>NZ_CP182814.1:0-5603341 GCF_048319815.1 Bacteroides difficilis
ATGATAGAATCAAATCATGTCGTACTTTGGAACCGCTGTCTTGATATCATAAAAGACAATGTTCCCGATACGACATATAACACTTGGTTTGCCCCTATTGTTCCATTAAAATATGAGGACAAGACTTTGTATTTACAGATTCCCAGCCAGTTTTTCTATGAGATTCTGGAGGAAAGATTTGTAGATTTAATACGCAAGACTTTGTATAAGGTCATTGGCGAAGGAACCAAGTTGATGTACAACGTCATGGTAGACAAAACTTCGATTCCGAACCAAACCGTGAATCTCGAAGCAAGCAATCGTTCTACGGCTGTAACTCCTAAAAGCACATCGACAGATGGTCGGAAAATACCCACTTTCTTAGAGAACCATGTCATTCAAGATATAGATTCGCATTTAAATCCCAATTATAATTTTGAAAACTTCATTGAAGGTTACAGTAATAAACTTTCAAGAAGTGTAGCTGAAGCCGTCGCCGAGAAACCGGGAGGAACGGCTTTCAACCCGTTATTCCTCTATGGAGCTTCCGGAGTAGGGAAAACACACTTAGCCAATGCTATCGGTACCAAAATTAAAGAATTATACCCTCAAAAAAGTGTATTGTACGTATCGGCACATTTATTCCAAGTACAATATACGGAGTCAGTACGTACCAATACAACTAATGATTTTATCAGATATTATCAAAATATCGATGTATTAATCATTGATGATATCCAGGAATTTGCCGGTGTTACCAAAACACAAAACAATTTCTTCCACATCTTCAATCATCTACATCAGAACGGCAAACAGCTTATACTGACTTCCGACCGTGCTCCTGTATTGTTGCAAGGTATTGAAGAACGTCTGCTTACCCGTTTCAAATGGGGTATGGTAGCTGAATTGGAAAAACCGACCGTAGAACTTCGCAAAAATATTCTGCGCAATAAAATACATCGCGATGGACTCCAATTTCCAGAGGAGGTAATCGATTATATTGCCGAAAATGTGAATGAAAGCGTACGTGATTTGGAAGGTATCGTTATTGCTATCATGGCACGTTCTACTATTTTCAATAAGGAAATAGATATGGATCTGGCTCAACATATCGTGCACGGTGTTGTTCACAACGAAACGAAAGCCGTCACCATAGATGATATCCTTAAGGTAGTATGTAAACATTTCGACTTGGAACCTGCAGCTATACACACTAAATCCAGAAAGAGAGAAGTGGTGCAAGCACGTCAGATTGCCATGTATCTAGCTAAAAATCACACAGACTTTTCAACTTCTAAGATCGGCAAATTCATTGGCAACAAAGACCACGCAACCGTACTTCACGCTTGCAAAACCGTGAAAGGGCAACTGGAAGTAGATAAGAGTTTTAATGCAGAAGTGCAGGAAATTGAAGCGTTACTAAAAAGAAAAGGAATTAATGATTAGTGATTAGCAGGCTCATGATTCATGTTTCACAAGCCATATTCACTAATCACTACTCCACTAACCATTATTTCAGTTCACCATTATTTCAAGAATCCCTGCCGACGAAGCACCTTTAATAGATTTTCAGACATAAACTCATTATCTTTCTTTGTATAACGAACATCTGTAAAGACCTGGGCTAGAGTTTCTTTCTTATTCTCCTCTATAAATTGTTTGCTTTCAGGCAATGATTCTTTATAAGCATAGAGTTTATCTATTTTTTTCGGTGTATAATCATGATACATTTCCTCGTGTACAGCAGCTTCCAAAGGCAAGCGATCAACCTGTGCAGGAATTCCATCCGGGTAACCGACTGTAATTGTCGTCAAGGGAAACACCAATTCGGGCAATCGGAGTATATCGATAATCATTTGAGGATTATAAGTAGTGGTCCCCAAATAGCAAATTCCGAGCCCTACTTCCTCTGCCAACGTACAAAAAGTCTGTGCGACAAGCAGAGTATCCATAGACGCATTCATAAAAGACATTAAATTGTCATAGCCAGGTACAGCTTTTCTTTGCTCACACCATTTTGAAAAGCGACGAAAATCAGCACAAAAAGTAAGTACAACAGGGGCACTCTTCACCATAGGCTGATTAAAATGAGCCGGTGAAAGTTTCTCTTTCATTTCAGCGTCACGAGTCACAACCACACTATAAAGCTGCATACCTCCCATCGTAGAAGCTCGGAATGAAGTTTCAAGCAAATCATTTAACAAATTAGGAGTAATATCCTTCGATAGATATTTCCTGATAGTCCTTCTGTTCTTTACGGTTTCAAACATTTCTTTTTTATTGCAAAGATATAAAAAGAAAAATCTATTTTGCTATATCTACAGAACAGAATAGTTTTCTTTTTGGAAAACTTTAACCTTTAAGAGAAAAGCAAATTCCCCTGTTTATCAAATACTTATCATTAGTAAATAGAAAACTTACAGCCTGTTAATAAATTATTTCATTTTTATTTTGATAGATGAAAAAACATTCTTAGATTTGCATCCACATTTGTTAACGATAAGTAAACTTCTACACATTACTTATTAAAAATCAGATTTAACGCATATTGCATCGTGGAAAAACAAATTTATTCTTATGACGAAGCCTACGAAGAATCTTTACGATATTTTCAAGGTGACGAACTTGCTGCAAGAGTTTGGGTAAACAAATATGCAGTAAAAGATTCTTTCGGAAACATTTATGAGAAGTCTCCGGAAGATATGCATTGGAGAATTGCTAATGAAGTGGCACGCATCGAATCGAAGTATCCGAATGCTCTAACAGCAAAAGAACTGTACGATCTATTGGATCACTTCAAATACATTGTTCCGCAAGGTAGCCCGATGACAGGAATCGGTAACGACTATCAAGTTGCTTCCCTATCCAATTGTTTTGTTATCGGCGTAGATGGTGCCGCCGACTCTTATGGTGCTATCATTAAAATTGACGAAGAACAAGTACAACTGATGAAAAGACGTGGAGGAGTGGGCCATGACCTATCCCATATCCGTCCGAAAGGTTCTCCCGTTAAAAATTCAGCATTAACTTCAACAGGTCTTGTGCCATTCATGGAACGTTATTCCAATTCGACCCGTGAAGTAGCTCAAGACGGACGTCGCGGAGCACTCATGCTAAGTGTATCTATCAAACATCCGGACTCAGAAGCTTTCATCGATGCAAAAATGACAGAAGGAAAAGTAACCGGAGCAAATGTTTCCGTGAAATTAGATGATGCTTTCATGCAGGCTGCTGTTGACGGAAAACCATACTTACAACAATATCCTATTGATTCTTCCGACCCTACATTTACAAAAGAAATAGATGCTTCTACTTTATGGAAGAAGATCGTTCACAATGCATGGAAATCAGCAGAACCGGGTGTTCTGTTCTGGGATACAATAATTCGCGAATCCGTACCGGATTGTTACGCAGATTTAGGTTACCGAACCGTTTCCACGAATCCATGTGGCGAGATACCTCTATGTCCTTACGACTCATGCCGTCTCTTGGCAATCAATTTGTATTCATATGTAGTAAATCCGTTTAAACCGAATGCTTATTTCGATTTTGATCTGTTTAAGAAACATGTGGCATTAGCTCAACGTATCATGGATGACATCATCGACCTCGAACTGGAGAAAATCGAACGCATCATGCACAAGATTGATGAGGATCCGGAAAACGACGAAGTGAAGCGGGCAGAACGTGTACTTTGGGAAAAGATATATAAGAAAAGCGGACAAGGACGACGTACAGGTGTAGGTATCACTGCAGAAGGTGATATGCTCGCAGCGCTGGGATTACGCTACGGAACAGAAGAGGCTACCGAGTTTTCAGAAAAAGTACATAAGACAGTAGCTCTTGGCGCTTATCGTTCTTCTGTAGAAATGGCGAAAGAGCGCGGTGCTTTCGAAATATACGACAACAAACGCGAGCAGAACAATCCGTTCATCCAACGTTTGGCAGAAGCCGATCCTGAGCTGTATGAAGAAATGAAGAAATACGGACGACGCAACATTGCCTGCCTGACTATCGCTCCCACCGGAACAACCAGCCTGATGACTCAGACAACTTCTGGTATTGAACCGGTATTCTTGCCTGTTTACAAGCGTAGAAGAAAAGTGAATCCGAATGACACAAATGTTCATGTCGACTTTGTTGATGAAACAGGGGATGCGTTCGAAGAGTATATTGTATTCCATCACAAGTTTGTCACATGGATGGAAGCCAATGGATACGATCCGTCCAAACGCTATTCTCAGGAAGAGATTGACGAATTAGTAGCCAAGTCTCCTTATTATAAAGCTACCTCCAACGATGTCGACTGGTTGATGAAAGTAAAGATGCAGGGAAGAATCCAAAAATGGGTAGACCATTCCATCAGCGTAACCATTAATCTGCCGAATGACGTAGACGAGGATCTGGTAAACCGTTTATATGTGGAAGCATGGAAATCCGGTTGTAAGGGTTGTACCGTATACCGTGACGGCTCCCGTTCCGGTGTACTTATCTCAGCCAAATCCGACAAAAACAAGAAAGAGGAACTTCCTCCTTGCAAACCGCCTACGGTCGTAGAAGTGCGTCCACGAATATTAGAAGCAGATGTTGTACGTTTCCAGAATAACAAAGAAAAATGGGTGGCTTTCGTTGGCCTGCTAGATGGACATCCTTATGAAATCTTCACCGGTCTGCAAGATGATGATGAAGGTATTTTATTACCTAAGAGCGTGACTAGCGGACGTATCATCAAAAATATAGATGAAGACGGAACGAAGCGTTACGACTTCCAATTTGAAAACAAACGCGGATATAAGACGACTATTGAAGGATTGTCTGAGAAGTTCAATAAAGAATATTGGAACTACGCCAAATTGATTTCCGGAGTACTCCGTTACCGAATGCCAATAGAACAAGTTATTAAACTGGTAGGTTCTTTGCAACTGAACAGTGAAAATATCAATACTTGGAAAAACGGTGTAGAACGCGCTCTGAAGAAGTACATCCAGGATGGAACCGAAGCAAAAGGCAAGAAATGTCCGAACTGTGGCAATGAAACTCTCGTTTATCAGGAAGGATGTCTGATTTGTACCACTTGCGGGGCTTCCAGATGTGGATAAACATTCTATAATATATGATCTTATCATTTAATATCGAATACCGTACCAATTGGGGGGAGGAAGTCAAGCTTGCAGGCTTATCGACGGAATCCACCCCAATGTACACTACAGACGGTATATATTGGACGGCAGAAGTGGAACTGGAAGTTCCTCAAGAAGGGTTGACTATCCATTATAGCTACCAGATAGAACAAAACGGAATTGTCATCCGCAAAGAATGGAACAATTTTCCACGATGCCTTTTCCTATCCGGTACTCCTAGAAAAAAGTATAGAATCAATGATTGCTGGAAAAATATCCCGGAGCAACTATACCTTTACAGTTCTGCCTTTACAGAAGCATTATTATCACATCCCGAAAGAGAAGACATTCCGCAAGGGTACAAGAAAGGGCTAACAATAAAAGCTTATGCCCCGCGCATCAACAAAGATTATTGTCTGGCCATTTGCGGCAATCAGAAAGCATTAGGTAACTGGAATCCGGAAAAAGCCGTTTTAATGAGTGACTCCAATTTCCCCGAATGGCAGGTGGAACTAGATGCAAGCAAGCTCAAATATCCTTTGGAATACAAATTTATCCTTTGCCATAAACAGGAAAGAAAAATTGATTGCTGGGAGAGAAACCCTAATCGCTATCTGGCAGACCCGGAAATAAAGACGAACGAGACACTCGTGATTTCCGACCGATATGCCTATTTTGATATTCCAATGTGGAAAGGTGCAGGAATTGCCATCCCCGTATTTTCTCTGAAATCAGAAAAAAGTTTTGGAGTAGGTGATTTCGGTGATCTGAAACTCATGATCGATTGGGCGGTAAACACCCATCAGAAGGTCATCCAAATTCTACCGATTAATGACACGACCATGACCCATACATGGACGGACTCTTATCCCTACAACAGTATTTCCATCTATGCTTTTCATCCGATGTATGCGGATATAAAGCAAATGGGAACACTGAAAGACAAAGAAGCAGCCTCTAGGTTCAATCAGAAACAGCAAGAACTGAATAATCTTACAACTATTGATTATGAGGCTGTTAACCGGATTAAATGGGAATTCTTCCATCTGATATTCCAGCAAGAAGGGAAAAAAGTATTGGCTTCCGAGAAATTCAATGAATTCTTCGAAGCTAACAAAGAATGGTTGCGACCTTACGCTGTCTTCAGCTATCTGCGTGATGCTTACCGAACCCCTGACTTCCGTGAATGGCCGAGACATTCTGTATACGATGCACAGGAGATAGAAAAGATGTGTCAACCGGAAACGGTAGATTATCCCCACATCGCATTATACTACTATATCCAATATCATCTGCATCTGCAATTATTGGCTGCGACAAAATATGCTCGTGAAAATGGGGTCGTACTAAAGGGAGACATACCTATTGGCATTAGCCGCAACAGTGTGGAAGCTTGGACAGAACCTCATTACTTCAATCTCAACGGACAAGCAGGCGCTCCTCCCGATGACTTCTCGGTCAACGGACAAAATTGGGGATTCCCTACCTACAATTGGGATGTAATGGAAAAGGACGGATATCGCTGGTGGATGAAAAGATTCCAGAAAATGGCCGAATATTTCGATGCTTACCGAATTGACCATATTCTCGGTTTCTTCCGTATTTGGGAAATACCGATGAATGCCGTACATGGATTGTTAGGACAATTCGTTCCCTCCCTACCGATGAGTAGAGAAGAGATAGAAAATTATGGTTTCACATTCCGAGAAGAATACCTGTCTCCATTCATTCATGAATCATTTCTCGGACAGGTATTTGGACCTTATGCCAATCTCGTAAAACAAGACTTTCTCCAGTTAGTGGACGAATCCGGTATTTACCGTATGAGACCAGGCTTTGAGACACAGCAAGAAGTCAAACAATTCTTTGCCGGTAAAAATGATGAAAACAGTATCTGGGTCCGTGATGGATTATATTCTTTAATCAGTAATGTACTGTTTATTCCGGACAATAAGGAACAAGGGAAGTATCATCCCCGTATCGGAGCGCAACGTGATTTCATTTTCCGTTCGTTGAGCGAAGAAGATAAGAATGCTTTCAACAAATTATACAACCAGTATTATTATCATCGCCACAACGACTTTTGGTATCAACAGGCCATGAAAAAGTTACCTCAATTGACACAATCTACCCGTATGTTGGTATGTGGCGAAGATTTAGGCATGATTCCCGCTTGTGTGTCCTCCGTAATGAACGAGTTACGTATTCTTAGTTTGGAAATTCAACGAATGCCAAAGGATCCATCGTATGAGTTCGGACATTTAAATGAATATCCATACCGATCTGTGTGCACCATTTCCACTCATGATATGTCTACTCTACGTGGCTGGTGGGAAGAGGATTATCAACAGACCCAACGTTATTACAATACAATGTTGGGACATTATGGCACAGCTCCTGCCGTTGCAACTCCGGAACTTTGTGAAGAGATTGTACGCAATCACCTCAACAGTAATTCTATTCTCTGCATACTGTCTTTTCAAGATTGGTTGTCAATTGATGGAAAATGGAGAAATCCTAATGTGGAAGAAGAACGAATTAATGTTCCATCCAATCCACGAAATTATTGGCGATATCGGATGCATATCACATTAGAGCAACTGATGAAAGCCAAAGAACTGAATAGCAAGATAAGTGAATTAATACAATACACAGGAAGAAACCCGGAAAAATAATTTGACTTCTATCTATATTAAACACGGATTATACAAATTCCTTTTTAAATCTGTATAATCCGTGTAAACAGCTTATTAAAGGAATGAAAGAGACCCCGAGTAAACGTATTGATTTTGTAGACTTAACTAAAGGAGTCTGCATCATTCTCGTAGTCATGACACATATTGGTGGAGCTTTTGAGCTACTCGACAGGGGTTCTATGTTATCCTGTTTCCGTATGCCACTGTATTTTTTTATATCAGGAGTTTTCTTTAAACCATACGAAGCTTTATCAGGATTCATTCTTCGGAAAATAAACAAGTTGATTATCCCTTTTCTTTTCTTCTATCTAAGTGCATTCCTCCTCAAATACATCATTTGGAAAATAGCACCGGGAGTATTCCATTTACCTGTATCATGGAAAGAACTTTTGACAGTATTTCATGGACATGACCTCATCAAATTCAATCCGCCGATCTGGTTTCTAGTAGCCTTATTCAACTGTAATATCCTGTTTTATCTAGTCCATTTCCTAAGAAATAAATATCTGCCTGCCATGTTTGCTCTTACCTTATTGATCGGGTGCACAGGATTTTATCTAGGTAAAGCACAAATAACACTCCCTCTCTATCTCGATGTTGCCATGACGGCTCTCCCTTTCTATGTAGCAGGATTCTGGATTCGCAGATATAACTTCTTCTTATTTCCACATCACCGTTTTGATAAGTTAATTCCGCTTTTCGTTTTGTCGGCATTGTTAGTCATGCATTTTACTGCTACTACATTGGGGATGAGAACAAACAACTACTCCGGGAATATCTTTCAAGTATACATCGCTGCATTCGCCGGAATATTTATGATTATGCTACTTTGCAAAAAAGTGAAAAGAGTAAAGATTATTTCTTATCTAGGAAGGTACTCTATCATCACCCTAAGCATACACGGTCCCATACTCCATTTTCTAGAGCCATTGGTAGCACGCTACATTCATAATAGTTGGGCACAAGCAACAATGCTTTTGTTCATAACATTAAGTATATGTATTCTACTCACCCCCCTCTTTCTGAAAGTAATCCCGCAAATGGTTGCACAGAAGGACTTGTTAAAAATCAAACAGATTCATACTAAATAATAAATAGTATATGAAAATAAATAAAAGCTATATCTTTTTGAAAGGAATTCGATTTTACGCCTACCATGGAGTAGCCCCACAAGAAAATTTGATTGGCAATGAGTATATTATCGACCTAAAACTAGGTGTTGACATCAGCAAGGCAATGCAGACAGACGAAGTGACAGATACTGTAAACTATGCTGAGGTATATAACGTTATAAAAACAGAAATGGATATTTCATCCAAATTACTGGAACATGTAGGAAAACGAATTGTGAAGAAACTATTCGAACAATTCGCTACTATTGAAGACATCGATCTGCTTCTATCCAAACGAAACCCACCGATGGGAGCAGACATAGAATCGACAGGAATAGAACTTCATTGTAGCAGAAAATAAAACGGGCACGTCTGCCATTCCGAACCAATCAAGAATAGCAGACGTGACAATAAATTATGGTAAAAGTTCTATTGGTAGCTTATAATCTTTTCTTTTTCCTTCTATTCACAGATTCCACAGCTTCCGTTACCACAGGCTTATTCTGGAAACGTTTTGTATAACTGGAATAGTCAGGATGGATACGTTCGTAGTCAGGATCCATAAACAACGGGCTGGAAATAATATGATCCGCTGTTGAACGGTTACAGCAAAATACGATATTTTCCACACCGGCCAAACGAGTCAAAGCTTTTACATCTGTATCATGAGGTTGCAAAGTCATAGGATCAGTAAAAAAGAAAAGATAATCAATCTGCCCATCGACAATACGTGATCCCATCTGCTGATCACCGCCTAATGGACCGGATTTCAGTATTGTAAAATCCCATTCTACATCAGGATGTTTTTCTTTCAATGCTTCCAGTATTAGTGTCCCAGTAGTACCTGTACAATAGAATTTATTTCCCATCAACAGTTCTGAATTCCACAACACCCACTCGATAAGATCTTTCTTCATCGCATCATGTGCCACCAGCCCGATGCCCCTTCTAACCTTTGATTCCATTTCGTTATCCTTTTAAGTCCGACAATTGAGAGAATCGTTTGCATCCTCTCGCATAAAACTGCCACAAGATACTACTTTTTATCTGTTCAGGTATTAAATTCAAAGTTTTTTTTCTTAGGTTCTCTTCTCTTAATGAAGAAAATGACGGACAAATCCGTTTATATTCGTCCCGTGCACGAATCACTGCGCGAGCATTGTCCCAATCCCCTTTCAGAAAGAAAGTAAGTGCCGCCACATAATCCAAACAAGTCCGAATACGCATCACTTTATTTAACTCCTCCTGAGGAAGATTCTTATAAAGCATGACAAGATTATTACGGAAATTAAGAAAAGTCTTACGAGGATTCTCTTTTTTAAGCGTGGCTCCTCCAACATGATAGACTACACTTTGCGGAATGCAGACAATCCCACGTCCTCGAGAACGGAGTCGCCAACACAGATCTATTTCTTCCATGTGTGCAAAAAAGCGTCCATCCAATCCTCCAACATCCAGATAATCCATACGACGAATAAACAAAGCAGCTCCTGTTGCCCAGAAAACCGGAATCACCGTATCGTATTGCCCTTCATCTTTTTCGACTGCTCCCATGATACGTCCCCGACAAAAAGGATAACCATACTTATCTATGAATCCGCCTGCCGCTCCGGCATATTCAAAAAAATCCTTTTGGCGCTGACTTCGTATCTTCGGTTGGCAAGCAGCCACTTCGGGATGCTTATCAAGATAAGCAATCATCGGTTCCAACCAATGTTCCGTCACTTCAACATCCGAATTCAGAAGAACGACATACTCTGCATCTACTTGTCGCAAAGCCAAATTATATCCGTCCGCAAAGCCATGATTCTGTTCGAGTAAAATCATCCGGACGGATGGAAACTCCCGCTGAATCATAGCTACCGAATCGTCCGTAGAACCATTATCAGCCACACAGATTTCTATTTCTTTCCCCTCCGAATACTGAATAACAGATGGAAGAAAAGTACGAAGCATATCACATCCGTTCCAATTCAGAATGACGACTGATACTTTCATCTCTTATCTTTTCTCTTAATAAGTTCTTCCTGTTCTTTTTGCTCGCATTCCTTCTTCGTAAATTTCCAGCGCTTATGCGACCACAACCAATAAGCAGGTTCTCTACGAATGGTCTGTTCCAGTTCATGGGCAAACATATCCGTAATTTCTCCTTCGACTGTCTCTTTGGGAGCTTCAGTCATCAATTTAAACTCAGCCTCACAATATCCCCTACGTGTCTTCGTCAGTTCACAATAAAAGACAGGGAAGTTCATCATTTTTGCAATACGTTCAGCTCCATTCAAGAAAGCAGTCTCCTGCCCCATAAAAGTAGTCCAATACCGATCACCACTAGGCCATTGGTCTGTAATCAGACCTACTACCATATTTTTTCCTTCACGCTTCAATTTGATAATTTCACGTGCAGTAGAATGTTTAGGAATATTATATCCACCGAAACGGGAACGAATCTGTTTAAACAGTTCATTCAGATATTTATCCTTCAATGGTTTGTAAACTTGTACAGGTACATCGCCGGGCTTCATAACCGATCCCATTCCAATCAGCCATTCATAGTTGGCATAATGGGGAATCATCACAATAATACCTCCATATTTTTCCGTCAATTCCAAATATTGTTCTGTATTCTTATAAATCATCCTTTGGCAAAGATCTTCAGCAGACATATGCAACAGTTTCAGGTCCTCCAGCATATAATCCGAAAGATAGCGATAAAATTTACGTTCTATCTGCAATCTTTCCGCCTCAGTCTTCTCCGGAAACGACTTTTTCAGATTTTCCCGAACTACCTTCCGGCGATATCTCCCCACATGATACATCAACAGATAATTGAAATCCGAAAGCATATACAATATCCGGAACGGAAGAGCTGAAAACAGCCACATCCCACCATATACCAGCCAATAGATAAGTTTAGATTTCATACTTATATCAGAATTGTGCCTTTAAGCGCTGTCTTGTCCTCATTAAAATCTCCCAAACGCACGTTAACCACTTGATTATCCAATGAGTTATCACTTTCCACTTCTACACGAATATAATTCTTCGTAAATCCGTGCATCGGAGTACTCCCCTTCGACTTTTCCAGCAACACCGACATCGTCTGTCCGATATGGCGCGCATAAAAGGCCTGTGTTTTTTCATCCGAAAGTGCCAACAGCCGTTGACTGCGTTGATGCTTTTCTTCCGGAGACACCACATGATCTATTTTCAAGGCTTGCGTTCCGGGACGCTCGGAATAACTGAACACGTGCAATTGGGTCACGTCCAATCCGGAAATAAACCGATAAGCTTGCTCAAAAAACTCCGCAGTCTCGCCACGAGTACCCACAATCACATCCACACCAATGAAAGCATCCGGCATAACCTCTTTGATTTTCTTCACCTTCGATGCAAAAAGAGCCGTATCATAACGACGACGCATCAATTTTAAAACTTCATCACACCCAGACTGCAAAGGAATATGAAAATGTGGCATAAAACTACGGGAATGGGATACAAACTCAATAATTTCATCCGTCAGCAGATTCGGTTCAATGGAAGATATACGATAACGCTCGATTCCTTCTATCTGATCCAACGCTTGCACCAAATCAAAGAAAGTCTCTCCCGTCGTCTTGCCAAAATCACCGATATTCACCCCAGTCAAGACTATCTCTTTACCACCTTCCGCTGCAGCTTGCCGAGCCTGTTCGACCATAGAAGCAATAGTTCCGTTACGACTCCTCCCCCTTGCAAACGGAATGGTACAATATGAACAGAAGTAATCGCAGCCATCCTGTACTTTCAGAAAAAAACGAGTACGGTCTCCCCGTGAACACGAAGGAGAAAACGAACGAATATCTTTCGTTGCAGTAGTTATGGCCTCTCCTTTTTCATGCTTCTGCAAATTACCCAGATACTGCAGCAGTTCGCCTTTCTGTTCCGCCCCCAATACAACATCTACTCCATCAATTTTTGCCACATCACCGGGCTTCAATTGGGCATAACACCCGGTCACTACCACAAAAGCACCAGGATGTTGTTTCACCAATCGATGAATAGCCTGCCGACATTTCTTGTCCGCCATTTCCGTCACCGAACAAGTATTTACCACACAGATATCCGCTTTCTCTCCCTTGCGTGCAGTACGAACTCCCGCCTCACGCAGAATTTTACCGATAGTTGAAGTCTCTGAAAAATTTAATTTGCAGCCCAATGTATAATAAACGGCTGTCTTATCTTGGAACACAGTGGTATCTATCATAAGCTGTTATAAACACATTAACTTTGCAAAGTTACACATTATTATTAGTAAAACACTTTTGGATACGAAAGTTTATTCCTATTTTTGCACAATTCACTAAAAAACGTGCAATGATTAAAGAGAATTTCATTAAACTGTACGAAAATAGTTTTCGTGAGAATTGGGATCTGCCTTGCTATACAGATTATGGAGAAAATACCCAATATACTTATGGCCAAGTAGCCGAAGAAATCGCCCGTTTACATCTGTTATTCAAGCATTGTAGTCTTCGCAGAGGAGATAAAATATCGGTTATCGGCAAAAATAATGCTCATTGGTGCATTGCTTATATGGCTACAATCACTTATGGAGCAATTATTGTCCCTATCCTGCAAGACTTTACCCCCAATGATGTCCATCATATCGTCAATCACTCCGAATCTGTCTTTCTGTTTACCAGTGACAATATCTGGGAAAATCTGGAAGAGGAAAAACTTATGGGGCTGCGGGGAGTGTTCTCATTGACTGATTTTCGTTGTCTGTATCAGCGCGACGGAGAAACCATACAAAAGTTCCTAAAGAACCTCGACAAAGAAATGCATTCTGCTTATCCTAAGGGATTTACCCGCGAGGATATTCAGTACACTACCCTCTCTAATGACAAGATTATGTTGCTGAATTACACCTCAGGTACTACCGGCTTCAGCAAAGGCGTAATGCTGACAGGCAATAACCTTGCCGGAAATGTCACTTTCGGTATTCGGACTGAGTTACTTAAAAAAGGAGACAAAGTGCTCTCATTTCTTCCGCTTGCTCATGCGTATGGTTGCGCATTCGACTTTCTGACAGCAACAGCAGTTGGTACTCATGTCACCTTACTCGGAAAAACTCCTTCTCCCAAAATTATCATGAAGGCTTTTGAGGAAGTGAAACCTAATCTGATTATCACTGTTCCCCTAGTCATCGAAAAGATATATAAAAATATTATTCAGCCTCTTATCAATAAAAAAGGTATGAAGTGGGCACTGAACATTCCTCTGCTCGATAATCAGATTTACAATCAAATCCGCAAAAGACTGATTGACGCATTGGGTGGACGGTTCAAGGAAATCATTATAGGTGGAGCAGCTATGGATAAAGAGGTGGAAGAGTTCTTCTACAAGATTAAGTTCCCCTTTACCATTGGTTATGGAATGACCGAGTGTGGACCTCTTATCAGCTATGCACCTTGGAATGAATTTGTACTAGGTTCCTCCGGAAAGATTCTGGACATTATGGAAGCTCGTATCTACAAAGAAAACCCGGAAGCCGAAATAGGGGAAATACAGGTACGCGGAGAAAATACAATGACAGGATACTACAAGAATCCGGAAGCGACACGGGAAGTATTCACTGAAGACGGCTGGTTACGTACCGGTGACCTCGGAACAATGGATGCCAACGGTAACATTTTCATTCGCGGACGACTTAAAACAATGATTTTAAGTTCAAGTGGGCAGAACATTTTCCCGGAAGAGCTGGAAACGAAACTAAATAACCTTCCTTTTATTTTGGAAAGTATCGTTATCGAACGTAACAAGAAATTGGTAGCACTCGTCTATGCTGACTATGAAGCATTGGATTCTCTCGGACTGAACAATCCGGATAATCTGAAAACCATCATGGATGAGAACCTTAAGAACTTGAACAACAATGTAGCCGCTTACGAAAAGATCAGCAAGATACAACTCTATCCTACTGAATTTGAAAAAACACCGAAAAGGAGCATTAAAAGATACCTATATAACAGTATAGCTGTCGATTAACATGTTCTAAAACATAGGGAAAGAAAGGGAAAGCGGGCAGTTACAAAAAAATATATAAAAAAAGTTGGCTTTTCGAGAACAACATATCGAAAAAGTACATACCTTTGCAGCGTTTTAATAAAGCAATTGATTGTATTACGTTTTTAAAAAGCAAAGAAAATGAAAAAATTAGTTTTGATGGCAGTAGCTATCGTAGCAGTATCATTCGCATCTTGTGGTAACAAAGCAGCTGACGCAGCAAAAGCAACAGCAGATTCTATCCGTATCGCTGATTCAATCGCAGCAGTAGAAGCAGCAGCAGCTGAAGAAGCAGCAGCAGCCGACACAACAACTGTTGATAGCGTAGCAGTAGAAGCAACTGAAACTGTAGTAGCTGAATAATTCAGTTACAAGCTAGAGAGAATTGAAAGTCTGACATGCGAAAGCATGCACAGACTTTTTTTATGTTCTTATATTACAAATAATTTCAGATTACAACAAAGAATAAAGGCGGTTTATCTATTCAAGATAAACCGCCTTCACTATAACGTAATAGCTATTATTTATTCAGCAACTACTTCGAAAGGAATTTCTACAGAAACTTCCTTGTGAAGCTTAACAATAGCTTTATAGTTACCAACTTCTTTCACAGCGTCTTTCACAACGATGATCTTTCTGTCGATTTCGTGACCCAATTTAGCCAATGCTTCAGCAATCTGAATGTTGCCAACAGAACCAAAGATAGTACCTGTTGAGCTAACTTTAGTTGCAATAGTCAAAGTAACGCCTTCCAACTTAGCAGCAACAGCTTCAGCATCTTTTCTGATTTTCTCAAGCTTGTGAGCACGTTGTTTCAGTTCTTCAGCCAACATTTTCTTTGCAGAAGGAGAAGCGATGACAGCTTTTCCAGTCGGGATCAGATAATTACGACCGTATCCGGATTTCACGTTTACGATATCGTTCTTATAACCCAAGTTTACTACGTCTTCTTTTAAAATAATTTCCATACTTTTCCTCCTTCTTATTTCATCATGTCAGTTACATAAGGCAGTAATGCCAAGTGACGAGCTCTCTTCACAGCCTGCGCGATACGACGTTGGAACTTCAAAGAAGTACCTGTGATACGACGCGGAAGGATTTTACCTTGTTCATTCAAGAATTTCTTCAAGAATTCAGGATCTTTGTAGTCGATGTACTTAATACCGCTTTTTTTGAAACGGCAATATTTTTTCTTCTTAACGTCTACTGACGGCGGAGTTAAGTATCTGATTTCTGATTGAACTTGTTGTGCCATGATTAATCCTCCTTTTTGTTTGATTTAACACTTCTTCTTTTTGCAGCATATTCAGCAGCATACTTATCCATCTTGAAAGTCAAGAAACGGATAACGCGTTCATCACGACGGAAGTTTACTTCCAACTTGTCAATTACAGTAGGATCTGCATTGAACTCAATCAGCTGATAGAAACCTGTAGACTTCTTCTGAATTGGATAAGCCAATTTCTTCAGTCCCCAGTTTTCTTCATTGATAATCTCAGCACCTTCAGCTTGAAGAATACCTTTGAATTTCTCTACCGCTTCCTTCATCTGAACATCAGATAAAACGGGAGTTAAAATGAAAACGGTTTCGTATTGATTCATACTTCGTTTAATTAAATAAATTATTTGATTTAAAAATGCGGGTGCAAAGTTAGGCAATTTATTTTGAACTGCAAACATTTAATCTTTTTTTGTATCAAGAAGATAGGATTTATCCCGGAAGTAACTAACTTTGCAAAGTTGTTTAAACAATAATTTCATGATAGAGCAATTTAACTTCGACATCCGGCTTATATTTGCCATATTAAATGGTAAAGTTTCTGCGGCAATTAACCGGAAACTATACCGTAACTTCCGCCAGAACGGTTTAGAAATCAGCCCGGAGCAATGGACGGTACTCATTTTCCTATGGGAAAAAGACGGTGTTACACAACAAGAGTTGTGCAATGCAACTTTTAAAGACAAGCCCAGTATGACCCGTTTGATAGATAATATGGAACGGCAGCACCTTGTTGTCCGTATCTCGGACAAGAGAGACCGCCGCACCAATCTGATTCATCTGACCAAAGACGGCAAAGAACTGGAAGAAAAAGCGCGCATTATTGCCGGACAGACTTTGAAAGAAGCGCTTCACGGCATTACTCTCGACGAATTGAGTATCGGACAGGAAGTATTGAAAAAGGTATTCTTCAACACGAAAGATTAAACAGAGAAACAACCGTTTAAATCATAAAATCCACTAAATCCTATCTTTATAATGGATTTTTTATTTAAATAATTTCGCTCGTTAAAGAATTATGCTTTAATTTGTGATTGGAATATAATAATCTATTAAAATACACACACATGAAAGGCTTATTAAAGAACTTGGGATTGATTTTAATCTTGGTCGGAGTAGTCATCCTGCTGGCTTGTTCCTTTACAGGCAATGTAAACAACAATGCCATATTGGGCAGCTCAGTAGTATTAGTAGTACTGGGACTCATTTCTTATATTGTTATCAATAAGAAGATCGCTGATTAATCTCACAAAAATCAATAAAAAATCCCGGAAACGAATGTTTCCGGGATTTTTTATTTCAGTTATCAAGAAGTAAATCGCATTAAGATTCAACTTCCGGCGTAATCAGCTTGTAGCCTTTTCCGTGAATATTGATAATCTCGATAGAATCATCTTCTTTCAAATGTTTACGCAGTTTCGTAATATACACATCCATACTGCGGGCATTGAAATAATTATCATCAATCCAGATAGTCTTCAAAGCAAAGTCACGCTGCAAGATTTCATTTGCATGTGCGCAAAGCAAGCCGAGTAACTCAGATTCTTTTGTAGTCAACTTAGTCTGTTTACCCTCCGTTGCCAGAATCTGCTTCTGGGTATCAAAAGTAAACTTACCAATCTTATAGATGTTACTTTCTTTGTTCTTCTTTCCACGAACACGTCTTAAGATCGCTTCAATCCTGAATGTCAGCTCTTCCATACTAAACGGCTTGGTGATATAATCATCCGCACCAATCTTAAATCCTTCCAGAATATCTTCTTTCAGCGTTTTTGCTGTCAGGAAAATAATAGGAATTTCAGCGTTCGCTGCACGGACATCCTGTGCCAATGTGAAGCCATCTTTCTTAGGCATCATTACGTCAAACACGCACAAGTCATATTTATTCTTCAAGAAAGCCTTATAACCGGCGTCTCCATCAGGATATAACTCAGCAGAATAACCTTTTGCCTGTAAATATTCTCTTAAAAGCATGCCAAGATTTTCGTCATCCTCGCATAATAAAATACGCAGTTTCTCGTCCATATCAATTATTTTTTAATAAAGGTAATGCAATAATAAATTTAGTTCCTACATTCAGGTCACTTTCAGCCCGGATGGTTCCTTTATGATCGACAATAATTTTCTTCACATAAGCCAATCCCAGTCCAAAGCCCTTCACATCGTGCAGATTACCCGTATGCACACGATAGAACTTTTCAAATATCTTTTTCAGGTTTTCCTTCTTGATACCGATACCATTATCCTGTATCGAAATCATCAGTTTACCCGATTCATTCCATGTTCTCACGTTCAATTCCAAATCCTCGTCCGGCTTTTTATACTTCACCGCATTATCCATCAGATTAAAGATGACATTCGTAATATGCATCTCGTCTGCAAATATAACAGGATCGGTCGCCTCAAGGTTCGATGTTATCTTTCCATTATACCGTTCCACTTTCAAGGCAAAGGTATTGACAACTCCCGTTATCAGTTCGTTCGCATCGATTTCCTTCATCTTCAAAGTTGCCTTCTGCCGGTCGAACATCGACATTTGGAGCACCTTTTCCACTTGAAAACGCAGGCGTTTGGTTTCATCATTTATAACCCCCGATATATGCTGGAACATCTGCGGAGATTTTCCGACCGCCGGATCTTTCAACATCTGCGCCGCCAGCGAAATGGTGGAGATCGGAGTCTTAAACTCATGCGTCATATTATTGATAAAGTCGTTCTTCATCTCCGTCAATTTCTTCTGACGGAACACGATATAAATCGTAAAAATGAATGTCACCAACAACACCATTGTAAATATCAACGACGGAATCATGAAACTGATCGAATCAAAAAGATAGTCTCTTCTTCCCGGAAAATGTACGTTCAGTACACTCATCTTCGCAGGCGGATCATTTTTAAACAAAGCCTGCTGGTACACTTCATCATTTCCCTTCGGATCATAATCCGCACAACGATAGACTTCCTTTCCATCCTTGTCAATCACCGTAAAGTGAAAAGGCAGGTCTATATTATTATTATACAGATTCGATTTCAAGTAACCGTTTAAATCACCAAACCGTACTCTATCTCCGATCGACTTGTCACTTGCCCGATAAATCATCTGCCAGACCACTTCATTAAGTAGCTCACGTTGATACATATATCGGTTCTTGATAGCCTCAATCAGTGAACGCGAAGTCTCCGGAATCGTTTTTGATCCTCTATAAGGAGAGATCATAGCTTTCGGAAGTTCGGATGGTTTGGTAGTCATCACCTTCAATTCAAAATCCGTATAAACCTTTCCATCTTTAGACTTCATCGTAAAACGTTGCGTCTGCTGAACCATATTATTCTGTTGCAGCGAAGGATTGTTCTCAATCAACGCTTTTCTTTCCGCTTCAGAAATATCCTCAATCAACCAACGTTGCGTTTCCGCATATTCCACATCCTTAGAAACCTGATCCAGACTATTGCGCACAGCCATATCGAACTGTTCCTTCCGGGTTTTCATCATTTCCTCAATATAACTGACCTGTAAATACAGTAAACTGAGGAATGAAAGCCCCATTACAACACCTAATATCCAAATTGTTGACTTCTTCATAGCAACAAAATTAACACTCCCTAATTAACACTCCTAATGCATTAACTTGATTTAACCGGAACTTCCCGGAAATTAACCGTATAGAGCCATTTAGGTTGTGTTTTGATTACTACAACAATAAAACCCCTACTTTGGTTTGCAAATTTAATAAAAAATTAAATCTTTTCCTTGCGTTTTTCCATCTTTATTAATCATAGTTAAACAAAAACCGCCACCTTTTACTTAAAAAAGATGACGGTTTTAACAGTATTAAGAGAATTACACGTTATTCTTCTGTCTGCTTAGCTTCAAAATCCTTAATCAACTTATCCTGAACATCCGTCGGAACAAGCTCATAACTAGAGAACTTCATGATAAACGAAGCACGTCCGCCGGTCAGCGAGCTAAGAGCTGTAGAGTAAGACGACATTTCTTTCAGAGGTACTTTTGCAACCAGTTTCTCAAAGCCCTTCTCGCTACTCATACCCATAATCATGGCACGACGTCCCTGAAGGTCCCCCATCACATCGCCCATTCTGTCAGACGGCACAAATACTTCCACATCATAAATGGGTTCCAGAATCTTCGGACCTGCATTCTTAAAGGCTTCACTAAAGGCATTACGTCCGGCAAGCATGAAAGAAATTTCATTAGAGTCCACCGGGTGCATCTTTCCATCATATACAATCACACGTACATCACGAGCATACGAACCTGTCAACGGTCCTTGTTCCATACGAGACATGATTCCCTTCATTATGGCAGGCAAGAAACGTGCATCGATAGAACCACCGACGATACTGTTGATAAACACCAGTTTACCTCCCCATTCCAATGGAACTTCTTCCGTACCTTTCACATTAATCTTGAACTCCTGTCCGTTGAATTTATACGTATCGGGCACAGGCATACCTTCTTTATAGGGTTCTACAATCAGATGAACCTCACCAAACTGACCGGCACCACCCGATTGTTTCTTGTGACGATAGTCGGCACGCGCAGCTTTCGTGATAGTTTCACGATACGGAATCTTCGGTTCCTCATATTTCACCTGGAGTTTTTCATTGTTTTCCAGGCGCCATTTCAACGTACGGAGATGGAACTCGCCTTGCCCATGCACTAAGGTCTGTTTCAGCTCTTTAGACTGTTCGATAACCCAAGTCGGATCTTCCTCACGCATACGGTTCAAGATAGTCATCATCTTTTCCACATCCGCTTCATTCACCGGTCTGATGGCACGAGAATATTTTGAGTTCGGATATTTGATAAAGTTAAATTTATAATCGCAATCTTTACCATTCAATGTATTACCGGTTTTCACATCTTTCAGTTTCACAGCGGCACCGATATCACCCGCCTGAAGTTCCTCCACTTTTATGCGGTTACCACCGGCTACCACATAAATCTGCGCAATACGTTCTTTCGAGCCACGATCGGCATTCAGAAGATCGTCTCCTTCATGAACCTTACCGCTCATTACTTTAAAATAAGAAACCTCACCGATATGCGGCTCCACACTGGTCTTGAAGAAATAAAGAGATTCCGGTCCGTTGGCATCCGGAGCTACCTCCTTGCCTTCCGTGTTCTGAACTTTCGGCATTTCAGAGACAAAAGGAACAACGTTGCCCAAGAACTCCATCAAGCGGCGAACGCCCATATCCTTACCTCCACAGACACAAAACACAGGGAACATACCTCTGGCTATCAATCCCTTACGGATACCTTCGCGCATTTCATCCTCCGAAAGAGATTCCTGTTCAAAGAATTTTTCCATCAGTCCTTCATCATTTTCAGCAGCAGCCTCGACCAATGCTTTGTGCATTTCCATAGCCTTATCCATTTCTTCTGCCGGAATATCTTCAATCGTCGGGGCGCCTCCTTCAGGCTTCCACGAATATTTCTTCATCAACAGCACATCAATCAAAGCATTAAAGCCCGGTCCTGTGCTGATAGGGTATTGAATGGGAACAACCTTAGAGCCATAAGCCTCTTTCAATTGTTCGAGGATATTATCATAGTCGCATTTTTCATTATCAAGCTGGTTGACTAGAAAAATAACAGGTTTATTCAGCTTTTCTGTATATCGGAAGTGATTTTGTGTACCGACTTCAACGCCGTATTGGCCATTGAGAAGAATAATTGCAGTGTCGGTCACATTTAATGCAGTTACTGTACTGCCTACAAAGTCGTCCGAACCCGGACAGTCAATAATATTAAGTTTTTTATTATTCCATTCTACATGGAGAACGGTGGAGAAAACGGAGTAACCATACTCTTGTTCAACAGGGAAATAATCACTAACAGTGTTTTTAGCGGCAACAGATCCGCGACGTTTTATAACACCACTCTCGAAAAGCATCGCTTCCACGAGAGTGGTTTTCCCAGAGCCAGAACTTCCTAACAAGGCAATGTTCTTGATTTCATTAGTCTGATATACTTTCATAATATATAAGATTTTAGTAATTACTCAGTATGTTTCTCACATACCATTAATTTGTGATGCGCAAATTAGGGATTAATTAGGGGAAAAGCAACACTTACGGTGGTGTTACTAAACAATGTTATGTAACACATCTTTATCATGAACCTTTTTACTTGAATATAAATGGAATTCTAACGCTATTCAGTTATTTGGCAAACAGTCTTTTGATATATCAGATAATAATCTTACTTTTACAGCCACAAAATCCAAACGGCATAGCTATGGCAGGTATTTATCTCCACATCCCTTTCTGCAAGACTCGTTGCATCTATTGCGATTTTTACTCAACTACACGCAATGAACTGAAATCACGCTACGTACAAGCACTCTGCCGGGAGTTGGAAATGCGGAAAGAATATCTGAAAAGAGAAGATATAGAAACCGTTTATTTCGGCGGTGGAACTCCGTCGCAACTGGGAAAGGAAGATTTTGAACTGATATTTGAAACCATCCGGACACATTATGGACTGAACCATTGCCAGGAAATCACTTTGGAAGCCAATCCCGACGACCTGACATCCGAATATCTAGGGATGCTTTCTTCTCTCCCGTTCAACCGTCTAAGCATGGGGATACAGACTTTCGATGACAATACGCTCAAATTACTAAAACGACGCCACAATGCCCGTGCTGCCATTGAAGCCGTCAGCAGATGCCGGGAGGCAGGATTCCGTAATATCAGCATTGACCTTATATACGGACTGCCGGGCGAAACAGAAGAACGTTGGGAAAATGATCTCCGACAGGCTATCGCCCTAGATGTGGAACACATCTCTGCCTACCACTTGATTTACGAAGAAGACACACCTATATATAATATGTTAAAACAACATCAGATATCGGAGGTGGACGAAGATTCCAGTTTGGACTTTTTCACGTTACTGATAGAGCATCTGCAGAAAGCGGGATTTGAACATTATGAAATTTCGAATTTCTGCCGTCCGGGCAAGTACTCCCGCCACAACAGTTCTTACTGGAAAGGAATACCTTATCTAGGGTGCGGACCGTCGGCGCATTCTTTTGACGGGATGACACGGGAATGGAATGTTTCTTCTATTGATGCATATATAAAAGGTATAGAGGAAAACAACCGTGCCTTTGAAATCGAATATCTGGACCAAACAACCCGCTACAATGAATTTATTATCACTACAATACGTACCACATGGGGAGCTCCGATAGAAAAGCTGAAACAGATGTTCGGTAACGAGATGTGGGAATATTGCCGAAAAATGGCTGCACCTTATTTGGATAATGGGAAATTGGAAGAACATAATGGAGCACTGCGACTGACCCGTAAAGGGATATTCATTTCCGACAGCATCATGAGCGATTTGCTTTGGGTAGATAATTAAAAGATTTATCTTTGCAACCAAAAATACGTACGAACTATGTTTATTATCATCGGAATCATGCTGACAGGAATGCTTATCGGCTACCTTCTACGCAGCAAACGGTTGACATGGATACACAAAATTATTACGCTCCTTATATGGGTACTACTATTCCTGCTTGGAATAGATGTCGGCGGAAATGAAGCCATTGTTAAAGGATTACACACACTTGGAATTGAAGCTGCAATCATTACTCTTGCAGCCGTCATAGGAAGCATTTTATGCGCATGGGGGCTATGGAACCTATTATATATAAGGAATAAAAGAAAGGAGACAGAAGCATGAAAGGCAGTCTGATTATCATCTCTTTCTTCATTATCGGTACCCTCTGCGGAGTTTATCATCTCATTCCGTATGACTTCACCGACAGCAAACTCAGTTTCTACGCCCTCTGCGGATTAATGTTCTGCGTAGGTATCAGTATCGGCAACGACCCGAACACACTGAAAAGCTTCCGTTCACTGAATCCCCGTCTCCTCTTTCTACCCCTTATGACAATAGCGGGAACATTGGCCGGTTGTGCCGTAGCAGGCGCTTTCATGAGTCAAAGAACGCCTCTTGATTGCATGGCTGTGGGAGCCGGTTTCGGCTACTATTCACTTTCCAGCATATTTATCACCGAATACAAAGGGCCGGAATTAGGAACAATTGCGTTACTATCTAACATTATGCGAGAAATCATCGCATTACTCGGAGCACCTTTACTGGTAAAATACTTCGGCAAACTAGCCCCTATTTCCGTAGGTGGGGCTACCACAATGGACACCACCCTTCCTATCATAACACGATGTTCCGGAAAAGAATTCGTCATCATCTCCATCTTTCATGGTTTTGTGGTAGATTTCAGTGTTCCTTTTCTAGTCACCTTCCTTTGTTCAATATCATTTTAACAGCAATATCATCTAAAATACAGAAATATTTCATCTTCGTTTTCGCACACGCACAGCAATTACATAGTATAAATAGTATTTTCGTATCAAAAAAGCAGTTGATTTCTTGATTTACATCAAGAAATCAACCTAAAAAGTATCTTTTCCCCTCCTTTATTTTTGTGTTATAAAACATATTCCTACATTTGCATAGGTAAAAAGAAAAACTAAGCGCTTAGACAATATTTTCAATAGGTATTAGATTTATTTTTAAGAATAGTTTTTAGGTATAACAATTAAAAAAGTAGGTATTATGAAACGTATAGGATTAACATTAGTGGCAGTATTCTGCCTTGCTGTTACAACATTTGCAGGAGAAAATCAACCTACAACTACAAGATGGGAAGGTAACATCAATGTAAATAAACTAGGTAAATATTTAAATTTGAACTCTGCGCAGAGTGAAGAAGTAGGATACATCTGCGATTATTTCTCTACACAGATGTCAAAAGCCACAACAGCAAAGAAAGATAAAGAAGCAAAATTGCGCAATGCTGTTTACGGCAATTTGAAACTGATGAAGCAAACACTTAGTGCCGAGCAATATGCAAAATATGCTGCACTGATGAACATCACCTTGATGAACAAAGGTATTGAACTGAATAAGTAAATATTGATTAGTACGCATAAGAGAGAGAGTGTAGGTTCTTTATTGAACCGCACTCTCTTCTTTTTTATATCATTTGATGGTTACCATTGTTGCCCCAAATCCATATTCCTGAAAAGAGGCATCCTGATAGCGGCAAGTGTTATATTTCCGTTTTAATTCATCAAGAACAGCTTTCCGGAGTACACCATCGCCCTTGCCATGAATAAATACAATTTTCTGTTCGCGTTTATTCTTATAGTTTTCCATTACTTCGCGAAACTTATCCAATTGATAATTCAGAATTTCGCTATTACTCATTCCCCGAGTATCATCCAATAGAGAATCGATATGAAGGTCTATTTCAACAATATCATTCTTACTGCCATGATTAGGCTTCACAATAGGTTGCGACTTGGGTTTATCTACAGATTTTTTCTGCAATAAAGCTACCTGAAGTTCCTCCGCTGAAACATAAACCTGCTTGGCAGGTATATCATCTTTCACAATATTATAAATCAGAGCCGGTTCTTCAAAAAAATCAGAATCGCTAAAGGTATGAAGTTTATAGAACTTCACGGTATCAATCCGTAATTCCACGCTAACAGCCGGTTTGATAGCCGCAGGCCTACCATCCTTGAAAGCAATCAACTGAACGGCCACCCGCTCCATATCATTCAGTACATCTTTTGTGAATTCCTCCAACAACAATTTCGTATTAGGTTCTACCAACCCGTGCGAACGATTCTTCCAAGCTTTTCCTTCTGCACTCAAATAAGTGTAATACAAATAATAATTGCTATCATTTACCAAATAAGTTTCGAAAGGAGTAGTCATCATAGCCTTTGCATCTTCAGGCACATAAGCCAGAAATACATTCAGCGTATCTCCTCCCTTCACTTCCGGCTGGCGTTGAATGACGGGCATCTCCGGTTTTACCGGTTTAGCAGGTTCCTCTTGTTTTGGAGCAGAAGAAGTCGGCTTACGCTTCAAATTATAGTCATCCGTTTCAATTACTACACACTCACGTATCGGCATCGGAATATCAAATCCATCCGCATCTTCCACCAACACAAAATCCTTTCCCTGGAATCCGGTTACGATTCCACCGCCTACCTCACTAAGAAAGCGTACTTTATCTCCTATTTTCATTATTTCAATTCAATTTAAGTTCAAACTAAAAACAAGTAACAAAGATAGATATTTCTATGAGATTACAGGAGAATTCACTTTTAAAAACAAAAGATATCTCCTTATTTATATTTTGTTCTAACTTTGCCTCATAAATCAAATAACTCTCTTTTACAATCACAGAAGATGAATCAGTCTATTAAAGTCATAGCTTTCGACGCAGATGATACACTTTGGAGCAACGAACCTTTTTTTCAGGAAGTTGAAAAGCAATATACAGACCTATTAAAGTCTTATGGGACTCCGAAAGAAATTTCGGCCGCACTTTTTCAAACAGAAATGGGAAATCTGAAATTACTCGGTTATGGAGCTAAAGCCTTTACCATCTCTATGGTTGAAACCGCATTACGTATAAGCGAACAAAAAATCACCGCCAATGACATTCAGAAGATTGTTCATCTGGGCAAATCGTTGCTCCAACTGCCAATCGATCTTTTGCCCGGAGTAAAAGATACGCTTAAAACGCTGAAGGAGAGTGGAAAATACAAGCTTGTAGTTGCCACTAAAGGAGACTTACTGGATCAAGAAAACAAATTGGAACGTTCCGGATTATCACCTTACTTTGATCACATCGAAGTGATGTCCGACAAAACAGAAAAAGAGTATATCCGCATGTTGAACATTCTACAAATTACCCCTTCCGAACTTTTAATGGTGGGAAATTCGTTAAAATCGGATATTCAACCTGTGCTTACACTCGGCGGATACGGAATACATATTCCTTTTGAAGTAATGTGGAAACATGAGGTAGTAGACACATTTACACACGAACGTATGAAACAAATTAAAAGATTCGACGATTTATTGCCTTTGCTTACGGATACAGCAACAGTTCATTTTTAACCCATAATGAACTGTTTATACCTTTCCTTTGCCCAACTTAATAGAACCTCATCTACAAAAGTTTCCGGCTGAAACCATGTATGTTCGATAGATATACTTTTCTTCTGAGGGCCCTTGTTCCAGTTTCCTATCACCTGCCCCTCATGAAGAACAACCGGATAAAACAGACCATTATTCGTAAATGCTTTTGCATAATGCTCTTTAGGCAAAACGTCTGTCCGGTCTTTATACCCAAGCAAATACTCATCATAAGAAGGAAGAAGATGTAAACTTCCGAAGACTTTTCCGCGAGTCCGGCAATCTTCATGAATATACCATGTCTGTCCATTCCATTCTTCCGCAGTCAATTCTGAATCAATCAGATAGATAGCTTGCCGTGCTTCAGTAACAGGCAGTCCCGACCACCAGACAAAATCTTGTAAAACAGCGGGAGCATGACTCTGAAAATAGCTTCTGCCCAAACGAACCAAAGATTCATCTTTTGTCAGTTCGGGCATTGGCGGAACACGTTCTTCCAAAAGCGCATACGTACATTTACTTCCTTTATCTTCCCCACTACATACAATCCCCACCTGCTCCGCACGTGTCATAAAGCGGGTCATACGATGATTATCCGCCACAATTCCCAAACGGCTAAAATGTTCAGCAATCTCCTGCCTTGTCAGACTCTTTTTCCCACTAAGAATCTTTTCCAATAACCGATAGCTTTTCGCATAAAGTTCTTCGGAGATATCCAGATTATGCCCTTTCGCATAAGATTCATTGGCAGCTATCACACGCTCGGCAGAAAGTTTCAACATCCATCGGATATCCTCTGCCGCTACCAGATGCCATGTCGGACGCATTACATGAGTCCTCAAAATCTCACCCTCGCATAACGCTTTCTCCACAGTCTGAATCGTTGCCGACTTCAAACGCATTCCTACTGCCCACTTTACCATGGAATAATTCTGCGCCTGCATGGCTCCCATCCAAGAAACCAATTCTTTTGGATTACGAAAAAGCGGGTTCAATAGCTGCTGGTTCAGTAGACGAATACGAGGTATATTCATATTATTAATAATTCTATATTACAGGACAAATATAGAGTTTATTCATTAAAAACAGCCGTAAAAGTTAACAAATGTGTTACTCCAATAAAAAGTTTTCCTGTAAATCAGCATCACTACTTCCCCCTACCCAAACTGTATATTGCCCGGGTTCAGGTTTACAAAGCATATTTATACCATAAAAAGCTAAATCATCAGGACATAAAGTAAACCGTACAACCCTACTCTCACCTGCTTTTATACTAACACGTTGAAATCCTTTTAACTCCTTTATCGGACGAATTATAGAACCAACAAGATCCCTTACATATAGCTGAACAACTTCTACTCCATCAATATTACTATTATTTTTTAATGTAACACTCACCGTAAGAGAATCCTGCATTCCAATCTTATTCTTGGAAAGGGTCAAATCGGAGTAATCAAATTTACTATATGATAGTCCATAACCAAATGGAAATAAGGGAGCTCTCCCCGAATCCAAATAACAAGAGACATCTCCTACCGAACTTTGCTTCTCATCCGACTTGTCATAAAGCGTTCTCACATAGTTAGGAGCAGGACGCCCTGTATTATTATGATTATAATATAAAGGAATTTGCCCTACCTCTCTGACAAATGTAACCGGCAACTTTCCACTAGGATTAACCCATCCAAATAACAAATCCCAAATAGCAGGGCCTCCCATTGTTCCCGGATGGAAACAATATAACAATGCATCCACATAAGGTAAATCACGTTCAATAGTCAAAGGTCGTCCTGCCATAACAATAGCCACTACCGGTTTCCCAATATTCTTTACTTTCTTCAGTAGCTCAGACTGTCGACCTATTAAATTTATATCAGACAAAGAATGGGCCTCTCCGGAAAGCCTTGATTCTTCTCCTACAAATACAACTACAACATCAGCATTCTCAACCGTTTGCTTAATCTTTTTAAAATCAACCGTATCATTATCTGTTGTTTTTTGTAAAATAGGCTCATAAATATATTGAATATCTTGATACTCCATAATATTTTTTAAAGCTCTAACCGGAGTTATCGTATGATCAGCCTCTCCATCAAAAACCCATGTTCCTAACTGATCATAAGGGGCATCGGCCATAGGCCCTATAATAGCAATCCTTTGTGTTTCTTTAAGCGGTAAAGTAGAATTACTATTCTTCAAAAGCACAGCAGATTTCAATGCTGCTTCTTTAGCTGCCCTCAAATGTTCCTCCGAGTAAATCGTACTTTTGTCGGATACAGTCAAATAACGATTATCAAATAGTCCCAGACGAAATTTTATATTCAGAATATAACGTACAGAAGTATCAATATCAGCAACGCTTACTTTGCCTCCTTCAACTAACTGCTTCAAATATTTGACATATAGTTCAGTATTCATCTCCATATCCAATCCGGCATTAGCAGCAAGCCTAGCTGCATCTTTTCCGTCAACAGCAAATCCATGTGTTATCATTTCTCCCACAGAATTCCAGTCTGAAACAATCAGTCCGTTGAAGCCCAACTCTTTCCGTAAAACTTGCTTTAAAAGATATTCATTACCAGATGAAGGTATTCCATCATTATCATTGAAAGAAGTCATTACAGTAAGTACTCCTGCGTCTATCGCTTTTTGGAAGGGTACCAAATAGGTATTTCTCAAAGCATACGGAGTAACACTTGTGCTGTTATAATCTCTTCCCCCTTCTACAGCTCCATATCCGACAAAATGTTTTGCACAAGCTGCGATAGAATTCGATTCTATCAAATCATTTCCTTGAAATCCTTTCACCATGGCTTCTCCCATCAGAGAAGATAAATAAGGATCTTCTCCCAAACTCTCGGCAATCCTTCCCCAACGAGCATCACGGGCAATATCTATCATCGGTGCAAAAGTCCATTTTATACCATGTTCCGAAGCTTCTATTGCAGCTATACGAGCACCAATCTCTGCCACTACCGGATCGAAAGAAGCTGCTTGCCCTAAAGGAATAGGGAAAATTGTCTTATAACCATGAATAACATCACGTGCAATAATTAATGGAATCTTATGTTTACTTTTTTCCGCAGCCTTTTGCAGAACATTAATCGCTTTAGGATCAGTAACGTTCAGCAAAGAACCAATCTCTCCTCTTTCAACTCTTTGGAGCAGTTCATCACTCAAACCATCAAAGCTCACTTGATTCATTTGACCGATTTTTTCTTCCAATGTCATTTGTTCTAATAATTTTTCAACTACTTTCTTATAATCATGTTGTCGGGCATATATATCATGACATAGTACCATACATAATGACAAACAAACTAAACCAAAACATCTAAATTTCATTTTTTTATTTTTCTCTTTCATATACACCTCATTAAAAACTTAATTATTTTTCCTCTGATTGACTATGTATTCTAAAACTCTTTGGAGTATCCTGATACAATTCCTTAAAACATTTTATAAAATAATGGGCTTGACTAAATCCCGTCATATAAGCAATTTCTGAAATAGAAAGATTGGTCGTTTTAAGCATATTGGCAGCTTTCCTTAAACGGATGTTCCTAATGAACACATTAGGAGTTTCTCCAATCATTAATTTAAACTTACGATGCAAAATAGTTTTACTAAGGTTCATTTCCGCAGCAAACTCATCAATTTTGAAATCCTCATCCATAATATGCTCCTCTATAATTTTAATAGCCTTATTCAAAAAATCATTCTTTGGATGAAACCCTGTATTTTCTTCCTGTGGTAATAACAAGTCTGAAATAATTTGTTTTCTACGTTGTTGACGAGTTGCATACACATTCTTCATTTGATTGATTAGTATATCTGGGTCAAATGGCTTTTTCAAATAAAAATCCGCTCCAGCCTTATACCCTAGAATCTCATCCTCTAACGAAGATTTTGCAGACAATAAAATCACAAATATATCAGAATACATAGAAGAGTTTTTTATAGTCGAACAAAGAGCCAATCCATCCATTTCAGGCATCATCACATCCGAAATAACAAGTTCTGGCAAATTATTTTTTATATATTCTAACGCCTCTATTCCATTAGCAGCTACGGCAACATCAAAATGGGCAGACAACTTTTTTCTCAAATATTCCTGCATCTGCATATTATCTTCCACAAGTAATACAGTAAAAACATTATTATCCGCTCCCAATTCTTCTCTATCAGGTGCTATTTCTATGCGATTAGCTAGAAAAGTCACTGTAATTGTAGTCCCTTTTTGAGGTACAGATTGAATCGCAACATCGCCACCCATCACTTGTAAGAACTTACGTGTAGTGTACAATCCGAGTCCTAGTCCCCGCGAATTATTTCCTTCATTTTCCCGATAAAACTTTTCAAAAATTTTACTCTGATTTTCATATCCAATTCCAATGCCAGTATCTTTTATCTGTATCGAAAAATATTGTGACGATTCCGTATAAGATAAAATAATATCTACCATTCCCCCTTGCTTAGTAAATTTAAGCGCATTGCTAATCAAATTATAGAGAATCCGTTCTAGCTTGATTGTATCAATAACTACAACCAAATTAGGAACATCCGAACGATATGATAAACCTATACCACTAGACTTGGCTAAATAGTCAAAAGCATTTACAATAATCCGAACAAAAGCCACTAATTCAACAGGTTTCTCTTTCACCTCTTTATCTATTAATTCAGCACGCTTAAAATCAAGAATTGTACTAAATATATCTGAAAGAAAATCAGCATTTTTCGATATAATATTCAATTTCTCTTTTTGTTCTTCATTCATACTTCGATCTCTCAATAAGTCACTAACAGGAGCTAATATTAAAGAAAAAGAAGTCAACAAATCATGTGATAATCCAGTAAAAAAGCTCTCCTTTTCTTGCAATACCTCTTCCTTCTTTCTTTTTTCCATCTCACGAAACCGATGCAATTGGCGTTTCTTATAATGATTTCTAATAATAAAGAACAAGCCTGTCAATAACAACAAGATAGTTATAACTAAAACAAAATAAAAGATATTCGTTTTCCACCACGGAGGAGTAATAATAATATCCAAATTCCAAAACGTTTCATCTTGGGTATCAAAAGGCGTCGTAGTAGGACGGATTAACAAGGTATAATTTCCCGGAGGCAACTGAGAAAATGTTATAGGTTTTGCCAAATCCAAATATTGCCAATCTTCAGTAAACCCCTTTATCCGATATTGATAACTATTATGATAATTATCCCAACCTATTTCCGTAAATGACAGACTTATCCATTTACAAAGATGAGATAGAGTAATGGAATGTGTATACTCGGTAGCCTCGTCCAACACTACCTTACCATAAATCTTCTGCCCAACTGTTACCACCTGATGATCTATTTCCAGTTCTGTTAATAGTATCTTTGTATGATTAGGCTGATTTAAAACCTTTTGTGAATCGATAAACAATAAATTATCAGTTCCTCCAAATACAATAAACTGTTTATTTCCTATCTGACAACGAGCTGAAGAATATAAAATCTGTGTATTTATAGCTCCAAGATTTATCTCTTTCAATTCCTCAGTATTGTTTGTATAACAAAAGATACGGTTAGAAACTGAAAACCAAAGATTATTTTCTGTATCCATTATCACATCACGAATAGCTCCCTCTGGTAACATTTCCGTAAAAAAAGGATTCTCCACCCGAGCTTCCCCTGAATAATCCAACTTTCTCAAACCTCCAGAAGTTCCTAACCACAAACATTTATTTTTATAATCATCTGCCAGACTATACACCATCTCTGATAGATTCTTCTCTATTTTCTGTGCCTTTTTAGTTATCGGATTGAACAGATAAATTCCACGATGTGATGAAACCCATATCTGGTTATCAGCTGTTTCTGCAAACCCTGTTATTTCATCCATTCCAAACGAATCATAATGAATACGTTCTGTAAAAGTTTTATTTACAGAATCATACTTCATCGAATATAATCCAAATTGTTTAGTTCCAATCCAAAAAATAGAATCACTACTCCTAAATATAGAGGTTACTTTTCCAAAATTTTTATCTATATAATATGTTCGTAAATGAAATTTATCAAAATTTCCTTTATTCAACGGAACATATTGAATTCCAGTATCATCATTACCTATAATCAAGACTTCATCATCCTTGTATAAGGACAATATATATTGATGAAAAAAACTACTTGTATTTTTCATCGATTGAGAATAAAATCTACGACTTTTAAGATCATACAAATAGAGCCCATCTCCTTGAGTTCCTAAAAGCAGATGATGATTATCAAATCCTCGTAGAACATAAGCAGCGGCTTTTTTATTATTTATAGGTGACAAATTATCTATCCCTCGATGTCTGTCATCTAAGCAATACAGACCGGTACCGTAAGTTCCAATCCAAAGTTTATTATATTTATCTCGAAAAAATGATAATATAACAGGGGCATTTATCGGCAACGACTGAGATAAAATACGAGATTGCATGTCAGCAAGTTTAACCCCATTTCCCCATGTTCCTAAATAAAGTCTATTATCCGTTGATGGAAAAATCCGGTAAATATCACCCGGTTCTTTAGTCAATTCCTTCCTAGTTGTTACAGAAAATATTTCATTCCATTCGACCTTACATAATCCATCTTCCCAAGTAGAAAACCATAGAGCATTTTTTTCACCAGTATCCAAAAATTGAGTAACAGCATAATGATTTTCATCAAGTTTTATATCTTTCTTACGCTCTATATCATACAAAAAATAGCCATAATAAGTTCCTATCCACAATTTACCAGTCGGCTTTTCTAAAATGCTCGAAACGATGTTACGCGGATAATGCTTGGCAACATGATATGATAATTCTCCTGACTCAGTCGGAGTCAACTGATATAATCCTTCTTCCCAACTTCCTAGCCAGATATTTCTCCGTGAATCTTCGTAAATAGAAATTACACGTTGAGGATACTCTTTCACAATTTCACTGATATGAGTAAATTTGTTTTTTCGAGGATTAAAAATATCCACTCCTCCTGTCTTTAACCCGATCCATAAAAGTCCGTTTGAATCAAACATCAAAGTTTCTATATTATTTTCTGTCAGACTATTCTTAGTTGTGTTATCACTCCTATACACTTTGAACGATTTTCCATCAAAACGATTCAAACCATCATTAGTTGCTATCCATAAAAAATTTTCATTTTCGCAAATAGCAGTTACATCAATGCCAGATAATCCATTCATTGTAGTATAATGAATAGATTCCTGTGCAAAAGACAAAAGTGACATTACAATGACAAATAGTATAAAAACACAACGCTTCATATAGTTCTGAATAAGAATAAAAGAGAATATTAATCAATCCAGTGCAATATAATTATCTTTTTTAAACTACTATATAATGATAAAGTTAATTATAATCAAGTTTGTATTCTAAAACCGTTATTGAATATCCTTTCAATCCAATGTATTTTTCATTAATACCCGTAACTTTTTGCCAAACCGGTGAACAATCATTCGAAGAAGTTCCGAAATACTCCCACATTTGTACTAATGTTCCCAACTTACATGAAGCCGTCTTAAATTTTACCTTAGATACATTTCCCCGCTTATTGATAGCATACACAAATAATTTATTTTGTTTCCGATCTATACTTGAATAAGTAATAACAGAATCACACGACTCACTTTGTATCATTTGGGTACCGAGAAAAGTATTCCAGATTTTCAAAGCGACCCCTGTCGGATTCAAATTTCCATCCTTATCCAAAGCATCATAATCGGTATTTGAATTTTCATTTTCTATCCAACGTGTATTCCAGAAACAAGAAAATTCTATTTGAGGTTCCATCAACAATTGTCCTGTCATATCAAATGTCACAATAGCATGCCCCATATCATTAACTCCTTTCCATAAACCGGCCCAGTCAATCGTTCCATATTCTGCAACAATCATTTTCCAACGTTTCAATTGTTCTTCCGTTCCGTATTTATTCATTGCATTCAATGCTGTTTGCACTGGCCATATCAAACATTTTGTCGAGTCACTATATGTTTGATAGCCTTTGTCAAAATCGAAAACACCATAATTACTTACACATAACCGATCTATATAATCACCAGCCTTAGTTATTACTGTTCTGAAAAACGCCTCATTATTTCCGTTAGGTATAATCAAAATAGAAGGATCTACAGCCTTCATTGCCTTAGAAAAATCTATCACATCCTGTGCGTAAATATCTGCAGTAGAATTAAGATTGTTATTATTCCAGCTTTCATTACCGATCATCCAATAACGAATACCATATTTCTTTTTTATATTAGCATAGCGCACCCACTCTGCCGCATGATTGATAAGTTCACTACGTTGAGCTGGTCGCTTCCCTTTTTCTATAGGAAGCAGATAGCGATCAGCAGCAACTACAATTACCGGCTCAGCCCCCAATGTATCACATATCTGCATAAATTCATCAAAATCTAATGGATCAAATATATAAGACCCATCTGACATAAACATTCCCGGATAATCGTCTAGGCCTATCGTACGACTGACTGTCGGGTACGATTGTTCATAAGGAGGAATACTAAACATATACAAATCGGATTTTTCACCCCCCGGATAGCGTAAATATCTCACTTTCATATCCGATAAGGCCTCTATAACAGTATGTTCCGGATTCGTGAAACGTCCACCATCCATAAAGAAATTCAAATTTATCCCTAAAGGATGATCAGCTATATCATTAATGACACTATCCGGATAGACAGCCAAAGTAACAATATCCGTTGGTTCATAATCACAAGAATAGCTTCCTGTTATAAAAATTAAGATTAAAAACAAATTACCTACTACTCTCATTATACTCTTTAATTATAGCCGATTATTTCTAATACAGAAATTTCTTTCCCTCTGATCATAACCTTCTTATCTTTCACAAACTCAATCAACTTATTCCAATTCTCATCTTCTGCATCATACCACATCTTTTTATCGAACTTACCATCATATTTTCTAAACCCCCTACCAGTATATTGTAATGGGCCTACATATAAATTATCTTTTATAAAATTATTAGTTGAGTGAGTAGCATCAAAAGCTATATTCGGCTCTTCCACCCAAATATAGTTATTCTGAAAATAAGTGCTGTCTGCATATCCCCGCCAGTCATCCGAATGTACAATACGTTTGTCCATCTGCTGAGATTCCTTTTCACATATATAGAATAGATTCTTCTCAATAATACTATTTCGAGTAGGACCTGTAATATGAATCACTGGAGAATAATGTTCTGTCTTTTTCTCACGCACAATGTGTTTTCTGATGCCATCATTTATACTAACATTATATTTTACTACTGTACCTGTATTTCCTGCACTCCAATCTTCTGGCCATCCCCCTGAATTACAGAGTAACAAAAAGCCTCCTTCATTATTGTCACTCAAATTGAATTGAAACAATGAATTTCTACAATTATAGTCTGAATCGAAACCATAACCATCTGTTTGTGACTTATGCCCACTTACTATATTATACTGTACCACCGTATTATCACTAGAAAAGGGCCATATCCCGTCACATGCTTCTGTAGCTGGTAAAGTCGAAGGACAATTCTTCATTATATTATATTCTACAATCGCTCCATCACATGCCGTAGGAACAATCCCATCACCGGGTATACCATCCAGTACATTATTACGAATAATTACATTCAAATTCGGTAACCATTGTTTTCTAATCCAATTACCCCACATTATGATACCATTGCGTTGCGAATCTTTCAATAAACAGTTTTGTATGAGTAATCCATCAAAATATGAAGGAATAGAATCAGTTCCGTCATCCCTGAAGTTTCTTAACATCATAGCTTGTCCACCTCCTGCATCTTCATGTTCATGTCCTTCACCTTTTATAAGAGAGCCGTAAACATCATGAATAAAAAGATTATCAATAGTTATGTCCTCCGCTTTCCCATAATTATAAACTTCCACAAACAATCCGCTTAAACGAGGACGTATTTTTTCCCCTTTATTAGAAATCTCCAAGTCCCGGATAACAAGATGTTCTGAGTTATAAATATGAACCATCGCCAGTTCTGTTGCATCTCCCTTGATATGGGGCATTGCCTCACCTCCATATTTGCCTATGACAATAGGTTTATTCATCTCCCCTTTACCCGAGAAATACAATTTTTCAGTAAATACACTTCCAGACTTCAACAAAATACTATCTCCCGCATTAATGGAGAGATCATCTAACTTACTCAGACTTTTAAATGCTTGTTCGCAAGTTGTCCCTTTATTAGCATCATTGCCATTTTCTGAGTCAAAATAATAATTCGTAGTAGTAGTCTGTTGGGTACATGCTAGCAGACTAATTATTACCGATAATAGCAAAGTTTTTAAAATAAGTTTCATAATTATCCAAATTTGTCGTTCAATTAATTATTTATTCCCAGTCATCTGTTCTAAACGAAGAAACAGGTAATCCTCCTGTACCAAAAAGTTCGGCAGATACATAATTTTTGAATGCATAACGTACCGCTCTCGGTTCTTTTACCAATCTGCTAGATACTACTACCGTTCCTTTTCCTTCATCAATATAAGCATCAGCTTTCACAAATACTTTATTCTCCCCTGCAATTTCGAAAAGAGTTAATTCTCTCCCATAGCTAGTTAATCCCATAAACTGCTTAGAGAAATAAAGAATTACCTTATCCCCTTTTATTTCCATTCGTTCATATTCAGGACTTTCGCACTCAAAGCCATTCATCCCATAAGTTTTAGTTAAAGCCAATAGTGCCAAACGTTCTCCCACTTCTTTCTTATGAGGAGAGTGAATCTGGAATTCTGTTCCAATATCCAAAGTCACCGCCATTGCACAATTAGAAATAAGAGTCTGTATCTTCATTTGCGCCTCCCGCTGATAGGCAGAAATCTCCGGCCATTGAGGAGTAAAGAAGTTCCACTCTTTATAATCATAGGGAGCAATTTGAACAAAATAAAAAGGTAAATCTCCCCGATTCCATTTTGTTCTCCAATCTTTCACCATTGCAGCTACTGAAGGAGCATATCTAGGTACATTAAAAATATTGGATTCTCCTTGATACCATAACAATCCCTTTATTCCATATCCTTCTACCGGATGTATCATACCATTATACAATAAAGTCGCCACATTTCCTATCCAAGGAGAAGTTTCATCACTCTTCGGAGGCACCACAATATCCGCAAATTCGTTACATGCAACTTCTGACATCCAAGCTTCAACATTAGAACCTCCATAACTAGCATTAATAATACCGATTGGTACATCTAGTTGCCGATTCAGCAAATCTGCAAAGAACCAACAAACAGCACTACATTCACCTGTAGTAGCCAATGAAGCCACTTCCCATTTAGTGTTCTTCACATCCTCCAAAGGCTTATAAGCAGCTAGTTCAGGAATATTTATAAAATGAATTTTCTTTCCCTTTGATTGAAGAATTGCATCTGTCGAGCCAATCACTGGTTGATGTTTATACCCTTTCAATTTCATACTCATATTAGACTGTCCGCTAGCAAACCAAACTTCACCAATATATACATTTTGCAAATTTATTGTTTCGGAAGCACTGACATTAATTGAGTAAGGACCACCTGCAGCTGGAGTTTCAACGCTCAGCCTCCATTTCCCTACTTTATCAGCTACCGTTTCATAAGTTTTATCATCCCATGAAGTCGTTATGCTAACCTTACTACCTTTCCTAGCCCACCCCCATAGCGGTACATAAGTTTGTTGCTGTAATACCATATTATCAGAGAAAATAGCAGCAATTCTCAAATCTTGCGCGACAGCTGAAATATGTGTAAACGCAAGTAATACAATTAGTAAATTTAGTATTCTCATATCCTATTTTTTAATAGACTACATTATAAATATCAATCTTAAAATTTTTACTTTCTCCCTCTTTCGACCAACAAATTATTTTCAAAGGACAGTCTAATTTTAAATCTTTTTTATCAATTTCTCCAACAGCCCATGACAAACCACTCCAAATCACCTTATCATAAATGATCTTCACTGGGATATTTAGTTCACCTTGCTTTGCATTTATCTTAAAATACTCACCCATTGTTACTCCGTCAGGTAATCCTCCCCCCCACGAACGAAACGGATTTCCAGTTCCGTCAAGTTGACTAAAGACGATACGTATATTATCCGAAACATCTGCTACTTGTCCTTCAACAGTATGTTTGTCTTTAATTCGAGAAGTCATGACCAACTGTTTTATCCGGCGAGGTATCAATACACCTTCTTCAATACCTAAATCATATTGTTTGGCCGCATACCGCCCTAATCCAACAACTACCATCTGTTCCGCCCCTAATGTTAGTTTTCTACCTTTTAGTTTGGGAGTAAATCCCTTATCCGTAAAAAGTATTCGTCCTTCCCCATCAACATCAGACAACAACTCAATTTCACACTCGGATTGCGCTGGATTAACAATAGTAAATAAACAACCATCAACAGAAGTAGCTTTATATCCATAGACTTGTGCTTTACCGGGAATTCCTCCCATAAGTGAGATTCGTCCAAACTGTTGTAATTCCAAATATATCTTTTGTACCTTGGCAAACCATCGAGCATCCGTGTCATTCAGCAAATTAATATTTCCATGATACACATTCAGCCAACCTCCACGAGCTAGATTCAGAATTAACGAACTCTTCCAGGCTGCAATACCTCTTTTGTAACAAGTTCCTGTCTCTCCTATCATAAAAGAACAATTATCAATACGAGATAAAGGCAATCCATTAAAAGCAAACTGCCAAACCATGTGATCACTATATAAATCTTGTGAACGCCAAATATTCATCATAGGTACATCCGAAAATCTCGGATCTCCTGAATATAACGTATCAAATATTTCTAACCAACGGGAATCAACCGTCTTGCGAAAGGGAGCAACCGTATTTTCCATATCACCACCAAATCCATTATAAGCAATAAAAATCACCTCAGGATTTTTAATTCTGAATTTCTTTATAGCTTTAATAAAAGCTTGCTTATTAGCCTCTATGATTTTTGTCGGAAGCATTGTTGCTTTTGCACAATCGGAGGCAGCATCAAAATACGCAAAATCGAATTTGAATACTCTAAATCCCATATCCGTATATATCCGCAATGTTTCCATCAGATGTTCAAGATAACCTCCCTCGAAAAGGCTTAATACTGCCTTATCCGAAGTTTGAGAACCCGCCCACTCCGATATTAAATTCAACATGGGCTTACCGCCACTTTGAATCAGATTAGTAGAAAACCATAGTCCGGGGATTATCCCATTTTCCTTACACTTCTTCAACCAATTACCCGGTCCCTCAGGCCAATTTTTTTTATGCCAACTCCGATATCCTCCATCTACATCAAACCAGAAAGCATCCATTAAATAACAATCTAATTGTACTCCCTGTTTTTTCAAACGAATCATCTCATCCAGCATCCTCATACACAGTTCTTCCGTTTGTGGAATGTTATCAGATAACTCATCGTAGGCCGACCAATTATTATAAACAGTCAATGGTCGTTTGAGCCCCGTTGCTAAAGGGCATCTAAACTCAGGTAATTCTATTGCCATCAAATTTGTATAGAAACTTCCAAACAGAAACAATATACATACCCAATTTCTTATTCTCTTCATCGTTAATACCCTTCTAATTTAAAGTCCACTCCTTGTTCCATTCTATTACAGGCTTATCCTTCTCGAATATGAGAGGCAACCAAACATAACGCGAATCAATCAGATTCGTTTTATTCCAACGATCAAACATTGCTACAAATTGTCCGTCACGTCCAGCTATTGGAAACACAAAGGTACTTTGTGCATTATAAGTACTATCAGCTCCTTCTCCTATACAGGGATTCCCTATAACTCGCCACTCACCCAACATAGAATCAGCTACAGCACATTCAGCAATATTCGGGTCCCAACCTGTACAACCGGAGCTAATCAAATAATATCTTCCTCGATGTTTGAATACTGCCGGAGCTTCACGAGATTGATTGATGAAATTACGGGTATACACACCTGTATGTTGTGTATACTCATCATTCAACAAACCAATATATAATGTGTTATTCCATTCTGATGCATAAATCTGATAAGCTCGTCCGTCGTCATCTTTGAAAATAGTCTGATCACGACTATCTCCCCCATTCGGTTTAAAAGAGCCAAGATATGTAAACAAACCAGTTGGAGAATCGCTAATAGCCACACCAGCATGTGCTTTTTCATAATCCGGACTTTCAATATGCATCCACATCACAAATTTTTTCGTTTTATCATTAAAAATAACTTTAGGACGTTCGATCACTTGTGAAGGATGCAGATCAGACTGGGTATCCTGTGGTACAGTTGGCAAAACAATCCCTTCAAAACTCCAATTCACAAGATCTTTAGAAGAATAACAGGATATTCCTCCAGCATCAGCACGCCAACACTCCCAAGTTTTCACCCAATCAAGAAGATAGGTAGAATCTCCTTTATATTCGCCATACCAATAATATACTCCGTCATGATACATGATTCCTCCACCATGGGCATTGATAGGATTGCCTTCCGTATCATACCAAACAGCACCCGGAACAATTCCAGAATGGTGTGTTCGCGTACATGCACTAATATAGAAAACAAACAAACAAGCAAATAAACTGTAAAACAATAAATTCTTTTTATGCATACTCATTCTTTTTTAATATTATCAATCTCATGGCTTTATCTCGCAATCAAAAACATATTCATTTATCTTTAGATTCATATCTTCCAGACGATGAACTAAATGCCTTCCAATTCGTAAATTCTCTATAGAAACGCCTCTTATTGAATACGGTTTCGATTTTCCAAGAAGTTGTGAACACACTTTCTGAACATCAGGATAAATATGAATATCCCTGATTTTCACCCCATCAATCCTGCAATTTCCGAGACATGGGCGCCATGAAGTATCTGTTATCTCAAAGTCGATAATCCGTGGTACTTCCACACCTTTATAATCAAAAGCCTCCACATTTATATTTTCAAAAACGATATTTTTTACATACGCCGAATCATAGGCATTAATCACCATAGCACGTTTACACTTTACTATATCAATATTTTTAAATACTATGTTCTTAAAATACTCTACACAAGTTTCCGTTCCAATCTTTGTTGCAGCAGAATTACTTAAAGTAACCACTTTCTCAAACAATATATTTTCCGTATTAAACACCCGCTCACTATCTAATCCTTTCACAACCAAATTATCATCTCCACAATGAAGAATAGCATTATTAACAGAACAATCAATAGAAGAGTCGAAATCAATACCATCTGTATTATTCCAATTTTCATAAGGTCTATTATTCAATATTTTTATATTTCTCAAATGTACTTCCTTTGATTTAAATGCCCTTACATTCCAAAAACAGGGATCAAGCAATAAAGGACCATCAATTTCAACATTTTGACATTCATACATATATATCAGATGGCACCCTTGTCCGCCATTCTTACGCAATCCGGTATATCCGGATCCGTCAATTGTTCCATATCCTATTATTTTTATATTTCTGGCATGATTTATATACAGTAATGCCTTATCAGGAAAATCATCCGCATTAATACTAGCCTTAATACACGCTCCGTCAGCCAAATATATGACAGCATCCCTTACCAGATTCAATTGTCCTGTCACATATACCCCCTCCGGAATATAAAGTACCTCACCTTTTTGTGCAGTCTCATTAATGGCTTTCTGAAGTAAAAAAGTAGATAAATTCTTACCAGTCCCATCGACACCATAGTCCAATACGTTCCGAATGTGCATTTCCTTATTTTGTCGTATATCCTCCAACGGATTATCTATCATCAAGAATAAATATGCTAATTCATTAATCTTTATAATTAGATACTCCGGTTTATCTACGCAGAAAACAAGTTCTTTTCCTGTGACTTCTCCTTTCAGTCCACGACTTAACGGACTTATCTGATAACTACGGATTTCTTCCTTGATTTTTATTTTTATACAGGCTGACCGTACATCTAAAACAGCATGAACAGCATGTAGCGGAATATCAAATTGCCAATAAGTCTTAACAGGTTTATTTACTCCGTTAATACTCACCTCATAGGAAGAAGTCTCCGTTACGTTTATTCCGTAAGTCTCTGTGTTAAGAGCACTATACAGAAGAAAAAGCAAGCTTACTCTCAAAAATATATCACTCATTCTACATTTATGGTAATGGTCTTTTTGCCGTATTTCTCTGTCTTGACAGTCAGCCTTATGCATCCTTTCCCTCCTTTCGGTTGAAGAATCGCCAAAGCCCTTCCTTTGTAAGTCATAGGACTTAATGAACGAAAACTTTCCATATCCGTAGGACAAGCATTGCCGGCAGACAAGATTCGTCCTTTTCCACTTATACTCAATTCAACTTTACAATCCTGATCGGAAACAATATTTCCTTCTTTATCAACCAATTCAATCCGGACATAAGAAAGATCATTCTTCGTATCCTGTAAAATAGGCCGATCCGCTTTTACATCTATTTCTACCGGAATTCCAGATGTTGTCAAAGTACACTCTTCTCTTTCAATACCGGCATCTACCCCAACAGCATTTAAGGTTCCCGGAATATATTTCACTTTGAATTGTGCTGAATATTTATCAAGTCCTTCATCAACGATACTCTTTTCCCCTAATAACATATCATTTAAATATAATCGCACCGAGGAATATCGGGAATATACTTTCACATTCATTTCCTTTCCTTCATTTCCTTTCCAGTTCCAACTAGATTCTTCATCCGGCCATCCCCAATAGCTAACTCTTTCCTCTTGTCCTTTCGGAACAGGAAGATGTACAAGCATGGCTATTTTTTTATTTCCCCACAAAACATCGCGTAAAGCCGTCTGTGGTTTCCGATAACCACAAATATCAATATCACCACACCATGCATTAAACCATGGCCAGTCCAAGAATTGTGGTGGATTCTTACTTCCCTTATTCACATTTATAGCATGTCCGATACCGGATTCACCCAAATAATCAATAGCAGTCCATATAAAATCACCAATGATATTAGGATATTTCTCCACCAAATCCCAATTCACCGCCCGCTCCATTGCAGTGGTTTCACTCCCGTATATTATTCGTTCAGGATAACTTTTGGAATCATTTTCATATTCCCACCACATGTAGTTGTAGCCACAGACGTCAAGAGGAGCAAAAGCGTTGAAAGAAGCCTCCCATTTTAAAGTCGGGTTATCCCAATAATCATTTATTGCTGCTGTAACAGGACGTGTAGCATCATATTTCTTCACTATACTTTTCAGTTTCTGAGCAATTTCCACTCCGACTGAATCCGATCGTTCCTGTATTTCATTACCAATACTCCACATAATAACAGACGGATGATTACGGTCACGAAGTATCATAGACGCTAAATCTATTTCACTCCATTCATTGAAAAAACGATGATAATCATTCTTGTTTTTAGGTTTCTGCCATTGGTCAAAAGCCTCATCGATTACTAAAAGTCCCAAACGGTCACAAGCCTCCAAAAACTTTTCTGAAGGCGGATTATGAGCACACCGCACAGCGTTAAATCCATTTGCTTTCAACAATTCTACTTTTCTTTCTTCCGCCCGATCAATAGCTACCGCCCCTAATAATCCATTATCGTGGTGTACACATCCTCCTTTCAATTTAACCGGAACACCATTCAACAGCAAACCTTCTTTTGCAGAAAAAGAAATACTGCGAATTCCGAAAGGGATAGATAATATATCTTTATATATTCCATCTGAAAGCAATTTTATATCAGCAGTGTAAAGAACAGGAGTATCCACTGACCATAATTGTGGTTTATCCACTAAAATTGAATGATATACCGTTGCTGTTCTATTTTCTTTCAATGTACATATTGAGGTGTCTTCACCAACAACTTCCCCTTTATCATTTCTAACAATCACATGAAGAACTGCATCTGTATTTTTATCAGACTGATTAGAAACGTCAACGGCAACATTCACTTTCGCCCTGTTTCCCGAAAGGATTTCAGTCGTAACAAATATTCCCCACTCATGCAAATGTAACCGCCCGGTAGTCACCAACCATACATGGCGATATATGCCGCTCCCCGAATACCAACGGCTATTCTCACCTTCATTCTTAACCTTCACTGCCAGAACATTTTCCTGTCCGGAAGGATTGCAAAATTCTGTAATATCACAATAGAATGAAGTATACCCGTACGGGTGATAAAAGACCTTTTTCCCATTTAACCAGATCTCCGACTCCATGTACACCCCCTCAAAATAGAGCAATTTACGCTCGGATGGCTCTGTTTCGGATATTTTAAATATTTTGCGATACCAGCCAGTTCCACCTTGTGTTTGCCCAACCGCTATCCCTCCTTCACTTTTTACAAAAGGCATTTCTATACTCCAGTCATGCGGTATATCAACAGCTCTCCATTGCACCGTATCTGAATGGAACACGACAGAAACCGGTATATCTCCATAATGAAAACACCAATCATCATCAAACCTCAACTTACGTATCTCATCATCCCGTTGTGCTGAACACGCAACAAGAAAAATCCCACATATCATAGATGTTATAAAATACCTTCCTAATTTCATCGTTCCTCTATTTGACTTTGATAATTATCTCTTTTTGAGGCAAGCCATCCACCCGCACTTTCAAATGAATGTTACCAGCCTTTTTCCCTGATTTTAATATAGCGAGACAATTCCCTCTCCATGCCTTACGGTATGTTGTACGAAAACTTTCCGTACTCATCGGATTTGAGTTGGCAACAGCTATCAATGTACCTTCACCCGAAACATCAAAGTGCACAAGATCATCTGCAACAGGACTGATAGAACCTTCAGCATCAACCAATGCCACAGATATATAACTCAAGTCTTGACCATTAGGCGATAGTACTGATTTATCAGCAGTCAATTGTATATCTACAGGAGAACCTGCTGTTTTTAATATAGAAGTAGTCACTTCTTTACCATCGACATACCCTTTAGCTTCTAATACTCCCTTCTGATAAGGAACTTTCCAGCCTAACTTATTTTTTGTTATGGCAGTATTGTTTTTACATCCGAGTGATTCGCCATTAAAAAAAAGTTCCACTTCTTCACATTGGGTATATACCCACACTGATAGCACTTTACCTTCATATCCCTCAAAATTCCAGGAATCAATTTCATCCGGCCAATCCCATACACTCCAAAGTTCTTTTCTCGGATTCAATGGAAATGAAGGAACAGGCGGAGTTACACTAATATAAGTAATAGGTTTACCGCTCCACAAAGTCTCTCTATAGTATGATTGCGGACGTCTTATACCACACATATCAATATCCCCGCAATAAGCCATATACCATGGATAAAAACTTTGTTTCAGATAATATCCATTCCAGCCAATGCTTGCTTCCCCGATATAATCAAATGAAGTCCATACGAAATCACCGATCATCCAATTATATTTTTCTACAGCTTTCCAATAATCATACGCTTCACTTGAGTATGATTCTGATGCATAGATCAATTGTTCAGGATGGCGTTGATGTCCTGACACATATTCATTCGGAGAATAGTTATAACCCGCAACATCCAAAGTGTTCAGATACGCATCTTTCTTTTCTGATACAGCGTTTACCCCTGCAGTTACAGGGCGTGTATTATCTATAGAGCGCACATAGTCCGCCAACTTTCCGGATAGTAATGCCATTTCTTCTGTCTCATTATGCTTAATTTCATTACCGATACTCCACATGATAACAGAAGGATGATTGCGGTCCCGTAAAATCATTTTCTTTAAGTCTTCCCTCCATAAAGTATCAAAATGTTTTGAATAATCTTCTTTAAAATGTCCATATCTCCAAACATCAAAAGCTTCGTCAATAACCAATATTCCCAAGCGATCACATGCATCCAGTAATGCCGGTGATGGAGGATTATGTGCCATACGGAGAGCATTGAATCCTGCAGCTTTATGCAGTTCCACTTTTCGTTCCTCTGCCCGATCAAACGCCATTGCTCCTAAAGGTCCATTATCGTGATGAATACAACCTCCCTTTAATTTCAATACCTTCCCATTTAGTAGAAACCCTCTTTGCGCATCAAACTGTATGGAGCGTATTCCAAAAGTTTCCTCCGTACAATCCATCCTATCACCGTCTTGTATCACTTCCGTAACAAGAGAATACAAGTTCGGAGAATCTACTGACCACAATAACGGATGCACAACCGTTAAATTCTGTGTTACAGCAACTTTCTCTCTTTTTCTTATTTTACACTCTTTTTCTCCTTGGGCAACAATCTTTTTATCCTTATCTACTATTTTTTGCCTGACAACTGCTTTAGTATCTTTACCTGTATAATTCACCAAAGTTGAAGTTATAACCACATCAGCTTTTTGATCCGAAACAAGCGGAGTCGTAATAACCGTACCATAATTATCAATACACAAAGGAGAAGTGGCAACCAACCATACATGGCGATAAATACCAGATCCTGAATACCAACGAGAAGTCACAGCCTCTGTCTTTACCTGCACCGCCACCAAATTGGTTTCACCCGGCTTTATAAAATCTGTAATATCATATCCAAATGTAGAATATCCATAGTACTGATTACCAACATACTGTTCGTTGACCCAAACATCAACATTCATATAAACACCATCAAAACGGATATAAAATCTTTTTCCGAGTTGGGATTCATCTACAACAAAATGTTTTCTATACCATCCTATTCCTCCTCGTGTAAAGCCGGAAGATACGCCATTGACTACTGTAGAATCAAAAGGAGAAGTAGTACCTGGAATATCCTCAATAGTCCAATCATGAGGTATATCCAATTTTCTCCATTGAGAGTCATCCAACATCTTCTTTTCTCCATCTTCCACATCACCATAATGAAACAACCATTGTTCATCAAATGATACCATACGAGAGATTTCAATTTTCTTATTACACCCTGCCAGTCCTACAGTCAGTAAAAGGAATAATATGACATATTTATATTTCATCTTTGTCGCTTTTAAAGAAGAGTTTATTTAAATCTATTCAATGTAAATTGGAGGATGTATTATTAGCAAAAATGGAAGATGACAAGCTTTTAACACATCCTCTTTTCATTTATCATTTACCACCCCATTCGGCGGCTTGAACCAAAGATTTATTATTATCCAGCTCCCCTTGAGGAATAGGCCATACATGAGATTTTGTCTCACCTATATAGTTGTATTCGGTAAGTTTGTTATACTCTCCCCAACGTCTCAAATCAAAATAACGATGTCCTTCAAATGCCAATTCCACTCTACGTTCGTGCTTAATAACATTAAGAAGTCCTCCTGCATTCGTTATTTCCGCATCCGTTACATGGGGCATTCCAACACTTACACGATCACGAATCTGATTAATTAATCCTTCTATTTCAGTCTTATTTCCACTACTATTTACCATTGCCAATGCTTCAGCACGCATTAAAAGTACATCCGCATAACGTATCACATAATAATCTTGATTATCGGCATTCTTCTCTGTCACTGTATAATCCTGATATTTATTAATATATCCTGTTATTCCGCCATCATCAGCTTTCTTAAAAACAAAATTATATCTCCATCTTGGATCTCTGTTTTCCGCTTCCTTCAATTCATCCGTTGAATATGACGATTCTGCTATCGAGTTTCCATTTATATCATAATATTCATCCATCAAATTTTGGTTAACAACAATAGGAGTAAAGAAATCCTCATTATTACGAGTAGAAAGAAAACCTCTCATTTGATTATCTGTTCCATCTGCAGTTGCACTAAATCTCACCGAAAAAATCACTTCTTTACTTGTGTTACCTGCCTCACTGAATAAAGTTAGGTAATCATTTTCTAACTCATACCCTAAAGTCATTACCTCTTTTGCAGCTTCTGCCGCTTCTGTCCATTTTTCATTATATAAATAAATGCGGCATAACAAAGCCCACGCAGCTCCTTTGGTTGCCCTTCCACGCTCCTCTGCTGCCACTGTGACCGGAAGAACATCCGACTCTGCAACCCTTTTCAGCTCTTGCGTTATAAAATCTACAATATCGGCTTTTGAACTTATAGGTATATATCCTGTTAAAGTAGGTTCTTTAGAAAGAGGCACATCCCGGAATAATGAAGTCAGATAGTTATAATAAAATGCACGCAAAAACTTTGCTTCTCCTAAAATTCGATCCGCATCTGCTTGTGCAATCTTTTCTTCTCCCATCTGGGGGACATAGTAAATTACCTCATTACATCTGGCTATACCCTTATAACATGCTTTCCAAACTACATCTACCAACTCATGAGAAGGTGATTGATTTCCCCAACTTAATGCCATTTCTGCCGGTGACCAAAACCACCATCCACTATTTCCGTCTGTAGTTCCAAACCCGTCCAAAGCTCGCGGATCACAACTATTATAATAATTATAATACAATCCTTGTTGCTGAAGCACATTATAACAGCCTGCCAACATTGCTTCCGCTTCTTCCTTGTTATTCCAATATGTATCTACAGAAACAACGGATGGATTCTCCTGATCTAAAAAGTCTGAGCAAGAAAGCAAAAAAGCACTCAAGCCCAACATGAGTATTGCTAACTGTGTTTTTATCCTTTTCATAATGAAATGCTGTATTAAGATTTATAAATTGATATTTAATCCCACAGAGAATGTTTTTGCATTCGGATACGTGGAGTTACGGCTGTCTGTCGCATATTTTTCCGGATCATAATTATCAACACCAGTAATAGTAAACAGATTTTGAGCAGAAATATAGATTCTCAATCCTTGTACCCTTGCCTTACTTAACCAATTTTTCGGGAAAGAATACCCTAACTCAATATTCTTCATTCTAAGATAAGAAGCATCCTCAATCCAAAAAGAAGAAGGCAAAGAATTATATGCCACATTACCCAGTTTAGGATAAGTACCGGACGGATTTTCCGTTTCATGGAATCTATTCCACATAGCTTCCGTAGCTCCACCGCCCACTGTCGGATAATCCATCATAATACGATCTACTTTACCTACTCCTTGCAAAAATACAGAAAAATCAAAGTTCTTATATCCGGCAGTAAGATTCAAACCATAGGTAATTTTGGGAAATGGATTTCCTATAACTGTACGGTCAAGATCTGTAATTTCACCATCAGGTTTTCCATCCGGACCGCTAATATCCAAAAAACGAACATCACCAATACGAGGATTGCCAAAACCTACCGGGGCACTATCTATTTGTTCTTGCGATGTATATAATCCATCTGTTACATAACCATAATATGCACCAATAGGATGTCCTGCCAGATTAATTGTCCATTCATCAATCCAATCTTCACGTCCGCTGACACTAACTATTTCATTTTTTACCTGACTTATGTTAAAGTTAGCACCAAATGTAAAATCATTCCAACGGTCATTATAACCTAGACTAAGTTCCCATCCTCTGTTTTTTACTTTCGCAGCATTGACATAGGGTGCTTCATCAACACCGATGATTGCACTTATAGGTAACTGGAGTAATATATCTGAAGAGACTTTATTAAAATAGTCAAAAGTCAAATTAAATTTATTATTCAATAGTGCTACATCCAATCCGACATTTGTGGTAGTCGTGGTCTCCCATTTTATATCAGGATTAGCTGCGCTGGCAAGAGCTGCCCCTAAAATTTTATCATCTCCCCACACATAATTATTCTTTCCTAATGTATATGTTTGAGCATACGGATAATAGCCAATATCCTGATTTCCTAATTTACCCCAACTTGCACGTAATTTCAAAGTATTCAGAATATGCTGATCCTGCAAGAAGGCTTCTTCTGCAATATTCCATCCGGCAGATACAGAAGGGAAATAACCTACGCGGTTTTTCTTCGGTATCCTTGACGATTCGTCCCGACGAAGATTAGCCTCCAATAAATAACGACTCTTATAAGCATAATTTATTCTCCCGAAGAAAGAACGTAGTGTAGCTTTCTCCTCGCGTCCATAAGCAGATGTATTTTGTGCCACATCCATGGCATGTACGGTATTCGTTAAAAAGTTTTCACCTTTAGCTTCCGAATATTTATTTCCATTAAACTGAGTAGATTCGCCGACAAGCAGGCCAAACGAATGGTCATCGGCAATACTAAAATTATAAGTGATAACATTCTCATTAATCCATTGCTGTTGCAAAATACGTTGTTCTTCCAATGCCGCGATACCTGTTGTAGTAAAAGTACCATCAGACTTATAATGATTATGTGTAGGTTCAAAAGCCGAATAATTAGAAGAACTATATTGATATGCAAAACTTGACTTTATATGCAGATTTTTGATTGGTTCAATATCTAAAAATACCTTACCATCAAATTTGTATATATTCTGATCGGTAGGGAACGTAGTTTGTTCCAACGGGTTAGTCTGATAACTGGGAAATTGTGGATTTCCATCATATTGCCCCCAATAGCCATTATCATATTTTACAGGAATAGTAGGACGGGTATGATCTACAACTTGATTAAAAATATTCCAAGTACCCCCCAAAGGTTCTGTCACTGTTTGATAACTACCAGCTGCATTCATTCCCAAGGTTATTATATTCAGATATTTGGTATCTGCATTCAATCGGAAATTCACTCTTTCCGTATCTGTCCCTTTCATAATCCCTTGTTGATTCATATATCCGATAGAAGCCATGTATTTTGAATTCTGTCCGCCCCCTGTCATTGACAAATAATGATTCTGTATCAGAGCCGATCTAAAGATTTCTTTCATCCAATTTGTATTAGCGAAATGTTCAGGATCAGAGCCATTCTTCATCTTCTCAATCATGTCAGCTGTATAATTACGCTGGGGAGCATCTCCACCTAACGCATTATTTTCTTCATTAAACAAAGTAGCCCATTTCCAAGAGTCTATATAAGATGGCAGAACAGTAGCCTTCTGTACACCAAATGAACCGCTATAAGAAAGCTTATTATTAGCCTCCGTTCCACGTTTGGTAGTAATTAGAATTACTCCATTCGCAGCTCTTACACCATAAATTGCAGCAGAAGCTGCATCCTTCAACACTGAAATATTATCAATATCATTTGGAGACACACTACTAAGGTTTCCTTCTACTCCATCAATCAAAACGAGCGGATTACTGTTACCGAAGGTACCGATACCTCGAATACGAATCTCAACATCATCCTCCTTTCCCGGTTGAGCAGAAAAACTGCTCACAGTTACTCCGCTTAAGCGTCCTTGAAGTAAACTAGATGTATTCGATACAGGAATATCTTTTATATCATCCACATGCACCGAAGCTACCGCACCTGTTAAATTCGCTTTTTTCTGTACTCCATAAGCTACCACTACTACTTCATCTAAAGCTTCTGATGTTTCATACATTGTCACATCGTATCTTTTTTGATAATTACTAAGTGTTATTTCCGTAGTTTTATATCCTACATAAGAAAAAACAAGTATAGCCTGTTTAGTTTGAGGTATATTCAATTGATATAAACCACTAAGGTCTGTTACAGTTCCATTCGTAGTTCCTTTTAATGAAACTGTGACGCCTGGAAGGACTTCTCCATTAGCATCGGTAACTTTTCCTTCTACTTTGACAGTCTGAGCAACTATAGGAAGGATTCCAAACAAAAGAAGAATAAGAGGTAAATATAGCCTCTTCCATTGTGTCTTTTTCTTGTTCATAGTAACTAATTTTAAGTTGATAATAAATCTATCAATTTTGATATGCACAAAGGTAGGTTTTATGAATATTATAGTATAGCACAAAAATGTCGTTTTATAACAACATAATTAACTAGTTAATAATCAAAGCTATACAAGCAATGGATAAATAGTAAATACTGCAATATATACTTAAATATTTTATATCCACAGTATCACTATTATAGTTTTATTGCGCTAATATAAAGCTCCCCAAAAAAAGAATCAAAAAAAATGCCTATTTTTGTCACCTGAAACCTAAGATAATAAAAGTAATGCGTTATAAATTCATTGCCCCCTCCGTAATTAAGGCAGCTATCCAGTTGCCGGCTTCTAAAAGTATCAGTAATCGTGCATTAATCATCAATGCATTGGGTAAAGGAACGTATGCTCCTGAAAACCTGTCTGATTGTGACGATACACAGGTGATGATAAAGGCTCTCACCGAAGGGAAAGAGACGATTGACATCATGGCTGCGGGCACTGCCATGCGTTTCCTTACCGCCTATTTAAGTGTGACTCCGGGAGAGCGGACCATCACAGGAACAGCACGTATGCAGCAACGTCCGATACAGATATTAGTCAATGCTCTTCGGGAGTTAGGAGCTGAAATAGCGTATACCAACAATGAAGGGTATCCTCCTCTATGTATCAAAGGGGCAGAGCTGAAAGGAAACGAAATAACACTGAAAGGAAATGTCAGTTCCCAATATATATCTGCTTTACTGATGATAGGTCCGGTACTCAAAGACGGTTTGACGTTGCATTTGAGCGGGGAGATTATTTCCTGTCCATATATTAATCTTACATTGCAACTGATGCAGGACTTTGGAGCCAAAGCCGCATGGACTTCTCCAAGCAGTATTTCCGTCGCTCCACAACTCTACCAGAGTATTCCTTTCAAAGTGGAAAGTGACTGGAGTGCGGCTTCCTATTGGTATCAGATTGCTGCCTTGTCTCCCAAAGCAGAAATAGAATTGTTAGGATTGTTCCGTAACAGTTATCAGGGTGATAGTCGGGGAGCAGAAGTTTTCTCACGCCTAGGTATAACTACCGAATTTACATCGCAAGGTGTGAAACTGAAAAAAACAGGCAAAGCACCGGAAAGGCTGGAAGAGGGCTTTGTCGATATTCCGGACTTGGCACAGACGTTTGTCGTTACTTGTGCCTTGCTGAATATTCCTTTCCGTTTCACAGGATTACAAAGTCTGAAAATAAAAGAGACTGACCGTATTGCCGCATTGCGCACAGAGCTTAAAAAGCTGGGATATGTTATCGAAGAAGAAAATGACAGCATATTAATGTGGAATGGTGAACGATGTGAACCGGAGGAAATTCCGGTGATTGACACTTACGAAGATCATCGTATGGCAATGGCATTTGCTCCGGCAGTTATCTGTCATCCTAATTTGCTTATTGCCGATCCGCAGGTGGTCACCAAATCATATCCCGGATATTGGAAAGATTTGAAGCAGGCCGGATTTCAGGTGATAAGCGAAGGGTAATCTTCGGACATTATAGTCTGTCAGCAGGCTAATAAAGGATTATAATTACCCCACTAGTGATTGATACTATCCAAATTGGTTTGTCGTCAATACTTTACTTATTTTCAACTATCCAGTTCTTATCATTCAAGATACTTCTATTACAATCATCTGCTCCCGGATTATCATTAAAAGAAATCCTATATTGGCGGGGAGGAGTCGGATAATAAATGGCAGGGTTTACCACTTGCCCCAAGGAATCAAACAGCGTATTCAGGGCATCCTCATCCAATTGATTCGAGTGACAATAAAGATGTTCTAACAAACTTCCTTGCGGCACCACTAAACGAGTTAGCTGATTATGTTCACAACGCAACTCACTGATATTAGAGCAACCGGATAGATCAAGTTCAGTCAATTTATTATATGAACAACTTAATTCCCTTAAAGAAGGACAACATTTCAATATATCAGTAATTGATTGGAAAGCACATCCTTGTATTAATATCGCAGAAATTGAAGTCTCCTCGTTCAATTCCAGATATGACAATCGTTCATTAGAACTCAAATCAATATTGCGCAATGCCGGTAAGCTTTTAAGGGAAAGGGAAGAAAGATCATTATAAGAACAGTATAAACTTTCCGTTTCCGGATGACTGCCAAACTCTATTGAAGTTAATTTTGGATTAGAATAAACTTGTATAGATCGCAATCGGGAGCAATCCTTAATCTCCAGACGCTCCAAATCTGCGAAGCTACCGATATTAATACTTTCCACATTAGGACAAAAGGTATTCAAGTCCAATTCTCGGGTATCAGAAATACTATTCAAAGCCAGAGATTTCATTCGCGGCATATTTCCCAAATAAAGATTACTCAAAGGAAGAAGCAAACCACTTATATCGATAAACTGCAGCTCTTCAGCCCAAATCTTCACTTCGTATGATCCCTTATTTCCATATCTATATACCATTCCGCCAGTCATTGAAGAAGGGTCTTCTATTTTCTGTATACGACCGTTTCCCCAATCTATCACCATTCGTCCCCCACTTGCTACAATGTCCAATTGCCGCCAGTCTCCTACAACATTTACTGTAAAGCGAATCGTGTTTTCATCTGTCAACGCCGGAAAATCAAAATCATCTCCAAACACTCTGTTGTCTGTATCTTTACAGGCGGCAAGAGTAATGAATAAGATAACCACACACATACTCCGAACGAATAATATACTCTGTCTTTTCATGTTATATTTAAGTTAGTAACATACAAAAGTAAGAAAAGAAATAGATACCATACTCAATAGAATGAAATTTATAAGTAACTTTGCACAAATTTGATTCGTAATTGTTATATTGGTATGTGGATACTCATTATAAGTCTGGTACTGCTGGGGGTTATCGCGCTGATAGCCGGAATCATCCGCAACAAAAGACTACAGAAGAAAATAGAAAAAGGCGAACTGGATCGTATGCCGGAAGTGAAAGAAGTAGATGCGGAATGCTGCGGACAACACGAAGTATGCGAACGGGACAGTCTGTTGGCTGCCGTCAGCAAAAAGATAGAATACTACGATGATGAAGAGTTGGACCAATTCATCGGCAGACCTGGAAATGCATATACGGAAGAAGAGACAGATATGTTTCGGGATGTACTGTATACAACATTGGATATAGAAGTGGCCGGATGGGTACGTAGTCTTCAACTCCGTGGCATCGAACTGCCGGATGACCTCAAAGACGAAGTCTTTCTGATTATCGGAGAAAGAAGAAATGGAAACAATTGAGAGTTGAGAGTTGATAGACGATAGTTCGTTGCTGTGGTCTGATTACGGTCTTTAATTTTTAATCTTTAATTTTTAATTTACTTGGATTTACTACAATATACATTCTTTCAACACGCCTTGTTGGGTAGTCTGCTGGCAAGCATTGCCTGTGGGATTATCGGTACATACATCGTTACCCGCCGCCTGGTATTTATCAGTGGAGGAATCACTCATGCTTCTTTTGGCGGTATTGGGTTAGGATTGTTTGCCGGAATTTCCCCGATACTCTCGGCGGCTGTATTCTCGGTTTTATCAGCCTTCGGTGTGGAGTGGCTTAGCAGACGGAAAGATATGCGCGAGGACTCTGCCATTGCAGTGTTCTGGACGTTGGGAATGGCACTCGGAATCATGTTCAGCTTTTTGTCACCCGGATTTGCACCCGACTTATCAGCTTATCTTTTCGGGAATATCCTGACCATTAATCAAATTGACTTATGGATGCTCGGCATATTGGCACTCATACTGACCGGATTCTTTTATCTGTTTATCCGCCCTATCGTATATATTGCCTTTGACCGTGAATTTGCACGTTCGCAGAAGATTCCGGTAGAAATATTCGAATACGTGTTGATGATGTTCATCGCATTGACTATTGTGGCCTGCCTGCGGATGGTAGGTATTGTGTTAGCCATATCTCTTCTCACCATTCCACAAATGACGGCTAACCTCTTCACTTATAGTTTCAAGAAAATTATCTGGTTATCCATCGGCATCGGTTTCTTGGGATGCTTGGGCGGATTATTTATTTCTTATCATTGGAAAGTCCCCTCGGGAGCTTCAATCATATTCTTCTCTATCCTGATTTATGCTGTCTGCAAAATCGGAAAGAGTTGTTGCAGGAAAAAGTCATCATAATAGATATAGTATATGGAAATCAAAATTCAATCACTGAAAAGTATCCATGAAGCAGCCCGGGAATTCATCGCTGCTATGGGCGACAACACTGTATTTGCTTTATACGGAAAGATGGGTGCCGGTAAAACCACATTTGTGAAAGCACTCTGCGAAGAATTGGGTGTAGCCGATGTTATCAGTTCTCCTACTTTTGCCATTGTCAACGAATACCGCTCGGACGAAACCGGGGAGTTAATCTATCACTTCGATTTCTACCGCATCAAGAAACTAAGTGAAGTGTATGACATGGGATACGAAGATTATTTCTACAGTGGTGCTCTCTGCTTTATCGAATGGCCGGAACTGGTGGAAGAATTACTGCCGGGTGACGCCGTAAAAGTAACGATTGAAGAACTGGAAGACGGAAGTAGAGTGATTAAATTATGACCGGACAATATATCGTACAAGGAATCTTTGCGCTGGCAGGAACTGTCTCCCTGCTGGCGTCATTGCTTAACTGGGACTGGTTCTTTACAACACGTAATGCGCAAACCATTGTCAGAAACGTAGGACGCAACCGGGCACGACTCTTCTATGGGATATTAGGGATTATCATTATCGGCATGGCTATATTCTTTTTTGTAGAAACACGAAAAGCCATGGGATTATAAGCTTTATAAGAAATAAAGAAAAGTCAGACCATTATTGATATTCATATTACAATAATTGCCGTGCTTTCATCTCCAAATATTTATTAATCACATCAATTGAAAGATTTTCCGGTGTGGTCAACAAAGAATAGATCCCGTGCTGCTTCAAAGTAGATACGATGAGCCGTTTCTCGTAAGCAAACTTCTCTGCAATCACATGGCGATAATAGCCTTCCGTATCTTTTGCCGGTTGTGCAATGTATTCCTTCAGATCGGCATCCTCGAAAAAGACCACGAGCAAACGGTGACGGTGATTCAGCTGTTTCAGATAAGCCAACTGGCGATTCATGCTGCCTATACTCGAAAAGTTGGTATAGAGCACTAACAAGCTTCGTTTACTGACGTGTTTGTTCAGATGCACACAAAGAGCCGAGAAATCCGTCTCCCCGAAAGTAGTCTGCTGGCTATACAGATTCTCCAACAACGTTTGCATATATCCCGGCTGCCTGGAAGCAGGGACAAAAGTATCGAAGTGTTCATCAAAGGTCACCAATCCGGCTTTGTCTTCTTTCCGCATGGCAACATACGAAAGCACCAACGAAGCATTAATCGCATAATCCAACAAAGTCATCCCACGAAAAGCCTGCTGCATCACCCGTCCTTTATCTATCACATTGTAAATCTGCTGCGAACGTTCATCCTGATATACATTCACCATAAGCTCATGCCTGCGTGCACTCGCTTTCCAGTTAATCGTACGATAATCGTCTCCCTTTACATACTCTTTGATTTGTTCAAACTCCGTATGATGTCCCACCCTGCGAACACGCTTTATTCCCAACTCGGTCAGATTATCGCTCATCGCCAACAATTCATATTGATGAAGCATCAGATAAGACGGATACACCTTGATATCCAAAGGTTCCGCACAGGTATAACGACGGGAAACCAGCCCAATCCTTCCGGTCACAAAAACTCTGACATACCCGAACGAATAAACACCGCGACGGGTAGGGCGCAGACGGTAAGTTATCGTCTTTCCTTCATTCGCCTGTAACTTCGTACGAAAGTCAACATCACGTTTCTGAAAAACGACAGGAATCTCATCAATAACCTCTAAAGAAACAGGATACGGATAGCTGCTTTCCACACGAATACTTACCTCATTCTCATCACCATTGGAGAAGCGGTCGGCACACTGGCGGAAAACCTGTATTCCCCGAATACGATAAAGAGAATACACATCTGCCGATACCACCAGAAGCAAGACAAAAAGTGTCCACTGCCCGATGACAAAGAACGGAGCAAGAACGTATCCGCTACCCAGCAACAGGATAACTACGATCAGGACAATATAGAAGCGACGAGTTAAAAACATCTATTTCGGGACTTCCACTTTATCAATCAAACGTTGTGTCACTTTCACCGGAGAGTATCCCTCCATTTCAGCTTCCGCAGTCAGGATCAGGCGATGCTGAAGTACATAGGGAGCTACAAACTTGATATCTTCCGGCGTCACAAAATCACGTCCTTGCAAAAGAGCATAGGCCTTTGAAGATTGCAACATCGCTACGGAAGCACGCGGAGAAGCTCCCAGATACACTGCCTTGCTAGTACGAGTCTGCTGCACAATCAACGCAATATATTGAAGTAGCGTACGGTCTACAAACACCCGGCTCATCAAGGCACGAAGAGAAAGAAGTTCTTCTTTAGTAAGTACGGGGGACACATCTTCCAGTTTTACCAATGCCGCATTCGTATGGTGGCGTTCCAGAATGTTCACTTCCTCTTCCAGCGAAGGATAATCCATCGTTATCTTCATCAGAAAACGGTCGAGCTGCGCTTCGGGAAGTTTGTATGTCCCCTCCTGCTCCACCGGGTTCTGAGTAGCCAGAATCGTATAAAGTTCTCCCATCCGGTGAGTGGTCCCGTCGATACTGACCTGGCGTTCTTCCATTACTTCAAACAAGGCAGCCTGTGTCTTCGCAGGAGCACGGTTGATTTCATCTACCAATACGATATCTGCAAAAATCGGTCCCTGATGAAAGTCAAAACCATTGGTTTTCATATTAAACACAGTTGTACCCAGCACATCACTCGGCATTAAATCCGGAGTAAACTGGATACGACTGAAGTCAGCATCAATCAGACGGGCAGTCAAACGAGCCAATAGTGTCTTTGCAACGCCCGGAACACCTTCTATCAATACGTGTCCATTCGCCAGAACAGCCGTCAACACCAAATCGACAGTCTGCTCCTGTCCCACAACGACGGACGCAATCCGCTCTTTCAACTCCTGTATCCTCTCGGAAAAAAGAGTTAAATCTAACCGTTGTTCTGCATTCTCTTCCATAAATTTCTTCTTTAGATATGATTGATTATTTCATTCATTTTATCAATAAACACTTTCATTTGCTCCGCATTAATCCTGCGTCCTCCGTAAATCACCGGCCGCACTTCACGAATAAACTTCGCAATCTCTTCAACCTCCATCCCCGTTTTCCGGGCAATCCGGTGAAAAGAGCGTTCATCATCCGCTACCTCTTCAATGTCTACCTGAATCTCCCTTCTCAACTCTTCGGCAAAATAAGTAAACTTCTTCCGCACCAAGTCGTCATGGTCCTTCTTTTGAAAATACAGTGTACCTATCAGTTCGGTAAATTCGAGAGATCTATTTGCCGGTTCACGTATGACAGGGATAACCCGCTGCCGCCTCTTTGCCGTAAATATCATAAAGAGAAGAATGGCAATCATCGTCAGATACAAAGCCCAGCGAAGCGGTGGCTGCGAAAGGAAATAGCGGAAAGGGGACTTCTGCACTTGTACCGTTTCTTTCATATATCCTTCCGTGCGAAGAACAGGAAGATCTCCCATGTGCGACAGCAAACGGAAGAGATAGGCTCCATTTCCTCCATCCAACATCCCATAGTTTGTAAAAAGCAAAGGAGTGGAAACTAAAATAATCTCTCCTTTACCATGCCGGTAGGACATCGCGACAGGTATACACGAAAGACTATCCGTCACCAAAGAATCCGCTTCGGTCTCATAGCGAAACTCGTTCGAGTCAATCACCCTTTGTGCCAGGACCTCACTCCGGAGCGAATCCATCCAAAAGTAGGACGAGCAGAATTGAGGATAAAAATAAAAAGTCCGGCGTGAATACACTGTAGAATCTCCCACCCAGCATATACTGTCTTTTGCCAACAGAGAAGCGGCATATTTCTTTAAAGCCATCGGACTGAAATAAGAATAGTAAGTTCTGAAATCCAACGTATCTTCCAAATTTGTACCAAATAAGGTACTCACTAACATTATTTTATTGCCCCGATCAGCCATCCGCAGCAAAGCCTTCACGTCCACACTCGACAATATCAAGTCATCAGCTATGGCCAATATACCTTTACACTGCCCTACCGTATCCTCTTGTTCCAACTGATAGAAACTTTTCTTCGACAGCGCATATCCATGCGGCAAGGAAGACGACAACAGGCTATCGAACACCTCACAACCGAAAGGCTGTTTGTCGTAATGACCGAAAGTCGGTTTCCACACAAATTTCTTCGGCAAATGATATTCTACCGCAAACATGACCAACAAAAAGACTACGATAAAGATAATAAACCAACGGCTTCCTTTCACGAGACGCCTCCTTCCTCTATTTCTTCCTGTAAAGCCCGCATTGTACGGAAAAGTTCTTCCGTCGCTTCAAAATTTCCATAGCGCACCTGCAAAAAATGGTTTGTCAGTTGCCGGAAAGCAGGAAGTCGCACTTCATACAGATATTGCGTAGGAGTTTTATAAGGTTGCCATTCTATACGACCTGCATCACTCAACTGCTTCAATGTCTGCAAATAAAGCAACCGCACAGCCTCCCGGTAGTTCCTTTGAGAAAGAGCCTCGTTAATCCCTTCCGGAAAGTCGACTCCGTAAATCGTATCTTCTTCCACCGTATAAGGCAATGTTCTCTTACCGGAGCGCATGAACAGTTCGGGACGTTTCTTATAGACAAACCAACTAACCAAAAGCAGGATAACGACAGCGAAACAAACCAGAATAAGTTCCGAATACTCATCAGCAAAACGACTGCCGAATATTTCACGCAGAAATTCCCCAAACTGTCTATTGATCCATTCGAAGAGATTAATCTCCGGAGCAATCAACTCACGGTTATAGTTATACGCCGGATCAGATTGCCATCGGGCAAGCTGCGCCGTATCACAGACCAACGTATCAGTCGGGGAAGTCAGATTCATTTCTCCTGCGTCCGGTGTTAGAGTTTATCAAAGTTATCTATGTCACTTTCCACCGTTATGCTGTCCACCACCTCAGATGCGTGACCGTACTGATAGACCAGACCGACAACCGTAAATATGGCTGACAAGTAAGAGCCATACAACATCAGGACAGAGAACAGATATTGTGCAAAGTTCAGTCCGACAGAAGCCCCTGCTTCACCACCGTCACTCATGGTAAATACCATTTTCACGATATAGATTATATACCACGGTATGGAAACGATTCCCTGCAACACGCTGGCAATAAGTCCCATCACAATAAGAATCAGGAAAACCCCTCCCCAAGTGGCAAATCCCAACCGGAAGGTCTTCCTGAATGCCTCCATTAACGAAATATCCTCAAACAAATAAATCGGAGCCATCAAGGCAAGAGGTATGGCAAATGCAAACAATAACGGAAGAGTGAGCAGTAACGTAAATGGGGTCAACACTGCCAACAGCACTATAATGATAACGGCAAGCAGAAACAAAAAGCTACAGAACACCCCTATAATGAATAATCTTTTGATATTACGAAGTAATAACGGTTTTATATCGTTAAAGAGAATTCCATTCAGACGTTCTTCCCGTTCAATGTACAACCGGATCATGGCATAAATTAAAGAGGTCAACAACAAGGCTCCCAAAAATGAAAAAAAGACAAGTCCTGCATAATTGAATGCGAACGAAGGTCCGAAAACGGATAACGGATCATCTCCCATTCCACCTGCCGCCTGCATAGCGGTAAGATCCGTCATACCGCCCATCAACCCGCTAAAATTTGCCGCTTGAAGCAAACAGACCGGAAGTATCAGATACGTTGCATACTTCAGCAACTGCTTCCAATTTTCCTTTATAAAATCAAAAGAAGCATTCAGCTTCTCACCGAAAGGACGTTTCACATACATCGCAATCTTAGGTTTCTGTGATTCCATGTTTTTTCTTATTTGGTAAATAAATATAGTAGAAAATAATAAATGCCAGTGAAGTGAGAATTACACCAAGCCTCAACATATCCGGAAGTTCCGTATGGCGGGTTATAAACCCTTCTATAAATCCTGCCATTATAAATACGGGGACAGTGCCTATAACTATTTTCAGCCCGCGCTTTGCTCCCCGACGGAAAGATTCAATCCTCGAATAAGTCCCGGGAAACAGCCATCCGTTACCTAAAGCCAGCCCGGCGGCACCTGCCACAATAATTGCCCAGATTTCGAGCGTACCATGCAGCCAGACGGCAAGGGTAGACTCCCAAAGCAAACCGTGCTGATAAAAGAAAGTCTGAAAGGCTCCTATCATAATCCCATTGGAGAGAAGCATATAGCCTGTACCGAAACTGGTCAGCAGTCCCATTGCAAAGCAGTTGAAAGATACCATAACGTTGTTGAGCGTAATCCCCAGAAACATCGGAACTTCATCCGAACCGTTATAAACCGCCATCGGCTCCCCATTGGCTATATTGTCCAATGTCATGTCCACATAGCCGTTTCCTAGAATCAAGCGGACGAAATCCGGATCGTTCGCAGCAGACAATACTCCAATCAGTGCGCTGGCAACGAAAATAATAAAAGAAACCAGTAACTCGCGACGTGCATCATACATCGTTTGCGGCACTTCCTGCGTCCAAAAAGTGATAATCCGTGTCCACTTCTCGCGTTTGTTCCGATAGATTTCGTTGTGCAACGCCGAAGCCAGATTATTCAGATAAATAGTGATGCGGGAAGTCGGGAAATGTGTCTGGGCGAATGCCAGGTCAGCAGTCAGGTCTGTATACGCATCCGCAAGTCGGTCGGGAGACAAGCCGACAGCCTGCTCCACAATCTTCTCTGTCTCTTTCCATTTTTCAATGTTCCGACGGATAAACGTAACCTCTTTCATGCTTTTCAGTAAATTCCGGATAAGTTTTGTCCGAAACCGGAAGCAAAAGTAAGAGAATTATAATATATTTGCAACGGAATCCTAAAAATGTTTAACCATAAATGGCAGAATCCACGATAATAACCGGACAATTTGTTCGTATCAGCCAAACACCCGCCAGTATCGGTGAACGTCTGATCGCTTTGATCATTGATTATTTTCTGATCGGGCTTTATCTCTATTCTACAATTGCCCTTATTGCAAAGTTACACTTGCCATCGGGATTCAACCTGTTCTTTTTTCTGTTTATCGTTTATCTGCCCATACTCGGCTACTCCTTTCTCTGCGAAATGTTCAATCACGGACAGAGTTTCGGAAAAAGATTGATGAATATCCGTGTGGTAAAGTTGGACGGTTCTACTCCCAGCATTGGTTCTTACCTGCTACGCTGGCTTCTTTTCATAGTTGACGGACCATTGACAAGCGGTTTAGGCATCTTTGTCATCCTGCTGACCAAGAATAGTCAGCGTCTAGGTGATCTCGCTGCCGGAACAATGGTGATTAAAGAAAAGAACTATCGCAAAATACACGTCAGTCTTGACGAATTTGACTATCTGATGAAGAATTACCGTCCGGTCTACCCTCAATCCGCCGACTTATCATTGGAACAGGTAAATGTGATTACCCGTACACTGGAGTCCGGAGAAAAAGACCGCATACGGCGCATCTCAGCGCTTGCCAAAAAGGTACAGTCACTTCTTTCCATCACTCCGCAGGATGGTAATCAGGAAAAATTTCTCCAGACGGTATTAAGAGATTATCAATATTATGCGTTAGAAGAAATATAGGAAGTTTGTCCGACGCCCCTACATATTTACAGCTTAACAACCAGATATACAGTTCCTTTGTTCGTATACCAAGAAGAGACACGTTTCGCACGATTGGATACCTTTTTGAAGAAGAACTTCTTCATCACCCGCAGAGAATACAGTCAAATAACGGGGTTATTGAAAGGAAAAGCACTGCGTGAGCTCAATCTCATGGTCGAAAATGGCATTCTTAAGACACGGGGAACCGGGAATCGGATAGTATACTTAAAGGCTGATAATCAAGAAAATAACCTATAAATCAGTAATAATTAAGGTGATAATAGAAAATACGTTTTCTTCTATTATCACCTTATTATCACCCGCTATTGTCACCTAATTTCACCTGGCTATCAATAGATTAAGCCAGAAAAGTGACAAGTGACAATTAAAAGAGGGGTTTATCTTACAGTGAGACCGGACACCGTTTAGTCCACCTGTCCCAGAGAATTTCCGTATTCCATTTCTCCTTGAACCACAAAGAGAACTTCTTCCGGATCGTATTCTCCCATTTCATCCTTTTTGGCTTCTTTCACAATGTAAGCCACAACCTCTTCCAGATCAATATCAACATATCCATCCGCATCGGGCTGAGCATCAAGGATTCCACTTTCAGAGTAATACTCGTCAATCAAATCGAGGAAATAATACAACTCGTCATCCGAGAATTTCTCCTTCAGTTCTTGAGGCAGATAGTTTTTGATAAACTCGATGGTCTTTTCGTCATCGGCATCTGCTAATAAAAAATCTTCTTCCAGTCCCATGATAATTTAAGTATTAAGTGATAGATATTAAGTAGGCTGCTTATAACAGCTTCTTTACTTTCTCTACAAATACAGGTTTGCCGACAGCGCCTACTTGCTTGTCTACAATCTCACCATTCTTGAAAAACAATACGGTAGGGATATTACGGATACCATATTCAGCAGGCAAATCGCTATTTTCATCCACATCACACTTGCCGATGATTACCTGTCCTTCAAACTCTGCCGCCAATTCTTCAATAATAGGAGCTACCATTTTGCAAGGGCCACACCAAGGAGCCCAAAAATCTACCACAACCGGTTTTCCTTCTGCAAGGATCTCCTTATAGTTGCTGTCTGTAATTTCTAAAGCCATTTTCTTTAAAATATTAAGTATTAATTATTAAATAGTATTTCACTTGCTATTACCGCCACAAATATAATCAATTTATACGGAACCCCAATTCCGGACGGTCTTTTAAATAGGTTATTAATTCACGGCCCACCGAAAGCTTGACCGGACGGGAAATTAAGTCGACCGCCATACGGTTTACATCAATATCATCCGTCACCCTAAAATAGAGTTCCGTATTTCCCGGATGTTCTTTTGTCAATGTTGCAAGTTCCGTGATTAAAGCGGAGTTCAACACGGACAACGGGATAATAATGGTTATCTTCTGCACCAACTCTTCTTTTACATCCGGCAGCAGTTCCATAGAAGTAATCTTCACTTCCAGTTCATCCTGCCGCCATTGCTTGGGTTGGCAACGGGCTTTGATAAACAAAAAAGTACCCTCGTTGAGGTATCCTTGATAAGTCACCCAGTCATTTCCCCAGAATGGTATTTCGGTAGAACCGGAATAATCTTCTATCTTGGCGATACCATACGGATTTCCGTTCTTGCTGATTCCACGACGGACACTGGTCACAATACCTCCCATCGTTATTTCGCGACCGGCAAGGGCTGCTTTATCTTCCAAATCAGCCATACGTGTGTTGCAGACGTGTTCCAATACAATGGAGAATTCATCCAACGGATGAGCGGAAAGGTAGATACCGACCAAATCACGCTCACGGTTCAAACGGTCGAGATCACTCCAACGCTCTACTCCCTGAGGAATCTCAGGAGTTGCCACATCAATTACGTTTTCGCCACCAAACAGAGAATTGACAGCAGCAGCTTTATCAGCCTGATAACGGTTACCATAACGCATCAAAGTTTCCAGGAAAACTTCTCCTTTGGAGTTGACAGCAAAGTACTGTTCACGTTTCAATTCCGGAAAACTGTCAAAGCCACCGGCCAATGCGAGGCATTCCATGTTCTTCTTATTGCAGGCATTCAGATTGACACGTTGCACAAAGTCGAAAATTCCGGTAAAAGGACCGTTCTTTTCACGTTCCTCCATGATACTCTGCACGGCAGCCTCGCCTACTCCTTTTACGGCTCCAAGCCCGAAACGGATATTACCGTCACGATTTACAGTAAACTTCAAGTTACTCTCATTGACATCCGGTCCCAAAGTCTGAATACCCATCGCCTTACATTCATCCATCAGCTTCGTGATATCCGTAATGTTCGACAAACTTCGGCTCATCACAGCCGCCATATATTCGGAAGGATAATTCGCTTTCAGATAGGCAGTCTGATAAGCCACCCATGAATAACAAGTAGCATGAGACTTGTTGAAAGCATACGATGCAAACTTTTCCCAGTCCGTCCAAATCTTTTCGAGAACTTTCGGGTCGTGTCCGTTCTTACGTCCACCCTCGATAAATTTAGGCTTCATGTGATCCAGCTTGTCACGCAGCTTCTTACCCATTGCCTTACGAAGAGCATCGGACTCGCCACGTGTAAAGTCCGCCAACAAACGTGACAGGAGCATCACCTGTTCCTGATAAACCGTAATCCCGTATGTATCCTTCAAGTACTTTTCCATTACCGGAATATCATACTCAATCGGCTTACGTCCATGTTTACGATCGATAAAATCGGGGATATAATCCATCGGTCCCGGACGGTAGAGGGCGTTCATGGCAATCAAATCTTCGAATGTAGAAGGCTGCAATTCACGCAGATACTTCTGCATACCGGCAGATTCAAACTGGAATGTACCGATCGTACGGCCGTCACTGTATAATTTATAAGTAGCCGGATCGTTAATATCAATCTGATCCACATCCACTTCAATGGCACGGCTCAGACGGATATTCTCAACGGCTTCTTTAATGATAGACAATGTCTTCAAGCCAAGAAAGTCCATCTTAATCAGTCCGGTATCTTCAATCACCGAACCTTCATACTGGGTGACAAGCATTTTCTCACCCGTTTCTTTATCATCGGCAGTACTGACAGGCACCCAATCGGTGATATCATCACGGCAGATAATCGTACCGCAAGCGTGCACACCCGTACCACGTACATTGCCTTCAAGCATTTTGGCATATTTCAGCGTATCACGCACCAACGGATCCGATGAAGCTTCGGCAGCTTGTAATTCGGGCACGTATGCAATCGCATTCGGCAAGTTCAATTTCTTATCCGGAATTTTATCCGGCACCAGTTTAGCCAAGCGGTCGGATTCCGAAAGAGGAAGTTTCTGCACACGGGCAACGTCCTTGATAGCCAGCTTTGTAGCCATCGTACCATAGGTAATGATGTGCGCCACCTTTTCCTGACCATATTTATTCGTCACCCAGCGAAGTACCTCACCACGACCGTCATCATCAAAGTCCACATCAATATCAGGCAAAGAGATACGGTCCGGATTCAGGAAACGTTCAAACAGCAAATCGTATTGGATAGGGTCGATTTTCGTAATTCCCAGACAGTACGCCACAGCCGAACCGGCAGCCGATCCACGTCCCGGACCTACGGATACACCCAGCTCCTTGCGGGCAGCATTGATAAAGTCTTGCACAATCAAGAAGTATCCGGGGAAACCCATAGTCTTCATGATATATAGCTCAAAATTCATGCGTTCCTTCACTTCTTCCGACAAAGGCTCGCCATATATCCGTTTCGCACCGTCGAAAGCCAACTTAGCCAAATAGTCTCCTTCGAGCTTGATACGATAGAGTTTATCATAACCACCCAGACGCTTTATTTTAGCCTTCGCATCCTCTTCACTCAACACCACATTGCCATGCTCATCTTGCGTAAACTCGTCGAACAAGTCTTTCTCCGTAAATTTCGCTCTGTATTCCTCTTCCGTTCCAAAGTCCTCAGGAATAGCGAAAGTAGGCATAATAGGGGCATGGTCGATGGAATAATATTCTACTTTATCGAGAATTTCCAATGTATTGCTCAAAGCTTCGGGTACGTCCGCAAAGAGTTCATTCATCTCTTCACGTGTTTTCATCCACTCTTGTTTGGTATAAAGCATACGGGTAGGGTCATCCAAATCCTTGCCGGTACTCAAACAGATCAGACGGTCGTGCGCTTCCGCATTTTCCTCGTCCACAAAATGAACGTCGTTCGTACAAATCAATTTTATGTTGTACTTTTGGGCATACTCCATCAGGTATTTATTCACTTTTACCTGCATCGGATAACACTCGTGATTGGCACGGGGAACAGTCGCTTTATGGCGTTGCATCTCCAGATAAAAGTCATCTCCGAATAAGTTCTTATACCACTGTATGGCTTCCTCCGCTTCCGCAAACTGATCATTGGTAATCCGTTTCGGTATCTCTCCACCGAGGCAAGCCGAACAGACAATCAGACCTTCATGATACTTTTCCAATTCGCTGCGGTCGGTACGCGGACGCATATAGTATCCGCGCGTCCATGCGTGCGATACTAATTTAATAAGGTTATGGTATCCCTTTTCATTTTTAGCCAATACAATCAGGTGATAACCGCTCTGGTCGAGTTTACCTTCTCTTAAGTCCATCGTACGGCGTGCCACATACATCTCACAACCGATGATGGGTTTGAACAGTTTGTTTTCCGCTTCTACTATTTTGGCTTTACAATCGGCAATCTCAGCTTCTTTGTCCTCACACTCTATGGTTCCGGCTTCTATACCCGCAATTCGTTTTTTCAGGTCTTTGACCTCTCCTTTGGGACCGCTATTCTTTTTATTAACGTAGTTCGTAAATTCTTTAATACCGAACATATTTCCATGATCGGTCACGGCAATACCCTTCATTCCATTCTTCATCGCTTTGTCAACCAGACGAGCCACGCTAGCCTGACCGTCCAAAAGAGAATATTGGGTATGGACATGTAAATGAACGAAATCCTGCATAATGATAAGTAGTTAATTTGAAGGCATAAAATTACTATCTCCCGAGAGATAAACAAAAATAATCCTCAAAAAGTTATCAACATTCACATTTCTATGCCTAATTACTTGCTGATTTTTTAAATTAAGTATATTTTTGCAGGCAATATCATTAAACAGCATTCATGGGCCGACTAAAGAAATTAAAGAAAATACGTATTCACCGCGAAGGAACACATATATTATGGGCTAGCTTCTTGCTACTACTATTGATTAATGCCGCTCTTTATTGGGGAATAGATTGTAAGATACCATTCTATGTGGTAGCAGTAGCGAGCATAACAGTTTATCTGTTGATGGTGAATTTCTTTCGTTGTCCGATCCGTCTCTTCGGACAGGACACTGAAAAAATAGTCGTAGCACCTGCCGACGGAAAAATCGTTGTTATCGAAGAGGTTGATGAAAACGAGTATTTTCATGACCGGAGATTAATGATCTCCATCTTTATGAGTATTGTCAACGTACATGCCAATTGGTATCCGGTGGACGGTACTATTAAAAAGGTGGCACATCACAATGGAAACTTCATGAAAGCCTGGCTGCCGAAAGCCAGTACGGAGAACGAGCGTTCTACGGTGGTAATCGAAACTCCGGAAGGAGTGGAAGTGCTTACCCGCCAAATCGCCGGAGCTGTGGCACGCCGTATCGTCACTTATGCAGAAGTAGGCGAAGAATGTTATATTGACGAACATATGGGATTCATCAAGTTCGGTTCCCGCGTGGACGTATATTTACCCATCGGCACGGAAGTCTGTGTCACTATGGGACAATTAACAACCGGTAACCAAACAGTTATCGCCAAACTCAAATAATCCTGTCACAATGACGAACGTTATTAAAAAAAATATTCCGAATACCGTAACCTGCCTGAACCTTTTCTCCGGTTGTATTGCTTGTGTCATGGCTTTTGAAGCCCGTTATGAACTGGCATTACTATTCATTATTCTAAGCTCCGTATTCGATTTTTTCGACGGAATGTTGGCACGTGCACTTAATGCACATTCCATCATTGGAAAAGACTTGGATTCATTGGCGGATGATGTCAGCTTCGGTTTTGCTCCCTCAGCGATTGTGTTCTCTCTGTTCAAAGAAATGTACTATCCGGCAAGTATGGAATTTATCGCTCCTTATCTGCCATACGCCGCATTCTTAATCTCTGTATTCTCTGCTTTGCGACTGGCAAAGTTCAATAATGATACCCGACAGACCACTTCTTTCGTCGGTCTTCCTGTTCCTGCCAATGCTCTATTCTGGGCTTCTTTAGTAGCAGGCGCACATGACATACTGATTTCCGAAAGCTGTCATCCTGTCTATCTTTTTATACTTGTTTGTCTGTTCTCGTGGTTATTGGTAGCAGAAATACCCATGTTCTCTTTGAAATTCAAGAATCTGTCATGGAATGACAACAAAACCAGTTTTACATTTTTGATTGTATGCATTCCTTTCCTTGTATTTCTTGGAATCAGCAGCTTTGCAGCCATCGTTGTATGGTATATTTTACTTTCACTTTTTACAAGAAAAAGTAAATAAACAATCTCTTGGCACGTTTGTTGTACTATGAGTTTTATCAGAGTTACAATATAAAAATCATAGCCCAATGCATATACTTTTATTTATACTTCTCTTTATCATCGCCATTGTCGTATTTGGTCTTTCGGTTGTCGGACTCATACTCAAAGCCATCTTCGGAATAGGCCGGCGTTCTTCGTCTTCATCACGACCGAGGCAAAACGAATCCGGACGTAGCGCAGGCCAGCAAAGCTACAGTCAGGGGACACATCGTCCGACGGATCATGAAGAGGAAATATTCTCCGATGACGTTCCAAGGAAAAAGCATAAAAAGATATTCACACAGGATGAAGGAGAATATGTAGACTTCGAGGAAATTAAAGAATAATGATAAGCTCTACACAGCTCGGTTATTAATCACCACTCCATCAATCGCTATCTACGTTTTGCCGCAAAGAAGTTTTTCATAAGTGCGGCACATTCGTCTGCCAGCAGTCCTTTGACAACCACTGTTTTGGGATGCAGTGCCGAACCGGCATATTTCTGATAGCCACGTTTTTCATCTTCGGCACCGAATACGAGTTTCCCCGTTTGTGCCCAGGCAATGGCTCCCGCACACATCACGCAAGGTTCAACCGTGACATACAATGTACATTCATTCAGATACTTACCACCAAGGACATTGGCGGCAGCAGTAATGACCTGCATCTCGGCATGAGCCGTTACGTCATTCAATGTTTCTGTGAGATTGTGGGCACGTGCAATAATCCGTTCTTTACAAACGACAACCGCCCCTACGGGTACTTCACCCCGTTCGGCAGCTTTACCGGCTTCTATCAAAGCCTGTTTCATAAAGTAAGTATCGTCCAGCATCCCCCTCTAGTTTTTAATCTACATTTTTTTAAGATTATCCCCTATCGTCTCATATCGTGCTCACCAAAAAGGGTGGGATAATCTTCTTCCATATTCTTATGGATAAACATGAGAATCGTTTCACGAAGCCAACGTGACTTATTGGTTATCTTGTATTTCTCAAGATAACGATCAACAATCAGCTGTTCTTCGTCGCTCAACAAAATGCTCATACGTCGTTCGCGTTTCGTACACTCGACGTGCATTTTCAGGCACTTTTTACTTCTTTTTCTCATATCTTCTGCAAAATTACTTTTACTTCTGTAAATACAAAGAATAAAAGCAGTAAATTTGCAAAAAAAGATGGCTAAACATAATGAATTAGGAAAAGCCGGAGAAAATGCCGCAGTAACCTATCTGGAGCAACAAGGTTACATTATTCGTGACCGGAACTGGAGAAAAGGACATTTTGAACTGGATATTGTGGCTACCAAAGAGCAGGAATTAATTGTAGTGGAGGTAAAGACCCGCAGCAATACTCAATTTGCCGAACCGGAGGACGCCGTTGACATCCCTAAAATAAAACGTACCGTACGCGCTACGGATACCTATATGAGGCTATTTCAAATCGATATACCTGTAAGATTCGATATCATTACAGTAGTGGGTGAAGACGGAAACTTCAAGATCGAGCATATCAAAGAGGCGTTTTATCCTCCTTTATTTTAAAATTCAAGACATAGAAGATACAAAATTATTATAAATTGATTAATTATGAATGTTGAAACAGCCAGAGAATACAGCCTCAGCAAAAAAGCCACTACGGAAGATATGCCTTTCGGTGATGATTTCCTGACAATCAGAGTCATGGGAAAAATGTTTTTATGTATTAGTTTCAATACACCTGACAGGATTACGATGAAATGCGATCCAGACTACGCCATCGAATTGCGGGACCATTACAATGGCGTAGAAGGTGCTTGGCATTTTAACAAGAAATATTGGAACCAAGTATTCCTTGACCGCGACCTAGATGATAAACTGATAAAACAATTGATCGACCACTCCTATGATGAAGTCATCAAGAAGTTCCCTAAAAAACTACGTGCAGAATATGACGCCCTCCCCTGAAATATTCCCCGTTCCATTGATTCATATCAGTGAAACGAATTCGACTAATAACTACCTGCAAACTCTTTGTGCCCAACAAAAAGTAGAGGAGTTGACGACCGTAGTTGCCGACTTTCAGACATCCGGACGAGGGCAACGTGGGAACTCTTGGGAATCGGAACCGCTCAAGAACCTCCTTTTCAGTTTTGTGCTTTTCCCTGATTTTTTGGAAGCGCGCTGCCAGTTTCTTATTTCGCAGATTATATCTTTGGCTATTAAGGAAGAGTTAAGTACTTATACTGAGGACATTTCTATCAAATGGCCGAACGATATTTATTGGAAAGAGAAAAAGATTTGTGGAATATTAATCGAAAACGATTTGATGGGACGGAACATCTGTCAAAGCATTGCAGGAATCGGAATCAATATTAACCAAGAAAAATTCTACAGCCCGGCTCCTAATCCCGTTTCACTATATCAAATCACCGGAAAACGCCATGATGTCTTTGAGATATTAAAGAATATCATGATCCGCGTTCAGTCTTATTATGCCAAACTTCAAAAGGGAGATATAACACGGATAACCAACCAATATGAAAAATCGCTTTTCAGAAAAGAAGGAATGCACCGATATAAAGATGTTGACGGTGAATTTCTGGCACGAATTATTTGTGTTGAGCCGGAAGGTAAGTTAATCTTAGAAGACGAAAAACAGGTCCGAAGGGCTTATATGTTTAAGGAAGTGGAATATTTATTGAGATAAACAATTCTGTTTCAACTCAAAAACATTATCTTTGAACTGTATGTTTCCTATATAAAAACTGTTTCATTTATGAGAACAAAACTAATTTTATTCCTTCCATTATTATGGATATTGATAGGTTGCAGTGATTCAGATTCGGCTACACTCAATATATCCAATTCTACATTTAATGATATTAGTGCAAGTGGAGAAACATTAAAAATAGAGATCACCTGTGATGCTTCGTGGACTGCCACAAGCAATAAACAGTGGTGTATCTTTAATAATTCCAAAGGAGAAGGCAATGGAGAACCAATTATATCGGTTAATGCCAATTTAGAATCTACACCCAGAAGTGCAATTATAACTATTATCAGCCATAAGATTAGTAAAACGATTCAGATAACCCAAAAAGGTTCTACAAATACTGCAGAAGAGTACCATTACAACCTTCCGGTCATCTTTCATGTGTTATATAAAGATAAAAACGAGCCACTCCAATACGTTAACCACAATCGTTTGAAAGATATACTTAACACAGTAAATCAACTCTATAAAGATGCGACCAAAAGTGTAGACATGAATCTAACCTTTACACTCGCAACTGAAGATCCGAATAATAAAGCACTATCTACTCCAGGCGTAGAATATAAAGAATGGCCGGAGAATTACCCCATTGACTGTGAGGCTTTCATGAAAGACAATTCGCACAAATATGTTGACTATTTATGGGATCCTAACAAGTACATCAATATCATGGTATACAATTTTGTATCAGATCCTAACTCTAATTCAACAATACTGGGAATTTCCCATCTTCCATTTACTACATCAGGCAAAAATTTCTTAGAAGGACTCAATACAACTCAATATGCTTATATGGAAAAGAAGAATCTACAATTTCCATATTGCGTATCCATCAATAGTCTGTTTATAAATGAGCCATCCGACGCAGGTTATTCGAAAGCAGATATCCGTGTCACCTTAGCTCATGAACTTGGACATTATCTAGGCTTGCATCACGTCTTTTCAGAAGGAGAGTCCGGAATAATAGATGACTGCATAGACTCCGATTACTGCAAAGATACCCCTTCTTATAATAAAGTACGTTATGATAAATGGCTCAGAGAGTTACCCAAAGGAAGCTACCCTTTATCAGTATTGGCACAAAGAGAAAGTTGTAATGCTGCTACACCATCATTTATCTCCTATAATATAATGGACTACGCTTACAGCTTTTCAAATTCATTTACCCCAGATCAACGTAAACGTATCAGACATGTCTTATCATATAGCCCATTGATACCCGGTCCTAAGAAAGGAGACACAAGTACTCGTGCTGTAGCAAACGGACCACTAGACCTCCCTATTTTAATCATGAAATAAAAGAGAAGGCAATAGAAAAAGAGGTGAACCATTTTCAGCGATTCACCTCTTTTTCTATTCTCAATATCTTATCCAGTGTCTTTTGAGCCTCTGTTGACGGAAATTGTGAAATAACTTTTCTCAACGAATTCCGGGCCTTCTGATAACCGGTCGAAAAGACTTTTGATAATCCATCCCGATAACGCGCATATTGCATCTTAGTAGGCGATGCGAGTTTTTTAAAATCAGTATCCAACCTTTTCTTCTCCTTTTCAGCCATCAGATAATAGTAATTACCTAAGAATATATTAGCAGCCAGATTATCCGCATCCAGCTGCAAAACCTTTTCATACATACGCAGAGCCTCCTTTTCCTGCCCACGGCACACTTGCATCTCAGCACATGCCTCCAGATAATCTACATTATCAGGAGTCTTTTGAAGCAATTCCTTGTAAAACAGATAAGCCTTGTCATAACTCCGGTTCCTCCTATAAGCAGAAGCCAGTTCTACAGCTAATTTTGAACTAATCTCACTACTCTTATCAATGCTCGTCCAATAGAACATCTCGGTACGGTCTATATTCAAACCGATTGTTTGGCGGAAATAGCTCACAGCCTGTCCATGCTGCCCCGATTCAATGGCAGCAGACACTTTCTGCAACATCTCATCGACCGACTGCGCATTCAGCACCAGCGGCAATGAAAACAATGATAAAAAGAAGATAGTTAAGGCTCTCATAATCCCACTTTTGTTATTTAGTTCGTGACACACAAAGATACAATAAAAAAATAAAAGATGTACCTTTGCGGACGAAAAGAACAATCAATTTGATAAAAGTGTTTTTATACAATGACAGATAAAAAACAGGTCACTGAAAACAGACGAATATTACAGATTGCCATCCCATCAATCATATCGAATATCACCGTTCCATTATTGGGACTCATCGATGTCACCATTGTAGGCCATCTCGGTTCTCCGGCCTATATCGGGGCCATCGCCGTAGGGGGAATGCTGTTCAATATCATCTATTGGATTTTCGGATTCCTTCGTATGGGGACCAGTGGAATGACTTCGCAAGCTTACGGACAGCACGACCTTAACGAAATCACCCGACTATTGCTACGTTCCGTCGGAGTAGGATTACTCATCGCTTTCTGTCTGCTGCTGCTTCAGTATCCCATTCTGCACTTGGCATTTACATTTATAAAGACCACACCGGAGGTAGAACAACTGGCAACCACTTACTTCTACATCTGTATTTGGGGAGCTCCCGCCACCTTAGGGCTTTATGGATTTGCAGGCTGGTTCATCGGTATGCAGAACTCACGTTTTCCGATGTATATCGCCATTACCCAGAATATAGTTAATATTATTGCCAGCCTATGTTTTGTTTACCTATTGGATATGAAAGTGGCAGGCGTAGCCGCAGGAACTCTTATTGCCCAATATGCAGGCTTCTTCATGGCTCTTTGGCTCTATATGCGTTACTACCATACGCTCCACAAACGAATCGTCTGGAAAGAAATAATACAAAGACAAGCCATGTATCGCTTCTTTCAAGTCAACCGCGACATATTCTTCCGTACACTCTGTCTTGTCATGGTCACTATGTTTTTCACCTCTGCCGGAGCAGCACAAGGAGAAGTCGTTTTAGCCGTCAACACTTTGCTTATGCAATTATTCACCTTATTCTCCTATATCATGGATGGCTTTGCTTATGCCGGTGAGGCGTTGGCTGGACGTTATATCGGCGCAAAAAATCAAACAGGCCTCCGCAGTACCGTACATCATCTCTTTTATTGGGGATTGGGTCTTTCGTTTCTATTCACCCTCTTATATTCAGTTGGCGGGAAAAGCTTTCTAGGTCTGTTAACCAATGATATTTCAGTAATCGCTGCTTCCGACTCCTACTTTTATTGGGCACTTATCATTCCATTAGCCGGTTTTTCCGCCTTTCTTTGGGATGGTATCTTTATCGGCGCTACCGCTACCCGCCAAATGCTTTACTCCATGTTGGTAGCTTCTGCCAGCTTTTTCGGAATATATTACGGATTCCATTCCTTGTTGGGAAATCATGCCTTATGGTTGGCTTTCCTTGTTTATCTTTCACTAAGAGGAATCGTGCAAACCTTTTTAGGGAGACAAATCATGCGAAAAGTAATCGTTCCCTGATGAGGAGTATCCGACAAATTATCTCTATATTTGCGGAAAACATTAAAAGTAAAAGATATGGCAAAGTATAAAAGAATTCTACTAAAATTAAGCGGAGAGAGCCTGATGGGCGAAAAGCAATACGGCATTGACGAAAAAAGATTGGCAGAATATGCGGAACAAATCAAAGAAATCCACGAACAAGGGGTGCAAATCGGTATTGTCATCGGAGGCGGAAATATTTTTCGTGGCCTAAGCGGAGCCAGTAAAGGTTTCGACCGTGTGAAAGGTGATCAAATGGGAATGTTGGCTACGGTCATCAACAGCCTTGCCCTCAGTTCGGCACTTGTCGCCACCGGAGTGAAAGCCCGCGTATTGACAGCAGTACGGATGGAACCTATCGGTGAATTTTACAGCAAATGGAAAGCCATCGAATGTATGGAAAACGGTGAAGTGGTTATCATGTCCGCAGGAACGGGAAATCCCTTCTTCACCACAGATACCGGTTCTTCACTGAGAGGAATTGAAATCGAAGCAGACGTTATGCTGAAAGGTACTCGTGTAGACGGTATCTATACAGCTGATCCCGAAAAAGATCCTACCGCAACCAAGTTTGATGACATCACTTATGACGAAGTTCTGAAACGTGGTCTGAAAGTTATGGATTTAACCGCTACTTGTATGTGCAAGGAAAATAATCTGCCTATCGTTGTATTTGATATGGATACGGTAGGCAACTTAAAGAAGGTAATCAGCGGAGAAGAAATAGGTACATTAGTACACAACTAATCTCCCGATCGAATAAAATTAATCGTCTGACAGTTGATTCTTTTTCGTCTGGCTATAGTCAGACGAAAGTTCAACAGTAGTCAGACGCAAGTTTAACTATAGTCAGACGATTAATTTTATGCATGAACAAGATTAGTTCCCTCTTTACTTAGAAATAGTTTTTAGCATACGAAAGATTAAATTATACTATCAACCGCCTAAACGCTTGTTTATCATTGACGAACTGCGTACTTTTGCACGCCATAAAAAAAAGGACTAAGAACAATGAATAACAAGACCAAAGGTTTTATCTATGGAGCCATTGCCGCTGCCAGCTACGGTATGAATCCTCTTTTTGCACTTCCGCTCTATGCAGCCGGAATGAGTGTCGATACCGTTTTATTCTACCGTTATTTCTTTGCCGTAATCGTGCTGGGTATTCTGATGAAAATGCAGCATCAATCCTTTGCGCTTCACAAGGCAGACGTCTTGCCCTTAGTCATTATGGGATTGTTGTTCTCTTTCTCATCGTTGCTCCTGTTTATGAGCTATAATTACATGGATGCCGGAATCGCTTCAACCATCCTGTTTGTTTATCCGGTAATGGTAGCTGTTATTATGGGGGTGTTCTTCAAGGAAAAAATATCCGCAATTACCGTTTTCTCTATTCTGCTGGCACTTTCGGGTATCGCTTTGCTCTATCAAGGAGATGGTAACAAACCGCTATCCACGTTGGGGATCATCTTCGTACTGCTGTCTTCACTCTCATATGCTATATACATAGTAGGTGTGAACCGCTCAACATTGAAAAACCTGCCAACCACCAAACTTACATTTTACGCCATCCTGTTCGGACTATCGGTTTACATCGTCCGTCTGAACTTCTGTATGGAGCTGCAGGTTATACCATCCGTCTGGTTATGGGCAGATACATTGGCTTTGGCTATTCTGCCAACTGCCATATCATTGGTCTGCACCGCCTTAGCTATCCATTATATAGGCTCCACACCAACCGCCATTCTAGGTGCTTTGGAACCTGTGACAGCCTTATTTTTCGGTGTTATGCTGTTCCATGAGAAACTAACTCCTCGCTTAATGGTTGGTATTTTAATGATTATCACCGCCGTGACCTTGATTATCATCGGCAAATCACTCATAAAAAAGATGGGAATGCTGTTGCAGATGAACAAAAAATAATATACTTTTGCTACTTAATCAATCAAATAGCAACTTTAATTATCAAAAAATATGGTAGACGTAAAGACTTGCCTTGACAATGCACAAGAAAAAATGGATATGGCCGTTATGTATCTGGAAGAAGCACTGGCACATATCCGCGCCGGAAAAGCGAGTACCCGACTGTTGGACGGTATCCGTGTAGACTCTTACGGAAGTATGGTTCCTATCAGCAATGTAGCAGCCGTAACTACTCCCGATGCACGTAGTATCACCATCAAACCGTGGGATAAGAGTATGTTCCGTGTCATCGAAAAAGCGATTATCGACTCCGACCTCGGTATCATGCCCGAAAATAACGGCGAAGTGATCCGTATCGGTATTCCTCCTCTGACGGAAGAACGTCGTAAGCAATTGGCAAAACAGTGTAAAGGCGAAGGCGAAACTGCAAAAGTCAGCGTACGCAACGCCCGCCGAGACGGTATCGATGCACTGAAGAAAGCTGTAAAAGACGGATTGGCAGAGGACGAGCAAAAGAACGCGGAAGCGAAACTGCAAAAGATCCACGATAAGTATATCAAACAAATTGATGATATGCTTGCTGAAAAGGATAAAGAAATTATGACTGTATAAGTTGAGCATGGAGAGTTGAGAGTTGAAAGTTACTATGTAGTATACCAACAACGCGACCAACTCTCAATTCTCAACTCTCAATTCTCAACTTATGAAAGGATTAGTAATCAAAAACACTGGTAGCTGGTATCAGGTAAAGACCGATGACGGACAGTTTATCGAATGTAAAATCAAAGGTAATTTCCGACTCAAAGGAATCCGAAGTACCAACCCGGTAGCGGTAGGCGACCGTGTCCAGATTATCCTTAACCAAGAAGGCACTGCTTTTATCAACGAAATAGAAGATAGAAAAAACTACATTATCCGTCGTTCTTCCAATCTTTCCAAACAATCTCACATCCTTGCCGCCAACCTCGATCAATGTATGTTGGTGGTTACTGTCAATTATCCCGAAACTTCAACAATCTTTATTGACCGTTTTCTCGCATCTGCAGAAGCCTATCGGGTTCCTGTCAATTTGGTATTTAACAAAATAGATGCCTACGATGAAGATGAGCTCCGATATTTGGACGCACTAATCAATCTATACACACATATCGGTTATCCCTCCTTCAAAGTTTCTGCCAAAAACGGTCATGGAGTAGAGGCAATCAGAAAGGCACTGGAAGGTAAGATTACACTGTTCTCCGGACATTCGGGAGTAGGAAAATCCACCCTTATTAATGCCATACTGCCGGGAATAGAAACAAAAACGGGTGAAATTTCTTCATATCACAACAAAGGAATGCATACTACCACTTTCTCCGAAATGTTCCCTGTGGACGAAGACGGATATATCATCGATACTCCCGGTATCAAAGGATTCGGTACATTCGATATGGAAGAAGAAGAAATCGGACATTACTTTCCCGAAATATTCAAAGTCTCCGCAGAATGTAAATACGGCAACTGCACGCACCGTCACGAACCGGGATGTGCTGTGCGCAAAGCGGTAGAGGAACATTTAATCAGCGAATCACGCTATACTTCCTACCTAAATATGCTGGAAGATAAAGAGGAAGGAAAATACAGGGCAGCTTACTAGATCCTAACTACAACATCTTATTTTTCTCATCACGATAAGAATACTAGAGAATTTAGACCATAAATTAAACCTTTTCTATCAAAAACAATCTAACCTACTAAAGATACAATGTAATATGCTATATACTATACTAAACCATGAATAAGAAGACTAAATGGGGGATTATCATCCTTGTTGGTGCCGGAATTATCGGTGGAGGAATTTATTCACAATTACCCAAAAAGAACGACGAACTAACAGCTGCCGACAAAATAATGAGCGGCAAATCTAAAAAAGGGAGACAAGTTTTAAATGTAAACGCCAAAATTATAAAACCGCAATCCCTGACAGACGAATTTACAACTACCGGTGTATTGCTGCCCGATGAAGAAGTAGATTTATCTTTTGAAACTTCCGGAAAGATTGTTGAAATCAATTTTGAAGAAGGAACATCGGTGAAAAAAGGACAGTTGCTTGCCAAAGTAAACGACCGACAGTTGCAGGCACAACTACAACGCCTCGTCTCACAGTTGAAACTGGCAGAAGACCGTGTATTCCGTCAAGACGCATTGCTGAAGCGAGATGCTGTCAGTAAAGAAGCGTATGAACAAGTAAAAACAGATTTGGCAACCTTGAATGCCGATATCGAAATTATAAAAGCAAATATTGAACTGACCGAACTGCGCGCTCCGTTCGACGGAGTTATCGGACTTCGCCAAGTCAGTATCGGTACTTATGCTTCACCGACAACAGTGGTTGCCAAACTAACCAAAATCGCTCCGCTAAAAGTCGAATTTTCCGTACCGGAACGTTACGCCAAGCAAATAAAGAAAGGAACAAACCTGAATTTCAGTGTTGAAGGCAATCTGGACGCTTTCGGTGCGCAGGTATATGCCGTTGAATCAGCTATTGACCCTAATCTGCACCAATTTACAGCACGTGCACTCTATCCGAATGTGAAGCATATTTTACTACCCGGTCGCTATGCGAGTGTATTATTGAAGAAAGACGAGATTGAAAACGCAATCGCTATCCCCACAGAAGCAATTGTACCGGAAATGGGTAAAGATAAGGTCTATTTATATAAATCGGGAAAAGCCGAACCGGTGGATATCATAACCGGCATCCGTACCGCATCCGAAGTACAAGTAATAAGGGGGTTGCACATGGGAGATACCATCATCACCTCAGGAACACTGCAACTCCGTACCGGACTTGCCGTAACGCTTGACAAAATTGATTAATACCTGCGCCCTATGAACATATCCGAATTAAGCATACGCCGCCCGGTATTAGCCACCGTACTAACCATCATTATCTTACTTTTCGGATTTATCGGATACAACTATCTGGGTGTCCGTGAATATCCGTCAGTGGATAATCCGATCATCTCTGTCAGTTGTTCTTATCCGGGAGCAAACGCCGACGTTATCGAGAACCAGATTACCGAGCCGTTGGAACAGAATATTAACGGTATTCCGGGTATCCGCTCTTTATCCAGTGTCAGCCAACAAGGACAGAGCCGTATCACTGTAGAATTTGAATTGTCCGTCGATCTGGAAACCGCTGCAAACGACGTGCGTGATAAGGTATCACGTGCACAACGGTATTTGCCGCGTGACTGTGACCCCCCTACCGTATCGAAAGCTGATGCGGATGCACAACCTATCTTAATGGTTGCTTTACAGAGCGACAAACGCTCGCTATTGGAGTTAAGCGAAATCGCAGACCTGACAGTCAAGGAGCAGTTGCAGACCATCTCCGATGTAAGTAGCGTTTCTATCTGGGGAGAGAAGCGTTATTCCATGCGCCTTTGGCTGGATCCGGTAAAAATGGCCGGCTATGGTATCAGCCCCATTGACGTAAAAAATGCGGTAGACAATGAGAACGTGGAACTTCCGTCAGGTAGTATCGAGGGAAATACCACCGAACTGACAATCCGAACACTTGGATTGATGCATACAGCTGATGAATTTAACGATTTGATTATCAAGGAATCGGATAACCGCATCGTACGTTTCAGCGACATCGGTCGGGCTGAACTAGGTCCTGCCGACATCAAAAGTTACATGAAGATGAATGGCGTACCAATGGTAGGTGTCGTAGTCATTCCGCAACCGGGTGCCAACCATATCGAAATTGCCGATGCAGTATATCAGCGTATGGAGCAAATGAAAAAGGATTTGCCGGAAGATGTACATTATAATTACGGATTCGACAACACTAAATTTATCCGTGCATCTATCAATGAAGTAAAGTCCACCGTATATGAAGCTTTTGTACTCGTTATCATCATTATTTTCCTCTTCCTGCGCGATTGGCGTGTTACGCTGGTACCTTGTATTGTGATTCCCGTCTCCCTTATCGGTGCATTCTTCGTCATGTACCTGGCCGGTTTCTCCATCAACGTACTTTCTATGCTTGCTATCGTATTGTCTGTGGGATTGGTGGTGGATGACGCTATCGTAATGACGGAAAACATCTATATCCGGATAGAAAAAGGAATGAGCCCGAAAGAGGCGGGAATAGAAGGAGCTAAAGAAATTTTCTTTGCTGTCATCTCGACAACCATTACACTGGTTGCCGTATTCTTCCCCATCGTCTTTATGGATGGTATGACCGGACGATTATTCCGTGAATTCAGTATTGTGATTTCCGGTTCGGTTATCATTTCTTCATTTGCCGCACTGACTTTCACGCCTATGCTGGCAACCAAATTACTGATAAAACGGGAGAAACAGAGTTGGTTCTATGCGAAAACAGAACCTTTCTTTGAAGGTATGAACCATCTGTATAGCCGTTCATTGGCTGCTTTCCTGCGTAAACGTTGGATTGCCCTTCCTTTCACGGTCATCACTATATGTCTCATCGGAATTCTGTGGAATATAGTACCGGCCGAAATGGCTCCTTTGGAGGACCGTTCACAAATCAGCATCAACACTCGTGGTGCAGAAGGTGTGACTTATGAATATATCCGGGATTACACAGAAGATATCAACCAACTTGTCGATTCCATTCTTCCTGACGCTGAAGCCGTGACTGCACGTGTTTCCAGTGGTAGCGGTAACGTGCGTATTACTTTGAAAGATATGCAGGACCGTAACTACACCCAGATGGAAGTAGCCGAGAAAATATCGAAAGCGGTACAGAAAAAGACGATGGCACGTTCGTTCGTGCAGCAACAGTCTTCTTTCGGCGGTCGTCGCGGAAGTATGCCGGTTCAATACGTTCTTCAAGCTACCAATCTGGAAAAACTGGAAGAGGTATTGCCCAAATTCATGGCGAAAGTGTATGAAAATCCGGTCTTTCAGATGGCAGACGTTGACTTGAAGTTCAGTAAACCGGAAGCCCGTATTCAAATCAACCGTGATAAAGCCAGCATTATGGGAGTAAGTACTAAAAACATTGCTCAGACTTTGCAGTATGGATTAAGCGGACAACGTATGGGGTATTTCTATATGAATGGAAAACAATACGAGATCTTGGGAGAAATCAACCGGCAACAACGAAATAAGCCGGCCGATCTGAAAGCGATCTATATCCGCAGCAATAATGGAGACATGATACAGCTAGACAACCTGATCGAATTGGAAGATGGTATTGCTCCTCCTAAATTGTACCGTTACAATCGTTTTGTGTCGGCTACCATTTCTGCAGGTTTAGCCGATGGAAAGACAATCGGTCAAGGTTTGGACGAAATGGACAAGATAGCAAAAGAAACATTGGATGATACTTTCCGTACAGCTCTGTCCGGAGACTCAAAGGAATACCGTGAAAGTTCTTCCAGTCTGATGTTTGCCTTTATCCTGGCTATTCTCCTAATTTACCTGATTCTGGCAGCACAGTTCGAAAGTTTCAAAGACCCGTTGGTTATCATGCTGACAGTGCCTTTAGCCATTGCCGGAGCATTAGTATTCATGTATTTCAGTGGTATCACAATGAATATATTTAGTCAGATCGGTATCATCATGTTGATTGGTCTAGTGGCTAAAAACGGTATCCTCATTGTAGAATTTGCCAATCAGAAACAGGAAACCGGAGAAGATAAAATGACTGCAATCAAGGATGCGGCCTTACAACGTCTCCGTCCGATCCTAATGACAAGCGCTTCTACGGTTTTGGGACTTATCCCGCTTGCCTTCGCCACCGGAGAAGGTTGTAACCAACGTATTGCCATGGGTACGGCAGTAGTAGGAGGTATGGTAGTCTCTACTCTTCTCACGATGTACATCGTACCGGCCATTTACAGTTATATTTCGACTAACCGAATCAAAAAACTAGAAGAATGAAACCGAAAGATATTTGTATGAAACGTATCGTATATATAATCACTGCATGTGCCTTTTCCGTTTCTACAGTCAAGGCACAGCAAGTACTTACTTTAAAGGAGTGTCTGGAGGAAGGATTGCAGAACAATTACTCTTTGCGTATTGTCCACAACGAGGAACAGATCAGCAAAAATAATGCGACGCCGGGTAATGCAGGCTACTTACCTACTTTGGACTTCTCTGCCGGTTATGTAGGGAATCTGGACAATATTGAAAGCAAAGCACGTGAAACCGGAGAAATAACCAAAAACAAGGGTGTCTACGATCAGACTGTCAACGTAGGCCTCAACCTGAATTGGACTATTTTCGACGGATTCAATATCAGCACGACTTACAAACAACTTAAAGAGTTGGAACGACAAGGGGAAACGAATACCCGTATTGCCATCGAGGACTTTATAGCCGACTTGACAGCCGAGTACTATAACTTTATCCAACAAAAGATTCGTCTGAAAAACTTCCATTATGCAATGTCGCTCTCAAAAGAACGCCTGCGTATAGCAGAAGCGAGCCATCTTGTCGGTAAGTTTTCAGGGTTGGATTACCAGCAAGCGAAAGTGGACTTCAATGCGGATAGCGCTCAATACATCAAACAACAGGAATTACTGCACTCATCACGTATCCAATTGAATGAGTTAATGGCTAATAACGATGTCAATCAAATTGTTATTATCAAAGATTCCACTATCGAAGTGCATAGCGACCTGAAGTTTGAAGATCTATGGAGTTCTACGTTGGCAACCAATGCTTCTTTATTGAAAGCTGACCAGAATACGACTTTAGCCCAATTGGACTACAAGAAAGTGAATTCACGCAACTATCCATATCTCAAATTAAATACCGGATATGGCTATACTTTCAATAAGTATGACATCAATGCCACTAGTAGAAGAGGAAATCTGGGATTTAACGCAGGAGTAACTGTCGGTTTCAACATATTCGACGGTAACCGCCGCCGCGAAAAGCGGAATGCAACTCTTACTTTTAAGAACCGTCAACTGGAACGACAGAATCTTGAATTAGCACTACGTTCCGACCTCAGCAATTTATGGCAAGCTTATCGTAACAATCTTCAGTTATTGAATCTGGAACGACAGAATCTTATAACAGCTAAAGACAATCACGATATTGCAATGGATCGTTATATACAGGGAGACCTTTCCGGTTTTGAGGTACGTGAAGCACAAAAAAGTTTGTTGGATGCGGAAGAACGTATCCTTTCCGCTGAATATAACACCAAAATCTGCGAGATCTCATTGTTACAAATCAGCGGAAAGATAACAAAATATTTGGAGGAATAAGAGAGAGATTTATCCCATTATGTATTTTGCCGGTTTACCAATACGGTGTACCAGATTCACAATCAACCAGGAGACAGCAAATGCCATTACTGCCGCTACCGGTATTTGCAAAGGAATGGGTATACCAATAGCCCGCGTCAACATTACAGCCGGTCCGGTAAAGAAATAATGAATCATATAAACTCCGAAACCACATACGGTAAGGTTTCCTAATGCCTTCCGTATTCTTTCTGAACGGATATTGACTTTTTTTGCCAGCATAAATACAGGAATGGTCATCATTACCACATTAAGGGAGCAATAGGTAAAGAACAGCTCTAACATCTCATCCGTATAATCCGGTAAAGCTGTCATATGGCGGAAGCCGAAGAACGTCACAACGTACCCGATCACAAACATCGGAATACCGGTTGCCAATGTCTTTTTCATGCTCCAATCAAGATTCTTCAAATAGTGACCTAACAGCAGATACCCGTTGAATCCGGCAAAGGCATATAACATTCCAAATGAGTTCCATGAGCAAGTGCCCCATAAATAACCGTCAACAAACTGATAATAGTAAGGCAACAGCAAGGTAACTCCCCAAGCTAGCAGAAACATCTGCTTGGCACGTTCCGAAGCCTTCTCTACCCATGCCGAAAATATAGGTAAATAAAGATAAAGTCCGATAAGCAGATAAATATACCACATATGTACTGCCAATATAGAAAAGTTGAATGGGATATTCAAGATATATTTGACAGCAACCGAGAAAGATTGCCTCATTACTTCTTCACCGGCATAAGGAAAGAAATCAAGAATAATCTGGGGACTGAATCCTAACAAACCCGTTATCCAGGGAAAAAGATTATAAATTACAGACCAGATTAAGAACGGATACAGGACACGGGTAATCCGTTTCTTGTAAAAAGCGGAAGTATCACCTCGCACAGGTAAAAGCAAAGCTCCTGTTATCATCACAAACAACGGCACACATGGACGAAGGACAGATCCGTATATAGCCCCCCATAATTTAATCTCTCCGATATTGGGAGCAGTGCCCGGATAAAAATTAAAAGGATCGGCGCAATGGCAGCAAACGACTGTAAACATTGCGATAAAACGTACAACATCCAGCCATACAATATGCCGGTTCTTCTGATTAGGTAGTTCAATTGTCGATGTTTTCATTATAGCTAGTAATAGAAAGGGAAATTAGTAAAAAAGGGATACCTATACGAAACAGACAGGTATCCCTCCAATAATGGTTTATATAAAAGAATTATAGGCTAATTATTTAGTACAATTCCAAGGTTTCAGTTGCTTGAAGAAGTCATTCCCCTTATCATCTACCAGAATGAATGCCGGGAAATCTTCCACTTCAATTTTCCAGATCGCTTCCATTCCCAATTCAGGATATTCCACGCACTCAATGCTCTTGATATTATTCTGAGCGAGAATAGCCGCAGGACCTCCGATAGAACCAAGATAGAAACCACCGTACTTCTTACAAGCATCTGTCACCTGCTGGCTACGGTTACCTTTTGCCAGCATAATCATACTGCCGCCATGACTTTGGAACAAGTCAACATACGGGTCCATACGTCCGGCAGTAGTCGGTCCCATAGAACCACATGCCATACCTTCCGGTGTTTTTGCCGGACCGGCATAGTAAATAGGATGATCTTTGATATACTGAGGCAAATCTTCTCCACGATCCAAACGCTCTTTCAGTTTGGCGTGAGCGATATCACGGCCCACAATAATAGTCCCATTCAATGACAGACGGGTAGCCACCGGATACTTAGTCAGTTCCTTCAAGATTTCAGGCATCGGACGGTTCAGGTCGATTTTAACTACATCACCTTCTCCCGCCTTACGCAATTCCGCCGGAATCAGTTCTCCCGGATTTGAATCCAGTTTCTCAATCCAAATGCCATCTTTATTGATTTTACACTTGATATTACGGTCGGCTGAACAAGAAACGCCCAAACCTACCGGACAAGAAGCACCGTGACGGGGCAGACGGATGATACGCACATCGTGAGCCAAATACTTACCGCCAAACTGCGCACCCAGACCAATCTTATGCGCTTCTGCCAATACTTCTTTTTCCAGTTCAATATCACGGAACGCACGACCATATTCGTTTCCTGTTGTCGGCAAGTTATCATAAAAATGAGTAGAAGCCAATTTCACAGTCTGCAGATTCTTCTCAGCAGAAGTACCGCCAATTACAAAAGCGATATGATAAGGAGGACAAGCGGCTGTCCCCAATGTTTTCATCTTTTCAACCAAAAACGGAACCAGTGTGCCGGGATTCAAGATAGCTTTAGTCTCTTGATAGAGATAAGTTTTATTGGCTGATCCACCACCTTTGGTCACACAAAGGAATTCATATTCCATACCTTCGGTAGCTTCGATATCAATCTGTGCAGGCAGGTTACATTTCGTATTCACCTCATCATACATATTCAGAGGCGCATTCTGAGAATAACGCAGATTCTCTTCGGTATATGTTTTATAGACTCCCAATGACAGAGCTTCTTCGTCAGAATAGCCCGTCCACACCTGTTGTCCTTTTTCACCATGAATGATGGCAGTACCGGTATCCTGGCAGAATGGAAGAACTCCCTTTGAAGCAACTTCCGCATTGCGCAGGAAAGTCAATGCCACATACTTATCATTCTCACTTGCTTCCGGATCACTCAGAATCTTAGCAACTTGTTCGTTGTGCGAACGACGAAGCATGAATGATACATCACGAAAAGCCGCATTAGCCATCGCAGTCAAACCTTCTTTCTCAATTTTCAGGATAGGATGTCCTTCAAACTCGCCTACCGACACATAATCTTTGGTAAGCAGATAATACTCAGTTGTATCTTTTCCCTTTTCAAACATGGGCTGATACTTAAACGGAGGTGTTGCCATAAGTTTCTTATTTTATTACGTAATGTTAGTTAGTGTCGCAAAGGTAGCAATTAAGAATGAAGAATGGCGAATGATGAATAAAGAATTAAGAATGAATAACGGAGAATATTTCGATTATTCTACGATAGTCTCAATTCGCTTGATAAGCTCATTCCCCAAGGCTGTCTTCTCCTCAATATGTTTCAACACAGCCGTCACAAATGTATTGCTTTCAAAATCCCCGCGCACCTGTTCGAAATCTTGTCGCATCTCGTCGTGCGAGCCATCCGCACCAAATCCGGTCATAGAAGAGAGCGAGAATTCCTTCTTTGCATCTTCATACACCATTTTATCCAGTCCCACTACGGATTCCTGCCAGGATTTTACAATACGAATCACATCCTGAGCTGTGATGGTTTCCGGATTTATACCATAAAATTCCTGAATCTTATGATAAGCCCATGTCCATTCGTAGGTGTAATAATTCTCGTGCATCTCCGCAAAGCAGGCATTGATGGATTTCAAACGGTTGACAGTACCATTCTCAATTCCATCCAACAGACGGTCTATCTCACTCTTCGGAGCAATGAGTCCGGAAACGTCCACCCATTCTCCCACTCCGATTTCCGTGTCGGGCTTCAAACGTTGACGAATTTCCTCATTGCTTTGGAAATTGATACCCTCCAATCGTTTAATAATCGAATTACCCAAGAACTTATGAATGGCTATCTCATAAAAACGAATACCGTTATTCAAAGAAGTGTTTTTGATCTTGGCACTCTGATAAGAATAAATCTCTGAAGTTTCACCGGATACCCGTCGCAATTCTTTCAAAATGGAACGTCCCTTGAACATCTTTTGGATGGTATAAGGGCTCAAAAGGTTATAATTGATATAATCCAGACGGTTCGGGTCTTGTCGTTTATCGCGTCTCGGCCATTTCTGTGCATCGCGGATAGTACCGACACTTCTCAAATTGACACCCGGAACCAGATAGGTCGTATTTCTCTGCTCTATCAGATAAGAGAAGGGAAGATTGGAGGTATCGGCATGATTGACATGGCGTCCCATCACCAAAGAAAAAGCTCCGACACGAGCCGGCCACAAGATATAGGAATCAGAAGTCGTTTTGGCTCCTCTCTCCATCGTTCCTTGATGAATCGGACCGAGTTTATACATATGATTGCTCTGATTGGAACCCGAGCCTGCATTCATAAATGAGAACATTCCGGCAATCAGCAAGGTAGATTTGTGATGTGTCACCGTGAAAGGACCTGCAAAAATGGCACAGGCCTCGCCGTTCTCTCCTTGGCAATTACTAAAGAACAAAGAATCGGAAGCAGAATAGTTATGTCCCAATTTACAGGACTGCCCTACAAAGCAACGGCTCAACATAGTGCCGTCATCCACTTTAGAGCCGGAGGAAATAATGAAATCATCACAAATCACTCCGTGTCCGATATGTACGGGAGCTGTCACATTGCTGTTTATGCTACCATTGGACAAACGGCACGTTCCGCAAATATGACAATAGTCGCCAATCCGGACATTTTTAATAGACCCTGTATTGAGAATCATAACATGCTCTCCGATACTCCCGGTAGCGGAAGCATGCTTGTTGGAATAATAATCCGCAATCGACTTCATACGGTTTATCAACTCAGGACGATGGCGGTACAATGCCAGTATATAAGCCTGATGCGCAGACAATTTATCATTAATCAGCACCTCACGTCCCCCTGTTTCATTAAGAACCGCTACTTCTACCCCGTTGCCGAAAGTCGTCAACTTGTCTACCAGAATGATATCTACATTTTCGATGAAGGTATCACTGCCAATTTCGTAATTAGCTATATAATTCTGGATATTTTCAATGCAGCAGTTATCCCCCACTGTTACATTGTGCAGTGTCACATGGCGCAATCCCGAATGTTTTTTGATACCTCCCGGCAATGTAAACTCAGACTCGAATACGCCCAACTTCACTTCTCCCGAAAAGCGGGTATGGTGAACGAACTCACAATTAAAGCCTTCGGCAACCAAAACATTTCCCCAATCATCAGCCAAACACGATTGGCTCTTCAACTGAAGTACCTCATCTTCAGTCAATCTACGATAGTCTTTCATATAAATAAAGTGTTATTTATTCTTCCTCTTCGTAGGTCTGATAAAGAAAATCGTTATAAGGGTATTTCTGAACGTGCAATTCTTTCACTCGTTGATAAACTACATTTTTCAGTTCGTCCATATTGATTCGCTCGCGGGCGGAAATAAAGAGGCAATTATCCTCCATCTTTGCCATCCACGTCTTCATCAGCTCTTCGAGTGTCAAGTTTTCTTTTGTTCGGGGGGTAAGGTCGTCCGATGCTTTCTCTATGTAAGTGTAAGCATCTATTTTATTAAATACAAGTATCATGGGTTTGCCACCGCCGCCAATCTCGGCCAGTGTCTTATTTACCACTTCAATCTGTTCTTCAAATCCGGGATGGGAAATATCCACTACGTGCACCAGCAGGTCGGCTTCGCGCACCTCATCCAATGTTGATTTGAAAGAGTCCACCAAATCGGTAGGCAACTTACGGATAAATCCGACCGTATCTGACAAAAGGAACGGTAGATTCTCGATAATTACCTTACGGACAGTGGTATCCAGCGTTGCAAACAGCTTATTCTCCGCAAATACCTCGCTCTTGGACAGGAGGTTCATAATGGTCGATTTACCAACATTGGTATACCCCACTAAAGCAACACGAATCATGCGTCCGCGATTTTTACGCTGGGTAGCCTTCTGCTTATCAATGTCTGCCAGACGTTCTTTCAGCAACGACATACGGTTCAGGATGATACGACGGTCCATTTCAAGCTGTGTTTCACCCGGACCACGAAGTCCCACCGAGCCTTTACCGCCACCTGCACCGGAGCCACCTCCCTGGCGTTCCAAGTGAGTCCAAAGGCGTTGCAAGCGTGGCAGCATATATTTATATTGCGCCAATTCCACCTGTGTTTTAGCATTGGCAGTCTGGGCACGCATGGCAAATATATCAAGAATCAGCGAAGTACGGTCAAGTATCTTCACCTTCAATTCGGCTTCGATATTACGGATTTGTTTCGCGGAAAGCTCATCATCAAAGATAACCATTCCCACTTCACGTTCTTCCTCCTCTTCGTTACGGATATATGTTCTTATCTCTTCCAGTTTTCCTTTTCCTACATAAGTCACCGAGTTAGCCGTCGGCAACTTCTGTGTAAATCGTTTCACTACTTCCGCCCCAGCCGTCTCGGCAAGGAATGCCAATTCATCCAGATACTCATTCGTTTTGCGCTCATCCTGCGTCTGAGTGATGAGTCCGACCAGTACTGCTGTCTCTACTTTGGCTTCGGATATTACAAATTCTTTCATTCTTTATTTTTAATAATAATATGGGTGCAAATATAGCAAAAAAAGATAATCTTTTTAGAGATATTAATGCATATTCATCACCGATGTAGCACAGAACTACATCTAAATTGTTCTAACATCAATAAAAAAACAGAAGTATGGAAAAGATTAGTTACAACCTTGTGTTTAACAGAAAAAAGAATTTGAATAAGAGAGGAATGGCGTTAATACAAGTGGAAGCTTACCTTAATAAGAAAAAGATGTATCTCTCCACTAAAATCTATATTAAACCAAACCAATGGGACGACAAACGGAAAATGGTAAAGAACCATCCTAACGCAGACATCCTAAACTGTATGTTATACGAATATATATCTACAATAGAGCAAACAGAACTCGGATTGTGGCAACAGGGAAAAGAGATTTCATTGAGTTTATTAAAGGACTTACTTGAGAAACCTGTACGCAACGAAAAGTCTTTTTTAGATTTCTATAAAGAAGAACTAGCAACCTCTTCTTTGAAAGAAAGTACCAAGCACAACCATCTTTCCACCCTCGAATTACTTCAAGCGTTCAAAAAAGAGATCTTTTTTACAGACCTCACATTTGAATTTGTTTCCTCATTCGATTCTTATTTGCAATCTCGGGGATATCATCTTAATACGGTTGCCAAGCACATGAAACATCTAAAACGTTATGTCAATATTGCTATTAATAAAGAATATATGGATATACAGAAATATGCCTTCAGAAAATATAAAATCAAAAGTGTAGAAGGCAGACATACCCATTTGTCTCCTGAAGAATTGCATAAACTGGAAGAAGTTCAACTCACAGAAAAGTTTGCAAAATTACAAAAGCCCAAAGATGCCTTTTTATTTTGTTGTTACGCAGGGTTACGATATTCTGATTTCACTCACCTGACCTCCGAGAATATCATTGAGTTTCATAGGGAATTTTGGCTTATCTATAAATCTGTCAAAACAGGCACTGAGGTACGCCTTCCATTATACCTGTTGTTCGAGGGCAAAGGTGTTCATATACTCCACCGCTACAAGAATGACCTCGATAGTTTTTTCAAGTTAAAAGATAATTCCAATCTTAACAAGGAACTGAATGTACTAGCCAAATTGGCAGGAATCAGCAAACACATTTCTTTCCATGTTGCCCGCCACACGAATGCTACCTTATTAATATATAACGGTGCAAATATAACTACCGTACAAAAATTGTTGGGACACAAAAGTGTAAAAACCACTCAGGTATATGCCAATATAATGGACATCACAATCGTACGTGACCTCGAAAAAGCTGCTTCACGAAAGAATGAGTAACACTACCCACACACAAACATAGCATAATTCACCACATCACCACAGATTACACGGATTAACACAGATTAAAATCCGTGCATTGATAATCCGCATTTATCTCTGTGTTAATCCGTGTAATCTGTGGTGAAAAACGAGTTCTGGCACAAATCATGAAGTACAGTTCACACTAGCAAGCCTATAGCAAATTCATTAATTCCTTCAAAGAGTGGATCTGGTAAGTAGGAAGAAAAGGGAAAGTAGTCCGCTCCGTCACATTGTAGAAAACCTGATGCATTCCAACTCCATAAGCTCCGGTAATATCAGCTTCCCAGCTGTCACCAATCATTAATGATTCCCTCAACTCAGACTGAGTGGCCGACAGAGCAAAATTAAATATTTCAGGGTAAGGCTTCAACACCCCGAGATCTTCCGAAAGAATCACCTTCTTAAAATAACCATCCACACCTGCCGAACGCATCTTGCGTGATTGCAATTCACGAAAACCGTTGGAAAGTATATAAAGATTATACTTCGGAGCAAGATATTCCAACACCTCTTTTGCGTATGGCATTAAGCCTCTTTTGGTAGGAATAATAGAAAAGAAATCTTTCGAAAACTGTTCCGCCAATGCTTCATCCTCCACCCCTACCGACATCAAAGGATAAAAGAAACGTTGGCGGTTCAATTCATCTTTCGTGATCTTTCCTTCACCATATTCAACCCAGAGTTCAGTATTTCTCTTTTGATAAATTGCATAAAAATGATCGAACGAATCAAAATAGCGTTCGTATGAATATTTCTGGTACACTTCTTCAAAAGTGTCACGGGCATTTTGAGAAAAGGCCCAAATAGTATCGTCAAGATCAAAAAAAAGATTTTTATATTTCATCAGTAGTTAGTGGGTATATAATAAGAAACAAAAAAGCCAATGTGCCGATTTCTTAAATTCAGGAATCAGCACATCGGCCATTCAAAAGTGATATCTACTCTATTTTACCTGGATGACCAAGTATTTGGATACACTCCAGAATTCAGTAGGATTAGTAATTTTCAATGTCAACTGACCTTTATCGTCTTTCACCAATTCGTATGAACCTGCCGGATGAGTAGTCAACAGTTCGGCACGCTTAGAGTACAACTTGATTTCTTTAGTTGTACGGATATCGATTTGAGTGAAATAATCTTTGTTGAAATCAGCACTTTTCAGCACATCTCCGCTTTGAAGAATCTTCTGAGCTTTTAACTCTGATTTTGTACCAAATACAAACCATGCTGCGTTCAGGCTCTTTTCCTGCTCGGCAACGGTTTTAGCTTTTGCCTCGTTTTCGGCAGTCAATGTTTCTTTTTCTGCGGAAAGATCGCTAACGGCAGCATCCAATTCCTGAATACGTATATTCTTAGAAGCCAATTCAGTCTGGAGTTCTTCAATACGCTGTTGTTTTGCATTTAACTCAGCTGTCAAAGCCTCAACCGCTTTCTTCAGTTGAGTAGAGTTATACTTACTATTCTTCAGTTGAGCCTGCAACTTGGCAATCTGTGCCTTGTTCTCTTCCATCTGTTTAGATATAAACTCAATGTCGGAAGCAATCTGTTGTTTCGCACTGGCTGAATTCTCAGTGATCGTTCCGCGTTGTAAGTCCACACGGCTTTCGGCAGCGTTGATCTTACGGAAACCTTCCTGTACTTCATTGAAAGTCCCCATCATATCATCCAGTTCAGCATTGCGCTGGGTAAGTTCCATCAAAAGAGAATCATTTTCAGCCTTCAAGTCTTTATTCCCACCTTTAAAGCTATCACACGAAGCCAACATGGCTGCGCACACAAATAAAACTGCTAACTTTTTCATACGTCTACGTTTTACGTTTTTTAAAATGAAGTTATTTTAATCGTCTATTCCTGCTAATACTATCACAATCTCGCCACGCGGTTCGGTAGCGGTAAAGTGTTCTATCAATTCAGCCAAACTACCCCGAACTGTTTCTTCATGGAGTTTGGATATTTCTCGCGACACGGTTGCCTGACGCTCCATACCGAAATATTCGGCAAACTGCGTCAACGTCTTCAACAGACGGTGGGGCGATTCATAAAACACCATAGTACGGCGTTCTTCCGCCAATGCCTTCAATCGTGTCTGCCGTCCTTTCTTCTGAGGAAGAAATCCCTCAAAACAGAACTTCTCATTTGGCAATCCCGATGCAACAAGCGCCGGAACAAAAGCGGTCGCTCCCGGCAGGCACTGCACTTCAATGCCGTTGCGCACGCATTCACGAACAACCAAAAATCCGGGATCTGAGATTCCGGGTGTTCCGGCGTCCGAAATTAATGCCACCGTTTCACCTGCCTTTATTCTATTAACAACACTTTCCACCGTTTTATGTTCATTAAATTTATGGTGGGATTGCATTGCGTTCTTTATTTCAAAATGTTTCAGCAAGATTCCAGAAGTGCGTGTGTCTTCCGCCAAAATCAGATCGACTTCTTTCAAGACTTTGACAGCCCGAAATGTCATGTCTTCCAGATTCCCTACCGGCGTTGGCACTACATATAGCTTTCCCATTCTTCTCTCATGCTGATTGGTTAAAATACTTCTTTAATAACTCAAGGAAGTCACTTAATGTTTCGTTTTCCTCGTTGAAATTAACTTTTGAAGAAAGGAACGCAACGGCTGTTTTATAAGAGCTCATAGCCGATAGTTGCTCCACAACACGATTCATCAACTCAACATCCCCTCCGAATAATTCACGTGAGAAACGAAAAGAGTCATTCAGACTGATAGAATGACGCAAACCGGCAGAGGTCTTTATACTTTCGCCCAATACAGAAGAAGGCTTGACTTCCTCCGTCTCAGTATCGGCCGACACTTTTGTCTCTACTATCACCTCTTCCGCCACAGGTTCAGAAGCATTCTCGCAAGGAACAGAAGCATTTTCCCGAACAGGTTCCAGTTCCTGCAATACCTCATCCAAACATCCCTGCATATGAAGAATATTCTGTTTCAACAGTTCAAACACAGCCTTAGTCGGTTCTTTAGAATATAAATCCATCAGATACTTCAACCCATGAACATCCAACTCAATATCTGTTAACAACTTCTGTTTCATACTAGTCTATTGTTAATATGATGCGAATGTAGGAATAAATTATGCAATAACTTAAAATAATGGATAATTTAACAGTTCTTGCACATTGAATTGCTTACCTTTGTCCGCATATTATTTAATCAAGAAAACACAAAATCACATGGTATTATTTTCAGAAGACCACATACAGGAGACAAGAAGAAGAGGTAGAATCGAAGTTATCTGCGGCTCCATGTTCTCCGGAAAGACAGAGGAGTTAATCCGCAGAATGAAAAGGGCAAAGTTTGCCAAACAACGTGTAGAGATATTCAAACCGGCCATCGATACACGTTACTCGGAAGAAGACGTAGTCTCTCACGACAGTCATTCCATCGCCTCCACTCCTATTGATTCATCAGCCAGTATCCTGCTGTTTACTTCCGAGATAGATGTAGTAGGTATCGATGAAGCACAATTTTTCGACAGTGGGCTGGTCGACGTATGCAATCAGCTTGCCAATAACGGTATACGCGTCATTGTAGCCGGACTGGATATGGACTTCAAAGGTAATCCGTTCGGACCTATGCCTCAATTATGTGCCATAGCCGACGAAGTTTCCAAAGTTCATGCAATCTGTGTAAAATGCGGACAGTTGGCTTCTTTCTCTCATCGTACAGTGAAGAATGAAAAACAGGTTCTTTTGGGCGAAACGTCCGAATACGAGCCTTTGTGCAGGGAATGTTATCTCCGTGCGCGCGAAGAAGACGAAAAGCAAATATAAACTCTATAAATAAAAACAGATTATGGAAAGAAAGAAGATAACATTCGACAGTTTCATACGCGGCTCTATCGGATGTGTATTAGTAGTAGGAATATTGATGCTTGTAGAACGTCTCAGCGGAGTGTTATTGCCTTTCTTCATTGCCTGGCTGATTGCTTATATGATTTATCCGCTAGTCAAGCTCTTCCAATATAAGCTACGGTTGAAAAGCCGTATCCTTTCCATTTTCTGTGCTTTGTTTCTGATTAGCGCTATCGGAATCACCGTATTTTATTTGCTAGTACCGCCTATGATTTCCGAAATGAGCAGAATGAACGATTTATTAGTGACTTATCTCAGCAATGGAGCCGGAAATAATGTACCTAAGAATCTCTCCGAGTTCATTCACGAATATGTTGATCTTCAAGCATTGAACCGTATATTAAGTGAGGAGAATATCCTAGCGGCAATCAAGGATACCGTACCCAGACTGTGGACATTGCTTGCAGAATCCCTCAATATCTTATTCAGTATCTTTACCTCCTTTATCATATTATTATATGTAGTCTTTATATTGTTGGATTATGAAGCAATAGCCGAAGGATGGTTGCATCTGTTACCGAATAAGTACCGTACATTTGCATCCAATCTGGTACGTGACGTACAGGATGGCATGAATAAGTATTTCCGTGGTCAGGCGCTAGTTGCTTTTTGCGTAGGTATTCTTTTTAGCATAGGTTTCTTGATTATCGACTTCCCGATGGCTATCGCTTTGGGACTCTTCATCGGCGCTCTGAATATGGTTCCCTACTTGCAGATCATCGGTTTCTTTCCTACCGTCCTACTAGCTATTCTCAAAGCTGCAGATACCGGAGAGAATTTCTGGATCATCATCGCATGTGCATTGGCTGTCTTCGCTGTTGTTCAAATCATACAAGATACTTTCCTCGTCCCCAAAATCATGGGAAAGATCACCGGCCTAAACCCTGCCATCATTCTCTTGTCTCTCTCTATCTGGGGTTCATTGATGGGAATGCTCGGCATGATTATCGCTCTGCCGTTAACGACTTTAATGCTTTCCTATTACCAACGTTTTATTATCAATAAAGAAAAGATAAAATATGACGAAGCAGAAATAACTGATAATCAAGAAACAAACCATAAAGAGATAAAATAATTAAAACTTTTTTCTACAGAACGCTTGCAAATTAAATAAAAGTAGCTACCTTTGCACCCGCAATCAGGAAATAACTGATTTGCAATAAGGATTGATTCGCTAGCTCAGCAGGTAGAGCACAACACTTTTAATGTTGGGGTCCTGGGTTCGAGCCCCAGGCGGATCACTTTTTAAAGCAGCAAAAATGCATAAAGCTCTGATAATCAAACTTATCAGAGCTTTTTCTTTTATATCAAACCTGCATTTTACCGCAAATTGGAACACCTAATACAGGTGAAATCGGAGGACTTAAATTCCTCCAAATTTTAGTCCTCCGAATTGGTGTTTTATTCGCTGATTGTCTGCATTTTACGTGATACTATTCATCGCTTCTAAAAGTAACTTTGAACCATTAAACTTTTAAAGTGTATGAGTATGAAAAGAAATTATTTTTCGGTCCTTTTCTACATCAAGAAGGCCAAATTATTGAAAAACGGAGAGGCTCCTATCTGTCTGAGAATAACTGTAAATGGGAAACGCGCGGAAATTCAAATCAAGCGTAGTGTGGAGATTGGTAAGTGGAATGCCCAAAGGGAATGTGCGATTGGTAAGGACAGAAAGCATCTGGAACTTAATCACTATCTGGAAACAGTACGTACCCGCGTACTTCGTATTCATCGTGAGTTAGAGCAGGATGATAAACCTATCACTGCTGAAATTCTGAAGAATTTATTCTATGGTGAGAGCCAAACTCCCAAGATGTTATTGGAAGTTTTCAAAGAACACAACACAAAGTATCGTGAGTTAATAGGGAAAGATGTGGTGAAAGCTACAGTGCTCCGTTATGAGAGAACCGTACGATATCTTGAGGAGTTCTTGAAAAAAGAATATCAATTAAACGATATTCCTCTTTACAATATCAACCATGAGTTCATATCCAATTTCGAATTCTTTATCAAAACAGAAAAAAATTGCGCACAGAATGCAACTGTTAAATATTTAAAGAATCTAAAGAAAATTATCATATTGGCACTTACAAATAAATGGATGACGGATAATCCATTCTCCGGAATCAGGTTCAAACAAACCCAATCTAACCGGGAGTTTCTCAGCGAAGAGGAACTACATATTATTATGGAAAAAAAATTTAAGATACCTCGTTTAGAAATAGTACGCGACATATTTGTTTTTTGCTGCCTGTCCGGATTAGCATTCACAGATATAAAACATTTACGTCCCGAGCATATTACAAAAGGTCCTAATGGGGAAAATTGGATTCGAAAGCCTCGTGAAAAGACAAATAACATGTGTCACATACCGCTTCTTGACATTCCCGCATTAATAGTTGAAAAATATAAGAACAATCCGATCTGTGTACAAAAGAACATGGTGCTTCCTGTACCTTGTAATCAACTGATGAACAGTTATTTGAAAGAAATTGCCGATATGTGTGGAATTACTAAAAAGTTAACGACCCATGTCGGCCGCCATACGTTTGCATGCATAGCTCTAGCAAATAAAGTGTCAATGGAAACAATCGCTAGAATGTTAGGACACTCAGACATACGAACCACGAAAATTTATGCAAAAGTTTTAGACACTACTGTTTCCAAAGAAATGGAAGTGATGAAGCATAAATTTGCCATATAACTTTCGAACAAAGGGGATGTCGCAAAAAACGACATCCCCTTTGTTCGAAAGTTATATCTCTCTGAATCTAAACAAACACACGTCTCTTTATTGAGTGTTAGCTCCTAGTAGTATCTCATCTATTTCTTTTTTCATAAGCCAATGGACTATTTCCTAGGTTTATTATCCTTGAATGTAATATCAATCTTGTAGTTGTCATCCAATTCCAGCGAAGCTTCATACTTTTTCCCTTTCTTACTGGTGAACTTGAGATATCCAGTGCGCTTTCCCTGTAACAGCAGGAGCATCTGGTTATCCGTCAGTTCCCTGCCGTTGAAGGTCCGGAACAAAAGAAAAGCGCAATCGGGATCGCCGCATTTGGCCACCTTATTGAAAACAGTAATTGTTTCTGCCCCGCACTTAGGGCATTTACAGTGCAGCAAGTCCAGATGGTCGAGTTTAAGAGTAAGCAGTTCAGACGTGATTTGCCGAGCGTAGGAGTTGATATTTTCCGTGAATGTTTCGGTGGAAACTTCTCCGGTTTCTATCTCATGTAACTCACATTCCCATCTTCCGGTCATGCTCACATTGGCAATCATCTTCTCTTTTACAATACCATATACTTCCAGTCCTTTAGGAGTGGGTATTAGTGATCGTCCACTTCTTTCCACATAGTGTCTGGTGATAAGCAGTTCGATAATTCCAGCCCGTGTAGCCGGTGTCCCTAGTCCGGAGTCTTTCATCGCTTCTTTCTCTTTTTCATCGCTCAAATTCCGACCACACCCTTCCATTGCCGCAAGCAGACTTGCCTCGGTGAATATCGGCTGTGGCTTGGTTTTCCTAGCTAACATATCAATGCCAAGAACGGGCAAAGTTTCACCCTCCTTAAATTCGAGCAGGAGGCTTCCTTCTTCTTTTTCATCCGGTTCATTATAAATGCCTCTCCATCCCGGAACCTTGATTTGGCACCCTTTAATTCCGAAAGAGGCTCCGTTACAATCAGCCTGTACAAATAACGTTTCTTTCAGGCATTTGCCGGAGAAAGCCTCCAGCATACGTCCTGCAATCATAGAGTAGATATTCTGCTCGTCAAGGGAAAGGTTCTGAGGAAAGTTCTCCGTAATGATTAATCCGTGGTGGTCTGTCATCTTGCTATCGTTCACACAGTGGCGGTTCAAAATCCGGCTACAGAGATTCTCCGCATGGCGTGCAAAACGGGGATGCTGCTTCAGCAAGGCGATGAGGGAAGGAACCTGCTCGAAGATGTCCTCTGTAATATAGTTACATCCGGTACGTGGATACGAGATGTAACCCGATTCATACAACTTTTGGGCAATGTTCAGCGTCTGCTCTGCGGTCAGTCCCAGTTTGGTGTTGGCACTTCGTTGCAGGGCGGTCAGGTCATATAGTAACGGAGCTTCTTCTGAAACTTCTTTTTTTCTCACCTGCACTACTTTGGCAGTTTTCTCTTCATAGACTTTTTTACGGGCTATGTCGAGGCTTTGCGGTGTATCATACTTTTCGGCGCAGGTCATAATGAGTTCTTCTCCTGCCTTCGTTGTCCGTAGTTGTAACAGGTAATAGAGTTTGGCTACAAAATCCCTGTTATCCAGATAGCGGCGGCAAATCATGGCAAGCGTCGGTGTCTGTACCCTGCCCAAAGAATAATTGCTCTTTCCGGCAGCCATGCTCAAAGACAAACTGGCATTCATACCGACTACCCAATCTGCTTCTCTCCGGGCTTTGGCAGCACGGTACAGGTTGTCAAACTCCCTGCTTGATTTAAGGTTATTGAACCCTTCCCGTATTGATTTTTCCGTGAGCGAGGATATCCACAGGCGTTTGGTTTCTTTGGTGTACCCCAGATAGTCAAGGACGTACCTGGCTATAAGTTCCCCTTCGCGGGCCGCATCCGTACAAATGATCACACTACCCGCCTGATTCAACAGTTTACGGATCACGTCCAATTGTTTCAATGCCGACGGATCAGCCCTATAACCATCTTCCGTCTTTACTTGGCGGACAACCAGTTTGAACGGATGGGGAATAATCGGCAACATCTCCTTTTCTGCACGGACGATACCGTAGTCTTGAGGCAGGGCCAATGCCAGCAGGTGGCCGTAAGTTCATGTAACGGCATAACCGTTTCCACTCAAATACCCTTCCTGTTTCTCCGTTGCGCCCAAAACCCGGGCGATACTGCGTGCCACGGACGGCTTTTCACAGATGCAAATCGTTTTCATCTTAGTTATCTTTTAATGTTGAATGACTATTTTATTTTTACACTCTTGGCTTTTGTCTTTCCCTTCCTCACCTTCTTCTTTGGTTCTTTGGGTACGGAGAGTTTCTCTTTTTTCTCCGATGCCTGTATGCCTTCCGCCAGATTCGGTACGGAAGTCTTCTTTGCTGGGAAACGGCTGATTAAATCCATTGAGAATCCGGTCATCCCGGCATCCAGTTTTACCAGGTCTGACGGTTGGAGGTATTTCTCCCCGTTCTTTCTGGCTGCCAGCTCATACATGACCGTTTCACGCCCTTGCAGGATTCCTTCATAATTCTGGTAAGGGAGGTTCGATTCGGACAGGCCGTTCTGACGGAGCATCCCACAAATCTCATCGGGCGGCAATCCCCCGAACTTCCGGTCAAAGGGAGAAGATAGGATATATCTGTATGTCACCAGGAGCTGTTTTTCGTGGCTCATATCGGGGCATCCTTCGTATCCCTGCAGTTGCCTTATCTTTTTTGCAATACTGCCAAGGCTCTTGAAAGCATTCCTGTCCCTATCCTGAAGAGGCATCCTGCCAATCCGAACCAGCTCCGTCTGGATGCGGTTCAGGTTGGATACTTCCCATTTATTCAACAGGCTACTGCGGTTGTTCAGGTACTCATCCCGGAGGATGGCAACCAAATTCCTCGTCTGGAGGAACAATCCGATCCGTTTTCCCCATGAGGGTTCGTGAAGGTTGGATGCGCTCCAGCGGATCGTATTGAAACGATAGGCGTCCATGAATTTCCTGAAAGGGTTCCGGTTTGTGAACAGGTTCCTGAAAGTCTGCAGGAATGCTTTTCTTCCGGCATCCCTACGGCTGCGTGGTATCTCGTTTTCGGGAATGAATGTGTTATTTATCAATTCCATAAGCACTATAATTTTGGCTTCGCCTGCTTTTGGGGAGAAGCGTTTTTTGTCTTGACTTTTTTCTTTTCATTGTCACGTGGAGATTCGGGTTTGTTATGCAGTTTCACGGCTGCCCGGACCTGTATAGTATCCTTCGAGACTCCAACAGACTGGATTGTCCGTTGATAATCCTTCCGCACCCCACCCCGGTTTAACAGTGTCCCGGCCAATGACTTGGCTGCGTTTTGCAGTTCACCCATCTTCTGTTGAAAAGGATAATCCCGGCGCAGATCCTTTTGCCGGATAATCTCACGGATACTTTTCTCCACGGGTAAGAAATCCTTTTTATAGGCAAACGATTCGTCCGCCGGTAAATGGGCATATCCTCTGTCAGCTATATCCTGAAGAGTCATGATATTCCAGTTTCGGGCGGAGAGTTCCAGTGCGTTAGCCGTAATAAACCGGTCGAGGTTTTCCCCTGTAGGATGCATGTCGAAAGTGACGGACGGCTTGTAATTCGCCAGAATTTCCATTGCCGCTTGCGGCATGGAGGTTTGATTCCCGTTGGAGAGTTCCAGCATCCGGCGTGATACGGTTTCTATCCGGTAGATATTCAACGATTCCACATCCTGTAGAGAGCCTGAGTAGAAATTATCCGCCGTTGATTGCAGGTAATCCCGAAACTTCCTCGTTCCGGATAATCCGTCATTGAATACCCGGATACCTTGTTCCGTTTCAACGATGGTATAGAATTGTTTGGCCTGTTTCCCTGATGCGACCTTTTCCATTGCATCCTCATAAGTAACAAAACGCTTATAGCCAGGTGAGTGGTCCAGTGCCTGAAAATTCTCTGCCGCCAGTTCCTTTTGGCATGCTCTCAGGTAGGCCGCTTTCCGTAGAGGAACAGAATTGTTTTCTGTGATACCTCCGTGAGAAACGATGAAACGAAGGGCTTTCTCACTGTCTTTTACCGGCAGTTTGCTGGTGAAAGGAATGTCCTTGGCGGGTATTCCCTCAAAATGCAGCAAAAGGTTATCCGGCACCGTTTTCTGTTCCATGGCTATCCGGGCGACAAGATCCATAAATACCGGAAAAGAGTCTTTATCCGTCGGGACATATGCTACGACCATGACAGTCGATACCCGCTTATCGGGCAGCAACTCTATAAACAGGCTTTTCAAATCTTTTTTTTCGGTTAGTCTGTCTTTTATTTTTTCCATCCATGCAGGCATGACAATCAGTTTTAGATACGGGGATTATGTGACTTGTTACGGCGGAGAACAGCCTTTTGCTTTTCCGATGCCGCCGATCCGGTCAGCTGCAATGGCGGACAGGTCAGTTTATATGCCAGACCAAGTATCCTGTCGGCAAGTTGCTGCTGTCTGTTTTGGATATTATAGAATGCTTTCTCACTATATCCTTTTTGGGATTGCAGTTCGGACATTTCCTGATCCAGTGGTTTGAAATCACCTTTGTAGGCGAATTCTCTATAACTCTCATTGGAATTGAAATCTGCCGGCAGACCGTATTCCCGTATGAAGAGCAGATTGAATATCTCTGCATTCTTCGGCGTTATCGATAAATGGTAATCTTCCGTGAACTGTTTGAAGGCATGATAAGTCGGTTCTATGGGATAGCCGCCTTTTTTCAGCAGTTCGGATTGCTCTATGGGATACAATGGCATTTTCGCCAATTCCCCATAGAAAGGATTGGATTGGAAAAAGCTCAGATGCTTCTGCATATAATGTTCCGTGCTATGGTTCGGATTGGAAATGTAGAATTCCCTGATCCGTTCCAGAGCCTGTACTTCCAGAGTGAAGAACCGGTCAGCCAGATATTGCAAATAGCATTGTTTGTAGACAGCTCCTTCATCCGTGGCAGGCAGGTAAACGGCACCTTTGGGAGTCTGTATGGAGATGACGGGCTCTATCTCTCTATTCTGCCGGTTATCCGGTGAAATTCCATAATCACGTTTTAAAATGTAGGCTGCCTGATCACGGATCAATGCTTTTACCTTCTCCTGTTCACCCTTGTTTTCTGCCGGAATATTCTGTAACGCATTAAACTGTGAGTTAAAAGAGTTCTTATGCATGAACGGAATTTGTCCGGTTATATAATCTATTCTATAAATTCCGGCTGTTTCTTGTAAAGACAGCAGCCGGAGTATCTGGGCATTTGCGATACTTGTAACTGTTCCATAGGAGGACGCGAATTTGTCATAAGCGTCAAACGTCGGTTCTATGCGATGGCTCCTGTCCAGTCGTGCATTTCTCAGGATAGCCGCATCCAGATATTGCGCTTTATCCGGTATAAAATCGTTTGTATATAATGAGAAGGGATTGGTGGATGTCTGAAACGCCTTTATAGCCTCTACATTCGGATTAGCCAGTTTGTACTGGTTGACAAACTCCGGTTTATCTTCGTCCGTAATAAAAAAATGGTCGGCCAGATGTTGCATATAGGAATGGCAGCACATCTTTCCGTAACCGGAATATTCAAACAAAAGCACTCCTTTTGCGGTTTCTACAGCGGTCAGGGTTTCTGACGGATCATCATGGAGGGTATTCTGTGCCAATGCGAAACGTTTGGCTTCCGGCTGTACAAGCAGGTAGTCCGCAAGCCCGCTGGATACCAGCATGGGCAGGCTTTTTTCTGCATCGCGTGAATAAAGGTATTCCAATCCTCTGAGTGGGACATTGTTTTGCATGCTTCCTCCGTTCTCACTGATAAATTTAGGTACCAGGCTGTTATCCTTGTCAAAGGGACGGATATCCGGGCAGGTTACTCCTGAGGGAAACTGGTAACGACACAAATCAAGATCAGGCAGGTGGCTTTGAACGAGGGATAGTTTGTACATTTCCCTTTGCCGCCGTAAATATTCGGTAAATCTTTGATTTGCCATCGATACTTCTTTCTCCGGTATCAGGTGTATTTCCAGTTGCCGGGGTTTTCCTTTGGAGTCCTGAGCAACAAAAAAATGAAGGATAAGTTCGGGATTTTTCTGTTTCATGTTTTTTCTTTTTATTAATGATTATAATTTGATTAATCCGGATTTCTTTCTTGCTTCTTTTTTCGCCTCCTTCTTTTCCGGTTTGGAAGGTTCGTATCCCCGGACATTGTATTCTGTTTGCAGGATTCTTCCGGCCACATCCTTTGCTGTTTTTTGGAGGGCTTCGGAAAGTGGCGAATGCTCTGATTTTTTCAAGTAGGAGTGCGTCAGTTTCTCCAGTATCTTCTCAAAGCTATTTTCATGGATAAACCCGTAGCCGGGTTTGGAGATGTCAATGCCATTCTTGTAGATTTCATCCAGACGGGCAATATCTGTCATGAGTTCGCTTCTATCCAGATTGAACCTGCTTAAGAAATTATCATAATCGCTTTTGTCGGGTTTCATGGAACACCGGACGGATGGAGAATGGTCTTTCATGAGATCCTTTGGATAATAGACAGCTTCCGAGGGGATGAAACAGTGTGGCATCTCCGGTGTGAACATGGCAGCGCATTGTCTGGAATCTTCCACTATGATATTGTTGGCGGTGCTGAAATAATAGATCTCAAGGGAGTCAACACCTCTCAATGCTGATGAGAAATAATTGTCTGCCAGATATTGCAGATACCGTTCCATGCAGTGGATTCCCCTTCCGGTATCATCGAATAAAAGCACACCGTTCCCGCTTTGTATGGCGGTAACCGTTCTCTCCCGGGTATTGTCCATCTTTTCCGAATGATAGTGTATGTATGCCTCCAGTACTTTTGCCGTGTCGGCACTGTCATTTATCCTTTCCAGCAGAGCAACCGTATCAAACATGTGTATGGGTAATCCCCTTGCAGAGATTTCATGGGCGAAAACAAGACTTCTGAGCGAAATGGAAGGGAGTTCCTCCAATTCCCCGTTATACATGACTTCATGTATGACGGAAGGAGTATCCATATCGATGTCTTTGTCCATTTGGAGACAATAGATGGTTTCTTCCGGGATATAGGTCCCGCCCAGTGCGAGTTCCGCCTGCTCCCTCAGGTAATTGCCGCACAGCATATCCTGGTTCTCTCCGGATATATGGCTGTAATCAACCACTTTACCCAGCTCGTCGTTTACATTAAAAAGAATGGTATCGTTTGTATTCATATTCTTCTGATTTATAAAGTGAATGATTAAGAGAGTTTACGCCCTTTCGACGGGCCGGGAGCTTTTTCATTTTTCATCTTATGCTCCACATTCTGCTTTTTCTCCAAGTCTATGGCTCATGGAAAACAGACCATTATCTTGTCCGGACAGCAAAGGGAGATTCTTTTTTGCTTCATGGATTCGCCATCCAGCCGGATGCGGACAAAGTAATCCATCTCCCCTTTTCCGGTTTCCTTGATGGCGATGCCTTTCCCTTTATAGGGAACGGGGGCCTGTTCTTCCGGATCGTTCTCTACAATCCATGCCCCGATATAAATCTGACTTTTGGGTATCATATTTCCTGTTATTATTTTAAACGGTTGGTCTTTCGTTTTTGGTTCTCCGGCTTTTTGACGGCCCTCGGCTTTTTATTTATATCCGTGGGTAGCGGATGGAGAAGTCCCTCTTTCAAGGTATAGGTCTTGACGGGGAAAGGCTCGGATGAGTTCTTCATCCGGTTCCGTTCGAAGTCCGCCATGCAGTATTGCAGGTGTCTGACCGCTTCCCGGTTGTTCTCCGGGATATAAAGCGCATAACCGGAAGACAATACTGATTTCTGCACGTCATTCAGTCTCCGGTTCCCCACGGTAAATTCTACCATCGGATCATCCAGCATGTTCTTGAGGGAACGGTGCCCCCTCACATCGAAATCCCTTTTCAGAATACTGTCGGCGGCCTCCCGGATTTCCATGGAGGCTTGTTTGAATTCCTTCCTATCGAAATCAGCCGCTGATCGTACCTGCGTTATTCTTTCGAGTTTCCGGGCAACTGGCAATAACTCCTTAAAGTAGGTAAACGACTGCTCATGAATATTCATATAACCGTTCTTCATCACGGTCAGCAGCCGGTAAATGTCCCGGTTGGAAGGGATGATTTGCGCGCGTACGTCCGGATCGAAATGGAATTTGTCAGCCAGTTCCATAAATCCGTCAGCCGTCGTTTCCATCGGGCTGTAAAATAGAGGAGTCAGCCCATTAATAAACTTGTCCGGCAATTTGGATTGGGGCACGTGGTTCTCACGCTGGAATTCAAAAGAATTATTCAGCTGCCGGGCATGGTCGATCCGGTAGGATGCGTCAATATGGGCTGCCAGCTCTTCCGTTACATACGGATATTCATAGACACCCAGATGGCCGATGTCGTAATGCGGATCGAAGTAATGGTCGATGATATGCTGCAAACATTCCCTGAATCCTTCTTTTCCGATTTCATTGCCGGAGAATATCAGATACCCGAAGTCATTCTCCACCACTTTCAGCGGTGTCCGGAAATTCGCCTCTCCCCGGTAGATTTTCTGCCTTTCGTCCTGGGATCTGCGGAAACTCATATAATCGGCTTCCTGCACGAAATACTTTTTCAGGATGCTGCAATCGGTATCTCCTTTATATCTGGAGCAGTAGACAGCGTCCGAGAGTGAGATCTGACGGGAAGGGTACTGAAAGCTCCGCTGCAAGTAAGGCAACAGCTCCTGCCGGATATACTTGTCCAAAGGCATGTGTGTATCCGGTGACGGCACATCCCTCATCCAATTCAGGTCATACCGTACCATCTCCACATCCGGCACATACGTACAGCTTTTGACTTCGTTGACATTGTCCGACAGGAACTTATGAAAGGCGGCATCCGTTATCTCCCTTTGGTTTCCTTCGACGAACCTGAGTGAGTTGCCCGGTAACGGTGTATAATGGTGATACCGGTCTATCGCAATGAATATACAGCCCGGTCTTTCGGGGTCGAAAAATGAATTTTCCATTTGGTCTCTCTTGTCCATGTTTCTACAGTTTAGGATGGGTGTGTTTTTTCTTTTTCACGTCCCGCTTTTTATCCAAAGCCTTTTCGATAACCGCTTTCACCTTGAATACCTGCTTGTTTGCAGGCGGTTCTTTAGAGAATACGATCCGGGAGAAATCCCCGTTCACCCATGCATAGGAATGGGACGGGTTGTCCCTTGCCTCTGCGGGCAGAAAGAGCACATGTCCCGCCTGCAATACCTGCCGGTGAGGGGTAAAGAGGCGAACACCGTCTACCATGACACTGTCCATCGGGTCACTGAGAATCCTTTCGACCGTCCGGTGTCCGCGTACGTCGTAGAACCGCTTGAGGAGTTTATCCAGCTCGTCCTTATCACGGCTGTTTTCCTCTATCTGTTCACGTATTTCCGGTGTCGCGGGTCGACGGGAGAGTTCGGTAACTGTGCGTTCCTTGTCCGCCATCGCATCCAACGCATCAATAATATTACAGTTGCGGTGGCTGATGTCACAGTGCGCATTGTGGCAGAAACTGCGGAAATCTTCCGGGGTAGGCTTCATCTCATTACGGTATGCCAGCTCCATCTTTGGGAGTCTGTCCATCTTCAGGTAAGGATATTCAGTGAACAGGTTCCCGCCCGGATTGACAGACGGCCCCTGTCGGAGGATGCCTTCCGCCCTGTAAACATGGACGGGACCGAGGTTGAAATGGGGATCAAAGTAATGATCCGCCACAAGCTGCAGGAATTTCTGCATATTTGCCTGCCCTTCCGCCGTATGGGTGAAGAACAAAAAGCCGTCAGCGGTTTCTATGGCTGTATAGGATTGTTCGGGTTGCTTCATAATTTTATAATTTAGGGGAATTGTTCTTTTTCGTTTTTGTTTCTTTTTTCAAAGCGGCGGTATATGGGATGATTCTGCCGTTTTTCTCTTGATACACAGCTTTACCTGCCGGAGATTTGGAGTATGCCATTACCCTGTTACATTTCTTGTCGGCATGGAGAAAGTGCAAACCGGGCATTGATTCGGAGATTTTGGAAGAGTAGATCCATTTGCCTTCCAGAAGGGCTTGTCTCATGGCCTGGCTGGCATCGGCTCCCCCAATGAGAAACGGAACGCTTTTGTCATTCAGTGCTCTTTCCAATGTACGGTGTCCCCTTACATCGAATTCCGTTTGGAGAATATTCTCCGCTTTTTGGCGCATTTCATCCAGCACATCGACCAAATTCAGACCGGAGGATTGTCCGTTGATGCAGTTGTCTATCCGGGTGACATACTCTTGAAATACATTCCGGTATCCGAAAGCCGGATCAACCACAAGGTCACGCTTGAATCCGTTTTCTATCAAATACAGCAGTTTGCTGATATCCGCATTGTTACGGTTTGCAGGGCATCCTGAAAATTCTGTCAGGCGAAGGAATTCAGAAGCGGTCGGCTCCATATTCGTTTCAAACGTCTGCTTCCACAGGTTCCGGTCACGGAACGTATCTTTTGAGAAGATGGTTTCATCAAAGTCATATTTCCCTTTCCCGTTTTGAGGGTTCTTCCGGTAACAGGCATCCACCAAGGGACAGATATCGTCGGACAGCCTGTTGACCTGGTATTGCCTGACGGGACCGGGTTCGCCATGAACCCGGAAATAGTTGCCGGATAGTTGCTGGTAAAAACATTTTAATCCGTCCCGTCCAATTTGGGTATCACTGAAGAACAGGATTCCTTTGGAAGTCTCCACCGCATGCAAGGGTAATTTATAAACCGGGTTATAGTCATATCGGACAGCCAGTTCGTCCTGTTTCCTGTGAAAATGGAGCAGTCCGTCCAATTGCTCTGCCGTCAACTTGGGTAGCTCGCCGGATTCCATGAGGATGTCGCTGCGTGACTGTGCAAACAGTACATTCCTCAGATTGGTGCTTATCAGGGGAACCAGTCCCTTCTCCCGGACATAGGGCAGAAAGAACCGGTTGATATATTCTTTCTTGGCAATATCCCCTGTAAGGACAGGCACATCCGTCATTTTCGGGAATGAATAGATTTCCAGACGGGTATCCGGTACAAAAGCGGCATATTTGGCTTTTATCGTTTCCCGGCTGAACAGAGCCATGAACGTATAAACAGGGTCTTGCCTGTCGGGATCGGCAGAATAGAGTATATAGGAGGATTCCGCATGGGGTTTCTCCTTGCCGGTTTCATAACCGACAAGAAGATAGCCTTCACCCTCTTTCCTGAAAAGCTCGTCCAATGACTTGGGGTCATCAGAAAGATAGGCTGCCATATTATTACATTTTAGGGGTTATGGACGGCTTGCGGGTGCGCGTTTTCTTTTCCGCTTGCCGAGAGGCCTCTTCCTTTTTCAAAGACTTTCCGGCTGTTTGTACCGGCCCGTTAACCTGCTGTTCTCCGTTACTGTTTTGCTGCTGCTCCTGTTTCTGCCCCTCTTCCATCTTTTTGGTGCTTCTTTCCCAAAGGAATTCAACACCCCGCTCGGCGGCGCTCATCTGAATGGATGTGGTATAATAGTTCCCGTTATTGGATTTGAAACGGATAGGCACTTCCTCTCCACGTAAGGCGGCTTCATATTCTGATGGGGAAAGCGTATAATCTTTTACCTTGCGGGGAACGCGTACCTGTTCTACGGGCATATGAAACAATTCATTCGTCACCGGGTCTTTGGAAAGGTAGCAGGGTTTGGTTTCCTTGGTACGGTAATCGATGACCATGTCGACCGTTCGGCCCAGGTTGCCGGTACGGTCCAGTGTCTTGAGGTCATCCTCCGTCAGCGTATGTCCCCTGTAATCTTCACCTACTTTGGGGGCCTGGCGGATATAGTGGATGTCAAACTTGACAGCACCGTTCTCATCACGGAACAGGGAGAGTTTGGCATCGCCGTTCTCACGTCCCAGTTCGGAGTCTTTTGCCACGCGGAAAGCCACGGCGGAGGTTTTTCCTTGCAGCATCCTTTCGAGGCTGTCCTTTGCGTTCTTCAGACCGTCCGGGGTAATGCCGTAGCGGGCTGCCTGTTCCCAATTCACTTCCCGTTCATTGAAACGGTGGTTGTTATACACCCTGGTCGAAGCCAGCTCTTTTCTTACTGCTTCGTTCTGTGGTAGCTGCGCTGCCTCTATTTTTTCTTTGGCCTGCTCTACAGGTGTTTCTTTCGGGATGTTGTACAAGGAGTAACGTCCCGGATTGTTGTAATGGTAGAGAAAGTTCTTTCCGAAGTTGGTGAAGAAGTTACCTCTCTGGTCCACCTTGATGAACTGGCCTTTGTCCGCTTCACCAGCTTCGAGCGTTTCCAGCTCGCCGTTTGCCGCGATTCCTTTTACTCCTTTGGCTTTCTGCTCTTTCTTGTCATACGCCATCAGATACCCGTGTTCCTGGGTTGCCCCGTTGTTTTCAGGGGCTAAGTTTACATTGTCCATATACGTTAATTTTAAAGATTAATGAATCATTTGCAAGGGTAAAATTACTATCTTTGCCATTAAATAAATTGATTATGAAGAAGTTGTCATTGATTGTCATGTTCTGTCACTTATTGTCATGTCCGGCTTTTACACAATCCCCGTCAAAGGAGTTCAGAAGCGGACTCAGTTCAATCATCGGCCGTATCCATTCCGCCCGGCAGTGAAAATCTTTCGTATGAAACAGCCGGTTGCCGGTAACCGTACTGGCTGATTATCCTATTATATTCCCCTTGAATGAGAGCCGGAGGAGGTTTGCCCTCTCTTCCGGTTTCGGAATAAGGATGCATCCGGTGAGAAAGAAAAGGGTACTCCATGCCGGAGTGGATATAGCCGCACCTTATGGCACGTCGGTCTATGCTTCAGGAAACGGGAAGGTCGTTGAAGCCCGGTACAGCAGCAGTTACGGCTGGTACGTCGAAATCCGGCATGCGGGTGGCTTTTCCACGCTGTATGCGCACTTAAGTAAATTGTACGTGAAAAAGGGAAACGTTGTCCGCATGGGCCGGCGTATCGGCAATGTCGGGCATACCGGTATCGCGACCGGCAACCACTTGCATTTTGAACTGAGAAAAAACGGGAAGCCGCAGAATCCCCTGCAATGGGTGATACTAAGGGATTCACGTTATAAAAAGAGCCATTAATCCAATCCGTTATACAATGAATATTGAAGAAGCTAAACGCATTCCGTTGGAGGATTATCTCCGGCGCATGGGATTTTCCCCGGTCAGACAACACGGGGACAGTATCTGGTATTGTTCTCCTTTCCGTGAGGAGAAGACACCTTCTTTCAAGGTGAGCACATCCCGCAACCTATGATATGATTTCGGTATCGGACAGGGAGGGGACATCATCACCCTGGCGATGGAGCTGCAAAAGACGAAGGATATCTCTTATGCGTTAAAAGCGATAGAGGGACATTTCCCGGCTGCTTTCCGGCCTGCCGCCTCTGTCAGGAAGCCGGAGCCGCAGGCTGCCGGTTACCGGCAGGTACGCGTTGATCCGCTGACGAACCCGGTCTTGCTGGATTATCTCAAGGAAAGAGGTATCTTAGCCGAAATTGCCCGGAAGACTTGCAAGGAAGTGCATTTCGAGAACAAGGGCAAATGGTATTTCGCCGTGGCCTTTGCCAACCGGAGCGGCGGGTATGAGATCCGCAACAAATACCTGAAAGGGAGCATCTCTCCCAAGGAGATTACACATATTAAAAACGGCGGCGACCATTGTATCGTAGTCGAAGGTTTCATGGACTACCTGTCATACCTCACACTCAAATCAATGCGACCCGGCAGCGGGCAGCCTGCCGATTATATCGTATTAAATTCGGTCAGCAATGTAGGCAAGGCTATCCCGATATTAAAAGAATATAAGAGTGCTTTCTGTCTGCTGGATAATGATCCTGCAGGAAAGCAAGCATTCTGCCAAATGACAGAAGCCGGATGTCCGGTTAAGGACAAGTCGGACTGTTATGCGGAATATAATGACCTGAATGATTACCTGCTGGGAAAGAAGATGGTTCCGGAGAACCGGCAACGCCATGCCGGAAACACTTCCACCAAGGAAAGGTCGCAAACGAAACAGCACGGTTGAAAATTATAACAAAGCTGTCACCGCTTAAGCATAAAAAGAGGGCCAAATCCGGTTAGACAGATTTGGCTCTCTTTATTATTTCAGCCTCCGGTTAACTTCCGGATAGCTGTTTTTAGTAATTTCTAATCAGCAGCTCGTTGACCGTTTCCCTCTTCTCGGCAATGGAGCAAATGGAACGGAAGATACTGATCCGCTGGATATGGAAACCGGCATAGAGGTCGTCGAAGAAGGTATTCTCCGGATTCTTCTGCCGGGGATCGGAGTTGGAAAGCATTCATTTGCCACCCGCTTCGTCTATTTCCTTACAGAAATCTGCCAGGGCGACCTGCTCTTCGTCCCCGAAGTCCTGCGGCATATACGAGGTACAGGCATTACTCTCATTGACCGGCTTGTAAGGCGGGTCAAAATAAAAGAGGGATTTGGTTCCGATGTACTTTCCGGTCTGCCGGTAGTCACCGTCCAGAATAATGACATCCTGCAACAGCTTATGGTTAAAGCGGATCAGTTCCTCTTCCAGCAGTTTCACCCTTCCACCGAAACCGAAGGTGACGGACAGCTTTCCCTTGCGGTTCACGGAGTAGATGCCGTTATAGCAAGTGCGCATAAAGAAGATAAACAGGGCGGCACGGGTGATGTTATCCGGGGTACCTTCATTGTAATAGGTACGTTTCTCCATGAAGTAGGCTTTTCTTCGGGCATGTTCTTCCAATGCGATGTATTCCTCCTGTATCCGGGCAAGCACCCCGATCAACTCTTCCGGGGATTCCTTGATGACGCGGTAGACATTGACCAGGCTCTCGTTGGAATCATTGATGACGCAGCGGATTTCCGGGTAGGTTTGTCTTATTCAGAAGAACAGGGCACCGCCGCCGACAAACGGTTCTACGTATGTATCCATCTGCCCGAAGCCTTTCGGAAGCGATTCGATCAGTACGGGGAGCAGTCTTCTTTTGCCTCCCACCCAGGGGAAGCTGGGTTTTCCCGGCAGGTTGGCCGGAGAGCCTTTCTTTACTTTTTCCATGTTTACAATAACTTTAAATGATTAATAAATTAAATAGGGATTATTCATCGTCTGCTGTTTCCAGCAAGTGTTTCAGATTGGGATCATTCTCAATGCGGAGCAGCTCTTTCTCAATAATCTGCGTCACGTCTTCCTTGATTTGATAGTAGTTCCTTTCGATTTCCTCTTTCATGTGGTCCTTGCCATCCGGACCAGTAAAGTCTGTGATGATGGGGATGGGCTTGTAGGCTTTTGTTTCGGCGGCCACCCGGTCGTTATCCACGACAATCTCGGCATGGAATATCTTTTGATTGATCCGCTCTCCGAAATTGTCACAGACCGCACCGACGAACTCTCCCTGGGAGAGGTTGGAAATCTTGGAGGCAGGGATAAGCGAATCAAGCTGGGTACTGATGTTAGTGGAGGTATCCTCCCGTGTCATATTGATGGACTTGCGCTGCTGAAGCACTTTCCCGAACCTTTCCGAGAGATTCTTCGCTGTTTCACCCACTACTTGCCCGGCAAAAATATTGCCGATTGTATTTTGAATCACACGCGCCTCCTTGTCACCGTAATCCCGTATCAACTGGCTAAAATCCTGCGCTCCCAGACAAACCGCAACCTTATTGCTTCGGGCCGTGGCAATCAATGTGTCGAGTCCCCGAAAGTAAATCGTCGGCACCTCGTCCACGAGAATGGAACTTTTCAACTTTCCTTTCCGGTTCACGAGTTTGACAATACGAGCATTGTAAAGTCCCAAGGCACATGAGTATATGTTTTGTCTGTCCGGATTATTGCCCACACACAACACCTTTGGAGCATCGGGGTTATTAATATCCAACGTGAAATCATCCCCGGTCATGATCCAGTACAAGGCCGGGCTGATCATACGTGACAGCGGAATCTTGGCGGATGCTATCTGGCCCTGGAGCTGCTCCATCGCGCCACCTTTCCAGGCATCCATAAAAGGCGACAGGTAGTTTTCCAGCTCCCGGTAAGAGGTCAGTATGGTGAACACGTCCGAGTATGGTTTATTCAACAGTTCAATGGCATGGGGGAATGTACAATATTTCCCGTTCTCGTAAATTTTGAGATATCATATGATGGCAGCCAACAATACAATCGGACTTTCCACAAAGAAGTCTCCCTGTTTCTGAATCCAGCTCTTGTTCAGGTTTAGCATGATGACATACGCTGACTCGTAAGCATCTGCAATGTCGGACAAGAACGAGGGATTCAGGGGATTACACCGGTGACTGTATCTGGGATCATCAAAATTAATCACATAGAAACCGACGGGTCTGGCATATTTATCCTTGTTTTTAAGCAGCTGGTTATAAGCGATTATACTTAAATCCGGATACTTGAAGTCATAGATATAAGCGGCAAATCCTTTCTCTATCTGCTGGCGGATATAATTATTGATAATGGCATAGCTCTTTCCAGATCCCGGAGTTCCGAGAATAAGCGAGGCCCTGAAAGGATTAATTACATTTATCCAGCCTGAGTATGTCTTTCGCTGATACCGGAAACGGGTAGGCAGATTCACCGAGTATTCATTGGCGAGCAAGCGGGTTTCCTGCATGAAGCTCTCGTTCTCATCGTTGAAAACGTCATCCATAAACTGGTTCTTCAAGAGGCGGCTGATCCATACTCCGGTAGTGAGCAGACAGAGATATCCGGCGGCTACGGCAGCTACATACAATAAGGTAAGAAGCGTAACGGAGAAACGGGTTGTCAACAAGAACTCACTACCGAAAAAGAGCAGCAATCCTGCAATGAGATAACAACCGATATTCCTTCATGTCATCTCCACGTCCTTCCGTCCTTTGGCTCCCATACAGGAGAAGAAGAGAAACATCAAGGAGAAGGATTTACTGACCAACGAATGGGAGAATAAACCCGTATCCCGTTGGAAATTGAGCAGTATCTTGTCCACCACGCCGATGGTCAGGTTCATAGAAAGAAAGTAGGAATAACAGAAATAATAGACATTCATCACTAAGAAGATGATGCTGATAGCCCTCATAAAGTCGAGGTTCTTATTGAGTCCTCTGGTTTCGTCCTGTGACATATTATCTTAATGGATTAATAGTGATACATTGTATTAGCCGAGATGCGGACCACTGCGCTTTCTCTTCTTCTTTTTCCCGTAAGGGCTTTGGGGCAGGTCGTCAGCCGGATACGGATAGGATTCCGGAGAGAAGATATCCAGCAATCCTTCTACCAGTCCCGGTTCCTCTTTCTCCGGTTCGGCCAGGTGCAAGAATGGTACTTCTTCCTCTTTTCCCGGTAGAACCACGCCATACTGCCGGTTGATAACCGATGCCGAGTATTCCTTTCCCAATGCTGAGCCTTTGAATACGGTCCGGGAGGTATGGTCAATGTAGGTGACTCCGTAAATCACTCCCGCATCGTTCCGGTAGAGTATGGCGGCAATGCCTTTCCCGGTGAGTTCCTGCAGGAATCCCTGAAGGGTGTCTTGTTTCAGAGCCGTGGCAATCGCTTCTTTCGTCCCCCCGGGTATCGGATGTTTTGCCATCCATAGCTTGCTTTTGAAAAATTTCTTTTGAAGTGCCGCATAACCTACACTCTTGCCGATCTTGCTGGATTTGATGGCTACGCCCACCCGGTCACCCTTTTCATCGGTAGCCGCATAGACCAGTCCGTGATAGGTCTTCCCGTCTATCGTTTTGTGTGTTTCTTCCACCGTCACATGGAAAAGGCCGAGCAGGGCTTTAAACTCCTTGATGGACTGGAATTTGTACCCCTGCATGATGGGCTTCACCACATTCGCTATCTGATGCTTGATATCGCCTTTCTGATAATCGACGACAGTGAGTGGCAGGGATTCCCGTTGTTCCATCTTCTCGGCAGGTAGCAGATGGTATTTTCTTTCCAACTCCCGGCAGATTGTGGAGGAGCGTTGCCATTCCTTATAATCATTGATCTTCTTTCCCTGTTCGTCGATGCGCAGGGATACGATATGGATATGGGACCTGCCGATATCCTCATGCCGGTAGATGATGTAGGGTTGGTTGCCGTATCCCATCTTTTCCATATACTCCTGTCCGATGGCTGCCAGCTGTTCATCGGTCAGTACATCGTCCGGGTGCGGATTAAGTGAGATGTGGATAACCGGTTTCTCTGTGCGACGGTTAGCAGCCAGGTACGGTTCGAAGGAACGCATGCAATGCTGGATGGTCGGATGGCCGTCTGCCGGTTCCATGATCCGGTTTCATGTCAGTGGCCGTGCCTGCTGCTTGTCCACTTTTTCGTGATTATAGTATAATGCCCCGTAGACAGAGGCTCCTGATGTTATTTTTGCAACCATTGTTCGAATTCTTGGGTGAGACGGATAATCTCCCGGTTCAGGGAGATTAGTTCAATAGTCAGTTGCTCCAATTTATAGAGCATGGCGAGGGCTTTCTTCTCGGAGAGTCCGGTATGCAGAGCCTTGACCGCCTGGTTATAGTTCACACCTATGCGGCGGTATTCACTCTGCAGGTTGGTCAGCTTGATGTAGTAGTCCGTTGCCGCCTTGTCGATCTTTACGACTTTCATCGGTTTGTCGAAAAGGGCGGCAAGAATGAATTGGGATTTATTTTTAGCTCCCGAATTCTCAAAGAGCCTTTCGAACTCGATGTTCTGGAACTCGTCCAGGCGGAAACCGTAATAATAAGAATGAAGCTGGGATTCCTCCTTGGGAGTTCGTCCCCCTCTTCATTTGTCTGATTTGTCAGCCTGTACAGGCTTGCGTGTATTACTGATCTTTGCCATTCTTTTAAGTGTTTCATTTATTCGGCAGCAAAATAAGTGATAATATTCATATGAACCTAAAATTGGGAAGTGACTACAACTGACAGGAGATGACTATTTGTGACAGGGGGATTTTTACTCTCTGCTCACTTCCCGATTCCGCAGTTCACGATATTCTTTTCGTAGGTTTCTTTTAGTTTGGGAAGCAGAATGGAACAACTCTTTTTGCGTCGGGAGAGATCGGCACGTAGGTCGTATGGTTTGGGGATGGAGACATTGAAGAGTTTCTCGAAAGCGGAAACGATACCGGCAAAGGAGATCCGCTTGCCGTCCCCATCCGTAATAAGTTCGCTATAGTCCAGCGAGGAAATAAGTTCCATGAGGTTGACAAGCGTGCCTTTCCAATGAAGTGATGAGAAAAAGGAAGAAGGTGCCTCACCGGATCCGGGATACTGTACGCTAAAATTAACCAGCTCTATTTCCGCTTCCACCAGCAGGAGGCACTTGTTCAGATAGAATTCAACTACTGGTGCATGGAAGGACAACTTTTTTATAGAAACCAGTTCCACTTTACTATGAAGCAGATGGCGCAGCCTTTCCGATGAAGAAACCGGTTCTACGGCAAGATCGCACAGGTATTGTTCATATTCTGTATAAGAGGAAGCGAATTCTTCATCGGAAACTGCATGTTTCTGATTAGAAGCCAGAGAAAAATAGTTGAATATACGGCATTCTGTAAATGGTTTCATACGGCATACGTTTTATTTGTTTATACCGGAGTAGGCCAAATGTAATGCCTCTGCCATAGCATTAAGCCTTGGATTGTTTTAATATTCTGGAAATCAACAATAAACAAATTCTGTAGAAAAACAGGTGTAAACCAAAAGTGTATACTTACCTTACACTGCATGTTAGGAAAGTGTACAATTCCTGTAAACCCTCATGTCCCTTAAAGGTAGGATAGTAGGAGGATTATTCGGATATCTCTAATAAGAATGAGACGAGGGTATCTGTGTTATGAAATTCTTTCATCCGAGCGCATGACCTGCCGCTCGCATTCAGGAATCTGACGAACACCCGTCCGTTGCCAGGATTGGGAAGACAGATAACGGCGAACGGCTTTCCGCCTGACACTAGGCGGAAATACCCCTCGGGAATGTAAGGCTGATAACTGATGTCCTTTCCGGTCTTCAACCGAAGTTCCTTTGTCACAGGCTCAATCAATACCGTCTGGATGATTTGGGAGATACTGTCGGTAGGGGGAGGCTTACGCATGACCAGGGCAAATCCTGTCTGCCACATCCGCTTTTCTCGCTCTGCCTCGCAGACTTTGAGACCGAGCCTGCCACATAAGGGTCTAATATCCATATTTACAAATTTAACAACAGATTATCAATTCATTACCTATATAAGCATAAATAACTGGACATACAAGATACAGGGCGCAGGATTTTATGGGGAGGACAGGAAATCATCCTCATTGTTCCAATACCTTTTCCATCAGATCACCCCGTATTTACGGAGCTTCTCATACAGGGTAGTCCGGCTGATGTTCAGCATCTTGGCAGCCTTTGCCCGGTTGTTTCGGGCCTGTTCGAGCGTTTGGAGCAAGAGCCTTCTCTCTTTTTCCTCCTCCGTGAGACCGGATACCTCTTCTTGCTTTAACGTCAGGTCCAGGTTCAGGGAGGTCGCGGTAATCCAATCCCCGTCTGTCAGCAGCAGGGCGCTGCGGACAGTGTTCCTCAGTTCGCGGATGTTGCCTGGCCAAGGATACCGCTTCAAGGCCGCCTCCGCCAGCCGATCGAAACCCTGCACCCGTTTCCGGTGTTCTTTTGAGAGATGTTCTAGAAGGAAACGGGCTAGCGGGAGGATATCCTCCGAACATTCCGAAAGAAGGGGGACACGGATGGTGAACTCGTTCAGCCGATGGAACAAGTCCTCACGGAAACGTCCTCCGGCAATGGCTTCTTCCAAATTCTCGTTGGTAGCAGCAATCAAGCGAATATCGAAGCTGCGCTCCCGAGTAGCCCCTACCGGTCGGTAGCATTTCTCCTGCAAGGCACGCAGAAGGAGCATCTGACTCCTATAGGCGAGGTTGCCGATCTCATCTAGAAACAACGTGCCTCCGTCAGCCTCCTGGAACAGGCCGGTCTTGTCATTCTCCGCGCCAGTGAACGCCCCCTTACGGTGTCCGAACAGTTCGGAGGCTGCCAAATCTTCAGGAAGGGAACCGCAGTCCAAAGTGATGTACGGTCTGTTCTTTCGACGGCTCTGTTTGTGCAATTCGAGGGCGATATGTTCCTTGCCCGTGCCGGACGCACCACGGATCAGGACAGAGATGTCGGATGGTGCGACCAGCCCAATCCGGTGGTACATTTCTCTTGCCTTGCCACTATCTCCCCGGTAGAATTCCGTACTGTCGTGCCTGGGACGACGGAATTCCTTACGAATGGCTTCCAGCAACCGATCCGGTTGGACGGGCTTGCAAAGGTAGTTCACCGCACCGAGCTGCATGGCTTCCACAGCATTCTCCACCTGCCCGTAGTTGGTCATGATCAGAAACGGAGTGGTGATATAGCGGTCGTGCATCCATTGGAGCAGGTCCGTGCTGTTGCCGTCTGGCAAGCGCAGGTCAGCCAGCACAAGGTCATACTCCCCAGCCGAAAGAGCCTTACGAGCAGCGGAAAGGGTCGTTACACGCTCGCTCCCCATTTCCTGCCTCTTCAGCCAGTTACCGATGCTGCGGGCAAAAACAACATCATCCTCTATAATTAATATGCTTTTCATCTTCTTGACTTATTTTCTTTTTCATATGTTCTGCATAAGTTATCAATTTCCCGGCAGCTATTTCTATCGTATGGATACTGCTCATTTGTTTTTCCGTCCAAAATTCCGGTTCGGAAAGTATGATGCCTTGTACTTCCTCTACCGGATAGTCAAGGCGGACACTTATCCACAGTGGAAGGTTCTTGTGCAGGATTTCACGGATTGCCTGCCGGTCATCTTTTCTCAACGCTTCATGCAGACGGTCAAGATCCTTGCGGCTTTCCAAGATAAAGACACCGAGCATCCCCTCCCTGTCATCCTCGTCCGAAAAGATTAAGGAGAAGTCTGGCTGCCATGTCAGTTGTACACTCTTCCCGGCTATCTGGGCGACAGTTTCCATCAGGTCATCCATTCGGAAAGGTTTGCGAATGCATCCGGCAAAGCCCCCGGATAGATACATATCTTCCGGATCCACGTCAGCGGTCATGGCTATGACAGGGATTGTCCTTGCCTTTTCCATGTTGGATGAACGCAGCAATGCCAACAGTTCGAACCCGTCCATGTCAGGCATCCGGATATCCGTCAACAACACGTCATAATCATGTTCTCTCAGTCTTTTCACCACCTCCCGGCAATCGGTGCAGCAGTCACATTCGGCTCGGTTACGCCTGAACATCTCGCAAAGAATGGAAAGCAGCCTCGGGTCGTCATCCAGCAGAAGAATCCTGGTCCCCTCAATCTCGTAGTCAGCCGTTAGTCGCTGTTCCTTTGCCAGAGACTTGCTGTCGGCAAGGGGAAGGGGCAGCGACACAATGAAGCAGCTGCCTTCACCCGGTCTGCTCTCCACACGGATGGAGCCTCCCATTTGCGAAACCAACCGGGAAGTAATAGCAAGGCCGAGCCCGAACCCGGGAATATTGCGGGCGTTGTCCAGCCGTTCGAATGCGTCAAATATTCGTTTCTGCTCATTATTGTCCATTCCCGTTCCTGTATCCTGCACCTTGATACAAAGTTCTCCCTTATGGAACATTGCTTCCAGTAGGACATGTCCCTTTCCGGTAAACTTCAAGGCATTGGAGAGCAGATTGTTTACGATCTGCTGCAGATGCCCCTTGTCACAACTGACAACCGCGTTCATGCCGGAAAATCTGGTCAACAGCTGCAATTCTTTTTTTTTAGCTGATGGCATGTAGCTGTCTGCAATCTCCCGAAACAGGGATTCCAAGTGAAAGATGGAGACGTTCTCCCAGGCCTGTCCGGTATCCAGCAGGTAGAAGTTCATCAGCGTGTCCACCAGCGAAAGCATATAGTCTGACGCATGTCGGATATTTCCAGCGTATTCCTCCTGCATAACCCTTTCCTGTTCGCCGGGCAGCAGCTCCGCCGTCCCCCTGATAATGGCAAGGGGCGAACGCAGGTCATGGGCAATAGTCAGCATCATGCGTTTTCTGGATTGTATCAGTTCCTTGTTCTCCTTGTTTGAGACTTCCAGTTGTCGTTGGTAGCGGTTCCGACGATTGATATCACGATGCACAACAATGTACAGGATAATGGTCAGCAATGAGACGATGATACCCAGGATGGAGGCTGTACGGAACGACCGGTCACGCGCGGATAGGAAATGTTTGTAGCGTTCTTCAAGACGCCGGGAGGCTTCCATCTCGAAATCCTTGACGACACCATGCAGCCTCCGGTTCAGCGCCACATTACCGGCATACAGGCTGTCCATCTGTACCAACAGCTTTTTCTGCTCGGCAGTCTGCTTGTCTGTAACCTCCCTGTTCAAGGAATGGAGCATACGGGTGGCTGCCGGGATGTCCTGTCGACGTCCCATACTTTCTTTCTGTTCCCGATAGGCGGATTTCTTCTTGCGCCTGAGGAAGGTCCAGAAACTCTTTTGGGCATTTTTCCCTTCTTCTTTTTCATCAGACAAGGATTCCGTATCACGATGGACGCGGGATGCAATCAGCGGAATCTTTCGTCTCACGATCTCGTTTACTTCCCAGAAATGCTTGAACGTGCCCATTATTGTATCCAGTAACTGCTCCTTTCTTTCCAGTAACAGACACAAAGAGTCTATGCACGCCTGCTGCCTGTGAGTGTTCACATACCGTTTCAGTTCCTGCAAGGTTCCACGGACATTGTACCGATTTGCCTGATACGTCTTGAGATCATCCTCGTTCCAGACACTGACTGTCTCCCCATAAGTAGCCAGTTCCAATAGTCCGGCGTAAGCCTGTTGCGACAGGTTGCGGATATGGACCAGCTCCCGTTCATCCTGATGCAGGCTACCCCGTTTTATCTGTTCACGGCGGAAAAGCACGATGGTGCAGACGAGCAGGACCATTAAAATGGTATACCCTAAAAATATTTTAAATCTCAGCCACATGATTCGTTTTGTTTTTCTTTATCCTTTTCTTGTTCTAACAACTCTGGAAAATAACAGGCAGATAATAGCCCTGAACATACTAGGCACTCATTACCCGCCCGTCAATTACACCATTATAGTCATTCTACTTCTAATAATTTATTAATGGCGTACACAAAAGGCCACTACAGCCTGCTTCTTTTCATAGAATGTCCTAAACTTCCGTTTGTTTACAGGATACAATAAAACATATCCCATGACAGTGGAATGACCATGGTCACGTTAGCTTATCCACCGACATAAAAATCCATATCATGTCTTTTTACAAAACATAATTATCGACGGACAACCAAGCTGTAGTCTAGTTATCCTGACAAATATCCCTACAGTCAACAAGGAACTTCCCGATTCTAAACAGGAGTCTTCCAGCTCTACCCTCTTCCGTCTATTGTAATTATATTACCATCCATATCATATTCCAATTCCGTTACTTTCAGGCTACGAAGCCAGGTTCTCCCACCCGAAGGCACACAATCATGATGAAATAAATACCATTTGTTCTGATATTCAATAATGGCATGATGAGTGGTCCAGCCTACCACCGGTGTAAGGATCACACCTCTGTAAGTGAACGGTCCGTAGGGATTGTCACCTACGGCATAGCACAAACGATGTGTATCTCCCGTAGAATAGGAAAAATAATATTTTCCTTTATATTTGTGCATCCAGGACGCTTCAAAGAAACGCCGTCCGTTATCCCCCTGAGTCAACGGACGACCTTCTTCATCCAGAATCACAACCGGACGGGGCTCCTCTGCAAATTCCAGCATGTCCTGGCTTAGCCTGGCCACCCGTGCGGGAATGGCTGGTTCGTTGTCAGCCGGAAACGCGGCACTCTCCATGGCCTTGTTATTATGATAACGTTGTAGTTGTCCGCCCCAAAGACCACCAAAATACATATAGTAATTTCCATCGCCATCATTCAGTATAGCGGGATCAATACTGTAACTCCCTCTGATAGGATCAGACTGCGGAATAAATGGACCTTCCGGTTTGTCACTGACTGCCACACCAATATGGAATATGTCGTTTTTATCCTTCAGTGGAAAATACATGTAATACTTTCCATCCTTCTCAGCCACATCACAATCCCATAACTGGCGGCCTGCCCAAGGAATATCCTCTACCTGCAGGACAATGCCGTGATCAGTGACTTCTCCATGCATTATATTGTCAGTAGAGAAAACATGGTAATCTTTCATATTAAAGTGGTCGCCATTATCGTTCTCCTCCACGCCGCTTTCCCAATCGTGACTGGGATAAATGTAAACCCTGCCATTAAAGACATGTACGGCCGGATCTGCCATATAATCATCCGGCACCAGATATCTCATTTCTTTTTTCATATTCAGTCTATATTGAAGATTAAACAGGTCATTTTATTTTTTATCAGAGAGCAGTTCTTTCACAAACGGTTTCGGTTCATAATTACGATCAAAAAGAAGCGGATAATCATGCCGACCATGTACCGGAAAGTTGTTTTTCCATGAGTCTTCGTCTGTCACTCCCCATACTGTCACCCTGGATACGATATTCGAATGTTTCACAAAAAGATCAAGAAACATTTTCATACGGAAATTCCATGTCTGCAATACCGAATCGGGTAACTCCACAGGATAAGGATTCAGTTCTTTCCGATATGCAGCCGTATCCGATACATTGGCCGTCATGCTGATAGTGGGCAGAGCGCTCATGTCCCATTCCGTAACCATCACCTTCACACCGGCTTCGGCGAAAGCCTGCATACTTTTTTCAAACTCTTTTATATCGGGATAATCCATGCCGATATGCCCCTGCATACCTATGGCATCAATACGCAGTCCTTTTGTTTTCAAGGAATGTACCAGTTCTACCACTGTATTTCTGCGACCCGCTACATGCATATTATAATCATTATAATAGAGTTCGGCATCCGGATCAGCCTCATGAGCATAACGGAATGCCAACGGGATAAATTCCTCACCCAGTATCTCATAAAACTTGCTCTTGCGGTAAGAACCGTCTTCCACAATAGCCTCATTCACGACATCCCACCCTTTAATCCGTCCTTTATAACGGCTTACAATTGTCGTAATATGGGCTTTCATACGCTGCTTCAATATTTCAGGAGTGACATTATTGCCCGCATGGTCCACACAAAACCAGGGTGCAAGCTGGGAGTGCCAGATGAGGCAATGCCCGATAACAGCCATTCCGTTTTTTTCACCGAATTCCACAAACCTGTCAGCTTGAGTAAAATCATATTGGTCCTCTTCGGGGTGAATCACTTCACACTTCATACAGTTCTCCGCTACCACCGAATTGAAGTGAGTACGAACAATCTGTAAGGCGGCTGTATCCCTCCCGATAATCTGGGCGGTATTCAGGGCTGTTCCAATCAGAAAGCGGTCACCCAAAAGAGCCTTCAGTGTAGCTTCCTGAGGAGCTTTTCCTCCTGCTGTACTACAGGAAGTTAGCATGGTGAACATCAGCAATGCCAAAATCATTTTTTGTTTCATATCAGTTACTATTCTATTTTTTAATTTTCGTTCTTGTCTCTATTTCTTTATTGATACGTTCGACAGTCATATCATCCAGTTCATATTTCGAAATGATGAACATGGCCAGCAAAAGCAGCAAAGCGGGGATTACGGCTACCAGCCATAAAATACCCTGTTCGGCAAAAGTAGACTGGCTGACAGTATTCTTCTGGTCGAAACCTACATAGGCCAACACCAGGCCAGGCACTACGCCGCCAAGGGCCATACCCGCCTTATAGAAAATACCCGTCAATGCGTTCACAATACCCGAAATGCGTTTACCAGTGGTATATTCACCGTATGAAATGACTTCAGGAACCAATGCCCACATATAACCTGTAGCTACGATGACACCTGTAGATTTGACAAACTGGGCCACGTAAACCAGCCATATCTGATTTTTCAATGACGGTATCATCGAAATGACGTAGAGTAATGCCATCCCAATAATAGCTACCGACAAAAAAACAGAAAACATGGCACGTTTTCCTATCCTGCGTTTGATCCACGGTACCAAAGGCATGAATATGAAAGCAGGAATGGAACCAAGAGCCATGAAATTGGCCATCTGGTCGCTCGTTCCGTGTACATTATATAACATATAATAGGAGCCCGCCGAATTTCCCACAGCCATCATGGCGAAAGCCGTGATAAAGAAGAAGGCCAGAATACGTAGCGGGTGGTTACGACGAAACTCTGTCCAAAGATCGGACACCTGCACATTTTCTGTTTCTTTTGCATCCATTACCACCCGCTCTTTACATTGTGTGAAACAGAAAATCAACAGCAACAATCCTACAATACCGTAAATAGTCATTGTGGCAAACCATGCATCGGCACTGGTCACTGTATTCGTCAGTCCGTCAGGTGACAAACAGGCCACCAGTTTAGGAATACCGTAAGCCACTGCTAATCCTCCGGTGTTAGCCAAAAACATACGCACACTGGTCAGTGTCGTGATCTCGTTCGTATCACGGGTCAGTGAAGCATTTAAGGCTCCATAAGGCACATTTATTAAAGTATAGAGCATCGACAACCCCACGTAAGTAATATAGGCATAAACCAAACTACCTGAAAATCCGTTCCAGAAGCAAAGAATGGCAAATCCGGTAAGAGGAATACCTGCAAGCACCAAATAAGCACGATATTTACCCAGGCGTGGATTATGTTTATCAACAAAAGTACCAACCAGCGGATCCCAGATTACGTCTACTATCCGGACAATGAGAAACATTACAGCTACCGTTTCGGGCTTGAGGCCGTAGACGTTGGTATAGAACAATAGCAGATACATGCATACCGTCTGATAAATCAGGTTTTGTGCCAAGTCACCAGAGCCGAAACCTATACGCTGAAGCCAAGAGAGTTTATGAAAATCCTTCATTTTACTTTTATTTACAATGACATAAAAACTATGTTTATAGAAATTCTCTTCTGAATGATGCAAATTTACGAAATCATTCATATAGGTATACTCCATCTACGTTACAGAAACACTAACAGATATTTCCATTGTTTTTTTAATTGTTTCATTTAAATATCTTAATGATACAATACTCACACTTCATTAGATTTTACCTCGTTTTTCTATCATTAATGCATGCGGATTCTTTTTTTCAGAGATGCATGCAAAAAAGCTATAAAGCCCCCCCCCTAAACATACTAGACAATAAAAGCTGTAGGGCCGAAGCAAACGCTCAACTCCCCTGTGAGTTTGTTTAGCAAGTACTTGTTGTATCAATGTAACAAATCAAAAATGATATGTAACATGCCAAAATCCAATAGTTACACAGAAGTATGAAATTGAATCAAATATTTCACTATTTATAGGATGGACAACTTACCTTTGCTACCAGAAAAAAACAAATCGTGATTAACCATTTAATTAGTAAACCATGAAGAAGATATTTTTGTCATTGTATCTATCAGTCATCAGCCTTGCCGCTGTTTCCGCAGACCAATTTATCGTTTTTAAACCGGCAACCAACCACTTTCCGTTAATAACGGAAGGAAAACCTTGTCCGATAAGAATAGACGCTGGCGAAGACAAGGGAGTAAAAATGGCCGTGGAGAACCTTATACAAGACATATCCAACGTATGTGGCATAAAACCTGAAATGACAACAGACATAAACAGTAAACGACAAATTCTGATAGGAACTTATCAAACACCTCTCATCCGGCAACTATTATTATCTTCCGGCAAACTGGAAAAAAAAGAGTTGGAAGGCAAAAGAGAAAAATATATTCTGCAAGTAGTCTCCGCTCCCTGCGAAGGGGTGGACGAAGCTCTTGTCATCGTAGGGAGCGACAAGCGGGGAACTATCTATGGAATCTACGAACTGTCTAGACAAATGGGAGTATCTCCCTGGTACTGGTGGGCGGACGTGCCTGTCGCCAAACAGAAGAATGTATATGTAAAACCCGGCATATATACCGACGGTGAACCCAAAGTGGAATACCGGGGTATTTTCCTCAATGACGAATGGCCTTGTCTAGGCAATTGGTCTAAAGAGAAATTCGGTGGATTCAACAGCAAATTTTATAAACATGTTTTCGAATTGGTATTACGTCTGAAGGGTAACTTTATGTGGCCTGCTATGTGGGGAAGTGCATTTTATGATGACGATCCGCAAAATGGGGCATTGGCCGACACCATGGGTATCGTGATGGGAACTTCCCATCACGAGCCGATGGCACTGGCACAGCAGGACTGGAAACGCCGGGGAGAAGGGGCATGGGATTATAGCCATAATGCCAAAGGTCTCCACGACTTCTGGACATATGGAATGGAGCGTGCCAAAAACTGGGAAACAGTTGTCACGATCGGTATGCGTGGCGACGGTGACGAACCGATGAGCGAAGACTCCAACATTGCCTTATTAGAGAATATAGTAAAAGACCAACGGAAAATTATTGAAAAAGTAACGGGTAAGAGGGCTAAGGAAACCCCGCAGGTATGGGCTCTTTACAAAGAGGTACAGGATTATTATGATAAAGGAATGCGCGTTCCTGACGACGTGACGTTATTATTGTGTGACGAAAACTGGGGAAATGTCCGCAAACTTCCGGAACTGAACGAAAAGCCCCGTTCCGGCGGTTATGGCATGTATTACCACTTCGACTATGTAGGCGGCCCCCGTAATTCCAAATGGATTAATATCAGTCCTATCCCCCGCGTATGGGAGCAAATGAACCTGACTTATGAATATGGCGTACGCAAACTTTGGATTGTAAACGTTGGTGACTTAAAACCGATGGAATACCCCATTACCTTTTTCCTGGACATGGCATGGAATCCTGAGAAATTCAATGCTGAAAATTTACAGCAACATGCAGAAGACTTCTGCGCACAACAGTTCGGACAAAAATATGCCAAAGAAGCGGCACGTATTCTTTCTCTTTATACAAAATACAACCGCCGGGTTACTCCCGAAATGCTGACCGCCAAAACTTATAGCTTCAACTACGGAGAATGGGAACGTGTAGTAAATGAATATAATTCTTTGGCACTGGATGCGCATAATCTGAGATTCATATTACCCACGGAATACCGGGATGCATACGACCAGCTCATATCTTTCCCCGTGCAGGCTTGTTCCAACTTATACAATATGTATTATGCGCAAGCCAAGAATCAAAAGTTAGCTGCACAAAAGAATCCGGAAGCAAACGAGTGGGCGGACAAAGTAGCAGCCTGCTTCCAACGGGACTCTGTCCTGACAGACTATTATCACAAAGTAATAGCAAACGGTAAATGGAATCATCTCATGAGCCAGACACATATCGGATATACTTCCTGGAATAATCCGACAAAACAAATCATACCCAAAGTAACCCGTATCCCTGAAAGTCCCGTGAAATATGAGTTCAAGGAAACAAACGGATATGTAGCCATGGAAGCGGAGCATTATTCCCGTGCCATAGCAGAAGGTGAAACAAAGTGGAGCATTATTCCCGATTTTGGAAAAACACTATCGGGTGTCACCACTCTTCCTGTAACAAAGACACCAGAAAAAATGTACCTTGAATACGACATAGAGATGGAAAAAACAGGAAACGTAAGAGTGGAACTATTACTTGCGCCTACCCTTAACTTCAATAATAACAAAGGCTTAAGTTATGCTATCAGTTTCGATGGCGGCAAAGAACAGGTCATTAATTTCAACGGGCACTATAACGGTGAGCTAGGAAAATGGCAGGCTAATCCGATTATCGAGTCCCGATCCATTCATGAACTGAAGAAGAAAGGGAAACACACTTTACGTATCCGCCCATTAGCCCCAGGAATCGTGATTGAAAAGATTATGATTCATGCAGGCGGATTGAAGCCGAGCTATTTGGGGGCACCAGAGACACTGAAATAATACAACAGCCCAAAGGTGCCACCTCTAAAAAATAGTTTGCCATGTCTGACTTACCCAAAATACTCTTTCTGGTAAGTCAGGCATCTTTCTTTTCTTCCATAGCAATAAACTCTGTAGGTGATACACCATAAAATTTCTTGAAGGCAGTAGAAAAATGTGTCTGACTACTGAATCCAACCATATATGCCACTTGAGAAATATTCACTTTCCTCTCCTTCAGCAAAACTGCCGCCTGTTTCAACCGAATATTCCGAATAAACTCACCGGTCGGCACCCCCGTCAGTTCCTTTAACTTACGATGTAGCTGTACACGGCTCAAGCCCACTTGTTCGGCAAGCATCTCAACATTCAGTTCCGGATTGTCCATGTTATCATTAACAATTTTCATTACACGCTCCAGCAATATATTATCATTAGACTTCACTTCTATTGATTTGATTTTATCTTCCTGAAGCGCCCCGGAAAATTTACCTTTCAAGCGTATACGGTTTTCAATCAAATTGGCAATAAGAATTTGCAATTCCTCTATATTAAAAGGTTTGGCCATATAAGCATCCGCCCCCTTGCCCAACCCCTGAATACGGTCGGCATGTTCTGTTTTAGAAGTGAGTAGGATGATTGGAATATGATTCGTATTACTATTGTTTTTTAACTTTTTCAACATAGTAAAACCATCCATAACAGGCATCTTTACATCGGAGACAATGACATCCGGCAGTTGCAACAATGCTGTTTGCAGCCCTTCATCCCCATTCGTACAAACAAATACTTTGTATATCTCACCAAGTTCCGTTTTCAAAAAGTCCCGTACATCCTCATTGTCATCCACTACCAGTACCTTATAACTACTCCTAGACTTCACCGTTTTCTTATCGCCATGCTCGTCTATAAAACTTGGCTGATGTGCACTATGGTGATTAAAAGCCGCCACTTCAGTTGTCATTTCTTCTTTCTTTAAAAAGGCGTTTCCAAGCGGTATACGTATAGTAAAACAACTTCCCTGCCTATCTTTCCGATTGGAGGCAACCACCGTTCCATGATGCAAATTCACTAACAGGCGACATAAATTCAAACCTATACCAAAACCTAGTGGTGCAGCAGACATATCTGCCGAAGCCTGATAAAAACGTTCAAAAATCTTCTCCAGTTTAGTTTCATCAATACCCGGCCCGGAATCCAAAATCATTATCTCGGCATATTCTAAAAGTGGGCCGGGACTCTTCCTGTCCGTTCCGGCAGACAGACAAATCCGAATCTCGCCATCCTCGGGTGTATACTTAAATGCATTGGACAACAAGTTCACCAATACTTTATCAAAATTGTTCCGATCAATCCATACCGGCAGCTTTTCCATTTCATGCTCAAAGACAAAACGAATCCTTCTTTTTTCCGCCTGATAATCAAAAGTCTTGTACAAATCTTCTATAAATCCGACCAAATCTGTTTCAGCACATATAATCCGCATCTGCCCCTTATCAATTTTCCGGATATCCAACAACTGGTTTATCAATTCCAAAATCCGGTTGGCGTTTTTATACATGGAACGCAAAGCTTTCATGGCAGACTCATCAAAATCACGTTTCAACAGAGACTCCAGCGGACTGATGATCAACGTCATCGGAGAACGTATCTCATGTGAGATATTTATAAAGAACTTTAGTTTTGCCTCATTGATTTCTTCTTGACGTCTTCGCTTCAATATAAACAAGGATTGAGCAACCAAAGCCGACAACAAGAGGAAATAGCAGATATAGGCATATATAGTCCTGTACCATGGAAAAGCAATATGAATCTGTAACTGTTTCACGGGAGTATAAAAACCATTCTCACATGCACGTACTTCCAATGTATAATTGCCGGGCGGCAGATGATTGTAAGTAAGCCGATGAACTCCCAACAAGGTGGAATTCCAGTCTGCATCCAATCCGAGCAAGCGGTATTCATAATTGATATTCTCCGGTTCCCGATAATCCATTGTCGAAAACTCGAACGTAAATGTATTATCTTCATGAGTCAGGTAAAAATCCGTTGCATCAGTCAAAGGACATTCGATTACTGCCTTCCTTCCTGATACAGTCTTGGTATTCACCGGAACATTGCCGATATACATATTGGTAAGCATCACTTCCCGGCGGAACTCAGAATTGGTTATTTCACTCGGAGAAAAACAAGTGACTCCATAACTGCCACCGAAGTAAACAATTCCATCTTTATCTTGGAAATAGGCGCCCCGGGTATATTCCTTATCGACTAGTCCGCTACCTGTATAATAATTTATAATCCGTTTTTCTTTCAGTTTCAATTGATTAATGCCTCGAAAAGTACTACACCATATATTTCCCTCGTTATCTTCGGCAAGACCGCAAATCATATTACTGGAAAGCCCGTTCTCTGTTGTATACCGCTTAAAAAGCTGCTCACTTTTATTCCATACATATAGCCCGTTATTGGTACCTATCCAAATATTTCCGTCTCGGGACTCAAGTAAAGAGTAACAAACACACGAGTTCAAAACCGAATCACCTTTTATGCGCATGAAACAATCATTCTGCACATCATAACAACTGATTCCGGCATAATGCCCTATCCAGATCAAATCTTCCTTATCACAGAGTATCACATTCATATAGGTGTTTTTCAGCAGTTTTCTCGTTTCTGGATTTTTCCGGCATATTTCATATTCCTCTTTCGTGCGAAGGTTATAACGCCACAAGCCTTCTCCCAATAAACAACAAAAAAGATTTTTTTCCGAATCTTCCGTTATACATTTCACCCTTTTCCCACTCAATTGCGGTATGAAGTCACACTGCCCCGTACGGGTATTCAGGACTCCCAATCCTTGGGCGTATGTTCCTACCCAAAATGTATGCTCGCTATCCTCAAAAGCAGAAATCACAGCTCCTGACGTTTTAATATGTTCTGTCACCTGTCCATTCTGGTCAAATTTAAACAGTCCGCCTTTCTCCAGACCTCCCCAAATATTCCCCTGGCTATCACGGTAGACAAAAGTTACAACTCCATGATTCTCACGGTAGAATCCAAGATTATCTCCCGAATTATATTCTTTTTCAGTAAAATCCCAATAATGGAAAGAAGTGGGACGAGTAGGTACCATCACAACGCCTTTCTGAAAGCAGCCTAACCACAAATTTTGTTCCCGATCTTCCAATACAGATACCATATTTGCCAGCCCGACGTTAAAGAAAGGAGTATATACTTTGTTCGTCGGCATCAACTTCCCTTCCTTTTTATCTACATAAAAAAGTCCCTGTCCATAGGTTGCTACATAAAGTATACCTTCTTTACTCCTAATGACATCACGTATATCCAACCAATTATAATCTGTATGAAACGGAACAAACTTTCCCTGATTCTCATCCAGCACTGCAAGTTTCCCATTTACTACCACTACAATGTTCCCTTGCGCATCTTCACGAATTTTTCTAACGTTTCGCCCCCACAAATCTTGAAAAGTATATCTTTTTAGAATTTTTCCCGACGCATCCAAACAAAGCAATCCCTTCCCAGCAGTGGCAATCCACATTCGATGTTTATGGTCTTCATAGATATCATCCACTACAGCAGTTTCACACAATGTATTGACAGATGTCAGCGGACGAACAATATGCTGTTCTTCGTCCAATTCGAAAATTCCCCGTAACGCACCTATCAACCAAATTTTCCCCGTATGCAACTGAACTATCCTCGTGACACTGGGAAACAAATTGTCCTGAAATGGTATAGTATGAAAAGCATCCTCACTGGGAACGTAATATTGCAAACCGTTTGAACAACCTATCCACAATCGGTTTTCTTTGTCATTCATCATAGTACGTACCGTATTATTCGATAAGGAAGCAGGATTATTCTCACGACTAAAATACTGAGTAAACTGCACGCCGTCAAACTTATTCAAACCATATTCTGTGGCAATCCAGATATACCCCTGCCCATCCTGACAAATACTGGTAATCAAATGTGATGTTAACTGCCCTGCCTTATAAAAACGACTGTTTTCTGCAGCCACACACTTAAAAAACAAAGAGAATAAGATGCAAACAATAAAGTACTTTTTCATAGTAATGATAATTAATCGCTGCAAAATAGTAAAGTTTCTCCTAATAAAGCAAGTAAATGATGGGCTTTTTCATCATCTCAAATACATATTTTACTAAAATGAAACAATGAAAGATATAAATGAAACAAAATATAATCCATTTCATCCTCCCACAAATTTGAACTGAAACAAAAAAGGAATAAAAAACAGTAGTTGTATCAATAACGAATACATCTGAAATAGATTTAAATCCTTTTTTCCTAAATCAGATGTATTTTTGCATCAGAGAGTTCGACCCAATTAATTAATTATAATAATAGCATGAAAAAACAAATTTTATTTATTTTAATGACTTTGTCTTTCGCAACTCCTATTCTTGCACAAAAAGATGTGCGAATAAAAGAGACGTTCGACTTTGACTGGCTGTTCCATCTCGGAGAAGACAGTGACGCCATGAAGATAAACTTCACCCCGAAAAACTGGAAATGGAATAATATCCAATTGCCACATGATTATAGCATCATTCAGGATTTTAAACGAGAAATAGGCGGTGCCTCCGGTTATCTTCCCGGTGGTATCGGACTTTACCGGAAAGAATTCACAATACCCTCTTCTTACAAAGGTAAAAATGTAAGTATCCTGTTTGACGGGGTATACCATAACGCTACGATCTATCTGAATGAGAAAAAAATAGGAAACCATCGATATGGATATACTAGTTTTGAAATAGACTTGACCGATCACTTGAACTATGGTGGGATGAATACACTATTGGTTCATGTAGACAGGACAGAAGAGTCTCGTTGGTATACAGGTTCCGGAATTTACCGCCACACATGGCTTCAAGTTACCGACCCCGTACGTGTCGCCACTTGGGGAACATATGTCACCACACCGGAAGTTACGAAAGAATCTGCCCGTATAAGAATGGTGACAAGTGTAGTAAACAGTACTTCCACTCCTCAAAATTTGGAAATCACTCAAATGATTGTTGACGAAGACAATCATCCGATAAAAATAAAAGGTAAAAAGATTCAGGAAGAGACAAAAATCAGGATTGAAGCCAATGACACCACTGACGTGGAGCAAGCATTCAGCATTGCCCAGCCACGTCTGTGGTCATTGGAAGACCCTTACCGTTATTTTATAGAAACAACCCTTAAAATTGGCAACAAGGTAGTTGACATCTACCGAACCCCATTCGGCATACGTACCATCCGTTTTGACGCTCAAAAAGGTTTTTTCCTCAACGACAAGAATATGAAGATGAAAGGCGTCTGTCTTCATGCAGATGCCGGCTGCCTAGGGGTTGCTGTCCCCGACCGTTCTTACGAACGCCGTCTGGAAATATTGAAAGAATTTGGTTGCAACGCCATTCGTTGCAGCCATAATCCTCCTTCACCCGAGTTTCTGGATATGTGCGACCGCATGGGATTTCTTGTCATTGACGAAGCATTTGACAAGTGGAAATCCGGTTATTATGAGAAATTTTTCGACAGTTGTTGGAAGCAGGATATTGGCGATATGGTCATTCGCGACCGTAACCACCCCTGCATCGTAATGTGGAGCGTAGGCAATGAAGTACAGGAAGCTTGGTCGGGCAGTATCGGAATAAAAAGAGCCAAGATGCTACAGGATTTCGTACACCAACTGGAACCGACACGTCCTGTAACTATTGCCTGTCAAAGCGGCTTTAATCCTGCTTTTGGGGATGTCCCCGACATTTTGGGATACAACTACATGGAACCTCGCATGCTTGAAGACCGTAAGAAAAATCCCAACCGAATATGTTTTGTTAGCGAAGCCTTCCCTTATTACAGCGGAGACAACCCCAAAAACGTTCGCTGCTATTTAGATAGGAACCCATGGAACTTCGTATTGGAGAATGATTTTCTTTTCGGCTCTTTTATTTGGGCGGGAGTAGATTATATCGGCGAAGCCAGCGGCTGGCCGAGTAAGGGATGGCCTTCCTGCTTGTTCAATCTTTGTATGTTTGAACGTACGGCTGCCGGATATCATCGCTCGGTATGGAATGACAAACCAATGGTACGATTGGCGGTAGTCGATCCCTCACAAGACATTACTCCCGGTAAAGACCACTGGCAATTCCCGACAATGGTTCATCATTGGAATATGCCTTATCCAGACATCCGCACGCTGGAAATACGTACCATGACCAACTGTGACGAAGTAAAACTCATCGCCCCGTCCGGATGGGCCAAAGCTGATTTCCTACCCCGTAAGGCAGCAGACTACGAGAACAACACCATCAAATGGAATATACCTTACCGCAAAGGGAAAGTACTTGCCATCGGATATAAAAACGGGAAAGAGGTTTGTCGGGATAGTATCGTCACTTCCGGCAATGCCCACCATGCTATTGTCACAGCAGACCGCAACGAACTGAAAGCTGACGGACAAGACTTGTCCCATCTCACCGTCGAACTGTTCGACAAGGATGGAATCCCCGTCCAAACCGACGACCGTCTCGTCACTGTCAGCATAGAAGGAGAAGGCAAATTCCTCGGCATCGATAATGGAGACCTGAGACGGGAAAAATCATTTCAGGGGAACAAACTAAAGACCTATTTCGGAAAAGCGCTTGCCATCGTACAATCCAATCGGAAAGCAGGAACTCTAAAGGTGAAAATCGATATTCAAGGAATTCCACAACCTTATTATACGGACATAACTATCAAATAATAAATTATTAAAAACTTATCCATTATGAAAAAGATTACATTATTAGCAGTAGTAGCACTTCTAGGAACAATGGGTGCAATGGCACAAAACGTAGTAATAGATTTAACCAAAGGTACAGGACGTGGCATTACTCTCAGCGGTACATCCACGCTGATATCCGAACGTGCCGGAGATTATTTTTTGCCAACACAGGAAGAATACGGAATGTATAAAGGCATTCAGATTGTATTGTCTAATTTTAAAAAATTAGATGAAAAAGCAAGTGATGCCTTGTGTTCCCTTAATGTCTATTTCACCAATGAAGACGGAAAGGAACAAAAAGCTTCCATGGGATTCTGGGGAAAAGGAAAAAAGAAAATTAAATTCGATTCTTTCAGAAACGGAAACGAAACGATTGAAATCAATCCTGCCACTATCACTAGAATCGGAATTGGGATGGGAGCCGACAAACAATTGGATGCACAAATTGAGTTAGTACCTAGAGATCCGCAAGAGTAATATCTCCAGCCATATATATAATATTATAAATGTGTCAAAAGTCTATAACTAATAATTTACTTTTGGCACATTTTAAATATAAGCAATTATGAATAATATTTTATTGAAAAGTTTGATTCTGGTATCAACGTTATGTGCATGTTCAAAAGAGCCTTTATCCGTTCAGCAATATATGCGCCCCCCCGATACGAAACATCTAACAGAATATCCTGCTCCCGATCGTTCAAACATTCCTGCCTTCCCAGGTGCTTTTGGTGGAGGACGCTATACAAAGGGAGGTGCAGAAGGAACTGTGTATACAGTCAGTTCCTTAAAAGATGACAACTCCATAGGTACATTGCGTTGGGCTCTAAATCAAAAGGGACCGAGAACCATTGTCTTTGCCATTGGTGGGCTTATAGAATTACAAAGTAAACTTATAATCAAAAACGGTGATGTAACTGTTGCCGGACAAACTGCACCAGGAGATGGCATCTGTCTAAAAGGAAACACGCTAAATATAAAAGCAGACAATGTGATTATCCGATTCATCCGTTGTAGAATGGGAAGCGATATGTTGACAGAAACAGAAGCGGATGGAGCAGATACGATGTGGGGAAAAAACCAAAAAAATATTATTATCGATCATTGTTCTATGAGTTGGAGTACAGACGAATGTGCTTCTTTCTATGATAATGAAAATTTTACTATGCAGTGGTGTATTATTGCTGAAAGTCTTGCATATTCGATTCATGGTAAAGGAGCTCATGGTTTTGGTGGTATTTGGGGAGGGCTTACCGCTACATTCCACCATAACCTAATAGCGCACCACAGTAGCCGTACCCCACGATTATGTGGGAGTCGCTATACTGGAGAGCCTAATAAACAGAAAGTTGATATACGCAATAATGTATTTTATAACTGGGGACCCAGTAATGGTGGATATGCAGGCGAAGGTGGTTTTTATAATTTTATAAACAATTACTACAAACCAGGACCTGCTACAATTCAAAATAAAAATATCGTGAATCGCATATTTTCTCCCAACGGAGATGATGGAAAAAACAAGAATGAGAAAGGTATATGGGGAGTATTCTATTTAAATGGTAATTATTTTGATGATTCTTGCATTTTGTTACCACCAAAGTACAAACCACTACTAGCGGAGGTTAATCGTGATAATAAGGCAGGATTACATCCTAAAGAAACCACGGAAATACCAATGCCGCGAGGCGGTATAAGCTCATTAACCTCAAATTTTGAATTTGCAATCACTAAAGATGTAAGTTTATTTACAGAATCAGCAAAAGAAGCTTATGAATCGGTATTGGCTAAAGCTGGAGCATCATTACGTTGGGATAATGTAGATAAGCGAATTGTAGAAAATGTAAAGAATGGCAGCTACACTGCAAAAGGAAGCAATGGCAGTAATTGGGGAATTATAGATGACGCAAATGATGTTGGCGGATGGCCAAATTACTTCTCTGGAAAAAAAGTGATTGATTCTGACGGTGATGGCATACCAGATGAGTGGGAAAAATCAAACAATCTAAACCCCAATGATAGTTCTGATGGTTCAAAATATAATATAAGCAAAGAATATACAAACTTAGAGGTTTATATCAACAGCCTGGTAGAAACATTAATGAAATAACACATAAACAACTTAGAACGAAAGCGAGATTGACACACTGTCAGCAGGAGCATAACAATAGTTTATCATCCGCCGACTGGAGTAGGCTGATTAGACAGCCACAGTCGACCAAACAGCCGACTATAGTTGACCGACCAGCCGACTATAGTCGGCTATTTAAGATTCTGTTCCAAATTTCTGTTAATACAGGAACATTGGAGATAGGATATTAAGGAATGTCACCTCTTTTAAATACATACGGTGAAGGTGTGAAGAGAACGTGAAAGACAAAATATTGCATTCAAATCACAGGAAATATCTATGAATGAGCCACTATGCTTTGTGTGAAGAGAGTGAAGATTCATTTCAAGAAAAATTAAGTAGACTAAGCCCACAATAAAATATATGTTATTCAGAGATTCTGACAAAACGACTGATTCTTTCTCTAACGATTCTGAGATAAGCACGCTTCATCTTGTTATTCAAGAAACTGTGGTCAACCAATCTTACAGTATCATCAGGCAACTGCATGTATTTGTCTAAAATTTTTCTAAGACGAGGTTTCACGATGCCTATCCGTTCTCCAAATCTCTCAAAGTCAAGACGACATAAATGACCAGTCTTGTCCATTACGTCACTCTTCTCAATATTAGATGATAAACCACCATCAAGTCCAAGATCGTCACTATTTACGTGTAAGTTTGTGTTTATCAGATCATAGGCTGGTGCCAGACGATAATCCTGTCCTTCAAGGATAAGCGAGAAATTTTTCAGGTGATCATCTCCATTAGCATAAATGTAGTTGAAAAGTACCAATTCAAAAAAACGCTCCATATCCACCATCCATGCTGCAACGTTCTTGCGAATGGCGTTGGCAATATCCTCGTAGCAGCCTCTATACTTGAAGTGGAGTCCGTCAGTTTGCTCATTGCGCCCAATTACCGTTGCAAAATCCTCCATGGGAGCTTTCGCTCCATCAGACTGTATATCAAACCGCTTAGTAATATACACGAGTTGACCACTTTGTGTAAAACATAATCCGTTATCTGCCGTCCGTATACCATACACCTGCGAAGCTATTTGCATCGTAAGGTGTTCATTGGCAGGTATCTGCTTGCGGTTCTGTAAAGTTTCATCCCATGGAGCAGGCTTCAGGATATAGGCAGAACGCTCTCCATCTTGAGCGATTCTTATCTTGCCTTTCTCTACGACAGCCGGAAACTTCTCTTGTACGCCAGAAACTGATATACGATACATAGCATCCATGATATCAACAGTGTTTCGAAATTTATCTATGTCGAAATCCAAAACGGGATTAATATTTTTACTGTCAAAAAGCATTTTTGCACCTTTAGGACTATATGTAGTAAAACCTTCCATAAGGGTGGAAGGACAATATTTAATCTCTATCATCACTAATCCTCCTTATTTGTACAGCACCAATAAAATCCTTGTCGGCCATAGCAGTGAGCATACCGAAGAAGTCTTTCTCGTCTATTCGCAAGAATCTGCATATCACCTTGCGGTTAGCTCCCTCGGGTAACATATTTGTGAATAGAGGGAAAAGATGTTCTGATTCATATACTTCTTTCTGCTTGGGCAAGGTAACTGATATAGCGGGATATTCCGAAGAGAGATACTCATTATCATAACAGAATGTGTAATCTTTGCCAGGATGCTTCTCTGTCAATACCCCTGCTTTACAGTCATTCATGTAAACATTCAACTGTTTCATATTTACTCACATGATTATATAGTTTGACGTATCCTGTAATCTATCTCCATTCCTAGAACTGCGAGAATTTTGCTGACCGTAGCTAATGAAGGGTTTCCCTTACCACGTTCAATATCCTTGATCGTAGCCAAACTGACCCCGGCCATTTCAGCAAGATCCTGTTGCGACAGACTTAATGTCTCGCGTCGTAATTTCATGATTTCCATTAATCTCATAGTCTATTTAAATAAACTTTTCTTCAAAAATACATCAAATAATTGATTATCGCAAGAAAAAGTCTAATAAAACAGACTTTACTATGCAATTTAGCCGGATTTTCCTTTGTTCAAAGAAAATCCGGCTAATATTATTGTCTGAAAACCTATCGTTGGTTCATTCCATATCCCTTAAAAAAGACTAAGCCTGACAGACGTTATGCCATTTGCCGAAGCTAAAACAAAAGCAGACTTCCCATCCTGTGACAACTGTGAGACGGTCTCTTTCATATTAACCTCTTTCGTGGTCTGAACAGCTGATACACCTTTAACGGTAACAGGTAACACAATCGCCAGTTTAGTGTCTTTTTTAGTTGTATTCAACACTACTAAAGTTATTTCTTTCCCGTCAGCATTCACGTAAGCGGTTGCTAAAATACTAGAATCATCACTATCTACTTTAATACGTGTTGTACTGGTAGCATACTTGGCATAATGTGACAAGATATATCCGTTTTTAGTAATTTCCCCTTCCGGTACAATGCTTCTGGGGTCATTATCGCCCATCATGCCATAAAACCTCTTCAGATACCAATAAATATATGCACTGCAATAGCCTTCCATTGTCATATGGATTTCTTTAGCAAGATGCGACATACAATAATCCCATGTCCAGAATTTCCATTTGAAAGAATCGGTTTCGTCGGCACCGTCATTAAACAAATGCTCTGTCATCCACCAAGTTTTACCTGCAGGAGCAAGACGAGTGTCGTATAATCCAGTGATATAATCGTGACGGTTCTTTACATAACTGCTTGAAAGATCCGTAAACCCCTGATACAAATGTCCTGCAACAATGTCAGTATTGGCAAAGGTAACAGGGTCATTCAACACAGGATCGGTGTAAGCAGGCTGCATACCGCAAGCTTCAGGTGCCATGAGCTTAACACCGGTAGCACGGATCTGTGCACCATAATCTCTTATATAGTTTACCACTTCGGCAGGCTTCCAATACGTATAGTTCATATCCGGTTCGTTTTGCATAGAAATGGCATAGAGGTTCACACCATTGTCTTTCATGTAGTTGACATATTTCACTAAATGGTCAGTATACTCCTGATATTTTTCGGGGTTGAGGTGTTTTCCTTTCGGATGTGTCTTATCATCAAGCGCATCCGTACAATCCCACGGACAGGCAACAACCAATGCTCCGTTCTGTTGTGCAATTCTAGCACCTGACACATCAGCTGTCCAATCAGACTCTTTCGGATAAATCATCAGACGAAGAATGGAATATCCCAGTCCGGATGCCCCATATAATTTATTTATATCAGCATCTGTCAACATATTACTTCCCCACCAGATCTTAGGATTATACATTCCACCGAAGCCCACTATTGGTTGATATCTTATGGAAGGAGTTACAGTCAAAACCGTTTCTTGCAAAACTGCATCAAACAGTTCATCGTCTATCCAACTAGCATCAGACTTTGTACAAGCACTGACGAAAACCGGCACACAGATAAGTAATATATAAATAAGTTTTTTCATTATAAACATCTATTTTATCTAATCGGTACAATACGAACATTGGCAATATTCAACTGGAAGTTATCCACCGGAGAATATATGCGTCCGTCTTCCTGTATATCATAATTAAACATATTCAGCATTGCATGGCTTCCCTTAGTACCTATCGTGTATAACTCCCCATACAAGTCCTCCAATGTTACCACCTTACTTGTGATCATACCAGTAAAGCTAGTAAACGGAATGGTAATAGTACGCCAGCCATAATCAAAAGTAAAGGGCGTATCATTTGTCCATGGCATGATATTATATGTTCTGGAACTGTTCTTCTTTGTAGATGAGTTACCATTCTTATCAAAACGCCATGCAAGGAATCCGGAAGTCCATGGCTTGTTCATATATACCTCAAGCTGAATAGCCAGATTTTCCAATGGAGTAGCGGCCAAACTACTATTTTTATCTATCACACGCTTGAAACAATCCGCACCACTAAACCTGAAGAATGAGAAATTCGATTCACTTGTGGCACTTCCGCTGGCAGGCAATGTCTTTTGTCCGTCGCCCAGGCTCAATACATATTCGGGACAAGGCAGACTTTCATCTATGGAACCCGGTCTGCTCTCCATCGTATGATATATAGTCGCCAACTGGTTATTGCCGACATTTCCTTGTTCTTCTTTCGAGAATGTCTTCAAGAAAACTCCTTCCGTATAGCACATATACTTCTCTACTACTATTTCCAGGTCTTCCGAAACAATGGTAAGCGAACAACTACGGTCGCATGGTACATCATCCGGTACGGTTACTTTCAACACGCTTCCCTCTTTGTCAGCCACTTCTTCGAAAGTCAAGTCCGCGTTACCCAGCCGGATAGCGGTAATGTATTCCTCATTCAAGTATTGCCCTTCCACATAGAAATATCCTCCGGGCACCGGCATCTTATTGGAAATTGCGGATACGGTAGGCGTATAGGAACGGAAAATAAAATCATACGTACAAGGCTCGTTATAAGCCGTCACAATACGAATCTTGTCCATGTCTTCCGGATTGGTGACATTGTCGCCCACCGGAAGTCCTTCGGGCACTGTCAGCGTTATCTTATCCTGTTCCTTTTCAAAATTTTCTATCTTTACTCCGTTGCAATATACTTCGCTTGCAGTGGCAATATATTTCCCCTCGATACAAATACGATCATTATAAGATGCCGCCGGAATAGCCACATCTTGACCTTCGAGCACAATACGGGTCACTTCTCCCTTACGACCTGCAATAGTGAACCCCGTGTAAGTATAATCATCGTATTTCGTTTGGATACGAATCGTATTTTTGAGAGATTCGTCAGCTACGGCATCACCAAAGGGGATATAACCGGGAATATTGATTGTAAGACGGTCATCCAAAGGATTTTCCAATGCACCAATCTGTACACCGTTCAGCCATACCGTGATATGTTCCGCATCAGTGGTGAATCCGGTTCCCTTCAGCCGGACTGCTTCACCGATTAGTGCTGTAGTTTCACCGAATACCCAGTGTCCCTCGCGTTTGGCATCTGTTTCAGTGACAGTGATTTTCTTTCCGGTATAATAAAGTGTATAGTCCACTTTTCCATTCATAGTTACCACACGCAGTGTATTCCCGTTTACCGCATCTTCGGGTCCCCCTTCCAGTTTTACACCATCAGGAACAGTCATGAGCAAATAATTTTCACTGACCTCCTCGAATGTACTAGTATGCGTGCCGTTGCAATATACCGCCAAAACTTCAGCCAGTCCCGATCCTTCTATTCTGATTTGTTCTCCGATCCTGATGAGCCTATTCTCGTCCGGTTCCGTCCACTCATCTCCATTCGACTTCACAAGTACCCTATCGACTACTGGTCCCCCCTTCTTCTTTACAACCGGTTCGTCATCACTACAGGCCATAAAGCATACTATTGTAATCACCGCCCATAAACAGTGACAAAGTACTGTCCTTACTATATTCAGTTCTTTCATAATCTACTATTTTATGTTTTTCAGTTGTTTATTCGCCAGGAACCACACATGGTACCAAACGCATATTAGCCATATTGATTTGGAAATCGGTCATAGCAGAAGCCGGATGGTCGCCATTCAAGTCAAAATTAAAGAAACCCAATAAGGAGTAATTAGTCTTGTTCAATGAAGCGATCAGTTCGCCCAAAGTCTGCGCTTTCATCCCATTGAAATCTGCAAAAGAAATAGTTACCGTACTCCAATTTCCTGCAAAATCGTAAGGAACGCCTGTCGACCATAAAGCCAGACTTCTGCTTTCTGCACTATCGGCACCGCTCTTGTTCTTGTCCAGACGCAACGATACTAATCCGGAAGTCCAAGGTATAGCCATATATACATCTACCTGCAAAGCCAACCGGCTGAGTTTCGTTTCTTGTGTGAAATCACCTTCACTATTTGCTATAGCCGTTTCCAGTCCTTTCCGCAAACTGAACTTACAGAAACCCACAGATGTGTCCTTACTGTCGGCAGCAGGAACATTCGCCGGTTCTGCAGGAAAAGCTACAAAATTTGCCGGATTATCAGAGTTGTCGGCAGCCGAAGTTGAAGGTGACTCTTTAGTGAACATCTTCATATTCGATTGTGAAAGCGCATCTCCAGTCACTCGTTCGTCTTTACGTTCTTCTTCGGAGAACGTGGACAAGAAGATACCTTTTTTATAAAATACATAATCAGGCGAATAGAAAGAATCCCCTTCCGACGAAACGACTCGAATAGAGCCACTCACATCGCCCACACCTTCAGGTACCACTACACTGATTTTTTTAGTATCTATCTGGCTAAAATCAACAGCCTGTATTTCTCCGCCGGCTGCCGGAAAATAAACTTCAGTGATATTATTTAAGTTGTTACCAATGAGGTATATCGTTTCTCCGGGCACGGGTAGCGTATGTGAAACTCCTGTAATACCCGGCATCCGGTTTCGGTCCTTAAATATAAATTGACAAGTTGCCGTGCCGTTGGCAGACACAAACGTTAAGGTATTCCGCAATGACTCGTCCTCTACTTCATAAGCCATCGGAGTCTTTCCCGGTATCTGGAATACGACATGTTCGTCATCTATCAGAATGTCCTTAAATTCGGCCCGATAGCCATTGCAATAAATAGCCTGCAGACCGGAAAATCCCTTGCCTTCCACATGAATCCATTGTCCGGTATATGCAGAAGTGATTTCCTCCACCGGAACTCCTATCATATTGGTGTATACACGATAGATAGATATTCCGTCGTCATCAGAACAAGCCGAGAAATTCCAAAGCAGAAGGATTGCCCACAGATAGTAGACGCTTTTCGTAAAGATATGTTTTTGTATTTTCATTCTATTTCATAGATTTAATCGTTAAACTTATAAGCTACCGGAGTCTCAGACAAATATTTATCCTGCACCATTTCATTTTCTGGATAGGGAGAAGCCCATATATTATCTTTTGCAGTAGCGGAATGGATATAATCGCCAGATGCCAGTTTCATATGCTCGATACGATGAAAAGGCTGATTCGTACTGCGTAAAGAAAGGCTTCCGTTATCGCTATTATAATCGTACGCCCACCAACGATAATTAGTCATATCCGTTTCGGAGTCCTCGTCCATCAATTCATTATTGGCATATTTTACCACCCAGTCGCTCTGATAGAACGAACGACGTACCACAGTCGGCCACCAGATTCCTTCCATAAAAAGTTCCATGCGATATTCTTTCAACAATTCATCACGACTCACAGCTGGTTTGTCTACGTATTTTATAATGTATTGAGGGTCATCCGCATGGGCGGCATCTTCGGCAATCTCCATAGCATAGGCACGGCGGCGTACTTCGTTGAAACGTGAGATAGCCTTCTCTTCGTCATTCACAATTACATCATTCATACCCATACAAGCTTCCACGTAAAGCAAATACACTTCTCCCATACGCAACAGTGGAGTTCTGAATCCCGTATTTTGTTTTACAGCTATACCACCTGTATCTTCCGGGCTGCCAACTACATATTTTTTAATCGGAAACTTTGTTTGTTTTGACCGGTTACCATCTTTTTGCCCACCAGCGTATCCCACTGTCCAAGTATGAGAGGTTGTATGCGTTCCGATATAATCATACGTCTCATTATCCACGAATATATTTCCACGCCTCCTGCTTCTTCCTGCCTGATCAAGCATCAAACGACCAATATCATACGATGCAAATGTCCACTGACCGTTAGCATCCAGCCCGTTCGTCAGTTCTCTGTCATACGCCAAAGAAGCATTATTTCCAAATCCATACGTATCTACCAAAGGAACAAATTGAATTGCAAACAAGACTTCTTTACAATTATTATTCTGCACCCTGAATATCTCTTCGTAATCTTCCATCAAACCATACTGTATCCCGTTTTCTATTACGTCTCCCGCCATTTCTTTGGCTTTACGGTAAAACAATCCGGCGAGTTCGGTATTAGAACCGACTCCCTTATCCGCATAACGTCCAATCATATCTTGTGAACAGTTCTCTCCACGGGCAAAGGCGGCAGCAGTCACATAAACACGTGCCAGCATACCCTCTGCCGCATACTTTGTCACCCGTCCTTTTTCATCCTGTTCGGGAAGATGTGCCACTGCAAACTCCAAATCATTAATAGCGTACTGAAGCACATCTTCAAAACGGTTAGGTGCTACATTTGTAGCTTGGAGATGATTCATCGGATTATCAATAATAGGAACATCATGCCAATGCATGCCCAAATACCAGTATGCAGTAGCACGCATAAAACGAGCTTCTCCCTCACATGCGTTTACCAAAGCTTCATCTACATAGTTACGAGCAACAGGCACATATTTATTAATTACATAGTCGGCATTCGTAATCACATTATATAATGAATTCCATGTATCTTCCAGGCCTTCCGTCACATTGGTGATGCCGAACGAAGCATACTTATAATCTGTGGAACTGTAAGTAGTTGTATAAATATTATTTCCTTTTGTATCTCCCAAAAGACGCATGTACGAATGAAATCCCTGCCAAGGTTTCAGATAGAGGAAGGCAGTAGCCTCACGCAAATCCGAATGTGTCCGGAAAGACTGCTCTACCTGCTTCTGGGATTCGGAAGAGACTGTCAGGAAGTCTTCACAACCTGTAGCGGTCATCATCAAACCGACAGTCCATATAAGGTTCACGATATTTTTTACTTTCATCATATGTATTTTTTAGAAGGTTAAATCAAGACCAAATGTATAAACACGAGGCGAAGGACAACGCCCTGTATCTACCCCATACATCAGCATACTCTGACCGGAATAGGAATATTGTCCCTGCGTGGAACCGATTTCCGGATCATAGCCGGAATATTTCGTAAATGTATATACGTTCTTTACATTAGCATATATACGTAAACGTTCCACTCCAATCTTACGTATCCATTTCTTAGGAAAATTATAACCCAATACGATGTTTTGAATACGCAAAAAAGAAGCATCCTCCACGAAACGGTTGCTGACACGTATATTGTCATTATAATCAGAACCCACAGATATACGGGGAAGCCCGCTGTCGGCTCCAGGCAATACGTAAGCATTCCATACATCCTTGTTCTCCGAATTTCCATCATAATATCCGATACGGGCGTAATTCGCTGTATTTTTCGCCTTGTTTCCGGTAGAATTGGGGTCGTCCAAACGACGACGCAGCCAGTTTAACGCTTTATTTCCATACGAACCATACAAGAAAAGGGATAAATCAAAATCTTTGTATTTGAATGTATTGTTAAATCCGAATGTGAACTTCGGTAACGGACTTCCCATAAAATCACGGTCTTTTTCATCAATAATACCGTCATTATTCCGGTCTTCGAAAATCAGGTCACCTACAAAGATGCTGTTCATCAATTCCTTATTTTTAACCACGTCTCCTTTCTTCAATCGTGGCGTAGCTATTTTCACCGTACTTGTCCCATCACCGTTATCTATCAAATAGTCACTTGCCGAGTTAATCCTTCCAATCATGTTGTAACCATAGAATTCACTCACAGCACGTCCTGTTGTTGTACGGGTCACTACACTTGTGGCTCCGCCCAGCTGATAAGTCTTATCTATAAAGGCATTCTCCATGTTCATGGCCAGAATCTTATTTACATTCCGGCTGAATGTCAAATTAGATCGCCACGAGAAATCCCGTTTGGAGATATTCACGGTATTCAGAGTGAATTCAAATCCTTTATTTTGCAAAGAACCCACATTCGCCCATTGAGTGGAAGTTGCGCCCTGACCGCTTGTTCCCAAATATCCGGGCAACGTCAACTGGAATAATAAATCATTTGTTTTCTTGATGTATGTATCAAAGATCAGTTCGATACGGTTATTAAAGAAGTTCAAGTCTACGCCGAAGTTCCATGATTTTGTACTCTCCCATTTCAAATCGGGATTAGGAATCTGAGCCATCTGCACACTGTTTCCCCATACCGACTGTACGTTCGCCAACATAGGCTGATAAGCAAAGTTGCTGACATTAGAGTTTCCCACAATACCATAACTTAACCGGAACTTCAGATTGTTCATCACACTCCGCAACGGTTTCATAAATTTCTCGTCCGATACGCGCCATGCGATAGCAGCCGACGGGAACGTCCCCCACTTGTTGCCCTTACCAAAACGGCTTGTACCATCCTGACGTACAGTTCCAGTGAACTGATACCGTCCTTTATAACTATAGAATACACGACCGAAAAAAGACAGGAAACGCGTCTGACTCCCACTACCACCATTAGTAGAATAGTTGGCATCCCCCGCATCCAAATCAGTCAATTCATTAGAGCCATGTGTACGTCGTCCCCATAGTCTGTCTCCGTCCCTGCCATTCATCTCATGCCCCAGCATCACTGTAAGACGATGAGATTCGCCAAACTTCTTATTAGCTGTAACCACATTCTTCCATCCCCAGTACATGGAATAATTTTTTGAGTGCTCGGACATGGCGTAGGGATTATTTGACCAACCGATTTGATAGGCAGGAAGGAAGTACTGAAAATTATCGATACTACCATCCCCTACAAGTTCGGTACGATATGTCAGCCATTCTACCGGTTGAAGCTGCAAAAAGAAGTTGCCTCTGACCCCCAACTTCTTATTGGTACGCTCTGTCAGTTCCGCCACGGCAATAGGGTTACTATACCCATACAAAGAGGTATCCTCTTCGTCCGGACCACCGAATGTCCCGTCCGGATTATAAATCGGCACATGAGGAGCTTGATACAATGCATTCGGAATAATAGCCCAGTTCGCCATACTTGTTTCCTGATCAGTGTAAGTCATGTTCACTGTTCCTCCCATGCGGAACAACTTGCTTGCCTGTACTTCCGTACTCATCCGAAGAGTGAAACGATCAAACGAAGAACCTATAGCTATCCCTTCCTGTCCGGTATATCCACCGGAAAGAGAATATGAAACAGTCTTATTCCCTCCCCGCACAGAAAGGTTATAGTTCTGCATGGCAGCAAGACGAAAAATACCATCTTGCCAATCGGAACCATCTCCCAAAGCATTTGGATTGCTATATTCCTCTTTCATATCTCTCTCACTGCCAATCACTTTATAGCGTTCGTTATAATGACGTGCATATTCACGCAAGTTCATCATCTCAATTTTATTTGGCAACTGCTGTATCCCATAAGAACCGCTGACATTAATCTGCGGTTTTCCGGAAATACCTTTCTTCATTGTTATCAAGATAACCCCATTGGCGCCTTGCGCACCATAAATAGCGGTGGCGGAAGCATCTTTCAATATTTCTATGCTTTCGATATCTGACGGATTAATACCTGCAATGGCATTACTGGTATTATCTCCAGTGCGTCCGGAAATAATAACCCCATCCACTACATAAATAGGCTCATTCGTACTGTTGATAGAATTCACACCGCGTATCTGAATAGAGGTACTACCTCCGGGGATACCGGAATTCTGGCTCATCTGCAAGCCGGCAGCACGCCCTTGCAATACCTGGTCAATAGTAGTGGCTGCAGCTTGCGTGATAGCTTCCGAATTGACGGACACTACAGAACCGGTCAAGTCCGAACGCTTCATCGAACCGTAGCCTATCGCTACCACTTCATCCAACATTTTAGCGTCATTTTTCAGCGCTATATTCAGTTTCCCGTTCTTAGGTACTTTAAATTCCGCTGTTTTCATGCCGATATAGGATACTGATAAGATGCCGTCTTCTGGAACCTTTATTGTAAACTTTCCATTCAAGTCAGTACTGGTCCCTTGTCCGGAACCTTTCAAACGCACACTTGCTCCTATCAAAGGTTCACCCGTATCGCTGTCTACCACAACTCCACTGACAACAACACTCTTATCGAGTGTCTCACTCACAGTAAAAGAGTGCAGGTCCCCTGTTGCCGAAGAATCCTGCAAGGCAAACCCCAAAAACAGGATTCCCAATAGCAAACGCTTTACTAAAAATTTGTTTTTCATATCATCCTTTATCATTTCAAGGTTTATTCACTAATTTCAATTATTTTTTGTTTATCGTCCTTTCCCAACAGATAAACTGAATTAAGCACTATTGTCTGAGCTCCCTCACAAGAGGTGATACTCACTGATTCAACATTATCAAGAGCGGTACTTTGATTCAATTCCGTCAAGTTTATTTTCTTCACCACAGCACCACTATCAATTTTCGCATTCTGGTAATACTCCTTTTTCTGTATTTCTCCTTCTTCATCCAAGTATTCTATCTTCACGCGAAAAGCACTTTCACATCTCACACAATCTATTACCAAAGACTTGAAACCTGAAAGATCTCCTGTTAACGGAAGATAGAAGCAGTTACAGAATCGCCCACCTGTAAATACCAATGTCTTCGTTTCGGCATGATAAGTAACATTACGGTTCACCTCCCTAGCAAAAGCCATACCAACTAAGAAAAAGGACAAGACCCATAAAATTCTTTTTTTCATCTGATACAAAATTATAATATTATGATTATCCGTATAATGCATATTTACTTATTTAACACCGTTTTTAGTTGAGAATTTACGAACGGACACCATACGGATAACCATGGATTGGTCATAAACTATAATTAAGAAATTATTTCAAGCTCTGTTTCGTCATTTCCATTCTCCCAATCTGTCATCTGAGCTTTGACAAAAACAAGACCTCTATCAGTAAGTTTCATTTCATACATATATTCTTTACCACTTTCCCATTTTTGAGTTTCAGAAATATGATAACTGAACGTCTGGGCATTTACCGAAACTGTAAGCATCATGCTACCAGCTTCCACAGTTTCAGGTGTTACTACCGCCGAGGCAATAGCCTCAGCAGTAGTATTGTTTATCATGAAAGTATTAATATCAGCAGTAATTCCTGATATGATACCAACACGACCTGTTGTCAGATTTGCTAATACGCTAACGTTACGTCCCGGCAAAGTTAACGTGGAATTACTCAGATTGTAAATACCTGTTTCATCAGTTATACGGATATTTATTTTGGCCATGGCATGACGGAAAACCAGTGTGGCTTTTCCGTTATCTAGATATGCCGTCGAAGCTATCTTCAGACTACTTGAATAATAGGCCTCCTTTTCACTTTGATTAGTTGATATATAAAACGTTAAATTATTATCCAAATTTGCCACATTCCACGATTCTCTATATGGACAATAAGCACAGACACTCATAGCTTTCGACAGTGGGAGAAAAAGTTGGGTATCCGTTTGTGGAACTCCTTCTTTATCCATTGTTAATCTTGTATTCGCAGAGAGGATAGTAGAACTGCTTCTCATGACGAACAAACCTAAGGATGTGCCTGTTGGAAGATTTGTAAGTTCACCGTTCTCCTCAACTTTCATGTTTAGTCCAAGGATACCGTTATCTTCATCTATCACAGAGACATCGTCATTGGAATTACATGCCGTGATTCCAAGCAAGATAACTACCAGAATCCACTGTGGAATTATTATTTTACCTGTCGACATATTTATCTTCTTTGTTTAAGGTTTTGTATAGGGAACGATACGAAAGTTAGCCATATACATTAAGAAATTTGTAACAGCTGTTCCTCTGGAGCCCTCACCATAAGGAGCAAAACTACCGAATATTAATTTCAATTGTCCATTACCGTCAGGTATCTCTTCTACTTTTTTTCCACTTGTATTTTTAAAGTCCTTCATCGGAAAGGTTAAAGTTTTCCATCCAGATGAAAAGTCTACCGTTATCGGATCGTACAAAGCTGGTTGTTGTGTCCACCACGGAGTATATGTTATTTCATCTCCCCCATATCCTAATGCCCAACGTAAAGCCCCAGTTGTCCATCCGTTATCTTCCTCACTCGACATATAACAATCAAACTGGATGGCAAGATCGTCACAATCCGTAATTCCATTTGGTATTTTCTCACACATCTTTGACAAACTAAAACTAAATTGTGAAGTTTTCAACTTATAACCATCCAGGGTCTGATCAGATTCTGCTGTTGCAGCATAAGAAATACCTTTTGTATCAGGGTTATTGTCAGCATCCTGAGAATCTCCAAAAGTACGGATATTTTCTGGATTGCCAGGCCACATCTCCCAATTTGATTCAGGCATGATTTGGTTTGTAGCGTAAATATTGCTACCTCCCATTTGATATGCATCCCCAGTGAATTTTGAGATAAATATATTATCTTTGCAATTCATGTAAGAATAAGAATATCCACGATTGCCAGTTTCCGCTTCCACATAAAGTGCACCAGCTACTTGGTCACCCCCTTCGGGAATAATCACATCAATCATTTGATAGCTGTTATCTTCAGCACTATGAATCCAAAACTCACCTGCAGCATCCAGTTCACTCTCACTTTCTACTAAAGTCATAGCTTCTACATCACCTGGGAATACTATTTTCTTCACACCCTTAAAGTTTGCCCCATAGATACGGATACGTTCTCCGACCTTCGCCATTGTGTGTGATACGCGGTCAACCACCGGCTGTGGACCTTTGGCATCGCCTTCCAAATCTTCATTACCGTTCTCCCAATCATCAATTACACTACCTAGTACAAGTTCTACAGTCTCTTCTCCACCACTTACGCCGAACTTCACTGTATAAGTGTAGACCTTCCCTTCACCGAATGTAACATCAGTGTTTAAAGCAGCGATGTATTCCTTTTCTGCTGTAATAATTTTAATAAAGTTAGCGGCAGCTATTTTTTGTGGAACGAGGATGACGCTTGCAGAGAAAATGCTAGCATCATCTGCAAATTTCACGGCTGTAATTTCCGTGGCTGCACCTGAGGCTGCTTCTAATGTACCATCCTGTACATTGAGAGTGGTTGTGGGCTTTGTGTTTAAGATACTTACTATTGCTCCTTTCAAATTGACGCCCGTTTCTCCGGTATTGAAATTGAGATTCAGTTTGCTCAGCTTATGTTTGAAGTTGAGAGTGATTGGAGACTTTGATGAAATAAACGAATTCTCCCCCATAGGTATACCCCATAATAAGTCACTTGCCAAGTAAGCTTCATCCGTACTCTGATCTGTTGCAACGGTAAACGAGTGAGCGACATTCAAATTGCCTACCCAATCACTACTAAACGGAGCATACGCATATACACTAATAGCGGAATTATCTTCTGGATAAAATATTGCTTCACCGGTAAAATTACCCGCCCCATCGGCTAGGAGTTGCTGATTATCAGCAACTAATTCACTAGTTCCGTTCACAAAAACTCCCACTTTCACGCCATTAGCTATTTGCGTTTTCTGCAAATCCACGTTTATGCTACGTGTATTTATGCCACTGATAAAAGTAATCGGTGTACGTCCATTTGTATTTTGTTTGTCTAGTACGTCATCTTTTGTACATGAAACAAACACTGAAGACAAAGAGCACATTAATGCCATGCTTAAAAATAGATTTCTCTTTTTCATAATAAATCAATTTTCTTAATTAAATGATTATCTGTATAATGCCAATTAGTTCATTTAGCACTACACGAATAAAGTTAACAAATATAGATACTAAAAATATTTACTGCATTTAGAAATGATGAACTATGCAAAAGTAACCAATGCGTCAACAACCGCTTTTATAACATATATCAAATGCATATTCATTAGTTACTTCTGATTAGTTTTTATTTCAAATTGGTTCAAAAATGATTCATCTTCCAAAATTTCGAGAATTTGTAGTTGCATAAATGCCTATGGTAGTCCCTGTAAATCCACCGGCAGTGACCGTACTCAAAAGACTGGATTTTACTTTTCCAAGCACCATCCAAGAGTCTGGCCTACCAAATGCATAGCTGAAAGTATATTCTTCTGGTGTCTGAACTTCTACTTTCAAATAAACTTTCTGCTTTTTTTCTTTACGGGATAACAAACATTCATATTCGTCTTTCAACTCTTTTTTTTCCTTGCCGCTAAATGACTTTAGCTGAAGTACTTCTTCTCCTTTCTCATTCATCGTTTTTCCAAACTGGATATAACAATAATCATTCTGAAAACAAACCACACCTGCAAATTCCTGTTTGCTCTTCGGAGTATAAGCCAATGTTGTCTGTGCATAAAAGTTTTTACTGTTAATCCGTCTTCCGATAAAAGACGGATTACCGAACTGATCGATACATACATTTTTAGGCTTCAACCTCAACTGCCCGTTTTTCTCTATTGTAAAAAAATCCCCTACAGGGGTACGAATAAAAACAGCATCTTTCGACAACCCTTCCGAAGTCCACAATAAGGCCGGCGCATAAGGTTCATACCCTTTTATAGTGTTATCTTTTGATAATCTTCTCATCTCCGGTGTCATATCCACCACATAGGGAACTGTTGTTCCTTTCTCCAAAATCACAGGTTGGTCATCATTCCATTTTACCGGAAGCAGGAAGGTTTCACGTCCCGTATTCTCATGTCCATACCGAGCAGGACGAACAGCCAAGAAAACAGCAAACCATTCACCGTTTTCTGTTTCTACAAGATCTGCATGTCCGGCACAAGTTATCGGATCTATCCTATCGGAAGAAAGCCCCATTTGAGTCAAAATCGGATTAATCGCACAAGGTTTAAAAGGTCCCATGGGAGAATCAGAAGAAAGTATCACCTCCCGGTGATTAGGACCTGTGCCACCCTCCGCAGCCATCAGGTAATATTTTCCTTTTACTTTATAAAGATGAGGCCCTTCGATCCATGATGGTTGTTTACTGATATCCAATCCGCCGTCAATCAAAACTTTTGCTTCTCCGACAACGCGGTCATTCCTCCAGTCAAATTCACGAATCCAAATGGCACGATGCCCGCTATACAGCGGTTCATAAGCCGGAGCATCATTATTCAGAATATACGCTTTACCGTCTTCATCGAAAAATAAACTTGGATCGATACCTCCTACGGATGGGAGAGCTACCGGAGCACTCCAATTACATTTCTTAGGATCATCCGTTTTTACATAAGTAGTACTTCCATAACCTGTTCCTGTAGTAATCATATAAAATGTCCGATTATGAGGATTGTATTTTATATCTGGTGCATATACACCTCCTGACATCTTACAATCTTTCAACATCAATTGTGAAGGTCTGTTGAGAACATATCCCAGTTGCTTCCAATGAACCAAATCGGTACTGTGCCAAATAGGCACTCCCGGATAATAGCCAAAAGTAGAATTGACCAGATAGTAATCTTTCCCCACGCGACAAATGCTCGGATCCGGATAACAACCAGGAAGTATAGGATTTGAATACTGAAACATTCCTGGGTTTACCGAATTTTTACCGTGATAAAGAAACTCATCAAAAACCGGAGTGTTTTGGGCAGGTAATACCCCAAAATGCGATATCAATGCGAACAATAATACTTTACTCAAACTTCTCATAATATATAAAAGGATTATATTAATAAAAAAATTATTCTTTGCTCTGTTGCAACCTAAAAGTCTTTACTCTCAGTTCAATAGGTTGATAACTTAAAAGATATATGGCTGTAATAGGGCGTTTTCCATCTATTGAGACCACTGCATTTGTACCACCCTCGCCTATAGTTCCTAAACAAACACTCTCCTTCTCACCAGAATATAAAACATGTATTTCTATCTTCGAATTCACTGGTTCTATTTCCAATACAAGATACTGGTAAATGGATAATTCCTCATCATTTGCATTCTTCCAGCCATATTGTGAATAATTATAATTGAAGGTTATCGTTTGCGTATAGCTATTACCAGAAGTTCCCCAACCGTAGGTACGCGGGAAAAGGGGGATATCTTTCGTCGTTTCCACAGAAGGGACAGGGACTCCTGTTGCATAAACACCTATCATCGTTCCCATATATCCACCTGCAACTGAAGTACTCACTAGGTTCGAAGATATAGGTGCCCCCAATTGCCGCCATTCTTTACTGTTGCCAAATGTATAACTGAAAGCATATGCTGTTTGATCAACCGTTTTCACTTGTAAACAAAGCCGCCTATCAACTTCATCTTTAAGCAAATAATATTCCACTCTATTTACAAGTTTTGACTCCGTTTCATTACTTTTCCGACAATAGGATTCTAATAACAGTATCGATTCACCTGAATCCCGTTCTACTGTTTTTCCAAACAAAATATAACAATCATCATTTAGAAAGCAAACTACCCCTGCAAAATCTTCCTCACCTCGTGGTATAAATTTTACATCTGTTTCAATAGTAAAATTCGCACTATTCACACGCCTCCCAATAAAAGATGGCTGTTTCATTTCGTTTAATTTGACTTTACGTAAAGGCAACCTTAATCTACCGTTTTCCACTGTATAAAAATCCTTAAGTGGAGTACGAATAAACAGTGCATCATGCGTCAAAGAATTATCTTTCCATAATACACTGTGTTTATATGGGTCATAATATTCGACAACTTCTTGTTCTTGCATTTTTTTTTGTTCTAGTGTCATATCCACAACAAAAGGAACTTCTTTCCCTGTAGATAAAATGATTGGTTGTTCTTCATTCCAATCTACCGGAAGCATAAAAGTTTCCCGCCCAGTATTCTCATACCCCTCCCGTTGAGGACGCACAGCCAAAAAGACCGCCATCCAATCCCCAGATTCTGTTTGTACTAAATCTGCATGTCCAGCGCAAGTCACTTGGTTTTTACGATCAGATGGTAGATCTTTTTGAGTAAGAATCGGATTTATCGGACAAGGAACGAATGGTCCCCATGGAGAGTTAGAAGAAAAAATGACTTCCCGATGATGTGGACCTGTACCACCCTCTGCTGCCATAAGGTAGTACTTGTCACCAATATGATACAAATGTGGACCTTCAATCCAGCTTGGTTGCTGGTTGATATCTACTCCTCCGTCCACTATAACCCGAGCCTCTCCGATTACTTTATCATTCTTCCAATCAAATTCACGAATCCAAATGGCTTTGTGTGCTCCATATAAAGGCGCATATTCAGGGTTATCATTATTTACAATATACGCCTTACCATCTGTATCAAACAGAAAAGCAGGATCAATGCCACCAACCTCAGGCAGTTTTATCGGTTCACTCCAGTTGTTTTTTTTCGGATCATCTGTTTTCACATAAAAAGTTCCTCCACATCCCACACCACAAGTTATCACATAAAACTGTCGATTAAAAGGATTGTATTTAATATCTGGAGCATATATTCCACCAGATATTGGAGTATTTTGTAAAAGCAATTGAGTGGGACGATTCAGAACATGTCCCAACTGATTCCAATGTACCAAATCTGTACTATGCCATATAGGAATTCCCGGGAAATAAGCAAATGAAGAATTAACAATATAATAATCTCTACCCGCCCTACAAATACTCGGATCTGGATAGCTACCTGGTAATATAGGATTCAAGTATTGGCTTTCTGCATTATATTGACCGTTCCAATCATTTCCTGCTTGATACATAAATTTACCAAATTCCGCTATGCCCAAAGGTGGAAAATCATCATCAGATACCTCTCCATTATCATTTCCAATCTCATCTGTTATAGGCAAATTATCCGACAAAAGTTCATCAGATGATGAACAAGTTAAAAATAACAACCCTGATATTATCTCTGACACGACTAACAACCAAATTTTGTTTCTCATAATATAATTCTTTTTAATTGTATATCATATAAACTGCTGCAAATATACCAGCGGATATCTTGTGAAACGATATTATATATTTCATTTACATTCATAAATGTATCAACATGTAACATTAACAATATAAATTGTAACATACATTCCCAATAGACAACTTTCAAATAAGCAATAAGAAACATATATTAATTATCTGGCAAAGAAAACTAGTTATCTTTGCTCTAAAAAATTACAGTAATTATGAACAGGAACACTTTTTTGGTATTACTCTTATTAATTAGCAACCTTGTTTCAGGACAGGACCTGAAACTGTGGTATAGTCAACCTGCACAAAATTGGTCGGAAGCTCTCCCTATTGGTAACTCCCGTCTTGGAGCCATGATATATGGCGGAATCGAACGCGAAGAATTACAACTCAATGAAGAAACATTTTGGGCAGGCTCTCCTTATAACAATAATAACCCGAATGCAGTACATGTCCTCCCTATTGTGCGCAAACTGATATTTGAAGGAAAAAACAAGGAAGCACAAAGGCTCATTGATGCCAATTTTCTAACCCGGCAACACGGAATGAGCTATCTGACATTAGGTAGTCTTTACCTGGAATTTCCGGAACACCAAAACGCATCCGGCTTTTACCGCGATCTGAATCTGGAGAATGCAACGACAACTACCCGTTATCAAGCGGATGACGTCACTTATACCCGCACCACTTTTGCCTCATTTACTGACAATGTCATTATTATGCATATCAAAGCAAGTAAAGCAAACGCGCTGAACTTTACTATTACATATAACTGCCCTTTAGTACATAAGGTGAATGTTCAAAATAATAAGCTGACGGTCACCTGTCAAGGGAAAGAACAGGAAGGTTTGAAAGCCGCGCTACGGGCAGAATGTCAAATCCAGGTAAAAACGAATGGCACTCTCCGCCCGGCAGGAAATACTCTCCAAATTAATGAAGGAACAGAAGCCACCCTTTATATATCGGCAGCAACCAACTACGTAAACTACCAGGATGTCAGCGCCGATGAATCCCACCGGACCAGCGAATATCTGAAAAGAGCAATGCAAATACCTTACGAAAAAGCTCTCAAAAGCCATATCGCTTATTATAAAAAACAATTTGACCGTGTACGCCTTACATTACCGACAGGCAAAACTTCCCAACTGGAGACTCCCAAACGAATTGAAAACTTCGGAAATGGGGAAGATATGGCAATGGCAGCTCTACTTTTCCATTATGGACGTTATTTACTGATTTCTTCTTCGCAACCGGGTGGACAACCGGCTAATCTGCAAGGTATATGGAACAACAGTACTCATGCACCTTGGGATAGTAAATACACCATCAACATTAATACAGAAATGAACTATTGGCCGGCAGAAGTCACTAATTTAAGTGAAACACATAGTCCGCTATTCTCTATGTTGAAAGATTTATCCGTCACAGGAGCAGAAACAGCCCGAACTATGTATGATTGTAGGGGATGGATGGCGCATCATAATACTGATTTATGGCGAATTTGCGGAGTTGTAGACTTTGCTGCAGCCGGAATGTGGCCTAGCGGCGGTGCATGGTTAGCACAACATATCTGGCAACATTACCTCTTTACAGGAAATAAAGAGTTCCTGAAAGAGTATTATCCCATCCTGAAAGGAACAGCGCAGTTCTACATGGATTTCTTGGTAGAACATCCAGTGTATAAATGGTTGGTAGTGTCGCCTTCTGTGTCGCCAGAACACGGTCCCATCACGGCCGGTTGCACCATGGACAATCAGATTGCCTTTGATGCACTGCATAATACCTTATTGGCTTCATACATCGCAGGTGAAGCCCCCTCTTTCCAAGACTCCCTCAAACAAACACTAGAGAAGTTGCCACCTATGCAAATAGGAAAACATAACCAACTACAAGAATGGCTTGAAGATATTGACAATCCCAAAGACGAGCACCGTCATATTTCACATTTGTACGGGCTATATCCGAGTAATCAAATTTCTCCATACTCGAATCCCGAGTTATTCCAGGCAGCAAGAAACACATTGCTTCAACGCGGTGATAAGGCTACCGGTTGGAGTATCGGCTGGAAAGTCAATTTCTGGGCACGTATGCTGGATGGAAACCATGCCTTCCAAATCATCAAAAATATGATTCAACTATTGCCCAACGATAACCTGGCTAAAGAATATCCGAACGGGCGTACCTATCCCAATATGCTGGATGCCCATCCGCCTTTCCAGATTGACGGAAATTTCGGTTATACAGCCGGAGTAGCGGAGATGTTGCTTCAAAGTCACGATGGTGCTGTACATCTATTGCCCGCATTACCTGATGCATGGAAAGAAGGAAGCGTGAAAGGGCTGGTGGCACGTGGAAACTTTACTGTTGATATGGACTGGAAAAACAATATGTTAAATAAAGCGATCATTCGCTCCAATATAGGTGGTACACTCCGTATCCGGTCTTATGTTCCACTGAAAGGGAAAGACTTAAAGCAAGTAAACAGAGAATGTTCGAATCCATTATTCGCTAGCACTCCAATAAAAAAGCCTTTAATAGTTAAAGAGCTAAAGCCTCAGTCTCCTCAATTACAAAAAGTGTATGAATATGATATTGAAACAACGGTTGGCAAAATTTATGTTATAAATACGATTAAGAGAAAATTTATGTAAGAAAATTCTGTTTTCAAATATCGTAGATTCAACTTGAGAAATAACAAATATCAGCTTTTAATGATATGCGACTTCGGAGCATTAAATAGATATCAGTTTAACGGCGGATTACCGCCGTTAAACCATTTCGTTTTCGTTAAACGAAAACACAACTTGCTGTCCCCTCCACGGGGACAACGTTTTTAAGTAGAACTGTAGATTGCCCCGACTGGTGCCTCCCTCCCGATGGCAACCTCTTCCGATTTCGGTCTGCTTCTTCAGGAAAGTTGGCGTTTTTTACCAATATTCCGGAGGCGGAATAGGCTGTAGCTTCCTGTAATAGTAGAGCATTCTACAATTATCCGACACATCAGATGGCTTCTTTTTCGTGATAATTGAATATTCAGAGAACTGAATATTTTGATAATCGGATAATCCGAATACTATTATATCTGTAGTCTTTTGGAATGTTACACAGTGACAACTGAATAATTGGCGTTTTGGATATTGCTATATTTGTATAATGGATAAGCAATTATAAAAGGCTACAATTATAAAAGGCTGTTATTATACATTCCCCATCAGAGAGAAAGTTCCTTGAGCCTGCTGCCGTCCAGCCGGTGAACGGATACCGTACCGTCACAGTAAATAGCGAATGTTGGCATGTTCCCGTCCTTCGGGAAAGTGATGGAGCCGGTATTGCAGACCACTGTATGCTCAGTCCGTTCAAGTTTCCACCGGTGGGTGTGACCATAAAAAAGACAATCGAACCTTCCCTTCGGCAGTCTGTCCTCATTGTAGATATGTCCGTGGGTGAGAAAGAAACGTTTTCCATTATCCACCAACAGGGTGTAATCGGACAGGATGGGAAAGTCCAGCAGCATCTGGTCCACCTCCGAATCACAGTTTCCACGGATGGCAACAATCTCACCGGCCATCGCATTGAGACGTTCTGCGATCCCTTTCGGGTCAAGTCCTTGAGGTATCCCGTTCCGGGGACCATAATTCAGGATATCTCCCAAAATACAAAGCATTCCGCATTGTTGCTCCCGATAAAATGCCAGCACTTGTTCCAGTGCCGGTAACGAGCCATGTATGTCGGACACAATCAGGTATTTCATCATAATCTATTCGTTATAGGTTAAGTTTTCGCAACACAAAAATAAGCATAATTATCTAATCTCCCTAACCGGGGAAACGATGAGAAAAAAAGACAGGTTCCCTGAACTGTAGATTGCTGTATTGCTGTCCTTGTAGATTGCTGCAATGTTATAATCGGATACATAAAATAAGGGTATTTAGCCTTAGCTAAACTAAGCTAACAGTCTGACAATAAGGCTTCTAATACTATGATATGTGGGTTTATTATGCTACCTTAGTGGTATAATAATAAAGGATAAAAAGCTATGAACGAACAAGTTAGAAATATCTTAGAACAGAGTACCACCAAGACGAGCAAGATTGAGCAGCTGCTCCGTCTGGGCCTGACGCGCAGGGAAATTGCCGATTTGGTGACACGCGGCAACTATGGTTTTGTATATAATGTTGAGAAGAAAATGCTTGAAAGAGAAGGTGGAGTCTTGCTGAACAGGGCAGCAACCACCCTGATGGATTACACCTTCACCCACAAGTTCGGTATTGAGATTGAAGCCTATAACTGTAATATGGAAAGACTGGCACGCGAATTGAGGGAGGCCGGTATCCATGTTGCCGTTGAGGGTTATAACCACACGACCAGGGATCATTGGAAGCTGGTGACGGACAGCAGCCTGCAGGGAAATAATACTTTCGAGCTGGTCAGCCCGATACTGGTGGGTGAGAATGGCCTGAAAGAGCTGGAAACGGTATGCTGGGTGCTTGACATCTGTAATGCAAAAGTGAATGACAGTTGCGGGTTCCATGTCCATATGGATGCGGCTGGTTTCAATCTGGACACCTGGAAGAATCTGGCTTTGACCTACAAGCATCTCGAACACCTGATTGATGCCTTTATGCCAAGGACACGCCGGAACAATACCTACTGCAAAACCCTCTCCGGTGTTTCCGACGAGAGAATCAAATCGGTAAGGACGATAGACGGCCTGCGGGAGGTCTTTAATAATGACCGGTACCACAAGGTCAATTTTGAGGCTTATTCCAGGCACCGGACCGTTGAGTTCCGCCAGCATTCCGGTACGACTAATTTCACAAAGATGGAGAATTGGATCCGGTTCTTGAACGGATTGATTACCTTTGCGAAAAGCTCCAGCCTTCCCAGCCGGATGACACTGGAGGGGTTACCCTTCTTGGACGGGAAACAGAAATTATTTTTTAAACTTAGAACTAAAAAGTTAGCGGTATGATACAGACTTATCATTTGCTGGATGGCGGTCAGATAACCGCCGCCAGCCCGGAAGAGTTCGTCCGGCTGCTCCGTGAGGGGAGCCGGTTCGACTATGATTGCACGGATCAGGAGTATATGGAGAACTTTGCCCGGCGTTACGGGGAGCTGCATGGTGTGTCAGTTGCCACCGATACCCCTGAACATTTCCTGACGGACTTGCAAGCCGCCGGTTACGTCCGGTAACCGGTATCGCTCCTTTATTATTAGTCCCTGCTTCAAAGATGAGGCAGGGATTTTTCTTTTTTCATTGCAACCTTTCCTGTCTGCCTGACGGCATTTCCTCCTGTCAATTCCTGACTATCCATGACTATCCGTGACAGGGTATTTCATCTTTTCCCGGCATTCCTTTCTTTTGCAATGTAGAACGATATACAATTATAAGCATTACAGTTTTACAGCATTATATTTTTATCTGATTATATAAAGAAAGCGTATGAAAAAAGAACCGTTATTAATTGCCTTTGCCAGCCAGAAAGGAGGAGTCGGAAAGTCTGCCTTCACAGTTCTGGTGGCCAGTATCCTTCACTACCAGAAAGGTCTGAAGGTGGGTGTCGTGGATTGCGACTCCCCCCAGCACAGCATCTCCCGGATGCGTGACCGGGACATAGAAAGCGTGCAGGAAAGTGATTTTCTCAAAGTGGCCCTCTACCGGCAGCATGAACAAATCCGGAAACGTTCCTATCCGGTAATCAAAAGCAATCCGGAGAAAGCTATAGAAGACCTGTACCGCTACATCGAAGAGCTGGATGCCGTCTTTGATGTCGTACTGTTCGACCTTCCGGGAACCCTCCGCAGCGAAGGGGTTGTCCATACCATTTCCGCAATAGATTACATTTTCATCCCCCTAAAGGCAGATAATGTCGTCATGCAGAGTTCCCTCCAGTTTGCCGAGGTGGTGGAGGAAGAACTGATTGCCAGGCACAACTGTAACCTGAAAGGCATCTATCTTTTCTGGAACATGGTCGACAAGCGTGAACGGACAGAAAGCTACGAGTCCTGGAACCGCGTCATACAAAAAGCGGAGTTACGCCTGCTGGAGTCACGAATACCGGATACCAAACGCTATAACAAGGAGCTGAGCTCCCTGAAGAACAGTATCTTCCGTTCCACACTGTTCCCTCCCGACAACCGCCAGATAAAAGGTTCGGGCCTCTGTGAACTGATAGATGAGTTATGTGCCGTAACACATCTGGATACCACCCATACCTTATAATAAGGGGAATTATGGACAGCGGAAAAAAGAGATTTGACCCCCGGAGCATTGACGAGAAGGCCATATTGGATATTGTCGCCAGGAAAGGGACGATACGACCGGACTCCCCTGCAACGAGTGCATCCCCGAAGCCGGAGGATACGGTAGAGGAGATTGCCGGGAGTAGCGAAGCTCCGGTCTTTACCACCGGGGAAATCGACGCTTACAGGGCGTCCTTCCTGAATACGGTCAGAACCAAATCCCGTAAATCATTGCATATCGATGCCGGCCTGCATCGCCGCATCTCGTCCCTGGTATGGGCGGTAGGACGTGGCGAAGTGACCGTAGCCGGTTTTGTAAACCAGGTGCTGGCACATCATTTCGAAGAGAACGGCGGATTGATAAATGCCGTGCTGGAGAAGTATTACCAATCACTAAAATCATAAGGACATGGAATACCTTTTTATTATCCTGTTCATCTATGCCTCTTACCTGAGTATTGAAAAGTATGTGCATACAGGCAGCATTTTCACATGGAGAGGCAGAAAGGACAGGAAGGAACGTCGGGCTACGCCTGTCGCCATCCATCCGGCAGCTTCCTCATCCGAGACGGAAATAATAGGCAAAAGCCGATACCAAATACGACAATCACTGACAATAGATGACAATAGCGGACAGCCTGAATCAGGCATGGAAAAGAGTGATACCTTTACTCCCGAAAAGAAAACAGAGCCGGTTCTCCGAGTGCGCGACCCCCTTGATAAGAATACGAAATTCCCGGAAGTCCCGGTTCCTTTTCAAAAACTGAATTATCCTGAAATTGATTATATGCGGGAGGCCTCTCCTTCTTCCGGTGAAGAAAAAGAGGAGATTCCCGAACGCTATGAGATTACAGGATACGTACAGCGGAGCAATCCCCACCGGGCAACCGGTGTCACCTTTGACGATATGGATATGATTGAGAAAGCAATGGCATCGGACGAACTTACGGAAGCGGAACAGGAACAGGCCCGGCAGACTTTCCAAAAGCTGGAAGGCACGAACATGGAAAGGGTACTGCAGGCGAGCGTCCTGGGAAGCAGCGATAGACTGAAACGCTATATGCGCTTGTATGTGGACCGGGGCGAGCCCCATTTATTGACAGGAAAGAATAGGGACGACATTCTCCGGGAATTTGATATTAGGGAGCATGTGCCCGAATAAATAGAACAAGTAAGGAATATGAGACAGTATTATGATTCCGGTTGATCCGGGCAGGACAAGTTCTTGAAACGTAGTGTATAACCTGTTAGAAAAGAAGATACAGAGATATGAGAGGCTTCTATGATTCCGGTTGATCCTTTCCCTTTACCGGAGCGAACATTAAAAGAGTGATTAACCCCTTAAAAACGGAAGTACCTATGATTGGTTACTATGACTCAGGTTGATTCTAAAAAGACATCGTGGTTGCAAGAGACAAATCCGCAGGAGGGCAACTTCCTGCGGATTGTTTGAAACAAGATTTTATTCACACTAAAAAATTAGATTGCATATGAAAAGACATTTTAAAAAGACGGTTGCGCTTATCGCATGAATAGCTGTTTCCACCCTAGGTGCCTATGCCGAAGGGGACGGAAGTGCCGGTATAACAAAGGCTACATCCATGCTTACCGGTTATTTTGACCCCGCCACCAAGTTGATATATGCGGCAGGGGCTATTGTAGGGCTGATAGGTGCCATTAAGGTATATTCGAAGTTCAGCAGCGGCGACCCCGACACAGGTAAAACTGCCGGGAGCTGGTTTGGAGCCTGCGTCTTCCTCATCGTCGCGGCGACAGTCCTTCGTTCCTTCTTCCTGTAATATAGCAGGCTATGGAATACAATATCAACAAGGGAATCGGACGCAACGTGGAATTCAACGGCTTGCAGGCACAATACCTGTACTTCTTTGTCGGGGGCTTGCTGGCCATTTTCCTGCTGTTCGTCATCTTCTATATGATAGGTATTGACCGGTGGTTCTGTATCGGTTTCGGTGTCCTCTCCGCTTTCTCTCTGATCTTCGGGGTGTTCCACCTGAACAAGAAGTATGGTCCCAACGGCCTGATGAAGCTGGCCGCAGTCAAGTACCACCCGTCCTATATCATCAATCGCAAACGTATATCTTCCTTATTTAAAAAACGCATTCATGAGAAATATATTAAAAGCCGCAACGCTGGAAAGTAAGTTTCCGATCCTGTCCGTGGAGGAAGGGTGCATCCTCTCCAAGGACGCGGACGTGACCATCGGCTTCAAGGTCTTTCTGCCGGAGCTGTTCACGGTCACTTCCGCAGATTATGTATCCATGCACGGCACATGAACAAAGGCAGTCAAGGTACTGCCGAACTATACGATAGTACACCGCCAAGACTGGTTCCTGAAAGAGAATTACAGAGCCGACACGCATAAAGACGGGATGAGCTTTCTGGATCGTTCTTTCGAGCTGCATTTCAATGAACGGCCTTATTTAAATCATTTCTCTTACCTGTTCATCACCAAGACAACCAAAGAACGGAGTCGCAAAGAGAGCAACTTCTCCATCCTCTGCCGGGGGAATATCATTCCGAAGGAAGTCCGGGACAAGGATGCGGTCAGCCGCTTTCTGGAGAGTGTCGACCAGTTCGAGCGCATCCTGAATGACTCGGCCTTTATCCGTCTGGAACGGTTGAGCACCGATGAGATTGTCGGTACACCACAGCAGGCCGGATTGATCGAGAAATATTTTTCTCTTTCACAACAGGACACGACCACACTGAAGGATATACAAATGAGCGCATCTGAGATGCGCATCGGGGATGATATCCTCTGTGTGCATACGCTTTCAGATGTGGATGATCTTCCCGATTCCGTCCAGACGGATACCCGTTATGAGAAATACTCCACCGACCGCAGCGACTGCCGTTTGAGTTTTGCCGCTCCTGTGGGGCTGATGCTCTCCTGTGACCATATCTATAACCAGTTCCTGTTCATTGATGATTCGGCAGAAATCCTGCAACGCTTTGAGAAGACGGCACGTAACATGCACTCGCTTTCCAAGTACAGCCGTGCCAATCAGCTCAACAAGCAGTGGATTGACGCGTATCTGGACGAGGCGCATTCTTTCGGGCTGACCGCCATTCGTTGCCATTGCAATGTCATGGCTTGGTCGGATAGCCGGGAAAAGCTCAAGGTGATAAAGAACGATACCGGTTCCGCCCTGGCCCTGATGGGATGCAAGCCCCGTTACAATACCATTGACGCGCCTGCCTTGTATTGGGCAGGTATTCCCGGTGGTGAGGGGGATTTTCCTTCCGAGGAGTCCTTTTTTACTTTCATCGAACAGGGAGTCTGCTTCTTTACGGAAGAGACGAACTATGCGGATTCCCTGTCGCCTTTCGGTATCAAAATGGCAGACCGGACAAATGGGAAGCCCCTGCACCTGGATATTTCGGACGAGCCGATGCGCCGTGGTATTATCACGAACCGTAACAAGCTGGTCATCGGGCCATCCGGTTCAGGCAAGTCATTTTTCATGAACCATCTTGTGAGACAGTATTGGGAACAGAATACCCACATTATATTGATTGACATCGGTAACAGTTACAAAGGATTATGTGACCTGATTCACCAGCGCACAAACGGTGAGGACGGCATATATTATACGTATAGTGAAAAACATCCGATAGCTTTTAATCCATTTTTCACCGAAGACAAGGTCTTTGACTTGGAAAAGAAAGAGTCCATTAAAACGCTGATCATGTCGCTCTGGAAAAGGGATACGGAAGTGATTACCCGTGCCGAGGAAGTGGCCCTTTCAATGGCAGTTAACCTGTTCCTTGAAAAGATAAAGGAGGACAATGAACTGGTTCCTTCTTTTAATACTTTCTACGAGTTCGTACAGGGAGAGTTCCGTGGAATACTGGAGGAGAAGCATTACCGCGAGAAGGATTTCGATCTCACTAACTTTCTGAATGTATTGGCTCCTTATTATCGTGGTGGAGAGTACGATTATCTGCTGAACTCCGATGAGCAGCTCGACCTGTTGAACAAGCGTTTTGTGGTATTTGAAATTGACGAAATTAAGGAGCACAAAATCCTTTTCCCGGTCGTGACCGTCATCATCATGGAGGCGTTTATTAACAAAATGAGACGTTTGCATGGGGTTCGGAAGATGATAGTTGTGGAAGAAGCTTGGAAGGCTATCGCACGGGAAGGCATGGCCGATTATATAAAGTTTTTGTACAAAACGGTTAGAAAGTACTTCGGTGAGGCTGTGGTTGTCACTCAAGAGTTGGATGATATCGTGTCAAGTCCCATTATCAAGGACACCATCATCAACAATGCCGATTGCAAGATTCTATTGGATCAACGGAAGTATATCAACAAGTTTGACTCCGTACAGTCCCTGCTCGGACTGACCGACAAAGAAAAAGGACAAATCCTGTCTATCAATCAGGCTAACGATCCGGCAAGGAAGTATAAGGAAGTTTGGATTGGTCTGGGTGGTGTCCAGTCTGCTGTCTATGCAACAGAGACCTCTGTCGAGGAGTATCTCACCTATACCACAGAAGAAACCGAAAAGTTGGAAGTCACACAAATGACCGAGAAGCTGGGCGGTAATATGGAGCAGGCGATCCGCGTGCTGGCTAAAGAGAAGAAAAAGAAAAAATAAACGATTAAAATCAAGAAGCAATGAAAAAGAGAATTTTAAGCATGTTGTTTGTCCTGTCGCCCTTTATGGTACCGGCAAGCGTGCAGGCACAATGGGTGGTCAGCGATCCGGGCAACCTCGTCCAGGGTATCGTGAACAGTGTCAATGAAATGGTGGAAACATCTGAAACGGCTCAAAATGCACTTTCCACATGGAAAGAGACCTCAAAGATTTTCGAACAGGGGCGTGAGTATTATGATAAACTGCGTAAGGTGAATGACTTGATCAGCGGCAGTGAGAAAGTAAAAGAGTCCGTCCTGATGCTCAGTGACATTTCTGAAATTTATGTAAACAATTTCGGCAAGATGCTGCCCGACAAGAATTTCAGCCAGCGGGAACTGAATGCGATAGCTGCCGGTTATAACACCATCATGAAGAAGAGCAGCCGCAGCATTGCAGAGCTGAAGAATATCATCAACCCCACCGGCATGTCCATGAACGACAAGGAACGCATCGACCTGGTGAACCGGGTATACAGGGAAATGACACATTACAAGGAATTGGCCAACTACTACACCCGCAAGAACCTGCATGTATCCTACCTGCGTGCCAAGGAGAAGAACGAGCAGCAACAGGTATTCGACCTGTACGGCAAGGATGAGCGTTATTGGTAGTCTACAATTTTAAAAGAATCAATTATGGTATTATTATCCATTTCATTTGAAAATATGCACCAGATTCTTCGGAATCTCTATGATACGATGACCAAACTCTGCCACCCGATGATGGACATGGCGATGGCACTCGCTGCATTAGGGGCTTTGTTCTATATCGCTTACCGTGTCTGGCAGTCTCTCTCCCGTGCGGAGCCCATCGATGTCTTTTCGATGTTACGGCCTTTTGTCCTGGGCATGTGTATCCTTTTCTTTGACGTGATGGTGCTGGGAACTCTCAACGGTATCTTTAGCCCCATCGTTCAGGGAACCGGAATGCTGCTCCGTGACCAGACCTTCGACTTGCAGAAGTACCAGCAGGAGAAGGACAAGCTCCGTGCGGACATGATGGCTAAGACGATGATGACCGGACGTGTCTTTGCTTCCAATGAGGAGCTGGATGCGGAACTGGATAATATGGGCTGGAGTGAGGAGGAACATACGGCCTTGCAGACCATGTATGAGGTTTCGTATGCCTTCTCCCTGCAAGGTATTGTCCAGATGGTCATGCGCAAATTGCTGGAGATTCTCTTCCAATCCGCCTCGCTGGTCATCGACACGATCCGTACCTTCTTTTTGATAGTCTTGAGCCTTTTGGGGCCGATAGCCTTTGCCCTGAGTGTTTTTGACGGGCTGCAGAACACGCTCATCCAATGGCTGGCACGCTATATCAGTGTCTATCTCTGGCTGCCGGTATCAGACCTGTTCGGGGCGATGCTTGCCAAGATACAGACGCTCATCCTGCAGGAAGAGATGAACCTGATGGCCGATCCGATGAGTATCATCGACGTAGACGGTTCCTCGGCCATCTATCTGATATTCATGGTTATCGGTATTATCGGATATTTTTGTGTGCCGACTGTTTCGAACTGGATTGTCCAGGCGGGAGGTATGAGTTCCTATAACCGGAATGTCAACAATACGGCATCCAAGGTGACCAATGTAGCCGGTGCTGCGGCGGGTGCTTCAACGGGAAATGTCGGTGCCGTATTATTGAAAAAGTAGAAATTGAAAAAATCATAGTAGTATGGAATTTAAAAGTTTAAAAAACATCGAATCCTCGTTCAGGCAGATCCGTCTGTTCACGTTGGTCTTTCTGGGCATTTGCGCCTCGCTGACTACGTATGCCATTTGAAGGTCCTATCTCTTTGCCAACCAGCAACGGGAGAAGGTATATGTATTGGATCAGGGCAAGTCACTCATAGTGGCGTTATCCCAGGATGCGGCATTGAACCGTCCGGTGGAGGCCCGCGAGCATGTGCGCCGCATGCATGAACTGTTTTTCACGCTGGCTCCCGATAAGGCCGCTATCGAATCCAATATCAACCGGGCCATGTATCTGGCGGACAAGAGTCTTTATAGTTATTACCGGGATTGGAACGAGAAAGGCTATTATAATCGTCTGATCAGCGGTAATATTAACCAGACTGTTCTGGTGGACAGCATACAGTGTGACTTCGATAACTATCCGTACCGGATCACCACCTTTGCCCGGCAGATGATTATCCGAAACAGCAATATCACCGAGCGTTCCCTGGTCACCCGTTGCTTCCTGCAGAGTACGGTCAGGTCGGATAACAATCCGCAAGGCTTCATGGCGGAACGCTTTGAGATCCTGGAAAACAGGGATATAAGGACCATTGAACGCTAATATAATAAGGTAATGAAAAGCAGGAAGATAAAGACAGAGATCAGCGAAAAGCTGAAGAACGTTTGCGAGGAGCTGTCCGAAAAAGAGCGTAAGGGAGTGCTTGTGGGCATGCTGGTTATCAGTACCGTTCTATGTGCTATCACCGTAACACGCACTTTCGGGCGTTTTCTCTCCCACGGCACACAAAAGGAGTTGCCGTTTGTCCATCCGGCGGACTCCATCCACCGGGCGGATAAAGACAGTATAATGTATCACCCTAAAACCAACGAGTAATGGAAGATAAAGATTTGGAAAAGCCCGAAGCGGCAGAAGAAACGGCGGTACAGCCGGAAAACGGCAGGGCCTTGAAGGAAGAACCGGAAAAAGAGAAGAAGGTGCTCACACCGGAAGAGATGGAAAAAAGAAGGAAGTTCATTGTGATTCCGGCCTTTGTGCTGGTCTTCCTGGGAGTCATGTACTGAATATTTGCCCCCACCGGCAAGGAAAACGGGACGGAAACTCCCGGAAATTCAGGATTCAATGTGAACGTGCCGGAGCCTACCACGGCCAAACTGGTGGATAAGAAAACCGCCGCCTATGAGAAGCAGCAGGCGGAAGTGGAGGAAGAAAGCCGGATGAAGTCGCTGGAGCAGCTTGCCGGGACATTGATGAATAATGGAAAATCATCCGATACCGGTGAAAAAGAAAAGGACGGAGACCGGTTGCAACAGTCCGTTAATACCTACGAGCAAATCTCCGGGCAGTTGGATGATTTCTATGAAACTCCCAAAGAGACGGCAAGCGGCGATCTGGAAAGAAAAGTGGACGAACTGAATAAAAAACTGGAAGAGGCGGAAAAGGAAAAGAGCAAGGCGGCTACCCGTGAAGAACTGATGGAGCGTTCCTACAGGATGGCGGCAAAGTATCTGAACCCTGACAAGGATACGGTTCAGGAGAAAGCTGTCGGAGAAGAACCCACGGAAGTTGTTCCGGTTCAGCGGGCGGAATATCAGACGACCTCCGGCCTTTCACAACCTGTTACGGATTCCGCTTATATTGCTTCGCTCGCCGTCGAGAGGAATTACGGTTTTAATACTGCTGTCGGGAGCAGCTACCAAATGGGGACGAATACCATCGCCGCCTGCATTTCGGAGAACCAGACCACCCAGCAGGGAGGCAGGGTAAGACTCCGGTTGCTGCAACCTCTACAAGCCGGAAGTATTACTGTTCCGGAGAACAGTCTGGTAACGGGTGCGGCGGTCATACAGGGAGAGCGTCTGGATATCCTGATCAGCAGCATCGAGTATGCCGGGAATATCATCCCCGTGCAGTTGGCGGCTTACGATATAGACGGGCAGAAAGGTATTTTCGTTCCCGGATCGGAAACCCGTAATGCGGCAAAGGATGCGGCTGGGACGGTCAGCGAGAGCATGGGAAACAGCGTATCATTCGCACGTTCTGCCGGACAGCAGGTGGTCATGGACCTGACGCGCGGAGTCATGCAGGGCGGCACGCGGTTGATTGCCGGGCGGGTCCGTGCGGTCAAGGTGACGCTGAAAGCCGGATATAAGGTGCTGCTGGTCACAAAGAAACAATAACGGATTATTCACTTTAATAAAAAAGATAAGACCATGAAAATAGTAATAGCATTATTGATGGCTGTACTGGCCTCGGTATCCGGTTTCGCACAGGAAGAAACACTGGCAAATCCCGTCAGGATTCTGACGGCGGGCCAGCATATCACTCCTTATAAGATAGAGGTCACTTTCGGGAAGACGGTGCATATCCTCTTTCCCACTGAAGTTCGCTACGTGGATCTGGGAAGCAATAATATCATCGCAGGCAAGGCTGACGGAGTTGAGAATGTGGTGCGTGTCAAAGCGGCGGTAAAGGAGTTTACAGGCGAGACGAACTTCTCCGTGATTACGGGAGACGGTTCTTTCTTTTCTTTCAATGTGGTTTATAAGGAGGAGCCTTCCACGCTGAATATCAATATGGACCAGTGGATGAACCCGGACAGGGTAGAAAAGAAAGGAGGCAGTTCCATCCGTGTCACGGAACTGGGCGAGGAAGATCCGACGGTCATTGCCAGCGTGATGTACACCATCCACCGGCTGGACCGCAGGGACGTGAAGCATATCGGGTGCAGGCAGTTCGGTATGCAGGCTCTTTTAAAGGGCATTTATGTGCATAAGGACCTGATCTTCTTCCATGTTTCCCTGACGAACAACTCCAATGTGCCTTTCGATGTGGATTTCGTGCGGTTTAAAGTGGTAGATAAGAAGATTGCCAAAAGGACGGCCCGGCAGGAAACTTATATTGAACCGGTACGCACGCTCAATGCCTTGACGCGCATTGAGGGAAAGAGCACGGGACGGATTGTGTATGCCTTTCCAAAGATTGTCATTCCTGACGACAAGTTACTGGAAGTGGAAATTTACGAGAAAGGGGGAGGCCGTCACCAGCGGTTCTATATTGAGAACAGTGACCTGGTGGATGCGCGTATTGTGAATGAATTAATCGGTGAGTAATCATGAAAAGAGTTTTATTTATTTTGTTATGCATTTGTCTGCCCTTTGCGGCAGGCAAATGCTTTGCCCAGCGTTACCTGCCGGGGCAGAAAGGTATTCAGCTTACGTTAGGCGGTGTAGACGACTTCGGTTCGAATGTGAAGCACCTGCATGGTAACTTCCAGATCGGACTGGCTCTGAGCCGGTACAACCGGAACCATTCCCGCTGGCTGTTCGGGGCAGATTTTGTGAAAAAGCACTATTCCTATAAGAACATTGCAATCCCCAAAGCGCAGTTTACCGGGGAGGTTGGTTATTTCGTGCCGTTCTTCTCGGACCGTGGCAGGAACGTGTTCTTCTCTGCCGGTCTTTCCGCTCTGGCGGGTTATGAGGCGACCAACTGGAACCGTAGGCTGCTCTATGACGGGGCGACTTTAAAGAATGACGGATGCTTCATTTATGGTGTTGCCCCGGCTTTCGAGATGGAGGCCTTCCTTTCCGACAGGCTGGTTTTTCTTTTCAATGTCCGAGAGAGGATATTCTTCGGATCATCCGTGGGGAATTTCCACACAGTGGTAGCTGTCGGCGTCAAGTACATTTTCAATTAACAGTAATAGTATGGAACAAGGTAATTGGAACGTGGACCAGATGCTTCACTGGCTGGATATCAAAATAGACCGGGAAGAACGGGACATACGTGAACAAAGCAAGAAGATGAATGAGAATTTTCTGCACTTTTTCGAATGGGATGCGGAGAGTCTGTATAAATCCCACTATATGTCCGGGTGTTATAAGAAACTCCGACAGACGGTGGACGAGGCAAGGGACATGGATACAGTTCGGAAGATTGTTAAGGACAACGCCGCTTACTGTGAAAGCAAACTGTTGAACGGCCAGGTGGATTATAGGAGTTCCAGCCGGACAACAAGTGTGGCCCATTTCCTGAAGTTGGAATGTATGCAACAGTTGGTAAGGGATTACCGGGAATTCGCGAATATCCTTGCGCAAACGCCTCCCAAAGAGAACCTGCAACAGACGGCAACTAAAACAGCGAAGAAAGAAGAACCGCCTGAAAGAAAGGTAAAAACGGGCATCAGGCGTTAGCCGTTACCGGATTCAAGTAGATTATTCATTTAGTAATACGTAAAATCATGAAGATAAAATTAATAATTAGTAGCATCATGCTCACAATGCTTTGCCTGTTGAGTAGTTGTGATGATAAATTGGAAGTGCAGCAGGCTTACGATTTCTCGTTAACGTCCTGGTATCTCCAGAAAACCATTTCCCCGGATGAGACCGTGGAGATTCGTCTGACACTTAATCGTAGCGGAAACTATGAGGGAACCGGTTATCAAATCGGTTATATACAGATGGAGGGTAGCGGCGAGGTGTACGACAAGAAGAAGGTCTATCTGGTGAACCGGGAGATGCAACCGTTGGATTCGATAGCGGAGTTGGACAGCAGCGACCCCTGCCGCCAGGTATTCACACTCTTCTATCATAATCGAAGCAGTAAGAATGCGGAGATTAAACTCGTGGTAACGGATAATTTCCATCAGGAAAGGGAATTGGATATCTCCTTTCAGAGTGAAACTGAAACGGATACGGAACTATAAATCAGACAACGATGGATAAAAGTGATTTAAGAATCGAACAGTTGCAGCAATATCTTGACAAGAAGAAAGGTGTTGTAGAAAGCAATATAAAAAAGTATAGCGCGCAACTGGCAAGCAACTATCTTCATTTCTTTGACTGGCATGCCGATGACTTGTATAAGGCCTGTTATATGGATAAACATTATAAGGCTATTCAAGAGGCGATTGATACCGCTGAAACGCCGAAGGACATTGAAGGCTATTTGAAGCGTTGTACCCTGTATGTAGAAGAAGATCTCCTGAACGGTCCGCTTGTCAGGAAAAGTACCAGCCCGATGTCGAATATGGCCCATTCCCTGGAGATGGAATGTAAACAGGAGTTACTGAAGAACCTCCGGTATTTAAACAGGCTTCTTCAGAGTGAGACTGTAAGTGAAAGAATAAGGCCGCAAGAAGCACCCCGACAAGAAATTGTGCCTGTGAAAGAAAAGAAGAAAACGGGACCACGGTTGAGATAGTATCAATTGAAAGCAATAAAAAAGCTACTGAACTTTTGTTTCAGTAGCTTTTTTATTTATCCCGGTCTTATATTCTGGCTATACCAGATAAGCCTCAAAAAGATAATGTATGAATAACCGACCCTTTTCCGTCCAAACGGTCAACATGGCCGTGCCGGTTTCTCCTGTGCGGCTTTCCCATACATGGGTCCGGGTTGCCGTATAGCCTTGATTCTGATAAGGAGCTTTGAGCAGCCATTGACCGGATTGACGGAACTGGATGCCTGCCCATCGAAGCCGTTTGTTCAGCATACCGGCAGTCATTCCCAATTCTTTCGCTATCTGTGTGGTCGTGTAGGTGCTTTGGGATTGGAGGACTTTGTCATAATACTGAACTTTTGGGGCCTGTAGCTTGAGTTTCAGGATAGCATAGTTGTTCTCCTTCTCCAATGCTGAAATACGGCTGTCACGCTCTTTTATACGGTTCTGTGCGAGCAATACGGCACGCGCAAGCAGTTCATTATCCGTTTCGCCGTTCTTCTTAAGAAGATAGCCACCGTTCTTTAGTGTTTCGGGAACCAGTTCATCAAATATCCAGCTTTCGAATTTCTCGGCGGAAGGCAGCTTGCTACCGGCAATCAGCCGGTATACGTTCCCTTCACTGATGTACTTGATTTTCTGGACGGCACTGCGTGTGGGGGTGTCGTAAACCACGACGTCCATTGGTTTACAGTGTCTTACGACGGCATCTCGCGGATTAGAGTAGCCAAGTGCGGCGGCAACATCCGAGGCGCAGAACCATATTTTCCCGTCAATTTCCAGTGTCCGGATGCGTCCGAACTCAGGATGTTCAAATATTGATACTTTATTCATGACTGTTTAATTTATAGGTTTCTTCTATTGCTTTAAATATCTCGTAGACTACCTGGGGGACGATAGCGTTCCCGTATCCTTTAATGGATGCCTGTCTTCACCGAGAAAAGGAGATACCGTCCAGTCGGGGGGGAAGCCCATCATCTCGGCTACAAACAGGGGATTCAGCTGGAAACTCTTTCCAGTCCGGGCGAAGAAATCGGGCAGGCTGTTCTTTTCCGGTATCCGACATCTCTTCTCCAGACTCTCCAGGCTTGCCGCGCCCTTCCAGTCCCTCGCTGTCGGAGTGGGCAGAAGCTCCGCCATCCTCCCAAGCCCTACACTCCAGACATGGCCTTTCTGATTGATCTTTCTCACCTTTCCTTTCGGTGTCACTATGATCTTGTCGTTTTTCCCCATTACCGCACCCACACCGGCATCGCTGGCTACCGGGGTGGGCAGCAGCATCCCGTAAAAGTCCAGAAAGTCGCTCAATCCGTTGGGTTTCTTCTCCCCATTGAGCTGGCTGTACAGGGATGGAGCATGGGCCTGTTTCCATTTGTGAACCCTTTCCGGATGGTGTATCTCCGTAGCCAATGGAGTGGGAAGGAGTATTTCATGGATCATCTCCGGCAATCCCTGCTGGCGGCTGTTCGGTCCCCTGCGCTTGTAATCCTGGGCTGTCACGGTGGGCAATAAACCATATCCGGTCCCGGCGGTGGGGAGCTCCGACGGCACAAGCCGGTATAAGTACCGGCTGGATGGAATATCCTTCACGTTCAAGATCATGGCAAATGGTTTCAACAACATATTGCTGCCGTCTTTTAAATACAGGCTCACTCTCTCCGAATAGAGTGGACTGACTTCCCACTTCAGTCTCCTGGCCGGGCTGTACCATCGTGAGGATGCCAGCAACGTTCTCACCAATGACCCAATCGGGCCTGATCTCATGTATGGCCCTGAGCATATGAGGCCAGAGGTAACGGTTATCATCCGCTCCTTTTCTTTGGCCTGCGACAGAGAATGGTTGACAAGGAAAACCTCCTGTAAGGACATTGATTTTTCCTCTCCATTCTCTGAAATCTGTCGTTGTGACATCTGTATAACTTTTTGCATCTTTAAACCAGTAATTTAAAATGGTATTACAAAAATCGTCTATCTCACAATGGAAGGCATTCTGCCATCCCATTCATTCGGCAGCCAGGTCTGGGGCGCCGAATCCACTAAACAGAGAAGCGTGTACCAGACGCTTCCGCTGTTTCTTGTCTTGCTCTTCTTCTTTCATTGTTTATTCATTATTTAGAGGTTCGAGATTCATTACTTTTTTGTCGATCTTACGATAGACACTCCCCATCTCCAGCATATTCTCCAATCGGAGCAGGTCCGTGATTTCATAGACGGTCATCCCTTTCTGTGTCGTGAAGCGGATATATCCTTTCTGTCGCTGTATCTCCACTTCCTCGGGAGTCATGTGCAGGACCTCACAGATTTCCTGCAAGGTCAGGGTCAGGCTTACTTCCTTAACTGTGTAGATGTAGGTCAGGATGTTCAGCATCTGGAGACATTTGCGGTGTGATTTGACAAGTGACGCGAATTTGTTTCGTTCTATGACGATTACTTTAGCTTGATTTTCCATGTGAATTTTTATTTATGAGTTAATAGAATCAGATATGAAATCTTCGTTTAGACATTCTTCTCTCAGGAATTTATATACGTCAGAAGCCCAGAAGTAAATCTTGCCGCTGAGTTTGAAAAATGGGAGTTTCCCGGAATTACGCCAGCGGATCAGTGTCCGGTCGCATACTTTCAGCATCAGGCGCATATCCCGGCTGTCCAGCATTTGCTTGCCGTTGAAACTGGTTACTGCTTCCAGAGCCGTTTCCAGCTTGGCAATCAGTTTTCGTTGTTCCTCAAAGTTGTCCTTTATCATTGCTTTGAGTATCTCAATATCATTTCTGTTCTCTTCCATAAAATATTCCTTTGTTCCAATGGGTTATTTTTCTTTCTTCGGTTGCAAAGTTTTCAAAATTGGGCATGAAAAAATAGGGCTGACGGTAACCGCCAGCCCCATATTTTCCTTGTAACTCGCTTAGTATCAATGTGGATTTTCAGAATATTTTTTCTTCATCAAGGTAGAAAGGGGAATACACGCAATTCTCCTTCTTAAAAAAGAAACTGATAGAATAACAGAGAATATCGGATAAAAAAGGGCTGACAATTAATTGTCAACCCTTCTATAAATATGTTATGATTAACTTGGAAGCATCAAAAACATTGCTTACCTTTGTGTTACAGAGATATTTGAAATTATGCAGAGCAATGCAATGTGTAGCTGAACTTCCACTACTATATCGTTACCTGCATCTTTATAAAAACACTTTTAATCGCTGATTTATAAAAGATTAAAACGAACTACACGCTTTTCCGTAGAAAAACACAATATTTCAATAAGATGCGCAAAGACAACGTAACCATGCTAAAAATCAAATGGTTATAAAACATCTTTTTTAAGCGAAGCCGGAAAAGGAAGCAATAAAAAGCATATTTGGACGGGAGTTCAGGGTGGGTGGTGAGGATTGACAAGGAAGCGCAGGAGTATTACGCTCAGTTGACCGCTTTCTATCAACAATTCCGACGCATCGGGAATAACTATAACCAATGTGTGAAGAGCATCCACACTATCTATGGTGAGAAGAAAGCCCTCGCCTTCTTTCACAAGTTGGCCGAGGAAACTCGTAAGTTGGAAGACCTCTGCAAGCAGATTATCACCCTGACAACGGAGTACGAAAAGAATTATCTCACGAAAAAAGAGTAATCCGATGGTCCCGAACATCAGTTCCGGCAGCTCCTTCTACGGAGTGACTGCCTACAATACAATTAAGACAGACGACGGAACAGAAAAGGTTCTCTAACATCCCCGGATCGCTGCGGACAAGTATGGAAACGTACCGAAAAACTGCGTACAGGCGTTTGAGCCTTACACGGTACTCAATACGCACGTTAGGAAGTCTGTTATCCATATCTCGCTGAACCCATCCCCGAAAGACATTCTTTCCGAAGAACAGCTTATGGCATTAGCCTGTGAGTTCATGGAGAAGTTCGATTACGGGAATCAATCCTATATCGTCTGGTTGCACGAAGACATCAACCGCAAACACCTGCACATCGTGTCGGTACGCATCAACGAGAAAGGTATCAAGATAGATCATAACAAGGAGGCTATTCGTGCGCAGAAAATCTGTTGTGAAATGGAAGTCCACCATGGTCTACATCCGACTATAAGCGGAAAAGGAGAAAAAGAATTACTCCATTTGCAAAAGGTGGATTATCCCAAAGGCAAGGTGAAAGAGCAGGTGAAGCACGCCGCCTGTACCTTATTGGAGTGTTATAACGTCCATTTGCTTTCGGAGTACAATACGCTTTTGAACCTCTACAATGTAACCGCCTACGAGGTACGGGGAAATGTGAATGGCAAGGAGTATCATAGTATCATGTACGGTGCGTTGAGCGATAAGGGAAACAGGTCAGCACGCCTTTCGAATCCAGTATCTCACTATGGAGCATACTGGGAATGGCGGGCGAAAGCAGCTTCTCGATGGAATTTACTTTTGAGAGAATGCTGCTAAGTAAATGGGGAATCTGTCCGTCTCCTTTGGTTCTTCTGTTATTCATGATGACTTGTATTTATTGTTTTCATCGTGCGATATTACAGCGTTCTTTATGAAGCTATTGGTTAATCGACCGTTGAGCAACCGCAAAAAATGACATTGACCGTAAAAAATAGTCGGAGAGCTTGATCCGACTATTCTGAATTTTCTTTAATGTAATTATTATAATTTGCAAAAGCAGTTATACTTCTTTTGTTGATTCACTGGTAAGTATCTTTATGTATTCAGCAAGAACATATTTTACATATATATGATTGTGGTGAATCCAATAAATCAGGAATAGTAAATCTAGGAATAATGAGGTTATGAGCCACGCTCTGCCAATCTTGTCAAGTACAAACGTAATGAAGATTGTAAACAACAACTGACTCCCGAACAAGTTGCGAGTTAGAATCGAAGTATATTGGAAACTTTCTACTTCAGAGCGATCAATCTTCTGTTTAGCAGTTTGCAACACTTTACCACAGGCTTTATTTGTCACATCATTTGCAAGTTTTTTATCAATCTTGATTGTATCAATATCTGCTAATGGATAGAGCTTACATCCTGTAAGAATCGTCTTCGAAGGCCTCCTGCCACCAAAAAAATACCATCCGTGTTCCAAACTAGCTAATAAACATTCAATTATGTATCCTACCACAAACCCCACAAATGGGAGCAATAACACTATTACAGCAGCACAGTCCTTGATAAACGTTTGCACCTTATCCAGTCCTATCACACCATTGAATGTTAGCGTGACAAATAGCAAGATTATTAAATATAGCCCTGGTATCACCATACGTAATATTTCTTGGAGCCTATAGGTCATATTGAATAGTCTTTTTTAATATATATTGATCTTAGTTTACCTCGCGATACAATACAGGACTGCATATCGTTACCTGTCATCTCACAAACCTCGCAAGAATGCAATCCTCGATAGGTATACATGAAACGGGAAGAGAGTTCAGCAACCGTATGATATTTCACTTTCCCATAACGATCACATATATTCACAACATCGCCAGCTTCAAAAAAACCTTTAATACCAATAACACCAACAAGAAAAATATTGGCCGCCTTTTGAGCCTTACGAATGGCTCCATCATCAAGATATATAAAACCTTTAGGTTTGTTATAGTCTAAATAGTAATTCCATAAGATTTTATTTGCAGAGCGCCCCCTTGCTTCATTTTTGTCAAACCCAAGTTCGGAATTCATTTTTGCATAAACATTTTCAAACTTAGTATCCTTTAGTACCTTATTAAACACTTGTCGCGCATTGGAGGTTTTAAATCTAATAAAAAGCCTCTGCACCTCAAACATTGTCAAGTTGCACTCTATTTGGGATCCAACGGTAGAATCTATCATCTGAGCTATATTGAGAGCTTTCGCCAAATCCTCTGGAGGAAAGACTTTAATAGTTTCTTTACTAAAAATATTTTCCCATTTCAGCATAATACGAGTACTCTGCAATTCATCTACTTTCTTGTATAGAATACGCAATCTATCAATAAAAGCATTGCTGCTAGAAATTGGTTTATACAAACTTTCTACCATATCTTTTAAAGGCAAAAGGGTACTTGCTTCAGCAATAAAGTCGTAAGATCGAGTGTTTAGTATCTTCTTATATAGTGATACCTTTGCGTCATAATCTATACTACTAATATCTGTAGTAGAAATCAAATGTTTGTAGATAGAAAGTGCTACATTTGAGTGTCGATATACTAATCCTGTTAAAATCTTTATGCCATCAAGTATATAGTTATGTGCAACATAGTTAAATACCTCTTGAGCTATCAGTTGTATGGCCGCATCATTAAGGTAAATTTTTGATAGAACTTCTTCAATAATAGGGTGAACAAAACGGAATGAACTGTTCAACGTGCCCATACGCATAACCCTATAACCATCTTGCATCTCTATTACACTAGACAAGTTAGCATATTGAAAAGCCATTTTATTATGTTGAAGTTGTTTCTGGACCTCTTCATAGCATTGACGGCATACATTTGAAGAATAGCCAGAGAGAAAATATACTGTGTACAGCCATATTAATTCTGGTACAGAAAGTTGTTTTATACCTTCTGAATATGGAACCGACAAATCATTATTTGTATAGGAATCAATACGGCGTTCCAATTCATAGGCTGTAGGAAGAGTACGTGTATCCTTTAATATATTGAAGATAGAATATGGAGTCAACAATTTTCTAGCATGTATATTTTTGATGAAAATATTCTTTAAATTTCGCGACAAGCGCCACGAATTGTATCTTTTATGATATACTTCGATTATTTTCACCAAATCTTCCTCTGAATAGGAAGGTTTTCTTATGTTTAGATCTGATGTATATTCATTGTATTCATCTTTATTTAATGTTTCTTTGGTAAATTGTTCGAAAATCTCACGCCTTGATGTCACTATAAGCTTCGAATGGCTCTGCATTATACGATTGAGCAATGGTAGAAACAAGGACTTTATTTCACTGCTTTTTTCAAAAAGTGTTCTACCAAAAGGGTCTTCGAGATATAGTATCTCACGTTCGCTAGGAACATATTCTGAGAGCTTTGCTATCTGATCCTCTCGCTCCTCCTTTTTAAGGCTTGAAATCCATCGAATTTCGTATCCTTCTTGAAAATATTCATACAGTATACGAACTGCAGTATAAGTTTTTCCTATACCAGGATCACCAATGATCATAACTACATTCCGGTCTTTAAGTGAATTCTTGATTTCATCATATTCTTTGGGAGCAACAAAAATGCTATCAATATCACGAAAGACATCTGAACTATGTCCCAATTTATTAATAAACTTATCCTGTTTACGGTTTTCATCCGTATCAAATTTATGCAGTTTAAGATTAATGCCATTATGCAGACCTCTACCTTTTACAGGTTTCTTGCTTGTAATATCAAAGTCAAAGATAGCATAGCTTTGAGAATCTTTTAATTCAAAAAGTTTTGTTTCAGGTTTAGAATCAGTCAATCTTTCAGATTTTAAATCATCCTGATATTCACGTTCAGTCAATCCGATTAAGGCACTTTTCCCATCTGCAAATCCATGACCAGCAAAATTAGAGTACAATATATAAAGACCATGCTGTGACTCAATTATATCAGAATGCATAAGTTGATGATAATCATTAGAATGTCCATGGAAAGAAGGTACCAACAGAAAGTCTAAATCATACGACTTAAGTTGGGACTTAAGCTTGGTGTTCATGAAGTCTGCGCAGATAGTGACAGCAAAATTACCTATGCTAGTATTAGTAAATACAATGGCATTTTTACCGGGAATTACACTCTTACCTGGTAAAGGAGATTCTTCATGAGGAGATGGTGTCATCTTGTATATATCCACCACATTCTCTGGGCAAATCATGGTACCTATAGAATAGATCCCTTCGTTTTCTTTCTTATAACGAGTACCTGCAAACACAAACATATTACCTTGACGAGCAATCTTTGTAATTTCTCCTATTAACAACTGGGGAATAGACAACTCTGGAAACACAATAATATTTACATTATTATTTAGGGCTACATTCATGAGATTTAATACAATATGCCTAATTTCAAGACTATTCCTTATTATTAACAAACGTCCATCTTGATCAAAAGAAAAATCTTGAAACTTCATCTGGCATACCATTGCTCGTACCCACTGTGGTTTGGGTTGAGCCATATCTATTTCTTTTATTATATATGATTCTTCTTGTTTCATAGTATTCACTGATGAAAATATGTTCTATACACAATTTTCATGCAATATTCGCAATATTTATCGACATATACAAGCTATTTGTGTGGAATTCAGTCAATAGCAGTGAAAACACTCTAAGGTTTGATATCGTTCTAAAATTTTATGATTTGAAGATGAACACTTTTTATTTAAATACCAGACTAATTGGTATTGACAAGGAAAACCTAATGTCGTAAATGAACAGTTATCAATTCTGCCCACATTGGTGTATATAATATTAATATATGTGTAAATATCACTAGTGTCCTATTAAAATTTAAAACCCATCTTTTAAAGGTGTAAATCTGACTATTTCTTCATTACCTCATAAAAGAAATCTGCCATTTCACTATAAGTATGTTCACGTCCTTCCTTTAATTTAGATAATATAGATTTTTCTGAATTTTCAATTGCTTTATCAAGATCCCCTCCATTAGCAAGCAAGAAATTATGTAATCCTCTGCATTTTCTGCTCAAAAAATCCTCGGTCTTTTCATAACTACAAATTCGCTCCAATTCCTTTGCCAATTCATTTGAGTTATTGAATTGTTGAGTCGTATATTTGAAATGATATAAGAACCATATTTCCAAACAGCGCTCGTTCTCAAAAAAACGTATTAGACTTTCTGTTCCCTGCCGCTTTTTGATGATCGTTTTTTGATGATATTTTGTTTTTAGTCTTAAATAGTTCTCTCGATTACGCCCTTCTTTCTTATTATCCATATCAATTAGACAGAATATCATATTATATCCATCATTAATGCATTGTTCTATGCGACGTTCCAATTCAGCCATGCTAGTGGCATGGTTTGGAACAACAGGTTTCACTTGTGCATGAATAACACCTTCTAATGACTTCAAATAATACTTTTCAGTCGGTCCTTCACCAATAACAGCTATTGTAGTTTTTGTTTTCCGCGTTTTCATATCACTTCCTTAAAAAATGGAACCTAATTCCGGTTTAGCACCAAGTTTCCCAGTCTTGTATGCTTTATAAAGAGATAAATTCTTGTGCAATCCAAATTCAGAAGCACAATAAAGTTCAGTAGATGCATCCTCCTTGGATTTCTCGGTAAACCAAACCATATCCCGACGTATAAATTCTTCGTCCAATAACTGCTGGTCTTGCGTAGTGAACAATATTTGAGAATTGGCTGTATTCATCATAAATGTCGTCAGAAAATGTAGTAAAAGATCATAATGCAAATTACTTTCTATTTCATCAAAACTATATATATGATCTTCACGCAACATATTGAACATGCATTCCTGTAGCTGAAAATAGCGTAATGTCCCCAATGATTGGTCAATAGAAGATAAAGTAAAATCAGATCCGTCTATGGTGTGATGTGTAAAAAACACATCTTTGCCACTTTGTATTCTTGCTTCATTGTCAATACTTATATTAGAAATATTAAAATCAGCCTTTCGCATAGCCGATATAAAATAATCTTTCTTCTCTTTATTATCAATCAACTGTTGGGCAATATCCAAAAGAGTATTTCCCTTCATACCATGCACATACCGTACAATCCAGTTATAGGTATCACGGAATATCTTTGCATCTTCATTTAGAGATACTTTTGCGAAAGTAGACAGTACAGTATGGTTATTCAAAGTATTGTCCACTATTGTTTTTTTACTTTTCAAATGTAAACCAACTGTACGACCAAATTCAATATCCGGTACCACATCTTCATGGACAAACTTCCGACTATAAAATAAAGATAATACTCCATTAGGAGCATATTCCATTTTCTCAGAAATGATATAGCGGTTATTATACTCCACTGAATAGTCGTATCGTACTTGCCCTATATAAAAGGACACGGACAATCGGGTATTTTTATACTTATCCAAAGCAAACGGATAAAAAGGTATAGCCTGCAGCTTATTGGTATAGGGAGAAACCAACATTCTCCATATTGTTTCATAGGCATAGAGAATATTACTCTTCCCAGAAGCATTAGCCCCATAAAGTATAAGCATACGATTTAACCGCATCCCCGGTTTGATTTCGACAGTCAATAACTCATGAGAGGTCTTGTCTTTGGTAGCCTCGAAAGATAACACCTGCTCTTTTCGTATTGACATGAAATTTTCTATACTGAGTTCTCTAATCATACATTCACCCTTTTATTTCGTAACTTTCCTACAAAAATAACAAATCATCTGCATAAAAAATACTTTTCTTGCTATTATTTCACTTTTTTATCTTTTGGGATAATTTCGTATCATCACCGGTTGATTAATTCCATTCTTTATGAAAAGAGCTGACTTTCTATGACAATAAGTGACACTATAACCTAAATCATGCAAATACGCCCTATCTTGCATCAAAATTATGGTGCAACTAAAAAAATATCATTATTATGGAAGTCATTTACATTGAAACCAAACTGTTTGAAAAAATGATGAATCAATTCAACGCTTTTACAAAACAAGTAGATTCGCTTTGTCAAAAAGTCAATGTCAAAAATCTTAGTGCATGAATGGATAGCCAAGATGTATGTTTGAGATTGAATATTTCTCCCCGGACATTACAAACCCTAAGAGATAACGGTAAATTACCTTATTCACAAATTCAGCACAAGATTTTCTATAAACCGGAGGATGTAGAGGCATTATTGACTTTTGTAGGGCTTCAACGGAAAGAGAAAATTTTAAAATCAAAAATATAAATAGGTCATGGAAGGTATTATAATGAAAGACAACAAACAGGTTGTTGCTTTTTTCAAAGCATTGGACAGTATGCTTGTGAAAATGAACAAGATCGTAGATAATAGCCGTCCTCCATTGAATGGAGAGCGATATATTACAGATAAGGAGTTAGCCCAATGATTAAAAATTAGCAGAAGAACTTTGCAGGGGTATCGTAACAATGGAATCCTTCCTTATTATCAGTTAGGAGGGAAGATCTTGTATAAAGAATCAGATGTGGAAAAGTTATTGGAAGATAATTATCGTAAGGCTTTTCAAGAGTAGATTCTCTATCTGGTCTGAAATATTATCAAAGGCGTTCCGTATAATATTCATCTGATTATAAGAGTATTACATTCAATTAATGGCTCATAAATTAGCATATCAAATAGAAATTTCGTAACTTTGTAACATGATAGAAGGATGAATACCACTGTAAAATGCAGCAGGTAATACAGGGTGAAATCGGAGGACTTCACAAACCCGATATCTTAGAAAGGTTGATAATCAAATGGTTACAGAAGCATAATATAAAGTGTTCGAGCCCCAGGCGGATCACCAAGAAGCTGGACAAAACCAGACAAAAAAAAGACAACTCCTACAATATCAAGGTATTGTAGGAGTTTTTTCTTTGTATAAAGTCCGTGACCGAAGACACGAAAAGGTCACAAAAAGACATACTTTCGTGACCAATTCGTGACCTGTCCGACCTTTCGGATTTTAGGTCACGGAATGTCTGAAATTGGCGGTTTGTTGTCTTGATTTGTCCGTACTGCAAATATCTCATTTTCAGTTTATCAATTTAATTTTGTAACTAAAAAAAGAGATTATGAGAAGTACTTTCAAGCTACTCTATTTCGTCAAACGAAATGCAGTAAAGAAGAACGGCAACGTACCGATTATCGCACGTATCACCATTGACCAAGTTGTAGCCCAGTTCAATACCAAGCTGGAAATAAATCCGGCTCACTGGAGCGTGAAGTTAGGCAAGGTTTCCGGCAGAACCGCAGAAGCCGTACATATCAATTCCATGTTGGAGAGTATTCGCAGCACGGTACACCAACATTACCATGCGTTAATGGCGCAGGACGGATATGTGACGGCAGAACTGGTAAAGAACGCCTTTTTAGGTAAGATTGCAAGGGAACGGACTTTGATAGAGTTCTTTAAACAGCACAATGAACAATACTTGGAGAAAGTGAAGATGAATACCGCAGACAAGACCTATTCACGTTACGAACTGACAAAGAAACGGCTTGTTGAATTCATGAAGTTCAAGTATTCGGTTTCCGATATACTGATTAAAGACATTAATGTGGTGTTCATTGAGGACTTTTTGCTGTATATCAAAAACAACTACGGGTGCAGCCACAATACGGCGATGAAGTTCGTGCAACGCTTTCGCACGGTGGTAAACTTTGCCAAGAATACGGGTTTAGTGACTGCCGACCCTTTCGGTAGTTATCGGGTAAGGTTTGAGCGTACCGATAGGGATTATCTGACTATGGAAGAAATTACCACTATTTACAACCATGAGTTTAGCTCTAAACGACTGGAACAAGTACGTGATTTGTTCATTTTCAGTTGTTATACGGCACTTTCCTACATTGATGTATGCGAGTTAAGGCAGGAGGACATTCGTACCGGATTTGACGGCAATTTGTGGATTATGCGCAAAAGGCACAAAACGAATGTTACATCTACCGTCCGATTGCTGGATATACCCAAAGCCATATTGGAAAAGTACAAAGACCAGTTACCGAACGGTAAGATTTTGCCCATTATCAGCAATCAGAAAATGAATGATTACTTGAAAGAAATTGCAGCCATTTGTGGAATTGAAAAGACCTTGACCTACCATGTTGCACGCCATTCGTGCGCCACTTCGGTGTTGCTCGCAAACGGTGTTCCTATTGAAACGGTATCTAAGATTTTAGGTCATACCAACATCAGGACTACTCAAATCTATGCGAGGATTACCGATTTGAAAATAAGTAACGATATGGAAATGTTGATTCAAAGATTAAATAAGAACTAAAAAAATGGGGTGTGTTTTTTGCACCCCATTTTTGACAACAAACCTTAATGTTCAAGAAAAATAAGCCCTAACTCATCAACGTATTTACGAAGCACATAAGGGAATTCTTTCATATAACCCCAATAATCCTTTTTCCCAAGCATATCCCTCATTAAAGGATGTTGGAATGTAAAATCAATCATTTCTTGAAAATTTTCAATCGCTTCTAATTTCGTATCTTTATTACTTCGCGACTTCAGTATTGCCAAAAGTTCTTTTCCGCTGTCGTATATCCATGGAAAATCCCTTTTTAATTGACTTAAAATTATTAAAAATCCAAATGGATTTTTTCTTCCCCTATTGCTTACATGGATTAATTCTTCTAAAAACATGGGTTGAAATCTTCTTGCTGTTCGTTTCAACTCCAGCTCAGAATTTCTTTCTGTTCTTTCTATTTGTTCTTGTGCCAAAAGTTTTAATTGTTCCAAACTTTCATATAATTTAGGGTCTGTAGTCCTCAAAAGTTTTTGGTTATTACGAGATAAATCCAAAATTTCTTCTAATATTTCAGAATAAGCAGGTGATAAATCTTTTGGGGAATCTGTTGCCTCTGTTTCATCTTGAATACCTTTTATCTTATTTAATTCTTCTTCTAATGTTGGATACCAAACTTCAAAAGCCTTATTAAGCATGGCTTCAGGAATACTAGCTTCCCCACAAGCTTTATTAAGGCTTTTCAATAATTTATGAATATCTTCTTTTTGAAATATAGTTGATTGAAATTGCAAAATAGGCCCGTCAACTTCTGACCTCTTAATATCAAACAAGAAAGGACTAACAAATGACTTATCCATTGTTTTGGATAAAGCACCAGCCTCAAAAGACAACCACGGAGCATTTATATTATCTTTAGTTACACATAAAATTCCAAATGTGGAGTTTTCTAACTCTGTTGCAATATCTGTACTCCATCTTGCACCTTTGTCTATGTCTTCTGATGAGACATATGGCTTTATTGATTGAATAACAGAAGGCAACCAATCACGAAAGACTAATGCTACATGATGACTCTTATTCCCGGACCAACTTATAAAAACTTTCATAAAACAATATTTTTCTTTAAGGTGATAATAGCAAATATACACACTTATTTGCTATTACACAAAATACTTAAGAAATATCGTTGAAATCATGTTATCGTCAGATAACAGCAAGGTGTGATTTGTGGCACACAAATCTGTTTTCCGTGCCGCAAAAACACCTTGGGCAAATTCACTCCAAAGTCGTGTTGCCAATGAAAGAAAGGCATTCCCTAACTAAAGATTTTCGCTCGTCGGGACGGGTGGTCCCGCCCCTTGCCGCTGGGCGTTCCCCGACCGATGAGTTTATTTTGCAATTCTGCAATCTTGTTTTATTGAAATATTGATAGCTTGATTGATTGAAAGCAAGATTTCAATATGGCAGGATTGAATGAAAACAATATAACACTGGCGAAAAGAAAAATAGAAACCTGTCATTTACTATCATCTTCGTCCATTCGTTTGACTAAGCAGTCTTGTAAACGACTAAGATATGCCGTCCGGTCTTTCTTCCGTTCTTTCATGGCAATATAAGCGGCATAATAATCGCCTAACTCCACTTGGAATACCGTACCGAGAAAGTTCATCATCTCTTTTATTTCCACGTTGCCATTGTTAATGTCACCCGAAGAAACAAGAGAATACCCCAGTTCTATTAGAAAGACCTTTTTACCCGTGAAACGAAAAGGATATTTCAGACACTTTTGCAGGTTGTCTTCTACTTGGGCGTTGGTTTCCAATTTTACCAGTCTTTTGTTCAGATAGATACGCAGCATTTCATTGGCTATGATTTTAGCCACCTTATAATCATATCCGGTGGAGAAATTCGGGTCTTTATCGAATTGTGCGCTATCGGTACATAGGCGTAAATCAGACTTTCCACGAACAAAATAATATTCATCATACAATGTCGAATGAGAGCGATAATATTGGTAAAAGTCCAAGTTACGGTTAAAGAAGTAGGTCAGGTTATCCAATTCTTTATTGATATAGTTTCTGATTACATCATTACTACCATTGGGGCATTGTGTTTCTATCCGATAAATCTTATAGAAGAATAGCAGCCTGCCAAGAATTTCCGGTTTCTGTGTTTTGAAGAATGTAATTTCATCCTCTTTGGCTGGAAAAGAATAAGTTTGCAGTTTTGCTTTTAAATCATTGAGAACCGCCTGCAAACGATGTACCATTGAAAGAGAATTTTCGACAATATCATAACCATAGAGGTCTATCTCGTCAATCTCTACATCTATTTCTGATAAAATGTTTTCTAAAAGCTCTTTCATCTTTTCAAAATCTATAATTATCAATCAAATATTTCTCTTATTCGAGATAAGAGAAAGCCGGATATGGACGATATAGAATAGAACACATTCTTAGCATTATGACTTTCTAATGTTTCGCTTTGTGAAATACTCCATGCGGCAGACAAACATTTCACATTCGCTTTCTGACATTCTTTTATATCCGAAACCGTATCTCCGATATACACGATTTCATCTGCTGACAAATGATAAGTATGCAGCAATTCTTCCAACGCTTCCGACTTGACGTTTCTTTCCGCATTTCCGATAACGACCTTTGCAAAGCAGCTTTCCATACTGAATTGCCGCAGTGTTATATCGCAACTTTTCGCTCCCTTACCGGTAATAAGCACTACTATAATGCCCTTTTGCTTCAATAAGGTTATCAGTTCACGTATTCCCTCAAAAGGTTTCGGACACATTGTTTTATGTAATGTTTCATAGATTACATAAAAATCGTGCAACGCTTGTTGCTGGTATGCTTCATCAACCACACATCTTATCATGCCTTCTTCATTCAGTCCAAATGTCTGTACTACTTCCTCATCCGACAATTCACGTCCGGCATAGGGTTGTGTGGCTTCCTTAAAAGCCTGTATGCACATCGGCAAGGTATCACCTATTGTACCGTCCAAATCAAAAGCGACTAATTTAATCATGGCTATACGAAGTATTGATTTCCCGAATTACCCTACATGGATTTCCTATGGCAAGACTATTTGACGGAATGGATTTAGTGACAACACTTCCCGCCCCGATGACACTTCCCCGACCAATGGAAACACCCGGCAGGATGATAACACCGCCACCAATCCAGCAGCCATCCTCAATGGTTACGGGCAAAGCATACGTGTGGCGAATATATTCTATACCATTTTGTTTTTCTACAGGTTCTAAGCGTTCGTTCAGTTCCACCGGATGAGTAGCCGTATAGATTTGTACATTTGGAGCTATCAATACATTGTTTCCGATTATGATTTTGTTGCAATCCACAAAGGTACATCCGGTGTTTATGCTGACATTGCTTCCTATACGGATATTACAGCCATAATCACATATAAAAGAATGCCCTACCGAAACCTTTTCGCCAACGCTTTCAAACATTTCTTTCAATAACGCATACTTTTCCTCTTTGCAATCATACGGCAATGAATTGTATTTCAGCAACAATTCATGCGTCTTTCTTTTAAACTCCATAAATACGGGAGCATGACAATCGTACCATTCGCCCGACAAGCATTTTTCCAATTCTGTTTTCATACCTACTCATGATAAAAGTTACTACTATTTTTCTATTTGTGGCAAAGTTATACATATTCATGAAATAAAATCTGTATTCTTTTTCTCTTTATTTGTATCTTTACACCTGAATAGCAGATTACATAAAATGAAAAGGGAAAATCTACACCAACCGTTTGAAATCAGTTTCAGTGAACTGGACGAGTCGCAATTAAAGGAGCATGACCATACGTTCTTTGAATTGGTCTATATACTATCAGGAACAGGTGTTCAATGGATAAATAATAATAGGTTTCCTTATCATGACGGGCATCTTTTTATGATTACTCCCGGTGATATACATTCTTTCGACATTCATACTACCACAAAGTTTGTTTATATAAAATTCAATGACATCTATATTCATTCGGCAGTCTTCGGTGTGGAGAATATCCAGCGGTTAGAGTTTATACTACAACACGCCAACCATCGCCCCGGCTGCATCTTACGCAACCAAACCGACAAATTGCTGGTAAAACCTATGATAGAAGCGATTATTCGTGAATACTTGAACAAAAAGATATATAGCAGTGAAATTATTACGCAGCTAATCAATACAATCGTGATTGTTGTCGCCCGTAACATTGCTTTGTTCTTGCCTGAACAGATAGACGAAAATTCAGAAGAAAAGTCACTGAACATATTGCAATACATCCAGTCGAATATTTGCTATCCTGAGAAGATAAAAGCCAAAACGATAAGCCAACATTTCGGCATTTCCCCCAATTATCTTGGAAGATATTTCAAAAAACAGACCAATGAAACTATGCAGCAATATATCTTCAACTATAAAATGCAAATGGTGGAAAGCCGTCTTCTGCACAGCGAAATGAGAATTAGTGAAATAGTAGAAGAACTTGGATTTACAGATGAAAGCCATTTGAACAAGCTATTCAAGAAATACAAAGATTGCAATCCAACAGATTTTAGGAAGAAGTATCGGAGTTAATAAGGCTATTTTTTTAGTGCAAGGTGCAAGTATATATCTATATATATAGCTTGCACCTTGCACTAACCTTAGAATGTTTATTTTCAACGGTTTGCATAATCCAAAAATAATGCGTACATTTGAACCCAAGATGTTGGCAGACAGACACCGGACAACAGCAGACAGTTTTTAAGGACTAAAGCGTGACGGATGCAAAGCCGAAATTTCTGAAAGCACTGATATTGAGGAAGAAATAACGCTTGGTTCATGACCCAGGCGGATCACAGAAAACAAAAGAAAAATCAAGCAAATCCCTGATAATCAGATATTATCAGGGATTTCTTTTTTCTGGCAGGTAGCAGAAAATAGCCGTTTCAAGCATATTATCGGTGGATAAATCGTGGGACTAAAATTTAGTTCTAAAAAGTCCCACGAATTTGCATCTTTCTCACTGATTCATAGCATTTTGCATAGACTTACTTTGGAAGAGAATACATAGTTTTGTAACTTAAAAAACGATGTAAAAATGGCTCGAAAATCATTTTCTGTTTTGTTCTTTATCAAAAAAGCCAAGTTATTAAAGAACGGAGAAGCACCTGTGTGCATGAGAATCACTGTAAACGGCTGTATGGTAGATATTTCTATCAAAAGAAGTTGTCCCGTAAACCTATGGAATCAAGCAAAAGAGAATTCAAAAGGAAAAGACCGTATGTCGGTGGAACTGAACCACTACTTAGAAATCACACGCTCACGCATACACCAAATTTATAGGGAACTGGAAACTTCCGACAAGGTTATCACCGTTGATCTTGTGAGAAAACTGTATTATGGTGTGGATGAAGAAAGCAAAACCCTTTTGCAAGTATTCAGAGAACACAACGAACAAAGTCGTAAGCTGATCGGCAAAGACTTTGTTAGTAAAACCGTTCAACGGTATGAAACCACTACCCGATATTTGGAGGAATTCATTAAGAAAGAATATCAGCTATCGGATATTGCTCTAAACAACTTGGAAGCTAATTTTATTTCTAAGTTCGATGCTTTTTTGAAGATTGAAAAAGGTTGTGCGCAGAACTCTGCTATCACCCGATTGAAGAATTTGAAGAAGATTATCCGCATTGCTTTAGAAAACGACTGGATAAAGAAAGAGCCGTTTGCTTATTACCGCTTCAAACTGGAAGAAACCGATCCTGAATTTCTGACAATGGACGAGATTAAAATCATTCTCGCTAAAGAGTTCACAATTAAACGAGTAGAACAGGTACGTGACGTTTTTGTCTTTTGCATTTTTACTGGCTTGGCGTTCAGCGATGTGAAAGATTTATCACCTGAACACTTGGTAAAAGACAACAAAGGGGAACTTTGGATAAGGAAGAACCGCCAAAAGACCAAAATCATGTGTAACATTCCTGTGTTACCTGTGGCAGCTTCCATACTTGATAAATATAAGGATGTGGCAGAGTGTACCGGAAAACTTTTACCTGTATTGTGTAATCAACGCATGAACAGTTATTTGAAGGAGATTGCCGATGTGTGCGGAATTCATAAAAATCTTAGCACACATACCGCCCGTCATAGCTATGCCACAAGCATTTGCCTTGCAAATGGCGTGAGTATGGAGAATGTAGCAAAGATGTTGGGACACGCAGATACAAACGTAACAAAACATTATGCACGAGTATTGGATCAGAATATTTTCAAGGATATGCAAAAAGTAAATAGCTGTCTGTCGGAATTAGCTATATAATAAAGGTAGTAGCCAATATAGAAAAAGGATTGGGAAGAATGAATTTCATTTTCTCAATCCTTTTTTAAGGTAAGTTTTTCAAAACTTAATATGAAGTATTGACAAAGGTAAGTTCCGTATTCAGTCTGTTCAAGTCCGAGCCTTCGGTTTGAATAAAAATCTTCCTCTCCATTTCATTCCGAGCGTATTTTTATCCAAAGACTTGCACAGACTAAATACTTCACTGGAAAAATCAATGATTCAAATTAAATTCCGAAAAACAATGTTTTGGGCTTGGCAGGTTACTCTTTCCAACTTTCAAAGTAGTGCTTTTGAAGCAGTTTATCAATATCACTCTGACGGTAGATGATTTTACCTTTTATCTGGATAAAGGGGATTAGCCCTGTATCTCGCCATTCTTGCAGGGTTCGCAAACTGACATTCAGTTTCTTGGAAACTTCATTGTTAGAAAGAAAACGCTCCCCGTTCAGGTGGGTTTATAATGCTTGACTATAGATTCAATACCGTTCAGCATCGAATCAAGCGAAGAAATAAACTCTTTAACTTGCGGGGTATCTTTATTTATTAGTTCCATGATTGAAAGATTGTTTTATTGAAATATTGATTTCAAGATGGCTAGATAGCTGGCTAGTTACGCAGATAGTCACCCAGCGATGAAATGCTAAGTACATCTTTTGCCGAATCATAATCTACATAGAGCCGTTTGGATGCAGTGGCAATAAAATACTGGCTACCATCTTGTTGTATCTCATAAGTAGCGGGTGAAGCCTGTTTGGTAGTTTCCGATACATATATAATAGAAAGAAGGTACTCTTTATCATTCCGATAGATGATAACCGTAGGATTCAGATTAATGCTTTCCCATGTGCCAACAATGGAAAACAGGTTGAAAAACAGATAATCTTTTTTAATTCTTTTCATAAGACGTGGGGTGTTTGGGTGATTGATTTTGCGTTTCACTGTCTGCAATAATTCTTTCAATATCGGAAGGCTTATAATAAATCTTACTACCAATTTGAGAATAAGCCAATCTTCCGCTACTTCTGTAATACTGCAAAGTTCGCTTACTAACGCCTAACAACAGGCACACTTCCTGACTATCCAGCCAGTTTTCGACTTTCTGGGTATGAGTGCTGCACAAACTTTCTATCCGTTTGGCAAACTCCGTGAACCTCTCGCAGACATACGAAAAGGTTTTCTTTTCAATAGTTACTACTTCCATACTTTCAATTTTAAAAGGTTTATAAAACGTGTCGATTTTATTTTCATCGGCAAATAAAAGAAGAATCATGAGCCGTTTTCAAAACTGTCCGAAAGTGGCGAAGTAAAGTTCTTAATGACTTAATATGTACTTATCGTGGCAACATAATACAATGATTTATAGACCAAATACTCATTGATTTAGGCAGATCATATAGAAACAAAGAAAAATAAACCGATATTTCTTTGTCAATTCAAAAATAACGCTTATGTTTGCAGTGACCAATAACAACAAAATAGTCACACAGTATGGCAAAAGCATTTGATGACAACGAAAGAAAGCTTATAAAGGATAAACTCAAAGAAGGAGCTTTGCTATTTATCCAGCAACAAGGGGTACGTAAAACTTCTGTAGATGAGCTTGTTAAATATGCCAATATTTCTAAAGGAGCATTTTATCTATTCTATACATCAAAAGAACTTCTTTTTTTCGATACAATAATAGACTATCATAAGAAATTGGAAAAAGAATTTCTTAATGCCATAAATAAGCATACCAATAATATTACGGTTGATACATTGACAAATATTATATCTGACTTGCTAATCAACAACAAACCATACTTTGTATCTATCTTCGTTAATAGTGATGTGGAATATCTAAATAGAAAGCTCCCTCAAGAAGTACTTTCAAAACACGTAGATGATGATGTCATGCTAGCAAACGAACTACTGAAATTTATTCCAGAAAGTAAATCAATTGATACAAAAGTATTTGCAGGGGCTTTAAGAGCTGCATTCTTGACTATTCTAAACGAGAAAACAATTGGAACAGATATTTACAATGAAGTTTTCAAGTTTATAGTTAGGGGAATAGTACAGCAACTATTTAAAGACTAATCCAATACAACAAGATTATATAATATCAACTGACTATGTGCAAATATGTTACATAGCGATACTTTGAATTTACAATATGACCATATAAATAATTTTAGTCATACGATATAAAATTTAAAAATTATGATTACAGTAAAAAACTTATCGTTTAGTTATTCTCAACTACCATTTATTGAGAATATGAATTTTCAAGTAAGAAGCGGAGAAATATTTGGCTTCTTAGGACCTTCTGGAGCAGGAAAAAGCACTCTTCAAAAGATATTAATAGGTATGCTCCCTAAATATAAGGGGAGTGTTTCTATTAATAATAATGAAATTAGAAATAAGTCTGACCAGTTCTATGAGAGTATTGGTGTCGATTTTGAATTCCCTAGTTTTTATGAGAAATTCACCGCATTGGAGAACTTAAAATTCTTTGGTTCTTTATATGACTGTAAGCTGATTCCTGTCGAACAATTATTAGAAATGGTTGGACTATCACAACATGCCAATAAGAAAGTGGCAGGTTTTTCTAAAGGTATGAAATCCAGATTAAACTTTGCCCGATCAATTATTCATCAGCCCAAAGTGTTATTTTTGGATGAGCCAACATCTGGTTTAGATCCTTCAAACTCCCAAGTGATGAAAAACATTATTCTTGATCTTAAAAATAAAGGAGTAACAATCATTCTGACTACTCACAATATGCACGATGCAACCGAACTTTGTGATCGTGTAGCATTTATTGTTGATGGCAACATTAAAGCTATGGACACTCCTTATAATCTTATCATGTCAAGGCGTTATAATGAAGTAACATATTCATATTTGGAGAATCAAAAAGAATTAAATACTACAATCGCACTTGACAAAATAAGTACAGATAAAAAGCTACAATCTCTGATTCAAGCTAATGCCTTATTATCAATACATAGCAATGAGCCAACATTAGACAATATATTCTCAGAAATAACAGGGAGGAAATTACTATGAAGCTTAAAAGTTTAATACTAGGCGATATTCGGCAACAATACAAATATGGTTTTTATGCCCTATATACGTTATTTACACTAGTGTATATTACAGTATTGCGCATTCTTCCTATGCCGTGGAAAGAACTATGTACAATTACCCTTATATTTTCAGATCCCGTACTGATCGGATTAATGTTTATGGGAGCAATAATATTATTTGAGAAAAGCGAAAAAGTAATGCAGGCATTAGCTGTTTCGCCCATATCGATACACACATACATTTTGTCAAAGGTAATTTCCATTGGACTAATTTCTTTGCTAAGTGGAGTTCTCATCGCATTGTTCTCAGGCATGGAACATTCTTACATACATCTTGTTGTTGGAATTATGTTAGGTTCAGCATTATTCACACTGGTTGGAATATCACTTTCTGCTTTTATTTCAACCATGAATAATTTTATGCTGATTATGGTTTCCACTTTAATAATATCTGTAGCTCCCATATCTGTTTATACAATGGGCTATAAATCGGGAGCTATGCTATTACATCCAAGTATAAGTTTTATAGAACTTATGTCTGGAAATATCAGCGTCATGTCTCTAATGGTAATAAGCATTTGGTGCATTGCGATGTATATTTTTTCTTGTCTGTCAGTAAAAAAAATGATGACGATATAATTATGAATCAGAATATTATTTCCTTCAAAATGTTTGTCAGAAACATATTCTCAGATGGTATGTTATCTGCAATAATATGTATCCCGTTACTATTAGCGGCAATATATAGGTTTGTTTTCCCCTTAATTGTACAGCATTATCCGATGCTAAAGGATTTCAATCTATATTATCCGATATTGGATTTATTCCTTGCAATTATGTGTCCTTACATGATTTGCTTCGCTTCGGTCTTAGTGGTATTAGATGAAACAGATATGAAAATCAATAGGTATATCACAATCACCCCACTTAGGAAGAAGGGTTATCTTATATCAAGATTGCTTATTCCTGTTTTATTTGCAGCTATTGTTTCTTTCGTGCTGCTTTCTTTTTGTTCTGTATCAGGTATGTCATTATGGACTACATTTATAATATCAATATTGGCTACAATACTAAGCGTTGTGGCTGCTATGATTATTTTAGCATATGCGGGAAATAAAGTGGAAGGTATGGCACTTGCAAAAGTATCTGCTTTAGTTATGGTTGGGCTAATTATACCTTTTGTTATTACAGATAGTACCCAATATATATTTTCATTTCTCCCTTCTTTTTGGATAGCCAAGTTTCTAATAAGTAATAACTATTGGTTTATTCTACCAACGATCTTTCTTTCTGGCGGACTGATTTACATATTATATAATAGATACAGCACAAAAATATAGTTTCTTCTAAATTCGATACTATTAATACCGAATATATAAAAATATAGCCCCCTAAATAAGCATATTGAATTTACGATTATACGAATTAATATTATTCACTATCTAAAAATTATGCTTATGAATGAGTTATTGAAAATGAAGTTTTTTGAGTTATTGTCTAAAACTTCACAAGAAGTTACTAACACAGAGATGCAAGATGCTTATGGAGAATTTGTCAAGCACATAGTCACAATTAGCAATTCAGAAGATTATTCCTATATCTTTCGGATGCTAAATCTCACCCGTATTGAGATAGCACCCTTAAAAGAGTTATATCAATGTGGGCAGGGGGAAAAATGCGCTTAAAATTCTCTATGTCCATAAAGCGTTATCGACAATTGATGCTGAGTTACAATTAATCAACTTGAAAATTAACCATCCAGAACAATTTAAGTTATCTATTCCTACAGCGTTCAAGTCCGACCTATATGTAATCCCTAAGTCAAAAGACTTGGGGATTATTGGCATTGCAGAAATCGTATTAGCTCTGTTTTTACAGGGGCAAATCGTTGGCGAAGATGGAAAACCTGTCCCAGAAGTTCGTTTAGCTCGTGGCTTTGAGCAGCTTTTCAATCTAAAATTCGGAAGTATTTACGATAAGGTAGGTGAAGTATTTACCCGCAAGTCGTACAACCTTACCAAAACATTGGATGCCTTACGAAATGCTATCATCAAAGAGGATCGAAAACGTAAGAACCGATAAAGATCAAAAAAGATATTTGTGCAAACTGTTTATTCTCAGATATTTGCAATTCTCTTTTCGGGGAGTAGGTAACTACTCCTCTTTTTCTGCTACATTGTTTTACTGAATTTTGCTTCATCAATCGATTGAGAACAATAATGTTAAACTAAAAAATGAAGCAAAATGTATATAGACAACGAAAACTTCGATAAATGGATGGAGAAGCTATCTAAGAAACTCACTGAGATAGGACAAGACTTAAAATCCCTTATCAATACCGATCAGGTATTAGAAGAAAATGAACGATTACTTGATAATCAGGATTTAGCATTTCTGTTAAAAGTGTCTTTCAGAACTTTACAACGCTATCGACTAAAAGGTAAGCTCCCCTACTTTACTATTGGGCATAAAACCTACTATCGGGCTAGCGATATTAGAGCTTTTGTACGTGAACGAGCCGATTATCAAACTTATAAACAGTTTGAAAAAGCCAATCAATTAGAAAACAAACTCTGACAGCAAAATGCAGCAGAGGAAAGAAGCTTGTGTTTAAGCTATCACTTTGTGTAACCACCCCGATTTAGTAGAAACCGCTTCACCTATCGGTTCAGCCCATTTCACTAAATCGAGCAAGAGGGAACTGGACAAGTCCTGTTCTTCCCTCTTGCCCTGCGGGGCAAAGCCTCCGGCTTTAGCGTGTTACAAGAACACGCTGTAATGACACCTGTAATAAGTATTTTCTTTGTAATGCTTATTATCAGGTATTTATCTATTCATATTTCTATAAAAAAGTAATTGCCATGCCAAACAGCAGTCGGAAAACAATATTCACTACCATTTCCATAGATAAGGAAACAGCAGCTTTGGTAGAAAAGATATGCAAACGCTATTCACTGAAAAAGAGTGAAGTTGTAAAGTTAGCGTTCAGGTATATAGATAAGGCACATATCAACCCATCCGAAGCCCCTGAATCCGTAAAATCGGAACTGGCGAAAATAAATAAGAGACAGGATGATATTATTCGCTTCATCCGTCACTATGAGGAAGAACAACTAAATCCCATGATACGAGCTACAAATTCTATCGCTTTGCGTTTCGATGCTATCGGTAAAACTTTGGAAACTCTTGTTCTCTCCCAATTGGAAGCCAGTCAGGAGAGACAAACAGCCGTACTCAAAAAGTTAAGTGAGCAGTTCGGTAATCATGCAGATGTTATAAACAATCAGTCCAAACAGATTAATGCACTTTATCAGATACACCAACGGGATTGTAAAAAGTTACTTCACCTGATACAACTCTATTCGGAGTTATCCGCTTGTGGTGTGATGGATAGCAAAAGAAAAGAGAACCTGAAAGTTAAAATCAGTAATCTGATAAATACATAAGATTATGCACATAGACTTTGCCCCACCATCTAATGGTATATATAATAATGCTGGTAGTAGTCGACAACTAGCAAATTATATGGAACATGAGGATTTCGAACGAATGGAAAAAGGCATCCATACCGAAGGCTTCTTCAATCTGACAGATGATAATATATACAAATCAAAAGTTATAAAAGATATTGATAGTAATATCGGGCAACTCATGAAAACGGATGCTAAGTTTTACGCTATCCATGTCAGTCCATCGGAAAAGGAGCTTAGGGCGATGGGGAATACAGAACAGGAACAAGCCAAAGCAATGAAGCGCTATATCCGTGAAGTATTTATTCCTGAATATGCCAAGAATTTCAACAAAGGGCTATCCGAAACAGATATAAAGTTTTATGGGAAGATTCATTTTGATCGCAACCGTTCAGATAACAAATTGAATATGCACTGTCATTTGATAGTGAGCCGGAAAGATCAATCCAATAAGAAAAAACTATCTCCTCTTACCAATCACAAGAATACCAAGAATGGAGTAATAAAAGGTGGCTTCGACCGTGTAAATCTGTTCCAAGAGGCGGAACAGGGCTTTGATAAACTCTTTGGTTACGACCGCCAACATTACGAATCGTTTGACTACCACAACACAATGAAAAACGGTTCTATCTTTGAACAACTTGAATTACAGACGCAAACTTTTATTGGTGAAAAGAAAAAAGAAATATTCCAATCCAGTGAAAAAGAAAACAATATTTGTTGCAATCTTGATAGCAAGATGGAAAACAAACATTCTAACAATCAGCAAAACAACAATGGCGGTGATTCCTTGTTATCTATCTTTTCATTGGAAGTAGACTCTACATTGAGTTCTACATTATTAGAAGGGCAAAAGCCTAAACCCAAAAAGAAAAAACAGAGAAAGCCCAAACTGTAAAAGTATCTGTTCAAATTTTAAAAGTATCATGAGAAGAGATACTATATTTTGCATACATAAAATTTCAAATCCAGCGAGAAAGCGGAAAACTTTCTCTATATTTGCATATAATTGAAATAGAATCAACTTACGTTTATGATTAGTAGTCAAAATATACCCCATTTAATCAAATATATGGGAGCCAAAAGAGAAATATTGGAATATGTAACAGGATCAATTCAAAATCTAAATGTGGATTCTGAATGGCTATGTGACTTATTTTCAGGAACATCTATAATTTCCGCATCTTTAAAAGACGAATATAATATACATGCAAACGATATTCAGCAATACTCAGCTATATTTAGTAATACGTATTTGCTAAATCTAAATCGTTTAATTCCGCCTCTACAAATACAGGAGATTGAGGAACGTGTTTGTTTTTTAGTCTCAGAGTTCAAAAAACGATATCCTCAATTAGAATTTGATTATACTCAAATCACCAACTATAAAGAGTTACAGCAACTTGAGAAAGCCCAACAAGAACTGATTAGTTTTGATTTTGGAATAGGTTTTAACCTATTCACAAAATATTATTCTGGTACATATTGGTCATTTGAACAATGTGTATGGATAGATTCTATTAGAGCAATAGCAGAAGATTATATTGGTACACCTTCGTATTATGCAATATTGTCAGCCCTAATCTTTTCAATGTCTTATGCATCACAAAGTACAGGTCATTTTGCACAATTTCGAGATGTAACTGAATCTAATATGAATGATATTTTAATATATCGTCATAAAAATATATGGAATTTGTTTTCTAAAAAATTTGAAGAGTTGATTTCCACATTAAATATAGAAACTAATTTTGAATATAAAGTAACATCACTAGACTATATGGATTGTCTTCGAGTAATAGAAAAAAATTCTATTGTTTATGCAGACCCACCATATAGCACAGTTCATTACTCAAGGTTTTATCATGCTATAGAAACTTTAGTCCGATATGATCACCCCATTATAAAGTATAAAGGTCGGTATAGAGATGATCGGCATCAATCCCCTTTTGATAAGAAGAAAGAGGTGAGAAATGCTTTCAAATTATTATTTGAAGGGGTTAAAAATAGAGAATCTCATTTAGTCTTAAGCTACAGCAATAATGGAATGATTAGTCAAGAAGAAATATTAAACATTGGTAATTCTATCTTAGGGAAAGGATATAAATGCGATTTACAATCGAGGGAATATATTCACAGCAAAATGGGACGTTCTGATGAATATCAATTAGATGTGAATGAGCTTATTATGTCTTATAAAAAAGTATAATCATGGATTCTATTCATATAGATTTTACAGAACTAAGGACATCATGGACTAAATATGATATAGTCCAAGCATTGGATGTTATATATAGTGTTGATACTATACAGAAATATAAGAAAAAAGAAGCAAAAATCAATGAAAGAATTTTGCGTTCATTTCTTGGTATCAACTCCCTAGATGATCCAATTCCTGATTATTGGATTGAGATTCAAAAATATCCAATAGAAAAGAAAATATTTTCATTACTAGCTCTAATCTTTACTCATGGAGGAGTTGTAAAAGACTTTGCAACTAAATATTCAAAAGATAACATGAAAGGTGTCTTTTATATTGATTCTAAAGATAAACAGCTTACTAATATTCGCAGTGCTTTAGTAGTTGCAGAAGCAACAGACCCAACAAATAGGAGAAAAAATGAAGTTCCTTATGACTTCTCCGTCGTATATTACAATCCCAAAGTTGGAAAATTATTTAAAAAAGTATTATTAGAAAGGATTTCCAGATTTACAAATAAAGAACTCTCGAATGATGAGTTTTATAGTATTTGTATTGAAAATGAATTTCATAAGGCTTTAAGTTTAACTTTTGACCAATTCAAAACATGGCTTGAAGGTCATAGCTTTAATGCGTGTTACGTTAAGGAATTACATATCAGTAATTTTCTATCAATAAAAGAGCCAGTAGATATTGACTTTGAAAAATCAAAAGAAATATATTTTCTTGGAGAGAATGGTGACGGAAAGTCACTTATAATAATGGCAATATGTCTTGCTTTTAATGGCAATTATATCAAATATAAAACTGAAAAACGAGATACTGGAATTGCATCCGATATATTGGATAATAATAGCGATATATATGGTATTGATGAGTGGGGGCATCAATATAATATTTCTAATGCAATATATCTTGATAATCTTTATGCTTATGGTACACATCGCGGAAGATATAATGCTGATCCTTCTGAAAAATATGGTTTCATGTCATTATTCAATAATGATCTTACACTAAATAGCCCAGAACAATGGCTAAAAAATCTGAAACTGGAAGAAGAACAAGCTGAAGAAAATAAGCTAAAAATAAAAGTTGCAACTAAACAATTAGAAGACATTCTGTTCAATCTACTCGAAAGAAACGTTAAAACTCACATTGAAGGGAGTAAGGTTTTTTTTGAGGAAAAAGGGTGTTTTCTGAGTATAGATCAATTATCAGAAGGATATAGGAGTATCATTATTTTTGTCTGTGATTTATTGTATCGTTTATATAAAAACAATAGCGATGATATATTCAAAACGAAAGGTGTTGTTTTAGTCGACGAAATAGATCAACATTTGCATTTGAAATGGCAAAGAATAATTGTTAGTAAGTTACGAAATATATTTCCAAATATGCAGTTCATATTTACGACGCACAGCCCTACAATTATTCAAGGCGCATCAGACGATTCTATTATATTTAGAACGTATAGAGTGAACGGCATAACAAAAGTGAGTGAACCGTATTATAGAAAGGACTTAGATCATCTCATGATGAATACTTTGGTAACTTCTTCTCTATTTGGGTTGGAAGATTCCAGATTAGACACAGATGATAATAATTCCGATACTAACGATACTTATTTATTGTATAAAATAAATAAGAAACTTATTTCAAAGTTACAGGAACAAAAAGAAAAAGGTAAGAATTTTGTTAGTGAGAACGAAATTGACTCTTTAATAGATAGCATTTTAGAAGAATATCAAAATGAAGAAGATCGATAAAGACTTAGCAGTAATACCACCATCACTAGTTATTGGTGATGATAAGTTAACACATCAAAGGAGATTAGAATTAATAGCAAAGAAGCATTATATTAATGAAGCACCTTACAATGATCGATATAAAACTGATGATATTAGAGATAGATTAGTGCGTATATATAACAACAAGTGTGCTTTTTGCGAACAAAAGGTTGAACAATATCATATTGAACATTTTAGACCTAAGCAAATTTACTACTGGTTAGCATATAGTTGGGATAATCTTTTATTAGCGTGCCACTACTGCAATAATTATAAAGGCATAAACTTCGCAATAAAAGGAAAGCGAGCTAAATGTCCTAATACAAAAGATTTAAAAAACATCAATACTATATCATCCAGCAAATATAATCTTCAAGAACAACCAAAGTTAATAAATCCAGAGCAATCAGATCCAAGTCCTTATTTGATATTTGAAAAAGATGGGAAAATAACTTCTGACAACGATGATTATAAATATACAATAGATATATGTAGAATAGATCGTAAATATCTAAATGATGGTAGAAAAAACATTATTGATAAATTTAAGAGAGAAATAGTTTCAGAGCTTGTTTATAATTCAACTCCAGAAGAACAAAAGCAAGCTATAAATATATTGGTCAGACGTTTTGTAAATGAAGCCAATGATAATGATAATGAATTTTTGGCTTTTCGGAATTTTGCAATTAAGCACAATTGGTTAAATGATGCAGTAAAAGAAGCTATTACTACCTTACAATGATTATAATGCTTATATGCTCTCGAAATTTGATAAATCAACAAATATAGTTATCTTTGCTCACAGTATTCTCCATGAGCAAACTACCGCAAAAACACGTAGCAAATTAGTGGGATAATTCATGGGATATGCTTGAAGCTAAAAATATAAAGTTTTAAATATCAGCATGGTAACTCCGCAAGGAGAATCCCAGGCGGATCACCAAAATAAAATTAAGCCTCTGGATTTCAGGGGCTTTTTTATTACCCTACGGCTTTACTACCATTCCACTCCCCCACTAGAATACGTATCGAAACACTAATTTAGTGTAACAAGACATGCTGCATGAACTAAAATGTTAAGTATCCACTTTTTTTTGATTTTCAGAACCTTAATCATATTACAGTTTCGAAATTATTAGTAACTTTGTTATTGACTTTAAAATTCACCATCGTAAAGTTTACCGTCGTAAAGTTTATAACGGTGAATTCAAACATAAAAGATAGGATATGAAATTCTACAATAGAGAAAAAGAGTTAGCATTATTGGAAAAGATCCGCCGAGTGTCTTTTTCCGTACATTCACAAATGACGGTACTTACCGGTCGGCGACGTATCGGTAAGACCAGTCTTATATTCAAAAGTTGTGAGAATGTTCCTACTGTATACCTATTTGTCAGCCGAAGCAATGAAACAGATCTTTGTTTACGATTTACTTCTGAGATCCGGCAGGCACTTAATATTTATGTACCGGAACTTACCAATTTTGCAGAAATATTTCGTTTCTTAATGGATTTGGGAACACGGATGGAATACAATCTGGTTATAGACGAATTTCAGGAATTCTATTACATAAATCAAGAGATTTACAGTTTGATACAGGATACTTGGGATCGGCTGAGGAAGCAGAGCCATGTCAATCTTATCGTGAGCGGTTCGATTTATACACTTATGAATAGAATCTTCAGAGATTCCAAAGAACCGCTGTACGGCCGTGCTGACAGCATAATGAAATTGTCCTCTTTCACAACTTCCATATTAAAAGAAATCATATCGGATCATAAGGCAGACTATACCAAAGATAATTTATTGGCACTCTATACTTTTACCGGTGGTATTCCAAAGTATATTGAGCAGTTTATGGACAATGGATGTACGAGTATGGAAAGCATGGTTGATTTCATGTTGCAACCCGATTCGTCCTTTCTGACCGAAGGACAGGCTTTGCTGGTACAGGAGTTCGGAAAAAAATACGGCAATTACTTTTCAATCTTATCAGCAATCTCCAACGGTAAGAATACCTTACCGGAAATGGAAACGGTTATGGGTGGAATGAGCTTGGGCGGACAATTAAAGAGATTGGAAGAAGACTATAATTTGATAAAGAAAAAAAGGCCTATACTCTCAAAAGAGGGTTCCCAGACAGTCCGTTATGAAGTATCAGATATGTTTTTACGTTTCTGGTTCCGGTATTTTATCAAGTATCAAAATTACATAGAGATACAAAATTTTGAACGCTTGGCTGATATTATTAAAAAGGATTATCCGACTTTTTCCGGCTTAGCTTTGGAAATGTATTTCCGCCAACAGATGATGGAAAGCAAGGAATTCGCAGATATAGGTTCTTGGTGGCAAGGCAAGAATAATAAAGATCAGGATGAAATAGATATTGTCGGACTATATGTAGAAGAGAAAAAAGCTCTGGTAGCAGAAGTGAAAAGACAATCCAAAAATTTCAAACCGGATTTGTTTGCACTAAAAGTAGAGGAATTACGGAAAAAAGTCTTGTTTAAATATGAAATAGAGAGCAAGCTTTTTTCAATGGAAGATATGTAGATGTAAATTTTATCTAAAGCACCATGATTACTAAAATCGATATTGAAAGATTTGGATTGTTCTCAAATTATTATTGAAAACAAAATAGAGAGATAAAAGTAAACAATTACTATGTAAAACAAGGTACTAACTATAATATTAAAAACATTCAATCAGAAATTGCTGAAATTGTAGAGTCTGGAAAATCCTTTATAATAAATGAAGAAAAAAAGCTATTCGTAGAAAGAGAATTAATGAGTCTGTTAAACAGGAAATTGCGCCATTACCTATAACAAAATCACATCTATCGGAATATATAGAGAAGGTTCAAGAACTTCTAAAAACATAAAATTATTCTAGCACAAGCTCTCGAAGACTTAGTAACTAAAGCCTATTGCTAGAATGATATGTTTCAATATGTACAGGTGCTATGGGATTAATTCCATAACACTTGTACATTATACTTACAAGCACCAAGATAATATTGTTCCTTATAATTAATAATGACACTATGGAAGTTTATTCACATTTTACCCTCATACTCTCATAACTCCCCCACACCTCCCTATCCATCAGCCTTTCCGTCATGACAGCAGCCACATACATCCCCCTGAGAGCAAAAGTTGCTCTCAGGGTATTATTTCCCATCACCCTATTTTCACCAGATGATAAAGTGTTCCCCGATAAGAACGATAAGAAGGAATATTTAATTGTTGAAGCATACGACCGAATTGCGCCACTTTATTGATAGCCAGCTTATCACGTGTTTTCGTCTGCAAATAATTCAGGATTTGCATAGCCGTCATCCATTCGCTCCCCTCTTCCCCTTCCTCTGCAGGACGGAGATAACAATGAAACAACTGTTCCAAAGGACTCGTCTGCTCAAATTCACGGTTCGTCTGTTTCAGAATCTGCTCGTCCTCATCGTTCAGCCAATAACGCTCACCTTTATAAATAGCCTCCATAGCCTGAGCATAAAGCTGCCGGTAATTGATAGTGACATTCGTATTGATGGGAGCAGTCACCTCAATACAGATGAAACGGCGACTGCCACTGGGATCCGTCAACAAATCCTTCTGATTGCTCGTGCCGATAAAGGAAGCATAACGACGCATCTCGCGGATAGTATTACCATAAGGTTTCCGCAAGTTGGCGACAGGCTTCTGCAATAAATGTTTCAGGAACCCCTGTTGTGTGACACTGATCTGGTCGAACTCATCAATATTGATTAAGAAAAAACGTCCCAGATAGCGTTCGGCCTCCTGTTTGCTTTTGAAGTCGAGACTGTCCGTATAGCCGAAGCGAAGTTCCGGAGGCAGGAGAATACGGCAGAACGTTGACTTACGGAAACCTTGCGGACCAACAAGCAAAGGGGAAGTATTATTACCATGCTGGCGGTCAAGTCCGCGCCAATGAGCCACCATACTGAGAAACCAGCGGTAAAACAGTTCCCGCCAGTGCGGATTGTCACAAGGAACAAGACCGGCCAATGAACGGATACGGTCCTTCCCGTCCCAGCGGCCTGTATCATAAAGATACTCCTCAACGGGATTATACAAAGGAACGTATTCCGAATTCAGGAAACGGTCCACATCACGGTCCCACACACTGATACCCTCTTTCAAGGCACTGATGGACACACTGTTGCGGACACGTCTGTCCAAAGGTCTGAAACAGAAATGGATGGAATCACGCTGTCGGTATTCCAGATCATCCAGAACTGTGTTATAACGGAATTCATAACGACGGTTCATAAACTCTTCGAGTAAAAAAGCCACCTCCTGCTCCCGGGTCAGACTGCTTTTCTTACCAAACCCCTTACATTCCTGATAAAGATTATGCAGTTCCATACGGATGGTCTGCTCATCCTCCTCCCGATAATAGTGGATAAGCGTCTGCCGCACAGCCTCTTCCTCGGGAATACCCGCCTTGAAGCAATGTTCGGCAAGATGCACAAGCAAGGGTTGCAGGTCGTCGCCACGTCTCCAGTCCTCCATCTCTTGGAACGCACGGTTCAGGGCAGCCTCAAACACTTTCTTAAAAGTCCGTGAAGACTCGTAGCAAGGCTCCAGCCTCAGCAAAGGATTCTTCTCCCCCTGTTTCCGTTCCCGGAAGGTCTCCTCACCCGGCATGACAAGCGGCTGTTCCAGACAGAAAGGGACAGCGTCGGGGTTATAATAAGGAGAATCATCCAACGTCATACGGCACTTTTGCATCAGTACCGGCTCTTTCAATTCGATAGAAAAAGGAAACATCGGCTGATAGCACTTCACCGCCAGCCAATAGGCATGAACGTGGAACAGTTCCGCTTCCGATTCCTTCACGGGAAGTCCCCGATCGTCCGGCAAGGCAAAACGTACCCATACCTTCACGCTACGACCGCTGGAGCCGCAAAAGGCGGCAAAAGTCTGGGGCAACAGTGACGCCTGCCGTTTCACATATTCCATTTCGGACAGGCCGGCAAGATGTTTCACTTCCAACTGTACCAGCCCGTTATACCGTTTCATCTTCCGTTCCCCCTCTTTGGTTCGGGTATACTCTACAGCGGAGTAGATACACGGCAGTTTGTCAATATGCTCATACTGACCGTAAGTACCCTCCAATTCCGGTATAAGATTTCGCAAAGCCGTGATATGTCCCGATTTTGTTTCAGTCTTCATTTTTTCGAACAATATGGCGGTATCGCAAACGCTTAGAGTTTCCTTTCCGCTCCCGTTGTCCTTCCTGATCAATGTTATTTTCATGTTGTTTGTCCTTTAAATACGGCTTGCCGTCAAATTCCCGTAAAGATACGGTATATATCGCTTGGATACAAGCTTTTATTATGATTTATGTCAGGCTTTTATTTGCATTCTTCTTATAGTTTATGTATCTTTGCTTACTAGTTAGTAAAGGCTCACTACTGTGGACAATAAAGCTATCATCTGTGAACAAAAGTGTTTACAGACGTGAACAAAAATGTCCACAGTAGTGAGCCTTTACGTTTCATTAATAGATAATAAAAGAACGATAAGGTATTAACATAAGACAGTATAAGAGATAACATAACAACAGCAGGTATTTAAAAACAAAAACTATGGCAATATTATTTGATTGGTATGAAGATCCGAGACCTTCGGACAAGCAACAGGGAAAAAGAACGCTGCATCCGCGCATAAGATATAACGGCACGATAGGAACCGACTTGGTACGCCATCGTATCCAAGAGCGTTGCTCGCTGACCGAAACGGATGTCACTGCCGTACTCGACGCCCTTTCACATATTCTGGGAGAGGAACTGGCAGACGGGAAACAAGTGCATCTGGATGGAATCGGCTATTTCCATCCTTGCCTGACCAGCACGGAACCGGTAACGATAGCCACAAAGCGAAAAGCAACCAAAGTAAAACTGAAAGCTATCCAGTTTCGTGCCGACCAAGCGCTAAAAAACGAATTCGGTATACTGAAAGTAAAAAGCCTCAAAGGAGAGCTGAATTTCAAGCAGTTGACCAATGAACAGATTGACCGATTATTGACGGGATACTTCAAAACACATCAATTTATGAGAAGATACGACTTCCAGAATCTCTGCGGGATGGCGAGAAGTACAGCCATGCGACATATCCGGCGCTTACGCGATGAAGGAAAGCTGAAAAATGAAGGCAGTGTGATGCAACCGATTTATGTACCCGGAGACGGATATTATGGTAATAATGAATAGATTACATAAGAAACGACCAGCCCGGAAGTATGAGGGCAAACGTTTACCCTCATACTTCCGGGCTAGCTGCCATCATAGTTGGAAGTACTATGAATAAAGGGTTTGAAGTGATTTATGAGAGTATGACAGCAAAATCAATAAAACTTTTGTTGAGAGAGAACTATAAAATATATTTTCTAGACCTCCTATATTAATTAATCAAAAAGAGGCCTATTTTCATTGATTTTCTTTAACCGTAATAACGCCTCAAGATAATAATAATCGGCATATATAATAGAAGTATCCACTTCCTTTTGTTCCGGGCGATGTCCTGTGGAATGAAGCAGAAAAGCAGGTTTATCCTTACCACACAAATAATAACCGGAACCTAGACTTGTCAACATTTTCACAGCCGCCGCCTTATATTTAGGTCCTTTCCCTACTGGTAAATAAACAGATAATTCTAACAAAGCGGAGGCAGTGATACAAGCGGCAGAAGCATCACGTGGGGTATTAGGAATGGACGGATCATCGAAATCCCAATAAGGGATATAATCTACTGGCAATTTCCGGAGATATACGTCTACAATCTTTTGAACAAATTCCAAATATCTGGGATCTCTTGTTTCACGATAGAGCATTGTGAAACCATAAATAGCCCACGCTTGCCCTCGCGCCCACATACTATTATCAGCATATCCCTGATGAGTGACACCTTTAATAAAATCCCCCGTCAGCGTATCATAAACAGCTACATGGTAAGAAGAGTAATCATCACGAAAATGATACTTCATTGTTTTATCTGCATGGTCTACGGCAGTATCAAATAGAAAAGGATTACCGTCATTCTTAGCAGTCCAAAATAGCATTTCCAAATTCATGATGTTATCTATATTGGTGTTATGTCCACCAAATCTCTGCACTTCCCTAGGCCATGAAAGCATAGTACCGACACGGGCGCTAAACAAAGTAGATAATGAATCCGCCGCATTCAAAATAATACGTTTATATTCCGGATTCTTCGTCAGACGATAACCATTGCCATAGCTACAGAAGATTAGAAATCCTAAATCATGGTCGAAGACTTTCGTTTCGGAAAGAAAGCGTAAAGAGGAAGTAAACTTTTCAGCCTCCACTCTTATCGCCGGATCTTGTGTATATTCATAATCATACCATAAAATTCCCGGCCAAAAGCCACTACACCATTCTTCTCTACTTACTTTACGACAATCCCAGTTTGTATCTCCGTTTGAAATATTACGCGGCATCAATGTATAATCTATCTTACCATCAATTCCCCTCATCTGTTCCAAAGTACGATGTATCTGATGATTACAATAGTCCAATGCCTTATCTACATCCAGCTCGTCGGGCTCGAAACTTGTACATGCAGAAAGCATACATAACAGGCAAGCCATCCATATAGTTTCCCTTTTCATACTATAAGTTTTCTTACAATTCACGAATCAGCATGCAGCTCCACGGAGTTAATGCACGTTTAATGGTCAGTGTTCCATTAGAATTTACTCTCACTATTTCCTTTGTTGTTCCCCACGCTTTCAGTTTTAAGGCACCAATTTCTTCACGTGAAGGCGAATGAGGCATTCCCATAATACAATAATCATCATATACATTACCGTGCTCTTTGTCCAAAGTTTCGATCTCAAACACAGTACCTGCTTTCAGATTGGTAAAAGTCAAATCCAACTTTCGGGGGGAAGCATTCATATAGCTGCTAAAATCACGTGACGAAGGGACTTTCTCTTCATATTCTGCCGGATAATTAAAGGCCAAGGCTACTATCTTTCCGGTATGGGAAGAACGGCTGACAAATAACGGGTCGGCATAATATAATTTCTCGTTCCCCAGTTGATGTAACATGCGATAAGCATGGAAGGAGGGTTTTACCAATCCCTGAAAATTAATCATACCAAATCCGCCATGAAATATCTCTTCTCCTCCGCCCTTTTCTTCAAATACGTCTGTAAAGGTCCAGTACATTAAAGAATTAGCAAGTCCGATACAATCCAGGTTGGCTTTTATGATATAAGCTGCCGGGGGAAGAATATCATGCATACGGTCGCGGCTGTTGGGACTGGTACTCCACTCCGTCAAATGGATTTCAGCATTCGGATATTTACTCTTTGCAAGTTGATGACGCAGCCAATTTATATCGTCTTTCAATGAATGTACATAGCGGATGGCGTCTTTACTGCGTCCGCTTTCCGGATCTAACGCATAATCTGTCGGATATGGATGGGTAGACAGAAAATCAACCGGTAACTGTGCCTTTTCACAGTAAGCCAGAAATTCTTCTATCCACACTCCTTTCCACTGTTGCTTGTTTATTTCATCCTGAGCATAGAAAACCGATTTACTATGATTCATAATCTCACCATCATGTCGATGGTCGGCAATAAAATTACTTGTAGCAGGACCGCCCACTTTCAATCTCTTATCTACTGATTTTATAGCATTGGCAGCTTCCTTGTACAAACGAAAATAGTCACTTTTCGTACCATGAAAGAAACCGCCCATCCCCGTCAAGTTAGGCTCATTCCAAACTTCAAAATACCAAGTCAGGACTTCATTTATGCCATAACGATCGACAAGATGTTGTGTAAAAGCATTTATCAAATCATGCCATTTACCAAAATTATTACGGTCTACTGACACATACCCTTTCCACCACATTTGCGTCTTACTATCAGGTGCTGCCATATCTTTGGGAAAGAACCCCAATTCAATAAATGGTTTCACTCCTAAAGCCAACATCCGATCGTACAATTCATCTATATATTGCCAGTTGTAAATCACCTTTCCATCCGGCTTCTGAAAGTAGACAAACATATCATCGTGGAACAACCCGTGCATACGTACATATTGAAAGCCACAATGCTTTTTCACCAAATCCAAATGTTCCAACCAACCTGCACGCAATCCCTCATTGGCACGCCCTGCACCTACCCCGACACTCCAATAATGAGTGAACGGTTCTGTTTTAGATTTCACATCTATCGTTTGTGCCATTAGCTGGCAAGCTATGAAAGCAAACACAATTCCAGTTAATAATCCTTTCTTCATCATATTAATCTATTCTTTTTCACATTTATCTTTTTACCACATTTTCTATTCAATACGGATCATATATAGGCCATACTCAAAAGAATTCAAAAAATAGCACTCCATCAGATAGAAGATTGTGTCATTGACAAAACCGAAGCAGAATAGGGCGGCAATACCATCCGAATATCTTCACCAGCAATATCAACAGCTTTCTTCTCAACTTTTATTCTATCAGGACAGTTCATAGAATTACCGTCCAGCAAAGAAGACGAACTTACAACCTCCCATACAGGAGCGCCCAAATTCATTCCTCCTTTCACTTCTACAGAGATTGGTTGATCCGTAGGATTCACCATTTTCAAACAAACTTGTTCCCTGTTATCCGAAGTTGTCGCTATGACATTAAGTGTTCCTGTATCTCCTTTTAGTGCTACACGATTAGGTAGAAAATGCTCACGCCACAGCTTCAGTATCACATAGTTAGGAGCAGGAAACCATCCGTTCTGATCGAAGTTTATAAAAGCGTTATTCCACCCAGTAGCAGAAGTATGACGAAGGAAAAGAGCCGGTGCAGCCATTTCCAGTTTGGGAGTACGCTCCAAACGGTTTAGGAATCCACCGGCAAATAATCCGGTACGCATATCTATTCCTTCCAAATTCCATTCCGAAAGATAAATCTTCATATCGGGATTCTTGGATTTATCAATCCAAGCGGCCAGTTTATCCAAATAAAGGCCATATTCTTCTACGCCATCCTTACCATATTTATTTAATGTTTGATAATAATGCGGACTGATATAATCAATATGTTCTGCTACATCATGTATCATAATAGAATCCAGTCCTGCACCTTCACGTCCCAGCCTGCCACAGCCACAACCTATAATCTTCACATCCGGATAACGCTTCTTCATCGCCATTGAAAAAATACGGGTAATTTCGGCATACAGTTTAGGATTCATTTTCCAAACTTCATTATCTATCTCCCAGTACTTCACATGATAAGGTTCAGGATGTCCATTCTCTGCACGTTTCTTTCCCCACTCTGTAGTGGCGGCATCGCCATTGCAGTAATCCATCCAGTTTAAGGCCCTTTGCAGCCAATCTTCTTTGCCATCTTTATCCGGTACATATCCTTCATAATTATGATAACCTATCGGAACTACAATCTGCGGCTCGGCCCCCACTTTGTGACAGAAAGCTATAAATTCATCCGTTCCAAAACTTAATGGGTCAAAATCATCCCACCGTAATATTCCTTTGCGCTCCGACTGCTTACCTATACCGTTTTCAAAACGATATTGTTCTGAAAAGCTACCGCCCGGCCAACGCAGGATAGTAGGTTTCAAAGCTGCTGCCGCATCTGTCAATTCTACTCTGAAACCTTGGTTATCAATGGAAGACTGATGCATCAGACTGACCTGATCAATATACAAATCGCCCTGCTCTTTCGTCACAATTCGAAGAGTAGTCCAAGGAACATCTCGTTTGGAAGACAACTCTACTGGAAATTCTTTCCATTCGTTTCCAATACCTCTTATCTGTTGTTCTTCCAAGATCTTCTTCTTATCCAACAACTGGATATATGCTTTATCTACCGTACCTCTCAAAAAGAGAGAGCCTTTCAATAAATCATTTTTGCGGATGCTATAATTTTCCGGTTGCTCTATTCCTGCAAAGTTTTTCGATGAATGGATATGTAAAGCGATATCATGGTTTAGTACATTGGAGCGGGAAGCCTCAACTATTCCTCTCCCGACCAAATACCAGTGACGTACCGGATTCAAATTGACAGGGGACTTCGTATCATCCAGTGATGCAACTTGTATGTTACGAAATGCAATCCTGCTATTTTCACCTCCCAATGTCACTGCACCCTCCATCGGGCATTGTTCCACTACACGGTCGAATATATTTTTATCATTTACCCAACCCGTTATGTGGTTTCCCTCACAACGTATCCGAATTTTGTTCCACACACCAATTTCCAGTGTGCCCGGCGTTCTATCTGATTCAGTTGTTCTTGTTATAGGAGTATGCCATATCCATCCTGTATTTAGTTCAAGCTTATGAGAAGTATTATGTTCCGTTCCCAAGTAGCAGTAAATACGGTTAGTCAACATTCGTTCCCTGTTTTGATCGCGCACACCTATCAGCACAGCGCCATCTCCTTCCAGTCTCTTCACTTCTAATGTTACTTCATAATCCTTTCCCCGGCAGATTCGGAAATCAGCCATTGGTTTCCCTAATGCATTCAACGTGATTTCGCCTTTAGTATTCACCTGCCAGTCGCCGTAAGCCAATAATTCTTCAAAACTACGGTTCCATACATTTTCTCCCCACAAACCATTACTAACTGAATGATATAGGTGCTCCAAAAGGAAACCGTAAACTTTATCATCAATACGATTTTCTACTTTGTTTATATCTACCTGCAATTCCACAGACTTTTGAGCCTGGACATGAAACGAGCAAGCAAATAAAAATATTATCAATAATTTTATCTGTTTCATTATTTTATAAATCAACTGTTCTATGAAATACTTATCCGCTGTATTATTTTATAAACCTACAGCATTTCCATCTCGTTCTACTCTATATTTTTGTCCGGGTTCGGTCATTACATCATATTCATAAACCTTGTACAAAGTAGGATATTGCGGATTTATGTCTTTCGAAACCAATGGAGTTTTGATCGTTGCTTCTTTATAAAGAGGATTCGGATTTTGACCTTCTGCTTCTTTCAAGCCAGCACCACGTAATGGGACATACGAACGTAAACGTAAATTTCCTCCTAAACGGGAATGAATCGTAGCTTTATTCAGTTGTATGCCATCCCACTCCATATCTACCACAAAACCTCCACGAGCAACCAATCCCTGTACCTTTCCTTTTGCCCAAACATCTGGTAAAGCGGGTAGCAAATGTACTGCCCCATCATGACTTTGGAGTAGCATCTCTGCAACTCCGGCAGTATATCCAAAATTACCATCAATCTGAAAAGGCGGATGAGCATCGAATAGATTAGGATAAGTACGACCCTGCGGATATTCTTTCGTTGAATTATCATCAGGCAACAACTTCAACAGATTGCTAATCATGCGGAAAGCATGATTTCCATCCAGCAACCTCGCCCAAAGATTGATTTTCCAACCAATAGACCACCCCGTTGCTTCATCTCCCCGTTGCAGTAATGTATTCTTAGCGGCCTGAAAAAGAAGAGGATGCGAATAGGGAGAAATTTGATTACTTGGAAACAATCCATACACATGGGATATATGTCGATGATGATCTTTCGGATTATCCACATCTTCAAGCCATTCCTGTAATTGATTGTACTTACCTATTTGCATAGGAGCCAGACGATCAAGCATTGATTTTAAGGAATCCTGATAAGCGACTGAAGTTTTCAGTATTTTAGAAGCTTCCAACGCATTGCTCAATACATCAAATATAATCTGATTATCCATCGTACAACCGGCAACAATAGTAGAAACCTTTTGTGTATCCTCTCCGCCCGGTCCGTGTTCCGGTGACATCGAAGGCGTGCTTACCATCCAGCCATACTGCGGATGTTTTACTAAAAATGTAAGATAAAAATCTGCAGCACCCTTCAAAACAGAATATACTTCAGCTAAAAACGCCTGATTACCTGTGTATAAATAATGTTGCCATAAATGAGTTGTCAACCAAGCTCCACCATTCGGCCATGTACCATAAAAAGCACTATCTACCGGACCTGTAACACGCCAAAGGTCTGTATTATGATGAGCTACCCAACCTTTTGCACCATACATGGTACGCGCTGTTTCCTGTCCGGTCACAGCCAGCTCCTTCACCATTTCAAATAAAGGTTGGTGTGTTTCACTCAAATTTGTGACTTCAGCAGGCCAGTAGTTCATTTCTGTATTAATATTGATCGTGTATTTTCCATCCCAGGGAGCTAGTAATTTATTATTCCATATCCCTTGTAAATTGGCAGGTTGTCCACCCGGTTGTGAGGAAGAGATCAACAGGTAACGGCCAAATTGAAACATCAATGCCGCTAAAGAAACATCCTTGCCCTCATTAAAGTGGGCAATGCGTTCTGTAGTCTCCCACCCCGTTGCCTTACTTGTTCCCAAATCCAATTTCACACGGTCGAACTGTTTTTTATAGAATGCAGTATGTTCAGCCAAAGCTTTTTCATAGGGATGTTCCATTGCAGCTTTCAGATAATTTGCAGCTCTCTTACTTTCATCAGCCTTTACACTCTGATAATTTACAAAGTTGGTAGCGACTGAAATATATAGAGTGGCAGTTGTTGCGCCTTCCACCATAATCTGCAGATTTTCCACTGTCATTTTTCCTCCTTCCACATCTGCCTGTGTCTGCGTCTCCATACGAATAGCTCCCTCAACACCCTCATGGGACTGTCCATTTCCTGTTAGTATCAGCTTTTTTCCTTTCCGCATTACCTTGTGATCCAAGGGGGATTCATAGCTTGCTGTAAAACTCAATTTTCCAGGTTGGTCTGTTGTCAAACGAACAATAACCACATTATCAACAAAAGAAGTAAACACCTCACGTTGAAAGGTAACCCCATCCACTTCATATCGGGTAGTTGCCACAGCACGCTCAATATCCAAATCACGATAATAGTTTGTCACCCGTTCATGCCCCGGACTACTGATAATCAGACTTCCTATGGTCTGATATGGCATCCCGTTTTTTCCACTATAGAATGTCTTTTGAATAAGTTGCTGTGCATCTGCATTTCTATTTTCAAATATCAGGGCACGTACTTCTTCCAAATGATCCAAAGCCTCGGGGTTATCATTCCGATAAGGACTACCTCCCCATACAGTTTCTTCATTTAACTGTAATTCTTCACGGGCCGTTCCTCCGTAAACCATCACTCCCATCCGGGAGTTACCCAATGGCAGAGCTTCCACCCACGTTTTTGCCGGTTGTTTGTACCAAAGTTTCAGATCATTCGCTCTTATTGCCAAAGAGCAAGACAATAAAATGCTTATCAGAAATACATGTTTCCCCATCATATTATAATTTATATAGTACAATCGAACTTCTGGGTTTTACTTCCAAAACCTTTTCTTTCACAATTCTTTTATCATTGGTCAATTCGATGACTTTTTTACCTTCCGGCACTTCCAGTTCGAATATTTTATCGGTAGTAGTATTCATGCCGATCACATAGTTACCATACTGCATTTTATAAAAATCAGCTTTCCCGGCATAAGGGTTCTCATCTCCAGGCTTGAAAGAGATTCCATCGGGAATCTTTGCAATAGGCAATACTTCGCCCTCATGTGCTGACTGAATCCCCGGATACCATTCGCGAGTTGGCAACCATTCCAAATTTGTACGATTGGAGCGTGTATATGTCATCCCGCTGGGAGTATATTCCGATTCTATACAAATAGTAGAAATGCGGTCTATGACAGGAGTTATGTAATGTACTTTTGCCAAGTTATTGATTCCCATACGTGCCCGCCAATAGAGCGAAGTAAATAAAACTTCATCACCATGCTTCAATGCTATAACTCCGTCCTCCTCATCACTGAAAACGAAATCAGGCATTCCTTGTGAAGTCGGCAATCTATAAGAAACAGGAGATTGTCCTGCAATCAACTCATACTCATCAGGCACATGGAGATAACTCTGAATAACACGAATACCACTAAAACTTTTTATTTTAGTTCTTAATTGATTAAAATACTGGTTATCATCTAACATTTGTTGAGAAATACCAATTGCCCGAGGGTGTAAAGTGGCCGCTGCCGTCATAAATGGGCTGACTCCCCAACCTTGTGTACGGTCAATATAAGTAATATCACCTGGATAATGATAACCATCACGCCATCCTACCACAGCTTCTGCACGCATACATCTATATCCATCTTCATCCAAAGCCTGATAACGGAAAAAATTGCGGGCATCCATCATCTTTATCAGTTGATTATATATTTTGGCATCACCCGTTCCCTGGGTTCCTGGTATGCAGGTTGCATCGTATATAGCAATAATCCAATCCAGCACCTCACCATAATATCCTGTAAAGCCCAGTTCTTTAGTCAGTCCTTTCTCCGTCAGCTGCCAATAGTTATCTCCTAACATTTTTTCCGGTCCATTCGCAGTCTCACGCCCCATCCAAGGTGCCAGGGCCAAAGACTCATACAGGTATTTCAATGTTTGGTATTCAGGCAAAGCCTTATCTGCATCAAGTAGCATTTGCGCTCTATTACATTCATAAACCGCCAGATCAATAATCATCGATTGATTCGTATAATGGCGACGGTGAGTGATGCCATAATTACAGGACTTATCCATTAACTCGGACCAAGCCGCTCTTCTTGTTGTACCCGACAAGGAAACATCCAAATTCGTTTTCAGCTCATTCCATAATTTACGGATGCTACGCGCCAACATAGCCGTAGTCATCCAATCTCCATTATACACTCCCGGATCAGAGTAAATGATAGCCGGATTTTCCAGAAACTTCTGATAGTGAGCATCAATGCCTTCAGTGACTTTCTTTATTACTTCTGCATTCTGAAAAGCAGGAGTCCATTTTACAGAATATGCATCTGCAATAAACCAAATCTCCTGTTGATTCAGAGGTTGTTTCTTTTTCATGATACGGTTCATTTCATCAATAACAATTTGTTTCACCGTATCCATTAGTAGTATACCCGGTTGAGGGCGTACAGGTGCAGAAGCTATATCACAAGCTCCCTGTTTTTCATTCTTATCCGGAACAAAGCACGTCTCTTCATGAGTATATGCCTTATAAAAACCGATAGTCGGCATAGTCATATTCTTTTGATAAGATTCAAACGTATTGCCATAGTCCCAGATTGGACCATACGAACGCATTTCCAATAATACTTCCTTCTTTCCATCCGTATATTTACGGGGTAAGGGAAGTGTATAATAATAAAAACGTTCATAAAAAGGCTTTTGACCATTGCCACGATGCAATAAGTCTATATCCCCCAAATGACGATAACCAATTTGTTTCCCTTCAATAAACAGAAGAATGAGTGTTTCATCACTTTCCGATCCCCAACAACGTACTGTAAAATAGTTTTGCTTATCAGGGCTTACTTTCATCTTAAAGTTAATGGAACCTCCCCGCCAATCGGGATTCTCACCAGGCAACATACGCCGGGCAGATTCCCCCATACCACCGATATATGCTTCCGATAAAGAATCTCTTAGTTCGTGTTTCTTCTCACTCTGTTTATTACCAAAGATTAAAACATCTTTAGCATAAACACCCAACTGACAAAAACAAAAGAGTATAAACAGCAATTTCTTCATAATATTATGTATATTCCAATATATTTGAAACTTACAAAGGGCAAAAATAAAGTTTTTTACGACTTAGTTCTTTGCCCTTCTCTTAAAACAATGAATTTTAATCAATAAATTCTCAAAAATCATCCTTAATAAGGAAGAAATAAAGAATTATTTAGCATAAAGCAATGAGCCCCAACCAAAGATATCAAAGCCACCAGAATCAGGGCCGTAATCACCTGCACCACCATCACAATTACCACGGGAAGCATTCTGCCTCATTGCATCACGAAACAACGTACTGTAAATAGCTGATTGACCAGCATCCTCGGCCATACGGCAAACTAACTCCCATGAAGGATTCACAGCTCCACGAGTATCATTGCCATTCTGCTTTTCTTCATACGAAAGTTCCGGCCATTTTGCATTGGTATTCGTATTGGTACACTTTTCAAGTGTTTCATAAGGAACCTGACTTGCCGCATATTTGAAACCTTGCATCACCCAGCCTTTATTATCTGTACCCGGTGCTTCCGACTCTCCAACATTGTACTTGGCATAATATTCGAACATAGAGAGTGCCCGATAATTATCATAAGCTAGTAAATCCTCACCAACATTGGCTGCCATTTTACAAAAAATGGCCAACATACCTACACAAAGAGCTGTATGTCCCTGGTCGCGTCCGGACTCCTGGCACTGTCCAAGCATTTCAGAACTGTCAGGATCAGAATGAACGAAAGGAATACCATTTAAATAGAAACCACTTCCGGAACCTAAATACTTGTAATAATTCAGAGCTTCGTTAATTTTAGCATTATCATCAGTCAAGATACCTATAGCAAGTATTGCCGTCATATTAGCTAAATCCCAGTTAAACCATGAATGTACTGGACATGCTTCTCCTTTATGTGCAATAAAAGAAGTATTATGAGGATAAAAGACCTCAACCATCCATGTCTTAAACTTGTCAAAGTCAGCACTTGACCACCCGTCATAGTCACGCATCAGTTCTGCAGCATTTGCAATTTGATAGATTTCCAAAGCTATTAGATTCTCATTGGGATCGATGAATTCCCCAGCCTTATTTGTCACATAGCCTTTACAAGTACTGACCCATGCATTCAGTATTTTGATAGATGTTGCAGCATAAGCCGTTTCACCAGTGATTTTCCATAATATAGCTTGTGCCAAGGCAGCTGCACAGTCACGTGAGAAGTTCATATAATTAGCATGTATACCTTCATAAAAATCATCTTTATTGAAACCTGTTTCAACCCAACGTTCATTCCATTTCCCCCAGTTTGTAGCATCCAGACGCGCCAAGTACTTCACGGGACTGGGTGAATAAGTTGTTTTCACAAATTCATTGCCACTGCGAGTCATCCAATTGAATGTTGTTTTTTGGATATTGCTTTCCCCTTTCGCCCGTTGTCCTTTGATATAATCAAAGTCTGCATTTGTCAATAGCATACAAGGATGTTGTAAACCATCACCGACATAATCAGTATCATCACCACCTGCAGTATCCGGAGTCAAATCAACTACTCCGAATTTATTCTCGTGGCAGGATGCGAGCATTACCAGAAGTAGTGCCGCAGATAGTAAGTTCTTTAATATATTCCGCTTCATAATATTTCCTTTTTATTCTTCATTAGCATCATAATATTCTTTAATAGCTTCCAGACTATCAAATGTACCCATCCAATATATATCATAAGTTTGTTCAGATACACCCGTCAAATCCGCTACTACTATATCCAAATTCTTTAGATCCACCAAACCGGTAGCAGCATCCGTGCCCTCAAGTAAAGTTGCATGATTAAGTTCATAAACATATACTTTAGGCTGACCATCCCATTTCACATCAACAAGTGATGGAGTACTGCCGCTCATGTCCAGTTCTTTGGAGAAGTTCTGATGCCCTAAATTGGCCACAGTTGTCGGAGTTATATTAAGAGCCAACTTATTGTATCTCCAACCATCCGGAGTACCCGGTTTACAGCTACTGTAGCCATTCTCTTCATCGTAATAATAGGGACGTCGCATTTTCATTGCAAAATACTTATACTTGGCGGTGCTTAGATAATACCCTCCTACACCATTCGTAGAAGCCAAAGCTATATCCTGCCTACCACTAGCCGATAAATCAAAATGTATATATTTATCATATTGATGATAAGTAGTACCATTTTGCCATTGCATTACAAATGGAGCTAGTCCATCACCAAAATTATAGAGTAAACGTCCGCCGTCTGTTGTAACTTCAGCTGTTCCAAGTTTATTGCCATTACGATCAGAAGCTACTAGTTCAATTGTATGTCCAGTCATTTTCATTACCGCTGTTGTACCTGTATATTTCACAGTCATTACACCATTACCATCTACACTAATCAAGCCATCGGTGTCACTCCACTCAATCATAGAGAAAGTAGCATATTCAGGTTCCATTTTCACATACTTTTTCAGATTTATCTTCTGTCCATAGGCAAGATGTTGCAAATCTTCCGTATTTATAAACGAAACTGAAGAAGGAGCAGTACCACTCAACACATTGAAGGTCTTTGAATCAGAGACACTTCCATCCATAGAAGTAGCAGTTATAGTTACATCTCCATATTTTAAGAAAGAAACCTTTCCATTTAAATCAACAGTAGCTGTTTCGCTGTCAGAAGTCGACCATTTCACCGTTTTATAAGTAGACGTTGCGGGCAATAATGCAAAATTAAGCTGTAATACATCTCCCTCATAATATTCATCACGTTCTTCATAATTAATAGTAACAGATGAAACCGGAACCAATTCATCCGAGACCAATACTTTCAGAGTTCCAGCTATTCCACTACCACTAAAAAAAACTGCCGGATGTACAGTAATAATAGAATAACCAGTTCCTGCTCCACTTACAGCCGTAACAAAACCATTCTCATCTACTGTAGCCACATCTGCATTACTCGATTCCCAAACTATATCCCGATAAGTAGCATCATCGGACATGGAATATTCTAATGTAGCAGTATTTCCTTTCAACATTGGCAATGTTTTCGCCCCTGTGGCATCTGTATAAATGTACTCTTGCAAATCATCAGGAACCTCTAAGGAAACATAAGTAGGATAGACAATCTCAGTCACATCTGATGAAATATCATCATCACCACAAGAACTTATTATTGGCAAAATGGTTACTACTAACAGGTAAACAAGTCCATATCTTAATATCTTTTTCATAACAGTTTTCTTTTTAATTAAACATTTAATTTCCCCATCCCGGATTTTGCTCCAATTGAGGATTCAACTGTAACTGATCGGAAGGTAATGGATATAAATAATTCTTATCCTGCCAAGTGCGACCTGAATACAAAACCAAGCATCCCTCGCTTAAAGTATTAGTAATTTTAGACCAGTTTGTCTCAAACCAAGTATCTATGTACTTCACACCGAGCTGTACTTGAGGCATTTCTGTAGAAGCTACATACCAACGTTTTAAATCATCAATACGGAATCCCTCCAAAATTAACTCAATCGCACGTTCACGACGTATTTCCTCTCTCATACTCAAGCCGTTAGTAGCTACCAAATTGGTACTTAATCCCGGCATATCTGGATTGGAACGCCAACGCACCAAATTTAACGAATTATTCAAAGCCTCATCTAAATCAGTACCTGTGATACCCAATTCATATACCGCTTCAGCATAATTCAACAAAACTTCCGCATAGCGAATAACAGGATAATCCATAGTCTCATAGTAATCACTGACACTACGTTCAACAGCCCATTTATGATTTTGATAACCACTACCTTTGCAAATCCAATTGTTGTTGGCTATTATACACTTAGCCAAATCATTGTCATCCCAAGAGTTTCGAGGAGCTGTCTTATTATCCCAATACTTTTCTCCATAAACCATAAATGTATTTTCCATTCGATTATCACGGTTCTTAAACTCATCAACCGGGCTCGCATATCCTTTGAACAATTCAGTCGAAGCTACATTATCAATAGGTAAACCATTAGTACATAAATACATATTAGCCAGCTTACGTGTCAGATGCACTGCATTTCCAAACATAGCATGAGTTATATTCACACTTAACTGGTCACCGTCACGATGACGACGAGAGAGAATATATTCTGTATTATCCGATTTAGTAAGACCCGCAGGATTACATTTCACATCTTCCAAAATAAACATATAACGATAGCTTTCCGTTCCTAGAGTCGAATTGTAGAACAGCCGATACTGTCTGCTTTCAATAACTTTCCAAGCTGCTTCTTTCGCAATAGTAAGCAGAGCGCTACTACGTTCAGTATTAACCGTAGCCGATGTGCCACCGGTATGGAACTTTTGCCAAGTTCCTTCATATAATGCAACACGAGATAACATAGCATAAGCCGCATATTTTGTTAACCGTCCTTTTTCTGTAACAGTTTCAGGTAATCCATTCATGGCCGCATCCTGCAGATCCTTGATAATCTGATCAATTACAACACTACGATTATCACGTGCTTTATATAATTCCCCCGAATTTAAATCTAAAGGTTTCGTAACCAAAATGACATCACCATATATCTGTACCAATTCAAAATATAAATAAGCACGAAAGAACTTAGCTTCTGCTACCGATACTGCAATTGCAGCCTGATCAGCAAAAGATTGAGCTTTTTCCAATAATAAATTAGTATAATAGATACGCTGATATAAAGCTGTATAATTTTTATCTTCACCAGGAATAGTATTTGTTCCCTGACTATACACATTAAGCGTAGAAGTAGCTATCAAATCCGAGCGAAAATCACTATGAGGTCCATCATTGACTCCATTACCATACGTGTCGTCTGTTGATAATTGAAAATCACGTGTCCATGAATAGAACTGATTGGCAAACAACTGAAAATTATCAGCTTTTTCCCATGCCAAATTATCACCTACACTAGCCAGTGGATTCAAATCCAAACATGAACTCATAAACAAGCTTGCAACCGACAAAAAAGCTGTTGTTATATAATGTTTCTTTTTCATATCCGTTATTTTAGAAAGTTAAGTTTGCACCAAAAGTTATATTACGGGTAAAAGGATAACGTGCCGTACCCGAAGCATCACGTTTAGCTTCCGGGTCCCATCCATCAGTTATTTTGACTTTTTCCCATAAGTCAGCTCCCGTTACATAAAAGCGCACTCCTGAAAGGAATTTGACTTTATTCAACAGATTAGTTGGAAAAGTATAACCTATAGTTACATTCTTCAATCGCAGATAACGTCCATCTTGTGCAGTCAAAGAAGATGCTTGATAATTATACTTATTTATATTTCCATCTGCCGAATAAGGTGCATAATATGCGCTAGCATTATCCGGACTCCACGTATTCCCAATCGAAGCAGTAGTAGAGTTCTGATATCTAGCATTAAAAGGTTTTGTCCAATTACCATCATCACGATAAACAAAACGATTGGCTACACCTTGAAAAATAAAATTTATATCAACCCCCTTGTATGAAGCTCCAAAATTGAATGAATATGAAATTTCCGGTGTATCACTTCCCAAATAAATATAATCTTTCTCATCCAATATTCCATCACCATTCTCATCACAATACATATTATCACCTACACGCAAATTGCTTGGCATATTAATACCATTGTTATTATTATATTTCTCCAAATAAGCTGCCAATTGTTCTTCATTCTGTATCTTTCCACCATAACGAAGGCCAAATATCGAATTCAATGGATAACCTTGTTGTTTAGATGTATATCCGGAATTCAACACAGTAACTCCCCCATTATCTACCAATTTATTGCGTGCAAAAGAGATTGTTCCACCAACATGATAATCAACTTCACCTATTTTATCATTATAGTTGAGTTGCCCGTCAAATCCATAATTCTTAAACTTCCCACTATTTGAACTAGGAGCTTTATCACCAAGTATACCCGGATAAGTAATTTGAATTAACATATTATTATTGCGTTTCAAAAAGACATCCATACTACCAGTCAACTTCCCATTCAGAAAACCAAAGTCCAACCCCACATTATAGTTTTTTATGCGTTCCCAAGTACGTGTGGTAGATGCCATGGTACCTGAAGTCTTCATAAATGAAACTTTATCAGCAGCAAGATATGCTCCTGTATTAGTCTGTAGAGAATATAATTGTACTCCATCATAGTTACCGATACCACTTTGATTACCCACCTCTGCATAAGAAAGACGGAGTTTCAAATCACTCAACCAATCAGCATCCTGTAAAAACGTTTCTTGCTTCAAACGCCATCCAAGAGAACCACCCCAAAAGAAATTCCAACGATTTTCTTTTAAGAACTTAGATGATCCATCATAACGTCCCTGTAGTTCAAGTAAATAACGTCCATCATAATCATAATTAAAACGACCAAAATAGGAAAGAATAGCGTATTGATATTTGTCTAAAGACTCATTATTTCCAGCACCACTTAATGTAACTTCACCAGAACCATTAACTATTTCAAGCCCCTCTTGAATATCCTTAACTTTCACTCCCCATGTTTTATATTCATTAAATTCATATTGTGTACCCAATGTCAAACTCAAGTCATGTTTCCCAAATGCCTTATGTCCGTTCAAGTAAGCAGAGAATGAATAAAAATCGGTCTTGGAGGTAGTTTGTCTATAAAAAGAATTTTCTTGGGCAGGCCACGTCTGCTGTTCTTCGGTTTCCAAGTAATTATAATACGTTATTGCCTTCTGTACTACATCACGGGTAGCCTGACTGGAATTATATCCTAGATTTGCATTTGCTGTCAACCAACTATTAATCGTATAATTTAAAGTTTCGCTTATGCCTATTGCCGAAACCGAAAGTTTATTTTCACCACCATCAGTCACCTTAGCCAAAGGGGAAGCATTGCTTTCGCCACTACCCCATTGATAAGGTTTGCCATTTATAGCTGCTAACGGAACTCCTGGCTGAATAAGACTTGCCGACAATGCTGCATCAATCCGGGTTGGCGCAACTTGTTCCTGCCGATTATATGAAATAGAAGAGTCCAAAGTTAATTTCTTTGTCAATTTAAAAGTATTATTCATGCGGAAATTGTAACGTTGATTATTATTCTCTCCATACTTCAACGTTGATCCATCATACAAATAACCTAGCGAAATACGAAATGACGAACGTTCTGTCCCCCCTGTAATGCTCAAGTTATGTTCCGTAGACCAAGTATTGCCAAACAAAGAACCAAGCCAATCGACATTATCATCAAATACATAGTCGGCAACATCTGTAAATCCCAAAAAATTAGAGCTATTATTCTGAAGGTAATGACCTTTGAAGGCCTTTGCAAATTGGGCATAGGCATAAAAAGCATCATGATTAAGATTATCATTATGATAGGTTGCCATAAGTCCGTCCGCCCACTGTTCCAGACTCATCATTTCAGGCATTAATCCTACAGCTTTCAAAGTAGCAGTGGCATTATAATCTACTTTCGTTTTTCCTTCCTTACCTTTTTTAGTAGTTACCAGAACAACTCCTCCAGCCGCACGAGAACCATAAATAGCTGCAGCACCATCTTTCAAAAAATTAATAGATTCAATATCATTCGAATTCAACAAACGAAGATCATTCGTACTGGTATATGCTACACCATCAATTATAATCAAAGGGTCAGTAGAATTCACTGATACAGAGCCTCGAAGACTCATTCCCCAACTTTCATCACCTGGTGCTGAAGACGAACGAGTAATCATAACACCAGGAACCTGTCCCTGCAAGGCTTGCAAAGGGCTGGACATATTACCTTTTTCAATGAAAGCCTTTGAATTCACGACTGTTACCGCTCCCGTTAACGATTCTTTCTTTTGTGTACCAAAACCTACAACAACTACTTCATCCAGCACTTCTGTGCTTTCTTTCAAAACGATATTCAATACATTCTGACTACCTACCGTTACTTCTTGATCGGCATACCCGATATAGCTGAATTTCAACTTAGCAGCACTCGGAACATCAATACTATAATTACCATCAATATCCGTTATCGTACCTCCCGTTTGTCCTATTACAGCTACATTTACACCAATTAAAGGTTCGCCTGCTCCGTCAGTAACTTTACCTTTCACTTTTTTCTGCACCTGAACTACAATCTGACTGTCATTCACAGATGCATTTACCCATAAATCCGGTAGTGGGAATAATCCCAACACCAATCCTAACGCAAGAATCACTTTCTTGTTAGGCCTTAAATCATTCATTAATCCTTTTCGGTTTTTCATAAGTTTGAATATGATAGTTCTAAAAAAGCATTTTTGCACTATTCTCCAAAATAAACTCAGGCTTTAAAAGGCCTTCTTTCTTTTTCGTTCCTATTTCCATAAGCATTAAATATTAAGTAATATGATTAAACGCAATCCTTTAAATATGCCCGCATTTCTTTGCGACCGATAAACAAATGATTTTCGATTGTACGACGAGAAAGTTGTAATTCTTTTGAAATATCGTCCAAAGATTTATTCTCGAAACGACTCATTTTATAAATGATACACCGCTGAGGAGGAAGTAAAGTCAGACAATGTTGTTCATGCATCGCGATGTCGTTCGTAATAAGACGGCTATCAGTATCATTAACTGACGTAACCGCAAAGTCATAAATATAAGAAGTAACTTCCTGCTTCTTATAATAATGACGTAAATAATCGGTCAACAGATTACGGGCAATCGTGAAAATAAAAAAGCGGACTGTGTCTTCACGAAGAATTTGCTTGTAATCTATCAAACGAAGGAAGACATCTTGAGATATATCCTCTGCGTCTTCTTTGCTATTTATTTTACAATAAATATACAAATATACCGATTGACGATAACTCATATAAGAGTCGATTATCAACTGATTATTTTTCATGGTAGTGTCCTTCATATCTAACTTTCTTTTGAGTTTGATGACTGCAAATATAGACACCACAAAAAAGAAAACCATAAGAAAATTGAAGCGATAAAGACCATCCTATAAAAATGCACCAACAATCAGAATAGTTACTTATAAATCAGCATATTACGCAAAGCCCATAAGGGGTACCAAATTATAATTTGGTACCCTCATTACTCTTTTTCAAAGCATTGACTACCGATTATTCATTAGTCTTTCCGATACTCCGAACGTATTCATTAGGAGTAACACCTTCTACCCTCTTGAAGTTACGGAAGAAAGATGTTTTTGAATTAAAGCCACACAATTCTGATAGAGCCTCCAATGTGTATTTCGAATACTCATCCTGTCCTACTAATGACTTAAATTCTTCTACACGACAGTTATTAATATAATCATTGTATTTACAATTCATATAATAATTAAATAAATAGGACAGATTATGAAGAGACATACCCATTACTTCTGCCAGATCACCAATTTTCAAATCCGGATTCTTGTACAACTTTTCTTTAGACATCAGCCTTTCTAATTTTTCTTTTAGAAGACTACATTCTTCATCGCTTAATTTATTCGTTTTATATTTTTCCTCATAAACAGGCTTGTCATTATGCTGTTTCCTTTCTTCCGGAATATCAATAACTGGCAGCTCCTGTACAATTCCTCTTTTCTTATTTCTTTGTCTATAATAAACAAAGCCACCTAATAATACAATAACCACTAATCCTGCAATACTCCACACCCCTACAGATGAAGCTACACGAACCTGCATGGTTATTTCAGATTCATAATCATTCATGCGGCGCACTTTAAAATTAAACTTACCCGAATGCAGATTATAATAGGTTATTTCAGATTGTCCGGTCAAAGTTTTCCAATCTTGGTCTATCCCTTCCAACTTATATTCATAAGAGATAAAAGTAGGAGACGTATAACTGAAGTCAGATAAACAAAAAGTCACATTCTTTTGAGAAGCATCCAGCTTTACTTCAAACACCCCACTATTTTGATGCACAGCAGAACTCTCAATAGACTTTCCATTCACTAATATATCAGTGATCCGAACAGGATAAGGTAATTTCTTAACTTTAGATTTCCTTGTCATATCCCAATAAAGCAATCCTTTCGAATTACCAAACCAAAGTCTATCATTTTCTTTCACTGGCGGACAATTAATAAATATGGGACTCGGAATACCATCAACGAATGCATAAGGTATAAAAGTCCCTTTTTTATCATGACGGAACAGACCATTGCTTGTCCCAATCCATATCCACTTATCATTATCTTCTATCACGAACATACAATCTTTCCCTTCTAAAGGATTGGTGGGAGGCAGATGCCGGAGTTTCTTCATAGATAAATCTGATATGAATAAAGGTCCTTTATCGGGAGAGAAATAAAGATTATGATCTGAATCTTCATATATATTTCTGATTTTCGCTTTATGAATAAACTCTTCAGGAAAAATATCTGTCCGCAATGTCTTGGAAGAAGAATCCCAAATACACAAACCATTCTCCGTTCCCATCCAGCCCTTATGAGTAGAATCAAAAAAGATGGTATATACATTATCATCCGGCAGTTTTGAGTTTGCCTTTGTAAAATGGGCAATCTGTTTACCATCTTTATAACAATAAACTCCTGCTGAAGTACCTATCCAAAGATTGTCTTCACCATCTTGCTTGATACAAAAAATATGTCCTTTTACAAAAGGAAATGACTCACCCGGTTCGAAATCGCGTATAGTCAGTGTTTCCGGATTAAGTATATACATCCCCCCGCCATAAGTACCCACATAATATTCTCCCTGATAATATAAAGTACAAAATATCATATTGGAACGTAACTGAGGCACATTAAAACTTTTGTAAATGCCTTTTCGTTCATTGATATAAAAAAGCCCATCCCGAGAACCGATCAATTTCTCACTCCCATGAATAGCAATCGTACGAACGGACATGTCACGGGAAGTAAAAAAGGGAGGATAAGCATACGTAGCAAAGAGACCATTCTGATAAAGAGTATAATCCAAACCTAACTGAAAAAAGCCAACCCAAATGACTCCTTCCCGATCCACCAGTACAGAATAGACTGAATTAGAACGTATTGATTCTTCATTCCCCACTTCATGACGTATGGAACGAACTATTTTCTTATCCTCTGTGGAGATAAAATGTACTCCATTTCCATCCGTTCCCACATAAAGTAACTTTTTACCTTCATCACCGGATAAAGAAGAAATAACATTGCATCCTACATCAACAAAATTCTCTGATTTTTCTGTACGAATATCAAAACTGATAATCCCCTGCCCCATCGTTCCCAAATAAATCATAGAATCCATGTAAACTATATTATGAAAAGCACAGGAATGTTCACCTTCCAAGAGATAACGGGATATTACTTCCTTCCCATTGACAAATCGCAATGAGTAGAGTCCTTTTTTGGTTGCCATCCACACGGTACCATCTTTCCCCTGCGTCAATCCAGTTATCACATTGGCTTCCGACAACAAATTAGTATCCAACAGAATCTGCTGAAATCCCCCATCTTTATAGATGTATAGGCCTTCACCGGAACCAATATATAAAGTTCCTTTTCCATCGTGCAGTAGTGAATAAGCAGGTGCAATCAGCATCTCACGGGCAACAGGTTCAAATGTATCCTTATCTTTGTTTAACCGCCAGAGTCCCATATTATTCCCCATCCACACATCATTACCCGGCATTTCGACAATAGCATTCACACGTTTAGATTTTCCGCCAGCATCAATAATCGGATAATGTTTAATATGAATACCGTCAAAACGTTCCAACGAATTTTCTGTGCCCAACCATACAAATCCCAGAGAATCTTTATAAATGACATTTACGATGAGTTCTGACAATCCCTCTGTAATGGATAGTCCACGAAATGTATAGGATTGTGAAGCAACAGTTATGCAAACAGACAAAAGGATACACGTTAAAATATATTTTAATATGTTTTTCATTTGGGCATGCATTTTCTTAAATCTGTAGATTATATGGAGCAAATATAACCAAAAAACCGTAAAAGCCTTTATTCAGGGCATACAAAAAAGATTTTAGCTGCCTGGAAAGAACCAAGTACAGCTAAAATCCATTATTATGCAGTTATTATTCTATGTATAAACGAACCGGCCCCAATAAACCTGATTCCAACAGGGGATCATCTTTATGATAATGTTTCCATGGCACAAATAATACTCGTTCCCGCTGATTGTATTCTCCTTTTAAGTACCATTCGGGGAACTTTTGCAAACTTCCATACTTGTCATATTCATATTTTTCAGGAAGATATTCATCACCAATCATCCGATTCGGATAAAGATTGGTTACTCTTACTACCACTTTATTCTCGCCGACTTTTAGTTTTTCTGTAATATCCGTCCAATAGGGAGCTTTCCATAATAATGCAAAATCAGAATCATTTACGCTTACTTCAGCTATATTTTCCAGTCGCCCCAAATTCAAGTTCAATCGCTTTCCTTTTACCATCTTCAACTCTTTGGATGTTAACATGAATTTCTTCACATAAGTGGCAGTACCAGAGAAATGCCTTACATTAAAATCCGGATGCTTATGCAAAGACTGTAAACTTGACAATGCAACTTCAGCAGGAGCTTTACTCCATTCCGGAAATTGCACAATCCACTCTCCATCTAAAAGTCTCCACATTGTCCCCTTATGTCGTGGTAAAGGTAGTCCCGCAATTACCATATTCTCAAAATCCTGTTCGGAGAGTACATAATCATATACTTCCGTCTTAGTCTGATCTCCTTCGAAGCTGGCAATATACTGTTCTTCTCCCATTGGCACATCTAATGATGGGCGACAATTATAGATAGACTTCTTACCGGTAGCTACACACTTCCCATTCAAATACAGACTAGGAACTCCTTCTTTATAGATCAACCCAACATGTGTCCATCCCTGGACAGGCTCTTTGCACTCTAACACCAACTGCCTGTTCTTATTACATTCATATACACTGACACCATTTTGTCCCATCGATATTCCAACTTGCGCCTGATTATCCTCCCCATAATCCGGATAAACAAGAAATCCTCGTCCCGCCATAGCAAAAGTTTCCGGCTTCGCCCATAGAGAAATAGTAAAGGTAGAATGAAAATCATATCCCTGTCCATAAGTTCTGTCACCATTCTTTGTATGAATTGTAGTCGGCTCCGGAATTATGTCGACAATCTCTGTTGACTTTCCTGTACCACTACGAAATACGACAAAAACAGAACCGCTTTCTTGCAGACAAAGATTAAACTTTGTCATTCCATCTTTCTCTTCATACATAACCGGAAGCCCGGTACTTCCTGTTTCAGGATTCCATAACTGCGGAACTTTCCCGGACACACGACAAGTTACTGTTAAATGTTCGGGACGACGGCGATGATTTGTTATAAAATAAACCTCATCTCCATTTACTCTCCTATGAATAAAATGAATCTGCGCATCCTTATTTTTTGCGATAAATGAGAAATCCGGTTGTATCTTTTCATGTTTCAGAAGAATATCCTCTAATTCACCTTGATGATAAACATATCCTTCTCCTAAAACAGTGGCATTCCATAATTCATTGGCCAAATTACGGACTTCTTTATCTTTCTGTGCATTCAGTCCCAAGTAGCCTATTGGTTTATTTCCCACTAACATTACTTTCATTCCCTGTTTCACCAATTCAATAATACGTTTCAATGTTTCAGGAGAAGTACGTTCCATCGGAGTTACTACTAATAAACTATAGTTCATGCCATCCGGTAAGACTATTCTTCCATTTTTCACGGACAAACGTTGTTGCAGCGCTTCCACCCCTGTTATGTCCCAACGGTAACCGTAGGGAGTGACAGGATAAGTCATATTATAATTGTTTACTCCAGCAGAAATGGCTTCATCTTTTAGGTAAAGCACATCCGCAACATATTTTCCTTGTTGCAGCATATAAGCACAACGTGCGTTATAGAGATTTAATGCCGCGAATTGTTCAGCCCAAGTAGAAGTGCGGTCTAAATGAGTACCGAAAGGTCCCATAGTCATCAGATTACCGGGTTGATTACCTGTATAAGGTTGATGCGTAGTAGCATGATAAACAAAGCGGTTTACCCCTGCTGTCATGATATAATCTCCCAGGGCTTTCATACCATAAGGATGTTCAGTAAACTTACTATTAAATGGTGTTCCCGTATAACATTCACAAGCAATCAATTGCCGGTCCCATATATGCCCGGTCGAAGAAGCCAGCATCGTTGTCGAAATATTCCCATATACATAGTGAGTCCAAAACTCACTCATGGGATAATCCTGCCGGGCAGCCATTTCAAGACTCTCAAAATTACCATCTCCGTAAGCCTCTCCGGCATATTTCAAGCCATAACGCCCTGCCCGTTCTTTGAAGTGTTCTACGTAATTCTCCAAAAACATATCTGTATGTGTACGCCGGAAGTCCCAAAGAAATCGTTCTGTATCGTTTACACTCCCCACAATACGTCCTGTCACAGCCAACAGATAAGGCATAATATCATAACCGCGTTTTTTCTTAAAATATGCAGGCAAGTCTTCTGTCCAGTTCTGCTTTCCCGCTTCCCAACTGTCTACCACCAGAGCCTCTAACGTAGTGCCGCACCATGGTTTCAGTATGTCTAACAAGGGATCTACAAATAAATCAAAATGTTTATCCAAGGCCTCTTTACTGAATTTATCACAATCCAGTCCGACACCACTTTCAGGAGCAGCAGCTACGACTTCCCCTGTCGTAGTATAACCAATACGTACAATTGTCCATTTACCTTTGGGAGCTTTCCATTTCAGATGTCCGCCAGCATCTATCTTATCTGTCAAATTAATAACTTGTCCAGGCCTTATGAATTCAGTCACCTTCTGCCGATTATCTTTCAATGAGACCGGTGCATTCACATAATTAATCTTTGCCGCATAATTCTCCAAACGAGGAGAAGAATGAAAATCTACTTCTGCTAAATTAGTTCCTCTATTAGTGGTTATACGGAAATAGCGGGCTTTTACAGGAGCAAAAGAGAGTGTACCGGGCGGGTCCATAGCACGCAGAGGCGGACAATTGAAATGTCCGATATTAGTAAAGTTTATTCCATCATCGGATACTTCCAGATTCAATTGGGGAGAATAGTCACGTGGTCCGTCATGAGGATCCAATGGTTCTTCACGCTCTCCCCGATAAACGGTGGCAGCCTGTGCCGTAAACGGTTCCCTCAACTCAATAAGAATACTCTGTTTATTCTCCATTCGAAATTGAGTATTCAGATTATTATCCGATAGTATCTCCTTATTGATTGTTTTCCCGTTCAAAGTAACCCTATGTACTAACGAATGAAATGATGTACCTTCAAAAGATAAAGAAGGGTATGCCAAAATAGCCGCATCCTTATAAAATTCCATTTTTGAAAGAGGTTGTGGAAGATCCACCTCCACCATTTCCTTTCGGTTAGTATCAACAAAAGTTTCTGTCCATACGAGTTGCTTCATAGAGCATTCTACGGGAATCCATGGCCCGCCCGTTCCGCTATATCCCGGCGAATTATGCATAGACAGACCAAGCCCCAATCGTTCGGCCTCTTTTACCGCATGCAAAACAGCCTGTTTCCATTGAGGAGAGTTATAATCCACCGAACCACGTGGAATACCTACTCCGGCTTCAAAAATCATAGCAGCGCCATAGTTGGCACGCTTCATATATTCGAGGTCTTTTGTTAACCCTTCCTCATTAATATTTCCATTCATCCATTCCCAATAGGTATTGGGGCGTGCATCACGGGGCGGATTCACAAAACTGGTTTCCGATACTTGCGCCATGGCATTGATCGTTACCCAAACAAAGCATAAACTTCCAATAATATATTTCATCATTCGTCCTTTTAAATACAATACGGATGATGAAATAATATACTCAATACAATAATATTTTTCTTAAAAGAGAATTAAATAGTACGATTGCATTACAACCGTAATCAAGAAACAAGATGCTTAAAATATCATATGAAAAACTCTCAATGCTAATACATTTATAATGCAATTACATTGAGAACTCTCAATATCTAACTTATTAGCGATTATTTGTTCTCAGCTTTCTGAGTATAAATCAAATCACCCCTTTGACTGATTGTCCATAAGCCGTCCACCAGTCGCACATTCTTTGTATCATCGTCTTCTACATTCCACGCATAGCCACCCGACGGCAAACTACGTCTTTCCAGTATTTCATTGGGTTGCTTATCCGAGAAGAAGAGTTCAGCACGTGTGGAATCGGGGCTGAAAACGATAAAAGCAGAAGTCTCGCCTCCGTTAACTGCCTCTGTACGAATACCTTTTTCAAATAAACGGATGCAGTCTTTTTGTACTTCACACCATACGTATCCAGCAGAACCGATACAAGCGTGCTCATCACGGTCACCGCCCAATCGGGGAGCCTGCGGATATTGAACCAATTTGGAAGCCTGCATTCCCGGTGTATATTTCCCTGCATAAAATACTTCCAATGTATCATTCAGAAGCAAACCGTCGACTTGTTCCTTGTTCGCATCCATCGTACTAAACGAAAGCGTATCATTCTTATCCGTAACAATGGATACCGTATTCATTGACGCATCGCAAACAATCCCTTTGGAGCTTTTCATCTCCGACGAGCAACTGCCCATAATACACAAAACTCCTAATGCCAATAACGCTGTTTTCATTTTTCTAAATTGTTAGTTGGTTTAAATCGGAAGCAAAGATACAGATTATATGGTACAAAGGAGTATTTTATCAACGAATGCTTTTTTAAAAGACTTTTTTTAAGTTATTTTGCGCGAAGAATATTACGAACTTATCAACTTATGGATTGGATTGGCCTTGATTTAACATTCCCTATCACCGACCCTACATGGATATTTCTCCTTGTACTCCTTATTATATTGTTTGCCCCTATCCTATTGAACAAACTGCGTATCCCGCATATTATAGGAATGATCCTGGCAGGACTGGCAATTGGCGAGCACGGCTTCAATATTCTGGCACGCGACAGCAGTTTCGAGCTATTCGGGAAAGTCGGCCTCTATTACATCATGTTTCTGGCAGGCCTTGAAATGAATATGGGAGATTTCAAGGAGACACGAAACAAAGCGTTAGTATTGGGATTACTGGCTTTTATCGTACCCATAGGAATAGGATTTGTGGCAAATGTATCGTACCTGAAATACAGTGTAATCACTTCCGTACTGCTGGCCAGTATGTACGCATCACATACCCTTGTAGCCTATCCCATTGTCACACGCTTTGGCGTATCACGCCATCGCAGCGTAAGTATCGCGGTAGGAGGAACTGCAGTGACGGACACACTCACACTGTTGGTTCTCGCCGTTGTAGGCGGACTATTCAAAGGGGAGACAGGTGGTCTGTTCTGGATTTGGCTGGTAATAAAAGTCATCTTTCTAGGTGCGTTTATTATCTACGTTTTTCCACGTGTCGGCCGCTGGTTTTTCCATCGGTACAATGATAATGTAATGCAATTCATTTTCGTCCTGGCTATGGTCTTTTTGGGAGCAGGACTGATGGAGTTCGTAGGTATGGAAGGGATTCTAGGGGCTTTCCTGGCAGGCTTGGTATTAAACCGGCTCATTCCGCACGTCTCCCCCTTAATGAATCATCTGGAATTTGTCGGCAATGCGCTTTTCATTCCTTATTTTCTTATCGGAGTGGGAATGTTGATTAACCTGCGCGTCATCTTCGGGCACGGAGATGCGCTGAAAGTGGCTGCCGTAATGATTATAATGGCTCTGACCGGCAAATGGATCGCTTGTTGGCTGACGCAGAAGATCTACAAGATGTCTGCTCTTGAGCGAAAGCTAATGTACGGGCTGAGTACCGCACAAGCGGCGGCTACATTGGCGGCCGTGCTGGTGGGATATAACATTATCCTGCCCGGAGGAGAACGCCTGCTGAATGACGATGTACTGAACGGAACGGTACTACTGATTCTGGTAACCTGTGTGGTAAGTTCGCTGATAACGGAACGGGCAGCCAAGAAGGTTGCCATAGACGACTCTGAACCGGAGAAAACCTCTTCGGCAACAGAAACGGAAAAGATCTTAGTGGCTCTTAACAATCCGAACACCATCGAAGATATGGTAAATCTTTCTTTAGTTATACGTGACCCGAAATTGAAAGATAATCTACTGGCAATCAATGTAATCAATGATGATAACACTTCCGACAATCTGAGAATGCGGAGCAAACGTTATCTGGAAAAAGCGGCTATGATGACGACAGCGGTCAACGTCCCGTTGAGACAAATTACCCGTTATGACTTGAATATCGCTTCCGGCATTATCCATTCCGCCAAAGAGAATGAGATAACAAGCATTATCACCGGGTTGCACCACAAGGCAAACATCACGGATTCATTTTTCGGTGTACTTGCCGAACACCTGCTGAAAGGATTGAACTGTGAGCTTATTATTTCCAAATTCCTGATACCGGTTCACACGCTTAAACGGATTGTCGTAGCCGTCCCACCGAAAGCAGAATATGAATCCGGCTTTCCCCGTTGGATGGAACATTTCTGCCGGATGGGAAGTACCCTCGGTTGCCGGGTACATTTCTTTGCAAATGAGAAGACAACCGCCCGCCTGCAAACATTGATAAAGAAAAAGCATAAACAGGTGCTGACCGATTTCTCTCTATTGGAAGATTGGAATGACTTGCTGGTATTAACAGGACAAGTAAGCTACGACCATTTATTAGTCATTATCAGCGCACGACCGGGAACTCTTTCTTACGACAGTTCTTTTGAGAAACTACCGAGACAACTTAGCAAATACTTCTCCAACAATAGCTTAATCGTATTATATCCTAACCAATCGGGAGAACCATTAGATACGTCATTCTTTTCTAAACTATACACTGATACCGAAACCCGGCATTATGAGAAGGTGGGCAAATGGTTTTACAGGTGGTTTAAGAAAGACTGATATATCATAGTGTTTCTCTTGTTAAATAATGATGAGACGACCACTTTCCATGAGAGTTACTTTGGAAATACATTAGCTTTTTATAATATGAACAAACATTTTTCGCAAAAATACGTAAGCAGTTACATAACTAGTTCTATTTATGGATAAACATCAGGAAATTTAGCTTATGCGCAAAGTGCTCCTTTGGATTTTTCCCAATATTTTGGGGAACTGCCAAAAGAACAACAAAGTACAACAAATTGCCGCTGTCGCATCGGATATTGCTTCAGCCGCATATACACCGGCTACCCCCATAAAGTGTGGCAATATCAATGCCAATGGGATCAGCAGAATTGCTTTGCGCAGCAAGGCTATGAAAATAGAAATTTTTGCTTGTCCCAAGGCTACAAACATATTTTGGCAGGCTCGTTGCAATCCGAAAATAGTCATACCACCCAAGAAAACAGGCATTGTCCAGCGGACTGTTTCTATCAGTCTTTCATCACTCGTAAAGGCGGAAGCTACTGTTGAGGGGAAAAGAATCATAAACAACATCAGCAGTAAGTTGAATGAGAACATGGTCATCAATGCGACACGGAAACAGTCTTTGACACGTTGTTTATCGCCGTGCCCATAATTATAACTCACAATAGGAACAAACCCTTGCGCAAATCCGGTTAATGGGACACTTGCGAATTGCATCGCACTTTGCAGAATGGTCAATGCGCTGACATAAATATCTCCAAAATCTTTCAGGCTGCTGTTCAGAACAAAGCCAACCAGGCTTTCGGTACTTGCCATAATAAACGGTGATACGCCCAAAGCAAATATAGAAAGTATTATCTTCCGGTTCAACGCCATATAACGTTTTTCCAAAGGGAGAGAGGCGTGTCGGGAGAAAAGGAAAGTTAAAACCCACACTGCACTACATGCCTGTGAAAGCACTGTAGCCAGAGCCGCGCCTTTTACTCCCATATCGAGTCCAAATATGAAAATCGGGTCGAGGACGATATTCAACAGTGCTCCTATTAATACCGAATACATGGCGATAGCAGGACGCCCTTGTGCATTGATAAAAGAATTTAATCCTGTGGATATTTCTACGAAGATAGTTCCTAATAAATAGATAGAAAGATAGTCGACCGCATACTCCAATGTATTTTCTGAAGCACCTGTAAAAAGTAGAATCGGCTCCATAAAGGTATATGCGATGAAAGAAGTAAACAAGGTGAATAGTATCAGCAGGATAAAACCATTACCCAGAATTTTTCCGGCACGTGAACGATTCCCCTGTCCAAGTGCGATAGCCGCTAACGGCGCACCGCCACCTCCTACTATCGCTGAAAAAGAAGAAATCAGTATAACAAGAGAAGTCGTTACTCCTACACCCGCCAATGCATCCGTACCAATCCCAGGAATATGACCAATATAAATACGGTCGACCATGCTATAAAGCAAATTAACAAACTGCGCTGCCACAGCCGGAAGTGCCATCTTAAAAACAAGCGGTAACATGCGCTCTGTCCCCAGTCGTTCTTCATATTTATTTATCATCCCAAACTTCTTTTTCTAAAATCAGCTGCAAAGTTATAAGAAAAACAGGCTTCCGATTTAAAACCATTGAATAAAATAAAACTTTTACAACCTTCATCCGGCATTGTTCCTGCTCCTTTTCAGTAGGTAACACTCCAGAGCCTGCATCATAATCGCATCCTCTTAGTGTACAGAGTCAAGGATTCTGTATTCCGGGCATTATCATTCTGCGATGATCCATAAATATAGCTTTACTTATCAACTGCGGATATCGGGTAGCAAATATACAAGATAAATTTCAGACTATCACACAACGAACTAAATATGTATCCCATATTGATGCTTCACTTCAGCCATCACAAACGTGCTTTCCAGTGATCCCAAGCTATCAATCGTCCCCAACACATTCAGAATAAACTCCTGATAATATTTCATATTGGGAGCATGAATCTTCAACAGGTAATCATAACTTCCTGATATGTTATAACATTCGGTTACTTCAGGAATATCCTGTATGATCCGTGTAAACTCGGCTGCTATATCCCTGTTCAGACGTCTAAGCTTCACACGGCAGAACACGACAAATCCCTGATTCAGCTTTTCCGCATCCAACACGGCAATATACTTCTTTATATATCCTCCACTCTCCAACCGTTTAAGACGTTCAAAAACAGGAGTTGAAGAAAGGCTCACCCGTGCAGCCAGCTCTTTAGTTGTCAATCGGGCGTTTTCTTGCAAAGTACGGAGTATTTGCAAATCGACTCTATCCAGTTTATCAAAAGTATCCATAAGAAAAATATTCTTCTAAAAGGTGACTTTTAGGAATAATGCAGATACATTATTCCATATAACGGCACAAAAATAGCATTATTTTCTATACTTAAGCCAAATATTGTTCGATATATCTACATCCCATAACTTTGCAAGAAAATAAAGAAAGAATATAAAACTTAAAAAACATACGATTATGGCAACAAAGAATTTACATTTCGAGACTTTACAAGTTCATGTAGGACAAGAACAAGCAGATCCGTCAACAGATGCCCGTGCAGTACCCATTTATCAGACTACCTCTTATGTATTTCACAACTCTGCTCACGCAGCCGCACGTTTCGGCCTGCAGGACCCGGGAAACATCTACGGCCGCCTGACCAACTCCACTCAAGGAGTTTTTGAACAACGCGTAGCCGCTCTTGAAGGAGGAGTAGCAGGGCTGGCAGTTGCTTCGGGTGCCGCTGCTATCACTTATGCTTTCGAGAACATCACTCGCGCAGGCGACCATATTGTAGCAGCCAAAACTATTTATGGAGGAAGTTATAACTTACTGGCTCATACCTTACCCAGCTATGGCATCACAACAACATTCGTTGATCCAAGTGATTTATCGAACTTTGAAAAAGCCATTCAGGAAAATACGAAAGCCGTATTTATCGAGACGCTGGGAAATCCGAACTCAAATATCATTGATATAGAGGCAGTAGCTGAAATAGCTCACCACCACAAAATTCCTTTGATTATTGATAACACGTTCGGTACTCCGTATTTAATCCGCCCCATCGAACACGGAGCAGATATCGTAGTACATTCTGCAACAAAATTCATTGGCGGACACGGTTCTTCATTAGGAGGAGTCATTGTAGATTCGGGCAAATTCGACTGGGTAGCTTCCGGCAAATTTCCACAACTAACCGAACCTGATCCGTGCTATCATGGCGTACGCTTCGTTGATGCAGCCGGTCCGGCTGCCTATGCCATCCGTATCCGGGCTATTCTGCTGCGCGACACAGGTGCCACCATCAGTCCATTCAACGCTTTTATCCTGTTGCAAGGCTTGGAAACTCTTTCCTTGCGCGTAGAACGCCATGTAGAAAATGCATTGAAGGTAGTGAATTTCTTAAACAATCACCCGAAAGTGAAGAAAGTGAACCATCCGTCATTATCCAATCATCCTGACCATGCACTGTATCAACGTTACTTCCCGAATGGTGCCGGTTCCATTTTTACTTTCGAGGTAAAAGGCGGACAAGAAGAAGCACACCGCTTCATCGACAGCCTGGAGATTTTCTCCCTGCTTGCCAATGTTGCCGATGTGAAATCATTGGTGATCCACCCGGCAAGCACTACCCATTCACAGCTCAATGCACAGGAACTCGCCGAACAGGAGATTTATCCGGGCACCGTACGTTTATCAATTGGAACGGAACATATTGATGACCTGATTGCGGATTTGGATCAGGCGCTTGCCAAAATCTAACACTCAATCATTGAACTTTCCATGACTACAAGATGTTATACCAATATAACATTAAAACATTGCAGTTATGGAAAAATATTTAATACACAGTAACGAACTGCATCTGATAGACGCAGAGAAAATCCATCAAGCCGTAGAAAAGCTGGTGGAGTCACTCGATTTAGCCGCCGGATCTACTACAAACTTTAATCTCTATCAGGTCGTAGAAAATTATTTCAAGGATCTTGAAAAAAGAAGGAAAATCAATCACGTACTGGGGATTAAAGAAGACAGATACGAGCTAGCCGAAGATTTCGGTATTAAATAAAAGTAAATTCATTCAATCACACCAGACTATTGTTCTAAATAAAACGAGAGAGTTCCACAAAAGTGAGACTCTCTCGTTTTCTATTATATACGGTATGATAATCAGCCTTGATGCACTGTAAGCTGCGGGAACGGGAAATTGATACCCTTTTCATTGAAGGTTTCGTAAATAGCCTTGTTGATGTCGAAATAAACTCCCCAATAATCCGAGCTGTTCACCCAAACACGCGCTACTACATTCACACTGCTTGCGTCCAATGCATGAAGAGCTACAAATGGGGCGGGTTCATTCAGGATACGCTTATCGGCAGCAAGAATCTCATAAACGACTTCCTGTACCTTGTCATAATCTTCTCCATAATCGATTCCTACAATCCACTCTACACGACGAGTCACCTGATTACTATAATTGGTAACCACACCGCTACTCATCGCTCCGTTCGGTACATAAATCACTTTGTTATCCGCAGTAGTCAGAATAGTGTGGAAAATCTGTATTTCTTTTACTGTGCCCGAAACGCCCTGACTTTCAATCCAATCGCCTACTTTATAAGGTTTGAACAGCAACACGATCAGTCCTCCGGCAAAGTTCTGCAAGTTACCGGATAACGCCATACCGACAGCCACACCGGCAGATGCCAGCAAAGCCGCAAACGAAGTTGTTTCTACTCCCAAAGCACCGACAACCGAAATAATCAACAGAATAGTCAATAGGATATTCACCAAACTCCGGACGAAAGTTTTGATACTTATATCAACCTTTCTCTTATCCATCAAACGCCCTACAAATTTATTGAGCATCGAAATAAGGAAACGCCCTACGATAAAGACAATGACCGCTATCAGGATACGTTCTCCGGCACGAATACCAAAATCAATCAGTTGTTGGGTTATCAATGAAAGCTTGTCCAAACCTTCAGCGTTGGCAATCGCCTCTTTCATCAGCTCATCTGCGGCCACTTGCACGGAATCCGCAGCTTGTGTTGCTTGAAATAATAGTAACATAATCTAAATGTATTAAATGAATAAATGGTTGTTTGTCCTTTTTAACGAATTGCAAAGTTATATTGTTTTTAGCAAATCTAAAAGTTTTTTTTGCTTTCCTCCTGTAAATGCTGTATTTTTGCATCCGATTCACTGGTAGGGGTGCCTTAACATGACGGGCTGAGAACATACCCATAGAATCTGAACCGGGTAATGCCGGCGTAGAGAACTAACAAATAAGCAAGATGAAAAGAATTGTTATGATGGCCATCGCCTTATCGGGCGCAGGCTTTGCTGTCCATGCACAGACGAGTGCTAAAGCGGACAGTCTGAAAGTTGTAAACCTGCAAGAAGTGCAGGTAGTATCCACGCGTGCTACGGCGAAAACTCCGGTAGCATTCACCAATGTAAGAAAAGAACAGATCAGTAAACAGAATTTCGGACAGGATATCCCATTCCTATTATCTGCCACTCCTTCCGTACTGACAACCTCAGATGCCGGAGCGGGAGTAGGATATACTACGATTCGCGTTCGCGGAACGGACGCTACCCGTATTAACGTCACCGCCAACGGTATTCCGATGAACGATGCGGAGAGCCACGCTATCTTCTGGGTAAATACTCCCGACTTCGCCTCTTCTCTGGAAGATATGCAGATTCAACGGGGAGCAGGCACATCGACCAACGGTTCGGGAGCATTCGGCGCCAGTATCAATATGCGTACGCAAAGCATTTCATCCCAACCATACGCCGAAGTTTCCGGCTCTTACGGTTCATTCAACACGCACAAAGAAACGATCAAAGTCGGGACCGGGCTGATTAACAAATATTGGGCATTCGATGCGCGGCTCTCTAATATCCAGAGTGACGGATACCGCGACCGCGCCTCATCAGACCTGAAATCATATTTCGTGCAAGGCGGTTACTTCGGTGAGAGCACAACGATCAAGTTTATCACTTTCGGTGGAAAGGAGAAGACTTATCATGCTTGGGACGGTATCAGCAAAGAACAACTGGAGAACGACCGGACATATAATCCGAACGGAGTCATTCTGGATGATAATAAAGGAAAAGGTAATCCGATCGGCTTTTATGATGATCAAACGGATAATTACCGACAGACACATTATCAACTTCTGTTCAATCATATCTTCTCTCCGGCATGGAATCTGAATATCGCTTTCCATTATACCAATGGCTTCGGTTATTATCAGGAATACAAGAACGGACGTACATTGGAGGAATATGGTTTGAAGCCTTTCTACCTGCCGGATAACAGCGAACCGCAGAAGAAAACAAATCTCGTACGCCAGAAGTTGGTGGACAGTGATTTCGGCGGCGGTATCTTCTCTCTGAATTACCAGAATGAAAGACTGAACGCTTCGCTAGGCGGCGGACTCAACCGATACAGTAACGACCATTATGGAAAAGTTTTGTGGGTAAAGAATTATACCGAACAACTCGACCCGGAACATGAGTATTACCGTAATAACGGCGGAAAGACGGACGGGAATATCTATTTGAAAGCCAATTACCAACTGACCGGCAGCCTGAGTGCCTACGCAGATCTGCAATACCGTTATATCCGTTATACGATTGATGGGGATAATGATAAATGGGACTTCACCGCTACTCCCGAGCGTTTGCAGCGACTGGATGTGAGAGAACACTTCAGCTTCTTCAATCCGAAAGCCGGACTTTTCTGGCAAATCAATCCGAACCATAGCACATACGCCTCTTTCTCGGTAGCTCAGAAAGAACCTACCCGCAACAATTATACGGATGGAATGTTTGACGAACATCCCACAGCGGAAAAGTTATTGGACTATGAGTTGGGATATACCTACCGTAGTGAATGGTTTACGGCCGGTGTAAACCTGTATTATATGGACTACACAGACCAGTTGGTATTGAACGGAAAGACCAATGATATAGGCGAAGCGATGGCAGAGAACGTAAAAGACAGCTATCGCATGGGGATCGAGTTGTCATTAGGCGCAAAATTCAATGATTGGCTGCGTTGGGATCTTAACGGCACATGGAGCAAAAACCGTATCAAGAACTACGTAGGTTATGTGTATGATGAAAGCCTGGTGAATGGTGAGATTGTCGATGACTTATATACGCAGACAGCTATCGAGGGTGGAAACACTCCGATCGCCTTCTCTCCTTCTTTCATCGGAAACAGCCTGATTACTCTCGGAAGCAACGGACTGGAAATTGCTCTCCAGTCACAATATGTCAGCCGCCAGTATCTCGACAATTTCGGTACAAAAGAGAATTCACTCGATGCTTATTTCGTCAATCACCTGAGTGCCTCTTACTCCTTTAAAACCCGCCACACAAAGCGAATCACGATAGGAGCTACCGTCTATAACTTGTTCAATACGAAATATGAGACAAACGGATACTCCCAAAGTGTGGCACTTTATGAGAATGGGGATAAGACAAAAGCGTATGCGATAAAGCATGATCCACGCTTCTACCCGATGGCAGGTACCAATATTCTGGCACACCTCACCCTCCGTTTCTAAATAAAATACAGGCTTGAATGATGGATATGAATTTCCTTGAAATATTCGGTACAGTAGTCGGTTTGGTCTACCTTTGGTTGGAATACCGGGCAAGCATCTATCTTTGGATAGCGGGTATCATCATGCCTGCTATCTACATCTTCGTCTATTACAAAGCGGGGCTGTATGCAGACTTCGGTATCAATATCTATTATCTGATAGCGGCGGTCTATGGATGGTTTTTCTGGATGTGGGGACGAAGAAAAGGAAAAAGCCGGGAATCTGCCGACATGGAAAAAAATGATAAATTGCAACAACTTTCTATCGTCCATACTCCGTGTAGATATTATCTCCCTCTTTTCTTTGTATTTATCATTTCATTTCTCGGCATTGCCTGGATACTTATCGAGTACACCGACAGTAACGTGCCATGGTTGGATAGTTTCACTACGGCACTAAGTATTGTGGGTATGTGGATGTTGGCACGCAAGTATATCGAACAGTGGTTTGCCTGGATTCTTGTCGATATAGTCTGTTGCGGACTTTATATTTATAAAGACCTTTATTTCACCTCTGCTTTATACGGACTTTATTCCATTATCGCTATCTTTGGCTACTTTAAATGGAAAAGATTAATGAGCGTACCATGATAAACGAGCACTATACTCCTGAGGCTGTGATACTTGCCAATGGCGAATATCCTACCCATCCTCTTCCTTTACGAATGTTGGAAGAGGCAAAATTCGTAGTTTGCTGTGACGGGGCAGCCAATGAATATATTTCACGCGGACATACTCCGGATGTGATTATCGGCGACGGTGACTCCCTTTCACCGGAATATAAGGAATTGTTTGCTCCTATCATCCACCGGATAGCCGACCAAGAGACGAACGACCAGACCAAAGCTGTCCTGTTTCTGCAAAAGAAAGGCTATCGGAAGATTGCCATCGTAGGAGCCACCGGCAAACGGGAAGATCATACATTAGGAAATATCAGTCTGCTCATAGACTATATGAAAGAGAATCTGGAAGTCAGAACTATTACCGATTACGGTGTATTTATGCCCGCCAGTGGTACACAGACATTCGAGTCGCATCCCGGTCAGCAAGTTTCCATTATCAATTTCGGAGCAAAAGGATTGAAAGGAAAAGAATTGGTTTATCCTCTCAGTGACTTTAGCAATTGGTGGCAAGGTACACTCAATGAGGCTACAGCCAATCAATTCACAATCCATTGCATAGGAGAGTATCTTGTTTATCTTGCTCATTAAGACAAAAGACCGAAATGAAATAGAAAAACCCTACTTCATTTCAGCCATTTTTAGTAACAACACTAATTATTAATCAGTAGTATATATTTCATACTTTCTATTAAAGTTTGCATTAAGCCCTGTTCTCATTTGAGTAATGCGTAAAGCAAAGAGGTCATCCCTCTCCGCCCAATAATAATCAAAGGAATTAGTCCATTGATTAGTTTTCTCTTTGCTAAGAAAATCTACAGATCGTTTTCCATAAAAATCAAACAACCCCCAAATAACTTCTGCATCATGCATAAACCATTCCCATTGATACATGGCAGATATGAATCCGTTTAGGTCTATGTTCAAATAATTATCCAAAGAAGAATGATAAGTGAAATTATGAGAACCGTCACTATACAACCTCTCCATATTACCACCGGAATAAATTGGTGTCCAAATCTGCGTAACATTTCCCTCATATTCCAACTTACTTATATTCTTGTTCGAGTTATAAGTAAACGTACTTACTCCTCTGCTAGCGTCATAACCTTCCCATATTGTTGTCAAATAACCGTTAGAACCAACCAAGCCTGTATTAACGATTTTCCCATTAAACCACAAATAAACCTTTGTATCATCATAGGTGAACGTATAAGTCTTACTTGGAGTTTTATATCTCATGATACGTCCCTTACTATCATATTCGAAAGTATAAGTATTCGATCCGTCAACAACAATCTTTGTAACTTTTTTATCTGCTGCATACGGTCTATAAGGATTATTATCATCTATTCCTCCAATCTCTCCTTCGCCTTCTTCTTCCGGTTCAGGAGACGATACTTTATAATAAATCAACTTCAGATAATGCTCTTCGTACTCTATAATCAAGACCAGAATATTTTTTCCCAATGTATATATTTCATAATGCGCATCCGAAATTGAAACAGAATAAAAGTCATCGGACAAGCTCCAATCCTGTTTCATTGTATTGCCATCGGGAAATGTCTCTATACAGCTTCCATCATCAAAGAATTCCAACATAGAATCCTCTGAAATATCTTCTCGGGATATTTCTTTTCCATTCTCGTCCACCACAGTTTTAGACGATAGTTTCCATCCTCCTAAAAGCATTTTGCGCGCTTGCGTATTCCCTTTTTCCAACACAACGGTTTCGTATCCATCAGAAATACAACTTGATATCACAAAAAGACAAAATAATATCGCTAAAGACATTTTTATCCGTTCCAATAGTAAATATGTAGTTTTCATATTTTATCCTCCTATTTATTTAATCTCAAATTCCACTCTACGGTTAATTAATCTGCCTTCTTCCGTATCATTGGAAGCAATCGGCTTAGTCATTCCATAATAAGTATAAGAAAGTTTGGAAGGGCTGACACCTTTTTTAATCAAGTAATCATAAACAGCCTTTGCTCTTTTTCTAGAAAGTTCCAGATTAAAATCCTCTTTCCCAACATTATCCGTATGTCCTTTGATTTCGATGCAAAGATTCGTCCTTTTCATCAACATTACTATTTTATCAAGATAAGCATACGAGTTCTTATTTATAGAACTTTTCCCAAACTCAAAATTGATGACGTCTACCGCACAAATAGTTTTTCCTGTAATGGGTTTCTGAGCAACAATTAAATCAAGAATTTCTTCCAATGTATAACACGGTTTTTCCTTTTCAACGACTATCGGTGCTTGTTCCACGATGACAGATGTCTCAGTCTTAATAATCGAAATCGGTTTTTCTTTCTTGGGTGTCTTTTTAAAAACACTCAAAGGAACGGATAAAGCGGCAGTTAGCTCTATTCCTTGATGTCTACGCATACCGGTAATATCATATATCGCTTGATTAACGGCAATAGCTTCTCCATCTTTCTCTTTACCGCCATAAGTATTTGTAATGCCATATTGATAATTAGCCTCCAACGCCAGATAATTTTTTTTTTCAGTAGCTATCTTAACAGGTATTCGAACACCAAGCCCGGCTGCAACACTGAAATTCATTTTGGAAAGATTTGCATCACTAACCTCCAAAGGGTCCCATTCATACGCTTCACCATCATAATATTCAGTATAGTTAATTTTACCTCCCCTGGCTATCCCCAATATAGGAGTTACATAAATGTAAGGACTTACTTTAGATGGATTAGAGAAATTGTAAATAAGAGGTATACGAAAATCAGTATATTTCGCTTTTAATTTATAAAAGATATTATCATCTTTTATTTCAGCACTTCGAGAAAGAAAAAGTATCTCCGGACGAATAGTGAACTTTCGTTTCTCGCCTAAATCAAATTCAGCGAATAGTCCTCCGACTCCATTGGAAAGCCATTCGGGACTGTAAGAATCAAGATTTGAATAATGCATAGTAGAGAGATGTACTCCCCCTTTTACACCGAACCTTATCCTATCAGACTTATCATCTGATTGCGCCATAGCCAAATCACAAAAATTACTACATAAAATAATAAGAAAGAATAATACAATATTATAAGTTTTCATATCAACGGCCAATTTAAAGGGTAAATAAACAGATCAATCATAATTTCACAAGTTTTAATAAAGTTCCATCCATACTCCAACGGTATTCATCTTCTCCTTTTGCATGATTATTCATTATACCCACTCGTTCGTCCAATTCTGAAACATTACAAAAAGAAGCATTTTCATATTTCTGAAAAAATGCAGTTTGGTTCCAACCAGAATAGCATTGTTTATATCCTTTTTGATTTATCTCATCATAATACCAAGTACATCCATAAACGTGTGGTTCGAGTTTATCCACTATGCTATAATGATCCTCACCCAGAATTCCTCCCCACCGATTATTCTTATCGATATTCTCTCCCTGTATTGTCACATCTGCAAAACATGCTCTTATGTGATCACCACCCCTATTTTCCCCTAAAATACCACCAACATTTCTCTGTTGACTCTTCTCCGGCACAGCCTTGTCATACATACAATTTTTTAACTGTATATGTCCTTCAAAACTACAAAATGAGCAATTACTGCTCATACCCACAACTCCTCCTACATTCAAATATAAACCTTTATAATTCGAAATACTAATATCACCTTCAACTCTTAAGTTATTCACATTACTCCAGCTAGACAGAAAGCCAAGATAAGCCTTTGATAATGAACAATCACCCATATCCATTGAGATATTCAGCCCTGTTATACGATGCCCTTGTCCATCAAAACGTCCTGAAAAGAAAGAAGTCCATTCATCACCTACCGCCGAATTCCAACCAATTGGAGTCCATTCTTTACCATTCAAATCTAAATCTGTAGATAACTTATAAGTTGCATTCACATAATATGGAAACATGTAATCATGCGTATTATCTATTTTAGCTTTATTGCAGACTAATATATGTAAAGCCGTTAATTGTTTAACACTATTGATAACAAATACACACTTAGAACCATCTGTATCAAAAATAGAAGGATTGCCCAACCATTTCTTTGCCATAACAATATCAGTTGGATAGCTACCATCCCAAACATACTCATTTTTTTGGTCATCTGGTGACTCATCCCCACCAGGTACATCATTTTCATCTAATACTCTTTCATCATTCGATTCATCTTCATTATTACTACATGAAGTCATGAACCATCCTAGTAATAACATAGTACATAAAAGCTTAACTTTCATAATTAATATATGTTTGCTCTGTCCGCAGTCCCCAAGGCAGAATTTATAAAAACGGAAACGTGGAACTGCGTGCCATTCCGTCAACGAAGGTCCTGAGAAAACCAAGAGTACAAAATGGACAGCAGTCCCACGCTATACACGTGAGAACCGCTCATGCCATTCTTGTACTCTGTTGAAAATTTCTCAGGTTTTCGTTGACAAGAATGAAGCACAACGCTTCTTTTTATCTTATTTACAAAAAAGCTTTAGAACGCCTTCTTTAGCTATGTCGGCAAATATACATATCTTTTAATGATTTACCATACACTTGCCCTTATTTTATTATCAATTCTTAAATCATTGAGCATATTATCACACATAATCCATGCTATCGAAGCTATTTACCAAGGTTATTGTTCATCTCAGACATAGACAAACGTACTGTAAATTTCTATTAAAATTCAACTCTGATACCGAAAAAGACAACTTACCTTTTCCTACACTTTGCAGCTAGAAAGCCTATATTTTATAACTTAAAAGTGACAATAGAAGTATAAAACTATTCTATTGTCACCATTTATCGTCACTGAATCAATTCTGATTATGAGCATGCTATCTTTCAAAAGTAACAAGTGACAATAAAAGCCGTATTTTAAATTTCCTCGTAAGACAAAACTTCCATACGATTAAAGCGCTAGTAGATACTTTTTAAAGTCCGCAAAGTCTTTAGACATAGGCAGGCTCTTCTTCTCACCTTTCATAAACTCCTGCAATTTGCCAGGGATTTCCACAGCCTCGCCAATAATACCTTCTACTGTTTCGAGGAACTTGGCAGGATGAGCTGTTTCCAAGAATACTCCGGTTTCACCCGGTTGCAAGCCGTCCATCAACGCACGATAACCGCAAGCACCGTGAGGGTCAAGCAGGTAATGATGATCTTTCCAAGTCTCTTTCACTGTCTCGCGAATTTGTTCGTCGGTATAAGTAGTTCCCGAAATCTCGGCTGAGATAGCCGCATGAGAACCTCCGTACAAATCGAGCACACGGGCAAAGTTACTCGGATCGCCCACGTCCATGGCGTTGGCAATGGTAGCAATGGAAGGACGGGGACTGTATTTACCGGTTTGCAGATATTGATAGAAAATATCATTACGGTTGTTGGCGGCAATAAAACGCTTCACAGGCAAGCCCATCTTTTTGCCAAACAATCCAGCTGTGATATTTCCAAAGTTTCCGCTAGGTACACAGATCACTGCATTGTCCGCCTTTCCGGCACGTTTCAACTGGGCGTATGCATAGAAATAATAAAACGCCTGCGGAAGAAAACGGGCTACGTTAATGGAATTAGCGGAAGTCAAAGAAAGATGTTCATTCAACTCCTTATCCATGAAAGCCGACTTTACCAATGCCTGACAGTCGTCGAATGTTCCGTCCACTTCGAGCGCGGTAATATTCTGTCCCAACGTAGTAAATTGCTTTTCCTGAATCTCACTGACCTTCCCTTTCGGGTAAAGCACATATACATGGATACCTTCCACTCCTAAGAATCCATTAGCCACCGCACTTCCCGTATCACCGGAAGTCGCCACCAGCACATTTACGTTCTTCTGTCCTTCTTTCTTTATAAAATATCCCAGCAGACGTGCCATGAAACGACCGCCTACATCTTTGAACGCCAAAGTGGGACCATGGAAAAGTTCGAGGGAATAAATATTCTCCGATACCTTTACCAACGGTACATCAAAACTCAAAGTATCATATACAATCTGCTTCAACGTTTCTGCCGGAATGTCTTCTCCAAAGAAAGCATCGGCTACACGATACGCTATCTCTTGAAAAGACAACGTATCAATCGTATCGTAAAACTCTTGCGAAAGAGGTTTGATGGACATCGGCATGAACAAACCTTTGTCTGCGGCAAGGCCTTTAACGACTGCTTCTTGCAAAGAAGCGATCGGAGCCTGTTTATTGGTACTATAATATTTCATTGTTATTATTTTAAGTTCACCACGGATTACACGGATTCACACAGATTAGAAATTACGAGAAAATAATCTGTGTTAATCCGTGTAATCTGTGGTGAGTGTGAAATTCATGAATGCTTTTATAAACTCGTCTTCTTTCAGCAAACCGTAACTACCGTTACAAGCAGCCACCTCATCGAACGTCTGCACCTCATCCGGCTCAATGCCCGGATACCAGATAAAGAACGGAACAGGCTCGGAGGTATGCGTACGAAGCTCGCAAGGAGTAGGATGATCGGGCAACACAGCGATTGCTACGGGTTCGTCCCAATCTTTCACAGCTTCGTAAATAGGACCTACGGCACGCTTATCAAGATTCTCGATCGTCAGGAGTTTCAAGTCGATGTCTCCTTCATGTCCGGCCTCATCGCTGGCTTCGATATGCAGATAAACAAAATCGTCAGTTTTCAGAGCTTCGAGGGCAGCGGCTACTTTATTTTCATAATTCGTATTATAAAGTCCGGTAGCTCCTTCTACGGCAATACGGCGCAAACCGGCATAGTAACCGATTCCGTTAATCAAATCGACTGCTGAAATCACAGCCCCTTTCTTGACTTGCGGGAAAGTCTCGGAGAAGGTAGGCATCTGAGGACGGTAACCGGGACTCCAAGGCCAGATACTGTTTGCCGGATCTTTGCCTTCGGCTATACGTTTCAAGTTCAAAGGATGATTCTTGAGCAGTTCCTGCGATTTCAGAATCAAGTCATTAATCAGATCCGCCGTTTCCTGTGCTTCCGGCACCAACGGTTTCACCATCAACGGACGGAAAGGCTTCAAAGGCACATCATGAGGAGGCGTGCAGTCCAATTCCTTATTACCGCCTTTAATAACGAGCAAGTGGCGGTACTGAACTCCCGTATGGAAACGTACGCGGTCATCCCCCAAATTTTCTTGCAGGTATTTTATCAACACGTCGGCTTCCTCAGTAGAGATATGCCCTGAAGAGTGATTCTTCAAGATTTCTCCCTCTACACAAATTAAGTTGCAACGCATTGCTATCTCCCCCGGTTGCAAGTCCACACCGATACTGGCAGCTTCCAGCGGTCCGCGACCCTCGTACACTTTCGGAAGATCATATCCCAATACGGACATATTGGCAACCTCACTACCCGGATGGAAACCTTCGGCCACGGTTATCAACCGTCCGTTACGTCCCATGCGGGCTAACTTATCCATATAAGGCGTCTTTGCATATTGCAGGAGCGTCTTGTTCCCTAATGACTTCGCCGGCCAATCGGCCATTCCGTCTCCCAATATGATAATATGTTTCATTTTAATAAGTTGAGAGTTGAGAGTTGAGAGTTGAGAATGAAAAGAAACCGGATGGACATGGACACTCTCCATTCTCAAGCCTCAACTCTCAACTGAATTAAACGTTTGCGATACTCATGATGTCGGCAAAAACTCCGGCGGCAGTCACACCGGCACCGGCACCGTATCCCTGAATCATCATCGGATATTCTTTATAACGTTCCGTAGTCAGCAGAATGATATTGTTGCTGCCCTCCAGACCATAGAACGGATGGTTGGCTCCGACTTCCTGCAGGCCGACAGAGGCTTTTCCATTCTCCAGTTTTGCCACAAAACGCCAATGTTTGTTCTCCTTCTCCAAGACTTGACGACGGGCTTCAAAGTCCGCATCCAGACTCGGCACTTTCTTCCAGAAGTCATCCAAAGAACCTTCAAAGAAATCGTTCGGCACAAAAAGATTCTTTTCCACATCTTCCTGTTCGATACGATAGCCCGCTTCACGCGCCAGAATCACCAATTTACGGATTACATCTTTTCCACTGAGGTCGATACGCGGATCCGGTTCGGAATAACGCTCTTCTTGCGCCATCTTGATGGTACGGCTGAAAGGTATATCAGCACTGATCTTATTAAAGATATAATTCAATGTACCCGAAAGCACCGCCTCAATCTTCAATATCTTGTCACCACTGTGAATCAAGTCGTTGATTGTGTTGATAATCGGAAGTCCCGCACCTACATTGGTTTCAAACAGATACTTCACTCCACGCTGACGGGCGATTGTCTTCAATTCACGGTAATTCTCGTAAGCCGACGAAGCGGCAATCTTATTGGCAGCAACGACAGAGACGTTATGCTGCAACAAATCCTTGTACAACGATGCAATATCCGCACTTGCCGTACAGTCAACAAATACGGAATTGAAAATATTCATGCCTACTATCTCTTCACGAATCGTTTGCAAGTTGCTGTCTTTTCCTTTCTGCTTCAGTTCCTCGCGGAAATTGGAGAGGTCGAAACCGTCACGGCTGAACATCGCTTTAGCCGCATCAATGATACCTACCACATGAAGCTTCAGTCCGTTTTCCATCATCAACTTCTGTTGCTGACAACGAATCTGCTCTACCAGACTGCCGCCTACCGTACCGATACCGCAGATAAAGAGATTCAGTACCTGGTATTCGGACAAGAAGAAAGAGTCGTGAATAACGTTGAGGGACTTACGCAAAGATTTTGCATCCACCACAAAAGAGATATTTGTTTCCGAAGCACCCTGTGCACAGGCTATCACATTGATACCGTTACGTCCCAATGTGCCGAACAGCTTGCCGGCGATACCCGGTGTATGTTTCATGTTTTCACCTACGATAGCCACCGTAGCCAAGTCTCTTTCTGCAAGAATCGGGGAAATCTCTCCCATCTCGATCTCTTTTGCAAACTCCTCATTCAGCACTTCGCAAGCCAAGTCCGCATCGGCATTACGCACACCGATAGAAGTACTGTTCTCGGAAGAAGCCTGCGATACAAGGAACACGCTGATTCCGTTCTTTGCCAATGCCTTAAAGATACGGTAGTTAACACCGATCACCCCTACCATACCAAGTCCTTGAACAGTAATGAGGCTTGTATCATTGATGGAGGAAATACCCTTAATGGCTTTGCTTTGCGGATTGGAAACCTCTTGTTTGATAACCGTTCCCACGCCATCGGGATTAAACGTATTCTTTATTATAATAGGTATATTCTTATGGCATACCGGATAAATCGTAGGCGGATAAACTACTTTCGCACCGAAGTTACAAAGTTCTGTCGCTTCTACATAGCTCAGCTCGGTAATTGTGTAAGCAGTTGAAATGACACGCGGATCAGCCGTCATGAAACCGTCTACATCCGTCCAGATTTCCAGACTATTCGCATCCAGCGCGGCAGCGATAATGGCAGCCGTATAGTCCGAACCGCCACGTCCCAAGTTTGTCACATCTCCTGTCGTCTTATCAGAAGAGATAAATCCGGGCACCAATGCAACCTTCGGCACTGAGCTGAAAGCCTTTTTCACCAGTTCATTAGTCAGCTCCGCATCCAGAATATGTTTATTATGTTTCTTTTCAGTCTTGATAAAAGTGCGCGAATCGAACCATTGCGCCCCCTCAATCAGTTCGGTAACTATGATAGAGGAAAGACGTTCTCCATAACTTACAATGGTATCCGATGTCTTCGGAGAAAGGTCTTTAATCAGATAGATTCCCTGAAAGATGTCTTTCAACTCATTCAGCAGTTCTCCGATCTGACGTTGCAATGATGTCTGCTTTTCACCGGCAGGAATCACTTCTTTAATCATTTCCACATGACGATAAACGATTTCACGGAACTCGCCTTCGTATGCCGAATCTCCCATTGCCGCCATCTTCGACGTGTTTATCAATTTGTCAGTGATGCCTCCCAATGCGGAAACAACTACAATTACCGGCTCAGCAGCCGACTCTACAATTCTCTTTACGCTTAAAATGCTGTTCACGGAACCTACGGATGTTCCGCCGAATTTCATTACTTTCATGAAGATACTTATTTAAATGCAATGTCCTGTGCGTATATGTTATAACAGAACGATTGGTTGTTTACGAATAAAATTGAATTTGAATTTTGCCTGCTTATACAGGCGTGAATCACGTAGATACACAAAAACTATCCATCAACCCCTAAGGGTCATGGTACACATGGATGTGACTGTATGTGGATAGTACTTCATCATAGTCCTTGTTTCTACTCTTGTTTTTGATAAGTGTCGCAAAAGTAATAATAAAAACGTTCAATCTATCACTTTTTTCGGTTTTTTTCTGATAAAAAGAATATTTCATAGTAATCCCTTATTGCAGCAGAGATTCACTTTTATATCATTTTGCTATAAATATATCATTTATATTAGTATATTTGCGAATATAAATACGCAAAATCAGCTTATGAACCCTATAAATACTTCCGTATTGCTAATATATACCGGCGGAACAATTGGAATGATTGAGAACGCCGCAACAGGTGCATTGGAGAATTTCAATTTTGAACAACTCCAAAAGCACATCCCCGAATTGCAGAAATTCAACTTTCCGATAGACACCTATCAGTTTGATCCGCCGATGGATTCTTCGGATATGGAACCGGATATGTGGCAAAAGCTGGTTCACGTTATTCATGACAACTATGAACGCTATCAAGGGTTTGTAATCTTGCACGGCACGGATACGATGGCATATACCGCTTCCGCACTCAGTTTTATGCTGGAAGGGTTGGACAAGCCTGTCATCCTGACGGGTTCTCAACTTCCGATAGGGGTACTTCGCACGGATGGGAAAGAGAATCTGATGACAAGTATCGAGATTGCCATCGCACGGAACAAGGAGGGAAAGGCGCTCGTACCGGAAGTCTGCATTTTCTTTGAAAACCACTTGATGCGAGGTAACCGCACAATGAAAATCAATGCGGAGAATTTCAACGCGTTCCGGTCATTCAATTATCCGGTACTGGCGGAGGCGGGAATTCATATCAAATATAATAATGTACAGATTCATGCGAACGGAGAGGAACATAAGTTGAAACCACACTATCTGCTGGATACGAACGTGGCTGTACTGAAACTATTCCCGGGAATTCAGGAAAATGTAATTGCTACTGTTCTAGGAATCGAAGGGCTGAAAGCGATTGTACTCGAAACATACGGTTCCGGCAATGCTCCCCGTAAAGAGTGGTTTATCCGAAGACTTTGCCAGGCCAGCGCACAAGGGATTGTAATCGTCAATGTGACACAATGTAGTGCGGGAATGGTGGAGATGGAACGCTATGAAACGGGATATCAACTATTGCAGGCAGGTGTTGTCTCCGGTTACGACAGCACGATGGAGTCCGCCGTCACCAAATTAATGTTCTTATTAGGACACGGATATACCCCGGATGAAGTGCGTGACCGGATGAACCGTTCGATAGCCGGAGAGATAACTATATAGGCATACATCTATTTCTATTAGCCAGGGATAACTTATTTCTAATAAATTATCCCTATTTTTGTACCCTACAACGAAGAAAGGAAGTTCGATGGCAAAAGAGAAAACCATATATGTATGCAGTAATTGTGGACAGGATTCACCGAAGTGGGTGGGTAAATGTCCGTCCTGTGGGGAGTGGAATACGTATGTAGAAGAAATTGTGAGAAAAGAGCCTGTCAACCGCCGTCCGGTGTCGGGGATTGAAACGCAAAAGCCCAAACCGCTTGCGCTTGCCGATATAGTGGCGGATGACGAACCGCGTATCAATATGCATGATGACGAATTGAATCGTGTATTGGGCGGGGGACTGGTACCGGGTTCTCTGGTCCTGATAGGCGGTGAACCGGGAATCGGCAAATCTACGCTCGTCATGCAGACTGTATTGCACATGCCGGAAAAGAAGATTCTTTATGTATCGGGCGAAGAGAGTGCACGTCAACTAAAGCTCCGTGCCGACCGTCTCTCTTCTATTTCCAGTGACTGTCTCATTGTTTGCGAGACTTCCCTCGAACAGATTTATGTACATATCAAGAATACGAATCCCGATCTGGTGATCATCGACTCCATACAGACTATTTCTACCGAGAGTATCGAATCGTCTCCCGGAAGTATCGTACAGGTCAGAGAGTGTTCGGCGTCTATTCTTCGTTTTGCGAAAGAAACGCATACACCTGTGTTGCTGATCGGGCATATTAATAAAGAAGGAAGCATTGCAGGACCTAAAGTGCTGGAGCACATCGTAGATACAGTTCTTCAATTTGAAGGTGACCAACATTATATGTACCGTATTCTACGCAGTATCAAGAATCGTTTCGGTAGTACGGCAGAGTTAGGTATTTATGAGATGCGTCAGGATGGGTTGCGCCAAGTCAGCAATCCTTCCGAGCTTTTGCTAAGTCAGGATCATGAGGGGATGAGCGGGGTAGCCATTGCTTCCGCCATTGAAGGAATCCGCCCGTTCTTGATTGAGACGCAGGCTTTGGTGAGTTCTGCTGTCTATGGAAATCCGCAACGCTCGGCAACCGGTTTTGATTTAAGAAGGATGAATATGCTGCTGGCTGTTCTCGAAAAGCGCGTAGGATTTAAGTTGGCCCAGAAAGATGTGTTCCTGAATATCGCCGGAGGATTGAAAGTTAATGATCCGGCCATTGATTTGTCTGTTATCAGCGCCATCCTTTCTTCGAATATGGATACGGCTATCGAACCGGAAGTTTGCATGGCAGGAGAAATCGGCCTGTCGGGGGAGATACGCCCCGTGAATCGAATTGAACAACGTATCGGTGAAGCTGAAAAGTTAGGTTTCAAACGTTTCTTGCTGCCTAAATATAACTTGCAAGGGATCGACACCCAAAAACTGAAGATAGAACTAGTACCGGTGAGGAAAGTGGAAGAGGCGTTCAGGGCTTTATTCGGTTAGCTCACCACAGATTACACGGATTAACACAGATTATTAAAATGAATTTAATGGAAGATATTAATCAGTTGACATATCAGATTATAGGGTGCGCTTATGAGGTACATCATATTTTGGGACCAGGGTTACTGGAAAGTACTTATGAGACTTGTCTATGTTACGAGTTAGAAAAAGCAGGAATTAAATATGAGAAACAAAAGGAATTAATTATCAATTATAAAGGAGTAAGACTTGATAATGGATATCGAATAGATATTCTAGTTGAAAATAATATCGTTATTGAATTAAAATCTGTTGAAGCCTTATTGCCTGTGCATACAGCACAAATTATGACTTATATAAAACTATCAAAGAAAAGAATAGGACTATTAATCAATTTCAATGTAACAAACTTACAAAACGGAATTCATAGATATATCATCTGATAAAATCCGTGTTAATCCGTGTAATCTGTGGTGAACTATGATACAAGAATACCAACTCCGCATCCTCCCCGAAATTGCTGTAAACGAACAGAAATTAAAGGAATACCTTTCTAAAGAAAAAGGTTTGAATCTGCGTGACATCACTGCTACCCGAATCTTGAAGCGGAGTATTGATGCACGCCAACGGACAATCTTCGTCAATTTGAAGGTGAGGGCATACATCAATGAGATGCCTCAGGAAGATGAGTACGAACATACTATATATAATAATGTAGAGGGAAAACCGCAAGTGGTGGTTGTCGGTGCCGGTCCCGGCGGACTGTTTGCAGCCTTACGCCTCATAGAACTCGGATTACGTCCCATCGTTATCGAACGCGGAAAAGATGTGCGTGAGCGTAAAAAAGATCTGGCACAAATCAGCAGGGAACACACTGTTGATCCGGAATCAAATTACAGTTTCGGAGAAGGAGGTGCAGGAGCTTATTCGGATGGAAAGCTCTATACCCGGAGCAAAAAAAGAGGAAATGTAGATAAGATTCTGAATGTATTTTGCCAACATGGAGCTTCGACCTCGATATTAGTAGATGCGCATCCGCATATTGGAACAGACAAGTTGCCACGCGTCATTGAGAATATGCGGAATACCATCATCGAATGTGGTGGAGAGGTGCATTTTCAAACTCGTATGGATGCACTGATTATCGACAACAATGAAGTGAAAGGTATCGAGACGAATACAGGAAAAACGTTTCTCGGACCGGTCATCTTGGCCACCGGACATTCGGCAAGAGATGTGTATCGTTGGCTGGCCGCCAATAACGTAACGGTTGAAGCGAAAGGGATTGCTGTCGGTGTCCGCCTGGAACATCCTGCAATGTTGATTGACCAAATACAATATCATAATAAAAACGGACGGGGCAAATACCTGCCTGCCGCCGAATACAGTTTTGTGACACAGGTAGAAGGCAGAGGAGTATACAGTTTCTGTATGTGTCCCGGTGGCTTCATCGTTCCTGCCGCCAGCGGACCGGAGCAGGTGGTAGTAAACGGCATGTCTCCATCCAATCGTGGCTCACGTTGGAGCAACTCTGGAATGGTGGTGGAAATTCAACCGGAAGATTTAAGAAGTGGAGAGTGGAGAATTGAGAGTGGAGAGTTGGCTGCGCAACAGAATGAGCGGCTGCTCGCTATCAATCCATCTCTCAATCATTCTCAACTTTCAACTCTCAACTCTCAACTTCTCCCCCTTCACTTTCAAGAGGAGCTGGAACGTCAATGCTGGTTGCAAGGAGGAAGACGACAGACTGCTCCGGCACAACGTATGATGGATTTTACCCGTAAGAAATTGAGCTACGATTTACCCGAATCTTCTTATAGTCCGGGAATTATTTCTTCTCCGCTTCATTTTTGGTTGCCGCCATTCATCAGTAAAAGGTTATCTCTCGGTTTCCAGCAATTCGGACGTAGCAGTCACGGATTTCTGACTAGTGAAGCGGTAATGGTTGGTGTCGAGACACGGACTTCTTCGCCTGTACGCATTGTACGCGACAAGGAAACATTACAGCATATAACCGTCCGTGGTCTATTTCCTTGCGGAGAAGGAGCGGGTTATGCCGGAGGTATTGTTTCTGCCGGAATAGACGGAGAACGGTGTGCGGAAGCCGCTGCTAATTATTTACATCATTAATCAAAACCCTGCAAACTGATGACTACCCAACCCGAAATAGCAATCATTGAACCCAATACACTCAGTAGTTTAGGACTCAAATCCATATTGGAAGAAATCATCCCGATGGCTACCATTCGTACTTTCCACCGTTTCAATGAATTAATGGATGACACACCGGATATGTATGCCCATTATTTCATATCGGCACAAATCTATGTGGAACACAATGCTTTCTTTCTTCCCCGAAAACGAAAAACAATTGTTCTGGCCAGTGACAGTCCGCAGTTTCAACTTTCCGGTGTACCGGTTCTCAATATTTATGAGCCGGAAGAGGAACTGGTGAAAAATATCCTGAAACTCCACCAACATGCCCATCACAAAGGATACCCGGTAAAGGATATGCCGCCAATGATTCCACCAGCGCATCATCAGGAACTTTTATCTGCCCGCGAAATCGAAGTACTCGTACTGATTACCAAAGGACTGATCAATAAAGAAATTGCAGACAAACTGAATATCAGCCTAACTACCGTCATTACACACCGAAAGAACATTACGGAGAAATTAGGAATCAAGTCCGTTTCAGGACTGACTATTTATGCTGTAATGAACGGATATATCGAAGCCGACCGCATCTAAGAATCAAATCCTAATAAATGAGGATTGCCTGCCAACGATATTTGCCGTTACTTTGCACCGGACAAATAAACTGCAAATGAAGACAAAGATTATGATGCTTGCCCTCACCCTCCTGACGACAGGAACCGTATGGGCCGAAGATTTCCCAAAAGACTCACTGAAAGTAGTGGATATGGAAGAGGTGGTAGTAATAGCCACTCCGAAAGAGAATCGCAAACTACGTGAATTGCCTATAGCCGCCACCGTATTATCACAGGAGAATATGCGTGCCAATCAGGTTCATTCCGTGAAGAACCTTACAGGTATTGTTCCCAACCTGTTCATCCCTGATTATGGCTCGAAATTAACGACTTCCATCTATATTCGTGGAATCGGTTCACGTATCAACACACCGTCCGTAGGACTTTATGTAGATAATATCCCTTATATAGACAAATCCGCCTTCGATTTCAATTACTGCGACATCGAACGTATCGACGTACTTCGTGGCCCTCAAGGAACACTTTACGGGCGTAACACGATGGGCGGACTTATCAAGGTACACACAAAATCTCCTTTCACCTATCAAGGGACCGACATCCGCATGGGAGCGGCGACGTACAATAATTATAATGTTTCGCTTACCCATTATCACCGTATATCCGAACGGTTCGCCTTTTCTACCGGAGGATTTTACGAACATACCGGAGGATTCTTTGAGAACGCAGCACGAAATAATGAGAAGGTTGACCGAAGCAATGCCGGAGGTGGACGATTTCGTGGAGTTTACATACCGACCTCCAATCTGAAAGTAGATATAAACCTGAACTATGAATATAGCGATCAGGGCGGATACCCCTATTACTATACCGGAATCGCTCCCAGCGCTAAAGAAAGGGAAGAACCTCTCGCAGAAGACCGTGCAGACTACATTGGTAAGATTTCATATAACGAGCGCAGCAGTTATCGTCGGGGATTAATGAATGCCGGCGTCAATCTGGAATATCAAGCAAGAAATTTCATCCTCAGTGCAGTTACCGGCTATCAGAATCTGAATGACCGTATGTTCCTCGACCAGGACTTTACAGAACGAGCGGTTTATACACTGGAACAAAAGCAAAAGTCGAATACAATTTCCGAAGAGATCGTGTTTAAATCAAAATCCAACAAAAGATGGCAATGGGCAACAGGAGCTTTCGGACTGTATCAGTCCTTGAACACCAAAGGTCCGGTGACTTTTTGGGAAGACGGGGTGAAAGATGTTATCGAAGGAAGTGCAAATACAGCCTTTGCCGGTATGCCTGCAAACGCCCCGAAATTACATTTAGCAATCAACAATCCTACTCTGTTGGTAGGAGGAGACTTTGATACTCCTGTTTGGAATGCGGCTGTTTTCCATCAGTCTACATTGAATGACCTTTTTGTGAAAGGCTTGTCTCTTACTGTCGGAGTACGTCTGGATTATGAGAAGATGAGCATGAAGTATAAATCGATCAGTGACCCTACAGACTTCAACTTCAGTATGAAGATGGCGTCACGGCCACCAATGCCGTCTGTATCAGTAGAAGCTAAGAACCTGATTGCCAATGCCGGTTATGACGGTAAGATATCAGATGATTATGTTCAACTGTTACCTAAGTTTGCTCTGCAATATGAATGGAAAAAGGGCAATAATGTATACGCAACCGTGTCGAAGGGGTATCGGTCGGGCGGCTACAACGTACAAATGTTCTCCGATCTTATTAGTGGAGACTTACAGAACTCCATGATAAATGCTATAAAAGAGAGCGAGCAGTTCGCCAAATTCGCTGCAATGATTGACAAATATGCCAAGAAAGCGGATGTACCCGAAGTAAAAGAGGCGACACGCTACAAACCCGAATATTCATGGAACTACGAAGTAGGAAGCCATCTTACCCTTTGGGAGGGTAAGCTTTGGGCAGATCTTTCCGCTTTCTATATGGATATGCGCGACCAACAAATCTCCCAATTCACCGGAAGCGGCTTGGGACGTACCACCGTCAATGCAGGGAAAAGCCGCAGCTATGGTGCCGAAATGTCTCTTCGTGCAAGTCTGACTAATGAATTAAGTCTGAACGCAAGCTACGGATATACCTACGCTACCTTTACAGACTATATCGAATATGAGAGAGAAGATGAAGAAACACTCAAAGTTAGAGCCGATTACAATGGCAAGTATGTTCCTTTTGTCCCCAAGCATACATTAAATATCGGTGGAGAATATGCCATCACCTGCCGCCCACGTTCTATCTTCGACCGGGTTGTATTCCAGGCGAACTATAACGCTGCCGGACGTATCTACTGGACTGAACTGAACGACGTCAGCCAATCCTTCTACGGCACGCTCAACTGGAGAACGAATCTTGAAATCGGTGATGCAATGATTAGTTTTTGGGCACGCAACTTCTTGAATAAAGACTATGCCGCCTTCTATTTCGAAACAATGAACAAAGGTTTCATGCAGAAAGGACGTCCAATGCAATTTGGGATAGATCTTCGCTGCCGCTTCTAATCATTTTTACTCATTAGGATATTATTTAGTCTTTTTATTGTCAGCTAAAGTTTTTACCCACATAGAACAATGATTTTCAACTGATTAACGGCTGACAATAAACGCTGACAATAACCCCAAACAGGCTGACAATAAAAGTTCCGGACTTTTATTGTCAGCCTGTCTCTTTGTAGATCAACAGCATGGAATACGGGATAAAAGGACGTATGTCCCTATAAAGTTTGCATTATAAAGCCGTTATACTTTATTTACCCAATCAGTATTGTTCTATTAGACTTACGTTATTCTTAACTCTCCACAGCCGTGGTAGCTTCTCTTCATGGCCGTGGAGAGATCTCACCACGGCTGTGGGAAGAAGTTACCACGACCGTGGAAAGGTAAAGGTATCGGTACCTTCCCGCAACTATACCAGCACTTTAACGGAACTTTATCAATGCTTTGACATTAGTTTACCTACTGCTTAATGATAACCGCCAATCATCACTCGTTAATTGCCCCGCAATAAGGACATATACCTTTCTCTTTCAGTTTCTCCCCGCAATGTCCGCAGCGATACTTATACCCGATGTTCCGATAAACCTTCTTCGTAAAGACCAGTATAAAAAAGATCAGGAATAAATAACCGATATAGATATGTGTCATCAAGATAAAAAAGAAATAACAGAAAATACAGCAGGACATCAGTCCCAGCAGATAAAAGATAGCTGCAGCGGGAGTCAATTGTCGAAACAAATCATCCAACACCGCCAAAGCGACTATCAGAAACAACCAGATACTAAACAGGAAAACAGAGAGTATGAAAGGTACTTTGAATGGAGATAAAGTCGGATTGAAATAAAAATGTTCCCACGTTTCCGGCACAAAGACCTGCATAGACTCATAAATCGTTGCACTGAACGCCATCAGCAGGCAGAGAAATAATGGATAAATGCTGTCTATATCATTAAAATAAACCATCTGCAACTGCTTCTTCCGGAAAGCACGAAGCAAATAAACGCCTACAAACAGGGCAAAAATAACAACAAAATAAGAAGCGTGCGTGTCACTGAAAAGATGAATGGCCTGTGAAATACTGTCGGTCGGAACAAACGACCTCTTCAAATCCACCTCACGTATCCAACCCTGTTCATCCTGCGTATGCGCCAATTTAACCCAAACGCTATCCACACTATCGGCCGGATGAATCGCAAACTCTGCGACGACTACCTTATCTCCTTTATTCAATTGAATAAAAGTGTCCTTTATCGGAAGACGTTCCAGAGCTATGGAATCATCCACTACTTCCAGATTCGTATCCCACGTGTAGTGACGTTCATAAAGATAGGTCAATGAATCTTTTGTTTTCTCTGACAACTCCTCCGAATCCAGTAGCGGAGCCTTATAATAACAGGAAGATAGCAAAAATAAACATAATAGCAGGTTCATCACATTTTTTACCACAGAGGACGCAGAGGATAAAAAGAGGAAAGAGAAAAACTTTCTACACTTTTTCTGCCTAACATTCAAACGATCGGCGTCAGAAGCATGAGTGAAGATATTACCTTCACTATATCCTCTGTGTCCTCCGCGTCCTCTGTGGTAAAAAATAGTCTTCATTGCGCCGCCTTTACTTTCATTTGACAATTTTTGCAGTCGAACTCCAAACGGAAACGTTTACCATCATTGGACATCAGATAATAGGGTTCTTTGAAAGGTGAACGAACCCGTTGGTGAATAGGACACCATCCTATACTGTAACGTAGACAGTGTTTGCAGAACATCAGTACCGCATTCTCCACCGCTTCTTTTTCGTACGCCATAGCAATACGCTGTACCCCATGTTCCTCATAGAAAGAAACTGCATGAGTGTTCATAACATTTCCCAAATACGTCAATGTTGTTTGCGGAAAAGCATGATTCGTTTGTTTCCATACTGACAATTCCTGGCGGTAGTTTATCCGGCGGGCAGCTATTAATTTTTCAACTGCCTGACGACGGTAATCGGCTAAGACCGAAACCGGGAGAAACCAATTATCAGCAAATTCAACTTCTATCACTTTTGCTTCGAAAGGTGTATTTCCTAATTTAGCAAGTTGCGTTTTCAGATTTTCCGTCTGCGGTGTACGTGCCAATTCCTTTTCATGGGGAAAAGCCAGTGTGACACTGTTATCATCTTCATCGGTCAATCGTAACGAAAAGCCAAATTCGTTATCAGTAAGCAAGATACTCACTTTTATCTTCCTTTCAGCGGACTTCCGTGAAAGTACACGCTCAAACTCTTGGTCAAAATTACGGTACAACACAGTACGGGGCTTGATACGGGGCATTTCCTGTGGATACAGTTTATTACCATCTACACGATTAATACGGAACCCCTGCAAACGTCCTTGTTCGTCGAGATAGCAAACTCCATCGCCATTGTTAAATGACTTCAATCCGGCAACTGTCAGATAATTACCGCGAGCCTCCTTCATTGTTCCCATCTCCTCACCCAGCGACTTAGGGGTATCAAAGGAAAAAATTTCCTTATCACGACCGTGCAGGAAATAATGTGTAAAACCACGACTGAAACTCTTATCCAATTGTGGCTTAAATTCGAATCTGCACATTCCCGAAGAAGCCCGGACATATTCCGGACGACGAGCAAAAATCGCATCCAATTTCTGACGATAGGCCGCTGTCACGTTCTTCACGTATGATACATCTTTCAACCGGCCTTCTATCTTCAACGAAGAAGCTCCGGCATCCAACAACTGCTCCAGCTCGTCGCTCTGATTCATATCTTTCAGAGAAAGCAAATGCTTGTCCTTCACAATGACTTTCCCATCGGAATCTACAAGGCTAAAAGGTAAACGACAGAATTGTGCACATTCACCCCTATTTGCGCTACGTCCGAAACAGGACTGACTGACATAGCATTGCCCGCTATAGCTAACGCAAAGCGCTCCGTGTACAAATACCTCCAAAGGAGTCTCCGGACAAGTGGTATGAATATTTTTTATTTCACGCAATGATAATTCGCGCGCCAAAACGACTTGTCGGAAACCTGCCTCCCAAAGAAATCGCACCTTTTCCGGAGTACGGTTGTCCATCTGCGTACTGGCATGGAGAGGTATCGGGGGGAGATTCAGTTTCGTGATTCCCATATCCTGAACAATCAGTGCGTCCACTCCAATCCGATACAGGGCATGAATCATCTCCTCCGTCTCTTTCAGCTCTTCTTCTTTCAGGATAGTGTTGACCGTGACATAAATACGCGCATTATACAAATGGGCATATTGTACCAGTGCCGCAATATCCTCCAAAGAATTTACAGCCGCCGCACGGGCACCGAACTTGGGAGCACCGATATATACCGCATCCGCACCGTGATTAATGGCCTCAATACCACATTCCAGGTTCTTCGCCGGAGCGAGAAGTTCTATTTTACGCTGCTTTATCATTTGATGTCATTAACATTATAAGGTGTTTCCTGATAAACAAAGTAGTTTAACCAATTGGAGAACAAAAGGTTTGCATGAGCACGCCAACGCACCAACGGTCCCTTATCAGGATCATCATCTACATAATAATTACGAGGTATTTCTATCGGCAAGCCTTTACCCAAGTCACGACGATATTCCGTATCCAATGTCAACGGAGAATATTCCGAATGTCCGGTTACAAAGAATTCACGTCCGCCACGTGCCATTACCATATACACTCCCGCATCTTTCGACTCGGAAAGCAATGTCAGTTCCGGCACCTTCAAGATATCCTCCCTACGTACCTCTGTATGACGGCTGTGCGGTACATAAAAACAATCATCAAAGCCACGAAAAATAGAATGGTAAGGTTCCAATACCCGATGTTCGAAGATACCGAACATCTTCTTTTCCAACGGATATTTAGGAATTCCATAATGATGATAGAGCCCGGCCTGCGCCGCCCAACATATATACAAAGTAGAAGTCACATGCGTACGTGCCCAATCAAAAATTTCCGTAATCTCATCCCAATAAGTCACTTCCTCGAAATCCATCTGTTCCACAGGTGCTCCCGTAATAATCATACCATCATACTTCTCATGACGCATCTGGTCGAAATCCGTATAGAACGCCTTCATGTGTTCTATCGGTGTATTCTTGGAGGTATGACATTTGATCTTCATAAACGAGATCTCCACCTGAAGCGGAGTATTTGAAAGTAAACGCACCAAGTCCGTCTCCGTCGTAATCTTCAACGGCATCAGGTTCAAAATGACAATCCGTAGCGGACGAATGTCCTGCTGCGTAGCACGGGAAGTATCAATTACAAAAATATTTTCTTCCTTCAATAGCTCTATCGCAGGTAGTTTATCGGGTAAATTTAAAGGCATAATCGCTATATATTAGTAATTTGAGTGCAAAAATACGAAAAATATAGCAGATTATAGGGAGGTTGCTTATTTAGAAGACGTACAAATTAAGTCAATTTAATCATAGAAGCATAACAACTAATCAATAAAAGCTTTACTTTTGCGGAATAAAATTAGTACTAATAATTTAAATCTTAGAAAAATGGCTTACGTAATTAGTGACGATTGTATTGCTTGCGGAACTTGTATTGACGAGTGTCCGGTAGAAGCTATCTCTGAAGGTGATATCTATTCTATCAACCCGGATGTATGTACTGACTGTGGAACTTGTGCAGATGTTTGCCCGTCTGAAGCTATCCACCCAGCTGAATAATACAATCTACAACAAAAAGTATAGGCTGCTTTCTCTTGAAGGCAGCCTTTTTTTCACCACAGAGGACGCAGAGGACACAGAGAAGAAAAAATGAAAGGAATGATGTGTCCGCCATCCTTATAAATTAAAAATCCCCCTTGCCACAAATGATTTGTAGCAAGGGGGATTCCACTAAAAGGAGAGTTGCAACACATCTCCCAAACTATTTTACTCTGTGTCCTCTGCGTCCTCTGTGGTGAACTCTTATTTCAATTTAGCCAACGCTTCCTTGATTCGGCGGATAGCCTCCGTAATATTTTCATCACTTGTCGCATAACTCATGCGGATACATTCGGGAGCGCCGAATGAAGTACCGCCTACACAAGCCACGTGTGCTTCTTCAAGCAGATACATTGCCAAATCATCCGAGTTTTCAATCTTACGGTCCCCTTTGCTCTTTCCAAAGAAATAGCTACATTTCGGGAACAAGTAGAAAGCGCCTTGCGGAACATTCACTTCAAATCCCGGAACATCTTTCGCCAACTTCACAATCAAATCACGGCGACGCTCGAATGCTTTCTGCATTTCTTTCACCGGTTCTTGTGTTCCTGTATATGCAGCTTCGGCAGCTTTTTGAGAAACAGAGCAAGGACCTGAAGTGTACTGACCTTGCAACTTATTGCAGGCTTTTACAATCCATTCCGGCCCGGCAATAAATCCGATTCTCCATCCGGTCATAGCATATGCCTTAGACACACCGTTTACAATCACCGTACGTTCCTTCATTTCCGGGAACTGGGCAATACTCTGATGTGCACCGATATAATTAATATGTTCGTAGATTTCGTCAGCAATAACAATGACTTGCGGATGTTTAGCCAATACAGCTGCCAAACCGGCCAATTCTTCCTTGCTATATACAGAGCCTGTCGGATTGGACGGAGAACAAAGAATCAATGCTTTTGTTTTCGGAGTGATAGCAGCTTCCAATTGTTCTGGAGTAATCTTGAAATCTTGTTCGATACCTGCCGAAACGATGACAGGAGTACCTTCCGCCATTTTCACCATTTCCGGATAGCTCACCCAGTAAGGAGCAGGCACAATTACTTCATCACCCGGATTTACTAATACAAGAATTGTATTACAAACAGATTGTTTCGCACCATTTGCACAAGAAATCTGAGCGGCTGTATATTCAAGGCCATTTTCTTTTTTCAGCTTCTCAACAATAGCATTGCGCAAAGCCGGATAACCCGGTACCGGAGAATAACGGGAAAAGTTATCATCTATGGCTTTTTTCGCAGCTTCTTTGATGTGGTCGGGAGTATTGAAGTCCGGTTCTCCTACACTTAAATTAATAACATCAACGCCTTGTGCCTTGAGCTCGTTGCTCTTCTGCGACATAGCAAGTGTCGCCGACGGCGACAAGCTGTTCAAACGATCTGATAATTGATTCATTTTGTATCTATTTTATTGTTGTTGAGTGAAAATCGTTGCAAAATAAGCGATAATATTCGACATATGAAAACAAACAGGCAATTTACTTATTAAAATGTAAAGTATGCCCCATTCTTTCCTTTTTCGTTCTTAGATATCGTTCATTATATGGATTGGGAACAGTTTCAACAGGTACATTTTCTACAATCTCCAAGCCGTATGCTTCCAAGCCAACACGTTTCACCGGATTATTTGTCAAAAGCTTCATTTTGTGTACTCCCAACTCACGAAGAATCTGCGCTCCTACCCCATAATCACGCTCGTCGGCAAGATGTCCCAAACATACATTCGCATCTACCGTATCCAAACCGTCTTCCTGAAGTTTATATGCTTTCATCTTTTCCATCAAGCCGATTCCACGTCCTTCCTGATTCAGATAAACGACTACACCTTTTCCTGCCGCTTCAATCATTTCCATAGCCTTATGCAACTGTTCTCCGCAATCACAACGCCTGGAACCAAAAATATCACCGGTGGCACAAGAAGAATGTACACGTACCAAAATAGGTTCGTCTTCATTCCACGTACCTTTAAACAAAGCGACATGCTCCAATCCATTTGACTTTTGACGGAAAGGAATCAGACGAAACATTCCATGTTCAGTAGGCATATTCACTTCCACCCCACGCTCTACAATGGATTCCTGTTTCAAACGATAAGCAATCAAGTCATGAATAGAAATCAGTTTCAGATCATATTCATCTGCCATTTTACGGAGTTCGGGCAAGCGTGCCATCGTACCATCCTCACTCATGATTTCCATCAAAGCACCCGCCGGATAAAGACCGGCCAGACGTGCCATATCGATAGTCGCCTCTGTATGTCCGGCACGGCGCAACACTCCTTTTTCTTGTGCGTACAACGGGTTGATATGACCGGGACGCCCGAACGTAGCCGGTGTAGAAGACGGATCAGCCAACGCCTGAATAGTGGCAGCACGGTCAGCGGCAGAGACTCCGGTCGAACAACCGTCCAGTTTATCTATCGTAATTGTAAAAGGAGTTCCCAACACAGAAGTGTTATCACTTACTTGATGCGGTAAATCCAATTCCTTGCAACGAGACACCGTAATAGGTGCACAAAGCACCCCACGTGCGTGTTTCAACATGAAATTAACTTTCTCAGGAGTTATTTTTTCAGCAGCAATAATCAAATCTCCCTCATTTTCGCGGTCTTCATCATCCACTACTATGACAAACTTGCCTTCTTTAAAATCGGCAATTGCATCCTCTATTTTATCCATTTTAATCTCTTCCATAACAATTATTTATTAATTTTCTGTATGATGAATTGAACTTGTTCGTTGTTCTTTATAATCCGTTCCATATCCTTAGCCAGACGAATACGGAATGCCCAGATACGGAAATAGAAAAACAGCCCGATGGGGAAAATCACTCCGGCTGCCAGATTCAGCCAATATATATGGAACGGGCGCACATGAGCAGAAACGGGAATCATCGGATAATTGTTTAACAAACCTATCAAAGAAGCTGATTTCGTATTTGACATTTCCTCCACCAACGCTTCCAGTTTATCATTGATAGCCACCACCTCATCGTCCTTTTCACCCGACATCCACAGTTTGAAATAGTTCGGTGCTTTCGTCAACTGATTTTGAGCAATGTAAGCTTTACAATCCTCTGTAAGCTGATCCAAATCGCCCGGGATACGTTCATAGTCAGGATCATTTATAATAACTTCTTTCTTGAATATATGCCGTACACTACGTATTCCGGCCACCTTCTTAAACCAATTAATGTACGCATCGGCATTAAGCACCACAGAATCTTTATTCGATTTGTAAGTAAGGAAGATACCCAACGGAGCAAGGACAGCACTACTCGTCCACATACCCATCCATACAATCCACTTACCGTCACGGGCCATTTTATATCCGGTGTTATCAATGATATAATAGATAATAAACACCAGTACCGACACAATTACCGGCATTCCCAAACCACCTTTACGAATAATACCTCCTAAAGGAGCACCGATAAAGAAAAACAACAAGCAGGAAAGGGAAATTGTAATCTTCTTATGCCATTCCGTCTTATGTTTCCGAATGCTATAGTCATTACTCTCCATCGTATAACTCTTGAAAGTAAGGTCGCTTGCCATATTTTCCGCACGGCTAAGAGCAGCGGAAATAACTTTCTGCTTTTGCGTCAAAGGAGCAACATTATAAAGACTGTCCACATTATATGCATACACATCCGCTTTCTCCATCTTGACAGTGTCTTCTTTTGTCAATCCATAAGACGCGCGAAAATTTCCCTCAGCTATTTCCCGGTAATATTGCCTTCCTATACTGTCACCTACTACTTTCATCGAATCAATAGAGCTTTGCAACTGCGCCATGTCTTTAGCACTCGACTGCTTACCCATAATATCGCCGTCAACCATATTGAAATCAGAGTTAAACTCAATAATCGTATGTTTCTCTCTGAATGATTCACGACGATAAGGCACATTTTGAGACTTCATGCTTTGCGCTTTCAGATTCTCAAACAAGTCTCCACTATACAAATGTAACCAAAGATGTTGTTTATCCGCTGTCATCTCCAGACGCCCGGAATCCGCATAAATAATATGGGCATTCTCAAATCCGTCTTTCAAATTATAGATCAAGACATCATACAGCATACCCGTTTTACGGTCTTTCTTGGCTATCTTTAAATTATAATCAGGGATTTCGGAATAGAAAACGCCTTCCGGAATATCCAATTCCGGAGATTTCTGTTTCATAGAAAGAATCAGAGTTCCCAACTTAGCTTGGGCAATGGGTCCTACTACATTTTGAAAATAGAATGAAACGCCGACAAGTCCACAAACAAAGAAAACAAGGGGACGCATAATTTTGAGCAAAGAAATACCGGCAGCTTTCATTGCAAGCAATTCGTAACGCTCGCCAAAATTACCAAAAGTAATCAAAGAAGCCAGTAACACTGCCAACGGCAACGATACTGGCACTAATGTTAATGCAGAATAGAAGAAGAACTGAGCCATTACACTCATTTCTAACCCCTTTCCAACCAATTCGTCTACATATCTCCACAAGAACTGCATCATGAAAATGAACAGACAGATGAAGAATGTACCTATAAAGAGCATAAAAAAGCTCTTTACAATGAATATATCTAATTTCTTTATGCGTAGCATCTTAATAGGTTCGTGCAATTAGGATGCAAAATTAGCACAAAAAAAGGAGCACCGAAAATTTTTAGTTGAAAGTTAACTAAAAACCACAAGTTCTTCTTAATTTGGCAACCTGTGACTCCCATAATTCTTTCATATCATCCACTTCATCCGGCTCTGCGAAATCAGTTATTTCTAAGACATAGTCACTTGTCAATTCATTATATGTCATCTTGATTTCAAAGTAATCACGCTCGTTTTCATCATCCAACCAACGAAAACGAATGAAAGAGAAAGCGCGGATTGCTATAATCTCAGCTTCTCTCTGTTCTGTTTTTCCCCAATGGAATTCTACTATTCTATCATCTGAAACAACTTTATCGGCGAACCAGTCCTCCAAACCGGTAGGTGTACTAATAGCTCCCCAAAGAATATTTTTTGATGTTGCATTCAACAAATACTCCAAATGAATCTTTTCCTTTTTCATAGCAATTTCGAATTGTTTTTACGTGTGCCAAGATAAATACTTTTTTCTAAATAAGCGGCATAAATCAAGCACTTTATTTAATTATTCTTTCATTTCCAGTCCTGAAACTCCCTGTTTATAGGGGAAAGCAAAACCTTTCTTGAAGGAAAGAACAAAAAAATTACCGATTTGTTTTGGAGATTATAAAAAAACATCTATCTTTGCACCCGCAATCGAGAAATGATGGCGGGATAGCTCAGCTGGTTAGAGCGCATGATTCATAATCATGAGGTCCCCGGTTCAATCCCGGGTCCCGCTACTTGATAAGAATAAGGCATTTGAGAGGCTTCCACTCTTGGGTGCCTTTTTCTTTTATATATGTATTACAAAATCAGCCCCGAAAATTGGATATACCGACATTCGGGGCTGAGTGAATTTTAGTCTCTATTTTCTTATTCCCATTCTATAGTTGAATTGGGTTTCGGTGACATATCATAGCAGACACGATTTACATTCTTCACTTCTTTCAGAATTCGGTCTGTAATTTTCATCAGAATAGGCCAATCTATCGGTTCGATAGTAGCTGTCATAGCATCTACCGTATTGACTGCACGAATAATTACCGGCCAATCAAAAGAGCGAGCATTATCACGCACACCCACGGATTTGAAATCAGGAACTACTGTAAAGTATTGCCATACTTTCTTGTCCAATCCTGCAATTCGGAATTCTTCACGCAGGATAGCGTCAGATTCACGCACAGCCTCCAGACGGTCACGTGTAATAGCTCCCAAACAACGCACTCCCAAACCTGGTCCCGGGAAAGGCTGGCGATAAACCATTTCGTACGGTAAGCCCAACTCCAGTCCACAAGCACGAACTTCATCCTTGAACAATTGACGCAACGGTTCTACCAATTCAAACTTGAGGTCCTCCGGCAAACCACCTACATTATGGTGCGACTTCACCATTTTGGCAGTCTTCGTTCCACTTTCCACAATATCCGGATAAATAGTACCCTGCCCCAAGAAATCGATACCGTCCAACTTACGTGCTTCTTCCTCGAACACACGAATAAATTCACCACCGATGATTTTGCGTTTTTGTTCAGGGTCCGCCACTCCTGCTAATTTATTCAGGAAACGGTCTGTAGCATCCACATAAATAAGATTTGCCTTTAACTGATTGCTGAAAACTTCAACCACATCCTCAGATTCCCCTTTACGCATCAAACCATGATTGACATGCACGCACACCAAGTTATCACCAATTGCTTTCAGAAGCAAAGCAGCAACCACAGAGCTGTCAACACCACCCGACAAAGCCAACAATACCTTTTTATCACCAACCTGACGCTTAATCAGCTCTATCTGGTCGTTCACAAAATTTGTCATGTTCCAGTTAGCTTCCGCTTTGCAGGTATCAAATACGAAAGACTTTACAGCCTCCTTAATAGCCTCAATATCATCTGTAAATTCCGGCAATTTCACAGTGCAAGTCGCTTTATCGTGACCGGCAGCCATAACAGGAAGTCCCATTGTATAAATAGCCGGATTTACGTCAATGGCAACGCCATCAATCACATTATTCGGTCCGCCATTGATAATAATACCCTTTACGTTGGGCAATGCTTTCAGTTCTTCTACGGTGATGTCGTGAGGATAAATCTCACTATAAACTCCTAATGCACGGATGGCGCGAGCCAATACCGTATTCTCATGACTACCCAAGTCAAGGATAACAATCATGTCCTGTTTCATCTGATTCTGGTTCTTTTAAGTTTTTATATAGCCAATAGTTTGACCTTAGTTTCAATTCACCTGCAAATATAAATATTTTAAAAGACGCTACAATATATTGATTCGCCAAAAAGACATTTATTTTTATGCTTTCAGCCGTATCACAAACCGACTACCTTTTCCCAATTCACTCTCTACGGTCAGCGTACCACCGTGCGCTTCCACAAAATCACGGGAAATAGACAATCCGAGTCCGCTACCCTGCACTTTCGTTCCGGGAACACGGAAGTAGCGGTCGAAAATACTTTTATGATAACGCGGGTCGATACCTTTACCAAAATCCTGAACATATAGTTCGATCATATTATCCTCTTGCCTGGCTCCGATCACAACATGACCGTTTTCTTTCGAATAACGGATTGCATTGCTCAATAAATTAGTCAGTACCCAAGCGATCTTCTCACTATCTACAAATAGTTTGCCGATTTTCTCTTCCGGATATTCCACTTCTATCTGAATATTGAATTTATCCGCCTGCACCTGATTTGCCTTAATTGCATATTCTATCAATTCAATCGGTTTCGTTATTTTCGGCATCATCTGAAGTTTTCCGGCTTCCACTTGTGTCATGTTAAGCAACTCTCCCGTAATACTTAACAAACGCTCACTATTCTCCTTGATGCTCTTCGACAGTTGCTCCTGTTCATCGTTCAACTCACCTACCCGCTTATCTTCCAGCAGTTGCAAGCTCATCATAATAGCCGCAATCGGAGTCTTCAGTTCATGAGAAATTGTCGAGATAAATGTAGTCTTGGCAGAATCCAATTCTTTAAATTCCGTAATATTTTTCAGCAATATCACATCCCCCAATTTATGAGGTTCTCCTTTCCCGGCTTCTGTATTGATGATTGAAACATAAGACGCTTTAAAATAGCTCTCTTTATTATCAGCATAAATCTTCAGAGGTTCCTTCTGCTCACTCGGTGTCACCAATTCGCGAACCAACCGGCGGAGAAGATCGTTTTTCAAAGCAAGCTCTTCTGCCGATTTACGAATCACGGATTCACGTTTCAGGTTCAGAATATTCAGCGCTTCCTCATTGATAAACAGAATTTCACGCTCCATATTCAAGCCGATCACCGGATCATCTATACTATTCACAATCGCTTCTATGAACTTTTTTGCAGAAAGAATATCCGACAAAGTACTGGCACGATATTCCGTCAACCGTTCCGCCATCCGGTTAAAACTATCCGCCACTTCCCTGAATTCCTCGTTTCCACTCATATCCAGACGCTTCTCATAATTATGATTGGCTATTTCAAGAATTCCCTCTTTCAGCTCTTTAATAGGCTTGCTGATAGTACGGGGCAACCAATAAAGTAATATCAGTCCGGTCAAGATACAGATTCCTCCCGTTACGGAAATCCATAACAAAGCACGTTCCAATCCGGGCATAGCAGCAGGACTATCAGGTTCTGTCGCTGTCAGAATTTGAAGATTCACAACTGAAAGTGTTACCAGCAAAATAATCATTCCGGCCAGCATTCCGATACCGAGAATCAGTTTCGTTTTAATATTCATAACGTTCATACGATTAATATTATGCAAGTATAATCAAATCTACATTAGCTTGTGACAAATTATTTAAAAACTTTCTATATCCCAGTATAGAACAAATAGCGTATGGCAACCTTAAATTAGGAGTTCCCATGCAAACAGTCGATATCTGTTTCTCTTTACAAACCTTGACGATGCTCCCCAAAATATCCTTCGACTGCACCTGCACCACCTCTCCCCCAAGTTCCGCCACGAGCTTAAAATGGTTCAACAGATACCGTTGACTGGCTAGATCAATTCTATCCATACTCTCTTTCGGAGTCTGAACATACAGGGCTATAAAAGTGGTATTATACCGGGTTGCCAACTTTGCCGCCTTTCTGATAATCCGCCGGGGTGTTTTCTCATGACTACTGATACAAGCCATAAACTTTTCATGCCGGAGTCCGACGGCTACTCCCATCACCACCTCATTCTCCACCTTTTTTTCTACCCGCAACGCTACTTCCTTCAAAGCCAACTCACGTAACTGAAGAATATTCTCTGTCCGAAAGAAATTATCCAATGCCGTCTGAATCTTTTCCGGACGATATATCTTACCCGCTTTCAAACGTGCAATCAGCTCCTCTGCCGTCAAGTCAATATTCACCACCTCATCCGCTTCCTGAAGAACACTGTCGGGCACCCGTTCTTTCACTTCAATACCCGTAATCTCCTGCACTTCTTCATTCACGCTTTCAATGTGCTGAATATTGATTGCCGAAATCACATTGATTCCCTCATCCAGCAAAGTTATCACATCCTGCCAACGTTTCTCGTTCAAGCTACCTTCTACATTGGTATGAGCCAGTTCATCCACAATTACAATTTCCGGATGGACACGGATAATCGTATCCAGATCCATTTCCTCCAATTCTTTCCCCTTATAGAAGATTTTACGACGCGGAATGACAGGGAGCCCTTGCAACAATGCTTCCGTCCCGGCGCGTCCATGAGTTTCGATATAGCCGATTTGCACGTTCACACCGTTCTCCAGCAGTTCATGTGCCTCCTGAAGCATACGATATGACTTTCCCACACCGGCTATCATACCGATATAGACCTTGAATTTGCCCCGGTGGGACTTCTTTATCAGATCCAAAAAATACTGTACACTATGTTCTCTATCATCCATTACGTCAATCTGTTATTTTAAACATCCTAACCCGTAGTAATCATCACGATCACCACGGGTTTCACAAAAATTCATGAGTTTATTTTATGGCCTTAAAGTTACGCCAAATACTAAATGGGCGTCCTCCAAACGTGGATTCCATATAGCCTGTACAAATATAGGCAATGAAAACTTATCATTAAAATTTATTGCTTTCGTTGCTTTCAAAGCTAGGTTCGTCACTGCAAACCCATTCACATTATACTGCGGAGTCTTATAAGGAACCACTCCACAAGTAGCATTCAGATCAACTCCTTTCACACTGAACGGATAATTCAGTTCTACGTAAGAAGAGTATGCCTGCTTTTCTTCCCCCTCATCAGTCGTTTTTCTGTCAGCACCGGCAAACATGGTATACCATGCGATAGATAACGGGAACTTTTCAATAGGAAGCGTATAAGCTAACCCTGCTTCAAAATGATGTCCGGTGTCTCCACTTTTAAAATGAAAATAATTATTGGTAAGTTCTCCATTGGCCACATCAGCTTGTCCGTCCCACCAAAGAGTGGCTACAGAAAGCGTCGGTCCTGCTTCACCGAACTTATAAGCTGCGGTCAGGTCAATTTCTTTATTACTCTCACTCAAACTGGTTGAGCCCCATGCAGTAAGCGAGAAATTACCTACGCTAAATCCCAAAGTCGGCTGAAAGGAAGCAGCTCCCCCCTGATAAATACCACGCCATACATACGAACTTACCAAATCACCTTGTATAGTAAACTCTTGTGCTTGTGCATTAACTGTTCCCAACATACAAACGGCTGCTACAGCCATTGTTCCTAAAAAACTCTTTTTACTAAAAAAACTTTTCATACTTCTTATCTTATTCTATTTTGTCAATCTTCATCTACTTATTGCTTTCCTCTAAAGCGATATTCAATTTCAATACATTCACCTTTTCTGTTCCCAACAACCCCAAAAGAGGTTTTTCTATGCTTTTATCAACAATTGCTCTCACCTGTTCCTCTCTCAATCCACGTGCCTGTGCCACTCTTTTCACTTGCACATACGCACATTGAGGAGTGATATTAGGATCCAGTCCCGAAGCACTGGCTGTAACCATTTCGGCAGGCACATCCGCCCGATTCAAATAAGGATGATGTACAAGGAAAGTATCAATACGCGCTTTCACTTCATCCAGATATTCTTGATTCGTGGGCCCTTTATTACTACCTGCGGAACTCGTAGCATCATATCCGTCTCCGGCAGAAGATGGACGTCCCCAGAAATAAATATCTTTTGTAAACATCTGACCTACATTAGCCGCTCCCACTACTTTCCCATCCAGCGTAGCTACTTCGGCATTTCCTTTATTAGGACCCGCTACCTGTGCGAACACCCACAGGATAAGGATATAGAACACGGAGAAAAAGACACAAAAAGCAAGTGTTATTTTTAATGACTTCAATAAAGTTTTCATTGCTATTGTTTTTTAATTAAAAGAATAAACCTACTACTAAATCTATCAATTTGATTCCCACGAAAGGAGCAATCACACCACCCACACCATAGATCAGCAGATTACGGCGAAGCAAAGCACTCGCACCTATCGGCTTGTATTGCACACCACGCAAAGCCAACGGAATCAGAATCGGAATAATAATCGCATTAAAAATGACTGCCGAAAGAATAGCACTTTCAGGACTATGCAGATGCATGATATTCAGAGCAGCCAGTTCGGGAATGGCGATCATAAACAAGGCCGGAACGATAGCAAAATACTTCGCTACGTCATTGGCGATAGAGAAAGTAGTCAGCGTACCACGTGTCATCAGTAATTGTTTACCGATTTCCACAATCTCGATCAACTTCGTCGGGTCGTTATCCAAATCGACCATATTACCAGCTTCTTTCGCTGCCTGTGTACCGCTATTCATGGCTACGCCCACATTGGCCTGTGCCAGAGCAGGAGCATCGTTCGTTCCGTCTCCCATCATTGCAACCAATTTACCAGCCTGCTGTTCCTTCTTGATATATTCCATCTTATCTTCCGGTTTCGCTTCGGCGATAAAATCATCCACACCGGCTTTTTCAGCAATATATTTTGCAGTTAACGGGTTATCACCTGTCACCATTACCGTCTTCACTCCCATCTTACGCAGACGTTCGAAACGTTCCTGAATACCCGGTTTGATAATATCCTGCAGTTCAATAACACCAGTCACCTTTCTGTTTACACATACTACCAGCGGTGTACCACCATTGCTTGAGATAGAAGAAATAATCTCTTCCACTTCTTTCGGAAATTCATTCCCGTCACCTTCCACCATCTTACGGATGGCATCAAAAGCACCTTTACGAATCTGCGTTCCATCTGCCAGGTCTACTCCCGAACATTTGGTTTCAGCCGTAAACTTAATCATACGTGCTCCTGTTGTATTCAGATTACGCATACGAATGCCCGACTCACGTCCCAATTCTACGATAGACTTACCTTCCGGCGTTTCATCGGATAAGGAAGACAACAGACAAGTTTCCACAAAATCATGCAGATCGACACCCGGAGCTGTATGGAAATGAGTTGCTTTACGATTACCAATGGTGATAGTACCCGTTTTATCCAGCAGTAATGTATCAATATCGCCCGCAGTTTCAACCGCTTTACCGGATTTAGTAATCACGTTGGCACGAAGTGCACGGTCCATGCCGGCAATACCGATGGCAGAGAGAAGTCCACCGATAGTTGTCGGGATCAGACACACAAACAAAGAAATAAGCGAAGCAATAGTGATGACCGTATTACTATAATCGGCAAACGGTTTCAAAGTCACACACACAATGACGAAAACAAGCGTAAAACCTGCCAGCAAAATAGTCAATGCAATCTCATTCGGGGTTTTCTGGCGGGAAGCACCTTCCACCAATGCGATCATCTTATCAAGAAAACTTTCTCCCGGTTGGGTAGTCACCATCACCTTTATATGATCGGACAGTACTTTCGTACCTCCTGTTACCGAACTCTTGTCGCCACCTGCCTCACGAATGACCGGAGCAGACTCACCGGTAATGGCACTTTCATCAATAGAAGCCAACCCTTCAATAATCTCACCGTCGGAAGGAATCACATCTCCTGCCTCGCAGACAAACACATCCCCTTTCTTCAACTGTGAAGAACTGACAGTAACGATTTTATTGCCTTCCACTTTCTTTGCCGGTGTCTCTTCACGAGTCTTACGCAAACTGTCGGCCTGTGCTTTACCACGTGCCTCTGCAATAGCTTCGGCAAAATTGGCAAACAGCAAAGTGATAAACAGAATGATAAACACGGCAATGTTGTAAGCAAACGAACCCTGTGAAGAATTAACAATGGAGTAGAGCGTCACAAGCAGCATGACTACCGTAGCCACCTCTACCGTAAACATAATCGGATTCTTTATCATCATTCGTGGGTTCAGTTTCACGAATGATTGTTTCAAACTTTCTATAACTTGCTCCTTTGGAAACAAAGAAGCTGATTTATTATCTTTCATATCTTCTCTAATTCAGTATTACAAACTTAAATGTTCAGCAATCGTGCTCAATGCATGTACCGGGAAGAATGACAGAGCGGCAATAATGAAGATAACTACAAATGTCATTACTCCAAAAGTCAATGTATCCGTCTTCAACGTACCGGCACTTTCCGGTATGAATTTCTTCTGCGCCAGTAGCCCGGCAATGGCAACCTGTCCGATAATAGGAAGGAAGCGACTCAGAATCAGAACGATACCACATGTCCAGTTCCAGAAATAAGTATTATCACCCAAACCCTCGAAACCGGAACCGTTATTGGCGGCACAAGAGGTGTACTCGTAAAGCTGTTCACTCAAACCGTGGAATCCTAAGTTGTTCAACCATCCACCTTCACTTTCCACAAAATCTGGATGGTGTACATAAATATAACTTGAGATTGCCGTAAACACCAAGATTACAAATGGATGAAGCAGAGCTACAATCGTAGCGATTTTCATTTCGCGGGCTTCTACTTTCTTACCGAGGAATTCCGGAGTACGTCCCACCATCAAACCGCTGATAAACACTGCAATGATAATGAATGTATAGTAGTTCATCCACCCTACACCTACACCGCCAAACCAGGTATTAATCTGCATATTCAGCATTTCCATCATACCGGACAGAGGCATGGTAGAATCATGCATACCATTCACAGAACCATTGGAAGTTACGGTCGTTACAATACTCCACAATGCGGTTGCTCCGGCTCCCAAACGCACTTCCTTACCTTCCATCGCACCATTGTCCTGTGCAATTCCCAGCTCATCGATGCGCGGATTACCCCCCATTTCCTGACTGACATTAATGCACACACCGACCAGAAAAGCGAAAAGCATTACTCCGAATATACTGTAAGCCAACTTCTTTCTGCGGGTATAGAAACCCAGTGCAAATACCATCGCCATCGGGATAATCAAAATAGACCAACATTCTACCATGTTAGAAAGATAAGTCGGATTTTCCAATGGATGAGAGGAGTTCACGCCAAAATATCCACCGCCATTCGTACCCAACTGTTTAATAGGAACAATTGCGGCCGTAGGACCTTGAGAAACCATCTGTTCCTGACCTTCAAGAGTAGTGACTTTCATCTTACCGTCAAATCCCATCGGAGTTCCCTGAAGAATCAGGATAAAACCTACAATCAGAGAAAGAGGTAATAAGATACGCGTACAACTTATTACCAGAAATTGCCAGAAGTTACCAATCGTTTTGGTTGTTTTTGCAGCAATACTCTTCATAATACCTGCCATAGCAGCCATACCTGTTGCTGCGGTAATAAACTGGAAAAGCATGATGACGAACAATTGAGTAAAATAAGTCAATCCGCTTTCACCGCTATAGTGCTGTAAGTTACAGTTCACCATAAAACTAATACAAGTATTGAATGCCTGATCCGGAGTCTGCGGTCCGTTGCCGTCCGGGTTTAAAGGCAACCATCCTTGTGAAACCAAGAGTACCATTCCCCAGAAAAACCAGAAAGCATTTAAAATCAACAATGCTTTCAGGAATTGTTTCCAGTTCATTTCTTCATTGGGGTCGATTCCACAAACTTTATAAATGACTCTTTCGATAGGAGCCATAAAATCAGACCAGGTCTTTTCTCCTCTGTAGACCTTGGCAATGTATTTTCCCAGTGGATAAGCCAGAATCACCATCAAGGCTATCTGAACAACCACGCCTAAAATTTCTGTATTCATATACTTTTTACCTTAAACTGTGTGTGTTACTTTAAAACTTCTCGGGTTTGATGAGCACATACATCAAATAACCGAAGATTGCAATACCTAATACGAATAATGCTGTGTACATAATCAATTCTCCTTTTTTCTTTAAATATTCTCAAACCAGTCTACACATTTCCAGAACAGCCAGAAACAAGCGAAACCGCTCAACAGGCAGAAAATAAATGATAGTGTTATTCCCATGTTTTTACCTTTTAAATGATTACTATAAATTTTTACTTGCCATTCTTCATGCCAAATGCGTGCCACAAAAAACAAAGAATACATAATAAGCTAACATTCAAACAGATACAGACAGGTAGTTACTTTCTTACCATCCGACACACCCTTCCATTTTGAAAAAAAGGATTCCATTTTGAAAAGACAAAAGGAGGATACTACATCTTTATAATCTGTTGATAATAAACGGTTAAGCATCAACATAAGTCAATTGGTACATGCTTTGCGAAGAAATAGATATGAAACTTTATATTATTGCAAACAGATTACCTGTCAAAGTAGCCGACACAAACGGCACATTCGTATTTTCGCGTAGCGAAGGCGGACTGGCAACAGGTTTGGATTCTCTCCAGACTTCTTATGAGAAGCACTGGATAGGTTGGCCCGGAATATGTACAAATGAAGAGAAGGACCAGCAAGAGATTAACGAGAAACTACAGGAAATGAATTTTCATCCGGTCTTCTTGTCGGAAAAGCAAATTGAAAACTATTACGAAGGATACAGTAACAGTACTATCTGGCCTTTGTGTCATTACTTTTATGCTTATACCTTATATAAGAACTGTTTCTGGCAATCCTATCAACAAGTCAACCGACTCTTCTGTGAGGAGATTTGCCGGCTGATACGTCCCGGCGATAAGGTATGGATACAGGATTATCAACTGATGCTACTTCCCGGAATGTTGAGGAAAATATATCCGGAACTAAGTATCGGTTATTTCCATCATATCCCGTTCCCTTCTTACGAACTCTTCCGTATTCTTCCGGAGCGTGCCGAGATTCTGAAGGGTTTGCTGGGAGCAGACTTCATTGCTTTCCATACTCATGACTATATGCGTCACTTCATCAGTGCCGTAGAGCGTGTGCTGCATCTCGACTTCAAACTGGATGAAGTACAGATCAACAACCGGATGGTCAGAGTAGAAGCATTGCCGATGGGAATCAACTATGAATCCTATCATCAGGCTTCAGAAAATAAAGAAGTACATCAGGCCATTGAACGAACCCGGAAACTTTTCGGCGAGCATAAACTGATCCTGTCAGTAGACAGACTGGATTACAGCAAAGGCATATTGCACCGTCTTCGTGGCTTTGCCACCTTCCTCGAACATCATGCCGAATATCACGGTAAAGTTACATTGGCAATGGTCATTGTCCCTTCACGCGACCATGTAGGCAGCTATGCGGAACTAAAAACAAAAATTGACGAAGAAATCGGCTCTATCAACGGACGTTACTCCACAATGAACTGGACTCCCGTATGTTATTTCTATCATGGCTTTTCACTGGAAGAACTGACTGCCATGTACTATGTGGCCGACATAGCCCTCGTCACTCCACTTCGGGACGGAATGAATCTGGTAGCCAAAGAATACGTAGCTACCAAATGCGACAATCCCGGTGTACTTATCCTTAGCGAAATGGCAGGTGCCGCCGTAGAATTGACGGACGCTATCCAAATCAACCCGAACGATACGGAACAAATAGAAAATGCTATTTGCCAGGCACTTGAAATGCCCGAAGAGGAACAAAAACAACGCCTGAAACGTATGCAAAGCATTCTGTCCGTACAGACAGTCAACAAATGGGCAGCCGACTTTGTCAATGAACTGAACGCGACATGTATGAAAAACGATATGTTACGAAAAAAACGTATCGTAGCCGCTAGCATTGCACAAATCAAACTCAAGTATAACCATGCCAAACAACGCCTGATTCTGCTGGACTATGATGGTACACTGACGGCTCTCAAACCACGTCCCGAGGATGCACAACCTACACCGGAACTCATTTCTATTCTACAACAACTGGCTAGCGATCCCGCCAATCATATTGTTATCAATAGCGGGCGGGATCACTTTACATTAGAAAAATGGCTTGGTATCCTTCCTATTTCTATGGCTGCCGAACATGGGGCTTTCTATAAAGAAAACGGAGTCTGGCATAAAAACATAAAGAAGATAGAATGGGGAGCAGGTATTCTCTCTATCCTTCAAATGTTTGTAGACCGTACTCCCCGTTCCCATCTGGAAGTGAAGGAAACTGCCCTGGCCTGGCATTATCGTGAAAGCGACGCATGGCTCGGCACATTAAGAGCCCAACAACTCGTCAACACGCTGATTTCGCTCTGTACCCGGCAGAAACTACAAATTCTGCAAGGAAATAAAGTGATCGAAATCAAATCACCGGATTGCAATAAAGGTTCGGAGGTGGGGCGTCTGCTAGCCAACAGACGTTATGATTTTGTTATAGCGATGGGAGACGACACTACAGATGAAGATATGTTTCAGGCATTACCGATGAGCGCCATCACCATTAAAATAGGTAGCGTATCCGAAGCCGCCAACTATCACCTGTCTGCCCAATCTGACGTACTTCCTTTCTTACGGTCTTTACTAGGCAAACAAAAAACTGCCACAAAAGAAGGAAGTATTAAGAATCGCCTGACTTTCGCTTTCGACTTTCTCAAAGATCTATTAAAAACTCAATAAAAAGCAATCAATATGAATAATTTAAATTATGGAGTGATAGGTAACTGCCGAACCGCAGCTCTCATTTCGCAGAACGGAAATATCGAATGGCTCTGTTTTCCCGATTTCGATTCTCCTTCTATTTTTGCCAGTCTGCTCGACCGGGAGAAAGGAGGAGCTTTCGGATTCGAAGTTTCCGGAGACTATTGCATCACACAAAGTTATGTCCCCCACACCAATATTCTTTCTACTCAATTCTCCTCCGATGAAGGAGAATTTGTAGTGCTCGACTATATGCCCTGCTATCGTTCCCAAGACGAAACAGGGCATTATTTACCTGCCGAATTATACCGCTACATACATTGGATAAAAGGAAAACCGCGTTTCAAGATCAACTACCACCCGGCTCCAAACTATGCACAGGGACAAGTGATCCTTAATATCACTCCACAGTATATCGAATCCTACTGCTCCTTCGACAACAAGGACAGACAATATTTATATGCTTCCCTGTCTCTTCAGGACATCAAAGAGAAAAAAGAAATCATTCTTGAGAAAGACGAATTTCTCCTGCTCTCCTATAACGAGAAAGTGATCCCAATCGACATAGAAAGGGAGAAAATAGAATACTGTCGTACGCTGGTATATTGGCTGAACTGGACAGACAGAAGCAAGAAATACACTCTATATAATGACGTAATCGAACGGAGTTTATTGGTTCTGAAACTAATGTCCTACCACAACGGAGCTGTGCTGGCAGCACTAACTACAAGCCTACCGGAAGCTGTGGGAGAAGTGCGCAACTGGGATTACCGCTTTTGCTGGCTTCGGGATGCTTCCATGTCCATCGAAACCATGTTTCAAATCGGACATACCGGTGCAGCCAAACGCTTTATGAAATTTATCCAATCCACATTCGTTTCCAAACATGACTATCAAATTATGTATGGCATCCGGGGCGAGCACCAACTAACCGAAGTGATACTCGACCATCTATCCGGTTATAAGAACTCCAAACCTGTACGAATAGGAAATGATGCATACCATCAGAAACAAAACGACTCTTTTGGTTACCTGATGGACCTGATTTACCAATATTATCGCCTCATGCCCGGCACACTGGATGAAATTGAAGACATGTGGGAAATGGTAAAGACCATTTTAGCAAAAGTAGTAGAAAACTGGAGAAAGCCCGATAAGGGAATCTGGGAGATCCGGGGAGAAGGACAACACTTTGTTTCTTCCAAAGTGATGTGTTGGGTAGCTTTAGATCGCGGAGCTAAAATCGCTCAAATGCTTAACAAATATAATTATAGCGAACGTTGGCAACTGGAAGCCGAAAAAATAAAGAAAGACGTGATGAAATATGGCTGGAATAAGGAACTTCAAAGCTTCACACAGACATATAATAATCAAGCAATGGATTCTTCATTACTATTGATGGAACCCTATGGATTTATAGAAGCAGATGATATACGCTATCATAAAACAGTGGAAGCTGTCAAGAAAGCCCTTTTCCATAAAGGACTTATGTATCGCTATAACAGCAAAGACGATTTCGGGTTGCCTACTTCTGCTTTTACGATTTGTACATTCTGGCTTATACGGGCATTGTTTGTAACCGGCCATAAAGAAGAAGCACGCTGCCTGTTTGACGAAGTTCTGAAATACTCCAATCATCTCGGATTGTTTAGTGAAGATATTGATTTCGAAACCAAAGAACAGTTGGGCAACTTCCCGCAGGCATATTCACATCTGGCATTAGTAAATACAGCTATCTTATTTGCAGAAGAAGAGAAGAGGTTATCTTTTATCCGGCCTTAGAGAACGCCCTGATTCAGAAGCGATAAAACACAGAAGCCCCTTGATTCAAAATGAATCAAGGGGCTTCTTAAAAACGGCGGCTACCTACTCTCCCACTGTTACGCAGTACCATCGGCGTGACGAGGCTTAACTTCTCTGTTCGGAATGGGAAGAGGTGGAACCCTCGTGCTATAACCACCTGAATAAGGTTATGACATGATGAAAAGTAAAATCCTAGTGTCTAGAAAGCTAAACGTATATACCCAACCGGTACATGTTCGAAAGAAAGTGAACGGGCAATTAGTAATGCTCGGCTTTGATGTTACCACCTTTACACCTGCATCCTATCAACGTCATCGTCTTTGACGACCCTAAGAAATCTAATCTTGTGGCTGGCTTCGTACTTAGATGCTTTCAGCACTTATCCAATCCCGACTTAGATACCCAGCAATGCACCTGGCGGCACAACTGGTAAACCAGCGGTCAGTCCAACACGGTCCTCTCGTACTAGTGTCAGAGCCACGCAAATTTCATACGCCCACGATAGATAGAGACCGAACTGTCTCACGACGTTCTGAACCCAGCTCGCGTGCCACTTTAATGGGCGAACAGCCCAACCCTTGGGACCTTCTCCAGCCCCAGGATGTGACGAGCCGACATCGAGGTGCCAAACCCCTCCGTCGATATGAGCTCTTGGGAGGGATCAGCCTGTTATCCCCGGAGTACCTTTTATCCTTTGAGCGATGTCCCTTCCATACGGAAACACCGGATCACTATGCTCTAGTTTCCTACCTGATCGACTTGTCTGTCTCCCAGTCAAGCGCCCTTATGCCATTACACTCTACGGACGGTTACCAATCGTCCTGAGGGCACCTTTAGAAGCCTCCGTTACACTTTTGGAGGCGACCACCCCAGTCAAACTACCCACCAAACAGTGTCCTCGCATCAGCGAGTTAGAACTCAAATAATCAAAGGGCCGTATTTCAACAGCGACTCCACAAATACTGGCGTACCTGCTTCAAAGTCTCCGGCCTATCCTACACATCAATTACCCAAATTCAATGTTAAGCTATAGTAAAGGTTCACGGGGTCTTTTCGTCCCATCGCGGGTAATCGGCATCTTCACCGATACTACAATTTCACTGAGCTCACGGTTGAGACAGTGTCCAGATCATTACACCATTCGTGCAGGTCGGAACTTACCCGACAAGGAATTTCGCTACCTTAGGACCGTTATAGTTACGGCCGCCGTTTACTGGGGCTTCAATTCAATGCTTCTCTTGCGATGACATCTCCTCTTAACCTTCCAGCACCGGGCAGGTGTCAGGCTGTATACGTAATCTTTCAATTTGGCACAGCCCTGTGTTTTTGTTAAACAGTTGCCTGGACCTATTCTCTGCGCCCAACTCTCGTTGGGACCCTTTATCCCGAAGTTACAGGGTCAATTTGCCTAGTTCCTTAACCGTGAATCACTCAAGCGCCTTAGTATATTCAACCCGACTACGTGTGTCCGTTTACGGTACGGGTACCTTAAAGATTAAGTTTAGCGGATTTTCTTGGGAGTATGTTTACACGCACTATTACCTTATTCCGAGGAATTTGGTATACTATCAGGTTCGACTCTTATCCCGGATTTGCCTGGGATAATCAACATCTACACCCTTCAACGGACTATTCCGTCAGTCCGCGGCGCTGTCACTCCTCCGTCTCCACGTCACTCTTTAAGGTAGTACAGGAATATTAACCTGTTCTGCCATCGGCCTCACCGTTCGGCTGAGCCTTAGGACCCGACTAACCCTGATCCGATTAGCGTTGATCAGGAAACCTTAGTCTTTCGGCGAGGGGGTTTCTCACCCCCTTTATCGTTACTTATACCTACATTTGCTTTTCCACACGCTCCAGCAAAGCTCACGCTTCACCTTCGACGCAGAGTGGAATGCTCCCCTACCGATCCGTACGGATCCCATAGCTTCGGTAAATTGCTTGATGCCCGATTATTATCCACGCCAAACTCCTCGACTAGTGAGCTGTTACGCACTCTTTAAATGAATGGCTGCTTCCAAGCCAACATCCTAGCTGTCTTAGCAATCTGACTTCGTTAGTTCAACTTAGCAATTATTTGGGGACCTTAGCTGATGGTCTGGATTCTTCTCCTTTAGGACATGGACCTTAGCACCCATGCCCTCACTCCTGGGATCGAACTACTGCGCATTCGGAGTTTATCAAGACTTGATAGGCGGTGAAGCCCTCGCATCTTATCAGTCGCTCTACCTCACAGTAGTAATTCCCAAGGCTGCACCTAAATGCATTTCGGGGAGTACGAGCTATCTCCAAGTTTGATTAGCCTTTCACCCCCACCCTCAGTTCATCCGGAAGCTTTTCAACGCTTATCGGTTCGGTCCTCCAGTTAGTGTTACCTAACCTTCAACCTGACCAAGGGTAGATCACTTGGTTTCGCGTCTACTCCTTCCGACTGGGCGCCCTGTTCAGACTCGCTTTCGCTTCGGCTACACATTTTAAAATGCTTAACCTTGCCGGAAAAAGTAACTCGTAGGTTCATTATGCAAAAGGCACGCCGTCACTGCTTACGCAGCTCCGACCGCTTGTAGGCGCATGGTTTCAGGGACTATTTCACTCTTCTGTTCGAAGTGCTTTTCACCTTTCCTTCACAGTACTGGTTCGCTATCGGTCTCTCGGGAGTATTTAGCCTTACCGGATGGTCCCGGCAGATTCACGCAAGATTCCTCGTGTCCCGCGCTACTCAGGATACCACTACGCTTCGTTTAGCTTCGAATACCGGACTATCACCGTCTATGGTCCCATTTTCCAAAGGGTTCTTCTCACTAAAGTTCTTGCGATGTCGTGGTCCTACAACCCCAATATTGCCGTAACAACATTGGTTTGGGCTAATCCCCGTTCGCTCGCCACTACTTGGGGAATCATTATTATTTTCTTTTCCTACAGGTACTAAGATGTTTCAGTTCCCTGTGTTAGCCTCTTGCTATGCAAGATGTCATTCCTTCAGAATGACGGGTTGTCCCATTCGGAAATCTTCGGATCAAGGGTTATTTGCACCTACCCGAAGCTTATCGCAGCTTATCACGTCCTTCATCGCCTCCGAGAGCCAAGGCATCCGCCATGCGCCCTTGCTTACTTTCTTTCAAACTGACTTCCCGGTATATTGAACTATTGCTAGTCCGCATACCGGAAACGTACGGTTCGATATATACTTTTAGCTCTTACTAAAATTTTACTTTTTGTACATCATGTCAAAGATCGTTTCTCTTTTTCAGAGATCGTGGAGAATAACGGATTCGAACCGTTGACCCTCTGCGTGCAAGGCAGATGCTCTAGCCAGCTGAGCTAATCCCCCAAGAGGTTATCAAGAATTACTGTCGTTCTTGAACTTGGTAGTCCCAGGCAGAGTTGAACTGCCGACCTCTACATTATCAGTGTAGCGCTCTAACCAACTGAGCTATAGGACTAGTTCAACCTTGTCTACCTGTTGAGTTAGACTCGGCTTCTTTTTTCTCTTGTTTATCTCTATCTATAATTGCTATAGATGGTTGATCTATATCTATAAATAAACAAGTACCAGTAGTACAAAAACAGAACCTTTAAAGTCATCATTTTTTTCAGTGAGAAAGCAAGTCCAGATAATGGGAGTAAACTCCTGGCTCTCAACTCTCAACTCTCAACTTATTACGGCATCGCTCCAGAAAGGAGGTGTTCCAGCCGCACCTTCCGGTACGGCTACCTTGTTACGACTTAGCCCCAATTACCAGTTTTACCCTAGGACGCTCCTCGCGGTTACGTACTTCAGGTACCCCCGGCTTTCATGGCTTGACGGGCGGTGTGTACAAGGCCCGGGAACGTATTCACCGCGCCATGGCTGATGCGCGATTACTAGCGAATCCAGCTTCACGAAGTCGGGTTGCAGACTTCGATCCGAACTGAGAGAGGTTTTTGGGATTGGCATCACGTCGCCGTGTAGCTGCCTTCTGTACCCCCCATTGTAACACGTGTGTAGCCCCGGACGTAAGGGCCGTGCTGATTTGACGTCATCCCCACCTTCCTCACATCTTACGACGGCAGTCTCTCCAGAGTCCTCAGCATGACCTGTTAGTAACTGAAGATAAGGGTTGCGCTCGTTATGGCACTTAAGCCGACACCTCACGGCACGAGCTGACGACAACCATGCAGCACCTTCACATTTGTCTTACGACTAACCAATTTCTTGATTATTCAAATGCAATTTAAGCCCGGGTAAGGTTCCTCGCGTATCATCGAATTAAACCACATGTTCCTCCGCTTGTGCGGGCCCCCGTCAATTCCTTTGAGTTTCACCGTTGCCGGCGTACTCCCCAGGTGGAATACTTAACGCTTTCGCTTGGCCGCTTACCGTGTATCGCAAACAGCGAGTATTCATCGTTTACTGTGTGGACTACCAGGGTATCTAATCCTGTTTGATACCCACACTTTCGAGCATCAGTGTCAGTTGCAGTCCAGTGAGCTGCCTTCGCAATCGGAGTTCTTCGTGATATCTAAGCATTTCACCGCTACACCACGAATTCCGCCCACCTCTACTGTACTCAAGACAGCCAGTATCAACTGCAATTTTACGGTTGAGCCGCAAACTTTCACAACTGACTTAACTGTCCACCTACGCTCCCTTTAAACCCAATAAATCCGGATAACGCTCGGATCCTCCGTATTACCGCGGCTGCTGGCACGGAGTTAGCCGATCCTTATTCATACGGTACATACAAAAATCCACACGTGGATAACTTTATTCCCGTATAAAAGAAGTTTACAACCCATAGGGCAGTCATCCTTCACGCTACTTGGCTGGTTCAGACTCCCGTCCATTGACCAATATTCCTCACTGCTGCCTCCCGTAGGAGTTTGGACCGTGTCTCAGTTCCAATGTGGGGGACCTTCCTCTCAGAACCCCTATCCATCGAAGTCTTGGTGGGCCGTTACCCCGCCAACAAACTAATGGAACGCATCCCCATCGATAACCGAAATTCTTTAATATGATTATCATGCGATAATCATATGCCATCCGGTATTAATCTTTCTTTCGAAAGGCTATCCCGGAGTTATCGGCAGGTTGGATACGTGTTACTCACCCGTGCGCCGGTCGCCATCTCCAGTTTGCAAGCAAACTGAAATGCTGCCCCTCGACTTGCATGTGTTAAGCCTGTAGCTAGCGTTCATCCTGAGCCAGGATCAAACTCTTCATTGTAAAAGTATTTTCATCTATCCCATAGGATAGCGTTTTGCTCTGTTCAGGATGCCGTACAATTTATTGACTCTATTACCTATACCTATATTATATAAGCATTGACGGTTCTATTTTAACTTGTACTACTTGTATTGTTTATCAATATTTCAAAGAACTTGCGCTTCGTTTTCAAAAGCGGGTGCAAAGGTAAGGGGTTTTATTTTAACTGCCAAACTTTTCGGAAGTTTTTTTCGTTTTTTCTTTTTCGGTTCGTTTCTCAGGCTCTCTTGGCGAAAGGGAAAGAAGGGACGAAAACGAAAAACGCTAAACCGCGTCTCTTTGCGAATCGGACTGCAAAGATAAGAACTTTATTTATTATGATCCAAACTTTTCAGGAGTTTTTTTGTTCTTATAGTTAGGCGGTCCTACGCTTTGTCATCATGTCAATTCCGCAAGGCTCTCCTCTCCTGGAAAGCGGGTGCAAAAGTACTCGCTTTTCGGATATACTCCAAATATATTCCACTGTTTTTTTGAAGTTTTTTTAAAGATATGTGCTAACTTGCTGAATCATAACGATGTTGTAGAACATATTTTTTCAACAGCGGGAGAAAAGGACAATGGAAGCGAGGGAAAGGATACATTATTGTATTCATGCGTACGTATGTGTGCGCGCAAGGAGAAAAAGAAGGAAGCGGGCAGGACGGATACACACAGAAGTTTTTCGCACTTTCCTCTATCACCTATCACCTCTAATCATAAGCGTCCCTGTTCATCGGGGTTTAAGGCATGGTGACAGGTTGTCCGCAACCTATCACCGCATCTGTCACCTATCACCCGCCTATCACCCGACGGAAGATGATGGGTAAAAAGCATAAACAATAGATACTCAATACATTAACGACCTAAATACAGGATATAAATAAGCAATATATAGGATATTAATAACTCATATATGGGATATTAACAACCTACGTATAGGATGTCAATACTCAACACATAGGCTATTAATGACTGAGAAGACAGGTAGTAATGACTGAAAAGCAAGTATCAAGAGCCGAAAGAGAGCGGTAGAACAGACAGTTTCAAGTAACAGAAAATGTTGTTTCACCACAGGAAACTAGAAGTTCAAGCAAATGAAACTAAAGGTTCAAGCAGGGGAAACTAAAGTTTCAGGCAGATGAAACCAAAGTTTCAAGCAGGAGAAACAAAAGTTTCAAGCGGGGGAAACTAAAGTTTCATACGCAGGAGACAATTGGCGAAAAGTAGGATGGCAAAGAAAGTGTGTAAGGATAAGTAAAGCAAGGCATAAGGATGAGCGAGGGAAAGGTGTAAGATACACCACATCTGCAACCATCCTACACCACTATCCTACACACTATTAATATACTAGTATTCAACAACATAAGGTGCGACTGGTGTAGGATGGCAGATGATTTGTCTATTCAAATTCATAAGGAGGAGAATACAATGTATTATTTATCGAGGAATACTCCCCAAAATAGCTGGCGAAAACCAATTGCCGGTTATAAATGCGATACGCTAAACGAGAATTTTGTGCATTGAGTAAAAATTTAGTTTAGCGTAGAACATTAGAATTCCCACAAAAACACTCTTTCTGTTAAAACCGGCAGACCTCTAAAACAAAAATAAGTTCAGGCTGTTACATAGTCAGCTTAAACATATTAACCTAAACATTAAATTATGGCTAGAGAAAGTGTAAAAATCCTACAAGGGAAATTAGATGTGGAAAGTTTGATTTCACAGTTGAACGCAGCATTGGCTGAAGAATGGTTGGCATACTACCAATATTGGGTAGGTGCATTAGTAGTAGAAGGAGCTATGCGTGCCGATGTGCAGAGCGAGTTTGAGGAACATGCTGAAGAAGAGCGTAGACACGCACAATTGCTTGCCAACCGCATCATCGAACTAGAAGGTGTTCCGGTGCTCGATCCTAAGAAATGGTTTGAACTGGCGAGATGCAAATATGATGCTCCACAAGAGTTTGATTCCATTAGTTTACTAAAAGACAACGTTGCTTCCGAACGCTGTGCAATCCTTCGTTATCAGGAGATTGCCGACTTTACCAATGGGAAAGATTTCACTACCTGCGACATCGCAAAACATATTCTTGCCGAAGAGGAGGAACATGAACAAGATTTACAAGATTATCTGACTGACATCGCCAGAATGAAGAAATCATTTCTTGATAAGTAAATTCTAAAATAACAATGATTAGGTAAGAGAGGGCGTATCCTACACGGGGTAATCCCTCTTTTATGCATATTAGTACGATAAAAACAAAACTATTTTAGCGTAAATCAAGAAGAAATCTTTCTTTTTTCGTATTTTTGTCCCAATATGCACGTTTCATCCAAGTAGATAACGAACATTAGGGAAAAGAATGAAAGTAATTGATTTAATACATAACAACAAAAAAACGGCTTTTTCTTTCGAAATCCTGCCGCCACTGAAAGGAACCGGAATAGAAAAGCTATATCAGACAGTCGATACACTTCGGGAATTCGATCCGAAGTATATTAATATCACGACCCATCGCAGCGAATACGTTTACAAAGATCTCGGCAACGGGCTATTCCAACGAAACCGCTTGAGAAGACGTCCGGGCACTGTTGCTGTGGCTGCCGCCATCCAAAATAAATATAATATCACAGTCGTTCCGCATATCCTATGCAGTGGCTTCACACGCGAAGAGACAGAATATGTACTGCTCGACCTGCAATTTTTGAACATCACTGATTTGTTAGTGCTACGTGGGGACAAGGCAAAACACGAATCTGTTTTCACCCCCGAAGGCGACGGATATCATCACGCAATCGAGTTGCAGGAACAAATCAACAATTTCAATAAGGGTATCTTTGTGGACGGTTCGGAAATGAAAGTGACCAACAGCCCCTTTTCTTATGGTGTGGCATGCTATCCGGAGAAACATGAAGAGGCTCCCAATATTGAATCCGACCTTTATTGGCTAAAGAAAAAAGTGGAAGCGGGCGCAGAATATGCCGTAACACAATTATTCTACGATAACAAAAAATATTTTGAGTTTGTAGAACAAGCCAAAGCGGCAGGTATCAATGTTCCAATCATTCCGGGAATCAAGCCGTTCAAGAAACTATCCCAACTGAGCATGATTCCCAAGACATTCAAGGTGGATTTGCCGGAAGAACTCGTGAAAGAGGCTTTGAAATGCAAAACGGATGCGGAAGCCGAACAAGTGGGTATCGAATGGTGTGTAACCCAATGCAAGGAATTGATGTCTCACGGAGTACCAAGCATCCATTTCTACTCCATCGGAGCGGTGGACAGTATCAAGGAAGTAGCCAAAATCATTTATTGATATGTTTTTCAGAGACGTAATCGGACAGGAAGAAGTCAAGCAACGGCTCATTCAGGAGGTGAATGAAGGACGCATCCCACACGCCCAGCTCATTTGCGGTCCGGAAGGGGTGGGAAAAATACCATTGACCATTGCATACGCACGCTATATCAGTTGCTCCAACCGGAGTGAAACGGATGCCTGCGGTGTATGTCCGTCCTGCGTGAAGTTTAACAAGCTGGTACATCCGGATGTGCATTTTGTATTTCCGATCGTGAACAAGGCGAAAAGTCCCAAAGTATCAGTCTGTGCCGATTTTCTTCCGCAATGGAGAGAACAACTGCTCACCTCCCCTTACTTCAACTTGAATCATTGGTTGAACAATATTGGAGCGGAGAATAAGCAAGCACAGATATTCGCCAACGAGAGTGATGAAATTCTGAAAAAACTCAGTCTGAAATCCAGTGAGGGAGGATTCAAGATTACAATCGTGTGGCTACCGGAAAAATTGCATCCGGTGTGTGCCAACAAACTGTTGAAACTGCTTGAAGAGCCGCCCGAAAGAACTATTTTCCTGCTGGTATCGGAAATGCCGGACATGATTCTGCCCACCATCCAAAGCCGCACGCAACGCATGAACGTGCGGAAAATTGACGAGGCAAGCATTGACCGGGTGCTACAAACGAAGTACAGCATTCAACCTGCCGACAGCCTTTCCATCGCCCATCTGGCAAATGGAAATTTTATCAAGGCACTCGAAACGATTCATCTGAACGAAGAGAATCAACTGTTCTTCGATTTATTCGTCAGCCTGATGCGGTTGTCCTATCAACGGAAAATCAGGGAAATGAAAATGTGGAGCGAACAGGTGGCAGGCATGGGACGCGAACGCCAAAAGAATTTTCTGGAATATTGCCAACGCATGATTCGGGAAAACTTCATCTTTAACCTGCACCAACGTGATCTTACCTATATGACGATCAGTGAACAGAACTTTGCAACCCGCTTCGCCCCGTTTGTCAACGAACGTAATGTAATGGGAATCATGGACGAGCTAAGCGAAGCGCAAATACATATTGAACAGAATGTAAACGCTAAAATGGTATTCTTCGACTTCTCGCTGAAGATGATTGTACTGTTGAAGCAATAATTAATATATAAACACTATGGAATATAAACTTCATAATGGGAGCGGCGGTCTTTGCTGCAAAGGATGCTCCCGACAAGATAAACAACTGAACACCTACGATTGGCTGGCGGATATACCGGGCAATGCGGAAGAGAGTGACATGGTTGAGGTACAATTTAAGAACACCCGGAAGGGATATTATCGCAACAGTAACAAAATCAAACTTGAAAAGGGCGATGTGGTGGCTGTTGAAGCTGCTCCGGGACATGATATAGGTGTGGTGACGCTGACCGGCAGACTGGTTCCCCTGCAAATGAAGAAAGCGAACTTCAAGGCGGACACGGAAATCAAACGCATCTACCGGAAAGCCAAACCGGTGGATATGGAGAAGTTCAACGAGGCGAAAAGCAAGGAACATGGCACTATGATCCGTGCACGCCAGATTGCGTTAAGTCTCAATCTGAACATGAAAATCGGAGATGTAGAGTACCAGGGGGATGGCAATAAGGCTATCTTCTATTACATTGCCGATGAGCGCGTGGACTTCCGACAATTGATCAAGGTATTGGCTGAAGCATTCCGCGTACGTATCGAGATGAAACAGATCGGCGCCCGTCAGGAAGCGGGACGTATCGGAGGCATCGGGCCTTGCGGACGTGAGCTTTGCTGTGCGACGTGGATGACCAGCTTTGTTTCCGTATCTACGAGTGCCGCACGTTATCAGGATATTTCCCTGAACCCACAAAAGCTTGCCGGACAATGCGCCAAGCTGAAATGTTGCCTGAACTATGAAGTAGATTGCTATGTGGAAGCTCAAAAACGTCTTCCGTCCAAAGAGATAGAACTGGAAACGAAGGATGGTACTTTCTATTTCTTCAAAGCGGATATCTTGAGCAATCAGATCTCTTATTCCACAGACAAGAATTTCCCGGCAAATCTGGTTACCATCAGCGGGAAGCGCGCTTTTGAAGTGATTTCGATGAATAGAAAAGGTATGAAACCGGACAGCCTGTTCGAAGAAGAAAGAAAGCCGGAACTGAAGAAACCGATTGATTTGCTGGAGCAGGAAAGCGTTACCCGCTTTGACCGTAACCGCAATAAAGAGGGTGGCAATAATGCGAACCGGAATAATAAGAAGAAGAAAAAAGGAGCTAATAACGACAACCGCCCTCAATCGGCTGAAAACGCTAACAGGGGAGAAAGAGAGAACCGACCGAGAAATAATAATAATCGGAACAGAGGACAGAATCAGGGACGGAATAATGAAAACAGACGACCGGAAAGAGGGATGAATCAAGAAAGACCACAAGCTCAAGAAAGGCCGGAAAAGCCAGAAAGACCGGTCAAAGAGCCGAATAAAGAGAAACCGAAACCGCAAACCAATAATGAAAAGCCTGTTCAGGAATAGTTTATTTTGCCTTTTCACTGCTTGCCTAACGGCGGCATGCAACGAGAATACCGTGTATCACTCTTATCAATCCCTTCCCGACAACGGGTGGGGAAAGAGTGATACACTCTCCTTTTTTATTCCTATCACAGACAGCCTCCCTCCGACTCTGAGACTATTTGCGGAAGTCCGTAACCGTACGGATTATCCTTATCAGGACCTTCATTTATTTATCAGTCAGAATCTACAGGATTCCACTGTGTGGCGCACCGATACCATCGCTATTCACCTAACCGACTCTACAGGAAGATGGTTCGGCAAAGGCTGGGGCAGTGTCTATCAGTCGGAGACTTTCATACGCTCGGTTCGCCCGCTACATCCAGGAAACTATACTTTTAAGGTAGTATCCGGTATGAAAGACGACATATTGCAGGGGATAAATGATGTGGGGATACGGATATCACGGTAAGCAGAAAATAAAACTTAAATATTTATCAAAATCTAAGAATATAAAAGATATCGTTATGAGCGAAAGTCAGAATATTGAATATAAAGAGTCTTGGCATGACGAGTATCTGAAATGGATATGCGGTTTTGCCAATGCACAAGGTGGCTGTATTTATATAGGTATAAATGATAAGCAACAGGTAATTGGCCTCCCCGACTCCAAAAGATTGTTGGAAGACATACCTAACAAAATTGTCAACTATTTAGGTATCGTGGCCGACGTCAACTTATTACAATCAAAAGAAGGTAAAGAATATATCGAGATTGTAGTGGAACCAAGTAATATGCCCATTGCTTACCATGGGGCATATCACTACCGTAGTGGTTCCACGAAACAAGAATTGAAAGGCGTTGCACTTCAACAATTCATATTAAAGAAAATGGGACGTTCTTGGGATGAACTATTAGAAGATAGGGCAACACTCAATGATATTGATCGAAAAGCTATAGATTATTTTCTTCGAAAAGCCATTGAAGCGCATCGTATTAACCCCGAGCTTAAAGATGAAGATACCCGAACTGTATTGGAAAATCTAAAACTGATTGATAACAATGGAGTGCTCACCAATGCTGCGATACTATTATTCGGAAAAGACCCTCTTCGCTTCTTTCCCGGTGTGGAATTCCGTATCGGACGCTTCGGGATAGATGAATCAGATCTTATTTTCCAAGACGTAGTAAACGGAAATATTATTCAGATGGCTGATAAAGTCGTCACTTTATTACGTTCCAAGTACCTCATATCCCCCATTCACTATGAAGGTATGCAACGGCTTGAACCATTGGAAATTCCAGAAGATGCTTTACGAGAAATGCTCTACAATAGCATTGTACACAAACGGTATGCAGGTGTTCACATACAGATGTGGATATTCAATGACCACATTGAGCTATGGAACGAGGGTAAACTACCCGACGAACTTACAATAGATGCACTTAAAGGAAAGCACTCCTCACATCCTCGTAACATTTTATTAGCTTCCGTATTCTACAAAGCCGGGTTTATAGAAACGTGGGACGTGGTATTAGCAAAATATGTAACGCTTTTAAAGCGATAGGAATAGAAGAACCCGTCTTTAAGCAATCAGAGGGTGGTATGCTAATTACGTTCAAAAGAAATTACCCTACAATGACAAATGAGAAATGAGAAATCACATAGTAGAGCGAATGACCCAATAAATGACCCAATAAATGACCCAATAAATGACCCAATAAAATTATCATCAGTTGACATAAATGTATTACATATATTATCAACGAATACAAAATTAACCTACAATACTCTTGCTGAAGCCTTGTCATCATCAAGTGCTACAGCGAAACGATCATTGCAGAATTTAAAAGCTTATGGATACATAACCCGTCAAGGGTCCAACAAAGCAGGTTATTGGCAACTCACCGAGAAAGGAAAGATTTTTATAATTAAAGAACAAAGACTATAAAATACATAAGCTGGGCGTTGCGGGTGAAGGGGATACCCTCGTGAAGCAGTACGAAGTAACTTATCCACACCACCATCATGAAACAATAAAACTTAAATATTAATATTGGTCTTTATTTACCCAATCACCTCTGCCAAAACATCCTCTAACAAGAACGGAATCACCCCCACATACATTACACCGTCCTCGTCCGTCCAAAGCTTGCGGCTACCGTCCAGCACAACAATCTTGCGAAAGAAGTCGCCAGTATTTCTCAAAGAAAAGGTCTCCTGTGCCTTCTTCTCAGGCGTGTCCACATTCAATGCCGACTGGATATACACTTTACTATTACCTACATTGACCACAAAATCAATCTCATATTGAGACAATTTACGCTTGCCGTCTATTACGCGCGTCAGTTCTACAATGCCCACATCAACAGAATATCCTCTACGGATCAAATCATTATAAATCATGTTCTCCATTAGATGCGAACGCTCCTGCTGACGGAAATTTAATCTGGCATTTCTCAGTCCCAAGTCCATGGCATAGTACTTCTGAATCTTGTCAAAATACTTGCGTCCCTTCACATCCCATCGTTTCGCACTCTGGAAGAGAAATGCATCCTCCACATAGTCCAGATAGTTTTTGACGGTATTGTGCGAAGGTGATTTCCCCATCAGCGTTCCAGCCGTATTGGCCAGTTTGTTCGGATTCGTCAGTGAGCCTACTGACGATGAGAGAGCATCAACCAAAGCACTCAATATGTTATCATCCTTCAGATTATATCGTTCCACAATGTCCTTAATATAGACATTTGAGAAAAGCCCTTGCAAGTACTTGCGCTTCTCCTTTTCGTCTGGTTCAAGAATCGTCAAAGGCATACCACCGTACATCAGGTATTCCTCCAGTGCATCAGCTTTTTCCATCTGGGCTACCGATAGGTATTCTGCAAATGATAGTGGGTAAACTTTTATTTCAGAACCACGGTCACGAAAATTTGTCACGATATCCTTCGACAGCATCTTAGAGTTCGATCCCGTCACATACACATCAAGGTTCGGGCGCGCCATCAGATCATTCAAAATGTCATAAAAAGTGGTGTAAAGCAACTCTCTGTCCTCTTCAGGTACCAATGATTCGTCCACATTCTCATTTTTTACCTTATACGACAACTGTATCTCATCAATCAATACATAAAATTTTCTGTCTGTATCCCTTGTAGACTCTATGATATAGTCGTACAGGAGGTTCGGATTACGATACTTGATGTCTGTCTTTCTGTCAAGAGCCACCTCCACGAAATCCCTCTCCTGAACTCCTTTCTCTATTAATCGGTTCTTAAAGAGAGTTGAGAGTAGGAACGACTTACCCGAACGTCTTATACCGGTCACAATCTTTACCTTTCCGTTCCAACATTTTGTGAGTAACTGTTCAACATATTCGTTTCTATCTATTATCATAATAGCGCACTCTTAGGATGGTTATGAAAATTTGGTCGCATATTACGACCATTTTGTCAGTACAAAAATACTCTTTTTCTTTTGACTATCCAAAACAATGCAATAATTAATATTCCAAATTCATATAGAAGGGACGACTATTCGCCTGTTTCTTCACCCCACCTTCGCCGTAAACGTTATTCTCCCAACGACCAAAATGTGCTCACATAAGGGAATCCCAAAGCTATCGCATCACCATTACCACGTGAAACGGAGCGAATCAAATCGTCTACCCCACTATTCATAAGTCCTTCCACTGAAACATCATAATTCAGCCTATTCCCTTTTTCATCGCACAGGAAATATCCCTCATCGTTTGAATAGGCTACAACCACCTTCCCTCCTATCAACGGTGTTTCAATCTGTTTGGCGGTGGATTCACTATCCCCGCTTCTATCATACCGTTTGCTACCATAAAAAGCGTATTTACCCCACCTAAAGCTCAAGTTATCCTCCAAGGGTCCCAGCTTGACGTTTCCTTTTTTATCACCCCAAGCGAAACCGCCATCACGCCCTTTTAGACAATAAGCATACCAATCTCCATCGCAAGTTATCCATGAATACTTGCCTTCGGTATCCATAAACAATTCCTTGCCGTCCCTGTCTATAATACCGTACATACCGTCTTTGCGCACTATTGCGCAACCATTCAAGTCGAAAGGTCCAATCTCCGAATACGTCTCAGGCTCAACGATGATATTGCCCTGCATATCTATTACCGCAGGCTGGCCTCCCGGATTACAATTCACAACAATGCGATCGGAATGAATCACGCGTGAGTTTTTCTCTCCATAAATACAGAAGTCCCCTTGAAACAAAGAGATATTCCCCTTTCGGTCAATCACACCGTATCTGGTTTTCCCATCCTCTGTCCCCCCTTCGACAAGCGCCTTTCCGTCAGCATTGAACAAAGTGATAGGTGTCGCCAAAGTAGTAAACAGTTCCTTACCCGAAGTATCAATAGCTATATATCCTTTTTGTGTCATTTTCCAAGCCACTCCGTTCCAGAAGCCCGTTATATTAAAACATTCACCGACATCAAAAACTTTTTCACCTTTCTTGTTGATAAAGGCATACCCTTCGCGCATCCCCATCAACACTTTTGCTAGTCCGTCAGAGAAGAAATCGGCATCCCTGAATTCTCCCGCAAAAGCCAACTCGCCGTCCAATGTATAATAGGCGTTTCCCATAGGTATCAAATCTATATCTGCCAACGGGCTATTTGAACTGCCTCCGCAAGCGGAGAAAAAAACCGCAACATAAACCGTTGCGCAATAAATCAAAATCTTTGTTTTCATAGTTCTTTAATTATGATTGTTATTACACATAATTCATATTTCCTTATTAAAACGCAAACCACAAAGCTAACAAAGCAAAAATAATAGAAGCCACCAACTTAATTCAGACTTTCTCATATTCTATTTCTTTTTCAATCACAATAAACAATAATATACTCGCTCCCACTTACATCAGTTCCATACTCCATCTCAATAGCCATTTTTTCTTTTACTTTCACAATATATCCATCGTCATCAAACTCATAATTATATTTCGCCTCACCGGTATAATTAGATATTGAGACAGGCAATTGCTTCGACTGCCCCCATGCAAAGGCGCAATAATACCATGGATAAGGAGTATAAATATTAGTAAGACAATTTACAATATCAATATTAACAGGCTTATTTTCCTTTTCTCCATATTGATAAGTACATTCAGAGTATCCACCTTTTACCTTATCCAAATTACCATCTTTCCATGTAAAGTCACAGATATCACGGACAACGCCAGTTGATGATTGCAAAATCCGCCAGTTCCCATCAATCCCGTATGTTTCTTTGACTTTCATATTTCCTTCCTGCACCTCTACATTTACCGGTGCTCCGGGTTCAGACGTAATCATAGCTTTCTGTTTCCCATTCCAATTTATTTGAATGGAATTCTCCTTATAAATATAGGTATAGACATCCGCATTTCCAGTCTGCCGCTTCTCCGTAGCTGAAAGTATACACTGTTGTTCATCGTAAGTAAAATCAATGGTCAGATCGGGAGACTGGATAGCCTTAATGTAACGCATTACCGGAACAGCGGTTTCTTGCTTATCTCCTGTGTTTTTCTTTGGCTTACACCCTGCCTGTAACAACACAAAGAGAAAAAGAATCAGAAGAGTAAAGTTTAAACCTTTATACAGTTTCCTTTCTCTTAATCGTTGCCTAATTGTTCTCATATCATTTCAATTTATAAGTTAATAATTATTTGCTCGTTTCTTGTTGTGTAGCAGTTTGCGCTTTCTCATGCCACTCTTTGGCACGTATCAAGTTCTTGGAAACATTGTGTCCTTATTCAGTTTATCTACAAATACAAATCTCAGCCTCAACAACTCCCACTTCCTTGCTCCCTATATGCAAACTCACATTAGTATCACCAACTCGCCAACTATTATACCATCCACTTCTCTCTCAAATTACGAACAGGAATATCCAAGCATTTAGGCGCACTTTGTTTCATAGTTCCTTAATTATTATTGTGTCCCTGTGTCCTATTTACCCGCCAATATAATATTCGCCCTCCAACACTCCTATTTCCTTGTTTCCTACACGTAAACTCACATTGGTGTCTCCCCTCCGCCAGCCATTAAACTGCCGCCATCTATATTGAAAATCACGAATAGGAATATCCAGCCATTTGGGCGAGAGTAAAGACTGTCCGTCTTTCACCTCTGCGCCATCCTTCCCAAAAGTTTTCCATTCACCCGATACGGTTTGAGCGAGATAAAGCCAACTTATCCGCTGATTAGCACTGTAATTACCCACTCCTCGTAGTCTGAACTCAAACAACTTCTTATAATTGGCCGGCAAAATCTCTTCGTTCTCACTGCTTTTCATCCCCCACAGTCTGTCCTGCTTAAATAGAAAGCCACGATGGGTGATATAATAATCTTCAAAGGGACCGTATAGTTCAGGAGATTCTACAGTGTACCCATTACCTATTCCCCATGCGTAGGTAGAATAAATCATACCATCGCAATAAATATAAAGGCTGTCCTTACCAGCTCTAATGGTATAAATTGTTCCTGCGCCAACAATGTCTACCTCCCTATCCCAGTATAATTTATTTTGCTTCAATTTTTCCTTTAGAATGGAACGGTTGTCCTTTTCATAAAAGAGAAAAGAACACTTTTTATCAGGCTCATCCGGTTTATAATATATGTCCCGACGATAGAAAGTTTTTTTGCCATTCAATTCACCGATATACCCAAACAGCTCTTTATGCCAATACATCGTATCGTAGATAGCGGGAATGATATCATAACGCGCCTCCATCTGACGACACAGTCCCCACTTCTTCCCTTTCACTACGAACTCCATCCCATTATCCTGTTCTGCAACAGGAATGTATTTGGTACAAGCTGTCATACCTAACGCAATTAGTACAAATAAGATAGCCTTCCTCTTAAACATACAATACAACAAGTGTTTCATATATTCTACTTTTAACAGTTTACTATTTTTAATATGCACCTTTCCAATATGCCCACGGATGAACGATGTAATCACCAATCGCTTCCAAATCATTCGGTTCCCAAACACAAGCAAAGTAATTATCGTTTAATTCAGGATGAAGAATGTCATCAATACCTTTCTCACCAATCAATGCGCAAGTACGTTCCTTCACATCAAGCCCCACAGCTATACCGTTAACAAAAGGAGTTACTAACAAATATCCGTAAATTTGCCCATTAAGATATAGATGTAGCGCATCTTCCAGCCCTTCCTTTGTCAATGCGTGAGATTTATAAACACGCTCTCCATCTAAATCGAAAGTGGAAAAAGCTATAGAATAATCAGAGCCATAAAAAGGATAAGGACCAGCCTTCGTTCTGCCATATTTAAACTCTATATCACGATTGACCGCCGCTATTTTTTCTTTTCCATTCTTATCACACCAACCTATTTTCTTATCTTCCGTTTTAAAATAATACCAATTGCCGTCATTCTCCAAACGAGTATATATTGGCTCTATCAGAATTTTCCCCTTACCATCCACCAAACCGTACCTACTATCTTTATAAAATACTGCACAATCATTTTGGTCAAACTCGAGGGGAAGATCTTTGGAAATATAATCGACCACCAGCTCTCCTTTAAAGTTAATAGCACCAATAAGTCCTTCTTCATTCTTCACACTTGCCTCTCCTCGAAGTGGCGGAGTCTTGACGTATTCCGTAACCGCTCTCGCTATATCCTCACGGGGCTCTACCAAAATTTCTCCTTTTGAATTAAATACACCAATATTGCCATCGGCCGCCATAAAATAGGCTACTCCTTCATAAAAAGCAGTCAATGGTCTGCCAGCCAATTCAAACAAGACTTCACCCTTCTTGTTAATGGCCGTGGCACGTGTTCTGTCTTCAAGACTTCCTCCTTGAACAAAAGCTATTCCTTCGGAAAAGTCAGAACATTTAGCATATTTTGCTTTTTCACCAAAAAGCTTTGCGAAAACTTCCTCAACATTAAGCACCAATGTGCCATTCCGATCGAGAAAATAGACATCACGTACCTTCAGCAAACCATCTTTAAAGAACCCCGAACCTAAACTATAATTTAAATTTGGCTTCCAGCCTATAGCTGCAAGTTCTCCGGAAAGTGCATCCATTTTCTCCCCATTCTCATCTACATAATAAAAACCGGTCTTACTCATACAAGGAATAGGGAAAAAGCTGCGTTGAGGTCGTTGGGTATTACTTCCACACGCAGAAAATAAAGTCACCACACAAATAAGCGACAGATAAAACAGTGTTTTCATGCTCATAATTATTTTCTTGTTATCTATTTATCACAAAATATAACCGACTGTTTACTTTTCAAACCGACGATCGATATAAAAGCAAGTGACTTTTGCCTCCGGCTTAAAGTCTTCCGGAGTCAGCTGAATCGATTCGCTTTCCAATTCGGATGTTTTTGCCAAATCGCCATTCGCGGTCATGTCAAGAGCTTTCCTTTTGGTTTGCTCCGTCAAGTCATCCAGTTCTTCGTTCACCACATTGATGCGCAGATTTTTCCCATAAGCGATGTATATTATTCCTTGGTCGAACATCTCATCATACATTATCATCGCTTCCATTCCTTTTTTCGTCACCGCTTCCCGTAAAGACATTCCCACCTTAACACCGTTCTCCAAAGAGACGTATGGAGAAGTGACGGTCAGTTCTTCTATAGGAGACAATTGCTTTTCCAACATAAAATTAGCGACTTCCACATCATCACAATATAAGGTATAAGTTTGAAGCTTCATAGCGGCAGGTTCATAATAAAAAGTCCCTTTCTCTACCTTATTATATAGTCCTTCATCAGTATCAGACATATTTTTGAAAGGGTGCTTCATCCGCAAACTTCCCACACCATCCTCTGTGAGGATAAACGGTTTCACTCCCGCATTGGCTTCCACCTCCGCCTGCACGACAGAAGGATCAGCGTTCGCCTGTTTCTTACTATTACTACAAGAGAATAAACACATTGCTATAGCAATGAGGTTGATCATAAAAATCTGTTTCATTTCAATTAGTTATTATAAAGATTATTCATACAAAATTACGCTTCCCCAATTGGGGTTACGCTTGGTATTACTCGAAATGATAATATACTTCCCTACTAAATGATTTTCTTTCCAGCGTCCCACAGTAACCGTTTCATTGTTCAGATCAACGAGGATTCCCCATCCTTCCTTACCGGTCACAGATTCCTTCATTCCATAGAAAGTTTGTCCATTATGATATCGATATCCTTGCAAAGACTGTCTTTTAGGCATATTTTCTCCCGCCAAAGTCACTTTGCCTAAAATCTTAATTTTTTGTTCAATATTGTCCCCATCGTATCCCAGCTCTTTCGCCTTCCGGTAATACTCCAAAGCGGAAGCCACTTGCCTGTAATAGGATGTAATATACATATCTCCCGAGTTTACCGATCCGATGACCTCTTCCATTCTTTCTTGCAGCATATTGACCAATGTGAGTTCCGCACGGTAATACCACGCTTCCGGCTCATTCTTGGCATATTCCAGATATATTGCAGCTTTTTCAAAATCCCGTTCCGCACCGCCAAGTCCAAGATAATGGAGTACTCCCAACATCTCATAGGCTTCTGTCCCTCCTTTCTGCAGGTACTTGAACGCATCTACATAGTTGCATTGATGAAAAGACTCTTTCCCTTTTAGATAATTCTCGTCTATATGGCAACTACTAAAAATAAACACTTCCCCAATAACAAAAAGGAGAAGTAAACGTGAATAATGGAATACAGATCTCATCTTATTCGAAATTAAAGTAAGGTAATTTTATCTCGGGATCGCCAAGCACAGTACCGTTATACAATACATTCCATCCGGATTGAACGTATCCGCCATCCAAATCGTATTCATCGTAAGGACTTTCCCTCATTCCGACGCTTCGCCTTATCGGCTGGAAAAAGCGAATGGTAGAGGTTGTGAGAGAGAATACAACAATGTCACCCTTCTTGCTCCTGTTGAACGTTCCAATGAGTTCCGGTTTATCCGCCGACTCGTTCATCTTGTAAAGTTTGTATTGCAGGTCTTTGCGAGTCATGATGTACTTCCCTAAACTGGCCACATCGAATCCTGAGCCAAGCGATACGGTTTTTCCGGTATTGTTCGTCAGCAAACATTCACCATTCCGGCTCTTTCCGGATATCCATACCCCGTCATCGAGAAAAGACGCTCTCGCCACAACATTCCCCGAACAGTCTTCCATGTTTCGGTTAAGGATATAGTGGCGGCTGTTGTGGTCATAATTTCCTATGCTTACCCTTGCATATCCCGCCTCATTAAAGGGGCTTGCCGAATTGAAGCGTTCGGAACAGAGTATTTCTCCCTTTTCATTAATATAGCCCATGAGACTTCTGTACAAGGATCTGCATTTACCTTTGCTCTCATCATAGCCTTGAGAAAACAGATGTTCCGAACCGGCATAGCCGAAACGCCCGGTGGTGGAATATTGGGCTATGCCCGAAGAGAAGTTCCCAATGAACGAATATTTGCCGAAAGGCACTATCTCCTTTCCTTCCCCGTCGTAGATGGCATACTCGTAATAAGACGAGCCTACACCCTCTTTGTGGAGGCGGCTAATGACGGTAGTTCCATTGTCGGTAACGCAATCCGGATAACCTATCATCAGTGTGAGACCGGAATAGCCGATCCCCATACTCACATTCACCAGCATCCAGGAGTCTCTGCTGTTTGCAGCCTTCACCCATAAGTTTCCCAAACGGTTTACGGAGCACAGGCAACCATATACATTAAGACAATTTTCACGGCAATTCTTGTCAAGCACGAAATATTGATAATTTCCATTCTCGTTTTCGTTATAAGCAATGGCGTAACCGTTGACAAACTCTTCAGCTTTATCATACTTCTTGGATTTCTGTTTCCCGCTTTCATCAATAAAGAAGTATTTGTCGTCTTGTTGGCACAAGGCATTCCCATCTTTAAATTCTCCTACGAAGTCGCATTCCTTCACCCTCTTTTCGTAACTCATACAGCTCACAGTCAGACATCCGATAAGCAACATTGCAAGTAAATTTCCCGTTTTCATATTTCAATAAGTTTAAGTGATCAATTAAAAAAACACAGCTTTTGATACTAGACAGATACAGCAAACAACAAGAGGCATTATTCCCAACTCTTACGAGTCAGAAACAATGCCTCCTTTATATGTTTTCAAAGAATATTTAGCTAATAGATGTTCACTTGTGTGTGTGTGTGTGTGTGTGTGTGTGTGTGTGTGTTATACAAACATTACACATACGCAAGTTTTTAACATTATTTTTGTTGCTATTTCCTTGTGCTATCATAGTATTTCCCTTATTTCGATTCAAAAATAAGACTTTTTAGCATAGAAAGCAACAAAATACCAAAATATTATACCAAAAAGGAAATCATTGACTGATAAAAGTGTAGCTAAAATACATTTTTATCAAGATACAAGTGTTATTCGAAAGATAAACAATTTGTTAGAGTCTTCTACTCCGTCCCGCATCAATGCGTAGGAAAATGAACAACAGTATCGTAAAGCCCCATAAGGAAGAACCTCCGTAGCTAAAGAAAGGTAATGGGATACCGATGACCGGAGTAAGTCCCAGCACCATGCCTATATTAATAAATAGGTGAAACAGGAAAATGCTGAGGACTGAATAGCCATAAACCCGACCGAAGGTGGAGGGTTGACGCTCCGACAAGAAAATCAAGCGGAAAATCAAGATCAGGAAAGCTATCAAGACGGCTGCCGAACCGACAAAACCTTGCTCCTCTCCCACCGTACAGAAGATGAAATCAGTATCCTGTTCGGGAACATATTTCAGTTTGGTCTGCGTACCATTCAGGAAACCTTTCCCTGTCAATCCACCGGAACCGATGGCAATCTTGGATTGGTTGACGTTGTATCCCGCACCGGTCAAATCTTCTTCCAAGCCCAATACTACTTTGATACGGACTTGTTGATGAGGCTCCAATACGCTATCGAATACATAATTGCTGGAATATAAAAATCCGATAGAGCCGATGGTAAATAAAGCAATTAGAAAGTAAGCACGCTGACGCTCACTTAATGCTAAATAAATCAAATAGCCTATTGCAACAGCACACAGTCCCCACTGCACCCAGACCAGACTAAAGTGTACCCAATATTCCGAGATCAAATAGGCAATCAACAATATCCCCAGACTTCCACCGATAATATTGCGGGCAGCCACCCACTTCTTACGATATACCCACACCATGCCACCGGCAAACAATAAAATCAGCAATAATACAATAAACTCTCCCAACGGTGTAGGGGTATCTGCAATAAAGACCTCGTCAAAACGAATACCGACCACAAAGTAGATTACCGCACAGACACCTGCAAAAAGTACCACTCCCGGCATTCCTTCCCGATAAAGCACCAAGAAAAAGGCGAGATATACCAATGCGGACCCTGTTTCCCTCTGCCCGATAATCAATAACATCGGCAGAAGAATAATCAATCCCAAAGCTAAAGCACACTTTTCTTTCTTGATACTGAATGAGTAGGCATTCATATATTTGGCCAATGCCAAAGCTGTAGCAAACTTAGCGAACTCGGCGGGTTGCAGGCTGACCGGCCCCATCACCAACCAGGAACGGGAACCTTTTGTATCCGGAGCAATAAAAATCGTGACAATCAACAGAAGAATCATCCCTATATATATAATGTACGCGAACATATCGTACATCCGGTCTTCCAACATCAGCAACACAAATCCTAGCCCGAAAGAACAGATAATCCAAACGAACTGCTTACCGGCACGAGTCGAGAAGTCGAGAAAATCACGCTCGCCATAGTCATAGCTGGCTCCGCACACGCTGAACCATCCGCCAATAATCAGGAGCAGGTAGATACAAATCGTCACCCAGTCCAAAGATTTCCATAAACTATCGCTCCTCGTTACCATACAATATCACTCTGTTACTAATTTCTTCCGCTCTTATCTCATTTTCCGGCGACAACTTGCCTTTCATATATTGTTCCATCATCAAAGCACCGACCGGCACTCCGTATGTGGCTCCCCATCCTCCATTTTCCACATAGACGGCAATGGCTATTTTCGGCTTGTTCATTGGCGCAAAGCCCATAAACACCGAATGGTCATGTCCGCGATTCTGTGCCGTACCTGTCTTTCCGCAGGCTTCCAATTCCGGGACCATCATTGACAGCATACGGCAAGTTCCTCCGGTAGCGGCGGCACGCATACCTTCCACCACCGATTCATAATGTCTTTTTTCAATCGTGGTATAACGAGGAGTGCGATAAAGACTGTCTATCCGGTTATCCTGAATTTCTTTCACGATATGAGGCGTGACAAAATATCCTCTATTGGCAATCGTCGCTCCCAGATTGGCTATCTGAAGAGGGGTAGACAAGATTTCTCCCTGACCGATAGAAATACTGATCACCGTCAATCCGTTCCAATGCCCGCGATAAGCCTTGTCATAGAACTGTGCATTCGGAATCAACCCCCGTTTTTCTCCCGGCAAGTCGACCCCCAGTTTGTAACCGAACCCTTGCGAAACCATGTGATCTTTCCATACGGTAATAGCATTTTGCGGTGAGCCATACTTACGGTCACCGAACATACGGAACAACCCCCAACAGAAATAAGAGTTGCACGATGTAGCAATGGCGGGTATCAGCGGAAGCGGCGCTCCATGACTATGGCAACCTACCGTCAGCCTGCCGTAATGGAATCCGCGCGAACAGGGAAAAGTCGGACTTTGCTCTGTTATAATACCTTCTTGTAAGAAAGTCAACCCTTGTGCTGTCTTGAAAGTAGAGCCCGGAGGGTAGACTCCCATCAAAGCACGGTTCAACAATGGTTTCATCTTGTCGCGTTGCAACATCAGATGATTCTTACCACGCTGACGACCGATCATCAAATGCGGATCATAATTCGGGGAAGATACCAGGCAAAGGATCTCACCGGTCTCCGGCTCGATAGCTACAATACTTCCGATCTTGTTCTTCAACAAGCGTTCGCCCAAAATCTGCAAATCAATATCCAGACTCAATGTCAGGTTCTTGCCGGGAACAGAGGGACGGTCGTAGGCCCCATCCATATAGTGCCCCTGGATACGGCCATGCGCATCACGAAGCAGAATCTCAATACCTTTTTCTCCACGCAGGTACTTCTCATACGATTTCTCTACGCCTAACTTCCCGACATAATCTCCACGAATGTAGTATCCGTCTTCATCCGCTTCCATCTCTTTGGCAGATACCTCTCCGATGTCGCCCAGCGCATGGGCAGCCGCATTGTAAGAATATTGGCGGATCGTACGACGTTGGATATAAAAGCCACGAAACTTAAATAGCTTTTCCTGAAAGACACCGCATTCCTCCGCCGACAACTGCGACATAAACACTTGATTCGTGTAACGGGAATATCCCGGATTACGGCGACGGTCTTTCATATCGCTCATAATCTTCAAGAATTGGGCACGGGTGATATTCAACGACTGGCACAAGTCGAGCGTATCGAGATTCTCGACTTCCTTCGGAACAATCGAAATGTCGTATGCAGGCTGATTGAATACCAACAGTTTCCCGGTCCGGTCGTAAATCGCTCCACGCGAAGGATATTGGATTTTATTCAGAAAAGCATTACTGTCAGCATTCTTCTTATAGTCATCTGTTGTGATCTGCAATACGAAAAGCCGTACCAGATAAATCAAGACAATAGACAGGGCAATGCCTCCGATAACAAATTTACGTTTCTCTAATCTATAATCTTTTGCCATTTTTTACTTCCTTATGCCTTCAACAGCTACAATACAGGTTACAGTCAGAATGGTGCAAAGTAACACCCGCAGCAGCAACAGCCAAATGCTGGAAAACGAGAAGAACTCAATGGAGAGTAACGCCAGACTATGTACAAAAACACTTGCAGTCGTATATTTAAGAAAAGGAGTAATCCCTATCGTCTTGAAAGACGGGATGAAGCTATCCAGATTATCGCGAGGTGTGAACAGTCGCAGTAAAGAAGGACGGAGAAAAGCAAGCAGCACCGTCGCAGCCGCATTCATTCCCGGAGTATCAGCAAATACGTCGATAGTCAGTCCGAAAAAGAAAGCCCACAACATCAACTCATTCCGCGAAGTGCCGGAGTCAAACTTTAGGATAAAATAAATATAAAGAAAAGGAGTAGCATAACCTGCTATATGGACATTATTCAGGATAAGCACTTGAAGAAGCACCAAGCCGATAAACCATCCGATTCTATGTATATAGGTGATAATCATTCTTTCGTTACCTTATTTTCAAGTTTTTTCTGCTCTTCCTGCCCATTCCGGGCTATCACACGGACATCGCCGAGCTTTCCGAAATCGGTAGCCAGCTTGATTTTCAGCAGGTAGGACAACCCGTCATTAGAGTCGGACATATCATCCACCGTACCTACCATAATGCCTTCCGGGAATACAGTCGAGAATCCGCTGGTCACTACGGTATCGCCCAAATTGAATTCCGCATGACGGGGCAGGTCTTTCAGATAAGCGTAACGCGAATCTCCATGTTCCCATTTCAGATAGCCGAAATAATCACTGCCTATAATCTTGCAACTTATATTGGACTTGCTGTTCAGTACAGAAATCACCACCGAATAAGATGGAGAAGTTTCATACACGATACCTACAATTCCGTTACCGTCTATCACTCCCATCTCAGAGCGAATGCCGGAGGAAGAACCTTTGTCGAGCGTGATATAGTTATCGGGCAGTGTCAGACTGTTTTTTATCACATGAGCCTTGAATAGCTGATAGTCACTTTGAGGCATCTTCCGGACACTGTTAATGGTAATAGAGTCCACCTGGCGTTCTTTCAACGCTTTCTCCAAATTGGAGATTTGCTGTTCGAGCAACATATTCCGGTCCAGCAAATCCTCATTGACCGATTTCAAATGAAAGTAAGAGGAAATGCCTCCCGACACATCATAAACCGCCCCCACAACCGTATTGGCAGAAGTGAAAAAAGCACTCTGCTGATAACGGTTGAACCGAAATAACAAAACAAAACTGGCTACCTCTAATAAGATAAAGAGGAACCAGTAATTGTATTTCAGAAGGAAGTTTATTAAATTCCGCATCCCTGAGTTATCTCATTAAGAAAGAGAAACGATCTACATTCTTTAATGCAACTCCCGTGCCTTTAGCTACAGCGTGCAAAGGATCTTCCGCAATGTGGAAAGGAATATTGATCTTATCAGTCAGTCGCTTATCCAACCCACGAAGCAATGCGCCACCACCGGAAAGATAGATACCGTTGTGCACAATATCAGCATAAAGTTCAGGAGGTGTACTTTCCAACGCACTCAAGATAGCTGTTTCTATTTTCGAGATTGATTTTTCCAGACAGTGAGCCACTTCCTGATAGCATACAGGTACCTCCATCGGAAGAGCCGTGATACGGTTAGGACCGTGAACGATATAATCTTCCGGAGCTCCTTCACCCAATTCGGTTAAAGCAGCACCCACATTTATCTTGATACGTTCCGCCATACGTTCGCTGACTTTCACGTTATGCTGACGGCTCATGTATTCACGGATGTCTTCCGTCAAATCATCACCCGCCACACGGATGGAGTTGTTGGAAACAATACCTCCCAAAGAGATAACGGCAATTTCCGTAGAACCACCACCTATGTCCACAATCATATTCCCTTCCGGAGCCTCTACGTCAATGCCGATACCAATAGCCGCAGCCATCGGTTCGAAGATCAGATAGACATCCCGTCCGCCGGCATGTTCGGCAGAGTCACGAACGGCACGGAGTTCAACTTCCGTACTTCCCGAAGGAACACCGATCACCATACGAAGAGAGGGTGAGAATAAGTGATTGCGTGTATTCACCCGCTTAATCAAACCGCGCATCATCTGCTCGCAAGCGTAGAAGTCGGCAATCACACCATCTCTCAACGGACGGATAGTGCGTATGTTTTCGTGGGTCTTTTCGTGCATCAACTTCGCCTTTTCCCCCACGGCAATCATCTTATCCGTACGACGGTCCAAAGCCACAACCGAAGGCTCATCCACCACGATTTTCCCGTTCGTGATGATGATGGTATTGGCTGTACCCAAGTCCATCGCTATTTCTTGTGTAAAAGAGAACAATCCCATTCTTAATTATTATTTTTAGTGTTTAAAATGACGGATACCGGTAGTCACCATCGCCATGCCATGCTCATTGCAATAAGCAAAAGACAAATCATCTTTTACCGAGCCGCCCGGTTGGATTACTGCCGTAACACCTTCCTTATCCGCAATTTCCACACAATCGGGGAAAGGGAAGAAGGCATCCGAAGCCATCACCGCGCCATTCAAGCCGAATCCGAATGACTTAGCTTTTTCAATTGCTTGTTTCAATGCATCTACACGCGAGGTCTGTCCGACACCGCTTGCGAGAAGCTGCTTGCCTTTTGCCAATACAATGGCGTTTGACTTACTGTTCTTCACAATCTTGTTGGCAAACAACATATCTTCCACCTCTTCCGGAGTAGGAGCTTTGTCTGTTACGGTTTTGAGGTCGGCTACCGTTTCAATATTAGTATCTTTATCCTGCACCAATACGCCATTCAGCAAAGCGCGGAATTGCTTCTTCGGCAATTTGGCTTCCTTGCGAACGAGGATGATGCGGTTCTTTTTCTGTCCAAGGATTTCAAGTGCGTCCACATCATAATCCGGTGCGATAATCACTTCAAAGAAAATCTTGTTGATTTCTTCGGCTGCTTCTTTGTCAACAACCCCATTTGTAATCAACACGCCTCCGAAAGCGGAAACAGGATCACCGGCCAATGCATCTTTCCATGCCTCCAGCACAGTAGACCGTGAAGCCAGACCGCAAGCGTTATTATGTTTCAGAATAGCGAAAGTGAGGTCGTCAAATTCATCAATCAAATCAACGGCAGCGTTGATATCGAGAAGATTATTATAAGAGATTTCCTTTCCGTGAATCTGGTCGAACATCGCTTCCAGATTTCCGTAGAAATAGCCCTTCTGATGCGGGTTCTCACCATAACGAAGTTGTTTTTGGCTATTGACAGAGCAACGGAAAGCAGAACCTTCGCCTGCATCAAAATAATTGAAGATCGCTGAATCGTAGTGAGAAGAAACGGCAAACGCTTCTTTTGCCATCCAACGGCGTTCTTCGAGTGAGGAAGTAGCGCCGTGCTCCATCAACATATCCAGCAACGGTTTGTATTGTGCCTGAGAAGCAACGATAATTACGTCGTTGTAGTTCTTGGCTGCGGCACGAATCAGAGAGATTCCGCCTATATCGATTTTCTCAATAATATCTGCTTCGGATGCACCGGAAGCTACGGTAGCTTCAAACGGATACAGGTCAACAATGACTAAATCTATTTCAGGGATTTCATACTTTTCAATCTGTTGCAGATCTTGCTCCAGCCCGCGACGACAAAGAATACCTCCGAATATTTTCGGATGTAACGTCTTTACCCGACCACCGAGAATAGAAGGGTAAGTGGTCAAATCTTCCACTGCCTTACAAGGATATCCCAATGATTCAATAAACTGACGAGTTCCTCCTGTTGACAAGAACTCTACTCCTTCTTCATGAAGTTTGGTAATAATTTCATCCAAACCTTCTTTGTGGTATACAGATACCAATGCAGTTTTTATTCTTTTAGACTCTGACATTGAATTGCTTATTAAGTATTTGGTGTGCAAAGTTACGAAATATTGTTTATCGTACGTAATAAATAAGGTGTGAATTAATAAAAAAAAGCGTTGACTCTCCCAAACAGAAAATCAACGCTTCTTCGCAAAGTATATTTTTGTTCAAAAACTATTACCAAATGGATACCCGTTTGTCTTTAGCCACGAACATAGGATCCTGCTCAGTAATATTGAATGCTTCGTACCAGTTTCCAATATGAGGAAGTGCACCGTCTACACGCCACTTGCCTAATGAGTGAGGATCGAGTTTTGTCAATCGGAGAATTTCTTCCGGACGGATATTTCCTGCCCATACATTAGCATAAGCAAGGAAGAAACGTTGTTCGGGAGTAAATCCGTCTACTATTTCAAGCGGTGCATTAGCTGTCGCGTTCTTGAAAGCCTGGAAAGAAACTTGCAGACCGCCATGATCGGCAATATTTTCACCCAAAGTCAACTGACCGTTGGCATGCACACCGGGAGCTACTTCAATACTGTCAAAGAAGTTCACCATTACTTGGGCACGTTCCTTGAACTTTTCAGCATCCTCTTCCGTCCACCACTCTTTCAGGTTTCCATCTTTGTCATATTGACGTCCCTGATCGTCGAATCCATGTGTCATCTCATGCCCGATAACGACTCCGATAGCACCGTAATTCATTGCATCATCGGCGTTCATATCGAAAAATGGCGGCTGCAGGATAGCTGCAGGGAAGCAGATCTCATTGGTAGTAGGATTGTAATAAGCATTAACAGTCTGCGGTGTCATCAACCATTCATCCTTATCTACCGGCTGACCGGCTTTGGCAATCATTTCATTGTAATCCCATTGACTGGCACGCTCGATATTCGCCCAATAAGAATCATTCTTAATCTCCAAAGCCGAATAATCTTTCCACTTGTCCGGATAACCGATCTTTACATGAAAAGCATCCAGTTTCTCCAATGCTTTCACCTTAGTCGGTTCGCTCATCCATTCCAGCGCCTTGATACGTTCGCCCAAAGAAGTTTGCAGATTCTTCACTAAGGTAACCATACGCTCTTTTGCAGCAGCCGGAAAGTATTTTTCTACATACATCTGTCCTACCACTTCACCGAGAACAGCGTCTACCGTACTTACCGAACGCTTCCAACGAGGCTGCATTTCTTTCTTACCGGACATCGTCCTACTATAAAAATCGAAGTTCTGAGCTTCAAAGTCATCGCTAAGATATGAAGCGGCAGCATCTATCAAGCTCCATTGCAAGTACAATTTCTGATCGTCCAATGATACAGTGTTAATCACATCGGCAACTTCTTTCATAGCGGCAGGCTGACCTATGTTCACTTCCTTCAGGTCTTTCAAACCTGAAACAGCGAAATAAGTATCCCAGTCGAAAGTCGGGATGTTCTTTTTCAACGTTGCCATGTCCATCTTATTATAATTGGCATGAGGATCACGCAATCCCACTTGTGAACGGGCCGCTTTAGCCAGACGGGTTTCAATGTTCATTACAGCTTTTACCGCTTTCTGTGCAGTAGCCTCATCATAACCTGCCAACCGGAACATCTTGGCGATGTGTTCCTGATATTTGTTACGGATGTTGGTAGTCTGTTCGTCTTCTTCCAGATAATAATCGCGTTGTCCCATTCCGATACCACCCTGATAGGTCTGTACTATATTCATCGAACTATTCATATCATCCGCACCGACAAACATCGTAAAGTAAGGCCGTATACCTTTCTTCTGACTTTCGGCAATGTATGCGTAGATTTCGTTCTTGTCTTTCAGCGCATCGATAGCGGCCAATTCGTCTTTAATCGGAGCTACTCCCTCCTGGTTCAACTTCACACTGTCCATTGCGATATTGTAAAGGTCGCCAACTTTCTGAGCGGCGCTTCCCGGAGCATTGTCCGTCTTTGCGGCCAGTTCGGCAATCAGGGATTTCAATTGTTCACGGCTGTTCTCACGCAACATATCGAATGTTCCGAAACGGGAATATTCGTCAGTCAACGGGTGATCTTTCACCCAACCGCCACACGCATATTGATAAAAACTTGTACCCGGCACAGCCGTGGTATCCAGATTAGCAAGGTCGATACCGGACGTCAGTACGGCCTCTTTCTTACTGTTACATCCTGTTGTCATAAGGCATACCGCAAGAATTGGTAAATACTTGGTTACTTTCATACTTAATATAATATATTATAGAATTATCATGTTATGCGAAGGAAGGCCCTAGCCTTTCACTTCTTCCAGTTCCATCGACACCCGTTCCCACTCTTCAACGATTGTGTCCAACTGTTGTTTCAGTTTCTGATGGCGTTCATATAGCTGCATATCCGAAGCCCCTTCCGGAGTCGCCATCTTCTCTTCAACAATGGCAATCGCGGCTTCCGTCTCTTCTATCGAGGCTTCACAGTCCGCTACCTGACGTTCGAGTTTCTTAATCTTCTTATTCAACTCTTTCTGTGCCTCATAAGAAAGTTTGTTCTCCGAAGGTTGCACGGCTTCCTGTTCCCCATTTCCTTTGGCTGTTGCCGTAGGAGAAACAGACAATCCGACACCTTTTTGAAGTTCATTCAGGCTATCTATCTTTTTCTTTTGCAGAAATTCATAAATACCTCCGAGATGCTCTTTCACCACTCCTCCACCGAACTCATATACTTTAGTCGCAAGTCCGTCCAAAAAATCACGGTCGTGACTGACAAGAATGACTGTGCCGTCAAATTCACGGATCGCTTCTTTCAACACATCCTTTGAACGCATATCCAAGTGATTGGTCGGTTCGTCAAGAATCAGGAAGTTTACAGGTTCAAGAAGAAGTTTGATCATTGCCAATCGGGTACGTTCTCCACCGGAAAGGACTTTGACTTTCTTGTCCGAAGCTTCGCCGCCAAACATGAAGGCACCCAAAATATCCCGTATCTTCAAACGGATATCTCCCGTTGCTACCCGGTCTATGGTATCAAACACCGTCAGATTCTCATCCAACATCTGTGCCTGATTCTGTGCAAAATAACCAATCTGAACATTATGACCGATGGTCAGTTTGCCGTCAAAGTCAATCTCACCCATTATACATTTCACCAATGTAGATTTACCTTCACCGTTCTTACCGACAAAAGCTACTTTCTCTCCCCGATTGATAGTGAGGTTTACATCATGAAAAACAACATGATTACCATACGCTTTGCGCACGTCTTCGCAAATCACCGGATAGTTTCCGCTACGGCTGGCAGGAGGAAATTTCAAGCGAAGCGAGGAGTTGTCTTCTTCATCCACTTCGATACGCTCTATCTTTTCCAATTGCTTGATGCGGCTTTGTACCTGCACGGCTTTAGTTGCTTTATAACGGAAGCGTTCAATGAAATCTTCCGTATCCTGTATCTGTTTCTGTTGATTCTCGTAAGCGCGGAGCTGCTGTTCGCGACGTTCCTTACGCAAGACAACAAATTCGTCATACTTCACTTTGTAATCATAAATCTGCCCACAGGTAATTTCGATAGTACGTGTGGTTACGTTGTTCAAGAAAGCGCGGTCGTGGCTGACTAGTACGACAGCATTGGCACGAGTTGCCAGAAAATTTTCCAGCCATTGGATACTTTCGATATCAAGATGATTGGTCGGCTCGTCGAGCAGCAGCACATCCGGACGGCGCAACAACAATTTTGCCAATTCGATACGCATACGCCAACCACCGGAAAACTCTGAAGTAGGACGATCAAAATCCTCACGGCTGAATCCCAGTCCGAGAAGTGTCCGTTCGATTTCCGCCTGATAGTTCGTGCCCCCCATCATCAGGAAGCGGTCGTTCTCATGCGTGAAACGGTCTATCAACTGATGGTATTCTTCCGAATCATAGTCTGTCCGTTCAGCCAGCTCCTGATTCATTCGTTCCAACTTCGCCTGAAGTTCAAAAATATGTTCGAATGCCTGTTCCGCTTCTCCCATCACCGTCCGGTTGTCGGAAAGAATCATGACCTGAGGCAAATATCCGATAGTTACATCTTTCGGAGTAGCTACAACTCCATGTGTCGGCGATTGTAAACCTGCCAATATCTTCAACATGGTCGATTTGCCCGCACCATTCTTGCCGACTAACGCAATGCGGTCTTTCTTATTGATAACATAACTGACATCCTCAAAAAGGGGTGTCGCATTAAATTCTACTGATAATCTTTCTACTGAAATCACTTCTGTCTCTGATTTATAAGATTTTGGACTGCAAAGATAATGAATAATTATTGTATAAATGTCAGTATCATCCGTTATCAAAAACAAAAAAGCAGCCATTCCGAACGAATGACTGCTTCCTATCTTAATCTAAGTCCCTCTTTAGAACAATTTAGCAGGATATTCACCGGCATCTACCAATGCCTGAATCTTGTCTACTACGCTCTGGCGATCTTCCGGATAAGTAACACCGAACCATTTGCTGGTAGTATCCAACACTTCAACAGTAGCGGTTCCGTCATTAATCAATTTATCCACCATTAATGGAATAAAGAATTCGCTCTTCAGATTTTCCATGTTCTTCGGATCGCTCAGGAAAGTTTTAAAGAACTCCTCGCTGTAAGCGAAGTAATCTGGAGTGAAGCCCCAGAAATTCATACTTACCGGAGTTGTGTCGGGGGTAGCAGTCCATTCACCATTATCATCGATATATTTCACTTCACCGTCCAAGCGTTGAATCTTCGTACGTTCTACAACAGAAGTCAGCAATCCTTTCGCATCTGTGCTACAGATTCCACGAGATACCGTACCGCTTTCACTCAAGGTATTTCCTACGCGGAAGCCTACCATTGAATAAACATTCTTCGAACCTTCGGGAAGAGCAGCCAAATATTTACCCATCACCTGGAAAGAATCGCGACCATAGAAGTCATCACAGTTAATTACAGCAAACGGTTCTTTAATCACATCGGCACCCATCATTACCGCATGGTTAGTACCCCAGGGTTTTGTACGGTCTGCCGGACAAGTAAAACCTTCGGGAAGAGCATCCAATGCTTGGAATACAAGTTCGCAAGGAATATGGCCTTCATATTTGGAAATAATTTTCTCACGGAAATCCTGTTCAAAGTCTTTGCGGATTACAAATACAAGCTTGCCGAATCCGGCATTGATAGCGTCATAGATTGAATAATCCATAATAGTTTCGCCATTAGGACCCAGACCGTCCAATTGTTTCAAGCCTCCATAGCGGCTGCCCATACCGGCTGCCAATAAGAATAAAGTTGGTTTCATAAATTGTGTAATATTAAAAGGTTAGTGATGTCAACGGCATCAGATTTCGTTGCAAAAGTACAAAAATAGTTGAATCCGACAGGACAAATATCAATCATTATTTACCAAAATCGTACAAAAATCATTCATTAGAAGGGATAACCGATAGCAAAATGTATTCCCAAATTTTTCATAAAGGCTCCGGTAACATTGTAATACCCACTTCTATCCGTATCGTAAGGCAGATGCAAAGGTACACCGAAATCGAGACGGAACACAAGAATATCCATATCATAACGGAAACCGACACCTGTACCCAAAGCAATCTGTTTCGGGAAAGTCTTCAGTTCGAGTTGTGAATTCGGACGAGCCTCATCTTTACGCATCAGCCAGACATTTCCCGCATCCAGGAAAGTGGCTCCCCAAATACTTTTATAAATACGGAAACGATATTCCACATTTGCCTCAAAGCGGAACGTACCTGTCTGATCGAGGTAAGAATAACGACTTTCCGCCGGATGATATCCACCGGGGCCTATACTACGCACCGTAAAAGCACGGATACTGTTAGCACCTCCGACATAAAACTGTTCGCTATAAGGAGCTATCGTGGCATTTCCATAAGAGAAGAGTGCTCCCAATGCCACACGGGACGCAATTCTGTTATTCTTATCAATATTCCATAAATGACGGAATTCCGTATTTAACTTCACGAATTGTGCAAAAGGAACATTCAGCAATCGTTTATCTTCTTTATTAAAAGGCTGACCGAAAGCACGATAGATCACTGAGGTCAGATTTCCGGCAGAAGTCACTGTAGATTGCCACCAGATAGGATTCTTTATTCTCCGCGTCGAAGCATTGTCATACGTATACGTGTATTCCATAGCAGGAATAAACTGGTCTTTCAAACTGATATACAATGCCGGATTCTCCTGAGCGATCTCCTTAAACTCTTCCGACTGATGTTGCAGGACGTTGAATGTCAATTTGAAAGGAGTGATACTATGACGGCTTGTACGTGTCGGCTGGAAATCATATGTCGCATTTCCACCGAATGACAACAATTTATAATATCTCGCACGGTTCAACTGATCGATATACAACCGGAAAGTTGTGGTTGCCGGAAAGTCAAATTCCATTTTGCCCCAACGTGGGAACACAACTCTGGGAAAAGTCAGTGATGTGGAAAGTCCCATCTCCCAACTGTTCATCAAAGAACTTTTCTCTCCACCTCCAGTCTGCCACTCATAAGAGCCTTTAAGCTTTACATTCCAGCTTTCTCCACCACCGAAAACGTTGTTACGGGTAACACCAAAAGCAGCACCAGGACCGGTCTGATCGTTGCTCTTAGTTACTACGTTCAACTCCAACTCGGCATCCAGTGGCTTGGCAAAAGTGGCTTGTACACTCACATTCAGCGTATCACAAACTGCTGTCGTGTCCTTAGGAGCATATTGTATATCCAAATAGCTGAATATACCCAACTGGCTTAACTTTTCCTGAACCTGCTCTTGCCTGTATTGACTGTAAAGCCTAGTACGATTGGAAGCACGCATCTGTGCATTACGTACAAACTGTTGATAATTCAACCAACGATAAAGCATATTAGGACGAACCTGCAACTTCTTATAATAGTGAATATTCAGGTTCTTATACATCATGCTGTCATTCGGAGCTTCTCCATTCTTTCCAAACAGGTAAACAGAACCATTGCCTACATAATAAGGACGTTGCGCGGCAGCAGGCAAACCGGGTACGGGAATCAGCCGGAGGCTGATATGCCCACCGGGCACTAAGGTGGTATCCGCCTGATAAGTCATATAGTCGGGACGGAAATAGAAGTATCCCCGATTACGCAACAACGTACTGATACGTGTACGCTCGTCATCCAGGTCCACAACATTGAATTGTTCACCGGGACTTATATAGGAATACCTGCGTCCCCGCTCCATAATCCGCAATGTCTGCGGAGTGAAACGCTCATAATACACCGTATCTATGAAATAGGGATTCTTCATATCCACCGTGTAAAGAATACCGGCTTTCAAGCTATCCTTCTTATCCGCCAATGTTTCGTAAGTTACTTTTCCATTGAAATAGCCATAATCATGCAACAGATTGGTGGCGACTTTGATGCGCACCTCCGGATTGACAGTAGAAATAAAAACAGGAGGATTGGCTGCAAAACGGTTGAACATCCATTTCCCGAATCCTTTCTTGTACTTCACAAAATCATTGTACATCCACATTTTAAAAGGAATGGGCAGAAACAGAATCTTCGTACTCGGAGCCTTGTCAAGCGCCGCTTCTATCTCGGTCAATGCCGTCTGACCTACCGAAGTGTTCGATTTATTCTGAATAACCGTTTTATTCCCTGTATAGAGTATTTCGCCTTCGGGCAAATGCTTCGTCACCGAACACCCCGAAAACAACATGATACCAATCAGACAGCCTACTAATATGTTACTATATATTCCTTTCATTCTTACTTCTTTTTCTTAAAGATGAACAGTTCACTGAGTTTATCCAGTTTCTTGCGAAGTACCAGACCGACTCCGGTCTCCGTAATCTCGCCTTCGAGCACGCTCTCATAGTTCTTATCGTAGAACAGACGGACATAGCGGGTTCCTGTCCTATCCAGACGGTATTCCAAAGAGATATTGTCGATGAATGACTCGGCATTATTCGTCGCATTCTCACCCGTAGAGACCTTACCGCCAATAACGATCTGGAACCGGTTATTGAAGAGACGTTGCGAGTAACGGAAGCTGTAATCCGTACGCTTACCACCGGTATCTGAAAGATCATGATCTTCGATACCCACCGAGACACTTGCATTCTTCAAATTGCCCATCAACGAGTTAATCTGACTACTCAATACGGAGTTCAAGGCAGACCCCATATTCAGCTTGCCTACTCCACCACCTCCACCGCCAATCGGTCCGGTACCGAGATAGGTTTTCATCACCATGATATAAAGTGCCTGTTTGCCGCGTTCTTCCGCTCCCATAGCCGTAAGTTCATTTTGTATGGTCGCGTCTTCGGGAGCCGACACATCAAATGCAAACGAAAGATTATCCAACCGGTTCTTGATTACAATGGAAACATCGAAATTAACCGTACGTGTTCCACCATTCTCTCCTTCGGATACGGAAGCGCGTATACGGTCGGTCGCCTTAAAGTTCAACATCGGGTCCATCGGATTGCCTGTCCATTCTACGTAACTGCCGTTATCTATGGCAAACTCTTTGGCTGCAATCACCGGCAAAGCATATTTCATCAAACCACCGCTCAAGGTATAACGTCCTGTCAGGGTCAAGTCACCCTGCGGAGTATATTTCATGGAAAGGTCACCTCCCCCTTCCAGTTCGATACGATTGTCATTGCTCGCATCCAAATCTACTTTCAAACGGACGGAAGGATCAATATGTACCATCATAACCATGTCCAGACCACCTAAAGAAACTGTCGGCACTTCCTGACGGACAACGGTAGTAGTATCGCTAAACGAAGTAAAAGTGACCAAACTACCCAGACGATCCTGTACTGTCAACGGTGAGTCTGTCAGTATATACGAAACATCGGTATTACCCAGCAGACTGATGTTTCCCCGCATATTCAATCCATCCAAAGGTCCCTTTACTGTTGCACGGAAATCGGCAAATACCTTTCCATAAACCAAACTTTCACGGGTACGCTTAGCATCCAGAAGCGTATAATTCTGCGCAAGCATATTCAGATTTGCCATCGGACGACTCATATCGCGGAAATCTACATAGCCATCAATCGTAAACGGATTTTTCGATGTAGTGTAAATTGCAAATTTATCAAATAACAGACGGTTATTATTTATCTGCACCGGACGATTATCGAACATAAAACGAGCACCATACTGTCGGGAAAGAACAGCTACACTATCCAATGACAGTTCTCCGTTAATCAGAGGTTGTTCGGTGCTGCCCGTTATTTTCAGATTACCATCCAAATCGCCCGATAAAGTGACCATCTGATCGGGAACAAACACATTAGCTACCCGAAGCGGGAAATGCTCCAGTTCCGTATTCACCTCCAAGCTGTCTTTCCCCGTCCCGGTAGGTATCAACTTACCATCCGCCAGCAATACTTCCACTTGGTCGTGATTCAAGTACGCATTCAGATACTGCTTTCCCTGCTCGCCCGGTAGCCATGTAGCCCCTAGCGTAACATCTCCAATACGTTGCCGTTCGTATGTCAACTCATCGATAGACAACTCCGCAGACAGTTGAAGGTCCTTTTCCGTCTGTACATAATGAGCTTCCGCAGAGAACAGTCCGGTTATCTCCGGGAAATAGGGAAGTACACTGCTAAGCTCCGCCAAACGGATTCTCCGGATTTCAACATCGATATTCTGTAAAGACACGGTATCTCCCGGAACGGAATGAATACGGAAACCCATCCCTTCATCATCCCACATATCCACATTGGCATATACACGCATATTCTTATGCAGATAGATCCAGTTATGCTTCTCATTGAAATGGAATTTCTGGAAAGCGATAATCGGGTTTTCCGGGATTAAGGTAAAAGCAATACCGTTGCCTTTTCCGTGTCCTTCAAATAAAGGACGGGCATTGACACCCAACAGTACGCCTGTTTCTCCTTTTTCGTTTTTATAATCGACCAGCAACTCCGCATCCCGGTCACGAATTTCTCCCGTAATAGCAGTCGAGAAAGAGAACTGCGGATTCTTCGGTCCGTTAATCACTCCGGCACGCAGCTTCATGGAGGTAGTATCTTGCTTGACAGTAAAGAATATGGTATCCAGTTGCAAAGTATCGACCTTCAATGTATGAATGGCTGCCTTACCATTAATACCCCAGTCCGGAGCGGTTCCGAACTTCATGGATGCATCCTGATAGGATATGTTCTGGGTAGCCAGGAAATAGGCTAACGGATTCTCTTTTCCTGCAGAGAAAGAGAGTATAGCAGTCGGCAAAGCTTCACGCAATTCGGCATGATCCAATGCTTTTTCATCAATTTGTCTCATCAGCACATCCACAAAATGAGTAGACTGCCGAATCAACGGTTCCACTCCGGAGCGTGCACTCAAGTTGAGTTTCATATCTCCGGACACCAAATGGGTAAACACCCGATTCTGGCGGGCTTCCGCAGAAAAGTTAAAAGCAAGCGGATGCTTCATCGGCTGCGGCATTAATCCCAACTCATGCAAATCCAATTGAGTGACATCCATTGTCACTTTTCCATCGGGATAACTGTGTGCCAAGTTATATTCGGCCTCAGTCGTCATCTTCAGCAAAGCATTGTCACTGGTCAGACGGGCTGTTACCAATGCCCCTTTCAAAGCTCCAGTCAAATCAACATTCGAGAGATGATATTGGGCATAATGAAGCTGATCTAACGACAGATTCAATTTGGCAAAAGAACGATAGGACATCACATCCAGTCCTCGCCCTTCAGCATCAGCCGAAAGTGAAAGTTCATAAATTGAATCTTTCGGTAGGAAATTATGCAGTTGAAGGTTGTTTATTTTCAAATCTGCCTTGTAGACCTCAGTGAGCATATTCAATGCCGCGTCCATATCCATAGTACCCTGTCCTTCTCTCAGTTTCAAATTGGCCTTATATGCAGGACCGTTTATATCAATCTTCGTAACCAGATCCATACTATCGGGAATTACAATAGTCCCATTGGGAGCCTCACCGGACAAAGCAGTCAGGAAGTTCAGATTCTGGGTGGTCATCTTCAACCCGACCGTTCCCGAGCGCGTGATACTGTCCGCCAGATTTTCAAGAAGCCCACCGCCCTCTAAAGAAAATGCTCCCGGCAAATCTACCGTAAAGCGCGAAATCTGCATCTCTTTCAGATTACCGTCCGTACCCGCACGAATAACAAGAGGACGGAAAGGATAGGCTTCTTTGAAACTATCCGGCAGCCCACCCGTAAACAGCATAACATCCTCTTTACCGATGTATGCGTTGAGATTGGCGGACAAACGTCCCGTAGTAGGGATGTTGACAAGTTCCCAATACGTATGGGCAGACAAATCGATTTCAGAATGAGGAGTCTGCAGCTTTAAGCCCGGAACACTGATAATTGAATCATTAGAATAAGCCCTGCCCGCCAACGAGGTAATGCTCAGTCCCGAACGTTCATTCATTGAAAATTCACGGAGCACGGCATTCATATCCCTACCTTTATATAATAAGGAGTCCAAACCGATCCGGATATCACGGACCGCAATATGAGAAGCATCGAAGCCTTCGACCGGTTTAGCAGCTCCGGTATCATAATTGGCAGAGCCTCCCGACAACAGGAATTGTTTCAAGCTATAAAACTGATTCTTCAGATCTGCTTGCGCATCATTTACAGACGCTTCGCCGATGTGGGCTGCCATACGCATGGAATCAGCCGGAAGCTGCATACTGAATGACACATTTTCCAAATTCAACTGATGAAGGTCTACTTTCCAATTAACAGGAGCGGAAGCGGTCGTGTCTTTAGGAGCGGTCGTGGTGTCGTTCATTACCAATTGGACATGGGTGTCTGATAAATCGACCTGATTAATAATCGCTATTTCATTGGATAAATCCACCCCATGACTCTGCAGAAAGAAACGCCCCAAGACACCTTTTATCTTCATTCCCTCTATCAGACCTGCGGAATTGACTGCAACCTGATTTAGTGTAACTTCATCGACTTCTACTTTTCCTTTGATAAGTGGCCACGCCTGCACCCGCACATTCAAGCTCTCTAAAGACAACAAAGTATCCGGCTGTTGAATGACTTCTACACCACGAACTAACAGATTGAGCGGAAAACGAAGGTCAATCCGTTCCACCTGAATCTGCATACCGGTTGCTTCAGAAGCGTATGCGGTTACTTCCCGGCGTAAAAGATTTTGTACGGGAGGAATATAAAGTAATACCATCAGTATTACAAAGAGTATTATTGGAGTAAGCAATATCCAGCTTACCCATCGTATCCATTTTCGTTTCATGCAAAGCGTGTCAGTGTAAATTGAAGACACAAAGTAAACAATTTATTTTGAGAAAAGGTTTGGATAACGATAAGAAAGATACTCTTTTGCCTCACTAATTATATGCGGAACCATTGCCAGCACTGTAAGCGTTGTTTGCTTTATCTCGTCAACGAACATCTCTCCACGACAACTTTCCAAATATTTTAAAGGAGCAATTGTTTCGGATGCGCCAATCAGTGTGAAAAGCGGAAGAAGTTTATGAGCCATAGCAGCTATCCCGTCCGTATCTTCATTGTCTAAGGCTTGTTGCATCCGGTCAACATTTTTCCCAGTCTCTTCGATGAAAGTCTCAATAATGGAACACGCCGCCTCCGGGTCGTCCTCCGAATAGGCTGTCAATGCGGAGAAATTCATCAATCCACTTCCCATATCTTCTGTGATATGCGCCTCATCCGCAGCCAATTGTCCTTCATTGATCGTCTGCAACAATTCCTTTACCGTAAATGGTTTATGCAGACATCCGGCAAATCCATGTTCGTTCAACGCAGCCTTATCCATCTCACTACGGGCAGTAACAGCAATCACGGGGATCGTTTTTGCCTGCGGAATATTGGAAGCGCGAAGTAGTTTCACCAAATCAAAACCATTGATGGCCGGCATTTGTATATCGGTCAGTAATACATCAAAAACAGAAGTGCGCAGTTGTTCTATAAGTTCCTCCAATTGCTCGCAACAAACAGCATCAATGCCGTGCTGTTTCAGCATAGCTGCCGTCAAGCTGAGTTGGATTTTATCGTCATCAATCAAAAGAACACGGATCACCTTCATCGGAAGAATGGTAGCTGGCTCTTGGATAGATTCCCCTTTATCACTTTCCGAGAGTTCACCCTCCGCTACCGATTTCCCCACCGGATAAAGAGGAAGAGTCACCGTAAAGCAACTTCCTTCTCCCGGCGTGCTTTGCACATCAATTTCTCCTTCGAGTAAAGTTACCAGTTTCTTCACGATGGACAATCCGAGCCCGAACCCCTCTTCACCTTGTGCACCGGACAAACGGGTAAACTCCTGAAAGATGCGTTCGCGGTCTGACGGAGCCATCCCTTTTCCGGTATCTGCAATGGCTATTGTCAACTTTGAAGAGTCGTATGTAGCCGTCAATGTTATCTTACCTTTTTGAGTGAACTTAACGGCATTGGATAAAAGGTTGTTCACAATCTGACGGAGACGCAAAGGGTCACTAATAAATCTCCCATTCAAATCGGAAGCGACATTACTTTGTAAAGTCAATCCTTTAGCGGCAGTCAAAGGCTCAAAACTAATATAAATTTCATCAAATAGCTGCGAAGGATTAAAGGTGACGCGATTCACCTCCGCTTTATTAAGGTCGAGCCGATGAAAATCGAGCAGGTCACTGACTAACTTCAAGAGATGTTCCGAAGAACTCTTCATATTTTCAAGATAGAAACGCTGCCGTTCATCTCGAGTCAACCGGGATAGCAGTTCGGTATACCCCATAATAGAGCCCAACGGTGCTTTAAAGTCATGAGTAATGGCAAGCATTAACTTTTCACGGGCGACAAGCAAATCCTCCGCCCGCTTGTTGGCTTCCTCCAGTTGTCGACGATAGCGGTTGCTCCGAGATATATCGCGTATGATCAATATCAAGAAAAAGGCAGACAGAAACACCGCACCAATAGCGATTCCCGAAATAGTGCGTGCCGAACGCATCCTTACTGCTTGTTGCTGCTCCGCATCCAGGAGTGCACGCTGGGTCATTTCTTCCTCATACCCCTTTATCAAGCTATCCATTCTTGCAGTCAACTGCGTATTCATCCGCTGATACTTCGTACTGGTACGCCGGATGGTCTTTTTCCGTTGCATACGTTTTTCCTCCGTAGCCATACGGATCTTTTGCTGTAAGGAATCCTTAGAAGTGGCAGGTTCCAGAATCGTATCCGTAGCTACTTCCAAAGAAGTGTTGACAAGTACGGCACTATCCTGTTTAGAAGGGACAAATACTTCCGCTAACCTCTTGAAGAAACCTTTCTTCTTCGGAGCAGTCAGCAGAGAATCGCGTTTGGTTATGACACGATGTTGTACTCGTTGGTGGGTAATGACGGAATCCTGTTCGGAAATAATTTCCTCAATCTCCGATGCAGAAAGAAGGCTATCGTTCGCTTCGCTCAACACTCGTAACATTTGAATTGTATTCCGGTCTTTCTCATGGAGAAGGGCCAACAAGCTATCCGTACGCAAATTCTGCTGGTTGTCCGCAGCCGATAATGCTTCCATCTCACGATGCACAAACACCAACGAGAAAAGAAGAATAGCCAGTAGCAAAGTGTAACCAATGGTTATTTTGAGTTTTGTAGAACGGTAGGAAGCCATAGGAACAACGAATTACAAGTTATTGCCGGAGGGCAGGCTGTTTCGTCATGTAGTGGAAACGCCACCAAAGCATCAACCCTGCACTTGTCAGTCCAAAAGGGAACGCCATCCATACGCCTACAACACCCCATCCCATCACGAAACCGCAAAAATAGCCTACGGGCAACGAGATAATGAAATAAGCGATAAAAGCGATGACCATCATCAGCTTGACGTCCGCAATTCCACGCAAGGCGTTGGCAAAAGTGATCTGCAAGCCGTCGCCAAACTGGTAGACAAGGAAAGGAAATATTAACGAAGTAACCATAGCGGCAACTTCAGAACTGTCGGTAAACCAACCTCCCAGATAATTCCGACAAAGAAAAACAATGAAAGACAACACGACACCCAATGCCATCATCAGATGGAAACCGGCATAGGCGGAACGACGCACATTCACCATATCATCCTGACCATTGAAGTTACTGACCCGGACAGCAACGGCAGCTCCCATCCCGTAGTACATCATAAAAGTAAATTGTGAAATTGCCAACATGACTTGATGGGAAGCCAACGCAATCGTTCCCAACCAGCCAATCATGATGGCACTCAGACTGAAGGAAGCCGTCTCCATTCCCATCTGAAAGGCAACCGGCCATCCTAATCCGTTCAAACGGCTAAAAACAGCACGCGACCATCCCAAACGGAAAAAGCCGACCTTATAACGAATGAAGCGCGGACTACGCATAAAAATGATTACAAAGACAACGACCATCACTATACGTGAAAACAGAGTACTGATACCTGCTCCCAACAATCCCAATTCAGGAAAGCCGAGCTTTCCATAAATCAGAATATAGTTTCCGATGATGTTCAATACATTTCCGCCAAGCAAGATCCACATGGCTGTTTTAGTATCTGTAATTCCATCCGTAAATTGCTTGAAGCCATTGAAAAGCATAACAAACACCAAAGAAGCAAGTAAAACCAGATAATAAGGTTTAATCAGAGGAATCAATTCCTCCGGTTGACCAAGACGCTCTATATTCAGGAATAACAGCGTCATACATATAGTCAGCAGAAACGCAACCATCAGATTGGCCAGCAAACTATTGCGCAACGCCTGTCCGGCAGGGGCAAATTGGTGGGTTCCATACAGCCCTCCCACGATAGGTGTCAACCCGTACGAGAATCCCGTACTGAAAATAATAGCCAGATTAAACACATTATTCACGAAAGAAGCCGCACCCAACTCTATCGTGCTATGGTGACCAATCATCAACGTATCTGCGAATCCAAGTATGATCACTCCTATCTGTCCGATGACAATAGGAAGTCCAAGATAGAATAACGCCTTGTAATGCTCTCTGTATGTTCTATAAATATTTCTCATTTACTTTTATAATAGAGTATAACCCCGTTCTCCCGCCGGAAAGCCGATTGGGCTACAGCCTGCAACTGTTCCGCAGTGACAGAGCGATAACGTTCCACCTCCCGTTCCATGCCTTCCGCCCGTCCGAGCAATTCGAACCAGGCAAGGTTAGTCGCCACATTCAAATAATTGATATTACCGAATATTTGAGTAGACTCAAATTTGTTCTTTACTTTTTCCAACTCCTGTTCACTGACAAGTTCCTGTTGCAGGCGATCCAATTCTTCGCGAACGGCAGCTTCCGCCTGTTCCAGTGCCACGCCTGCCGACGGCTTTCCGGCAATATGGAACAAACCCGCATCTACACTGCCGGATATATAAGCGTCAATACTTGAGAATAACTGCCTTTCTTGTACGAGACGCTGGTTCAGGCGACTGGAACGCCCGTTGCTTAATATATCCGAAAGGATATCAAAGGCATAGTAATCAGGGTGATGATGGTCACACATATGATACCCCATGAACAACGCATCAAGAGGAACATTCCGCTCTACCGTTAATCGTCGTTCTTCCGTCTGTTCCGGTTCCTGCGGTAAGTTCCGTTGAGGAACCTCCCGACGGGGAATAGGACCGAACCATTTCTCCGTCAGTGTCACCGCCTCCTCGAAAGAGATGTTGCCGGTGACAGCCAGTATCGCATTATTCGGAGCATAAAATCGGAAAAAGAATGCTTTCACCTCTTCCAACGTTGCATTGGCGATATGTGACAGTTCCTTACCGATGGTAGGCCATTGGTAAGGGTGCGACCGGTAAGCCAATGGCCTCAGGAGATGTCCTACATCTCCATAAGGCTGATTCAGGCAACGTTGCTTAAATTCCTCCATTACCACCCCTCGCTGCACTTCCAGACTCCGTTCGCTGAAATCAAGACTCAACATACGGTCTGATTCCAGCCAAAAGCCGGTTTCCACATTCTGGCGGGGAACAGTGAGGTAATAGTTGGTAATATCATTATTCGTCCAGGCATTATTCTCCCCACCCGCCAATTGGAGCGGCATATCATAATCGGGGATGTTGACCGATCCGCCGAACATCAAATGTTCAAACAAATGCGCGAAACCGGTATGTTCGGGATGCTCATCACGAGCTCCCACCTTATATAATATATTAAGAGCTACCATCTGCGTACTTTCATCCTGCGAATGCACCAGACGCAACCCATTGTCAAGAATATGCCTGTTGATTTTCATATCATTTAGTCAAGTATGGTCGCTTTTATTATCTTCACATCTTCTTCGGGACGGTCGCTACGGTCGGTTTTTACCTGCTGGATTTTGTCTACTACATCCATCCCTTCCACTACTTCGCCGAATACGGTATACTCACCATCCAGATGCGGGGTACCACCTACCGTAGTATATGCTTCAATCTGCTCCGGAGTGAAATGAAATTCCGGTTGCTTGGCAGCCATCTCCTGTGCTTCTGCAAACAGTTTTTCCTGCAAGTCATAAAGCCCGTTTTCATCGTTTGCTTTCCGCATCTTATAAATTTCTTTCATGTGCTTCTGCGCCAATGTATTGAAAATAACATTAATCTTATTCTCATTCATCTGGCTCTCCATACTTAACAACGTAGAATCATTATAAACTTTTCCTGTCACGATATAGAACTGACAGCCGGAAGACTCTTTCTTCGGGTTCACATTATCTCCTTGACGGGCTGCCGAGAGAGCGCCTTTCTTATGGAAGAATTTCGGATATACAAATTCAGCCGGAATGGTGTAACCTACATCACCGGCACCCAACATCTTGCCCTTCGGAGCATTCTTCGAATCCGGGTCACCCGCCTGAATCATAAAATCTTTGATAACGCGGTGAAACAGTGTACCTTCATACATTCCGTCTTTCACCAATTTAATAAAATTATCACGATGCTTGGGAGTCTCATTATACAACTTCACTTTGATGTCTCCCGCAGTTGTCTCAATCTTTACCAATGTTTCTTTATCCATGTCTTCTCCTTTTTTAGTTCCGGTCTTGCAGGCGGTAAGTCCGCAAAACGATATGGTTAATAATATCAATACAATCTTTTTCATAACGCTTTTATTTAATTTAAGTTTGCAAATATACCACTTTCGCCTAAATCCTCTTACCTTTGTGACTTAAAAGAATCAAAACCTGACATGATGAGATCCATATTGATCGTTGAAGATGATATAACTTTTGGAATGATGCTCAAAACCTGGCTAGGCAAAAAAGGATTTGAAGTATCATCAGTAAGTACCATTGCACGTGCCCGGAAGCATATCGAAAGCCAAACTGTAGATTTGATATTATCAGATCTGCGGTTGCCCGATCATGAAGGCATCGATTTACTGAAATGGATGAATGAACAGGGAAAAGCCATTCCTCTGATTATTATGACTGGTTATGCGGATATCCAGTCCGCCGTACTGGCAATGAAACTCGGGGCACGGGATTATATTGCCAAACCCGTGAATCCGGAAGAATTACTGAAGAAGATATCTGAAGCTTTACAAGATTCTCCATCACAAGTTTCCTCATCGCAAGCTACTTCAAAAGCTACAGACGAAGGGCAGCACTCTTATCTGGAAGGAGAGAGTGACGCCGCCAAACAACTTTATAATTATGTAGGTCTGGTAGCTCCGACTAATATGTCCGTTCTTATCAATGGTTCGAGCGGAACGGGAAAGGAATATGTAGCACACCGCATCCACCAACTCAGCAAGCGGAACAATAAACCGTTCATTGCCGTAGATTGCGGTTCCATCCCCAAAGAATTGGCAGCTTCCGAATTTTTCGGTCATGTGAAAGGTTCCTTTACAGGAGCGTTGACGGACAAGACAGGCGCTTTCGTCGCAGCCAACGGCGGTACTATCTTTTTAGATGAAATCGGAAATCTCAGTTATGAAGTACAGATACAATTGCTCCGTGCTTTGCAAGAGAGAAAGATACGTCCGGTCGGCTCTACACAGGAAATTTCGGTAGATATTCGTTTGATATCCGCAACGAACGAGAATCTAGAGCAAGCCATCGAAAAGGGGACATTCCGTGAGGACCTCTATCATCGTATCAACGAATTTACCCTACGAATGCCTGACTTGAAAGAGCGGAAAGAGGATATTTTGCTTTTTGCCAACTTCTTCCTCGATCAGGCAAACAAAGAGCTGGATAAACATCTGATCGGTTTTGATCCGAAAGCTTCGCAGGCTTTACAAAGTTATCATTGGCCGGGTAATCTGCGGCAGATGAAGAACATCGTTAAAAGAGCGACGTTATTGGCGCAAGGCAGTTTTATCACATTGGCAGAACTCGGGACAGAGTTATTGGAGGCTCCCTCATTTAATACTACAAATATGGCCCTTCGCAACGAGGAGACTGAAAAAGAGCATATTCTGGAAGCATTGCGTCAAACAGGAAACAACAAAAGCAAAGCTGCGCAATTGTTGGATATCGACCGGAAGACTTTATATAATAAGCTGAAGCTATATAATATAGATTTATAGTAACCACAATTCTTGTCAATCACACAAGAAGAAAATTTTAAAGCGGAGAGTGTGGAATAGTTCTACACTCTCCGCCACATTTTCCACACAATCCTCAGTAAATTCCACACAGAAGCAGTCATCAATCGGCTATTACACATCTAATTATCAAATATTTACGAATATATCTTTTCTTTTGGCACACCCTTTGATCTTTATTAGAGGACAGTGTTTAAAGCAACAACCAATTCCTTAACACAAGAGAGAGAATTGAAAACATATATCTAACAGTCTTAAAACAAACGATTATGAAAAAATTAGTATTAGTAGTAGCAATGTTTATGTTTGTTTGTGGTGGTTCATTCCTTATCAAGGCCCAGAACTCTGAGAAAGCTGTGACAGCCCAGACAGAAGTTAATGCAGCAGTTATCGTTAATGACACAGTAGCAAAAGATACTGTAACCAAGAAAAACGAACCTGCCAAAGCAGAACTGAGTGCATCAACCGCATTTGTCAATGATGTAGCAGTCGCAGATACTGCAACCAAAGACAAACCGGCTGAGCCTGTCAAGGAATAACCTTTCCAACAGCAAGCAGGACATAGTCTGCCGAAGAATAGTAAGCACACTACAACAAAAAAAAGCCATCCCTACTTCGTCTATTCCGGGGATGGCTTTTTTATTATCCTATCTTTTCACTATCATTCTGTCGGAGAAGTCTCTTCTAATATAGGATCCGGTTTCCAAGTCGAAACAACTTTGGCAGCTTCCGCTTCAAAACTCTTTTCTGCAAGAGAAACAAACGTTTTCGTATTACCGTTTCCATTATTGAACAACCAGTTGGCAACCAATCCCTCTTTATTTTCACTCAGGATTTTGCCACTCTGCCCGGCAACTTGTTCACCGGACAAAGCTGCTGTCCAAATGCGGGCATAGCTGATAGAACCATTCAACCGACGTTTACCATCAGATTGACCAATAAAGAAGTTAGAAGTAAGATTGATATCTTTCAAATTATTCGGTTCACCATTCGAAAGTTGGAGAGTTTCCTTGACACCGTTCACATACAATGCAATTCGCTCGCTACCACTCTTGCTGCCGTCCAATACTACAGCAACATCATACCATTGATTGGTTTCTATCTTCGTTGAACCTTCATAACGGATACCGCCTTTATCATCTGCTGATAACTGAAGGAAGCGTTCTTCATTTTTAACACCTTTATGGATATCTACACGCAATAGGAAAATTTTCTCTATCCCCATTATTGTATTAATTTGCGCATCCCCATCTCCATTCAAAGACTCGATATTAAAACGAGCTTCAAATGTTATCGCATTCAAGTTCTTTAATGATTCATCTACCACACCATTATATTCAAATGGTACTTTAAAGTAGTTACCACTGCCCAAGTATGCCACTTTATCTGCCTGTACAACCGTTACAGTCAAGCTCAACTCCTGTTCTGCCGCATCTTTGACTAGTATTGTAGTAACCCCTGCTTTCTTACCTACTAAATTGAAATGAGTGTCATCCAATTGCTGTATATCTACAATCGTCTCATCCTCAGCAGTCAGAGTATAACCACCATTTCCTTTTTCTACGGTAATCATTACTTTATTATTCACTCCGACTCTTGGGGTCAGGTTGGAAACATCAATAGAAATAGGATTCACAGTCACCTGAACTATTGCCTGCTTCCCTTTATGATCTGTGAAAGTCACCGTTGTATGCCCACTCTTCAACCCTGTCAAGGTATAGAAAGGACGGAATACATCGGTATTCACTATGCTAACAATAGTTTCATCTTCCACAGGACAGGAGAGTTCATCATTACTGGAAAAATTTCCCATACTGACAATCAATTGCTTTTTATCCCCAACCTCCAACGTAACTTGAGATTCATTCACCTCCAACTCAAATACACCTACATTGACAGAAATATCAGTAGTCACTCCTTCACCATCCATCACCTCCACAGTAGTTGCTCCGTTCTGCGAACCACTTTTTATTATAATCTGTTCGCCAGAAACCGCAGCAGTCGCAATCGCACTGTTAAAGCTTCTCACTGTATAGTCTCCATTTCCCACCACTATATTCACCTTGACTTCTTCATTCTGACCGATACGTACCACCGGTTTATTTACTATCACCTCTATCAAGTCTTTAGCAACACCGTTATCATCATCGTCGTCACATCCTGCAACGGCAAACGAGCATACGGACAAAAGCAACAGACACATATATGTATAGATTCGTTTCATCTGATTTTCTTTTTTAAGTTATACATTCCTATCGTTTACCATCCGGGATTTTGCTCAATAGACGGTGTCTTCTGTAATTCACTCTGACGAATAGGGAATAAATAATGCTGAATAGAGAAAACACGTTCTTCCACACAGAAACGTTCCATCCTGTATTTCACACCGCCAACAGAAATTGCACCATTCTCATCTTGCACCGGACGCATACCGTTAATCATTCGCTGGCAACGAGGCAATGCACCGTTATTGGCAGCCCAATACTTCTGTGTGCGTTTTGAATTATCACTTGCGCTGGACTTCCAAAGACTTTCTTTTGCCAGTTCCTCCTTACTGGTCGGTTCCAAATACAAACGACAGGTCCAAGGCCGTTTTCCCTCATAAAAGAGTTCCACACGGCGTTCACGCTGAATATATTCACGCATCAAACGCTGATTAGTCTTCACTTCCGGCGGCATCGGTTTCATGAATGAACGTTCACGAACTATATTCACCTGTTTATAAGCCTCATCTATATCTTCTCCCAACTCATTGCAAGCCTCTGCATAAATATAGATAAACTCAGGCAGACGCCAGATAGCAGGCGCATTGATACTGAAGTTACCCGACTTATTCCAAGACTCTTGCTGGAACTTACGCAAATAATACCCTGTAGTAGTCGCATTGGTTGCCCCAATCTTATCGGAACCACTAGCAGTATTAATTATCTTCGACTCATTATTGTTATTACGGTAAGGAGCACCGTGATAAATAATATCACGGTAGAAACGCGGGTCACGAGTTCCTTTCACATATGGGTTCGCATCATCATAGCCACCCTTGCGGGCTTCCGCTGAATAGACCGGATAACCATAATCACCTACAATATATTCATATTCGTCCACTTGTTCCTGCACGGGCTGCTGACGTGAGCTACCTTCACGGCTAGGTGGATAGATATCGCCCTGCCAAGCTTGATCCTTACTTTTCGTCATAAAGAATACATACTCATTAGCAAACGCGTCCATATCATAGAACATATCCCACAAACGGGCATATACACGGCTATCATTCAGATTACCGTCAGCAGGGTCTTTAAAATCATTCGCATCATGTTTGGTATAGAGAGAATAACGCTTTGTTCCACCAACCTCAAAATCCATAACAGCCTTAGCGGCTTCTTTCGCCCTTCTCCAACGATTGATATCATACGCATATTCATTCTCAAATACACGGCGCAGATTATATCCATACTGAGAAGCACCGTTCCACAATGGAGTAGCGGCAACCCACCGGACAAAAGCAATCAACCCCAGACAAGCACCTTTATCTACACGACCAAAGTTCTCGGAAGTTTTCACATATTTATTAGGCACCATGCTATAAGCAGTCTGTGCATCCGCCACAATCTTTTCTACCATCGCATGAACCGATTCTTTCTTAAAGTCCATATTATCTCCCGCATGAACCACATAATCAATATAAGGAGCTTCTCCATACATACGCATCAACAACATGTGAAAATAGCCACGCATAAAATACATCTCTCCGATGCGGTTGCGCAAGTCACCATCTTGCTGAGGATTGTCGGGAGTATTGTATTTCTCCACATTTTCTATAATCAGGTTCGCCTTACGGATGCCTTCATAAAGAGCCTCCCAATATTGCCCTACGCTACCGGGTAAAGAATTCGGATTCCAGGCACCGTTATTGAAGTTATTCGTAATGTTTCCTTCTACATTGGTTCCTTCACATTCGTCCGTAATGGCACTGTTGCTGAAGTGTTCGAAGAATACCAGCGGACGGTCTGCTTTCTTTGCAGCCGCATATACATCGGAAACTAGTCCGTTCACTTTTTCGTAACGGGCAAATACGTCCGCTTCTGTTATGTTATCATCGTCGTCACGGTCCAGGTAGTCACTGCACGAAGTGAGAGACAATGACAGGACTGAGAACACGATTGTTGAATATCTATATAACTTTTTCATATTTCTATCTTATTTAGAATGTAATATCAATACCGAAATTGAATACCTTTTGAATCGGATACCAAGAAGCTCCATCACCGGATTTCGTTTCCGGGTCTATATCCACATCCCCCAATTTATCGAAAGTCAGCAGATTCAAACCTTGCACGTAGATACGAGCCTGTTGTACGTGGAACTTACGCAACCAATTAGGAGATACATTATAACCTATTTCCACATTTTTCAGACGAAGATAGGAAGCATCATACAAGAATAAACTGCTGTTCCCGTTCTTATTATTATCATGCGTTCCATAGTGCAGCGCCGGATATTTGGCAGTAGCAGCAGTCTCCGGTGTCCACCGGTCCAAGTGCATCTTCTTCACACGGCCGATCTTATCCTGTTCAAACTGCGGGAAGTCAAATACGGCAGCCCCATTCAGCAAGATAGAAGTATTAGTTGCTCCCTGCAACAATACGCTAAAGTCAAAATTCTTATATTGGAAACCGAAAGGAATACCGAACATCAACTCCGGGCTACGAGGATTTCCCATTGCCGTACGGTCTTCATCGTCAATCACCCCATTGCGGTCTAAATCTTTATATACCACATCTCCCGGAATCAATTGTCCCCACGGTTGATACCCAATCTTATTCAGACGGTCGGCTTCATCCTGATTGGCTACGAAATGGTCGAACACATAAACAAAGTTCTCATACAGACGTTTGCCTGTCTCCTTACGCCAGGAGTTCTTACGGGCAACTTCCGCTTTATACTCCAGACGGTTACGGGAAAAAGTAAGATTCGGACGGATATAATAACGAAAATCTTTTCCAATCTTATCGTTCCAGCTCAACTCTACATCCACACCTCGGTTACTGACTTCACCCAGATTCTGTAAAGCCGCATCTTTACCTACGATATCCGGATACCCCATGATACCGTCACCGTTCATATCCGTAATAATATCGAAGCGATATTCATAGAAGGCATCAACAGTCAAAGCCAAGCGTTGATTCAACGTAGTAAAGTCAATACCGACATTCAATTTACGGGCCTTCTCCCATGTCAGATTCTCATTCGCCAAATTTCCTTCAGAAGTGCCGCCGACCTCAGTACCGAAATTATTTCCGAAGTGATAGCCGCTACCTCCGCCGTAGAAAGCCAAATAAGGAAAACGGCTGCTTACATTATCGCTACCTACCAATCCATAAGAAGCCCTTACTTTCAAGAAGTCAATCCAAGAGGCTTTTTTCATAAAAGGCTCCTCCGAAATAACCCAACCGATAGAACCGGCAGGAAAGAATCCATAGCGTTTACCCGGAGCGAAATTCTCGGAACCATTATAACCGCAATTGAACTCCATCAGATATTTCTGGTTGTAATAGTAGGCAAAACGCCCGGTAATACCCTGGCTATGATAAGCTAACTCATTATTGACTGTACGGTTACCGCGATTGGCCAGTAACATGGCCGTCACTTCATGACGATCCTTAAATACTCTATTGTAGTCCACACGTGCCTGTATATACGTCCGCCCGTCAGAAGCATTGTGGCTGAACCCGTTACCGATGGTCTGGTCTATGTCATACTTATTGCCGGTCTTGTAAGCACCGGTATAGTGTCCTCCTTCCATATAAGCGTCAGAACCTTCAATCGGCATAAACGTAGCATATTTCGGATATTCACGGTAACCGTCTTTATAAGTATCCAACTTACGGTTAATCCAACGTCCTTCGGAAGCGTCATAAGAAAACATTATCTCTGCTTTTAACCCTTTCGTCAGAAATCCCATATCCAGATTCATGGCAAAACTACCGTTCAGATAAGTATTCTTTTCATTCAGATAACCGGTGCGGCTCAATTCTCCCAGAATATTGTAGCGATAAATGTTATCGCCATAAAGCATACCACGGGAATTCTGCTGTATGTATTCTTCATTCTGCGGATGGGAGTTTTCCTCTACCAAAATAGGCAGATAAGGAGGCTGTGTCGCACAAATTGTCATCAAACGACCGGCAGTCGTACCCGGTGCGTTACGGTCGGTAATACGGGCACCTAAATCCAGACGAGTACTCAAATAACGATTAATGTTAATATCAATATTCGAACGAAAGTTGTAACGTGTGAATCTGGTCTGTGAATCATATTCACCGGCATCCGAATACTTATAGTTGCCTCCTTGTGAGAAATAATTAGCTAGCACATAATAGCGTACTTTGTCCGTACCACCACGTATAGAGAGGCTGACATCTTCCTGCATACCAGGTTTAAAAGCAAAATCGTAATAATCCCAATCATATCCCAATCCATCGGAATTATCTCCTTTGGCACGGCGGAAGTTATCAATAGCCTGTTGTGAAAAAAGATTCAAACTGCTTACATCAGCTCCTGTCATCTTCGCATCATTCAACCGCGCTTCATTATACAAAGTCGCATAATCGGCAGAACCTAAATACTCAGGAAATCCAATAGGCTGATTGATACCGATAGAAGCTTTCAGGTTTACGGTTGCTTTCTCGGCAGCTTTACCACGTTTAGTTGTAATGACTATCACACCGTTCGCACCACGAATACCGTAAGCAGCCGTTGCGGAAGCATCTTTCAAAATAGTAAACGTTTCTATTTCATCCGGTGCAAGATAACTCATGTCACGTTCGATTCCGTCGACAATGACAATAGCACTTTGGTTACCGTAAGTCGCCTTACCACGAATAAACAATTCACTTTGGTCAACTCCCGGTTCACCACCGGCATATTGATTGACGACCAAACCCGGCAAACGTCCGGCAAGTGCATTGTTAATATTAGCTGTAGGACTCTGTGTCAAGTCTTTTGTGGTAATCGTAGCTACCGAACCGACCATCGTCTCCTTACGCTGCTTAGTATAACCTACTACCACCACTTCCTGCAAGGCTTTTGTATCTTCCTGCAACAAGACAGTCAGCTCTTTTTTAGCACCGGGGATAATTTCCTGCGGTTGGTATCCCAGATAGGAAAAAACCAACGGAGCTTCCGCGTATGGCAACTTCAACGTAAACTTACCGTCCATATCGGTAATCGTACCAGCATTAGCCACTCCTTTCACTACAACAGATACACCAATCAAAGGCTCATTTGTCGTCTTATCCAATACTGTACCGGACACCATTATCTTTTGATTTTGAGAAGCTTGTGTCCTTGCCGTTCTGCCTGTTTGCGCCATACTTTGCGTAGGGGCACTTGCCAGCAGAACGCAAGAAACAGCCATCAGACAAATATTTCTTCTTATATGTTTCATCTTTCTTTTCGATTTTCTATGTATAATGAATCAATCTTATTCCTCTGCTTTCTTTCCGAACTCCGGTCCAATCCAATTGGCTTTCTCGGTAGTTTTACCTTGTACCCAATCTTCATATCGGGCACGAATCTCAATCAGTGTCGCTCCGGGCACTTCCGCATTCAGAGAGATTGTCAGACGGTCTTCCCTATTGTTACGATTACCAAAGGTAGGTGCCTTTGCCCAATCATATTCCCATACATAATAACCTTCAGGGTGAGCCAATGTCCAAAGTACATCGGAACAACTACGCAATGCTGCGATAAATTTAGTCTTTGTCTTTTCCGGATAAAGGCTGTTGACAGGCTGTTTCACCATATCCAGGAAGTAACGGACAAATATGCCACGAAACAAAAGATTATCCCCCGAATTTCCTTCTCCACTGAAAACCGGATAATTGGAATCCATCTTCTTATTTACCTGATAAGAACCGAAAGCAACAGCATTACGAAGATACTCTTCTTCACCGGTAGCATTATACAAAGCCAAAGCAGAAGCCATAAACGTACCCTGATTATAAGACAGAGCCACCTTATCCGGATCGCCCGGAGTACCATCATCTCTAATGCCCAGATTATCATATACCTGACCGGTAGAAGTATCACACAAATAAGCAGTCATCCAATTGTATACTTCTTTAGCAAAATTCAAATAATAAGCGGCTTTATCCTCCCATCCGTCTTTGGCTTCCGTCACAGTCAGTTGATACAACTTCATAGCCAGAAGACATCCGGGACCATTTGAACAGGACATACGCGAGGCCGGCAAATCTGTTTTCCATGCCATTCCTCCTACACCTTTATAATCATTCTTTGCTCCTTTGATATGATCCCACATCTTCATCAAAGCACTGTAATAATCTTGATCTCCTGTCAACTCGTATACGCGCAGACAAGCCAATGCCATCCACTCCATATCATCATAAAAGTTATTCCAGAAATCATTACCTCCATAACCGCAAGTCCTGTTCCATTCATCGAAAGCCGGCAAGAAAGGTTTCATGATATTTTCATACAGATAAGTCTGATACTCGGGATTATCCGCATGGCGCACATAAGCGTCTGTCACTATATCCAATGCGTGTCCCTGCGACCATCCGCCACTACCGCCCGTACTCACCGGCTCTCCGGTTTCCGGTGTATTCGGTTTCTCCCAATAGATCTCTCCCGCAAAAGTATTCCGCCCACCGGCATTCTCAAAGAAATACTTGATATAAGTTTCCGTACTCTTATTGGCGGCCTCTGTCCAATTAACATCCGACACATATTCACCGGAGGAGCTCCCTTTGTAGATATCCGCCAGATCTCCGTCATCACAAGAAGTGAACATTACAAACGCACCACCAAGCAGTAATGCTTTTTTTGATAATGATATATAGTTCTTCATATTATTATTCAGTTTTAATCTTTATTCGTTTCCGAAGCTACCCAACGATGGGTATAAGTTCCAAATTCTGCATTGAAATAAAGAGTAACATCTGTCTTCACTGTAGCATAAAAGATATTTCCCTGTATTTCACCCCATTGGAGCAATTCATCACAGAAACGGAAACTGTAGTCCCATGGGTCTGTACCCAACGCAAGCTGGTACAGATTATAATAGCTCTTATCTGTCGACAAGTTCGGTTGTCCCTTATCTCTATCTTTATGTCCCCAGCGATAGGTTGTTCCGTTTATCTCCATTTTAAAGCTATGACGAGTTTCACCACTTCCCGCCCAATCTTCTTTCTTTTTCTGTGCGGTATAATTCTTCACTCCCCATTTACCTTGTCCTAAATAGTCAAAAGTCTTTTTATATCCTCCAGAGTGGTTATAGAGATAAACCTCCCCTATTTCATCATAACTGATAGTCTGTTCACCCATATTGATAGTGATACGGTAGATGCCTGATTTAGGCACAGTAATGGTGTAATCCTCATCGTTGTTACGCTCACGCAATACACCATTATCATCTACATAATAATAGCATTTGCGTCCCCCGACTGTAGACATAAATACAAAGGGCTGTTCAGCTTTCAGTTGGGTGAAAGTCTGATAAATTCCATCATTCTGACGAAGCATCTGTTGCGCTTCCGCCTCATCTCCGTTATCTTCCGTTCCTACACCGGTAATGTAAACAGGCTCAGTTTCCGTTGGTAGATCATCAATGCCATCCATCATAAAAATAACGAAATACCCCTCCAGACTGCTTAGTGCTTGATCTAATCCGCAATATGCACGGACTTTCCAACGCAAAGTACCATTAGTATTACAACGGAACTTAGCCAATTTACCAATCGTATTTGCTTGATAATGTGTCAAAGTCAGTTGAGGTTCCAAACCGTTATTATCAGAAAAGACCGTCTCTACAGGTTTTGTAAAGTCACCTCCGATGGTGTCAATCAATACTTCATAACGATATACAGTGTTACCGTGTACTTCGGTAGGAGTCCACTTCAGTGTGATATCCGTGAGTGATGCACCCGAAAGCACAACTCGCTCACCACTAGCCATTGCATCCATCGTCCGGACCGGTTCAGGCGGAACAATCGGTTCATAATCATCCGGATCAAATCCAGGATTCAACTTATTGTCACAAGCCGTCAGACCGATAAGACAAAACAGCAAGGCAAATTTGATTAAATTCTTTGTTATCATATTGTTTCTCATGTTATTACATTTCTTGTTTAGTATGAATGGGGACATTCTACCGGTTTATAGCGATCTGCTGCGATAGTAGAAGGTTTTGCGCCATTATGATCACCAACTTTTGCATTCATCTCATGTCCTGATAAGTCCTCATATTCAGACTTTTCAATACCATCGGAGAATATCCAATATCCTACCAAATCATCCGTATTGTATCCGGATTTCAATTCACATAAATTTTCCTTTATTTCCTGCTCCGTTCGAGCTGTTTTCCAGATACGGGCCTGATAAACACGTATCAACCCATTACGATAATCATTATTATTTGCACGTCCTATCATGAAATAATTATCAGCATTCATAATCGTTAAGTCCATTGAACTATTGGGAGCCTTATTACTATAGTCCTCTTTCCCAGTTAGTTTCTCCGGTACTCCATTTATATAGAGCTTATATGCCTCCATGATATTCGGTTGTGTTCCATCATAGACCAACGCGACATGATACCATTTACCCGGTTTTTTAGCATTAGCATCTTTACGGTCTGAATAGACAACCTGCTCACTCAACAAATATGGATTACTAAGACCATTAGCTTTAAAGGCTATTTGGAAATGCGGATTAGTATCACGTCCTTCCTCCGAGCGTAACAATAAGTTACCTTCCAATCCCATAAAAGTTTGTAAGCCACGTGTATCATTAGGATAAAAAATTATTTCATAAGTCACCTGACTTAAATGCTGCAAACCTAGTTCCGGAATTCTGTGGTTCAGGTTCTTTACATCCATATAAAAATAACGATCGCCTCCGATATCGGCAGCCACCGGATTTACGCTCACCGGTAACGTCAATTTTTCACCGGCTTGGTCTGTAATAACAAGATTTGTAGCCCCTAGTTTTTTTGCTGTCACCTTATAAGTTCCTTCATCTAAAACTATTACATCCATCAATTCTTGATCTGCTTCCGACAACGCCTGTAAGACATATTCACCATTACCTTTCACAATCGAAAATTCCGTTGAAGCTTTAAAGCCTCCAATTGATACAGTCTCCACACTTGCTTTGAGCTTATACGGGTTCACTTTCACCGCAATCACTTCTTCTGATCCTTTCTGATCTGTCACTATCACCTTTACATCACCTTTGGCTTTAGGCTTTAGTGTAATCAAATTTTCATCTTCCGAAGCCTCAACAATGGTCGCATCCGCAGTCGGTTCCCCACCTTCCACCTGATAAGTAAAAGTATATCCGCCATTACCTTTTTCAATAGCGATATATTGCGACTCGGCATCCGGTTCAGCAAAAATAGCTTCATTACTTTTCAATGTTAAATCAACAATATTCACCACAATAGGAATAACAACTGTTTTATCTTTCTTATCTGTGATCGTTATTTCAATCGGATGATCTGTCTCCGTCTCAAACTTGGCTGTCACCGGGAACGTCTGTCCGGAAAGCTCACCCACTTCCAGATACTTATCGGCACCTTCCGGCACAGATATCTGATAATCGCCATTACCAGTCAGAATCTTAATCAAACGTTTTTCACCGATAAACAAATCGAAGCCCTCTTCCGGCGTATCGACAGTCAAATTCCAAAGCTTGGCAACCTGCACCTGAATTCTAGCAACTTTCTTACGCCCGTCTATCACCAATACGGTGGTTTCTGTACGGTTATTTTCTTCAAGCTCACTATTTTCCGTAGCTTTAATGGTTACCCTATTGCCATTCACAGTAGCCGTAGCCACACTTTCATCGAACGGTTTCACATAATAATCGCCATTACCGGAGGTGATACCCACCGTAATTTCGTCTCCTTGCAGCAATGTTACCGAGCTATTATCAACCACTAAATCGGCTGCCGGTTTCACTTCCTGTTCTTCTTTATCATCACTACAAGAAACCATCAAAAATGGAATGGTTAATGCTGAGAGAAATAAAAAACTAAGTTTCCTTTTCATTAGATTAAAGATTAAATAAATTAATACCTTATCGAGTTTATCTACTTAAAAACTTCGATGGAGCAAAGATAAAATCCCTAAACTCTATCAAAAGAAGATTAAACCTCCTTTTTTACCTTTTGGCACGGATATTTACTACATTAACACGGATATTTACTTCCTATTTTACCTCCTCCAACTGCTTCATCCTAAACTCTTTTGGCGTACAATCATACTTCTCACGAAACGCCTTGAAGAAAGTAACTTTATTAGAGAAGCCCGAGTCGAACACAATTTCATCAATTGTCTTTTTTGTGGTCAGCAACAGATCTTTCGCTATGTGCAAACGGCACTCTTTTATCAAATCAGTCGGACTGTCCTCCCCTATCTCTTCCATCTTCCGATACAGACTTCGTGGGCTGATAGCCAACCGATCGGCGATGTAACGTGGCGTTAATTCCTTGTTTGTTATATTATCATTAATAATCTTCAGAACAGACTGAAGAAACTTCTTCGACTCTTTATGTGTCAACTTTCCATCCGACTTCTCAAAAGAGCTGATCGGTGAACTGAAATAATTCTTCAGGATCTCTTTTCGTTCCATCACCTGACACACTGAAATACGAAGATATTCCGCACTAAACGGTTTGGTTATATACATCTCCGCACCGGCAGAAAGAGCTGCCATTTGCTGTTCCATTTCGTGCCGTCCGGATACGATAATAATAGGAATATGTGCCGTTTCTTTCACAGACTTTATCCGTTGTGTCAATTCAATGCCACCGACTCCAGGCATCATGACATCACAAATGATCACATTCGGATAAACCTCATTCATTACCTGATCGAGCCGTTCAGGATCCTGCAAAGTAACCACATTGAAATCTCCGGAAAAGATTTCTCCTATAAACCATAACATTTCTATTTCATCGTCGACTACAAGAAGCGTCGGACGCATTTTGTCAAATTCATATTGAGGAAGTTTCAAGATTGGCTGGGTATCGATTTTAGGAATATATTCCGCCGTAGCTTGTTTTATCTCCTGCATTCCGGTAGTCAACTCCATCATCGGCAAAGTCAATGTAAACATCACCCATCCGTCAGACGTATTTTCCACCTTTAAAGTACCATTCAGCAGTTTTGCCATATTATAAGAGATGGCCAGCCCCAATCCGTTGCGCGAAAAATTCCTTTCATCCTGATTTTCGAAATTATCTAAAATAGCATACCGGTTGAAGATATACTGGAAGTCCTTCTCCTTAATGCTACTCCCCTCATTTGCCACACGAAGAATCAGCACATTTTCTTCGGTCGTATCAAGTTCTATCTTAATGCCTTGCCCCTCAGGAGTATATTTAAACGCATTCGAAATCAGATTTATGATAATAGTATTCAGGAAGCCTTTATCAGAGTTCCACATCACTTGTTCGGGTATCTTGCTCAAGAAAGTAATATTTCTGGATTTAGCCATCTCCACAAAAGTTTTGGCTATTCCTTTCATAATAGAGGATACATTCAGCGACTCCACACGCACTTCCCTGTTACCAGTTTCAATACGACGGAATTCAATCAGTTCGTGAATCAGATTATTGAGACGTTCGGCATTCGTCTGAATCATCTGTACGTAATCAGCCACAAATTTACTAAGTCCTTTTGATGAAAGAATTCGTCCACAAGGACCATAAATCAAAGTCAATGGTGTACAGAACTCATGCGCTATATTAGTAAAGAAACGGAGCTTGGATTCAAATACATTCTTCTGATGGCGTTTCTCTATTTCATTCAGCAATTCCTGTTTTTTACGCTTCGAACGCAATATAAATGAACGAATCAACAAGCCCGCCAGCAAAAGCAAGCATAAAGCATAAATTAAGTAAGCCCACCAGGAAGCATACCAGGGATCACCTATGCGGATAACCAAAGAGTAAACATCGCTTTCCTTATCAAAAACGCTATTATAATATTTCACTAACAGCGTATATTCGCCGGGAGCCATATTGGTAAAGGATACAGCGCTTTCCGAACCATTATTCACCCATTGGTCGCTCAACCCTTTCAATTTATAAAAATAGGTGCAGTTATTACCATTCAGATAATCCACAGAAGCGAACGAAACAGAGAAGAAATTCTGATCATACTGCAAATTCAATACTTCAGTATCTTCTTTCCGAGTAAGGAACTCTCCCAGATTGTATTGTTTACCAAAGATTGACAACTTATCGAAATAAACCGGAGGCATATAAAGCTGTTCGGGACGACCGTCTGCCCGGATTGCAACAAAACCGTTGATTCCTCCAAAGAATAGTGTGCCGGTGTCGGGGTCACGAAAAGCAGCGCCATCACTGAACTCCACAACCTTCAAACCATCGCTGAAGCCATACGAACGAAACACATTCCGCTTTGTATCAAAGTTAATTAATCCCAGGTTAGTGCTTAACCAGAAGTTATCAGGAGAATTTTTGAGAATAGCATGAATCGTATTATTCAAGAAGCCGTTCTTTGCATTAAAAAGCTGATAAGAAGTTTCCGAAGTATATTTTATCAGCCCGTAACTTGTTCCAAACAGATAATTATTACTACTGTCCTTACTGATGGCAAGTATATTGTTCAAAGTCATGTTTTCATACTTATGAGTAGATACAGGCTCCAACCCATTAGTTGTTTTATTAAAACGGAAAACTCCATATCCCTTATTACCAAATAATAAATTAGCTTCATTCTCCGCATAAATAGTGAAGAAATAATTCGATCCCAGTTCACCATCATTAATAATGTAACGTTGGGCATCTACAATGAGCGGATTATCCGGCGTCCCGGCAATACGAGCTCTCACAACTCCCATCCCGACACTTGCCAGCCAGAGTTCGGAGTCTGCCGTTTCGTAAATATCATGTATGTACTTGAACTCTTCATTCCCTATCCGCACCGGCAGACGCTTAATACGTTTTTCCCGATACGAGTAATAGGTCAACCCTTCTTCTTCTCCTATCCACAACAAATTACGATGGCTTCGGGCAAAACAATAAACAGCATTGCTACCCAAAGCACTATTGGAGGTAGTCAAAACCTCCGCCCGGCAATCGGATAAATTCTTATCAACCTCATAATCATAGATTTTAAGGATACCATTGCCTTTTGTCCCGACCCAGAACGTACGTTCATCATCTTGTAACAAAGCACGTACAGGGCGTTCTATTTTTTCAGTATAATTACCAAGTACTACCGATTTAATGGAATAGAGGGGATTGGAATAAAGATATACACCTTGCCCGTCCGTACCGATCCAGACAATATCCTGAAAACGGTCTTTCTTGAGACAGAACACACCACTATTGACCGGCAGCGGTTGAATCCGGTAATGACTCGTATTTTTTTGCTTTTCCAACAATAGAATGCCATCCATCAAGAACCCTACAAAGAAACTATCATGATAATGAACGATAGAAGAAACCTTTCCTCGCGTCTGTATCTCCTTCTCAAGATTAGCTATAAACTCATTTTTCTGTGTCGGAATATGGAAAGCATAAAAGTTATAATCCTTATCAATATAATAAAGAGATTCCGCATCATTAAAACAATAAATCAACGAAGTGCGATAAATCAATCCGGTCTTCTGAGGCAATAGGGTGATATCCCCCGAAGTAGGCTCCTGCTGTATGTCATAACAGCGATTGTATCCTTTCATAACTACCCACATCCGATTAGTGGCGTCAATAAAGAAGTCCACAATGTCGGAAATAGGGATTCCCGTAATATTGATTTTTCTAAAAACGCCCTCCTTTTTGTGATAGTAATAGATGCAGTTGCTATCCTGAATAATGAACAGGTTACCGTTATTATCCTTATTCATAAAAAAAAGTTTCTGAAACTCATTATAGTGCGTAATAGCATTCGTTCTCCGATCCAAACGGTTCAAACCATAGTAGGTTTGAATCCAGTAAATATCTTCACCTGTATATACTATATTGTCAATCAAATTACCGGACAAGTAATCCTCCTTGTCACGGATTTTAAATTCCTCAATCTCCTGTCCATCATAAATGTTCAGTCCGTCGCAAGTACCGATCCACATCAGTCCGCGCTCATCCTGGCAAAGAGATGTAATAGAACTGTTAGACATATATTCCTTATCAGCAATCTGCTTTAGGTTATATGCAGATGCATTATATATCAACAAATTAAGGATACATAAACAGATAAAAACGAATGGTCTTCTCATAGTGCATTTTTCTTGGGTTTGCTATATGACAAAGGTAAACAAAAAAATATTTCCGGTTCTTTTTTGGCGAGAATATAAGTAAAGTTCCGCGCCAGAGTAGTTCATTCTAGCGACAAGAGACGATTTAGCTCTACTATTCCTAAAAGCACATCTCTTTTCTCCCTATTTTCGTCGTAGAAATTATTTTCAAATCTATAAATTCATTTGTTCATGAAAACACATTTTTCATTTAAACACTTGTTATTTCTTGGAAGTGCCGTACTATACAGCCTGCAATCTTCTGCCGTAAAGAACCCGGTAGATTATGTCAGTACTCTGGTAGGTACTCAATCCAAGTTTGAATTGTCTACCGGGAATACATATCCCGCCACAGCATTGCCGTGGGGGATGAACTTCTGGACACCGCAGACCGGTGAGATGGGTAATGGCTGGGCATACACATATAATGCCGACAAAATTCGGGGATTCAAGCAAACCCACCAACCCAGTCCCTGGATGAATGACTACGGTCAGTTTGCCATCATGCCTATCACAGGCGGACTGGTATTCGACCAAGACCGACGTGCCAGTTGGTTCTCCCACAAAGCGGAAGTGAGCAAACCTTATTATTATAAGGTGTATTTGGCCGATCATGATGTGACCACCGAACTCGCCCCTACCGAACGTGCCGTGATGTTCCGTTTCACATATCCGGAGACCAAGAATTCCTATGTTATCGTAGACGCATTTGATAAGGGTTCTTATGTAAAAGTAATTCCGGAAGAAAACAAAATTATCGGTTATTCGACAAAAAACAGTGGCGGTGTACCGGAAAACTTCAAGAACTACTTTGTCATTTACTTCGACAAACCGTTCACATTTGTTTCCGCAGTTTCCGAAAATAATATTCTTCCGAATGAAACGGAAGTAAAAGGAAACCACACTGGCGCTATCATCGGATTTGCCACAAAAAAAGGTGAAATAGTTCATGCCCGTGTTGCCTCTTCTTTTATCAGTCCGGAACAGGCGGAACTCAATCTCAAGGAACTCGGCAATCATACCTTCGACCAACTAGTAAGCAATGGAAAAGCCGTCTGGAATCGTGAGATGAGTAAAATAGAGATTGAGGACGACAACATTGACAATCTACGTACCTTCTATTCTTGCCTATACCGTTCCATGCTTTTCCCACGCAGTTTTTACGAGATAGATGCAAAAGGGCAAGTGATGCATTACAGTCCCTACAATGGCAAAGTGCTTCCCGGTTATATGTTCACCGACACCGGATTTTGGGACACATTCCGTTGCTTGTTTCCTTTTCTCAATCTAATGTATCCGTCGATGAACCTGAAAATGCAGGAGGGATTGGTGAATGCTTACAAAGAAAGCGGCTTCCTGCCGGAATGGGCCAGTCCCGGTCATCGGGATTGTATGGTAGGCAACAACTCGGCTTCTGTAGTAACCGATGCTTACATCAAAGGTTTACGGGGATATGATATTGAGGTGCTTTGGGAGGCGCTGAAACATGGCACGAATGCCCATCTTCAAGGTACTGCTTCCGGTCGTCTCGGTTACGAATCTTACAACAAGCTAGGATATGTAGCCAATAACATAGGAATCGGACAAAACGTAGCCCGCACACTAGAGTATGCTTATAACGACTGGGCGATCTACACATTAGGTAAAAAGCTGGGGAAACCGGCCGGCGAAATCGACATTTACAAGAAACGCGCCTTGAACTATAAGAATGTTTACCATCCGGAACGCAAACTGATGGTCGGCAAGGATGACAAAGGAGTATTCAACCGTAATTTCGATGCGGTAGACTGGAGTGGTGAATTCTGCGAGGGGAACAGCTGGCATTGGAGTTTCTGTGTATTCCATGACCCACAAGGACTTATTAACTTGATGGGCGGCAAGAAAGAATTTAATACTATGATGGATTCCGTCTTTGTGATTCCGGGCAAACTAGGCATGGAGAGTCGCGGCATGATTCACGAAATGCGTGAAATGCAAGTAATGAACATGGGACAATATGCACACGGTAACCAACCGATTCAACACATGGTGTATCTCTACAATTATTCCGGTGAGCCTTGGAAAACTCAATACCGGGTACGCGAAATTATGAACAAACTCTACACTGCTACCCCCGACGGATATTGTGGCGACGAAGATAACGGACAGACTTCCGCTTGGTACGTATTCTCCGCACTAGGTTTCTACCCTGTTTGCCCGGGAACGGATGAATATATCTTGGGGACTCCTTTGTTCAAATCAGCAAAGCTGCATCTGGAAAACGGGAAGACAATAACCATCAAGGCGGAAAACAATCAAGCCGACAATTGCTACATCAAGGATATGAAAATAAACGGAAAATCATACTCCCGCAATTATCTTACACATGACCAACTGATGAAAGGTGCCAATATTCAATTCCAAATGAGCCCTAAGCCCAACAAACAACGGGGAATTACAGAAAAAGACGTGCCTTATTCTCTTTCATTTGAATAAAATATCGTATTTTTGAGGGTCAAGAAATCTATTATACAAACCATAAAAACATGAAACTTAAAAACCTTTTACTAATTGTCCTTGTTTCGGCAACCCTTTGTGCTTGCCACAGCAACTACCAGCCCACTACGCTTACTGTTGCTTCCTATAATCTGAGAAATGCCAACGGTAGCGATTCAGCCCGTGGAAACGGTTGGGGGCAACGTTATCCGGTCATCGCCCAAATAGTACAATACCACGATTTCGATATTTTCGGGACGCAGGAATGCTTTCTCCATCAATTGAAAGATATGAAAAAAGCATTACCCGGATATGATTACATCGGCGTAGGGCGTGATGACGGTAAAGAGAAAGGAGAGCATTCCGCTATTTTCTATCGTACCGACAAATTCGATATTATAGAAAAGGGGGACTTCTGGCTTTCGGAGACTCCCGACGTACCGAGTAAAGGTTGGGATGCCGTATTGCCGCGTATTTGCAGTTGGGGACACTTCAAATGTAAGGATACCGGTTTTGAATTCCTGTTCTTCAACCTGCATATGGACCACATCGGTAAGAAAGCCCGTGTAGAAAGTGCATTTCTTGTACAAGACAAGATGAAAGAACTCGGCAAAGGTAAAAATCTTCCGGCAATCCTGACCGGTGATTTCAATGTCGACCAAACTCATCAGTCATACGACGCTTTCGTAAGCAAAGGTGTATTGTGCGACTCATACGAGAAGTGCGATTTCCATTATGCGACCAACGGAACATTCAATGATTTCGATCCGAACAGCTTTACAGAAAGCCGTATCGACCATGTATTCGTTTCTCCTTCTTTCCATGTGAAAAGATATGGTGTACTGACGGATACTTACCGGAGTATCGTAGGCAATGGTGAAAAAAAGAACGCCAATGACTGCCCGGAAGAAATCGACATCAAAGTTTATCAAGCTCGCACTCCCTCTGACCATTTCCCTGTAAAGGTAGAACTGGAGTTTGACCAACATCGGCAGAAATAATCCTTTCAGCAAACAAACCGGAAAGTTTCACCACACAACCTGATATTCGCATGAAAAATATATGTATCCTCGTATGTATGTTGTTCAGCCTTGCTTCCGCAACTGGAAAGACACCGAAGAATAATCGCTATCTTTCCATTGCCGACTCGGTGTTAAACAATGTCTTGAATTTATACCATACCGCAGACGGGCTGCTCACAGAGACCTATCCCGTCAACCCCAACCAGAAAATCACTTACCTGGCGGGAGGTATACAACAAAACGGAATGCTAAAAGCTTCTTTCTTGTGGCCTTACTCAGGAATGATGTCGGGTTGTGTGGCGCTGTACAAGGCCACCGGAAACAAAAAGTACAAGAAAACATTAGAAAACAGAATTCTCGCAGGAATGAACCAGTATTGGGACGACAGCCGCCAACCGGCTTGTTATCAGTCATATCCTACCAAGTACGGACAGCACGGACGCTACTATGATGATAACATCTGGATTGCTTTGGATTATTGCGACTATTACGGTCTCACTCATCATCCGGCTTATCTGGAGAAGGCTGTTGCCTTGTATCAATACATCTACAGCGGATGGAGCGACGAACTGGGTGGTGGAATCTTCTGGTGTGAACAGCAGAAAGAGGGAAAGCACACTTGTTCCAATGCACCGTCTGCGGTGCTGGGTGTCAAGTTGTACCGGTTGACCAAAGACAGCAAGTATCTGGAAAAAGCCAAAGAGACTTATGCTTGGACAAAGAAAAATCTCTGCGATCCCAACGATCATCTCTATTGGGACAATATCAACCTGAAAGGAAATATCGCCAAAGAAAAATATGCGTACAACAGCGGGCAAATGATTCAGGCAGGCGTACTACTTTATGAGGAAACAGGAGACGAGCAGTACTTGCGTGACGCTCAGCAAACGGCTGCAGGAACGGACACATTTTTCCGTACAAAAGCTGATAAGAAAGATCCGATATTCAAGGTACACAAAGACATGGCCTGGTTTAACGTTATCTTATTCAGAGGGTTGAAAGCTCTATATAAGATTGACAAGAATCCCGCCTATGTCAATGCGATGGTGGAAAATGTACTTCATGCTTGGGAAAACTATCGGGATGAAAACGGACTATTAGGAAGAGATTGGTCGGGGCACAAAGAAGAACCGTATAAATGGTTGCTAGACAATGCCTGCCTCATTGAGTTTTTTGCCGAAATAAATTAACCTTATTCATTACTCATTCATCATTTATTTTAAAACAATTACCATGAATATAACAAAAGCCATAGGTTTATCTATAGTACTGTTTGGCGCAACCAGCGCACAAGCGATGGCAAACAGTGAAATAGTCATCCAACAAGACAATACGAAAATCAATAATTACCGGAGTAATCGTCCGGAAGCTACCAAACGTCTGTTTGTCTCACAAGCCGTAGAAGAACAGATTGCGCATATCAAGCAATTGCTGACTAACGCCAAACTGGCATGGATGTTTGAGAACTGTTTTCCAAACACATTGGATACCACTGTCCATTTTGACGGGAAAGACGACACATTTGTGTATACAGGTGACATCCATGCCATGTGGTTGCGTGACTCCGGAGCACAAGTATGGCCTTACGTGCAACTCGCCAACAAAGACACGGAACTGAAAAAGATGTTGGCAGGCGTTATCAACCGCCAGTTCAAATGCATTAACATCGATCCGTATGCCAATGCTTTCAATATGAATGCCGAAGGGGGCGAATGGATGAGCGACCTTACTGACATGAAGCCCGAACTGCATGAACGTAAATGGGAAATCGACTCACTTTGTTATCCTATCCGGCTCGCTTATCATTACTGGAAGACAACGGGAGACGCCAGTATATTCTCCGACGAATGGCTTACAGCCATCGCCAAGGTTCTGAAAACGTTTAAGGAACAGCAACGAAAAGAAGAACCGAAAGGTCCTTATCGCTTCCAACGCAAAACAGAACGCGCACTTGACACAATGACAAACGACGGTTGGGGTAACCCGGTGAAACCGATCGGGCTGATAGCTTCCGCTTTCCGTCCCTCTGATGACGCCACGACTTTCCAATTCCTCGTTCCGTCTAACTTCTTTGCCGTTACTTCCCTGCGCAAAGCTGCCGAAATTCTGAATACCGTTAATAAAAAGCCGGCTTTAGCCAAAGAATGCACCACACTGGCAGACGAAGTAGAGAAAGCCTTGAAAAAGTACGCTGTCTACAATCATCCGAAATATGGTAAGATCTATGCTTTTGAGGTGGATGGCTTCGGCAATCAGCTGTTAATGGATGACGCCAATGTGCCGAGCCTTATCGCCCTGCCTTATCTGGGGGATGTCAAAGTGAGTGATCCGATTTACCAGAATACCCGCAAATTTGTTTGGAGTGAAGACAATCCTTATTTCTTCAAAGGTACGGCCGGTGAAGGTATCGGTGGTCCACATATCGGATATGACATGATCTGGCCTATGAGTATCATGATGAAAGCATTTACCAGCCAGAACGATGCGGAAATCAAGACTTGTATCAAAATGCTGATGGATACGGATGCCGGAACAGGTTTCATGCACGAATCTTTCCATAAAAATGATCCCAGAAACTTCACCCGAGCATGGTTTGCATGGCAAAATACATTGTTTGGAGAACTGATTCTAAAGCTTGTCAATGAAGGAAAGGTCGAGTTACTGAATAGTATCCGGTAGGCTCCTGCTACTTTCTTATCGGATTCTGCTTATGAAGTAACCGTCTCTAATGTCGAATCCCCACAGTTCCTGAATGGTTTCAAGGCATTGAAACTACAGTTTCAAGCGAACGAAACTAGAGTTTCCCGGTGAGGAAACTAAAGTTTCTTACCGATGAAACAAAAGTTTCAACCGAGATAACTTTTGTTTCATGCACTGAGAACTTTTCGGGAACAAGTATCTTCATTGCAGAAAAGTAATAGAATCCCAATCTCGAACAAAGTGACAGCAACATAATCGTCACATTGCTATCACACCATGCTGTCACATAATAATATATTTAGGATCAATCATTTGCACCCGATCATGTGACAGATGACAGCATTTATTTATTTTCTAACTTGTATGTAGAGAATATCTGTCCTCTAAAAAAGGAATAACCTATATAATATGAACAACGATTAAATAATATACAATAAGCAATATGAAACCAATTTTTTTATTCCTATTTGTTACGACTATGATGACCTGTACCATTCACGGACAGTCCTCCCAACATAAAGAGAATCAGTTACCTGACTGGGCTTTCGGAGGTTTTGAACGCCCAAAGAATGTGAATCCGGTAATCTCCCCTATTGCAAATACTAAGTTTTATTGTCCGTTAACCAAAGATTCCATCGCTTGGGAATCAAACGATACGTTCAATCCGGCAGCCACACTCTACAACGGAGAGATTGTTGTGTTATACCGTGCAGAAGACAAATCCGGAATTGGTATCGGCCACCGTACTTCCCGTCTCGGCTATGCCACTTCCACCGACGGCACCCATTTTAAACGAGAAAAAGCACCTGTATTCTATCCCGACACTGATTCGCAGAAAGAACTGGAATGGCCGGGTGGCTGCGAAGATCCTCGAGTAGCAGTCACAGAAGACGGATTATATGTGATGATGTATACACAATGGAACCGCCACATTCCCCGCCTGGCCGTAGCAACCTCCCGTAACCTGAAAGAATGGACGAAACATGGTCCCGCTTTTGCCAAAGCATATGATGGAAAGTTCTTCAACTTGGGTTGTAAGTCCGGCTCTATCTTGACCGAAGTTGTTAAAGGGAAACAGCTCATCAAGAAAATCAACGGGAAATACTTCATGTACTGGGGAGAAGAGCATGTCTTTGCAGCTACTTCCGATGATTTGATCAATTGGACACCGATTGTAAACATTGACGGTTCTCTGAAGAAATTATTCTCCCCCCGCGACGGCTATTTCGACAGTCACCTCACCGAATGTGGACCTCCTGCTATCTACACCCCGAAAGGTATTGTCCTCCTTTATAATGGTAAGAACCATTCTGGAAGAGGCGACAAACGCTATACCGCCAATGTCTATGCTGCCGGACAAGCACTCTTCGACGCCAACGACCCAACTCGCTTTATCACCCGTCTCGATGAACCGTTCTTCCGTCCGATGGACAGTTTTGAGAAGAGTGGTCAATATGTGGACGGCACTGTCTTTATTGAAGGAATGGTTTACTTCAAAAACAAATGGTATCTGTATTACGGCTGTGCTGACTCAAAAGTGGGAGTAGCTGTTTATGACCCGAAACGACCGGCAAAGGCTGATCCACTGCCATAAGCGATGAAATAGCAAATGGTTATTTATAAAAAAGAATATCTTACCTCAAATCACAGAATATAACAAATATTGGGGCTGACTAAAAAAGAAAGAACTATTGATCATCTCCCCGCAAGTATCTGTAGAAGGGATAAAATCAACTTTTCGATCTTCTTAGTCAGCCTCTTATGGAACTATATAGAAATGCATTGTAGACATTTTCTTCATTCAAATTCAGCAGATACTATGAGTTATTCTATAAAACAGAAGTAGATTCAATTAATAAAGATTATATTTGCAGGAAACAAAATAAATTCATCATGAAGAAACTTTTACTAATCATTTTAGCTACAACTTTAGGAAGCAACCTGTTTGCACAAAATTTCAACAAAGAGAAAGATCACTTAACTGCATTATCCAAAGAAAAAGAAAATCATGTTTATGTTGATTTCCTCAACAAATTAGACTTTGGTCAAGAGATAGGAATTGGAGAACCAGCAGTTAATTATATAGCTTATAAAGAAACAAAGAAACTAGATAAACATGGGAATATTATATTAAAAAAACATCCATATTTTTCAAGTTTCCGTTATAATGTATCAAATGGCATAGTAGGGTCTATTACTCTGAATATAAATCCCCAAAAAGTTGAGTATGTCAATGAATTATTAACTTCTTTATACGGAACAGCTGATCAGATATCATATGGGCATTTAGGACAATCCATTTTTTTCGTCCCTAATAAATACTATATGAGATTCAAAACCCACGACAATTATAATTCATCAGCTAATAGTTTTTTAACGATTTACTCTCTGGATTTTATGGAAAACTATACAAAATATGATGAATTCTCAAAAGTTGGAATGGTATATTATAATTTCACTCCTATAAAAAGAGTAAATGATGCCACATATAACAGTCTATACTTCATTTATACATTTAACAAAAAAGAAAATTATAAAGGTTACGCTATAAAAAATGAATTTGTTGGAAGTGATTGGTTATTCATTGACAAAATTGATTTTTTAATTGATGATGATGAGGTTATTACATTTAATGTAGAGCCTAATCGCAAAGTTAATAAACTTTTCACAGTATCATGTACCGAGAATTCCATCAACGCAGTATCCTCAGAATTTATAGATAAGATATTAAATGCAAAAACGGTTAAAGTAAAAATTTGCGGTAAGAGTAATTTTATTAAATTTGACCTTACTCCCTTACATAAATATCAAATAGCAACTGCAAAGTATTATTATGATAATGATATAATACCAGCAAATTAATAAAAGAAGAAAATAAAGAGAATAAATGGGGATGTATCAAAACTTCCCTTTTATCGAAATCACCCTCGTTACAACTTTCTGTGGCGAGGGTGATTTTTAGTTTATGAGAGTTTCGACACACCCTCAAATTGTAACCTGACAATTATCTGAATCTTATTACCTATTGAGAATTGTCTTCTTATTCATTTATTTCGTTCAAAACAATCGACCTGTTTGCCGGAGCCTTACCAAAATTCTTATTAGGCTTTTTACCCATTACAAATTTCAGAGTACTACCATTAATAATATCATCATAAGTGATATAACTCTTATTATATGGCTTGCCATTTAAATACACTTTCTGAATATAAATATTCTCCTTACTATTGTTAGGTGCTTCCACCGTAAATGTATTACCGCCACGTACTTTCATTTCAACTTTTTTGAAACATGGGCTACCGAAAACAAATATACCGTCTGACGGATTCACTTGGTAAAGTCCCATAGATGAAAGAAGATACCAAGCAGACATCTGACCACAGTCTTCATTGCCGATGATTCCATCCGGTCGGTCCGTATAAAATTCATCCATAATGAAACGAACCTTCTCTGCAGTTTTCCATTGTTCACCGGCATATGCATACAAGTAAGCAACATGATGGCTAGGTTCATTTCCATGTGCGTATTGACCGATAAGTCCGGTAATATCACTGGATGCGCCCTCACCCATACTATCGGTATTAGTGAAGAAATCATCGAGTTTGGCAGTAAACGGTTTATCACCGCCAAACAATTCTATCAATCCGTAAGGATCTTGCGGAGCGAAGAACGTATATTGCCAACCATTACCCTCACAGAAATCTCCAACAGTGTGGATAGACCTTGCCGGATCATAGGGAGTGCGCCAAGAACCGTCTTCCAACTTCGGACGAATGAAGTGAATCGAAGAATCGAAATAGTTCTTATAGTAATGTGCACGCTTGGCATAAGTTACCGCATCTTCGACTTTTCCCATTTTATGTGCCATAGCAGCAATTCCCCAATCATCTACTGCATACTCCATCGCTATTGAAGTGGCTTCATGAACTTTATCAGCAGGGATATATCCTTTCTCCAACACATAAGGAACGCCCTTCTGTTTCTCGTAAGTGGCAGTGGCCTTCATTGCCTGCAATGCTTCTTCCGCATCAAATCCGGTAAACCCTTTCAGATAAGCATCGGCAATCACCGGAACGGAACTATAACCCGGCATCTGATTGGTTTCTCCACTCATCAAAGGCCAAATAGGAAGTTTATCCTGCTGACGGTAGATGGAAAGCATGGAATTGATCACATCATCTACCATTTCAGGCTGAATGATTGTCATTAAAGGATGTAGGGCACGATAGGTGTCCCATAAAGAAAGAGTGGTATAATTGGCCTTTTTCGGATCGGTATAAATCATATCATTCATACCTCTATATTCTCCGTTTACATCACAGAACAATGTGGGTGCAATCATAGTGTGATAATGCGCTGTATAAAAGATACGTTTGGCCGGTTCATCGTCTGTTTCAACACTCATTCTCGCAAGCTCCCGGTTCCATCGGTCGGCACTCATCTTTACTATTTCGTCAAAGTCCCAGTGTGATAGTTCCGTTTGCAGATTCATTGCGGCATTGGCACAACTCACAGAAGAAATAGAAACTTTAATCTTTACCTCTTTCACATCACCGAAAGTAAGGACGCTCTTTACTGATGCTACTTTCAACTGATTCCAAGACTTAGGAGTATTATCATCATAAGCCGTAAACTGTTCTATCTTCTTATCACTTTTCAATACGAAATAGACTTTACGGGAAGGGCTCCAACCTCTTACATAACGGTAGCCTTCTACTGTATAATCATCTATTTTACGGATATAGCTGTCATAGGCGTTCGACCCGTTTCCTTCGCGCAAATCTATCAATATAGAAGCTGGTTTGCCTTCGGGATATGTATAGCGGTGGAATCCGACACGGTCTGTCGCTGTCAATTCCGCCTTTATCTGATAGCGGTCGAGAAGCAGTGAATAATATTCGGGACGGGCTATCTCGTTGTCGTGTGAGTAGCGGGAAGCATAACCGTCATGTATATCATCCTGATTTCCTCTTGGAGTACGGATTTCATTCAACGGCATAATGAGGATATCACCCAAGTCGGTACAGCCCGTACCACTCAGATGGGTATGAGAAAAACCGATCAGGATACTGTCGGAATAATGATAACCCGAACACCAGTCCCATCCTTTATGGATATTGCTAGGTCCCAGTTGCACCATTCCATACGGAACGCTTGTGCCCACAAAGACGTGTCCATGATAACCCGACCCGATATACGGATCAACATACTGTAATAATCCTTCACTCTTTGAATAATCCTGTTGTGCCGCTACATTTCCTGCAGAGAACAGAAAGCAGGAAGTAAGTGCAAGTAGTTTTAATGCCTTCATTCGTATTTTCTTTAGTATAAACTGAATATGGTAATTAGCGAATGATGCAAATATAACAGGTATTGGGGAATTTACCGGTTGTCACCGGAATTAACTATAGAAATGGCAGACAAACTTACTCTTTTGGCAAAAAGGTAAAGGATTTGTACTGATTAAAACAGTTCAAATCCTTTCCATAAATTACCTTCGGGAAGAGGAGCTTCAAGCTCTATCAACTCTTTGGATACCGGATGGACAAACCGTATCCTTCGGGCATGCAAGCAAATGCTTCCATCGGGATTGGAACGTGGAGAGCCATATTTCAAATCGCCTTTGATAGGACATCCCATCTTTGCCAACTGACAACGGATCTGATGATGACGTCCGGTTTTCAAATCGACCTCAAGCAAATAGTAGTTCTCCGACCGACCGATTAAACGGTAATCTAAAATCGCTTTCTTGCTTTTCGGCACTTCTTTATCATACGCATAACTCTTATTTTGCTTTTCATTGCGTACAAGGAAATGCACCAGTTCACCTTCCGGCTCTTTCGGAGCATTCTTCACCACTGCCCAATAAGTCTTTTTCACCTCGCTCGTACGAAACATTTCATTGAGCCGGGTGAGTGCCTTACTCGTTTTTGCAAAAACAACAAGACCGCTTACGGGGCGGTCCAGCCGGTGTGTCACACCGAGGAAAACATTTCCGGGTTTCTGATACTTCTCCTTCAAGTACTGTTTCACAGTCTCCGAAAGCGGCATATCCCCCGTCTTGTCTGCCTGGACAATCTCGGAAGCGGTCTTATTGACTACAATGATATGGTTGTCTTCGTATACAACAGTCATTCTGTTCGATTACATATTCATACCACCATCTACCTGAATCACCTGACCTGATACGTATGATGACATATCAGAAGCAAGGAAGGTAGCGATGTTTGCCACATCTTCAGGAGTTCCACCACGACGCAAAGGTATCTTCTTTGCCCATTCAGCTCTTACTTCTTCAGAGAGGGCAGCTGTCATGTCTGTCAGAATGAAGCCCGGAGCAATGGCGTTGGCACGGATACCACGAGAACCGAGTTCTTGTGCGATAGATTTAGCCAATGCGATCATACCGGCTTTAGAAGCAGCATAGTTAGCCTGCCCTGCATTACCGTGAACACCTACTACAGATGCCATATTAATAATGCTACCAGCTTTCTGACGCATCATAACCGGCGTACAAGCGTGGATAAAATTAAATGCCGACTTCAAGTTCACATTGATAACCATGTCCCATTGCTGTTCACTCATACGCATCATCAAACCGTCACGCGTAATACCGGCATTGTTTACCAAAATATCAATACGTCCGAAGTCTTTGTGTATTTCTTCTACAACCTTTGCAGTATCTTCGAAGTTAGCTGCATTAGAAGCATAACCTTTGGCTTTCACGCCCATTGCTTCAAGTTCCTTTGCTGTATTTTCTGCATTTTCGTCAATGACAAGGTCAGTAAATGCGATGTTTGCGCCTTCGGCAGCAAACTTCAAAGCGATAGCCTTACCAATACCGCGAGCAGCACCGGTTACAATGGCTGTTTTTCCGTCTAATAATCCCATACTAAAAAGTTATTTAATTAAATTTCTGTTCTATGCAGTGCGCCAAACACAATGTTGGACACATATTTATTTCTTGTATCTTCATCCAAATGTGCGCCTATATGTCCACGAATATATGGAACTTCGATCCCTTTCACACAATAATGTATCAGATCGGCTGTCATCTCCACGTCATCAATATGGAAAACGCCTTTTGCCTGCCCTTCCAAAAGAACGGCTTTAAAGAGCTGCACTTCCTTCGCGTCAAACTTCTTGCGAACTTTCTCCACCCTCCATATATCACGGAAGAAGTAAGCACGCAAGGTTCCGTTTCGATAGACTACCTCTTTTACCGCATCCAACCGGGTATATATCATCTCCAGCAACTTCTCGTCCGGTGAGATATTCTTCTCGGCTACCCGCTTCATCATATCCGACAAAATATCCAATTCCGATTCCACAACAGCCAGGTAGATCTCATCCTTACTTTTAAAATAGGTATACAAGGTTCTTCTACCTTTTTTAGAAGCAAGAGCGATATCATTCATAGTTGTGTTCTCTACCCCCATCTTTGCAAAAAGCTGACGGGCTACATCTACTAATTTGGCTTTTGTCTTGGATACGGTCATAGATTATAATTGCACATTGCTGAATATTTTGAGCAAAAGTAACTCTTTTCTTTAGACCGTACAAGAAAAAGGAGAGAATATTAACATTTGTATATTAATAGGTGCTAAGAAAAAGTTTCATCATTATTCTACTCATTCTCAACCAAATAAGAAAAAACCGATGATTTATTCGAAAAATATTCAGTAAATTATTTGTTTGTTTCAAAAAAAGCCGTACCTTTGCACCCGTTAAACATCGCGGAGTGGAGCAGTTGGTAGCTCGTTGGGCTCATAACCCAAAGGTCATTCGTTCGAGTCGGATCTCCGCAACTAAGGAAAAGAAGAATCGCAAAAATGCGGTTCTTCTTTTTTATGACGACTCTCCTGTAATGATTCTATTCACAACCCCATCTTCGTTATCAACAAGGATATCAACAAAGTTATCAACAGGTTAATTCATTTATAATAAAACAGTTAACCCGATAGAGCCATTTTATATCAACAAGGTAATATTTAGTTATTCACTACTCAGTTTAGGAGCTTATTTACAACATAAAAAGTCGACTGACTCCCAATGAATCAATCGACTTTCATATTCTTCCGAAAAGGGATATGGCTATTAATGTTTGTAGAACTTCAATACTTTTTTTGCATACCGTTTTCCTAATAACAATTGCGCTTCCGTATTAAAATGAGGATCCGTCTTGTCCTTGTACCATCCCAATCCTTTTGACGATACCCAATCGGAATTGGGAATAAATGAAGAAACCTTCTTAATCATCTGATTAAAGGGAATTGTACCAGCTTCTCTTTTCGTCCAGTTCCATTGAGAAATCTGTCCTACAACAACCGGCAGATCCGGCAGTTCCAAATCGGTACGCAGATCTTTCACTAAAGAAATCAGTTTCTGCTTATATGCTTCCGGATTCGAACAATCGGCTTCTCCCTGATGCCAAATGATTGCTTTCAAAATACCTCCCTGTTTCATCGCAGTCCGAATCCGGGAAAGAGCTTCTTCATAATATCCGTCTTTACTCCCTTTTAGCCAGGAGTTGATGGACGAACCTCCACGGGCATTTACTACCAGTCCGACAGGACGTTTCGTTTGCAGAAAGATCTCTTTTGCAAAACTATAGGCCGGCCCCAAACGCTGCATTGACATCTCTTTCCGAATGGTAGAATAACGGTTTAAAGGATTTACTGCCGGTTCAAAACGTCCTTTATCATTCAACAGATACACATTTTGCAAAGTATCCATGACTTCCGGTGTCAATGTTGCACGACCTGCCATATTGGACTGTCCGATACATACATACAAATCCAATGAAGATGGAATATCCTTGCCATTCTCTGCCCACACAAACAGGGACTGCAAAAGTAGCAAAGACAATAAATAAAAAGTTTGCCTCATTTATACTGTATTTGTTATTAATAATTTCGATAAATACGGATAGCGTTCAGTATAGTCTCTCCTTCTTTCTTATGGAAATCGATACTTAATCCTTTCCCATCTTTCACCGTTACTACAAATTTCTTGATTGCAGCACGAGCATATCCATAATCACGGGCAACATTGAAATCATCTACAACGGTTATTCCGTTGATTGAGATTCCGAAACTACGGTTTCCAACAAGCGTCTGTTCCGAGTCTGCCCCCAAATTATAAATCAAAGCCTCTTTCTTTTTGTCCGAATCCAATTCCGCCCAATACAAAGATACAGAATATTCCCCATCCGGCACATCGGCCTTAAAAGACTCTATACCCACACGCTGGGTCTGAAAAACCGGATTCATATCTGTACCGCAAATGTCAATATCCGAGCCCAGCATAGTACCGAAACCTGTTTTACGACGATAAGGGGTTCCACCGACAAAGCCCCAGCTTCCCGGCTTATATTCCTGTTCGGGAATCCATGCGACATTGGCGACACGGTCTTCAAAATATCTCGGAGAACCCAGCATTACATTTATTTCCGTAAATGGTAGAGTTTTGTCTTTCAACTGAGAAGAGACCAACTGAAAGTGGATTCTAAGCATATCATGCAATTGGGTATCACCTGCTACCGCAAGGGCTTCCAATTGATTTTCCCCATTAACAAACGGCACATCAAACAAGGCATAACCGCTTTCCGTTTTTTTCTTTCCCAGACTTTTGTCATTGACAAACAGTTCGACTTCTTCTGCATTAGAAAAGACAGGAACAGATTGGACACACTCATTCTGTTCCGTATTCACAACGCCACCGCGGGCTTTCCATTCTCTATTACCGATAGCAAGTATCGGGCGGCGAATCAAGGCTGTCTTATAGAACAAGTAAGTATCTTTCACTTCCCGATCCAATCCGAGAATGCCTTTATTATTGACATGAGGAACCGCGTCAACACGGGATTCCGAATAAAAATCATTCAAATTCCACAAGCTGGAACCTGCAACAAAAGGACGTTTCATCATTTCGTCAAGATAATGTTTATGATAAATCAAGCCGTATTCCTGCGAGAAGTCGAAACGTTCCGGTTGATAAGAATGAACACGGGGATCTACACCCGGACCATATTCCGTCACTATCAGCACTTTGCCCTTATACATCTTATGAGCACGGTCAAGCAGACGTTGGAACTCATTAATATCCGGTTCATACCAACCTTGATAGAGATTCCATCCTTGAATCATCGGTATCTCCGTCAGATGAGCAGCTTCGTAAAATCGAGGTGCATTATGATAGGCCATCATAGTATATCTTGAAGGATCTTCCTTACGTATTGTCGCTTCCAAAGTCCGGGCTACCTTTTCAGTAAAATGATAATAATCTTCGAGTTGCTTACCTTCCGTGTAGGGACGACGCAAGAAAATCTCATTCATATATCCCCAAATCATGACAGACGGACGATTGAAGTCCTGACGTACCATTTCTTTTGCCATTTCAACGCTGTTAGTCAAAAACTCTTCCGTTTCTGTAACGGCATTAACGACGGGAATCTCAACCGAAGTCACAATACCCAGTTTATCACACATCTCCATAATGACAGGATCTTGCGGGTAATGCGAAACACGTAGGAAATTGCCTCCCATTTCTTTCAACATGAGCACATCCTGCACATGCAGTTCATCCCGTAACGCATTCCCTTTCTGGAAGTAATCCTGATGACGGGCAGTACCGATCAGTTTACGCCATTTTCCATTCAAGAAAAAGCCTTTCTCCGAATCAAACTCAAACCAGCGCAAACCTAACGGACTCACGACCTCATCCAGCAACGCACCTTTTTTCTTATCAAAAATACGCGTATATACCATATACCGATAAGGATCGTCTATATCCCACAAACGAGGAGAATCTATTTTTATCTTTTTAGAGATATCCGCCTTTGTTTCACCGGATACCAATTTTATATCCGCCTGAGTCCTTTTCACTTCTTTACCATCTGCATCGCAAATCAGACTTTCCACAATGACTTCTGCAGACCGGAGTGTATTATTCGTCAATAGCGTAGTTATTTCCACAGAGGCTGAGGAGCTATTCACTTCGGGGGTACGGATATAAACTCCTGACGAAGCATAATCATTCGTCGCAATGTGTACCGGATTCATAAATTGCAGATAGACATCACGATAGATACCACCAAAGAAAGTGAAATCTGCGGACAAGGGTGGAATATTAGGATTATAGGTATTATTTACACAAATGGCAAACAGATTCTCCTGCCCATAACGTAGTTTGGAAGTTATGTCAAAGCAGAAACGGGTATATCCGCCTTTGTGCTCCCCAACGAATTGTCCGTTCAGATAGAGTTGTACTTCCTGATTAGCGCCTTCAAAGTAAATAACAGCCTGACGCCCTTCCTGACTTTTGTCTACAAACAACTGTCTCCGATACCAAGCCGGTCCCCGATAAAATCCCGGAGTTTCATCATCCGCATCCTTATCATTCCAGGTGTGAGGAATATTGACTGTCTCCCATGAAGAATCATCGCAATTATTTAACTGCGCCTCAAACGGAGAGCCTTTGGTAAACTTCCATCCGTCGTTTATGGTATACACCACACGCTGTTGAGCTTGTGCCCATCCAACAACAAACAACATAATAAAGATATAGAGAAACTTCTTCATAATCTAAACATTTATAGTTAAAATTTTATTTTCATCTCTTCACCTGTATAGACAGACTCCTTATTTTCAAGAACAGTCCCATCAGGCAGATACAATCTCACATACATTTTCACCCGTTCCGGCATACTGGGATAGCTACCATCACGCATCCCGATAATCAATGTCCGCTCTTCCTCCTTCCACTCAATCGGAACTTGCGAGCAGACTCCCTCTTCGTAACGGTAGGAGTCTCCTTCATCCTCATACCATAAAAACGAAGCGTCCGCTCCACCATAAATACGAAGTTCCAATTCACGGTCCGGATACTCCATTGCATATTGTTTCGCTTCAGCCAAAGGAAGAATAGAACCGGCCTTTATATACAAAGGAAGTACATCCGGAATATTTGCCTGTACATATTCTTTTCCACCGTTAAACGCCTCTCCTGTCCAAAAGTCATACCAATACCTGCCTTCATGTTCCGGCAGATAGACAGTAACATTCTTTTCTTCCGATTGCGAATGAAATACCGGACGTACCAAGAAAGATGTACCGAACATATAGGCATTATCGACATCAAAAGTCCGGGTATCTGCCGTAAAGTCCATTGCCAATCCTCTCAACAGGGTATAATGATCAGCCGTCACTTGATGAGACATTGAGTAAATATAAGGTAACAGACGATAACGCAGATTTATATATTTTACCTGATTATCATAGAAGGAGGTTCCCTTCTCACCAAACTGCCATACCTCACGTGGCACATTTGTACCGTGAGCACGGAAAATCGGAGTGAATGCACTAAACTGAAACCAACGTGAATACAGTTCCTTATAATCATTGCTTTTCAGCCCGTCGGGATATTGCGCATCACGTTCGGTAACGAAGAATCCACCGGTATCAGACGTCCAATACGGAATGCCGGACATGGATAAGTTGAGTCCGGCAATCAGTTGTTTGTGCATATTCTCCCAAGACGCCGAGACATCGCCTGACCATACAGCTGTTCCATAATGCTGTTGCGAAGCAAAAGCGGAACGGGTAAGAATGAATACACGTTTCTGTTTACTTTCCGCCCGCAGACGTTGGTAGAAATCTTTCAGCATTTCTAAAGAATAAGTATTCAGATAACGATGGAAACTGCCTAAATAAGTTTTCCCAGCCGATTTAGTCCGCTCTTCTTGCTTCAGTTGGGTGAACCCATCCCGGAAAGACGGTTCTGTCGCATCCATCCACCAAGCATCCACTCCCATATCATAGAGCCCTTTCTTCAGGTATTGCCAGAAAATGGTCCGTGCGGCAGGATTATAAGCGTCAAAAACTTTATAACCCGCCCATGTAGGTTCATCAAACAAAGCTCCGATGGAATCTAACGAGTGGTAAACTGAGGTTTCCGGTCCAAAACCAGGCCATACAGAGAGCATGAAATGGACATTATCCTGTTGATGTAATTCGTCAATGACCTGTCGGGGATTATCAAAATGAACCGGATTGAAAGTAAGACTGTTCCAATGAGGCTTGTCTCCCCAATATTCCCAGTCTTGTACAATATTATCCAACGGAATTCCTCGTCTACGATATTCCTTCACGACCGCTTTCAACTCATCAAACGATTTATAGCGTTCCTTCGACTGCCAAAAACCATACACCCATTTCCCAAACATCGGCACATCTCCCGTCAATTCACGATAACCGGCAACAACTTCATCCATATTTTTACCATATACGAAATAATAGTCGGAAGCGTCGCCCACTTCGGAAATGAAAGAATAACCTTCGCTTGTATCTTCAAACTTAGTTGAAGAGTAATTATCCCATAAAATACCATATCCATTCGTCGATATAAGGAACGGATTGACAATGTCCATATTTGCCTGTAAGAGAAGTACGGATTTTCCACGATAGTTCATGATACCGTTCTGATACTGCCCCAGTCCGTAAATAGCCTCCTCATCAGTAGGTATAAATCGCTGAGTAACTTCGAGACATTGTTCTCCGCCTACTTCCGAACGTTTGAAGTTTCGTGCCTTTCTACGGTCTTTCTCTTTTAACAGTAATTTTCCGGTCGATGCCTCACGGAAAGTAAAAGCCTCATCCGACTTGTCGAAACTCACAAGAAGTTCATGAGTACAAAAGACGAATGCTTGTTCGGTTTCCTCCCATTTATAATCGGTAAACGTCGGTTTCTCCACATCGACAACCAGTCTTTTTGTGACCAAAGTATCACCCTCGGGGTATGACAGAATCCGTACACATCCCGCCGACATAAACTCAATTCTATATTGAATACTGTCACAGATAAATGAACAACCTCTGTTATCTTCATGTATTGAAGAGGAACATCCGAAACACGAAAGTATCCCTAAAACTAATAACCAATATTTCAAACTCTTCATCAATAGATTTATTTGACTGTGTAGATATTATAACCTAATGACAAATTGCGGATTACAACGTTTCCTTTCAAATAGAAGGTAGGCATATTAAATCCGTTGACGATGTTGTCCTTATACAATTCCACTTTCGCTCTCTTCCATTCTCCCGTATTGTCAGTACGTATCCGGGATACGATTTTAAACGGTTCTTTCGGCTCACGCAATGTGGACGACCGTATAAAGAGAGCTTCATTCCCTTTATCCAGATATTCAAAATATAAGTATCCCACATAGTTATTCATCTGTAATTTGGAAACCAATTCTTTGGGCAAGGATATGGAAAGTGTTTCTTCAGCAGTATATCCTCCGGATTTACGTTTTCCCTGAATCTTCATATCCGACTCACGCAAACGTTTCATCTCAACACTCAAGGCTGACTTAGCTGTCTTTATATCGTTCTCTATTTGAGATAATAGTCCTATCGCTACCGGGTAGCGCCCCTGACTAATCAGCAATGCCGCTTTATCAAGCGAACGATAACAAGCAGACACATCCATCTTCGACTTTTCCAAGAAACGGGTTTCTTTCCGCAAGTGGAAGAGCATTAACGGCAAGGTCAAACCACGCTCGTCCGCCTGTTCACCTTTGAACTCCGCAGCATATTTCAAAGTGGTACGCAGTTCACGATCCCCATTCTCGATGGTCGGTTCGATCTCGTGTCCTTCGGTGTAGTCACTCCAGGAAGCGATGAACATCATATCCAGACTGTCTTTCTCCGCCATGCAAAATTTCCACATACTACTATATGTTTCTCCGTTATTGCGAGGTATATAGAAGAAATGTCCGCGCCCCCAACCTGCACATCCCCGATTATCCATACCCGGCATTGCAAATCCGGATTTAATTGTATAGGCAGGATTATTACTGTGCCAGATCGAGTCACGGAAAGGTTTCATAAATTCGATGACATCATCCTGAGTGGCATAATTATCCCATTCGGCGTGTTCCTGATCTCTTGTCCGGACACGTGCAGGAAGCCATGCGGTTGGAATTTCCCCGACTTGTTTCCATGCATCCATTTCATCACTACGAGTGACGGGAACATATTTATCATTCTCCAGTTTTCCCCAATCAGCCCACCGACGTAAGGCAACAGGTTGTTTCATTCCCTGAGGAAGCTTTACTTCTGACAGAACTTTCCGGTATTCGTCAACTTTCGCTCCCGGACCGAAGTGATAGAAAACGGGCATTCCTTTTACAATAGGTGCAGTAGGACCGGTAAAGACACTGTCGACAAGATATTGATAACACTTTGCCATATATCCTGTCTTCGCTTCACGAGTGTTTATTTGTGGATAGATTTTAGTGATCCAATCATAATACAGCCAACCGTCGCACCAGTTTACACCTATCTCGAAATTATACTTCGCTGCCACCTTCTGCATTTCACGCAACAGGATGTCATTTTCATGAGGCTTGAATCCCCATTCGATAAAGAAGCCGTCTATCTTGGCTACCTTAGCCGACAGTATCTGATATTCGATATAATCGGGATCCAGATTCGATTGCATCCCGACTTGCGGATAAGCGACTGCCGCAATCTCATGCCGTCCTTCACTGTCTATCAGATCAGCGTTATAACACAGCGACTTTCTTCCGGTTGTTGATTTTTCCGTATTGGCATACATCTCCCAACGCCCCAGCTTTCCATCATGCTGACGAGTATAGCGCACGCCATGAAAATCGGCATACACTTTCTTTCCATTCTGCGCCAAGCCCGATAATACGACCGATACCAATAATAAAAGAAGAAGAGGTTTCCTCATTATTCTATAACTTAATTATTCAACTTATGTACTTTATCAATCTTCTACAAATACAATGCTTTATCAGTCCTCACCCAGCACCAAATCATGCTTTTCCGGATAACTGAAAGTATTGTCTATCATCCAACGTCCTTTATAAAGCTTCGCTCCGTCCATCTTGAAGAGTTCTTCTCCCTTCTCATTTACAAGTCCTTCAGCCCACCACTCTTCAGTCGGTTTCAGCATCAAGATTCCGTCAGGTCCGTTACAGATGCTTTTTATATCAGCGATATTGTAGACTTTTTCACAAGTCGGTTCGGCAGAGTCATTAGTCGTAGCGTCGGTAACTCCAGTCAAATCAAACTTATAGACAGCCGAAGCAGCTGTAAGCCATAATTTATCTTCTTCACCATATACCGGAAACAAATCATGTCCGCCCGATTCATTGCTAAATGTATAAAGGATAGTCTGATTTATTAACTTAGGATTGCTACGGTTGCCATCATACTTAAAACGGAATAATGCAGTAACTCCCTCTTTTTTGGTAGCTGTAGCATAAAGATATGACCTTTTCTTATCCCAAACTACATTATGAGCATTACCCAGCTTCACCGTATTAGCCTTTGCTCCCAATACTTTAACTGTATCCACTACAAAGGTATTGATTTCACCTGATTTTGACTCTGCTGTCACAATATTTCCATCCGGCAATATCTCTGCAGAGTGAGGGTTCTGTCCGCAATTTGCGTAGAACATCAGTTTATGGTCTGATATACGAATTAATGCCACCGCCCCACCGGAAGCAGTCATCAAAATATAGCGTCTATTAAAAACCGGTTTTACTTCACTCGGATTAACAAACCAACTCTGCTGTGCAGCAGGGACACAAGCCGTATAAGGGTCCCAACTCCAAATATTATGTTGTGTCACCGCATCCCTGATTACGATAGCACGTCTGGACTGTTCCGCCAAAACGTAAGCTTTTTCAGGAAGCTGGAACAATTCATTTTTCACATCAGGAGTCTCATCATCGGAGCAAGCTCCCAAAGCTATATTAAATCCTAAAAGGACTGCTAATAAACTAAGTTTTTTCATGGTTCTCTTTATTTTAATTATCTATTCGTTTCTTAAAGTTTTTCGTTTTTCCGTATCGAATCTACTCTTTATCATAGTAGTCTATCAATGAATAAACAGCGAGATTCAACTGTCGCATCGGCAACAGGAATGATTTATAAGGTTCATATTCGATAGAGACAATTCCTTTATTGGACGCTTTTCCATCCGAATCGTAGCCATCATTGTATTCAAAGTGTACCCAGCCAACACAATTTCGGGCTTCAAGTAAGCGGAGACAGAAATTCTGATAAAATTCTCCTCTGTTCTTTTGGGTACGCACCAGCCAACCGCCGCCTTCAACATTAGCATATTTGATACCTTTGTAAGTTGCATCCTCCGCTTTCGTATAAAATTCGGAAACTAAAAAAGGTTTCGTTCCACACCATGCTTTCAAGTTTGCCAGGAAATCGGTTTCCGGCTGCCAACGGGCATAGTAGTTGATAGAGACTAAATCACAATAGCGAGCACAAGCTTCCACTACCCTCCGGTTATATTTACTCCAATCGTGTAACCGTGTTCCCAATATCAGGTGTTCCGTATCATGTCGCTTCACGGTTTCAGTAGTCAGCCGATAATAATAATCAGCAACCATTCCCCGAAACTCCTCTTGATTTTCTTTCGTGATATTAGCAACTGAAACGATCCCTCTATCCTGCATAAACTTTTCAGCATACTCCCGTGCCGCTTTATAGCGTTCGGGCAAAGCTAGGAAATGCTTTAAATCAATTCCCCGCAAAGGGTCAGCATTCTGATAACTGGCAAATGGTAATTCATTGTCGAGATAGAAACCGATAAAATGCTTATCACCTGCGAATAAGGCAGACTTTTCACATACCAAATTATCTATGTACGATGCAAATGTCGGCTCGAAAAGAAGCACCAGGCGATTATATTTATCATCATCAAACGCATAGCCTAAATTTTTACTCATATCCCACATAAAAGTGCGAAGCAAATACAGATTTTCCGCATACGCTATCTTTTGTGTCTTTGGTGTAAGCAAATTAGCGCGAACTGCTGCCGGAAATGCTTCTATACGGCTAGAGCCATACGATATGTAGTTTATATGATTGTCCGCTATCAATTTACCAGTCTCTTCACTCCATCGGGTTTCGCTACCGAACCGAGTATTGAAGGTCTCCTTATGAGCGGATGATTCTCCCGGACGGACGTGCTGAATTCCATGAATTATAACCGCTCCATTATCCGGATCAAGCAAATAAGAACGTCCTCCACAACTAGCCACACGAAAGAATCCCTCCTTTCCAACCACGGAAGATGGCTGCAAACCAATTCGCCCTCCCCATGCCGTCCGAGTATAATCAGAAGACGGAGTATACCAATTCATATTGTCGATAGTACGGGTTTCCTGTGAATCAGCCGTTGTCCACGCCTGAAAGGTTCCATTCTGCCATTTCCGATATTCTACATTCAGAAAAGTATATTCTTCTTTGTCCGAAGGGGTGTCTCCCCCTTCCGGTTTCAAAGGTTCTTTTTCGTCTGAGGAAGAACAACCGGCAACAACAAACTGCATCAGTCCCAACAAAGACAAAAAGAGGAAATGTCTATATATATGCTTTCTCATAAGAGTTCCTATTAGCTTCCACATTATCTATCAATAAAGAAGTTCTTCTCTACTAACGGAGAACTTTCTTCCCTTTTACTGCAAACTTCACTTGCCTTAGTTACAAACTATAAACGCAAGCTTTGTTCTTATAATTAAAAGCTTTGTTCTTATAATTAAAAGCTTCATTTATAAAAACGAAAGCTCCGTTTATAGTTTACATCCAATCGACAGCAACTTTACTTCTAATGAGATGAAAATTTTGTCTTAATCAAGACGAAGTTTTCTATTCCTTAAATAGTAAGTGGTAATACTGCCCTGTATTACTTCTTCTTGGGGAATTTAATTTCGACAGTTGCAATCTGCTTCGTCGTATTATTATCCATCTTACCAGAGACATCAAGGACTTTCATAACTCCATATCTTTCTCCACCGGCACTTGAAGAGCCACCCGTCTTAAATCCTATTACACTACCGACAAAGTTCTCTATTGTCATATACACTTTCTGATCTGCATTTCCTGTCAAATATTCATTCTCAATAGAGGAACGGGAAGCTGTATCATAATCAAAACTTGCAGGAAATAAAACGTACTTAGTCATATTCTTTATCGGCAAATTACTTAATGTTTTCCCTCCTGATCCTTTGTATAAACTATTTTTCTGATCCACATTTTCCATAGAATAAAAGCGGAACGAAAGAACGCTATTATTAGAATTTATAAAGAATTTTATATCGACATTCTTAGCGCTTTCCTCACTAGCAATAGCTTCATCCACCGAATAAGTTTTCATATCATTCAACGAAATCACAGCAAACGGTTCTGCATTCGCCAATATGTGACTACCAACCTTAAGTTGGACTACTTCCATATTCACATACGTCTTCACGGTTCCAATGACTTCCTTCCCCTCTCGACCATCAGAAACAATCACTTTAAGTTGAGATGTTTCTTCTGTCAGCTGTACTGTAGGCTTATAATCAAAATTCTTATTCTCACCTACTATTTCCTCACGAAATATCTCCGTACTTACTCCATTTTCCACTCGTGAAATCGCAACATATTTCACACCACGAACAGACTCTATATGCATCGGTACTTCCGTATCTACTCCTTCATCAGTAGAAATCAACTCTTTACCTAGTGTAAGCACAGGAGCCGGAACAGTCTTATATATTACCGGTAAAGTTGAAATCGTGACATTACCATATACATCTTCCGCTTTCACTTTAAAACCTTTATCTCCTTCCTTATAGGCGATATCTCCTTCATATTTATATTCTTTATCACCATTCAAAACATCACCCCCTTTTGATGTTTGACCATCTGCAGAAACCAAGAATCTCTCCACTTTCTTTAGACCAGCTTCCGAAACAACCTTGAAAGTAGTCTGTGGCATTACAGGATTTTCATCCATCTCATCATATACAATCTCTTCGGGATCGAATGTTATGACAGGACGTGCCATTACATCAGTAACAGCAATCGGCAAAGTTCCGCTCGTTACATGATTCAGTTTGTCCGTAGCCTCAATTATAAAAGCCTCGTAGTTAGCATTATATTCCAAGTTTTCAGAGAGACTATAAGAATTGGGATTGAAAAAGTCGGTTACAGTTTTATATTCTGTCACTCCCTCTACTGTCTGCAATTTCATTGTCACACTCTGAAGTCCTGCCTGTGATTTAATAACGGCCACTACCGGCAGATTGTCTACTTTATTCAAGTCAACGTCCAGTTGTTCCATAGGAAAATTGATCACTGGGGCAGCCGCATTAGGATCCAGACCATCATTATCGTCGCCACAGGCAGCAAAGCCCAAGCAAAGTCCTAGTATTAATAAGGTATATATTTTACGAATCATAATTAGTTCTCTTTTTAATTAACTGTGGTTATTTGGAATATTTACAATAGTTCTCAAATATATGAATCACACCATTTGTCGGCAGAATATTACTAGTCTTAGCCTGCCGTTGTGGTGATTTTCCATTACTTCCGGTCTGGTTCACAAGAATCTTACCAACTGCAGCCTGCCATGGATTCTTCCAAACAGACATTGTCATCAGTCCATTCTCTCCTTTCAACATAGTCAACACGAACATTGGCTCTACCTGCAACTGTCCATAAGAACTGTATTCACCATCTACTATATGATATAAAAGCATATCTTTTACAGTTTCTTTATCACAATCAGTAATAGACGTTTCACCCGGAAATTTATCAAGGAGATATGTCTGCATAGCCGTATTATTCAAAGCTAGAAATGTATATTTATTATCTGTCTGCGTATAATAATCCTTCAAACCTGTATATTCGATTGCAGCTATCATTTCCGAGAACATATCTTTGTGATCTTGAAAATACTCCCACGCTGTCACTTTTACATACGGGTCATCTACCGAAGGCTCATAATCATAATTCTTTTGTAAGTCCAGGTCGCAGCCGGTCAATGCCAATATTGCCCAACAAAAGAAAAGAGTCTTATATAATATTGTCTTTTTCATTGTTTCTACCATTTTAGTTGTTAGTATTACCATAATACGTATTCTGTACAATCTTCGGGTTCTCCAAGATATGTGAATAGTGAATCGGGAAAAGTTCATTTCCATCCTGCTCCATACCGTTGATAGGTTTCATCACTTCTTTCCACTTTCCGGTACGCAGCAAGTCAAACCACCGACGTCCTTCTCCGGCTAATTCCACCTGGCGTTCACGTAATATATAATTGACGACTTCGTCTTCAGAAGCAAAATCATTCTCTGTCAGTGTATTCAGACCGGCACGGTCGCGTACAGATTTCACCAGTTCCAAAGCTTCGCCCCATTTCCCCTGACGAGCACGAGCCTCCGCTTGGAGCAACATCATGTCTGTATAACGATAGATCGGATAAGCCACTTCACAGGTTTTGTTCAGAGAATTACTTATATCACCCGCCATATATTTACGCAGTTCGTTCCCGTTCTGATAGTTTTTCACCGTAAAGTCTTTACGCTGGTCACCTTGCATATCCTTCTCATCAAAGATACTCATAAACTTATCGGACATGACTGCCGCACGATTTCCTGAGCCGGAAAACCATTGATACATATAACTGTAGCCATTCGTGCCGACTTCATCCATGTTGAAATGAACAAGGAAAATAAACTCTCTGGAATTATATTCATCATTTTCCGGTGTATCATCAGAAGGTTTATTAGTCAGTTCTTCCGTAAACATGGTATGCCAAGTAGCAATATTAGGCTCGAAATCTACAAAACGACCACCCTTTTTGGAAGCAATAGTCGCCATCTTGTCAATCGTTTGATCGGCCAGATTATATTCTCCTGTCCACATATAAGCATCCGCCATGATGGCCCATACGCCACAGATAGAGATACGTTTACGTTCGTAATTCTTGTTACGGTTTATCAGTCCTTCCGCTTTCTTCAGGTCCGGAAGAATAACATGTTCCAAAATGTAGTTTTTATCCGTACGCTCCTTGTAGATCGCTTCCGAATACTTCTCTGTAGGTTCTGTAAACAAAGGTACATCCCCCCAAACACGAATAGCATAAAAGTAAGCTAAAGCACGCAATGCATAAGCTTGTCCAAGATAATCATTCCGGTCTGCCACATCAGGCATACTGATATTGGGAATATACTTAATAGCCAGATTTGCCTGGTTAATCATTTGATACAAAGTAGTCCACTTCCCGCATTTCTCATCTGTAGACATCAGGTTATTAATCACACGTGCCTGATCGGCCATTACCGGTGCTCCGGGAGCTACATTATCCGAACGGAACTCCCCCCAATAGAAATAATTCTCGCGTAAAGTGGAACGCAACAGTCCATAAATTTCATTTATACCAGCCTTAGCGTCACGGGCAGTCTGCCACATATCACCTGCCGGGATTTCACTTACCGGTTCCTCATTCAGAAAATCAGAACAGCTATTCAATGATAGAGCCAGACATACAGCTCCAACAAAATATTTTATATTCTTCATACGATATCTTCAATTAAAAGTTTGCAGAAAAGCCAATACCATATTCCCTCTTTCTCGGATAGCGGTAAGAGTCTTTACCGACTTGCAGAGGATTGTTGGTAGAGAATTCAGGATCGAATCCCGAATAGTTGGTCCATGTCAACGCATTGTTTACAAAAGCGTAGATATTTATATTCTTCAGCATCAGCTTCTTTATCCAATTTTCAGGAAGATCGTAGGCCACACGTATGTTCTGTAAACGAATAAATGAAGCGTCTTCCAAGTAGAACGAATTACCCATACGTGCATTGTTATAATCATCATTATATGGACGCGGGTAGATAGCCTGATCACCCGGATGTAACCACATATTATGGATGACTTCCGGCGAAGGAGTGGTTCCGGTGTATTTGAACATATTACGATTATGTTCGGCCGCATTATAAATCTGTCCTCCCAATGAATAATAGAATCCCAGATACAGGCTTAAGTTTTTCCAAGTCACGGTTGTATTCAAACCACCCGTTACATCAGGCATGGCATTACCAATCACCATACGGTCATTATCATCAATCACACCGTCACGGGTTCCTTCCGGTTCCTCCCAGTTGTAATCTCCTCCACGGAACGGTTTGCCATTCGGTAACGTTTTCTGGCGAATATCACCTGTATATTCCTTTCCATTCAACAAATATTTATATTGGAATACGCCATTTTCAAATACCGGAGTCAGTTGTTCCCATTTATCAGTGAAAGCATTCGATTCATCATATGCAAAGATACCTGCACTTTTGAATCCATAGAAGTCACCCACACGACCGCCTTCCTGCATCCACCAGATATCACCTTCCATATACGCTTTACCTTCAGACAATTTTTCAATACGGTTGATGTTTCTGGAGATATTGAAAGAAGCATTCCACTTCCAATCTTTCGTACGAATAATATCACCGGTAACGGCTATTTCAAAACCGCGGTTACTCATTTCACCGACATTGGTCTTCATATATGCAAAACCGGACTCTTTAGGCAATTGGTAGTTTGCCAGCAAACCATCTGTATATTTATCATAGTAATCGGCAGTGATTGTCAAACGGCTATTCCAGAAATTCAAGTCCAAACCAAGGTTGAACTGTTTAGTTTCCTCCCATTTCAGATTGTCCTTGCCGATGCGGGTAGGAATAACTCCTCCCACTCCATCGTAGATAGAATTTGGAGAATAAGAGTAGATATAGTCATAGTTTCCAATCGCTTCGTTACCTGTAATACCGAAACTTGCTCGGATCTTGCCATCTTCGAGAAACTTCTTCGAGAATTTCATAAACTTCTCGTCCGAGAAACGCCATCCCACGGATACGGAAGGGAAATTACCCCATTTGTTTTCTTTGGCAAAACGAGAAGAACCATCACGCCGCATAATGGCATTGAGCAGGTATCTTCCTTTATAATCATAAGTCACGCGAGCAAAAACGGAAGCCATAGAGTGATTACTTAATGTTGAACCTGTAGATGACAAATCCAGGTTTGCGGCAAAAGCATTCATTGTATAGATAAAATCTGTAGACGAGTTTATCCCCACAAATGTCTCGTTTTCATAACGCCATTGCTGAGCACTGACACCTACCATAGCCGTAAAATTATGATCTTTTATTTTGCGTGCATAAGTAAGGATGTCTTCATTCATCCAGTTCCAGTTCAGGTAATTATAAGAATAACCTTTATTCTGTTTCTGCCATTCATCAGTAATAAGACTCGGTTCCAGTTTTTTTCGTTTGTCCAAATAGAAGTTAGCATTAATATTAGCTCTGAACTTCAGATATTTGTTGAATTTGATTTCAAAGAACTGGAAGAAGTTAGCCTTATAAGAATCAGTAAAGTCAGTAGTATAATTAATTTGTGCGATGGGGTTCTTCTGACCATTAAATACCCCGACCAAAGAACCATCCGGATAATAAGTATTGAAATAAGGACGACGAGTCAATACTGCACTCAATAAAGTACCTTCATTCAGACCTTTCTTTTTAGAATAAGTCAAAGAAATACGGCTACCCATATTCATCCAGTCTGTCGGTGAATAATCTGAGTTGATACGGGTGTTCAGTCTTTGGAAGCCGGTATTCGAAATAATACCTTTCTCATTATAGTAACCGGTATTGATGAAATATTTCAATTTCTTTGTACCGCCACCTACACTGATATCTACTTGGTCCTTTTGGGCAGTAGTCGTGATCATGTCCAGATAATCATTATCTACATTGAAGAATGAGTTCAAAGGATCATCAAGAATATCTATACTTTCATTCGCATTACCTCCACCATACGTTTCAAAATACTCTTTACGGTACTGGTCGTACAGTAAACGTTCCGCACGATTAGCCTGCGGCACTTTATGAGACAATGTGCCCCATGAGTGATTATACTTTATATCAATACGTGCTTTACCTTCCTGACCGCTTTTAGTCGTGATAATGATCACACCGTTTGCTGAACGGGAACCGTAAATAGCTGCGGAAGCGGCATCCTTCAATATTTCCATAGAAGTAATATCATTGGTATTGATACCATCGATACTCTCCAAAGGCACACCGTCTACAATATAAAGAGGAGTGACTCCTTCGGCAGAGAAAGTAGATGTACCACGAATCTTAATGGATGAAGATTCACCGGGCTGCCCTGAACCGGATACAACCTGCACACCGGCAGTGGTCCCCTGCAATGCCTCAAATACATTAGTCGCCATTTTCTGTTCGATGGCCTCACTTGAAATAGAAGTAATAGCTCCCGTCACATCACGCTTCTTCATCGTACCGTAACCTACTACAACTACCTCATCCAATAATTTGGAATTTTCTTCAAGTGTTATATTCATCGTTTTATCTTTCACCACTACATCTTTAGCAGTGTATCCCATAAACGATACGGTTAAAGTAACCCCTTTCTTAGAAACTGTCAATGAGAAATTTCCATCCAGATCTGTAATAGCTCCATTAGACGTGCCTTTTTCCATCACATTGGCACCAGGTAAAGGAAATCCGGTTTTATCCACCACCACTCCTTTCACCGTAAATCCGCCTTGAGCATAAGTCGGACTGACAAAGGAAAAGAGACTCAAGGAAATCAAAAGAAGCGACTGAAGCCACCGTGCTTTTGTCCTATTCTGTACATTTTTCATAACTAGAATAAAATTAAATTGGTTAATTATTAAGGTTTGACTCACTATTTTATTAATCAGCAGGTGTGTGCGTACACACCAGATCACAATAAACACAAGTACAAGTTGGTACGATCCAACACCGCAAAAGTACCGGATTCGACCATGAGCCACCCTATCGAATTGTTCGTTTTATTAGGTCTAAAAATTCAGATAACTATTTTCATTCACGTTTCAGAGTCCTGTGAAGGGGGATTTTGTGATTTTCTATACTGTGTAGGAGCAATACTGAAAAGTTCTTTAAAACATTTGTTGAAGTATTGAGGATTTCCAAATCCCAACCGGTAAGCAATATCCGAAATATTCATCTCCGGAGCATTCAGCAGAAAATATGCAGCTTTCTTCAGACGCAGATTCATGATAAAATTATTTGGCGTACTTCCTGTGATACCTTTTATCTTTTGAAATAGAACGGTACGTCCCACTCCCATTTCCCGTGAAAAGGTCTCTACACAGAATTCGGGATTCTCCATATTCTCTTCCACTACCCGAGTAGCCTGTTCAATAAACTTCTGGTCAAGTTCGTTCGTTGCAATCTTCTCTGCTTTGACATCCAATTGACGGGCGTATTTGTTCTGCAAAATTCTGCGGGTATTAATCAGGTTATTGCATTGCATAACCAATCTTCGCATATTGAATGGCTTTACCACATAAATATCAGCTCCGATTCGTAACCCTTCAAGTTCACGTTCCGGAGCACTAAGAGCAGTCAACAGCACTACCGGAATATGACAGGTTTCTATATTATTCTTAATTTTAGCACACAATTCCGTTCCGGGCATTCCAGGCATCATTATATCTGAAATCACCAAATCAGGTTGCATCGCTTTCACCTTCTCATACCCTTCTTCTCCGTCATTTGCCGTTTCAACCGTATATAACGGAGAGAATATATCGACTAGAATATTTCTGATTTCCTCATTATCATCAATGACTAACAGTTTGCAGTCTGTAGTCCCATTTTCATTCTTTGCCGACTGCACTTCTTTAATCAACGCTTCTTTATCTTCCGAATAATAAATGTATTCTTTATCCTGTTCCTGTTCAATTCGAATAACCGAAGAATCAAAATGAGTATCCCCTTTCTTTAAAGTAACTTTAAAACAAGAACCTTTTCCTAGCTGGCTTTCGACTGTAATATCTCCTTGATGGGCTTTGACGATACCCTGACTAAGAGCAAGGCCGATACCTGTCCCACCGTACTGTCCGATATTCTCAACCTGATAGAACCGCTCGAATATCTTCACATAGTCTTCTTCAGATATACCGGCACCATTATCAGAAACAGAGAACATACATTCATCCGTTCCCTCAGTCAGCTCAAGCGTAATATTTCCACCGTCAGAAGTATATTTAAAGGCATTCGACAACAGATTATTGACAACTTTCTGTAATTGCAGACGGTCCCCCCATATCATACATTGCTCACAATCTGCACGTAAGGTAAATGAAATATTCCTGTTAGCCGCCAACTCCTTAAACAACACATAATGTTCCTTGAGCAGAGAATACAAATCAAACTGTGAGATTTTCAGTTTCAAAAGTCCCTGTTCCTGTTTCCTGAAATCAAGCAATTCTGTAATCAGATTTTTCAGATTACCGGCATTCTTATGTATATTCAACAACTTCGAATAAGCATAAGTAGACAACCTCCCCGAATTTAGCAACAAATCGACTTGTCCTAAAATAAGTGTGATAGGAGTTCTGATTTCATGTGAAATATTAGTAAAGAAGCGCAACTTGGACTGATTCATTTCTTCAATATACTGCTTCTCACGAAGTTCGAAATCAAGTGAAGTTTTCAGAAACAGACGTATCCTGTATTCTCTTATAACAAAGAAAAGAATAGCCATAATCACACATACATAAATGGTATATGCCCACCAAGTTGCATAGAAAGGCGGTGTAATTGTTATCCTCAGCGACCTGATAACTTCGGGAAAGTTCTTCAACCTAATCTCGAAAATATAATTATCGGGAGAGATATTTGTATAAGTAATATCGTTACCCGAACGGTTTTCGCTCCACTCATCATTATAACCAATCAACCGATATTCCACTTCGCCCCCACCGGTATGCAGAAAGTTATCTGTGGAAAAACCAATAGAAAAGACATTCTGTGAATAATTCAAATTGATCCGGTCAGTATAGGCAAAAGATTTATTCAAGATACCGGTTGGATCGCCGGTTGTTATCTGTCTGTTGTTCACATAAAGATGAGCCAATTCCAAATCGTATATTTTCGGAGGATAATGCAAGCTGCTTTCACGAATTGCAATCATTCCGGTAGTTCCTCCCATATAAATATTATGATTACAGGATACGTGAAGGGATTTTCGATTCACAAGAGTCAGTGGAAACCCTGTATTAGAATTAAAGTTTATAATCTTCCCGTTTTTCTTGTCCAGCATTGACAATCCATGACCGGTACCAATCAGCAAATTACCTGAAGGTGTTTCACCTAACACTCTTATATTTTCTCCGGACAACACATTCTCCGGTGTATGCAAATGAAACAAGCCATCCGACTTATCCAACAAGAAAAGTCCGTTACCATGCGTTCCTACCCAAATATCTCCGGACCTATCTTCATAAATCACATTGACAAGTTCTTTTTGGGATCTGACTTTCTTTCTCAAGTTTATTTTATAAGTTTCAAACCGATGTTCATCAAGTATATAGGCAATACAACCCTCATCGGAGGCAAACCATAGTCTATTTTTTGAATCAAGCAACAAGGTATTATAATTATGTGTGAACAGTTCCTTCTCATGAAACAAAATCTCAGATTTCAACGTTTGTTTGTCCAAACTGACCACTGCCAACGTAGTACCAATATATAATCTCCGAGGTGTATCGGCCAATGCAAAAAGAGCTTCTCCTATCTTGCCTTCTTCGGATGACTCAAGATTATATATATCATTTCGATAGTTGTCAAGATGAAAACAATTTATCTTATTAGTAAAATCGGCAGCAATCCACAAACAATTATTAGCCTCATCGAAAACAATATCTTTCAAATAATCGGTACTGAAATGATAACCTGTACGTAAATTAAAATGCTTGAATCTTTCTTGTTCCGGTTGATATAAGTTCAATCCACCACCCTCCGTACAAATCCATATATTTCCGGCTTTATCTTCTGCCATAGCGCCCACAACCGGAAAGGACAATCCGGTATCTGAAGCATGGAAATGGGTAAAATGCTGATATTCCGGAGAGAAGAAATTCACTCCGCCCCAATAAGTACCTACCCAAACAGTTCCCTGCTTATCCGTATAAAGAGAAGTTACGGAACGGTTGGACATAGCACCTACCCGATTCGGATCTGCCTGATAATGGAATATCTTACCGGAAGCCACTTCTATCTTACTGAGACCACTTCTATATCCTATCCATATATTTCCTTCCAAATCCTGGCACAGAGCTCTTGCCATGTCATTCCGGACTTTGTAAATGCTCTTATTGTCATATTCGTATCGGTGTATCATGTTACCTTCCGGAGAAAAGCAGAAAACTCCATGCTCTTGAGAACCAACCCAAATATTCCGATCATTCCCCCTAATCAGTTTCATCACTTTTATCTTAGGTAAATGCAAAGATGCTCCGCCATAAATATCCACACATATTACCCCACCGTCTTTCAATGCAATCCACAAAGTCCCTTCTACCCCCTCTACCATAGTTGTTCCTGTATCCGGCAGTTCTAAATCTTTATACATTTGTATCAGACAATGAGAAACTTTATCATACAAGAGTAGCTTTCCTTTTTCTACAATCCACACTCCGCGTTTTCCTTTAGCTATAATAGAAGGTGAGGAAACCGGAAGCAAATAATACTTTTCCGTTTCAAGATCAAATTGAAAAAGTCCGGTAGAAGTCAACAGGAAAAGGCTTCCTTGACCATCCTCTATCATTTGAGTAACATATAAGTTACCGTAACTGATAGAGTCGTTATGGAAATGGTTGAAAACCTTGATATGATTACCATCATAACAATTCAGACCATCCAAAGTAGCAATCCATATACGTGACTTCTCGTCCTGACAAATATCACTGACGGTTATTTGTGATAATCCGTTTTCTACTCCCAATGTCTTGAACTTATACTCCTGAGACTTTAGAGGAAATAAAAAACAAAACAGAAATATCAGAACAAAAAAACAGTATATATATTGCCCTTGTTTGTTCATATACTAAAACATATATTATATAATGAATATTTACCCAACCGCAAAAATAGCCTTTTTTTATGAAATAGTTCTATTCTTCCCTCCCGAATGAACGGTATTCCAATGGAGTAAGCCCCGTCCGTTTTTTGAAGAATGAAAAGAAGTACTCAGTAGATTGGAAACCTAAGAAGAAAGAAATCTCTTTTACTGACTGAGAAGTACCTACCAACAATTGCTTTGCCTTACGGAGTTTCAACTCTTGAAAATATTTGGCCGGTGCATAACCGGTATATTCCTTAAATACCCTGCGGAACCATGAATAACTGATATTCAGCCGCATCGCCAGTTCTTCCGGATCAACATTGCCCGAAACATTCTCGTTCATTATAATCTTTGCCTGCTCTATCTTCTGGTCAACATCGCTCATCTCAAAGACCTTGTTTTTAGAGATAGAAAGAATCATCCCGATTATATGCAACACAATGCCGGAAAGATACTGTTGTGCGGAAATCTTGTCTGCTTCGGCCACCGCAAGAGCACGGGAGAACAAAGATACCAATTCCTCATTGATTCCCACCTCCAATATTTGCTGTTCTTGGGATAAAAAAGAATTAGCCACAATCGCATCTATTGCCGGACCTTCAAATCCGATATAGTATTCCGTCCAACCGGTCTGCCGCAACGGGCGATACGTATGCCACTGTCCGGGAAACAACACCATCAACCTTCCTTTACAAACCTGCTTTTCCGGAGTAGAATCGGATGAGAACAGGCCGCGTCCTTTAGTAATATAAACTAGCTGGTATTCACGAAGCACCCTGCCTTTTTCCGCATTAAAAAAATAGCCGGAAGGATGCTCTTTCAACGGGTAAGGAGAATCGGGTGGGATAGACTGATAGCCGACTGTATTCACCCATAAACCGAACTTACGGTCCATGTCATTTACTATTAAATACTTGAATTCAAGCCCTAAACTTGTATCATCGGTCATGCCCATATCCTTACATACGATTTCTTTAATGTTTTCCACAGCAGACAAATGTACAAAAAAAGAGTGCATCGTATACAACCGACGCACTCTTTTTTTAATCAATCCATGTGGAAGACCTCCGGCAAAGGAATCGTAACCGGCGAATTATCCTCATTTACCTCCATGATATCCGCCATATAATCCCACCATTTCTGCACGATCGGATTGGCTCCCATATCTTGCGAGGACTCTTCTCCTCTTGTTTTCTGACAGGCGAAAAGAATATTTGTATCTTTATCCCAATAGATAGAATAATCATATACTCCACCATCGGACAACATTTTTTTCAGCTCCGGCCAAATGGCTGCGTGCCTTTTCTCATATTCTTTCTCGAACCCGGGTTTCAAGAACATCTTAAAAGCTTCCCGTTTCATACGCTTTTTCCTATCAATCAAAATGCTTTGTGATACAGAGCCTCAATATCCGCTACTGAAGTCGGACGAGGATTACCACCCGTACAGACATCATTGAAAGCCGCTACCGCCAAAGCAGGAATATCTTCTTCCTTCACATTAATTTCATGCAACTTCTGCGGGATACCGATACTCAACGAAAGCGCCTTCACTGCTTCTATTGCCGCTTTCACTCCCTCTGCCTCACTCATTCCGGTAGTATCTACCCCCATTGCTTTCGCAATATGAATATATTTCGGAGCCGCCGGAGATTCAGCATTGTATTCCATCACGTAGGGTAACAGCAAAGCATTTGCCACTCCGTGAGGCGTATCATAGAAAGCTCCCAACGGGTGAGCCATCGAGTGAACAATTCCCAGACCGACATTCGAGAATCCCATACCGGCGATATATTGCGCCTGCGACATTGCTTCGCGGGCCGCCACATCCTTACCGTTATCCACAGCCGCCTTCAAATTCTGTGCAATCATTTCAATCGCCTTCAATTCAAACATATCACTCATAGCCCAAGCACCCGGAGTAATATAACTTTCGATGGCATGAGTCAAGGCATCCATTCCCGTCGCTGCAGTCAGCCCCTTCGGCATGGAGTACATCAACTCAGGATCTACGATAGCCACAGCAGGAATATCGTTCGGGTCTACACACACCATCTTCTTACGTGCATCTTCATCGATAATCACATAATTGATAGTAACTTCGGCAGCCGTTCCGGCAGTAGTAGGCAGTGCGAAAGTAGGTACCGCTTTATGCTTGGTATCAGCCACACCCTCCAAAGACTTCACATCGGCAAAATCCGGGTTATTCACAACGATACCGATTCCCTTAGCAGTGTCAATAGAAGATCCGCCGCCCAAAGCAACGATAAAGTCTGCACCGGAAGCTTTGTAAGCAGCCACTCCGTTCTGTACATTAGCAATAGTAGGATTGGCTTTTACATCACTATAAAGTTCGTAAGGTATCTGATTGTCGTCAAACACTTTAATGATTTCGGCAGCCACACCAAACTTGATCAGATCCTTATCCGTTACAAAAAAAGCTTTCTTAAAGCCACGTCTGGCTGCTTCTACAGCAATTACACTCCGGCAGCCTGCACCGAAGTAAGAAGTTTCATTTAAAATAATGCGATTCATGGTTGTTTATTGGTTTATTTTATTTAGGAAGATTGAAAGCAACAGTCATTTCCTTCATCTGTTCCTGACTCATACCATCCGGTTCGAAGCCCATGTTCTTGGCTGCAATATAGATCAAAGCAGATTTATTCAACACATCAATCTGGTCGAATGCCTGCATCGCATCGCAATCTACTGCAAATACGCCATGTTTTTCCCACATCACAACGTCGTAATCCTGCAACTCCTTAATGGTAGCTTCCGCCAGTTCTACAGAACTAGGCAATTTATAAGGAATGATACCCAAGCCACGCGGGCAGAATGCCTTTGTTTCGGGAATCATGCTCCACAACATATTGGTAGCCACATCTTTTTCCAGGAACTTCTTACAGTGTGTCAGGGCAATCAGCTCAATCGGGTGCGTATGCACAGATGCTTTATAAGGAGAGTTTTTGCTCAACAGGTCATTGTGCACACTCAGGTGAGAAGGCAATTCCGATGTCGGAGCCACCGCCTCATCAGCGATAATCACATAGCTGGCACAGTCATCCAGAATACGGATAACCGAACCATTCTCCATCGGCCAGCGAGCTAAATCACGCATACGCTTATTAGTTCCCTTGCAGTAGAAATAACATCCTTTCAGATAAGGAAGAGTCACACCGATAGATTTTACTTCGCTGATCGGTTTCATCTGACGGATTTCATCGTCTACAAACTCTGTGATATTAATAGTGATATTACCACCATTACGTTCAGCCCATCCTTTCTGCCACAAGTAGCCGGCAACTTCAGCCACCTTATTTACCTCTTTGGCAAGTGCCGGACGATTCTCTAAAATTGATTTCATTATATATATTTTTTAATTGTATACGGATTACATAGATTTCGCCGCAAGTTATAAAAAAACTGCGTAATCTCTGTAATCCGTACCTATAAATTTTAAAACAAATTTGGGAACACTAATGAGAAGATAAGTACGATCAGACCAGCTATCAGCACAGTTATAGTCTTATTTGATACTCCTTTCCATTCCTTCAAAATGATTCCCCAAACATTACTGAAAGTTACATTCAATGCCATCAGTATACACCAGGAAAAAGCCAACAATACAGGACTTTCTGTCAAGAAACTTTTACCCATTTCCAATCCGAAGAATTGCATATACCACAACACACCTGCCAAGGCGCAGAACACCAGATTATTGCCCCACACTTTTCCTTTGGCATAGTCACCCATTGACTTATTAGCCACATTCTGTTGCAGACAATAAGCGGCATTCGTCAGAAATCCGCCAAGAGTAACCAGGAAGATTACCGGAAGACCGGCATAAAGCCCTTCCACTCCACCGGCTAGAGCCGCATTCTTGATAGGAGTTCCCGCATCCAACCCCAAGGCAAAGCAAGCGCTCATGACACCGGCAAGAAGGGCAACCAACAACCCTTTTGTCAGCGCAAAGTCTTTTACGGCAGCACGTTTTTCTTCTTCACTCATGTTTTGTGCACGCAAGCTACCGGCATAGCCGATAATAGCGATACCCGCCAATGTGATGCAAACACCCAACAACAGAATCAACCCGTTACCTTCAAACAAATTTGTGCCTGCAAAAAGAGCCGGAAGAAGAGTTCCGAAACCGGCACAAGTACCCAACGAGATACTCTGCCCTAGCGCAACCCCCAGATAACGCATGGAAAGTCCGAAAGTCAATCCTCCTACTCCCCACAATATACCATAAAAGATGCTCATACCGGCACCTCCCGCTCCCCACAAGTCGAGCAGACTGCCTCCTTGCGGTACGCCCAGCAGTGAGCCCAAGAATGGGAACACCAACCAGGCAAATACACCTTGTATCAACCAGAAGCTTTCCCAGCTCCACTCCTTTACCTTTTTAATAGGTACATATGAACTGGACTGGCAAAAGCTACCGATGGCTATAATCAACAAGCCGATTAAAATATCCATAACTTATCGTTTAGAAGTTACTTCGGCTTCGTACTTTTCGATTTCTGCGATGAAATCTTCACCTACAGGAACATTGTTCTTCAAACAGAACATATCCCAAACAGCATTCCAAGGCAACGCTTTTTCTTCTTCAAGCAAAGCCAGACGCTGGAATCCCTGTCCGTTTGCTTCGTATTCACGCAATTTCGCAATCGGTTCGAGCAAAGCGCGGGTCATACATTTCTGTGCGGCACGGCTGCCGATCACGTATGCACCGATACGGTTGATGGAAGCGTCGAAATAGTCAAGACCATAATGTACACGATCCAAAGCACCACAACGAACGATTTCGCTGAACAGTTCCATAGTCGGATCATCCATGATAGTAACGTGGTCTGAATCCCAACGAACCGGACGGCTTACGTGCAACATCAATTCAGGAACATAAAGCAACAATGAAGATACTTTATCAGCTACGCTTTCTGTCGGGTGGAAGTGACCGGTATCCAAAGTGATCATCTTATTGCGAGAAGCACCGTAACCGATATAGAAATCGTTGGAACCTACCGTATAGCTTTCCAGACCGATACCGAACACCTTAGATTCGATGCAATCCTTCATATTCTTATATTCTGTAGCGAAGATCTGATCCAAAGAATCTTTCAGCAACGCACGATACTTCATACGGTTTACAGTGATATCCTTGCTTCCGTCATGTACCCAAAGGTTCATAATACACGGATCACCCTGTGCCTTACCCATTTCCTCCGCAACAGCACGACAGCGTTTGGTATGTTCAATCCAGAACTGGCGGATCCCTTCATCAGGGTTGGAGAGTGACAAATCGCCCGATTTCGGATGAGAGAAAGAAGTAGAGTTGAAGTCAAGCTTCATGTTGTGTTCCTTACCCCATTCAATCCAACTCTTGAAGTGTTCCGGTTCTACCTGATCGCGGTCAACCACCTTGCCTTGGAAATCTCCGTAAATCTCATGCAAGTTCAAGCGGTGAGTGCCCGGAATATAAGAAGCGGCTTTCAAGATGTCGGCACGCAACTCATCAATGTTACGAGCTTTGCCCGGATAATTACCGGTTGCCTGGATACCTCCGGTCAATGAACCTGCCTGCACTTCAAATCCGGTCACATCATCAGCCTGCCAACAATGGAGTGACAGGTGAAAATCCTGCATAGTTTCCAATACTTTCTCGGTGTCTACACCTACTGCCGCATAACGTTCCGCAGCAATTTCATACGCTTTCTGAATCAGTTCTTCTTTTTTCATGATATTCTTTTATTAAAATGATTATTCTGTCGGTTATCTAATTAATTATCGAACACAATTTTTAAAGTGGATATAAGCCGCATCCCATGCTTCCATATCCTGCGGCTGATAAGTTTTCAACGGAATAGAGCTATGGATCAACCGGCGCATACCGGCAACATCCGTTGCTTCACCTGCAGCCATAGCCTGAATCATCACGTTACCGATGGCTGTCGCCTCAGACGGTCCTGCCACCACAGGAATTCCGATAGCATTGGCCGTAAACTGGTTCAGCAAGTCATTCCGACTACCTCCGCCAATCACGTGCAATGTTTCTATAGGTCGTGGAGAGAGTGAACGCAGATTTTCCAAAACCTGACGATAACGCAAAGCCAGACTTTCAAAGATACAACGCACCACTTGTCCGCGTTTCTCCGGAACCGGTTGTCCGGTAGCCCGGCAATATTCAATAATGGCTTTTTCCATATCAGCAGGATTTGCAAAGCAATCATCATCCGGATTAATCAAACTACGGAACGGTTCACACGCATCCGCCTCACCGATCAATTCAGGATAACTTGTATCTCCCCAATTCAGACGGCAACGCTCCAACAACCACATTCCACAAATATTCTTCAACAGACGGATAGTGCCTTCCACACCGCCTTCATTGGTAAAGTTCAACGCCTCCGTTTCAGCATTAATCACCGGACTATCTGTCTCAACTCCCATCAGTGACCAAGTTCCGCTACTCAAATATGCAAAGTCACGGTCCAATGCCGGAACGGCAGCAACCGCAGAACCCGTATCGTGACCGGCTACTGCAATGACAGGGATTGCCCCCAGTCCTGTTATTTTTTGTACTTCTTCCGTCAATACCCCGACTTTCTCGCCCGGGAATACAAAACGACCGAAATTCTTCTCACTCAATCCAACCGCTTTCAGCAACTCCGGTTCCAGACGCCGTGTCTGCGCATTCACCAGCTGTGCTGTCGAAGCAATCGTATATTCCGTCACCATTTCTCCGGTAAGCATATAACTCAACGCATCCGGCATAAACAGAATCTTATCTGCCGCCTCCAATGCACTGTCATGGTTACGGCGTAAAGTATCCAACTGAAAAAGTGAATTAAAATTCATTATCTGAATTCCCGTTTTACTGTAAACGTCACTACGGGATATACGTGAAAAAAGGGCTTCCGGTGCTCCCACCGTGTGCGGATCGCGATACGCGTATGGCTGACGGAGCAGGTTTCCGTCTTTTCCGACACACACAAAATCCACCCCCCAAGTATCAATGCCGATAGAGGCTATAGATTCACCGCGGCGGGCAACTAACTTCAGTCCGTCAATAATATGGCGATATAATGCATAAATATCCCAATAGAAATGTCCACCCACCTCAATCAGATGGTTAGGAAAACGATTAATCTCTTCCAGATTCAATCCGCCTTCAATGAAAGTTCCTAAGATTGTACGGCCGCTCGTTGCGCCCAGGTCGACTGCAAAAAAGTTCTGTTTCATGGTATTCTGTACTATATATTTAAGGTATCCATTTACCTACATGGCAAAGATAGACGATTCCTTCCTCCTGTCCCTTACGCATTTTGATTGAAAGGATATACATTTTGACACAAAACAACATCCCCGTTTCCTTCCGTTTAGCACTTTTTTCACTTTTATGCAAAAAAACTTTGGTTTTATGCATCTTTTCTCCGAAATATTGCATACTTTTGCACCATTCTTAGAATAAATATACAATGAAGAAGAAAGCAAATCGGTTAGATGCCATCAAAATGATTATCTCAAGCAAGGAGCTCGGTTCGCAGGAAGAACTGCTGCAAGAGTTGAACCGCGAAGGCTACGAACTGACACAGGCCACCCTCTCCCGCGACTTGAAACAACTGAAAGTAGCCAAGGCTGCCAGTATGAACGGAAAGTATGTATATGTATTGCCCAACAACATCATGTATAAACGTTCCACCGACCAAAGCGCCGGTGAAATGTTGCGCAGCAACGGATTTATCTCTTTACATTTCTCCGGCAACATTGCCGTCATCCGTACCCGTCCCGGCTATGCAAGCAGCATGGCATACGACATTGACAACAATGAGTTCAGTGACATTCTGGGAACCATTGCCGGTGACGACACAATCATGTTAGTTTTGCGTGAAGGAGTTGCCCCAAGCAAGATACGCCAGCTTTTGGCAGTCGTCATCCCGAATATCGAATAATTATACCTATATTATATAATAAAGAAATGGACACTCAGCAAATAGATGTTATGGTAGCCGACGCCTCACACGAGGTTTACGTTGACACTATTTTGGACACTATCAGAAAGGCTGCCGCAGTACGCGGAACAGGAATCGCAGAACGTACCCACGAATACGTAGCGACAAAAATGAAAGAAGGAAAAGCGATTATCGCACTTTGTGGAGAGACATTTGCCGGATTTACCTACATCGAATCATGGGGGAACAAGCAATATGTAGCAACTTCCGGTCTGATCGTTCATCCGGATTTCCGTGGTTTGGGACTGGCAAAACGTATCAAACAGGCTTCTTTCCAACTGGCACGCCTCCGATGGCCGAAAGCGAAAATATTCAGTCTGACTTCCGGTGCGGCCGTAATGAAGATGAATACGGAACTGGGCTACGTTCCTGTCACTTTCAACGAGCTGACAGACGACGAAGCTTTCTGGAAAGGATGTGAAGGATGTATCAACCACGACATATTGGTTGCCAAGAACCGTAAGTTCTGTATCTGCACAGCCATGCTGTATGATCCGACAGACCCACGGAACATAAAAAAAGAACAAGAAAGAAATAACATTTAAAATATACACACTATGGAAGAAAAGAAGAAAAAAGTAGTGGTGGCATTCAGCGGCGGACTGGACACATCGTTCACCGTCATGTACCTCGCCAAAGAAAAAGGTTACGAAGTATATGCAGCTTGTGCCAATACAGGCGGTTTCAGCGCAGAACAACTAAAGACGAACGAAGAGAACGCCTACAAACTGGGAGCTGTGAAATATGTAACGTTGGACGTCACTCAGGAATACTACGAGAAGAGTCTGAAATACATGGTTTTCGGTAATGTACTGCGCAACGGCACTTACCCTATCTCAGTAAGTTCCGAACGTATCTTCCAGGCATTGGCAATTGCACGCTATGCCAATGAAATCGGTGCGGACGCCATCGCTCACGGTTCTACCGGAGCAGGTAACGACCAGATCCGTTTCGACATGACTTTCTTAGTGCTGGCACCGAACGTGGAGATTATCACATTAACCCGTGATATGGCATTGAGCCGCCAGGAGGAAATAGACTATCTGAACAAGCATGGTTTCAGCGCAGACTTCACCAAACTGAAATACTCTTACAACGTAGGTCTTTGGGGTACTTCCATTTGTGGCGGCGAGATTCTTGATTCCGCACAAGGACTGCCGGAATCGGCTTACTTGAAACACGTTCAGAAAGAAGGAAGCGAACAGCTCCGTCTGACTTTCGAGAAAGGCGAACTGAAGGCTGTCAACGACGAGAAGTTTGACGACCCGATCAAAGCTATCCAGAAAGTGGAAGAGATTGGCGCAGCTTACGGTATCGGCCGTGATATGCACGTAGGTGACACGATTATCGGTATCAAAGGCCGCGTAGGATTCGAAGCTGCCGCTCCGATGTTGATTATCGGCGCTCACCGTTTCCTCGAAAAATATACATTGAGCAAATGGCAACAATATTGGAAAGATCAGGTAGCCAACTGGTATGGTATGTTCCTGCACGAAAGCCAGTATTTGGAACCTGTCATGCGTGATATCGAAGCGATGTTGCAGGAAAGCCAACGCAACGTAAACGGTACGGCTATCCTCGAACTTCGTCCGCTTTCTTTCTCTACCGTAGGCGTAGAATCCGAAGATGACCTTGTTAAGACTAAATTCGGAGAATACGGTGAGATGCAGAAAGGCTGGACGGCTGAAGACGCCAAAGGCTTTATCAAAGTGACTTCTACTCCGTTGCGTGTTTACTATAATAACCATAAAGACGAAGAGATATGATTAAAGCAGGAATCATTGGTGGCGCAGGATATACAGCAGGCGAATTAATCCGTCTGCTACTCAACCATCCGGAAACCGAAATCGTATTTATCAACAGCAGCAGTAATGCCGGAAACAAAATTACCGACGTACATGAAGGATTGTACGGTGAGACAGATCTGAGATTCACCGATCAATTGCCTTTGGACGAAATCGATGTTCTCTTCTTCTGTACTGCCCACGGTGACACAAAGAAATTCATGGAAAGCCATAATATACCGGAAGACTTGAAGATTATCGACCTTTCCATGGATTACCGCATCAAAAGTGACGATCATGACTTCATCTACGGACTGCCGGAACTGAACCGCCGCGCCACCTGTACGGCGAAGCACGTAGCCAATCCCGGTTGTTTTGCAACCTGTATCCAGCTTGGCTTGCTTCCGCTTGCCAAGAATCTGATGTTGACAGACGACGTGATGGTAAATGCCATTACAGGAAGTACCGGAGCCGGCGTAAAACCGGGAGCTACCAGTCATTTCAGCTGGAGAAACAATAATATGAGTGTGTACAAAGCATTCGAACACCAGCACGTACCGGAAATCAAGCAGTCACTCAAGCAATTGCAGAACAGTTTCGATGCAGAGATTGATTTCATCCCGTACCGGGGCGACTTTCCACGCGGTATCTTTGCCACTCTGGTAGTAAAGACCAAAGTATCACAGGAAGAGATTGTCCGTATGTATGAAGAATATTATGCCAAAGACTCCTTTGTACACATCGTAGACAAGAATATTGACTTGAAACAAGTCGTCAATACTAATAAATGTCTGATACATCTGGAAAAGCATGGCGACAAGCTATTGATTATCTCTTGTATTGACAACTTGCTGAAAGGCGCCAGCGGACAAGCTGTTCATAACATGAACCTGATGTTCAATCTGGAAGAAACCGTAGGCCTACGTTTGAAGCCGAGTGCTTTTTAAAAATAACAGAATTATGAAATTATTCGACGTATATCCTTTATATAATATCAACATAGTCAAAGGGAAGGGTTGTCACGTTTGGGATGAAAACGGCACGGAATATCTGGACCTTTATGGAGGTCATGCCGTTATCTCCATCGGACACGCACATCCGCACTATGTAGAAATGGTCAGTAACCAAGTAGCAAACTTGGGTTTCTATTCAAACTCCGTCATCAACAAGCTGCAACAACAGGTAGCCGAACGATTGGGAAAAATCTCCGGCTACGAGGACTACAGCCTGTTTCTTATCAACAGTGGCGCGGAAGCCAATGAGAACGCTCTGAAATTGGCTTCGTTCCATAACGGACGTACCAAAATCGTATCCTTCAACAAGGCGTTTCACGGCCGTACGTCTCTGGCGGTAGAAGCTACCAACAATCCGTCGATTATCGCACCTATCAACAATAACGGTCACGTGACCTATCTCCCTCTGAACGACATCGACGCGATGAAGCAAGAATTGTCAAAAGGAGATACCTGTGCTGTTATCATTGAAGGAATTCAGGGGGTAGGCGGTATCAAGATACCGACCACTGAATTTATGCAGGAACTCCGCAAAGCCTGCAGCGAAACTGGAACGATACTGATTCTCGACGAGATTCAGAGCGGATACGGACGTAGCGGTAAATTTTTCGCCCATCAATATTGTGACATCAAGCCGGATATCATCACTGTAGCCAAAGGAATCGGAAATGGTTTCCCGATGGCAGGCGTCTTAATCAGCCCGATGTTCAAACCTGTATACGGACAACTGGGAACGACTTTTGGCGGAAACCACCTCGCTTGTTCTGCGGCTCTTGCCGTAATGGACGTCATCGAACAGGAGAATCTCGTAGAGAATGCGGGTAAGGTTGGTAACTACCTGCTGCAAGAACTTAAGAAATTCCCGCAAATCAAAGAAGTGCGCGGATGCGGACTCATGATCGGACTCGAATTTGAAGAACCGATCAAAGAGCTGCGTAGCCGTCTCATTTATGACGAACATGTATTTACCGGCGCAAGCGGCACGAATGTACTTCGCTTGCTTCCCCCTCTCTGTCTCAGTATGGAGGAGGCCGACGAATTCCTCGCCCGGTTCAAAAAAGTACTCTAACCGTTCATATTGATTAATAAACAGCCAACGATAAAAAGCAGCCTACCTCAGAATTTTATTTCTTATCCGGGCTGCTTTTTGTTTTTTCGCAATTAACCGTTACCTTTGTCTGTAACAATTCATTAAAAACAAGCGTCGTATGAAAATAGCTATTATCGGTGCAGGCAACATGGGTGGCTCTATCGCCCGTGGTCTGGCAAAAGGAAGTCTGATAGAAGATTCGGACATTATCGTATCCAACCCCAGCGCCGGCAAGCTGGAACAGTTGAAGAAAGAATTTCCGAACATCTCTACAACTCACAATAACGCGGAAGCGGCAACGGGAGCGGACATCGTTATCCTCGCCGTAAAGCCTTGGTTTATGCAGCCGGTAATGCGCGAGTTGAAGCTGAAGGGCAAGCAGATACTTATATCCGTAGCTGCAGGAATCAGTTTTGAAGAGCTGGCACATTATGTGGTAGTACCGGAAATGCCGATGTTCCGCCTCATCCCTAACACCGCCATCAGCGAACTGGAAAGTATGACACTCGTTGCCGCCCGCAATACAAATGACGAACAAGACAAGTTCATCCTCCGGCTATTCAGCGAGATGGGCACAGTCATGCTTATCCCCGAAGACAAAATAACAGCCGCTACAGCGCTGGCTTCCTGCGGTATCGCATACGTTCTGAAATACGTTCAGGCAGCCATGCAAGCGGGTATCGAAATGGGTATCCGTCCGAAAGACGCCATGACTATGGTGGCACAATCTCTGAAAGGAGCCGCCTCATTGATTCTGAATAATGACACTCATCCCAGCGTGGAAATCGACAAAGTGACTACTCCGGGAGGAATCACCATCAAAGGAATCAACGAGCTGGAACATAACGGTTTCACCTCCGCTATCATTAAAGCCATGAAGGCCAGCAAATAATGGCTGCTGCAAATCATTAATCACTAACAAACTAATCACTAAATAACATGAATGACCAGATCAAACAAATAGCAGAACGTCTCCGTGGATTGCGGGATGTGTTGGAATTGACCGCTGAGGACATCGCCCGCGACAGTGACATATCCGCCGAAGAATACCGGCTCGCAGAAACAGGCGACTACGACATCTCCGTCAGTATGCTGCAAAAGATAGCCCGCACTTATAACATAGCCCTTGATGCGCTGATGTTCGGTGAGGAACCCAAGATGAGCAGTTATTTCGTAACCCGTGCAGGCAAAGGTGTCAGTATAGAACGTACGAAAGCCTACAAATACCAGTCATTGGCTTCCGGATTCATGAACCGCACCGCCGATCCCTTCATCGTGACCGTTGAGCCGAAAGGTGATGACGAGCCGATTCATTACAACAAGCACAACGGACAAGAATTCAACCTTGTGATCGAAGGCCGTATGCTTATCAACATCGAAGGGAAAGAAATTATCCTTAATCAAGGAGACAGCATTTATTTTAACTCCAAACTTCCACATGGCATGAAAGCGCTCGACGGCAAAACGGTACGTTTTCTGGCTGTAATTATGTAACAATATCATGGTAGAAAGATTTTTAGCAAAGACTAACTTTGCCTCACAAGAGGATTTCATCAAGAACTTAAAAATAAACGTCCCGGAGAATTTCAACTTCGGTTATGACGTAGTGGATGCTTGGGCTGCCGAGCAACCCGACAAGAAAGCCCTGCTTTGGACAAACGACAAAGGCGAAAGCCGACAGTTCTCATTTGCCGACATGAAACGTTATACGGATATGACGGCTTCTTATTTCCAAAGTCTGGGTATCGGACGCGGAGATATGGTAATGCTGATTTTAAAACGTCGCTATGAGTTCTGGTATAGCATTATCGCACTTCATAAACTGGGAGCGACCGTCATTCCCGCCACTCACCTGCTGACAAAGAAAGATATAGTCTACCGTTGTAACGCCGCCGATATCAAAATGATTGTGGCTGCCGGCGAAGGAGTGATTCTCCAACATATCAAGGAGGCTATGCCCGACTGTCCCACTGTGGAGAAGCTGGTCAGCGTCGGTCCTGAGATTCCCGAAGGTTTCGAGGATTTCCATCAGGGAATTGAGAATGCCGCTCCGTTCGTACGTCCCCGCCATGCCAATACCAATGATGACATCTCACTGATGTATTTTACTTCCGGCACGACCGGCGAGCCCAAAATGGTAGCACATGACTTTACCTATCCGTTGGGACATATCGTAACCGGTAGTTTCTGGCACAATCTGAATGAGGAAAGCCTCCATCTTACCATCGCCGATACCGGTTGGGGAAAAGCTGTTTGGGGAAAGCTCTACGGACAATGGATTGCCGGAGCGAATATCTTCGTTTATGACCACGAGAAATTTACTCCCGGAGATATCCTGCAAAAGATACACGACTATCATGTCACTTCACTTTGCGCACCTCCCACCATTTTCCGCTTCCTGATTCATGAAGACCTGACGAAATACGACTTGTCCTCACTCAAATATTGCACCATTGCAGGCGAAGCATTGAATCCGGCCGTATTCGATACCTTCAAAAAATTGACTGGTATCAAACTAATGGAAGGTTTCGGGCAGACTGAAACAACACTGACCGTCGCCACGATGCCATGGATGGAACCGAAACCGGGAAGCATGGGACTGCCGAATCCTCAATATGACGTTGACCTGATAGACCACGAAGGTCGTTCCGTTGAAGCCGGAGAACAAGGGCAAATCGTAATCCGCACCAGCAAAGGTAAACCCATCGGTCTCTTCAAAGAGTACTATCGTGATGCGGAACGTACTCGCGAAGCTTGGCATGACGGTATTTACTACACCGGTGACGTTGCCTGGAAAGATGAAGACGGTTATCTCTGGTTTGTAGGCCGTGCGGACGATGTTATCAAAAGTTCCGGTTATCGTATCGGCCCGTTCGAAGTAGAAAGCGCTTTGATGACGCATCCGGCAGTCATTGAATGTGCTATCACCGGTGTACCGGACGAGATTCGCGGACAGGTAGTAAAAGCTACGATTGTTCTTTCGAAAGACTACAAAGCCCGTGCAGGTGAAGAACTGATTAAGGAATTGCAGAATCATGTAAAAAAAGTGACCGCTCCTTATAAGTATCCGCGTGTGATTGAATTTGTCGATGAACTTCCGAAGACAATCAGCGGTAAGATTCGTCGCGTAGAAATTCGCAAGAATGATGAGAAATAGGTAAAAAGAGCCCTATTCATCGATAAAATCCTCCTTCAACTGTCTTTAGGCAAGTGAAGGAGGATTTCTTTTGTGAACAATGATACAAACTGACCAATTTATATAAATTCTGATTCAATGAATCATTTGTATACCATATATGAAACAAAATTACATTTCTATTTTATTTTTCTGACTTATCTTTGCCGCAGTAAAATCAAGCACACACTATTATATTATTAAAGATTTTGATTATAATTACAAGTAGAAAGGTTTCATTAGGTTTTAGGTTTACATATTAATTTGAAGGTTTTTATTGTCAGCTGACGTTTTTTCTTGAATAGCGCAATGATTATCAACCGCTTACCTGCTGACAATAAGCCCTGACAATAGGCTGACAATAAGAAGCTAGAACTTCTATTGTCAGCCTATTCATTTATACTAATGCACCGACATTGCCAACTTGTCACGGCCGTGGTGAGATCTTCCCACAGCCGTGGTAGGAACTCATCACAGACGTGGAGAGATCTCACCACGGCCGTGACAAACTAAAGACACCGATACCTTAGCGAAACTATATCGGCACACAAATGGAAATACATCCGTGTGATAGTGGAAGTATATCCGCTTCTTATCCTCCAAAAGCTTATTCTTTATCATGATAAAAGCCAAATAGCTTGTTTTACAAGTACCTTATCCGTACCTTTGAAACCTATAAACAAACACTTACAACTCTATAAAATTTAAGATAAATAGAAATGAAAATTACACAAATCAGGGAAAATGGAGATACGGAAGCATTAAGTGTGGTAAACATCGACCTGTTGATAGAGAAAATGAAAAGAGAGACCAAGCTCCGCCCGGTATCCGAACTACGCCAAGCCCTGCATTTTGTTCTACCCGACGAACCTTGTTCACTCACTGGCAAATTGCCGCGAGTGATTCCTGCCGCAGCTTTCGGACGAGTGAACGGAGTGAGACAAATGAAAACCTACAATGGGATTGTAGAACTGACCGTCGGTCCGTTAGCCGGAAAAACAGAAGTGGAGATTGTGAAGCAAAAGGCTGCCGAACTTCCTCAGACAATGCTGGCTTTCATGGGAGCAAGCGGCAAAAGTGTCAAGATATGGACTTGCTTCACCCGACCGGACGGCACTTTGCCGCAAACAGCGGAAGAGGCCGAAGTGTTTCAGGCACATGCCTATCGCCTAGCCATCAAATGTTATCAGCCTCAACTTCCTTTCAATATCCTGCTAAAAGAGCCGAAACTGGAACAGTTCTCACGTCTTAGCTATGATCCGGAGTTGATTTATCGTCCCACCCCTGTTCCTTTCTATCTTTCGCAACCTATCAGTATGCCCGGCGAGATGACTTATCATGAGAAATCGAGCACAGAAGCATCGCCATTGAATCGTGCCCTGCCGGGATATGACACGGAGGATACAGTGGCACTGCTTTATGAAGCGGCATTGCGAAAGACCTTTGAAGAAATGGACCAAGCCTGGCATCGGGATGATGATTTGCAAATATTAATAGTCCCGCTTGCCGAGAACTGCTACTACTCAGGCATTCCGGAAGAGGAGGCAACCAGACGCACCATCATCCGTTATAACAAAAGAAAGAATCCAATGCTGGTACGTGAAATGATAAGAAACGTATATAAGGAATGTAAGGGAGTGCCGAAAAGCAACTGTCTGACCAAAGAGCAACGCCTTAGCCTGCAAATGGATGAATTTATGAACCGTCGTTATGAGTTCCGTTACAATACGCAAATCGGGGAGGTGGAATACCGGGAGCGTTTCTCGTTCCGGTTCTATTTCCATCCCATCGACAAACGGGCACAAAACAGCATTATGCTGGATGCGCAGTCCGAAGGAATCGGTGTATGGGACAGGGACATAGACCGTTACTTGCACTCCAACCGTGTGCCTATCTATAATCCGCTGGAGGAGTTTCTGTTTCACCTGCCACATTGGGATGGAAAAGACCGTATCCATGCGTTAGCCAACAGGGTTCCCTGCAATAATCCGCATTGGGAATTACTTTTTCATCGTTGGTTCCTGAATATGGTTTCGCATTGGAGGGGAGTAAATAAAATGTATGCCAATAGTACATCGCCTATATTAGTGGGAGCACAAGGAACTCATAAATCTACTTTTTGCCGTGAAATGATTCCTCCTGCACTCCGGGCTTACTATACGGACAGTATTGATTTCAGCCAGAAACGGGATGCGGAACTGTATCTGAATCGTTTTGCGCTTATCAACATTGATGAGTTCGATCAGATTACGCTGACCCAACAGGGGTTTCTGAAACATATTCTCCAAAAACCGGTGGTCAACCTTCGAAAACCACATGGCCGCTCGGTGCTTGAATTACAACGGTATGCTTCATTTATCGGTACAAGCAATCAGAAGGATTTGCTGACCGACCCTTCGGGGAGCCGTCGCTTCATCTGTATTGAAGTGACGGGAAACATCGACACTACACAGCCGATAGATTATGAACAGCTTTACGCGCAAGCCATGCACGAAATTTCTCATGGTGAGCGTTATTGGTTTAACAGTGAAGACGAGCAGATTATGACCGAGAACAACCGTGAGTTTGAACAAACACCGGCTATGATCCAACTGTTTTATCAATACTTTAGAGCTCCACAAGAGGGAGAGGAAGGAGAATTCTTTACTCCGGTAGAAATACTGAATTACTTGAAGAAGAAAAGCGGCATTTCATTGTCCGACAACAAAGTATATCATTTCGGGAGAATGCTTCAAAAGTGCGGAATTTCCTCGAAACATACTTATAAAGGTACTGTCTATCAGGTAGTAAAGATATTATAAGATACAAAAACAAGGCTGACAATAGAAGTTGATATCTTTTATTGTCAGCCTGTTTTCAGTGGCTATTGTCAGACAGTAGCTACCTGATATTCATTCGTTTAGATATTATATTGACAATTTGACAATAAAACAGGTGCAAATCACTGTGAGATCTAAATTTGATATTTTTGTTTCATAGATGAATAGAGAGTATCTCCTATTTTATCTCCACTTTCGTCTGTAATCTGATGTCATCAGAAGCAGCACCGATCATTACTTGGAAAGTTCCCGGTTCTACCACCCTTTTCAAATTCCGATCGACAAGTGCAAAATCCTCTTCGGACAAAATAAACTTCACTTCCTGTTCTTCTCCACACTTCAAAAAGAGGCGTGCAAAATGTTTCAATTGCTTCAACGGTTGTACTACTGAAGCATATTCATCTCTCAAATAAAGTTGAACAACTTCTTCACCATCGTACTTTCCGGTGTTCCGGATTTTGCATGAAACTTCGAAAGAATGTGGTGTCAGAGCTGACAGATGTAAATCTGAATATTCAAATGTGGTATAGCTCAAGCCATATCCGAAAGAATAAAGCGGAGAAGCAGACATTTCTACATAGTCATGGCTTTGGGGAGCCTTCTTATTATAGTATACCGGAACCTGTCCGACGGAACGGGGCACAGAGAATGGTAATCGTCCTGCCGGATTAAATTCACCGAATAAAACATCAGCAATGGCGTTCCCCCCTTCTTGTCCCGGGTAATAAGCCGTCAGCAGTGCATCTGTATTTTCTGATGCCCAGTTTTTATCCAAAGGACGCCCTTCAATGTAAACTACTATTAATGGTTTTCCGGTAGCTTTCAAGGCTCTGAGTAATTCCTGTTGTTTTCCTAATAAAGAAAGCGTTGCACGGTCGAAGCCTTCACCACATTCCATATCGCTGATTGTCTTTTCATCAGCAATAGCCGCACCTGTTTCTTTATAACTGGTTTTGAAATCACGGGCACTAGAGCCTCCTACCACAGCAATAACGACTTCGGAACGTTGGGCGGCTGCAACGGCTTGTTCAATATCAGGCGTCACGGTATCACGAATGGAACAGCCTTTCACATATTCCACCTGTGAGGAAGAAAGTTTTGCTCTGATTCCATCCAATATGGTCTTTACATTTTCTTCTTCCTGCGGAGCGGTGTAATCTCCTAACATATTATAGCGGTTATCGGCATTAGGTCCGATCAGTGCAACTTTCATACTCCTGTCTAATGGAAGCAGCGAGTGTTCATTTTTCAATAAGGTGATCGAGGCTTGTGCCACTTGGCGTGCCAGAGTAACGTATTCTTTGCTACGAACTTCTTTCTTCGCTTTTCCGGGATCCACATAAGGATTTTCAAACAATCCCATTTCGAATTTTAATCGAAGTACACGACTCACGGCTGCATCAAGGATTTCTTTACTTATTTCCTTCCGGTTCACCGCATCCATAAGATTCATATAGGCATCGCCTCCGAGATCAATATCGACTCCGGCAGATAAAGCCATTACAGCCGCCTCTTTCATTGTAGAAGCAACAAAATGGTTTTGATGAATGCCTTCGATGCTGTATAGATCGGAAACGACAAACCCTTTAAACTTCCATTCATCCCGTAGAAGTTCGGTCAGGAGATAATGATTGGCTGTACAAGGAATACCGTCCATCGAATTATACGAAGTCATTACGGATAATGCTCCGGCATTGATAGCTTGTCTAAATGGTGGCAGAAAGTTTTCATGCAGTTCACGCATACCTGCAAAAGAGGGATTCCCGTTCTGTCCGCTTTCCGAGATACCATAAGCGAGGAAGTGTTTGAGGGTAGCCAACGTGCTGTATGGACGTGACAAATCTCCACCACCTAATCCTTCCACCATCGCTTTTCCTATTTCACCCGTCAATACAGGGTCTTCACCAAAAGTTTCTTCCACGCGAGACCAACGGGGATCACGGGCCAAATCGAGCACAGGTCCATAGCTGATATGTCCACCTTGAAGACGTATCTCTTTGCCGATTGCTTTGCCTACCTCATTTATCAGTTGGGGTGACCAAGTTGCAGCCATCCCGATTCCGGTAGGAAAAACGGTTGTACCAATCGCCATGTGGCCGTGCGGCGCTTCTTCTGCCAGAAATAAGGGGATCCCCAAACGGGTATTCTCCATCACATACTTTTGCAAGGCATTTCCTGCCTTTGCAGCCAATGCGGGATTCAGCCCAGTTGCTAATGTTTTCTTTGTCCACGGATCGGCACGATAGGTTGCCCATAGCATTCCGGCATTTCTGTCTTTTATAAGTTGCTTGAATTTATCAGAAGGGAGTACATCGTTACCTTTGATTTTATACATCTCCCACCCCAAAGGACAAAGGAGTTGGCCGACTTTCTCTTCTAATGTCATACGGGATAGTAAATCCGCAACTCTTGTTTCTACGGGTAAAGTCGGATTTTTATAGGGAAAACCGCGTGATTGTTGAGCAAATAACACTATAAATGTGTTTAGTACTACCACAAGAAAAGACAAATATGTTTTTATCATAGTGAGTATGTTTTTAGAAAAAGAGGCATCCCTATTCCACTACGCAAAACAGGATGCCTCTTTCAGTAAATATTCAAATCTAATTATCCCTTATTTTAGAACGGGCATTTTTGATTGTCTACATAAGTGATATCACCGTACGGTTTGGCATTGTGTCCATGGCCTGTCATATCGAGCACAGTACCGTCTTCCTGTGTTTCACCGTCGAAACGCCAGTAAGAGATTAAGCCTTCACTTGTCGGATCGACATAACAAATACCATCTTCAAGTTCGGCTGTAGTACGAGCCACATTCCATACACGACATTCACTGATATAACCGTCAAAAAAGCGTGCATAACCCGCAGAACGACCGATAGCAAATGTATCTTCCCATGTATGTCCATCATAAGCCATACTCAAGTTAATAGTACCACCATTTCTGGTTTCTACAAAGTGAATCTGTTCGCCATCCAAGTAAAGCCGCAGATATTGACCGTCATAAACTGCAGCAAAGTGCAACCAGTGCCCAGTTTCAAACTCTTTTTCCACCCAAGACTCGTAATGATCTTTCTTGTCCGGATGAGAAGCGGCACCAATAGAGCCTTTCACAAATTGTAATTTGTTAGTAGGATTACCCGCACCGTCGCCAAAACGGAAAAGGAAATTCTCTTCACAGCCACACAAGGAGCTAATACCATTTGCACTACTAGCAGAAGTCGGGAAGGAAACAGGGAGCACTTTCATCTCCAACGTCATTTGACCAAGTGCTTTTACCGGACTATCTTCCCCACCAAATGAAGGTATGTCGAAACAACCTTTTCGAGCCAGATAAGCAGCCTTGATGGTAATCACTTTAGTAAGCATCACATAAGCAGTACGCGAACTTTCCAGTACCTTTAAATCACCTCCTTCTACAGAAGTAATGGATACTGGCAAACAATAAGAAACTCCTTCCTGCAATTTATCAGAATTTGCACTCACCTTAATCTGTGAAGATTGCGATTTACCTGCATCAATAATAACTTCCGTACCTTCTACTGTATAGCTTCCTTCGGGCGGTAGTTGACAATTACGACCTGTAGACGCATTGAATTCATCAATTAGCCCGGGATTAGGCTGTAAGACAATCTTAACATCCGTATCAGTTTTAGTCGTTGATGTCACCGTGAGGCCTATACTCGACTCACCATCCACCAAAAAACGAACATTAGATGATGTTAATGTTCCCGTCACATAAAGTGCATCACCAAAATCCGGTCCTTCTTTGCAGCCTGTCATACAGAGCAGCAAAGCAAATAGAGATAATAATGTATATTTCTTCATAACGTTCTATAGATTATTTTGCATAAATATTGAAGTTACCACAGCTAAAGCTCGCACGCGACCAAGAACTTGAAGGCACTGTAATCCTAAGATATTGTGCCGTAACAGGAGCATAGAACACTTGAATGATATTCGTATTAGAAAGTATCCCTACCTCCTCCCAAGTTGTTCCGTCACCGCTAATCTCAATTTTACTACTCTTTGTCCAACTTGCATACGTATAATAACCATAATACGAATATGAAGCACTTATTCCATCAAAAGTGTATGACTTTCCAAAGTTTATAATAACAGGAAGTTCTTCTCCAGCAGCACTGGCACGGCCACTCCAATAATCATCACTTTCAGTGAACATAGCTTGAGCATCAGCACCGTCAGGAACAATCGCCGTCCATCCACTACGATCACTTACCAATGTACCTGTCACCAGTTCGTCAGCTGCATCATCATAAATATTATCAGTATCTTCCTCTACATTTACAATTACGTAAGTCGTAGACATCTTATCAACTATTTTACAATTTTCTCCTTCTACAGCCGTAATCCTAATAGGAATTAAATATCCATTTACGTCACGTAATTCATTGATAGCTTCATTTGTTGTAATATGTAATTCGTTAACTGACATCAATCCGCCTTGTTCGAATCTGATCTCTGTATTTTCCATCACCAATGAGGATACAGGAATTTCTGCATACTCTGTATTATTTTCTTCATTGTAGGCTGCTACCAATGAATTATCTACCTCAACCTTAGCTATAAAATTAGATGTCACTCTATGGTTACAATACAAAGGTAACGTAAGGTCTAAAGTACTAATACTTGATATCGGAGTATGGACAAATGTAAAAGTACCACTTTTATCTTGAAGATACACATGATTATATGGATCTCCTGGAAAGTCGTAGGTCTCTTCGTCACCGCATGCAGTAAAGTTCATGGTACAAAGAGCCAGCATACCTACATAAAATATGTTTTTTATATTCTTCATTTCTATTCTTTAATTAAAATGATTAATTAATGAATTGCAGGGTTTTGAATCTGAATGCATTCACGAAAACGTTTATACGGGTACGGATTATTTTCGTGTACATTGTAATCACGATGAATAAAGAATGCCCCAAAACCACCTTTTCTACCCGATGCCGGTTTATAACGAGCCTGATTATACATTGACTCCATCGTACCTTGCCAATTGTCACCCATATTACAGCAATAGACAACTTTCTCGTCCGGCCACGAACCGGCTCCAGTTCCACCGTCATAGGCCTGCAAGAAACAATAATTGCTATACGGAACAAGGCTGGCCATTTGTTCAGCACTGGTTTGGTCGATATTGAGCATTTTGTCACAGATACCTTCCTGCGAAGCAATTTCCTTACCGTAGCGTTCTTCAATAAGCTTCAAACGTTCTTCTTTAGTTATGTCAGGATTCGGTCCCATATACTTTGCCATATGCTTATAAAAATATTCAAAGTTAGTACCGCTCAAAAAGTCCCCCTCAGGTTCATAGTCGGCATCAAATCCATCAAGATCATTCAAAAAAACTTGATCGAGAAAGTACTCGGCATACATCTCAAAAGAACGATTGAGTGCTGCTGTCCGTTCTTCACCATCCGGCATTGCTTTCGCCTCATTATATGCTTTCTTAAAATCATGATCGTCCGTTTCTGCATCAATACGTGTAATGGCTACCGCAAGCATTTTGGTTCCTTTCACTTTTTGTACAAAACGTATCTCTTCCCAAATATCAGTGTTTTCCTTTGCCGGAATACCTCCCCACATTGAACAAATATCAAGGCTGTCCGGCAGTCCCATAAAACGTACTCCCATTGAGTTCTGTGCTCCATATTGCGCAAACCATCCAAACGATATTTCATGGTCACTCGCTTTAAAGTCACGCAAATTCTGATAATATAAGTCACTGTAAGTATAAGGGTGCTGAATTGATTCTGACTCGATATCCGTATCACACGAGACCATCAGTCCCCCCATCCCTACTATAAGAGTCAATAAATAGTTGATTGTTCTCATATTCAGATTAATTGTTTATTATTAGACTTGTTGTTATCTCCTCACATCCCACCAAAGTCTTGTTCCAGCAATGTCACCGCCACCACCTAACAATGATACGGCTGCTTGCGTATTTTGGCTGTTATCGGAATATTCTGTTGTTGGGAACTTCAAGCGACTGATAAGTTCATTGCTCTTGACTTCATTCGTATAATTGTAAGAACTAATTCTTACAAAACCAGGATAGCCGGTACGACGCATTTCACTCCATGCCTCTTGTCCGTCTGGATAAAGAGCGAGCCATTTCTGAATCATAATACGTTCCAATTTGATTTCCTCACTCACGTCTTCTTCCCAGGCAATGCCTCTTTGAGAAAGAGAGCTGCTCACTGATGTTCCACGATTGGTTGTTGGATCGGTATATGTCTCTAATGGACGACTATCTTTATCAGCAATATAAGCATCTGCCCCAGTGGCACCTTTCGAGGAAAATGAAGTACGAATACCTTCTTCATAATATGTTTGTACTGTTTCCGAACCAAGACCAAGTCTTAGTTTCGCTTCTGCGAGCAAAAAATAAGCTTCTGCCGCATCCATCCATTGCATATTGCTATTTTCATCAAAATTAAGCCCTGATGCCGCCTCCTTATAAGCATCTTTTGATATTCCGGTCAAACCATTTCTTACACCATGATAACCGCCATCCTCTACTGTCGGCCGGAAATATCTGGAAAGACGCGGATCATTATAACCATTCAAATAACAATCCATCGTGGCTCCCATACGCATATCATGAAAACTCTCACTCACTTCCCACAATGGATTAGTAAAGGTGAAAGAAGTCATTTGGTGAAGAATGGCTGAATCACTTGTAGAAGTCATCAAACCATAGCTATGCCCAATGGCAGCAGTAGCTTCTTCTGTAGCTTTTGTCTTATCCACAAAAGAAATACGCATAGCCAAACGAAGGCGAAGCGTGTTGGCAAACTTAATCCATTTGGCTACGTTACCACTATAGATATAGTCATACTGTTCCATATAGTTAGCAGAGTTGGCATTACTATATTCTGTCAACACTTTAATAGCATCTTCCAATTCATCAAAAAACTGATAGTATACATCCTTTTGGCTATCATAAGGCACCTGAATAGAAGTACCGAACTTACTATAAGGTATAGGGCCGTACATATCAGTAATACGACTCATTCCTAAAACCTTTACAATAGTAGCCATCGCTCTTGCCGGAGATGATTCGTCCGTCTTTTCGACAATAGACTTCCACGGCTGCATGACATTAGTATATGCATCATTGAAAGGAGCATTATACCAATCACGATAGAGAGCATAGTGGTCATTATGATAAGTGGTGTAGCTATATGTGTTTATATTGGCGATATAGCTGGCAAAGATATCACCGGTTAGCATCTCCGTGATCTGGTATCTTCCGCCCAAACCTACACCATCCGCACTTTTACCTACGATAAATACCCCTTTTACCATTTGAGTAAAGTATGCACCAGTATTCAGGTTGTCATACGTCATCTGCTCTGGTGTCACTTCATTAGGATTGATATTCCACTTTTCAAACTGATCGGTGCAAGAAGTGAAAAGTAAACTTCCTGTAAGGAATGCACCGCTAATAAATTTTGTATATTTCAAAATCTGTTTCATCTTCAAAGTTCTTTAGAAGTTAAGTTTAACAGAGAAACCAAGGTTACGCAAACTCGGCAACATGAAATAATCCATACCGCTGAAATGAGTTCCGGTACTCGCAGTCAACTCCGGATCATAAGGAGCCTTACAATAGAACATAAAAAGATTACGTCCGGTAAATGCTACATGCATGCCTTTGATCCAAGGTACAAGTTTTGTGACAGGAACATCATATCCCAAAGAAAGTTCCGCGAGACGAATGTTAGTAGCACTATACACATACATAGAACCGGCACCTGTACCTACTGTCTGGTAATATTTTTGAGCAGCAGGAACCAAATAACCGTTAATCATCACACCACCGGCATCACGAGCATCAGCAGTAGCTTTCGATGTTCCATAAGAGTCCATCAAAGCTTGTGTCATAGATACACATACCCCGCCTACACGGGCATTAATCAAGAAGCCAAGTGTCAATCCTTTCCAACTGAAAGAGTTACGCCATCCCATTGTATATTTGGCTTGTGAATTTCCGGCATATATCCAACCATCTCCTCTTTCACCGGCATTTCCGTCAACAGATACCGTATTATTCACATAATCAACATCAATATATCCATGTTCATCAGTACGCAATGCAGTCACATAAAGGTCACCGACAGATCCACCCTCAAAAAGACGAGTTTTTACATTACCCACTCCGTCCAAATCTAACATATCTTGTTCTACCAACAAACCATCTTTTAATGTAGTCGGTTTCAAGAGCTTCTTAATCTTGTTGCGATTGATTGTATAAGTAAGAGTTGAATTCCATTCCACGGGACCTAGTGCCTGGTTAAGAGATAGACTTGCTTCAATACCTTTGTTATCTACCTGACCACCATTAATGTAAATAGAAGAATATCCCGAAGAAGAAGGTAATGAAGGATTAAACAGCTGATTGAAAGTTGATGTTTTATAAAGAGATACATTCAGTGCCAGCTTATCCCCCCAAAAACGTGACTGTAAACCAACTTCCCACGCTTTGGTACGCTCGGGTTTGATGTCCGAATTCGGATAAGTAGAAGTTGTACTAGGAGTCCCCGACTGATACGGATGGGTTTGGTATGCAATGTAACGTGTAGGAGCATTACCTACTTCACTGTAAGAACCTCGTAATTTCAAAAATGTCAATACATCACTCCTAATAGGAAGCAGGTCTGTAAGAATAGCAGACAAACCTACAGAAGGATATGCCACCGACTTTGTTTCAGTCCAAGCTAAAGCTGATGACCAGTCGATACGACCTGTCACATCAAGATAAAGTTTACTCTGCCAACCAAGTTGAGCAGTAGCAAAAATAGATTGCGTCTGATCGTGATAACCATCCTGATCGAATTCCGCATTCGACTGATTAAGATTCTTGAGTGTAAAGCTATTTGCTACAGAGTTAAGATCACCACCTACGCTATAATACTGGTAGTCAAGATCCTGAATACTTACACCGACTGTACCTGTCAAAGAAAAATCTCCAAAGTATTTATCAATATTCAACATCACATCACCATAAAGCTGGCGAGTTGAAGCATCTGCCTTATAATAGGCACCATACTTTTGTGCAAAAATAGCATCGGTAGAAGCCGAATATTTCTTCTCATAGATCGCAGAAGTATAGTCCATCTTGGCACGCGCACCGAGAGTGATTCCTTTGGCAATATCATAGCTCAGGCCACCACTAACAAGGAAACGATTTTTATGATTGATAAAATTATCACGGTTAGTAATCCAGTATGGATTCTGCATACCAAGTCCCATATTACCCCAAGGCCAGTATTGTGTCTTGAAGCCACGACTTTCATCATACATTTCAAACAACTGATAGGTTTCAAGACTATAGCTCGGTGACATCAGATAAGTAGCAACAATCGGATTGAAGTATTGACCTTGAGAAACCATGTTCTGTTCACGAACATTCATATAAGCAGCACTAAGGTCAAGACGCAATTTATCATCCAGCATACTAGTCGTATTACGAATTGTGAAATTGTAACGGTCGAGTGTGTTGTTCTGTACGATTCCCTCCGCATTAGTGGCAGCCATAGAAAGGAAGGTCTGATTCTTCTCATTACCATTGCTAATGGTCAATGAATTTGTTTCATTCCAACCGGTTTGATAGAAGTCTAATGGATCGTAGGTACTGGGTTGAGCTAGTTTCTGCCCCCAGCTTTGAAGTGAACCACTAGTGGCTCCATACGTATTCTGAAACTCTGGAGTTACAAACGGATTGTAGAATGAAGTGTTATTGGCGTAGCTTACACGTAATTTATCTTTCGTACCTTTCTTCGTGGTAATCATAATGACACCATTTGCAGCCTCACTTCCATAAAGAGCAGATGCAGCGGCACCACTGAGTACCGACATACTTTCAATGTCCTCGGGATTAATCATAGAGGCACCATCACCCGACTGCCCCATACCAGTAAAATGATCCTTGGGTTGTGTCGTATCCAATGAAGGCATCGGAATACCATCAATCACGTATAGGGCATTGTTATTTCCAGAAAGAGATTTCGCTCCACGCATCACAACTTTAGCTCCACCGCCAATACCGGATGAGCTGGAATTGATAACAACACCTGCTATCTTACCGGACAAGCTGTTTACAAAGTTAGCATCCTTCACTCCTACTATTTCATCAGAAGATACTTCCTGCACATTATAAGAAAGTGCTTTCGCCTCTTTACGGATACCGAGAGCTGTAACAACAACCTCATTCAATTCTTGAGTCGCATCATCCAAGGTTACGTTCACGATATTCCCAGTCACAGGCACATCTTTAGATTGATAACCTACATAAGAAAACACAAGTACAGGAGACGTAGTCTGTGTAGTAAGTTTATAATTTCCGTCGATATCGGTAATGGTTCCGTTAGTGGTTCCTTTCTCCATAATAGAGACCCCAATCAGCGGTTCGCCATTCTTGTCTTTTACCGTACCTGCAACGGGTTTTGTTTTTTGTTGAGTTACTTTCGTTTCTTTAGCCGTCAGTACAATCTTATTATCCAATATTTTATATTCGACATTTGTACCTGCAAAGACCTGTTCCAACACCTGAAAAATATTCTTTTCGGAAGCTGAAACCGATACCCGGCGATTAAGGTTAAGATTCTTGCTATTTATAAAAAAGCTGAATCCAGATTCACGTTCAATCTTGTGCAGCACTTCTTCTATAGTACAATCGTTAACCCGTAAAGTGATAGAAGTTTTTTGCGCATATCCATCTGATGCATACGCTAGTCCGGCTGAACAAATAAGGAGTATAAATAGTAATTTCATAGCCAATGATATTTCCTTTAAGGTCCGTCTAATAGACTTTAATCCTCCAAGAAATTGGACGATACAATAATTTTGCATAAATTTGTAACGAGTTTAATTAGAAAATTGGTAGTTATACTTGTCGGGAAACAAGTAGGTTCACAATTACTGAAGCTCATACGGGAGGATACGGCCAATATCATCCCGTATTTTTTTGGTTGCTAGGGATCTTTGTTTTTCATGGCAATAAGTTTTTGGGAATTAAGGTTTTTATCTTTTAGTACTAAATAAATATCTCTATCTTTATTTTCTCTTTACCGGCATCTGCGTTATTATTCAGATAACGCCAACGAACTTTCGAGGAGGCACTGATAAAGTTAAGTACCTGTTCCAGATTCCGGTTGGTAAATGTTCCGGAGAATGAGTCGTCACGAGGTACATTCTCCTGTATGACAAATTCGGCATTGTATCTATCTGCCAAGATATCCAGTGCATCCCGTAATGACGTTTGATGGAAAATGATTTTACCATCTTTCCATGAAAGTTCTCTCTCGCCGGAAGTCGTATAGAGCTCCGTCTTTCCATTATGAGAATAATAGACCAGCTTCTGTCCCGGAGCCATCACAATATACTGAGGTTGTTGACTGGCGTTGTTGAATTCGAAATTAACTTTCCCTTCAACTAAAGTAGTAACTACCTCATCTGCTTCTTTGTATGCCTTTACATTGAATTTTGTACCCAAAACTTTTATGGCAGACTGGTGAGCGGTAGAAACTATAAACTGTTTTTCCGGATTTTTCCGGACATCAAAATAGGCTTCTCCATCAAGTTCCACAGTACGTGTACGGGAAGAAAAATGGCTCGGGAAAGTCAATGTACTTTTTCCATTTACCCATACTGTAGTTCCGTCAGCAAGTGTCACCAATGTACGTTGTCCGGCTGGCACGTAAACTGTCTGCATTTCTATATCCTCTTTTTGGAGAATCTGTATCATTGCATAACTTAATCCGAAAGCTACGACAAACACTGCCGCAATCCGCAAGATTCGTTGTGTAACAGGATGCAATGAAATTGTTTTTTTTGTCTTCTTTGAGAATGCGCCTGTATCTTGCCAGATGAATGCATCATAACTCTTACGAAGAGAAATGAATTCTTTAAGATTGGCTGCATCTGCATCAATCCATGCAGCAACGTCTTCCTTTTCCTTTTGGGATGCCTTGCCTGCAATATATTTTAATAGTAATTCCTGATCCATACAATAAATAATTTATGAGTAATGAGAATAGGGGTATTATTCCCCTTTCATTAAGAATACCACTCACTAAAGAGATTCCCTAGTAAGAAATGTGATTTTTTTTGTTATTGCTTAAAAAAACAGCAAATAAGGAGGTCTTTTCCTTCCTTTCAGATGAAAAAGAAAAGGAATGGAGCATAATCTTTTAGATTATCACGCAGTATTTTAACTGCTCTGCTGATATGATATTCTACTCCTTTTACACTAATGCCCAGTTCTTCGGCTATTTCTTTATGGGATTTTCCATCCAGGCGATCGCGGATGAAAGCAGTACGAGTTTTTTCCGGCATACTCTCCAGTAATGCGTGCACTTTTGCCCGTAATTCTTCTGATAATATTTCCTTCGGGTCACAGGCTTCCAATGTTGATATACGAATCTCCAATTCACGCTGTCCCTTATCAAGCAAAGTTTGAAAAACATTCTCCTGTGCTTGTATATGTTTCAGGTAATTGAGTGATTTGCTGCGAATATAAGTAATTAAGATCGCTTCAACACTTGGGATTTCCCGTTCTTTACTTAGTTCCCATAAATGGATAATGGCTTCCGAAACAATATCTTCTGCTACTAAGTCATTATGGACATAGGACAAGGTAAATAGGAAGGCTTTCCTATAATAAGCAGTATATATCGAGTTGAAGTTGATTTGAGCCATTCGCCAGTATATCCATGAGTATTAAATGCTGCAAAGAAATATATTTTACTTATAACAAGAAAACTTTTTAGGAAAAATTTAAATTTGGCTAAAATACCTTTTCTTGTAAAGAAGAAAAAGAAATGCCCTGATATAATATGCACGCCAACATCAATAAAAGAAACCTGCTTACCAAAAGAATATTATCTTTTCAGTAAGCAGGCTTTCACTCATATTCAAAAATGCAAAGAGCAAAAACTCTCACAAATTTGTGTGTTCATCAATTGATAGCTATCGGAGCATCCAGCGTTTCAATACTAATTCCACTAGTAGTACCGTTTATACGTCCCGTAGCATCTTTTATAACTCCACTTTCTTGCGTTTCCGAACCATCCAATTTATAATAGAGTGACAGTCCTTCTGATTCTGGATCAACACCCAACATATTCTGCTTAAGTTGGTTTTCCGTACGAGCCACACTCCAAACACGAATTTCACTCATTTTACCTGATAACGGACGAGTTCCCCATTGGAAACCAGGAAGCATACCGATATTGAAACCAACATCTGCATTCGGATCAAAACCGTCAATACCCCAATCTGAACCAGCCCATTTCTCACCATTTACATAAATGCCTGTTTTTCCTGTCGGTTGATCATAAGTCAGCGCTACATGATACCAGCGATTTGTTTGTAGAGGTTTCGTTACATTATATTTCTGAGTTCCTGCAGCCTCCAAATAATTCTTATTAACCCCTGGTGCATCACCAATACGGAATATCATTATACCTTCAGTTCCCATAATTGTATTGTTGTTTCCAAAAGAGGTAACATAAATCAATGCTTCGTAAGTAAATGATGAGAAGAAAGTTCCAACTGGGAATTTTATTGAAATCCAATCATAATTAAATGCACCGACTTTAGTAATCTTTATCGGTTTAGAGAGAAGAAAAAATGCAATATCCGTTCCAGGAAGAGCTGGTACAGAAGTCGACTGCACTTGCACAGGTACAACATACGACTTTCCCTCTTTCAGTGTCTCTAATCCAGAAAGTTCCATTGCAACATCATCCGCATACAACTCTCCACTTGGAATGGAAGATGTTGTACTACTTAATTTTACATGCGACACATCGAACATTTCATAAGCAGTTCCATACTTCGCATTATATTCTTCCACTACGCTTGGATCAGCTATGGCATACGATACGTCTACTTCCGATGAAGTCTTTGTAGAAAGTCTTGAAGTCAAACTAAAAGTCAACATATCATTTACATCTTCCATCGGAAGATTATACTCCTTGCTTTCGAAGTAAACTTTAGGCTCCAACAAATCACTCTCACTATCGTTACAAGCCCCCATCAGCAATGCCATACCGCCTAGTATCAAATAATTGAATATATGTTTATTCATAATTCTTCAGTTTTACTAATTTACAAAATTACCTACTCTTGCGGCTTATTATCTTCTCCGCTTTGCTGAGCTTTCCATTCATTGAAAACCCTCTGATTGATTTGAATGGCCTGACGCATCCATTTATAATTTGGTCTATTGTCATAGTCATTATCCAAACGGTAAGCTCCTATTCCACCTTTATAGCCTTTTGACGGCATATGAGCTGCTTGCTCTATCAGTTTTCCTCCAGGTCGCCCCCCATCTGCAGCATACAATTCAAAGTCCGCTGTACAAATAATTTTTTTGGGGTCAACACCATAGCCTTCCAAATTAGGACGAGAAGAATTATAACTCTGTATAATCCAATAGTCGACATACTCATCCAATGCACGAGTAAGACCGGAAATTTCTCCATCAATACAGATCATTTTATGTCCTTTACCTTCTGGATCACTCTTTGGTCCAATATAGTTATTCATCTCCTTAACCAAATGAATCAAATGTTGATTATCACTCAATGTCCCATCCATATCAAATACACCAGAACCAATTTCCCAGTCAATATCATAACCATCCCATTCGTTTGCGTCTAAAGAATCACAAAGGGCTTTGGCAAACTTAGCCAAACATTCATAATGATTTTCACTATCGAAATCTCCCTCAAATCCCCAAAAATCCCAGCGAGCTTTTACTTTTGCAGCCTCTATTTTATCCTCCGACCAGCCTTCATCCTCTCCCTGCTTTTCCACCTCAGTATATACCCATCCCGGAGTTGCTCCTTTTCCTATATATGACAGTAGGCTCACTTGCAACAACTTTGTACCTTTTACCTTTTGCACAAACTCTTTATCAGCCTTTTGTTCAGGTGTGATCTCATAGCGTCCTGGAGCACCACTCCACATGGATACAAAGTCCATGCTATCGGGCATAGCAGAAAGATATCCTCTTCGATAAGCTCCGGCAGGAGACCAATTGGAGTACCATCCGAAAGCTACAGGACGATTGTAATTCCAAGCAGTCGCTTTATAGGCACGCAGATTGGCATAATATTCCTCACTCTCTGCATTATTCATAGTAGCATATCCTCCGATATGCTCTATTTCTATATTTTCCACATCTGTGCAAGAAGTAATCATCATGCCCATCAGTGGAACTATATATAACAACTTTATTAATGATTTCATATTCTTCATTTGTATTAAAATAATAAATATAGGTTATCACTTACAATCCCACCACAAACGAGTAGAAGACATATCTTCACCGCCTGCACCGTTATTGAACAACTTCAAGGCTGCTTCATAAATCCCCTTTCCTTCAGTGGTCTGATAGAAACTAGTAGGATAAATCATACGACGAATACCGCTTGCAATAGTTGCACCTTGCGACGTTCCGCGCAAATCTTTAATAGGATTCAATTTCGGATATCCGGTTCTTCTCCATTCTGTCCAAGCTTCCTGTCCGTTAGGGAACAAAGCAATCCATTTCTGAATCATAATCTTTTCCAACTTATCCTCCGATGTCCCTTCAAACTTAACAGTAGTCGAACACGGAGCAGCAACAGAATATCCATATATACCGCCAAGGTTATAATTCTTCGGAGACAAGCCTGAATTCATATAAGCATCTACAGAAGTAGTCACCCCATTCTCTTGAAAAGACATATCAATCCCCTGCTTATACAATACATCAGGATTACTTCCAAATTCACCTCCCCAAACTAAAGCTGCTTCTGCACGTAAAAAATAGACTTCCGACGCACGTAACCAATATGTAGGAGTCCCACTTTGAATATTGGGTTTTGAACACGATTCATAAACTGAATTCATTCCAAAAGTATGTCCAGCCGGCACAGCCTGATATTCATTTCCGTCAAAAGCTTCAACACCATAATCACAGTCATCACTCACCGGCAAGAAATAGGCACTTAAGCGTGGGTCCTCATATCCCATTAAATAAGAGAACATAGAAGAGCCCATACGTGCTTCTTTGTAATTTCCAGCCAACCATTCAATGTTATTGCGGAAAGTCATGCCTGCCCCTTGGCTCATCTGAGCTGCATCATCTTTAGCTGTCATTACACCAATAGGGTGCTGCAATGCCTGAGAAGCATACTTTTTCGCAGATTCCTCATTGGCAAAACGGATACGCATAGCCAAACGAAGCATTAACGAATTGGCATACTTCACCCATTTAGTAGCATCTCCAGCGTATACCGCATCATAGGCTCCCATCACATTCACCCCATTTTCAGCTTTTTCTGTCAATACGGCAATGGCGGCAGTCAAATCCTGAAACATTGCTTCATAGACATCTTTCTCCGAATCAAACGGGATATTCATAGTAGCATCAGCTGCATGCGAATAAGGCATCGGTCCGAAACTTTCAAGGGTCTTGTGCCAAGCGGAAATTTTCAAAATCTGAGCTAAAGCGAAAACTTCGGGTGTATCATTTTTCTCGGCAGCCATCTTCAACCTTTTCCAAGGATCGAGTGCATTAGTATAAGAATGTGTATAAGTGGCATTTACCCAGCTATCAAGCAAGTAATAAGTAGTATTATTACTACCTGAGTTCCACCCACTACTATTGTTCTCACCGAAGAATCCGCTCCAATTATCTCCAGACAAATGATAAGCAATCTGATATTCATTAATAACGTCTGTATCATCAGCCTGTGTACCCACAGGAATCACCGTTCGTTGCATAGCTGTAATCAAGCCGCCCACTTCAAAACCGTCCATTGCGCCTTCTCCCTCTGCCATTTCAAACTGATTGGTATTGATCTCCTCAAAATTGCATGAGGCAAACAGCGACATGACACATATTCCAGCTAAAAGTTTAAATTGATTTATCTTTTTCATAATAAAGATGGTCTGTTATAATTTAAATTTGATACCAAAACCAAAGCTACGAACGCTTGGTTGCATAAAATAGTCATTACCCTGTCCGTAAGTGCTAGTAGATGGAGTCAGTTCGGGATCGAACGGAGCCTCACAATACAACATCCAAGGATTGTTGGCAATAAATGATACTGTTACATCTTTCAGCACATTGCCAAACCACTTATTAGGCATAGTGTAACTTAAAGTGAGTTCTTGTAAACGGATATTAGTGGCACTATATACATAATAACCGGAAGTTTCATAATTACCCGTACCTATCATCTGATAATAAGTCTTTGCATCTACCAAACCTTGTCCTTTCAATAAGGCACCTCCTGCTTCACGAGCTTCAGCTGAACGTTTAGATACACCGAAACGATCGAGTAAAGCTTCCGTAGAAGAAGTTACAACGCCACCAAAACGTCCGTTGATTTGGAATCCGAGTCCAAAACCTTTGTAGGTCAACATATTATTCCATCCCATATTGAAATCCGGAGAAGTTTTTCCTAAGAAAACAGGGTCACCTCTCTCCATTCCAAATGTGCCGTCACTACCCACTTCTACATATCCAAGATAGTCTTTTTTAAAGAATGTATTGGCATAAATATCATGGATACTTCCACCTTCTTTCAAGATGACACGACCACCGTCTTTCAATACTTCCGGAATATTAATCGGAGTTTCCATCAAATCCGTATGATAGTTCTCGACCATCTCCTTGATTTCGTTAATATTACGTGAGAATGTCAATGTTGAAGAAATTCCAAGTCCACATTTAAACTGATCGGAATAGCTTAATGAAGCCTCCCAACCACGATTTTCCACATTACCAGCCTGCAAATAGATCTGCTTGTATCCGGTAAATTCGGGAAGATCACCCAAGAAGGTCTGATTGTATGTATTAGAATGATAGTAAGTTACCTCCGCACTTAATTTATTCCACAATTTCAGACTTAATCCAAATTCGTATGACTTTGTACGCTCCGCCTTAAAATCAGTAAACGGATAGATACCGGTAGGATCCAATGCACCACCCACAATAGGGGTAGTCACCGTACCCGGAGTCAGTCCCGAACGGGATACAGGCGCACCGACTTCCGTATATGAACCGCGAACTTTCAGGTAAGAGATAAATTCGGGCAATTTGACCATCTCAGAGATAATTCCGGACAAACCGATAGAGGGATAGAAGAAAGATTCTTCATCGGTATTCACCAAACGTGAATTCCAGTCATTACGTCCGGTCAGTGTCAAATAAAGCATGCTTTTCCAACCGAGTTCCAAATTGGCAAAAACAGCATGATTACGTACACGACTATCACCGCCCTTTTCTGAGATACGACCATTAGCCGGATCGATATTGGAAGCCGCAAATTTATTGGGAACCCCTAATAATGTGCCTTTGTATCCTCTATCCAATGCCCAATAGTTAGAATAGTTCCAACCCGCATTGGCAGCAATACTGAAATCAGCTATATGCTTATTGACGTTCAACATAAAGTCGGCATATTCCTGACGGTCTTCATAGTTATTGTATCCATACAGTCCTTTTGTTCCTTCTGCAAATTTCTGATCGGATGAAGCGTAGATCTTACGTTCAAACAATACATGCGTGTCATCCATTCTGAAACGAGCTGCCGCATTCAACCAATCGGTAATATTATAAGTCAACCCTACGTTGAACATATAACGGCTCTTTTCATTAGTAGCTACATTACGATAAGCAGTCCAATAAGGATTCTGTGAAGCATATACCGCATCGGATATCGGCCAATATTGAACCGGAAGCTGACGGCTCTCATCGAAACGTTCAAATGTTTTTATTTCCTCAAAGTTTTCACCACGAGGGAACAAATAGGCGGCCATCACCGGATTCCAATATTGTCCTTGCGATACCATATTCTTGTCTTTCTGTTTCACATACGACGCACCTAAGTCGAGTTGTAATTTATCATTAAGGAAAGTTGCCGTATTACGGATTGTGAAATTCAAACGTTCATATTCATTATTAGGCACAATACCTTTGGAATTGGTAGAAGAAACAGAAGCAAAAGTCTGATTCGATTTCGTACCTGTGGTCAACGTAACCGAATTAATAAAGTTTGTTCCGGTATTAAAGAAATCCTTCTTAGGATCATAACTTGTAGGAGTCAGCAGTTTTTCACCCCAGCTTTCATACATATCTTTTTTGTTACCATACGTATTTTGAAACTCAGGAGTCATATAAGCTTTGCTGAATTCTGAAGAAGAGGAGAACTGCACTGAAAGTTTTCCTTCTTTTCCTTTTTTAGTGGTAATCAAAATTACACCGTTGGCGGCACTACTACCATACAGCGCAGCAGCCGAAGGTCCGCTCAAAACAGACAGACTTTCAATATCTTCGGGATTGAAGTCGGCAATTCCTTCCGTTCCGGCCTTACCTTCACCCATAATGCCACTGTCGGTATTGCCCATATTGGTATTGAACAAAGGAATACCATCCACCACATACAAAGCATTGTTATCACCTTCGATAGATTTTGCACCACGCATCACTACGCGAGTAGCACCACCGACTCCACTAGCGCTTTTGTTAATACTCACTCCGGCTATCTTACCGTTCAGCGAGTTTACGAAGTTAGCATCTTTTACCGTAGTCAAAGCATCTCCCTTGACTTGTTGTACATTGTAAGACAACGCCTTTTCTGCGCGTTTGATACCTAATGCCGTCACAACAACTTCATCGAGCACTTCGGTATCCTGCTTCATTACAACCGGATAAAAATCTTTCTTGGAGACAGGAATTGTCTGTGTAGCATATCCGATATAAGATACTTTGAGATTCGATTTTTCTGCCGCTTTGATCGTAAAGTTACCATCGAAATCGGTAATCGTACCTGTTGAACTACCATCCACAGATATATTTACTCCAATCAACGGTTCACCGCTTTCATCGGTAACCTTTCCTGTGATATTTTTAAGGGTTTGCGTAACTACAGGCTTCTTTTCAGTTATTATGATGTAGTTACCTTGAATCTGGAATGAAAAGCCTGTCCCTTTTAAGATGGTATCGAGTGCGGTTTCGAGGGATGCATTCTGCAAGTTTAACTGGGCTATTACTTTTCCTTTTAATTCGGAATCACTATAATTTATAGACTTTTTGGACTGTTTTTCCACAGTCTTTAAGGCATCAATGACAGTGATGTTCTTTTGCTGGATAGTTATTTTACTATCATTTTGAGCTAAAGCGAAAGTCTGTATAAGAATAAGACTTAAAAAAGTGAGAAAGACCCGCTTATGAGCTATTTTTTCTGCTATTTTTTCGTAGATTTGTAGCATCTTTAGTATTAGTTAATTGGTTATTATTCTAGGATCATTCAGAATAGCGTCAATATTACGCTAATATTAAAAGAGATTGATTTCATATCCGGGAGGAACGGCCATTCCTTCCGGGTATTTTTTTGCATTACGTATTAAATTTAAAAGGTTCTACAATATATTTATTCTTTACTAGTTACATAGCACTTATTTCCCTTGATAACATAGTTTACATTTCCTACAACTTGCGATATAATCCTCATAACTTCCTCCAGATTCGCCTGCTTGGGGAAGCGGAAACTATATGTATTTTTTTTCAGACTATGAAGGCTATATACAAAGGCATAAGGAAATTTGCGCTCAAGACTTGTAAAAATATCCTCCAGATGCATATTACTAAAAACCAGTTCCCCACGTTGCCATGCCGTCACATCATCTATCTCAGGCATCCGCAGATTGTGAGCTTTCGTATGTTTGTCATATACCAACTGTTCATTAGGCTTTAAAATAATATTGGACAGCAAGTTATTGAATTCAACTTTCACACTACCTTCCAGCAAGGTAGCAATCAGTTCGCTGTTTTCCGGATAAGCATTTACATTAAATTCAGTACCTAAAGCAGTAACTTGATAATCATTGGCTTTGACAACAAAAGGATGTTTCTTATCCGGATGTACTTTAAAATTAGCTTCTCCAATCAAATACACGCTTCGCGTCTTTCCATCAAACCGCTCCGGATATAACAGCGTGCTTTTGGAATTCAGCATAACGCGGGTACCGTCCGGCAAAGTGAGTTCATGAATCTCCGCTGTCGGTATATAACATTCTACCAGGTCTTTTTCCAAATGCTCTCTCCCTAACATCAAATAGACCGATACAGATGAAATAGCAAATAAAAGAATAGCAGCAACTCTCCATATAATCAACTGATAATTACCAGTTGATTTAGCAGGCTGAATTCCTACACTCTGCTGTATCCGCCGGATTGACTGTTGCATTCCGTCCGGCATTTCCTTCTCACCAACTTGTTCCCAAAGCACACGAAGCGCTTCTCGCTTTTCGGCAGCATGCTCTTCGTCGGCCAGCCATTGTTGCACTTTCTTTCGTGTAACGGCTGAATAATCGTTATGCCCGAATAGTTCTACAAGTTGTTGAACATAATTTTTCATGAATCTTCTTCTTTCTTTTTTGGCTTTATACACTAAATACAACCGCCTCGCAAATACTACTTAAAAATATTTGAGAAAAAGATAAATAAGAGCAGAATTTTCTTCAAATCTATTAAAGCTAAATATACTTGATGTTCTATTGTACGAATGGAAACTTCCAATTTGTCGGCTATTTCTTTATGGCTCAACCCTCTAAAACGACTAAGTTCAAATATCATCCTCCGACGCTTCGGCATCTTCTCTAAAGTGAGCTGAACAATCATAAGCATCTCTTTATAATAGACATTATTCAAGACTTCCTCTTTCTCCGTCAACTCATAGAGAAGAGTCTTTTCCATAATTTCCTCTTGATAATCCTGCTCTACCTGCTGATGCTTAAAGATATTCAGAACAATATTCCTAGTCATTATGAAGATATAGTTATCCAGCTCCTTGTCATTGTCCAACCACAATTCCGGCTGTAACCAGAGTTTACAGAAAACATCTTGTGCCACATCCTCTGCTTCAGTTTCCGACTTAAGCAGCATTTGGGCAAAGTTCTTTACTTTAGGGAAGTTAGCAATAAAGAACCTCTGAAACTTTAATTCAATCTGCTTATCGTTATTTTCCATATCTCTAGTATTTTTTCAGCGTTAACGGTAAAGTCAAATTAGCCGTACATAGTACACCCATAAAAACAAAAAAGGCTTCATGAATCTATATTCATAAAGCCTTTCAAAAAAAGAATACTCGTACTCGAAGCGGGACTTGAACCCGCACAGCCGCAATGGCCAAGGGATTTTAAGTCCCTCGTGTCTACCGATTCCACCATTCGAGCATCCTTTCAAAGAAGAGCGGAAAACGAGACTCGAACTCGCGACCCTAACCTTGGCAAGGTTATGCTCTACCAACTGAGCTATTTCCGCATTTTTTCAACGGGTGCAAAGATAAGTAGTTTACTTGTTTCTGCCAAATCTTTTCGGAGGAAAGTTTAAAAAAACTATCCTCCGAAAGTTCATTTTATCTTCCAAGCAGCGCTTTCTCTGCTCTATCCATCCCGCAAAAGTTGAATCCATCGACCACTTGCTGCATCAATGCAGAGATCTCTGTATTGCACAAATTGCCTATACTTCCTTCATGTGTATGATGTACTTCCTTACTATGCGAGAATTTACCTGCTTCAATATCCAGACCGACCTTTTTGTATGCATCGCGGAAAGGCATACCTTCGCGTGCCAAACGGTTCACTTCTTCCACACTGAAAATGAGCAGATATTTGTCATCATCCAAGATATGTTCATTTACCTTAATCTCGTTCATGATGTAAGTTGTCATCTGCAAACAGTCTTTCAATTCCTGGAAAGCCGGAAGAAAGACCTCTTTTATAATCTGCAAGTCACGGAAATAACCGGAAGGCAGATTGTTGGCAATCATCATGATTTGTTGGGGAAGCGATTGCAACTTATTACATTTGGCACGTGTCAATTCAAACACGTCCGGATTCTTCTTATGAGGCATAATACTGGAACCCGTAGTACAATCATCGGGCAACTTCACAAATCCGAAGTTCTGGCTGTTGAACATACAAGCGTCAAAAGCTAATTTGGAGATTGTTCCGGCAATCGTGGCCAACGCAAACGCAACATTACGTTCCATCTTGCCACGTCCCATCTGGGCATATACCACATTATAATTCATAGAGTCAAAACCGAGCAACTCAGTTGTCATCGTCCGGTTCAACGGAAACGAAGAACCATATCCGGCAGCAGAACCTAACGGATTACGGTTGCACATCTTAAATGCAGCCTGCAGAAACAGCATATCATCCACCAGGCTTTCGGCGTAAGCACCGAACCATAGTCCGAAAGAAGAGGGCATGGCAATCTGCAGATGTGTATATCCCGGCATTAAAACATTTTTATAACGTTCGCTCTGGCGAATCAATACATGGAAAAGTTGTTCTACCGCTTCGGCTATTTCTCTGATTTGCGTGCGGGTAAAGAGCTTAAGATCCAACAGCACCTGGTCGTTACGCGAACGGCCGCTATGAATTTTCTTTCCTATATCTCCCAGACGACGAGTCAGCATCAACTCCACCTGCGAATGTACGTCTTCCACACCGTCTTCTATCACGAATTCACCTTTCTCCGCTGAAGCATAAATATTTTTCAGTTCAGCCAGCAACTGCTCCAGTTCTTCTTTCGTCAGCAAACCGATACTTTCGAGCATTGTGATGTGCGCCATAGAGCCGAGCACATCATGCTTGGCCAGATAAAGATCCATTTCACGATCGCGTCCCACCGTAAAGCGTTCAATATCCTTATTTACCTGCACGGATTTCTCCCAAAGTTTCTGTGCCATACCAATTAATACTTGAATTAATAATTTATAATCGACAGCATTTCAACCATCTTCTCCAAACCTTCCTGGAGGGGTTTCTGCACCATCGCTTTCATAAACGGATTGATATCCATCCCGATAGTAACCTTTATTTTGCATTCTTCCTCACCGGTCGCCACTAATTGAATCCACATATTAAAAGGAAGCGGTGAATTGGTTGTCTCCAACTTCACACATTTAGAAGGTTCACGTTCAACGATTTGCAGTGTCAGCTTTCCAACAGGAGAAACACTAAAACTCAATGTATCCGAATCAAAACTCAAATCCTGCACCTTATCTTGTGGCAAACGGTCTTTAATGGCTTCCAGATTACTCAAATCCGAAAGCTTGTTATACACCCGTTCCTGACTGTAAGGTATCACCTTGACACTACTCTCAAATTTAGTCATAATATTCTATTTGTATAAAAACAAAAAAAGAACTATCCGGGCAAATATTGTCCGAAGAGTTCTTTTACTGACATATATTTAACCCAAAAAGTCTTATTTACCAGCATCCCAATGAGCAGGGTCTTTACGCCATTCGTTCAGTGTCTGGATATCTTCTTTTTCAATGTAACCTGTACGAAGAGCAACATCAAGCACAGCCTCATAATTGGTCAATGTCACCAAGGTCACTTTAGCGTTCTTAAATGCTTCTTCAGCAACCGGGAAGCCATACGTATAAGCCGCAACCATACCAATTACTTCACAGCCATCGCGACGAATCGCCTCTACAGCCTTCAAACTACTGCCGCCGGTAGATATCAAATCTTCTATTACTACTACTTTCATACCCGGACGAAGTTCACCTTCGATCAGGTTCTCCAATCCATGGTCTTTCGGGGTAGAACGAACATATACGAACGGTAAATTCAATGCATCAGCAACCAAAGCTCCTTGAGGAATAGCACCAGTCGCCACACCTGCAATCGCATCCACCTGTCCGAATCGTTCCAATATCAGACGTGTAATTTCAATCTTCACAAAATTACGAAGAGAAGGATAGGACAGAGTTTTACGGTTGTCACAGTAAAAGGGGGATTTCCATCCAGAAGCCCAAGTGAAAGGGTTAGCAGGTTGAAGTTTAATAGCCTTAATCTTCAACAGTTTCTCCGCAAATAGTCTCTCTAAGTTTTTCATAACTAAACTAACTATTAATTATTTGCCGCAAAAGTACAGAAATAGAACGAGAATAAAAAGAAGAATCCGTTTATTTTTTTACTCCACCTGCTCCTCTTCATCGGGAACATCGATACAACGCCTGATATCTTTCAGTTCAAACCCACGACTCATAGCGAACCGCATCAGCTTTCCATTCAGTTCATATTCATCCTGCGCATGGACACTTTTTTTCTTGGAGGCCAGCAGACCACGAAGGACAGCAAGATATTCCTCCTCATCAATCTCATTCAGATAACGCCACACTACGTCGGATGGAATCTTCTTCATATAAAGTCCTTGCGCTATTTTCATCTTCCCCCACTTGGCGAAACGGAATTTATCATTCACAAAAGCCCTGCAGAAACGTTCGTCATCAATGAACTTTTCCGATTCCAGCCGGTCAAGAATACGCGCTATAGTGTCATAGGCTATCCCCCAACGTTGTAACTTCTCATTTATTTCTGCCCGGCAATGCTCGGCAGTAGAGCAATAGGAGGCTACACGACTTAAAGCCTCTTCGTCTGTTAATTGTGCACTCATCGGTTAGCTGTAACTATTCTATCTTTTCCAAATATGTCTTTTATAACACGAACACCACGATATTGGTTCATTTCAAGCATATATGCTATTTCCCGGCCAAACGCCCGGTTGATTTCAAAATAAAGTTTTCCTTCCGGCAGAAGCAACTCACGCCCCAGAGCGGCAATCCTGCGATAAAACCGCAACGGGTCGTCATCGGGAACAAACAAAGCCAGTGCCGGTTCCCAATCGAGCACATTAGCTTCCATTTCATCTTTCTCCGCCTCAGTGACATAAGGAGGGTTGCTTACAATGACATCAAACGACGGTATCTTTTCCCAATCGTCAGATAAAACATCCCTTTGCCGAAACAGCACTCGGGATTCCAGTTCTTCGTTGTTTGTCCGGGCTATCGCTAATGCCTCTTCCGAGATATCCCAAGCTTCCACGTCGGCATCCGGAAGTCTCTTATCCAGAGAAATTGCAATGCATCCGCTTCCCGTACCTATATCTAATAGGTGATGTGCCCCCGGATTTTCATTGACGACCCAATCTACCAACTCCGCAGTTTCCGGACGGGGAATCAGCACTCCCGGAGCCACCTTGAACTTCCTCCCACCAAATTCCGCAAAGCCGCGAATGTACTGTATCGGCTCATTTTTCTGTAAACGGAATATAATGTTTTCTAATTCACGCTCTTTGCATTCGGATAAAATCATATCTTTGCCCAAGTAAATATCGAGCGGATCGAACCCGAGCATATCGCAACAAATCATCATCGTAAGGGCTTTAAGCTCTTCCGGCGGATAGATATCGCGCAGAGATTGGCGAATGCGGGTGGAGATACGATTCATACATTTACAGTTTCGGAGTGCAAAAGTAAGAATAATATAGCGAAGAGTACCAAAATGGAAGAAGAAAAATACATGAGACGTTGTATTGAGCTCGCAAAGAACGGGTTATGCAACGTAGCACCCAATCCGACGGTAGGGGCTGTTATCGTATGCGACGGGCGCATTATCGGTGAAGGTTATCATGTCCGTTGCGGAGAAGCGCATGCCGAAGTCAATGCAATCCGCTCCGTCAAGGATGAGTCTTTATTGAAACGTTCGACAATCTATGTCAGTCTGGAGCCTTGTTCCCACTATGGTAAAACACCTCCCTGTGCAGACTTGATTATCGAAAAGCAAATTCCGCGTATCGTCATTGGTTGCCGGGATCCCTTTTCCAAAGTAGCCGGACGAGGGATTCAGAAACTACAGAATGCCGGGCGGGAAGTTATAGTCGGTGTGCTGGAAGAAGAATGCCTGCATCTGATCCGCCGTTTTATCACTTTCAACACGCTCCGCCGACCTTTTATTACTCTTAAGTGGGCTGAATCGGCCGACCGATTCATTGACATAGAGCGAATTGATGGGAATCCTGTCCTTCTCTCCTCCCCTCTTACGTCAATGTTGGTACATAAAAAAAGAGCGGAGAATACAGCTATTATGGTAGGAAGACGGACAGCCTTGCTGGATAATCCCTCTCTGACGATACGCAACTGGTATGGACGTAACCCTATACGTATTGTTTTAGACCGCAACCTTTCTCTTCCGAATGATCTGCAAATATTCAACGGAGAGGTCCCGACATTAGTTTTCACAGAGAAAGAACATCCGGAAGAAAAGAGTGTCAGCTATATAACTATTGATTTTGCTCATAACCCTCTGAACCAGATTATGGAAGAGTTATATCAACGAAATATACAATCATTGTTGGTAGAAGGCGGAAGCCAACTGCTGCAATCATTCATTGACAATGAATTATGGGATGAAGCTTATATAGAGAAGTGCCCCAAGCGGTTATATTCCGGTGTTAAAGCACCTGAAATAAGCAATAATTTTAGTTACTCGACCGAAGAACACTTCGGAAGACAAATTTGGTATTATGTTCATCGGATTTAGCTAAAATAGTCCTATTCAGGGAGTTTTACGTCGATAAAAACAGTGTTATTATCTATAATTTTATATAAAACTTACCTGTAATGTTCATTATCGGGAAAAATGTTTCTATTTTTGCAACTTGTAAATAAACACAATCTTTCAAATGAGAATAAAGTTTTTATCATTCATTGCGAGTTTTTTCATGGTGTCATTCGTTATAACGTCATGCCTTGATGACGATAATGACATAGAATATAGCCCGGATGCAACTATACATGCATTTGAACTTGATACAATAGGCTATGGAATATCCTACAAGTTCACTATTGACCAACAAAAAGGTGAAATCTATAATCAAGATTCACTTCCTGTTCATGCAGATACGATTATCGATAGAATATTGATTAAGACTTTGACGACTGCTTCCGGTGTTGTCACTATGAAAGACAAAGAAGGAAGAGACTCCATTATCAATATCAGCGACTCACTAGACCTCCGCGAAAAATTAGAAATTAAGGTATGGTCTACTGAGGCATTGGCGGGAATAGCACCCGACAAAGTAAAGGCATATACTATTGATGTCAGAGTGCACAAGCATGATCCGGATTCTTTGAGTTGGGGATATGTCGGGAAAATAGATGATGAGATTAAAGGAGCACAGAAAACCATTAAATTTAAAGATGAATATTTCACCTATTCTATGGATGGGCCAAGTGTAAAAGTACATAGCAGTAGTGACTTATCTAATTGGAGTTCGCAAAATACAACGGGAGATTTAACAATTCTTCCTAATTCCATATTGCCTTTAAAGAATATCATATTAGCTACCGCGAATAATAAGGTATATGAATCTACCGACGGTATAGCATGGACAGAATCAGATAAATTCTCAGGTGGAGTAAATACATTTATTTCAGCAATACCCATTAAGAATGACAATAGCCAAACCGAAGAAGGGGAATATATTCAACAAGCCACTTATCTCAAGACAGAAGATAACGTACGTTATTTGTATTCCATTTTAGAATCGGAACTAGGGACAGAAAATGCTGAAACTAAAATACAAGCAGCCGGTGAAAATTTCCCAACAAAGAACATTTCACATACAACTTTTAAAAAAGGAGGACAATATCAGAATGTTATAATAGGTGAACATGATGAATCTATCAAAATAACGGTTGGTGATAAAGAAATTCCAGTTAGCATAGCATGGGGATACAATGGAACGACATGGGCTGAGTTGGGAACTACTTCAACGGTTGCTTATTGTCCGGAGTTCAAGAATCCGACTATTATTTATTACAATAACCTTCTTTATACTTTTGGTGACAAGTTTGAGTCCATCTATGTTTCAAAGAATGAAGGAATTGCTTGGCAAAAAGCGGACAAAAAGTTCTCATTCCCTTATCAGGATTGGAGTGAATCCGGATTCGAACCAACAATAGAAAAACCGGAATTCATGGGAAGAACTAATTACTCCGTAGTACAAGACACAGAGAATGACTATATTTACTTCTTATTCAGTAAGGGAGATGTTACATTCGGAGAAGGTGATAATACACATCCTTATAGTCATGATTCAGAAATCTGGCGTGCACGCTTAAACCAATTATGGTTTGATAAGGCAAAAGATGCAGGTCAATAATAAACGCATACGTTTAAAATAGAAAAATGTCCTATATAGAGCAAATAGACAAAACTCGGATACCCCAACACGTAGCCATCATCATGGATGGCAATGGAAGATGGGCAAAGCAACGGGGAAAAGAACGTACTTACGGTCACCACGCAGGCGCAGAAACGGTACAGAGAATTACCGAAGATGCAGCCCGTCTGGGAATCAAGTACCTCACTTTGTATACTTTCTCCACCGAGAACTGGAATCGTCCGCAAGAGGAAGTTACGGCACTGATGAATCTATTGCTGGATTCTATTAAGGAAGAGACATTGATGAAAAACAATCTCCGCTTCAATGTAATCGGCGACTTAAAAAAATTGCCGGTTGAAGTCCAGGATAGTTTAACATCATGCATAGAACATTCCGCAAGAAACACGGGAATGTGTCTAGTGTTGGCGCTTAGCTACTCTTCACGCTGGGAAATAACCGAAGCAGTCCGACAAATAGCTACGAAGATTAAAGAAGGAGATTTATCTCCTGAACAGATAACAGACGAATGCATCGCATCACATCTGAATACTAATTTTATGCCCGATCCGGATTTATTAATCCGCACGGGAGGCGAAATCCGACTAAGCAATTACCTGTTATGGCAATGTGCTTATTCGGAACTTTATTTTTGTGACATCTTTTGGCCGGATTTCGACAAAGAAGAACTCTATAAAGCCGTTTGCGAATATCAACAGCGGGAACGACGATTCGGTAAAACCAGTGAACAAATCAGCTAATATAACTCGAAACATCAAATTATAACATAAATGCATTATCGTATTTCCTTTATATTCATAACGTTTATCTGCCTGTTCAGTTTTGCAACAACAGGTATTGCGCAAAATGCCAACACTGATGAAGACTCGAAACCTGTCATCTTATACTCTGGAACACCCAAAAAGTATGAGATAGCGGATATCAAGGTCGAAGGCGTGAAGAATTATGAAGACTATGTATTGATTGGACTATCCGGACTGTCGGTAGGACAAACAATTACTGTGCCGGGTGACGAAATCACCGGAGCAATCAAGCGTTATTGGCGTCATGGCTTGTTCTCAAACGTACAAATCACAGCCGAAAAGATAGAAGGCAACAAAATCTGGTTGAAAATCAGTCTGACACAGCGTCCCCGAATCTCTGAGGTACGCTATCATGGCGTTAAGAAGTCAGAGCGTACCGATTTGGAAGGTAAGTTGGGAATGGTGAAGGGTATGCAGATTACACCGAATACCGTAGACCGGGCCAAGACATTGATTAAGCGCTATTTTGACGATAAAGGTTTTAAGAATGCAGAAGTTATCATCGCACAAAAAGATGATCCTTCCAGCGAGAACCAAGTAATTGTGGACATCGACATTGACAAGAAAGAGAAAGTAAAAGTTCACGAAATCAAAATTGTTGGAAATACGGCAATCAAAGCTTCCAAGCTGAAACGAGTAATGAAGAAAACCAATGAAAAAGGGAAACTTCGCAACTTGTTCCGCACGAAGAAATTCGTTCCGGAAAACTATGAAGCGGATAAGCAACTCATCATTGACAAATATAATGAGCTGGGTTATCGTGATGCAGTTATCAGAAAAGACAGTATCTCACAATACGACGAGAAAACAGTTAATGTTTATCTCGATATCGACGAAGGTCAGAAATACTATCTCCGTAACGTGACTTGGGTGGGTAATACACTGTATCCTTCAGAACAGTTGGACTTCCTTCTGCGTATGAAAAAAGGAGATGTGTACAACCAAAAGTTGCTGAACGAACGTATCTCTACAGATGATGACGCTATCGGTAACTTATACTACAACAACGGTTATCTGTTCTACAACCTCGATCCGGTAGAAGTGAACATTGTAGGCGACTCTATCGACCTGGAAATGAGAATCTATGAAGGCCGTCAGGCTACTATCAATAAGATCAACATCAGTGGTAACGACCGTCTGTATGAAAATGTAGTCCGTCGTGAACTTCGTATCCGTCCGGGACAGTTGTTCAGCAAAGAAGACTTGATGCGTTCTTTGCGTGAAATCCAGCAGATGGGACACTTTGACCCTGAAAAACTTCAGCCGGATATTCAACCGGACCCGATGAACGGAACGGTTGATATAGGCCTGCCGTTGACTTCCAAAGCTAATGACCAGGTGGAATTCTCTGCCGGTTGGGGACAAACGGGTATTATCGGTAAACTGAGTCTGAAGTTCACCAACTTCTCTGTTGCCAACTTGCTGCATCCGGGTGAGAATTATCGCGGTATCCTGCCGCAAGGTGACGGACAGACACTGACTATCAGCGGACAGACGAATGCCAAATACTACCAATCATACAGTATTTCATTCTTCGATCCTTGGTTTGGCGGCAAACGTCCGAACTCATTCTCTGTTTCGGCGTTCTTCTCCGTACAGACAGATATCAGTAGCCGTTACTACAACTCCAGCTACTTTAACAACTACTATAACAGTATGTATAGCGGTTATGGCGGTTATGGTATGTACAACTATGGTAATTACAACAACTACGAAAACTATTATGACCCCGACAAGTCGATCAAGATGTGGGGACTTTCCGTTGGCTGGGGTAAACGTCTGAAATGGCCGGATGATTATTTCACCCTTTCTGCCGAGTTGGCTTATCAACGTTACAACTTGAGAGACTGGCAGTACTTCCCGGTAACAAACGGTAAATGTAATGACCTCAGCCTTTCATTGACTTTGGCACGTAACTCTATTGACAACCCAATCTTCCCGCGTTCGGGTTCGGATTTCTCATTGTCAGTACAGTTCACACCGCCTTACTCATTAATGGACGGCAAAGATTACAAAGGATATTACAGCAATCCTGAAACCGGAACCATTACTCAAGACAATATGAACAAGCTTCATAAATGGGTAGAATACCACAAATGGAAATTCAAAGGCAAAACATATACTCCGTTGATGGACCCGGTTGCACATCCGAAATGTCTTGTATTGATGACCCGTACGGAATTCGGTTTGTTGGGACACTACAACGAGTTCAAAAAGTCACCGTTCGGTACATTCGACGTTGGTGGTGACGGTATGACCGGTTATTCAACTTATGCAACCGAAAGTATTGCCTTACGTGGTTACGAAAACAGTTCATTGACACCATACGGTTCGGAAGGTTACGCTTATGCACGTCTCGGCATTGAATTAAGATATCCGCTCATGCTGGAAACAAGTACTAACATTTATGTGTTAGGTTTCTTGGAAGCCGGTAATGCTTGGCATGATATCAAGAAATTCAATCCGTTCGACTTGAAACGTTCCGCCGGTGTCGGCGTTCGTATCTTCCTGCCGATGATTGGTATGATGGGTATTGACTGGGGTTACGGTTTCGACCAAGTATTAGGTTCTAAACAATATGGAGGAAGCCAATTCCACTTTATCTTAGGACAAGAATTCTAATGTATCACCAAAAACTAAACGTTATGAGAAAGTCTGTTCTATTAATCATGATGCTGGTTGCCGTCAGTATGGCAGCCAACGCACAAAAATTCGCACTGATCGATACGGAATATATTATGAAAAATATTCCAGCTGCTCAAAGCGCTAACGAGCAAATGCAACAAGCTACGAAAAAGTACCAGAGCGAAATAGAAGCTTTGGCAAAAGAAGCTCAGAAGATGTTTCAGGATTATCAAGCGAAATCCTCCACTCTCTCTGCCGCTCAAAAGACAAAGAAAGAAGATGAAATCGTAGCCAAAGAAAAAGCGGCTGCCGAGTTGAAGCGCAACTATTTCGGTCCGGAAGGTGAATTGGCCAAGATGAGAGACAAGCTGATCACTCCAATTCAGGATGATATTTACGAAGCGGTAAAAGCCATTTCACAACAATATGGATATGATCTGGTAGTCGACAGGGCCTCTGCGGCAGGCATCATTTTTGCCAATCCGCGCATCGATATTAGCGATGAAATACTAAGAAAACTAGGATATTCAAATTAATTTCATACATTTGCATCCGGAAATAACTAAAAATCATTCAAATAAATTATAGAACTATGCTTAAAAAAATTGCACTTGTAATGTTGCTTGCACTCCCAATGGGTGTATTTGCACAGAACCTGAAATTCGGTCATATTAATGCGCAGGAGATTATCACTGTAATGCCGGAATTTACGAAGGCACAAAATGATATCCAGACATTAGAAAAACAACTGACTGCCGAACTTCAAAGAACTCAGGAAGAATTCAACAAAAAATATCAGGAATTCCAACAGGCTATGGCCAAAGACTCTCTTCCGGCTAACATCGCTGAAAGAAGACAAAAAGAGTTGCAGGACATGATGCAGAGACAGGAACAATTCCAGCAAGACGCTCAGCAGCAGATGCAGAAAGCTCAGACTGACGCAATGGCTCCTATCTACAAGAAACTGGATGATGCCATCAAAGCGGTAGGTGCTGCTGAAGGTGTTATCTACATCTTCGACCTTGCTAGAACTTCAATACCTTATGTAAACGAAGCGCAAAGTATCAATCTGACTAATAAGGTGAAAGCAAATCTTGGAATCAAATAAAAGAGAGTTCCAAGAAGCAAAAATATAAAAAAGGGAACGAGAAAGAAGATTAATCTTCTTTCTCGTTCCCTTTTTTTGGTGTACATTTGCGTACATAAATTCTGTATGTCATGAAGCAACATTTATCCCATGCTCCCGGTCCTATCGGAGTATTTGACTCCGGCTATGGCGGGCTGACCATCTTAGATAAAATAAGAGAGGTACTTCCGGAATACGATTACATTTATCTGGGAGACAATGCCCGCGCTCCATACGGGACACGGTCTTTTGAGGTCGTATACGAGTTTACCCGGCAAGCCGTAAGCAAACTATTCGACATGGGGTGTCATCTGGTCATATTAGCGTGCAACACTGCGTCAGCCAAAGCTTTGCGTAGCATTCAAATGAACGATCTTCCCAATATAGATCCGGCTCGCCGTGTACTCGGAGTAATCCGTCCTACAGTGGAATGTATCGGAAATATCACCCAAAACCAGCATATCGGCATATTAGCTACAGCGGGTACTGTAAAGTCCGAATCTTATCCGTTGGAGATACATAAATTATTTCCGGATATCCGGGTGAGCGGAGTAGCGTGTCCGATGTGGGTATCGTTGGTGGAAAACAATGAATCACAAAACGAAGGAGCCGATTACTTTATCCGTAAATACATAGACCAACTACTGACAAAAGACCCGCTAATAGACACCGTGATTCTCGGATGCACGCACTTTCCCATACTCCTACCCAAAATCCGGCAATACATTCCGGAACATATCAGCGTGATTTCGCAAGGCGAATATGTAGCTCAAAGTCTGAAAGACTATTTGAGGAGACATCCGGAAATGGACGCGAAATGTACGAAAAACGGGAACTGCTCGTTTTACACGACAGAGGCGGAAGAGAAGTTCACTGAATCAGCTTCCACCTTCCTCCAACAGCAAATCCGTGTTAAACACATCACGCTTGAATAAATTTTAATTGAAGGATAACCATTTGTCTTTCTTTTTTGTTATATTTGTAGATAGCAACCCTTAATACATAAGATCATGAAAGAAAAGGATTATAGCAAGTCAATAGAGGTGTTCTCCGGCTCCCCGTGGGAAGCTGAAATCATCAAGGGTTTATTGGAAAGCAATGACATTCGTTGCGTTGTCAAAGACGGTATTATGGGAACGCTGGCCCCCTATATCGCTCCTGCTGTCTCTATCCTTGTCACAGAGGAGGAATATGAGGCCGCCACAGAGCTTATCAGAGCTCGGGACGAGAAAGATAGCGACTGATACGGTCGAGTCCTTCCTTGATATTCTCCAACGAGTTGGCATAGGAGAAACGCACGTATCCTTCCCCTCCTGTACCAAAGTCCACTCCGGGAGTAATACCGACATGCGCATGCTCGAGTACATCGAATGCAAAGCGATAAGAGTCGGCAGTAAATTTGCGTGCATCGGCAAAAATATAAAATGCCCCTTGAGGTTCCACCTTAATCTCAAATCCGATCTCACGAAGACGGGCAATCATATATTTCCGACGCTCATCATAGACCTGCCTCATACGTTCCACATCCGAATCCGCCTGCCGTAAAGCAGCAATTCCCGCCTGCTGGGCAACACTGGATGCGCAGATAAACAGATTCTGTTGCAACTTCTGCAATGAACGCATATAAGATTTCGGTGCGATGAGATACCCCAACCTCAGTCCGGTCATGGCAAACCGTTTGGAAAATCCATTCAGCACAAATGCTTGATCCGTGTATTCGAGAATACTATGTGCACGCCCTTCATACACCAGGCCATGATAAATCTCGTCTGAAATGACAGGAACTCCCAAAGCTGCTACTTCTTTCAAGAAACTTTCTTCCAATAACATCCCCGTCGGGTTCATAGGTGAGTTGATAAAAATAGCGGCAGTATGCTGATTCACACATTTGCGGATAGCTTCTATATCATATTGCAATCCTTTCTCTTCGGACAATGGCACCAAAACAGGTTTGGCTTGAGCCGCCAGCACAAAGTTCCGATAGCAGGCATATCCCGGATTGGAAAGAACCACTTCACTCTCCGGATTGCAAAGCAACATCAAGGCAAGAAGAATAGAGGGAGAAGAGCCGGAAGTCACGATGATACAGTCCGGATCAACCGCCACTCCATATTCTCTCTGATAAAAAGCTGCAATTTCCCGACGTAACTCAGGGTCTCCCAAAGAATGGGTGTAATGAGTCAAATGCCGATCGTAAGCAGCTTTCGCAGCCTCTGCAACACAAGACGGCACATCAAAATCGGGCTCGCCTACTTCTAAATGAATAATGTCAATACCTTGTTTCTGTAACTCGTTTGCCCGTTCCAACACATCCATTACGATGAAGGAGGTCATCTGTTCTACTTGCGGATTTGTATGTTTCATTGTTTTTCTTTTCTCTATCCGGCTGCAAAGATAATTCTTTTTAGGCTGTTTTGGTAACATATCGACAAAAAGCTCTATATTTGTGCTTTCAAATCGTTAGCAAAGATGAAACAGGAATTTACACGAATCGCAGTAAAAGTGGGTAGTAATGTTTTGGCACGCCGAGACGGAACATTGGACGTAACCCGTATGTCTGCACTTGTTGACCAAATAGCGGAACTACATAAATCCGGTGTAGAAATCATCCTTATTTCTTCTGGAGCCGTTGCATCCGGACGTAGCGAGGTACATCCGCAGAAGAAACTCGATAGTGTAGACCAGCGACAATTATTCTCTGCCGTAGGGCAAGCCAAACTGATCAACCGTTATTACGAACTTTTTCGTGAGCACGGAATTACCGTCGGACAAGTGCTGACTACGAAAGAAAGTTTCAGTACGCGCCGCCATTACCTGAATCAGAAAAACTGTATGACGGTAATGCTTGAAAACAATGTGATTCCTATCGTCAACGAGAATGATACTATCTCCGTAAGTGAACTCATGTTCACGGACAACGACGAATTGTCCGGACTCATAGCTTCTATGATGGATGCGCAGACGCTTATCATCTTAAGCAACATCGACGGAATCTATAACGGCTCTCCGTCCGATCCCGATTCTTCCGTTATCCGGGAAATCGGTCATGGGAAAGATCTATCCAACTATATTCAAGCAAGCAAGTCCAGTTTCGGACGAGGAGGTATGCTGACGAAAACAAATATCGCCCGCAAAGTAGCCGATGAAGGAATTACGGTTATCATCGCCAATGGTAAACGTGACAACATCTTGGTAGATTTGTTAGAACACCCCGAAAGCACTCTTTGCACCCGCTTCATTCCTTCTTGCGAACCGGTATCCAGTGTCAAGAAGTGGATCGCGCATAGTGAAGGCTTTGCCAAAGGAGAAATTCACATCAACGAATGTGCCACTGAAGTACTCAGTTCGGAGAAAGCAGTCAGTATTCTCCCGATAGGTATCACTCATATCGAAGGGGAATTTGAAAAAGACGATATCGTCCGTATCATAGACTTTCAAGGAAACCAAGTGGGTGTAGGAAAAGCAAACTGTGACTCCCAGCAAGCCAAAGAGGTTATCGGAAAGCATGGAAAGAAGCCTGTTGTACACTATGATTATTTATATATTGAATAATAATCGCGTTTAAATACTCAACATGATGAGATATTTTTTCATCACAGTAAAAATATACACTCCAAAGGCTATTACAATTATAACCTAGGCACAACATTTATTTCTGTTTTCAACAGGTTTTATTCACATCATTCACTATATTTGCATTGTTTATCTTTCTATTTAATGCAAAAAAGGAGCAAATGACTACAAATTTAAACGAAACCTTTGCTGCCGTACAGGCAGCAAGCCGAGAATTGGCTTTACTGAACGATGACACCATCAATCAGATTTTAAATGCAGTGGCCGATGCGGCAATTGCAAAAGCACCGTTCATTCTTGCAGAGAATGAAAAGGATCTTGCACGGATGGACCAGAATGATCCGAAGTACGACCGGTTGAAATTGACGGAAGAGCGTTTGAAAGGTATCGCAGCAGATACACGCAATGTAGCTACGCTCCCCTCTCCTCTAGGCAAAATACTGAAAGATACTGTGCGCCCCAACGGGATGAAGCTGACAAAAATCAGTGTTCCTTTCGGTGTCATAGGAATAATCTATGAAGCACGTCCCAATGTCAGTTTTGATGTATTCTCTCTTTGTCTGAAAAGTGGAAATGCTTGCATATTAAAAGGAGGAAGCGATGCCGACTGTTCCAATCGTGCCATCATCAGCGTGATTCACGAAGTACTGAGAAGTTTTAATATAAATCCGCATATCGTAGAACTGTTGCCAGCCGACAGGGAAGCAACAGCCGCATTGCTAAATGCTGTAGGTTATGTTGATCTGATTATTCCCAGAGGTAGCAGTAATTTGATTAATTTTGTACGCAATAATGCCAAAATCCCGGTCATTGAGACAGGAGCAGGCATTTGCCACACTTACTTTGACGAGTTCGGAGAGGTAAAGAAAGGAGCAGATATTATCCACAATGCCAAGACGCGCAGAGTTAGCGTATGCAACGCATTGGATTGCGTCATTGTGCATGAGAAAAGACTGGTCGACCTTCCCAAACTCTGCGAGAAGCTGAAAGACAGCCACGTAATTATCTATGCCGACCCACGAGCTTACCAAGCATTGGAAGGCCACTACCCTGCAGAGCTCTTACAATCTGCAACAAATGAAAGTTTCGGAACAGAGTTCCTTGATTACAAAATGGCCGTCAAAACGGTCAGAAGCTTTGAAGACGCACTGGGACACATCCAGGAAAACAGTTCCAAGCATAGTGAATGCATCGTTACGGAGAACAAGGAGCGTGCAGCCTTGTTTATCAAGATAGTGGATGCAGCCTGTGTGTACACCAATGTATCTACCGCCTTCACTGACGGCGCACAATTCGGTTTGGGAGCAGAAATAGGTATCAGCACGCAGAAGCTGCACGCACGCGGTCCGATGGGACTGGAAGAAATCACTTCTTACAAATGGGTCATTGAAGGGGACGGACAAACGAGAAGAAGTTGAGAATTGAAAATTGAGAATTAAAAATTAAATGATATGAAGAAATTTACTTGTGTACAGGACATTGGCAACTTGAAATCGGCCATTGAAGAAGCATTTGAGATTAAGAAGGACCGCTTCAAATATGTAGAACTTGGAAAGAATAAGACATTGATGATGATCTTCTTCAACTCCAGTCTGCGCACCCGCCTTAGTACACAGAAAGCCGCGCTTAATCTGGGAATGAATGTAATGGTGCTTGACATCAATCAAGGTGCCTGGAAGTTGGAAACGGAACGTGGTGTAATTATGGACGGAGACAAACCGGAACATTTGCTGGAAGCGATCCCTGTAATGGGCTGCTATTGCGATGTGATCGGAGTGCGTTCTTTTGCACGCTTCGAAGACCGTGATTTCGATTATCAAGAGACAATCCTAAATCAATTTATTCAATATTCCGGCCGTCCGGTTTTCTCGATGGAGGCAGCAACCCGCCATCCGCTACAAAGTTTCGCCGACCTAATCACTATCGAGGAATACAAGAAAACAGCACGTCCCAAAGTAGTTATGACTTGGGCACCGCATCCCCGTCCATTACCGCAAGCCGTTCCTAACTCGTTTGCAGAATGGATGAACGCCACAGATTACGAATTTGTCATCACTCATCCGGAAGGATACGAGCTGGATCCCCAATTCGTGGGTAATGCCAAAATTGAGTACGACCAGATGAAAGCGTTCGAAGGAGCGGATTTCATATATGCAAAGAACTGGGCAGCCTATACAGGGGATAACTACGGACAGATATTGAGCAAGGATCGTGACTGGACAGTTAGCGACCGTCAAATGGCGGTGACCAACAATGCTTATTTCATGCATTGCCTGCCGGTTCGTAGAAATATGATTGTGACAGACGACGTGATTGAAAGTCCGCAATCAATTGTCATTCCGGAAGCGGCCAACCGTGAAATCTCGGCAACCGTCGTTCTGAAGAGGCTATTGGAAGGATTGAAATAACAGGCAATCTTTCAATACAGCTATTAAAGAGGATACTCCTCGACAAGAAAAGATAGTATCAAAACGCAAATTATCGCAGATTATTTCAATTATATTGATAGGTTAATCAACAACTCATTAAATTTTTCTGCGATAATTTGCGTTAATCTGCGTTTTATCATTCATTATGACACTCTCTTCTTGCATCACTTTTCTATTTCCTTACCAGCTTCCTGCCAGGAGTTAAATCCTTTATCAAGCTCAAAGACTTTATATCCTTTCTTACTCAAAATAGCCGCTGCCTTCTTACTACGCTTTCCATTACGGCAGTATACAGCCACCGGTCTGTCTTTCTGCAACAAAGAATCAGCCATCGAAGAAAAGGAGTCATCCATCACATTAATATTAATCGTTTTTGCGATATGTCCTTCCGAGTATTCGGCCAATGTACGGACATCCAGACGTTGCATACCCTCATCTTGAATGAGCGTATCGAAATCTTCCACATTCATTGACTCAAAATCTCCTTTCTGCTGACAAGAGAAAAGAGAAGAAAGAAATAAAAGCATTCCCACGACCAATTGATTCATTTTAAGCATATTATTCTATATTATTCAGTCTTACCCGGAGTATACTCAAATTCGTAATCCTCTATCACATCGGCCTCCTTGCCGTATGTATAATACCTGAATTTAATCTTAATCCCATCGGCAGGATGTTCCGATTCCGCATATTGCTTTAAAGGAACAGAAATATAAGCACGCCGGTTATAGTATTCTTCATCACTATCCGCATCATGATATAACAACATATCCACAGATCCTGTTGTTTCCAGTTCTGACTTATCCTCAATTATGCCAAAAGTATGTCCTTTCCCGGTACTGACTTTCAAGTTAAGAATCATATTCAAATAATCCCGTCCAAGCCAAATACTGACAACCTCTACCGGATCTTTACCTTCCTTATCCTTAAAGGCCGGATCGTCCTTCGGTTTAGGAGTCGGTGTGAGGAGCGACTGCAAAGAATAAATTTTAGCCCCTTCCTCCATCGTTTCATAGTTACTCATTACACGTCTGGAGGTATTCGGAGAAATCGTAGACCCCGTAAGATCTTGCGAAACAGGTAATATGTCCCCCTTATCGGGAATAAGTGTCCGTATCCTGCCATCATCACCCGCTTCTATCGTAACAAATTCCATTTTTACCGATGGATAATAATAGTCATCATCACCACAGGCAACCATCAGGAGGAGTAATCCCCACAACCAGATCATATATAACTTTCCTATTTTCATCGGCAGGCGGCTAAATAATTAACTAACGGATTGGAATACATCAACAACAACTTCTCACGCAAGAAGTCTTCATCCTTATTCGGAATGTTTATCTTAGCCAGTTGTTGGTCAATATAGTTTGTGAACCGCAGCTTCTCCTCTTCCGTATAGTTGGCAGCAAACGTTGTGGAACCATTCAACCAGTCGTAAGCGACATAATTTCCGGAATAAATCCGATAGTTACTATGAATACGCCGGTCAATACTAGCGGAAATACGGGCAAACAGTTCCGGTTTCGGCAAAGAACGGTCCATGCGCAACAACTCGTCGTTCAGACAAGGAGCAACTTGAAAATGCACTCTTCCCTTGTATCCGAAAAGACCGGTTTTCATATTGATTAAATCGTCCTGCGTTGTTTTTTTATACCCTTCCACATCTCTCTTCAATTGGAATTCCTGCGCTTTCAGAAAATCACAGGGATCATATTCGTAAGATATAGCAAGGGGAGCAATATTCATTTCCAGCAGACGGTCTATCACATCACCTTCACCACCCATCGCCAGCATTTTCAAGACGCTGTCCTGTGTGCGGTCATTGGAATCTTTTGCACGTCCTTCACGTTGGGCAATCCATATTGATTGTTTCTTCTGCGAGATAGTATGATGCATATAGCGCGACATTCGCGCCGACGATTCCAACATCTGCCTCATAGTCAGTGCACGCTGAACGATAAATGATTTATTGACACGCACCAATTTCTTAATCCACGGGTAAATCAGCAGATTATCACCGATGGCAATTTCTACGGTATCCATCCCTTCATCAATCAGCAAGATGGAAAGGAAGCCCGAATCAAGGATAATATCCCTATGGTTCGACATATAAGTATAGGCTATATTATGATCCGGTATACGCGAATGGTCTAATGTCAAAGAATCTGTATGTTCCTGCGCAATCTTCCACAAAATGCCATAACAGAACGCTTCCTGAAATTCACGTTTTGTCTTACAAGCACGCATCTTCTGTGCCAGCAGTTCGAATGGAACGTTAGGTATAACTCCGGTAACAGCCTTTTGAAAAGCCGGATCAGCAATCAATTCTTCAAAGATCTGAGGAAGTTCCTCATCATTGTAAGGACGAATCTCATTAAACTCTGTCAGGTCCATAACGTGATTAAAATTTATTTTCGATAATATCAGTCATCACATCCTTTATATCCAGCCCGGCTGCACGCACCTGCTGGGGAATAAAGCTTGTAGCAGTCATTCCCGGAGTCGTATTCACTTCGAGAAGATTCAGTTTCTCACCGGCAGTCACAATATAATCCACACGGATAATACCGGAACAGCCCAATATATCATAGATAGCCGAAGTCAGTTTCTGCACGCGTCCGGTCAGTTCCGGGGAAATACGCGCAGGAGTGATTTCATCTACCTGACCGTTATATTTGGCATCGTAATCGAAAAATTCATTGTGGGTAACGACTTCCGTAGGTGGGAAGATGACCGACTTTTCCTTCGTCTTGTAGCAACCGCAGGTCAGCTCCGTACCTTCCATAAATGCCTCAACAATCACTTCTTCCGCTTCTCCGAAAGCTTTAACAATGGCAGGTTGGATTTGTTCTTTTGTCTTCACTTTTGTAACGCCAAAGCTCGAACCTCCCAGACTGGGCTTGATAAAACAAGGCAGACCGATCTTCTCTATTACATCTTCATCGGAAACCGACTGTCCTTGACGTAACAGCAACGATTCGGCAATACGTACGCCAAAAGCCTTCAAATACTGATTGCAGGCAAATTTATCGTATGTAATAGCAGCCGCCAATACTCCACAACAGGAATATGGAATGCGCAGCATATCAAAATATCCTTGCAGACGACCATCCTCACCCGGTGTGCCATGAATCGTAATATAAGCAAAATCGAACACTACCTTTTCCGTTCCGTTCGTAAAACTAAAATCATTTCTGTCCACCGGAACCTTGTTACCATCCGGTAATTGTACTTCCCAGCGACGACCTTCCATCTCTACAATGTACAAATTATACTTCTCCTTATCTATAAAGGAATAAATACCCTGTGCGCTACGCAGGGAAACTACGATTTCAGAGGTATCACCTCCTGCTACGATAGCAATGTTGCGTTTCATTCTAATTCTCTATTACTTATATAGCCTCTCCACTTCTCGATAAGCCGGGTCATGTCATCCGGAAGTTCGGAAGTAAAATGCATCTCTTCACCAGTGACGGGATGCACAAACCCCAACGTCATAGCATGCAAAGCCTGTCGGGGACAAGTGTCAAAGCAATTATTTACAAATTGTTTGTATTTACTAAAATGAGTACCTTTCAATATCTCGTGCCCCCCATAGCGTTCGTCATTGAACAGCACATGTCCGATATGTTTCATGTGGACACGGATCTGATGAGTACGTCCCGTCTCCAGGATACATTCCACAAGCGTGACGTATCCCAAGCGTTCCAACACACGATAATGAGTCACAGCGTGTTTGCCAACTGTCGGGTCGGACATCACTGCCATCTGCATTCGGTCTTTCGGGTTACGGGCTATATTCCCGATGATTGTTCCCTCATCCTGCTCCACAATCCCCCATACCAGGGCGCGATATTTACGTTTGGTAGTTTTATTAAAGAATTGGTTTCCCAGATTTGTTTTGGCGTCCGGTGTCTTGGCAATCACCAACAACCCCGAAGTATCTTTGTCGATCCGATGAACAAGTCCCACGTGCGGATCATTCGCATCATAATCGGGATTATCTTTCATATGCCAGGCAAGCGCATTGACCAAAGTGCCATGATAATTCCCATGTCCCGGATGCACTACCAGTCCGGCAGGCTTATTCACCACCATCAAATAGGGATCTTCATAAACGATAGTAAGGGGAATATCTTCCGGGATAATTTCATTTTCGTAACGCGGACGGTCCATCATCACCGTGATAACATCCAGCGGCTTTACTTTATAGCTACTTTTCACCGGCTTGCCGTTGGCCATAACGAATCCTCCTTCGGCAGCCTTCTGAATACGGTTGCGCGAAGCATTGACAATACGTTCGAACAGATATTTGTCGACTCTGACCATCGCCTGCCCCTTATCTACCACCACCCGGAAGTGTTCGTAAAGTTGGGACTCGTCACCGACCGGTTCTATATCATCCAAATCGTTCTCCAGTTCATCCGGAAGTTCTTCCTCTATCATGTGAGTCTGTTCTGTTAGTTATCCATTAAAACCAGTTATCTTCTTGTGTGGAAGATGATTCTGATGTCACAGGAGTTTCTGTATCCACAGCAACATCGGTGGAGTCTTTCTCCATGCTCCCTGCCCCATCACCGACCATCAGTGTCAAAGAAGCTCCCATAGGAATCTTTTCTCCGGCGGTCAGTTGCCTTCCCTGATACTTCACGCCATACACCCAGTCCTTTTCACCGTTCACTAACTGGACCTGATTCAGTTTGAAACCGGCACTTAACAGTTTGGCTTGCGCCTGACGAAGAGAGCTATTGTCCGCTACATCAGGAATCATACGCAAAGGAACATCCAGCGTGTTCACTGTCAGATAGACCGTTCGGCCTTCTTTTACTTTCTCACCGGCTCCCGGCTTGAGTTCAAGCACGATACCGGCAGCCTTATCCTTAACGTATCTCGTATCAGAAACCGAGCATACCAATCCATGATTCCGGAACATCTTTGTCGCCTCCTCCACACTCATACCCTTCACATCGGGAACAAGTACCGATTCACCATGATGTGTGTACGCATCAATCCATTTCAGCACGCCGAATACCATGACTGCCACTATCACAATCATAGCGGCAATATTCAACCAGAAAAATTTATTTGTTTTAAAAGAAAAGAATTCTCTAATAGTCATACGCATTGCTGTTTATATGCGCCAAAGATACGACAAAATAGTTGAATTTATAAAAAAGAGGTGATGAAAAGTTTGCTATAAACAAAAAGGCAGAGATTAAATTCCCCGCCTTTTTTGTTTCCCTGATGATAGATAAGAGTGATTACCACTTCTGTCCGTTGTACTCATCAGAAACGGTCAGTTTCTTTCTGCCTTTTGCACGGCGAGCAGCCAATACTCTACGACCATTAGCAGATGCCATTCTCTCACGGAAACCGTGTTTGTTCTTTCTCTTTCTGTTAGAGGGTTGAAATGTTCTTTTCATTTTTGTATCTTGTTTTATGTTATTATTCTACGTAATCGGGCTGCAAAAATAGGCACTTTTTTTAAATTAACCAAGAGATAACTCATTTTTGCTCAAAAGTTTTTGTGTTTTTTACTGATTTAGATTACTTTTGCACTCGATTTCCGACGAAAACAATTAAATAACAATAATATAATAAGAAGAATAGCAGTATGATTAATGCTCAAGACATCAAAAACGGAACCTGTATCCGTATGGACGGAAAGCTCTATTTCTGTATAGAATTCCTGCATGTAAAACCTGGTAAAGGTAACACTTTCATGCGTACTAAACTGAAAGATGTAGTTAGCGGCTACGTTCTCGAACGTCGTTTCAACATCGGTGAAAAATTGGAAGACGTACGTGTAGAACGTCGTCCTTATCAGTTCTTATATAAAGAAGGAGAAGATTATATCTTCATGAATCAGGAAACTTTTGACCAGCATCCTATCGCTCACGACTTGATTAACGGTGTTGACTTCCTGCTTGAAGGTGCAGTATTGGATGTTGTTTCCGACGCTTCTACCGAAACCGTATTGTATGCGGATATGCCGATCAAGGTACAGATGAAGGTTACTTATACAGAGCCGGGCGTCAAAGGTGACACTGCTACCAATACATTGAAACCTGCTACCGTAGAATCAGGAGCAACAGTACGTGTTCCTTTATTCATCAACGAAGGTGAAACAATCGAAATCGATACTCGCGACGGTTCATACGTAGGACGTGTAAAAGCATAAGTTACATAGAACACAATAATAAAGAAAGCCGGAAGCTCAATTGAACTTCCGGCTTTCTTTATTATTGTGCTTTGCACGGGCATTCTATTTATATCCCGCCGCTTTGGCTATTCTCTTCGGTATTTCAGTATTATCTATCTTCTCACCGAACAAATGTGAACCGGCTCCAATAGCGAATACAGGTACAAAACCGGCAGAATGTCCGCCACTCACCCAGCCAACCATCGCGATCTCATCCATAACTTGTTTGGCACAAGCAGCCATAGGCTCGCTCTTCGAGTACATACTCTCGGCAAACACCACTTTATTCTTCACGAATGACTTTTCAAATTCGTCGTGCAACTTCTTTTCTTGTTGCCAAGAAATAGGTAATTGTTTCCAGAATCCCATTTCATTGCCAAGAAATTCTTTCATATCTTCCCAAGTTACTTTGTTACCTTTGGCTTTTCTCAGTTCACTGATACGTTGAGAAAGTCCGTCAGCCGAATGTTTTTGAGATTGCAATGCTTTCAAGTTCAGTTCATATTTTCCGGTTCCCAATACGATACCACCAGTTTCGTGGTCGGCAGTAACGACTATCAGTGTTTCTTTCGGATGCTTCTTATAAAATTCATAAGCCACTTTGATAGCGTTATCCATATCTTTTACTTCATTGAATACGGTAGCTGCATCATTCGCGTGACAAGCCCAGTCAATCTTTCCGCCTTCCACCATGAGGAAGAAGCCTTTATTCTTGCCTTTAGTCAGAAAGTCGATAGCGCTTTCCGTAATTTGCGCCAGCGTCAGATCATCCTCTTTGCGGTCAATGGCATAAGGCAGACATGACGGATTAGCCCCCTTTTCCTGAATGAGAATCATCTTTTCAGCCTTAGCTGATTTTGCTTTATAGTCATTGTAACCACGTGCCACTGTATATCCGGCTTCTTCAAAGATAGGGAAAATGCTTGGAGCCTCTTTCTTATCAAAAGAAGTTGTCGGTTTCAGGAATCCGCCACCTGCATAAAAGTCAAAATTAGCTTTCGGCAAGTCAAGAGCAATCTCATAATACATATTACGATCCGGTTGGTGCGCATAGAATGCGGCAGGGGTAGCATGATCAACACTGACAGAAGTAGTGACACCGACTTTCTTACCGGCTTTCTTCGCCTTTTCAGCTACGGTTTGAATCGCATTCTTATCTTCCCCCACAGAAATAGCGTGATTATAGGTTTTCTTTCCTGTAGCCAACGCAGTACCTGCGGCGGCAGAATCGGTCACGGAATTAGTTGCAGAGAAAGTAGTCGCCATCGTGGCAACCGGAAATTGAGTAAACAACAAAGGCTCAACGCCGATACGTCCGTTCTGAAGTTCCGCCTGATACATCTCCGTACCATTCACTTGGTTGACTCCCATCCCATCTCCAATGAAATAGAATACATACTTTGCCTGACCGTTGGCCACAACGGAAATAAGGACAAAGAACAATGTGTAGATTAACTTTTTCATTCTTTAGTAAATTTATTATTAGATTAGTTAGTACCACCTACAAAGGTATAAAAAAAGGCTATTTCTGATGTTACAAAACAAATAATATTATAAATTCATCACGTCCTGTTCAAACCGTTCCTTATCTCCAGCGGCCCTATTGCGCATCCGGCTACGGTAATTATAGATCGTCGCCAATGAGTAACCCAAGAAATGAGCAATTTTATTACTGTCTACCACTCCCAAACGGATAAGAGCAAAAATACGAAGTTCGGTAGTCAGCAGTTCATCAGATTTCGGATATATCCGTCCCTCCTCTACCAACAAATCATTGAAAGCGGAAATGAAATTCGGAAAAAGTTTCAGGAAAGACTTATCGAACTCATTATAAAACTCGTTTCGTTCATCTTTGATAAACTGCTCGGACTTTATAGCCTTAAACAAATCCTCAATCCGGGAAGCCATAGCCAATTTAGCCAATGAGCGGCGATACATCTCCAACTTATCTAGATAGTTCACACATCTGTCCAAATAACGGGCGATATATACTTCTTTTATCTTGCCTGTCTGCTCCAGTTCTTTGTTCACAGCCAACATCTGCCGGTTAGCCAAACTCAAATCACGACGCATAGCAGACAGTTTCTTCATCCAGCGATACAAAAAGAAAATAGCTATCAAAAGAAATAAAGACAACATACTGACACTAATAAGCATCGCTCTGGAAACGGCTTGTTCTTTCTCTTCTTTCAACTTATAAGCCTTATCGATAATCGGGAAAAACTCCGTCACTTCAATAAACCTCAAACGGGCATTGCAGGCTACGGCATCTTCCATCGAACAACTCAAGTACTTATAAGCACGGTCAATATCCCCTAGTTCATACATCAGATGTGCCAACTTTTGCAAAGAGGCATACTCCCTGACCGAAGATTCCAAATCTGCAATAGCTGTCAATATGAGATAATAAACTTCTTTCTCAGAATCCTTCTTCATACCGTACGCTTCAGACAATGTATAGTAGATATACACTTTCTGCCGTTCGTCAACCGCCTCTTTCAAAGCCTCATCAAGTATCACCAAAGCTGTATCCGCCTTACCACTGACGATACATTTCTCGGCCAGAACAATTGTTCTGTTGATTTCCGGTGACATTACACTAATAATAGAATCCCGGTATAAATCTGTTTTTTCGAGATATTTCTTTTTCGCTTCCTTATTAGTGGTGTAATCAGCCAGCCAACCATAACAAGCACGATAAGTCTGATAATAAGCCAACAAGGTTTCTTTGTCCAGCTTCGTCGGATTCATCCTCTCCAATTCCTCAATAGCTTCAATATACATTCCCATTACCCCTAATACCGTTGCACGATCAATAATAATCTTATTGTCCAATTCAGGACGATTCAGTTGCGGAAGCACCTGCTGTTTCTTATTTATATAATGAAGGGCAGAATCAGCCTGATAATGAAGATAAGCATCAAATAAGGAACCGTATAGACGATATTTGTCGGCAGGGGCATTTGAATGAGCCAATTGCAACTTCAAGCCTTCAATTTCCTTTTCTTTCTGAATCTGATAAGTCTCCTTTTTATTTATGATGTCGTCCAGCTTTTTAAGAGCTGCCACATTATCTGTCTGTTTTGCAAACATTGAAACAGAACCAACCAAAAGAAAAGACAATACACAATAGGCTATATTTCTCATAGGTTACTTTTTAAAGATGTCACAAATATAATGAATATAGTAATCACAATGAAATAGATAAGCCAAACTATTTAATTTCCACTTATATTTTCGCCGATTCCAAACAATAATATACAATTGATAATCAATTAAATAAAACTACAAAGCGGTTATATTTTTATTCTAGACACCTCTTCCGATTCAATAGGTCGCTACATTTGCAACATCCGAAATGAAAAGGAGTAGAAACATTAGTTAGCTTACAATTTAATACCAATAAATAAAATGAAAAAGAATCTTTTACTCATTGCATTCCTCTGTATTTCATTTATAACGAATGCGCAGCAGAAACTGACTTCACCGGATGGAAATCTGGTAATGACCTTTCAGGTAAACAAGGAAGGTGCTCCAACGTACGATTTGATTTATAAAGGAAAAACGGTTATCAAACCCAGTACTTTAGGTTTAGAATTAAAGAAAGAAGACAATACCCGGACAGACTTCGACTGGGTAGACCGTAGAGATCTCACCAAACTTGACTCAAAAACAAATCTTTATAACGGTTTTGAACTAAAGGATGCAAAGACCGATACATTCGATGAAACATGGCAACCGGTATGGGGAGAAGAAAAAGAAATCCGTAATCATTATAATGAATTGGCAGTGACACTATACCAGCCGATGAATGAGCGCTCCATCCTGATCCGTTTCCGCTTATTCAATGACGGTCTGGGATTCCGTTACGAGTTCCCTCAACAAAAATCATTGAGTTATTTCGTTATTAAAGAAGAACATTCCCAGTTTGCCATGTCAGGCGACCATACCGCTTTTTGGATACCGGGCGATTATGATACGCAGGAATATGATTATACTATCTCCCGCTTATCGGAAATCAGAGGGTTGATGAAACAGGCAATCACTCCCAATTCGTCTCAAACTCCTTTCTCACCGACAGGTGTGCAGACTGCTCTTATGATGAAAACGGATGATGGTCTTTACATCAACCTTCACGAGGCAGCTCTCATCGATTATTCTTGTATGCACCTCAACCTGGACGATAAAAACATGATATTCGAATCTTGGCTGACTCCGGATGCAAAAGGGGACAAAGGATATATGCAGACACCTTGCCATACGCCATGGCGTACTGTCATTGTCAGTGATGATGCACGCAACATCCTTGCATCCCGTATTACTCTCAACCTGAACGAACCATGCAAGTTACCGGATGCAACCTCTTGGGTAAAACCTGTGAAATATATCGGCGTGTGGTGGGATATGATAACCGGAAAGGGCTCATGGGCCTACACCGATGAGCTGACTAGTGTAAAACTGGGTGAAACAGATTATTCAAAAACCAAACCTAACGGCAAACATTCCGCTAACACCGCTAACGTAAAACGTTATATCGATTTCGCTGCCGCCAACGGTTTTGATGCAGTACTGGTAGAAGGATGGAACGAAGGTTGGGAAGACTGGTTCGGTAACAGCAAAGATTATGTATTCGATTTCGTCACTCCGTATCCCGATTTCGACGTAAAAGAGATTCATCGTTATGCCGCAAGCAAAGGTGTCAAAATGATGATGCACCACGAAACTTCCGCATCAGCCCGTAACTACGAACGTCATATGGATAAAGCTTATCAATTTATGGTGGATAACGGCTATAACTCTGTAAAGAGCGGTTATGTCGGCAATATTATTCCCCGTGGCGAGCACCATTACGGACAATGGATGAATAATCATTATCTGTATGCGGTGAAGAAAGCAGCAGACTACAAGATTATGGTGAATGCTCACGAAGCAGTACGCCCGACAGGTATCTGCCGCACTTATCCGAACTTGATCGGTAATGAATCCGCTCGTGGAACAGAATATGAGTCATTCGGAGGCAACAAAGTATACCATACTACAATCCTTCCATTCACCCGTCTGGTTGGAGGACCGATGGATTATACTCCGGGAATCTTCGAAACACATTGCAACAAAATGAATCCGGCTAATAATTCTCAGGTTCGCTCTACTATCGCCCGCCAACTGGCATTGTATGTAACTATGTACAGCCCATTGCAGATGGCCGCTGACATTCCTGAAAATTACGAGCGTTTCATGGATGCTTTCCAATTTATCAAGGATGTAGCTATTGATTGGGATGAAAGTAAGTATCTGGAAGCGGAGCCAGGAGAATATATCACGATAGCCCGTCGTGCCAAAGGAACGAATGACTGGTATATAGGTTGCACTGCCGGAGAAAAGGGACATGAGTCTAAATTAAGCTTTGACTTCCTCGAACCTGGGAAAAAATATGAAGCTACCATTTATGCTGACGCTAAAGATGCAAGTTGGGACAAAAATCCGCAAGCATACGTTATCACAAAAAAGAAAATAAACAACAAAAGCAAACTTACACTGAAAGCTGCAATAGGCGGAGGATACGCCATCTCAGTCAAAGAGATAAAATAAGACCTTAAACAAGTTTAATTAAGATTCCATAGTTTTCAATAGGTATTCATATAGAAGTACTATTTTTGATGAACTTATTTAATAACATGAAAACAAAAAAAATGAATGAACCGGGTAAAATAATGCTGCTATTTTTAGTAGCCATTATGTTTACGGTACAGGCAGTTGCACAAAACCTGTCAGTAAGTGGACTCGTCCAGGACGGTACCACCGGAGAGGGAGTTATCGGAGCAAATGTAGTAGTTAAAGGTACTACCAATGGCAGCATTACCGATCTGGATGGGAAGTTTAAATTACAGGCCAAGCAAGGAGACATTATTGTCATTTCCTTCATCGGATATAAGACACAGGAATTACCGGCCGCAGCACAAATGAAAGTTGTCCTGAAAGATGATTCAAAACAGTTGGACGACGTAGTGGTCATCGGATATGGCTCCGTTAAGAAAGAAGACTTGAGCGGATCAGTCGTTGCCATTAAAGCTGAAGAGATGAACAAAGGTGCAGTCACTTCACCCGAAGAACTGATCATGGGAAAAGTTCCGGGATTGGCAGTCGCTCAAGGTGACGGTGGTCCGGGCTCAGGTTCTACGCTACGCATCCGTAGCGGTTCTTCTCTGAATGCCAGCAATGACCCGCTAATCGTCATAGACGGAATCCCCGTAGCCAACAATTCAGCTCCGGGTACACCGAATGCTTTATCGACCATTAATCCGAATGATATAGAAACTTTTACCGTATTAAAAGACGCATCAGCAACCGCCATCTACGGTTCACGTGCATCAAACGGCGTTATCATCATCACTACCAAGAAAGGGACACAAGGAAAAATCAAGGTAACTTATAACAGCAGTTATACTTTCAAAGATCCTTATAAGCGTTTTGAAACGATGAATGCAGACGAGTTCCGCCAGGCAGTGACGAACCAATATGCCGAAGGCACCGCTTTAGGCGATGCAGCACGCAATCTGATTAATCTCTACCCCTCACAGTCTACCGATTGGCAGGATGCTATCTATCAAAGTGGTTTGAGCACTGACCAAAATATATCCGTAGCAGGAAAAGCAGGATTCATGCCTTTCCGCGTGTCTTTAGGTTACAACAATGAACGAGGTACAATCAAGACATCCAAGTATGAAAGATATACCGCATCTGTCAATCTAAGTCCGAAGTTCTTTGATGATCATTTAAGTGTGGATATCAATGTAAAAGGAACGATTAACAAAAATCGTTTTGCTGATTCGGGAGCAGTAGGGGCAGCTGCTTTCTTTGACCCTACCAAACCAATCTATGGTATTGACACAGAAGACCCCACATACGGTAGTAATTTATATAACTATAACGGTTATTGGAACTGGAGTACCGGCAAGAATACTCCCAACACGCTTTCTTCCGCCAATCCGTTATCTTTACTCTACGATGTGGACAATGCGGGAACTACTAAACGAAGTCTCGGCAATATCCAGTTAGATTATAAAATACACGGATTAGAAGATTTGCATGCCAACTTGAACGTAGGTTATGACGTAGCAAAAAGCACAGGTGGAAACTATACCGTTCCCGGTTCTTTCCAAACAGCCAAAGACAGTGATTTCAAGAATATCGGACGTGGTAATGACTGGAACAATCTGCGCCGCAACCATTTGCTGGACTTTTATTTGAACTACGCCAAAAACATAGAATCCATTCAAAGCAATATCAATGTAATGGCCGGATATTCCTGGCAACATTTCTATTACAGAGACTTGAGCATTTACAAATCAAATGTTACCGAAAACCTGGGAACTAAAGAAGGATGGACTTATAACGACGATGAAGGACGTTACATACAAAACAATAACACTCCCTCACCTTGGGAAAATTATCTGGTTTCTTTCTTCGGACGACTGAATTACAACTTCAAAGAACGTTATTTGCTCACTGCAACGTTACGTCAGGACGGTTCCTCACGTTTCAGCAAGAGCAACCGTTGGGGACTCTTCCCCTCCGCAGCGTTGGCATGGAGCATTATCAACGAACCGTTTATGGAAAAGGCACGCGATATTATGTCCAACTTGAAACTGCGTGTAGGATATGGTGTCACCGGTCAGCAGGAGATTACCGATTATCTCTATATCACTAACTACTCGCTGGGTAACAATACGACTTCACAATATATGGGTTCATACCTGCTGAAACCGGATGGGTACAGCCCCGATTTGAAATGGGAACAGACTGCGACATACAATGTCGGTATCGACTACGGATTTCTGAACAATCGTATTAACGGTAGTATCGAATATTATCAGAAGCGTACGAAAGATTTATTGAACACAGTCAGCGTAGCGGCAGGAAGCAACTTTACCAATATGATAACAGCCAACGTGGGATCTATGAAAAACGAGGGTTTGGAATTCAATATCAATGCCGTAGCCATACAGACTAAAGATTTCTCTTGGGAATTAGGCTATAACGTGACTTGGAACACCAGCAAAATTACTAAGTTGACCGCTACCTACAATCCGGATTATGAAGGCATCAATGCCGGTTCTGCTTCATACGGTAGTGGCACAGTACTACAAAAGCACCAGGTAGGTTATGCCCCCTCCACTTACTGGCTCTTCCAACAGGTATACGACGAGAATGGAAAACCGGTACAAAACGCAGTGGTAGACCGCAATAACGACGGGCAGATTACGAATGACGACCGGTATATGACTAAAAAGAGTCCGATGGCGGACGTATACATGGGACTGAGTTCGCAGTTTACATATAAGAATTGGGATCTGGGCTTCAATCTCCGTGCCAGTATCGGAAACTATGTCTACAACGCCAGTGCGGCGGACAACGGTTCACTGAATGCTTTCTCCAATCAAGGATTTATCACCAATTATTATAAATCGGCAGTAGAAAGCACCGGATTCACTCTCACCAGTTCTACCGAGCAAAAAGCAAGCGATCTCTTTTTGGAAAATGCTTCTTTCCTGAAGATGGATAACATTACTTTGGGATACACCTTCAAGAATTTGTTCACCAGCAAGTTATCCGGTCGGATCAGCGCATCGGTGCAGAATGTGTTTACTATCACCAAGTATTCCGGACTCGATCCAGAGTGCAACGCCATTGATCAAAGTCTATGGCCGCGTCCACGCACGTTCTCTCTCGGAATCAATCTTAACTTTTAATCTGTCAGCATTATGAAATTCTATTCTATAAAATCGATCATATTGGTTTCCGCCCTCACTTTATTCGGCGGATGTATAGGTGATTTGGACGTGATGCCTCTCGATCCGAATGTCATGACGGCCGAAGACGCCTATTCTACTCCCGAAAGCTACACACAGGGATTGAAAAAGATCTATTCGGTATGGGCCCTCTCCGGACAAAAAGATGCGGGTTCTTCGGATTTGAGTGATTTGAATGCCGGTAACACAGTACTCCTGCGTTGTTGGTGGACACTGCAAGAAAGTACTACAGACGAAGTAAAATGCGCCTGGTCGGATAGCTGGGTACCGCAAGTTAACGGATTATCCTGGAATACAGCTAAGGTGGAATCAATGGAAGGGCTTTACCACCGTTCTATGTACATCGTAAGTATTGCAAATGATTTTCTGAAACAACTGAACAATGCCCCCGACGAAGTAGACCGGGAACGTTATCGTGCCGAAGCACGTTTCTGCCGTGCTTTAGCCTACTACGTGCTGATGGATGCTTTTGCCAATCCACCTTTTGTCACTGAAGAAACAACCTCAACGCTACCGGAGCAAATCAATCGCAAAGACCTATTCAGCTGGCTAGAAAAGGAACTTACTGCTATTCGTAGTCTCCTTCCCGAACAGACAGACGAATACGGACGTGCAGATCAACATACCGTTGAGTTCCTATTGGCACGTATGTATCTCAATGCCGAAGTTTATACAGGAACACCCCGTTATACTGACTGTATCACTTATTGCAAATATATTCTGGGCAGTAATGACTATTCATTGGCAGACAATTATGCCGAACTTTTTATGGCAGACAACGGAGAAAATACCAATGCCAGAAAAGAAATCATTTTCCCGGTATTGGCTGACGGCAACACTACTCAGTCCTATGGAATAGGAGCTATCATTGTCGGCTCGCGTTCAAGTAGCGAAGGCACTGTTGTCAACTACGGATGCAACGGTGGATGGGATGGCTTCCGCTCTACAGGAAATCTGATACGTGCGTTCGAATATGAAGCGGAAGAATCAGCCTGGACCGCCGACAATTTAAATTCACACGACAACCGTGCCATCTTTTATAGCACAGGACGTTCATTGGATATCAAAACCTCATCTATCGGTACATTTACCACAGAAGGTTGGTCGGTATTCAAATTCACGAACCTGAACAGTGACGGTACTCCGGGAAAGAATTCCGTATTCCCTGACACAGACTTTCCACTATTCCGTCTGGCTGATGTATATCTGATGTATGCGGAATCCGTAGCCCGTGGTGGAGAAGGGGGAAGCGAATCCCAAGCTGTGACATACATACAGGACTTGCGCAAACGTGCCAAAACCGGTTATAGCCAAGTGGATGCAGCTTGGTTGAAGGCTTCCGCATCCATCAATGGAAGCACTGCCAGCGTAAACTTTGGAAATATCTTAAACGAACGTTGTCGTGAACTTTATTGGGAAGCCACCCGCCGTACCGATTTAATCCGTTACGGACTGTTTACCTCGAATACTTATACGTGGGCTGAAAAAGGAGGAGTTATCACCGGAGTAGGTGTAAACAAACGCTACAATCTTTTCCCCATACCTGTAAGCGATATCAGCGTTAATGGTAATTTACAACAAAACGAAGGTTATTAATCTAAAAATCAGAATGTACATGAAAACAATATACGGATATATAGGTATACTGATCGCAGCTTGTTTATTACAAGCTTGTGAAAGTAACTTAGACAAAGCCTATTATAGCGACGGACAGGCTCAGCCTGCTGTATTGGAGGCTTTACCGGAAACGTATACCATCAACCCGCTGCAACAAAATGAAGTTGCACTGACGTTCAAGTGGAGTGCACCCCAAATGGGATATAATGCATCGATCACGAACAATCTGGAGATGGATATAAAAGGCGAAAACAACTTCGGAGATAAAAAAGTAATCTTATCTTCGTTGGTAGGGAATAACTCGACTGTTTCATTTACGAATAAAGAGTTGAATGACTATGTACTGTCTCTATTCAAGAATTATGCTGATGAAGCAGGAATATACACCATAGAAACCGTTCATCTGGAATTTCGTGTAACCTCTGTCATTTCAGAGGCGAAAGCTCCTCTTGTTTCAAATATCGTTTCTTCCACTGTCACTCCATACGACAATGAAAATACAGGCTACAAAGCAGCAGTCATCACATCAACAGACATTAGCGAACTAGTTTTAGCGGCCGGTCAGAAAGAAGAAACGGCATTACCCTTAACGTGGCAACAGGCTTATTTGGGTGATAATGCAAGTATCAGCTATGCAATAGAAATAAATCTGCCCAAAACAAACACGGAATATAATTGGAGCAAGAAAGTGACTGTCAAGACTACTCAAGAAACCTCATACAATCTGACTCACCAAGATCTGAATGATGCACTTGTCAGTCTATTGGCAAAATATAACAAGGAAGTAGGAAAAACAGAAATCAATCTCTCTGTTTCAGCTACTAAGAGCGGATATATCAAAGCGCTGGCTTCCGAACCTCTGACTATCAGTATCACTCCGTATGTAGCTACTCCGACATTCACTACTGTTCCGGAAAATATGGATTTAACTTCCGGCACTTCTTATTCTCTAGCATGGGAAGCTGTAGAAGGAGCTAAATACCAAGTGGAAATGGATATAAAAGACGCAGAATTCTCACAAAGAGCAATATTGGAAAGCGGTTTGACCAGTACAAACCTAGATATAAACAATGCAATCTTAAGTAAGGCCATCAAATATCTGAAAATAGCACATAATGCAGTGACCCTTAGTGCAGAACAGGAAATAGAGTTTCGGGTAAGAGCTTATTTCGGCAATACTGAGACTGGAGTATTATCAGAAGCAAAAACTGTAGCGGTGACTTATGATAATAGCGAGAATACACCGGAAGTATTCTATCTAGTAGGAGAATACTGTGCTTGGGAACACGATCAAACTCAAAAACTATATAAAACAGAAAGTGGTTCGTACAAAGGACACATTATTGCAAAAAATCTTTATGAAGGGTGGAAAATCACAGACCAACCTAATTGGAATGGTAGAAATTGGGGAGCTCCAATCAATAATGGAATCTTGACTCTAGGTAACGACAGCAAAAATATCACTTCTTACGGCGGTAACAACAATACCAGCTACACCGTAGAATTTAATCCAAACAACGGTCGTCTCACCATGAGCAATGAAGAAAAGTCATGGATGTTATTAGGTGAACATAACAATTATTCTTTCAGTGATGAGTCCAAAATGGAAATCGTTTATGATGAAAGTAATAAAAAGTGGTATTTACAAAAGAAAGGAGTAAAGATGCAAGCCGAAAATACGTGGCAAATACGTTCACAGATGTTGAACATGGAAGTGACTCCACAAAATACCGAAGGACATTTCGAAACGGATGTTACCGACGAAAGCCAATTTACCGTAAGCCAAACCGGCAATTACGAGATACGTTGGTATTTCAACGAACCGACTCCTTACGTAATAGTCATTAAAGAATAACCCATCCATCAAAAAAGAAAAGCTTTATGAAGAAATATTTGATATATATATTATTACTGCTATTCACTGCGCCCTATATAAGCTCATGCAGTGACGAATGGACAGACTCCGACAAACTGAGTCTCCTGACAAAAGCAGAAGAGGAAGAACCTATTGTAGAGGATGACATTGACATAAGTCTGCTGAAATTCGGTTTCAACCTGAATCCCAAAGCTGAAACAAACGAGTTACCCAATGCGGACGAAGCTTTGGATATCTATTTTTATGCAGAAGGTAAAGAGTTGGCAGAAGGAGAAAAAGAATGCCCGTTATTGGGTTATCAAGAAGCGTGCTATCTCCATGCCGGTGTATATTCAGAAGGTACTTGGATGTATGTACCGGCTGCTTGGACAGAAGATACCGAAAAATGTAAAATGGTTCGTGTAAAGGAGAATGTATGGAAAATCACCCTCTCACCTACTATACGCGATTGGTTCGGAAGCGGTTCAACTCCTATTGAACAGTTAGGACTGATTATCCGTACTACTGATGGCAAAAAAGGAATAGAAGAAGATACCTTTGTCGATATTGAGGATGATAAGTACAACAGCTTTACTCCGGGTGAGATAAAACTGGAGTCAATGCCTTCCGGACTGCAACATGGTATCAATATTATCGACAATCATACAGTAACTTTGGTACTGTACGAGAAAGACAAAGACGGCAACCGTTATTACGATTATGCTTATGTCATGGGAGACTTCAATAATTGGAAACGCAGCAATGATGAAAACTCTCAAATGTATTATGACGAATCAGCGGGATGTTGGTGGACTACTTTAAGCGGTCTTGAGCCAACCAAAGAATACGCATTCCAATATTATCTGGGAAAAAAGAGTTCTGTAGAAGGAGAAAAAGATACAGAACTACGTATAGCCGATCCATATACGGAGAAGATTCTCGATGCAAGCAGCGATTCCTATATTCCGGAATCCACTTATCCTTCGTCCCAACGTATCTATCCAACGAAAGGGGCCGGAGTTGTTTCAACATTCAAGATACAGAAAGATTCCTATTCATGGGCACACGACAATTTCAAAATAGCAGATAAGAACAATCTGATGATTTATGAGTTACTCTTGCGTGACTTCACCGAAACCGGAGATCTACAGGGAGCGATGCAGAAACTCGATTATTTGGAAAGGTTAGGTATTACCGCCATCGAACTAATGCCCGTACAGGAGTTTGAAGGTAATGACAGTTGGGGGTACAATCCAACCTTCTATTTTGCACTTGATAAAGCCTATGGTACTTCTGAGATGTACAAGAGATTTATTGACGAATGCCACAAAAGAGGTATCGCAGTACTTTTTGATGTTGTTTACAACCATGCTACAGGTAGCAACACTTTTGCCCGTCTGTATTGGGATTCGAAAAATAATAAAACTGCAGAGAATAACCCATGGTTCAATGTTGACGCTCCTCACGATTACAGTGTATTCCACGATTTCAATCACGAAAGTCCGTTAGTACGCAATTTTGTGAAACGCAACTTGAAATACCTAATTGACGAATATCACATCGACGGATTCCGCTTCGACCTGACCAAAGGTTTTACTCAAAATGAAGGCGGCAGTTATGATGCTTCAGGTTACGATGAATCACGTATCAGCATCCTACGTGATTATTATAACACTATCCAATCCATATCTCCGAATGCAGTAATGATTTGCGAGCACTGGGCTGATTGGGCAGAAGAAAACGTATTAGCTTTGGCAGGCATACAGTGCTGGCGTAAAGGAAGTAATGGACACGACCAAGGCTACTATCAATCGGGAATGGGATATAAAGAGAATAGTTCCTTTAGCAATTTGATACAAAGTGGCGGAAACAGTATCCATTTTGGCGGATGGGTAGGTTTCATGGAAAGTCATGATGAAGAACGTGTAGCCTATAAAGCCCAAGTGTATGGAAACGAGAAAATAAAAACAGATCTTACTACCCGCATGAACCAGCTTGCCGCCAACGCAGCCTTCTGTTTCACAGTTCCGGGTCCTAAAATGATTTGGCAATTCGGTGAATTAGGTTATGACGAAACACTTGGTGAAGAAGATGAAAAAACAGCAAAGAAGCCGTTACATTGGGAATATTATGATGAACCTGCACGCAAAAGTTTGTATGATGTATATGCTAAACTACTAGATTTACGCAAAACGCACGCAGATTTGTTCGGGCAAAATGCAACATTCTCGTGGAAAGTAGAAACTGCTGATTGGACAGGGAACACACCCCGCACCATCAGTTTGAAATACAATGATAAGGAACTCGTAGTCGTAGGAAATTTTGGAGATGATACCACCAACTATTCTCTGGATTCTAACATCAAGTACAATTACATGACCGGTGACGAAGTATCAGGTAATATAACTGTCGAACCACACAATTTCTTCTTAGGAACAAGTTTCAGACCTGAATAAACAGCTTAAGTAGAATAGATTAAACATAGAATTAACGCAAATTATCGCAGATAAATAAGAATAATTTCCCGAAGGAATAATCTTAATAATCTGCGATAATTTGCGTTAATCTGCGTCTAAACAAAACAAGATCAATTACACCTGTGTCTCTCCTTCGATGTATTCCTCCAGAAAGAGATTCTCTCCATCGAATACCGCATACGAGAAGAAATTAATCCAATCCCCGAGAATCAGCACACGGGAAGTTGCACTCAACATGAGATCCAGTTCAATATGGCGATGCCCATATATAAAGAAGTTGATATTCGGGTGGCTCTTCAGATATTCTTTGGTATACAAAACCAGATGTTCCTGATTCTCCCCCATATAATCCGGTTCCTTTCCGTCAATCCGTTTCAGTCGGCTATGCTTGGCCCATGTCAAACCCAGATCCACACTCCAACGAGGATGAATAGCAGAAAACATTCTTTGCAAAGTCGTACTATGAAACATTCGGCGAAGTAATTTGAACTTCTTATCCGGATCACCCAATCCGTCACCATGAGCCAGATAGAATTCTTTCCCATAGATTTCGGTAGTCAACGGTTCACGGTGCATAATGACACCACACTCTTTTGTGAGATAATCTCCACACCAAATGTCATGATTGCCTATAAAGTAGTGAATTTCCACACCCATGTCCGTAAGTTCGGAGATCTTTCCTAGAAAACGAGTATATCCCTTAGGAACTACCAAACGGAATTCATACCAGAAATCGAACATATCTCCCAGCAAATAAACGGCAGAAGCCTTATGTTTTATACTGTCGAGAAAGTTCACTAGGCGTCTCTCTTGTGTGCGACCATGTTCTATGGCACGAGACCCAAGATGCGCATCGGAAAGGAAATAGACATTTTTCATAGAAAGCCCAATTCTAGTTTAGCCTCTTCGCTCATCATATCCTTATCCCATTCCGGTTCAAACACCAGATTGATAATAGCCGAAGTTACTCCGTCTACCGATTCCACTTTCTGTCGGATATCTTCCATTATAAAATCAGCTGCCGGACAGTTAGGAGCTGTCAATGTCATATCAAGTACCACTTCCCCTTTATCGGAGACATCTATTTTATAAATCAATCCCAAATCATATACGTTCACCGGAATTTCCGGATCATACACCGTTTTTAGCATAGCTACAATCTTCTCTTCTATCTCAAATTTTTCCATAAGGTTCCTTATTTATTATATACCTTGCAAATATAGAGATAAAAATGAAACAATGCTATGCAGAATACATACAAAACTATAATTGTTTGTAAGTCTGATTAGAAATCAAGTTTCTCCCCAAAATCGGTCTGCTGCTGTTCCACCTCTTTCAATCTCAATTCATTGAGTTCACGACGCAAACGCTCGACCTCCAATTCAGTACTGCTCTTTCTATCATCTATCGAAAATGATTCAGCCTGCTTAATCATCTTTTCTTCTTTCATATCAAAAAGCAAAGGAACCGTCGGAGCAAAAGAATTCAACTCCAACTCTCCGCTTACAGGCATTTGAGAGCCTTCAAACAAAACGCTTGCCGTTACCTTGATCTTACCTGGCTTTGTAGTAGACTGAATCAGTACCGGAGCACTCCCCCATTTCACCGGAGCGGGATTTGCCAAAACATCAGCACCTCCCAAAATACGTCCTTCGCCTTCTACGAAAAATTTGATATAATAATTATTCAAACGTTTCACATTTCCGTTCTTATCAGTCACTTCGGCCACAACGGTCACAAAATCGGAGCCATCGGCACGCAGGTTAACGCCTTCATTATCCACTCGCAGGCGAAGCTGCTCAGCACGGCGGGCAGGCATCGTCTTATGCGTAGCTACTACTTTTCCATCCACAAGTCCTTCCGCAAACATGAAGACATCTTCCTCATGTTTGTCACGGGTGAGTTTTTTATCAGTCATAAAGTCAAATACCCCCGAAAACGTAATGACCGGCGATGGCATTCCTTTCCGCATCTTATCTTTCCGATATGTGTAGACTTTCCCACCTTTATTAACCGTCAGACGCACTTCGTCACAATTAGAATATACTGTAACATCTCTACTTGAAAATGGTGTCATCTCGTGAGCAATATATACCATCGGACCACTTTCCGAAAGACCATCGGAAACAGTAACAGGACGTTGTGCTTTAAACATATAATAAGAATACTTTGGTTGCCTGAACACGTCCATCAGTCCGCCATAGAACGGATCGGGGTGATAGCCACGCTGATGATCGAACGAATGCCACAAACACCCACCCAAATGCCAAGACGATTCTTTGTACAAAGCATCATAACAAATATAATCATAATAAGGAGAGGCATAGTGAGCAGCTTGCACCAACATTGGTTGTTCTCCCCAATTGCGGGCGGCACGGCTCGGAGAATTGTGTGAACTCCAATTATCTACATTATCTCCCCACTCACGGGTAAAATAGGTCACTTTCGGATTCCGTTTCGACAATACCATCGGATGGCAAAACTGAACCTGAAAATAATGCGCCCCTTTTGCCTGCGTATCACATCCCGAATAGCAAGAGGGATAAGGATATTCCTCATCAACAACATCCTTCGCACGTCCGGCAAAATCTTCCGGATACCATGTCTCATTCAATATCGGTTCCCATAGCCATACACAAGGGTGATTGCGGTCACGACGAACCATATTACGAATATCACTATAAACCCGCCGGGCAAAAATAGGATCATCATTCCAGAATTGCCATCCCGGAGTATTGACAATGACAAACAGTCCAAGTTCGTCACAAGCATCCATAAAAGCCGGATCCTGCGGACAATGGGCATTACGAATTACTTCCAATCCCAAATCTTTCAATTTCTTCGCATCGCGCCAGTGAACACTGTTTGCCACAGCATTACCGACAACCGCAAAATCCTGATGACGATTGGCGCCTATCAGTGGTTTATCATACGGCTTTCCATTTAACCAGAAGCCGTCCCTTCCCTTAAATTCGATACTACGGATACCCACACGACGACGATAACCGTCGATAACCTTTCCCTTCTTATCACAAATACGTATATAAAGATTGTATAAATAAGGTGACGAAGGAGTCCACAAATGAGGTTTCTTAACTTTCATCTTTCCATTACGGCTTACAGCAATTCCTTTGTGTACATTCAACGATACATTCGTTGCTGCCACTTCCTGCCCGTCACGGTCTACCAATGAGTAAAGAATATTTCCAGAGAAATTTAGTTTGCCATCATTACGCACATGAACCTTCAGAAGCACATCAGCCGATTGTTCCGATACGTTGTCAGTAGAGACAAACAATCCTCCTCCGCCCGTTTCATTCTCGTAATTGGGATCAGTGACAAACACATGATTATGCGCCACCAGCCAGCAGTCACGATAGATTCCTCCAAAATAAGAATAATCCAAGACATCCTGTGGCTTTCCTGGCGCATAGGTAGGATCATCACTATTATCAGCCCATACAGCAATTACATTGTCTTCTCCCCATTTCAATGCCTCAGTCACGTCAACAGAAACCGGAAGATACCCCCCAAAATGTTCCGCCAGCAATTTCCCGTTTACATAAATCCTGCTTTTACCCATAATCGCTTCAAAATACAGGAACAGTTTTTTTTCTTTCAGTGCGACCGACGGAGTAAAATGCTTACGATACCAGATTTCACCTTGATAATTGACACAGCCGCTCGCTTCCGTAGGAAGATATTCAATGCCATTAGGCAAAGAAACGACTAGCCAATTTTTATCATCAAACTCTTTCGCTTGAGCACCATCACTCTTTCCTTTATAAAAACGCCAGGCCGGATTCATAGAGTACACTTCACGCCCGGTATCAGGCAGACGGAAAAAACCGGCAGTTGAGTACTCCGGTTCGTATGCATACGCCATAAGAACCAAACATACATATACCAGGCTAACAAAGATTCGTTTCATATATTGATATTTATTGGGAATAAAAATCCCCTAACCACCCTCATTTTACATAAAGATGGCTAAGGGAAAATTTACAGTTATTTACTTCTTCTTTTGAACGAGCAAAGGAACTACGTCCTTATTGTTACCTTCGTTTATTACAAATTCATAACCAGAAGCGGCAACTTCTGTATTTGCATTCAATTCTGACAGTTTTTCTACTAAAGCCGAGGTTGCAGACAATTTTTCCACACCAGTCTGTTCACCACTAGCCACAGCATGAATGGCCTCATCAGTACTTATATAGAAACAATTAAGCGTACTTTGACCTCCACCGCTCTTCCCGGAAATACCTCCTGTATTGACATTTCCCTGAATATTATCAAGTATAGGAATCGAATAACAACCATTTATGGTACCACCTTGATTAACCAAACCGCCTCTGGATGCATTAGCATTGACAGGAGCAGAGATACTACCTACTGCAAATGAAGCAGTTACATGAGTCCAATTACATCCACCAGCCAACAAGCCGGAATTGACCGAACCTGTCAAAGTAATATTGACCAAAGAGTAGCATCCCACAATCTTCGCATTGCCGCTGTTGTTCCAGCCGACCAATCCACCAATAGTCCCTTTAGAACATGACATCTGTACATTATTTGCATAACTACCTTCAAGAATACCCATATTCTTACCGACTACACCTCCCACATTAGTATTTGCATTATCACAAGTAAAATTAGAAACATCTGTAATACTACAATTTATTATTTTTCCCTCGTTTTGTCCGACAAAGCCGCCGTACAAACAATTAGCAGGAACATTAAAAGTACCACCTTCAAGGATACAGTCTTGTATCGTACCGGTATTTTTTCCGGCAAACGTTCCTACAGGCACATTACTTCCGGCAGAGATTGTTCCTGTGAGAGAAGCGCCCTTTATCTTCAGATTTTTAATCGTACCTGCATTCGTTTCAAACAAGCCGATGGTAGCATTCTCGACATTCAACTGCAAGCCACTAATTACCTTACCATTCCCGTCTAATGTCCCACTGAATAGTTTTGCGGGAATCCAAGCAGGTTTACCGGTAAAATCCAAATCAGTATTCAATGTTATTATTACATCTGTTTTGGTCATGATAGACGGATCCCCAGCCAAATTGATCAATCCCGCTTCTTTCTTCACCAAATACTTGCCCGGTTCAGTTTCTTCATATCCCGGATCTCCAATCAATGTAAACGACACACTATATCTCTTGCCTGCGACATATTTGTATCCATCCTCCGCTACTACCGATTCTGCATTATAAAGTTCACTGATTTTCCCAGCCTTTACTATGGTTTCTGTAGATCCCGGCTCATTCACATTTTCTAAAGTAGCTGTAAAGGTCAGTTCCGTATCCGCTGTCAGCCCCGTTGTAGGAAAGAAACTCATGTAGCCAAACGCAACCTCATTCTTCGCAACTTCCATTTCGGCAAGTTCCAGAGTCAGGTCACCAACCATCTCACCATACGTTTTTTCATCTTCGGAAACCGTCAACACCTTAGGGAAGACAGCTTCATTGCCCGATGAAACAGTTACTTTAGTCATTTTATAAGCTTCCTGCCTTCTATTCGTTATTTTAAACTGGAAAAGCGCCGTCAAATGCTCAAAACTCATATTAGTAACCGTCGTTCCATTCACCGTACCTTTGGCAAGCATATGCATTGTACTCTTCAAATCAGGCTGCTTTCCATTTTGTACTACCTTATCCGACAAAGCAAACGAAAATACATTCGCGGCAGCAGGAGATTCCTTTTTAGGATAGATTCCCCAAACAGTAGTTCCATCCGTCAGACTGCCTTCACCAGTAAATTCCACATGTCCCGACGGCTCACTTTCATCATAGTTGATTGCCATAAAGTCATAACCGGCCGTTCCATTCCAAATAGTCACTTCATCATCTTTATTCCACATAAAAGAGCTCCCGTCTTCCTGCACGTTAGCGCGTGTAGACGGCTCCTTTTCCGTACTTTTATATCCCTCGATAGAAGCGGCAGCCGTATAGGTTTGCAACTCGCCTTGCTGTTCCCTGTTGTCACCTTCTAAGAAAGCATCTTCTTTACAGGAGTTTAGGGTGGCTGCACTCAGCAGCCCAATCCCTAATAAAGAATATAACTTATTCATGATTTTAATATTTTTCAGTTGTTAAATCTCCCCGCCATCTTCAAAGTCATCTCCTCCGAAGTCCGGTTCTTTCACTGCATCCTGCAACACCAATGGTTGCTTGTCTTTCGTTGTTGGATCCTCATTCACCTTGAAATTGAACTCAAACTCCAATTTTTGTGCCTCTATCACCAGATTCATCTGACGTTTCTTACCTTGCAGCTGTTCCACCGTCACTTTAGACACACCTGTTGAAGAGCCCGCTTTTACAGGCTCCAATGTTTCATTGACGCAGTAACACTGTTTGGCTATTCCCTGATTATTTCCTATAAAGGCTCCGATCTTATTCCCTTCGACATGAGAGAAATCGCCAGTTGAATAGCAAGCTACAATTTCACCTGTCGTTCCAAAATTATTGCCAATCAATCCACCTGTGTTATTAGCAGATTTACCGGATATTGAACCCGACGCATAGGAAGCCATAATCGTTCCATTGCCAACGGCCCCAATAAGAACACCAATGTGAGCCGAGCAGTTAATGGTCATTTCCGCCAAAGAATAACAGCCCATCACTTTACCTACTGAGTTAAAGCCCAAAAGTCCTCCTACATAAGAAGCTCCAGCAGAATTAGTGGGATGACTGACTTTTATCGCTCCGACAAAAGAGTTGAGAATAATAGCTGTACCACCATAGTTATATCCGACCAATCCTCCATAGTTTCCGTTACCCGATCCTGACAAGCTAAAGTCAAATGTTCCCGACAGTACCCGACAATTTTCTATGATTCCCGGATAAGTGTTTGTACCGACTAATCCACCGACATTAGCCGCCTTCGTAGCTTTAAGGGTAATTCCGTCAATGGTACAATTCTTAATCTTGCCACCCGCATTACTAACAACCAATCCTCCAGCATCACTTGTAATGTCTTGAGAGTATGAAACATCCTTGAATGTCAAGTTTTGAATAGTTCCACCATTGTTGGCTGCAATAAAGCCACCTTGAGAGAGTTTCAGATTCTTGATAACCACATCGTTACCTTCGAACAGGCCATAGAAAGCCGATATTGGAGTCCACTCCTTGCCATCCAGGTCAATAACATGATTTTCGATATAATCCTTCTCCAACGTCACAGTTACATTTTCCTGTTCCAACAGGCTCCAAGCCACAAGGCCATTTGCATTATAAATATGTATGTTACCGTCATCATCAATCAAATATCCTTCCTCAGGTATCTTGAAATGATAATCAACATCAAAGTCCATCACATATTTTCTTCCGGCAGCAAACTGATTGGCAGATATTTCCATATCCAGCCCTAACTTTTCTTGCAAGTCTTTCACAGCTACTTCTTTCAAAAGTACAATGTCATGCTCGCCATTCTCCGACCATACCTTTATTGTAATAGTCAACCGTGTGTTTGCTCCCATCAACCGGATATCTCCATAAGTGGTAGGCAATATATTCAGATAACCATTCAATACCATTCCATTTGCCAGCGTCTGTTCTTTCATATCCAAGGTGACTTTACTTTTCGTATTCAAAAGTGCAGTCACTTCACCATCATCACCAAATGCCGCTTTACGAGGAAAAATTTCGTCATCACTCTCTATGGTAATAGCACCCATTTTCAACTCTCCACCGGACGTATTCTTCAGATTAAACTGGAGAAGAGCCGTCAATGGTGAGAAAGTCAACGCTGGAATCTTATTATCCGACACATTTCCCGTAGCTATCATATACGTAGTAGTTCCCAGTTCTGCTGTTCCGGCAGACTGTTCACAGACATCAGGCATTTCAACCGTAGCCAATTCGCTGAATGCCTGTTTTTCCATACGAGGAAAGACAGCAATCAATTTATGTCCATTCGTCATGGCCGCCTTTCCAGTAAAAACAGCCTCCTTGCCAGATTGAAAATCAGAAGCAATCGTAAACCCGTAACCTGTACCCAGATTACGATTCCACACAGTAACCGCATCTCCACTATTCCAGACATAGCCCTCATGTTGGACATTAGCCCGCACCAAAGCCTCCGGTTGTTTAATCGAAGCTGTAAATGTATAATCAGCCAGTTCTCTCCCGGCTTCACTTCCTCCACCGGTATTTTCATTCACTATTTTATCCTCTTCACAAGAGGCCAGTGCTATTGCGCCCAACAGCGCAACGCCCAATAAGTGACAAGCTTTCTTCATAACTATATAAAAGTTTTTTAATTCAACATCGTTAATTTGGCTACCATTAATACATTTGGATATTACGGGTAGGAGATCCGTGCCCTTTATATTTATAGCCCGACTTTCTATAGAAGCGTATCCAGTCTATTTCCATACGCGGAGTATCAACACTGGTTTTGCTCTCCTGATAAGAGATATGCTTAAAGTCATTCGCCCAACTGCCGTCTTTCGCAGCCGCCTCCGCTGCCTCTTTACCCAATGACCATTCATTACAACCGGCAAATGTCAGCAACAGATGCAACCCTTCAGTATTATACTCATCGGTGTACGGCCAATGTGTAGAGCTATTCCATATTGCAGTACCGTTCGCACTTCCGGTATAATTACCATCACGCTTGATGCATACTGTCTCCAGACCATTGATGCCTAAAGCGATTTCATCATTGCTACGCCATTCCATCCAATAAATGTCAAACTCGTTCATATCAGCAATAGATTTCTCTCCGGATGACGGTTTATACTTCTCACCAGATGAAGTAGAGACATCATTCCAATGGAAAGTCTGCCAGGCTCCATTCAGATTGCTATGATTTGCCGGATTTTCCAGAAGATCGACCTCACCATAAGTAGCCCATTGCACACCTCTAATATTTCCCTGGAACCAAACAGCCGGGTTGAAAGAGTGTTTCTTCCCCCGTATCCGGATCCGAACTTCTACACGAGTACCCGGCAAAATACGTACATTATTGGCCTCCCAAGAATCTGCTCCCGTAGGAACACCGTCAAATTTGCTGGCATAAAGCGATGAAACTCCATAATCCCTGGTACCGGAGATTCCACCTGTCGCACCAATTCCCGGATCATACGCACACCACATTTTCAGGTATCCGTCCTGTGTCATTGTCGCATATTTCTCGTTCACAACCGCCTGAACCTTCTGTGTGTTTGCCACATTCTGTGCAGCCATATAACGTGGAGGGCGATTTCCGTATTCATTCTCTTTTCCATATTGTGTCAAAGCGTCAATCGGATGAAACTCATAAGAGTTCATAAACACCCACCCGTCAGCAGCCAGAATCTCATTAGGATGCGGATCACCTTCTTTTATTGACAATGCAGATACCGCTTTTATCTCATCCCATTTTTTTACAGCTTTTTCATTTTTCGCAGATACAAATATCTGTTCCGGATCAATATATACCCACTGTTCATTCGTAAGTTCCGTACCCGGCGTTAAACCTGCGTCAATATCTTTCACTTTAATTTCTATCTTGTCACCATAAATAGGATGAATATCCGAATCAGTAGAAAAAGACATCGAAACAGACGTAAAAGTATTTGGCCCTTGCTCACCTTTTATCCGAATGAAGCCGGATTCAGCTGTCTTATAACCAGCTTTCACAACCAGCTTGTCTGGAAGGTTTTCATACTTGCCTGCATCTTCACCAGCATCTATCGTTACCGTCACATCTTCTTTGACCGGTGCTCCCACAGTAGCCATAAGAACAAAATAGCCAAATTCCTTCACTATATTATCCGAGTTATTCTTCAAAGACAAAATAGTATAATGCTTATCGGAAATGACAATCGGACGTTCAGCGGCATTTATCTTATATCCTCTGACGTATGCGGTGATAGTTCCCGAGACCGGATATTTAGCCAAATCTCTTTTTACACTGAATTCGGTAAATCCCTGTGTCTCACCTTTTTTCATATAAAGATGCCCACTGAAGTTCTCGAAAACATCAGTTGCCGATACTTCTTTCCCTTCTACATCCTTCCCCGAAAAAGTCAAAACAATATCTATATCTTCTTCCAAAGCCAAGGCACTACCCTCTTGGTCCACCTTGACAGAAAAGGTCACATTATCACCGATAGCAGCACTCTGAGTACTGATTTCGGCTACCAAATTACGAGCCTCCCCGATAGAGATGACCGTTTCGGTATCATCACAGCCTGCCATTATCAGAACAAACAAGCAGACGGGTAATATTCTATAAAAATATTTCTTCATAATCTATGTATTATTATATCATTACTAATGATTACCATTTAGGGTTTTGTTTCAAAGTCTTGTTCAATTCCAACTCGGAAGGAGGAATCGGCAACAGATAATCTCTGTCAGTATGGAACTGATATCCACTTGGCAAAGTTCCCGCCATCGGGTCTGCCCACCCATTATCATCGAGCAACAATCTTTCCTTTATTCTTTTCCGGTTATCCGGGCTGAATGACTTGAACAATAATGATTCTTCCGCTCCTTTATAGATATACGCTCCTTTTCCACGTTTTCCAACGATAAGTTTATCAGCTTTCCAACGTAGCAAGTCATCCAAACGGAAACCTTGTAAAGCAAGTTCCGAACGACGCTCGCGGCGTATTTCTTGTAAAACAGGAGTCAATTCGTAACCAAAATCTGTAAAATAGCTATCCTTTACGGGAGTTACGTATGTCACATCTACCCGTTCACGGAGGGCTTTCAATGTCTTGCCGGCTATCTCGGGGCTCCACTGTCCTAACTCCTCAGCCGCTTCAGCGTATGCCAACAAACCTTCTGCATAACGAATGACAGGTAAAGCCGTCTCACCATTGCCACTCACAAAAGTCGTATCAATACCCAAACGAATATGATAGCCCGTCAAAGAACGTGCATTACCGTCTCCGGCCAGTTTGGGAGGACTGATTTTATTCTTTTTCTCCTCGCTATACTCTTCCAGATGCATGGGAGTAGCAGTAATAGACGAAGCAAATTTAGCTCCATCATTCATTACAGTCTGGAGTAGTCGCGGATCCCGTTTTTCAAAAGTCTCCTTGAAACTTTTAAATTTACTATCATTCGGGTTAATAGGTGTCCCATCCTTATAAAGATAATTGTCCACGAGACTTTGAGTAATTCCCGCAGCTCCTTCCGAATCGACAATCCCAGCTTTCAAGTTACCGTTTACATCATGGAAAACACCTTGTTCATTCGAATATTTTCTCCATAGCAACACTTCGTCCATGCCCGACAAGTCTTTGCTGTTGAATAAAGCGGCAAATGCATCCCCCGGATTCTGTCCGACTTTATACAAATCAATACCACACCCGAACAACTCGTCGCCCCATTTGATAACTTCCCCCAAAAAGTAAGAAGATTCGTTTGTGGGAGCTGCAAAATCATCATTCGCATGATATTTTTCCCAAGTGCCTTCGAACAAAGCTACATTCATAGCCAGCACCATAGCAGCTTCTTTATTAACACGGATGCCCGAATACTTGCTGCGTGAATGCAACAAACGTTTCGCTTCATCCAAATCACTCAAAATAAACTTAGCAACTTCATTACGTGATTTTGCAGGAATCTGCAATCCGGCTATCGTAGCATTCTCATCCCAAAATGTATCCATCACCGGAATAGCACCAAACTTTTTCAACAAATCGAAATGCCAATAAGCACGAAAGAAGTAGGCTTCTCCTTTTAAGGAAAGTACATCTTCGGTCTCCAATTCTTTAGATACCCTGTAATTATGGAAGAAGTAGTTTACCTTACGCAAATTCTGATAGCCTGTCTGCCATTCAGAAGCCCCGCTAAATTGGTTGTTCTGACCATGCAGACGTTGATCATATTTTTCAGCAACGATATTATCGCTGTTCTTTTCTTTACTGCGGACTCCCAAGCCAAACTTGGTAAAAGACGGCAAAGTCATATAAAGTCCGTTGATATAGTTTTCAACCTGTACGGCACCGGTCAAGAAGTTACCGGCTTCCGGTTTAGTAATCGGCTCTCTGTCTAAAAAATCGGAACAGGATGAAAACGGCAATATTGAGACGGCCACCAGAGCCATTATATATATCTTTTTCATATTTTTCTACTGTTTAAAAAGTGAACTCAACGCCAAATACATAGTTCTTATTCAACGGATATACTTTTCCGTTACCGTTTTGCTTCATTGGAGATGTCAATCCCGGGGCAGTTTCATTACTACCACCCGCCCATGTATTTACTTGATTCAATGTTTCAGGGTCGAAAACATCCGGCAAGTTGTCAATAGTGAACAAGTTATCACAAGTGAAATATACTTTCAGATTCTCCAAACCGATTTTCTTAACTAGTTTAGGTTGGAAAGTATAAGAGACCATCAAGTTCTTCATACGCATATAAGCTGCATTCAGCAAATAACGTGTTGTATTATAACCCACATTCGCATTGTACTCCGGACTGTCCGGTTTGGTAAGACGCGGCAAATAAGCTCCCGGATTATACACATTATAATAATCCAGATGTTCTTTGAAGAAGTTCGAGTCACCGCTGAAGAGATAAGTACTCGCAGACATCGGATAATCACGTTTCATTACTCCCTGGAACAAAGCCGAAACCTCCAACCCTTTGTATCCGGCATGCAAATTCACACCAAACGAATAACGGGGAGTCGTGTTACCAATCACTTTCAAGTCACCGTGGTCCTTCAATGTTCCTGAACCCGGGTCAATCTTGCCATCTCTATTCGAGTCGACATATTTCAAATCACCGCGTTGCCAGTCTTTATTCGGCTTAAAGAAAGACATATCCACATTTCTCAGATATTCGTCTACTTCCTGATTGGTAAGGAACAAGTCATTCGCCTCATATCCCCAGATTTCGCCCAAGTCCATTCCTTCATAATAACCTTTATTACGGACCAATCCTGTATGATTGTTGTAAATCAACCCTTCCGGATTATTATATTTAGTCACAACAGCTTTATAATCGAATATATTGAATCCGACACCATAGCTAAAACCATTCTTCAACTGGTCCGCCCAGTTTATGGATAATTCCCATCCGCGATTACGCAATGTCGCATTATTGACCTTTGCACGTTGCTCGATAGCAATACCGCCAATATCCGGAATTGCCTCTGCCGGGCCAATCATATCTTTCGTCATGCGCTGATAAATATCCGCAGTGATAGTCAGCCTATTATCAAAAAGGCTCAAATCGAAACCTAAGTTAGCATTATCCACTTTTTCCCATGTGATATACGGGCTTACCATAGACGGAGTCAAAGCGATAGTCCCACGCGCGGGAACAGCCGAAGTTATACCGGAAAGCAACCATGCGTTTGCATAATCCGGTTTCAAAGTCATAAAATTCAAGTAATCATACAGCCCGGCACCGTTCTGATTACCCAAACGACCATAAGACAGACGAACTTTCAACTGTGAAACAGGTAAGTCCAATTGTTTGAAGTAATCTGTACGCGCAATGTCATAACCGGCGGAAAAAGAGGGGAAAAAGCCCCAACGATTACCGGAAGCAAAACGTGAAGAGCCGTCATAACGTCCGCTGAACTCTAGAAAATAAATATTCTGATAGTTCCAGTTCAGACGAGTATAAAATCCCATGGTAGCCCAATGTTCACGTGCCTCGCTATTATAAGCGCTACCGTTAGCATTGTCGAAAGAGAAAGTATCATCACTCATCACACCATCCTTATACGCATATAAACTCGAATTATGCTGTACTTCCATCTGGTAGCCGACCATTGCCTTAAAAAAGTGATCTCCCCACTGATTAGTATAAGACGATGACACACTTGGAGACAAATAATAATTGAACTGACTCCCACGTGTCATTGAACCCCATAAAGAATTTGAATATTGAATTCCCGGATAAGAATAGCCTTGCCGGGGGGCCGTCACATCCTCAACGGTTCCGTCCGGACGGGTTGTTCTAGGTTGTTTTTGCAAAAATTCATCATTCTGCACATCAAAACGTATTTTCATCTCTCCTGTAATATCCCAGCCTTGCAACGGAGTAACCGTAGCAGCGAAAGTCATCGCGTCCGATATGCGATTCTGAGAGTAATTCACATTGTCCAGATAAAGCGCTTCGTTCCATGAAGGCAAATTATACGGCCCTGAGATTGGAACCTCCGTTACCACATTAGGTTGAGAACGGGCTATCTGATGATACAGGATAGACATATTAGGAAGCGGACGTGATATCAGATTCAATGTGATATTATTATTGAAGTTGAACTTTAACCAATCATTCGGTTTGATCTGAAACTTTGTATTTACATTATATTTATCCAAAGAATCTTCGACACGGTCTAACAAACCACCCTGATAAGTATATCCCATGCCAACATAGTAAGTCACTTTATCAGAACCTCCAGATACACTCAGATTATGAGAATGACGTAAAGAACAGTTCTTATAGAAATAATCGTACCAGTCGGTATTGGCATATTGCGACTCAGCACCACGCCAACCGGTATTTTCCTGGTTAGCTGTTATACCAGGCAGACCTTCACCGTAAGGATTCTGCATAAACTGTTGCATCAAACCAATCGTCTCTTGTGAGAAATACGGAGACTCACCGATAGCCGACCGATACGCATTTTTATAATTAGCAAATTCCAAGGAATTCATCATCTCCGGCATATTGATAGGTGCACTGACACCGACAGAGCCACGATAAGTCACTCTTGCCTTATCTTTCTTTCCACTCTTTGTCGTCACTAGAACCACACCATAAGCAGCACGCGCTCCGTAAACGGCAGCGGCAGAAGCGTCTTTCAACACACTGATACTTTCAATATCAGCGGGATTCACATTTTGCAGACTTTGTTCCACTCCATCGACCAATACATACGGTTCGCCGCCATTGATAGAACCTATACCACGGATGTTGAACTTGATTTCACCACCCACTTCACCACCGGTACCACTCTCCGAAGCGTCTGAAGCAAAGTTCAGACCTGCCACATTACCTTGCAACGCACTTGTAACATCAGTTACCGGACGGGTAGCGATAGCGTCTTGATTGACCGTGGCTACCGCGGCCGTAATCGTATTACGTTTCTGCGTACCCATACCTACCACCACGACTTCGTCCAAGGCCTTGGCATCCTCTTTCATCACATAACGATTACCGGATAATTTAGCTACTTTCACCTCCAAAGGAGAATAACCTACATAAGTGATTGTAAGAGTGCTGCCCACTTTGCCCTTAATCGAAAAATTCCCATCCAAATCGGTAATAGCACCATCGGTAGAACCTTTCACCATAACAGTTGCTCCAATAACAGACTCTCCGTGTTCGTCTACCACCTGTCCGGTGATAGTTCCCTGTTGGGCCAATACCCCCAAGGGAAAAAACAGCAAAAGCATCGAAAAGAGACACACGAATTGCGTCCTGATCTGCATTTTCTTCATAACATTATATTAAAGTTAATACTAAAATTTCGAATTTCATCCGCAGACAGCAAATGCAGTCCCCAAACTGAAATTACTGCGCAAAAATAGATTATTACCAATATTACCCTATTCACAAAATCACCGAAATAGTTCCAATATCATCCATATTCCGCTTTTAGACATACTTAGAGACCTATTTTAGAAGCAACATAAACTCATTATCCCCTCCCCTTTTCCTATCATCAGAACTAAGTATTCAAATTAATATTTTATACCCTTTTCTTTCATTTTACCGGAATTAATCATACTTTTGCCATGACAACCTCTTAATAGTCTTAATCGATGAAGAAAAACAGACAAATCGCATATACACTCTGCTTAATGGTTTTTCTACTAATCAGTATATTTCCTGCAGTCTGCACAAACAATCATTATGATTTCAAGCAAATTGGCTCCCAAAACGGTATGCCTTCTATCATTAGCTGCATCCATACAGAACGGAAAGGGTTTATTTGGATCGGTACTCCTACAGGACTGATAAGATTTGATGGAGAAGAGCTCAAGAAGTACACTCACCAACCCGATAATGAGAATTCCCTACCCAGTGATAGCATCTTACATATTATTGAAGACAACCAGCAGATGACTTGGATATTAACAACCAGAGGCATTGCACTATATTCGCTTATCCACGACCGATTTTTCATTCCCAAACTCAACAATCAACCAATCATCGCAACCTCCGTATGCAAGATTGAAGACGGACTTCTATTCGGAGCCATTAATAAGATATACAAATATTCTTATACCACAAACAGCCTTTCCCTTATTAAAGAATTTAAAACCGACCAACCGTTTATGATAAGATCTATCAAGGTATGGAAACCGAACGTAGTGCTTTGTCTAAGTTGGCAACAGGGAATACTACAAATGGATCTCAACAATTATGAAATGACCCCTTTCCCTTCCAAACTGAAAAATAATAATGTAGGAATCACAATCGATTCCCAACAAAGGATATGGTTATCCACCTACAACAGTGGTATCAAGTGTTTCTCCAAACAGGGGAGACTGGTAGCTGAGTATAATACTAAAAACTCACAACTCAGCAGTGACATCATATTGTGCATGATCGAACTGAGTGGAAAGATATGGATGGGAACTGACGGAGGAGGTATCAACATTCTCAATCCAGAAAATGGAGACATTACTGTCCTGGAACATATTTCCGGAGACCCACATTCACTACCTATAAACACGATTCTATGCCTACACGGAGATGCAGCAAACAATGTATGGGCAGGAAGCAAACGGGAAGGAGTCATCAATATTCGGGAAGTATCTATGAGAACGTACGCAAATGTCGTACTGGGGCACAATAAAGGATTGAGCCAAAGCACCGTATTGCAACTATATCAGGAGGCAGCATCGGAAGAGTTATGGATAGCCACAGATGGTGGAGGTATCAACAAGTTTATCCCTTCCACTGAAACATTCGTGCATTATCCGGATACTTGGGGAGATAAAATAGTCTCTATCACCAATTACTCCCCCAATGAACTGTTAATATCCGTTTTCTCCAAAGGTCTTTTTATATTCGATAAGCGTTCTGGCAAAAAACGCCCTTTCACCGTTACTTCTCCCTCGCTAGAAAATCACATACGATATAGCGGGTAACCTATTAACCTATATCAAGACGCTCCAAACTCAATACTAATATTGAGTTCTCCTCCCTACCGTTACAATATTCTCTCCCATGACCTATCACCTATTCCATGTAGAAAAGAAATAGCCATAAAGGGTATGTTAACCTCCATTGCGCACGACTCCGCCGTTACCTATCTGAATGATCCTTACAACATCTACAAATTGGACCGGAAAACAAATACACTGGAAATACTGACAAGCGCTCCTGATAACACTTATCTAAATGCCGTCTCTCGGGATAACAAAGGTACTTTCTGGATTGCGAGCACCCACGGTCTTTACACATACGATCCCAACACACAGAAATTCAACGCCATCTCCACGTCTCTTTTCAATGAAGCCAATACTGTTCTCTGTGATAACAAGGGAAAAGTCTGGATAGGCGCAGAACAAAAATTATTTGTCTGGCTTACCAATGACAAACGTTTTATACTATTCGGTGAAGCGGACGGAATATCTCCTAACGAATATTTAGCCAAGCCCCGCCTAATGTCGCCCAAAGGAAACATTTATATGGGAGGAGTAAAAGGTTTATTATGCATCAACGCAAACACTAAAATAGAAAAGAGTGCCGACTCTCCAGACATACTTCTTGCCGAACTGACAGTGAACGGAGAGAACAGGATGTACCAGTTAAAAGACAATGCCATATCTATCCCTTGGAATAGTAAAAATATCAAGATTCGGGTAATGACATACGGCGCAGACATTCTCCGCCTTAAAGTGTATCATTTTCAAATGGGAGAGTTTGATGCAGACAGCTACAATCCGGAACTAATCATCCCATCTCTCGCACCGGGAAGTTATCCCATCATGGTCAGTTGCAACACGCAGGAAGGAAACGAAACAACTCCTCAGCTTCTTTTTACATTAAATGTACTGCCACCTTGGTACAGAAGTTGGTGGTTTATCTCCCTCTGCATCATTTTTTGCATAGGCATTGTAATACAAATTGTTTTCATTCTGCTCCGACGCAAAGAAAACAAGATGAAATGGATGATGAAAGAACATGAACAGAATGTGTATGAAGAGAAAGTCCGTTTTCTGATTAACATCAGCCATGAACTGCGAACACCGCTCACGCTCATATATGCCCCGTTAAGCCGCATATTAAAGACACTTCCTTCTAGCGATGCCATTTATCCCTCATTGAAGAATATACATAAACAGGCCCAACGGATGAAAGACCTTATCAATATGGTGCTGGATGTACGCAAGATGGAAGTCGGAGAAACCAAGTTAAAACTCCAAGCTTATCCACTCAATTCATGGATAAAGGAAGTTGGAGCCGACTTTACGGACGAAGGAACAGCACAGGATGTGCAAATTGATTATCAGCTCGATGACAACATAAAGGAGATGGCATTTGATAAGGATATATGTACAATCGTAGTCACAAACTTATTGACGAACGCACTGAAACACAGTCCTAAAAATACGACTATCACCATCCGTACCAATAAAAATGATTCATACGTCCGTGTTTCCGTTTCGGATCAGGGAGAAGGTATGCAAAAGGAAGATATGAAGAAAATCTTCGTCCGTTTTTATCAAGGCAAGCAGGAAATTGGCGGCAGTGGAGTCGGACTTTCGTACGCCAAAATGCTGGTAGAATTACATAAAGGTAAAATCGGGGCTATGAACAACGAAGCGGGAGGAGCCACTTTCTTCTTCGACCTGCCTTTAGACTTAGAGCCGGGTGAAGTCATCTGCCAACCGAAACCTTACATCAATGAATTAGCAGTTCATGAGATTGACGCTCCTGAGACAGTCGATTTCTCAACACAGAATTATAGCATATTATTGGTAGACGACAATCATAACCTGACAGATTTTCTATCCAAAGAATTGAAACCCTTGTTTAAAGCGACTTATATGGCGCATGATGGTCGGGAAGCTCTTGAAATAGTTCAAAAACAAGTGCCGGATATCATTGTGAGCGATGTCATGATGCCGATTATGAATGGATACGAGTTGTGCAAAGCGATAAAAGAAAATATCAGCATCAGCCACATTCCTGTGATTCTGCTCACAGCACGCAATGACGAACAGAGTCAGCTGTATGGATATAAAATCGGAGCAGACGCTTATTTGGGAAAACCCTTTGAGATAGACACTCTTGTCAAGATTATACAGAACCGGCTATATAACCGGGAACAAACGAAAGAACACTATCAACATATAGGTAACTTTCCACAGCCATTGGAAAGTACTTTCAGCCAGGCAGATGAAAAATTCCTGTTAAAGTTTAACAAACTCATTTCCGAAAATATCAGCAATCCCTCTTTAGATATTCCTTTTATCTGCAGAGAAATCGGGATGAGTAAGACATCCCTTTATAACAAGTTAAAAGCTATCACAGATATGGGGGCAAATGACTATATCAATAAATTCAAGTTGGAACAAGCTATTACTCTGATAAAAACCACCGACCTGACATTTACTGAAATATCAGACCAGATAGGTTTCACCACTTTACGTTATTTCAGCACTGCATTCAAACAGTACACAGGCTTGACACCCACACAGTATAAAAATAAATGCAGGAATGAGAACAAATAAGATATTTTTACTTTAAATAAGATAGCATTATTAAAGCAAGGCCTCATCTGCAAAACTGAAAAATCCGTCTTCACAAACGATGACGTGATCTATCAGACGAATATTCATGATTTCCGCTGCTTTACGAATATGCTCCGTCAAAGTCCTGTCCGGTTGGCTGGGATGAATATTCCCTGAAGGATGATTATGGACCACCGCTATTTGGGTAGCTCTTTGCAGCAATGCTTCCCGAAGAATGGTGCGTACATCGGTATAAGTCCCATCTATACCGCCAGTACTTATACGTATCTTATCAATTAGTTTTGTAGCCTGATTCAATAGAAGGACCCAAAATTCTTCTTGTTCCAAGTCACACATTATCGGTTGGAAAACATCATAAATATCTTTCGAACAAGTAATTCGAAGTCTCTCTTTAATTTCTTGTAACTTTCTTCGTTTGCCCAATTCCAAGGCCGCCATCACCGTAATACTCTTCGCCGGCCCCATCCCTTTGAAACTGGAATAGTCACAGACCTCCCATTTAGCTAAAGAATTCAGATTGTTGTCACAAGACAGGAGCAAGCGTCTCATTAATTCAACAGCACTTTCTTCCGTATTTCCAGAACCGATCAGTATAGCGAGTAGTTCGGCATCACTCAATGCGGCTGCTCCCTTCTCCATCATTTTTTCCCGTGGGCGGTCTTCCAATGCCCACTGGTTGATGGATAGTTTGTGTTTACTTTTCATTATTAATCAAATTAGGTCACAAAGATAGTTCTATATAACTGAAAAAATAAATTTTGGAAGCTATAAGTCTATTTTTAGAATTCCCCTATTTTCAAATACCGTAGTTTTGCATTATCAAGATTTAATAAACATCTAATAAATATGAAAAAGAGAATAAACATATTATCCATCTTCTTAGCATTAGGAATGGTAGTGTATGCGCAAGCAGATATCCCACAAGTAATTCCCTCCTTACAACATTGGGATGCAGTAAAAGGCAAACTGATGCTACCGGAAACTGGAAAGATTATAATTGCTTCGGGAGCAGAAAACCTGTTGAAAGAAACTGCGGAAATAATGGCAAAAGACTTAAAAGATATGTTCGGCTGGAATTATCAGGTAACCTCCGGAAAACCGAAAAATCATTCTATCTATCTGTCTCTGAAAAAATCCCCTTCATCATTGGGAAAAGAAAGCTATGAACTGGATATACGCAACCATGTAACCATCGAAGCCTCCACCGTAAAAGGAGCATTCTGGGGAACTCGCACGCTGTTGCAAATGATCCATAACCAGCCTCTCGGACTCATGAAAGGAAAAGCATTGGATTATCCGCAGTATGCTCACCGCGGACTGATGATTGACGTAGCCAGGAAATTTTTCACAATGGACTATTTGCAGGATTACGTAAAAATTCTCTCGTTCTATAAAATGAATGAACTGCAAATACATCTGAATGATAATGGTTTCGTTGAGTTTTTCGATAATGACTGGAACAAAACATACGCCGCCTTCAGATTGGAAAGCGACCGTTTTCCGGGACTCACATCCAAAGATGGTTCCTACACCAAAGAAGAATTCCGCAACTTCCAGCAAATGGCCGCACAATATGGAATCAATATCATCCCAGAAATTGATGTTCCGGCACACTCACTCGCTTTCACTCATTACAATCCGATACTGGCAGCCGACAAAAAAGAATATGGTATGGATCATCTCGACCTCTATAAAAAAGAGGTATATGATTTCCTTGATACTTTATTCAATGAATACCTCTCGGGAGATCACCCGGTATTTGTCGGACCGGACGTACATATCGGCACTGATGAGTACAACCTCAAAGAAGCGGAACAATTCCGCTATTTTACAGAATACTATCTGAAATACATCACCCAATATGGGAAAAATCCGCGACTATGGGGAAGCTTGAAACAGATGAAAGGAAAAACGCCCGTAAATCTGAAAGAAAAAACAGTCAATGCATGGAATTATAACTGGCTAGACTTAGAAACCGCACTACGGAAAGGAGCCAAAGTGATTAATACTTGTGATGCTTTTCTATATATCGTGCCAGCCGTAAACTATTACCATGATTTCCTAGACCATCAATGGATATATGAGAATTGGTCACCACGAATGATGCAAAAAGGAAAAATGATAGAACAGTCAGCTAATTTATCAGGAGCCATGTTTGCCGTATGGAACGACCGTGTCGGAAATGGAATCAGTCAACAGGATGTACATATACGCACCTTTCCTGCCATGCAGGTTATGAGCGAGAAACTTTGGAAAGGAGAAAACACAAGAAACATACCGTTTGAAACCTTCGAAACATGGTGCAGAACAACACCGGAAGCACCGGGCGTAAATCTACAGGCCAGCATAGATGGCAGAAAAGACCTAACACTTTCCGGCCAGGAAATTATCCTGCAAGGTAACGACTCGGTTCTTACCTCTATACCCGAAATCGGTTATCCATATAGTGTGGAATTTGAGATCTACGCAGATCCAAAGCCCAACATCGATGCGGTCTTATTCAAAGGTCCCCATTCTGTTTTCACCGCGAACTGGCAAAATACGGGTAAATTCTCATTCTCGCGCGACGGTTATGAATTCATCTTCCATTCCTATCGTTTGCCTGTGGAAAAATGGACAAAGGTTCGTGTAGAGGGAGATGCCAAAGGGACCTCACTTTACATAAACGGAGAGCTACAAGAACGTTTGGAAGGACGAATCGGTGTAGTTTACAATCAAAAAAGCCAGCGTAAAGACAGCATTTGGTATCAGGAAACACTTATCTTTCCATTGAAACAGATAGGCGACAAATTGCTGGGATTTAAGGGACGAATAAGAAATGTGATTTGCACTCCACTAAATGAAAAAAGATATAGCCGATAAAAATTCCTTCGATTGCATCCATTACTTTTTTTCCATGCAAGAATGAGTTGTCTGACACCCGGGTCTCGGCATACCTGACACCCGGGTGTTGGGTAGCATGACACCCGGGTGTCAGATGTATTGAGACCCGGGTGTCAGACAACATTCCTTTTAAACAAAAACAGGAATAGTAATAGGCAAATAAAAAATGGACTACTTATAAAAATTCTTTTGGAAAGCCTCAAACTCATCCTTCCCTCTGATACAACGTTGCCACCATGCGCGCCAAAAGCCTGTACCATAGCCTATAAGCTGTATAAATGCAGCGGCAATGGAATAAACGCCAATAGACAGACTTTTATTCTGAATAGTAGAATCAACGCATACGAGCAATGCATAGAGAATGATCGGCATGAAACTGAAGAGGCAGAAGGGGGTTCCTAATAATAGAAGTGCTACTCCCAATGTGAATACCGCCGGAAGCAAATGTACCAGTTTCAGAGAATCCGGATATTTCTTATAAAGATTAATACGGGCAATACCGGAGTTATGCACCTGCTTGAAGAATTTCTTCAAGTCAGTCCGACGTTTATGATATACCCAGGCATCAGGAAAAAGACGGCAGATGTAACCACCTTTGAATATACGGATACTGAAATCAATATCCTCACCGAAACGCATCTTTGAAAAACCTCCCAAAGCCTCGTACACTGCCCGGCGAACTCCCATATTAAAACTACGGGGATAGAATTTGTCCATCTTCTTTTTTCCGCCACGAATGCCTCCGGTCGTGAAGAAAGAGGTCATGGAATAGTTGATTGCCTTCTGAATATCAGTGAAAGAATCGTGTGCACGGTCGGGGCCGCCAAAAGCGTCGGCAGGAGAAACGGCAAGCTCCTTCTCTACCGCATCGAAGTAGCCTTCGGGAAGGATGACATCAGAATCCAATATAATAAGGTATTCTCCTTCGCTACGTTCTGCCCCGTAATTACGGCTCTGCCCCGGTCCGGAGTTAGATTTAAAGAAATATTTTATATCCAACTTATCCGTATATCGGTCTACTATTTCTTTACAGGGAACAGATGAACCGTCTTCTACCACAATCACTTCAAAATCTGTGAAATGCTGGGTAGTCAGACTCTTCAACAGTTCGTCCACCTCGTCGGGACGATTATAAACGGGAATTATAACGGAGTAACGCATATCAATCGGTTATGGCTCTATTTCAAGATACAAAGTAAGGTAAAAAAAACGAGAACCATGAAAGATAGCTAATAAAAAAGGCAGCTTCGTCACCGAGCCGCCTTTTCTATATCCGGAGTTTATGAACTTATTTCTTCAGGATATCCATTGTATCAGAAGCGATCAATAACTCTTCATCTGTCGGAATTACTACAACTTTCACTTTAGAAGCAGGAGTTGAGATTACAGCTTCGTCACCATGAATCTTATCATTGACAGACTTATCGATCTCGATACCCATAAATTCCAATCCCTTGCATACTTCCTCGCGACACAGTGACTGGTTCTCACCGACACCACCTGTAAACAATACAATATCCACACCACCCAATGCAGCAGCGTAAGCACCGATGTATTTCTTAATACGATAGTAATACATTTTTTCAGCAAGAATTGCTTTCGGATTGCCGGCTTTACAAGCCGCATCCAATTCACGCATATCGCTTGATACACCTGAAACTCCCAGTACACCGCTCTTTTTGTTCAGCAAATTGGAAACACCGGTTGTATTCAAGCCCTCTTTTTCCATGATAAAAGTTACTGCACCGGCATCGATATCACCGCTACGAGTACCCATCATCAAGCCTTCCAACGGGGTTAAACCCATCGTAGTATCCATACACTTGCCATCCTTGATAGCAGCGATAGAACCACCATTACCAATATGACAAGTAATGATCTTCTTTCCTTCCGGAGTTATGCCCAAGTACTCGCATACACGCTTTGAAACATAACGGTGGGAAGTTCCGTGGAAACCATAACGGCGTACTGCATACTTTTCATACAATTCATAAGGAATAGCATACATATATGCATAGTCAGGCATAGTCTGATGGAACGCTGTATCAAATACACCTACCTGAGGAATGTCAGGAAGAATAGCGGACACGGCATTCACACCTTTCAAGTTGGCAGGATTGTGAAGCGGAGCCAAGTCATTGCAAGCCGTAAAAGCTTCCAATACTTCTTTGTTCAGCAATACAGACTCACTGAAACGTTCGCCTCCGTGCACCATACGATGACCTACCGCATTGATTTCTTCCAAAGACTTGATTGCCCCATATTCAGGATTAATCAATGTATTCAAAATAAACTCTACTCCTACTGTATGTTCCGGAATATCCTTTTCCAGGATTTTCTTTTCTCCATTCGGCAGAGTCAGTTTAAGGAATGATCCTTTCAGACCGATTTTCTCGATACCACCTTGAGCAATCACCTCTTTAGTGGTCATGTCGAACAATTTATATTTAATAGATGAACTTCCGCAGTTCAATACCAGAATCTTCATGTATTCAGTGTTTAACGGGTTAGTGATTAATGGTTAGCTTTTGCTGCGATAGCCTGATTAGCTGTAATAGCAATCATACGATATACATCTTCGATAGAACAACCGCGAGACAAGTCATTCACCGGACGGGCGATACCTTGAAGAATCGGGCCGATTGCATCAGCGTGTCCCAGACGTTGAACTAATTTGTAGGAGATATTACCAACTTCCAGACTCGGCACAACCAATACATTTGCTTGTCCGGCAACTTGTGAACCCGGAGCTTTGCTTGCACCTACTTCAGGAACAAGAGCTGCATCAGCTTGCATTTCTCCGTCCAAGTCGAGAGTCGGAGCCATTTCTTTGGCAATCTTTGTAGCCTCTACCACTTTGTCCACCACCTCATGTTTAGCAGATCCTTTGGTAGAGAAGCTCAACATAGCAACTTTCGGAGTTTCGATACCGGCAACAGCCTTAGCAGTCTGTGCTGTACAAACAGCAATCTGAGCCAACTGGTTAGCATCCGGAACCGGAGTTACCGCTACGTCACCCATTACCAAAATACCGTTCTTTCCGCATTCCGGAGCATGTGTCAGCAACAACATTGCGCCTGATACACAAGTGATTCCCGGAGCAGTCTTGATAATCTGCAAAGCAGGACGCAATACATTACCGGTAGTGTTGCGGGCACCTGCCAACTGACCGTCAGCATCACCGCTCTTAATCATTAAACAACCATAGAACAAAGGATCGTTTGTCAAATTACGAGCCTCTTCGATAGTCATCCCTTTCTTCTTGCGCAACTCACACAGCAACTGTGCATACTCTTCATGTTTCGGAGAAGTTTCAGGATCGATGATAGTAGCCTTGCTGATATTTCCCAAGCCCCATTTTGCAGCAAGCTCATTGATTTCAGCCGGTTTACCCAGCAAAATAAGGTCAGCAACTTCGTCTGTCAAAATCTGATTGGCAGCTTTCAATGTGCGTTCTTCAGTTCCTTCAGGAAGAACAATACGTTGGCGGTCTGCTTTTGCACGCGCAACGATTTGGTTGATTAAATTGAGCATAGATATATTGAATATTATTATAAAACCTGCTTACAATTTGTTATTTGCGGTGCAAAAGTAGTCAATTTTGTAATATCCACATTACAATTTAGTCCATTTTTCTCCCCCACATCTAAAATATTATAATATTTAACACTGTACTCCTATTTTTCATACCTTTGCAGCGTTTTCAAACAAAATCAATAGGTTATTAGTATATGATACGTCAGTGTGCCATCTTATTTGGCTGTTTGGCTTTGGGTGAACTAATCGTTTACTTTACAGGAATCAAACTTCCTTCCAGCATTATCGGAATGCTGCTACTCACCCTCTTTTTGAAATTAGGTTGGATTAAACTGCACTGGGTACAGGGATTGTCCGACTTTCTGGTTGCTAACTTAGGATTCTTTTTCGTTCCGCCCGGTGTGGCGCTCATGTTGTACTTCGATGTAATCGCTGCTGAATTCTGGCCGATTGTGATAGCTACCATTGTCAGTACCGCACTTGTACTTGTCGTAACGGGATGGGTTCATCAGATCGTCCGTAAAATCAACTTAACACATAAGACCAAATGAGCTTCTTAGAAAATAATTTCTTCCTGCTGGCCATTACCTTCGGGATTTTCTTCTTTGCCAAACTGCTTCAGAAGAAAACAGGACTGGTATTATTAAATCCTATATTGCTGACCATCGCACTATTAATCATCTTCCTTAAAATGACCAATATCTCTTATGAGACATACAATAAAGGAGGACATCTGATCGAATTCTGGCTACGCCCGGCCGTTGTGGCTTTAGGCGTACCTTTATATCTCCAACTGGAAATGATAAAAAAGCAGTTGTTGCCTATTCTACTGTCTCAACTGGCAGGCTGCATCGTCGGAGTTATTTCAGTTGTACTGATTGCGAAATTTATGGGAGCCTCACAAGAGGTAATCCTGTCACTGGCTCCGAAATCGGTTACTACTCCGATTGCGATGGAAGTAACCAAAGCCATCGGCGGTATTCCGTCACTAACGGCGGCAGTTGTAGTGGCAGTAGGTCTCTTGGGAGCTATCTGTGGCTTTAAGACCATGAAAATCATGCATGTAGGCAGCCCTATTGCACAAGGTCTCTCCATGGGAACAGCCGCCCATGCCGTCGGAACCTCCACTGCAATGGATATCAGCAGCAAATATGGAGCATACGCCAGCCTGGGACTGACGCTGAATGGTATATTCACAGCATTATTAACACCTACCATCCTTCGATTATTAGGTATTTTATAAAAACAAAATATCCTGATTATCCGTTATATAAAGAGTTAAACGCAAAATGCAACTTTATGATTCCATTTCAAGATATCACATTAGCAGACAAAGACACGATTACCTCATTCACAATGAAAAGTAATCGACGTAACTGCGACTTGTCGTTCTCTAATCTTTGCAGTTGGAGATTCTTATATAATACTCAATTCGCAGTAGTCGACAACTTTTTAGTTTTCAAATTCTGGGCCGGAGAACAATTGGCGTATATGATGCCGGTAGGAACAGGAGACCTGAAAGCAGCTCTAAAAGAATTGATCGAGGATGCAGGTAAGGAGAACCAGCCCTTCTGTATGCTGGGAGTATGCGCCAATATGCGTGCAGAGCTTGAGACTATCCTCCCGGAACAATTCACATTTACGGAAGACCGTGATTATGCGGATTATATTTATCTGCGGAGTGACCTGTCTACATTAAAAGGCAAGAAATTTCAGGCAAAGAGAAATCATATCAACCGGTTTCGTAACACGTATCCGGATTATGAATATGCTCCGATCACTCCGGACCGCATCCGGGAATGCTTGGACTTGGAGGCTGAGTGGTGTAAAGTGAATAATTGTGACCAGCAGGAAGGGACAGGCAATGAACGCCGCGCATTGGTTTACGCTCTTCACAACTTCGAAGCACTCGGTTTGACAGGAGGTATCCTGCGCGTGAACGGCAAGATCGTGGCATTTACTTTCGGTATGCCTATCAATCATGAAACCTTCGGAGTGCACGTGGAAAAAGCAGACACTACCATTGATGGCGCATACGCCATGATCAATTATGAATTTGCCAATCGAATCCCCGAACAGTATATTTATATCAACCGGGAAGAGGATTTAGGTATCGAAGGCTTACGAAAAGCCAAATTATCTTATCAGCCGGTCACCATCTTGGAGAAGTATATGGCTTGTCTTAAGAGTCATCCGATGGATATGGTTAAATGGTAATATTCGGCGAACATGACAGTTAAAGAACAAGTAAAAGCTTTATGGAGAATCTGCTTTCAAGATAGTGAAGAATTTATTGATCTGTATTTCAGACTCCGCTATAAGAACGAGGTAAATGCTGTTATCCAAAATGGCGACAAGGTAGTTTCGGCACTTCAGATGCTTCCTTATCCGATGACTTTCTGTGGAAAGACCGTACAAACTTCTTATATTTCAGGTGCTTGTACTCATCCTGATTTCCGAAGCAAAGGGGTCATGCGCGAGCTTTTATCCCAGTCTTTTGCACGAATGTTACGCAATGAGGTACACTTTAGCACATTGATACCGGCAGAGCCTTGGTTGTTCGACTATTATGCCCACATGGGATATGCTTCAGTATTCAAATACTCTACGAAAACAATAGCCTTACCTGAGGTTATTCCTTTTCCTTCTAAAGATATCAACATTGAAATCATCGTGGAATATCAAGATGAGGTATATTCCTATTTAAACAAGAAGTTGTCCGAACGCTCTTGTTGCATCCAACACACTTCGGAAGACTTTCAAGTTATCATGGAAGACCTCTCCGTCAGCAACGGAATGCTCTTTCTAGCCAGACAGGAATATGAAATAAGAGGGATAGCCTTTATCTATAGAAGAGAGGAGAGTATCATTATTAATGAACTTTTGGCTGAGAACAAAGATGTAGAGTATAGTCTACTGCACGCTATCAAGCAACATACAGAATGCAAGCGTATGGTTCAACTACTGCCTCCTGAAGATAAACAGCCTCAACATCCGCTAGGCATGGCACGTATCATCAATGCCAAAGAAGTGCTGCAAATCTATGCCGCAGCTTTTCCTGAAGATGAAATGCAGCTGGAATTATCGGACAAACAATTACCCGTAAATAACGGTTATTATTACTTACGCAAAGGAAAGTGTATGTATAGCACCGAGCGACTGCCCGGTGCACATATACAAATGAATATTAGTGAATTAACCAATAGAATATTTCAGCCGTTAAAGCCATATATGAGCTTAATGCTGAATTAAATTATTTATTCAAATAACGAACCCGTTCGCAGGCTGCCAATAGAAACGCACCTACTCCAAAATTCGAAGTTGAGTTTGCGTCTACCACCTGACCGGGTATCGCTTTCTCACCAATCGGTTGCACATAACCAATCTTGCCATCAGGCTGCAAAGCAACTGTTGAGAGATATTTCCATGCTTTTTCAACCACCGGCTGATATTCTGCAGCATCCAGAAAACCGTTATTAATTCCCCATTGTAAACCATAGGTAAAGAAAGCCGTTCCACTGGTTTCCGGTCCCGGTGCATGCAGCGGATCGAGCATACTGCGTGTCCAGTAACCTTCCGGCTGTTGACAAGCAGCAACCGACTTAGCCAGGGTACGGAAACGATCTATATATTCCGGACGATACTTATCTGTTTCAGGAAGTTCTTTCAAGACTTTTGCCAATCCGGCCAATACCCAGCCGTCTCCACGTGCCCAGAAATCCTTTTTGCCGTTCACACTCTTGTGTTTAGGATACACGTATTTTCCATCCCGGTAATAAAGTCCGGCCTCTTCATCATACATAATACTATCAGCATAGGCGAGGTATTCATGCAGTTTCTCCAAATAGAGCGGATTCTTAGTAATGTTATACATCTTTGTCATGACCGGCATGACCATATATAAGCCATCTGCCCACCACCAATAATCATGATTGGGGGTACTCATCTGATATTCCATCACTTCGCGGGCACGGGCTATTTTCTGTGTATCCGGTTCCAGATTATAGAGATCGGCATACGTCTGGAAACAAATCTGATAGTCACCGAAAAGCACATAATCATCACTTTCACCGTAACTGTACTTCCAGTTTTCCTTATGATCTGATTTTGCCCCTTTCCATTCATTATGTTCCGCCCAGGCTTTCGAATATTCCAAATACTCCGGCTGCTTAGTCAAAAAATAAGCTTCCATATTTCCGGTGTGATAGGCGGCATTATCCCAAAAAGAACGTCCGTGTTCCGGATGATTCGTCTGCCAATAATTATTCACTTTATGAATGGTGTTTATCACTTCTTCAGCAGAAGCATCCTTCTTATCCGTACAACTTGCACAGATTGCACCGCCTAGAAAGAGTGCAGAAAAAAGAGTTGCATATAGTTTCTTCATATCTTTATTTATTTGTATCCATATTCGTTTCCAATACATATATCATTTGAGGCTCAATTTCCGCTGTGCGTTCACCGTCTCCCTGACGGGTGTGTTGTACAAAGAGATGCAGTTTCCGCTGCTTTTTCCAAAGTTCCGTATCATGAGAGGGTTCCCAGGCATCCACCGAAAAATCCGTCAGATCCGTTATCGTCCACTTACTCGTACCCACATCAGTCGCATGTGCCATCGACACACGGCTTCCCCGTTCTTCGTCACGGAAAATATAAAAGACTTCTCCACCCTCTACCACAATACGCGGACGGGCAATAGGGATCATTTTCGTACCTCCACCTTTCAAGGTAAAAGGTGTCCGGCGATCGGTTATCTGCCGTTGATGCCACACCTTTCCGTCATTCCAGACGATGCGGTATTGAGGAACATCACTATCGGATTCCCGCCAATAAGTAGCTATATACGGATTTCCTCCCGTATCGGCACTCATACTCGTCTGATTTATCAACTCACAGTTTTGAGGTAAACGACAGGCATACTCCGCATTGGATAATTTGATTGGGAGTTCATATCGTTCTCCACTCGTCTTATACCAAGTTACCCCATTATCAAAAGAACGGGCATAACAAATATCATGGTTTGTTTCCACATGCCAGGTCTCGCGCCATACCCATGAAAGATGAATCGTCCCTTTCTCATCAACATATAACTGCCAATAGGCATTCCGTTTATTTTCCCCGTCGATCAGTATATCCTGCACACGAGTCCATTTGTGTTCTTTCAGCGAATAACGGTTCATTACTAGATTTCCACGACCCGAAGAACCAGAGCGGTAAACAAACAATAAATCTCCCCCGGATAAAGGATAGAACTCCGGATAGGTGACATTTCCTTCGTCAACTCCGGTCATGGGCATTTTATCCCCCAGTTCCAGAGAACCGGGAGCAATGCTCCGGCAGTAATTCAATGGATGTCCATGATGGTCAAAAGATACGTGTATATATCCTTCTCCATCTATCATCATACTAATTATATTATGAGCATCCTTCACATTTCCCTGATATTGGGTGCGATGTAATGTCCATTGTTCCGAATCCAGTTTCCGCTTTCCAAGTACCAGATAACCATCGTTATCGTAATAACTGATATATTGTTCATCACCGTGTGTAACCAGCGAATTATTCCGAAAGACCGTCGTATTGACCGAAGTACAGCTATACCCCTTTCCCACTTCAACCAGATGCTGGGAACAGGCAATAACGGGAACGAGCATTATTCCGCAAAGTAGTAGCAGTATCCGTTTCATATTTATTTTTTATTTGTCAAAGATAGAAAGGTTCCATTTTTCATGCCAAGGGATAGTTATTTTCCCATCTTTTACCAACACAGGCAGCCATACATAACGGGAATCTTCCAAATCCTTCTTCTTCCAACGGTCGAACATGGCAATATATGCATCCTTCTTTCCGACAACGGGCTGGACATAAGTACTCTGGGCATAAAACGTTTTATCTGCATCCGGTCCCGTACAAGGGTTTCCGATTGTCTTCCATGTTCCCATAATAGAATCGGCTACTGCGATCTCGGCTATATTAGGATCCCAGCCAGTACAACCGGAACTTAACATATAATATTTACCATTATATTTAAATACTGCCGGAGCCTCTCTCGATTCTTTTACGAAATTGCGTGTAAAACGTCCGCTCGGTTTCAGATAATCATCAGTCAGAAGGCTGATATACATCGTTTCATTATTTTCTGAAGAATAAAACTGATAAGCACGTCCATCATCATCCACAAAAACAGTCTGATCGCGGCTCATCGCATTGTTCGGACGAAAACTTCCCTGATAAACGAACGGACCGACAGGAGAATCGGAAACTGCCACTCCGGCACAAGCCTTACTGTAATCAGCACTTTCCACATGGGCCCACATTACAAATTTGCCCGTATTCTTATTATAAACCACTTTCGGACGTTCCAATACTTTGGAGGGATGCAGGTCATGATTCGGATCGTCTTTAACTGCCGGAAGTACAATACCCTCAAATTTCCAATTCAGCAAGTCTTTAGAAGAGTAACAACCTACTCCGACCACATCCGTACGATAACACTCCCACGTAGCCCAGTCAGGCAAGATGGTTTTCCCTTTCTTGTATTCACCATACCAATAGTAAGTGCCGTTATGATATAGAAGTCCACCACCATGGGCATTGATCGGATTCCCGTCCGTATCTTTCCAAACTTCTCCGGGGATAAAACTCGTATTCTTTTGAGCTTGTATTGATATTGGAAGGAAAGCTCCTATACCAACTACAATCAGTAATAATAATCTAATCATATACAAAATAATTATCGGTTAATTTCTTTTAATGAACGGCATGATCTTTCGGAAAGTCTTTTCCTTCCCAAGCTTTCTTACTTGTCCAATCCTCAGTAGGTGATGTCCAAAACGGGTGACTGGCGGGAAGCCCCAACGGAAGAAAAGCGAGTGACGCCATATATAAGCTGCCATTATTAGTATACCAATCTGATATATTCGGCTGTTTACCATTGAATCCTAAAGTAAGGAATCCTTTTTCATTAAAGTTACGGTCATCTCCGAACATCCGTTTAATAACCGCCGTCATAGCCGCACGTACTTGTCCGTTCGATAATTCTTCAGGAAGCCACTCTCTCCATGCCAGCAACGCCAGCGGTTGCAAAGTTCCCGTACGATAAGTGATAGAACGACCGAATACAGGGAGAGTCCCTTCCGGAGAAACAAACCGTTCCAGAATAATTCCGAAACGCTGCATTCGTTTGACTGCACGTTTATAATCACAGTCCGGCATATTCCACACTTTATTCTTGCCGGCATTTGTCATAATCTCCAACGGTTCTATATACATAGGATGGAGCACAAAACTATTGTAATAGTCGAAAGCAAAATCCTTACCATCCGAATACCAGCCATCACCGACATACCATTCCTCCACTTTACGCAGGGCCGAAGCAATGCGATAAGTATCACTAGCCGCACCAGCCTTACGCAAGAAAGATTCTACCGTAGCAGAAAAAAGCAACCAATTAGTATAAGGAGGATCTACTCGGCGAAGCTGTGTAAATTCAGTAATATAGCGCTGTTTTGTGATACTGTCCAAAGGGGTCCACAAGGCATCATATCCTCTTATGAAACTTTCTGCGATGTAAGCCGCATCCACCAACGTCTGTCCTTCTTTTCTCCACAACAGATAATCGGGACTTTCCGGATCAACAGCCTGCGCATAACTCTTTAAAGCCCATTCACGTAACTGTTTACGCTGAGCTCCCTCCACTGTATCATCATCCGGTAATGAAATCCAAGGTGCCAATCCTGCCATTAAACGCCCGAAGCACTCCATATAAGTGACTTTCTTATTCCGTCCATCCCATGTCGGACTTAACTCTACCAGCATATTCTGTTGTAGCTTTCCCTCACTCATATTACTAAGTACAGGGGCAGCCATACGATACAATACCCGTGTCCATAGTTCACGGTCAATCGGTTCTTTTACTTGTTTTTTCTTTTTCGCAGACAGATCCTGTGCAGGGATCAATAACATTGCTATCAACAACAGTAGTAAGTAATGTCTATTCAAATTCATGATATTATTTTAGTTTTTTTTCGTCTACAAAGGTACTCCATACTTAGATAAATAGAGTTCAATTTTACGTCAAAAAGGGATACAAAAAGACCATTATTCTTTTCCACTCCTTAATACCACGTGTCTCGGAAAAGAAGTCAACACCTATCTTATAGAATTTGCGAGGGTCTTTGCCAAAAGGCAAAGATAAACGATTTCCTCGCACAGACATCGGCATACATAAACATAGGTATTGATAAAACATGGAGATTAGAGACGATGAAAGGGAGATGAAAGACATTTTAAACACATATTATTTAGTTGTTCACCAATACAACACCTCCCTGTGGAAGGATTTCCAGTTGCACTTTTCCGCTTTCTTTTACTTTCAACGTCACAAGTTGAGGTTCTCCTTTTTTATCATCCTTATACAGAGAAACGGTTTTTCCGGCAAACATTTCTAAATCCAATTTCAACTTTACGATTTCTTTCCCGGCATTCACAGCCGCCAGATACCAAGTGTCACCGTGGCGACGTGCCAAGACTACATATTTTCCCGGATATCCGTCAATGAAACGTGTTTCATCCCACGTGGTAGGAACCGTTTTCATATAGTCCATACAAACAGGGGAAACATCTTTCAGGTTGTTGGGAGCAAGCGCAAAATTCTGTACCGGATTCTGGAATAATACGGTAGTGGCTAATTGAAAGATATCAGTAGTACGGCGGATAGTTCCTCCGTCATTGTTGCGGTTCAGCCGTTTGTTCAGAAAACAACCGCCGAATTCCATGCAACCTACCGTATTGCGGATAAACGGATGCAGGCAAGTATTGAAAGCTTCCTCATCACAAAAGTGCTGGTTGAAAACCATATTCTCGGATGCGAGCACAGCCTCGCTGCCTACATAGTTGGGGTACATACGTTCCCATCCGCGAGGGATGGTACAGCCGTGGAAGATTACCATCAGACCGTGATCGTCAGCATCACTCAAGATATCTTCATACAGACGCATCGTCTCTTGTTTGTCACCACCAAAGAAATCTACTTTGATTCCTTTCACTCCAAGACTCTGCAACCATTTCATTTCACGTTTGCGGATAATGGCATTGTCCATGTGATTCACCGGTCCCTGCTCAATATCATTCCAATAGCCGGAAGAGCTATACCACAAGAAGAGTTCCACTCCCTTGCTCCGTGCATATTCCACTAGAGATTTCATGCAGTCACGACCGATTCTTGTATCCCACCAATTGTCAATCAATACATATTCATAACCCATTGCGGAAGCAAAATCTATATAGCGGACCTGATCGTTGTAGTTGATACTGTCATCCTGCCAGAGAATCCAACTCCATGTGCCGCGTCCGAAACGATAATCATGCTTCGTTTCATAAAGAGGATGTACCACATCCCAAGTGACAGTCGTTTCCACAATCGGTTTCAAGGTCTCGCCAACAGTTATGGTACGCCAAGGAGTGGCACCGGGAAGGGCAAACGCCGGAGCAGAAGTTCCGTTACCGTTATTTTCTTCCGCCATCGGAAAAGCGATTGTATATAAATTACCTTCAGTCACGTCACTCAAATGTGAACCGCAATAACGGCTGTCTACCCCCGTCTCACTGATTAATGCCCAACCATCAGTTCCGATACGGAACAGGCAAGGGAATGTGTAGCCATGCCCGTATTGCGAACGCTCACTCATAGGCGCATCCGCTTTATATTCTTCCTCGTAACTGGGTTTTGTTCGTTTCCAACCTATCATGGCATCACTTTGCGGACATAAGAAGGTAGTAGTCTGCTGTGGAAAACGGAAACCGGTTTCTTCAGCAGTCACCATCACACTTCCTTTTCCATTCTGGCGAGGCAAACTATATCGAAACGCTACGTCATTGTTGCCAATACGGAAGGTTACATTCATTTTCTGCCCTTTGGGATTCTCAAAATTACAAATCAGCTCGTTCGCCCGATAGTGTATTTGTGATGTCTTGATACGGTTCTGACCATAAACGGTATCAATCGGAGTGACGGAATGTCCTGTCAGTTTCATCCCCTTTGTAAAGTCACCAATATTGGTGGCCATTCCCAGAGGAGATTTCTCCAGCATTGTCTTTCCATTATAAACAATAGAATAAACAGGCTTCGCCTCCGAAGAAGCAAATACCGCTAATTGTAATTTCCCGTCCGGTCCGTCCATCACTATATCTTGCGCCATCAGAGAAGTCAGGCAGAAACTTGCCAATACTGTTCCTATCAGTTTCTTCATAATCATTACTATGGTATTAGGGATATGTCAGTTTACTTTCCATTAATTCACCTTCTGTATCCGGATCACCGTAAAAGAATAGGCGGGCAGGTTGCAATCAAACTTCTCTGCAATTTGTATTCTGTCTTCAACAGGTAACGGAGTATCCGTCGGCTTACCGGTCAATACGGTTCTCTTCGCAGAAGGTTGTACCGCACCGATTCCGGAGAGATCCACATTTGTATTTACCTCCACCGGAAGCAGATTCACCAGTTTCACAATCACATCCCCGCTTGCCGAATCACGAACAATGGAAGAAGCAAAACGCTTCCTCACCTTATCGTCTTTATTGTCTAAAACAATTTTGGACGGCAAATATTCGTTTCCGGCATTCTGCCCGTAAAGCTTCTGAACATAATAACCGGTAGTAGGCTTCACTTCCCGATTATTGAAGTAAATCAAATCCGGATTCCATTGGGTATGTCTTTCTTTGGCAAGAAGAGGGGCATAGGAAGTCATGTGTACTACATCCCCATTCCGTTCCAAAGACGCCAGATAAAGAGCTTCCGTCAAAGCTGTTTCAATATTTGCTTTCCGTCCCGGTATGTGAGTGGCATATTCTCCGAGATATACTTTTGTTTTCTTGCTACGGTCATACTTGTCGTAGAAGTCCTGATTATGCAGGAACCATCCCGGAGACTGATAATAATGTTCGTCCACCATCGGAACACCTAGTTTGTCCGCCAGCTTCCATCCTTCCACATAATCCGTACCCTCATTGAACGGTCCTACCGTACCTACAACTATCATTTCCGGATATTTTTCTTTGATGGCATTGAATATCATCGTGAAGCGTTCTTTGAAGATATCGGTGATAAGGTCCTCGTTGCCGATGCCGATATATTTCAGATTGAAAGGTTTCGGATGGCCTGCTTCAGCGCGCACCTTTCCCCACTTTGTCTTCTTCGCATCACCGTTTGCCCATTCTATCAGATCAAGAATATCCTGAATGTAAGCTCCCATTTCGCTCATCGGAATGCCGCCTTGCTGCCCTCCTCCCAAGTTGCCGTGACAAGCAGAATTCTGGCAAGGGACACCGGCAGCCAATACCGGAAGCGGTTCCGCACCAATATCTTCGCAGAACTGGAAATACTCAAAGTATCCCAATCCCATACTCTGGTGATATCCCCAAAGGTTACGTTGCGCCTTTCTTGCTTCCAACGGACCTACCGTATTTTTCCACTGATAAATATTTTTCAAACCATCGCCATGAGCCACACAACCACCCGGGAAACGGATGAAACGGGGATGAATATCCGCTATCGTCTGAGCCAAATCCTTGCGGAGACCGTTCTTACGTCCTTTGAAGGTATTTTGTGGAAACAGGGAAACCATATCCAGATTCAGTTCTCCTGCCGATTGAGGGATAATCTCAAGGTGCGTATCCGCAGTCACTTTTGCAGTAATCACCGCTTTATATGTCTTCCATTGGCGGGAAGACACAGACAGAGAAGTTTCTCCACATACCTTCCCTTCTCCATCTACCAAACGAATCTTCAATTTATTGGATTTACCTTGCGGCACACGGGCGAACATGGAAAAATCATACTTTTCACCAATATTCAACGCAATACCGTCAAATCCGGCATTGACTAAAGCCGCACCCGGTTGCTCCACATTCAACACAGCATAATGCGGATTATTGGGATGGATAGGATCTGCTGTATCAATAGTAAAGCCCGCTTTTTCTCCTTTCAGCGCCCACGAGTGAGTACTGTTCCAGTTCTTATCTCCTTCCCTGTCTGAAGGATCATATTCAAAATCACGATTCTGAATCAGTTCCGCATAAAGACCGCCATCTGCCGAATAATTAATATCCTCAAAGAAAGCCCCCAACAATAGTTCACTGATCTCTTTTGCACGTTCCGGTTGCACAGTGACCGTTGCCTGCACGGGTTTCAAGCCGGCAAAACGTTCACCATCCTGCACCGGACGTTCTCCATATAATGAATTCCGATATTGATTCCAGTCATAGTGCTTGCTCAGTCCATCTACCAATTCCCAAGCTACCCGGTTGATACTTCCTTTCTGCTCTTCTCCCGCAACCACCGCTTTTACTCTCATTCCTTCAAAATCCGGAGTGGTACGGGGATATTTCTGGCTGGTCCAGTAAATCAAGTCTTTAGAGGTAGCTTGTCCATATCCGTCACGGTCATTCAGTTTCCATGTACAAATCCATTCGCCTTCGGACGATTGTTTCAAACAAGGGTCAAGCATTTTCTTCTGCGATCCCCAACGGCTATAATCACAACGGAGATAGCCGTAATTACGACCGACCTCAAACCAATTCTCTTGATCCATACTCCACGCAAAACGTAGTCCGCTACGTCCGTCATCACCGGAAGTGGCAAAGGAAAAGAAATAAACAGAATCGGGGGTACTCGCCACTTCTCTGATTGCAGCCAAAGTGACTTGCTGAAACGTCACAAACAGAACAGCTAAAAACAGGAATAATTTTCTCATGGTATATACATTTCATTAAGATTATCAACCTACCGAAGCTTAAAGACCTTCCGGCTTACCATACGCTTTGAACAAGCGTTTCAGTTCTTTTCCGGTAATGGGTATCACAGTACCGTGACGCGGATGAAAGTCCATACTCACAGCATGGTCTATTACTTTAAAGTTTTCGAGGTCGGTACTTTCCGTAAACTGGTATTTACCTTTCATATATACATCGTACATAAGGATATATTTGTCCGTCCCTATCAAAGGGAAAATGCCCGAACCTTCTACGGCTTCTTTGGTCTGTTGCTTATAATCATCCGATTCCTTCCACTGTCCGGAGGTCAAAGAAGGAGTGGTCGCCTTTTTGATTCCATTTCCATTGCCTTCCGTTTTATAGAACAGATGGTAAAGTCCGTTTTTATAAATAATATCCCCGTCGATACATGACTTTCCGTTTGCCGGTAGAAACAGAGGTTTCGGTTCACCTTCTATATCCGTAAAATCCTTGTTGGCATACGCATAATAAATGATATCCGCACCGTTGCCATGTTTCATTGACCAATATATCATATATTTCCCGGCTTCTTTATCATAAACCGTCTGCGGTGCCCATACCCGTTTCAGATTTTCTTGATTGGGATACTTCTTTTGAATGTTTACAACATTAGAAGTCCAGTGAACCAAGTCCTTCGATTTCAACAACACCATGGCGCGGTTAGAATCCCATCCGTTTCCACATACCATATCGGTAACGACCATATAGAAAGTCTTTCCATCTTCAGAACGGAGGATGTGAGGATCACGTACTCCACCTGTTGAACTAATCGTACGGGAATCAAGTACCGGTTGATTCCCGTTCAAGGCTTTATAATTGTATCCGTCAAGGCTGACAGCCATCCGGACGGCTTCTTCACTCATGCGATTGCCTGTAAAATAAACAAACAGATAAGCGGATTGCTGGCAGTAGCCGGTCAGCACTCCTATGAAAAGGAGTGCCAAGAGGGTGATATATTTCTTCATATTCATTTGATATTCTCTAATAGTTGAAATCCACAGGTCTTACATATATACGATATTCACGAATCATACCCGGATAATTCTTTTCGGCACGGGGCAGATAGCGGAAACCGGTTACCGTTTCCACTTTACTCAAGTCGATCACTAAATGGTGAGGATAGGCAACATTGTCTACTGTCATCCAGAAAGTCGACTCCTGCAGGTCGAATATCTTGTCAGCCGTACGGTTACCGCTACGTGTTTCCTCACTGTCGGCATAACGGATCTTCCAGTGCTCGCGGGACACAGGTTTACCGTCGGCTCCCAATACATCAAACTCCGCCACCGCTGCGATATTATCATTCGCTTGCGGAGAAAGTGCTTCCAGACAGAAATAGCGTCCTTTCACCGGAGTATCAAATCGTACTTCCTGCCAGCCGTTACCAGGAGTGAAAGCTCCTTCGTATACTGCTTTCTCACCTGTAAGTTTTAGCTTCTCGCCATCCTTGCGGTGTGTTTCGGGTGCTTTTTCACGAAGCACATCGAGAATTGGCTTCTTCAAACCCTTGATAGAAGCTTTGGCAGGCCCTTTCAAATCAAGAACGAGAATCTCATTTTCTCCTTTTTTCAGCCAGCAACCCGGCATAAAGAGTGTTTGTTGCGGACCGATTTCCCAAAAACGTCCCATCACATGACCGTTCACCCAAACCATACCTTTACCCCATGTACTCATATCCAGGAAAGTATCTCCTACTTTGTCCAGTTTAAAAGTACCTTTATAATAGGCTGGCATAGTCGGCAACTGTTTGGTTTCATTATATTTCTTATCTTTAATAAAGGAATAATTTACCGGGAAGTTATACACTGTCCAGTTTTTCAATTCCGTTGTCTGATTTCCTGAAATAAGTTCCACCTTTTCTGTGATTCCTTTACGGTCGTGAATGGATTTGTCAAAGTTGACACGTCCCATCGCTTCTATGAGAATATCCAGTTGCGTACCTTTCTTTAATACAGGCAGCGTCGTTGTGAACTCTCCCTTACGACGATCCAGACGCGCCAACAGCTTGCCATCGGCATATACCTGCGCCCAATCATGTACCTCTGTAATCTTGAGGACCGTACCGGCAGCAACAGCCTCCGGCAAGGTCGTACGATACAGAATCGTTCCCCACCCCTGATTAAACTGTTCCATCGGCTGGATATCCGTTGAATGTTTCGCTTCCGGCAAATTAGAGAAGAGCGGAGCCACTTTCGTAAAATGGAACTCAGGAATCTCTATTACGGGCAGAGCGGCAGGAACTTCCGGCAATGCAGCACCTGCAGGAAGATAGTTCTTCAACAAATCACGAAGCAAGAAATACTTCTCGGTAGTCCATCCCGCCTCACTGATAGGAGCATCATAATCGTATGAGCTGCACATGGCGGAATAAGCCGGGTTATTCGCACCTCCCCAATGTCCGAATGTCGTTCCTCCGTGAGTCATATACAGACTGAAAGAGATGTTCCGGTCGAGCATATCCTTAATGCCCTGCACCATATCTTTCGCAGGACGTGTCTCATGTTTCCGTCCCCAATGGTCGAACCATCCGCTCCAGAATTCACTACACATCAACGGAGTTTCGGGGCGAAGCTCTTTCAATTTCTTAAATTGCTGGTCGATATTGGCTCCCGTACCGAAATTCACAGTCCAGATCAAATCGTCGAGTGCATTATTTGTGAAGTTACTGCTCCAGTCACATTGAAACAAAGGCACATCGGTAAAGCCAGACTCACGCACTAAATCACGGACGGCAGATACGTATGGTTTGTTGATTCCATAAGAACCGTATTCATTCTCTACCTGAACCATTATGATATTTCCACCTTTATTTACCTGCAACGGAGCCAGTTGCTTGCCCACTTCTTTCATAAAGATACCGACCCGTTCCATATAATAAGGATCGAGTGTACGCAAAGCTATATCCTTCTTCTTCAGCAACCACCAGGGAAGTCCTCCCATCTCCCATTCCGCACAGACATACGGGCCGGGACGGACAATGACATACATACCATGTTTCTGTGCCGCACGACAGAAAGCAGCAATGTCATTCTGTCCGGTAAAGTCGAATTTACCTTCTTCCTGTTCATGGATATTCCAGAAAATATAAATACAAATCGTATTCATTCCCAACGCTTTGCACATCTCTATGCGGTGTTCCCAATAAGCTTGCGGGATACGCGTATAATGCAATTCGGCAGCCTTCACTACGAATGGTTTTCCGTCCAGCAGAAAAGTGTTCTTGCCTGCCTCAAACTTACGGGCAGTGGTTTGTGCCTGTGCACTACTAACGAAAAAAGTAACTGTAAAAAGTACCAGTAAAGCAATTAATCTGTTTTTCATGGTTTATTCAAAAATAGAATTTTAATAGTATACGGCAAAGGTAGGCGATTCACCTAAAAGAAAAAGCATAATTATCATTCAAAAAGGGGTGGAAATAAAGCAAAACACATAAAACAGATGTTTCCTGCCCTGTTTCCATCCTTGCATTATAAAGACCAAATTCACTTACCCAATTTCATTAACCCGACGATTTTATATATCCAATCGGCTAATGGAACAGGACAACTCAGCAGCCCGTCATTCTCTTTCAGATTATTCATAGAAAAGCGGATTCTGCATGAAGGAGCAAATTTATTAGCATATACAGAAAGGCTTTTACCACTTATCCGCGTATCTGATTTAACTTCTACAGGAACGACATAAGTAGGAAACTGCAATATAAAGTCTACTTCTGCCCGATTTTCCGAACTCCAATAATAAGGCATCACATCACTCTGAGGTACTAAAGATTGCAAGATAGCATTCTCTGTCAGAGCACCTTTAAACTCTGTATAGCCGGAATTACCCGAAAGAATAACCTCAGGAGACAACTTAGCCAAACGTCTTAATAACCCACAATCGCAGGCATAGGCTTTAAAAACAGACAACTCTTGATAAGCACTTAAAGGAAGTCCAGGTTTGGCTACATTGAACACACGATAAATAAGCCCTGCTTCCTCCAGCCATAACAAAGCATCTTCATATTCACGGGCACGGGCTCCAGTTCGAACGATACGATATAAAAATTTCCGGTTTTCCTTAGCCAATTGAGATGGCAAAGAACTCCACAAGCTATTTATACGAGGAATATCAATAGGGGAAGCATATTTAGAAAAATCAAGAGTATATAAATCTAAAATATTCTGCAGGGTATCTTCCACCGCCTGCATTCCTTTATTAGATAATAATGCAGTAACAGCTTCCGGCATTCCTCCACAAATTAGATATCGCTTATATTCCAGTTCTAACCTACTAAGAATTATCTCAGGCAAAGCCTCTAAAGAGTCCAACCCGTCAATATACTGACACATACGTTCGTCCGAAGCTCCTAAAAATTCCTTAAAGGTAATAGGAAACATTCTCAGAATTTGTACTTTGCCGACTGGGACAGCCATTTTCTTCTGCCGAATAGCAACTCCCAATAAAGATCCAGCTGCTATTATATGATATTGAGGGGCATCCTCACAGAAATACTTAAGACTATTAAGCGCACCCTCGCACATCTGGATCTCATCAAATATCAGTAAGGTTTTTCCCGGTTCGATAGGCGCTTCGGTATACAGTGTGAGTTCCTTTAATATTCTACTGACATCTTTTGTCTTTTCAAATACACTAGCCAGTTCTTCCACTTTATCGAAATTGAACTCAGCTACATACTCAAAACATTCCTTCCCGAACTCTTGCATAATCCAAGTCTTTCCGGTTTGCCGAGCTCCTTTCAAAAGAATAGGTTTACGGTTCTCACTATTCTTCCATTGCCTCAGTCGGTCGATAATGTCTCTACGAATCTTCATGTTTTCACATTTTATGTGCGGAAAATGTGGAGTTTTTCACATTTTCCGCACGTATTAATGCAAATATAAGATTATCTTCGGATAAAAGCAAAAATCAACGACCTAAAAACACATAACGGAAGAATACTGATCTGTAGCCCTAATTTTCTTTCGTCAACAGACTTTCCAGTTCCTCCGCATTCAAGCGAAGATAGAACTGTCCGCGATAAGCCACGGAGATAGCTCCGGTCTCTTCGGAAACAATGATAGCATGGGCATCCGATTGCTGGGAGATTCCCATAGCCGCACGGTGACGCAAACCAAGCTCTTTCGGAATATTCAAATCATGGGAAACCGGAAGAATACATCCCGCCGCTTCAATACGCTTTTTACTGATAACCATCGCCCCGTCATGCAAGGGACTATTCTTGAAGAAGATATTTTCAATCAGCCGTTGGTTGATTGCCGCATCAATCACCTCCCCTGTACGGACTATCTCATCTAAAGGAGTATTATGCTCAATCACAATCAATGCGCCGACTTTTTGTTTGCCCATACTCAGACAAGCCATTACAACAGGCATAATATCATCATGCTTCAACGATTCCTTCTTCGAACCGTTAAACAACCGTGACAATGCACTGACATGGCGATGAGAGCCTAAAGTCAACAAGAAACGACGTATCTCATCCTGAAAAAGAACAATCAAAGCTATCACACCGACACTCATCAACGTGTCAAAGATAGAGCCAAGCAGTTTCATCTCCAACACCTGGGTCACCACCAGCCAAATCAAGATAAAAACAAGAATACCGGTAAAAACCTTAATGGAACCGGAAGCTTTCATCAGTTTGTACGTGTAATACAACAGAAATGCGACCAGCAGGACATCTATAAAATCTTTTATTCCAATATCAAAAAACATGGCTCTCCTTCTTTATTTTTTCAACAATCCGAACTGTTTCCACAGCTTCACGCACATCATGTACACGCAAAATATGCGCTCCTTTCATTAACGCCACAGTATCCAATATGGTTGTCCCGTTCAATGAGTCTTGCGGAGTGCCTCCCAACAATTTATAAATCATAGATTTGCGGGAAACCCCCACTAGAACCGGAAGTTCAAAGATGTGGAACTCCTCCAGATGTGCCATCAGTTCATAATTATGCTCCAGTGTCTTACCGAACCCGAATCCCGGATCGAGGATGATATCCTTCACTCCCAAATCACGAAGTTGCTGCACTTTACGAGCAAAATACAAGAAAACTTCCTTTATCAGATTCTCATAATGAGGTTCTTTCTGCATACTTTGCGGAGTTCCCTGCATATGCATCATAATATAAGGTACTCCCAATTCGGCTACTGTTGCAAACATCCTGTCATCCATCTCACCGGCTGCTATATCATTGATAATAGCAACTCCGTATTCCTTCACACAGCGTTCTGCCACCTCCGCCCGAAATGTATCTACGGAAATGATAGCCTCCGGATGATTCCGGTTCAGAATTTCCAACCCGGTACGAAGTCGGCGCATCTCTTCTTCGGCAGAGATATGTTCGGCATTCGGACGCGAAGAATAAGCGCCTATATCAATAATAGAAGCACCCTCATCCAGAATCTGCCGGGCACGGGCGGCTATTTCTTCTTCAGTCTGCATCCGGCTACCGGAATAAAAAGAATCGGGAGTTACATTCAGAATCCCCATTACTTGCGGAGTAGCGAGGTCAAGCAACCGCCCTTTTACATTTATATAAATAGGAGACATTGGCTTTATCATTGATCGTATTCCTTTTAGATTGTTGCAAATGTAGAGAAATAATCCGAAAGAATAACCTATCTTTGCAGCGTTTTTAAATAAAAGATCAGGTTATGAAACTTTCTGCTCTTTACCAGATTTTCCTGGAATGCCAATCAGTAACTACTGATAGCCGGAACTGCCCGGACGGTTCTTTGTTTATCGCCTTGAAAGGTGAGTCGTTCAACGGTAATGCATTTGCCAAGTTTGCATTGGACTCCGGATGCGCGTATGCAATTATTGATGAAGGCGAATATGCCGTAGAAGGCGACCAACGCTATATACTCGTGGACAATTGCCTGCAAACAATGCAACAACTTGCCAACTACCATCGTCGCCAACTCGGAACCAAAGTAATCGGTATCACCGGAACAAACGGAAAAACGACTACAAAGGAATTGATATCTACCGTACTTAGCCAGGCACATAACGTACTCTATACGCTAGGAAATCTGAACAATCATATCGGCGTGCCGACTACTCTGCTCCGTCTAAAACCGGAGCACGACCTCGCTGTGATTGAGATGGGAGCCAATCATCCGGGAGAAATCAAGTTTCTCTGCGAAATAGCAGAACCTGATTACGGCATCATAACGAATGTGGGCAAAGCCCATCTGGAAGGCTTCGGCTCGTTTGAAGGAGTCATCAAAACCAAAGGAGAGCTATACGATTTCCTTCGCAAGAAAGAAAATTCTACCATCTTCATCCACCACGATAATCCCTATCTGATGAATATGTCCGAAGAGCTAGACCGGATTTATTACGGAACCCAAGATGGCCTGTATATCAATGGACGTATCACCGATAATTCACCTTATCTGACTTTTGAATGGAAAGCGGAAAACGGGAACGAAATCCACCGGATACAGACACAGCTAATCGGAGAATATAATTTCCCCAATGCTTTAGCCGCCATAACCATCGGACATTTTTTCGGAGTAGAAGCGCAAAAGATCGATGAGGCCCTAGCCGGATATACTCCACAAAACAATCGTTCGCAGCTCAAACAGACAACAGACAATACGTTGATTATCGATGCATACAATGCCAATCCGACTAGCATGATGGCTGCCCTGCAGAACTTCCGCAATATGGCAGTTCCCCACAAAATGCTGCTACTGGGAGATATGCGCGAACTAGGTGCCGAAAGCAACATCGAACACCAGAAAATTGTGGATTACATTAAAGATAGTAACTTCGAGCAAGTATGGCTTGTTGGAGAACAGTTTGCAGCAACACAGCATAACTTCAAGACCTATGCAAACGTACAGGAAGTTATCAAGGAACTGGAAACCCAAAAGCCCAAAGGCTATACGATTCTCATCAAAGGTTCCAACGGAATCAAACTTAGTTCAACGGTAGAACATTTGTAAGATTCTTCATTTCCTATTTTTCATTCTCGGCCTTACCCCATAATAGGCTACCAGGCTGGCCAGAATAGCCCCTGTACTGTTGGCTGCAAAGTCCAGCCAGTCTCCTCCACGATAAGTGGTACAGTATTCTTGCATCAGCTCCACCGCGCCACTAAAGAGGATGGGACAGAGAAATGCACCTAACCATGCGTGCCACATCGGAGTATTATCTCTGCGATGTGCACGCAAGAACTCCAGCCATAACATCCCCGACATACCGAAATACATACAAATATGCACTAATTTGTCCAAGTTAGGTATTTCATTCAAATCCGTCTTAGGTGGTTTAAAGAATGACAGGTAAATCACTGTCAGGATAATAAAAAGCGAGATAGGATATTTCTTAATATAAGATAGCATATCTAAATAAAATTACAGTTTCAGCACAAATATAAGTATCATTTTCTATATTTGCACTTTAATACGTGTATTTTATAACGATTTGTAAGATAAAACAAGATTTATGACAAAAAATGATAGAGCGAACTTCGGTAGTAAATTAGGCGTTATACTTGCCTCCGCAGGCTCGGCAGTAGGGCTGGGGAATATATGGAGATTCCCTTACGAGACAGGAAATCATGGGGGAGCCGCCTTTATATTAATCTACTTAGGCTGTGTCTTGCTTTTGGGGCTTCCCATTATGATTGCCGAATTCCTGATAGGCCGTCGTTCAAGAGCCAACACAGCAGGAGCTTATCAGAAATTAGCACCCGGCACACATTGGCGTTGGGTAGGACGTATGGGTGTATTGGCAGGTTTTCTGATCCTCAGTTATTATTCGGTAGTAGCCGGATGGACACTTGAATATATATTTGAAGCTGCTTCAAATGGTTTTGCGGGGAAAACTCCCGAAGAGTTCATCACTTCTTTCCAACAGTTTTCCAGCAATCCCTGGCGACCGGTGGTCTGGCTGGTTTCCTTCTTGCTAATTACCCATTTCATCATTGTAAAAGGGGTGGAAAAAGGGATTGAAAAGTCTTCCAAGATAATGATGCCCACACTTTTCATCATTATTCTTATATTGGTAGGCTGCTCTGTTTCACTGCCGGGCGCCGGTGCCGGTATCGAGTTTCTTTTGAAACCGGACTTCAGCAAAGTGGACGGCAATGTATTTCTGAGTGCTATGGGACAAGCCTTCTTTTCCCTTAGTCTGGGAATGGGTTGCCTTTGTACATACGCTTCCTACTTCAGTAAAGAGACAAACCTGACTAAAACGGCTTTCAGCGTGGGTATTATCGATACCTTCGTGGCAATACTAGCCGGATTTATCATTTTCCCGGCCGCCTTTTCCGTCGGAATCCAACCGGGATCCGGTCCCAGTCTTATTTTCATTACGCTACCGAACGTATTCCAACAAGCATTTAGCGGGGTACCTATATTGGCATATATATTCTCTGTAATGTTCTACGCATTGCTAGCAATGGCAGCGTTGACTTCCACTATTTCCCTACACGAAGTGGTGACAGCCTATCTGCATGAAGAATTCAAATTCTCCCGTGGGAAAGCGGCAAAACTTGTGACCGGCGGATGCATATTCTTCGGAATATTCTGTTCATTATCATTGGGAGTAACAAAAGAATTCATTGTTTTTGGCTTGGGGATGTTCGACCTATTCGACTTTGTCACAGCCAAACTCATGCTTCCCCTCGGCGGACTGTGCATTTCTCTCTTTACCGGATGGTATCTCGACAAGAAAGTGGTATGGTCGGAAATTACCAACAACGGCACACTTAGAATTCCCGTATATCGGCTGATTGTCTTTATATTAAAATATATCGCACCAATCGCTATTACATTAATATTCATCAATGAGCTAGGATTCATCAAACTATAATGTGGAAAGACTTTTTTTATTTCACTAAAACTGAACGACAAGGCATTATCGTCCTTGTCGTTCTTATTTTAGGGGTACTCTTACTCCCCAACCTCTTCCCTCTTTTCAATCGTCCGAAAGAGGTAGACACCTTGAAACAAGAGAAATTTCAGAAAGAATATAATGAGTTCATCGCTTCTCTCGAAGAAGTGGAGTCTCACAAAAAGTCGAAGAATCCGACTTCCCGACTATCCGTAAGGAAAGAAATCACTCCTTTCGCATTCGATCCGAACACTGCTGATTCCATGACTTTCCTCTCTCTCGGTCTACCGGCATGGATGGCAAAGAATATTCTGAACTATCGAAGAAGACAAGGGATATTCCGACATCCGGAGGATTTCCGGAAAATATATGGGCTGAAGGAAGAACAATATCAGACTCTTCTTCCCTACATCCGGATTGCAGAAAAGATCCGCTCCAAAGATACAGTACGACTGCTCACCATACAAAACGTACGAAAAGACACGGTATTCAAGTATCAGCCCGGTACTGTTATCAGCCTCAACCAAGCAGACACAACCGAACTTAAAAAGATTCCGGGAATCGGGAGTAGTATCGCCCGGATGATTGTAAATTATCGTAAGAAGCTGGGAGCTTTTTATAGAATAGAACAATTGCAAGAGATTCATCTAAAGGTAGAAAAGCTTCGTCCATGGTTTTCAATCGCCCCCGATGAGATACGCCGTATCAATTTGAACAAAGCAAGCGTGGAACGAATGATACATCATCCGTATATCAATTATTATCAAGCAAGAGTGATTGTAGAGTACCGGAAAAAGAAAGGAAGATTAAAGAGTTTGAAACAATTATCACTCTATGAAGAATTCACTTCTGCCGACTTTGAACGGATAGAGCCCTATATCTGTTATGATTAATTAAAAGAAAGATGCATTCCTATCACACCAGACAAGAATGCATCACACACAAACAAAACAAACACTCTACTATCATCTTCACAGACTTCTGTAGAGAAGCGACTATAAATATATAACTAAAAGATAGAATCCTTGCAAGGCTCCACCTTTTTGGTATACATTTTTAGAAGTTAGGTTCCTTTATTAATCTTTTTTAATCATACCATCTACCATGTGAACCGTTCGGTCAGTGATTTTAGCAAGTCCCTCATCATGGGTAACAATCACGAAAGTCTGACCCAGCCGATCTCGCAAATCAAAGAACAGACGGTGTAAATCTTCTTTATTTTGAGTATCCAGACTTCCGGAAGGCTCGTCCGCCAGAATTACAGCAGGATCGTTGATTAAGGCTCTCGCCACAGCCACCCGTTGTTTCTCTCCTCCCGACAATTCATTCGGTTTATGGGAGGCACGGTCTGCCAGCCCCATAAAATCTAAAATCTTCATGGCACGATCGTTTGCCTCCTTTGAGGATACCCCTGCAATGAATGCAGGAATCATCACATTCTCTAATGCCGTAAACTCCGGAAGAAGTTGGTGGAACTGGAAGACAAAACCAATATTCTTGTTACGGAATGCAGACAACTCTTTCTCCTTCATCCGGCTGACCACAGTTCCGTCGATTTGTACCAGACCGGTATCCGGTTCATCCAAAGTACCCATAATTTGCAGCAGCGTTGTCTTACCCGCTCCACTAGGACCTACAATACTGACAACCTCACCCTTATTGATTTCAAGATCAATGCCTTTCAGTACTTGTAATGAACCGAAGCTCTTCGTTATTCCTTCTAATTTTATCATAATAGCTTTTATAATCTTTTAATGACATATTCCGCCAGATAACATCCAAACACAGCAGGCATATAACTGACCGTTCCGCAAGTCGATTTCTTGTTCTGTTCGTCATCTGTGAGCAACACCGCCTTTGCATCAGCCTGTTCGGTACTGAACACAACCGGGAGTGTACGTTTCATCCCCATTTTCTGTAACCGTTTCCGCACCGCTTTGCTCAATCCGCAATGATAAGTATCCCAAAGATCGGCAAACCGTACCTGCGTAATGTCACTTTTTGCCCCTGCTCCCATACTGGAAACAATCCTGATCCGCCGTTTCATCGCTTCATAAATCAAAAAACACTTCGGACTGATGGTATCGATAGCGTCCACTATGAAATCATATTTGCCGGCATCCAATAGCTCCGGTATATTTTCATCTTTCAGATAAACAGGTAAAACGGTCAGGGCGATATCGGGGTTTATATCTTTATACCGGGTAGCCAGCACTTCCGCCTTCGACATCCCCAAAGTGGAATGCAATGCAGGTAACTGACGGTTCAGGTTAGTCGGCTGCACCGTATCGGCATCTACAATCGTCATTCGTCCGACTCCTGCACGACAAATCATTTCTGCCGCATAAGCTCCCACTCCACCCAGCCCCACGACCAATACGTGAGAGTTCCGGATACGATTCATCTTCTCTTCTCCCAAAAGAAGTTCCGTTCTTTGTTGCCAGTCGTCTCTTTCCATCAGCTTTTCTTGAACCATTTATAGAACCATTTACCGACCTTCTCATAATGCTGAGACTCATTATGCCCGCGAGGATCGGAGAAAGACACGATCTCTTGCGGTTCACCGAATTGGTCGGGATATAAAATAATCAAACTATTATTTGCAAAATATTTGCCCAACTGTGACGGCAAACGATCAAAAGAAGGATCATAAGAGATAGATCCCCGACGGGCGGAAATAACAACCAACAGATGGTCATAGTTAACCTGTCCCGTTAATAGCAAAAGATCATCCCACTCATCTAATGTAGAAAACTCGGTCGGAGTACCTACATATTTCTTTTTCACAAGTTGCTGAAGCCTCATCAATGTCCGTTCATTCGAGAAGAAATGTACACGACATCCTAGAATGCTTCCCATACGGCAGAAATGCTCCACCCACTTTGCAAAACCGGTCTCATATTCCGCCTTTGGAGGAACGGCAATATTAATCCGGCGTAAGGTATTCACCGGCATCAGGAATTTTGCGATCATCACCTCACGGTGCGTACCTTTCAGCAGACTTTCCGCCAAATGCCCGAAAAAAGAATCCACGATATTAGCTTTCCGGTGCAAACCGATCACCACATCCGTAGCCTCATACTCTTTTATCGTATGGATAATTCCCGAAGCAATATTCAGATCATAACGACTGACCATAGTGACAGGAACGTCGGCAGCCGCAGCAATCATCGCAGCTTTTTCCAGATTACGTTTTCCCTGTAATTCTTTCTTTTCCGAGCTATTATTATCATTGACTACATTCAATGCTATCAACCCATTTTTCTGTTTGGCATCCTTTATGACCAATGCCAGATTGATGAGGTCTTCAATCGTATCCGGGTTGGCAACCGGAATCAATATCTGTTCATTATTATTTTTCACCCCTTCTTTTTCCGACTGCACATTTTCGTCTAAAGCAAAACGGCGGGCAGAACGCTCCGTCACCAAAGAACTGATGACACAAGTAAAGAGAATCATCACTACGGTACCGTTCAGCACATCATCATTCAGCAAACGTTCTCCATTCTCCATAATAATTTCGTGTCCGATCAATACTGCTGCCAATGTGGCTGCTGCCTGTGCATTGCTCAGACCGAATATCATACTCCGTTCATTCGGCTGCATCCGATAAATCTTCTGCGTAGCCCATGCTGCCAGCCACTTACTGAAAGTAGCTACCACTGTCATTACAATTGCCACCTTCAATGCTTCCCCACCGGTGAACAGACTTCTTACATCAATAATCATTCCGACACCAATCAGGAAATAAGGTATAAACAACGCATTTCCGACAAACTCCAAGCGGTTCATCAACGGAGAAACGTGAGGAATCAGCCGATTTAAGACCAATCCGGCAAGAAAGGCTCCCAAGATACCCTCCATTCCGACAAATTCCATTAATCCACCACCCAGAAAGACCATTGCCAACACAAACACAAACTGCATCACGCTATCGTCGTACTTTCGGAAGAACCAGCGGCCGATACGGGGGAAGAAGAAAACAATCAAAAATCCGAGAAAAGCGACTTTAGCAACTAGGAACGCCCAAAACCAACCATCCACAGTTCCCTTAAACATTCCGCCTACAACAGCTAGAATAATCAAAGCAAGGGTAACGGTAACAGCAGTACCGCCAATAGTTATATTGACACTGCGCAGACGTGACAATCCGTAACGACTGATAATAGGATAAGCGATCAACGTATGGGAAGCGTACATACTTGCCAACAGTACGGCAGTGAGAAAACCATAGCCCAACAGACTCATACTGCTCCATATACCCAACCCCATAGGAATCAGAAAGGTGAGCCAGCCAAACACAAAGCTTTTCGTCCGGTTCTTCTTAAAATCCTCCATATCCATCTCAAGACCGGCGAGAAACATGATATAATAAAGCCCGACTTTACCGAACAGTTCGAAACTGCTATCACGGTCGAGCACATGAAAGCCATGCTCTCCAATCAGTACCCCCGCCAGAATCATGCCTATAATATGAGGTATATGAAGCCGTCCGAGAATCATCGGAGCAAAAAGAATAATAATCAGCACCAAAAAAAACACCCAAGTCGGATCAGAAATTGGCAACGTTAAATTGAGATCAAACAGGTTCATAGACTGTGGTTTTAGGAATTCAACTACAAAGGAACAAAAAAGTTCGCATACCTCCAATTCATAAGTAGATAGATTCAAATAATATTTTTTCGGCAAAAATGCGGTTTATATGGCAAATTGTTATAATTTTGCAGTCTAATCTTTCCTATTAGACAGTATAGAAAGGAAATTACAGTATTCACATTTAACAAAAGAAAAAGATGAAAGTAGCTATTGTTGGCGTAAGCGGAGCCGTGGGACAGGAATTCCTGCGCGTGCTCGATGAGAGAAACTTCCCGTTGGACGAGTTAGTTTTGTTCGGTTCTAAACGTAGTGCCGGAACAACTTATACTTTCCGCGGTAAACAGATCGAGGTGAAACTCTTACAACACAACGATGACTTTAAAGGGGTAGACATTGCTTTCACTTCTGCCGGTGCAGGAACATCCAAAGAGTTCGAAAAGACCATCACTAAATACGGTGCTGTGATGATCGACAACTCCAGCGCTTTCCGTATGGATACGGATGTACCTTTGGTAGTGCCTGAGGTTAATGCCGAAGACGCATTGGAGCGTCCACGCGGTGTCATTGCCAACCCCAACTGTACAACAATCCAAATGGTTGTCGCACTGAAAGCCATCGAACAGCTTTCTCATATAAAAACCGTGCACGTATCTACCTATCAGGCAGCCAGCGGTGCCGGTGCTGCCGCTATGGACGAATTGTACGAGCAATATCGCCAAGTATTGGCAAATGAACCTGTTACAGTAGAAAAGTTTGCATACCAATTGGCTTTCAACCTCATACCGCAGATTGACGTATTCACAGAAAACGGTTATACGAAAGAAGAGATGAAGATGTATAACGAAACACGTAAAATCATGCATTCAGATATTAAAGTCAGCGCGACTTGCGTACGTGTTCCTGCACTACGTGCTCACTCTGAAAGTATTTGGGTAGAAACCGAACGCCCTATTTCTATCGAAGAAGCCCGCGAAGCATTTGCTAAGGGAGACGGACTGGTGCTTCAGGATAATCCTGCGGAAAAAGAGTACCCGATGCCGTTATTCCTAGCTGGGAAAGATCCGGTTTATGTGGGACGCATCCGCAAAGACCTGACGAATGAAAACGGATTGACTTTCTGGATTGTAGGTGACCAAATCAAGAAAGGTGCAGCACTGAACGCAGTGCAGATCGCAGAATATCTGATTAAAGTAAAGAATGTCTAAATCATAAAAGGTGATTTAAGAAAGAAAAGTCCGGTTTCGCCCTTGAAACCGGACTTTTTATATACCTTTGCATTCACAAAATAGAATTTAAGCCGCAATTGCCTCTGCGTTATACACAAACAAATACGGTTCAAGCATTAATTATCATCTAAGAATTAAACCGTATGAGAATTTACAAAGTGTTTACACTTCTAGGTCTGTTCATTTCCATATTCTATAATTGTTCACTTCCTGCCGATGATGAAGAAGATTCAGAAGGAGAAGATACGGCTACTTCTGGACTTTCTTGGGAAGGAGAAACAGATAAATTCACTATCAATTCTAAAGAAGGAGTCCATCTGAATGATCCGGCAGAAGATAGTGGAACAGCCTATGTCACCATACCGTCCACGTCAGTAAAGAATACCCGCTGGGAGTTTGGAGTTCACCTTACATTCAACCCATCCGCCAATAACTATGCACGTTTTTATCTGACCTCTTCTTCCAACACTCTCTCCGGTAGTCTAAACGGGTATTTTATACAAATAGGAGGAGCAAAAGACAATGTGACACTTTATCGTCAGAATGGAGACCAGCCCAAGCTGCTGGCTTCGGGTCGGGAAGTGATGAAGGGTAATAACTCCCCCCAATTATACATAAAAGTAGAATGCGATAACAATGGGTATTGGACTTTTTGGACACGATTGGAATCCGAAGACGGATATACATTGGAAAAGCAAGTGAAAGATACCGGCATACAGAGTTCCGTTTGTTCGGGAATTTATTGTGTCTACACCAAAACCCGCTGTAAAGCCTTCACATTCCATCATGTACGATTATCCAACGGTGTAGAGACAACGACCGCCCCCGACAATACTCCCGACGAACCGGATTCCGAAGAGCCGGATATTACCGAACTACCGGAAGATGTCAGAGGTATGCTCCTCTTTAATGAGATAATGTATGATAATGCCACAGACGGCGCCGAATACATAGAGCTCTATAATCCGACTGAACAAACTATTGTGTTGCCACAGCTTTTTCTATATAAGATGCATGAAGACGGCAAAGTGTACAGTACCACTACGTTACAAAATGAATCTTCCTCCCAACCCCTGATCATTGCATCCAAAGGATATCTTTGCTTTTCTAAATATCCCGGCAAGATTATTCAAAAACACAATGTCGATAGAGAGAACCTAATAGAAATATCCAAATTCCCGGCACTTGATAATGAAGGAGGCTATCTCGCACTGTCCAGCACCCCCAAAACTGGGAAAGGACATACATTTGACACTTGTCGTTTCTGGGACGGAATGCACGATACCGACAAATCCAAAACTATCGGCATTTCACTCGAAAAGAAATCCCCGGAACTGCCTTCACTCAACAAGAATTGGCAGTCTTCTAAAAACACGACGGGAGGAACTCCTGGAATAAAAAACTCGTAAGAGTATGTATATGTATGATAAATCCCTACATTTGTAGACTAAATAAACAGTTGTTTAATATCAATTATCAAAATGAAGAAGAAAATTAATTGCTTCATACCTTTCGGCACTCCGGAAGATACCATGCAGACAGTGAAAGAACTACAAGCGTCAGAGCTAGTAAATAAGATCTATTTATTAGGTTCGGAACCCGGTAAGAAAGCTCTTCCGGGGTGTGAATATCTCTCTGTTAAAGGGTTCTATTCCACAGACACAATGAAAACAATTGCAGCCAATGCCAATTCGGAATATACGCTGTTCTACTTGAAACAGACTCCATTAAAACTGGGAGTGTATGCCTTGGAACGCATGGTACAAATCATGGAGAACGATAAAGAGAATGGAATAGTTTATGCCGACCGCTATCAGCTGATTAACGGAGAACTTAAACAAGCACCTGTCATCGACTACCAATTAGGAAGTGTCCGGGATGATTTCGATTTCGGTTCCATACTCCTATTTAGTTCTTCCGCCTTCACTAAAATAGCAGATGTTTTGCATGAAGAGTACAAATACGCAGGACTATATGCTATGCGTCTATACATCTCTTACAAATATTCAATTGTGCACATCAATGAATATCTATATACCGAAATTGAAACAGATACAAGGAAAAGCGGAGAGAAACAATTCGACTATGTAAACCCCAAAAATCGGGAAGTGCAAATGGAAATGGAAACTGCCTGCACCGAATACCTGAAATGTATTGATGCTTATTTCATGCCTACTTCTTCACGTCCTGTAAATCTTCACAGCGAAAACTTTGAATTCGAGGCATCTGTCATCATCCCTGTGCGCAATCGTGCTCATACCATCCGTGATGCTGTCAACTCGGCTTTAAGCCAGCGGACCACTTTTCCTTTTAACATTATTGTTATCGACAATCATTCCACCGATGGAACGACGGAAATACTTCAGGAACTAAGTACCGATAAAAGATTGATCCATATCATCCCCCAAGAGAATGATTTAGGCATAGGAGGTTGTTGGAACAAAGGTGTACACCACGAAAAATGCGGGAAGTTCGCCATACAGTTAGACAGTGACGATTTATATAAAGACGAATCCACTTTACAGAAAGTCGTAGATACTTTTTATAAGGAAAGCTGTGCAATGGTAATAGGCACTTATCTAATGACCGACTTCCAGCTAAACGAGATAGCCCCCGGTATTATTGACCACAAAGAGTGGACACCGGAAAATGGAAAGAACAACGCTCTACGTATCAATGGTTTGGGTGCTCCACGAGCTTTCTACACTCCTATTCTTCGTGATATCAAAATGCCGAATACCAGCTATGGAGAAGATTATGCCATAGGATTACGAATCTCACGGGAATATAAGATCGGACGTATCTATGATGTAATATACCTCTGTCGCCGTTGGGAAGGTAACTCCGACGCCTCATTAAGCACAGAAGAAGTCAATCGGAACAACTTCTACAAAGACCGAATCCGCACATGGGAAATTAAGAGCAGAATCCAGATGCATACTATCGATCAAGAGTTTCAGGAACTTGTAGAAGAAATGATAGAAAACCAAAAAGAAAACTGGGAACTTGCGAAAAGGAACTATGAAGCGTTGGAAGAAAATCTGGAAAAGAAAAAAGTATTGACGCTGAAGAAAGAAGATAGAGAAATGGAAGTTAGAATTTTCCCGAATCCTCAACGCATCCTCTCGACCACGGCAAAAACAGATAGTAATTCTATCCAAGAAAGACCTTGTTTCTTATGCGGGAAAAACCGTCCTGCAGAGCAAACATATCTACCATTCGGACATTATGAGGTATGCCTCAATCCTTACCCCATTTTTCAGCGTCACTTGACCATCATCGACAAGGAACATACTCCACAAAGTATGAAAGGACGTTTTGAAGATATGCTTCACTTAGCTGAAAACCTGGACGAGTTCTATATACTCTATAACGGACCGGAGTGCGGTGCCTCCGCCCCTGACCATATGCATTTCCAGGCAGTAGGAAAAGAAGAAGAACTGGCTAACCCTTTTGAGATGAATTTCTTGGAGAGTATATTAAAAAATGAAGACGGCGTAACAATTTATGTAGACAATGTATTCACAACTTGCATAGGTATGACATCAAGCCTGAAAGTTGACTTAATGCAACAATTCGAAAAGATCTACAAAAATCTTTCCGCCATTTATTCGGATAAAGAACCTTTAATCAACATGATAGCCTGGTATGGTCTCAATAACATAAGCTATTTCGAAAATGACGAAATAGAAGTATGGAATTGCCTCATTTTCCTACGCTCAAAACATCGCCCCGATTGCTATTATACCCCAAATGAAAAAGGGCTATTAATAAGTCCGGCTGTTGCAGAAATGGGTGGTATATTCCCGATTGTCAGAGAAGAAGACATGGATAAATTAAACGCCCAACAACTTAAAAAGATTTACAAGGAGATTAGTTTATCTCCCCAACAGTTAAATACTCTACGCGATCTATTATTCAAGTAGAAATAATAAAGTAGCATGCAAGTCCCTCTAATAACTGTCGGCATTCTTTCCGGGAAAGAGATTGAATTCTCTTTCCCGATAAAATTTAGTTCTTCTGTCGGGACGGAAATCTCCGGAACACAGAAAGCTATTTATCAGAATGGAAAGATCCAGTGGCAAGAAAAAGAGTACGACGAATTATCCTTCATTCCTCCACAAAATGCACCTGCTTTCTTTGAACTGAAAGATGTGACCATCGGAATCAACTTCCATTGGGAACGCAAAGAAGTCCAGAAATTCAAAGGGGAATTAAAGATCATCGTCGAAGGAGAACAACTAACCGCTATCAATGTGATTTCCATTGAGGAATACCTCATCAGTGTCATTTCATCAGAAATGAGCGCAACAGCTTCTTTGGAACTACTAAAGGCTCATGCCGTCATCTCCCGAAGCTGGCTAGTTAATAAGTTGAGAGTTGAGAATGGAGAGTTGAGAGTTACTCTGCAGCCGGACAGCGCAGCCCACTCTCAACTCTCCATTCTCAACTCTCAACTTATAAAATGGTATGACCATGAAGCACATAAGAATTTCGACGTATGTGCCGACGATCATTGCCAGCGTTATCAAGGAATTACACGAGCCTCAACACCACAAGCTATCGAAGCAGTTTCCGCCACGCGGGGGGAAGTACTGATGTATAAAGGAGCGATTTGTGATACCCGTTTCTCTAAATGTTGTGGCGGAGCTTTTGAAGAGTTCCAAAATTGTTGGGAAAACGTAAAGCATCCTTATCTAATCAGACAACGGGATAGCAAGACTGAAAAACAACTCCCCGATTTGACCATAGAGGCGGAAGCTGATAAATGGATACGTACCTCACCTGTTGCTTTCTGTAATACACAGGACAAGAAAATCCTAAGCCAAGTATTAAACAACTACGATCAGGAAACAGCAGACTTCTATCGTTGGAAAGTCAGTTATTCGCAACAGGAGCTTTCAGAACTGATTCATCAACGTTCAGGGATTGATTTCGGACAAATCATAGATTTAATTCCTGTAGAACGGGGAACATCCGGACGTCTTGTCCGGCTAAAGATTGTAGGAACCTTACGGACACTCATCATTGGAAAAGAGTTGGAGATACGCCGTACTCTATCGACTTCCCATCTTTACAGTTCCGCTTTTGTAGTAGACAAGGAGTACGGAGATGAACTTCCTTCCCGATTTATCCTCACCGGAGCCGGTTGGGGACACGGAGTGGGACTTTGCCAAATCGGTGCCGCCGTGATGGGAGAACAAGGTTATAAGTATGAAGAAATACTATCTCACTATTACCCCGGTAGTACACTTGAAAAACAATATAAATAAAATCGAACAAATGCCATGACAACACCCACTATAAAGAGAAATCCCTGGAGTTGGATTCCAACCCTCTATTTTGCAGAAGGATTGCCTTATGTAGCGGTAATGACTATTGCCGTCATCATGTACAAACGCCTGGGATTATCCAATACCGAAATAGCCTTATACACTTCCTGGCTTTATCTTCCCTGGACTATCAAACCGTTATGGAGTCCATTCGTCGATCTGGTAAAAACGAAACGTTCCTGGATTATCGCCATGCAAGGGTTCATCGCCGCCGGATTTGCAGGCATCGCCTTTTTTATCCCAACGGCACATTACGTACAATTCACCCTTGCTTTCTTTTGGTTATTGGCATTCAGTTCGGCTACGCATGACATCGCAGCAGACGGTTTTTATATGCTCGGCCTCAACAACAAGGAACAATCTTTCTTCGTAGGCATCCGAAATACCTTTTACCGACTTGCCAATATTTTCGGGCAAGGCATTCTCGTCATGCTGGCAGGATGGCTAGAGACTTCTCAAGGCAATATACCTCTGGCATGGAGTATTACTTTTTATTTCTTAGCGGGATTGTTCCTAACTCTTACTTTATATCACCGCTTTATCCTTCCCCGCCCCGATTCCGATATCAAATGTCCCAGACTCACAGTAGGTAAACTATTAGAAGACTTTCTTCTGACTTTTGTCACTTTCTTCAAAAAGAAACACTTGGGTCTCATGTTCTTTTTCCTACTCACCTACCGATTGGGAGAATCGCAGCTAGCCAAGATTGCTTCCCCCTTCCTACTCGACCATGCCGATAAAGGCGGATTGGAACTATCCACAGCAACAGTTGGAATGATATACGGAACTATTGGTGTCATAGCCTTGTTACTTGGTGGAATTATCAGCGGCTTTCTCGTTTCACGTGACGGATTCAAGAAATGGATACTACCTATGGCATTAGCCATCAACCTTCCCGACATATTATATGTATGGATGGCTACAGCCACTCCTAACAACCCGATATTGATTTCCACCTGCGTAGCTATCGAACAACTGGGTTATGGTTTCGGTTTCACAGCCTATATGCTTTATCTGATTTATATTGCCGAAGGCGAGCACAAGACAGCTCATTATGCTATCGGAACCGGATTTATGGCGCTTGGAATGATGCTTCCCGGTATGCCGGCAGGGTGGATACAAGAACATCTCGGATACACCAATTTCTTTATCTGGGTTTGTATTTGTACGATACCCGGTATTATTGCTTCATTAATGATTCGCAACCGATTGGATGATTCTTTCGGAAAAAGCAATAAATTCACGTGATTATATTTAAGATATTAAACTGAAAATATACAGTAAACTATGATGCTTATCGCAGACAGCGGTTCTACCAAGACCGACTGGTGTGTCATCCTCGATAATACACCTATCAAAAGGATTGGAACGAAAGGACTCAATCCCTTCTTCCAATCAGAAGAAGAAATTCAGCAAGAACTGACACATTCCCTCCTGCCGCAATTGCCGGAAGGAACAATCGACTCTGTCTACTTTTACGGTGCAGGCTGTACACCCGAGAAAGCTCCCACCCTCCGGCGGGCAATAGCCGACAGTTTACCTGTTGTCGGAAATATCAAAGCCTACTCGGATATGCTGGCTGCCGCTCGTGGACTATGCGGTCGTGAAGCAGGCATTACCTGTATACTGGGAACAGGTTCCAACTCCTGTTTCTATGACGGTAAAGAAATTGTCAACCACATTTCTCCTTTAGGCTTTATCCTGGGTGACGAAGGAAGCGGAGCTGTTCTAGGCAAGTTACTAGTCGGTGACATCTTGAAGAATCAACTCTCTCCCGCCATCAAAGAAGCATTTCTAAAACAATTCGACCTGACAGTTCCCGAAATCATTGACCGGGTTTACCGTCAGCCCTTCCCGAATCGTTTTCTGGCAAGCCTGTCACCTTTTATAGCACAACATCTGGAAGAACCTGGAATACGACAATTAGTGCTAGACAGCTTCATTGCTTTTCTCCGAAGAAATGTAATGCAATATGATTACACGCAGTATCCGGCACATTTCATAGGATCAGTAGCTCATTGTTACAAAGAGATACTTCAAGAGGCAGCACAAGAGACAGGTATTAGAATCGGAAAGATTTTGCAAAGCCCGATGGAAGGACTCATCCAATATCATTCCGATCCGTTACATCAGCCGTAAGTTAGCTTTCCTTGATCGTTTCTATCAGCTTCATAAAGTCAGTCGGATGAACGTCACCGATGTTGCCGATACGGAAAGTATCTGCCTGTGATATCTTTCCCGGATAGATGACAAACCCTTTAGCTTTCAGTTTCAGATAGAAATCTTTAAAGTTAAAGTCAGCCGAAGGATAATAGAAAGAGGTGATAACAGGCGACTGCTGTTCATCGGGCAGCAGAGTCTTATAGCCTAAAGCGCGCATACCTTCCACCAATACGCGATGGTTCTCACAGTAGCGGACATAGCGAGCTTCTACACCACCTTCGGCTTTCAATTCAGTCAAAGCCTGCATGAAGGCACGCACCACGTGAGTAGGCGAGGTGAAACGCCATTTTCCATGTCCTTTCTCCATTGTTTCCCATTGCTCATAAAGATCGAGCGAAAGAGAACGGGCAATCCCTTTACATTTCTCCATCAAAGAACGACGGGCAATGATAAAGCCAAATCCCGGTACACCTTGAATACACTTGTTGGCACTACTGATCAAGAAATCGATACCTAACTTTGCCATATCGATGGGTACTCCTCCAAAGCTACTCATAGCGTCCACAATCAATATCTTACCGTGGCGCTTCACCACGGCGGCAATCTCCTCCAAAGGATTGAGCACACCGGTCGTAGTCTCACAATGTACTACAGACACATGCGTCACCTCCGGATGTTCATTCAAATAAGTATCTATCTTATTGGCATTCACCGGTTCTATTTCTTCAAACCTCATCACGTGACAATCAATATGGTAATATTCGGAAATAATGCCCATACGCTTACCGTAAGCACCATTGGCTGCTACTAACAGTTTATCCTCAGGACGAACTACAGAGCCAAGTGTGGCTTCCACACAAAAACTTCCGCTACCTTGCATCAACACAGCCGTATACTCGTCAGGAGCGCTAGTAGCAATCTCCACCAATTCTTTACGGATAACTTCTACAATACCAAGATTGTAATCTTCATCCCAAGTACACCAGTCGCTCATCATCGCTTGTTTCACAGTGTCGGTTGTAGTAAGAGGACCGGGAGTCAAAAGTAAATAAGGTCTCATATTATCTTAGATTTATTAATTTATCGGTTTGTTATTTTTATTATTCTTTCTTTTATAATGCCATACGTTCATTGATATCCTCTATCAACATCGGCAGTTCGGCAATCGTGTCCACCACATAATCAGCACCAGCGGCATACATACGGTCCCGCACCTTAGCCATGCGGCATTTCAGTTCCCCCATCGGAAGAGTGCGGGTTTCTTCTTCAGTCAGTCCCAATTCGTTACTTCCCATTATTACACCTACACTCCACACACCGGCATTCACACCTTCACGTATGTCTGCAATCGTATCACCATATTTCAGCACAGAGAAACGGGAGGCAACGTCCAGATCACACATATTGCGATAAATCATATAAGGCTTCGGACGACCACCGGGCAGATTGTCCGAAGTGACACAATTATCAATCCTGTAACCTTTCTTTTCTGCGGCAGGAATCACCACATCCATCATCTTTTGAGTATATCCGGTAGTAGAACCGATTTTGATTCCCTGAGCGCGTAGTTTGGCAATCACCTCCACCACACCGGGAATAGGCTCCGTATAATCTTCCAAAGTATCGAACAATACCTTTTGGAAACGTTTATAGCATTCCTGCACATCCTCTTCGGTATAGTCACGTCCGTACTTCTCACGAAAGTCCTTTCCTACCCGTTCAATGGAAAACAAAGCACGTATCTCTTCAATCTTAGTCAACCCCATGTGGGCACGTGTCTCGGCAGCCGTAACAGTCAGTCCCATCTGCTTGAAACTATCCACGAAAGCCGCTACCGGTGCAAAACATCCATAATCGACGGAAGTACCCGCCCAATCCATAATCACGCATTCTATTTTTTTCATATTGCAGTTATTGATATTACTCATTCTAGTGTAATTGATGTCAATCATATCGTTGGATTTGAAGTTAATAATTCGTTGTAACTATTCATGTCATTTACCTTTCTTACGCTACCCGTATCAGGGATTTTCTTAGCCTTCATCACATAGACGGCTGCAGCGGCAAAAGCGATGCAACAGGTTATGCCTACAAAGACACTCATCTCATTATAGAACACCGTCCAGTCTATATGCGAGGCTTTCAACTCCTTAAACAGCAGTAATGCTAACGTACCCACATAACCGACAAAATCTATAGTGATAATGAAGAATCCCACGTTCCCCTTCACTTTGAAACAAGCAATGAACCTTTCAAAGAAAATGGTTTGGAAACTGAGGTAAGCAATGTCTATACAGAGCGTCTGCAAAAAGAGCCACAAAGTAGTAGACAACTGTACCTCTCCGCTACCTAGCAGAGCCAATACCCCCATACTTGCGGTAGAAAGTCCCAACAATGTATAAAGTACTTTCAAATGATTTCCGGAGAAAGCGAGTACGGCAAACGTGGACAATAATACCAATGTAGCGATGGTATCAAGTTGGGCAAACAGCCAGGAAGAAATTGTATCCACATCAATGATGCAGACAATAAAATCCTCTTTAATATCACGTTGTACAGTAAGCAAAAGATTGGCGACAAAAAGCAAAAGCAGTAAGGGCATATATTGTTTGAAGAGCGCCCAACGTTGCTGTCCGTTGAGAGTGACACGAACGGAACGGGCTGCAATATCCGCCGCCGTAGGACGAGGAAACTTGGTCATCATCCATCCCATAAAGCAAAGCAACGGAAAGGCCAATCCCCCTACGAGTGCAGGCATCCAAAACTCACTGACATAGAGTTGATTCAACGCATAAAGTCCGAGACTCTTTGCCACTCCCGAACTCAGTGCCATACTCACTCCCATAATACTTGCCAGAATATCGGTAGTACGACGACCTTCGAGAAAGCTGAATATCACTCCCCACATGCAACCCAAAGAAAGCCCGTTAAAGAAAAGTGCCACTATATTATAGGGCAATGGTAACAGGCCGAACGCCAACAGAGAGGCTTCGGACAAGGCAGCAGATCCGATAATGAACTTCAACCGATTCTGCGGCTGCAATTCGGAAATATATTTAATGCCAAACAACTTGGCGCATACATAACCGATGAGCTGGATAATGCTCACCACAATCTTATAATCCATACCAGCCACCGTCAACCCTTCAAACTCAGCAGCAGTAAAGGGCTTACGTAAAGCGTAAACCAACGAGTAAGACAATAGTGCCGTACCACCCATCCAGAGAATGAAAAGCCAGTCAGGAGTATGTCTTTCCGTTTTACCGTATTGTATGTCCGGTCTTTGTCCTATCAGTTTATTCAGTGATAAATTCATATTCTTCTTCGTTTTGACATCGCAAAAGTAGAACCACCCAACGAGGTAAAAAATGAATAAAACAGGAATAATAAGTACGAAATAATTCAGAAATATTCATGTAATTGTAATGTAACACACCGGAAAGAGGCTACAAAACAACCTTTTTGCAATAAAAGTCAGCGTATAGAGAGTTGAATTCAAGAGAGAAAGCTATTTTTGTAACAAGCTAATGAACTCCTCAATAAAAAATATGAATGAGCTGAAAGAAATCTACGACCGCATTACTTTCCTACGTGGAAAGGGTATCAAGATGAAAGAAATGGCCGAACAAGCACAACTCACCCCGAGCGTATTGTCCGCCATGTATTCCACAGTATTCCCGGCATACTTCAAAAATGTGGAAAAAGGGATGGATGACAACGAAGCATTGGACAACGCTTTAATGTGGGTCAATAATCTTTCGAAAAAGAAACTCTTCGGACTACTTCCGCAAATGAAACAGGCACTCTTCGCTATGGAGGTGGTAGTAAAAGAAAAGCCGGACAGTATGAATCCTTTTCTTTCCGAACTGGCACACAACGCCAGGCAAAGTGTGAATCATATCACAAATTTCAGTGGCATATATACCAGCTACAGTCTCTCCTCCAACACCAATGACCTGAAAATCGAGCCTTACTTCATCGCTCCGGCCGAGAATGGCAACTACATCGAAGTGGGACACACGAATGCTCATGGCACCACTCATTGGGGATTCGGACTGATGAATGGCATGAGTCATCTCTATCTTGTTTTCAATGAGAGTCATGCCCCGCAACTTTCCATGTTCAATATTTGCCTCAAACTGCCGATGTTCGACCGTCCGCCTTTCCTACGCGGCATTTACCAATGCTTTGATTATAATTACAACCCTATCGCCCGCCGTATATTATTGGTTAAACAGACCGACAGAGCCGAACGTTCCAAGTTTCTTCAACAAAAAGGGAACCTAAAATCCTACGACGAGCTGAGTGAAATCGAGCGTCTCTATTACAGCTATACCTGTCGTGAAGGAGACGTTATACGTATGTGTAACATCCCCACTCCCCAAATGACTACCGACGACCTGACATTGGAAAAGAAAATATTGGAACTGAGTAAGCTATAACATTGGTAATCAGCAGTTGTAAGAACAAAGGGCACGAATGATGTAACAATTAGAATAATATTTGAAACAGATTAAAAAAACAACGGTTACACATAGATATAGAACAGAAACAAATCTTATAATCAGACAGTATAAGATACGCTATCTTTGCTCCACAAAGAACAAAAGTATTATTAACTGTTTTATATGATGCATACCATGAAAAAAGTATTATTACTCTTATGGCTTTCAATAGTCAGCCTTTCGATGTTCTCTGCAGAACAATTCATCTCTTTCACACCTCTAGCAGATTACTTTCCGCTGATAGTAAACGGACAACCTTGTATTATAAAATGTGATTCGAATATTGATAAAGGGGTCAAAATCGCCATTGATAATCTGCAACAAGATATATTCAATGTATGTGGAACAAAACCGGAAATCCTAACAGAAGGAAATAACAAACAATGCGTCTTGATAGGAACATACCAAAGTCCTATCATCCAGCAACTGATAAAATCTAAAAAGCTGAATAAGAATGAACTGAACGAAAAAACGGAAAAGTTCCTCCTACAAATCATAACTAATCCCTGCGAAGGAGTTGATGAGGCTTTGGTGATTGCAGGTAGCGACAAACGGGGAACAATTTACGGAATATACGAACTCTCCCGACAAATGGGTGTATCTCCCTGGTATTGGTGGGCGGACGTTCCTGTTGCCAAACAAAAAAATGTCTATATAAAACCCGGAATATATACAGATGGCGAACCCGCTGTCAGATATAGAGGAATCTTCCTTAATGATGAAGCTCCTTGCCTGACTAGTTGGGTAAAACATACGTATGGTACAAAATACGGTGATCACCGTTTTTATGCACGTGTGTTCGAACTGATCCTTCGCCTGCGCGGTAATTTTATGTGGCCTGCTATGTGGAGTTGGAGCTTTTATGCAGACGATCCGGAAAACAGCAAAACCGCCAATGAAATGGGGATTATTATGGGAACCTCCCATCACGAGCCTATGGCACGTAACCATCAGGAATGGGCAAGAAAACGCAAGGAATATGGCGTATGGGACTATACATCCAACCAAAAGACCATAGATCAGTTTTTCCGCGAGGGAATTGAAAGAGCTGCCGATACGGAAGACCTTATCACCATTGGTATGCGTGGGGACGGTGATGCGCCAATGGGAGGTAAAGAAGGAAAAGACCATGAATATGCGGCACGTGACAAGGACAACATACGTTTGCTGGAGAAAATCTTCAAGAACCAACGTCGGATTATCAAGGAAGTAACGGGAGAAGCTCCGGAAAAACGCCCGCAAGTCTGGGCTATCTACAAAGAAGTGCAACGCTACTATGATATGGGACTTCGTGCACCGGATGATGTTATCATGTTGCTGACCGACGACAACTGGGGAAATGTAACCCGCCTTCCTAACGCTGAAGAGCGGAAACATCCGGGAGGTTGGGGTATGTATTATCATGTTGATTATGTAGGTGCTCCCCGTAATTCAAAATGGCTCAATGTTACCCCGATTCAAAATATGTGGGAACAACTGCAACTGACATACGACTATGGAGTCGATAAACTTTGGATTTTGAATGTGGGCGACCTGAAACCAATGGAATATCCTATCACCCTTTTCCTGGATATGGCATGGAATCCCAAACAGTATACAGCTGATAATTTGCAGGAACATCCACGCCAATTCTGTGCACAACAGTTCGGTAAGGAACAAGCAGATGAAGTAATGCACATCTTGAACCTATACAGCAAATATGCAGGACGTGTCACTCCCGAAATGCTCGACTGTAAAACCTATAACCTGAAAACAGGAGAATGGAAACAAGTATCGGACGAGTTTGTGAAACTTGAAGCGGAAGCATTAAGGCAATATACCACACTCAAACCGGAGTACAAAGATGCCTACAAGCAATTGATTCTTTTCCCGGTACAAGCAATGGCCAATTTGTATGAGATGTACTACGCACAAGCCATGAACCACAAACTCTACAAAGAAAACAATCCGCAAGCTAATGAATGGGCAGACAAAGTTGAAAAAGCATTTGCACGCGACAAAGCATTGAGCAATGATTATAACAATGTGATGTCCGGCGGTAAATGGAAAAATATGATGATCCAAAAACATATCGGATATACTTCATGGAATGATAACTTCCCTGCAGATAAATTGCCGGAGGTATTCCGTATCCAGCAGCCGGAGAAGGCGACAGGAGGTTATATATTTACAGGAGAAAACGGCTATGTGGCTATGGAAGCCGAACATTATTTCAGCATTCAGAATGCAGCCGATGCACACTGGATAGTCATACCACATATAGGAAGAACCCTTAGTGGAATGGCCTTAATGCCATACACACAACCTACCGATGGAGCTTCCATCTCTTATAAGATGAAGTTACCAAAGGAGACTAAGACTGTCAATGTACACATTGTAGTAAAATCAACCCTTGCGTTCCATGATTCCAAAGGGCATAAGTATAACATTGGATTTGAAGGAGGAAAAACGGAAACCGTCAATTTCAACCATAATTTGAATGAGGACCCTAAAAATGTTTATAGCGTATTCTATCCTACAGTAGCCAGACGTATAGTAGAGAAAAAAGTCAAGTTGGAGTTACCACGCACATCAGACGGATTACAGACGCTGATATTCCGTCCTTTGGATCCGGGCATTGTCCTCGAAAAAATAGTGATAGATTATGGAGGATATAAAAAATCCTACTTGTTTATGGACGAATCCCCAAATAAAAGAATGACTCAGCCTTTATAAAATTGACTAGTTATAAGTCCGGTCATTTTCATTTTCGCCATTTATGGATAAAATCAATATATCATGAAAAAACAAATCACTTTAAGTCTTATTTTATTAGTAGTAATATTATCCCGCATCACTGCTCAAGATAAGCTGTATCCCAATACATTTTCTTTGAAAGATGTAGAACTACTTGACGGACCTTTCAAGTATGCTTGTAATTTGAATGTACAGAATCTTTTAAAGTATGATACGGATCGACTACTTGCCCCCTTCCTTAAAGAGGCAGGATTAACTCCTAAAGGAGAAGTTTTTCCTAATTGGGTAAGGTTGAGTGGACACGTAGGAGGCCACTATTTGAGTGCATTAGCCATCCATTATGCCGCCACCGGAAATCCTGATTGTAAAAAAAGGATGGAATATATGCTTTCAGAACTTAAACGCTGTCAGAAGGCAAATGGCAACGGATACATAGGTGGTGTCCCCGACAGTAAACATCTTTGGGAAGAAGTTAAAAAAGGAAATATTAAAATTGTATGGAAATCATGGGTTCCCTGGTATAATTTGCACAAAACCTTTGCCGGGCTCAGAGATGCATGGTTATATGGAAATAGCCAAGAGGCCAAAGATATGTTTTTAAAGTTATGTGATTGGGGAATAGACATCATTTCTCCCTTGAACGAAAAGCAAATGGAAGAAATGCTCTCTAATGAATTTGGAGGGATGGCCGAAGTCTATGCAGATGCATACCAAATAACGAAGAATGCTCAATATCTAAAGGCAGCCAAATGCTTTTCACACAAATGGCTACTTAACAGTATGGCTGCCGGAAAAGACAATTTAGATAACAAACATGCCAATACTCAAGTTCCTAAAGCTGTCGGTTACCAACGTATTGCGGAACTAACGAACGATACAACCTATACCACCGCTGCTACCTTTTTCTGGAATAGAGTCGTAAATCACCGCTCTTTATCGCTAGGGGGTAACAGTCGTCGCGAACACTTTCCTGAAAAAGATGACTGTATCAGTTATGCAGAAGAACGGGAAGGTCCGGAAACCTGTAATACATATAATATGCTAAAGCTAACAGAAGGATTGTTCAGAATGCATCCTTCAGCCAGTTACTCTGACTTTTACGAAAGAGCAGTATTTAATCATATACTGTCATCACAACATCCTGAACATGGTGGATACGTGTATTTTACCCCTGCCCGGCCTTGCCATTATCGGGTATATTCAGCTCCGAATTCTGCAATGTGGTGTTGTGTCGGAACAGGAATGGAAAATCATGGCAAATATGGTGAATTCATCTATAGCCATACTACAGATTCTCTATTTATTAACCTGTTCATAGCCTCTAAATTAAACTGGAAAGATAAAAAGGTTACCCTCACACAAAAGACTCTCTTCCCTGATGAAGAAAACAGTCAAATAACAATCAATGTAAAAAAGCCTACAAGATTCACTCTATTGATACGCCATCCACGCTGGGTGTCGTCATCTGATATGAAAGTAACGCATAATGGTAAGAACTATGCCATAGGCTCGTCTCCATCGTCATATATAAAAATAGACAAAATATGGAAAAATGGAGATGTTGTCAATATCAATACTCCCATGAAGGTCTCTATCGAAGAAATGCCTAATGTACCTAATTATATATCCATCTTACGTGGTCCGATATTATTAGGAGCTAAGACCGAAAAGGGAAATATGAAAAGATTTATTGCTAACGACAGCCGTATGGGACATGTTGCCTACGGTCCATTAGTCCCCTCATTTGAAGCTCCTTTTATCATTGGCAACAGAGATGAGATACAAGACAAATTGAATAATATGCAACCGATAGCCGGCAAACCGTTAAGCTATACCATTCCCGGTCTTGTACAACAAGAGAAATACAAGGATTTGATATTTGAGCCTTTCTTCCGGATACATGATAGTCGATATGTTATTTACTGGCAGTCTATGTCTCAAAAAGAATTTGAGTACTACCAAGCAAGTAAAAAAGAAGAAGAGATGCAAAAACTGCAAATTGACCGTAGGACAATAGATTTCGTCATAGCCGGCGAACAACAACCGGAAGCAGATCATCTCATGAAAAATGAGAAATCACGTACAGGAAACCTGGAAAAAGAAGCCTGGAGAGAAGCTAAAAACGGATTTTTCCAATACAAGCTTCATACAGCAGGAAATGAAGCACTATCACTGATGGTACGTTATTGGGGAAGAGAAACCGGGAACCGGACATTTGACATTTTAATTGATGGAAAGAAACTGGTAACAGAAAATATCGCTAAGAAATGGAACAAAAATGCATTTGTTAACGTAGAATATCCGATTCCTACTGAAATGTTGAAAAACAAACAATACATCACCGTTACTTTTCAAAGTAAAAATAATAATACAGCCGGTAAAGTTGCCGCAGTACGCTTACTCAAATAGACTACCACAAATAAGCCATTAAAACCTTAACATATTAATAGAGCGAGACTGCCTATAAAAGTAGTCTCGCTCTATATATTTTATTTATACTCCCTTCAATTGTGACGTACCGAAGGAGCACCAAAATAGCTAGGATATTTATTATCCGGGTTAACAACAATTTTTTCAAGTACAATCTCCGGATCAATCATGAATATCTTCAAAGTATGCATTCCCGGTTCTAGCACTTCAACCTCCACATCAAGCCAACGTAAATTATCGAATACTTCATTCCGGCGTGATTGTCCGGTAGCTATCAATTTAATGCTTCTATTCCTAGAAGGTAATGGTTTCAGCACCTTCGACTTTGCCAGGTTTTTAGAGTTATACTCACTAAATGTATCCACAAATCCTTTACGGGCATCAATGATTTGCGGTTCGTTGTTATCGAGTCCCATTGCAATGCGCAGTCCCCGTTGAGGATACACATCCTGAGTAGGCAATATTCCTAAACAAACAGTAGTCTTTCCTACTTTAGGTAAAAAGACTTTATACTCCAGACATGGTGCATTCCGCGGTTCGGCACTCGGTGCTGTAACCGGCTGAATCCCCATACAGGCTTCATCTCTACCCAAATCAGGTAGAACAATCCATCGTGCATTCTTTCCCGCTATATTTGCGTTATATTGATTTGCCGGTATGGAGAATTCTGCATTTGCAAGATTCCCCCAATAAGGTTCCTGAGTTTTGGGAAGCTCAGTCTTGACGACATGAACATAAACAGGAACAGTCACTTGTTTCTGTACGATTTCAATCATAGCTTCCGATTCACCGAATGGTAATTTTCCCCAATCAATACTTACCTGAATCCGAGCATCCTTTTCTACCGTTCCTTTTGTTTGACTCAGTTTTACCCAAGATTTATTTGCCCTAGCCTTGAACCGGAAAGAGCCGTTACCACGATTAAACACATCTATGTAGTAACTTTGATTACTCAGCCAATCAAATGTCGGCAAAATTGCCTTATTATCAGAACCGGGCCATGACTTTATACAGCCTTCCACAGCCACTCCCATCTTCGGAAATTCCTCCGGAACTACCTCTTTCAGATTTGGCAAAGAGTCTTTTTTAGGCATACTCCATTTCACGTACCCCAAATGTACATCTTTCATCATATTTTTCCATTTCCCATTCGCCATAGAAGTATTATAATATTCCCCCAACTGCTTATCTATTTCAAAAAGCTCCCGCACCCGTCCGGCATAATCATTCGCGCTCACACGCCCCTGCTCCGCATAAAGATTATTTTTAGCCGCCGCCAAATAAATCTCGGCAACTCCGGCCGAAGCCTTTGCCGGATAAAGGACCAGTTGATAGTAAGCATCCTGTGCTTCCGGAGCTATTTTGTCTCGCAAAGCCTCAGCCTTCGTCGCAACATCACGCCAAAGACTGATAACACGATCCGCCTCAAGATGATTCACTACACTAAAAACGGTCGTTGCCTGCACCTCCGGTTTCCTCCAAAGGTTATACTTACTATATTTAGAAACTATATCAGCTATCTCTTCCGCATATCTCTCACCAAATATACCTGCTGCCCAATTCACCATATAATCCCATACCTTATTTGCCGGAATAGCATCCGGATTCCATGCGTAACGCATAATAAAATCAATGGGAAGTTCTTTTGGTTTAAGATCTCCTACATTTACAATCCAAAGATCATCAATTCCGGTCTGATAAGCCAAATTAAACTGTTCTCTTAGCTTCGGAATTGTTGTAGTATTAATCCAACGGTCATTCCACGGTCCGCCATTCATATCAATATGATAGTACAAGCCCATTCCACCTTTCCTTTCCTTTTCTTTTGCGGGACCGATACGGCGAATATATCCCCAATTATTATCACAAAACATCAAAAGCACATCATCCGGTACCGTAAATCCCTTATCATAATAGCGTTGTACCTCTGTAAAAATCGCCCATGTCTGTGGAACCTCTGCAGGATCTTTACCATAAACCTTATGTATCAGTTCACGCTGACCTTTTATGACAGAATCCAACGTAGCCATATTCTCTTCATCACTTCCTTTGCCCATGGCTACATCACCATCGCCACGCATACCGATAGTTATCAGATTATCATAAGCCTTATTACGCTCAAGACCTTCTTGGAAAAAACGGTCTACTCCTTCCCTATTTACTATGTAATCCCACGGACCTACTTCCTTTCTCCTCCTAGTATACTCTTTGTGCGCTCTCATCATAGGTTCATGATGTGATGTGCCCATCACAATACCGTATTCATCAGCCACAACCGGATTCATCGGATCATCCTCATTAAAAGCACTGCTCCACATGGCAGGCCATAGATAATTGGCTTTCAAACGTAATAGCAATTCAAACATATGACTGTACATTTTGGAATTGAATCCTCCAAACTTAGCACGAGTCCACTGTCCGAACGACGGTTCTTCATCATTGATAAAAATACCCCGATATTTTACCTTTGGAGATGGTTGAATATATCTTCCCGACTTAACATAAATAGCCTCACTCTTCTTTACCGGAACATCCGCCCACCAATACCAAGGAGATACTCCTATTTTCTCAGAGACATCATAAATTCCATAAATGGTGCCCCGTTTATCACTCCCTGCAATCACCAGATTCCCATCCACTGTTTGTATCAGGAAGGACTCCCATTTACCCTGTATCTCCGAAACGTCTATCTTCTTTTCAGAAACCAATCGGTCTATCAATTTACTTTTACCGATAGTACCCACTATCACAGAGGAAGACAGAATAGATGTTGTTGAAATAACTTTGGCAGATAGTCCCGATACTTTGCATACATCATCGCCAAGATCATTGGCAGCCCGTACCACACCTTTCCAATCAGAGGGATCGACACATATCTTAGCGGCAGTGCCATTGCCTGCTATTCTAAAAGAACCTTCCGATCTTGTCTGCTGGATATACGAAGGCATACCGAACCCCAATCCATCAACAATAGAATTGGCTTTTATTGACATACTCGACAGTGCTACCATCAAGCATACGAAAAACTTTTGTTTATTTCTCATTACGCATTTTTATTATTACATTTTCTTTATAATGATATGATCCAAATAAAAGTCTCCCGGAGTACCGGCATTCGCACGAAGTTCAATACTATTGTCTCCTGCACGTAAGTTTACCGATTGAGTAATTGTCCTCCATGCACCGTCACTGTTTTCCGTTTGAACGAACTCCGGCGTCCCAACTTTACTCCCATTTACATACAAATCAATAGAGTTCACTGTCGCAACAGGTGATCTGTACTTTATCCGAAGTGAATACATTCCTCCACTCAAAACACGAACTCTATCTCTGACTGCTGCAGAAGAGTTGGTACCAAATTCGAGGTAGCCCAAAGCAGTATAATTATTGATTGACGCAGTAACAGCGTTTTTATGTATCCCGGCAATATTCTTATAATCGAAATGCTCTGCTTCATACTGAAGTTCCCCCTCATATATTTGTGGCGACTCCGGAACTGTTATAGTCGCAGCTCTATAAACAGTCTCCCTCCCCGTAGCATTTCCAGAACAATTGATGGTAATATCCAATGGCCCGTTGTGTGTCACAGTCAGTGTAAAAACTCCATTGGACCAGTCTTCCGTCACTTTACTAGCAGTATGTTTCGCCCTGTCAGTATACGAATAACCCGGTTTCGAAGAGCTACCATAAATCTTGACAACGTCTTTCTTCAATGAAGTATCCACATTATCATAATTCGTCAAATAAAAAGTCAACCTGTCGGCATATTCACGAATCACTCCCAACGAATATTTAGAGTAGCTAAGCTCCATTCGTTCGCACGTATTATATTTAAAAGGAATAGAAGCTTCCGATCTTTGTCCGGGATTATAAATTACCCATCCGTTTTCACTCCGTCCGGCATATAGCTCACCGGTATACTCTTGTGGGAACCAAGAATTAAACTCCCTGATCTTCGCTTGCGTATTACTCCATCTGCCCGTATACTCCGATTTATTTACTTTATAAACAAACGAATTCGCCTCTGCATCATTCAACTGATAAGCAACCGGAATAGTCGGATAACGTCCTGTCTTCTTAAAGAAATTCTCATTATAGCGGATATTTCCATCATCATCCATCCGATAAAGTCCTTCATACAAAGTTTCCGGAGTACAGTATTTATCTATATCATTACCTGAATTGACATCATGGATAATTATCACTTTGCTACGGTCAATCACCTCTTTCCGACTCATAATACGGATTGTTCCATCCAATATCTTACGGAAAATATCTACACTGATATTATCAAACTGTGAAAAGAACTCCCACCTTCTAGTCGTATATCCATCGTCTGCCTTCGTAGCGGAGACTTCACGATAACATTGCTTGGTAATAAGTTCCGGACCATCAATGACTGTTTGTCCCGTCAACATTACATGTTCCACTATAGGTATAGCCCCTGCAGGTACCGGAAAATTCTGGTCACCATTCAGTCCCTCCTTCCATCCACATTGGTCAAAACGGATACCATACTGTCCAGAGAATCCCGATAAATAAGCACCGAGGCAGGCACTCTCCGTATCAAAAAAGCCGTTCTTAGAAGTATATTTCTCACATAAGATAAAATTCTCCGGGTGCTGTCCGCAAGCATTGGCAAAGTTTGCATCCCGTTTCATCATTGCAATAGGATTCAAAGCAGCTCCCCAATAAGCATTACAAAAACTGACCATGAGATAACCTCCATATTTCCGGCATAATTTCATCAAGTGTGTCCAATGCACCAAACGTTGAGGATAGCTGACAGTAGCAGCACCTCCAAATCCCCAAAACTGCTCGCAATAATTAAAGCCGAGAAAATTAGGATAGTCCCGAAAGAACTCATTATAAGGACTATTTTCTATCTCCGAATCATCCGACAAATCCGGCAGATGACAATATGCTCCACTGGCAGGTTGCACCATTGCCCACACCCGGTTTTCGGCACACGTCCTTAACCACGATTTTGCCGTCTCGTAACCATATTGCACCTGATTCCACACCCCTTGTCCATCACGGCTGACAGATAGTGAGATATTGAATATTACATAAGGAAGAATATCTTTAGGGACCATATCTATTATCTTCTGTGGATCAGGGGTAAGCCATGTATCTATATGAATCAGCCATGCCGGTTGTTCCGGAGAAATCACCCGCCGTATACTTCCCGTAACCGGAGAGGGTCCATCCCCACCGTCCGCATTTACAGGTAATGTAATCTCTGGTGTTCCATCCGCAAATATAAATACAATATACTTCGGATCGGACACATCTACACGTTTAAAATTACTTTCGCCTTTTGATACTTGTACCTTTTCCGGCAAGATACGGGTAAGTCCTCCACTGGTGACTTTCCAATAGCCATCCTCTGTAATGCCGACTACAGGCGTTCGTCCCACTCCATCTATCACGGGAATCTTTTTATCAGTAGCTCCCACTGACAACCATTTCCCATCCAAGGTCCAATAATAAATACCTCCATATTCATCAGTACCTATTTGGGGTATATATCCGATTTCATCACTTTCCGTATTCAAAGCTGTCAATGTAGTCCGGATATTAGTAGTTGAGCCATCTGCAAACTCCAATCCATATCCTGTGCCATCGGTCAAAGCGGTATACGATTTAACACAGATTCCTTGCTTCAAAGCATTTACAATCAATTTCAACGACTTCGCATTTGCATTGATTTCGTCCAACATTTGTTCAGTATAATGAAAATCCGTCTCTGTAGGCGGCAGTTCGTCATCTTTACAACTAGCCAAGAGAACAATACTCCCCAATACTTCCAATAGAATAAATAAACGGAACTGTCTGTTTTTCAAAAATAGAAACTTCATAGGTTAATAATTTAGCCATTCAAAGATGGTATTATACAATAAATCAGTCCTACAAACATAAGTTTTAACTACTTAGCAAGCAAGAGTGGCATACAAGAATAAAAGATTTTGAAACATAACCAAAAGCATTTCCTTCTCAAAATCCTCCAAACTCATATACCTGTTCCATCAGAAAGTAAGACTTGTATCAATAACAAATACTAATGAAACACACAAAAACCGACACTACGCCAATACTGATTATCTTTGCAGCATACTAAAATATCAATAACCAATCATTCTTTAATTTTTAAACCATGAGAAAAGTATTCTTAACTTTGTATCTGTCAATAATTAGTTTGACCTGTTTCGCAGCGGATACATTTGTCGTATTCACACCGGAGCCACATCACTTTCCACTGATCACGAAAGGAGCTCCTTGTTCCATCGTAATGGATACAGCAGAAGATGAAGGAGTCAAAATGGCCATCAGCAATCTGCAACAGGATATCCGACAAGTATGCAATAACCAACCTGCCCTCTTGAATAATATTCCTGCAAAGCGTTGCGTTATTATAGGCAACTATCATTCAGCTATCATTCAAAAGTTAATCGCTGCCGGTAAAATAGATAAGGAGCAATTAATCAATAAAAACGAAAAGTTCCTCTTGCAAGTTATTGCCAAGCCGGCTGATGGAGTTGACGAAGCCCTAGTCATTGCCGGAAGCGATAAACGAGGCACGATATATGGTATCTACGAGCTTTCCAAGCAAATGGGGGTCTCTCCCTGGTATTGGTGGGCAGATGTACCTGTTATCCAACAGGAGAATGTATATATCAAACCGGGAATATACACAGACGGAGAACCGAAAGTTGAGTATCGGGGAATCTTCATCAATGACGAATGGCCGTCATTCGGAAATTGGGCTAAGGCTAAATTCGGAGGAATCAACAGCAAAGTATATAAACATGTCTTCGAGTTGGTATTACGTTTGAAGGGTAACTTTGTATGGCCTGCCATGTGGGGAAGTGCATTTTACGATGACGATCCTCAAAACGGACAATTGGCTAACACAATGGGAATCGTAATGGGGACTTCCCACCACGAACCGATGGCTCTGGCACAACAAGACTGGAAAAGACGTGGAAAAGGCGAATGGGATTACAACCATAACGCACAAAATTTACGGGATTTCTGGACGTACGGAATAGAGCGCGCCAAAAATTGGGAATCAGTCATTACTGTCGGTATGCGGGGTGATGGAGACGAGCCCATGAGTGAAGGAGCCAATATCAGTTTATTGGAAAATATAGTAAAAGACCAACGAAAAATCATAGAGAAAGTAACAGGCAAAAAAGCCAAAGAGACCCCACAGGTATGGGCACTATACAAAGAGGTGCAAGAATATTATGATAAAGGAATGCGTGTTCCCGATGATATTACCTTATTATTATGCGATGATAATTGGGGAAATGTGAGAAAACTTCCCAATTTGAACGAGAAGCCCCGTTCCGGTGGTTACGGAATGTATTATCATTTTGACTATGTAGGCGCTCCACGCAACTCTAAATGGATCAATATCAACCCGATACCACGTATATGGGAACAGATGAACCTCACCTACGAATATGGTGTACGCAAACTTTGGATTGTCAACGTAGGAGATTTAAAACCGATGGAGTACCCTATCACCTTTTTCCTGGATATGGCATGGAATCCGGAAAAATTCAATGCGCAGAATCTGCAACAGCATACAGAAGATTTCTGCGCACAACTGTTCGGAAGCCAATATGCCAAAGAAGCAGCCCGCATCCTTTCTCTTTATGCCAAATATAATCGTCGTGTCACCCCTGAAACGTTGAATGCCAAAACTTACAGTTTTAACTACGGAGAATGGGAACGGGTTGTAGACGAATACAACGCCCTAGCATTGGATGCCCATAATCTCGGCTTCCTATTACCGGCAACATATAGAGATACATACGACCAAATCATATCATATCCTGTACAAGCTTGTTCCAACCTCTACAATATGTATTATGCACAGGCCAAGAATCACGCATTGGCTGCCAAACTAGACCCGGAAGCAAATCAATGGGCAGATAAGGTAGAGTCTTGTTATCTACGCGACTCCCTATTGAGTCATTATTATAACAAAGTTATATCCAATGGAAAGTGGAATCACATGATGGATCAGATTCATATCGGATATACTTCATGGAACAACCCTCAAAAACAGATTATGCCTAAAGTAATACGTGTGCCGGAAAAAGAAAAAACATATACGTTCCAAGAAATTGACGGGTATGTAGCGATGGAAGCCGAACATTTCACACGTGCCATAGCTGAAGGAGAAACGTCTTGGAGTATTATCCCTGACTTTGGAAAAACATTGTCGGGAGTGACCACTATTCCCGTCACTAAAACGCCTGAGAAGATGTATCTAGAATATGATATCGAGATGAAAAAGACGGGTAAAGTGAGAGTAGAACTTCTACTTGCACCCACACTTAATTTCAATGACAATAAGGGGTTAAGTTATGCCATCAGCTTTGATGGGGAAAAAGAACAGATTATCAACTTTAACGGTCATTATAAAGGCGGTTTAGGCAAATGGCAAGCTAACCCGATTATCGAATCACGTTCTATCCATCAATTGGATAAGAAGGGCAAACACACTTTACGCATTCGCCCATTGAATCCGGGCATTGTCATTGAGAAAATCATGATTCATGCCGGAGGATTGAAAACCAGTTATTTAGGTGCACCGGAAACCTGTAAATAACATTAGCTGTAAAAGCGAGATTTCCTATCCAGCTATTGCTTTTCACTGATTATTTTTGTATCTTTAGAGAGTTTATACTTGTAAAGATAGTCAGTCACCTTATAAGATGATATTTATCACTTTATAAGGTGACATTTGTCTCTTTATAAAGTGCCCATTGTCCCCTTATAACGTGACAACTACCCAACTGCCTAAACCATGCTAAATTTGTGCACCCAAAAGCTTTAATCTCCGTAGGCCCCCCTTAAATAGTAGAAGAATATACCAAGATAAGAAACTCAAAAGAGCCGTCACAACATTACATCGTGACGGCTCTTTTCTCTAACTACTAAACTAACTACCTAATGATTTGATTAATCCACCTGATCTATCAATACAAACCTAACGATCTTAGCAAGTCCCGGCTTTGACTTCACCATATAAATAGCAGCAACTTTACGCATACCGTCAAATTCGCAGACAGCCTTTGTTTTCCCTCCTTCAATCTTTCCTACACAAGTACCTTTATCATCTCCATCATAAAGAACATGAACTTCTACACGTGAATCGGTCGGTTCTATTTCCAATATGATATAATTATAATCAGACAGTTCTACACCTTTACGGTTCTTCCAACCATATTGTCCATAACCATGGTCATAAGTAATTGTCCGTGTCTCCTTATCTCCTTTGGAGAAATAACCAAAAGTACGTGGAAACAGTTGAATTGGCTCCTCCTTTGCACTCACAGCTATCGCTGCAAATAAACATAAAACTAATAATATCTTTCTCATCGTTATCTATTAAAATTATTTATTCGTTATTTAATGAAAGCGGCACCAAACGCATATTGGCAAGGTTCATTTCAAAGTTTGTGATAGGTACACAATCCCATTGAGGATCCGGTTCTTCTTTATCTTTATACATTAAATTGCCATTAACAAAAGTAAAAAGGGAAGTATAAGCTGTGCCACTAGAATTCGCAGCATACTTGCTTAGCCACACACCTAATGTTAAGGTTTCTTTCTCACTCTCTGGCAATACAAAATCTGTGAATTTATAAGTAAAAGTATGCCATTCCTTCCCAAAAGCAAACTCTTTTTCCTTTTTCCAAGGTGCCATATTCAACACAGTAGGACCATTAACACTTCTATCCTTATTAACTCTCCAAGATAACACTCCACTATTCCAAGGGTTAGGCATATAGACATCTACCTGCATTACTACATCTTTCACCAAAGTATTTGCTGTTATTTCATGAGCCTCGTTATTTTTCAACACTTTTTCAACCTGCGCCTTTGTAGAGAATCTTAAGTATGCACCGTGTTTACCAAGATCCACAGGAATAGAAGCATTCTTGAAACATATAAAATAATCAGGATTTACAGGCTGTGTATCGTTATCCGGACGAGACGTCGGACTGTATAATGCTGATTTATTCTCAGCCATGGTTCCCGAAACCGATCCTAATTTTAATTCATCATCCGTAAATTCACGCAAAAATACCCCTTGCTTATAAAACATTACGATACCTTTTACAGTCGTTTCATTCCCCTCACTTACTATACGCAGATAACCCGCCTTATCACCAACTCCTTCCGGAACAAGTACATCAATTGAAGTTCCATCGCCTGCAGCCTTTTGAACATCACCTTTCTTTTCTCCATCAGGTGCGGGGAAGAACACTTCAGCGTCTTGAAGCAGATTCACACCCGTCAAACGAATTACATTACCCGGTTTAGGCATTGTGTAAGAGACAGCAGTCACACTAGGTACAAATCCCAGAAACTTGAAAGTTTTGCTAATTCCGGTTTCATCATAAGCATTCACTATCTTCAGAGTTCCTTCACCTACTTGAAATTCTTCTGTATCTGTGGGCACTGTAAATGTAATGCAAGAACTTTCTACAGAAGCGGGCTCTATATCTATTTGCTGTCCATTAAAACTCATTTTCTGAAATGTCGCAAAGTACTTTCCTACAATTTTAACCACAGTCCCTCGTCCTGCCTCTTCAATCTTATTGCCATTGGCATCTGTTATTTCAGTAATTTCAGCTTGTCTACCCGCTACCACACAATCAAAAGTCTTCGGACCGTCATAAGCAGTTGTTATTACTAACTTATTTAGACTGGCAGGATCACTCACAGCTTTTCCAAAAGGCATATCTTCCGGAATATCTACAATCAAAGCATCGTCATTAATGGTAGCCTTTGCCAAATCTATGTACATACCATTCATCTGCAATTCTTTTATGGTCTTCAGTCCATCACCTTCAATCCGAATCCGGCTGCCAATCAGTGCTTCTTCCACCATAGTCCATGTCCTACCTCCATTCTCTGTCAGCGACAGTCCGCTAACGGAAATCAACTTTCCGAAAAACTGGAAATCCTCTGCCGTACATATTGCAGCCCCAGCCTTATTTACAACTCTGACCAAATTAAGATTGACCTCCTTTACCTCTCCTTCATCCACGGGGATTTCCGGGATCACGAGTTCAATCGCATCCACTCCCGCCTGAAAACCAGCAACCTGCCCGCCATTGATATAAACAGCAATTGTTTTATCCATATTGGTTCCCTCAATACGCAAAGGAGAACCAATACGTACCATTTGACCCGCTTCTGGAATTGTCCACTCCTGACTTTCCTCATTCCATACACATACTTTCGTTATGGTAGGAGGAAGAATCTCTTCCACATTTTTTTCATCATCACTACACGAGAATACTCCCGTCAACATGATGGCCATAGTAAAAATGCACATCACAGATTGTATATATCTTAAAGATTTCATACCCTTCATTTTTTATAGTTATACATTACTCTCCCGGTGTTTCATAAGGCACTAAACGCAGATTAGTGACAAACAGCTGAAAGTTATCAACCTGCTTAATATTAGTGAGATTGGCATCATTCAGTATGTTATAGTTCAAAAAAGCGAACAATGAATGTACCTTGCTTCCTGACCAAGCATCAATGGCTTCGCCCAATATTGAATATTTAGTATGTATAGGGAAAGTCACCGTTTTCCAACCTCCGGCAAAATCGTACGGTTTATTGTTTGCCCACGCAGCAACATTCCATGCACTCGCACCATTCCCCTTACTTCCACCCTTGTCCATGCGCCAAGCTACCACTCCGGTACTCCAAGGCTGATTTATATAAATATCAGCCTGCAGAGCAACTTTACGCGCATCGGTTTCTCTCGCAAATTCCCCATTGCTATGTTCGACTAAATAAGCTAATTGCTTGCCCGTACTGAAACGGAAGAAACCGAACGTGTCGTCATTCCCTGTTGCTATCGGGAGTGTAGCAGGGGTTTCCGGCATACAGAAGATATAATCTCTGGCTCCTTCGGGTAAGGAGGGTATAGTGATTGAAGATATAGGATAATATTTACAGTTCTTCGGACTGTTCAAGCTCTCATTTAGCCCATAATCCAAAGCAGTCGTACCATCATAATCATGCACAAACATGGCTTTATCATAGAACATATAATTAGGGGTATAATAGTTTTCACCCATATCTGCCAATTCAACGCGAATAGAGCCACTACGTTCGCCCACTCCCTGAGGAACTTTTACACGAATCCGCGTGCCATCTTCAGTCACAGTCATATCTTCACCGCCTTCAATAAAAGGAACAGCTACTTCATTTCCATCATTTCCGGGAAAATAAACGGCTGTGGCACCATTCAGATATTTACCGATAATAGTAATAAAATCACCGGATTCAGGCAAAGTAAAAGAGACATCTGTGATACCCGGCATTTTATTGATATCCTTAAAGATAAAGTTCCGATAAATTCCCTCTCCATGTGAAGTTATTACTTTAATTGTATTCCGTAAGGATTCATCTTCCACTTCATTCGCTATCGGAACACCGCTTGGGACACGAAATGTCAAATGTGCATCATCCATATAAGTAGCATTGTATTCGGTAACCCGCATTCCATTGCAGTAAATGGCACGTAACCCACTAAAACCGCAACCATCCAAACGAATCCAATTGCCTGTGTATACAGAAGTAATTTGTTTCGCCTCTTCACCTAACATATTACTCCATACACTATATATCCTTACATCGTCATCATCATCCGAACATGAGTACACTCCCAATAATGGGAACAACAGCATACCGGTCAACAAGAAATTCCAAAGTATATTATTTGTCTTTTTCATAACAGTATTCAATTATTTATTAAAGTCATAAATGATAGGCGCCGCTTTCAGTAACGGATCGCGCGTACTCTCTGCTTCCGGATAAGGGAAGGCCCACACATTATCATCCGACTTATCCGAATGAACGTAGTCACCTTCCGCCAATGGAGTATGAGTAGCCCGGATTGCCAGTTTAGAACCATCGGACTGACGGGGACTATCAGAACTGAACTCAGGAATAAGGGTGGTTTTGTTCAATGCATAGTAGTAAGCATACCAGCGATTGCTATCCCACTCGTCTCCACGTACCTCTTCTCCCTCATCATTTGTTACGGTATAAAATAATTCATTATTTATAAATTGAGTCACCCAATTCATATCATAGAATGAACGTCTGACCAGAATTGGCCACCAAAGTCCTTCCATAAAAAGTTCCATTCTATATTCTCTCATCAAGTCATTGCGAGTAAGATAGTAAGTCTTAATCTTAAATTCCGGATCATTCTCCATTTCCAGCCGATAAGCCCGGCGCTTCACATCGTCATAATATGACAATGCCTCTTCATCTGTCAGTTCATCGTTTACTCCCATACATGCTTCTACATAGAGCAGGTAAACCTCCGCCATACGCAACATTGGGGTACTGAATCCGGAGTTGCCGTTAATAGCGATATTGTTTGTATCCTCCGGACTACCAACTATCTGTTTTTTAAATGCTGTTTTCTTGCCGGTTTCTATTCCTTTCAACTTCTGCCCACTCTTATAGCCTGCACTCCAGGCTCCTTCCGCAGTATGAGTACCAATATAGCTATATGTTTGTCCCGGATAAAGCACATTGGCACGCAGACGTGAAAGTCCTCCGGAGTTTATCATCATACGCAAGCAATCATAAGAAATGTAAGATGCATTATACGCACTGAACCCATTAAGTAAATCCGAATAAGAACAGAGCCCCTGTCCGTTGCTATTTCCCATACCATAGACATCTACACCTTTCAAGGGTTGTAATGCGAACAGTACCTCCTTACAATTATTGTTCTGAACACGGAAAATCTGCTCATAATCCTCCATCAGTCCGTAACGGCTTTGTCCGGTGATTACATTACCGGCAGCTTCTTTCGCCAGATCGTAGAGCTTCTCCGCCAAATCAAGATTATCACTCGCTTCATAATAATCCATCGTTGTTTGTGAACAATGTCCGCCACGTGCATAAGCAGCTAATGTCACATAATAGCGTGCCAAAAGGCCTTCAGCAGAATATTTGGTCACTCGTCCGTCCACATCCGAAACCGGTAAATACTCCGTCGCATAAACCAAATCACGTATACCATACCGAATCACGTCCTCAAAACGAGTGGGAGCTACATTGACTGTTTGAGTATATGCTACCGGATCTTCTATTAAAGGAACATCATGCCAATAGGAGGCCAAGTAATAATAAGCAGCCGCACGCATAAAACGGGCTTCTCCTTCACAAATATTCGCCTGCGATTCATCAAAGTGCTGACGTCCTTGCGGAGCATAGTCATTGATAATATAATCCGCCTGAGTAATAACTGTGTAAAGCGAATTCCACGCATTACTCAATCCCGGAGTATTCGGCTTATCCGTAAAAAGACAGAAAGGAGCATATCCCCGTTCATTGTTGTTGTCCCCATAGATATTATTTCCACGGGCATCGCCAAAACTGAATAAATAAGTACTGTGAAAACCAAACCATGGTCTCATATAGAGATAAGCTGTTGCCTGACGCAGTTCATCGTAAGTTGTGAATGCTTTAGCTGTTTCTTTTTGATTGGAAGCATCGACTTGCAAAAAATCATCGCAAGATGTAAACATTGCTGTTGTCAGTCCCAACACTATTGATAATATATATTTTTTCATGGAAATATTCTATTTAGAAAGTTAAGTCTATACCAAACGTGTAAATTCTCGGAGAAGGACAACGTCCCGTATCTACACCGTACATCAGCATACTCTGACCGGAATAGGAATATTGTGCTTGGGTAGAGCCTATTTCTGGATCATAACCACTATAGCCGGTAAATGTATACACATTCTTAATATTTGCATAGACACGTGCATTCTCTATTTTCAATTTACGCAACCAACTTTTAGGCAATGTATAACCGAAAACAATATTCTGTATACGCAAGAAAGAAGCGTCTTCAACTATACGGTTGCTGATACGGTCATTATCATTTGCGTCATTTACAGACATACGGGGTTGGCTCGGATTTGCCCCCGGCAAAATACAAATATTCCAAACGTTATTGTTAGCAGAATTGCCGTCAATATATCCCAAGCGAGCATAATTATTAACTTCCTGGTGTACATTACCACTTGAATTCGGATTCTTCAAACGACGAGACAAATAGTTCATTGCCTTATTCCCTTGCGAGCCATACAAGAAGATGGAAAGATCGAAATTCTTATACTTAAATGTATTATTAATACCATAAGTAAACTTTGGTAACGGACTTCCCAAGAAGGTCTGGTCCTTCTCATCAATGATACCGTCATTGTTTACGTCCTCAAAAATATAGTCTCCAATATATACTTGCTTTACCAAGCTACCTTTATCCGTACCGGCATTCACAACGCAATCGCCTGTTCTCAATACAGGAGTCGCTATTTTCACAGTACTGGTTCCGTCTCCGTTATCTATCAGATAATCAGAAGCCGTATTTATCCGTCCTATCACTTTATAGCCGTAAAACTGGCTTACCGGATGTCCTATTGCTGTACGAGTGACCACATTTGTCTCCCCACTTTGCTGATAAGTCTTATCAATAAAAGCGTTTTCCGTATTCATAGCCACTACTTTGTTACGATTCAAACTGAATGTCACATTCGTACGCCATTGAAAATCACGGTTAGAAATATTGACTGTGTTCAACGTAAATTCAAATCCCTTATTTTGCATAGAACCTATATTGGCCCATTGTGCAGTGGCAGCACCAGTACCAGTGGTTCCAACGTAACCGGGAAAATCTTGTTGTAATAACAAATCTTTGGTTTTCTTTATATAAGCATCAAAGATAAATTCCACACGATTGTTGAAGAGATTCAGATCAAGTCCCGCATTCCATGAGCGTGTGCTTTCCCATGTCAAATCCGGATTAGCTATATTAGCCGTTTGTATACTATTCCCCCAGATAGACTGAACGAAATTCCCCATCCGTTGGTAAGCAAACGAACTGACATTCGAGTTGCCAACTTCCCCGTAACTAACCCTGAACTTAAGGTTATTGATAACATCTTTCAACGGACGCCAAAAACGTTCTTCAGAAACACGCCATGCCAAAGCTACTGAAGGAAAAGTTCCCCATTGATTGCCTTTGGCAAAATTAGAAGTTCCATCGCGCCGTATAGTAGCAGTCATTTGATAGCGGTTGTTATAGCTATAAAATAAACGGCTAAAGAATGACAGGTAAGTCGTTTTACTTCCTCTTCCACTATTTGTAGCATAAACAGCATCACCTGCATCCAGGTCTGTCAGTACTGCATCTCCATGAGTACGTTTACCTTGCAGATAGTCAGACTTCCGCGAAGTCATCTCATGTCCCAACATCCAACTTACCTTATGCTTTCTGGCAAAAGTCTTATCCATTGTCAACACATTTTTCCATCCCCAATAGAGACCATAGTTTTTGGAATGTTCATTGGTCGAATAAGGGTTCTTAGACCATCCTAGTTCATATTGAGGCAGAAAGTATTGATAATTATCCAAACTACCGTCAGCTGTAAAGTCTGTCCGGTATGTCAGCCATTTTACAGGATTGATCTTCATAAATAAATTGGCCCGTACTCCACCTTTCTCATTATTACGCTGAGTCAGTGACGCTAACGCTACCGGATTACTATAACTACTTAGAAATTCCTGATCATTATCCGAAGGCCCTGTAAAATTTCCTCCATTATCACGTACCGGAACATCCGGTGCCTGATAAAGTGCATTCGGAATAATAGACCAGCTGGCCATCCCCGTACTTTGCTTGGTATAAGAAACATTCACCGTACCACCAAAACGTACCTTTGACGTAGCCTGTATTTCGGTAGCCGTACGGAATGTATAACGTTCAAAATCCGAACCAATACAAATACCATCTTGTCCGGTATATCCACCTGAGATGTTATAAGTCACCGTCTTAGTACCTCCGCGAACTGAGATATTATAATTTTGCAGCAACGCTTTACGGAATATTTCATCTTGCCAGTCGGTTCCACTTCCCAAAGTTTCAGGATGACTGAAAGCATCCTTTACCTTGCTTGCATCTAAAAGAGCATATAACTCGTTATAATGACGGGCATATCCTCTCAAATCCATCATATCAATTTTATTAGGCAATTCCTGCACACCGGCAGAAGCTTGAAAATTAACTCTAGGCTTTCCGCTAACACCCGCCTTCATCGATATAAGTATCACTCCATTAGCCGCTTGAGCCCCATAAATAGCCGTGGCAGAAGCATCTTTCAGAATCTCGATACTCTCAATATCGGCCGGGTTGATACCTGCAATCGCATTACTTGTATTCGATCCTGTCTCACCGGAGATAATTACACCGTCAACCACATAAATAGGTTCGTTGGTACTATTCAAAGAATTCACGCCACGAATCTGAATGGATGTACCACCACCGGGAACACCTGAGTTTTGTGTCATTTGCAAACCGGCAGCACGTCCTTGTAAGGCCTGGTCGATAGTAGAAGCCATTGATTCCTCAATAGCTTTGGCGTTCACTGAAACAACAGATCCTGTCAGGTCCCCGCGTTTCATCGTTCCATACCCAATTGCAACAACTTCATCCAACATTTTCGCATCATTCTGCATCGACACATTCAACTGACCACCTTTGGTCACTTTACGTTGCATCGGTTTCATCCCGACATACGAAAATGAGATGGTAGCTCCCGGAGACAAACTCAATGTATACTTACCATTTACATCGGTAATAGTCCCTTTACTCGTTCCTTTGACTTGAATACTAACTCCAATCAAAGGTTCTCCATTCTCATCTGTAACTGTACCGGTAATCGTAATCTTCTCTTCCGACACAGACTGTGCAATAGGGAATGACGAAGCTCCAACTGCAATAGACGCAGGAGTGACTGCATAAACGACACCGGCCGAAAGCAATCCTGCGAGCATTGTACATCTAAATAAATAATTGTTCTTCATACATATTATATTTAAACTGATAATAAACTATAAGCCAACAAATTTTGTATTGGTTGATTCTTATACAGTTTCAACCGATACAAAATTATGAACTTACACCCTATTACACTCTGTACTATGTTACAAGAGATTTTTTATTTGTACTATAGTTTTTTTAGAATGTTTCAATCCTTTTTAAAAATGATTCCCCGCAGGTTATTTCGTTTCCTTTCCTTCAAAAGACGAAGTATCTTGGGCGGATTCAATATACTCTGTGGGAGTTACTCCATATTGTTTTTTAAAGACAGTTGAAAAATTCGCCTGATTATCAAATCCCACCGCATCAGCAACTTCTGCAATATTCAATTTACGCTCCCGCAACAAGGCAGCCGCCTTCTTCATACGCAAATTACGAATAAAAGTCGAAGCCGGAACACCGGTTATGTCCTTCAACTTACGATGAAGCTGAACCCGACTGAGCCCCACCTCTCTAGCCATCATTTCTACATTAAACTCCGGGTCAGCCATATATTTATTCACAACACTCATTACACGCTCCATCAAACGTTCATCACCGGATTTATTTTCAGTAAATTCAATTTTACCTTCCTGGTCCTGTGCACCCGAATATTTCCCTCTCAATAACAGCCGGGTATCAATCAGGTTTTTAATGTGAATCCTTAACTCCTCTATATTAAACGGCTTAGCCAAATAAACATCAGCTCCCTTGCTTAATCCTTGTATACGGTCTTTATAATCCGCCTTCGATGTCAATAAGATTACCGGTATATGGCTGACATTCGGATTCCCACGAAGAGCTTTCAACATGGAGATACCATCCATTTCGGGCATAATCACATCAGAAATGACAAGATCAGGCTGATACTTCAATATGGCTTGAATTCCCTCCTTCCCATTGCGACATACGAATACCTTATATTGTTGTCCTAACTCTGCCTCCAGAAAATTACGGATCTCGTCATCATCATCTACAATAATGATCTTATTATTCGTCTTATGATATTTCACTTTAACGGCTTCCTCTTCTTCCACTGCTGGCAATGTAAATGCAGGTGTAACTATTCGTGAAGGCACAGTCTCTTCATTTTCCAATTCATTTTTCTTCAGATGATCCTTTCCAAACGGCAAGTGAATGACAAAACTACTTCCCTGTCCGTCTTTACGGTTAGAAGCATAAATAATGCCATGATGAAGTTTGACAATCATACGACACAAATTTAATCCTATGCCAAATCCCAAACTTCCGTTTGAATTATTGGGAGCCTGATAAAAACGCTCAAATATCTTTTCCAGTTTGCTTGCATCAATACCCGTTCCAGTATCTGCTACTTCAATCTCCAGATAATGACGCAAAGTATCTGTCGCATATTCATTAACCTTTTCATGCAGGCATATCTTAATCTCACCGCCATCCGGTGTATATTTAAAAGCGTTTGACAAGAGATTCACTAGCACTTTATCAAAATTGTTACGGTCCACCCAAGCTTGCATTATTTCCCGGTCATGCTCGAAAAGCAATCTGATATTCCTTTTCTGTGCCTGATAATCAAACAAGGAAATCAGTTCCTCAATAAAGCCTACCATATCGGTTTCCCTGCAATGTATATGCAATTGCCCTTTTTCAATTTTACGCATATCCAATAACTGATTCATCAGATTGACAATCCGATTGGCATTTTTCTGCATCAAACGCAACAGTTTCATTGTATCCGGATCATAATCACGTTTCAACAGACTCTCCAACGGACTAATAATCAAAGTCATCGGTGAACGTATTTCATGCGACAAATTAATAAACAACTTTATTTTCTCTTCATTCAGATTTTTCTGATGGCGACGCCTAAGCATCAAATAGATTTGTCCCAACGCAGTCACTACCAACAGAACATAGCAGATATAGGCAGGCAAAGAACGCCACCAGGGTGCTGCGATAGAGATATAAAACACTTTCACCGGACTATATTGCCCGTTTTCACAAGCACGTACCTCAAGTGTATAGTTACCTGAACTTAGATGATTGTATGTAATCTGATTAACCCCCAATTGGGTGGCGGTCCATTCTTTTCCATATTCCCTAATACGGTATTCATAAAAAATATTATCCACATTCTTATAATCGAACGTAGAAAATTCAAGCATAAACGTATTGTCCTCATAAGCCAAACGGATATCATTTGCCTGCGTTGCAACCGTTTCAATAATGGGCCGACTTCCCGATTTTTGCCCCACAGTCACAGCCTTTCCACCAAGATAGAGATTAGAAAGAACGACTTCGAGTTGCTTTTGCTGTTGCACGATACTGTCCGGATGAAAATAAGTTATCCCCTTGATACCCCCTAAATAAATCATTCCATCCATAGACTGAAAACTGGCTCCCGGCATATATTCGTTATCAACAAGTCCACGCTCCGAATAGTAAGAGACAATTCTATTTTCATCTACATTTACCAGATTGATTCCCTTCAAAGTACTACACCAGATATTACCATGTTCATCCTCCGCTACCCCATATACAAAGTTATTGGAAAGGCCGTCCTCCATATCATAATGTTTCAGTATCTTCCGGGATGGATTATAACAAAGAAGACCTTTGTTAGTACCCGCCCATATGTTACCCTTTACATCTTCCAACAATGAATAAGTAATAAAGCCACAGAACTCTGCGGATAAATGTTTGAACCCTTTAATCCGTGGATCGAAACAATCTATTCCATAACAATGACCTATCCACAGAAGCTCCTCCGAACTATAAATGAATGAATTAATCCAATTGTTTTTCAATTCCGTCAATGAACTTGTATAGTTAGTCACAGTCCGCGTAGGCAGATGATATTGCATAAAACCACTACCATAAACTGAAAAATACAGGTTTTCTCTATCATCCCCTATTATATCTTTAATATCCTTGTTTTTTATTTCCGGAAATAAAGAGATCACTTTCCCATTAGGTTCCTCCATAAAGATGCCACAGAACCGTCCTCCAAACCATAAATTATCATTATCATCCTTATACATTGAAGAGAAAGTTCGTTTCTCAAATAAATGCCCGACAATATTACCTTTTGAATTAATCTGAAAAATCCCTGCATTTTCTACTCCTCCGAGTATGTTACCATCTCTGTCTTTAGCAATGGTAGTAACAACACTTGCAGACGGATATTCGCGTTCCGGAACATTCCAAAAATGAAAAGGAGTCGGCTCTTTTGATATCATAACTACTCCTTTATGATAACATCCCAGCCATAGATTCATATCACGGTCTTCATAAACAGTTGAAATCTTGGCATAATTCAAATCAAAAAACGGAAGTGAAAACGGCTCTGAATACAACTCAGCCAAGTCCGATGAAATAGTTTTCAACCCTTTGCCATAAGTTGCCACATAACTTGTCCCATCCTTACAAGTTAGCACAGAACGGGCAGGCAACCAATTCTCATTATGTTTAAACTCAATAAATTTATCATGTTCTCTATCGTAAGAATAAACCGAAATAGCAGTAGCAATCAACAGGTTACCATCGGTATCCTCTGTGATACAAGAAATAATAGAACCTCCTTTAAGAGCATCATTCTTATACATTTTACTTTGGTGAGTAGCTGGATCATAACACAATAATCCGACATTATCCACTCCAATCCAAACATTCCCTTCTTTATCTTCGTAAATAGCTCCATAATGAGAGTAGTCTGCAGTCTCAGGCACATCCGTAATCCGTACCGCTACTTTTGTATTTTTGGGAATACAAAAAAGTCCTCTTCCTGAAGAGGCTACCCAAATATCACCGGAACGTAGTTGTGTTATCTTCTTCACATGTAACGGAATATTCTCATCAAAGGTAATATGCCGGAAGTTGTTTTCTTCCGGCACATAATATTGCAGTCCACTGACACTACCAACCCATAAAGTGCCCTCCTTATCAAGCATCAATGTCTTAACCGAATTATCTAACAAGGAAGTACTATCTCTCTGACTATTATAATAATGGGTGAATTGTATTCCATTAAATTTATTCAAGCCATAGTCAGTACCAATCCATATAAAACCATCTTTATCCTGACAAATAGACGTAACAAGGTCACACGTCAATTGCTTGGAATCATAGAACAATATATTCTCTGCTGTTAGTCGGGCAAAGCCAGCCAAACAAATAAGCATCAATGATAGTAGTCTTTTCATAGCAATCTGTTTTTCATTAATTCTGCAAATAAACTATTTTTTTTGCAAGTTAGAGCATATTCATTCTATTTTAAGATTATCCAAAGTTATTCTCCTGTTGCATATACCCCTATTGTGGTCCCGGTAAACCCTCCGGCAGTTGCCGTACTTAAAAGACTTGATTTTACTTTTCCCAACACAGTCCAAGATTTTGACCTGCCGAATGCATAACTGAAAGTATATTCCTCCGGTGTCAAAGCCTCTACCTTCAAATAGACCTTTTGTTTTTTCTCTTTATCTGATAAAAAGTATTCATATTCATCTTTCAATTCTTTTTTGCTGCGGCTACTATACGATTTTAGGGAAAGAATAACTTTTCCTTGTTTATCAACTGTTTTCCCAAATTGCACATAACAATAGTCATTTTGAAAACAAACTATTCCGGCAAAATCCAGTTTTCCCTCAGGAATATAAGTTAAAGCCGTCTGTGCCTTAAATCTCTTGCTATTCACCCGACGACCAATAAAAGAAGGATTACCAAATTGCTCAATACGTATTTCTCGTGGCTTCAATGCTAATTTGCCATCTTTCCTTATTTGAAAGAATTCCTCTTTAGGCGTTCGAATAAAAGTAGCCTCTTTTGAGAGCCCTTTCGAGGTCCATAGTAGAGCAGGTGCATAAGGATCATACCCCTGTATTTTATTATTCTCCGACAGATTCTTCATTCCGGGAGTCATATCCACAACATAGGGTACAACCTTTCCTTTATCCAGAATTATCGGCTGCTCATCATTCCATTTTACCGGTAATAAGAATGTTTCACGCCCCGTATTTTCATGTCCGTTACGATAAGGACGGACTGCTAGAAACACAGCAAACCATTCCCCATTTTCTGTTTCAACCAGATCAGCGTGCCCCGCACAAGTAATCGGTTCTTTTCTATCGGACGGAAGCCCCATTTGAGTCAAAATGGGGTTAATAGCACAAGGAATAAAAGGCCCCATCGGAGAATCAGAGGTTAAAATGACCTCCCGATGATTGGGACCTGTACCTCCTTCCGCAGCCATCAGATAATATTTCCCTTTTATTTTATACAAATGAGGACCTTCAATCCAAGAAGGTTTCTTTGTGATATCCAAGCCACCGTCAATCACAACTTTCGGTTCTCCGACAACCCGGTCGTTCTTCCAGTCAAACTCACGGATCCATATTGCACGATGTCCATCATACAGCGGTTCATACGCTGGAGGCTCATTGTTTAAGATATATGCCTTCCCGTCTTCATCAAAGAAAAAACTCGGATCAATGCCTTTCACAGAAGGAAGTACTATCGGATCACTCCAATTACATTTCTTCGGGTCATCTGTCTTTACATAAGTAGTATTACCATACCCAGTACCCGTAGTTATCATATAAAATGTCTTATTATGAGGATTATACTTTATATCAGGAGCATACACTCCCCAAGACATCTTACTGTTCTTTGTCAACAATTGTGAAGGTCTGTTGAGCACATGACCTAATTGAGTCCAGTGAATCAGATCCGTACTATGCCAAATAGGTACTCCCGGATAATAACTGAAACTAGAATTAACCAAATAATAATCTTTGCCCACCCGGCAAATACTAGGATCCGGGTAACAACCGGGAAGGATAGGATTCAAATATTGATTTTCACTAGCTTTCATCTGACTCTCAGATTTATACAGGAATTCATCGAACACAGCTACATTCTGTGATGATAGTATTGTTATATTGCCTGCCAACGCTAATGTAAACAGCACTTTTCGAAAGACTTTCATGGTATTTTATTTTTAAAGATTAATATTCTGAATGATTTTCCAAAGATACAAGCCAATACAGACAATCACTTGCCCAAGTGTTTCATACATATTTTAGTGCGTAAACCGACGTTACATTTTATTTTAAAATCGTTTCATCCGCACAAAAGCAATCGGTCTTACATATTTAAAAGTTTTAGATACATCCAAATAAGTAATGATTCTATCAAAATTCCTACATTTGCCCATATCAAATAAAAACATCGTATAACCAATTAAATTTACCATCATGAAAAAGTACTTAGTCGCAGCATTTGTTGCATTACTCGGAGTTTTTAATGCCACCGCACAAGAGAATAAGACAATCGAAGTTTTTGAATGCGAAGCCAACAAACTAACAGTCGAAGGTTCAACGCTAATCTGTACCGGTTTTGGTCACTTGGTATTCCCAAAGATGGATTACAGCAATTACACCGGAATAAACTTTGAAGCAGCTAACTTCGAGAAGTTAGACGAAAAAGCCACAGGTGCCGTATGCTCATTAAAAATAGAATATACCAAAAACGGTGAAACTGTAAAAACCTCCATGGGATTTTATAGAACCGGGAAAAAGAAGATTGAATTCAAATCTTTTAAAGATGAAAAACAAGGTGTTATCAGTATAGATCCCAGTACTATTACAAAAGTTTCTATCGGAATGGGGAAAAACAAAAAGGTAGATATAAATAATATCGTTCTAGTAGCTAAGAAATAATAATGAAGAAAGTATTTTTCATACTAGAGAGTTTATTATTATGTGCAATAATATGCCGGGCTGAGGTAAAACTTCCCGGCATATTTTCCGACCGGATGGTTTTGCAACGGGAAGTTCCTATTCCAATATGGGGGTGGGCAGAGCCTAAAGAAACAGTCACCGTTACCATTGACGGCAAGCAATACAGAACTCAAGCGTCCCAAACGGGAGAATGGTCCATCAAACTACCCAAATATAAAGCCGGAGGACCATACGAATTGAAAGTCAACCAGCTAGTGATGCAAGATGTATACATCGGTGATGTATATCTATGTAGCGGACAGTCGAATATGGAACTTACCGTAAAACGGGTAATGGACAAATATAAGGACGAAATACTATCCTATGAAAACAATCTTATCCGTTACACCAAGACCAAATATGCTTATAATTTCATAGAGCCGCAAGATAATAGCGAGAATGTCTGGAAGATATGTACTCAAGAAAACGTGTTGGACTTTGCGGCCTTATGCTATTTTTTCGCTAAAGAGATGCAGACAGAAAAAGGAGTTGCGGTCGGAATTATCAATAGCAGTTGGGGAGGAACCCCTATCGCGGCATGGTCTACCCGTCATTCTTTGGAAAAGCATAAGAACTTCCAAGCCAAACTCGCATCAGGATTATACAGTAATCCCGACTATCCGGACTCGGTAAAGAGGGCGGATAAAATGCTGGCTGATCAATGGAACCGGCAACAACTGGAGAAAGATCTTGGGTATAAGGGGAAATGGACACAAGATAACTTCGAAGATTCCGATTGGGAACAAACAGAGGTGTTCAACTCCAACTGGGGAGGAAGCTGGGATAAACCCGTCAACGGAGTACATTACTTCCGTCAGCGTATCAATATTCCGTCAGAGTTGGCGGGAAAAAAGGCGACTTTACGTGTGGGAACACTAAAAGATGCAGATGCCACCTATATAAACGGAGTTTGTGTAGGAAGGACTGGTTATCAGTATCCGCCACGCATTTATCAGGTCCCGACCGGAACACTTCGTGCCGGAGAGAATGAAATCGTTATCCGGCTGCTTAGCAGCAAGGGAAGTCCATTCTTTGTGAAAGGTAAGCCTTATCAACTAGAAATCGAGGGAAAGACTTTTCCACTCTCTTCTCTGTGGAAACACAAGATCGGCTGTATCCTGCCTTCAGCACCCTCAAGCAGAAGTTTCCAAAACGAACCGGCAGGACTATATAACAGCATGATACATCCATTACGCAATTATAGCATTCGGGGAATTATCTGGTACCAAGGAGAATCTGATACCGGCCCGGACGGAAGTAAACAATACGAGAGTATGTTAGTCAACCTTATCAATGACTGGCGTACACAGTGGGCAAATAAGAAACTGCCATTTGTTATAGTGCAACTGGCCAATTATCAGCAAAGAAGCAACAAACCTATGGAAAGCGGTGTAGCCCAAGTACGTGAAGCACAACGCAGAGTTACTCTTCGCTTAAAAAACACAGGGTTGGCTACTGCTATCGATCTGGGAGAAAGTAACGATATTCATCCGCTCAACAAGAAAGACTTGGCGCACCGCTGTGTCCTCCAAATGAACAGATTAGCTTTCAACAAAACAGATCAAGTGGCAGAAGGACCTATGGTAGAGAAAGCCGAACTAAAAGGAAACGGGCAGATTATCATCTCTTTCACGAAAGGAACAGGCTCGCTGAAGCAAGCGAAAGCATTGGAAGGTATTGCTGTCTCCGGCAAAGATGGAAAATATAAATTCGTAGAAGCATATACAGAAGGTAATCAGATTATTGTCAAGTGGAACGGGCAGGAAGAACCGACAAGCATTCGCTATGCTTGGGAAAACAATCCGCCATCTTCCATATATAATACAGACGGGCTTCCAGCCTCCAGTTTTCAAATTCCTATTAGCAAGAACTGAAACTGATACAAGAACAACAGGGAATCCTATTTAAAATGTTTTAAAAATAGGACCCTGCCGGATAAACTCTACCAATATACCTACAATCACAAGATTTCCTGATATTACATTTCAACAGAACTAAAATAGACTTAAAACTTGCCCGATTTCCAATAAAAGTTTGAAGTATACTTAAAATTTTTCCTTATCTTAGCAAAAGTTTTAAATACAAATAAAATCTATAATAAGATGGACTTTCCTAGAATTCTCAAAAAAAGAAAAGGCTACATCGAACGGATAAAACCTTTCATGCGGAAATCTGTAGCTAAGGTACTGACAGGTCAGAGACGTGTAGGCAAAAGCTTTCTCCTTTATCAACTTATTGAAGAAATTTTAGGTGAAGAGCCAAATGCCAATATCATTTACATCAATCTGGAAGACTTTGAATTCAGTTCATTACAAACAGCCCAAGATTTACATTCCTACATCATTTCTCAAAGTCATAAGAAAGACAAGAACTATATATTTATCGACGAAATACAGGACATTCCGGGATTTGAGAAAGTGATTCGTTCTCTCCTCCTCAATGAAGATAACGATATATACATTACCGGTAGTAATGCCAATATGCTTTCAGGAGAACTTGCAACTTATTTAAGCGGCAGATATATTGAATTCAAAATATACAGTCTCTCTTATTTGGAATTCCTCGAATTTCATGGATTGACTGACAATGAAAAAAGCTATGAACTATATAGTCGTTATGGTGGGCTTCCTTACTTGTTGAACCTTCCTCTCGAAGACGAGACAGTAAATGAATATCTGAAAAGTGTATACTCTACGATTGTTTTTCGTGATGTAGTCAGTCGGTATAAACTACGAAACACATTATTTTTAGAGAAGTTAATCCAGTTCTTATCCGAAAACATAGGAAATCTGTTCTCGGCTAAAAATATCAGTGATTATTTAAAATCACAACATGCGACGGTTTCTGTAAATCAAATTCAAAATTATACAGAATACCTAAGCAACGCTTTTCTTATTCACCGGGTAGAAAGATATGATTTAATAGGTAAACGTGTCTTTGAAATAGGAGAGAAATACTATTTCGAAAATATGGGAATCCGCAATATTGTTATTGGATACCGCATTACAGACAAAGCCAAAATATTAGAGAACCTGGTTTATAATCATCTTCTATATAGAGGATATGAAGTAAAGGTTGGTTATTATGGAGATAAGGAAATTGATTTCATCGGAGAAAAAAACGGAGAAAAACTCTACATACAAGTTGCCTTAAAAATAGACAGTGAAAAAACTGCTGAAAGAGAATTCGGGAATCTACTAAAAATACAAGATAATTATCCTAAAATGGTAATAACAGAGGATAACTTCAACGGGAATAGCTATGAAGGGATACGCCACTGTTCAATACGCCAGTTCTTAATGGAGTAGCTTGCAGCAATAACTCAATCGATCATCTTCTTAGATGTAGATTGCACGGATCAAATAAAAATCTCTGTTCCGTGCAACCCTGATCATAAAAGCCGACTAAGCAGCTACTTAAAACTCAACTAGAATACGGAATACCTTCCCCGGATTAGCCGCCCATTCCTGCATAGCTTCTAAAGCTCCTTCAGGTTTGGCTACTTTCGATATCAACTCTTCTACCGGACAATTTCCTTCTTTCATATAATTGATGACTGCACGGAAGTCTGCCGGCAAGGCATTCCTAGAACCACGAATATCCAGTTCTTTCTGAACAAAGAGTTTCGTTTGGAAAGCAACCTCACTTTTAGCGTAGCCGATACAAACCACCCGTCCTGTGAAACCGACTTCATCCACCGCCATTACATAAGTCACCGGACTGCCAACAGCTTCAATCACGACATCAGCGCCCAGTCCTTCTGTGATCTCCTGCATCCGTTCGTGTACATTTTCTGTCTTGGAGTTAATCACATAAGAGGCGCCTACCTTTTTCGCCAGTTCCAGCTTTTCATCATCCAAGTCGACAGCGATTACTGTTGCACCTCTCAAAGCGGCACGTACAATGGCACCGATGCCAATCATACCGCAACCAATCACCATCACAAACTCGTTGTCGATCACCTGTGCACGAGATACGGCATGAAAGCCTACACTCATCGGTTCAATCAAAGCACAGTCACGAGAAGAAATATTGCCAGCCGGAATAATCTTTGTCCAGGGCAATACAGCATATTCGCACATCACTCCATTGCGTTGCACACCTAATGTTTCATTATGTTCGCAGGCATTAACACGACCATTGCGACAAGAAGCACATTTTCCACAGTTGGTATATGGATTCAAGGTCACATTCATGCCTTTCTCAAAACCTGCCGGAACATCCGGGCCGATTTCCTCAATGACTGCTCCTACTTCGTGTCCCGGTATCACAGGTAATTTCACCATCGGATTTTTGCCCAGGAATGTGTTCAAGTCGGAACCACAAAAACCAACATACTTGATTCTTACTAATACTTCACCGGCTCCAACGGTCGGTTTTTCCAGTTCAACCACCTTCATTTCGGAGGGATTGATAATTTGAACTGCTTTCATTTGATATGTATTTGATAATAAATTTATTAATCGATTACTTTATAACCTTTCCATCCGTAATAGGCACAGAATACAAAACAAATCATCGGCACGCCATACGCGATATAATAGATGTTCTCGTTAATATGCATGAAATAAGCCGTCAACTGCGGGAGACAGGCATTACCAACGATCGCCATTACAAGAAAGGCCGAGCCGCTCTTCGTCTGATTTCCAAGTCCTTTTAAAGCCAATGAGAATTGAGTAGGATACATGATGGACATAAAGAACGAGATAGCCAGCATCGCATATAATCCGATCATTCCTCCCCATATCATCACCACTCCACACAGGAGGATATTCATCAGGGCATATAGCAACAACATATCTTGAGGACGGAATTTCACCATCAAGCCCGTACCAATCCAACGTCCCAAAAGAAAAGCCAACATATAGAGTCCGAAGAAAGTGGTAGCCGTATCTTCCGGCAATCCCGCATAGGTACAGCAATAGACCAGGAAAAGGCTGTTGATGGCTGTCTGCCCTCCATTATAGAAGAATTGCGCAATCACTCCCCAACGAAGATGCGAGTGTTTTAATACTCCGAAGTCTATCAGTTTTTCTTTCTTGCCATCAGCCGTCACTGCATCTGAAGAAGCTGTTTCATCTCCAATCTTCGGCAACTTTGAAAAGACAAATACAACGGCTATGGCAATGAGCAGTAACGCCAATATCAGATAAGGAAGTTTCATGGCATCCGTTTCCAGTTGGATATAGGCTTGCCAACCACCCGGATAATCTACAGGAAGTGTTTCCCGTGTGTAATGATTCCCACTAAGGATGAGTTTGCTTAGGAACATGGCGGCAATAAAAGCTCCGAGCCCGTTGAAGGACTGCGCCAGATTTAATCGGCGGGGAGCCGTTTCAGAGGCACCCAGCACTGTTACATACGGATTGGCAGCCGTCTCCAGAAAGCACATTCCGGTGGCAATGATAAAAAAGATGCAAAGGTAAGCCCAATATTCTTTCAGTATGGCAGCAGGGAAAAAGAGCAGCCCCCCGATAGCGGCCAGGATAAGTCCGAATATAATTCCTGCTTTATAGCTGTATCGTTTCATGAACATAGCTATCGGAATAGGGAAAATGAAGTAGGCAAGCCAATAGGCTGTCTCTGTAAAAGAAGCCTCAAAGGTGTTCAGCTCGCAGGTCTTCATCAATTGCCGGATCATTGTAGGAAGCAGATTACTGCTTATCGCCCACAAGAAGAAAAGGCAGAAAACCAAAGCTAAAGGTATTGTATATGTATTCTTTTTCATGGCATGAATATAGTTTTACGATAAGGTTGTTTTCTCAATCATTCGGACATGTTCTTGATGTAAGGAAGCACGGGAAGATCTGTAAATCCATAGAAATTCCGGGCATTCTCTCCCAAAAAGAGTCTTTTATCCTCTTCCGTTAATTCGGAAGACTTCACCACAAAATCATAAGACATTTTGTAGGTGATCGCTGTGATGGTACGCGGATAATCCGAGCCCCACATCAGTTTTTCCATTCCCACCAGATCTGCCGCTTCACGGATGGCTTTTATCGCTCCTTTAAAAGGATAGAATTCGTCATTGAAAAGCCAAGTGATTCCACCGGATTCAATCATCACATTGGAATGACGTGCCAGACGGATTTGCTCTTTCCAGTCGGGGCGAGTCACCATTCCGAAGTGTCCGATAGCTATCCGCAAATCCGGACATTCCTGAATAATCTCTTCCATTTCAGGAACCTGTGTGGCTCCGTCGGCTAGATCAATAGAAAGCAGAATGCCCTTATCTTCCATATAATGGAACATTTCCATCATCTCTTCGCTGTTCAGCATCACCCTTCCTTCTTTCAGCAAAAGACGATGGGCAGGAATCTTGATGGCTTTAAAACCTTTTGCGATCAGTTCTTTTGCCTGTTCTAGAAATCCCGGTTTACGAAATTCACACATACCGCAAACAAAAAAACGATCGGGATAACGGGAAACGACTTCCGACAAATAATCATTCTGAATACCATCAATAAATTCTTGAGTGATAACAGCGGCAGATACTTGTGCATAGTCCATATTCGAAAGAAAGACTTCCGCACTATTCACCCCGTCTATCATAAAAGGAGGAACCATCTGGCGAATCTCTCCCATAAATTCCGAACGTCCGTTTTCCAACGTACGAATAGGCAGTCCGTCTACGACCGCATCTTGCCGTAACCATAAATGAGCATGTGCATCAATGATTGTGTAGTCCATACCAACAAGTTCGTTTTATGAGTTTGCCCAGCTTACACGTTTCTGTTCCCCGATAATCTCCTGAACTTCCCGAACGAGCTCCCAATCAATCGGTTCTTCAATGAAAGCGATATTCTTTTTCACATTCTCCGGGTTGGTTGTACTGAACAGGGTGGTGGCAATACGGGGATTGCTGACAGAGAACTGCATAGCCAGTTTTTCAATCGGATAGTTCTTGGCTTTGCAGTGTTCCATTGCTTTACGGCAGGCTTCTACCAACGATTGGGGAGCCGGATGCCAGGCAGGAACACCACGTTCGCTCAACAATCCCATCGAAAGCGGAGAAGCATTAATCACACCGATTCCTTTGGATTCAAAATAGTCCAGAAAATCCACTAATTTATCATCGCACAGACAATAATGGCAAAAATTGAGAATGGACTCGACTGTGCCGATTGGCGAGTGGTCGATTACCCATTTCAGATTCTCCAACTGTAAATCTGTGATTCCGACATGGCCTACCACTCCTTTCTCACGCAGTGCTACTAAGGCAGGCAATGTCTCATTGACAATCTGATTCAAATCGGCAAATTCAATATCGTGTACATTTATCAAATCGATAAACTCTATATGTAAGCGTTCCATACTCTCGTACACACTCTCAGTTACCCGTTTGGCTGAGTAATCCCATGTGTTCACTCCATCTTTTCCATAACGCCCTACTTTTGTAGAAAGATAATAACGGTCGCGCGGAAGCTCTTTCAACGCTTTTCCTAACACGGTCTCCGCTTTATAATGTCCGTAATAAGGAGAGACATCTATAAAATTCATTCCCGATTCAACGGCGGTAAATACCGCTTGAATGCCTTCTTTCTCTTTTAAATCATGGAAAACTCCTCCTAAGGAAGAGGCTCCGAAACTAAGGGATGACACTTTCATCCCTGTCTTTCCGATTTCATGGTATTGCATACTTCTAGGTTTTAAATAGTTTTGTATGCGACAAAAGTAGGTCAGGAATGATTTCCGTATAGCGGTAAAGCCACTAAAAAGCAACGTAATGGTTTACGTAAAAAATATTGTTTCAGATATGCGTATTTATCCGGGAATGTGCTTTCTTTGTAAAAGAATCAAAGTAAAGGACCTTCAAATGGAATACCGGAAACATACTTCACTCAAAGATCTCGCTCAAGCATTGGGAGTATCGATCCCCACTGTATCCAGAGCACTGAAAGACAGCCCGGAAATCAGCCGTGAGCTCTGCGCCAAGGCTAAGGAACTGGCAAAAGAAATGAATTACCGTCCCAATCCTTTTGCCATGAGCTTACGAAAGAATGCTCCGCGTATCATCGGAGTGATTGTTCCGGATATCGTAACTCATTTCTTCGCCTCTATCTTGAACGGTATAGAAAATATGGCTATCGCCAACGGATATTTTGTGATTATCACTACATCGCATGAGTCATACGAACATGAGAAACGGAACGTTGAGAACCTGGTAAATATGCGTGTGGAGGGTATCATCGCCTGCTTATCACAGGAGACTACGGACTATTCCCATTTTGCGGCACTAAAAGATATCAATATGCCGCTTATTCTATTTGATCGTGTTTGTCTGACGGAACAGTTTTCTTCGGTTGTTGCGGACGGGGTGCAATCCGCTCAAATGGCAACACAACATCTTCTGGATAATGGTAGCAAACGGGTAGCGTTTATAGGTGGAGCGAATCATCTGGACATCGTCAAGAAAAGAAAGCATGGTTATCTGGAAGCTCTACGTGACAACCGTATTCCCATCGAGAAAGAGTTGGTCGTCTGCCGGAAGATTGATTACGAGGAGGGTAAAATTGCCACAGAGACCTTGCTGTCGCTTCCCCAGCCTCCTGATGCCATACTTGCCATGAATGATACCTTAGCTTTTGCCGCTATGGAAGTTATCAAAAAACATGGACTGCGTATACCGGACGACATTGCCATCATCGGATATACGGACGAACAACACGCCAATTACGTAGAGCCTAAATTATCGGCTGTGTCTCATCAAACTTATAAAATGGGAGAAACTGCCTGCCGGTTATTGATTGAGCAGATTAAAGGGGATAAAGCTGTCAAGCAAGTGACCATCCCTACTCATTTACAGGTGAGAGAAAGTAGTATAAAAAACAAATAAGGTGTTGTATCCCTTATGACCAACACCTTATTTATTTTTCTTATTCTTGGGAAGATTAATATCGTTCTACAATCTTATCCAATTTTACATCATAGACTAGTGCCGAGTAAGCCTGTAAAGAGCCATCGCTACCTGTACCGGAACCATATCCACTTTGATAAGGAATATACAAAGTCCAAAATTCTCCTTCTGTCATTTCAGTTAGCGTATACCCCCAGCCTGAGATCACTTCATTCAATAAGAATTCCGAAGGCACATCAAACTCGTCAGGCTCTGTTCCTGCAAAATTCTGTTGAACAACGTCACCATTAAAATAAGACATACGATAATATGCACTTACCTTAGAAGTATATAAAGGTTTATCGTCATCCGTCACACCATCTATACGAATTCTTTTCTTGGCATATATTGTCTGCCCATTCGTCAAATCCGTAAAAGGATAAAGTCTCTCTTTTTCATCCGTGACTGTTATGCTGCCATTTCGTTGTCCAGCATACACATTGGCTATCGAGTCAATAAAAGCCTCACTACGCGCACGCCAATTGTCATAACGTCCGGCCTCTTCCGTTTCGCTACAAGCGGTAAACGTCAAAGCCAACAATACTAAGGAGAATAAATAGATCTTTTTACTCATTCGTCAAAGGTTTATTGTAAAGTTTTCAATAGAGAAGTGATGCTTACTCTGTCTGCAATGATATTATTCAGTTCAGAGATAGCGACACGCTCCTGCTGCATGGTATCACGGTTACGCAATGTCACACAGTTATCTTCTAATGTCTGATGATCGACCGTCACACAGTACGGAGTACCAATAGCATCCTGACGGCGATAACGCTTACCGATACTATCTTTTTCATCATACTGGCAATGGAAATGGAATTTCAAATTATCAATAATCTCACGGGCCTTTTCAGGCAGACCGTCTTTCTTTACCAACGGCATAACCGCCAATTTCACCGGAGCCAAAGCAGCAGGCAATTTCAGAACAACACGGCTTTCACCATTTTCCAATTGTTCTTCGCAATAAGATGCACTCATGATACTGAGGAACATACGGTCAACACCGATAGAAGTTTCAATTACGTACGGAGTATAAGACTCGTTCAGTTCCGGATCAAAATATTTAATACTCTTGCCGGAGAACTTCTCATGTTGAGACAAGTCGAAGTTAGTACGAGAATGGATACCTTCCACTTCTTTGAATCCGAACGGCATCAGGAATTCGATGTCAGTAGCGGCATTTGCGTAATGAGCCAACTTATCATGATCGTGATAACGGTAGCTTGCATCTCCGAAGCCAAGTGCCTTATGCCATTTCAAACGGATTTCTTTCCATTTCTTGAACCAGTCAAGCTCTGTTCCCGGTTTTACGAAGAACTGCATTTCCATCTGCTCGAACTCACGCATACGGAAGATGAACTGACGGGCAACGATCTCGTTACGGAAAGCCTTACCAATCTGTGCGATACCGAAAGGGACTTTCATACGACCTGTTTTCTGTACATTCAGGTAGTTTACGAAAATACCCTGTGCAGTTTCCGGACGCAGATAAATCTTCATAGAGCCATCAGCCGTAGAACCCATTTCGGTAGAGAACATCAGATTGAACTGACGAACTTCTGTCCAGTTCTTAGTACCGGAGATCGGGCATACGATTTCTTCATCAATGATAATCTGGCGAAGTTCTTCCAAATTGTTATCATTCAAAGCTTTTGAAAAGCGAGTATGAAGTGCATCACGCTTAGCCTGATGTTCCAGTACACGTCCGTTAGTAGAACGGAACTGAGCCTCATCAAACGCTTCACCGAACTTCTTGGCAGCTTTCGCTACTTCTTTATTGATTTTATCGTCATACTTTGCCAACTGATCTTCAATCAGCACATCGGCACGATAACGTTTTTTAGAATCCTTATTGTCAATCAAAGGGTCATTGAATGCGTCTACGTGTCCGGAAGCCTTCCAGATAGTAGGGTGCATAAAGATGGCAGAGTCGATACCGACAATGTTTTCGTGCAACAGCACCATGCTGTCCCACCAATATTTCTTAATGTTGTTTTTCAATTCAACGCCCATCTGACCGTAGTCATACACAGCGCCTAGTCCGTCGTAGATATCGCTCGAAGGAAATACGAAACCGTACTCTTTACAATGCGATACAAGCTTCTTAAAAACGTCTTCTTGTGCCATTTTCTTTTCTATATCTATTAATTTGAATTTGCTTTTTTCGTAAAAAGTGCCACAAAGATAGGGATTTATCTTATAAATAAGACAGAGAGGGTATTAATTTATCTTATTTACCCAACAACCATTTCCAAACCGGTATTACCTTGATCGTACATCCTTCTTGCTCAATCTGTTCTTCGTCATCAAATGTTATTATCAATAATTGCCGACATTCAAGTACTTTATTCAATTTCACCAATGCTTGCACTTCCCGTTGAAATGTATCATCGGAAAGATTCATCGTATAGCAAACCTGTATAGCAAGCCCCGTTTCAGGTAAGTAAAAATCGACCTCTATATTTCTATTATAGAAAAATACGGCATCATCCATCCCATAACACCGCAATAACGTCATAGCAACCAGATTCTCAAGCAACGAGGTATTAGCATCCAAAAGAAGCAAATTAAGAATACCATTATCAGCAAAATAATATTTAGGATTAGTTTCACGCTCCACTAATTTATCCGCTATATTCTGAATAGGAATCAACAGGCAAGCATTTTTGGCATATTCCATATAATTAATAACAGTATTCTTTGAAATCTTCACTCCGGTCGAAGACACAATATTGGCTATACGAGTAAATGAAACCGGCTGTTTTATACTCTCGGCCAACTTACGGAAAAGCACACGCAAAGCAAAAGTGTTTTCTATCGAATGCCTGGCCGCTATATCCCCCAAGTATATCTTCTGATAGACACTTGTCAGATAATCCCTCTTTGCAGCAAGCAAAGCACCTTCGGGGAAACCACCGAAATAAAAATAATCATTGAACATTCGTTTTATTCCAGCCCGACTTTCCGTCGCAAATAAAGAGTTTTCCGTTACCTCAATGTCATTGGCATGAAGAAACTCCTTGAAATCATAAGGATATACATTCACTGTAATATATCTTCCTCCCAAAGTTGTAGCCACATCCTGACTAAGCATTTTCGCATTGCTTCCTGTCACATAAACCCGATATTTACTATCAGCCAACCGACGCACAAACTTGTCCCACCCATCAATATTCTGAATTTCATCCAAGAAAAGCATAGGTCTATCCTCCGACATTTCAGCATGTACTTCAAGTATAAGGTTTAGGTCTGCCGCCGTCATTCCAATCAAACGCTCATCTTCAAAGTTTACATACAACATCTCATTCCAAGTATGACCACCATGTATGAGTTCCTGTATCCGTTGATAAAGTAAAAATGACTTTCCTGCTCTCCGAATACCTACAAACACATAATTTCCGAACTCTTCAAACTGAAAATTACGAGGTATAACCTGCTGTTTGCTTACTTCATTTCTATTATCTAATAGAACTTCCTTTATTGCTTCTCTTCTAATCATACTTAACATTTTGTTCTAACCATTGAACAAATATAGCCAAGTTTCGTTCAATTCACAAAACAATATGGATATTTAATTAATTATTCGTCGATTTCCGACCTTCCTATATTATATGCAGCTAACTCCTGTTCCCTATCCGCCTCCTTCATTTCTTTGGTCAACATACTTTCCGGCATGTACAAATTAAAGGGAATACGTGTGCATTTCATCTTCTTCACTTGTCGACCAAATTCAGGGCAAGCCACGAAATAAACCCGTGATACAGACACCTTTCCCGGAGTTACCTGTTCGGGGCATTCAAATCCCGGACTGGTTAACGACGTATGGAACGTACCAAGTCCCTCAATAGTAACCGGCTGTCCAATAGACAGTAAAGTTCGGATAGCATCAACCATTTCCGTCAATATACCATCTATCTGCCCACGATGGAACCCACTCCGTCTCTCCATATACTCGGCAAATTCCCTATTCCGAATCGGATTTAGCACTCTTTTAGGTACACCATACCATAATTCTTTCTTTTCTCCCGATGTCAAATCGGCTTTTTTTCTCACTACATAAGGTACTGCCATCGTCTATACTCCTCTTGTTTTTCGTTTATACTCGTACTTCATCTGACACCCGGGTCTCAATGGTGTTGACACCCGGGTCTCAAGCATGCCAACACCCGGGTGTCAGTGCTCATGAGACCCGGGTGTCAGATAAGTGTTGGCTGCAACAAAAGTAAGTCTTTATTATAGGAAATCAAAGTTATTCTTATATATTTGTACCATCCCTACAATACATTTAAAGAAAAACATAAAAATATGATCAAAATACTTCTGCTAATAGACTATTCCAGCGAATTTGACAGGAAACTGCTACGGGGACTTGTACAATATTCCAAAGAGAACGGCCCCTGGCTATTTTATCGCCTCCCTTCTTATTACAGTGCCATGTATGGAGAACAAGGTATTTTGAAATGGGCCAAAGAATGGAAAGCGGATGCTATCATCGGGCAATGGAATAATGACACGATTGACTTGCAGAAAGAATTGAATATACCTGTTGTGTTGCAAAACTACCATCACCGAAGCGTTACTTACTCCAATCTGACAGGCGATTATAAAGGTACGGGCAGGATGGCTGCTCAATTCTTTGCCAAACGGATGTTTCGGAATTTCGCCTATTTCGGTATCAAAGGAGTGGTCTGGTCCGATGAACGCTGTCAAGGCTACCGCCAAGAAGTGAAACGTATCGGAGGCGACTTTTTCAGTTTTGAATCTGATAAACAGGAAGATGAAATAAGGATGGAAGTCAGCCAATGGCTACAGGAACTCCCCAAACCTGTTGCCTTATTTTGCTGTGATGATGCACATGCCCTGTTCATTTCCGAAACTTGCCGAATGACAAACATACCGATTCCAGAAGAAATCGCTTTATTAGGCGTGGATAACGATGAACTGATGTGTAATATCTCCGACCCTCCCATTTCGTCCATAGAACTCGAAGTAGAAAGAGGAGGTTATTCTATCGGCAGACTTATTCATCAACAAATAAAAAAAGAGCATGAGGGCACTTTCAATATTGTCATCAACCCTATCCGTATCGAATTGAGACAATCTACAGAGAAACACAATATCAAAGACCCTTATATCCTGGAAGTGGTGAAGTATATAGATAGTCATTATAATTCCGACCTGACTATAGAAAACCTTCTTGCAAACATTCCCCTATCCCGCAGAAACTTCGAAGTAAAATTCAAGAATGCACTGAATACTTCCATCTATCAATATATACTGAATTGCCGGTGTAATCATCTGGCGGATTTATTACTCACAACCGACCGTCCATTAGCCGATTTAGCCATAGAAGCAGGTTTTAAGGATTATAATAATATCTCACGCGTCTTTAAGAAATACAAAGGATGCTCACCTCTTGAATATCGCCAAAAGAAGAGTAATCTACCATCGATTTCGTTTTTTGAAGATTGATTTTCGTTTTTACTATAAGAATTATTATAGAAACAACCTAACTTTGTCTTAAAGGTTAATGACAAGGAATATATTAGTTTATAATATCAATATAATTATATTATAACAAGGCTGTAAAATCATCTATATAATCTAAAAATGTCAAATATCATTCAAAAACAGAGTAAATGGGAAATACTGTCAACGATTAGATTTAGATTTCCCAAACAGATTCTTATATTTTATATAATTATCTGTATAGGATTCTGCTTGACCAACTGTACAAAACATAAGCAGTCTGATTCCGCACAATATAGCACAGACTCATGGAATAAAATTAAAGATTATTTCAATCCACCAACTATATACAAAGATATTTACGGGAACTACTGTCCTCTCTTTCTATTAAACAATGGAGACACAGTAAGAAATGCAACTGATTGGAGTAAAAAACGAAAAGAAATAAAAGAGACATGGATGAATATAATGGGGGAATGGCCTCCCATAATCAAAGATCAAAACCTCGAAATATTAGATACACTAAAAAGAGAAAACTTCCATCAATACCGTATTCGTTTTTATTGGACTCCTAATGAACAAACAGAAGGTTATTTATTAGTCCCTGATAAAAAAGGGAGAAAGCCTGCTATTATTTCAGTTTTTTATGAGCCCGAAACAGCCATTGGAATCGGTGGAAAACCTAATCGCGACTTTGCCTATCAACTTACTAAAAAAGGATTTATCACTCTGTCTTTAGGCACAACTCAAACAACAAAAGAAAAAACATACTCTATATACTATCCAACAATTAATAATGCCTCTTTACAGCCCCTATCAGCATTAGCCTATGCAGCTGCCAATGCATGGGAAGTACTAGCCAAAGTTCCTGATGTAGACTCTACCAAAATTGGCATTGTGGGACATTCCTATGGAGGAAAATGGGCAATGTTTGCATCTTGCCTCTATGACAAATTTGCATGTGCAGCTTGGAGTGACCCAGGTATTGTTTTTGATGAGACAAAAGGGGGCTACATCAACTATTGGGAACCTTGGTATCTTGGTTATTACCCTCCACCTTGGAAAAACACATGGAATAAAAATGGGTATACTACACCAAAAGGAATTTATTCGCAGCTACGTAAAAAAGGACATGATTTACATGAACTTCATGCACTTATGGCTCCCCGTCCTTTTCTCGTTTCCGGAGGTTTTTCTGATGGACCTGAAAGATGGATACCTTTAAACCATACAATACTTATCAATCGAATTCTAGGCTATGAAAACAGAGTAGCGATGACCAATAGAACGAAACACGATCCTAACCCCGAATCCAACGAGGTTCTTTACAACTTCTTCGAGTGGTATCTATTCTCCCATTAATTTAACAAGAATATTACATAACAATAAAGTAGCTTATGAAAAACTCAAAAATTAATTGCAAAAACATTTTCAATCGATTCATCTTGCTCTCTCTCACTTTATGCTATGTTTCTACAGCATATTGCAGCAATAAAGAACGAGGAACAAAACAATTTTTCATTTATGATGCCATATCATACATCGGCAAACCAGACTTAAGTCAAGATGGACTTCAGCCTGTTTATTTAATGTACGAAGTAACCTTGACAAAAAAGGAATCCGACCATTCTTCAAAAGTTATACTTGATTTCAACAAAATTGAGAGGCAAGCTAGACTTGCATCCCTATTTCCGGAAACAATGATTTCAACAGATATAGAACAATGGTATTACGAGCCCTCACTTACAGATCAAGAAATAGAACAAAGATTTGACACATTATTCAGTTACTTTAGACAAAAAATTTCATCCAAAATAACAATCGGAAACTATGGAGCCGCTCCTACAGCCTTATGCGTACACCGGTACTACCATCCCAAAATGTCAGAGGACAGTATATTAATGACTTGGCGAAAAAGCAATAAAAAGCGTTGGGCGGCACTCAAATATGCCGATGTAGCTCAACCTTCTCTTTATATTGCCGAGCCTGATATCAAATCCTGGATAAAAGACCTACAAATAACAGTAAAAGAAATAAAAAAGCACTACCCTAACAAGAAAATCATAGCGTATATTTGGCCCCAATACTATGATAAAAAAGATAGTCCATATTATAAACAGTTCATTTCTCCACACATTTGGAAACAAATGTTAGAGGCCGCTTATACATATTGCGATGGAAGTATCATATGGTCGAGCAGAACAGATGAGAATAACCAATCTGTATTTTGGAATGATCTTCGAGTTCAACAAATTTGGGAAGTAACAAAACAATTTATCCATTCTCATAAAGAACAAATTGTTTTTCCTGTAAAAGAAAACTTGTCCATATCAACCTCTGCTTCACAAAAGTTCAACATATATCTAAACACAAGCTATCCCCAATTAGCCCAATATGGAGTTCAGACCATACAAATGATTAATGAAGGAGATTTGGGAAACTGCGCCAACGAAACTTTTGTTTTCGATGTAGCCAAAGCGAAACAACTTGCCACAAATATCCCTGACTCCTCTAATACGCCTATATGCATTACACCTGGCAATAAACGGAGTGATATATCAAATTATGAAGAAATTTACAGGATATTTAAAAAAGGCAATGATAATCAGATATGGCAAATACCATCCCTTAGTCTGGGAGAACTAAGGCTTCATAATTCAAATATGCATGTCAACATGGGAAGTTGGACAATAAACACAATGACTTCTTCACAAGAATTGAAAAAATCCACAGATGCCATTATCATCAATGCTCCTATCATTGACAATGATACAATTGCTTGGAAAAAAGAATTATACATTACTGTAAAAGAAGCACAATTCAAATCCAAAGGCAAACCTATATACGTCTATTTGCCAACCGCATCGCCTAATAACAACTATAAAATAAAAGCTATAGAATGGAGAACCGCATTAGAAACTGCCCGCCAATGGTGTAATGGTATAATAATCCACGACATAAATAGTAATTTACCTAACACTAATCCTACAATATGGCAGGAGACCTTAAAATTCATAAGAAAAATGAAGAACACAGTAGATTAAACTTACGTTTTTTGAGGATTAGTCTGCGTAAAATCAAATCGGCACCTTCACATATCAAGCTATATTTGCATTATTAGGATATCCAATCAATAAACTGCAATGCCAAATTTAAATTTAATACAAAATGAAAATGAAACTATTGAAAAGTAAAATTCTGCAAGATGCATTACGAATAAAATTTTTACCGATATGCATCTTTATGTTCTTTTTCCTTTTTACTCCCTTCATTTATTCTCAGAGTAGAAAGCAAATAACAGGAAGCGTACAGGATGTTCTAGGAAATCCTCTTATTGGAGTTAGTATCTTGGAAACCGGAACATCAAATGGGACTATTACAGATATGAATGGTGCCTACTCTCTCAATGTAAGTTCCGCAAATGCGACACTGAAATTTTCATATATTGGCTATGAGGAACAACAGATTAAGATACAAGGCCGAAACGTCATCAACGTGAAGATGAATGAAGAAACCAGTAATTTGGATGAAGTTGTAGTAGTTGGTTATGGAGTACAACGAAAATCCGACTTAACTGGAGCCATATCTTCCATTAATGCAGCTGAAACCCTAAAAAAAATGCCTGCGGCTCAAATAGCGGATTTACTTCAGGGACGTATTGCTGGGCTTAGTATTGTAAACTCATCTGGAGCAGCAGGTGCTACCCCTACGCTACGTGTCCGCGGTGTAAACTCCATAAAAGCAGACGGTGGTCCGTTAGTTGTTATCGATGGGTTTCCTGGTGGTAATCTTAGTGCTATAAATCCCGCAGATATAAAATCTATTGAAGTACTAAAAGATGCCTCATCAACAGCAATATATGGTTCAAGAGGAGCCAACGGTGTCATCTTAATTACAACAAAATCTCCTAAAGAAGGGAAATTATCAGTAGACTACAATGGTTATGTTGTTGCCGGAACACCAGCCAATAAACCTTCTATCATGCCTGTAAATGAGTTTGCGCATATGGCCAATGATTGGAATCAGGCGTATTATGGCAAAGATCTATATACAGAAAGACAAATTATAAACTTTACCAATGGATATGACACCTATGATTACATAGGAAATATCATCAACGATTACGCCATCAGCCATTCTCATGATATCAGTATCAAGGGAGGGAATGATAAACTGAGTTTCTTATTTTCCACTCAATATATTCATAATAAAGGAATAGCCGGACATTCTACAAATGACAGATGGAACTACCGTTTAAAAGTGGATGCCAATATCACTAAAAAGCTCAAATTTGGAGCTAATTTTTACGGAATGGTTAATAGTGCCGCAGGGAATAATTTCTCGGGACAATATAGTTTACTCACTCTAGCACAACAATTTCCACAAACTGTACTTCCATATGATAAAGAAGGAAACCTTACACAAGGAACTATTGACAATACTGGTATTTATAATCCAATTGGTTTCATTGATGAACAAAAAAGAAACAACAATGAGGATATGACTTTTAATAACTGGTTACAGGCATATATCAGTTATGAAATTATTCCCGGATTAACTTTCAGAAATGAACAACAAGTAAATATGGGAAACCGCTTTTATGGCACTACAAGCAGCAAACAGAGTATGAATGGATTCTTGAAAGGGAAGTCATTAGCTACATATTATGATGCCAATTCATGGGGGTGGCGCATGACAAATACACTTAACTATACAAAAGAACTTAACAAGAATAATCGTATCAACGCTACTATTGGTGTAGAAGAAAGCATATCACGGTCATATACCATGAAACAGACCGCAGAAGGATTAACATCCGAAAGCATCGGTTGGAAAAATATGATGTTGGCAGAAAATAGTAAGCTGGAAAACAATGAAGTGACCAAAACAACAGCCATATCATATTTCGGACGAATCAATTATGTCTTAATGAGTCGTTATATGGCCACAGTTACATTCAGAAGAGACGGTTCTTCCTTATTGTCTTATGACCATAGATGGGATAACTTTCCTTCTTTCAGTCTGGCTTGGAATCTAAAAGAAGAATCATTCCTTAAAAATGTTAACTTTTTAGACCAATTAAAACTTAGGTATGGATATGGAGTTTCTGGAAATCAAGCAGTAGCAGCCTACTCTGCATATACACAATATGATGCAACAATAGGAAATGGTCAGATAGCTTATACGCTTGTTCCGGGTAATCCTATCTTAAAATGGGAAAAAACGCATCAACATAACTACGGGATTGATGCAGCTTTTCTAAATGGCAGAATTTCATTTACATTCGATTATTACGACAAGAAAACAAAAGATGCCATTAATACTGTAGTCCTCCCGGCAGATACAGGTTTATCATCCGGACTAAGAAATGCTGCTGAAATCAGTAACAAAGGGTTTGAAATTACTTTAGGGATCACTCCATTTACAACAAAAGATTTCTATTGGAAAGCAGACATTTCATTAGCTCATAATAAAGCTAAAATTGAAAAATTAGGAGATATAGATTCGGATTTCATGGAAATAGGTACAGGATGGGGAAATTCATTCTATCGTTACTTTGCAGGAGAACCAATCGGGGCAATTTACGGTCTTCAATCTACGGGAGTATGGAGTACCGAAGAGTATAATAACCCTAATATCAAAAAGCCAACTTCTCCTACAGTAAGACCCGGATCATACAAATATGTTGATCAAGATGATAGTGGAACCATAGATGCAGATGATTATGTCATTATTGGTAACGGACAACCCAAATTCAACTGGGGAATGAATAATTCATTTACTTATAAGAATTTTGATTTAAACATTTTCTTAATAGGTTTTCACGGATTTGATATCTACAATTACCCAAGAGCCAGACTTACAAGTTCATTATCTCCATTCCCCGAATTAGCAGAGCGTTGGATTGCAGGCAAAAATGAGAATGCAATTATTGCCGGATTCGGCAAGGACCGTGATGCTATAACAAGCCCTGAAACAGTAGCTTCCTCCACATTTGTAGAAAAAGGGGACTTTGTGAAATTAAAAAGTATCACATTAGGTTATAATTTCTCCAAAGGTTTATTATCTAAAATCAATTTAAGTGCGGCAAGAGTGTATTTTTCAATAAAGAATGTTTGTACGATCACTAAATATTCAGGAAACGATCCAGAATTGTCAATCAGTAACCCTCTACGTCCCGGACTCGATATGGGAACTTACCCTAGTCAAAGAGAATATCTACTTGGCTTAAATGTTTCATTCTAAATACAAGAATACAATGAAAAAATATATATTCATACTTCTGACAAGTTTTTCCTTAGCTTCTTGCGTAGACTTATTGCAAGAGCCGCAAAGCAAATTAACGCCTGCCACCATCGAGTTGACAGAACAAACTCTTGAAAGCATGACTAATGGGCTTTACAAAGATTTATGGGGAGAAAATTTCGGCTTTAACTGCCGGTTAGCATCACTAGCATTAGCCGGTGACGATATGACTTCCGGTGCTCTGGATAAGGTAAGAAATGTTTTGGACGACCAATTAAAAGTTCCAATAGATAATGCAGATGTATTAAATTTATGGAAATATTTTTATCAAACAATATATTCTGCAAATAACATAATATATCTAATTAATGAGAACGAAAATTTGGATACCCAAATTAGTAACAAATACTTGGGAGAAGCCTATTTCTTCAGAGCTTTATCCTATTTTTATATCGTAAGATATTGGGGAGATGCTCCTGCTATTACAGATCCCAACTCGAGTACAGATATAGATGGGAATAGTAATATGCCGCGCAAACCGGTGAAAGACATCTATGAGAGAATTATTCTTCCGGATTTAAACAATGCAATCGACCTGCTGCCATTACAAAGCCGTGACAACAATAATCAAGCTCCTACTTCTTGGGCTGCCAAGACTTTGCTTAGTGATGTATACATAACTATGGCAGGATGGCCATTAAAAGAAGAAAATTATTATGCAGAAGCTGCTAAAACGGCAAAAGATATCATAGAAAACGGGCCTTACGATCTAGTAGGTGAATATAAAGACCTTTGGATGAACGCAAAAAAAACAGATAAAACCGAACATATTTTCGCACTACAACATTCACTATCATATTTACCAAGCCAATATGGCATATCCTATCTTGGAAAAGAAGAAAATGGCTGGTATGACTATGTAGGTGATCCGGTATTCTTCAAAAACTTTCCCAATGATAAAAGAAAAGAATTCTGTTATGTAACATCAACCGTAGATACCAAAGGAAATCAGATTGAGTGGGAGTAAGCGTCTCCGCGATTCTATCTTGTCGGCCTTTTTTCATTCTTATATTTTTGCTATGTATAAAAATGAAGCATTATGGATTTAGCAGAAAATCGATTTGGAAAAACTTGGAAACATTTCCTTGAAGTATTGAAAGTAGACTACAATTGTTCTTTAGCCGATGTTTGCCGCGATCAGCATACCACTTTTGGTGGTATGAGTTCCTGGATGTCCAGACGGGGCTATAGCGTTAAACAAGCCAAGGCAGATGTGGTCCGTGATTATTATGGCGGCGTTGAACCGTCCCCACTGAGCACTACCTCTCCTGCGTTCACTCAAATAGCACCCGCCATGTTGTCGGAAGAAGAGTTTAGTCTTGCCGGGATCACAATCACCTTTAACAGTGGAACCACCATTTCGGTCAAACGGGCCACACCCGGTGGTGTGATTAAAATGTTGCGCGATTACGAAAGAAAGGAGGGAGATCCATGTATTCTCTAACATCAGCCAATCGATACTATCTGTACCAGGGCTTTGTTCGTATGAACCTTGGCATTGACGGTTTATTCAAAATTATACGATCGGAAATGAAGGACTTGTCTCCCGTTTCCGGAGATATCTTTTTATTCTTTGGTAAAAACCGACAAAGTGTAAAAATACTGCGTTGGGATGGCGATGGCTTTCTTCTGTACTACAAGCGCCTCGAAGGTGGAAGTTTTGAGTTACCGACATTTAACCCCAATACAGGCAATTACGAGATTTCTTATCAGGTTTTGTCTTTTATCTTAAATGGAGTGTCATTAAAGTCTGTACGGTTGAGAAAGCGTTTTAGGATCTAATTCAACATTTTGATTATTAGTTATTTGCGCTAAAGATATCATCCGGTTTATTTGGCCAATTCGTTGATTTTTTATATCTTTATGCCATGAAAAAGGATGAGATCATAGAGTTATTGAAGGAACAAATCAAGGGATTACGAGATGACAACAACAGACTCTTGGACCAAATAGATGCTTTGATAAAGGAGGTTTCTTCCCTTAAAGAGGCACTCCTTCAAAAAGGCGAATCTCTTAGCAAGCAACAGCGCCTTACTAAGGGACTCGCCAAACTTGTATCCAACACATCCGAACAGCAACAGGCTCCCCAATCTGCCATATCCGAAGAAGAGCGGCAGAAGATAGAAGCGGAAAAAGCAGATAAGCGTAAAGCAAGAAAGAACAATGGGGCCAAACGTGACATGCATTATGAGATGGAGGAAGAAGAACATGTCGTTTATCCCGATGATCCCGATTTTGACATCAATAAGGCCCGGTTGTTTACCACTGTTCCCAGAATATGCGTCCGCTATGAATGTGTACCCATGCGCTTCATCAAGCATGTCTACAAGATACACACCTATACGCAAGAAGGTCGCCTGTTTGAGGGAAAAACACCGGCTTCGGCCTTCTTGAATTCCAGCTATGACGGTTCATTTATTGCCGGATTGATGGAATTACGTTATATACAATCGCTACCTGTTGAAAGAATCATCAACTACTTCGAGAGTCATGGCTTTACGCTGAAGAAACCTACGGCTCATAAGTTGATAGAAAAAGCCTCAAGCCTCTTCGAAAATCTTTATAAGTGCATCCGGCAGACAGCTTTGAGTGATCCTTATAAGGCAGCCGATGAAACCTATTACAAAATACTCGTCCCGGAAAAGAACAGCAAGGGAAAAGGAGTCAGGAAGGGATATCTTTGGGTGGTTGTCGGCATAAACACCAGGATGATATACTTGCTCTATGATGACGGCTCCCGGTCTGAAAGAGTTATTCTTAACGAATTAGGCAGTTGCAAAGGTATCATACAAAGCGATGGTTACTCACCTTACCGGAAGCTCGAAAGCGATGCTTATCCCAATATCACACGCATCCCGTGCTTGCAACATATAAAACGTAAATTTATAGATTGCGGTGAGAAGGACCCGGATGCAAAAAGGATCGTGGAGCTGATAAACGCACTTTATCAAAACGAGCATAAGCATAAAGTTGGGGTTGAGGGATGGACGGTAGAACAGAATCTTATGCATCGAAAAAAGTATGCGCCGGACATACTCGGAGAAATAAAAGATGTGCTTGATGAAATAGAAGAACGGGGGGATTTGTTACCTAAGAGCGAACTGCAGGAAGCCATTACCTATCTTCGCAATGAGTGGAATGCAGTGGTGGACATCTTTAATTATGGTGACACTTATCTGGACAACAATATGGTTGAACGGATGAACCGGTACATATCCTTATCAAGAAAAAACTCATTGTTCTTCGGCAGCCATAAGGGGGCCGAACGAGGCGCCATACTCTATACGATAGCACTCACTTGTAGGATGCATAAAGTGAATCTATTTGAGTATCTCACGGATGTGATAAACAGAACAGCCGAATGGCAACCGAACACACCAATTGAAAAATACAGGGAACTGCTTCCTGACAGATGGGAAAAGGCTAATGACTAAAAAGGGATCATTAGCCTTTTTATTTTAATACACTATATAGAATCGCGGAGACGCTTACGAGTGGGAAGACTTTGATATAGGTGCACCTTTCATCCGAAAATACAGGAACTATGGAGGTTGTGGAACATACGGAATTGAAGGGAACACTGCTACACGTAGCTCGCTTTCAGAGGGTCTCACTCCAATTTACAGATTTGCAGACGTATTACTAATTTATGCCGAAGCTAGCAATAAAGCAGAGGGTTCCCCAAACACTCTTGCATATAAATGTTTAAACAGAGTCAGAGACAGAGCATTCGGAGATCAAAGTCATCAATATGCAGGTTTAACACCAGAAAAGTTTGCAGATGCAGTATTCGATGAATTTGGTTGGGAAAATGTATTTGAATTCAAAAGATGGTTCCAACTGGTAAGAACAGAAAAAGTAGACGAAGCTGTAGGTAAAAATACAGCAATCGGAGCGAGATTAAATGCCAATAAAGAGAATTATCTCTTCCCGATACCTGTAAGGCAGTGCGAACTTAGAGGTTGGAAAAATAACCCTGGCTATTAAGTAATTAATCATAAAATCAAAATAATATGAAAACATCAGAAATTAGACGGTTTACCATGTTACTATTTACTATTATGCTGTTCATCACAGCATGTAGTGATGATAATATTCGTCCTCCTTATTTAGAGGAGGAAGTTGAACCTACTCCGGAAACAAAAGAATTTGTTGTTTACGATGCGATGAGCTATAAAAATAAACCGGATCTTACATCGGATATGATTTCTAACATACGCTTAATTTACGAAGCTTTCTTGCTAACTAATGAAGAGATTGATATGGATAAAGTCGCAACTCAAATTAGTATAACAAAGACTTCCAACTATCAGGCTGTCAGCACCGACATCGAAGCCTGGTATTCGAATAAGACTGATGAAGAAATTAAAACCGGATTGAAAACCGTATTTGACGCTTTTAAAAAAGAGATTCCCAGTTGCACTGTCGGAAATTACGGTATACCTGTGAGTGATTTAAATGTTTTCAGATATAACAGAACTGAATCAGAAGAAGAAATTATTAAATTATGGAAGAAAAATAGTGAAAGAAGACTCTCAGCCGGTGAAGTTTCAGATGTCCTTTATCCCTCATTATATATCATGACTCCGGATATAGATCAATGGCTGAAAGATTTGAAAACAACAGTAGAATATATAAAAGAGAGATTTCCTGATAAAAAGATCATCGGATATATTTGGCCACAATATTACAATCTCAAAAACAACCCCGACTATATGAAATTTATTCCTGCTGAAAAATGGGATAAGATACTGGAAGGATGTTATACATATCTGGACGGAGCAGTGATCTGGTCGAATGGGAAAGGTGAAGATGGTGAAACTGACGTTGCATGGAACGACACAAAAGTCCAAGCAATGTATAGTGCTACAAAAACATTTATTGAACGACACAAAGCTAACATAAAATTAGACAAGCCGGAAGGTGGTGGCGATGATGGTGGTTCAGAGCCTACAGAATTTCATGTATATGGTTCACTAAATTTCCAGAATACTCCTTCAAATCTATTAAGTTATGGTATACAACCCATATCAGTAATCAGTGAAGCCAGTGTTTCTGAAGTAGAAAAACAAGGCAGTGTATATCCTCCTGTTATCGATAAGATCAAGAATCTGGCAACCGATGCCACACATCCAGTTTGTATATCTATCAGTACATGGCATGCGGATCGTTCTACAGACAATAGCGCAATGATGTCACGTTTCCAAACTGTATATGACACATTCAAAGATAATAATCCAAAAGTTACAATCGGGTATCGTGGCGTTGGTCCTACAAGTCTCACCTCTCTCAGGGTCACCAATTATACACAATCTGATTTTCAAAGAAATGATTCATGGCAGAGATACGCAGTAGAACCTATGAGAGGAATCAGAGAATATGCAGATGTATTATATCCTGAAGTTACAATCATCAATGACGATTTAGAAACCTGGAAACAAGATTGTTCTGCAGTTCTGGAAGAAGCTAAATGGAACAATCCAAACAAGAAAATATTCGCCTGTATCATGACTAATTATTTTAATAAAACAGGAACTATTCCAGAAGGCTATGAAGCCTTTGCCGATGCATACAAACCGATCAAGGAAGCCACTTGGTTGAATGCTCTTGAATATTTGTACCGGAGATGTGATGGTATTGTTATTATTGGTAATTGTCAAAAAAATGATCCGATTGAATATAGTGAAAACTTAGGCATCATGAAAGCTACAAAAACTTTCTACGAAAATCATAAAAATGTCATCGACAAAACATTACCTGAAGAAGAAAAACCTGCGACTGACAACCTTATTACAAATGGCGGATTTGAGGATAAGATAGAGCCATCTTCCATAGACCCCGTCGTACATACAAACAAGCTTGTCCGCCCTCTAAGGCTTAGCGGTTTCTTTGATACTACAGCACAAAAAACATTTCCTACAGCAGATGGTTCCGTTACTGTTCCTGATAACGTCTGGTTCCATAGATGCAACAATAATTCATGGTTCTGGTTTACCTATATTGATGATATATCTACTGCCTATGCAGGCGGCGGGACACCAATCTCACATTCTGGAAACAAATCTGTAGTTATTTATACTGCTGCTAATGCCGATGCAGCTAAATACAGTAGTCATGCCAATAATTTAGAACACCTCCAAGGAGTCGCACAACGTTTATCTCTAGATAACAGCAAAAAATACAAACTACAATTTTTCTGTTATCGTCCAGATCTCGTTTGGGGCACAACGAATGTTGCTGCAAATATAAACCATGCAGAAAAAATTGTCGTAGGAATTGTGTCCTCGACAGGAGCAAATGTAAATACAGACTATACATATGAAAAAGTTATCACGTTAGAGAAAACAGAAGGTTGGAAAGAGTATAATATTACTTTCGATCTTCCCGATATCATCCAAAAAAATCCAGGTAAGAGTTTTGAAAAATGTGCTATATTTTTCAACATAGTACCAGAGATAGACAGTGCACAAAAAACACTGAAAACATTAGTTAATTTAGATGACATCACTTTAACGGAAACGAAATAACAAAATGCTCTTTAATTACAGTTTAATATAAATGGGCTAAGGTTTCATTTATATTAAACTGTAATATTATTCATTTTATCCGATAAAAACATGAATAAAATTCTTCTAATATTATTTTTCATTGGAAATATATTAAATACTACCACAATACATGGACAGAACAACTGCCCTCTAATTCCATGTCCACAAAGCAGTAACAGAATAAATGAGACATTCCAACTATCAAACAGATGTGTTATTGTATATACTGAAGAGTTTGAACCTCAAGCTTACCTTCTACAGAAAGAGCTTCTCCGATATACTTCAATCGCCGTAAGTGTACTTCCTGATAAAGAAACTCAAAATTCAAACATAATATGCAATATTATTGAACTTAAAAAAGGCTATAAATTCAATACAGAAGGATATTCTTTAAAAATGCGCGCCAAAAGCATAACTATTACAGCAGGACAACCAAGCGGAATGATAAATGGCATCATGTCTCTAATTCAATTAACTAGATTATCCATGCAGCAAGACACCTTTATACCTGTCGAGTGCTGGGAAATAGAAGACAGCCCTTTATATGCGTGGAGAGGTTTTATGTTAGATGAAGCCCGTCATTTCTGGGGTATGAGAAAAGTAAAACAGATTTTGGATTGGATGGCCTTTTATAAGCTAAACAGATTTCATTGGCATCTGACAGATTCTCAAGGTTGGAGAATAGAAATAAAAAAATATCCCAAACTAGCTCTTATTGGAGGAATCGGAAACTATGGAGAAGAATACACCTCTGCACAATTCTACACACAAGAAGAAATAAAAGAAATTGTATCTTATGCTCGAGAAAGAAACATACATATCATACCTGAAATCGATATGCCGGGACATGCGTCTGCCGCCTCCAAAGCATATCCAAAATTTAGTAGTGGCGGTTCTCCTAAATATCCCGGATATACCTTCAATCCTGGGAAAGATTCTGTATACACTTATTTAACAGACATCCTAAAAGAAGTAGATGCGCTGTTCCCCTCCCAAATAATCCACCTTGGAGGAGACGAAGTACATTATGGTAATCAAGACTGGAATACCAACAAGGATGTCCAAGATTTGATGAAACATGAAAAAATGAAGAATTTAAAAGACGTAGAGAATTACTTTTTCCAAAGGATGGCTGATTCACTTCTGCTTATCCATAATAAAGTAGCAGCTTGGGATGAAGTGGCTGATTCCAAATTATCTCCAAAGCAGACCATCGTATTTTTTTGGAGACAGAACCGACCTGAACAACTCCAGAAATCATTAGATAGAAAATTTAATATTGTATTATGTCCACGATTGCCAATGTATCTTGATTATGCACAAGACACTTTACAAGTACATGGGGTTGACTGGAGAAAATTCTCATGTAACTCTTATCAAAAAGTATATTCTTTCAGTCCACAAGATATACCTGTCAAATATCCTCAAAATTGCAACATACTAGGAATACAAGCTAATCTATGGACAGAACGTATTGAAACAGAGGACAGACTTGATTATATGCTTTTTCCCCGGATAGTAGCACTGGCCGAAAATGCATGGGCAAAAGAAATGAATAAAAATATCGATTCTTTCAATGTACGTCTAAAAAAACAATTTGATTTATATAAAAAAGATCATATCTACTATTCAAATCCTTTTGCCCCTAAAGAAACCGGAGAACCTGTTAGATAAAACCAACATTCAGAAAAATGAAAAGAGTTAATATTTACACATTTCTATTTTGTACTATATTCCTTGCAATAGAATGTTATGCTCAACAAGCATCCTATCCCAAGTCAAAGATATTGCAGAAAAACTTTTCCAGCAATCTTAAAGAGCAATTAAGAGAACTAGAAAAAGATCCTTTCGTGCAGTATTTAAACGAATGCCGGGGAAAATGGAAAGACAATCCCTACAGACCAATCTATCACTTTTCCAGTCCGGAAAGTATTTTACACGACCCTAACGGTTTATGCTATTGGCAAGGAAACTGGCATCTATTTTATCAATATTTGCCCTCTAAGGATTTCAGACAACACTGGGGACATGCAGTCAGTCATGATTTAATTCATTGGAAAGATCTACCCATAGCTTTATATCCCGGTCCAGAAAACATGTGCTATTCCGGTGCTACCTTAGCCGAAAAAGACAAAGTCATAGCTATGTATTATGGAGTTGACTTAGGAGATATTGTGGCTACATCCAGCGATCCATTATTACTAAACTGGGAAAAGATAGCAACACCGGCTATTCCAAGAGTTAAATCTAGAGAAACTCTACCATATTATGTGTTTGACCCTGCCATTTGGAAAGAAGACAGCATATACTACGCCGTAACAGGAGGGCGAACAAATACAGGTCCGGGACACAAAGCAATGAGATCAACATCTCTTTTCTCTTCAAAAGATCTAAAAAACTGGAAATACGAACATGACTTCATGAAAAATGAACGTTTTTTACCACCAGGAGAAGACGCCTCATGTCCATACTTCTGGCCAATAGGAAACAGGCACATCTTTCTATTTTTTAGTCATACAACCGGTAGCCAGTATTTATTAGGCGACTATAATAAAGAAGAACATTGTTTTTATCCAACATTTCACGGACGTTTTAACTTCATGTCTTTTCTTCCCGGAGGAGTACATGCGCCAAGCGCAACAAGTGATGGCAAAGGAGGAGTCATAGTTATACATAATATGCATACGGGTAAAAAGACGTCCGGTTGGAGGGGTATAACAACCCTTCCAAGAAGGCTCACATTAGATAAATGTGACACAATCAACATACAACCATACGGAGATTATGAATCACTTCGTACCCACCATAAACATATAGATAAGCTCAACCTACCGGCAAACGAGGAAATCATAATCGATAACATAAAAGGAAATGCACTTGAAATCAAGGCTGAAATCAATATAAACTCTTCGCCAATGATAGAAATGAATGTTCTACGTTCACCAGATAAAGAGGAATTTACTTCTATCAAATTTTTCAAGGATAGAGGAGTGGACTTAGTCAGAACAAATCCTGCAATGAAAAATCAAAGATGGAGTTTGATCTCACTTGAAACCGCTCACTCTTCCATACTCCCGGATGTAATATCCAGAGCACCAGAACTTGCTCCTGTATATCTTAAGCCGGACGAAACGCTCAAGTTGCATATATTTATAGACAAAAGTATTGTTGAAGTCTTTGTTAACGACAAACAAGTGGTAACAGCACGAGTTTATCCTGGGAAAAAAGAAAGTACAGGCATTTCACTAAAATCACAGGGAACGGATGCAACACTTATAAGTATGGATGTCTGGCAGATGAAAAGTACATACAAAGAATTACAGAATGATTTTATAAAATAACCTTTGATAAGAATACGTTTTTTGAATATAGCTTTTCGCTTTTCTTCTAAAAACATCACTTCTACATACCTAACTTTGCAAATAGAAAATAAGAAAACCCTGTAAACTAATTTATCTATAATAATGGAAAACAATAATACCTCAAATAAAAAGACCTACTACATTTCAATAGCCATTCTCGCCGGAATGTTCTTTATTTTTGGATTTGTCTCTTGGGTCAACTCCATACTCATTCCTTATTTCCGTATATCTTGCGAACTGACACATTTCGAATCCTACTTTGTAGCATTTGCTTTCTATATTGCCTATTTTGTAATGGCCGTTCCCTCAGGAGTGCTGTTAAAGAGAGTAGGCTTCAAACGAGGGATTATGTACGGCTTCATGCTAACTGCATTGGGGGCTTTCATATTCGTTCCGGCCGCTTTAGCCCGACAATTCGAGATCTTTCTGATCGGTTTGTTTTCCATAGGAACAGGGTTGGCAATCCTGCAAACAGCAGCCAATCCATACGTAACCATTATCGGTCCGATTGACAGTGCTGCCCGGCGTATCAGTATCATGGGGATATGTAACAAATTTGCCGGAATCATTTCTCCTCTCATTTTCGCAGCACTGATTCTGAAAGCAGATGACAGTGAACTTTTTGCCTTGATAGAATCGGGTACATTGGATGCAACAACCCAAAATGCCATGCTTAACGAGCTGATACAACGTGTTATCGTTCCGTACGCTATACTAGGAGTGTTGCTTTTATTAGCGGGAATCGGTATCCGTTATTCTGTCTTACCGGAAATTAATACGGATGAGCAGAATGCGACAGACGACAAAGAAAGCGGGCATAGCAACCGGAAAAATATTTTTGGCTTTCCATACCTCATTTTAGGCGCATTAGCGATCTTCTTTCACGTAGGAACACAAGTAATAGCCATTGACACTATCATTAATTATGCCAATTCTATGGGTATGGATTTACTGGAAGCAAAAGCATTTCCCTCATATACTTTGGCATGTACAATGATCGGCTACATATTGGGAATCATCGTAATCCCCAAATATATCTCACAAAAGAACGCACTGATTGCGTGTACAGTACTAGGATTATTCCTCTCATTTGGAGTTGTATTGGCTGACTTTAATGTAACTCTTTTCGGCCATCAAGCCAATGCCTCCATCTTTTTTCTCAATGCACTAGGCTTTCCCAATGCACTAATTTATGCAGGTATCTGGCCATTATCCATTCATGGATTAGGAAAGTTTACGAAAACAGGTTCCTCACTGCTAATCATGGGACTTTGTGGAAATGCGATCCTACCGTTAGTTTACGGTCATTTTGCTGAAATATATGATTTGCGTATCGGCTACTGGGTATTAATCCCTTGCTTCCTTTATCTTGTATTCTTTGCTGTTAAAGGGCACAAGATCACTTCATGGAGATAAAAAACAAATGATGAATAAACCTCAAACAACATAAAATGAAGAGACTAATCATTATAAATGGACAACTCATCTTTCCGGACCATATAGATACCGGTAAAGCATTGATATGCAACAACGGAAAGATTGAACAAATCGTCACCAATGAAATGCTTGAAATAAACCCGGACGATCAAATAATAGATGCGAAACAGCAGTATGTATCTCCCGGTTTTATTGATATGCATGTTCATGGGGGTGGCGGGCACGACTTTATGGACGGAACAGTGGAAGCATTTCTAGGGATCGCGGAAGTTCATGCGAAGTACGGAACAACAGCTATGGTACCTACAACGCTAACCTGTACCGATGAAGAATTAATGAATACTTTTACCACCTACAAAAAAGCAAAAAGCCTCAACAATAAAGGCGCTAAGTTTATAGGGTTACATCTTGAAGGTCCTTATTTCTCACCCTCCCAATGTGGAGCCCAAGACCCTAAATTTCTTAAAAAGCCATATCCAAAAGAATATAACCATATTATAAATGTCTCACAGGATATTGTGCGTTGGAGTGTTGCTCCGGAACTGGAAGGAGCTATCGAAATGGGTAAAGAATTGCAAAGACAGCATATCCTCGCTTCCATTGCACATACCGACGCAATCTATGAAGAAGTGGAAAAAGCATACAAATCCGGGTATACCCATGTTACCCACTTATATTCGGCCATGTCATCCGTAACACGCAGAAATGCTTTTCGATATGCAGGAGTAGTGGAAGCAGCCTATTTGATTGACGACATAACTGTGGAAATCATTGCTGACGGCATACATCTCCCCAAACCGCTTCTTCAGTTTGTCTATAAATTCAAAGGACCCGATAAAACTGCACTTTGCACTGACGCAATGCGAGGAGCAGGAATGCCGGACGGAGAATCCATTCTGGGAAGTCTGACCAATGGTCAGAAAGTAATTATCGAAGACGGAGTTGCAAAAATGCCGGACCGTTCAGCCTTTGCAGGCAGTGTAGCTACTACCGACCGCTTAGTCAGAACTATGATACAAGTAGCCGACGTTCCTCTCACCGACGCTGTACGCATGATGACGCTTACCCCCGCCCGCATCTTACATATAGATTCATCTAAAGGTTCTCTTGAAATAGGCAAAGATGCTGACATCGTCATTTTCGACAATCAAATCCATGTTATTAACACAATATCAGAAGGCCATGTTATCTATAGTAAATGAATCAGAAACCAAAGTATTTCAACAAGAGCTGTTGACCGTTAAAATTTATCCCACTCTCCAACAGATGGGCAACGAAGCAGCAAAAGAAGTAGCTGACAGAATCTGCAAACTCTTGGAAGAAAAGGCTGAAATCAATATGATCTTTGCCGCCGCTCCCTCACAAAACGAATTCTTAAATCATCTAATTCACGATAAGCGAATTGACTGGACCAGAATTAATGCCTTCCATATGGATGAATACATCGGTATTCATCCGGACGCGCCACAAAGTTTCGGTCATTTCCTCCGCATCCGTATTTTCGATAAAGTTCCTTTCAAAAAAGTGAACTACCTGAATGGACGTGCAGAGAGCCTTGAAGAAGAATGCAAACGATATGCCAATCTACTTACTAAGTATCCGGTGGACATTGTCTGTCTGGGTATCGGAGAAAACGGGCACATTGCTTTCAATGATCCGGATGTGGCTGATTTCAATGACCCCAAACTGGTGAAGATCGTAAAACTCGATCCGGTATGCCGCCAGCAGCAAGTCAACGAGAAATGCTTCGAGAGACTGGATTTAGTACCCAAAGAAGCATTGACACTAACAATTCCCGCCTTGCTAAAAGCAGAATGGATGTTTTGTATTGTACCTTTCAAAAATAAGGCCCATGCAGTATATCGAGCTATTTACGGTGAAATTTCAGAAAAATGTCCGGCTAGTATATTGCGAAGAAAAGAAAAATCTTCGTTATATTTGGACGCAGAAAGTGCAGAACAGATAAATCTATAACCAATCATGAAAAACAGAATCGCTTTTTTCTTTATATTACTGATGATCAGCACCAGTATATACGCACAAAAAATAATGAGAATAGGAATCATCGGTTTGGACACTTCCCATTCTACCGCTTTTACAGAATTGATCAATGGCGGTTCCGATGAAACTTTTTCTAAAGGGTTCCGGATAGTAGCCGCTTATCCGTATGGTTCTAAAACAATTCAATCCAGCTATGAACGTATTCCCGGATATATTGAAAAAGTAAAAGCACAAGGAGTAGAAATCGTTCCTTCCATAGCAGAGCTATTGGATAAAGTAGATTGTGTACTTCTGGAAACAAATGACGGACGGCTTCATTTGGAGCAGGCAATGGAGGTATTCAAAGCTGGTAAGATTTGCTACATAGACAAACCTATCGGAGCTACATTAGGAGATGCTATTGCTATCTACGAGATGGCGGAAAGATACAACATACCGATCTTTTCATCCTCTGCCTTGCGGTTTACTCCCCAAAATCAGAAACTGCGGAATGGAGAACTAGGCAAAATTTTAGGAGCAGACTGCTATTCTCCACATAAAGTGGAGCCTACCCATCCGGATTTCGGTTTTTATGGGATTCATGGAGTTGAGACTCTGTACACTATTATGGGTACAGGATGTGAGTCTGTCAACCGTATGTCTTCTGACAGAGGGGATATTGTAGTGGGGCGCTGGAAAGACGGAAGAATCGGCACATTTCGAGGAATCACCAAAGGACCGCAGATTTATGGAGGTACAGCCTTTACACCCAAAGGCGCAGTAACCGTCGGAGGATATCAGGGATATAAAGTACTCCTCAAACAAATCCTAACATTCTTCCAAACAGGAGTTGCACCTATTTCAAAAGAAGAAACAATTGAAATATTCACTTTTATGAAAGCTTCTAATATGAGTAAAGAGCAGAATGGAAGAATCGTCACATTGGAAGAAGCTTATCAAAAAGGTAGAAAAGATGCACAGAAATTAATTAAGGCTTATAAGTAAGAATAAAGGATGAAACGCATATACAACAATATAGGTTTTTTAATACTTTCATTGGCGACTGCCTCATGCTCCTTATCTAAAAGACAGGCTGACAATGAAGCAGACACGAACGAATCTCGTAAAATAGAGCTGATCGTTTTAGATCCGGGACATTTCCATGCCAGTTTACTCCAAAAAGACACGCTGACAGATGTCAACGATACAATCCACATATATGCTCCCGAAGGGACAGGACTCAACCAATATATGGAAAGTATCAACTCTTATAACCAGCGTGCAGAGGCCCCCACCTCATGGGTAAGCCAAGTATATACAGGAGATGATTATCTCTCCCGGATGCTCACCGAACAGAGAGGAGATGTTGTTGTTTTAGCAGGAAACAATCAAAAAAAGACACAATATATAATAGAATCCATCAAGGCTGGATACAACGTTCTTTCGGATAAGCCTTTAGCTATCACCCAACAAGACTTCGACTTACTGGTTGAAGCTTATCAGTTGGCGAAAGAAAAAGACCTTCTTTTATATGATTTGATGACAGAGCGATATGATATTCTCAACATCATAGAAAAAGAATTATTACAAAAGAAGGAACTGTTCGGCGAACTACAGCAAGGTTCACCGGAGAATCCTTCTATCACTATGGAAAGTGTTCACCATTTTTTCAAAAACGTATCCGGCAAACCATTGCTCAGGCCTGCCTGGTATTACGATACAGCGCAACAAGGTGAAGGTATTGCTGATGTAACCACTCATCTTATTGATCTGGTGCAATGGCAGTGTTTTCCGGACAAAACGATCCATTATCTGTCGGATGTGAAAGTAACCAAAGCTACACACTGGGCCACTCCAATCACATTGCCAGAGTTCTGCCAATCAACTCAAATGGATTCTTTCCCTCCTTATCTTCATAAATACGTAAAGAATAATGTATTGGAAGTACTGGCAAATGGAACATTAAATTTTACGATTAAAGGAATTCATATAGGAATGAAAGTCATTTGGAACTATACTCCTCCAACTAATGGTGGAGACACCTTCACCTCTATCAAAAAAGGTAGCAAAGCCACATTAAAAATAGTCCAGAATAAAGAGAACGGATTTATAAAAGAGCTCTACATCCAAAAAGCCCAAAATACTGAAAATGCCACATTCAAGACTCAGCTGGAGAAAACCATTAAAGAATTGCAAGATACTTATCCATTCTTATCTATAAAAGAAAGAAAGAACGGACTTTATCTGATTGATATTCCACAAGTATGCAGATCAGGACATGAAGCTCATTTCAGCAAAGTTGCCAAAACATTCTTGCATTATCTTCAATACAAGGATATGCCGGAATGGGAGAATGAAAACACAATCTCTAAATACTATATTACTACCACTGCAGTAGAAATGGCTAAGTCAAGAGATAAATAAATGAATCAATAGAATGTCAGCAACAAGATACCAATATTATGATAATGAATCCATGTTTCATGGATTCATTCCTCATATCATGGGGACACGATTTGATATCTTGATCATTCATCCTGATGTTACTCTATTACACCGGATATGGGTAACTATCACAAATGAACTGGAATACCTGGATAGAATATTAAATCGCTTTGACCCGAAAAGTGAAGTTAGCAAAATCAACTCCTTACATTCTCAGAACTCCATTCCTATCAGCGCTGAATTAGGTAATATTCTTCAACTCTGCCAGTACTACTATGAACACACGTTCCATCTCTTCGACATTACGTTGAAGGATTTCTCGGAAATACAATTCTGTAACCGACACATTTCTTTGCCTGCATCCGAACTCACACTCGATTTCGGAGGATTCGCGAAAGGTTATGCACTACAAAAAATCAGGAATATCCTCCAACAAGAAAATTTGCAGGATGCTTTTATAGATTTTGGCAACAGTTCGATACTAGGTATGGGACATCATCCTTACGGCAATTGTTGGAAAGTAAGTTTTCTGAACCCATACAACCAAAGCATTTTAAAAGAATTCAACCTGAAAGACTGCGCATTATCAACTTCAGGCAACACGTTACAATACAATCGGCACATCATCAATCCACTTACCGGGATATATAACGGTGAACGGAAAGCGAGTACCATATTATCCCCCGATCCTTTGGAAGCGGAAATACTCAGTACAGTCTGGATGATTGCCGACCACAGGCAACGGGAGCATATTGCAAAGAACTTTAAAGATATACAAGCAACTCTATACGATTTATAATATGAAAGATAAAAACAAAAAGGGAGTAGATCTAGGTCTCAGACAATTCATAAAGAATCTGGGATACGTAGCTGGAGGGACTGCTTTGTTAGCAACGACTCCATGGCTTACCTCTTGCACTCCGGAAAAACTAAAAGAGATCAAACATGAGAAAGCACGGGTAGCCCTAATCGGTACCGGTTCCAGAGGGCAATATCATATTCATAACCTAAAAGAGATACCTCATGCGCAAATCGTCGCTTTATGTGACAATTATGCTCCAAACCTTCAACAGGCGTTGAAACTTTGTCCCACTGCCAAGCCATATACGGATTATCGTAAACTATTAGAATCCAAAGACATTGACGGAGTCATTATCTCCACTCCTTTGAACTGGCACGCTCCTATGGTACTAGACGCACTAGCCGCCGGGAAACACGTCTTTTGTGAAAAAGCAATGGCACGTACATTAGATGAATGCAAAGAAATCTACGACACTTACATACATACCAACCAGGCACTTTATTTTTGCATGCAACGTATGTATGATGAAAAATACATCAAGGGAATGCAAATGATTCATTCCGGCCTTATCGGAGATGTGGTAGGCCTGCGCTGCCACTGGTTCCGTAATGCGGATTGGCGTCGTCCGGTTCCCTCTCCCGAACTGGAACGGAAGATCAATTGGAGACTATACAAGGAAAGCTCCGGAGGATTAATGACCGAACTAGCCTGCCATCAATTGGAAGTTTGTAATTGGGCAGCCGGAAGGATTCCGGAATCCATTATGGGTATGGGGGATATCGTATATTGGAAAGACGGACGGGAAGTATATGACAGCGTCAATGTAACCTACAGATACTCCGACGGAATCAAAATAGCATACGAATCACTAATTGCCAACAAGTTCAACGGTATGGAGGACCAGATACTCGGAAGTAAGGGGACAATGGAAATGGCAAAAGGTATTTATTATCTGGAGGAGGATCATTCAACATCGGGTATCCGACAGTTGATCGGGCAGGTAAAAGATAAAGTTTTTGCAGCCATACCAACCGCAGGACCGAGTTGGAGACCAGAGACAAAAATGGAATATACACCACATTTTATCATTGACGGAGATATTCATGTAAACAGTGGGCTAAGCATGATCGGAGCAGATAAAGACGGTTCGGATATTATCCTGTCTTCTTTTTGCCAATCCTGCATAACCGGAGAAAAAGCGCAAAATGTAGTGGAAGAAGCATATTGCTCAACTGTTCTATGCTTGCTTGGCAATCAAGCCATGGATGAGCAACGCAGCATTCTCTTCCCCGACGAATATAAAATACCTTATATGAAATTCTAAATCATGAAAGATATTATCATCACATCAAAAAAACTGAAACGAGAAAGAAATATCTATCTTTTAAGTTTCATACTGGCATTTATCATCAATATCATTGCCGTCATTGTCTACACCCGGCCATGGATTGAATTAATATCCCAAATCGGATATGTGATTGTCATCAGCTTTCTCATTTACTTCCTACTATGGATTCCTCGAGGAATTTACAATGCTTTTTTCTACCTTTTCCGAAGGAGAAAATAAAAGAATTACGTTTTTTGAAGGAAAAATGACGGAAAAGCCCATTCATATATCCCAATAACAACCTAATTTTGAGAAAAAATAAATACTATGACTACAAGAAGAGATTTCATCAAAAAAACAGTGGCAGGCACAGCTGCCCTTTCTTTAGGAAGTATTCTTCCGGGATTCGGTTCCAACAGGTATCAAGATATTCTGGGAGCTAACGAAAAAATACGTATCGGAGTTATTGGTGTAAATTCCAGAGGCAATGCTCTCGCTCAAGGATTTGCCAAACAACCCGATTGTGAAGTTACATACATTTGCGATGTTGACTCCCGAGCACTTGAAAAATGCCAGGCCGCTATCCGCAAACTGACCGGCCGAACTCCCAAAGGAGAAAAAGATATACGCAAGATGTTGGAATCCAATGAATTTGAAGCGGTAGTAATTGCCACTCCGGACCATTGGCATGCCAAAGCCGCCATCATGGCAATGCAAGCAGGCAAACATGTCTACCTGGAAAAACCTACCAGCCATAATCCGGCAGAAAACGAAATGTTGGTACGGGCAACATTAAAGTACAATCGAGTTGTTCAAGTAGGCAACCAACGCAGATCGTTCCCGAATGTAATCAAAGCGATGGAAGAAATCAAATCGGGCACTATCGGCAAAGTGAGATATGCCAAATCATGGTATGTCAACAACCGCCCATCTATCGGAACCGGCAAAGTAATTCCCGTACCGGATTATCTAGACTGGGATTTGTGGCAGGGCCCCGCTCCTCGTGTACCCGATTTCAAAGACAACTTTATTCATTACAACTGGCATTGGTTCTGGAACTGGGGAACCGGAGAAGCTTTAAACAACGGAACGCACTTTGTAGATATGCTACGCTGGGGATTGGGAGTAGACTACCCCACAAAAGTAGACTCTATCGGTGGACGTTACCGCTATCAGGATGATTGGCAAACACCGGACACCCAACTCATCACTTTCCAATTTGGCGACGAAGCGTCTTTCTCATGGGAGGGACGTAGTTGCAACACAATGCCGGTAGACGGATATGGAGTAGGAACAGCATTCTATGGAGATACGGGAACCATCTTTATCGGTGGCGGCAACGAATATAAAATAACAGATATCAAAGGTAAGACAATCAAAGAAGTAAAGAGTGATTTAAAGTTTGAAACCGGCAACCTGCTAAATCCTTCGGAGAAATTAGATTCTTTTCATTTCCGGAACTGGTTTGACGCTATCCGCAAAGGTACTAAGTTAAACTCCGGAATTGTAGATGCCTGTATCAGTACCCAGCTAGTACAATTGGGTAATATTGCTCAGCGCGTCGGCCATTCATTACAAATCGATCCGGGAAGCGGCCGTATTCTCAACGACCTTGAAGCCAATAAGCTTTGGGGAAGAGAGTATGAAAAAGGTTGGGAAATACGTGTTTAAACCATATCTACATTTCCCGTTTTCATTAGGTCTATAATTTCACATAAAGGTATATCTAGTCCAAGATATGCCTTTATTCTTTTCTTCCATAAGCTGATTTATACCCTTTTAACATTCGGAATATCCCCCTTTCTTTTCCGAAATCTCTTTTATTTTTGTATTTTTGCCTGCGTATGCGTTAAAATAATAGTATATACAAATTTATGAGTGACGAAATCAACGAGATACCGGAAGGACATTCAGATTACAAACCGGCGGACGCACGGGACGAAAGCGTAAAACATCAGCTCACAGGCATGTACCAGAATTGGTTTCTGGACTATGCTTCATACGTTATTCTGGAACGTGCCGTGCCTCATATCAACGATGGTTTGAAGCCGGTACAACGCCGTATCCTACATTCCATGAAACGTCTGGACGACGGACGATATAACAAAGTGGCTAACATTGTGGGACACACCATGCAGTTCCACCCTCACGGTGATGCTTCTATCGGAGATGCCCTGGTACAGTTGGGACAGAAAGACCTGTTGATTGATTGTCAGGGTAACTGGGGTAATATCCTTACCGGAGACGGCGCCGCTGCTCCCCGTTATATAGAAGCACGCTTGTCCAAATTTGCGCTGGATGTTGTCTTCAATCCTAAAACAACAGAATGGAAACTTTCTTACGACGGACGAAACAAAGAACCGGTCACTCTTCCCGTGAAATTCCCGTTATTGTTGGCACAAGGCGTGGAAGGTATCGCCGTGGGACTTTCTTCCAAAATTCTACCGCATAACTTCAACGAACTTTGCGACGCCTCCATCAGCTACCTGCGTGGAGAGGAATTCCAACTGTATCCTGATTTCCAGACAGGAGGTTCTATCGATGTAGCCAAATACAACGACGGAGAACGCGGCGGAGCGGTGAAAGTACGTGCCAAGATCACTAAGATTGATAATAAAACACTTGCTATCACAGAAATTCCATACGGAAAGACGACTTCAACAGTGATCGACTCTATCTTGAAAGCTGTTGATAAAGGAAAGATCAAAATCCGTAAGGTAGACGACAACACGGCTGCCAACGTAGAGATACTGGTACATCTTGCGCCCGGCACTTCTTCGGACAAGACTATCGATGCACTGTATGCATTCACTGATTGCGAAGTAAGCATTTCCCCCAACTGTTGTGTCATTGATGACAGCAAGCCACATTTCCTAACCATCAGTAAAGTACTGAAAAAGTCGGCAGACAACACGTTGGATTTACTGAAGCAGGAACTGGAAATTAAGAAAAGTGAAATACTGGAAGCATTGCATTTCGCCTCCCTCGAAAAGATATTTATCGAAGAACGCATCTATAAAGATAAAGAGTTCGAGCAGTCCAAAGACATGGATGCAGCCTGCGAACATATCGACAAGCGTCTGACACCTTATTATCCGCAGTTTATCCGTGAAGTAACCAAAGAGGACATCCTCAAGCTGATGGAAATCAAAATGGGACGTATCCTAAAATTCAATTCAGACAAGGCGGATGAACTGATCGCCAAGATGAAAGAGGAAATTGCCGAGATTGATAACCATCTGGCTCACATCGTAGATTATACCGTCAACTGGTATCAAATGCTGAAGAACAAATACGGCAAGAATTTCCCGCGCCGCACGGAACTCCGGAACTTCGACACCATCGAAGCTGCCAAAGTAGTGGAAGCGAACGAAAAACTTTATATCAACCGTGAAGAAGGATTCATCGGAACAAGTTTGAAGAAAGATGAGTTTGTGGCGTGCTGTTCGGATATTGACGACGTTATCATCTTCTTCCGCGACGGTAAATATATTGTTACTCCCGTCGCCGATAAGAAGTTTGTCGGTAAAAACGTGCTCTATGTCAATGTATTCAAGAAGAACGACAAGCGCACAATTTACAACGTGGCCTACCGTGACGGAAAAGAAGGGACAACGTACGTCAAACGCTTCGCTGTAACCTCCGTTGTCCGCGACCGTGAATACGATGTCACTCAAGGAACTCCGGACTCACGTATCACTTATTTCAGCGCCAATCCGAACGGGGAGGCCGAAATCATCAAGGTGACACTGAAACCGAACCCGCGTGTCCGCCGTATTATCTTTGAACAGGACTTTAGCGAAGTAGGCATCAAAGGAAGACAGGCACGAGGCATTATCCTCACCCGGCTCCCGGTACATAAGATCGCCTTGAAACAGAAAGGCGGTTCTACTCTCGGAGGACGTAAAGTCTGGTTTGATCGGGATATACTCCGCCTCAACTACGACGGAAGAGGAGAATATCTCGGAGAATTCCAAAGTGAGGACACCATATTGGTTGTCTTGAACAACGGTGATTTTTATACCAGCAACTTCGACCTGAGCAACCATTACGAAGATAATGTAAGTATTGTCGAGAAGTTCGATCCCAACAAGGTATGGACTGCCGCACTATATGATGCAGACCAACAGAATTATCCATATTTGAAACGTTTCTGCTTTGAAGGTTCCAACCGCAAGCAGAACTATCTGGGAGAGAATAAGAACAATCGCCTTATTCTGCTGACGGACGAGTACTATCCGCGCCTGGAAGTTATATTCGGAGGACACGATAGCTTCCGTGATCCGCTGGAGATTGAAGCCGAAGAATTTATCGCAGTCAAAGGTTTCAAAGCGAAAGGCAAACGTATCACCACCTACGCAGTGGAAACTATTAACGAGCTGGAACCTACCCGCTTCCCCGAGCCTGTACAAGAGAGTCAAGAGGAGCCGGAAGAAGAACCGGAGAATCTGGATCCGGACAGTGACAAGAGTGAAGGCGATATTATTGATGAAATCACGGGGCAGATGAAGTTATTCTGATGAAGAAACAAACACTATATCTAGGGCTGGCAGGATGCATCCTGTTCGCCCTTTGCACAAGATTACAAGCGCAGACAACAGACAGTCTGCAAATCCACCGTTATGTAACACGTGCAACGATGTACGGTGTCGGATTTACGAACGTGTTCGACACTTATCTTTCGCCTCAGGAATACAAAGGAATCGACTTCCGCGTTTCCCGCGAAACAATCCGTATGACTAAACTTTTTGACGGGAATGTGTCTGTACAGAATTTTTTCCAAGCGGATATCGGTTATACGCATAACCGCGTCGACAATAACAATACATTTTCCGGATTGGTGAACTGGAACTACGGGCTCCATTATCAGTTCCGCCTGACAGAGAACTTCAAACTGTTGGCAGGAGGATTGATAGACGCCAACGGAGGTTTTGTCTATAATCTTCGGAACACAAACAACCCGGCTTCGGCACGGGCATATATCAATCTGGATGCATCAGGAATGGCTATTTGGCACTTGAAAATCAAACGTTACCCGATGGTATTGCGCTATCAAATGAATTTGCCGGTAATGGGAGTCATGTTTTCCCCTCATTACGGACAATCTTATTATGAGATATTCTCGCTGGGAAATGCAGGAGGAGTCATCAAGTTTACTTCTTTACATAACCAGCCTTCACTCCGGCAAATGCTATCCATCGATTTCCCGATAGGATATACTAAAATGCGTTTCAGTTATCTGGCTGATTTGCAGCAATCCAATGTAAACAATATCAAGACACACACCTACTCGCATGTGTTTATGGTAGGATTTGTGAAGGAATTATACCGCATCCGAAACAAAAAAGGAGCTAGTGTTTTACCGTCATCGGTAAGAGCTTATTAAGTTGAGAGTTGAAAATTGAGAGTTGAGAGTTAATACAAGATTAAGAATGAGAAATAATATTAGACAAATACTTTGGCTGCTCTGTTGTCTTCCGGTAGTGACCGGATGTATCAGGGAAGAGGAATATGCCAATGATCCTGTAGGAAACTTCGAGCAACTATGGAAGATTATTGATGAACGGTATTGTTTTTTGGAAGAGAAAGGCATTGATTGGGACGCTGTTCACGACAAGTATGGAAAACTGGTGAAACCCGGAATTTCGGATGACGACCTGTTCGATATACTAAGTCAAATGCTATATGAGTTGAAAGACGGGCACGTCAACCTCTCTTCCTCTAGTCGTATCTCATATTACGATGCCTGGTATCAAGGATATCCTTGGAACTATAGAGAGGATATCTTATACAATTACTATTTGGGAAGTGCCAGTTCCGGTTATCGTACATCTGCCGGTTTGAAATATAAAATATTCGATAATAATATAGGTTATATCCGCTACGAAAGTTTTAGTGCCGGAGTTGGAGACGGTAATTTAGACCATGTACTCGATTATTTGAAGCTCTGCAACGGATTAATCATTGATGTACGCGACAACGGAGGAGGAAACCTGACTAATTCCACCCGTATTGCCGCCCGTTTCACCAACGAAAAGACATTGACCGGATATATCCGGCACAAAACCGGTCCGGGACATAATGACTTTTCTGAAATGGAGCCGATCTACCTGGAACCCTCTAATAGCATCCGTTGGCAGAAAAAAGTAGTTTTACTTACCAATCGTCGTTGCTACAGTGCCACGAACGATTTTGTGAATGCCATGCACAGCCTAAACAACGATAACGAAGAGCAAAGAATTTTTCAGGTAGGCGACCAAACCGGAGGCGGTTCCGGGCTACCTTTCTCTTCAGAATTACCCAATGGTTGGAGTGTTCGCTTCTCAGCCAGTCCTCACTTTAACAAGTATAAAAAGCCTCTGGAAAATGGAATAGAGCCAGATATATACGTAAATATGGATAAGATTCTGGAAGAGGGAATAGAGCATGGAGATGCAGAATCACAAAAGAAGGATGCACTGATTGAAAGGGCATTTGAAATATTAAGTGAATAACTTTATTACCGAATTATTTGTCAAATCAGAAAATCTTCCTATCTTTGCACCGCTAAACAAAAGCGACGCATGCGGATGTGGCGTAATTGGTAGCCGCGCCAGACTTAGGATCTGGTGCCGTGAGGCGTGTAGGTTCGAGTCCTATCATCCGCACATACTACACTGTATTTACAGTTAAAAAGCCCCTAAAACGGATATTTTAGGGGCTTTTTTGTATAAAGACAGTTTAAAACATTGGCTCTATCAACCAAGCTATGACGATAATATAAATATCAAATGAATATTCGTCTCTGAATCGCTCTGAGAATCTGAGCATTGCTTTTGATATATGCTTTTCTACCGCTGTGGTAGAAATATTCAGTTTTTGAGCAATCTCTCTGTTTTTCAATCCTTCAAAGCGGCTCATGATAAAAACTTCACGACAGCGTTCGGGCAAAGATTCCACAACTTGGGCGATCTTCTCTTGTAGCTCCTCATAAAGGAGTTTATGCTCAATCTCCAATCCGAAATCAGCATGATAAAGTCTTTCTTCTCCTTGCGAGTAAGCCAGATACTCAACTTCATATTTTTGGATTACCTGCTCATGTCGAAGGTAATTCAGGCAACTATTCCGAACCATTGCAAACAAAAAAGCGGATACTGAAATGGAAATAGATGCAACTGTTGAGCATTTTTCCCACAAGACAGCATAACAATCCTGAACAATATCTTCCACAATATCTTTATTCTGAATATACCGACCAGCAAAGCTCACGAGTCTTTGATAGTACTTCTTAAATACATACTCGAAAGCCTCCCGATTTCCGCTACTGAGAGATTCTATCAAGAATGCTTCATCACCGTATAAATTCATGATTTATTATAGATTTATTTCACAAATATACGAAAAAATCTATAAAGACGATTATCGGCAGGAAGGAAAATACTATTCTATTTTCACTTGTGCATCAACTATATCAAATATAGGGTCAGAAATAGCAGCTACCGTCTTTCCCTTGTATTTAAGCCCAGAAAAAGTAACATTAGTAATAGTTCCCGAATCTGATTTTTTAATCAAAATATCATTATCTTCACCTTGAGTATATTCCATATTTTCAAAATGGATATTGTCAATGTTTCCACCTCCACTTCCCCAGCCATCTGTACGGGCAGGGATGAGCTCAATCCACACAAGTTGCTCATTGACATCTTCCATACGAATATTCTTATACGATACATTGGAAATTGTAGAGTTACCACATTGGTGAATAGTGATGGCACCATGTTTAAATCTGTTGAGCGATGTTTCCAAACGAACCACATCCATATTCTCAAAGCCGATATTCCGCAAATAAGTTCCATCAAGCTCCCAGCCAATTTCCATGCAATTGCCACTAGGACCACCCCACAACACCGAATTTTTCACGGTGATATTTTCCACATTTCCGGAAAATCCATACTTATTTGTTTTGATAACAATACAGTCATCCTCAGTACGAACAAAAACATTGTCTACAGTCACGTTTGACGTCCCCACCAAATCAATGCCATCCGAGTAAACCTGTGCTCCTAATATCTTTACATCATGTATATGTATCTGATCACATTCAAAGTAGGAAGTGGTCCAACCGGCCCGACTCATAATAACAGGTCCACAGACTTCAATATTACTACATTTCTCCATACGTATTGCTCTCTGGGCATTACGGCCATCAATTACTCCATAACCTAAAATACGTATGTTTTTATGGCCGTTGGATTGGATATATCCGACCAAGGATGCCCCTTCCTCTAAGAATACAGTCGTATTATCTTGATCAATAATTAAGTTTTCAGTATGAGTACCTTTAGCATAGCGAATCGTGCTTGCCGGCAATTTATTCCATTCAGCAGGTGTTCTTCCATCTACAAAAAGATAGATTGGATTCCTGTAATCTTCATTGATAATCACCGTAGCCTTACAAGGTCTAACATCAAGCAAAGTAAGTTTATTACCCTTTACATCGTAACTAATACCCAAGTTAGCAGGTCGTACTTCTACTTTTTGCACAGAGTTTGTACCCAAGGTAAATTCCAAATCTGCACTTTCCTGATTTAACCCTAATCGGACATATCTACCCAAGTCCATCGAATTCACGCTAAAATCTTTATCTTGCCGTAAAACAGTTCGATTAGAAGTATCAGGACTTTCGGGTCCATCATCGGAGGAACTACATCCGGCTATCAGCAAGAGTGTCAGCAAAAGCTGAAACATACAATTCATTTGAATATTTTTTCTCATGATCATAAAAATTAGTAGTTATTATAATTATAGTTTGTCACATTTTAACTCCATCTATCTTAATTTCTGAAATGGAAGCGCTCCCTTGAGTAAGTAAAATTCGTATATCACTAATGACTTTCTTATCCAGCGGATAAAAAATCATTTCTCCTGCAGTTTCGGAAAAGCCATTGTAAATAGTCAAAAACTGTCCTCCGCCAGCTGATACCTGAATTTCGAATTTCTCAGCAGGAACTTTCCAGCGAATACCGATATTATTCGCCCCGCCAGTAGCATTCATCGGAATATTGAGATAGTCACCTTTATTTCCGGTCCAGCAAGTATTCGGATCATTGTCCAAAACCGAAAGGTAGGAACCGGAAGATGTTTTTCTTTCTAGAATATTACATTCGGAATAAGGTAATACCCACAAACTTTTCTCCTGACGAATATCCTCCGAAGAGGCTCCCACCATCAGTTTAAATTCTCCCGGTTCTACTACCCAATCGCCTTTCCGATTCATCAATTCCAAATCACGTGGAAGAATTTTAAAGGTTACTACCTTACTCTCACCGGGAGCGAGATGTACGCGTTCAAATCCGCATAAGTTCTTCTCAAAAGTAGTAACACTACTTAGAAGATCGCGAATGTATAACTGTACCACTTCATCACCAGCTACATTGCCGGTATTCTTTACGGAAAAACAGACAGTCGTTTCTTGTTTAGGCGTGATCCGTTCAGGTGAAACAGTCAAACCCGAATACTCAAAAGTTGTGTAACTCAATCCATATCCAAAAGGATAAAGTGCACCATTCACGCGACTCATATCTCCTTCTAAACCAAGCTTATTGCCTCCGTCCACTTGCGAAGACGGTTTATAAGGAAAGTTAAACGGAATTTGTCCGACTGTTTTTGGAAAAGTTACAGTCAGTTTACCACCCGGATTATAATCGCCAAAAAGAATATCGGCAACCGCTTTTCCTCCTTGCGACCCCGGATACCAGGCTTCCAGGATAGCATCCACATACTTATCCGCCCAATTAATAGCTAAGGGACGTCCGTTCACAAGAATCAACACAACGGGTTTACCCACACTCACGACCGCTTGTAATAATTGTAGTTGATGTCCTGGAAGTTCCAAGCTGGTACGCGATTTATTTTCTCCACAAGTACGGTTGTTACCTCCAAGTACTACAATTGCCACATCGCTTTTCCGGGCATTTTCGACTGCTTTTTCAATCTCTGCCTTTTCTTTCGCATCGGGTTCTTGAGGTAGTATTTCTGATTCAGGCCAGTTCTTATCTACCAGTTGGCAGCCCTGTGTATAAAGTACGTGAACCTTCTCTCCTACTTTCTCCTTGATTCCTTGCAATACAGTAGTCACCTCAACAGCGAGTGGTCCATAATGAGTCAAGGCATAGCTGGTGTCATCAGCATTAGGGCCACATACACTTATCGTCTTCACTGATTCTTTTGAAAGAGGCAATGTTTTTTCACTGTTTTTTAATAATACAATCGACTCACGGGAAGCTTGCAAAGCAATTTTCTGGTTCTTCAAGCTATTTACTTCCATATCTGCCTGCTTCAAATTCATTTGATAAGGGGTATCAAATAAACCAATAAGGAACTTTACCCTAAGAATATCACGTACCCGATCATTAATCGTTTCCATAGCAATAGCTCCTTCAGCTATCAATTCACGTAAAGGCAATACAAACGATTCTGGTGAACGAAATGTACAGCGGACATTTAATCCGGCTTCCACCGCCTGGAGAACAGCTTCTTTCATATCAATGGCAGTACCATGTTTGGAATAAAGATATTCTACAGCATCGCTGTCTGAAACAACATACCCTCTGAAACCCATATCCTGGCGAAGTCGAGTTGTCAACCAATAATAACTACTTTGGATAGGAAATCCATCGTAATCGTTATAAGAACTCATAGCTCCAAGAATACCACCTTCCTTGATAACGCGTTTCCACGGATAAACATGTATATTCTCCACTTCGCGAGGTGACATTTGTGGATCGACACGTGCCATACCCTCACGTGCACCTTTATTATTGCTGTAAGCAATAAAATGCTTTGCTGTAGCTGCTACCTGATAATCCTTTTGTAACCCTTTTGCCATTTCTATGCCCAATTCCGCCACCAAGTAAGGGCTTTCACCATACACTTCTTCATAGCGTCCCCAACGTTGATCACGCCCCACATCAAGTACAGGTGCATATATATTGGTATATCCAAGTAAACGAGCTTCACGCCCCGTGATCGTTCCGATCCGATGTACTAACTCTCGATTCCAGGTATGCCCTATTCCCAGCTGAGTCGGAAAATTGGTTGCCTTAAAACTTTCCACACCACGAATTCCCTCATTCGTGAAATCGACAGGTACTCCCAATCGTGTCTCTTCTATAAAGAACCGTTGCACTTCATTCAATGCCCAAGCATGCAACGATGCAGGCCAGACAAATGGATTGTCAGAAGGTGGTAGTCCCCATTGCTGAAAGCCATTCAAATGCTCATCAATTGCTCCCATCCCATCTTTCCATAATTTAGTTTTCCATGCCGGAGTTGGCAAATCATCTGTCAATACTCGTTTAAAACCATATAAAGTAACCATTTGACAGGTTTTCTCTTCCACCGTCATCTGTGAGAGTAGATTCTCAACACGGGCATCCAAAGAAGCATCCGGGTTCTCATAAGTATCCATCACCCCATTCTTGTTAAAATCAATCCATCCCTTCTTGTACATTTCGTTTCGTGGAAGTTTATAGGCCACCAGCTCTTTAGCAGAAGGAATCACAGACGTTTTCTGCCCATAAGTAACTATCGTAATTATGAATAAGAAGCAGCATAATGTAAGTTTGATATATTTCATCAGATTGTTCTTTTATTGATTTACGTTTTAAATATTCCTGCTTTCCCTCTGTAATCCGTCTCGCAACATAGCTATATCAATGGAGTTCACATCGGTCTTTCGCATTTTTGCCACCAACCCGGCCGCCACCCCTGCCGCTTCTCCCGTAACTAGGCAAACCGGTATCGTACTCAATGTTTCATAACTTTCTATATCGACGGAAATACCACTTCCGGCCACCAGCAAATTCTCGACTTCTTTAGAGATCAATGCTCCATAAGGAATACCATGACTATCTCCTTTTTCATACGCATACATCGTGCCGACAATATAACCATTCCTACCCACTTCATCACTAAAACCACGACGATTCTTCAAATCCTCCCCTGTCAAGATATATTTACCGATAATTCTTCGCGAAGGAACATAAAGTTGCGTCGCACTATCCAACAATACCGCAGAAGCGAAAGTTTCCGGAAAATATTCTTGTAAAGCCTGTAACATCTGTATGGCAATACTTCTTCCTTGCACAAGCGCTTTCGATATAGATCGTACATCCTCTCCTTCCAGCCTACCAAGGGCATCATCTAGTTTAAACGTAACTACCGAAGGATTTGTCAACGAATACCTAAAATGCGATTTTTTCAGCAATGGATATTTGCCTGATTGCACAAGTTCCTCAATCACCTTTTCATTCGCTTTCCGCTGTGCATTAAACTGATAAGTATATGTATAATAATCAACGTTTCCAACCCGAAAGTTAAAACCCGGATTCTGCCATACCGCTTCTCTCCCCATCTTTTGGAAAGAAACTCCTGCACGTCCGGCAATCTCTGCACTCCCCGTACAATCGATAAAGACTTTCCCCCGGCAAACCGTTATTCCCGAAATAGAAGCAACAGTCAGCGACTCAATCCTTCCTGCACTATGCATATTCACTTCTATCGCTCGAGAATTAAGCCATATCTCCACTCCAGCCTCATCCACTAGACACTCGTACGTACTTTTCAAAATTTCGGTTGGAATAGGCGTGTTGTACATTCGATTCTGTAGTTTTGGAGCAAGATCTTCACAAGTTGTACGAAATACTTTTCCGGCTATTCCGCTGTATCTAAAATCTCCCTGAACCGGAGTTGGAATCCACTCTGACAACAAACCTGCTGTAGCTATCCCTCCTAACATACCGGCAGCTTCAACCAGCAATGTCCGCACACCTTCACGGGCTGCGGCAATAGCTGCTGCGCAGCCGGCAGCTCCTCCACCAATAACTATTACATCCCAATCAACTTCGGAGGTTCCTTTTGCAGCTTTTCCATCTCCCTTTTCCTTTGCCAACGCTTCGCTCAAAGGAAGACCAGAGAGAATGACTCCTCCCAGAAAGCCTATATTCTTAACAAATTTTCTTCTATCCATTCTTTTAATCTCTTTCTCGCAACAGTGATTTGCAAGAGGGGTTATAAAAAGTATTGTCCCGCTTCTCGTAGTCGTCCCCGCAATTGGCGGACATCAATTTCGTGCACATCTCGAGGACCATGCATAAATATGTTAGCAGCGGTCCCTGCCGCCTCTCCCATCACCAGACAGTTGGTCATCACTCGTATACTTCCGTACACCAGATGGTCAGACGAAACACAACGTCCGGCAACCAGCAAATTCTTAAATCCCTTGGGTGTCAATATCCTATAAGGAATACCATGTGATTCACCTTTCCCATAATGCACACTCTCAGAACCAGGAATATGAATGTCCACATAATAGCTGTTACGTCCAATCTCGTCGGGAAACTGCCTCCGTGCCTTGAAATCATCCAGCGTTAGCACATAATCACCTAAGATTCTTCGACCTTCACGCACTCCAAGCAATTGCGCTGTATTATTAACAAATGCGTGCCCGAAAGCCTTCGAATGATATGCTTGCAATGCCTCTTTATACTGATTTGCCATTTCACGTCCTCGAATCATCGCATCACTCAATTGTTTGTCATCCAATGTGTTCACATTGATATGCCCAGCATTGAACTGCACTACTCCGGGACCTACCGGGTTTTGGCACAAATGATTATCCTCTATTAATGGATATTTTCCACTCTTTAGTATTTCGTAAATGGGACTTTCTGTATTATCTCCATGTAACCGGACACCCATCGTATACTGAAACATATCCACTCCTGCCAAAGAAAAACAATGAGTAGCAGCCTGCATTGTATGATTTCTGTCACCAATTTCATAGATAGCACCGGCCCAAGCTGCCAGATCCCCATCTCCCGTACAGTCAATATAAACTTTCGCTTTATAAGCAGTCAATCCTTGCTTGGAGGCCAATATCAGAGAATCAACCTCACTCTTACTGCTCATTTCAACGCCAGCCAAACGGGTAAAGAACAAAACATCGGCACCCGATTGCTTCACAAAACGGTCGTACACCAATTTCAATTGCTCCGGATTGATGTCTACCCAAGCCATCGCATTTTCTGCTTCGTGAGGTACTCCCTTACGCGCTTCCGTAAAAATCTTCTCGGCTATACCGCGATAAATGATCTTCTCACCATCGGAAAAATAACACCAGGCGGGAACCATACCTGCCGTACCCATTCCCCCCAATGTCCCCGTTGCCTCAACCAACAGCACTTTAGATCCGTCACGTGCAGCGGCAATAGCCGCTGCACATCCTGCCGGACCTCCCCCTACGATTATTATATCGTAGAAGTCGTTCAGATCAATCCTCCTCCTTAAAGTATATTGTTTCATCAGCTGGGCAATTACTTATAGCCCTCATTTTGAGGAAAATTCTCAGGTCCCATGCTGATAACTTCATTCTCTGGTATCGGCCATCTTACGAAATGCGGATTTGCCAGGAGATTTTTTCTTCCTGCGATAGACGCACTAATTCCTGCTCTTGAATCACCGGCATACTTTTGCACTTGAGATATCAAAATACCGTGCCGTTTTAAGAAATACCAACGCTGCCCCTCCAATGCCAATTCACGAGCCTGTTCGTCAATAATATCCTGCATAGTCAACGTACCCGTAAACTCTGTATTTCCAGCACGCATCCATGTTTTATTGAAATATTTCTTAGCCAATATATTATCCCCTTTTCGTAGAGCAGCCTCAGCCGCCATAATATAAGTTTCCGCCAGACGATATACGATAATATCTTTATACGAGAACTGTTCTGAACCGGAACGCGTCCAAATATCCGCATACTTGATACATCCCGGATATACATTCGGATCTACCGGTGGGTTTTTCGAACCCGAAGATGACCACAACAAAGGTAAATATTCACCCGGTTTTGCACCATGCACTGTCTTGTTCGAACTATTTTTATACTGGTGAATATAAAACGCTGTATAGCGCTTATCAACGACCTTATCTTTATAAAGTGAAAACAAATAAGGGCTCGGGAAACAGCGTCCAGCTCCATACAACCAATTTTCAGTCGAGCAATACTGATCACCTCCTAACGTTGCGCGATAATTAGCTATAAACCATACGGCCTGAAAATGTCCTTGAGGTACTTTGGTATCCAAATTTCCACCGGGATTACGACTCCATTGCTGCACTAGCAAAGCCTCGCTATGATTCAAGTTTTCTCCTTTGAATATATTATCCGGATTATCCAACAGCTCATAACCCGCTCCCGACTTTTCAATAGCATCAATCTGCGTCAGCACATTATCCCAGTCTTCATTCCAAAGAGACACATCCGCCATAATGTGACGGGCAGCCGCCTGATTAAAGCGTCCGATATCTTTCGGTTTCCACTCTAAATACTTGATAGCAAACTTCAAATCAGAATACAATAGTTCAAACACCTCTTCTTTTGTCGCAGGTCTGTATACACGTTTATCATTTACATTTTCAGGAGTCGTAGAGGATGTATTCAGCCAGATACGATCGAATGTACGATAAAGTAAAAAGTAAGATTGTGCCCGAAAAGCTTTAGCTTGTGCTATCAGGTTATTCAATTTATCCGTCTCAGGCAGTTTCTTACCCGCTTCAATAATATCGTTACACTTCCCAATCATATTATACATACCTTTCCACATATATGCCGGCGCTGCGGCAGAGGGTTTCAGAAAATTCGGATCATAAGTGCCGTAAAAATTACCGGTTCCTCCTTTAGTCACACTCAAGTCGGTAGCGCGACGCAAAGCCAGAGTAGCGGCCGCTTCTCCCCCTTTATCATTCTGATAGTTACGATCCAATGTATACAAAGCATTTGTAGCCAATTCCAGTCCTTCTTCAGTTTCAAATACGTATTGAGCCGTATATCGAGTTTCACTCTCCTCATCCAAAAAATTACAGGCTGTGAAACTTATAAGAAAAGTACCTGCTAATAGAATTTTTGATATAGTGGTTTTCATTTTGTTCATTACAATTTATAGGTTCTTAGAATGATAGGTTTAATCCGAAAAGTAATGTCCTCGGTTCGGGATAAGCACCGGTATTTGTTTCCGGACTATAACTTTGAACTTTCGTTTTCGTCCATAAGTTATTGGCGGTAAAATAAACACGGAGTTTCTGAACAAACAGTTTTCGGCTAATTTCCAAGGGTAATGTATATCCTATCGTCAAATTTCTCAAACGAATGTAGCTGGCATCCTGATATCCCAATGAAGTAATCTTGGCAGGAACCTGTGTATAGTTGGGAGCTGGTGTCGTATTCGACGGATTCTCGGGTGTCCAATAATCACGCTTGATTCCGTTTCGTTTACCAGACAAGTCACCTCCCTGTTCCCAATTCGTCAGGTAAGAGTTATAGACCACCCCTCCATGAGATACATAAAAATCAAGTGCCAAGTCCACACCATAAATATTCAATGACGTTCCAAAAGAAGAAATCCATTTTGGATCACGTTCTATCACAATACGGTCATCATCATCAATACTTCCGTTTCCGTCTACATCTGCTACACGAATCATACCCGGTTGAGCGTTTGGCATGGTAGAGTTTGCGATATCATCACCTGTTTGCCATATTCCATCAAACTGATAATCGTAATACACGTTCATCGGTTTACCAATAAACCATTTCGAATTAATGTCATCTTTTGGTTTCCCCTCTTCATCCGTTTCTCCTGTTATTTTGAGTATTTTGTTACGGTTAGCGGAAATAGAATAATTCAAAGCCCAAGTCACTTTATTATTACGTATCGGATATCCGGTCAAGAGTAGTTCCACACCCTTATTTTCCACCTCGCCCATATTCTCAAGCTGGGTGGCATATCCCAGATTCTGGCTGATTTTACGTGTGACAAGTAAATCCGTAGTTTTCGTCTTGTAGACTTCCAGCGTACCACTGATACGTTCTTTGAAAAATCCGAAATCCAGTCCGATATTAGTAGAAGTAGTTGTCTCCCACTTCAATTTAGGATTCCATAATTTATCTCCTGGTAAAAAACCAATCTGCACGTTATTCTCTCCGCCAAATTCATTGATATATCTTTCCGTAACTCCCAACGTAGAATAAGGGTCAACTGCCTGGTTTCCAACTTGTCCCCAAGAAGCACGAAGTTTCAAGTTAGATATCCAATCTATCTTTTTCATAAAACTTTCTTCGTTCAATCTCCACGAAGCAGCTAATGAAGGGAAATAACCATATTTATTATCTTTCCCAAATACAGATGAACCATCCACACGTAAAGAGGCAGAAAAAATATAACGATCCATTAATGTGTAGTTCACACGTCCTAAATAAGAAAGTAATTTTCGTTCGGAAATACCATGTACGGGAATTCCATATTCCATAGCCGATGAAAAAGCATTGTACGTTTTTTCATCATTCGAGAATCCCATTGCAGATTGCTCATTTGTGATCGTCTTTATGGCATTCACACTCTGCATCAAAGTGATACCCAAACGGTGAATCTTATTAAATTCCTTATTATAGTTTAATATATTCTCAAACAAATATTCCGTTCTCAACACATTACCTATAGTTGCTTTTCCGTTTGTGTCTTTTCCTGTGGTATGATCACGGTATAGATAACTACCTTTTTGATTGTTGCGGTAACTCATACTACCATTGGCACGATAAGTCAATCCTTTGACAATTTCCCAATCCAAGTACAAATTGGTCAAATAATTATCACTCACTTCATCGTTCACCGAACGATCCATATTCCAAAGTGGATTATAATGATTTTCGCCGGCATCCGTCACGTCCATGCGGAGCGATCCATCTTCATTATAGACTTTAGCCAAAGGAGGCATTGTAATGAAGCGATTAAAGGAACCATCCGCACTTTCTGTTTTAGCATGCGCATAATACAAATTAGCGCCCAAATTCAAAGTTTTAAGTATTTTGTGATCGATATTCAAACGCCCCGTGATCCGATTGTATCCCGAATTTATCACCATACCGTCCTGACTATAATAACCCAATGAAAAAGCAAGTTTGGTTTTATCGTTACCACTACGCACCGTTATGTCATGCTTTTGCTGTAACGCCGGCTTAATCATTAATTTCTCCCAATCGACCCATTCACCGGAATTCATAACGTCGCGCATTGTTTCACTGAAGCAGCTTTCTTCAACACACTCTCCGTTATTTGCATTTTTCCATGCCTCACGACGAAAATCAGCCCATTCTTCTCCATTGTAGAAGTCAAAATTCCGGTGAATATTCTGTTTACCTATGTAAAAGTTATAATCAACTTTCGGTTTTCCTTCCACACCTCGTTTAGTAGTAATCAAAATAACTCCATTAGCAGCTCGCGCACCATAAACAGATTGTGCGGATGCATCTTTCAATACTTCCAGCGAAGAAATATCATTCGAGTTAATATCATCGATTGATTCCATCGGTACACCGTCTACTACATAGAGTGGAGAGTTTCCTCCAGACAGTGAACGCCGTCCGCGAATAAAAATATTAGAGCTGCCCCCTGGTTTTGAACTAACCATATTAACTTGGATACCGGTCGCCTTACCCCTTAACATTTCTGCCATTGTAGTAGTCGGTGTGGAGTTCAAATCGTCCGCCTTCACAGAAGTAATAGCTCCAGTCAAGTCACTTTTTTTCTGTACACCGTATCCTACTACAACCACTTCATCCAACTTTTTTGTGTCCTCGTAAAGCTTCACCATTAGATTTTTCTTATCTGAAGCCTTCAATACAGTAGTAGTATATCCTATATAAGAAACATTTAGAACATCCCCTTCAGGAACCGAAATAGTAAAATTACCATTCATATCCGTCACTGTTCCCGCGTTAGTTAGCTTATCTACAACGACAGCACCAATAAAGGGCTCACCGTTTTCATCTACCACTATTCCGCTAACTTGTACGTTCCTTTCGGAAAGGGCAGACTTCTTTTTCACGGATTTAGCAACATACACATTTTTGCCTTCAATGCGATACGTCACATCCATTCCCTTAAATACCACATCCAAAACGTTTTGAATCGGTTGATTCTTCACATTAATGCTTATTTTTTTCTTCATATCCAACTTATCGGTTGGAATAATAAACGAGTATCCCGCTTTTTTCGTTATTTCATTTAGTACTAGCGAAATAGGTTTATCCACCATCTTCAGTGTCAGTCCTGTATTATTCTGAGCTACAGCCACAACCAACAGATGAGACAGTACTAATAGACATAGTAATTTTCTCATAAGATATTAAATATTAAATTAACTTTGATTTGTAATTTATGATCCTTTTCCCGGGATTTTCAGATCAATAAATTTCTATCTGATTGTTTTTCTTTCTTATATGAATGTTTTTATCTTCTTTCATTTTGTCTAGTATCTGATCTATCGTCTCATTGTTGACAAAAGTCAAGTAGTATTTTCGCGATTTTAAAGTTTCCGATTTTATTATAATGTCGACTCCGAATCGACGTTCCAATTTCTCCGCAATTTCAGAAAGAGGCTCATCACAAAAAGCGAGTATCCCCTCATGCCAAGACAAATGAGAAGCAACATCAAACTCCTCCTTTCGTACCTTTCGCGTTTTTGAGTTTATAATCAAACGTTCACCAGGGGTCAAAGCAATTTTCTGTGACGAGAATGAATAATTTACAGAAACAGCTCCGCGCATCAATTCAATCGACGAAATACTATCTTCTGTAAAAGATTTCACATTGAATATTGTTCCGTGAACAGTTACCTCCATCCGTTCATTCTTAACAACAAAAGGAACTTTCTTATTTCGAGTAACATCAAACACGGCTTCACCTTCTATATATACTGTTCGGGATTCATCCCCGAAAGACTTGTCATATTTCAACTTTGAGCCGGCATTCAACCAAACTTCCGAACCGTCAGGCAGCAAGATTTTAGATTGTGAGCCAAGCGGAACAAAATATTCCGATTGTGCCAAGCGGTCAGACGACTTATCCAACACTTTAAATCCAAAGTAAACAATAGCCGAACTCATGACACCCAGAATAAAAATCGCAGCATACGGAAGTAGCTTTTTAGTAAATGTATACCGTTTAGTCTTCTTTTGTACCATTTGCCATTGATTTATTTGCAATCTCCCCGAAAGACGATTCCATTTGTTTTCTATATATAAATCTTTTTGTGAAACGGCAAACCATTCATCTTCCCAATTTCTGAAAAGCTGGACATTCACATCACTCTCCTGTAGAAAGTTGAATAATATTTTTTCCTCTTCCGAAACCAAGTGCCCTTCAAAATATCGCAAGGCCATATCACGCATTCTATTTACTTCTTGTTCTTCCATTCTTTCGCTTGTTATTATAAAGACACTAAGACTTTCGTTTACCCAACCTCATTCTTGAAAAAAATCAAATCTAAACAAAAAAAAGGAATGAGTTATGTTAAAAGCCAGTATTCTTCCCTTTTTCATAATCTTTTTTGAATTTGGTTTGTTTCCTTTGTTACTTTCGCCGACAGGCGACAGAATAGATACTTCAACCTAAATAGTAACAAATGGAAAAATTTAATGCAATGAGGACTAGACTTTCACAACATCTTCAGACAAAAGCCATCAGGCTAAAGGGCTTCATTATGCTCACTTGCCTGTTACTAGGTTCTATCTCTGCCTTTGCACAAACAAAGACGGTGACAGGAACGGTAACAGATGCCGCCAATGAGCCGTTGATCGGTGCATCGGTACTCGTACAAGGGACTTCTACCGGAACCATTACGGATATGGACGGTAAATATTCAATCTCCGTCACTCCGGAGGATGTATTGGTATTTTCATACGTGGGAATGACCACACAGAGTATCAAAGTAGGAGCACAAAGCATAATTAACGTCACCCTAAAAGAAGACTCGCAAGTACTAGCTGAAACAGTCGTTATCGGATACGGTAGCGCAAAGAAAAGAGATCTGACAGGTTCCATCACCAACGTCAAAGGAGAAGAAATAGCCAATAAACCGGCTATGAACCCACTTTCTTCCTTACAGGGAAAAGTGGCAGGTGTGCAGATTGTAAACTCAGGACGAGCCGGAGCCGATCCGGAAATCCGTATCCGTGGTACAAACTCCATCAATGGATATAAACCGCTGTACATTGTCGACGGTTTATTCAATGATAATATCAACTTCCTTAATCCGGAAGACATCGAGTCGATGGAGATTCTGAAAGACCCGTCGTCTCTAGCCATCTTTGGTGTTCGCGGCGCAAACGGTGTTATCATCATCACCACCAAGAAAGCAAAAGAAGGACAGACCTTGGTCAATATAAATACCTCTTTCGGTTTCAAGAAAGTGGTAGACAAAGTAAAATTAGTCAATGGCGCGCAATTCAAAGAACTGTATAGCGAACAGCTTGCCAACCAGAAAGATGACCCGTTCGATTACACCGGCTGGAACGCCAACACCGATTGGCAGGATGAAATCTTCCAGACTGCCTTTATCACGAACAATAATATCAGTATCACAGGAGCTTCTCCCAAACATAGTTTCTATCTGGGTGTCGGCTACTCTTACGAACAAGGCAACATCGAGCATGAAAAATTCAGCAAAGTGACCATCAATGCCAGCAATGATTATAAAATCACCGACTTCCTGAAAGTAGGCTTCCAGTTCAACGGCGCACGCCTTCTCCCTGCCGATTCGAAACAGGTGTTAGGCGCCCTCCGCTCCACCCCTATCGCTCCGGTATATAACGACGAGTATGGATTATACAGCGCTTTGCCCGATTTTCAGAAAGCACAGATCAACAACCCTATGGTAGATGTCGATTTAAAAGCGAACACCACGAAAGCTGAAAACTATCGTGCATCGGGTAATGTCTATGGCGAAGTGAACTTTTTGAAGCATTTTACCTTCAAAGCGACATTCTCTATGGACTACGCTTCCAACAACGGACGTACTTATACTCCTATCATAAAAGTATACGACTCTACCGTCAAAGGAGATGTTTCCACTTTGGGAACAGGTAAAACTGAAGTCAGCCAGTTCAAGGAAAACGAGACGAAAGTGCAGAGTGACTATGTGCTGACCTATACCAACAGTTTCGACAACGGCAATCATAACCTGACAGCCACTGCCGGCTTTACCACTTATTATAACTCACTAAGCCGCCTGGACGGAGCGCGCAAACAAGGAGTAGGCCTTGTGATCCCGGACGATCCGGATAAATGGTTCGCCAGTATCGGAGATGCCGCTACGGCAACCAATGGAAGTACCCAATGGGAACGCAGTACCGTGTCTATGCTTGCACGTGTCATCTACAACTATAAAGGAAAATATCTGTTCAACGGGTCATTCCGTCGGGACGGTTCTTCCGCATTCTCTTATACAGGCAATGAGTGGCAGAATTTCTTCTCGCTAGGCGGCGGTTGGCTGATGACCGAAGAAGAATTCATGAAGGACATCAAGTGGCTGGATATGTTGAAGATTAAGGCCTCTTACGGAACATTGGGAAATCAGAATCTGGACAAGGCCTATCCTGCCGAACCGCTATTGACCAATGCCTATTCGGCTGTATTCGGTAAGCCGTCCATCATTTATCCGGGATATCAACTTGCCTATTTGCCTAATCCTACCCTCCGCTGGGAAAAAGTAGAGGCATGGGAAGCCGGATTTGAAACGAATATGCTTCGCAACCGCTTGCATTTCGAAGGTGTGTATTATATGAAGAACACTAAAGATTTGCTTGCTGAAGTTCCCGGAATCTCCGGAACAATGCCCGGTATCGGTAACTTGGGACAGATTCAGAATAAAGGTGTGGAAATGGCGATCACCTGGCGCGACCAGATCGGCGAATGGGGATATTCCGTCAGTGCCAACCTTACCACAATCAAGAATAAAGTAAAAAGCCTTGTTCAGGACGGTTATTCCATCATTGCCGGAGATAAACAGCAAAGTTACACAATGGCAGGTTATCCTATCGGATACTTCTATGGCTATAAGGTAGCGGGAGTCTATCAATCGGAAAACGATATCAAATCGTCCCCTGAGAATACACTTGCTACAGTTACTCCTGGTGACTTGAAATTCGCCGATGTCAATAACGACGGAAAGATCACTCCCGCAGACCGTACCATGATAGGTGATCCGACACCGAATGTCACTTACGGTTTCTCGCTCGGCGTGGATTACAAGAACTGGTCTTTTGGTATCGATATGATGGGACAAGGCGGAAACCAGATCTTCCGTACATGGGACAACTATAACTTTGCCCAGTTCAACTATCTGGCACAACGCATGGACCGCTGGCACGGAGAAGGAACATCCAACAGCCAACCGTTATTGAACTCCAAACATTCCATCAATACGTTGAATTCCGAATACTACATCGAAGACGGCAAGTTCTTCCGTATCCGTAACGTACAGTTAGCATATTCTTTCGACAAGAGCCTGCTCGCAAAGATACGTCTGCAAGCCCTGAAAGTCTATGTCAACATTCAGAACCTGAAGACATGGAAACATAACACCGGCTATACTCCCGAACTGGGTGGTACCGCTACCGCATTCGGAGTGGACAACGGCAGTTACCCCGTACCGGCAGTCTACACCTTCGGAATCAACTTAACCTTTTAAAACGATAATTGTATGAAACTGGATAAATATATATTTTCAACCTTTATTGCCGCTACCACACTGCTTCTGAGCAGTTGCAGCGACTTTCTAGACCGTAGCCCGCAAGGACAGTTCACAGAAGATGACAATCCGAACGCACTAGTGAACGGTAAGATCTATAATGTATACACCATGATGCGTAGTTTCGACGTAACCTCCGGTACACCCGCCTTCGCCATCCATAGTTTCCGCTCCGAAGATGCGGAGAAAGGAAGTCTTGCCAGCGACGGTTCCGATGTGGCCGAAATGTACGACGACTTCATCTACACTCCTTCCAATGGTCAGTTAGGTGCTTATTGGGGCAAAAATTACGCCATCATCTATCAATGCAATGATATTCTCGACGCTATCGCCGAAAAGGAAACAACGGGACAGACGGAAAGCGAAGACATCATCAATAAAGGAGAAGCCTCCTTCTTCCGTGCTTATTGTTACTTCAATCTAGTAAGAGCCTTCGGTGAAGTGCCTTTGGTGACTTATAAAATCAACGACGCTTCGGAGGCCAATATTCCGAAAACGACTGCTGATAAGATATACGAGCAAATAGACCGCGACCTGAAAACAGCGGAAGAGTCATTGCCTGAAACATGGAGCTCCGATTATACAGGACGGCTGACTTGGGGAGCCGCACGTTCTTTACACGCGCGTACCTATATGATGCGTAACGATTGGGACAATATGTACACCGCCTCCACCGACGTAATCAAGAAAGGCCTTTATAACCTGAACACCCCGTACAATAAGATATTCACAGACGAAGGTGAAAACAACAGCGGTTCCATATTCGAACTGCAATGTACCGCTACTGCCGCCCTGCCGCAAAGCGATATTATCGGTAGCCAGTTCTGCGAAGTACAAGGTGTCCGTGGAGCCGATCAGTGGGATTTAGGCTGGGGATGGAACATGGCAACCGAACACATGGCGGAGGCATACGAACCGGGCGATCCGCGTAAGAATGCCACTCTACTTTATTTCCGCCATTCGGACAGCGACCCTATCACTCCGGAGAATACGAACGAGCCTTACGGTGAATCTCCTGTTTCTCCGGCGATAGGCGCCTACTTCAACAAGAAAGCATACACCGATCCGGCTTTGCGTAAAGAATATACCAATAAGGGCTTTTGGGTAAACATTCGTCTGATCCGTTATGCGGATGTATTATTGATGGGAGCCGAATCAGCCAACGAAAAAGGAATTCCGGGAGAAGCTATCGACTACCTGGAGCAAGTTCGTGCACGTGCCAGAGGTTCTAATGCCAATATACTGCCCAAAGTGACAACTACCGATCAAGGAGAGTTGCGCGAGGCCATCCGCCACGAACGCCGTGTGGAATTAGGAATGGAATTCGACCGTTTCTATGACCTTGTCCGTTGGGGGATTGCCAAAGATGTGTTGCATGCGGCAGGAAAATTAAATTACCAGGACAAGAACGCCTTGCTTCCACTTCCGCAAACGGAAATTGATAAGTCAAAAGGAGTATTGGTACAAAATCCGGATTATCTATAAATAAATATAATAACATGATATACAAAAAGTTAAGTTTACTCATCCTATTGTTTGCCACAGGTCTTCTGACGGTATCGGCACAAAAATCTCCACAAGATATGGATCGCTTCATCGACGTACTGATGAACAAAATGACTTTGGAAGAAAAAATTGGGCAGTTGAATCTTCCCGTCACCGGAGAGATTACCACCGGTCAAGCCAAAAGCAGTGATATTGCCGCCAAAATCAAAAAAGGCGAAGTGGGAGGACTGTTCAATCTAAAAGGAGTAGAGAAAATACGCGATGTACAGAAACAGGCAGTGGAAGGTTCCCGCTTGGGTATCCCATTGTTGTTCGGCATGGACGTTATTCATGGTTATGAAACCATGTTTCCCATCCCGCTCGGCCTATCCTGCACTTGGGATATGTCCGCTATTGAAGAATCCGCCCGTATTGCAGCTGTAGAAGCCAGTGCCGACGGCATTTCATGGACGTTTAGTCCGATGGTGGACGTCTCACGCGACCCTCGTTGGGGACGTGTATCCGAAGGTAGCGGTGAAGATCCGTTTTTGGGAGCCATGATTGCCGAAGCGATGGTACGCGGTTATCAAGGAAAGAATATGCAACGGAACGATGAAATCATGGCTTGTGTGAAACACTTTGCCTTATATGGCGCAGGAGAAGCCGGTCGTGATTATAACACCGTAGACATGAGCCGCCAGCGAATGTTCAACGACTATATGTTGCCTTACGAAGCTGCCGTCGAAGCAGGTGTAGGCAGTGTGATGGCGTCATTTAACGAAGTAGACGGAATACCCGCCACCGCCAATAAATGGCTGATGACCGATATTTTGCGCGGGCAATGGGGCTTCAACGGTTTTGTTGTAACTGACTACACGGGGATTTCTGAAATGGTCGATCACGGAATCGGTGACCTTCAGACAGTATCGGCACGTGCCATCAATGCCGGAGTCGATATGGATATGGTAAGCGAGGGCTTTGTGGGAACACTGAAAAAGTCCGTTCAAGAAGGTAAAGTTTCGATGGAGACACTGAATACAGCCTGCCGCCGTATTCTGGAAGCCAAATATAAACTCGGATTATTTGATAATCCTTATAAATATTGCGACCCGAAACGTCCGGCACGTGACATCTTTACCAAAGCCCACCGTGAAGCCGCCCGCAGGATTGCAGCAGAAAGCTTTGTCTTATTAAAGAACGACAGCCCCGACGGGAACCCTAACGGAAATCCGCTATTACCTTTCAATCCCAAAGGCAATATTGCCGTAATCGGTCCGCTCGCCAACAGTCGGACGAATATGCCCGGCACATGGAGTGTGGCTGCCGTGCTCGACCGCTCTCCTTCATTGGTGGAAGGTCTGAAAGAGATGACAGCAGGAAAAGCGAATATCATGTACGCCAAAGGGAGCAACCTGATCAGTGACGCCGCATACGAAGAACGGGCAACGATGTTCGGCCGTTCGTTGAACCGTGATGGCCGCACAGACCAACAGCTGTTGGACGAAGCGCTCAATGTAGCACGCCGTTCGGATATTATCATTGCCGCTTTAGGAGAATCTTCGGAAATGAGTGGCGAGAGCAGCAGCCGTACGGATCTGAACATCCCTGATGTACAACAGAACTTATTGAAGGAACTGTTAAAGACAGGAAAGCCTGTGGTACTGGTATTATTCACCGGCCGTCCGCTTACGTTGACTTGGGAACAGGAACATGTACCCGCTATTCTGAACGTGTGGTTCGGAGGCAGTGAGGCTGCATACGCCATTGGCGACGCACTCTTCGGTTATGTCAATCCGGGTGGTAAACTCACTATGACTTTCCCTAAGAATGTTGGACAGATTCCTCTTTATTACGCACATAAGAATACCGGACGCCCGTTGAAAGAAGGCAAATGGTTTGAGAAGTTCCGCAGTAATTATCTGGATGTGGACAATGATCCGCTTTACCCATTCGGCTACGGACTGTCCTACACTACCTTCTCTTACAGCGACATCGACCTGAGTCATTCATCAATGGACATGACCGGCTCACTGACCGCAGCAGTAGAAGTTACCAATACCGGCACATGGCCCGGCACAGAAGTGGTACAGCTCTACATCCGTGATCTCGTAGGCAGCAGTACCCGCCCTGTGAAAGAGCTGAAAGGTTTCCAGAAGATATTCCTGCAACCGGGTGAGATGAAGATTGTCCGTTTCAAGATTGCTCCAGAAATGCTGAGATATTATAACTATGACTTGCAACTGGTAGCCGAGCCAGGTGATTTTGAGGTGATGATCGGCACAAATAGCCGGGATGTAAAATCTGCAAAATTTACTTTAAACTAAAGCGAACTCATTATGAAAGATAAATATCGAAGAATGTCAGAAATGGGTGCATTGCCTCTCACACTTGTGTTTCTTGCGGCTATCATCCTGACTTTCGGAAATTGCAAAAACAAGGGTAACCAATCGGATGCATCCGCTGCCGACACACTGACAGATGATGCCTTAATGGACACTGTCCAACGGAGAACTTTCCTTTATTTCTGGGAAGGTGCGGAACCGAATAGCGGCCTGGCTCCCGAACGTTACCATGTAGACGGAGTATATCCCCAAAATGACTCCAATGTAGTCACGTCCGGTGGCAGCGGTTTTGGTATCATGGCTATCCTTGCGGGGATAGATCGTGGCTATGTCACCCGCGAAGAGGGATTGGCCCGGATGGAACGTATCGTTTCCTTCCTTGAGAAAGCCGACCGTTTTCACGGCGCATACCCTCATTGGTGGTATGGTGACACCGGAAAAGTAAAGCCTTTCGGTCAAAAGGACAATGGAGGCGACCTGGTGGAAACCGCTTTCCTCATTCAAGGTCTCCTTGCCGTACACCAATATTATGTAAACGGAAATGAGAAAGAAAAAGCGATCGCCCAACGCATCGACCGTATCTGGCGCGACGTAGACTGGGACTGGTATCGGAAAGGCGGGCAAAATGTGCTCTACTGGCATTGGAGTCCGACGTACGGCTGGGAAATGGATTTCCCCGTACATGGCTATAACGAATGTATGATTATGTATATCCTTGCCGCTGCTTCGCCCACGCATGGAGTACCTGCCGCCGTTTATCATGACGGATGGGCACAGAACGGCGCCATCGTTTCTCCGCATAAGGTAGAAGGAATCGAACTGCATCTCCGCTATCAGGGAACGGAAGCCGGACCGCTCTTTTGGGCTCAGTACTCTTTTCTGGGACTCGATCCCGTAGGACTAAAAGATGAGTATTGTCCCAGTTATTTCCACGAAATGCGCAATCTGACATTGGTTAACCGGGCTTATTGCATCCGCAACCCCAAACATTACAAAGGGTTCGGGGCAGACTGCTGGGGACTGACAGCCAGTTATTCCGTAGACGGATATGCCGCTCATTCTCCCAACGAGCAGGACGATAAAGGCGTCATTTCTCCTACCGCCGCACTGTCATCCATCGTATATACTCCGGAATATTCGATGCAAGTGATGCGTCATCTCTATAATATGGGAGATAAGGTATTCGGTCCCTTCGGGTTCTACGACGCTTTCAGCGAAACGGACAACTGGTATCCGAAACGTTACCTCGCTATCGATCAAGGTCCTATCGCAGTCATGATCGAGAACTACCGGACAGGATTGCTTTGGAAACTCTTCATGAGCCATCCTGACGTACAAGCAGGACTCACCAAGCTCGGTTTCAACACCAACAAGCAGGATGTGAGACAACAATAAAAAGGAATTACGGTTGGCGGGAGCGGGCTATTGAGCCCCTCCCCCACCGGTATTTCCATTTCCACCTCCTCCACCTTTGACATCGTTGTTGTCAATGCTTCGGGCAGCTTTCTTCACGCTCGCCTTCAGTTCTCCAATCCGATAGCTGATACTGAATCCATAATACCGGCTCGGATATTTACTGGAGCTTTTCGACATAAAGTTTTGTCCCTCAGTATGATTATTGTATGTCCTGTATTTCTCCACAAAGTTGTTACAATAGACATTCAATGACAAACGGTCTTCTTTCAAGAAAGAACGGCTCAATCCTAAACCATAGTAATTATAACCCGAACCTTTTCCTTGCAGACTAATATACGGTGTGCTCCCTCCTCCATTCAGGCTCAGACGGATTTTCCAAGGCAAAGTATGCTGTATTCCTCCATAAGCGGAACCGCTCCACCCATAATTATGCAAATTCTGTGAAGGACTTCGCAAATCCCTGTAGTTTCCACGCCCGTTAATATAGATCCGCGTCTTGGGAGAAGCATTCCAGTTCACATAAAAGCTCAAACCGGTTTCCCTACTCTTCCCGATATTATCATAAGTACTGTACAGAGCACCTTGAGGAGCTTTATGGTCTCCATCAAAGATTTCTCCATTCGGGTCGGTTACCAAATGGCTGACCCTTTCGATACCATTATTATTGAAAGAATGGCGCAACGAAAGGTTGACATTGAATTTCGCCGTGAAATTGCTATAAGACAAATCGAACGAATGGCTTTTCTCACTCTTCAAGTTCGGATTACCCTGATTAATAAACATCGGATTCTGATTGTCAAAGTAAGGATTCAAGTTCCAGATTCCCGGTCGCCAAATACGCATATTATATCCTCCACGCAGATTCTGCGTCTTTCCAAGCTTGATACCTAACGAAACGGAAGGTACCAGATCGCTGAAATTCGTATTGAAATCCTCTCCCTGACCTACAATATACTTCACCCGTTGCACGGTCTGTTCATAGCGAAGTCCCGGTTTGAAAGTAAGCCCCTTATATTTCAGCGTATATCCGGCATAAGCCGAAATAATATGGTTCAGATGTCGATACTCGCTACTACGATCCTCAGTATATACATAATTTTCTCTTCCTCCTTCGGCTTCATAAAACTTGTTGTCACTGGAATTACGGCGGAAAATATACTTGGCACCCGTTTCAATCGTATGCAATTTCCCAATCGGAGTTGTGAAGTCCACTTGGAAAGTCTGTTCCATCGTATTCGTTTTTCCATCCGAATGGAAGTTCTTTAACAGGAGATTATCTATGATTTCCTGCCTGTCCGCCTCCGGTTCGATGTCCAAGTAAGTGTTATATGAATCATTTGTTTGAGGCTGTGAGTTTATTTTATAAGAGAGGGTAATCATCCGTTCCTTATTCTTCTTCGAGGTACGTTGGTAATCTACATTACCATTGATGGAATACCAAGAGCCTTTTCCATGATTATTCGTATTATACCGATAGGCAAAACTCTGATGGTCGGCTCCATACATGATGGTACTTCCATCACTATTACTCTTATTATTACTGCCGTACATTCCGAAAGCCACCGTCAGCAGCCGTAACGTATCTATCTCGTAACTAGCCTCCAGATTTCCATATTGAAAGTTCCCTTTCGACTTGGAGCTGCTTCCCGATTCCAGATACTTCTCTTTGTCCGATTCATAATTTTCCCGGTAACTGTCGGAATAGCTACGCGGACTGCTGTTATAATTATAGTTGTAATTGGCGGAGAGGGTCAGTTTTCCTTGTTTTATCATGGCATAGCTACCCGCACCCACCCCGTTATTATTGGCATTTCCTCTAAAAGTAGCCGTATATCCTTCAAATCCGCTACCCACCGTAACAATATTCAGAATACCTCCGATCCCCTCCGCATCATATTTAGCACCCGGTGAAGTAATGACCTCAATATACTTGATTGTATTTGCCGGCATACTTTTCAACACCTCTTTCGGATTGTTGCTCATCATATTGTTAGGTTTCCCATTCACGTGTATCTTGAAACTGCTGCTACCGTTTACCTGCACATTATCCTCTCCGTCCACCGTTACCAGAGGAACTTTCCGAAGCATTTCCAATATACTGTTCGATTTTGAATCCGGATCATCTTCAATGTTGTATTCAATCTTATCCACATCCACTTTAACCAAAGGCTTTTGTGCGACGATTTCCACACCTTTCAACACATTGTTAGCCTCCGAAGAGTATAAAGTCCCCAAGTCAACCACCCTCACCGACGGTTTTAAAGCAAATTCTTTCACGATAGGAGATTTGCCAATAGAGGAAATCGTAATAACATACTCACCCGAAGCCACATTCAGTTTTTCCTGAAAGTGTCCGTTCGCTCCGGTCACCGCCATTTTCACGGCCTTATTCGGAGCATTCTTCTTTGTAATCCTGATTGTTGCATACGGTTCTCCTTCCTGAGTTAAGGAATCCAATAGTATCCCTTTAACAGTAAAAGAAAGAGGAGCGGATTTCTGGGCCCATCCCAACGCAGATGTAACGAACATGAATAGTAATAGTAGCAATAGTCTGTGTTTCATGACTAGAATTATTTAGTTTTTTATTAATCTTCCCTTTACTGTTTATTTGTTTTAAAGCCTCTTCCGGAGTACCGTCCACCTTAAATTCAAAAACAGAAATGGCATCTTGCATTTTAATTCCGTCTTATCTACATAGACGTTATTATTATTGCGTAACTGCTCAAAGTTTTGTATTCCTATCGGATATATTCTAAAAGTATTATCCATGTCTGTCTTTATTAAAGTGAATCACAGGCAAATATAGGTATTTACAGACAGACCGCAAGCGATAATCTTAGGAAAAAGAAAAATAACATTGCCACTTTCCGAACGCAAACTATTCTTTCTATAAGTTCAAAACATAAATACATCTGCCATCCTACACCATCTACAACTTATTTCACTGAACAACAACAAATTAAGCAGGTGTAGGATACAGGTGACAGATGGTGTAGGATATACGTATCTGTCACCTCATACGACTATACGATTCGCCCCATACGACTACACGATTCGGCTAAAACGACTATACGTTTCACCCTAAACATACGGCATAGAGTGGCGTTTCATCAGCGTGAAACAATATGTTCGCCAGCGTGAAACAAAGTGTTCACCACCGTGAAACAAAGTGTTTTAAGCAATTAAAACACTTTGAACAAACTTCATTTTAATTTCTTCCCTATTGAAATACCATATTGTAAAGCAGTAACCCTCCCTTAACCCAATTGTAATAGAAAAATAATGCCATAAAGCTTTGGTTATTACGCGAAATGGAATATCTTTGTTTTCTAATTATTTAGCACATAGCAGATGATAACCAATAATTCACAAGAAATATTAACTATTTATTCAAAACGCTAATGAAAAATCTAAATTTCCTCAAGCTGTTCCTTGCAACAATATTTGTGACGACTACAGCACTTTTTGCAGGTTGCGTTGACGATAACGACGACACTGAAGCTCCACGTTTGGAGATTTCTCCGAAGACATTAGTATTTAATGATGAAGGATCCCCTGTAGACGGGAGTCAAGATTATTTTGAAATCTCGGCAAACCGCAAATGGACAGCAACCGTTGTAGATGACAAGACTTGGGTCACTCTTTCAAAGATGGAAGGAAATGGTTCAGATAAAGTCCAAGTCAGTATTCCGGAAGGCATTACAGATGAAGCCACGGTAATGATTCAAATATCTAATAAGGTAGGAGTTTTATTGACAGAGAAAGTCACGATTAGAAGTGGAAACGTAGTTCCCAAAGTCGTTATTTACAATGAGACGTTTGGAACTATGGATGCCTCTAGTAACCCTGCTGTGACAAATTATGTAGGCTGGGATACAACGGGAGAAGGTGCAACAAATGTTACATACACAGGAGAGGGAACTACAATTCGCAATACAGGTAAAAGTAGTGCAGAAGCTTCTTACGAAGGCTCTGGACCAAACGTTGTATTCTTCTCACAAACAGGTGTATTCCAAATTAACAAAATAGCTCTTAATGCAGAACAAACAACTCTCAAACTCACATTTGGTGGCAATTATTCATATAAACCAGAGGGAGCTACTGAATGGGATAATACCTTTAACACAAACCAGTTTAATGTAGCATTAAGTTCTAATGGGACGGAATGGGTTCCAATCTCCTATACGAAGAACGATGGAGATTCAAAAGAGCCATTCTGGATTTTTGCAACAGCTGATTTTACCTTAAAACATGGTATCAACAATATATACATCAAATTTACTGCCTCATCAGTAGGTAATGCATTCCGTCTTGACGATGTGACATTATCAACAGGCAATGGCGGACAAGAAATTGATTTAGGAACTACCGATCCAACAGTATCAACAACGGAAGCTAGCCAAATAAACGGCACATCTGCCACTCTCGGAGGTTCACTAGTCAATATGGATATTGCTTCTACAACAGAGGTTGGCGTTGAATATATAGAATATACAGGAGAAGTTGCTAGTATTAACTGGGATAATGCAACAAAAGCAGCAGCTACAGAGAAAGTAACTCCATGGAAAGTAATGATTACAGGTTTAACAGCCGACAAGCAATATGCAGTTCGTGCATATGCAACAACGGCTACAGGAAAAATTTATGGTTCTATCATAACATTCATTGCCACAGCTCCCGAGCCTATTAGCATCGCAGATTTAGTTACTAAAATAAAGGCAACTACAACGGAAACTCTAATAGATAAGGACTATGTAATTCAAGGTATTATTTGTGGTGATCCACAAAGCAAAAACTGTTCATTCGGAACATTGTATTTGATGACTAAGGGAGCTACCACAGCTGGCAATGCAGTAACTGTTTATAACACAGATATCGCTTCGGAAACCTATTCTCTTGGTGATGAGATAAAAGTTATACTACGCAAAGAAAATACAAAAATGCAAGTGTATAATAGTTCTCCACAAGTAAGCGGTTTCGATCCAGCTGAAATTGAGAAGATATCTTCAAATAATGAAGTAATTCCTGTAGAAACAACAGTAGACCAGCTACTAGACTTCGTCTGTATGCCTGTAACTATAAAAAATGTAACGATCGAACAAGCCGGAACCTGGAAACAGGAAGAGAACAAATACGTAACACATAAATTCAAAGTTAGTGGAGCTGATCTGACTGTATATATAAATAAAGGAGCAGAAATCTTCAAGGATAAACCTTTTGCAGCTAAGACCGGTTCCATTACAGGTATTGCTGCAGCTTATAAAACTGATGCACAAATCTTGCCACGAAATTTGGATGATGTAAAGGACTTTGAGATTACAGGACCTACAATTATTTCTGTTACTCCAACACAAGTAAACTTTCCTGCAACAGGTGGAGAAGAGACAGTTACTGTCGAAATAAGTAATCAAGGAAGCAGTACCCTGCAAGTAGCTCCATTGAGTGGTATCTTATCCGCAGAAATAGGTACAGGAAATACTGTAAAAGTAAAAGCAGAAGCTAATACCGGAAGTGAGGTCAAACAGGATTTAGTGATCTCATTGAGTACGGGAGGTTCAATAACAGTTCCTATAAAGGTAGCAGGAGGCAATGAAGAAGCCAAAGATTATTCATCAATCACTCCATTTATATTTGGTAATGGAGAGAACAAGGGAAATACTTACGGAGAAAAAGTTAAAATAGAAGGGATTGAATATGATTGTATCAAGTTAGGCAAAAGTAAGAACTGTGGTGTATTCAAATCCGGTACATTAAATGTTACGGGCAATTATCAACTATCCTTCTACGCAGGCGCTTGGAAGGAGAAAAAGGCGACAATATATTTAAAAGTAGAGGGAGGTGGTGAGATATCTGGAAGCAACAATGCTGAATTAACAGCTAATACTGGCATTTCAGACTCATCACCCTATACAGTCACATTTGCCGATACTGATCATTACACATTTAATCTAACAGGATTAACAGCTACCTCCACAATCATAATCTCTACAAGCCCCAATTTCAGTACTACTGATACGGCCAACCCACGAGCTCTGTTATGTGGATTCCAATTAAAACAATAGATAAAAACATCTTGAAATGATTCTTGGTCATAATTTCCTCCAAGAATCATTTCTATAGTAATTTATATATATGATATCAACCTCCAAATACTACGCAGCAGCAATAAAGTCCGCATTACTTGCGGTGCTGATACTGTGCACCTACTCATGTAGTAACAATGATTCAGAGCCAACCGGTGATGGAGAAGCACATTGGAAAATATCTTCAACTGTGAAATCCGTATCCGGTTCATCGGCCATCATCTTGTCGGGAGAACCCGGCACGAGATGGTATGCAGAACTGACAGAAGGAGCAGAATGGTGCTCTTTCAGCAGCAAAGACTTTGCCAATGCAAAGACCAAAAATGGACAGCTTGCAGATGGTCTTAACGTACTATATGTATATTATAAAGCCAACACAGGGAAATTACAACGCCATGCACAACTAACTCTGCGCTATGCCGAAAACCCTGAGAAGACTTTTGATTTAATTCAACTAGCCGAATCAGAAGAACTCTTACCCGCATTCAATATATGGGCTGAACTTCCTGCAAAAGTAGACAACAGTAATTATCAATACGTCACTCATTACGGACTTTTGAATAACAAAACACTCCGCAATTATTCCATCTGTTTTGATAAAACTAAAAAAGCAGCTTTATGGGTAGCCTATCCGATACACGATGTATATACTACAAAGAATATCCCCGATCGTACAAACCGTTGGGCTTTCGACCCTACTATTCCAATAAGTGCCCAAGCCAATTGCGTGGAATATTCTTACAAAGGAAGCTACGATCGTGGTCACCAAGTCGCATCGGCCGACCGTGTATGTACAGACGAAATGAATGCCCAAACGTTCTATATGTCGAACATGACTCCGCAAGCCAGTTCTTTAAACGGAGCAATGTGGGGAACATTAGAAAGTAGAGTACGCACAAACAGTTGTAGTGATACATTATATGTAGTCACCGGAGCTTATTTCGAAAATGACAATACAACCACTTTTGATGGTGCAGGCAACCTCGTACCCATTCCTACACATTATTTCAAAGTTCTGCTCCGTACCATAAACGGAAAAACGGGAAAGAAAATTGAAGATTGTGCACCTGAAGAATTAAAATCCATTGGGTTCTGGGTAGAACATAAAGCATATAGTGGCGGTATCCCGACTGAAATTTGTAAAAGCGTTAAAGAAATAGAGACTAAAACAGGTTTCACATTCTTCCCCAAAGTAGCAGCTTCGGTAAAAGAGCAAAATGCACCGAGAGACTGGGGTATAAACTAAAATACTGATTTATGAAGAAACATTTATTTTTTACCATATCCTTTGTTTTGCTACTTACTGTCTGTTTCGGACAGAAACCATACAAAGTGGTATTTTATAATCTCGAAAACTTCTTCGACACAATAAATGACCCAGAAGTGAGAGATGATGAATTCACACCTGATGGACCGAAGAAATGGAATACAGCCAAGTACAACAAGAAGCTCAGTAATATCGAACGGGTCTTGTTCGGTATTGCCGCCATTGACAAAGAGTACCCGATTGTTATCGGTGTTTCCGAAGTGGAGAACCGAAATGTACTGGAAGACATTGTAGCAACATCCAAGCTGGCACCGGGTAACTACCGAATTTCGCACTTCGATTCACCGGAAGCTCGTGGAGTAGATGTAGCTTTCCTTTATCGTCCGGACGTATTCAAGCTCGAAGGACAGTATCCGGTAAAAACGGTCATACCTTCGTTGCCCGATTTTAAAACCCGTGATATCCTGACAATGTGGGGAACGATTGAAAACGAACCTTTCTTCTTCATGGTAGCCCATTGGCCATCACGCTTGGGGGGAAAAGAAGCGTCTGAATTTAAACGTATTGCTGTAGGAAACCAGATGCGTAGTATCGCCGACTCTGTATTAAGAGCCAATCCCGCTACCAAGGTGGTAATGATGGGTGACTTTAACGATGATCCTACCGACAAGAGTATAACGGAAGGACTCGGAGCGAAACTTAAAATGAAAGAGTTGTCGGCAGAAGATTTATACAATCCATTCGCAGATATGCTAAAGGCCGGCTATGGAACACTCGCTTACGGCGACGCATGGAATATCTTCGACAACATCGTAGTATCTGAAAATCTAGCCAAAGGATCGGCCGGAAAGCTTAAGTTGCAGAAAGCTCCCGGTTCAAAGTTCTATGGCAATATTTTCAAACAACATTATATGATACAAAAAGAAGGGCAATACAAAGGCTATCCGCTACGTACATACGTAGGAAATAACTTTCAAGGCGGATTCAGCGACCATTTCCCCGTATACATCTATATAAGCAAATAAAAACTAAAATACTTATGAGAATAAAAAGTTTTTTAATCATGCTATTGTCTTTGGTTTCCCTGACTGCCTTTGCGCAGGAAGGTGGAGTCAAAGGTAAAGTCGTATCACGTGCCACACGTGCCGCCATTAGCGATGTCAAAGTAACTTTGACTCCAGGCAATATTACGACAACAACCGATGAAAAAGGTTATTTCGAATTTGACAAGCTGAATAAAGGAGAATATTCTCTTGCTTTTGAAGCTACAGAATATGAGCCTTTGAGTATCGCTGTCCGCATAGACAAGATGATGAGGGATATAAACAACGTGGTGATGGTTCCCGACAACCTGAGCCCCACTGTGGACGACGCTATCTTTGCTGAGTTTGATACAGAGACATTGGATGACACACAGTCGTTGCCATCTTCCTTGTCAGCTTCTAAAGATGTCTTCAATAACATTGCTTCCTATAAGTTCAGCGAAATGCGTTTCAATCTTCGTGGATATGATTCAAGATATTCAGATGTATATATGAATGGCATACAGCTCAACGATGCACTAACCGGCTATTCTCCGTGGTCATTATGGAGCGGACTGAATGATGCTACCCGTAATCAGGAAGTAACTTCGGGATTAAACATGGGAGAAATAGGTATTGGTAGTATCAGTGGTACGACTAATATAAACACGCGTCCTTCCCAAATGCGTAAAGGATTCCGTGCCAGCCTGGTCAACGGTAACTCGACTTATCGTTTCCGCGGAATGGTAACCTACGCTTCAGGGCCGCAGGACAATGGGTGGTCTTATGCTCTGTCTGTTTCAACACGTCAGGGAGGAAATTCTTACGTACACGGAGTATATTATAACGCATTCGGCTATTTTGCTGCCATAGAAAAACAATTCAATGAACAGCATCGTCTCGCACTAACTGTATTGGGAGCTCCGACAGAAAGAGGAACACAACAAGCCTCAACTCAGGAAGCGTATGATTTAGTAGGCAATAATTACTACAATCCGAACTGGGGATGGCAAAGCGGTAAACGGCGAAACGCACGTGTACGCAATTATCACGAACCGATCGCCATGCTCAACTACACCTTCGACATCAATGACCGTTCACAATTAAATGTCGCTACTTCTGTGCGATTCGGACAGAACGGCTACTCCGCACTTACTTGGTACGCTGGTCCCGACCCACGCCCCGACTATTATAGATATCTGCCCAGTTATTCCGACGGAACGACTTATGGTGCCTGGCTGGACGAAGCATGGCGTGCTAATACTGATAATATCCGCCATATCAACTGGGGACAATTGTACGACATCAACCGTAACCAAGAAGAGAACGCAACTTACGGTCCGGGACGACGTTCCATCAATATGATTGAAGAACGCCATACCGATCAGTTAGACTGGAATCTCTATACTCAGTTCTCGCATACGTTCCGCAATTATTCCAAAATCAACGGAGGAGTAAATCTACGTCGTAACCGAACGGAATATTATAGCGAAGTAAAAGACTTGTTGGGAGGTGATTATTGGGTAGACGTAGATAAGTTTGCCGAACGAGATATGGGTGGTCTAAATCCTATCCCTTATCAGAATGATATGGAGTATTACGAAAAATATGGTCATGCACGTGCCGCCAAAGAAGGAGACAAATACGGATATGACTATTATGGAAACGTATTAAACGCCAAAGCATGGATACAATATGGAATGAACTTCGGTAATCTGGGGATCAATCTTGGCGGTGAGATAGGAAGTGCTTCTTTATGGAGACACGGATTATGGAAAAAGGGACTATTCCCCGATAATTCTTTGGGTGACTCGGAGAAACTTAATTACCTTACCTATAAAGCCAAAGCTAATTTCAGCTATAAGTTCTCGGCAGCCCACTCCATCGAAGCTAACATTATGTATATGCAAGATGCACCGGCATTCCAGTCTGCATTTGTTTCTCCCCGTACACGTAACTCTGTAACTCCGGGACTCTCAGCAGAAAAAGTGTTTGGAGTGGATGGTTCTTATAATCTCCGATTGGGTGAACTTAGAGCTCGTGTATCCGGATATTACACAAAGTTTATGGATCAGAATAAGGTTCTTTCCTACTATGATGACGTAGAAGCGACTTTCTCCAATTTCGCAATGAGCGGTATTGATAAGCGTCACTTTGGTGTGGAAATAGCTGCATCGATTCCTCTTGATGCCGGATTCTATCTGAATGGTGCTCTTAGCTGGGGACAATATACATACGACTCTAATCCTAACTATGTTCAAATACAGGATAATAGTGGTGAGATTAAAAATGAAGGTAAGGTATATTGGAAAAACTTCCGTGTAGAAAGCACTCCACAGAAAGCAATGAATATCGGTTTGTCGTATCGCGGTCGCAAAAACATCTACGCTTCCCTGGATTTAAACTATTACAGCAATATGTATATATCCATGAGCCCGTTATATCGTACGGATGCGGTACTTACTCCCGGTATGGATAAAGAGGATATAGCCAACCTCCGCAGCCAGGAAAAATTCAATTCTGCTTATGTGATGAATGCCAGCATCGGTAAGAACTGGTTTATCAAACGCCAGTATACACTCGGATTTAATCTGGAATTGAAAAATATCCTCAATGATCAGGATATCAAGACAGGTGGCTACGAACAAGTTCGTTTGTTGAAAAACAAAGATACAAGCGAGCAAACTTACCAACCGTTTGATTCCAAATATTTCTATATGTTCGGATCAACGTATTACCTGAATCTTTATTTCCGATTCTAATTTGTAACGAATAAAAATGAGAACAATGAACAGATTATTAAAGATATGTATGGTTGTAGCTGTCGTATTCAGTTTTACCGGCTGCTACAATGATTTTGATGATCCTGCACCAGCCAAGGTATGGACAGATGCGGATTTTAGCAGTGAGCAGATTATCACTATCAAGCAGTTGAAAGACATGTTTTATGCCAAATATGCCCCTTCATCAACAGCCGGATTGGGAAAATACGTCGAAATCACAGAAGACTATGTTATTCGCGGCAAAGTCATATCAAGTGACCAGGCTGGTAATGTTTATAAGTCATTGTATATTTATGACGAGACTTCTCAGTCAGGTATCGAACTAAAATTAATGGTTAGCAACTACGTATATTATCATATCGGGCAAACCATTTATGTGAAAACTAAAGGAATGGCGCTCGGAAACTATCGTTATATGTTGAGTCTCGGTGCAATGCCTACCGCAGCCGATATTGAAAAGAAATACGCAAACCGTAACCTTGAAAATCAGTTATTAGTAAACGAACATATTTGTCCGGGAGCTATGGGAGAACTGACAGACGATGACATTCTAGTGATTACTCCGGAGAATTACCAGACAGCCCTCAATGACGATGCTCTTGGACGCTTAGTACGTTTCGAAAGGCTAACTTATAAGGAAGGGACATCCGGAAATAACTTCTATCCTTCTTATCTGGAAGCTATTTATGAGAATGGCAGCTCGGAAGCTACATATAAGAGCAAGTCTTATTCAGCCGAAGGCCTTACGCCAACTTATGCTTACAGTTACAATAACCAACGTTATTACGGCTCCGCATGGTTCTCCTATGGTGGAACAACAACCGAAGACAAAGGCAATTATATCGTACGCGTAAGCGGCTACTCTAACTTTGCCTTACAACCATTACCGGAGGCCGGCAAGACAGGGAACATAACCGCTATTTATACGAAATACTCTTCTAGTTCCGGTAGTTACATTACCTACCAACTACTGGTAAACAGCTTCGACGATATCGACTTCTAATCCAAATAAGTATTAACAAAAAAGAGTCCGAACCCCTGATGAATGGTTCGGACTCTTTTTATAATAGAAATTCTCAAAATAAGGAAAACATCAGGCTACTTTTTCATTGCGAAATACAGACAACCCATACAGTATTCCTAATTATTCATTTAAATAATCTCTATCCCCTTCTCCTTGCAAAGTTTCAAACCAAGATCTTTCAGTCTGAATTTCTGAATCTTGCCACTGCCCGTCATCGGGAATTCATCCACAAAGAAGATATATTTGGGGATTTTATAACGAGAGATTTTATTTCTGCAGAAGTCACGCACATCTTCTTCCTGCATTGTCACACCTTCTTTCAGAATGATAAATGCACCGACAGCCTCTCCGTATTTCTTTGACGGAACACCGGCTACCTGCACATCTTTCACTCCATCAAGTTTATAAAGAAACTCTTCGATTTCACGTGGATAAATGTTCTCTCCACCACGAATAATCATATCCTTGATACGCCCGGTAATCCGATAATTTCCATCTTCATCCTTAATGCCCAAGTCGCCCGAATGAAGGAAATTATTCTCATCAATGACTTCCGCCGTAGCTTCCGGATTCTTATAATATCCCTTCATGGTGTTATATCCACGATTACACATCTCACCCTGTACACCAACCGGACATTCCTCACCTGTCTCCGGATCAATCACCTTCACTTCCGTAAACTCAAAATCACGCCCTACCGTATTACAGCGCACATCAAATGAATCATCTATACGGGTAGCCGTCATACCGGGAGCCGCTTCCGTCAATCCATATACACTGGTCACCTTCATATACATCTTTTCTTCTACCTGCTTCATCAATTCGACAGGACACAACGAACCCGCCATAATACCGGTACGAAGACAGGACATATCAAAGAGGTCAAACATCGGGTGATGTAGTTCGGCAATAAACATAGTAGGTACTCCATAAAGAGCCGTACAGCGTTCCTTGTGAATGGAAGCCAGTACAACCAACGGATCGAAACGCTCCACCATCACTTGCGTACAACCATGAGTCAGACAGTTCATGGTAGCCAGCACAACTCCGAAACAATGGAACAACGGCACACAACAACAAAGCTTGTCATTTGCCGTGAACTTCATGTGTTCACCGGTCAGGAATCCGTTATTTGCAATATTATAATGTGTCAACATCACTCCTTTCGGGAATCCGGTAGTACCTGACGTATATTGCATATTGACCACATCGTGGCAGTCAACCTTGCTTTTGAGCTCATTCAAACGGTCATCTTCCACATTCTCTCCCAACAAAAGAATCTCCGCCGTATTATACATTCCGCGATGTTTCTCCTGACCGACATATACTACATTCTTCATATACGGAAAGCGCTCGCTCTTCAAATGACCACGTTCGCAAGTCTTCAATTCCGGAAGCATGGTATAAGTCATCTGTACGAAGTCGCTATCCTTCTCGCCATTTACAATACAAAGGGTATGCATATCCGAGTTCTGGCAAAGATATTCCAACTCGGATTGCTTATAGTTCGTATTTACCGTAACATATACCGCACCGATTTTGGCACAAGCATAAAGCAACGTCAGCCAATCCGGAACATTAGCCGCCCAAATGCCGACATGGGTTCCCCGTTCCACGCCGATAGAAATAAGTCCTTTCGCCATATCATCCACACGGTGATTGAACTGGCTCCAGGTGAAACGGAGATTGCGGTCGGAATATACGATATATTCCTTATCAGGGGTCTCTTCAGCCCAGTGTTCCAGCCACTGGCCCAAAGTACGATCAAATAATTGCATGTAGTTAGTGATTAATTGATTAGTAATTAATGATTAACCGTATTTCGCTAAATCGGAGTGTAAATCACTGCCAGAATCTTAGCGGCCTGCCCCTCGTAAGCATGCACATGATGAGGAACAATGGAATCGTAATAAATGCTATCTCCCTCTTCCAGCAGATAGGTATTTTTACCATAACTGATTTCCATGATACCTTCCATCACCATAATAAACTCCTCTCCCTCATGAGAAGACAGCACAAAGTCGGTATCCTCAGTCGGCATTACGTCGATAATAAACGGCTCCATGTGGCGATCCGCTTTCGACTTCGACAGAGAATGATATTCCATGTGCTTGCGGGAATGAATCGCATTATTAGAGAAACTAATCGCATCTTTAGCTTCTTTCTTACGGCATACCACCGGACCGACTTCATCTTGGTCGTCAAGGAAAGTACCCAAACGCACTCCCAGCACGCGCGCAATCTTAATTAGCGGTGCAAGAGAAGGAATATCGATATTATTCTCGATACGTTCAATCTGTTCAATGGCCAGACCGGAACGTTGCGCCAGTTCTTCTATGGTTATTGTTTTATCTTCTCGCAGAGCTTTAATTTTTTCGCCGACAATTTTACTTGTATCCATATTGAAAGCATTTTAGTTATCAAAGGTGATAATTTATAATAATTAAACTGCAAAAATAGCAAATTCTTTAGATGGACACAATTATAAGTGAGAAAATATGCTCATCAGCCCAAAAGAAGAAATAAAAAAGCCGTTCCCCCTAACAAGGAACGGCTTTTCAATCTTTTCGCAGCAAGTAAATTACTTACGCAAACCGAGTTCTTTAACGATTGCACGATATCTTTCGATATCTTTTGCTTTCAGATAGTCAAGCAAACGACGACGTTTACCTACCAACATTGTCAAAGCTCTCTCTGTACTATAATCTTTTCTGTTGAGCTTCATGTGCTCAGTCAGATGAGAAATACGGTAGGAAAACAAAGCTATCTGCGCCTCAGATGAGCCAGTATCAGTGTTAGACTTTCCGTACTTTCCGAAGATTTCTTGCTTTTTAGCAGCGTCTAAATACATAACTTTTAGAATTTTAATATAGTAAATTATTCTTTTGAGCGTGCAAAGATAGGTATTATCTTTATATCCCACAACGTTTTACAAGAAAAAATTGCTATCATTGCACATATTTCTAATCCTATTTTCGTACCTTTGCAGCCAAATAATAGGTATTATATGCAAAATATTCGAAACATTGCAATCATTGCCCATGTAGACCATGGGAAAACAACGCTGGTTGACAAGATGCTATTGGCGGGAAACTTGTTCCGCAACAACCAAAATAGTGGTGAACTTATACTGGACAACAACGATCTGGAACGTGAACGTGGTATAACGATTCTTTCTAAGAACGTTTCCATCAACTACAACGGTACCAAAATTAATATTATTGACACTCCGGGACATAGTGACTTCGGCGGTGAAGTAGAACGTGTGTTGAATATGGCCGATGGCTGTATTCTGTTGGTAGACGCCTTTGAAGGTCCCATGCCTCAAACCCGTTTCGTACTGCAAAAAGCATTGGAAATCGGTTTGAAACCCATTGTCGTAGTCAATAAGGTGGATAAGCCGAATTGTCGTCCGGAAGAGGTTTACGAAATGGTATTCGACTTGATGTTCAGTCTTAATGCGACGGAAGACCAGTTGGATTTCCCCGTTATCTACGGTTCTGCCAAAAACAACTGGATGAGTACCGACTGGCAAAAGCCAACCGATACAATAACTCCTCTGCTGGATTGTATCGTTGAAAACATTCCGGCTCCACAACAGTTGGAAGGTACTCCGCAGATGTTGATTACTTCTTTGGATTATTCTTCCTATACCGGCCGTATTGCCGTAGGCCGTGTACATCGCGGTACTTTAAAAGAAGGTATGAACGTAACGCTTGTAAAACGCAACGGCGATATGTTCAAGACTAAAATTAAGGAGCTTCATGTTTTCGAAGGTCTGGGCCGTGTGAAAACGACAGAAGTCTCATCGGGAGATATTTGCGCATTGGTAGGCATCGATGGATTTGAGATCGGAGATACTGTTTGCGACTTCGAAAACCCGGAAGCTTTGCCGCCAATCGCCATTGATGAACCGACCATGAGTATGCTGTTCACCATTAACGATTCTCCGTTCTTCGGCAAAGACGGTAAGTTTGTGACTTCACGTCATATCCACGATCGCCTGATGAAAGAGTTAGATAAAAACTTGGCTCTTCGCGTAAAGAAAAGTGAGGAAGATGGTAAATGGATCGTTTCCGGACGTGGTGTACTTCACCTTTCCGTACTGATCGAGACGATGCGCCGCGAGGGATATGAACTCCAAGTGGGACAGCCGCAAGTTATTTTCAAAGAGATTGACGGTGTCAAATGTGAACCGATTGAAGAATTGACTATCAACGTACCGGAAGAGTATTCAAGCAAGATCATTGATATGGTGACACGCCGTAAGGGGGAGATGGTCAAGATGGAAAATACCGGCGAACGTATCAATCTTGAGTTTGACATGCCCTCACGCGGTATTATCGGCTTACGAACGAATGTATTGACTGCTTCTGCCGGTGAAGCGATTATGGCTCACCGTTTCAAAGAATATCAGCCATTCAAAGGAGAAATAGAACGCCGTACCAACGGTTCCATGATCGCTATGGAAAGCGGAACAGCTTTTGCTTATGCAATCGACAAATTGCAGGATCGCGGCAAGTTCTTCATATTCCCGCAAGACGAAGTGTATGCCGGACAAGTGGTAGGCGAACATTCTCACGACAATGACTTGGTTATCAACGTTACCAAATCGAAGAAGTTGACGAATATGCGTGCTTCCGGTTCCGATGAAAAGGCACGTTTGATTCCTCCCGTTCAATTCTCTCTTGAAGAAGCGTTGGAATATATCAAGGAAGATGAGTATGTAGAAGTTACTCCGAAAGCAATGCGTATGCGTAAAGTAATTCTAGACGAGATAGAACGCAAACGCGCAAATAAGAGCTAATCAGTCTTACAATACTGCATAATAAAATAGAAATCCCGGTGAAATCTTTTATGACTCCACCGGGATTTTATTTTTTTCTTGCATTTACAAAGTTAATACAACAGCAGGCCTATCACACCTGCCAAACAAATCAACAGAATAGGATGAAGATTCCATTTCCATGTAACTCCAAAAGCTACCGCAAAAATAGCTATACTCTTATAATCCATAAAGTTCTCCTTATTCATCATAAGTAATGCGGCTGAAGCGATCAATGCAACCGACATTGGCAATAGTCCGGACATAGCAGCCTTAATATACTTATTATCCTTGCATTTTACAAAGAAATAGGAAATGAGTAACACCAGTATAAATGACGGCAAACAAACTGCCACAGTAGCTACCACTGCGCCCCAAACACTTTGCGTCACTGCGTAACCAACGTATGTAGCACTATTTATACCAATCGGTCCCGGAGTCATCTGCGAAATCGCCACTACATCCGTAAACTGCTGGGGAGTCAGCCAGTGGTGCAAGTCTACAATCTCATGCTGGATGAGAGACAACATTGCATATCCGCCTCCAAAACCGAACGTACCTATTTTAAGATACACCCAAAGCAACTGTAAATATATCATACCCGTTTATCTACTATTTTCTCTTTCAACCATAAAGTATATACCAATCCTCCTATAATTCCGGCCAATACAATATAAACCGGTGATAGTCCGAACTGCCAGATCAGGACAGTAGCTATGGCAGGAGCAATCAACTGGAAATATTTCAGTTTCAACGCCCTTACCGCAGAAATGCAAGGGAACAGAATCAATGCCACGACTGCGGGTCGTATTCCGTTAAATATACGAATCATTACTTCATTATCCTGAAAACGGGCAAAGAACATTGCTATCAACATCATGATTACGAAAGATGGAAGAATCGTAGCCAATGCACACACCAAACTTCCTCCAACCTTATATAGTTTATATCCTACAAATATGCTTATATTCACTGCAAACACGCCGGGAAGGGACTGTGTCAAAGCAAACATCTCCATAAATTCTTCTTTGCTCATCCATTGTTTTGCCACAATCTCCCGTTCAATCAACGGAATCATCGCATAACCACCCCCAATAGTAAACATCCCAATCTTCGCAAATGTCACAAACAACTTCAGGTATTCCAACATCATTCCTACTGCTTTCCTATTATGCTAAGTTTAGTTTCGAATCAATCCTTTAGCCACATTATATTTTATCTGATAACTTTGCCCTTTTATGGTTTTAAAGGACAACATTTTATCCCCATACTTTATCACACAATTTCCTCCCGCACCGGAACGGAGCGTGGCTTCTTTCAACTGATTATTCTCCCATATCATATCAACCTCAAAATTTCCTTTTGCACAGATACCACTGACAGAACCGTCTTTCCAGGCATTCGGCAAAGCCGGTAATAACTGGATAAAGCCCATGTGACTTTGAAGCAGCATTTCAGTAACTCCTGCTGTACCTCCGAAATTTCCGTCAATCTGGAAAGGCGGATGTGTATCCCATAGATTATCCATCGTTCCATTTTTCAGCAAATTACCAAACAATGTATAGGCATGATTGCCATCCTGCAAACGTGCCCATTGATTTAACTTCCACCCCATACTCCAACCGGTAGCCCCGTCTCCCCGATGTAACAAGACGACTTTAGCGGCTGTCGCAAGTTCAGGAGTGGTGACCGGAGATACTGTATGTCCCGGATGCAGCCCAAACAAATGATTCACATGACGGTGTTCATCCTTCGGGTCGTCAATATCCGTCGACCATTCCATCAGCTGACCATAACGCCCTATTTTATAGGGGACAAGCTTAGATAATACATCGTTCCACTGCTTACGTTTCTTTTTATCAACACCCAACACTTTACTGGCCTCAATGGCATCCAATAATATTTCACGGACCACAGCATGGACAAAAGTAGCCCCTTGGTCAACAGGACCATGCTCGGGAGAAGTAGAAGGCGCCGCCGTATAAGTACCGTCCGGCTTATGCCATAAATAATCAACCGCAAAATCCGCACTACTCTTGATCAGTTCATATCCCGTCTCTTTCAAAAAATTCAAATCCCTTGTATAATCATAATATTCCCAGATATGAGTAGCCAACCAAGGTCCTGCCATCGGGTTGAAGTTCCAAGACATATCCTGACTTTCCAATGGCGTAGTGAAACCGAATATATTGCTGGAAATAGATGCCGTCCAACCTCGTGCACCGAAATAAGATTGTGCAGTTTTTTCTCCCGGTTTCACCAAAGTACGGATAAAATCGACCAAAGGCAACATACATTCGCTCAGATTAGTGGGGCAGGCAGGCCAGTAGTTCATCTGAACATTAATGTTATTATGATAATCTACACGCCAGGGACCATCCACATCATTATGCCAGATACCTTGCAAGTTAGCCGGCATATTACCAGCACGAGAACTGGCAATCAACAGATAACGTCCAAACTGATAATACAGCTCTTCCAAATAATAATCCGGTTGTCCGTTCCGGTAATTTTTCAAACGTTGCGGAGTCGGTATATCAGATGTCTTTACAGTGGGATTCAGATTCAACCGGACTCGATTAAAAAGAGCGGCATAATCGCTATAATGTTGCTGGAACAAGGCGGTATATCCTTGCATCACCGCATTACTTATCCACTGGCAGGTTGTCTCAGCCGGATCGACACCGACATAAGTCTTAGGGTCCTTAAAATCCGGATTGAAGTTCATCTTGTAATCAGTATCCGCCGTAACATAAAACACGACCTCGTCAGCCCCCTTTACGGTCAACCTGCAACCCGCATTCGATAAAGTCCCGCCTTTTGTCTCCGCCTGAATACGGACTACATATTTCATACCATTATTATTCAAAGAGGCGGAAAAGACCAATCCTTTATCCCCGTCACCGGACAGACTCCCTTGAGATATCGAGTTAGGCGCATAGCTAAAGACAAGATTCTGCATCCCTGCTCGGTCTGCACTAAAACGCATCACCATTACATTGGCAGGATAAGAAATGAAATAACTACGTTGATAAGCCACATTGTTCTTCTTGAACTGCACGACGGCCAATGCCGAATCCAACGAAAGAATACGCTTATAATCACTTATTCCCAACGTATCAAGTCCGGTTTCCACATAAAATTCACCCATGATGGTAAAATTGCCGAAACGGAACGGCTTCTCTCGGTTCGCCTCATAAGGTACTTCACTATTGAAGTTCTGACGTGTCAGCATTTCCGCCTTCTGCTGGTCCCCTTCCGTAAACGCCTTACGTATCTCATCCAAAACATGAGCGGATTGTTTATTAACATTCCAATAATACTCCGCTCCTTTCGCCGTATTAGGACCACCCCGCCAAAGCGTCTTTTCATTGAAAGTGATACGTTCGGTGTCCACTGACCCTATAATGTTAGCACCCAGACTACCATTTCCAATGGGCAATGACTGCGATTCCCAAGCAGTGTGTTCTTCCATCACATTCGGAGTATCAAACCAGATTGAAAGCCCTTTGGTATACTCTGTTTCGCCCGCAAAAATACCAGAGACTAGAAATAAAGAATTGATAAACAAGAAACAGAACTTTTTCATGATTGTCGCATTATTATTCAAGGATTAATCAAATACCTATATACTTTATACAAAAGTAATGAAAAAAACTCTATGTACAATCAGACTATCTGATAAGTTTCCCTCCACAACCAATTACCTTCAAGATCAAAAAAAGGAGCAACTACCTCATCAGGCAATCGCTCCTCCTTTATCTAGTCAATTGAATTGTATTATTCTACTTCATTGTAGTCGAGTACTGTTTTCTTGTTAGCCAAGATACGGTCATACTCTTCTTTTGAACCAACAATAAGTTTTTCAAATTCACGCTGGCCTGTACCTGCCGGAATCAAGTGACCGCAAATAACGTTCTCTTTCATACCCTCCAGTTTATCAACCTTGCCGTTAATAGCAGCCTCATTCAATACCTTCGTTGTTTCCTGGAAGGAAGCAGCCGACATAAAGCTTGAAGTCTGCAAAGCAGCACGTGTAATACCTTGAAGAATCTGAGTAGAAGTTGCGGCTACCGCATCACGAACCTCAACAGGTTTCAAGTCACGACGTTTCAGCATACTATTCTCATCACGCAACTTACGGGCAGTCACAATCTGACCGGCTTGCATATTCTGAGAATCACCTGCATCAACTACGACTTTCTTACCCCAGATACGATCGTTTTCTTCCATGAACTCAAGCTTATCTACAACCTGTTGTTCCAAGAAACGAGTATCACCCGGTTCGTCAATCTGTACCTTACGCATCATCTGACGCACGATAATCTCAAAATGCTTATCATTGATCTTCACACCCTGCAGACGGTATACATCCTGAACTTCATTCACGATATATTCCTGTACAGCCGTAGGACCTTTGATAGCCAAGATATCCGCCGGAGTAATAGCACCGTCAGACAACGGAGTACCTGCACGTACATAGTCATTTTCCTGTACAAGGATCTGCTTAGACAATGCTACCAAGTATTTCTTAACCTCACCAGTCTTAGAAGTTACGATAATCTCACGGTTACCACGCTTGATCTTACCCATTGTCACCTCACCGTCGATTTCAGAAACGACAGCAGGGTTGGACGGGTTACGAGCTTCAAACAATTCAGTAACACGAGGAAGACCACCCGTGATATCACCCGCCTTACCTACGGCACGCGGAATCTTCACGATAACCTCACCAGCCTTCACTTTCTGACCATTTTCGATGATCACGTGACCACCTACCGGCAAGTTATAAGTACGAATCAGATCACCGTCTTCTGTCAAGATATGAGCCGAAGGTACTTTTGTCTTATCTTTGGATTCAATAATAATAATTTCACGAAGACCTGTAGCTTCATCCGATTCAACCTTATAAGTAACGTTTTCTATTACGCCCTCAAATTCAATCTTACCGGTTGCTTCAGTAATGATTACAGCGTTGAACGGGTCCCACTTAGCAATCATCTTGCCTTTTTCTACCAATTCACCATCGCCTACATACAGCGTTGAACCGTAAGGAACGTTATGAGTAGAAAGAACGATACCGGTATTTACGTCTACAAAACGAACTTCAGCCAAACGACCTACTACCACTTTTGCAGATTCACCCATCTCGTCTACAATATCTACCGTACGCAACTCTTCAAATTCAAGACGTGCATTGTTTTTAGCAACGATACTTGCATTAGCAGCGATATTGGCGGCAGTACCACCGGCATGGAATGTACGCAATGTCAACTGTGTACCCGGCTCACCGATAGACTGAGCAGCGATTACACCGACAGCCTCACCCTTCTGAACCATGCGGCTCGTAGCCAGGTTACGTCCGTAACATTTAGCACAAACACCCTTCTTAGCCTCACAAGTCAGTACCGAGCGGATTTCAACACTCTCGATCGGAGAATCCTGAATCTTCTTGGCAATCTCTTCTGTGATTTCCTCACCACCGGCAACAAGCAGTTCCCCTGTTGTAGGATGAATAATATCATGTACGGAAACACGTCCCAAGATACGTTCGTACAGAGTAGCAATAACTTCATCGTTATTCTTAAGGTCTGTACAAACCAATCCGCGAAGTGTACCGCAGTCTTCTTCTGTAATAATCACATCGTGTGATACGTCCACCAGACGACGAGTCAGATAACCGGCATCGGCAGTCTTCAAAGCTGTATCCGCCAAACCTTTACGAGCACCGTGGGTAGAGATAAAGTACTCCAACACCGAAAGTCCTTCTTTAAAGTTCGACAAGATTGGGTTCTCGATGATCTGACCACCTTCTGCACCTGCTTTCTGGGGTTTTGCCATCAAACCACGCATACCTGACAACTGACGAATCTGTTCTTTAGAACCACGGGCACCGGAATCAAGCATCATATATACAGAGTTGAATCCCTGGTCATCCGAAGAAATAGTCTTCATCAGGATATTAGACAACTCGGAGTTTACATGTGTCCAGATATCGATCACCTGGTTGTAACGTTCGTTGTTGGTAATGAAACCCATGTTATAGTTGTTTACGACTTGTTCCACTTCGTCGTAACCTTTCTGTACCAAGGTTTCTTTTTCCTCCGGAATGATAATATCACCCAAGTTGAATGACAAACCACCCTTAAACGCCATCTGATAACCCAAGTTCTTGATTCCATCCAGGAAGTCGGCAGCCTTAGCCACACCACATACCTTGATTACATCACTAATAATATCACGAAGAGATTTCTTAGAGATGATTGTATTGATATAACCGGCTTCAGGCGGAACGATCTCATTAACAATCACACGTCCTACCGAAGTTTCGCGCATTACGTCTACAATGTTACCATTTTCATCAACGTCTTTCACGATAACTTTCACCGGAGCATGAATATCTACCTTACCTTCATTGTAAGCGATCAACGCCTCTTCCGGTCCGTAGAATGTCAAACCTTCACCTTTCGCACCGGCACGCAACTTAGTAATATAATACAAACCAAGAACCATATCCTGTGCAGGCACAGTAATAGGCGCACCGTTTGCCGGATTCAATATATTGTGTGATTGAAGCATCAACATTTGCGCTTCCAGAATTGCTTCGTTACTCAAAGGCAAGTGAACTGCCATCTGGTCACCGTCAAAGTCGGCGTTGAATGCCGTACATGCCAACGGGTGCAACTGGATAGCTTTACCTTCGATCATCTTAGGCTGGAAAGCCTGAATACCCAAACGGTGCAATGTCGGAGCACGGTTCAACAGTACCGGATGTCCCTTCATTACGTGTTCCAGAATATCCCAGATCACCGGTTCCTTGCGGTCAACGATCTTCTTGGCAGACTTCACAGTCTTAACGATACCGCGCTCGATAAGTTTACGGATAATAAACGGCTTGTACAATTCGGCAGCCATCAATTTAGGGATACCGCATTCACCCATCTTCAATTCCGGACCAACGACGATTACCGAACGGGCAGAGTAGTCAACACGTTTACCCAGCAAGTTCTGACGGAAACGTCCTTGTTTACCTTTCAAGCTGTCAGACAATGACTTCAACGGACGGTTGGCGTCTGTCTTCACAGCACTTGATTTACGTGAGTTATCGAACAAAGAATCTACAGATTCCTGAAGCATACGTTTTTCATTACGCAAGATCACTTCCGGAGCCTTGATTTCGATCAGTCGTTTCAGACGGTTATTACGGATAATCACACGACGATAAAGGTCGTTCAAGTCAGAGGTAGCAAAACGGCCACCATCCAACGGAACCAACGGACGAAGTTCGGGCGGGATAACCGGTACGATACGTACAATCATCCATTCCGGTTTGTTGCGTCCACGTGATGCACGGAACGATTCTACTACCTGAAGACGTTTCAAAGCTTCATTCTTACGTTGCTGTGAAGCATCGTTACCTGCACGGTGACGCAATTCGTAAGACAAAGCATCCAGATCCAAACGGGCCAGCAAATCATAGATAGCTTCAGCACCCATCTTTGCAACGAATTTGTTCGGATCATTGTCTTCAAGATATTGATTGTCTTTTGGAAGTGTATCCAGGATATCCAGATATTCTTCTTCAGAAAGCAAATCATATTCAGCTACACCGTCTTCAGCTTTTACACCCGGCTGAATAACAACGTAACGTTCGTAGTATATAATCGAATCCAGTTTCTTTGTCGGCAATCCGAGCAAATAACCGATTTTATTAGGGAGCGAACGGAAATACCAGATATGAGCCACCGGCACAACCAACTGGATATGTCCCATACGTTCACGGCGTACTTTCTTTTCAGTAACTTCCACACCACAACGGTCGCAGACGATACCTTTATAACGGATACGCTTGTATTTACCGCAATGACATTCATAATCCTTGATAGGACCGAAAATGCGCTCGCAGAACAAGCCATCACGTTCGGGTTTGTACGTACGGTAATTAATGGTTTCAGGCTTCAAAACTTCACCACTCGAATTCTCAAGGATTTCTTCCGGAGAAGCCAGACCAATTGAGATCTTCGAGAAATTACTTTTCGTCTTATTTTCTTTTCTAAAAGCCATACTCTATATTTAATTGAAAATGGAAAATTAAAAATTAAAAATTAAGAAACCGAAGAATGAAAACTGAAAACTAAAAACTCTCCATCTTCAGTTCTCAATTTTCAATTCCCAATTTATTAATTATTCCAAGTTGATACTCAAACCTAATCCTCTTAACTCGTGCAACAATACGTTCAAGGATTCCGGAATACCAGGTTGCGGCATCGGTTCACCTTTCACAATTGCTTCATAAGCTTTCGAACGTCCTACCACGTCATCAGACTTGATAGTAAGGATTTCCTGCAGGATATGAGCAGCACCAAAACCTTCGAGTGCCCAAACCTCCATTTCTCCGAAACGCTGACCACCGAACTGTGCTTTACCACCAAGAGGTTGCTGAGTAATCAATGAGTACGGACCGATAGAACGAGCATGCATCTTGTCTTCAACCATGTGGCCCAACTTCAACATATAAGTTACACCTACAGTTGCCGGCTGGTCAAATTGCTCACCTGTACCACCGTCACAAAGATACGTCTTACAGTAACGCGGCAGCCCTGCCTTGTCTGTCCATTCGTTCAGATCCTCCATTGTAGCACCGTCGAAGATAGGAGTAGCAAATTTCACACCCAATGTCTTTCCGGCACGTCCAAGTACAGCTTCAAAAATCTGACCGATATTCATACGAGAAGGCACACCCAACGGATTCAATACAATGTCGACCGGAGTACCATCTGCCAAGAACGGCATATCTTCCTGACGAACAACACGGGATACGATACCCTTGTTACCGTGACGACCTGCCATCTTATCACCCACGCCGATCTTACGTTTCTTAGCAATATATACTTTTGCCATCTGGATAATACCGGCAGGAAGCTCATCACCAATGGTAATAGCAAACTTCTTACGCTTCAGTTCCGCATCCAGTTCTTTATATTTCTTGATGAAATTCATCACCAAGTCGCGAATCATACCGTTAGCATGCTCATCACTGGTCCAGTTACTCAACTGGATAGAAGTAAAGTCAAGTGAATCAAAATCAGATGCACTGAACTTCGCTCCCTTGGCAATCACTTCCGCACCCAAGTAGTCTTTCACGCCCTGAGAAACCTTGCCTTCTGTCAAAGTCATCAGTTTCTTAACCAGAATACGTTTCAAGTCTGCAACCTTAGATTCAAACTCATCATCAATCTTAGGCAACAGTGCCTTGTCCGCCAACTTAGAGCTACGGTTCTTGATCACACGTGAGAACAATTTCTTATCGATAACAACGCCTTTCAGAGAAGGAGATGCCTTCAAAGAAGCGTCCTTCACATCACCGGCCTTATCACCAAAGATCGCACGAAGCAGTTTTTCTTCAGGAGAAGGATCAGATTCACCTTTCGGAGTAATCTTACCGATCATGATATCACCCGGCTCGATACGGGCACCGATTCTTACGATACCGTTTTCGTCCAAGTCCTTAGTTGCCTCTTCACTGACGTTCGGGATATCGGAAGTCAATTCTTCCATACCACGTTTCGTTTCACGAACTTCGAGAGAATATTCTTCTACGTGAACTGAAGTCAACAGGTCTTCACGTACAACGCGCTCGTTCAATACGATAGCATCCTCATAGTTATATCCCTTCCAAGGCATATAAGCCACCAACAGGTTCTTACCCAATGCCAGTTCACCCTTTTCTGTAGAATAACCTTCGGTCAAGATATCACCCTTCTTCACCCGTTGTCCCTTGTCGCAGATCGGACGCAAGTCAATCGTCATGTTCTGGTTAGTCTTACGGAACTTAGGTATTCTATATTCCTTCAAGGCAGGTTCGAAGCTTACGAACTCTTCGTCTTCCGTACGGTCATACAAAATACGAATAGTAGTAGCATCCACGTAGTCAACAACACCATCTCCTTCTGCAGTAATCTGCGTACGGGAGTCTCTTACCAACTGACGTTCGATACCTGTACCTACAATCGGCGCTTCACTTCTCAACAAAGGAACTGCCTGGCGCATCATGTTAGATCCCATCAATGCACGGTTAGCATCATCATGTTCCAAGAACGGAATCAATGAAGCGGCAATAGAGGCAATCTGCTGAGGAGATACATCCATCAGGTTAACTTCAGACGGTTCAACAACCGGGAAGTCAGCATCCTGACGAGATTTAACTTTATTACGCACAAATGTACCGTCGTCATTCAACGGAGCATTACCCTGTGCAATAATCTTTTCTTCTTCTTCTTCGGCCGTCAGATAAACCAGACCGTTTTCAGAAAGATCCACTTTTCCATTTTCTACCTTACGGTAAGGAGTTTCAATGAATCCAAGATCATTAATCTTAGCGAATACACACAATGAAGAAATCAAACCGATGTTCGGACCTTCAGGAGTCTCGATCGGACAAAGACGACCATAATGTGTGTAGTGAACGTCACGAACCTCAAATCCGGCACGTTCACGAGAAAGACCACCGGGACCTAACGCAGACATACGGCGTTTATGCGTAATTTCAGCCAATGGGTTTGTCTGGTCCATAAACTGAGACAGTGCGTTCGTTCCGAAGAATGAATTGATTACAGAAGAAATAGTCTTCGCGTTAATCAAATCAATCGGAGTAAACACCTCATTATCACGAACGTTCATACGCTCACGAATCGTACGGGACATACGAGCCAAACCAACGGCAAACTGGTTGGAAAGCTGTTCGCCTACTGTACGCACACGACGGTTACTCAAGTGGTCAATATCATCTACATCTGCCTTTGAGTTAATCAACTCAATCAGATACTTAATGATTTCAATAATATCTTCCTTAGTGAGGACACGCACATCCATGTCAGTCGTCAGATTCAATTTCTTATTGATTCTGTAACGACCTACATCACCAAGGTCATATCGTTTTTCCGAGAAGAACAGGTTGTTGATAACTTCACGCGCACTTGCATCATCAGCCGGATCGGCATTACGCAACTGACGGTAGATATACAACACAGCCTCTTTTTCCGAGTTACTCGGGTCCTTCTGCAATGTATTATATATGATAGAATAATCGGACTGGTTCGGCTCATCCTTATGCAACAGAATGTTCTGAACTCCCGATTCAAGAATTTCATCAATATGCTCTTCTTCCAGTACGGTTTCACGGTCGATAATAACTTCGTTACGTTCGATAGAAACCACTTCACCGGTATCTTCATCAACGAAATCTTCAATCCATGTTTTCAAGACACGTGCAGCCAATTTACGGCCCAGCACTTTCTTCAGATTTGTCTTGTTAACCTTCACGTCCTCCGCAAGGTTGAAAATCTCAAGGATATCTTTGTCATTCTCGAAGCCAATCGCACGTAACAAAGTAGTTACCGGCAATTTCTTCTTACGGTCGATGTATGCGTACATCACATTATTGATGTCAGTAGCAAACTCGATCCACGAACCCTTAAACGGAATAATACGAGCCGAATAAAGTTTCGTACCATTGGCATGTACGCTCTGACCGAAGAACACACCCGGAGAACGGTGAAGCTGCGATACAACTACTCGTTCGGCGCCGTTGATAACGAAAGTAGCCTTATCAGTCATATAAGGAATAGGGCCGAGGAATACGTCCTGAATCACTGTATCAAAATCCTCGTGATCGGGATCGGTACAGTAAAGCTTAAGTTTCGCTTTCAAAGGAACACTATAAGTGAGCCCACGCTCTATACAATCATCGATGGTATAACGCGGCGGATCAATATAATAATCCAGAAACTCAAGAACAAAATTGTTTCTAGTATCGGCAATAGGGAAGTTTTCAGCAAATACTTTATACAATCCCTCATTCTTACGTTTTTCGGGCGGGGTATCTAATTGTAGAAAGTCTTGGAATGACTTCAATTGTACTTCCAGGAAATCCGGATATTCGAGCGGATTCTTAGTCGAAGCAAAATTAACTCTTTGATTTACAGTATTTGAAGACATCTATTAATGAATTTGGAGAACTTAATTTGAAATATATACACAAAAAGGTTAAGAATCCTCTTGCGAAGGATTCCTAACCGAATTACCTGATTACCAGGCCAATGTTATTTAAGTTCAACTTCAGCTCCAGCTTCTTCCAATGTTTTCTTCAATGATTCTGCTTCGTCTTTAGCCAAACCTTCTTTAACTGTGCTAGGAGCACCGTCTACCAAGTCTTTAGCTTCTTTCAAACCAAGACCACAAGCTTCCTTAACGGCCTTAACTACTTGAAGTTTAGCTGCACCAGCGCTCTTCAATACTACGTCGAAAGAAGTTTTTTCTTCTGCGGCAGCAGCACCAGCTGCAGGACCAGCAGCAACAGCTACAGCTGCAGCAGCAGGTTCAATACCGTATTCTTCTTTAAGGATAGTTGCAAGTTCATTAACTTCTTTTACTGTCAAGTTAACTAATTGTTCTGCAAAAGCTTTCAAATCTGCCATTTTTTGTATGATTTTAATTGTTTAAATACTTTGTTGTTTTTGAAAATTATTCGGGTCTCTCACCAAGAGTCTTGAGAACTCCGTGAAGGGTGTTACCACCTGATTGAAGAGCAGAAATAACATTCTTGGCCGGAGATTGCAACAGTGCAACGATATCGGCGATAACTTCATTCTTACTCTTGATTGCAACGAGAGCATCCAATTGATCTGCACCAATGTAGAAGCTTTCTTCTGCATATGCAGCTTTCAGTCCGGGAATACCGTCTTTCGCTTTATCCTTGATAAGTTTTGCAGGAACGTTTGCAGTGTTGCAAAACATAACAGCAGTAGTACCCTTCAAAGAATCGTAAAGAGGTGAAAAGTCTTCTTCCAAGCTTTCAAGTGCTTTGTGAAGCAAGGTGTTTTTAACCACCATCAATTTGATGTCTGATTTAAAACAATCTCTTCTCAGTGCGCTTGTAGCAGTAGCGTCCATCGCTGTAACGTCTACCAAATAGAAGTGACCATATTCCTTTACTGTAGCAGCAATTTGCTCTATAATCGTACTTTTATCTTCCTTTCTCATTATTTCTCTGTTTTATTAGATTTCATCCACTGATTTCGGGTCGATTTTGATACCCGCACTCATTGTACTAGAAAGATAAATACTCTTAATATATGTACCCTTTGCTGCGGTCGGTTTCAGCTTGTTCAGTGTAGAGATGAACTCCTTCGCATTGTCGCGAATCTGATCAGGACTGAATGATACCTTACCGATAGAAGTATGAACGATACCGCTCTTATCAACTTTAAAGTCAATCTTACCTTGTTTTACTTCTTTTACAGCTTTAGCAACATCCATAGTTACAGTACCACTCTTCGGGTTCGGCATCAATCCACGAGGACCAAGTACACGACCGAGTGCACCAATTTTACCCATGATAGATGGCATAGTGATAATCACATCAATATCAGTCCATCCACCTTTGATCTTTTCAATATATTCGTCAAGACCAACATAGTCAGCACCAGCTTCTTTTGCAGCAGCTTCAGCATCCGGTGTACAAAGTACCAACACACGTACTTGTTTACCAGTACCATGAGGAAGTGAAACAACACCTCTCACCATCTGGTTAGCTTTACGTGGATCGACACCTAAACGTACATCAATATCCAATGAAGCATCAAATTTGGAAAAAGTGATTTCCTTTACCAAAGATGCAGCCTCTTTCAGTGAGTATGCTTTCCCTGCTTCAATCTTTTCTGCAGCTAACTTTTGATTTTTTGTCAGTTTACCCATTACAATTGAAGTTTATTAGTTATTAACCGGGAACTCCCCTTTTACAGCGATACCCATACTTCTAGCTGTACCTGCAACCATTCTCATGGCAGCTTCCACAGTAAAACAGTTCAAGTCAACCATTTTGTCCTGAGCAATCGTACGAATCTGTTCCCAAGTAAGCTCGGCAACTTTCTTACGGTTAGGCTCAGCAGAACCACTCTTTACCTTAGCCATTTCAAGCAACTGAATGGCAACGGGAGGAGTCTTGATTACAAAATCGAAAGACTTATCTGCGTAGTAAGTAATGATAACAGGTAAAATTTTACCTGCCTTGTCTTGGGTTCTGGCATTGAATTGCTTGCAAAATTCCATGATATTGATACCCTTAGAACCCAAAGCAGGTCCAACGGGAGGTGATGGATTTGCAGCGCCTCCTTTAATCTGTAATTTGATTAGTCCAGCAACTTCTTTAGCCATTTTTTTATTGATTTATATATAAACATTAAACGAAGAACAACAACAGCGTAACAATTCCGTGTTATTCCTTTTCCACTTGCATAAAGCCCAATTCAAGCGGCGTTTTGCGCCCGAATATCTTTACCATGACCTTTAGTTTCTTTTTTTCGCTATTCACCTCTTCAATGATACCACTGAATCCGCTGAAAGGACCAAAAGTAACTTTAACAGTTTCACCAACCACGTACGGAATATTGAGTTCTTCACCCGTTTCCTGCAATTCGTCCACTGTACCAAGTATACGATTCACTTCTGATTGTCTGAGAGGCACCGGTTTCTCGGAGCCGCCTAAAAAGCCTATCACATTCGGAGTATTGCGCAAGTGATGAGAAACCTCACCAACCAAAGCAGCCTCCACCAAAACGTAACCAGGAAGATAACTTCTTTCCTTCACAATTTTCTTACCATTGCGAACCTGGTAAACTTTTTCAGTAGGAATCAATACCTGAGATACATATTCACCAAGGTCGCTGTTTTTAATGTCAGCTTCAAGGTATTCCTTAACCTTAGCTTCTTTTCCGCTAATAGCACGCAGAACGTACCATTTCTTCTCAATCTCAGCCATTTTCAATTCCTAATTTTTAATGTGGATAAACAATTTTTTCCATGAAGTTCTGGAAACAGACATCCATACCCCATACTACCAATGCAATAAGCAGGGAAGCATATAAAACAACTACTGCACTGTTAGCAAGTTCAGAATACGTAGGCCACGAAACTTTATGAACAAGTTCGTCGTAAGATTCTTTAATATAAGCTATTACCTTTTTCATTTCAATAATATTAGCACGGGAGGAGAGGCTCGAACTCCCGACACCCGGTTTTGGAGACCGGTGCTCTACCAACTGAGCTACTCCCGTGTGTACATAATCAGTTCCCGATAAAGAACCGGGAACTGATTAATTATTGTGTATTAGTCAAGAATTTCTGTAATCTGACCAGCACCTACCGTACGTCCACCTTCGCGGATAGCGAAACGAAGACCCGGATTCAATGCTACAGGGTAGATCAACTCAACTGTGATAGTTACGTTATCACCCGGCATTACCATTTCAGTTCCTTCCGGCAAAGTGATTTCACCTGTACAGTCCATAGTACGCAAGTAGAACTGAGGACGGTATTTGTTGTGGAACGGAGTGTGACGACCACCTTCTTCTTTCTTCAAGATATAAACCTCAGCTTTGAATTTAGAGTGCGGTTTAATCTGACCCGGTTTACAAAGAACCATACCACGTTTGATTTCGTTTTTGTCGATACCACGAAGCAACAAACCTACGTTATCACCAGCTTCACCCTGATCCAACAGTTTACGGAACATTTCAACACCAGTTACAACTGATTTCTTATCTTCACCCAAACCAAGGATTTCGATTTCGTCACCTACGTGGATAACACCTGTTTCGATACGACCTGTTGCTACAGTACCACGACCTGTGATAGAGAACACGTCTTCAACCGGCATCAAGAATGGTTTATCAACATCACGCGGAGGCAGTGGAATCCAAGTATCAACAGCTTCCATCAATTCCATCACTTTATCTTCCCACTTTTCAACGCCATTCAATGCGCCAAGAGCAGAACCACGGATGATAGGAGTATTGTCACCATCGAAATCATAGAAAGAAAGAAGTTCTCTCATTTCCATTTCAACGAGTTCCAACATTTCTTCATCATCAACCATATCGCACTTGTTCAAAAATACAACCAGACGAGGTACGTTTACCTGACGAGCCAACAAGATATGTTCGCGAGTCTGAGGCATCGGTCCATCAGTTGCAGCACAAACGATGATAGCACCGTCCATCTGAGCAGCACCAGTAACCATGTTCTTTACATAGTCGGCGTGTCCCGGACAGTCAACGTGTGCGTAGTGACGGTTAGCTGTTTCGTACTCAACGTGTGAAGTATTGATAGTAATACCTCTTTCCTTTTCTTCAGGAGCGTTGTCGATAGAATCGAAAGAACGCAACTCAGAAAGACCTTTCTTTGCCAACACTGTAGTGATAGCAGCTGTCAACGTTGTCTTACCGTGGTCTACGTGACCGATTGTACCAATGTTTACGTGCGGTTTGGTACGTTCAAATTTCTCTTTAGCCATAGCTTTACTTGTTATTTATTTGATTAATAATCAGCATTTACATCTTTATGAGCTGTTACCGGGATTTGAACCCGGGACCTCTTCCTTACCAAGGAAGTGCTCTACCACTGAGCTATAACAGCAAGAAAAAGAGCGGAAGACGGGGTTCAAACCCGCGACCCTCAGCTTGGAAGGCTAATGCTCTATCAACTGAGCTACTTCCGCATTCTTGCCAAAGTTGTCACTCTGATCGTGGGCAAAGATGGATTCGAACCACCGAAGGCGTAAGCCAGCAGATTTACAGTCTGCCCCATTTGGCCACTCTGGTATTTGCCCTTAAACAAGTGGAGAATGTAGAGTTGAAAGTTGAGAGTGAATTCTTTTCCGTCTCAGTTCTCCTTATTATTTTCAATTGAAGTTTCAAATTTCGCATGGAACTCTCAATTCTCCATTCTCAACTTTCCACTTCTTTGAGCCTCTTGTCGGATTCGAACCAACGACCCCGAGATTACAAATCACGTGCTCTGGCCAACTGAGCTAAAGAGGCGTTTTAGCTAAAAAATGCAACCGTCACGTTCTAACGCGAGCGAAACGGCTGCAAATTTAGTTATTTATTTCTTTCCCGCAAAATATTTGGGATTTTTTTATTTGCTACGCTGTTTTTCCTTGTACTTAACCAGTTGTTTTTCGAGTGCTTCCACATCCAAATCAATCGCTTCTTCAAACGTATCACACACTTTGCTGGCATAAAATTCCCCGTTAGGGACAAGTATTTTAATACCTGCTTCTTTATTTGCAGCAACTTCCGGTTTAACTACCTTTAATGACACCTCTACTTTCTTTATATCTTCGTAATATTTTTCCAACTTAGACACTTTTTTCTGAATAAATGCCTGCAATTGCTCTGACGCATCAAAGTGAATTGATTGAATTCTAATATCCATACTTACCTCCTTTTTTTAGGCTCTTGGATGAGCCTGTTTATACACTTTTTTAAGTTCTTCAAATGTGGCATGCGTATAGATCTCGGTCGTTGTTATACTCTCGTGACCCAAAAGTTCCTTTACTGCACCCAACTCCGCGTTATTATTCAGCATTGTGGTTGCAAAAGTATGCCTCAACACGTGAGGGCTCTTTTTTTTCAGCGTCGCCACCTTTGACAGGTTCCGTTTCACTAAATTATAGACCAGATTCTTATAAAGCCGTTCGCCGTTCTCTCTTACAAAAAAAGCCTCCGACCTTTCCGGAATCATTTCGTTTCTTACATCAATATACCCAAGCATCCAATCCCGCAGTTCATCACCGAACGGAATCAACCGCTGCTTGTTTCTTTTCCCGGTCACTTTCAGGCAAGATCCTGAGAAATCCACATCTTTATCATCCAAATCTATCAATTCCGAAAGTCTCATGCCGGTAGCATAAAACATTTCAATAATCAATCGATCCCGACAACCTTTAAACCCCTCGCCAAAGTCCGTCTCATCCAGCAATTTATTCATTTCACTTTCTTTCAAGAATACCGGCAACGGTTTTTTATTTTTAGGTCCCACTATTTTTCGTAATGGATCTACCGTCACCTCTCCTTTCTTCAAAAGAAACTTATAAAATGTCCGAAGCGTACTTAGCTTGCGATTTACAGAAGTTGAGGTATACCCCTTATCCATCAATGAAACAATCCATTCACGAATCAGTTCAGCCTCGACCTCCAGCGGATCAAATTTCCCATACTCTTCCTGAGCAAACTCCTGTAATTGCCTTATATCCTCACCATACGCAAGAACGGTTTTATCAGAATAATTCCGCTCATACCGGAGATAATCAAGAAAAGATTCTACCAACATAATCGCTACATCTAAATCGTGCAACGAATGTATGAAAAGAATTCAATAATTCAAAGGAAATTACGAATTATTAATCTTCTATTTGCTGAAGTTGTTGTACGTAAACTGCACGTTCTTTCTTAAGTCTTTTAGTTACAGACGGTTTGTCAAACTGCTGTCTGCTTCTCAATTCTTTCACAATGCCAGTTTTCTCAAATTTTCTTTTGAACTTCTTCAGCGCTTTTTCAATGTTTTCGCCTTCTTTTACAGGTACTACAATCATTTTGTTACTATTAATATGTTATGATTAAAAAAATTCCGCAGTCAAATTGCGCCGCAAAATTACACATACTTTCTTTATTCACAAAACTTTCGGCAAATATTTCTCAAAAACTATTCATAAACAGGTCATTAAATACAGAAAGTTAGTACCTTTGAAACATTTATATGTCTATAATAATATAATAAGGTATGAAACAGAACATAAAAGAACGAGTACATGCTCTGCGCATGACATTCCATCCCAATTACATCAAAGCATTCATTATCCCCAGCACCGACCCTCACCTTAGTGAGTATGTGGCTCCCCACTGGATGTCACGCGAATGGATTTCCGGTTTTACGGGTTCTGCAGGAACAGCGGTCATCCTGATGGACGAAGCGGGATTATGGACCGACTCACGTTACTTCCTTCAGGCAGAGAAAGAGCTGGAAGGTAGCGGCATCACACTCTACAAAGAGATGCTGCCGGAAACTCCAAGCATAACAGAGTTTCTCTGCCAGCACTTAAAACCCGGAGAATCCGTAAGCATCGACGGGAAAATGTTCTCCGTGCAACAGGTAGAACAAATGAAAGAAGAACTAGCGGCACATCAGCTACAGGTAGATATATTTGGAGATCCATTAAAAAACATCTGGAAAGACCGTCCCTCCATACCTGACTCTCCAGCCTTTATTTATGATATCAAATATGCAGGAAAAAGCAGCGAAGAAAAAATATCCGCCATCCGTGAGGAGTTGAAGAAGAAAGGCGTCTACGCTTTATTCATATCTGCACTGGACGAAATAGCATGGACTCTCAATCTACGAGGAAACGATGTACATTGCAATCCAGTCATAGTGAGCTACCTGTTAATTACACAGGATGAAGTGACTTACTTTATTTCACCGGAAAAAGTGACGCCGGAGGTCGAGGCTTATCTGAAGAAACAACAAATAGGAATACAGAAATATGATGAGGTAGAGACATTCCTGAATTCCTTCCACGGAGAAAATATTCTTATTGATCCACGGAAAACGAATTATGCGATTTACTCGGCCATCCATCCGAAATGTTCCATTATTCGTGGCGAGTCTCCCGTCACATTATTGAAAGCCATTCGTAATGAACAGGAAATAGCCGGCATCCATGCTGCCATGCAACGGGATGGAGTGGCACTTGTCAGATTCCTCAAGTGGCTGGAAGAATCTATATCTGCCGGAAAAGAAACTGAATTAAGTATAGATAAAAAATTGCATGAGTTCAGGGCAGCACAACCTCTCTACATGGGAGAAAGTTTCGACACCATTGCAGGATATAAAGAGCACGGAGCAATCGTGCATTATTCGGCAACACCGGAAAGCGATGTAACTCTTCAACCTAAAGGATTCCTACTCTTAGATTCAGGAGCACAATACTTGGACGGAACCACTGACATCACTCGTACCATCGCATTAGGCGAACTGACGGAAGAGGAAAAGACGGATTATACCTTAATATTAAAGGGACACATAGCATTGGCTATGGCCAAATTCCCAGCCGGAACCCGTGGCGCGCAACTCGATGTACTGGCGCGTATGCCTATCTGGAATCACAGAATGAACTTCCTCCATGGCACAGGGCACGGCGTCGGGCATTTCTTAAGTGTACACGAAGGGCCACAAAGCATTCGCATGAATGAAAACCCTGTAATTCTCCAGCCCGGCATGGTTACATCCAACGAACCCGGTGTTTATAAGGCAGGCAGTCATGGGATACGTACGGAAAATCTGACGTTAGTCTGCAAAGATGGAGAGGGAATGTTTGGAGAATATCTTAAATTTGAGACTATCACTTTATGTCCTATCTGCAAAAAGGGGATCATCAAGGAGATGTTGACAAAGGAGGAAATCGAATGGCTGAATAATTATCATCAGACTGTTTACGAAAAGCTATCTCCGGATCTTAACGAAGAAGAAAAAGCTTGGTTACAGGAAGCCACTACTTCTATTTAAAGATAAGATGTCTGACACCCGGGTGTCGGACAACATAACATAGTATCAACTAAAAACATTATTAAATCAAACAAATCCCATGGCTTTAATAAAATCAGTACGCGGATTCACTCCCGAAATCGGAGAAAACTGTTTTCTCGCAGACAATGCAACTATTATAGGAGATGTAAAGATAGGAAATGACTGTAGCGTCTGGTTCAGTACCGTGCTACGGGGAGATGTCAACTCTATACGAATCGGTAATGGCGTTAACATCCAAGACGGAAGTGTCTTGCATACATTATACCAGAAATCGACTATTGAAATCGGCGACCATGTTTCTGTGGGACATAATGTTACCATTCACGGAGCGACCATCAAAGATTATGCATTAATCGGCATGGGCTCTACTATTTTAGATCATGCCGTAGTGGGTGAAGGAGCAATCGTAGCAGCCGGATCGCTGGTATTAAGCAATACCGTGATTGAACCCGGAAGCATCTGGGGCGGCGTACCTGCCAAGTTCATCAAGAAAGTAGACCCGGAGCAGGCAAAGGAACTGAACGAGAAGATTGCCCACAATTATTTGATGTATTCGCAATGGTATAAAGAAGAATAAGTCAGTTTCACAGATGACTTATAAAAAGATAGCGGGAGACTCTTTTCGGAAAGAGTCTCCCGCTATCTTTTTATAGAAACATCAAAAATTAATCATATTCATAATTTTTTCTGTCGCACCGGACTTACTGGTCACATAATATCCGGCATTCTTTCCCGTCTCGTCTAAAAAGTCTTTGTCTGTCCGGAAACGGTCTAACAGGCTTTTCAGTTCTTCGTAATCCTTGATGGAGTAAGCACCTTTCGCTTCCAGCAGTTGCACAGCTTCCATAAATTTCTGATACTTCGGTCCGAAAATGACAGGAATACCATACACGGCAGCTTCCAGCGTATTATGAATACCAACACCGAAACCGCCACCGATATAAGCAATCTCTCCGTAGCGGTAGATGGAAGACAGTAAGCCGAAGCAATCGATAATCAGACAATCCGCTTTCAATACATTTTTTTCATCGGCACGAGTATAGCGCACATACGGACGTTTCAACTTACCAATAATCTCCACCAGATGATTCTCGTCGATCACATGCGGAGCGATAATCAGTTTCATTTCCGGATGATTATTGAAATATTCGAGAAACAGATCTTCATCCGGTCCCCACGAACTGCCGGCTACAAAAGTGAAAGCATTGTTTCCTTTGAACTTCTCCACCAGCGGAAGGTCTTTCGCCTCCTCACGTATTTGCAGCACCCTGTCGAAACGGGTATCTCCCACCACTGTTACACGGAGAATGCCAATCTTCGACAAATAACGTTTGGAAGCCTCGTTTTGCACAAACAGATGGTCGAAATCTTTCAGGACATTGCGATAGGTACCGCCATACCATTTAAAAAACACTTGGTCGCGGCGGAAAATAGACGACACACTATACACCGGAATCCGGCGCTTGTGAAGCTCATCCAGATAATTCTTCCAAAACTCATATTTGATAAAGAACGCCATACACGGATTAGTGATATCAAGGAACTTCCTCACATTCCGGGGTTTATCAAACGGCAGGTAGCAGACAATATCCGCTCCCCGATAATGCTTGCGCACCTCATAGCCCGAAGGAGAAAAGAAAGTCAGCAATATCTTATAAGCTGGATATTTTGCCCGAATCATTTCTATCAACGGACGCCCCTGCTCAAATTCTCCCAATGAAGCGGCGTGGAACCAGATATACTGTTCCCCCTTTTCCACCTGCTGGCGCAAAAGTTCGTACACCACCCAATGCCCCTTCATCATCTTACGGGGCTTGCGGCTGAACGGCGCGGCCAGATGAACGATAAAGTCATAAATGACTATTGCCAGGTTGTAAAGCATAGCACTATGTCGATTACTTCAAAACCTCAACCGCACGTTTGATACGAGCTATTGTTTCTTCTTTACCCAATACCCAGGAAATATCGAACATATGCGGGCCTTTTCCTTCGCCCACCAATGTCAGACGGAAAGCATTCATGATATTACCTGTATGGTAACCTTTCTCTGCAATCCAGTCCATAACGACTTTCTCCTGTCCTTCGATACTGAAGTCCTCGATACCGGCAATGACTTCCGCCAGTTCAGTCATACATTTTGCAGAATCCTCTTTCCAGCGTTTCTTCACCGTCTTTTCATCATATTCGATAGGAGCTACGAAGAAGAAGCTACATACACCCCATAATTCTTTAATGAAACTGACACGGTCTTTCATCATGCCAACCACTGTCACCACCTTTTCGAAAGGAACTTCCACGCCTTGTTCTTTCAAAAATGGCAAGAACAGTTCCGCAATTTCTTCATTAGGTTTCTGCTGTATATATTGATGGTTGAACCATATACCTTTTTTATAATCGAATTTGGCTCCCGACTTGCTGCAACGATGAAGATCAAACAGCTTTATCAGTTCCTCCATCGACATTACTTCCTGATCGTTACCCGGATTCCAACCCAACAAAGCAAGGAAGTTGATTACCGCTTCCGGCAAATAACCAGACTCACGGTAGCCCGAAGATATTTCTCCGGATTTCGGATCGTGCCATTCTAACGGGAACACAGGGAATCCCAAACGGTCACCGTCACGTTTGCTCAATTTTCCATTTCCTTCCGGTTTCAACAATAAAGGCAAGTGAGCAAATTCCGGCATTGTATCTTCCCAGCCGAAAGCACGATACAACAACACATGCAATGGTGCGGAAGGCAACCATTCCTCACCACGGATCACATGAGAAACTTCCATCAAATGGTCGTCAACGATATTCGCCAAATGATAAGTAGGCAGTTCATCAGCCGATTTGTAAAGGACCTTATCATCAAGAATGGATGAATTGATGATAACTTCTCCACGAATCAAGTCATTCACACGAATATCTTCATTCGGCTCTATCTTGAAACGGACAACATACTGCTTGCCTTCTGCAATCAGCGCATCTACTTCTTCTTTCGGCATTGTCAATGAATTGCGCATCATGCCGCGCGTAGACGCATCGTACTGGAAGTTCGCAATTTCCGCACGTTTGGCATCCAATTCCTCCGGAGTATCAAAAGCAATGTATGCTTTTCCGTTCTCCAACAGAACCTGCACATATTTTTTATAGATGTCGCGACGCTCCGACTGACGGTAAGGACCGTGTTCGCCACCGAAACTCACTCCTTCATCAAAGTGGATACCCAACCATTTGAAAGATTCGAGGATATACTCTTCCGCTCCCGGAACAAACCGGTGAGAATCAGTATCCTCAATACGAAATATTAAGTCTCCGCCGTGTTGACGCGCAAATAGATAATTATACAAAGCTGTACGCACACCACCAATGTGCAATGCTCCCGTAGGACTCGGAGCAAAACGAACTCTTACTTTTCTTTCTGCCATAATTTGGGTTAGTATAGGTAAATCGCGGCAAAATTAAACCTTTTTTTCCACACTATTGTTTTTTTTTGTACTTTTCGCAAAAATTTCAGTGGATATGGAACATTTGAAGAAAAAAAAGAGCTTTTCATGGAAAGATTTGTTATATAAATCGCTGCTATTCATAGGTACTGTGGCATTGATTGTCTATTTCCTACCGCGCGACGGCAAGTTCAACTATCAGTTTGATATAAACAAGCCTTGGAAATACGGACAGTTAATCGCAACTTTCGATTTTCCTATTTATAAAGATGAAGCGATAGTGAAACGAGAGCAAGACAGCCTGATGGCTCTCTTCCAGCCCTATTATGAACTCGACAAGAAAGTCGAGAAGGAGGCGATAGCCAAACTGAAAGAGAACTATCATACGAACCTGAAAGGGATTCTTCCTTCTACAGATTATTTACGCTACATCGAACGTACGCTGAAAGAGATTTATCAGGCGGGCATCGTATCTACCGAAGCTATACAGCAACTTTACAAAGATAGCACATCCGCCATCATGGTAATAGATGACAAGTTGGCCAATTCGCACCCCATCGAAGGTATTTACACGGTAAAGAAGGCATACGAGTATTTACTTACGGCAGACTCCGTTCACTTCAACAGGGACATTCTACGGCAGTGTTCGCTGAATGAATATATCAGTCCGAACCTCACTTTTGACGAACAACGGACTCAGACAGCCAAAGAGGAGATACTGAACAACTATTCTTGGGCAAACGGCTTGGTTGTGAGTGGTCAGAAAATTATCGACCGGGGCGAGATCATCAGTCCGGAAACTTATAATATTTTGGAATCCCTGCGTAAAGAGTCCATCAAGCGAAACGAATCTATGGGACAAAGCCGTCTGATTCTTGGCGGACAAATTCTGTTTGTCGGCATGTTAATGCTTTGCTTTATGCTCTATCTTGATTTGTTCCGAAAAGATTATTATCAGCGAAAGGGCAGTCTGTCACTACTCTTTACATTGATTGTATTTTATAGTATTGTTACGGCTTTTATGATGACACATAACCTATTCAATGTGTATATCATTCCGTATGCAATGCTACCTATTATTATCCGTGTGTTCCTTGATTCGAGAACTGCGTTTCTGACTCATGTCATCACAATATTAATCTGTTCCATATCACTACGCTTTCCACATGAATTCATTCTCACTCAGCTAGCTGCCGGTATGGTTGCGATATTCAGTTTGAGAGAACTGTCACAGAGATCACAGCTTTTCCGAACGGCATTATTAGTCATACTGACCTACGCCGCTGTTTATTTCTCTTTCGAACTGATGACAGAAAACGGACTTGCCAACGATTTCTCGAAGTTGAATATACGGATGTATACCTATTTCTTTATCAACGGAATTTTATTGCTGTTCGCCTATCCATTATTATTCCTATTGGAAAAGACGTTCGGATTTACTTCCAACGTTACTTTGGTAGAGCTTTCAAACATTAATAACGACTTACTGCGTCAAATGTCCGAGACTGTGCCCGGAACATTCCAACACTCCATGCAGGTAGCCAATCTAGCAGCGGAAGCAGCTATCCGTATCGGCGCCAAAAGTCAGTTGGTGCGCACCGGAGCTTTGTATCATGATATCGGGAAAATGGAGAATCCGGCTTTCTTCACCGAAAATCAATCAGGAGGAGTCAACCCGCATAAAAATCTAGGTTACGAACAAAGTGCTCAAGTAGTCATCAGTCACGTGACAGATGGATTGAAACTTGCCGACAAACATAATCTGCCTAAGGTTATTAAGGACTTTATCAGTACTCATCATGGACGGGGAAAAACAAAATATTTCTATATTTCCTGGAAGAACGAGCACCCGGACGAAGAACCGAATGAAGAACTGTTCACCTATCCCGGTCCGAATCCGTTCACCAAAGAGCAAGCCATCCTGATGATGGCAGACGCTGTAGAAGCTGCATCACGCAGTCTTCCGGAATATACAGAAGAGACAATCAGTAATCTGGTCGACAAGATTATCGATTCCCAAGTCACTGAAGGTTACTTTAAAGAATGTCCTATCACTTTCAAGGATATAGCCACTGTGAAAGCCGTATTCAAAGAAAAACTAAAGATTGCTTATCACACCCGGATCAGTTATCCTGAGTTAAAGAAGTAAGCAGCCCCGCACAAGCGTCTTCAAGTATGTCAAGCACATATTCAAAGCCCTCAGCCCCTCCATAATAGGGGTCGGGGACATGATCTGCCGGGATACGAGTACAGTACTCCATCATACGATGAATCTTCTTCCATTCTTCTGGAGAAGGAGCTTTGTCTTTCAGATCATCTATGTTCCGGTCGTCCATACCGATTATCAGATCAAAATTATAAAAATCTTCCGTACGGACAGGACGCGAACGATGTACCAATTGATAACCGCGACGAGCCGCGTGAGCACGCATCCGACTATCCGGTAATTCACCCTGATGATAAGACAAGATTCCGGCAGAATCTATCACAAACTCTTTCTCCAGTCCTGCTTCTTTTATCAAATGAAGCATTACACCTTCAGCCGTAGAACTACGGCAAATATTTCCTAAACAGACAAATAATATTTTCTTCATTTTCATTACATAGGGTCTACATCATAATAAACAATCAAAGATTTATAGCGTTCGTCCGCCAACATCTCGCGCTGAATACGTAGCAACAATTCCCGTGCACGTCCCATCGGGGCATTCTGCTCAATCTTGACGACGATCTTTTTGATAAACAAAGTCTGGATACGGGCAACAGGAGGTTTATCCGGACCTAATACCCGATTGCCAAATACAGCCCGCAACTTATCCGCCATCACTGCCGCCATCTGATCCAGCAACGCTTCATTATGATTTTTCAGATAAACATATACCAGCCGGTAATAGGGAGGATAATGGAACATCTGACGTTCCACCAATTGTCCGCCTACCATATCTTCATAATCATTGGCAATGACCTGATGAATGATAGGATGATCGATACTCTTGGTTTGCAATACCACCCGTCCGCGTTTGTTCTTACGTCCGGCACGTCCCGCTACTTGTGCCATCAACTGAAAAGCACGTTCATAGGAACGGAAATCGGGATAATTCAACATGGTATCGGCATTCAATATACCTACTATACTGACATGATCGAAATCCAATCCTTTTGATACCATTTGCGTACCAATCAATATGTCCGTCTTTCCCTGCTCAAAGTCTGCAATAATCTTCTCATAAGCCGAGCGGGTACGTGTAGTATCCAAGTCCATCCGGGCCACGGCAGCTTCCGGGAAAAGGATTTTGATGTCATCTTCAATCTTTTCCGTACCGAAACCACGATTCACCAGTTCCGTACCCTCGCAGGCAGGACAGGATTTCGGCAGTTGATACGTATAACCGCAGTAGTGACAGGTTAATTGATTGATTCCTTTATGATAGGTAAGGCTTACGTCGCAATTCTTACACTTAGGCACCCAACCGCAGGTACGACACTCCACCATCGGAGCAAACCCACGACGGTTCTGAAAGAGAATCACTTGTTCTTTCTGTTCCAAAGCCTCTTTCATATATTGTATCAGGAGTGGCGAGAATTGTCCGACCATCCGCTTTTTGCGATGCAGTTCCTTGATATCCACCGGAATAATCTCCGGCAACTGGATTTCTTTATATCGTTCTTTCAGTTGTACGAAACCATATTTTCCCTCTCTTGCATTCTGCCATGACTCGATAGAGGGAGTAGCCGTACCCAACAGGGTTTTAGCTCCGTACATGGCAGCCAATACAATAGCCGCGCTACGCGCATGATAGCGGGGAGCGGGATCTTGTTGCTTATACGTATTTTCGTGCTCTTCATCCACAATCACCAATCCCAGATTTCGGAAAGGCAGGAAAATAGAAGAACGAACACCCAGAATAATATCATACCCGTTCTCTCCCAGTTGCTTCCGCCATATTTCAACCCGTTCGGCATCAGGGAACTTAGAATGATAGATACCCAGACGAGCACCGAAGACCCGTTGCAAACGCTCCGTGATTTGAGTGGTCAATGCAATTTCCGGCAACAAATATAACACCTGCTTTCCCTGGCGAATCGCTTCTTCTATCAGATGGATATAAATTTCAGTCTTGCCGCTGGACGTTACCCCATGAAGCAGACAGACATTTTTCTCCTGAAAAGACTGCACGACTTCATCAAATGCACGCTGTTGAAACTCATTCAAAGGATTTAATTCGACAATCTCCTTCTCCTGCTTATCCAACCGGCCTATTTCATGGTAGTAGATTTCAAAAATCTTCTTATCCACCAATCCATTCAATACAGAAGGGGCCACATTAGCCCGCTGCAACAGTTCTTTCTTGGAGACTTCTTTCGGAGTTCCCGCTCCTAAAACACCGGAACACTCCACATACTTCATGAGTAATGCCAACTGCTTCGGGGCACGAGACAGAATATCAAACAGGATATGAAGCCGCTTTTCATCCGCTGTACCCGCAAGCCGAACCCGCGCCTCTGTTTTAGGTTTATAAGTACGCCTCAACTCCTCCTTTACGAAAATCGCTTCTTTATCGAGCAGAGACTTGATGACGGTAAGAATATTTTTGATACCGCTGTCCTTCTCCAGTTTAGTGACGCACTGTTGTGAATCTACGGCAAGTAAGTCCAAAATGCGTTGTTCACGTTCCGGCAATGGTGCATCAGCCTCAAAGTCCGGATTATATTCGACTATTGTTTCGCTCTCCAGTTTCAGGCCGGAGGGAAGTGCCGCTTTATAGACATCGCCTTGTGTACAGAGATAATAATCAGCTATCCACTCCCAAAATTTGAATTGAGCGGGTAACAGAATGGGAGAAGCATCCAGCAATGCAGATATATCTTTCACTTCGTACTCCGTTGGAGCACAATAATGAACATTAAGGACGATAGCCGTATAAAACTTCTTCCGCCCGAAAGGAACTACCACCCGGCAGCCTATCTTCACATCTTCCGCACATTCATCCGGCAAAGAGTAAGTAAAACTCTTCGGAAGCGGAAGCGGTAATATGACATCTACATACTTTTTCATTGCAGCTACAAAAATACAATAAAAAAACGGGGATTTAAAAGAAGGGAGAGAGAACACTTAAAAAGAAAACTCTACTTCATACGAGAATTGGAAGAAATATATTTGAGAGCGCAACAGGACAATCCCAAACAAAAAAGAGTTTCCGGTTATCGGAAACTCTTTTTCATATATTAGGTAAAGCGATAGACTACTTAAAAAATATAGGCTACAGATACTTGCCAAGTCTTAGTCTTATAAGAAGCATTTGTTCCTTCAATATCAGCTGTATCACCCAATGGGATATTGTAATTAGCACCCACCTGCAAATGGTTCAGCAACTTCAAACCGGCGCCCACATTGATACCTACTTCAGCTTTCTTCTTATCTGTTCTCATACCTTCAACAGTCTTATTTCCAGCAAAATCGAAATAAAAGTCAGGACCTGCAGCCAGATAAATACCTGCCAGACTTCCCAAACCAATGGTATACTTCAGGTTTACAGGAATATCAATACCGTTCTGCTTAATAGTGTACTCATCATTTCCTTCTGAAACTTTGATACCCCGTTGAGCAAAAAGCAAAGATGCATCTACTCCCAACCCTACGATTGGAATATTAAACTCGGCCATCGGACCGATAAAGAAACCAGTAAAATTATCCTTCTTGAAGTTTTCGCCCACATTAGAGAAACTCGCCTTTGACAAGTTCAAACCTCCCTTTACACCAAAGTGTATCTGCGCCTGAGCAGGCATTGCCATACCGATACATACGGCAATCATTAAAGCACCAAAAATCTTTTTCATAAATTTACGTGTTTATAATTCGGGACAAAGATATATATTTAGATTATATAAACACAAATTATCGGTTCTTTGTTCATTCTTTACTTCCTGATTCTCATACATAATTTATTCAGTCAAAACTTCCGCTGACCGGAAATTAGCTAATCAGTAATCACAGGGCAAACAAATCATTCAACGCTTCGCTCATGCAGGGATGAGTAAAAATGAAATCACGCAGAAAAGTATAATCCTGACCTGTTTTCATTGCCATGGCAACTATATTGATGACTTCGCTGGCATCAGGCGCAAACAACATACAACCTACTATTTCTCCCGTATTCTTATCAATGACAGCTTTTAGCAGACCGTCCGTCTCTCCCAATGTCTTTGCTCTCGGTATCGCCATAACAGGCAATTTCTTGATAATCACATCCAAATTCAGCTTTCGAGCCTCATCCTCATTCAATCCGATACGCGCCAATGGATATTGCAAAGTTCGCCACTTTCGAAGTAATAAACAATAACCATTTCGCCGGATAAATTAGCAATTATTCCCGTATAAAATCAAAGTAGTACATCATCAAAACCACCGGAACAGATCAACGATCTGCTCGGCGATTTCTCATCTTAAACCAATCCCACTTACTATAAATACCAATCAACGATTCGGGTGAATATCCAACTTCACCGGCTTAATCATATTCTCCGGTTTCAGAATGGTATCCAAGTCTTTTTTAGAAAGAATATTGTGCTCCAATACAAGTTCATACACTCCTTTCCCTGTCTCTAAAGCTTCTTTTGCGATCTTAGTAGAGTTTTTATAACCGATTACCGGATTCAAAGCTGTCACTACCCCGATACTATTATGAACATCTCTACGGCACTTTTCTTCGTTGGCAGTAATGCCGTCTACACATAAAGTACGCAAAGTATCAAAACCATTCATCAACAGATCAGCGGATTCAAAACAGCATTGCGCCATCACCGGCTCCATTGCATTTAGTTCCATCTGGGCAGCCTCCCCACTCATTGTCACACAAAGGTCGTTACCTATTACTTTATAGGCGACCTGATTCATTACTTCAGGTATTACCGGATTCACTTTTCCTGGCATGATGGAGGAGCCCGGCTGCATAGCCGGCAAATTAATTTCGCCCAGCCCACAACGCGGTCCGGACGCTAACAGTCGCAAGTCATTACATATCTTATTCATCTTTACAGCTACCCGCTTCATCGCTGCCGAATAACCCACCATGCAAGAAGTATCCGAAGTCGCTCCAATCAAATCATCCGCCAACTTTATATCCAGTCCTGTAATCTTACACAGAGCCTCAATACACATTTCCGCATATTCCGGCTCGGCTGTGATTCCGGTTCCAATAGCTGTCGCTCCCATATTGACTGTCAGAAAATCCTGTGCGGCAAAATCCAAGTTCTTCACTTCCTGCTCCAGAATACTTGCAAATCCATTAAAAGTTTGTCCAAGCGTCATCGGTACCGCATCTTCCAATTGGGTACGTCCCATTTTGATAATATGTGCAAACTCTTTCCCTTTTTTCCGGAAAGAAGCTATCAATTCTCCAAAATGCTTCACCAATTTGAGATGAGTGTAATACAAACCAATGTGAATAGCGGTAGGATAAGCATCATTAGTAGACTGGGAACGGTTCACATGGTCATTGGGAGAACAATACTGGTATTCTCCGCGCCGGTGTCCCATCAATTCCAATGCACGGTTGGCAATCACCTCATTGGCATTCATATTCGTAGTCGTTCCGGCACCACCTTGAATCATATCGACCGGAAATTGTTCATGATGCTTGCCCTCAAGAACTTCCTTACAGGCTTTCAATATGGCGTCTGCCTGTTCTTCTGTCAACAGGTCCAATTTACGATTGGCAACGGCAGCTCCCATCTTTGTAATAGCCAAAGCCTGAATAAACAAAGGGTATTCGTTCAAGTGAAATTTGCTGATGCGAAAATTTTCAATACCACGGAGTGTCTGCACTCCGTACAATGCACTTTCCGGCACCTCACGACTACCTATCAAGTCGCTTTCTGTACGAGTTTTTATTGATAAATTCTGTTTCATATCGGTTGTTTTATAACAATGACATTTTAGTTAGTTCTTATAATAACCAACCAACAAGGTTATTGTTTTAATAAATATGCAAAAACTATTCAATAACTTTTTTGTTCTTAATACAGGAAAAAGAAAGTACAAAGAAAGAAATCACTTATCTTTGTCTTTAAACTTAACGCAATAACCTTATGATATTACAATTAGCATTTGTTCTGACTGCCATTATTATTGGTGCACGCTTGGGAGGAATCGGTCTCGGAGTGATGGGAGGAATCGGATTGGCGATACTTACCTTCGTTTTTGGACTGCAACCTACGGCTCCTCCTATCGACGTAATGTTAATGATTGCAGCCGTTATCTCAGCCGCCGCCTGTATGCAGGCTGCCGGCGGACTCGATTATATGGTGAAGCTGGCAGAACATTTATTACGGAAGAATCCGTCACACGTTACTTTGTTAAGCCCATTAGTGACTTACTTGTTTACTTTTGTGGCCGGAACCGGTCATGTGGCCTATTCCGTATTACCGGTTATTGCGGAAGTTGCCACCGAAACAAAAATCCGTCCGGAACGTCCGCTCGGTATCGCGGTAATCGCTTCTCAACAAGCGATTACCGCAAGCCCGATTTCTGCAGCCACAGTTGCTTTACTCGGACTATTGGCCGGTTTCGACATCACTCTGTTCGATATTCTCAAGATTACGATTCCCGCTACCATTGCCGGTGTTTTGGTAGGTGCGTTATTTTCTATGAGAGTGGGCAAAAACCTGTCAGAAGATCCCGAATACCAGAAACGTCTGAAAGAAGGGCTTTTCAACGACAAGAAGATAAAAATCAAGGATGTCAAGAACAAACGTTCAGCTATGATTTCCGTTATCATCTTCATGTTGGCTACCGCCTTCATCGTACTCTTCGGCTCTTTTGAAGGAATGCGCCCGTCTTTTCTTATCGATGGTGAAATCGTTATTTTAGAAATGTCCTCCATCATCGAAATCGTCATGTTGTCGGCTGCCGCCATCATCCTATTGCTAACAAAGACAGACGGAATCAAAGCTACACAAGGCTCTGTATTTCCTGCCGGAATGCAAGCGGTAATCGCCATTTTCGGTATTGCCTGGATGGGAGATACGTTCCTTCAAGGTAATATGGCGCAACTGACTTTCTCCATCGAAGGTATCGTACGTCAAATGCCATGGCTTTTCGGAATTGCACTGTTTGTGATGTCTATCCTATTATATAGCCAGGCCGCCACCGTACGTGCACTAGTACCGCTAGGCATTGCACTCGGTATCTCTCCCTATATGCTGATTGCCTTATTCCCCGCAGTGAACGGATATTTCTTTATTCCAAACTACCCTACCGTAGTAGCCGCTATCAATTTTGACCGTACGGGAACAACAAAAATCGGCAGATATGTGTTGAATCATTCATTCATGATGCCCGGACTTGTATCAACGGCTGTTGCTATCGGACTAGGGTTGCTTTTTATACAAATATTCTAACTATATATTATTAACCTAAACTTCATTCAGTTATGAAACAATTCAAAAGATTTGGTCTGATAGCAGTAACACTACTATTAACCGTGACAATGGCGTTTGCCGCAAAACCGAATATTCATATCCTTGCCACAGGAGGAACGATTGCAGGTACAGGAAGCTCTGCTACCGGAACCAGTTACACAGCCGGACAGGTGGCCATCGGTGCGCTGCTTGACGCCGTACCGGAAATCAAAGAGATCGCTAACGTTACAGGTGAGCAGATCGTAAAAATCGGTTCGCAAGACATGAACGATGAAGTATGGCTTACACTTGCCAAGAAAATCAACGAACTGCTGAAACGTCCGGATATCGATGGTATTGTCGTTACTCACGGAACGGACACAATGGAAGAAACCGCTTATTTTCTGAATCTAACCGTTAAAAGTGATAAACCGGTAGTATTGGTAGGCGCCATGCGTCCGTCTACCGCATTAAGTGCCGACGGACCGTTAAACCTTTATAATGCCGTAGTCACTGCCGCCGCCACAGAATCGAAAGATAAAGGAGTACTGATCGCCATGAACGGACTTATCTTGGGAGCGGAAAGCACAGTGAAAATGAACACCGTTGACGTACAGACATTCCAAGCTCCCAATTCCGGCGCACTGGGCTATGTACTAAATGGAAAAGTATTCTATAATCAGATAACACTCAAGAAGCATACCACCCGATCAGTATTTGACGTGACCCGCCTTACTTCACTCCCCAAAGTAGGTATCGTATATAGCTATTCCAATATTGAGGCCGATATGATGACTCCTCTGCTCAACAACGGATATAAAGGAATCATCCATGCCGGGGTAGGTAACGGGAATATCCATAAAAACATCTTCCCATCATTGATAGATGCACGTAAAAAAGGGATTCTTGTTGTTCGTTCCTCCCGTGTCCCAACCGGTCCTACTACTCTTGACGCAGAAGTAGACGACGCTAAATATCAGTTTGTGGCTTCGCAGGAGTTGAATCCGCAAAAGTCGCGTGTATTGCTAATGCTTGCATTAACCAAAACTACGGACTGGAAGCAAATTCAGCAATATTTTAACGAATACTAAACCCTGACTGACTTATGAAAAAATTGATTTTTATGCTGCTCCTTACGGGCAGCATACAGGGAATATATGCCCAAAAAGCAGAGAAAAAAGACAAATTCTCTCCTAATACTCCTTTATTTGAGGAACTGACAGACGTGAAAAAGAAAACAGATAAGTTCAACCTTTATCTGAATATGCAAGGCAGCTTTGATGCCCATTTCCGGGACGGATTTCAAGAAGGTGACTTCAATATGCACCAACTCCGCATCGAGGCAAAAGGTAATATCAACAACTGGCTCTCCTACCGTTACCGTCAACGCCTTAACCGCTCGAACGATGCAAACGGCATGATTGATAATCTTCCCACCTCTATAGATTATGCAGGTATCGGTATCCAACTAAATGAGCAGTTCAGCCTTTTCGCCGGGAAGCAATGCGCCGCTTACGGTGGTTTTGAATTCGATCTGAATCCGATTGATGTCTACCAATATTGCGACATGATTGATTACATGAGTAACTTCATGACCGGATTGAATGTTGGTTATAATATCACTCCCGACCAGCAACTGAATCTGCAAATCCTAAACAGCCGCAACGGTTCTTTCGACAGTACCTACGGGATTACAGAAGACGCCGAAGGTAATGTACCCGATCTGAAATCCGGGAAAATGCCGCTGGTATATACATTGAACTGGAATGGCAACTTCAACAACGTGTTCAAAACCCGTTGGTCGGCCTCTATCATGAATGAAGCCAAAAATCATAATATGTATTATTATGCCATAGGTAATGAACTGAATCTGGGTAAGTGGAACGCCTTTGTAGATTTCATGTATTCGAAAGAAGATATCGACCGCAAGGGAATCATCACGAGTATTGTCGGACATCAAGGCGGACATAACGTCTTCGACACCGGTTATCTCTCCGTTGTAGCCAAATGCAACTACCGTTTTCTGCCGAAATGGAACGCTTTCGTGAAAGGGATGTATGAGACCGCATCTGTCACTAAAGCCTCCGAAGGAGTGGAAAAAGGGAATTACCGCACCTCGTGGGGATATCTCGCCGGTATTGAATTCTATCCGATGGAAACCAATCTGCACTTCTTCGTAACATACGTAGGACGTTGCTATGACTTTGCTTCCCGGGCCAAAGCATTGGGACAAACGGATTACACTACGAACCGGGTATCTGTAGGTTTCATCTGGCAAATGCCCGTATTCTAAATACTGTAAGATATAAAAAATACCCGATAGCTTTTTTGTATAGTTATCGGGCATTTTATATGTTCAGTTCTCAGTTAAAATTAATACTCTTCCTCGTTAAAGAAAAAATCCTCCTTACTAGGATAATCCGGCCAAATATCTTCGATACTTTCATAGATTTCGCCCTCATCTTCCATCTCTTGGAGATTCTCAATAACTTCAAGAGGAGCACCCGAACGCATGGCATAATCAATCAATTCATCCTTGGTTGCCGGCCAGGGAGCATCTTCAAGTTTTGATGCTAGTTCCAATGTCCAATACATAATTTTGAGTATTTAAAGTGAATACTAAATTTGTCTTGCTTTCTATTTTTCGGCAAAAGTATAATAAAATCTATCATTTCCAACTATTATCCCAAAATATTTCGTTATTTTGTTCATCAAAATTAATTTTCCGGGATAATACAAACAAATAATCTGACAATCTGTTGACAAAAGCTAATACTTCGGGCGAAATTGTACAAGTTTCGGATAAAGCCAAAATACGTCTTTCGGCCCGTCGGCAGACTGTCCGGCAGATGTGGCAAACAGATGCGCCCCGACTTCCACCCGGAATAATAAAGGCACAAAGCTCCGGCAATTGTTCGTCCAACTTATCAATTTCATGTTCAATACTTTCTATGTCTCCGGAAGTTATAATACTCGCAGGTTTCAACTGCATTTTCTCCTGATCGGTAGCGAGATGGGAGCCGATAGCAAACAACTTATGCTGAACTCCTAAAATAAAGTGACGGTCCGCCTCATCCAACAGATAGGTGTACAACCAGCCCAAATTCGAATTCAGTTCGTCCACTGTCCCATAGGCTTCCAGGCGGATATGCGTTTTCGGCACACGACTGCCGCCAACCAGGCTGGTAGTCCCCTTGTCACCGGTTTTTGTATATACAAGGCTCTTTTTCATAATTTTCTTTTTTAATCATCTATATAAGGTTAACGTACAAAGGTTCTCAGAAGTTGACGATATAATGCTGTTTTATCTTTGTTTTATCAAAAAAGAGTAAACCCAAGTCATACAAATCAAAAGTAACCCCAACCCGCTCGTCCTCCTTCAATTGATTCCAAAGCGTTTTCATCTTCTTTGAATAGCAAATTCCCTGCACCACAAACACACTTTTCAAAGTAACCCGCTGCGCACAAATATGAAAAACTTCTTCTATCAGTTCAGGATTCTGATAATTATTCATATATAAAAAATCGACCGGAGTATCTGCATCCAGAAACAGTTCCGAGAGGTCGGAAGCAAATAGATAAGAAGCGGAGGGTTTAGCCGACTGCAAATAAAGTGAAGCCGTCGAAGGCTGTCCCACTTCTATAACAGTGGCAGGTTGTACTTTATTCACCAACCGGAACAAAAAGCGGTTTATTTTTCCTCTACTCTTACTCCACCCACATTCTCTCACTTTCTTTCTCTGCTCTTCTTGCAAAGCATGATATGCATAATAGGGTGTATTCTCATAAATCACATCCGTTATCAGACTGAAAGCAAAAGGGGAATGCACACCATATCCGCAACGATAGCGAAAACGGGAAAGCCAAATAAAAGGTCTTTTTATAGAAAGTAGAAGATTCATAAAACAAACGTTCGTTTTTTATTCTCGGATACAAAGATATGTTTTTTATCGCAAAGACAGAATAGTGGCGCGAGAAGAATTCAACAACTGAATATACCCCGATTGTCTAAAATTTATCTACTTTTGTAACGTCTAAAAATATTCGAAGAATATGGAAAACAAGAATATGCTACAAAAGTTGTTTGGATTCAATTCTCATTCCATGCAGGTAAGAACTGAGATTCTTGCAGGTATTACTACATTTCTGACCATGTCATACATTCTTGCCGTGAATCCTAGCATACTGGGTGTCACAGGCATGGATAAGGGGGCGGTATTCACCGCTACCGCCACAGCTTCCTTAATAGCCACTCTTATTATGGCGGTATGGGCCAAACTTCCGTTCGCGCTTGCTCCCGGCATGGGACTAAATGCTTTTTTCGCTTTCACAGTCTGTCTGGGTATGGGCAATACTTGGGAATTTGCATTAACGGCAGTGCTTATCGAAGGCCTCCTGTTTATCCTGCTGACCCTTTCCAACTTACGTGAAGCCATCCTCAATGCCATACCTGACTCCCTAAAGAACGCCATTGGGGCAGGTATCGGACTTTTTATCGCCTTCATCGGATTGCAGAATGCCGGAGTTATCACCAAGAACGATGCAACCTTAGTGACACTCGGCAATATCACTTCCGGCTCTCCGCTTTTGGCGCTTATCGGACTTGCCATCACTTCCGTGTTACTTATAAAGAAGGTAAAAGGGTCTATGCTATGGGGAATCCTTTTGACAATGTTGATCGGCATTCCGATGGGAATTACCGAATTTAACGGAATCGTCAGTATACCTCCCTCATTGGAACCGGTATTTTTCAAGTTCGACTTCTCAAAAGTGCTCACCACTCAAATGGCTTTTACTGTGTTTACATTGTTATTTATTGATATGTTCGATACCATCGGCACGTTGGTCGGCGTATCCAACAAAGCCGGAATGTTGGTTAATGGGAAAGTGCCCCGTGCCAAACAGGCATTTATGGCCGACGCTATCGGGACTACCGTAGGGGCAATGTTAGGAACCAATACGGTAAGCACATTTGTAGAGAGCGCATCAGGCATCGCTCAAGGAGGCCGTTCCGGAATCACTTCTTTTGTAACTGCTATCTGCTTCGGAATAGCCTTACTTTTCGCACCGCTTTTCCTCTCCATCCCAAGTGCGGCAACCTGCCCTATCCTGGTGTTGGTCGGTTTATTCATGATGTCACCTATCAAAGACATTGATCTGGATGATTTCACGGAATCAGTTCCGGCATTCATCTGTATCATTATGATTCCAATGGCGTATAGCATTTCAGACGGTATTGTTCTCGGGCTTATCAGTTATGTACTGACCAATCTGCTATCGGGTAAGTTCAAGAAGATATCACTCACCATGTATATTCTGGCAGCCCTCTTTACTCTCAAATATCTGGTATGACCGAAAAAGATAAAAAACAAATATAGAAAAAGAGGGTATGTCAATGGCTCATTCGATTCCGAATCTTGACATACCCTCTTTACACTCATCTATTTCAAGCAATTACTGAAGTCTGAACATTACAGGCACAGTATATTTTACTCGAACTTTCTTACCGTTCTGCATTCCGGGTTTCCACTTCGGCATAGAACTGATCACACGGACAGCTTCTTTATCCAAATACGGATCAACCCCTCGTACCACTTCAGGATTCGTTATCGTCCCGTCCTTGTCTACAACAAACTGAACAATAACCTTTCCTTGTGAGCCGGTTTCTTGTGAAATCGTCGGATACTTGATATTACCGCTTAAATATTTCATTAAAGCAGCCGTACCACCCGGAAACTCCGGCATAATCTCAACGCTGACATGAATAACGTCTTCAACTACCGTTTCGGTTTCCACCACAGGCGGTATCCATACAATCTCATGAACTGCATTCATATCCTCTGATACTGTAGAAACCTCATCCGCCACCTCTATATCGTTCTTTACTATTTCTAATATGTCTACGACCTTATTTTCGGGAGGTGGAGGCGGTTCCAGTTTCTCCTCAGGGAATGTGATTGGAACTAGCTCTGTCACAAAGATGGATTCATCATCTGATGATAGTGCCGCAACCCTGACATCATGTTGTGTCCATTCGAACGAAACGAACATGAAAGCGAGCGCAACAACCAAACCCATCAACAACCAAGAACCCCGTTGATTCTCAATTGCAGCCTTTTTTGATTTCTTGGCTTCCATAAAAAATGTGTTTAAGTAATTAATAATAGAAAATATATAGTATATATACTACTTTTCTTTTTTTCTCTTAAACATTACTTAAAGTGCTCTCTAGCTGCAATAAATATAGTATTTTTATTGACAGGGTGTTACGCTTCCGCTTGTTTATTCTATTCTTTTGCCTTCTTTTGGATAAAATTTATGAATTCAACTTACAGCTTTTACCGCAAAAACACAATAAACAGGAAATTGCAGTCAGTCTTCCGAATTGCCCATCGCCTTTTAACAAACAGCATTTGCATATCTATTTTTCAGAATACAACAGTTCTTCAGAATGCAACTTTATTTATTCTTCTTACCTATATTAGTTTTTCGATTGCCTAATTGGTTTTCGTTCAACAGTTGTTGAACGAGCGCTTGACAATTGTTGAACTATCGTTCGACAGTTGTTGAACGAAAACTGATTAGGTAACGAAATACATATCCATAGATATACTTTTTATTCTGATTGTCGTTTTCAATAACAGTGCGGAATTAAAAGTGCATACTGACAATAACATAGTTGTAAACAGATATAATCTAAAACGTGCTATATTACAATACAGAACTGCTATTCTTAATCAGGAGACCATAAATTGGATAATACAGACAATTAACCAGAATCGCATAATTGCTGATAAAGAAAAACTAAAACAGCATAAGCATAACGCAAAGGCTCGGCAATACAGAAGTTCACGCCTAATAAATCAAGGTGTTTGTCCTCAATGCGGAGGACATCTCATTTTAAGGAAAGGCAAGTACGGTACTTTCCATGGATGTTCAAACTTTCCCACATACAAGTTTACCATAAACTCGTAAATAGCAGTTCTTGTTTTATATAGTATCAGAACATAAAACCAAACCCTTTCTTTCGTGAAACATTGAATCGTTCAATCTCTATAGAAAGTGATTTCTTCAACTGCCTTGCCATAAAGTCTAAAAACGGCTTATTAGTTTCTTCATTCTGGCATTGGCGCAGGGAAAGAATATATTCTTCTCTATCTTCTTTAAATATTTTGGTCGGGAAAAGGCGATTGCAAAATTGGATGTAGTTCATTAGTAATCGAGCCATTCTGCCGTTGCCATCCACCCACGGATGTATGGTTACTAAATTAAGGTGGGCATTAAAACTCAATTCATATTGTTCCCGAAATGTTCCCACGGTCTTTTGCTTCTCTTGAAGAATCGCACAAAGTTCATCCACCTTAGTAGGAACTTTCAAATAGTTCATATAAGAATGTCCGCCAACGCCAGCCGTAACACCACATAGGCGAAACTCTCCTTTAGAAGAATCAAAAGAGCCACCCATCACACTGTGAACGCTGCCAGTAGTACGCATCAGTATTGCATTCAACCTTTTCAGAAAAGCAGGAGTTATAGGAACAAGGCTGTCTGCTTCAGTTTTGGCAAGTTCATACGCTTGCTTCAAATCTTCATTCATCAGATGATGCACAAGCGGTTTCCCTTTCGCTGTTACTCCCTCGTCAAAGAGAAGCTGCGTATCAAGTTCGGTCAATGTTGAGCCTTCTATGGCTGTGGAATGGGTAATGAGAGAATAAAGGTAGTACTTATCATAGTCCACCGCTTCACTGATACCAAGTTTTTGAAACTTCTGGTACAACAGTTCTATCTCTTGCCAAACACCTTGTTCCATTACTTTTATTTAATAGGCTTTATTTCTTTTCAAAGGTAACTTATTTACTACGTTCAACCAAAGGAAATAATAACTTACTGCTATATTTTTGCACATGTGGGGAAAATTCAGGCAAAATAAAAAGCTAAGTATTGAATTATCAACTACTTAGCTTTCATCTTCGTACCCAGACCCGGGGTCGAACCGGGATGGAAGTGAATCCACTGGTGTTTGAGACCAGCGCGTCTACCGATTCCGCCATCTGGGCATACTTGATTTCTCAATTGCGGTGCAAAGATACGACATTATTTTGAATCTGCAATAGTTTGGCAGAAAAAAGGAGAAAAAAATAATAAAACATATCTCAAACACTTCTATATTCAGAGAATAAACCGTACATTAGCAGAAACTTTTAAATAGAGTCTCTATTATGACAAACAAGGATAATTATTGCGTGATTATGGGTGGCGGTATTGGAAGCCGCTTCTGGCCGTTTAGCCGCAAAACATTGCCTAAACAATTCTTAGATTTCTTCGGAACCGGTCGTTCACTCTTACAACAAACGTTTGATCGTTTCCAAAAGGTAATACCAACAGAAAATATTCTTATCGTTACCAATGCAATGTATGCAGACTTAGTTAAAAAGCAGCTACCCGAAGTAAACGAAAAACAAATACTGCTAGAACCTGCACGAAGAAATACCGCTCCATGCATAGCTTGGGCCTCCTATCACATCAGGGCACTGAATCCAAATGCCAATATAGTAGTGGCCCCCTCAGACCACCTTATTTTAAAGGAAGATGAATTTCTTGCCGCTATCGAAAAAGGACTGGATTTTGTCTCACACTCTGAAAAGCTACTGACACTAGGAATTAAGCCTAATCGACCGGAAACCGGATACGGATATATACAAATCGCCGAGCCTGCCGGAGATAACTTCTACAAAGTAAAAACATTCACCGAGAAACCGGAACTGGAATTAGCTAAGGTATTTGTAGAAAGTGGAGAATTTTATTGGAATTCCGGACTGTTCATGTGGAATGTAAATAGCATTATCAAAGCGAGTGAATCCTTATTGCCCGAGCTGACTTCTAAACTGGCGCCCGGAAAGGAAATTTATGCCACTGATGAAGAAAAAGCATTTATTGAAGAAAATTTCCCGGCATGCCCTAATGTATCCATCGATTTCGGCATTATGGAGAAAGCAGATAATGTATATGTATCATTAGGAGATTTTGGCTGGTCTGATCTTGGAACCTGGGGATCACTCTATGATTTATCAGACAGAGACCAAGAAGGTAACGTCAGTTTAAAATGTCATTCACTTTTATATAACAGCAAAGACAATATGGTAGTATTACCGAAAGGAAAACTCGCTGTAATTGACGGATTGGAAGGATACCTGATAGCGGAATCCGAGAACGTCCTACTTATTTGCCGTAAAGACGAAGAACATTCCATCCGCAAATATGTCAATGACGCCCAAATTCAACTGGGCGATGACTATATTTAATAAATAAGGCAACTTCTTCATTACGAATCAGTTGCCTTATATTTTATATTTAAGGAATATCCCTAAAAAAGCTTGCAATACTTTGAGTACACGTTATACTCTCATAAATCAAAATCTGTAAGAGGTTCCCACCGAGAATGACGCATGAACAGGAGTCAAATCTCCACCCGACCATATATCTTTAGTGTATAGTCGCAAACGAGGTTCGGCAAAAACACCGAATCCCTTAAGCAGTTTATAATAAAAATGTACGCCGCCCTCCGCACCGATATTCGTTTTATTAGGCTCTTTTCCGAATGACAACACAGGACCTGCAAGCAACTCGACACCAAATTTACGGTCCGGATTATAACCTCCCATAAAATGAGTCACATCAAAGAGATAATCTGCCGATAAACTAATCAGCTTGCGGGCATCCGATCCGTTCTTTCCCGGCAAAGCAACATAATCCAAGCCTACCCGTGCACCGGAACAAGGGAAAAACTGCCGTCCCCCAGACACTCCTATTAAAACTCCAAGACCGGAACCGTCATCTAGCTTCACCCGATGAATAGGCATATTTCCACCTACATTCCATGAGGCAAAATAATAAGGCTCGAATTCACTTCTGCGAGCAGCCAGCTCTTTCAACGTCTTACCACCTGCACGACGGAATTCCAGTCCGACCTGCACACTCATCACATTATCTGCCGTAGAGATGCGAGGACCCACATAATTATCAATAACGTTGACATCTCTGTAAGAATAAGGAATACGAGAGAAACGAGGTTCTATAAATAATGCCGTATGATCGGAGAAGTAATATTTACATTGCAGCCCTGCCGTCACACCGGCATATGCAGCACCTGCCGCACTAACCTTTATATTTTCATTTTGCCTCCGTACCTTACCTAGTTCCAGACCTAACATCGGAACAATTCCCCAACGTTGTTCATTATCATGCTGCCAGAAAGAAAGAAGATTCAACATACTCTCTATCCGAACTCCTCCTTGCATCGTTCGCTTGTCAGCAAGAGTTCCATCTTCACGCGCAGCCTGTCCCCAACTACTTATGCCTGCAAAACCGGAGAAACGTAATCCCCAGAAAGGTAGAAACCATTTACCGGCAGATACACTCATAGTAGGCCCTACCGAAGCTAAAGCTCCCATAGAACGTCCCGAACCACTTAGGAACTGAAAGCCGACACCTCCACTGATAAAAGTATTTCCCCAGAATGTTCCATCACCAAAACCGCTTTCTAACAATTTCTTACGATAAGAAGGGCTGAACCGATACGAAGTACCCACCGCAAAAGAGAGCTGTAAAGGAGTTCCCTTACCCTCACGCGAATTGATATAACGTTGCGTATACAGTCGCAATTTAGACTCAGCAAAAACATCAAATTGCTCACCTAGCCTCCAATAAGGACGTACACCGCCTTCTCCTCCCAAATAGGTCTTTCCCGGTTCAAAGCGATGGGTAATGACCGGACCGGCAAAAACTTCCGTACCAAACTTACGTTCCGGATCATAACCGATTACCCAATTGGATATATCAAACATATAATCCAAAGAAAGGCTCGTAAAAGTGTAACGGTCAATCTTAGCATCCGCCAAACGGGTAGCCGCATTATTGAAGTCAAGTCCTAAACGGAATCCGGAAAGCGGACTAAACTGCCGTCCGACCGCAGCTCCGGTAATGAAACCCGGGCGGCGTGAAGTAGGGCGGTTCAACTGTTGCGGCATTGTCATGCCGACAGCATAAGAAGTATAATAATAAGGAGTAAAATCTCCCCTGAGTTTGGCTAACTGCTGCCATTGCGGACGAGTAGGACGACGCAATTCGACCCCTACACTAATATTCATCAACTTATCCATAAAAGAATACTCATTCACTTTTCCGGAAATCGTCTTCTCTGTAAAGGTATAAGGTACAAAGGACATACGTGGTTCTACGAAGAAAGCCAAGTTCTCTATCGGATAATACTTAAACTGTACTCCACCTGTCCATCCCGTATATGTTTTAGAAATAACCTCCTGCTCATCCTGTTTCTTCATCATCCCCAACTCGACACCGAACATCGGGACAACTCCCCACCGCATAGAACGCGCTTCTTTCTTGAACAACGCAAAAGGATTCAACATCACTTCTGCCCGTCCGCCTCCATACAGAGTCATTCTGTCCATACCTGCCTTTTGATTCTCTTTCCACGCATCATACGATCCGAATGCAGATAAGCGGAAACCAAACAGATCCAAGAACCATTTACCTACGGACACATTAAAAACAGGTCCTGTAGAGCCCAGCAATCCTTGTTCCCTAGCCAATGAGGAATTTTGCGCTTGAAGTCCCATAGCCGCACTGATGAAAGTATTATCCAAGAAATTCTCCTCTCCTGCTTCCGTACTTCCACGCTGCTTGAAGGTTCCTAAACGATAATTCATCCCCACACGGGCATTAAATCCCATATCATATCCGTGCCAGTTATTTTCTCCGGAGATATCGATATTATCGGTATAAAAGGAGATTGCCGGTTCTACAAACACGTCCAGACGCGTTCCGGTGGCCAACTTCATCTGTAAGCCCAGATGGAAATCGCCTGCTCTTTTTTTCTCTCCAGCCAAAGAAGCGAGATGTACACCCAGCCCTTCAACCGTAGAAATCTCGAACATACGATAAGGATTATATCCGGCAAAAGCCGTACTAAGATTGAATATATGATCTATACCGAACGAATAATTGCTCCATTTTTCATTATCACTCTGACGACTGGCGCTTTGCCATGTTCCATAGAGTCGCATTCCGTTTTTAGAAGAAAAGAATTTAGTTGCAGACAGTCCGATTTCCGGTCCGCCGGAAAGATTCATATCCCCTTGTGGAATAATACGGTTGTAACCACCCCAAAAACCGAAGAAGAAGTTATCAAGGAACTTTTTATTGTTGAACTCCATCCCTTTAGGCTGATAACGTTTCTGCATTGAATACTTCATTGCATTGAACTTCACACGATAGGCTGTATCGGCCTGGCTTCTTCGTTGCATTGCGGAATCCTGAGCAGCTGCTGCATCTCGCATCTTTGCAATGGAATCTTGCTGCTGGGCAAGTACGCCGCCCGCAAATATTCCACAACAAATACACGTCAATATATATCTTTTCATCACCATTATTTATCTATTTAAGCTATTCATTTCCTCCCGTAGTCATTGCATCTTCATACCCCATCTTAGCATATTTGAAACAGTCTTCACTGATATCTCCATCCCATTCGGCTATTGAGATATAACTGCTGTCCTTCTTGAAACAGTTTGTCAACGCCTCTTCTGCCTGCATGGCATAAAAGTCTCCTTTACGACAATATAACACCGCTTTCAAGTACATCGTCTTCGGATCGTCTGCGGGTAAATCCTCCAATGCTTTCTCCGCTTTTTCATTCCATGCGTGTGTCTTCATCGCCAGACACATCACGACATTATTAAGAGGCGAACTATTCTTGACCAATTCAAATGTTTCCAGACGACGGGCTATTTCCGCATCATTCAATCCGCTGGTCACTTTATAATATCCTCCCAAGCAGAACGCAAATGCCTTTATCTTCTTGTTCTTCTCATTGTCGGGCAGTAATTGTGCCAGACGACTGGCCTCCGAGAAATCTCCCTTCTTCAAATACATGGCAAGTTGATTGGCTACCACCTCCTCAACATTATCAATACCAATCACACGTCCGTCAAACGTACGCTCCACATTACAGCCTCTCACTGAGAAATCAATTAACGGCTTCAATACTTCCGTATCCACCGTATCGCGTTTCAAGTAAGCCACCGCTAAATTATTAGCAGCCAGCACCCACGGCTTTCCTCCCGTCAATTCTTGAGAATAGTGATATGCACGGCGATACAGCTCCTCCAATTCCTTAGGATCTTTCACCATATTGAATAAGTGCCAGTATTCATACAAAGCAAAATTCTTTTTTCCCGAATGATAATCAGGATCATTCCGGTAACGATTCAATATTTCCTCCTTCGTCAAGGCACGATAAATTTCTGCGGTATATTCGCACTTCATTGAACGCAATTTGGGAAGATGGCTTTTTATAATAGTACTATAATATGGTAAAGCAGCTACTTGCCGAAATTGCTGGTCTTGGTTCTTCGGGTATTTCTCTACAATTTCGCGAATAGCGGCAGCCTCCGCAGGCAGCGTATCTTGCTCCAGCAAATCCGCTACCTCCAACCAAGTAGCAACTCGCGAATCATTAGGTGTATAAGTATACAAGCGTTGCATCGTATGAACCGGAATAACAGAGTACACCAACGAACGTGCATATGCCAGACGACGTTGCGACAAAGCCATATTAGACGCATAAGAACCTTCCGGTGACGAAACGCTATACAAATGAAGTTCTTTCAAAGTAGAACTTTCGCCATTTACCACCTCCAACAGCTTCGCTTTCAGTTTATTCAACTGTACTTCATTATTAGGATCTTCAGGATCCAATTCCGCCTTCCCCAGTAAGAAGCTCAAAGAAATGTCTTCCACACCGGTACGGCGTTCAACTTTCGGTTTTTCCTCATATTTCTTAGGGTCCAGTTCATACTGGTCGAGCGAATATTCGAGGAAACGTAACGGACGTCTGGGGCTACGGGTGGAGAGCTCCAACAGGCGTTCATAATAAGGACGCGTATAATCTTCCATCTGCATAAGAGCCAGCACTTGGAAGTTATCTTGCGCATTGGATAGTTTGATTGTATCATTCCACATATAGGAAGCCTTCTCCGCCGAGAGGGGTTCGTTTTCAATGATAAAAGCGTCCAGCGAATCCCGGGTTATATCATATCCCATACGACGGTCCTGAGTCAGATAATATTGCGAACCATCGTATACACGAGGCAGACGATACATTTCAACTTTCTTTCCTTTACTATTATTTATCACGTATGGCTGTACAATCATTCGGGCATTGTCCTTTCCAATACGTGGAGGAACTGCAACTTTCGCCCCGTTCAAAATAATCATATCTCCATACTGGTCGGGCGTTTCGGGCATGGACGTTACCTCTGTACGTTGCCCCACAACGGTTACCTGACTAATCATGTGTCCCATATCTACATACGTAGTAATCTCCCGTCGCCCACTGATTGCTTCAAATACGGCGGGCGCCGTACTTACTTTGATAACCAATGAGCCGGTCTCCGGTAAAGTAATCTGATAAGCTCCCGTCGCATCGGGTACTTCGTACATGGCTGAAAGGGTCAAACTGATATTGTCTTTGTTCAGTGCCGCTTCCATATCCTTTCCTTCTTGAACGGTATTGAAATAATAAATCTTTATGTCACCAATAGAAGAAATATCAAACGGGACAGGTTTTCGTTTCTTCTCGGATGCTTCTTTGTCCAGAATACGTCCCATCACTAATTTGGGAGCTTGCGCATTCAACTGAACACAAGTAGCTAAATAACATATCAATAGAAAAGCTATTCTCATAGCTCCGTTCACCCTTATCAAATTTACTTTCATATCTACAATCTCACTTTCTAACTATCTAATAATATAAGAAATAGAAACCGCTAACTTGGCTGGAAACAATTTATATCCATGCGCATTCGTCTTTCCCGGATTATTGATCAGATAATCCTCAAAATTATCATTCTCATAGTATTGTTGGTGCCAGAAACAAACGGCTCCGAAACCTGCCGAAAATTCAAGGTTCAGACGTTTTCCCAATACCATCGAATATCCCATCGTTATACCAATACCTATGGCATCCCCATCGTAAATATGTTTTCCCAGATGCATATCATAGCTCGCACCTAAAGCGGATATACCTATGTATTCACGCACCATAGGACGTCCGTTAAACCAATATCGATACTCCGGCTGTACTCCGATAAGCTTGATATCTGTCCCCCAAGGTTTGTATCCTCCATAGAAACTTAAATCAACACTGGAGCGTTCTCCCACTACAAGTTCACATCCTAAGTTAGGCACTCCTGCCAAAAGTGACAAGCCATTGGTTTTCACTGCTATTTGCTGGGCGCACATCTCTTGTGCTCCAGCCCCAAGCAGCAAAATAAAGAAGAACAGATATTTTACGATTCGTGTCATGCTTTCAATTACTGTAACTTAACATCCTTATCTATTGTCGTACCGTTAGTCCAAGAATCCACATTTGCCGGTCCTGAGAATGTAGCATCCTTTGGCAAGAAATTTATACGCATCAATGTAGTCTTTCCCTTTTTTATCGGTATCTTATACCCATAACTAGAAGTATAAATAGTATATTCACGTTCATTATTTCCCCCATCTTTAACCAGACAAGTGATTTTTTTTATCAATGTTTGCTCAGGTGGAAACATGAACTTCGCAACAGATTCTCCTGGCATATTATAAGCTATCCCTACGTTATCTACAGGATGGAAACAAGACAATAATTTGGGAGAAGAAAAAGATAATGTTCCGTCCGTTAAAGACATCCAGCCAGTTTCAGGAGTATCACACTGTACTGTCACAGATTGAACCCGATAATTAGCCTCACAGACCTCTGCACTTGTCGAATAAAAACAAAAATCCAGTCGTCCAAACGCATGTTTAAAATTCAGAACAATAGGACTAGTTCCTACTTCTGAATACCATGTTGGTGTTTGAGATGTATACATATAATCTTTAGTAAGAGACATATCAGCAGTATTCAGCTTCCATGGTATAGCCCACTGAGCCACACTCTTTATCTCGCGCCACTCCACATCTTCAGTAAAAGGATAATAACCGTATAACATTAATCCAGCATTACTCGTATTAGGAAAAGTTGCCAAATTTTCTGTTTGCAAAGTCTCATATCCAGGCACATAAGTATAGCAAGCATTAAACAGATTCTGCTGAAAATCACTTTCACGTTTTTTATTAAACAAGTCACAATCTGAATTCGAAGCACCCTGAATTGCGGGAATACCAAAAATGCCTACCTGAGCATTCGGTTCAAGGGTCGTTAATGGCGCACGAGTTCCAGGTCCTATCACATCTACAACAATAGAAGCAGAAATGCTGGAGCTGAAAGATAACACAGCTCCACCATTCATATTATTGTTATTATTACCCGATTGAGACGTACCATCATCATCCTTACTACATGCTGTAAAAAATAATAATGATACGCCTACTATCATCCATCTATTCATATAAATTAGTTTACTTCTTGATCAATAGCACCTTCACTTGTCCACGGTTCTAATGACGCATCCAAATCAACTAAACGTAAGCCATATATTGTCAAATTAACGGTATAAATTTTACCAGCTTCAAATGGAGCTACAGCACCATCTTTCTTATATGTTATAGTAATTATATTTTCTTGCGTTTTATCTTTACCATTAACATTAGCAACCAATGTTACTTTAACCTTATAAGTACCAGTTGTTGAAGGCAACACCATTGTAGTTCCAGCATTTGCTCCTGTATTTTCCACTGGAGATACATCCGTAGCCGTAGAATTACTATATGGTATATCTCCTTCAAAATACACAGGAATATCATCATCAGCAGCGGCAGCAGTTAAAGTTCCTTTATTAGCACCAGCCACAACCAAGCTAGCTTTTGGAGCTGAAATAACCTCTATATTCCTAATACTTACAGGCCAAACTACACCATCACCTGTGGTATATCCTCCTTCGTCACCTTTAATACCCTTAAATTGTAATTGAGTTAATAAGTGTTTGAACTTCAGCACAGGAGTTTTACCTCCCTTACGAAAATAACGAGCATTATACCCATTATACTTTATACCATCTACTATTACCTCTCCTTTTTCAGCTTCAGCATCAGCAGCAATTGCTTCTCCCCAAAGAATATCTTGGGCACCCGTAATATCATATGTGGCCAAAACAGCATTTGGCGTAATTGTAGACTGCGGCTGAGGGCTACATGAATAAAAAGAAAAGTCTACATCACTATTCAAGGGATAAAAATAAACTTCTGAACCATCAAAAACAACATTACCGTTTGAATCAACTACGCCATTTGCATAATGGTTTGGTCCCGGAAATAAACAAGAATCATCAGTGTCCCAACCAGTACCGGTATTATTTAACCCCCATACACGAATAGGAGTATCAGTCCATCCAGTTACAGCCGCTCTCGTCTCAGTAACAGAAATTTCAGGACTTGCACTTAAAGCTATTCTTCCATCAAAAGGTATATCTATAATAGAACTATCCTGTCCCTTCTGATCACCCATTTCTCCATTGGAACAACTCGCCATCATCGCTATTATTCCAAACACAAATAAATTATTTTTTTTCATATATAAATTAGTCATTATTGTACATCTGTAAATTCATCCGGATTCATACTAGCAGAACCACCTTCTCCCCACGCACCAAGTACAGCCTCAATTTCAACTTTCTCTACACCATAAACACTTATAGTAATATTGTAAGAATTAGAGGCCTTAAATTTATCAAGTTTAGTACCATCTTTTGTTGTTACATCAGAGGCTTTCAATATTCTAGTAAATGTATCTTCGGGCTTATCTATAGGATTACCATTCGCATCCTCTTCTTGACGAATTGTTACTGTAATTTCATAAGATTCCACTTCTGGCTCCACCAATAATGCTTCACCAATCGTTTTGGCAGGATCATCTTTTCGAGGAGCATAAGAATTAGCTGGCACTAGATCTATCATTTGACCATCATCACCTCTTTCTTTAAGAGCCAAAGGTACCCTATCGGCATCATTAGTTGTCCAAACAATCCCCTTATCATCTTCATCAGAATAAACAACAGCTAACTCACCTGTCGTTTTTGACTTTACTGTAACAGACTTTACATAAGCTTTCTCCGGTGCCGCATTACCTTCTCCATCTACAAAAAAGACTAAACGAGTTAATAAATGTTCAAATGTCATAGAAGGTTGAACGCCTCTACGAGCAGTATATGAACTAAATGCTTTATTATAATCAATTTGATCAAGATTAGGCTTTTGTTCATCAGTCAATTTAGCTTTAGCAACCATCAAATCTTCCGCACCAGTAATCGTAAACTCTTTAAATAGAACTTTGTTTCCATTGCCACTTTTTCCATCTTTCACTTGTGCAACTGTACCATCCGATATTGCATTATCAGCATAATAGCCAAAAAAGTCATAGGCTCCATTACGAGGAAAATAACGAGAAGGAGTTCCTTCCAGCCAAGTTATATCTCCCCTATCAGATCCACCAGTTGCTTTCGCTTTTTCATCAAATAACACATAAGTATCCTGAGTTGTAGTAATTTTGTCAGCACGAGTTATTCCCGTCTCTGGATCTTTTTGGCAGGCATAAATATGAAGTATTTCATTATTCCATTTGCCGTGTAAATCATCTTTATCAGCTCCAATAGAGCCAGAACTTCGAGTGGGAGTTGCATCTATTTTAGCAATTGGAGCAGATGCAGAAATCAGGATTTTGTCTGCACTCGGAAGCATATCTGTTTCATCTCCAGATAAGCCTTCGTTTTCACTTTGCGAGCAAGAAGCCAGCATCCCGGCTGTCATCATTGCATAAAGAAAAAATCGTTTCATAAATCACATAATTTTTAGATTAATAATATATTTAATTTCACATTTCATCTTCAAATTTATCATTCGGGTTTATAGTTCCACTTCCACCATCTTCCCACATCCCCATTGTTACCTTCGGCGTAATATCAGACAGACTATTAACTGTCAGATAAATAGTATAAGCTTTTCCTGCACTGAATACTTCATCATTTTCTAGTTTAACATCTACTTCTGTATATAATGACCCTTGCAATCCATTTTCCGCACTCAAACTAATTTTAGCCTCATAAAAATCAGCAGGTGCCACTAATAAACTTGTACCAGTATCACGATCATTATCTATATCTTTGTCAAGGACATAAAGATGATCCCGTTCATCCCCATATACAGGACATTTAGCTACTACGCACCAACCATCACTCCCTATCAATTCTCCATTCTTCTTTCTGAGTTCGATATACTTATATTCTTCATTATTAAATGAGATTCCTCTTTGAGGTTTCGTTTGATCAGTAGGATCATTCACCGCCACTATAAAACGTCCTTTATATTTTGAATTTACCTCAATCTTTTTTACAGTTAAACTAGGATCCAAAGGGGGAATGTTCTTTTTTTCATCTTTGTCCTCATTGGGACTATTATCCGGTTTACAAACCACAAAGCGAAGAAGTACTAAATGATGTTCAAACTGAAATACCGGATTTAGTCCATGATTAGCAGAATATGCACTATATGCGCGTCCCAAGATCTTATCTTTATATGGATTACCCTCGTATTTATCTTCCTGTTTGTCAATATTTGCCATAGATGACATAAAGTCTCTGCGCCCATCCAGTTCGATGTCGTAATAGATATAATCTTTCTCACGGTGACACTCACTAACATAATCATCTAAATAGTAAGCAAAGAAATTGTATGGCCAATCGGTATGTCTCATATTATAATAGATACTCTGCGACTCTTCATCCGGATAGAAAAGCATTAAATTGGAATCTTCCTTCTTCACTCCTACTTCTTTCCCGTGGTTAGAAACCTGTGCATTCACTCCTCCTGTTCTAGAACCATCCAACAAACAGAAATCTTCGTTCGTCGCACTCCAAGGTTTGGACAAGTCAGTCTGCGGATCCTTATTGAACGCATACACATAGAATCTTACTTGATTCCAAAAATCGGCATCATTGCCATTATTGACTTCACCACTACCACGTGTCAGTATATCAAAATCAGACATTCCTAAACTCAACACAATAGGAACTGGCTCCACTAAAGGCGCATCATCGTCTGTCGGCAATTCCCCAACATACGTATCTCTGGAACAATTAAACAACAGTATCGAACAAAACCCGATTAATAAGTATTGTTTAATCCTCTTATATGTTATCTGTCCTTTTTTCATCATCCCATTATATTTCTACATGAATATCATCATCTACCGGTATCCATCCACAGATGCCATCACTTCCCATTTCAGGATTCAAACCAACAATACGAAAAGGTGTCTCAATTTTCAATACAGCCTGATCTTTCGCCTTCTTTCTTTCATTGACTTGCCCTGTTTCTACCGTAATTGCCTGTTCCTTGATCTGCTTCGACAAATTTGATTTCGCATGAATAGCACGAGTATCCGTACCTGTCTTCACATATAAAACTATACAACAAACACCGGGACCTGTAATCGTATAACTATCTACACTCCCTACTAAACCAAATACCTCCAAAGATGCTTTACACGAAAGAGTCACAGTAGGCTTCTCTTCTTCTACAGACCGAGAAACCTCCGGGTCAGTAACTTCTACAATTGTTCTCTTCAACTCTGCGATATTTAAAATGCCGGTAGATAGGGAAACCTCAGGAGCGATACCCGCCATTTCTATATAGATATCTCGAATATCTTCCTCTGTCAACTGATTTCCATCTTTATCCGCTACTAGTTGAACAGTAAAGTTTATATCAATATGTTGAGTTAAAGAAACAAAATCGAAAGGTTGCGTATAATTCTTCCCTGCATCCAATTCTAAATAGTCACAACGGGCAACCAACAACTTTCGTCCCGCTTCCCGCACATAACCGATACCGGGATTTAGATCCGCCCATTTCCAATTATTTACAAATTCTTTGCTAACATCTTTGTGTTCCACTTCCTTATGGCGCATTTTAACTTCTTTCACCGGAATCGCCTCATTAGTCTTAAATTCATCCAGATTAACTAATTCAACTCTTGTATCCTCTTTTTCAACCTGTACGTCTCCATTTGCTTCATCCTTCTGCGTCACTGTCACCATCGGATATGCAGGATTAGTAAAAGCCATCATAAAATATTCACCTCCAGGCAGCTTGATATCAGGCTGATACTCACTCTGAGGTTCGGACTGGTCATCGGGAGTCGTGATGTCGGTATTATCGCGAGTGGTTGAACCATCACCCGAAGTTTCAGTATTTCCGTCATCAGGAGTTGTTGCCGTATCTTCTTTGCTCTTCTCCACTTTAAAGTTTCCATCTTTATCTGTCTGATAAACTATATGGCGTGTATTCAGGATACGAGTAGCCACAAAATATAATTTCTCAGGCGTTTCATCGGCAGACAAGCCCAGTTCATTCCAATTATATGTAACCGAGAACCCGTCCACCACGTGCGGATGTGTAGTTTCATCACACAGATCTACCTTTGTACAACCGACCAAAAGCAAGGAAGCCAATAGAATTTGATATATAACAGTCACTTTCATTACACTTCACCTCCCTCATTAGTCGTTAGTGGCACGATTCCCTGATCTTTCAAAGATTGTGGTTCGACGGCCTGCGGTTCAGGCGAGTCAGACTTAGCAGGCTGTTTCTCCTGAGCAGGTTGCTGTTCCTCCGTTGATTGTTGTATCTCAGGTGTTTCCACTACTTTTCCAGCTTGCTTCTTCTCTTCCTTTGAATTTTTCTTCTCCAACTTTTTCACTTGTTCTAAAGAATCTTTCATCAACTTATCTTGTCTCTTAAGTGAGTCCTTTATCTGATCCAAAGCTTCTTTTGCCAATCGTATAGAGTCTTTCTGCAACTCTTTCAGATGTTTCGCCTTATCCCGCGCTTCACTAATAGAATCACGCCTCAATTGCTTTTGACGCTTAGCTTCCGCACGCGCATTTATCTTATCATAATCAATTAGCTTATACTTGTTCTTGACAGAAGTAGAGAAACGATAAACAAAAGCTACCCGCAAATCACTGACAACCGGAAAAGGGACTAAATGGCCTCCCTTACTTTTTTCAGGTAAGCGAGGATAACAATTACTTTCAGCATCATGCTTATACGCATCATATTTAGTGTATACAAATCCGACACTGGCACCTAACTCCAAATCAATGAAGTTCTGGCGATAACCATATAAAGGAATGCTGAATCCACCGGATACACCCAAACCGTAAGCAGAACCTTGCATCCCTGTCGAACCAAATTTAAAATTATAATTAGCAACGTCAGCATACACCCCCCAATAATAGGCACGCCAATAACGAGGATGGAAACGTTTAATAGTGAACACTTCCTCTTTCATCCGTTGAAAGAAAGAAGCAGAATCCAGATGATGGAAGTTACGTTGAGTAGTACGGAAATATTTCCGGAACTCCATACGGGCATCAACCAGATTATATACAATGCTAGGTTTATAATTTTGAGAAGTATTCCAATTGCCTTTGATACCGAGACTTAATGTGTAGTGTTTGTAAGGAGAGCCAAACAAATCGAATTCGGCAGTAACATTAGGTAACAATACAAGCCACTCGACAGCATTTGTTTTAAATGCCCATCGAGATTTAAAAGGCATGATAGAATCCTTGTTTTCTACTGCCTTTTTACGCATAGAAGATTGAGCATAGCATTCTACCCCTAAAAAGGAAAAGAATAAAAACAATACACAAAATAGTAGTTTTATTCTAGAAATATGCCAAATCTTTTTGTGTTTACATATAAACGACACCGGCTTTCCTTGTACAAGGAAAGCACTATGCCCTTCGCCCTCATTTCCCATAACCTGCGTCTTACGCGTTTATTTTTGCTTATTTGTCTACATTGTTCCCTAATACAATGCTAATCAGGCGCAAAAATAGATTAAATATCACAAGATAACAAATATAAATCTAACTTTTTAATAAAACACAAAAAGAAAAAAGAAAAACAAAGTTTTTCAATCTTTTTATTAGCAGAAAGCAAACGAAAAAGAAGATGTTTGTATGACAAATAGAAAAAAGGAGACTTGCTTAAAGATAAAAGAATAATAGCAAAATAAGGTTGCAGGCAATCACTGCTCCGAAGCCTCCCAAAATCCAAGGACGAAGTTTACTTCTTTTCCCGGCAAAGAATAAGGCATAAAACATATTCACCAGTATATTACTTACAATCGCCTGCATACTGCAAGCTGTAATAATCAGTACGGCAACGCTCCCCGTATTTTGCAATAAGTTCAAAATAAAAGGGGTTATATCGCTGAAACCGGATACAAAAGAGAGCAAATTCAATCCGCTTGTACCGGCGTAAACCAAAGTATAATGTGTCAAAACCGTAAATACGACAAATAATACGGCAAAGATCAACGCAACCTTAAATTCCAATGGATTGCTGCTATCATCCTCTTCCGACTCGACAGAAGTATCTTTAGGAAGTTTCTGCCGTGAATGAATAAACCAGCCTACTATCGCGGATACCACTGACATTATCAACAGGTACGGATAAATAGAAAGAAAGATCTCCCTGCTAAAAATAAGTATCAGTATCATAAAACGCAGAAACATCATACTGACCGCCAATAACATGGCTGCGACGTACTCCGTAGCCTCTTGCTCCGAAGCTTTCCGACTTTTACGTGCAAGTACCGAAATAGTGGCTGTACTACTATACAACCCACCTATAATACCGGACACCAAAGTGCCGGATTCATGAAACACATACCGCTTCAGCAAATAAGAAAGGTAGGAAATACCTGAGACGACCACTGTTGCCAACCAAATAGAATAAGGAGTCAGATTTATATCCGGAATCAGGTTTTTATGTGGAAGCATAGGTAATATAATACCACTAATAGCCAAAAACTTTGCCAACGTAATCATTTCATCATTTTTCATCCGCTGGGCAAATTCCGTAAAGGTATGCTTTAGTTCTGTAAGCAGAAGTACCGTCACAATCACCATGACATAAAACCAGGAAGGTTGGGTGGACACAATGGGAGCCAGACAATAGGTGATTAAGGCGATAATAATAGTCGTCACGCCAAAAATATGAAATTGAGCCTGCTTCACATAATAGTTCAGTCCCAGCAACAGCCCCAAAACGGCGCCTCCTCCCATAAACAAACGCATACCCGTAGGGTCTAATATATAAAGAAGATAGCCTAATATACCGATGAAAGTAAATGTGCGGTCAGTACCGAAAAGAGTCGTCTCCCCTTCACGCTTCAGACTGATACGGCGCTGTGAGAGTCCGATTAACAAGGAGAATAAAGTCACCAGAATAAAGGTTACCAATTCTCGTGGCACATAACCATATAACTGTTCCATATCCATATACTACCCTTTTTATTATAAGAACAAATATACGGTTTATTTGTTAACGTTCACCACATCTTATACGGTTTTTTCATTAGCCGGGAATTGTAATAACGTATATCGCCCGTCACTTCTTCACCGATAAAGTCCGGCTTCACAAAGGCCTCATCTTCAGAAACCAGCTCGACTTCCGCCACCACAAGCCCCTCATTCTCACCATAAAACTCGTCAACTTCAAATATATGCCTGCCGCTACGCACCAGATAACGGGTCTTGTCAATAATTCCCGGTTCACACAACTTCATCAATTCTTCCGCCTCCGGCAAAGACAGTTCCTTTTCCCATTCATAACGGCTTGTACCGGAAGCGTTGGAAGCCCCCTTGATAGTCAGGTATCCCTTATCATCCCGGATACGTATCCGGACAGTCCTTCCACGAGCACTGCTGATATATCCCTGTACAATACGACTTTTCGCAAATGCCAACGACTTATACTCTCCGATAACTAAAAATTTACGTTCTATTTCTTGTGCCATACCGCAAAAGTAATCATAAAAATCAGAACCTTGTCATAAATTCAATTACGATTTTATCCTGCTCCGATTCTTTTGGGATACCGGTTTTCTTATAGAAATACTTTTCGAAGTTCAAACGAAGGTCGGCAATGAAAGCTTTTGAAAGGCTAAGTGTGATCCCACCCGTGACACGATGGCGTGCATAATCGTTTATAACCAAGGCATTTGTCGTCTTATCTATTTTGCCGTCACTATGATCCGTCATCATGTCATAACGTGCAAGAAAAGAAATTTTATTGAATACTTTCTTCAAAGGTAAGTCGTAATTGACAAAGCTATTCACAGCGTGCACATCTTTAAACGTCTCATGCCTGTACATTTTATATAGATATTCCGCTTCAATATGAAAACGATTATTTTGATAGTAAATACCGGCATCATACATATTAATCCGTACGGATTCCGGCTTTATCATCTGGGTGCTGAGTGTTATATTCCAATTTTTGCCGGGTAATAACTGAGCTTTAACCGAGTAGTTCAATGTTTTATGCCATTCTTTCTGATTGGTAAGCCCCGAACCATTAAATAATCCGGCCTCAAGAATAAACGGGAAGCCACTCGTATGTTTATAAGCAGTAGTGAACCCAACATCACGGACATTTCCTACTTGCTTGGCTATGAATGAACGATTGGCAAAATACTGTTGGTGAGGAGAACGATGAGCATCAATCGTAAAAGGTACCCGCATTTGCCCAATCGTGAAATTAAGATCTTTCATCGGAAAGACACGTGCATACGCATCCAGCATTTTAATAGAGCCCTCGTCAGAAAGGTCGATTTCCGCTTTATAAGCAACCAAAGGATGCACATTTCCCGAAACACTAAAGCGCGCGTTACGTACTTCAAAACGACTTTCCCCTGTTTCTGTCTGGAATTCGTATTTTCCCCGAATCGTTCCGTGAATCTCGGGCAAATAGTCTTTCCATTCCATCGTCTGCTTATCTAATTTTTTGCCATCTCCGGCGTCTTCTTTAGCCTGTCCGAAAGCTGTTGCCGCCAACAATAATGTTACGACTGTTGTTGTAATTCTACTCATTTCAGTTGTTTGCTACTTAATCCGCAGCAAAAGTACAACTGCAAGGATACACAAGAATGACAATCCGATTACAGTAGTATTACAAAAAAACTCACCACAGATTACACAAACCTGTGGTGAGATTATCAGCCGAAAAAGGAAAAGGCAATCAGCATAATCAGTGCCAAAATAATTAATGAGACAAACACTATTTTGACAACCTTCTGGGCCTGCTCTTCTTCCTTCTTACTAATCGCTACTTTTTTCTTACCCTTGCCCATAATAGTTAGCTTTAAAGTTCAACGCTAACAAAGTAAGGACAAATCTTTTAACTTTCCAAAAATAACAGTTGCTAATTTTGTATTTTATGATTCCTGTGAAGAGAATTCCATCAGATAAGCCTTAATAAAATCCTCTATCTTACCATCCATCACTCCGTTCACATCCGAAGTCTGATAGTTGGTACGATGATCTTTCACACGGCGGTCGTCAAATACATAACTTCGGATCTGCGAGCCCCATTCGATCTTCTTCTTTCCCGCTTCCACCTTCGCCTGTTCTGCCATACGGTGCTGCAACTCTTTATCATATAAGATAGAACGCAACTGGCGCATTGCATTTTCACGGTTCTTAGGCTGGTCGCGGGTTTCCGTATTTTCAATCAGAATCTCCTCTTCCTCACCTGTATAAGGATCTTTATATTGGTAACGCAGACGAACTCCGGATTCTACCTTGTTCACATTCTGACCACCGGCACCACCGCTTCGGAAGGTATCCCAAGAGATACGTACCGTCTCAATATTCACCTCAATACTGTCGTCTACCAACGGGGTGACAAAGACAGAAGCAAAAGATGTCATACGTTTACCCTGCGCATTGTAAGGAGAGACACGTACCAGACGGTGCACACCATTTTCTCCTTTCAGATAACCGTAGGCAAAATCCCCTTCAATATTGATCGTACAGGTTTTGATTCCGGCCTCATCACCTTCCTGAAGGTTAGCAATAGTAGCCTTATAGCCATTTGTCTCAGCATAACGCAAATACATACGCATCAACATAGAAGCCCAATCCTGACTCTCCGTACCACCGGCCCCGGAATTGATCTTCAACACACAATCCATTTGGTCGGCCTCATCACGAAGCATATTCTTGAGTTCGAGCGCTTCTACCGCCTCACGCGCTTTCGCATAAGCAGTATCCACATCTTCCTCTGTTACCAATTCCTCTTTATAGAAATCAAATGCCAGCTCAAGTTCATCTGCCAGCGTTTTGACCTCATTATAGCCGTCAATCCACTTTTGCAGGTCTTTCACCAACTTCATCTGGGCTTCAGCTTTCTTCTGGTCATCCCAAAATCCCGGAGCCTGCGTTCTTAACTGTTCTTCTTCGACTTGAATTTTCTTCCCGTCGACGTCAAAGATACCTCCTCAGCGCATCCGTGCGCTCTTTCACGTCTTTAAGTTGTTCAATAGTAATCATCTTCTTAAATTAGAAATTAAAAGTTATAAATTATAATCGTACACTTATCTCACAACGAATCTCAAGCCTGGCTCTCAACTCTCCTCGTACATCTTCTCAATCAGGTCTTTATAATTTTCAGAAACGACCGAACGTTTCAGTTTCAATGTATTGGTAAGCTCTCCACGCTCCATACTAAATGGTTCGGGAAGCAAGGTGAAACGTTTGATTTGCTCATAATGCGCAAACTGTTGTTGCAAGGTTTCTATCCGCGCACGGAACAACCCTACAATCTTAGGATGTTGCAACAATTCACTCATATCCTTATACTCAATACCTTTTTCCTTCGCATACTCTTTCACATATCCATATACGGGAACAATCAAAGCAGAGACGAACTTACGCTGATCGGCAATAATAGCAATCTGATCAATATAACGGTCGATAACCAACTTTGTTTCCAAAGCCTGCGGAGCGATATATTTTCCATTCGAAGTTTTGAATAGATCTTTAATACGCTCTGTCAGGAACAACTGCCCATTCTTAAAATAGCCTGCATCGCCCGTATGGAACCATCCGTCCGGATCAATAGCAGCAGCCGTAGCTTCCGCTTTCTTATAATATCCTTTTGTAATGGTTTTACCTCGAAGAAGAATTTCATTATCCTCACCGATCTTCACTTCAACTCCCGGCAACACAACACCTACCGAACCGATATCATATCCCACCGGCAATGTGCAAGACACAGTAGCCGTAGACTCTGTCAGTCCATAACCGACAACCATATTAATGCCTACCGAATGGACAAATTCATTGATTTCATCGGGTACGGCAGCACCGGCAGTCGGAAAGAAATTCCCGTTTTCAATACCGATGGTCTTCTTCAGTAAAGAATAAATTGTCTTTTCGTAGAACTTATATTTCAATTGATTCATCACAGGAGGCGTCTTTCCTTTCCGCAGATAATCAAGATTGTGAATCTTACCAACCCGGATAGCATCCAACATCAATGCCTTCTTCATTCCTGTGGTCTCATTGATCTTCTCTTGTACTCCGGCATACACTTTTTCCCAGAAACGAGGAACGCTGCACATCAATGTCGGACGAATTTCCTTAATGGTTGTCTGTATATCCGCCGGACGGAGATTGATACAGATCTGTACCCCTTTATGGATACAGAGATAGCACCAAGCCTTTTCAAATACATGCGTCAATGGAAGGAAGTTCATAGAAACATCCTTATCCGACATCGTGGTCAGGCGGTCGTCATGAGTGAGAAACTGTTCCAAATAACAAGAATGATGAAGCATGACTCCCTTCGGCTCACCTGTCGTTCCGGACGTATAAAGAATATTAGCCAAATCGTCATAAGAGGCACGTCCCGTACGCTCTTCTACCACATCATTGTGCGGAAGTCCTTCTCCCATCGCCATAAACTCATCAAAATAGATGGACGACACATCACGGGGGTCTTTTACGACCGAACGGTCAAAGATAATCAGTTGTTGCAGTGAGGTGCAAAAGCCAAAGATACTGAATGCAGCGTCGTATTGAAATTGCTCACCTACAAAAAGATAGCGTATTTGTGCGTCGTTGATAATGTATTGTGCTTGTGCCGGTGAACTGGTCGCATAAAATGGAATGGTCACAGCACGATTGGCGAATGCACCAAAATCTACATAAAACCATTCAGGCTTGTTTTGCGAAAAGATACCGATATTCTCTTGTTCTCCCACTCCCAACGCAACGAGCGCATTGGCAGCCTGCCTCACAGTTCCGGAGAATTGATTCCAGGTGATCGGAATCCATTGAGCTGTCTCATAGTCACGGTACCTTAAGGCTACCTTGTCGCCATACTTTTCAGCCTGACGATGGACTAAGACAGATAAATGATGATAAGTCATACTCTTTGTATTAGTAAATATGGTACAAAGGTATTAGTTTTATTTGAAACAATTGCGCAAAACGACTATCTTTGTGCAAATATTAAGTAATAGACAAAATATTTGCAGTATGAAATATGACATTCCGACTATGGCAGCAGAGGCTACAAGCCTTCTTAAGTCGTTAATCAGTATCCCTTCTCTTAGCCGGGAAGAGGCTCAGGCCGCAGACTTCCTGCAAAATTATATTGAAATGGAAGGTATGCAGACCGGACGCAAGGGTAATAATGTATGGTGTTTTAGCCCTATGTTTGACCTGAAGAAACCGACTATCCTGCTCAATTCCCACATAGATACCGTCAAACCTGTCAATGGCTGGCGGAAAGACCCGTTCACGCCACGTGAAGAGAACGGAAAATTGTATGGACTGGGAAGCAACGATGCAGGCGCAAGTGTTGTATCTCTATTACAGGTGTTTCTGCAACTATGTCGTACTTCACAGAGATATAATTTGATTTATCTTGCTTCCTGTGAAGAAGAAGTATCGGGCAAAGACGGAATTGAAAGTGTATTATCTGGACTCCCCCCCATTTCATTCGCCATCGTAGGCGAACCGACGGAGATGCAACCTGCCATTGCCGAAAAAGGGCTGATGGTATTGGACGTTACCGCCACAGGCAAGGCAGGACACGCCGCACGCAACGAGGGAGACAATGCCATTTATAAGGTATTGAATGATATTGCCTGGTTCCGCGACTATCGCTTTGATAAAGAATCGCAGTTACTAGGACCGGTAAAAATGAGCGTAACTGTAATTAATGCAGGTACTCAACACAACGTAGTTCCCGATAAGTGTACTTTCGTTGTTGATATCCGTAGCAACGAGCTTTACTCGAATGAAGATTTATTTGCTGAAATCAAGAAACATATCTCTTGCGAAGCCAAAGCCCGCTCGTTCCGTCTCAACTCCTCACGGATCGACGAGCAACATCCGTTTGTCCAAAAAGCAATAAAAATGGGGCGTGTCCCTTTCGGTTCCCCTACTCTATCCGACCAGGCATTGATGTCTTTTCCATCGGTAAAAATAGGACCGGGACGTTCTTCACGTTCACATACGGCAGAAGAGTATATTATGCTGAAAGAGATAGAAGAAGCTATCGGACTATATCTGGAATTATTAGACGGACTTCTGCTTTAATACAGAAGTCCGCTCGTTATACTCTAGTATCTTCAACTATCACTTTATCGATTGAGCCAAGGCTCCGGATTCAGTTTCTCCTTTTCACGACGCAGTTGGAAATGCAACACCGTCCGTCCATTATCCATTCCATCCGAAAAGACCTGTCCGATGTGCTGTTTAGTCTTCACTGTATCACCGGACTTCACAGAAGCGGAAGACAGATTACAATAAACGGAAATATAATTACCATGCCGGATAAGAACATTAAATAATCCGTTCAGTTGGAATACGGCCGCCACTTTTCCGTCAAAAATGGCACGCGCCTGAGCACCCGGCTTTCCTTGTATATCTATTCCTTTATTATCAAGTTTCACATTGCGTAGTCCCTCTACCGCATATTGCCCATAATGACTGGTGATGATATAAGCACCGGATATAGGCATAGGAAGCTTTCCACGATTGGCGGCAAAATTGCCGGATAGCTCCCGATCCGCCTTACTCATTGTATACACCTCCAAAGGCTTCGACTTCGTTTTCGCTCCGGTTCCAGCCGATTGCCCTTCCTTGCCTTGCGCCTTCCTGCGAGCTGCCTCCTCACGACGGGCTTCCTCCTGTGCACGCTTACGGGCACGTTCAATCTCTTCTGCAATCAGCTTGTCAATACGGGCATTCAGTTGATTAGCCTCTCTCCGTTTCTTATTAATCTCATTCTGCAATCCTCTTTGTTTCTTTTGCAGATTGGCAACCAAAGTCCGTTTTTCTTTCTCCTGTGCTTCCAACTTCACTTTTTCGCCTTCACGTTCTTTCAGCAAATTCTCTTTGGCAGCCTTTACCTGCTGCCGTTCCGCCTTCTTCTTACGTATCTGTTCCTGTTTTTTCAGGATTTCTTCTCCTTGCAAACGCTGATAGGTAGCATATTCGCGAACATAACGCATACGGCGATAAGTTTGCCCCAAGTTCTTGGCAGAAAAAATAAACATCAGTTTTTCCTCTATCGATTTGTTCTTATACAGGTATTGGACAGAAGCTTCATATTTCTTTTTCTTATCTCTCAAATCTCTTTCCAAGCTCCTCAATTGCCGTTGAAGAGAAGCCAACTCACGCTCAATAGCCTCTACATCATTGTTAATAGCCATGATATAACGTTTCCTCTCTTCAATCTGCCCGGTCAATGCCGCCAGACTATTCAACTGGCTACCTACATCTTTCTTTGTATTCTTCAATATCGTTTCCGACTCGGCAATCTGTTTTTGCAGCGCACCACGTTTGCTCTCCAACTCACGAATCAGTTTGTTCGATTGAGCGAAAAGCGGAACTGCCAGCCAAAGGCAACCGATAAGAATAACAAAAAAACGTTTCATCATAACAAAGCTACCAACATTTTTATTAATTCTTCCATAGGAACCTGTCTGTACTTAGAACTCAACTCAGTCGGAGTCATTGAAAACTCTTTCGTAGAAAACTCATAAAGTTGCACCTTTGCTTTTTCCAACGAAGAAATTCCTATATCCTTTCCTGTCAGTTCTGTCTTTCCACCGGGTAAAGACGCATCTGTCAGTATCTTCTCCAAACGAGAGAACTCCGCATTCTTGGGTAATATACCCTTCAGTTCTTCTTTACTTGCACGAACAAATCTTCTGTTCATCCTGTCCACTAACAATACCTCCTCAGGAGTCATTTCGATACGTGCTACCTCTGTACGCAGAATAGGCATCAGCAAAGAGATTTGCACCCGCTCATGAGTTTTCATCCTCATGGTTCCTCCTACCGACAGGCTTCCTCCTTTTTTATCGGGAATAGTCAGTTGGAGCTTGGAAGCCAGATAACTGGATACAGGTGCCTTTGTCTCCGAAGTCACCAGGCGCTTCGAACTCTTACAACCAGCCAACACAACCACAACCAACAATAGATAAACTATTCTTTTCATTCTGCTATAAATTTCTTCTTTTCTATTTTCTGCTTCAATGTTTTCGACTCACTACCCATCTCCAATGCCTTCTTCCAATATCCCAGTGCGCCTTCCACATCACCCGTCATAAAATAAATATCCCCACAATGCTCCACTATCACATCACTTTTCCCTCCATCACTCTTCATTGCATTATCAATATAAATACGAGCCTCAGCATAGTTGCCTTTTTCAAAAAGAATCCAGGCATACGTATCGAGATAAGTCGAATTATTAGGTTCTGCCTTTACGGTCTTATAACTCATTTCTTCCGCTTTATCCAATTCACGCCGTTCCACAGACAGATAATAGGCATAATTATTCAACGCACCGATGTTGGAAGGGTTATACACCAAAGCTGAATCGTAGGCAGCATAAGCTTCCTTCATTTGCTTTTTGGTATGATAGATATCCCCCATAATTGAATAGAAATCCGAAATGACCTCTTTTCGGGTATCGGGTGTAATATGTTCCAATGCCCTGCTACAAACACTCAACACACTGTCTGTCTGCTCTGCCTGATGATAGGCAATAGCCAGATAATAATAAAGTTCCAATGCATCCGGAGTAGCTTCAATGCCCGGCTCGCAAACTTTTATAATCTGCTTGTAGTCTTCCTTTTTCACGGCAGCGCTGACCAACATCAAGCGGGCAGCCTTATTCGTGGGATCTAAATCAACCACCTGTTCCAATACAGGCACTGCTTCCGGTTCCATATTCTTCGACAATAGATACTGTGCATAAAGCATGGGAATCTGCGGATCATCCTGGTCCAGTTTCATAATCCGATCAAACAGGGCTATCACTTGGGTACTGTCTTTAGCGACCGATTGCTCATTCTCCACAATAATCTGACGCATCACATTAATTTTAGTATCAGGCGCCACTTTCTTATTCAGCAATAATGTGTCCAATTGTTGCTGATACAATTCTTTCTGTCCGGTCTGATCATAATAGGAAGCCATCGAGAAAAGCGCCATCGGATTATCCGGTTCCACAGCCAATACCTTCTGGTACGCTTCGTATGCTTCCTGCTTCTTTCCGTTTTGCAGATATACATCCCCCAGTATCACTTGATAGCGCATATCCATCGGATATTCCTGCACCAGACTTTCTATCTCCCTGAATGCTTTTTTATCATCTTTCATCTGAAGATAAATACGGAATTTCTCCATAGACAACTGTTCGTTCTTTCCCAAACGTTTCTCCAAACGATTCAATGTGGAAATCACATCATTATATTTCTCCTGACGGCTGTAAATATCAAGCAAATTGAACAAAGGGTCTTGCTTCGCCGGAAAACGAGTAACCATTGTTTCAAGCAAAGTCACAGCCTTATCCAGTTCATTCTGCTGCTGATACAGGCTGACTAATCCCTGACTATACCAATAATTGTCCGGAGCATAAGCCACCGCTTTCTCTAAAGCAGCCTGCCCCTGAGGTACCTGACGGAGAAACATATAATATTGAGAAATTTCATAAAGGGCAGACGGAGCGTTCGGGTTGATATCCAAGCAATGTTGTAACAGACCAAAAGCCGTAGCATATTCCTTCTTTTCCTTCATTCGTATAGCTTCAAGAAAGAAATAGTCATATTTACGTTGCTGCTCTTCCGTCAGTTGCAGTACAACAGTTTTCTCCTCCTTCCTCACCTTTTTCTTTTTACCTTGCACAGTCGTGCAAAGAGGAAACAGTAAGGCATTTATCAGCAAGAATAGTATTATCTTTTTCATTTTTTCCCTGTATGACCGAAGCCTCCGGCTCCACGTTCTGTTTCATCAAGCACCTCCACTTCCTGCCACACGGCTTGTTCGTGCTTGGCTATCACCATTTGGGCGATACGTTCTCCATCTTCAATCACAAACGCTTCGGACGATAAATTGACTAAAATAATGCAAATCTCCCCCCGATAATCCGCATCAATCGTTCCGGGAGAATTGAGAACGGAGATTCCTTTCTTGATAGCCAGCCCGCTACGGGGACGTATTTGCGCTTCGAATCCTTTCGGAAGAGCTATATATAATCCGGTAGGTACCAGACAACGCTGTAACGGTTCCAATATAATAGGTTCGGAAAGATTAGCACGGATATCCATTCCTGCAGATAATTCTGTGGCGTAAGCCGGAAGCGGATGCTTCGATTTATTGATAACTTGAATATTCATAAAATACACGTTTACTATATTAACAGGCGAAAATACACATTTTGAACTGAAAAATAGTTAAGTTTGCAGTTAAATAATAAATAATGCACACATTTGCCATGAATTGGAACCAATTAATATCAGCTAAACGCTTCGGAATGGAAGAATTCCACGAAGTACGACAGGAGAACCGCTCGGAATTTCAACGGGACTATGACCGTCTGATCTTCTCCGCTCCTTTCCGCAGGTTACAGAATAAGACGCAAGTATTTCCCCTGCCGGGCAGTGTCTTTGTACACAACCGGCTCACACACAGTCTCGAAGTTTCTTGTGTCGGCCGTTCTCTAGGCAATGATGTAGCCAAAGCCATCCTGCAACGCCAACCGGAGCTTCAAGAATCCTTTTTACCGGAGATCGGTTCTATTGTCTCCGCCGCTTGTCTGGCGCATGACTTGGGAAATCCTCCCTTCGGACATTCCGGTGAGCGGGCTATATCCACATTCTTCTCTGAAGGGAAAGGACTCCGCTTGAAAGAAATACAGCCGAACGGAGAGCAACTTTCTGCGATGGAATGGGAAGATCTGACACATTTTGAAGGAAACGCAAACGCATTCCGACTCCTGACACATCAATTTGAAGGCAGGCGGAAAGGAGGATTTGCAATGACATACACGACATTGGCTTCCATTGTGAAATACCCCTTTTCATCGAGTCTTGCCGGCACAAAATCCAAATTCGGATTCTTCGTCAGCGAAGAAGAAAGTTTCCATAAGATAGCAACCGAGTTGGGATTAACCTTACTTAATGAACATCCGTTGAAATATGCACGTCACCCATTGGTCTACTTGGTAGAGGCAGCAGATGACATCTGCTATCAAATGATGGATATTGAAGATGCGCATAAACTGAAAATCCTCACTACCGAAGAGACAAAGGAACTGTTAATGGCCTATTTCAGTGAAGAACGCCGGGAACGCATCCGACAAACCTTCCTCATTGTCAGCGACACGAATGAGCAAATCGCTTATCTGCGTTCTTCCGTCATCGGATTACTGATTCGCGAATGTACCCGTGTATTTCTGGAGCACGAAGCGGAAATTCTATCCGGCACTTTTGAAGGAGCGCTTATCAAACATATATCCGAGCGTCCGGCAAACGCATACAAGCACTGCGCCGAAGTATCCCTGAAAAAGATCTACCGGTCAAGGGATGTACTGGACATCGAGTTAGCCGGTTTCCGCGTCATCAGTACCTTGCTGGAACTGATGATAGATGCGGTAACCTCTCCAGGAAAGGCGTATTCCGAGTTGCTCATCAATCGGGTTTCAAGCCAGTATAATATAAAAGCGCCTGCACTCTATGAAAGAATACAGGCGGTACTTGACTATATATCGGGTATGACCGATGTCTTCGCTCTTGATCTTTATCGTAAAATTAACGGCAACAGTCTGCCTGCGGTGTAACAACTTTCGGAGCGAATGCTTCATCATTATCACAAGGCATTTTCATCGCATCCGGATGGCTTTCTATAAACGTCTGGATGTGTCTCATCCGCTTATCCTCCAATATTTCATCTACCGCAATCAGGATTCCGGTTTCTTCCACATCGCCAAATTCATAGTTGATGGCGGTTCCGAACATCCGCATCGTAGGACTCAAGCTCATATAAGCATTCACCAACGGCGGGATGTTATATCCCAATTTACGAATCTCACAATTCAATATCTTATAGTCCTCCTTGAAAGTATCCTTACAGAACAAAGCCTTCAACTCTTCTTCGGAAGTCTCCGACTTCAAAGGCTCCATTGGAGTAACCAGTTCATCTTTATCATAGAAGTGCTTTTTGAGGAAATAAAGAATCATATCACGTCCCCGACGATGATAACTAGGATACATGGTCACTTTTCCAAAGAAATACTTCACGTTCGGCATGACCACCGTTAACGCACCCAACCCATCCCACAAATTATCCAAAGCAAACAATCCTTTGCTACCGGCACGTGTAGACTGATATTCGAGCGTAACGAACGAACGCCCCAGTTCAATGGTCTGAGGAAGATATTCTTTAATAAAAGTTTCCGAGAAATGAAACATATGAGAAGTAGCCAGAATCGGAGCGCCTTTCTCATCGAAACGCACATCCGTTCCAAGCAAATACCGATAGCCGCCCAATATTTCCTCTGCTTCCGGATTCCATACGATCAACTGTTTATATGGATGGTCCATAGTGTCATATTCATCTATATCCATCGACAGCCCCGTTCCTCCACCGGCAGCACGAAAAGCGATTTCACGCAAACGACCGATTTCCCTCATTACATTGGGTGCATTCTGATAAGTAATAATATAAATCTGATTATTACTTTTATTCGTCATTCGCAAGCGTTTGTCTTCCGTCAACTCCGCCTTCAGCAGCTCTTTGCTTACCGGTTTAATAATCTCTTCCATATTTCTTGTTATAGTTGTTCTATCAGTTACAGTTTATATACAATGTCTTTCACGTACTCCGCCCACTGTGCCGGAGTTTTCGATTTATCGAAAGTCTGCCAGGGTATCGGCTTACCGAAAGTTACAGTAAAAGTCTGGTGTCGGTTCTTGAACATTTCATCCGCAAGGTACAACATGGCGATATTGAACTTAATGCCTAATGCTTTGCAGAAGTTTGCCAGATTATAAAAGAAATCGGAGTTCCGACCTCCAAAATGCACGGGGATTACATCACGTTCCGCCTGTATACTCTTTACTACAAATGTCTTCTTCCATTCCAGATCGCGAATCACTCCATTACGCCGACGCGAGCAGAGACCGGCAGGAAACATGATCAGCTGATCGTCGGACTTAAATCCGGCCTCCACCATCTTGGGGAAGTCCTTTGCCTGTTTACCGGTTTTATTGATAGGTATGCAAAGCGGAGCTAATCCGTGAAGATTCATCAACAAGTCGTTCACCAGATATTTCACCTTCCCGTCATAATGCCGCCCCAGTACATAACCAAGCGCGACACCGTCCTGTCCTCCCAGCGGATGATTGGACACAAAGGTGTACAATCCGTCTTTAGGCAGGTTTTCGATACCTTTCACATCCACCTTCGCATCCAGAAAGTCCATACATGCCTCCAAGAAGTCTACCCCTACTTTATCTTTCGATTCATTCAGGAATACATTGATCTCATCCTGATGAACAATTTTCTTCAAATAAGAAATCACGAACTTAGGGATGTACTTATATTGCTTCGGAGCTTTTGTCCGAAGAATCTTATCGACATCAATCAAAAATAAAGAGTCATCAGTCATTCTTTTCAAATAAAAATGATGGCACAAAATTAACGGTTCTTTTTTATTAATCGCAATAATTTGGTAGAAAATGCAGGATTAAAGTTCATAACACAAAAAAATAGCACCCAAAAACTATCAAATACCACCTAAAAACTATCAGCTGACAATTTTTAGGTCAAATTCAGTCTGATTTTCCCCCATCGGATTCCTGAAAATACCGTAAAATTGCAACATCGAAATTTACGAACGAATATTCACAATTTAAAAGCAACACAGTATGAAAAGTTTAAGCTTCAGAAAAGATTTAGTAGGAGTACAAGAAGAATTATTCCGCTTCGCCTACAAACTGACAACTGATCGTGAAGAAGCAAACGATTTGTTGCAGGAGACATCATTAAAAGCATTAGATAACGAAGATAAATATATGCCTGATACTAATTTTAAAGGATGGATGTACACCATCATGCGCAATATATTCATCAACAACTACCGCAAGGTAGTCCGCGATCAAACATTTGTTGACCAAACCGACAACTTATACCACCTGAACTTGCCGCAAGATGCAAGTTATGAAAGTACAGAGAGAGCATACGACCTGAAAGAAATGCACCGAGTAGTCAACAAACTCCCTAAAGAATACAGAGTTCCGTTTGCAATGCACGTTTCAGGATTCAAATACCGAGAAATTGCGGAAAAACTGAACCTCCCTTTGGGTACAGTAAAAAGCCGCATCTTCTTCACACGCCAGAAATTGCAGGAAGACCTGAAAGACTTTCGCTAGACCTTAACTAAAAAGATACTAAACTGTACGAGCCCCGAGTGTTGAGCATACCGACACTCGGGGCTCTTTTTTTCAAGTAAATCAACATTTAACACTCTGTTGAAAACTTCTCTAAAAGTTTTTGTGGAAAATCGTGGGGAATTGTGGGGAATTTCATACTTTTACGGTCTCTTATTATAATAAGGTAATGATACGTTTTTTAGGTAATATTGAAGCCAAAGCAGACACTAAAGGAAGAGTGTTCATTCCCGCTATCTTCAGGAAGCAATTACAAGCTGCTTCTGAAGAAAGGCTTATTATGCGTAAAGACGTATTTCAAGACTGCCTGACTCTATACCCAGAGAGCGTGTGGAACGAGGAGTTGAACGAACTTCGCAGCAGACTTAACAAGTGGAACAATAAACATCAACTCATTTTCAGACAGTTTGTGAGCGACGTTGAGGTGGTGACACCGGACAGCAACGGACGCATATTAATCCCCAAGCGGTATTTACAGATCTGCAATATACATGGGGATATACGCTTCATCGGTATCGACAACAAGATAGAGATCTGGTCGAAGGAGCGGGCAGAACAGCCGTTTATGTCACCCGAAGAGTTCGGAGCGGCATTAGAAGAAATTATGAACGATGAAAACAAACAAGATGGAGAAAGATGAACTGACATATCATGTGCCTGTACTGCTGAAAGAAAGCGTTGACGGGATGAACATCCGCCCTGCCGGAACGTATGTAGACGTTACCTTCGGCGGAGCGGGACATTCACGAGAGATTCTTTCACGGCTCGGGGAAGGCGGACGACTTTTGGGATTTGACCAAGATGAAGACGCCGAACGGAATATCGTTGATGATCCCCACTTTATTTTCGTACGCAGCAACTTCCGTTACCTGCACAATTTCCTGCGTTATCACGATATCGAGCAGGTAGATGCGATTTTAGCCGATCTAGGTGTGTCTTCCCATCATTTTGATGACAGTGAGCGCGGTTTCTCTTTCCGTTTCGACGGAGATCTGGATATGCGCATGAATAAACGTGCAGGACTTACGGCAGCCGATATCGTAAACACTTACGAAGAGGAACGCCTCGCCAACATTTTCTATCTCTATGGAGAATTAAAGAATAGCCGTAAACTCGCGTCTGTGATTGTCAAAGCACGGAACGGGCAGGCTATCCGTACCATCGGAGAGTTTTTGGAAGTCATCAAGCCACTTTTTGGCCGCGAAAGGGAAAAGAAGGAATTGGCAAAGGTATTTCAAGCATTGCGGATTGAAGTAAACCAAGAGATGGAAGCCTTGAAAGAAATGTTACTGGCAGCAACAGAGGCATTGAAACCGGGTGGCAGACTAGTAGTGATCACCTATCACTCACTAGAGGACCGCATGGTGAAAAACATTATGAAAACCGGAAATGTAGAGGGAAAAGCAGAAAGCGATTTCTTCGGGAATCTGAATACCCCCTTCCGCCTTGTCAACAACAAAGTGATTGTTCCCGACGAAACGGAAATAGAAAGGAATCCGCGTTCAAGAAGTGCTAAATTACGAATTGCAGAAAAGAAATAAAGAGAAATGGAAGAGGAAGTAGTAAATAAGAAAACAGAAGAGGGAAAAAAGAAAAAACGCACCTCACTAAAAAGTATTCTGGGTGGAGACATTCTGGCTACCGACTTTTTCCGCCGTCAGACGAAGTTGCTGGTACTGATCATGGTATTCATCATCTTCTACATCCATAACCGCTATGCCAGTCAGCAACAGCAGATCGAGATAGACCGGTTGAAAAAGGAACTGATAGATATAAAATACGATGCGCTGACACGTAGCTCGGAACTGATGGAGAAGAGCCGCCAGTCACGTATAGAAGACTATATTTCGAGTAAGGAGAGTGATTTGCAGACATCCACCAACCCTCCTTACCTTATTAAATAGGTGGAGATCTGGGAGTTTTAAAAGAGAAGCACTGTGGCAGTTAATAAAAAGAGTATAATGACCCGCTATTTCTTCGTCATCCTCGTGATGGCGTTGATAGGTGTAGCAATTGTCGTAAAGGCAGGAATCACTATGTTCGCCGAGCGTCAGTATTGGCAGGACGTAGCCGATCGTTTCGTGAAAGAGAACGTAACGGTGAAGCCTAATCGTGGAAACATTATTTCCTCCGACGGTAAACTAATGGCCAGTTCCTTACCCGAATACAGGATATATATGGACTTCATGTCCGGTGAGAAGGACGAAAAACGAAGAAAGAAAGATCAGGCCAGACGCGATTCCATTCTTAACGCCAACATGGATTCAATCTGTATCGGACTGAACAAGATTTTCCCGGATAAGAGTGTCGCTCAATTCAAGGCACATCTTAAAAAAGGACGCCAAGCTAAGAGCCGTAACTATCTGATTTATCCGAAACGCATCTCCTATATACAATATAAAGAGGTAAAGAGATTGCCTGTATTCTGCCTGAACCGATACAAAGGAGGATTCAAAGAATTAGCTTACAACCAGAGGAAAAAACCGTTTGGCTCGTTGGCAGCACGTACGTTGGGAGATGTTTATGCCGATACGGCAAAAGGAGCCAGAAATGGTATAGAGTTAGCTTTTGACACCATCTTAAAAGGACGGGACGGACTGACACATCGCCAGAAAGTGATGAATAAATACCTGAATATAGTAGACGTACCACCGGTTGACGGTTGCGACCTCCTCACTACTATTGATGTGGGTATGCAGGATATTTGCGAAAAGGCATTGGTAGACAAGTTAAAAGAGTTGAATGCAAGTGTCGGTGTAGTCGTTCTGATGGAAGTGGCTACGGGAGAAGTAAAAGCAATCGTCAATATGATGCAGGGCAAGGACGGAGAATATTACGAAATGCGCAATAACGCCATCAGTGATATGCTTGAACCCGGTTCTACCTTCAAGACGGCCTCCATTATGGTAGCTCTTGAAGATGGGAAAATCACTCCTGATTACGTAGTGGATACAGGCAACGGGCAAATGCCGATGCATGGTCGCGTGATGAAGGACCACAACTGGCATCGCGGAGGATACGGCAAACTAACTGTCACCGAGATATTAGGGGTGTCTTCCAACGTGGGCACATCGTATATCATAGACCACTTCTACGGAAGCAATCCGCAGAAGTTTGTCGACGGACTAAAACGGATGAGTATTGACCAACCTCTCCATCTGCAGATAGCCGGAGAAGGGAAGCCGAACATTCGGGGACCCAAAGAGAGAAGTTATTTTTCAAAGACCGCCTTGCCATGGATGAGTATCGGTTACGAGACACAAGTACCACCGATGAACATCGTTACTTTTTACAATGCAATAGCCAACAAAGGCGTAATGGTGCGTCCCAAGTTCGTAAAAGCAGCGATAAAAGACGGAGAGGTAGTAAAAGAATATCCGACCGAAGTTATCAATCCGAAGATATGTTCGGACAAGACATTGGCAGACATACAGATGATATTGCGTAAAGTAGTAGGCGAAGGACTTGCCAAACCGGCAGGCAGCAAACAGTTCCATGTTTCGGGAAAAACGGGAACAGCGCAAATCTCACAGGGAGCAGCCGGATACAAGACGGGGAGAACGAATTATCTAGTCAGTTTCTGCGGGTATTTCCCGTCAGAAGATCCTAAATATAGTATGATTGTTTCCATTCAGAAACCGGGACTACCGGCCTCAGGAGGTTTGATGGCAGGTAGCGTATTCAGCAGGATTGCCGAAAGAGTATACGCCAAAGACTTACGTTTGCCGCTCACCAATGCGATTGATACGAATTCCGTAGTCATTCCGAACGTAAAAGCCGGAGAGATGAGGGAAGCTCAGCGGGTATTGGAAGAACTGAATATTCAGGTGCAAGGTAAAATAGCCGACGCAGGAAAAGAAGTGTGGGGAAATACCCACCTGGCTCCACAAGCCGTAGTGCTGGAGAGTCGGAGCAATATGCAGAATTTTGTACCGAGTGTCATAGGTATGGGAGCTAAAGACGCTGTATACCTGCTGGAAAGTAAAGGGTTGAAAGTGCATCTTGTCGGAGTGGGCAAGGTAAAAAGTCAGTCGATAGCCAACGGAAGCATTGTTAGAAAAGGACAGACAGTGACGCTTACGCTAAAATAGTGAATGATTAAAAAATAAATAGAGTAATGTTATTAAATGAGCTACTGAAAGCAATCCAACCGGTACAGATAGCCGGAGATTCAAATATAGAAATTACCGGAATCAACATAGATTCCCGTTTGGTAGAAGCCGGACAACTGTTCATGGCTATGCGCGGTACGCAAGCCGACGGTCATGCCTATATACCCGCCGCCATCAGTAAAGGCGCCACCGCTATCCTCTGCGAGGATATGCCCGAAAAACCGGTGGAGGGAATTACCTATATACAAGTAAAAGACAGCGAGGACGCGGTAGGCAAGATTGCCACTACCTTCTACGGAGATCCGACTTCCAAACTGGAGTTGGTCGGTGTCACCGGAACGAATGGAAAAACAACTATCGCTACCTTATTATATAATACCTTCCGCTATTTCGGATATAAAGTAGGACTTATCTCTACAGTCTGCAATTATATCGATGACGAGCCGATTCCAACGGAGCACACCACACCTGACCCTATCACGCTGAACCATTTATTGGGACGGATGGCAGACGAAGGATGTAAATACGCCTTTATGGAAGTCAGTTCCCATTCGATCGCACAGAAGCGTATCAGCGGATTAAAATTCGCCGGAGGTATCTTCACCAATCTCACCCGTGACCATCTGGACTATCATAAGACGGTAGAGAATTATCTGAAAGCTAAGAAAAAGTTCTTCGATGACCTACCGAAGAATGCGTTCAGTCTGACCAATCTCGATGACAAGAACGGGCTGGTAATGACGCAAAACACACGTTCCAAAGTCTATACTTATTCGCTGAGAAGTCTCAGTGACTTCAAAGGACGGGTGTTGGAATCCCATTTTGAAGGAATGCTACTTGATTTCAACAATCACGAGTTGGCAGTTCAGTTTATCGGCAAGTTCAACGCTTCCAACTTATTGGCGGTATTCGGTGCCGCTGTCCTGCTTGGGAAAAAAGAAGAAGATGTGTTGGTTGCCCTTAGCACACTGCATCCGGTTGCAGGACGTTTCGACGCTGTGCGTTCAAAAGACGGAGTTACCGCAATTGTCGACTACGCCCATACTCCGGACGCCCTTACTAATGTGCTGAATGCCATACACGGGGTATTGGAAGGGAAAGGAAAAGTAATCACCGTAGTAGGTGCGGGCGGCAACCGTGACAAAGGCAAGCGCCCCATCATGGCAAAGGAAGCCGCCAAAGCCAGCGACCGTGTTATCATCACTTCGGACAATCCCCGTTTTGAAGAGCCGCAAGACATCATCAACGATATGTTGGCCGGACTGGATGCGGAAGACATGAGAAAAACATTAAGCATCGCCGACCGCAAGGAAGCCATCCGTACGGCCTGTATGCTGGCTGAGAAAGGAGACGTAATACTCATTGCCGGAAAAGGGCACGAGAATTACCAAGAGATAAAAGGAGTAAAACATCACTTCGACGACAAAGAAGAAGTGAAGAGAATGTTGAACGATTAGACACCAACCACTGAAGAAATGTTATATTATTTGTTTGAATGGCTGCATAAGCTCAATTTTCCCGGAGCGGGAATGTTTGGATATACCTCATTCCGTGCACTGATGGCAGTTATCCTCGCCCTACTTATTTCGAGTATCTGGGGAGATAAGTTTATCAACCTGCTCAAGAAGAAACAAATCACGGAGACACAACGGGATGCGAAAATCGACCCGTTCGGCGTCAACAAAGTAGGCGTACCAAGTATGGGAGGCGTCATCATCATTACAGCCATCCTGATTCCTTGCCTGCTTTTAGGCAAGTTGCATAATATATATATGATACTTATGTTGATCACCACCGTATGGCTGGGATCACTCGGTTTTGCCGACGACTACATCAAGATTTTCAAGAAAGATAAAGAAGGACTGCATGGCAAGTTCAAGATCATCGGGCAAGTAGGTCTGGGACTGATTGTCGGACTTACTTTATATTTAAGTCCGGACGTGGTCATTCGCGAAAACATCGAGATACACAATCCGGGACAGGAGATGGAAGTGGTACACGGAACGAATGACTTGAAATCTACCCAGACAACCATCCCTTTCTTTAAGAGCAACAACCTCGACTATGCAGATCTGGTAGCTTTCATGGGCGATCACGCACAAACGGCCGGATGGGTACTGTTCGTTATCATCACCATCTTTGTCGTTACCGCCGTATCCAACGGAGCCAACCTGAATGACGGAATGGACGGAATGGCGGCGGGCAACTCCGCCATCATCGGAGCTACGCTAGGGATATTGGCTTACGTATCATCACACATCGAGTTTGCCGGCTATCTGAACATTATGTACATTCCGGGATCGGAAGAACTCGTAATTTACATCTGCGCCTTTATCGGTGCATTGATTGGCTTCCTCTGGTACAATGCCTATCCGGCACAAGTATTCATGGGAGATACCGGCAGTCTGACGATTGGCGGAATCATTGCCGTATTCGCCATCATCATCCATAAAGAATTGCTGATACCGATTCTCTGCGGTGTATTCCTCGTAGAAAATCTGTCGGTCATTCTTCAACGGGCTTACTATAAAGCCGGAAAACGAAAAGGAGTGAAACAACGGCTGTTCAAACGGACGCCGATTCACGATCATTTCCGCACTTCCATGAGTTTGATAGAACCGGGATGTACGGTGAAGTTCACCAAGCCCGACCAACTGTTCCACGAATCAAAAATTACTGTCCGTTTTTGGATTGTGACCATCGTACTGGCAGCCATAACGATTATAACGCTGAAAATAAGGTAAACGCTGAAGATAGCTGAAGCGTGAATTAACAATAAAGAATCAGAGAGTATTAACCCGATTATTAACTTTTAAAGGATGTGCACAACTAATAGGCAATGCAGCATATTGGAGACAAGAGCACATTAGTGTAAATGAAAAGAATAGTAATTTTAGGAGCTGGCGAAAGCGGTGCAGGTGCAGCCGTACTCGCTAAAGTCAAAGGATTTGAGACGTTTGTTTCGGATATGTCCGCCATCAAGGACAAGTATAAGGAACTTCTCGACAGCCACCACATTGACTGGGAAGAAGGCCGCCATACCGAAGAACTCATTCTGAATGCCGACGAAGTAATCAAAAGTCCGGGTATTCCGAATGACGCTCCCCTCATTCTGAAACTGAAAGCTCAAGGAACGCCGGTTATATCAGAGATTGAGTTTGCCGGACGTTACACGGACGCCAAAATGATCTGTATCACCGGTTCGAACGGAAAGACGACTACGACTTCCCTCATCTACCATATCTTCAAGAGTGCAGGTCTGAATGTAGGTTTGGCAGGTAATATCGGCAAGAGCCTGGCTTTGCAGGTAGCCGAAGACCACCATGACTATTATATTATCGAACTGAGTTCTTTCCAGTTGGATAATATGTATAACTTCCGTGCGAATATAGCCGTATTGATGAATATTACTCCGGACCATCTGGACCGCTACGATCATTGTATGCAGAATTACATCGATGCCAAATTCCGTATCACCCAGAATCAAACTCCGGACGACGCTTTTATCTTCTGGAACGACGACCCTATCATTAAACGCGAATTGGCAAAGCATGGTCTGAAAGCACACCTCTACCCTTTCGCAGCCGTAAAGGAAGACGGAGCGATTGCATACGTAGAAGATCACGAAGTGAAAATCAACGAGCCGATTGCTTTCAATATGGAACAGGAGGAATTGGCTTTGACAGGCCAGCATAACCTGTACAATTCTTTGGCAGCCGGTATCTCAGCCAATCTGGCAGGTATCACCAAAGAGAACATACGCAAGGCCCTCTCCGACTTCAAGGGCGTGGAACACCGGTTGGAGAAAGTGGCACGTGTCCGCGGAATTGATTTCATCAACGACTCCAAAGCGACGAACGTCAATTCGTGTTGGTATGCCCTGCAAAGCATGACTACCAAAACAGTATTGATTCTCGGTGGAAAAGATAAAGGAAACGACTATACGGAAATTGAAGACCTGGTACGCGAAAAGTGCTCGGCTCTTGTATATATGGGACTTCACAACGAGAAACTGCATGATTTCTTCGACCGTTTCGGTTTGCCCGTAGCAGATGTGCAAACCGGCATGAAAGACGCTGTAGAAGCCGCCTATAAATTGGCGAAGAAAGGTGAAACCGTATTATTGAGTCCTTGCTGCGCTTCTTTCGACCTCTTCAAGAGTTACGAGGATCGTGGCGAGCAATTTAAAGAATGCGTCCGTGCCCTTTAATTTTTAATTTATAATTTTTAATTTCTGCAAGATTGGATTTATTAAAAAACATATTCAAAGGCGACAAGGTAATCTGGATTATTTTCCTTTGTCTCTGCCTCATCTCGATAGTCGAGGTGTTCTCGGCAGCGTCGACACTGACTTATAAAAGTGGCGACCATTGGGGACCGATTACACAGCACTCTGTTATTCTGATGGTGGGTGCAGTAGTAGTGGTAATTCTACACAACATACCCTACAAATGGTTTCAGGTATTTCCGGTCTTCCTGTATCCGATTTCTCTGGTACTGTTGGCATTTGTCACCCTGATGGGTATCATTACAGGCGACCGTGTCAACGGAGCTGCGCGTTGGATGACCTTTATGGGATTACAGTTCCAACCGTCGGAGTTGGCAAAAATGGCAGTTATCATTGCCGTCTCATTTATCTTGTCCAAGAAACAGGACGAATACGGAGCCAACTCGAAAGCCTTCAAATACATTATGATTCTTACCGGACTGGTCTTTCTGCTTATTGCACCGGAAAACCTTTCAACAGCCATGCTGCTATTCGGAGTTGTATGTATGATGATGTTCATCGGGCGGGTATCTTCCAAGAAACTGTTCGGTATGCTGGGGCTAATGGCACTTGTAGGCATAGTGGCTGTGGGAATACTAATGGCCATTCCCGGAAAGACACTGCACAATACACCGGGACTTCACCGTTTCGAGACCTGGCAGAACCGTGTTTCCGGCTTCTTCGAGAATGAAGAAGTACCTGCCGCCAAGTTCGATATTGATAAAGACGCGCAGATAGCACACGCCCGGATCGCCATTGCTACCAGCAATGTAGTCGGCAAAGGTCCGGGCAACTCAATACAACGCGATTTCCTCAGTCAAGCCTTCTCCGACTTTATCTTCGCCATTGTGATCGAAGAGATGGGATTGATAGGGGGGATATTCGTGGTATTCCTCTATCTATGCTTGCTGATGCGGGCCGGACGAATCGCCCAGAAATGCGAAAGGACTTTTCCCGCCTTCCTTGTGATGGGGATTGCCTTGTTGTTGGTATCGCAGGCAATACTGAACATGATGGTTGCCGTCGGACTATTCCCCGTCACAGGACAACCGCTACCTCTAGTCAGCAAAGGAGGAACAAGTACATTGATTAATTGCGCTTACATCGGAATGATATTAAGCGTCAGCCGATATACCGCTCATCTGGAAGAACAGAAAGCGCACGATGCGCAGATTCAGTTGCAGATCGCGACAGATGCGACCGCCAATTCGGAAGCTCAGACTGCTGCCGAGCCAACTGCACAGATTTTGAACAGCGATGCAAAATTCGAGGATGAGAGTGACAAGCGATGAACGGTCAGTAGCACGAAACGGTCAACTGAACGAAACGGATAGGAGAAAAGAACTATGATGGAAAAAAAACTTAGAATTATTATTAGCGGTGGAGGTACGGGAGGACACATCTTTCCCGCCGTCTCTATTGCAAACGCGATAATGGAGTTACGCCCTGACGCCAAAATCCTCTTTGTAGGAGCGGAAGGCCGTATGGAAATGCAAAGGGTTCCCGATGCGGGCTATCAGATCATCGGTCTTCCGATAGCCGGTTTCGACCGCAAGCATTTATGGAAGAATGTATCGGTAATCATCAAACTGATACGCAGCCAATGGAAGGCGCGCAGTATCATCAAGAACTTCCGTCCGCAAGTAGCGGTAGGCGTAGGCGGTTACGCCAGTGGTCCCACGTTGAAGACCGCCGGAATGATGGGAGTGCCTACCTTGATACAGGAACAGAACTCGTATGCCGGAGTCACCAATAAACTATTGGCACAGAAAGCCCGGAGAATCTGTGTAGCTTATGACGGTATGGAGAAATTTTTCCCAGCCGATAAGATTATCATGACGGGAAATCCGGTACGTCAGAACCTGACAGAAGATATGCCGTCCAAAGAGGACGCACTACGTTCTTTCCATCTGCAACCGGACAAGAAAACGATTCTTATCGTAGGTGGCAGCTTGGGAGCGCGCACCATCAATAACACGCTGACTGCCGGATTAGCGACAATCAAAGAAAACGGAAACATACAATTTATCTGGCAAACCGGTAAATATTACTATCCGCAAGTGACAGAAGCCGTGAAAGCGGCAGGCGCACTTCCCAATCTATATGTAACGGATTTTATCAAGGATATGGCAGCTGCCTATTCAGCGGCCGACCTTGTTATCTCCCGTGCAGGAGCAGGCTCCATCTCCGAGTTCTGCCTATTGCATAAACCTGTCATTCTGGTACCTTCCCCCAATGTGGCCGAAGACCATCAGACTAAGAATGCCCTAGCACTGGTAGACAAACAGGCAGCTATCTACGTCAAAGACAGCGAAGCGGAAAAGACATTGATAGATGTGGCTTTAGCCACCGTCAATGATGAGCGGAGATTAAAAGAATTAAGCGAGAATATAGCCAAGCTGGCTTTACCCGATTCTGCGAAAATCATCGCGCAGGAAGTGATAAAACTGGCGGAAGCAAAGAACTAATCGATTCATACAAATACTAAAGATAGAAGAAATGAATATCGAAACTATAAAATCAGTCTATTTCGTAGGTGCCGGCGGTATCGGTATGAGTGCCCTTGTACGCTACTTCCTCTTCAAAGGCAAGGTAGTAGCCGGATATGACCGTACTCCCACTCCATTGACTGAAGCTCTGATTGCCGAAGGCGCGCAGATACATTACGAAGAAAATGTGGATTTGATTCCGGATGCTTGTAAAGACAAAGAAAGTACGCTCGTCGTATTCACCCCCGCCGTCCCACAGGAACACGAAGAACTGGTTTACTTCCGCAACAACGGATTCGAAATACAAAAACGCGCTCAAGTATTGGGAACGATTACACATTCGAGCAAAGGCTTGTGTGTAGCCGGTACTCATGGCAAGACCACTACATCCACCATGACGGCACATCTGCTCCATCAGTCACACGTAGAATGTACCGCCTTTCTCGGAGGAATCTCGAAAAATTACGGAACAAACCTCTTGCTTTCACAGAAAAGCCCTTACACGGTAATCGAAGCCGACGAATTCGACCGTTCCTTCCATTGGCTGTCCCCGTTTATGTCTGTCATTACAGCTACCGATCCGGATCACTTGGATATTTACGGAACAGAAGCAGCTTATCTGGAAAGTTTCGAACATTACACAACCCTCATCCAGCCGGGCGGCGCATTGATCATCCGCAAAGGCATCTCACTACAGCCCAAAGTGCAACCCGGTGTACGCGTCTACACCTATTCACGTGACGAGGGCGACTTCCATGCAGAGAATATCCGCATCGGAAACGGAGAGATATTTATAGACTTTGTGGCGCCGGATACCCGTATCAACGATATCCAACTCGGAGTGCCGGTGAGTATCAATATAGAAAATGGCGTAGCTGCTATGGCATTGGCACACCTGAACAGAGTAACCGATGAAGAGATTAAAAGAGGCATGGCTAGTTTTCGGGGAGTAGACCGCCGGTTCGACTTTAAGATCAAGAACGACCGGATAGTCTTCCTGAGCGACTATGCCCATCACCCTTCAGAAATCAAGCAGAGTGTACTGTCTATGCGGGAGCTTTACAAAGACAAGAAAATTACAGCTATCTTCCAGCCACACCTTTATACCCGTACGCGCGATTTCTATCAAGACTTTGCCGACAGCCTGTCGCTGCTTGACGAAGTGATTCTGGTAGATATCTATCCGGCACGCGAAGCCCCGATTCCGGGAGTTACCAGCCGGCTGATTTACGACAATCTCCGTCCCGGTATCGAAAAAAGTATGTGCAAAAAGGAAGATATACTGAACATTCTGAAAGATAAAAACATTGAAGTATTAATAACTTTGGGAGCAGGAGATATAGACAACTATGTCCCCGAGATAAAGAAAATACTGGAAAGGAAGAATGATTAATAATTTATGGTAAAGAGAATCCTTCTGTCCATCGTCATGTTGGTGCTCATAGCCTACCTGGTCGTAGCTGTCAGCGCCTTCAACCGCAAGCCTGCCGACCAGACCTGCCGTGACATGGAATTAGTTATTAAGGATACCGCTTATGCCGGTTTCATCACTAAAGACGAACTGAAAGGTATCCTTCAGAAAAAAGGCATCTACCCCATCGGGAAAAAGATGGAACGCATCTCTACCAAGTCATTGGAACGGGAACTGAGTAAACACCCGTTGATTGACGAAGCGGAATGCTACAAGACTCCTAGCGGCAAAGTCTGCGTGGAAGTGACACAACGCATTCCTATCTTACGGGTAATGAGCGCCAACGGTGAGAATTACTACCTTGACAACAAAGGAACCGTCATGCCTCCCGATGCAAAATGCGTCGCTCACCGGGTAATTGTCACCGGAAACGTAGAAAAGTCGTTTGCAATGAAGGATTTATATAAGTTTGGTGTATTTTTGCATAACAATAAGTTCTGGGATGCGCAGATAGAACAGATTCATGTATTGCCCGACCGCAATATCGAATTAGTGCCACGTGTGGGAGACCACCTTGTCTATCTCGGCAAACTGGATGACTTTGAAGACAAACTGGCACGCCTGAAAGAATTCTATAAGAAAGGGCTCAATAAGGTAGGCTGGAACAAATATTCACGCATCAACCTTGAATTCAGCAATCAGATTATCTGTACGAAAAGAGAACGATGAGTGATAAGTGATGAGATATAAGTGACAGATCTCTCCAAATAGTAAATTGTAAACAATTAAATAGTAAATAAAGAGATGGCAACAACAGAATTTATCGCCGCTATTGAACTTGGTTCATCGAAGATAACCGGTGTGGCCGGAAGAAAGAACAGTGACGGAAGTATGCAGATACTGGCGTATGCACAGGAAGACTCTTCTACGTTCATCCGTAAAGGAGTTATCTTTAACCTGGACAAGACGGCACAAAGTCTGACTTCTATCATCAACAGACTGGAAGGTGAGTTGAAAAACTCAATTGCTAAAGTATATGTAGGTATTGGCGGTCAATCACTTCGCACAGTACGCAACGTGGTAAGCCGCGATCTGGAAGAAGAAGCCATCATATCGGAGGAACTTGTCAGCGCTATCGGCGACGAGAACATCGCCATCCCGGTGGTAGATATGGACATACTAGACGTAGCGCCACAGGAATATAAGGTGGGAAATAACCTGCAAGCCAATCCGGTGGGTCTGGTAGGAAGCCATATCGAAGGCCGTTTCCTCAATATTGTCGCCCGTGCTTCCGTGCGGAAGAATTTGGAGCATTGCTTCCAACAGGCAAAAATAGATATAGCCGAACAACTGATTGCCCCGCTCGTGACAGCCAACGCGGTATTGACAGAAAGCGAACGCCGTTCGGGCTGCGCTTTGGTCGACTTCGGTGCAGATACGACTACCATCTCCGTTTACAAAAACAATATCCTCCGCTTCCTGACTGTGCTGCCACTAGGAGGTAACAGTATCACACGAGATATCACCACCTTGCAGATGGAAGAGGAAGAAGCAGAACGTTTGAAGAAAACCTACGGTGACGCTCTTTATGAAGAAGAGCCCGAACAAGAAGAGGCTACTTGCAAACTAGACGATGACAGCCGTACCATTAAAGTAGCCGACCTCAACAATATCATCGAAGCCCGTGCCGAAGAAATCATTGCCAATGTATGGAATCAGATACAACTCTCCGGCTTTGACGACAAACTGCTGGCAGGAATTATCATGACAGGAGGAGCTGCCAACCTAAAGAACCTGGAAGAGATGTTGCGCAAACGTAGCAAAATAGAGAAAATCAGAATGGCAAGACTTCCACGCAATACCGTTCATGCCCCTAGCGATATCCTGAAAAAAGACGGCTCGCAGAATACGCTATTCGGACTTCTGTTTGAAGGGAACCAGAATTGCTGCCTGATAGAAACAGTTTCTCAACCTGCTCCGGCCACTCCTAAACCGGAAGCGGAAGTTCTCAAGACAGCCGATATGTTCGAGGACGACCAGGAGCTGAAAGAACAAGCCCGCATCGCCCGACTCAAGAAGGAGGAAGAGGAACGAGAAGCCAAACTGGCTGCCAAAGAAGCCGATAAACTTCGCAAGCAGAAAGAAAAGGAAGAGAAAGAAAGGCGGAAAAGAGAAGCCGGTCCCAGTTGGATTCAACGCAAAATAGATTCGTTGACAAAAGAAATCTTCTCTGACGACGATATGAAATAACTTCCGGAGACATAGCTTGTAATTTGTAAATAGTAACTAGTAATTAGCATAAGATTATGGACGAGATAGTACAATTCGATTTCCCGACAGATTCACCGAAGATCATCAAAGTGATTGGCGTAGGTGGTGGTGGTGGCAACGCTGTAAACCACATGTACCGGGAAGGTATTCATGATGTAACGTTCGTTCTTTGCAACACGGACAACCAGGCATTGGCCGAATCACCGGTTCCGGTGAAACTGCAACTGGGCCGTAGCATCACACAAGGTCTTGGGGCCGGCAACCGTCCCGAACGGGCACGCGATGCCGCCGAAGAAAGTATAGAAGACATTAGAAATCAACTGAACGACGGCACCAAGATGGTATTCATCACTGCCGGAATGGGTGGTGGAACAGGAACCGGCGCAGCCCCTGTCATTGCCCGCATCGCAAAGGAGATGGATATTCTGACAGTCGGTATCGTTACCATCCCCTTTATCTTCGAAGGGGAAAAGAAAATTATCCAAGCGTTGGACGGTGTGGAACGTATCGCTCAACACGTTGACGCTTTATTGGTTATCAACAACGAACGCTTGCGCGAAATATATGCCGACCTTACCTTTATGAATGCATTCGGCAAGGCCGATGATACACTCTCCATCGCTGCCAAAAGTATTGCCGAGATTATCACCATGCGCGGTACGGTCAATCTGGACTTTGCCGATGTGAAGACTATCTTGAAAGATGGTGGAGTAGCCATCATGAGTACCGGATTCGGTGAAGGAGAAAATCGGGTAACCAAAGCAATCGATGATGCGCTGCATTCTCCGCTACTCAACAACAACGATATCTTCAACGCCAAAAAGGTGATGTTGAACGTTTCCTTCTGTCCGTCATCCGAATTGATGATGGAAGAGATGAACGAGATACATGAATTCATGAGTAAGTTCCGCGAAGGTGTGGAGGTTATCTGGGGTGTCGCCATCGACAACTCTTTGGAAACAAAAGTGAAGATTACCGTACTTGCAACCGGATTCGGAGTAGAGGATGTTCCCGGCATGGACAGCCTGCACGCTGCGCGCAGCCAGGAAGAAGAGGAACGCCAACTGCAACTGGAAGAAGAGAAAGAGAAAAACAAAGAACGCATCCGCAAAGCATACGGAGAAAGCGCCAGCAATATCGGAAGTAAGAGCCTGCGCAAACGTCGTCACATCTACCTCTTCAATATGGAAGACCTGGACAACGACGACATCATCGCTATGGTAGAGGATTCTCCCACATATATGCGCGATAAGACAACCCTCACCAAGATACGGACCAAAGCCGCTCTGGAGGAAGAAGTCGCAACGGAGGAAGCAACAGACGAGAATGGAGTGATTACGTTCTAAACAAAGAACTAAGAACGAAGATTATAAACTCGCAGAATCAGGCTTCGGTTATAATTTTTAATCTTTAATTTTTAATTATAATAGTATGGATTTATTTGATAAAGTCAGCGAAGACATAAAAAACGCAATGAAGGCAAAGGACAAAGTAGCCTTAGAGACTTTGAGAAACGTTAAGAAGTTTTTCCTTGAAGCAAAGACTGCTCCGGGAGCTAACGATACACTGACAGATGATGCAGCACTTAAAATCATCCAAAAACTCGTAAAACAAGGAAAGGACTCTGCCGAGATCTATATCGGACAAGGCCGTCAGGACTTGGCTGACGCAGAGCTAGGACAGGTAGCCGTTATGGAGAAGTATCTGCCGAAACAAATGTCTGCCGAAGAACTGGAAGCGGCATTAAAGGAAATCATTGCCGAAGTGGGTGCCACTAGCGGAAAAGACATGGGTAAAGTAATGGGAGTAGCTTCCAAGAAATTGGCAGGACTTGCCGAAGGCCGTGCCATCTCAGCAAAAGTAAAAGAGCTTTTGGGATAATTCATCCACTCTCTACTGAGAAGTTTTTACTTCCGATCTCTCATATCTCATAAGTCAGAGATAAAAGATTAAATATCAGCAACATAATTTATGAGAGATAACTCACGATGAGTTATCTCTCATCATTTCTCCCAGTATCTCTCATCATTTCCTCAAAACATCTCTCATCATCCTTCAAGTATCGGCATTCATCTATCAAAGCACCGGCATCCATCTATCAAAGCACTGGCATAAGTTTATAAAACTACCGACATTGTTCTGTTAAAACACCGATATAGTTAATTCGTCACGGCCGTGACGAGATCTCTTCATGGCCGTGGTAGGATCTCGTCACAGCCGTGAGAAGAAGTCACCACAGCCATGACAAACCATCTATATCGGTATCCAATATGAGCAATGCAGGGAATAAACACATTGTATCCCTACTTCTTTCATCTACTAAATCAGTGCCTATCAGCCGAAAAGAGCTAATCAAACAGTTCTTTCAACACTTCTAATGATTTCAACACCGGGAAGTCCGGCAAATGCAGACTATAATAATCATTGATAGTCGTCAGACAGCGAGTACGTTCGGCACGACTCATGCCGAAAAGATGCATAGTCTCATAATTCATACGCATCAATTGCCGAAGACGTCCCGCATCTTCAGGATTGATATAGGATGAATGCAGCTGGGGACGAGTAGAAGTAAAACAAGCATTCAGCAAATCGAAGTAATCACCGGCATGATAGTTTTCCAAATTGGGATAAAGGCCCAAAAAACGGGAAAGACGCATTAGAAAAACAAGATGGAAATTAGAGAATCCTTCCCTGCACTCATCCAACCAAATGATGGAATGCTGCAAATAAGCAAACAGCGGACGGTTCTCAGCCTCCTCCCGAATAGCCCGATAAAGGAATTCCGATAAAAAAAGTGCCATCGCAGATTTATAAGGATCATAGGGAATGGAAGAAAAAGGATAAAAGGATTTCGCCTCTTTCACCCGATAAAGAGTCACATTCGGTCTGTAATCCGCCTCAAATTCAATAAAAGACAACGGCTGGAAAAGAACGGATTTCACCGCTGCTTTTCGTGAACGGGGAACCGCCACAAGAAAAGAAGCCCTGCCGGAAAGCTCCGTATATATATCTACAATGATAGAAGTATCATTGTACTTTAATGTATGAAGAACGATTCCTTTCGTTTTTTGCAGCATAACCAATCACAAATTTCCATTCCGGAACAAAACTACAAAAAATCTTCTAAATAAGAATCCCGTTGACTGCCGAATAAAAGAAAATAAACGATTCCGTTCGCAGAGAGAAAGAAGACGAAAAGAGCACCCTTTATATATAATAAGGTATAGGCAAAAGTACATCCGATATTGGCAAAAGGAAAAATGAAGTTTTCTCACGAGAAACAGAGAAGTATAATTACTTGAATATCAGAAAGAAAAGAAAACAGAGAGAAGATAATCAGAAAATTTATGCTATTTTTTTCAGCAAATTGTTTGTCAGTTTCAAAAAAGTTCCTACCTTTGCATCCGCAATCGAGAAACAAACACAGATTCGAGAAAGCAAAAGCAGAAATGCAACACAGGATGGCCCGTTCGTCTATCGGTTAGGACGCAAGATTTTCATTCTTGAAAGGGGGGTTCGATTCCCCCACGGGCTACAAGTTAAAAGAATAAACGAACTAAAAAAACAGATTAGTCGAGATGGCAAATCATAAATCATCACTGAAAAGAATCAGACAAGAAGAGACTAGAAGACTTCACAACAGATATTATGGCAAGACCATGAGAAATGCTGTTAGAAAGCTTCGTGCAACTACTGATAAAGCAGAAGCAGTTGCAATGTATCCGGGCATTACAAAGATGTTGGATAAGTTGGCTAAAACAAATGTGATTCACAAAAACAAAGCTAACAATCTGAAATCTAAGTTGGCTATTTACATCAACAAGCTCGCTTAATAAGAAGAATTCAATAATTCTATATAGCATCAGGCTGAACTTTTAAGTTCGGCCTTTCTTGTTTATAATTACAGTTCACCCAAGAAAACGGAGAAACCTCTTCCATTCTTAATTTTTCACGGTTTATTCTTCGTCAAGTCGACAAATTTCACTATATTTGCTCTGTTATTAAAGTTAGAAAGGCAATTATGAGCGAAGAACAAATCACTCCCAATAACGGGTCTTATTCTGCGGATAGTATCCAGGTATTGGAAGGTCTCGAAGCAGTAAGAAAACGCCCTGCGATGTACATCGGTGACATCAGCGTAAAGGGACTTCACCACTTAGTATACGAAATTGTTGATAACTCCATCGACGAAGCGTTGGCAGGATACTGTACGCACATAGAGGTGACAATCAACGAAGACAACTCAATCACAGTACAGGACAACGGACGCGGTATTCCGGTAGACTATCACGAGAAAGAAAAGAAGTCGGCATTGGAAGTAGCCATGACCGTACTGCATGCTGGAGGTAAGTTCGATAAAGGATCCTACAAGGTATCCGGAGGTCTGCACGGTGTAGGTATGTCTTGTGTGAACGCATTGTCCACGCACATGACTACTCAAGTATTCCGGGGTGGTAAGATTTACCAACAGGAGTATGAAATAGGTAAACCACTTTATTCTGTAAAAGAAGTCGGTACTTCCGACATTACCGGTACCCGCCAACAATTCTGGCCGGATGGCAGCATTTTCACGGAAACGGTGTATGACTACAAAATATTGGCTTCACGTCTGCGCGAATTGGCCTACTTGAATGCAGGACTACGCATCTCACTGACCGACCGCCGCGTGGTAAATGAAGACGGCAGTTTCAAAAGCGAGCAATTCTATTCGGAAGAAGGTCTGAGAGAATTTGTACGCTTCATCGAGTCTTCTCGCGAACACTTGATAAACGATGTTATTTATCTCAATTCAGAGAAGCAGGGAATTCCTATTGAGGTGGCTATCATGTACAATACCGGATTCTCCGAAAACGTTCACTCATACGTTAATAATATCAACACCATCGAAGGTGGTACGCACCTGGCCGGATTCCGTCGTGCATTAACCCGTACATTGAAGAAATATGCCGAAGACAGCAAAATGCTGGAAAAGGTGAAGGTGGAAATCTCGGGAGATGACTTCCGCGAAGGTTTGACTGCTGTTATTTCTGTAAAAGTAGCCGAACCTCAATTTGAGGGACAGACCAAAACGAAGTTGGGTAACAACGAAGTAATGGGTGCCGTAGACCAAGCGGTAGGTGAAGTGTTATCCTACTATTTGGAAGAACATCCGAAAGAGGCCAAAACAATTGTTGACAAGGTGATTTTAGCCGCTACCGCCCGTCATGCTGCAAGAAAAGCCCGTGAAATGGTACAACGCAAGTCTCCGATGTCCGGAGGCGGTCTGCCGGGTAAACTGGCCGACTGTTCGGACAAAGATCCGTCTAAATGCGAACTGTTCCTTGTCGAGGGAGATTCGGCAGGCGGTACTGCAAAACAAGGCCGTAACCGTATGTTCCAAGCCATCCTCCCGCTACGCGGTAAGATTCTGAATGTGGAGAAAGCCATGTACCACAAAGCTTTGGAAAGCGAGGAAATCCGTAATATATATACCGCATTAGGGGTAACAATCGGAACGGAAGATGACAGCAAAGAAGCAAATATCGAAAAGCTGCGTTATCACAAGATTATCATCATGACCGATGCCGACGTCGATGGTTCTCACATCGACACATTGATTATGACTTTCTTCTTCCGCTATATGCCTCAAATCATTCAGAACGGATACCTGTACATTGCTACTCCTCCGCTCTACCTTTGTACGAAAGGCAAGGTAAAAGAATATTGCTGGACAGACGCACAGCTTCAGAATTTCATCGACACTTACGGCGGTGGTTCCGAAAGCGCCGTACACATCCAACGATACAAAGGTTTGGGTGAGATGAATGCGGAACAGCTATGGAGTACGACTATGGACCCCGAAAACCGTATGCTGAAACAAGTAAATATAGATAATGCAGCGGAAGCCGATTATATCTTCTCCATGCTAATGGGTGAAGACGTAGGTCCGCGCCGCGAATTTATTGAAGAGAACGCAACGTATGCAAATATCGATGCATAGTTGTCATATTACGTTTTTATAAACCAACCTCACATCTTACAACGAGGAAACGCCTGCCGGAGAGTAATCTCACAGCAGGCGTTTTTCTTTTCATCTTACTATCCCGTGAAACCGGGAATCAGAGAAGATGTTGTTTTTTCAGTTCCTCAACCGCTATTTCCAGTTCTTTATACCATTCCTCACCGAACTTACGGATCAAAGGCTCTTTCAGGAACCGATAAACCGGGAGATTTTCCTTTTTACCCAGCAATACTGCCGCCTTGCATACATCCCAACGATGATAATTGACAGCCTTGTAAGGTCCGTAATCTCCGATACGGATAGGATAAAGATGGCAGGATACCGGTTTATAGAAATCTGTTTTTCCTTCACGATAGGCTTTTTCAATAGCGCAGTAGCAACATCCCTTCTCATCATAACAAGTAAAGACACAGTCTTTATTATTAACAATAGAGGTCACCAGATCTCCTTCCTCATCCGTATATACCACTCCTTGCTTTTCTATTATCGCACGGGCTTCGGGTGCCAGCTCATCCCAAATAACCGGCAACACTTCTTCCAATTTCTCCACTTCCTCCAACTCTACAGGTGCCCCTGCATCTCCCTCAATACAACATTCACCTTTACAAGCGTCCAGATTACAAAGGAACTTTTCCCGAAGCACATCCAGCGATACAACTACATCATCAATCTGTATCATTTGCAATATTTATATCAGACAAAAAAGGCGGAGTTCTACCCCGCCCTCCCAATTATAGAAATCTAAATTACTTAATCAACACGCTACCGTCCATTTCAGCCGGAACTTCCAATCCCATAATCTTCAGGATAGTCGGAGCAACATCAGCCAGACGACCGTTCTCTACTTTCGCAGCCTTATTTTCTGTCACGTAAACACAAGGAACGGGATTCAGAGAGTGAGCCGTGTTCGGAGTACCGTCCTCATTCAAAGCGTGGTCAGCATTACCATGATCGGCAATGATGATTGCTTCGTAATCCTGTGCTTTAGCAGCTTCGATCACATCTTTCACACAAGCGTCTACAGCAACAACAGCTTTCTCGATAGCTTCGTAAATACCCGTATGGCCTACCATATCACCGTTGGCGAAGTTCACTACGATGAAATCATATTTGTTTTCGTTGATAGCAGCCACCAGCTTATCTTTTACTTCGTAAGCGCTCATTTCCGGCTTCAAGTCGTAAGTAGCTACTTTCGGAGACGGAACGAGGATACGGTCTTCCTTGTCAAACGGAGTTTCACGTCCACCGTTGAAAAAGAACGTCACGTGAGCATACTTCTCCGTTTCAGCGATATGAAGCTGGCTCATACCCTTAGCAGAAAGATACTCGCCCAAAGTGTTAGCTACATTTTCTTTGTCGAACAGGATATGTACACCTTTGAAAGAAGCGTCATACGGAGTCATACAGTAATATTGCAATCCCGGAATGGTGTGCATGCCTGCTTCCGGCATATCCTGCTGAGTCAACACAACGGTCAGCTCTTTGGCACGGTCGTTACGATAGTTGAAGAAGATTACCACGTCACCTTCTTTGATTGTTCCGTCGACATTGGCATTTACAATCGGCTTGATAAATTCATCCGTCACACCTTCATCGTAAGATTCCTGCATTGCCTGAACCATATCGGTTGCCTTCTTTCCTTCACCGTTCACCAACAGATCGTATGCTTCTTTTACACGTTCCCAACGTTTGTCACGATCCATTGCGTAATAACGACCGATGATGGAAGCGATCTTCCCTGCCGATTTCTCACAGTGAGCAGACAGTTCCTCAATAAATCCCTTACCGCTCTTCGGGTCTGTATCACGACCGTCCATGAAGCAATGGATGAATGTATTGTCGATATTATATTCCTTAGCGATATCGCAAAGTTTGAAAAGATGAACAAGTGAGCTATGCACGCCACCGTTGGAAGTCAGTCCCATGAAATGCACATTCTTTCCGTTTTCCTTTGCATAAGAGAAAGCCGAAACGATTTCCGGATTTTTCAGAATACTATTGTCAGCGCACGCACGGTTGATTTTCACCAAATCCTGATAAACTACGCGTCCTGCACCGATATTCAAGTGTCCTACCTCAGAGTTACCCATCTGTCCGTCGGGCAAACCTACATTTTCACCACTTGCCTGGAGCTGAGAGTGAGGATAAGTGTTCATCAGATAATCCCAATAAGGAGTGGGAGTGTTGAAGATTACGTCGTCTTTCTTTTGGTCACCTAGTCCCCAACCGTCGAGGATCATTAAAAGGGCTTTCTTACTCATAATATTTCAATATTTAAATTATCACTCTGATTTTCGGGCGCAAAGGTACAAAAAAGATGGTTACGACGACGCTTAATCTATGTTAAGCCAGTTGATTATCAACGGGCAATCCAACTATTTTCTTTACCTTTGCAACGCTTTTAAATTAAAATCATAGAAATATGGACGATTCAAACCCGCGAACGTGCACAACTAGTATTAATTAAAGCGAACAGAGTCATTAATATCCGATGTCTCTGCTCGTACTAAACAACGAAAGGAGACAATAAGATGAGAACGTATCTTTATTGTGAGGCCGGCTTTGTGGAAAAAGCACAATGGCTGCCGAATAGCTGGGTCAACGTAGTATGCCCGAACAATGATGACTTTGAATTTCTGACTAAAACACTAAATGTTCCCGAATCATTTCTTGACGACATAGCCGATACCGACGAACGTCCGCGTACAGACACGGAGGGGAATTGGCTGCTCACCATTTTACGTATTCCAGTGCAGAACAAGCAAAACGAGAATCTGCCTTTCGGCACTGTCCCCATCGGCATTATCACCAATAATGAAATCATTGTATCCGTCTGTTATTACAACACTGATTTGCTGCCGGACTTTATCGAGCATACTCGCCGGAAAGGTATCATCGTCCGCAATAAGTTGGATTTGATTTTACGGCTTATCTATTCTTCTGCCGTATGGTTTCTGAAATATCTGAAACAGATAAATCTGGACATCAGTGCTGCGGAAAAGGAATTGGAACGCAGTATCCGTAATGAGGACCTGCTTCGCTTGATGCGATTGCAGAAAACACTGGTTTATTTCAATACTTCTATACGGGGCAATGAAGTGATGATCGGCAAACTGAAAACTATTTTCCAAGACACGGATTACCTGGACAAGGAATTGGTAGAGGATGTTATTATTGAATTGAAACAGGCACTCAATACCGTCAATATTTACAGTGATATCCTTACAGGCACAATGGACGCTTTCGCTTCCATCATCTCGAACAATGTGAATACAATCATGAAACGCATGACCAGTTTATCCATTGTATTAATGCTCCCGACATTGATTGCCAGCTTCTATGGTATGAATGTGGATATCCACCTAGAAGAAGTACCTTTCGCTTTCTCGTTGATTGTGCTCTTCTCCATCGGATTGTCAACATTAGCGTTCGTGATATTCAGGAAGATCAAATGGTTCTAAATCCAACTCAGGACCTATTGTATGGAATGCTACTCCACATAATTGAAGTTGTCCAAACCTGCAAAATAAAAACAGCTTGTCGTCTTATATCACTTTAAACAGATTATAAGCGACAAGCTGCATATTATACGTTTTTTCTTCTAGAGAAATTAATTAAAAGAGAATGTTTAGAGAGAGAAATTATTTTTTATCCTTGTTTACAGCAAGCTTTTCTTTTATTCAATGGAATAGAAACTCCGATAAATCCATTAACTGAGTTTGAGTTCTTTCCTAAGAACATATAGTCGGTTCCAAGAAAGATCGGTCCCAATTTCAAACCAAGTCCGAAAGACTTACCTGCTGACTGAATAGCTGAATAACTAAGTGCCACGTTAAACCAGCTCTTCGGACGATAGTTCGCTGAGAATGTCAATTCAGTAAGGGCATCCGGTTGTACAAAACGAGTTGTTGACAATACACCAACAGCCAATTTATTATTGAAGAAACCGTATTCTGCACCTAATACTAAAGTAGAAGCGAGACGAGATTTACGAGATTCTTTAGCTTCACCTACTTCGAGTTGCAACATATCATAGTTAAGTACATCACCTTGCGTCACAAGATCCATATAATTTTCAGTATCACTCTGTAGCTGATTCAATGCACCTTTAACACTATTAGCGATATTTTGTGGGTCAGTTATATTAATCATATCTGCATAAGTACTTCCTTTAATATTGATTGGATCCGGATTAGCAGATGCAATCTTTGTACTTGATTTAGACCAAGAAATAAAACCTAAATCAAGAATAGAAGCAGATACAGTCAAATTATCCAAAATTTTATAAGATGCACCTAAATCAATACCAAAACCATAACCAGCTATACCTAAATTCCCACTATCAAAGTCAAAATCAGTTACATAGTCTTTACCCTCTTCTTCTTTTAATTCTAAACCTTTGAAAGAACTCTTAAGCTCGGCACCAACAGCGAGGTTTGCATGATAGTTATCAAACTTTGCTTTCAAGTCTTTAGCTTTTGTTTCAATCTCCCCAGAAGAGCCACTCCAATAGCTATCATTAGACCATTCATTTATTTGTTGGTCAGTAGGTAGATTAGCACTCATTGCTATTCTATTAAGCTTCAATTCCATATTACCAATACCTAATAAAGCCTTTACTCTAGCACCAACAGTCAAACGACTATTAATCTGGCGGGAAAGTCCTAAACCTATTTCTGTATAAGCATTGATATTCAATTGCTGACCACTAATATCATAGTTACTATTTCTCCAATTGTCTTCTATTGTCTCCATCTGATTTAGGAACGTAAACATTGATTTGGTCAAATTAGCACCAATATCTGTACGAAGACCAATATTGAATGACCAAAAGTTCTTCCCTTTATACCATCCAGCAGAAAGGATTTCAGTACTGAAATTCACATTCAGCGTATTATTATCTTTCAAACGGTTCATGAAATCAGGTTTGGTATAAAAATCACCACCGTCGTCTATAATATCAATAATATCCTGATAACCTAATGAAGTAGAACCAACGGTTGCATTGACAGCACCTATCACCGGAAGATTAATAAATCCTTTAGTCGGTGTCAAAGCGGGATTCAACTGTTGACGATAGTGTGTACCTTCCATAAAATAAGAAGTACGTAAGAACTGCGCATTCGCAGGAAGAGTAATAATTGTCATAATGAAGGTCATCCCAATGAGCTTCATAAAAGAAAGTAGCTTGTTCGTTGCCATGATTTTATACTTTTTAATTCTTGTTATTGTTTGCAAATATATAGTATTTCAGTAACAAATAAAAGCATTAACCAACAGTTTTTCAGCCTAAACAGAACATTTTTGCGGTTATACATAACAAAAACGTGTCTATTCTGCAAAAAAATGTAGAACGGATGAGAATAGAAGAAGCCCAAAGTGATTTAAAAACCTAAAGTCAGTTGTCCATCTCCCAACAAATTGAAGGTCATTCGATGGTAAGGAGTTGTTCCCCGCTCGGCAATAGCCGCACGGTGCTTTTTAGTCGGGTAACCTTTATTGTGATCCCAATCATAATAAGGGAACTCCTCATGAAGACGATTCATATAATCATCTCTGTATGTCTTTGCCAATATAGATGCGGCCGCTATTGAAAGATACTTCCCATCCCCTTTCACAATCGTTGTATGAGGAATGCCGGGATATTTATTAAAACGGTTTCCATCGATTAGCAAATGTTGGGGACGAACAGCCAACTGATCAACAGCACGATGCATGGCCAGAAAAGAAGCGCGCAAAATATTTATCTCATCAATTTCTTCCGGTGAGACAACACCAACCGCCCAAGCCACCGCTTCTCGTTGTATGACCTCACGCAATGCATAACGCTGTTTTTCCGTCAGTTGTTTGGAATCATTCAACAACTCATTCTTAAAATCTCCCGGAAGAATAACCGCAGCAGCATATACCGCTCCCGCCAGGCAGCCACGACCGGCCTCATCGCATCCTGCTTCAATCAGATTCTTGTTTAAATAAGGTAATAACATCTTTATCGTTTTTATTTAGCTGCAAAATTAAACGAAATAAAAAAGGAGACCGTATTTCGCCTCCTTTTTCTTCCTTATTTCTCACTTTTTAGAATAAACTCCAAGCAACAGTAAGCCCTGCCATCACAATAGCTACCATACTCATAAGCTTTATCAAAATATTCAAGCTCGGACCGGACGTATCCTTAAAGGGGTCACCCACCGTGTCACCTACTACCGTCGCCTTGTGAACCTCACTTCCCTTTCCACCAAAGTTACCTTCTTCCACATATTTCTTTGCGTTATCCCATGCTCCTCCGGCATTAGCCATAAAAATAGCCAATACAAAGCCACTACTTAAACCGCCAATCAACAACCCAAGCACACCGGGAACGCCAAAGATGAGCCCGGTAAAGATAGGAGCGATAATGGCAATCAAGGAGGGAACAACCATTTCCCGTTGAGCGCCTTTCGTAGAGATGGCAACACAACGTTCGTAATCCGGCTCCGCCTCTCCTGTCAGAATACCTTTAATCTCACGGAACTGCCGACGCACCTCATCTACCATGTGTCCCGCCGCACGCCCAACAGCATTCATTGTCAGTCCACAGAACAGGAAAGCCATCATCGAGCCAAGGAACATACCTGAAAGAACTTTCGGGTTCATCAGGTTTACTTCATAATAATTCATGAAATCTACAAATGTGGCATTTGCCACACTGACAGTTCCACCATCCGGGAAAGTAAGCTCCACGCTTCCAAGACGTGTCAAGCCGATTCGTATTTCTTCAATATAAGAAGCCAGCAAAGCCAAGCCGGTCAGTGCCGCAGAACCTATCGCAAAACCTTTACCGGTAGCCGCAGTCGTATTTCCCAACGAGTCGAGCGCATCAGTACGCTTACGGACTTCAGCACCCAGCCCGGACATCTCGGCATTACCACCTGCATTATCCGCAATCGGACCGTAAGCATCGGTCGCCAACGTAATGCCCAACGTAGAAAGCATGCCGACAGCCGCAATACCGATTCCGTACAATCCCATTCCGACATTAGTGAAATCACCACCGGAAGCCAGCAGATAGGAAGCAATGATACCAACTACCACAGCAATTACAGGAATTGCTGTAGAAAGCATACCCAACCCTATACCGGAAATAATGACAGTTGCCGGTCCCGTCTTACCGCTCTCGCTCAACTTTTGTGTAGGACGATAGGATTGGGAGGTGTAATATTCCGTAGAGCGTCCGATGACAATACCGACCAGCAAGCCGACTACTACGGCACAGGAAATCAAAATCCAATTATCCAACTGCAAAAGCCATAGTATCAAGAAAGTGGCAACAACAATAAGTACCGAACTAAGATTTGTCCCAAACGCCAATGAGCCAAGCAAATCTTTCATCGTTGCATTCTCCTTAGTACGGACAGCGAATATACCTATAATAGAAAGAATGATTCCGACAGCTGCAATCAGCATAGGCGCAATCACTGCCTTAAACTGCATTGCCGTATCCGCCGAATGGATAAAGGCGGCAGCACCCAGCGCAGCCGTTGCCAGAATAGAGCCGCAATAGGATTCGTATAAATCAGCTCCCATACCTGCCACGTCACCGACATTGTCACCGACATTATCGGCAATAGTAGCCGGATTACGAGGATCATCCTCCGGAATTCCGGCTTCTACCTTACCTACCAGGTCAGCCCCGACATCGGCAGCCTTCGTATAGATACCTCCGCCCACACGGGCAAAAAGCGCCTGCGTCGAAGCTCCCATCCCAAAAGTAAGCATGGTAGTGGTAATCACACAGAGTTTATGAGTAGGTGTCAGTGCATCAGCAGGAATCACCGCATTCAGCAACAGATACCAAAAGGAAATATCAAGTAAACCGAGACCGACAACCACGAGTCCCATCACCGCACCACTCCGGAAAGCGATTCTTAACCCCGCATTCAGTGAATTGCGAGCTGCATTAGCGGTACGTGCCGAAGCGTAAGTAGCCGTTTTCATTCCAAGAAAACCGGAAAGACCGGAGAAGAAACCACCTGTCAGGAAAGCAATGGGAACCCATGCGTTTTGTACGTGGAAGCCGTATGCCATAATCGAAAACAAAATCACCAATACCAAGAATACGCAACCTACTATTTTGTACTGTTGTTTCAAATAAGACATAGCTCCCTTGCGCACAGCAGCAGCTATCTTTATCATTTGAGGTGTACCCTCACTCTCTTTCATCATTTGCTTATGAAAGTAATAAGCAAAACAGAGGGCCAACACGGAAGCGACCGGAACCAGCCAGAAAAGAATGTCATCCATAGATCCAAAATTATTAAAGGGTTTACAATCGCTAAAAGTATGGAAATCAATCGAAAAAAGCAAGTAAAAAAGAAAGAAAATCAAAAAGGGATGAATAGCACTATCCATGAAAAAGTTGCAGCTATACCGCATGTATTTTACGATATAGCTGCCATTAATGTTAAAGAGAGAGAATTTATAATATAAGCATAGTCTCACGACCCTCCAAATATTCGTTTTATATATTAGACGCATCAAACTCCAAATAACTGCACTCGGAGGGAACTTTTTTTAGTTAAAGAATAAAAAAATCGCCATTCCTTCAAGGAACAGCGATTTAATATATGAGACTACTTTGTTTTTATGGACTAAAACATACGGCTGACACGTTCGATTCCTGCCACCAATGCATCTACTTCAGCTTTCGTATTGTACATAGCAAACGAAGCTCTGACGGTACCTTCAATACCAAGTCGCTGCATCAAAGGTTGTGCACAATGATGTCCTGTGCGGACAGCGATACCCAAACGGTCTAATAATGTCCCTAAGTCAAAGTGATGAATATTACCTACCAGGAAAGAAATTACAGCCCCCCTGTCCGAAGCTTCACCGAATATACGCATATCGGGAATTTCCTTCAATCGTTGCAAAGCGTAAGTAGTCAGTTCATGTTCGTGATCCGCAATCCGTTCCATGCCGATACCGTTCACATAATCAAGGGCTTTCGCCAATCCGGTCGTACCGATATAATCCGGTGTGCCGGCTTCAAATTTGAAAGGAAGTTCATTGAACGTCGTTTTCTCGAAAGAGACATGTTGAATCATCTCTCCCCCTCCTTGATAAGGCGGCAGACGGTCCAACCACTCTTCTTTTCCATACAGCACGCCAACTCCTGTCGGTCCGTATATCTTATGGGCAGAGAACACTAGAAAATCGGCTCCCAAATCCTGCACGTCCACCTTCATGTGAGGAATGGACTGGGCAGCATCTACCAGAAAAGGCACACCGTGGGCATGTGCTGTCGCAATCATCTCCTTGACCGGATTCACAGTGCCCAAGACATTGGAAACCTGAACTACACTGACAATTTTAGTACGTTCGGAGAAGAGTTTCTCATATTCATCCAACAATAGCTCACCTTTATCGTTCATCGGGATTACTTTGATGGCAATACCTTTGCGGGCTGCCAACAACTGCCAGGGAACGATATTGCTGTGATGTTCCATCACCGAAAGGATAACTTCATCTCCTTCTTCCATAAATTCATCACCGAAACTGGAGACAAGCAGATTAATGCTTTCCGTTGTTCCCCGAGTGAAAATCACTTCGTTAGTAGTACGGGCATTAATAAACTGACGCACCGTCTCACGGGAAGCTTCATGCAGTTCCGTAGCCTGTTGAGAGAGATAATGTACGCCGCGATGCACATTTGCATTCACGGAGTAATATTCATCTACCAACGAATCGACCACCAGACGAGGCTTCTGCGTCGTCGCACCGTTGTCGAAATAAACCAAAGGCTTACCATAAACCGTACGGCTCAGGATCGGAAAATCCTCACGTATCTTTTGAATATCCATTTTTATGTTCATTTACAGATTGCACATCCCTGACATCTGTTCAACTCACCACGGAAGCGTTTTTCCACCAACAGATGAAGGCGGTCCTTCAACGCATCCAGACGAATCGTATCAATCACTTCATTGACAAATGCAAACATCAACAGCAACCGTGCTTCTTTCTCCGCAATTCCACGTGCACGCATATAGAACAACGCATTTTCATCAAGCTGCCCCACTGTCGCTCCGTGCGAACACTTCACGTCGTCCGCATAAATCTCCAACTGGGGCTGTGTATACATCCGCGCATCACGGGTGGCGCAAAGATTACGGTTGGTTTGTTGGGAACTTGTATGCTGCGCATCAGGACGCACCAGTACCAATCCGGCAAAAGCACCTACCGATTGATCATCGAGCACGTATTTAAACAGCTCATTACTCGTACAGTTGGGCACTGCATGGTCAATACTCGTGTTGTTATCCACATGCTGGTTCTTATCAGCGATAGCCATGCCGCAAAGATTTATTTCAGCTCCCTCGCCTGCCAACAACACTTCGGTTGTATTACGGGTTGTACCGTTATGCAACGTCATGCCATTCAGAAGTACATTGCTGTTCGCTTCCTGCTTCACATACAGGTTGCTGAAACGCACCGTGCTGGTATGTGTCTCTTCCAACTCATACATATCGAATACCACATTCTCTCCGGCAAAAACCTCAATCACCTGCGTTGCCAGGAAATTCACGTTATCCATTGCATGGTCGCAAAGCAATAAACGTGCCTGTGCACCGTCTTCCAGAATAATCAGCACACGTCGGTTGACCATAAAGTTGACATCCGCACGCAGGATGTTCACCAACTGAATAGGTTTTTCCACAACCACATTCTTCGGTACATAGAAGATAACTCCATCCTGTGAAAAAGTCGTATTAAAAGCTGTCACACCATCTTTGGAGGTATCCGCCAACTTACCATAATACTTCTTCACCAACTCGGGATACTGTTCGGCCACCTCTTTCAGACTACCGAAAATAACGCCCTCCGGTAAATGGGTTTTAGGGAGTACCTTATTATAGAATGCATCATTGACCACAAAATAAAGAGCTGTGCTCATGTTCGGAACATCGCACTTAAACACCTCATACGGATTGACCGGAATAGCAAGACGGTTCAGATTCAGACCGAAATCCGGTTCAAAATACTTGCTTACATCCGTATATTTGTACTTCTCCATCTTACGGGTCGGAAATCCGATTCGCTCAAAATCGGCAAAAGCAGCAGCACGAGGGGCATTTAACACCTCAGCGCTATGTTTGCAGATCATGGCTTCCGTCTGTGAGAAGAGATCTATGTATTGTTGTTCAGCATTCATCGTCATTCTCCTACTTCTTTCTTAATCCAGTCATAACCTTTATCCTCCAATTCCAGAGCAAGTTCCGGTCCGGCAGTTTTCACAATACGACCTTTGTAAAGCACATGCACAATATCCGGTTTGATATAATCGAGCAGACGTTGGTAGTGGGTGATGACAATCGTACTGGTTTCGGGAGTCTTCAGTTTATTTACCCCTTCGGCCACAATACGGAGCGCATCGATATCCAATCCGGAATCCGTTTCATCGAGAATGCTCAAACGCGGTTCCAGCATTGCCATCTGGAAAATCTCGTTCCGTTTCTTCTCTCCACCGGAGAAACCTTCGTTCACCGAACGGTTAGCGAGCTTATTGTCCAGTTCAACAACCGCACGTTTCTCACGCATCAGTTTCAAGAATTCACTGGCGGTCAGTGCAGGCAGACCTTTATATTTGCGTTGTTCATTCACAGCAGCACGCATAAAGTTTACCATGCTCACACCCGGAATCTCTACCGGATACTGGAAACTAAGGAAAATACCCTCATGGCTACGGTCTTCCGGACTCAGTTCCAACAGATTCTTTCCATAAAAAGTAACCGAACCTTTCGTTACCTCAAAAGCAGGATTACCCACCAATACGGAGGAAAGCGTACTTTTACCGGAACCGTTCGGTCCCATAATCGCGTGTACTTCGCCCGGCTTTACCGTCAGGTTAATGCCTTTCAATATCTCTTTGCCATTAATGCTGGCATGCAGGTCTTTTATCTCTAACATAATCTTGATTAAAATTCATTTATCCTACGCTTCCTTCCAATGAAATAGTAAGCAACTTCTGTGCTTCTACCGCAAATTCCATCGGAAGCTTATTCAATACTTCTTTTGCATATCCGTTCACAATCAGCCCGATAGCGTCTTCTGTCGGGATACCACGCTGATTGCAATAGAAAATCTGATCTTCACTGATCTTGCTCGTCGTAGCTTCATGCTCCACTACCGCCGTCTCATTGTGAATGTCCATATACGGGAACGTATGCGCACCGCATTTATCCCCCAGCAACAGCGAGTCACACTGACTATAGTTACGGGCGTTATCCGCTTTTTCCGCCACACGCACCAACCCGCGATAGGAGTTCTCGCTATGTCCGGCAGAGATACCTTTACTTACAATCGTACTACGGGTATTCTTCCCTAAATGAATCATCTTCGTACCGGTGTCCGCCTGCTGAAAATTGTTTGTCACAGCTACGGAATAAAACTCGGCCGTCGAATTATCACCAGTCAGAATACAGGAAGGATATTTCCAGGTAATTGCCGAACCGGTCTCCACCTGCGTCCAAGAGAGTTTGCTGTCCACCCCTTTGCAGTTACCACGCTTCGTCACAAAGTTATATACACCGCCCTTACCTTCGGAATCTCCCGGATACCAGTTCTGAACGGTACTGTATTTCACCTCCGCACGGTCGTGTACAACAATTTCTACAATAGCGGCGTGCAACTGGTTCTCATCCCGCATCGGAGCCGTACATCCTTCCAGATAGGAAACATACGAATCATCATCCGCTACTATCAATGTGCGTTCAAACTGTCCCGTGTTGCGGGCATTGATACGGAAATAGGTGGAAAGTTCCATCGGACAACGTACTCCCTTCGGTATATAGACGAATGAGCCGTCCGAGAACACTGCCGAATTCAATGCGGCAAAGAAATTGTCACGGTAACCCACTACCGACCCCATATATTTCTTTACCAAATCCGGATGTTCGCGCACTGCCTCACTGAACGAGCAGAAAATAATTCCCTTTTCCATCAGTGTTTCCTTGAATGTCGTCTTTACGGATACGGAATCCATTACCGCATCCACCGCCATCCCGCTAAGAGCCATCTGTTCTTCCAGAGGAATTCCCAGTTTATTAAACGTTTTTATAAGTTCAGGATCTACTTCTTCCATACTTTTCGGTCCCTCTTTCTTCTTCGTCGGGTCAGCATAGTATGAAATAGCCTGATAATCAATCTCCGGAATACGGAGATGTGCCCATGTAGGCATTTCCAGCGTCAGCCAATGGCGGTACGCTTTCAGCCGGAACTCCAGCAACCATTCCGGTTCGTTCTTTTTCGATGAAATCAAACGAATCACATCCTCATTGAGTCCACGCTCAATGATATCGGTATGCACTTCCGTGGTGAAGCCATATTTATACTTCTCCTGCGTCAGTTCCTTTACATATTTATTGGGTTCTTCTTGTTGCATCTTTATTCTCTAATATATATTGTTGAGTCATATTCTTTGCAGCAGGGAAAAAAATTCCCGCAAACGTCTCCATCGGATAATATAACAAGGATTCTTCCTTTTTTGTTGCACTAATTAACTTATTATCGCCATCCACAAACTCTATCGCTCCAATCACCACACTTGTCAATAACAAAAATTTAAGCGCTCCCAACCCGCTTCCCAGCCAACGGTTCAACCAGTTCAGCGAAATGGCTTTCATCGCTTTTGTCAACAAGGAGGCAATCAGCACAAAAATCAACGGAACGGCAATCCAAATCATTATGAAAGCCAATACCTGCGCAACGGTCATCGAATCTGTCACTGCCGGACAGAGCTTCTCCGCCAAAGAAGCATACAAAGCCTTTGCCGCCAGCAAACCGACTATCAATCCCAAGATAGAGGCCAACTGACGGATAAAGCCCTTTATAAAGCCTACAATCGCCCCTGCACCCACTACTATAAGGATTATTATATCAATCGTTGTCATATTCCTTTCTATAAAGAAAAAAGAGGCACGGAGTTATAATTCACTCTGTGCCTCCGTTTATTCTCGATACAGTACAGTTTATAATGTCTGTTTCACTTCTATTTCCTCGAATGTCTCGATCATATCGCCCACCTTCATGTCATTGCAATTCACCAGACTGATACCACACTCGAAGTTTGTACCCACTTCCTTCACATCGTCCTTGAAGCGTTTCAAAGCGTTGATGTTTCCGGTAAAGATAACGATACCATCGCGGATCAAACGAGCCTTATCGCTGCGTTTCACCTTTCCGGTCTTCACCATCGCACCGGCTACAAGTCCCACCTTCGTGATGTTGAATACTTCACGCACTTCGATCGTAGCTGTCACCTGTTCTTTCAGTTCCGGTGCCAACATACCTTCCATAGCGGCTTTCACCTCCTCGATTGCATCATAGATGACAGAGTATTTGCGGATATCGACACCTTCCTGTTCCGCCATTTTAGCGGCAGCACCCGAAGGACGTACCTGGAATCCGACGATAATCGCATCTGAAGCGGCAGCCAGAGAAACATCCGACTCGGAAATTGCTCCCACACCCTTATGGATTACATTAACCTGGATCTGTTCGGTAGACAACTTAATCAAGGAGTCGCTCAATGCTTCGACAGAACCGTCCACGTCACCCTTCACAATGATGTTCAATTCCTGGAAGTTACCCAAAGCGATACGACGACCCAGCTCATCCAATGTAAGGATTTTCTGCGTACGCAAGCCCTGTTCGCGAGCCAACTGCTCACGTTTGTTGGTAATTTCACGAGCTTCCTGATCGCTTTCTACCACGTGGAATGTGTCACCTGCAGCAGGAGCGCCATTCAATCCCAGAATCAATGCCGGTTCGGCAGGTCCTGCTTCCTTGATACGCTGATTACGTTCGTTGAACATAGCCTTCACACGTCCGTAGCTTGTTCCTGCCAATACGATGTCTCCCACTTTCAAAGTACCGTTAGATACCAACACAGTAGCTACATATCCACGTCCCTTATCCAATGAAGATTCGATGATGGAACCCGTAGCATTACGGTTCGGATTTGCTTTCAGATCAAGCATTTCCGCTTCCAGCAATACCTTTTCCAACAAATCTTCCACACCTATACCTTTCTTGGCAGAGATATCTTGTGACTGATATTTGCCACCCCATTCTTCAACGAGATAGTTCATGGCAGCCAGTTCTTCCTTGATCTTATCCGGATTTGCCGTCGGCTTATCAACCTTATTAATAGCAAAGACAATAGGCACACCTGCCGCCATCGCATGGTTGATTGCTTCCTTCGTTTGCGGCATGACGTTATCATCGGCAGCTACAATAATAATGGCGATATCCGTAACTTTCGCACCACGGGCACGCATAGCGGTAAACGCCTCATGGCCCGGAGTATCGAGGAATGTGATACGGCGTCCGTCCTCCAACTTCACATTATATGCACCGATATGCTGTGTGATACCTCCGGCCTCACCGGCAATCACATTCGCCTTACGGATATAGTCAAGCAATGAAGTCTTACCGTGGTCAACATGTCCCATCACCGTAACAATCGGAGCGCGTGGTTCCAGATCTTCCGGAGCGTCTTCCTCTTCCACTATAGCCTGAGCAACTTCCGCACTTACATATTCGGTCTTGAATCCGAATTCTTCAGCCACCAGATTAATTGTTTCAGCATCCAGACGCTGATTGATGGAAACCATGATACCGATACTCATACAAGTGGCGATTACCTGGTTGACAGAAACATCCATCATCGTTGCCAGTTCATTAGCCGTAACGAATTCGGTCAGCTTCAATACCTTGCTGTCCGCCATTTCCTGATCTTCCAATTCCTGCATACGGTTGGAAGCCATCTCGCGTTTCTCTTTACGATATTTGGAAGTCTTATTCTTACCTTTGGTTGTCAGACGAGCAAGAGTTTCTTTTACCTGCTTTGCTACATCTTCCTCGCTTACCTCCTGTTTGATAACCGGTTTCTTGAAGCGATCCTTATTATTATTTTTACGGTTATTATTGCCACCCTGGTTGTTGCCGCTACCATTGCTACCGCCTTTGCCTTGCACATTCGGTCTCGGAGCAGCAAAACCCGAAGTAGCCACGTTGTTCACGTCCACCTTCTCCTTGTTGATACGATTCCGTTTTTTCTTGTTTCCGGCTGCGTCAACATTATCTTTCACTCCACCCTTCTGCAGTTTCGAGTCATCCTTGCGAATCTCTTTGATGATAGCTTCTTTCATCAACTTCTTCTGATCCTGACGGATTTTCTCTTTCTCTTCACGTTCGCGGCGTTTCTCTTCCTTCGATTTTTTCTTAGGACGGGTAGACTGGTTCAATGCAGCCAAGTCAATCTGACCGATTACATTGATTTTCGCACCCAATTCCGGTTGACGGATCTTGAATATCTCTTCTTCTTTAGAAGTTTCTTTCTCTACCTCTACCGTTGTCTCCGGAGCTACTTCCGCCGATACTGCTTTCACAGGTTGTTCCATGCTGTTATGTTCTTCCGCCTTCACAGGTGCAACTTCTACCTTCGGCTCTTCTTTAATCACTTTCTCCACTACTTTTTCAACTTCTGCCGGTTGCTTTTCCACTAGAGGTTCCGGCTCTTTCACCGGTTCCGGTTTTACAGCCTCCGGTTGCTTCACCGGTTCTGCCTGTTTGACCGGTTCAACTTGTTTAGCCACAGGTTCCGCCTGAACAGGCGCTACCACCTCTTCTACCTTCACCTCAGGTTCCTTCTTCACTTCCGGTTGAGCTACTGGACGTTCTTCAACAGTTTCTTTCTTCTGTTCCGGTTCTTTCTCAACTTTCTCAGTTCTACGACCGTTCAATTTATCCAAGTCAATTTTCCCGACAGGTTTAAACTTCGGGCGTGCATCCTCCGGTACGACTGTTTTGATCACATCTTCCGACTTCGGTTTTTCCGGCTGCTTTTCAAAGCCTTCAATCGATACCGACGCCTTATTACGATCCTTATTCTGACGTTCCTGAATGAAACGCTCCGACTCAAGTCTAAGGTTCTTATCTGTACTAAACTCTTTTACGAGTATAGCGTATTGCTCCTCGCTAATTTTTGTATTAGGATTAGCCTCAACGGTATACCCCTTCTTTTGCAGGAACTCAACTACCGTCGCGATTCCTACGTTCAAATCTCTTGTAACTTTGTTTAACCTTATCGTCATATTTTAAATTTAATGAATAAATGGAGCTTTAAGAAGTGGAGAGTGGAGAATTGAGAGTGGAGAGTGGAAGAAAATCCACATTCACTCTCAACTCTCAATTCTCACTTTCTTCAAACTCCGATTTCAAAATGCGTATTACCTCGTCCACCGTCTCTTCTTCCAAGTCCGTCTTTTCAATCAACATCTCACGAGGAGCATTCAACACAGCCTTCGCCGTATCGATGCCGATAGCTTTGATAGCGTCGATCACCCATCCGTCGATTTCGTCTCTGAATTCATCGAGATAGATATCCTCATCAGCTACACTCTCATCCAACTCACGGAACACGTCGATAGTGTACTCAGTTAACATACTGGCCAGTTTGATATTCAAACCGCCTTTACCGATAGCCAACGAAACTTCTTCCGGTTTGAGGAATACCTCCGCTTTTTTCTCCTCCTCGTTCAGACGGATAGAAGAAATCTTAGCCGGGCTCAAAGCACGCTGTATAAACAATGAAATGTTCGATGTATAATTGATTACATCAATATTCTCATTGCGCAATTCACGAACAATGCCATGAATACGACTACCCTTTACACCTACGCAGGCTCCTACGGGGTCGATTCTGTCATCGTATGATTCCACCGCAATCTTGGCACGTTCGCCGGGAATACGGGCAATCTTCTTAATGGTAATCAAACCATCATTAATTTCGGGTACTTCCATCTCGAACAGACGTTGCAGGAAAACGGGAGAAGTACGTGACAAGATAATCTTAGGATTATTATTCTTGTTGTCCACGCGGGCAACCACCGCACGGGCCGTTTCACCTTTACGATAGAAATCGCTTGGGATTTGCTCCGTCTTCGGCAACAGCAACTCGTTTCCTTCATCGTCCAGAAGCAACATTTCCTTTTTCCAGATTTGATAAACTTCTGCATTGATGATTGTACCTACCTTATCTATATATTTATTATAAATACTGTCTTTTTCCAATTCCAGAATCTTGGAAGCCAATGTTTGGCGGAGATTCAGGATAGCACGACGACCGAATTTGGCAAAGATCACTTCGTCAGTCACCTCTTCACCCACCTCATAGGAAGCATCGATTTTCTGCGCTTCACTCAATGAGATCTGCATATTCGGGTTCGTCAGGTCTTCATCGGCCACAACTTCACGGTTACGCCATATCTCGAAGTCCCCCTTGTCCGGGTTCACGATCACGTCGTAATTCTCATCGGTGCCAAACATTTTCGCGATAACACTACGAAACGACTCTTCCAGTACGCTAACCATCGTCGTTCTATCGATATTTTTCAGTTCCTTAAATTCCGAAAATGTATCAATCAAGCTGATTGTTTCTTCTTTTTTGGCCATAACTATTTAAAGCTAATTAAGTATTTAGTATATTTTATTTGCTCGTAAGTGAAGGTTTCGTCCTCTTCCACCAGTTTCGGACGCTTAGCACCTTCCATTTTCACTTTCTTCTGTACAGACACTGTAAATTTCTCTTCATCCGCATCTTTCAGAACACCGGTCAGTTTCTGTCCACCCTTAGTCATCACTTCCACTTCCTGTCCGATGTGGATGTAATACTGTTGCAGCACCTTAAAGGGCTGTCCGATACCGGCCGAACCCACTTCCAGTTCATAATCCTCCTCTTCACGGTTCAGTTTCGACTCTATGTAGCGGCTAAGCTCCACACAATCTTCAATCCAAACACCTTCCGCATGGTCTATCTCAACCACGATCTTGTCATCCGGGCTCACGGTCACTTCTACTAGAAAGTAGTCTTTTCCTTCCAGCCACTCTTCTACAATCTGACAAACAGTTTTCTTTTCTATCATTTATTAACTATATAAGAACAAAAAAAGGAGCTTAATCGCCCCTCCACCTTTCATCCGTTTTCGGTTGCAAAGATATAAATAATCTGTTCGACTACAAAACATTAAAGAAAAAAAGTATGAATTAACAGCCTTATCTTTGTATCTTTACACCGCAATTAAAAAAATAAGCACTATGGCACATCGTCTAAACACCAATAAACAGTTCATGGTAGGCAACGGAATCCTGGCTTTTGCCGTCATCTTTGTCGTTGTTATTTTTATTTATATGAGTATGCGTCTGCAACGGGAAAAGCAGGAAGAACGACATTTCATCGAAACCTATACCATCAGCCTGGTCAAAGGATTTGCCGGAGATTCCATTTCCTTATTTGTCAACGACAGTCTGATTTCCAACCGAACCATGCCCGAAGAGCCGTACACGGTCGAAGTCGGTCGTTTTGCCGAACAGAGCGCATTACTGATTGTAGACAATCAAACGGAACTGGTATCCACTTTTGACCTTAGCGAGAAGGGAGGAACTTACCGGTTTGAGAAAGAGGCGGATGGCATCAAGCAACTGGCACGATAGGATTAAGCCTTATATTTCTGTACGATATTTCTTCAGTTCTCCTCGAAGCGCCAATGCCTTGCCTTCCGTAAATTGATTCAGGAGCGCCCAGAAACGTTCGCCGTGATTCATCTCGCGGGTATGGCACAGTTCATGCAGAAGTACGTAGTCTATCAGATGAGAGGGTAGTAACACCAGATAATAGGACAAATTAATAGCTTTCCGCCCCGAGCAGCTCCCCCATCTGCCTTGGCTGGAATTTATTTTCACGCTTGTGTAAGACAGACCATGTTGCCTGGCCAAGCGTTCCAAACGTGGCGGAAGGATACTTTTCGCATTCCTCCTCATTGACTCTTCAATCACCTTACGCAGCCAATCCTGCAGATTTTCGTCCGCAAAGTCCGCATCAGGCGGACAAACGATTTGCATAAAGCCCAATCGTGAATTTGCCAGAAAGCGGTCTTTCTCTCCGGATACCAGAGACAGTTTGAAAAACTCAGCTTCAATCTTATAATTCAAATCAATCAACGCCCGACCCATCTTTTGACGGGAAGCCAGAAGTCTTCCACGAAGATTTTCGATCGCCTGCTTTACTTCTTTCAACGTAGTGCCCGGAGGAACCGAGACATAGACAGCTTCTCTCTTTGTGCGGAACACCAGACTTCGCGCACGCGGATTGACACGCACGATCAAACATCCCAATTCACTATCTTCTATAATTGTTTCCTTCATCATAATTGAGACACAAAATTAATAAAAAAAGTAAGGTGATACATAAAAGGGCTACTGCATCACGCGGTAGCCCATTTATTTAGTTAGTTTTAATCTAAAAAATTGAGAGAATTGAAAACTTCACAGTTTCGCCTTCGTTGTTGTTTTAATTAAGCACACTAACTATATTATATGTTTAAAGCAAATGAAAATGTCTATTCATTCATAACGTGCGCCTTATGATCAATCCTCGCCAAACTGTCAACGAGTGCCTGATCCGCTTTCACGTCATTCGAGATTGCGACCGACGGTGCGGTTACCTGTTTACCAATGGTATCTGCTGCCAATACACTTCCGTCATCTCCGGAAAAAGAATGTTGCGCCACATTCCCCAACGACAGGATAATTGCAATTACGGCAGCCGCCTTGAACAGAGGAACGAAGCGACCGACCAGCGTCAAGCGTTTTGCTTTTACCACCACCGGTTCTACCTCTGCCAGAATACGCGCGTCAAAGTCTTCGCCCAGCCCTACCTCTTGCTGAACCTGTTGATAAACGAACAAGTTCTTATAACGGAGCAGATGAGCCGGAACCTCTTCTTTTAAGAAGAAGTCACGCAATGCCGCTTCCTCCTCAACGGAAGTCTCGCATTGCCAATATCGCTCCAAGAGCTGTTCTATATCTTTATAATCCATATTCGTCAATTTCTAAATACCTTTGTTTCACCTTTTGTCTGGCTCTGAACAGATTTACTTTTACCTGTTCCTCGGTCAGATTCAGAAGGGCTGCAATTTTTTTATAGCTTTCACCTTCAATGTCCCTCAGTTGCATGATAAGCCGCTGTTTTTCGGGAAGTTCGTCGACCAGTCTGTTAATGATCCTCATTTTTTCATCATGAACCATCCGGTCATACGGACTATTGGCATCAGGCTCCTCCTCCATTTCCGGAGTGAGTTCCACATTCTGAGCTTCTTTCTTCTGACTCCGGTCTATCGCCAGATTCTTTGCCACAATCAGGCAATAGGCTTCGACCGATTCGAATTGCGACCACTCATCACGCTTGTTCCACACTCTTATCATGGTATCCTGAACGACATCCTCGGCTTCGGCTCTATCCAGAGTAATTCTGAGAGCCAATCGAAAGAGTTTATCTTTCAACGGCAAAATATCGTTTCGGAAGCTGATTTCTTGCATCTCTATAATAATGACGGGCTAGGATACGAAAAGTTACAGGCGCCCACTACTTTTTTTTGAATTATTTTTTTATTCTTGTTCCTCCATTGTCGTTAATCGCTGACGCTAAGGTGATTATCACTTCCGACACTCCCGCATTTATTGCTTCAAAAGAGTTCTCCAACTTCGGAATCATACCGCCTTGAATAACGCCGTCGGCTACGTATTGTTCGAATTCGGCACGGGTAATCTGCGGAATCACACTATCGTCATCGTTCTCGTCGCGCAGCACTCCTTTCTTTTCGAAACAATATACCAACGTCACATCAAACAGTGCCGACAAAGCCTTAGCCGTCTCTCCAGCAATCGTATCCGCATTGGTATTCAGCATATTTCCCTGTCCGTCATGTGTCAACGGAGCCATCACCGGAACAACTCCTTTGTGTATCAAGTCCGACAGTAAAGTTGCATCCACCTTTTCCACATCCCCAACAAATCCGTAATCTACATCCTTGACCGGACGTTTCACCGACCGGATCACATTCATATCCGCCCCGGTCAATCCGAGTGCATTCACTCCACGTGCCTGCAGTCCGGCAACAATACTCTTATTGACCAAACCGCCATACACCATAGTTACCACTTTCAATGTCTCCGCATCAGTAATACGGCGACCATTCACCATTTTACTTTCAATACCCAGTTGTGCGGCAATCTTTGTAGCCGAACGACCGCCGCCGTGAACCAGCACTTTGTGTCCTTCAATGGCAGCAAAGTCATTTAACAACTGACGAAGGGTGGCTTCCTCTTCTACGATTTTGCCACCCACCTTAATTACTGTTAGTTTTTCTCTCATTATTATTCCAAATACGTATATCCATAAAGTCCCGAACGGTAGTTGGAAAGAAATTCTTTTCCCTCTTCCAAAGAGATCTTACCCTCTTTCACCGATTTCGTCACCCAAGTTTCGAGTGTACGTACCAATTTCTTCGGACTGTATTGCACATAGTCCAATACTTCCGCTACCGTTTCTCCATCAATAATCTGTTCGATACTGTATCCCTTCTCATTCACCGAAACGTGTACGGCATTCGTGTCACCGAATAAGTTATGCATATCTCCCAAAATCTCCTGATAAGCCCCCACCAGGAAAACAGCGACATAATAAGGCTCCGTTTTCTTCAAAGCATGTACAGGCAGATAATGAGCTACATTACGCGTAGAAATAAAGTTGGCAATCTTACCGTCCGAATCACAGGTTATATCCTGCAAAGTAGCCGAACGTTCGGGCTTTTCATCCAACCGCTGTATAGGCATAATCGGGAATATCTGGTCAATCGCCCAAGAGTCCGGCAATGACTGGAACAATGAGAAGTTACAGAAGTATTTATCCGCCAACAACTTAGACAATCCCCGGAATTCATCAGGCGCATGTTTCAAACCACCGGCAATCTGATTGATCTCACGAGTGATCGACCAATACAGACGCTCGATCTGCGCACGGGTCTTCAAGTCCACGATTCCATGACTAAACAAATCCAACGCCTCTTCCCTGATCTGCTGCGCATCATGCCAAGCCTCCAACATCTTATTCTGGTTCAGTGTATCCCAAATGGCATACAAATCCTGCACCAGTTCATGTGCATCCGGAGCAATCTCCTCTTCATCGTCCCATTCGGGCAAGGTAGCCGTTTCGAGCACCTCAAAGATAAGTACCGAATGATGCGCCGTCAAGGCACGGCCACTCTCTGTTATGATGTTCGGATGCGGGATACCGTTCTTGTCACTCACGTCCACCAAAGTGGAAATCGAGTCGTTCACATATTCCTGGATCGAATAATTGACACTCCCCTCACTGCTGGATGAACGTGTTCCGTCATAATCGACTCCCAATCCGCCGCCGATATCGACAAACTCGACCTTGAATCCCATCGAATGAAGTTGCACATAGAACTGTGAAGCCTCGCGCAAGGCGGTCTTGATGCGGCGGATCTTCGTCACCTGACTTCCGATATGGAAATGAATCAACTTCAGACAATCCTTCATTCCCTTACTTTCCAGAAAATCGAGTGCTTCGAGCAACTCACTGGAAGTCAAGCCGAACTTGCTGGCATCTCCTCCCGACTCTTCCCACTTTCCGCTACCGGAAGAAGCGAGTTTGATACGGATACCGATGTTGGGTTCCACATTCAGCTGTTTTGCCATCTTCGCTATCAGCTTAAGCTCGTTCATCTTCTCCACAACAAGGAAGATACGTTTACCCATTTTTTGGGCAAGCAAAGCCAGCTCTATATAACTTTCGTCTTTATAACCATTGCAGACAATCAATGAGTCGGAATCCGTATTGACGGCAATCACCGCATGGAGCTCAGGCTTGGAACCAGCTTCCAGTCCAAGATTGAACTTCTTTCCGTGACTGATAATTTCCTCCACTACAGGGCGCATCTGGTTGACCTTGATCGGATAGATAATAAAGTTCTGTGCTTTATACCCGTATTCCTCAGCCGCCTGTTTGAAACAAGACGACATCTTTTCAATACGGTTGTCCAGAATATCCGGAAAACGTACCAGCATAGGGGCTGCCACATCCCGCAACTGCAACTCGTCAACCAATTCTTTCAGATCGACAGTCACTCCGTCTCTACGCGGTGTAACAACGACATGTCCTTTGTCATTAATACCAAAGTACGAGGTCCCCCAACCCGTGATGTTGTAGAGTTCCTCAGAATCTTCAATACGCCACTTTCTCATTTTTCTGTAATTCAGTGTTTTTAGTAAATAATTGGAGGGCAAAAATACAGATTTATCTACATCTTGCCAATTAATTGCCTATTAATTCGTTCAATTATGTTATAATCCGAGAAGTTGTTGCAAACGTTGCACCGATGTTTCAATCTGCCATCGGTCTTCCAATTCGTCCGCATTAAAGATATAATGTGCCTGATGATAAAAAGGCGCGCGTTTTTCAAGTGCCTGTATGATAAAAGTCTTCAACTCGTCATCTTCTTTTCCCTGAAGGATGGGACGCTGCTGCTTGGCCACACGCAAGCGTCTGAACAGCACATCGGGATGCACATCCAGAAAAACCGTCTTACCTGCCCGATTCATAAACTCCATATTATCAAAAAAACAAGGCGCTCCCCCACCCGTAGAGATTACCACATTTTCGAACTCGGCTACCTCATGAAGCATATTCCTCTCCAGCTCCCTGAATCCGGCCTCACCCCGTTCTGTGAATAACTCTCCCACCGTTTTGTGGAAACGCTCTTCGATATACCAATCCAGATCAATGAACGGTATATTCATCTTGCGGGCAAAAGCCTTGCCCAATGTCGTTTTTCCGGCGCCCATATAGCCGGTAAGGAAGATACGAATCATAAATGACTAATTTTACCTGCAAAATTAGTCATTTATTTCATTATTTAAAGATTTTCACTCTTTCTTCGAGCGGTTGGAATTCTTTTTCTCCCGGTTTTTCGGCAGGAAGCCCGAACGGCATTTCGGCAATCAAGTGCCAATGCTCCGGCAAGTTCCATGTCCGACGCACTTCCTCGTCAATCAACGGGTTATAATGTTGCAATGACGCTCCGAAGCCCACATCTTCCAGCATTGTCCACATAGCCAGTTGGTGCATGGCGGAAGTTTGCAGCGACCATTCCGGAAAGTTTTCCTGATAGGAGGGGAAAGCTTCCTGAAGCCCTTTGACTACTTTCTGATCTTCAAAGAACAACACAGTTCCATATCCACAAGCAAATGAGTGGTCTATCTTCTCCTCTGTTTTCACAAAGGCGTCTGCCGGCACAATCTTCTTCAAAGCGTCTTTCACGATTTTCCACAATTTCTTGTGAGACTCACCCAGCAGTAACACCACGCGTGTGGACTGGGAATTAAATGCCGAAGGCACATGACGAACAACCGTACTCACGATACACTCGATTTCCTGATCGGATATAGGTGACTGATTAGTAATTGAATAGTAAGTCCGACGATGTTTTAATGCTTCACTAAAAGATCTTTCCATAATATTTCCTTTCTTATATATGATATTTCTTAAACTCTCTTTTTTTTATAACAAGTAACTCTACTAACTTGTTCAGTTAGAGAATATATTCGTACCTTCGCAGCCGAATAAACCATTATCTTTTATGGCTAAACAGAAATTCTACGTAGTATGGGAAGGCGTCACTCCCGGAGTTTATACCTCCTGGACGGATTGCCAGCTCCAAATCAAAGGGTATGAAGGCGCCAAATATAAATCTTTCGACACCCGTGAAGAAGCCGAACGCGCACTCTCAGCCTCACCATACGCTTATATAGGAAAAAACGCAAAAAAGAAAAATGAAAAGATATCCTCCGATCTGTTGCCTCCTTCCGTGATAGACAATAGTCTGGCGGTAGACGCGGCTTGCAGTGGAAATCCCGGTCCTATGGAATATCGCGGCGTACACATAGCCAGCCGACAAGAGATCTTCCATTTCGGTCCGATGAAAGGAACGAATAATATCGGAGAATTTCTGGCTATCGTGCACGGACTGGCGCTATTGAAACAGAAAGGATTCGATATGCCCATTTATAGCGACAGTGTCAATGCCATCAGTTGGGTACGACAAAAGAAGTGCAAGACCAAACTCCCCCGAAATGAGGAAACAGAAGCACTATTCCAATTGATAGAACGGGCGGAAAAGTGGCTGAACACGAATACCTACACTACCCGTATCCTCAAATGGGAAACGAAAGAATGGGGAGAAATCCCGGCGGACTTCGGAAGAAAATAAACATGATATAAAATTCAAAACAAGTAAATATGAAAACATTGACTTCTAACAAAGCTTTCTGGCTACTATTAGTCATTTGCGTAGTAACGATCCTTCCTTTTCTCGGGCTGCCGGAATATCACACCAAAGGCGAGCCCCGCGAATCGATTGTATCCTATTCTATGTTGGAAAGCGACAACTGGGTTTTGCCGAGAAATAATGGAGGAGAGATACCCTACAAACCACCTTTCTTCCATTGGACTATTGCAGCCGTTTCAACATTGAACGGCGGTCAGGTTACGGAGATGACTTCCCGTTTGCCATCGGCCATCGCGCTAATCTCCATGACTCTTTTCGGTTTTCTTTTCTTCGCCAAAAGAAAAGGAACGGAAGTGGCGCTGCTCACCGCATTCATCACCTTGACCAACTTCGAGTTGCATCGTGCCGGAGCCAACTGCCGGGTGGATATGGTGCTGACAGCCCTCACCGTCTGTGCGTTATATTGTTTTTACAGATGGTACGAGAAAGGGCTTAAAGGTATTCCCTGGCTAGCCATCCTTCTTATGAGTTTGGGAACGTTGACCAAAGGTCCGGTAGGTACTATCATTCCCTGTCTGGTTACAGGTGTATTCCTTCTGCTCAGAGGAGTAAACTTCTTCAGGGCTTTCCTTCTCCTTTCCGCATGGGCCATCCTTTCACTCATCTTGCCGTTCTGTTGGTACATAGCCGCTTACCAACAAGGGGGAGAAGAATTCCTTGCATTAGTCATGGAAGAGAACTTCGGACGTATGACCAACACAATGAGTTACGACTCCTGCGTGAATCCCTGGCATTACAACTTCGTAACCCTGTTTGCCGGTTATGTACCTTGGACGTTATTGGCAGTGCTTTCTCTTTTCAGTCTCACCTATCATAAATTCAGTATCCAGCCGGTTGCCTGGTGGAAACGCTTTACCGCATGGATCAAGAATATGGATCCGGTGGATTTGTTCGCTCTTACCAGCATAGTTGCCACATTCATATTCTATTGCATACCGCAAAGTAAACGTAGCGTATACCTAATGCCTATTTATCCTTTCATCGCATACTTCCTGGCCAAATATTTATTCTATCTGGTGAAGAAACGCTCTAAAGTGATAAAAGTATATGGTAGTATCCTCGCCGTACTGAGTTTACTATTATTTGCCTGTTTCATTGCCGTGAAATGCGGTCTTATCCCGGAAACAATCTTTCAAGGCCGTCATGCGCAGAACAACATCAATTTCCTGCGTGCCATACAGAACATTAACGGAATCGGCTCTTTCATATTAATTGCCATTCCTACGTTGCTTGGCATCTGCTGGTGGTTCTATCAACGCAAATATACACTCAGCAACCGATTCCTCTATGCCATCGTTGCCCTGACTATGGGAATGTATATCGCACTGGACGGAGCTTACCAGCCACCTATTCTCAATTCAAAATCGGTAAAATCCGTTGCTGCGGAGATAGACCGAGTAGTACCGGCAAGTGCAGGCACGCTTTACGAATTTATCGAAGCCGGTGTACGTTCCATAGGTGACCCTGTACACTATTTTGAGATCAACTTCTATCTGGGAAACCGGATCGGAAACTTCTACAAAGACCGTCCTTCGGAAGGATTCTTGCTAATAGGAATGCAGGATGCAGAACGGAATCTTCCCGAGTTCGAAAAGGAAGGCTACCAATTCGAACGAGTCTATCAATCACCCAAACCCGTTCTTCGCCAAACTGCCGAGATATACAAATTCATCAAAAAGTAGTCTCGGATGAATTCACTGTTTTTCCATGCTTCACCAGATATTCCGCTGACTGGAGCATGGAAAAACTATATTCTTTCAAGGGCAGAAAACTATCATCCATCGGAACGTGAACCAGCTTTCCATTATCGGTATGATAGGCAAATTCCTGATTCGTCTCATAATTGTACATATACAACTGAGTCGCATTACGGCCTACAATCATATTATCGGCTGTATAAAACATACACGGACGTTCTTCTTTCAACAGGTCCACTCCGAAATTATTCTGCAAATAATCAATACCCAACAGTCCCAATACCGTAGGCTGTATGTCTATTTGTCCGCCAAAAGCCGTATGTTCCGCAGGAGTTATACCGTTGGAATAAATCATCAACGGGATATGATTATACGATTGCGGAAGCTCACACTCCGCATCCCCAACCAATTTGCCATGATCTCCCTCCAACACGAATATCGTATTCTCAAACCACGACTGCTTGCGCGCTTCTTCGAAAAATTTACGCAAGGCCCAGTCCGCATATTCCACAATCTGAGTTTCCGGTTTGTCCGTTCGGGGATGGAAATAAGGAGGTATTACATAAGGCGGATGATTGCTGATTGACAATAAGGTAGCGAAAAACGGTTGCCCTTCGTCTGCCGTCCGATTCAAAACCGGAATAGCATAGTCGTATAAGAAATCATCCTGTACTCCAAAACTATTCACAACCTTCTCAGACGGATAATCTTCCTGAGCAAAGACCTCATCAAAACCGTTCGTCCTGAAAAAGGCATTCATATTATCGTACTGCCCTTCATGTGTCATAAAAAACAGATTATGATATCCATTCTCCTTCAATACCGTAGGCAATCCCGAATAATGGGGAATCACCGAACCTTTCATCAAGTTCCGTTTCATCATGGCAGGAAAAGAATATAAAGTAGCGTACAAACCATGATTGGTGTGAATCCCCGCCGAATAAAAGTTGGGGAAACTAAGGGAACAGGCATACAGGCTATCCAAAAAAGGAGTCAGATTCTGTGACTGCCCGAAACGTTTCATAAAATTGGACGACATCGACTCCATCATAATCAATACCACATTGGGACGGCGTTGCGATACACTATCCTGGGAATTATGCCGATAAACCGCCAACGGAGAGACATCCGGTTCACCCGGCCGTGCTAACAAAGCTTTTACTTTTTCCAACGCTTCCTGTTCATCCATCAGATGCAGATATCTGTTTTCCGGCCGTCGGTCGTCCAGCACGCTCGTCAACAAATTAAAGGTCGGACTGACTCCCAACTGATTCAAAAAGGCATCCTGACAGAAATAAGCGGCACTTACCTTGATCGGATTATAGCCTGTACGTCCCCTAATGCCAAATACACAAAGCCCGATCAAGCCAAGCCCTACCAAACCCGCAACACTTCGTTCCAAGCAAGGGAATGAACCGGGAGCAGACAGGCAACGGTGACGGAAATACCGGCCAAGAAAGGCAATCCACACAATAAAGCCAATCAGAAAGAGCAGGAATAAGGCAATGGATAAATAATAGGAAGTCTCTCCCAATATCATCCCCGCAGTAGTACCCGCATAACCGAACCATTCGAAAATGGAAGAATTGATATGCTTGAAAAAGTAGGCGAAATAAGGAATATCGGCCGCACTGATCAGATACACCAACCCATAAAAGACACCGAAGAAGATAGTGAAGAAACGGAATAAAGCCTTCCCGTAACAGTTGCAAAGCCCACAGGCTACAGCTACCGTCAGCGGAAGCAGTAATATGTAACAACCTATCACGTTATCGAACCATACCCCATGTATAAATGCTATCAATGACAGACTTTTATCAGACAGTGCTTCGGCAGTCAGTTGATGGTGAGAAGAAATGAACAATACCCCTCTGAACAATCCGGTGATTATCAGTGCGGAAAGATGTACGGAAAGTATATATACAATAAGATTTAGAAAACGTTTCATAATAGCTTTTTCTTTTTATGAATAGTTCTGAAAGCAGCCCTACTATTTATTTTTATAAGTATATACGAAGTGAAGAATCAGGAAATTGATGGGAACGACTACGATAAGCACCAATATAGGAGCGAGAAACTCACCGAATCCGATCCACAGGAAAAGGTTCAGCAAACCTACCTCAAGCAGATAATTGAGTAAATGACTAAAACCAAACCCGACGGCGTTGCGGGATGAGGGTTTGGAACGGAATGTAAAGAATGTAGTTAGAAAATAGTTACAGACAAATCCGACTGCATAACCTGCCGTAAAAGAAAGCGTCGGATTGGCTGCCAACAGCACCAGACAATATACGCCATAGTGAATCGCCGAAGATATCGTACCGACGATGCCAAAACGCATAAACTGCCAGAATTTCTCCTGCCAGTCCGGGTGTTGTTCCCATGTCTCTTTAATGACTTTGTTTATCCTCATCGCATAACACCTCTTCTACATTATAAAGCGGACGATGTTTCACCTCTTTATATATCTTTCCGATGTACAGCCCTACCGCACCGATTGACATCAGGACGACACCGCCTACAAACCATACGGACAACATCAGAGAGGCCCAGCCATGTTCCGCCGTTCCCGCAATCAACGAATAGAGGACATAAAAACCGATCAGAATGCTGATAAAGACAAAGATAATACCCAAATAGACAATGCCATAAATCGGCTTCACCGAGAATGAGGTTATTCCGTCGAGAGCCAGTCCCAGCATTTTCCGCAGAGTATATTTAGAGCTTCCGGCTGTGCGTTCCTGAATCACGTCGTCCACCGTAGTAGAAGGAAAGCCCAACAGAGGAATAATGCCGCGCAAGTATAGATTACGCTCTTGATAATGTGACAACTGTTCCAGCACCCTTCGGCTCAGAAAGCGGAAATCGGCATGGTTATAAATGGATTCCACTCCCATCCTGCGCTGCAGTTTGTAGAAAGCCGTAGCGGAGAGACGTTTCAACAACGGGTCGGCCTGGCGGGAGACCTTCACTCCGTACACCACATCGTAACCGGCTGTATAAGCATCAATCATTTCCTCTATCGCATTCAAGTCATCCTGCAAATCCGCATCAATGGTAACAACGGCGTCACTCCAATCTTTGGCAGTCATCATCCCTGCCATGATAGCGCTCTGATGACCTACGTTCCGGGCCAGATTCATTCCTTTCACGTAAGGATTTTCCTTATGCAGCTTCTTGATAATGTTCCACGTACGGTCCTTGCTACCATCATTTACAAAAAGCACGAAACTGTCCGCACTGATCTTTTCCTTCCCAACCAGCTCATCAAACAAGGCTGTCAAACGGGCGGCTGACTGTTCCAACACTTCTTCCTCATTATAGCAGGGAGACACAATTGCCAATTTAATCATTTCTCGTTCTATTTAGTTAGTTCTGTCCGTTTCATTTTCGCAAATTCCGAGTACGTCAGGAAATTGGCTTTCTTCTCCTTGAAGTTACGGATCAACAGATCCAGCCGTTCTTCCATCCCTTTGCCGGAATGATTACGGATAATAAACGGCATTTTAAATTCGGGATGTTCATTCAATGAATAAAACTCCCACGGGTGGAAATAGGTCACAAAATAGCCGTCGTGCTTCAGCACCCTGTTTGCCATCCATTGGTACAACTTCACCGGAAGATTATGGCAAGACAACCAGAATAGCGGAAAACGTATCCACGGAGTCACCGACGCAGGAATTTGAAGAACCTTACCCGTCATAAAGCAAGTACGCGGCTCGGAAAGATGCATATATCTGCCGGGAATAAACGCCGGATTCAATGAAGAATTATACAGATATCCCATCCGCTCTATCTCTTCATCGGACACCGGAAACATACGCGGCTGGCGATACCCCTCTATCTTCCTCCCCGTCAACCGTTCGAGTATTTCTTTGGAACGACTGACATCCGAAACCTGAGGTTGCCAATGGTCACACCCATGAGCCGCCACTTCATGCCCTTCATCCATAATACGGCGCATCACCTCCGGAGCATTCTCCGCAAAGTTGCTTGTACAGAAAAAAGTAGCCCGCACCCCATTCTTTTTCAGACAGTCCAGTATCTTGTTCGTACCATAAACCGATACTTCCATTGCCTTATCCAGCGGAAAGTCCACTCCATGTTCACGGGGTACATCAAACTCCTCTGTGTCAAAACTTAATAATATCATTGTCAATTAGCTTTCTAATCAGATTTGAATAACATTCAATAAAAATTGTTTTAGAGGAAGCAAATACTCAGCCTCTAAATTCCAATACTTAGGATTATCGAAAAAAAACTCTTTTTTGTTCTTAAAACGTTCAAGTTCTTTTTTTGATTTCTTTATAGACTCTAAATAAGCATATATTTTGGCTTTTCTATTTGGAGTAATATATTGAGGATTACCTTCGTTATCTACATGTCCAGCAACACACTTTTCATAACCCTCAAAGCATTTTAGAAGGCATGTATGCTCTTCATTAACAATATGTTCTAATAATAATTCAAAATCGCCATCTTCTTTGTCATTTGGAAATAAAAATAATTCAGCAGATATAGATAGTTCTTCCAATCTCTCTTGAAGATAGCTTTTCCTGACAATATATCCTCCCCCATTGTCAGCAGAATCCGCATCAAAGATTATCAAATTACCCCCCCCTCGTTCTGTATTTTCTTTAAATTGCTGATCTAATAAGTGCAGCTTGCTATACCCTCCAGCTTGAATAATTTCCCACATTCCTTTGTTTTCCCCAAAAAGGGAAAGGAGGTACTTGTCTAAAAACTCTGAATCTCTCCCCTCTACAAAAATTCTAATCATCGTATTTCAATTTCTTGATTAATAACATACTGAAACTTTTCATAGGGATATTGATAAGCTTTCAATTCGTCTGTTGGCATATGCCTCAATGAATAACACATTATATCATTTTGAGATTCAATACATTCACTATCAGATAATACTTTATTTAAAGACTGCAAAGATTCAATATTATGTGTAGTTGCAAAAACCTGAACATCCAATAAGTTCGCAGTTTTTATAATAGCTTTCCATAAAGAAGATAAAGAAGAAAAATGCATCCCATTATCTATTTCATCGATAAGAACAAGTCCTTTCTTACATTCATAGAGAGATGTTATTATCGCTAATAATTTCCTTATTCCATCCCCTAACATATTAATAGGAACCAATCTATTCAACCCTATGTCAACATTAACGCCTGATTTTAACACTGCAATAGACTTTATTCTAGGTTCTATATGTTGCAATATTTCCACTATTACTTGCTCCTGTTTTTCTTCTATTATACGTGTCAAGTTATCAACGGCAATATTGAATGCAAATTTAGAATTAATATATACCCCGGATAGCGTCTCTTTGTATTCCTTAGAGGACCTTACTTTTATATTGCCATCAACTCCTTTCGAGGTAATGATAATTGCCGCGCTATCACTTTTCTTTTCATTATCAGCTTTGGTATAGCTAAAATTCATTGTCAAGCCGGTACTTATATTAGCTTCTTTATTTGAAAGAGCCTGAGTAGAAATATCCTCTTTAGATATAACGATTTGAGATTCGGAAACGATAGGAGTGATTTTCAATTCTCTAATAGTTCCATCCATCATATTACCAGATATTTGAATATGATTGTCAGAAATCATATTATAAAAGTTCAAAGCAAGATCTTCTTCATTGAACCTATTATAATCTCTAAATTGATTGATTCTTAAGTTAAGAAGAGGATTTGAAAATCCAGACAATAAAAATATACCATCAAGCACTGTCGATTTACCGCAATTATTTTTACCTACCAGCAAATTTATTTGCCTTAAATCAGAAAGAACAAGATGTTTTATTCCTCTAAAATTATTTATTTCAACCTCATTAAAAACCATATTATTCTGTTATTTAGCGGGTAAAGTTACAATAAATCTGTTATATCTTGATGCTTTTATATATTATTTTAATAATGCAGCAAAGATAGAAATTTCAAATTTAAGTCCCTAATCATTAACATTAGCCAGCAAAAAGGTTTCTTCCTACATAATCCGCAGGAGCCAGCAACTTAATCAATTTTTCTAAATTACCTATCACATCTTCATCCTTTTCTTTTTCCTTTTCAAAACGCCTATCAATTCCCAACTTATTAAAAGGCATTATTAATCGATGTAACCTGTAATTATCATCTTTCAAATTAACATCAGTAGCAGACTTATATCCCACAATACTTCTTTCCGCACACCACCTTAAATGTTCCATCTGAGCCAACGCTTGCAGAGGATACATATCTTTCAATTCAGGAGAAAGATACTTCAAATACGTACCATACATATCTACCTGGTAACGATTAGAGAATCTAAAATGCTCCGGTTGGTATATCCATAATCGAAACGCTATATTATCCATAAATTCCCGATCGACAAATAACCATCCTACAAAATCCTTCGGATTAGGTTTACCTTCTAGCGTCGAAGATAGAACCCGACTCCAATAATCCAACAAAATTGAATCAAGTGCATCTTTCTCTTTTTTGCAACACAAACCATCAAAGTCACAGTATTTTACAGAGAAATAAGCGTTCACATACATCGCCATAGTATCATCCAACAGTTCATCGCTAACACCTTCCATACATTGTCCAAAAGTCCTTACATGGATATATTTTCCATCTTCTTTATCCAATATACCTCCTATTCCCGAACGCAATTCCTGCCTGATCAAGACTCTCGAATTACCGCTTTTTATTCTATACTCTACCTTTCCCATATCATTCACAATTACATTTCCCTGCTCATCCTTACGTTCTTCAACTGAATAATATACGGCTTCCGGTAAGCTCAAACCAACCGCAAGGCTTAAATCCGGGTCTCGCAAACAAATAGCAACCGTCAAAAGTGCCCTCTCCTCCATCGCCGCCTCCTTTAATCGTTCGCAGACAAGCTCATCTTCCACTTTGTTATTTAAAAATTCAATATCAATATCCTCTATTTGAGACAAATAAGGGTACTGCGCTTTAAAAAGAGGCAGAAGTTCATCCATCGATTTGTCCACTATTGTAATGCGGGTTTTATTTTGTGCAATAACACCTGCCTCCTCATCAGCTTCCATAAAGTTGGGATAATGACATACCCGTAAAGCCTCTAACAACAAAGCTCGCCCCATTCTATTAAAACCAACAATTACCAAATGCACATACTTATCATTCACTAGCGGTTCAAAATCAAGAGAATCATATCTTTTCCGTTTAAATTCATAGAACCCCCACAAAATACGTCCCCAATTCTCAAAAAAGTTAAAAGGCCGAAAATAAATATTCGGATTCCCATTCTTATCCTGAATATATTCTTTAGGTAAATTGAGCCGTTGTATAATGGAATAAGAAGAAATTCTGTCAAATTGGACATTTACCTGAAGAGGCTCCCGTCCGCAACCTCTTATTTCGGAAATTAGATGTACACATTCCAAATTCTTCGTGTCTCTTCCATATTCATTCTGTTCCCCCAATACATAAACCTCTTTCGCCCTTTGAATATTCAAATTATGAATATGCTCATAAGAATCAATATTACCAGCATACAGGACAACACGTTCCTCTATCTTCTTTGGTAAATGCGCCCAAATCTGAGCTCGCACCACATGAACATCCTGATTAGTAAGTATCAACACTTTTGGCAGTTTATCAAGCAGTTTGCCGTCAATCTTCATTTCTTTATTTACCACCACTCCGCAATCCCAACCATAATGTTTGAAAATATCCAATATTAATATAACGGCAATCTCACTATAACCGATAATCACATAATGCTCATCAAAATGGTCATAGACAACCAAACCATTTCTTAAAGAATCTACCCGGCGCTCAACTATATTGGAAACAGTCGAGATAAATACTCCACCTAGCAACACCATACCTATAAACGAAATAAGCATTGCAAAGATTTGTATTCCAGTCGAATTTTCAACAGAGAAAAATCCCGGATCCAGAAAAAGCAAAACGACTCCCCGTATCTTCTCCCAAAGCCCAAAAGTATCATCAGAATACAGGTGTATATCGAAAACAAAAACAATAACGATAAAAACGAATAAAATAGCCGCCATTAAAGCTATAAAAGCCCAAATTTGCGTATAAATTCCGCTTGAAATCACACGATCTATCAGTTCTATCCACGAAGAATAGCGACGCTGGTGTATCGTATAATAATTATAACAAATTGCAGTTCCAATAAAACCAATAAATGCCAAAAGCCAAAGTATCGGAATTCCGAAAGCAAATCCCAATATGACAAAGCCTGTCGCCCAGACAAACAGACTTAAATGAGTGTTTTTTTTCATAGTAAATCAACTTATCATACATCAAACCTTATGGATTTCATAATTCAAGCTTTTTATCAGTTTCAAGGTTTCAATAGCCGTGTCACGATCATACTTTTTCTCAGACTCCGGCAATTCCTCATAAGGAACCAAACAGGGGTGTTCCTTTAAAGTATCATTACGTTCCTTGCCGTACACCCAACCCTGTGCCATACGTGTAGCAGCCCAGACCTCATGTACATTACGCGCCATAAACTCTGTCAACTCCAATAGCTCTTCTGACAAAACAATACCCTCAGTATTCAAAGGACTTGGAATATATTTCTCCATACAACTCTTTATTTTAGTTTTAAAATTAATTATGCAAGATAATAATAAAAATAGAAATATCCAACAAACATCTCCATTATCTCATCCCACAAAAAAAAATCCTTAATATTCTTGTATATCTGAACAAAAAAACGGATATTAGCCAAATTATAAAACAAAAAGTCATGAGTCAGAAAATAGGAATAAATGTAAAAATCGATCCAACAGCTATTTTGGAGGATCAAATCGAAATTGGTGACAATACAATAATAGAAGCTATGTCCCACTTGGCGTCCGGTTGTAAAATCGGCAAAAACTGCCGAATTCACCGTAATGTATTCGTCGATCATAATGTTAGAATAGGTAACAATGTAAAAATACAAAACAACAATAGTATTTATGAAGGAGTCACTCTCGAAGACGGTGTATTCATTGGCACAAATGTATCATTTACAAACGATAAATATCCTCGTTCCATCAATCCGGACGGCACATTAAAAACCGGCAAAGATTGGACACGAAGCGATACCCTTATCTCTTACGGAGCTTCTATCGGTTCCGGCGCCACCATTGTTTGCGGTATCACAATCGGTCGTGCGGCAATGGTAGGCGCAGGCTCTGTGGTAACCAAATCAATAGCAGACTTCATGTTAGCTTACGGTAATCCTGCCATTCCCCAAAGGAGTATCAACCTATAACATATAATCATCATGAAAGACATTTTTATCAGCTATTCGAAAAATTTCGATATCGTACACGCATTCCTGAAAGATTTTGAGACAAACGGCATTACCACTTGGATTGATATAGAGAATCTATATAAAAAGCCCAGTGAAGATTTTGGTGAAGAAATAAAACAGAACATTCGGGACTCGTCCGCTTTTCTTCTCATTTACACAAAAGAATCCATAAAATCAAACTATGTAAAGCAAGAGCTGGAATATGCTTTCTCCCTCAAGAAGCAAATTCTCTGTTTTCCGTACTTTCCAGATTGCACAGAATTAAATTATAATAACCATCGTGATTTCTCCGAACGCTTAAATGAGATACAATGGCTTTGTAACTCTCAACAGCTATCACGCATCCCTGCACTTTCCGAATATATTGAAGGCAATGAGCGATTTAGAGATCTCCAATCGCTCATTGATGATTTCCCCGAACAAGATGACGGAAAACTTGCCGTTGACATTATCTTAGCCCGCATAGGTATTCAAATTTGTTTAAAGAAGCCATTAACTCCTTTTGGCTCATTCACTCCATTAGAATGCAATACAGATGTATATGATAACGAAGACATACATTTCAATGTGCTGAGAAAATCATTTTACGTCAATCCGACTCCCGAGTCCGCCCATCGTATAAAAAGCTTTCTTGATAAGAGCGACAAGTGGAGACAACAACTGGCTCAGTACAATAAAGGCTACGAGATCGAAAACGAAGAAATCTATATGCAAATGGTTGGCTTCATTTGTGAACAGTGCAATCTTTCACAACAGGAGGCAGAAAAGATTATAGATCAAGCACGTGAACAAGCGGTAGCTATTATCGAGAAAGACCTTAAGATTAACACTTTAATGTTTAATGGACCTATGGTAGGAGTCTATAATATCCGCCCGTCCAGAACTCCCGGAGACGAGAAAAGTACATTAGACATTGATCTATATCAGTCCGACTACTATACATTCAAATTTACCGGTGAGCTATATCACTTGCTAAAAAAGAAAAAAGCGCAATTTAATATCAAACTAAGCAATATTAGTAATTTCGCTCCTTTTCTATGCTCCTTAGGATTAGGAGGATTTATTATCGTCAAACATGGGCATGAAGAATACTTACAATGGGTAAAACGTTCCAATCTCATTCAAGCTAAAAATATGTGGCATTTCAGCTATGACGAAACCGTCCACTTATTAAAAGACCTCCGTTTGGATAAAGATGGTAACCCTGTACGGGATTCAAAAAGTAATATGCAATTAGACCCCGAAATCCTTTTTAGCAGAGCATTAAATGAGGAATTGCGTTTACAGAATAAGATAGCGACCAATTTCAAAAAAGGAATCTTTGAAATTGGTCTTATAGAATGTGACAGACTAGAAATAGAGCTGTTTTCATATGCTATAATCGAGACAGATCCTTCTCAAACTATTAACGACCAACTCAGAGTATATACTGATAGTGCAAAAGATAAAATCGAACGTGAGAGAATAGATTATATACCATTCACGGAAGAAGATATTATTAAAGAGCTACATGGAAAGTTTATCACTCCCGAAGCTTTAACATTAGCTAAACACCTGCTTCTACAAAAAGAAGAACATAAGCTTTATTAATAAAACAAATGCAATATATTAACATAAACGTACCGAAAGTTAAGCAACAAACTTTCGGTACGTTTTATCTAACATCAAAACCCAAATACTTATACAAGATTTGTTTTGAGCGCAAAACAAATTTGTCACAAAAACGTTTTGTGCGCAAAACAAAAATACATATATTAAGCAATTATATCACTCCAAAGCCACTACATGATAATAAACCCCATGTGTTTTCCTGAACGACTCTACTCCCAACCGTCGCAGGATACGCCCGAAATGGGTGGCTTGTCCGAAGGAGAATTTCATTTTGGCGGCTTTCTGTATACGTTGCAATATATCCGCAGCAAGCAACCATTCGCCTTCTTCCTCCTTTCCTGCCGCCCGATAATACACCTGAAACAACTGTTCAATAGCGGGCGACTGCTCAAATTCCTGATTGGCTTCCGTCATGATGGCCTCATCCCGCTCGTCAAACCAATACCGTTCATTCTTATATAATGCCGCCATCGCTTGCGCGTAAAGCTGTTCGTAATCAATAGGACGGACGACATCTATCACTCCCGTCACCTCGACAGCGATATAGCGGCGGCTGCCGGAAGTGTCCGTCAACAAGTCCTTATGATTACTCGTACCGATAAAAGAAGCATAGCGCCGAAGTTCCTCCACCGCCGAAGCATTGGGACGCCTTGTATTCACAACCGGTTTTTGAAGAATATGCTTTAGGAAAGGCTGTTGAGTAATGCTGATCTGGTCGAATTCATCCATATTAATCAACAGGAAACGATTCAGATACAGTTCCGCATCCCGCTTCCGGCTGAAATCAATGCTATCCGTATAATAAGCCTGCAGACACGGTGGCAAAATCAAACGGCAGAACGTAGATTTCCTGTATGCCTGCGGGCCAACCAATATCGGCGAAGTGCTATTCGCATAATTCTTCCTCATCATTCCACGCCAATGCGCTACCATGCTGAGAAACCAACGGCGAAACAAATGCGGCCAATGAGGATTGTCGCAAGGCACCCGTTTTGCCAGATCCCCAATATGATCCTTCCCATCCCAATGGGGAAGGTCATAAAGAAATTCTTCAGCTGGTTGATACACAGGAACATGATCGGAATTCAGATAACGCACCACATCCTTGTCCCAAAGCTTAAGCCCCTCGTACTGCGCATTCATCGTAATGCTTGCCATCTGCCGTTTGTCCACCGGATGAAAATAGAAATTAAAGGTATTCCGCTCCCGACATTCCACCTGTGTAGTCAACTGGTTGAAACGAAACTCATAGCGGCGTTTCATAAACTCATCCATCTGCATAACGAATATCTGTTCGGGAAGCAGACTGCTCTTATCGGCAAACCCACGTCCGGAACGATAGACATTCTTCACCGTCTCCCGAATCAGAAAATCATCCTTCGGCAAGTGATAATGAGCGCGCGACCACCGTACCGTATCCTCTTCGGGAATACCTGCACGGAAACAATGTCCCGCAAGGGCAACCAGCAACGAATGTATATCTCCGTCCGGCTGAAATTCCTCCTGTTCCTCCAGCGCCCGCGCAAAAGCCGCTTCGAACAGAACGGAAAGCGCTTCATGACTTTCATATCCGGGCGCAAGCCGTTGTAAAGGGGAAGTCTCCGTCTGTACCTGTTCACGATAAGTCGTCTCGCCGGGCATAGATGCGGGCTGCTTCATGTAAATCGGCATTGATTCGGGATTGAAATACAGCTCCGGATCGAAAGTCAGGCGACAATACTGTTCCAACGAAGGTTCTTTCAGTTCAATATGAAAAGGAAGTTGAGGTTGGTAGAACTTCACCGCCAACCGATAAGCGTGCGCATGAAACAATTCCGCTTGTTCGCGGGTGACCGGCAAAAGATCGTCAGGATAAGTAAAACGTACCCAGATCTTGACAGACTTCCCGGAAGAACCGACAAATGCCAGATACGTTTGCGGGAGTTCCTTCACCCACTTCTTCACTTCATCGGCCTCCATAGGCCCCGACAGATTATTCACCTGAATCATTACAATTCCATTGTATTCCGCCATAACCATCACCCCGTTTCTACGGACAAATGCGGCAGCAGGAAGCAGTTTCGGCACTTTCTGAACATAGTCGTTTTTATCACCGGGAAGCATATAGGGCAGGACTTCTCTCATTTTTGAGACGGGCTGTGCTTTGGTTTCCACTTTCATCAGCTCCACGAGCTGCTCAATTCTCAACGTACGCAGTGTATTCACCTTGCCATCGTCTCTCACTTGTGTTATTCTCATTATTTTATTTATTTGTCCTGCATGTGTGGTGTAGGGCTGTTGTTTACAATTAGATTTGCACAGTACATATATATTGAGTTATATCAATGACAGGAAGCTTACTTCCTGCATCATTTACCGCTTGCATAAATTCAGTGCATTCTTGTTGTGTCATTCTTTTTCTGCAATAAGCGTAATACAGAAAATCAAGGGTTGTCAGATACGTGATATTATTTTGAGAACAATATTCTTTTATGTCTCTTAAATTACTACTTCCTAATACATCCTGATTATCTCTGCAATAAATCATACACGCGCTTTCACCTTGCCCCAGTCTACGTTGTAACAAGAAATACTCTTTCATAGATTCTCCTTTAGGAGAAAATTTTTCTTTTCTTAATTTGGAAAAGTAGCAGAGATAATTATCTATAAAATCTCTTGTTTTAGAGTTCTTTGAAACTTCATTATAAACCACGTCCAATATTATATATTCATATTCGGGGAATATATCAGGCAATAGTGAAAAGTTACCCGCTTCTATAAAATGGATAATCACATCAGCATCGAGTACTATTTTCGTTTTTTTGTGTCTCATTGATACTAATCTTACTGAGTAGTTCCATATAATGGCTTTCTGAAATTTTTCCTTTATCGAATAAATTACGTGCCTTCTCTCCAAAGTCACCGATAACTAACCCCTCATTTGCGGCTTCGTATAAGGCTGTATCATATCCAAAACATTTTGCTGAGTATTTTACTCCTATTTCAGCAAGTTGAGAACGTGTATTTTCCGAGATGAGCCCAATATTTAATAATCGATATAGCAGAGCCGAACGAGAAACAGAAAAATAGTGTTCAAGTTTTAAAATCGTTGCTATGGAAATATTTCTAGTATTTAATTCCGTTTCAGGTATTAACTGGCAAATTCCGGCTTCCGGCATTAATAGGGAGGAGGCAAACATATCCGCATTCTGCTCTACTTTATTTTTACTGTATCCCGGATTGCATTTATGTGGTGTCGGTTTTTCTTCTATAAATAAGTGATACAATTCGTGGGCAATCGTAAAATGCTGTCTTCCTCGCGGTTGACGAGAGTTGATTAACATGAAACGGTGTCCGGAATTATCCTTTAGACACATACCTGAAAAATTCTCAGACAAAGGTCTGAAAATTGTAAGCACGTTCAATTTTAGGAGCAGACTTTTCAATGTAATAGGTTCGGATAAACTAAGCCCATTATCTGTACGAAACTCTGATACTTGTCTTTCTATTATAAATTTATTCAGCTTCATCTTGGGCTATTCGTTCCATTTTGAGATATGATTTCACAATATCCTTAAAATTAGCTATTTCTTTCAAATCACTATCTTCTAAATCGGAAAGTCTAAAAGCAGTAGCCATAATTTCATTATCAGTTTGAATATTATCTTCAAACAGAATAAAAGGTTCACAGCCAAACAGATTTGAAAGCCGTTCTAAAATATCGTACGGAACTTCTCTTGTTCCTCCTTCATAATTACTATACGTAGAACGCTCTATCCCAATAGATTTGGCTATCTGCTCTTGCGTAAAACCGGACAACTCTCTAATTTTCTTTAGATTTTCTCCAATAATTTGATTAATCGTTTTCATGAGTGTCTCCTTCAATTTCTGTGGCAAAATTACCTATAATTTATTATATATACAAATATTGCCACAAAAGGTTTGCTCATTTATAGTTATTTAAACGCTGAATTCAATTTGTAAATGCTACACCTCCTTATTTTATAAGTTCAATTTTTTCTTGAGCTGCTTAATCTTTCTAAAATTTTGTGCCTCTTTGGGTGATAAAAATCCCAATCTTTTTCTTGGTCTTTGATTAATTTCTAATGTAATTTCCTCTATATATTGGTGTGTAATATATTCGAACGAAATGCCTTTCGGTATATATTGCCTGACTAATCCATTTAGGTTTTCATTTGCTCCTCTTTCCCATGGGTGATGTGGTTTTGCAAAGTAAAAATCTATCCCTAATTCTTTCGCAATATATTGGTGGTCTGCAAATTCTGATCCATTGTCTGAAGTAATTGTATGTATTCGCCCTTTATATGGTCTCAATAGTTGCACGGTTGCTGCCGCCACATATTTAGCTTCCTTACTTGGCAACTTGTATGTCCATAGCCACCCAGTTTTTCTTTCATTTATTGTAAGAATAGCCCCTTTATTATTCTTTCCAATAATAGTATCCATTTCCAAATCTCCCCATCTCTTTTTTTTCTCCACAATAGCAGGTCTTTCCGAAATATCCTTGCGATTGGGAATACATCCTCTACTATTATGTGCGGAACCTCTCTTTCCATGCTTCCGCCCCTTTCTTCTAAGTGACCGATATAAATCCCCGCCTTTTCGTTTATCGTCCCATATCCACTGATAAAGCCTCTCCACGGAAACCATCGGGAAGCCTAGCCCCTTACATCTTCCTACTATTTGTTCCGGGCTATAATTCAGCTGGACAAGCATGGCTGTGGCTCTGGCCTTGACACACTCTGTGAATTTCTGTGGACGAATACGTTGCTCTTTACGACGTTCGTAACGATACTGTGCATAGTCAGCATCATAAGAGTCCGTGGAATTCCATTTATTGCGACATAACTCACGATAAAGGGTACTACGATGAATACCCAGCAAATGGGCTATTTCATCTTTTTTAATTCCTGCTTGCAGATACGCTTGTAATTTGTATCTTTGTCCTTCGGTTAATTGTTTCATCATGCGACTGATTTGGTAGGAGATTGAGGGAGCAAGATAGAAACTTTATTCCAAGGGAGAAGCAAGATGAAGATTTTTTTCATCCGCTTCTCTCTAAAAATATTTTTCTAAACTATATTCTCACTCAACTGTCGCATTTATAACTTGAACTTAGGAACCCCTCCTTCTGAAATATTTGGTATTCATCTCTCATATCTCTCATAAATCAATATAAACTATTAATTACTAGACGGTTATATTATGAGAGATGCAGAAATTCAAAGTATCTCTCATACTTTTCTCCTGCATCTCTCATGTTTTCCGTCCGTATCTCTCATACTTCCTTTTCCTCCTTCTCCCAACAAGCTGTATTCCACAAAACAACTTACAGTATTTTATATGAAAACGACTGTCTAATCTCTTGTTTTCCAGCTCCAAATGTCGTATCTTTGATGAAGCATTGCAACCGTTCCACTCCAGTGTTCAGATCCGTCTATTCTAGTGAACAGTACCGTTCACAGTAGTGCACAGAACCATTTACTAGAGTGGAACGATTATAATGCCGGTAAATTATCCGAAAACAAAGGCAAGATATGCCAACAACATAAGTAGCCTGACATATAAATCACCATTAAATCAAAACAGAAATGGCAATACAATTCGAGTTTTACAAGAATCCTCAACCGGAAAAAGAAGGGGAAGAACCAAGTTACCACCCAAGAGTGGTTAATTTTCAACACGTCACTTCTCAAAGGTTGGCAATAGAAATTCATCAGGCAACTACTTTCGGAAAATCAGAAGTAGAAGCTATGTTGATGGAATTGAGCAGATGCATGGGAAATCATCTCCGCGAAGGAGAAAGAGTACATTTGGACGGAATCGGTTATTTTCAAATCACTTTGCAAACAACCGAACCGGTACATTCGCTCAGCACCCGTGCTGATAAAGTAAAATTTAAGTCCATCCGCTTCCAAGCCGACAGAGATCTAAGAAGTGCATGTATAGCTACTCATGTGCGACGCTCAAAATACAAACCACACTCCGCTTCCCTTTCCCAAGAAGAAATAGATAATAAATTGACGGAATATTTTGTAACCAATGTCGCCCTGACACGCTCCAGAATGCAATCGCTTTGTGAATTCACCCAAAGCATGGCGGCACGGCAACTCCGCCGGTTGAAAGCGGAAGGCAAGTTGAAAAATATCGGAAAACCGACACAGCCCATCTACGTTCCGACTACAGGATATTATGAGAGATAAATCGGAAATCTATGAGAGATGCAGGAGAAAAGCCTAAGTTCAAGTTATAAATGCGACAGTTGAGTGAGAATATAGTTTAGAAAAATATTTTTAGAGAGAAGCGGATGAAAAAAATCTTCATCTTGCTTCTCCCTTGGAATAAAGTTTCTATCTTGCTCCCTCAATCTCCTACCAAATCAGTCGCATGATGAAACAATTAACCGAAGGACAAAGATACAAATTACAAGCGTATCTGCAAGCAGGAATTAAAAAAGATGAAATAGCCCATTTGCTGGGTATTCATCGTAGTACCCTTTATCGTGAGTTATGTCGCAATAAATGGAATTCCACGGACTCTTATGATGCTGACTATGCACAGTATCGTTACGAACGTCGTAAAGAGCAACGTATTCGTCCACAGAAATTCACAGAGTGTGTCAAGGCCAGAGCCACAGCCATGCTTGTCCAGCTGAATTATAGCCCGGAACAAATAGTAGGAAGATGTAAGGGGCTAGGCTTCCCGATGGTTTCCGTGGAGAGGCTTTATCAGTGGATATGGGACGATAAACGAAAAGGCGGGGATTTATATCGGTCACTTAGAAGAAAGGGGCGGAAGCATGGAAAGAGAGGTTCCGCACATAATAGTAGAGGATGTATTCCCAATCGCAAGGATATTTCGGAAAGACCTGCTATTGTGGAGAAAAAAAAGAGATGGGGAGATTTGGAAATGGATACTATTATTGGAAAGAATAATAAAGGGGCTATTCTTACAATAAATGAAAGAAAAACTGGGTGGCTATGGACATACAAGTTGCCAAGTAAGGAAGCTAAATATGTGGCGGCAGCAACCGTGCAACTATTGAGACCATATAAAGGGCGAATACATACAATTACTTCAGACAATGGATCAGAATTTGCAGACCACCAATATATTGCGAAAGAATTAGGGATAGATTTTTACTTTGCAAAACCACATCACCCATGGGAAAGAGGAGCAAATGAAAACCTAAATGGATTAGTCAGGCAATATATACCGAAAGGCATTTCGTTCGAATATATTACACACCAATATATAGAGGAAATTACATTAGAAATTAATCAAAGACCAAGAAAAAGATTGGGATTTTTATCACCCAAAGAGGCACAAAATTTTAGAAAGATTAAGCAGCTCAAGAAAAAATTGAACTTATAAAATAAGGAGGTGTCGCATTTACAAATTGAATTCAGCATAAGTCCACATCGTACAAACATACATATACCATCTCAATATAAAAAACCAAATGCCCAGAGAGGAACCACATTACGCATTCCGTACTCAATATCATCTTTCACAACATACGCATTCTCCACATCATGCACCTGCTTCTGCAATTTATTCTTTCCACCTACTTCAAAAGTATAACCACCTACCGTAAAATCAGAAACATTCGATGTAGTTACCGGACAAACAACTCGCAGAGCAGAAAAGAAAAACGTTTCGCGCACGTTACCAATATCCGGTGTATTGTCAGAAAGTGCATAAGCCAAATTCGTATTATTCAGATACACCTTGTCCACTTTGCCTAAAAGTCTGACACCTTCCGTCTCTGCCCGAAGCTGATTAATTATTCCAGCCTTTTCCAGATAACACATCAAATCGGAAACCGTATTTCTATTCATATCAAGCAAAGTCGCCAACTTGGTAAAATTTGGTTTAAACGGAACACTTTTCGCTATGATATATAACAGTCTTTTCAACTTTAATGCTGTCGCTATATTCATATTCGCAAAAGTCGGTATATCATTTTCCAAAGTCTGCTTAATGATACTTTGCAAACGGAGCAAATATCCCTTTTCTTGAAAGAAAGGGTAATAACCATGCTGTAAATACTCCTTAAACAATAAAATAGGACGCACCTCGGCATAAGGAAAATCTACTTTATGTTTCAGTATATCTTCCAAAGAATAAACTGGTAAATGATAACCATACGAAATGGCAAGGTATTCGCGGAAAGACAATCCTACCATACGATATTCCAACTTTCTACGACTCAAATCAGCCTCTCCGACTTCCAAATCCAATATAGAGGAACCACTATACACGACTTGCAGTTTTGGAATCAGATCATATATATTCTTTATCTCCCGAGCCCAACCAGCATACTTATGTATTTCGTCAATATAGAGTTTTTTCCCCCATGCTGATAGAAGTCCATTGCCAGATCAAACAGTTTATGTTCCGCAAAATACAAATCATCAGCTGTCACAAACAAGGTCTCGTCAATATTATCATACAGCTTGATATGTTGCAAAAGCATAGTTATTTTACCAACACCGCGTGGACCTAAAATAGCAATAAGCCTACTACTCCACTCTATCTCATCATGGAGATAACGGATAAAATCAGTGGATATGTTGTCAAGCAACATCCGGTATGACCTATAAAGCGTATCCATCATTTCTTGTTTTGGGGTTATACAGACAAATATAGAGTAAATTGCTGAATAAAACTAGCACTTTTTAGAAAAACTACAGTTTTTATTCAGCAATTTGCCCCATATTTACAACATTTTTTACAGAACTAAATGATAACATTTAATGAATTGTTCTATATAGGATGCAGAGAATAATATAAAAAGCCAAATAGTTTGCATATCAACATTTAAAGCCCTGCATTTGTTAGTATGAAGATATAAGTTTAATCGTGTAGAAATGCTTGCAGAAGACACGAATGGAGAACTACTAATTAGGGATATCATGGAAAAACATTTTTCCGTGGTCTGCACGTCCCAGAGGACGTTTTACAGTTATTCGTCCGCCAAAAAGAGTTATTTGCAGGCAAAGAAATGTCTAATTGATTCGTTAGAATTAGGGATATTCAGTAAATGTTCCTCTTTCTCATAAATCAAGAGAAAAGTTTTACCTTACGTGAGCTTTTCTCTTAATTTTTTCTGTCAACTCCCCATTCCTTCATCCTTTTTTATGGAATATTATTTACATATTCTTATGTTTTCTCTTCCAACCTTGCATTATGTACATGTCTTTTTTAGGGGAAGTTAAAACCTCTCCTGTTTACCTCTCATTTTAGTCAGATTATGCTGCCTTTCTTATTTTCTTTTCAACCTTTTCTATCATACATACCGCATTGGCCGTATGTATTCCAAAGAAAATCCAAAGCATTTCCGTTCTCCTGTTTCTGGCTTTTATCCTGGCCAGTGAGTAATGTTGTTTCTGTGTTCCAAAGCTTCCTTCCAGGCGGGTGGCTCTTTCACGGCCGAGTTCCGACCGTAAGATCTTACGAAGCGGCTCGTCTTTGGCAGCTCTGCCCTTACGCTTAAAGGAAGTACTGATGTGATATCTTGTACAAAATTTCCGGTTGGCATTATTAGCATAGATTGAATCCGCTGCAAGCGCCTTCACTCTAACCCCGGTCAGTTGTTGTTGCAGACGAATACAGTCCTTCAAACGTATTCCTTCGTTGAAAGCCTTAAAGGAGATATGTTCTATGAAGGAGATCCCATCTATCTGTATATTGTTGACTTTGGCGCCGAATTCAACGGATTTGGTTTCCTTGCCTCTGATAATGGGACGAAGGTAATGACGGTCGATACTCACAATACGGTCGGACACTTTTTTACCTGCAAATAAATACTTTCCTTGCTCAAGGACCCTCTGTATGACCGAGAAACGTCTTTGGTAATCGGAGGATAGTGTAAGCCTGTCCCTGTAGGAGGAATGAAGCAGCTTCAGCTGCTCAAGTAACTTTTCCAACAACTGAAGTAACCTGCGTTTAATCATACGGGTCTGTGATTTCCTGCGTTTACGAAGTTTGCTATAAGCAAGGTAGGCGCGGCTTACATCAAGATACTTGTTACGGGGACGTTGTATGTGCAATGTACGGCAATGTTTGCACAGATGACGGTGAAGCCATACAATACCTTCCCATAAAAGTTTGACATCGGTAGGAAAGCGCAGATGACTTTCATAACAGGTGGCATCGGTCATACAGACATGAAGGTTTTCAAGGTAAGGTTTCCAGTGCTCAGCCAGAATAAGCTGGAGGGACTCAATATCAAGATGGGCCGCCAGTTCCTGACGGATTGCACTGACGATTTTTGAATTGGTCAGTGGATGAAGAGGATCAATCTGAACACCACAGAATATCTGGTAATGAATATTACCGTTTAAATGTTCGATCAGTTGTGAATCGGAGAAGTTGGTATAGGACTTCAAGACCATCAAGGCTATTTTACCTTCAGGAGAAAAATAACTTTTACGCCCCAAAGCGGAAGACTTCAAATGCATTTGGCGGGCCAGTGCCGAGAAAGGAAACAGAGAATGGAGCCGACCTAATTCACTCGTTGCAAAACTTTGACGATATTTTTTTAGTATATCGAACTCGGTAAAACCTAAACTAGGTTCGATTTCTGAAATTTTTTGTATCTTTACCATGTGTTTTTATTGTTAATTACCCCCGTTTTGGCCGTCAAACCGTTTTTTGGGGGGAGTGCTTAAAGATACAAAAAAGGCAACTAATTCGCAATGAAGTAGTTGCCTTTAATTTTATTATTTTAGGAATATCCCGAATTAGGGATATTCCTAATTTCATCCAATAATTACGACAAGATGCAAAGTCTTATAACTGTTGCATATCATGTAGACGCTTATAATAGCCATTCATTTCGATTAGCTCTTCATGCTTACCGCGTTCTACAATCTCCCCCTCATACAATACACAGATCTCATCTGCATTTTTAATAGTAGAAAGTCGATGAGCAATAGCTATTGTCGTACGCGTTTTCATCAAACGCTCCAATGCCTCCTGTACCAAACGTTCCGATTCGGTATCCAACGCAGACGTAGCCTCATCAAGAATAAGGATTGGAGGGTTCTTCAATATTGCACGAGCAATACTAACACGTTGGCGCTGACCACCGGACAATTTTCCTCCACGATCTCCAATATTCGTATTATATCCTTCCGGCTTTTCCATTATAAAGTCATGCGCATTAGCAATTTTAGCAGCTTCTATCACTTGCTCCATTGTAGCATTCTCCACGCCAAAAGCTATATTATTGAAGAATGTATCGTTAAATAAGATGGCTTCTTGATTAACATTTCCAATTAAAGTGCGTAAATCCGCAATTCTCACATCCTTAATACTTGTACCATCAATTGTAATATCTCCTTCTTGTACATCATGGTAGCGTGGCAACAAGTCCACCAGAGTCGATTTTCCAGAACCAGATTGTCCAACTAAAGCTATGGTTTTCCCCTTAGGAACGGTTAGATTTACATGCTTCAGTACCTCCCGTTTACCATCATAGCTGAAAGATATATCCTTAAATACAATTTCGTCAAACAAGCCTTTCAATGGTTTAGGATTTGATATTTCTTTAATTTTATTTTCCGCTTTCAGAATCTTATCCACACGTTCCATAGAAGCCAAACCTTTCGGTATACTATATCCGGCTTTTGCAAAATCCTTTAACGGATTAATTACACTGTATAAGATAACCATATAAAAGATAAACGTCGGGGCATCTATTGAAGAATTTTGTCCAAGGATTAATGCACCACCGAACCACAGTACAGCCACAATCAAAATAGTACCCAAAAATTCGCTCATCGGATGTGCCAAAGCCTGACGTATTGCTACTTTATTTGTCGCATCACGCAATTCATTGCTACATTTTGAAAAACGACCGATCATCTTATCTTCTGCAATAAAAGCCTTGATAATGCGCAGTCCTCCAAGAGTTTCCTCTAATTGGGACATTGTATCACTCCACTTGCCCTGTGCCTCCAACGATTGCCGTTTCAATTTACGACCAATCTTACCCATCAGCCAGCCCATGCCCGGCAATACAAGAATCGTAAAAAGAGTCAACTGCCAACTGGTAACAATCAAAGTAGTAAAATAAAACAGAATTAAAATAGGATTCTTTATCAACATATCTAGCGAACTAGTTATCGAGTTCTCCACTTCACTGACATCCCCACTCATACGCGCAATGATATCACCTTTCCTCTCTTCTGAGAAAAAAGACATCGGCAAATGCATTACTTTTTTATATACCATAATGCGAATATCACGTACAACTCCGGTACGCAAAGGAATCATCACTGCCGAAGAAGCAAAATAGCAACTGGTTTTGAGCATTGTCATGAGCATCAAGAAGAGCCCCAAGAAAAAAAGAGTAGTAACAGGACCATTCTCTGCAATCATTTGAGATATATAATAGTAAAAGTTATTTACTACAACATCTTTTACGCCAGCACTCCCCCATTCCATATAGTAATACACTTTCTCATTTTCCCCAGTTTTAAATAGGATATTCAGAATCGGGATAAGAAAGGTAAACGAAAAGATATTGAATATAGCAGACAATATATTCAGCAGGACAGCCCAGCCGATAAACTTTTTATAAGGCAATGCAAAACGTTGCATCAACTGTAGAAATTCCTTCATTATTTATCTTTAAATAAGTTCGGGCGTAAAGATACAACAAAACTAATTAACAGTCATTAGTTTCAGCCAATTATTAACGCGATTTAGTTGGAAGACATCCCATCAAAAGCATTCCACACATTTATTTCCCAAGCAAAGAGAAGCGGACCCATAACCCAAAACTCTTCATTGCAAGTTCAATTTTCCGCCCTAACTTCTTTTTTCTCCAGCTTCCATAAATTTGATGTTGTGCAAATGCATCCGGATGCTTCTTTATTTTCTTACGAGGAGTAACAAAATAACCAGGATAGATAATAACATCATCTAATAAATGCTGTTCAATATCCTGTTGTTTATATCCGATTTGCCGAGCAATCTTCATCATCACACAAGGAGAAATTTCCATATCAAACGAACCGTCAGACTTAATAAAAGGACGACTATTATAATACTCAAAAACATTTTTACAATAAGCATTACCTTTCTCTCCAATCAAAAAAGCAGCCTGCAACTGCAGCAACGCTCCCATATGCTCATGAAAAGTAGTAAAACCGGATTCTGGAATAAATTGATCAAAACGTTTCTTTATCAATATATCACTATCCATATAAACTCCACCTTCCATATATAGAGCATAAAAACGAACCGCATCTGCAGCAAAAGCCCACTTCTTCACTGCTAAAGCTTCATTAATATATTGACAATTAATAGCCTGAGCATCCGCATACGTCCAATGCCTGATTTCATAATCAGGGAGTATACGCTTCCAACTCTCTTGACAGATCTTAATTTCTATCGGGAATGGATCATTACTAAACCAACACAAATGAATAATCTTAGGTATCATAAAATATCTAAATAAAATATGTTCTATGATTTCCGAGAGAAAAGTCGACGGATAAACTTCACAGCGGTCAATACACCGAGCTTCTGCATCGTTTTTAAAAAACAACCCTTCAATTTCAGATATCGATAATATGGAATATTGCCAAAATATTCATCCAATATTTTTTTCACTGTAACCAAGTCAAAAGAGACCTCTTTTTCCAAGTAAAGATATTGAATAATTCTACTACCTACAAAATGTGATAGAACCCGATATTTGTCATAATCAACCGTTCCCTGAGATATCAATCCTCGGTCCATATATGTTTTATAAATATCGTAATAATTAATCACATGAGGAACAAAAAAAGCATAAGACATCTTCTTATTGGGTACAGTAAGAGCTCTATATCCATGATAGTTCACAACAATGGTTTTCCGCAATGAAACCTCATGCAAAGTCCAATCCATTTGCGCCAATTGCGTTCTCCACAGTTTATCAGAATTGCCAAGCTCCCTAAAATTTTTTTTCCATACCCCAAAATTAGCAATCCAAGTAATTTTATTATTGATATCATGTGCGAAAGAGTCTACATTCTCAAATTGAACCTCCTTAAAGCTACGATAAGGACTACGAAGATTAGAATAGAAAAACAAGTTGATATCCGAATTCAGGTATCTGCGAACATAATCCTTCATCATCTTTAATGCACCTATTCTGAATGTAATATAATCATTCAATAATTTCAAATAGGCTCCTTCACCTCTAGAAAGAGCCAAATAGAAATTTTGATCTTTTAGATTCTCCGAATTACGATAATATTTTACATTATGGTGTTTAGAGGTAATTTTCCTTACCTCCATTTCCGTATCATCAGTAGAACAATTATCTGATATAACAATTTCTACTTCTTCATCAAAATCTGGATCACATATAACATGATCCAACATTACCATCAAAGTTTCCACCCGATTATAAGTAGGGATACAAAGAGAAAGTAATATCATGCTATTATCCATATTATCATTAATGGCGATATATACATTTCTTCTGCAAGTCTTCTGGCATAAAAGGAGCCATTTTCTCTAAAGGCGCAGAAGACATTTTTCCATTTTCATCCATAAAAGAAGCAGACTTAGGATAAAGGGTCTGAAGAGGATACATCTTTATCTCACAAATATATGCTCCTTCATACTGAAGAACAGTCTCTATTGATGTTTTCAAAGAATCCCCTTCTTGACTTAGCCTAATAAAAGGAATACCGTAAGCCTTAGCTATTTTTTCCATATCCGGACATATAACACCACTAGCGGGGTCACTCCCCGTATAATGTCCTTGGAAGAAAGATTGTTGGGTAGTCTTTATCGCCAAATAGCCTTGATTTTCAAGTACAAATATCTTTAATGGTATACGATAGGTCAACAATGTCTGTAATTCTTGAATATTCATCTGAATGCTACCGTCTCCTGTAACCAAGATCGTACGACCTTTATCATTAGCCATTGCAGCACCAATAGCAGCAGGCAAATCATACCCCATAGCAGCACATCCTTGATTTGCAAAAACACGCACACCTTGATTTACTTTCATTGCCTGATAGGTAGAAGTATAAGCTGTTCCATTTCCTGTCACTACTACATCTCCTTTGGATAACTGTTTGAATAGCTCACCAGCAAATACGTATGAACTAATATACCCTGGAATAGAGGGATTGTCATCCAACAAAGTAGGCAACTCCTTCTCAATAGTACGCCCCCACTGTATCCAATCGCCAAAAGACGGAATTTTTCTTCCTTTCACCTCTTGTTGAAGAACATCTAAAAAATCACGTATATCAGCATGAATCGGCAAATCAATAGAAAGTGTCGGTTTTTTCAGCTCATTGGCATCAATATCAACCATCACTTTATAAGCCTTAGGAGCGAGTAAATCATAGGCGTAGCTAATCTGCCTAATACTTAATCGAGTTCCGACGACAACTAATAGGTCTGAATTCTGAACCATAATATTCCCAATACGATCACCACATATTCCCGGCTTTCCAAAACATAAAGGATGATCGTGCCAAATAATGTCCGAACCACTAATAGCCGTAACAACAGGCACTCCCAAAGACTCTGCAATAGACAAGAATTGTTCCACTCTTCCGGCTAAACGTACTCCATTACCAACATAAATAACAGGACTTTTCGCCTCCTGCAATTTCGTGGTTAACAACTCTACCTCTTCTCTTTTTATTTGAGTTTTTTTCTCTTCCAACTCTTCAGGAGAGAATTCACGTAGCTGACTTTCATCAATAACAGCCCCTTGAACATCAAGAGGAATATCCAACCACACGGGACCAGGACGACCATTCAGTGCTAAATAAATGGATTTATCAAGATAATATTTTATATCTAACGGATTAGTCACCATTACAGCCATTTTCGTAATAGGTTTCACTATATCCACAATATTCACCTCTTGATCACCTAACTGACGAAGATTTAAATCCGGGCATGCACTTATTGTTGTACTTTGCTTTACTTGTCCTGAAATATACAATCCCGGGATAGAGTCACACCATTGCCCCAAAACACCTGTTAAAGCATTTGTCCCTCCAGGACCAGTAGTCACATTTGTCACACAAAGTTTTCCACCCGAACGATAATATCCTTCAGCCGCAATCGCTGAAGCCTGTTCATGGTGATTACAAACATATTTAATATGCTTATTGCGTCCTATTGAGTCATTAAGATGCATAGCACCACCACCTGTTACCAAAAACACTTGATCTATCCCATACCGTTTGTACAGATGTTCAAAAATAAAATCACTAACTTTTACCACAGCTCATCATTTTAAATTAGCTACTAAAATCGAATTTCATATCATTTTACAAAAACTGTTTCCGACCTACATATATTAATGTATTAAAAAACAATCCTATCACCTGCAAAACCGACCTTATGGCAATCCGTATCAGATACACCAAAGCACCTATATTTACGACCTATTTAACCTACCACATTTAATATATAGATATAAAATAGCTCCAATAGCTTTACAATAAAACATCTCCTATTATTTTTCAACAAGAGCAACCTTATATTTCTACAAAATTAATCATAAAATTAAGAAAAAGAAATTCTACTAAGTTTTTTTATATGCCTGATGACTTTTCTATTTCTACTCCATAAGATAATTCAATGTTTCAATTCATTACTCTCGAAGAATCCATCCAGTGAGGAATCAAAAGTTTACTCTTTCACGTTCTATCACCAAAGGACGTTTTCGCACCTGAGTATAAATAGCACCAATATATTCTCCTATTATTCCTACAAATAATAATTGTATTGAAGAAAAAAAGAAAAGTCCAATAATCAAGGGGGCCATCCCTAGACTAAAACTATCCCAATAGACTAATTTATATATCAAGTAAACAATCCCAGCTAATAAACTAAGTAAGGCCACTATAAATCCAACAAAACTAGCCATACGAAGAGGTAGCTTTGAATGATTCACAAAGCCCAACATAGCCATATCATATAGAGTATAAAAATTATTTTTGGTTCTTCCCTTATAACGAAGCGGCTGAGTATAATTAACTATACAATAGTCCGTCCCCAATTCAGCAACCATCCCCCTGAAATAAGGATATGGATCATCTATGCTCCTTAAAGTATCCAGAAAAGAATTATCATACAAACCAAAACCCGTAAAATTACTAATATGGCCTGTTGAGGAAGATTTTGCCATTAAACGATAATATACCTTTCTTAATCCAAACATTACTGGATTCTCCTTACTTTTATTCTTCACTCCCAACACAATCTTATTCCCTTCTTCCCACTTCTTTATAAAAACCGGAATTAAAGAAGGAGGATCCTGTAGATCAGCAACCATTAATATTGCTGCATCTCCGGTAGCTTGCAATAACCCATAATAGGGAGAGCGTATATGTCCGAAATTTTTAATATTTAATATCAATTTTACGTTCTTATCTTCTCGTGCTAACTCTCGCAAAATAGCAATTGTACGATCTGTAGACGCATTATCTATAAAGATGTGTTCATACGTATAATTAGTCAAAACATCAAATTGGTGTTTAACTTGATTGTATAACTCCCGGACATTATCTTCTTCATTATAACAAGGAGTTACAATACTTATTTTTTTCTTTACCTCCATAATCAAATAGGTTAGGTTACATTTATTGAGTTCAAGTTCTTTCAACATAGATTGAAACCAACAAAAGTAGAGAGAATTAACGAATTATCCAAAATGTTTCAAATAAACCTGTTACAGCTCACATCTTTTTTATCAAGCTTCCCATTATGTCATCAGTTAAGTTTAACGTCTGCAAATAAACACAAACTTTTTCTGTAAGACAAAAGATATTAATCCCATAATTGGGGTAGCTAATATCCCAGCCCAATACTCATTAATCCAATTAATATACAGAAACACTTTTATAATCCCGATGTTAATAGTATATACAATTATATAGGATACTATGAAACGTAAAATCAAATGATTATTTTTATTCTTGAAAACTAAAGAACCTATTGTTTTAAAATTAAATAGAACACCTAAGACTGTACTTAACAACACTGCTATCTTGTAAGAGAGTCCAATATAGACAAAAAAACAATAAAGCCCCAACCCAAAAGCAGTATTCAATGCTCCTACTAATAAAAAGCGAATGAACATTCTGCTCAAAAAATAACCTTTAAAACTATTCCATATCTGCATCAGTCTCTAACTAAATAGCGATAAAAAAAACTTTCTTTATTTCCCACAAAATTGGTACCAATAAGTCCATCATCAAAAATAGAATCCCTGTCTGTCACTTTTTGTTCACCATCTATCCCATATTTATATTCTTCATATGTGCCACGAACAGTACGTGCAATCTCAAAAAATGGAGTAATAGCTCCCAATAGAAAAACAAGCAAAGCCATAATTTTAAACTGCCTACATACACTTGAATCATATAAAAATCTAGCAAAAAGGATCATCATATACATAATAAAAGGAATATTCGTACGCATACAAAAATCAGAAGCTTCTCCTAAACGTATTAAGGGGAAGATTGCTGCTGTTATACACATTATTATTAATATCGGATCTTTCTTATTATCCTTAAAGACAAATATTAGATAGATTCCATATTGGGTTAACAAAAAAAATAAATATCTGCTTGTTGGTGTTCTAAAACCAGATTCTCCCGTAGCAATGTTGGAAACATAATACAAGCCAACCACTAATATAATAAATAGTGCTGTCAAATTCTCTATACACAAATGCTGTTTAAAGAAAGATTTAATGCCAATATCATAAATCTCCTTTATATAATAATATCCTATTATTGGAGCAAAACCGACAAAAGGAAAAGGAGAAAATAGTAGCAATAATGAATAAATAAACAAAGTATATCTGCTATTTTTATTCTGCAAAACCAACATCATTCCAACAAAAAAAGGAACTGCTTGATTAAATACCCAAAATAATAAGGTAGTTACTGAAGAAGCTTGAAATGCACTACCATGAGACCACTCTATATGTGGAAACAAAGTAAGAAACTCTCCAAAATCACTCCATGAATGTCCCTTCAAATATTCAACGCCATATCCTATGATATCTATTCCACTAAAAAATATCATAATAAAAAGTACCCCTATCCTAATCTTCCCCAAATACTCACTAACTAATAAATAAAAGACACTCATTCCTATCCATGTCCAAAATAATTGGAGCATATTCCCCAACAACATTGAATGAAATAATTTACCGATTAATGCTGAAGGTAACCAAAAGCCAATATAATAGCACAATCCATATTCACCGTTATATACTGGCCACTCACGATATAATAAATCATTAAAAATAGCGTTCCGCCATAAATGATCATCATTTTGCCAAACATATCTTCCTATTCCAGACAAAAATACCCAACAAAATATTATAGTAAGAATAAAAAGAAGTTTATTTAAGGATACACTCAAAATAAAACTTTCATTCTGTCTAGTTGCTGTGAACAAACAGAAACTTAATAAAAGTATAGCAGGAATAGAAATATACCAATGTAGCCAACCTATAAAGAAAATCAAAACAGGCAAGCAGAGATAAATTAAACCTAGTATTTTTATATATTTAGTATCAAAATGTATCATATTCTATTTTTCGAGAATAAAAAATATTTTCGTGCCAAGAAATTCCACAAATAAACTATAACCGCAGCGATTAATTTAGAATACATATAATAGATATCAAACGATTCTGTTATGAACCATAAAATCAATGCATTCAATAATAATCCAATAATTCCAATCGAAGCAAAATAAATAAACTCAACTATATGCTTACTTGCCCCAGCTTTCGCAAATACCCACGTTATACTTATAAAATAATTAACTAGAAGACCTGCAATAAACGACAAGGTAGCTGAAACAACATAATAAAGGTTTAGATATTCTGTTAATACATATAACAGTCCAAAATCAACGATAAAGGCCAATCCACCAACAAAGGTATAACGCACAAACTGATAAAAAATATTATTAGTCGGTGCAATCAATAGTTTATTGAAAAAGTTACTTAACATTCTTTGTTTTTTAATTTTGTATATATAAAATCCAATTCCTGCCCAAAAAGCAAAAATGAGACAGGTATACATGTTACTGCCAAACGTCCCCAAAAATTAGGGGCACCAGCTATTGCAACAAACATACCACCACCTGCAATTAATAATAAATACACTGAAATAAACCACATTCTATTTTTCCGCAAATAACAAAAAAACATAACTATATAAATAATTAGGAATGTGATATATTGGAAAAAATTCAAAGAAGTAAAAAGGCCCAATCGCGTCAGCAGATCCCTATGTTCTTCCCAACATCCCACAGAAGCAGTACCTTCCGTCCAAAAACTTTTAATTCGAGATTTTATATATGCGCCTAAATTATTTTTAATAGAATTTACAACCATATCATGACATGCTGATAATCCATAGCGCCGTTGTAGAATATTAAATAGTATAATATGATCAGAGCGATATAATATCACTTTTTGAAATCGCTCCACATCTATTTTCATTTGTTCATTAGGAATCGCATTCAAGTCAATCAAACCAGCTTCACTTAGAATCCAATATTGATTAACATCACTAACGTTACTAGTTCCCCATATACCATATTGCTTCTCAAACGAATAACAATAATACCCGAAAAAGGCAGCAACAACTAATGCTCCTAACATTCCTACCAACGAACGAATAAAGTTTTTTTTCGCCATCCAATATCCCCAAAAAATTAAATTTAATGGTATAAGATAGACAAAAGCCGGACGAAGGAATAATAAAAATATCAGAAACAACTGAGATAATATTATAGAAGAATAATTATTATCATGAATGTATTTAACTAACAGATAAATAAAAATCACCATAACAGAAATAGATAATGACTCTGTTAGTATTAGTTTCTGCCACATCAGCATCGTTGGATGAAATGCATATAGAGCAACTGTAATGTTATATACTAAATGATTTTTTAGGAAATAAGAGCACAATAAAGAAAAGCAATAAACACTTAGTATAAACATCAAAACTTGTAATGTAATGATGCCTGTGCTAAACCACTCTCCTAAAAATATTCTAAAGAAAGAAATCAGAAAGGGATACACTGGTGTTCTAAACACATCTAATGTTCCATTAAGCAATACATGACCAGCTTTAACATAACTTTCCGTATCCCATTGAATCCAATTGGGTGGTCCTGCAAGCAACCCCAATAATGCTGCAATCAAAGCATATAATAGAAATATGGGTTTAATCCTATTTTTTAGTTTCATGATACTCTTCTTCCGTATTTACAGCCCACACGTTCTCTTTAGATGTTTTATTGTCTCTAATATTCTTCACAGCCTCCATAGCTGTCAACATAGAGTGATCCATATTATTATAACGATGCTGACCATTTCTGCCAATACAAAACAGGTTGTCTATTTTATCAAGGAAAGCCTTTACTTTATCAAGTTCATAATAAGTTCCAAAATAAGAAGGATATGCCTTTTTAATTTTTATTTGAGTACTATCCAATACATCCTCTTTATTAAGGATACCTATTCTTTCTAGTTCGTCAATAGCCATCTCAATAAAGGATTTTTCATCCATCTGCCACATCTCATCCCCTTCAGTACAGAAATATTCCAGACCGATCCACATTGTATTTTTATAGTCTTGAACCATATAAGGAGACCAATTATTAAAGACTTGAAGACGACCAATTTTGACATCACGTTCTTGTATATAAATCCAAGTATCCGGAACACGTTTTTGCCATGTTCTGATTTTAGTCTCATTCTTAATTTTTAGTTCCTTTACAAGAAGTCCCACTGTTATAAAGTCACGATATGGCAAATCCGAAGCGATTCTACTCACTTCTGCCGGAACCTCAATGCCATCAATAGCCGCAACCAAATCCTTTATAGGCATGGACGACAAAAGATAGTCACACTTCCTATTAACGATCCTGCCATTTTCTTCCGTATCAACCGAAACTACCTTATTAGCTTCTACATGAATACGAGTTACCTTGCTTTTCATTATAACATCCGCTCTTGGCTGAATATCTTTAGCAACCGTCTCCCATAACTGTCCCGGACCAAACTTAGGATAAATAAATCTTTCAATTAATGAAGTTTCTACGTCCTTCTGACTTATATCATCACTCTTTTTCTTAGGGAATAACATATTCTTTAATACGGCCATAATAGACAACCCCTTAACACGCTGTGCCCCCCAATCTGCACCCAGTTTCGACGGATGAACTCCCCAAACTTTCTCTGTATAGTCTTCAAAGAACATTTTGTAAAGAGGACGACCAAAACGATTGATATAAAAATCCTCCAAGGATTTTTCTTCCCGTTTAAATGCCGCAGAATATAAATATCCGAACCCAGCCTGAATAGTACGGACCAGCCCCATATTAGTAAATGTCTGCAATTTTAAGGAAATGGGATAATCAAAAAAACTACGTAAATAAAAAATACGAGAAACTCTCTGACGAAGCAACATCACCCTATCTTCTTTCTCTGGATCAACATTTCCTGATAAAGACACCTCTCCTTCCGTATTAAGCAAAATTTGATCAGAAGATGGCTTTCCTTGTAAAGGCATCACTTTACCCCACCAATCCATCACCTCATTACTTTTGGAAAAGAAACGATGTCCACCAATATCAATCCTATTACCTTTATAGCGTACTGTCTTAGAAATGCCTCCTATTTCTTCAGATTCTTCCAAGACAACAGGTTTTACTGCTGTTGCCAACAATTCGTGAGCCGCAGTCAACCCTGCAGGACCTGCCCCAACAATTATCGCCGTTTTCTTAATTTCTTCCATATTTATTTTCTATTTATCTATCAATAAAAATTTTTTATTCAACTCATTCTTATGAAAAAAATACCAGTTATACAATTGTTTAATAGATTCTTCTATTGGAGTAAACGCCAATTTCGTATATTCACTTCGTAACCGTCTATTATCACCACTGTACTCTAATCCCAATCCTTTCTGCGCCAAGAGAATTGGCAAGTCCGGTGCCCCAGAAATCTCTCGAACCATCAATGCTAAATCATATAATGATACTGATTTGTCCGGAGTTACATTATAAGATCTATATAAAGGATTCTCAGATATAAACCAATCCAAAACAGGCATCAGATCATTCACATATAAATAATCAAAATTACGATCCTGTTTAATTGTTATTGGCAAATCGAACAATGATTTACAAATTGCATTTGAAATAAACCTTATTGCATAATCCTCATATTTACCAAAAATACCAAAAACGCGTAAATCATAAATATTCCGGCTATTCTCTATTACTTTCTCACAAACATATTTACAAAAACCATGTTCATCAACCGGAATATTATTTTTCCAATCCTCTTCTTTCACTTTCGGACGATAATTTCTATTATCATAGATTGCTCCCGAACCTATCACTAACATTTTTTCATATTGATCCGAATAACGCTCCAGATTGAAAAACATTCGGGTATTAGTGAAAAATAAATTATTAAAATCCGGTGCATTTCTATGTCCCGGCTTTACCGCCGCATGAATCACAACATCCGGGTGATGAGAAGCAAAATATTGTGCAACACTCTTATCATCGGCCACATTCAATTCTCTGCTAGAAGGAGCGTCAATTATATATTTTTCGGAAAGGAAGCTCTCCAGAATATTTTTTCCTACAAAGCCACTTCCACCAGTCAATAAAATCGTTTTCATTAAGATATATATTTATTAATCTGTTCAATACATAAATCATAAACAGATTCATTTTTATATCGCTTATACCAATCAACAGTCAACTGCACTGTTTGTTCGATATTTAGTCTAGGCTGCCATCCCAATCTAAAATAAGCTTTTGAAATATCAAGCATCAGCAATTTTGCCTCATGTAAGCTATTAGGATCCGAAGCATCAACAAGTACTCCTTTGCCATAATATTTCAACACAAATGTCGCAATATCCCAAACATTAGCTACCGATTCCAATTTAGGACCAAAATTCCATCCTTCACAATAATCAACAGGAGTATCCCACATTTTTTGTGCTAATAACATATATCCACTCAGAGGTTCTAACACATGCTGCCATGGACGTATGGATCTGGGACTTCTGATTTCAATAGTTCCATCAGACTCTAATGCCTTAATACAATCCGGAATTATTCGATCTTTTGCCCAATCACCGCCACCGATTACATTACCTGCACGTACGCTAGCTATCGATTTTCCATGAGAGCCATAATCAACCGGATTAAAAAAAGAACGCCTCCAGGAAGATATCGCTATTTCTGCACAACCTTTGGAGGATGAATAAGGATCATACCCTCCCATCGGCTCATTTTCACGATAGCCCCATAACTGTTCAGCATTTTCATAACACTTATCAGTGGTAATCATAACGGCAACCTTAACGCCCTCAGTCACACGTATAGCCTCCATCACATGAATCGTGCCCATGACATTGGTTTCATAAGTTTCGACAGGAATATCATAAGACTCTCTAACAAGTGGTTGGGCTGCTAAATGAAATACAATCTCAGGTTGATAATCCTTAAATACTCTTTTGACTAATTCACCATTACGAATATCTCCCCGCAAGTCTATGATTTTAGAACCAATACCAGAAAGAACAAAATTGTCTCTTTCGGTAGCAGGGTCTAGAGATAGTCCTATAACTTCAGCCCCAAGTTCATGTAACCAGATAGAGAGCCAAGAGCCTTTGAAGCCTGTATGACCCGTTACCAGCACTCTCTTCCCACGATAAAAGTTGTGAAAAATGTCTACCATCATCATTTGATTTTATTTCCAGACTTTCCAAGGAGCTCTATTCCTCTCCCACATTTCATTTAACTCCGAGTTATCTCTCAATGTATCCATCGGTTTCCAGAAACCACGATGTTTATAAGCGTGCATTTGCCCATCTTTCGCAATTTCTTCCAATGGTCTTCCCTCAAAAACCGTCGAATCTCCATCCTTTATATAGTTCAATACTTCCGGTTCACAGACAAAATAGCCAGCATTAATCCAATTGCGATCTCCATCTGGTTTCTCCATAAAAGATTTTACCTTATTCGTATCCAAATCAATCTCTAAAGCTCCAAACTTCCCTCCTGGCTTATAAGCGGTAACAGAAAGCAAACAACCAGCCTGCTCATGCTCTGCTATTGTATCAGAAATATTCAAATCTGTCACACCGTCACCGTATGTCAATAAGAAACGATCGTTCTCCAAATACTGTTCAACCCTCTTTATTCTACCACCTGTCATCGTATTGAGACCTGTATCTACCATTGTCACACGCCAATTCTCTGAATGATTATCCAAAATCTCTACACGATTGTTGGACAAATCAACAGTCATATCACAATTGTGGCGGAAATAATTGGCAAAATACTCTTTGATAACATACTGTTTATATCCACAGCAGATAATAAAATCATTAATTCCATAATGGCTATAAATTTTCATTATATGCCACAAAATAGGTTTTCCACCAATCTCAACCATTGGTTTAGGGATCAAATTGGTAGCCTCGCTCAATCGTGAGCCAAAACCACCAGCTAAAATAACAGCTTTCATGATCTAAATTTATTTTGTATAAAATTAATGTGAGTCTACAAAGTCTTTAATCGTATCCACCATGAATTGTAGCATTTCAGGTTTCATTCCCGGATAAACTCCAATCCAGAAAGTATTATTCATTACAAAATCGGTATTTACCAATTCACCGATTACACGATAACCCTCACCCGATTTTTTCATTTCATCAAAAGCAGGATGCTTCAACAAGTTACCTGCAAAAAGATTACGGGTCTGAATCCTATTTTTTTCCAAATATTCAGATAACTCATTACGAGTAAACCCTGCGTCTTCTGCCACAGAAATAAGAAAACCAAACCAACTTGGATTAGAATTCTTTTCAGCCTCAGGCAAGATTAATCCCTTTATTCCTTTCAGTCGTTCTTTCAAAAAATTAAAGTTATCTCTACGGGCAGAAACGATCTGATCTAACTTCTCCAATTGGGCACATCCAATAGCAGCCTGCATATCAGTCACTTTCAAGTTGTAACCAAAATGAGAATAAACATACTTATGATCATAGCCGAGAGGTAACTCTCCGTATTGCTTACTAAAACGGGATTTGCAGGTATTATCGACTCCACCCATACACCAACAGTCCCTCCCCCAATCACGGAAAGAATTTATCAGTCGGTGCAGTAACGGATCATTTGTATAAACAGCGCCTCCTTCTCCCATAGTCATGTGATGAGGAGGATAAAAACTAGAAGTTCCAATATGTCCGAATGTTCCGGTTTTACGAGTTTCTCCATCCAAAGTATACTCTGTACCCAATGCGTCACAATTATCTTCTACCAACCAAAGATTATGAGTATCACAAAACTCCCTGACCGCTTTCAAATTAAAAGCATTTCCCAAAGAATGGGCAATCATCACAGCTTTCGTCTTCTTAGAATAAGCCTGCTCTAGCTGAGTAACATCAATATTATATTCTGGCACAGTAATATCCACAAATACAGGGACAGCACCATATTGAATACAGGGGGTAACCGTAGTCGGGAAACCGCAGGCGACCGTGATAACCTCATCTCCTCTTTTTATACGTCGTTCACCCAATTCAGAAGAGGTCAATGCCATAAAAGCTAATAAATTGGCAGAGGAACCGGAATTAGTTAACGAACAAAATTTAACACCTAGCCAATCCGCAAATCTTTTTTCAAAACGATGCGCCCATGGACCTGCCGTTAACCAGAAATCCAAAGAAGAATCAACCAGACTCACCAATTCTTCTTCTCCGAAATAGCGCCCACCGTAATTTACAAAAGTCTTACCCGGGATGAATTCTTTCGATTTTCCAAAAGTTTCGGCATAGTATTCTTTCACGAGTGAAAGTATCTGTTCTTTCAACCTATTTTCTTTTTGTTCCATAATTGATTTTCCTTATTCCTCGTTTTAATTCATAAATAGAATCTCTATCTTATAATAAATGCGCAAAGATACGAAATATTGCGTGGCTTTCATGCCTTTCTTAAAAAAAAGCATAAAAGACATTCCTATTTGCCATTTCTCCATAATTCTAGAGCCGCAACAATGGTGTCATCCATATCCGCATACATATATTGTGCCAAACGACCACCGAACAACACCTTATCTTGCCGCATTGCCAACATTTGATATTTTCGGAATAAGCTATTATTCTTACTATCATTAATAGGATAATACGGTTCCTTTCCCAACTCAAAAGAGGTAGGATACTCATACGTTATAACCGTAAACGGCTGAGTGCCATATTCAAAGTGCTTATGTTCAATAAGACGAGTATACGGGATCTCACGTTCACAATAATTTACCACCGCATTTCCCTGATAATTCTCTATATTATTTATACGTTTATGTTCAAAATGTAGACTACGATATTCCAAATGCCCAAAACAGTAATCAAAATACTCATCAATACATCCTGTATATACTATACGATCCGCAATATCGTATAGTTCACTCCTATGCTCAACATAGTCCACTCCTGTACGTACTTCCACCTTTTTCAATAGCGAATCTATCAATTTATTATATCCGCCAATAGGAATCCCTTGATAAGGATCATTAAAATAATTATTATCAAATGTAAAACGAAATGGAATACGTTTAATAATGAAAGCCGGAAGTTCTGTTGCCGGTCTTCCCCATTGTTTTTCAGTATATCCTTTTATTAAACGATAATATATGTCTTTTCCACACAATTTCAAAGCTTGTTCTTCAAGATTACAAGGATTTTCAATATAGGCATATTCACTACGTTGCTCCTCAATCTTCGCTTTAGCTTCTTCAGGATTACACACTCCCCATAACTGGTAAAAAGTATTCATATTAAAAGGAAGATTATATAATTTGCCTTCAAAATAAGCTAAAGGAGAGTTCGTATAACGATTGAATTCTATCAACCGATTTACATATTGCCAAATTTCCTTCTTATCGGTGTGGAAAATATGAGCACCATATTTATGCACATGAATACCATCCACATTTTCGCAAAAAATATTCCCCCCTGTATTCTGGCGTTTATCAATCACTAAACAATGTTTTCCAGCCTGGCTTGCCTCATACGCGAACACACTTCCAAACAGACCTGCACCAACAATTAGATAATCATATTGTTTTCTATTTTCCATCTGTCACGAACGAATTAATGGCTTCATTTAAAGCTTGTTTTATAAAATATCCTTCGCCAAGTAACCGGCCTATCTTAATAGCATTCTCCTTCATTATCTGATATTGTTCGCCCGTCAATCCAGCCAATACATTGTCAACATCAGCCAACGAATCTACACATATACCAACCTCATGTTCGTGAACAAAAGAGGCCATAGCGGCTTGACTCCACACGATAACAGGAAGTCCGCTCCGCAAATAAAAGGACGTCTTATGAGGATTATTTATTTTCAGATATTCCCCCCAATCACCCGAACATTCTTGTATAGAATGTCCGTCCCACACAAGTCCAAAATCCGCTTCAATCTGATCTACAAATTCTTCAGAAGCAAGAAAACCATGGTATACAATATGTTTCCATCCATCTGCATAGTTTTTTTCGAATCCTTTACCGTAAATGTCCAACCTCCAATTATGAATATAAGGTTCCAATTTATACAAGAACTCATTCCTCCATTTACCCAGACCTCCTGCATATACCACCGACCATGGCTGATGAGATGTTGAGTATTGCCTAGGAACCGCATGTGATAAATAGTCAAATACACCTAGATTATAAAGTTGAGAATGACACCCATAACGCAAAAGATGCTCTTTCATCTTTTCATTATGAACTATTATAAAATCAGTTCGAGATAGCCGTCTGTTCTCTTGTTCCGGTGTCAATTTATGACGCCGGAAAGTCCCTAAATCATGAATCACAGTTATAACCCTCGCTCCTTTTAGATGGGCAAAATAACACGCCATGCTATAGAACTTTTTCATAGGATACTGCAAAAAAAGAATATCTCCTTGTTTCAAGCGAGTCAATATACGCAATACTCCACATATCTTGGTCACAAAACGAGAGAACATATTATTCTTCTTACGCATGGGAGTCAAATTACGAAAGCCCATTCCTTTCACAATTTCATCAATATCGCTTTTTGCTTTATTGACTGTCCGGATTTCAATAAAATAATTCATAATGGTTTCTCCTATTGATAGTTACTATCTGAGTGAAGCTGAAATTTTCTTTTTAACTTAAGAACATTACGTCCAATTGTGTACAAATAAAAATTATGAAAATCAAAAAAGCAACTGGCAGGTTTCAAGTCTACTTTTTCTTTGGGAGCCTGTGCATCAAGTTTGGAACATAAATTTACGATGTAATTAAACATATTATAATCCTCCATTACTAGTTTCTTACAATGCAACAGCTCTGTTTGCCTCTTATTAAAAGTATCGTTTTCTATGACTTTATCTATAAGTTCTATGGCTTGTTCCGGATTGTAAATATCCAAAACAGTCAATGCTTTCTCCGGAAAATATTCATTGACATTTCTACAACCATAATAAAATGGATATGTATTAGCCAAATAACAATCGGAAAGTTTCTCTGTCCAATAGTATTTAGATGATGAATTCTCTATCGCAATATGATACATATAAGGTGACAGAACATCCCATTTATCCGCAAAATCATTGAAACCACGCCCAAAAACATCTATTTGATCACCATAATGCCTTTGAAGCTTTTCCACAAATTTAAGTCTATCTAAGTGCCCCTGTGTAAACGCCTTATTACTAGTTATAACCGAAAGAAGCTTCGTTTTTTGCGGTAAGTACCCTTTTATATCTTCATAATTCAAACGGATATGACTCTCATCCTTAGGTCCAAACTCGATACCGACAAACCAAGGCAACATAGCAGGAGTATAAATAACATTCGGCAATTTAAGCTCTTCCTGACAAGAACAGACTATTCCAAACTGTTTGCAATATGATAATGGATAACTAAGCACACTATAAGGTTCGCTTGTCAGAAGAAGTGTATTAGCGCGTGCTACACGAAATGACATTTTTTCTTTCAATGCTTTACCACGGATTACAAGAAAATCAGGATCGTCAATGGGTTCATTTACAAAAACCTGATACTTACCACCACTGAAAAGTCCTTTTCCTCCCGGAGTCTGACGCAAATCAAGCCGACCATCTCCACGTGTTAATAACAATATCTTATACATGACTAATCTTTTTTAATTTATTGAAGAAAGCCTTTCTGCATGCCCATCGCCTATCATGCTCTATTTTTATTCTTATAGCTTCGTTTATCATACATCGATCCCATTTACGATATCCGATATAATAGCGCAAGACATATTCAAATAAATCCATTGAGCCTGTAAATCGAGTTAGATTCTCAAAGCATTCTTTTGATGTCAGCAGGCTTCCTGACGATTTTATTTTCATTCTATTTATATCAATGACAGAAAAGTAATTACCTTGTTCTGTCTGATGATACAGAACATTAGTGGAATTCAAATCATGATGTAGGATTCCTTTTTCATGAAGTTCCACCACAAAACGAGCAAACTCCTCCGCCACTTTCTTATTAAATCCTTCAGGAATCATAAAGAAATCTCTAATCGGCTGCCCATCAGTAAAGGCTGTTATCACATAAGATGTTTTCAGCAGCCTATTTTGATATTCCTCTATATATGCTATCTCTTGAGGAGTATTAATCATTCTCGTTCGCAACTCAGCCGCATTGTTAAATGCACGCATTGCTTTACTATCACAAAAGAAACTATATGCAAAACGTTGAAGAAGATTAGGTTTTCTAAATTTTTTCACAACAAGTCTCTGGAAGGGGAGTTGCAAACCATCCACAAGGAAGCTTTTAATAGTATTGCGTTTGCCATAAAGCAATGTGCCTTCATTTCCAAAAAAAATTGGCAATCTTCTCACAAACTCGTTTACAAATTGACAGTCTTTATATTCAGGAGTAATCTTTGTATGTATCATTAATATGATTTCGCATTTCTGTTAAATTCATAAACTCACTATCTTAGATAAAGCCATTTTATCTATTAAAGATACAAAGCTATGTTTTTTTCTCTAGAATTCCAATTATTAATAAAGCAAAAGTGAAAGTTGCCAGATATTCATTCTCCTGAAATATCAATAGTATAAATAAATTGACTACTATTTTACTAAGTCTTTGATTAACCGAATCATTCTCTCTTTAGTATAAAGCGAAGACAATATCTCCCGATTTCTAAGTTTCACAATATCCTCTAAAGGAGTATCTATATCTTGTTGTGAAATTCTTTCCAATTCATAAACCACAAGTCCATGACTTCTAGCCCACTCATATACCGGATTGACTGGAGATAAAAAGACTTTTGCACCTAAATACAGAGCGACTATAATATTACCAATAGCCTCTTGACGCCAATTTCCAAATAAAGCGACACTAACACTGACTTGCATCTTATTATATTCAGATAAAGGCACAAAGTCTAACAATGGATCAAAATTTTTCCCCAACAATTCCTTACCCAACCGAACAACAGATTCAACATACTTTTTTTTGCCGGAATAACTTAAAGGAACAATAACACGGCGATTGCCAATATCTAGTTTGGAAAGGATATCTATCACATATTCATGATTATTAGTGGCGGACGCTGAATTACCAATCATCAAGTTAGTACCATTCACTGTACTTTTGATCAACTCAGGTCCTAAAATAACATCCAATGGATAATAAAAAAAATCTTTCCATATTTTATCCTTTAACTCCGGATAATACTTTAACAAATACAAATAATCATTATCTGTGGTATCAGTCACAATATAGTCCACTTTATCCTTGACAAAGCTAATCGTATCTTCGGCCTCATGCCGTTGCTGTATTCTTTTCAGCAAACCTAATAAATTCCAAGGTTTTCGTTCCTGCCGACAGGAAGAATTAGTTGGGGCAAAAATCTGAAATCCTTTAGGAACCAACAATTTATTATACAAGTCTAATCCCCAAATAATCCAGTACACAGCAACATTATGCAAGGAGAGTGTATTAATAATATCCATTTTACGACGATTTAATAAATGGATATAAAGCTCCGAGAAAGTATAATCTGACTTACTCTTCTGAAATTCACTTCTGGAAAGTACGTTGTATTTTTTATTCACCCATTTAAAGGCTCCTGTACGATTAGTCACCACAAATAGATTTTCACCAGGAAACACTTCCTCAAATATATCAATCGTACGATTTATTATTTTTTCGTCATTGACCAAATGGAGCTTCATCTTCTTGATTCATAAAAAGTTTTAATGACACGGCAAATATAATCCACTTCTTCTACTGTAAGCTCATAAAACAAAGGTAAACGAAGCAAACAATCCGAATAACGGTCGGCTTGAGGAAGACATGCAGTATTCCAGTGACGCTTTTCCGCGTATACACTCTTATGCAAACTTAAATAATGAAAAACAGAATGAATACCATTGTCTTTTAAATAGGCTATAAGTGCAGTGCGTTCCGAAGGAGTAGCACAAATTACATAAAAAGCATGCGCATTATTAGTAGCATAATCCGGCAGAATTGGCAAAACTAATTCAGGAATGCCTTGCAAAAGTTTGTAATAAGCATTCCAAATAGATTTACGTTTAGTCTGAATATCATCCAACTCTTCCAATTGTGCCCACAAAAAAGCAGCAACATACTCTGCTGGCAAAAAAGAAGAACCTATATCCACCCAACCATATTTATTAACTTCCCCCCGGAAGAACTCCGTACGGTTGGTTCCCTTTTCCAAAAGAATATCTGCCCGTTTCACAAAACGCGAATCATTGATAACCAGCATTCCTCCTTCTCCGCATTGAATATTCTTAGTCTCATGAAAAGAAAATGCAGACAAATGCCCTATTGTTCCTAAAGGACGTCCTTTATAAAAACTGTCTACTGCCTGAGCAGCATCTTCAATCACCAATAAATGATGACGTTCTGCTATTTTCAAAACAACATCCATATCACAAGCAACACCAGCATAATGAACAGGAACAATAGCACGAGTACGCGAAGTTATCAGAGATTCCAATTGCTGTTCGTCCAAACATGGACTATCCGTCCGACTATCCACGAATATAACTTTTGCTCCTTGACGAACAAATGCTAAAGCCGTAGACACAAATGTATAAGAGGGAACTATAACTTCATCACCCGGCCCTATGTCTGCCAACATTGCACACATTTCCAAAGCATCCGTACAAGAGGTCGTCAACAAACATCTTTCAGCTCCTAATTTTTCTTCAAAAAAAACTTCACACCTACGAGTAAACTCCCCATTACCACAAGTCTTTCCTGCGTGCAAGGTCTGAGCTATATATTGACATTCCTTTCCTGTCAGCCAGATTTTATTAAATGGTATAGTTTTCATTATTATGTATTTATTTGCGATATCAGACGGCAAAATTAGCGAATATATTATAAACAAAGTTCATATTTTACAGAAATATTCTATCTTTGTCTCATAATTACATCAAGATATGGAATCTAAAATTAACGTAGGCATTATCATTTCAACATACAACAATCCTAGTTGGCTTGAAAAAACTCTTTGGGGATATCTTTATCAAACACGCCCTGCAGACGAAATTATTATTGCTGATGATGGTTCAAAAGAAGACACTCGTCTTTTAATCAACAGTTTCAAAGATAAACTTCCAATTAAACATATATGGCACGAAGATAACGGATTCCAAAAATCACGAATACTAAACAAAGCATTAATCGCTTCTCAATCAGAATATATCATATTCACTGACCAAGACTGTATTCCCCGTAAAGATTTCATTGCTACACACATAAAATATGCAGAAGAAGGATTTTTCCTCTCCGGCGGTTATTTCAAACTGCCTATGAATATCAGTCTGCAACTGTCACAAGAGGATATAGCAACCGGGAATGCTTTTTCCTTAAAATGGTTGAAACAGCAACATTTGAAATGTAATTTCAAATGTACTAAACTTATTAAAAATTCAAAATTCAACCAATTTATGAATTTTATCACCCCTACCAAAGCCACTTGGAATGGATGCAACGCATCCGGATGGCGTAAAGATATGCTTACAATCAATGGATTTAACGAGGAGATGCAATATGGTGGTCAAGACCGTGAATTCGGTGAGCGGCTTTTCAACTTGGGTATAAAGTCCAAACAGATTCGTTATTCCGCCATCGTTATACATCTGGACCATAAACGTCCATATAAGACTAAAGAGTCAATTGCCAAAAATATTGGGATTAGAAAAAATACACGCAAAAAGAATATCATAGAGACCCCTTCTGGTATAAAACAATTACACTCAAACATACCAAATCAAGTCATCACATGAAATATGTGATGATAAAGTTACTTAATTCTTTCTATTTTCCCTATCACCTGTTCAGGAGTAATATTTCTCAGACAAGCATAATCTCCCCTCCAACAAGGCTTTTGCCCGTAAACCGAACAAGGTCGGCAAGGCAAATCCAGCTGTACCGTATTAATGGGTAATTGTTTCCACCCCATAAACCCGGCGTATGGATGGGTAGCCCCCCAAATAGAGATGACAGGTATATTGACCAACGACGCCAGATGCATATTGGCAGAGTCCATTGAAAGCATTACATCCAAATGACTCATCAGATTTAACTCGGTACGCATATTCAACTTACCGATCATAGATACAATGGAGGGATATCTGGCTATCCAGGCATCAAACACTTCCTGCTCTTTCTTGCCTCCTCCGAACAGAAAGACCTTCACCGTAGGATCTGCCGCAAAATGGGCAACGACCTGCTCCTGCAGTTCCAACGGATAAATCTTGCCGGTATGTTTGGCAAAAGGAGCAATGCCAATCCATTTCTGTCTCCCTTTTGGACCGGTTACAGGCTCTATCTCTGCAAAATTCCCTTTTCCTTCACCATAAATAGAAGAAAAGTTTAGCAGAACCGGAAGTCCCAGCTTTTCCAACACATCCGCATAACGGCGGAAGGAACTTTTCTGGTTCTCCATCACCTTATGGTGGCGGCGAACCAGTTTCTGTTTACCTGCCCGCCCTTTACAGATAGAAGCCACCGGTACATTAGCAAGCCGAAACCGCAAACATAAATATCTGGAACGGAGCACATGATGAAAGTCCGCCACATAGTCAAACCGCATTGCTTTCAACTCCGAGTAAAGGCTGTTCAATCCCCAAAAGCCTTTATGCTTGCCTGTCAGATCTGCTCCTACAAAACTTACATTCTCCGGCAATTCCTGAAAAAGCGGTTGCCACAAGGAACGGCTCAGTACAGTTATCTCATGCTGGGGATATTGCACTGCCAGCGAATGTATTACGGGCACTGTCATTGCGACATCACCAAGAGCTGAAAAACGGATAATGAGAATACGCGCCATTCGTTATTTCTTTGCATAAAGCACCGGATTCAATGCCGGGTCGTTATACATCTTCATCTGTTTATATACTTTCATATATTTCTTTCCGGCTTCGATGTCAGCCAATAACTGATCAATAGCCAACGAAAGATCCTTGCGTTGCTCTAACAAAACATTCAGTTTGGTCTGGCATTGTGTACGATGTTCTTCGCTAGTATCCGTACGTTCCACCTCTTGCTGCATGTGGTAGATTTTCAAAGCAAGGATAGACAAGCGGTCTATAGCCCATGCCGGGCTTTCCGTATTGATTGTCGCATTGTCAAGGGGGATTACCTCTTTGTATTTGTCAAGGAAGTAACTATCAATCAACTCTACCAGGTCCGTACGATCCTGATTGGACTTATCGATTCTTCTCTTCAAAGTCAAAGCAGCCGCCGGATCAATCTGGGGATCACGGATGATATCTTCGAAATGCCACTGAACGGCATCTATCCAGTTTTTCAAATATAAATAATACTCAATCGACTTCAACTCGTAAGGATTGTTCATCTGAGCGTCTACACTATCCGTTACATGGTAATCATTAGTCGATTTCCAAAAAATCTCGTTGCAAAGGTTACTAAATGTCATAATCTTAACTAGCTATTAGATATATAATAGGGCAAATCTATGTAATATTTCTCAGACAAGCAACCCTTTCTTACTTTTTTATTTAGTACCTTTGTGGATACCAAAGATAAATTGTATATGAAAATCATTATAGACAACAAGATACCTTATATAAAAGAAGCCGTCCAAAGTATAGCAGATGAAGTAGTTTACGCTCCCGGAAAGGATTTTACACCGGAACTGGTACGGGATGCGGATGCGCTTATTGTCCGTACCCGTACACATTGCAACCGTGAATTATTAGAAGGAAGCCGGGTAAAGTTCATAGCGACAGCTACGATTGGCTTCGACCATATCGACACGGAATATTGCAAACAAGCAGGCATAGAATGGACTAATGCACCGGGATGCAACTCAGCTTCCGTCGCGCAATACGTACAAGCTTCGCTTCTGGTATGGAAATCTATGAGAAACAAAAAGCTGGAGGGACTGACTATCGGTATCATAGGTGTTGGAAATGTAGGAAGTAAGGTAGCAAAAGTAGCAAAAGACTTTGGGATGCGGGTCCTATTGAACGACCTGCCTCGGGAAGAGAAAGAAGGGAATCGTTTTTTTACCTCTTTAAATGAAATAGCTGAAGAGTGCGACATCATCACCTTTCATGTACCTTTATATAAAGAAGGGAAATACAGAACCTTTCATCTGGCAGATACAAATTTCTTCCGCTCACTAAAACGCAAGCCCGTCATCATCAACACCTCTCGGGGAGAAGTCATTGAAACGGGAGCTCTTTTGGAAGCATTGGACAATAAATCGATTTCGGATGCCATCATTGATGTATGGGAACACGAACCGGAAATCAATCTCGAACTGCTTAAGAAGGTCATCATAGGCACTCCACACATTGCCGGATATTCTGCTGACGGGAAAGCAAACGCAACACGTATGTCTTTAGATGCTATCTGCAGATTCTTCCGGATAGAGGGGGATTATGAGATTCATGCGCCGATACCGAATTCCCCTGTCATCCATGCAGAAAACTACGAAAATGCACTTCTCCAAATATATAATCCGGCTGAAGACAGCGACCGGTTAAAAAATCAACCAGAGCTATTCGAAACCTTACGTGGAGACTATCCATTAAGAAGAGAAGAGCAAGCTTATATAATTAAATATAAAGAATAAGGCGTACCATCTCCTACGTCTTATCCTCCACACAATAATCTCTCTATAACACGGGGGAAATGTTCATACTCCAAAGCATGTACTTTCTTGGCTACATCCTCAGGAGAGTCGGTCGGAAGCACCGGGCAAGCGGTTTGAAAAACAGTGTTTCCTTCATCATAATGTTCATTTATATAATGTATAGTAATGCCGCTTTCTTTCTCGCCCGCAGCCACCACCGCTTCATGAACACGGTCGCCATACATCCCCTTTCCTCCAAACTTGGGCAAAAGAGCCGGATGTATATTTATAATTTTATTGGGATAAGCATGCAAAAGTAAATCCGGAACCCGGACCAAGAAACCCGCCAACACCACAAAATCAATGTGATATTCCTGCAAAACAGCCAGAATCTCATCTCCAGCCATCCAATCTTCCTTTGGAAACACGTTACAAGGTACTCCCAGACGGTGTGCACGTTCCAAAACGTATGCATCACTTCTGTTTGAAAGTACCAACGAAACCTGAATGGCTTCGTTTTTTCGGAAATACCGGATAATGTTCTCTGTATTAGAGCCGGAACCGGAGGCAAAAATTGCGATGTTTTTCTTCATAACTCTCAAATTCAATGCACAAAACAGTGAAAAATGTGCAAAACTTTGCATTTATTTAGTCAAATATTTGCGCAAAACGATAAATATTCATTCCTTTGCACCGCAAATTTAAAGAAATAAAACTAATTATTAATTAAAAACTTAAAGTTATGTCTGAAATTGCATCAAGAGTAAAAGCGATTATCGTTGATAAATTAGGCGTAGAAGAATCAGAAGTTACAACCGAAGCAAGCTTCACTAACGACCTGGGAGCAGATTCTCTTGACACTGTAGAACTTATCATGGAATTCGAAAAAGAATTCGGTATCTCTATTCCTGATGACCAAGCAGAAAAAATTGGTACTGTAGGTGATGCTGTATCTTATATCGAAGAACACGCTAAGTAATCCGATTTCATCAATATGGAATTAAAAAGAGTGGTAGTAACAGGTCTTGGCGCCATTACTCCCGTTGGCAACAGCGTTCCTGAATTTTGGGAAAACATCGTGAACGGGGTTAGTGGAGCAGGACCTATTACTCATTTTGATGCGTCGCTATTCAAGACCCAATTCGCATGTGAGGTGAAAAACTTCGATGCAACAAAATACATCGACCGCAAGGAAGCAAGAAAGATGGATTTGTATACTCAATATGCCATCGTTGTAGCCAAAGAAGCGGTAGAAGATTCTGGTCTTGACGTAGAAAAAGAAGACTTAAACAAAATCGGCGTTATCTTTGGTGCCGGTATTGGTGGTATACATACATTTGAAGAGGAAGTGGGCAACTACTATACCCGTCAGGAAATGGGTCCGAAATTCAATCCGTTCTTCATCCCCAAGATGATCTCGGATATTGCTGCCGGACAGATTTCCATCATGTATGGTTTCCACGGTCCTAACTATGCGACTTGTTCAGCATGCGCTACTTCTACCAATGCCATTGCAGATGCTTTCAATCTGATTCGTCTGGGCAAAGCAAATGTAATTGTATCCGGTGGTTCGGAAGCAGCTATCTTCCCGGCAGGCGTAGGCGGTTTTAACGCTATGCATGCATTGTCAACCCGCAACGACGAAGCTTCTAAAGCTTCACGTCCGTTTAGCGCAAGCCGTGACGGCTTCATCATGGGCGAAGGTGGCGGTTGCCTGATTCTGGAAGAACTGGAACACGCTAAAGCTCGCGGTGCAAAAATTTATGCAGAAGTTGCCGGTGTAGGTATGTCTGCAGATGCACATCACTTGACTGCTTCTCATCCGGAGGGTCTTGGAGCTAAACTGGTGATGAAGAATGCATTGGAAGATGCAGGAATGGATCCGAAAGAAGTAGACTACATTAATGTACATGGTACATCTACTCCGGTAGGTGATATTTCAGAAGCAAAAGCAATCAAGGAAGTATTCGGCGATCATGCCTTTGAATTGAACATCAGTTCAACGAAATCAATGACAGGTCACTTGTTGGGTGCTGCCGGTGCGGTAGAATCTATTGCAAGTATTCTTGCCATCAAGAACGGCATTGTTCCTCCGACTATCAACCACGAAGAAGGTGACAACGACGAGAATATTGACTATAACCTTAATTTCACGTTCAATAAAGCACAAAAACGCGAAGTTAATGTTGCCTTGTCCAATACATTCGGATTTGGCGGTCATAATGCGTGCGTTATCTTCAAGAAATACGCTGAGTAATATCGTGTTACGTAACAAAATAGATAAGATAAGGCTCCTATTCCGCAAGGATAGAGAGTCTTATCTTTGTTTTTACCGGATACTCGGGTTCTATCCACGCAATATTCAGCTTTATGAGCAGGCTCTCCTGCATAAATCAACCTCCCTCCGTTCGGAAAAAGGGCGTCCGTTGAATAATGAGCGACTGGAGTTTCTGGGGGATGCCATCCTTGACGCTATCGTAGGCGACATCGTCTACAAGCATTTTGAAGGAAAGCGGGAAGGATTTCTTACAAACACGCGTTCCAAGATCGTACAACGGGAAACCTTGAACAAGTTAGCCGTAGAAATCGGACTGGATAAACTCATAAAGTATTCCACCCGTTCGTCTTCTCACAACAGTTATATGTACGGAAATGCTTTCGAAGCATTTATCGGGGCTATCTATCTGGATCAAGGATATGAACGCTGCAAGCAGTTTATGGAGGAACGAATCATCAACCGTTACATTGATCTGGACATTTTATCCCGTAAAGAAGTAAACTTCAAATCCAAATTGATTGAGTGGAGCCAAAAGAACAAGATGGAAGTCTCTTTTGAACTAATCGAACAATTCCTCGACCGGGACAGTAATCCTGTATTTCAGACTGAGGTACGGATCGAAGGATTTCCTGCCGGAACCGGAACCGGATATTCCAAAAAAGAGTCTCAACAAAACGCCGCCCAAATGGCAATCAAAAAGGTAAAAGATCCTGTATTCATGGCAACAGTCGATGAAGCTATCCAAAGCAAATTCCCATGCGACGACCTTGAATCACCAAATCATGATCTTCTGTAACTAATTTTAATTTCCCGGCTACTTCAGCGAGAGGAATAGACGATATACCATCTCCTTTCAAAGCTACCATACGTCCGAATTCTCCATTGGCAATCAATTCTGTTGCATGACCACCCATCCGCGTAGAGAGATTACGGTCAAAAGGAGTAGGTGAACCACCACGCTGAATATACCCCAGTACCGTTTCACGGGTTTCGATACCTGTCTCATACTCAATCTCTTGAGCGATATATTCTGCGGCACGCTTACGGCCGTCTGTCTGAATCCCTTCGGCCACCACCACGATAGAATAAGGTTTTCCTTTTTTCAGTCTCTCCAAAATCGTATTGCCGATATTCTTAATACTATAAGGAATTTCGGGAACAAGAATCACATCTCCTCCACCTGCCATGCCGGAATATAAAGCAATCCAACCTGCCTTATGCCCCATTACTTCAATAACCATCACTCTTTTGTGGGAACTGGCAGTAGAATGCAGGCGGTCAATAGCATCGGTAGCAATGCTTACGGCCGAATCGAACCCGAAAGAAATATCCGTTCCCCAAATGTCATTGTCAATCGTCTTAGGGACAGAAACAATATTCACCCCCATCGCCGCAAATTTGGCAGCGGTCTTTTGCGTTCCGTTTCCTCCAATACAGACAACGCAATCCAGCCCCATTTCACGAATATTCTGAAGAATCAGGGCAGGCTTGTCCACGTCGGATACAACACCTCCTTTTTTGAATGGCTTTTCGCGGGAAGTACCCAGCATGGTTCCTCCAAGGTTCAGTAACCCGGAGAGAGATTTATCCGTAAAAGATTCCACATCTTTAGTCAACAACCCTTGAAAACCACTATGAATACCTATCACTTCCATCCCATAATAATTGATGGCAGTCTTACACACGCCACGAATGGTGGCATTAATACCGGGACAGTCCCCACCGGAGGTTAAGATTCCAATTCTCATTGTCTTATTTATTAGTCAAAAACTCGGAGATTTAGTGAAACTCGAAGATTTTAACGATTATTTCCGTCGTAAAGATAGAAAAAAAAGATAAATAAGGTTACTTTTGCACGAATAAACATTATCATGTTAAAGCAGAAATGAATATTACAAAAATTATCAGCAAGACTTTCGACTCCCGTTTAAAACAAATAGATTTATATGCCAGTGAAGCCAGCGAGATACAACACCGTGTATTAAATCGTTTAGTGCAACAGGCTTCCCAGACTGAATGGGGGAAAAAGTACGACTACTCCTCCATCCGCGGCTATGAAGATTTCAGAAAACGTGTTCCCATTCAGACATACGAAGAAATAAAACCATACGTGGAACGTTTACGGGCGGGAGAACAGAATCTGCTTTGGCCATCAGAAATACGCTGGTTTGCCAAATCATCCGGAACGACGAATGACAAAAGTAAATTTCTTCCTGTCAGCAAGGAAGCATTGGAGGATATTCATTACAGGGGAGGAAAAGATGCGGTAGCCCTTTATTTCCGTATCAATCCAGACAGTCATTTTTTCTCCGGGAAAGGACTGATACTGGGAGGCAGCCACAGCCCGAATCTGAATTCCAACCACAGTCTGGTCGGAGATTTGTCGGCCATCTTGATTCAAAATGTAAATCCGCTTGTTAATTTCATTCGCGTTCCAAGCAAAAAGATTGCATTGATGAGCGAATGGGAAACAAAGATAGAAGCAATTGCCAACAGTACGATTCCGGCAAATGTAACTAACCTTTCCGGTGTTCCGTCTTGGATGCTGGTGCTTATCAAACGAATTCTTGAAAAAACCGGGAAACAGACTTTAGAAGAGGTATGGCCGAATTTGGAAGTATTTTTCCATGGCGGAGTAGCTTTCACACCTTACCGTGAACAATACAAGCAGGTGATACATTCACCGAATATGCATTATGTAGAGACGTATAACGCTTCCGAAGGATACTTCGGCACTCAAAACGATCTTTCTGATCCTGCCATGCTGCTGATGATTGATTACGGAATCTTTTATGAGTTTGTTCCATTGGAGGAAGTGGGAAAAGAAAATCCGCAGGCGTATTGCCTTGAGGAAGTAGAATTAGGCAAAAATTATGCTATGGTGATTTCTACTTCTTGCGGTTTATGGAGATATATGATTGGCGACACGGTGAAATTCACCAGCAAAAATCCTTATAAATTTGTTATCACAGGAAGAACGAAGCATTTCATTAATGCATTCGGTGAAGAGCTTATTGTCGATAATGCCGAGAAAGGACTGGCTAAGGCTTGTGCGGAAACCGGAGCACAGGTCAGCGAATATTCTGCCGCACCGGTATTTATGGACGAAAACGCCAAATGCCGTCACCAGTGGCTGATTGAGTTTGCCAAAATGCCTGATTCGGTTGAGAAATTCGCAGCGATATTAGATGCGACTCTGAAGGAGGTTAATTCCGATTATGAAGCAAAACGCTGGAAAGATATTGCATTGCAACCGTTGGAGGTGATCGTTGCCCGTCAAGGATTGTTCCATGACTGGTTAGCCCAAAAAGGGAAATTGGGGGGACAGCATAAAATTCCCAGATTAAGTAATACCCGGGAATACATAGAAACAATGCTATTGCTAAATCAATAATAAATCACTCGCATGAGACCCGGGTGTCATACACATCATCTTTCCTACGAAATTAGCGGGCATTCACTATTATCCCTCCTCCCAACAGTAAACCATCTCTATAAAACGCAGCAGCTTGTCCTGCCGCAATTGCAGTTAAGGGCTCATGAAGTTGTACATGAAGTAAATTATCCGGTGTAACAGTGACCGTGCAATGGTTTTCTTGCTTACGATATCGTATTTTCACGATGACATCATTGTAGCCCAGAATCTTTTGGGGATTTACAAGATTCCAATCTTTCAGCTGCATTTCTGTTTTTTCCAAAGCAGAAAGAGAAGACAACACAACTTCGTTCTTTTCGGGATATATCTCTTTTACAAAAACAGGACGATTCAGATGAATGCCCAAACCACGTCTCTGACCGATGGTGTAGAAAGGATACCCTTCATGCCAACCCATAAAATCCCCCTTTTCATCGACGAATCTTCCCCGTCGGACCATTTCGGACCAACAGCTGACATTTTCAGACCAATGGCTGACATTTTCGGACCGCAACTGACCATTTCGGACCAACCATTCTTTTAGGAAGTTCCGATAGTCCATCGGACAGAAACAGACTCCTATACTATCTTTTTTTGTCGCTACTTTTTGGAAACCACGTTCGGAAGCCCAAACACGAGCCTCAACTTTTGTAATATTCCCCATCGGCAACAGTATCCGCCGAAGTATATCTTGCTTCAGCCCCCATAGAAAAAAAGACTGGTCCTTGTCCGGATCAACGGCATAGGTTATATAATAGGTATCTTCCAACTTTGCTTTCTGAACATAATGTCCGGTCGCTATATAAAAAACGCCCATTTCATCGGCAACTTTAGCAAGCAAAGGCCACTTCAGATAGTTATTACAGAGTGTACAAGGGACCGGAGTACGACCTTCCATATATTCCTGTACAAAGTATTCTATGATTTGCTTACGAAAAACATCACGGGCATCATACGTGATATGACGAATACCCAAACGCTTCGCCAAACTACGTGCATCCTCCAGATATTCTGTCGAGTCGTTCAACTCATAGAAACGGAAAGTAATTCCGGTTACTTCATAACCGGCCTCCAGTAGTCGCATGGCAGCAACAGAACTATCCGTGCCACCGCTCATACCCAACAATACTCGTCTATTTTCTTCTATCATACTGCAAAATTAAGGATTTTCCCGTATCTTTGTCAGTCAAAGCCTAAAGAGAATGAAAGAGAAAACATCTGATGGACAAATTATAATTGTATTGACAGAGCATCCCGTACTCGGCATATTGCTCATCCCCTATATAGCTGAAAGATTAAGTGACAACACATTACAATTAGTAGAACAAGCATTTCACGCCTCTGCCGAAGCTATGAGCCGGATGAGTGAAGCGGAAAGGCAGGCTATTGACATCGCGTCACACTATACGGAAAAGTATTTGATGGGAGTATACTCCCGAGAGAAAACAGTCTCCCGCTTCCTACATAAATTATCCGAAGACCCCGAACGGATAAAAAACAACGTCCGTCCATTTATTGAAAAGAAATTGCAGGAAATGCTGACTCTGATACGTGAAAAGAAGTTAGCGCTTTATCAGAAACAAGGGGGAAGTAAACTGCTGTATGCCCATCATGCCTACCACGTCCATCCACATGACGCTGAGATTCGTTTCATGTTTCAGGTAGATGAAAATACTTTCCGCTATCAACTGCAATGTTATTATAAAGGCGAGCCATTCTCTCTCAGTGAGCAAAAACCAGTCAATGTGTTAACATCCATGCCGGCCACCTTATCATTGGGAATGGAGTTGTATTTCTTTCCAAACATTGAAAGTAGCCGACTTTTACCTTTTACAAAAAAAGAAGCCATCAGCGTAACGACTTCCGAAACCGAAAAGTATATTGACAACATTCTCATTCCCATAGCCCGTTATCATGAAATCAAGACTGAGGGACTGAACTTGACCGAGAAGAAACAAAATTGCAAGGCAATGTTAATCATCGAAAATACAATTTACGATAAACAGTTGCTACAACTTAGTTTTCGTTATGGCGACCAGACCTTTACTCCGGACAGCAATACCGGTATGAAGAGAATCATTTACCGAAACGAATCCGGAGAGATATGCTGTTTCCGGCGAAATGCCAATGCAGAGAAAAGAGCGATACACTTCTTGACAAATGCCGGACTACAACGTATCAGCGATTCCCACTTTCAGTTATCGCCCGATATTCCCGAAAGAACACTCTCCGAATGGATCAGCAACCACCGAAAAATATTACAACAATCTTTTATATTATCCGGTAATATGGGGAGCACACCTTATTGTTTGGACGAGATACGTATCGAACAAAGTTGCGATGATAATCCCGACTGGTTTGAATTACATATTACCGTCGTCATCGGTGGCCTGCGTATTCCCTTCACACGTTTCCGGAAACATATCCTTGAAGAGAAAAGGGAGTTCCTGCTACCGGACGGGCGAATGATTTTATTACCGGAAGAATGGTTCAGCAAATACACGAATATGCTGGAAATGGGAGTCCAGACAGAAAAAGGATTCCGCTTAAAGCATACATTCATAGGCGTAGTAGAGACTATCTTGAATACACCTGCATCCAAGACTCCTACATTCAAGAAAGAAATACGTAGCATTCATCCGCCCAAAGGACTAAAAGCACAGCTACGTCCCTATCAGCAAAAAGGATTCTCGTGGATGGTACATCTCAACAAAGGAGAATTCGGCGGATGCCTGGCAGACGACATGGGATTGGGAAAGACACTTCAGACACTTACCCTGCTACAATATATCTATAAGCCAATATCCCCAACCGCCCGTCAGACTGCGGATATTACCGTTTCTTCTTCCGCCATCCGGGAAGCAAAAGCGGATACCGACGGACAGTTCTCTTTATTCTCTTTCGACTCCGAAGATGAGTTACTGCCCCAGCCACACGAGATTCGTGGAAAAGACATGAATCCGGAAAATGTATCACAACCGCAAACACGAAAGCCCCGAAAACCCGCTACACTTATTGTGGTCCCCACGTCGTTACTTCATAATTGGCGTCGGGAAGCAAAACGTTTTACCACGCTTTCAATGGTAGAATACACGAGTACCAGTATTCTCAGCAAGACACATCCGGAGAAGTTTTTCGGACGTTTTCATTTAGTGTTCACAACCTACGGGACAATGAGAAAGAATATTGACATACTCCGCTCCTACTGTTTTGAATACATCGTACTCGATGAGAGCCAGAATATCAAGAATAGCGAATCGCTCACCTTCCATTCGGCTATCCAACTGCAAAGCAAGTACAAACTAGTACTTACCGGTACTCCGATCGAGAATTCCCTTAAAGACCTGTGGGCGCAATTCCACTTCATACAACCGGACCTGCTAGGCTCGGAAAGTAGTTTTCAAAAGCGATTTATGTTACCAATCCGTCAAGGGAATACCCGCATAGAAGCACAACTGCAACAGTTGATCGCTCCATTCATTCTCCGCAGAAGTAAAAGAGAGGTTGCTCCGGAACTTCCTCCGCTTACGGAAGAGACAATCTATTGTGATATGACGGAAGAACAAAACACCTGGTATGAGCAAGAGAAAAACAGCTTGCGCAATATTCTGCTTCAACATCCTCAAAGTACGGACAAACTGCACTCATTCAGTGTACTGAACGGAATTCTACGCTTACGCCAATTGGCGTGTCATCCTCAACTAATCTTTCCTGATTTCACGGGATCTTCCGGGAAAACTGCACAAATCATTGAGACTTTCGACACCCTACGGAGTGAAGGACACAAAGTATTAATATTTTCTTCATTCGTCAAACATCTGGAAGTACTGGCAGAAGCCTTTCAGGAGCGTGGATGGAAGTACGCCTTACTGACAGGAGCCACCAATGACCGACCTTCCGAAATAGCCCATTTCACCGAACAAAAAGATGTGCAGGCTTTCCTTATTTCTTTGAAAGCGGGAGGAGTAGGACTTAATCTGACACAGGCCGACTACGTATTTATCATCGACCCCTGGTGGAATCCTGCCGCTGAATCACAAGCTATAGCCCGTGCCCATCGCATCGGGCAGGATAAACAAGTGATTGCCTATCGTTTCATTACTCAAGGCAGTATAGAGGAAAAAATCCTTCAACTTCAAGACGAAAAACGAAAACTGGCAGAGACATTCGTTACTGATAGCGAAACATTGCCAGCATTGAGTAGTGAACAATGGGTGGACTTGCTAAAATGATTTTTTATTATATCTTTGTATCCAAAACCATACAGCATGAAATACAAACTTATCGTGCTCGATCTTGACGGCACACTGACCAACTCCAAGAAAGAAATCACCCTCCGCAACAAAGAGGCATTGATACGTGTACAAGAACAAGGTGTACGACTTGTCTTAGCCTCCGGACGACCAACCTATGGTATCGTACCTCTAGCCAATGAATTGCGAATGAACGAGTTCGGCGGATTCATATTGTCCTATAACGGAGGAGAAATCATCAACTGGGAAACGAATGAAATGATATACGAGAACGTGTTGCCTAATGATATCATTCCCCGACTTTATGAAGCTGCCCGCACATACCATCTGACTATATTGACTTACGACGGAGCAGAGATTGTGACTGAGAATTCCCATGACCCATACGTAGAAAAAGAAGCGTTTCTGAATAAAATGGCGATTCGTGAAACCAACGATTTTCTTACTGATATCACCCTGCCGGTAGCTAAATGTCTGATTGTGGGAGATCCGGACCGACTCATTCCTTTGGAATCGGAACTATGTCTTCAGCTACAAGGACGTATCAATATCTTCCGTTCAGAACCTTATTTTCTTGAATTAGTCCCACAAGGTATTGACAAAGCACTGTCTCTTGGTGTTCTATTAGAAGAGACAGGTGTAAAACGTGAAGAAATAATAGCAATGGGGGATGGCTACAATGACCTTTCCATGATAAAATTCGCAGGACTGGGTATTGCTATGGGGAACGCCCAGGAACCGGTGAAAAAAGCGGCTGACTACATTACCTTAAGCAATGAGGAAGATGGCGTTGCCGAAGCCATTGAGAAGTTTATCTATCAACAATAGCCTACATATCCGGATTTTATACTAACTTTGCGATTCCAATAAAACAAATATAAAAGGTTATGGAACATCAACTTACAATTTACAACACTTTAAATAGAAAGAAAGAGTTGTTCGTACCGCTTCACGCTCCTCATGTAGGAATGTACGTATGCGGGCCGACGGTCTACGGTGATGCCCATCTCGGACACGCGCGACCCTCTATTACATTCGACGTTCTTTTCCGATATCTCACTCATCTAGGATACAAAGTGCGTTATGTACGCAATATTACCGACGTAGGTCATTTGGAGCATGATGCCGACGACGGTGAGGACAAGATCGAAAAGAAAGCGCGTTTGGAAGAGCTGGAGCCAATGGAAGTTGTACAGTATTATCTGAACCGCTACCACAAAGCAATGGAAGCGCTCAACGTACTTTCGCCAAGTATCGAACCGCACGCTTCAGGGCATATCATCGAACAAATCGAACTGGTACAGAAGATTCTCGATGCCGGTTACGCTTATGAAAGCGAAGGTTCCGTATATTTCGATGTAGCCAAGTACAACAAAGACCACCATTACGGAAGGCTTTCCGGCCGCAATCTGGACGATGTACTGAATACGACCCGTGAACTGGACGGACAAAGTGAAAAGCGCAATCCCGCCGACTTTGCCCTTTGGAAGAAAGCGCAACCTGAGCATATCATGCGTTGGCCGTCTCCGTGGAGTGACGGTTTTCCCGGATGGCATGCCGAATGTACCGCTATGGGACGCAAATATTTGGGCGAACACTTCGATATTCACGGAGGAGGAATGGATTTGGTTTTCCCTCACCACGAATGTGAAATTGCACAGTCGGTCGCTTCTCAGGGGGATGATATGGTTCACTATTGGATGCACAATAACATGATTACCATCAACGGAACAAAGATGGGCAAATCACTCGGCAACTTTATCACATTGGATGAGTTTTTCAACGGTACCCATAAGTTGTTGGCGCAAGCCTATACGCCCATGACTATCCGTTTCTTTATTCTGCAAGCGCACTACCGCAGTACGGTGGACTTCAGCAACGAAGCATTGCAAGCATCTGAAAAAGGATTACAACGCCTGATGGAAGCCATCGATGCATTGGAGAAAATAACTCCAGCCGCCGCTACTTCAGAAGGAATCAACGTTAAAGAGCTACGTGCCAAATGCTACGAAGCAATGAATGACGATTTGAACACTCCTATCGTCATCGCACAACTTTTCGAAGGTGCCCGTATCATAAATAATATCATTGCCGGCAATGCCACAATCTCTGCCGAAGACTTGAAAGATCTGAAAGAGACTTTCCATCTGTTCAGTTTTGACATTATGGGATTGAAAGAGGAGAAAGGTTCTTCCGATGGCCGTGAGGCGGCATACGGGAAAGTAGTAGATATGCTGCTGGAACAACGTATGAAAGCAAAAGCCAATAAAGACTGGGCGACATCCGACGAGATTCGCAACACGCTGACAGCACTCGGGTTCGAAATCAAAGATACCAAAGATGGTTTCGAATGGAGATTGAATAAATAAAAAATACAGAAGACCGGTTCGTGGTGAACCGGTCTTCTCTTCTTTCATAGAAACTAAAGCAACTAATACCCTTTCTTAATATTCACTAATCACTTATTTTCCATGAGCATCTCAACAGGTTGCCCATGTTGGCAAATCACTGTCAATACGGTATTTTCTCCCTGTTGCCGCAATGTTACATTTTCCATCGGACTCTTTAGCGTCCAACGCCCTTTAAGGCATATTTCTTTACGAATGGGGCGGCTAGGCTCTTTCGTTGTATATGTTTTCTCTTCTATGTTTAAGTTAGGATCACATACGCTCAGGCGAATGCTCCTGTCCGACTCTTGTGCAACCATCACCATCGTTTCGGCCGGAATGGAAGCAACCACTTTGTCATTTGCAGATTGATAGGTTTCAAAAGCAGCATAACCTGTAATACCCGTTTCCTTATCATAAACGACGTGAGCTGTTTGATCACGTTGCAAGACTTTATATGGCGGGGTCTTACGAAGTTCCTCCAAATCGGAAGAAGAAGGTTGTATAAGAATCATATATTCGTATGTTCCATCTTTCGGAGCCTTACCATGTGCTATCCAGGCAGAAGAGAATTTTCCTTTCGTCACTGCTCGGGTCTTCTCATGGCGCGATTCCTGTTCCGCCACTTGCGAACGGACTGCTCCGTCTACTACATGATAATAATTATCATAACCATCATGCAACCAATAGCCATCATCTCCCACCTTACTGTCTTTACCATTATATTTCGTCTGAAAAAGGGTAGTTTCCGTTGGGTACTCAGTATTACTGTTCGTGATACCCGTTCCCAGACAAACCATTCTGTTATCGAAACAGAAAACAGACTTACGGGCTACAAAGTCGGGCGTAAAGTTCTCATAATCACGTTCCATCAACTTCATAGCGAACATTCCGTTTTTGCCGTCCAAAGAAGTACTTCCGGAGAAGTTCTCTTTGGAACGTGCCATAGTAGTTCCCTTCAACGGACTATCAAGCAACTCAAAGGGTAAATGAATGGTAGTCGTACCCGGTAAACGATTCCAGTCCCATCCTTCCTGCACAAAACCGCTTCCGGCACGGGAGACAGGATTTCCTTTACCCATAATCTGCACAGAGCCATAACTCTGATAACGCCCGTAGCGATTATCTTTCGCATAAATCTCGGCTCCCCAGACATCAGTTGTATATCCTTTCAATGTCACCATCCAATCCGCACGACGGAATATTCCCGCTGAACCATAGTTGTAAACAAAGAATCCTTGTGGAGCTTGGGCTACCTTGACACCCTCTTTCTTAAAGAAACGTGCATTCGGAGTATCTTTGCCACGTACCAAACGCAAATAATCAGCAGCCAGATTACGGTCGAACGCATTCCCTTGACCGGACAAGTCACCTGACAGAGCAATATTGGCAAACGCTTCAATATCATCACTACCCATCTTTCCACCGAAAGGATGACGTCCACTGATACCGATTCCCCATTCATAAAGATTACAGTAATTACGCATGGCGATAAAAGCAGACTTTATATGCTGGCGGGCTTCTTCCGTCAACTCGAAACTCGTTCCATTCGTAAAAGCGATGAATTCCCCTACTGTTGCCAATACTCCGGTGGTATAGCCGGGATAAAAACCTCCGTGATGGAAAGTAGTCCCATCCACTTTTATACCGCCAATTGTACCGGAGGTATAGCGTAACGAAGAAGACAGCCAACGGGACAAGCCGCTCAACGCCTGTTCCTGCTCTCTTGCATCCGGAAACATCATGGCCGAAACGAATTTCGCCATCAGCAGTGTATGCCAGGAGTCTAATAGTTCGTCCCGCGTGGGCGAACATGGCTGGCGGGTTTCCTGCAAAGCAGCCCAAAAACGCAATGTAGAGAGATAAGCATCCCGATGAGGATGTTTATAAATCGCATCACGCATCAGCCAGGCAGTCGTATATATCTTACGAATCTGATAACCATAATGATGATTGGTTCCCATACCGCTACCAAAGGCAAATCCCTGGTCAATAGCATAATCGAATACCGTAAAGTAATTCTTCTTTGAAGCCTCGTTCTGATTACAGAGATAATCGTATGCAAAACCTGCAAGCATGGTCTCAATATCATTCCATGACATTTCCCCTTTCTTCTTATTCTGCTCGTCGGGAGCGACAATAGGAGTTCCCACAAATCCCGTTCCGGCAGCAGAAGGTGTGATAGCTGCTTTTTCAAATGTCTTATAAGCTGCATTAATCTGCCCTTGCGGAGCTTTTTTCACTTCCAGAAAATCCGTTAAACGCTGTTCTATCGTTTTCAATTCTTTCTTTCGCTTATCGGTCAACTTAGTTGCCAACGGGATATCATACGACTGCTGTTCCCATTTCCACACAAGACACCAATGCCAAAGGTCACGATTGGACAAACCGTTATTAGCCGGTAACTGTTGGTCGGGAGTCGTCCTCAGGTTCATTTTCTTCTCCGGGAAAATCAAACGGTCAAGAAAGACACGTCCTTTCCGTCCGGGAGCAACGAGCCGATACCCAACAATATTCTTATCCCTCTTATTACCTTGCATATATGCGAAAGAAATCCAGCAAGCACGCCAACCGGCTGCTTTCAAGTGATACGAAAACCAATAGGAGACCTCACCCGCTTTATTCAGGAACTCGAAACGAATAGAATCCTGCTGCGGTTTTTCATTATAAATCCACAACGTAATACCAAACTGCTGTTCTTTTTTCGCATTCAGAGACAACGGATTGATTTGGACATTCAATGTAGAACCGGGGTGAAAATCCCATTCCAGACTATTCTCCCCTTCTTTGTAGAAAAGAGAAGAAACCTTGACATCTCCCTTCCCTGAAACTTTAAACGTTTCGGGAACTCCGTCTTCGAAACCGATAAGTTGAGCAAAAGCAGAAGAAATTCCTCCGAAAAGGAAGAATAATATCAGAGTTATATTTTTCATTGCTATTCTTAATTTAAACGCAGATTAACGCAAATTATCGTAAACTTAAGGGTTCAATCTCTGCGATAATCTGTGTTAATCTGCGTTTTATAATTATTAGTCATTTAATAAGGAATCCGATCCGACAAAATTTTCCCTGTGTACCAAGGATCATTTATTTCTTTCAGCATGGCTCCCATTTCACGATAGAGTTGCTCCACCACTTCCTTATTTTCTTCCAAAGACAAATTGTGCAATTGATAAGGGTCTTTTACATCATCAAACAAAAGGCTCTTTTTCAACTGTTTCGTATTACGGTCGATATATAAAGCTAGTGTATACTGCGCAGTTTTAATACCTCTTGAAGAAGGGAAGTAGGTTTGCACCAATCCGTTCTCATCTTTTTCGCCATCCAAATTCTGAATATAGAGCGCACCGGTGGGACGTACGATCTCCGCTTTCTCATCAAAGAAAAGAGGAGCGAAATTACGGCCTTGTACTTCGGCAGGGATTGAATCCCCCAATCCGCACAGTCCAAGAACAGTAGGCATAATATCCGGTGACGATAACAGCAGATCATCCACTCTCGGCTGAATTTTACCGGGGAAACGTACCAAGAAAGGTATATTCATAGATTCCGAGTAAGGAGAATTCTTCGGATCTTCCGTACGTTGGCTACACATGGTCTCTCCATGATCGGAAGCAAAGATAACAACCGTATTCTTATCCAATCCCAAGTCTTTCAAAGTCTCCAAGATCTGGCCGAAAGCACGGTCTACTCCCGTCACAGACGCAAAATAATAACGGACAGACTCTGCTTTCTTCATTTTCAGGTCCACGTTCGGACGAACCAGCAGGCTATCCAACGGTTGGCTACGGTAAAGGTTGAAATCCTCTTCCTCGCAATCATCCAAAGAACGATACGGACTGTGAGGCGGATTCATACCTACCATAATGAAGAACGGTTTCTTTGTATCGCGTACATTCCCTTCATTTCTCAGATAAGAAACGACCTTGCCCGATTCATGCAAAGGCGACCACTCCTTCGGATCATGTCTTTTACCATCCGTATCCCAATAATGCGGATTCTTATGTTCGTCGAAAGTTCCATAAGAATACCAGTAATTAAAACCATGACGACGGTCTTTCGGTGTATAGGCGTCCCATACCGGACGCTTAGTCTCTACATATTGTCCCGGATGTTCAGGATCGTTCGGAGTCGGGAAGTCAGCATGGAGCTTGCCGAAATACGCACAATCATAACCAGCTTTGCTGAATACGTCACCAATACATTCCGCATCTTCACGCAAAGAACTGATAGGCCGTGTAGAATTACAATTCAAAGGTACACCGCTACGGTTCGGATACATACCTGTCAGCAGCATTCCACGATGCGGACTACTTAACGGACAGTTACTTTGTGCCGAAGTCAACACTATTGATTCACGTGCAAAGGCATCCAGATTGGGAGTATGCACGGGATCACCCTTAAAGTTTACCTTATCCTGAAACCCGTTCTGACTCCAGATGCCCAATGCCTGGTTACGGTATTGATCAGGGAATACATAGATAATATTCGGATGTTCGACTTGCTCTGCTACCTGTTTCGGAGCTTTGCATCCCTGTGCGGCAAACAGCGTCAAGCCGCCGACCAGAAGGTTGATAGGTTTATTCATATTCATTTCTCCAAATCTCTTTTACGCATCAATGCTTCCAAGAAATAATAGTCGGCATAGTTCAGGGGAACATCTATTTCCTGACCGTGAGGAATACTACCTACCGAGTGCATCAGGATAAAGTTCCCGTTTGTACCCACTTCGGCACGATAAGCAGGAGAGCCCAAACTTTCCATGATCTTATCAGCAATTTCTTTATAATGATTGCCCGGTCGATAACCATCCAATTCGTAGAGCGCAGAAGCTGTACATGCAGCAGCGGAGGCATCACGAGGTTCGTTCGGAATATTCGGAGCATCGTAATCCCAATAAGGAACGAGATCTTCCGGCATATTCTTATTATTAAAGATGAAATTATATACTTTTTGTGCTTGTTCGAGGTACTTTTCGTCTTTCGTATAGCGGTAGCAAGTAGTATATCCATAGAGAGCCCAAGCTTGTCCGCGAGCCCACGATGATTCGTCCGCATATCCCTGTGCTGTCTGTCTCTTGCGTACTTCACCGGTTTCCGGGTCATAGTCTACTACATGATAGCAACTGTTATCCGGACGGAAATGGTGTGCCATCGTCGTATCGGCGTGTTTCACAGCGATATCATAGAAAGTGGAATCTCCGGAAAAGGCTGTTGCCTCAAACAGCAGTTCAAGGTTCATCATATTGTCTATAATTACCGGACACTTCCATCCACGCGTTCCTTGCCAACCTCTATCAGCATCCCATGACTGGATCACACCTGCTCCGGGACGGAAACGGGTAGATAAGGATTTGGCGGCCTCCACCACTACGTCTTTATATTCTTTCTTATCTGCCAGGCGATATCCGTTCAGATAACTACAACCAATCATGAAACCTACATCATGATGCCATTTCAAATGTTTCACAGAGTCTAATGCTTCTGTATATTTTTCAGCCAATGGTAACCATTTTTTGTCTCCGGTCAGATTATAAGTCAACCACATACTACCGGGGAAGAAACCGGAACACCAGTCATCAATAGGGATATAAGAAATACTACCATCTTTGTTAATTGTTCTCGGATTCAGAATCTTACCGGATTTCTCGATAATATCTGTTTGAATAGTGTTTTGTGCTACCGCGTTGTCAATGTTGTCCTGAATAAAGTCTACTTCAGCTTTTTTTTGTCCACCGCAACTCGTAAAAACCAAAAGGGAAAGTCCTAATGCGCTAAGAATTGTTTTCATAATACACGGGTTATTTGTTAAGTGATTAATTTTCTTGATGGCAAAAGTAGTGCATTTAAATAGAATTGACCGACCTAAATAATCCAAATGAAGGACAAATTTGGTACATTTGCAAAAGAAATATACATATCAAATTAAAAAAACAAATATTATGACGCCACAAGAGTTTTTCAAGAATGACATATTCGCCACAAAGGCAGGTATAGTACTACTGGAAGTGCGAAAAGGATACAGCAAAGCCAAATTAGATATCAAACCGGAACATCTGAACGCGGGAGCACGCACACAAGGAGGAGCTATCTTTACTTTGGCAGATCTGGCACTTGCCGCAGCCGCCAATTCACACGGCACACTCGCTTTCTCTCTTTCATCTACCATTACTTTCGTTCGTGCAAGCGGCCCGGGAGATACTCTTTATGCTGAAGCACACGAACGTTACATCGGTCGGAGTACAGGTTGCTATCAAGTAGATATTACCAATCAAAATGGAGACTTAATTGCGACCTTCGAATCCAGTGTGTTCCGAAAAGAGCAAAAAGTTCCTTTTGAGATAGAAAAAGAAAAATAAAATTCCTTTGAGAGTTATTATTTCCCCCACCTATCTCATTTTACAATAGAAGTCAGCGGATGACGGTTACCTCTAACGTCGTTTAGGAATGCTTTGGCAGAACCGAAGTTTAAATACAAATCCAAACGTACGGGAAGATGATTCAGGTCATCTGTTATAAAAAAGGTAATCACCTCTTTTTCCTTACCTTTCTTATCATATTCCACTAATGAGAAGATCAGACAGCGATAGGTTGTTCCATTCTCCGCCTTTACATTCTCCTTTCCACGATAAATAAGCGTCTGTTCTTCTACCTTTCTTCCGGTAGCCATCGGAAACTTGATTTTATCCCCGATCTTATAATCCGCAGGATCGTAAGAACGCGCCTGTGCCAGAATACTCAACATATCATATATACAACGGCTATCACTTGCAACTGCCTCATCAAAATTTCCATCTCGATATGTGCGCTTCTGATTGACAAAACAAAGACCATCCTTATAAGAGAACCAAGCCTCATCTACCGTATACCGTTTCCCTTCTTCAGCACCTTTGCGAAAATAACGAGGTTCCAACTTCTCCCCGATCACGCAAGTCAGCGTGTCACGCATCTTGAAAAAGAAGTCCGCCCGTTTACTGCCTAGAGCAAGCAGATTGATCCGGAACGCAGGTTCCGAATGATAAGTTGTCGCATTTGTTGTCAAACTGGCAAGCCCGGCTTTCACCCAAACAAATTTCCAGTTAAAATACAAATCATACATTACGTGTTCACCGGTCTGAAACGCATCATTTTTCGCCTCACATTGGGCACTTGCAGGAAGGGCAAAAGCACCCGTCATTAATGCCACTAATCCAATAATGAGTTTACGTCGGACGTTAACGACGCCGGTTCTGATTATTTCGTTCTTTTTTCTTCTTGTCTTCATCTGGTTTTTGTTTTTTAAGTTCATCCGGTTTCTGCTTATCAACAGGAGTCGCATGAATATCCCATGGTTGTGTTACATCCCACAATGCTTTATATTCCAAGATAGTAGGGTAATAGAAAACTTCTTCCGGTTGTATGCCCTTTTCAAAGTCTCCCGTATCCCACTCGCCATTTCCATTCCTATCATTAATCAACCGAGCAGCATACTTCCCAGGATTCAAGAAATAGAAATCAACCATTCCATCTTTCTCTACTCTCCGTTTACGAACGACTTTATCTTGGGCATCAAGTAATTCTACAAAAGCCAATGAATCCGCTCCACTAACATTAAAATGAAGTGTGAAATACTCATCTTCGCTGCGAACCTTGAACCCTTGTTTTATTTTATCAGTAAACAATCCGTATATACCATGAAAAGCAGTCGAATCTACCGAAAATTCGTACTCCAGAGTAGGCTCCCAATCATAATAGAAATTGAACTTTTTCAGATTTATCGAATCCTGCTCAAACTCGAACGGTATATCCTTCCAAAGCGTATCGACTTTCTGCCGCAAATGAATTGCCGCACTATCAAAGCTGGCTATCGGCTCTTCAAAATCCAAAGAAATGTACCCATACACATCCATTGATGAAGGGACATTGACTTTTACAGGTAAGAACTTTGTAGGTTCCGGTTCTTCTTCCTCATCTTTCTTTTTCTTCTTTTTCTTTTTGGGCTTTTCCGGTTCTTCTTTCTTATATTTCTGCTTCGACACCAAATTCAAAGTATCCGTACGAGGCACCAATTGATTCAACGTATCTGTATAAAGATAAGTCAGACTCATAGCAAGAGTATCCTGCTTGAAGAGCAGAGAATCTTTCACCCAATAATGAATCGTATCGTTCCGTTGATTCTTCTCGATAACAAAAGCATCCTTTTCATCGAAGTTCAATCCTTTCAGCACAGGCAAAGTGTCCGCCTTACCGGCAAAATAGAACGTAAACTTGTGTGGGATAAGCCGCTCGGACTTAATCAGATACTGTGAATAATTAAATTCCTTAAAAGCACGGAGAATTACATCATCCGGCAAATAATGCATATATTTCTTTTCAACAATCGTATCATACGTCAGAGAATCCACCCAAGCTGTGTCCATACGGGTACGTTCTTCCATACGGGGAATAATCAGAGAATCATGAAAAGCGATCATTTCACTCTTCTGATTAAAAGTAAAGTTCTGGTCTGCATCCATCAATCCGTAAATACGGTATTTGCCGGGAGCCACACCACGAATAGAAAAACGTCCCCGACTGTCTGTACGTGCCACACGGTCGAAAGGTAATTTGTTGAAAGCCGAATCGTTCAAATTGGAATGTAACCCGACAAGCATACCTTTGATCGGTTCCAAGTTAGAAGCATCAAGCAAAGTTCCTGCAACTTCCATCGTATCGATTTCCGTACCCGTAGAAAAGGTAAAAGCGAAATTACCCAACGGATTACCTTCATTATTGTCGACAATAGCATCCGAAAAGTCGATTGTATAAGTAGTATTAGGCTTCAAAGAGTCAAGCAGATTCACTTGTATCCTCTTGCCGGAAGCCTTTATTTCAGGCTGCTGTATCTGAGGAGGGGAAACAACCACCTTTTCAGTCGCCTTTTCCAGTTTTATAAATTCGTCAAACACCAAAGAGACTTTAGTTCTCTTATTATTTAAAGCACCTGCAGCAGGAGTGCTACCTATAAAACGGGGTGGTGTCTCGTCAATAGGACCACCGTCCGGTCGTCCGATACTGGCGCAGGAATATAGCATGACTACCAGCGTTACTACCGGAAGTACCTTGCGTACTATTTGTTTTATCTTTTGATTCTCAAACTGTAACATGGTGCAAAAATAAGTGTTCTTTACCAATAAATACCATACTTCTAGCTAATTTATTAAAAAACGAAGCGATGGATTCCTGTAGAAATCATTATCTATGCTGTTTTTATTTCTTTTTCTCACTAATCTTACTACCTTTGTTAGCTGATATTATTTCGTATGACTATAGTTATGCGTAAAGTAGACTATAGTCATCCTTGCGCATAACTATAGTCATACGCAAAGGAAACTATAGTCAAACGAAATAAAAACAGTAAACGAAACACATCCGAACAGGCAAACGGATATTAAATATGCCTACATAATATAATTACGCAAATGAGCATACGTTACGACCTTTACGAAACTCCTGATATTCAACAGACAGGCGAACAACAACCACTTCACCCCCGTGTAGTTATCAATGGAACCGTCGACCAGAACGAATTTCTGGATCGCGTACACAAATTCACCGGAATAAGCCGCAGTTTATTGTCAGGTGCCATGCAGTCTTTCCAAAACGAGTTAAGAGATTTACTCGCTAACGGATGGAATGTGGAACTGGGGGATATCGGTTACTTTTCCGTTTCTCTACAAGGCCCTCCCATCATGAAGAAAGAAGAGGTACGTGCACAATCTATCAAACTGAAGAATATCAATTTCCGCCCAAGCACTCAATTCAAAAAGGAAGTAGGCTGGCAAATGAGATTGGAACGCGGAGAGTCTTTCACCCGTCCGCATGGAAAAGGACACAGTGAAGAGGAATGTCTGGCTATAGTCAATGACCATCTTGGGAAATACCCCTGTCTTACGCGTGCCGATTATTGCCGGTTGACAGGACATGACAAGCAGCGGGCGCTCAATGAACTGAATGCTTTTATCGAACAGGGGGTGTTGATGCGCTACGGGGCGGGGAAACAGGTGGTTTATGCAAAGAAGTATTCATGTTCGGTATGATTCCCGGGAATGATGGTGTTTCGTCAGGTAAAAAGCTTATAATACAGTCAATTTATTAAAAACCAGCCCTAATTGAATGATTTTTTGCCCTTCATTGAATAAAATAATCCTTATCTTTGGCTCCCGAAATTCAAACCTAATACAAAAAAACCATGAAGAAACAACTACTATCTTGCTGCCTGGCGGCATTGGGACTGACGGCAATTCAAGCACAAAGCTTCAATGAGTGGAAAGACCCGGAAGTGAATTCCGTAAACCGCTCTGTCATGCACACTAATTATTTTGCTTACGCATCGGCTGATGAAGCTAAAGCCGGCATCAAAGAAAACTCAGCGAATTTTATGACTTTAAACGGTCTTTGGAAATTCAACTGGGTGAGACACGCGGAAGCACGTCCGACAGACTTTTACCAGACTAATTTCAACGACAAGGGCTGGGATGACCTTCAGGTTCCCGGTGTATGGGAGTTGAACGGCTACGGCGACCCTATCTACGTAAATGTAGGATATGCATGGAGAAGCCAGTTCAAGAACAACCCACCGTACGTTCCGACAGAAAACAATCACGTAGGTTCTTACCGGAAAGAAATCATCGTTCCTGCCAACTGGAAAGGAAAAGAGATTTTCGCCCATTTCGGTTCAGTAACTTCCAATATGTACCTTTGGGTGAACGGACGCTACGTAGGATATAGCGAGGACAGCAAACTGGAAGCTGAATTCAATCTGACCAACTATCTGAAACCGGGTAAGAATGTGATTGCTTTCCAAGTATTCCGCTGGTGTGACGGCAGTTACCTGGAAGATCAGGACTTCTTCCGCTACTCCGGTGTAGGACGCGACTGCTATCTCTACGCACGCGACAAAAAATACATTCAGGATATTCGCGTCACTCCTGATCTGGACAGCCAGTATAAAGACGGTACGCTGAATATCGCCGTTGACCTGAAAGGAAGCGGTACAGTTGCCTTAGACCTGACAGATGCTCTAGGCAACAGTGTGGCTACTGCTGATTTAAAAGGTTCAGGTAAGTTAAACACCACTTTAAACATTTCCAATCCTACTAAATGGACGGCTGAAACACCTAATCTTTATACACTGACCGCTACATTGAAAAACGGCAACAATATAATAGAAGTAATCCCCGTTAAAGTAGGTTTCCGCAAAATTGAACTGAAAGGCGGACAGATACTCGTCAACGGACAACCGGTACTCTTCAAGGGAGCCGACCGTCACGAAATGGATCCGGACGGTGGTTATGTAGTTTCTATCGAGCGTATGTTGCAGGACATCAAAGTGATGAAAGAGCTTAATATCAATGCCGTACGTACCTGTCACTATCCGGACGACAACCGTTGGTATGACCTCTGCGACCAATATGGCATCTACGTGGTAGCCGAAGCGAATGTAGAGTCTCACGGAATGGGATACGGTGACAAAACATTGGCCAAGAACCCGATCTATGCCAAAGCGCATTTGGAACGCAACCAACGCAATGTACAACGTAGCTACAACCATCCGTCCATCATTTTCTGGTCATTAGGCAATGAGGCTGGTATGGGACCTAATTTCGAAAAATGTTATACATGGATAAAAAATGAAGACAAGACCCGTGCCGTACAATATGAGCAGGCACGTACCAGTGAATTCACAGATATTTTCTGCCCGATGTACTATGGTTATCAGGACTGTATCAAATATTGTGAAGGAAATATCCAAAAGCCTCTGATCCAGTGTGAATACGCACATGCGATGGGAAATTCGCAAGGAGGATTCAAGGAATATTGGGACATCATCCGCAAATATCCGAAATATCAAGGCGGCTTCATCTGGGACTTCGTAGACCAGTCTTGCCATTGGAAAAATAAAGACGGAGTGGCCATCTACGGTTATGGAGGTGACTTCAACAAATATGACGCTTCGGACAATAACTTTAATGATAATGGTTTAATCAGCCCGGATCGCATACCGAATCCACATGCTTACGAAGTGGCTTATTTCTATCAGGATATATGGACAACTCCCGCCGATCTCGCCAAAGGTGAAATCAATATCTTCAATGAGAATTTCTTCCGTGACCTGTCTTCATATTATCTGGAATGGCAATTGCTGGCAGACGGGGAAGTTGTGCAAACAGGCATTGTGCCGGATCTGAAAGTGGCACCCCAGCAAACCGTCAAAGTGCAGATTCCGTTTGACACAAAAAACATCTGTCCGCGTAAAGAGTTACTGCTCAATGTCAACTATAAACTGAAAGCAGCCGAAACATTGTTACCCGCAGGAACAACCATCGCATACGAGCAACTGAGCATTCGTGACTATAAAGCTCCGGAGCTCAAGCTGGAAAACCGGCAGGCTTCCAATCTGGCAATCACCGTGCCCGGTATTTTGGATAACGACCAAAATTACCTGATCGTCAAAGGCGAAAACTTCTCTATGGACTTCAACAGACACAACGGCTATCTCTGCCGCTACGATGTGAACGGAATGCAAATGATGGAAGACGGTAGCGAATTGACTCCCAACTTCTGGCGTGCACCGACCGATAATGATTTCGGAGCAGGCTTGCAACGCAAATATGCAGTTTGGAAGAATCCGACATTGAAGCTTACTTCCCTGAAACATGCTATTGAGAATGATCAGGCCGTGATTCGTGCAGAATATGACATGAAGTCGATAGGAGGAAAATTATTCCTGACTTATATCGTCAACAACAAGGGAGCAGTGAAAGTTACTCAGAAGATGGTAGCGGACAAGAGCAAGAAAGTGTCTGAAATGTTCCGTTTCGGCATGCAGATGCGTACGCCTGCCAACTTCAACGAAATAGAGTATTACGGACGCGGACCGATAGAGAATTATGCCGACCGCAACAATGCAGCCAAACTTGGCAAATACCGTCAAACGGTAGAGGAGCAATTCTATCCGTATATCCGCCCACAGGAAACCGGAACGAAGACGGACATCCGTTGGTGGAGACTCTTGAATATCAGCGGAAACGGTTTGCAGTTTGTTTCCGAAGCTCCGTTCTCTGCTTCCGCACTGAACTATACCGTTGAATCATTGGATGACGGTGAGGGCAAAGACCAGCGCCATTCCCCCGAAGTGGAAAAAGCAAACTTTACAAACTTCTGTATTGACAAGGCACAAACGGGACTGGCATGCGTCAATAGTTGGGGAGCTATACCATTAGAAAAATATCGTCTTCCATATCAAGATTATGAGTTCAGTTTCATAATGTCTCCCGTATCTCATAAACTAAAGTAAAAAACATAGTTAAAAAACACGGTATCAAAGAACAAGAATAGCGAAATTACTGTACTTTTGCAGCCGGAAACTGATTATTAATAATTAGTTTCCGGCTTTTTTGGCCTTTAAATCACTTATCTACATGAATGATGACACACCGGTAACAAACGCATTACATTAAAAACAGATAATTATTAAGTATGAAAAGTAGAATTGTTTTATTTGCATTTTGCGTAGCCCTTTTGTCTAGTTGTGGCAATAAGGGCAACGGAACGGGACAAGTCCCAGAATATGCAGTACAAGAGTTACAAAAGACCACTGCTAATTTAACGACTGCCTATCCGGCGACAATCAAAGGTAAACAAGACGTAGAAATCCGTCCACAGGTATCAGGCTTCATCACGAAACTATGTGTAGACGAAGGAGCAACTGTACGCAAAGGTCAAGTTCTATTCATCGTTGATCCGACACAATATGAAGCAGCAGTACGTACGGCTGAAGCAGCAGTCGCAACAGCAGAAGCAGCAGTGCGTACCCAACAGATAACAGTGGATAACAAACGTGAACTGAACAAAAAGCAAATTATCAGTGACTACGATCTGTCAATGGCAGAAAACACATTGGCACAGTCTCAGGCACAATTGGCACAAGCGAAAGCACAGCTTACCACAGCCAGACAAAACCTCTCTTTCACACAAGTGAAGAGTCCTTCCGATGGTGTAATCAATGATATCCCCTATCGTTTAGGAGCACTGGTGAGCCCTTCTATCGCTACTCCGATGACTACAGTTTCTGAGATAGAAGAAGTATATGTATATTTCTCCATGACAGAAAAAGAATTGTTGGCGATGACTAAAACAGGCGGTACCATCAAAGAAGAAATCGAAAAAATACCGTCTATCAGACTTCAGTTGATTGATGGTACAGAGTACAGCATCGAAGGTAAAGTGGACGCAATCACAGGAGTGATCGACCAGTCAACCGGTTCTGTAAGTATGCGTGCCCTCTTCCCGAACAAAGAACACATCCTACGTAGTGGTGGAACAGCAAACGTACTGATTCCTTACACAATGGAGAATGTAATTACTATACCGCAATCAGCAACAGTAGAAATCCAGGATAAGAAGTTCGTTTATGTCCTGCAGCCGGATAACACGGTGAAATATACAGAAATCACCATCTTCAATCTGGACAACGGAAAAGAATATCTCGTTACTTCCGGTTTGAACTCCGGAGATAAAATCGTCATCGAAGGCGTGCAGAATCTGAAAGATGGTGAAACCATACAACCAATCACACCTGCTCAAAAAGAAGCAAACTATCAACAGCATTTGAAAGACCAGCACGATGGTAATTTAGCTACTGCTTTCAATTAATAACTTAGATAATCGTATGAAGTTAGATAATTTTATTAACCGTCCGGTACTATCAACAGTTATTTCTATTTTGATAGTCATTTTGGGTGCTATCGGATTGGCAACATTGCCTATCACCCAGTATCCGGACATTGCTCCCCCTACCGTGTCGGTAAGGGCTACATATACGGGTGCCAGCGCGTCAACCGTATTGAACTCCGTCATCGCTCCGTTGGAGGAACAGATCAATGGTGTAGAAAACATGATGTATATGACATCAACTGCATCCAATACGGGTTCCGGTGATATTTCCATCTATTTTAAACAAGGAACAGACCCGGACATGGCTGCCGTCAATGTACAAAACCGTGTCTCCATGGCACAAGGTCTGTTGCCTGCCGAAGTAACCAAAGTCGGTGTAACCACACAGAAACGCCAGACTTCCATGTTGGTAGTATTCTCTCTCTATGACGAGACAGATACATATAGCGAATCATTTATTGAAAACTACGCTAAGATCAACTTGATTCCTCAGGTTCAACGTGTACAGGGTGTAGGTGATGCAAACGTTTTGGGGCAGGACTATTCTATGCGTATCTGGTTGAGACCGGATGTCATGGCACAGTACAAACTTGTTCCCGGTGATGTCTCTGCAGCCTTAGCGGAACAGAATGTCGAAGCTGCTCCCGGACAATTCGGTGAACGCAGTAATCAGACATTCCAATATACCATCCGCTACAAAGGACGTCTGCAACAACCGGAAGAATTTGAAAACATCGTTATCAAATCTCTGCCCGACGGTGAGGTACTCCGCTTGAAAGATATAGCAGAAATTCAATTGGATCGTTTGGGTTATAACTTTACAAACCGTGTAGACGGCCACAAGTCAGTAACCTGTATCGTATACCAGATGGCAGGAACCAATGCAACACAGACCATCAGTGATATTGAGCAACTGCTGGATGAAGCATCAAAAACCTTGCCTACCGGATTGAAGCTTAACATTTCCATGAATGCCAATGACTTCTTGTTCGCTTCTATTCACGAGGTGTTGAAGACATTGATCGAGGCATTTATCCTGGTGTTTATTGTGGTATATATCTTCTTGCAGGATTTACGTTCTACGTTGATTCCGACCATTGCCATTCCGGTAGCTCTTATCGGTACTTTCTTCATTCTGTCTTTGGTAGGATTCAGTTTGAACTTGCTGACATTATGTGCGCTCGTCCTAGCCATTGCGATTGTGGTCGACGATGCCATTGTGGTCGTCGAGGGTGTGCATGCCAAGCTTGACCAAGGTTATACTTCCGCCCGTCTGGCTTCTATCGACGCCATGAATGAACTGGGTGGTGCTATCGTATCTATTACGTTAGTCATGATGGCCGTGTTCGTCCCGGTAAGTTTCATGGGAGGTACGGCAGGAACATTCTATCGCCAGTTCGGTATGACTATGGCTATCGCTATCGGTTTGTCTGCATTGAACGCTTTGACATTGAGTCCGGCTTTGTGTGCTGTTCTTCTAAAACCGCATAAAAAGGAAGATGGAACGGAAGACTCTACATTGAAGGAACGTATGAAAGTAGCTTATACGGCAGCTCATACGACCATGATCAACAGATACACCGAAGCTATCGGAAAAATGCTACATCCGGGAATCACACTTACTTTCACGATTATTGCTATTCTCGGTATGATTTTCGGTTTCTTCAGTCTCAATCCGGTGGTTACCGCAATTTTTGTACTTCTTAGTATCCTGGCACTGATCGGTATGAGTACGAAGAAGTTCAAGAACAGATTCAACGATACATACGAGTCTATCCTGAAACGTTACAAAAAACGTGTATTGTTCTTTATTCAGAAGAAATGGCTGTCTATGGGATTAGTTACCGCCTCCATCGTACTGCTTATATTCTTCATGAACACCACTCCGACAGGTATGGTACCGAACGAAGATACCGGAACCTTGATGGGAGCAGTAACATTGCCGCCGGGTACATCACAAGACCGTTCTGAGAAAATCTTGGCACGCGTAGACAGTCTGATCGCTTCTGACCCTGCTGTATTATCACGAACCATGATTTCCGGATTTAGCTTCATCGGTGGTCAGGGACCTTCTTACGGTTCTTTCATCATCAAGCTAAAGGACTGGGATGAACGTTCTATGATACAGAACTCGGACGTTGTAGTCGGCTCCTTATATATGCGCGCACAGAAGATTATCAAAGAAGCACAGGTATTGTTCTTCGCTCCTCCTATGATCCCGGGATATTCGGCATCTACAGATATCGAGGTGAATATGCAGGATAAGACCGGTGGTGATTTGAACAAGTTCTTTGATGTAGTAAATGATTACACGGCAGCCTTGGAAGCACGTCCGGAAATCAACTCGGCAAAAACATCTTTCAACCCGAACTTCCCGCAATATATGATCGACATCGATGCGGCGGCTTGTAAGAAAGCTGGTATCAGTCCGAGCGATATCCTTACAACTATGCAAGGATATTATGGAGGTCTGTATGCATCCAACTTCAACCGTTTTGGTAAGATGTATCGTGTTATGATTCAGTCTGATCCATTGTCACGTAAGAATCTGGAATCTCTGAAGAATATCAAGGTACGCAACAGTGCAGGTGAAATGGCTCCGATCGCCCAGTTCATCTCTGTAGAGAAGGTATATGGTCCGGATATTATCAGCCGTTTCAACCTTTATACTTCCATGAAGGTGATGGTAGCTCCTGCCAGTGGTTATACCTCCGGTCAGGCACTGGCTGCTCTTGCAGAGGTTGCTCAAGAAAACCTGCCTACCGGTTATACCTATGAATTAGGAGGTATGGCACGTGAAGAGGCTCAGAGTAGCGGAAGTGCTACCGGGCTGATATTTGTGCTCTGTTTCGTATTCGTTTACTTATTATTGAGTGCGCAGTACGAAAGTTACATACTTCCATTGGCCGTATTGCTATCCGTTCCGTTCGGTCTGTTAGGTAGCTTCCTGTTTGTCAACGGTGTAAGTGCACTCGGTAATATCTCAGCGTTGAAGATGATTCTCGGTACGATGTCCAACAATATCTACATGCAGATTGCATTGATCATGTTGATGGGTCTGTTGGCAAAGAATGCCATCTTGATTGTAGAGTTTGCCCTCGACCGTCGTAAAATGGGTATGAGTATCACTTGGGCAGCCGTATTGGGTGCCGGTGCCCGTCTCCGCCCGATTTTGATGACATCCTTGGCTATGGTAGTCGGTTTGCTTCCGTTGATGTTTGCTTTCGGTGTAGGTGCTCACGGTAACCGTACACTGGGTACTGCTTCTATCGGAGGTATGTTAATCGGTATGATCTGCCAGATCTTTATCGTTCCTGTTTTATTCGTTATCTTCCAGTATCTGCAAGAGAAAGTTAAACCGATGGAATGGGAAGATATTGACAATACAGATGCTGTAACAGAGATTGAACAATACGCTAAATAATGAAATTCGATATGAAGAAACAGATTCTATATATGTTGTGTGCAACTGCTCTCTTGAGCAGCTGCCACATCTATAAGTCGTATGACAGACCCGAAGATATCACAACTTCCGGCCTGTATCGCGATCCGGTAGCGGATAACGATACACTGGTTTCGGATACGACCAACTTCGGTAATCTGCCGTGGAGAGAAGTCTTCACCGACCCGCAACTACAGTCTCTCATCGAAGCGGGACTGAACCAAAATACTGACCTCTTGTCTGCCGCACAGAATGTGAAAGCCGCACAAGCCTCCCTGATGTCTGCACGTCTGGCTTATGCCCCATCTTTGGGATTGTCTCCACAAGGAACAATCAGCAGCTTTAACAAGAATGCAGCTACAAAAACTTATTCATTACCGGTCACAGCCAGTTGGCAAGTCGATTTGTTCGGTCAGTTACTGAACTCAAAACGGAATGCACAAGTTACTTTGAAACAGGTTAAGGCATACCGTCAGGCTGTACAAACTCAAGTAATCTCAAATGTAGCCAATATGTACTACACGTTGTTAATGCTTGACCGCCAACTGGAAATAACTAAAGAAACGGCCGAAATTCTGAAGCGCAATGCCGAAACGATGGAAGCGATGAAAGATGCAGCAATGTACAACATCAATTCAGCCGGTGTTGAACAAAGTAAAGCTGCTTATGCACAAGTACTTGCTACCATTCCTGATATCGAACAAAGTATCCGTGAAACGGAGAACGCCCTGTCTACTTTTTTAGGAGAAGCTCCTCATGCCATCAAGCGTGGCGTATTGGAAGCACAAGTACTTCCGACCGAGCTTTCTGCAGGCATACCTATTCAATTGTTATCCAACCGTCCGGATGTAAAAGCAGCCGAAATGTCACTGGCAAGTTGCTACTATGACACCAACTCCGCACGTGCCGCTTTCTATCCGCAAATCACACTCAGCGGTTCGGCAGGATGGACAAACAATTCAGGAGCAGGGATCGTTAATCCCGGTAAATTATTGGCTTCCGTTGTTGGTTCACTGACACAGCCTTTGTTCTATCGGGGACAGAACATCGCTCGCTTGAAAGCTGCCAAAGCGCAGGAGGAACAGGCTAAATTATCTTTCCAACAGGCCTTATTGAATGCCGGTAGTGAGGTTAGCAACGCGTTAAGTCTATACCAAAAGACCAGCGAAAAGGTAGAATCCAGAAAAATGCAGGTAGAATCTGCACAGAAAGCTTCGGAAGATACAAAAGAATTGTTTAACTTAGGAACCTCAACCTATTTGGAAGTACTGTCTGCACAACAATCCTATTTGAGTGCACAGCTCTCTCAGGTGTCCGACTGCTTTGATCAGATGCAAGCTGTAGTAAGCCTTTATCAGGCACTGGGTGGTGGAAGATAAGAATAACTTTAAATATATAATACTATTATGATTAGTCCGTTAGCTTACGTAGACCCCGAAGCAAAATTAGGTAAGAATGTAACAGTTCTGCCTTTTGCCTACATTGAAAAGAATGTAGAGATCGGAGATGATTGCATCATCATGTCTTACGCTAGTATCCTGAAAGGTACTAAAATGGGAAAAGGGAACAAGGTACATCAGAATGCCGTTCTCGGAGCGGAACCGCAAGATTTCCACTTTACGGGAGAAGAGAGCAGCCTGATTATCGGTGACAACAATGATATTCGCGAGAACGTAGTCATCAGCCGTGCTACATTTGCCGGCAATGCTACTAAAATAGGAAATGGCAATTATCTGATGGATAAAGTGCATCTTTGCCATGACGTACAGATCAACAACAACTGTGTAGTTGGTATTGGTAGCACCATTGCCGGAGAGTGTACATTGGACGATTGCGTTATCCTAAGTGGTAATGTCACGTTACATCAATATTGTCATATCGGTAGCTGGACGCTCGTACAGAGTGGTTGCCGCATATCCAAGGATGTACCTCCATACGTTATCATGTCGGGAAATCCGGTGGCATATCACGGAGTAAATGCCGTGGTTCTGTCACAACACCGCAATACTTCGGAAAGAGTCCTCCGGCACATTGCCAATGCATATCGCCTGATTTACCAAGGTAATTTCAGTGTGCAGGATGCAGTGCAGAAAATTATCGATCAAGTGCCAATGAGTGAGGAGATCGAGAATATCATAAACTTCGTGAAGAACTCGGAAAGAGGTATCGTGAAATAATACTCACCACAGAGGACGCAGAGGACACAGAGGTTTTAAAATAAAGATAGTAAAACCTAAGGCACCAAAAAGCAGATTCATGTAGATTGCATAAGTATTAATCATTGCAATATCTACATGAATCTGCTTTTATTATATCCGGATTATGTACTTTTATCTTCCTTTCTCCGTGTCCTCTGTGGTGAGAAATTATTCAAACTCCAGTGTTCCGAAAAAGTCGGGACGATGGAAATCCGGCTTCTCTATTTCTATCGGATTCCATGACAGGAAATGGGGAGTCTGCAACTCATCACCACATTTATAGAAGTTAGCTTTTATCTCTTTTCCATCAAGGGAATCAATCTGATGTTTGAAGAACACTTTATAAGGAATGATCAAGGCTACTTCCCAACCGGATTCGTCAGCCTGTTCTTCAAAAGGCACATTACCCAAACTGGACCAGCGTTGCACAAGGGCGGTTATTTCTTTCGGAGCATGTTCACGGCCGTTGCGTGCAGGACCTGCACCAATCAGAATCGTTCCGATACAATTACATTCGATATTATAATACACCCCGTCATCTGCCGGTATAGAAAAGAATTCTACACAGGAGTCGGTCCATACAGAACCATTATCTTCTCCATATCTGGCACGCATACTCTCTTCCTTTACCTTAAAATGTAACAAGATAGAGTCCTGCGTGTGAGCTATGCGAAAATTTACTTTAGGCTTGTAGGGATACTCAGCCCAATTAACACATTGAATGGGTTGGAAATCGATCTTTTCTTCATCGAACAATTTCGGAAGCGAACAAGCCTCTACGTTAGCCGCACTAATTTTCTTTACTTTCATATTTCTTTCGTTTGGATGATACAAATATAGTTACTTTCTTCTAATAAGGTTCACAGAAATCAAATAAAAACAATATATTTGCCAATAGTAATACCTTAAAAGAACGAATTAGTGAAAAAAGTAACCCTTTTATTTCTGCTGTTTTTAAGCATCTCTGCAGTCCATACACAAGGTCAAAACATCACTTTCAGTCATTTGACCACGGATGACGGCCTTTCACAGTTCTCTGTCAATAGTATGTATATTGACGAAAGAGGAATTATATGGATCGGCACACGCGAGGGACTGAACCGGTATAACGGTAACGATATCAAAAGTTTTAAACTCAAAAAAAATGACCCGAACAGCCTGTTCAGCAACACTGTATTGCGTATCACCGGAAATAAGAAGGGGAAAGTGTACCTGCTTTGTACCGACGGTATCGCAGAATTTGACCTGACTACTCAGCGGTTTAAAACACTACTGCAAGGGAATGTAGACGCCATCTACTATAATGAGAAACTATATATAAGTAAAAGAGAGGAAGTTTTCGTGTATAACGAAAGTACGGGCAACTTCGACCTTTATTATCATTTGGCGGGAAAGGATATCACTTTATCCTGCCTGCATCTGGACGATAAAAAGAACCTCTGGATGGGGACAACCGGCAATGGAGTTTACTGCCTGTCAGAGAACAAAACAGTATCCCAACCTATCACAAAAGGCAATATCACAAGTATCTACGAAGACTCCTCTAAAGAGTTATGGATAGGTAGCTGGGAGGAAGGACTATACCACATAACGACAGACGGTAACATCGAAAATCTTCGGCATGACCCCAAAAACCCGAACAGTCTATGTTCCGACTTTGTCAGAAGCTGTTGCGAAGATAACGCCGGTAATTTATGGATAGGGACATTCTACGGTTTGAACCGTTATGACAAAAGTAGCGGTCAGTTCCAGGTTTACACAGCCGATGACAGCAGACCGGACGGACTCACTCACTCTTCCATCTGGTGTATCGTAAAAGACGGTCAGGGAACCATCTGGCTGGGAACTTATTTCGGAGGTGTCAATTACTTTAACCCGGAGTACGAAATATACACCCGCTACAAAGTAGGAGACACGGAAAAAGAAGGGTTAAGCAGTCCGATTGTAGGAAGAATGACAGAAGACAAAGACGGTAATCTGTGGATTTGCACCGAAGGGGGAGGCGTCAATGTCTACAACCGGAAAAGCAATACCTACCGTTGGTATCGACATGAAGAAGGGAAAAATAGTATTTCGCACAATAACGTAAAAGCGATCTATTACGACCGGAACAACGACATCATGTGGATTGGTACACATCTGGGAGGATTAAATAAACTCGACTTGCGAACCAATCGCTTTACCATATATCGGATGAAAGCAGGAGATCCCGCTTCACTGCCATCGGATATTGTACGCGATATCGTACCCTACAAAGACAAGCTGGTCATCGCCACACAAAACGGAGTCTGCCTTTTCAGCCCGTCCACAGGTAGTTGCCGACAACTTTTTAAAGAAACCAAAGAAGGAAGAAATATCGGCATGGTGGCCAGCCTTTGCTTCGATAAAAATGGTACTTTATGGATTGCGGCCACCGGAGAAGGAGTTTACTCTTATCGCTTTGACAGCGGGGAGCTGACCAATTATTCACATAATCCGGCTACTCCGAATAGCCTCAGCAATAATAACATCAACAATATTACGCTGGATAGTAGTGGCAACCTGTGGTTCTCCACTTCCGGAAGCGGTCTTGACCGTTATCGTGAAGAGAGCAATGACTTCGAGAATTTCGATGTACAAAAAGATGGTTTATCCAGCGATTGTATTTATGAAGTATTCGAATCATCTATCCAAAAAGGAAGTTTATTATTAATCACCAATCAAGGATTCTCACAGTTCGACTATCCGCACAAGAAGTTCTACAATTATGGTACGGAAAACGGATTCCCGTTAACAGCCGTCAATGAGAATGCCCTATTCGTAACCCACGATGGAGAAGTATTTTTGGGAGGTATTCAGGGAATGATCTCTTTCTGGGAGAAGAAGTTGCATTTCACACCGAAATCATATAGTATTATTCTTTCACGCCTGTTAGTCAACGGCAAAGAAGTACTTCCCGGAGATGAGACGGGAATTCTCGAACAATCCATCTGTCATACTCCCAAAATCAGCCTGAAATCAGACCAATCCATGTTCAGCCTGGAGTATGCAACATCCAATTTCATTCCCGCCAATAGAGACGAGATAGTCTACCGTCTGGAAGGTTTCTCCGACGAGTGGAACCATACATACCGCAAACAGACGCTTATCACATATACCAACCTGAATCCGGGCAAGTATACATTAATCATCAAATCGCAACGGGACGGTATCGAAGAGGCACGGCTCCAAATTCTGGTACTTCCTTCCTGGTACGAGACATGGTGGGCTTATCTGATCTATACAGTCATTACAATCAGCCTGTTCTGGTTCCTTATCCAGAACTACAATTCACGTATCAAGCTGCGGGAATCATTGAAATACGAAAAGAAGCATATCGAAGACCTGGAAGCACTGAACCAGTCCAAACTTCGTTTCTTTACCAATATCTCCCATGAGTTCCGTACCCCGCTTACCCTGATTGTAGGACAAGTGGAAACGTTGTTGCAAGTACAGACATTTACCCCTAATATATATAATAAGGTATTAGGAATCTATAAGAACAGTCTACAGTTGCGGGAGCTGATTACAGAATTACTTGATTTCCGTAAACAGGAACAGGGACACATGAAGATAAAGACGAGCAAGCATAATCTGGTGGAATTCCTCTACGAGAATTATCTGCTCTTCTTAGAGTATGCAAGCAGCAAGCAGATAAACTTCAACTTCATCAAGCAAACAGATGACATTGAAGTATGGTATGACCAGAAACAGATGCAGAAAGTAATCAATAACCTTCTATCCAATGCTCTGAAACATACCAAAGCAGAAGATACGATAACAATCAAGGTGTCGCAGGAGCAAGACCATGCCATCATAGAAATAAAAGATACCGGTTCGGGTATTGCTGCTGCCGAAATCGATAAGATATTCGACCGTTTCTACCAGACCGAACATCTGAACTCATTGAACACCGGAGCCGGAACAGGCATTGGTCTGGCGCTGACAAAGGGAATCGTAGAACTGCATCACGGCACTATCCGTGTGGAAAGTGAACCCGGCAAGGGAAGCAGCTTCATCATCACCCTCAAACTTGGGAACCAACACTTTACGGAAGAGCAGATCGTCAAGGAAGATGTAGAATCCACCATTCAGCAACCAACAGACGTGTTTGTTCCTTCGGTTGAGGTATTGCCCGATGCCGAATGGAAAGAAGAAGAGAGCAACAAGCGTATTGAGGATGCCAAGATGTTGATTGTGGAAGACAATGAATCTATCAAACAAATGCTAGTCAGCATTTTCGAAACATTCTATCAGGTCACAACCGCATCCGACGGAGAAGAGGCTTTGGAAAAAGTGAAGGAAGAGATGCCTAGCATTATATTAAGTGATGTCGTCATGCCCCGTATGTCCGGAACAGAACTTTGCAAACGAATCAAGACAGACTTTAATACCTGTCATATTCCGGTGGTACTGTTGACAGCCCGTACTGCGATAGAACATAATATTGAGGGACTGAAAATCGGTGCGGACGACTATATCACCAAGCCGTTCAATACAAACCTGCTGATTTCCCGTTGCAACAACTTGGTTAATTCCCGCAGACTGTTACAGGAGAAATTCAGCAAGCAACCGCAGGCTTTCGCACAAATGCTTGCTACCAACCCGATGGATAAGGAAATGCTGGACCGCGCTATGGCTATTATTGAACGCCATTTGGACAACCCGGATTTCAACGTCAACATTTTCGCCCGCGAAATGGGTATGGCACGTACTAATCTGTTTACCAAGTTGAAAGCCGTTACCGGACAGACTCCGAACGACTTCATCCTAAGTATACGTCTCAAGAAAGGAGCCGTCATGCTCCGGAACAATCCGGAACTGAATATCACGGAAATCTCCGACCGAATCGGCTTCTCTTCTTCGCGCTATTTCAGTAAGTGCTTCAAAGAGATTTATCACGTCAGTCCGTTGGCCTACCGTAAAGGGGAAGAGAAAGAAGAAGAGGAAGAAGAAACAGCGTAATATCCGGTATTATCAGGAGTGTACTATTTTGTACTTCAGTTGTACATTACTAGTCATCCTTGTTTTCTCAATTGTTTATCTTTGTATCAGTAACATTACCCCTAAAAGATAAACATTATGAGAAACGTTTCACGCCTATTCCCGTTATTGCCCGGCATTGCCATGCTAACCGGCTGCAATCACGCATCTCAAAAGAACAACGGACAAAACGTTCAGAAGCCGAACATCATTTATATATTTGCGGATGATCTTGGTATCGGTGACTTGAGCTGTTACGGAGCGAGTAAAGTTAGTACTCCCAATATTGACCGCCTGGCAGGACAAGGAGTACAATTTACCAATGCTTACGCCACTTCAGCTACCAGTACCCCTTCCCGTTTCGGGCTCTTGACGGGTATGTATCCCTGGCGGCAGGAAAACACGGGTATTGCTCCCGGAAACTCGGAACTTATCATCGACACTGCCTGCGTTACAATGGCCGATATGCTGAAAGACGCCGGATACGCTACCGGTGCTGTCGGCAAATGGCATTTGGGACTGGGGCCGAAAGGCGGAACAGACTTCAACAGCCAAATCAGTCCGAGTGCACAAAGTATCGGTTTCGATTATGAATTCATCATTCCGGCAACCGTAGATCGTGTTCCTTGTGTATTCGTTGAAAACGGACGTGTAGTGAATCTTGATCCGAACGATCCTATCACCGTCAGCTACGACCACAAAGTAGGTGACTGGCCTACGGGAGAAGAAAATCCGGAACTTGTGAAATTAAAGCCCAGTCAAGGACACAACAATACCATTATTAACGGTATTCCCCGTATCGGCTGGATGACCGGAGGAAAATCCGCTCTTTGGCAAGATGAAGACATAGCCGACATTATCACTGACAAGGCTAGGAACTTCATTGCCTCACATCAGGAAGAGCCCTTCTTCTTATATATGGGTACGCAAGACGTGCATGTGCCCCGTATCCCCCACCCTCGTTTTGCAGGAAAAAGCGGACTTGGAACACGTGGCGATGTCATTCTTCAGTTAGACTGGACTATCGGTGAAATCATGCACACATTGGATAGCCTCAACATAGCCGACAACACCATTCTGATCTTCACCAGTGACAACGGCCCCGTGATTGACGACGGCTATCAGGACTATGCCTACGAGAATCTTAACGGTCATACTCCAATGGGAATCTATCGTGGTGGCAAATACAGTGCTTACGAAGCCGGTACCCGCATTCCTTTTATCATTCGCTGGCCTGCTAAAATACAGCCTTCCAAACAACAGGCACTTTTCTCGCAGATCGACACTTACGCGTCACTTGCTTCGCTTCTGAATCAGCCCTTGCGCAAAGGTGCAGCCCCCGACAGCCAGGAACATCTGGATGTACTTTTAGGCAAAAACAATACAGGTCGTGAGTATGTAGTCCAACAAAATCTGAATAACACACTTGCCATTGTTAAGGGACAATGGAAATATATTGAACCAAGTGATGGTCCTGCTATCGAGTTTTGGACAAAGATGGAACTGGGTAATGACAAACAGCCTCAGCTATATGATCTCTCATCCGACCCATCGGAGAAAACGAATGTAGCGAAGTCACATCCCGAGATTGTAAAAGAGTTATCCGCATTATTGGAAAGTGTAAAAGAAGAATAGAAATATGAGAATAATAGATTTGTATGATTTTGCACCTATCTTGAATAATTCTACCCATACAAGAAAAGTCAATCTGTATATCTTTGCAGACGTAGATTCAATAAAATCACTTAATTTTTAATATATGGAAAAACATTTATCCACTCAAACTAGGAAAAGGATTCTCTCCTCACTTGGACTGATCTTATTTTCTGTTTCTTTTGTACTTGCACAGGTACTTGTAAAGGGTACAGTGAAAGATAACTTAGGTGAAGGAGTGCCGGGTGCCAGCGTTCAGGTAAAAGGAACTTCACAAGGAACAATCACTGACCTTGATGGTAAATTTGCTCTTAATGTACCTAATAAGAATGCAATACTAGTTATTTCCTTTATTGGTTACACTACTATCGAGCAGAAAGTTGACACACAAAAGCCAATGCTCATCACACTGAAAGAAGACACCAAAACGTTGGACGAGGTTGTCGTTGTCGGTTATCAAGAAGTACGTAAACGAGACTTGACAGGTTCTGTTGCTAAAGCGAATCTGAATGACGTACTGAGTGCTCCGGTTGCTTCTATTGATCAAGCTTTAGGAGGACGTATTGCGGGAGTTAATGTAACTTCAAGTGAAGGTACACCCGGTAGTTCTATGAACATCGTTATTCGTGGTAATAACTCATTGACTCAAGAAAACTCTCCCCTGTTTGTTATCGATGGTTTTCCAATTGAAGATTCATCTGCAGCAAGCACTTTGAACCCATCGGATATAGAATCAATGGAATTCTTAAAAGATGCGTCAGCCACAGCTATTTATGGTGCACGCGGTGCCAATGGTGTAGTTATCATTACAACAAAGAAAGGTAAAGTAGGTAAGCCTCAATTATCTTATGATGGCAGTTTCGGCATACAACACATCACTCGTACTATTCCGATGATGGATGCTTACGAATTCGTAAAACTGCAAAATGAAACTTATCCTGAAATTACATCTAGGACCTATTTCATGAATTATCAAGGAAAGCAATGGTCACAGGAAGATTATCGCAATATTCCTCAATACAACTGGCAAGACGAAATATTCCAAACAGCTTGGCAACATAACCATACTGTCAGATTGATGGGAGGTACAGAAGGGATTCGATACAATGCTTCTCTCTCTTACTTCGATCAAAATGGAACCGTGTTAAAGACCGGGTATGAACGTATGCAGGGACGTATGAATACAGTTGTACGTCGCAATAAACTGAATATGAGTCTCACTACCAACTATTCACGTTCAATCCAAACTGGTAGTACTCCTTCCGCAACATCTTATAGTGGCATGAATAACCTCTTTTACAGTGTATGGGGATATCGTCCGGTTACAGCTCCAGACAAACCATTAAGCTCACTAATGGAAACTGTTATTGACGAGACAATCGATAGTAGTAGTGACTACCGCTTCAACCCAATCATGTCTTTAAAAAATGAATACCGAAAATACTATATCAATAACCTGCAAATAAACGGATTTGCGGAATATGAAATCATCAAAGGCCTAAAACTGAAAGTATCAGGTGGTTATACTTATGACTCCCGCAATCAGGATCAATTCAACAACTCAAAAACACGTTACGGAGGTCCAACTTCCACAGATAAAGTCAATGCACAAGTTGTCCGTCAACAACGTTTAACTTGGCTGAATGAAAACACATTGACCTATCAGACCAATATCAAAAAGAAACATTTCTTTAATGCATTGGCCGGTATTACATTCCAAAACTCGGATTATGAATATTATTCGTTCCGGACAACTCATATCCCTAACGAATCACTCGGTATGGCAGGGATGAGCGAAGGACAAGTAGGAGCCACAAGTTCTGCTAAATCTTCTTGGTCAATGCTTTCTTATCTAGGACGTTTGAACTATAATTATCAATCCAAATACTATGCAACGGCTTCTTTCCGTGTAGATGGATCTTCCAAATTTAACAAAGATAACCGTTACGGCTATTTCCCGTCAGCTTCTTTAGCATGGACTTTCACAGAAGAAAACTTCATGGCCCCCCTAAAGAAGATAATCTCCAGTGGTAAACTCCGTGCAAGCTGGGGTCTTACGGGAAACAACCGCATCGGTGAATACGATTATTACGCACTATTGGCAGTACTTAAATCAAGAGTTGGTGCTTACACATCCAACAACTCTATACCAAGCGGCGTATATCCTTTTGATAATGATGCAACTAATGCTGGTGTTGTTCCAACATCTTTACCTAATAAAGATTTGAAATGGGAAACCACAGAACAATGGAATCTTGGACTTGACTTAGGATTCTTTGACGAACGGATCGGAATTACAATGGATATCTATCGCAAAACGACGCGTGATCTATTACTAGACGCCACACTGCCCTATTCCTCCGGCTATTATAGTGCAATCAAAAATGTAGGTAAAGTACGTAACGATGGATTGGAACTGAGTTTAAATACTACCAACATCAAAAACCGTGATTTTAAATGGACGAGTAACTTCAACATCTCCTTTAATAAGAATAAGGTTCTGGAATTAGCCGAAAATCAGACATCGTTATTAAGTTTTGCACAGTTTGATCAGAAATACAATAGCCAGTCAAGCTACATAGCCAAAGTAGGCTACTCCATGGGAATGATGTACGGATACGTCTATGAAGGAACTTACAAATATGATGATTTCAACAAATCAGGTAGTTCTTATAGTTTGAAACCGGGAGTTCCTCACTTCTCAACAGAAAACAATACTCAACCGGGTATGCCTAAATATGCTGACTTGAATGGTGATGGTGTGATCGACTCCAATGACCGTACTATCATTGGACGTGGTCTTCCAATACATACTGGAGGTTTCACTAATAACTTCGAGTATAAAGGAATAGATTTAAGTATATTCTTCCAATGGTCTTACGGCAACGATATCATGAATGCCAACCGTTTATTCTTTGAGAGTGGAAACAACAAATCGCGTGAACTAAACCAGTATGCAAGTTACGCCAACCGTTGGACTCCGGAGAATCCGACCAGTGATATCCCCTCCGCTACCGACTCTAGTTCGAACCGTGTATTCTCTTCACGTATCATAGAGGATGGCTCATTCTTACGTTTGAAAAACGTAACTCTCGGATACACATTCCCGGCACAGATGACTCGGAAATGGAAAATCGATAAAGCACGTGTTTATGTTGCCGCCCAAAATCTTTGGACATGGACTAGTTATTCCGGCTACGATCCTGAGGTATCTGTACGTAGCAGCAGCGCTTTAACTCCGGGACTGGACTATTCTTCTTATCCTAGAGCCTATTCAATTAGCTTCGGTGTAAGCTTAGGATTCTAAACCGATGATTAATCAGTAATTCAAAACAAGATTCAGATTATGAAAACATTAAAAATAGCAATCATATCTTTACTGGTCGGCTTCACATTCGCATCCTGCGAATTTCTAGAGAAAGAGCCAACAAAGTTAACTCCGGAGAACTATTTCAATACGGAGGAAGAAGCTGCTTCCTTCTTGACTGGTATATATGCCACTATCTCTCAGCAAGCTTTTTACGGTGCAGATTATATGTACTTAGTTGCAGGAGATGATATGTCACATTATGGGGGTAGCCGTGGTCCTGCTGATAGAGGACTTATCTGTAACAATGCAACAACCAGTGATGCAACTGTAACTGCACTTTGGTACGTATTATACGCAGGTATCAACCGTGCTAATATGTTTTTAGAAAACATCGACCACGTAACCGGAATGTCAGATGCTGTAAAAGCACAATATATAGCAGAAGCCCGTTTTCTGCGCGCTTTCTACTATTTCACTTTGGTTCAATGTTGGGGAGATGTTCCGTTTAAGACTTCTTCTACTCAAAGTGTTGTCGGCCTTGATATCCCTCGTACCGATAGACAAACTATCTACAACTTTATTGTCACTGAAATGGCTGACGCCGCAGAAACCGGTTTGAAATCGGCAGCGGAACTATCTTACAAGCCGGGACGTATCTCGCAATCGACCGCATGGGGAATATTGGCTCGCGTTTACCTATTCCGTGCTGGAGAATATCATCGTGAAAAAAGAAATGCGACGCAGGCAGAAACAAAAGACTATTATGAGCAAGCCAGTTTTTACGCACAAAAAGTGATAGGAGCTGGTCATGGACTCGCTGAAAACTATTGGGATTTCTTCATCGACTTATGCGCCAACCGTTACAACACCACAGCCAACGAAAGTATTTGGGAAGCAGAATTTGCAGGAAACAACACTTCAGACACACAAGCGGAAGGTCGTATCGGTAACTTCTTCGGAGTGCCAGCCAAAGACTTTTCCTCAAATAGTAGCATTGTAGGGAAAGCTGATCCGGGCTATTGTTATGGCTTCATTTACAGTACCCCTAAACTATATAATTTATATATAAACAATCACGACATCGAGCGTTTCAATTGGAATATCGTTCCGTTCACCTATGTGTATACCGACAATGGTGTAACCGGCCGTACTTTTGAATTGGGTAAAAAAGCAGAAGTGATGGCCCAGTATGGCCCGATATCTTATCAATACGGTGATAAAGATACAGAGAATACTTCAAAAACGACTAATTACAGTCGCCCATGTGGAAAATTCCGCCGTGAATATGAAGCCGATAAGAAAGATAAGAATTATACTTCTATCAACTTTCCGATCCTACGGTATTCCGACGTACTATTGATGATTGCAGAAGCAGAAAATGAAGCTAACGACGCACCTACCAAACTAGCCTATACTTATTTGAACGATGTTAGAAGACGTGCCGGTATCACAGAGTATCCGGAAACCTTATCAAAGGAAGAATTCCGTCAAGCTGTAAAAGACGAGCGCGCTATGGAGCTTTGTTTTGAATATACTCGTCGTTTTGATCTGATCCGTTGGGGTGAGTTTGTAGACAATATGCAAGCATTGGTATCTCAAGCTCAATCAGGAAATGCTGCAAACTGGCCTCAAGGACAAACCAATGTATATGCATATTTTAATATTACAGATACATACAATTATTTCCCTATTCCCGATGCGGAGATGAGTGTAAATAAAGCTATTACACAAAATAATCCGGGATGGTAATAACAAGTTTCAACTAATAAAAGCAGATTAAAGTATGAAAACATATAAATTAATAGCTCTATGTTTGGCGAGCCTATTCTTTGGTGCGTGTGAGGATGGCTTAGATGAAGAGGTAGGTCTCCAAGTATCTGTAGCTACAAACGAAAATACCAGTTACGATGGTCAGATAGTGACAGTGAAAAAAGGTACTCCCGTACAATTCCTATTATCCGGCGATCCAGACTTTATATCTTTCTTCAGTGGCGAAGAAGGATATAAATATCAGTATCGCGAACGATCCAGTATTGATCCCTCTCAATTAGAAAAAGTCAGTCTTGACTTCTCTATAAATCTACAATACGGTAATATAAATGGAACAGAAAGACACGTTTATATATCGGATGAGTTCCCTGGATTATCTAAAGACAATTTTGAGAATGATTCTATATTAGTAGAACAGTTCGAAACTGATGGCCGATGGAAAGAGATTGTCAATGAATATCCGGCTATCAGCAAAACTCAATCATATAGTATTGACGTATCCGAATATATAGGGAAAAAGGTCACTTTAGCTATTTGTTATAGAGGATTAAAAAATAATGCAGCTCAATCCACTTTCCGTTTTGACCAGATGTGTTTTACTGATGTAATGAAAAATGGCCAAACCACCCAATATTCTGCAGGGTCCTTTGGTTTTGTTCCTTTGAATATGAAAAACAAATGGAACCTTTCTGACCAAGCTAAGATGAAAGGAGACCCTGAATACGGTTCAGAAGCTGGTATAAGTGGTATATGGAATCTGGATAATGTGGGCACCGGAACTCTCATCTTACAAAGCAGTTCTATAGGATCTGGTTTGAAATACAGTTGGCTAGTATCAGATCCAATAGCTGTAAATTCGTGTACCCCAGATCAAGGAACAAAGATAAAAGACATTACCCAATCTTTGGATTCTTACACTCATACTTATAACGAAATTGGTATTTACAACGCAACATTCTTGGCTAGAAATGCAAATATAGATCATGCATCTACAGTGACGCGCAATTTAGTCATTAATGTAGTCGAATAAGAATAACTAATAAATAAAATAACTAATAACATATATCTATGAATTACTTTAAATCAATCCTGTTAACCGCATTCGCGCTATTTGCGCTAGCATCATGCGATACTGACGATTTGAGAGACGATGTTGATAACCTGAAAGATCGCGTCAGTTCTCTAGAAGCACAAGTCAACTTGTTGAATGATAATATGACAGCCATCAAGCGCTTGCTTGAAGGTGGTCAGAGCATTACGAATGTAAACGAAGTAAGTGGAACATATACATTGACCTTAAGCGATGGTTCTACTATTAAATTAACTCAAGGTTCTGAAGGAACAGTGAAAATTCCAGAGATAACCGTAAATACTGACGGACAATGGGAAGTAGAAGGCGTTGTACTCACACAAAACGGTACACCTGTACAGGCTGTAGGAACTCCGGGTACAGATGGTATTACTCCTAAATTCCAAATTACCAAAGATGGTAGTTTCTGGCAAGTTAGCTATGATAATGGTACAACATGGGAAGATGTAAAAAACGAAAATGGTGAGAAAGTATCTGCCGTAAGTTCCGGTGAAGGAGGAAGTACTGATACTTTCTTTGAATCAGCTAAGGTAGAAGGAGACTTTTTTGTAATCAAGCTAACTTCAGAAAGTGAACCTATCTCCATTCCTATCGTGAAAGATGTTATCTGTAAAATAGTAGAACCTACAGAAAGCTTTAAAAATGGAGTATGGGAAATTGGTTACGGCAAGACTGCCACAACTGAAATTGAAATTAAAGGAGAAAATATTATAGCAAATGGACCTGCTGGTTGGACAGTAAGTGTTAGTGATATTGACGAAAGTACTAACAAAGCGACATTGAGTGTAACGGCTCCGGCAAATGCTGCGACCCTCACACGTGCTACGGCTGATAACAGTTGTGAGGTTACAGTACAAGCTAATACAAATGCAAGCTGGGCAGTTGCTAAGATTCAAGTAAAAGCCGTACAAATCATCGATAGTTATTGGGAACTATATAAAAGTGGAGCCACATTTACAGTAAATGGTATCGAAGTTAACAATACAAAATTCCCAGATGCAGAATTCATTGATACAAACAGGACAATTGAAGTTCCTGGAACTTATTTTATTAAAGAAGGAGTCACTCTCACATACAGTAGCACTGTTAATGCTTTGAACTTGTTATTTATAGGAGACAATCCCAAAACTATTAGTACAGTAGAAGTCTCAACTAACTATATTCGACTTAGACAAAACAGTGATACTGGACATTTCTTATGCAAGAATATCATATTTAAAGCAGCTCCTACATTTACCAATTATTTATTCACTGTTTATGCAGATGAATCCTTTAGCCATGTTGCATTTGATCAATGTCAAGTCGTTTTAACAGGAAAACCTTTATCTGCTATAACGAATGACAAACGAAGCATAGCTGATTTTAGTATAGAGAATTGTATATTCAACCTTTCATCCACTACACAACAATTTGTAATTAATACAAGTACTAATAAAAACCAAGATTACAATAATATTACAATAAGAAACAATATATTTTATTGTCCATCTAATAAAGTTACACAATTTGTTCTATTCAATGGACAAAATTCTGGTATAAATAGTCTAACTCTAGAAAATAATACATTTATCAATCTCGAAACTACAACTGGTGGCTATATCAATATTGGCAATTTATCAGAAATATCAATAAACAATAACATATTTTGGACAAATACGACAAAAGGAGATGACACTAATGTCGTAATCGTACGCTCCAACACTACTACTCCAGAAAAAGGGACTTGTGCGAATAATCTTCTTTACAAAACAATGAATAATACATGGCAGATGTTCTTTGGAGGTAAACTACCTTTTACTGGAGCAGAAGAACTAAAATCCGCAACTTCTAATCCTTTCGACAGCGGCACCTTCGACCTCGACAAAGGTATCTTCATTCCTAGTGCAGAATATGCCCAATATGGTGCATCCATCAACTAATACCGATGACAGATATGAAAAAAGTAATATCATTAATATGTATCAGCCTACTCGTCGCACTTTACTCGTGCGACGAACGGGATGACTTGCGCTCCGACATTGATGACCTGAAAGACAGAGTCGCCAACTTGGAAGCCAGCATAGAACAGATGAACTCAGACATCAGTAACTATCAACAGATGGTTCAAGGTAAAATACTTATCGTCGGCTACAATAAAGACGAACAAGGAAACTATACAGTGGAACTAAGTAATGGCGAAACTATTACTGTATACAGTGGAGAAGTCGATATGGCCGATATGCCTCTATTCAGTGTAAATACAGACGGGAATTGGACTTATACAATCAATGGTATAACAACAGAACTAAAAGATAAAGAGGAAAATCCTATCAGTGCCTATCCTGAAACCGGAGACGCAGGGGTAACTCCCCAAATGCGAGTAAGTGCAAAAGGTTTTTGGGAAATTTCAGTTGATGGCGGAACAACTTGGGAACTATTAGGAAATGATCAGATTGCTGATGGAACAGTGGCAGCATCCAGTGCAAGTTCTATATTCAGCAACGTAGAAATTGACGAAGCTACAGGAGAAGCAACTTTTACTATACGTGCTGACGAAAGTCAAGTCACGGTACCCATTTACGGTAAGGACTTCTATCTAACCATTGAACACAGTGGTACCGTTACTTTCGGGCTGAAACAAGAACAACGTTTTAATGTGCAACAGGCCAATGTAGAAACAGCTGTCATTGAAAACAATACATGGGGTATCAAACTGACTGAAACGGAATTGATTGTAACAGCTCCTGCAACAAACGTGCAAAATAAAGAATATGAAGAGCTAATATACATCAAAATATTTTCGAAAGAAGGCTATTGCCGAGTTGTCAAACTACCGGTAAAATTGCTCACAACAGAAATAGATGCCAATTCGGCAACTGCCTGGCAAAGGTTTAAAACAGGAAATGAAAATGTATTGCTCGACTACTCGTATGCTGGATATAATCATGGAGAAAGTGCGCCGCAAGGCGCATTTTCTTTAGGATACAAAGTGTTCAACGTAAAAGAACGGATGACGGATAAAAAGATGAATGCCCGGCAAGCACTGATTGATATTCTAGAAGAGAACGATATGACAAGAACCAAGAATACATCAGCCATCAAACCAAACGCAAGAGTCGTTATCTATTTTCCCGCTGGTGACTATGTATTGCATAATGACGATGACAATAAGAAAGATCCTGATAAACAACAGGACGCTCTCGACTCTAAAAATAATAACGTCAGCACAGGTATTGAAATCTATGCCGGAAACTTTGTCATTAAAGGAGACGGACCGAGCAAAACACGTCTGATTATGGAAACCCCAAACTTACCAACCAGCGTCACCAATACAGGTTCATCTCCTGCATTATTGACTATAAAGCATACCAACAGCCCCAACCATCCGAATAATTCAAAGAAACTAGCATCAGTTACCGAGAACGCAACACGAGGAACATTTACTATAAAAGTAGATGGAACAACGAATATCAAAAGTGGTAGTTGGGTACAACTACGTTTACGTAGTGGCAATAGAGATCTCGTACAAAGTGAAATCGGTCCAATGACGATCAATAACAGTTGGGCTATTGCAAAGAATCCAACCTATATGGATACAAACGACAGCTATGGCGTAAAAATCACCGAGTTTCATCAAGTAAAAAGTGTGAGTGGAACTTCTGTGACTTTCTACGAACCTATCATGCATGACATTGATATAGCATACAATGACGTAGGAGGATGGGAGATCCGTGAATACAAGTATATGGAAAATGTAGGAGTGGAAGATCTCTCATTTATTGGCAAAGCTTTAGACGGATTTTCACATCATGGCGACGACTATAACGTAGATAAGAACCAATTTGGCTGGCAATATGACGGTGCATATAAACCACTGGTGTTAAATCGTGTAGTCAACTCATGGGTTCGTAATGTTAACTTCGAAAGTGTCAGCGAAGCATTATCGTTGGCAGAATCAGCCAACTGCTCCGCTTATAATATCCGCATCAGCGGTTATCGTGGCCATTCCGCTGTACGTGCTCAAGGTTCTTCACGCATTTTTATCGGTAAAGTTCGTGATGAAAGTGCCGGAAAGGACAGCAAAGGCAAGCAGTGTCAAGGGCAGTTCCACGGATGTGGCGTATCAAAACCAAGTATCGGCACTGTTCTTTGGAACGTCACTTGGGGCAGTGACGCCTGTTTTGAAGCTCACGCTACTCAACCAAGAGCCACTTTGATTGATAATTGTAGTGGAGGGCTTGTATATTATCGAGCTGGAGGAGATGAAAATGAAGTACCCAACCATTTAAGTGATCTTACTCTATGGAATCTGAATGTGACAGGTACTGACGAACATTCAGGAAGCTTCTCGTGGTGGTTGCCTAATGACAAATGGTGGAAGATTTACCCGCCTATTGTAGTCGGTCTCTATGGAGGGACTATTACATTCAAAGATAAGAGCCAACTTTCTTATGAAGAAAGTATCGGAGCAAAAGTAACTCCAGAATCATTATATGAAGCACAACTTCAAAGTCGTTTGGGATATGTACCCGGATGGCTAAACGCTATAAAATAGACTTTGTGTCTACACAATTTTTCTAACCGATAAAAAACGTATATGAAAATCAGACTTTAATCAATTTAACACCGGAAGAGAGGGGCCGCGAGGTTCTTCTCTTCTCATTTTCATTCTCAACGCCCCCTCCGTATCTACAAGAGAAAGATTTCTGAATTCTAACCCTAAATTATTCTTTTACAATAACACTAACCGAATCATAAATACAGTACCTTTGCAAGTGCAACAAGGAGATAGTAATAGAGAAAATAATATCAGATCGATGGAACTGCAACAGCTACCCATTCATTTCGCCCCATTACAAGGCTATACAGAAGCATTTTACCGCAATGCGCATGCTACCGTTTTCGGTGGTATAGACACTTATTATACCCCGTTTGTACGAATTGAGAAGGAAAGTTTCAGGAATAAAGACGTCAGAGAGATTGATTTCGCAAACAATCATGTGCCGCATTTAATTCCTCAGCTGATTGCTCCGTCCGCAGAAAAAGCGGAGACCATTCTTTCCCTTTTCATTGAAAAAGGATATGGCGAAGCAGACATCAATCTGGGATGTCCTTTCCCTCTTTTAGCCAAACGGCATAACGGCTCGGGAATACTTCCTTATCCGGAAGAGGTCAAGACATTATTAGGTATAGTCGTGAAGTACCCGCAAATCCGCTTTTCCGTAAAAATGAGATTGGGCTGGGAAAATCCGGAGGAGTGTCTCGCCATCGCTCCCCTATTAAACGACCTTCCTCTAAAACAGGTAACGATGCATCCCCGCCTGGGCAAACAGCAATATAAAGGAGACGTAGACCTCAAAGGCTTTGCCGCTTTTCAAAGCGTCTGCAAACATCCGCTTATTTATAACGGTGATATAAAAAGACGGGAAGATATCCTGCGAATCCAAGAGCAATTTCCCATGCTGGCGGGAATAATGATCGGACGGGGATTACTAGCCAATCCGGCATTGGCACTGGAATACAAAGAGAACCGTACACTATCCGCCGATGAAATGAGGAACAAACTACACTCCATGCACACATCCGTATACAGCCAATATGCCGCACAATTGGAAGGAGGGGAAGGGCAACTGCTCAATAAAATGAAAACCTTCTGGGAATACCTGGCGCCTGAAGCAGACCGGAAATCGCTAAAAGCAATCCATAAAAGCGGCACACTCCAGAAGTACAACCAAGCCGTTCTTAGCTTTTTTGGTCAACGATAAGTTAATTGACGGTTATTTTTTGTAATTTTGCGCCCGTCTATAAACAAACACATGATGAAAAAATACATTCTAATCTTTCTTTGCCTGATGATGGTATCGGGCAGTTTTGCTCAAATAAAGGACTTCAAGTTCAAATTTTACGGCCAGATTCGCACCGACCTCTACTACAACAGTCGCGCCAATGAAGAAACCGTAGACGGATTATTTTATATGTATCCGAAAGATAAAGTACGTGACGAAGACGGAAATGACTTGAATGGAACGCCAAGCAGCAACTTCTATACTTTATATTCACGTCTGGGAGTAGACGTGGCCGGTCCTAAACTGGGGACAGCCAAGACTTCCGCCAAAATAGAAGCCGACTTTCGGGGTACCGGTACTTCTTATTCGGTAGTCCGCCTGCGCCATGCTTATCTCAATCTGGATTGGGGGAAATCGGCCTTATTGCTCGGTCAAACTTGGCATCCACTATTTGGAGATGTTTCTCCGCAGATTCTGAATCTTTCTGTCGGAGCACCCTTCCAGCCATTCAGCCGTGCACCGCAAATTCGTTACCGCTATACTAATAAGAACTTCCAACTGACAGGAGCTGCCGTATGGCAATCCCAATATACCTCGCAAGGTATCAATCCCGATGAACCCACTAAGAGTAAAAAGAGCCACGAATACTTGAAAAACGGCTGTATTCCGGAAATTTACGTAGGAGCTGATTATAAAAACGGAGGATTCCTGATTGGTGCGGGAATCGAAATGCTGTCAATGAAACCACGAAAGGAAGCTATCGGTGGAAATGGGAAGAGATTCAAGGTAGACGAACGAATCACTACTTTATCCTATGAGGCTCACATGAAATATACCAATAAAGATTGGTTTATCGCAGCCAAAAGCGTTTTGGGTTCCAACCTTACACAGGCTTCCGGGCTCGGTGGATTCGGTATTGAATCTATCGATGAACGTACAGGAGAACAGAAGTACACTCCAATTCGTGTTTCCAGCTCGTGGTTCAACCTTGTCTATGGAAAAAAGTGGAAACCGGGAATTTTCGTCGGATACGCCAAGAACTTGGGAACAAGCGACGAATTATATGCTCCGAATGGAAAGGCACAACTTTACGGAACAGGTACAAATCTCGACCAATTGGTAACGGCGGGTGCAGAACTGACTTATAATGTTCCTCACTGGAAGTTCGGACTGGAGTATACGTTAAGCACAGCATGGTATGGTTCTCTCAACCCAATGAACGGGAAAATTAAAGATGCGCATGCTGTATGCAATAACCGTATCGTAGCGGTTGCCATGTTCATGTTCTAACCTCTCTCATAAAGTTAAACTCATCCATCTGCTGTCATCCGTCACATAAAAGGGGATAAAGCATTGATAGTAAACCTGTAAGACTGTGACAGCAGTGTGTGATGGCAATGTGACAGAAGGAACTGCTGTCACACGTTGCCAGCTTATTACAGTCAATTTTATGCGGAAGGAGTGTCTTGTTTTAAAATAGGTTGACTCCTAAAATCCCAATTATGGAAAAGGATCAAACATTACGTCTGTCATCTGCCTTGGAGCGGGTGAAAATGCATCATCACATCTATGAGATGTATTATGTCAACAAAAAATCAAAAGCGGATATTTTTCAGGAAACAGGTCTTTCCCGTTCTTCTTTCTATCGAGTTCTTCGTACCTTTGAGTCCTGTAATCCCCAAATCGCTGAAGAGATGAAGAAACAAGGCAAGGATGTCACTCCGGCAGATTATGACAAGCTCAAGCAGGAAGTGGCATTATTAAAGAAGCGACTGGCAACAGAGAAGCTGCGTGCCGACTTCTATGAAGAGATGGTCAACTTCGGTAAGGAAGTATATGGCATTGACTTAAAAAAAGCTGGCACCAAGTAGTCAGCAGGCTTCACACACGCGATGTCAGGGTTTATCCTGTGACGTCGCTGTGTGGACTGCTTGGTAAGAGCAAACAAGCCTATTACAAACATGTGGACACCCTGATGTCCAGACTGGCCGAAGAGGCTTTCTGCGTGGAGTATATCAGGGAAATCCGCGGTAAAGATCCCGGTATAGGCGGGGGCAAGCTATGGGAGATGTACAACAAGAAGTTTGGTAAAGATCACGGTGTGGGCTACAATCATTTCTACGACATCGTTGAGAAGTACAACCTCAAGGTACGCAAGAAGAAGCGCCGCGCCCGCACCACGAACTCCGATCATGCCTATCCTACCTATCCCGACCTGACACGACGGCTCATCCCTGAGTCCTCCAACCAGTTATGGGTAAGCGATATTACCTATATACCATTCTGGACTGTACCGGAAAAGGGTCTATATGATTTCTGCTATCTGTCACTGGTTACAGATTGTTACAGCAAGGAGATTGTCGGTTACAGCGTTGGCGCAACATTGGAAACTCTATACCCGATGGAGGCTCTGGAGATGGCCCTGAGACGTATAAAGGATGTCAAAGTCCTGAAAGACTCTCTCATCCATCATTCTGACCGTGGCGTGCAATACGCCAGCTACGAATACACCGGTCGCTTGAAGAGCCTCGGCATCAAGATCAGCATGACTGAAACTGGGGATCCGAAGGACAACGCTGTGGCCGAGAGGGTAAACAATACCATCAAAAACGAACTGCTCAAGGATATGGAATTTTTCAGCATCCACGGGGTGAAAGCTGCCGTCGAAGCCGCCATAGACTTCTACAACAACGAACGGCCTCACATGAGTCTGGACGGAATGACGCCGACAGAGGCGGGCAAGCAGGTTGGAGAAATAAAAAAAGATGGATCAGTTACCGCGAGAAAGCCATCAAAGAGGTTGCAACTTAGGGAAATATCACTAACTTTGCATTGACCCACAAAGAATGTCCTACACAACCGCAGGGAGAGAGGAATCATACCCTAAGATAATCTCCTCGCTATTGTTTGATATTTTTTAAAGTCAACCTTAATAGCAAATAGCGAAAAAGAGCGTCAACTTGTAATAAAAATAAGTATTAACTGAGTCAACCGACTTTGAAAATAAGCCTTAAAGTGGTCAACTAAAAACATTAAACCACAGAGCTATACAGTTTCAGCCGTTAGAAACTTTAGTTTCCATACGCGGAAACTTTGGTTTCATCGGTAAGAAACTCTAGTTTCACCGGTGAGAAACTTCAGTTTCATGCGCTTGAAACTAAAGTTGCAAGGCAGGAAACCAAAGTTTTCAACGTAGGGAACTACCGCTTCTCCAGCATGACTTCAAGACTTGCACCATCTTTGCAAGCGAAGCGGAGTACTGTTTGCTTCTTGTCAACGGAGAGTACTTTACAGAACGGAGTTTCCTTTATATTCCACTGTCCTTTCAACGTTACAGTTACCGGAATCTCACCACTCTCGTTATCAATCCACGGGCGGGAATAGATACTTCGCTCTACCCGCTTTCCGTCTTTATCAAAAGCCTCGTCGCTTGCACCGCGATACAATGCCAAATCCGGTTGCGATACGGTCAACAACATCTTTTCCGGAGATTCTTTGCGAATCATAACCAGGCACGAAGTATCCGTCCGCTGCAATAATCCACCGGGAAGCAACGCTTGTGGAGTTTCAAACAGTACATAAGAATAAATACTGTCCGATAAAGACTGTACGATGTGGGCATTACGGTCTTGTTGGAGAACTTTATATGCAGGCTTCTTGGCGAACGCTTGCAAGGCAACCGTACTTGTCTGCGGAAGAACAGCATACTCATAACTTCCACCTTTAGGGGCTTTTCCATGATCGACAACCAATGATGCCCAATCCCCTTTCGTCTCCTTAGCGGTATCCTGCATACGGGAATGTTGCGGGAACTTCTTCTCAAAACGAGCCGTAACGGGTACATAATATCCGGTTCCGAGATGATCCATCCATATTTTACCTTCACCTTGATAACCTTTCCAATAATCATGTCCCGCTTTGTCGGTTACCGCTAATTGGAATATAGTGGTTTCAGTAGGATATTCCGCATTGGCGTTTTCAATATCCGAGCCTAGACAAACGATTGTTTCACCGATGAAATGGAAGGATTTGCGTGCTCGGTGGGTTCCGTTATACTTATCATGTTCATGCAGCTTCATACCGAAGTTTCCATTCTCTTTCTGTTGTGACAGTCCGCCGGCAAAAGCCTCATCGGAATAAAGCATTTCTTCCATACCGGAGAATGTATCCACATTCATCACTTTCGCTTTCAACTGTCCAAGTGGAAGATGAATGGAAGTCACACCCGGCATACGGTTCCAATCGAAACCTTCCTGTTGCCATCCGCTGGTAGCAGGCGTCACAGTCTGTCCCGGAATTGCGGTAAGAATCTGTAAACTTCCATGTGCCAGATAACGACCATAAAGATTATGTCCCAGATAATGTTCAGCCGCCCAAAGATAGCGGGAATGTCCGCGCGCCACTGCTGACCAGTTACCGCGACGTTGTATCGAGACACAGCCATAGCCCATCGCCAGATTTCCTTGAGGATCGGGTTCAGGGCGGAAACCTTTCTCTACAAGCTGCCTTGCAATCTTTTTCTCTTGCGCATTGGATACTTTCGGCATATACTCCGGTTCTTGATCATCGGAAGAAGCGCCGGACACCAAGCGCAGATAAGCGGCTGCCATTTCCTTGTCAAATTCCTCCTTTCCATCGGGGGTTCCCGCCATAGCCATCATTGCATAATGCATCGGCACTAATTTTCCTTTTCCATCGGGATGACGACCGGACAAGGCCAATGGGAAGTTTAGTTTATTGCAATAAAAACGCATGGCAAGCAACACATTCTTAACTGTTTCATGCGCCAGTTCAGAGATAGCAAATTCTGTCCGGTTGAAAAGATAAATCATATTAGTCGCTCCATCTAAACCACCGACGGCATAAGCCGGATAAAGGTTACGATGATGGAAAGCACCCCCATCCGCCTTAAACGAGCCAGCCAATCCCGGAGCCGGACGACACCCGTAATCTATCCAACGGGAAAAGGACCGCAAGTATTGTAACTTTTCAGGAGTATCTTCCATCATCAGAATGCTTGCTATACGACCGGTAGTCTGTGTATTGAATGAATCCATATCGATACCGTTACCTTCCGGCTTCGGATATACTTCATTAGTGATGGCATACCAACGCAAGGTACGTTCGGCTTCCTGCAACTTACCGGCCTCACGCAACACATCTTTCATCAGGAAATAAGCCAGATACAGACCACGGACACTATACCCGTAATGATGAATATTTCCCCAACAACTACCGTATGCCACCCCCTGATCGGTAATATGGTCATACATTGCCAGGAACTTCTTCTTCATTTCATTCTGAACTTCCGGCTTCGCCGTACTATTATTATAGGCAACGGCAATTTTCTTCATCAAGTCGAAATAAGCACGCATCTCCACACCCATCTTAGTCAGCATATCTTTGTCCCAATTCGGTATAATGCGTTCATAAGCCTCCGAAGCACGTACCATAAAAATAGGTACCCCCGAAACCTTGCCATTCTTATAGGTAATCTGATAGAAATCATATTTCTTGCGGATAGTCTGTATCTCTTTATCCGATACTTTACCTTTTGTATAATTCATGTCACGGAAACGCTTCTCCAGCAACTTCATCTCTTTTTTTTGCGCATCGTTCACCGGAGTCAGTTCGATATCCGGCTGCAACAATGAATGTTTATAGACAACCAACCAATGATTATTAGTTCCGGCATTGACAAAAGGGACTTGTAAGTCGGCTGTTTGCTGACGGGCATCTACCTTTGTCGCAGTGATCAAATGATCGATGAAAAGGCTTCCTTTTTCATTCGGAGCAACAATACGAAGCTCATTCATCCCTTCTTCCGGAGTACCCTGCATATCCCGTTCGTAGCAAACCCATGCAGCACGCCAACCGCTGAAATTGATTCCGAAAGGAAACGAAGTACATTTCTTGCCATCTTTCAAAAACTCAAACTCAATTGTTGCGTCCTGAGGCTCCTCATTGTACACCCATATTATAAAAGCGGAAAGATATAAATCTTTACCTGTCGGATCTTTCTTTTCAAACTTTAAATCCTTCTTCAATTCCAATACCCCTCCGGGCTCAAAGGTCCATTTCAACGAATGTTTTCCGTCTTTATAATGTGTATCGGAAATAGAGAGTTGCGAATTGACACCTGTTATGTAATCCGGAATCTTCGATTCCTCAAAAGAGAACATCCGCTCGTCGGTCACGACTTGCGCATGAAGAAATGCTGAACACAAAAATGAGAATAGGGTAATCACCCGTAATCTGGTAAAGAGTTGTTTCATCATGGGTATTTATATCTTATTTAGGTTTCTATATGCGCGGTATAAACAGTCTCAAAAAGAAGTCACTTTAAAGCCAGTAAACAACACGTGGTTTTGCAAAAGGCGCAGACCGAAATGTCCGTCTCCTTCGTTTCCGGTGAGGGAATAGCGGAATAATTCTTCACCATTCACCGCATAAGTGGTCATTCCTTTTTCTACCCGAATCCGGATTTCATACCATTTATTGGGTACAAGCAAATGCGGTGCATCAGTATACTCCTTCAATAACGGTTTGACTTTATCATCTGCGATACCATAATATTCTCCTCTATAACGTCGGAAACGGGTGGTGGAATTATCATTTCCCCCGTATCCAACGTAAAAAAGGTTCAATGTATTATAGTTCTTAAAGACACCGTTGCGCCACTGGCTGCGAGCAAAAAGATCGTCGGGATGTTTAGGATCATTGGCAGCCCAAAAGCAATTCAAATCACTCAGACGATCGTGCCTTCCCCCTTTCATCACCATACAGATATGGTAACTGATCTCATAATCACCCGTCAGACGCTGTGAGGACCATAGAGTCAACCCACCCGGAACAATCAGTTCCAATGTATCGGCATGTTCTATTATCTGTAAAGCATGGGATTCATCTTCTATTTTCCACTGTTTCGCAAAGACGCTAGTATGTTGCGCAAAAAGCACCACACTATCCAAAAGAAGAAAAGTAATCAGACTGTAGCTAATAAAAAATCGTTTCATTATTTACGGTATTAGTTTAAAGATCATTCTTTCGGATACAAAGAAACCCCTCTTTTCGAAAAAAGAGGGGTTCAAATTGTACAAAATACCTCAAATAACGTATTGGGTATGCATTTGTATTACTTACCAAGCTTCTACTACTTTTCCATCTAATGGTGCTAAATACCAACCCTTATTCTGGGCTCCATTACTTTGTGCCCATTCAGTAAACTGAGGATAAGCTTCGGCAAAAGGCACTCTTTCGTATGCATGCTTCACACCCACAGGTACTTTTACCCCCCAAACGAAGCCGTTCTTATTACAATATGGAATACCATTTATCATTTCAACATCAGCTTTTGCTGCATCAACATCATAATTTGTATAGAAACGAGTTGGCTCATATCCTTTCATGTGAATCTCTTTATTATCATTCGTCACAATAAAGAAGTTTTGTTTCTTTGTATCCAGAATCAAGTTTCTATAAGCTTCCAGTTGAGTTTTTCCTTCATTATCAGTAATTTCAGAACGATTCTTACCGGCAAACTTAATTTCAGCACGTAACATCGGTTTTCCTATGACAATATAACCTTCTGTTGTTTGAAAGAAATTCTGTTTATCACCAAGTGCGGACAAGCCATCCAACATAATCACCGGATTACCTGTTTTTACATCGACAGTCAGTTTATAAGTATCCGTATTTACCTCAACAAAGTCATCCCTAGTTTCTTTTCTAGCTATTTCCTCTTCCGTACCTTGTCCTCCTTTCCAAAGAATACGAGAAGTAATCTCATTGATATACTTCTTATCAAGTCCAATCAACTCCACACCCAACTTCGTCGGATAATATCCTCCTTTGGCACGAAGATCCAAAGTAAGCAACAACCCTTCCTTATAACCATGTGCAGGTAATAAGTCTTCTACCTGGCACTCGGTAACCTTCAGGTCATATTCGATGACAACATCATTCAAATCGTTGTCAGGACCATTAGATTGCTTCGGCCAGTTGTCTTCAAACATAGCAACTCCTGTGTTATGATAAAAACGAAAACCTGCATCCTCTTCACTTGTTGGCGCTACTGCATCCTCCAAATTAATAGAACCATTTGCCCGAGTAACTGCTTTCAAATTAATTGTCCGTACCTGAGGGCCTGATATAGCAGTATATTTAGCATATACAGCCTGAGAATGCATCGGAATATTCAAATCCACAGTTGTTTCACCTTCTACAAGAGCATTCTCCAACAAAGGTATTTTACACTCCGCATCAGAATATAAAGAAACAAGTGTCTTGTTAGCCGATGTTATAGATACCGAGACTGTACGGCTTGTCGCCCAGTCAAATCCCGTAGAGATCTTGTCCGTAGGACTATCTCCCGTTGTTGCTTCATTGTCACTGTTTGTACAGGCAACAATGGTAAATGTCCCCATAAGGACATACATCAAACTTCTAATTTTCATCATAATTCTCAAATTTAATAACTGTTCATCTTCCTTTTCTCAATTGAAATCACGCTTTATGCCATCCATAAGCGAGCTTTTTCTGTTAACTAATCACAAAAATATTTAACATCAAATCATATAACAGCCTTGCTTATCTTTAATTTCTTCCCTTTCCATCGAAAATAACAAGTAGCTATAAAATTTACCGCAAAAGCCTTGTTCATCGGCGATGGATAATATATACAAGTTATTTCTTATATTTGCATAAGACAAGACATTCCATACAACAAATGTAAGGATTTCGTTTTGAATATACAAGTTTTTGGCTAAATATATCAAAAGAAATGGAGCAAGTATTATATGGCATAGATTACATAGAATATTATTTCTACTGGATATATTACAAGTTTATTGGCTATCCTTTAATAATAAGAATATGTTCGATTGCTGTAATGTTCTGCATCATTGCGTACCTATTTCTTTTATTACATATCATATATGGTATATTCAATAGAAAGAAAGAAAAACGTAGATACCAAAAGGCTTACGACAAATACTATGAAGATATGCTATCTATCTCTTTAGATTCCAGCACAATAAGTGAGGAAGAGATAGCTGACAGACTGAAGTATGATACCAAAAAGCGTCCTAAGCCCAACGAGCTTCGTATCATTACTCAACTGCTGACCGAGATAAAGACTGCACATGAGAATGAAATCAATGAAGTGAACTACCATTCGATACAAACTGTATTCCAAATAACCCGTTTCCTTGAACATGAACTTCAATTCGGAGCTAAGAGAGCCAAGATACAAGCCCTGAAAATCATTCAATCCATCAATGGATATGCCTCTGAAGCAGTATTGGTGCGTTTCCTTTATCACCGTAAAATAGAGCTAAGGAATTCGGCACGCTATACATATATGTGGCTAAGTCAGGGAAACCCGTTCCGTTTCTTCGATGAAGATATCAGCATGAAGCTAAGGCAATGGGATATGATGGAATTACATGCTATCCTCGAACACCGCCGGAAAGTAGGCTACAATACGCCTAGTTTCATTAAATGGGTAAATACTTCGGCTGAAGAAAATGTGAAGATATTCTTCATTAATGAAATCAGACTTTATAATGAAACAGAAAGTGCTCCGACTCTCGCCAAGCAAATCAATGCTCGTTCTGTAGAAATACGAAGCGAGGCAATAAAGACGTTAGGTAAACTTAAGTACAAAGAGGTAGAACCGAAGCTAATTGAGATGTACAATGTACAGCCCGAAGAAGTCAAACGGCAGATTATCACAGCTATTGCAGACTTGAAAACTGATAAGGCCTTAGGATTCCTGTACAATGCTTACGATGACGCTGACAATTGGGGAACAAAGCGAGTGATTCTGAAAGCCCTTTACGATTACAGTGCTATGGGCAGGAAAACATTCGATCAATTGGAGAGAAAAGCCGATTCTCATACAGCGATCTTATTCGCTCATACAAAACACCCGCTTATTAACCAGTTAATATAAAAAGAATATGAAAGATATACTATTTACCTTCTTCAATTATTTCGTATTCTTTTATACGAGTATGCTGGCGATATCTTTTATCGTATTCGCTTTCCTTTCTTTCATTTCTTTGAAACGGAGAAAAGACTACTATGTGGAAAGTTATGTGCGGAAAATTATCAAAGAATCTCCCTATACACCGGGTGTTTCGGTCATTGCCCCTGCCTACAACGAAGAAAAGACTATTATCGACAATATTAACTCGATGCTTGCCCTCGAATATCCAGTTTTCGAAGTTATTATCGTGAATGACGGTAGTACAGACAAGACTTTGGAGAAAATTACCGAATATTATGAACTGATAGAAGTACCATACGCATACATCGAACGAATCAAGACCAAACCGTTCAAAAGGCTTCTGAAGTCTACAAATCCGAAATACAGCCGCCTCATCGTTGTCGATAAAGAGAACGGAGGAACGAAAGCGGACGCTTCCAACGCAGGTATCAACGCTTCTTCCTATCCTTATTTTATCTGTACGGATGTGGATTGTATTCTGGAAAAGTATGCATTGTACCGTTGTATTTCACCGATTATATCTTCTGACAAACAAGTGATTGCCGTGAGCGGAACCATGCTGATGGCTAACGGTTGCGTAGTGAAGGACGGGCAGATTGTTGATGTCAAGACTCCGCGTACCCCTATTCCGCTTTTCCAGAATCTGGAATATATGCGTTCCTATCTGATAGGTAAGATGGGATGGTCGGCCATCAACGGGATGCCGAATGTTTCCGGTGGATTCGGGCTTTTTGACCGTTCCGTAGCCATTGCGGCAGGAGGTTATGACGGTACTTCCTTTGCGGAAGACATGGACATGATTACCCGCATGGTGGGATATATGTGCGACTTCTCCCGGCCTTACAAGATAGTACAGATACCGGACACCTGCTGTTGGACGGAAGGACCTCCCAACCTGGCAATGCTTTACCGCCAACGTACCCGTTGGGCACGGGGATTATTCCAGACATTGAGCGTCCATCACAAGATGATTTTCAAGAAAACCTATAAACAGATGGGGCTGTTAACCTTACCTTATATGTTTATCTTTGAATTTTTGGCACCCATCATTGAGGTTACAGGATTCGGCGTTTTCATTTACCTGGCTTTCACAGGGGCTGTCAACTGGAATACGGCATGGATGATTTACCTGACCATTTACGTATTCTGCCAATTCCTGTCCATCGTGGTTATCACTTACGATTACTACGTCGGAATGCTTTATAAAAGAGGATACGAATATTTATGGATCATCATTGCCTCCGTATTGGAACCGATATTCTACCATCCCATCATCTCTTTCTGTTCTTTAAGGGGATACCTTAGTTATCTGACCAAAAGAGATTTCAAGTGGAAGAAGATGGAACGGGCAGGATTCAAACAGAAGCAAGGAAATGCCAATGAGGAAGATTCCAATGTGAATCCTGAACCCGCAACAATATAAGAATGTATAAATAACAAGATAAGATGAACAGTGTATTTCTCCATAAGATCACCATATTAGGTTGTTTGCTCCTGCTGATAACCTCTTCCATCGGAAGCGACAAAGGTTTCCAGACGCCGGAGCAATATGCCCAGATCATACAGGAGCATTTTGCCAATGAAGAGTGGGAAGCGGGGAAAGCGCTGTTGGACGAAGGACTCCAGAAATACCCGAAAGTCTCCGATCTTCAATGGCTCATGGGTAAATACTGGTTCCACGAGAAAGACTACGATCAGTCTCGTTATCATCTTGTCAAAGCGGTGGAGGATAATTATAATAATGTCAATGCCAAACATTTGCTGGTGGATGTCGAAGACATCACAGAAAATTACTCCAGTGCGATTTGCTATGTAAATGAGTTGCTGGAAGTAAATCCGTATTGGCGCGGATTGTGGCGCAGAAAGATTGAGTTGTACCGCAAACAGAACAACGATGTGGAAGCCGACCGTTTGCTGAGACGTATCAATCAGATTTATCCGAACGATACCATTTTACGGAAGGATTATGTATATAGTCTGGAAATGGGATATCGCCAGATGAAAAAAGGCGGTAACCGGAAGGAAGCAATCGAAAGACTGACCGAGCTCATCAAGATATCTCCCGATAATGAAGAGTTTTATCTGGACATTATCAATCTGCATTTGCAGGAAGGTAACCGGGAAGCCGCTTTAGGATGGTCGTCCAATGGATTGGCGGCTATTCCCGGAAGTTCCGCACTTATCATCAAAAGAGCCGGAATTCTCGGTGAATTGGCACGTTTTCCGGAAGCATTGGTATTTGTACAGGAACAGATGAGAAGAAATAACAGTCCGGCAATACGGCGTATGTATAACAATCTGTTGCTGGAAGCCGCCCGCTCCGAAAAGCAACGGGATCCTTATGTACTCTACGGAATGGCTTATGAAGGCGGAAACAAGGATAAGGAAGCATTGGACTATCTGCTGAATACCTCCGTGACAAGAGGATACACCGATGACGCACTCTTCTATATCAGAGAGGCGAAGAAACAATATGGTAACACAGACAAGGGAATCTTGTATAAGGAATATATGCTTTATCGTCAAATGAATGAGGATGATCTCGCTTACTCGGCTTTAAAGAAGCTGTATGATATGTATCCCGACGATTACGATATTACTTTGGCTATGTCTTCCCTTCACATGAAAAAAGCCGAAAGACTTATGGAACTCGGCCTGTATTCGGAGGCATTGCCTCATGTATTATTCGTCTCACAAAGGCATATAGACAACGAAGTAAACGGTGCCGCATGGGAAAAAGCACTGAGTTGCTATATCAATATGAAGCGTTACAACGAAGCGCTCGCCACATTGGATACCATCACACTTCATTTCCCCGATTATGAAAACGGCACGTTGAAAAGGGCGTTTATCCTCGATAAAATGGATAAAACAGAAGAAGCTCTGCAACTTTATCTGTCTGCCATCGAACAGAGTGATGAGGATATGCGCATTTTCTACGTGATAGGATACGAGGAACTGGCAATTCCTTACATCAAGAAATGTATGGAAGCGGGGGCTACGCAGAAAGCATACGATGAAGCCGTCAAGCTCGTTAGCCTGAATCCATCGAGTGATTTAGGACTACGCTATGCCATCAACTCGTCCGGATTATTGGGAAAATACGATGAATTCGAGAAATATACGGCACAAGGTATCAATTTCTATCCGGAAGAGCCATTCTATCAAGCCAAAAGGGCTACCGTATTGGACCGTGACAAGAAATATGAAGCTTCGCTGGAATTCTTGAAGCCAATACTCAACAAATATCCGAGTAATAAGGAGATTATAGGCGCTTTCTCGCAAAGTAGTGAATACCGCGCTTTGCAACTGACAAAAGCGAAAGAACCTGAGCAAGCCCTTGCGGTGCTTGACACAGCTTTACTTTTCGACAGTCAGAACAAATCTTTGAAGTACACAAAGGGAGTGGTGTATGAGGCTAACAGACAAGCTGATTCCGCATATTATTATCAGAAGTTCTACGAGCCTTCAATCATGGAATATCGCTCTTTCCAACGGCATTTATCGGGTTTACGAAGCATGATGCTTAAAAATGAGATAGCCCTGACTTATCTGCGTGCCCGCTATGGTGAAGAGGATATTATCACCTCTGTTGCCACAGCCGAATATACCCGCAAAAACCGGAAGAACACTTATACCGGACGCATCAACTATGCCGGAAGAAGCGGATCGGCAAGCGATAATATGGAGGCGGAGGAACAGACGCCGGGCGGAGTCGGCATTCAGGTACAAGGCGAATGGACGCATCACTTTTCACCGAAATGGAGCACTACGATCAATGCCGCTTTTGCCACCAAATACTTCCCGGACATTACTGCCGATGTAGCATTGCGCCATTATCTCAAGAATGACTGGGAAATAGCGGGACACGTCGGCTACAGACGGGTAGCTGCCTACAACAAGCATTATGAGTGGAATAACGAATTCTTTGCCGGCAGCAACGGAGAAAACGGTTACATATTCACCGGATGGGATGAGTCGAAAACAAACCTGCTCACCGTTGGCGGAGAGGTAGCCAAGACCATCGAAGAGGTCCGGCTTAACGCCAAACTCGACCTTCATTTCTTTAACTCCAAATTCTATTACAATGCGCAGGTCGGTGCGAAATATTTCCCTGCCAGCGATGGAAAGACAAATATCAATGCCATGGCAAGTATCGGTTCGGCACCGGAAACGGCCGTATTAGACTATGCGTTGCCCGGTTCCTTCTCACATACCAACACAATGGTAGGTTTGGGAGGCCAATATATGGTCAGTCCCAACATTACCATCGGCCTGATGGGAACTTGGAATACCTATTATAACCAGACGAATACAGTGCGGGGAACGGATCCGCTCCATCGAATAGAAACGATATCGACACGCTATAAAAACCTATATAATATCTATGCACAGATCTATATTTCATTCTGATAAGCTATGCCCCCTACTGGCAGGAATGATATGCGTTTGCTGCCTTTTATCCGGCTGCCGTATGCAGGCGCGCACCGAGATATTTGCCTCCAAGGAAGGATACCTCGTCACAATCGGCGAAGACCCGACGGACAAAGACACCCGATGGGCCAAATACCTGTACGAGCACCTCAAGAAGCGTGTAAATGACGATGAAATGGTCGCTTTCGGGGTATCGGAGAAGGAAATGTGGCGTGTTATCATACACATAGATCCGACCTTGCAGGAAGGGTTCAGGATCGCTATCAAAGGATCGGATATAGAACTCACAGCTACCGATGACAGACAAATGTTGTGGCTGCAATACCAATTGATAAAAAAGATAAGCAAGGAAGACCCGCGTATCGACGGTTCCGACCTTCCTCCCGCCATCATCAATCTGACAGATACTTGCGGTACGTTTGCTTTTGATTATCAAAGTATCTATTCCCCTTCCGGTCTGAATCCCGATTATACGGGAGTAATGGGACTCAATAACTTTGACGACAGTTGGGGTATATGGGGACACAACCTGAGAAAAGTATTGGGAGACAATGTAGATAAGGTATATGCTACCATCCACGGTAAGACAGACGACTCACAACTTTGTTTCTCTTCCGAAGAGATGTATCGGCAAATTGAGAGCTATATCGCAGATAATATCGGTGAAAAGGGAAGTTCTCGTTTTGTCATTGCTCCGGATGATACTCCGTACGCCTGTACTTGCGCCAGTTGCACAGCGATGGGGAATACGGAGAAGAACGCAACACCCGCCGTCACAGAACTGTTACTCCGGCTATCGCAGCGTTTTCCCAAACATTCCTTTTTTACCATAGCCTATCTGAGCACCAAACAGGTTACGGACAAACAGTTGCCGTCCAATGCAGGTATCATTGTCAGTGCCATAGACTTTCCACTCCGCCGGATAGACGGCAAGAATGCACAGGAAAAAAAGTTTATGCAACAGCTGAACCAATGGAAGAAAGTTACGAAGAACATTTATATATGGGATTACATCAACAACTTCGATGATTATCTGACACCCTTCCCCATATTGAAGATAGCCCAGCAGAGACTCCGGTTCTTCAAGCAGAACGGAGCCAGTGGCATTTTCTTCAACGGAAGCGGATACAGCTATTCTTCTTTCGATGAAATGAGGACTTTTGTACTGTCGGCACTTCTCATCAACCCGGAACTTCCCGTTGAGGAACTGGTCAGAGATTATTTCAATCAAGAGTACCCCCTATCAAAGAAATGGCTGTACGACTATTACATTAACCTGGAAAACAGCGTCCAGTCCGGTAAGAAGTTAGGTATCTATGCCGGTATTGCAGAATTGGAGCAGTCATTCCTCAATCCGGAGAAGTTTATCAAATTCTATGATGAAATGGGCGATTATGTTTCCGATGCGAAAGGGAAAGAGCGTAAAAAGCTCCATGAACTCCAGACAGCCTTGTCTTATACACGTCTGGAGATGGGACGCAACCACAGTTATGATCCTTACGGATATGCCCAACGAAACGGAAAACAAATCCAACCGACTCCGCAAGCGCGGAAATGGCTTACCCAACTCAAAGAACATCATGCTTTCACAGGGATGGAGTACTATAATGAATCGGCCGATGAAATCGACTATTATATAAAGGAATGGGAACAATATATACTTGCTTCCGACATTAAAAAGAACTTATTTCTCGGCATCATGCCTTCTTCAACTCCTCCAACGGACAAAGATGGGTTGAAGAGACTCACAGACAGCACGCACGGTTTACCCGGCAATTATCATTGCGGCTGGACAACTCTTCCGAAAGAAGAATATGAAATCAGTCTGCCTGTAAAAGGTATCAATAAGACAGGAAACATTTATATCAGTTTCTTGAATCTTCCCAGACATCGTTTCTACCCTCCCCGGCAAATCGAAATATCGAAGGACGGAGCAATCTATAAGACAATCAATCTGGAGACGGATGATTCCGTTGAAAAGGGCGAATTAGTTAAAACAACCACTCCGGTAGATTTGAACGGAGCAGAACAGGTAAGTATAAAGATTACCGGGTCGAACAAGCCAAGAGCCCAAATCGGTATAGATGAAATCGTATTCGTCCCATAAAAGTAAAAATAAGGTAATCCCTATAACATAAAACAGCCACTATGAACAAATCGGTACTTTATATCCTCTTATTGACAGTATTTCCCTTCTTCCTCTCAGGGTGTAAGAAGAAAGTACGTCCTACGACCATGGTCATAAAAGACTCGGTGAGGCATTATTATCCTATCAAACAAGGGCAACAACTGGATATCATGTTCACAATCACGAACACCGGTGACGCTCCTCTGGTCATTTCGGATATCCAGCCCTCTTGCGGCTGTATCATTCTGGATAAAAGTTCACATATCATCATTCCGGAAGAGGGTATCCGACAATTCAAGGCAACCTACAACAGTATCAAGAATATAGGCGAGGTTGTTCACCGTATCCGGATTTTCGGGAATATGCTTCCCGACGGGAAAGCGGAATTGACCTTTGATGTCAATGTAGTACCGGACGCCGACTATACACGTGACTATGAGGAACTCTTCCAAGAGTTCAATGCCAAAAACGGTATTGTCAAAGAGATGGTGGACGGAAAAGAGTCCGAACTGGGATATTATGTAGGGACACCATAAACAAAGTCCCTACCGGCTATTCGCTAGGGATGTATTTCCTTGCAAGCTGCATTCTCTTCCTTTACCTGTTGTATCGTCTGTTTCAATTCAGCAATAGGCAGGTCGTAGCCGTACCATCCTGTATAGCAATCTACTACATACCATTTTCCATCAGGCAAGAGCTGGAATTCGACACGCAAGTCGACTTCCGATTCCTCATAACCGGCTTCAAACACTTTGCGATCAGGCTCGTTCAATGTGAATTTGGAAACATAAATTCCCCCCTCTTCTTGCGCGATACGTTCTTCTTTCATCGTCTCGCTATCCAATAAAGGCCATTTTTCCTTAGTAAAAGGGAATGTCTTCTCTGTTTCACCATCATCTGCCAATAAGGTAATCGGAGTTTTCAACGGGAACTTAATGCGAGTGTACTGGAATGCTGCACTGGAAGTAAACTTATCCAGAAACGGTTTGAAGTCCTCACCGGATTGCGCCACCGCCTTACCGGTGGGAATACCAGCAAACAACACTATCATCAGCAAGCAGTATACAAACTTTTTAGCTCTCATAACACGATATAAATTAAGAGTTTGATTGATGCTGCAAAGATAATGACTAGTTTGATATCTTGATTATTTGTGCCGCAAATATTCATAACCAAAACGGCAATACAGGCATTTTCTCCGGTCGCAATACTCTTTCTGCAACTGTATCAACGCCTGACTGTCCGCCGCACTGACCACCGGAAGACCTGCCGCACTCCACGAACGGATAATATGATTGTCTTCCGCTTTCAATTCTTCCAGAAAGCGCCCGGCACGTTCGCGCATTCCCTCGTCTGCCTTATGCAGTCCGTAAGTATAAAGAAAAGGAACTACTGTATTGATAATAATCAGGTCTTTTGACCGCTCTCCCATCGTTTTCTTCTTTTGCGAGGAAGTCCGGCCGAACAGATAATGACTTTCCCAATAAGAAGAAGTACCGACCTCAAGAAGCGTCCTCACCTCCGTCAGTGTCCCTGCCTCCAGCAACCGCGAGAACAACTTATCCCCTCTTTGATAAAGGTAGGCCAACTGAGCCAGACGAACAGTAGGAAAGTTTTCGGGACGAAGCCGGAGAAAACGCCAAAGAGTAGCATTCATCACTTGGGTGAATTCAAACTTCCGCTGCAAGTAACGGAACTCCTTGATAAGACGTAGACTATACTCATCCTCCTGCCCTTTTTTAAGAAACGAATCTTCCAACAATCCTGCCAAGCCGTAAAAGAAAGCCTCTATTTGGAACAAATCATTGCGATGTTTATCTATCGCACGGAAAGGCAACATTCCCGCCCACGTTTCAAAAGCGTCTCCATTCAAACCAAAACCGAAATTGCGGGCAAGAGTGACGAAGAAGGCATCCTCCCAATTATGATTGCAATGCTTCAAGCGCTCCGTTATCAAGCGGGCTTTTTCTTCCAAACGTTCCGTTTGCAAGGCTGTCAGCCAAGAATGGACGGTAAGTTTGGGAAGAGAGGCGAGGATAGGATAACAAGCCGGATACTGATCGGCTACACAGAGCTCATGATAGTGAGACTGCACATTTTCAGGACAAGTCAATATTAATTGCGGAATCTGTCCGCCGTCCGTGTGGGTTACCTCTATATCCGCCTCACCGACCACATGGAGAATGACCGAATCGTATGCTTTATCCTTATCGTGACCGTGACGGAACCAATCCGAGGAGTGTGTATGTATTTCTATATTTCCCACCCATAGCGTACCGTCAATCTTTAGTTTCGCATTAAAAAAGTCAGGACCGGCATTGGGATTTTGCAGACCGGAATCAATCACTTCTACCGGTAAGCCTTCAGTGGTTTGCAGTACTTTCAGAGGAAATAATTTATGTTTCCACACGTAGTGGAGAAGATGTTCCATGTTAACAAGACGTTAATGTGCACTGCAAATGTAATAAAAATCCTATCTTTGCAACTATTATTTTGAATATAAGTCAGAAAACAATGAAAATAGCACTGATCGGTTACGGAAAGATGGGCAAGGAGATAGAAAAGGTAGCCCGTAGTCGCGGACATGAAATTGTCTGCATCATCGACATCAATAATCAGGAAGACTTCGAATCGGAAGCATTCAAATCGGCTGACGTAGCCATTGAGTTTACCAATCCGATGGTAGCTTACAGTAATTACATGAAAGCCTTCAAAGCCGGTGTGAAGCTGGTATCAGGCAGCACCGGGTGGATGACCGAACATGGCGAAGAAATCAAAAAGCTCTGTACGGAAGGTGGAAAGACCCTTTTCTGGTCGTCCAACTTCAGTCTGGGAGTTACCATCTTCTCGGCTGTCAATAAGTATCTGGCTAAGATCATGAATCAGTTCCCCAATTATGACGTGACGATGAGCGAGACGCATCATATTCACAAACTGGACGCTCCGAGCGGAACAGCCATCACCCTGGCGGAAGGTATCTTACAGAATATAGACCGCAAGGACAAATGGGTGAAAGGAACATTCGCCGCACCGGACGGGAGCATTAGCGGAACTAATGACTGCGCTCCGAACGAACTTCCCATCGCTTCCATCCGTGAAGGAGAAGTGTTCGGTCTGCACACCATCCGGTACGAATCGGATGTGGACAGCATTACCCTCACACACGATGCAAAAAGTCGTGGAGGTTTTGTACTCGGAGCTGTATTGGCAGCCGAATATACAGCCCAGCACGAAGGATTCTTGGGCATGAGTGATTTATTTCCATTCTTGAACGATTAAGATTTCAGAACCTAGTTCAAATATATACCATTATGAGACAAGCCACACGCGCACAATGGATTAAATGCGCCATTGCTATTCTTCTTTATCTTGCCTTCCTTATCTGGGTACGGAGTTGGTGGGGATTGATTGTTGTTCCTTTCATTTTCGATATTTATATCACAAAGAAAGTACCTTGGTCTTTCTGGAAAAAGTCGAAGAATCCGGTTGTCCGCAGCGTGATGAGCTGGATAGACGCCATTGTTTTCGCACTGGTCGCCGTTTACTTCGTCAATATCTACATCTTCCAAAACTACCAGATTCCTTCCTCTTCGTTGGAGAAATCATTGCTGGTAGGCGATTTTCTGTACGTAAGCAAGATGAGCTACGGTCCTCGTGTGCCGAATACACCGCTTTCTATGCCGTTGGCACAACACACACTGCCCGTCTTCAACTCTAAATCATACATAGAATGGCCGCAGTGGAAATATAAACGAGTGCCGGGATTCGGCAAAGTGAAGTTGAACGATATTGTCGTATTCAATTTTCCGGCAGGTGACACGGTAGCGGTCAACTACCAACAGACAACAGATTTTTACACGCTGGCTTACGGTGAAGGACAACGTATCTATTCCAAACGGATCGATATGGACAGCTTAACCCGTGCACAGCAGCGTGCCGTATACGACCTGTACTACGCTGCCGGACGGAAACAGATTTTAAATAATCCACGTACTTACGGAGAAGTCCTCTGGCGTCCCGTAGACCGCAGAGAGAATTACGTTAAACGTTGTGTTGGTCTTCCCGGTGATACGCTCCAGATTGTCAACGGACAAGTGATGATTGACGGTAAGGCTATCGAAAATCCCGAAAACCTGCAATTCAACTATTTCGTGCAGACTACCGGTCCGTATATCCCGGAAGATATGCTCCGTGAATTGGGTATCAGCAAAGACGACCAAATGCTGATAGAAGACTCCGGCTGGGAAAACGGATTATTGGAGATGGGACTCGACAGCCGGAATGCACAAGGCAGACTGAATCCGGTATATCATTTCCCGCTCACTAAGAAGATGTATGACACGCTGTCCGGCAACAAGAAACTGATCAGCAAGATTGTGATGGAACCGGAAGATTACGCAGGCCAGATGTATCCGTTGAATCTTTACACGAAATGGGACCGCAACAACTATGGTCCTATCTGGATTCCCGCCAAAGGAGCTACCATCACGCTGACAGAAGATAATCTGCCTATCTACGAGCGTTGCATCGTAGCCTACGAAGGCAACAAACTGGAAGTGAAACCGGACGGTATCTACATCAACGGTGAAAAGACCGATCAATATACCTTCAAGATGGACTATTATTGGATGATGGGTGACAACCGTCATAATTCCGCCGATTCCCGTTATTGGGGATTCGTGCCCGAAGACCATGTAGTAGGCAAGCCGATTGTCGTATGGCTGTCGCTCGATAAAGACCGCGGATGGTTTGACGGTAAGATCCGTTGGAACCGACTCTTCAAGTGGGTAGGATGATAAGTGTACGGATAGAATAGCGTGATAAGGTGATAAATATTGATGAACATTCGTAAATTCAAATGGATACTGGCATTTGCCGGAGCAGTAGTCGTAGTGCTTCTGCTCCGAGGATTTGCTTTTACATCCTACCTTATCCCTTCCACCGGTATGGAAAACTCCATTTTCCAAGGTGAACGCATCTTAGTCAACAAATGGAGTTACGGGTTACGAGTTCCTTTCATGTCGCTTTTCTCCTATCATCGTTGGTGCGAAAGTCCTGTACAGCGACAAGATATCGTAGTGTTCAATAATCCCGCCGGAATCCGGGAACCTATCATCGACCGCCGAGAAATCTATATCAGCCGTTGTCTCGGAGTGCCGGGTGACACCTTATTTGTTGATTCCCTTTTCTCAGTTATTTCACCCGAAGCACAGTTCAACCCGGATAAGAAAAGGCTTTATTCGTATCCTGCCTCAAAAGAAGATCTGATAACTTCACTGATGCATACTCTTTCCATCACCAACGACGGATTGATGGGAAGCAATGACAGTACCCACGTGCGCAGTTTCAGCCGTTATGAATACTATCTGTTGGAACAGGCGATGAATGGAAAAGAGTGCTTCATTCAACCTCTGTCGAACAAGGGAAACACTGATCCGAATCCACTGATTGTTCCCAGAAAGGGGCAATTTATAGGTGTCTGTCCCTGGAACATAACCCTGCTACGAAATACACTCGTGATGCACGAAGGCAAACAGGCAGAGATAAAAAACGATACCCTCTACGTGGACGGAAAGCCCACGAAACGCTGTTATTTCACAAAAGATTATTATTGGATGGGGTCTAACAATACCATCAACTTCTCCGACTCGCGTCTTTTCGGATTTGTCCCGCAAGACCATGTCATCGGAAAAGCCTCCGTCATATGGTTCTCCAAAGAAAAAGATACAGGACTGTTTGACGGATACCGATGGAACCGTTTTTTCAGAACAGTGAAATAATCTCCGGATCATAAAAGAAACTACTCCTGAATAATATCCTTCATTATAGAGTCCCCTAAACGAATTAAAATGAAAGAAATGAAAATAGCTTATTTATCTTCAGCTTATCTCGCTCCCGTCGAATATTATACCAAGTTGCTGGCTTATGACAAGGTGTTTGTAGAACAACACGACCACTATATCAAACAAACGTATCGTAACCGATGTACCATTGCCGGCCCATCCGGCGAATTAGCTCTTTCCATCCCAACCGTAAAACCCGACACATTGAAGTGTCCAATGAAGGATATCCGCATTTCCGACCACGGCAACTGGAGACATCTGCACTGGAACGCCATCGAATCAGCCTACAACAGTACTCCTTTCTTTGAATATTACAAGGACGACTTCCGTCCTTTCTACGAAAAGAAATATGAGTTTTTAATCGATTTCAACGAAGAACTATGCCGGATGGTCTGTGAATTGATAGATATTCACCCCACTATGGAGCGTACTAGCGAATATAAGATGGAGTTTGCTCCCGGAGAATTCGATTTTCGGGAAGTCATCCATCCCAAAAAGGATTTCCGGGAAGTAGATACAGAGTTTATTCCACAACCTTACTATCAGGTTTTCGAGTCCAAACTAGGTTTTCTACCTAATTTAAGTATCATAGACCTGTTGTTCAATATGGGACCGGAAAGTCTGTTGGTACTAGGCGGTGAAAGATATACAAATGGATGAAAGTCTTATCAAAAGAAGTCCTACAAGATTAAAACATAAAACTAAATCCTTTATTGTGAGAAGCTTTATATTTTTGAATTTCCAAAGACAGTGATTTTTTCAATTGCACCGCCATGAAATCCCCAAAAGGCCAGTTGGTTTCATCATCTTGCGCCTGTTGTGAAGAAAGAATATAATCTGCCCTATCCTTCTTAAAAATCTTAGCAGGGAAAATTAGGCAATAAAAAAAACGCTAAGTCAATTTGTTGCAATCACTTAGCGTTTTCTGAGTACCCAGACTCTCTGTCATCTCCTTAAAAAATCTCTAACCAAACATATACCTATTTCAACTCAAATGGTACAGTTCCTTTAATATCCCTTGAAGAACTTCCGATAATTGCTTCAAACTTGCCCGGTTCGGCCACCCATTCGTGTTTAGCATCATCGAAGAAGCTCAATGCTTTCTTATCAATCGTCAGCGTTACTGCTTTCTCTTCTCCCGGAGCCAGTTTCACTTTCTGGAAACCTTTCAACTCTTTGATCGGACGAGGGAGAGAGGATTTCTTATCGCTGATATAAAGCTGAACAACTTCTTGCCCCTCACGAGTTCCTGTATTCTTCACATTGACCGTGAAAGAGATAGTATCATCTGCTGTCATTGTTTTCTTGTCAGCCGAAGGCTTTCCATAGGCGAAAGTAGTGTAGCTCAATCCGTGTCCGAACGGAAACAACGGTTTGACCTTTTCTTTATCCGCCCAACGATAACCTACAAAGATATCCTCACGATAGATTTCATTAATAGTATCTCCCTTATGTTTAGACTGTGCCAATTCTTCTTTATTGCCCGGATATTCTCCTAATTTATGAGCACCCACATCTTCCAGTTTTGCCGGGAAGGTGAAAGGAAGCTTTCCCGAAGGATTGGCGTCTCCTACTAATACGGAGGCAAGAGCCATTCCGGCTTCCGAACCTAGAAACCATCCCTGAACAATAGCAGGCACTTCATTCACCCAGGGCATGGCTACCGCATTACCGGAAATATTAACCACAATCAGGTTTTTATTTACCTTTGCAATTTCACCAATCACTCTATCCTGTGCGTATGGCAAACCTAAAGAAGCACGGTCCGAATCTTCACAGTCCTGATGGCTACTCTTATTCAGACCACCGAAAAAGATTACATAATCAGCATCTTTAGCCACCTGCAGAGCCTCAGCAAGGAGTTCATCTTCCGAACGATCATCTTTCAAGTTCTGTCCGGTCTTCACTCCATTATATTCTCCTGTCGGATCACCGACATACCCACGGGCATATACAACCTCTGCCTGCGATCCCACTCGATTTTTCAATCCATCCAACGGAGAAACCTCATATTTGACTTTCAAAGAAGAACTACCACCGCCTACTGTCATCATCTTAATCGCATTCTCACCGATAACGGCAATCTTCTTCGCTTTGTTCAGATCGATAGGCAACACGTTATTATTATTCTGCAAAAGAACAATTCCCTCCTCGCCTATCTTTCGTCCGGCTTGCCCGTGTTCGGGAGAGCCTAAAGAACCGAACGGTTTATTCGGATCCATTGAGGTGCGGAAAATCAGACGAAGGACATTACTTACCTTTTCATCCAACTCTTTTGTACCGACTTTACCTTCCTTTATCAACCGCAGATAAGGGAAAGCCAAATAGTAATTATCGTAAGCGTTTCTCGTTCCGGCAGATAATCCGTTTGTCCACGAACCAAACTCCAGATCCATACCGTTATAGATGGCCTGTTCGGTATGATGCACACCTCCCCAGTCAGACACCACTACTCCGTCGAAGCCCCATTCATCCCGAAGAATGTCTTTGAGCAAACGTTTATTGTGGCAACCATGTTGTCCTTGATAAAGGTTATAGGAACCCATTATCGACCAAGTTCCCCCTTCCTGAACAGCAGCCTTAAAAGCCGGCAGATATATCTCATAAAGCGCACGGTCGCTTACTTCAACATTAGTTGTATGCCGGTTGAACTCCTGATTATTCAACGCATAATGTTTCACACAGGCAGCCACTCCGTTTTCCTGTACCCCCTTGATGTAAGGAACTACCATAATGGAAGACAAATAAGGATCTTCGCCCATATATTCAAAATTACGTCCGTTCAAAGGGGTACGATAAATATTCACACCGGGACCTAACAGAATGTCTTTCTTCCGGTAGCGTGCTTCTTCACCGATACTTTTTCCATAAAGATAGGACATTTCGGGATTCCACGTCGCGGCAAGGCAAGTGAGTGCGGGATAAGCAATACAAGAATCGTTTGTCCATCCTGCCTGATTCCATTCATCCCATAATACTTCCGGACGGATACCGTGAGGACCATCGGTAGCCCATACTTCCGGAATGCCGAGACGGGGTACACCTGCCGAACTAAATTTAGACTGTGCATGAATCATCTTGACCTTTTCTTCAAGAGTCATCCGGTTCAACGCATCTTTCACTCGCTCTTCGATTGGCTTATTCGTATCCAAATATACCGGTTTCTGCGCACAGACAGGCAATGCGGTCATTATGGACAGGCCAAGTAACATTACTTTGAGTTTCATATTCATATAATTTCTATTCTTATTCAGACTTTACTACCACAGTATTCATACTTTGAGCCAGATTCTCAATTGTTGATTTCGAACCATCCAACGGAGCATAGATTTCCAAACTGGACTTCAACATACTTCCATCACAAAGTTTGTTTATTTCTTCCTCATTCATTGCTGAACGGTAGAAGAACAGTTCACTGTACTCTCTGCCCTCTGTAGAACTATTATCACCGATAATAAACTTACCTACAGTCAGTTTTTCGTTCAATTCTCCTGCTAAACTCTTATCGGTGTATAGCAATGTACGTCCTTGTGCATAATAATGTGTCAAAGATACTACATGCCATTGATTATCCGTAACATCTCCACCTACTATTTTACCTTGCGATGGAGAGTTATATACTACCTTTCCCTCCTGAATCTTCAAAGTTCCCATAGTATTGCCACCATTTGTAAAAGTGGCAATCGTTCCATCTGTAGCACCTTTCACCTTAAAGGAGATTGTAAACGGATGTACTGTTTCTTCCGGAGTAAATTCCAAAACCTTTCCCGCCAAAGTGTATGAAGTTCCGGAGACACGTGCAGGAAGGGTCTTGCCAGCTTCTATTGCATCAAACAACGAAGGAACCATAGCATAAAGGAACTCACGGTGTCCTTCTGTATTCGGATGATAAAGATCCGTACCATTCTGATAACCGTCTGCCCATTTACCACTACCGTTATCTATTGCACCTAACATATTGACAGAAGGAAGATCCCACTCATGAATCAGCAGATTCATCTGTTTTACATACCTATAATCGCTCTCCTCAAAATCTCCACGAGTATAATTATTCATCATCACGGGATATTTACCGTCTTCACGCGCTTTACTAATCAAAGTCTGCATATTGTCCTTGAATTGATTATAGATAGCCTGCTGATCGGCAGCCCCATGTATTCCCTCATTACCCAAAGAAAGTCCGAAGATAACATACTTGCCGCAGTCATACAACAAATCATTGTAACGAGCCAACAAATTCAATGTACTGTTTCCACCAATAGAAATACCAGATGTATACCATGGCAGACGGGTCTCCTGATTCTTGAAACGCTCGTCCTGCAATTCTCCGAACATATAGGCATAACCATGATTACTGTCTGCCCCCTGTCCGTTAGCGACAGAAGATCCCATTACAGAAATCTTAAAAGGATCTATACCTTCTTCACCACAATCAATATAGAAAGCGAAACGACGGAGATCTAAAGTGATATTATACGTACCATGATTCAAATTTATATCACTGGAAGAATAGCCGGAATTTGAGAAAGCCACTTCATTAGGAGTATCAGAAATACGTTTCATTGTATAATCCCAACTTTTGTTCATAATAAAGTTGAAACGGGCACGGTCACTTGCCGTACCAAGTCCGGTCAGTTTTACCCGTCCGCCCCATACACCTTTGCCTTGATAGGCAAGCGGTACACCAGCTCCGGCATTCCAACCTCCTTCCGTAACACTCCCAACAATACTCCATTCTTCTACCGGAGTAATGGTATAACTCTTTTTTGACATATCCACTACAATATATACCGGACCTGTCACCTCTGCCGAAATACCGTAACTATTCATCGCCACAACACCAGGTTCATGTCCCTTTCCAATATCAGTAGATACGCCCTCCGGTGTTACCCCCTTGAAAGAAAACTTACCCGATTGAAGTGACAAAAAAGCTTCAAACTTATTACTTACCTTGTCCGTCGGAGAAATCACGTGCATAGGCACTTCTCCTTCTTCTACCGCACTACCGGTTATTGTCAACGAAGTAAATGTTTGGGGACGTTCTACATCGGTATATTCTTCTAGCTTCAAAGCATTTATTGCCATATATGCTCCCGTACTACGAGAAACAGCAAAGGTCAGAGTGCCTTCTTCATCCGGATAGACTAATCCGGACTCACAGATATTAGCAATATTCTGGTTAACCCCTTCCCCGCCTAAGTTTGTTCCGGCAATCTGCAACTCACCTTGATAACTGTTCAACCCGGACATCGTATAATAAGCAACACGTTTCTCTGTAGAATTTCGGCTACCAAACGCATAGAACTTATATGCCTTCTCCTTATCCAAGCCGGAAATGGTAAAGTTATTGCCATTCTCCCCACTCTCTATATAGAAATAATCTTCTGTAGCTGTAGATACGGCAAAATCTTTCAACAACTCTGCGTCAGGAGTTAACAAACCACCTCCGCCAGAACCTCCATTAGTAGAAAAACGGGTATTCAACGTCAGTTTATAGTCTACGGAAGTACCTTCCGAGTTAACAAAGTCCTTAAATACAGAGTTAATAGCAACATAAGTCCCATCATTATTATAAATGTTATTCCAATAGTGTCCGTTCTCATCCGGACTTTCAGTTTGAGAACCTCTATTTTCCCCTCCTACCGAACCGAAATCAAAATAAAGGGTTTGTACCAATACAGGATTGATAGGCTCCGGCGCAGGTATCACTACCTCTTCGTCTTCCCCCGGTATGGGAGAGGCAACAGGATCATCATCATTGCAAGAACCAACTGACAGCATTCCAAATAATGCAAATACTAAGCATATATATTTTTTCATATCTTACTAATCTTATGATTTATGATTCTTCTATTATTTAACATTGGTATATTCCTCTATTTTCAGGGCATTAAGTGCCGCATAATTACCGACCTTTTTTTCCAGAGTGAACTTTATTTTACCATTTCCATCAGGATAAATAATATCTGATTCACAGATATTTTTTATGTTCTGATTAATACCGTCTCCTCCACAATTAGTTCCTGAAGTTTGCAATTCACCTGTATAATCATTGGATCCCGACATAATATAATTTACTATACGTGTATCAGCGGTTCCCCTACTACCAAAGATGTAAAACTTATATCCTTTTTCCTTATCCAAACCAGAGAAAGTAAAACTCCTATCCTTATTTTCATCATTTTCGGTATAGAAATAATCTTCAGTAACTGATTTTATAGCAAAATCTCCCAATAGTTCTTCCTGAGGACTCATTAAGCCACCTGCACCATCCATTCCATTAGTCGAGAAACGAACGTCTAAAGTTAATTTATATTCCGTTGGAACATTATCCGAATTAAACAAAGGCGAGTAAACAGTACCGGCGTCAGCATATTTAGCCGCATCACCCGTTCCTACATTATTATTACAGATATTATTCCAATAATGATTATTCTTATCAATGCCTTCTGTTAATTCTCCCCTGCCGGAAGTCTTCGAACCGAAATCAAAATACAACGTCTGTACCAGCGTCGGTTGCGGTTTCACCTCTCCATCCGAAATTTTTTCCAGAGAAACTGTCCCCTTATCGTTTCCGGCTGTCAAATCAACAGTTAATACATAAGTAGCTCCTTCCTCAAGGGTTACACCATCTGCTAATACAATATTTCCATCATCATTCCCTTCGTCTATTACTTTGATCAATGCTTTTGAACTTTCAACGACTGTCAATCTATTATTTTTAGATAACTCTCCTCCCCAATTATTTTGATAGAAAAACTTACAACCTATATAATCATATCTGAAACGCTGTCCTATTGATGAACCATGTTCAGGACCTGCCACTCCGGTAAACTGATATTTCTTAGGCGCAATCTCTGATATACTGTAATTATTTCCTGCATTCCATCCGAATTGATAATCCAATGAAGGTGAGCCGACTCCCCAACCCATTAACCAAATAGCACCATGTCCGTCATCAGAAAGAGTAGCTTCTTTATCACCGTTCATACGAGTCACACTAAAATATTTCTGTTTCATATTAGCTACTACACGATACTTGCCATCCATCGGTAAGAAAGTCAATGTGCCATTGGATTCTTTCCTGAAATAATCCGGATTAATCCACCAGCCATCCAGATCTATACCCACAACTACTATGGACTGTCCCTGAGTAAATGATTTCTGTATCAGATAAGTATTCGCATCCTGTGCTATCATCTTCTCTCCGTCAAACAATACATTGACCAATGGAGAAACTGCGTATGTAAGCACATTGAAAGTTACCTCATAAGGTTCTGCCTCCGTACCGGAGAAAGTGATGGGATCCACATTCTTCCCTTCCGCAAGCTGATTCTCATTATCCCAGCCGAAAGTCAGTTCGTTACCGTTTTCACCGACTTTTGGGGTTTTAAAATAAGCCTTCATATCCTGAGGAAATCTACCGGTCACACTATAATTATACAGAGACTGCCTCTTCATCAGATATTCTTCACCCATTTCGTCAACCAAAGTGACATAAGGGAAGTCCGGTCGGGACAAAACAACCTCCCGCTCCATTTCCGTAGTAGTGAAATGGATATTCTGAAGGACAAACTTCAAAGTAGCCCTACCATCAATCACGTTGGGATAATAAGGCACAAAGACTTTGCCCGTATAATCGCTACCACTTGTCTTGGTGCGAATCACAGTTTCCGACACCAACTCCTCTCCATAAAAAAGTTTCGCTTTCAAAGTAGAAAGAGGTACATCCACATCCGAAGCCTTAATGGTGAACGGGAGACTATCGCCATAGAGCGCACTTACTTTCCCAGCTCCGAGTTCCATATCCGGATTACCCGAAAGGAATTCATCGTCACTACAGGAATTCATGGCCAGTATTCCTACCAATGCCAATATTATATAGATACTTTTATTCATGTCTTTATACTTTTAAGGTTCTTATTTCGACTTCGCCCAACGGTAAGAGGTCACAGACTTGCCAGGAACATCATAAGCAAAATGACGTTTACCATCACTGATAGTTATCTTCTTTGTCTTCTCATTGTTGTTCATCAAAACAAAAGCGTATGTACCATCCGTATTCTCGAAAGCAGAATACATAATATTGCTGTCGGAATAGCCGGATGCACCGATACGTACTGCGCCCGGTTTCACTACACTTGAAAGATGAGCAATGATATAATAATGTGAGTTACGAATGATTGTCTTATAGTCACTATTGCTGATATCCACCGCTCCATAGCAAGTCTGGCAACCGCCTTCACGATTGGGAGCACGGTCATTATCAAGCATCAGATTCCATACAATCACCCCTTTACACCAATTGTTCACTGTTCCCAATGCAACTTCTTTCATATCTTCCAGCAATCGCTTTGACAAGTCACGTCCGCTATTCCATGTACCGATAGAAGTTTCCGTAAACAGTAGTTCTTTCTCGGGATAAGCTTTATGGATTTCCAGCAGTTCCTCACGATCGCCGCCATAATTGTGATATGCTGCACCAGCTATATACTGGGATGCATCGCTATCACCGTAAATCTTGACCGGATACTGTTTCTCTGCCTCAAGATTGCTGTAGTCATAATTATGATCATAGGCATAAATCTTTGTATCCAATCCCGCAGCCTTGAACTGAGGTCCGAGCGCAGTTTTCACAAAGTCTCTCTGTTCTTCCCAACTCATGTACATCGAAGCCGAATTGCCATGATTCAATGGTTCATTTTGAGGAGTCACAGCATAAATATCAATACCTTCGGCCTTAAATGCCTGTACCCATTTTACGAAATAGGTAGCATAGTCTTGATAATAAGCAGGATTCAGCTGTCCGCTTGTCCACGTCGTCAGCGGGGTAAGATCTTCCAAACTCTTTACCTTCATCCACAAAGGGCAAGTCCATGGAGCTGCAATAATCTTAATAGAAGGATTAATGGACAGAATCTCTTTCAGAATCGGCAAGATATAGTTTTTCTCTTCACTCTGCAAAGCAAAGTTCTCTATTCCTTTCGTATCGCAACAAGTATATTCGCTCAACGAAAAGTCCGAACAACCAATCGAAATACGAATATAGCTAAACCCGAAACCACTGTTATCAGAGAATGTTTCGGTCAGGAAATCATGGCGGTCCGCCGGCTGCATCTTTAAAAGATTAAAGCAGGTAGCTCCCGTTATGGCTGCCCCGAAACCATCCATTGTCTGGTATTGTTCTGTAGGATCCAGCGTGATAGAAGTAGGTGCCAAGTTATCCTTCGAGCTGAAGTTAACCGCATCACGGGTTAAATCACGTGTCAGGCTGTTGGTCGTTGCATAAATCGTCACATCTCCGGTTGGAACAGGTGCTACCGGTTTTTCTGCGTCGTCACTGTTGCTGCATGCAGCTAATATGGTGAAGCATCCTAAAAAAGTCAATGCTATATTTCTCATGTTTATCATAATCTTAAGTTTCTAATATATTAATAACCCGGATTCTGTTGAATCTTATCATTCGCATCAATTACTGACTGCGGGATAGGCAAGCGATAGGAGTTCTTATCGAAAGCATAAACCTGCGCCTTGCGTCCTGAATCTTTCGCATACACAGCATTCATCACTTCTTCTACCTTATCCAGACGTACTAAGTCAAACCACCGTTGTCCTTCAAAAGCCAGCTCCAACCGACGTTCTTTAAGCAAAGCGTCAATCATGGAATTCTTGTTTTCACGAATAGATGAAGGAAGTTTCCCCAAACCGGCACGTTCCCGTATTTCATCAATAATACCGGCAGCCGCTTCCAAATCAGGTGTATCCTGCATTATCAATGCCTCTGCCTTCAGCAACAGCACATCAGCATAACGATATTTTATGATACTGCTATTGGCCGAACGGCATTTGTACATGAACGGATAATTATCCGACGGATAATAATTGCTCCATGAGCAGTCATAATAAACAACCGACTCTTTAAAACGAACCTCATCACCTTCTTTCTTGAAAGCATTAATCAAGTCACGTGACGGAGTTACCCATTTCGCCCATGTGAAGTTGGTATTCCAGTTCACCAAATCGCGTCCGAACATCCATGAACACCAATTGCCCGCTCCGGGAGTAAACTGTGCTTCAAGAATAGCTTCCTTTGTGTTACGTACCTTCGCATCCGTATTAGCGTCGTTCATGCCAAACAAATCGCTGAAGTCTTCTACCAAATCGAAGCCATCCGCTTTCACCTCATCACAATATTGGATTACCTTCGTATAGTCACGCAACGGCTTTTCCGCATAAATCTTAGCTAATAATGTACGTGCCACCGATTTGGTGAATAACGTCTTATTGCCCGGTGTATTGTCCGGTGCATACTTCACAGCGTCCAACAAGTCTCTCTCAATCTGCTGGTAAGCTTCAAGCTCCGTATTCTGCTCAGGGAAATACTGGGAATATACATCTTCAATATTATCCGAAGTAATATCATCCGCCACAGTTGTAATCACCGGGAAGTCTCCCCAAAGACGCACCATATCAAACATAATCATAGCACGGAATATCTCCGCTTCCGCTTTATACTGTGCCCGTTCATCGGCAGTCAATGAATTATCTTTCACCTGGTCGATGTTGCAAATCAGCTTATTGGCACGGGCAATATCCTCCAAATAACGGTTCCAGTCACGCTCCAATACAGAATTCGATCCTTCAATAGAATTATTTTCAAACGGAACGACTTCCGCTCCTGTAGTGCCTGCATAGGCATTATCCGCATGAGAATCAGCAATCAGCAACAAATCCACATACCAATGTTCCTGACGGTCACGCATCTGATTGTAAAGCGTAGTCAGATGGCTTTCAACAGCTGCCTTATCCTTGAACACAATCTTCGTTCCGTTATCCGTTATTCCTTCTGTCACATCCGAATAGGTGTCTAATGGCTCATAATCCAGTGAACAGGAAGAAATCCCCAATAACAGACCGGACGTCAATCCACAAAATATAGTTCTTAGTTTCATAATCTTTCCTTTCATTAGAATTCAACATTAATACCAAACACGTATGATCTGCAATGCGGGTAAGTTCCCCAGTCGATACCCTGCACTGTACCACTATTGCCCCATTGGTTCACTTCCGGATCCATACCGGAGTAACTGGTCCACGTCAGCAGGTTGGTAGCTGTAAAATAAGGTTGCAGACGGGTGATTCCCCATTTCTTCAAGAGTTTGCCTTTCACGTTGTATGACAAAGAGACGTCTTTCAACCGCAGATAACTGCCATCCTCCACGAAATAAGTAGAATTCAACAGTTTAAAATTAGCTTTCGGCACATCCGTTATCTGTCCGGGTATCTTCCAACGTCCCAACACGCGGGTCGACTGATTCTTACCGTCATACATACCTTCTGTTTCGATACGTGAGGCGTTATAAATATCATTTCCGTATGAACCTTGTATAAAAATACTCAGATTAAATCCTTTCCAGGAGAATGTATTGGTCATACCGTAAGTGAAATCCGGATTCGGGTCACCGATATAAGTACGGTCGGAAGATGAGATCTTACCGTCATGATTCAAGTCACGATACATCAGTTCACCGGTTTCCGGGTCCACACCGTCGCTGATATAGCCATAGAAACCTCCCAAGGCACGCCCCGGCTCATTACGTACAACATAATCATTGACTACATCCGCTGTCTTCGCATCATAATACACTTTTTGCAGTTCCAGCTTCGTCAGTTTATTCCGGTTGAAAGAAATATTGAAATCCGTATCCCAAGTAAATGCTCCGCCACGGAAGTTCTTCGAACTGATAGAAAGTTCAAAACCCTTGTTCACCATTTCACCTTCGTTTCTGGCTATCGAAGTGGCTGCGGCAGCACCGGCAGGCAGAGATACATTCATCAGCATATTCTTTGTTTTCTTATAGTAGTAGTCCGCATTGAACGTTAACCGTCCATTCAAGACTGTCAGATCCAAACCTATATTTGTCTGTGTGGTTGTCTCCCAAGTTAAATCGGATGTACGTAAGTTCGCCTGACTGATGGTCGGTACGGCATTGGCATAATCCGTCTTATCCCCTTCCTCACCTTTCTTAAACCATTCGATACGACCGATGTTATAACGTTGCAGATAAGCATAGTCTCCGATACCCGATTGGTTACCCGTTTGTCCCCAACCTCCACGCAGCTTCAAGTCATCAATCCAGGTCAGATCTTCCATAAACTTCTCTGAAGAGATACGCCAAGCGGCAGAGAATGATGGGAATACCCCCCAGCGATGGTCAGGATGCAGTTTAGAGGAACCATCAGCACGGATATTGGCAGTCAGCAGATACTTACTGTCGAAATTATAGGCTACACGTCCGAAAAATGACATGATACCCCATTGGGAAGCCCCTGTTCCGGTATTATCCCAAGAAATCTTATTGGCCGCATTCAAGGTCTGGATCTGGTCATCACGATAATGAGAACCGTTAATCCAACTGTTTGAATAGTCGGAATCCGTCCACGACGAACCGGCCATGACTTCCAGTCCATGCTTTTTGAAGTTCTTATTATAAGTCAAGACATTATCAAATGTCAGGACCGTATTCATGTTCCGATTATCCGAAGCCTCTCCATATTGGTTGCGTCCCCAAGTAGTGGAAATAGGATCAAGGAAAGTAGTATTGACAGCATTACGGCGGTCAAGAGTAAGTGTCGATTTGAATTTCAACTCAGGAAGAATCGTCAGCAACACGTTACCGGAAGCCAATAAACGATTTTCTTTATCTTTATTGTTCTTTGCACGTGCCATATTCTCCAGTGGATTGGTGATATTGCCCACTCCATAAAAATTATTATAATACTGGTTAGGGTTCAAAGCGTCCCAAACCGGAGCATACGTCGGAGTATTGATAACCGCCAGAATAACACCTCCCCGATTCGCTCCTGTTCCCATAGCGCCTCCTCCATTGCTTGTATAGTCGGAATAAGAGATATTAGCACTAACGGTCAACCATTTACGAACCTGATTTTCGAGATTCACACGGAAGTTATAACGTTTGTAATAAGAGATGTCCAACACGCCTTGTTCATTCAGATATCCGGCAGAAAGGTAGTATTTCATCTTCTCGTTGCCATTGGATACAGCAATCTGATAATTCTGGGTCTTCCCTGTCTGGTATGTCTCGTCAAACCAATCGGTGCGGTCGGGCAATCCGTCAGGCAGAGACACCAGTCCGATCTCGTCCTGCAATTCTTTGTACTGTGCCGCATTCAAGGACTCCACTTTATCGGCCACTTTATTCAGTCCGAACTGGGCAGTCAGAGAAACTTTCGCATTTCCCGTCGCACCTGCTTTTGTCGTAATAAGGATCACACCGTTAGCGGCACGCGAACCGTATATAGATGCGGAAGAAGCATCTTTCAAGATCTGCATACTCTCAATATCATTCGGAGAAAGGAACTTGATATTGTCTACCGGCACTCCGTCTACTACATATAGCGGATCGTTACTCCCATTCATTGAAGTAGTACCACGCACACGGATAGACATCTCGCCTCCCGGCGTACCATTGGGCTGGATGACCGATACACCTGCCGCCTTACCCTGAATGGCCTGTCCGGCAGATACAATGGGACGCATATCCAGATCTTTGGTGGATACGGAAGAAATGGCTGTCGTCACATCTTTCCGTTTCACCGAGCCATAACCGATTACCACCACTTCATCGAGCACTTCATTATCTTCCTGAAGTGTAACCTTCATTTGACGGGCAGCCTTCATCTCCTGCGACTTATAGCCCACATAAGAGAATACCAGAATGGCATTTTGTTGAACATTTAATGAAAAGTTACCATCCAGATCGGTAATCGCACCGTTAGTCGTTCCTTTTTCCTGTACACTAACACCGATAAGCGGTTCGTTCTGCGCATCCAGCACCTGACCGGAGGCAGTAATTTGTTGTGCGGATGCACTCAATGATAGAAACATTGCCAGAATAGCAAAGAGAATCTTGCGACTCCCCGAAAGGATTTTTCGCCTGTTCTTTTTCATGCGTACTAATTTTAAAGTTAATAATAAACGTCCGTCCGCAATGGAGTTCCTCTCATTGCTTCCGAAGCACAGGTCAAAATTATAAAGAAATGAGAACGGATTCATAAGGAGGGGGCAATAAGTGGATACCACTAAAAGGCAAACATCTCATTTCCAAACGCTTACCCTCTTTTCTTCAGTCTAAAAAAGTGGATAGTTTACAGCCTTGATTAGCGGATTTTTCGTACTAAATCCTCAAAATCCTCTCTCGAGCCACGAGTTTTGTTCTTCACTTTTGCACGGTAATTATAGATTGTGTTCACCGAATAACGAAGGAACTCGGCGATCTGTGAACTGTCTTCAATGCCTAGACGTATCAAAGCGAAAATACGTAATTCGGTATTCAACAGTTCGTCTTTCTTCAATACAATCCGTTCATTATCCTGCAGCAGGTCATTAAACTTCTTCACGAAATCGGGGAACAGATGTAGAAAGGCTGTATCGAAGTTGGCATACAACTCTTCCAACTCTTCGTCAAGAGCGTCCTGCGAACGGGTTATCTTTAAAAGTTCCGCTATCTGTCCGGCGGATACTTTCTTATTCACCATACGCCGATAAGCATCCAGACGGTTAATATAGGTGGAGCACAGCTTGATAAACCGCGCGATATATTCCTCCTTAATCTGATTGGACTCTGAAAGTTCTATGTTGGTGGAGGACAGGCAACTGTTCATCTGCCTCAACTCCTCATTCAGTCCGTTTAACTGCTCGTTAGCCTGTTGAAGATGGTTTCGTGCATCCGCAAGTTTCTTCATCTGACGATAGATATAGCCCAAAGCCACTATCAACAGTACTAGCAATGTAGTGATAAGCAACAGATATTGCTGGAGACGACCATTCTGCTTTTCAATCATTGCCTGATAAGTCTTGTCAATCAGTGAAAGTACATCAGCACTTTGCCAGCTACGCAAACGGGCATTGTAAAACTTAGTCGCATTCCAGGAAAAACGCATATATTGATATGCCCGTTCCATATCACCATCTTCGTAAAGCAGTTGGGCAAGCATCCACAGCGACGCATGATCTTTAATAGCCGAACGGATATCTGAAATAGCGGAGATGCAAAGATTCTTCTCCTCCCCTAGATGATCCCCACTATATTTGTAGATGAGGGAACGATGATAAGTAGCAATCGCATACTGGGGTGTATACGGCTCCATCTCCGCTAATCGGAGGTCATTTATTTTCAAGGCTTCCTCATATTGATGTTGGTCACGAAGCAACGCTTCACGCATCAACAGACGTTCTTCCGATGCAGGCGGCAATATGGCGTACAAAGAATCCTTATATGCCTGCGAGATACTCCAATAATGTCCCGAAAGGGCTTTATCCTGTGTATAAACGCTCAATTCTCCATACACATGATCGAAACAAGTGTAATAATCCGGGATTAAGCGAGCGGCTACCTCCTGACGGCCTACCGACTCCAAAACGTCGATAGACTCTGTATACATCCCCGTTGAAGATAATAGTAATGAGAGCTGCAGCTTGCTTTCTATCTTCCGGTCTGTATCATGCAGATACTCTGCAATCCGTATATTCTCATTCAAATAATGAATGGCGGAATCGCAGATAAAAGCTCTGTATTCTTTGTATATCTGATTATTCAAGTTGTAATGTTCCGCTGACTTGACCTCTGTTCCATTTACCAATGACTTAAGATGTCCGATACGCGACTCACGCTGGGCAACGTATGTCTCATGCTCTTGAATCGTCCGGTCAAGCACGTTCAAGAGTGAATCTAAAGTCTTATCGGCCCAAGTATATAACGGCAAAGAAAGAAATACAAGGAATAACAGACTATTCTTTTTCATTGGAATATCAAGCTTTAAAATACAAAGGTTAGTTATTCAGTTATTTTTCTTCTTCCACCATCCAGCGCTCCACATTCCGCTTTTCCGCACTGAACTCCACACCGACTTTTATCACTTGCCGGCCCTCTGCCACATATGGAAGCGTATAGCCTTTCTCTTCAATCTGTTGCAGGGCCTGTCCGGCAGTTCCTTTCAACTTAAACTCGAACACATAAACAAACTTAGGAGTCTTTACAACAGCGTCTGCACGACCCCGTGAGCTATGGACCTCCGCTTGGGTGAACTGCCCCATCAATTTAAATATCAAATAAATGACTACCTGATAGTGACGCTCTGTACGGTCATTCAGTTCATATGGGAAATCAGCGAAGAAGGCTTCAAAGCGGCGCATGAAAGCATCGATATCGCCACTGCGCAGTTCTTGGACAAACTTACCCACATAAAAACTTCGCTCTTCATCTGTTACCGCCGTATAGAACGGCACCAAGAAGTTGAGAAAACCATAGCGTACTTCATCGTTAGGAAAACCTAAACGATACAATCCAAACTCCCTGTCATATTCCTTTATAGTCAGATAACCACTCTGATAAATCAACGGGATAGGATTCTTTCTATCCGCACGGTATTCGGTAAAAGCGGAAGCGGCTGTCTCTATACCGTCCATCAACAAACGAAGATCGTAATCGCTCTCTTTCAACAGTTCTACAAGGAAAGTAGGTGTACCGGTCTGGAACCAGTAATTGCCAAACTCTTTACTGAAGAACGCATTCAAAACACTGAACGGATTAAATACACCTTCGCCATTGGGATGAAAATGATAACCGTCATATTGACGAGTCATCGCATCCACAACTTCCTCCACATTCATGCCATTGGCACGCGACAAAGCCATAAGTTCAGGCTCAAAATTGGAAAGAAGCTCTTCATGCGTGATACCGCAAAGAGTAGAGAAATCATAATTCATACTGATGTCATTCAACTGATTCAAGTCACTGAACACACTAACTTGAGAAAACTTTGTGACACCGGTCAGAAACGCAAAACGGAGGTAACGGTCCGCACTCTTCAATACCCCGTAAAAAGCCTTTAAGGTAGAACGGTAAGACTCAAGAAGAGGTTCATTCTGAATGGCCTGCAACAGTGGCTTATCATACTCATCCACCAATACCACAACGCCCTTGCCCGTTTGTTCGGAAGCACGACGGATGACATAAGCAAAACGTTCTTCCGAAGCACGGTCACGCTTTTCTTCTCCATACACCGCTTCCCATCGTTCTAAGTGCTGATTTAAAATAGCATCCAAATCCGCCGGAGTGGTGTACTTACGGGCATTCAAGTCGAGATGAAGCACTGGATGCTCTTCCCACTTCTTCTCCAACTCTTCCACAGCAAGCCCCGTAAAAAGCTCACGTCTCCCCTTGAAGTAAGCTTCGAACGTAGATATCAACAGACTTTTCCCGAACCGGCGCGGACGACTTAAGAAGAAAGGCTTGCCAATGTTCGCTATAGTCCACATCAATGCCGTTTTGTCCACATACAGATACCCGTCATTGCGAATATCCTCGAAAGTCTGAATCCCGATAGGAAGTTTTCTACCCGTTACCAACATACTGCTTCTGTTTTTAGATTGTTATCACACACGTATCTGCTACAAAAATACGAATTATACAGACGAAAACAAGTAGCATTCCTCTTTTTTAATTAGAATCACTCTTCATCCGTTCCGCAAATGCGCACACAAGCTACAGATCGTCAACGGGCGGCACAATAAAATGCATCTGATTGCCACGTCCCACTCTCTTGATAACCCCTTCGGCCGCAAAAGACTTGAGGTCGGCAAGCGCGGAGTTCTTCAAGCGACCTGTGATTTCAGTATAAGTAGTCCTTGTGATGAACCCATGCTTCCGGATATGCTGCAATACAATTTGTTCCAGTTGCTCCCTGTCCCACTCTTTCGAAGTACGGAAACCAATACACCTCCTACGCTCCAAGTCTCCCCTGATACCGGTACGGAAAGACTTGGACGCACGGAAATTCACTCCATCAAAGGAAACGGAATTTGAACGCAAGTCATTCTTGTTCTCCACCAGGCGGGACTTTACTTTGGCAGAGAAGAATCCGAACTCTCCCAACTCCACCCGATATCCTTCACTCAGGTACTCCAACGTCTCGTTCTGCAACTCGGAAAGGATTCCTTCTATCATCCCCTCCTTGAAACCGGTTCTTTGGGCCACTGTCCGGATAAGACGCTCTGCCGTAATCGTTCCGCTATACACAATGTCGGCATACATTGTTTCCTTCTCACCCTCTTTCGTGGTAAGGGACGGTTTTTTCTTCAAATTGTAATAAGCCATAATTCTTTTCTTACTATGTTTAGGACTCTTCAGTGCAGAGAATAAGAATGTTCAGTGCAGAAAACAGTGCGGTTTTATGTAGCCGGGAAGTCGTCACCTTGCAAGGTGACCATCGGCACCTTACAAAGGGACAAAAGGCACTTTATAGGGTGACAAACGGCACCTTATAGAGTGACATCTCTTTAGAGAAAAGAATAAAACCTGTAAAGATACGAATTTAATCAGCGAAAAGCAAGACCGCCTACTAATTATTTGTAAATCAACGTAGACAAATATTCCTCTGCAAACATTTCATTGGACACCTCCAACAACTGTTCCGCCGTCAAAGCTTCTATGCGTTTAAAGACAAGCTCGGACGACTCGTATTTGTGATAATGCAAATAGGTCTTCGCCATTCCCAAAGCATTATTCTCAAAATTGTCCGAAGCCACTCCTATTTGTCCTATCAGTTGCTTTTTGGCCGCCGCCAACTGGGACGAAGTCATCTTCGTATCCCGCATCCGCTTCAACTCTTTATAGGTCAGTTTCAGACAGGTATCCATATCTTCAACATCAGTGCCGAAGTAGATACAGAAAGCTCCCGTATCGGTATAAGAAGTCAGATTGGACTCGACATTATATACCAGTCCCCTACGTTCGCGCAGAGATACATTCAGCTTGCTGTTCATACCGGGACCGCCAAGAATATTGTTCAGCAAATAAAGCGCCGTACGCTTATCGTCATACGCATTGTATCCACGACTGCCAATCATCACATGAGCCTGATGCGTATCCTTAGCGACTGTCAAATGCTCGGGAACATAAAGCGAAGGAGGCACACGTCGGCTGTTTACCTCTCCGGCAGGGACATCCGACAGATACTTCTCCGCCAGACGGATTATTCTTCTGAAGTCATATTGCCCTTGAACGAAGAATACCATATTTCCCGGCTGATAGAACCGGCGCGTAAATGAAAGGACATCTTCGGTGCGAAAGCTACGCAACAGCTCCGGCTTACCCAGGATGTTCCTCCCCAACGGGTGGTTACGGAAAATCATATCCTCGAAATCATCGAATATCAATTCCGACGGAGTGTCTTCGTATGATTGGATTTCATCAATGATAACCTCCGTTTCCTTCTCAATCTCGTGTTGGGGAAAAGTGGAATGAAACACAATATCCCCCAGCAATTCGAGCGCCCGTTCCAGATGTTCGGTCAGGAAAGCGGAATAGACTACCGTTTCTTCTTTATTGGTGTAGGCATTCAAGTCGCCGCCTACATTCTCCATCCGGTTAAGGATATGCCAGGCTTTCCGCTTCTCCGTCCCCTTAAAGATGAGATGCTCCACAAAATGAGCCATCCCCTGTTCGTGCTCCGCCTCATCGCGTGTTCCGGCGTCGATGGCAAAACCACAATAAGCTACTTTCGAGAGAGTCGGTTCATGGATAATACGAAGGCCATTCGGTAGTGTATATTCGTTATAATGCATTGTTTTCTACTTCCTTATTGAATTATGCCGCAAAAATACAATAAAACTTATTGCTGTTTATAGAAAATTGCAGATATTTGTGGACTATAACAGTAACAACGTATATGGAAAAGATAGGAATATTCTGTTCTGCCGCCGCAAACATTGACAAAATGTACTTTGAAAGTGCCCGCCAAATCGGCGAGTGGATGGGTAAAACAGGTAAAACGTTGATTTATGGAGGAGCCGATCTCGGACTTATGGAATGCGTAGCGCGTGCCGTGAAGGAAAACGGCGGTAAAGTAATCGGGGTAGTTCCTACCAAACTGGAAGAGAAAGGACGTGTCTGCACGTTCCTTGATGAAGTGATCCATACCCACAACCTTAGTGACCGGAAAGATATCATGACAGAGCAATCGGATATCCTGGTAGCATTGCCGGGAGGCATAGGCACATTGGACGAGATATTCCATGTAATGGCTGCCGCTTCTATCGGATACCACCGGAAAAAAGTCATCTTCTACAACGAATACGGTTTCTATGACGAACTGTTGAAAACACTCAAGACATTAGAGGATAAAGGATTTGCCCGGCAGCCTTTCTCCACCTATTACGAAATAGCAAACACGCCGGAAGAATTAAAAGAAAAAATAAACTGATTATATGATAGACTCCATCAAACAACTATTGCAACAGGAAGCACAAGCCGTGCTCAACATCCCTGTAACAGACGCATACGAGAAAGCTGTACAACTGATTGTAGAACAAGTACATCAGAAAAACGGGAAACTGGTTACTTCCGGCATGGGAAAAGCCGGACAAATTGCGATGAACATTGCTACTACTTTCTGTTCCACCGGTATTCCGTCCGTTTTCCTGCACCCAAGCGAAGCGCAACACGGCGACTTGGGAATCCTGCAGAAGAACGACTTGCTTTTATTAATCTCCAATTCCGGCAAGACACGTGAGATTGTCGAACTGACCCGGCTGGCACATAACCTCGATCCGGACTTGAAGTTCATCGTGATCACCGGAAATCCGGACAGTCCGTTGGCACAAGAATCGGATGTCTGCCTGAGCACCGGAAAACCGGCTGAAGTCTGTACATTAGGAATGACTCCTACCACCTCGACAACCGCGATGACCGTCATCGGCGATATCTTAGTGGTACAGACCATGAAAAAGACCCAATTCACCATAGAAGAATATTCGAAACGCCACCACGGCGGTTATCTGGGAGAAAAATCAAGGTCACTATGCGAAAAGTAATCGGTATCGGAGAGACCATCCTCGATATCATCTTTCGAGGAGAACAGCCTTCCGCAGCCGTGCCGGGAGGCTCCGTGTTCAACGGCATCGTGTCCTTAGGAAGAATGGGAGTCAACGTCGGTTTCATCAGTGAGACCGGCAATGACCGTGTAGGGAATATCATCCTGCAATTCATGCGTGAAAACAACATCCCAACCGATCATGTGAATGTATTTCCCGACGGCAAATCACCTGTATCGCTCGCTTTTCTCAATGAGCAAAGTGACGCTGAATATATCTTTTACAAGGACTACCCGAAGCAACGTCTGGATGTTCTGTTTCCGAAACTAGAGGAAGACGACATTGTCATGGTGGGTTCTTATTACGCACTGAATCCGGTTCTAAGGGAGAAGATTCTCGAATTACTAGATCAGGCGCGTGAGAAGAGAGCCATTATCTACTATGATCCGAACTTCCGTTCTTCACACAAGAATGAAGCGATGAAACTGGCCCCTACCATTATCGAGAATCTGGAATATGCAGATATTGTGCGCGGTTCTTTGGAGGACTTCCTCTACATGTATAATATGCAGGACGTAGACAAAATATACAAAGATAAGATAAAGTTCTACTGTCCCCGTTTTGTCTGCACCGCCGGTGGCGACAAAGTGTCTTTGCGTACCAACCTGGTCAGCAAAGAATACCCGATAGAGCCGTTGGAAGCCGTCAGCACCATCGGAGCCGGTGATAACTTTAACGCAGGCCTGATCTACGGACTGCTTAAATATGATGTCCGTTACCGCGACCTGAATAATTTGAATGAAGAGATCTGGGATAAAATCATTCAGTGCGGAAAAGACTTTGCCGCCGAAGTTTGCCGCAGTTTCAGCAATTCGGTTTCGGTGGAATTCGCAAAGGGATACCGATAACGGGAACACACGTAAATTACTATTAACTTTGGCTAATTATCGCAAAGGAATTACCACATCTGCCGGTAATTCCTAACTTTGCGTATATGATTCACCCAGACAAAGAAACTATGTACAAGAACCTGTTAAGCTGGCTTACCATTCTATTGGTGCTTCCATCCTGTTCCGACACCCCGCCGACCATATCAGTGGTATGCGAAGAAAACAATGTAGGAAACTGCGTCATCAAATGGGAGACCACTCCTTTACTGAAAGGGCGGGTACAAGTATACGCTTCCACTTCTCCTACATCGATTCCGGAAGATTCTCCGGTGGCAATGAGCAATATCTCCAGCGGTAAGATGACAATTATAACGGAGGACCCGTCCCAGCGTTATTACTATCTGATGGTGTTCAACAACAAATACCGGGTCAGAGTGGCTACCCGTAATGTCAATATTCCCGGCATACAGAACTTCCGTGACTTGGGAGGATATAAATCTACTGATACAGGGAAAATCATCAGTTGGGGTATGCTTTATCGTTCCGCACAGATAGACAGCATTTCCCCCTGCTCACGACGGGAACTCAAAAACATGGGTGTACGAACCATCATCGACCTCCGTTCGGAAGAAGAACGCCATAACTACCCGCAATTGAGTGATAACGAATTCAAGATTGTGCATATACCTATTCCGACAGGCAATATGGAAAGTATCTTGCAAGGAATCCAGAAAGAGAAAATAAAGAGTGACACCATTTACCGTCTGGTAGAACGGATGAACCGTGAACTGGTAGCAAATTATCAAAAAGAGTTCAAGGAGGTGTTCAACGTACTTCTCAATCCGGACTGTTATCCTGCCGTGATTCACTGTACCTCCGGAAAAGGACGGACAGGAGTAGTGTCGGCCTTACTGCTTGCTGCATTAGGGGTGAATGAAGACGTGATTATGTCCGATTACCGTCTAAGCAACGACTATTTCAATATACCCAAAGCCTCAAAATACGCCTACGAGCTACCGGTGAATTCACAGGAAGCAATTACCACCATCTACTCGGCCAAAGAGGACTTCCTGAATGCCGCCAAAGAACAAATTGAGTCGGAATATGGAAGCGTTCAAGCCTACTTGAAAAAAGGAATCGGACTTTCGGCAGAAGAAATAGAGCAGTTACGCAGTATATTGTTAATAAATTGACTATCTTTGCAGCCGAAATAAAAGATATACAGAGATTTAATGAAGACATTTGAAGAGCTTGGCGTTTCTCCGGAGATACGTAGAGCAATTGAAGAGATGGGATATGAGAATCCCATGCCGGTACAAGAAGAAGTGATTCCGTACCTTTTAGGAGAAAATAATGATGTAGTAGCTCTTGCACAGACAGGAACAGGTAAAACAGCCGCATTCGGTTTGCCCTTGCTCCAACAGATTGACGTAAAAAACAGAATTCCACAATCACTTATCCTCTGCCCTACCCGTGAGCTTTGCCTCCAGATAGCAGGTGATCTGAATGATTATTCCAAATACATTGACGGACTGAAAGTGCTGCCTGTATATGGCGGTTCTTCTATCGACAGTCAGATACGCAGCTTGAAAAGGGGGGTACATATCATTGTCGCCACTCCCGGACGTTTGCTGGATTTGATGGAACGCAAAACCGTATCTCTATCGACTATCCGCAACGTTGTGATGGACGAAGCGGACGAGATGCTGAACATGGGATTTACGGAAAGTATCAACGCTATTCTTGCCGATGTTCCGAAGGAGCGTAACACATTGCTTTTCTCGGCAACGATGAGCCCGGAAATCGCGCGTATCTCAAAGAATTACCTGCAGAACGCAAAAGAAATCACGATTGGTCGTAAAAACGAAAGCACCAGTAACGTAAAGCACGTTGCCTATACGGTGCACGCCAAAGATAAATACGAAGCGCTGAAACGCATCGTTGACTATTATCCGCAGATCTACGGTATCATCTTCTGCCGCACACGTAAGGAAACTCAAGAGATTGCAGACAAACTGATGCAGGAGGGTTATAACGCCGATTCACTGCACGGTGAACTTTCGCAGGCGCAACGCGATGCTGTAATGCAAAAATTCCGTATCCGCAACTTGCAACTGCTTGTCGCTACGGACGTAGCTGCCCGTGGTCTGGACGTGGACGACCTGACTCATGTCATCAATTATGGATTGCCGGATGACACGGAAAGTTATACCCACCGTAGCGGTCGTACGGGACGTGCCGGAAAGACTGGTACTTCTATCGCTATCATCAACCTCCGCGAGAAAGGAAAGATGCGCGAGATAGAGCGCATTATCGGCAAAAAGTTCATTCCGGGCGAAATGCCGACGGCAGCCGGAATCTGTCAGAAGCAGTTGCTGAAAGTGATTGACGAGCTTGAAAAGGTGAAAGTCAATGAGGAAGAGATTGCCGAGTTCATGCCGGACATTTACCGCAAACTGGAGTGGTTAAGCAAGGAAGACTTGATTAAACGCATGGTGTCGCATGAGTTCAACCGTTTCGCTGAATATTACCGTAACCGTGCCGAAATAGAGATCCCGACCGACAGTCGCGGAGAACGTGCCGGACGGGGTGATCGCAAAGAAGGTGGTTTCGAGAAAAGAAGCAGGAAAGCCGCTCCGGGCTTCAACCGTCTGTTCATCAACTTGGGTAAGACGGACAGTTTCTTCCCTAGCGATCTTATCGGTCTGCTCAACAGCAATACACGCGGACGTATTGAGCTCGGACGTATCGACCTGATGCAGAACTTCTCTTTCTTCGAAGTTCCGGAAAAGGAGACGATCAATGTAGTAAAAGCTTTAAGTCGCAGTAAATGGAACGGACGCAAAGTGGTAGTGGAAGTATCCAACGAAGAAGGAGGCAAAGAACGTGCCCCACGCCGTGAGAACAAGGATAGAAAGCCCAAAGAGGTCTCGGTGAAAGGCTCCAAAGCGGGCAAGAAAGAGAAACCAAGCCGTGCCGAACGGGGATATGCAAACGCACGTGGTCCTAAAAAGAAGGATGATTGGCAGGCGTTCTTCAAAGACAAAGAGCCTGACTTCAGCGAAGAAGGATGGGCACGCAGAAAACCGAAGAAATAGATTCACCACAGATTACACGGATTAACACAGATTAAGACGAAGATTAAACGTGAATTGAAGAAAGAAAAGAATAAAACGTTTCTCCTCTCTTAATCTGTGTTAATCCGTGTAATCTGTGGTGAAAAAGACTTCGGTATACATATAAACTGTTTTATTTGGCTATTTTCAACTCCTTGATAAGATTCCCTGCTTTTCCGTACTTTTCTATAATAAAAAGTACATAACGGATGTCTACACCTATACAACGTTGAAGCTCGGGTTCAAAGACAATATCACTGCTCATTGCTTCCCAATTACCATCGAATGCCAATCCCAACAATTCACCTTTACCATTAAACATGGCACTGCCGGAATTTCCTCCCGTAATATCATTGTTAGAGATAAAGCAAACACTCATATCCCCCTTTTCATTAGCATATCTACCGAAATCACCGGAAGAAAACAGACTCAGCAGTTCCGGTTGGACAGCAAAGTCAATATCTCCGGCGTGCTCTTTCACCTTTTCAAAGATTCCTTTTACAGTCGTATAATAATCATAAACAGCTCCGTCAAAAGGTGAGTAACCGTTCACCGTCCCAAAGCTCAAACGCATGGTAGAATTAGCATCGGGGTAGAAGTTACGGTCGGCATACATACGACGCATGGCAGCATTGAACACACGCTCCCCCTGTTCTATCTGTTCGGAAGCCTCAGAGATACTTTGATTCATCTCATAATACTTCACTATCAGATCGAGACTTAAAGCTACAGCCGGATCCTCAAATAAGTTATAGGTAGTATCCCGCTCCAAGAAACGTTTCAGACCTTTGGAAGAGGTTATTTGGGACGTGGCATACAGAGAATCCACATAGACCTGAATGTTCCCGTTGTAAAGCGTATCAATCTTCTCATACATGGCAGGCAGATACTTCTTGTCTACTTTTGCCTGATATTCTTTGAGCATGGAGGCAAAGACTTCTTTGTCAATGGCAAGATCCAGATTGTCATATTTCTCCAATAGTTTCTTGATACGTGTAACTACCTGCTTCTCTTCCGCCTCAAAATCGAAATTCAGGATTTCCAAGGCAAGCTGAACCAGTTCAGGACCATTAATAAATGCTTCACCGAAATAGGCTAAGGCATGATTTGTCTCCCGACGACCGCTGTAACTCAATTCCAAAGAAGAAAAAAGACGAAGCAACTTTTCTCTTTCCGCCGGATGAGATTGAATCCATTCGCGAAGTGCAGCCTCAGCCGCCCGTTTCTTTTCCAGAACTTTCAAATGCTTGATAGCCTTGTTTGTTCCAATGCTGTTTTTCCAGTAGTTAGAGCTCTCGTCGTACTTTGAAGCATACTTGATACGAATATCCGGACGATGGTCCATCTCCCGCTTCCAGATAGCCTGTTTCACTCCACGCACATCAATCATAGCCTGATTGATACCGTTCATCATTTCTTCGATACCGTACGAAGAAAGATAGCGTTCCGTACTTCCCGGATAACCAAGCGTCATGCAGAACGAGCCTTCCTTATAGCCATCCAAAGAGATAGGAGCTACATATTCGGGGTGATAGGGAACGTTTTCGGGGGAATAGTCCGCCGGACCGTTCTGGGCATTGGCGTAAATACGGAATACGCTAAAATCACCAGTATGACGCGGCCACATCCAATTATCCGTATCCCACCCGAATTTACCGACAGAAGAAGGAGGAGCAAAAACCAGGCGTACATCATTATAATCCCGATAGACGGAAAGCCAAAATTCATTTCCCGCATAATAAGCGTCTACAACACCGGTCAGGGTAGAATCCTTTTCGGAAACTTCCATTCCGATTACATTCATGATAGAGTCGACGGCTACCCTGCGTTCCGCTTCTGTTCTGGCATATTTGGCAGCAGACAGTACCCGCTTGGTAACATCTTCCGTGCGAAGCAGAAAACGGACATACAACTCCGGATTCGGCAGTTCTTCTTGAAGGCTACGCGCCACGAAGCCATCTTTCAGATAATCGTGCTCCACCGAAGAGTGTTGCTGAATACTGCTGAACCCGCAGTGATGGTTAGTAAAAACCAGCCCGTCGTCCGAGACCACCACTCCCGAGCAAAAACCTCCAAAGCTAACCACAGCATCCGCAAGACACGGTTTCTTCGGATTATAGAGTTTGCTTACAGGCATCTGCAAACCAAGATCTTTCATCACCCGTTCTGTCTGCTTGTTCTTTTTAAGGTTTCCCAACAACCACATTCCCTCATTGGCAAAAGCATTCGAGAGACAGATAGAAAGAAGCACGACGGCGGTTAGTCTGAATTTCATGTTCTTATTTTTAGATTCATTATTCTGTAATCAGTCGCAACTGCTTGGCTCCCCTTTCAGCCATTCGCTGATTTTTTCTTTCTCGGCAACGGAGGGGCGTTTGGAGAATTTCAATACAGCCAATGTGACTGTATCCGTTTTCAACGAATCAACCCGTACCTCAAGTGAATGAGCAATGGAAAGAGTGGTGATGGAAGGATAAAGTACCTTCAACTCAGGAACCAGTTTACGGCTCATTGCATCATATGTCTTGTATTCTTCCAAAGTTTTCTCCAGTTGGGAGATCTTCACTTTCTGTTCCTGAAGCCGTTGCTCGCTGTTCTTGTAGAAGTCTTCCATCACCATAGCACGAATGGAAGACACATCTACCGCTTCATTGTTCATACCCTGCAATACAATTAACTTTGTATCGTCCAGCTTATATTCTTTCAATTTGCTGCGAGCGATGGAGATGGACGCATCCGGCACCTCAGAACCGATCAGAACAACGCGAACTTCTTTATGTTCATAACTGATCTTTTTGTCGAGTACCTGCGTATTGTCAAATCCCAGCTGTTCGTTAATAAAACGATTGGCTGCCGCTTCGTAGAAAGTACTTTTTATAATGCCGTAGGTCAGGTAAACAGCCGGACACATCGTCAGGATGACAATCAGAACAATGTACTTGCGTACGGTCTTCTCACGGGTTTTATCTACAAACTCTTTCCGTTGGAAGTGCATCACACGGACACCGAGAAAAGTAGCCAGACTGATAAATACGGAGTTGATGAAATAGAGATAGAAGGCTCCCAGAAAATAAATCAGATTACCGGACGCCAATCCGTATCCTGCCGTACAAAGCGGCGGCATTAATGCAGTAGCGATAGCAACTCCCGGAATCACATTTCCTTTTTCTTTGGTGGAAAGAGCTACAACACCCGCCAGACCACCGAAGAGTGCGATAAATACATCGTAGATTGTAGGTGAAGTACGCGCCAAGAGCTCTGATTGCGAACCGGCGATAGGAGCGAAAAGGAAAAAGATCGTTGCGGTCGTCACACTGAAAGCTGTCGTAATAAGGAAACTCTTCAAAGAGCGTTTCATCAGTTCAAAGTCGTTCAAACCGACAGACAGTCCTACTCCCATGATAGGCCCCATCAACGGAGAAATCAGCATGGCACCGATGATTACAGCAGTAGAATTGACGTTCAAACCAAGTGACGCCATAAAAATGGCAAAGATTAGAATCCATAAGTTAGCTCCTTTGAACTCTACTCCCTTGCGGATAGAATCAACAGTTTCCAGTTCGTTATCCTTATCCTTTCTCAAGTCCAGATATTCGCCTAGAAAGGATTTGATGGCAAATTTATTGCGTTCATCTGTTTTCATGATTATTTCTTCTTTATGAATCGGTTAATAACAGGGATCTGACTTAACGGTAGATCGCGTTTGATAATATAAGCAACAAACAGTAATAAGAGTATCGTACGGAAAGCAAGACGTAGCGCAAGATTAGAGATAGGCACCTGTTCCCCGAGAATGTACAAAACGGCAGCTAACGCCACATAGCAACCGATTCCCCGCAGATCATACCCGATAGGGTATTTCTTCTGACCGACAAAGTAGGACAGCAGCATAGCCACAGCATAACCGGTAAAACCGGCCCAGGCACAAGCCATATACCCATATATAGGAATCAAGAAAATATTCATCAGTACGACAATGAGACAAGCAATCAGCGAGAAGTAAGCTCCCCATTTGGTCTCATCCGTCAACTTATACCAGAAAGAAAGGTTGAAATAAATACCCATAAACATCTCGGCAATCATCACAATAGGAACAACACGAAGTCCCTCCCAATAATCACGGCCTATGACATATCGCAAAATATCCAAGTAGAACATCACCGCCAGGAAAGCAAGCACGGTGAAAATGATAAAGAACTTCATAGCCTGTGCATACATCTGTTTGTTATCCTTATCCTTGCTCTTGCCAAACACAAAGGGCTCATAAGCAAAACGGAAGGCTTGGGTAAACATTGCCATAATCATGGCTATCTTACTGGTTGCCCCGTAAATGCCAAGTTGCACGGCTGCTTCAGCCTCATCCGGATAGACAAACGGGAAAATAATCTTATCAGCTACCTGGTTCAAGATTCCGGCAATACCGAGAATCAACATCGGAAACGAATAATAGAGCATTCGTTTCATCAAAGAACGGTCAATGCAATAACGGAAAGCACGAAATTCCGGTATTAGTCCCATCATCACCGTAAACGAACAAATCAAATTTATCAAGAAAGCAGCTCCTACATCCGTACCTTTCAGAACCACGAAATAAGTGATATTCAAAGAAATACTGATAAATATAAAGAGTAGCTTCAGCCCCGCAAACTTGATGGGGCGTTTCTTATAACGCAGATATGCAAAAGGAATGGCTTGTATAGCGTCCATCGCAATCACGATGAGCATCATCCCTAAATACCAAGGATGTTCTCCATAACCGAATAAATCGGCAATAGGAGACAAAAACAGAAGGCAGAGAAGTAAAAAAGTAAGAGAGACACTGCTCACCATCAACAAAGAGGTAGAATATACCCGGTTCGGATCATCATCTCCCTTATTTGCAAAACGGAAAAAACCGGTTTCCATACCAAAAGTCAGCAATACGAGTAATAAAGCTACAATGGCATACATATTAGTGATTACCCCATAGCCACCGCTCGAAGCCGGAAGGGAGATCGTATAGATAGGCACCAACAGATAATTGAGGAATTTCCCTATAATACTGCTTGCACCATAAATTGCGGTGTCTTTTGCCAATGATTTTAATTCTGCCATTTTTATTAGTGATTAGTTGTTTGGTGGTCAATGATTAAACGATCATTAATCACCAAACAACGTTTTCTGGTTTCCGCTATAAAGACTTCTTCCCAAATGCTTATAAGCAAGCTCCGTCACTTCACGCCCGCGAGGAGTACGTTTCATGAATCCTTCTTTTATGAGGAAAGGCTCATATACCTCTTCAATGGTTCCCGCATCTTCTCCTAAAGCGGTTGCAATAGTCGTCAGTCCCACAGGACCACCTTTGAATTTGTCTATAATCGTGCAGAGAATCTTGTTATCTATTTCATCCAAGCCGTATTTGTCGATGTTCAGTGCTTCCAATGCAAACTGAGCTATCTCCGTATCAATAGAGCCGGAGCCTTTCACCTGCGCAAAGTCACGTACCCGACGGAGCAACGCATTGGCTATACGAGGGGTTCCACGACTGCGGGAAGCTATCTCAGCCGCCGCACGTATCGAACAAGGCACATCCAATATAGATGCGGAACGACGAATTATGCTACTCAAGATATCATCATCGTAATACTCCAGATGCAGGTTAATACCGAAACGGGCACGAAGCGGAGCTGTCAGCAAACCACTACGTGTTGTCGCTCCAACCAACGTAAAAGGATTCAAATCAATTTGAATGCTGCGCGCAGAAGGACCTTTATCAATCATAATATCGATACGATAGTCTTCCATAGCAGAGTAAAGATACTCTTCTACTACCGGAGACAACCGATGAATCTCATCAATAAAAAGCACATCATTCGGCTCAAGACTAGTTAATACACCTGCCAAATCTCCCGGCTTATCAAGTACAGGACCGGAAGTGACTTTAAATCCAACTCCCAATTCGTTGGCGATAATATTCGAAAGAGTTGTTTTTCCTAATCCGGGAGGACCGTGCAACAGCACATGATCGAGTGCTTCTCCACGCAGGCGCGCCGCCTTCACAAAAATGCGAAGGTTTTCCACCACCTTGTCCTGTCCGCTAAAGTCTTCAAAGCTTAACGGACGGAGTGCATTCTCGAAATCCCGTTCTTTTGAAGTAAGCTGATGTTCGCGTATGTTAAAATCTTCCTGTTCCATTTATTTCTTGAAAGTAGGAGACAAAGATAGAGATTTACATTCATTTTCAGTATAAGAAAAACAAATAATATAGATTAAATTACCGAATCGAAATTCCAAGCCTGTATATGCCTTATTCCCTCTTTAGAAGGCAAAGCTATATCGTCCAGCGACACCAGATATTTCTCATAATTATCGTCAATAGCTTCTAGCGGAGCATATTCACGCTTCACGGTAATTTCATCGAATAGCAAATAGGTGCTCTGTACATAGATCGTCCTGTCTCCTTTGATAGCGACAAAGTCGACCTCCTTATCTTTAACGCTACCCACATAAACATCATATCCCTTCCTTCGCAAATCAAGGTAAAGCAGATTCTCCAACTGATAGCCAGCTCCATAGGAAAATCCCCTATATAGATAGTTATAGAATGAAAGATCGTTCACATAATATTTGCAGTTCCCTGCAATAGTCTCACGACCTTTAATATTATAACGTTCCGCCCGATGAATCAAATAAGCTTCTTCAATAAATTTCAGATAGGCTGATACAGTTTCATAACTCGTTTTCTGTCCCCTGCTTTTAAAATAGTTCACAATATTACGCACCGAAAGCAAATTGGACGCATTATTGACGATATACACGAAGATATCTTCGAGCAAACGGGCATCTTTAATACTATATCGCTGTATCACATCTCGCAGTAACACTGTATCTTTAAGCGCAGAAACGTAATTACGCAATGCTTCAGCCTGTGAAAGGGAAAATAATTCAGGCATACCTCCGCTTTGCAGATATTCTACATAGCTTTGTTTATCAAGGCTCTTACCTGTTATACCTGCAAATTCCGTATATGACAAGGGGAAAACCACAAAATTGACATAGCGACCAGACAATAAAGTAGCCAACTCTCCAGACAACATACTGGAATTGGATCCGCTTACAAAAAGTTCATACTCATTCATATAGTCCTGTGAATAAGAGTTCACGAAACGTTCCCACCCCTCTATATTTTGAACCTCGTCAATGAATAAATAAACCTTTCCCTGTGGATGTACTCTCTCCAAATAGAGTTTAAACAGTGCATCCAAGTCTTTGTATGTTTGTAAAAAATCAAAATCCGTCAGTTCTCTGTTGACTAAAAATATATTTCTCTGATCTACCCCATCGGCAACAAGCCTCGCCGCTATCTGTCGCAACAAATAGCTTTTACCCACACGCCTTTGCCCCACAAGCACTTTCACCAACCGGTTCCCTATATATTCTATTATCTTATCAGTATATTCGTGACGTATAAAACCCAATTGAGGGGTATTCCCTCCCCACAAATTATACTTCTCCAGAAACTGAAAATATTCGTTCATATCCAAGCTTTTTGCAAATATAGCTAAAAGTTTCGACCAGACTCTACAAAGCTGCCTGAATTATTAAAACTTTCGACCTGACTCTACACTTTTCTCACAAATAGAACATTGCCATAAGCCTGAACATCCTTTCAATCCCTATCCCATAAAAAGAAAGAATCCCGGAGAATCTGGTCCGGCTGTAGCAAATTCCACTTCAAAGCCTCCTACAAACCGAAAGTTATAACTATATTTGTACGCATTCTATAACATACATACAATCAACTATGGTTCTAAATTACATTTGGATAGGATTCTTTGTTATTGCTTTCATCATCGCCCTCTTGAAAGTTATTTTTCTTGGAGACACAGAGATATTCACTGCTATCATGAACTCTACATTCGACTCTTCAAAGACAGCTTTTGAAATCTCGCTAGGCCTTACAGGAGTATTGGCGCTTTGGTTGGGTATCATGAAGATTGGTGAGAACAGTGGATTGATTAATGCACTGGCCCGCTTTCTAAGTCCGGTGCTTTGCCGCTTGTTTCCGGACATTCCTAAAGGGCATCCGGTGCTAGGCTCCATCTTTATGAATATGTCTGCCAATATGCTCGGTTTGGACAATGCCGCCACCCCGTTGGGACTGAAAGCCATGAAAGAACTGCAAGAACTGAATCCGAAAAAGGATACCGCTTCCAATCCAATGATTATGTTCTTGGTGATTAATACCTCCGGCCTCATCATTATTCCGATCAGCATCATGGTATATCGTGCACAAATGGGAGCTGCACAACCTACGGATGTATTTATTCCTATCCTGATAAGTACTTTCATTTCAACTTTAGTCGGAGTTATAGCAGTCAGCATCGCTCAAAAGATAAACTTGATCAATAAACCAATTCTCATTTTAATGGGTGTTATCTGCCTTTTCTTTTCGGGATTGATCTATCTGTTTCTAAGTGTATCGCGGGAGGATATGGGGACTTACTCTACACTGATAGCGAATATTCTGTTGTTCAGTGTCATCATCCTGTTTATTTTAACGGGAATCAGAAAGAAAATCAATGTATACGATTCTTTTGTAGAAGGAGCCAAAGAAGGATTTACGACGGCTGTACGCATCATTCCTTATCTGGTTGCTTTTCTGGTAGGAATTGCAGTGTTCCGCACTTCGGGAGCAATGGATTTTCTGGTGGGAGGTATCGGCTATATAGTAGGTCTATGTGGGGTTGATACAAGCTTTGTCGGAGCCTTGCCTACTGCACTGATGAAATCACTTAGTGGCAGCGGTGCAAACGGCCTGATGATCGATACGATGAAAGAACTAGGGCCGGATTCATTTGTCGGGCGTATGAGTTGCGTCGTACGCGGAGCTTCAGATACCACATTCTACATTTTGGCCGTTTATTTCGGCAGTGTGGGAATTACCAAAACTCGTAATGCGGTGACCTGTGGTCTGATTGCAGACTTTTCGGGTATCATAGCCGCTATCTTAATCAGTTATTTATTTTTCTTTTAAATCATAACATTCAATTATGGCTGTAACTTATCAAACAGAAGGCGTAAAAATGCCTGATATCAAGAAACGTGAGACTACGGAATGGATAAAAGCCGTAGCAGCTTCTTATGGAAAAAGACTCGGTGAAATCGCTTATATCTTCTGCTCGGACGAAAAGATTCTGGAGGTAAACCGTCAATATCTGCAACATGACTACTACACGGATATCATTACTTTCGATTATTGTGAAGGCGATCGTTTATCAGGTGACTTATTCATTAGCCTGGACACAATACGCACTAATGCGGAGCAATTTGGTGCTTCTTATGACGACGAACTGCACCGTGTCATTATCCATGGGATTCTTCATCTTTGCGGTATTAACGATAAAGGACCCGGAGAACGGGAAATTATGGAAGCTGCGGAAAATAAGGCTTTGGCTATGCGACAAGTGTAAGCAAACCTCCACAGCAAACGGGTTCAAAAAGTAATCAGTTTACTAAAACATACTATACTGTAACATACACTAACTATAATGAAGACGCCCCATCGTAATCACTACGACGGGGCGTTTTCATTAGCAACGGAATTGCTAACACTATTTATTCAAGAGAGAGAAATTTATTATTTGATCTCTACCGCTTTATTTATGCGATAAATTAAAAGTTCATAATGTGAACGATCAGCTTCAGGCATAACCGCAATACTCTTTTCCAACATCTCTTTCGTACGCATCAACATATCAAAATAATATGCAGCGACTTTGGTCTGATTCGTATAAATAGGCGGAATAGATGAGAAACCACTTACTTCTTCAGGAGTCTGCAAAGAATGCAGATAGTGCTCTACATTTTCTCCTTCACGCAAAGCAGCCAGACTGATCTCCGATTTCCGGGTATCTGCAAATGACGTCTTTGAAGCCTTAAAGCTACCAATAGGTGCAGTCACTGTAGAAGTAGCAATAATACTTTCCAGAAAAGCAGTCTGCAGAGCCTTCTCAACATTATCCAACGTACGACGTTTCAAAGTTCCTTCCCATACTACATTATAAATGTCATCCAAATATTCAGAAGCCGTATAAGCCGTTTCCGGGAAACGTTCCGTACACACTTCAATATAAGGCAAACGATTAAAGATATTCTTGAAAATTTCCAAACGCATCATATCTGCCTTCTTATCAACAATTGTGAAATCCGTGGCACGAGCTGCACTCTCTATCCAGTCCAGATCTTTTGCCAGACTCAGCACCCTGTCCAATGCAGCCTTTTGCTTCTCGCGGTCTACCATCGAGTAACTCGGAAGCACATCTTTCTCACGAATATCGTTCAGATAAATACCACCGACATACGAAAGAACCGCATATACACGACTGTTCAACCGATCACAAAGTGCTGAATATACCCGCTTACGCATTGTCATGTCCTTGTCCCCTTTTGAGAACCAAGTATAATAATTCTCACAACCGGTACGGATATTGGAAAGCATATAATCAAATGACTTCAAGTGATCATCTCCCAAGCCTCCACGAGTATTACGCGGGTCTGAATCAAAACGGGGCTGACTACGAATATAAGCATAATGAGGATCCCCTGTGTGTTGACGGATCCAGCTATCCAACGTTGCTTTTTCTTCTTGCAAAGAAGAAGCATAAATAGGCTGATACAGATATTTGATAACCAGCTCATCATATGGTCCAGGGTTCGTATTGACCAAACGCACTCCTTTCCGGACATCATCAGCCGTAGCCACATCATTAATCACTACCCCACCCATCACAGAAGAAGCCAAACCATACTTCTGCGTAAAGTTGACAGAACGCAAAGAATCTACCGGATAAGCAACAGGAGCTCCCCAGTTCACATTAAGTCCTAATCCTGTTCCTACTGCCTGAGCAATAGCGGCTTGAATCAGTTCACCTTGCACCTCTTGCGGGAAAATAACAGTACGCACACGAGGATCGGTTGCCACAGTTGCCGCAATACGGTCTACATACTGTACACTGATCAAGTTCGCATTAATCAATATAGAAGCATTCAAAATCTCACCGGTACGAGCATCAGAGTGAAGAGTGGTTTGTGCAGTATTCATCCATGAAGCAGAGTAACGGATGGTCATGCAATCCAAACTGTGTGCATTAAACAAAGTATCATTCTTAGGAAACTCCTTCACACAAATCACATTCTTAAAACCAATCTTTTCAAAAGCTTTATTCCAAGATTCCGCTCCGGCTTTAATATAAGGATGCCATTTGACGGGTAGTAAGCTATCAATATAGAATACTAATTGTTTCTTCGGTTCCACCAGTTCACCCCGACGGTAAGCAGCGGAATCCGAAGGCTCAATCCGCCAACGTTTTGCATAACGTATATTCTTCACCTCTTGCCCCGCCCCGGCGAAGTCACTTTTCAACTGTGTAGTCAATCCAAGACGTGAATCTGCCAAACGGGGAGTCATAGGCTCTTCCGGCAAAACACATAACATCTTATTTACCACAGCCGTCAACGGAACATTCTCATACATACTATAGGCTCCCATCAAAGTGTGATTCACCTTATATGCCAATTCTTCACGAACGGTAATATTATCTCCAGAAGCGGAAACGCCCAAGATAGACGATTTATCAGATTCCAAGGAGTGGTCGCGAGATACAAAACCATAATAGCCGTTAGCAGAAGTCGATGGGAAAGGTTTGGTAAAAGCCGAACCTTCCAAGAATAAACTTTTCATATTCACTACAAGGGCGGAACTATCCGGTGTACATGCCAGCACTTTAAAGCTCTTGAAGATACCCGGATTATGTGAATGATTCAGTGCACGGGCAATATCAGAGTCACCACTCGTATTGACAGGTTTGCTCAACAAAGGCATACGCGCCACGATTGTCGAATCGATCATCTCAAAACGCAAACGTACATCTGTTCCGCCCAGTTGTCCCGGTGCACCTTCCCCACCGTCACTCGTGTTTTCTATAGAAGAAGTCAGCAACAGTTCCCGTCCTAACATAGTAACCGGAAACTCAACATACACTTTATCTTCCACCTTATGAATAGTCATCAGCCCATGAGCTGTCTGCACTTTCTTGTTCTTGAAAAGCTTCTGATAAGGTGTCAGCACTTCTTTCTTTTCCTCTTTTTTCTTCTTTTTAAAAGGCCAGATCGCATTTCCGTCTTGTGGCAGGCAACACATAAAAAGAAGCAATAAACAAAGTATCTTACTATATCTATTTCTCATACTTCCTATCATTTTAATGCCTGGTCAATTTTGTACAACAATAAGCGATAATGGCGTTGCGTATCGGCAGAGCCGGTAGAAGCACTTGCTGCAACCAAGCTACGGATTTTCTTCAATTCACCGAAATAAACATGCTCCATCGGTTCCAACGGAGCCTTCAAATCAACCCCATCCTCAAAACCGCTAATTTCTTCCAAACGGGCTGCCTGCATTTCAGCATGCTTATTATTAAAGCATCCCATAAATTCTTCCGAGACGATGCCAAAACGCTCACGAGAAGCAGCCTTCAACCATTCAGGAATCTCGATAATACCATACATATCCGTAATACCTTTACGAGTCGCATTTTTAGTAACTCCGGTTACAGATCCTTCTATCAGTTTTGTCAGATAATTCATCTGCAGACGCATCTCCGTATCTGTCAAAGTTTTACCAGCACGTGTCGGTGCCCATACAAAACGTTCGATATCTGCCAGATATTCTTTTTGAGTATAAGGAGCGGATGTCGCCTTATCCGAACAGATAGAAACAGCACCACAACGGGATAAAATACCATCAATAATCGCGTTTTCCATTTGCATGGCTACAGAAGTACGGATAGGAAACTCTTTCAAAGTCTCATTCGCATCCAACCAAGAAAGATCTTTCAACTCATTCAACAAGAAACTCAACGCTTTCTTCTGTTGCTCTTTCGACACAGTCTGGTAACTCGGACGCTGATCTCCGTCATAACGTTCATTCAGATAAATACCTCCGATATCAGCTAACACGAAGCTTAAATAGCGTACATATCCATAGACAACTTCATCATATAAAGCAGTACGGAACTCAAAATCCTTATCTTTGTCTGCTACCCATTCATTAATATGTTTCAGGATATATTGCAGATTACGACGACCATATTCTGAAGCTTTCACAGGATCATCTCCCAAATCTTCTTCTACGGAACTCGGATCGAAGCGACGTTTAAACTGCTGCTTACCATAACGATACTTGGGATCACCCGATTTCTCACTGATCCATTTGTCCAGTATAGGAATTTCTTCTTCAGATGTTTTCGCCTCAAATATCGGTTTATACAACCAGGAGATCGCATAATAATCATAAGCGCCAAGTTCAGGAGGTGTCATGCGTACCCCTTTCTCCTTATCACCCGGCTGTGCTATATAGTTATTACGCGCATAATCCATGATAGAATAAGTCGTTCCATACTCCTGAGTAAATTTCGGATCACGCAATGATTCTACAGGAATGGAAGAAGAACCCGCCATATTATGCATTAGAGACAGAGTGTGCCCTACCTCATGAGAAAGCACGTAAGCGATACAGTCTCCCAACAAGTCTTCACGCAACACTACGTCACGAACTTCTTTATCTGCCGGGGCAGTCTGCAAGAAACGCCAGTACTGAACCAACTGCACAATATTATGATATACCGTTACTGATGCATTTATGATCTCTCCCGAACGAGGATCAATCCAAGAAGGTCCCATTGCGTTGGCTACAGTAGAAGGGGCATAACGGATACAAGAATATTTGATATTTTCCGGATCAAAGTTAGGATCGTTTTTAGGAAAATCCTTTGCTATAATCGCATTCTTAAAGCCAATCTTCTCAAATGCTTTCTGCCATACCTCAACTCCTTTATGAATGTATTTATTCCAACTCAACGGGAATGCATCATCAATATAGAAAACAATAGGCTTTTTAGGTTCTACTAACTCTCCACGCAGATATGCAGCAGAATCCGACGGCTCCAGATTCCAACGATGAGCAATATGGCGAGTACGCAATCCGCGTCCTTCGGAAGCAAACTCAACAATAGAGTGTTCGAAAATACCAATACGCGGATCGGCATAACGATGACGCATCGGCTTTTCCGGCAACAAGATAAAGCTACGGTTCATCACAGCAGAGAAAGGCATGTTTTTTACCGCATAACCTCCTTTAGCCCCTACACTTACTTTATAAGTCAGCAAGGAACGGACACTGACATTATCTTCAAAACCTTTGATGCCCTGTATAAAGGAGCTTTCCTTCTCAAAATTCTTATCAATGTTCGCTCCCATCATTTCTATCAATGAATAAGGAGAGAAAGGAGAGAGCATTTTCTTATCGCTCAACAAGTAGCCGGTCATATCAAACACAACGGCACTACTGTCATTATTGTAAGCCTTTATCTCGAAAGTTTCGGCAATAGCCGGCATTGTACTACTCTGCAAACGTTTTTTAATTTCCCGATCATCCGAAAACTGTCCTGCCTGCACACGACGCAATGTGATCGTTGAATCACGCTGCACGAAACGAATCAAAAAAGGATCACTAGACTTCTCACCTACACATCCAAACTGATTATCCGTTGTTTCTGCAATTGTAGATCCCAACAGGATATCACGATTGAGCACTTTGAGCGGTAACTCAAAATAAACTTTGTTATCAAACTTATGAAGAGTAATAAAACCTTTTGCCGTCGTGACCTTCTTGCCTTTGAACAGCTTATCATACTTGGTTTCTTTCTTCTCCTTCTTCTCTGACGTCACTTGAGTAGTAGAAGCTTTCTTCTTGTTTTTCTTCTTAGCTACAGCGGGGGTTATTATCCCCCCGCATAGTGCCACCAAAAGAAGTAAATAGATTTTCTTTCGCATATAAATATTTTAATTTTTAATAATTGATTTACATCACCCAGTTGGCGGCTTGCTTCCACTTATAGATGACTTCTATAACTTTACCCAACCCGCCTTGCTTGAAACGAATTTTTTCTTTCGAATCGCTAGTATTCATAACATCCCGAATAACGGAAGTAGAGAAATCCAAGACATAAAATTCACCATTTTCTAACCCGACACCGGCATCACCCTGGTAAGCGGAATTATTTACATCAATACTTTTTATCGGAGCATCAAATTGATGATATTTATACACTTTACTTCCATTAAAATAGTAGAAATATAAGGAGTTTCCACTGGAAATCAACAAATAAGGGCGATAATCTTGTGCATAATACAAAGCAAATTGAGAATCTTCTTTCACTATAGCACCCAATTCTGACGTTACATCTGTCTGCGAGTTAATCTCTGCATCAATACTTCCTCCCCCATAATAATCACCTATGGTGAAATCTTGCAAAAAATAACGGTTACTTTTACGAAGCACTGCCGTATATTTCAATCCCATATAAGAATCATCACTATGAGCATCTACATAAAGCACCTCATAATCAGACATATCGTCCAATTTACCCCAATCCGGATTTCTTTCATAAATTGACTCGTTAGTAACAGAAGGTACAATCAGTTGTCCACAATACTTCCTGCCATTCCATGACTGATAATCTGTAATATGAAAGTAGCGTTTCGAATTCTTATCATAGAGTAGCGTTCCTCCATGCTCGCAAAAACGCGGAGCACGTACTACCATCGTACCGTCTACCGGTTGTTGCCGATATGACAACGGAAGCTCGTCCATAAAAGAACTGTTGTTAAACAGTTTATAAGAATCCTTAATACGAGTATATACCTTTCCATCCATACCTATTGCCATAGAAAGATACAGCATATCATATACCCTCCAAGGTTCGAACCCTTGCGGATAGGCTCCATGAATGAACATAGACGGCAATGTACCTTCGGTTTTATAGGTACTTCCGGAAACATCTATTGTACCTTGTCCCCCTTGTTGCACCAGCCAAAGCCAACTGGTAAAGTCCTGCGGTTTGTCTTCTGGCCATAAAGAGACAAAGTGCTGACTGATAGAGACCGGCTTGCCTCCCAGAGAACTACCGGCATTAGAAATACCATACACATCTTTAGTCACAGCACAATCATACACAGACTCGTCTTCTTTGCCGTTTTCGCCTGGTACAATCTTTGTAGTCGGACGTAGGTAGGTCAACATTGCCGTTCCGTCCTCTTTTTCAGACAAGACTACCCAAGCACTGTTTACATAAGGAGAAGTTATAGTAATACTCGAAGCATAAAAATAAGATACACCAGTTTCCGTATCTGTCACGGTCAGTCGCAAATCCATATATTTTCCTTCTTCATCCGCCATCCAATTCAGATTACGATCGGTAGAGATTTGCCGTCTGTTCAACGACCATGAATATGCTAGTTTGTTGGTCTCTTCTCCCAAAGAGAATGCAAGTTGAGGTTCAATCTTCAGCACATCGCCCATTACAAACTCAGTAGCCTCCATCGTAAAATTGACAGTTACATCATTCATCAACTTATAGTCATAGTTTCCTTTGTCCTCATAGCAAGAAGACAAGCAACAAACTACGACAGCCACTGTCATCCAATATATCTTTCTCATATACATTTCTTTCAAACTAAATTAATAAATAGGCACTGTCATCGGCTTGCCATTTGCTTCCTCCAAACCATATTTTTCAATAGCATCTTTCAGGCGCAATGCACACTGACGCTGTTCTGCCGAATTCAACTCTCCAAAACGAAGCACTTCCTCGCCACCATATTCTACCAATGCCAAATACTTTTCACGAGTATATGCTCCCAAATAAACGGTTTCTACATCTTTCGTCCACCATAAAGGTTTGCTTTGTACGTTATTGAATACGATTTTTATAGTCTCGTAGTTCTTTACACTCCCGGCAAAATGTTCATTCGGCTCTATCCTTAACAGCAATTCTACATCCTCTTTCAGTGATTCGGTTTTCTTCAATTTCAATTCCAAAACATCTTCCGCCACATTAGCTCCAAAAGTCGGATTGATGGGTAACTCATAGTTTTCACTTTGTGCCGTTGTCTTGTCTGCTACTACTCCAACTTTATAAACAGTAGGCGTTTCAAACGGACTTCCTACCAATCGCATACCAATTTTCACTGTCAGTTCATCATCAAGTGGATAGTTGTTAAACGATAGTTCGATTGCTTCATCTCCACTTTCCATCAGTTCACTGAAAAACAAATAGTGCTCCCCATGATAGGGCTTTATTTCATCTTCAGAACAAGCGACCAAGCACAAAGCAAATAACGATAATAATATGTATTGTTTCATCTTTCTACTGTATTAATCTTATTAAATATCTTCGTTTTCAGGATGCTCAAACACAAAATTCACGTTCTTTTCATCCATATCAAAAGGCTCTTTCATATTCAGACGCTTATACAGAAAGTACAACTGTCCTTCTCCAATCAATTCTTTACGCATCTCTTTGATCATCTCCTTGTAAAAAGCATCTAAAGATGAAGGTTCGGGAAGAGCCAACATCAGCCCCCTGGCATGACGAACAACATCTAATGCCGCACCAGCTTTATCCAACTGATTGTTACGTGCATAATACTCGCCAACTATATAATACAATTCACTCAATCTCAGCATTGGTATCATGTCATAACCAATAGTACCCTCCTCTATCAGATATTTCCGGGAACAATAAGAAGCTCCTGTGACCAATGTCAACATCTCATCTTTTCCACGCACATCTTCTTTCTTCTCCAGTTCTTCATCATAAATATCATCTTTACTGAACAAGAACAGATTTTCACTACCGTTATTAGTGAATGGCTTGTACTCATCGGTCAATACATTGTTATGAGAAATCGTAAAAATCAAGCTCTTGCTGTCTTTCTTGTCTTTCGATAACTCTGCCGAATTAATGAAATCGAAATAAGCTCTGTCTTTATAAGTAGAGTTAATAACCTCTTCCGAGCAACTGAAAGCGGCATCGTAATCTTTTGCCCACATATACATGCGTGCCATCCAAGCTGTAATGGCATAATAATTCATGCGATAGCCGCGAAAAGCATAAAACACATCATCAGGCAAGTCTGTGGTTACTCCATCCCCTCTCATACGTACATCATATTGCATCCATTCCGGATGTTGCTCTACATCGCACATAGCTACCAAACGTCGGGCTTCTTTAAAATCCGCTTCTATCTTCTTCAAGATTTCCGCGTTTGTATAATAGGTTGTATTGATAACAGGATACTCGTCCACATAAGGGATGTATGCTTTTCCATCATCGACCTCCATAGAAGGAGCAAACATACGCAGAAGCTCGAAGTGCATCAATGCACGCAATGCTAACGCTTCGCCCCAGATCATATTCTTCTCCATCTCTACTCCGTCAAAAAGCATTGCGTCTGCCTCACTGATATTGTGAATTAGGTTATTGCAGCTGGCAATCACATTATATCCTTTCGACCACATCGCCGAAATAAAAGACTTCACATCGGTATCATCGTAAAGAAACTGGTAAGTTTTATAATAAGAACCTGTATTCTTAAGGTGTTCCGGCAGGTACTGATGTCCCAGCACTTCAATAAATCCATAACTCAGGTTTCGTCCATAAAGGGAGTTGTCCGACATATTCAAGTAGATGCCGTTAAGTGCATTACGGTAACCGCTCCCTTTGGCGAACAGATCTTCTTCATTCACTTCGTTGGAAGGAGACACTTCCAGCCAATCGCAACTGCCCGCCAACAGCATCACTAAGAATAAATATAGTGTATTTTTAATTCTGATTTTCATTGTGTAAATTGTAAGGGGTTATAGACTCATTTTCACAGACAGAGCGAAAGAACGGGAATAAGGATAGTCCAATCCGCGTTCTGCACGCACGGTCGAAGTACGTAGGAAATCGTTGCCCGAGAGTTCGAAACGGAGCATTCCCAAATGAAACTTCTTCAATCGTTCGGCAGGAACATCATAGCCTATGGTGAGCGAGTTGAATGACAACACGTTGTAGTCTTGAATAAAACGGCTTGTAGGACGCGTAGTGGCTATCATACCTGTCTGCAATCGGCCAAACGGTGCCATATCACCTACATTCTGCCAACGTCCGCTCAACACACGACGGTCTACATTCTGCGAAGAGATAAGTGCATTCTCCACTTTATCGATCAACGTCCGGTTGTAACGCTGACCACCAAACTCATACATAAACGTAGAGAAGAGCGTAAAATTCTTCCAGCGCAGATTCAGACCAAACGTACCTTGCGCTTTCGGTTCAGTATTTCCGATGACCACCTGATCGGAAGCAGCCCAGTCATAAGTAATCGAACCGTCTTTTTTCACAAAAATCTCTTTACCGTCTGCCGGGTTAATACCCAAAGAACGAACTCCGAAAATAGAAGTCAACGATCCACCTTCCACATATTGCAAATAGGTTTGTGCATATTTCCCATCCGCTCTTTCGTAAGCTTTATCATAATCATCGTATTTCGCCAAGACTTTGTTATTGTAATCTTTCAAGCTGTCCGAGATCTTCAGAATTTCATTTTTATTGTGTCCTAAGTTGGCAAACAGAGCTACTAACCAATCTTTGTTCTGGAAAAGGTTACTGCGCAACTGGATTTCTACTCCTTTGTTCATCACTTCACCAATATTATCCTTGTATGAAGTAAAGCCCGTAGAACTGGGCAAAGTCACGCTGTTGACCAAATCGACCGTCTTCTTGCGGTAATAAGAGAAGTCCAACTGAATCAATCCGTTCAATATGTTCAAATCCAAGCCCAAATCCCAGTTTCTGGTTTTTTCCCAGCCTAAATTGCGGTTACCCAACGCTATCAATGAAGCTCCCAAACCAGTCTTATACCAGTTGTCGTTGATAATCCGATACATAGTCTGTGCATCATAGGGTGAAAAATTCACTTTACCGGTAACACCGTAAGTGGTACGTATTTTCAGACGTTCCAGCCATTCCATATCCTTCATGAACGAATAATTGTGGATATTCAGCCCTAAACCGCCCGAGAAGAAAGGTGCAAAACGCTTATCGGCTCCAAACTCGGAGTTTCCGTCGAGACGTATGGACACATCGGCTAAGTAGACGTTGTCGTACGAATAATTGAAAGTGCCCAACGCACCAAACAAGCGACTCTTGGAATCGGATGCTGAGGGCATGCCATATATAGAGTTTGCATAGCCTACCGACGAAAGAGTACCGGAAGGAAAGCCTCGGTAATCAATAGAAAGCCCGGTGCCTGTGCTTGATGTGGCATTCATACCGACAAGAAAATTCAAGCTGTTTTTTTTGATGTTACGGTTGTAAGACAAAGTCAACGTAGCGTCCCACGACAAACTATTGGCAGTAACGATATTCAACTGACCGGAAACAACATTATTCAATGACAGTCTATCGCTGTTTTTCTTTGAAAGCGGATCCAAGAAATCATTGGCTTCCGAATTGGATTTGGTCACACTAAACTGACCTTTGAGCAACCAATGCGGAGTAATGTTCCACAACAACTCCGTATTGTTTATCAATTCCCACGACTTATCACGGCTGTAGCTTCCCAATGTAGCCTCGTACAAAGGGTTCTCGCCTCCGCTGGTTCCGTTCCATCCATACGTCATCTCCAAATACTTACCATTCTCATCCAAATATACGTCGTAGGGCAGTTTGGAGGTATAATCCGCAAAGCTGCCGTAGGGTGAATCTGAAGAGTTAGTATAGGTGTAAGAGAAGCTGTTGCGCAACTGGAAGTTTCCCAAGGTGTATGACAAAGAGAGACCTCCTGACATACGGTCGCGATACGAATCTTTCATCACACCGGCATCGTTGTTGTACGACAAGTCGACCCCCCAACGCAGGTTCTCTGTTCCACCGTCAAGATACAAACTGTGTTTGTGATTGAACACTGTACGGAGAGGTTTCGACAGCCAGTAAGTATTCACACCACGAACCACATTATTCAGTTTCTTATGATAAATCTGGTCCAGCCTGTTCTGCTCGCTAATAAATGTTGCACTTTCCGGATCGGCCTTAAACAGTCCTGCCGCAACTTCTGTCTGCAACTTCTCCTTAGCGTCCATCAGATTGTAATCTGTTAGATCCGGATATTCCAATGTACCGGTAAAATTATAATTTACATTAATTTTCCCCGGCTTCGGAGTCACAGTTGTAATAATTACCACCCCGTTGGCAGCACGCGAACCATACATTGCCGTAGCAGCGGCATCTTTCAGAATCGTAATACTCTCGATGCGGCTCGGATCCATATCGTACAGTTTCTGTACACTGATTTCGAATCCGTCCATGATAAACGTAGGAAGGTTCGGATTATTCTTCAACGCTGATTTGGAGAGGTCTTCGGCAGCTAGTTCGGTAGTTCCGATTCCGGAACGCCCACGGATATACAACTCGGGGACGTTGTTTGGGTTGGACCCCATCAGGTTGTTTTCCGCAATACGAAATGAAGGGTCGAACACCTGCAAAGCACCCAGTACGTTTGTCTTTGAGACGGACATCAGTTGGTCGGCAGATACCGTTACAGACGTACCTGTAAAACTGTTCTTGCTGATTTTCGCATAGCCGGTCACCACCACTTCGTCCAATTGCTTTGAGTCCGGTTTCAACCGAAATGTATGTGTCTTGTCCAAATTCAACTTTGCGGTATTGATCTCTATCGGTTGCATCCCAACGAAAGAGATACGCACAATAACATTCTTGTCAGGCAGTCCCAAAGAAAAAGCCCCTTCCGCATCCGTCATCGTGCCGATGTTCCTCTCTTTCCCCATAATCAGAACAGTGACACCCGGCAAGGGTTCTCCTCCCTCATCTACTACCACTCCGTTTATGTTTTTTTTCTTCTCTTTGGACTGTTTGTATACAATAGTCACAATATTGCCTTCAATCTCGTAAGTATAGCCTGTGTTAGCCAATACTTTATCCAAAACTTCAGTGATAGGTTGTCCCTTACTTTGGATCGTGATACGAGACATACTCTTTACTTGCTCAGTGTTATAGATAAAGTTCAAACCTGTCTGAGCTTTCACTGCATCAAAAAACTCTTTAACTGATGCAGACTTTAAATTAAGGGATACTTTCATTGAATTAGACTGTGCTGTAGCCGATATCGGTGCGAACAACAGAAAAATAATACAGAGAGACATCACAATACGCTCTCTGGCCCTTTTAATTTGCATGGCCTCCTCCTTTTTTTAGTAAATGTGGTTAATAATTGTTTTATTCTCTTCTAATAATAATAGCTTCTCCTTCAACATCCATTTCCAGATGAGTAACTCTTTGAATTGCTTTTAATATAGGGATTATAGAACCGTAACGATCAAGGTCGCCGGTAAAACGTATCGTCTTTATATCTTCATCTTCAAACATTATTTTCTTATCATACCAACGGGATATCACCTCCATAAGGGTTTCCAAAGAACAATTATCAAATACAAAACGTCCGCTATTCCAAGCTATATAAGGTTCTATATCTACCTTGTTGATTTGAACATCCTGTGTTGCTCCATTTAGGACGGCCAGTTCCCCCGGATGTATCTTATGCTCATCCCCCTGGTTAGGAAAAACGCTGATAGCTCCTTCCACCAATACCACTTTCGTGACTCCGGCTACATGTGTATTGACATTAAAGGAGGTGCCATATTGCTTTACAATCCCATTTGCCGTTATAACCCGGAACGGACGGTCGTCTTTAGCTATTTGAAAATAGGCCTCTCCATCCAAATAAACAGTACGACTAGCTGCACTAAAATGCGACGGATACTTTAAAGTCGTGTTATAGTTCAAATGCACTTTTGTTCCATCCTCAAAAGTGAGCCAAAATTCACTATCATCATAAGTGACCAATTTATTATTGTCAGTAGCAGTAACGTCTCCATTTTCTGATTGTGTTTCTTCCATAACTTCTGGAGATAATATCGGCAAGATAGTCGAGTCCTGCAACGATTGATGGGAAGCCGATTTCAATTCAATTTCCTGCCCGCCGGCCAATACAAGAGTAGCTTTTTGCTTTCCCATTTTTTCCGAACGTATCATTGCTAATTGATCATCCTGTACTCTTACAAGTACGGTATCAGCGTTTCGCCACATTCCCACCCAAATAGCAGCACCAATAATTATAGGGATCATAAAGATAGCAGCATATCTCCAAAGCATCCTGCGATGGATCCCACGAACTTGAAAATGTTTTTCCTGAAACTTTTTCCAGGCCTGTTCCTCGTCCACTGTTGCAAATTGACGGTATCTTTCAGACAAATCAGTATCTTGCATTAGACTTTCATAGTTCTTTTTATTTTCTAAAGAACTTTCAATCCAAACCTGCAATCGTTTCTCTTCTTCTTCCGAAAGCTGTCCTAGTAGCTGGTCATGAATTATAGAATTTATATTTCTTTTGCGTTCCATTATATGTTTTTGCATCATTTATATAAAGACGACTAAACAGATAAAATGAGGGACAAGTTAAAACAACTTTTTTTCAAAAAATATCTTTTTTATGGAAGAATAGACAAAAGCAATGCAAAATGATATGGACTTAACTTTTTCCGGAGCAAAGACATTGCCCGTTTCTTTTGCGTTTTAACGGTCTCAAGAGAAACATAAAGCGCAGCTGCTATTTCTTCATTCTTCTTACCTTCCATATGCAACAAAAAGACCTGTTTGCAACGTTCCGGCAAAGAATCAATAGTCATAAAAAGTTGCCGAAAAATCTCCTCTGTAAAGAAATCATCTTCTTCCTCATCTCCTACTCTGTATTCCTGATGTGATTCTATTATCTTCTGCAGATAATCAAATTCAACATCTTTATGTTTGAGATAATCAATTGAAGCATTCCGAACGGAATTATATAGATAGGCCTTCAATGACACCAATGACTTAAATGATAATTGCTTTTCCCAAAGAGTAGAAAACAGTTCCTGTACAATATCCTCTGCAGCTCCAGACTCCCCTGTTATCTGTATTGCATAACAAACCAATGCCTTATAATAAGTCTTATAAAGCATACGGAAAGCTGTAGCATCCAGTTTATTTATCTGTTCTATGGAAATCTCTCTGCTATCCATTTTGGGCATTTTGTGCCAAAAATACAATTAAATAGCGATATTCCATGCTAAATATAATATTAAATTGTTCAGAACATATCGTAAAAATTTGATAAATATTTACGTAATGAGCTACAATTCTGATATAAAAAAGTAAAAGACACCCCATCGTAATCCCTACGACAAGGTGCTTCTATTAGCAATATAATGCTAAATTAACACTAAATTATTAAGAGAGAGATTTATTACTTTTCTTTTGGTGCAACTTCTGGAGTCACCAACTTCTTTATCGACTTCATATTCAGATACAGAAAAGCCAACCGCGGCTGTGCTTCCTGAACAACCAGTTCCAATGAATCAGATGTTACATAACCAATACGTTCACGTGTTTTATACACTTCCGTCTTCCCATCTTCCCCTTTGCTAAATCCTTCAACGATTAAATAACCATTATCAATCTTCCAAGTTTTTAAATCTAAAGAAGGAATATTGATAGCAGAACATTTACCACCTTTCTCAAACTCAAATCCTTTGAGTTCACCAGTAGATTCATAGGTATAAGGATTACACCATTTACCAATAATTTGTTTTTCCACCTTGTCTTGTCCGTAGCTGCTGAATGCAAAGCAAGACAGAGCTATTACTGTAATTAATAGTTTCTTCATTTTTTTTATTTTTCTAGTAAGTCATATTTCTGATCAATTCCGCGCTCTCTTAGATGAATACCCTCTTTCATCCAACGCGGTTCTTTCGTTCCTTTCAGATAATAATCAAAGAACTGTTTCATTCGGATAGTCCAGTCTTTTTGTGCTGCCTGACTACCAAGAAAATGTCCTTCACCTTTGTAATTAAGATGCCATGCCGGACGTTGCAAACGACGCATTGCTAAATAAAGTGCACGACCTTGTTCGTAGGCAACAGCCTCATCCTTATCATTATGCCAAATTAATAATGGGGTATGTATTTTATCCGCTTCCACAATAGCAGAACTTGCCAAATATTTATCCTTGGCTTCCCACAAACTCTTTCCCATACGGCTTTGCCATTCTTCATACATGAAATAACGCGGCAAACCGCTTCCACCACGAATACCCAAATAACCGGTTACCATATCAGTAATAGGAGCCCCAATATTAGCACAAGTAAATATATCCGTCTTTGTCACCAGATAACTAGCCTGGAAACCTGACCAACTATGTCCCTGAAGACCTATTTTCCCCGGATGTGCTATTCCCTGCTCTATCAGGTATTTCGTTCCGCTTACTACGGCATCATAGCAGCTCTGTCCCGGCGTTCCTACAGTAAAATGTACATCCGGCATAAATACAATGTACCCATTACTCACAAAGTACATCACATCCGCCATTGCACTGCTCAAACCTGGAGCATTATAAGTATTCAATCCGCCAGAGTGAGTCTCATAAAATTGTACCAATACCGGATATTCTTTCTTAGGATCATAATCCTCGGGAAGATAAAGCAGTCCTTTGTTCGGCTTATTCTCGTAATTCGTCCACTCCAGAAGTTTAACCGTTCCCCATTTATATTCATTTTGTTGGGGATTAGCGGTTGTTATTCTGATTGGATTGGAGAAATCTGATTTACTCCACCATAAATCACGAAATTCCGATATGTTCTGACGATTCCAGATACAATACTTCTGGTTATCAGAGAAGCGGTGAATTGCATAGATATAAGGACCTCCCATCAATTTTTTCAGATTACCTTTCATATCAAGCAAGCATATTTCTTCATCCATAGTATCAGTATCCCAGACACTCACCATAATCTTTTCATCCGAATCAAATACCTCCTTATCAATATTGCTAGTCATTTTACGGATAAATTTCCGGTTTTTACGTCCATATCCCTTCGTAAGGCACTCCGGCTGACGTTCTCCTGTCAAATCTATCTTCCACCAGTCATAAGCGTCATAAATCAACACATTATTGCCATCAGCAGTCCAACCTGCAATACCATAAGCAGGTGCAGGATTCGGTTTGTCATAGTCTTCTTCAAATATAGGATAGCCGATAGCAGTCGATATATCGGTTAGCTTGCCTGTAGCTCCATCAAATTTATTCCAAACTTTCGCCATAGGATCATACATCACCGCCCATTTACCGTTTGGCGACCACCGCGGCCTTGTCCTGTAGTTACGTCCTACTAATTGTTTTTCTCCCGTATGCACATTCACAGAATAGATGTCAAACGGCATTTCATTAAGCCATTCTTTCTGCATACGATAAGGAGTTTCGTCCGTATAAAGTACATAATGAATTTCTTCCGCACGGTCCGGCTCCAACAAATTGGCATGACTGGGAGCCACTTCCATCATTTTTTTAGAAGCAATATCATAGATATATTTCGAATACTGGGGATGGAAATAACGGTCGCGCGTCTGCAAAGTAGGAACTTCATATTCATCCCAAGTCCATAATTCCAGCTCGAAGCTCTCATCAGGCTTTACTTTCTCTTCTTTTTTATCTTTACTCACTTTTCCCTGATAGGGTCTGAGCTCAATTGTCAGAAATTTCTGGCTATGTGATAGAGTTGCCCGGGCAAGTTCCATTCCTGTAGGGAGAATAATCTCTTTACGGTCAAAGACCAAATCACAGGTATTCTTCTTTAAAGAGAAATTATACCATAAAGAATCGTTTACTGTAAATTCTCCAGTCATCTGTTTGGCATCAAGGCTGAAAGAAGAAGGTTCTTTCTTAACGGAGCTTTGATAAATAGTTTGGTAAGGACCAGCCAGTGGACCATAACACAAAGCATTTCCTTTGGCCTGTTTACGAATAAAAAGAATTGAACGATTCTGATTATACAGCGTATAGTAGCCTATACTGTCAATCTGAAATGCAGTTCCAGTTTTAAGATGACGTACTACCAAGCGGTCGAAAGCCGGAATATGGCTAACCGTATCTTCCGGTACATTGGTTACAGATACCGAATAAGGAACTCCTTCTACAGGATGGAAAGATTCTTTATACACCCACTCCGTTTTCACTCCGGACGGTAACGACATTAATATTGTCTTCATATTTCCAGCAGTATCCGCCTGCTGATAATAAATAGCCTGGTCTGCATCATAATATTGAATCTGCTCGACATCAGACAATGCTATTTCTTTCCGTGTACGCGAATCAAACAGATGTAATATCTTAGACTCCTTATCATCGGGATTATATTCCATCGGAGCAATGCGATAAGTTACCCATCGCCCTGTCGGAGAAATATCGGGTGATTCGACGCGCTTCCACGACATACAAGCTGCTATATCCAATGGTTTCAATAAGTGAGACTGTCGTTCGGCAGGTTGATCTTTCACTTTTTGTTCTGCTCCGGCAGAGTTGTATGACAGCAGCGCAGCTACCAAACACAAATATCTAAAGAAAGAGTTCTTCATATAGTTTAATCTATTGCCTTATTTACTACGGTTTATATCTTCCCAACAGTCTGCACGAGCATCACCCAGTAAATGCTTGGCAAAAAAGCGATACATTTTCCTTTCAAAATATTTATCTGCAGAACCATATCCATGACCAGCTCCCGGAATCACCAACATATCAAAATCTTTACCAGCTTCAATCAGTGCTTTAGCCATGCGATAAGTGTGTGCAGGATTAACATTCTTATCCATATCTCCTGTCACAAGCATCAGATGGCCTTTCAAGTTCTTGGCAATTTCTGCGTTCGACTTTACACTGAACTTATATTCATATTCTTTCGTCTCGTTGCCTAGACTGTCCTTCACCACCTTTTCCACTTCTTTCACACCATTATAACACTCTCCCCATCCACGATTATAAATACTGTTATCATGGTTACCGGAACAAGATACAGCGGCCGTATAAAAGTCCGGATAGGTACAAATAGCAGCCGCAGCCATAAATCCACCACCGGAATGGCCGTAAATACCCACTTTCTTTCCATCAATAAATGAATGACGTTGCGCTAACTGTTCAATCGCATATTTATCATCCGCCAGTGGGTAATCGCGCATATTACCATAACCATAACGATGGTAAGCCTTACCGCGCATCGGTGTATCACCTCGATGCCCTACTGTGATTACAATAAAGCCGAGTTGCGCCATGCGAGTACAATAACTATCATCTAGTGTAAAGTTAGTAGGTACAAATCCGAAATAAGGTCCGGGATAAACAACCGAAATAATCGGATATTTCTTCTCCGGATCAAAGTCAGACGGTTTCCACATCACTCCATACAAATCTGTAACATTATCGGCTGCCTTCACGACAAAACGTTCCGGTTTTTTCCAGCCTGATGCATAAACTAAATCCAGATCTGGTTTTGCCAACTCCATAATCACCTTGCCTTTTCTATCTTTCAGCATAATTTTAGGCTCCATATCCACTCTTGAATAGGTGTCTACATAGTAATTATGGGATTTCAAGAAATTCACATTATGCTGTCCGTCTTCCGTGCTCAAAGGAGTTACTCCTTCTTTGTCAATATCAACCTCATAAAGCATGTAATAGAAAGGATTCACTTTTTTATCTTTTCCATATCCATACAGATAAACTTTGCGTTTCAGCGTATCAATAGAATTAATATAACCTGTTACCCATTCACCGGAAGTCATCACATTCTTAAGGTTTCCATCTCCATCATAATGATAATAATGCCCCCAACCAGTACGCTCTGAACGGAATAGAATATCTTTTCCATCATTTAAGATTGCAACATTACGGGCATGTGGATCACGATATGGTTTATCTTCTTCGTGAATAACTTCCTTTACTTCCATAGTTGAGAGGTTAACAGAACACACATCTACCTCATCCCAAGTACGCTTAGTACGTTCAAAGAACAAGTATTTGCTATCTGAAGTAACATGAAGAGGCATTATGTATTGGTCTTTCCATTTATCTATCTTCGCCTTTTTTGCCGTTTTCTCTACAATATCAATAATCGTCAATTCATTTTGAGTAACATACTTATCACCAGGAAACTCATATTTATACTTTATCAACGAAGGAGAATCTTCCAATGAATTGATTACCCAGAAGTCTCGCAACAAACGGTTATCATCACGTACAACATAGATATGGCGATTATCGGGACACCAAAGCGCCGTTGTCGGTACTTCTCCATTCTCCCCAGCTTCCTCTTCACGAGCATAAGAAAAGTTTTCTACCCCATCAGTAGTCAACTGCACCTCGGTTGTATCCACTCCCAATGCTTTATTCCCCTTCACATACAAGTTGTGGTTCTTAGCATACAAAATATACTTTTTATCAGGCGAAAAAGTCATCCAACTATAAATTGGTTCTTCCGGTTCCTTCTTTTCTTCCTTCTTCTCTACTAATGTCAACTTACCCGTCAAACGATTATAGCTATATCGTTTACTCTTATAATCGAACTCAAATGAACCTTGATCTTTGGAGAAAGTAACAGATGAAATATCCAGTTTATTTCTATCCACTACCCCTTTGGTAAGTTCACTCAACTGCATAGCCATCTTCCCTTTATCAAAAAGAGGTTCACGCTTTCCTGCAGCAGGCACCACATAATAATAGTCCTTACCTACTGTTGTTTGAAACTCAAACCAGAAATTATCTGTATCGTTTATTTCCCGAGGGTAAACCGATAGACTAATATTGGATAATTTACCTCCTAAAGTAAAATCCTGAAATTTATCAGTCAATTCATAGTTGGCTTGTCGCTGTGCAATTTCTTGAGCTTGTAATTGTATCAGGAAAGGACATACTCCAAAAACAACAAAAACTATTTTCTTTAAAGTCATACTTTTTATATTGATAAAAATAGAAGGGTGTAAATATCTATGTGAGCAGATATTCACCACCCTTATTTTCTACTTTAGTTTATTTACAATAATGTGATTTTAAGACAATCTCCAAATTTGTATATTGCGTCAACAATAGTGCCAAACTTATTATCCCCCCGAGAATTTGAAACTTCATTAGGATATAGTTTCTTTAAAGTGACCTCATTAACTACGCCACCTGTTTTATGCTCTATAACTTCGTAAATGCGGAACTCACCATTATCAAATGCAACCCCCAAATGCCCGTTCACATATTTCTCCGGTGAGTAGTAATTCATATCCAGATAAGACAATGAAACAATATCACCAGGCAAAGCATCTCCATTTTCCAGCTTTATTTTCATACCACTGTCTCCTTCATCAGTAGTTGAACAATACCATAATTCAGCACCATTCGCAATCACTGCATATCGCTTATTTTGAAAAACCACCATATCCTTATAATCAGTAAACATTTCTCCTTTGATGCTCTTCTCCAAATAATCTCCAACCCTTACAGGAGGATCCTCATAATAAGTATTCAATGAAAAATTACGCATAAAAAAATTACCGTCTTTTTTCATCAAGGCTATCCATCTCGGTGTACAAGTATCATACCCGTCATCATTTCCTGTAGCGGCCGGAACCATAGTGATAATCTCATATTCCATATTCTGGAAACGTGGATCAGCTTCTCCTTCATTATCTAATATTTCGTATACATTACCACTATATATCAAAGAATTCATAGATATCGTCGGGAAACTGTTTGTCATACCACCATCCCAAATGTACTGTAATGAATTATCAAGAGTCAATACAGGAACTGTACACATTAGATCATTAAACTTCTGAATACCATACATTGCCTTAAAACGAACGCCGCCCCATATTGGATCTGACAAATAAAATCCTGCATGAAAATCATTTGCAACAGCTCTTTGGTTATAATATATATAACCATTCTTATTAAACAAGAATTTAGAAGAATAAGTCATAACAGCATTCACAGGAGAAAAATCATCAGGAATGTTCCCATTAAATTCCTCTACCGTATATACAGACCTCATTAACGAATTGCCGTTTAATTCAACCCATTTACTACCTTGCATTACAACAAGCTCATCATACAGTACTTCTTCACCACTGTTTACCTCCTGAAATGCCAAATCCCAATATCCTGTACTTTCAAGTAAACAATGAGGTTCTGTTCCTAAATTAGGAACAATGTCTTTTTCTACTTCTTCATACACAACAGAATCTTTATAGGCTTCCTCTCCATACGAATTATAATACAGCTTCTTCACTGTCTTCACTTTGATAAAAGAAAGCGCAGAACGACCGTTTATATCAGATAATATCGCCCATCCCTGCAAATAAGCTGATGTTACTGTTATCTTTGTAGATTTCGAGAATTTAACACCAGTTTTATTATCGACAACCGAGTACGTAAGCTCATAAATTCCATATTTATCCGAAGAGAAAGTATATGAAGGAGTAGTTACATCCAACTTCTGACCGTCCAAATACCATTCATAACTGACATCTGGATTTTCTTTATCTATGGTAAACTTAAACGTTGGAGAAAAGGTTAGTTCTTCCCCTACGGTAACTTCATATCCATACTCATCCATATTAGATATTGCACCGTCCAATTCATTCACCTGTTTATAATCAAAATTATTCTTGTCATCCAAGCAACTGTAAAATCCTGCTACTATGGACAGCAACAAACTGAATATTATTAGTTTTTTCATATTTCGTCTATTTCTATTTATTTTATCCAGCAACAACTACAGTTATTTCATTTCCATTCTCATCCAAAGCTGGAGTACCTGCTGCCTTAAGTTCTTTCAACGTATTCTTTAATCGTAAAGCATATTTTCGCATTACCTGCATGTCTTTTCCATTAAAGACAACATCATCTTTTATTAACTCTTCTAAGAACATCTTATATTTTTCCTCCGAATATGTTCCCAAATAATACTTCTCAATTGTATTTTCAAAACGAGTTTCATTCCCTCTGTCATTTACCGACCACCAATCCGGTTTAAACAAACGATCCGTTACAGATATGATAGCTTTTGAATATCTATAAGTTCCAGGTCTAATATCTCCACTTTCATTTATTTTTATGGCCAATAATTTAGTAGATGTTTTCAAATCTGGATAATTCTTCAAAGTTACTGTAATTGTACCCTTCAATTTTCCTGCCTCAATCATACATTCAGAAGGCAAAACATAATATTCCTTGGGAAGTGTAGTACCTTTCTCATCCACAACAACAGTAAATTTAGTGTCGATATCCCTTAACTTCCCATAAATCTGTACTTCCAAATCAATTTTAGCATCCTCACCTTCCTCGTAGAATGTAAAGGAAGTGGTCGTTGTATCTGTCATCATGTCCTTTTCAAAGATGATATAGGACACATCATTGGCATTAACCAAAAGCTCTTTTTCTTCACAAGAGAAGAATGTAGTAATCAAACATCCTATTATTATCAAAAATATATTTCTACTGTTCATAATGCTATACTTTATTTTATATTACTTTCTGAGTCCGGCAATGGAAGAACAAAGTTTTCCTCTGTCGGAAGAATAGGGGTTTTCTTAGCCGATGAGCCAGTACCCGAATATCTTAGAACTTGACGATTCAAACGTTTAAACATAAAAAACACTTGTCCTTCCCCCAATAATTCACGTTGTACATCATTCAGAATCATATTTATGAGTCCATTCTTATCAAGGCTTGACAAATCAACAGTCACACCACGACCTTCTTTTACAGTCTCAACATAGTCCCGTGCCTCAGCTAGATTTTTATCACAAATAGCTTCAGCCGCAATATAATATACTTCAGACATACGTATCATCGGTATCATAGGATTCCCCCATCTTCCACCGGAACTTTTTTCTTCCTGCTTATGATATTTTAATGTACGATATCCACGATACTTTTTTTCAAACTGATATAACAGACGATAATCATAATCCTGCTCGTTTCCAAAAATATCTTTGACTTTTTCCGCATGCCAACACAGATAGCTCTGATTATACTCTGCCTGTTCCTCTGAACTATAATTTATTTCCAATTCCCAATCAATCAACTCTGTTGTATACAACGTAAAAATGATATCATCATAAAATTTAATGTTGCCATTTGTCGAAATATTATATACATCAGTAAAATCAAAAAAGCCCTCATCTTTTTGTAATTTAATTATTTTCATAGCTTCATTATAAGCCATATCCAAATTACCGGCATACAAATAAACACGAGCCAATAATGCAGTGATTGCATAATAATTCAAACGGTAACCACGTTCTGCCAAAAACCGGTCCTCACCATCGTAAATATACTCTAAACGTTCATAAACTCTAAATGATTGTGCCTCGTCAATAGGCTTCAAAAGACCTTGCGCCTTTTGCAAGTCTTTAATTACATGGTCAAGACAATACGCAACAGTTTGCTTATTATTCACGTACGCGGGATATTCTTCAACATAAGGAATAAATGTACGTTCACCAGGATTAGCAGACGGGGCAGGAGCATACAAACGCAATAAATCAAACTGTATATAAGCACGTAAGCCAATAGCCTCTCCCAAAATCATATTACGCTCCTCTTCTCCTTTATAGAAAAGAGTCGTATCTGCTCCCTCTACTTGTTGGGCCAAATTATTACAATTGGCAACAATATTCCATGCAGCTTCCCACATTGCATCGGTGGTAGGTACCAATTCTATATCTTTAAAAAGACGCTTCGATACTTTCTTCATGGCATTACCTCCTCCCACATCGGATACAATGTCATAATCATGCGCTTCGCCCAGCGCATCAACAATCCCCCAACTAAGGTTCTGTCCATATAGATCTTGTGTGGACAATTTACGATAAATACCATTTAAAGCTGTACGGTATCCGTTTCCGGTTTCAAACAAAAATTCTTCTTTGATTTCATCCGACGGACGAACATCTAACCAATCGCTACAGGAAGAAAACACCGTAGCTACTATCCCTAATGAAAGTAATGTATAATATATCTTTCTCATCTTCTTCTTTCCTTAAAATTGTGCTTTTAAAGAGAAACTCACTTTCCATGAACGCGGATAGCTTAGACCTCGTTCTTGACGTATTGAGTTCCAATTAATCAAATCACTCGTATTTGCCTCCAAACGAAGCATATTCATTCGCAAGTGTTTTTTAATCCACTCCCGATCAAAATCATAACTAACCGTTAATGAGTTTAAATGCAACAAAGCTTTGTCTTGTACAAAACGAGAAGTTGGTAAAGTAGTCAGATCGCTGTCTTTAATATTCTTGAATTGTGCAATATCTCCGGGCTTTTGCCAACGATCTGTCAGCACACGCAGGTCAACATTTCCTGTCTTTATATTTGCATTTTCCACATTATCCACCAGAGTTTGATTATACTCTTGTCCGCCCCATTCATACAAGAAAGATGCAAATAGACTCCAATTTTTATAAGTAACATTAAGGCCGAATGAACCATTAAATTTAGGCTCGGTATTTCCAACTACAACTTCCTGGCTTGCATCCCATCTGTCCGTCACACTACCGTCACGATTAAGGAATATTTCCTTACCCGTAGTAGGGTCAATACCCAAAGAACGCACTGCCCAAATAGAGGTTAATGACTCGCCTTCAGCATATTGTGGGATAGGAACTGAATAATTGGCATCCGACAATGAACTATTAATGCTCAACTGGTTATTTATCTCTTTTTGATAAAATGCAGTTACACGCTCATTGTATTTTTTTTGAGAGTCTGAAATCTTGAGTATTTCATTCGTATTATGAGCCATATTTCCCCATAAAGACACTGTCCAGTTACGATCACGAAAAACATCTGCCCGTAATTGTAGTTCAAATCCTTTATTTAAAATCTCACCCATGTTATTTTTATAGGAAGAGAAACCTGAAGTGCTAGACAATCCAAAATCATTGATCAAATCGATTGTCTTTTCATAATAATATTCAGCTTCAACTGTCAAACGTTGATTAAAGAACAATGTCTCTATACCTACATTGTATTTATCCGTTTTTTCCCAAGTCAGATCCTTATTACCTAATGCTTTAAGTACAGCGCCATATCCCGTTATATACCATTCATCAAATAACGATTGATACATTGTCGTTGCAGCATAGGCTGGAAAATTCACTTTACCGGTACGCCCATAAGATGCTCTGACTTTTAATTTATTAATATCTTTATTCCCTTTTAAGAATGCATAATTATGAATGTTGACTCCCAAACCTCCTGAAAAGAACGGAGCCCACTTCTGATTTGCTCCGAACTCAGAAGAGCCATCAAAACGCACTGAAGCATCCGCCAAATAAATATCATTCCATGTGTAATTCGCAGTGGCCAATGCGCTAATACGACGGGTCGTATTTTCTGTACGGGTCGGTTTTTTATAAATCTCAGTAGCGTAATTCAGCGAATTAAATTCACCTGACGGGAATCCCCGATAGTGAGCATTTGTATTATCGGTATTGGATGCAGCAGCCTCCCATCCCACAGAAACATTTATATTATGTTTACTATGAAACGAACGAGTGTAATACAGAAAAGCATTTGTATTCCAATCTAAGCTTCCCCCCCTTTCCGTATATAAATCACCTGCCAAATATGCATCATCACTCTCACCATAGACACTCACCTTTGATGAAAGCGGATCATAAAACTTCTCACTGCTAGCATACTTCTTAGTAATACTAAATTGCCCTTTCACCGTCAAATAGTCATTCAAATACCAGTTCAGGCTAAGATTATTCACTAATTCATCATAGGCATTCCATTCATAATTCCCTAATGTGGCTTCATACAATGGATTATTCGAAGTACGTGAACTTGGTGACTGTGAATAACTCATTTTTTGCTTCAATGTTCCATCATCTTCATAAGGAGTCTCATAAGGCTGCATACGTGTATAATCGCTAAATGAACCATAAGGTGACTCTTTAGACTTTGTATGTCCAAAAGAAACTGTATTCTTTACTTGTAATTGTTTTACACGATAATCTAACGAAAATCCAATAGAATACCTATCACGGCCCGATCCTTTCATTACACCATTCACCCCATTATAAGAAGCATCTACACCATACCTAAGATTAGGAGTACCTCCTTCTATATACACACTATGCTTATGATCAAAAGCATTCTGTAAAGGCAATGACATCCAATCCGTATCAATTCCTTTTTGAATTAATGCATATTTTCTATAATAAGCATTCATTCCCTGAGAAGTGCTCTGATTGTTATTGTTTCCTTTATCAAATAAACCTGCCAATCTTTCAATTTCTAATTTTTGAGAAGCATTTGCCAAATTATAGTCACGTAAATCAGGCAGTTCTAATGTACCCGTAAAATTATAAGATACCCGTATTTCTCCCGGTTTGGGAGCCACAGTAGTAATTACAATTACACCATTGGCAGCACGGGAACCATAAACAGCTGTAGCAGCAGCATCTTTTAAGATAGTCATACTTTCAATACGAGTCGGGTCCAAATCATATACTTTCTCTATACTGACCTCAAAACCATCCATAATAAAGGTTGGAAGGTTCGGGTTATTCTCCAAATTAGATTTTGACAGTTGATCTCTATCGAGTTCTTTCACCCCTATTCCTGAACGTCCGCGAATGTACATCTCCGGTAAAGCATTCGGGTCAGAACCAAATTGATTGTTTGTCATCAACCGGAAAGAGGGATCGAATGATTGCAAAGCACCCAAAATATTTGTTTGAGAAACCTTACGTAAATCATCACCTGTAATCTGTGTAGAACTACCAGTAAAACTAGTTTTACGAACATTATTATATCCGGTCACAACTACATCTTCCAATGTTTTCACATCATCAACCAGAGTAATTTCAAGACTTTTCCGACGTGTAGCATCTACTTGAAGAGTCTGCTTTTTCATGCCGATAAAAGAGACTTCCAAGGTCACTTTATCGTTTTTCACATCCAGTGTAAACTCACCTTCAATATTGGTAGAAGTACCCGTACGAGTACCTTTCACAATAATACTAGCTCCCGGTATCGGCTCTCTATTCGCATCGACAACCATACCACGGATACGATTTTCTCGCTTTTCCGTCTGCATCTTGCGAATGACAACAATACCATCCTTCACCACATAATCAAACCCTTGCGGATTCAAAATCAACTTAAGAGCCACTTCCCATCTTTCATTTTTTGCATTAACAGATACCGGAGGAACTCCTTTAAACATTTGTGAATTGTACAACATATTCACTCCTGTCTGCTTCTTCACTGCATCCAAAGCCGTCTCAACTGAGACATTACGCAGATTCAAAGTCACCGTCTTGTCTTGCGACGGTAAAGCCCATGTGCTAAGCGTACAGCACATCGCCACTAAAAAACATAGCAGCCATCGTCTTTCTCTCATAAATTAACAATTAAACTTATCTAATATTCTATTTTGCTTCTAATCTTCCATTTTGCCATAAATCAAAATATTCCGACCGCTGATCTTATAAGTCAGATCACCGGTCAGTTCCAATGCCTCAAGGAATGAGTTGATTGTCCCGTAGCGCTTCAAACTACCACTATAAGTTATGTTGCGTAAATCTTCGGTTTCATAATATACTTGTATGTCGTACCAGCGCTCGAACGTTTCCATGATTTCTCCTAAAGAACGATTATTAAAGACATACAGGCCTTCTACCCAACCTACATATTCTTCCAGATCCACCGTACGTTTCTCCGAGCCATTAGCCGAAACGACTGCCTGTTCACCCGGCAAGAGAGTGATAGCTTCCACATTCGGTGCAGAGAATTGCACTTTACCACGAACCAGTGTCGTGTAGCAGACGGAGGCGTTGATGTAAGCATTTACATTAAAAGCAGTACCCAACACAATCACATCTCCAAGATGGGTCCGCACAACAAACGGATGATTTTCATCCTCAGCGACATCAAAATAGGCCTCACCTTCCAAAGCTACAAGCCTACGCTTGCCGACGAAGCGTACAGGATAGGTCAACTTAGAGCCAGCATTCAAATGAACCGTAGTTCCATCCGCAAGGATTACCGTATTTTCTCCTCCACGCGGTATAACCAGTTCATTTGATTTTGCCGATTGCTCTTCAACGTTTTTTTCTTCGTGTTGTGTTGTAACGGTTGATTGATAAGACAGTACTCCTTCTTTATATTTTACCTGAATACCATCTACTACCACATTTACTTCTTTCTTATCCACATCAATGACACTACCATCGGGTAAGGTCAACTGTGCTTGTTGCGTACCCGGCTGAATCAAAGGTCTGCTTTCTTCTTTCGGAGAAGAGCTATTCAACATATAGAAAGAAAGCCCCACTGCGAAAATAACGACAGCGGCAGCAATATACCACCCGATGTGAAGAGACCGACGTCTTTGTCTTTCCGGTTCGACTTGTCCTATTTTTTGAAGGAAAGATTGATAAGCTTTCTTCGATGAATAATTTTGACGTTCCTTAAAGGCAGCTTTCAACGTCTCACTATTCTGCAATTGCTCATATATCTTCCGCAAGTCCGAACATTCCTCCAATCGCTTTTCAAGCTCCTGTTGTTCCGCTTCATCCGCTTCTCCTAGAAGAACTCTTCTCATCAAAGCAGCATCTTGATATACATTTTCGAACTTCTTCATCTTATTGACCATTTTTTAATTAAACGACTGTTTAATTTCTCTTTATTATAGATATACATAACCTATAGAAAAGGGTGACAAAAAGATTCTATTTTTTTAGTAGAATAATATAGAGAGTCAGATTTTTGCGACAGAAATATACCATTTTGTCACATCAGAAAAGAAATAGCGGTGGTTTTAACAAAAGAAACAAAACTTAATCAATCTATAAAAAGGCAAATATATATCAGAATGTTTTTTCTTATTTTTTAGAGAAATAAACAAAGAATTATGGAATTCATGGAATCCCCCAGCTTCTCACGGAGAAATCTATAGCTGCGCGTCTTTTGAGTTTTGACGGTGTTAATACTAATTCCCAGACGTTCCGCAATCTCTTCCCAAGTATACCCTTCAATTCTCAGCAAGATGATTCGGCGTTGTTCGGCTGGAAGTTCTTCAATATGGTGATACAACTGGCGGATAATTTCCTCCTTTACCGTTAAAGCATAAATCATATCCTCATCTTCCACACCTTCTCCCTCAGCAAGAGAACTTAAAATAGTATCATGGATCTGATTATTGCGTATATATAATAAGGTGTTATTATAGCAGGCACGATAAAGATAATTGGCGAGTTCCTTGATATCAGAGAAAGTACGCTTACCTTCCCAGATAGAAATAAAAACCTCCTGAACCAAATCTTCTACCGCATCGGGCACCGGCAATATCTTGGAAACATACACACATAGAGCGGCATAAAAACGATCATAGAAATCGCCCCATATCTTTTCATCCTTTCGGTTGACTCCCGCTACTATGGCGTCAATTTTATCCTTCATACTGTCACATTACCTGCGAAAAAAGAAAACAGAATTCATCAAAAACGCTGTAACTACTTACTTTTGCGATATTTACGAATGCAAATATATTGTTTTTTTCAGAAACGCAGGCTTAACCAAGCTACAAAATAGAAAATAAAAGCAGGCACCTAAGTTCAAGTTATAAATGCGACAGTTGAGTGAGAATATAGTTTAGAAAAATATTTTTAGAGAGAAGCGGATGAAAAAAATCTTCATCTTGCTTCTCCCTTGGAATAAAGTTTCTATCTTGCTCCCTCAATCTCCTACCAAATCAGTCGCATGATGAAACAATTAACCGAAGGACAAAGATACAAATTACAAGCGTATCTGCAAGCAGGAATTAAAAAAGATGAAATAGCCCATTTGCTGGGTATTCATCGTAGTACCCTTTATCGTGAGTTATGTCGCAATAAATGGAATCCCACGGACTCTTATGATGCTGACTATGCACAGTATCGTTACGAACGTCGTAAAGAGCAACGTATTCGTCCACAGAAATTCACAGAGTGTGTCAAGGCCAGAGCCACAGCCATGCTTGTCCAGCTGAATTATAGCCCGGAACAAATAGTAGGAAGATGTAAGGGGCTAGGCTTCCCGATGGTTTCCGTGGAGAGGCTTTATCAGTGGATATGGGACGATAAACGAAAAGGCGGGGATTTATATCGGTCACTTAGAAGAAAGGGGCGGAAGCATGGAAAGAGAGGTTCCGCACATAATAGTAGAGGATGTATTCCCAATCGCAAGGATATTTCGGAAAGACCTGCTATTGTGGAGAAAAAAAAGAGATGGGGAGATTTGGAAATGGATACTATTATTGGAAAGAATAATAAAGGGGCTATTCTTACAATAAATGAAAGAAAAACTGGGTGGCTATGGACATACAAGTTGCCAAGTAAGGAAGCTAAATATGTGGCGGCAGCAACCGTGCAACTATTGAGACCATATAAAGGGCGAATACATACAATTACTTCAGACAATGGATCAGAATTTGCAGACCACCAATATATTGCGAAAGAATTAGGGATAGATTTTTACTTTGCAAAACCACATCACCCATGGGAAAGAGGAGCAAATGAAAACCTAAATGGATTAGTCAGGCAATATATACCGAAAGGCATTTCGTTCGAATATATTACACACCAATATATAGAGGAAATTACATTAGAAATTAATCAAAGACCAAGAAAAAGATTGGGATTTTTATCACCCAAAGAGGCACAAAATTTTAGAAAGATTAAGCAGCTCAAGAAAAAATTGAACTTATAAAATAAGGAGGTGTGAGGTTGTAAATTAAACTGTGTCAACAAAGGGAATGAATAAAATATTAACTTTGCAAACACAGTTTATTTATGAGCGAAGAATTTGATTTTGAAAGTATCAAGAACAAGGCCATCGAACAGCTAAAAGCCGGTAAGCCCTTGTTGGGAAAGGATGGAGCGTTTGCTCCCTTATTGGAGAGTATTTTAAATGCGGCCCTTGAAGGCGAGATGGATGCCCATCTCTCCGATGAAGAGCGTATGAGTGGCAATCGTCGTAACGGAAAGATGCGGAAGCAGGTACAGACTTCCATGGGTGAAGTGACCGTATCTACTCCGCGTGACCGCAATGCCACGTTTGAGCCTCAATTTATAAAGAAGCGTGAGACCATTCTTGCCGAGGGTGTTGCAGACCGCATCATCGGGCTTTATGCTTTGGGAAACAGCACACGTGAGATAAGCGACTGGATGGAAGAGAATCTGGGTAACCGTGTATCTGCCGAGACAATCAGTTCCATCACCGACCGTGTACTTCCGGAGATAAAGGCATGGCGTTCCCGGAGTCTGGACCCGGTTTATCCGATAGTCTGGCTCGACGCCATTCATTACAAGGTAATGGATGACAGAGGTTGTGCCGTCAGCCGTGCGATCTACAATGTCCTGGCTATAGACAAGGAAGGACGTAAGGACTTACTTGGCATGTATATCTCTAAAAATGAGGGCGCAAACTTCTGGCTGAATGTGTTGACCGATTTACAGAACCGTGGCGTGCGTGACATCCTCATAGCTTGTGTCGACGGTTTGAAAGGCTTCCCCGATGCCATCCAAAGCGTGTTCCCCAATACCGTCGTCCAACTCTGTATCGTCCATCAGATACGCAATTCCGTCAAGTATGTCGGCAGCAAACATCAAAAAGAGTTCATGAAAGACCTGAGACGTGTCTATGGCGCTGTAAGCAAGGAAGCCGCGGAAACAGAGCTTCTTAATCTGGATGAGAAATGGGGTGAGAAATATCCGATTGTCATCAGGTCATGGCAGGACAACTGGGAAAGGCTTGCTGAATACTTCCAGTTTACACCGGATATACGCCGCATGATATATACCACCAATACTGTCGAGGGCTATCATCGCCAAGTACGGAAAGTTACAAAAAACAAGGGCGTATTCCCTAATGATACCGCCCTTGAGAAGCTTGTCTACCTCGCTTACCGCAACATACGCAAGAAATGGACCATGCCCATTGCTAATTGGGCGGCCATCGCTGGGCAATTAGCGATAAAGTTTGGAGATAGATTTAAATTATTGTAATTTTACGCTCGTCGGGACGGGTGGTCCCGCCCCTTGGCGCTGGCCGCTCCCCGACCGATGAGTTTGAAAGGAAAATAGAGCATGACACAGTTTATTTTACGCCCCCGGAGGTGTCGCATTTACAAATTGAATTCAGCGGCATACTAAAACTGATTTTTCATTTTCATCTCTCATATCTCTCATAAAAGGAAGGTAAACAACTTATGATCAAATGGTTATATAATGAGAGATGATTTTAAAGTTCCGCATCTCTCATACTTTTCACGAGATCTCTCATATCCTTTTACAGGATCTCTCATGCTCTTTCCTCTCATGACAAACGCGAGCTTCTTTTCTTCTTTGTCCAACAGTACCTCAGCCCACAACCAACAGACATTTATATATAAGGAAGTATTCAAGAGCGCTTTACCAAGCCATACTCCCCGCATTATCTATCGCGCATCCAAACCGTTGCACTCCAGTGAACAGATCATTGTACTCTAGTGAACAGTTCCGTCTACTCCAGTGAACGGTTCTATCCACTAGAGTGGAATGAATAGAATGTCGCTTTTATAATCTGAAAAGAGCGCCAATCCAGGATAAGACTACAGAGTATTCATCTATGAAATAGTACTGCTAATGACACAAACGGGCATAAAAAAAGAGCGAATCATTCCGCTCCACCTTAAAGAATCCCCATTAATGGGATTCTTCTTTTCTTCATCTTTCATTTACTTGTTACCTAAAAACTACTCTTTTACCAATACCTAATCAAAACAACCTTTTTCCTAAAAACAATCTAAAAAATCTAATACCTTAAATTTATAAACTAATACCTTCTAATTTTTACCTTTTAATTTTTCTTTTTCTAATACCTAAAAATCTAAGTAGTTTCACAACTACGATGCAAAGGTATAGCTGTTTTGGAAAATGACAAGAGACATTTTATTAAAAAATATATTTGAACTTATTTTTTTGACTTATGTCAAGAGTTCGGGTGAAAGACGGGTCTAGTTTCTTCAAAATTCCGGTAATTCCCGAAGTAGCAAAAAGAAAGCATACGAGAACATATAGAGGCAAAATTCTTACTTTTTAGTAGAAAGTAAGCCACCAAAGCAGTAAGAACAACTTTATTTTTTGAACAAACTGTATGTTCATAACCCGAAATCACGGCGTTTTTTTTCAATCCGCCCGTCCCTCTCCCCGATTTTTCGGAAGCAAAAACAGCTTAAAGATACAACTCTCGCAACTTTTCTGTAACTTTGCAGCGTTAGATAATAAATAAGATAGGAATGGATTTTAAGTACGACGTAATTGTAATTGGTGCCGGACATGCCGGTTGCGAAGCGGCAGCCGCTGCCGCTAATTTAGGTTCAAAGACTTGTCTCATCACAATGGACATGAACAAGATTGGACAGATGAGTTGCAACCCGGCAGTAGGAGGAATCGCCAAAGGACAAATTGTACGTGAAATAGATGCACTGGGTGGACAGATGGGATTGGTTACGGACGAGACGGCCATCCAATTCCGAATCTTAAACCGGTCAAAAGGTCCTGCCATGTGGAGTCCGCGCGCTCAATGTGACCGCGCCAAGTTTATCTGGTCCTGGCGGGAAAAACTGGAGAACACGCCCAATCTTCATATCTGGCAAGATACCGTCTGCGAACTTCTGGTGGAGAACGGAGAGGTGACCGGCCTTGTTACAGTTTGGGGAGTTACCTTCAAAGCAAAGTGTGTCGTACTAACCGCAGGAACTTTCCTCAACGGACTTATGCACGTCGGACGTCATAAGTTGCCGGGAGGAAGAATGGCCGAACCGGCTTCTTACCAACTGACCGAATCCATCGCCCGTCACGGGATCACATACGGTAGGATGAAAACCGGAACTCCGGTACGAATAGATGCACGCAGCGTTCATTTTGATCAGATGGAAACACAGGATGGAGAATGTGACTTCCATAAGTTTTCATTTATGAACACAAGCGTACGGCATTTGAAACAACTTCAATGCTGGACCTGCTATACGAATGAGGAAGTACATCGCATTCTACGCGAGGGTCTGCCGGATTCCCCTCTATTCAACGGACAGATTCAGAGTATCGGTCCACGTTATTGTCCGAGTATCGAAACCAAGATCGTTACTTTCCCCGACAAGAACCAGCATCAGTTGTTCCTGGAACCGGAAGGTGAAACCACCCAAGAATTATACTTGAACGGATTTTCTTCCTCGCTTCCGATGGACATACAGATCGCAGCGCTAAAACAAATTCCGGCATTCAAAGATTTGGTGATCTACCGTCCGGGATATGCCATCGAATATGACTACTTCGACCCGACACAATTGAAACATACGTTGGAATCGAAGATTATCAAAAATTTATTCTTTGCCGGACAGGTGAATGGTACTACCGGATATGAAGAAGCCGGAGGACAAGGATTAATAGCCGGAATCAACGCACATATCAATTGTCATGGTGGCGAAGCATTCACATTAGCACGTGACGAAGCATATATAGGCGTATTGATCGATGATCTGGTAACAAAAGGTGTAGATGAACCTTATCGGATGTTCACCTCACGGGCAGAATATCGGATCTTGCTCCGAATGGATGACGCAGATATGCGACTCACCGAAAGAGCCTATCAGCTTGGCCTGGCCAAAGAAGATCGTTATCAATTAATGAAAAGCAAAAAGGAAGCAGTGGAGCAAATTGTTTCCTTCGCACAAAACTATTCGATGAAACCTGCATTAATCAATGATGCACTCGAAAAGATAGGAACCACTCCCCTGCGTCAAGGATGCAAGTTGATAGAAATACTGAATCGTCCGCAAGTGACGATTGAAAACATATCAGAGCATATTCCGGCATTCCAACGGGAATTGGGAAAAGCGACAAATTCCGATAAGGGCCGAAAAGAAGAAATTCTCGAAGCTGCTGAAATTTTAATCAAGTATCAAGGATACATTGACAGAGAACGGATGATAGCAGAAAAACTGGCACGATTGGAAAGTATAAAAATTAAAGGGAAATTTGATTATGCTTCCATTCAGTCGCTATCTACCGAAGCCCGCCAAAAGCTGGTAAAGATAGATCCGGAAACAATTGCCCAAGCAAGCAGAATACCGGGAGTATCTCCAAGCGACATCAATGTATTGCTGGTGCTTTCGGGACGATGATAATGTGCAACGTTTCACGTGAAACAAAACATTTAAAGAAACGATATAAATCAATGATTATGAGCAAAGAAACGCTAATCAAAAGTATTCGGGAAATACCAGATTTCCCCATTCCCGGAATCTTGTTTTATGATGTTACGACATTATTCAAAGACCCGTGGTGTTTGCAGGAATTGTCGGATGTCATGTTCGATATGTATAAGGACAAAGGTATCACAAAAGTTATAGGCATAGAATCAAGAGGTTTCATCATGGGGCCTATTCTGGCAACCCGTCTGAATGCCGGCTTTGTCCCTATCCGCAAACCAGGCAAGCTTCCGGCCGAAACACTTGAGGCAAGTTATGACAAGGAATACGGAAAAGATACCGTGCAGATTCATAAAGATGCACTGGACGAGAACGATGTAGTTCTGATACACGATGACCTGCTGGCAACAGGAGGAACAATGAAAGCAGCTTGTGAACTTGTGAAAATGCTAAAGCCTAAAAAAGTATATGTAAACTTCATCATCGAGTTGAAAGACCTGAACGGGAAAGCCGTATTCGGCGATGATGTAGAGGTAGAATCCGTACTGACGCTATAATACTCCGCGTCCTCTGTGTGATGAAACCCAAAGAATGAGAATAAGCATACGTATGGAAGCGAAGTTCAATGAATATCTGAAAGGAATCGTAGCCAATCTTCCCGAAAAGCCGGGTATTTATCAATACCTGAATTCGGAAGGAACGATTATATACGTTGGAAAGGCTAAAAATTTAAAGAAAAGGGTCTACTCCTATTTCAGTAAAGAACACGAACCCGGAAAGACACGGGTGTTGGTCAGCAAAATCGTGGATATTCGCTACATTGTAGTCAACACGGAAGAGGACGCTCTCCTTCTGGAAAATAATCTGATAAAGAAATACAAACCCCGTTACAACGTTTTATTGAAGGATGACAAGACTTATCCTTCTATTTGCGTACAAAACGAGTATTTTCCCCGAGTTTTCAAAACGAGAAAGATAATAAGAAATGGTTCTTCCTATTATGGTCCGTATAGCCATATTCCCTCGATGTATGCGGTATTGGACTTAATAAAGCATCTATATCCTTTGCGGACTTGCAATTTAAATTTAAGCCCGGAGAACATTCGGGCAGGCAAATTCAATGTTTGCCTGGAATATCATATCAAGAAATGCGCCGGACCATGCATCGGGCTGCAATCACAGGAAGATTACCTCAAGAATATCGATGAAATCAAAGAGATTCTCAAGGGAAATACGCAAGAAGTAAGCCGTATGCTGCTGGAGAGAATGCAGACATTGGCGGGTGAGATGAAGTTTGAGGAGGCACAGAAAATAAAAGAGAAGTATCTTTTAATAGAAAACTATCGTTCGAAGTCGGAAGTGGTCAGCTCTGTCCTTCATAATATAGATGTCTTTTCTATCGAAGAAGATGAAACCAATTCGGCCTTTATCAATTACCTCCATATCACCAACGGAGCTATCAACCAGGCTTTCACTTTCGAATATAAGAAGAAGCTGAATGAATCAAAAGAAGAGCTTCTGACGCTGGGCATTATCGAGATGCGAGAGCGTTACAAGAGTCAGTCGAGAGAGATTATCGTTCCTTTTGAGCTTGATATGGAGCTGAATAATGTAGTTTTCACCGTTCCCCAACGGGGAGATAAGAAGAAGCTATTGGAACTTTCCATCTTAAACGTGAAGCAATACAAGGCCGACCGCCTGAAGCAGGCGGAAAAGCTGAATCCGGAGCAGAGGAGTATGCGTTTGATGAAAGAGATACAACAAGAATTGCATTTGGAAAGGCCTCCATTGCAGATTGAATGTTTCGATAACTCGAACATACAAGGTTCTGACGCAGTGGCAGCCTGCGTCGTATTTAAAAAAGCCAAACCATCGAAAAAAGATTACCGGAAATATAATATAAAGACCGTCGTAGGTCCGGATGACTACGCTTCGATGAAAGAAGTCGTCAGAAGGCGTTATCAGCGTGCTATTGAAGAAAGCGCTCCTCTACCCGACCTGATTATCACTGATGGTGGAAAAGGACAAATGGAGGTCGTCAGAGAAGTTATTGAGGATGAATTACGCCTCAATATTCCTATTGCCGGACTGGCAAAAGACAACCGCCACCGTACATCGGAACTCCTATTCGGCTTTCCACCGCAAACAATCGGTATCAAGCAGCATAGCCCGCTTTTCCGCCTACTGACACAGATTCAGGATGAAGTACACCGCTTTGCAATCAGTTTCCATCGCGATAAACGCAGCAAACGGCAAGTGGCATCTGCGCTGGATACCATCAAAGGGATTGGAGAAAAGACCAAAACGGCTCTTCTAAAAGAGTTCAAGAGCGTAAAACGAATCAAAGAGGCCTCATTAGAGGATATTGCTGCCGTTGTCGGAGAAGCCAAAGCAAAAATAGTCAAAGAAGGATTATAATATTTTCTTCCCAATACACCGTTTTCTCTTCTTAATTTTGTAAATTTGCCTTTCATAATCATGAAATAAAAGAAGAGTAATGCGAATTGTTATACAACGGGTAAGCCATGCATCAGTCACTATTGACGGAAACTGCAAGTCTGCCATCGGAAAAGGAATGCTGATTTTAGTCGGTATCGAGGAAACCGACGGTCAGGAGGACATTGACTGGCTCTGCAAAAAGATAGTAAATCTGCGTATTTTCGACGATGAAAATGGAGTAATGAATAAGTCTATTCTGGAAGACGGAGGCGAGATTCTGGTCATCAGCCAATTCACTTTACACGCTTCCACCAAGAAAGGAAACCGCCCCTCCTACATCAAAGCCGCAAAGCCGGATGTATCCATTCCGCTTTACGAGCAGTTCTGCAAAGATCTGAGCAGCGCATTGGGCAAGGCAATCGGTACAGGTACTTTCGGGGCGGATATGAAAGTCGAACTTTTAAACGACGGCCCTGTTACTATATGTATAGATACCAAGAACAAAGAATAACAGACTGACTAACCATCAGTAACAACCCTATTAATCACAATTATTAACCCCTAAGTACTAAAGAAATGACTCTGGAAGAAGCTCAAAAACAAGTAGACCAATGGGTGAAGACATACGGCGTCCGCTACTTTAGCGAGTTGACCAACATGGCAGTCCTGACCGAAGAAGTCGGAGAACTGGCACGGGTTATGGCTCGAAAATATGGCGATCAATCCTTCAAAGAGGGAGAAAAAGACAACCTTGATGAAGAAATAGCAGACGTATTATGGGTGCTTCTCTGCATTGCCAACCAAACGGGTGTAGATATCACCAACGCGTTGCAAAAGAGTATAGACAAGAAAACGAAACGAGATAATAAAAGACATATCAACAACCCAAAACTGAAAGATCATGGAAGAGAATAACTCACAGCCTAGCAAGTATGATGCCGCACTGGCAAAGTATAACACCAATCTGAACGATGCGGACACCCAAGCTCGCGTAGCCGAACTGATCGAGAAGAAAGTTCCGGAAAACAATACGGAAGACGTTAAGAAGTTCCTGTTTAACTGTATCGACCTGACTACACTGAACAGCACAGATAGCGATGAAAGCGTAATGCATTTCACCGAAAAAGTCAATCAGTTTGACGATGAATACCCTGATCTGAAGAATGTAGCGGCAATCTGCGTATATCCTAATTTTGCCGCTATTGTCAAGAATACGTTGGAGGTAGACAGAGTCAATATCGCCTGTGTATCAGGAGGTTTCCCTTCATCTCAGACTTTCATCGAAGTAAAAGTAGCAGAAACTGCATTGGCAATCACAGACGGCGCCGATGAAATAGACATCGTCATCTCCATAGGCAAGTTCTTGAGCGGAGACTACGAAGGAATGTGCGAAGAAATAGTGGAGTTGAAGGAAGTGTGCAAAGAACATCATCTGAAAGTAATCCTCGAAACAGGAGCCTTGAAGAGTGCTTCCAACATCAAGAAAGCCTCCATCCTATCCATGTATTCGGGTGCGGATTTCATCAAAACGTCCACCGGCAAGCAACAGCCTGCCGCCACTCCGGAAGCTGCGTATGTGATGTGTGAAGCCATCAAGGAATACTATCAGAAAACAGGAAATAAAGTCGGCTTCAAACCGGCAGGAGGTATCAATACGGTCAACGATGCAGTTGTTTATTACACCATCGTCAAGGAAGTACTGGGCGAGGAATGGCTCAACAACCAGCTGTTCCGCTTGGGTACCAGCCGTCTGGCTAATCTCCTCCTTTCGGATATCAAAGGCGAAGAAATCAAATTCTTCTAAACCCCAAGGGCTACATTAGCAATCAAATATGCCCTGCCGCGCTGGCTCCCGTCTTTACGGAAGCCGACGCGGCATTTTTTATATTAAGAAAAACTAAAGTTCGTTATCCTACAATTCGGAAAATTCTTATCTTTGTAAACGATTTAGCGATGAAAATATAGCTAATCAGTAAGCGTCTCCGCGATTCTATCTTGTCGGCCTTTTTTCATTCTTATATTTTTGCTATGTATAAAAATGAAGCATTATGGATTTAGCAGAAAATCGATTTGGAAAAACTTGGAAACATTTCCTTGAAGTATTGAAAGTAGACTACAATTGTTCTTTAGCCGATGTTTGCCGCGATCAGCATACCACTTTTGGTGGTATGAGTTCCTGGATGTCCAGACGGGGCTATAGCGTTAAACAAGCCAAGGCAGATGTGGTCCGTGATTATTATGGCGGCGTTGAACCGTCCCCACTGAGCACTACCTCTCCTGCGTTCACTCAAATAGCACCCGCCATGTTGTCGGAAGAAGAGTTTAGTCTTGCCGGGATCACAATCACCTTTAACAGTGGAACCACCATTTCGGTCAAACGGGCCACACCCGGTGGTGTGATTAAAATGTTGCGCGATTACGAAAGAAAGGAGGGAGATCCATGTATTCTCTAACATCAGCCAATCGATACTATCTGTACCAGGGCTTTGTTCGTATGAACCTTGGCATTGACGGTTTATTCAAAATTATACGATCGGAAATGAAGGACTTGTCTCCCGTTTCCGGAGATATCTTTTTATTCTTTGGTAAAAACCGACAAAGTGTAAAAATACTGCGTTGGGATGGCGATGGCTTTCTTCTGTACTACAAGCGCCTCGAAGGTGGAAGTTTTGAGTTACCGACATTTAACCCCAATACAGGCAATTACGAGATTTCTTATCAGGTTTTGTCTTTTATCTTAAATGGAGTGTCATTAAAGTCTGTACGGTTGAGAAAGCGTTTTAGGATCTAATTCAACATTTTGATTATTAGTTATTTGCGCTAAAGATATCATCCGGTTTATTTGGCCAATTCGTTGATTTTTTATATCTTTATGCCATGAAAAAGGATGAGATCATAGAGTTATTGAAGGAACAAATCAAGGGATTACGAGATGACAACAACAGACTCTTGGACCAAATAGATGCTTTGATAAAGGAGGTTTCTTCCCTTAAAGAGGCACTCCTTCAAAAAGGCGAATCTCTTAGCAAGCAACAGCGCCTTACTAAGGGACTCGCCAAACTTGTATCCAACACATCCGAACAGCAACAGGCTCCCCAATCTGCCATATCCGAAGAAGAGCGGCAGAAGATAGAAGCGGAAAAAGCAGATAAGCGTAAAGCAAGAAAGAACAATGGGGCCAAACGTGACATGCATTATGAGATGGAGGAAGAAGAACATGTCGTTTATCCCGATGATCCCGATTTTGACATCAATAAGGCCCGGTTGTTTACCACTGTTCCCAGAATATGCGTCCGCTATGAATGTGTACCCATGCGCTTCATCAAGCATGTCTACAAGATACACACCTATACGCAAGAAGGTCGCCTGTTTGAGGGAAAAACACCGGCTTCGGCCTTCTTGAATTCCAGCTATGACGGTTCATTTATTGCCGGATTGATGGAATTACGTTATATACAATCGCTACCTGTTGAAAGAATCATCAACTACTTCGAGAGTCATGGCTTTACGCTGAAGAAACCTACGGCTCATAAGTTGATAGAAAAAGCCTCAAGCCTCTTCGAAAATCTTTATAAGTGCATCCGGCAGACAGCTTTGAGTGATCCTTATAAGGCAGCCGATGAAACCTATTACAAAATACTCGTCCCGGAAAAGAACAGCAAGGGAAAAGGAGTCAGGAAGGGATATCTTTGGGTGGTTGTCGGCATAAACACCAGGATGATATACTTGCTCTATGATGACGGCTCCCGGTCTGAAAGAGTTATTCTTAACGAATTAGGCAGTTGCAAAGGTATCATACAAAGCGATGGTTACTCACCTTACCGGAAGCTCGAAAGCGATGCTTATCCCAATATCACACGCATCCCGTGCTTGCAACATATAAAACGTAAATTTATAGATTGCGGTGAGAAGGACCCGGATGCAAAAAGGATCGTGGAGCTGATAAACGCACTTTATCAAAACGAGCATAAGCATAAAGTTGGGGTTGAGGGATGGACGGTAGAACAGAATCTTATGCATCGAAAAAAGTATGCGCCGGACATACTCGGAGAAATAAAAGATGTGCTTGATGAAATAGAAGAACGGGGGGATTTGTTACCTAAGAGCGAACTGCAGGAAGCCATTACCTATCTTCGCAATGAGTGGAATGCAGTGGTGGACATCTTTAATTATGGTGACACTTATCTGGACAACAATATGGTTGAACGGATGAACCGGTACATATCCTTATCAAGAAAAAACTCATTGTTCTTCGGCAGCCATAAGGGGGCCGAACGAGGCGCCATACTCTATACGATAGCACTCACTTGTAGGATGCATAAAGTGAATCTATTTGAGTATCTCACGGATGTGATAAACAGAACAGCCGAATGGCAACCGAACACACCAATTGAAAAATACAGGGAACTGCTTCCTGACAGATGGGAAAAGGCTAATGACTAAAAAGGGATCATTAGCCTTTTTATTTTAATACACTATATAGAATCGCGGAGACGCTTACGCTAATCAGTTATATTAGAGAACGTTTCATTTATTACCAACTTCCTGGAATTCGGCAAAATTCAAAGTTATGAAGGTAATAAGCAAACGGGTCTCACGCACCTTCATGTATATACTTTTGTTATATATCGAATGGAGCGTGGGACTGTTGCTTGTATTATCATAACGGCTTGCCGAAGCCTCAGGAGGATACATTGCAACAGTTCTCACGCTTTTCATAAATCTGAATGAAAGTATAGGATGGACGTATACACGAGAACCTTACGATTCAATCATAACCCTCTAAATCTATTCCTCAAAACCGAGAGGAAAAAGGGATTACGCATCGGCTATATGGAAGCCGCATTGGAAGGATTTTATCTTAATTCCATGGAAACCGGAATGCATCCGCAAAAATTATCCGATTTGTTGTTAGAGAAATTTTATTGTAACGATACCGAATCCGTCACCGGATTATTCCAATTTCTGATCAATGAAGGCGATAGGGTCTCCTATCAAATCATGCTACCTCACCTGCTTTCAGCAAGTAACATACATGAGTTCGAAGAGATCATCCACAAACGCTTTTTCGGAATAGAACGCTTCATCCGGCAAGGAAAGAATCTATACAATTTCGTGAAGTATACAGAGGAAAGAAGAGACCCTATTATATGGATAAATGATTTGGAAAGAGGTATTGTCGGATGGGATATGGGGCTGCTCGTAGGATTGGTTCGCAGCGCTTTAGGAAGCGGATATATTACAAAAGAAGAAGCCTGGAGATACATAGAACAGGCCAATACATTATGCACTGATATACTCCATACACCGGAAGAAATAGATAAAAGCTTCCTAATAGGCAAAGCTATGAAATCAGAAAAGATAGAAGATTGGGATCGATTTTTGTCTTGTTATTCCCGGTTGGATAAATATCGAAAGTAATCATTTTTCGCGGTCCACCACGTAATTCAGATAGGCCCGGAGAGCTGTACATACATCCGAATCCGGCAAAGAGGCCAATAATCCTAGAGCTTTCTCTTTATACAGGTTCATGGTTTGAATTGCATATTCGATACCTCCGCTTTCTTTGATAAACGCGATCAAACGGACTATTTCGTCAGGGGTAGCCGTACCGTCTTTCACCTTGATCGCAATCTCCCGGGCAGCATCGTCCTTCGTATTGTTCAGCACATAGAGAGCCGGTAAGGTCAACTTTCCTTCGAGCATATCATTACCTGTCGGCTTACCAATCTCCTTACTATCAAAGTAGTCAAAAATATCATCTTTAATCTGGAAGCAAATACCAATATACTCCCCTAGTAAACGGGCGAATTCGGCTTCTCCCTCATTTGCATCTACCGAGAGGGCGGCAGCCTTCGTGCAGGCAGCAAAAAGAGCAGCGGTTTTCTTACGGATTACATCAAAATAAACGGATTCCGAGAAGCTATGATTACTTACATTCGAAAGTTGAAGCAATTCACCGTCGGCAAGATCCTGCCCCAGCAAAGAAACCAGTCGAATGATAGGATGGCTTTTCGTTTGCTCGGCGTGAACCAGACTAGTGGCAAGCAAATAATCTCCCGTCAACACGGCTACCTTATTATTAAAGATGGCATTCACTGAAAGCTGACCACGACGTTCGGTACTCTCATCCACCACATCGTCATGCACCAAACTGGCTGTATGAAGCAGTTCCAGCGAAACAGCCGCATGAAGGGTAGAAGGACGGACGGCATCGTAAAGACGTGCCACCAACAAGACAAGAATAGGACGCATCATCTTACCATTCCTCTGCCGTATATGGGATACGACACTGTCGAGCAATGCATTCGAACTGGAAAGAGAACTATCAAAAAGTTTCTTGAAAGCCTCCAGTTCCGCTTCAATCGGAGTTCTGATAAGTGATATACTGTCCATTTACTACACAATTTGAGCACAAAAGTAATAATAAAACGCTTAATACGGTATTTTTTTGTACTTTTACCATGAAAAATTAATTAAATCTATGGATTCAGATAATAAATTATTTCTTTTAGACGCTTATGCACTGATATACCGTGCATACTACGCCTTTATCAAAAACCCCAGAATCAACTCCAAAGGATTCAATACTTCAGCCATACTAGGCTTTGTGAATACCCTCGAAGAGGTGCTGAAAAAAGAGAACCCGACGCATATAGGAGTGGCTTTCGACCCTTCGGGGCCTACCTTCCGCCACGAAGCTTTCGAACAATATAAAGCACAACGCGAAGAAACTCCGGAAGCAATCCGATTATCCGTACCTATTATAAAGGATATTATCCGTGCTTATCGCATTCCTATTCTGGAGGTTGCCGGTTACGAAGCCGATGACGTGATAGGAACACTTGCTACCGAAGCCGGTCGTCAAGGCATCACTACTTATATGATGACACCTGATAAGGATTACGGACAATTGGTAAGTGACAAGGTATTCATGTACCGTCCCAAACATACGGGAGGCTTTGAGGTAATGGGAGTGGAAGAAGTGAAAGCCAAGTTCGATATTAAGTCTCCGGCACAAGTGATTGATATGCTCGGTCTGATGGGCGACTCTTCGGATAATATCCCCGGCTGTCCCGGCGTAGGCGAAAAGACCGCTCAGAAACTGATTGCCGAATTCGGAAGTATCGAGAACCTATTGGAGCATACCGACCAACTGAAAGGAGCATTAAAGACAAAAGTGGAAACGAATCGGGAGATGATAACATTTTCTAAATTCCTGGCAACTATCAAAACCGATGTACCTATCCAACTTGAGATGGATGCGCTCGTTCGCGAGCAACCGGACGAAGAGGCGCTTCGTTCCATCTTCGAGGAACTGGAATTCAGAACACTTATCGACCGGGTACTTAAAAAAGAGACTTCCGCTCCTCTCCCACTCTTTCCCGAAAAAAGTGAAGGGATACAAGGCGATTTATTTGCAAATTTCACGGGCAACGAGCCGAGTGAAGCCAAAAAATCGAATCTAGAGACGTTAGAATCGCTCTGTTGTGACTATCAACTCATTGATACAGAAGAGAAAAGAAAGGAAATTATTCAAAAGTTACTTACATCTAAAATTCTCTCGTTAGATACGGAAACCACCGGAACGGAACCGATGGATGCAGAATTGGTCGGAATGAGTTTCTCCATTAACGAAAATGAAGCATTTTATGTCCCGGTTCCCGCAAACCAAGAAGAAGCGTTAAAAATCGTCAATGAGTTTCGACCGGTATTCGAAAACGAAAGTTCGCTGAAAGTGGGGCAAAATATCAAGTACGATATGATTGTTCTCCAAAATTATGGAGTGGAAGTAAAAGGTCCGCTCTTCGACACAATGATTGCTCACTATGTTCTTCAACCGGAACTTCGTCACGGGATGGATTATCTGGCAGAAATCTATTTGCATTATCAGACGATTCATATCGATGAGTTGATAGGGCCAAAAGGTAAAAACCAGAAGAATATGCGCGACCTTGCTCCGAAGGATGTTTACCGCTACGCTTGCGAAGATGCAGACGTAACGCTGAAATTGAAAAACGTACTGGAGAAGGAATTGAAAGAGAATGGCGCCGAACGTTTGTTCTATGATATCGAAATGCCTCTCGTCCCGGTATTGGTCAATATAGAAAGAAACGGAGTGTTATTGGATACGGAAGCATTGAAACAGTCGTCCGCTCATTTTACAGAACAGATGGAACGCATCGAAAAAGAGATTTATGATCTGGCAGGCGAGACTTTCAATATCGCTTCGCCGAAACAGGTCGGTGAAGTTCTGTTCGATAAGCTGAAGATTGTAGAAAAAGCCAAAAAGACAAAGACAGGGCAATATGTCACTTCGGAAGAGGTTCTCGAAAGTCTTCGCCACAAACATCCGGTGGTGGAGAAAATTCTGGAACACCGCGGACTGAAGAAGTTACTGGGAACGTATATCGACGCACTCCCCCAACTTATCAATCCACGTACGGGAAGGGTACATACTTCTTTCAATCAGACTGTCACCGCTACAGGACGTCTCAGCTCAAGCAATCCGAACTTACAGAATATCCCCATACGCGACGAGAACGGAAAAGAGATCCGTAAAGCATTTATTCCGGATGAAGGTTGTCTTTTCTTTTCCGCCGACTATTCACAGATCGAGCTACGGATTATGGCACATCTCAGTGAGGATAAGAATATGATCGACGCCTTCCTCAGTAATCATGACATCCACGCTGCAACAGCCGCTAAGATTTATAAGATTGATCTGAAGGATGTGGATTCTGATATGCGCCGCAAAGCAAAAACCGCCAATTTCGGTATTATATATGGTATATCTGTTTTCGGACTTGCCGAACGGATGAATGTAGAACGAAAAGAAGCCAAAGAATTAATCGACGGTTACTTTGAAACCTATCCCGGAGTAAAGGCCTACATGGATCAGAGTATCCGGGTGGCTCAAGAGAAAGGATATGTGGAAACGATTTTCCACCGGAAACGTTTCTTACCGGATATCAACTCCCGGAATGCAGTCGTACGCGGATATGCGGAACGAAACGCTATCAATGCTCCTATTCAGGGAAGCGCGGCCGATATTATCAAGGTGGCTATGGCACGTATTTACCAACGGTTCCGGGCAGAAGGAATAAAAGCCAAAATGATTCTGCAAGTACACGACGAATTAAATTTCAGTGTCCCCATTGATGAGAAAGAACGGGTAGAAGAAATCGTTATCGAAGAAATGGAAAAAGCATACCGTATGCACGTTCCCTTAAAAGCGGATTGCGGATGGGGAAAGAACTGGCTCGAAGCACATTAAAACCGATAATGCATCTTGCACCGCCACAGCGCATACCGGCAAAATTGCAACAGGATTTAGTAATAACATTATTTAACCTGACAACCAGAAAGCAAGAAAAAGGAACACTTTTTCAACGAAGTGATTCATTCTATATCCGGCAGATTGACTGCCGGATATTTTTTTGTCACCAATATTGCCAAAAAGCAAGTCAATACTAGCGCACAAATCTGACATTTTGATAATATTTCATCTTCAATATTGCATAAATAGCAAATTAATATGTAATTTCGCAGCGTAAAACAGATGCAGTTATAGAAAAATGAAAGAATAACCCAAAAACTTAAATAGCCATGAAAGCCAAAGTATTTTTAAAGATGTTCGTTGTATCAGCAGTTCTTCTGGTTGCATCACTTGCCACTTCTGCGCGCAGCAATGATGGTCAACTGATCTACAATCCGGTAGAAGAAAATGGTATGACAATAGGACAAACTGTTTACAAAATGGACGGAAGTACCCTTGCTAACTACATGAAGTACAATTATAAGTACGATGATAGCAAACGGATGGTTGAAAGTGAAGCTTTGAGATGGGACAGTGACAAGGATGAATGGCAAAAAGATTTACGAATCAACTATATTTACGAAGGTAAAACCGTCACTACCAATTACTATAAATGGAACACTAAAAAGCAAGCCTACGTATTGGTTCCCGAAATGACCGTTACGATGGATAATACAAATATGTAACAAAACTCTCTCTCATTCTAATATTCTAATAGCAAGGAATGCCGCTTCTGGTGAAGAAGTGGCATTTCACATTATATAATCGGATGTTCCACGTGAAAATACATTATTTATCCTGAATCCCAATCAATCTTATTATTTTTTTAATACCTTTGTACCCATATAAATATGAGTAACTGACCTAATGAGTCCACTGAACTTCACCCACATTCTGACACAGGCAGTCGATGAGCTATCGGAAAGCGAATCTTACAAAGGACTGTTTCATCAACACAAAGATGGCGAACCACTGCCTTCTGCTAAAGTCTTGTATGAAATTATCGAGCTCTCACGCTCTATTCTATTTCCCGGTTATTACGGAAATTCGACCATTAACAGCCGGACTATCAATTATCACATTGGTGTAAACGTTGAGAAACTATTTGATCTGCTTGCAGAGCAAATTCTGGCCGGATTGTGTTTTAGTACTTCCATAGAGGGAAAATGCAACGTCTGCTCCGATTCCAAACGGGAAGAAGCAGCCCGCCTTGCCGCTAAGTTTATCAGCAAACTGCCCACCATGAGGAAAATACTGGCAACAGATGTGGAAGCTGCCTATAACGGTGACCCTGCCGCCGAAAGCTATGGAGAGGTAATCTTCTGCTATCCGGCTATTAAAGCTATCAGCAATTATCGGATAGCACACGAATTGCTGGAACTCGGAGTGCCTTTAATTCCCCGTATCATCACAGAAATGGCGCATAGCGAAACAGGGATTGATATCCATCCGGCAGCTAAAATAGGCAGTTACTTCACTATCGACCACGGTACGGGTGTCGTAATCGGTGCAACCAGTATTATCGGTAATAATGTCAAACTATACCAAGGTGTTACTTTGGGGGCCAAAAGTTTCCCGTTAGATGCTGACGGAAAGCCTATCAAAGGGATTCCCCGCCACCCTATTCTGGAGGACAATGTTATTGTTTATTCCAACGCCACTATCTTGGGAAGAATCACTATCGGGCACGATGCAACTGTAGGAGGTAACATCTGGGTAACGGAGAACGTGCCTGCCGGAGCAAGAATCGTACAAACCAAAGCAAAAAAATAATATCAAATAACTATATATGAGCGAACAATTCGAGATGATAGCCAAGACCTTCCAAGGACTGGAAGAGATACTTGCAGAGGAACTGACAACACTAGGAGCCAACGACATTCAAATAGGCCGTCGAATGGTTTCATTCAGTGGAGATAAACGTATGATGTATAAAGCCAATTTCTGCCTTCGTACTGCTATCCGCATTCTGAAACCAATTAAAAACTTCACTGCTAAAGATGCAGACGAGGTTTATAATCAGATACAAACCATTCCATGGGAAGAATATCTTGATGTAAACAAGACATTTGCCATTGATGCGGTAGTGTTCAGCGAAGAATTCCGCCATTCAAAGTTCGTTTCATATAAGGTAAAGGATGCGATTGTGGATTACTTCCGCGAAAAAACCGGGAAACGCCCGTCTGTCCGCATCAACAATCCGGACGTACTGCTGAATATTCACATTGCACAGACTACTTGCACTTTGTCTTTGGACTCTTCAGGAGAATCACTGCACCGTCGCGGTTATCGCCAGGAAGCGGTAGAGGCTCCGTTGAATGAGGTGTTGGCTGCCGGCATGATTCTGATGACTGGATGGCGTGGAGAATGCGACCTGATTGACCCGATGTGCGGTTCGGGCACTATTCCTATCGAAGCGGCACTGATTGCAAAGAATATTGCACCGGGAGTATTCCGTAAAGGATTTGCTTTCGAGAAATGGGTGGATTTCGATGCGGATATGTTCGATGAGATTTACAATGACGACAGCCAGGAGCGTGAATTTGCTCATAAGATTTATGGGTATGATAACAATCCGAAAGCGAATGAGATTGCAACTCACAATATAAAAGCTGCCGGTGTGTCGAAAGACGTCGTGCTGAAACTCCAACCGTTCCAACAGTTTGAACAGCCAAAAGAGAAATCAATCATCATTACCAATCCTCCTTATGGAGAACGTATTTCTACAAACGATTTGCTCGGTCTCTATCAAATGATCGGCGAACGTCTGAAACATGCGTTTGTAGGAAACGAAGCATGGGTGCTTTCTTATCGGGAAGAGTGTTTCGACCAGATTGGTTTGAAGGCAAGCCAGAAGGTTCCTTTGTTCAATGGACCATTAGAGTGTGAGTTCCGCAAATATGAGATTTTTGACGGAAAATACAAAGAGTTCAAGAGCCAGGAAGAGGGTGAAGAGAAGAAAGAAGGTGAAACTGAACAGACTCCAAGATTCAGAGAAAGAAAAGAATTTAAGCCACGCAGAGAAGGTGAGTCCAGACCTCGCAGAGAGGGAGAATACAAGCCACGTAAAGAAGGTGGTGATTTCAAAGGTGGTGACAGAGATAGAAAACCACGCGGAGAATTCCGTGAAGGAAGAGATTCGAGAGGACCAAGAGAATTTAGGGGGAACCGGGAGCCGAGAATTCCGAAGAAGGAAGAGGAATAAGTTGTTTCAACCTTGGGCACTTATTCGCTCCATAATTCACTAGTTAATAATTAATTAAAAACTTGAAATTCCAATTTGGAACTTCAAGTTTACATCATAGTTCTAATGTTCAACCGAAAATCGGAACCAGTCAAAAATGGATGATATAGCCATTATAGAAAACAAAATATACGAAATCAGAGGGCAAAAGGTTATGCTTGACTTTGATTTAGCAGAAATGTATGGAGTTGAGACTAAACGTCTCAAAGAACAAGTGCGTCGTAATATCGAGCGCTTTCCTGCTGAGTTTATGTTCGAGCTAACAAAAGAAGAAGTCCAGTTTTCAAGGTCGCAAATTGCGACCTTGAAAACTGGACAAGGACATAACATCAAATATCTTCCATTTGCATTTACTGAATATGGTATAGTCATGTTATCTAGCGTCCTCAAATCCAAGACCGCTGTGGAAGTGAATATCAATATTATTCGCGCTTTTGTACGTATGCGCCAATATCTTCTATCTAATGTTCCTCAAAAAGAATTGGAAGAATTAAAACAACGCATCGAATATCTCGAAGAAGATATTACTTCTGATAGAGAAAGTTACGAAAAACAATTTGACGACCTATTTAATGCCTTTGCAAAAATAAGTGCAATTATCCAATCAAAGCAGACTCCTTTGGACAGAGTAAAAATAGAAGGATTTAAAACAAATAATAAAGAAAAGAGCAATGAGTAAAATTGGAAAAAGAGCTATTCTGTTATTGTTGGCACTACCAATCGGATTCAATGTTATGGCACAAGAAACCAAAAAGCCGACGCTGGAAGAACTGATTCCGGGCGGTGAGAGTTACCTCTATGCAGAAAACCTGTACGGACTGCAATGGTGGGGTGACGAATGCATCAAACCGGGCATCGACACTCTTTATTCGATTCAACCCCAAACAGGAAAAGAAGAAGTCCTGTTCACCCGTGAACAAGTAAACAAAGCACTGGCATCTGCCGGATACCCAAAGTTATCTCATCTTTACGACCTCCGGTTCCTCTGGGATGACAAAACGGAAGTATTGCTGCCTAGAAACGTCCGCTATGCTGTTTACAATTGGAAGAAGGGAGAAGTTATCGGCAGAGATGACCTGCCCAAAGAACCATCTGCCAACTATGACTATGCTATCAATAAGAATCTCGCCTATACCGTAAAAAATAACCTGTATGTCAACGGACGACGAATCACCAACGAACCCGAAGGTATCGTTTGCGGGCAATCTGTGCACCGCAATGAATTCGGTATCAACAAAGGAACCTTTTGGAGTCCGAAAGGCAATTTGCTCGCTTTCTACCGCATGGACGAAAGTATGGTGACTCAATATCCTCTTGTAGACATCACAGCACGTGTAGGAGAAGTAAATAACATACGTTATCCGATGGCCGGAATGACCAGCCACAAGGTACAAGTCGGTATTTATAACCCTTCTACCGATAAAAGCATTTACTTGAATACAGGCGATCCCACCAATCGTTATTTCACCAATATCAGTTGGGCACCGGACGAAAAAAGTCTTTATCTCATAGAGGTAAACCGCGATCAGAACCATGCCAAACTCTGCCAATATAATGCAGAGACAGGTGAGCTGATGCAGACTTTATATGAAGAGACACATCCCAAATACGTCGAACCGCAAAATCCAATCGTATTCTTGCCATGGGATGACACCAAGTTCATCTACCAAAGTCAGCGGGATGGCTACAACCACCTTTATCTCTTCGATACACGCACCAAGATATATCCCGAAACACATACTTCTGCCAACGGTGGCACATACCGTCAATACTGTAAGGTAAAACAACTAACTAAAGGAGATTGGTTGGTAAGTGAGATTCTGGGATTCAATGCCAAACGCAAAGATATCATCTTCACTGCCATAGAGGGGTTGAAGAGCGGACATTTCGCCGTTAACACCGGCAACGGAAAGATGAGTCAGCCGTTCAGCACCTCTCAAGAAAGCGAACATAACGGACTGCTCAATGCATCCGGCACATATCTTATCGACCGTTATTCGACCAAAGACCAACCCCGCATTATCAATCTAGTAGACACAAAGAGGTTCAAAGAAACCGTCAATCTGCTAACCGCCAAAAGTCCTTACGAAGGCTACCAAATGCCAAGTATCGAAACCGGAACAATCAAAGCAGCCGATGGCACTACCGACCTGCATTTCCGAATCATGAAACCGGCAGACTTCGATTCAAGCAAGAAATACCCGGTTATCGTCTATGTCTACGGAGGTCCTCATGCACAATGTGTCACCGGAGGATGGCAGAACGGTGCACGCGGATGGGATACTTATATGGCAAATAAAGGTTATATCATGTTCACCATCGACAATCGTGGCAGCAGTAACCGTGGACTGGCATTTGAGAACGCCACTTTCCGTCGTCTCGGTGTGGAAGAAGGCAAAGACCAAGTAAAAGGTATAGAATATCTGAAATCCCTGCCTTACGTGGACAGTGAGCGTATCGGCGTACATGGATGGAGTTTCGGAGGGCACATGACTACTGCCCTGCTTCTCCGCTATCCGGAAATATTCAAAGTAGGTGTTGCCGGAGGTCCTGTGATAGACTGGGGGTACTATGAAATAATGTACGGCGAACGCTATATGGATACGCCCGAAACGAATCCGGAAGGCTACAAGGAATGTAATTTGAAGAACTTAGCCGGACAGTTGAAAGGCCATCTGTTGATCATTCACGATGATCATGATGACACCTGTGTGCCGCAGCACACCCTATCGTTCATGAAAGCCTGCGTAGACGCACGCACTTATCCCGACCTGTTCATTTACCCGTGCCATAAACACAACGTAATGGGCCGTGACCGCGTACATCTGCACGAGAAAATTACCCGATATTTTGAAGAACATCTATAATACCAACTCATTATGAAGATATTATTACTAGGCTCGGGCGGCCGCGAACATGCACTTGCATGGAAAATAGCCCAAAGTCCGAAAGTTGAAAAACTATACATTGCACCGGGTAATGCCGGAACAACTGCCGTAGGCGAGAATGTCAATATCAAAGCAACTGATTTTGACGCTATCAGTACTTTCGCCTTGAAAGAAAACATCGAAATGGTAGTAGTAGGTCCCGAAGATCCGTTGGTAGAAGGAATCTATGACTATTTCCAGAATCGTCCGGAGTTAAAACATATTGCTGTTATCGGCCCTTCCGCACAGGGAGCACAGCTGGAAGGAAGCAAGGAATTTGCAAAAGGCTTCATGATGCGTCATCATATCCCGACAGCCCGTTATAAGAGCATTACTTCCGCCAACATCGAAGAAGGTCTGGCCTTCCTCGAAACACTGGAAGCTCCTTACGTACTGAAAGCTGACGGACTTTGTGCCGGAAAAGGTGTTCTTATCCTTCCTACTCTGGATGAAGCGAAGAAAGAACTGAAAGAAATGCTCGGTGGTATGTTCGGCTCTGCATCTGCAACTGTTGTCATCGAAGAATTCCTAAGTGGTATCGAGTGCTCCGTGTTCGTACTGACAGATGGAGAAAACTATAAAGTCCTCCCCGTTGCCAAAGACTACAAACGTATCGGCGAAGGCGATAAAGGACTGAATACAGGCGGTATGGGTAGTGTAACCCCCGTTCCGTTCGCCGATGAAGTGTTCATGGAGAAAGTACGCACACGTATTATCGAACCGACAATCAACGGACTGAAAGAAGAAAACATCACCTACAAAGGTTTCATCTTCCTCGGACTTATCAACGTAAAAGGCGAGCCGATGGTTATCGAATACAACGTCCGTATGGGCGATCCGGAAACAGAAAGCGTCATGCTCCGTATCCAAAGTGATCTCGTCGAACTGCTTGAAGGCACTGCCGCAGGCAATCTGAACGAAAAGACATTGGTTATGGATCCACGTTCAGCCGGTTGTGTCATTCTCGTCAGTGGCGGATACCCGGAAGCCTACGAAAAAGGATTCCCCATCAGCGGACTGGAACAAGCTGCCGCTACGGACAGTATCATCTTCCATGCCGGAACAGCAATGAAAGACGGACAGGTAGTGACAAACGGAGGACGTGTCATCGCCGTTTGCTCTTACGGTGCAACCAAAGAAGAAGCATTGGCGCAGAGCTATAAGGTGGCGGATATGATCAACTTCGACAAGAAGTACTTCCGCCGCGATATCGGATTCGATTTATAACAGACGAATGAGAAATAAAAGGTTACAGAATCAAGTAACGGCAGGACGGTTCACCCTGCCTGCCGTTACCCTTATCTGCACTCTTTGCTGGGTGTCGACCTCCTTTTTATTTCCCCAACTCGCATCCATCCCCACACAGGGCAACCAGCCTTTCTTCTGGCAATCCATACAGAGCTTCCTGCTTCCGGGCTGGGCGGAACGGATCGTCAGCTTTCTAATCTACGCCATTATCGGCTATTTCTTAATAGAACTGAACAATCAGTTCGGCATTATCCGCATGAGGGCTTCCATGCAGACAGCCATTTACTTCCTGTTTGTCACCGTCTGTCCGGAGATGCATCTGCTATATGCGGGAGATATTGCCGCTTTGGCTTCTCTGATATCCATCTATTTCCTGTTCAGAAGCTACCAACAATCACACGCGGCGGGTTACCTTTTTTATTCCTTCCTCTTTATCGGAATGGGAAGTATCATTTTTCCCCAACTTACTGTTTTTTCGGTACTTTGGATACTTGAGGCTTATCGTTTCCAATCTCTCACCCTACGCAGTTTCTGCGGGGCACTGCTCGGCTGGATATTGCCTTACTGGTTTCTGTTCGGACACGCATTCTTCTACAATGAGATGGACCTGTTCTACCGTCCTTTTATCGAGCTGTCAACTTTCGGAGAAGCTTTCCACCTACAGACCCTTCAGTCTTGGGAACTGGCGATATTAGGATATCTGCTTGTGCTGTTTATTGTCAGTGCGGTTCATTGCATCGCTGCGGGATTTGAAGATAAGATACGCACACGCGCCTATCTGCAATTCCTGATAGATCTGACCATCTTCCTCTTCCTGCTGATAGCCATCCAACCGAATTATTGCAATGACCTGTTGCCATTGCTTATGATTAGCAACAGTATTCTGATAGGACACTTTTTTGTACTGACCAATAGCAAAAGTTCGAATGTATTTTTCATCATTTCCTTAGTCAGTCTCACCCTTTTATTCGCATTCAATATATGGACGCTTTTATAGACTCAGCGATACAACTCCTCATAGAATGGGGACTTCCGGGATTATTTATCTCGGCTTTATTGGCGGGGAGCATCGTGCCTTTCAGTTCCGAACTGGTATTGGTAGCCTTAATCAAGCTTGGTCTGCCTCCTATCGCCTGTCTGTTGTCCGCCACTTTGGGGAATACCGCCGGAGGAATGACATGTTATTACATGGGACGTTTAGGCAAAATCGCCTGGATTGAGAAATATTTCAAGGTAAAGAAAGAAAAAGTAGACAAGATGGTAAACTTCCTGCAAGGGAAAGGAGCCATGATGGCATTCTTTGCCTTTCTCCCCGCCATAGGGGAAGTGATTGCCATCGCACTGGGATTTATGCGGAGCAACACATGGATTACGGTAGGTTCTATGTTTCTCGGCAAACTAATACGTTATATCCTTCTCCTATATGTGCTCGAAAGCGCATGGGATGCAGTGGCAACATAAGAATGTAAGAATATTAGATAACAAAGCATTAGAGTGAGTGATGAAAAGAATTATTGAGAAAACCGATGATGGGAGCGCTACCCTGTTTGTTCCGGAATTGAATGAACATTATCATTCGACGAAAGGAGCACGCACGGAATCTCAACATATCTTTATTGAGATGGGACTGAAGGCTTCCGCTTCCACCGCCCCACGTATTCTTGAGGTAGGTTTCGGCACCGGATTAAACGCATGGCTCACCCTCAAAGAGGCCGAACAGAGCGGCCGGCATATACATTACACCGGATTGGAACTATATCCTTTGGAATGGCAGACGATAGAGCAACTAGAATATATCTCCAATGATGAACAATTAACAACGAGCGACCGGCAGCAACCGGCTATCGAATTGTTTAAGCTGCTTCATACATCACCTTGGGGGAAAGACGTGCAACTCACTCCACACTTCACACTACAGAAAGTAGAAACGGACGTGAATAAGTTGAGAGTTGAGAATGGAGAGTTGAGAGTGGACAATGCCAATGACAGCGTAGTCAACTCTCCATTCTCAACTCTCCATTCTCCATTTAACCTAGTTTACTTCGACGCTTTCGCCCCCGAAAAGCAACCGGAAATGTGGTCGCAAGAACTATTCAACTGTCTTTTCGTTTTATTAGACGAAGGCGGAATCCTGACTACCTATTGTGCCAAAGGGGTTGTCCGGAGAATGTTGCAAACAGCCGGATTCACAGTAGAACGCCTTCCGGGACCTCCGGGAGGAAAACGGGAGATATTGCGCGCCCGAAAAACAAGAAATGAGAAATAAGATAGAAAATCACGAAATAGAAAGACCAATGAAAAAACAACTAAAAGATATAAGAAACCTATTCTTGGGAAGTGTCTGCCTATTATTGGCAGCCTGTGCCGGACGCCCCTCCCAAACCAACAGTAATGAAGAGAAACCTGTAATTACGGTTACGTTGGAGCCTCAACGTTACTTCACCGAAGCCATTGCGGGAGATAAGTTCAAAGTAATCAGCATGGTTCCCAAAGGTTCCAGCCCGGAAACATACGATCCGGTCCCCCAGCAACTTGTTTCTTTAGGGGATAGCAAAGCCTACTTCCGCATCGGATATATCGGCTTCGAACAAACCTGGATGGACCGCTTGATGAACAATACGCCCCATATTCAGGTATTCGATACTTCCAAAGGAATCGACCTTATCTTGAACAATAACGACCACGGACATGGAAACGGACATAGCCCCCACGACGGCCATATCCATGCTGTAGAACCGCATATATGGAATTCTACCGCCAATGCATTAATTATTGCGGGAAATACCTATAAAGCCCTCAGCCAATTGGATAAGGCCAATGACGCCTATTATATGGCTCGCTACGACTCTCTCTGCCAACGTATACAACATACCGACAGCCTGATTCGCCAACAACTTTCTTCACCGGAGGCAGCCAAAGCCTTTATGATCTATCATCCGGCTCTCTCCTACTTCGCCCGCGACTACGGACTGCACCAGATTTCTATCGAAGAAGGAGGAAAAGAACCCTCTCCTGCCCATTTGAAGGAATTAATAGATCTATGTCGGGCAGAAAACGTACAGGTCATCTTTGTACAACCGGAGTTTGACAAACGCAATGCGGAAACCATCGCGCAGCAAACCGGAACGAAAGTTGTCCCCATCAATCCGTTAAGCTATGATTGGGAAGAAGAAATGCTGAACGTAGCCCGAGCACTTGCTACGCAAGCTGAAGCGAAATAGAAGAATCAAGAACCCGCCTAGCCATTTCAAGCAATGAAACCAATCATCGAAATAAAAAACCTATCCGCCGGATATGACGGCCGCACTGTTCTCCATGACGTCAATCTGAACGTCTACGAACGTGATTTCTTAGGTATTATCGGTCCCAACGGAGGTGGTAAGACAACGCTTATCAAGTGTATCCTCGGTCTGCTGAAACCGACAGGAGGAGAGATTATTCTACATATTCCTGTGACAAAAGGACCTGATATTCAGCCCTCACTCGGCTATCTTCCCCAGTACAGCACCATAGACAAGAAATTTCCTATTTCGGTGGAAGAAGTGATCCTGTCAGGATTGAGCATACAAAAGTCTCTCACCTCCCGATTCACTTCCGAACAGAAAGAGAAAGGCAAACAGATTATCTCCCGTATGGGGCTGGAAGGGCTCGAACACCGTTCTATCGGACAATTAAGCGGCGGACAACTGCAACGTGCCCTGTTGGGGCGCGCCATCATCTCCGACCCTGCGGTATTGATTCTCGATGAACCCAGCACGTATATCGACAAGCGTTTCGAAGCGCGTCTTTATGAATTATTGGCTGAAATCAATAAAGAGTGCGCCATCATCCTTGTCAGCCACGACATCGGCACCGTGTTGCAACAGGTAAAATCCATCGCTTGTGTCAACGAAACGCTGGATTACCATCCGGACACAGGCGTTACTACGGAATGGCTGGAAAGGAACTTCAACTGCCCCATCGAGCTATTGGGACACGGCACATTGCCTCACCGGGTTTTAGGAGAGCATCATCACCATCATTAAAAATACTGCCATGCAAAAAGCGATTTAGAGTGTAAAAATATTCCTCTTGCGGAACAAGATAATCCAACCAGACCTGCTTAATTTTCCTGCTTTATCACATCAACAGACATAAGCTTTTGTTTATTAGGTAAGGCCAAAATAACTCTTCTTGTTTGCATCTAAAAATAAATCAGCCAAATTACCAAAGGCCAACCTTACCGAGAGGGCCAAGTTCCAAGCTTGCAGTTTTCACTCCCATTGCCTTGAATGCCCTTACAATCGTAGAAAAGGATATACTTTTCCCACTTTCTATTTTCGATATTTGTGCTCTTTTAACCCCCATAAGCTCACCCAATTGTTCTTGGGTAAGATTTTTAGCCTCTCTTGCCCGCTTAATAGCTTCACCTATAAGGAAGTTATTAATATCAGTATCGTATTTTTTGCGTGCTGGAGTATCTTTTGTACCTACTACTCTATCCAGCATTTCTTCATGAGTATAAACTTTCATTTCTTCCATATCATTACTTTTTAGAGTTGAAATATATTTTTCTTAGTTCTTCTGCTTTCGCAATTTCCTTTGATGGTGTCTTTTGGGTTTTCTTCACAAAGCCGTTAGTAGCAATAACCAATGTCTCATTATCAGTATCCCAAAATGCAAGCAAACGGTAGGACATTCCACTATACAAAGTTCTAAACTCCCAAATATCAGAATCGCCCATTTTCTTGAATAACTCCTTGTCTATCACTAGCATGGCTTTTCCTATATTATAAGCAATTTTACCTCTTACTTTTTCATCCAAGGATTCCAAGAACTTAATCGCCTCCTCCATATATATCACATTGAATCTTGCCTTTTCCTCCATGACTTTGCATTTACGAAGCAAAGATACAAAAAACGTTCCTATTTTGGAAACAAAGACTAATGTATTTTAGTTCAAATGCCCCGCCAAATCATTTCTGCTTGGCGGGGCATTTTATCATTCTACTTTCTTATCCCAAAAGCTATTCCTTGTTCTTCTGCGTCACTTCGATACCCTCCGGCCAAATAGCAGGCGATGTATGTGCATGAGCATCATTTCCATGCCCTGTGTAATCCTCAGCAATGTCGTCATGTCCTTCGTTAAACTTCCAGTAGGCACAAAGTCCGGAAGTAGTAGGATCTACATTATACATATTATCAAAGATCTCCTGTTGTGTTCGTACCACGTTCCAAACACGTACCTCACAGATTTCACCATCAAGTTGACGGGAAAAATCGGTAGGTTCTCCATAGGAATGACCTATCTTGAACATGAAGTCCTTGCCACGATTCTGCATACCCAGATTAATAGGTTCTCCTTTCCCATAATCCTCAATGCGACTCTGTTCACGACCATCTACGTACATGACTGCCACTTTCTTTTCTGTATCGAAAGTGACTGCCACATGATACCATTCACCTTCCTGCAACAACTTACTATTGTCAGCGTTGGGGAATTTAATCTCATTACAAGAGAATTGCAACTGCTGTGCCGGGAAACCCGCATCACCCAAACGGAACAAACAATACTGCTCGATACCCATAATGGTAGATATTTCCCTCGCGTCTACCCCATTTTTGAAGTCATTCACACGAATGATAGCCTCGTAAGTGAGTTGTTTCATATTGTTCACTACAGCAGCCGTAGGACTTCCTTTATCAAAGCCCGGTACTTCAAAGAAATTGTTTTTCAAGCTGACAGCCGTAGTGATGGCACTGGAACGACGTACCACATAACAAATAGTCTTTGAACCACCCAATATACCCATACCACCCGAGACTTGGTCAATAGTGATGGGAAGCAAATAACCTGCATCAATTTCAAGATCAATAAGACCGGAGAAGTCAATAGTGACAGGTTTGGAACTGATTTCACCCCGTGGAATTACAGTCTGACCTGCCGACAATTTATAATGTTTGGCATCAAGCATTGTATAGTTAGCGCCAAGACGGGCATTATAAATATCAACCAGCGAAGCATCTACTTTGATACCGACATTGATATCCTCACTTGCGGGACGTGCCAACAAAGCGGAAATCTCCTTTTTCCCCGTCTTTATGGTACGGTTGAATGTGAAATTGGATACATCTTTCAGTTGGGCGGCATCCAGATATACTACGTTATCAAAAGGTGAGGCATTGCTATAGTCCTTATTGTCGCAACCTACGACACATAGTAACATTGTCATGGTTACAATAATCAGTAAACTTACAGTAGTAAGTACACCTCGAAATATTCTTTTTATATTCATACTTATTATTATTTTAAGTTTAATCAAAGACAAACAATATATGTTCGACTTTTAGGTAACTGTTTGAGCACAGAAAAACAATAAGTTTATTGTTTTACCAATCTTTATGGTATCCATTGTCTATAGGATTACCTACTTGAGCATCCAGCAAATAATTGACATACATATATAGTCCATATTCAAAATCGTCTATATCAAAATCCCAACTATCACCATCATCCATAAAAGGAGCAAAACTACTATCAAAAATTGACATAACAGCCCCCTCCATTTCAGCATATTCTTGTCCTATTAAGTCAAATCCAAAAACCAAAATATCACTATTTTTCTTCCTTTCCGTTTTCCATTGGGCTATCATCTCATACATAAGTTCTCTATGCTGTGAATCATTATTAAGATAAAGAGGTATATTCACGCTTCCATAACATTTTTCATCCAATCCTGCAATAGGCTTGCGTGTATATTTACTATAAGCTTGGGTATTTTCTTCTAAATCAGGATTGATAATCTGTAAGTCATCCTTCGATGACGCATAGCCATGCCATGCATAATCAATGTATTCCCCCACTTTAATACCAGCACATTTTCCTGAATCATAGAAGTATTTAGTAGCATTTCCTTTATCTACCAATGTCAATAACTTATCAGGCAATGCATTGCGCAATGCCTTTATCAGTTTTGGATAAGAAACAGTATTCAAAGCAGGCATACCTTCTTTGCCATACTTACTATCTTCATCCCAAAGATTTACACCATCTAGCTGATAACGATTTACCACCTCTTTTACTTGACCGACAAAATCTACAATTTGGGCATCTGTCATATTACAGAAACCTACCCCCTTACCACCATTCTCAATGCAAATACACACTTTACGACCATATTCCAAGAGATGACGAATATATTTATCCCTATGTTCTAATACATAACACAAATCACTTCCCAATTTAAGCGAAGTACGTTGATTGACAACATTATAATCTATTGTCGCCTTTTTCAAATTTACAATATTTCCCAAACTATATACAGGAGGGGTAGAGCCGAAATCATCCGCCTTAATGCCCCATGCTGCTACAATCAGAGGTTGGTAAGTTTCCGTATTTACATAAAATACCGAAGTTATGTTAGGCAATAATGGTGGTATATCAATTAAATAGCCACCTTCATCCTTAGTAGTTGTAACCTTTTCCCGGAAACCTATCCTATAATAAAGTACTTGTTTTTCAGTTTGTAGCTCTATCCCCATAGGAACCTGTTCCAAAGTAATTGCCAACAGATAAAGCGTACCAGACTTTAGTCCTTCAGAAGAAATGGCAAGCTTAATGGGAGCTGATATTTTTTTTCCTTTAGCTATGGTAAGCACACCATCGTCATCAATACGCACATTGGTAGTCGGCAATGGTTCCATTTGTGTTTGATGATTATCATTGTAAGTATTCACCAATAACTCATTAGCAACTACTTTTAACGTAGTAGTACCTAAAGCAGGTTTAGTCAATGAATAGCTTATTTTTTCAATATGCTCTTCATCGCCTTCATACAAATTGACAGTTAGCATCCTTGATAAAGTTCTCTCACTGCACAACTGTCCCCCGACAATACTCATTGGAGCCTCATCAGGCAACTGTCCAGCAGGCATAGAGATATCATCCCCAGTACAACTCGCTACTGCCATAAACAACAGTGGAAATACAAGATATTTAAATAGATTATTTTTCATATCATTATTCTGTTTTATAGGTTTTATCATATAGATTATTCATCTTTCTTACCCATTCTCTCTTATCTTGATGAGTTCATCATTTGAATAGCCTTTCGGGTGACTTCATAATTCATCCCGGTATGAAAATAGTCATCACCCAGATTATAAATAGCAAGTCCGCCCAAAGGACCGACCGAAATCACACGGTCAGTCATGTTAGCCACAGCGTCTAGTTTATCACCTTCTTCACTGACTAACTTACTCCCTACTTTAGCAGAAAGTAACAATTTATCTTTAGCCAATGCTAAATTATCTATCACATTCGTTACATAAAGTTTTAAATCTACAGCATTTGCAATAGTAGCGGTATTCAACACCACATAATCCAGTTTATCCAAATCGTCAGTATCAACAAATGCAGGATCACCTTCAAATATCAGCAAATCATCATCCCTTAATCCCGCAGATAATTTAGACACGATTAACTTAGCCGCTTCACGACGGGCGGCCTGTTCAGCCTCTGTTCCGCCATAAAGAGGTGTACCTTTAATGGCAAACCCATTCATGCCCAATTGGGAAGCAGTAGCAATAGTCTTGTCTAACCACGCACCCAGTTTGGCGGCATCGGTCAGAGTAGACATTTGGGCTGTATAATCCACCAAATAGAGTACTTTAATGCTCTTTTCCTGTAATAGGAGAATATCCTCGCAGTCATAAGAAGTGAGGCTTTCGGGATGTACCGGAGTTACGATATCCAGTGAATCGGGCAATGAACGGAGGTAGGCACCTTCATTTTTCGGTTTTTCGGCACCATTGTCGAAACTGCCGTAGGTAATAAAATGCTCGCTTTTCCTATAAGTACGCAGTGCTTCCATGTAACGGGCCCAAAGTTCAGGGTTCTGTTCCTTGGCATGCTGCGGGTCAATGTCAACGGTTTTCTGATCCGTCCAGTCGCTGCATGAAGCGGTAGCAAACAATGCCAGTAGCAGGAACAGATAAGTGAAGATGTTAGGAATGGAAATTTTCATATTCATATCTTCTTGTTTTAGTTTCTATATCTTCTTGTTTTTTAGTTTTCACATTTCTTGTGTGATGTTTCTATTGTCTCGGTTTTTTGTCCCACCAAAGGCGGGTAGCACCATTATCGGAACCACCCAGCAAGCCGACGGCCTCTAGAATATACTGACGGTTACCGGAATATTCGCTAGGCGGATACCACAAGCGACGTATCTTAGCTTTAGTATCGTCAATAGTACCACCACTGTTATTCACCACAACAGGCAGTAAATGAGGATAATCTGTGCGACGATATTCGCTCCATGCTTCTACTGTGCAAGGGAACATGGCAATCCATTTCTGGGTAATGATACGCTCCAGATTCCTTTCAGTATATTCGTCACCCTCCTGCCAAGCAATTGTAATGTCGCTGACAGCTCCGGCAGAATAGGTTCCATCCACAGGGTCAGTATAGGCTTGCGGCGTATTGGAAGCATTGGCAGCATAAGCAATAGCATCCGTGGCAGGAAGCCCATACTGCTCGAAGGAAAGAGTGATCGCTTCCTCATACAAGCTCTTGGCATCACCACCCATCGCCCAACCGCGCAATGCGCCTTCGGCACGCAGGAAAGTAACTTCTGCCGCATTCATCCACGGATAAGGACTTGTGGTTGAGATGATCGGCTTGCTGTAACGATCAATCACGCTTTCCTTATTCACCACGTTGATACCGATGCGAATACCTGCAAAACCGGATACATTCACAGGCTTACCATCAACAGTTTCCGGCACTTCCACTTTGGTGAACATCTTGTCCCGGCGAGGATCTTTATATCCGTTCATATAACTGATAAGATCGGCACCCATCCGGTGGTCGGACCAGCCGTTGAAAACCATAGAAGCACGGTTCTCTTCTACTTTCATCTCGGCATTGTCTGTATTTTCAGTGAGAACACCTGCCGCTACTGCCTCCTGTGCTACTCGTTGTGCCGTAGTAGGATCGACATAAGACATACGGATAGCCATACGTAGCTTCAGAGAATTGGTAAACTTGTACCACTTACTGATGTCACCATAATAAACATCATCAAACTTACGGAATGCTTCAGGATTCATCGTGATATTCTCTTTCAGCACCGCAGTCACCTCGTCCAGTTCCTTCAACATCTGCTTATAGACGGCTTCCTGTGAGTCATAGGGAACATTGAGCGAAATGCCGCCCTGCTGATCCACGACCTTGCTGTAAGGGATAGGACCATACATATCCGTCATGCGATGCATGATGGTTACCCGCAGCAGTTTGGCAAGCGCTAGTGCTACAGGATCATCACTCAATTTTAACAAGTCACGGTAAAGCGGATAAGCCTCGATGAAAGTATCCCCATACGTCTTGTCCTGCCAGTCGACAGACGGGTTATAAGTCTCAAATTTATCGGTGCGCACGAGGGTAGTTCCATAATATCCGGCAAACGGACCTGCCGCCAAGGCTTCGATAAACTGATAAAGGTGTTCTTTGGTAGGCACTACCAGTCCCTGCAACCCCCGCAGGGTAGAGCCTATATTATAGTTCCCACGTCCCTGTTCTTCCTTGGTCACTTCGTAATCCTTGCGGTTGATCTCATCGAAGTTGCCCGTACAGGCAGCTCCACCCGCCAGGAGAAGAGTCAGAGAGAATATCTTTAAGAAAGATTTCACTTGTTTCATACGATTCGATTTAATGGGTTAAAAGTTTATTTTCACATTCACACCAATATTGCGGGTACTCGGCAACATGAAGTTATCGATGCCCTGATAGTAATTACCGGTATTGGCCACAGCTTCAGGATCGAAAGGTGCACGGCAATAAATCATCCACAGATTACGACCTACCAGAGAGACGTCGATGTCGCACACACCTCCCAGCCATTTGCGGGGAATGGTATAACCTACACTAGCTTCTTGCAGACGTACATTGGTGGCGCTATAAGTGTAATACTGCGGCAACCCGCTACTATTTCCGATGAGGCTGTAATACGTTTGCGCATCTACCAGCGTACGACCGTTGAGCAACACACCCCCGTTATCACGGGCTTGCGCCGAACGTTCGGACACTCCGTACTGGTCCATTGCCGCCTGGGTAGCGGAATAAGCAATACCTCCGATACGCGCCGTAAAGAGTGCGCTTAGACTGATTCCACGCCATGTGAGGCGGTTATTCCACGCCAGATTGGCTTTCGGGAATACACTGCCCAGCTTAATATCCGGCAGGTTGTCTTCAGTGGTCAGCGTACCGGAAGGATCAATCTCCACCATGCCGTTATTGTCCCGCTTCAGGTCGCTCTGTGTATAAAGATCACCCAGCGTACCCCCTTTCTTCAAGATGAAGCGTGCCTTACCCATTCCGCCTACATCCAGACGATTCTGTGTGATGGGCAGCCCCGTTTCAGGATGAATATAACTAGTCACCAAATCTTTGATCGTATTCTTGTTGTGAGAGAGAGTGAAATTACTTTCCCAATGCAAACTGTTGTTCCAGGTATGTCCGTAGCCCAATGAAAGTTCCACACCGGAGTTGCGCACATATCCTGTCTGGAGATAAATCTTGCTGTAACCGGAAGATACGGAAACTTTCGGATCGAAAGTCTGGTTGAAAGTATTCGCCAGATACCAGGAAAAACCGAGGCTGAAATCCTTGAAGAGACGCATATCCAGTCCCAATTCCCACGAGTTGGTACGTTCGGGCTTCAGGTCTTTGATAGGATAGTGAGTTTTGGGTTTCCATTGCTGGTTGGCCTCATCGTATTCGTAAGTAGGAGACGTCAGGTTACGAGGATAAGGCATACCAACGGAACTGAAAGAACCGCGTACTTTCATGTAGTCGATAAATTCCGGCAAGGTCAACATCTCGGAGATAACACCGGAAAGACCTACGGAAGGATAGAAGAAACAGGGCGTAGAGGAATTGGCGAGTTGCGAAGCCCAGTCGTTACGTCCGGTCAGTGTAAGGTAGAGCATGCTCTTCCAGCCCACTTCCACACTGGCAAAGACAGATTGCGTCTGTTCCTGCCATTCATCCTGACGGGCTTTTTTCTTTGTGTTATCGAGGTCGAACACATTAAACACATTCGGTATTCCCTTTTCACGAATTGGTCCACGATAGCTGAAATCCTCGTATCTGTTGTTCACAATGCTGGCACCTACGTTTGCCACCAGAGAAAAGTCTGCAAAACGCTTGTTGATATTAGCAAGCACATCGGCATACGTCTGTGTTTCATCCGGTTTGGAAATGGTGTAGTGTCCCTGCTCGCTCTCTTCGGTGATAGTCAGGTTGGAGCTGGCGTAAAGCTTCTGTTCATACTTGGTGTGGGTGTTATCCACACGTACACGCCCCGATATATTCAGCCAGTCGGTAATGTCATAGCTTAATTGAGCAGACAGCATATAGCGCTTCTTCTGATTCAGGCGCAGATTACGGTAGGCAATCCAGTAAGGATTCTGCATACGATAGTCACCTTCCCCCTGCGGCCAGAACATAGTGTTGATCTTACGTGCCGGATCCCACCGCTCGAACACCTTGACAAGCTCGAAGTCATCGCCCCGCGGGAAAAGATAAACAGGCACAATGGGATTGGAATAAATACCCTGATTGGTCATGTTACGGTCGTTCTGAATGATATAACTGGCTCCTACGTCAAGCTTCATCCGGTCGTTAAGGAAGTTCGTCGTATTACGGAAAGTAAAATTAAAACGGTTATAACGATTGTTGGGTACAATGCCCTGGGAATTTACCGATGCCACCGAAAAGAAAGTCTGATTCTTCTCCGTACCGGTAGAAAGGGTGACGGAATTGGTGAAGATAAGTCCCGTATCAAAGAAATCCTTCGGTTCATAATTAGTGCGTGAAGCGTCATTCAACTTCGCTCCCCAACTTAGGATCGTAGAGCCTCCGTCTTTTCCCCGGCTTCCCGTTCCGTAACGGTTCTGAAATTCAGGGAGCACGAAAGGACGGGCAAACTCGGTATTACTGTTCACCGTCACCTGCAACTTACCCACTTGTCCGCGCTTGGTAGTGATAACGATTGCACCATTGGCGGCATTACTACCGTATAGGGCGGCAGCGGCAGCGCCCGTCAGTACGGAGATGCTCTCAATATCGTCCGGATTGATGTCGGCGATACTTTCCGTAACACCTCGTGAATCAAATTCCATTCCACCTCCACCGCCAAAGTTGTACATCGGTATACCGTCAATGACATAAAGCGCATTACTGCTCTGTTCGATAGACTTTGCACCACGCATCACCACCTTGCTGGCTCCACCCACACCTGAAGAACTACTGTTGATAGTGACACCTGCCACTTTACCATTCAGGCTGTTGATGAAATTAGCATCTTTAATGCCGGAAATTTCGTCTGCTTTCACCTGTTGCACATTATAACTCAATGCTTTCTGCTCGCGTTTGATGCCGAGGGCGGTCACGACTACTTCGTTGAGTTGTTCCACAGCAGTGGCAAGCGTCACATTATACACGCTTTTATCTGTCACTTTCACGTTTTGAGAAGTATAACCTATATAGGTGAAATTGAGTATGCTACCCACCGGAGCTTCGATGGAATAGCCTCCATCTATATCCGTAATGACTCCACCGGCAGAACCTTGTACCTGGATATTGACACCGATAAGCGGTTCGCCCGCTTCATCCGTCACTTTTCCTTTGATTTGTTTGCCGGAAGACGTCTTTTCCTGTACCGGTTGGGGAATAATTTTAATGTATTTACCTTTCAATTCGTAGGTGAAGCCTGTACCTTTCAGGATGGTAGAGAGAGAATAATCCAGTCCGGCTTTGTCCAGATTGAGATTGAGGGCAGGTTTGTCACGCAGCAGTGAGTTGTTGTATCCAATGGACAATCCCGACTGCTTTTCCACTTTCTTCAATGCTTCAATGATTGTGATATTGTTCTCACGGATGGTGATCCGCACATCATTTTGAGCAAAAGCTGTTACTTGTAGCAAAAATAAGCTGAAAAAGAGTAGAAAACTTCTTCTTACACCTCGCTTATCCGCTATAAATGTGTAATTTTGTAGCATTAACTTTTAAGTATTAGTTTGTTAACTAGGTTGTTATTCACATAGATCAGATCAACAGAGTGTAACACTCTGATGCGGAAAAGTTGATTATTTCATATCCGGGATGGAGTGGCGCTCCGTTCCGGATACTTTTTTCTCATGGGCGGTTATTGTGTTTTTTAAGTTATTGATTTAGTTATTTTGACTTCTTATTCCCTTTCTGTGTAATATAACACTTATCTCCTTCTATCTTGAATTTCAGATTGCCCGCCACGTCGACAATGATATCCATGACTTCGGCTAAAGGTGCCTTATCCTTAAAACGGAAACTCAAACGGTCTTTTTTCAGATTGCTCAAGCTGTAGACAAACGTATAATCATATTTCCGTTCCAATACGCGTATAATATCCTCCACCGTCATTTCGTTGAATACCAGTTCGTCCCGCTGCCAGGCGGTGACATCTGCCATGTCAGGGCGCAATACCCGGAACCGGCGGCTCTCTTTGTCATACGCCAACTGTTCGTTAGGCTGCAATATAGTCTGCCGGGTCAGATTTTCCCATTCCACCAATACACTGCCCGACAACAGTGCCGTACTGATTTCCACATTCTCGGGATAAGCACTGACATTGAATTCCGTTCCTAAAGCAGTCACCTGAAAATCATCCGACTTCACAATAAAAGGGTGCTTCTTGTCAGGCTTCACTTTAAAATTAGCTTCACCAACCAAGTAAACACAGCGTTTTTTTCCCGTGAATTGTTTTGGATATAATAAGGTACTTTTCGAGTTCAACTGAACCTGACTACCATCCGGAAGAGAAAGATGCCGCATCCCGGCCACCGGAACAAATTCCTGTATAAGATCATTCTCTGTTCTCTCCGCCTGCATCACCAGATAACCCAAGGATGCAACCAGCAATAGCAGAACAGCTGCAATGGATTGCCAAACACGTAATACACGGATTTTATGATTAGGAGCGACAGGAACTGAAGAAGCTGTGTAAAGCCCATTATTCCGTTTCCAACGTTGAAGCTCTTTCTCCACGTGAGGCACTTCACCCATAGCGTGCGCTGCCGTCCAGATTTCTTTTAAAGCTTTATCTTTCTCTACGGCATGCTCCCTGTCCGTCAGCCATCCATAAAAATTCTGCCGGATAGTTTCCGAATAAGTATTCTTAGTGAACGAGGTCAGTATCTGCCGAAAATAATTCTTCATATAGTTGTGCTATTAGTAGTGAATACATATATAGCACGACACAACTATGAAGACTACTCAAATGAAATGAAGAAAAAATAAAATATATACGATTTTTTTTAGTTCGAGCAGGGAAAGATAGATTTGACGCTCTACGGTACGTACCGAAATATCGAGCTTTTCCGCAATTTCCAGATTACTCATTCCCTGGATACGGCTCATCTCGAAAATCAACCGGCGACGCTCGGGAAACTGTTCGATGGTCATTTGCAAGGCTAATTGCACTTCTTTATAATAAATCGCGTCCAGCGTACCATCCGACGGAGACAAATCCTTGAAAAGACTTTCTTCCATCTGTTCCTGTTGGTAAGACCGCTCTATCCGCTTATGTTTGAGAAAATCAAAAATGGCATGTTTGGTCATAGCATAGATATATTTGTCTATCCCGAGGTTGTCCTGCCAAATCTGAGGTTTGGTCCACAGCCGCGTGAAGACATCCTGAGCTATGTCATCCGCATCTTGTCCCGATTTAAGGAGCATGAAGGCAAAATTCTTCACCAGCGAATAATGTGCCTTGAAGACCAGATCGAATTCTTGTTCCAGCTTTATATTGTTGTCCATGACATCACAAGTGTTTGTTGCTAGCGAACAAAAGTAGAAAAATAAATCAAGAACTGAAGTGGATTAGGTAGAAGAAAAACAAAAAACAGAATATTTGACTACAGAAAAAATGTTCCCCACCGAGAGCCCTTATACTTAATAAATCTTACTTTCTTCTGCATTATGCAGTTAAATCACTATCTTTGCGACCGCATAACCTGTTTTTAACGAATAAACTACCATAGTGCTAATGAAACAGTACAGAACCGTAAACAACCTCATGGGTTGGCTTACATTCATCATTGCGGCAACAGTCTACTGCATGACGATAGAACCGACCGCAAGTTTCTGGGATTGCCCTGAGTTTATAACTACCGGCTATAAATTGGAAGTCGGACACCCGCCCGGCGCACCTTTCTTCATGCTGATGGCGAATCTTTTTACACAGTTCGCTTCTGACGTAACGACAGTTGCGAAAATGGTGAACTACATGAGCGCCCTGATGAGCGGTGCCTGTATCCTGTTCCTTTTCTGGAGTATTACCCACCTGGTTCGCAAGCTTATCATCACCGACGAGAACAACATTACCAAAGGGCAGCTTATCACCATTATGGGCAGCGGGCTGGTCGGTGCACTGGTATATACATTCAGCGACACATTCTGGTTCTCCGCCGTAGAAGGTGAAGTATACGCTTTCTCCTCCCTGTTCACCGCAGTCGTTTTCTGGCTGATTTTGAAATGGGAAGACGTGGCCGACCAACCGCACAGCGACCGCTGGATTATCCTGATCGCCTATCTGACCGGCTTAAGTATCGGCGTACACTTGCTGAACCTTCTCTGTCTGCCTGCCATCGTACTGGTATACTACTACAAGAAAACTCCGAACGCTACTGCAAAAGGCTCTTTGATAGCCCTACTCGGTTCAGGCGTATTGGTAGCCGCCGTACTCTACGGCATTGTGCCGGGTATTGTGAAAGTAGGCGGATGGTTCGAACTGCTGTTTGTCAACGGATTCGGAATGTCGTTCAATTCCGGCGTTGTAGTTTATATCGTCCTGCTTGCAGCCGCCTTGATCTGGGGAGTATACGAAAGCTACACCGAAAAGAACAAGACACGCATGGCTATTTCATTCATCTTGACGATTGCCTTGCTGGGTATCCCGTTCTACGGTCATGGTCCAAACAGTATCGTTATCGGTATTCTGGTCATTGCCGCTTTGGGCATTTATCTTGCTCCGAACGTACAGGCTAAAATCAAAGAAAAATGGCGTATTTCCGCACGCACCATGAACACAGCCATGCTGTGCACCATGATGATCGTAATCGGATATTCTTCATACGCGCTGATTGTCATCCGTTCCACCGCCAACACTCCGATGGATCAGAACTCGCCGGAAGACATCTTCACGCTAGGCGAATATCTCGGCCGTGAGCAATACGGGACACGTCCGCTTTTCTACGGTCCTGCTTTCTCTTCAAAAGTAGCGCTTGACGTAAAAGATGGCTATTGCATCCCCCGCCAGTCGGAAACGGGCAGCAAGTATGTCCGCAAAGAGAAGACTTCTCCCGACGAGAAAGACTCTTACATCGAACTTCCGGGACGTATCGAGTACGAATATGCGCAGAATATGCTCTTCCCACGCATGTACAGTTCCTCACACGCCCAACTTTACAAGCAATGGGTGGACGTGAAAGGCCATGATGTGCCATACGACCAATGCGGGGAAATGGTAATGGTAAATATACCTACCCAGTGGGAAAATATCAAATTCTTCTTCACCTATCAGTTGAACTTCATGTACTGGCGTTATTTCATGTGGAACTTTGCCGGACGGCAGAATGACATACAGGGTAGCGGGGAGATAGAACACGGCAACTGGATCACCGGTATCCCGTTCATAGATAACATACTTGTAGGCAACCAGGAATTGCTTCCGCAAGATCTCAAGGACAACAAAGGGCACAATGTATTCTACTGTCTGCCGTTGATTCTCGGATTGATCGGACTCTTCTGGCAGGCTTACCGCAACCAGCGTGGTATCCAGCAATTCTGGGTAGTATTCTTCCTGTTCTTCATGACAGGCATCGCCATCGTGCTCTATCTCAACCAGACACCCGCACAGCCTCGTGAACGTGACTATGCGTATGCCGGTTCGTTCTATGCTTTCGCTATCTGGGTCGGTATGGGAGTGGCAGGACTGATTCAGTGGTGCTCAAGAATGAAACCCGAACAACGCCTCATCGCAGGAGCTACGGAAGAAGAAGCCGAGAAGATTAGAAAAACGCTGGAAGAGAAAAGAGCGAAGTTTATCACGGAAGAAGAAGAGGCCGAGCTGCAATATAAGCTCGACTCGCTATACGAAACTTACGTCCCGTACAAACCGTCTGCAGCAATGGCGTGTATCCTTTCCATCATCTGTTTGCTTGTCCCCATACAAATGGCAAGCCAGACGTGGGATGATCACGACCGTAGCGGCCGTTTCGTGGCACGTGACTTCGGGCAGAACTACCTGATGACCCTGCAGGAAAAAGGTAACCCGATCATCTACACGAACGGTGATAACGATACCTTCCCCTTGTGGTACAATCAGGAAACAGAAGGCTTCCGCACAGATGCCCGTACCTGCAACCTAAGCTACCTGCAAACGGATTGGTATATCGATCAGATGAAACGTCCGGCATACGATTCTCCATCGCTCCCTATCACTTGGGACCGTGTGGAGTATGTGGAAGGACAAAATGAATATATCCCGGTACGTCCGGAAATGAAAGCCTTCATCGACAGTTACTTCAAGCAAGCTAACGAATTGGCAGCCAAAGGAGATACGACCATATTATCGCTCGTACACTCCATCTTCGGTGAGAACCCTTATGAACTGAAGGAAATCATCAACCGCTGGATGCTCGGCAAAAACGACCAGCTGAAGGAGCTTCTCAAAAAGACCGGAAAGGATATACAGCTCCCGCTGATTCCAACCGACAGTATCGTGATGAAGATAGACGAAGAAGCTGTACGCCGCTCCGGCATGAAGATACCGGAAGCTTTGGGCGACTCTATCCCCGAATATATGACGATCACCCTCAGAGACGCCAATGGGAGCCCGAAACGTGCGCTCTACAAGAGTGAGCTGATGATGCTCGAAATGCTCGCTAACGCCAACTGGGAACGTCCTATCTATATGGCAATCACCGTAGGCGGAGAGAACCATTTGGGTATGGGTAATCACTTCACGCAGGAAGGTCTCGCCTACCGCTTCACTCCATTCGATACGGAAAAGCTGGACAGCAAGATTGACAGCGAAAAGATGTACGACAACCTGATGAAAAAGTTCAAGTTCGGCGGCATCGACCAGCCGGGCATATACATCGACGAGAACGTGATGCGTATGTGCTACACACACCGTCGCATCTTCACGCAACTCGTAGGGCAGCTCATCAAAGAGGGCAAGAAAGATAAGGCACTCGCTGCGCTCGACTATGCAGAGAAGATGATTCCGGCTTATAACGTGCCGTATGACTGGGCAAACGGTGCTTTCCAAATGGCAGAATCTTACTATCAATTAGGTCAGAACGAGAAGGCCAACAAGATCATTGACGACCTTGCCAACAAGTCACTCGAATATATGATCTGGTATCTCAGTCTGAACGATAGCCAGCTTGCCATTGCCGGAGAGAATTTCGTATATAACGCAAGCTTGCTTGACGCGGAAATTCGCTTAATGGAGAAATACAAATCAGAAGAACTCGCAAAACATTACTCCGAGCAACTCGACCAATTATACAACGAGTACGTGACGAGAATGAAAGGGAAATAGTAATTTAGTACAATGTTTATAGAACAACCACCTTGGTTTTTCCGGGCGTTGTATCCACAAGCAATCTTCCGGATGGATCCGAACGTACGGGCAGTCTATCTGACTTTCGACGACGGACCCATCCCGGAGGTTACTCTTTGGGTATTGGATTTATTGGAAAAACACCACATCAAAGCTACCTTTTTCATGGTAGGCGACAATATACGCAAGCACCCGGATGAATATCGAATGGTAGTAGAGCGCGGACACCGCATCGGCAACCACACATTCAACCATATTCGCGGATTTGAGTATTCCAATCCGGACTATCTGGCAAATGCCAAGAAAGTAGACGAGATTATCCATTCAGACCTATTCCGTCCGCCACACGGGCACATGGGTTTCCGGCAGTACTATACGCTCCGCCACCACTATCGCATCATCATGTGGGACCTCGTAACCCGCGATTACAGTAAATGTATGCGTCCCGAGCAGGTATTGGACAACGTGAAACGCTATGTACGTAACGGTTCTATCATTACCTTCCACGACTCACTGAAATCTTGGAACAACGGGAATTTACAATATGCCCTACCCCGTGCCATCGAATTCCTAAAGGCAGAAGGATACGAGTTTAAAGTATTCTAGGATATCGCATAAATGACTCTGATTATATGCTTTGAATTACATAAATCGTATAATTCAAAGCATATATTCCCTCCTATCCTATCATAATCTCATTTTTTTATTTACATTTGCAACGGTCTCTTCCGCAGAAAGCCTTCGGGTGGTGAGGGGGAGCCGTTTTTATATTGAGAAGACGTTTACAAGCGTTTGTCATTGGTGTTCAAAACTTCGCAAATTTCGTTCTACCGGAATGACGAGCTGCAACGAAGACGTCCTCCTGATGTGTGCTTATATACATCCGTGCCTCGCTTTGAGAAACAAAGAGAGGCTGCGGGTGTTGTACATATCGGCGTGGGCTTTCTGCGTTGTTCGTTCCCGGTAGCTGGCATTGCGAAGGCCTTGAACACGGAACGGACGAAGGTAAGATTCCCGCGCCTTTTCCATATATATTCTTCCAAAGTTACATTTACTAAAATTAGTTCACCTACGGGAATCTGGGCGAAACACACAGCGTTGTATGGATATGATTCATGCAGGACAGCTTATCGAACGTATTCTTCACGACCAAGGACGTAGCGTCACTTGGTTCGCTGCTCAATTGTGTTGTACCCGCCCCAATGTCTATAAAATATTCCACAAAGAGAATATTGATATCCAACTGCTTTGGCGTATATCCTGCATCCTCAATCACGACTTCTTCAGAGACTTGTCTGATACGATCAACCTCATCCCTCCTACAAACACTGTCTCCAAATAGGCGACATATTTGTCGCCCTTTAGGAACTACCCGTTTCCCCTTTGTTATGTTCCTTTCACATACCTTTGCGACATATTAACAAAACTCACAGAATGATGAAGATGAAAAAGCTAATTCTATTAATTGCATTGATTCTCGGTTGTACATTGGAGAGCTATGCTCAAAAGTCAACATTTCAGTTTCGTGACGCACAATCGCGTGCAGGTGATGCAGTAAGCGAAGTATGTGTAAAACCTGTAGTAGCGGAAGTCAGGCTGCTGGGAGGAGAGACTCCCAAACGACAAGTATTCACCTATAACTTCACACGTGAAGAAGTAGAAATCGGATTGAAAGGAGAGTTGGGCAATGTCCGTTCATGGGCTACTTATAAGGCTAACGAAGATGCCGGTAGCGACGTTATCATGGCAGCCACCTATAAGGTGGAAACTAACGATGAAGGAGGCTACACAGTAACAGTAGTAGGCTTCCCTGCCGTTTTTAGTAAATGGTACACCGCCACTAAGGACGATTATGAATGGATAAGGATAAAGAAACTCGCTCCTACCGATGAGAAAGGGGTAATAGCACCGGTCGTAAAAACCAATAATTAACTATTAAAACATAAGAAACAATGAAAAAAGTATTATCAATCGTAGCTGCACTTCTCTTATGTGTAGGCACACAGGCACAGATCGTATCATCCAGAAGTTCCATTGTAAGAACAGAAAAAGAGCCATCTAGTACATTATGGTTTCTACGTGCCGGATTAAACGTTATGAATGTTTCCGGAGACGGAGCCGAAGGACTCGATTCCAATATTGGCTATAACGCTACAGTTGGCTATCAAAAGCCATTAGGCAGTTCCGGAGGTTATTGGGGAATGGAATTTGGCTTGGGTTCTCGTGGATTCAAGGAAGATGACACAAAATGCATTGCCCATAATATCCAATACTCTCCGTTTACTTTCGGATGGAAATTCGAAGTAGCAGATAACATTAAGATTGATCCTCATGCAGGAGTTTACGCCAGCTATGACTATACCAGCAAAATGAAAGGAGATGGAGAAAGTATCAGTTGGGGAGATTTTGCCGATTATTTAGATGTTGACTACAATCATTATGATGTAGGCATGAATATTGGCGTAGGAGTATGGTATAGCCGTTTCAACTTGGATCTTACTTATCAACGTGGATTCATAGACACATTCAGTGATCTCGGCAGTAACAAGACCAGCAACTTTATGATTCGTTTGGGTGTAGCATTCTAAACTCTGCCAACAAGATTATAAGAAGAGTAAAATCAAACCTTTCAATATCATTTTTATTCAGCATTCATGTTCTCCTCTCTCCGTAAGAAGAGACGTGAATGCTGTTTTTTCAAATCACTCAAAACGAATTAATATGAAAACATTATGGAAACTGGCTACTTGCGTAGCCGTAGTATTATTATCATTCAGTATGTATTCCTGTGGCGACGATGACGAAGACTCCATCGGATCAGTAGATGAATTAGTAGGAATGTGGGAAGTCGTCGAACATAGCGGATATGAAATAGAAGACGGCGAACGTGAAGAGGACAATCCATCATACTATGTCGGCAGACGATATGAACTGAAATCTGATATGACCTTCAATAGTTACTCCAGAGGAAGCAGTAACCCTAGTGAAACCGGTAAATGGGAGTTAAAAAACGGCTCTGTCCATCTTATCTTCTATTATCCGAATGACGGTGGATACGATTATGAGGATCCGGATATTATGAAAATTGTAGAGATATCCGCTGACAAACTTGTATGGGAATATCATTGGAAAGAAACCGGATGGGAATTATACGAAAAAGAGACTCTGAAGAAAATCGCTCAATAAGCAACGTATCCATTCCAGGCGGATACCACATGAATAGACGTATCTTGTTCTTTCCATTCGGCTTCTGTCTATACTGGAACGGTAGTATCTTATATTTTCTTTCACAAGTGAATTCCGTAATCTGTTTTTAGTCTTTCTTTCTTAGAAAGAAATAAGCAAAAGTTTCTTTCCTGCAAAGAAACGAGGGCAAAAAGTAAATCAGCAAATGGAATATTATCAAACAATATATCAGGAAGTTCTCTTGACATACAAGCAGCTATTAGCTATCATACAGGCTATTAGAATATGCCGCATAGAGTATTAACACCTGTCGTCTCAGGTATTAACACTTAATATATAGGCTGTTAATACCTGAGACGACAAGTATTAACAGCCTACAAACAAGGTATTTTATACCAAAAACAGTTTAATAAGCCACAGTCAACGGTGTGCGTACTTTCTGTGCATATTGGGACATATATTCATTCCAGGCTTCTGCCGTCTTGATAGCAGCTTTATCCCACGCAGATCCCCAGTAATAAGTATATTCCGAACCCGGTTCATATTCGCTGACAGCCAGCACGTGACCATCGGCCCCACCACGTTCTTTCTTTTCCTTCTCCTGGAAAAGAACTACTTTAGCATCCTTCACCTGTGCAGGGAACGCAGCACCAACAAAGATTTTGCCGTTTCCACCACTACGGTCGGTTGTAGGATCGACATAAGTGATATAGCCATTCGCAGCATCCGCCATCGTTACTCCATCCGGTTCGCGCAGAACCAATCCTGTAGCCACAGGCATTGTTTCTTTCAAATTGGTGTACGAAATCACCGCTTTGTTCAAATACGAGCCTGCATCCAGCGAAATTACACGCGTTTCCACTACACCGGAATCTCCACGAACCACCAGCGGATTAAATTCCAGCTTCGCAGTGAAACGCAACGGACCATTATCAAGGATTTCCTGTGTACGATAGCAGTAAGGATAGACAATCGTATCACCCTCCATCAAAGCCGACGTACCGCAGCCCAACGTAGGACCTACCGCATAGCAATCCATTCCGTAACCATGATCAACGTGATAAGAGATGGCACGTTGAAGTTCGGCAGCCGCCTTGGGATCCGTTTTCTTCAGTTCGGCAATCTTCGCACGCTTCTCCGGGTTGAGCTCTTCGGCATAAAGAGCTTCCAAGATCGGTTCGGTAGTATTATACTTCGTGAAAAGGTCATAACCGAATCCACGCTCGTTTCTTGCCTGCAAAGCAGGACCATACGCACGGAAACCTACCAAGTCATTCTCCCAAGCAAGGTCATCAAGACGCTCGGGGTAATATTTACCGCAAGCAATCACATTAAAGGCTTCCGGAGCACCCGGCTGAATGGTATAAGTAGCCGTACCATTAGCTTTCACCGTAGCCGGGAAAATAACCTTTTCATCGTATGTCACCTGATAGGGAACCTGCTGTCCGTCCGCATCAAGCACTACAATCTGTGCCGTGTCCGCCAGTTTCAACTTCGCAACCACATCGCTCATCGGTACTTCCACCATCTCCCCTGTACGCTCTAAAGCCAAAGGATTGGTCACTGTAACCGTCATTGCCTGTTTGCTGTCAGCACAGGAAGCAACTCCCATCAAGACTGCAGCAACCAGAATTAATATCTTCTTCATGATTAATCTACATTGAATGAATAATAAAAAGATAAGGTGACAGACGAAAAGAGGAAGCTCTTTACCATTCTATCACCTTATCGGAATATCTCGTTATCTCACTATTATTTCGGTTGTTTTCCGATATAAGCAAGGATACCACCGTCTACGTAAAGGATATGACCGTTGACAGCGTTAGAAGCTTCAGAAGCAAGGAATACGGCAGGACCTGTCAGTTCTTCCGGATTCAGCCAACGACCGGCCGGAGTCTTAGCGCAGATGAATGAATCGAACGGGTGACGGCTTCCGTCTGCTTGCGGCTCACGAAGAGGAGCAGTTTGCGGAGTAGCGATGTAACCCGGGCCGATACCGTTACATTGGATGTTGTATTCACCATATTCAGAGCAGATATTGCGAGTCAGCATTTTCAGACCACCCTTAGCGGCAGCGTATGCAGATACAGTCTCACGTCCCAATTCAGACATCATAGAGCAGATGTTGATGATCTTACCTGCACGTTTCTCCATCATTGCGGGCAAAACAGCCTTAGAAACGATGAACGGGGCGTTCAGGTCGATGTCAATCACCTTACGGAAATCAGCGGCTTCCATTTCGTGCATAGGCACACGACGGATGATACCTGCATTATTAACAAGAATATCAACTGTACCTACTTCTTTCGCGATAGTGGCAACCATAGCCTGTACAGCCGGTTCGTCTGTTACATCACATACATAACCGTGAGCTTTGATACCTTTTGCAGCGTATGCAGCCATACCTTTGTCCACCAACTCCTGATTGATGTCGTTGAAACAAATAGTAGCACCTTGTTCTGCGAATGCAGAAGCGATTGCAAATCCGATACCGTAAGAAGCACCTGTAACGAGAGCTACTTTACCTTCCAAAGAAAAATTCAAAAACTGATTCATAATTTTTTGTTATTAAATTAGGAAAATTATTGTAGTTGTTTATTTCAAGTCTGTTATCAATGAGAAATCTTGATCTCCGTAGTCGAGGTTCTCGCCGCCCATGCCCCAGATAAAGGTATAATTGTGGGTAGCGGCAGCCGAGTGGATAGACCATTCGGGTGAAAGCACCGCCTGATCGCCTTTCATCCATACGTGGCGCGTTTCGTCCACTTCGCCCATAAAGTGACAGATAGCATGGTCTTCGGGAATTTCAAAGTAGAAATAAGCCTCCATACGACGACTGTGTACGTGAGCAGGCATGGTATTCCATACACTTCCCGGAGCAAGTTCCGTCATACCCATCTGCAATTGGCAGGTAGGAAGCACCTGATTCACCAGCATTTTATTGATGTTACGATGATTGGACCCTTCCAGAGAACCCATCTCGGCAACGACTGCATCGGCTTTCGTCACTTTGCGGTCAGGATAGTTGCGGTGTGCAGTCAGCGAGTTGAAGTAGAACTTAGCCGGATGGGCAGCGTCCTTACTTTCAAAGGTCACCTCACGATCACCCGAACCCAGATAAAGGGCTTCTTTATAATCAAGTTCAAATACCGCATCGCCTGCTTTTACAATACCGGGACCTCCCACATTGAAGATACCCATTTCACGGCGGGTCAGGAAGAACGGAGCTTTCAACGGATCAATCGCTTCAAGCTTCAGCATCTCACCAACAGGAAGCGCGCCACCTACCACCATACGGTCGTACATGGAATACACCATATTTACTTCATTGGGGACAAATATCTTTTCGATTAAAAAATCTCTACGGATTCTTGCGGTATCATAACTTTTTGCATCTTCGGGATGCGCGGCATAGCGAATTTCATAGTTCGTTTTCATACTTTATTTATTTATAGTTATTGAATAAGCCTCTCTGCTAAATGCACGTCGTTTACGTACACGATGCAAAAATAGCAAAAGAAAACGGGTTAACATTACAATTTTGTTCCAATTATCCATCAAAAATGTCCAGAAACGTTGCAATGTACACTTTTTTAACGAACTATAATACGTTTCGGAGGAAATTTTTACTTAAAGCGAAAAGAGTATTGTATTTTTTAAGACTACCGGCAAAAAACAAACAAGATACAAAATCAGGTCTGAATACATGCCGTATCATCATCAAATAACTAAACAGCGCATAAAAACGAATGAAATGGACAGCAGGAAACAAAAGACAAATAGCAGATACACACAACTCATACACAATCACTTATCTACCAATGTAGTATAGAAATAGTAGTAAAAAGATTCTCTTTTTTCATACTGACGTATTCGATACGACGTCCGGAATTTGAGTAGAAAGCAAGAAAAGCTTTACTTTGCTCAAAAAATAAAAAGCTATGAATCACTTCCTATTAACAAAAACAGTATTCAGTCTTCTTCTGATGTGTAGCCTATATATATCAGGGTATGCAGCAACACCCGCACGGGCTACTTCGACTTTCTCATACGAACCCGACTCCGTACGCAAAGTGCTGGAGCAGGAACAGCGTGCCGCATTCAATCATTTCTGGCAGTTTGCCAACAAGCAGACAGGTATGATTCATGCCAGCGCCAACGTCAACAACAAGAATCTGACTACCGGAGGAAGCGGTTTTGGCGTCATGGTGATACTGACGGGAATAGAGCGGGGATGGATTAGCCGCGAAGCGGGCGCCAAACGTATCCTGTCCTTAGTACGCTATCTCAACAAGGCAGACCGCATCAAAGGCGCATGGTCGCATTGGATGAACGCAGAAGGTGAGCCCGTGAAGTTCGGCAAACAGATAGAAGCCGGAGATCTCGTAGAAACTTCCTTTATGATGATGGGGTTGTATGCCGCCCAAGCTTACCTGACAGAAAACAATTCCGTCGAAAAAGAGATACGGAAAACGGTAGACAGCTTCCGCAAGACCATACAATGGAGCGATTTCGTGCACAACGGAGAGTTATATTGGCTGTGGGAACGCACGAACGGAGCGTATACCTTACCGCTACATGGATACAATGAAGCGCTGGTGACCTACATTCTTGCTTTGGGTGCACCGGATAAGTACGCCATCGGTGCCGATATATACAAGAACGGATGGCAACAGAACGGAAAGATATGCAAACCCAACCGTGTGCATTACGGTTATCCTTTTGTCATGGGAGCCCAATTGAGCGGCCCTCTGTTCCTGTCCCATTATTCATTTCTAGGGATAAACCCCAAAACGATGCAGGATGAATACGTAGACTATCAGCAATACGGAACGTACCACGCCATGATACACAGGCATTATTGCATGGAAGTGGCTCCCAAAGAATACCGGTATGACGCGTTCAACTGGGGACTAAGTGCCGGTTCCGGACCGAACCAGCCCGTCAAGAAAGGGTATAAGCCGCGCACTCCGAAGAGGGATGATGGCGTGATAGCTCCTACCGCCGCCCTCTCGTCCATGCCTTACACGCCTTTCTATTCCATACAGATGTTGCTCAACCTGCATTATAACTGCCCGAAGCTGCACACTCCGGGAGGATTCGGAGACGGTTACAGCCTTGTAGACGACTGGTATTTCAAAGGCAGAATCGCCATCGACCAGGCCCCTATCGTTATCATGATAGAGAACTACCGCAGTGGTTTCCTATGGAAGCTGCTCGCCAATCATCCCGACATCAGGAAAGGTATGGAAAAAGCAGGCATTCATCTGCCCGTCCATCCCACAGGTTTCCCGTATGCCATTGCGGACACACGCACGGGCTATTACGATATGCTCCGTCACCCCGACCGCAAAATGTACGAACTGGATTTCTATCTGGAGGAAGCCGGACAAGTGTCATTCCAGATCTGCAATGAGGCAGGCACAAAAGTGCTTTCGGAGATTCCCGCAAAGAAGTACCCGAAAGGCCTCAACCAACTCTCGTTCGACCGTAGCGGATTGAAAGATACGCAACGCTGTATCATCCGTCTGCAAGAAAATGGGCAACCGAAAGCAGAAGTAAAAGTCCAACTGAATTAATTCCCTCTGATTGAATGATGAGCCACCAACCGATACTTTGCCTTCTCCTGACAGCCGTCACCGTCTTGTCCAGCTGTTTGGACGAGCAGGATTTCCATTCACCGGAACAACCGGAGACACCGTCTGTCCCCACCGTTCCGGAAGGGAACTACTTTGCCGATTCGCTGGAATATACTCCTGAGAAGCAAAGGCAGACGTTGACCGATATACAGCGGGGATACTTCCGCTTCTTCTACGAGAACTGTCAGGCAGACAGTAAAATGGCGCTGATAGGGACGGAACGCTCCATAAACACAGTGGCATTGGCAGGGTCGGCATATGCGGCAACCGCCATTCCCGTTGCCGTAGAACGTGGCTGGATCACCCGCAAGGAAGGAGCACAGCGTTTTCTGGATATGTGTACTTTCCTCAATAAGGCCGAACGCTATCACGGAGCATGGTCGCATTGGATAGACGGAAAGACAGGGACAGGCCTGCCTTTCAATCAGAAACAACAGTCGGCAGGCGATTTGGTGGAGACTTCTTTTATGATGATGGGACTATTCATCTGCTCCGAATACTTCAACTCGGAAGATGCAACGGAAACCGAAGCAAGGGCTTTTGTCAGCAAGTTCCACAACGAAATAGACTGGAACTTCTACACCAACGGAGAGAAGACGCTGTATTGGGCATGGGATAAGGACTTAGGCTTTGCTCCACTCAAGATAACCGGTCCTTGCGAAGCCTTGCCCGCTTACTTGCTCGCGCTTTCCGCTCCCGAAGAATATGCTGTTACGGAAGATGTGTATACCAACGGATGGCGGGGAAAGAAGTTCTTCAATGCAGGCCGTACCACCTACGGATATACGTTCGAGCTGGGCGGAGAAGAAAAAGGCGGCCCGCTCTTCACCACGCAGCATCCGTTCCTATGGATAAACCCTTTTTTATATCAGGATAACTATGCAGATTATTGGGAGTTCTGCACCAACCATGCGCTGATAAACCGCCATTATAGTCTGAACGACGCTCCGAAAGAGTATCTGTACGACGAATACAACTGGGGATTGAGCGCTTGCTACGGACCGGAGCCTTTAGGATACAAAGGCCGTGCCCCCGGAGAGAGCCGCGACGACGGTACGATTTGCACCACAGGAGCTATGGGAACAATTCCCGTCACTCCGTTCTATGCCCTGCAAGTCATTCGCTCGCTCTATGAAACGCCCCATCTACAAGGAACTTACGGCATTGCGGATGCCTACAACAGAAGTTTGGCTTGGGCAGACTCCCGATATTTATCCATTTCCGTAATGCCCGTCGTATCCGTCATCGAGAATTACCGCAGCGGATTGATATGGAAACTAGCCCTGCAAAGCGAACCTATCCGACAGGGGCTTGAAGCGGCCGGATTCAAGGCGGTGACTTATCCTGAAGGATTCTGCCAGAACCCTGTCAATCTCCAGACCGGAGCCGTCGATCTGACCGCTCATCCGGATACAGAGGATTACAACATACGATACTGGTCTGACGCAGCCTCAGCGGACATCTATTTTACAATCAACTGTGAAGAGAAAGTCCGCAAAGTCACTCCGGACGAGATAAAGCAGGGAATCAATGTGTTGCAACTCCCTTACGACCGATGGAGTAAGCGCGCATATAGCCTGGATATGTACAAAGACAATAAACGAATAGATACTTTAAACATTAATTTACGATGAAAACTTCATTCCTTCAAACGGGTATAAGCACGGCAGCCCTGTCTTTGAGCGCCGTAGCCGCCTTTGCCGCCGACGGCAGGCCGAACATACTCTATATCATGTCCGACGACCATTCTTTCCAGACCATCGGTGTATACGCCTCAGTACTGAAAGACTATGTGAAAACTCCCAATATCGACCGTATAGCCAACGAAGGAGTCAAGATGGAGAACTGCTTTGTCACCAATTCCATCAGCACTCCCAGCCGGGCGGCTATCCTGACGGGGCAATACAGTCATCACAACCAAGTATATACCCTCGCCGACGAACTTCCCGCCGGACATCCTTCTATGGCAAAGGAATTCCAAAAGAACGGTTATCAGACTGCCATCGTAGGCAAATGGCACATCGGCACACAGCCCGAAGGTTTCGACTTCTACAGTGTCATGCCCGGACAAGGCAAATACGAAAATCCCGGTTTTATGGAAAGCGGACTTCCTTTCGACGTGAAACACGCCGTACGCACCAAAGGTTACTGTACGGATGTCATCACGGACAAATGTATCGATTGGATGGAGCAAGCGGACAAGAACAAGCCTTTCTTCCTGATGTGCCACTTCAAAGCACCTCATACCCCATTCACTCCGGCAGAGAGACACAAAGACCTGTACAAAGGCGTTGTATTTCCCGAACCGGACAACCTGTATGAGAACCTCGACAGTCGTCCTATACTGAAGTCCGTACACAATAAGATTTCCGGAGGGCGGTTTGCCAACAAGGAACTTCCCAAAGAAGACAGAGTGAAAGACGCTTATCAAGAGTACATCCGCACCTATCTTTCCTGCATTGCCGGAATAGACGAGAATATAGGCCGCCTGCTCGATTATCTGGAAAAGAACGGACAACTGGACAACACCATCATCGTCTATACTTCCGATCAAGGCTTCTACATGGGTGAGCACGGGCTCGTAGACAAACGGTTGATGTACGAAGAGGCATTGCGTATGCCATTAGTAATCCGCTACCCGAAAAGAATACCGAAGCACACTACCTGTAAGACCTTCGTACAGAACATCGACTTTGCTCCGACGCTTCTCGAGTATGCAGGCATATCGACTCCCGACTATATGGACGGCAGAAGTTTCTCCGCTTCTCTAAACGGCAAGGAAGCTCCCGACGCAAGGAAGACAGCGTATTACCGTTATTGGATGAATTTCAAAGGTTACAACATCCCCGCCCACTACGGACTGCGCACCGACCGCTACAAACTGATTTATTTCTACGGAAAGTCATGCGGAACGAAAGGTTCTATCAACAAGCCCAATTTCCAGCCTGTATGGGAGTTCTACGACTTACAGAACGATCCCCACGAGATGACGGACCAATACAACAACAAGAAGTATCAGAAAGTGATAAACGAATTAAAAGAAACACTCCGAAAGACTCAAAACGAAATCGGAGACAAGCTATAATCAATAACCTATCAATTTACCATCATGAAAACTATCAATTTTATCCAATGTTCCATAGCATTGGCCACCACACTGTTTATCAGCAGCTGTTCCGACGATGATGATTCCGCACAGGGCGGCAGCAGCAATCAAGGAATAACCACCGTTGAGGCTATTATACCTGAACCTCTACTATGGAATGCCGACAATACCATCGCTTTATATGCAAAGAAAGCCGATTCCGAGAAGAATCTCTTCTATACCGAAGATTCGCAAGTGAGCGAGGCAACGTTTGAAGCGGTCAAAAAAGCGTTCCCCACACCGGAAGAGGGTGATTATATCCGTGCTTTCTATCCTGCAGGAAAAGCCAAAGAGAAAGCAAACGCAGCAAGTACTCCCCTACTCGCTCCCGGTACAGATCCGACCGATACCCAGAATGTTCTTACCCAGAAAGGGAATGCGACGAAAGAGCATTTATCAGCATTCTACTATATGTACGGTGTCAGCGCCTTCGAGAACGGTGCTATCAATACGATTGAATTCCAACCGCAAATGGCTATCCTGACATTAAAGATCACATTGCCCGCAGAGGTCATCCCGACAACTGTGGATATCAGCACCAATGGCAAGAATCTTATCAAATCGGTTAATTGTAACAATTATCCGGCTTCTGCCGCAGATTTTAAGTTTGTTACGAATGAGAGCACTAATAAGGTGACACTGAATCTGAAAGACTTCGAGGCTTTGCAGCAATTGGAAGCAAACGTACTCCTCTTTCCTGTCGATTTAAGCGGCAAGCAGTTAGCAATAGCGGTTACAGATGAAAGTGGCGAAGTCTATAATGGTACGCTCGAAGGTATTGCTTTAGAAAAAGGACAGCAGTATACGCTCGAAGTGACCGTAGCCAAAGAGGAAGAACCGGAGCCGGAACCGGATGAAGATTATACCAAGACAGGGGAAGGGACAGAAACAAGTCCCTGGATTATTACGAATGCTGCACAGTTACGGGCTATCAGTCGTGATTCAAAAGAAGGTGAAGCAGGTACGGTCTTTGCAGGTAAACATTTCAAATTGGATAATGATATTTCCCTCGATGAAGAAGACTGGGAGCCTATCAAAACTTTCTCCGGTGTATTTGATGGAAACGGAAAAACAATCAGTGGTATGAAGATTTCTACAATAACCGCATCAGGAGGTACCGGATTCTTCGCTTATACCCATAACGCCGAAATAAAGAATCTGACTATCGTAGGAAATATCAATATTACAACTACAGGGGCTGCTCAAACAGGAGGGTTAATAGGACAAAGCAATAATACGGTATTATCCGGAAATATCCGTTCAGAAGTTAACATTACCGTAACAAATACAGTAAACAATGATGTTAAAAACGGAGGAGTAATTGGTGAACTCACAAAAAGTTCTTCTGTTGCCAACTGTGATTTATCTTACAAAGGAGAACTGAAAGTAGAAAATCAAGGTACAAAGAATGCCCATGTAGGAGGAATTATCGGTGGAATGATGGCAGAGGCTAAAATGACCAATGCTAAATGTACAGTCGAAGCAGAATCTAACATCACCGCTAAATCCACTAATACAACAGGTGCAGTATGGCTCGGAGGGTTCTTAGGAAACTCTGCCCCTGCATTATTGACCGATAAGCTTCCCGTCAAAGACTCTAAAATGTTAGGAACATTATCAGCCAATGCCAACGGAGATGCAATCATCTGTTACGCAATCGGCTGGAGTAAAGATGCAGCTACCACCAAAGGCTTTAACGAGTCATTCAAAAACAACGCCAATTATAACTTGGAAGGTTCTACCGTCACCTCTGAAAAGGGTAAGGCATACAAGAACGGGGAAGAAGTCAGTAAGACAGAGTAGGTTTAGTTTCAGTAAACGGGGAGATTGTTCCCCGTCTACTAGTAACTAACTTCCGTTTTACTACTGCCAAACTTCCTTTCAATAGAACATAAACTTAGAATCCCGCACTAGTAATCTATAAACGCAAGTTACGTTTATAAAAACAAAGGCTTTGTTTATAAAAACAGAACTTTCATTTTTAAAAACGAAGCCTTCGTTTATAGATTATGTGCGGTAGAAAAGAAGTTTAGTTCCTATTGAAAGGAAGTTTGGCAGCAGTAGAGCGGAAGTTTATATACGGATGTTTACTCCCACAGATATGCAGATTCCGCCTAAAATAAGCCGACATATATTACAAATGTTTTCGCGCTCTACATTGCATCCTACCCAAAGTTTTGTATTTTTGTCGAGGAATCCCCTATATGATATTGGAACTATGAAATACATTTATGCGCTCATTATCGTATTATTAACCTCTGCCAACGCTCTGGCAGTCTCTATTCCATTCGTCAGAAACTTCACGAATAAGGAAGTGATGTGCCAGAATTGGGACATCGGACAAGACAGCAAAGGTATTATTTATGTAGCCAACCGTAACGGCCTGGTCTGTTACGACGGGAAAACATGGCAGACATACACCACCAACGAGAACCGAACCATCCGTTCCCTTTATATCTCTCCGGACGACCGTATCTATATCGGCAGCTACGAAGAGTTCGGTTACTTTGAAAGAAACGAATATGGCAAACTAGTCTACACTTCCATCTCCGGCTTGTTCCAACACAAGGAATTGAAGAACAAGGATATATGGAGTATCGAACAGGACGAAAACCTGATTTACTTCCAGTCTTTTGCCGGTTATTTCTCTTTCGATACCCAATCGAAGAAGATAGCTTTCTATCCGGTGAAAAACATGATGCAACGCCTTTATAAAGTCAATAACCAAATCTACGCGGTGATTCAGGACGAACTTTATCTGCTGGAGAAGAACAACCTTACCAAGTTGCCCACCTCCTCCGCCCCTTTCCAAAGCCCTGTCCGCAGTATATTGCCGTATGAAGGCAACCGTTTGCTCATCCAAACAGAAAATCAAGGATTCTGGATTTACGATCAAGGGAAATACATCCCGCAGTCGACCATCAACAAGACACCGGATATCATCGGCAATAACGAAGCTCTTTATGCGGAGAACGGCAATCTGCTGGCAGGAACGCGCAGTAACGGCCTGCTCTGTTTCACCCCGCAAGGTAACCTGCTTTACAAACTGGATCATCGGAACAAGTTGCAGCACAATACCGTCTTGTCACTCTTTAAAGACAAGGCCAACAATATCTGGATCGGACTGGAGAAGGGACTTTCACTCGCCTTTGTCAATGATTCTTTCTCTTTCCACTACCTGAAAGAACAAAGTATCGGCTCCATCTTTGATGCCGCTCTATGGAATGACTACCTCTACATCGCCTCCAATCAAGGTTTATGGCGAATAAAAGCAGGGGAATTCATGACTCAGGAACAGAATTTCTCGCCGGAAAAGATGAACTTGCCAAGCGGCTACGTACAGAAACTGCTCAAAACCGAAGAAGGACTTATCATCGGGCATAGCAAAGCGACCTACCTGCTGGATAGGCAAAACCGCCTGACCGAGATGTATCCCACAGGAGGAGCATTGGCGGGAACGGAGATTCATTACCCGCAACAGCGAAAAGGCTTCCTGTTGGGCAGTTATAATTCCATCAACCTTTATGATGTAGAACCGGATGGCGGCTACCTGTTCCGCCAGCGCCTTAACGACTTCAACGGTTATCCGCGATACATGGAGTTCGATAATAACGGAAACCTTTGGGTAGCGCATACACGCAAGGGAATATACAAGCTGAAAATGAACCGGAACCATACGGGCTTCACCGGAAACGAATTCATCTCCTGTATCGGAGACTCAAGCCGGACGCACATCGGTGTTTTCAATGTCGGCGGAAGAATCGTATTTACCAACGAAAAACAGTTCTACACGTATAATGACCTGTCGGACTCCATCGTTCCGTACGACCGGCTGAATACCCATCTGGAGTTCATAGCCCACACCAAGCAGATTGTGAAGGTGGACAACACTTACTACTGGTTCATCACCGATATGGGCGTGGCACTGGTCAATATGTCGGCTTCCGAAGCACCGGTCATAGAGAGAGTATTGCTGTTTGACAGTTACAATCTGCGGATGCACAAGGATTTCGAGAGTATCGTCCCCATCACACCGGAGCACTCCATCTTATGTGCGGAGAATGTGCTCGTGCTTATCCCCAACAAGCCGGAGGACAGCCGTCCGTCTCTCAATCAGGAAATGACTTTCAGCCATATCACCTCTTACAATATACTGAAAGACGAGACACGTAGCCTGCCCGTGCGCAACGGAGACACTCCGTGCCTGCTGACTTCCGACTTTAACAGTCTGGACGTGCAGGTGGCTTATCCTGCCTATAATGAAGACATCTATTTTCAGTTCAAACTGGAAGAGAACGGTATCCAAAAGCATTGGCAGGAAAAGCAGAACACGCCTTCCATCAATATGCAACGGCTTCCGGCAGGCGACTATTGCCTGAAGTGCAGGGCTATCGACGAGAAAGGGATAGCTGTAGCCACCGCTTCTTTCGCTTTCCGTATCCTTCCGCCGTGGTATCTGAGTTCATGGGCCTATATCGGCTATTTCTGTCTGCTGGCAATCATCTTCGTTGCTATCTATGCAGGCGTACGCCGGAGAACGCTGCGCCAACAGCAACATATCATCAAAGAGCGCGAACAGCAAATCATTGAACTTGAAAACAAACGGCTCAATGACGAAATACAGTTCAAAGGCAAGGAACTGACGCAATCGACCATGACGATTATAGAGAACAACAAGATACTGCTCGCCATCAAGGAGGAGATAGAGAGCCATAAACGGATGTTGGGCAGCCAATATCCCAATAAATACTATCAGAAATTGATAGATATGATAGACAACGCCACCACAAAAGGCAAGGAATGGGACCTGTTTCTCTCTAATTTCGATCTGATTCATGAGCACTTCTTCAGGAATCTACGGCAACGTTTCCCCGAACTGACACCGAACGACCTGAAATTATGTGCCTTGCTACGCCTGAATATGAGTACCAAAGACATGGCGGATATGCTGAACATAGGAGTGCGCGCGGTGGAAACAGCCAGATACCGCCTCAGAAAAAAGATGGAACTGGATTCAAGCGTCGATCTGGTACAGTTTCTCATTGATATCTAAGCATACGGACTACTTTCATGTTTTATAAATAGGGTAATCACATATCATTAATTATCAACTGTTTAGCAAGTAGAAAAAGAGAAGTGAAGTAGTGATGTAGTAGCTGTTTTCCTAAGAAAAATCGGTCTGACGTAACCAAATGGCACTGCTTGTTTTTATACCTTGCCGAACAATTCTTTCCTTTGCATCACAACGAAAAATTAATGGAACTTATGAAAACAGTAGCCAAGAACAAACTATTATTAGGAGCAGTGATTCCCCTACTCCCACTTGCCGGCACTCATGCGCAAGACAAAGCGAAGGAGTCCGCTCCCAACATTCTCTTTATTATGTCGGACGACCATGCAGAGAAGGCCATCAGCGCATACGGCTCCGAATTCTCACGCCTGGCACCTACTCCGAACATTGACCGGATAGCCAACGAAGGCGCACTTTTCGAAGCCAATTATTGTTGCAATTCCCTGTCGGGTCCCAGCCGCGCTGCGGTAATGTCCGGAAAGCATAGCCATGCCAACGGATTTATGAGAAACGGAAACAAGTTCGACGGCTCGCAACTATTGGTACAGAAGATATTCCAGGCGAACGGTTATCAAACCGCTCTGATCGGTAAATGGCATTTGGTGACGAAGCCTACCGGATTTGATTATTGGACTATCCTGAACGATCAGGGAGAATACTACAACCCCGACTTCATCACCGAGAACGATACGGTACGCATAGACGGATACGTGACGGACATTATCACCGAAAAGACCATAGACTGGCTGGAGCACCGCGACCGGAACAAGCCTTTCTTTATGATGATGAACCACAAAGCCGTGCACCGCAACTGGTGGCCTGCCGAACGTCATTATCATCTTTATGACAATGTGGACTTCCCCGTGCCCGCCAACTACTTCGACGACTACGAAGGACGTAAAGCGGCACAGAAACAGAAAATGAATATCTACCGTGATATGTACGAAGGGCACGACCTGAAAATGAACGTAGCCAAAGGTAGCGATTCGCTGCGTTTCGATCCGTGGAAGCACTTGAACCGTCGTATGACACCCGAACAATGGAAACGTTTCAACGATAACTATCGTGAGAAGAACAACTCTCTATGGGAACGCGATTTACAAGGCAAAGACCTCGCTCTCTGGAAGTATCAACGGTATGCGCGCGAATATATGGCAACCATCGCTTCCCTTGACGAAAGCATAGGCAAGACGCTCGATTATCTGAAGAAAGAGGGATTGCTCGACAATACAATCATTGTATATTGCAGCGATCAAGGCTTCTACGTCGGCGAACATGGCTGGTTTGACAAGCGGTTTATGTACGAGGAATCCATGAAAATGCCGATGATGATGCGCTTCCCTCCGAAAATCAAAGCGGGCACGCATATCACCAAACTGACACAGAATATAGACTTCGCTCCCACTTTCCTGGAAATGTGCGGTATTGATGTCCCGAAAGAGATGCAGGGCGTATCATTCCTCCCGTTGCTGGAGGGCAAGAAAACTCCGGACTGGAGAAAGTACCTGTACTACCACTTCTATGAATTCCCCGGTTTCCACAGTGTTCACAAGCATTACGGAGTAAAGGGAGAGCGCTATAAACTGATGTATTTCTATCAGGATAAGGAATGGGAACTCTACGATCTGAAAAATGACCCGATGGAAATGCACAATATCTACGGTCGGAAAGGAACGGAGAAAATAACGGCGGAGCTGAAAAAGGAACTCACCAGACTGCAACAGCAGTACAAGGTTCCTCAGCGTTGCATGGAGTAATTATAATCACCTTAGTAGTCTTAAACTCAGAAAAATATGAAGAACAATATGTATTTCAGTCCAATGTATAGAACGCTGTTTACGATTTGCCTGCTTGTAATGGCAAGTCTGTTGCAAGCGCAGAATATTCAAATCAGTGGAGTGGTGCTCGACGAAGCGGGAGAACCGCTTCCCGGCGTATCCATCCAAGTGAAAGGAACCCAACGGGGCACTTCCTCCGGAGTAAATGGGGACTTCGCCATCAAAGCAGGTCCAAGAGCTACATTAGTTTTCTCTTTCATCGGTTATGAAAGACGGGAAATAGAGCTGAAAGGCCGGAGCAAACTCCGTGTACAACTGGAACCGGCAGTCAACCAACTGGAGCAGGTGGAAGTAGTGGTAGGCTACGGCTCGCAACGGAAAGAGGACCTGACAGGAGCAATCTCCACCCTTTCCGGCAAAGAGCTGAGCGAAATACCGACTGTCAATCTGCTTGACGCTATCGGAAGCAAGATTCCCGGAATGGAAGTATTAGGCACTTCCGAGCCGGGTGCAACGGCTTCTGTCCGTATACGCGGTGTAGGTTCGTACAATGATTCCGAACCTATCTGTGTTGTAGACGGGCAGTTCATGACATTGGACGAACTGAATGCCATCAATACGAACGATATCTTATCTATCACGGTATTGAAAGACGCTTCGGCTACCGCTATCTACGGTTCGAGAGGAGCCAATGGAGTGATTCTCGCCACTACCCGGCAGGGTTCCGGTGAGCAAGGTGTCACCCGTGTGAACGCATCAGCCAGCTTCTCTCTGGCAGAGATGGAACGCTTGCTGCCACTCGCCAACACAAGCCAATACCAGCAGATACGCAACTTGGAGTATCTGGCGGATAATTATCAGAACGCGGACGCTATCAACTCCATTCCTTATCCGGATTGGGAGACGGCAGGCGCAGGTACCGATTGGCAGGATCTCGCCAACCGCACGGCATTGACGGGCAATTATCAGTTTAGCGTATCGGGCAGCACAAAGAAAGCCAACTTCTATGCCGGATTGGGTTATCTGCATCAGGAGGGTGTAATAGAATATACTGATTACAAACGCCTGAATGCCAAAGTCAACGCTTCTTATCAGCTCTACAAGAATCTGAAAATAGGGGTGAATATGATCTTTACCACAGACGATAAGGGAGGGGTGGACAACAACGTTTTCTCACTCACAGGAAAACGATTGCCGAATGCCCCCGTGTACAATCTGACAGGGGACAGTGATAGTGAGAACGACTTCAACGGAGGAGACAACAATCCGTATGCCCTGCTCTACTATACGCACGACCGCTACCGGAAAACGAACCGGTTCAACAGTAACTATTTTCTGGAATGGGATATCATCAAGCCGTTGAAATTCCGGACTGCTTTCTCTACAACTTATGCCAACGGGGAAGAGAAGATTTTCCTTCCGGCTTTCATGGAGAACGTGGAAGACTCCAATTCGCCTTACAAGATATCACGACTGACTCACAACAGTTTCAACAACAATTCATGGCAGTTGGAAAACACGCTGACATACAATCTGCACAAGAAAGACCATCGGCTGACAGTCATGGGCGGATTTACCATGCAATATTACCGCACACAGTATGCCAATCTGTTTGCTACCGGACTTCCGTGGGAAGCTTGGAAGAACCAGAACTTATGGTACGCAGGACAGGGAACAACCGTTACCGGTGAGGACGGTGGCTCGGAAAAGAGTTATGTGTCTTATCTCGGACGTATCACCTATACCTTGAAAGGGCGTTATAATGTTATAGCTACCGGACGTGTGGACGGTTCGTCCGCTTATCCCAAGGACAATCGCTACGGGTTCTTCCCGTCATTGGGACTGGGCTGGACGATGTCCGAAGAGAATTTCCTGAAAGGTACGCGATGGTTGGACAAGCTGAAACTCAGAGCGAGCTACGGAGTAGTCGGCAACGATAAAGGGGTGAGCAATGCGCAGACACTCTACGCCAACAGCGTGAATATCGTAACGGGACCTAATAATAGCATTTATTCTACGGACGCACTGCGATTGATGTACGACACTACCCTGTCGTGGGAAGAGATGAAATCTTTCAACCTGGGAATCGACTTCGCCGCTTTCCGCAATCTTCTCTCCGTATCGGTAGACTGGTTCCATAAAGAGACATCGAAGGTTATGATGCCGTTACTGATTCAGCCGTCGAAGTTTAACGTGACAAGTAATATCGGAACGGTAACCAACAAAGGATTCGAGTGGAATGTAGCCTATTCTCCTAAATTGGGAAAGGTAAACAGTATGTTCACTTTCACCGGTTCTACCGTCAAGAACAATGTGAAGAAAATCAACGATAATATCGGTGGTATCAGCAATGCCCCCAACCGTACAATGGAGGGCTATCCTATCGGCAGCTTCTGGGGATACAAAGCTGTCGGGGTCTTCCAGAATGACGAACAATTGGCAAGTCTGCCTCATATAAGCGGCACACGTGTGGGCGAACTGATATTTGAGGATGTGAACGGCGACAAAGTGATCGATACCAACGATTATGTTTATCTGGGTTCTTATATCCCGAAAGTACAGCTTGGGTTCAATGCAAGATTCTCCTACAAGGGGTTCACGCTTATAGTAGACCTCACCAGCGGACTGGGGCATAAGATTTATAACCGACGCACCCAGTACCGCCAGAATGAACAGAACTTCACAACCGATATGCTCGGTGCATGGCACGGTGAAGGTACATCTTATCATATCCCGCGTGTGTTTGTACGTGGAGACGCCTCATCTATGGACAGCAGCTATTTCATCGAGGACGGAGACTACCTGAGCATTGCCAATGTGCAGCTCTCCTATGCTTTCCCCCACAAGCTGCTGAGAAAGATTCGTATGAGGAACGCCCGCATTTTCCTGTCGGGAGCCAATTTACATACGTTCACCAAAGCAACGGGATATAAGACACATATCGGCGCTACGGGCAATGCCAACAGGGGCGGTATCGATAATTTCGGATTATACCCTGACAACCGTACATTTACAGTAGGTACTTCCTTTTCTTTCTAAACGATAAAAAACAAGAATCATGAAGAACAAAAGAATCATTATAACCACCGTGATGACCGGTCTGCTTGCCGGATTCTTATCCTCCTGTATGGATAACTTTCTGGATAAACCGGCACATAATATGACTCCCTCCGTATCGCTGAACGATCCTATCAAACTCAGTTCGTCTGTTTACAGTGCCATACTCACATTAGGGGAAGGGCAAGGCGATGCTTTCAGTACTATGGGAGAAATCGCTTCGGATAATGCATTGAGGGGTTCCATACTCAGCGACGCCGGAGGAATCACACACAACCGCTTGTACAATCAGTTCCAGAACTTCTACGGAATCACTCCTTCTTCCACCAATTATATCAATGATATATGGACGGCAAGTTACAAGGGAATAGACCGCACAAATATCAATATACGCGCACTGGAAAGCTACTTTGACGAGTTCATGAACAAATATAAGAACGGGCTGATTGCCGAGAACAGAGTAGTGCGCGCTTTCTTCTATATGATGCTTGTCAATACGTTCGGAGAGGTGGTTATCCTGCCCGAAGAGGGAGACATCACTCCTGCCGAATATGCCCGGCTGACCAATGACAAGTCTGTGACACAGCTTTATGACTATATTGTGGAGGACTTGCGCCAAGCCGTGAAGTATATTCCCACCAAACAGGAATGGACGGAGCTTTACACTACCGACTGGCAAGGACGTGCTCATCTGGGAACAGCACAAGGCTTGCTGGCAAAGGCCTTATTATATCAGGCGGCCAACGAGATTTATTTCAATCATGATCAGGAGAAAGCGGACAAGTGCTATGAGGAGATTGTGGAAATAGTGAAAGCAATGGAAGAGGACTATCCGCTACATAATAACTTTGAAGAGATATTCCGCAGGGCAGGCAATTACTGCTCAGAGTCCTTGTTCGAGATAGGTACGGAGTCCACCTCTACCGGAGATACCCGCTTCGCCGGATGGCGGCCTTCCCAACCCCGATCATACAACGGATACGGACGTGTAGCCCCTACGCTGAATCTCATCAATCAGTATGAAACGGACGGTAGCACGGGAGAAATTATCGATACCCGTTACTTCGGAACCGTCCTGTTCGGGGTCACTAACCCGCTCAGCGGTATGAAACATCCCGAGAATAGCAGTCCGTTCCGAAAAATAAACGGTGACCAGATAAACGGGGTAGCCTTCAACAACAAGAACTTATTGGCTGCCGGATGGCCAAACCGTTATTCACGGAAAGCCGCACAGGAGAAACCGGTAGGAACAGGTGATACTCCGCAAACGAACTTAGGAGGATGTAACCTGAAGTTGCTCCGCATGGGAGAAGTGCTACTGATAGGAGCGGAAGCCGCTTATTATGCCGGTGAGGAGGGGCTTGCCGTAAAATGGCTGAACCTGGTACGACACCGGGCAAACCTGAAAGATTCTCCGTCAACATCGGGTACAGCTCTATTGGAACAGATATGGAAAGACAAACGCCTTGAGATAGCACTTGAATGGAGCAACCGTTACTATGAACTGGTACGCATAGATAAGTTGTATCCGGGCTATATGATGGCGGCTATGGATGCTAAAGTAAACGATGAGTTCAACGGAATAGAACAACATCTGGATAATATAAACGGGTGGGGAGCCATCAACAAACCGAATTTCCCGATTACCAAAGAGAATTTCAGAACGATGATTCCTCTTTGCAACAAACTGGAACTCCCGCGCAATTATACCATGCCTATTCCTACCACTGTGTTATCAGATATGCTGAATGTGAAACAAACCCAATATTACAGATAAGACTTATGAAACGAATTTTTTTGTATGTAGCTGCTTTTAGCTTATTAACGTTGTCGTCGTGCGGCAATCAGCGCACGACTGATAACTCCGATCAGATAATCGCCCACAAAGTAGATTCTCTTTTAAAGAAAATGACATTGGAAGAGAAGCTGGGGCAGATGATCATCTATCCCACCAAAGGTAATGTTACAGGTCCTACAGGCTCGATAGACAACATCGAGGCACTGATAAAGGAAGGAAAATGCGGGAATCTGTTCGGTGCTCTCAACGCTTCGGAAGCCCACAGACTGCAAAAACTGGCTATGGAGAATACCCGTATGAAAATTCCTTTGTTGCTGGGATGCGACGTTATCCACGGATATAAGACCATCTTCCCCGTCAATCTGGGTATCTCCGCTTCTTGGGATTTGGAAGAGATAGAGCGTTTTGCACGAGTATCTGCAGAGGAAGCTTCGTCCGTAGGATTGCACTGGACGTTCTCCCCGATGTGCGACATCAGCCGTGATCCCCGTTGGGGACGGGTGTCCGAAGGTTCGGGTGAGGATCCTTATCTCGGAGGTCTTATCGCAGCGGCGATGGTACGCGGATATCAAGGAGACGATTTGTCAAAAGACAACACCATTCTCTCTTGCGCAAAGCATTTCATTGCCTACGGTGCCGCGCAGGCAGGACGTGATTATCACACGGTGGACATCTCGGAACGGGAATTGCGGGATACTTATCTCCCACCCTTCAAAGCCGCCATTGACGCCGGAGCCGCTACCGTGATGAGCGCGTTCAATGAATACGACGGAGTGCCTTGCACCGCCAACAGCTTTCTGATGCGCGATCTTTTAAGAAAAGAGATGGGATTCAAAGGTTTTGTCGTTTCGGATTATACGGCTGTGAAAGAATTGATTGCGCACGGTGTTGCCGGCAATGACGAAGAGGCTGCTTCTTTGGGCATGAACGCCGGAGTGAATATGTGCATGGTGGATAATCTTTATCTTTTCCATGGCGAGAAACTGGTAAAGGAAGGGGTTGTACGTGAAGAGACGGTCAACGAATTATGTGCGGAGATTCTGACGATGAAGTATAGACTGGGACTATTCGACGATCCTTACCGTTACGGCAGTGAAGAGAAAGAAAAGAGCACTATATTCAATGACAGCAATCTATTGGCCGCCAAAGAACTGGCAAAAAAGTCAATGGTATTATTGCAGAACAACAATAACGTACTTCCCGTAAAGGAAGGAAAGAAGATTGCGCTCATCGGTCCTTTTGCCAACCACAAACGGGAAATGCTGGGTTCATGGGTACTGGCTCCGGAACCGAAACGTACAGTTACGTTCCTGGAAGGTCTGGAAGAGAGATATGGAAAACAGAATATCTACTTTGCTCCCGGTTGCCGGATACATGAAGAGATTCCCGATGGCTTCAAAAATGCGGTGGCACAAGCACAAAAGGCGGATGTAATCTTCTACACAATGGGATTGTCGCAAAAGGAAAGCGGTGAAGCAGCCAGCATGACTTCGCTCAAATTGCCGGAAGTACAGATGCAACTGCTTGAGAAACTGAAATCAACAGGAAAGCCCATCGTTGTTCTGCTTGTTGTGGCACGTCCCATCGAGTTGAAAGAGGTGACGGAAAAGGTATCCTCTCTCCTACTCACATGGAATCCCGGTACAATGGCGGGAGCGGCATTGGGAGAAGTTGTCAGCGGTGACTACAACCCTTCCGGCAAACTGACACTGAGCTTCCCGCTGGCCACAGGACAAGTGCCTCTTTATTACAATATGAAGAATACAGGCCGTCCTATGGGCTTAAAATCTGTATCGAGCGAGAAATATAAGTCACGGTATATCGACTGTCCGAATGAGCCGCTTTATCCTTTCGGCTATGGTCTGAGTTACACTACATTTGAGTATTCGGATATCCAGCCCTCGTCCGTCATTGCGGAAGAAGGCGATACCCTTCAGTTCAGTGTCAATGTCACCAATACCGGAAATGTAGACGGCGAAGAAGTGGTACAGCTTTACATACGTGACATGAAGGGTAGCGTGACACGGCCGGTAAAGGAACTGAAAGGTTTTAAGAAAATCATGATTAAAGCCGGAGAAAGCCGGAAAGTCACTTTCAACCTTTCTCCCGAAGACCTCTCTTTCACACGTAAAGATATGACTTGGGGACAAGAAAAAGGTGAGTACAAACTATGGATAGGCGGAGACTCCAACGCAAACCTGGAAGCATCCTTCACTATTAAGTAACGCTCTTCATGAAAGGTGTATCAAAACACCTTTTCACCACAGATTACACAGATTCACACAGATTATAGATATTATTAAGGCAGATCTCCAAAGTTTTCAAACTGTGCCATTATAGCTTTTAATTATCAATACATTAAATTTAATCTGTGTGAATCTGTGTAATCTGTGGTGAAAAACTCGCTAAAGGCTACAAAAAACCCCGCAAAACATTTACTTTTGCGGGGCTTTGTATCTTCTAAACTGTTACTTTGTTGGACTACCAAGATTCGAACTTGGACAAACAGAACCAAAACCTGTTGTGCTACCATTACACCATAGTCCAAACTTATGCGCTTTCTGTTAAAAAGCGGTGCAAAGATAGAGGTTTGCAAGCAAACCTCCAAATATTTCATTCATTTTTTTACTTTGCTACCTAATAAATAATGAGCTATTACTTTGCAATCAGCAAATAATAGTTCTTTTTACCGCGCTGAACAAGCAGATATTTCTCATCAAGCAGGTCAGCTGTCGTAATTACCTGGTCAAAAGCCGCCAGCTTTTCTTTATTCAACGAAACGCCTCCGCCTTGAACCAACTTACGCATTTCACCTTTCGAAGCAAATACAGCCGCATTATCAACGAATAAGTCAACAGCTTTCACACCTTCCGCCAATGCATCACGGGAAATCTCAAACTGAGGTACGCCTTCGAATACAGCAAGCAGCGTATCCTCATCCAATTTACGCAACGCTTCCGAAGTTGCATTACCAAACAAAATGTTTGATGCATCCACTGCTGCATTATAATCTTCTTCGGAATGAACCATTACGGTAACTTCCTTAGCCAGACGTTTCTGAAGGATACGCAAGTGCGGAGCTGCCTGATGTTCTGCAATCAGAGCTTCTATTTCTTCCTTCTCGATGGAAGTGAAAATCTTGATATAACGTTCTGCGTCAGAGTCGCTTACATTCAGCCAGAATTGGTAGAACTTGTAAGGAGACGTATAACGGGGATCCAACCAGATATTCCCGGATTCCGTCTTACCGAACTTACCACCGTCAGCTTTTGTAATCAACGGACAAGTCAGCGCAAAAACCTCTCCCCCATTCGTACGACGAATCAATTCGGCACCGGTAGTGATATTACCCCATTGGTCGGAACCGCCCATTTGCAGTTTACATCCCTTTGTCTCATATAAGTGGAGGAAATCATATCCTTGAAGTAGCTGATAAGTAAACTCGGTAAATGACAGTCCGTCACGTGCTTCACCATTCAGACGACGTTTCACAGAGTCTTTCGCCATCATATAGTTTACAGTGATGTGCTTACCTACTTCGCGAACAAAATCGAGGAAAGTGAAGTCTTTCATCCAGTCATAGTTGTTCACCAGCTCGGCGCGGTTAGGCACCTCCGACTCGAAGTCGAGGAATTTGGCAAGCTGATTCTTGATACATGCCTGATTGTGACGCAATGTCTCTTCGTCCAGCAGGTTACGTTCTGCCGATTTACCGGAAGGGTCACCAATCATACCTGTAGCGCCACCGATCAGTGCCAACGGCTTATGACCGCAGCGTTGGAAATGACGAAGGATCATCACTCCACAAAGGTGACCAATGTGTAGCGAATCGGCAGTCGGGTCGATACCCAAGTAGGCAGTCACCTGCTCTTTGCTTAACAACTCTTCTGTTCCCGGCATGATGTCCTGCAACATGCCACGCCATCTCAATTCTTCTACAAAATTCATCGTATTACTCTTTAATTATTTGGTTTTTATTGTATTTCAATTCCATGTGCGACAAAAGTACGACTCTTTCTCGGAAGATACAACTCTTATGCCCTAAAAAAGACATTTTGAATGTTCCGTCGGATTGTTTCGCGCAGTGTTTCCACTTCCACTCCACGCACTTGGGCCGCCCGATACAGAATATCCTCAATATCAAGCTCACTATCGTCCGTCTCCAGAAACAGACGGTCATCGGGTACCACTCTCATCGCTTCATCCGAATAAAATTCTCCGAAAGACAGATATAATCCTTTGTCCAGCATTTGTTTCGCCTGTTCGGGCTTTCCCCTGAAACCATGCCATATCCAAGCCTGCTTGGGTTGAAATTCTTTTTTCACAGCCAGTATCTTATCCGCCATTCTCACATTGTGAAGAATCAGCGGCAAATCATATTCCAGCGACATAAATATCTCAAATTGCAATGCTACCATTTGCTCATTTATGGAAGCCCCTTTCAATTTGTCCAGGCCACATTCCCCTATGGCAACAATATGCTCATCAGGCAAGTGATCAATAACAAAATCCGAGTGCCGTTTCAAGTTACCCGGCTTCAGTTCCCAGGGATGAATGCCGACAGAATAGTAATACCCGTCCTGAAGAGGCGTTCCCGCTGACTGCCGATAATTGATAATAGCTTTACCACCGGACTGGATCTCTCCCTTATGGGTATGAATATCCAAAATGGCATTGGCAACGTTTATATTGTTCTTTCTCATTGTTGTTTTTTTATTTATATGTTAAGGCACGGGATCATAACCGGAGCCACCCCACGGGTGACATCTCAGAATACGCCGCACAGTCAGATACAGCCCTTTTACAGGTCCATGTTTCTTAATCGCCTCGACCGCATAGGCCGAACAAGTCGGTGTAAACCGGCAAGAAGGAGGAGTTAACGGTGAAATACAAACCCGATAGAAATAGATAGGAATAAGCAGCAAGAATGAAAACACTCTCCGCAGCATGTCTTTTACGAATATCCAGCTGACAGATATTCGGGAGCCATGAAATTTCATGAGGATAGTTTTTCAGAGATGCGCGAAAGCGCTATTTTCATCTTCTCTTCCAATTCGGCAGTCGCTGTAAGCTCGTCCGACAGATAGAGAAAGGCGATTGCCAAATGCTGTTCCCGGCCTTGCAGACATTCCAACAGGATGGATTTATTCTTCCGGTAAGCCTCGCGTATCTGACGTTTCACCCGATTGCGCTTTACCGCCCGCTTGAAACGTCGTTTCGACACGCTGATCAGTATGGAAGCCGAAGCCTCGCCTTGTTCGACAGGCATATATACAACGCGTATCGGAAAGATGGAAAACGACTTTGAAACGCCGCCTTCAAACATCTTTCCGATCAAAATCTTACTATTCAGCCTTTCGGCCTTGCACAAAGTATATATACCCACTCTGTTTATTTATTGTTTTCTTTGATAAACATATCAAGTGCGGCAGTCATTGACGGAGCCTGCACCGTAGGAGCTTCAAGATCCAAACGAAGACCGGCGTCACGTACAGCCTGTGCGGTAGTGGAACCGAAAGTTCCGATCTTAATCTCTTTCTGATTAAAATCAGGGAAATTCTTCTTCAACGAAGTCACTCCCGCAGGACTGAAGAACACTAACATATCATAATCAAACTCTTCATCCGGTGTAAAATCATTGCTGACCGTACGATACATCACAGCTTCCGTATGCTGTATACCATTCTTGTCGAGCAAATTCTTCACATCGTCATTATGCACGTCCGACATAGGGACGAAATATTTCTCCGTTTTATGCTTCACAATCGAAGGAATCAAGTCTTCAATCTTTCCCGTAGCTCCGAAGAATATTTTACGTTTGCGATATTGCACATATTTCTGGATGTACAACGCAACGGCTTCCGTCACACAGAAATACTTCATCGTTTCGGGAATCGTCACACGTAACTCGGTACATAAATTAAAGAAATGGTCAATAGCATGGCGAGAAGTGAATATAACGGCAGTGTGGTCGAGAATCGAAATTTTCTGTTGCCGAAATTCTTTCGCCGAAAGACTTTCAACCTTGATAAACGGCCGGAAATCTATTTTTACGCCATACTTCTCTGCTATGTCGTAATAGGGAGATTTCTCTGACGCAGGCTTAGGCTGCGAAACTAGTACTTTTTTAATTTTCAACGTCCTAAAATTTTATTAGCAATACATCATTAATTTGAACCATACCTTGATAGAGTAGCAGACAAGGTACTATTTCAAGAGCGCAAAAGTACAAAATTAATAGGAAAAGGTCGCCAAATTGATGAAAAAAAAGCTTTATCCACTTATAAAACATCAATATTTTAGTGAAAATTAGAATAATTGAACCGATTATAATCAAATTAATAAAACTCAAGTCAAAATAAACGAGAAAAAGTACGAATGGAAAAAGAGCAAATCCTACATAATATATGAGTGAAGAATAAGATTCCAGCCACATATTTGTCCTGTTTTTATCAAAGAAAGTCCACCCCAGAAACATATAAAGTAGCCATTTCAGTAAGAAATAAACAAGGCAAAAGCCGACATAGATTCCTAACAATAGGAGAGAGGATACATGGTCCATCAAGGCAGGACACATATCATGAAAATAATTGAAGAAAGTGATGCCCGCCAACACACAGGTTTGTAACACAAGCACAAGCAGGTAACGTACATCAGCCGCCGTAGAGCTATCGAAAATACTTGTCCGTTCGCGATGCAACACAAAATCTTTCACTTGCTGAGAAAGAAATTTCTTTCCTTTAGCCAGAGCAATGGACGAAAGGAAAAAGCAAGCCAACAGGGTCAGAGCAATAGCATCATCTGTACGGGGAGAATAGGAGATAGGAATACCTTCAATGCCCGAAATAAATAGTTCCACAATCATATAGCCGCAAATTTACGAATGGAAATATCCCATACAGGAGTCTCATAGAGCAATCTCAACGCTTCTTCGGGTGTCTGTGCCACTTTCCATATATCTCCATGCTGTTGACGCATAAAATTCTCGTCAATCGCCTTCCCTAGCATTTCCAGCAACGGATCAAAGAAACCGTTTGCATTGAGAATAATAATAGGATTGAGATACAGTCCCAATTGCTTCCAGGTAATAATCTCCAGCAGTTCTTCCAGCGTACCGCAACCACCGGGCAGCGCAATAATGCCGTCACTCAAATTCGCCATCTTCTGTTTCCGTTCATGCATGGACTCCACTTCAATCAGTTCCGTCAATCCCGTGTGCTGCCAGTTCTGCTCTACCATAAAACGAGGAATCACTCCCGTCACTTCCCCACCATTCTTCAATACCGCATCCGCAACGGCACGCATCAAGCCGATACTGCCTGCCCCGTTAATCAATCGGATATGATGTTCGGCAAGCAAACCGCCCAATTCTTCGGCTGCTTTAAAATACACAGGATTTATCTTGGTGCTGGAAGCGCTATATACGCATACGGAATGTATCTGGTTCATTGCTACGATTTATTGTATCACCCTGCAAAATTACGAAAAAAAACAAAGGCCGCAACCTCAATTTCCGGAAAAGGAAAATGAAATCGCGGCTCTTATCAAACAAGTCAAGCTCGGTTTCAGACTATTTACAGACCGAAAGCGGCTTTAATTTTATCTACATAGTCGAGTTTCTCCCATGTAAAGAGTTCAACGTCTACCGTCTTGTCTCCTTCATAGCGGGAAAAGAACTTCTTCGTTACCACCTGCGGTTCGCGCCCCATGTGACCGTATGCAGCCGTTTCCTGATAAATCGGATTACGAAGTTTCAGGCGCTCCTCGATAGCCTTCGGGCGAAGGTCGAACAGTTGGTCGATCACACGGGCAATCTCACCGTCGGTCATGTTCACGTGAGAACGGCCGTAAGTATCTACAAAAATATTGATCGGACGAGCCACGCCGATAGCATAACTCACCTGTACGAGCATTTCATCCGCTACCCCTGCCGCAACCATATTCTTAGCGATATGACGCGCCGCATAAGCTGCGCTGCGGTCTACCTTGCTGGGGTCTTTTCCTGAGAAAGCGCCACCACCGTGAGCACCTTTACCGCCATACGTATCAACGATAATCTTACGTCCTGTCAAACCGGTATCTCCGTGAGGACCACCGATTACAAACTTTCCGGTAGGATTGACATGATAGATAATTTTATCATTGAACAGCGCCAACACCTTATCATGATGAATGGAAGCAATCACACGAGGCATCAGAATCTCGATCACATCACGACGGATGATAGACAACATCTCTTCGTCAGCCTTCAGCTGGGCAGCCTGCGAATCATCTTCCGGCTGGATAAAGTCATCGTGCTGCGTAGAAACAACAATTGTATCAATACGAACAGGAGTTCCGTTGTCGTCATATTCGATAGTCACCTGGCTTTTTGCATCGGGACGAAGGTAAGTCATCACCTTTCCTTCACGACGGATATCAGCCAGCACTTGCAGAATGCGGTGTGCCAGATCAAGAGAAAGCGGCATGTAGTTTTCCGTTTCATTGGTAGCATAACCGAACATCATACCCTGGTCGCCCGCACCCTGTTCCATCGGATCCTGACGTTCCACACCACGGTTGATATCGGGGCTCTGCTCATGAATGGCGGAAAGCACACCGCAAGAGTTACTTTCGAACATGTACTCTCCTTTGGTATAGCCGATTTTCTTAATTACCTCACGTGCGATGAGCTGGAGATCAACGTACGCTTTTGTTTTCACTTCACCCGCTAGCACCACTTGTCCGGTAGTCACTAGTGTTTCGCAAGCTACTTTCGAACTGGGGTCGTAAGCCAACAGTTTGTCAAGCACGGCATCCGATATCTGATCGGCTACCTTGTCGGGGTGTCCTTCTGACACCGATTCGGATGTAAATAAGTATCCCATCTTTTTAAATTAAGAATTAAAAATTGAAAATTAAAAAATGAGAGAGAGCAGGAGAGGTGAGTGCTGCAAGGATTAAACCGCAAAGCGTCGGTAAGACGTGTTTTAGCATTTTTTTCCGTGGTTGCAAGCTACTCAAATCTGTCCACACTTTCATTTCGGGTGCAAAGATAAAGAGATTTCGGAGATAATGAGTATCTTTGACCCGTATTTAACACATAAATAGATTTAAAATGATTCTAAATAAGAAATTAAAAACGCTCTTAGTCCTGGCGCTTTATATAGGCTTCACGATTGCCATCTATGCCATTGTCTGCCATTTCATTGACAGACCGTTCCAGGAGATCCATCTGCTGTATGCAATATTGATAGGCTGCATTGCCTATTTGCCGGTATTTATTGCGGAGAAAAAGAAGAAATAAGTTCCCGCATCGTCTTCCCCAATACCGGATGTACCAGTTCCGGAGCTATTTCCGCCAACGGTTTCATCACGAAGTCACGTTCCGCCATCAGCGGGTGGGGGAGATTCAATTCCGCTCCGGACGGAGTGACTGCAGAGAGAATCAGATCCTCATAAAGCAACAGGTCAATATCAATCAGGCGGTCGCTATAAGCGCCATTGACCGACTTCTTCGTGCGTCCCAGTTCGCGTTCAATCGACTGCGTTTTCTGCAACACATCCAAAGGAGACAGTTCCGTTTCCACACAAGCCGCCGCATTCAGGAAACTATTCTCAGAGGTAAAGCCCCAAGGGGCAGTTATGTAAAAAGCAGACAGGGAAACGACTTTTCCTATCTGCTCTTCTATTTTTTGCACGGCAACCTTAAGATTCTGTTCTTTATCTCCCAAGTTAGTGCCGAGTCCTACATACACTTTCGCCATTATTTATCCAGAATCAGCATTGCATCTCCATACGTACCGAAGCGGTAACCTTCTTTCAGCGCTACATGATAAGCATCCATCACCTGTTCATAACCGCCAAAGGCAGCTACAATCATCAGCAAGGTAGAAAGCGGCATATGGAAGTTGGAAATCATTGAATTGGCTACGGTGAATTCATACGGAGGGAAGATAAACTTATTAGTCCAACCCTCAAATTCCTTCAGATGTCCGTCCGTGCTGACCGCACTTTCAATCGCGCGCATCACTGTCGTACCTACCGCACACACATTCTTTCCATTATCTTTCGCACGGTTGACAGTCTTCACAGCCGCTTCATCCACAAACATCTGTTCCGAATCCATCTTATGCTTTGTCAGGTCTTCCACATCGATATCGCGGAAGTTGCCCAAACCGGCGTGCAGAGTGATGTAAGCAAAGTCCACTCCTTTGATCTCCAGACGCTTCATCAGCTCACGGCTGAAATGCAGGCTGGCAGTCGGGGCAGTCACCGCACCTTCGTTCTTCGCAAAGATAGACTGGAAACGCTCCGCATCTTCCGGCTCTACCGGACGGTTGATAATCGTATGGGGCAGGGGAGTCTCGCCCAATTCATATAAAGCTTTCTTGAACTCATCATGAGGTCCGTCATAAAGGAAACGGAGCGTACGGCCACGCGAAGTAGTATTGTCAATCACCTCAGCCACCATCGAATCGTCCGGTCCGAAATACAGCTTATTACCGATGCGGATCTTACGGGCCGGATCCACCAACACGTCCCACAGGCGTAGTTCTTCGTTCAACTCACGCAACAAGAACACTTCGATACGGGCACCAGTCTTCTCCTTGTTACCATACAAACGAGCCGGGAACACCTTCGTATCATTGAATATAAACACATCCTTATCATCAAAATACTCCAGAACTTCCTTGAACATCTTGTGCTCAATCTTACCAGTATTACGATGCAATACCATCAAACGCGATTCATCCCTATACTTCGTCGGGTGCAACGCGATCTTGTCTTCGGGTAACTTAAATTTGAATTGTGATAATTTCATATCTATTCCTTATTACGTTAATTATTTTCTTCCTCATTTTCTATTTCCTGCCGGTCTATCCACTCTTTAAAGTGTTCAGGGTCCAGACAGTCTTCCAGACGGACATCGCCCACACGTGTACGAATCAATCCCGTCAGATGCGCTCCGCTGTGGAGTGCTTCGCCAATGTCGCGTGCCAACGCACGGATATACGTTCCCTTGCTGCATACCACACGAATCCGAATCATCGGCTCCGGTGTCTCCAGACAGCATTCCAGCAATTCAATCTCGTCGATAACAAGCTGCTTCGCCTTTAGTTCGACTTCCTCGCCTTTCCGTGCCAACTCATAAGCACGTTTTCCATCCACCATGCAGGCGGAGAAAGCAGGGGGAACCTGTTCTATCGTACCTATAAAATGTGTCAACACTTCTTCCACCATCTCCCGCGTGATATGTCCGGTAGGGTAGGTAGCATCTATCTCGTGTTCCAGATCGTACGACGGCGTAGTAGCCCCCAGCCGAAGCGTGGCGATATACTCCTTCGTATGATATTGAAACTCTTCTATCCGCTTCGTGGCCTTACCCGTACATACTATCATCACCCCCGTTGCAAGAGGATCCAGCGTACCGGCGTGCCCGACTTTCAGTTTTTTCACTCCTATCCGGCGACAGATATGATAGCGGGCATGTCCCACTACTTTAAATGAAGTCCACCCGAGAGGTTTATTAAAAAACAGTACTTCTCCTTTTTTAAAATTCATCAGCCTTTATTTATAACTCATCCGCTTCTGTGACCACTCATCCAAAGCCCATCAGTCTATTTGCAGATTATATCCCATCAACAACATCACCAGAATAGCTCCACCCACGATAATCCGGTACCAACCGAATGCCTTAAAGCCATATTTGGTCACGAAGTTTATAAAGAACTTTATAGCAAGCAAAGCGACGATAAAAGCCACTACATTACCAATGATAAGTGCCGGCATATTATTCATCAGTACTTCAGTCCCTCCATCCAAAAAGAGTTTCAGCACCTTATATCCGGTTGCCGCAAACATCGTCGGCACCGCCAGGAAAAACGAAAACTCGGCTGCTTCCTTACGTGTCAGTTTCTGCGCCATACCGCCCACAATGGTAGCCATCGAACGCGAAACGCCCGGTATCATGGCAATACACTGAAACAAGCCGATATTGAATGCCTTCTTCTCCGTCAGCACCGTGTCTTCACTTCCTTTCGTGAATATTCTGTCACAAAACAACATGAACACTCCGCCAATCACCAGCATAACGGCCACCACCGTCACACTCTCCAACAATTCATCTATCTTATCACTGAATAAGAAGCCCAATATAGCCGCAGGGATAAAAGCGACCAACAGCTTCCAATAGAAATCGAACCGATGCAGCAAACGCTTCAGCCAGGAAGTACCGGCAGGCACCGGAGTGTTGTTCAACCGGAAGAACCGTTTCCAATAAAGGCAGACAACCGAAAGAATCGCGCCAAACTGAATAATAACTGTAAAAGCCTTCACGAATTCCGTGCTCTCTACTCCCAGTATGTTTTGTGTTATAATCATGTGTCCCGTAGAAGAAACCGGAAGAAACTCCGTCAACCCCTCTACAATAGCGATGATAATTGTTTCAAATGTAGTCAGATCCCCCATCTTTATTTCTCTGTCTTTTGAGTTTTAGGTTTGCGTAACACAGCGTATATCATAGACAAGAAGCCAAACAGGCAAACAGCAGGTGCTATCTTTATTCTACGTACACTGAAAATATCCGGTTCAAAGGCTGTTTCGGACGACGAAGGTCCCGCCATCAGCAGGAACCCGATGATAACAATCGCCATTCCTATTGCTAGCAAGATAAAGTTCACTTTATCAAAGGCAAATTTCTGCTTGTCAGACATAGTTTCAATTAAAAATTATAAATTAAAAATTATAAATCAAAGTCGCAAACGACGTGTCTCACTACCTCAACTTATTACTTATCACTCATTATCCGCTAAATATAGTACAGGCTGTTCGCCCTCATTCTCAGATATTTATTGATTGACACATAGGCGCAGAACCATGTAATCACAATTCCAAACACCAATACGCTTGCACATACAATCAACATCACCTCGGGCGTGATGACCTGGAGCAGCTCCGGCTCGTATGTCACCGCCCAATAAGCAGTTCCCATCAATACCGTATCTGCCACAACCGCCGCCAACACTCCGCTCCACACATTCTTCCGGAGGAATGGGCCACGAATAAATCCCCAACTCGCACCTACCAGTTTCATGGTGTGAATGAGGAACCGCTTGGAGTAAATGGCCAGCCTTATCGTATTGTTTATCAATGCAAAAGAGATAAAGGTAAGCACTACCGCCAACGCAAGCAGCACCAGACTGATATTCCGTATATTATCATTCACCGCGTCAATCAGCTCCTTCCGATAGAGCACATCCTGTATGTTGGTATTCCTCTTGATCTTCTTCTCTATCTTCGCGATACTGTCGGAATTCGCATACTCGGAATGGAGCTTGATTTCGATAGAAGCGGTGAAAGGATTATAACCCAAAAACTCTTCGGGGTCAGTACCCATCGCCTCCGTCTGCTCTTTCAAAGCCTGCTTCTTAGAGATGTATTCGGACTCTTTCACGAAAGACTCGCCGTTCAGCTTCTTCTGAAGTTTCAGTATGTCGGCCTCCTTCATATCGTCACTGATAAGAATAGAGAAACTGATATTCTCACGAACATAGACGGAAAGATTGTGTGCCGTCAACACGAAAAAGACGACCAGTCCCAGCAACAGCAACACCAGTGTCGTACTGATACTCGACGTAATGAACTGCATGTCGAAAATCGAACCTGACTTATACTTGTTTTTATTTCCCATGCGTTATCTCTTTTTTCGGAATACGTAAATCATAGAACTGCTTCGTTCCTTTCGTCCCAAAGCGTTGAACCAAGCCAGCGTGCCTGCATACATCCCTTTCAGGAAACTACACGAACTGCCACGATGTTTCTCGCTCAGCATAGATACGTAAAACGCATCGAACGGCATCGGATGGCGTGCTGCCATAATAAAACCGTGACGGGAAGCCAACTGCTGTATAGTGCCCGGAGTAAAATGCCAAAGGTGGCGGGGAACGTCGTATGCCGCCCAATATTCGCCATAACGCTTGGCGTCGTACGAAGAACAGTTGGGCACTGCCACAATCAATACTCCTTTTTCCGTCAACAGCTCACGGAGTCGTTCCCACACCTCACTGAGATGTTCCAAATGCTCCATCACGTGCCAAAGGGTAATGACATCAAAGCTATCGGGAGCAAACTCTTTCAGTGCCGACTCCGGCTTTACGTCCAGATTGAAATGCGCTTTTGCAAATTCACGTGCCTGCGGACTTTTCTCTATCGCCTCCACTTTCCAACCACGACGCACCATCGTATCGGCAAAGTAACCGGTTCCCGTACCTATATCGAGCAAACGTCCCGTCTTGCGATGCGCTTCTCTGGCTACCAGACGCGCTTTGCGGCCCAGCATATAGGAACGTACGTAATGATAGATATTATTCATCGCGCCCTTGCGCGTATCAGTGTGGGAGATGTAGTCGGGAGTCTCATAATACTTGCCTATCTCTGCTTCTACCGGAACTCCTTGCGTGAACGTAAAGCTGCAATCGTCACACGAATACAGCTCAAACTGTTCGCCCGAAGCATAAAAATCCGTACAAGTCATGACGCGTTTCAAGTGCGTACAACCACACACCGGACAAGCATTTATACTGAGTTTCTCCATCAATCCTAAAACAAAATTAAGTGCTGCCTCAATGCAAGAAGCAACACTATACCCTAATTTGGTGCAAAGAAACAAATAAAAAGTGATGGATTGGGCTTTCGTTAAGGACTTTTAATAGAAATCAGAAATATAAACCCTGCATGATTTTGCTAAATCTTGAGAGATAAAATGATAAAGCAGCCTGTTGGGAGAAAGAAGTATACCAATGAGTATCTAATCCTCCTGCGGTTGTTTATCGGTTGATATACTTTCCTAACCAGATATAAGCCGCATTATTAAATTGTTTATGCGGCTTACTTAATATAATCATGCGCCTTGTTTAATGTATTTTTCCGGCAATTAGTATTCGTTTGACGTACATGAACCATTCGGTTCACCTGCGAGAACCGGAAAGTCTACGTACGTCATCCAAATGCTTCACATACGTGAAACGGGAACGTAGTGCCTACAAAACATATTAGTAGTGCCTTGTTGTTTGTTAAGCCTACCGGATTTTGTTTTAATTCCCACACCATATGCAGAGAACATAGCCGTCCAACAACAACTTTACCGGAAGGAAAACACTGCGAAAACGCAATCTTACGGTCAAAAAGGGCATTCTTAATATAAAGAAATTAATGGTCGGATTATAAACCAAGCTATTAGTAATCAGATATATAAATTGCATAGTAGTAATAAATAAGGTGATAATAAAAAGCTTCGTCTTTCCTATTATCACCTTATTATCACTGGCTATTGTCACTAAATTGCATTTGATTATCAGAGAATTAAGTCTGAAAAGTGACAAGTGATAATAAAAAGAGAATTTTAAAACTCTATGAGAGGTCAGCGTTGCAACACACTCCTTTCAGTGTAGCCGAACTAGCTTCCGTGATACGTACGTTCACGAAGTCGCCGACACGATGTGTGCCCCGATCGAACACTACGACACGGTTCTGTTCCGTACGGCCGAACAACTGGTCACGCGAGCGCTTGGAGACTCCTTCCACGAGGACTTCGTACGTCTTTCCGATACAACGCTGGTTGGACTCGGCGGACAGACGGTTCTGCAAGGCGATAATCTCGTTGAGGCGACGCACTTTCACCTCTTCGGGCACATTGTCTTCAAGATGTTTCGAGGCATACGTCCCCGGACGTTCAGAATATTTGAACATGAAAGCCGCATCGTATCCGCACTCTTCCATCAAAGAGAGCGACATGGCGTGATCTTCCTCCGTCTCGGAATGAAAACCGGAGAAGATATCCGTTGTCAGTCCACAGTCGGGGATGATACGTTTGATAGCCGCCACCCGGTCCAGATACCATTCGCGGGTATACTTGCGGTTCATCAGCTTCAGAATGCGGGAACTACCGCTCTGCACGGGCAAGTGGATATGCTTGCACACATTGGGAACCTGTGCGATTACTTCAAGCGTTTCGTCGCTCATATCCTTCGGATGGGAGGTCGTGAAACGGATACGTACACCCGGAGCCGCCTCCGCCACAGTACGCAGCAACATCGGGAAAGTGACTGTCTCGCCCGTCGGTTTCTCAAAATGGTAGGAGTTGACGTTCTGTCCCAGCAATGTCACCTCCTTATAACCTTTCGCCACCAGGTCAGCCACTTCGTTCAGGATACTCTCTACATCACGGCTACGCTCGCGCCCGCGAGTATAGGGCACGATACAGTAGGTACAGAAATTGTTGCAACCGCGCATGATGGACACGAATCCGGAAATATGGTTGCCGCAGATACGCGACGGAATCACATCCCGATAAGTTTCGGTAGTGGAGAGTTCCACATTGATCGCCTTCTCTCCGGCTTCTACGGCGGCAATCAGATCGGGCAATGTCAGGTAAGCGTCCGGCCCCACCACGAGGTCTACGTGATGATTCGTTATCAGATCGTCCTTCACCCGCTCGGCCATACATCCCAGTACGCCCACAATCAAGTGTTTTTTCTTTTTCTTCAACGAATGGAAGAACTCCAGACGGTTCAGGATTTTCTGCTCCGCATTGTCACGGATAGAACAAGTGTTCATAAACACGGCATCGGCCTCCTCAAGCGTTTCCGCCACAGAGTAACCCGCCATTTGCATCACTGAGGCAATCACCTCGCTGTCGGCCACATTCATCTGGCAGCCGTAAGTCTCGATAAACAGCTTTTTGCTGTCATCAGCAGTTGCGGATTTAAAGTCCGCTCCCGTTAATTCGTTCATACTCAAATCTAAATTAAAAATCCGGTTGCAAAGATACGGCTTCGCTTTTAATAAGATACAAATCAGCGCAAAAATAACACCAAAACTTACGATTAAGTCACATAACCTGTAATTAATGTTAAGGGAATAAACATTTTCCGGCAGTATTCTTGGCAATTTTAATTTTATTTTTCACATTTGTGCAATGAAAGAAACATTAGATTTTTTCATAGTTAAGGTTTAGGTTAAAAAAATTAAGGGGAGCTGTGAAGCTGCCCTTTTTTCATACTGAAAAGTTATCCTGAATCAGATTTAATACGTAACTTTGGCAGATAACTAAATAGCAGTGAAACACAATGGAAGATTTCTTAAAATTTCTCTTGATAGCAGGTGTCATTCTTGTGGGAATATTTAAAGAGGTGAATAAGAATAAAAAGCCCGGCAAACGCCCCGTTTCCCCTATGCCATCGTCCGACGAAATAAAACCGGACGCAGTTCCTATGCCCGAAGCGTGGAGTAACCCCAAACGGAAAAAGAAACGGGAAGAAGTATCCGTAGCCGCCTCCATAGCGAACAGCGCCGCACAGGACAAACGCAATATCCGGCAAAACTCCCAATACAACGCTCCCGACGAGTCGTCTCCCGGCAACGAACAGGATTTCGCAATCCGCTCGGCGGAAGAAGCCCGACGCGCCATTATCTGGGGAGAAATTCTTCAACGAAAATATTAAGCGATAATTAACCCTAAAATATCAACTGTATTTTAACACGAAATTGTACTATTTATGCCACTAAATCGTATCTCGGCAGCGGAAGCTGCAAGCCTGATCAAACATGGCTACAACATCGGCCTTAGCGGATTTACTCCCGCCGGAACGGCCAAGGCTGTCACAGCCGAACTCGCAAAAATCGCTGAAGCGGAACACGCGAAAGGAAACCCGTTTCAAGTAGGAATTTTTACAGGTGCATCTACCGGAGAATCTTGTGACGGCATACTATCACGTGCCAAAGCCATCCGTTACCGCGCTCCTTACACTACCAACGTCGATTTCCGCAAGGCTGTGAACAACGGAGAAATTGCCTACAACGACATACATCTTTCACAGATGGCGCAGGAGGTGCGCTACGGATTCATGGGCAAAGTGAACGTTGCCATCATCGAAGCTTGCGAGGTGACTCCGGACGGAAAGATCTACCTGACTGCCGCCGGCGGTATCGCCCCGACCATCTGTCGCCTGGCAGACCAGATTATTATCGAGCTGAACAGTGCGCACAGTAAATCCGGTATGGGACTGCACGACGTATACGAACCTCTGGATCCTCCTTATCGTCGCGAGATTCCGATCTACAAGCCGAGTGACCGCATCGGACTGCCGTACGTGCAGGTAGATCCGAAAAAGATTGTCGGTGTGGTGGAAACCAACTGGCCGGACGAAGCCCGTTCTTTCGCCGCCGCCGATCCGCTGACCGACAAAATCGGGCAGAACGTGGCCGACTTCCTTGCTGCGGATATGAAACGCGGTATCATTCCGGCTACATTCCTTCCGTTGCAGTCGGGCGTGGGAAACATCGCTAACGCCGTACTCGGCGCATTGGGACGCGACAAAACAATTCCCCCTTTCGAAATGTACACTGAGGTGATTCAGAACTCCGTGATCGGTCTGATCCGCGAAGGACGTATCAAGTTCGGCAGCGCCTGCTCACTGACTGTCACCAACGACTGCCTTGAAGGTATTTACAACGATATGGATTTCTTCCGCGACAAGCTGGTGCTCCGTCCGTCGGAAATATCAAACAGCCCCGAAGTGGTTCGCCGTCTCGGTGTAATTTCCATCAATACGGCTATTGAGGCGGATATTTACGGTAACGTGAACTCTACCCACATCGGTGGCACGAAGATGATGAACGGTATCGGCGGCTCGGGCGACTTTACCCGCAACGCTTATATCTCTATCTTCACTTGTCCGTCTGTGGCTAAGGAAGGCAAAATCAGCGCTATCGTCCCGATGGTGTCTCACCTCGACCACAGCGAGCATTCTGTAAATATCATCATCACCGAACAGGGTGTTGCCGACCTTCGTGGCAAGAGTCCGAAAGAACGTGCGCAGGCCATCATCGAGAATTGTGTGCATCCCGACTACAAACAGTTGCTTTGGGATTATCTCAAACTGGCCGGCGGCAAAGCCCAGACTCCACACGCCATCCAAGCTGCACTCGGAATGCACGCGGAACTGGCTAAGAGCGGTGATATGAAGAATACGAACTGGGCTGAATACGCTAAATAAATAGAATATAGGATTTACAGTATTCTAGGCCAAATAGATATAATTGTATTCTCTGGCAAACAAAATCCGGTTATTTTTGTTTATTAGAGAATACAATTGTATTTTTGTAGAGGAATTAATAAACCACTCCTATGAAACAACTATTTGCCACATTCTATCAACTAAGAGAACGGGTCTCATTAGACTTCGTAAGATATCTGTATCATGAGATTCGTTGGAACAACCGGTTAATAGCCATAACAGGCGCTCGTGGAACGGGGAAGACAACCCTCATGCTTCAATATATAAAAGAGCATTACCCTGGTTATGACAATGATACACTTTATGTTTCATTGGACAATATTTGGTTTACTACCCACTCTCTATTTGAGTTGGCGGATGAGTTTCAGAAAATGGGAGGGAAAGCTTTGTTTTTGGACGAAGTGCATAAATACCCAAGTTGGTCAAGAGAAATAAAGAATATCTACGACAGTTTTCCGGATATAAAAATAGTATTCACCGGCTCTTCTTTGCTCGAAATACATAAAGGTGAAGCCGATCTTTCAAGAAGAGCCGTTACCTATCATTTGCACGGACTTTCTTTCCGTGAGTTCCTGCAATTTGAATATGGATATAAAATGGAAGCGCTCCCGCTTTCCGATATATTGACCAAGCATATAGAACTGGCCATGAACGTAAGCAAACAGTTGAAACCGCTTGTAGCATTCAACGAATACTTAACTTACGGTTATTTCCCTTTTTATAAAGAAGATAAAATATTGTACCACGAGAGGTTATTAGCCACCTTGAATACAATTCTAGATGTAGACTTACCTTCTACTGAAAAAATAGATTATTATTCCATTGGTAAAATAAAAAAGCTATTTTCCATCCTCGCAGGACTTGTGCCATATATTCCCAATATATCAATGCTCAGCAAAGAAATAGAAGTCAGTCGCATCAGTCTGTTGAATTATCTATCCTATCTCCAAAAAGCCCAAGCCCTCTTGCTGCTCGACAAAGAAGCTTCCGGCATCAAACAACTGGCAAAACCGGAAAAGATTTATTTAGGTAATACAAACTATGCATATGCACTGGGAGGAGAAAAAACAGACATAGGAAATGTCCGCGAAACATTCTTCTTCAATCAAACAGCCGTAAAACATAAAGTTACCTATTCCTCTCAAATAGATTTCACACTGAATGAGACATACAATTTCGAGATTGGCGGTAAAAACAAAACTCAAAAACAATTAGCAGGAGTGGAGAACGGATATCTGGCTCTTGACAACATAGAAATTGGATTCAATAACGAGATTCCACTTTGGTTGTTCGGATTAATGTATTAACGGAGGGATGACATCACCATAGACCTTATAAAGAGAGGAAAGCGCAGACTTTATCCTGAAAAGCTCTTGCCTTAGCAGCCGAAAGTACATTCTGGTTCATGATGGCGAATGCCACCTCGTGCCCGTTCTTCATGCGCAGATAACCCGCAAGCGTATTAATCGCTGTAAACGATCCCGTCTTGGCATGAACGTTTCGAAATACAGGCGCACTCTTCATTCTGTTTTTTAACGTACCGTCTACCCCGCCAACGGGAAGAGACTTGTATAACTTCTGAAAAATATCCGTCCGCGAATAGGCATATTTCAAGAAATCGACCAATAGGGCGGGAGAGAGGTAATTATAATTGGACAGTCCGCAACCATCCGCAATCTTATAGTCTTTCGGGTCGTGCCCCAGCCGACGGATGAGCTTCATAATCTCGACAATCCCGTCTTCGGCCGCCACCTGTTTCTTTCCCGTAGCCTGCGCGCCCAGACGGCAAAGCAAGGCTTCCGCATTCAGGTTATCACTCTCTTTCATCAACTGGTTCAACACTTTCTGCACGGAAGTATTCCAGCACGCCATCTGCTCCACTTTCACGCTGTCACGGGGCAACTCGGCGAAATCATACGACGGAGGAACGGCGATTCCTTCTACCCGAAGACGTTCAAGAAAAGTATGCATGAAGAAACGGGGAGAGTCATAAATATTGATATCATCTTTTCTGATCGAAGTGACATTGCCCGAAACAGTCAGATTATTCCCGTTCGTCAGCCAATCTCTGGTGAAAGAGAACTTTCCGGCGGAGGAAGCGCGTGTTCTCGTCCGGTTTGTCAAAGTATAATAAGAAGATACGGGCTGGCAGGAGACGCTTGCCGTATCCCCCTGCACGGTAGAGGGAACTACCGATATCCGCACCGTTCCCTTGCAGAACATCAACGGAGAGAGATAGGGCTGATAACCTGCCGGAGTATCATCCCATGCCCATCCATGCCCCCAGTAAAGGGAATCTTTCATCGAAATATCCCCATACACTTGCCCGTTAATCACAGAAAACGGGTAACTGATCACTTTCTTAACCAACGAATCCATTGCCTGGCTGTCAAACTCCGGATCGAATCCACCCACAACATACAGGTTTCCTTGCAATGTATCATGTTCTATCACTCCGTCGTGCCACACCTCCGTACGGAAAGGCTCATCGGCTTCGGGACGGGAGAGGGCGGTAATGGCAGTCAGCAGTTTCATGGTAGAGGCGGGACGGGACAGCTTCTCTGCACGATAGTCATAAAGCGGTTTCTTAGCCGTCAGGTCGTAGACGGATATGCCGACTTCGGATGATTCGGGAAGCAGTTGCTTGATAAGCGAATCTATTTGGGAGAAGTCCTTTTGTCCCCATAGGGGAAGAAAACAGAAAGATACTACAACCTGCAAAAGAAATCTTTTCATAATAGAATAATTTATAACGACATGATTACAAGTTACAAATATAAACTATTTTCCGATTATTCCTCCTTTTAAAGCATAACTAAAAAAGAAAATGGAGGTAGCAAATAGAAAGTTTGTAAAAACAATAACTGCCTTTGGAGAAGTTTTTTTTGCAAAAACCCGAAAAATTGTTTCATAACTCAAAGTAAATCCATACATTTGTGCCATTAAGGTAATGATAACGTTCCCAAAAAATAATATTGAGAAACTAGTAGAGAAAGGAATAAACAGCAAGAAAGAATTTGATCTATTCTTCAAAAGCCACTACACGCTATTTCTTTCTTTTGCTTGCCGATATCGCCTGAATACGGAAGAAGCGCGCGATATCGTGCAGGATGTTTTTACCTCTTTTTGGGAACAACGGGAGCATTTCAATTCCATCCTCACAATCAAAGCTTTCTTTTATCGTGCCATATCCAACCGTTGTCTCAATCATCTCAAACACGAAGATGTGAAAAGCAGGTATGCCGAAAGACAGCTGCAGGAAATGCAAAGCGAAGAGTTCATCCAGGAAAATATTATCCGGGAAGAAGTTTCTCTCATCGTCCGCCGAAAAGTGAAAGAATTAACACCTAGAGAGCGTGAAATTATTCTTCTTTCCCTACAAAATAAATCAAATCAGGAAATAGCAGATTTGTTATCGATATCCGTCCCTACAGTAAAAACTCATAAGATGCATGCCTATGCCCGTTTGCGTACGGAGCTGGAAGAATTACGTTTTTTACTACTTATTTTATAAAAAAACGATTTTTATATCATACCATATTTTATTTGTGTTGTTTTACTTATAAAATAACGCAAAATCAAAGGTATCAATGACAATTAATAAAATAGAAGAAAGCATACAGATAGCAGAAGAACTGGCTAAGGAAATCTGCACAGGAAAGGAATCGGATTCACTTTCCGCCCAACAGTGGAAAAAAGGCTCATCCGAACTCTATAAGGAAATACGATCACAGGAGAAATTGTTACAGGAAATAGCCTTCCATGAATCAATTGATGTAGACAAGGAGTTAGAGAGCATTAACAAACGCATCACTCTTCCAGCCAAACGGACCAATAAATATCGCCTCTACATCATATCAAGCATAGCGGCTTCTTTCCTGATACTTGCAGGAATAGGTCTGGCAACCTTATGGACACAGGTGAATGACGTCCGGAAACCTGTAGCTACTAATTGGATATCCTCTATTCCCGAAACATCAGAATCTTCTCTGATCGTATCAGCAAATAAAACAGTCAAACTGAATAAGAATAACCTTATAGTTTCCGGTGAAAAGTTAGTCAGCCATTCCCGGGAGGGAAAAGAGACTATTGCCATCCACTTGAATACAGACAACGAGTTCAATAAGCTATCAGTTCCTGCTGGCGGTGAATATCAGTTGACATTAGAAGACGGTACAACCATTCAAGTAAACGCGGCATCCGAACTTCTATTCCCTACGCACTTCAAGAAATACATACGTCAGGTAAAACTGAAAGGGGAAGCTTATTTCAAGGTGAAAACGAAACCGGACAGTCCGTTTCATATAATGGTAGACAAATTGAACGTACAGGTTACAGGAACTTCTTTTAATGTGAAAGCCTATGAAGAAAGTGACAAAATAGACATTACGCTTGTTGAAGGCTCCGTCAATATCCGCAGAGGACAAGAAGTACTCGCTACACTAATACCCGGCCATAAATTCATATACTGTAAAACGACAGATGAATACAGTACTACCGAAGCCGATATAATGGCCGAGACAGGCTGGACGGAAGGGAAATTCGTTTTCCGCAATGAGAAGATAGAAAATATCACGCAAGAACTCTCCCGCTGGTATAATGTTGAAATGGTCGTAAACGATGACATCAAAGATTTATGCTACAGTGGTATACTATCACGCAAACAACCGTTCATCGAGATACTGGATGCCTTGCAATTAACTCACGAACTGGATTTCAAGGTCCATCAGGACAAGAAAATAGACGTGATAAGAAAAAAGAATTAACAGTAAATTCAAATATAAACTCCACACCGTTATGACAAGCAGGTTTATCTACAAAGGGACAATGATGGCGATTGCAATCATGCTGTCCTGCTTTTCTCCGTTGATATATGCGCAGACAACTCAACAGGAGTCGGTTACAATTACAGCAAACAAAAAATCACTAGAAAACATTTTGGAGAAATTGAGTAAACAGTACAATTACCAGTTTTTCTATAATTCTTCCTTATTAAAAGGGATCAACGTATCCGTTTCTTTGCAGAATACGGATATACACGAAGCAATGAAAGCACTTTTATCCGGTACCGGACTGCAATATCAGATTAAAGGAAAGACTATTGTCATCACGGCTATTCCACAAAAGTCTGTCAGCAAAACACTACTCAACGGACATGTGACAGACAGCGAAGGAACTTCCATTCCGGGAGTTACTATTTTCACCCAAGACAAAAGTCAAGGGGCGGTAACTGATATTGACGGACGTTTCTCTTTTCTGAAACCGTTGGAATACGGCACAGTGCTTACCTTCTCATCAATAGGAATGAAGAGTACCAACGTAGTTTATAGCGGCGAAAAGACACTGCAGGTTGTCATGGTAGAAGACGTGCAACAGCTGGATGCAGTCATCGTCACCGGTTTCCAGACAATCTCGCGTGAACGGGCAACCGGTTCAGCTACCATTGTCAACAACGACTATCTGAAAAAAATCCAAGCACCCAATTTGGGAAGTAAACTGGAAGGTAGCACACCGGGACTTACCATCTACAACGGCGACATGAGCATCCGGGGTATCTCCTCATTTTCTGTCAACTCTACTCCATTGCTGGTACTCGACGGACAACCCGTCACCGGTGTCAGTATCAACGAAATCAACCCAGACGATATCGAAACAATCACTGTACTGAAAGATGCGGCAGCCACCTCACTCTACGGTGTGCGAGCATCAAACGGTGTGATCGTAGTCACTACCAAACGGGGAACAACGAAGAAAGCGAATATCAACATCAACGCTAACTTCTATCTCACCCCGCTTCCGTCACTTAGCTATCAGCATTATGCATCTACCAGTGACATCATCGATTATGAAATAGACTACATGACCAATGATCCGACCTACCTGGATGACCCTCTTAGCTATTTCAACAATAAAAATGACATCAAGTCACCTCAATACATGAGCCAAATAAGCCGTCTTTACTACGAAATGGCACAAGGAAAAATCACACAACGGGAGGTGGATAGCAGCGTGAACGCTTTGCGCAAAAATGATTACCGAAGAGAATACCGCAAAGCTCTACAAGAGATGAAGTTTACACAAGATTATAATCTCTCTATATCCAAAGGTGGTGAACGTTCGAATATGTTCTTCTCCGCCCGTTACGAAAACAATGGTTCTTACAACAAGAATGACCGAAGTGACAAATATACATTCTACCTAAAGAATGAATTCGACCTCACTGACTGGTTCAACCTGACTGTAGGAGCTAATGCCGCCATCGGTAACACTGAATACGGACAAGCCAAATACCAAGGATATACCAATGCGATGGCTTATGACAGACTTCGTAATGATGACGGTACACTTGCCTATCTATATCCCTATAACTATTATACCTCACAGACAGTGGGAGAGACTGAAGGACTAAATTCTATGACTTACAACGCTATTGAAGAGGACATGAACAATATGCAGAAAACAAATGATCTGTATTGGAAGATGTTTACACATGCCAACTTCAAATTATGGAAGGGACTGGATTTAGGATTGAAATTTCAGTATGAAAACCGGGCACAAAACATGGAACAGTACGATGAGGCCGATTCTTATTACATGAGAGAACTGGTCAATAAATATGCCGAAACAAGTGCAAACGGATTTACCTACAATGTCCCGCAAGCTGGTCATATGCAGGAGAATCATGCACGATGGTCATACCTGAATTTCCGTGCCCAACTAGACTACAATATAACCATTAACGATAAACATGATATCACAGCTCTACTAGGTAGTGAGATACGTGAAGATAAATATCGTCGGACGCTCGGCGAACGCTACGGATATGACGAAGGTAAACTAACATATCAACAAATGGATTACGCCACATTACAGCAGGGAGTAGTCGGACAGTTAAGCACCAACCGCCAGACATTGAGCGAACTGCTGCAAGTATCGGACACACATCACCGCTATGTATCCGCCTACTTTAACGCCGGCTATTCATACGACTCCCGTTATTCCTTCAATGGAAGTGTGCGTGTAGAGCAGGCCGACCTGTTTGGCACTGATCCAAAATATCGTTACCGCCCTCTATGGTCGGTAGGAGCAAGCTGGAATATCACTAACGAAACATTCATGAAAGGGATTACCTGGATGGATATGTTGAAGTTCCGCATCACTTATGGCATCACAGGTAACGTTGACCAAAGTACTTCGCCCTACCTTCTGGGTGCTTACCTGACTTCCCCTTACAGCGGCTCCAATCTGACCAGTATCCAAACACCCCCTAACCGACTGCTCCGTTGGGAAAAGACTTCTACATTCAACTTGGGATTGGACTTTATCCTGCTTAAAAAGTTAAGCGGTAGTTTCGATTTCTATTCACGTTACAGCTCCGACCTGTTGGCCGACAAAAGCCTCGATCCCTCTACCGGATTCACAACAGCAAGGGTAAACAATGGCGCCATGCGGAATACAGGTATAGAGTTAAGTTTGACATACGACTGGCTGAAAAGTCGGGATTGGTCATTAAGCACCACGCTGACCGCTGCTTACAATAAGAATAAAATCAAAGAAGTGGGCTATATACCTACAGATGCCATTGATATGATGCAATACCCAACCAACTATTACTTGAAAGGTGACGCCTACAACTCGTTGTACGCTTATCGCTATGCCGGACTAACAGAGGATGGGAATCCATCCATATACGATACGGAAGGAAACGTGGTATCTATTCAGCCTGTACGCGATATCAATGCATTAATAGTGGCAGGGCAACTCGATCCGAAATGGAATGGAGCTTTCGATTTGTCCCTATCGTGGAAATCCCTGAACTTCTTCACCAAGATAATCTACTACACCGGTCATAGCCTGCGTGCAGACGCTACACCTCTCTATACCGGTATAGGCAACAGTACTCTTGCCGCTACCGGAGCCATCCACGAAGATATAGCCAACCGTTGGACTCCCGGCAATACCAATACGGACATCCCATCAATGAATGTCTATGGTACGGCAGGAGAAAGAGAATACCACTGGCAATACTCGGACTATAATGTAGTCACCGCTTCTTTTATTAAAATACGAAATATCGGGTTAAACTACACCCTACCTCAAGAATGGCTGGGAAAAAGCGGATTCAAAAACATAAGTCTGCGTGCACAGATCAACAACCCGTGTTACTGGGCTGCCAATAACCGTGACATCGACCCGGAATCGTTTTATGCCAACAGCGGAACCCGCACAAGCAAACTGATGCCGAGCTATATTCTGGGTATAAACATTAATTTCTAATCGAAAAAGTAACTATTTATGAAACGAATCATAATTTTAGGTTGCATTGCCGCAACGTTCACATTCTCCTCTTGCGATGACTATCTGGATATCGTCCCCAAAGGCGAAGCTGTACTCAACAAAACCAGTGACTATCTGGGACTATTGGAAGATATGTACGGCTACCCGCTTCAAACCGAATGGTATCTGTGTGGGGAAGTCACCTCACACGATATGAGCATCATCAAAAATTATACATATCCGCTGAATTCAGCTGCTTACTTCTGGAATGAAGACTTCGACCGTGCATCTTATATGACAGATACCGGCTCCAACGACCTTTATTCCGCCTGCTACAGTAAGATAGCCAACTGTAATATCATCATCGAAAACATTAATGAATCCGAAGGAAACGATGAAGACAAAACTTCTGGGATGGCACAGGCGAAGATCTTGCGTGCATACAATTATTTCTACCTGATCAATACCTACGCCAAACCTTATGATCCGCAAACCGCGGAACAGGAACGGGGAATCATCTTGCGCAAAGAGTTTGACTTGGAAGCGGAAGGGGTGCAAAGCACAATTGCCGAAGCCTACCGCCTCATCCAGCAGGATATTGAAGACGCACTACCCAACCTGCCCCACAAATCCCTCAATGTGTTTCGCCCGGACAAATCATTCGGCTACGCTCTGAAAGCTAAAGTCCACTTGTTTAAAAGAGAGATTGACGAGGCTTTGCAAGCTTCATTGGACTGTATCAAAGAGGCTGAAACAGCAGGAGGACACAAATTATGGAATATGAATACAGAATATCAGGCAGGATTGGATTATGTAATGAATGAGATGTATCAAGGTATAATGCCCGAATCAATGTTCGAATACGGAGGAGGGATGTATAGTATGTTTCGTACAGCAGCTATGAATCTTTATTTCACTCACGATTACAATGATTCCGAAAATCTGTTCTACCAACATGGACTAAACAATATGTCTCCACATCCGACAATGGTGCGCAAACCTATCATGGACCTATTTGTCCCTAAAGAGGATCTGCGCTATACATTCAATATGGGAAGCGCTCCTACCCGTCCTACAGCAGAACCAGGAAGCGTCATGCTTAACAATATGATGATCAGGTGGAACTGCGGCGGTATCAAGTTGTCGGAAGTATACCTGATGGCTGCCGAATGTTATGCCCGTAAAGAAGACAAAGGTAATGCCATGAAATACGTAAACGATATACGTAAGAACCGCATCATAAGCAAATATTATGCCGACCTCACTGCCGACACAGCAGACGAAGCCATGCAGATTGTCCGCGACGAACGTAAACGCGAACTGCTGTTAACCTGTAACGGCTTCTTCGATATGCGCCGTTTCTGTACAGAATTCAACGAAACACTGACACGTGAATATGACGGGAATACCTATACACTGAAGCCGGAATCACATCTGCTCACATACCCGTTCCCCATCGCTGCCATGCAGAACAGTAACCTGATACAGAACAGCAAATAATTTTTGATAACCCTACATTAAAATAATGAAAAGATGAAAACTTCCATACAGAAATTACTCAAAGGTATCTGTCTCGTTTGCTGTATCGGGCTTATTCTCACAGCCTGTTCCGATGAAGAAGAAGGGTTGTTTGACGGAACAGACATCACTTCCGTTTCCGTCCCCGGAACCGATGCAGGAAATAACATCGATAAGAACAACCAGACTATCACTGTCATACTCCCCGAACATACAGATTTTAGTAACGTCAAACTGAACATCAACGCTTCAGAAGGAGCTACCGTCAGCTTGGAAGAAACAGGAGAAACGATAGTGAACGGAGAAACTTCCCTCGACTTGACGAAAGGGGTAAAACTAATCGTTACGGCACAAAACAGTAATCGAGCCCATTGGGTACTTTATGCAGATAATAACGGATATACTTCTGCTTATGGACTAGGTAAAATACTAACCGATAGTAAAAGTAATAATGCCGAACGGGAGGTATATCTGGAACAACATAACAGCACGACATTCCCGAACAGTAATTGTGCTCCCACTTGTGCAGCGATGGCTATCAACTGGGCAAATCCACGTGCCCAAATGACAGTAGAAATGGCGCGTTCATTCAATAAAGATATAGAGTTATGGACGGACGATATTATAGTCCAATGCCTGGCTAGTTATGGAACGACCCACGCAGTACATGATCTCGACCTCATAAGTTGGTCGCTGGAAGTAGAAGAGATCACAAGGGGATATGGAGAACTCGTCAAAAAACTGATTGATGAAGGAAAAATCATCATCATGTCAATGAGAATGCAAGACATTACTTATATTCACGACCAGTCAGTACCCGTTCCACATACAAACACCTATTATAAAGGGGCTGAAGGCAATCATGCTATCATTATCAAAGGATACCGGATAGTAGACGGAATCACATGGGCGGAAGTATATGACCCTTGGAGTCAAGGCTATACCTATTCTGACGGAACATACAAAGGAAAAGACCGTTACTATACAATTTCAGATCTTGCCCTATCAATTAAAGGACGATATTTGGGATCGGTTATTACCGTTACATCCAAAACCGTAACAAACTAAGTCTAGACAATTTCATTATAAACATCAATCAATTATAAACGATGAAATACATCCTAATCATTCTAACAACAATCGCTTTGGTGATATTTCCATGCCAAAGAATAACTGCCTCCGGTTCCACGAACCAGAAGACAACTGTAACTTTCAATGCCCATACGGACAAGAAAGTATTCTTCCAACCCGAAAGTGATCTGGTTAAAGGGTATGAAGAAGTAAAACCGGGACAGACTTTGACTTTATCCCTTGACAAAGCCGCCTACTATTATTATGTGGACAGTCGATCCAGATTTTATACTGTGTTTTTGACACCGGGCTCAAAAACTGAAATTATCGAAAATAACGGGCAAGTGACATTCGAAGGTGATAATGCCGCAATCAACCGTTATATACAGGCACATTCCAGCGTCATCACCACGCCAAAGGAAATGGCTCTCTATTCACAGGAATGGCTAGAATATCAACGTAAGGCCATCGACCAGTTATTAAAAGAGTTACGTACATCCGGACTTCCTGAAGAATTTATACATATACACAGCATGTACTATCAGTGTAGTTATCTGTATCAACTGATCAATGGTCCACAGTCAATGCGTATTTTCCTCAATAAAGCACAAGAATTACCTGCCGGCTTTTACGATGATTTGAAAAAGAACAAATATGATAATCCTGCCATCTTATATTATCCAAAATGGTTTACACTAATGCGTGGCGACATGGAACTTAGAGAGAAGCAAGGAGACATACCGCCTCATCACCTGAATTTTCTTACCCAATATGCCACACACATAAGTAACGAAGAAGTAAAAGCTGCTTTCTTACTGCGTTCTCTCGACCAAATATTAGCAGCCGGTTATTCCGAGGATTTCCCTATTTACCAATCCGCAGTTCGAAAGGCTGTGAATAATCCGGATAGTACATTCATCAGCCAACTGGCAGAGTTAGAAACACGCTACAACGAGCTACGTTCAAAATACACCACTATCACACGTGGTAATCCGGCTCCTACATTCAGCGGAGTGGATGCCGACGGACAGACATACTCTTCAACTAACTATACAGGCAAAATAATGGTACTCGATTTCTGGTTCAGCGGTTGCATACCTTGCAAAGCGGAAATCCCTTATATGGAAAAACTAGCGGACGAACTCAAAGGTCGTAACATCCAATTCTTCAGTCTGTCACTAGATAGCGGAGAGCAGTTAATGAAAGCTTGGAAATCATTGGTAAAAGAGAAAATTGGTCCGACATTACAACTTAATATTCCCGGTGGTTTCCAATCCGAATTGGCCAAATATTTCGGTATCCGTTCAGTACCACGCATTGTCATCATTGACCAGCAAGGAAAAATTGTAGATGCATTTGCCCGCCGTCCGTCCGACCCCAAACTACGGCAACAGTTACTGGAGCTATTGGATGGAAAAATTACAGGTACGGCACTCACCAAAGAGGAAGCTACACAAACCATGATGGCAGTATCTCGCGCTGAGACAGCTGCACAGAAAGAAGAAATCATGCGATCATTCATAAAAAAGGTGCAACAGGAAAAAGCTAACTTTGCCTATCCGATGATCAATATGATGATGTCACTCACTGTAGAGGCTCTATACGTGGAAGGGCAAACGGAAAAAGCGGATAAATATGCCAACCAGTTAAAGGAGTCGGAATTTAAAAGGGATGTTCTGTTTATGTCAGGTGCCAAATGTTTTGAAAACAACGACTTAGCAACAGCAGAACGACTAATGGGAGAAGCTGCCCAAATGACATTAAAACTCAATGAGGGAAAAACGTTGACTAAAGAAGAAATTCAGAAATATCCCGTAGTATTTGGTATGTATGCAGATGTATTGATAAAAAACAAGCATATCCCCGAGGCAGCCCCTTATATCAGGCTTGCCAACGAACATGCTACGAACAGGGACTTTACAATGAATCAGAACTATGCCACTGTATTAATTTACGAGAAAAAATATGAAGAAGTAACTCCTATTCTGGAAGAATTAATTAAAAACGGAGGAAGCAATACGCAAAATATCAACTGGTTAAAAGAAGCATATGTAGCTCAAAAAGGAAACGAAAAAGGATTTGAAAAATATTTGGAGAAACTAAAGAATACCTTCCAAGAACAACTGAAAGCAAGACTGGCTCAAAAGATGGTGGAAGAAACCGCTCCGGTATTCTCTCTAAAAAACCTGAATGACGAAACCGTATCTTTGGAATCATTGAAAGGGAAGATAGTGATACTCGATTTCTGGGCAACCTGGTGTGGTCCTTGCAAAGCTTCTTTCCCCGCTATGCAAAAAGCCGCTTCCTATTTTGCAAAGGACAATGACGTGGTGTTTCTTTTCATCAATACACTTGAAAGCAAGAAAAATTTGAAAGAAATCATCAGCAAATACATGACCGAACATCAATATGACTTTAATGTACTGTTTGACACTCAAGATACAGCCACAAAAAAATATCCTGTAATGGAGAGCTACAAAGCCAAAGGTATTCCTGCTAAATTCATCATTGACAAAGCAGGAAATATCCGGTTCAAACTCGTAGGTTTCTCCGGTTCAGAAGATGAAACTGTAGAAGAAATCAAAGCGATGGTCAAACTTCTCCAATAAATTGATATCACTAACTCATATCATCCATAATCCCGGATGATATTCTATTTCTATTCAGAAATGGAAGAATCAAAACAGGATGTAGCGGAACCCCATGAATAGATTCCACTACATCCTATTTTCTTGATGATCCAAAACGGCTTATTTGGATACTTTATAATGTCTCCCGGAAAATTTCTCCTACCGTGGGATGCGGGAAAACAATCTTTTTCCATTGCGCTGCTGTCAGTCCGAGTTCAATGGCAGTCCCCGCAAGGGTGATAATCTCCGAAGCGGGATTTCCCAATACGTGAGCGCCAATCACTTGTTCTTGTTCATTCAACAGCACTTTACAAACACCATTCACTCCTTCATTTTCCGCAACAAAACGACCGGAATAGGCCATAGGAAGTTTTACTACTTTATACTGAATGCCTTTTGCAGAAGCCGATTCTTCCGTTTCGCCCACTCCGGCAATCTCCGGATTGGTATAGACAACTCCCGGAATAGCGCGGTAGCTCATAGTATCTTCTTTTCCCAAAATAGAATGTACGGCAACTTCCGCTTCGCGGACAGCCGTATGCGCCAGCAAAGAGAATCCGGTCAAATCACCGCAAACGTAGACATTAGAAAGGGATGTCTGCATTCTCTCATTTACTTTGACGGCACCACGCTCTGTCTTTTCCAAAGTCAGGTTTTCAAGTCCGAAACCTTTCGTCACAGGACGACGGCCGACACTCATCAGTAATTTCTCCGCAACAACTGTTCCGCTCCCCTCCGCATTCTCGTATGAGACAACGGTGCCTTCCTCTGTCCGTGACAAAGCAACGACCTTCGTACTAAGCAAAAACTTAATTCCCCGTTTCATATAGTCAGCACGCAACAAAGCGGAGAGTTCTTTATCCATACCGCCCAAAATCTCATCCATCATCTCTATAACCGTCACCTGTACTCCAAGACTGTTGAAGAACGAGGCAAATTCCATTCCGATCACTCCACCGCCAACGATGACAAGTGAAGCGGGCAGCTCCTTATTGTCCAATGCTTCCCTATGCGTCCAATAATCTACGGAATCGACTCCCGGAATAGGAGGGATAAAGGTTTCAGATCCTGTACAAAGTATCAGATTGTCCCCTTCATAGGTTTCTTCACCACAACGAACCGTATTTTTATCAATGATCTGTGCTTCTCCCGCCACTATCGTAACATTGTTGGAAGTCAGTTTGGATTTTACTCCCAATACCAGTTTACGCACTACTTTACTTTTACGGGCAATGATTTTTGCCAAGTCGAAAGATACCTCGGAGACATTCACCGCATACTTTGACGCATGGCGGACACCGTCATACGTCTTTGCCGAATACAATAATGTCTTGGTCGGAATACATCCTTCATTCAGACAAACACCACCCAGATTATTTTTCTCGATAAGCAATACGCTCAAACCGGCCTTACCGGCAGCTTCGGCGGCTGTATATCCGGCAGGACCGCCACCAATAATAATTAGTTGATACTTCATAGTATATAATCAGTTAATCTTTTTTCAAGCAATTCGACAAATTCCCGTTCCTTGACAGGCATCACAGAGACGAACTTACCCTTTCCATATTCTATCAACACATACTCCGTCACCGAAAAACGTCCGAACTTCATAGAGTGGCATTTCCTTATAGCGGTAATCTCAGAGATAGGAATTACTTTTTTACGGATAAAACGCCCGGTAGATATCTCCAGAATCCCGTCAGGAGTAACCGTATAGACAGTATGGATAATCTGCTCGATCACAACAATCAGCATAAGTATCAGCAACACCGCCGGCAAGATATACTTACACCACAATGCACCGACAACGTTCACAGTAAGTACTACCAACAGGAAATATTGGTACCAAGCAATACGTGCATGGAAAATTCGATTCATTTTGTCAGATTTTTGCCCGCAAGGTAGCAATTTTATGAATTAGTGACAACGAAAAGTACAACGAAGTAACTTATTTTGTAGCTTTGCGGTGAGAAATAACAAAACTATGGTAAGAAAATTCGATTTCCTCGTCATCGGCTCCGGAATTGCCGGTATGAGTTTTGCACTGAAAGTAGCGCACAAAGGTAAAGTTGCACTTATCTGTAAAGCCGGATTGGAAGAGGCCAACACTTTTTTTGCACAAGGCGGTATAGCTTCCGTAACCAATCTTGCAGTAGATAATTTCGAGAAGCACATTGAAGACACAATGATTGCCGGAGATTGGATCAGCGACCGAAATGCTGTGGAGAAAGTAGTCCGCAATGCTCCCGAACAGATCAACGAACTTATTCATTGGGGAGTAAATTTCGATAAGAAAGAAGACGGAGAGTTTGATTTACATAAAGAAGGCGGACACTCGGAATTCCGTATTCTTCATCACAAAGATAATACAGGCGCCGAGATTCAGGAGAGTCTGATAGAAACAGTAAAAAAGCACCCTAATATCACAGTATTCGAGAACTTCTTTGCCGTAGAGATCATCACGCAACACCATTTGGGAATTATCGTCACCCGTTATACACCGGGTATCAAATGCTACGGCGCATACGTGCTGAATGAAGCAACAGGCGAAGTGGATACTTTCCTTTCCAAAGTAACCGTGATGGCAACAGGTGGTTGTGAAGCTGTTTACCGTAATACGACCAATCCTTTGGTAGCTACAGGAGACGGTATTGCTATGGTTTATCGTGCCAAAGGTGCAGTGAAAGACATGGAGTTTATCCAATTCCATCCTACAGCCCTCTTCAATCCGGGGGACCGCCCTGCTTTTCTTATCACGGAAGCGATGCGTGGATATGGTGCCGTACTGCGTACACAAGACGGCAAAGAGTTCATGCAAAAATATGACTCACGGCTTTCACTGGCTCCACGTGATATCGTGGCCCGCGCCATTGACAATGAAATGAAACAACGTGGGGAAGACCATGTATTCCTCGACGTGACACACAAAGACCCGGAAGAGACGAAGAAGCACTTCCCCAATATCTATAAGAAATGTCTCAGTCTCGGCATTGATATTACCAAAGATTACATCCCTGTGGCACCCGCAGCACACTATCTTTGTGGCGGTATCACGGTCGATCTGGACGGACAATCCAGTATCCGTCGCCTATATGCATTAGGAGAATGCTCCTGCACAGGTCTGCACGGAGGCAACCGTCTGGCTTCCAACTCGCTGATAGAAGCTATTGTCTATGCCGACGCTGCCGCCAAACATGCGCTCAGTGTATTGGAACGTTATGACTTTAACGAAGATATCCCCGAATGGAACGACGAAGGAACCATCTCCAATGAAGAACGTGTACTGATTACCCAAAGTATGAAGGAAGTTAACCAGATCATGGAAGCATACGTTGGCATTGTCCGCAGTAATACCCGGTTGATACGTGCATGGAACCGACTGGACATCCTCTATGAAGAAGCCGAACGGCTGTTCAAGAGCAGCAAAGCTACCCGTGAGCTGTGCGAATTGCGTAACATGATCAATGTGGGTTATCTCATCACAAAACAGGCTATGGAACGTAAAGAGAGTCGAGGCTTGCATTACACGATTGATTATCCGCATAAAAAAGATTAACAGGAACATTCCACAACTTACAAAGTGTAAGTAGAATATTAAAAAACGCGTAAAAAGAACGATTACCTTGTTCTTTTTACGCGTTTCTAGTCTTCTATACCTATCTCATATCACATTCCTAACATACAAGTCTATAAATACAGGGTTTCACAGCTATTCCCGAATATTTATTCTTTTTATTAAATTACAGGCTGGATTTATTGTCTTTTAATTATTATATTGTATTTTTGTGCCATCATCCTATTTGCCACAGATATGGCAAATATAAAAACATGAAAGCATGGGAAAATTCAAACTACCAATCTTTTTGCTCATCCTTATAGGGATATCCGTAAACAATCTCAAAGGACAAACAACAGCGTATTCAAACTGGTACAAAGTGTATAATGATACATTGCAGGGCATAAATATGGAAAAAGCCCTACACTTTCTACAAGAAAAAAAGCTAAAACCCCACCGGCAAGTCATCGTGGGTATCATCGATTCGGGTATAGATACGACCTCTATCGATCTAGCACCCGCACTTTGGCGTAATCCAAAAGAAAAAATCGACGGAAAAGACAATGATAAAAACGGATACGCGGACGATTTGCACGGATGGAACTTTCTCGGAACTAAAGACGGGACATTCAACATGACCAGTGCCGGAACTGAAGAGTACCGCGAATTCAAACGGTTATATCCCAAATATAAAAATATCGATCCGGCAGATATACAAGATACTACTGAATATGCCTACTACGAAAAGATGAAAAAGAAGGCGGGTATCATGAGTTATATAAAATATGTGGGTTATACGGCCGCAAAAGACCAAGCATATCAGCTGATAGATTCTGTGCTGACTACTATTCCCGGAATAAATATAGACACACTTACAGTCAATGGATTAACTCATCTTCCTATTGAAGATCCGGCATGGGGCAACGCCTGCCAAACACTTTTTGTCGATATGTTCAAGAGTGGAAAAAAATCATTATGGAAAGATGTTCATAAGCAACACCGCAACACATTTGCTTTGATGCAGAAAAGATTATATGGTATCGAGCATGATGCTGACAAAAGGTTATTAATGGGCGACGACTTAAAAAATCCTTCAGACCGTTTTTACGGAAATTCGTTATTACAAGCAGAAGGATGCGACCATGGTACTTTCGTTGCAGGAGTGATTGCCGGACAAGGAATCAATAATGCTGCCATTACCGGTGTCTGGCCTCAAGCGCGGTTGATGATCATACGTGCCGTTCCTGACGGTGACGAATACGACAAAGACATTTCAACCGCTATCCGTTATGCAGTAGATAATGGCGCTAAGGTTATAAACATGAGTTTAGGAAAATACACCTCACCCGATGCCGACATGGTAAATAAGGCTATTGAATATGCTCTCAAAAAAGACGTACTTATCATCCAAGCGGCAGGCAATAACAAACGGAATATCGATCTCATCACCTATTTTCCTTCAGCAAAGGATGCGCAAGGAAAGATATTCCCTAATTACTTGAGAGTCGGTTCTTCTGACAAGAAAGGGCAACTAAGTCAGTTTTCCAACTATGGAGCAAAAGAAGTAGATGTATTCGCTCCTGGAGAAGAAATCACCTCGGTAACGGTAGGCAACAAATACATGGTATCACAAGGAACCAGTATAGCCACCCCCATAGTAAGTGGTGTAGCGGCAATGTTACGTGCCCATTTCCCAAAGCTGACGGCCACACAAATCAAAGAGATATTAATAAAGAGCGTTCGTCCGGCTGACAATTTAAAAGATCGTTGTACAAGCGGAGGAATCATTGACGCACTACAAGCAGTCAAATTAGCAACCGAATATAAGAAGAGATGAGAAAAAATACTGTCATAGGTTTTATAGGCCTGCTGTTTTGCTTATGCATACAAGCACAAGGAACATCCACATCGGTAAACAGTACTGTAAACGATGTGGACTGGGCACGTGCTGAAAAATTTTCCTCTGATGCACTGGAGCAATATATAAAAGGTAAAAGACCTTATCCCAACTGGATTGAAGGTAGTTCTTATTTTTACTATAATGTAAAAGAAGATAATGGAGTTTCTTACTATCTGGTTAATGCCAAGAATGGTAAAAAACGCAATATGATAAAGGATAACCTGCAATTCGTGCAACAATATGCAAGAATCACGGGTGACACACTCAACGCAAGGAATATACAGCTTTACGGGTATCGATTTAAGAAGAATGACTTCAACCGCTTTTATCTTGATAAAAAAGGAAAGTCTATGGTGTATGACATGCGCACCGGAATACTGACACAGATAAAGGCAGAAAACAAAAAGAAGGAACGCCCTGTTCTCAAACCATCGTACCATAGCTCTGACTCACTCTTCACTATGTTGGGATGCGGATATGACCTCTATATACGTAACAACCGTACAGGAATCATACACCGTCTGACAAAAGACGGTAAAGAGGATGCGTCCTATACTTACCGTTGCTCTAAAGACACAATAGAGTCTAACACCAAAGGATTCTGGCTGGGACACCGTTATGTCTGCCTAATGCAGGATATGAGTGAAGTAAAAGAAATCAGCCTTATCAACTCCCTTGCACGGCAACGTCCGACAACAAATACCTTCAAGATGCCTATGCCCGGTGATGCCGGAGTGCGTCAATACCGTATGTTTTGGTATGATGCCGACCATGAACAAGGGAAGATGCTACCGATTGGGAAATATCCTGACCAAGTAGTAACTTTGGACTATTTCCGTTCTCCCGAAGCTCTTTTTTTCACGCGCAGAAGCCGTAAGGGTGATAAAATAGACCTTTGCCGTATCAACGTGACAGATGGCACAGTCACTGAGCTTATCTCGGAAGAATGTGCTCCGCACATCAACTTGACCCTATCGGGCTATCGCATTATAGAGAAAGGAAAATATTTCATTTGGTGGTCGGAACGTACAGGAAAAGGTAACTATTATCTGTACAATAGTGACGGACGATTACTAAACCGCATCACACATGGTGATAACCTCGTAGCAGGCAGTATCGTACATATAGATACCTTACGAAGAAATATTATTTTTGCCGGATATGGTAACGAACCTGATACTAACCCTTATTATACCTTTTATTATAAGGCCGATTTTGACGGAAAAAAACAAACGCTGCTCACTCCGGGAAACGGTAACCACGAATTAACCCTGTCCGACGACCAACGATATGCCATCGATACATATTCACGTATGGACTTGGCGCCTGTAATGAATGTATTGTCTATCGACCGTCCCACACAATATTTTGAGGTAAATCGCATGGACGACAGCCTGTTGCGAAAAGCAGGATGGCAACCGCCTTTACTGTTAAAGTTGAAAGCGGCCGATGGGAAAACAGATCTTTACGGGCTCATGTATCTACCGTCTCAACTGGATAAAAACAAAAAGTATCCTATTATCAGCAATGTGTATCCCGGTCCCCAAGATGACCAGATTCCGCAATCATTCACACTTGACGATAATGGTAACCAATCGCTGGCTGAGCTTGGCTTTATAGTCATCAATGTGGCTCCACGTGGAAGTTCTCCTTTGCGTGGACACGATTTCTATAACTTCGGCTACGGTAATCTGCGTGATTATCCGTTGGCTGATGATAAAAGCGTAATTGAGCAGTTAGCAAAGAAATACCCGTTCATCGATCTTAACCGTGTAGGTATTTACGGACACTCCGGAGGAGCATTCCAGACAGTAGCCGCCATCCTCACTTATCCCGACTTTTATAAAGTAGCGGTAGCTGCTTCGGGCAACCATGACAACAATATCTATATCCAATGGTGGGGAGAAGCATTTCACGGACTGACCGAGAAGACTGATCCAAAGACTGGAAAAACGGTATTTTCCACCAAGATTCCGACCAATATGGAACTGGCAAAGAACTTAAAAGGCCATCTGATGCTTATCACCGGCGATGTAGATAAGAATGTCCCGCCTTCATCTACCTATCGTCTGGCAGACGCTCTGATAAAAGCCAACAAACGTTTCGATATGTTTATCCTGCCGGGGAAAGACCATGGAGTAATGTGTCCCTATTATCAGAATTTGATCCGCTACTACTTTGTAGAGAATCTCATTCAACCGGTAAAGCAACATATTGATATCATCAATCATAATTAACCCTAACTCAAAAAGCTTATGAAGTATCAGAAAACATTCAAAGCATTCGTGTTTGTCTGTCTCTGTTGCATGGCTACAATCCTGTTCGCTCAAAAGCCGCAAGGCGATGCGACCATTCTAGTGAAAGTAACCATTGTAGACGTAGACAAGAATCCCTTGCCCGGTGCAACAGTAAAAGTTACCGGTAAGGCACAGGGAGTAGTGGCTAACGACCAAGGAGAAGTTTCTCTGTGGGTAGACCGGAACACCCAGATTGAATTTAAGTATGTGGGTATGAAACCGCTATTCATGCGAGTAACCAAGCCACTGTCCGGCTATATCACATTAGAAGATGAAACCTCCGAACTAGACCAGGTAGTAGTCACCGGATACCAACGTACGACCAAACGCCGTACTACCGGTTCACTGGCAACACTGACAGCCAAAGACCTGAAAGGAGCCCCTACAGCCAATCTGGATATGTTGATGCAAGGAAAAGTTGCCGGAATGGACGTGAAAGCTGTTTCCGGTCGCCCGGGAGAATCGGCCAAAATACGTATTCGTGGTACAAACACAATTACAGGTAATGCAGAACCATTGTGGGTGGTAGACGGGGTACCTTTGCAGAAAGATATTCCAAGCATATCAAGCAGCCAAATCCGTGCAGGTGATTTCAATGAAATCTTTGCAAATGGTATCTCCGGAATTAACCCAAACGACATTGAATCTATCACAGTATTGAAGGATGCTTCAGCAACAGCCATTTATGGCTCTCGTGCAGCAGGAGGCGTTATTGTGGTAACAACCAAACGAGGAAAAGAAGGGAAAATGAGTATTAATTATTCAGCCAATGTTTCTATCGTCACAAGACCTCCGGGCAACGCTAATCTAATGAACTCCAGTGAGAAACTGGCCTGGGAGCAAGAGCTGTGGAATGAATTCTCTGCCAAAGGTTTTGCCGATAATGCTCACTATCCGGTTATTGGCGCGGTCGGCATGATTCGATCCGGATACGGGAAATACGCCAATATGACCTTAGAACAGCAAAATGCGGAAATAGCCCGTCTTGGCGAACAAACAACTGATTGGTTTGACGAATTATTTCAAAATTCAGTTTCAAACAGCCATTATCTTTCTCTCTCCGGAGGATCGGAAAAAAACTCTTATTACGTTTCCTTAGGATATTCGAAAAACAATGGACTAGTAAAAAAGACCGATTACGAACGCTACAATGTAAGTGCCAAACTTGATATGAAGCCCAACAAACGGGTGAAACTAGGTATCTCTGCTGATATGGCTATACAGGAATCCACTTCACCATCACTGAATGTTGACCCTTTCAAGTATGCCTATTTTGCCAATCCATACGAAAGAATATACAACGAAGACGGATCATATGCAGCAGACAATACATATTACAGTATAACTCATGCTAATGGTGCTTATGACAAATTATTACCGGATGGTGGATACAATATTTTCCGGGAAATCAATGAAACATCCAACGAGACCAAGAATATGTCCGCATCATTAATCGCTAATCTAAGTGTTAACATCTTAGACAATTTAAGTTTCGAAGGATTGGCCTCTTACGGATATGTAACAAATGCCTCCGATAATATCAATGGCAAAAACACATACGCCGCTTGGCAGGACCGCCCATTTGAAGGTAGTGCTAGTAGTATATCTAAGCGTACATACGGTTCCATTACTCAGACCAATGCTTATAACACCAATTACAATTTACGCGGCCAGCTCCATTATTTCAACACCTTCGGTCGCGACCATTATATAAGCGCATTGTTAGGCTCGGAGATACGAGGACAATATTCCAAAAGCATCTACGAAAAACGATATGGATATGATCCCATATCCGGTAATTCTTCTATCCCTATATATCCGGAAAGTATGGATATAGGCTATAACAACCTGATTTCGTATGCAGCCATCGTTGATCAGCTATCCGGTCAAAGTATTGTAGAAGACGCCTTCGCTTCTTTTTACCTTTCATTAGACTATGTATTCAAGCAACGTTATATTCTCAGTTTGACAGGACGTACCGATGGCTCGAATAATTTCGGTAGCAATGAACAATTCAACCCTACCGGCTCTGTCGGTTTGTCTTGGAATGTTGATCAGGAAGAGTTCATGAAACCTTTAAAACCTATTATCAGCACTTTATCTTTACGAGCTGCATTCGGATATACAGGAAACATTAATAAGTCTGTTTATCCCCAATTGGTAATGGATTATGAAACCTCATTCCGCAAAGCCGACAATGATTATTACCGCATGGGAACATTACGGAATGCCCCGAACGCCAAATTACGCTGGGAAAAAACACGCGATATGAAAATCTCTATGGATATAGGTTTTCTGAATGACCGTCTGCGCCTGCAAGGTGAACTTTATGACAGACGTACACGAGATGCCGTGACCAATGTACCGGTGGTTTACACTACAGGATTTTCATCTCAAAGTTATAACACCTCAGAGCTGCTGAATCAAGGAGCAGAAGTGACAATAAGCGCAAATGTATTGAAAACTAAAGATTGGAATCTTTCATTAACTGCCAATATTGCTTACAACCGTAATAAGTTGCTAAAATATTCCTCGCCTAATGGAAGCATTTTCAATTCTAACTACGTAGGCTACCCATTAAGTTCTATTGTCAGTGGAAAAGTAATAGGCATTGATGAGAAATTAGGAATTTATGCTTATGCCACCCGTCCGGACGTTACAATGTCTACGGAAGCAGACCGTGGTGAAGCTAAAAACTATGCTTTCTATTTAGGAACCAGTAATGCACCTACCAACGGAGGGTATTCCATCTCTTTATCATACAAGAAAATAAACCTGAGTTTAGGAGGTTCTTATTCTTTAGGAGGAAAAATACTGAACAATATCACTTGTCCGGTATCCTACACTATGCTGAATGAATCATCCTCACCCGTTGAAAGTATTCCTACACAAGAAAATGACCTGTATACCAATTTCCTGAACGTGACAAAAGACCGCGTGAATCGTTGGACAAAAGACAATCCGATAACCAATGGATACCCGCGTATCATTGATGCGTATGGAGAATATCTCGGACTGGATAATTACATGACAATCAGTAGCCAGATCACCCGTGCCTCGATGTTGGAGAAAGTATCTTATTTCAAACTCGGATCATTATTATTAAGCTATAACTTTGAAAACGAATGGCTTAAAAGAGCACGTATCAGTTCATTGGCATTGTCATTCAGTGTTAGCAATTTATTTATAATAACCAACTATTCCGGTATTGACCCCGAAACCCCAGGAGCAGTTTATCCTACTCCACGTACCTTCTCTATGGGAGTTTCTATCGGATTTTAAGAACAGAGCACTATGAAGAAAAGAAATATAATAAGTATTGCGATACTAGCATTATTATGCGTATCGTGTAGCAACTATTTAGATATAAAGCCTTACGGACGTACCATCCCTAAGACGGCAGAAGAGTTCTCAGCACTTATTCACACACGCCTTAACAGTATTGACGCCGGTTCAGACAGCTATTTGGTAGGTAATGCCAATCAATGGATGACATGGGATGCCGTATGCGGTGATAATTTTGAAACTTGTCTAACCGGATCGGGCGCACGTGCTTTAGCAACATACGTAGGTGATATTATCCGACAAAATCAATATGCCAATTACTACCAATCTCTTTATGAATTTATTCGCGACTGTAATATCGTATTGAATGAAATGGAAGAAAGCAATACAGAAGAATCTAATAAAATTCGAGGGACAGCCTATGCCATAAGAGGTGCGGCATATTATCAATTATTACGGATATTCTGCGAAGTACCCCGTACGGGAGAATTCGACACCCAGCTCGGGCTTCCACTTGTGACAACATTTGATATGGAAGAAAAGCCACTCCGCAGTACCATGCAAGCCACTATCAATCAGATAGAATCCGATCTGCAAAAGGCTGCCAGCTATCATATCAATGATAAGATCTACCGCTTCACGGAAGATGTCGTAAAAGGATATCAGGCTCGTATGTATTTCTGGACACGGCAATGGAGCAAAGCACTTCCGATAGCCCAAGACTTATTGAATAAATATCCCTTATTGGAAGGTGAGGCATACAAAGCTATGATGACTAACGCATACGAATTGACGGGCAACCAGCTTTTAAAATCATATCTTGCTGTCACAGCCACCGGCAGCGACGATCTGTCCGGAGTAAATACCACCCTTAAATATCGCCCCGTCAGCCTGCGTTTTTTAAGTACTTTCTCCGAAGAAGAAAAAACAAGCGATATCCGCTATGCACTTTGGGTAAACACCGAACGGCAAGCAAAAAAGATTTTCTTTTGTGGTATGAGAGCAGCCGAATTCAAGCTGATGGAAGCGGAATGTCATTATCACATGAAGCAAGAAGACAAAGCCCTGAAATCCATCAACGAACTGCGGGCGCATCGCATCAATAATTATACCGACCTGACAGTTGACAAACTACCAGCTCTCTCAGACAAGGAAGTCATAAAAACGGATGTAGAGGGTAATGCTCTAACCCCACTAATGGGATTCATTCTGCAAGAACGCAGAAAAGAGTTATTTCTGGAAGGAGACCGTTTCTTTGAGCAAAAACGGAATGGCTCACCGGAATATTGGACAGCACTCAATGGCCTGAAGTATGTGACAGAAAAATATATGTATACCTTTCCAATTCCTTTGCACGATTTGGATTTAGAGAACGGATTGATACAAAATCCTGGATATAAAGAGATACAAAATAAATAAAATGGAGGATTTAAATATGAAAAAGAAAATATATAGCGGGATATTTATGATCTCCCTCGCATTATCCGGAGCAATTTACACAGCTTGCGAAGATATAGATGAATTGCCACCGCAATCAGATACTAATTTCATAAATAAAACCTATAAATTACCCAATCCTACTGTGTTGACTACTGAAGAAGTAGCGGAATATAATGCGATAAAAGCAGAATATGAAAGCAGTATAAATCAATAACAATAACCACAAAAACCCAAGAAATGTTATGAAGAAATTAGGGCATTATCTATGTATATTGATGAGCATGACATTGATTTTTGCTTCCTGTTCATCTGATGATAACCAGCGCCTACCTCAAATCTATATCGACCAACCATTTTATACATTGGCCAAAGGGAGTATAGAATTGAAAATAAAGGCTGACCAAGCTCCTCCAACGGACGTCTCTATTCCTATTCTGTTTGCCGGAACGGCTGTTGAAGGTGTAGATTTCACTGCATCGGAATCATCCATCCTACTGAAAGCAGGTGAAACAGAAGCTACTTTTACATTAACCCGTATTGAAGAAAGTATCGGTGATGAAAATAAAGAATTATATGTTAATCTACAAAAAGCTCCGGAAGGTTTCTCGTTAGGATTGATGAATTATGCTTCTGTAAACTTATTAAATAATAATGGAATCATAATGTCCTTTGAGAACAGTACAGGAAAAATTGGATTCAGTGCTGACTTCTCTATCAAACTGACTAATATGAAAGGAGGAGCATATAAGGTAAAAGTAGCGACAACCTTCGATATTGAAGTAGATGAAAGTTCTACCGCAATAGAAGGGGTACACTATGAATTCGTAAATGGAGCCCAAGTTGTTGTTCCTATCAACAGGAATACAGGAAGTTTCTCTATCAAATACCTGAAGAAAGAAGAAGGGAAAGATAAACTTATCCTCCGTTTAGCTAATAAAGACGGGTATGCTATAGGTAGTAACGGCACACTTACTGTCACTATAAGCGGACCGGATATATTTACCGGAACTTGGGCATTTGATAAAATAACAAATCTTGATTTGTTCGAGATGTATGGAGAAGATATCAGCAAAGCACCCAAAGGGACACCTTCAGACCGAATAACATTTGAAGGTGACTCTTACTTAGAATATACATTCACTCCCGATCTATCCGGAGACCTGAAAAATTATTTCGGGACATCTCCCCGTAAAATCACTTTCAAAGAAGAAGGAAATAAGATGTTCCAAGAGAATAACGGTGCAAACGTAAAAATATCCATACTGGAAATACCTGATGTAAACGTCAATTTCTCTACTACCCACAAAGACATCCGCCCGGCTCTTGTCGGTTTCCGACTAATCACAGTGGATAGCAAAGAAGTATTGGAATGCACATTGGATGATTATGAACCGCAAGGAGAAGATTTTGGAGCCATGATTTATAGCATGATGGAAGATATGACATGGGCCCCTCTTCGTATTCACTTTAGCAAAATAGAATAAAACTAGGGCTGCACAATAAAGCAGCTTTTCCTAATTTATTATTAATCCCTTTGTTCCGTTGATTTGATACGGGACAAAGGGATTAATAATTTCTTCCTGCCTTTTATAGAGAGATTTTCAAACGTAGCTTATTAATACCCTACGTTAAGGCTCTTAGGTTTCCCATATCTTACACACCTTTCCTGCTGCCAGATATACGACATACGTACGTATCCGGTAGTTGGGAAATTGGTGATTAATATCGGCAGCATAACTGTTCACCTGCTCCACATCTTCCACGCGTGGAGCATTCAAGCTTTCAACCATACTTGCATCCTTAGCCTTGAAATATTTGAACTCAACGACACGGCAATCATTATGGAAAGTAGAGCCTGGAATACCGGTCAACACAAGGTCTGCACGCCCATTGGGCAAATTTTGTTCCAAAGCAAAGGTATAGCAATTGCTTAGATATCGGCTCATCACCTCATAGCAAGAACAACGGACGAAATTCTCATTGATCTTATCAAATACCTGAGCAGGAAATTGTCCGAGATACTCCTTGAAATAGTTCTCAATAACAGGTTTCAACTGACGATCGTCAATAAAACGCCGATAGACCGGAACAAAAAGTTCCACGTCCGGAAACGAAAAGCTTCCCGACGTGGAACCAACTATCTTCTAATCAGAAATCCTCTTTTAATAGTTTTCCTTCTTCACTTCGAAGTAAGCCTGCGGGTGCAAACAAGCCGGGCAAACTTCCGGAGCTTCCTTACCTACAGTGATATAACCGCAGTTACGGCATTGCCATACTACTTCACCTTCTTTAGCGAATACAGTCATATTCTCGATATTGTTCACGAAAGCAAGATATCTTTCTTCGTGACCTTTCTCAGCAATAGAAATATTACGATACATAGCGGCAATCATCGGGAAACCTTCCTGTTCTGCCACATCTGCGAAATGAGGATAATCCAGCGACCATTCTTCGTGTTCACCAGCAGCGGCAGCGCGAAGATTTTCGAGTGTAGTACCGATTACACCTGCCGGATAGCTGGCAGTGATTTCTACCATACCACCTTCCAGGAACTTAAACATACGTTTCGCATGTTCCTTTTCCTGATCGGCCGTTTCAGTAAAAATAGCCGAAATCTGTTCGTAACCTTCTTTTTTAGCCACACTTGCAAAATAAGTGTAACGCATTCTTGCCTGTGATTCTCCAGCGAATGAAGTCAGCAGATTCTTCTCTGTCTGAGTTCCTTTAATACTCTTAGCCATAATTCTTATTATATTTTAAATTGGTTGATTACCACACGTAACTTGTCGTATTATTTATAACGCAAATATAAGCTATTTGTTCATAAAACGCCCTACTTTTCTCATTAATAAAATCTATGCCCTCATTGATAAAACCTATCAGAAATCAAATAGTATGTCGAGAAACATACTTCTTTCGATTATTTTATATAATTTTGCAACCTCTACTTTACAAAAGACAAACGATCACGTAACAACTCATAGAAAATGAAACTATTTGAATTCAAACCTAAATTGGTTTCTTGCCTAAAAAATTATTCAAAAGAAACATTCATGGCAGACTTGATGGCAGGTATCATCGTTGGTATCGTTGCGTTGCCGTTAGCCATTGCCTTTGGTATTGCTTCGGGCGTATCACCCGAAAAGGGTATCATTACCGCTATTATTGCCGGATTTATCGTCTCATTGCTGGGCGGAAGCAAAGTCCAGATCGGCGGACCGACAGGTGCTTTTATCGTCATCATCTACGGAATCATCCAACAATATGGAGAGGCCGGACTGATTGTAGCAACGCTCATGGCAGGTGTTCTCCTTATATTATTAGGAGTATTCAAGCTAGGAGCCGTTATCAAGTTCATTCCTTACCCGATTATCGTAGGTTTCACCAGTGGTATCGCTGTGACCATCTTCACCACACAGATAGCCGATATCTTCGGCCTGTCGTTTGGAGACGAGAAAGTTCCGGGTGACTTTATTGGAAAATGGTTGATTTATTTCCGCCATTTCGACACGGTGAACTGGTGGAATACCATCGTAAGCATTATCAGTATCATCATCATCGCCATCTCACCCAAATTTTCCAAGAAAATTCCCGGCTCACTGATTGCTATCATCGTGGTGACAGTTGCCGTTTACTTGATGAAGATGTACGGCGGAATTGACTGCATCCCAACCATTGGCGACCGCTTTACAATCAATTCCGAGCTACCCGATGCCGTTGTACCCACATTGAATTGGGAAGCCATTAAAAACTTATTCCCGGTTGCCGTCACGATTGCCGTGTTGGGAGCTATCGAATCACTGTTGTCCGCCACCGTTGCCGATGGTGTGATAGGCGACCGCCACGATTCCAACACAGAACTGATTGCACAAGGTGCAGCGAATATCGTAGCTCCTTTGTTTGGCGGTATCCCCGCTACCGGAGCCATTGCCCGTACTATGACAAATATCAACAACGGAGGTAAGACACCGATAGCCGGAATCATCCATGCAGTCGTCCTGCTGCTGATTCTTCTCTTCCTAATGCCGCTTGCACAATATATCCCGATGGCATGCCTTGCCGGAGTATTGGTCATTGTTTCCTATAATATGAGCGGATGGCGCGTATTCAAGGCTTTACTGAAAAATCCAAAATCGGATGTAACAGTACTTCTGATCACATTCTTCCTTACTGTTATCTTCGACTTGACAGTTGCCATCGAAATCGGACTTATCATCGCTTGTGTACTCTTTATGAAGCGTGTTATGGAGACTACCGAGATTTCTGTTATCACGGACGAGATTGATCCGAACTCGGAACTCGATATCGCCGTACACGAAGAGAATCTGATAATCCCCAAAGGAGTGGAAGTATATGAAATCAACGGTCCTTACTTCTTTGGCATCGCCACAAAGTTCGAAGAGACAATGGCACAATTGGGTGACCGTCCGAAAGTACGTATCATCCGTATGCGTAAAGTTCCGTTTATCGACTCTACGGGTATCCATAACCTGACCACTCTTTGTGAGATGTCGCAGAAGGAGAAGATTACCGTTATCCTTTCCGGAGTCAACGAGAAAGTTCATAAAGTATTGGAGAAATCCGGATTCTATGAACTATTGGGAGAGGAAAATATCTGTCCGAATATCAATGTAGCATTGGACAGAGCGAAAGAAATTGTAGAGTAATAATCTTATCTAATAAATAACAACATGAAAAGACAGCTTTTAATTCCCGCCTTACTACTGTTATTTCTCCCTTTTGCACAAGGTAAAGTTAAACTTCCTGCAATGATGGGAGACCACATGGTACTCCAACAAAATAGTTCCGTAAAACTATGGGGTCGGGCAGACGGTAAAAAGGTAACTATCACCACTTCATGGAATAACCGGACTTATCGGACATCTACCGATAAAGACGGAAACTGGCTGGTAAAAGTAGACACTCCTGCCGGAGGATATACTCCTTATTCCATAACAATCAGTGATGGAACTCCAGTCACTCTTTCGGATATACTGATTGGAGAAGTGTGGATCTGCTCCGGCCAGTCGAATATGGAAATGCGCATGATGGGAAATTCAGCACAACCTGTTGACAACTCGCTCGAAACGATTCTGAATGCAGGCAACTATCGTGATCGTATCCGCTTTATCACCGTACCAAGAATCAAAGACATTCAAAAGCGGACAGATTTCGAAGGAAAAAAATGGGAAGTATCTTCACCGGAAACAACTATTGATTGCAGTGCCACAGGCTATTTCTTTGCCAAACAGTTAACCCAAAGTCTCAATCTTCCGGTAGGATTGGTTATCAACAGTTGGGGAGGTTCGGCAATCGAAGCATGGATGGACGAACAAACATTAAGTACCATCGAAGGCATGAATATAGAAGCTGCCAAAAGTCCGAAACGGGATGTACGCCAACGCTTGGAATGTTTATACAACTTGATGTTATGGCCTGTTAAGAATTTCACTGCACGTGGATTCCTTTGGTATCAAGGAGAATCGAACATATCCAACTATCAGTTCTATGCTCCGATGATGACAGCTATGGTACAGCTTTGGCGTAATGTATGGGAAGCACCGGATATGCCCTTCTATTACGTTCAGATTGCCCCTTATAAATATAAGAACAGTCGTGATATAGAAGCTGCCTTACTGCGCGAAGCTCAAGTGAACGCATTGAAAACAATCCCGAATTCCGGTATTGTTCCTACCACAGATATCGGCAACGAGTTCTGCATCCACCCTTCCCAAAAAGAGCCGGTGGGTCTCCGCCTTGCTACTCTTGCGTTAACTCAAACTTACGGAGTACGCAAACTGCCATCCACCGGACCTATGATGACTAACGTGGAATACACTGACGGCAAAGCAATAGTAGCATTCGACAATGCCCGTGCCGGACTATTCCCCACGTTCGAACAATTGGAAGGATTCGAAATAGCAGGAGCTGACAAAAAATTCTATCCGGCAAAAGCTAAGGTTGTAGGACGTAGCAACAAGGTAGAAGTACAAAGCGAACAGGTTCCTCAACCGGTAGCCGTACGATATGCTTTCCGTAATTATGTAGGCAATATTACCTTACGGAATACTTTCGGATTGAGTGCTTTCCCATTCAGAACAGATACATGGGATGATGTGAAATAAAAAACAGAAAAGTTATGTGAAACAAGGAGGAAAAACCATCCGCCACATTTTTGCTCTTATTTTAAGTATTATAGGGGGAAAAACAAAAATGTCACAGAACTAATAATCAATTACTTAACCCTAAAAAGGCCCTTATTTTAAGAAAAGTTCACAGAAAACAATAGGTTGTTTTTGCTTTTTTCCGTGAGAAAACTGCATTTTTTGCAATATGTTATTTACTGGCATATTGCTCCCCATATTTATATCTTTGTTTGCACTTGTGCATTCTCCCGAACAGACTTGAGCAGCCGCCTTGTTGCACTTATGTAACAAGACAGCTGCTCAAGTGCATTCAACGAATACATATAGAAGAATTGATTAACTGATGGGGAGAAGTTATTAATCTATGCAGAAGAAATTATAAATGCTACCTTATGAATAAATGAAAATATGCTATAAACAAAACAACTGATACTGTAGAGAAACATTCATAAAGAAGTTATTAAATTCTCGTTACCGCCCAAAAGCATATAACATATTTGTAAATTTACATATAATGTAAATTGTTAATATACAAACATCTATATTCCAAATTTGAAATATGATGTATATTTGATGTGCTGCTATCAGGTATCAGATAAAAGTATTGAAAGCTTTGTAGGGGAGGAATTTTAGAAAGTCCCATTCTCTGCATCTATTTTTGTTGGCGATAGCAGATTCATTAACTTTAAAATCTTAAGAGAATGATAAAACATGTAGTATTGTATCTATTCCTTTTATCTTGTACCTGTATGGCGCAGGCACAGGATTTTACCATCCGCGGTACAGTCTTTGAAGAAGAGACCGGCATGGGACTAATGGGAGCCGCAGTTGTGATTCAAGGCACTACCAACGGAGCCCAGACGGAAATGAGCGGAGGCTTTTCTCTGAAAGGCGTGAAAGTCGGAGATAAACTTGCCGTTAGCTTTATCGGAATGAAAACCGAAATTATCCCGATCACCAACAAAGAACGTTCTACGGAAATCAAGGTTTACCTGAAAAATGACAATTACCAGTTAGATCAAGTGGTGGTAACCGGATATGGAACTGCCCGCAAAAGAGACTTGACAGGTGCCATCGTCTCTATATCCGGTGAGGATATCAAAAATGCGCCTACTAATAATGTAATGTCCTCACTGCAAGGAAAAGTACCGGGACTTATGGTGACCAATTCCGGATCGGCAGGAGCAGAGCCGGATATCAAGATTCGTGGTATTGGTACTCTGAATGCCAGCAGTAATCCTTTATATGTAGTGGATGGGATGTTGATGTCAGACATTAAGTTCTTGAGCAACAGCGACATTGCCAGTATGGAAATTCTGAAAGATCCTTCATCCCTTGCCATCTTCGGTGTACAAGGAGCTAACGGTGTGATTATCATTACAACCAAACGTGCCGAAGGAGAAAAAACATCTGTCAGCTATGACGGCTATTTCGGTGCACAGACAGTATGGAAACGCGACCGTGTAAGTCTGACTAATGCGTCGGAATTCACCATGCTCTATAATGAAATGCTACAGAACCAGGACCCGAATGCTGCTTCATGGGTTCCTGAAATGCTGGGTACAGGAACGGATTGGCAAAGCAAAGTACTTAGAGAAAGAGCTGTTGTTACCAATCACAACCTGACCGTATCCAAATCCGGGAAAAACAGCAAATCTTTATTATCTGTGGGATATTATAAACAGGATGGAGTATTGAAATACAACACTTACCAACGTTTCAATATACGTTTCTCACAAGATTACGATATTACCAAGAATCTGAAAGCCGGGGGAAACATCAACCTCTCCCGTATGGACAGCAAACCGGCATCCGCCAAAATTCAAAATGCGGTAATGGCGCTCCCTACTTATGTACCTTATGCCCCGGAAGAAGATTACGATCCGGAGAATCCCGGTTCAGTTTTCCATCCATCGGCTGATATACAGTCCAACGTAGGCAATCCTGTCGCACAAATGGAGCTTTATAAAAATACGGAGAAATACCGTGACTACCGTATTATCGGTAATATCTACGGTGAATGGAATTTCCTGAAAGACTTTACCTTCAAGGCTACCGGTTATATGGATCTCGGACTTTATCGTGGTGAACAATACACACCGCGCTATGACGTGAACAACTCTACCAGCCACTCCGCCCACAAAAACGATATTACAGCTTTCTATCGCAAGAGCGACGAAGGGCGTACTTTCCAGGCAGATTTCCTTTTAGGTTATAAGAAAATGATAAGCGATCACCGCATCGACGCAACAGTGGGATATACCGCCCGCAAAGCCACCAGTGAAGGATTCAATGCAAAAGTAGATAGTTTGGCCAATGGTATGAAAGTAGTTCCCGAAGACCTGTGGATGCTTAGCATGGGCTCTGTAAAGCGCGTCTCCGCAGGTGACTGGTGGAACGAAGAGGCCTTTATATCCTATCTTGCACGTGTAAATTATGCATTCAAAGACCGCTATCTACTAACAGCAACTTTTCGTGCTGACGGTTCTTCCAAGTTCTCTCCCTCACACCGTTGGGGATATTTCCCGTCAGTCGGTCTGGGCTGGGTTATCAGTGAAGAGGCTTTTATGAAACCACTGAAAGAAGTAGTGGACTTTGCCAAATTAAGAGTAAGCTGGGGTAAACTGGGGAATGACAAGATCGGGAATTACCTGTACTATCCTACCATTAACCCAAAAGGTAAACAAGTTATCATTAACGGAGTGACACAATTCATTCCTACCCTCAACTATGATATCGATAAAGATATTCATTGGGAAGTAATGACTGGTATCGACGTCGGACTTTCCGCCCAACTATTCAACAACCGTCTGGGAGTAGAACTCGGCTATTATAGCAAAACAACCAACGACCTTTTAGCCAATGTATCCGTATCTTCTTCCATCGGTGCAGGGTATGCCATCACCAATGCAGGCTCCATCAACAACAAAGGTTTTGAGTTTACTCTTTCCTGGCAGGATAAAATAGGTGATTTTACCTATGGTATAGGTGTTAACGGCGGTACATTGAAAAATAAAGTAACGGAACTGGGCGACAATAATGCCGACATTATATCCGGCGATTATCATCGTACATCGGTAGGACATCCTATCGGTTCCTACTATGGCTATGTACAGGATGGAATTTTCCAGACACAAGAAGAAATCGACAACTATTATCCTATGACATGGAATGCGAAACCGGGAGACATCCGCTACAAAGACCTGAACGGTGACAACAAAATTACAGATGCCGACCGTACTTTCCTCGGAAGCCCGATGCCTACATTCACTTACGGATTTAACTTCACATTCGGCTATAAGAACTTTGATTTGAATATCGACTTCAATGGCGTAAGTGGAAACAAAATCCTTGACCTGAAGAAAACCGTAGCATGGACTACCACTAATTTCTATGAAAAAAGTCTTCAAAGATGGCATGGACCGGGCACTTCCAATAAAGAGCCCATTCTGGATAAATCACGCGGACACAACTATCTGTCATCAACCAACCTGTTGGAAGACGGTTCATATATTCGCCTGCGCAATATACAGTTAGGCTATACTCTGCCACAAACGGCCGTGAGCAAACTGGGTATTTCCGGATTACGTGTTTACGTAAGCGGACAAAATCTGCTAACTTTCAAACATACTTCAGGATTCACACCGGAAATCGGAGGAAATGCCTTGCAAGGTGGTATGGACCAAGGAGACACCTACCCGCTACCATCCATATACACAGTAGGACTATCAATCAACTTCTAAACTAATAACAACAAATCATGAAACGAATTACATATATAATAGCAGCATTATTTGCCTGCACGTCCTGTAGTGACAGTTTCCTGGACACTGCCCCCAAAGGCACCTACCATAGCGGTAATTATGATATGAGTACCGGCCAGGAACTTCTCGCCCTTGCCACCTTGATGGACGGCTACAACACATTCGCCCAGCAGAGCTGGCCTGTCACAGCTATGCACTGCCACGCCGCAGACAACAGTCATCCCGGAGGACCTTCCGGCGATGGCGGAGTAGACTTCAATCAATTCCCTACCATGTCTTTCACCGCAGCCAATGGTATGTTCTCTTCATATTACAGCCTTCAGTTCAACGCCATCACTAAAGCCAACGAAGCACTGAAAATAATAGAAGAGATAGAAACCAACAGCGGAAAAACAACCGATACCGAACAACTGAAAGCCGAAGCATATTTTATCCGTGCCACAGCATACTTCCGCCTGACACAAGCATTCGGTGCAGTACCTTACGTGGACAGAGTGATGGGAAAAGAAGAAGAAATGGCCGACCAGCTAAGCGCAACAGCCATCCGCAACAAGTACTTACCTGAATTAATACAGGCAATCAACCACCTGCCTACCCGTCAGGAACAGATCAGTTCGGGTAATACCGGACGAGCTACTCAAAATGCCGCCCGCGCTATCATTGCCAAGACCTACCTGTACGAGAAAGACTATGCCAACTGTTTAGTCTACACTCATCAGATTATCGACTCTAAAGACAATGACCTCACCACTCCTTATGCCGAAATGTTCTGGGAAAAGAATGAATTCGGTCCCGAATCAATCTGGGAGATTAACGCTGACTTCAAACCAGACCAGAATGTCTCTATCATAGGTGACGGCAATCAATGGTGTATGATGAATGGTGTCCGTGGCTTCCCGAATTTAGGTTGGGGACACAATGCTCCCAGTGATGACCTGATGGACGACTATGAAGCTAACGACCCGCGTTTCGATGCCACCATACTGGAAAACGGTCAGAGTATAGACGGTGACGTAATCGTAGCAAGCGACTACAAATATTTCAACAAGAAAACCTATTGCCCCAAAAGTGAACGTTCACTTTACGGACGTGCCGACTGGTGTTATGGTTACTGGTGTAATCCGCGTATCATCCGCTATGCAGACATCCTGCTGATGCACGCTGAAGCCGCCTGTGAAACAAATGATCTCGATGAGGCCAAAGACAAACTGGAGATGGTAAGGGCACGGGCACGCAACGGCCTGTCGGTACTGCCTAAAATAACCACCAGCGACAAAGACGAATTGCGTGAAAAGATACGCCACGAACGTCGCATTGAACTGGCATTGGAGTTTGAACGCTATTTCGACCTCGTACGCTGGGGAATCGCCAAGGATAAGATTGCCAATTTTGTTGTCGGCAAGCATGAACTATATCCTCTCCCGCAAACCGAGATAGATAAGTCTAATGGCAAACTGAAACAGAATCCAAACTATTAACCGAATCAACAAATAAAAATAAATATGTCAAAGATGATATTAAATATAGCAGCCGCCCTGTTTTCAGCTCTGATGCTGTGCAACTGTGTGGAAGACGAATCTACCATAGGAGATACGACTACCGTCAACGATAATACCTACTCACCATTGGCGATGAAATCACTGATGAACGAGCAACAGCAAAAAGTAGTCAACTACTTCGTCAAAGGAGCCAATCAAGCTACCGGAATGGCCTGCAACAGTTCTACGGATAAAACAACCCTGACCACCGGAGCCAGTGGAATGGGAGTTATGAACCTCATTATAGGTACGGAACGCGGCTGGATCAGTCGTGAGGACGCAACAAATCAAATCCTCAAGATAGTACGCTTCCTGAAAAAAGCCGACCGTTTCAAAGGGACCTGGGCACATTGGTACAAACCCGATGGAAAAATAACCCCGTTCGGCGACCAGAAAGAAGCCGGAGAAATTGTAGAGACGGCCTTCATGATGGGCGGTCTGCTGACTGCCTGCGAATACTTCACCGGAGACAGCGAAGCAGAAAAAGAAATCCGCCGGACAACACAGGAATTTTGGGAATCTATCGAATGGAATCATTTCATAAAGGATGGCAAACTGTACTGGATATGGCATCAGGATGAAAACCGCTACGAACTTCCTCTGGTAGGATGGAACGAAACATTACTCGTATATATCCTGGCAATGGCAGCACCGGACAACCACAAAGTCCCGACGGACATCTATAAGAACTGCTGGCAAGGATATAACTTCGCTTCCCCGAACAGAAAAACTTATGGTTATCCGCTTCCGTTAGGCAGTGAATACGGTGGACCGTTATTCCTGTCCCAGTATTCTTTCCTCGGCCTGGACCCGAGATTGATGGAAGATGAATATGCCTATTACTGGACACAAAACCTAAGTCATACCCTGATAAACCGTCACTACTGCGTATATGAAGCTCCGGCAGCGCACAAGTACTCTGTTTCCGACTGGGGACTGACCGCCTGCGGTGGTTGTGGTGAACACCCCGAATATCTTTCACGCGACCCTCAAAGCGATGATGGCATCATCGCACCGACTGCAGCTATCAGCGCATTCCCATTCACTCCGTTCTACTCTGCCCAAGTACTGATGAACTTGTCGAAGAATTATCCTAAACTCAACGGCAACTACGGTTTTAGTATTTCTTATTGTCCTGCGGATAAATCGGTCGGTACGGATTATCTGGCAATGGAACACGCTCCAATGGCAATCATGATGGAAAACTATCGTTCGGGACTTATCTGGAAACTACTGATGAAAAACGAATACGTACAGAAAGGGCTTCAACTTGCCGGCATGAAAGCTGTTCCCGATTATACTCCGGGCTTTTATCTGGCAATGGTCAACACCGCAACGGGTGTCTATGACATGATGCGTCATCCCGACCGTGAGAAGTATGAAATAGACTTCTACACGAAAGCCTCCGGAAACGGACAACTGTTTTTGACCAACGCTCAAAATGAAAAGATTTATCACACTGACATCGAGCTGACAGCAGGTACCAATGTCGTTTCATTCTTTGATAACTCCATCCTTCGCGGAAAGAAATATACATTGACAGTAACTGACGGTGCAAATCAATCTTATTCTATTCCTGTAACTTTAAGATAACAACAATGAAGAAACTAATAACAACAATACTGTATTTTACCTTTTTACTAGGAATTTCAATTAAAGCTGAAGTTCCCTCCAAACTAATTAGAAATGAAAACGGAAGCTGGCAACTGATAGTAAACGGAAAACCATTTATCATGCTGGCAGGTGAATTGCATAATTCTTCCGCCTCTACCACAGAGTATCTGAATAGCCTGTGGGGGCCATTAAAGACACTGAATCTGAATACGGTGCTTGCCCCGATTGCCTGGGAGCAGTTTGAGCCACAAGAAGGTACATTCGACTACACCCTGATAGACAGCCTGATAAGCGGAGCACGAAAGAACGGCCTCAAACTGGGTATCCTTTGGTTTGGTAGCTGGAAAAACGGTGAATCGAGCTATGCTCCCACATGGGTGAAAGAAGATACCAAACGATTCTTCCGCGTGAAAAATGCAGACGGCAAAGACATTGAAACGCTTTCCCCTTTCTGCGAAAACACCATGAAAGCAGATGCAAAAGCCTTCAAAGTATTGGTAGAATACATCAAGAAAGTAGACCGGGGAACAGGAACAGTCATCGCCCTGCAACCGGAAAACGAAGTAGGTATCTTCCAGGATATGGACTACTCGAAAGCATCACTCAAAGTTTACGAACAAGAGGTACCGCAAGCACTTATCCAATATATAAAGAAAAACCGGAAGAACCTGCGTAGCGAGCTGCTTTCTGTTTGGGAAGAAAACGGAGCTAGAACTTCAGGTTCCTGGAAAGATGTTTTTGGAGATAATGCTTGGAGCAAGAGTTTCTATACCACTTGGCAATATGCGACTTATATTGATTATGTAGCTGCAAGTGCAAAGGAGATTTATCCACTGCCTGTTTTTTGCAACTGCTGGCTGGTGCAGAAAGCCGAAGATATGCCGGGAGTTTACCCCAATGGCGGACCGGTATCCCGTGTAATGGATATATGGAAAGCCGCCGCTCCCCATGTCGATGTACTGGCACCAGATATCTACCTTTCCGATTTCAAAAATATCGTAGCAGACTATCATCGGGCCGACAATCCCCTGTTGATTCCTGAATCAGTCATGAAACCGGCAAATGCTTTCTGGGTGTTCGGAGAACATGGTGCACTTTGCTATTCACCTTTCGGGATTGAAGACGGGGTAGGCAATTTCACTTTCGCACAATCCTACAAGGTATTGGATGAGTTAATGCCATTCATCACCAAACATCAGGGAAGTAACCGTATCATTGGTGTGATGAAGACAGCAGATGAATCGGAACGCACAGTCACTATGGGAGATTATCAGCTACGTATCACTTATGATGCCGAAGATGCCTATGGAATGATTATCCAGAATGAAAAGAATGAATTCATAGTTGCCGGAATCAACTTCAAAGTGCACTTTGCTTCTACCAATCCCAAAAAGATTGGCTATATCAAACAGGTATGGGAAGGTGGTTACACCGACGGCAAATGGAAAGCAACCCGTTTGCTTAACGGTGATGAGACTTACCACAATGCCGTACTGATAGCCAAAGGACGCCGTACTCTGACATCGGAAAAGGTTAACGATTACAATGCTGACCATACGGATGAGATTTTTGTTTATTCGCCCTCGTCGTATCAGGCTATCTGGAGTCCGGGCATCTATCGTGTGACGACTTACCTCCGATAAAACTGACTTATTTATATATGAATAGGTCCTAAGATTCACATTAAACAATTAGAAAGTATGAAACACATATATAACCTGTTTATCTTCTTATGCGTATCTCTTACTTTATGGAGTTGCAAAGACTCCGAAGAGATAGCACAGGCGTCTTTAACTCTTAATAATAACGAGTTATCCTTTACCGGATTCAGAAGTAGCCTGGCCGTCAAAGTGGATGCCACCCGCCGCTGGAACGCCATTCCGTCCGACTACTGGATCAGCGTAAGCCCCGATCATTATCCCGGAGCAAACGAACATTTTATCGCTAATGTAGCAGTGACGGTCAGTGACAACGAAACCGGACAACCACGTGAAGGCCGCATCACTTTCTTCCTGCAGGATGAAGAAATAGCAACTCTTATTATCAAGCAGGACAAGCAAAATGAAGAAGAAAGACCTGAAGAGGAATTTCCTATTACCTGGGCTAATCTACAATGGGCCGCTTCGACTTCCATCACCGAGGGAGAATCTTTTGAGGCCGGTTCCTGTGTATTTGCCGACGGTATCACCAACGCTATGGAAAGTACTACCGGAGAAGGAATTATAGCCGATATCGGCTATTCATTGAGTGATACGGACCCGTCCGGACCGGACTGGACTTGGACTTCAAGTACGGACGACTGCTGGTTCAATGGAGATTGGGGAGATAACTTCTACTATCAGGGACATATCAGCGGACTTCCTGCCGGTACTTACTATTACACTTTCCGCATCCGTAACGGCTCCGGTCCTTACAAATACGCAGGAACAGGCGGACTATGGAATGGAATCGACAACATAAACGGGACATTCGAAGTAAAAGAAGCATCCGGAGGGGGTGATGACGGCGATGATGACGATGGTATAGATTACAGCAAACTGGTTATCAGTTGGGTAAATCTGCAATGGCGTCAGGACAACTCTCCCAAGAAAGGGGAAGCTTTCAATGCAGGTTCAAAGATTGAAATCAAAGGACTAACCGATCTGGAAGAAGCTGCCACTTCCGGCAATAAGCATCTGACATGCGAAATCGGCTACTCTGCCACAAGTTCCGACCCGTCAAGTGACGAATGGATATGGACTACTTGCCCTTGGAGTGGTGACTGGGGAAATGAATGGTATTATCAAGGCTTTACCTCCGAAATACCCGAAGCGGGAACATACTATTATTCATTCCGTTACAGGATTGATGAGGGTGCCTATACATACGTCGGAACAAACGGAATATGGGATGGCACCAATAATGTCTGTGGCACATTCGAGGTAGAGGAATAACACACCCGATTTGGTGGACATATAGATTCAGCACAATAGGCATATATACCCGGCACGGTGGACATATATACACAGTACAATGAATCTATATGTCCACCAAACTATTCCTCTAAGAATCTGCCAAGCCATATTTTTCAAAGAAGAACCACCCTTGATAATTGTCTGCTCAAAATTTCTTTTTACCTTTGTTACCGGTACACATCTGCTAAGTATAATACAAATGAAATACTGCTGGATTTTTCTTTGGCTTTGTATATTGCCTTTCGCCTGTATCACTCCGGGTACAGCGCAGACTCCCGTGCAGATCACAAACTATAACTATAAAAACTACAAAGGCGGGATTCAGAACTGGGGAATTACGATCTCTTCCGAACAGATTCTTTATAGCAGCAATAACAATGGATTACTAAGGTATAACGGAAATGACTGGACGCTTCTCGAACCGGATGAGCGCAGTACCGTACGTGCAGTACGTTGTATCGGTAACAGAGTCTATACGGCTGGCGACAACAACATCGGTTACTGGGAATACGATACGAACGGAAAAATCATTTATACTTCTCTCTTGCCTCTGGTTAACAAACTGGGAATGAAAGGAGAGACTTTCTGGAGTATTGGTGAAACCGAGGGCAAAGTTTACTTTCATTCTTTTGGCAACATCATCTGTTATGACGGCAAAGTCATGGATTACCTGCTTAAGAATGACTGTTGTGTTTCTCTTTACCAAGTCAAAGAAAAACTATTTACCCAGAAGTGCGGAGGAGCTCTCATGCTGATTCATAAAGGTAAGCTCGAGACTTTTTGCGATCAGGCAGTCTTTGGGAACGGCGAAACCAAATTCATGTTTCAAATAGCCGATAACGAGTACCTGATAGGGCAATCTGACGGAAAGATATATTCATTAAAAAACAATGAAATAGGTTTGTTCATGCAATTGGAAAATGAGACTCACATTCCTGTGCGGATAGACTGCGGAAGTATCTGGAAAGATGAACTGCTTGCTGTCGGTACGATAGGTGACGGACTGTTCCTGATAGACCTGAAAAATAACCGACAGACACATTACCATTCTTCACAACTGCAAGATCTCAACATTCACGGCCTGTGTTTTGCCGATGAAAACTCCCTCTGGCTTTCACTCGACAACGGTATCTCATCCATTATCCTCGAACCGGCAACCTACCTCTGGAAAACCAATACCGACATAGGAACTTTCTTTGATGCAGCTCATTTTAATGGAAAAACGTATGTTGCCTCCAATCAGGGCATCTATCTTTATGAGGAAGACGGAAAGAAAATACCGACTTCCATATATCCTCTGCAATTTTGCAATCTGAAAAACGAACTATTGTGCGGCACTACGACACAACTGTTTAAAATGACTCCGCAACGTTCCAGTTTCGAACCGTTCTGCAACATAAACGGAGTACGGCAATTTGAATACGTAGCCGACCACGGGGACGAATACATCTTCCTACGTTCTTATTCCGGAATCGCACTACTCGAATACAAAGACAATACTTGGAAATACCGTTCTTTGCTCATGAATACTGGAGATTATGCGAGTATCATGCCGGAGAATCTCCATACTGTATGGGCTATTCATCCCGAAAAAGGTATTTATCGTTTGCGCATCAACCGTGAATTGACCGAAGTTACGGAATTTGATAACTTCTCCGAGATTGACGGATATGCCAATTACAACAGAATCAGCTTATTTAAAGTTGAAGATAAAATTCTGTTTGCCACCCCGAAAGGAATCTATCAGTTCGATATTTCAGGGAAGAATTTCAACAGGCTGGAAAACATAAGCAAAGAGATATTGTATCTGGACAAGCTCCAGTCTGTCAAAACTGCATACAAGAACGATATCTGGGTGGCAACAGATGAAGAGTTATTTCTGTATCATATAGCAGACTTATCTGCTGAACCGGTTATGCACTGGCCTTTTGTAGATAACGAACTGATGCTTTATGACAAGCACTACAATCTTAAATCTATCAATGATTCCATCACGTTTGTTTCCACTTGTGAAGGGACGGTCGTTATAAATAATAAGATGGTCAGCCGCTGCACGGCCAATCCGGCTCCTCTGGAGATGGAAACATTTTGCTTTACCGACAATAATAATATCGTTCATTATGCAGATTTCCACCAGCAAGAAATAGAACTTCCCAATACAGCCACCAATATCACCATTCAGGTAACTACAGGATTGAGTACACACACTACTTCCATCTCTTACCGGCTACCCGGAGTAACCAATGAATGGAGCTCGTGGCAGACTTCGGGAACCATTTATTTCACTAATCTGCCCTCCGGTTCTTATCAGCTTGAAATAAAAGACAGTAATCAGAATTCACTGATTATTCCGATAGTCGTCTCTCCACCTCTCTATAAACGGACATGGATGATTGCACTGTATGTTCTCATACTGCTGGTTATCACAGCCGGTATAGTAATGTTTATCAGTGAACGCAAACGGAAGAGACTTCTCCGGAAATACGAGGAAGAGCAGAAAAAACATGCAGAAGAATTGCAGCAACAGGCTTATGAGCAATTACAGGAAAAGGTAAGAAATCAGGAAAGCGAACTGAAAAACCGTATGCGTTTCCTTACGCAGAAGCAAGAACTATTGGATGCCATCTCTACGGAAGTGGAAACACAAAAGAATGAATTGGGAGAACGTTATCCCAACAAACTCTACCGCCGGCTTATGAAAATCATTCAGGAAGGAGCCACAGAGAAAGATAAGTTATTGTCCTTCGAGAATTATTTCGTAGAAGTACACTATGAATTTATGCTGCGTATGCAAAAGGCATATCCCGATTTGTCTCCCTCGGAATTAAAATTCTGTTGTCTGATACGGGCAAATTTGTCTACCAAAGAAATATCTGTTATTATGGGAATTGCTCTACGGTCTGTTGAACTGAAGAAATACCGGTTGAAACGGAAACTGAATCTGGAGCAGGAAAGCAGTCTGACTTCTTATATACTTACTATTTAGGTCGCCGGATAAACTGTATGATTAAACACTCATACCCACATTTAAAGAAATAGTCTTTTGATTATTAATCACTTAGAAGAAGATGATGTATGATTGTATCATCTTCTTTTCTGTTAAAACAAACAAGTGACGTATGTTTGATGTAATGATTCAGAGAAATAGTATTCATGGATTGTCTTACATTTGCTTCCGAACTCTAAAACGGAATCCATGAAAAACAACAGACTACCTTATCCATTCAATCCAACCGGTAGACGAAAAATGAACCGCTTGCTCCTATACTTGGGAGTATGGAGCTGCACGTTTCTGCCGTTAATAGCACAAAATACAGTATTCGATCCTTTATTGGATGCATCGTGTAAAATTCTTCCCGTAGAAGAAGCCACGAGCTGGAATAGCAGTTATATGTGGTATCCGGGACAATTAAGCGCACATCTTCAGCGAATACAAAAAGAAAAGTCGGCCGAACGTTGTGTAAACGTAGGCTATCCCGGCAATTTTACGAAAGACGCATACCGGACGTTTTTCCGGAAAGAACTGACGCTCTCTGAAGAAACGGAAATCTGTTGGAATGCAACAGGAAATGTAACTTTTTCTATCAACGGAAAAAAACAAAATACAACCGGAAAAGGGCAGACAGTAGGAACCGGAACATTTAAACTGATGCCTGGAAAACACTTGCTGCTTTTTGATGTGACAACAGATAAACAACTTCCCGCACTGATCGTAAAAGGAGAAAATGCAGAAAATATAGAAAAATGGCAAGTAAGCCTGGACGACCAGCACTGGAACCTGCCCGAAACAGATGCAAGATACAATAAACCGGGAAAATCTCCTGATGACGAACAGGAACTGACAGTATCTATCCCGGCAAAACAATTCATCATAGTACGAAATGCGACTCATAAAAATGGTATATTAGAAATAGGTAAAAATGGTTGTTTACTGGTAGATTTTCACCACTTGGAAGTAGGAAGTGTCATTTTACAGGCTTCCGGTAGTGGCAGAATCTCTTTCAGTGTAGGAGAATCGCCGGAAGAGGCTCTGAATGAGAATGTAGGAAGTCTTGAACAGAAAGCTGTTAAAACTTATGTTCTGACTGATAAAATACAGGAAATCAGATTGCCCGAACGTGCATTGAGGTATTTGAAAATTTCCTGCGATCATCCCTCTACAGTGGCTTCTATCCGCTGCGATGCCAAAGTGTGGCCGGTTGAATTCCGGATGCAATTTGAAAGTGACAACGAAGCTCTCAACAATCTTTGGAGAGCGGGTATAGCTACTTTACACACATCCATGCACAACTTTTATCTGGATGGAGTGAAACGCGATTATCTGCCGTGGTCAATGGATGCTATAATCAGCGCATTGGGTGGTGATTATGTATTTGGCGACCGGCAAGTAGCCCGCAATGGAATCTCCATTGCCCTGATGCCCTTCAATCCGAAAATTTCCGATTGGGGAATCGTGGACTATCCTTTACACGCTCTTATCGGACTTAAACAGGATTATCTACATTATGGAGACCTTAGTACTTCACTGATGTTTAAAGACCGTATTCTCCAACAGCTAGCACTTTATGAATCCATTCAGGATGAGAACGGATTTTTAGCGGCTGCACCTCCCACCACAGGTTTTATCCCAGGGTGGTCCCGTAAAATGGGACCGGATGATTTCGGAATAGCCGCATACGGACAAATGATGTTATATCAGAATTTTAAAATTGCTGCCTACTTTGCCCGTCTCTGGAAAGAACATTCCCTTGCCCGCCACTATGAACAGAAAGCCGGACAACTGGGCAAAAACATTATAACTTACTTCTGGGATAATGAACGGAAGGCTTTCATCAACGGCTACCGGACAGATGGAAGCAAAGACGACCGCATCTCGCACCATGCACAATATTGGGGAGTGCTGACAGGACTTTACCCGGAAGAGAATTACCCGTATTTATTCGACAAAGTAATCCCGTCTATCCCATTCTATAAAGAAAACATCAGTTATGAGAAAGGATATGAGTACCTGGCATACATAAAAGCCGGACGTATCAAAGAGATGTTTGCTCTATTGGATGATGTCTGGGGCGATTGGCTACGCCAGGGAAATACCCGGTTTCCCGAAAACTTCTCATTGAATAGTCCATTGGAAAAACAACTGACATTCTATGAACGCCCGTTCGGACTAAGCCTCTGCCACGGAGCAAACGGTGTACCTCCGATCATTGCCATACTGCACGGTATTTATGGCTTTTCACAGTCCGATCAGCAAATTTCAGAATACACCTTACGACCGGATTTACTCGAATTGAATTGGGCGAAAGGACGTATACCTGTGAAAGAGGGATATATCAATCTTAACCTGACCAAACAGGGAAACTGTTCAATCGAGATACCTGATAATTGTATCGTACGACTTTATCCCGGTAAACAGTCTAAAGCAATTGTATGGAAAAAAGGAGGAACATATTCATTCACGATTCAATAATAATCGACGATTCTTATTCAAACTAATTTAATTCCTTGAAAATATGAACAGAAGAACACTTTGGAATGTAAGCCTGATATTACTAAGTTCATTCATGTTGGTGCAATGTACCCCCAAAGGAAATGACAAGTTCATTGACGACCTGATGAGCCAAATGACTTTACAAGAAAAAATAGGGCAGTTGAATCTATTGCCAACCGGTCCTATCACAACAGCAAGTGGCCAGAATACAGATATTTTAGATGATATCCGCCGTGGAGAGGTAGGTGGAATCTTCAACTTGAAAGGAGTACGGGATATCAGGATAGCGCAAGATATTGCCGTCAAAGAAACCCGCCTGGGCATACCGATCTTGTTTGCCATGGACGTAATCCATGGATATGAAACCATCTTCCCCATACCTTTGGCCTTATCTTGCTCTTGGGATATGGCAGCTATCGAGAAATCGGCACGCATAGCAGCATGTGAAGCAAGTGCTGACGGTATTGCATGGACATTCAGTCCAATGGTAGATATCTGTAAGGATGCCCGCTGGGGGCGTGTTGCAGAAGGTGCAGGCGAGGATCCGTTTTTAGGGGCAGCCATAGCAAAAGCAATGATTAAAGGTTATCAGGGAGAAGGCTTGAAAAACAACAATGAAATCATGGCTTGTGTAAAGCACTTTGCCCTTTACGGCGCATCTGAATCCGGACGGGATTATAACATGGTAGACATGAGTCCGAACCGCATGTATAACGAATATTTTCTACCTTATCAGGCAGCTATTGAGGCAGGAGCAGGAAGTGTTATGAGTTCTTTCAACGATATTAACGGGATTCCGGCAACTGCAAACAAATGGTTACTGACCGATGTATTACGTAAACAATGGGGATTTAACGGGCTTGTTACAACTGACCATTCTGCAATAGTAGAATTGACCAACCATAGCATAGGTGACTTGGAATCTGTCTCTGCCCGTGCATTACAAGCCGGTACTGATATGGATATGGGGTCACGTGCCTTTGTAGCACAACTGGAAAAAGCACTGAAAGACGGAAAAATTACAGAAAACGATATTGATATTGCTTGCCGCAGAGTTCTGGAAGCCAAACAAAAGTTAGGATTATTTGAAGATCCTTACCGCTTTCTATCCGACGAACGGGCAGAAAGCGAGATTTACACAGAGAGTAACCGGGCGGAAGCACGCAAAATCGCAACTGAAACATTTGTACTTCTAAAGAACGAAAATCAACTATTACCATTGCAACGCAAAGGCAAAATCGCATTAATTGGCCCCTTAGGCAATACCAGAACTCAAATGCAGGGAACCTGGGCAGTAGCTGCTGTACCTAGTAAGTACAGCACAATCCTTGAAGCGATGCAACGTAATGTAGGTGAGCGTGCCACAATACGTTATGCCAAAGGGAGTAATTTCATGTATGACGAGAAATTTGAGGAACGCACTTGGGTAAACAAAGGGGAACTGCCACATCTGGACGATGAACAATTGCTTAAAGAGGCACTGGAAATCGCCAACTGGTCGGATATCATTATAGCTACTTTAGGCGAACCGGCAGAGTTGAGCGGAGAAAGCAGTTGCCGTACTAATCTGGAAATGCCCGATGCACAACATGATTTATTGCAAGCATTGGTAAAAACAGGAAAGCCGGTGGTTTTACTGCACTTTTCCGGTCGCCCCACTGTGATGAACTGGGAACAAAAGAATGTTCCTGCTATTATGAATGTATGGTTTGCAGGAAGTGAAACGGGAGATGCGATCTGTGATGTTATTTTCGGCGATGTTTCACCTAGCGGCAAACTAACCACCACTTTTCCACAGACAGTAGGGCAGTTGCCGATGTATTATAATCACAGAAATACAAGTCGTCCACAGGACAAAGATAAATGGTTCGAGAAATTCCGGAGCAACTATATTGACGTAACGAATGATCCTCTTTATCCGTTTGGTTACGGATTGAGTTATACCACTTTTGATTATTCACCCATGAAATTGAGTGCAAACGAATTGAATATAAAAAATGACTCATTGATTGCTAGTATCACCATAAGCAATAAAGGTGAATATGATGCCGATGAAATCATTCAAATGTATATCCGTGATATAGCAGGCAGTATCACCCGTCCCGTCCAGGAGCTGAAAGGTTTCCAACGTATTCACTTAAAAAAAGGGGAAAGCCGTGAGATTACTTTTACTATCACACCGGAACTGCTTAAATTTTATAATAATGACTTGGGCTTCGTATGTGAACCGGGTGAATTTGAGTTGATGATCGGTCCGAATAGTCGTGATGTGGAACGTTGTAAGTTTATTCTGACCGAATGATAGTATGAGGATAGTAAGCAACAAAATAAAATGTATATCATTCATTTGGTTACTGCTCTTTCCTACTACCGTATGGGGAGCAACTTCTTTAGTCAATCTGAAAGTACAAAATACAACAGAGCCGTTAACCATTGAAGACAAGCATCCATTATTCAGTTGGCAAATGCAATCGGACATTACAGGGCAAAAGCAAACTGCTTACCAAATAACGGTCGTCCGCGAAAGTGACGGACATACCGTATGGAACAGTTACAAGGTAGAATCCGGCCTTTCTCATAACATCAAATATATGGGTGTTGCCCTACAACCTGAAACAAGTTATCATTGGGATTTAAAAGTCTGGGATGCTACAGGAAAAATTTATCAGGCTTCTTCCCGTTTTGAAACCGGACTGATGAATTCTAAAATATCTGCTTGGAATGGTGCCCAATGGATCGGCTCAAAAAGTCTGAATCTAGATGCTGCTTCAAATAATTATTTTGAGTTATCCACCAACTTCCAGTTACTTAAAGGCTACAAGATTTCTTTCATACTGGGAGCTAATGATTTCCGTTTGACAGATGATTTTCAAAACCCGGATAATTTATCCGGCCAAAACTATATCCGTATAGAGATTGATTTATCCGGAGTAGGGGCGGAAAATGGAGCTATCTTGAATATCTATCGTATAGGGTACGCAAAAAACGATTCAGAAGATGTTCCATTTCTCACAATCTCGAAAAAGCACTTCCTACAAACAAATATTAACGAACTGTTCACAAAGAGAAATATCAAACAGCCCCATACAATTACCGTCCATGTAGAAAACAGCAATCTGTCTTTTTTCATTGATAAAAAGAATCTGTTTGCTTTAACAGATAATGAAATGAATTCGGCCATAAATTCTGCTACATCTTTCAACATCGGTCCCTGGGGAAATACACACGATTTTAACACACTACCTCATCTTTGTTCTATCGGTTTTGCAGCCATGCCTAAGTGTGAGGTGCTCTACACTGACTATCATATAAAGAACTGTGGACATAGTGAGAATAATGTAACATTCGATTATAGGAACTATTCTATATTTGAAGGTCTGCCTAATGTCATAATAGAAAACAAGAAAATTCTGGTACAAAATAAATCGGAAGTAATGACTATCGGATATAGTGATCCTAGTCATTCTTCACTCACCATGCTACGTACAGTAATTTCGACAAATACAAACAAAAATATAAGGAAAGCGAAAATATACGTAACTGCCATGGGTGCTTATGAGATGTTTATTAACGATAAACGAATAGGTAAAGATTGGTTTGCACCCGGTAATAGCCAATATCGTAAGATCCTGGGTTATCATGCTTACAACATAACAGATATGCTGAATAATGGCAACAATTGCATCGCTGCTTTACTGAATCCGGGTTGGTATACAGGATTCATGACTTACACCACGTCTAATTTCAATTTCTTCGGTGATAACGAAGCCTTGCTGGCAAAACTAGTGGTTATGTATGAAGACGGTAGCAAAGAGATTTTCGTTACTAACCGAAACACATGGAAAGTTTATAAAGACGGACCCATACGTTTCGGTAGCTTCTTCCATGGAGAACGTTATGATGCAAACAAAGAAGCTTTAACCGAAAATTGGACAAAGCCTGAATACAATGATAGTCACTGGCAATCCCCAGATATCATCAGCCAACGTGATTGGATCGATTTCGATATTGTAGCACGGCACGATGAGCCTGTTCGGGTACGTGAAACATTAACCGCCAAACAGGTGATGCCCGTACACAGTGCTGATAAACATACATACATTTATGATATGGGCGTTAACATGGTCGGAGTGCCGTCCGTTACGATCCCTGCAGGATGGTTACAGAAAGGGGATAAGGTTATAATCCGCTATGCCGAACAACTGTATCCGGGCCTCTGTGGAGATAAACAACATTACGTAGATACTTATGGGAAAAAAGGCAGAAATATAGCAGGGCGTCCTCTCTATGAGACCATGCGTGCCGCACTGGTTTCAGATTTCTATATAGCCAAGGATGAAAATGCCGTAATTATTCAACCGACGACTACCTATCGCGGCTATCAATACGTACAAATAACAATTCCCGGTCATAAAGATCCGTTACCTCTTTCTCACGTGAAAGGCCTTGTCCTCTCTTCCGATCATTTGCCTACAGGAAATTATGAAGCTACAACAACCGACGGAAAAACCGGAAAACTGGTTAATCAATTATTTAAGAATATACAACGAAGCCAACTTGGCAATTTTTTCACGATACCTACCGACTGTCCACAAAGAAATGAACGTATGGGATGGACAGGTGATGCACAAGCCTACGTAAGAACAGCAACCTACAACTCCGACGTATTAAACTTTTTCCGTCAATGGATGGTCACTCTCCGAGCCGACCAAGGAGTGGGAAGCACAACGGAAGTACCAGGCGGGATAGGCGTAACAGTCCCTGCTTACTATAAATCGGATGACCTTACTTTCCCCGATGGAACCACGTGGGCGGCCGCTATATGTATGGTTCCCTGGCAATTATATGTGCAATACGGTAATACACAAATAATAGAAGATAATATAGAAGCAATGATGGCATGGCTGAACGGTATGGATTTCTATGATTTCAGCAAGAATTACCCTCATTTATCGAGCAAAACCGGAGGATTGGCAGACTGGTTGGCAATGGATGACCGGACACCATCGGATATGCTCAATAACGCCATTTATATTTATATGATGGAAGTTACAGCATATATGGCAGAAGCAATCGGACACACCGACTACGCAAAAATATTACGGAAGCGTCATACACTTGCCAAAGCAGAATGGAACAAAGCATATGTAGACCCTGCTACCGGTAAAACCAAAACTGTAGACGGAAAAATAATTCATTCACAGTCTTCTTATGCCACTCCATTAAATTTCAATTGTTTCAACGATGAATACAAGGCTAAAGCCGAATCTTATTTGGCAGAACTTACCATACATCCCTCTCACAGTGGTGAAGGAGAGCTACCGTTCCTTCCATATACCATTACTACCGGATTCTCGGGAACACCTAATATACTACCAGCTTTGAGCCGTTCCGGACATCATAAAGAGGCCTATCGTATGTTTACCTGCACCAATCTTACTTCCTGGCTTTATCCGGTGACAAAAGGAGCAACTTCCATTTGGGAACGATGGAACGGTTATGAAGTCGCTTTCGGAAAGAAAAATGAAAACCATATGAATTCGTTCAATCATTTTGCTTTAGGGGCTGTGGGGCAATGGATGTTTGAATATCAACTAGGTATCACAAACGATCATCTAAACGGTAAGTGCGGATATAAACATTTTATCCTACAACCTTCAATTGGCAATAATTATCTGTCATTATCGGGGAGCTATCATTCAAATTACGGAGAAATAAAAAGCATATGGACAGCTGACGGAAAAGGAACTATGACAAGTTATCAGACAACAGTTCCGGCTAATACAACAGCAACTCTTTATTTACCCATTCCTGAAAAGATTGAAGAATTCAATAATATCCCCGGAGTAAGGTTTATACAAAAAACATTTCACCTCTCTACTTCAGTAGCAGAATATGAACTGGAATCCGGTACATTCAGATTCATAATCAATAATCACCAGGTTGTTGTTCACAATTAAAAAACGTTTATTTTCTGATATCTAAAAGACAATTTTCCCCTCCACTAAAACGTGTGATTGTTGTTCCAGTGAAGGTTTCATTTCTATTCTATTTAATTCTATATGCCTTTCCTGAGGAAGTAGGGAATGAGATCATATCATCTGCTATGACCCTCACAGAAGTACCGGAAACTTTTAAATTCTTTGCATCCGGGCACTTGACAATACATTCCTTACCTGAATAAGAGGTAATAATAACAGACGTTATTTTTCCATTGCTCCATTCAACATCCACTTCAAAATTACCTCTGGCTTTCATACCTTTAAAAGAACCTTCTTTCCATACGTCAGGCAATGACGGAAGCAATTCGATGTACCCTCCGTGACTCTGCATCAGCATTTCCGCCACACCAGCCGTCACCCCGAAGTTACCGTCAATCTGGAAAGGAGGATGTGCATCGAACAAGTTAGTATATACTCCCCCAAAGCTAGCACCGGGGTTTGTTAGTTTCAATGCACTTTCCAATAACTTATGTGAACGGTTACCGTCATGTAAACGTGCCCAAAAGTTCAATTTCCATGCCTTACTCCAACCGGTACCCGCATCTCCACGTGTATTTAATGTCACTTTCATGGCTTCCGCATATTTATTGTCCCGCTCACTTCTGCCTGCAACGATGGCAGATCCCGGATGCAGCCAAAATAAATGATTGGTATGCCGATGTCCACCGTCTCCACTGATATCTTTCGTCACTTCATCTTTCCACTCCATGAACTGTCCGCCCAATCCAACTCCCGGACCGGAGAGCTTGGCAAACGATGTGCTGATTTCCTTAATCTCCGGATCATTTTCTCTGCCCAGCTCTTTGCTCGCCTTAATCATGATATCGAACATCTCCCAAATCATCGCCTGCGAGGTAGAACATCCCAACGAATATTCACCATGCTCAGGAGAATGAGAAGGGTTGGCAACCAACATTCCATCACGTTTATCCGTCCATAAGTTATCTACCCAAAAGAGAGCGGCTTGCAACATAATGTCATAGTACTCCTCCAAGAACTTCCTGTCTTGATTAAATTGATAATATTCCCAAATATCCTGGCACATCCAGATAGCACCTGCCGGGAAATGATGAGGCGTATCCTTCTTGGCAGGAGCAGTATTGCTCCAAATATTGTTCTCATGATGTGTCACCCAACCTCGCACAGGCTTGCCGTCCGGACGGCAATAATAATGCTGAGCAGTATATTTACCACGAGGAACAAGACTTTTCACATATTCCACCATCGGCAAATGACACGGACTCAAATTGGTTGGTTGTGTCGGCCAATAATTCATCTGTATATTAATATTGGTATGATAATCTGAATTCCACGCATTCTGAAGTTTGTCAGCCCAAACCCCTTGTAAATTGGCTGGCAATGACCCTTCACGTGAACTAGAGATGAGCAAATAACGCCCGAACTGATAGTACAACATTTCCAGATAAAGGTTATCGGCCCGTGAATTAGTATGTTCATCCATCCCTTTCAACAACTTGTCGGTAGTCACGACAGGTACCTTCTTCACATTACCCAAATTAATTTTCATACGATCATACAGGCTACGATAGTCTTTTTGGTGAGCAGCCAACAGTTTCCGATAACTTTTTGCAGACGCTTTCTTCAGAATAGCTTTCACCTTATCCAAAGGATCGCCCTTAGAAAAGAAGTTGTAACTATCATCCATACATTGAACATAGTTAGTGGCTGCCGACATGAGGACAACAATTTCTTTCGCTCCTGTTACTTTAATCATGCCATCTACTGCTGAAATCCTACCTCCGTCATTTCTGACCATTACTTGCTGTGCATATCTCAATCCATCCTTCCAATGATCGCCCACACGCTTATCTCCACCTACCGGAGTTGGATAGCCTGTCATTGTGATGGTATTTCCTTCTGATATAATATTTTTAGTCTTATGTAATGACTCGAGTGCAATTGTACGTGAAAAACCTTCTTTACTATCTGATGTCAACCGGATTACCATTACGTTGTCCGGATAGCTCATGAAATACTCGCGCTTATAAGTTACACCACCTTCCTTATAACTAACTGTATGGATAGAATTATCTATATCAAGAGTACGATTGTAATCAGAATAAGTCCTGTCCGGATTTCCGATATTATCATTGCTCTCCTTTACCTGTCCCTTGATACGAAGCGGAGCTTTAGGGTCGTTCGAAGTGATGATAATATTGCTTAATGTCTGAAATGAACCGAAATGTTCTTTTGTCCCAGCCATATTGTTGATATATCCACGTAATTCCGTACCTTCTCCATCGCTTTCATAATTGTGGGTAATGAGTTTACCCACAACATCAAAGTGTGCAGACTTATTGGTAGTAAATTCTGTCATTTTCTGTTGCAGGAGGTTTCTCGCTTTTTGGAGATTATCCTTATTGACTTCGGGAGTTCTCAAATGCCCTCCGTTATAATCAGGATCTTCGCCCGGTCCACCCGACCATAACGTATGTTCATTCGTTTGAATGACGTCAACATAAACACCACCGAAAAGCATGGCACCCATAAATCCATTACCAATGGGAAGCGCCTCGCTTTCCCATATTTTGGCAGGGGTGTTATAAATTACTTTCAGAGGAGGTTGAGAATTGTAATCCGTTGTTTGAGCGTTTGCCATATAGAACAGATTAAAAATCACACAAATCGTAACTATTGAAATATAGCTCACTTTTCTCATACTATTAGTTTTATTATTATATATTATATTTACTCTCCGGTATATTGGATGGTGCAAAAATAAGAGGCCCGACTTAATTTTTATTGAAATAAAGCATTAATAAAAAATTAATAATATTACATTTTAGGATATTCTTGATTCAGAATGTCAAAGTTAAGCCTATTAATCGCATTTTAATCGCTTATTAATAGAAAGAGGAATATTTTCTTTCGCATTAAATAATTTATCAACTTCTAATAAAAAGAAACAATGAAAAGATTTAAACTGATTTCAGGAGCTTGTCTCGCTCTACTTAGCGTTTGTACGGACGAAGCCATGGCAGACAATAATTCCGGAGAAGAAGATGGAAACAAGAATATTATAAACTGACAGATGGGAAGAACAAACTGCGTATTTTATGAAATCGATAAATGACTATTATTATGATATTTCCTTACATAGATAATATCATTAGGAAAGTTAAGATCCCACAGCTTCTTTAATAAGAAGCTGTGGCCGAAATCCCTTCTTTCTCCAGTAAAGCCACAATACGATCTAATTCTTCATGTGTAGCCTTCTGCAGATCATGGTCGGGTGTTTCCCGGTCAATCGTATAAATCATCACTTGACGGGGAGCGATTTCTTTCACCGCTTCTATCCAGGGAAGCACATATTTATCAGATGTATTATTCATGTCCTTTCCCTGATAGCCTCCTTTCAGAAACATCGTTTGTACGATGCAGTTTCCTTTGAACTCTTTCATCTTTTCGATGATTTTTCTCACAGAGTATTTTCCATTAGGACGGTCCAACAGATGGATATATTCTTCATCCACTGTATCCAGTTTCAGAATATTATTATCTACCTTATTCAATGCTTCGAACACGGCAGGACGATCAATAAATGTAGAATTACTCAATACACTGACTTTCGCATTTGGGAAATACTTGTCGCGAAGTGCGAGTGTATCTTCTATGATCTCCGGAAAATGAGGATGCGCAGTAGGTTCTCCGTTTCCGGCAAAAGTCAATACATCGGGCGCAGGACCATTTGCCTGCATATCCTTCAGCTTCTCTTCAAGAACCGCACGGACTTCTTCACGGGTTGGAAGATGTTTCTTTGTACGGTGTTCGGCATTGAAGCCGCATTCACAATAGATGCAGTCGAACGAACAAACTTTACCGTCATCCGGCAATAAATTAATTCCCAAAGAAACACCCAAGCGGCGGGAATGTATAGGACCGAAGATGGGTGAAGGAAAAATAATAGTCATCTTTCTGTTATAATTTACTTCTTTCAGTTACTACTCACTTCATTAAGTACGACAAAGATAACTCAAAACTTACAAAACATTTACGAAACGGAACGAAAATACTGCTCTATCCTTTGCAAAAAGAGTAAATATAGTTCACGGACTTCCATCTGTGAATGAGTAACGCTAAGTTCTTTTAACTTGCCATACAAGCCGTGTAGCTCATTCTCCAAACAGCCAGTCGCATACTTATGTTCACCGGAAGCCCCACGCACAACATCTAACCACGCTTCCAAACACAGCAACTGAATATCCAACTGTGCATAACTGATCGTTAACTCCGAATTGAATCCATTAAATAATCCTTTATACAGGTCTTGGAAAAACTCCGGATAGCCACATCGGATATAATTCTTTTGCAGTAACCGTTTGAATAGTTTCCTCACCTCAGGATATAGCAAATCATTTCTGTTTTCCAACAAATTCGCCTTCACATAATCACACTCCATTTCAAGGGTCGGATGGAACAAATATTTGTCTAAATTCATCATTGCCTGATGTTGTACTTCAGCAGGTTGTCCCTCACGGATATTTTCAGCAATCCCCGCCAAATAAGAAGCATACAACTGAATGGCTTTTCTATAAAGCTCGCGTAACGAGCTACTTTTCCGAGCTGCTTTTTCTTTGTACACAATCTTATCCAACTGACTAAGTACCGTCTGTAGATGAACGATCTTCACTGCATAATCTTCCGGCCTCTCAACAGCATGGAAATCTCCCAGCCAACGACGGAGTTTCTCACGCTCATCATAGCAATTCCCGGTACCTTTCAAAGGAACATAACCGAAATAAATAGCCCGTTCATCTTCTTCTCCAACTTTCAAAGGTCCATTACACACTGCTTTTGAACGTACTTCACTCAATCCCAACAAGTGCCCGACCTCTTTGGTCACTTCGTTCTGCAACAACTCTTTTGCAACTTCCTTTGAGTAGCGGTCTGTCCGAATACGTGAATCAGTTGCACCGCACGTCAATAGGTAATTATCCAGCAGCCCCTTCATAAAACCATGCCCTATGTTCAGTCGACATGAGAGAATCTCTCCTGTTCGGGGATGATGAGTCAAGCTACTTTTCACTCCCGGCATTCGTAAGTCATAAGAGATAAAGGCAGATTGCTCCGCCGACACAACTCTACGGTCAGCGTATTTTACCTGCAAAACCGGATGACGTAACCCCGCTTTGCGGAATGCTCCGTTCCACGCTTCTACTCCCGACTTCACCGCCTTGAAATATTCTTGCGGGAAAAGCGTGTCCACATAAAAGGTTAGCGGCTTTGACAAATCCCAACGAAGAATCAACGAGTCTTCCACCATACAATAAGGATCTTGCGAATAATCTTTAAAATGTAAGGTACGGTAAGGTATTCTGTTATCCGCCAGACGAATTCTGTCCTTCTTCTGCGGAAGCAGACGGAGCACACAAGTCACTTCCAGAGGCATACTGCCGTCGGGTAACATTATAGCCGAACTGGAATATACATATCTTTCGGCCTCCACTCCATGATAGCGCTTTACAGTGAATGATACTCCCTCATCAAAAGGATGTATTCTCACCACTTCGGACAAGGCGGGAACGAGCGAACGAATAAAACTATGCTGATAACTGAACCATTCGTCTCCATTCAACAGATATTCCGTGATCCGAATGATAGCTCCCCGCTCTCCGGAATAGGACACTACCGGATAGCTGATTCCTTCCGGCTGTACATTGGACAATGAAAAAGCCTGCTGATAAACACTTTCCGTATCTAGTATACGTTCCATATAAAACGGCTGCTGAAAGCAGACGGTTCCTTCAGTAGGAGAGGTGATACGCACCACTCCCAAACCATTGGCGGGACGACAGAGCAAATCAAAACCTCTGTCGATCTGCGCACTGATTTGCATTTCACGACCAATATATTCGGAAGGTATCTCCAAGTATACTTCTCCGTCCGCCACATAGACGGGAAATACTCCATCTATCTTTTTCATTCCTTCAACGAAGAACTCCTCAAACGGTCTGACTGTCTCCTGTGCTTGCACAAGTGCACCGACACATAGTAATATAAAGAATAGTACTCTTTTGTTTTTCATAAATTTCTTTCTATCCCTTTCTCATTATTAATTTTCTTCAATGCCTGCCTCGCAGCTATCAATAACCGGGACGAAGGTATCTTCTCCGGGTTTTCCGTCAGTTTCAGCAAACTACTTACATACAGTGCCTGTATCTTATGCTTTGCAGCATCCACTAAAGCGGAATCCACTGATGTACTGTCTGTCCTTTCCGTAAACAATCCCTCATGTACACCCTGCAAGAATTCATCTACCGAAAGCATACCCTCACACGCATTCTCCGATTCCTCCACCTTCCGAAGGGAACGTATCAAATCCGGCATCAGTCCCTCATAAAAGTGTTCCAATTCTTTAGCGGCATTCAATTCCAAAGGAGTAGTGAGCGATTCGTTAAACAGCCACACAGGCGGTTGTAAGAAGTAGGTTTGCACGAACTTCAAAGCCTTCCGGTTATAATCCGCTTTCTCCGGCAGGTAGATATTATCATTCTCCAAACCGGCAAGGCGCTTTCCGCCAAAATGCGACAAGACATGCCGAACCCAATTTGTATAATGCTGGACGATAGACTGATAACGTCCTTGCAACACATATAAAGAGACTTTATCCGTCACTCTCCAAGCCTCCGGCTGCGCACAGATATATTTCAGATTCTCTATTCCCTGCGTATTAATGGCGACATGATCATTGCCTAAATCTTCCATCTGCGACTCCACATCTACTCCTGCCGAAAAATGCAGCCAAGGGTTCTGCTGCTGTTTTTCATTCCATGACCTTCTGTTCTTTTCCCTTTCCCTAGCGTCCTTTCCCGGAAATATCCGATAGCCCCATTCGATAGCCCATCTGTCATATTTACCAATACGAACACGCCTGTTCTTCAGGTCGACTTTATCGCCGGGCCGCAACGCATAGTTGCAACGCACATAATCCATGATGGAAGTTCCTATCCCATTGCGGTTCAGAAATTCATTATCCCGCAATTGTTCTATGGAATAATGAGAACTACCCAGAAAGTTGTGTTCCAGTCCTAGTGTGTGACCGACTTCATGAGTCAGCACCAGCTTGATAAGTTCATATTGCAAAGAATCCGGCAATACGATGTCCCATGCTTGAGGATCATTGGCACCGCACTGGACAAAGTACCATTTCTGTACCAAATTCAAGACACTACTGAAAATGCCGATGTGGCAGGCGATAATCTCACCCGAACGGGATTCGCAAGGAGTAGGGCCGTACGCATTGTTCAGACCGGATATCTTCCATGAAATGAACGGATAGCTGCTGTCATAGATACTAAACTCCGGATTTTCTTCTGCCGTAGGTGCCAGACACGCATCTATCGCATTCTTAAAACCCGCCTGTTCAAAAGCCGGTTGCCAGTCGCGTACGGCTTCAACGATACAGTTAATATACTTTTCAGGCGTATTGCGGTCTATATAGAAAATGATGGGTTGTACAGGCTCCACCAATTCCCCTTTCATATACCTCTCTCTGTCTTCGGGACGTACTTCCAGCCGCCACCGTTTAATAAATGCTTTCCGACGGGAAGGGTTATCTCCCTCGAAGACCTCTTTTCCAATAGCAAAATAAGAACCGCCATCAGCCGTGACTGCCTCCAAAGGTTGCTCGGACAGTAAACGGATACACAATCCCGTATCCCAATCACCTATATAAGAAGGAGTTTCCGGCTGTCCCGGCAGTCTTAACGATGAGCTTCCGTACTTACGGGATATATGGAACAACAGACGATCTTGATAACCGGTGATTTCTTTTATGTGGTCTTTATCCCTCTGACGCGAACCGATCGACAAATCGAAAGATACGATATCAAGCGTAAACAAAGGAAAGTCTTTCAATATTGAACCTACTTCCACCAATGAACTTCTTTCACTTTTTGCCCGAATAGGCAACGCTTTATAGAGCCTGTCATTTCCTCGCTGGGCAGCGATACGAGCGTATGTTCCCACGGTACCCTCTACTATTCTTTCATTCAATGGGTCTACCATCCACAATTCATTTCCCTGCTTGCGGAGACTGAAGAAAACAGGACCTATCATATCGCCTGCATAACCGAACTTCTTCTCCATATCCCGATAGGGACGGGCAGGAGCCGCCAAGATAGTGGTAGTAACAGCAAACTCACGTCCCAGCAATGAATCGGGTACTTCCCAATAAAGGCGATCGCCATTGCGATAAGTGGTGAACATACCGGGAATGACTTCCACAGAAGATTTCTCTCCCGTTGATAAGTCATCTTTTGCCAATGACTCTTTTTCAAGAAAAGCAGCAATGTCCGGCTGCTGCCCGTACACACAGGTACAAACAAAGACGGACATTGCTATATTGATTATTCTTTTCAGCATAAGAAGTAATACATATCATTATTCATAATTGTAAGTGATATCCACTATCTTACCAATAGGCTGATTAGGATCTTCGTAAACACAAATACTTCTCTCTTCACGAGAAATATCACCTGCCATTGTCAACTGTATTTCTACAACCACCCCCTTCTCACCTGTATTGATACCAAGCCCAAGACACATTCCTAATTTTTCCTTATATTCTCCCTCCACTTCCTCATCATTTTCTTCTCTCACACTTTCGGGATCCTTAAATTTAAGACTAGCAATTTGTGACGATGAATCGACTTCATAAGCATAAAGTTCTGTCACTTGCCCACGGTCAAGGTTGATACGATACAATTTATTACCGGAAGCCATAAATATGATATTTGCCGTATAGGCATAAGAAGCAGCAAATTTAGCTGTTTCTACATCCACCTCCGAAGGGACAGCTATTGTATATTTAGCAGCGCAAGTAGGATCCTCATTTTCCCAATCCGCACTAAACTTAAAGACCGTGAGTTCTTTTCCGTTGAAAGGAGCAGTGACAGCATAGGCATAATTGCCATCGCTTCCTCCGGTAATTATATCTTTCACTTGTAACGACGGGTCTATGGCATCCGGATCAAAAACATTAGCGTCATCTTCCATTGAATAAATGCTCACCGGCTTTTGGTCGCTCCAAGGAGTTCCAAACCTACGTATATTTTGTGTAGCCTGATTCCCCATATAATCAAAAGTACCAGGAAGAGAAGCATTAAGAAAACAATGGTTTACTTTATCGAAAAACAACAACCCACCTTCATAAGAACCAAAAGCGGAAATAGCAGGATACTCGTTACCGCTTTTCACTGAGTATGGAACGCAGAAAGCATCCATAAAAGCACAATATGCCTTTCCATTATTCACAAATAATTCGCCATGAGTACTCATTTTATAAGATTCAATCTTTAAAGATTCTCCCTTATTGACCGGTTCAAAAAGTATTTTATCAGATCGGTATATTGGTTTCAACGTACTCGGAGTAAATAATGACAAATCACAATCTGTAACTAACATCAATGCCGGAATTACCTTAAAACCTAAAAAAGATAACATGGTTGCCAAATCCGAATTTCCATAATTTTTTCTTGCACTAACAGCCAAAGGTTTTCCACTAAGTGGAAAAGCCTGATTCAATTCCGACTTAAATACATCAGAATAAACATAATACCCCTCTGGAGTACCTTCGATAGCTCCTAATATACCACTTTCTTCCTTTTCTTGTAATATAAACCAACAAGGATTTAAAGGTCGAATAATAGCAACTTCCCCAGTCTGATACCAAGTTGTTCCGTTCTTCCTATCTGTAACTACTACCATTAAACCTATATTTTCTGATTCATAGGGTTCAACCGTTATCTTACATTCTTTTCCTACAGAATAATCTTCATAATCGATCATTCTTTCCGAACCGGCCTTTACTCCTTTCTTGGTCTTTTTCCATTGAAATACAAGATTGGCTTCATTCTGCTCTAACGTTTGAGAAATCTCCGGTACAATAGATACTTCCACCGCTTCGTCTTTCGGCATACGTAACTTTGTTTCAGGTATTTTGACTTCCATTGAATTTACTTCATGATAATCATAATCCCCTTTATCATCATAGCAGCTTATCTGCAACAAAGCTACTACAACAAAACTTATTATATAGATGATATACTTTTTCATAATAGTTTCTTTTAATCTTATTCAAAACTTATTTCATTTCCATCTTCATCCAAAATAGGAGGGTTACCTTCTGCTTTATAATTTGCATAAGCATCTACAACTTTAGCCTTATCGGCATCAGTATCTTCTACATCTTCCGATGTATGTCCCAATATATCCATCATAAACATATATTTGGCATCACTATAGTCTCCCCATTCCCAATCCCACTCATCAGGTTCAATTTCCCATCTCACAGAAAAAATTATCTGATTCTTTTCTACCAACCCTTTATCAAACTTATGTGCAGAATTATCTAAATCAAATTCGAGATTACAACCATATAAATTCTTACCTTTCTTCATTTCCGGACGAGTAAATCTAAAATAAAAGACCTGATGGATAGTATCCAAAGAAGTATATGTATACTTATCGTTCAATAACACATCTACAGAATTTTTATAATTACTGTTCGGAGTTACTTTTACACAAAAATCACGGCTTTCTTTCAAAAGATCCCCTTGAATCTGTACGGTAAAACTATCTACTGAATAAGGTTCTTTCTTCACATAATCCGTATCAATAAGAATACGTAAATGTGTATTTCCATAAAAATTAATACGAGGTGTCTGATTGTACAGCTCTATTTCATTTTCACTGCACCCCATATATACACCACTGATAAGAATCAGTAAAGCAAAATATATAATTCTTTTCATAATGCTTCATCATTTAGAGTTATTTCCAAAAATATACTCATTATCCGGCAGAGTCACCTGATAATGTGCATCGGTCATAGCTTCTACTCCACAACCATAATAAGTACTATAATCATGCGCTTTCAAGAAATAGAAAAGTTGCCCCTCGGCAAAATACTCTTTTCTATATTCTTTCATAATTTCATTGACGCGCTTAGTCTGTTGCTTATTCTCTTCCGAAGCAGCATCAACATTATCATAGCCATCGGTTAGAATCTCGTCATTATAAGAAATGCCCCGCGCAAAACGGACTGTATTCAATGCTTCGGCGCTCTCCGAAGGAATAGTGGCACATTCCGCTACGATATAATACATTTCCGGCAGACGAATCAAAGGTACCGCATTAGCTCCAGAATAGTTATAAGACACTGTCAGCGGCTTTTGATTATACTTTCTACTAAAAACGACTCCGCTTCCGTCTGAAGAATTTACGACAGTGAACATCACAGCCAAACGTCTCCAATCCGTATTACCGGCTCCTTCAGTTTCATAAAATAATTCATAATTTTCTTTTGAAGTCATGAAGTGATATTCCGTATTGACACTTTCCATATCCATACCATTATCCGAAAGTAAATTAGAAAATTCATTTACTGTTATTCCGAAAATCTGCTCTGCATATCGTATGGAATTATAATTAGCAGCCGTTTGTGATTTATATAAAGTAAAATATTTAGAAGCTCCAATTACCTCTCTGGCATATTCCACAGCCAATTTCCGGCTTTCCACATCCCCTTTATAACAATATACACGAGCTAACATTGCTTTCACAGCATACAGATTCATCCTGAACTCACGATTCACAAGAAAATGATTCTTATCTTTGTATGCTTCATTTTCATGATCTGTAAAAAAGTCACACGGGTCATTCTCTTTCAGAAGTTTTTCAGCCTCATTCAAATCTTTCAAAATAGCGTTTACCACTTCATCTGCTGATAGAATAGGAGTAGCATCTTTATTGAAAGCTATACGATAAGGAATAGCCTCAGACGCAGGATTCTTTTTATAAACCGGACCAAACAAACGTAATAAGTCAAAATGAAGAAAAGCCCGGAGTCCGAGAGCTTCTCCTTTCATAGTTTCATAAAATCGTTCCGTTACCAATACGTCTTTATTCTTATCTACATATTCCAGAAAATTATTAATATTGGCGATGATAGTATACATATCTGCATAAATCCCGTTCTTTTTACTTAAGAACTGATTTTCATAATCAAACACAATACTTTGATTAAAAACGGTATTCGTATTATAACCGGGATAATTTGTATATAAACCTGCCAATTCATCCAAATATCCATAAGTCAAATCTCCGGCATATAACTCTCTTGTTCCTAATTTTAAGTAAATACCCGTAAGAGCATCCTTGAACCCGGATTCCGATTCAAATTGCTTATCGGCAGGAATAGAAGTTTTCGGAGAGACATCCAACCAATCACTGCAGGACACAATCCCCAGCACCATTGTCGTTAATAGTATATATATAATATGTTTCATACAAATATGTTTTTAATTAGAAACCTACATTCAAAGAAAATGTGAACTGACGTGAGTAAGGATAATATAAACCTCTTTCACGTTTTACAGTAGACAAGTAGAAGAAATCTTCCATATTGAAAGATACCTTAGCCGAACTCAATCCCCAATGGCCGATAAACTTAGTATTCGTACGGTCCATACGATAATAGACCGATAAAGAACTTCCCTGAAATACATTTTCATCCATAATAAAACGGGAAGTAGCCTTCGTTTCCCATCCCGTAGAATTAATAGCACGGAACTGTGCCTTATCACCCGGGTTCATCCAACGGAGTTGAGATACTCTGCGGTCAGCATTATATTTCAAATTCGCATTTTCCACTTTATCAAGTAAAGTCTGATTGTATACCTGACCACCAAACTGATATCTGAAACTTACATCGGCTCCCCATCCCATATAAGTAAAAGAGGAATTAATATATCCTTGCCATTTAGGTTCCGTATTACCAATTGGTACTACATCATTCGCATTCCAATTGACAGCACTTGTCATTTCTCCATTGCGTTTCAACAAAATTTCATCTCCAGAAGCCGGATCAATACCCAACGAACGCACTACCCAAATACGGGAAAGAGATTCTCCTTCTTCATAGCGGGGTAATGGCATATCTTTTAGCTTTAATGAATTCTGATCATTCATGTGTTTCATCGCTTCTGATATTTTTAATAATTTGTCAGCATTATGCGAACCGTTCACCATAATGGTCCAATAAGCTTGTTTGGCAGTATTCTTATAAGGAATAGCAGAAAGACTGATCTCCCAACCTTTATTCTCTATCTTACCGATGTTCTCGGGATATTGGGGAAAACCAACGGAAGGTGCAAGACTAACCTGAGTAATCATATTATCGGTTATTTTACGGTAATATTCTATACGAGCGGTAAAACGCTGGTCAAATAGTCCCAGTTCCAACGCTAAATTGGTACTTTTGGTAGTTTGCCATTTTAAACTTTCATTGTGCATTGCCAGAATCTCCGAACCGGTAGCATCTGATGAATAATAAGGCAGCAGCAGGTTAGCATATGTATAATACCCATGTGCCTGATAAGGGTCAAACCCTTGTGAACCGGTAGTACCATAAGTACCTCTCAATATCAGGTCGGAAATAAAAGAGACGTTTTTCAAGAAGTTTTCTTTCTTTAAATCCCAGCGCAATCCAGTCGACCAGAAAGGAGCCCATCGATTATCTTTTCCAAATTGAGAAGAACCGTCCAAACGTATATTGAAATCAAACGAATACTTATATTTATATGAATATCCTCCGGCTGCTACCCAACCGATAGACCGACTGGTGCTTTCCAAACCGGTTACTTTTTCATTATACTTTTTACCAAATAATAAATTATCCATATTATCATTCGGGAAACCTGTAACATAGTTACCAAAAGTTTCCGAAGTATTCTCTAATACACTCATACGGGCATTAGCTGTCAGATAATGATCTCTCAGTTGTTTATTCCAACTTCCTGTTAAATCTACTCCCCAACTAACCGATTCACTTTGGCTTCTGCGATAATCACCTCTCAGAGTAGGATCGGTCACATCATCAAACGCAGTATGTTGTGCAGGACGGAAAATATCGCGATGTCCTACACTTTTCGATAACGAAAACGCACCTTCCAAACGAAGTTCTTCAGTAGGATTGTATTCTACTTTAAAAAGCTCGCGTACAGCAAAATTCTTACTTTGATCCTTACTGTTGAATGTAGTGTTATACATCGGATTCAAGTAATTCGAATCACCTCCTATTCCTTCAAAGTTATCCAAACGTTTCTGAATTTCTCCATCTTCTCCATAAGGACGTAAATAAGGGTTCAAACGGGTATATTCACTGAAACTTCCCCACGGAGACTCATTAGCAACCGAATTATCAAGAGTTATACTATTCTTCAACAATACTTTCTTCAAACGATACTGAAAATCCAATGAACCTGTCAATACATCACGCTTACTGTCTTTCATTACACCCGGAGAATTATTATATCCGACATACATCCGATAGCGTAATGCCTCATCACCTCCTTCCAAAGTGACAGTGTGGCGTTGTTGAATAGAAGTCTGTAAAGGCTTATCCAACCAATATGTATTTACTCCCGCCAATACTTCACGCAATTTAGACTGATAAAGTCTCCACTTTTCCAGTGTTTCCCCGCCATACGTATAAACCCCTCCTTTCAATTCCGCATCCAGTTTCTCTCTTGCATCCATTAAATTATATCCTGTCAAATCCGGAGTTTCAATACGAAGTTCACCTCCGTATGTAACCCAGATACGTCCGGGTTTGGGAGTTTTACTTTCAATTACGATTACTCCATTCGCAGCACGCGAACCATATATCGCTGTAGCGGCAGCATCCTTCAACAGAACAATAGAAGAAACGCGGTCGGGATCCAAATCGGCTAGTGTCTGTATACCAATTTCAAAACCATCCATAATCAGCAACGGTTGATTTGCGTAAGTTTCATACTCACCTTGAACGGCAATAACATCATTATTGGCCGAATTGAAATCAACCGCACCTCTTGATTCCAAATCCATACTAGCACCGCCGCGCATACGCATATCAGGCAAATTGTTCGGATTGGAACCCATGTTTATATTATCAACGATACGCAGTCCGGGAGCAACGGCAGCCAATGCTTTAGCTACATTATTTGTACTGTATTTCTTCAAATCCTCCCCTTTGATAGTGACGGACGAACCGGTAAAACCTTCTTTCTTGCGGTTGAACATACCGGTCACCACTACTTCGTTCAATGCTTTCGTGTCTGTTTTCATCACTACCGACATATAAGAAGTGGGATTCAATAACTGAGTCTGCATACCCACATACGATACTCTGACCTGATTATCTTGTGGAACATCGGAGAGTTTAAAATTTCCGTTATTATCCGTAATGGTACTGATATTCGCATCCTCCACCATAACGGTCGCTCCAATCACCGGAAAGCCATCTTCTTCGGAAAGCACTTTTCCTTTTACTTCCCGTATCACTTTAGCGGTCTTTTTCGTGATATTGATAAACTGGCCGTCGATGTGATATTTCAACGGGTGCTTTCCTATAATCACCTTCAATGCTCCGTCGATTGTAGCTTTTTCCACTTTGCCTGTGGCTGTGTAAGAACTGATTTCATCGTAGATAAAAAGTACTTTATATCCCGATATTTTCTCCAAACGTTTAAAAACAGAAGGCAGCCCTTCGTTTCTAAACTCCATCGTGATCTGCTTCCCTTTTTCTTCTTGCGCCTGCGTATGCAACGAATATGCAAAAAGAGAAAGCAAGAACAAAACAATGAACTTCTGTGCCCGATTCTTTTTCATAAGCCTGAATAATAGTTAAGTAATATTTCATTCTTTAAATTGTATACGAAGTTTAAAAAAGAATGGTTACCCTTAAAAGGAGTTATTTTTCAGAAATATACTCTTTTATTCAGATTTATGTCTTTTTGCTCGTCTTTTATTCAATAATAAGCTTTCCTGTTTCCAAAGAAGCGGTAAAGCTCTCCATACGATTCAATAATTCGATCAGATGATAAATATCTTGGTGACGATTTGCAAAGAAATGCATCCGATAATCCATAATTTTGCTATTACGGAACTCTATATCTATATTATACCACCGTCCTATCTCTTTCATCATGTTAACTAAGGCAACATTGTCGAAATAGAAAAATCCTTCCTTCCAATACAAGAATGACTCTATATCAACTTCATTTACAACGTATGCTCCATCAGAAGACAAATGCGCACTCTGTCCCGGTTTCATTTCCACGGCATGTACTCCACAAGTATCGCTAACCGCTACTTTTCCTTTTATCAGCGTGACGCAAATTTCGGCAGGAGAATAACTTCTAACGTTAAACTCGGTCCCAAGCACACGAACCTGTGTATTACCGCTCTTTACGATAAAAGGATGTCCGGTATCTTTAACCACTTTAAAATAAGCTTCACCTTCCAACGTAACCACTCTTTCTTTTCCCTTGAAAACCGTAGGATAGCACAAACGGCTGTCCGAGTTCATCAGTACTTCGGTGCCGTCAGACAAAACAACCGTAAATGTTTGCCCCCTAGGAATACTCAATCTGTGTATTTGAACTTTAGCCTTTCTCATTTCCTTGTTTTCAGTCTGTACAGGACGATAATCCACTCCTTTTGAAGAGACTTGGGCAATAGTAGAAGGAAATGTTTGCACAATTTCTTCCAGAGGCTTGGCTTCTTTTTCATCGTCTACCTGCAAAGTGACTTCCTGAGCGGAAACTTTTGCCTGAAAGACTTGAATATGTTCCGGTTCCGATGAAAATAACATCCCACGCAAAACCAATACAACGATAACCGTTGCCGCCACTCCGGCAAAACTTATCCAAAAGAGAGAAGTATTTTTTCTGTGCTTATTATCTTCAGAATGTTTACGATGAAAATCAGCTAGCTCTTTCTGTGTATCAATTGCCAGTGTATTTTTCGCTTTCCGCATCTCTATGGCAAGCTCCGCCATATCACTGCATATCTGCATACATTCTTCATCTTCCTTTAAACTTTGTATCTGTCCGGAAGTGACACTGGAAGTATCCTCCATTATTTTCAGAGCTTCTTCTTCCGACTTACTTATATTTATATCTTTAGTGTCCATAAATCATTTATTCGATATATATATTTACGATTTAAAGTTCATCTTGGTTACCTTTTTGCCCTAATTCTTCACGGAGAATACGCAAAGCTTTTACTATATTTTTATGAATAGCAGCTACACTGACATTCAGTTCTTCCGCCACTTCTTTATATTTCTTGTTCTGAATGTAACACGCTTCCAGAATCCGACAATTATAAGGTGTCAGCTTTTCCATCGCTTTGCGAATAAGTAAAATACGATTGTCCGACTCATGAGAATGGGATTCTACGATCCGACTTGCCAACTGCGAAGCAAATTCCACATATTCTTCATGGATGTTTTGCTTACGAAGGTAATCGATACAACGGGTACGGATAATTGTATAAAGATAAGTCTTTGCCGTAGTTTCTTCTATCTTATCATAATTGCGCCACAAATACTCAAAGGCATCACTTACGATATCACGACAGACTTCAGCATCATTGATGAAATAGTATGCAAAATATACAAATTGCGCATACCATTCATTAAACATTTTGTCAAAAGTGGCTTTATCTTCCATGAATATCGTAGTCTCTTATTGTTTTTCCGATTGACAAAGATAGTTTAAAACTTAATACGGAGTTGCATTTGCACATCTGCTTTTTTATTTCCGCGTATCAAATCATTACCGGAACCTATCTCGTTACGATCTAGGTAGACCGTCTCTCCGAACTTGGTTATGAACAACCAGTGTTTGTTCGGTTCATATCTCAGCCGAATACTGTATCGAAATCCGCATCCTTGAAATGAAGGAGTATAAAATGTATAGAGTAGCCCTTTCTCGGATGCATATACGCGCGAATCATAACTGTCGGTATAAAAGTAACTGCCTTGAACGTCAGCAAACAGCCTGGCCCAAGGCAGTTGGGAGGATATCATCTGTGTAACCTGATATCCGATGTTAGCAGCTCTGTCCTGAAAATGAAAATGATTATAATCTAAAGTTGTACGACTGCTAAACACTTCTTTCAAAGAATAGTTCAAACGATAACGAAGTTGGTGGTGAAAGACAGGAAGTGTCAATGCTCCTTTACTACCCGTCCAATCACGCTCTTTTCGTTTATAACGGTACTTCAAATCCATCGAAATATTATTTTGCGGAGTAAAAGTAGATTGAAGCAGTACATCCGCTCCACGAGAAGCTTTATTGACTCTGTATTTTTTCCACGGAAAGAAAAACAAGTCGAATGAAGCAAAAAACCTCCAACGGGCAAAAGGAGAGGTTTCCAACCCGAAATAATATCCCTGCTCATTCTGGGTCGTACTTCCTTCCCCAAAAGAATGAGCGAACATTGCCCAATAATTATAGGAATAGAACCGGTGTATCAACATAAGTCTCGTGTTCTGAACCGGTGAATATTGCAAACGGTTCAAAGAAGCCCAACCTTGTTTTCCCATCGCCGTCTCTCCCTGAAAAGAAAAACGATGCCAGCGATAAGCATAATCTACTCCCAAGTTATAAAAGTTATTCCCATGAAGATTGTATTTGGAATAGCCTGTTAATTCCGGTTCATACGGTCGGTTGAAAACATAGTAAATACCGGTGATACCCAACTTGATACGGTTCTGTTGATAAGTTATATTTCCACCTGCCGACTGTAATGTGAACAAGTTCCGCTTATCCGCTTCTTTCCGGCTCCGATGCAGTCCGGTTTTATAAATAGATGTAATCTCTCCGTCGGTTAGCACTCCATCCTTTTTCCGATGTGAATAAAATGCGGAAACATCCCAATGATTATCTACACTCACCGTAGCCGCCACTCCCCGAAAGTAATTGTATTCGTCCGTAGAAGAGTGTTTCTTTATTCCACCGCTACGATTATTGAAAGAAGAAGCATAGATCGTTTTCCCCATCAGATAATCCGTACTAACCACTAGCCCTTGACCGAAACTTAACCGATAGTTACCAACAGCTAATGTTTTCAACCGACCACAGTTTTTCAACAGCAGATAAAAAGAATAATAATCATAGCCGTACCGATTATGCAAAGCTCCGAAAGGCTCTCCCGCATCTTTCTCGACAACCACTCCCGCATAAAGCCGATCACTATATCGAAAACCATATTTCACAGAGTTATAAACAGAAGGTCCCAGATAGGTATGTTCATAACCTTTACGCTTATAAAACGGTATATCCATGCGGGTTAGCACTTCATGCTTACCATATTTAGCTGCACTTTTCAACATGGTTTTCCACTGAAAAGCAGGTTCATTGTTAATAGCTTCTACATAAACAAAAGGCAATAGATACTGGATAGTCTGCCTGTCTATATCCTCTACCAACTGAAGTTCATAAATAGTTTTCATCTGTCCGTGAATATAGATATATGCCAACAGATGTTCAATCTGAATATCGCTCAGAAAAGGAAATTGTTCAAGTTGTTCACGAGTGGCGATATTCAAATTAACCGGTTCTTTCAAACGACCGGAAAGTTCTTCCAATTCATTTTCCCAATTCAAGGTATTCACAGAGTTATCAATATCATTATTAACAGATAAATCTTCGAGAATATCCTCTAAAAGACTTTCAGCGGGGTTTTGAGCACTACAAGCAGGAATTATGAACAGGCTGTTTATAATACTTATCAACCGGATTAGTTGAGTAGTTTTCATCAATAAAAAGTATTTTATTCCTTGCTTTCTTTGCAGACAAGGGCGCAAAGATACTTTAAATAGGTTAACATCTTTGTGAAAAGACTAAATAATAAAATTTTAGTTCTATTTTTGTACCGTGAAAAGAAGGCTTAACATAGTAGTAATGACGCTGTTTGCCATCGTTTGCTGTTCGCTGAAAACGCAGGCGCAGGAAAAGCAAAGCATCAATGGATACTTGGTTCCGATGTGTATCTACAATGGAGATACGATTCCATGTGTCCAGTTAAGAACTGTGTATATCTTCCGTCCGCTGAAATTCAAGAATGAAAAAGAACGCAGAGAGTACTATCGCCTCATACGCAACGTGAAAAAGGTATATCCTATCTCTAAAGAAATCAACCAGGCTATCATCGAAACTTACGAATATCTTCAAACTCTGCCCAATGAAAAAGCACGCCAAAAACACATCAAACGGGTAGAAAAAGGGTTGAAAGAGCAATATACCGCCCGAATGAAAAAACTCTCTTTCGCACAAGGGAAATTGTTGATAAAGCTAATAGACCGCCAAAGTAACCAAACCAGTTATGAACTGGTGAAAGCATTTATGGGACCTTTCAAAGCAGGATTCTATCAGGCATTTGCCGCACTGTTCGGTGCTAGCCTGAAAAAGGAATATGATCCGCAAGGAGAAGACAAGCTAACAGAACGTGTGGTTTTGATGGTGGAGAACGGACAAATCTGATACATTATCCACTAATTCACAGAAGCTATTAACTCAACTGTTGATAACCGAATTGCCGGCTATTAATAATTGAGTTTTCAAGTATTAATAACTGATCTGTCAAGTATTAACAGTTGAAAACTCAGCTATTAACAACTGACAAGCAACTTATTAATAACTGTTCTGACAGCTATTCACATTAAAGTTACCGGATAGTTATTAACAAAATAAGAACCTTTAATAATCAGAGAATTAACTAAATAATAAACCGGTTATCAACCATTTATTAACCAATACGGAATTGTGTTCTTAACGTAGTTTCTTAAACAAATCCCAAATGACAATCCCGGTGGTTACCGAAACATTCAAGGAGTGCTTGGTTCCGTATTGGGGAATTTCTATACAACCATCCGAGTGGTTGATAACTTCCTGCTGCACTCCTTTCACTTCATTTCCCATCACAATGGCGTATTTTTTAGTCTTATCCAATTCGAGCTTATCCAACATAATGCTTCCTTCCGCCTGTTCTACGGAATAGACAACATACCCCTCTCTCCGGAGGTTATCAACCGCATCAACAGCGTTATTAACATACTTCCAATCGACAGTGAACTCAGCACCCAAAGCCGTCTTATGCATTTCGGGGTGTGGAGGAGTGGCCGTTATGCCACAAAGGTAGATACATTCAATACGGAATGCATCCGATGTACGAAATACGGAACCTATATTATGCAGACTACGAATATCGTCCAGCACCACTACCAAAGGCAGTTTTTCGGCTTGTTTGAACTCTTCGGCACTAATACGGTTCAACTCTGTTATTTTCAGTTTACGCATACGTCTTTTCTTTATATGATGTTCTTGTTTCCTTTATATTGCGTTCTTGTCGCAAAGGTAACTCTTTTCTGTTAACAGAGATGTTGATAACGGTTTAAAACCTGTCAAAACTATCGGCAAAGATTTTGAAAAATAATTCTTGCATTATTCAAAAGAAGATATAAGGAGGCTTCTTTATGAACATTCCAAAAAATAAACTCTAAACTTTCTACACAGACATAAACATATTTTTCAGCACTTATCTGCCTGTTTATATCCATAAAGTTTTTAACTTTGCACTTTATCAACAGAGAGTTAATATATAACTTCAATTTGAGGATATTTCCATTGATAATAAAGCAAGTAGGATAAGATATCTTCTTATTTATTCAGTTTATAATGGACTCATAAAGCAGAAGTATGAACTAATAACTTATCAGGCAAGGAAAATCGTATTTATTTGCTAACATTATTAACAGGCTATCATCACTAACAAAGGATTTTTTTTAAAAGAAGGAAAAAAGAATATAATAATGAATGAACTAATAAAAGCTATAAACGAGCTGAAGAAAGAGAAGAATGCAATCATTCTGGGGCACTACTACCAGAAGGGTGAGATACAAGATATCGCCGATTACGTTGGTGACAGTTTGGCATTGGCCCAATGGGCGGCGAAAACGAAAGCAGACATCATCGTGATGTGCGGTGTTCACTTTATGGGTGAAACGGCAAAGGTTCTTTGTCCGGAGAAAAAAGTATTGGTTCCCGATATGGCGGCAGGCTGTTCGTTGGCAGACAGTTGTCCGGCGGATAAGTTTGCGCAGTTTGTCAAAGAGCATCCCGGATACACCGTTATTTCGTACGTCAATACGACAGCTGCCGTGAAAGCGGTAACGGATGTAGTGGTGACTTCCACTAATGCGAAGCAGATCGTGGAAAGCTTCCCCAAAGATGAGAAAATAATTTTTGGTCCGGATAGGAATTTGGGAAATTATATCAACTCAGTTACGAACCGCAATATGTTACTTTGGGACGGAGCCTGCCATGTGCACGAACAGTTCTCTGTTGAAAAGATTGTGGAGCTGAAAGCACAACATCCCGAAGCATTGGTGCTGGCACATCCCGAATGTAAGAGTACGGTACTGAAACTGGCGGATGTGGTAGGTTCTACAGCTGCTCTGTTGAAGTACGCCGTGAATCATTCCGAAAATACATATATTGTGGCTACCGAATCAGGTATCTTGCATGAGATGCAGAAGAAGTGTCCGCAAACAGTGTTTATTCCCGCTCCTCCGAATGATAGTACGTGCGGCTGTAATGAATGTAGCTTTATGCGGTTGAATACGTTAGAGAAGCTGTATGAGTGTCTGAAGAATGAATCACCGGAAATTACGGTGGATCCGGAGGTAGCGAAGAAAGCTGTGAAGCCGATTCAACGGATGTTGGAGATTTCGGCTAAGCTGGGATTATAAAATTTAGAATCTAATATACTATGAAACTAAAATCATTCTTATTTTTTTTGTTATTGGGTTCTGTTTCTATTTTACAGGCTTCCGATAGGCCTCTAATTAAGATAGAAACAGAACGGACCAGCCTGATCTATCAGGTGGGGGATAAAGGGCGTTTGTATCAGAAGTATCTTGGTAAAAGACTGAACCATGACTCTGATATACAATTTCTTCCGCAGGGAACCGAAGCTTATCTGACTCATGGTATGGAAGATTACTTTGAACCGGCTATCCACATGCGGCATAATGATAACAACTCTTCATTGCTTCTTAAGTATGTGGAGCATTCGAACGAACCGAAAGGTGACGGAGTCAACGAGACGGTGATTACACTCAAGGATGATAAATACCCCGTTACGGTGAAGCTTCATTATATAGCTTACGGCAAAGAGAATGTCATCCGTACTTTCAGTGAAATCAGCCATCAGGAGAAGAAACCTGTTATCCTCAGCAAATACGTTTCTTCCATGTTGCACCTGAATAGTAGCAGATATTTTCTGACTGAATTTTCCGGTGACTGGGCACATGAAGCCAATATAACTGAAAGGGAACTGGATTTTGGTAAGAAAGTGGTAGATACAAAATTGGGCACACGTGCCAATTTGTTTGTTTCTCCTTTCTTCCAACTGTCTTTAGGTAATCCTTCACAGGAGAATGCAGGTGAAGTGCTTGTAGGTACTTTGGGATGGACAGGCAATTTCCGTTTTATTTTCGAGGTGGACAATAAGAACGAGTTGCGCATCATCAGTGGTATTAACCCGTATGCTTCTGAATATAAACTTCCCGCCAACGAAGTTTTCCGTACTCCGGATTTCTATTTCACTTATAGTTGTCAGGGTAAGGGTGAGGCCAGCCGTAGTTTTCATGATTGGGCACGCAATCATCAGGTAAAGAAGGGTGGTGAAACACGCATGACTTTATTAAATAATTGGGAAGCGACTTATTTTAATTTCGATGAAAATAAACTGATCGGTCTGATAGATGAGGCTACCAAATTGGGAGTGGATATGTTTCTGTTGGATGACGGCTGGTTTGCTAATAAGTATCCTCGTAGCAGTGACCGTCAGGGATTGGGTGACTGGGAAGAAACGGCAGACAAACTTCCGAACGGAATCGGACGTCTTGTCGAAGAATCACAAAAGAAAGGCATTAGATTCGGTTTGTGGATAGAGCCGGAGATGGTGAATCCCAAGAGCGAGCTTTATGAAAACCATAAAGATTGGGTGATTCATCTGCCTAACCGAGATGAATATTATTTCCGTAACCAAATGGTGCTTGATCTTAGTAATCCGAAAGTGCAGGATCATGTATTCGGCGTGGTAGATAAGTTGATGACCAAGTATCCGGGTATTGCTTTCTTCAAATGGGATTGCAATAGTCCTATTACAAACATTTATTCAATGTATCTGAAAGAAAACCAGTCTCATTTGTATATTGATTATGTGCATGGACTCTATAAAGTGTTGGACAGAATCAAGGCGAAGTACCCTGATCTTCCTATGATGTTGTGTTCCGGTGGTGGCGGACGTTCTGATTATGAAGCCTTGAAATATTTTACAGAGTTCTGGCCAAGCGACAATACTGATCCTATCGAACGTCTTTTTATTCAATGGGGATTTTCGCAGGTATTTCCCAGTAAAACACTGTGTGCTCATGTCACCACCTGGAATCGTGGAACCAGCATTAAGTTCCGTACGGATGTTGCTATGATGTGTAAATTGGGATTTGATATTAAGTTGGATGATATGAGTCAGAGCGATCACTTGTATTGTGTTCAGGCAGTCAAGAACTATAATCGCTTGAAGCCTGTTATTCTTGATGGTGATTTGTATCGTCTTGTTTCTCCTTATGGCAGCAACCATACTTCTTCCATGTATGTGGGGAAAGATAAGAAAACAGCCGTGGTTTTTGCTTTTGATATTCATCCTCGTTATGGAGAAAAAACATTACCTGTCCGTTTACAAGGACTGAATTCGGATCAGATGTATCGTGTGAAGGAAATTAACATGATGTCTGGTAGTAGTTCTTCTTTGAAAGATAATGGTCAGCTTTTCTCCGGTGAATATCTGATGAATGTCGGTTTGAACGTTTTCACTACACGACAGTTGAATAGTCGTGTTATTGAAATCAAAGCAGAATAAAATATAGGAGAATATTAAAAGTAAAGATAAAATAGTCTTTGCAGGTTATTTTATCTTTACTGGCTGTACTACCAACTCCGCATTTATAAACTTCTTTTTCGTGATGTATGAAGTATATAATTAATGAGCAAGCAGAGTGAATTACTGTGCTTTATATATTGTTGGAATATGGATTATTAGCGTTGTAAGAACTCACAGAGCTTTTGTATGGCTAATGCACGGTGACTTATTTTGTTTTTTATATCATTTCCTAGTTCGGCAAAAGTCTTGTCATAACCTTCCGGTTGAAAGACAGGATCATAGCCAAAGCCTGATTCGCCCCGTTTCTCTTTGATTATCTCGCCTTTTATTACCCCTTCGAAAAGATAATTCTTGCCGTCCAATATCAACGAGATAGCAGTACGGAACTGTGCTTTGCGATTTTCCTTTCCTTCTAACTCGTGGAGCAGTTTAAGCATATTGGCTTGCGCGTCATGTCCTTCTCCGCCTGCATAACGTGCGGAATAGACTCCGGGAGCTCCACCCAATGCTTCCACTTCCAGACCGGTGTCGTCCGCAAAGCAGTTCAAACCGTAGTTGTTGTAGATAAAGGAAGATTTCAGCAACGCATTTCCTTCCAATGTATCGGCTGTTTCGGGAATATCTGTGTGGCAATCGATATCATTCAGGCTTAACAATTCTATTTGGTCTCCCAAAATGGCTGCTACCTCTTCCAGTTTATGGGCATTGTTAGTGGCAAATACAAGTTTGCGTTTCATCATTCTTTTTTATTTCAATAGAGTTATTCAATGATAATCAACTGACTATTTCAACTTGTCGAATCCTTCTCCATATACTCCGATAACGGAACTTTGTGAGATAAATGCATTCGGGTCGATACGTTTCACCATGCGGAAGATGTCTAATGACTGGCGTTTCTTGGCGAGTACTACCAATACTTTTACATCGCCTTTGCTATACCATCCGGTGCCGTCGAGTACCGTTACCCCACGATTGGTATCTTTTATGATATGGTCGGCTATTTCATCGTATTTTTTTGAGAAGATAAGAAATTGAACCGATTGACGGGCACTGTTGATAATCCAGTCTAATACGACACCAATAATGAACAGTGTGACAAAACCAAAGATAACACGGCGCCAGTCATGGAATATAAAGTAGCAGGAACTGATGATAACTACGTCACAGATCATGATCATTCTTCCGAGTGATACATCTTTGTATTTGTTGACGATGGCTGCAATGATATCCGTTCCACCGGTACTTCCGTTATAATTGAAAGTGATGCCCAAACCTACACCGCACATGGCTGCTCCGATAATACAAGCCATGAAATCTTGTCCGGGTCCAAGCAATAACGGTTTGCCGTCCGGTGTCATATCCGGTGCCACTATATAATTGTTGACTATTAACTGAAAAAGCCAAAGCAGGAATGTCAGCATAAAGATGGCGTACGTAGTCTTTATACTGAATCGGGGACCTAGCATACGGATGGCAAATGTCATCAGAACTGCATTGATAATAAAATATGACCATTGGATCGGAAATCCGGTTGCATAATAAATAATAGCTCCGATACCGGTAGTTCCACCGGTCGTTATCTGGTAGGGTAGTAAGAATGCCGCCCATCCCAAAGAATAACTTATCAATCCGAGAGTAATGTAGATATAATCTTTCACTTCTCTCATTAATTCCGCCTTTTCCAGTTTATACATAAAAGTAGATTTATATGATAGTTTCACCACAGATTATCACAGATTTATTAATTCGTGATTTATCTGTGTAAATCCGTGTAATCTGTGGTGAGACAAATTAAAGTACGACGTTTACAATCTTCTTCGGGACAACGATAATCTTTTTCGGCGTCTTGCCTTCGATCCATTTTTGCGAACGTTCGTCAGCCAATACAGCCGCTTGAATAGCGTCCGATGTTTCATCTGCTGCAAATTCCATATTGAAACGTGCCTTTCCGTTGAAAGAGATGGTATAGTTGATTGTGTCTTCTTTCAGATATTCTTCGTTGTATGCAGGCCATTCGGCATCACATACGGAAGTTTTGTGTCCGAGTACATCCCACAACTCCTCGCAAACGTGAGGAGCAAAAGGAGCAAGAACGACAACAAGCTGTTCCAATATCTCTTTCTTGCTGCATTTCAGATTGAAAAGCTCATTTACACAAATCATGAATGCACTGATAGAAGTATTGTAAGAGAACTGTTCGATGTCTCCCGTTACTTTCTTAATCAGTTTGTGCAAACTCTTCAGTTCCTCTTTCGTTGCAGGTTCATCCTTTACCAGATATTCGTCTGTACGACTGTAGAACAATGACCAGAATTTACGGATAAAGCGATGTACCCCGTCTATTCCGTTGGTATCCCAAGGTTTGGATTGTTCCACCGGACCTAAGAACATTTCATACATACGAAGTGTATCCGCACCGTATTTGTCTACAATCATATCCGGATTTACTACGTTGAACATGGATTTGCTCATCTTTTCAACTGCCCATCCGCAAACGTATTTTCCGTCTTCCAGAATAAACTCTGCCGTTGCATATTCAGGACGCCATGCCTTGAATGCATCCAGATCGAGAATGTCGTTGGATACGATATTCACATCGACATGGATCGGAGTGACGTCATATTGATCTTTCAGATTCAGAGAAACGAATGTATTGGTATCTTTGATACGATATACAAAATTGCTGCGTCCTTGAATCATGCCTTGATTTACCAATTTCAGGAACGGTTCTTCTACAGCGGAAATGTTTATATCATGCAGGAATTTATTCCAGAAACGAGAGTAAATCAAGTGTCCGGTAGCATGTTCGGTACCACCTACGTAGAGATCTACGTTCTTCCAGTACTGGTCTATTTTCGGGTCAACCAATGCTTTGTGGTTACGTGGATCCATATAACGGAGATAGTAAGCGGAAGAACCGGCAAATCCGGGCATTGTATTCAATTCTAACGGGAAAATGGTAACATTGTTGATCTTCTCGTTTTCTGTGATACATTTGTTTACAGTATCCCACGCCCATTTGGTAGCGTGACCCAATGGAGGTTCGCCTGTTTCGGTAGGCAGGAACTTAGCTACTTCCGGAAGCTCCAATGGCAGACAGCTTTCGTCAATCATATAGGGCATTCCGTCTTTATAATAGACAGGGAACGGTTCTCCCCAATAACGCTGGCGTGAGAAGATAGCGTCACGCAAACGATAGTTTACTTTCACACGTCCCAAGTTATGGTTTTTCACATATTTCTTGGTTGTTGCAATGGCTTCTTTGATAGTCAATCCGTTCAAAGAAAGGTCACAGTAAGGAGTTACGTCCGGGCGCGGAGAGTTGCAGACGATACCTTCTTTTGCATCGAAACTTTCTTCGCTAACGTCACAACCTTCTACCAACGGACGGATTTCCAATCCGAAATGTTTGGCAAAAGCATAGTCGCGGCTATCGTGAGCGGGTACAGCCATGATGGCTCCTGTTCCATATCCTGCCAATACGTAATCACTGATCCAAATAGGTACTGCTTCACCGGTAAACGGATTGATGGCATACGCTCCACTGAATACACCGGTAACGCTACGGTCGGCGATACGTTCGCGCTCCGTACGTTTCTTGGTGCGGTCGAGGTAAGCATCTACTTCCGCTTTCTGTTCGGGAGTAGTGACTTGTGCTACCAGTTCGCTTTCCGGAGCCAATACCATAAAGGTAACGCCGAACATCGTATCTGCACGGGTAGTAAAGATAGTAAATTCAAGATCGCTGTCTTTTACTTTGAATTGTATTTCGGCACCTTCCGAACGGCCTATCCAGTTCTTTTGAGTTTCTTTCAGTGAATCAGTCCAGTCGATAGTGTCCAATCCGTCCAGCAGGCGTTGTGCGTATGCGGATACACGCAGACACCATTGGCGCATCTTTTTCTGAACGACAGGATAGCCGCCACGTTCGCTGACCCCGTCCACTACTTCATCGTTTGCCAATACGGTTCCTAGCTCGGCACACCAGTTTACCATCGTTTCACCCAGATAAGCAATGCGATAGTTCATTAGGATTTCCTGCTGTTCCTTTTCACTCTTGGCATTCCATTCTTCAGCGGTAAAGCTAAGTTCTTCGCTGCAAGCAGCGTTCAATCCTGCAGTTCCTTGACTTGCAAAAGCTTTCTCCAGTTCTTCGATTGGACGTGCTTTTTGTTCATCGTTGCAATAGTAGCTATTAAACATTTTTTGGAAAGCCCATTGTGTCCAATGATAATATTCCGGATCGCAGGTACGGATTTCACGGCTCCAGTCAAAAGAGAAACCGATTTTGTCCAACTGTTCGCGGTAGCGATTGATGTTGTTGACAGTAGTGATAGCGGGGTGTTGTCCGGTCTGGATGGCATATTGTTCTGCGGGCAGACCGTATGCGTCATATCCCATCGGGTTGAGTACATTGAAGCCTTGCAGTCGTTTGTAACGGGCATAAATATCCGAAGCAATGTATCCCAACGGATGTCCTACATGTAGTCCGGCTCCTGACGGGTAAGGGAACATGTTTAGTACATAAAATTTTTGCTTTGAATCGTCTTCCTTAACTTGGTAGGTTTTCTCTTCCACCCACCTTTTCTGCCACTTCTTTTCAATTTCTCTGAAATTGTACTCCATAGTGATAAAGTTTTTATTTATAGTGATTTATATTGTTATTTCAATTTGAGGCACAAATTTACGTGATTTGTACCAAACTACCTAATATTTATATGGGTATTCCTGGAAGGCTTGTTTTAATAATTTTAAGAGGTTTAATTTATGGTACATATAAGCTAGAAACATGAAATTTGGCAATGCTACCTTGAAAAAGAATGATTTAACATTTAATATAAAAATAATTCTATATTTTTGTTTCTTTTATAATGAAAATCTATGAATAATAAAAGTACAATTGTTTGTATATTACTGTTATTTTTTTTATGTAATGTCCTGTATGTTAGGGCAAATACAGGGCTCTTTTTCCAGGCTCACAGAGTGATTCCGGAAAAGCGGACGGAGCTAAATTTAACTCCGAATACTCCACTTTCTTTTCATGATGGTTTTTCATTGGGTTTTGATGTTCATTTGCGTAATGAAGAGCATAATTATGGGTATATTGTTCGTGTTATTTTAAATGATACATTAAATATTGACTTGTTGTCCAATAAAGGATGGAGCCACAGCCAATTATTTTTGATGAAAGGAAATCAAAGTCTGGTAGATATATCACACTTAGATTCGATTCCTAAATTCAATAGTTCGGATTGGTTTCAAGTAGAACTTAAGTTAAACTATAAAAAGCAATTAATTGTCTGTATTCTAAATGAAAAAGAATGGAGTATTCCCGTGAAGTTGCCGCAATTGAATAATGTTCGTATAGCTTTTGGGTTACATACCGGGCAATCTTTTCCAAGTACAGATGTGGCTCCGATGAATTTGCGTAATGTAAGGATTTTAGATCTGAAAGGAGAACTCTTGAGAAAATGGACTCTATTACAACATGGAGATAATGAAGTTTATGATGAGGTTAAATCTTCCCGGGCTACAGTACGAAATGGGATTTGGGAAATAGATCATCATATTCGGTGGAGAAAAAAAGCTTCGTTTATTATACCGGGGACTTCTCTTCAATTTGCTCCATATCAACGTCCGACAGACGGAGGCTTGTTTATAGCCTTAAAGGATACTATTTATCAATATTCCATAGAACGGGAACGATTGGATACTGTTATTGTAAATACTGGGCATCCTTACTTTACAGCTGCTTCCAGTTTAGTATATGATTCGGTTCATGATGAACTGATTTCCTATAGTGCAGAGCAAGAACGACTGAATCGTTATAGTTTTGAAAAAAATGAATGGGAAAGAGCTATTCCTGATATACTTCTTTCGTATCTGCATCATAGTAGTTGCTATATTCCTGATTTGGAAAAAGTTATACTTTTTGGTGGCTATGGATTTTATCGTTATAGTTCGGTCTTGTTCATGCATTCCATTGATTCAATATCTTGGCAGCAAAAGGATCTTGCTCATTTGATTGAACCTCGTTATTTAGCGGCAATGGGATATTTGGGAAATAATAAGATTTTATTGTTAGGAGGGTATGGTAGCAAATCTGGTAAACAAGAAGGGAACCCAGAGAATTATTATGATCTTCATTGCATAGATGTTGAGAAGATGAGCAGTCAAAAATTGTGGACTTTTTCTAATGCAAAGGTGGAAGCATTTGGAAATGCAATGGTAGTAGATCTTGATAAAGAGCATATTTATGCACTTTCTTTTGCTAATGATCGAGCATTTTCTCAAATCAGATTGAACTGTTTTGGAATTGAAAAACCAGATCGAACATATATGGCAGATTCTATACCATATCAGTTTCATGATACCAGTTCTTATTGTACTTTATTTTATAATCAAGGTACCACTGAATTAGTTACTGTTTTAGCATATCAGGATGGCATCGGAAAAACTTGTGTCGAGGTATATACATTAGGGTATCCTGTTTTGCACTTATCAGACGTACTTCAATCTGTTCCTGAAAAGCATTCAACAGGTTGGATATGGTTGATTTTGATTATTGGAATTGGGGGAACATTGGCAGTGTTAGTTATATTATGGAAGAGAAAGCAGAAAAATGTTGTAAGAAGAGATGAAAACTCATTTTATACTGTAGAAGTGAAGGAAAAAGAATTAATTCAGCCCTCTTTTATTCGTTTATTGGGAGGTTTTCAGGTAAATGATTCGGAAGGGCATGATATAACTTCTCGATTTACTCTTATATTACGTAGTTTGTTTGTATATATGTTGTTATATTCCTATAAAAATGCTAATGGCATAACCTCGGAACAACTAAATGAAATATTTTGGTCGGATATGGACAAGAGTAATGCTACTAATAACAGAAATGTGAATATAAGTAAACTCCGATTGTTATTAAAGGAAATTGGCGGAATCAATATTGCCTATAAGAACAGTTATTGGTATATGACAATAGATTCATCAGTGAATTGTGATTATATTGAGATTTGCGACTTACTGAGAATGGTAAAGGAAGGCAGTGAAATAAATGTAGGACTATTAAATAAAATTGCCGAATTAGGGAGTAGAGGAGAGTTATTACCTGATATTACAGAAGAATGGGCAGATAAATTTAAGTCTGAGTATCTGATTTTATTATCAGATGTGCTATTGGATGCTTATGAGTTTGTAAAAAAGAACAAAGACTTGATGCTTTTACTGAAGTTATCAGAAACAATGTTAAGTTGTGATTCGACAGACGAAACTGCTATACAAAATAAGTGTTATGCTCTTTATCATTTAGGCAAAAAAGGTCTGGCAAAACAATGTTATGAGAATTTCTGTGCAGAATATATTCGAGTGCTTGGGGTAAGACCAGATTTTAATTATACTGACATAATAGGCAATTAACAGAAATAAATTATAGTTAGAAAGAAAAGTAAGATCTTTATGTATAGGAAGTATCTTCTTTTCTTTTTAAAAATAAATATTATGAATTAAAAAGTTGTTTTTCAAATGTTTATATAACCTATTATAGCTTTTTATTTAGTCGATTAAGTCGTGATTAATACCTGATTAAGACGCTGATATTACTTTTGCTTATCAATTTTATAAATTATAATAGAATGAAAAGCATACGAAAGACAGCGTTGATTATTGGAGTATTCTCTTTCTTTGTTTTGGGATCCATTTCTTACGCAAAGGAGAAGACGGAACCGGTAGATTATGTAAATCCTTATATGGGAAATATCAGTCATTTATTGTTTCCCACTTATCCGACAGTTCACTTGCCTAATGGAATGTTGCGTGTATATCCTGAACGGAAAGATTTCACTTCCGATTTGTGTCATGGACTTCCAATTGCAGTGACAAGTCATCGTGGAGCTTCGGCATTCAACTTGAGTCCTGTTTGCGGACTGAATGAAGGAATTTCTTCCGTGCAGGACTATTCTTACGACAGAGAGAAAATATCTCCCTATCATTATCAGGTTTACCTCGATGAAAATAATATTTTGGTTGATTTTGCTCCTTCTTATCAGTCCGGTATTTATACTTTTACTTATGAAGGAGCAGCCAATAGCCAGGTTATACTGAACACACGGAACGGTTATTTATTCGTAGATAATGAAGGAATAGGTGGTTGTCAGTATTTGGATGATAAAACAACAATCTATCTTTTTATGGAGTCAGACTGTGAAGCGATTTCCAAAGGTGGTTTGCAAAATGGAATAATGAATTCTGCTTGCCAGCGGGTAGACGGAGAAAATGCAGCTATGGTCTTTGATTACGGTTCTTGTAAAAAGATCACTCTTCGATACGGAATTTCATTTATCAGTATAGAACAAGCAAAGAAAAATCTGCGCCGTGAAATCCACACGTACGATATAGATAAGGTGGCAGAAACCGGACGGAAGATATGGAACGAAACTTTGGGAAAAATAGAAATAGAAGGTGGGACAGATGATCAAAAAGTAATATTCTACACTTCGCTGTATCGAACTTACGAACGAATGATTAACATATCCGAAGACGGATCTTATTACAGCGCTTTTGACAATCAAATACATATGGATGGTGGAATCCCTTTTTATACAGATGACTGGATTTGGGATACATATCGTGCTGTGCATCCTTTACGGATTCTGATCGAACCAGAAAAAGAACGTGCGATGGTCAGTTCTTTTATCCGTATGGCACAGCAATCGCCCAACGGATGGATGCCCACTTTCCCCGAAATAACGGGTGACAGCCATCGTATGAATGGAAATCATGCAGTAGCTACTATATGGGATGCTTACTGCAAGGGAATCACAGATATTGATTTAGAACAAGCATACAAAGCATGTAAGGGCGCTATTACAGAGAAAACCCTGTTACCTTGGCAGAAAGGGCCGTTAACAGAACTCGATTCTTTCTATCAGCAATACGGATATTTCCCTGCACTCCACCCGGGTGAAGAAGAAACATGTTTAGGTGTACATGGCTTCGAACGTCGCCAAGCTATCTCTGTCATGCTTGGTAATTGTTACGATAATTGGTGTCTGGCACAAATAGCGCATACATTCGGATACAATGATGAATACGAACAATTTATGAAAATCGCCTATTCCTATCGCAATGTATATAATGTTAAAACTGGTTTTTTCCACCCTCGCGACAACAAAGGAGACTTTATTTACCCTTTTGACTACCGTTTTTCCGGTGGTATGGGAGCACGTGACTATTATGGAGAAAATAATGGCTGGATCTATCGTTGGGATGTACAGCACAACCCGGCAGATTTGATCGCGCTGATGGGTGGACGCGAGAAATTTATAGATAACCTGAATCAGACTTTTAGAGAACCAATAGGCGAAGCTAAATTCTCTTTCTATTCTCATCTCCCGGATCATACGGGAAACGTAGGACAATTCTCAATGGCAAACGAACCTTGCCTGCATATTCCCTATCTTTATAATTATGCTGGCCAACCTTGGATGGCTCAAAAAAGAATTCGTTCTTTAATGAAGCAATGGTTCCGTAACGACTTGATGGGAGTACCAGGTGATGAAGATGGTGGTGGAATGAGTGCATTTGTCGTATTTTCAGCAATGGGCTTTTATCCAGTTACTCCAGGCTCGCCAACCTATAATATAGGTTCTCCATTATTTAATCATGTAAGGATAGCATTAGGTAATGGGAAAACCTTTGAAATCATAGCTGAAAACTGTTCGGACGAGAACAAATACATTCAGTCTGCAATGCTTAACGGTAAATCATGGAATAAACCGTGGTTCGAACATAAAGATATAATGAAAGGTGGAAAGTTAGAATTAGTAATGGGTAACAAGGCAAACAGGTTATGGGGAGCTGCATTGGAGGCAGCCCCACCTTCTGCCGAACCTCTGGCTTCCACTTCTCACTGATTTAAAAAAACAGATATGTTTAACTTTAATAGAATGAATAATGAAGAAAATCACATTGTGGGCTTTAAGTGCCATGACTATGTTGGCCGGATGCTCAGCTAGCGAAGTATCTTCTCTAGTAGAGGAAGCGCAGGCGTCAGATCTTATTTCAGGAGCTGTTTATAAAATATCTCCTTATTCCGATGAAACTAGAAGTATGTTCGTTCGGAACGCTTCTTTTGATGAGGGAACAGAAATTGTGGCTTGGACTGATACGAAAGTGAATGCCCAACGTTGGCGTCTAACCAAAGATCCTACTGGAGTGTATTTTTATTTGACGAACGTATACACGGGTAAGTCTGTACACATACAATCACCTGTTTCCTTGGGTGCGCGCTTGCGCCAATATGGGAAAGAAAATGATTATACTTATAAATGGACAATAACCAAAGCGGAGCAAGTCGGACCGGATTGCTATTACATAAGTCCTTCTTCCCTTGCTAGTGGTGAAAGGCTCTATTTGGAAATAGGAGGCGGTGAGGATGGTACAAATATACAGTCCTATATCAAAAGAACCGGTGACCAAGCCGATAAGCAGATATGGAAATTGGAAAGAGTGCAGGAAGCACCCAATAAATTTACTTCGGTGATGCGTGACGAAATAGTTCGTTCCTGGAAAGCACAATACTATAAAAAGTCGCAAAATAATGCGGGCTATACCTTGAGTGATGCTGAACGGTTGAACAACGCCAGCCACCAATGGCAGGACGCCGAAATGTTTGAAATTGTGTTAGATGCCTACGAAACTACTCAAGATCCTTCATACAAAGAAATGTTTCACCAACTGTACATCAATTTTGTAGACGAGAACCAGAAGAACTGGTTATATAATCCCTTCAATGATGATATTACTTGGATGGTAATTGCTTGTGTACGGGCCTATCTGTTGTTTGGAACGCAAGAATATCTTGATGTAGCCAAGGAAAATTTCGATCAAATGTATGCAAGAGCCTTAATGTTGCCTGAAGGTGTACTGCGTTGGTGTGAAAAAGAAGCCGAACGTGATAAAACCAATTCTTGCATTAATTGTCCGGCAATGGTTGCATCTTGTTATCTCGCACAGGCTACGGGAGATGAAAACTATTATGAAAAGGCGAAAAACTTGTATGAAAAACAGTCAATCTATCTTTATGAATCTTCTACTGGTATGGTGTACGACTGCGTAACACTCACTAGTCTTTCTCCTTGGAAATGGGCTTCAACCTACAATCAGGGAACTTTTCTAGGTGCTTCCCTCATGCTGTATCAACACTATAAAGATGCATTGTACAAAACTAATGCACAGATGACAGCCCGTTATACTATAGAACATTTCAGCGATGATAATGGAATATTGAATGCACCGGACGAACGTTCGGACAATGACCGTCGTGGATTTAAAGGAATATTGATGAGATATCTGCGTTCGTACATTAACATAATGGACGATACTCAATATCTTCCGTGGATGGAAGCAAGTGCTCTGCAAGCCTATAATAACCGAAATTCAAAAGGTATCATATGGACAGTGTGGGAAGAAAAGTCTGCCGAAAACTTTGTGTATAAAGCAAGCGATAAGGATGTGCGCTACAGTAATGATCCTTGGGGAACTTCTACAGCGGTATCCATTGCGGTCAATCTTCCGCTTATTCAGAAATAGAGAGTGTAGAACTATTGTAATTAAAGAAAATATGAAAAATACAAGATTAGCGTTTGCATTCATACTTATTCACCTGTGTATCATGACATTTGCACAATCTTCCAAAAAGATAACAGGTCGTGTAGTCGATGAAAAAGGAGAGCTTTTGGTAGGAGTTAATATTATGGAAGTGGGGACACAGAACGGTACATTGACTGGAATCGAAGGAACCTACTCATTAACTGTAAAGAATAGTCGCTCGACACTAAAATTTTCTTATATTGGTTTTGATAGCCAGGAAGTAATTGTCGGTTCTAACACAGTAATAGACGTAACACTGAAAGAATCAAAATCGGAACTTGAAGAAGTGGTAGTAGTGGGTTACGGTAGCCAGCGTCGTATCAGTACTATTGGTTCGCAATCCAATCTGAAACTAGGTGATATTAAGCAGCCTACTGCTAGCTTGAGCACTTCATTGGCAGGACGTCTTGCCGGAGTAGTAGCCGTACAACGTTCAGGTGAACCAGGTAAAGATAATGCCGATATTTGGATACGTGGTATTTCTACGATGGGAAGTTCTTCTCCCTTAGTCTTGGTTGATGGGGTAGAACGTTCTTTTAATAACATAGACCCGGAAGATATTGAATCTTTCACCATTCTGAAAGATGCTTCAGCCACTGCTGTTTACGGAGTACGGGGAGCTAACGGAGTAATCCTAATCAAGACAAAACCTGGTATTGCTGGAAAACCTTCTGTCAGCGTAGACTATTATGAAAGTGTCACACGGCTTACTAAAATTCCAAAATTGGCTGATGGAGCCTCTTACATGGAAGCCGTGAACGAAGCTCGCAGAAATCGTGGATCCGAGCCCATTTACTCTGAAGCTGAGGTTATAAATACTCGTTTGGGAACTGATCCTGTGCTTTATCCTAATGTAGATTGGATGAACGAAGTCTTTGATGATTTTGGACACAACCGCCGTGCCAACATTAACGTAAGAGGTGGTGGACAAAATGTGAACTACTATGCATCAGCAAGCTACTATAATGAAAAAGGGTTGATAAAGACAGATCCCAATGAATCTTATGATTCTAAGATTGGATATACTCGTTATAACTTCACTACTAACCTGAATATTAATGTTACTCCGACTACTAAATTGGATATAGGTGCGTCAGGTTATTTGGGTGAAGGTAGGAAGCCTTACGAATCTACTTCTGATATATTCCGCGTAGCTATGACTACTTCACCTGTAGATTATCCTGTCATGTTCTATGTTAACGGAAAAGATTATATCCCTTACAATCAGCCTAATAGTGGATTTAATAACCCCTATGTCGGTGCTACGAAAAGAGGATTTCGAACTGTTACCGATAGTCAAATTTACTCTAATCTCCGTTTAACCCAAGATTTGGGATTTATCACGAAAGGATTGAGTTTGACAGGTATGTTTGCTTTTGATACTTATAATTCACGTACTGTGAAACAAAAGAAGACAGAATCTACCTATTATTGGGTGGATAAAAATAATCCTTACGACAAATACGGTTTTCCCATTTTATCGCAAACTTATGAAGGATCAAAGACGTTGGATTTTGCTGTTGAAAGTTCTGGTAACAGGAAATATTACTTAGAAGCATCACTGAATTACTCCCGTACATTTGGAAGACATCGCGTAGGCGGGCTGTTTTTGTTTAATCAGGAAGACAAAGTTATAACAACCGAGGGCATTGATCTGATAGCCGGACTTCCTTACCGTTCCCGTGGTTTTGCCGGACGTGCCACTTATTCATGGGATGATCGCTACTTCGCGGAATTTAATATCGGTATCAACGGCTCCGAAAACTTTGATCCGTCTAACCGTTACGGAGTTTTCCCTGCCTTCGGAGTGGGGTGGGTACTCTCCAATGAGAAATTTTGGAAACCTTTGCAATCCGTCATTTCTTTCTTCAAGGTCCGTTACACCAATGGTATGATTGGTAATCAAGCAACACCTAACCGTTTCTTGTATATGGAAGCACTTCAATACGATAGTGGATACGGCTATACTTTTGGTACTGACCGACGTAAAGTGGATGGTTATAAGGTGAAAAACGAAGCTGTAAAAGTGACTTGGGAAAAATCACACAAGCAGGATTTAGGTTTTGACCTTAAATTCCTGAATGATGACCTTTCATTGGTTCTTGATTTATACAAAGAACATCGTACCGGTATTTTTCTTGACCGTGGAGCAGTACCTGGTTTTATCGGAATCACTTCTACCCCTGTTGGTAATCTCGGAGTTGTAGATAATAAAGGTATAGAAATTGATCTCGAATATAATAAACAGTTCAATAAGAACTGGGCACTCTCTCTTCGTGGTAACTTTACTTATGCCAAGAATGAAGTGATAGAGAATGATCAGCCTACCCAGCAATATCCGTGGATGGATAAGAGAGGGCACAGTACTTTGTCACGTTGGGGATTGATAGCTGACGGACTTTATACACAAGAAGAAGTTGACCAAATCAACGCATGGGAAGCATTGCCTGCTGTGGAAAAAGAGAATACAGCTCGACCTTTTCCGAAACAATTTGGTACAATCTATGCAGGAGACATCAAATACCGTGATTTGAATGGAGACGGACAAATTGATGTTTATGACGAAACAAAGATAGGACGTGGTGACGTACCTTCTATTGTCTATGGATTTGGTTTTAATCTTCAATATAAAAACTTTGCCATTAGTACCCTTTTTCAGGGAGTAGCGCAAGCAGACAGATGTTTGAATGGACTTGGAATACAGCCTTTCTCCGGTTCGGGTGGTGAAGGTAACCTTTATGCTAATATCAAAGATCGTTGGACGGAGAACAACCCACGACAGGATGTTTTCTATCCTCGTCTTGCCTATGGTTCGGATAAAAATGAAAATAATTTTAAGACAAGTACTTGGTGGCAAAGAGATGTTAGCTTCTTGCGTCTGAAATCCTTGCAGATCACTTGGCATCTCCCAAAAAGATGGACAAACGCTGTCTTATTGAAAGGTGCTTCTATCTATGCGATGGGTACAAATCTGTTTACGATTAGTAAGTTTAAGTTATGGGACCCGGAATTGAATACCAATAATGGTACTTCCTATCCTAATATTTCTACTTATTCCATTGGTATCAACTTTAATTTCTAAGAATATGAAAAGGAAATATATTACTTTATTAAGTTTGTCAATCATGTTGGTGTGTCAGACCTCATGTTCGGATTTTTTTGATCAAATGCCGACAGACCGTTTGACTTATAATGACTTGTTTGAGTCAAAAGCCTCTACAGAGAAGGCTTTAGCTACTGTATATGTCTATCTGCCAGATGAATTTGCCCAACGTTTGGCGGCGGATGGAAGGCATACTACTCCTGGCATATGGACTGCCGGGTGTGATGAGGCTGAATACTATTGGGATTTTGTGCCATCACATTTAGTCAATAACAATACCATTACTCCGAAATCGTCTATAGTTTCATCCTATTGGGAAAAATATTATGCAGGAATTAGTGCTGCAGGACGTTTTATACAGGGTGCTCCCCAATGTAAGGATATGGAACAAAATCTGTTGGCGCAATGGATTGAAGAAGCCCGTGCGTTGCGTGCTATGTATTACTTCTACTTACTACGTATCTATGGACCGATACCAATCTTGTCTGATGATCCAATCAGTATGGATGCTCCTTTAGAAAAAGTACAGTTACCTAGAAACAGCGTAGAGGAATGTGTGGAATATATTGTTTCTGAATTTGATAAAGTATTAGATAGCGGTTGTCTGCCAGAGAAATCGCTTACTTACAATTGTGGAAGAATAGACAACAGCATTGTGATGGCTTTTAAAGCAGAAGTGTTACAATATGCTGCAAGTGACCTATATAACGGAAAAAATTCCTTTGTTGCCCAGCTACGGAATAAAGATGGAAAGAAACTTTTTCCTGAAGACATCTCGGATGAAGCGGTGAAAGCGAAATGGAGAAGGGCTGCTACAGCTTCCAAAGCATTCATTGATAGGTTCGTTCCGGGAAATTATGATTTAACCAAAGTTTATACAAACGGTGTATTAAATGCCTATTTGTCTTGTCGTGATGCTGTGAGAGGAGAAGATTTCACTAATACGGAAATGATATTCTACCGCATTAACACTGATTATTCATTGATGCAATATGACCGTACTCCGAGACATACCGGGGCCGTAGGCAGTGGTTACCGAGCATCTGGCGGATTGGGTGCTTCCCAACAGATGGTGGATGCTTTTTTTATGGCGAATGGTAAATTACCTATTAGTGGATATACTGACAATGGTAAAACACCTGTTCTCAATCCTAATACAGGTTATGAGGATAGTGGTTTCTCTTCTGAAAGCTATGTAGATGAAACAGGAACCATATTGGCTCCCAATGGAGTACTGAAAGCTTGGGTGGGACGTGAACCTCGTTTTTATGTAAATATAACTTTCTCCGGTCAGAAATGGCTAAATACAGAAGAAGGCGCTTTCTATTCCGACTTTAGTTACGACGGAAATTCGGGATTACATGGTGGAGAATGCCCGCCGACAGGTTATTGTGTAAGGAAGAATGCGCCTTTGGGGGCTTGGAATACGGGGAAACAGATTTGTATTATGTTACGTTTAGCTCAAGTCTATCTTAATTATGTAGAGGCACTTAATGAATGTGAACCTACCCATGCTGATATTTTGACTTATTTGAATCTGATTCGTGAAAGAGCAGGAATTCCTACTTACGGATCTAAAGTCGGACAGTTACCTGTTCCATCTACCCAAAATGAAATGCGGGAGGCAATTAGAGCGGAGAGGAGAGTAGAACTAGCTTTCGAAAGCAGCCGTTATTTTGATGTTCGTCGTTGGGGTATTGCCGAAGATACGGAGAATATGCCACTTTATGGTATGTATGTGAATGGAAACGGTAATGACTTTTATAAACGTACCTGGTTTGAAAATAGAATATTTGAGAAGAAAATGTATTTTTTCCCAATTCCGCAAGGTGACATTGATATTGATAAAGAACTGGTTCAAAATCCAGGTTGGAGTGCTGATGTTTAACCTTTTAAATGAAAAATAAAATGATAAAAGTATTGAATCAAATCGGAATGAATGGATGGGTAATTTTGTTGGGTTGTCTATGTATGGTTTCTTGCATACTGTTTTCAGGATGTTCGGACGATGATGAAAATAACAATCGCGAGCGGTATATCACCCAACTGACTGAAGAACGGAATGTCGTGGATTATCTATTAAAAAACTCTACTTACGGCACAGAACCGGGTACTTATCCTGAAAAGAGTAAAGCGATTCTTGAAACGACCATAGCCGAAATTGATGATTTCGTCAGCCGTCTGAACAATGGGGAAACTACCAATCAGCAGACTGTAGATGCCTTTGTAGAAAAAGTGGAAGAAGCTATGAAGAAATTTAAAGATTCCGTTATTCTTGATGTTTCTGAAGAACAGAGAAATTTACAGCAATTGAAGAACAAGCTCTCCGAACTGCAAAATATATTGGAAACCTCTGTTTATGGTACGGAACCAGGAACTTATCCTGAAAGTAGCAAATCTATATTGGATACTGCTATTCAAGAATTGACGACTTTGATTAATCAAGTATCTTCAGGAAGCATCACATTGACGAATGTTATGGTAGAAGAGGCTATTCAAAAGGCGGATGGGGAGATTAATTCGTTCCGTGAAACACAAATTGAAACTGAAACCTTCTACAATCTTGTAGTAAACGGCAACAATGGTGGATACATTGATTTTGGTTATCATAAGGAATTTGCAGATTTTGGTAACAAGCAACATGCTGCATTGACCATTGAATTGTGGGTAAAAATCGATGAATATTGTGCTAAACAATACGAAGATAACAGTACTTATCTTGCAGCATGTAACGATAATTCTTGGGGTGGATGGCGTATTTATTCCCGTTTCCATACCGGTGGAGATGATGATTTGATCCGGGCAACAATTGCCTATGACAAAGATGGGAAAGTTGAACTTTGGGAACCTTCTTATGCTTCTCCTTTGATGGGATACCAGACATGGATGCATTATGCTATTGTATATGATGAGGATGGAGTACCGGGTGAAGATCAGGATGAACGTTTCAGGATGTTCTACAACGGTGAGAAAAAAGGTGGTTCTATCCGTCTTGGACAAGATGTTCGTCATTGGGCATATACAGCCGATTCGTATCATCAGGCGCAGATACCTATGACTGCTTTCTGCCGTTTGAGAGCGGACGGGACCCGTATGGAGTATTTTTCAGGTTCAATTAAATATATGCGTATTTGGAAGAAAGCGCGTACTGCGGATGAAATAAGGGCATCGGCGGAAGGGAATTGCACTATTGATCCTACCGATCCGAACTTGGTTTGCGCCTGGGATTTTGTTATCTCCAAAACAGATTTGGATATGACAAAGACAGAGTTCAAGGACCTGACAGGTAGATATACAGCTGTATTGAAAGGTGGTGCGGAAAACTTCAATTGGAAACCTATTAGCAATAATTAACGATGAAGAACTATATGAAATATTTGCTGTTCGCCATGGTATCCATGGCGACAGCTTCCTGCTCGGATGAAACAAATAAGGAGATCGAGAATAATACTGGTCTTCCCGGTGAAGTTTCTTTTTCTGCTACTTTGAACGGCATTGAAAATGGTAATAATCTCTCTAGGACCACACTGACAAATGGTACAAAGGTAGAATGGGTGGCAGGCGACCGAATCAGTGTATTATACGGAAATGAAAACAAGGAATATATGACCGCTTCGGGCGGTGAAGTGGTGACCTTCACAGGAAAAGCGGACGAAGTTGCCGAATATTACTCGCTGTATCCATACAACGCGGATGTCGCTCTGAATGGAAAGAATATCACAACCGTGCTCCCGAATATTCAAAAACCGGTAGCGGATGGATTTGATACAGACCTTAGTGTCATGGTATCCCGAACGACTTTGGAGAAGAAATCTTTTATTTTCAGGAATGTATGCGCATTGTTGAGATTTGAGTTGAAAGAAGCTGGGATAAAGTCTGTCACATTGAAAGGTAACAATAATGAAGTACTGGCAGGTAAATTTACTGTCGGGTGGAATGATGGCGATGAACCGTTGGTGCAGAATGTCACTGATGGCAAAAGCACGGTTACGCTTGAGAACAACGGTACTGTATTGGAAAAAGGAGTATACAATATTGTAATCCTTCCTGTCACCTTTTCACAAGGTGTGACTTTGACGTTAGGAATGAGTAATGGTACGGAGCTGACGAAAAATTTATCTGATTTCAAAGAAACAACACTCTCTAATCATGTCTATGACCTGGGGCAAGTAAAAGTCTTGTGGGAACTATCTATCGAACAGGATGATTGCTACACTGATATTACAGTGTCCGATGAGGCGGGAAATGTCTTATCTCTCGACGAAGGGTGCTATCGGGTAGGGACTGCGTGCACTGTAAAGTATAAAATTGCAGTTGATAAGAAACCTTGTAGTCGAGGAGCATTCGTTGTGGAAGGGGCTGTTTCTGAGGATTTGAAAGTGACAGAGAAAGAAGGCTATTTTTGCTGCTCCTTGACTGGCATTGACTCGGATACTAATTTGAAACTGAAAAATAAGGCTCCTAATGTCCTTGATTTTTATTTTAAAGATAATACCTATTCCGAATATCTGATCGGAAATAAGAATGACTGTTCGGGAATTATTTTCCATGTGGGGGCAGGAGAAGGTGACAATATCAGTGACTATGATGGTAAATTGACAGAGATTCATGGATATGTATTTGCTGCCGATCCTTCTGGTATTCAATTCGGTTCTATCAAAGAATGGTGTACGGAGACCTATCGGAAAGAATTGATTGGTACGCACGAACACCCTGACGATTGGTGTGGTTATGCAAATACTAAAATGATCTTGAATCATGCGAAATTAAAAGGTATCACCTTGTCTGATGATAACTATACACATATCTACCGGGCTACAAACTATACTATTCGGACGGCTCCCGAAGGAACTAGTGGATGGTATCTGGGTTCTAAAGTGCAGATGGAAGCAGTTGCCGAAGCGCATGACATAGGTATAAAAGAGCGTCTTCAGGAATGTTCCGATGCAGAATTATGGAGAAGGGATAGTCATCATTGGCGACACTTGGGAACAAGCACGGAAAGAAACGTGACCAATAGTAAGGGTTATTACGGGATATACGACATCGAAGATGCATCAGCGGCCCGCGAAGGTTACAAGGACTATGGAGAAGATCCCACTCCTGTATTAACTTTCTAAAGAAGAAATTTGATAAAAATGGAAAGATTGAAAACATATAAGATAATAATGGCCGCCATTCTGACGTTTGCTGCGTGTTCGGACTCGAAGTCGGTAGAAGAACTGACTATACTGCCGGATACAGAGGTTGAAATGAACCATTTGGCAGAATGTGAAGCATGGAAAGCAATCCCCGGTGGAGTGACACAATACGTTGATCCGAAAATCGGTAGTGGAGGACATGGTCATGTTTTTGTTGGAGCTAATGTTCCTTTCAGTATGGTGCAACTAGGCCCTACAAGTATACCGACGGACTGGGATTGGTGTTCTGGCTATCATGACTCTGACAATACAGTGATAGGTTTTTCACATACTCATTTGAGCGGAACGGGAGCCGGGGATTTGGGAGACATCACTGTCATGCCGGTGATTGGTGACGTGACATACGCCCGTGGTAAGGCGAGCGACCAGACGTCAGGGCTTTGGTCGTATGCCGACCGTAGTAAGGAAATTACTCATCCGGGTTATTACTCTGTCCCTTTACTCCGTTATAATGTATTGGCAGAGCTTACTGCCACAAAGCGTGTAGGCTTTCATCGCTATACTTTCCCCGATTCGCAGGAAGCAGCTATCGTGATTGATTTGGAAAACGGTATCGGTTCAGACCAAGTGCGTGAGGTATCTATGACAGTGGAAGGAACAGATATGGTGGTGGGTTACCGTAGATCAACAGGTTGGGCAAGCGACCAGTATGTCTATTTCGCTGCTCAATTTTCTAAACCTTTCACTAGTTTTGATTTACATGGAAACAGTGGCAGATATGGTCGTGCTTCGTTCTCTACGGAAAAAGGAGAGCAGATTCTTCTGAAAATAGCTTTATCTCCGGTATCAGCGGAAGGAGCAAAGAAAAATTTGTTGGCGGAACTTGCGGAATGGGATTTTGACAAGACTGTGGCAGCTGCTAATCTTGCATGGAATGAGGAGCTTGGCAAAGTACGTATTCATACGGCAAGCAAAAGTTATCTACGGATATTTTATACAGCTTTGTATCATACGATGGTAGCTCCTTCCATTTACAGTGATGTTAATTCTTCAAATACCGCATATACCACATTTTCACTATGGGATACATATCGTGCGGCAATGCCATTGATGACTATTCTTCACCCTGACAGAATGCCGGATATTATCAATTCCATGCTGGATATTTATGATAAGCAAGGACGTCTACCCGTGTGGCACTTATGGGGGAATGAGACGGACTGTATGGTAGGGAATCCTGCTATACCTGTAGTGGCAGATGCCATTGTAAAGGGATTTAAAGGCATTGATATGGAACGTGCTTTCACTGCTATAAAGATGACGGCCAATCATGATGGACGTGGTGGTTCGCTTAGAAAGCAGTATGGCTATATTCCTTGTGATTTATTTCAGGAAGCTATTGCCTACGATATGGAATATGCCATAGCGGATGCTGCTGTCGCTGCTGCCGCCAATCATTTGGGAAAGGATGATGACTATCGTCTTTTCACCGAACGTTCTCATTCGTACCGTAATTATTTTGATGAATCAACCGGATTTGTCCGTGGAAAAGACAGTAATGGAAATTGGCGGACACCTTTTGATCCATTCGCATCCCAACACAGAGCGGATGATTATTGTGAGGGGAATGCTTGGCAATATACATGGTTAGTTCCCCATGACATAAGTGGACTGTCAGAATGTTTTGGAGGTCGTGATAAATGCATTGAAAAATTGGATTCATTGTTTGTGTTAAGCGAAATAGTGGGAGCGGGGGGCTCTCCCGATATTTCGGGATTGATAGGGCAATATGCTCATGGCAATGAACCGGGACATCATATTCTTTATCTTTACTCTATGCTTGGTCAGCCTTGGAAAACTGCAGCCCGTGTCCGAGAAGTACTTACTTCACTTTATCACGCAGCTCCGGATGGTTTATGTGGTAATGAAGACGTCGGTCAAATGTCTGCATGGTATGTGCTTTCTGCATTGGGATTCTATCAGGTAGAACCGGCGAGTGCCCGTTACTGGTTCGGAACTCCATTGTTCGATAGAGTTGAAATAACTGTACCTGGAGGAAAACTGGTTCTTATCGCGAAAAATAATTCTATCCTAAATAAATATATAAGGAAAATTACATTGAATGGCTGTGAATATACCAAACCTTATATCTTGTACACTGATATAATGGCTGGTGGTGAATTAGTTTTTGAAATGGGGGCCACTCCGAAGCAATGATGGTAGAAAAGAAGAATATATGATGAGAAAAAAATATTTGTTGCTATTGGGTTTATGCTTTGTATATCTTGTTAATGTTAGTGCATTGATTACCGGCCCAGTGGGCTATGTTAGTCCGCTGGTTGGTACGCAGTCGAAGCACGCACTATCTACCGGAAATACTTACCCCGCCATTGCGCTACCCTGGGGAATGAACTTTTGGGTTCCGCAGACTGGTAAAATGGGCGATGGATGGGCCTATACGTATGACGCTGACAAGATCAGAGGATTCAAACAAACCCATCAGCCAAGTCCTTGGATTAATGATTACGGTCAATTTGCTATCATGCCGGTTACCGGTGAAGCAGTATTCAATCAGGACCAGCGTGCCAGTTGGTTCTCTCACAAAGCTGAAACGGCTACCCCTTATTACTATAAGGTATATCTCGCCGACCATGATATAGTGACGGAGATTGCTCCGACAGAGAGAGCGGCTGCTTTCCGTTTCACTTTCCCCGAAAACGACCACTCTTATGTAGTGGTAGACGCCTTCGATAAAGGCTCGTTTGTGAAAGTGATCCCTTCGGAGAACAAGATTATCGGCTATACTACTAAAAATAGCGGTGGTGTTCCTGCCAACTTTAAAAACTACTTTGTGCTGGTATTCGACAAACCGTTTACTTATACGGCTGCCGTAGCCAGTGGTGTGATTGACACCAACAAACTGGAAGTGACGGACAACCATGCCGGCGCACTGATCGGTTTCAAAACCCGCAAGGGCGAACAGGTGAATGTTCGTGTCGCTTCCTCTTTCATCAGCCCCGAACAGGCTGAACTGAACCTGAAAGAACTGGGTACGGACAACGTTGAACAGATTGCTGCGAAAGGCCGCAAGGTATGGAACGACGTACTGGGACGCATCGAAGTGAAAGACGATGATATCGACCATTTGCGTACATTCTACTCCTGTCTGTATCGTTCGGTATTGTTCCCCAGAAGCTTCTATGAAATAGATGCCAAAGGAGACGTTATGCACTACAGCCCTTATAACGGTGAAGTACTTCCGGGCTATATGTTTACCGACACCGGTTTCTGGGATACATTCCGTTGTCTTTTCCCATTCCTCAACCTGATGTATCCATCCATGAATACGAAGATGCAGGAAGGATTGGTGAACACTTATAAAGAAAGCGGGTTCCTGCCGGAATGGGCGAGCCCCGGTCATAGAGGTTGTATGGTTGGAAACAACTCCGCTTCCATAGTTGCCGACGCTTACCTGAAAGGATTGAAAGGATACGACATCGAAACCCTGTGGGAAGCCGTGAAACATGGAGCAAACGCAGTGCATCCGAAAGTGGGTTCTACCGGACGTCTGGGATATGAATATTATAATAAACTGGGTTATGTGCCTTATAATGTAGGTATTAACGAGAATGCAGCCCGCACACTGGAGTATGCTTATGATGACTGGTGTATCTACCAACTCGGCAAAGCCTTGAAGAAACCGAAAAAAGAGATTGAAATCTTCGCAAAGAGAGCGATGAACTATAAGAATCTGTATGACCCCGAACACAAACTGATGCGTGGCAAGAATGAAGACGGCACCTTCCAGTCTCCGTTCAACCCGTTGAAATGGGGAGACGCCTTTACGGAAGGTAATAGCTGGCATTACACCTGGTCGGTATTCCACGATCCTCAAGGTCTGATCGACCTGATGGGTGGTAAAGACGGCTTCAACCAGATGATGGATTCCGTATTTATTCTGCCTCCGATATTCGATGAGAGCTATTACAGAGCCGTTATCCATGAAATCCGTGAAATGCAGATTATGAACATGGGCAACTATGCACATGGCAACCAGCCGATCCAGCATATGCTTTATATGTACAACTATTCCGGTCAACCCTGGAAAGCGCAGCACTGGATTCGTGAAGTAATGGATAAACTCTATACTCCTGCTCCCGACGGTTATTGCGGTGATGAGGACAACGGCCAGACTTCTGCCTGGTATGTATTCTCGGCAATGGGATTCTATCCGGTATGCCCCGGTACGGATGAGTATGTCTTGGGTACTCCTTACTTCAAAGAGATGAAACTGCATCTGGAAAACGGAAAGACAGTAACCATTTCCGCCCCAAATAACGGAGATGACAAGCGCTACATTTCATCAATGACGCTGAACGGTAAGGAACACACCAAAAACTACCTGACCCATCAGGACCTGATGAATGGCGCCACCATTTCTTTCAAGATGGATGCCAAACCCAATCAGCAACGTGGTACGAAAGAGGCCGATTTCCCTTATTCTTTCTCTAATGAATTCAAAAAGAAGAAGTAATCATGAAAAAACAAATCAAATATATCAGTGCAGGTATGCTGGCGGGTATGCTTCTCTGCGGTGGCCAGCTACAAGCCTCCAACCGTATGACGGAAATGCATGTATGTCTGGCAGATGCCATTCAGAAAGATAACCGTCCTGAAATATCCAACCGCCTATTCCGTTCGAATGCAGTGGAAAAGGAGATTCTCCGTGTACAGAAGCTTCTGAAGAATGCGAAGCTGGCATGGATGTTTGCCAACTGTTTCCCGAATACCCTGGATACTACCGTACATTTCCGTAAGGGAAGTGATGGCAAACCGGATACGTTCGTATATACGGGGGATATTCATGCCATGTGGCTGCGCGACTCCGGTGCACAGGTATGGCCTTATGTGCAACTGGCTAATTCGGACCCCGAACTGAAAGAAATGCTGGCAGGAGTGATCCTCCGCCAGTTTAAATGTATCAATATCGACCCGTATGCAAATGCGTTTAATGACGGCGCCATTCCTAACGGTCACTGGATGAGCGACCTTACGGATATGAAACCGGAATTGCACGAACGTAAATGGGAAATCGACTCCCTGTGCTATCCGTTGCGTCTGGCTTACCACTACTGGAAGACTACCGGAGATGCAAGCATATTCAACGAAGAATGGATTCAGGCAATCGCTAACGTATTGAAAACCTTCAAGGAACAGCAACGTAAAGAAGGAGTAGGCCCTTATAAATTCCAGCGTAAAACAGAACGTGCACTGGATACTGTGAGCAATGACGGCCTTGGAGCACCGGTGAAACCTGTCGGTTTGATTGTTTCCAGCTTCCGTCCTTCGGACGATGCCACCACTCTTCAATTTCTGGTTCCTTCCAATTTCTTTGCAGTGTCTTCTTTGCGTAAGGCTGCCGAGATTCTGGAGAAAGTAAATAAGAAAACAGCCTTGTCTAAAGAATGTAAAGATTTGGCGCAGGAAGTAGAAACAGCTTTGAAGAAATACGCGGTATATAATCATCCTAAATATGGTAAAATCTATGCCTTCGAGGTAGACGGCTTTGGAAATCATTACCTGATGGACGATGCTAACGTGCCGAGCCTGCTTGCAATGCCTTATCTGGGCGATGTGAATGTGAACGATCCGATTTATCAGAACACCCGTCGCTTTGTATGGAGCGAAGACAATCCTTACTTCTTTAAAGGCAAGGTAGGTGAAGGAATCGGCGGACCGCACATCGGTTATGACATGGTGTGGCCGATGAGTATTATGATGAAAGCCTTTACCAGTCAGAATGATGCCGAAATCAAGACCTGTATCAAGATGCTGATGGATACGGATGCCGACACAGGCTTTATGCACGAATCTTTCCATAAGGATAATCCGAAGAAATTTACCCGTGCATGGTTCGCTTGGCAGAATACTCTTTTCGGTGAGCTGATTTTGAAGTTGATTAATGAAGGAAAGACAGATTTATTGAATAGTATACAATAATATTCTTCCAATTTTTCTCCTAAATACAAGTCAATACTAATATTGAAGATCACAATACACGGCTTTTTCATTTAAGCTTTGATCTAGGGATATAATCTCCCTACCCATGCCAGTGCGGCATGGGAGCTAATCCAGTTGTTGATAATCAATAATTTACAAATATATCAAATCTGAATTTTTCTCATTTTTGAGCCAGAAAATGTAACACCTTAGTGAAGCTTACCGATAGTTCCCTTGTTATCTCAGCCGTACCTTTTCGCTTATCTGATATTTTTTTCCTTCTGTTCTTCCAAACAGCAATCAGTGCCAATACCATCCTTTGAATTGTGTCGAGGTTTCCAGCCGCCCGTTCAGCCTTACGCTTTATGCTGTCCTGCCGAAGGTTTCGGTCAAGATCCCAGTGCATGCTTTCAATAGCCCAATGCTGTTTGGTTATCTGACTAAGCCGCCCTGCACTGCTATCCAGGCTTGAAATGTACAGTCGCTGTTCAGATGTAGTCTTGCCATCAGACTTTTTCTCTGTAGATGTGAGTATTTCTATAACTGTCAAATTGCCATTCCATTTTTCTCTGTCGACAATCAGTTCTTCCCCACGGTATATACGGCATACCCTTGACTCAATCCTGCCGTGTTCCAAGTATGGACCTTCCTTGTAGATATCAGTTGGGGTGGTGGCTTTTATAGAGTCTTCAAGCCCATAGCGCAAAGATCTTTGATTCGCCTTGAGTTCGATCACGAAGTCGCCTCCTTTACCTCTAATCTTGTCTATTATCCCCTTTTGGCATGACATGGCATCTGCTGTGACGACACATCCTGACACGTCTAGTTTATCCAATAGTCGGGGCACGGATTTGATTTCATTACTTTTCTCTTTGCAAACATCAGTAGCCAAAGTAAAGCCCGAACGGAGTGAATATGCAGAGACGATATTAGGGTTGCGTCCGTTCTCGTACAAGGTACCTCGCATGGCCTTGCCATCAATACAAATGATGTCAGTTGCCGAAGCGGATATTTCCTTGCGGAAAACCTCTGCAAAAGCAGACATCCGGTCAGCCATCTTTTCATCGTCGATGCTTTGAAACACACGGCAGAGCGTAGTTTCTGAGGGTAACCCATACGGAAATAACCCTTTCGACTGCAGGCGTTTCAAGTGACGTTTGCCAAATTGAAGTATTTCAGCTCTGGTAATACACTTGCTGAGTCTGCCCAATATTACGAGCATGAGTATATCTTCAAGTTTGTGTTTGAAGTTTCCCCTGCTTGTTCTGCGGTATTCAGGGACTGAGGATACAAATTTTCTCAAATGAGTCATGATGCTGCCACGAAGACAGTCAAGGTGTTTCTTTTTTAGTAGTATTGTGTATAAAAAGTTGTATATCAATGAAATAAATCGTATTTTTGCTATCGCAAAAACAAAGGCGGAAGACAATATTAACACCATATCTTATTGAATTCCGCCTACAAAAAAAATAAAAATGAATGATAAGAAGAAACACCTAAGGCGGTGCTTCCGCATCGCTGCGCACGAATATAAGGAATTTTACTGCAATAACAAGCGATGAACAATATTTCTTAAATGAAAAAGCCGTGTGCCATAATGGAAAATATTCCACCAAAAGGTGTGACTTGTTCAGATTTTATTTGTACTTTAGCCATGCCTGATGAAGATTTGTTTGATTTTTATTTTGCAACACTAAGTTAAGTGAATCTTCTGACATGGCAAAATACTGGGTAATACATTATTACTCAGTATTTTAATTTATATGATTTTAAAAGTGTTGCGGAATTAAGGATAATACTCATTTATGTACCAAAGCAATGCTTGGCGTTTTTTTTAAATACTATCCTCCTAATTAGCGTATATATCTGAATTTGTATAATTTTGCAATATCCTTATTTATTAATCTGTTAACCATTTCCCTAAAAAATATTTATATGGATGCATATTCTATTTTAGATTTACTACATGGTCAAGTTGTTAAGTCTGCTTTATTAAGTGTGATATTTAGTTTTGTTATTATGCCAGTTGCTGCAGTAACGCCTATACAAATAGATTCGGTATTGTCTATACTTGATACTGAAATAGACAATCGCCACAGTTACATTATGGCAAAAGAAAAGCAGTTGATTTTGCTTAAAAATAAATTGGCTAATCTACCGATTGGAGAATCACGTTTTGATTTATGTAGCATTCTGTATAACGAATATCGAAATTATCAGTTTGATTCAGTGTATGTCTATGCTGATAAGATGTATGATATTGCTGTTAAAAACAACAATCAGTCAGAACTCGTTCTTGCATATATAGCTCTTCTTGATTGTTACACTTCGGTGGGTTTCTTCAAGGAAGCCGCTGAGGTGGATAAGTTGATAAAGGTTGCCGATATTCCCAAAGCAGTTTTACCACACTATTATATTTTAAAAGCACGTATGTTTCAAAATTTGGAGTCGTATGTAGGTCGTAAATCTAAGTTGGGAGAGCGTTACGCTCATTCAAGGGAAGCATGTTATGATAATATCTTATCTTTGACTCCTATTGGTAGTTATGAGCATGATTATGCGGCTATTGAGAAAAAGCTGATATGGGATTATCTGCCGAGAGAAGCTATTGACGGGCACAGCCGACTACTTACGGTTCATCATTTGAATGATCATGAAAAGGCAATCAACTATTCTATATTGAGTAATACATATAAAGGCGTGGAGCAAGTAGATTCTGCAATATATTTTGCAGCTCTTGCAGTTATTTATGATATTCGTTCGTTAACTAGGGAAAATACGGCAGCTAAAGACCTTGCTATATTAATGCAACAACGTGGTGACCTTAGTCGAGCAAGTCGATATATTCATTTAGCCCTTGATGATGCTAAAACCTACAATTCACGAATTCGCCAGATTGAGGTCAATTCTGTACTTCCATCAATAGAAAATGCACGTTATATATGGCTCCATAATACAAAAACCGTGTTAATATATGCTATTTCATTATTTGGGTTGTTACTTCTTCTTCTGTTTTTAATGTATGCCAAGATTAGGAAACGTAATAGAAGTTTATGTGAGTCGAATGCGGCTATTCGTAGTAAGACAGAAGAACTCGACAAATCAAATGAACAACTTTCTGAGCTGAACTTGAAACTGAAAGAAGTGAATGAAATAAAGGATCGTTACATTATTGAATCTATCAAGGCCAATCAATATGTAAACGAGGTTGCTGAAATGAGTAAGACTGCCATACATAAGTTAAATGATAAGAAGTATGATGAAGTTAAATATTTATTATATGATATGGGAGTTAAAAAGGAATGGCAGCGGTTGTTTTCAGCTTTTGATAAAGCTTTTATGAAATTGTTTCCTAACTTTGTCGATGAATACAATAAGTTATTTCCAAAAGAATATCAGGTTAGTATTGATAGTTCTGGAGAATTGTCTACTGAAATAAGAATTTTTGCCCTGATGCGTGTTGGTATTAACAATCCGACGGATGTGGCTAAATATCTTAATTTGTCTACCAATACGATATATGTGTATAAAGCCAAAACTAAAGCTAAAACACTTGTCCCTAAAGAGGAATTTGATGATTACATTATGGCAATTCCCAAAGAATAAGGAATAAAGTCAGATTATAATATTTTGGGAAAATCTTTATATGACCTTAATAATTTTATATCAGTAGAACAGATAATAAGATGAAAATCAACTTATTATCTGTTTTACTTTTCTTAATTATCAGTTTTGTATTTTTATCTTATATAATTGCATTCTATTTTTGTGATAGAATTATTAATCTTAATTAATTTAATATCATATCCATGAAAAATTCACTATCAAGATTTTTATTATTAACCTTATTGATTATGTCTAGTTGTACAACTATGTTGTTCGCTCAGACGATCAATGTTTCGGGGACAGTTGTGGATGCGGAGACCAATGAACCGCTCATTGGTGCGACTGTCAGATTAAAAGGTGTAGCCTCAAAAGGTTGCATTACGGATGTGGATGGCAACTTTTCTTTTACTGGGATTTTGCCTGAAGCAGTGTTGGAAGTCAGTTATGTCGGTTATAGAAATCAGACTATTTCAGTTAATGGCATGAAGAAACTCACTATTAAGTTATTATCGGACAGTGAACAGCTTAATGAAGTTGTGGTAATCGGTTATGGTACCATGGATAAAAAAGAATTGACTTCTTCAATTTCTCATATCAATGAGAAAGATTTTCTGAAATCTACTTCTCTTGATGTATCTATGATGATTCAAGGTAAAATACCAAGTGTATCAATTACTAATACCGGTGCAGCTGATCCTAACAATCAGGCTAGTATTCAGATTCGTGGTGTGTCGTCGAGAAGTGCGGGAACCGGTCCTCTGATTGTGATTGATGGAATTCCTGGTGGAAATCTTACGAATATCAACCCTAATGATATTGCTAGTTTTGACATACTTAAAGATGGTGCTGCAGCTGCTATTTATGGAACACGTGGTTCTAACGGGGTGATTCTTGTGACAACTAAAAAAGGAGTACGTGACGGACAAATACATACTTCTTATATGGGAACGATTTCAGCGAGTGTTGCAGATCATGAATTAGATATGCTTACTGCTAAACAATATCGAGCATTGCGTATTCCGGGTGGTTATGGTAATGATCTCGGTGGAAACGATGATTGGTTGGATGCTGTGACGAGAACGGGTTGGATGCATCAGCATACATTATCGCTTAGTGGTGGGAATGATAAAAATAATTACCGCATATCGATAGATTATCGTAAAGCTGATGGAGTTGATCTGTATTCGTCACGGGAGGAATATGGTGCGAGAGCAGGTATACAACAGACAACACGTAACGGATTATTTACTTTTACAGCCAATGTGGTTCCAAGGCTTATTAAGCGTAAAAATTCATCTTGGGATGTATTTCGTAATGCGTTAGAAATTAATCCCACGACTCCTATTATGGATGTAGATAATCCAGGACAATATACTGCAATTATGGGACAAGCTGCTGGATACAATCCTGTTGAGTTGATTAATCTTGAAGAGAACACTTCGGAAACGAAACTTTTAGATTATGATGCTACTGCTAAACTTAATTTATTACCTTTATTGTGGAAAGATTCTGAAAATGAGCATATTTTAAATACACAGATTACGTTTGCCGGACACGAGTCATCGAATTTTGATTCTTGGTTTCGTCCTTCTACTTCTACATTAGCAATAGGTCAGGGATATTCTGGTGAGGGGTCTCGTAAATATGCAAAACAGTCTCAACGTATTCTAGAATGGCTTACTAATTATAATGGCTCATTTTGCGGACATAATGTAAAAGCCATGTTTGGTTACTCTTATCAGTATATAAAAGATCAGAATCTCTCAGGTGAGAATAAAGATTTTATAAATGATGGTATCGGTTCCAATAATCTTGGCACTGGTGATTGGGATAAGGAGGAAGGTCATGTGGGAGTAGGTTCATGGGCTGAAGATTCTAAGTTGATAGCCTTCTTTGGCCGTGTTAGCTATGATTGGAAGGGTCGTTATTTGTTAACTGCTTCACTACGGCATGAAGGTTCTTCAAAATTTGGTAAGGACCATAAATGGGGAAATTTCTCTGCTGTTTCGGCCGGATGGCGCATATCGGAAGAATCATTCATGCAGAATATTAATTGGGTTAATGAACTGAAAATTCGTGGTGATTATGGTGAAACAGGTAATCAGGATTTTGGTAACTATAGGTCACTCAGTACTATGTCGAGTTTTGGTTACTACTATTATAACGGACAATGGTTACAAGTGTGGGGACCTGGTAAAAATGTGAATAATGACTTACACTGGGAAAAGGCAAAAAACTGGAATATTGGTATTGATTTTTCGCTATTAAACAATCGTATTTCCGGATCTTTCAATTATTATAATCGTAAACAGCAGGATCTTTTGGGAGACTATAATGTCCCTGTCCCGCCATATCTGCATTCTACAACTTTTGTTAATGTGGGAACAATGAAAAATTCAGGATTTGAGTTTGAACTTCATGTAAGTGCGATACAATTGAAAGATTTTGATTATTCTATTGATGTTGTAGGAGCTACGATGAACAATAAGTTTGTTGATTTCAGTAACTCCGATTATGTAGGACAGGATTATTATGATATGGTTGAGACTTCCGATCCATATCCACTCTATACTTTACAACGTATTTCTGCAGGTGAACGCATAGGTAACTTTTATATGTGGAAGTATGCTGGTATTGATAAAAACGGTAATTTTATGATTTATGATCGGGAAGGTAATATAAAACCTGCCGCTAATGGAACAAATGATGACAAACAAATTGTTGGTAATGGACTTCCAAAGTTTACCGCATCGATGACACACAATTTTCATTGGCGTAATTGGGACCTTTCCATTTTCTTTCGTGGTGCATTTGGTTATGATATTTTCAATATACATGATTTTTATTATGGTACTCAAAGTTTTACAGGAAATGTCTTACAAAAAGCATATACAAAAAATGCAGAAATAAAAGGTAAAAATGTGGTGACTGACTATTATTTGGAAAAAGGAGATTATGTGAAACTTGATATGCTTTCGTTAGGATATACATGGCCTGTCAAATCTCGTTTTCTTGAGTCTGTCAAATTTTCGTTTACTGCAAAGAATCTTGCCACTTTTACCCGTTACAGCGGGGTAGATCCTTCTTCTATACAAACTAATGGATTGACACCGGGAGCTACTGGTTCACGTACATATTATCCGAGTTGCCGTCAGTTTGTTCTTGGTGTGCAACTTGATTTCTAAACTTATAAAATTTAAAATCATGAAATCTAAAATATTGGCCATCATAGGCGGATGCGTTTTCACTGTCATTACAGCTGGATGCACAGATTTGAGTGAGACTGTATATAGTGATGTTATGAGTGATAATTACTATAATACTAAGACAGATGTTATACGGGCAGCTTTTCGTCCCTTTGAACATGCTTATTGGTCTATTCAATCAAATATTCCTCTTAACGAATTAACGGCAGACCAAATAATGACCTGTACTCGTGATGGGTGGTGGGACGATGCTGGACAATGGCGGGCTCTTCAATACCATGAGTTGACTCCTGAAAGTAAATATCTTGATATGGAATGGGATGGTTGTTACACAGGTATTATGCAAAGTAATTATATAATAGATGATCTCAATAGATTGGACCCATCTGATTTTGGCTTTTCCGAGCAGGAATTCAGTGACCTGAAAGCTCAGAATCGTGCTCTTCGAGCTTGGCTGTATCTGCGTTTACTTGATAAGTTTCGAAATGTTCCTCTCTATACTTCTTCTGATCCTAAAAGTGGATCTGGTGAACAAATCTCTTCTCAAAAGTTGTTTACTTTCATAGAAGATGAATTAAAAGAAATTCTGCATCTTATCAATGCTAAGTCGGGGCTTGGTGGTAATGGTAACGAACAAGGTCAATGGACCCAAGCCGGAGTTGCGGCATTATTGGTACGCTTGTATTTGAATGCCGAAGTATATATTGGAGAAGCACGTTGGACAGAGTGTATTACGTATGCCCAGAAAATAGTTGATGGAGAATATGGACTCTATCAGGTATCAGACCGTTGGGATGAAGTCTTTGATTGGAATAACGATATTTCTGATGAGGTTCTCTTTGCTTTTCCCAGTAGTCAGAATTATACTTTTTGGCTGTACAAGGGTGATACGTTTTGGTGGAGCGTCCCACAACAGATGGAATATTACGTTAATGATTCCAAAAGTGAAGGTGGTGATCATAACTGTAAATATGCCCTTACCCCAAGTTATGACCTGAATGGCGAACTTTACAGTTATAAACTTGGTAATACTGCCCAGAAATTTCGTAACTATCCTGAAGATGTAAGATTGAAACTTTATAAAAATCTTGGTAACAACAGACGTGAGGGGTTGTTTCTATTTGGCTCTATTCCTGTTGTGAAAGATGGAGTGAGGGGAAATATGACCTCCCCTGATGGCAGTTATGAATTATATATCCGTGATGCTGTTGGACAATTTAAAGGGTTACGTCCCAATCAATGGCCTATAAATAAGACTAGTAACCTTCGTTCAGGAGACCACCAATCCGGGTGGCATTACGTAAAGTATCCATTTTATAGTGATGATGAATCCGGTCAAATGGAATCGGATTTTGTAGAAATACGTCTTCCGGAAATCATATATGCTTTAGCAGAGTGTCATTTTCGTTTAGGGGAATTGTCGAAAGCTGGAGTGTTACTCAATTCTGTGCGTAAACGCAATTATCCCCAAGAGAGATGGAGTGATTATCTTTATGTTCCGGAAGGAAGTGTTACACTTGATGAACAGGAACTTTTGGATGAGTGGGGACGTGAGTTTCTTGGTGAAGGACGTCGTCGTATTGATTTAATTCGCTTCGGAAAATTCAATACAGGTTCATGGTGGGATAAGACGCCCGATGAAGATGATCATACAAAGATTTTTCCTATTCCACGTAAATCACTGGATACCAACCATAATCTTAAACAAAATCCCGGCTATTGATGCCATAGATTGATTTGAACTTTTAAACAATGAAATAAGATGAAGACAATATATAATTACCTATTACTGATAGTGGGCTTCTTCTTCACAGTGTTGTTGAATGGCTGTGATGCAGAAAAGGATCTAAAGATTGTTGAAACAGGTGATGCTTCACTCTATGAACAGATTTATATTCTTGGTTATGGAGCAGACAATAATTTTGATTCTAATTTGGCTGTTCCGATGGAAAAAACATCTAATCCGAATATATTTACTTATCAGCTAGAATTGCGTTATTACGGTGATAATAAACAATTTAAATTCTGTACTGCGCAAGGTGATTGGGATAAAATTTATTATATTATCCCTTCTTCAGGCGTGGTGAGTGGAAAATCTTATGCTTATGCTACATTTGGAGAGGATACACCTAATAATGCACGTCTTTGTTCAGAACTGACCGGAGATCTTGAAGATCATTTTTGGGGTATTCATGAAGGGGAGGATGGCATTTATGATATCACTATTAATGTGAAAGATATGACGGTAACTGTTGTATTAGTAAAGAAACTTGATGAAAAAGAGTTTGAACTAAATCAACTTTTTATTATTGGAGATGCTACTCCAGCTGCTTGGGATATTAATAACCCTTATCCAATGGAAAATATTTCGGCAAATGTGTTTCAGTATGAAGGACCGCTTAGACAGGGGGAGATGAAATGCCCTATTAATAATAGTGGAAAATATGAAGATGAGTTCCTTATGCCTGTTGTAGCAGGAACAATTATAAATAAATCGGGTGTTGCTGATGCGGCTGTGGAGTATGTACCTACCGGTAGTCCTGATAGTAAATGGAAAATTGAGATCTCCGGTAATTATAGAATTATAGTAGATGCTTCGAAGGGTAAAAAGAATATCACTATTACTGTGACTTGGCTTAGCGAAATTGAATTAGGGCCGGAACTTTATATACTTGGAAGTGCATCTGGTAAATGGTATTCAACTGATGGACTTTATATGGATTCATCTGACGGGAATATTTTTACATGGGAGGGAGAAATCCATTATAATACAGAAAACAAGCAATTTAAATTTTGTACAGCAAAAGGTGAATGGGATCAAGTTGATTTTCTTGTTCCGGAAAATGCTACTACCGATGGATATATTGAAGTCATACAGCCGGGAACCCATAAATTGCAACGTTGTTCACAAGGTGAAGGGACATTGAAAGATGCGTTTTTTGGAGTACCAGAAAACGGTAGTGCCGTATACAAAATTATAGTGGATGTTGAAGCCTTAACAGTTACGTTAGAAAAGGTTCGCGATCTTGACAACCAGTTATACATACAGGGGGTTGCAGGTAATTCTGGTACTGATTCAAATAATCCGGGAGTACAATTGCTATATGATGAGACATCCAAACGTTTTATTTGGGAAGGTGAACTCTATTATACTGAAACAGAAAGAAATCGTCAATTTAATTTCATTACATCTAAGGGAAATTGGGACCAAGTGGTTTTCCTTATACCGGAAAAAGGTGATAGCGACGAATATCGTGAGTTAGTAGAAGATAATGGTGTTTATAAGATGAAAAAAGTTCAGGGACCTGGCAACCCGTTGGCTGCATCATGGGGTGTTTCTCCAGAAAATAGTGGTAGATATCGCATTGAAGTTGATGTCGAAGGAATGACACTTTATGTATTTAAGATAGAGTAAATTTGTAATTATAATCATAAACTATTAAATTAAAATCATATGAATATTAGAGGTATATTTTTGTGTGGACTTGTTATTATTTCAATAGCGGTTAGTGCCCGTGATAGTAAATTTACAAGGCATGGAGCAGGTCCTCTTTATTGGATGGCGTACGAACAGTGTTATGTGACTGATAGTCCATTGGCTGAGGAACGTTATCAAAAATCCGTGGATTGGGTAGCCAAGAATTTTCTCTCCTATGGTTACGATATGGTGTGTACCGATGGTTGGATTGAAAGAGCACAAACTGTCAATGAAAATGGATATATAACGAAGTATAATGATACTTGGAGCCATGATTTTGCTTATTGGATTAATTATAATAAGAATAAAGGCCTAAAAACAGGGATCTATTACGATCCATTGTGGATGTCAAGAAAAGCTTATGAGAATAATTTGCCGGTGAAAGGTTCTGAAAAGACCACTCGTGATATTAAGGGGAATGTTAATTTTAATGATTATCTTTATTGGGTAGATGCAGATAAAGAGGGTGCTGAACAGTGGATTAAAGGTTATGTTCGTTATTTTATCGATCTTGGCTTTTCATTTCTTAGAATAGATTTTCTGAATCATTACGAAGATGCATATGGTACGGAACGTTATGTGAAGGCTCTTCGTTGGATTAAAGAAGAAGCGGGTGATGAAATTTTCATCTCTTTGGTAATGCCTAATTGTTTCGACCATGCCGCTAATGAAATTCCATACGGTGATCTTTTCCGTATTAGTGAAGATGTTTTCGGAGGGGGATGGGATTTTATCAGTAATCGTCGTCGTGGCATTCAACAGGACCGTTGGGCACAGTGGGGCAATGTTTTTGATGGCTTTGTTGGGTTTAGTGATGTAGCTGCCCGCGGACAAATCATGATGGATGGTGACTTTATTAGGTTAAATACTTGCGAGAGTGATACAGAACGTCAATTTTGGGTATCACTAATGGCTATTACCGGTTCGCCCATAGCTATTGCCGATCAGTATGATACAGCTAATGGATGTGAGCGTTTTTATCAAAATGAGGAGATTCTAGCACTTAATAAAATAGGATTTAGTGCACGTCCAATGTCGGGAAATCCATCAGAAATTGCAAGTTCAAAATGGGTGGGGCAATTGCCTAATGGTGAGTGGATTGTTGGATTATTCAATAGGGAGGAAGAAGCTTCAAATATGTCTATCAATTTTTTGCGTGATTTAGGAATTAAAGAGGGGAAAGTTAGTAATATACGTGATCTTTGGACTCATTCTGATTTAGGTGCTTTTGAAGGCGTTTATAAAGTTAACGTACCTGCACATGGATGTCGTATTCTCCGTATCACATCTTCATGCAAACGTTATCAGGCTGAAGTTGCTGCTCTGCGTGGCAGTGTGAAAGTCCAAAAGTGATAACTGATTATTAATTTGTAAGAAATGACTGAAATGAAGAAAATTATATTTTCCTTTTTTATAGCGATGGCAGTACTAATGTCTTGCAAAAATGATTGGACAATCGACGATGCGGATTTGCCACCGATAGCAGAGAATTCTGACGGGTTTGGTTATGTAGGTAGTTTTACAGGTGAAGGAGCTTCTGTTCTTTTTTCTGTTGAGGTACCTGTGACTAGTGAGTATACTATTATTGTGAGAGGACGTGCTTCCTCCGATATTCCGGGTACTGGTGTTTTTAAGGTAAACGGAGATGAGAAGCAGATTTCTTTTGACGAACAATATGTTTGGAAAGATCAGACTGTGACTGTAAGGCTTAACCAGGGCGTGAATTATGTTGATGTCTGTAAGGGTAGTGGCAATGGTATGTTCTTTATTGATTATATCGAACTGAAATGATACAGAAAATTTTTATTAGTTGCTTCTTTGTATTATATTCAAGCATATTGATGATGGGTAGTACTACTCATCATATAACATCTCCTGACGGGCATATAGTGGTGACGTTTGAGGTTTCTAAAAAAGGAGACATCTTTTATCGGGTTGTTCGTGGTGGAGAAGTAGTGTTATCACAATCGAGATTGGGCTTGAAGCTAAAAGATGTTCCTGATATGATTACAGGATTTTCTGTTGCTAATATTCGGCATAATACTGTTTCGGAATCGTGGAATCCAATATGGGGTGAAGAATCGGTAATTGAAAATAATTATAATGAGATGGCGATTGATCTCATGCAGGAGAAAATAGCTCCAGGTCGTGAGATTAGTATTGTATTTCGTGTGTTTAATGATGGTATTGGATTTCGTTATGAATTTCCGCGTCAGGCACAATTGGGAGACTTTGTAATCATGGATGAACTTACTGAGTTTGCTTTTACAGATAACCATACAAGTTGGTCACTTCCAGTAGAAGGGATACGTTTTTATGAAGGTCTATTTCGTGAACTTCCTATAGATAAGATGGGTTGGGCTAGTACTCCGGTCACTATGCGCACTGATAAAGGATTACATTTAGCACTTCATGAAGCTAATTTGACAGATTTTGCAGCCATGAATGTACGAGCTACACCAGGAAGTAATATACTTCGTGCTGCGCTTACACCCTGGAGTAGTGGTGAGAAGGTGTTTGTTACTGGGGTGCGAGTAAGTCCGTGGCGTACACTGATAGTCACTGACAATGCCAGTGAGATGATGCTTTCACGTCTCATGCTTAATTTGAATGAGCCTTGTCGGATAATGGATACTTCGTGGATAAAACCGCAGCGCTATATTGGTGTTTGGTGGTGTTATCACATGAAAACTCACACGTGGCACGATGGACCACAGCACGGAGCCACAACAGAAAATACTATTCGCTATATGGATTTTGCTGCTGAGAATAATTTTGGTGGAGTATTGGTGGAAGGTTGGAATCCTGATTGGAAGTCATGGAATTTTGATTATGTACATCCGTATAAGGATTTTGATATTACACACGTTAATAATTATGGGCGTAGTAAAGGAGTTGTACTTATCGGTCATCATGAAACGGGCGGACGCATTGCTAATTATGAAAGGCAAATGGAAGACGGATTTAAACTTTATCGGCAAAATGGTATGCACTATGTCAAAACTGGTTATGTTGGAGATCTACTAGACAATAAAGAATACCATAGTAGTCAGTTTGGGGTAAGGCATTACCGTAAAGTGATTGAGACTGCCGCCAAATATCAGATTGCCATTGACAATCATGAGCCTGTCATTCCTACAGGGTTGCAACGTACTTGGCCAAACTTAATGACCCAAGAAGGAGTACGTGGACAAGAGTGGAATGCTTGGAATGAAGAAGGGGGTAATCCTCCGGAACATACAGTGACTTTACCATTCACACGGGGATTGGCTGGCCCTATGGATTTTACTCCGGTTATATTCAATTTTGAGAATGACGTAATGCCACAAACACATCCCAATACAACACTTGCCAAGCAACTGGCATTGTTTGTGATTCTCTATTCACCGCTTCAAATGGCTGCTGATATGATTGAAAATTACGAAAATAATCCCGGACCATTCCAGTTTGTTTGTGATTGTCCTACCGATTGGGATAAAACGATTTATCCGGAAGCTGAGATTGGGAAGTATATAACTGTTGCCCGTAAAAGTAAAGGGCATAATTCGTGGTATTTGGCTACCGCTACTGGTACAGAGGCCCGTACAGCTAATATCAGTCTTTCTTTTCTAGATACTAATAGTCAATATAAGGCTATTATTTACCGTGATGGCTGCAATGCTGATTGGGAGAAGAATCCTTATCCGGTAGAAATTGAGACCCGTAAAGTAACTGCTAATACGATTCTTTCAATTCCTGTTGCTCGTGGCGGTGGTGCTGTTGTGAAATTATTTAAAATATAATCTTTGTATTATTTTGATATTGTATGATAACTCAATTATGTAAATTTTTAAGTTTGGTATTTTGTTTGGCATGTGCAACCTCGGCTTTTGCTAAACAGCTATTCTCATCGCCTGATGGCAATTTGAAAATGGACTTTTTTTTATCTTCTGAAGGACGTCCGACTTATGTGTTGTATTATAAGGGGAAAACTGTTATTAAGCCGAGTGGACTTGGATTTGTGCTAAAAAACTCAGACCCATTGCTTGAGAAGTTTAAAATAACTACTGTAACCAATGATTCATTAAATGAAACGTGGCAACCTGTATGGGGAGAAGAGTCGGTCATACGTAATCATTACAATGAAGTGCTAGTGGCTCTCAAACAAGCAGATACCAATCGTCGAATGTCTATACGTTTTAGGCTTTTTAATGATGGACTTGGTTTTCGATATGAGTTCCCACAACAGCGCGAATTAAGTTATTTTGTCATCACAGATGAGTGTACGGAGTTTGCTATGTCGGGTGATATGACAGCCTATTGGATTCCAGGAGATTATGATACACAAGAATATGATTACACACGTAGTCGGCTTTCGGAAATACGTGGATTAATGGAAAAATCGATTTCTAACAACCTGTCACAGACGTCTTTCTCACCTACTGGGGTACAAACTTCATTAATGTTAAAGACTGATGATGGCTTATATATTAATCTTCATGAAGCCGCTTTGGTCAATTACCCGGCTATGCACCTCAATCTTGACGATAGGAATTTTGTATTTAAATCATGGCTTACACCCGATGTCAATGGAGAGATGGCATATATGCAAAGTGATTGTTGTACACCTTGGCGCACCATCATTGTTTCTGATGATGCCCGTGATATTCTTTCATCCCGTATCACCCTCAATCTTAATGAACCATGTAAACTTAAAGACACTTCGTGGATATTGCCTACCAAATATATTGGTGTCTGGTGGGAGATGATTACTGGAAAAAGCGATTGGAGCTATACATGGGATTTTCCTAATATTCATCTTGGAAAAACAGATTATGACCATGCCAAGCCTCATGGGCGTCATGGGGCTACTACAAAGAAAGTGAAGCAATATATAGATTTCGCTGCAAAACATGGTTTTGATGCTGTGTTGGTTGAGGGATGGAATATTGGTTGGGAGGATTGGTTTGGTAATTTTAAGGAGGATGTATTTGATTTTATTACTCCTTATCCTGATTTTAATTTACCTGAAATACGGGATTATGCTAAGTCCAAAGGTGTGAAGATGATTATGCATCACGAAACATCTGGTGCTGTACGCAATTATGAACGTCGTATGGATCAGGCATATCAATTTATGGTGAATAATGGATATAAGGCTGTTAAAAGTGGTTATGTAGGTGATATAATACCCAAAGGTGAGCACCATTATACTCAGCGAATGGTCAATCATTATCAATATGCTGTTGAAAAGGCTGCTGATTACAAGATTATGGTGAATGCTCATGAGGCAGTGCGCCCTACTGGTCTTTGTCGGACATGGCCTAACCTTATAAGCAATGAGTCTGCACGTGGATCTGAATATCAGGCTTTTGGGGGCAGTAAGCCGAGCCATACAACAATACTCCCATTTACCCGTCTTATCGGTGGTCCGATGGATTATACTCCAGGTCTGTTTGAAAATGATATAACAAAATATAATCCTGATAAAAAGTCGTGGGTAAATACTACACTTACCAACCAGCTTTCGTTATATGTTACAATGTCGAGTCCACTTCAGATGGCTGCCGATCTTCCGGAAACTTATGAGAAATATCTTGATGCTTTTCAGTTTATTAAAGACGTAGCGCTTGATTGGGATAAAAGTTATTACCTTGAAGCTGAACCAATGGAATATGTGACTGTAGCTCGATGTGCAAAGAACACTAATAATTGGTTTGTAGGTGGTACGAACGGTGAGATTCCTCGTGTTGCAACAATCGATTTCTCATTTCTTCCCGCAGGACAAAAGTACATTGCTACGATTTATCGTGATGGCAAGGAAGCCCATTATCGTAATAATCCTACAGATTATGTGATTGAGACAAAGACTGTCACCAATAAAACAAAGTTGAAAATTAATGCTGCGTCTGGTGGCGGTTTTGCTATTTCACTTGTATCGAAAGTTTCTTAGAACTTGCCTGTCTACTTCTCTGAGTTTTATAATGCTAACTTTTTGAGACTTATGAAGAATTGTAGTAAATTATAAAGAATATAGGTGCTTGATAACTGTGTATAAAAAGAAATTTATTTTCAAATTACTTCTTTTTGTTATTGACTTTCTCATTTTTATTCTTATATTTGGGGAAATAAAAATGGAAATAGAGAATATGATTATATAATTTCAATAGGTGGGATGTGCAAAATGCACAACAAAGGATAACGAATGAAGGTGTGTCAAAATGCACACCTTCTTTTTTTATGGACAAAGCCCCGACTTTCACAAGCTGGGGCTTTGTTATTACCTAAAGATTTTGTATCTTTAAGCATACAAATTTAACTATGTCAAAGATACATTATCGTCCTTACATTCCCAATCAAACAGTGCTATTTCCTCAAAGAATTGATGAGGATATTGCAGAAAACGATCCGGTGCGCATGGTTGACGCTCTGGTTGAAAGTTTGAATCTTGAAAGTTTCAGGAAGTTATATAAAGAATGCGGTCGCAGCCCTTACCATCCCAAGATGATGCTCAAGGTCATTCTGTATGCCTACATGAACAACATCTACTCCTGCCGGAAAATAGAGAAGCTCCTTCATCGTGACATTCATTATATCTGGCTGGCCGGGTATGAGAAACCGGATTTCATTACCATCAACCGTTTCCGCAACCGGGTGAAGAAGGAAATCAACGAGGTTTTTACCCAAACCGTACTTCTGCTCTCTTGCAAGGGCTTCATCAGTCTGAATGTGGAATACATTGACGGAACAAAGATTGAGTCCAAGTCCAACAAGTACACTTTCGTCTGGAGAAAAACGGTTGAGCGGAACCGTGAACGCCTAATGAAGAAGATACACGTTCTGTTAGGGCAGATAGACGATGTCATCGCCCAGGAGAAATCATCGGAAAGTAATGAGGAAGTTGAATTCACTCCGGCTATGCTGACCGAAATGGCGAGAGAGTTGCGTCATGCACTTGAACAGGTTCCGGAGTCTTCCACCAAAGAGGAAAAGACTGAGCTGAAAAAGAAACGCAAACAACTGAAGGAGTTGGAAGAACACAGAGATAAACTGCAGGAATACGACAACCATCTGGACACTCTGCAGAACCGGAACTCCTATTCCAAAACAGACAAGGACGCTACTTTTATGAGAATGAAGGAAGATGCCATGCGCAATGGTCAGACGAAGCCCGGTTACAATCTTCAGATCGGTACCGAGAACCAGTTCATTACTGATTTTGCACTCTTCCCGAACCCTACGGATACACTGACCATGATACCTTTCCTAAAATCCTTTTCAGACAGATATGACAGGACAGCGCATACGGTGGTTGCCGATTCAGGCTATGGTTCTGAGGAAAACTACCGCTTCATGTCAGAAAACGGCATGGAAGCCTACGTCAAATACAACTACTTCCATATGGAACAGCGGCCGAGATTCAAACCGGATCCGTTCAAGGCGGAAAACTTCTACTACAATGAAGAACATGACTATTGTATCTGCCCCATGGGACAAAGGATGCAGAGGATAGGAACCGGACATCAGAAAACGGCATCCGGATATGTAAGTGAAAATGCCAGGTACAGAGCTATCAGGTGTGAAGGCTGTCCGCTAAGATGCCGATGTTTTAAAGCAAAAGGAAACAGGACGATAGAACTGAATCACAGGCTCAGAAGATACAAGCAAAAAGCCAAAGAGCTGCTCTGTTCAGAGGAAGGGCTGAAACATAGAGAACAAAGATGTATAGAACCGGAAGCTGTGTTCGGACAAATAAAATACAATATGAACTACAAACGTTTCCGTCATTTTGGAAAGGATAAGGTTTTCATGGACTTTTGCTTCTTTGCCATTGCCTTCAATATAAAAAAGATGTGTGCGAAAATGAAAGAAGAAGGTATAAACTGGCTGATTAAACTGTTTCATGAGCTTACAGCTGCTCTATTTGGATGCTGGGAACACATAAACCGAAGTAATAGTCAAAATATCGCTGCTTAAAGAAGACTAACTGATTTTTATAGCTAACGAAAAAAAAGAAGGTGCATCGTGCATTACGACACACCCCCATTTTTGTTGATTGAATCAGATAGGGATATTCATAATTTGAAATGCATTGCTTAAGTAGCTTTAGCCGATTTTCATCTAACGTAATTTCATACTTTCTCCCTTTTACAGAATTGAATGTGAGTATACTATCTTTATACCTCAAATACCATATATCTGGTGTGGTATACATAGACATAAGCTATCTTGTCTGATAACGAACGGTTGTTTATGTGTGAATTGGTATATAATAATCTGTTATTCAATAGTATATCCGTATGATTGAATAAGCATAATAACCGTTCCACTAGAGTGCAATGAACCGTTCACTAGAGTGAACAGATCTCTCTACTGGAGTGCACTGTTCTGCTTACTTTAGTGGAACGATTATTATGTAGGTAAGATTATCTGTAAATGATAGGCGTTTATACTAAAGATATAAGTACATTGGTACATCAATAACCGTTCGGTGAGAATGGATAGCAATATTTATTGAGTTGTATAAGGCTATTTGAAGGGAGAAAATATGAGAGATGAGTATTGGGGGACAACCTTGCGCATAACTTCCATACAGGATAATCATACGCACGTTCGAAAGATTCTTTTGCATGATACGCTTGCAATGCAAGTTCCCTTTTTGTATTAAACCTCTTCGCATATCGGCATATCCATTCCTTTGTATACAACTACGATTTTATGAAGCTGTGTAGTGCCGACTGCTCTCTTCACCGTATCGGTGTCAGCATAGCGATTGGCTTGAGCAATAGCTTCCAGCCGCAGTTCTTCCACGCGGCTTTCGGGGTCTTTATACTTGGCATATTTCAGTTCCACAATGTAACTGTGCTTCATGTCGGAATAGATATCTAGTAGCGGACAAAGGAAAATATCGACATAGCCTGCCTGTGTGTCCTGTTCGGAAATGGGACGGTAGAAACGGTTTTGTGCTGTCATGGCAAGTGTGAAGCCATGGACAAAAAATTCGCCTTTCTGCTTGTCGCGCTGGGAAGTGTAGCGTTTCAGGCAGTTGGCAATATAGTCGAAGTAAGCTTTCCAAGAGCCATCGTAGGCAAGGGCACTGGCAAGTTCGTTCTTCTCGTAACTACTGAAATTAAGTTCGGCTTCGTTATAGGTACTTAGCAGATAGGTGTAGATTTGTTCGCGGACTACCTGATTGGGGATGGTGAGTTTGGTTTTTCCTTTATACGTGCCGCTAATGGTGAGCATACCGAAATAGTAAAGCAGACTCACAAAGTTGTCAGGATTAGTGATATTGATGGTAGGAAAACCTTTTTTCAGTTCTCCGGTGACGTAGCCTTCGCTCACCAATGTTTGTATGATGGAGGCATCATGGGCAAACTCTTTGTCCTTCCGAATGAGCATACGTAATTTTTCGTAGTCGATACGGATATTGTCTTCTACCATATCCCGGGGGGCTTTGCCTCGTTGAATATAATTCTTGACGAAGTAGAGTACCATGTTGGAGTTGTACATAGTGGTTTCACCGTAACATTCTTCTGCAAAGCAGTAGTTGTCATACCAAGGTTTCATTATTTCTATCAGTTCGTCTACACTGTGATTGAATGGACTGGTGGTGGAATAATAGGTAAGCATTTGGCGGACTTCTTCTTCCGTGAAACCTATCATCTCGTTAAATTCCGGTGTGAGCGAGTAGTTGGTTCCGATGTTGAAACCGCTTGTGAGGTCGTCCATTGTCACGGGACTTACGCCGGTAATGAAACAACGTTCGATGCTGGAATAGGTTCCGGCTTTAATTTTATTGAAGAAGGCACGCAGATAACCTTCGCCATGCGTTTCGTCCGTATAACGGTGCAGGCTCTCTATATCAGAGAGAATGGCATTGGTGAAATGGTCGTATTCGTCAATAAAGAGGTAAATACGTTGGTTGGTCTTATTACATTCTGTGAACAGGTATTCAAATTGTTCGACAGCTCCTTCTTTCTTGTCGAGTTCTTCCTTGATGCCTTTGGGGAGATAGTCGGCATAAATATCGCAGAAGTAGTCGAACATTGTTTGGCAATGCGCGTCCAGCCCTTTGCGATAGTTGTGCAGTTCGCCTACTATTCCGGAGAAGTTGAGGTATAGTACCAGATAGCTGTTCCGATCGCGCGTAGGGTGCTTTCCGATGTAAAGGTCGCCAAACAGCGCTTCGAATTTATCCTTGGCAAGTATATCATAATAGTGCTGCAACATATTTACTGTGAGACTTTTGCCGAAACGGCGCGGGCGAATAAAGAAGAAAAACTTGTCCGCCTCTTCTATCATGGGTATAAACCGGGTTTTGTCTACATAATAACAGTCGTCGCGGCGGATTACTGCAAAGTTCATCATGCCATAGGGGATACGTTTTCTGTCCGGTGCTGTATATTTTTCCATAACTTATTCCTTATTTTAGGAGCTTTCTTTGAACATAAACAAAGGTACGGGCTTTTTGTTACTTCTCCAAACAAACATTCCATAACTTCTCGCTATCTTTGCACTCTATTAAAAAACATTACCATCACTATGGAATTGAAGCATGGGTATTATCATTTGATTGCAATATTGACTGTATCAATTTGGGGATTGACTTTTATAGCGACCAAAGTATTGATTGGTTATGGGCTGACTCCGCAGGAAATCTTTTTCTATCGCTTTTTGATTGCTTACGCAGGTATTTGGATAATTTCTCCCAAGCGTTTGTTTGCCAATCGTTGGAAAGATGAATTTTGGCTGATGGCAGGTGGTATCTTTGGCGGGTCACTTTATTTCTTTACTGAAAATACGGCATTAGGAATCACGCAGGCTTCCAATGTGTCTTTCCTTATCTGCACGGCTCCTTTGTTGACGACTATTCTTTCTTTACTCTTCTATAAAAGTGAAAAAGCTACGAAAGGGCTGATTGGCGGCTCACTATTAGCTTTGGCAGGAGTAGGATTAGTGGTCTTTAATGGGAGTGTAATACTGAAAATCTCTCCTGTAGGTGATTTGCTTACTTTACTTGCCGCTCTTTCGTGGGCATTTTATAGCTTGATTATACGGAAAATGACGGGGCGTTACCCCACTGTATTTATCACCCGCAAGATATTTTTTTATGGAGTATTGACCATACTTCCCGCCTTTCTTCTTCATCCGTTACAACCGGATCTTGATATACTTTTACAACCGATTGTATTATCCAATCTTTTGTTTCTAGCTGTTCTGGCTTCCTTGATATGTTATGTCCTCTGGAATGTGGTCTTAAAACAGTTGGGAACTGTTAGAGCTTCCAATTATATCTATCTCAATCCGTTGGTGACAATGGTAGCTTCCATGATGATTTTGCAGGAACAAATCACTCTGTTTGCATTAATAGGTGCAGGCTGTATTGTCTGTGGGGTGTATTTGGCGGAAAGAAAAGGGCGTTAATGAGCCGTACGGACATAAAAAAAGGGTCAACGCCTTGACCCAACCTTTGTTAACCTTAAATCTAATACTATGAAAAACACATTGCAAAGGTACGGACTTCTGTGATATTAGCAAATTATCCAAGAAAAATAGTATGTTTTATAACACGTTTTAATAATATCTTCCTGCTTGTTAAGAAAAACATCCTCTCTTTTTAAAAGTATGCAACACTTATTTTGAAAATTGAAACGGGGGATACCGTTGATTCTCTGCCGGAAAACCGTTATCTTTGCAAAGATATTGCAATTGTTTACCCTAAATAAAAAAGAAAAGGAGAGAACCGTGAACGAAGAAGAGATCGTCCTTACCCCGATGATGAAACAGTTTCTGGATTTGAAGGCACAACATCCGGATGCAGTGATGCTGTTTCGTTGCGGCGACTTTTATGAAACATATTCCACAGATGCCATTGTTGCCTCCGAGATTCTGGGAATCACATTGACAAAACGTGCAAACGGAAAAGGTAAAACCATTGAGATGGCGGGTTTTCCCCATCATGCTCTCGATACGTATCTTCCTAAACTGGTTCGTGCCGGAAAGCGGGTCGCTATCTGTGATCAGTTGGAAGATCCGAAAATGACGAAAAAGTTGGTGAAGCGAGGTATAACTGAATTGGTGACTCCCGGCGTTTCTATCAATGATAATGTACTGAATTATAAAGAGAACAACTTTCTGGCTGCCGTTCATTTCGGCAAGGCTTCCTGTGGGGTTGCCTTTCTTGATATTTCTACCGGTGAATTCCTAACTGCAGAGGGACCTTTTGATTATGTAGATAAACTGTTGAATAACTTCGGTCCGAAAGAGATTCTTTTTGAAAGGGGCAAGCGGCTGATGTTTGAGGGTAATTTTGGCAGTAAGTTCTTCACATTCGAGCTGGATGATTGGGTATTTACGGAAACAACGGCCCGCGAAAAACTTCTGAAACATTTTGAAACGAAGAACCTGAAAGGGTTCGGAGTGGAGCATCTGAAGAACGGTATCATTGCTTCCGGTGCTATCCTGCAATATCTGACGATGACGCAACATACGCAAATCGGGCATATTACTTCATTGTCTCGTATTGAAGAAGATAAATATGTCCGCCTGGATAAGTTTACGGTGCGTAGTCTGGAGCTGATCGGCAATATGAATGATGGCGGAAGCAGTCTGCTCAATGTGATTGACAGAACGATCAGCCCGATGGGAGCACGTCTGCTGAAACGTTGGATGGTCTTCCCGTTGAAGGATAAGAAACCGATTGATGAACGATTGAATGTGGTGGAATATTTTTTTCGCCAACCGGATTTTAAAGCTGTCATCGAAGAACAGTTACATCTGATAGGAGACTTGGAACGTATTATTTCCAAAGTGGCTGTAGGGCGTGTGTCACCGCGCGAAGTTGTTCAACTGAAAGTGGCATTGCAGGCCATCGAACCCATTAAACTGGCATGTATTCAAGCGGATAATGCAAGTCTGAATCAGATAGGGGAACAGTTGAATCTTTGTGTCACTATTCGTGACCGGATTGCCAAAGAGATAAAGAATGATCCGCCATTGGCTGTCAATAAAGGTGGGGTGATTCAAGACGGTGTGAATGCGGACTTGGATGAATTGCGCCGGATTTCGTATTCGGGGAAGGATTATTTGCTCCAGATACAACAGCGTGAAAGTGAGCTGACGGGTATTCCAAGCTTGAAAGTGGCTTATAATAATGTATTCGGATATTATATCGAGGTTCGTAATGTCCATAAAGATAAAGTTCCGGCAGAATGGATTCGTAAACAGACATTGGTTAATGCGGAGCGTTATATCACACAGGAGCTGAAGGAATATGAGGAAAAGATTCTGGGGGCGGAAGATAAGATTCTGGTTTTGGAGACGCGGCTATATACGGATCTGGTGCAGGCATTGATGGAGTTTATTCCTCAGATACAGATTAACGCGAATCAGATAGCCCGCTTGGACTGTCTGTTGTCATTTGCTAATGTAGCTCGGGAGAATCATTATATTCGTCCTATTATTGAAGATAGTGATGTCTTGGATATCCGTCAGGGACGTCACCCCGTGATTGAGAAACAGCTCCCTATCGGTGAGAAGTATATTGCGAATGATGTAATGCTGGACAGTACTACTCAGCAGATTATTATTATCACAGGTCCTAATATGGCCGGTAAGTCCGCTCTTTTGCGTCAGACGGCGTTGATTACTCTCCTTGCACAGATCGGTTCGTTCGTTCCTGCGGAAAGTGCTCATATCGGATTGGTGGATAAGATATTTACCCGTGTGGGGGCAAGCGATAATATTTCTGTCGGTGAGTCTACCTTTATGGTGGAGATGAATGAAGCGGCGGATATCTTGAATAATGTTTCTTCCCGAAGTCTTGTGTTGTTTGATGAATTAGGGCGCGGTACTTCTACATACGATGGTATTTCTATCGCTTGGGCGATTGTGGAATATATCCATGAACACCCGAAGGCGAAAGCGCGCACATTATTTGCCACTCACTATCATGAGTTGAATGAAATGGAGAAATCTTTCAATCGTATCAAGAATTATAATGTATCGGTGAAAGAGGTGGATAATAAGGTCATCTTCCTTCGTAAACTGGAGCGCGGTGGTAGTGAGCATTCTTTCGGTATTCATGTAGCGAAGATGGCAGGTATGCCGAAGAGCATTGTGAAGCGTGCAAATGAGATCTTGAAACAGCTTGAATCTGATAATCGCCAACAGGGTATCTCCGGTAAGCCATTGGCAGAGGTGAGCGAGAATCGTGGAGGGATGCAGTTGAGTTTCTTTCAGTTGGATGATCCTATCCTTTGCCAGATTCGTGATGAAATATTGAATTTGGATGTAAACAATCTCACTCCGATCGAGGCACTGAATAAGTTGAATGATATCAAGAAGATAGTCAGAGGGAAATAAGCAATCGATTGATAATGTAAAAAGACGTGTTAAAACGCAGATTAACGCAAATTATTACAGATTATTAAAGCATATACATATGGTTATAAAACAAACACATATTTGTGATAATTTGCGTTAATCCTGCGTTTTAACATCAAGCTACTTTCTTCTTTTTATCATAGAAGAACATGAAATAAACGCCTATTATGACAAATGGAATACTTAGCCATTGTCCCATATTAAACATCATTTGGTCCTCGAACGCTTCCTGGTTCTCTTTCAGGAACTCGATGAAGAAGCGGAAGGTGAAGATATACGTCAGGCAGAGTCCGAAGAAGAATCCGCGATGCAGTTTCTTGCTGTAATTCTTATACAGATAAATCATGATGAAGAACAGGATGAGGTAGGCGATGGCCTCATAAAGCTGTCCCGGATGACGGGGTTGCATATCTACACGTTCAAAAACGAATGCCCAAGGTACATCGGTCGGTTTACCGATGATTTCAGAGTTCATCAAGTTGGCAAGGCGGATGAAACAGGCTGTGATCGGTGTAGCTACGGCAATCATATCCAATACATCCATATAGTGGAGTTTTGTCTTACGGCAATACAGCCATAGTGCCACTATCAGTCCCAATGTGCCTCCGTGGCTGGCCAGCCCTTCGTATCCGGTAAATTTCCAGTTTCCATCCGGCATAAACTTGATGGGGAGAATCATTTCCCAAAAATGGGACAGATAGTATCCCGGATCATAGAATAAACAGTGTCCCAGACGGGCACCGATAAGAATACCAAAGAAACAGTAAAAGAAAAGCGGATCAAACTTCTTCTCTTCTATCTTCTTATCCCGATACTGGTAGTGAACAATAACGTATGCAAAGAATATTCCTACTGCCCACAATAATCCGTAATAACGGATAGAAATGCCGAACAGGTTGAATAGTTCGGGATTGGGATTCCAGTTGATGGATAATAGCATGGCATTCATGTTATATAGTTATTAATGGGTTAATGATTAGTGTTTGGTAAATTTTTCCGCAACCATTCGGTACGTCGGTATGTCGATACCTTGTTCTTCTGCCGCTGTGATCATATCGAAAAGCAGTCCTTGTATTTCGGATTCGTGTCCGCGTGCCAGGTCTTTTTGCATGGAAGCAGTGCTTTCGGAATCAAGTTTATCAATGACTTTCAGATTGTAAGCAACGGGATCTTCCGGAAATTCAACGCCCAGTTTCTTTCCTAAAGCAGCGCTTTCTGTAGAAAGCCCGATAAAGGTGTCCCGCACTTTTCCCGGTTTCTGAACCTCACCCATCGGGACATCGTAGTAAGCGCCCGTTACAGCCATTGCAGAGATGAACGACCACTTAATGAATGTATCCCGATTGATATCGGACGACAAATCTACTTTGATACCCGCTTCTTGCAAATCCTGTTGGATGGCTTCCAATAAGCCGGGTTTTACAGTTGTTCCACGATGGGCGCCATATACCAGCCGGAATATTTTTCCCATTTGGGTGATCTCTCCTGTGCCGGATACGAAGCCTACAATGTAGATACAACCATCCAGAACCTTAACTTCCGGAACAAGTTTCTGTATGCGCGGCCCTGTACCGTACACATTCAGTATAGGAATGACAACCGTATCTTTGTGGGCGGCTCTTTTAATGAGTTCTACGATGGAATCGACCGAATAGCCCTTTACGCATACGAATATCACATCTGCTTTTCCATCGAACTCTTCTGCGGTGGTTGCCGGAATATGGAGTGTATGTTCTCCTTTAAGATCCGACTTCAGTTTCAGTCCGTTCGTCTGTATTGCCTGTAAATGGGCTCCACGTGCAATACAAGTAACATCCTTGCCTGCCAATGACAAGAATCCTGCAATACTGCCGCCTACCCCTCCGGTTCCTGCAATGAGATATTTCATTTTAATGAAGATTTAAGAATTTAGAATGAAGACTGGGAAAAGTTCTTCATTCTTGATTTATTGTTATACGTTGAAACGGAAATGCATGATGTCACCGTCCTGTACGATATATTCTTTGCCTTCCACACCTAGTTTGCCTGCCTCTTTCACAGCCGCTTCCGAACCGTACTGGATATAATCATCGTATTTGATGACTTCTGCACGGATAAATCCTTTTTCAAAATCGGTGTGGATAACACCAGCACATTGAGGAGCTTTCCATCCTTTGTGATAAGTCCAGGCTTTCACTTCCATTTCTCCGGCTGTGAAGAAAGTTTCCAGATTCAACAGCTTGTAGGCTGATTTGATGAGGCGTGCCACACCCGATTCTTCCAGTCCTACTTCGGCAAGGAACATCTGCCGGTCTTCATACGTTTCCAGTTCTGCGATATCTGCTTCCGTTTTGGCTGCAACAACCAAAATCTCGGCATTCTCGTCTTTTACTGCTTCGCGCACCATGTCTACGTATTTATTGCCGTTTACGGCACTGGCTTCGTCTACGTTGCAGACGTACATCACCGGCTTGCTGGTCAATAGGAATAGCTCATGAGCAATTTTCTGCTCATCTTTTGTTTCAAAAGTCACTGTACGTGCGGATTTGCCTTGTTCCAATGCCTCTTTGTATTGAACTAACACATCGTAAGCTTGTTTGGCTGCTTTGTCTCCACCGGTCTGTGCCTGTTTCTGTACTTTCTGGATACGGCTTTCGATGGTTTCGAGATCCTTCAGTTGCAATTCGTAGTCGATAATTTCTTTGTCGCGGACAGGATTCACACTTCCATCTACATGCGTCACGTTATCATCGTCGAAACAACGGAGCACATGGATGATCGCATCTGTCTCACGAATATTGGCGAGGAACTTATTTCCCAATCCTTCACCTTTGCTTGCGCCTTTCACCAGTCCGGCGATGTCTACGATTTCTACCGTGGTAGGGACGATACGTCCCGGATGTACCAACTCTGCCAATGCGTTCAGACGTTCATCGGGAACGGTGATAACACCTACATTCGGTTCAATTGTACAGAAAGGAAAGTTTGCCGCCTGTGCTTTTGCGTTCGACAAACAGTTGAAAAGTGTCGACTTACCCACGTTCGGTAGTCCTACAATACCACATTGCAATGCCATATTAATCTATTATTTCTTTTATTACCAAGTTGCTCATTTTAGTTTGCAAAGATAATCATTTTTAAACTAATAAAGGAAACTTGGTGCACTTTCTGTCTTTTCCTGACGTTCGGGTGGTTTTGAAAAGAACGCAGTTTGAGCATTAGAGAATAGAATATAGGTAGAAAGTTTCAGTTTGTTTTGTTCATTATATCATATTCCGTAATAGTAGTCAATGATTTATTTGAGATATGTCCGTCCATTGCCAAGCGGTTGGCTTGAATTTCCAATGTTTTTTCGAATATATTACGTACCCAACGGGCATTTCCAAAATTATGGTCTTTATTGATAATGGCTTTATTTATCAACCGTTTCATCTTTTCTATATTGTCTGACACCCGGGTGTTGTCATAACTGAGGTCCGAGTGTCAGATAATACTCCACTAAAAACGTTTTTTCTTTGGTAAAATTCTGGCGCTTTTATATTTATTCATAACGGTACAGAAATGAATTAAACGTAGTCACTTTTATCTAAAGTCGAGGACTGGCAAATACAGTAGCCTCATCTTTACCTTCCGATGAATTCTTCCGGTCGTCCCGGCGAGAGTAATTCCCATAGTGAGGCGACTACCCATCCCGGTGCGAAGATATGGTTGTAATACCCTTTGCCGTTCTTGCCATAATCCCAATTGGTGTGCTGTACCACTTCCGGATAGTACCCTTTCTTGGCAATGCCGCATTGATGTCCTTCGTAGGGCAGTAACTGACGCATGGAAGAGCTGATTACTGCTGCGAAGTCGGCAAAGCGGGGTTCATTATACTCTTTGGACAGCCAGCGGAGTACATCGGCAAAGTCGAAGATAAAGACGTCGATATGGTTGTTCTCTACCGAGACGTTGCCCCAGCCGCGGGTTTTCAGACCGATATCTCCCAACATCTGTCCTGGTGCGAACGGGACATCCCAGGTGTAGTACCATGACAGGGCGAAGTAGGCGGCTTTCTTTGCCAGCCTGGCATAATGGGCACGCTCTGCTCCTTTGCTGGCAAGTGCCAGGTAGTAGGCGGCGGTGGAAGCGTAGAGTGATGCCTCTTTGTCTTCACAGTTGGCGTCGAGGGTAGACGAGAAGTAGTCCGCTTTCGAGATTAATTCCTTTTCCAGATAATTTACCGAGCGTCGGGCTGCTTCGAGATAACGTTTATCCTTGAAGTACTTGTATCCCATCACCAAGGGAAGCGTTGCCGACGGGGTGCTTCCGCCGCTCTTGTCTACCATCGAGAAGTCATCCTTGAATTTGCGCGGGAAGCTGCCGTCTTCGTTTTGCAGGTGCAGGAAGGTGTCGAGCATTCCTTTCAGGCGTTTTTCCCATGCGGGGTGCTTCCTGCCTTTTTTCTTTTCGTAATTGAGGTAATAGAGCGTGGCATATACGCCTTCCGACTGACGGCGGATGCTGTGGACAGGCTCTATGAAATTGCGCTTGTAGTGCACTACCTCGTTGAAGAATCCTGCCTGTGAGAAACCATGCTCCAGATAAGATTCAAAGATAGCATTGGCATTTGCTACAAGGTCGGTGCGCTGCTTGCTTTCGCCATATTCCAACGCGTTGAAGGCATTCAGCAGGGTACGTCCTACAAAACCTACTTCGGCTACGTCGAGATTGTCGCAAGTTGCCGTGTGCAACTCTACACCTGAGTAATAGTTGGTGGGAGTATCGCCAATGAAACTTTCTACGAAGAAGTTGCTCATCACTTCTTTCATCACTTCATCGGTATAAGGTGTTTCTACTCTTGCGGGCTTGTAGAGGTCGTAACTATATTCCCATGCTTGTTTTACGCAGTCTGAGAAGTCGGTGGGAGCGGATTCGTTGAGCTCCCAGGTCAACGTCACGCTTTCTCCTTTGCCTAAAAACTGGTAGGCTTCTACGGAAGGAGCCAATGTCAGTTTGCGGATATAAGTTTTGGGCGCTTCTTTGTAGGGATAGCCGAAAGAAAGTGTGGCAGTGCCGTTGCAGTTTTCGAATCCTGTATAACCTATCGAAGTGGTTCCCGACAGGATGACTTCGCCCTCTTTGTGAGTAGTTAGCGCATCGCTTTCAAACTTGTCTATGCGGGCTACTGAGAACGATTTGCAGTTCTTTTCATCAAAGATAGTCGTCATCGGAGTGCTCAAACGGTCTTCGCGCACCATCCAACTGTCTGAAGTGTGGAAGGAAGGCGCTTCTTTGGGTGAACGAAGGTTGCGGCGATACCAGAAGCCCGGCATATAGAAAAGGCAGTCGTCATGGCGTGCTCCGCTTTTCACCTGTTCGCCGTAGTTGAAGTAGATATTCTCTGTGGCTGTGATGAAGAGAGTAATCCGCTTGTTGGTTTTTCCACCTTCCACTTTCTGATAAATCAGGACGGGCAGGCTTTCTGTACCCGTCAACTGATAGTCGAACGGCTCTTGCCGGAGCTTACGGAATTCCAACGGATAACGTACCGCTTCGTTTCCGGGGACTTTCAATGCAATGGAAGCCGATATGTTGGCAGGGGTGTATTCGATGGCATACGCACTCAATATGCCTGCCAGCAATGCTATTCCGCTTAGTATATTTTTTAAATTCATACGTTGTTTTTTAATAAATAGTTATTCTTGATAAGGTTCTATTACTTCATTTCCGTTGACCGTGATGTCGTAGATGCCGCTTTCGTTCTTTTCCATATGTAGCGGGATGATGCGCGTCTTGCGCGGGGCGACGTTTGTTTTCGATGCATGTACGTGATACACATAATAATAGTTTCCTGCTTTGTCGGTGAAGATGTCGCCGTGCCCCGAACCGTTTTCGCCTACGATGCTGCGATGGATGATGGGACTGTTCTCGTTTTTCGTCCATGGCCCCATGGGAGAGTTGGAAGTGGCATAGCCTACGGCATAGTCAATACTCCGGTAGTCGTTGGCAGAGTAAAAGAGATAGTACACGCCATCCAGTTTGATGACGGTGGGGCCTTCCATTACGGGGGCGGAGATGTAGGCAGCGGTTGCTTCCCATTCTTCGGTGCTCTCCATGCACTTCTTCAGGGTACCGGGGATGATTTCACCTTTGGTGAGGTCGAACTCTGCCACCCAAAGAAAATTCCCGTTATCGAAGCGCACGTGGTACAAGTAATACTTGCCGTCATCATCGCGGAACAGGAAGGGGTCGATATTCTTCTGGCTTCTGTCTATCGGCTTTATTTCTGTCTGGCGGAAAGGGCCTTTCCAAGAGTCGGCAGATGCCATTACGGTCTGTTCGTTGGCGGTATAGATGAAGTAGTAACGGTCTTGCGCTTTGAACCATTGGGGAGCCCAGAAACCTTCGGTTCCGTAGGTTTGGTCACCTTTTTTCAGGACAAACTCATTGTTCTCTACGGTGTGCCAGCTTTTCAGGTCGGCAGATTCCAGCAGGACAAAACCCTGCTGTTGCTGATTGCCTGTTCCTGTCAAGTAGTACATGTCACCCTCTCTGAGGATGGTAGGGTCTGCCAGGAAGATTTCGTCCCTGTATTGTGACGCTCCGTTGTAAATGCCTTCAGAGTCTTGTGCGCATCCGGTGGTAATAAATACCATTGCTCCGATAAAAAAATGTATTAGTCTCATATTCTATTTCCTCCTATTGAATGATTATTTTTAAATTTCATAAGGTTAGTTGGCTGTCGATTGCCAGTTGAATTGCGGTTTCTCTCCGGAGAAGTCCCATATCTCCATGCTCCATCCCAACGTGTTTTGGGTGACATCTATCAGGTCGGTGGCTATCAGGCCGTGGTATCTGAGGGAGCTGGCGTTGGTGGTGTCGAAGCTTGCCGAAGGGCGGATATCGTCACCTGCCAGCGGATTGCCGTTTACTATCACGTCTACCTCTTTGGCATAGCAGGACTCGCCTTTGTTGCCGTTCGTCCCGTTGCCCTGGGGCATCCATCCGCAGATACGTCCCGATGCGATGTCGGTGGTAGAAGCGATATAGTCATTCCAGGCGACGCAATTGACGATGTAGTTGCTGTTGCCTGCATCCCCGTTTCCGAGTTGGCATTGTCCGGCAATGCCGCCTGCACTTGCATGACCTTTCACAGTGGCGGTGGAGTAACAGTTGCGCACATTACTGCCGACATACATACGTGCCGCAATACCTCCTGCGGGACCGGTAAACTCTCCATCGAATGATGACAGTGTAGAAACACTTCCATGGCTGTAACAGTCGGAGATAAGTGCACCGTGAATACTGCCTGCTATACCGCCTGCGCTATACCGGGAGTAAACAGTTCCTTCATAGAAGCTCTTCTCTATAGTAGCTTCCACTAACTGGCCTGCCAGTCCGCCTGTACACCATTCACCTGTGATGTCGACCTTTGCCGAACATTCGCTGATTTTGCCGGCACGCATATCTCCTACGATACCGCCTACCGAGCCTGTGCTCCAATGGTCTCTTCCGTCTTCCACTTGGTGGAGCGTGCCGTTAATCACCTGTGTATGGCTGATTTCGGTATCTGCAGCCCCGCTGGGGATAAATCCGGCAATGGTCCCGGTGGGTGTCTGGTAACCGCTGATTTCCACATTCTTGAAAGTCACGTTCTTGCAACTGCCGACCAACTGTCCGAAGAAGCTCGGGAATATGCCTTGTGTACATTTCAGGTTACTTATCGTATGATTGTTTCCGTCGAAGTTGATGTGAAATCTTCCGTCCCTGTTAAGTGGTGTCCACTCTTCGGCCTGCATGTCGATGTCTTCTTCCATCTTGAAGCACACGGTGACATCGGGTTTCAGCAAACTGCCCATGCCTTTCAAGTCGTCCAGCGTGCGTAGACGGTATGGATTCCGGAGCGTACCCCCTTCACCGACATTCAGTATCAGGATGATACGTTCTTGTCCGGCGGGCACTTCTATTCTTGTGCTCGAAGAAGTGAGTTTCAACCCCAACGCATAATTCGTAGCGGGTTCCAGTTGCTCGATGTTGGTGAAGAGAATGTTGACCGATTGTGACTGCTCATCTTCGGCAAACTCCAGTTCGGTGCTGCTGATACGGTATAGATTGTCTGCCAGTGGCAGGTAACCGTTGCCCAGTTCTTCCGCACTTATCACTGAGAGCGAGGCGGTTGTCTCCACAAAAGGATGGCTCTTTTCTATCTTGAAAGAAAAAGAAGGGCGGGTCTTGTTCAGGTCTACTTGTCTCTCTCCCGATTGTGACAGAGAGAGTGTGATGTTCAGCGGTTCGACCAGACTTTCACCGGGCTTCACGATAGAATCATCCTCTACACAGGCAGTTACGATAAAACTGGCGAGTAACAGAGGTAGTATGAATAACTTTTTCATGATAATTTTTTTTAAGGGGTAAATGATTGTTTTACTCATAATTTCGATTAAAACGTTTCAGTTTCTTTCTCTTGTTATTTCCAGCCTTCGTTCTGTTCCATATTGGGATTCATCTGTATTTCGCGGGCAGGAATGGGCAATGTCCAGTAGTTGTTGCCGCCCCAGGTGTAGGAGTAGGTCGGACTTCCCCAAACCTGGCGCATGCCGTTCATACGTCCTTCCTTGTCGGTGTAGAACTTCAAGTCCTTCCAGGTGCCCCAGCGTATTTCGTCGAAATAGATAACATCTTCGCCCACCAGTTCCCAATGGCGCTCGTTCATGATGCGGCGGTGCATATCTTCCTTACTGTTGACGGTGGTGTAGGAGTTGGAGTTCAGGGGAGCTACTCCGGCACGGTTGCGCACATCGTTCACTTTGCTGACGGCTCCGCCGATATCATTGAGTTCGTTCAAGGCTTCCGCCCAGTTCAGCAATACGTCTGCGTAGCGGATGAAGGGGATGTCTATCTCGGAATAGTAGGTCATTGTTTCTGTGCCTTCACCCACGAATTTGCGGTTCAGGTAGTACATCTTGGAGTTTGTGTCCGTCTCGATGTCTTGTGTACCTCTTCCTCTCGAACGGTAGGGAAAACGCATGACGTAGGGCAGCGCCTCTCCTTCGATGCCACCTATAAAGGTAGAATAAGGAGTGATGACGGAGAATCCGAGGCGAGGGTCGCGGTTGGCATAAGCGGCTTTAATCCGTTCTTCATTGCCGGAATTCTTGTACTGGGTCATGTCGGCTCCCGACGCTTCGGCATTGGCACGTTCGGTAGCATTGATTTCGTTGCGCAGGAAGTAGACTTGGCGGGCGTTCGTGCTCATGGCGCTGTAACCGGGGATAATGTCGTCCCAGTTGAACGGGCTTCCGTCCTTGTTTTCGTAAGAGTCTACAAACTGCGGGTTGATAACGTAATTGTTCCATCCCAAACCTTTTCCTTCATTGTCGGGGGGCAGGCACCGGTTGCCGTAACCACGGTTCTTGATACCGCCAAATCCCTCTTCGTTGATACACTGCAAGGAGAATATTATTTCATCGCAACGCTCGTTGGCAGCCTTGAACAGTTGTTTGTAAGCATCGGCTCCGTTTGTATATAGCTTGTAGCCGCATTTGCTTACTTCCTCGAAATCGTCGGCAGCTTTTCTCCACTCCTTCTTCCACATATAGACTTTACCTCTCAGGGCATAGGCTGCTCCTTTGGTGACGTGTCCGTAGTCTTCGCTGTCGGCTCCGTATTTGTTCGGCAGGTTGGGGTCGTCAATACAGGAAGTCAGGTCTTGAATCAGGTAATTCCAGATTTCATCTTGTGTGGAACGTGCTTTCTTGGCGCCGTCTATACTCTTTACCGGTTCGGTGTAGTAGGGCACCCCGCCGTAGAGGATATTAAGGCGGTAATACCACCAGGAGCGCAAAAACTTGCATTCGGATACGTAGCGTGACTTTTTGGCTTCGCTGATACCTGCTACGGTGGGCAGGTTGGTTATCACATCGTTGGCACGCAAGATGCCGGAATAGTAGTTTTTCCACCAGCGTTCGCTGCCGAAGTCGCTGGTAGGCGTATTGTTGGCATGCAGGAAGTGGTAACCTGCCGTCCAGTTGGCGTCGATATCCATGATGCTCGACCACATATCAAACCATCCTTTGTTGGGGTCGGCGGTGTAATCCTCGTAGAGGCGGTTGTAGACTCCGGCAATGGTTTGTTCCGCCATGCTGGCGCTGTTCCATACATTCCCTTCGGACGGAGCGTTATTCGGGGAGAGGTCCAAGTCTACACATGCAGTCAGCGAACCGCTCATAACGAGTGCAACCGAGGCTGCCGCCATCATATTTTTTATTATCATCTTTTTCATCTGAGTCTTCTTTTAGAATGTAACATTAATACCGAAAGCGTATTGGCGCATCGGGGCATATCCCACGCCGCACATCATCTCAGGGTCCATACCCTTGAACTTGGTGATGGTGAACAGGTTTTCACCGGAAGCATAGATGCGGACATTCTGCATATAAGCTTTCTTTACCCACGTCTTTGGGAAGGTGTAGCCGATGGTCAGGTTCTTCAATTTCAAGTAATTGCCGTTGTGCAGATGCCAAGCGCTTGCCGTGCTCACTTGTCCGGCCTGGTCAGTAGTCAGACGGGGCGTTTTCGATGTCAGGTTGGTACGGGAGTCATCTGGATTCTCCGGGTCGTAGAAGTAGTGGTCGTAAGCCACTTCCCTGCCGATGCCGTAGCCGTAGGTGACAATCGAACTGTTCTGTGCTTTCTCGTACCAGTTGATTTTGAATCCGGCGGCACCGCTCCAGTTCATGGAGAGGTCGAATCCTTTCCATGCTGCGTTCATCTGGAGACCGAAGTAATATTTCGGTGTTCTGGAGTATCCCTGGAAAGCACGGTCGTCATCGTCGCCATATACGCCGTCACCGTCTAGGTCATCGTAGATGATGTCGCCATACCAGATTTTGTCTTTGCCCACTCCTTGTTTGGGGTAGAACTGGTAGCCGGCGGTCATCATGGCTTTCAGCCATTTCATGTCTTCTTCGGTGCGTATCATGCCATCGGCGGGGCCGCCGGCAGGGTTGACCGTACCGTCTGTGTTGAAGGAATTTCCCGTACCTTTGTAGAGATTCAGCACGTAGTATTCGTTTATCATGTGCCCTTCCACGATACGTTCATTGCCACCGGTGGAGACTTCACCCAAGTTGGTGTGGTACGTCCATTTGCCGTTAGCGTCCTGCTTCCATTCACGTACCAATTTTCCTTTATATTTGCTGACTTCGTTCTTGTTGAGCGAGAAGTTGGCGGACACACCGTAAGTGAAGTCCTTGATGTGGTCTTGCCAGCCTAAGGTAACCTCGAATCCCCGGTTGGTGACTTCGGCGATATTCTGGCGGGGAGAGCCGAAGTAGCTCAACGTAGGTGAAAGCGTAGGATTGTAGAGAATACCGTCCGTCACTTTGTTATAGTAGTCGATTGTACCGGTCAGACGGCTGTTCAGTACGCTGAAATCGAGTCCGAAGTCGGTGATTGAGGTCGTTTCCCATTCCAAGTCGTAGTTGGAGAAAGAAGACATACCCAGTCCGGATACTTTCTTATTGCCGAAGACATATTGTGTGGCGGCATAAACGGCCTGCCATTCGTAGTTGCCGATAGAGTTGTTGCCTAGCTGTCCCCATGAGGCACGTAATTTCAAGTTGTCGAACCAGCCGAGTTTCTTGACGAAACGTTCCTCGGAGAGACGCCAGCCGGCAGAGAACGAGGGGAATAATCCCCAACGGCTTTCGGGGGCGAAGCGTGAAGAACCGTCGTAACGCATATTGGCTTCCAGTAGGTAGCGTGAGTCGTAGGCGTAGGTGGCGCGTCCGAATACGGAACGTGAAGCGAATTCCGTGGTGGAACCTTTGATATATCTCGGTTCGGTCAGGGCGTCGAAATCCGTAAGGTCGGTGTCTACCATGCCCTTTTTATCAATGTCGGTGGTAGAACGCCATTTGCGGTACTCTTCATAACCTATCATGGCACTTACGTCGTGTTTCTTGCCGAACATTTGCGAGTAGTTGAGCACAGTGGAGCTTTTCCAGCTTTGGTCACCGTCGTACCACAATGCCACGTGATATTCTTGCAAGGCATCGGAAGTGGGCGGAGCGCTCTTTGCCTCTCCTGCCTGGAAACTGAACTGTTCGCGATAGTCGGGACTGTTCCATTTATGCTCGTTTCGGAAGTGGTCGTAGTAGAAATTGTAGCTTGCGGTGAAGTGCTTCAGGAAGTTTACTTTTACATACGGGTTAACATAGAACTTCGTCTGCTTGTAGTAACCTTCCGCGTTACTGATGAAGTGGAAGGGGTTACTTGCCGAAGGGTCTTCTTCCGTTGCTTCGGGCACACCGTATTTGCCGTCGTAGCGCGGGTAGATGCCCGGTATGCTTTTTTGCATCTGCAAGCCGTTCAGATTGTCCACGTCGTTACGTTCCTGGTCGGTATGGTAACCCCAGGCACGCATACCTACGGTGAGGAAGTCGGTGATGTGCGATTCGATGTCGCTGCGCATATAATATTTCTTCATGCCGGCATTCTCCACCAGTCCCGGGTTGTTCAGAAAGGTGGCGCTGAGGCTGTACGTTGTACGTTTCTCGGCACCGGAGACGGTAATGGAGTGTTCCTGCATCAGTTTCGGGTTGTACACTTCGTCATACCAGTCGGTGTTGGGGTAAGCTACGTAGTTGGGATAACCGGATTCGGACAGTCCGTTGGGATTTTTGTCTGCTTCCCGCCATTTCTTGATAGTACTTCCGTTGAAAATCTGTGTTTGTCCAGAGTTGATGGATGCTTCGTTCATCAGTTCCATATAGTTAGCGTAGTTGGCAACCATATGGATGAGGTTGGCAGGAGTGTTGTAAGAGAACTTGCCGGAGTAGGTGACGTTGATTTTGCCGTCGCTTCCGTGTTTGGTCGTTACCAGGATAACGCCGTTCGCACCACGGTTACCGTAGATGGCACATGAGGCGGCATCTTTGAGGACGGAAATTGCGGCGATGTCGTTCGGGTTGATTTCGTTGAGAGACATTTCCATACCGTCTACCAGTATCAGAGGACTGGAGTCGTTCAAGGTTCCGTTACCGCGTATCAGGACGCTGGAACCTTCGGAGTTGGGTTTGCTGGTGGTCTGCATCACGTTCAGGCCTGCCGCCATACCCGATAAAGCCGATGAAACGGTAGTTACGGGGCGTGATAAAGTCTTGTCGTTGAAGTCTACCGTGGCAACGGAACCGGTGAGGTTCACCTTTTTCTGCGAACCGTAGCCCACGACGACTACTTCTTCCAATGTTTCGCTGTCGGTCTGCATAGCGATGTTCAGCGTCTGCTGCCCTTTGACGATGATGCTTTCTTTTTTATAGCCTATATAGGAGACTTCGAGTATATCGCTATTGTTTACAGGCAATGAGAAGTTACCGTTGGTATCGGTGATAGTTCCGCCCTGGGTTCCTTTCACCAGGATGCTTACTCCGATAAGGGGTTCTCCGGTGGCGGCGTCCGTAACTATTCCCGAAAGTGAACGTTTCGCCTGCTGCGTCACCTGAAGAGTGTTGTCGGTATGGTTTGCACCGGCATCAGCCATGACGGGGACAATGCCCAGACCGAAACAGAAGAGTGAACTAATAAAAGATTTTGCTCTACCTTTCATAAGATTTAAAGTTATAATTCAACATTATTGGCTTTGACAAATTTGTTCTAGCACTGCAAATCTATGGCAAATAGGTATTGCAGGCAACAACAATACGAGCAAAGTATGGAACAAAACGCTCAAAAATCCCGTTCCCGGAACAAGATGGAAGAATTGTTCTATTTTGTGGCTCTTTTGTTGCAGGGACGGGTTATGTCGTGATGAATTCTTTGGGTAATACCCCGAATTGTTTCTGGAAACATTTCGCAAAATAGGACGGAGTGTTGAAACCTACCATGTAACACACTTCATTTATTTTGCAACTTCCCTCTTTCAAGAGTTGGGCGGCTTTCTTCAGACGCTCGATGCGGAGATAGTCGTTGGGCGTCAGGTCGAGAAGCCCCTTGATTTTGCGGTTCAGGCTGGAACGGCTCATGCACAACTGGTCTGCCATGTCTATCAGGCTGAATTCGGGATTCTGCATATTGGTCTGTATGAGGTCGTTCAGTTTCTTCAGAAATTCTTCATCGGCTTTGCTGATGACTATGTTGTTGGTGGGGGTGAAAGGAGAGTGCATGAATGTGGCTTGCAGTTGCTCCCGGTTTCTGAGCAGGCTAGAAATGCTCACTTTCAGGTACTCCATCGAGAAAGGTTTCTCTATGTAAGCGTCCGCACCGGCTTTCAGTCCGTCTATTCTGGATTGCAAAGTGGTCTTGGCGGTAAGCAGGATGATGGGAATATGGCTGTAGTCCAGTTCTGTCTTTATGGTATCGCAGAGTTCCAAGCCGTCCATTTCGGGCATCATCACATCGGATATAATTAGATTGACGATAGATTCCTGCAATACTTTCAAGGCTTCCACACCATTGGCGGCGGTCAGCACTTTGTAGGATTCGGACAGTTGTCTGACGAGGAATTTGTTCATTTCCGCATTGTCTTCCACTACCAACAGGGTATAGCGGAATTGTGCGGAAGTGGCAGGAGTACCCGGTTCGCTGGAAACGATTGCCTCTTCTCTTTCAGCTTTTTCCGGTTCGGTGGGCAGCAGATGGACGGTTTGTGCCTGGCGCAAGGGGAGCGTCAGGATAAAGTGGTTACAGTCCGGTGCATCATCCATGGTGAGCTTTCCGCCGTGCAGCTCGGCAAGCGAGCGTGCCAAAGCCAGTCCGATGCCGGTTCCCGGCACTTGGTAGGAACTGTTTCCCTTGTATTGCGTAAAGGGTTTGAATATTTCCTCGCGCATGGCAGGCGGGACAATCTCACCATCGTTCGTGACGGAGAGTTGTAATGTTTCATCCTCTTCGTTCTGTTTCATTTCGACGTGGATACGACTTTGACCGTATTTGATGGCATTTGTAAAGAGGTTGCTGATTATCTTTGTAAATCCTTCCTTGTCAACGGCTGCATACAGGTTGTCGGGGATGTCTATGGTGAATTCGAATCCTTTCTCTCGTGCCAGCGGAATGAAGCGTTTATAGGTTTTCTGCAGGATTTCGGAAAGGTTGTATGCCATAAAGTTGAGGTGGAAGCCTTTGGTTTCGGTTTTACGGAAATCGAGCAGTTGGTTTACGAGGTCGAGCAGCCGGTTGGTGTTCAAATCCATAATTTCCAAATCCTCTTTGATGGCATCGTTCACATGGTCGGAAACCAAGACGTGTTCCAACGGGCTTTTGATAAGCGTCAGCGGTGTGCGTATCTCATGGGCTACGTTGGTGAAGAAGTTAATCTTGGACGTATATAGTTCGCGCTCTTTCTCGTATTCCAGTATTTCCATGGCTTGCCGGTGTTTGCGCAGGTTGCGTTTGCGGAAATAACAGATTATGTATGTGACAACGGTTGCCAGCAGAATGAAGTAGATGACGTATGCTATCCATGACAGGTAGAAGGGCGGATGGACGCGTATTTTCAATAATCGTTCCTGTGGGTTCCAAACACCGTCGCTGTTGGCTCCGCGCACTCGCAGCGTGTAATGACCGGAAGGCAGGTTGGAGTAACTGATGCGGGTATTGAGCCCGTTGGTGGAGTACCATTCTTTATCAAAGCCTTCGAGTTTGTAGAGGATGGTGTTCGATAAAGGAGCCTGGTAGTTCAGCACTGCTGCCCGTAAGGAAAAAGTGTTTTGGTCAGCGTTCAGTTCGATGGATTCCGAGAGGGTGATGCTTTCCGACAGGGGAGAAGATGCTTCGCCTATTGGCAGGCGTTTGTTGAATTGGTGGAAGTCGGTCAGTACCAACGGTGAAATCTGCTTGTTCACTGTGAATGTGGCGGGATTGAAAGAGATAAAACCGTTGACGCTACCCAAGTAGAGAGTCCCCGTCTTGTCCTTGTATCCCGACTGGTAATTGAACTGGTTGCTCAATAGACCGTTGGCAGTAGTGTACAGATGCTTCGTGCCCGTTTCGGCATGGAAGGATACCAGCCCTTTGTTGGTAGTGAGCCACAACAGTCCGTTGTTGTCTTCCAACATTTTATATACGGTGTTTCCGGGGAAGCCTTGCGACACATCGTAGCGAATGAAATCGTCCGTTTCGGGGCGGAAGCGGCAGAATCCCGCTCCTTGTGTCATGAACCAGAGCTGCTTGCGGCTGTCTTCGAAGATGCTTATTACCTTGTTATAGGGTAAAGAGTTCGGATTATCGGGGTTTCGGGTGTACTGTTTCCATTTGTCTTGTGGCAGGTCGTAGCAGAACACGCCGTCGGAATAGGTAGCCAGCCACAGTTTGCCGTGGCTGTCTTCCAATATATTGTACACAAAGATTTTGTTCATTTCGGGGATGCGTGTGAAGTCATCCGTCTTTCGGTTGTAACGCATCAGCCCCGAGGTCGTGCCTATCCATAATTCGCCGGTGCTGCTTTTATAGATTGAGAATATGTTGTCGGCATTGAGGGTATTGGATGCTTCGCCCTTTTCGTAGTGCCGTACTTCCCGGGTGCGGAGATGGATACGGTTCAGTCCGCCGGCAAAAGTACCTGCCCACAGGTAATCACCGTCGATACATAATCCGTGAATGTTGTGGTACAGGGCAGGGTGGTGGAAAGGCGTGACTGTACCGTCGGCAGGATTGAAATGGAAAAGTCCCTTGTCTTCTGTGCCGAACCATATCGTATCGTCATTGCTTCCGCAGAATTCACGGATACGGTGTCCCAAGTATCGCATGTCGTCCCGAGGATAATACTTCTCGAAGTAAGTATATTGGTGAGGATAATAGTTGACGCCGCCGAAGTATGAGCCTATCCACATTCCGCCTTCACGGTCTTTGAAGATGGTGTAGATGGCGTTGTCGGATAATGCGTAGCGGTCGTCGGACTCCGAGGTGGTGAGGTGGATATATTTGTCGGTTTCTAGGTTGTAGATGTAGATGCCTTGTTCCGTACCTACCCATAGCTCCGTATCCGAACGCAGGCAGATGTTGCGTACGTAGTCGTTTAACAGGTGGCGTACTTTGCAGGTGGTCAGGTTGATTTCTGTTAGTCCGTTGGATGAACCTATATAAATACAGTTGTGCAACCCTTTGACACAAGTATTGATGACAATTCCTTTGAATGGCTCTTTTCCTTCGGCATCCCGGAAAGTGGTGAAGTGGGTAGCGTCTTCCGAATGATACAGGTTGTCTTCATAGCGGCTCACCCATAATTCGTTGTCCTCGAACCAGAAGCGGGTGATATTGAGTGCTCCATTGCCTATTTTCGCCGAATACTCTTTCAAGGTATTCCGTTTTTTGTCGTAATGGAAAAGTCCTTGGGAATCGGATGCAATCCATACATCTTTCTGAGGGTCGGAGTCTATCCATGTTATGGTGCGGTTGATAGTTCCGCCGGTATCTTCGATAGGGATATCGAACGAGGTGAATTCTTCTAGCCGGGGATTGTAGATGTAAACGCCTGTATCAGTCCCTACCCATATATTCCCTTCGGCATCTTCGTGCAGGGCGGTGATGAAATTGTTGCCCAATGAAGAGTTCTCTTTCTGAAAGGTGCGGAATACAAGGCCGTCATATAGGTTCAAACCGTCTTTCGTGCCAAACCACATAAAGCCTTGCCGGTCTTGCAGGATGGTATTCACGGTGTTATGAGAAAGTCCGTCCTTGATGTCCAGCGTACGGAAATAATAATAAGGGTCTTTGGCGGCACTCTCTGCCCAAAAGGCGGATAGGAGCAGCCCGATGATGGCATATAAAATGTTTTTTGTTTTCATAGCGGAAAAAGGATGCAATGTCTATCCCGGGCAAATATAAACATTATATATGCGATAATTGTAATATGAAGTCTATTTTCTTCTTGAATATAAGAGGAAAAGGTGTATCAGGCTGATAGTGTTTTTTAGTATTTTGCTTGGTATTTCTTATAAAAAATCAAGAACAAAGTGAATCCGATCAGGGCAAACGGTACACCTGTCAGGGCAGGGTAGCGGTATCCTCCGCTGACGGCAAGTCCGCCTGCGTATGCGCCAATGGCGTTTCCCAGATTAAAAGCAACCTGTACGCAGGCTGCTCCCAACATCTCACCGCCTTTGGCTACACGGATGATTAATACCTGTTCCGGGCTGGATACGGCGAATAGTCCTGCCGTGCAAAGACACATCAACAGGGCTGCCGCCCATTTGTAGGGTGAGAGGAAGAATATGAGCAACAGCATGATGCAGATAAGTGCCTGTGCGGCAGTTCCTACTTTTCCGGGTGTGTAACGGTCGGAGAGTCGTCCGCTAATCAGATTGCCCATTACCATACCGAATCCGGCAAGAATCATCAAAGGGGTAATACTTTCGACTGAGAAACCGGAAATATTTGTCAGCATTGGGTTGATATAGCTGTACCAACAGAATACACCTCCGTTGCCTAATGCCGTAGCGCCGAGAATTAACCATGGAGCAGGAGTTTTCAGGAAACGGAATTGTCCTTTGAAACCTGTATCTTCCAGTCCTTCTACGTGGGGAACCCAGCGCCAGATATAATATAGGATAACGATTCCCCAGATTCCTACCAGCAGGAAAGTGACACGCCAGGAGAGCATGGTGCTTAGAGAAGTTCCCAAGGGTACACCGAAAAGATTGGCAATGGTCATTCCGGCAATCATGATCGAAACGGCTTCCGAACCTTTTCCTTTATCGGCCAGTCTTTCCGCAACGATAGAACCTACTCCGAAATAGGCACCATGAGGAAGCCCGGAGATGAAACGGGCAATTAGCAATACCCAATAATTGGGGGCCATTGCCGCGCAGATATTACCTATCATAATCAAGGTAACCAGTACTAACAGAATGTGTTTCAACGGGTATTTACGGGCCAATGTCAATACAGGTGCGCCAACACATACGCCCAAAGCGTATGCTGAAATGAAATGTCCCGCAGTCGGGATACTGATACCTAGATCTTTTGCCACGTCGGGCAATATTCCCATCATTACAAATTCGGCAATACCCAATCCCAGCGTGCCGAACGCCAATGCAATAAGACTCTTTTTCATACGAAACCCTACCTAATACCTGTTACTTTTTACCTTTTTTATCTGCCGCTTTTTATTTCGGCTGCAAAGGTAAAACAAAATCTTTCAAGGTGAGTTCAGGCCGGATGATTTTGATTTAAATCAATTTGTACAGTTTTTCTCTTAGGGGCACGCGACAAGGAACTCGAAATGGGATAAGGATCAAAAGAATAAAACTGAATTGGTCTACAAAGATGCAGAAATGACCAATCGTCTTATTTAGTTTAACTAGTACTTAACGATTTGTGCTCTTTTTATTGTCAATCTGTCAGGATGATATTTAAGTGGTTGAATACCAATTTTATACTGCATGACAATAGATGCTGATAATAGGTTGAAAGTAAAAGATATGCATTTTTATTGTCAGCCTTGATTTCTTGTCAAATGCCTTGTTTTAAGATTAATCAAGTGGGACTTTATGGGGAGAGTAGCTGGTATACTTATGTTGGGATACCGGTATAGTTACGTTAGGATACCGGTATAATTCCACTAAAGTACCGGTATCTTTAGTTCGTCACGGCCGTGACAAGATCTTCCCACGGCTGTGGTAGGAACTCGTCACGGCTGTGGGAAGAAGTCACCACGGCCGTAGGAAGTTAACAATATCGGCACGTTAATGTACAAATGGTTATGGGATAATGGAAGTATAACAGTTGTACAACGGTTGTTTAATGGGTGCTTGTCATAAATTTCTATATGACTTCTTCCATCCGCTCTAACTCCCATCCGCGAAACTGCATGACGATGCAATGCAACTCGGTGTCATATATCATCCGGCGTACCTTAGGACCGGTAGCATAACCTTTTATCTGCTCTACAGCTTCTTTCCATTGGGTTTCGGCTTTCGCTTCCGAGTCTTTGGCAGAGAGATATTTCAGTTCGATGATATAGCTGTGCTTCACGTCATAGCGTATCAGGTCGGGCATCAGGAACAGATCACAATAACCATGGTTCAATTCTACTTCCGGGGCTGTCAGGTAATATGCATTCGTACTTAGGTAAGCAGTAAAGAAACCTTGCAGGTTGCGCTCTCCTTCAATAGCGCTGCGCACGGAAGAGTTTTCCTTGTAGGCATGGGCGATAAATTCCAACGTTTCACGCCAATGGCCGTCGTAAGCCATTTCGTAATACATCAGACCAAGGTCGTTCAGATTAATATGTCGATTGTCCTGATATTCTTCCAACAAGAATTCGTAATATTGTTTACGCACGTTATTATTGGGAATACTTAACACCAGATAGTTGCCGCGAGTGGCAGTAATGGTAAGCATACCATAATAAAAAAGCAGACTGGGGAAAATTTCAGGTTTGGTAATATCGGTAGCGGGAAAGGTAGTTGTCAACGTGGTGATAATCTGCCCATCTTCGGTGATTTTACGTAACACTCCTTTGCGGTTACCGTCCAACTTGTCCAGCCGGATAAGTTTTTTCATCTTATTATAATCCGTGCGAGTATTAGGGTCTATCATTTCTTTGGGGGATTTACCCAAATCCATATAGTTGCGCAGATAATAGAGTACCATGTCACAATTAAACATCTTCGGATCACGCTCCAAGCTTTCTTCGGCAAAACAATAATTGTCATACCATGGTCGCATCTCCTCTATCATTACATCTATATCTACATTATCCGGCAACTGCCCGGCATCCTTATAATATTGGAGCATCTCGCGTACATCGGTCTCGCTGAATCCCAACATCATGTTAAACTGATGATCGGTACTGATATTCCAGCCGATATTGAATCCGCTAGTCAGGTCGTCCAGCGTTATGGGGCTGACACCGGTCATGAAGATGCGCTCGAACATACCTTTGAACTTCTTGAAGATTTCGCGGTAGAAGCCACTGGCGTAGGTTAGGGCGTGATAGACTTTGTCGTCCTGCTCGTTTAGCACCATATTCGTGAAATTATCATATTCATCCACTATCAGATAAAGTCTGGAGCCGTTATTACGTGCCTTGCGGTCCAGAAAGTTTAATTTGTTGGTAGTGCCGCATTGCGCTTTCATTTCCCCTTCGAAGCCGGGATAATAATAGGGTTCATAGATAGAAGCGAAATCATCCAGTCCACCGCAGCAATAATCATCAAAGTTTTGGGCAAGTGTCCCGTCAAGTCCCCCCACTCTGGAGAAATCAAGAAATAGTATTTGGAAAGTCCCTTGCAACTGTGTAGGACGACTGCCTATCCATAAGTTGCTGAAACGTTTTTCGAACTTTTCTTTTTGAGCGATGTCATAATAAGTTCGGAGCATACTCAGAAAGATGCTCTTGCCGAAGCGGCGGGGGCGGATAAAGAACAAATTACTAGGTTGTTTTTCCAACAACGGCAGATACATAGTCTTATCCACGTAATATTGATTCTGTTCCACCACTTCCACAAAGTTGGAAACTCCGTAAGGGATTCTTTTTACTTCTTCCATAATTTGTTCCTTTCTTTAGTTCTCATATTTATGAGATAATGTAAAAGTAGCATATTCCCGCAGAAAGAACAAAGAAAGGGAAAGAAAGTTGGAGTGTTGATGCACCAGAGTGATGAATATAAACCTTCGTACTTTTTTATGTCATTAGCCGAATAATGTTTATAATAAATCTGTTTTTGTTCCCTCTTTTTAATAAAGATTGTTCTTCCCGCCTGCAATAATTTTCTCCTGAAAGCCGGAAGTTTCTGAAAGACTTTTATCTTTGCAACTATAATATATACGGCACTATGAAAAAAGTAATTTTGATTCTTCTGGCAATTGTCTTTCCCGGTCTGCTTTGTGCAAAAGATAACAAGAGTACGGATGCGTTACTCCGTGAGATTGACGGTCTCGTCAAAAACCGTCGGACTTATGGAGTGGAAAAGGAAACGCGTATCACCGATCTAAAGAGATTGTTGGCTGAGGCTGCTTCCGACGAACAGCGGTATGGATTCTGCGGACGTCTTTTCGATGAATACCGGGCTTATAACTTGGATTCGTCCTTTGTATATGCTCAGAGGAAAGAGGAATTGGCACACCGCCTGAATAAACAGGATTATCTGGATGATTCCGCTATGAATATGGCGGAAGTGATGGGAACTACCGGAATGTATAAAGAAGCCCTTGAGTTACTGGGGAAAATCGATAAGAAAACACTCCCTGATTATCTTTATGGTTATTATTACCATTTATACCGCACTATTTATGGATTGATGGGTGATTATGCCGTTACGGAAAAAGCAAAGAAAGAGTATTATCGGATGACGGATTTATATCGGGATTCTCTTTTGCAAGTGAATGCTTCCGACTCTCTGGGGCACGCATTGGTTATGGCCGATAAATGTATTGTTCATGCCCGATACGATGAAGCGATTGATATGCTGATGGAATATTACAGAAAGCCTTCTTTAGATGACCATGCACAGGCAATGATTGCCTATACCATTTCCGAAGGTTACCGGTTGAAAGGAGATAAGCAGGGGCAAAAACACTATCTGGCTCTTTCGGCCATTGCCGATTTGAAATCAGCAGTAAAAGAATATGTATCTTTACGTAAACTTGCTTCGCTCGTCTACGAGGAGGGAGATATTGACCGTGCCTATAATTATCTGAAATGCTCTTTAGAAGATGCTACCCTGTGTAATGCCCGTCTTCGTACTTTGGAAATTTCGCAAGTCTTTCCCATTATAGACAAGGCCTACCAATTAAAGACGGAACGTCAGCAACGGGAAATGAAGATCTCGTTGATATGTATCAGTCTGCTTTCCGTTTTCTTGTTGGCTGCCATTTTCTTTGTCTATAAACAGATGAAAAAGGTAGCTGCTGCGCGCCGCGAAGTGGTCGATACCAATACGCTCCTGCAAGAACTGAATGAAGAACTTCACGATTCCAATTCGCAACTGAAAGAAATGAATCATACGCTTTCGGAAGCCAACTATATCAAGGAGGAATATATCGGGAGATACATGGACCAATGCTCCACTTATCTCGATAAGATGGATTTATACCGCCGTTCCCTGAATAAGATTGCTGCTGCCGGAAGGGTGGAAGAACTATATAAGGCTATTAAATCTTCCCAGTTCCTTGATGAAGAACTGAAAGAGTTTTATGCGAACTTCGACGTGACTTTCCTGCAACTCTTCCCCAATTTTGTGGATGAATTTAATGCCTTGCTTACCGAACCGATGCAACCCAAACCGGGAGAACAACTGAACACCGAGCTGCGTATCTTCGCTCTCATCCGTCTGGGAATTACGGACAGCACTAAAATAGCGCAATTCCTTCGTTACTCCGTCACTACCATTTATAATTACCGGACACGTGTCCGTAACAAAGCTTTGGGGGAAAGAGAGGAATTTGAGGCTAAAGTAATGAAAATAGGGAAGGTGGAAGAGTAAGAAAACCACTACTTTTTTAGTTAGTGTGCTATTTTTTAATAATCTGATTATTAGTGATTTATATAGTTGTTTACTATGCAAATCACTATATTTTTGCTATCTGCTTTAAGGAACAGTATAAAATGTAGATACTTTTGTTTCGTAGTCATTTCAGCAATGACACAGAGAGTAAAAATAAAAGTAACCCTAATATTAACTTTAAATTAATGTACATGAAACAGAGTATGAAGTCGAAAGGCTTTGAACGCCGCCTCTTATTAATAATGTGGGGCTTGTTCCTATCTCTTAGTGCATTCGCACAACAGATTTCAATAAAAGGACATGTAGTGGATGCTGCGGGTGAGCCGGTGATCGGTGCCAGTGTAGTAGAAGAAAGTACGACGAACGGTACGATTACCGATATAGACGGTAACTTCTCCCTGAAAGTGTCCCCTAAAAGTATGCTAACCGTTTCTTTTATCGGATATGCCACTCAGACGGTTCCGGTGAATGGCAAAACGTCCCTGACTATTACTTTGAAAGAAGATACCGAAGTGCTCGATGAAGTCGTTGTCATCGGTTACGGTACGATGAAGAAGAGTGACTTGACTGGGGCTATCTCTTCCGTTTCTTCCAAAGATCTGATGAAACAACCCTCTCCTAGTTTGGGAGCTGCTTTACAAGGACGTGCAACCGGGCTTCAGGTAATTTCCAGTGGTGCGCCGGGCGATAATGTGTCAATGAAGATACGTGGTATCGGCTCCATCAACAATAGTGATCCGTTGCTTGTCATCGACGGGGTGCCGACGGATGTTCCTTTGAACATGATTAATATGGATGATGTGGAGACGGTAGACGTGTTGAAAGACGCTTCCGCTACTGCTATTTACGGTTCGCGAGGAGCTTACGGGGTCATTATTATTACCACAAAGAAAGGGAAATCGGACGCCGCCCACTTTAACTTTAAGGCTTCTTACGGTATCGAAAAGGCTATCCGTACACTTGATTTGCTGGATGCTACTCAATTTGCTTCCCTCCATAATGAAATGATGACAGCTAACGGTCAACCGCAGAATCCTCTGTTTGAAGATCCTACTTCATTGGGCAGAGGGACAAACTGGACAGATGAATTGTTTCAGACTGCCGCTACCCAGAACTATTCACTGAACTATTCCGGTGGAAATGATAAAACGACTTATTATGTATCTGCCGCTTATTTCAACCAGGAAGGTATCGTACGTACCACTCAATATGAGCGCTATACGGTGCAATTCAATATGGATACGCAGATGAACAATTGGTTGAAGATGGGAAACAAACTTTCGCTGAATCATGATATTAAAAAGAAGGGCGAGTATAGTATTAAAAATACCATGTTGGCACTGCCTACACAGGCTATCAAGAATGACGATGGTTCTTGGGCAGGTCCTGTAGGGCTTCCGATGTATGTAGGAGATATTGCTAATCCTATCGGCAAGATGATGACCAACTCTACTGCTACTAAAGGTTTCAATATATTGGGTAATATCTACGCCGAAGTAAAACCGTGGGAATGGCTGACTTTCAAAACTATTGTTGGAGTACAGGCACTCTTTTGGGATGATAAAGGCTGGTCGCCCAAGTATGACTGGCAGCCGATTTCCCAACCGGAATCGTATGCTTCCCGGAAGTATAACAAAAGCCTTACTTTATTGTGGGACAATACTCTGACTTTTAATAAGACGTTTGCAGAGAAACATCAACTGACTGTGATGGTAGGTTCTTCTGCACAGAGTAACACGTATGAGTATTTGAGCGGTTCCATTATGGGGTTCATCAGTCCTACTGCGCAGCAATTGGATAATGGTACGCTCGAACCGACTGTGAACGGAAATGGAAGTGACTGGGCATTGCTCTCTTATTTAGGGCGTATCAATTATACATACGATAATAAATACCTGTTGACAGCTACGATCCGGCGTGACGGTTCTTCCCGTTTCAGCAAAAAGAACCGATGGTCTAATTTCCCGTCCGTATCTCTTGCCTGGAGACTTTCTGAGGAACCTTTCTTTAAAAAGAGTTTCTGGTTGAGCGATGTGAAACTCCGTGCGGGATATGGATTGACCGGTAATCAGGCGAGTGTGGGCAATTATGCGTATGCTTCCACCATTCAGACTATTCAGTATAACTTCAATGGTACGCAAGTGAATGCCATTGCCCCGTCGGTAATGCCAAACCCGAATGTTCGCTGGGAAGAGGTGGAGCAATATAATGTCGGTGCCGACCTGACAATGATTGACGGTCGGATCAATCTTAGTCTGGATGCTTATATCAAGAATACGAACGATATGCTGGTAGATATGGTAGTGCCTATCTCTACCGGATATTCGGATATCAATGTTCCTAAGATCAATGCGGGTAAGATGCGGAATAAGGGATTTGAGGTTTCTGTCAGTTCCCGTAATCTGGTGGGTGAATTTTCGTGGAATACGTCTCTCAATGCTTCTTACAACAAGAATGAAATTATCCGCTTGAATGGGGATGTCCCGATGTATTTCGATAATAATATTCATGCAGTCGGTCATCCGGTCAGTTCTTTCTACGGGTATGTGACGAACGGTATTTTCCAGACACAGGAGGAAGTAGACCGCTACGCCATTCAGACGCAAGGCAATGACCCTTACAACCGTACTTCTGCCGGTGATATTAAGTTTAAGGACCTGAATAACGACGGAATCATCAATGATAAAGACCGTACTTATCTCGGCAGTCCCACTCCGACATGGATTTTCTCAATGAACAATTCATTTGTCTGGAAAGGTTTCGATCTGGAAATCTTCCTGCAAGGGGCGGCGGGAAACAAGATATACAACGCAAATCGGGCCTCTTTGGAAGCCATGTCCGTAGCACAGAACCAGATGACGACCGTTCTCGATCGTTGGCGTGGCGAAGGAACAAGCAACAGTATGCCGCGTGCTGTATTCGGTGACCCGAATAAGAACGGGCGTGTTTCAAATCGTTTTATAGAAGACGGTAAATACTTGCGTCTGAAGAATGTGACATTGGGCTACACCTTACCGGCCGCATGGAGCAAGAAGGCGGCGATGTCTTCTGTGCGCTTCTTCGTTTCGGGGCAGAATTTACTGACATTAACCCGTTATACGGGGCTTGATCCGGAAATTTCCGGATCGGGAAATGACAATAACGTGTATCCCGTAGCCCGTAACATCACGTTCGGCGCATCTGTTTCTTTCTAACTACTTTTATATAGAACCTTTAATTGATTGACAAATATGAAAAAGTTCAGATATATACTTCCTTGCTTCCTGTTGGGCTTGACATTGAGCAGCTGTAATGGTTTCCTTGATAAAGAACCGTGGGACTCTATCGATACTTCCAAGAGTTTTCAGGCAGCGGAAGATGCGATAGCTGCCGTAAATGGTGCTTATCAACCGCTTCAATGGCCCAAATTATATAATATGCGTATGTGGACACTGGATATCGTGGCCGGTAACAGTATTGTCGGTGCAGGTGGAGGTACAGATGGCATAGAGACTACCGATATGGCTAACTTCATAACCACCACCGATAATGCCGGTGTGCTTGATGTATGGCGCGGTCCGTCTCCGGGTATTCTCCGTTGCAACTTCGTTATTAAGAACGTTCCGGGTATGAATATTGATCAAAGTTTGAAAAACCGTTGTTTGGGAGAAGCTAAATTCTTGCGTGCCCATTATTATTTTATTCTGGTTCGTCTTTTTGGAGGAGTACCTTTACTGACGGAACCGCAGACTTCGGAAGATGATTTGAAACCTTTCCGTGCTTCGAAAGAAGAGATTTATAAGTTGATAGAAGATGATTTGAAAGAAGCGATCAACTTACTACCGGATAAATCTTCTTATTCGGCTTCCGATTTGGGACGTGCTTCTAAAGGCGCAGCGATGGGGTTGCTAGCCAAAGTGTATCTGACCCAAAGAAAGGAGTATGCGGAGATTGTACGTCTTTGTGAGGAAATACAGAAATTGGGTTATCGTTTGAATGATGATTATAGTGATAACTTTAATCCGAATAAGAAAAACGGACCTGAATCACTGTTTGAGGTACAGTATTATGGTAAGACCAATTATGATTTCTGGAGTAATGAAAACCAATCTTCTTGGTTGAGTGCGTTTACCGGCCCTCGTAATTCGGATATGGTGGCGGGCGGCTACGGATGGAACCAGCCGACTGCCGAGTTTGTCAGCCAGTACGAAGAAGGGGATAATCGTAAAGATAAGACTATTCTTTATTTGGGATGTCCTGATTTTGACGGAAAGCAATATCAGTCTTCTTATTCTACAACGGGATACAATTTGCGTAAGTTTCTGGTTCCGAAATCCATTTCTATGGATTACAATACCAGTCCGGCCAACTTTGTGGTACTCCGTTATGCGGATGTGCTACTGATGAAAGCGGAAGCGTTGAATGAACAAGCTTTGACAACTGATGCGGAAGCCCCTTTGTACGAGGTTAGAAAACGGGCAGGACTGACTAATCGGGCGGATATCGAAGGATTGACACAGGATCAGATGCGGGAGAAAATTATTCAGGAACGTCGTATAGAGTTGGCGTTTGAAGGAGACCGTTGGTTTGATTTGGTTCGCCTGAAAGACAACTATGCTCTGAAATTCCTTCACTCTATCGGAAAAACCAATGCGGCGGAAAAACATTTGTTAATGCCTATACCGTTGAAAGAGATTGAGGCGAATGGAAACTTGAAACAGAATCCGGGATATTAATAGTAAAAAAGAAAGATTATGAAAACAAAGATATATATTGTTCTGACGGCTTTATTGGCAGGCTTTGTATTTAATTCGTGTACCTCTGATGAGATGGAGGCAGATAAAGGAAGTGAGTCTTTGGTATTGTCTGTATCGTCCGAAGTAGTGGAACTGGACCAGTTGATGAGTGATAGGGAAGCTTTTCATTTTGCTTGGACTGCTGGTAGTAACTATGGAACAGATTCCCGTATCAGCTATGTTCTTGAAATGGATTTGAAAGGTAACAATTTCGCAGGAGGACTGAAAAAGGATATGGGTGCAACGGATTCCCGTATTCTGGCATTTAACCATAAAGAGATGAATGACTTGTTGGCAGAAGTGTGGAATAGTTCTTTGGATGAAACATTGGAGTTTGAAGCTCGTGTGACTGCTGCTGTGTTGGGGCATGAAGAGTTTACTCAGGTTTCTCCTGTCGTTACATTCAAACTGACACCTTATATAGAACGTTATCTGAATCTGTGGATGATTGGTGGAGCAACTGTAGGCGGATGGAGTCTGGATAATGCTACTCCGATGGAATCAATTGAGGATGAACCGAACGGATTTGTTTGGGAAGGCGTGCTTCTTTCAGGAGAACTGAAATTCGTCTTACAGAAAACTTCTTTTGTCCCTTCTTTTAATAAGGATGGTGAAGATGAGAATAAACTTGTATATAGGGAAAGTTATGACGAACCGGATGAGACGTTTATGATAAGTGCTCCGGGTAACTATCGGATAAAACTGAATTTGAGTACTTTGGATATTGAAATTACGGATTTGGGCGGAGAGATGGTTTATCCTAATCTTTGGATGATTGGTACAGCTACTTCGGGCGAATGGTCATTGGACGATGCAACGAAGATGACTCCGATAGCTGATGAACGGAATGGCTTTGTTTGGGAAGGAGAACTTAAAACAGGACAACTTAAATTTGTGACCCAACAGAGTAATTTTTATCCTTCGTTTGGTAAAGACGGAAATGCTGAAAATAAATTGATTCTTATAAATGAAGGAGAACATGATGGGGATGAAAATAAGTTCAATATCAAGCGTGGAGCTAATTACCGGATAAAACTAAATCTAAGTACATTGGATATTGAATTTACTAATTTAGACGGTGAAGAACCGGATAATAGCGAGTTCTGGATGATTGGAACTGCAGCGGGAGATACACCGATAGCCATGTCGAAAGATGTTTCAAATCCTGATGTTTTTACTTATAATGGAGAATTGCAGGACGGTACTTTCCGGATTTCGAGAGACAAAGAGGGGATTGAAGCAGTGACGGAAGAGAAACAAACGTATCAGAGTAAATATGCTATAACATTTGATGCCGGTAGCCAGGATTTGGCTATGGAACAAATTGTAGTTTACGAAAAAGTCTGGGCAATGGGACAAGCTATATCTGGTGACTTTGCTTGGGATAAAGTGAAAGAGCTGACTCAAAGCAGTTCTAATAAGAATGAGTTTGTATATGAAGGAGAATTGGGAACGGGACAAATAAAGTTCCCACTCCAATTCGGTGATTATAATGGCTTATTTTTCGTCCCAGAAGTAGATAACAAAGGAGTGTATGATGAATTTATGGATTCATGTTATCTTCGTTCCGAGAAAGGTGATAATAAATGGTATATGAATAATCCCGGAATCTTTAAGATTACCATCAACACCTACAAAAAGGAAATTCATTTTCAAAAGCAATAACGATTAATACAGATTGAATTATGAAATTAACGAAATATATAATGGTTTGTGTTCTGACTTTTTCATTGGCCGGTTGTATTGACGATGAGCCTTCGCACAATCCTATTACTTATGGTGACGGGTATATCACCGTATTGTTGTCTACTGACAAAGCCGCCTATCAGCCGGGAGAACCGGTACAACTTTCTTTGAACAATCTTCCCGAAGGGCAGGTGACCATTCGCTATAAGCATCTCAATAAGGTGCTTTCCGAAACTCCCCTCACCGGAAAGTCATGGAGTTGGAATCCGCTGGCAGATGACTTTAAAGGTTATATGGTCGACTTATATACAGTAGAGAATGGTGAAGAGGTCATTTTGAGCAGTGTTGCCGTTGATGTGTCTTCCGACCCTGCACGTTTTCCGCGCAACGGATTTCTCTCCGAATATGGCAAAATGAGCGAAAAGGAGATTAACAAGGTAATGGATAACCTGAATCGTCATCATATCAACTATGTGCAGTATCAGGACTGGCATTACAAACACCATAAGCCATTAGCAGGTTCGCCTTCTGCTCCGATGGATGTATGGAAAGATATTATCAACCGTGATTGTTACCGTTCTACCGTACAGGGATATATTGATGCCAGTCATAAACGGGGTATGAAATCTCTTTTCTACAATCTTGCTTATGGAGCTTTGAGCGATGCGGCCGATGATGGCGTGAAAGAAACTTGGTATCTGTTTAAGGACAAGAAGCACGGAAACAAGGATTATCATCCGCTAGGTTCTCCTTTCAAAAGTAATATCTATCTGACGAATCCGGCATTGCAGGAATGGAGAGACTATATGGCTCAGCAGAATAACGACGTATATGAAGTTTTTGATTTTGACGGCTATCAGATTGACCAGTTAGGTGGTCGGGGAGAATTATATGATTATAATGGAAACTCTGTTGATCTCGCAGCTACTTTCCCGGTATTTATAAAGGCGATGAAAGAGGCTCAACCGGAAAAGTCGTTGGTGATGAATGCTGTGGGACAATATGGTCAAGAAAACTTGATTGCGAACTCTCCGGTAGATTTCCTTTATACTGAAGTGTGGGAAAAGCCGACCGATAACGGCTTTAGCGTCCTTTCAAATATTATCACAAACAATGACCGATGGTCGAACGGAAAGAAAACTGTATTGGCTGCTTATATGAATTATAAGCTTGGCGGTGAAGGGCGTGGCTATTTCAATACCCCTGGTGTATTAATGGCAAATGCCGCTATCCATGCATGGGGTGGTGCGCATCTGGAATTAGGAGAACATATGTTGACTACCGAGTATTTCCCTAACAGCAACTTGGCAATGAAAGGGGAACTGAAGAAAGCAATGGTGACTTATTATGATTTTATCACCGGGTATGAGAATCTCTTACGTGATGGTGGAAAGTTTTATGGAGTTACAGCTTCTTCTATAGATGGGAAGATGACCGTCAATCAATGGCCCCCTGTCCGTAATCAGATTGCCACTATCGGGAAACGCTTTGATTGTAGGGACGTGATTCACTTCCTTAATTATGCCAATGCTGTACATTTGGATTGGTGTGATTCTAATGGAACGCAGGCCGAGCCCTCTTTGATCGAGTCGGCTCAAACAAAGGTAAGCGTAAAGGGGACGGTAAAAACAGTTTGGGCAGCCTCTCCGGATGCACGTTTCGGAGTCTCTCAAGAGCTTGATTTCGTTCAGGAAGGAAATGAGATAAAGGTAATACTTCCGTCATTGAAATATTGGACAATGTTGGTAATAGAGTATGAATGAGGCTGATAGATACGGAATAAATAAGAGGATAGTGCGAATATGAATAGAATAATAGGATGGATGATAGCTTGTTTGTTACCTATCTCTGTGCTTTGTGCTACAGATAACGCAAAGGTATGCACTTCTTTTACACAACAAGGGCGTCAGGTGACTTTTCACCTGACGGACAGTGCTGCGTTGCAGTTACAGCTTTGTAGCCCTTCGGTAGTCAAAGTTTGGTTTTCGCCCGATGGACAGCTGCAACGGAAGAATGCCTCTTTTGCAGTGATTAATGAAGAGTTGGAAGATGTAGGAACCGTCCATGTGGACGAACAGGCAGCCTGTTATGAGATCTTTACTCCGAAATTGCGTATTCGGGTAAATAAGTCTCCGTTGAGTCTTCAGATATTTGATAAGTATCAGAAACTCCTGTTTAGTGATTATGCCGACAAGGGGCATGTGAGTGAAGGAACAAAGAAGACGGAATATAAAGTGCTCCGTCGTGACGAACATTTTTTCGGACTGGGAGAAAAGACAGGAAAGATGGACCGTCGTGGCGAATCTTATAAGATGTGGAATAGTGACAAACCCTGTTACAGTATAGTGGAAGATCCGCTCTATAAGAGTATTCCTTTCTTTATGAGCAGTTATCGGTATGGTATTTTTCTTGATAATACGTACAAAACGGAATTCAAGTTCGGTACGGAAAGTCGCGACTATTACAGCTTTGAAGCTCCGAACGGTGAAATGATCTACTATTTTATCTTCGGCAAGGACTATAAGGAAATTATCGGCCAATACGTCGGACTGACGGGAAAATCTATTATGCCGCCGAAATGGGCGCTGGGTTTTGCTCAATGCCGTGGTCTGCTGACAAGCGAAAAGCTAAGTCGCGAAATAGCCGAGGGTTACCGGAAACGTGGAATTCCTTGTGATATTATCTATCAGGATATCGGCTGGACGGAATATCTGCAGGATTTCGAATGGCGCAAAGGAAACTATGAGAATCCGAAGAAGATGCTTTCGGATTTGAAAGGGATGGGTTTTAAGGTAGTAGTATCTCAAGATCCGGTAATTGCACAAGCCAACAAAAAGCAATGGGAAGAAGCAGATCGTTTGGGTTATTTTGTAAAGGACAGTACGAACGGTAAAAGCTACGATATGCCCTGGCCTTGGGGTGGTAACTGTGGAGTGGTGGATTTCACTTTGCCTGCCGTAGCCGACTGGTGGGGAACCTATCAGCAGAAACCGATTGACGACGGTATCTCCGGCTTCTGGACGGACATGGGCGAACCTGCCTGGAGTAACGAAGAGCAGACGGAACGTCTCGTCATGAAACACTATCTGGGTATGCACGATGAAATCCATAATGTCTATGGATTGACTTGGGATAAAGTGGTGAAAGAACAATTTGAAAAGAGGAATCCGGACCGTCGTGTGTTCCAAATGACTCGTGCTGCTTATGCAGGGCTGCAACGCTATACGTTCGGTTGGACAGGTGATAGCGGGAACGGAGATGATGTGTTGCAAGGCTGGGGACAGTTAGCCAATCAGATTCCCGTAATGCTTTCCGCCGGTTTAGGACTGATACCGTTTTCTTCCTGTGACATTACCGGTTACTGTGGAGATATTGAAGATTATCCGGCTATGGCCGAACTCTATACCCGTTGGATACAGTTCGGGGCATTCAATCCTTTGAGCCGTATTCACCACGAGGGAGATAATCCGGTGGAACCGTGGCTTTTCGGTCCCGAAGCAGAAAAGAACGCAAAGGCAGCTATCGAGCTGAAATATCGTTTATTGCCCTATATCTATACTTATGCTCGCGAAGCTTATGATACAGGATTGCCTATCATGCGCCCTCTGTTTCTCGAATACCCAATGGATATGGAAACATTTTCTACGGATGCCCAATTTATGTTCGGCCGTGAATTACTGGTAGCCCCTGTGGTGAAGAAAGGCGCTCGTACCAAAAATGTCTATCTGCCCGAAGGTACATGGATTGACTATAATAACAAGAAGACGGTTTACACCGGAGAGCAATGGACTACGGTTGACGCTCCCTTGTCTTCCGTTCCTATGTTTGTGAAGCAAGGTTCTATCATCCCCACCATGCCGGTGATGAATTACACCCATGAGAAACCGGTATATCCACTAACTTTTGAAGTTTTCCCTGCACAGGAGGGTGCACAGGCTACCTTTACTCTCTATGAAGATGAAGGAGAAGACTTAGGATATCAGCGCGATGAATTTGTCAAAACACCGATTGTTTGTAATACTTTGGCAAATGGATATGAACTGATAGTTTCTGCCCGTGAAGGAAAAGGTTACACTGTCCCCAGTCCGAGAAATCTATTATTCCGTATTTATTCTGCGAAAGCTCCGACAGAGGTAACTGCCAAAGGAAAGAAAATAAAGAAAGTTAAGACGGAACGCTTGGAAGATAATTTAGAGAATGACACGGAATCTGTATTATGGAATTGGGATAAAGAAACCGGTGTATGTAGTGTGCGAATGCCTGATAAGGGTATTGATGAGCAGATTATGATTATTTTCAAATAGTTATTCTTATCTTTACCCCGTATTTAATGTGGTAAATCAACATAGAAAAACATGAGAAAACTAAATTTACTGATTCTGGTATTGATAAGCTCTTTTACGGCCATGCGTGCCGTTACTTCCGAGAAAGACTTGTGGCAACTCCATACTTCAGATATTCATGCTGATTACGTAGGAGCTCCTATGGCTAATGGTGGCATTGGCCTTCTCCCCTGGAAAGAGCCTTTTTCCATTCAACATGTTATTCTCAATCATGTATTCGATACAGACGGTCCTAAAGGCGTGAGCCGGGTACTGAAAGGAATCAATCCTTTTCTGTTGACATTGGAGCTGGACGGAAAGAAGATTGATGCAAATGGTCTGTCTGACTGGAAGCAAACGATTGATATGAAAGAAGCTACCCACAATACTTCTTTTCTGGCAGATAAAAAAGCGAAAGTCACCTATAGTATCTGTGCCTTGCGTAATATGCCTTATGCAGGATTGATCCGCGTGGAGGTAAAAGCCCTCTCATCACTGACTATGAAAGTCATGAACCGGATGGATGTTCCCGATGAATATGTCAATCCCGAATCCCGTTTTCGCACTCTATTTGAATCGAACCTCCGTATGGATGTGTTTCAAACCAGTGCCCTTTCCAGACACCGGCAAGTAGAAGTCGCTGCTTCTTCCGCTTTCTTATTTCAAGACCGTAAGAATTTTGCTCCGACATACGATGAAACTTCCAAGCAATTATCTTTTACCGTATCTCTGAAAAAAGGAGAAACCTATTCTTTTGCATTGGCAGGTGCCATCTGTTCCAAGCGTGACTTCGTAGATCCTTACAATGAGTCTGAACGTCAAATCACTTACGCTATCCACGAGGGTGCCGACCGTCTGATGGCTTTCCATTGCCGACTATGGAATGAACTCTGGCAAGGTGATATTCGTATTGAGGGTGATGATGATGCTCAACGTGCAGTGCGTTTCGCCCTGTTCAACCTCTATTCTTTCGGAAGGGAGGGTACCGGATTGAGCATTTCTCCCATGGGGTTATCTTCACAGGGGTACAACGGGCATATCTTTTGGGATACGGAACTTTGGATGTATCCTCCTATATTATTGCTCAATCAAGGCATTGCCGAATCTATGGTGAACTACCGTACCAACCGTCTTGCAGCTGCTTGCAAACGTGCTATCACTCATGGTTACCGGGGTGCCATGTTTCCTTGGGAAAGTGACGATGCTGGTGAAGAATCTACTCCGACTTTTGCCTTGACCGGACCTCTCGAACATCACATTACAGCAGATATTGCTATTGCCTGTTGGAACTATTATTGTGTCACTCATGACCTGCATTGGCTGCGTTCTCACGGTTATCCACTGATGAAAGCAGTTGCCGATTTTTGGGTAAGTCGTGCCGAACGGAATGAGGATGGTTCTTATTCCATTCGCAGCGTGGTGGGAGCCGATGAGTACGCTATTGGGGTCGATGATAATGCTTTCACCAATGGTGCTGCCATTCGTGCTTTGGAATATGCTTGTAAGGCAGCTGAGACTTGTGGATACCTGATACCCGACCAATGGAGAGAAGTCGGGAAGAATATCCGTATTCTTTCTTTTGCCAACGGAGTGACACGTGAACATGCCACTTATAACGGAGAGATGATAAAACAATCCGATGCTAACCTGTTAGCCTATCCGCTGGGAATCATCACAGACCCGAAAATCTGGGAAAAGGATATGGAATATTATACCGACCGGATTGATCCGAAAGATGGTCCTGCCATGTCCTACTCCGTATTTTGTGTGCAATATGCCCGAATGGGAGATGCGAAGAAGGCTTATGAGATGTTTCGTCGTTGCTATGAGCCCAACTTACGCGCACCTTTCGGTGTGATAGCCGAAACAGCAACCAGCAATAACCCCTATTTTGCTACCGGTGCAGGCGGGCTGCTTCAAGCGGTAATCAATGGATTCTGCGGCTTACAGATTACGGATGAGGGTATTGTACAGGTTTCTTCCGTATTGCCCAAACATTGGAAAAAGGTGACAGTGACGGGAGTAGGACCGGAGAAAAAAACGTTTGAGAGGGGCGGGTAAAACACTTCTACCATTCACGATTTTTTCTAATTAGTGTTTTTTCTGAAATTTCAGAACTGCTTTTACCGGGAAATGATCCGAAGGAATATGAGATTCATACTTTCCAGTAGTTTCGTTCTTGGTGCGATAAGTATCTGTTAATACACCGTATTTCTCTACAGTAAAATTGGGGGTTACGAAGATATGGTCAATACGGTTCGGAGTATATGTATTCGGATTCCAGCCTGTACATGTCCCATTAGTCGCATATCTCATTTGAGCTACCTCGTAAGAATCTGATAATATTCCGGATTCATGAAGAACCTGATAACTTTCACTGGTTTGGTCTACATTGAAATCACCTGTCAGTATAACGGGATCTTTGCCGCACATTTCCTTAATTTTGCTAATAACCAGTTTGGCACTTTCTCGGCGGGCTACCACTCCGATATGATCCATGTGCAGATTAAAGAACCAGAATTTGAACTTATCGGTTTTGTCTTTGAATTCTCCCCACGTGCAGATGCGGGTATAAGCAGCATCCCATCCTTTATTTGGCTTTGTAGTGTCTTCCGACAACCAGAAGTTGCCGGACTTGAGTAGCTTGAATTTATCTTTCCGATAGAAAATAGGAGCATATTCTCCTTTTGTCTTGCCGTCATCCCGTCCTACACCTATGTAGTTGTACGCAGGCAGAGCGTTGAGCATGTCTTCCAGTTGATTATGTTTCACTTCCTGTGCTCCAAAAATATCGAAGTCATGGAAAGTGATTAACTGGGTAAGTACCGGGCAGCGTTGTTCCCAGCCATTTCCCGCTTTGGCATCGTTGGGATTACTGTTTCGTACGTTGTAGGAGGCTACATTTAGTTGCTGCGCATTCAGTATTGACACACCACAGAGCGTCAATACAATCAAAAGTTTTCTCATTGTCTTTTTATTGTTAAATGGTTATTTAGTATCTTTTTCTTCTGTTTGTTCGCTTCTGTATTCTTTGGGAGATGTATTGTACAATTTCGCAAACTCCCGGTAGAAATAAGACTTGTTCGAGAAGCCTGATTTATACATAATTTCGGTGACGGTGAGCTTAGTTGTTTTTAGCAGGCTAGCGGCATACTCTAAACGAATGGTACGGACAAACTCGCTTGGTGTTTTTTCAGTCAATTCTTTGAGTTTGCGGTACAATCCTGCTTTACTTACTCCTATAAAGTCTGCAAGAGAATCCGGATTTATGGATTCATCGTCGATATTATCTTCAATGAACTTGATAATCTTGTTCAGTAATAATTCATCCTCTTTGTGCATGGTGATCCCATCCCTTACAATAAGAGAGGAACGGCCGGATTTGAAATACTCTTTCATCAGAGAGTATTTATTAATCATATTCTCTACCGCACTCAACACATGTCTTGGATGGAAAGGTTTAGGGATATACAAATCTGTTCCGTGATTATAGGCATTGATCTGGTCTTCAATAGAGTTTTTGGCAGAAATATGAATAACCGGAATATGCGCTGTCCGTTCATTAGACTTCAATATATCTGTTAGTGTAATGCCATCTAGTTTGGGCATTAACACATCACTGATAATGATGTCCGGTTGCTTTTGTTCTACTTCTTTCAGCGCCTCTTCTCCATCGGCAGCTTCGCGAACCTGATAGTAGGGAAGCAGAATATCTTTCAACAGTTCCCGGATATTCTTTTCGTCTTCTACAATCAGTATGGTAATTTCTTTCTGCTTAGGAATGAAAAGCATTTCACTGATCTCTGTCTCTTCTTCTGTAGGCTGACTTTCTTTTTCGGAATTCACGTGCATAGGAGGCAGGGATACATTGAATTCTACATATTCTCCCAAAGTACTTTCTATAGTGATTTCTCCACCTAATAATTCAGTTAGGCTTTTGGTTAGGTTCAGACCCACTCCGGTACTTCCGGCGTGCTTCAGGTTACTGCTCTCGAAAATCTTAAAGCGACTGAATATTTCGCTCGTTTGCTTTTCAGTCAATCCCTTACCAGAGTTGCGTATACGGAAATGTAATGTTCCGGTAGTGGCATTCTGTCTTATTTCAGCCCGGATATATCCTCCGGACGGTGTATACTTGAAGGCGTTAGATAATAAGTTGAATATAATTTTCTCCAGTGCATTCCGGTCTGTAGTAAAAGATGACACTTCTTTACTTTTGAAACTAAAGTCTATTTTATTCTCTTCAGCAATTTCAGTATAGTTGTCTGACACATAATCAACGAGTAGCTGGATATCTACTTTCTCTGCATAGATAGCCGTATGTCCCGATTCTGCTTTCCGAAACTCCATTAGTTCGTTGATGAGTTTCTGCATCCGGTCGGCATTGTTCTTGATGATGTAGATATACCTTTTCGTATAACTGTCAAGGTCTGCTTTTTCCAGCAGATGCTGTGCCGGACCATATATCAGTGTTAGCGGAGTGAAGAACTCATGTGCCACGTTCGTAAAGAAGTTCAACTTCGATTCATGAATACGTTGTTGATTTTGCTTTTCAATATGTTCTAGTAAAATCTGGCGATTCAGTCGGATACGATTCTTGATGACGGACTGTGTTATATAAATAGCAATAGCAATTAAAATAAAATAGATAATAAAGGCAGTAGTACTTAGCCACCAGGGATAAGCGACATCCAGATGAAGAGAGTAGATCTGATTGCTCCATACACGGTCACCATTGGTACATTTTACTTCCAATTTATATTTCCCCGGAGGAAGTTTGGTGATGACGATATTGGGGTTGTTTTCGTTGTAAATCCATTCATCGGCGAAGTCAATAATCCGATAACTAAATTCGCAGTTCTCGTTGTTGATAAAGTCGTGTGCTGTGAACCCTAATGTAATGTAAGGTTCGTCATAGTCGAGCCGGAGCGTATGATTAAAAATACGCTCGTAAATGTTTTGGCTGGTATTATTAATTTTTAGACTATTCAAACTTAGAGTAGCAATATGGTCCCGTAAACGTATTTTGTTCTCATCGAAATAATTCAGCCCACTGACTCCTCCGAAATACAACCATCCTGCTTTATCCTTAAAAATCGCTCCATCGGAAAATTCATCATTTTGTAATCCGTTTCTGGAAGAATAGTTAGTAATCTTTCCCGAAGATAGATTAATAAAAGAGATACCTTGATTGGTACTTGCCCAGATATTACCGTTTTCATCTTTCAGAATACCGTGAATCGTATTGTTGGGTAGTCCGTTGTGATCCGTATATTCCATAATAGATGGCGGAATGTCTGCCGGAAATAATCGATTGAGGCCGTAACTGGTGCCTATCCAAATGCTGGCAGAATCTCCTTTGGTCAGATAGAGTATATCATTGTTGGTTAGGGATAAAGTAGAGTCTATCTCATGAATTTGTTGGAAGCATTCGGATGCGATATCGAACTTATTGATTCCGCCGCCTCGTGTGCCTAGCCAAAGTTCATTTTCATTATACCCGGCAATGACCGAATAAATGATGTTATTACTTGGTGAGGAAGGTCCGGGAGATTTATATTGTTTCATTTCTGTCACTTTATAACTTTTTCCTTCCCTTTGCAAGGTTAGTTTGATAAGTCCATAACCGGAAGTGCCCAACCATAATAGTGAGTCGTTATGAGTGAACAGAATGCTGTATACAGCTTTGAAAGTCGGATATTCAGCAGGAATGCTTAACTTCTTTACCTGACTGCTATTAAGTGGAATATAATTGATGCCCGTTCCCTCGGTTCCGATAAATATGTCTCCGGACATATTTTTTCGGATAGTATAGACAGAATTGGAAATCAATCCGTTGCCGGTTGACAGATAAGGTTCGACCTGCCGTTCCTGTTTGTCAAGCAGCAGAATTCCTTCTCCTTTGGTTCCCACGAGTATATTACCATTATCTTCTTCGCAAAAACAACGTACGGGATAATCAGTTTTTACGGTGTGGAATGGAGAACTGTGTTCATAGACTTCCAATACTCCTTGCCCGTCGGTGCCTACCCAGAGTATATTCTGCGAACCGATGTAGATGGTGAAAATGGATGCTTTCGCTGGTAATTGAGGTAATTCCATTGAAGCATTATCTTCCAGATTATACCTGATACATCCCCCTTCGATAAAGCTGATGAGAAGATACTCTTTGTGGCAGATAACTTGCGAAACCGTTTTATTTTCTGGAATATCTATGCTATTCAGTATGCGGTTGTCCAAAGAAACAGTTAATGCCCGGTCATCGTTAATGATAAGATAATCTTGAGAAAGATAAATGCCGGAAATGGAAGCAGGTTGTTTGATTTCTTTTTTGAACGAGAGTTCTGGATTAGAGCTATGGACAGATAGTTGATAATGTAATAATTGTCCATGTCCTGTGAGGAAGAATACTTGGTCTTTGGAATCAATAACGAAATTTTTGATGTCATCAGGAAGATTATTCTTCAATGGAACAAAGTCCTGTTTCCGGTCGTCAAAATAGAATAAACCTTGTTCCTTCACATAGCAGATAATGTATTTGCCGGAAGTGATACCCAGCAGGAATGATTTCTCTTGTTTGGGCGGATTGTTCTGCGTACCTAAATAATAAGGAGTAAATTGCTGTGTGGAACGTTTCCACCGGTTGACACCATAGTCGGTAGATACCCACAAGACAGAGTCATTTTGCTCGATAATTTGCCAGATTACATTATTACTGATAGATCCTGCATTTTTTTTATTATAAGAATAGGTTTTAAAGCTACGTCCGTTGTAGGCATTCAGCCCGTCCCATGTTCCTACCCAGAGAGTATGTTCCGAATCTTCCAGAAAACAATTCACTGAATTATTGGATAACCCGTCTGCATTCGAAATCTGTTTCACTACATTCTGGGAATGTAATAAAACAGGCATCAGGCATGAATAAATAAGGATGCAGATGTAGCGGAAATATGAGTGTTTTCGTAGAATCATGTCGCAAAGATAGAGAGGAAAAATAAGAAAACAAAGATAAAAATATGCTGTACAACACCTGTATACCCTTTTGAGAATATAGTACACCTTTTCCGTTGTTGTGCAGGGTAGCTTTGTCACCAGAAATAAAAACAACACATATTTAATAATCTGAAAATGGATATTGCAAAACGATTTCATCAAAACCCATTGTTGAAACCCTCCGACTTACAACCGGGAATAGAAGGTATGGAAATCACCTGTTTCCTGAATCCCGGCGTGTTCCGTTTCGACGGAAAAATTTGGTTATTACTGCGAGTGGCCGAACGGCCTGTGCAGAAACAGGGAGTTATTAGTTTTCCCGTATATAATAAAGATGGAAAAATAGAAGTGCTCTCTTTCGATGAGAATGACCCGAAACTGGATGCTTCTGATCCTCGTGTGATAGGATATGCAGGGCAGAATTATCTGACTACCATGTCTTATCTCCGACTGGTATCGAGTGAAGACGGAATTCACTTCAAGGAAGAGCCGGATTATCCTCCTATTTTTGGTAAAGGAGCATTAGAGGCTTTTGGCATTGAAGATTGCCGGGTGGCCACTACTGCCGATGGTTATTATCTTACGTTTACGGAAGTCTCTTCTGTAGCTGTTGGTGTAGGGCTGATTCATACTTATGACTGGAAAAACTATACTCGTTATGGCATGATTTTCCCTCCTCATAATAAAGATTGCGCGCTGTTTGAAGAGAAAGTGAACGGAAAATATCTTGCACTGCATCGTCCGAGTAGCCCAGAGTTGGGTGGCAACTATATTTGGCTTGCCGAATCACCCGACCGACTGTATTGGGGCAACCACTGTTGCATTGCAACTACCCGTCCTGATAGTTGGGACTGTGCCCGCGTGGGTGCAGGAGCGGCACCTATTTGTACAGAGGAAGGGTGGTTGGAAATTTATCATGGTGCGGACTATCAAAACCGTTATTGTCTGGGAGCTCTTCTACTTGATTTAAATGATCCTTCAAAGGTAATTGCCCGAAGTAAAGAACCTATCATGGAGCCTGTTGCTCCTTACGAACAAACCGGATTTTTCGGGAATGTAGTTTTCACCAACGGACATTTGGTAGAGGGAGATAAGATAACGCTTTATTATGGTGCCAGTGATGAAGTAATCTGTGGGGCAGAGTTGTCTATTGCAGAGATTCTCCGTTCATTAAAGTCGTAATATAAATAAGATAGATAATGAATAAACTAAAAAGAGAGTATCAGTTCTTCAAACAGCAAACTTCTAATGTACGGGTCTTGCTGATGACTAATCTTCTTTATGCGCTGGTGCTTCCTGTAGTTGAGATTTTCGTGGGCGCTTATGTGATGCGCCATACCAGTGAACCGGTTTCGGTGGCTTTTTATCAGCTTTTCATGTACATTGGTATCATCACTACCTCATTTGTGAATGGTTTCTTGTTACGACATGTGAGTGTGAAGATGCTGTATGCAGGAGGGATATTAGTTAGTGGATTGTCGATGTTTGCCATGATGTTGGTAAAGTCATTAGGCTTTGTGGAATTGGGTATAGCCGGATTTGTACTTGGAGCTGCATCGGGCTTCTTCTGGACCAATCGCTATCTGCTGACTCTGAATAACACGACAGATGATAGTCGTAACTACTTCTTCGGGCTGGAGTCTTTTTTCTTTTCCATTACTTCGATTACTGTACCTTTATTGATTGGAGCATTTATCAGTCAGATAGATGGCAGGGAAATAATGGGATGCCTGATTGATATTAATGGAGCCTATCGGTTGGTGACGGTTGGAGTAGTCATAGTGACCCTGTTTGCTGTAGCCGTTTTATGGCGTGGTAAGTTCGCCAATCCGGTGCAGAAGAATTTTCTGTATTTCCGGTTTTGCACACTTTGGAAAAAAATGTTGTTGCTGGCTTCCCTGAAAGGAATGGTACAGGGATTTTTGGTGACCGCTCCTGCTATTCTGGTTCTGAAGTTAGTAGGTGATGAAGGCGTATTGGGTTTAATACAGGGAATCAGTGGTACACTGACAGCTGTTTTGGTTTATGTATTGGGACGAATAACCAAACCTGAAGACCGGTCGAAGGTATTTATAGCCGGGCTACTTGTCTTTTTTATCGGTACTCTGTTCAACGGAATCTTGTTTTCAGCCACCGGAGTGATTATCTTTGTCCTCTGTAAGGTGATCTTTCAGCCATTGTTTGACTTGCCTTATTACCCTATTATGATGCAAACCATCGATGCAGTAGTAAAAATCGAAAAAAGAAATGAATATACCTATATTTTAAGCCATGAGTTCGGACTATTTCTGGGACGTGCTTTCGGACTAATACTTTTTATGGTACTCGCATTTGTCATATCACAGGATTTTGCATTGAAGTACGCATTGATCCTAGTGGGAGCTTTGCAGTTGATTGCCTATCCATTAGCCCGGAACATCATCAGACAGAATCAAGCTATTCGCTAATATTTCAAAATCGTTAAATCGTCGTTGCAAACGAATGAATTATTATGTTGTACAGCACCTATATACCCTTTTGAGAATATAGTACACTCAATTTTTGTGGAGCGAGGGTAGTTTTGCTGACAGAAAAACAAGGAACGACTGATTCGGAAAAACTAAAAAAAATGACGTATGATAAAACTAAAATCTGTAATCTATTTAATTAGTATGATGACACTTGCCGGATGCTTGGGTCAGAAGCAAACATCTGCTGTTGTTGAAGAGCAGAACGAGCATTGGATAATAGGTCCTTTCGTTCGTCCGGAAGGAGTGAATCCGGTGATTTCTCCACAACCGACTACTTTTCAATGCCCGATGCGCAAGCAGTTGGTAAAATGGGAGGAGAGTGATACTTTCAATCCGGCAGCCACCGTTAAAGATGGAAAGATTGTAGTACTCTATCGGGCAGAAGATAATTCAGCGCAAGGTATAGGAAAGAGAACATCCCGCATTGGCTATGCAGAAAGTACGGATGGAGTGACGATGAAACAATCGGATGCCCCTGTATTATTCCCTTCCGAAGACGATTATAAAGAAATAGAATGGGAAGGAGGTTGCGAAGACCCGCGTGTGGCAATGACGGAGGATGGATTATATGTAATGCTCTATACAGCTTGGAATCGTCATCTCCCCCGTTTGGCAGTTGCTACTTCCACCGACCTGAAGAACTGGACAAAGCATGGACTTGCTTTTGCAAAAGCGTATAACGGACGTTTTGCCAATATAGCGAGCAAATCTGCTTCTATTGTTACCGGGGTGAAGGATGGAAAACTTGTCATTGAGAAAGTGAATGGCAAATATTTTATGTATTGGGGGGAAAATGCCGTATGTGCAGCAACTTCCGACAACCTGACAGATTGGACACCGGTATTGAACGAGAATAATGAATTGAGAGAAATTGCCAAACCCCGCAGCGGCTATTTTGATAGTCGTTTGACAGAGTGTGGTCCTCCTGCCATAAAAACAACAGATGGTATTGTCCTACTGTATAATGGTAAGAACGGATATAAAGAAGAAAGAGATTCGGAATATCCGGCTGGAGCTTATTGTGCAGGGCAGTTTTTGTTCGATGCCGATGATCCTTATCAAGTACTGGGTCGTTTGGATAAACCATTCTTTGTGCCTGAGGCTGCTTTTGAGAAGAGTGGTCAATATAAAGACGGAACAGTATTTATAGAAGGATTGGCTTACTTCAAAAATAAACTATATCTCTATTATGGCTGCGCTGATTCGCAGGTTGCAGTAGCGATATGTGATAATAATATGGATTTAAAACTCAAAACACATAACTAATTTAATCTATGAAACATGGTTGTAAAATGAACACGGTTGTCTCAAAGTCGTTCAATGACCGGCTGAAGATAGCTACTGTTTCAGCTTTAATGGCAGGGACGTTCTTGTGTCTACCTTTCACGGTATATGCAAAAAATCCTTTGATATCAGATGTTGAACAGACGGTACGGAATATCTCGGTCAAGGGTGTGGTGGTTGATGCCAATGGAGAACCTGTTATCGGAGCTTCGGTACAGTTGAAGGGGAGTACCGGTATAGGAACGATTACTGATTTGGATGGTAAGTTCACTTTGTCAGTTCCGGCTAACGGAGTGTTGCAAATATCCTATATCGGATATAAAACGGCTGAAGTGAAAGTAAACGGACAAGCCGGATTGAAAGTAACTTTGCAGGAAGATACGGAAACGTTGGATGAAGTGGTAGTAGTAGGTTATGGTATTCAGAAGAAAGCTTCTGTGACTGGATCGGTAGCTGCCATCTCTTCGGATAAGTTGATGGAGGTAAAAGCTCCTAGTGTGACAAATATGCTTGCCGGACGTTTGCCGGGGCTGCGTGCCGTGCAACGTAGTGGTAGTCCTGGCGATGACGGAGCTTCTGTTGATATTCGCGGATATGGAAGTATGTTGGTGATTGTGGATGGTATCGAGCGTGATTATGCCCAACTAGACCCGAATGACATCGAATCAATTTCCATACTGAAGGATGCTGCCGCAGCTGTTTACGGTTTTAAAGGTTCTAATGGAGTTTTATTGGTGACTACTAAAAAAGGAACGGAGCAAAAGGCAAAGATAGAATATAATGGTTACGTAGGTTTTCAGAAAGTGACCCGCTATCCGGAAATGATGAATGCCTATGAGTATGCTTCACTTTACAATGAAGCGATTCATAATGCGAATCCGTGGCGCGGAGCTTCTGCTTACTCGCAGGAGCAGCTGGAAGCTTACCGGAACGGTACGGCAGGTACGGATTGGTGGAATGAAACCATGCGTAGCTCAGCTCCTCAAACTTCACATAACTTGAGCATGACGGGAGGTACGGAGAAGGTGAAATATTATATGTCTATCGGATATATGGATCAGGGCGGCATCATCCGTTCGGGCGACTGGAACTACCAACGTTACAATGTCCGTTCAAACCTAAGTGTAGAAGTTGCTAAAGGGGTGAACGTAGAGTTGCGTTTGAGCGGACGGTTTGATAATCGCAAGAAGCCTTATAACGGCGATAATCTGTTCCGTTCGGCACAAATGGCAATCCCGACTTATTCCATGTATGCCAATGATAATCCGGATTATTGGGGAGCGGTAGGTGATATGGCTAATCCTGTACATGTATCCAGTTCGGATGACAGCGGATATGAAGATCGTCTGCGTCGTGAATTTAACAGCTCATTGGCTATTACCTGGAAACTTCCCTGGGTGAAAGGACTGATGGCAAAAGCATTGGTTGCTTATGATTATACAAATAAGGAATGGAAAACATGGAGGAAAGATTTGTCGGAATATACTTATGATTATGCCAATGAAGAGTATATAGAGAAGGTGATTAATACCGCACATCTGGAATCGAAACTGGAAAATTATGATAAACCGACTTATCAGTTCTCAATGAACTATAATAATACGTTTGCCAAGAAGCACAATATTGGTGCTATGCTGGTATGGGAAATGTATAATGACAAAAGAAGTTGGGTGACCGGAACACGTGATTTTGCTATCGGACTCATTCCTGACTTGGATTATGGAGATAAAACCAATCAGGAAGCCTCCGGTAAAACACAGGAAACGGCACATGCCGGTCTGGTGGGGCGTTTGAATTATGATTTTTCCAATCGCTATCTTGTTGAGTTCAATTTCCGCTACGATGGAACCTATAAATTCCGTGAAGGTAATCGTTGGGGATTTTTTCCAGGTGTGTCTTTAGGGTGGCGTGTTTCCGAAGAGGCCTTTTTCAAGAAACTGTTGCCTGATATGGACAACCTGAAAATCCGTGCTTCGTATGCCAAAGTGGGAGATGAAGGAGACTTCGACGCTTTTCAATATCTGGATGGATATACATCTCATGGAAGCTATATAATGGGCAGCAACGGAGTGACTTCCGGTATGACTACGGTAGGTATGGCCAATCCGTGGCTGACCTGGTATGAATCAAAGATTATGAATATTGGCTTTGAAGCCTCTTATCATAGAGGATTGATTTCCGTAGAATTCGATTGGTTCCGTAGAAACCGTTCGGGACTTCCTGCTACTCGTGTAGGATCATTACCTACTATTTTCGGAGAATCAATGCCGCAGGAGAATCTGAATTCTGATATTAATACGGGATTTGAGATTGTAGTTGGACATAAGAACCGGATTGGTAACTTCAATTATAATGTGTCGGCTAATTTCTCTACTACCCGGATTAAGTATGATTATGTAGAGAGAGCTGCTTCTACCAATATGTATGATGATTGGCGTAATAACACGAACGGTCGTTATAAAGATATTCGTTGGGGAAAGAAAGTTATCGGACAGTTCTCCAGTTTCGAGGAAATCTTGAATTCACCGGTTCAGGATAAAGACGGTAACCGTTCATTAATGCCAGGTGATCTGAAATTTGAAGACTATAATGGGGATGGCATTATTGATGATAACGATACGCAGCCACTCGGACATGGTGCTACTCCACGTATGTATTATGGATTGAATATGTCCGGAGAATATAAAGGATTCGACCTGACGGTATTCTTTCAGGGGGCAGCAGGTCATGATATTTATGTCAGTGGGGATATTCTGGACCCATTTATCCAGCAGGGTTTGGGTAATGGACTGGCCATCATGACCGACCGTTGGCATCGGGAAGACCCGACCGATCCTTATAGTAAGTGGATTTCCGGGTATATGCCTGCCGCTCGTGTGGCGGGTGTTGCGGATAATCGTTCCGGTAATTCATGGTCACTGCACAATGCAAGTTATCTGCGTCTGAAAACATTGGAGCTAGGGTACACACTGCCTAAAGCATTGACGAAGAAAGCAGCTATCGACCGGGTACGTTTTTACATCAACTGCAACAATCTGCTGACTTTCACTAATCGTGATGGATTGATGAAGAATGTTGACCCGGAAAGCAACTCTAGCGGAGTGCGCTATTACCCGCAAATGAAGACATATAACTTTGGTGTGAATGTAACCTTCTAAAATCTATAAAGACAATGAATAGAAATTATTTGAAATATATATGGATAGCCGGAGTATCTATCCTCGGATTGACGGGATGTGATGATTACCTGAATCGTGAAAGTACCAGTGGGGTTAACACTCCGGATCTAATTTGGCAGAATCCGAAAGCAATTACAGCCGTTTTGGCGGATATGTATGATTCCGGATTAAAGCTGGATGAGTTTGATGATTGGTATGGAAGCAAGAAAGCGAATTTGGCGAATCAGACCAGTCTTTCGGATGAGGCTACGGCCAGTTATCAGAAAGAGAGTGCATTTGATAAATCAAATTCTACTTATTCTTATGGCGATTATGTATTTAATGACGATATGGTGACTCGTTATAAACAGATCCGTATCGTAAATAACTTCCTGCTGAATATCGAAAAGACTTCAGTGCTGAGTGAGGATGAAAAAGAAGAGATTGGAGCAGAAGCTCGCTTTATCCGTGCAATGCAGTATTTTGGGTTGGTGAAACGTTACGGAGGTGTGCCTTTGCAAACTATTCCTCAAGAATACACCGCCGGAAATACGCAAGCGCTGTATCAGGCTCGTGATACGGAAGCAGCTACGTATGATTTTATAATCAATGAGTGTAAAGCCATCTATGGATCATTGCCGGAAGTGCGCAACAGCGATGCCAAATATCGGGCCAATCGTGGGGCGGTATTGGCTTTGTGGTCTCGTGCAGCATTGTATGCCGGCACTATTGCCAAATACTCTAAAACACTTACCTTGACGGGGGAAGCCGTTTCCAAAGGCTATGTTTATATTCCGGAGACAGAAGCGGAGCGTTACTTTGACGAATGTTATACAGCTTCATCAAAGATTTTGGATGAGATGGTTCCTCGTGTATATAGCTTGTACAAGTCGACAAGTACGGATCCGGAAGAGCTGGCACAGAACTTTTATAATCTTTTTTCTAAGACAGTGAACGGGGATAATGGGGAGTATATTTTTCAGAAACAGTATAATGTAGCTGCCGGAAAAGGGCATATGTGGGATAAACTGAACGTTCCTTTCTCATATCGTGGTGATGGTTGGGGATGTGGTATGTCTCCGGTTCTGGAAATGGTTGAGGAATTTGAATATATCGACGGCACAGAAGGTAAACTAAAAATGAAGGATAGCGGTGGAAAGGCGATTAGCTACGACAGTCCGTATGACATCTTTAAAAATAAAGATCCTCGTTTATTAGGTTCCGTTTACTTGCCTGGTGCTGATTATAAAGGATATGGCGGTGGTAAAATAGAGTGGATGCGTGGAGTAATCAACGGACAGGATGGAATAGGAACCAAATATGAAGCTTCCGCTCAACCGGATAAGGAAAATAAGGTAGTTATCGACGAACAGACTTACAATACTTCCGGGAAAGACGGTGGTTCATTAAGTGTAGGTGACGCCAGCAAAACAGGTTTCTATCAGCGAAAGTTTTTGGACGAAAGTCTGACGGATTATACGGATATTGATGCAAAACGTTCTTCTACTCCTTGGGTTGTGTTCCGTCTGGCAGAAATCTACCTGAATCGTGCAGAGGCTTGTATGGAGTTGAATCAGCATTTGGATGTGGCTTTGAAAGATATCAATGAGATTCGTGGCAGGGCAGGTATCAAGCTGTTGACTGCCGGTGATCTGACTCTTGACAAAGTTCGCCATGAACGAAAAGTGGAACTTGCTTTTGAGAAGCATCGTTACTGGGATTTGAAACGTTGGCGTCTGGCCCATTTGGATGTCAGCAAAGGTGGCTTGACTAATTTCCGTGGTACAGCTCTTTGTCCATATTACAATGTCAAGAGTGGAAAATACACATTTGAAACTGGGGTACCTGAAAAGAGAAAACGTCTTTTCCTCGAAAAGAACTATTATACGGTTTTCCGTGCGGAAGATTTGAGTACAAATCCGTTGATGACGCAGAATCCGGGTTACGGCAACTGATATGTTCAATTATAAGTTAAAGAAAAACCGATATGAATAAAATAATAAATATAGGATTGACTGCATTATTCGCCTGTTTCATGGTAGCATGCGAAAATGACATCGACAATTATGATGCGCCGAATGGCGGTGTGCATGGCACCATTTATGACAAGGAAACGAATGAGCCGATTCCCATGCCTGTGCCGGGAAGTAGTGGGGTGATGATGAGTTTGTATGAGCAGAACACCGGAGCTACTGCTTCGGTCGATTTCCGGGCCCGGCAGGATGGGACATTTGAGCATACCAAAGTATTTAATGGTAATTACCGCATTCAGGCAAAGGACGGCCCTTTTGTTGGAGTGTGTGAGGGATATGTCACTGTGAACGGACAAACGCAGGTTGACTTATATACCATTCCATTCTCGCGTATTAGTCTTGATGTTACTGTATCCGCAGATAATAAACTGACACTTACCTATGATGCAAAGACATCGAACGAAACATTGCAACTGACAGATGTTTCCGTTATCTGGAATTATGCTCCGGGAGTAGACGTGAACAATGCTAATCATGCTACTCTTTCTTCATTGGGAACAAAGGCCAGTGGTACACATATCATTGACTTGATGAGTGATACCGAATTTATTGAGAATCACTATAAGATTGTCTCCAACAAGAATCGGGTATACGTGCGTGTTGCGGCTACGGTAACGGCGGAAAGCAAACCGTATGTGAACTATAGCCGGGTGGTGGAAGTAACTGTGAATGATATCAGATAAGGTAAACGATAAAAAAGAATGTAACAATGAAACATAAATTCTATTTATTACTGGTACTGTTGATAAGCGGTTTGTTTATCGGCTGCAGTTCGGATGATGATGGTGTAACTCCTCCTGACTATAAGGATGGAGTACTGGTAAAAGTCATGTCCTACAATATATACAGCGGCCAGAAAGTTTATTCCGGAAAGAAAGGAATGGAGGCTATTGCTCAAGTGATTAAAAAGATAAATCCGGATCTGGCTGGTTTACAGGAGTTTGAAACGAAAACCAATAAGGTGGAGAAAGCGGATATTATTGCTTTGATGAAGGAGGTGACGGGAATGCAATATGCTTTCTTCGTTAAAACCCGTGATGTGGATGGTGGAGAATACGGTAATCTGATTCTCTCAAAATATCCGATAAGCGACGAGGTGAATTATGATTTACCGAGAATAGAGACCGTGGAAGATGTTTATCCACGCTCTATGGGAGTCGTGAAAACAGAAAAAGAGGGGAAGAACTTCTATTTCGGAGTAACTCATTTGTCTCATGTCGGTAATGAAACCAACCGTATCAATCAGACCTCAACTATTCTGGAAAAAACGAAGGGGATGGATGCCCCGATGATATTGACCGGCGACTTTAATGCGTTGGCTGATTCGGGTCCGATGAAGATATTGTATGAGCGTTTTGATATTGGTTGCCTGAACGGGAACTATGGATTGACGACCGGAACTCCCGTTCCGGTAAAGGCTATTGACTTCGTGTTGTATACCCCGGATAAAGGAATGGCTCCGAAGGCTTATGATGTGTATTATGATGCTTATGTAGAATCAGACCATTTTCCGGTAGTAGCTACATTCAGTATAAACGATTAATCTAAAAAGATAGAAACATGAAAACATTGATTCATCATTTGAAACGATTTTCGATATATACACTATTGCTTGGGGCAGTAGGTTTTGCTGGTTGCGAAGATGAGAATCGGCAGGATATGACGCCTGAAATCGGAGAAGGTGAAGTTACTCCTAAGATTACGATGTATACTCCGACGACAGGTGGAAAGTCTACTAGCCTGACTTTATATGGTACTCATTTTGGTACGGACTTGGATAATATCCGAGTAACGGTCAACGGAGTAGATGCAGAGGTGACAGGTGCTTTGGGGAATATTATTACTGCCAATGTGCAGAGAGGTTCTGGCTCCGGTCCGGTGAAAATATATATCGGTCAGGGGGAAAATATTCAGGAACTGACTTATAAAACAGAATTTGAATATTCTCAGTCTCCTATTGTAAGCTCGTATATCGGCAGCTATGTTCCTGATGCCAAAACAGAGAAAAAAGAGGGTTCCTTGATGGAAGCAGTCCTTTGGAAACCAGGTTCTATAGCCTTTGATAAGGAAGGCACTTTGTATATTGTGGAAGACGATGACCGTGATATTCGTATTGCGAAAGATAATCAAGTAGCTACTTTTCTTCGTGGGGACGCAACGGGTGGAGTTGCATTTAGAATGATGAATATCGCTTTCTCACTGGATGGCAACACTTTGTTCTTGTCTAATGATGCGAATGGCTCTGGAAGCGCACATATTGCCACTATGTCATGGAGTAATGATGTGCATCAGTATGATACTGGAAGTCTTGCTGCAATATGGTCGATAACTTCGTCTTTAGGTAACGGTGTTACCAATGTGGGCGTACATCCTGTTACGGGAGAAGTTTTTTCCGTAGCTCATGGAAATGCCATGATTTACAAATATGATCCGGAGCAGAATACGATGGTGGCTACCGGACAACAACTTCCCGATGCGGACGGAAAGAATGCATCGAAAGTGAAGATCCGTTGTATCCTTTTCGATAAGGCAGGAACTACAGTGTATATGAGTTCACAGGAGAGGGATGTGATTTATAAAGGGGATTATGATATGGTGACCGGATTATTTTCTAATCTTCATATTTGGATTGGACAGTATGATAAAACAGGCTTTGTAGAAGGGCAAGGAAACGATGCCAGACTCCAAGAACCTTGTCAGATGGATTTGGATGAAGAAGGCAATATTTATGTAGCAGTCCGTAAAAAGCATCGTATCGCGAAAATTACACCTGATGGAGTAGTGACAAGTTATACAGGTACAGGTACTTCCGGTACTACGGATGGGCCATTGGATAAGGCACAGTTCAATCATCCGGAAGGAGTGCAATTCGGGCCCGACGGTGCATTGTATGTTTCAGATTATTGGAATCATAAGATTCGCAAGATAGAAAAGGATTAATAGGGTATTAGGTAAAAAAGATTGTTTTGAAGGATAACATTCACTCACTAATTGACGATATATGAATTTCAGAATATGCATTTCGTTATTTCTGGTATGCTGTCTGTTGTCCCCTGTGATGGCGCAGAGAGACAAAAATAAGCAGAAAAAAGTTATAGTAAAAGCGATGACTTACAATACTTACAGTGGGCGCAAACAAGGTATTGATAAAATAGCCGAGGTTATAAAACAGGAAGATCCGGACATTGTTTCACTTCAGGAAATAGAAAGAAATACAGAGATTAATCCCTGGAATACTCCTGAAAGATTATCGGTACTGACAGGCATGAAGTATTATTATTTTGCCCACGCACTTGATATTCCTACCGGAGGAGACTATGGAAATGTAATTCTTTCCAAGTTTCCGATTTCGGAGGAGAAAAGCTTTAAATTGAGTGTATTGAAGGAAAACGACTACGTTCGTTCGTTTGGTTATGTAAAAGTGATGAAAGAGGGCAAAGAATTTTATTTTGCTACGACACATTTGGACCATAAGTACGAAGATGCTACCCGTCTGAAACAGATTGATGAGATTCTTGCTTGTATGGAACAACTGGACAAACCAATCATTCTCGGTGGGGATTTGAACTCTCGTCGTGGTTCTGTTACCATGGCTGCTTTTCAGAAGTATTTCACAGTAAACTGTTTGAGCGACGCTGCTCCGTGGACAGTGCCCGTTCCAAGTCCGACTTATGCCTGCGACTGGCTGATTTATGCTCCGAATGAAGCCTTTACAGTAAAGGCGTACAATGCTTGTTATTGGGCCGATAAAGAATCGGATCATTATCCGGTAGTGGCTACCTATCTTATCAAATAAGACGATACTTGCCTAAAAAGATATCTGCGTTTAGGAGGATGGATATCTTTTTTTAGGCAAAAGCGAATATTTTTTTAGGCAGGTGTTCAAAGGAGTGTTTTTAGATTAACGAGTAGTTAAGGACCATTAAAGCACTTCGGTGGTTTTCCCTTGCTGTATCTTTGCATCGTGATCACAAAACAACATTTTTATCAAACAATTTAAAAACTTAAAATTATGGGATTACAGTATGCAGTAAAAGAAAGAGTCTTTAATTTCGATGAAACCAAAACTAAGAAGTATGTCGCTGCTCCGGTGAGCGATGGAGTAATTGATTTCTCGAAATTGTGTAAAAATGTATCATTGATTTGTGGCACTCATCGTGGTCAGGTCAAATTAGTCTTAGACGGTCTGCTTGATTCATTGGAAGGATATATGGATGAGGGAAAAACGGTGAAGCTAGGTGAGTTCGGTACACTTCGTCCTACGTTTAACGCTAAAAGTGGTATAGAAGCCAAGGATGTCGATAGTAGTAATATTATAGTGAGAAAAATAGTTTTTACTCCGGGAAGTCAGTTAAAAACGATGTTGAATAAGATGAGTATCTCAAAATATGTACCATTGGACGTTGTGGCAACAAATGGAGGTAATGGTGGCTCTGATTCTGGCGATGGCGGAAATTCGGACGGTAATCACGGAGAAGCTCCCGATCCGGCAGCTTAATTGAGAGACTAGCTGTTAACTTGAAAAATAATAGAGGAGGACATTTGTTCTCCTCTATTATTTTTTATTGCTTTCTTTTGCTTTTTAGATATGCCCGTATTCGAACTCCGGAATCTCTCCTTTGGTCGATAATTTGGCAAAATCAATCAGGTTGGACAAGTGGCGGAGTACCAGCTCTTTCATTCCATCTTTGTCTTTATCTTTTATCTTTTGTAACATCTCTCTGTGTTCCGCATGGACTGTTTTTTGAGGAACGGCGCAGACTTTATATTTTTGATAATATTTTAATATATCAGGAGTAATGATAAGCAAGAGTGAACTAATTACCGGGTTGTGTCCACCTTGTGCAATTGCTTGATGAAATGCAAAATCTTTCTCAACGCGTAGCTCTGTGTCAAACTTTTCCTCCAATTCGACAAGTGTTTTTTCGATATTCTCCAAATCTTCTTCTGTACGGTTAATTGCACACAATTTGCAAACTTCGATCTCCAACAGAACACGTACATATACCAAACTGGAAAAGTCATATTTGCTTATTTTCAAAGCATCGGTAATCATGGTATCCAATTGATCTTTGGAGAACTCGGAAACTACTGTTCCGCTCTGAGGATATATTTTTACAATTCCATATAACTCCATCTTTTGTAAAGCTTCACGAACATGCGAGCGGCTGACCTGCAGAAGCTCAGATAATTTCCGTTCAGACGGTAGACGTTCACCAGGCAGAATCCGGCGCTCTGCGATTTGTTTTTTTATGTGTTCAATGACAAGCTTAACTGGTTGCGAATTTACTTCGTCTTTCATAAGATATAAATATTTTAAAAGGTTTTCCTTCCTGTTTGCGGCTGTAAAAGTACGAATATTATATTTCAAAGTAAAGCTTTACAGTAAAAATATTCTTTTTCTTCTTTATAAAGATGTACGCGTAATATGCTATTTATAAGCTGATTATATGATATTGTTAATAAATAATAATTGGTAAACCAAAATTTTGGTTTACCAATTTTAATCACTACGTTTGTCATAGAAATTAAAACACTAATCTATGAACAACTCCTGTATTTTAAAAAAGGTCGTATTGATGTTCCTGTTGTTGGTAGGGACATTGAACATTTATTCCCAGCATGTAGTTACTGGTAGAGTGATAGATGAACAGGGTCCGTTGATTGGAGCTTCGGTTACAGTTAAAGATGCTGCTGTTCCTACGGGAACCGTGACGGATGCTGAAGGTAAGTACTCCATTAAAGTTCCTAATTCCAAGACAATTTTAGTCTATTCGTATATCGGATACGTTGATAAGGCGGAGGTAATAGGTAAACGTACAGTGGTGAATGTGACGTTGGAAGAAGATTCGAAAATGTTGGATGATGTCGTGGTAATCGGTTACGGTACACAGGCAAAGTCCCATTTAACAGGTTCGATTTCAAAGTTAGAAGGTGAGAAACTGATTAATGCTCCGGTGAGTGATATGACATCTGCTTTGCAAGGTGCAATGACAGGTCTGACGGTTTCCAATGAGACATCGGAGGTGGGAGTAACTCCTTCTATCCGAGTACGTGGCACAGGATCTATTTCGGCAGATAGTGAGCCATTGGTTATCATAGATGGCTTTCCTGTATCCGGTGGTTTATCATCCATTAATGCTGCGGATGTAAAATCAATTGAAATTTTAAAAGATGCCGCTTCGGCTGCTATATATGGGTCACGTGCCGCTAATGGCGTAATTATGGTGACTACTAAAAGTGGTACGCCGGACAAACCGAAATATTCTTTCAAATTTTATCAAGGATTTAAGTATGCATATCAGTTGCATGATATGATGACTTCTTCCGAATGGTTGGATTTATTGGAAGAAGAAGCTGCTTTAGGTGGTCCGAAAGTTCCGAGCGCTGCACGTGGAGCCGCTTATTTGGAGAGCCAGATGGGAACTACCGATTGGCAGAAAGAAGGTTTACGTGATATGGCAGGTATCACTAATGTACAGATGAGTGTTTCCGGTGGACGTAAGGAGACGAAGTATTTTATTTCGGCTGCTTATACCAAAGATCAAGGGGTAATGCTGAACAATTCATTGGATAAATTGAATTTCCGTACCAAAGTGGATACCAAACTTTCAAAGATAGCCACAGTAGGTGTTAATATCTCCGGTACATATAGTAAGACGGAACGTCCGAAGAATAATTTTATTGATTTTTACCGTACTCCTTCTTTTTTACCGGTCTATCACAATGCATATAGTACTGAATTAACCGGTTATGAAGGATTTGCAAGAGGTAGCCATTTTAACAATATCATGACACCGACTGCTGTAGATGCAGATGGGAATCCGTTGTTGGATGCCGATGGTAACCGGGTGTTGGAGAAATCGTCTCCGTTTAGCTCTGCCAATAATAATCCGAAAAGTGTAATGACTAATACTTTCCGTTGGAGTGAGACTATGCAAGGATTGGCTAGCATGTACCTTACGCTTGATCTTTGTAAGGGATTACAGTTTAAAACTTCCAATGGATTAAATGTTCGCTTTGCTCCTTCTTACTATTATGGTAATAAAGATGCTACAAAAGATAAAGAAGCAAGTCGTGCTACATATTCCAGTGCGCTTTATATCGATTTGTTGAGTGAGAATATTTTGAGCTATCATTTGGATTTTGGAAAGAATAAAGTTCACACTATTGACGCTTTGTTAGGATATACTGTAGAAAAGACACGGAATCAACGTGTAGCTATGGCTGCGACAGGATTTGCAACTGATGATATTCAGACGTTGAATGCTGCTACCGTTTACGAACTGGCGAGCGAAGGTAACGGCAATACGGCTGGTACAGGAACTTTCCGGTATCCGGATGTCGTATTGGAATCTTATCTGGGACGTATTAATTATAGCTATTTGGGACGCTATCTGTTGTCTACTTCTTTGCGACTGGATCGTTCATCGCTCTTTTCCAAAGGCAATCGTAATGCTTGGTTTCCTTCCGTATCACTTGGCTGGCGTGTGAATGAAGAGAAATTTATGAAGAATATCAAAGCTATCTCTAACTTGAAACTTCGTGCATCGTATGGTGTGACAGGAAATAATCGTATCAGCTATAATGCAGCTCTTGAGGTATTGAACAGTGCAAATTATGTGACGGGTAAAGGTACAGGCGCTTTGGTTAATGGCTCTGCAAACATCTCTTCCTCATTAGCTAATTCTAATATTACGTGGGAACAGACTGACGAGTTTAACTATGGCTTGGATTTGGGACTTTTCAACAACCGAATTAATCTGGCAATAGATGCCTACTATTCGGTGACACGTGCACTATTATTTGAACAACCTACACAGTCGTTTACCGGTTATACTCATTATTGGAATAATATAGGAAAAGTTCGGAACTCAGGCTTGGAGATTCAACTTGATACACATAATATGAAAAGCCGTAAGTTTTCATGGGATACTAATATAAATTTTTCATTGTCACGTAATAAACTGTTAGAGTTAGGTGGCGAACAGCAAATGATTTCTTTGGGAGAAAGAAATGAAGGCTATCTTGCTAAGGTAGGTGAACCGTTGATTCAATTTTATGGATATAAGACGTGTGGGGTATGGAATAGCGCGGAAGAAATTGCTGCTAATCCTCATTTCTCAGATGATGCACCGGGAGGAATACGTATCGTAGATACTAATAATGATGGTTCTTTGACTCCTGAAGACCGTGTTGCATTGGGAACTCCTTACCCTGATTTCACATGGGGTATTACTAATACTTTCCAAATCAAAGATTTCGACATCTCATTCCTGATTCAGGGTGTACAGGGAATTACAGTACTTAATGGAGATGTTTACTATAATGAAACAAAAAAATGGAATAAGAAGTATACAAAGAACCGTTGGGTGAGTGCAGAACATCCGGGTGACGGAAAAACTCCTTATCAGAATGTGAAAACGGGACATGACCTCATGCTTACCGATTATCCTTTGCAAAACGCTTCGTATGCTTGTTTACGTAACTTTACGGTAGGATATACTTTACCGGCAACGGCTGCCCGTAAGATTAAATTGTCCGGTGTACGTTTTTATGTGTCGGGTAGTAACCTGTTTTATATTTGGGGAAGCGGTTACAAAGGCATTAATCCGGAGTCACGTATGACATCCGGTGACTATTCCAGTGCTATGATTTCTGGATACCAGCGCGGTGGATTCCCATTGACTTCTACTATTTCTGCCGGTTTTGATATTAATTTTTAATGGAGGAAAACGATGAAAAAAGTAAATTATATAGGATTATTGTTAATCGTTATGCTATTTTCTGCTTGTGATCTGGACCAATATCCTTATTCGGAAGTGGCAGCAGATGAATATGTGAAGGATGCTTCATCAGTGAATAATCTAGTGTTGGGTTGTTATAATTCTCTGCATGATGTGATGTATTACGAGTGGGCTGTGACCGAGTTACGTTCAGATAACGGACGTATGTATGCGGCCGGATCCTCTTCTAATACTACCCGGTTGGTGGAACAGCTTGACCAGGGAACTATTGTACCGGAAAATGAATGGGTAGAAACGTATTGGAATGCCTGCTATGCCACAATTGCTCGGGTAAATAATGTTATCTCTTACCTTGATGTAGTGACAGATGAGACACTACGGAATCAATATGAGGGAGAAGTACTTTTTCTTCGCTCATTGGAATATTTCAATTTAGTTCGTTTGTGGGGACCGGTGTTCATCGTTACTTCTAAGGTTCCTTCTGAAGTGGCTCGTGATATGCAGCGCTCTACAGTAGATGAGGTATATGCACTTATTGAAGAGGATTTGGAAAATATTGTCAATAATGAATTACTTCCCGGCAAGATGGCGGATAGTGACTTGGGACGCGCAGACTTGAATGCAGCGAAAGCATTACTTGCGAAGGTATATGCTACACACTATCGGGTAGGTGATGAGAAGTATGCTCGTGCGGCGCAGTTGTGTAAGGAAGTTCTTGAAAATGAATCTGTGGGAAATCCGCAATCGGGTAGCGATCTTGTTGCTTATGATAAAATTTTTGATATTAGTAATGAGATGAATAAAGAAATCATCTTTGCGGTTCGTTATCTTTCCGGTAATGTAGGTCTTGGTTCGCCATTCGGCAATATGTTTGCTCCGGTCAATAATGGCGCGAATGTGATTATCGGTACTTCTTCCGGTTATAATACTCCCACTGACAATATTATTGCGGCTTACGAGCTAAGAGGAGAGGGAGCTGATAAACGTCTGGATGTGAATGTCGCTCAGAAATATTTTAATACAACTACTCAAACGTGGGTGACAGAAGGTAATTGTCGTTATTGTAAGAAATATGTTAACCCTGTGTCTACGCAATATGATGGTGAGAGTGATTGGCCTGTGATTCGTGTTGCCGACATTGCTTTGCTTTATGCAGAACTGACTAATGAGATCTCAGGACCCTCGGCTGATAATCTGAAATATCTGAACATGGTTTGTGAACGTGCTGGTGTTTCTACCTATACATTAGCTGATTTGCCAAGCCTTTACGATTTTAGAGAGGCTGTACGTAATGAACGTAGGCTGGAGTTAGCTTTTGAAAATCAGCGCTGGTTTGATCTTCTTCGTTGGGGCATTGCTACTCAGACGGTAAATAATTATTTGAACAGCGAGCTTCTTTATACGGAATATTCTTATACGGTGAATGATATAGAAGATTGGCAAACATTTTTGCCTATTCCGGTGAGTGTGATTGACATTAATCCTGAGATAGCGCAGAATACGGGTTATTAATCTTTTAAATGCTTACAAATATGAAACAATATAGAAAATGGACTTTGGCAGCATTATTTGCCTGTTTATTCTTTTTGTGTGGTTGTGATTCTACGTCGATGAAAGATGTGGCGATTAGTTCACCGGAGGTTCTTTCTTTCTCGCCTGAGAGTGGAAGTATAGGTAGTGAAGTGATTGTTACCGGAGAATATTTGGATGATGTGGTAAGTGCTACTATTGGTGGTGGAAAAGTTACTATTTTGCAGAAAGTATCCAATCAGCGTTTATCTCTAAAGGTAACGGATCAGGCACGAAGTGGTAAAATTGTATTGACCAACTCAATCGGTGAGGGTGTATCAGAAGCAGAGTTTACTCTCGAATATCCGGCACCTGTTGTTTCGCAGACCGGAGTACCTTCGGAAGTTGAAATGGGGAATAATTTGTTGCTTTCTGGTAGTCACATGAACGTAGTAAGTGCCGTTCTCTTTACTGCTGCTGAAGGAGGTACGGCTGGAAATGAGGCTGAGATCGTCTCACAAAATGAGAATGAGATAGTAGTGAAGGTTCCTTATGTGGAGAGTGACAGGGCTGTGGTGACATTCAAATACTTTAATGGTACGGAGAATGTGGAGACATCAAGTTCTTCTGCACCGCAGTTGACAGTGAAACGTTATGAACCGGAGGTTATAACTAATGTGTTTGAACCGGCTAATGTAGGAGATGTGGTAGTATTGGAGGGAATTTATCTAAATAAAATTGATAAAGTATTGGTAGGTGACATTGAGTGTAAAATTATGTCAAAGACTGAAAGTGAATTGCAGTTTGTGGTACCTACATCTGATAGTTTTAAAAATGGTGATAATATAGTACCGTTGAAAATTTCTTATTTTGATGGACGTGAGACCCCTGTCTTAGCAGAAGAATTTATTATAAGAGTGGCTTTTGTGCACTATTGGGAAAATAAGACTATTTATGCACAGGCTGGAGAGACTTTAGCATTCTTCTCACCGGAAACGGGACTGGTTTATTCTAACGATGTATGGAGTGAGAAGGTAGATCCTATTGCTGCTGCGGGCAAGAATACTTGTAAAACGGCAAATATTCCGGTTGTGCCAGAAGAAGATTATAATTCTGTAAATCCTTATTTTTTCATTTCCGGCTCATCTTCTAATTTTAATTTGGCTATCAATAGTCCGGCTAACTCCAACGGGCAGTTGAAGAATTTTAAGGATTCCAATAAAACTTCCATTACGGGGGGAAGCAGTTATTTTGGTACCCCTGCATTATCATTTGCATATTTGGATCCTAAAGCTAACCCGGATTGTGCCAAATTGGTTAATGATGTGAAGATTGGTAACATCAAGAAAATCGATGAGGAAACTTTCCCGCTTAATGTGGAAAAGAAAACATGCGCTGGTATTAAGCCATCGGTAAGTGCTGCACCTAATACAACTCTTTGGGCAAAAGAGGAGTTTGAGACAGGTGTAAATAAGACCAATGTAAAAATAGATGCTGTATTTCTAGTATTCTATTACAATGTAAAAGGATATGACAATAAGGCAACTGATAAAAATCCGGTTAGGGATGTGAAGCGTATAGGGCTGATGTATATCAAGAGTGCAGACTTTAAAATGAAAGGTGATACAGGAAAAGATGCAACAGATCCTTCTGCAAGTTCTATCACCTTTGATATGTACTGGCAGAAACAAGATTATGATTACTCAAAAGTTCAAGTTCAATAATTTAAAATGATGATACGAGATATACATAGGGCGATTATAGCTTCCCTGCTCATTGGGCTACCGTTACTCTCTTTTGCAAAAAGATATGACGTAACACTTCCTGAAGTAGCTTCCTGCTTAAAAACTGCACAGCCGGGTGATCAAATTTATATTAAAGATGGTCAGTATAAAGATATGCAGTTGAAGTGGATGGGTAAAGGGACTGAAAAGTCTCCTATTTCCATAAAAGCTTTGAATCCGGGAAAGGTAAAGATAGAAGGTGGGTCTAATCTACGAATAGCGGGAGAATGGATATCTGTCGACGGATTATATTTCACAGATGGATATGCTCCTAAAGGTTCTGTAATAGAGTTTCGTAATGGACAAGAGTTGGCTAATCACTGTCGTCTGACGAATTGTGTGATAGATAAATTTAATCCATCCCGTCGGGATCAGGCTTATAGCTATATATTGCTTTATGGTCGTCATAATAGAGTAGATCATTGTTCATTGACAGGAAAATTAAATTTGGGGGTGACATTAATTGTCATCCTCAACGACAAACGTTGCCTGGAGAATTATCATTTGATTGATCACAACTACTTTGGAGAAAAGCCGGTATATGGTTCGAATGGAGCTGAAACAATGCGTGTGGGAACCTCTCAGCAGGCTTATAGCTCCTCAAACACAATCATTGAAAATAATCTGTTCGAACGTTGTTCCGGAGAAGTGGAAGTAATTTCTATCAAATCCAGTGATAACATCATCCGAAACAATACTTTGTTGGAATGTGAAGGAGTAGTTGCTTTGCGCCATGGCGATCGTAATACGGTGAATAACAATCTGTTTATCGGCAACGGACGTCGTAATACAGGCGGTATCCGTGTAGTTAATGCCGGACATCGGATTTATGATAATCTATTAGTCGGTTTGGCGGGTACCCGTTTCTTCTCGGCTTTAGGAGTTATGGATGCAGTACCCAATTCGTTGCCAAACAGATATTGTCAGGTTGTTGATGTCGAAATGTTCCGCAATACATTTGTTGATTGCACAAATATAGAATTTGGTACAGGCAAAGATATGGAACGTACCCTTGCACCGGAAAAGGTTTCTTTTACGGACAATATTATTATCAATAAGAAATTGGCTCAGCCTTATATAGCTGTTGACGATGTATCGGGTATCCTGTTTAAAGGTAATAAGGTACAACTAAGCAAGAACTATTCGGCACCGGGATTCATTACGGAAAAAGTGAAAGTTCCTCAGTTGCCTGATAATACTGTGATACGTAAGGATAAAGGTGCTTCGTGGTTTACAAATCAGGTGGCACAGTCCACAACTAATGCTCATAAAGAATGCAATGTATCTCCGGGTACGAATCTGTCCGAAATCGTTCATTCGTTAGAACCGGGCAGTATCATTATTCTGTCAAAAGGTACGTATCCTATTCAACGTTCTATACTCATCGATAAGCCGTTGACAATTCGTGCCGCTGATCCGGGCAATAAACCGCTCATTCGTTTTAATGGAGACAAACCGGATAATATGGTGACAATAGCTGATGGTGGAGAACTGAAAATTGAAAATATTGCTTTCGATGGCGTATTAGAACCGGGAAAAGCATTGGCTAAAGCGGGAATATCTACAGCTTTTGATATGATTCAGCCTTATACATTGACAGTAGACGGTTGCGAGTTTCAAAACTTTGGAGAAGGCGGATTCTTTGCAATCAAAGGGACAAAGGCTACTTTTGCCAAAAGTGTTACTATTAGAAACTGTTTTTTCCGTGATCTTTCAGGAGATGCCATCAATTATGCAGCAGAGAAAGATGATATAGGTCGTTATAATGCTGATGATATGCTGATTGAAAACTGTTCTTTCTACCGTTTGCTAGGTTTGCCTATCAATATTTATCGCGGTGGAAGTGACGAAAGTACGGCAGGACCTTATGTTACTATCAGACATTGTACTTTCGTAGACTGCTGTAACAAAGAGCGTGGGAGTGTCATGCGCTTGATTGGCCCGCAAGTATTGACCGTAGAAAACTGTAATTTTGATAATAGTGGACGTGGCGGAGCAACGATCCGTTTGGATGAGGCCACTTGGGAAAAGGTACGCATTGCGAACTGTAATTTGTGGAACTCCGGTAGAATGGTAACTACCACTGCTCAGGCTATACAAGGGAAGATGTACAATATCCGTCCTGCTTATACTAATGCTGAAGCATACGATTATGTACCTGTACGGGGGAGTGAATTGGAGAAACTTTCTATTGGTTTGCGGAAGAACTGAATAGCTGCGCGTAATATGAGTATCGAAAAAGAAAATGAGGTAAGATGAGAAAATTTGTTAGTTGTATATTTATGGTTTTAGGAGGGTGTCTTCTTTCATTTGCCCAACATCCGTCTCTTCTTTTCACGCAGGAGGAAGTGAGCGAGATTAGGGCAGGAAAGGGGATGGTGCCCGAGTTCGACAAATCGCTCTCGGAGGTATTGAGTGCGGCTGATGCAGCAGTAAACTCTTCTATATCCGTTCCGGTTCCGATAGATGGTGGCGGTGGTGCGGTACACGAACAGCATAAGTCCAATTATTATGCTATGTTTCATTGTGGAGTTGCCTATCAACTGACCGGTGATAAGAAATATGCTACCTATGTGGCCAATATGCTGCAAGCCTATGCGAAGTTATATCCCACTTTGGGCTTTCATCCTTTACAGCTTTCTCCTGTTCCGGGACGTTTGTTTTGGCAGACTTTGAATGAAAGCGTATGGTTAGTACATACAGCAGTGGCTTACGATTGTATTTATAATACACTTTCATCCAAACAGCGTGCCACTATCGAGGAGAATTTATTTGTTCCGATGGCAGACTTCATTATGGATGGAATGGGAGATAACCATGCCAATAAAAAGACCTTTAATAAGATGCATAACCATGCGACATGGGCTACGGCTGCTGTCGGTATGATCGGCTTTGCCATGAATCGTGAAGATTATGTAAAGAAGGCACTTTATGGCTCTGATGAAACAGGTAAGCGTGGTGGCTTTATCCGCCAAATGGATTATCTGTTCTCTCCCGACGGTTACTTCACAGAGGGCGCTTATTATCAACGTTATGCCATTTGGCCTTTCGTTATCTTTGCTCAATGTATTGATAACAAATTACCGGAACTGAAAATTTTCGACTATCGGGACAATATTCTTTCAAAAGCGCTTTCCACATTGATACAGCTTTCCTATGAGGGAGAATTTTTCCATATCAATGATGCACTACTCAAAGGACTTTCCGCACAGGAACTGGTATATGCGGTAGATATATTGTATAATATGAATCCTTCGGATAAATCACTGTTATCCGTTGCTGATAAGTATCAGCATACTTATCTTCCTATTATCGGCGGTTTCAAGGTAGCTCGTGATATAGCCCGTGGAGAAGCAGCCCCGATTGTTTACCGTAGCAGTCTATTTCGTGACGGGCGCAAAGGAGATGAGGGTGGTATAGGTGTAATTCGTTCTACAGCTTCCAGCTTAAATAGTGCTTTGACGCTGAAGGCTACTTCACACGGTTTGAGCCATGGACATTTTGATAAACTGACAATGGCTTATTACGATAATGGAAACGAGATTCTTACTGATTACGGTGCCTCCCGTTTTCTGAATATTGAGGCCAAGTACAAAGGACATTATACGCGTGAAAACCAATCGTTTGCTAAGCAGACAATCGCACACAACACCTTGGTGGTCGATGAAACATCCAACTTTGGCGGAGATATAAAAGTATCTTCCCGTTATCATTCGGACATTATTTATCATGATTTCAACGGAGGACATTTTCAGGTAGTGGTAGCAAAAGATGCTAATGCTTATCCTGGCGTGGAGATGAAGCGTACATTGGCTTACGTGACTACTCCTTTCCTGCAATTTCCCTTAATTTTGGATGTACTGCAAGCAAATGCGGACAGAGAACATCAATACGACTATCCTTTATGGTATAACGGGCACTTCGTCTCTCTGAACTTCCCTTATACTAAAGCCGGTAATGAATTAAGAACTCTTGGAACGAAGAACGGTTATCAACATCTTTGGCTGGAAGCCTGGGGACAGAATGAGAGTAAGAATACATCTTGTTTTACCTTTGTTAATAAGAACCGTTTTTATACTGTCAGTACAGCGACAACTCCGCAGACCGAAATAAAAATGCTCCGTTTGGGAGCCAATGATCCAGACTTTAATCTGAGGAATGAAACAGCTTTTCTGATAAGGGAAAAAGCACGTAAGAACCACATATTCGCTACTTCTATCGAAACGCATGGAGATTATGATGTGGTGATGGAAACTTCCAACAATCTGGTTTCTTCTTGCGAAGAAGTGAAAGTACTGATGGATACGGCTTCCTATACAGTTGTAAAAGCCATATATAAAGGTGGGCATTTTGTACTGCTTTGTCTTAGCAATACGGATAATAGTAAAGAGAAAAAACACAATCTGACCATCGATGGACTTGATTATACATGGAATGGTCGTTGCGGAGTATTTATAAGATAAACAAACCATTAATAGACAAAAGTATGAAAACATGTAGTGAAACTTTTCAGTTTGAGAAAGATTTGAAGTGGGAAAATCCTGCTCCGGGTGTTAATCGTCAGATAATGGCCTATGACGGGCAACTGATGATGGTCAAAGTAAAATTTGATCAAGGTGCGATAGGAAGTATGCACGAGCATTATCACAGTCAGGCGACTTACGTAGTAAGCGGTAAGTTTGAACTAACTATCGGTGACAAGAAAGAAATTCTTTCTGCGGGAGATGGTTATTATGTAGCTCCTGATGAGTTACATGGATGTGTTTGCCTCGAAGCTGGTATTTTGATTGATACATTCAGTCCTGTGCGTGCAGACTTTTTAAATCTCTGAGCGTATGAAAGTGAAAGGACTCCGATGGATGGTTATCGGATTAATCATGTTGATAACCATTATCAATTACCTGGATAGAGGCACGCTTAACTATATGTGGGTGGCTAATATTGATTATCGCTTGGTTTCCCAAACGGATGCATTGGCAGATAAAGGCAATCATGCTGTTTTGGCAGGAGAGCAATATATCTTGACGGCTGCGAACGGAAATCGTGACTCGGTCAGTGTAGCCAACGTACAGATGAAGGAGAAAAATGGAGTTACGTTTGTGACCAATCGCGAAGGTATCGCTATCGATCTCGGCTTAATAGATCGTAATGATCCCGACGCTTCACAACAAGCGAAAGATATTCTCGGTCTGATTACTATTTTCTTTATGATAGCATACGGTATCAGCCAGCTTGTTTCCGGGAAACTGTACGATAAGATTGGATGCCGGAAAGGTTTTTTTTGGAGTGTGTTGATATGGGGTACGGCAGATGCCTTGGCTTCTCTTTCCAGGGGGATCTTCTCGCTGACTTTTTTCCGGATGATGCTCGGATTGGGTGAAGCAGGTCCGTGGCCTGGTACGACAAAAAGTAATGCTGAGTGGTTCCCACAGAAAGAACGTGCTTTTGCACAGGGATTGTTTGGAGCGGCAGCTTCCATAGGTTCTATTCTGGCACCGATTATTATCCTGATGCTGTTCATTGCCTTTGGATGGAAGCTGACATTTGTTGTAGTCGGTGGATTAGGGCTGATTTGGTTGGTCCCTTGGCTGATTATCAATAAAGAAGGACCGAAGAAGCATCCTTGGATTACGGAGGAAGAACGGACTTATATCTTGAGTGGTCAGCCTGAAAAGGAGTTGAAAACCGAAGAAAAAGGAAAGAGTTGGGGAGAACTGCTTCGGGTGAGAAAGAACTGGTCTGTTATTCTGGGACGATTCTTCCTTGACCCAATTTGGTGGATGTTTGTGACGTTCTTACCGCTTTATTTGGCAGATGTATTTCATCTGAATATTAAAGAAGTGGCATTTTCTGCTTGGGTACCTTATGTGGGTGCGGCATTGGGAAGTATTGCCGGTGGTTGGTATTCCGGTTGGTTGATAAACCGGGGACATACAGTGAATTATGCCCGTAAAGCGGCTATGTTGCTTGGCGGGTTTATCATAATTCCGTCTATTTTGGCGGCAATCATGTCTACTACGGCTCCTGTTGCTATCATCTTTATGGCTTTGGTATTAGGAGGTTTTCAGTTCTTCATGACGAATTTACAGACTATACCGAGCGATTTACATAGTGGTAAGTCTGTGGGCTCTTTGGCGGGACTAGGGGGTGCTTCGGCAGTATTAGGAACTATTCTGGCAATACTTTTTGCCAGTTATATTACGAATTGGATATTATTATTCAGCTTGTTAGGAGCTTTGGTGCCGCTGTCGTTGTGCTCCATTTTTCTAACAGTAGGAGAGATTAAACAAATAGAAAAATAAACGTATTTTAAAAACAAGACGATTATGAAATTAGAAGGTAAAGTCGCTATCGTGACAGGTGGTGCACGCGATCTTGGTCGCGCAATATCAGTGAAATTGGCAGCAGAAGGTGCTAAAGTTTGTTTGAATTATTTCGACAATGAAGCCGATGCACAGGAAACACTGGCGTTGATTAAGAATGTTGGTGGTGAAGCTATCGCAGTTCAGGGTGATATGACAAAAGCTGCAGCGGTAAAGAATCTTTTCGCAGAGTGTAATAAGGCTTTTGGTGACAAGGTAGATGTATTGGTAAATGTCGTAGGTGGAATTGTAGGCCGTAAAAAGATTACTGAGCAAGATGAAGCTTGGTATGATTTCCTGATGGATGTCAATATGCGTTCCGTATTCCTCTGTACTCGTGAAGTAGTTCCAATGATGCCGGCAGGTGGTTCCATCATTAACTTTTCTTCATTGGCTGCACGCGATGGTGGAGGTAACGGAGCTTCCATGTATGCAACAGCGAAGGGGGCGGTGATGACATTTACTCGTTCTATGGCAAAGGAACTTGGTCCACAAGGTATCCGTTGTAATGCGGTTTGCCCGGGTACGATTGCTACTTCTTTCCACGATCGTTTCAATACACCGGAGAATCGCGAACGTATGAAAGCTTCTTACGCATTGCGTCGTGAAGGAACTGCTGAAGAAGTTGCAGACTTGATTTGCTTCCTTGCTTGTTCCGAGTCTTCTTACCTGACAGGTACGAACATTGATATTAACGGTGGTTGTTTCTTCTCTTAAAGAAGAATGACTGATTCAAAAATTAATGGCAGTCGGGTGGCAATTAACTGCCCGACTACTTACCTACTTTAAAGACAATAGTTATGAGACGAATCTTTGCCATATGGGCTGTATGCCTCTGTTGGGGAATACTGAATGCTGCTCCGTTGGGGCCGTTTAATGCGACATTACTTGAACAGCTAAAGAATGACTATCAGAAAGGCGACAAGGATGTTGTCCGGTACATCGAATTTCAGGAAAAGGTAGCGGAGAAATATATAAAGATGACTCCTTTATCGGTGACCGCCAAAAAGAAATTGCCTCCTAGCAAAGATCCACGGGATTATATGACCTTATCTCCCTATTGGTGGCCTGACTCTACAAAAACAGATGGACTTCCCTATATCCGAAAAGATGGGGAACGTAATCCCGAAGTTTATGAATATCCTGAACGTGAGAATGCCAATCGCTTCGGTGATGCCGCTTACTGTCTGGGAGTGCTCTATTATATAACAGGAAAAGAAGTCTACGCCAAAGCATGTGCTGTTCATTTAAAGACATGGTTCACAGACCCGAAACTGGGTATGAATCCCAATATGACTTATGCACAATCCGTGCCGGGTATGAAAAATATGCGGGGTTCAGGCTTTATCGACTCTCGTCGTTTTAGCCGTGCATTGGGTGTTGCCCGATTGATAGAGGGCTCTAAAAGTTGGACACTCTCAGATAAGAAAAAGCTTGATGACTGGGCCACCGCTTTTTGTTATTGGATGGAGAACAGTACGCAAGGGCAAAGAGAATCTCATGCAGCCAATAATCATGGCTTGTGGTACGAAGCTATTCATCTGATGGTATTGGCCTACTTAGACCGTACCGACCGTATTCGTGAGGTGGCTGAACAAAGTATTCTTCCCAAGATGGGTACACAGATTGCTGATGATGGCTCATTACCCCAAGAGTTGAAACGTACTCTCTCTTTACATTATTCAACTTTCGCTTTGGAAGCTTTGATGGAAGCTAATCAAATCACCAGTCAAATTGGTATTAATTTATGGGGTACGCCTGCTCCCAATGGAAAAGCGGCTTCACAGGCAGTGGATTATCTATATCCCTACTATCTGAATCCCGAAAGTTGGAAATTCAAACAAATTAAACCTTTCGACCAGTCTCGTGCAGCTATTCTTCTTTATGAAGCAGGAACAGCATTGGGCAATCAAAAGTATATTGATACGGCAAAGCGTATTGGGTTGAAATACAGTACATCTGATGTGGAAACGATACCGTATCTGATTTTGAAGAAGAAATAGAGTTAGAAGACATAATTTATCCTCACCTAATATTAAGTGATAACATGAAATTGAAATTGTTTTTTTATTTGTGTATGCTGCCGTTTCTTTGTCTTGCGCAGGAAACTCAACCACAACAGTTTTCCAATCGTTATGGTATGAAGATGAAGCAGAACGAAGATGGCTCTTATTCGTTGCTATATGCAAAGAAATATGCGAAATTTATTGATGTGAATACAATTCCTGATGTAATGACTCCTTATACTTACCAAGCAAACCGCTTGAAAAGCAAGGATTATAAAGGAGTAATTACAAAAGACATTGTTTACAAAAAGTATAAAGATTATGAGCTGATACTGACAGTTGATTTTGCAGAAACTGATAACCCTGCTCCTTTTGTAATTTATCTCCACGGTGGTGGATGGGCACGGGGCAATAACGGTTCGTCTAGATCTTTATCCCAATATTTAGCAAAACAAAAGGGGATCACTGGTGTACGTGTATCTTATACATTGGCTCCGCAATCTGATGCAACCGTGAAAGTTTCTATCCAAGATGTTTGGGATGCTGTGAAATATATACGGGAACATGCTGCAGAGCTGAATATCAATCCTGAATGCTTTGGCTTTCTGGGAACTTCCGCCGGTGCTCATTTGGCTGCGGTAGCTGCAATGACTGTACCCGGAACGAAGGCCTTCGTTGGTTACTCCGGTATTTATGATTTGGAAAAGGCGGCTATCATTCAAAAGACGAAAGACCCTCAGCGTATTGGATATTTCTGTGGCAGGGATCCTAAAGTACTTCGGGAAGTATCTCCTGTCAACCTGATTCCAAAAAAGAATGTACCTGCTTCCATGTTGGTATGTGGTACATGTGATGTTACGGTAGAATGTGAGCAGAGCGAGATATTTGCATCGGCTTTAAAGAAAAGAGGGGGAGTCTGTGAACTGTTGAGATATGAATATTATGACCATAATGTCAGTTCAAAGACTTCTGATAAAATGGAAGAGATTTTCTTCAAATCGGTAGATTTCCTGACTGACCATGTTAAATAAGTCCAAATGAGAAAAGGAATCTTATTTTTAGCCCTTTTTGCTTTTATCGCCTGCTCCAACAGTTCATCGGAAGTGATAGACGAGAAAGAACAACCGAAACCTGAACAGCAGGTGGATGGTACATTGATTGCTGACGGCAATAGTATAAAAACATATGACTTGATTAAACGTTCGGGATATAACCATGAAGTGCCTGATTCTTCACGTGAACATAAAACCGCTCATTTTCAGCATATTCAGCAGGTTTATGATAATCAGTTGAATAAGTATGTATTTGCTTTCTTCATTCATGCTACGATCGATGATGATCGTGGGCTTACAAATATTACTGACCGTCAGCGCAATGAGATAAAGACGGATAACAAATCTCCGGAAAGTCTTGTCGGACAAAAGGGAGAGGCTATGGTATTTCGTTGGAAATTCTGTTTGCCGGTAGGGTTTCAAACGACGACTAAATTTTCTCATCTTCACCAGTTGAAAGGTATTGATAACTCGTCGGGCACAGCAGATGTCAGTTCTCCTCTTATCACTCTGACTGCCTATTCTAACAGCAAAGGGGGACAACAATTGCGGGTACGTTATGATAAACGTGGTGGAAGCACTTCTACCCTTATTAGTACAGACCTTGCCGATTTTCTAGGCAACTGGGTAGAGGTAGAAGAAAAAGCCTGTTTCGGTGAGAATGGTTCTTATGAAGTGATCATCACACGTATCAAAGATGGAAAAGTTCTTTTAAAACTAGGTCCTGAAAAAATGGATATGTGGCGTACGGATTGTACCGGACTTCGTCCCAAATGGGGTATCTACCGTTATTTAGGTGAGAACCGGAGTTGGCAAGATCGGTTGCGTGACGAGGAAATCCGTTTTGCCGATTTCTCCATCAAAAAACTTTAGAGAGGGATTTTAAGAACAATATAAGAAAGGGACAGACTATCGTTTTGTCTATTATGGTGGTTCTCCTGTCTGAAATATATCTTCGGGTATATTTGGGGATAGGAGAACTTTATTTTTTGGGGGAATAGATATTTATAGTTTTTTGTATTTGTCTGATACAGATAAATATGGTATGAATTTGCCACATATGTGGTATTTACTCTGAACAGAATCTCCACTATCTTTGTACTATATTAAAATAAAAGAATTTAAAGCAGATATATAAAGATAGCAAGAAAATTGACGGGTTTGGTAGGTAATACTCCGTTGTTGGAACTTAGCAATTATAATAAGAGTAATGATTTGAAAGCCCGTTTGATTGTGAAAATTGAATCTTTTAATCCTGCGGGAAGTGTTAAGGACCGTATCGCATTGGCTTTTGTTTCAGCAGCGAAAGACTATAAACTGATTCTGACGATGCCTAATACGGGTGAACGTTATTTGGTTACCATTTTGTATGCTTTTGAGGAACATCCTTTGTTATAGACGGTTTTAAGAGAAGAGAGAGTAATCCTGTGGTTACTTGGCAAACCCCTATCTTTTGCTAAGTAACCACTTTTTTATTGTGCATGTATCTGCATTACTATATTGAGTGATTCTCTTTTTGTTCCTGGTGAAACTTACGATAAGCAGTAGGAGACATTCCGAAATACTCTTTAAAGCTTTTTCCAAAATAGTTTAATGAACTGAAACCCAGTTGGAAACTGATATCACTAATGTTGTATTCTTCATTCTCCCGAAGCATTTTTGCAGCAGTTTTCAGTTTTATATTTTGAATAAAATAATGAGGAGATTCCCCTGTTATCTTTTTCATTTTCAGGAATAGCTTTGTCCGGCTTAGTCCTAATTCTGAACATAACAGGGTGACGTTAATATCTCCGTTTCCTTCTTCCAACTTGGTTTGTACAATTCTTATTATATGATCGATGAAATCTTGGTCGAGCTTATTGTTGGTCAGTTGCTCTGCACTATTGTTTTCTAAAGTTTTGTATCGTTCCTGTAATTTTCGTCTGTTATTTAGTAGGTTAATGCATTTAGCGATTAGAATTCTGATATTAAATGGTTTGGTGATATAATCATCGGCTCCACAATTGAGTCCTTTAATATTATGTTCCACACTACTAAGTGCAGTGAGCAGAATGACCGGAATATGGCTGGTGTCAAAATGAGACTTTATCCTTGCACATAGATTTATACCGGAGATGCCGGGCATCATCACATCTGATAAAATAAGATCCGGTGAATTGAGCTGTGCGATTTTGAATGCATCTTCGCCATTCTTTGCTTCATAGATTTCAAAGATGGGTTCAAATATCTCTATGAGTAATTTCCTCAATTCATCGTCATCCTCAACGATAAGTAAAGTCGATGAATGATCGAAATCCTTTTTCTGCTGTATGATGAAATCTTCCAGGTTTTCCAAGCTCTCTTCTTCATTCTCTATACTAATCGGGCTATTGATTATCCCTGTGTTCCTTTGATTCTCTATGATGGTGATGTTTTTATCTTCTTTAAAGTACTCATTACCGATTGGTAATTCGACAATGAATGAACTACCTTTTCCTACTTCACTTTCAACTGTTATTTGTCCATGATGTGCCTTTACAATATTGAGTGACAGTGATAAGCCTATCCCTGTTCCGGTGTTGGATAGTTCTCTGTTTACAGAGTTGTTTACCTGAAAGAAACGTTCAAAGATTCGTTCTGTCATGTCTTTGGGTATCCCAATGCCGGAATCATTGAATGTTATAATTACGGAAGACGCAGAAGTCGTTATTTTAATCTCGACTGTTCCATTTTCCGGAGTGAATTTGAAAGCATTCGATAGAATGTTATTGAAAACCTTTTGTAGTTGTACTTCATCAAACCACGTGTATTGGCTCTTTTGGTCGAACACAAAATTGAAATGAATATTCTTTAGTTCGGCATAGCTAACGAAAGAATCATATATTTCCTGTGTGAATAAAACGATATCTTGCTGTTTGATTCTTAACGTGAAATTTTCTTTGTTATATTTCAGGAAGTCGAGTAGTTCATTGATTAAAGCACCCATTTTGGCAGCCCTGTTATGTACCTCACGCAAGCTGTTCTGGATAGTAGCCAATGAGTAATTTGACATAAGAATAAGTTCCAGTTGTCCGGATATTAATGCGATCGGTGTTTTTAACTCATGTGATATATTTTCAAGGAAACGCATTTTGGATTCATTTATCGCGTCTTTTTGCAGTTTATCCCGCCTTTCAAGTTCCAGTGAATTTCTTAACAATAGCTTGGAACGGTAGAAATAGGCAATGCTGATAATGATGGCTAATATTAGCAACGTATATAATAGATAAGCGTACCAGGTGGCATAAACAGGAGGGATAATCGTGATCCCCAGACTGATTTCATTAAGTTCGGCTTCATCTTTAAAAGAAATGTTTCTTACTTTTAGCTTATAGTCTCCATAAGGTAAGTTCATGTAGTTGATTGATTTTTGGGGATGAAATTCAATCCAGCTATTGTTATAGCCATCCAGTTTATACTGATATTTGGATTGTCCGAGATTTACGAAGTCGTTGGTTCCGATTTCGACAGATATATTATTCTCATGATGCTTTAACCTGATGCAGTCTGTTGCAAAAAGAGAACGAGGTAATATTCGGGAAGAATCATTTGCTGACACTTCTTTATTATTAACAAATAGTTTGGAAAAGAACATTTTAGTGGATAGACTTTCTGGAAACAAATTCTTTTCAGAAATCATGGCAAGGCCGTTTATTCCTCCCATGATGATACGGTTATCACTGCTTTTCATTATGTCACCCGGAATCATTGACGGTAAGACGAATTTGTTTTGTGACTTATAATTATAGCTTCTTTTTGTTTTGAGATCGATATGGGATAAGCCGTTTGCACTGGTGACCAAAAGCTGATGATCGGACAGAGGATAAACGGCGCTTAGATAATCACTGTCGAGATTGCTGTTTTTGCTGTTTATCTGTTCGAGCCTATCTTGAGTAGGATGATAAATAAGAATACCTGCGCCTAATGTGGTGGCTATGATGCGATTGCTATTATCTTGAATAAGAGACGTAATGGTATTCTTGGAAGAAGCGGTGATTTTAGCAAGATATTTGTCAAGACTGCGTACATAATTCTGTTTGATACTGTAATAGCACAGGTTATTCCCTCCAATCCACAAGTTGTCCTGCTTGTCTATCATCAATGAGTTTACAGCATAGATGTATTTGTCGAGAAGATGTATCTTTTGAATGCTGCCATCTTCCAGATTCATATAATATACTCCCGAAAGCGTGCCCAGATATAAGATATTTTTGTGACGGATGATAGCCTGAACGATTTCCGACCGTTTTGTATGGTCGGATGGATCGATTGTGAAATGTTTGAATTCTTTTCTGTCAATCGAGTAACTGCAAAGTCCGCCGAGATGAGTCCCGATCCATATTGTACTGGATGTATCATCATAATATAAGGTCTTGATATTGTTGTGGGATATTGTGTTGTTCTCTTTCGTATAGTATGTATATGCATCTGTTTCGGGTAGGTAGGATACCAACCCGTCTCCTTCTGTACTGATCCATATCCGTCCTGTCTTGTCTTCTATAATTTTGCTGATTACGGGTCCGATACCGGCATGTCCCAGTTTCAGATTATTATATTCAAAGATGTCAGTATGCGGATTGTAGTAATCCAACCCTCCATAGTAGGTACCGAACCACATTGTGCCTTGATCGTCTTTCATGATAATCCAGACAGAGAGGTTGCTTAGTCCCGCACTACCCTCTTTTTCCAGACCATAAAAACTGATATCACCTGTTTGCGAGTTGATGACATTCAATCCCAACATGGTTCCTATCCAGATATTTCCGTTGTTGTCTTCACATACTGTTCTTACATAATTGCTGGCTAAGGTAGGCTCCGTATATTGGATAACGTCGCCCGATGGAGTTAGTTTGAATAATCCTTCATTCAGGGTGCTCACCCAGATGTTGTTCCGGCTATCTTCGTTTATCGATATAATTTCACTGCGGGTAGTCAGTACTTTCTGTTGCCTGCCTGATGGATCAATGGTAAATACCCCGTCATGTTTGGTGCCGATATATAATAATTTGCCGGACGTTTCTTTCAGCGATGAGATACTTAGGTTGTTGCCATCAATTTTGTATTTGGCCTGACATATACCTTCTTTATAATTATAGACACTATCCAATAAACCGATCCATAATGAGTTGGTACCATAATTGAAGGCAATGGACGGCAATATCTGTGTGTTGGGCTGGCTGAATATGATACGGCTTTCCTCTTTTATCAGGTCATATTCAATGATGCTGTAATCCGTATTGACATATAAGTGGCCTTTCTTATCCCCACAGATTGTCGGAACAAGGTTGGACTGTATCCAGTTGTTTATTCCCATGAAGTTGACAGATTCGATATAATTTCCATTATATTTCTTCACACCGTCTTTAGTTCCAATCCATAAGATACCCGATTCATCCTGATAAAGTCCGTTAATCGTAATCTGGGGAAACATGGAATTGAGTGATAAATGCTGGAAGTTTATCGTCTCGAATCCAGCGATGGATGAGACGCATGAAACCAGCATAAATATAATAGCGACTAGTCTGTTATGTTCAGGCATATATTAAAAGCGTTAATTAAGTTTCTATTGTTTTCGGAACTTCCTATATTTAGTTTTGGTATTAATCTTAGGGATTCATATAATGGGGGACTATTATTATATATCTTATATCTGATAGCAGGTTCGATAATTACAAATGTATCGTTATTTTTTGAGATAATGAAACAAAAAACGGTTTGTAATAGGGATATGAACAAAATTATAGAACCTTTGGAACTTTTTTATCCAATGCTGCTTCCTGTAATCTCCTACTTTTGCTCTTGCTATCAGGAGAAAACCTTTGGATGGATCTTTAAATTTTTAATATATCTCAAATTATAAGCAAAAGAAAATATGAAAAATTATGTGGCAATATGTCTGCTCTCATTGATGGTATCAGGATGTACGACAACCTTGGAACCTTCTATGGAACACATGGTCGATTATGCCTTGAACCGGGCGGTAGAACAATATAAGCATATGTATTCTGTTATGGATTCTATCCCGGAAATGTTACCCCGTTCGATAGATAAAAATGGCGCGCTTGAAACCTCGGATTCTTATTTCTGGACGAGTGGCTTTTATCCCGGGACTCTTTGGTATTTGTATGAATATACTGGAGATGAGCAGCTCAAGGAGATGGCTTCCAAGATGAGTGATAGAGTCGAGATCCAGAAGTATAATAAAGATAACCATGATGTCGGTTTTATGATAAACTGTTCTTTCGGAAATAAATACCGGCTATTGGGTGATACTTCCTGCATGGATATAGTCACTACTACAGCCCGGTCATTATCTACACGTTACCGTTCTGCTGTAGGATGCACACGTTCATGGAGTCATCCGGGCACTTTGCATTGGCAGTTTCCTGTAATCATTGACAATATGATGAACCTTGAATTACTTTGTCGGGCAACGGAGTTCTCGGGTGATAAACGTTTCTATGATATGGCAATTTCTCATGCTGACAAAACAATGGAGAATCATTTCAGACCGGATTATAGCTGTTATCACGTGGTGAATTATGATACAATCAGCGGCAATGCACTTCAGAAATGTACATGGCAAGGGTATAGTGACGAATCAGTATGGAGCAGGGGACAGTCTTGGGCATTGTATGGATATACTATGATGTATCGGGAAACGAAACAACCACGTTATCTGGAACAGGCAAAGCATATTGCCGGCTTCCTTCTTAATCATCCGAAGATGCCTCAGGACAAGATTCCTTATTGGGACTTTGACGATCCAAAAGTTCCGGATGCCTTGAGAGATGCTTCAGCCGCTGCCATTATGGCTTCTGCTTTACTGGAACTGTCGGGTTATGTAGACAAGGTAACCGGACAAGGATATATCGCTGTTGCCGAAACACAGCTTAGAACACTGGCTTCGGACGAGTATCTGGCAAAGCCGGGAGAAAACTGTAATTTCATACTTAAACACAGTGTAGGCTTTTTGCCGCAGAATAGCGAAGTGGATGTACCTCTGACTTATGCAGATTATTATTTTGTAGAAGCATTAATGAGGTATAGAGCCATGCACTTGAAAGAATAGAGTTACTAACTAAAATCATTACTATATGAAAAACAAGTTGATGAAGGTATCATTGTTACTGTTTTTGATGGTTCTCATCGCAGGCAAGTCACTTTCTCAGAACCAATCGGTTAGAATTAAAGCGGGACATCCCCGCCTGATTCTGTCGGGTACGGACATTGAGTTGATGCGGGGAAATGCTCTTTCGGATATTGAGCCTTGGAAAACAGCTTGGAAAAAACTGAAAGGTGAAATAGACGGTTATGCAGACAAGAAATGGAAACCGAATGTGTATCGGGGAGATGCCAGTATGTCTTTCTACAAAGCTGCTATACGTGACGGGTCGGCTGCAAGAGATTTGGCAATTGGCTATCAGATCACTAAAGATAAACGCTATGCGCACAAAGCCATTGAAATAATCAATGAATGGTCTTCTCCTAAAAATGCTCCGGGCACTTATTTCGATCCGGATAAATTCTATCCTAATACCGGTATGTTGGTTTCACGTGGCGTATTTGCGTTCCTTTATGCCTATGATTTGCTTTGCGCGGATAACTTGATAGAAAAAAGTAAGCAGATACAATTTGAGGCATGGCTCCGGATATTGCTTCCTCATATAGAAGAAGGCGTGAAACGCTGGGTGGAGAATGACTACTTTGGAAAACAATATTTTCAGAATCATATAGTTGCGGAAGTTGTGGGGTTGATGTCTATTGGTATTATTTTGCGTGATAATGAGCTGGTGAATTATGTATATGACGGAGAAACAAATCCACATAATATAAAGAAGGTAATTGAGGGTATCATTTTGATGAAAGGACAACCGCCTTACTGTGGTGAACCCGGCTCATGGCCAACACAAGATGGAGAGATAATGGATCGTTACAGGCATTTTGCATTGACTCATTACGGACAGACTACGAAGCCGAACAGAGCCTTACAGTATGCAGGATTATCGACTAATTTGCTAATGATAGCAGCAGAAATGGGACGTTTGAACGGGCTGGATCTTCATCATTATGTAGCTCCTACCGGTGAGAGTATTAAATTGCCTTTACTCTTCTATGCTGATTTTTATATCACTAAAGATACTTCTATCAAGGGAGGATTCTATGCAGGTGAAGACTCTTGGATTAACTACAACGATCAATCGGTATTTACACTGTGGGAGGTAGGGCATGCCCGTTATCCGGAGGAGAAAATCTTTAATGAGGTTTTGCGTACCAATGATCGTACAGCTCATAACCTGCATTTGTTAGGTCCGGTGATTTTGACTCATGGACGCTGTATTGAATAAAATAATCTTTAATAATTAATATCTATGAAACAGAGAAACATCAGTAAAGGAATATATTCATTATACGTGATTATGTTCATGCTCATGATCCCGATAGGAGATCTGTGGGCTCAAGATCCGTTAAATATAAGCGGCAAAGTCGTAGATGTGAACAATGAGCCCCTGATTGGAGCTACCGTTCAGGTAAAAGGGAAACAAACGGGGACTATCACTAATATAGAGGGGCGGTTTTCTTTCAAGGTTCAGGCAAAAGATATACTTGTCATCTCTTATATGGGATATGCTTCTCAGGAAATGATTGCATCAAAGGCTAATGGAGCGACTATTACTCTGGTTGAGGATGGAAAAACACTGGAAGAAGTGGTGGTAGTAGGATACGCCACCCAGAAAAAAGTGAATCTGACAGGTTCGGTATCTACGGTGAATCTGGCAGAACAGGCCGAAAGCCGCCCGATGACCAGTCTTTCAACCGGATTGGCAGGATTAAGTTCGGGACTGTATGTCAATCAGGGATCAGCCCGTCCTAATAACGATGGAGCTACCTTGCTTATCAGGGGACAGGGAACTCTGAATAATTCTTCGCCATTGATTATTATTGATGGGGCAGAAGGAAATATAAATGAGGTTAACCCACAGGATGTAGAATCAGTATCTGTACTGAAAGATGCGTCATCTTCTGCTATCTATGGTTCAAGAGCCGCCAATGGAGTCATCCTGATAACGACCAAGAAAGGCTCGGAAGGCAAAGCGTCGATTTCCTATAATGGGTATGTTTCTTTCCAGAAACCTTCGAATACAATCGAAACTGTATACAACTATGCCGATTATATGGAGTATTATAACGAAGCGGCTTATAATGTTGACCCGACAGCAATGCCGGTATATTCGGAACGGAAAATAGCGGAATGGAGAGTTCACCCCAATGAACCTTACTTGTATCCGAATACAAAGTGGGAGGATGAAGTTTTTTCAACAGGGGTGTCTACTAATCATAATTTATCATTCTCTGTCGGAAACCAGAAACTGAAAGCATTTGGTTCTGTGGCTTATCTGAACAATCCGGGTATTGTGGAGAATTCGGCTTATGAAAGATTCACTGCCCGTCTGAATGTGAATGCCGAACTAAAGCCTTGGATTACAATGGGGATGAATATCAGCGGTCTGAAATCAAATGCCGAGATGGGTTCCAAATACATGAGTTCGCTTTTTAGTAATATCTCCAGCCCCGGTATTGTCTACCGGCATCCGGATGGCAGGTATGGATCTGCCGAGAATCCGGAGGAAAATCAGCAGGTACAAAGTCCTCTCTATCACCTGAATATGTATCAGGGAGATATTGAAGTTAATAATCTCACTTCCCGTTTCTGGGCGAATATAAAGGTTTTCAAAGGTTTAAATATAGAGGCGTCTTACACGTATCGCCGTAATAATCTGCAAGAGGAAGAGACTCCAGTTTATGCTGACCGTTGGAGTTTTCAATCCAACACAATAACCCAGACGGCAGCCGGTAGAACGTTTGTAAGAAATAAAAATTGGACTAATACGCATCATGTAGCTGATGTGGTAGCTCGCTATCAGAAGACATTTTTTGATAGGTTGGATGTAGGCATATTGACGGGAGCCAGTCAGGAAAAGGATAATGTAAAATGGTTTGAGGCGAAGAGATACGATCTTCTTGCAGATAATTTGTCGGTCATTAATGGTGCCACCGGGGATTCTGAAACAAGTGGGGCTGCCACAGACTGGGTGATGCGTTCTTATTTCGGACGAATAAATCTGTCATGGGCGGACAAATATCTGTTTGAAGGGAATATTCGTCGGGACGGTTCTTCCCGCTTCCATAAAGATCACCGGTGGGGGACGTTCCCTTCCTTCTCCTTGGGATGGCGTATGTCGGAAGAAAACTTTATGAATTCAATTAAATGGCTGGATATGTTGAAGTTGAGGCTTTCATGGGGTGCATTGGGTAATAATGCGGTAGATAATTATGAATACCAGTCTGTGTACAATAAAGATAATTATGTCTTAGGAAACTCTGTTGTGCCGGGGTTGGCACAGATACAGTTAGCTAATGCGTTGGTTTCATGGGAAACGACCTATGTCACCAATATCGGACTTGACTTCAGTCTTTTTGGCTCAAAGTTGGATGGAACAATAGAACTTTTTAATAAGGATACGCATGATATTCTTATCGATCTACCGGCACCATTGCTTGTTGGTAATGCGTCTATCCCTACTCAAAATGCAGCAAGAGTGCGGAATAGAGGTATGGAGATGAATCTGAAGTGGAATCATAGGATTGGTAAAGTAAACTATTTTGTGGGTGGTAATTTTACTTTCATAGATAATGAAGTAACCCGGTTTAAAGGAGAGGAAAGATCGATTTCGGGGACGAACATGATTCAGGAAGGCTATCCTATCAATATTCAATATGTATTGGCGGTAGACCGGATTCTTCAAACGGACGAAGATATGTTGTTTGTTGAAAAGATGATTAAAGACGCACCGGTCGATCCTGCTACCGGACAACGTGTTAACCCGTTTGCTTCTTATGGAACTCCGAAGAAAGGCGATTTCTTATATAAAGATTTGAATGGTGACGGTGTCATCGACGATAATGATAAATATGCAGTAGGGCATGGACTTGCTCCCCGTCTGACGTATGGCTTCTCCTTAGGGGCAGAATGGAATGGATTCGACTTCTCTTGTTTGTTCCAGGGAAATGCCGGTTTGCAGGTATATTGGCAAGATAAATTCTATATGGGATATATTAATTATGGAGATGTAATCAACAAAGAAATAGCCGAAGGTGCCTGGCGGGAAGGGCGTACAAATGCGACTTATCCCAGATTACTGACCGGGTTGAATACGTTAAATGCCCAGCCGAGTGATTTTTGGGTTCAGAATAAGTCATATTTGCGATTAAAGAATGTTCAGATAGGGTACAAGATTCCTAAGAAACTTCTTCAAAAGCTGGATATATCCCAACTTCGACTATACACAAGTTTGGAGAATATGCTAACTTTTACTTCCTATAAAGGGATTGATCCGGAGATAAGTGGTACAACTTATCCGACGATGAAGCAGATAACGGTACGTGTGAATGTAGTCTTTTAAAAAATATGATTATGAAAACAGTCAATTATATTATGGTAGCGGTTGCCGTGACACTGGGATTCAGCAGCTGTTATGATCTGGATGTGGCTCCGTATGATAAGGTCGCTCAAAATAACTATTGGAAAACGGAAGCCGATGCCAAATCGGGAGTTATGGGGGTATATGCCCAACTGAAGGATTATGGTGCTTATGGCTATATGCCTCTTTTCGACACTTACTCGGATATAGGTCACGGACCGGGCGGACCTGTTGAACAGGGCACATATAACGGTGCGTATGATTTCCTGGTGCAAAATTGGCGGGACACTTATGATGGTGTGCAGCGTGCCAATACCGTTATTAAGAATGTATCGGGTATGTCAATTGACGACCAGGTGAAAAATAACGTCTTGGGAGAAGCTCATTTTCTGCGGGCTTTGTATTATTTCCATTTAGCTGATTTTTTTGGCGGAGTACCTATCTATGATGAGAGTTGGGAAGTCTCCGAATCTTTCAATGAAATGTTGCTGCCTCGTAATTCAAGAGAGGAGGTTTGGAATTTCATTATTAAAGATCTGACTTTTGCTATTGCAAACCTTCCTCTCAAATGGGCGGTCTCCGACTATGGAAGGGCGACAAAGGGAGCGGCTTATGCATTACGTGGAAAAGCATATCTTTATACAAAGAATTGGTCTGAAGCGATTGCCGATTTTGAGGAAATTGTATATAACAAAACCAATCAGTATGGTTATCAATTGTATCCGGATTATCTGACTTTGTTCACTTCGGCAGGACCGGTTCCTAATGATAATGAAACGGTATTTGCCATTCAAAATAAAGGTACTACTGACAATTTGTATGGTATGCCGCTTTGTACTTTGTATGGAACACGCGGCTCTTATGGCGGTGGTCGTGCTACTTGTATGCCGTCGGTAACTTTGGCGGATATGTATGAAGAGAAGGATGGACAGAAGTTTAACTGGAATAATTATATTCCCGGATATAATGAAAGTGATGCAGTGAAGAAAAAAGCGTTTCAGGCAACCTTGAATTCGACCAAACAGAAATTGGAAACAATCCCTGATACCACTCTGTTAGGTGAGATTTACAGAGGAAGAGATCCGAGAATGATGCAGTCATTGATTGTTCCTTACTCTTATTATAATGGCTATATAGTGGGAACAGGGGCTAAAAAGCAATTGTATGCGATTGCGGCAGGTACTACGGTGGCCAATGGTTTTATTCAGAATGACAGAGGCTGGAATGTGTATTTTTACCGGAAGTTTGTTCCGATTGAAGATATGGGTGGTGCTATCACCAATCGTAATTACACTCCTATCAACTTCCCTATCATTCGTTTTGCAGATGTATTATTGATGCTGGCTGAAGCTTATAATGAAGATAACCAATTGGACAAGGCTGTCGCTGAACTGAATAAGGTAAGAAAAAGACAGTCAACGAATATGCCGGCATTAAATAGCGGACCGGTCTGGTTACAGGTTTCAGATAAAGAGGATATGTTCGAGCGTATTATGCACGAGCGGGCTGTGGAACTTGTTGGTGAAGGACATCGTTTCAGTGATTTAAGACGTTGGGGGTTGGCTGTGCAATATCTGAATAATCGTCAGGAGAAAGACTTTACCGGAGAAATTCGCTTTACCCGTAAGTTTACGGAAAGAGATTATCTGTGGCCCATCCCAAGTGAAGAAATTCAGCGGAATCCGGCTCTGAAACCTAATAATCCGGGATGGTAACTTGTCCGTTTTTTGTATGTACTTAGTAAACAAATGGAGGTAAACAATGAAAAGAGAAGCTTTTAAAATGTATTTGAAACCCGGTTTTGAAAAAGAATATCAAAAGCGGCATAGCGAAATATGGCCTGAACTGGTAAAGCTTTTGAAGGCGAACGGAGTGTCCGATTATTCTATATTCTGGGATCAGGAAACGAATGTATTGTATGCTGTGCAGAAGAATGATGGTGCAGGTTCGCAAGATATGGGCGATAATGAAATCGTGAAAAAATGGTGGGACTATATGGCGGATATCATGGCAGTTAATCCGGATAATTCACCTGTCAGTATTCCATTGGAAGAAGTTTTTTATATGGAATAAGAACGTTAACTATTAAACGAAAATAATATGAATTTAGGATATAAACATTCGATCATCCTGACTTTGCTGTTGTTAGCACAGATGCTTATGGCGTGTAATGATAACGCGAAGAATACGGAAATAGCTTTAGTTTCAGATGATGCCGTTAGTATTGGATATGGTGGCGGGGAAGAACTGATTAAGTTCATTTGCTATGATAACTGGACAATTTCATCAGATGTGTCGTGGATAACATTTGGGGGGCCGACAGAGGGTAGCGGCAATGCAATTATAAAGATTCATATAGAGAAAAATACATCTGGAGGGGATCGTACGGGAAAGCTCTCTATTACTTGTGGAGGTAACATAAAGATAATAGAAATCAGACAATCTATAAAAACGATTGATATAGAACATAAACATCCTTCTATCCTTTATACCAAAGAGGAATTGTTGAATATAAAACAAATGGTTGAAGGCAACAGTTCGGCAAGTATAACAACGACCTACAACAATCTGATGAAGCGCTGTAACAATGCACTGACTTATACGGCGACTCCTTATACGGGACAAGATCCTACAAAGTTTATTGAAGAGAGTTATGTTCCCGGATCAAACTCCCGCGATCTGGCTTTGGCATACTGGTTTACAGGGGATAAAAAATATGCCCGGAAATCAATTGAAATAATAGAGGCTTGGGCGAAAGCGTGTAAAGACATTAGTTATGTGGCTGATGCGGGCAGTGCGATGTATCTTACCAGAGGTATGTATCCAATGGTTTGTGCTTATGATATGCTGATTTCGGAGAATATCATGAGTGATGAGACAAAGAAGAATATAACAGATTGGTTCCAGGTGCTATATAGGGAAGGGATGATTAGTATCAATTTGTGGGAAGATAACGATTACTTTAATAAGCAATATTACCAGAATCATCTTGTAGCCCATTCAATGGGAATACTGATGCTCGGACTGGTTACAGATGATGATGAATTGGTTCAGTTCGCTATTGATTCTCCTGCAAACCCAAGGGATGTAAAAGAACTGTTAAGCGGCTGTATATTGATGGATGGCGATACTCCGTGCTCAAGAGAAAAAGCAGGTTCGGCTCCTCCTGTGAAGGGGGAAATTTATGATCGTTACCGTCACGACACAGGGCCATTAAAGGGATTGCAATATACGCATCTCACACTCACATTATTGTCTACAACTGCTCGTATGTGCTATAATAACGGGTTGGATTTGTTTGCGTATACAGCTCCGACCGGAGAGAATTTACGTTACTGTTTTGAGTATTACAGTGATTTCTACCGGTCTATGGATTCATGTATAAAGTCAGGATATTATTGTGGTGAAACGGAACGTATGACAAAAGCCGGTGATAATCCGGGTATGTATGAAATGGGGTTGCGATATTATCCGGATAGCGAACCTATCAGGCAATTGATAAACTCGGGTACATTCAACAGAGAGTCGTCATATATGGACTTATTGGGATATACCCGGCTTCTTTCAGCAGAAATTAATGAATAATTCAAAAGCGATAGATTATGAGAAAATATATTTCAGACCATTGGATAAAGTCATTTATGATAATGATAGGCATCGGGCTATTCGGAGTGTCTGCCGGAGTTTTGCAATCATGTGACGATGATGATGAAATACAGAACAAACCGACTCTTTATATCATAACGGAAGATATTGAAGCTCTTAGCACTTATGGGGGAACTATACCGATAGAATTCCTTTGTAATTTGGACTGGCAGGTATCAACAGATGCCGCTTGGATTACTTTGGATGCTAAGGCAGGCAGTCAGAGTGCTACCATAAATGCAAAGGTTACTAAAAATGATGAAGGGGTGGACAGAATGGGTGTGATTAAGATAGTGGCCGGTGAATTGGAAAAAAGATTGAATATTCATCAGAAATATAGAGATACTTCTACGCCACAGTTAAGCATCACTACCAAAAGTCCTATCAAACTGGATTTTGAGGGTGGAAGAAACTCTATATCTTTCGTTTGTAATGTCGGTTGGGAGGCTTCAACCGATGTAGAGTGGATTAGTTTTACCAGCGAAACCGCGGGCTTGGAGGATGGAACCTTGAATTTTGTAGTGGAAAAGAATGGGGGTGATGTGATCCGGGAAGGAAAGATTACTATTACTGCTCAGGGTATCACTAAAAGTGTAGATATTGTTCAGCAAACTGAAGCAATGGGGGGAGTGAACTTATTGGATACTCCTGAAGAAGATTACAGCTTTGAGAGAATTACTACCAACAAATATTGGCCGGCTCTTGGAGAATGGGGTGGATCGGATAGTCAGGGGATTGGTAAATTCGGAGCAAGTGCCACTGCCGTCCGGGTTGCTGCAAACTCGCCTATACCTCATACCGGATCATCTTATTTATTCGTACGTATGCGTGAGAACGAAACTGCCAATTCTTTAGACTGGTTATGGAGAAAGGTGAAAGGGTTGACTCCAGGCAAGTCTTATACATTTTCCTTCTGGTTCAAGACTCCTTCAGCGGCGGAAATGCCTCAGCCGGGAAATATCAGGCTTGGTGCGGTGATTAATGAAACGGACATACCGACATTATCCAATCCATTGGCTCCGGAAGTTACTTTTGGATTTGTTGCGGCTTCCGATGGCGTTTTAAGCAGTTCTGATGAGCATAAGAAAGTTTCTTATACTTTCATTATGCCTGCTGATAAGACAGATGTATATATTGTTTGGAGAAGAAATGGAAATCAACAGCCGTTCCTTGACGATATGAGTTTGGTAATGAATTAACGGATATGAACGAATCTTGGCCCAGGGGTACAATTTTAATGTAATCCTGGGCCAAACTTTATATGAACAATATGAAAAAGCTTCTAAGTATTTTGATTTTATGCTTCTGTTTTTCATCTTTTATACAGGGAAAGATTAAATTACCTGCTATGATGGGAGATCATATGATACTCCAGCAAAATAGTAGCGTTAAACTGTGGGGATGGGCGGATAATAAGAAAGTTACTGTTACTACCTCCTGGAATAATCAGACTTATCAGGTACTAACGGATAAGAACGGAGCCTGGTTGGTTAAGGTGAATACTCCTGGGGCAAGCTATACTCCTTATTTCATTACAATTAGTGATGGAGAGGAGGTTATCCTTTCAGATATATTGATAGGGGAGGTTTGGATTTGTTCCGGTCAATCTAATATGGATATGCGTATGATGGGAAATACGGGACAGCCTATTGATCGTTCATTGGAGACAATTCTGCATGCTGGTAATTATCGTAACCGTATCCGCTTTATTGCTGTTTCAAGAACGAAAGATGTACAGCAACGAACTGATTTTGAAGGGAGAAAATGGGAGGTATCGGCACCGGAAGCGGTCATGACTTGTAGTGCGGTTGCTTATTTCTTTGCAAAACAAGTCACAGAAGTGCTCGATATTCCGGTAGGGCTGGTTATTAGTAGCTGGGGAGGTTCCCGGATAGAATCATGGATGAATGAGAAAACATTAGCTTCTATTGATGGAGTAGACATAGAGGCTGCCAGAAGTTCGAAATTAAAAATGCATCATCGCTTGGAGTGCATGTACGATACCATGTTGTGGCCTGTGAGGAACTTTACCGCACGTGGTTTCCTTTGGTATCAAGGGGAGTCGAATATCTTCAACTATTACTGTTATGCTCCGATGATGACTGCTATGGTTCAGTTATGGAGAGAGGTTTGGGAAGCACCGGATATGCCTTTTTATTATGTCCAGATTGCTCCTCATAAGTATAAAGATAGTCAGGATACGGATGCAGCTTTATTAAGAGAAGCGCAGACAAAAGCTCTTGAAGCGATACCCAATTCCGGTATGGTTTCTACTACCGACATTGGTGATGAGTTTTGTATTCATCCACCTCAAAAAGACATAGTAGGGCTTCGTTTGGCTACTCTGGCTTTAACTAAAACATATAACATTTGTAGACTTCCACCTACTGGGCCGACGATGACGAAAGTCGATTACTTAGAGGGTAAGGCAATTGTCACTTTTGATAATGCTTCTGCCGGATTAACGCCGGCATTCTGTAACTTGGAAGGATTTGAGATTGCAGGAGCTGATAAGAAATTTTATCCGGCTCAAGCACAAATTGTAGATCGTACACCCACAGTGAGAGTTTGGAGTGAACAAGTCAATCAACCGATAGCTGTGCGGTATGCTTTTCGTAACTATGTAGGAAATGTCTTACTGCGTAATACTTTTGGATTGGCTGCATTTCCTTTTCGGACGGATGCGTGGGATGATGTGAAATAAAGGAGATGTTTTTCTATATGCACGAAAAGGAACAGTCTCACCAATCGCGATCTGTTCCTCTTTTTACTACAGCAAACATTCTTTGTGTCAATTTGTATTTAATAGCATTCATGACAATCTCGAACTACTTTCCTTGTACCGTTTTCTTTTCAAAATACTCTCTAATTTCCAGGGGATGGATTCTGGCACTTCTGGCAGCCTTTTGCATCTGTTAATGCTTGGCAATTCAATTATTATTCTGAACTTCTCTTTCGTTTTATGTGGATAATGTGTATATTCGCACGAAACTCATATCAGAAATGTGATAATTTACACATTTCTGATATCAAAAATGTGATTCATTATGTTCGAAAGAGATATTATCAGGCAATTGGCAGCATGGAAAATGGACGTGAACAGGAAACCGCTCGTTATTCACGGGGCTCGTCAAGTAGGAAAGACATGGGCTTTGAAATATTTCGGGAAGGAATATTTCGAGGATGTCGCCTATTTTAGTTTGGATAAGGATGAAAGTGGGCTTTGCGATATCTTTAAAACGACCAAAGACCCTAGGCGGATTATTCAGCAATTGTCTTTCTTGCATGGAAAAAAAATCAATCCTCAAACGACTTTACTCATATTGGATGAGATTCAGGAGTGTAATGAAGCACTGAACGCACTGAAATATTTTTGTGAGGAAGCTCCCGAATATGCGGTAGCTTGTGCAGGTTCTTTATTAGGTATTTATTTGAATCATATTGGCAATTCCTTTCCGGTGGGAAAGGTGAATCACCTGTCCATGTATCCGCTTACTTTTACGGAATTTCTGAAGACAAAAGACCCGAATATGTATGAGTATCTGTGTTCTATTAAAGAAATAGCTCCTCTTCCTCAAATATTTTTCGATAAGTTGCGTGAATCATTTGTTGCCTATTCCATTTGTGGCGGTATGCCCGAACCTGCTACTCTGATGATTGACTTCAATGATATGGAAAAGGTGGATTTGGCGCTTCGGGATATCTTGAATGACTATGCATTGGATTTTGTAAAACATACTACGCCGGTATTGGCTCCCCGCATTAATTATGTATGGAATTCCCTGCCTTCACAATTGGCGAAGGAGAACCGTAAGTTTGTTTATCAGTTGGTACGTCCCGGTGCCCGTGCTCGTGAGTATGAAGATGCTATTCTGTGGCTGGAACAGGCGGGACTTATCAATAAAGTTGCATTGAGCAAATCACCCAAATTACCATTGAAAGCATATGATGATTTGAGTACATTTAAACTTTACGCATTAGATGTAGGACTGTTAAGGCAGTTGTCGGAGCTGGATGCAAGTGTTTTGTTTCTGTCTACTCCTGGGTATATGGAATATAAGGGAGCTTTGGCAGAGAATTATGTGTTGCAGAGTCTTACAGCGCAGTTCCAGGCATCTTTTCGGTATTGGACTTCCGGCAATAAGGCTGAAGTGGATTTTCTGCTTCAATACGACAATCATATCTATCCGATAGAAGTGAAAGCTGACCAGAGTATAACAGGTAAAAGTCTGATTCAGTATGAGAAGCTTTTCCAGCCTGCTTGCCGGATCCGGTATTCAATGCTGAATTTGAAACAAGATGGTAATTTGATTAATATTCCTCTGTTTTTGGCGGATAAGACAAAAGAACTATTAAAGGATAAAAGTTGAAAGAGCCTCCTGAAGGAACCAGTAGCCTTCTTAAAAAATGATGATTCTTAAAAAAGGGATATTTAATCATTGGAGAAGGACGTGAATTGCAGTTCGGTAAAGAAAAGCCGGAAAATATCCTGCATTTGTAATTACACGATTTTCTATTTCTGCTGTTTCGAAAATATACCAATCGAGTTGCGGTAGATTTTTGATTATTTTTGTTATTTGGAGAGTAGATGCCCGAATAACTAATCATTTTATTGTTTTTTCCTTTCCGATATATTATGCTAAACTAGAGAAAAAATACTTCTTAATAGTTCATTTTTATCTTCTTCACCGAGGAGCGATAGTCTCCTCGGTGAAGAATAAATCGATGCACACCGAGGAACACTTCGTTGGTTTTAAAGCAATAAGCAGTTTATGAATAGAGAAAGATGTATATTCTGTTTGCTTTTATACAATATTAGGCATCTTTCTGTATGCTCATGCATTTATTTATGCAGTTTATTTTCTGGTTCATTATTTTCTAATTAACTATTTCTCTACAGAATATTAAAAATAGAACATTGAAAGTCTATATTATCAAGTGTATAATTATTTAAAAGACATTTATTGGTGGAAGGGTGTTCGGTTCTGAATGTTCGGCTATAGACGGCGGGTGTTTATATGTGAGTATGGATGAGATGCAACTATATCTTTTCCGGTTGATATTTACTTATTCTTATATAGTAGAGTCTCTACTTTATATTGCTTCTGATAAGAAGAGATTATAAAAGTAATTTTCATTTTTTGTGTTTTTATTTTCCTTATATTGCATTTATATATCAAAAAGAGTGATATATTTGCAGTGTGATTGAACTGATAACTGAAATTTATTCTTTAACTTTTTAGAATAGCGTTTTTAAGTAGGGACTGTATTATATGAATATAAAATCAAAGGATATAAAGAGAATAAGTGATATTGCCATTATGCAATCTGGTATATATATGAAAAGCGATCCGGCAGGTGATATAAAGTATCTGCAGGTTAAGGATATTAATCCGGGGAGTAAGCCGGATTACAGTCGGATCACTACAGTGGAGGATAGAGGGATTGGTGACCAATACTGGTTACGGAAAAATGATTTATTGTTTGCGGCTAAAGGAGCCTCTAATTATTGCTTTTTGTATGATGGGTTAGTGGAAAAGATGGTAGCTTCTTCGTCATTCATTATTATACGTATTATATCAAAAGATATACTACCAGAATTTCTTTGCTGTTTTCTCAATACCCCATCTGTTCTTAATAAATTGAAAAAATCATCGGTAGGTACAGGAATTCAGGTAATTCCTCAATCGGTGCTAAGTGATCTTCAGATCGGCATACCTTCTATGCAGACACAACAGCTTATTGTACAGATGGATCAATTGAGAAGAGAGGGGGAAAGTATTTACCGTGAAATCAATGAGCTAAAACGGAGTTTGCAGGAACAGTTGTTGATGGATTCTTTAAAATGAAATATGTTATGATAGAAACTGCATATTATATAGCGAGTAAGGCGAAACAAATCTTAGGTGGAACGCTTTCTGTCAATCAGTATAAGGATTATGTACTGGCTCTGCTATTTCTAAAATCTGCAAGCGAGTACTACAAATCAAACGATTCTTTTCAATCGGATGAGAATAAACCTCTCCTCCGGTTGCTGGTGTCTGAACGTAGCTCTTTTGACTATCTCTACAAAGAACTTGGCTCGCCGGAGCTTGGTAAGTTGATCAATGTTGCTCTTTATGAATTAGAGCAAGCAAACAGCCGTGTAATTGAAGGTTATGAGATTAATAGAGCTATCAACTTCGAAAGTAATATATTAGGAGATACGAATGAGAGATTGAGTAAATTGCATGAACTTCTTCATCTTTTTCAGAAACTGACATTAACAGATGATGCCGGTAAGCTAATCGATATCGGTGTTTTATATAATCAGTTATTATACATTTTTGCCGAAGAGGCGGGTAAGAAGATAAGTAATGTTCTTACTCCTAAAGAGGTTATTGGCTTGGTGGCGGAATTGATAGGTAATAATAAAGATAATAATAGTTTGTGCGATCCGGTATCCGGCAGTGGTACTTTACTAGTTGAAGTTGGTAAAAGGGTTGGAATCAGAGGAGCTAGTATTTTCGGGCAAGAGGCAAACTGGAATCAATATGCATTGACAAAAATGAATCTGATGTTGAATGGATTCAAAGATTCCACTTTTTTTTGGGGAGATAGCCTTAGTAATCCTAAACTGACGGATGACGGCGGGTTAAAGCTGTTTGATATTGTTGCTTCTATACCACCATTTGCAGATAAGTGGGCAACAGAGGAAGCAGAGTTTGATCGTTATGGACGCTTTCAATATGGTATTCCTCCTAGAAGTCAGGCTACATGGGCATATATTAGTCACATTCTGGCAAGTTTGAAACCTAATGGGCGGGCTGTTGTCGTGGTTCCGGCGGGGGTTTTGTTTCGTACTAGTGAAAGTAAGATACGGCATCAGATTATTGAGCATAATTTGCTTGAAACGGTTATTGAGTTACCACAAAATCTGTTTTATGGTGCGGCTATTTCTACGGCTATTCTTGTTTTCAGAAAAGACAGGAAGACGACGCAGACTTTGTTTATGGATGCGCGTAAAGGATATATTTCGAATAAAGGTATTTATAAACTTTCGGATGCAATGGTCGAACAGCTTTTAAACACTTATAAGGGGTTTCTTAGTGGTGAACAGGTTTGGCAGGAAAATAGTTGCCCGGCTTATATTGCTACACAGGAGGAGGTTCGAAACAATAAGTATGATTGGCAGACTGTCAAATATGTGGAGGAGAAGATTGAAAGAGTGGAAGTTGATGTAGAAGCAACTCTGCAAAGAATTGAAAAATTAGAGAAGAGACTGGAGTTTGTCAATGAACAGTTAGAGTATTGTACACAGCAGTTAATCAGGCTAACAAATAGAAAATAGATATACCATGGGAACTATAAATTCTATAATCTGTGCTATTATCAGCGCACTATTTACTGTTTTTTTGGCACATATGTCAAGAAGAAAAACCAGAGTGACGATTTACTGTATGGAAAATACGTTATTGACACAAAGACCGAATGTTCCGGGCCTTGCAGTTTTTGTGAAGTATGAGGATATGATGCCCATTGAAAATCTTTGGAGAATATGCTATATGCTAAAAAATACAGGAAATCAGAATATTGTGGGTGAGGGAACCCAGTCATCTTTGGTGACTAAAGGGCATGGACTTCCTTTGTATACGAGAAATATAAAACAGATTATTCAAATATCCGCTACAGACAATAGTATAGCCGAGTTGAAAGATAACACCTTATATTTTAAACAATGGTTGCCGGATGAATGTATCACCATTGAAGCTTTGGTGGAAAGCGCAGGTGAGAAACCTGAATTGTACATTGATAAGCGGGATATTATTAATGCTAAAGTTATTATTAAAAACAATATCAATAAGTGATCTTTTATTTTGAAGTGGTAAATTGAATAGCGTTTGTCCAAGTTGAAACTTTACCCAATCAATAGTAAGAGTTCTTTTCTTAGTCTTTTTTTGTTTATGTTCTTGGAATAAGGTCTTATCTTTGTTCCTGTCTGAAAAAAGAATGAACTGTTTAGGTTGATAGTTAATGTAATACTGAATTATTGAAAATGAATAAAATTATGAAAAAGATTTGCTTTCTTCTCTTTTTGTTTTCTGCATGCATAGTTCAAGCACAGAACTCTTATCGTACCGACAAAGATATATCTTATGTCCCTGACTCTGAAATGGACGCTTATCGTCTGGAACGTTGTAAACTTGATATTTATTATCCCGAAAATAAGAGGGATTTTTCGACTATCGTATGGTTCCACGGTGGGGGTATGGAAGGTGGAAGTAAATTTATTCCCAAAGAACTGACAGAACAAGGGTTTGCAGTGGTGGCGGTAAATTATCGTTTAAGTCCGAAGGCGAAGAATCCTGCTTATATTGAGGATGCAGCTGAAGCTGTAGCATGGGTTTTCAAGAACATCGAGAAGTACGGTGGATGTAAGGATCGCATTTTTGTTTCCGGCCATTCTGCGGGAGGTTATCTTTCATTGATTCTGGCGATGGATAAAAAATATATGGCAACATACGGAGTAGATGCTGATAGTGTGGCTGCTTATCTTCCGGTTAGTGGCCAGACGGTGACACATTTCACTATTCGTAAGGAACGTGGTTTGCCTAACGGTATTCCGGTGGTTGATGAATATGCTCCGGTAAATAAGGCCCGCAAGGAAACAGCCCCTCTTGTATTGATAACGGGTGACAAGCATCTGGAGATGGCGGCAAGATATGAGGAAAATGCGCTGTTGGAAGCTGTCCTGAAAAGTATAGGTAATAAGAGAGTGACGTTGTATGAGATGCAGGGATTCGATCATGGTCAGGTGCTCGGTCCGGCTTGCTATCTGATTGTAGATTATGTGAAGAGGTTTAAATAATATAGTTATAAATAATAATAGATTGGAAGATGAAAACACGTAGTGATGCTTTTCAGTTTGAGAAAGAATTGGATTGGGAGAAACCAGCTCCGGGAATCCGCCGTCAGATGATGGGATATGACGGGCAATTGATGATGGTGAAGGTGGAGTTTGAGGAAGGTGCCGTTGGGGCTGTACATCAACATTATCATAGCCAGGCTACTTATGTCGCAAGCGGCAAGTTTGAACTGACCATTGGTGACCGGAAAGAAATTCTCTCTACGGGCGACGGTTATTATGTAGAACCTGATCAGCCTCATGGATGCGTTTGTCTGGAAGCAGGTGTACTGATTGATACATTTAGTCCTATGAGGGCTGACTTCCTATTGTAGTATCTGGATCGAAAGTCAGACAGATGTGGTATGAAATTACCACATCTATGGTATTTCCCCTGAACAGAATCTGCACTATCTTTGTCATATCTTAAAACAAGAAAATTTAAAAACAGATATATATGGAAAAGATTGCAAAGAAATTGACGGATCTAGTAGGTAATACTCCGTTATTGGAACTTAGTAACTATAATAAAAACAATGATTTGAAAGCCCGTTTGATTGTAAAGATTGAATCTTTTAATCCTGCGGGAAGTGTTAAGGATCGTATCGCATTGGCTATGATTGAGGATGCTGAAACAAAAGGCGTCTTACAACCCGGAGCAACGATCATTGAACCGACTAGCGGCAATACCGGTGTGGGATTGGCTTTTGTTTCAGCAGCGAAAGGCTATAAACTGATTCTGACGATGCCTGATACAATGAGTATTGAGCGACGTAATCTTCTGAAAGCCTTAGGAGCAGAATTAGTGCTGACTCCTGGTGCGGATGGTATGAAAGGGGCAATTGCCAAAGCGGAAGAATTAAAAGGTGTAACTCCGGGAGCTGTCATTTTACAACAATTTGAGAATCCTGCTAACCCCGCCATGCATTTACGAACTACCGGTCTGGAAATATGGAGAGATACCGAGGGGAAAGTCGATATCTTTGTAGCCGGTGTAGGTACTGGCGGGACAGTTAGCGGTGTAGGTGAGGCATTGAAGATGCGTGATCCGAGTATAAAGATAGTGGCAGTGGAACCATCTGATTCGCCTGTACTGTCGGGAGGAAAACCTGGTCCTCATAAGATTCAGGGAATCGGTGCAGGATTTATTCCTAAAACGTACAAAGCTTCTGTCGTAGATGAAATTATTCAGGTGCAGAATGACGATGCTATTCGTACGAGTCGTGAACTGGCCAAACAAGAAGGTTTATTGGTAGGTATATCTTCGGGAGCAGCTGTATATGTCGCTACGGAACTGGCGAAGCGACCGGAAAATGCAGGGAAGATGATCGTTGCTCTGCTTCCTGATACTGGAGAACGTTACCTGTCTACCATTTTATATGCTTTTGAGGAATATCCTTTGTAAAATACAATTGGTAGAATAAAAATGTGAGGTAACTTCCAAAGATTTAGATTATCTCACATTTTTTATATAGATATTATTCTGGATTCTTTATTGAACCTCGAAACTTCCTTTCAACCGAATATCCTCCGAAGAAGCCCCCACCATCACCGAGAAACTTCCCGGCTCTACTGTAAACTGATTATTCTTATCCCATAACCCCAAGTCTTGAGGAGTAAGTGTAAAGCTAATCGTTTGTTCTTCTCCCGGTTGTAAATGAATACGTTCGAAACCGCGTAATACTTTATCGTAGGTTGTTACACTACTAAAATCATCACGGATATAAAGCTGGACCACTTCATCTCCTGCTTTCTTTCCTGTATTTTTTACAGTGCATGAAAGAGTGATATTCTCTTGTGCCCCGATAACCGGTTTGGAGATCTTCAAGTTTGAATAATTGAAAGTTGTATAACTTAAACCATATCCGAAAGGATAAAGCACACCGGCAACACGGACTTTTCCTTTAGAATCCGAACCCGGTTTGAATGGGAAAGCGAAAGGTATCTGTCCCACAGATTTCGGGAAAGTAACAGCCAGACGTCCGCCCGGGTTATAGTCTCCGAAAAGAACTTTGGCAATGGCATCTCCCATGAATTCGCCGGGGAACCAGGCATGAATGATGGCAGGAACATATTTGTTTGCCCAATTGATAGTAGCTGCTCTTCCGTCTACCATTACCAGAACGACAGGTTTTCCTGTGGCATAAACAGCTTCCAATAATTGCTGTTGGCGCCCGCAGAGATCGAGGTTGGTACGTGAGAATTCTTCCCGAACCGTCTTCTCATTTCCACCTAATACAAGGATAGCGACATCCGAAGCCTTTGCTAATTCTACGGCTTCATTAATCATCGCTTGCTCCTGTGTGTCTAATGGAACATTGTATAGTTCACTCTCCGGGAAATACTTATCAATAATATCACAACCTTTTGCATAGCGAACTTCTGCGTTGGGCAGATATTCTTTAATTCCCTGATAGACAGTCTTTATAGATGCATTGGCCGGACCGTATCTGCAAGTTAGTTCTTTCACTTCTTCCGCATTCGGACCGATAACAGCTATTTTGCTAAAACTCTTGGATAGTGGAAGCATCTCTTTTTCATTCTTCAGAAGCACGATAGACTCTAAAGCTGCTCTCATAGATACATCCTGATGGGCGGCATTATGCACTACCACTTCCGGGCGACGGTCATCACCGGGATACGGATTATCAAAAAGCCGCATCATAAACTTGACACGGAGAATCTCACCAACACGTTGATCGAGCGTATGCAGAGAGACTTTTCCCTCACTAATAGCACGACGCAATGGAAGAATAAAATCCTGTGGCGGAGTGAAGTTCGTGCGGATATTCAATCCGGCATTTACCACTTGTGCAGCCATTTCTTCTTCGGTCGGAGTGATGCGATGTTTAGTGTGTAGAAATTCCACCGCTTCACTATCCGAAACTACATATCCCTTAAATCCCCATTGCTGACGCAGAATTTCCGTGAGGAAATGATAACTTCCGGAAACAGGCTCCCCGTCATAGTCATTGTAAGAACTCATGACACCCAGTGCACCCGCCTCCTGAATACCTTTACGGAATGGTTCCAGATACAGAGTTTTCATCTCACGCGGAGCCACGTGCGGATCGGTACGTGTACCTCCATCGCGTCCACCGACCGGAATACTATAAACGGCAAAATGCTTCGGAGTGGCAACGATTCCTTCACTTTGCAGACCAAGAATCATTTGCTTACCCAATTCGCCTACCAGATAAGGATCTTCTCCGTAACTTTCAACTACACGTCCCCAGCGAGGATCTTGTGCGATGTCCAGAATCGGAGCATAAATATTGGTATATCCGAGTGCTTTCGCCTCATCAGCAGTGACTTTCGCAATTTCCCGGATTAGTTTTTTGTTCCACGTGGCACCTTGCCCGCATTGAGCGGGAAACATGGTAGCCCGGTCGTGACATAATCCGCGTATTCCCTCATTGGTAAAATCGACCGGAATACCCAGTCGTGTCTGTTCCACAAACCAGCGCTGAACAGTGTGGCGATTCTTCACACTGTTGGCATACGGATAGGAGATTTCAGAACCGAACTTACCCAGTCCGTTGGCCTGCTCATCGATATTTCCGATACCGTCTTTCCAGATTTCTGTCGACCATCCGTCGGTAGGCCATGCATCTTTCAGTACCCGTCCCGAACCGTAGAGAGTAGCCATCTGACAGGTCTTCTCCTCCAGTGTCATTTGCGAAAGCAAATCCGCAATACGGGCTTCGATAGGCGCGGAAGGATCTTCATATACATCCTTTACACCGTTCTTGTTGAAGTCAATCCAGGTCTTTTTGTATATATCCTTTGAGTTGTTGCCGGATTTCTTACCGGCAGGTTGGTTGCTTGCCGAAACGCTGCCGGTATAAACACTTCCGGCAGACAATAACAGGGCGAGACATAGTAATTTCTTCATATCTATTTTATTTCACTGTAAGTATAATGCTTTGCAGATCGGTATCTCTTGAAGAAGCTCCCACCATAATCTTGAAAGTTCCTTTTTCCACTCCATAGTGCATATTAGCGTCATAGTAGGACAGCATTTCGGGAGTAAGAGTAAATGAAACCTCTTTCGTTTCTCCTGCTTTCAAAGGTATGCGGGCAAAGTCCTTCAACTCCTTTACAGGGCGGGTAGCAGAACTGTATTCGTCGCGGATATAGAGCTGGACCGTTTCTTCACCATCCATTTTTCCGGTATTCGTGACATCTACAGTTACTTTCACGCTTTTGTCAGGAGTGGTCGTTGCTTCAGACAGTTTGAGGTTCTCATATTTATACGTCGTATAACTCAAACCGTAACCGAACTCGTACAAAGGTAATGAATTTCCTGTTGCATACGGAAACCAATGGTTGGTAAATTTATGATTGTACATACACTGAATCTGTCCGGTGCTTCTTGGAATCGTAATCGGCAGTTTACCGCTTGGGTTCACTTTTCCGTAAAGAATTTCCGCCAAAGCCTGCCCCCCGGCTACTCCCGGCTCCCATGCTTCGATGATACACGGCATATTTTCATCTATCCATTCGGTAGTCAGCGGACGGCCGTTGACAAGGATAACGACTGTCGGAACCCCCGTAGCAGCTACAGCTTCCACCAGTTCCTGTTGACGTCCCGGCAAAGAAAGCTCGTAACGGTCGCTGTTCTCTCCACACGTCTTCTCGTTCCAATGATAGCGCATTGAGTTTTCTCCTACCACCAGAATCGCCAGATCGGAGCTGCGTGCCTGTTGCACTGCTTCCTTTATTTGATTGTCCGATAGCAAACGTACATTCCAGCCGAGATCAAGGAAATTATAATTCGTTTCGGGACTGATAGCTTTCAGACCTTTCAATACGGTAGTGACATGTTCTTCCGGCTGTTCCATTGCCCAGTCACCTAAGATAGACTGATTGTTGGCATTATGTCCGGTAACAAACACTTTCTTATATTTCGAAGCATCCAATGGCAGCATATTGCCTTCATTTTTCAACAGGACGATAGACTTCCGCGCTCCTTCCAGTGCCGTTTGCTGATGTTTCTCATTAAAGACAATTTCATCTTTCTTTTTCAGGTCGATAAACGGATTCTCGAACAATCCTAACCTGAATTTAACTTCCAGAATCTTAGAAACGGCAGCATCTATCTGCTTTTCAGGAATACTCCCTTCTTTCACACATTCGATGATAGCTTCGTAGAATTCCGGTCCATGCATGTGCATTCCCATTCCGGCATCTACACTGATCCGGTAAGCGTCTTTCAGCGTTTCGGCTACGTTGTGATAGTCGTGCATGCGCTCAATATCCATCCAGTCGCTGACAACAAAACCGTCAAACTTCCACTGATTGCGTAATACTTCCGTCATCAGATACTTATTTCCGTGACAAGGAATCCCGTTCAACTCATTATGAGCCGTCATCACTGTAAATACACCCACTTCCAGACAATCTTTGAAAGGCGGGAAAAATACCTCCTGCAACGTTCTTTCCGATAACTCGGCAGGAGCACCGTTGATTCCGTTGGCTGGCTGACTGCCACCTACAAGATGCTTTGCACACGCAATCACTTTATCGTTTCCCGTGAAATCCTTTGTCTGGAATCCGCGTACGGTAGCCGCCCCCATCTGTCCTACCAGATAGGGATCTTCGCCGAATGTTTCGCCCACACGTCCCCAGCGAGCGTCACGCGCTACTTCCACGTTCGGAGTAAACGTCCAGTGCATACCGCTGGCACGCATTTCAATAGCAGTCTCCCGCGACATCCGTTCTACCAGTGCAGGGTCAAAAGTAGCTGCCTGTCCGATAGGAGTGGGGTAAATGGTCGAACCACGATACAAACCGTTTCCATGAATGGCGTCAATGCCAATCAGGAGTGGAATCTTCAGGCGGCTTTGCTGTGCCAACGATTGCAGATAGTTGGCTTCTTCGGCCTTTACCACGTGCAGGAACGAGCTAATCAGTCCTTTTTTCGTCATCTCTTCCACATCGGAAGAATGTAGATTGGGATAGAAACCCTGCGAATGACTGTGTTTCAAGTCTTCGGCAGACATATCTTTTTCTGCTTTCTTCATGTGTTCCAATCCCACGTATTGGCACATTTGGGCAACTTTTTCCTCCAATGTCATTTGAGACATCAGGCTGGAGACACGTTCGGACACAGGCAGCGTAGGATCGGTGTAATCTTTGCTTTTATCCTGACAAGCTAATGTGGAAATGCCGATAGCACAACAAATTCCCATAGCGATGAATGTTTGTCGCATATTTCTTTTTTAATTTGAATGATTATTGTTATCTGAATGACTATTATTTAGTTAACAAATCCAGTACCTCCTGTTCAATCACGTTTCCTTGTGAATCGCAGAAACCGAATCCTGCTTTATATTCCCAATAAGAGTAGGAGATGTGACGATCCTTCAAGATAGATACTACGTCCCGTATCCATTCCATTCTGTCGGCAGCCGGAGTTTTTTTGTAGCAACCGAATTCACCACAGTAGAGTTGTACGCCGAGACTGGTAGCTTTCATCTCCGCTTTCAATACGAGTGACTCAAGCGTGGTTTTATCATACGTTCCCATATAAGGAGTCACCAGTTTTTGCATCGCTTCGGATAGTTGGTTGAAGTCCGCCTCTTCTATCAGTTCGCCCGGATAGTGAATGGGTACATTCAGGTCTTTTTCTTCCGTCCACTCGGCTTGGTAGTGTGTGAGGGGATGCGGGTTGTAGAAGTGGAAACTCAAGATGATATTCGGATCACCGCCGGGAATAGTCAGCTCGTTGAAAGTGTTGACACTCTGCCAGCGGTTAGAGCCGATGATGAGTTTACGTTCGGGTTCCGTTTGCCGGAGTTCACGAATCAGTTGGGCGGAAAGAGAGTTCCATTGTGAGGCGTAAGGGGCTACCGGTTCATTCAATAACTCGTAGGCAACGAGATCGTTGGGATACTGGTTCAGTTCTTCTGCCAGCGTTTTCCATAAGTCGAGATATTTGTACTGGGCGTCTTTGTCTGTCCAGAGTTTGGGGACAACGGTGGTAGTTCCACTTTCAGGGTAAATCTTGTTGTCGCCAGTTTTACTGTCGGAGAAGAATACATCGTCGAAATACATCGTTTCTCCTTCTTCCGGACGGAGAGCCACGCGACCGCAGTTTTTGTTATAGTTGGATACATCTACGGCGATTTCTTCCCATTCATTTGCCGTAGTATTGGTATATCCGTAGTAACCGTCGTTCGTATTGTTCTCGTCACTCAATACAACGGTAATAGTGCTTTTGGTGCTTTTGTATATTTTGGCACGCAGGTACTTGAACTGCATTTTGCCTGACCCGACAGGAATAATGGAAAAATCCTTTTTCTTGGCGTTCGACCAAGTGTCCACTCCTGATTTTCGTACCACAGAGAACACCCTGTTGCTGGTGTTTATACCGCTTTTGCTGGGATTATCTACATTGTTCACCGTCACGCCGGAGCCATTGGCAAACCATCCCGCCCATTTCATATCTTCAAATGTGTCGTAGAAACTCTCAATCGGCTCGCCCGATGTAGTGACCGTTGTATTGAAGTTGTGATCGCGCAATACGTGCAGGTCTACAATCACTTTCATTCCGGCATCCCGACACCATCCTATGGCATTGTGCAACAGTGTGAATGCTTCCGGTATCTTCTGACCGTCTTCCGTGAAGAACAGTTTTTCGTCTATCGGCAGACGGATGTGGTCGAAACCGTATCCGGCCAGCTTTTGTGCTTCGGCTTGTGAGAAGCCGTTGGCGGGGATGGCGTCTACCTGCGACAGCCAGTTACTGATATTCACCCCTTTGTTGATGGCAAAAGGAACATAGCTTTGCGGTTCTCCTCCGTTGCTGATTACTTCATCTTTTTCGGAACAGGAGGCTATCAGGCATGCAAACAGACAGGCCAGATAGATTATAAGTCTTTTTTTCATACAATTCTTGTTTTAATGGTTTACTCTGTTGCTTCGGTTACTTGGATAATAGCTTCACGGGTGGTTTCCTTAGTCGGCGTCTTTACAATCAGTTCGAGGTGGAAAGTGCCGATAGTCGAAGGAATGTACGTCAATCCTACTCCCTTATGAATTTCCCTTCCATCCAGATACCATGTCCCCTCGCATAGTTCGGCAGGAGTGTATTGTACATTGATGGAAAGCACCTGATTCAATGGAATACTGAATTTACCCAACGTGCCATCCTCCTGCTTGTCCGGCCACCGGCCTAGTATGCGCGGATATTCGTCAGTAGTCAGTACCGGAGTGTCTATATCGTCGCTGCAACCACTCATGGCAAACAGAGATACCAGCAACGTGCATATAAATATTATTTTCTTCATAATCGTTTTTTCTTTTAGTGTTGATGATCTTAGGTTTATTTGTCCCACCATACCGGTGAATTCCAGTCGTCTTTGCCTCCCATAGCCTGGATGGCAGATTGATAACCCTCCGGATTGTACGAACTTTCAAAGAGCGGGTAGCAGAGACGCAGCGGTGTAGTCTGCGAATCAATCGTCACTGCCCCGTAGTGGGGAGAAGGAAGCAACACCGGAATGTCTGTTCTTCTCCAGTTGGCATATCCTTCGGGGATATTGTTGAAGTGCAGAATCCATAATTGGGTGTTGATAGCAGTAAGCTGTGCATCCAATCCGCTGGCAGGTAGTGAATTAGCCTGCAGATAGGTATCGATGACCTGATCGTCAAAAGTCTTGGCACCGAATTTCTCCAGGAAATGGATGGCTGCGCGTACTCCGTTTTTATAATGGGTGGAAGCGTCGGCACCTGTTGTAATGTCTCCTGCCCAGCGGGCTTTGGCTTCCGCCAGTAATAATTCCGCTTCCGCGTATGTCATAACCACTCCGGGCATATCGCCTTTCAGGAAAATGTTGTTGAGCTGCGGACGGGTAGCTTTGTCCTGCCATTTATTAGTCAGCTTGCTCCAATAACCCTCCGGCCATGTCCCGTTGCTGTACCAGAAATAACCCGGGTTGCAAGGCTGAAACTTGGCGGCTTCCGTATTCTGCATTTCCTCCGTCAGATCCACACGTCCGAATGGATTGTTTGCCGAACTTTCGTCATAACAACGTCCGAATACAAACTGCCGCGGGTCGGAAGTAGCGTCCAGCTGTTTCCAGAATGTGCTGCAGAGATAAGCCGTAGGATATGCTTCGCGACCTCTCCATAGTTGGGCGAGCCCGTTTCTGCGGAATTCGTTGGATGCCCAGTCCTGAATATCGGTGTAAGCGATCAGGGCATCGTCAGCAGCCGATTGCATCAGGCCGGCTTCCTGACCGACAGCTTTGATGGCTTCTGCTTTTGCCAGTTCCGGGTCTGCGTTTACGATGCGCATTGCATAGCGCAGGTGCAGGGAGTTGGCAAAACGTTTCCATTTGTCGATATTCCCTTGAAAGATAATATCTCCCGTGACCTTGTCACCACTGGCGGTCAGAGCATCTGCCGCTTCGCCGAGTTCTTTCAGGAAATCCTTGTATATCAGTTCCTGTTTGTCGTAGGCAGGTTTTACGTTACCGGTGATAAAGCCTTTACCCGCTTCGAAGTAAGGGCAGTCGCCGTACATATCCGTCAGTATGGAGAAAAGATATACTTTATAAATACGGGCAACAGAGTGGATGTTCACTTCCCGTTCGTTATCCTTGGTCTTGTCCAGAATGTCGACAATGTTCTTGATGAGTGCCGGGTACATCAGGTTCCATGTGTTTCCCATTTCCGCATCATTTTTGCGATACTGTCCGCCATAGTTGGTGGTGTTCCAGTCGCCTTGCATATATTGTGCGAAAGCAGCCAGATAGAATGGATAGGGCTGGCACATTTGCCAATGTCCCCATGTTTGCAACTGAATCATAGACAGTTGCTGGTTCGGGTCGGTAGAGGACGACTTGGAAGGGTCTGTATTCAGTTCCTCAAAGTCGGTGCAGGCTCCCAGCAGCAGACCGCATATACATAACATACCGAAGGCGATTTTATAGATTGTTTTCATGATTGCTTACTATTAGAATTTTACGTTAACATTGAAACCATAGCTTCTTCTGGATGGCAGCGAGCCGTATTCCAGTCCCATACCCGAGCCGTTGTTGTAGTTGGAGTCCGGGTCGATGTTCGGTACGTTCTTGTAGATGATGAACGGGTTACGTGCCACGAACGATACGGATACGGCATCAAACACCTTGCTGATCCATCTTTTGGGCAGACGGTAAGCCAACGTAATTTCGCGCACCTTTACGTAAGAGTTGTCGTAGATAAACGGAACCGGAGTCTGATCGGCTATATGTTTCCAATATACTTCGGGGTCGACAAACTTCTTGTTTTCCGCGAAACTTCCGTCCGGCATTTCTACCACGCCCTCTACTACATAACCGCCTGTCGCTTCCCAATTGCTTTCTTTCACTCCGGCTTGCAGTCGTTGCTCTTCCGATTCATACCAGCCGTCGCGTCCTGCAAGAGTCGCTTTGTCTTTTCCGGTCATGTAAGAAGAACGGGCGGACATGGAATAGACATCGGCGCCTACCTTAATATCGAAAATGGCAGATAGGGAGATGTCGCGGTAAGTCAGGTTGGTGGTGATACCTCCTGTCCATTTCCAGGTGGCATTGCCCAGCACTCGCAAGTCTTCCGTCACTTTCGGAAGTCCCGTAGAAGCATCTACGATAATCTGTCCGGCATCATTTCTAAGGAAGTCTTTACCGAGGATGGAACCATAGTTCTCCCCTTCTACGGCAGCTACCTTTACGTTAATCCAACGTGCCGATTCCAATTCAAATTCTTTAATACCTGAAGCTAATCTTTTTACCTTATTACTATTCTTTGAGAAGTTGATATTCAAGTCCCATGAGAAATCTTTCGTCTGTATGGGGCGTGTGTTCAGTGCGATTTCCACTCCTTTGTTCTCTATTTCTCCTGCATTAATCAGCATGGAGTTGTAGCCGGAAGTTCCTGTGGTGTTGAGGCGCATAATCTGATTACTACTTTTTTGGGTGTAGTAAGTGAAATCCAGTCCGATGCGGTTTTTCAGGAATTTCAGTTCCAGTCCCACTTCGGCAGAGTTGGTCTTGGTCGGTTTCAGGTCTTTGTTCGGAATCGTCGTATTGGCGATTTGAGACAGTGCGTACCCTGAATAGTTTTTGGGAGACAGTTCGTAGGACAGTCCCAATTGGTAAGGATCTGTGTCGCTACCTACCTGTGCCCATGAAACTCTCACTTTACCGTAAGGCAATAGCGTCGGATTGATCTTGAAGAATTCCGAGAACAGGAAACTTCCTGATACCGAGGGGTATAGATAAGTATTGTTTCCCGATGGCAGAGTGGAAGAATGGTCACCGCGTAGCGTGGCGTCGAGGTAGACGAAGTTGCCGTAAGCCAGGTTGATAGAACCATAGAGAGAGTTAATCTGTTTGCGGTAGGTTCCTTCGGTGATCTCTTTGCTTGTGAAGCTCTGCAGGGCAATGACATCACGCATCACCATCTCTTTGGCAGTTACAATCTGTGTTTTGTTGTCCACTTTATAGAGGTTGCCGCCGATGGTTACTCCATAGTCGAATTTCTTATAACTGTTGTTGTAAATGGCCAGTGCTTCTACGTTATACATTCTGTTTCTGAAATCGCTGATTTGCAACTGTCCCTGTTCAAATCCCGGTGAGGTGGGGGCTGCATAGTCTTGGAAGTTCATGAAGTTGATGTCCGCACCACCGGTAACTTGAATCTTGAAGTGTTCGTTGACGTTGTAACGTACCAGTGCCGAACCCATGAACTTGTCTTTTCCCGATTCATTGGTCATTTCGTTGAGCACCCAGTAAGGGTTGAGGTTCCAAACGTCGCGTCCGTTCCAGTCGTAGTAGTTGCCGTCGGCATCTTTGTAGTTGTCGCGCAGCCATTTCTGGTCGTAGGTGGTTGCCAGAGACATCAGGTTCTTGGCAGGGTTGGCACGGTGGTCAGACAGTGCGGGACGGTTCTTTACGTCTTCACGGGTGTAAGTCACCTTGAAGTCGAGGTCTACTTTCTTGTTGATCGTAGTGTTGGCACGCAGATTCAGCGTGTTACGGCTCATCTTCGTGTTTGGAAGAATGTCTTTGTTGCGCATATCCGTATAAGTGGCGCGGATACCCGTGTCATCTTTCACGGTGCTGACAACGATTGTGTTGGTAGTGGTCATACCGGTTCTGAAGAAACCGTCGATATTGTTGGGAATGACAACATACGGGCGGGTCACTCCGTCGAAATACGTCAGGTTCAGTCCCGGATCAATCTTCGGTCCCCAGTTTTTGTTCGAAGAATACTGGTCGTCCGTACCGTTGATGCGTCCGCCGGTTCCCTGACCGTAGACGTACTGTACATCGTCCCACTTCGTCAATTGTTTCTCGAAAGTAGTGGTACTGTTCAGTTCCACTGCAAATTTCTTTTTGGTACTTGCTTTCTTGGTAGTGATAAGGATCACACCGTGAGAAGCGCGGCTACCGTACAAGGCAGATGCCGCCGGGCCTTTCAATACGGACATGCTTTCAATATCGTCCGGGTTGATGCTGGAGATACCGTCGCCGAGGTCATAACCTCCGTATTGTCCGGCACTACCATAGTTGCTGTTGTCCAAAGGCACTCCGTCCACCACATAAAGCGGTTGATTGTTTCCCGTCATCTCCGTGCTACCGCGAACGATCACTCTGGACGAACCGGAAGGACCGCCGGCAGTCTGGCTGACAACCAGTCCCGGAATCTTTCCTGCCAGCGAGTTGATGACATTGGTTTCCTTTGCTTTTTCAAGTTCTTCACCTTTCACTTCACCGATGGAATAGCCGAGTGCTTTCCGTTCACGCTTGATACCCAGTGCGGTAACAACTACTTCGTCGATGATTTTGCTGTCTTCTTTCAAGACGATTTTAAGATTGGATTGTCCTTTCACCTGTACTTCTTCCGAACGATAACCTACATAACTTACTATTAATGTAGCGTTTTTGGAAGCGTCGATACTGAACTGACCGTTGAAATCGGTGATGACTCCCTGTGTAGTACCTTTGACGGCAATGCTGGCTCCAATCAGAGGTTCGCCTTGCTCATCCGTAACCGTACCTTTTACTTTGGAAGTTTGCTGTACAACTTGATGGGTGATTTCGTCTTCCGCATATCCATATATGGGTATGAATAGCAACAGACAGAGAATTAGGGTTAACTGCTTTTTCATCTTAATTAGATTATTTAGATTGTTGATAACATCGCAAATATAGGGTGTTATCGTATCCGGACGGGTTTGAAAGCTATCGGAATAGGTTGAAAAACTATCGGATTTGCATTTTATTCGCTTTTTTCTAAAGGAATTTGCTTGGAGACACTCCGTAATGCTTCTTGAATGCTGTACTAAAGTACTTGGAATCTGTGAAACCAACCAAAAGAGCGACTTCCTGCACCGGAATCTGCTGTTTTAATAGATTGGCAGCTTCTGTCATGCGCATGAGTTTGATAAATTCGTTAGGCGCCTGCCCTGTCAGGGCTTTCAGTTTTTCGTAGAATATAGTACGGCTTAATGCCAGCTCACGGGAGAGCTGGTTGATGGTGAAATCCGGGTTGGCCAGATTTTCTGTAATGAGCTTTGTGCAACGTTCCAAAAACTCTTTGTCCATGGGAGATAGGAGGTAGGCACATTCGGTGTCCTCTTTCTCTTCGCTTTGCCCCGTAGCAGGAATGGAATTGAGCGAATGAGAAAGGAAATACTGCCGCATAATCTTGCGGTTCTGTAATACTCCTTTTATTTTAGTTTTCAGTATCTCCGTGTCGAAAGGCTTGGTGAGATAATCGTCCGCTCCGCTTTCCAATCCTTCGAGGATGGCGTCTTTCTCCGTTTTGGCAGTTAATAGGATGACGGGGATATGCGAGGTGGTGAAGTCCGATTTGAGCTGACGACACAATTCGTCCCCCTGAATGCCCGGCATCATGACGTCGGAGATAATCAAGTCTACTGATGCTCCTTGCAGATATTCCAGTGCCGATTCTCCGTCGGGTTTGTCGATGACGGTGTAGATGGAAGAAAATGTCTTTTTCAGGTAGAAACGCAGATCGTCGTTGTCCTCTACAATCAAGATTCGTTCTTTGGCAGTATGGGCTGTCTGGTTCGGCTCGTTTTCATCGTATCGGTCTGTATGCTGAACGGTTCCTGTTTCCCGGTCTGTATTTACCTCCGGTGATAGTTCGCTGCTACTGTCTTCTGTGGATATATCCGTTAGGAAGGTAGATAGAGGAGAGGTTTTCCCCGAAAGGATGTAGCGTGCCAGATGGCGGTTCCCTTTTCGGAAAGTGAGCAGGAAGGTGGAGCCTTCGCCTTCGTTGCTGGTAAAAGAGATGTTTCCTTTATGTAGTTTCATCAGGCGACGGGTCAGCAGTAATCCGATGCCGCTTCCGGTTTCTTTGGAGTTGACGGCATTTTCGGCACGGTAGAAATTGGAGAAGATATACCGTTGTGCTTTACGCGGAATACCGATACCGCTGTCTTTGACTTCTACGGTTATCTTTTTATCATTCTGTTCTATTGTGATTGAAATAGTTCCGCCGGCAGGGGTATATTTCACTGCATTCGATAACAGGTTATCGAATATTTTGTCTGCTTTGTCTTTATCCATCCAAAGTGAGACGGGGGCTTCGGGCACTGATAATTCCATCCGGATTTGTTTGCTTTCGCAAAGGGACTGGAAGTTAAGCACTTTTTCCTGCAAGTATGATTTCAAATCGTACGCTGCAACCTGAAGTGTGAGATGTGTTGTGTCTATCTTCTGGAAGTCGAGTAGTTGCGTGATTAAGTTGTATAGCTTTTCCGTGTTCTTGCGGGCTATCTGGAGGTATCGTTTCCCTTCTCCGGACAGTCCGTCCTCCTTGCTTAAATCGCTAAGCGGGGCCATGATAAGCGTCACCGGAGTACGGATGTCATGGGCGGTGTTGATAAAGAACTGTATCTTTTCGGAGAAGTGCTTTTTCTCCATCTTGTTGGCAAAGAAACGCCAGATGAAATAGGTGATGCCTGCCAGCAGGATGATGTATATCAGCCAGGCGATTGCTGTATTCCAGTAAGGCTGCGCAATGTGTATGCGGATGGTTTGCTCGTCCAGTTGCTGTCCGCCGTTTTTGCTCATGCTTTTTACGCGGAACGTATAATTGCCCGGAGGAATATTGGTATAACGGATGCTTAATTCGTTGGTAGGAGCACTCCAGTTTTGTTCGAAACCCTCCAGTTGGTAGCTGTAGTGGATGTCTTGTTGATATTGGTAAGAGACGGAGATAAAGGAAATGAGAAAAGAATTCTCGTTGTATTTCAACTCGATCGTTTTTCCTTCGTTCAGCATCCGGTTGAATTGAATCTTTTTCTCTTCGGTCTTTTCACGTGACTTTTGCGGAACTTCGAAGGAAGTGAACAGCAAGGGGGCTTCGTAAAGGGGACGGGTAAAGTTTTCCGGGTTGAAGCGCACGGCGCCGTTGGTACTTCCGTAGACGAAGTCTCCGTTTCTTAGACGGGTGTAGGACATGAAGTTAAATTCATTTGCCAGTCCGTCGAGGAAGCCGATGTTGGTTATTGTGGGAGAGGGGGAGGTGGTGATGTAGGCCAGTCCCTTGTCTGTGCTAAGCCATAGGTGTCCTTTGTTGTCGGGAAGGATGCTGTATATATAGTTGGAAGGAAGGCCGTTTGCTGTGGAGTAGGTGACGGCTTTGCCTGTTTTCAGGTCTAATAAGTTGATGCCTCCTCCGTCTGTACCGAACCACACTTTGTCGGGGGTGGGGAAATACATGGAGTAGATGAAGCTGTTGCTCCGGGTGTCGGCATTGGAGGGCGAGGTGAAATATTGTTTGAAATTGCCGGTTTGTTTGTTCAACAGGTAGAGCCCGTTGGCCGTGGCAAGGGCTATCGTGTCTTTGCCGACTGTGGTTATCGAGTTGATGAGCGTGATGCCGTAGGAAGCGAACTGTTCCGCTTTCCCTGCTTGAGACGGGGTATATCGGATGAGGTTGCCATACATGCCGCCAAACCATAGATTCTTGTTGTTGTCTTCTACGATTGAGTAAATGTAGTTTGTTGTTAATGTGCCGGGACGTTCGGTGGTGAGATGCTGGCGGATGCCTGTATGTTTGTTGAGGCAGTAGACGCCTGTGCCGTAACCTCCGGTCCATACATTTCCGTTTTCATCGTTACAGAGAGTCAGGAATACGTTTTCTTTCAAGAAGTGTTTCCAGGTATCGGACTTTAGCAGGTGTACACTGATTCCCTGGTTGGTGGCATACCATAAATCGCCTTCATGATCTTCGAGGATAGCGTTGACGTGATTGTTTATCAGTGATTGCGGGTTTTTGTATTCATGTTGGGTAAGTTCGAAGAGATATTTCTTCGGATTGGCGTAGGCTACACCCCCTGTATAACTGCCGATCCATAGATTGGAAGAACTGTCTTTGCAGAGGGCATAAATGCCGTTTCCTTTCAGTTCTCCTTCTTCTTCCAGATTCGCATTGAGGAAGGACCAGGAGTATCCGGCATCACGGGTGGCTGCATAGACACCTGCTCCGTCTACTCCCAACAATAATGTTTGTGGGTCGTAGGGGATGATGGAACGGTAGGGGAGGTGTGGCAGCTGGTTCAGTGATTCGTTCGACATGAAATCTCTGGTACGGGTATCCTGCACTTTTACTCCGGAGTTGAAAGTTCCTATCCAGAGCAAGTGGGTTGCGGGATCGTAGAAAACGGACTGGATGTAACACTCGGGCAATAGGGTGGTAATTGTTCCATTCTGCTGGTTGCGTTTATACAATCCTTCGGTAGTGGCGATATACAGGGTTTCGTCGGATGGTGAGAAATGGATGGTGTTTATACATTTCTTTTCTAGTATATTCTCTATGTGCCGGTTGGGGCTGTCGTAGCAGAACAAACCGTTTTTCAGTCCGAACCAGAAGCAGTCGGATGAGTCGATAAAAAGATTGTTAAGAAAGATCCCTTTTTCCGTTAATTCCGCTACGTCAATCTCCAGTGTGAAAGCGTCGAAGATGGGATCATATTTGAATACTTTACCGGCACTTGTATATGCCCATAGCGTTTCGTGTGAGTCTTTTGTGAGGTAGATCATGCGCCCGGCTCCGTCAACGATGATGTCTTCCCCGAAAAGGCTGTAGTTTTTTACGGTTCTTCCGTTGAAGCAGTCTACCCCTGAACGTGTAGAAATCCAGATGAAGCCTTTCTTATCTTCGAGGATGGAGAATACGCGCTGGTTGCTTAATCCTTCCTTGGTTGTAAGGTATTGATAGGTAAAAGAGTGGCTGTTTACCTGCTTATCTGATTGTGCGAGAATGGGAAAAACAGGTAACAGAAGGAAGATGGTCAACAGGTAAAGAGCCGGGAAACGTTTCATGGCTTTTCGTTGGCTCGCAAACCGAAGACTTTTCCCGTCATCTGCTCGATGGGCACTTGCCATACTTTGACATTGCGCACGGCAGGTTCGGAATAGTTGAACTCACTATCCGTGTAATGACGCATGATAATATCCAATACCCGGCGTTTTTCATCCATATCTTCTATGAATATCACTTTTCCACGACACATGGCGCTTTCGGAGCGCATACTGTAACTGCACGCTACTTTCTCGTGCTGGTATACGAGTTTATGACCTATGCTGAAAGTGATGCATACATTATTATTATGTTCCAACATCTCCAACTTGCTGCCTTCGGGACCCGAATGAAGGTATAGGATGCCATTCTCATAACCGAAGTTCATCGGAACTACGTAGGGATTACCTTCTAAATCTGTGATGCCTACAAAGCAGGCATCGCAGTGGAGGATAATGGACTCGATTCGTTGTTTGTCTTCAATAATAAAAGTTTTCATAATTTATTTCTCAATTAATTCGAAGTCGAGCTGTTTCTTTTCCAGATTGGCACGTGCTACACGAACAGTAATAGCATCTCCCAAACTATATGTTCTGTTCTTGCGGCGTCCACGAAGGCAATAGTTCTTTTCGTCAAACTCATAATAATCGTCATCCAAGTCACGGACAGGGACGAGACCTTCGCATTTATTCTCGTTAAGTTCGACATACAGTCCCCATTCGGTTACTCCGGAGATGACACCATCGTAAATCTGTCCTAGATGTTCGCTCATGAATTCCACTTGTTTGTATTTGATGGAAGCACGTTCGGCGTTGGCTGCAATTTGTTCCATATTTGAACTGTGATCACAAAGATCCTCATATTTAGCCTCGGATACACTGCGTCCTCCGTCCATATACTTCGTTACCAGACGGTGAACCATCATGTCCGGGAAACGGCGGATGGGTGAGGTGAAATGAGTATAATAATCGAATGCCAGTCCGTAGTGACCGATGTTATGTGTAGAATAACGGGCTTTCTGCATAGCACGGATAGACACGGTCTCAATCAGATTCTCTTCCTTCTTTCCATGTATATCATCCAACAAATGGTTGATGGATTTTGAAATATCTGTTTTTGTTCCGCTTGTACGTACCTTGTAGCCGAAGCGGGCGATGAATTGTGACAGATTCTCCAGTTTCTCTGGATCCGGCAGATCGTGGATACGGTAGGGCAGTACTTTAGGCTTTTTGTTTTTGGGTACATGTCCTATCTTCTCTGCTACGGTTTTGTTGGCAAGAAGCATAAATTCTTCTACCAGTTTATTGGCGTCTTTCGACTCTTTGAAATACACACTGATAGGTTTCCCTTTCTCGTCAATTTCGAATTTCACCTCGTAGCGGTCAAAATTGATTGCTCCCGCTGCGAACCGTTTTTCGCGGAGTGCTTTCGCGATGGTGTCCAGCATAAGTACTTCTTCTTTGTAGTCACCTTCTTTAGTTTCAATAATTTGCTGCGCCTCTTCGTAAGTGAAACGGCGGTCGGAATTGATGACTGTATGCGCAATGCGTGAGTCTTTGATTTCTCCTTTCTCGGTAATATCGAAAATCACGGAGAAAGCGAGTTTCTCTTCATTCGGACGGAGCGAACAGATGAAGTTGCACAGCCGTTCGGGGAGCATTGGGATGGTGCGGTCTACCAGATAAACGGAAGTGGCACGCTTTTCAGCTTCTTTGTCGATGATTCCTCCTTCTTTTACATAGTGTGTCACATCGGCAATGTGTACGCCTACTTCCCACAATCCGTTTTTGATGGAGCGGATGGAAAGCGCATCGTCGAAATCCTTAGCATCTTTCGGGTCGATAGTGAAAGTTGTCACCTTGCGGAAATCTTCACGCTTGGCTATCTCTTCGGGAGTGATTTCTGCCGGAATCTTATCGGCTGCTGTCTCTACTGCTTTCGGGTATACGTATGGTAAGCCGAATTCTGCGAGAATGGCGTGCATCTCAGTGGTATTGTCGCCTGCTTTGCCCAATATGTCTATCACTTGTCCGATGGGATTCTTTGCCTTGTCAGGCCACTCTGTTATTTTCACGATCGCTTTATCTCCGGTTTTTCCGCCTTTCAGTTTATCTTTCGGAATAAATATGTCATTGGCAAGTGTACGGTTTTCCGTTACTAGAAATGCGTATGACTTGGCTACTTCCAATGTACCGACAAAAGTGTCGTTGGCACGTTCCAGTATTTCGATTACTTCCCCTTCTGCCTCCCTGTTCTTTCGTTTGGCATAAAATGTAATTTTTACCTTGTCATTGTTCATGGCATGGGCGGAATTGCGTTCTGCTACGAATACTGGTTCGCCTCCTTCTTCGGGAATAAAGGAATTCTTTCCATTGCTTTTGCGTTGGAAGGTACCTATCATTTCTGTGCCGTGATTATTCAGACGGAACTTGCCCTTCTCAATTTCGGAGATATAATCGTCATCCAAAAGGTCATGTAATATATCGACGCATAGCATTTTCTGCGGATGGGTGGTAAGACGCAATTCCGAGAAAATGTATTTCATACTTAGAATTTCACTGGATTTGGCGTGGAAAAAGTCTATTAACAACGCTGCCAGCTCTTTTTTACTCATTCTCTTACCGGCCTTTTTCTCTTTCTTTTCTTTCTTTTTCGCCATAATATGTATTTTTATTGGTCATCATCTATTGATATGGCTACAAAGTAAATAAAAAAACCGGTAATAATACTATTATATTTATCGTATCTTTCCTCTAAAAAGTAAAGTTCCCCTCAGCTATCATATTTGAATATTCGCCATGTGTATAGAATCAATTATGCTTATATTCTGTCTCCTGGCACATAAACCAGCTTAGGCGACAAGTCTTTTGTCGTCTGAACCAATAAAGTTTGTTACTTTCCTCTTCAGCCTAAAAAGGACTACGCCGGTGTCCAATTCCTCTATAGATGCAATAATTTTGTAAACGCGCTCATGTGGCAGCACAAAGATAATTATGTTGTCTATAGAGGTCTATCGGAATGGTCTATTTGACCACTAACGATTCTAATGTCCGGATTTCATTTATCCATTGTTCTTCCTTTTCAAGACGCCTGATGTAGACATCTATAAAGTCCTCATCTTTAGTCAACATGTGCCATACTGCGACTAATACTTTTCGAGCGATTGCCACTTGTATTTTCATCTTGTTCTTATGCCGTTGTGTGCATTGTACGTAGCTGAAGTTTGAGAAAAAGCAGTTTCTGGTTCTTGATGCGACCCAGGATATTTCAATTAATATCTGGCGTAGGAATCTATTCCCATGTGTAGTCCTATTGCTTTTTACTTTATTGTTACTTACGTCATTACGTGGCTTTAGCCCACACCAGCCTACAAGATTTGTCGCTTTTTCAAATGGCTTCATGTCAGCCCCAGTTTCCGCAATTATAGCCGAAGCCGCGCGTTCACTAACACCGGGTATGCTCTGCAACCGTTCGAATGGTTTTGGAAAATATTCCTTGCACATTGTAATGAGGGCATTCTTGCATTCTTCGATTTGCCGTTCAATCATGTTTATAAACTCTGTGTATTGCCTTATCAGACATATGTCCGCTTGGTGAAAGTTTCCGGTTACGGCGGATTTCAGGGTGTCATTCCCGAATTTTCGTATAGTTCTTCCATGAATCAGTTTCACCAACTTATCAGGATCTGTCACCCCATCTATTATTGCTTTGATGCACTTCCGGTAGCTTTTCCCCTTGATCCGCGAAACATAGTTGCTCAACCGAAAACCACAGCGTTGCAAGGCAGCGTCTAGCTTATTGGTGTTGTAAGTCATGTCTTCGTTCAGGTCAAAAATGCGACGGTTGTACTTGCGCATATCCTGCACTGTCTTATCCGGAACAAAACTCCCTCGAATCAGCTGCTTCAGCAGGCATTCCGCTATCCATTGGGCGTCTTTCACATCGCTTTTGCGACCGGGAAGCTGCTTTATGAAATAAGGATTTACCAGTTTGAGCGACATGCTGTCGCACAAGGCATTCCATACCGGTACCCAATAAGTCGCAGTACTTTCCATTGCGGCTTCTGTCACTCCATAAGAAATCATGTCGGAGCACATAAGTTGTAATTCAGGAGTCAATGTTCCATAAACATTTTCAAAAATAATGGTCTCGTTGTGGCTCATCACACACAAATAAATTGTATCTTTGTGAATGTCAAGGCCAGCCACCGTTCTGTTTCTGTCCATATTTATTTTTTTTAAGTTACACTCCTTAAATATAGACATTTACATCAATTACACGAGGTGTAAGGCAGAGTTTTTTACACTGGCCTTGGCTTTTTATTACGCCGGTATAGAAAAACTTGATTTTTCTATATACTTTTGTAACCGAAATTTTAATTGTATTTATATAGAGCCGAAAAGTAGGAATGGAGAGTGTTTTAATTACGGGTGCAAGCGGTTTTATCGGGAGTTTCATTGTAGAAGAAGCGTTGAAACGAAAGTTTAGTGTGTGGGCGGGAGTTCGTCCTACTAGTAGCAGACAATATTTGAAGAATCGGAAAATTCACTTTCTGGAACTGGACTTTGCACATCCTAATGAACTTCGTGCCCAACTCTCCGGTCATAAAGGGACATATAATAAGTTTGATTATATCGTTCATTGTGCCGGTGTTACGAAATGTTTCGACAAAAAATCTTTCGACTACGTGAACTATCTTCAGACGAAGTATTTTATTGATACGTTGAGGGAGTTGAATATGGTCCCGAAGCAATTCATATATATAAGTACGCTTAGTGTGTTCGGTCCTGTGCACGAGACAGATTACACTCCGATAAAAGAGGACGATTCTCCCATGCCCAACACAGCTTATGGTTTCAGTAAGTTGAAGGCTGAATTATATATTCAAAGTATCCCCGGTTTTCCTTATGTCATTTATCGCCCTACGGGAGTGTATGGACCTCGTGAATCAGATTATTTCCTAATGGCTAAGTCCATTCAGAAGCATTTTGATTTTTCGGTTGGTTTCAAGCGGCAAGATCTGACTTTTGTCTATGTGAAAGACATTGTGCAGGCTATTTTCTTGGGTATAGAGAAAAGAGTCACCCGAAAGGCGTATTTTCTGACAGATGGGAAAGTCTATAAAAGCCGCGCGTTTTCGGACTTGATACAAAAAGAATTAGGGAATCCGTTTGTTCTTCATCTGAAATGTCCGTTAATTGTGCTAAAAGTTATATCTTTGCTCGCTGAATTTGTAGCTACGCGTTCCAAGAAGTGCAGTACATTGAATTCTGATAAATATAAGATAATGAAACAACGCAACTGGCAGTGTGATATAACCCCGACAATTAACGAATTGGGATATACACCCGAGTACGATTTGGAGAGGGGGGTACGTGAAACTATTGCCTGGTATAAAAACGAAGGATGGCTTTAGACTTATTTAAGCGTGTAGAGACCCGGAAAGGGTTGTTTGCTGTGGAGAAGATTACATTGATTTATAATCTGCTGACTTCCATATTGATTCTATTCCTGTTTCAGAGGATGGATCATCCATGGCATATGTTATTGGATAGAGCCATGATTGCTGCAATGACTTTCCTGTTGATGTATCTTTATCGGCTTGCCCCTTGTAAGTTCTCGGCGTTTGTACGTATCGTTATTCAGATGAGCCTGCTTTCCTATTGGTATCCGGATACTTTCGAATTCAATCGCTTTTTTCCGAACCTGGACCATATCTTTGCTACCATCGAACAGTTTATCTTCAGTGGACAACCTGCTATCTGGTTCTGCCATACGTTTCCTCATATTCTGGTCAGCGAAGCGTTTAATATGGGATATTTCTTCTATTATCCGATGATGCTGATTGTGGCGTTGTTTTATTTCATTTATAGGTTTGAATGGTTCGAAAAGATGTCCTTTGTACTGGTTACTTCTTTCTTTATATATTATTTGCTTTATATCTTTATCCCAGTGGCAGGCCCTCAGTTCTATTTTCCGGCTATCGGATTTGATAACGTGGCTAAGGGAGTTTTTCCTGCTATCGGTGACTATTTCAATTATCATCAGGAGTTGTTGCCCGGACCGGGATACCAGCACGGATTCTTTTATAGCCTGGTAGAAAGTTCCCAGCAAGTGGGTGAACGTCCCACAGCGGCATTTCCGAGTTCGCACGTCGGCATTTCTACTATCTTGATGATTATGGCTTGGCGCGGCAGTAAGAAGCTGTTCGCCTGTTTACTGCCTTTCTATTTGTTGCTCTGTGGGGCTACCGTATATATTCAAGCACATTACGTCATCGACGCTGTGGTAGGATTTTTCTCCGCATTCTTATTGTATGTAGTGGCAACCTGGATGTTTAAGAAGTGGTTTGCACAGCCGATGTTTAAATAGTAGCAAGTATCTCATCAAATATCCGGAAGAGTTCCTCCTTAGTTTCTGCCCGTAGCATGGCAATGCGTGTGTTGCGGAAATTGGGAATTCCTTTGAATAGGGGGCTGGCGGCCAAATGACGGCGTACGTGCAGGATACCTCTGCGTTCGTCTAGCAGATTGACGCTGTCGACCACCTCCTGGCGTAGTACATCCATGCACCAGTCGAAACTGAGTGGTGGCAGTTCTTCACCGGTTTCCAAATAGTGTTTCACTTCCTTGAATATCCACGGACGTCCGAAGCTGGCACGCCCGATCATTACTGCATCTACTCCATAGCGGTCAAAGCACTCTTTGCAGCGTTGAGGCGTAGTCACGTCACCATTGCCGATAATAGGAATATGCATCCGTGGATTCTTCTTCACTTCACCTATCAGTGTCCAGTCGGCTTCTCCGGTATACATTTGTGCACGGGTACGGCCATGAATAGTCAATGCGGCAATTCCGCAATCTTGTAACTGTTCCGCTAAATCTACGATAATCTTATTATTGGCGTCCCATCCCAAACGGGTTTTCACAGTTACGGGAATCTTTACTGCATCTACTACGGCACGGGTAATCTCCAGCATTTTCGGAATATTCTGCAACATTCCTGCTCCTGCTCCTTTTCCGGCCACTCTTTTCACCGGACATCCGAAATTGATATCCAGAATGTCGGGCTGCGCTTCTTCCACAATTTTGGCTGCTTCTACCATTGTCTCTGTATCTTTTCCGTAGATCTGAATGGCGACAGGGCGTTCTTCATCACTGATACTGAGCTTTTGTGCGGTCTTGCTGACTGCACGTATCAGTGCGTCGCTTGATACAAACTCGGTGTATACCATGTCTGCTCCGAACTTCTTGCACATCAGGCGGAAAGCCGGATCAGTCACATCTTCCATAGGAGCGAGCAGAATAGGGTGTTTACCCAAATCTATGTGAGCTATCTTCATATATAAGTATTACTGCTTATTATTCGTTTTCTTATTGGTTGCTTTATATTTCTGTTTCGGATGATTGGGTACTCCGGGATATAAATATTCGATAGTCCCATTCTTTAGCATCCGTGGAATTATTTTATTGGCAATGTAGTCAAAGGTTCTGTTTGTTCTTTTAGCGATTTCATCTAATGTGATGTAGTCTTCTGCAATGGATATTATTATGGATTGAAGTTCTTCGAATTTGAGTCTTTTCGAGCTTCCAACCTTTTCCTCTGAGCTTCCAACCTTTTCCTCTGAGCTTCCAACCTTTTCTTCCGAGCTTCCAACCTTTTCCTCCGAGCTTCCAACCTTCCTCTCCGGATCGTTGACATGATATTTTGTTCCCCTTCTGTTTCCTTCTGAAATAAGGAATCCTTGATTACAAAGCTTTTTCAGCATTTTTGTAATATCAGAACGGTGTTGCGGAATAACATATTGCAGTTGGGTATTATTAATCCCCCCCTCACTGTAACAAGTTACTAAAGCTGTCAATTCATCTTGCGTCAAGTTCTCAACCTTTCCATCAAACAACTCCTTTAGTTTAATTACAGCGTCATCCGGCAATAAACTAATCATAGGCAGGGTTAGTTCCACCTTGTCCGGTCGGCTGAATTCTTCAACATACGGTTTCTGCCAGTTTGCTTCCCTCCAACCTTTAATGATCTTATTCACTCCGCTTCCCGCTTTTTCGGAAAAACCGATTAGCATAAACATTTTCTGCAAGGCTTTATTGCGGCAGACGCTATCTCCTCCTAGATAATATTGAGCTTTGCTGACCAGCATTGTTCCGGGATTTTTAAATCGGTACTTATCTACCCATTGTTCGACAACAATATTGCCCTCCTCCGAGAAATCACAGTGGATAAGCGTATTGATAAAAGCTTCGCGCACAGCAATGTGCGTAGGTGTCTCATCAATACGTATTCCGTTTTTGATAAGGAAGGGCTTAGGCAGGGGAGCAGTTAGTTTGGGATGAACCTTGCGATAAAACTGAAAGAGATTGGCTTCCCAAGTTCCGTCCGGACAGATTCTATCCGTCCATCGAATATCGGAGTTTTCGTTAAGATGCTCTCTATAGTCGGGGAAATAATTGGGCGCACATTCGGGATCGGTAATACTTTCTGTCTTTCCAAACATCAGTATGCCTGCCAATGTGAAACCTTCTACTTTCGTACTCCTGTCCTTGCGATATGCTTCAAGTTTAGTCAGAAATTCAATATCATTTAAATTAAGCCATGGATGAGATGGTTTCAAATTGGCAAAAAGCTGTCTGTATTGAATCAATGTTTCCTTATCAATGTCTTCCATCGAGTAATTGGGCAGAATCCTAGAGTCACGGGGATGACTTTCGTCCGAATCGGCAATCATGCGTCTGACTTCTGCATCCGTACACTTATAATCTCCTTCATGGTTGCGTTTAAATGTATGCCCACCGAAAGGGTTTCTTGTCCTGTAGATAGGGCGCTGCACACGGTTTGCACGGGGAACATAGATGAGAAGCAGATTTCTTTCTTTATAGCGACCTTCGTATAAGTCATTGTCGGAAAGCAGATTCTCATTTATGCAATCCGGATTATTAATTTGATTCCAGAAGTCTTTTTTGTATTGGCTGATTTGTTCTTTAGTTAGTCCTTCTATAATGAATTGCTGTTTATGCTCTTTCACACCAAGCACAATGACTCCCCCATCCGTATTGGCAAAAGAAGAATAAGTATCCCACAAGCTATTAGGAAGACCATCTTTGGCAACCTTGAATTCCAAATCTACAGCCTCCTCTTTTTGTATCAACGAGTCTATATAGTCGGTAAAATCCCACTCTTCCAGATTGTTGAGTACGATAGGTTTCTTATTTTCCATTTCTTCTTTCTGCTTTATTCTCTGCAAAAATACGGATAAATTCGTACCTTTGCATACTTCTATCATATTTAATGATTATCAGACAGTAAAATGAATATAAAAGATTTTGAAATAATGGCTCCTGTCGGTTCGCGCGAATCCCTTGCTGCGGCTATTCAGGCAGGTGCCGATTCTATCTATTTCGGTATAGAAAACCTGAATATGCGTGCCCGTTCGGCCAATACATTCACGATTGATGATTTGCGGGAAATTGCCCGTACGTGTGATGAACACGGGATGAAAAGTTATCTGACGGTCAACACGATTATCTATGATAAAGATATTCCTTTGATGCGTACGATTGTCGATGCGGCAAAAGAGGCGGGCATTTCTGCTGTGATTGCCGCTGATGTAGCGGTAATGAATTATGCCCGTCAGATAGGGCAGGAGGTACATCTTTCCACTCAGTTGAATATCTCCAATGCGGAAGCCTTGAAGTTCTATGCACAATTTGCGGATGTAGTTGTACTGGCCCGTGAGTTGAATCTGGAACAGGTGGCGGAGATTTATCGACAGATTCGGGAAGAGAATATTTGCGGACCGAGCGGTGAACTGATCCGTATTGAAATGTTCTGTCACGGTGCGCTTTGTATGGCTGTATCGGGTAAGTGCTATCTCTCTCTGCATGAAATGAATAACTCCGCCAATCGTGGCGCCTGTATGCAGGTGTGCCGTCGTTCATATACCGTCCGTGATAAGGAAACAGATGTGGAACTCGATATTGATAACGAATATATCATGTCACCGAAGGACCTGAAAACCATCCACTTTATGAATAAAATGATGGATGCGGGCGTACGTGTGTTCAAGATTGAAGGGCGTGCCCGTGGTCCTGAATATGTGCGTACAGTGGTCGAATGCTATAAGGAAGCCATCAAGGCTTATCTGGAAGATACATTTACCGACGAAAAAATAGCGGCTTGGGATGAACGTTTGAAAACGGTCTTCAACCGTGGTTTCTGGAATGGTTATTACTTGGGACAGCGTTTGGGAGAATGGACCCGTAACTATGGTTCTGCCGCAACGGAACGCAAGATATATGTAGGTAAGGGTATCAAATATTATTCCAATATCGGTGTGTCTGAATTCCTGGTGGAGGCTGCTGAAGTAAGTGTAGGCGATAAACTGCTGATTACGGGGCCGACTACCGGTGCGGTATTTATGACCCTGGAAGAAGCCCGTGTCGATTTGAAACCGGTGCAGACAGTGAAGAAAGGTGAGCATTTCTCCATGAAATCGGATAAGATACGTCCAAGTGACAAGCTATATAAACTGGTATCTACCGAAGAATTGAAGAAATTCAAAGGTCTTGATATCGAGCAGAAAAGAGGTTAACTCCCTCGTTCCTGCTTTCAATTTTAATTCTTAACTTTTAATCCTTAATTTTCAATAGATGAACTATATCTATGAGTTGGAGATGAAGGTACGCGATTACGAATGCGATCTTCAGGGAATTGTGAACAATGCCAATTACCAGCATTATCTGGAGCATACTCGCCATGAGTTTCTGACTTCGGCAGGCGTAAGTTTTGCCGGGCTCCATGAACAGGGAGTAGATCCGGTGGTGGCACGTATTAATATGGCTTTCAAGACCCCGTTGAAGAGCGGAGATGAGTTTATATCTAAGTTATACATGAAGAAAGAAGGGATCAAATACGTATTCTATCAGGACATCTTCCGTAAAAGTGATAATAAAGTAGTAGTGAAATCCACTGTTGAAACGGTATGTGTAGTAAATGGACGTTTGAGTGACAGCGAATTGTTTGACAACGTCTTTGCTCCTTACCTGAAATGATATCCGACGAAGAAGAACAGCTTTACAGTATCGCTCTGACAATGGTGCCCGGCATAGGGCATATCGGAGCGAAACGGTTGGTTTCCGAGACGGGTAGCGCCCGTTATGTATTCCGGAACCGAAAAGAACTTCCCGAACTGATTCCAGATATAAATCAGCGTGTAGTGGATGCGTTGGACTGTCCGCAAGCCGTCGTTCGTGCCGGGCGCGAACTGGACTTTATCCGTAAGAAGAATATCCGTTGCCTGACGTTCATTGACGAGGATTATCCTTCCCGTTTGCGGGAGTGTGATGACGCTCCCATTGTTCTTTTCTTCAAAGGAAATGCCGATTTGAATTCCCTTCATATTCTTAATATGGTAGGCACTCGCCATGCTACCGGTTATGGGACTCAGCTTTGCGCGTCTTTTCTGCATCAACTCAAGGCTCTTTGTCCGGATGTACTGGTCGTCAGCGGCCTCGCCTATGGCATTGATATCCATGCCCACCGTGAAGCATTGGTCAATGACCTTCCTACAGTAGGAGTTCTAGCGCATGGCTTGGATCGTATCTATCCATACGTCCATCGCAAAACTGCTATTGATATGTTGGATAATGGCGGGCTATTGACGGAGTTTCTCACTGAAACCAATCCCGATCGTCACAATTTTGTCAGCCGTAATCGTATTGTTGCGGGTATGTGTGACGCTACTATCGTTGTAGAGTCTGCCGAGAAAGGAGGTTCTTTGATTACTGCCGAACTGGCCGAAGGTTATCAGCGTGATTGTTTTGCTTTTCCCGGCCGTGTGGCTGACGAGTATTCCAAAGGATGTAATCAGTTGATCCGGGATAACAAAGCCTCTATGATTCTCTCTGCAGAAGATTTTGTTTCAGCGATGGGGTGGAACACGGGTTCTCATCCTGTAAAAACAGAGAATGTGCAACGTAGTCTTTTCCTCGACTTATCGGAAGAAGAACAAAAGATTGTCAGTATTCTGGCAAAGCAAGGAAGCCTTCAGATTAATACATTGGTAGTGGAAGCGGATATTCCGGTTCAGAAAATGAGCGCCCTTCTTTTTGAATTGGAGATGAAAGGGGTGGTTCGTGTATTGGCGGGTGGAATGTATCAGCTATTAAACTAACTGGGATAGGGCGATTTCGTATATAGATATAAAAAAAGGAGCAACGCCTTGCTCCAACCTTTGTTAACCTTAAATCTAATACTATGAAAAAAATCACATGACAAATGTATGCCTTCCTGAACTAACTTCCAAATAAATCTGTCATATTTGTTTCTCTTTTGAATTCTTTTACTGATTTTCACTGTTATCGTACACGGTAGTTTCTTGACTATTCGGCCGGATGGTATTCCATGTAAAATATGAAGAATTAATGGACTTCGTGTAATGTATTGAGTAATAATGAGATATGAAGATAAAAGCCTTTTTATTAACGCTGAACTCCTGAAAGACTTGACAAACGCTTTTTGATGTTGTATATTTGTAGAACGGAAACAATAAAAAAACAAATTAAAACTTTAAAAACGAATGAGACGAATCTTATCTTTTGCTGCACTTGCCGCGTTGTACTTCCCCGGGTGTAGAACCAGTAAAAATGCAGTGCGTTGTCTGAGCCGATGGATTACAGGCTGTAACCTTTTGGTCAAAGAACTTGTACCGACCGGTTATATGCCGTATAATCATCGTTATCTGACAATGAAACAGTATAAGATTATAACAAAACATCTAGGAGATCCTTATGAGGATTAGGGCATAGACGACCCGATGAAAAGCTTGAGGCTGCAACCTTTTATGAGGTTTGCAGCCTTTTTTGTTGCATAAATTCAATGTAGCTCTCTATAAAATCCCAATTAGAGTTTTTAATAAACGTGGATACCGTTTTTAATAAACCCCTCAAAAGTTTATTAGAAACTGAAAAATAGTTTATGGAAAAAAGATAAACTTTTTTCTGTACATTAAAATGTTTGGAATCTAAGTTCTTTTTATTTGATTCCTACTTTGGTAAATAGGTGTTACATGACCAGGGGTTGTCTTAATTTGACAAGTATATGATTTATGGAATAATGAACATTCAACATGATATGAACGTATATATTGGGAATTTAACTATTTTGTTTATTGTGCTGATTATTAGCGGTATACATTGCGGTAATGCACATCTCCCAACAATGAAAGGAGACAAAAAGGAGACGAAAGGGGACTGAACGTTTTTCGCCTGATGTACCTTTGCAAAGTCATTCAAACAAAGAGAATGGCATACAGATAACCTTTATTTTTTTAACCATTTAAACTTTAACAATTATGGCTTTAGAGTATGTAGTAACAAAAAGAGTGTTCGGTTTTGACAAAGACAAAAACGAAAAGTATGTGGCAAGATCGGTTCGTTCCGGTAGAGTAAATTTCGCCAAAATGTGTCGTAAGGTGAGTCAGCTTTGCGGTGTCCACCGTAAGGTAGTAGATTTGGTAGTCAGTGGGCTGGTAGATATTATGGCAGAGGATATTGATGATGGAAAGAGCGTACAGTTAGGTGAATTCGGTATCTTTAATCCTACTATCCACACGAAGAGTGCGGATGATGCAAAAGATGTGTCGGCGAAATCAATCCTTCAAAGAAAAATCAATTTCTATCCTGGCAAAATCTTCAAAGATACATTGGCGGAAATGAGCATTACCCGTCGTGAAGAAGTGGAGACCGATTATACCAATGGGGGCGGAAACGGTGGCAATGCCGAGAATCCTGATGATGGGAAAGGTGATAATGGAGAGGCACCGGATCCTGCAGAATAATTGAGTAGGGTTTTGTGTTAGTATTGGCTTTAGAGTAGTGGAATGCACAGAGAATCGACTGATTGTTGATAATCTGTGCATTTTTTATATACTATGCTTTCGTTTGCTAGAACAATTTGATTTATTATTCGTTGTTATTAAAGATAAATAGGAACATATCTAGCATTATGATATAAAACATATCTTTATATCCTTATAAAATATGGATTTTGTTGACTATATGTCAGGATAATATCTTATATTTGTCTATGTGAAGTTAACCGAAGAAAAAAATCATTTTATTACTAATTGCGATGAAAAAGGAAATCAAATTCAGTCTTGTTTATCGGGATATGTGGCAGTCTTCCGGTAAGTATCAACCTCGCGTTGACCAGCTTGTACGTATAGCTCCATTGATTGTTGAAATGGGTTGTTTTGCAAGAGTTGAAACGAATGGAGGTGCTTTTGAGCAAGTGAATCTGTTGTACGGTGAAAATCCTAATAAAGCCGTCCGTGCTTTTACCGCACCTTGTAGAGAAGCGGGCATTCAAACGCACATGCTCGATCGCGGATTGAATGCGTTGCGTATGTATCCGGTTCCGGCAGATGTGCGTAAATTGATGTATAAAGTCAAGCATGCGCAAGGAGTAGATATCACACGTATCTTCTGCGGACTGAATGAGACAAGAAACATAATTCCTTCCATCAAGTATGCTCTGGAAGCGGGCATGATTCCGCAGGCAACCCTTTGCATTACATATTCTCCGGTACATACTGTTGAGTATTATACACGAATAGCCGATCAGCTGATTGAAGCCGGTGCACCTGAGATTTGTTTGAAAGACATGGCGGGTATCGGTCGTCCCGGTATGTTGGGGCAACTGGTCAGGACCATTAAGGAAAGACATCCGGATGTACTGATACAATATCATGGTCATAGCGGACCGGGATTGTCTATGGCATCTATCCTCGAAGTTTGTGAGAATGGTGCGGATATCATTGATGTGGCTATGGAGCCCATGTCTTGGGGTAAAGTGCATCCGGACATCATTTCGGTACAGGCGATGTTGAAAGACTTAGGTTTCCAGGTTCCCGATATTAATATGAAAGCGTATATGAAGGCCCGTGCCATGACACAGGAATTTATAGATGATTTTCTGGGCTACTTCATGGATCCTACCAACAAATATATGTCTTCCCTCCTTTTGAAATGCGGTTTGCCGGGTGGCATGATGGGTTCTATGATGGCAGACCTGAAAGGGGTGCATTCCGGTATCAATATGATATTGAGGAGTAAGAACGAACCGGAACTTAGTCTTGACGACCTGCTCGTAATGCTTTTCGATGAGGTGGAATATGTATGGCCTAAGTTGGGCTATCCTCCTTTGGTGACTCCTTTCAGCCAGTATGTGAAGAATGTTGCACTGATGAATCTTATGCAGTTGGTAAAAGGAGAAGAACGCTGGACAATGATAGATAACCATACTTGGGATATGATCCTAGGTAAGAGTGGACGTCTGCCGGGCACGCTTGCTCCGGAGATTGTAGAACTGGCTAAATCGAAAGGATATGAGTTTGTCGATACTGATCCTCAGTTGAACTACCCGGATGCTTTGGATGACTACCGCAAGGAAATGGATGAGAATGGCTGGGAGTATGGAGAAGATGATGAAGAACTTTTCGAGCTGGCCATGCACGACCGACAGTATCGTGATTATAAATCGGGTGTTGCCAAAAAACGTTTTGAAGAAGACCTGCAACGTGCCAAAGATGCGGCGATGGTGAAGACCGGTTATTCAGAGGAAGAAATAAAGAAATTGAAGCGTGCCAAAGCAGACCCGGTTATCGCTCCCGACAACGGACAGGTGCTTTGGGAAGTTTCCGTAGAAGGACCGTCCATTGCCCCGTTCATCGGACGTAAATATCAGCACGATGAAGTATTCTGTTACCTATCCACTCCGTGGGGAGAATACGAGAAGATTCTGACCGGATTTACCGGACGTGTGGTGGAAATATGCGCACAGCAGGGCGCTACTGTACGTAAGGGAGATGTTATCGGCTATATTCTACGGAGCGATATCTTTGCGTGAGTATTTGATGAGAGACAGACTGAAGATGTTATTTCGGTGTATACATATTTGGCCAAGGTATATTCTTCAGTCCGTCTCCAATATAGAATCCCAAATGAGGCGGTTGATTATATCCTACATTTTGCCAGGTAATTCCCAAACGATAAACAGGATCATGCATTAGTGTGTACAAACGATGTTTTGTGGGAATTGTCGTGGTATATATGCGTAGCTTGCTTGGATCGTTGGCGTCATAAAATACTATTTCCTCCCGCCAATCACCGAAAAGATCGGCACTGACATTAGGAGTTCTTTTAGAACCGTTGCAGTGCATTGCACCGGGAAACTTATGAATAGTTACTGCCTTGTTGCCATTCCATTTAGAAAGATTGGTTCCATTCAATATTTCATCCTGTAAGTCGCCATCCCAGTAAATACGGAAACTGATGCCGGGCTTGTTATCGGAAATCTTTTCTCCTTTGCAGTTATAGACCCCCGGTGCGCCGGAACTCCACATCTCGAATCCACGATGATTCGGATCAATATCTGCGGCTAATCCGCGACCATTATCGCCTTTGGTAGGACCACCCCAGAGAATTTCTCCCGTTCGTGCATCATGCATTTCATAACCGTATGTCTGCCACGCTTCTTTCTCTTCATGCACTTCCCATACTTGATAGCCGGGACGATCGGGATCTAAATTGGCTACATGCATAGCATCTCCATGTCCGAGCCCGGTGCGATAAAGTAATGTTCCATCGTTATTGATAGCACAAGAGCCATAGATGATTTCATCACAACCATCTCCGTCCACATCTGCCACTGCTAAGTTGTGATTTCCCTGTCCATAGGCCCCTTCTCCTTTTATGTCAGAGATATGTTCCCATCGTTTCACCAACTTTCCGTTGATAAAATCGTAGGCAACCAGAGTTGTTTTTGCATAATAGCCGCGACACATTACAACACTTGGACGTACTCCATCCAGATAAGCAACACAAGCGAGAAAACGGTCTACGCGATTTCCGTAACTATCTCCCCAGTAACTTACCTCTCCACGTTTTACTTCGTAAGGAATGGTATGGAGTTCTCCCCCTGTCGTACCACTAAAAATGGTGAGATATTCCGGCCCTTCGAGGATATAACCGCAAGTTTTATAGTTCATGCTTAAATCTCTCCAATCCCTGTCGGGATCATCCGAACCGAGAAAGAGTTTCTTCCCTTTTCCGTCTATGGTTCCCGGTGCTGTCTTACAGATGAGTTCCGCTCTGCCGTCACCATCGAAATCATATACCATGAATTGCGTATAGTGAGACCCTGCCCGGATATTCTTACCGAGATTGATTCTCCATAATTGCTTACCGTTCAATTTGTAGGCATCCAAATAAACAGGACCAGTGATACCGGAGAAGGAATTATCAACCTGATTGGAAGGATTCCATTTTACGATGATTTCATATTCTCCATCACCGTCCAAATCTCCTACACTACAGTCTCCCGGAACGTATGTGTATTCCTGTCCATTGGGAAATTCTTCTTTGACAGCAGGTTTCTTTGCCCGGTTATATGTGATATTAGGTGGCGTGACTCCTCCTTGCGGACGGTTCAGTTGAAGGGTTAAAAAATCCTTTGCCCAAGGACTGACCTCTTTGGAACCTGTTCCTTCTTTTCCTTTACTAACTGCTTTGACTACATATTTATCCGTTAGTTTACCAGCTTTGTCCATTAGATTGGTTGCATCTTTTGCAGATACGGTTTTGAATAACTTTCCGTTTTTGTAGACATTGAAAGCTACTCCTTTTTCGTTACCTGATAAACGCCAGCTGATGAAAACACCATTATCGGTTTGGACAGCCACCACTCCTCTGTCTAATGCTTCCATTTGACGTTGTTTCCCTTGTGCCGGATGTATTCCTTCGAAAAGGAACAGTATGATAAGGATTGAATAAAAGACTGCATTTCTCATTTTTCTTTTTATTTAATGTGTAATATGTCCTTGTAAAGATGCGATGCACAAAGGAAGACATTTCTAATAAACATTAGCTGTACAAATATACAAAAACATGGAAAATACTACTAATTCACGCTTTTGTATCTATGTTTTCGGTTGATTTGAATTGTAGTCAATGTATTAGTACTCCTTTCTATTTGGCTCTTACGGCTTCCGCCTACTTTTGTAGAAGAGAAGAAATATAAATAATTAAACTTATATTTATGAGAAGACAATTACTTTTTGTTTTAGCATTATTAATCGGGGGAGGATTTCTTTCCGCCCAAACTCTTCCGGACCGGAGAGAGACATTGAAAGTTTTAATCAAGGTGAATGATTGTTTCATGAAAAAGTATGCCGATTATACGCGGCCTAGTTATGTCGGAAAATTCCGTCCCAGTAATATTTGGACCAGAGGGGTGTATTATGAGGGATTGATGGCTTTGCACACTATTTATCCCCGTTCGGATTATTATGATTATGCGTATGATTGGGCTGATTTCCATAAATGGGGATTAAGAGGTGGAAATACCACTCGTAATGCAGACGATCATTGTTGTGGGCAAGCTTATATAGAGTTGTACAAGATTAGTCCTGAATCGGATAAGATAAAGAATATCAAGGCAACGATGGATATGTTGGTCAATACGCCACAGGTGAATGATTGGACCTGGATTGATGCAATACAAATGGGGATGCCCATTTTTGCTCAATTAGGTAAACTTATTGGTGAGCAGAAGTATTATGACAAAATGTGGCAAATGTATTCCTGTTCGCGGAATAGTATTGGCGGTGGTCTGTTCAATCAGAAAGAAGGATTGTGGTGGAGAGACGCTAATTTTGTTCCTCCTTATAAAGAACCGAATGGTAAGAATTGTTTTTGGAGTAGAGGTAATGGATGGGTGTATACCGCTTTGACAAGGGTGTTGAATGAAATTCCGGCTAATGAATCTCACCGTAAAGAGTATGTCACTGATTTTATGGCTATGAGTAAAGCCTTGAAAGCTTGCCAACGGGAAGACGGTTTTTGGAATGTGAGCCTGCATGATGAATCAAATTATGGTGGAAAAGAGGCTTCCGGTACTTCCTTATTTGTATATGGTATGGCATGGGGAGTGCGGAATGGTTTATTGGATAAGCAGGAATATCTGCCTGTTATTATAAAAGCATGGAATGCGTTAGTAAAAGAGTGTGTACATCCAAATGGTTTTCTCGGTTATGTACAGGGAAGCGGAAAAGAACCTAAGGATAGTCAGCCTGTAACTTATAAGAGCGTTCCGGATTTTGAAGATTATGGAGTGGGCTGTTTTCTGTTGGCAGGTACGGAGATTTATAAACTAGATTGATGATAGACTTGGTGAAATATTGATATATTGGAATATGGGAAGATTTAAGTTTTTGAAGTTATTGCTTTTGTTACTGCTGATACCTATACTACTAGTGGCTAACAATAGGGAGAAATATAATTTTAACTCTCAATGGTTAGTGCATATTGGTGATGTTCAAGGAGGAGAAAAGCAGTCTTTTGCTGATAAAGATTGGAAGAAAATTACTTTACCTCGCGCATTTAATGAAGATGAGGCTTTTAAAGTTGCTATTAGAGAAATGACAGATACCGTTTCTTGGTATCGTAAACATTTTAAGTTACCAAAAACAGCAAAGGGAAAGAAAGTCTTTATAGAGTTTGAAGGAGTGCGTCAGGGGGCTGACTTCTATTTGAATGGCAAACATATCGGACTACATGAAAATGGGGTGATGGCTGTTGGCTTTGATCTGACACCATATTTGAATTTTTCAGGAGAGAATGTAATTGCTGTGCGTACTGATAATGATTGGAAGTATAAAGAGCGGGCTACCGGAAGCCGATATCAATGGAATGATAATAACTTTAATGCTAATTATGGCGGCATCCCTAAAAATGTATGGTTACATATTACGGATAAGTTATATCAAACATTACCTTTATATAGTAACTTACAAACGACAGGAGTGTATATCTATGCTACAGATATACGTACTAAAAGCCGTAAAGCATTGGTTAATGCAGAGTCTGAAGTACGTAACGAATATGATAAATCGTGTAATGTGGGATATGAGGTCTGTGTATATGATTATGATGGTAATTTAGTAAGTACTTTCAGAAGTGCCCCGGTGGTAGTAAAACCGAAGGAGACAGTAAAGCTAAAAGCTGCTAAAGAATTGGAGAACCTGCATTTCTGGAGTTGGGGATATGGTTATCTTTATGATGTAAAGACAAGGTTGATAGTGAATAACAGAATTGTTGACGAGGTAGTGACTAAAACAGGTTTCAGAAAGACTCGTTTTGGTGGTGGAAAGATATGGCTGAATGACCGAGTTTTGCAAATGAAAGGATATGCCCAGCGTACAAGTAATGAATGGCCGGGGGTAGGCATATCGGTGCCACCTTGGATGAGCGACTATTCTAATGGTTTGATGATTGAGCATAATGCGAATTTCTTTAGATGGATGCATGTTACACCTTGGAAACAAGATGTTGAATCTTGTGACAGAGTAGGAGTGATACAAGTAATGCCTGCCGGAGATGCGGAGAAAGATGCAGTTGGCCGTTGGTGGGGGCAGCGTTTGGAATTAATGCGTGATGCTATCATCTACTTTAAGAATAATCCGAGTATACTGTTCTATGAATCGGGTAATGAGTCTATAAGTCGTGAACACATGCTTGAAATGATTGCTATCCGGGATATGTACGATCCTTATGGAGGAAGAGCGATAGGCTCCCGTGAGATGTTGGATATTCGTGAAGCTGAATGGGGAGGTGAAATGCTTTATATAAATAAGAGTGAACATCATCCGATGTTTGCTACCGAATATTGTCGTGATGAAGGTCTGCGTAAGTATTGGGATGAATATAGTTATCCTTTTCATAAAGAAGGAGCAGGGCCTTTGTATAGAGGACAGGATGCAAGTGTCTATAATCGTAATCAGGATATGTTTGCTGTAGAATTGATCCGGCGATGGTATGATTATTGGTGTGAACGACCGGGTACCGGAAGGCGGGTTAGTTCCGGTGGTGCTAAAATTATTTTCTCGGATACACAAACGCATAGCCGTGGTGAAGAAAATTATCGCAGGAGTGGAGTCGTAGATCCATTGAGAATACCTAAAGATGGATTTTTTGCTCACAAAGTCATGTGGGATGGCTGGGTTGATAAGGAAAAAGAACATACATATATCATTGGTCACTGGAATTATACATCCAAAGTGATTAAACCTGTGTATGTAGTTTCTTCAGGTGATAAGGTAGAATTATTTGTCAATGGTAAATCAAAAGGATTTGGTAAACAGGATTATCGTTTCTTATTTACGTTTGATTCAGTCCGCTGGGAGAAGGGAGTAGTTGAAGCTGTGAGTTATGATGAGAATAATAAAGAATTGAGCCGTTATTCTGTAAAAACGATAGGAGATCCCCATCATTTGAAACTTACATTTATGCATGGACCGGATGGGCTTTTTGCGGATGGGGCTGACTTGGCTATACTGCAGGTGGAGGTAGTAGATGCAAATGGCGATAGATGTCCACTTGCTGATAATATGATTAAATTTGATTTGCAAGGACCTGCCGAATGGCGTGGAGGTATTGCGCAGGCTATAGACAATTATGTATTGGCTACAGAACTACCTGTTGAGTGCGGTATCACAAGAATTTTGATTCGTTCGACTGAACAGGCAGGGAAGATTGTGGTAAAAGCTATGGCAGCAGGTTTGCCTTCAGCAGAATTGTCGCTGATGTCCAATCCAATTGAGGTGAAAGATGGACTTAGTCAATTTTTTCCAAGTGAAAAATTGACTAGCCGGTTTGATCGTGGTGAAACACCGTTAACTCCTTCTTATCAGGATTCAAAAGTAGATGTAAGAGTAAAATCTGCTATTGCTGGAATAAACAGTGAACAGGCTATTCATAGTTATGACAGTAACGAATTAAGTGAATGGAAAAATGATGGAAAACTGAGTACGGCATGGATTACTTATCAGTTGGAGAGAAAAGCAGAGATAGATGATATTTGCATTAAGTTGACAGGTTGGCGGAAACGTTCTTATCCTTTAGAGATTTTTGCAGATGATGAACTTATTTGGAGTGGAAATACGGAAAAGAGTTTAGGATATATTCATCTATCCGTCAAGCCTGTGCAAACGGATAAAATAACTATCAAGTTGAAGGGAGAGGCAAAAGAATCGGATGCTTTCGGACAAATAGTAGAAGTTGTTGAGCCTAATGCTGGTGATCTTGATCTTCTTAGAGCAAAAGGTGGTGAACAGACAAATAATGAATTGAGAATAGTGGAGGTTGAATTTCTGGAAACGCTGAAGAAATAAATAGGATTGCGTTTGTTTAAGGTTGCCCTGGCTAGTTCTTTATTTGAATTGGCTGGGGCTTATTGTTGGAAGATTATAAAAAGAGCATCTCATTTTTATTTGAGATGCTCTTTATTTACCTATTGAAAAACAGATTAGAGGGAAATACCTAAATTAACGAGTGAGTTGTTTTACCTTTATTGGTTTTTTATGTGTGCATACTATTTTTGATTTTTCGTCCTGATAAACAATATTTTTTGATTTTTCACCTCTAATGTTGGTATATAATTCTCCTGCAGGAACTGTAAAAAGGACATTGTCGAATAAGATATTCTGTCCGTCTAGAATACTAATTTTGTTATCTTGTGAGTTGATTTCCAGATTACGTAAGATAAATCCGTTAACGTCGTTCATTGCAGTAATGAGTTTTTGACTATTGATTTTTCCATTTTCTATAAGAATATTACTACAGGGTACTTCTGGAATTCCATTGATACTTAATACCTTATTAGCTGATTCTACGATAAAGTTTCTTATCTTGATATCTTTTATAATAGGAGTCAGTTTGTTTACTGCCCTTGGTGGGATACGGTTGGCTAATTCGCCCATATATCGTTTGCTGCCAAGCAAATCCCACTTAAAAGCTTCTCCTACATTCGTCATGCGTATATTTTCATATAGAATATCAGATACTCCTCCGGCTCGATTGCGGCGGGTTTTAAACCGTATTCCTACTTGTGTTCCATCGAACACACAGTCATGTAGGTAAATATTCTCTATTCCACCTGCAGTTTCACTTCCACAAGTAATGCCACCATGTCCGTCTTTGGCCAATGAATAGCGGATTACGACATTCTCGGTAGCCTTACCTACACGTAGTCCATCCTCAGCGCGTCCGGCTTTTAAAGTGAAGCAATCATCTCCACAATTGAGTGTGGAGTATTCTATCAGTACATTCTTACAGGATTCAATGTCGATACCATCGCCACTGGGAACTCCAATCGAATTTACAGTAATACCACGGATTATTACATTTTCACAGTAAATCGGACAGATGTTCCAGAATGCGCTGCGTTCCATAGTAATACCTTCAACCAATACATTAGTACAGTTAATGGGCGAGATTGTTTTTGGGCGATAGAATCCCCTTCCGTTCATACCGTCAAATATTCGTTGCGCTACCGGAGTGGTTGACGATATGTCATTTTCAACTACAGTATTTCCATTAGGTAGTTGTCTGATCTCCGCATTCATAGCTGGACCATAAATAATGCCCTTGCCGGTCACAGCTATATTATTTTCTCCATTTGCATAGATGAATGCCCCGGCTCCCATAATTTCAATTCCTTCGTGGCGAGTGAACACTGCAGGTAAATAACTTTCTACAGTTCCGGGAAATTCTATTTCGGCTTCGTCTTCTAAGTGGAGGTTCACATTGCTTTTTAGCACAATACGCCCTGATTTCCATTTCCCTTTGGGGATGACGACAGTCCCCCCCCCTCGATTGTGAACGTCCATGATCGTTTGATTGACAATAAGAGTGATAGGTTCATCTGCTTTGGCTCCCTTATCTGATATGTTGACTGTCAATTCAGGAAAGACAGGCCTTTTAAGATCAGGCATCTGAAACGGTATTTTGCCAATAGGGGCAATTTCTTCCGGCATGGCAATGGCGCCTACCTTATCTATAGTTACAATCTTTGCAGATTCGACTTGAGGCTGACAAGAGACTGACAAAAAGGGAAGTGTCAAAGCCATTAATAAATACGGTTTATAAATTCTCATAACTATCAAGAAGTTTATTTAAGTGTCCATATACAAGTATCATTCAATATTTCTTTTCCGGACTTCCCTTCTACACGAATGACATTTTCTCCGGGAGAAAGGGTTATATTATCCCATATGATCCGGTTAACCTTATCTTTTTTCTGTTTACCGATTTTTTTGTCATTAAGATACAGAGTTGCCTCATTTAGGTTGCTATATACTTTGACTAACGTGTTTGGATTAGTACGTTCGGTGAATCTACGGCTACAAATGTAGAGCATCGGTTCCGAATTCCAGTTCGCTTTATAAAAGTAGAAGACATCTTTTTTTACTTTGCGATCATAGGTAATAGTACCTTTGTCGTTAATACCATCTGTATCTCCTTCCTGTCGGATAGAGGATTGTGCATCTGCGAATTGCCAGATAAACTTAGCCCATAAATAGGGGCGTTCGGTAAATGCTGTCCAATAACCTTCGTGACAGATTGCCTGATATTCTTCAGGATGTTCTCTTTTAGGACGTTGGGTATTATGGTCGAGGGGACATGCGTGTTGATGGATACTGGCGCCGGCTCCATATTCCGATACTCCCACTGGCTGGTTATTAGAGTTCTTTTTTACATCATCAAAAAACTTTTCGGCAGATTGTTGAGAGGTTTTCCAACCGAAATATTTATTCCAAGCAATAAGATCGGAACAACCCAGATAATTAGTTTGGTCTACACAAGTTGCAAAAGCAGTCAGACGGGACGGATCCAGTTTTTTATACAATTCATTAATTTCTCTAACAAAAGGAACCGGATTATCATATTCTTGAAATTTCTTATTGTCGGTAATCAATAGCTCATTGAATATTCCCCAAAAACAAATAGAAGGGTGATTGAATTTTTGATATACCAGTTCTTTCAGGGATTGCCTGGCGTTATCCTCGAATCCTTTATTGTGTAAATAGCCGGTATATGCATATCCGCCGGGACCGCACATCGGGATTTCTGTCCATAATATAATTCCGTTTTGATCGCATAAGTCGTACATGGGTTCTGCGTGTGGATAATGTGCCAAACGCATAGCGGTCGCACCTACTTCTTTTATCAGGCTTATGTCTTTATCATAATCTTCTTGCTGTAAAGCACTTCCTTTACCTTTTACATCCTCATGACGGCAGAAACCATAGAGGTTCAGGTATTTTCCGTTTAGGAAGAAACCTTTTTCCGGGTCAGCATGAAAGTAGCGGAATCCCGTTTTTTGAGTTACTTTATCAATTACTTTGTCGCCATCATATAGTTCTACTGATACGTTGTATAAATAAGGATTCTCTTTTCCATTCCAAAGAATAGGATTAGTGATTGTAAGTGGCTGTTTGACGGTCTCCTCACTGACTGCTGTTATATTGCTGGTCACTTCTTTTCCATTAGTATCTGTGATGGTTGTTTTCAGTTTCAGACCGGATTTTACTTCTTTTAAAGAAAGAATACTCTCTACACAGATTTCGGCTTGTTGCTTGGTAATTCTATTCTGATGGATAAACACTCCTGGCGAGGCATAGAATACAGGAGAGATGCAATTCTTTTCTGTTATAATCAGATGACAAGGACGGTGGATTCCACCGTAGATATTAAAGTCTCCGCTAATTGGCAGGATGTCTGTACGATATGCATTACTTACCCACACTTCCAGATCATTATTACCATTCTGTACAAAATCTGTGATTTCGAAGCAAAAAGCTGTGTAGCCACCTAGATGTTGTCCTACAGTCCGGTAATTTATGAAAATGTCAGCGGCAGAATTGACACCTTCGAAATAGAGGAAAAGTCGTTTATCTTTCATTTCCGGAGTAATTTCCAAATCACGTTTATATACCATCATTTCCCGATTGTATGTTGTGGTACCTTCCAGATAATTCGCATTCCAAGTGTGAGGAAGGGTTACCGGAGTAAGTGATGCATCTTTCTTATTACTGGTGAGTGGTTTATATCCCCAGCCTTTATCCAATAGAATAGAGGTGCGAGGATGGTTCTCTGCAAGGATAGAAGAATGGAACAAGAGCCCGATAATAACGAGGCATAAAGTGGATAATTTGTGTTTCATAAATTATTAAGTTATAATTATTATGCAGAATTTTTATTGGCAAATATAGGGCGTTGTATTCTCTTATTCCTGTAATATAGTACGAAAACAAGTATTATGATGCAAAACAAATCGCAAAAATCAGGTGATGGTATATTTTGAACAGGAATACATATAAATGTATGGTGATTAAGGCTGTATTCATAAATTTGCGCTTCTTTTGCATAGTAAGAGCTAAAATAATGAAAGCTAGTAAAAATAGAATAATCATGAGAAAGATTACGTTTATATTTCTTTTGGGGGGCTTGTCATTTTTACAAATGTTTGCTCAAAATAAAATGATTTGTGATAATGCAGTGGAGACTAATTGGGATTCTGCACTGAAGAACGTGGAGATTCCTTCTGTTAAAGATGGCACTATTCGGCGAGCACTTATGTATGAGACTATTTGCAAAAGTCCTCAGCCTTTGGTGGTGAATCTTGATACTTGGAATAATGATTCTGTACAGAAGAATCCTTTAATCAAAGAAATTATAGCTCGTGGCTGGAATTATATTCATCCGAATTTAGAAGAAGTCAATCAAGAAGTGAGTGTAGTGAGTATTCTTGAAATGTTGGCCCATATTGAGGATGCAATTCGATATGCATTAAGACAAACCAATGCCAATCCCAATGATGTTCATATAATAGGTTCAGGAAAAGGTGGTGTTGTGACATTGGCAAGCTACATGAATCTTAACTATCCGGTGAAATCTTTTTCGGTTTGGGGAGCACTGAATGTAGATTTATCTTTAGAACATCAATGTTTGATTGAAAAGCGTAAAGATGCCCGATTGTTTATCTATGCTAAGATGAATGGGGGAGATAAAGATTCTCTTTCTGTTACACCATCTTTGAATATATACAATCGATTAGTTGGAGAGTTAAAATATGGAATATTGAATATGGATGATATTAAGATGAAGGCGGTTAATGATCCTAGCCTTATATCTTGTTACGAAATATTTGATTTATTGGGTGAACGTAGTAATTTTGACTGCAAAAAGAATAGAAGGATGTTTGGTTGTGATGTCTATTTGATACGTAAGTATAGTAACATACAGTTAACAGTTCTTGAGAGTGATTATGATCAAATTCCTCAGGCTTTAGGTTTGATACCTTACAATAAAATTACAGACCTAAAATATAATATCCTGACTATTGGTGATTCTAATGGACAGAAAAAAGATGGTTGGGTTGCACAACTGAAGAAGATGTTACCGGAATCTACAATAATTAATTATTCAGAAGCCGGGCGTACTATTGGGTTTGACAATAATGGTAAGGAAAGATTGAATGGACTTAAAAATATCAATTCATATTTAGATCAGGCACAAGTTGAAAAGAAAAAGTATGATTATATTATTTTGTGTTTAGGAACTAATGATACAAAAAGAATATTTGAAGCCAGGCAGAATGAGGTTGTACTAAATTTTGAGAAACTTCTGAATAAGATAAAAATGCATAATCTGTATAAAGGTTCGGATACAAAATTAATTTTCGTAACTCCTCCTCCTCTCAGAGAGAAAAATATTAGTCTAAAGTTCCAAGGAGCTAGTCAGAGATTAAATAATTTGATACCGGAATTGATGTATATGGCTTCCAAAAAAGGTTTTAGTGTGGTTGATGTATATCATCCGTTATTAGGAATACTTGATTATTATGCTGGTGATGGAGTGCACATGGCAGGGGCTGGACAAGAAATTGTCGCCTCTAAAATAATTTGTACAATAATGGATAAATAGATAATTAGAAAAGTCATGAAAATATTCTTTTTCCTTATTTTAAACCTTATCATTTGTTCTAATTCTGCATTCGCTGCAAATAGGGAGGTTTATGTAGCCAAATATAAGCATGATAAAATATGTGCTATTAGTTATACATTTGATGATGGGTTGGCAGAACATTATACAATCGTTTTTCCAGAATTGGAAAAACGGGGTTTTAAAGGAACTTTTTGGATATGCGGCTATTATACGGAACAGGGAATGGATGCAAAGGTTCCTCGAATGACTTGGATGCAATTGAAGGAAATGGCAAATAAAGGACATGAGATTTCCAATCATAGTTGGTCACATAAGAAAATGTCACGTTTGCCCTTAGCTCGTATTAAAGACGAGATAGAGAAAAATGATAGTGCAATTTTTGCTAACATTGGTATTATGCCTGTTACCTATTGTTATCCATATAATTATAAGCCAGATACGATTTCTCAGATAGCTTCTGAAAATAGGGTGGCAACACGTGTGAAACAATTTTCGATAGGTGGAAGTAAGGCAAGTCCTCAACGGTTTGCAAAATGGTTGGAAGACTTAATAAAAAACAAGGATTGGGGAGTAACCATGACCCATGGCATTAATTACGGATATGATGCTTTCAAGTCACCTGAATTATTTTGGGAACATTTGGACGAAGTGAAAAATATGGAGGATAAAATTTGGATAAGTACTTTTCGGCAAATCGCTTCTTATATAAAGGAGAGGAAAGAAATACAACTGAAAGTATCAGATAAAAAAGATGTGCTGGTTATTACTCCAAAATTGAAGCTAAATAAGGAACTTTTTGCGGAACCATTAACAATGATAGTCAGAAAGGAAGGAGTAAAAGGAGTAGTTGTTACCCAAAATAAAAAACGACTATCAGCAAATATCTTGGGGGATAAAATTATTTTTGATTTTAATCCTTATGATGGTTTAATAAAGGTGCGTTTAATTGAAAAATAGGATTCTGTACCATCTATTTGTACTGGATTGCATAATTAAAATATGTTCCTGTACTACATTTGCAATGTGAAAATCACAAAATTGAATGTTTAAATTAAGTTTTTACTAATATGAAAATGAAATGTATGAAAAGCACAGAGTACGGCATTAGTTGTTTAAGTAGAGGAACTTTGTTTCTCTTTCTGCTAACTGTCTTTGTTTTGCAATCAGTTACGTTACTGGCTCAAAATGATCGTACTATCAGGGGTACAGTAATTGATGAAAATGAGGAACCTGTTATTGGTGCAACGGTTGTTGCTATCGGTACCAACCGTTCTACTATTACAAATCTGGACGGTGCTTTTGAATTAAATCTTCCATCTACAGTTAAAACTCTGGAAATTTCTTTTTTAGGATATAATAAAGCAAAGGTCCAGTTGAAAGCACAATCAACTTATAAAGTTCAATTGACAGAATCATTGGTTCAATTAGATGAGGTAGTAGCTATAGGGTATGGTTCTGCCAAGAGAGGTAATCTGACAGGTTCTGTGTCCAAAGTGGATGCTTCGAAAATTGAAAATCGTCCGGCGCCGAATATTGCTTCTGCATTGCAAGGTATGCTTTCAGGGGTGGAAATCCGTTCAACAAGTGGAGCACCTGGAGAAGAGCTTGAGATTCGTGTACGGGGAGCAGCATCGATTAATGCTGATGCGGTACCTTTATATGTATTGGATGGGATTCCGGTAGATAATCTGGGGAGCATTAATCCGAACGATATTGAGTCGATTGAGGTGTTAAAAGATGCTTCTTCTTCTGCTATCTATGGTTCACGTGGTGCAAATGGCGTTATTTTGATAACGACGAAAACTGCATCGAAGTCTGATAAAGTACGTGTTGATTTTTCTGCATCTTATGGTATTCAGCAATTGGAGAGAAGGGTAGATGTTTTGAGTCCGGAAGAATGGATTGATTTTCGTACTGCATATAATAATTATAGATATGTAGAGAAATATGCTGCAAAAGGAGCTACTGCTAATGATGATTGGGAAACTCGTTTAGCTATGAATGGTGGTAAGATTAGTTATTATTACATGAATGACCCTCGTTGGTCACAGCCTAATTATGGTGGTTTGGCATTGATAGACTGGCAGGATGAGTTTTTTCGTTTGGCTCCTATACAGAATTACCAACTATCTGTATCTAATGGTAATAAGAATAGCAAATACCGTCTTTCGTTGGGATATATTGATCAGCAAGGTGTTGCTATTGAAACAAGCTATAAACGTTTGAATCTACGTGCAAATGTAGAGTCTCGTTTGTTTGATCGTATCACAATGGGATTTAATATTGCTCCGACTATGACTTGGAATGAAGGAGGGAGCATTGAAGGAAAAGATCAACAGGCGCAGAAAGTTTTGTCTATGTGTCCTATAGCTGAGCCGGAAGCAGGGGTATATGAGGGTGCAGAGCCTTATGATAGTTATTTGTGGGCTAGTTCCAATGTGAGTCCAATAGCTTTTATGGAGCAGAATGTTAATCATCGGGAAAATATTAATGTAAACTCTTCTGCTTATTTGAAAATTGATTTATTGAAAGGGTTAAAGTTGGAAGCAACCGGCTCTTATATTTTTTCAAGTCAGCATAGACGTATCTTTACTCCAAGCTCAGTTCTGAAGAAATGGGAAGTGGGTGAAGGATATCATACAAGTGCAAATCGTTCTGATACACGTTCCCATAAATATTTGTTCCAAACGATATTGAATTATAACAGAACTTTTCGCAAGCATACGGTAGGCTTGATGGCTGGTTACTCTATGGAGTCTTCTTCTGGGGCATCAAGTAGTTTGTCTGCAAAGCAATTTGCGGATAACTCTTTAGAAGTTTTTACTTTGAATGATCAGGCGATTACCGGAGCATCTGCTACTTTAACGACTCCTAGCCGTTTACTTTCTTATTTCGGACGTTTTCAGTATGAATACGATAATCGCTATCTATTGACAGCGAGTATTCGCCGGGATGGTTCTTCGCGTTTTGGCAGGGAGAATAGATGGGGTACTTTTCCTGCTGTATCAGCAGCTTACCGTGTCTCGAATGAGAAATTCTGGCCTAAAGATTTTGTGATGAATCAATTAAAGGTGCGTGCAAGCTGGGGACTGAATGGTAATAATTCCATCTCTAATGGTGCTGCATTAGGATTGATGGAAAGTGCAAATTACTCATTGGGAAGTTTGGTTAATGGCTTTGCGCCAAGTTCTATTGACAACGAAAAACTGGGTTGGGAAAAGACACATAGCTGGAATATTGGTATAGACCTAGGATTCTTTAATAACCGTATTGTGCTGGCTGCCGACTATTATGATAAAACGACCAAAGATCTTTTGTATAAAGTTTCTGTTCCTGCCATTATGGGATTCACCAAAGCTTGGGGAAATATTGGTAGTATAGGAAATAGAGGTTTTGAATTGGAACTGACAACTCAGAACTTGACAGGGAAGCTGAATTGGAGTACATCCTTAAACGTTTCTTATAATAAAAACGAGGTAAAGAGTCTGGGAGAAGATAATACTACTGTATTTATTGGTTATAGTGATTCTAATACTCAGGTATTTATGGTAGGTCAGCCATTGAGAGCTTATTATATGTATGATGCTGTCGGAGTTTATCAGACTAAAGAAGATTTGAAGAAATATCCTACCATGACAAACTCACAGGTGGGAGACGTGAGATATCGCGATGCTAATGATGATGGAGTTATTAATGACCAGGATCGTACATTAGTAGGTAAACCGTCGCCTGATTATACTTTTGGTTTCACAAACTCGTTCAGATATAAAGATTTTGATTTGTCTATTCTGCTTACGGCTCAAACCGGTGGTAAACTTTACAGTGTGTTAGGCCGAGCTATGGACCGTCCAGGTATGGGAGCTTCTATTAATGTATTAGCTAAATGGAAGAATATGTGGAGATCGGAAGAAGAACCGGGAGATGGAAAAACTCCAGGTATTGATAATAAAAATACAAGTTCGTTATATGACTCACGGTGGTTATATAGTACAGACTTTATAAAGATAAAAAATATTACTCTTGGTTATCGTATTCCCGTTAAAAGGTTTAAATATCTTAGCAGTGCCCGTTTGTATATGTCGGCAGAGAATGTTTGGATGTGGGATAAATATGACGGGGGATTCTCTCCGGAATCTAATAATGGTGGTAAAACTGCAGATTATGATTATGGAGCTTATCCTCAGCCAAGAACGATTACTTTGGGAGTTAATGTTACATTTTAATAAAACGGAAAATTATGGAATTGTATAAATACATATTAGGTGGAGCTTTATGTTTAGGATCGCTCTTTTCATCATGTAGTGATTGGTTGGAAGTAGAACCAGTAGACACTCGTACAACAAACTATTATTATAAGACACCCAAAGAGATGGAACAAGCGTTAATGGGGATTTATAATGGATTACTTCCTGTGTCGGAATATTCGTTATTAATGTCGGAACTTCGCTCTGATAATGTTTGGTGTGGTGAATATACCGGAGCCCAACGGGATTATTTGGCTATTAGTACCTATGATCCTAATTTGGCTATTACTTCCACTATAAGTGGAGCATGGGAAGAATTATATCGGATTGTATATCGTACCAATGTATTTCTGTCAAAAGTTGATGGAGTAACATTTATCATAGAAGGAACAAAAGAACAGATGATAGGGGAAGCGCGTTTTTTAAGAGCGTTGGCCTATTTTGATTTGGTACGCTATTTTGGACGCATACCTTTGACTCTATCTCCTTTGACTATTACCGAGGCTATGTCTGTTCCACAATCAGAAGCGCATGAAATTTATGAAAAAGCCATAATACCCGATTTAGAATATGCTATAACTAGTTTAAATGATGCTCCTACTGATTATTTGGGAAAGGCAACTTCCACAGGACGCGCTACTTTGCAAGCTGCACAGTCTTTACTTGGCAAGGTTTATTTAACTATGGCAGGTTATCCTTTATATGATGAAAGTAAAAAAGAATTAGCAAAAGACTTATTTGAGAAAGTGATAGATTACGCTGACGCAAAAAAGAAATTTTGGGCGAAAAATGCTGATGAGTGGAAGAGGATATGGATTAGTGACAATGATAATAAATATCATATATTTGAGATTCAATATATCGCAGCTAAAGATTATGGTAATCCGATGGCAGGTATATGTACTCCTAAACTTCCCTCCCAATATACCGCAGTACAATTGGCAGGATGGAGCATGGGATGTGCAGATGGTTTGAAAGAACTTCTGGGGGAAGAGAAAGATGCAGAAGGACATTACTTGGATGTACGTTGTCTGGCAACTATTGATACAACGAAATTTGTCAATAAAGACAACCCAAACCAAATTACTAGATATTCGGGCGATGATTTCTTTATTAAATTTATGGAACATAAGATTAAGAGACAGGAACTGGGATATTCTGATATTGATGGGCAAATAATAGATCGTACTTATTTCCCTATTAATTATCCATTAATTCGGTTGGAAGATGTCATGTTAATGTATGCGGAGATTGTGGGGCCTACGGATAGGGGGATAGATATGGTAGATAGGATTCGTACTCGTGCCGGCTTGAGTGAATTAAGTGATGCGGAGAAAGTACCGGATAAATTCCAGAAGTGTATAGAAAAAGAACGTCGTAAGGAATTGGCTTTTGAGGGTATTCGCTGGCATGATCTTGTCCGTCATAATAATTTGCAAGCCGTGAAAGACAAGTTTATGCATTATGCTACAGATTCAGAAGGTAATATCACTCGCCCTCTAGTTGCTCAATATGCTGATCGTGTAAAAGAAGGTACTTATCTTTATCCGATTCCTGATACACAGATGAAAGTGAAAGAAGGATTATATGAACAGAATGAGGCTTATAAGTGATTAAAACATAATTGTTAATTTAGAATTAGTATGAAGAATAAATTTCTTATATTATTGTATATCTTTACTTTTACATTTGCCATTAAAGGATATACAACGGAATGTGGAAAATATAGTTTTAATAACGACTGGCTTTTAAAAGTAGGCGATATTCCTGATGCACAGAAAAGTCAGTTTAAAGATGATGATTGGAGCAAGGTAACACTTCCGAGAGCTTTTAATGAGGATGAAGCATTCAAAGTTTCGATAGAGCAACTGACCGATACGGTTATGTGGTATCGTAAACATTTTAAGATTGAAAATCGAGGCAATCGGAAAGTGTTTATTGAGTTTGAAGGAATACGTCAGGCTGGTGATTTTTATTTGAACGGACATCGTTTGGGAAAGCATGAGAATGGTGTAATGGCAGTAGGTTTTGATTTAACACCTTATATGAAAGACGGAGATAACGTGCTAGCTGTACGTATTGATAATAACTGGCAATATCGTGAGGTGGCAACAAAAGCCAAATTTCAGTGGAATGATCGTAATTTTAATGCTAATTATGGCGGTATCCCCAAAAATGTTTATTTGTATGTAAAAGATAGCGTTTATCAAACTCTTCCATTATATAGTCACTTGAAAACAACAGGAGTATATGTTTATGCGACTGATATAAATATAAAAGACCGTAAAGCAAAGATTCATGCGGAATCCGAGGTAAAGAATGATAGTCGTGAAGTTCGTCGGTTTAGTTATCAGGTGACATTAATTGATGCAGACGGTAAAATTGTAAAATCCTTTAGAGGTTCTGATATAACATTAAAAGCTGGAGAAACAAGAATAGTTAAAGCTGCCGCCGAAGTCGGAGATTTACATTTCTGGAGTTGGGGATACGGTTATCTTTACATGGTGAAGACTGCACTTGTAAATGCTCAGAAACAAATCTTTGATGAAGTAACAACGCGTACAGGTTTTCGTAAAACTAGATTTGGAGAAGGAAAGATCTGGTTGAATGATCGTGTCATACAAATGAAAGGGTATGCTCAACGTACTAGTAATGAATGGCCTTCGGTAGGAATGTCTGTTCCGGCATGGCTTAGTGACTATTCAAATGATCTGATGGTAAGAAGTAATGCTAATTTTGTTCGTTGGATGCATGTTACACCATGGAAACAAGATGTAGAATCATGTGACCGTGTTGGTCTTATTCAAGCCATGCCTGCTGGAGATTCAGAAAAAGATAGGGAAGGTCGCCAATGGGAGCAACGTACGGAGTTGATGCGTGATGCGATCATTTATAATCGCAATAACCCGAGTATTTTGTTCTATGAATGCGGTAATAACTCGATTAGCCGAGATCACATGCTGGATATGAAAGCTATTCGGGATAAATATGACCCGTTTGGTGGTCGTGCTATTGGTTCCCGTGAAATGTTAGACATTCGTGAAGCTGAATGGGGAGGAGAAATGCTGTATATCAATAAGAGTAAACATCATCCGATGTGGGCTACGGAATATTGTCGTGATGAAGGACTGAGAAAATATTGGGATGAATATAGTTATCCGTTTCATAAAGAGGGAGATGGTCCTTTGCATCGCAATCAACCAGCTACCAGTTATAATCATAATCAAGATGAGTTTGCAGTTGAATTAATTCGTCGTTGGTATGATTATTGGCGTGAACGTCCCGGAACGGGGGAACGAGTTAGTTCCGGTGGAGCAAAAATTATCTTTTCTGATAGCAATACCCATCATCGTGGTTCGGAAAATTATCGTCGTAGTGGTGTGACTGACCCGATGCGCATTGAGAAAGATGGCTTTTTTGCTCATCAAGTGATGTGGAATGGTTGGGTAGATACAGAAAACCACCAAACTCATATAATTGGTCATTGGAATTATCCGCTAGATACAGTGAAACCTGTGTATGTAGTATCTACAGGAGAAGAAGTGGAATTGTTTCTTAATGGGGAGTCTTTAGGTAAAGGCAATCGTGATTATAATTTCTTATTTACTTTTGATAAAGTTGCATTTAAACCGGGCAAATTAGAAGCTGTAAGCTATGATAAAAAAGGAAAAGAATTGAGTCGTTGTACTTTGGCAACTGCGGGTGAACCTGCGAATTTGAAATTGACAGTTATACAGAATCCCGATGGTTTCCAGGCAGATGGAGCTGACATGGCTTTAATTCAAGTGGAAGTTGTAGATAGAGAAGGAAAGCGCTGTCCACTGGACAATCGAATCATTAAGTTTAATTTGAAAGGGGAAGCTGAATGGCGTGGTGGCATTGCACAAGGTGAAAATAATTATATTCTTAGTAAGAATTTACCAGTTGAATGTGGTATAAATCGTGTCTTTGTCCGTAGTACTACAAAAGCAGGAAAAATAATATTAACTGCGAAAGCTAAGGGACTTCCCGATGCTTCTGTTTTATTGGAAACAATCCCTGTTACTATAAAAGATGGTTTGGGAACTTATTTACCTCAATATACATTGAAAGGGAGATTTGATAAAGGTGAAACACCTCGAACTCCATCTTATAAAGATACAAAAAAAGAAGTACGCATTGTTTCTGCCAAAGCGGGTGCTAATACACAAGATGTAGAAAAGAGTTATGATGATAATGAACTGAGTGAATGGGGTAATGATGGTGCGTTATCAACTGCTTGGATTACTTATAAACTTGAACGTGTAGCAGAGATTAATGATATCTGTTTGAAATTACGGGGATGGCGTAGAAATAGTTATCCGTTGGAGGTGTATGCAGGGAAAACGTTGATTTGGAAAGGAAATACGGATAAAAGTTTGGGTTATATTCATTTGGAAACTATTCCGGTACGTACAGATGAAATAACAATCTCTTTAAAAGGTAGTGCTACAGAAAGTGATGCATTTGGTGAAATAGTGGAAGTGGCAGCTACAGTGACCAATAAAATGGAACTACAAGATAACAAACAGAAGGGAAAACGTTATCTTAAGATTATAGAGGTTGAATTTCTTGAGAATGTGAAATGATATCTTGCTTAAATTGTAATAAGATTGATTAGACTAGTAAATGGTGTCGTTTTAATGAGAATTGAAACGGTGCCATTTTTTTAAGGAAGGAAGTTGTAATTTGTTAACTTAAATAGCGAGAAATGAAGATATATATACTTTTTGTGTTTGTAGGTCTATGTATGGTTACATCTTGTACAGATGATGAGATAATTGTTAATGAATCGCCAGTTTCGGAAATACCTGATTATTCTCCGGTAACTAATATGGCTTCTCCTTTGAAACGGATGTTATGGGCATCTATTAATAGTCGTCCGGATGCTTCGTTGAAGAAGTTTAGAGAATTTAATGACAAGATATTAGTTAGTTGGCGTATGTTTCCTATTGATGATGCTTCTACAGCATTTGATTTGTATCGTACCAGTGGTAATACTATGGAAATAAAGTTGAACTCAGAACCAATAAAGAACTCTACTAATTATCAGGATGTAGAGGCAGATCGTACTGTTGATAATACATATAGATTATGCTATGCCAATAGTAATGAAACATTGGATACTTATACAATTACGGCTCGGCAGGCTAGTGAAGGACTACCATATTTATCAATTCCATTGCAGAGTACAGTAAATGTGAGCCCTCTGCTTCTATATGAAGCTAATGATGCTAGTGTCGGTGATCTGGATGGAGATGGAATTTATGAAATTGTTTTAAAGAGACTGGTGCATACTTCGACAACAGATGGAGGTGAAGGTAGTACAACGAGCGAGGTCAGACATACGACCTTATTTGAAGCTTATAAGTTGAATGGGGAATTTATGTGGAGAATAGCTTCAGGTCCTAATATTCCTATGGGGAACTCGGCCTCGTTTGCAGTCTATGATTTTGATGGAGACGGAAAATGCGAGATTGCTCTTCGTACTTCCGAAGGGACGATATTTGGTGATGGAACGGAAATTGGGGATATTGATGGAGATGGAAAGACTGATTATCGGGTTCCTGGAGAAAATTACATTCATGGTGGCCCGGAATTTCTTTCTGTCATAGAGGGAGCTACAGGGAAAGAATTGGCTCGTACAAATTATATTTCTTTAGGGACAAGTGAGGATTGGGGAGACAATTATTATAAACGTTCCAGCAGTTATCGGGTTGGTTTGGGAAATTTTTCAGGGACAAATACTTCGATTTTGATTTGTAGAGGAGTTTATGATAAAATGGTTTTGGAGGCATGGGATTTTGGGAGTGGAAAATTGACGAAACGATGGAGATTTGATACCACGGATGGTATTCATGGTTCATATGCGGGACAAGGGAATCATAGTTTGAGTGTGGGTGATGTAGATGGTGACCGATTAGATGAGGTTGTATATGGTGCTTGTACTATTGATCATGATGGAAAAGGATTGAACAATTCAGGTTTTGGTCATGGAGACGCATTACATTTGGGTAAATTCGATCCGTCGAGACCGGGGTTACAGGTTTGGTCTTGCTTTGAGACGGGAACAGTCGGGGCGGCTTTCCGAGATGCTCACACAGGAGAAGTAATATGGAAATACGATGATTCTTCGGATATAGGACGTGCATTAGTTGCTGATATAGATCCGGAGTCTCCAGGTTGCGAAATGTGGTGGTTCAGGAGTAATGTATATTCATGTACTGGAGTAGACTTGGGTTATAAGTCACAATCCTGCAATATGGCGATTTGGTGGTCTGGTTCTTTGAACAGGCAACTTTTGAATGAAAGTGCAATTGACGCGCCTGTGAAGAATGCTTCTAATGACAGGATGTTTACTATTTATCGATATGATGTGACAACTGTTAATGGTACCAAATCCAATCCATGTTTCTATGGTGATATCACCGGAGATTGGCGTGAAGAGGTTATTATGATTACCAAGGATGGCACAGAACTGCGCATTTTTAGTACATGGTATCCTACTGAATATAAGTTTCCTTATTTGATGAGTGATCATGTCTATGAGATGAGTGCTGTCAATCAGAATATAGGTTATAATCAACCTACACAATTAGGATACTATCTTGGATCAGATTTGATAAAAAAATAAGATGATGAAGCGAATTTTAGTAATAACATTTATTCTATGCGTTTTCAGCCTGTCAGAGGGGTGTGCGGCAGGACGTGAAAAATATAATTTCAATAGTGACTGGCTATTGAAGATAGGTGATGTTCCCAATGCACAAGCTGTTGGTTTTGAGGATAGTGATTGGAATATGGTGACTCTTCCAAGAGCTTTTAATGAAAATGAGTCTTTTAAAGTTGCCATTGACCAACTGACTGATACAATAGTATGGTATCGTAAGCACTTTAAAGTTGCAGTTTTAGATGCTCGTAAGGTTTTTGTTGAGTTTGAAGGAGTTCGTCAGGGAGCTGATTTTTATTTGAATGGATATCATTTGGGCAAGCATGAAAATGGAGTTATGGCGGTGGGATTTGATTTAACTCCTTATATGAAAAATGGTGATAATGTTATGGCTGTACGTGTAGATAATGACTGGAGCTATAAGGAAGTAAGTACAAATACAAAATTTCAATGGCATGATAACCGTTTCAATTGTAACTATGGCGGCATTCCTAAAAATGTTTTTTTGCATGTGACGAATGATGTATATCAGACTTTACCACTATATAATAATTTGAAAACAACTGGACTTTATGTCTATGCAACAGATTTTGATATTAAAAACCGGAAGGCTAAAATTCATGTGGAATCGGAAGTGAAGAATGACAGTCATAAATCACGGAAATTTAGTTTCTTGGTAACTTTAGTAGATGCAGATGGAAAAAATGTCAAAGTATTCAAGGGGCCTGATGTGTGCTTGAAATCAAAAGAGGTAAAGATTATAAAAGCGGAGGCTGAAGTGAATAATCTTCATTTCTGGAGTTGGGGATATGGTTATTTATATACAGTAAAAACAAAGTTGGTAAATGCAGATAATGAGGTTGTTGATGAAGTGAATACTCGAACAGGTTTTCGAAAAACAAAATTTGGTGAAGGTAAAGTCTGGCTGAATGACCGTGTGATTCATTTAAAAGGCTATGCACAGCGTACAACTAATGAGTGGCCGGGAGTTGGAATGTCTGTTCCTGCATGGTTGAGTGATTATTCTAATGATTTAGTCGTGAAAAGTAACGCTAATCTCGTGCGTTGGATGCATGTTACTCCGTGGAAACAGGATGTGGAGTCGTGTGATCGTGTCGGATTAATACAAGCAATGCCAGCGGGTGATCAGGAGCGGGATTCCAAGGGACGCCAATGGGAACAACGTACAGAACTGATGCGTGATGCAATTATTTATAATCGTAATAATCCGAGTATTTTGTTTTATGAATGTGGAAATAAGGGGATTAAGCGTGAACATATGTTGGAAATGAAAGCAATACGTGATAAATATGATCCTTATGGTGGACGTGCTATTGGTTCTCGTGAGATGCTTGATATTCGTGAAGCAGAATATGGTGGTGAAATGCTTTATGTTAATAAGAGTAGGCATCATCCGATGTGGTCAATGGAATATTGTCGAGATGAAGGATTAAGGAAATATTGGGATGATTATAGTTATCCGTATCATAAGGAAGGTGACGGTCCTTTACACCGTGGAGCATCTGCCAAGAGCTATAATCATAATCAGGATATGTTTGCGGTTGAATTAGTCCGTCGCTGGTATGATTATTGGCGTGAGCGTCCAGGGACTGGATTGAGAATCAATGCTGGAGGAACTAAGATTATTTTCTCTGATAGTAATACACACTTTCGTGGAGCAGAAAATTATCGTCGTAGTGGTGTGACTGATGCTATGCGTATAGAGAAAGACGGGTTCTTTGCGCATCAGGTGATGTGGAATGGTTGGGTAGATATAGAATCTGAACAGACTTATATAATTGGTCACTGGAATTATCCGGAAAATACGGTGAAACCTGTATATGTAGTATCTACCGGGGAAAAAGTGGAATTATTTTTGAACGACCGGCTATTAGGTGAAGGAGAACGTGAGTATGATTTTTTGTTTACTTTTGATAAAGTGGCATTTAAACCGGGTAAACTGGAGGCTGTCAGTTATAATAAGGCTGGAAAAGAATTGAGCCGCTATGTCTTGACTACTGTTGGTGAGCCTACAAATATAAGATTGACAGCTATACAAAATCCGGAAGGTTTTCATGCCGATGGAGCAGATATGGCACTTATTCAATTCGAGGTAGTAGATAAGGATGGAAAACGTTGTCCATTGGATAATCGGATTGTCAAATTTGATTTGAAAGGTGAAGCTGAATGGCGCGGTGGTATTGCGCAGGGTGAGGATAATTATATCCTTAGTAAGGACTTACCTGTAGAATGTGGAGTAAATCGTGTTCTTATCCGTAGTACAACGAAAGCCGGGAAATTGATACTTACAGCAAAAGCGAAAGGCCTTCCTGAGGCTTCTATAACCTTAGAAACTATTCCGGTGGAAAAAGTTGATGGGGTAAGTAACTATTTGCCACAAATGACATTGAAAGGACGATTAGATAAAGGTGAAACGCCATTATCCTCTTCATATAGAGATAAAAAAGTTAATATAGGCATTGTTTCGGCTAAAGCAGGTGCTAATAGCCAGAATGTAGCGAAAAGTTATGATGATGATGAACTTAGTGAATGGAGTAATGATGGGCAGCTTAGTACGGCTTGGATTACTTATCAGCTTGAACGTGAGGCGAATATTGATGATGTCTGTTTGAAGTTAAGAGGGTGGCGTAAGAATAGTTATCCGTTAGAGGTATATGCAGGAAATACCCTCGTTTGGAGTGGAAAGACAGAACGAAATTTGGGATATATACATTTGAAAACAATGCCGATGCGTACGGATAATATAACTATCCGTTTGAAGGGATCTGTTAGTGTGAAAGATGCTTTCGGAGAAATTGTTGAGGTAGAAGATAAAGCATCAAATACACGCGTACAGGAAAAGGCGGATGAAGAACGTTATTTACCAATTATTGAGGTTGAATTTTTGGAAAATAGTAAGTTGAATTTTTAAAAGATAGAATAATAAAATGAGAAAAAATGTAATCACCCTTTTTGTAGGGATATTGTTACTGGGAATACCTATGGTATATGCAGGCAAGCCTGTGAAGAATATGGATTTGTATCTTTGTATTGGACAATCTAACATGGCCGGACGAGGAAAACTTTCTCCGGCGGTGATGGATACGATGCGGAATGTTTATTTATTAAATGCCGAAGACCAGTTTGAGCTAGCAGTAAATCCTTTAAATCGTTATTCTACTATCGGAAGGGGACTTACCGGTGAATATTTGGGACCTGTATATAGTTTTGCTAAAGCAATGGCTTCTAAAAAACATCCGGTAGGCTTGATAGTAAATGCTCGTGGCGGTACTTCCATCCGCTCTTGGTTGAAGAGCACAGAAAAAACAGGTGGGCTCTATTATAATGAAGCTTTACGCCGAACTAAGGAAGCAATGAAATATGGCAAACTGAAAGCTATTATTTGGCATCAGGGAGAGGCAGATTGTCAGTATCCTGAAGGATATAAAAAGAAAATAATAAAGCTAATGACGGATCTTCGTAATGATTTGGGAATACCTGATTTACCTGTCATTGTAGGACAATTGGCAGAATGGAACTGGACAAAGAAGCCTTATATACCTGAAGGAACGAAACCATTTAACGATATGATTAAGGATATTTCTTCTTTTCTTCCAAATAGCGCCTGTGTTTCGTCCGAGGGGCTAAAGCCACTGAAGAATGAGAAAGATCCTCATTTTGATGCAGACAGCCAAATAATACTAGGCAGACGTTATGCAGAAGCCGCAAAAAGATTATTAAAAAAATGATGAATTAGAAAGATTTGTGCAAAAAGCTCTCCCTTGTTTATCTGGAAATAAATGTATATCTAGCAAATAAGGGAGAGCTTATGATGGAAATAGTGTTTTAATATTATGTATTATTTAGTAGTAATATCGGTCCAGCGGCCGGCGAAACGAATATTTCCAATATTTCCTTGATATGTGTGGTTATTTCTGATAGATATTGCTTTTAATCCTGCTTTTAATGCACCTTCTTCTCCTTTAGCCATGGCATCAGATTGGGCCTCTTCTCCTTTTAGAGACGGATTTACGAATAATTCTACTCGATTATTAGTGTAGTCTACTTTTAATACGAGTAAATGGGTTTTCTTGAAATCGTATTCATTGGGAACTTCCGTACGATTCTTACCTAGTCCAACTGTGAATTTTAACTTGCCATTTTCATTACGATGTGCATATATGTTTCCGCGTGCACTACCGCCTACATGGTTAGCGATTAATGCTAGAAATTCACTAGGTTTTTTAGTTCCTAATTTTGAGAAGTTGACAAGGCAAGCAAGGTAATAACTACCTTGCCGGTATGTTTTGCCGGATGATGTCATAGAATACACACTGGAACGTGTCCCTTTTATCCCATCCTCAAATCCGAATTGTATGGATGGGCCACCTTCCTGATATTCGGGGTAACTTAGTTCTTTTCCAATTATGGGACTTGATGTTGTTGCTGCTTTGGGATCTTTAGTATAGGCAGCACACCAAGTATTTTCTTGAATCATTGCTTTAGGCTCAATATATGCCGATTTCTCTAACTTGTCTCCGGTTTTATATCCATCAAGGAGATTGTTTTTGATAATCTGTGCATTGCCTGTCAGACTAAGGGTGATTAATGAGATAATTAAAATAATCTTTTTCATAATGCTATTCTTGATATTTTAAGTGTTAAAATGCTAGTGCGAAGCGGTAGTATGAATTTGCTTTTAGATTGAGGGCAAGATAATTCTTTTCTCGATGTCCTTCCTCATTAAGTCCGGTATATACCCATATTGTTGACTCACTACGTAGTGTGGATGTCCAATAACCACTTCCGGAAGTTAATCGCTCCCATGAAGAATCCTGCCATAGCGTTTCTCCATCGGCTTTGGTTAAGCTGCTTGAGATAGTGGTATTTTGCTCTTGTATGATAAGTAGCTCTTTGACTGATGGAACATACCAACCGGTCGTGAATGATGGAGCCTGGACTGAATAGCTGGAAAGTTTCTCTTTTACAACAGAGTTGATATCTGCTCCAACAACAGCGATGTCTGAATTTAACCATGCTTTGGTATCTTGGTAGCCAGTATTTGAAAACTCTTCTTCATTTGGAATTTTTTGCCCGTTGACTGAACTTGTACCGACTGGTGCAGGAAGAATGTCTGTATACCATGTCTTATTGCTAACACTGGATACGGTTCCCCATCTTTGTCCGGTTTCTTCGTTACGTTTTAATGCGTATACCAGTGCGTGCGTACATTCAGGATAGTCTTTTCTTATAGCTTCAGTGGTCCCTATTTGATAAATGACCCCAATGATTTTGGTTTTATCTTCTGATTCTAAATCTTGATCTGCTTTAATTAAAGTGCCATCTGCACAATAGAAATCTCCAATCTTCAGTTCGTGCTGTATTTTTTTTGTTCCACCATCAACAGTGTATGGTGCGTATGTTCCTTTTTCTATTCCTGTAATTGCGATTTCGTACTGCTTGTTCTCGCTTGAAATGAAAGTGCCATTTATTTTATAAGTAGTTGTAGGGTTTATCAATAAGCGATATTTATCTGTGCTTGGTTCATAATATGGTTGCACTTCTATACTCTCACTTTCTCCTTTGGTTAGCTTGAATGTTGGATTAGCAGCAGGAATGTTGTATGGAGCTATTGTTGTTCCTTGGTTTGTAAATTCATATGTGGTGGACGGTAACTGAATAACTACCATTGCCATTTGATGTTCTAATGTTAGATTGAGTGAGTAATTCTTACCGGATAGTTCAGCTTCTGCAGAGCCTGTCATCAAGTCATATTGGGTATATTCACTTCCACTCATATTAGCACCTATCTTCCAGTTACTTATGATTTCTGCAAAAGGGTTTTCAATGGATGCTTTAAAAGAATTGCTAACTTCTTCTTTATAAGGATAATATGCATAATAAGTGGCTCCTTCCAGTTCGCTGCTATAAAATAAAGAGCCATTTGTAGGTATCCATACATCGTGAGTCTTGTTGTAAATTAGGCATACATTATTAATTGAGCCTGCAATTTCTCCATTTTTAACGGCGAACAAACCTATCTGATCTTCGTTTTCGAATGTTGTTTTATATGTTTCATCTGTTGTTGCACGGGTTTTGCTACTATTATATATAGCTTTATCTGTGATATTAATTAGAATCTTATTTTTATCATTGTTTGAAAGAGTAATGTTCTCGTCTTGTGAACATGCCGCTATAAGTAAAGAGCATGCAAGTGCTATCGTATATACAAATATATTTCGTTTCATATCTTCTTGTTTTTTATATTTATTAGAAATGAGGGAAAATATTTCCTTATTTTTATTTTTCGGTTGATTGCGATTTTATATCTTGTGTCTCACCTGAGTTATTCCAATAGGAAGAATCAAAAGCGGTATCTGTTTCAGGAGCATCAGTTGTAGAGTTGATATTTCCTCCATTACCAGGTTGCCAATCTGTGATGCCACTTTCTGTGATGGTAATACTAGGATTTTCTCCTTCTCCTCCCAGAGTAACCGTGTATAGGTGTCTTCTATTGCTTTCTAATGTTATATTATCTATTGTTTTCTCATAAAAAACCCCATCGGCTACCACTTCTATTGTAGTTTGTACTACTTCTTGAGGTAATAAAATTAATGTCGAAGTTGTTGATGTATTGTCATTCACTAGTACACTTACATCTTCGCTTTCTGTTCCTAAAGAGGTTGTGCCATTTGAGGTGTTGAAGAATCCCTTTGTGATAAATCCTTTTAAAGTGTAAGAAACATTTTCGGGTTTACTCTCATCTTTATTTTTGAAAATCAAGCTAAGTTGGCTCAGTTGATGTGTAAATTGAAAATTGATCAGAGGATTACTTCGGGTAGTAGTGGCTTCGGCAAACAACCAATCGATATTGAGTTGATTAGTTGCGGTTTGATTTTCACTTTTGGTGTCTACTGTAACAAGCCCTCCTGCTGTACCGTTGATACCGGTGTAAGGGTGATATGCAGTCAGTGAGACTTTACCATTTCCTTTGATATAAATATCATTATGGTCACCTACAGCAGTAAAAAGTTGTTCGTTTTCTCCGGAGCATTGATATAAGATATTAGTGCTTCCTGTATCCCCTCCGGTAACGGATACACCTATACATTCTCCCTGACCCCACATGGAGCCGTGGTAGCGTGTTTGAGGACTGCTTATACTTCCCCAGATTTCAGCTTTTGCACCAGGGGTATCTGGTCCACCATATTCATTGCTGTTGCATCCGGTGAGAACCAGTATTCCTAGTACTACTGTTAAATACATGTTTTTCATAAACGTTACTGTTTTATATATAAATAATGTGGTTGTTGTATATTCCCTGTTTATTTATAGGTCTCTCTGACTTTGTATAGAGCAAAGGTATGCGATTTGCTTATAATGTACCTTGACGGCTGTACATTTCCATGTACCCCAGTTCAAACATGCATAAAATGCCATATTCTTAGGGATTTTGTGCAGGATTTTTCGATATTATCGTTTATATTTGCGTTATTCTTTAAATCAAAACACCATGTGGAGTGCCCGTATAATCCTAATTCTTTTGCTTTTTTGCAGTCGAGTAGCTGCTTTTGATGTTTTAAATATCAGTACTATCACAGATCGCAACGGTTTGTCACAGAATACAATTAGATGTATGATGCAGGACAGTCATGGGTTTATGTGGATGGGAACAATTAATGGCTTGAATCGTTATAACGGAAAGGATTTTGTTGTGATACAGCCGGGAATTGCCACCTCTCAATCATCACCGGATAGTAGAATTCGCAGTATTACCGAAGATAAACATGGCTATATTTGGATACGTACTTTCTCAAATACTCTTTTCTGCTATGATATGAAATTGGAAAAAATTGTTGATTATGATCCGCAGAATACTACTAAGATTTTTAGCCAAATAATGGTTACTTCTAATGGTGATGTGTGGATGTGGGGAGATAAAGGATGTTGTCGTGTGAGCCACATAGATGGAGAACTGGTTTCTTGGAGACCGACAGAGAAGAAATTGCGGGATAAGTCGGTGACATTTATCTTTGAAGATTCGGATCGTAGAGTTTGGATAGGAGCTGATAAAGAATTGTTCATGGTAGCTCATGATAAGGTGAATACAATGTTGGAGGGAACAACATTTTGGGGCGCACAGGAATTAGATGATTTGTATTTTATAGCTGGAGATCGTATTCTGATTTTTGATAATTTGCGGAAATATTTCTTGCCTGCTATTTTATTTGTTCCTACACAAACGGAACCTGCGAGACATGCCCGCTCATGTGTGTTAAATGACGGATTGGTTATGATTGCTACAAATGAACGTATGTTTGTATTTGATACTATTAATAAAACATGGGTTTCCCCAGAAAGATTCTTTCAGGGGACAAGTCCGCGTAATGCGAACTTCTATATTGATAATAAGGGGCACATTTGGGTATATAATATGTCGGGAGTGCTATGGAGACATCATACTGATAATACGTTTGAGCCTTTGACATTGATTCCTGCTGATGTCCTTTCATTAATAAATCAGGAACGTTTCCAAATATATCATGACTCAAGGGATATTATCTGGATAACTACATTTGGTAATGGTCTATTTGCCGTTGATGAGAATACGGGAAAAAAATACCATTATACTGCCGATAAAGATTTATCCACTAATTACTTACTCTGTATAACTGAGGATACTTCTGGAGAAGTTTGGGTAGGTACAGAGTTGGGAGGAGTGAATAAGATCTCTTTAACCAATTATCCTTTTGATATATTTTATCCAACTCCTGGTGGTAATGCTGATAGGGATAATGCTGTTCGTTTAATTTATCAGGATGTAGAGGGAAGATATTGGTTTGGTACGCGTGATGGAAATTTGCAAGTTTGTGATTCTACTTTACATCAGTTATATAAGCATCGTATTACAGGTGGTTTACCCTTTACAATTGCTGAAGATACTCTTGGTTATAAATGGTTGGGAACAAAAGGAGGGGGATTATTAATTCTATCTCCTCAAGGAGACAGGATAATAAAAGAATATGCGCTGAATGATCAGACCAGGCAATCATCTTCGAGCAATAATATCTTTACCATAATGCGCGATAGTAAAAATCGTATGTGGCTAGCAACTTTTGGTGGGGGGCTGCATCTTGCGGAAGGTTCCCGGGAACAGTTGAGGTTCAAGCAATTCAGTTTTGATAATAGACATCAGAATATGATGCGTTCTATTATTCAAGATAAGACAGGGATTGTATGGATAGGAACTAATGATGGAGTTATTGTTTTTGATCCGGATGGATTGATAGAGGATCAACAGAATTTTAAGGTTTTGCATTTGTATGCTGAAGATCAACAATCTTTGGGGCACAATGAGGTTAAGGTTGTCTTTGAAGATAGTAAAGGGCGTATTTGGTTAGGAGCTACCGGAGGAGGACTTAATTTGTTAGTGAAAGGGGAATCATTAGAACAATCTACTTTTGAACATTATGGGGCAGATGACGGTTTATCCAATGAAACGATTCAAGCTATTTTGGAAGATGAAGAAGGGTTTATTTGGGTAAGTACAGAGAGTGGTATCTCGAAATTTAATTTAAATACTAAGCGTTTTGAGAATTTTATATTCTCAAACAACCGCCATGCTGCTATATTTAATGAGCTGTCTTGTTGGAAAAAAAAGAATGGAGAATTGATGTTTGGCAGTTATAACGGAGTATATACATTTAATCCATCCGGTATTACATTTGATACATATGCTCCAAAAGTGGCAATTACCGGTTTCTTGATTAATGGAAATCCTGTGACACCGGAAAGCCTGGATTCTCCTTTGACTGAGAGTATTATCAATACCCGGAAGGTGGTTCTGGCATATAATCAGAATTCCTTTAATTTGGAATGTACGATGCTGAACTTCCATGCTCCCGAGCTTAATCAATATATTTATTATTTAGACGGATATGAGTCTAATTGGAATAGATCATCACGTAATAATGTAGCTGCATATAGAAATGTTCCTCCGGGAAAGTATCTTTTCAAAGTGAAAGGATGTAATAGTTTCGGAGTTTGGAGTGATCAGGAAACAACTTTGGAGATTATAATTCTTCCACCTTGGTGGGAGTCTACTGAAGCTATTCTTTTGTATATTTTCCTTGGGATAATCATCATTTATTTTACATCGAGGCTTGTTCTCAAGATGCATCGTCTGAATATGGCAGTGGAGGTCGAGAAACAATTGACCGAGTATAAATTGCGTTTTTTTACGAATATATCCCATGAGTTTCGTACTCCGTTGACGATTATTCGTGGGGCGATTGAGGATTTGGTTAATCAAAGAGATCTGCCTTCTTCTGTAAGTAAACAGTTGAGTCTGCTTTCAAAAAGTTCGGGGCGCTTGCTCCGATTGGTAGATCAGTTATTGGAATTTCGTCGTTTACAGAATAATAAGATGGAACTAAAACTTGAGCGAACAGATACGAAACGCTTCTTTTATGATATTTATCTGACGTTTAAGGATATGGCTGCCAGGAAGCAAATAGAATATCTGTTTGAATCTAATAAACCTGTACAGACTATGCTACTTGATAGGAGTAAAATGGATAAGATTGCTTATAATCTTTTGTCCAATGCTTTTAAGAATACTCCAGTAGGGGGTAAGATTGTGATGAAACTTGACTTTTCAGTGGTAAATGACACCTTTACGATGAGTGTTTCGGATAATGGTCCGGGAGTGTCTGCTGATAAGCAAAAAATGTTGTTCGTACGTTTTGAACAGATTCATTATGCATCGGAGGGAACTGGTGTTGGATTACATTTGACCGCGGAATTGGCTAAGGTACATAAAGGACAGGTAACTTATGTGGATTCGCTGTTGGGAGGTGCTTGCTTCTCACTTACTATCCCGATGTCGGATGAAAATTATGATCCTGCCGACATTATAGAGACTATAAAGGAAGATAAAGAAATTGCGATGACGGAACTGACTACTGATATATCTATTTCAGAGGAACGTGCGGCAGAAATTCTAGGAACATCGGTAAATAAACCTTTTAAAGAATATAAAGTGATGGTGATTGATGATGACGATGATGTCCGTAACCTTATTGAAGCTCAACTTGGGAAGTATTTTACTGTGTCGACGGCTTCTAACGGAGTAGAGGGACTTGAAAAGTTAATAGGGGAACAGCCGGATATTGTGGTTTGTGATGTGATGATGCCAGAGATGGATGGGCTGGAATTTACAAAGCGTTTAAAGGCCAATTTCAACATTAGTCATATTCCTGTTATCTTATTGACAGCTTATTCATCAGAGGAACATCAGCTGAAAGGTATTCAGGCGGGAGCGGATTCTTATATTACAAAGCCTTTCAGTATGAAATATTTGTTGGCTCGTATAGTGAAATTGGTTGAGCAACGTGAGAAGTTGCAGCGTAAGTTTGCTACAGAACCTGGTACATTGCAACCGTTGATAAGTGCTACTGACAGAGATAAAGCGTTTTTGGATAAAGTTAATGCCATCGTAGAGAAGAATATGGGAGATGCCGAGTTTAAGCTTGAATCGTATACTCCGACTTTGAATATCGGGCGTACTACTTTTTATAATAAATTAAAAGGGATTGTGGGGTGTTCTCCCAATGAGTATGTTCGTATTCTCCGCATGAAGAAAGCGGCGGAACTGTTATTAACGACCGAAATGAATGTATCGGAGATTGGTTTTCAAGTAGGTATTAACGATCCTTTCTATTTCAGCAAGTGTTTCAAGAACTCATTTGGAAAGTCGCCTTCGCAGTATCGGAAGAGTTCCGGACAGGAAAAGACTGCAAGTATATCGGAAGAGTAGACTACTAAAATTGAAAAAAGAGAATCCCCTGTCGGACTAGTCGGCAGGGGATTCTTTTATTAATCAAATTAAGCTCTTACTATTAGAAAATAGGAACTTAGTCTTTCAGTTTTGCTCTGATAAAATCACGGTTCAAGCGAGCGATGTTGCTGATAGAGATGTTCTTCGGACATTCGGCCTCGCAAGCACGAGTGTTTGTACAGTTACCGAATCCCAGTTCATCCATCTTTGACAACATAGCTTTTGCACGGCGCAAAGCTTCCGGTTTACCTTGCGGCAGCAAGTTCAACTGGCTGACTTTTGCAGAAACGAACAACATGGCAGAACCATTCTTACATGCAGCTACACAAGCACCACAACCGATACAAGAAGCAGCATCCATAGCTTCGTCAGCGATAGGCTTCGGAATCAGGATAGAGTTAGCATCCTGAGGAGCACCTGTGCGTACGCTCACGTAACCACCAGCTTGCATAATCTTGTCGTATGCAGTACGGTCTACCATCAAGTCCTTGATTACAGGGAAACCGGCCGAACGCCAAGGCTCAACAGTAATCGTATCACCATCCTGGAAACGACGCATATAGATCTGACAAGTAGTAGCACCTGTTGCAGGACCGTGCGGGTGTCCGTTGATGTAAAGAGAACACATACCGCAGATACCTTCGCGGCAGTCGTGGTCGAATACTACCGGTTCTTTTCTTTCGCTGATGAGCTGTTCGTTCAGAATATCCAGCATTTCGAGGAAGGAAGTATCGCCGGGGATATCTTTCATTTGGTAGGTTTCAAAAGCACCTTTAGCCTTCGGACCAGCTTGGCGCCATACCTTCAGTGTAAATGATATATTTTTATCCATTTTCTTCTAATTCTTTTAAATGTTTAACTTCACCGATTAGCTCTTGTAGTTACGGGTTTGAACCTTGATAGCTTCGTATACCAGCGGTTCTTTGTACAACACCGGAGCTTTTTCATCGTCACCTTGATATTCCCAGCATGCTACATAGAAGAAGTTTTCGTCATCACGTTTAGCTTCTCCTTCTTCAGTCTGGTATTCTTCACGGAAGTGACCACCACAACTTTCGTTACGGTTCAATGCATCGTAAGCAACAAGCTCACCCATTGTGATGAAGTCGTACAGACGGATTGCTTTGTCAAGCTCTACGTTCATACCTTCTTTAGAACCGGGGATAAACAGATTCGTTTCGAATTCCTTGCGGATTTCTTTCAGTTCGGCAATACCTTTCTTCAAGCCTTCTGCCGTACGTCCCATACCTACATATTCCCACATGACATGACCCAGTTTCTTGTGGATAGAATCAACAGATTCTTTACCCTGGATGCTCATGAACTTGTCGATCTTAGCTTGAACTGCCTTTTCTGCTTCAGCAAACTCAGGAAGATCAGTAGAGAAACGAGGAACAGTGATTTGATCTGCCAGATAATTCTGGATTGTATAAGGCAATACGAAGTAACCGTCAGCCAAACCTTGCATCAATGCAGAAGCACCGAGGCGGTTTGCACCGTGGTCGGAGAAGTTACATTCACCGATAGCGAACAGACCCTTGATAGTGGTTTGCAGTTCGTAGTCTACCCAGATACCACCCATTGTATAGTGGATAGCCGGATAAATCATCATCGGATTATAATATTTTACGCCATTAATTTCTTTTGCCAGTTCTCCCGGATTAACGTCAGTGATTTCTTCATACATATCGAAGAGGTTGCCATAACGTTGGAGAACGATGTCGATACCCAAGCGGTTGATAGCTTCAGAGAAGTCAAGGAATACAGCTAAACCAGTGTTGTTTACACCGAAACCTGCGTCGCAGCGTTCTTTAGCAGCACGGCTGGCAACGTCACGCGGAACCAGGTTACCGAATGCCGGATAGCGGCGTTCCAAGTAATAGTCGCGGTCTTCTTCAGGAATATCACTTCCTTTGATTTCGCCTTTCTGAAGTTTCACGGCATCTTCTTTCTTCTTCGGAACCCAGATACGACCGTCGTTACGGAGAGATTCAGACATCAAAGTCAGTTTAGACTGCTTGTCACCGTGTACCGGGATACAAGTCGGGTGAATCTGAACGTAAGCAGGGTTAGCGAATACAGCACCCTTGCGGTAGCAAGAGATAGCAGCTGTACAGTTACATCCCATAGCGTTGGTAGACAGGAAGTAAGCATTACCATAACCACCGGTAGCGATAACTACAGCGTGAGCGGCAAAGCGTTCCAGTTTACCTGTTACAAGATTTTTAGCGATGATACCGCGGGCACGTCCGTCAACGATCACCACATCTTGCATTTCATAACGGGTATACAGTTTTACAGTACCTGCGTTTACCTGACGGCTCAATGCGGAGTAAGCACCCAGCAACAGCTGCTGACCGGTCTGACCTTTAGCGTAGAAAGTACGGGATACCTGTGCACCACCGAAAGAACGGTTGTCCAGTGTACCACCATATTCGCGGGCGAAAGGAACACCTTGTGCCACGCATTGGTCGATGATAGCGTTGGACACTTCAGCCAGACGGTATACGTTAGCTTCACGTGCACGATAGTCACCACCTTTTACAGTATCGTAGAACAGACGGTAAACGGAGTCACCGTCATTCTGATAATTCTTTGCAGCATTGATACCACCCTGTGCAGCGATAGAGTGCGCACGGCGTGGAGAGTCCTGAATACAGAAGTTGAATACTCTGAAACCCATTTCACCAAGTGAAGCAGCTGCAGAAGCACCTGCCAGACCTGTACCCACAACGATGATATCCAAACGACGCTTGTTAGCGGGGTTCACCAATTTCTGGTGAGCTTTATAGTTGGTCCATTTCTCAGCCACCGGGCCTTCTGGAATTTTTGAATCTATCTTGATCATAATATTATTTACAATTTAATCATTTACTATTTACTATTTAGCAAGCACCGTTGCAAATCAGTGTTTTCACAAAGAATACTACGACTACCAGTGCGAAACCGAGTACTACAATCGTAGAGTAGATGTTAGAAATGCATTTCCAACGATTGATCCATACTTTGTTGTTCCATCCCAGTGATTGCATTGAACTCCAGAAACCGTGAGTCAGGTGGAACCACAGAGCAAACAGCCAAACAAGGTAAAGAACCACATAAGTCGGGCAAGAGAATGTCTGCTGGATGTGATAAGCACCGTTAGCGGCGTAAGCCAGCGTCAGGGTGTCAGCGTGCATACCCATGTTGTGCATCAGTTCCGGCAACTGCATTTTTGCCCAGAAGTTGAAGAGGTGTAAGCCAAGACCTACAATTACGATAATACCTAACACCAACATGTTTTGAGAAGCCCACTCTACGGTTTTAGGCTTGTCGGTCACTGCATAGCGTTCGCTACCACGCGCTTTGCGGTTCTGCATGGTCAGCCAGAATGCATAGATGATGTGAATGATGAACAGAGCAGCCAATCCTGCGGTAGCCACTAACGCATACCAGTTTGCTCCCAGGAATTCACAAATCATGTTGTAACCATCAGCCGAGATGATCGCAACCAAGTTCATCGCCATGTGAAATGTTAGAAACAGGACAAGGGCGATACCGGTAACGCTCATCACCACTTTCCTTCCTACAGATGAATTACTTAACCACATAAATGATTGAATTTAAATTATTTAATTGTTAGAACTAAAATTTCGACGTTTTACACCTCTTACGGACTGCAAAAATAGGGGAAATAGATTGATTGAGCAAGGAATTAAAGAAATAATTCTTTAATCGCTAATCTTTCCGATTTTTTCACCGTTGGCTGCTTTCTTGCGTAAGGCGCGTGGAGTGTCACCAAAAGAGTCTTTGCAGAAGTGCGCAAAGTGGGACAGAGAGTCGAATCCGTATCGGTTACATATCTCTGTGATTCGCATATTAGTGTGTTGGAGGTCATCCAGAATGCCTTCCCGTTTTTTCTCCAGTATCCATTCGTATACGGGGATTCCGTACATATTTTTGAAGAGTCGGCGGAAGGTCGTGGTTGTGTAACCTCCCAGATGTGCAAATTCTTCCACACTTTTCACCTTGCTGTAATTTTGTATCACGAAGTATTGGAAGCTCTCCGTATAAGTACTGATCGGGTAGAAGAAAGTCTTTAATTGAGGTAGCGGATAGAAATTGGTAATCAGGAATACCAATTCCTTACATTTCAGTTCGATATATTTGCTGCAGGGAGATTCTTCATTGAGGAAGTCGGGCATACTGCTGATAAGGGAATGAATTCTTTCGCTCATCACCAGAGGGGTGTAGGTCAAGGGTGCTTCCGCTTGATCTTTTATTTCATTGTAACGGTCTTCGCAGAGTAGAGGGAGTTCGTTGAACCAGAATATGATGTATTCAACGTCCGTAAGAGCCAGTATTTCTATTTTTGACCCGATGGCTTGTAGGATAAACTGCTTTTCATGTAAGGTATTTCCCGGGTACTCTTCACTATTGATAAGTAATTCGCCTTTAAGCATGAAAAGCATACAATTTTGCGTACACTTATCCTTAGGAATGTGTTCTCCTTTGGGTAAGTTCTTATATACAAGAGTGTTTTCTGTAGCTCTGGGACACCCTGTACAATTCTTATATTGTATACAAAATGAATCTTCTGGCATCAGTCTTATTCGTGAATTATTATCATCAGGGAACAAAGATAGGATTTTTTGTGTAAACTTGTGCTCTTTCTGTTGATTATTGGAAGTTATATAGTAATTTTTGAACATCATTTTATGCTGAGAGTGCATACTTTTGTGGTTGAAACTCATAAAATATTAATCGTTATGCTAATACCTAGAAAGATTATCTTTTCTCTGTTTCTGTTGGTCGGTGTATGTCTTTATGCACAACAGAAATCTTTTGTAAGTTCTTATGTGCGTGGAAATTTCTACAACCGGGGACGTGTCGCTACTGAAAGTCTGCGGGCAAGCGACGACCTTATTCTATTAAATGTCCATCCCAATAAGGACGGATCGCTCTCTTTTGAGAACCCTCGTGCATTTCAAGGTAAAGGAGTCACTACTTGGGAGGGATTGATAAAATCCATTCGTGCTGAGGTGAAAGGGACGAAGGCGAAAGTACGGATTGGAGCTTCCAGTGGTCAGTGGAAGGCGATGGTGGCTGATGAAACCGCCCGTACGGCATTTGCAAAAAATATAAAGAAAGTGCTCCGACAAAATAAGCTTGATGGCATTGACCTGGACTTTGAATGGGCGGAGAATGCGAAAGAATATGAGGATTACAGTTTGGCTATTCTCAAGATGAGGGAAGTGCTGGGCGATAAATACATTCTCAGCGTATCTTTGCATCCGGTTTCTTACAAGATAAGTAAGGAGGCGATTGCTGCCGTTGATTTTATTTCACTTCAATGTTATGGTCCTTCACCGGTTCGTTTTCCGGTAGAGAAATATTGTTCGGATATACAGATGGTATTGAAATATGGTATTCCGAAAGAGAAGCTGGTGGCAGGAGTTCCCTTTTATGGAGTGACAAAGGATAACTCGAAAAAGACTGAAGCTTATTTTAGTTTTGTGCAGAATGGGCTGATTACGAGTCCGGCAGAGAATAAAGTAAATTATAAAGGAGAAGTGTATGTGTTCGACGGGCAAGATAATATCCGTGTCAAGACACGTTATGCGAAAGAGCAGGGCCTGAAAGGAATGATGAGTTGGGATTTGGCTACAGATTTGCCGTTGGATAACAGCCAGTCATTGCTTAAAGCTATGATTGAAGAATTGAATAAAGAGTAGAGTCGTAGACTGTAATTGTCATTTAAACGCAGATTCTCGTAGATTTGATTATCCGTTCTTTGCGAGAATCTGCATTTAGTTTTTTATATCTGCTTTATCTGTTTCAGATAATCTGAGGGTGAGACACCAAATTCTTCTTTGAAGCATTGGCGAAAATAGCCTGTACTGTTCATTCCTACTTTATAGGCAATTTCAGATATATTAAACTTCCCTTCGAGCAACAGCCGTTCCGCATTCTGCATTTTCACCTTCCGGATGTATTCGTTGGTTGAAAGTCCGGTAAGTGCTTTCATTTTCCGGTAAAGAGTGGAACCGCTCATACACATCTTGTCGGAAAGATAAGTGATGTCAATCTTCTCTGAAGAGAGGTTTTCTTCGATTAAAAGAGTTATTTTCTCAATAAACTCATTATCCAGCTTGCTTAGAGCCTCGGCTATTATGATACGTTTCTCGTTCAAATCCGTCTGATTGCCCGGAACAGGCTGTGCTTGGAATTGGGTAATCAGTTTCTTTCTCGATTCGAGTAGATTATTGATTCGGCTGCGCAAAAGAGAAGCGCTGAACGGTTTTGTCAGGTAAGAGTCGGCGCCTACTTCATAACCTTCTTCTTTGTCCTGTAGCGAATCTTTGGCTGTCAGCAGAATAATAGGAATATGGCTGGTACGTACATCCTCCTTTAACTGCCGGCATAGGGTAATACCATCCATTACAGGCATCATAATATCGCTGACAATGATATCCGGGATGTGGCTGAGCGCCTGTTGCTTTCCTTCTTCTCCATTATCGGCTGTGATTACCTCAAAAGAATCGGAGAAGGATTCGGCAATGTATTTCTGTATTTCTTCATTATCTTCTACAATCAGCAAGATCGGTTTGCCATTGTCTACTGTAGGTTCTGAAGTGTTTTCGGAGGTCGTTGCTTGAGCAGTATCCTCTTTTGCCGCAGGTTCGGTAGAGTCGGCGTGCAAGGCGTTGGGATAGATATTATCCGTCAAGAGGCTGATGTAGAAAGTGCTGCCTTCGTTTTGCACACTTTCTGCACGGATTTCTCCTTCATGCAGTTCTACGAGATTCTTTACCAGAGCCAGACCGATACCGGTTCCCGATGCCTGATGTTTGCCGCTTTCCTGATAGTAACGGTCGAAAATATGTGGCAGCGCTTCAGTGGAAATTCCGTATCCCGTATCGCTTACTTTAATTTCCGTATGTGCCACCTCATTGCGCACGGTCTGATACAGGCTTAGGGTAATACATCCTTGTTCCGTATATTTGATGGCATTGGAAATCAGATTGTCCAATACGATAGTGACGATTTCCTTGTCAAAGAAAAGAAGCATTTCTTCTTTTTCTATCTGAATTCGGAAATCAATCTTTGTCTTTTGATTCAGTTCTTTGTATTTGAGACCTATTTCATGGATCAAAGGGGCGATGTTGCCTTTGCAGACACACAGCCTTTTGTTTTGTGTCTCTGTCTTTCTGAACTCCAATATCTGATTGATGAGGTTGAGCAGGCGTAATGCACTTTGGTGGATGACCGACAATTTCTGAGCTTGTTTTACCGGGAGTGAGGTATCCTTTTGCATATCCTCCAGCGGACCGAGAATCAAGGTTAGCGGTGTACGCAGTTCGTGTGTGATGTTGGTATAGAAACGCAGGCGTTCCTGATTTAATTCCTGTTCTTGTTCGTGGTTCTTCTTTTCCAATGTGTAAAGGCTTTCCAAATCCAGCTTTTTCTTATATGCGTGAAGGATTAGATATACAATGCCGGCAGATATCAAGACATAGATAAGCTTTGCCCACCAGGTGAGCCAGAGGGGCGGGTTAATCCGGATAGTCAGGGAGGTGGCTTCTTCCGGCCATTCCTGGTTGTGAATGCGCGCTTTGATAAGAAACTCATATTTTCCGGGGGGAATGTTCCGGAATGTCACGCTATTGTTCTCATTGACCGTGTACCACGAATTCTCGAGTCCTTTCAGCATATACACATATTCCACTTGATTGACCAGAGAGTAGTTTTGTACGTTGAATGTCAGCCCGAAGCTGTTTTGTGCATGGGTCAGTTCAACCTGTTCTCCTTTGGATACATTGATGAACAGGTCATTATTTTCGGGATTGCTCAACCGTCCCAGTACTTTCATTTCAGTGATGATAGCCGACGGATTGGCTTGGTCGTTCATGGTGATATCCGGATCGAAACAACATACTCCGTTGATTGAACCGAAATAAATCAGTCCATTCTTGTTTTGCGTTACGCAGCCGCTTGAGAAACTGCCTGCCGGGACATCGTCCGAATGACCGTAATTGTAGAAGCAGTTTTTATCCGTGACGTAGCAACTGATTCCTTTATTATTACTGAACCAGATATTACCTTTCTTATCTTCCATTATGGCACAAATATTGGTATTGAGTAAGCCATCTTTCCGTTGGTAAGTTTTATAGGTCAGTGCGTCGGTTGACGGGAAGCATACCAGTCCTTCTCCTGTCCCCACCCACATTCTTTTCAGTCTGTCTTGTATGATCTGGTTGATGGTGTTGGAGCAGAAACCTTCCCTTTGTACGAAGGTTTGAATCAATTGCAGGTCCGGACTGTATACTCCAAGTCCGTCTCCGAAAGTACCGATCCAGAACCGGCCTTTCTCATCCTGTGCGATGGCACGTACAAAGTTACTGTGCAATTCGCTGTTTCCTGTATGATAATGCCGGATGATTTCCATGTTCAGAGGATTCAGTACGATGATTCCTCCACTGTATCCTACCCAGATATTATGTCGGGAGTCTTCGTAGATTGTACGGACATCTTGATTGGATTGTCCCATCAGAGAGATGGAACGGAAAGTTCTGTTGCGGCTGTCATAGTAACTGATTCCTCCTTGGAAAGAACCGAACCATAAGTTGCCTTTCGAGTCTTGCAGGGAAGTGAGTATAAAATTTGAAGGAATTTCTCCGGTTTCTTTTTTATAGATAGCGGTGCGCTTGTCCCCTTCAAATACATTGATTCCTCCTCCGTCCGTACCGATCCACACCCGTCCTTGTCTGTCTGTGCAAAGACTGCTTGCCACTTTGTTGTTCAGGCTGTTCTCATTGCCGGGAATGGGAGAGTAGCTCAATGTTGTGAATAAAGGAGGGGTACTGCTGATGAAATTGATTCCTCCTCCCCACGTCCCTATCCAAATATTGTCAAAAGAATCTTGGAATATGCATCGGGCACTTGCATTGGAAAGACTTCGGTTATCATCTCCTTCTTGTATATATTCGAGGGAGATCTGGTCCGGTGAAAGAAACATACTTTGTTTTAGATCCAGTATGGTAATGCCATTCAGCTCGGAGGCTATCCATAGTTTGCTGTCATTTAGTTGTTTGATGGCGAGTATGCGGTTACATAAGGCTTCGTGCTTGTCGTTTTTGTTATTCTTGAAGGTGATAAAGTTGCTATCGGCAGTGTTGAAGAGAGCCAGTCCTTTGTCTGTTCCCAGCCAGATATTCCCGTTTGTGTCTTTGGTGAGACATCGTACATCATTTCCGGGCAGGCTCATCGGATTATCCGGCTCGTGTCGGAAGTTTTTCACACTTTTGTCTTTCAGCGAGAGAATGCTGAAACCACCGCTAACATGGCCGATATATAAATTCCCGTCTCCTCCGTCCAATACGGTCCATGTTTGTTCATCGGACAATCCGGGAATCGTGTTTTTATTGTAATGGGTAAATTGTCCGCTGTTGATGTCGAGATATTCTATACCTCTATAATAGGTACTGATCCACAGACCGTCTGCACTTTGGGTAGAAGGGGTGATATCCGTTACATCATTGGTAATCAGACTATGCGGATCCTCCGGATTGTGCAGATAGGGGATGAATTCCTGTTTGTCATAGTTATAGGCATTTAATCCGTCACGCTGGGTAGCTATCCATATCACAGGACGTTTAGTGTCGGCATACACCCGGTTAAGCTCATTGCCGGTGATTCCCTGACTGTTTTGTGACGGGTCATTTTTATAATAGGTGATGAAACGGGTTCCATCGAACTTGTTAAGCCCTTCTTCCGTAGCAAACCATAGAAAACCTTGTTTATCTTGTGTAATGCTGACTACATAATTATTAGACAGTCCTTGTTCGATTCCCAACCGCTTTACGGAATAAGTTTGTGCTGCCGACTGGAAGATAGACAGCAAGGACAAGATTAAAATGGAAGCAATGTGTTTTTTCATAACTCGTGCCTATTCGTTTCATTTACAGGTTCAAAAATAGAAATAAATATTTTATTTAGAGTATGTAAATCGTGCATTGCATGATTTATGTAGCTTCTCTGCATGATTTTTATCGGTTGTATGTATCTTATTCACTTATATTTGCATTGTGAAAGCAGATGATTGGTTCTGTCTTTCACGATAAACCGATAAGTTTTAATCATTAAATACTATTATTATGAGAGCAAAATTCTTGCATGGTGCAGCGTTATGGACTTTTCTTTTTGCTGCAACGTTGACTACCGGGTGTAGTGACGATAATGACTACAAAGATGTAGACGGGCAGAAGCCAGTTGTAGAGTTGATTGCCGATCATATCCATGTTGATCCGGGCAGTGAGTTAACGTTGACTGCTACCATTACTGATGCAGATGGTATTCGTTCTATCAGATTACAAAATGCTGAACTTTATTTAGATAAAACTATTGATTTACTTAGCATTTATGGTGAACCATTATATTCTTATGAATTAGAATATGCTATTACTCTTTCTGAAAAATTGCCGAGAATGGCTGATTATCCGATTATAGTTACTATTACAGACGTAGGAGGGCGTTCAGTTGAACATACCATTATGGTTTCAACGGATAATGATTCGGAAAAACCGACAATCAAATTTGCTGCAGAGGGTGAGTTCACAACTTTGACAGCGGAGGATGGAACCGTTCCGTTCCACTTTATAGTAGAGGATGAACAGGCCTTAGATTATGTAGAAGTAAGTATTCCGTCCTTGGAGTTGGTTGAGAAAGTAGATGCGGAGGGAAAAACTAAATTTGATGGTGTGGTGAGACTTCCAATTGCGCAATCGGGAACTTATGATGTAAAACTAAAGGTCGTTGATAAATTTGCTAATGAAGAAACTACTACTACATCTTATACAGTCAAAGTGGTGGCGGAAATGCCGGATTTTCAGAAAATGTATCTTAGTGATGTTGAGGATGCCAGCCAGTTGACTTCTGATGTGTTTGGTGTTCCGATGAGAATTGAACGTACGGGAGCATATACTTATAAGGCGAATTATTATTCGCAGAAAGCAGGGACGGAGATTTATTTTATTCCTCAAAAGGCAGATATTTATCCGATTTGCTTTGGTAGAGACCCCAATAATCTTAATAAATTAATCTCTGATCCGAGTATTGCTGAACCGATAGTCCTTGAACAGGCTAATGTATATTATGAAATAACTTTCAATATATCAGATAACTCATATTCAATGAGTACTTATTCGATTGAACAGGCGATTGATCCTGCGCCGCATGAATTTGGCTCAATTTCTTTAGATACGTGGAATAATGGTGGTTCATGGCTCCAAGAGTTTTATTTTGGTTATATGACAGATGCTCCTAAGAATATCCAGAGATTTGAGCAAGATAACATTAATCCTCATTTATTTTATCTTAAATCATTGTCACTTAAGGCAAATACGCAGATGAATTTTATAATTCATAATTGGCACCATGATAACTGGTGGGATTATTGTGCATGGTATGTTGATAAATCGGAAGGAGCAGATGCCGTTTATGACCCTGAAGTTTTCGGATATTTTAGTGATGAAAAGGCGGTACATATAAATCCGGCTTGGCAAGGGACTATGTTGACCAGACAAAATAAAGACTGGGCAAAGCCAACGGTAAAGATAGCCGGAGATTATAAACTTATATTTGACGCTCATCTCGGAAGGGTTAAGTTGATTCCTGTTGATAACAAGTAACATTAAATTTAATATGAAAAAGCAGATATTATTATTGTGTCTCGCATTAATAAGCTTATGTGGCTATGCGCAGAACATTACTGTAAAAGGCGTTGTGACTTCGGCTGCGGATAAAGAGCCGATGATCGGTTTGACAGCCTTGATAAAGGGTACGACAAACGGTACCGTGACCGATTTGGACGGTAACTATACATTGAATAATGTGCCTAAGGACGCAATTGTGGTTTTCTCCATGATTGGATATAAAACACAGGAAATTAAAGTGAACGGACGTACTACAATTAATGTAGTGATGCAAGATGATACGCAAGCATTGGATGAAGTTGTAGTCATCGGTTATGGTGCAGTGAAGAAGGGCGATTTAACCAGCTCCATTGCAGCTATCAAAGGTGACGAACTAAAAACGTTGAGTTCCGGTAATGCAATGAACTCTTTACAGGGGAAAATCAATGGCGTACAAATATCAAGTGCAGGTGGTCCCGGTACAGTTCCCCGCGTCATCATTCGCGGTGTGTCTACAGTCAATGGATCCAATCCGTTGTATGTAGTTGATGGAATGCCGGTAGGAGATAATATAAACTTCCTTGATCAGAATGATATTGAATCGATGCAGGTTTTGAAGGATGCTTCTGCTTCTGCTATTTATGGTACCCGTGGTTCGAATGGTGTTGTTTTGATTACCACCAAGAAAGGAACAAAGGGGGCAACCAAATTCACTTTCACAGCTTCAGCAGGTTTTCAAACATTAGAGAAACCTGATATGGCAAAAGCTTCCGAGTATGAATATGTATTGAAGTCAAGATACATTAATGATGGTAATGTGCCTATGTATGTGGGGTATAATGGCATTACTGATGCTGAAGGAACCGATTGGTGGGATGAGACGATGAGGAAAACGGCATTGATTCACAATTATAATTTAAGTTTCTCCGGTGGAACGGATAAACTTCTTTATTCGGCAAGTATTGGTTATTTCGGACAGGATTCTCAATATAAAATAGGAAATTGGCAAAAGTTTACAGCTCGTTTTAGTATGGAATATACTTTTAACAATATTGTAAAGGCCGGCATTGATTTTACTCCCAAGTATGAAAACTGGAAAGACACTCCCGACTTGATAGGATCTATCATGGCTATGGACCCTACTACTCCGGTGATGCGCCCGGAAAGTGAATGGACGGATAATGAATATGATAATTATTCCCGTTCTCATAACAGCCAAGTCTGGAATCCGGTAGCTAATATGGCACGTATGGCGAAGAATACGGATGAATATGGCTTGTTGGCTACTCCGTTTATCAATATAGAACCGATTAAAGGGTTGATCTTTCGTTCACAATTGGGATTGAATGCTCGTTTCCGTTTATATGATGAATTTACTCCGACATTTGATATTGATAATTTGGAGCGTGCGGAAACCAGCGTGGCAAAAAGGGAAATGAAGAATTGGATAGACTGGAACTGGACAAATACGTTGACATGGATAAAGTCGTTCAATCAGAAACATAATCTGAATATAATGGCAGGTTATACTATGGAGCGTTTCCAACACTATTGGCTGACAGGCTCACGTGACGGAATTCCTACGAATCACGAACTTCTGCAATATGTCAGTGCAGGTACAAAGAATCAGCAGGCTTCCGGAACTAATTCCTACTCTTCATTGATTTCTTATCTGGGACGTGTGATGTACAATTACAATGATCGTTATTACCTTACAGCCTCTGTACGTGTGGATGGCTCTTCTAAATTCGTAAAAGGGAATAAGTATGCAACTTTCCCGGCTGTATCCGGAGCGTGGCGTGTTACTGGTGAAGAGTTTATGAAAGACCAGCATATTTTTGACAATCTGAAAATCCGTGCTGGTTGGGGACGGGTAGGTAATCAGTCTATTGATGATTCGGCTTATGCTTCTACAGTCGGTACAACTGATTATGTGTTTGGTCAGGAAGGTAATCGCGAGATAGGTACAAGTGTAACTGCTATCGGAAATACGAAAGTACAATGGGAAACAGTAGAAGACTTCGGAATCGGAGTGGATATGGGCTTTCTGAATAATCGCTTGACGGTAACGGCAGACTGGTTTCAAAAGAAGTCACATGATATGTTGATGAAGCGTGATAACCTGTTGATATTGGGTTATCCGATGTGGAACGGCCAGATGTGGGAGAATATTGGCAGTATGAAAGCTACCGGTTGGGAATTGTCTATCGGTTGGGAAGACCGTCAAGGAGATTTTACTTATGGTGTCGGTTTGAATTTATCTTCTGTAAAGAACAAGGCCGAAAAACTGATGGGACAACCTCTTTATACGGGTGGATTTAATGGTGATTATATTATTCGTAACGAAGAAGGCGGAGAAATCAGCCGCTTCTATGGATATGTTGTAGATGGGATCTTTCAGAATCAGACGGAGGTCAATGCGCATACCGATGAACATGGAAAAATAATTCAGCCTAATGCCGTACCGGGTGATTTCCGTTTCAGGGATCTTAACCATGACGGTGAGCTGGATGATAAAGATAAAACTTATATTGGTTCTGCTTTCCCTGATCTGATGGTAGGTCTGAATGCTCATCTTTCTTACAAGAACATTGATTTCCTGGCTAATTTTTATGGTACTTTTGGAAATGATGTATTCAACACTACGTTGGGACGTTATTCCGGTGCCGGAGGAGAGAATGTATATGCGGGAACTTATAATAAAGTTTGGCACGGAGAGGGAACGAGTAATTTCTTACCTCGTTTGTCTGTGAATGATTCGAATATGAACTACAAGCGTCCGTCTAGTTTCTTTGTTGAAGATGGTTCTTATATGCGTTGTAAACTTTTGCAGATAGGCTACACCCTGCCCAAGAATTGGACGAAGGGATTCAGCTTGAGGCTATCATTCTCCGCACAGAATCCGTTTACAATTACAAAATACTCCGGTATGGATCCAGAAACCGCCTCATTAGGAACGAAAGGTAATGTGACGGAATCCGGTATCGACTGGGCAGGCTATCCGAATCCTCGTACATATCTGTTCGGACTGAATCTAAATTTCTAATTTAATATATAAACTAGTAAAGACCATGAAGAAATATATATTAGGGCTTTCCATAGCCGCTTTTACAATCTCACTTTCCGGCTGTGCCGATTTTCTGGAAGAACCGGTTAGGGCACAACAGAACCTGGATGACTACTTCAAAAGTGAAGATGAATGTAAACAGCAGATTACAGGGTGTTATCAGTCTGTCTTTTTTGATGACTGGTGGCAGATACAGAAATTTTATATAGCAAGTGATATGTGTACGGATGATATGTGGATGGGAAACACAACGCAGGATCCCGGAGAATACCGTGACCTTGCCCATTACACCGGAAATACATATAATGCGGGAAATGCTTGTCAGAACTTTTGGCAATATCGTTATAAAGGTATTCTAAGAAGTAATGTTGCGATAGAGCAGATTCCAAAAGTCGTTTTCGAGAATGAAAGTTTGAAAAAAAGATATATTGCGGAGGCTAAATTCCTGAGAGCATTTCATTACTTCGAATTGGTAAGAAACTTTGGAGGTGTACCTTTGGTACTGGGATTGAAATTGCCGAGTGAAATAACGGGTATCAAACGTGCAACTGTGGAAGATACTTATGCGCAGATAGAAAAAGATCTGTTGGAAGCTATTCCTGACTTGCCGAAACGGAGTGAATACGACGCTATGGATTTAGGCCGTGCTACAAAAGGGGCAGCGCAAGGGTATTTGGCGAAAGCTTATCTGTATCAGGGAAAATATACGGAAGCAGAGCCATTATTACAGGAGATTACTTGCAGAGGCGAGTTTGCTGGTGGCAGAGAAGAATATGAATTGTTGAGCGATTTTGGACAAGTATGGGATATAAACCAAAGAAATAGTACCGAATCATTGTTTGAGGTCCAGACTAATAGTGATGTCTCTTATAATTTGGGTATACGTATTCCTATTGTTTGTGGCTCGCGTGATGATAGTGGTTGGGCGTGGGGACTTCCGACAAGCAATTTAGAGAGAGCTTTTCAAGAGGAAAAACCTGTGCGAGAGACACCGGAGGAACAACTTAATGAAGATTACCGTTTGAGATGGACGATTATTAAGAATGGAGCGACAAAGGTTTATGGCGATGCGAATGCTAAAAATCCTTATGTAATATCTCCGAATGATCATAAGTCTCCCCGTGTTTCACGTAAATTATATATACCTGTGGAAAAACGGCCTACTCCCTATGATGCACCTCATATTCCTTTGAATTATCGCTTGTTGCGTTATGCCGATGTATTGTTGATGTATGCGGAAGTGGAGAACGAACTGGGACATGATGATGAGGCTAAATGGGCTTTGAATAAAGTTAGGGATCGTGTATATTTAGCTCCGTCGACGGCTACCGGCACTGAACTTCGCAACGCTATTCGTAAAGAGCGCCGCTTGGAACTGGCGTTGGAAAATAACCGTTTGTATGATTTGCGCCGTTGGAAAGATGATAATGGTAAATCGGCTATTTGTAATGTTATGGGACCGAATGGTACATTTGTTGCCTATAATAAGATTGGTTATGATTCGGATGAAAGCAGTAACCAAAAAGAGAATAGTAATAAAGGTGTCAATTTCAAGGAGGGCAGAGATGAACTTTTCCCCTTGCCTCCAACGGAAATAACCTTGTCGGGTGGAAGCATTGAGCAAAATCCCGGATACTAAATCAATTCAATTTCAGTATAATAAAGACACAATGTTATGAAAAATAAATATATCCTTTTAGGACTTTCGTACTTGGCTGCTCTGTGTTCATGCAGTGACGACAAGGCTTTTGAACCAGATTATCTTCCGAAGATAACTTCGGACCATGCGATGACATCAACGGTAAATGTTGCCGGCAAACATCAGGTTATTGATGGATTTGCTTCTTCTGACGCTTGGACGATGGATTATATCGGTAAATATTGGAGTAATAATGCTAAGGAAGGCATTGCTAAACTTCTTTTCTCTCAAAAGGTAGAAAGGGGAAACCCGGAAGGTATTGGTCTTTCCATGTGGCGCGTAAATTTAGGTGGTGGTACTGCCGAGCAGGGCGAAGCTAGCGGAATTACGGATAAGACTCGAAGAGTGGAATGTTTCCTGACGCAGAATGGTACGTATGATTGGAATAAATCTAGTGGGCAGCAGTACTTTATGCAGAAAGCGAAAGAATATGGTTGTAATAATTTCGTATTGTTTAGTAATACTCCTCCCGTACAGTTTACTGTCAACGGTAAAGGGTCAGGTGATTGGTGGAACAATAATTTGAAAGAAGATTGTTTTGATGATTTTGCTGATTTCTTAGCCACTGTGGCTAAACATTTCTCTGATAATGGATACAATATCTCATATATAAGTCCATTGAACGAACCACAGTATTCATGGGGAGGAGATGGTCAGGAGGGATGTTCTTGGCAACATGTACATGTGGTAAAGATGGCTAGAGCGTTGAATGAGAGTCTGAAGACAAAAGGGCCTGAAAATACGATGATGTTATTGGCGGAAGCTGCCAAGGTTCCTTATCTTTATACTACTGATGACAGTTGGGCAGATCGCGCGAATGTTATTCCAACTTATTTTAAGTCAGATTCAGAACATTATCTTGGCGACTTGGAACGTATGCCTAAGTTGATTTGCGCTCATAGTTATTGGTGGGATAAAACATGGGATGTGTTGTTTGATTCACGCACGAAAGCCCGTGCTGAGGCGGATAAATATGGGTTGAAACTTTATCAGACGGAATGGAGTATGTTGGGCGAAGGATATGAAGATTACGAAAATTATGATCAAGCAACTTATATGGATTTGGCTTTGAGTATGGCTAAAGTGCTGCACCATGATTTGGTAACGGCAAGTATGAATTCTTGGGCATATTGGACAACAGCCTCACAGGAAGTTTATAGCCAGAAAAGCCGTTTTTACATGATTCGTTTGATTCCGACCGGAGGAGATTATGGTAATATTGCTGATGGTGGAACTTATGAGTCTAGCAAGAACCTGTGGGTGTTGGGTAATTATAGTCTCTTCGTTCGTCCGGGGTATCATCGGGTGGATTTGAATATCCCTGAAGGAGATAAAAAATTCTTTGGTTCTGCTTATATCTCTCCTGAGGAAGATAAGTTGGTAGTGGTATATACTAACATAAATGATGAATCTATACAAATGGAAACATCTATCGAAGGATTGAATAAACAAGTGGTTTCCATGAGACAATATGTAACATCAAGTACGAGTGATTTGAATGAGGTAGATGAATATTTGAAAGGATATATTCCGGCTAAATCGGTTGTCACAATGGTTTACGATTTGAAATAGAATGGATAATATTTTCAATAGGTATATTGTAAAAAATGAAAAGTAAAGTGTTCTTGGCCTCTTTAGGCTTCTTCTACATGAGTATGGCAGGCGGGTGTTCCCAACCTGCCACTGATGTTAGTTTTCAGCTAGAAACAGACCGTCCTTGCCAGACAATGACCTATTTCGGTGCTTCCGACGCTTGGAGTATGCAGTTCATCGGACTTTGGCCGGAGGAAAAGCAGAATCAGATAGCCGACTGGCTGTTCAGTACGGAGAATGATGCGAATGGACAGCCCAAAGGTATCGGTTTGTCTCTTTGGCGTTTCAATGTCGGTGCAGGCAGTGCGGAACAAGGTGACGACAGTCAGATTGCTTCTCCTTGGATGCGTGCCGAATGTTTCTTGCAACCGGACGGGACCTACAATTGGAGCAAGCAACAGGGGCAGCGTAACTTTCTGAAGTTGGCGAAGGAGCGTGGAGTCGATAAATTTCTGGCTTTCCTCAATTCCCCTCCCGTCTATTATACGCAGAACGGCTTGGCTACAAACACGGGGCGCGGTGGTACGGCAAATCTGAAACCGGACTGTTATGAAAAGTACGTCCGTTTTCTGGCCGATGTAGTGCAGGGGGTAGAGCAACACGATGGTATCAAGTTCAACTACATCTGTCCTTTCAACGAACCGGACGGACACTGGAACTGGGTAGGACCGAAACAGGAAGGTTGTCCGGCAACGAACAGGGAAATAGCCCGTACTGTCCGTCTGTTGAGCCGGGAATTTGTGAACCGGAATATGGATACGCAGATTTTGGTAAGTGAATCTTCCGATTACCGTTGTATGTTCCGTACGCACGAGACAGACTGGCAACGTGGTTATCAGATTCAGGCTTTCTTCTGTCCGGACAGTGTGGATACATATTTGGGTGATACTCCGAATGTTCCCCGACTAATGCTGGGACATAGCTATTGGACAACGACTCCTTTGAGTGAGTTACGCAATATCCGCAGTCAGTTGCGGGATACATTAGACAAACATGATGTTGACTTTTGGCAGACGGAGACTTGCATCATGGGCAATGATGAAGAAATCGGAGGAGGAAATGGATTCGACCGTACAATGAAGACGGCTCTTTATGTCGCACGTATCATTCACCATGATATTGTATATGCCGGTGCAAAGAGCTGGCAATGGTGGCGTGCCATTGGCGGTGATTACAAAGACGGACTGATTCGTGAATATACTACGGACGATAATTTCTTGGATGGCAGAGTGGAAGATTCCAAACTGATGTGGGCTCTAGGCAATTACAGCCGTTTTATCCGTCCGGGAGCAGTCCGGTTATCCGTTTCAGCTTTCGATCAAACAAACGCTTTCATTCCCGATGGTGACACTGACCAGCAAGGATTGATGTGTTCTGCTTACAAAAATGTGGATGGAACGTATGTGATAGTCGTTATAAACTATGCCAATGAAGAGAAAGAGTTTTCTATTCATAAAGAAGAAGTCGGGAATGCACAATGGCAGGTTTATCGTACTTCGGATAAAGAAGGGGAGAATTTGCTACCGGTAGGAAAAGTGAAGAGTGGAAAGATCGTTCATATTCCGGCACGTTCTATAATAACGCTTCAGAGCAACTAATAAAAGCAGCTTTATATTCTTTATTTCTTTTTGAAAGCTGTACATTTGTGTGTCCGTCCATTGCTACGAAGGTAATGGACGGACACAATGCGTAAATAAGGAGGCATCTTATGGGCAATAGAGGAAAGATTGTCATTTATCAGACAAAGGATGGGAAGACTTCCATTGATGTGAAGTTGGAGAATGAGACGGTGTGGCTGACACAGGCGCAAATGGCAGACTTATTCCAGAAGGATAGAACTGTCATCGGTAGACATATAAATAATGTATATCGGGAAGGAGAGTTGGAGCGTGATATCACGTGTGCAAAATTTGCACATATGGGTAGCGATAATGACCAGCAATATGAGACAGCCGTTTATAATCTGGATGTAATCATCTCTGTCGGCTACCGTGTAAAGTCGCAACGCGGCACCCAATTCCGTATCTGGGCGAACAAAATCCTGAAGGACTATCTGATTAAGGGTTACGCCATTAATCAGCAGGTCAAAGCTGCCCAACTGGCAGACTTGAAGAGCACCGTACGTCTTCTTTCTAACGTCATCGAACACAAACAATTGACGCTGGATGAGGCCAATGGACTCTTGCGTGTGATTACCGATTACACTTACGGTCTGGACACGCTTGATAAATACGATTACCAGCAATTGGAAGTAGACTCCACGACTCCTACTGAAGAATTTCGTGCCACCTATGAAGAAGCAATGGAAGCCATTCACCTTTTGCAGAAAAAGTTCGGAAGTAGTGACTTGTTTGGAAATGAAAAGGATCAGTCGTTCAAAAGCTCTATCAACACCATTTATCAGACATTCGGTGGAGAGGAACTTTATCCAAGCATTGAAGAAAAAGCCGCAATGCTTTTCTATCTTGTCGTGAAGAATCACTCGTTCAGTGACGGTAACAAGCGTATTGCCGCTTTTCTGTTCCTTTGGTTTCTGGAAAAGAACGGTATACTGTATAAATCTGACGGTTCGAAGTTAATCGGTAACAATACGCTCGTAGCACTTACGTTAATGATTGCTGAAAGCCGGACGGAAGAAAAGGACGTGATGGTGAAGGTAGTAATCAATTTGATTAATAAGAATAATTGAATGTAGGTCTTATGAATGGGTGATATAAATAATTGAGAGACACCTCGCCGCAAGGTATCTCTCATTCTATCATAGTCTTTACTTTATGGCATTTGTTTCATCCTCTTTTATTTCCGCCTTGCCGTAATATCCCGGCATTGGTACATAAATCGGGTTATAATACGTATGGATATTATTCAATTTCTTTTCTTCTTTCAGTCGTTTGATATGGCGGGCGGCTGTGGTGGAGGTAAATCCGCATAACCTTTGAAAATCGATGCGGGTTAACATAGGTTTATCGTTGAAGTAATTCGTCAGCAACTTGTCTATCTTTTCATTCGAAAGGGAAGCGGAATGGTTCCTTAATTTGCTACGTTCCACATGGACGACACTGACAGACCTTTTCAACTTGGTGTCTGCCTTGAAACAGATGTTGGCCTTTAGCTTCATCTGATTCGCTTTCAGCTTGGGCGAAGTGATCGGTTCCTGGCTGTTCAGCTTAACCTGGAAATAACCGATACCATCCAGATGAACGCTTTCTCCTTCGCGGAGACGATAGCCCATGAAGTGACTCAGTGATTCGAGTACCGACTTTACATCCCCTTCGGTCAGAGAAGTGGCCATTTGGATTTCCTTTGCCAGGTAATCCGTGTCGATGTGTTGGAAGTTGACCACACGTGCGTGGTATGTTTCCTTGTTTCCCTCATCCTTCGGGTGGGGCGTTTTGTACAATTCAAATTGTATTGCCATTGTATCTTTGTTTTTATTGTTATATAGCTGTCGCTTGCTTGGTGTAGAGCTACTGCTTACTTCCTGTCAAGTTACTGCCTGTTTGCCGCCAAGTGGCTTTATATATACATTGTCCTGCCTTTGTTGTTGGATTAAGGTATAAGGATAGTTGTCTTCCGGAGCCTTTATCATTAGTTTGTCACGGCCGTGACGAGATCTCTTCATGGGCGTGGTAGGATCTTCTCACGGCTGTGGTAGGAATTTGTCATGGCCGTGAAGAATAGACTATATCGACCTCAAAGGTAAACTATATAAGGGAGAAAAGCAAATGATTTCCGCTTGTTTGAGTAATTCCTCCCGTATTGCATCTGGATTTGAATATCGGGAAGTATGATGCACCGGACAGTCTGGACAAAATATTGGATAATGCTTTGAGTGCTTGGGAGGAACAGTATGGTAAGGGGCCTAGTGAAACGACTCTTGCCCTCTGCTTTAAAGGAATCGTACAGCGTGCGGTGGAGCAGACCGGCCACCGTGTCGCCATCCTCGTGGATGAATACGACAAACCTATGTTGCAGGCTATCGGCAACGAAGAGTTTCTTGAAAACGGATAAGTTTATCTATGTGATGGAGTTCAAGCAGGGGGCTACTGCGGAAGAGGCTTTGGCACAAATCAATGAGAAAGGGTATGCCGACGCTTTTGCTTCCGATTCACGGACACTATATAAAATCGGTGTAAGCTTCAGTGACGAACAGCGCAACATTGAACGGTGGTTGGTGGAGTGACTGAACGGTGATAGGTGACAGATGTGGTGATAGGTTAAAAAACAACCTATCACCGCTGGAAACCCCGATGAATAAGGTATTTGATTGCCGTCGGTGATAGGTGATAGAGAAAAGTGATTTTTTTATATAGGAGAGAAGAAGTTCTTGTTTATTTCAACTTCTTCCCGTATTCGTCCGAATTCAGTATTTCCAAAGCCTTTTGTACACTTTCATTCGTTGTGTTCATTACCCGGAAATATTCGGTCATGTCCCAAAGGTCGCGGGCAATCAGTGCTTTGAGCTGCGTTTTGATAAGTGGGAGTGCTTTCTGATATTGTTCTTCATTGAACTTCACACCCTCTTTCTCGCCCATCTCCCGCAAAGTAGCCAACATATTATCGTCAATGACAAACTTCTCGTTGAATGATTCGAACTTCTTATACTTGTTAGCTAATTCTTTTCGGTGTCCCTCAATAAACTGCATGGTAAATTTGATGATAACCCCTTTGCCTACCAGGTTCCGGTGATAATCCGTATACAATGTCGTATCGATTGGTACGAAATAATCGGGCATGATACCACCACCTCCATACACAGTACGTCCTAGTTTCTTAGTCTGTACCTTTAATGAATCCGGGAAGTGAATGCTGTCGGCATTCATCAGTTCACCATGATTGAAACGGTCGATGAGGTCTTTGTTGTAATCGACCGTACTTCCATACGGCTTCTGGATAGAACGTCCCGATGGAGTATAGTAACGGGCGATGGTCAGACGAATCATGGAACCATCCGGCAAATCGATAGGACGTTGCACCAAGCCTTTGCCGAAAGAACGGCGGCCTACAATAATTCCTCTGTCCCAATCCTGTACCGCACCGCTGACAATTTCGCTGGCGGAAGCTGTATACTCGTCCACCAATATGATGAGGCGACCATTACGGAAGTCCCCGTTACCTTTGGCATAGAAATCACTACGCTTGGCAGTCCGGCCTTCGGTATATACGATGAGCTCCTTTTGTCCCAGGAATTCGTTAGCAAGGTCAATGGCTGCATTGAGATAACCACCTCCGTTTCCTTGCAGGTCAAGAATCATATCTTTCATACCTTGCTTCTGGAGGTCCTTCATTGCTTTTTTGAACTCTTCGGCAGTTGTTGCTCCGAAGCGGTTGATGCGGATATAACCTGTTTTAGGCTGAATCATATAAGAGGCGTCGAGGCTAAGGATAGGTATCTTATCTCTCTTTACTGTAAACAATAAAGGGTCCTTTACGCCGCGACGAACGATTGTCAGATTGACTTTCGAACCTTTCGGACCACGAAGACGCTTCATGATATCTTCCGTACTCATTTTCACCCCGGCAATAGCGCTGTCGTTCACGGCAATGATACGGTCACCGGCAAGGATACCGACTTTCTCGGAAGGTCCGTTGCTGACAGGCTGTACCACCAACAGGGTGTCTTCTATCATCTGGAATTGCACTCCGATACCCTCGAAGTTACCTTGGAGCGGTTCGTTCATCTTCTTCACTTCCTCTGCATCCGAGTAAGTAGAGTGCGGATCGAGTTGTGCCAACATCTTGATGATGGCTTCTTCTACCAGCTTGTCTTCATCTACTTTGTCCACATAGAAATTGGAGATTGCAAACTCTGCCATTTGCAACTTACGCATAGCAGCCGAACCGAAGTTCTGAGCTTGTACTGTAAGTATTGTCCCCAAACAAACTAAGAGGACGTATATTTTCATTCTATTCATAATCTTACCTTATATTATATAATTGGCGGATACGTCTACATCATTCTCAACTCTCCATTCTCAACTCTCAACTTATCACCATTCCTTCGGGAATAAACTGGCTGATATCTTTGTTGTAAGTTAATAATTCACGTACAATCGTGGAGCTGACACAAGTCTGTTCGGGTTCAGTGAAAAGTAAGATGGTTTCAATGCCTGCCAACTTACGGTTGATGTCGGCAATTGTCTCTTCGTATTCGAAGTCTTTCACCGTACGAATGCCACGAACGATAAACTTAGCGCCTACTTCCTGTGCAAAATCAATAGTCAGACAGTCGTACGACATTACTTGTATACGAGGCTCGTCTTTGTAAAGTTCCCGGATCATCTGTTCCCTTTTTTCAATGGGAAAGTACGTATTTTTGTTCTCATTGATACCGATTCCTATCACGATTTCGTCCATAAAGGTAAGTGCACGTTTCACTACCGAATAATGTCCGATGGTGAAGGGGTCGAATGTACCCGGAAATATTGCTTTTCTCATGATGCCAAGTCTTCTTCTATAACCAGATTGTCTATAATAAAGTTTTGTCGTTCCATAGTATTCTTACCCATGTAGAATTCAAGCAGTTCTTTCACTGCGTCCGTCTTGCGCAAAGTTACCTGTTCCAAACGCATATCCTTACCGATAAAGTGCTTGAATTCGTCCGGCGAAATCTCTCCCAGACCTTTGAATCGGGTGATTTCCGGATTCGGGCTTAGCTCTTCGATGGCGTTGATACGTTCTTCGTCAGAATAACAATAAATGGTCTTCTTCTTGTTGCGTACGCGGAACAAAGGAGTTTGCAGGATATATACATGCCCTTTCTTGATGAGATCGGGGAAGAATTGCAGGAAGAAAGTAATCATCAGCAGGCGGATGTGCATACCGTCCACATCGGCATCGGTTGCTACGATTACCTTGTTGTAACGCAGACCGTCCAAACCATCCTCTATATTAAGGGCAGCTTGGAGGAGGTTGAACTCCTCATTTTCGTAAACTACCTTCTTGGTCAGTCCGAACGAGTTCAACGGTTTACCGCGAAGGCTGAATACAGCTTGGGTAGTCACGTCACGGCTTTTGGTGATGGAGCCGCTTGCTGAGTCTCCCTCAGTGATAAAGATGCAAGATTCTTCTTCCAGTCCTTTTCCTTTCGGGTCGTTCAGATGAATGCGGCAATCGCGCAACTTGCGGTTGTGAAGATTGGCTTTCTTCGCACGTTCGCGGGCAAGTTTCGTCACGCCTGCGATGGCTTTACGTTCCTTTTCCGACTCCTGTATCTTTTGTTGTATCGTTTCGGCTATGTCCGCATTCTTGTGCAGGAAGTTATCGACTTCCAGCTTGATGAAATCACCTACATACTTGTTGACCGTGATACCGCCGGGAGCCATATTGGTAGAACCCAGCTTGGTTTTGGTCTGGCTCTCGAAGATCGGTTCTTCCACATTGACGGCAATGGCGGCAACCAATCCGTTGCGGATATCGGTATAGTCCATGTTCTTGTTGAAGAACTCTTTAATGGTACGGGCGATATGCTCCTTGAAAGCACTCTGATGCGTACCTCCTTGAGTAGTATGCTGACCGTTGACGAAAGAGTAGTATTCTTCTCCGTATTGTCCGGTATGAGTGAAGGCGATTTCGATATCTTCCCCTTTCAGATGGATGATCGGGTAAAGTCCGGTTGCCGTCATGTTGTCGTTCAAAAGGTCTACCAGACCGTTGCGCGACAGAATGCGGTGTCCGTTATAAATGATGGCAAGTCCCGTATTGAGATACGTGTAGTTGCGCAGCATTGTCTCGATAAATTCGGGTTTGAAGCTGTAATTCAGGAATAATGTATTGTCCGGTTCGAAGAAGATATAAGTTCCGTTGTCCTCTTCGGTGCTCTGTGTCTCGTCCGTCAGCAACTCTCCTTTGGAGAAAGTGGCGATACGTACCTTGCCGTCGCGGTAGCTGCGTACCTCGAAACGGGAACTGAGGGCGTTGACAGCTTTTACACCGACTCCATTCAGTCCGACACTCTTTTTGAAAGCCTTGCTGTCGTATTTACCGCCTGTATTCAGCATACTGACAGCTTCGATCAGTTTTCCTTGCGGAATGCCTCGTCCGTAGTCGCGAACGCTGACACGAAGATTCTCCTCGACAATGATTTCGATTTTCTTACCGGCCTGCATTTTGAACTCGTCAATACTGTTGTCAATTACTTCTTTCAGGAGGACATAGATTCCGTCTTCGGCATGCGCGCCGTCGCCCAGTCTACCGATATACATACCGGGACGTGTGCGGACATGTTCCATGTCGCTCAAGTGGCGGATGTTGTCGTCAGTGTACTCTACTGCATTGTTGTTGTCTACAGGTATCAATTCGTTCTCTTCCATAGCTTTTATTTTATCTCTTTAATGAACGCACGGCGGCGCTTATGTTGTTGAGTCTCAAAGTAATCCCATTGTGCCTGGACTTTTCCGTTCAGTTCCAGTTCGGGGTTGCTTTCTGCAAAGATAAAACCTAATTTTTGATAAACCGGAATTAAATCGGAAAATAACAAAGCGTTAACACCTTTATTCTGATATTCGGGTTTCACGGCAACGAGTAGTAAATCAAGCATTTTGGCACGGCGTTTCATGAATAATGCTTTCAGCAGATAGAACCATCCTAAAGGCAACAACCGCCCGTGCGACTTTTGCAGGGCTTCGGCAAGGGATGGCATGGAGATTCCTACGCAGACCAGTTCGTCGTTGGCGTCGGTGATGAGGGTTACCATGCGTAAATCGAGAATAGGCAGGTACATTCTTACATACTGATCGATTTGCTTTTGGGTCAGAGGTGAATATCCGTAGAGGGGACTATAAGCTTCGTTCATCAGTTCGAATATCTTCTGTCCATAGTCTTTGGCTATTTTCTTTCCGGAGGTATATTTCTTTATCTTGAGGTTATATTTGCGTTGAATCAGTTCGGAGATACGCTTATGTTTGTCGGGGATGGCCTCCGGTATGTAGATTTTGTATTCTACCCAGTCGGCATCTTTCTCGAAACCGAGTTTCTCCATGTGTACCGGATAGTAGGGATGGTTGTAGATGGTAGCCATCGTGCTGAGTTGGTCGAAACCTTCCACCAGCATACCTTCTGCGTCGAAGTCGGTAAATCCGAGAGGTCCGACAATGTGAGTCATGCCCCGTTCCTTCCCCCAATCTTCTACGGTTCTTATCAGTGCGGAGGATACTTCCGGGTCGTCGATGAAATCAATCCATCCGAAACGAACGTTCTTGGAATCCCATTTTTCGTTAGCGCGGTTGTTGATGATAGCGGCTATACGCCCTACTATCTTATCGTCTTGGTAGGCGAGGAAGTAATCGGCTTCACAGAACTCGAACGCTGCGTTTTTCTTCTTGTTGAATGTGTTAAGCATATCGTCATACAGGTCGGGCACGGAATAGGGGTTATCCTTATACATCCTGTAATTGAAACGAATAAATTTCTTAAGTTCTCTCTTCGTAGAGACTTTCTTGATTGTAATAGCCATATCTCGTATTTATGATTCAGGAAGCAAAGATACGTGATAATCTTTAAATTACAACGCGCAGGACGGCAAAAACTGTGTACAGGGGATGAGCTGCCAAAAATTGACGGATGGTTTAGGTATTGTAAATCAATACTAATGTATAAGCTATATAGCAAGCCACCATGATACTTCCCTCTATCCGTGTAATCGTTCGTTTGGCGAAGAATAGCCCGAAGAACCAGAGCAGGATACCGGAACCTACTAATGTGAATAAGTCGAAGTTAGTAATTCCGTTAAGATGGAGCGGGGTGATACTTGCACTGCATCCCAATACGAAGAAGATATTGAAAAGATTGCTTCCTATTACATTACCGATGGCAATCTCCGGATTTTTCTTCAATGCGGCAACGATGGAAGTGGCAAGTTCGGGCAGAGAAGTGCCTCCCGCTACCAAAGTCAGCCCGATAATCGATTCACTGACTCCCAGACTGCGGGCAATACCGGTGGCTCCATCGACAAATAACTGTCCTCCGTATATAAGTGCAGCCAGACCGCCGATGATATATAGAGTGGATTTCCACCAGGGGAGCGATTTGATTTCCTCTTCTTCGGTGGAGTGCTCGGCTGGCTGCGCATTGTCCGTTATAGGCTTGGAAGGACCAGAGGAAGCGATAGCAAATGTATATCCCATAAAGATGGCGAAAAAGCAAAGCAATAACAGACCGTCTACTCTATTTAGAATATTCTCTGATGCCTTGTCCAGAAAGACATCGTTGGCACAAACCAATAAAATGATTGAAGAGAGTATGCAGAGCGGTATTTCTTTTCTGAGCGTATTACGGGTGATGACAATCGGGGCAAATAGGGCGGTGCAGCCTACGATCATCAATGTATTGAAAATATTGCTTCCCACTACATTACCGATAGCGATGTCCGCACTGCCTTTGAGAGCGGAAGAAACGCTGACCGTCAGTTCTGGGGCAGAAGTTCCGAATGCGACAATAGTAAGCCCGATAACGATAGGCGGAATGCGAAAGCGTTTGGCTACTGAGGCGGCGCCATCTGTTAATCCGTTGGCACCTAGAAGAATGAGGATAAGTCCCCCTATAAGAAATAATATATTCATAGCTTTTTCCGTTTGAATTGCAAAGATAATCAATTTAGGAATTGTAATGTCAAAAACAATCCGTATGTTTGCTCTGTTTTAGTAAAGAAGTGGATTGACCTTAATTTGTAATCATTTGAATAGTAGAATATGGAAATAAATAAAATAAAGCGGTTGGTGCTGATATTGTTGATGTCTTTTGCAACAATTGGGGCACAGGCGCAGTTGGAGCAGGCTGTCAAAAAGATATTTGCGGGGGATAGTATAACCGGTGTACATGCTTCTATGAAGCAGGAATCGGACTCTGCTTATGTGGCAAATTTGCAAAAGACATTGGAGACTGTCCGGCTTAATGAGGCGAATATGCGGATGGAGATGGAACAGATGAAGCTTCAGATGGCCGCAGCCGATTCGGTGAAGTATGCCCAGCAACGACAACGCATCGATTCTTTGCGTCAGTTTACCAAAGGCATCCCTGTAGTGGCGGATGGCGATACTTTATTTTATCTTTATACAAAACGGGGTGGGTATACTCCTCAACAAAGGGCACAAATGACCGGTAGCGCCATTGAAGAACTGGGAAGGCGCTTCAATCTTCGTCCCGATTCGGTTTCTGTAGACCATTCGGATATTGTTTCCGATTTGATGTATGGCAATAAGGTGTTGCTGTCCCTTACGGATCAGGACGCTTTATGGGAGGGCGTTTCCCGTGATTCTCTAGCGAATGAGAGACGGCAGAACGTTGTTGACAAACTGCACGAGATGAAGGCGGAACACGGGATTTGGCGAATGGCAAAACGTATTCTCTATTTTGTATTGGTGATTGTGGGCCAGTATTTTTTATTCCGTCTTACCAATTGGCTGTTCCGTAAGTTGAAAGTACGCATTCTGCGCTTGAAAGATACGAAGATAAAACCGGTGTCGATTCAGGGATATGAATTGTTGGACGCACAGAAGCAGGCGAATCTGTTAGTCTTTCTAGCCAGTGTAGGGCGGTATATCCTTATGGGATTACAATTACTGTTTACCGTACCGCTGATTTTTATTATTTTCCCACAGACGGAAGGGTTGGCTTATCGTCTGCTCGGTTATATCTGGAATCCGATTCGTGGAATCTTTGTCGGTATCATTGACTACATTCCTAAACTGTTTACCATTATTGTGATCTGGTATGCAGTGAAATATCTGGTGCGTTTCGTGTTGTATCTGGCACGTGAAGTAGAGGGAGGGCGTCTTAAGATCAACGGCTTTTATCCGGATTGGGCAATGCCGACGTTCCATATTATCCGTTTCCTGCTCTATGCCTTTATGATTGCGATGATTTATCCCTACTTGCCGGGTTCCAACTCCGGAGTATTTCAGGGAATATCGGTGTTTGTCGGCTTGATTGTCTCACTCGGTTCGAGTACGGTTATCGGCAACATCATTGCCGGATTGGTGATTACTTATATGCGTCCGTTCAAGATAGGAGATCGGATTCAGTTGAATGATACTACAGGGAACATTATTGAGAAAACTCCGCTTGTCACCCGTATCCGTACGCCTAAGAATGAGGTGGTCACTGTACCCAACTCTTTCGTCATGTCGTCCCATACCGTGAACTATAGCACGTCAGCACGTGAATACGGGCTGATTATTCATTCTGAGGTGTCCATTGGTTATGATATCCCTTGGCGGAAAGTAAATGAATTGTTGATTGATGCGGCATTGAATACTCCCGGTGTAGTGGACGACCCGCGTCCGTTTGTTCTGGAAACTTCTTTAAGTGACTGGTATCCGGTATATCAGGTGAATGCTTATATCAAGGAAGCTGATAAAATGCCTCAGATTTATTCAAACCTGCATCAGAATATTCAGGATAAATTTAATGAGGCGGGTATTGAAATCATGTCACCGCATTATATGGCTATGCGAGATGGTAATGAAACGACGATTCCGAAAGATGATTTGAGAAATACAAGTCCTACAGATAAGGCTGCTCAAGAAAGTAAGCCGAAATGACTGTGACCGATAGATATATAGTTAGAGTGTCCCTTTCATCACGAAAGAGACACCCTATGTCGTGTGTTTTTTCTGAGAGTAGAATTTATCTTTTTAAGAGAACTTATTTCTTTCGGGTGATTGTATAAAGCACATTTCCTTTCTTGTCTATCATGCGTAGATTAAGTTCTTTCTTGTTGATAGAGCAGATGGAGAAACCCGGTTCAGGACTACAGAATTTTGTTCCTTCGATGGGCTTTACTTTGCGTGCCAGTGATGCAGAGGAATTGACAATATAGTCGATGTCACTTTCGGGAACGCGGATATGCTGGAAGTTGTGGATATGTCCGCAGATATACATATCTACTTTATATTTGCGCAAGAGAGGGTCTATACGTTTCTGCATGTCCATCCGTTCGCTTTCTTCTTTCGGGGTGTATGCATAGATAGGATGGTGTCCGGCTACGATAATCCAGTCTTCTTTGGCATTAGCCAGCACAGAATCCAACCATGCCAGTTGTTTGTTGATATCCTGTTGGCAGGCATCGGGGTATTTATCATTCTCTTTGCGGTATTTGTCGATCAGAGGAGTCGTGTCAATCCAAATGATACGGATGGTTGCACCTTCTTCTTCGAATCTCTTTGTATAGTAACGGTCGGGCATTGTCCAACGGCGGCTAATATTGGTGTAGTCCAATACAGCTTGTGTGTTACCGCGATATTCGTGATTTCCCAAAATCGGAAACCAATCAATCATCAATTCCGGATGAGAATAGATAAGTTCGTAGTTGGTCATCCATAAGGGGTCGTTCACGCTGCGCACTCCTTCGAAATGATGGATATCCCCGGTAGCCAGGACGAATTCGGGACCGACCTCTTCTCCCATCGTACCCATCAGTTCGGCAATCGGCTTTTGGTCATAATATCCGTTACGTCCCAAGTCGTTCGCTATGTAGAAGTTGAACTTCTGATCAAATATAGAATAATCCGTCAATTGTGCCTGAGCGAATGTACAGACGGAAATCAGTGCTAGAATCAATAAACCTTTAATCTTTATATTCATATTCTGTTGTATATTAGATGTTTGTAAATATATGCAATTATTTTATTTTTGAGGGACTGTTGGTTTAAAAGGAACAAATCAGCCTGTATCAGAAGTTGACTTTTACTCCGGCGTTAATCTTCACTCCATAGTGTTCCGACTGCATTGTACGGTCTTTGACGCCTTGATAATAACGCAACGGCTGGTTCAGCAAATTAGTGGCATCCGCATAGAACGTAGTCTTTATTTTCTTCCCAAACGTATAGCTGGCGTTCAAGTCCATGTAATTGACAGCATCGTAATAGCGGTCTAGTGCGGCAACTTCTCCCATTTCATCGATAAAACTGGAGGCGTAGTTATAAGAGAGACGTACGTTGAATCCTTTCTTCTCGAAATAGAGAGAGGCGTTGGCTGTGTGTTCCGGAGAACCAGGCAGAGACAAGTCTTTTTCATTTTCACGTCCTTCGAAGTTAAAGTTGTTCACTTTAGTGTGGGTATAGGTGTATGTGCCGTAGAATCCGATACATTTCAGTGCGGGAGCAATGAAACTGAAATCACGTTGGTAAGCAAGTTCTACGCCTAATAGATCTGCATCACCTGCATTTTTGGGCTGAGTGAATTTTTTGTATTCGTTATTCTGGTAGGTATAATCTCCTATTACCTGGTCTACAATGAAATCGTTGATTTTCTTGTAGAAAATGCCTGCACTGACCAAACCTACACTTTTAAAGTAATAATCTGCACTTAAATCGAAGTTGTAGGATATAGTCGGAGTTAGATCAGGATTACCCATCACCAGCTCGTTGTCGCTACGGTTGATATTCACGCACGGGATCAATGCCGAATATTTGGGACGGCTTAATGTTTCTGTAAAAGATGCGCGTACTTTGAAATCGTCGTTTACATCGTATTTGAATAAGACGCTGGGAAGCCAGTTGACATAGTTGTTTTTATGATCACCGGTCGGTTCGAGGCTTTCATCTTCGTTTTCATCTACGTTCCAATTCCAGCCGTTGTATTTAATATGAGTGGCTTCCATACGGAGTCCTAACATCATCTTTATTTTCTTTCCGAGATTCTGGTCGAAACGGAAGAAAGCGGAAGTAACGTTCTCTTTGGCGTGGTAATTGCCGGAAGACTCTTCAAGAACCTGCTCACCTTCCATATTGGTCAGATTGAGTGATCCTAAATATTCTTTGGAGACGAAATCCGTAGCTTTGTATTGGCTGCCGGGCATGAAGCCGCCTCGGATCTGACTGGTAAGATTGTTCATGTATTCTGTATCGTAGGTGTCTTTATATGCATCTGCGTAGTCGTAGCAGATTACGTCACGGTCTTTTGTCTTGGAAACATATTTGGCTCCGAACTTCAGACTGTTGCCGTAGATACCGTTGGTTAAAGGCAGTTCGAAATTGACTTTGAATTTCAGGTCATTTTCATAGATTTCCTGATTGCTTTCGGTCAGTTCCTTTACTTTCCATTTTCCTCTTTCACCGTCTACTTTTCCATTGTGGAGGCTTACATCTGTTGTCACGTATGGAAAACGGTCGCCTGCATCTACGACGTCGAATCCGAGAAAGTCCTGTTTCAGGTTAAAATATCTTTCGTTCGGACGATCTTCGGTGGCACGTGCGTAAGAAGCTCCCCAATCCATAGATAGTTTGCCGAATTGGTGCTCTCCACCCAGACTGAAATCCATAGTCTGCTGTAGTTCCAAACGGGCATTTTTATTGTTGGGTGTGCCTCCTTTAGTTTCTATTTGTGCGGATTGTTGCATTTCACCTTCGTCATCCAGTCCTGTCTTGTCCAGGTCCTTATAAGTGACACGGTAACGGTTTTCCCAGTCATGGCGGCGGTTATAGATACCCTGCAATGTCAGTCTGTGGTTCGGGTTTATATCGTAGTCGAAGGCCAATGAGTAGCTTTGGCGTTCACGGGTTACGTAGTATTGGCGTTTTTGTGCTTCTACCATGACTACTTCCCCTTTCTTGTTGACATCATATTCGAACTCCACATCATCCGATCCTACTGGAGCGTTTTGGTAGGAGATAGCAGCCATTACTCCTAATTTATTATTGAAGAATCGATCGCCGTAGGTAAGCCCCAGATTCAATTGGGCTTTTTCACTGACCCAGTTGTATCCGGTTCCGGCAGTAGCACTGAAAATACGTTTGTACGGAGTGCTTTTCGTGACGAGATTGATGGAGCCTCCGATAGCGTCTCCGTCCATATCGGAAGTAACTACTTTATTCACTTCAATGGTCTGTATCATATCGGCGGGAATCAGATCGAGCTGAACGTTTCGCGTATCACCTTCAGCGGAAGGGAGGCGGTTGCCGTTGATGGTTACGGAACTAAGGTCGGCGGAAGTTCCGCGTACTTGTCCGAAGCGGGCTTCTCCTTGGTCATATTGTACGTTGATACCATTGATACGTTTCAATGCATCTCCGATATTAGAGTCGGGGAATTTACCGACTTGGTCGGCTGAAACGACATTAGTGATTCCCAGATTGTTTTTCTGTGCATTGATGGCACGGCGTTGTCCCTGGAAAGCACCGCCTACCACTATTTCCTGCAGTTCCAATCCTTCGTTGAGCACTACATCTTTTTCGAGTGTCTTTCCGGCAGGAATGGTTATCTTCATTTCGACAGGAGAGTAACCTACATAACTTACTTTTACGGTGTATGTGCCGGGAGTAAGATTGGCAAATGTGTAGTAACCGTTGATATCACTTGTTACTCCGGTGTTTAATTTTTCAATATAGATGGAGGCTCCCGGAAGAATTTGTTTGGAAGTATCCACAATACGTCCGCGGATAGTACCTTGTTTGACTACGTTCACTTTTTCTTCTGCAAAAGTGTTACCGCTTGTACTCATAATTAAAAGAACTAATGAGACTAATCTGATAAATCGTTTCATAAATGTTAGCGTGCGTTAATTATTTGCTGCAAAAGTAGAGGGGTGACGTTTCTTGCTTTTTACAGTTGGTTGAAGAACGCATAACAAATATGTTACGTTTATATTACGGCATTTGAGGTATCTACTTGATTTTCTCGCAGCGGATCAGGACTTTTTGTTCGTTATTTAATGTGCTGGCAAATAGATAAGTATCTCCTCCTTCCGATAGCTTGATCCGTTTACGGAGTTCGGCTACCGTAGCCGGGAAGTTGCGGATGGTGATGTTTGCTTTCTTGAGGTCGGCCAGACATTCTTTGCTTTCTTTTTTATTGAAGCTGCATTGATTGACAATCCGGAATATTCTTCCGGGAAAGTTATCAATCAAGGTGTCGGAGGTGTAAAGATGACTGTTGGGGTGTAATTTCCTTATAGGAAAAGCGGATGACAGGCTTTTGAAAGCTCCGGCCTTCAGAAGGGAGGTATTAGGCTCATACAGATATTCATCTAAAGAATCTGTGTAGTTACATTGGCTGCATTGCTCCTGTTCACGGGTGAATGTAAAGTGTTGTCCTTCTTGCTCTCTTTTGGTGGAGAGGTTGACACAATGGATTTTGATTTCTTGCGGTACTGTCTGACCGAGAATCAGCAGTAACTCCTTACATTCGTTATTGACGGATATAATATGGACTTCCTGTGTCTGTTGCAGTTCTCGTAGTGCCAATGAAAGGTCGAGCATAGGGGAGAGCTTTACCATTACTTGCTTGGCCTTATTTAGTAAGAGTCCTTCGAGTTCGGCTACGTCGGGCTCGCAGTCGGAGATAGCGATAGCTTTACCTCCGTGCTCATTGCGGCGGGCGGGATCGAGAAAAATACAGTCTACCGGAGACATTGCTTTCAAGTGAGCTATTCCGTCTTCGTTCTTTACATTAATGTGGTTTAGGCCCAATATGGGGAAATTGTGTGCGGCTATTCCGCACAATTCTTCTTGTCGTTCTACATAAGTGACGGATTTGAATCTTTCGGCAAGGAATGAACAATCTACCCCGAATCCTCCGGTCAGATCAGTTAAGGAATCTCCTTGCAGGAGACCGGCTTTGTAATAGGCGGTGATCTCCGAAGAACATTGTTCTAAGGATAGGTGCTTGGGATATCTTATATCTTCTATCTTTTTCCACGACGGAATCTTTTCTGTGGCGATTTGCCGTCCTGCAATCTGAGTGATAGCAACCGGCATATCTACATCCGGATATTTTTTGCTTTGTAAAGCAAGAGTACGTACATCGTCTGTTGAATGTTCGCGGATAAAAAGTCGGGTTTCAGAGGAGATATACATAAAGATATGGTTATATGATACGATAATGTGATTAATGATGGGGTGCCGGTCATGGAATTAATTTATATTTCTGTTTAGCTACATCTCGGCTGCAATAATTGAAATGCCACCATTCACTGGGGAGTGCACGAAATCCGGCTTTTTTCATTACTGTCCGTAGCAGTAACCGGTTCTGATGTTCCGTCTCGCTTATTTTTCCATTGCGTACCAGCTCGTTTTCCTGTGTGATATGGGCTTCTACACCCAGATGGTCTACTTTCGTCCCCATAGGCAATGGTTGTCCGGATGAATCCAGAATACTGATATCCACGGCTAAGCCATAATTATGTAGTCCACCACCCCGATTCGGATTGGAGACGTATTTGTATTTGGAGGTTCCTTTCACTACATTCCACATTTTCTTCTGTACAGACATTGGACGGGCAGCATCGTAAATGATGAGGCTATAAGACGGGTGTAATTCCTTTAAAGCTCTTTGCGCCTTCACGAGAGCATATGCGGCGTCCGGGTGCAAATAAGCTTCTGTCAGATTATCGTAAAGGACTTCCCCGGTGAAGTTATGATCCTGTGTGTACATTAGCTGTACAGCAAGACTATTGTCTAGCTCAGTAACGTTTATCAATCCTAGAGAATCCATGTATAGAGCCATCGGACTTTTTTTAGGTTGAGGGGTTCTTGGGGGTACTCCGGAAATGTACGGGCACCATGTTAGTAGTAGGTAGAGAATAGGCAGACAGCATTTCAGTATCATCATTATACTTTTTATTTTGTATGCCAAAGATACTCTTTTTGCTTTTAGCTTGCAAATGAGGCTATATCTAAAATATAATTTATTCCCGTTTTCTTCCGATGAAATGGGCGATTTTTAGATATTCATTCTCAGGTGATAGTCCTACCTTGTATATAATTATTTGTGTATATGTACTATTCTTTATATGTGGATGGATTTTTTTTTATAACTATTTCTACTTCCTACCTGTAATGTGCTGATAAAGTAATACATTTGTATCCATAATAAAAATGTTCTAGTAACATAATCTAAATCAGTCTTATGAATTTTAGAATATAAAAAAGACAGCTGTTTGTGAAAATCGCTAATATTGTTTGTTTGTGTTATCCCATTTTGAGTCAAGTGTGACTTCAAAATGGGATTTTTTGTTGTGTGGCATACCGGAACACCACCCAAAAACTATCAGAAATGACCTAAAAATAGTCGGCGGATAGATTTTCCCCTAAAAAATGTTTATTCTCGGTTCATTGCTTCCATCGAATTCTCGTAAACTTGCATCATCGAATTGAAACAAGTATTCACAAATTAAAAGTAACGCATATGAAAAGTTTAAGCTTCAAGAAAGACCTGGTAGGAGTACAGGAAGAATTGCTCCGTTTCGCTTATAAATTAACAACCGATCGCGAAGAAGCAAACGATTTGTTACAGGAAACTTCATTAAAAGCCTTGGATAACGAAGATAAATATACCCCCGATACAAACTTCAAAGGATGGATGTACACTATAATGCGCAACATCTTTATTAATAACTATCGTAAAGTGGTACGAGACCAAACGTTCGTCGATCAGACTGATAACCTCTACCATATAAACCTGCCACAAGATTCAGGATTTGAAAGCACGGAGAGCGCTTATGATTTAAAAGAGATGCGCCGTGTGGTTAATGCCCTTCCAAAAGAATATAGAGTTCCGTTTGCTATGCACGTATCCGGATTTAAGTATCGTGAGATTGCTGAAAAACTGGATCTTCCTTTGGGAACAGTGAAAAGCCGTATCTTCTTTACTCGTCAGAGGTTACAGGAAGAATTGAAGGACTTCCGCTAAATAGGTGAAGATTGTTTTCAGTTTACATTAATAATTTATAGATGGGTAGCCTGAGCGGGCTACCCATCTTTTAGTTTGCAGATTACTTTACCAGTTACTAATAGAAAGCATATTGCAAAAAAGTTTTCTAGCCACTTCGGCTGCCGGTTCTTGTGACAGTAAGTTGTCTACAACATCAAGTGTAGAGTAGATTATTCTCCCTTTACCATAAGGAATGATTCCCAAAGTAGAACCTAGGCAAAAGGGGGTAGTACGATAGGAGCCTACAATCATTTCGTCACCTTCCAAATAGAACCCTAATCTCTTATCTCCCTCGTGCACCAATGCTTGGTAAGGCCATCCCATAGCTGTGTTGGTGGGCAGTCCATTAAACAGGGGATGTTCTTTTACGAAGTGAATACCACCTATCCAATTGCGTCCTACTGAGTAAAATCCTTTATAGACACATCCGGTAGCTTGTGCTATGGCATCCATCCACGACTCGGCTGATTTGAGGAGTATTAGTGTAGTTCCGTCTTTTTTCACCCTGTCAAGCAAATGCTGTGGTGAGATGCTCGCCGAGTTGGGAAGTGACCATACTAATTGTACACTGCCCGAAGGAGCGTTTTGACTATATTCCACACTTATCTCTATCTCTTGTCCTGCTTCCAATTGGAAAGGACGGGTGATAGTTTGTTGTTTATTGTTTCTCCATTCATCAATGATACGTTTTCCGTTGACTGACAAGCGCATACCTTGATTGGATGATACTCCGAGGAGAAATGTACCGGTCAAAGGGACTTTTAGTTTGCCTTTCCAGATAGCAGAGAATGATTGATTGGCGGGAATTAGCTTGTGAGGCTGTTCACCTTCCACAAAGGTGTGGTCGATCTTTGTGTCGGAGGACACACCGGCTAAAGCTCCTATATCGTTATCTTTAAACCATAATACTTTGAAAGCAGGCTGTCCGTTGTTACAGAAAGCTTCTTCGGGGATGGGGTGGGGAGCGTCAAGTGACGGACGAGTTACCACAAGCCAATCGAGTGCGGGCATACTCGGATTAAAGGCAGGCAACGGCTGGTCTGTTTGATTTTGGTAATAAGTAGCCGTAGCGTCATTTGGAGCAGATGAACTGTAGAGTGCTCCTCGTCCGGATATCAGTTGCTTATTGTCTTCGATGGCCAACACGCTATCTTCACCCTCAGCGCATTTTTTGCCTGTTTCATTTATCAAGCAGGCTTTGATACGATGCATACCTTCACCTTGCGATATGTTGATGGTGAGCTGTTCATGTAAGAGTTGCCCATAGCAATCACTACCTTTGACAGTTACTGCTTTGCGAAGTTGCTGAGTTTCTTTTCCTTGTGGTGATATGGTAGTTACTACCAATTGGTAATTACCTTTCAAGATATTCTCGTTGATGAGATGGAAATCCACTTTTACACTATGGGGTAACTTTAAAAACTGGCTGCAAGGTGATACGGTCACATAACAAGGCTGCGTGTAGTAGGTGAACACTTCTTCATGACCTTTGCAGTTGCGGTAAATATCAACAATACCCGAATGATTGTCATAAGGCATGGATTCCCATCCGTTCACGGCATAGATATCGCCTATATTCTGCATACGCATACCCTGTAAACGTCTACCTTGGTGGTCGAGCTGTACATCACCCATACTCTGTGTCCATTCGTCGATGGTGGCAAAACTTGCCTGCAACCCTTTTTGTTCGAAGAATTTTTTAAAAGCGATATATTGTTTCTTCCAAAGTAGCCCATCCCAACCGGTAACTCCGTCAAGTCCTATTTGTTTTTCTATCAGCGCCAAACGTGGAGGAGTGGAGATAGCTCCCTCTTCGCCACGCATATACACTTCGGTACGGTTGGTGGTAAACATTAGGTTATTTTTTGTACTTCGGTAATAGCCTTCTTCCCATGTGGCCGGGCCTCCTGCTCGATGGTTGTCATACCATCCTTTGCGGTAGAGGGTAGTATCAAAAGGGAGCATATGGGCTTTGGCATCCTCTTCGGTATGTTCTTGGCCTGCCCACCCTGAAGTGAATGTCATCACCCGACTAGGATCAATTCGGTGGGCTTGACGCATATCGTTCATGCGTTTGGTGGTAAGCCATTTATCACGACTTTTGGGACCGCCCCATTCATTAATCAGGTTGTAGATGATGAGTGACGGATGGCTGCGGTCACGCTTTATCATACGTGTCAGTTTTATATTGGCTTGTGCACGGGCAAATGAGTCACGTCCGGCTGCATGAAACCCTCCTGGCTCTTCATAATAAAGCAGACCTAATTCGTCAGCTTTGTCAAGTACTATGGGGGAACCTATAGAGCGATGGAAATTGAGCATATTCAGCCCCAATCGTTTGGCTGTACGTATCTGTCTGTCGGCCATTTCGGGGGTAGCATAGAGTCCTGTCACAGGCCAATACCCCCAACTGATGGCTGTGCGCAGCATTATCCTGCGGCCATTCAGTACTAACTTGGCATCCTCACCAATACCAGTAGGCTGAAACCAGCGAAAACCGAACTGTTGCGTTGTGGTATCGAGTGTGATGCGCTTCGATGATTGAAGTATAGCCTTGCAAAGATATAAGTGTGGACTTTCGAGTTGCCAAAGTTTGGCATGGGGACAGTCAAAGGTTAATTCTATTTGATTGTCACCAAACTTGAGTTGCTTGAGAGTGATAGTTTGTGTGCCTATCACTTGGCTCTCATTTCCTTTCTCATGCAGCACTACTTCAAGATTGTATTTATCATGGTGAGTGGACTTTTCGTCATTTCGCACAGTAAGTATAGCTTTTACTTGCTGTGGGTTGGGCTGGTTCTGCATATAAATGTCAGAGATGTGGATAGGATTTAGGGCATTAAGTGTGACGCGTCCAATAATGCCACCAAACGACCGGCCGGGAATCATCTTATATGCTCCCCACCTCATTTCATTGAAATCTTGCCAATGAAAGTTTCCACCCGGATGTGTTACTCTGATAGCTAATTGCTGTTTTTCCCCCCACTGTACTGCTGGGGTGATGTCTACATCGAAAGGACTTTCACCGATAACATCATAGCCTACTAGATGTCCGTCCAAATAGACTTCAGCACGTTGCCGCACAGATTCAAAGTGTAGTACGACGCGTTTTCCTTGCAAGTGTGTGGGTAGATTGATAGTCCTGAACCACCAGCTCACACCTGTACCATCGTCCGGGTGCGGATTGTCGGAAGTGGTAGTATATTCTTCCACCGTTCCAGGTACCTGTACTGGCATAGCTATGGCAGGTGTAAGCGTCCCCCATCCCCCCGTAGGAGCGTTGGCAGGGAGTTGTGTTAGATTGATTGCTTCATGAGGTAGGTAAAGACGGTCATTCTTCCACGTCGCTTGCTTGTCTCGCCACATATACCAACCTTTGCCGGACAGTGACAGAGTAAAACGTCCTGATGAAATATTATCGTCTAAGGCCAACGGGAGGTTACCGGCATGTAAACTGTTTGTCCATGTCGGGCATAGCCATATTAAAAGCAGAAGGCTGTTGCATAGTTTCCATCGAATTAGTTGAGATTTGTTCTTCATATTATATTTATGTTTTTCATAATTCTACTACTCCGTTTTCTATTAGTGTGATATAGCCCAATAAGGCACCCCAATGATAGAATTTGTCACTGCGTACGGAATCATCACCTTCGCCCGTGGTGGCATTGTAGTTTTCGAAAACATAGCCATCTTTAAGCCATGATTTCAAAAGTAGTTTCTCTGATTTGTCAGACAATTGCCGACACTCTTTGGAAAGGTCATAATTTCGTAATCCCATATATACCAGAAAGTTGAGTGGAGCCCAAATACGTCCGCGCCAATAGTCATTATTTTTAAAAGCCGGATCATTGCGTGGAACCGAAGGAATGACATATTCACCCCAAAACTCTTCGGGGTTAAGAAGATGCTCTTTCATCATTCGTTCGGCTTGCTTTTGGCTGGCTGCTTTAGCCAAAAGCGGATAGAAATTGGTGGGTGATATGCGACGGTTAAACTTACCGTTTTGAGTGGAGCGGTTGTAATAAAGTCCTTTTTCCTTGTCCCAAAGCTGATTGATATTGTCACGGTATTTATCAGCACGGTCTTCAAGCATAACAGCGTCTTCCTTTTTATTCAACGTGCGGGCAATTTGTGCCAGATAGTCGCAATCCATCACGAAGAGCGAAGAGAGGCCTACATCCTGTTGTTCTTGCATATGTGTGACTTTATTGAAAGGGACACCATCGAACATGGACGAATTGTCTAACCCCGATTCCAGACAAGCTGCATAAGCGGTGTTTTGGTCATATTCCGAGCGGAAATAGCTTACCTTTTCGTAAGGAGAACTGCCGAAGCAGAACAGCCCTTCCCATGAACGATTCTCAATCCACCAATTATTCCAGGAAAGAAGTTCATTGTAGAGCAGTTCGAGTAGCCACTTGTCACCGTACTGCTGATAGAGAGTCCAAACAGCCATTGACCCTACTGGGGGTTGTGAGCGGTCACGTGATTTGAATCCGTTACTATAATAACAGTTGGGAACAAATCCCGATTCGGTTATGGCTTTGGTGATCTCCACAGCATTGGCATAGGCCAGTGCTTTATTCCCCACTGCCAGCATCATCGAAGCAAAATAAGTATCCCAACAGAATAGCGTAAACCCGCCAAAATCTACACTGGCAAACCATTCCGAACTCCAGATGCGACTTACAGGGGTAATCACCTTGCGGATGCCGGGATCATAGATGTTATTCCACCCCAAGATCGTTTGCATGGCATTATAGCAATCGTAGTTTTTACCGTATTTCAGTTTGTTTTCAACCACAAACTCTTCACCGCATTGTTTTACTCTTAGTACTGCCTGTTCCAATGTAGAGGTCATACCGCAACAAATGGCAATCTGGGTATCGGTCGATATTAGTAAGTCACGCCCCTTTTGCTCTACTGGAGCACCCAATAAGTGAGCTTTTACAGGTACTGATTTGTCTTTGGGCGCTAAGTAGATTTCCTCAGAATTATAATGTATAATATTTCCACGTCCCCATAATGATTTGGGTATTACTGCCAGTTTGGCTCCTTTCTTGCCATTGAGGTTGGTCACTATAATAATATTAGTACTGCCTTTGGCTGCACTTTCTATCATCCAGGCATAGCCATGCCATTTCACCTCCATTTTGGTATAAGTTCCATCGTAGGTATGTGCATGAGGTTTTAATATAGGTTTGTCAATGCCACGTGCACCTACTTTGAATTGACTGGCCCGATGTCCGTTCATATCAATCAAATTCAGATCAATGGCAAACCCGTAGGGAAGGTAGACATGTGTCAGTACGCTACGGGTGTCCCAAGTATTCCAACCTTTGGCTAGCTCTTTCTGCAAAGAATGATATTGTTGCATGGGGGTATTTATAGTTGTATGCATGGAGTACGCATAGGGAATTGACACACTGCCAAAGCTATACATCATGATAATTAATAAACAAAATAAATGTTTTCTCATGGTTGGTCTTTGATTTAAAATGATACAGACATTACTTTATCACTGTATTTCAACTGCTTTACAACTTCTTTTTTGCTATCGGTGCCTTTGAGACGAAGGGTGATGGTACGTTGTTTGGATGGTTTACCTTGGACTGGGCGGATAGTAAATGTCCGTTGCTGCTCGTTCCATTGCAACAAGGTGATATGGTATTTACCTTTTTGATAATCATAGGTCGTACCGTCGTCTTCATAGAGCACAAACTGACCATCAGATCCGGGATAGATAGACACCTCGATGGATGTGTCGCTATTTATATGCTTCAGACTTTTGGCATAGTAAGGTATGATAGAACCTGCTCTGACGTAAAGTGGTATACGATGGAGCGGTGCGGCGGCTTGGAGGGTAGTCCCTCCTTGATAAGAAGTATTGTTCCAGAAATCGAACCAGCAAGTACCTTTAGGTAGATAGACTTGGCGTTGGGTAACTCCTGCTTGTAGTACGGGACATACTAGGAATGCAGGACCATACATAAACTCATCTTTGCAATTGATTACTTTCGGGTCGTTGGCGAAATCGAAGGCCAATAGACGCATGGGAGTATAGCCGTGCAGGGTAGTTTGTGCAGTGAGTGTATAAATATAAGGCATAAGGCGGTAGCGCAAATGGATAAAGTTGGTACAGATGTCTTGTACACGCTTGCCATAGGCCCAAAGCTCGTTAGGACCCGTTGTATTGCCGGGATGTCGGCGACCATGGGAACGGAAAATGGGACAGAAAGTACCATATTGGAACCAACGGGTGAAGAGTTCACGGTAGGCTTCATCAGCTGCATTGCCACCTAGATAGCCTCCTATATCGGTAGTCCAATAGGGAATACCAGTAGCTGTGAAGTTAAGTCCGGCTGTCACTTGCAATCTTAATTCATCGAATGTGGCAGGTATATCGCCTGACCATACGGCAGTACCGTATTTCTGTTGTCCGGCCCAAGCACAACGAGTCAATACATAAGAGCGATGGTTGGGCTGTGCTTGAGTGATGCCTTCGTAGAAGTGACCGGTATGCACTAGTGGGTAGATATTACGTACACGTTGGGCCGAACCTAAGTAAGTAGTGGTGGGTAGGAACGATACTACATGATCAGGTTCAGGGCCATCTAGGAACCAGCCATCAATGTCATATTTGAGTAAAGCTGAGAATTTATCCCAATACATTTTAGCTGCTTCAGGGTTGAATGTGTCATAGATAATGCCGTCAATGGCTTTGGCGCCGTCAAGGAGATATCCTTTATCGGACATTTCTTTATAATTTTCAGTGTTTGGCTTGAAGCAGGGCCATACGGTGAGTACGACTTTGGTGTCATATTTTTTGTGCAAGGTGTCGAGCATGGCGGGTATATTGGGAAAGTCACGTTCATCAAAACGGAATGAGCCTGTGCCGTATTTACCCCAATGATGATAGTCAATAAAGATGGTACTTAGCGGTATTTGTTCATGATTCATGCGTTCTACAGTCTGCAATACTTCTTTGTGGTTGTGGTAGCGATTACGGCTTTGATGAAAGCCTAGTGCCCAATCGGGTAACATGGGTACGGTACCAGTAAGCGAACGATACGAAGCTACGAGTTTGTCAAGTGTTTCGCCTACAAAGAGATAGTAGTCTACTGTTGTTCCATAGTCGGATATGAAACTCATACCGGTTTGTGTATCTTCAAAGATTGTACGTGAAGGATTGTTCCAAAATACTCCCCACCCACCGGTAGAGTATACTACGGGTATGGCGGCTTGCGTGTTGTATTGTATCAGTTCGCGTTTAATACCCCGTAGATTCATATGTCCGTCACGATACTGCCCCAAACCATAGAGGGCTTCGTTCGGTGAAAGACGGAAATGACAGCTAGGTGTGATGGAATCAGATACGGCACTGGCACGTGCGATGGCAGGTGATTCAGAAAGGAGCTGTCGTCCCGCCTGGTTGTAGAAGGTAAGGTATCCTTGTTTTTTATGGACAGAAGCTTTGAATTGTGTAGTTGATAACTCGATGTAGTTCTCGTCTTCACGTACCTGAAAAGAAGCGGTAGCAGGTTCTTGTGTAACAGCATAACTGCTTCCCGGTAATTTCTTGGCTTTCGTTCCAAAGCTTACATGAAGTATTCCTGTTTGGTAAGGGCGTAGACAGAGTATACCTCCAGTTGTATGCAGTAGTAGGTCGGTCCCCCGTTGTTGCCAGGATAGGATTTGTTGAGTTGTTCCGGTATGAACTGTCGTTCCAACCGAACTTTGTCCCATTAGTTCGTTTACCGTGTCATCTTGCGCTAAGATGTGAGTCGGGAAAGAAGAGAGACAAGCAAGTAGAAGTATTATATTTTTCATCAGTAATCTGATAATGCGGTTAGTAAGGATGTATACAGTTGTTTACCATTCATCGGTTCTGAACGACGAAGCGGGTAATCCTGCCATATTAAACAAGGTACCTTTCACATAGTTTTTGAATCCGTAACGTACGGCAACCGGCTTGGGCACGCGTGCCGAACTGACAATCAGTGTCAGAAAGTCCTTGCCAAAACGTACTTGAGCAGGATAGAACTTCTTATCTTCACCGGCAATTTCAAAATCAGTGATGTGCCGGCGGAAAGAAGTCATGCCGATACCAATCTCGTCGAAGGTTAAGGTTACTTTATCTCCTTCAATTTGCATTGACTTGTAGAGTGGTCCGGTAGTAGGGAACCCTTTTTTACCGTAAGCCTTGCCCAAAGCCAGATAAGCAAATCGTTCGCCTACTTGTTTCTTTTCTTTGGGGTGAATGGTGTGGGCATCACCTATATCCATCAAACATACCATACCTGACGACGGAATTATATCAAGACACTTGCGCTGTACATCACGCAGGTAGGCCGAGTTCTTTTTGTCTCCATAGTTGAAGGGAGCGATTTGTGCATAGTAGAAGGGAAAATCACCTTGCCTCCAGATATTACGCCAATCAGTTACCATAGCGGGGAAAAGTTTGGCATAGCTTTCTGCTGCATCAGTATTAGCCTCACCTTGATACCACAGGCAACCACGAATACCATATCCAGCAATAGGAGCAATCATACCGTTGTATAAGGCAGATTGGTATTTCACTGTGGGATCTTCTTTGAAAGGAGCTACACCATCGGGACTCATCCAAGCTTCAAGGCGTGAGCCACCGCAACTTGCCAAGATCACACCTACAGGCATCCCTATCACTTCATTGATTTTGCGGGCAAAATAATAGGCTACCGCTGAGAAGTCAGGGATCGTTTCTATGTTGGCATGTTTCCACGAACCACTACAATCGGTTTGCGGTTGCCCTTTCATAGTAATGGCGATATTAAAGGTGCGAATCCCCTGATTTGGGGCTACGATAGAGGCTTCTAACGTATTCTCTACAGGATCGGCAATACGTCCGGCCATACGCATATCCATATTTGATTGGCCTGAGCAAAGCCACACTTCACCAATCATCACATCCTTTAATGTAAGTTTTTGACCATCATCGATTGTCAACTCGAAAGGACCACCGAATTTGGGAGTCTCAAGGCTTAGCTTGAATTTACCTTGCGCATCGGCTTGAACAGTGTATTTTTTGTTGTCCCACGAAGTGGTAACATACACAGGTTTACTTTTTTTGTCGGTGGAACCCCAAATAGGCACTTTTGACTCTTGTTGCAACACCATACCGTCGGTAAAGATAGCAGGCATAGTAACTTTAGCTTGTAAGTTGAGCGACAGGACTGTTGCAACTATTGAGTTGACTAGAATTTTATTCAATTTCATGATTAGTTTATTTAGTGTGATTATTTCCAAACTATTCCGTCTTTCAACCAACGTTGAAGTTCGGCAGTCCATTCGGATTTATATTTAAAGGAATCTTTGAAACCCCATCCGTGCCCTCCGGTAGGGTAGATGTGCATAGCCACAGGAATCCGATAGCGCAGCAACGATTCGAAATAGAGCAAACTATTAGCTGGGCGTACTCCGTAATCGTCCGAAGAAAGTGTCAGGAAGGCTTGGGGAGTCTGTGCATTGACACGTTTGTCTGTTGAATACTTTTGTATTTGCTCTTCAGTGGGATTAGTACCGATAAGCTTATTGCGTGTACCGGAATTGGTAAGGTTAGCCTGCATGGTAATAACAGGATAAAGTAGGATTTGGAAGTTGGGACGCATCGCCTCTGTTTCACAAGAGGTAGCCAGCAGTGAAGCCAAATGTCCACCAGCCGAGCAACCCATGATACCCACCTTGTTTTTGTCAATCTCCCACTCCTTTGCATGTTCACGTACAACAATCATGGCTTGTTGGGCATCTATAAGTGGATAGTTTACCCCATCTTTGGGTAAGCGATACTTTAATACTATATATGTGATACCCTGCGCATTAAACCAAGGAGCTAAATCATGTCCCTCATGCGTAATGGCTAAGTGATCATATCCGCCACCCGGACAAATCATCACTGTGATACCATTGGGAGTTTCGGGCAGATAGCAAGTCATAGTAGGTTCGTAAGCACTGCCGGCAGTCACGGCTTTGTCTTGCCAAACGGGGATTTCATTCTTTTGCTGAGCCGGTATGCTTGCTGCGCATGACATGAATATCAGTGAAATAAGTAAATAGCGTAACATCTCGTTTTATTCTTTAAAATTATTTATCCCAATTATCCGTTCTGAAAGGTACTAAAGGCAACCCTTCGATATTAAATACATAAGCCTCAGCGTAATTATGGTAACCATAACGTACTGCTACAGGGTTGGGTACTTCGGGACTGGATACAGCTAACCGGCAGGTTTTGGTCTCGATTTCGGCAGATGCAGGATGAAACACTCGATCTTCACCGGCTATTTCAAAACCTTTGAGTGGAGTCCACATCGGACAAAGACCGTTCCCGGCATTCTCTACATTGATGTAGACTTTATGTTCTTTAATCTCCATTGATTTGTAAATGGGAGGAGCATATCCGAATCCTTTTAAACCATAAGTCTTACCCAAGGCCCACCAAGCCAGACGTTGACCTACAGTAGCCTTATCCATCGGATGGATGAAGACATGATTGCCAATATCGAGTGTGGTTACCATACCGCTGTTGGGAATGCTTTTCATGTGAGTGGCTTGAACTTCACGTAAACGGGCAGCTGAAATGTCATTGGCACCTTCATAGTCGAACGGAGCGATCTCCACATAATAGAAGGGCAAATCTCCACGTCCCCAACGGTTACGCAAATCTTTTACAAAAGCAGGTACCAGATCTTTGTAAAGTTTGTAGTTACTGCGGTTACTTTCTCCCTGATACCACAAGAACCCCTTGATGGCAAATTTGGTTAGCGGTGCCACTTTTGCGTTGAAGAGCACAGTTGGCTCCGTGTGGAGTGACTTTACCGGCTGACCGTTGTCGAGCATCGAGAGATTGACGGATGGGAATGCTTTCAAAGCTTCACGGCTCATCCACGGCTCTATCATCGAACCACCTAAAGTAGATACCATGATTCCCACGGGCACTTCGAGTACTTCTTGGATATAACGGGCAAAGTGGTAGGCAGCGGCGCTGGCGATAGCTACATTCTCAGGACTGTTCACCTGCCATTCACCGTGCATGTCTTCTTGCGGAGTTTTGGCTGATTGGCGAAACCATGTGCCGTCTTTTCTGTCCGTATTAAAAATACGGATAGGGGTGGAGGCTTTGGAACGGGCTATAATATCATTGCCACCACGATGAGGTTGACGGTCGAAACCGCGTATGGGCATTTCCATGTTCGATTGTCCCATGCAAAGCCACACTTCACCTAGCAGTATATTTTCTAAAGTCAGCTTTTCGCCATCATTGAATGTGATTTCGTAAGGACCACCGGCTTTGGAAGTATATATCTCGACTTCCCATTTGCCGTCCGCACCCACTTTGGTCTTTACGGTTCTGTTGTTCCAGGAGGTTTTGATAGTAAGTTGTGCACTAGGCTTAGCTTTACCCCACAACTTTACACTCGTTTTTTGCTGGAGCACCATATTTGAGGCCAATACTGATGGTAACTCAACTTTTGCCTGCAACGCAGGGACCCCCAAAAGGAGTCCCATTACTAAAGAAAATAATTTCAGTTTCATATACTTAATTGGATATTATAGCAAATCGTTGATAATGTTAACTAATAATCTGCCTGCGATAGGATCGGTATCAGCCTTTTGTGTACTCATGGTTGATACGATAGCCTTACCTTTACCTTCGGTCACTTGGAAAAGGGTGAGACCGCGAAGCTTCTCAAGTCGTTCAGCGCGAGCCTCCATATTGCTTTCATCCAAATAAGCGTGTATCTTCATCTGGGTGGCCAGCTCGGTTATATTGGCATGGCGAACTACGTCCATAGTAGTATTGCAAGCTTTAGGCATCTCACGTTGATTGTTGTTGAAGTAACGTAAGTTCAATACATCAATTCCATTGAACACGGAAGCGTCATTGCGCTCCATCACTACGATATCACCTTCAGTAGGCGTTACCCAACTCTTGATGTAATCAGGATAAACGGCTTTGGCTACTTCGTTACTGTTCAGGTAGAGTACTTTGCCGCCGTTGGCTTGGTAGTCGGTCAATGCTTTGGCTTCATCAGGTGTACAGCGGTTACGTCCTGATATTATGATAAGGTCGGCTTTCAGCTTCTTGGCTGTCAATTCCTTAACGGTAGTCACCTTTTGATAAGGGATATTCATCGCGTCGAGCTGTTTGGCCATGCCGTCATTATCGAGCAAAGCGATATGTTTACCATCAATTACGTGTGCGGTTGCATACTCTTTCCGTGCCACGTTGAGGTCATACCAGTTGGTTGAAATTACCTTACCATTCTCTTTCACCGCTAGTTTCAATTTTACAGGCATAATTTCGTTCTTCAGTTGAGCGGGCATGGTAATATTGGGTGTAATATAAGTACGACCATAGTAAGGTACAGCTGGGAATTTGTCGGTCCCCGATGCTAATACGTTGTTGTTTTCATCTACAATCTGCCATTCAAGGTCAGTAGCGGTAAGTGCGCGACCTTGCTCATGGTCGTTGACCAGATAGATGCGAGTAGCTAGTTTGCTGCCAGCGTAAAGGTTGCGTCCCCACAGTTCGGCACTTACTAGAATAGGTTGCATGGCACGTTGCATTGCGTAATAGGTAGGGTATGGACTGATGTTTTTATAGTCGTAGCACTGGCGTAACCATGTCATATAGGCAAAATGCATGATACCCGATGCTTGTTCGTTAGTACGACGCAATGTTTCAGCTAGTTCACCGGTAATGAACGATTGCACCTTGAGGAACGAAGCGGGATCAGCCCAATCATAAGCTTCATAACCAATTAAAGAGAATGGATTTTGATGAATGAGCTGATAAGAACGGGTAGGATGTCCAGTTTCGTTATTGGGATAACCGGTACTCATCTCTTGGCTGATAAGTGGACGTCCCGGAGCCTTGAAATGCTTTTGGAATTCACCGTTGAAGAAACGGAAAACTGAGAAATCATACCAATTGTAGTAAGCATGGTTATCGTCGATATCTCCATCATCCATGGTGTCTACAAATTCCTTTCCGAAACGGCGGACAGCCTTACTATTCAAGTAGTTCGAGTCGAAACAGATAGGACGTGTGGGATCTACCTTACGCATATCTTTTACTACATCCGATATAATGGAGAACTTCTGTTTGGCACGTTCCAGATCAGCGTCAAGATCGTAAAATTTCATTTCGTTGTTTACTGTCCAGAATATTACTGATGGGTGGTTACGATACTTCTTCACTAATTGCAACCATTCGCCACGCCACAAATCCATAGTAGTTTTATCAGGAATGGGAGTAGAGTGGATCATTAACCAAGGCCAAGTACCCTCAAAACTTACGGCAATGCCATTACGGTCAGCGGCTTCAATCCAAAGTTTGTTCCAAGGAGTAGTGTGTGTACGGGTAGAGTTGATGTTACCCTCACGCATCAGTTGCATGAACTTATCAGCCAATTTGGCATCGTTGGGGCAAAGTGCAAAGGGGATGTGATTGCCTCCACGTAGCCAGTATTTACGACCATTGAGATAGAGGAATCCGTCTTTCGATTCGAAGGTACGAAATCCCGAAGTGATGGTTAACAGGTCGGTAGCTACACCCTTTGGATCTTTCAGCGAGAACTTGAAGTCGTAGAGGTGGGGAGTAGCGGGTTCCCATAATTTGGGTTGCAGACCATTAACATTACATTTATATACTTTTTGTTCGTTACCTTTTAAACTTACAACATTAGTGAGTGCTTTGCTACATAGCGTTTTTCCGGTTTTCTTATCAATGATATCGGTAAAGATTGTGAAAGTTGATTTTTTGGAAGCGCTATTTTTAACGGTTACCTCGAAAACAGCACCGGTAGTCGATGGTTGGATAAATACATCGGCAATTTTCACAGGATTTGTAATTATCAATTTCACGGGTTGCCAAATACCGGCAGGATTGTCGCCATAGAATCCGTGAGGTACATCGGTAATCACGTGCTTGTTGGCCTGCTTGTCGTTCTTATTATCCTCCACTTCCTTACGCACCGATGAGTAGTAGTTCTCCATAGCATCACTGGTCTGCTCGGACATTCCTTCAATGTTGCGGGTTACCTTAATGGCTACCAGATTCTTACCGGGCTTCATGTAAGGAGTGGCATCAATATCGAAATTGCTAAACATACCGATGTGAGAACCGGCTTTCTGTCCGTTAATATAGACTTCGGCCATCTTCGAAACAGCATCGAATGAAAGGGTTAGTTGTTTGCCTTTCACACCTTCGGGAAGTTCAATCCACTGTCTATACCAGGCAGCGCGGGTACGGCGGTATTCGAAAGTATAGTTTTCGCAACGGTCACTCTCCTGTTGGTAATATGTATCAGATACACCTTTTGATTGCGGACCGGTGGGGGATGACATACTCTCTCCATGTAACCAGATACGGATGGGAGTCCAAAAATTAGGTACTTGCATGATGTGCCAATTGTCATCATTGGTAGTTATAGCGGTAGCTTGTGTTGCATCATTCATCTGGTAACTTGGCATAAATAGCCAATCTCCGTCAAGGTCTATCTCTGTGCGGTCGGTAGTCAGTTCAGTCACCTTCACACCCTTGTAATTAGCACGTGCCTGTTTGCGGATAGTTTCTTTCTCACGTACTGTAAGCTGTTTTTGGAATTCTTTACGGGGGATGCTTTTCAAGGCGTCTTTGTCGAGTTCTACCACTTTGAGGTCGTCGAACTCGGTTTTGATCCAGCTTCCCCCCAAAGCTACTTCGCCAGAGGGAGCTTGTTGGGGCATGTGTTTATCCACCAAGTCAATATGGGGTAATTTATTATCATTTACAAACACACGGATACGGTTACCGCATACCTCTATACGTAAAGAATACCATTCGCCGGGTACGGGGTGAAAGCCTAGCGGACGAACTCCCATCAACTCATCCATTCCCATATAGCCGGTGCGCATCAAATAAAGGTCGTCTTGTAGACCGCCCTTAATACCTACCACATAGCGGTCGAAACGGTTATAGGTATGGAAACCTGCCCAAATTTGTACTTGCTCAGCTTCCTTGGGTGCACGCGCTTTAAACGACATACTGTAGTTCGTCCAGACTTTATTGCCAAAGAGAGCAAATGACCCTTTCGAACTCAATACACCATTCGAGACTTGACATACACCACGCCCCACGCAGTTCAGTTTCTCTGCCGAGTTGGAGAAATCATTCTCTAATAAATTTTGTGCTTGGCAGGAAATTGAAAAGCAAGCCAGTAAACCTAATACACTATTGAATATTTTTCTCATTAATCTCAGTTATTCGTTTAGTAACTTTATACCTCTCTCAAGATTATTTAACGGGCTCGGGAAGAATCTCAGTAGTACCTCTCATCCAACGGAAACTGCGTTTCAAAGGGTTACCGGCACGCAAATAAGGAGCGTTTTCTGTAGGACCTTCAACCCAGTCGGCATCTTCGGCATTCATCTTCTTCAGGATATCTTTTAACGGACCGCACACTACGTGTTGAGGATCGGGGTTTTTGTAGTACTCTACATATTCGGCAGGTACGAATACAGTTGCAGGTAACAGATTTGTGGGGAAAATCATGCTCCACGATTTCTCTTGGTTCTCACCTTCGCTGGCATCGCTACGTGCCACATTTAGCCACTGGAAAGGCAAAGATTTGAGATGCAACGCCTGGAAGTTCTCCATATTCACGTTATCGAATACATAACCATAAACGTACTCGATAGTACTAGGGAACCAAACTTCGGTTATAGCAGTGTTACCAAAAGCGTGACGACCGATAATCTTAGTACCTTCGTTTACCACTACCTGTTTGAGGTTAGAACAACGGCGGCAAAGTTCGCGAGGAACAGTAGCTAGACCTTTAGGTAGAGCAATAAATTCCAAGTTAGTACAATCAGCGAATTGAGCGTTCTTTATGGTTTTATTCTCTACGTTGGTGAGATCAAGGTGTTTCAATGCACCTTTACCTGTAGTGGTTAGTGTGCGTAACAATTTGAAGTCGTTGTCTGAGAGTGTCCCCATAACACTGAGTTCTGTAATAGCTTCAATGCTGCCGGCACCACTCTTTTTAGCGATCTTGTTTAAGGCATCTTCCAAAGTCTTGCCTTTTTTTATTTCAACGGTAGCTACTTTCTTGTCAGATTTTTGAGCATAACTTGATACAGAAAGGCAGGTTATCATAACCAAAGCCAATGTAATGTTTAAAATTGTTTTCATGATGAATTTATTTAAATAATTTGTTATTATAACTGGTTAAGGGTTTGTTACTTATCATTTTCGAGTGATTACTAATAGTATTAATTTGCCGGTTCTGCTTCTGCTGCGGAAGTTCCGCGCATCCATGCAAATAATGCTTTAGGAGTCAGGTTGATTGTAACAATAAAGTCTGTTACAGACCCTCCAATTGAAGCATTCCATTTAGTGGCATCAGTAATGCAATTTTGAATCAAATCATTGATTTCCGGAATAGAAGATACAACATCTGTTGCTGCAGGATTCTTATACATACTTACATAGTCAGCAGGTACATAGACCTTGCCGGGCAAGTTATCTCCCGCGAAGACACTTGATGCATTTCTAGGCTGATCTGGGTCTCTAACAATGCCTCTCCATTGGAATGGTTTCCCTTTCAAATGAAGTCTAAGATTAGCTAATACTACGTTATCAAAAATATATCCATAAACATTTTTGATAGTGCTGGGGAACCAGACTTCGGTTGCGCTTGTATTACCAAATGCGTGTCTATGAATAATTTCAGTACCTTCGTTAATTACAATTGTCTTTAAGTTTGTACAATGGCGGAAAAAATTACGTTCAATTTCTTTCAAATCTTTAGGAGTCGCTACATAAGTCAACTTCGCGCAACGTATGAATTGTCCATCACTATAATTTCCACCTTGTCCTGGAGGACAAACGTCGAACTCGGATGTAGAAGAGACCTCCGTCATATCGAGGTGAGTTAAAGCACCGCTAGTCGCCATATTTTTCAGTAGTTTCAGGTCTTCTTTGCTAAGTATACCTTTCAACACAAGCTTGGTAACCTCGTTGGCTTGTAGGCTATTTGCATCGAGAGCGGCTTGTATTGAAGCATATCCTTCTTTTGAAATTTCCACCTCGGTAGCGGCATTTTGTGCTATAGTTACAATATCTTTTTTGTCTTCTGTACCTTTTAGAGCTATGCTGACATTTGCCGAACGACCTTTCATCATCTTGTTTTTGTCGTAGGTTAGCACAATTTTGCCTTTATTAGCCATAGAGCCGATATGTAGCCAATCTACGACCTTACCTTCATCATCCACAACCTCAGCTATAATTTCATTAGCGGCATTTTCCACTTCCTCTTCTGTTTCATAAGTTAGCAAAGTACTACCACCCGCACTCGTTAAGGCTGTTTGGAAATCATCCTTGTTACTGATCCAGATGTTCACATCTGCTGCCTTTTGTTGTGAGATAGTAAACTCTTGCATGATAGTTTCATCGATGGTTGAACGTAAAATGGCTGTAGCTGTACGGCTACCGGCTTCATTAGCTGCTATTGTCAACTCATAAGTATTCAGGTGAGTTTCATCATTGGGAGTAGTTGCTACTGTAACCCACTCTGGTTTGGATTGTTCGACAATTAATTCTAATTGTCTACTCTCGGTGATATTAGTTGCATCGTATTCCAGGGTAATAGTCTGTTTCCCGGCAGCTCTTAAATCTTTGAACTTAGCTTCATTTTTAAGGGTGATGACAGGTTTCTCCATACCTCTCTGTACTACGCTCAAAACCGCTTTTACACTTTCATCATTTTTGGCAATAATACTGATAGACCCCGAACGGGTAGTAAAAGTTTCGTTTGCCGCTACTTTGAAATAAAGAGTATGGCTGACGAGTGCACGGGTTTTCGCTGCAGGCGCCTCCGCTTGTTCAATCCATGTATTTTTGGTTTCATAAGTGTAGTCACCCATGTTGGTTCCAAACTCTACGGAGATCACTTGTTCTTTGTTTGTCAGATCTGTGTATGAGTCTTCGTTGGTGATAACTACAGCATTGAGCTGAGCCTGATGAATGGTATATGTTTCACTCAATGTTCCCGCCTTCAGCGTAAATTGTGCCGAACGACTTTCATATCCTTCGTTTTTAGCGGCTCCCGCATACACTTTGATACTTTCACCTGCTTTACCTTCACGATTGAATACGGTAACCCAATCTTGGGCTTCGATCGAAGGCTGCTCGTTCTCATCAAGGTAAGTCACTTCAATTTGCCAATCTTTGTTAGTAGTAAACTCCAATGTTTCGGCTTTATTACCGGCGGCAGTGAAGTTGAATACATTGCTGGGTATCTCTGAAATAATCTCCAGCGTGGGTTCTTCCTCTGGTTCGGGAGGAAGTATATTCTCCTTGCCATCATCGCATGCAGCCAAGAAAAGCAGCGAGAGACAGCCTAAAATCGTTTTGAAACTCGTTTTCATGGTTTCTTCGTATTAAGTATATTAGTTCAATTTGAATTCTTCTCTCACAATGTTAAGGTATTTCATTCCATAACCATTACCATAATAAGGATCGGTCGGTTCGATGGACGAACCATATTCCCAATTGTTAAATGCATCGATAATTACCATGGGATGTTGACCGAGGTTGATTTTGGCTACGTTGCACATATCATGGAACAACCCTTCATCGTGCATCTGGATAGGGACATTGTAGCGGTCGGTACCGTTCCACATCCAAGCGTTGTAGCTGGTTGAGATGGCGGGAATGAAGTCTATATTGTAGTTAGTCAACGTATATTGACGATTGTACTTATAGCTCTCGTTGATGTATTGGGGATACATATAAGAGCGTGCCCAGTCCATTTGGTTGAACATATTATCCATATACACCGCATCTACTCCACCTGTCATGAAGAAGTTGTGAAAACGGGCAGCGGGACTCCAATTAGGCTGGCGGGCCACTAGATAAAGATCGAGGCCGGTAGCCTCTTTTACGCGTTGGCGAATATTGTCGTACAGTTTCTTTGAATCTTTGGAATAGAGTTGATGAGCATTCCAAAGCACCAACATAGGTTTGTTGTCTATTCGGTAGTAGAGTTCATCCTCCAAGAAAGTATATGCCAGTTCTACGAAGAATTCGTACAATGCTTCGCAACGGGCTGAGATACCGTCGGCATCGGCGTCGTCTTCGATACGGACATCCGCACTTAGTCCGTTGGTAAAATCGTTCATCATTACGGAAAGTGCATAGTGCATACTACCCCAGTTGATTTTTCCCTCAGAGAGTGGATCCTTTCCTGATAAATAGTTGACAAAATTAGCACTACCTTGTTGGATTTTCGAGGAAGTGCCATTGGCGTTGTAGCGCATGGCGGGCAGGATGAAGAAGTCTATACCGCCCTCTTCCTGTGCCCAATCAAGATGTTGCTGTATTAAGTTAGCTGTTTCTGCAATAGTGGTATTCATTGCATAGCGGCCTAATACCGGGCGTTGCTGTGGACAGAACTGCGGAAATTTGCCGTCAGCCACATATTCACCGGTAAGGCGATCGTAGCGCGCTTCGTCGATACCTTGACTTCCCGTACTATAATAGAGAACACCTACGGGTATGTTTGAGGTCGGTTCAACGTCGGGTATTTCGTAGTTCAAGAAATAATCGTCTACGGATGGTCCTTCATCTTTGGGGTCACAAGCAGTGAGACCAAACAATAGGGAGCAACCCAATATGACGACCTTATGGAACATATTATTTGTTTTCATCTTTCATCTATTTTATTTGTTATTTTTCAACTTTATATACACACACGGTGGAGTTGATTACGAAGCTGTAAGCTTCTTCGAGCGCTAGGGTGGCATCTTTAATACCGGTAAGTTGTTGTGCGTTCTTCACAAACTCCTCATAGTTCGCACCATATTTCTTTTGCTGCATATCCATATTAAAAGGCACATAGGTCATGGCACGATATCCTGCTATGGTAGCTTCTTTGTCGGGAACAGGTTTGGCAAAATGTAAACAGATAAATACATTGTCACCCCAACGTGCCTCGTTGACATCCGGACTATTCTTTTTCAGCATCTCCACTGCTTCGTAGTAGGCTGTTTCGTTGTTAATACGATCAGCATTGGAGAAATATACACGTTCGGGGTAACCATAGTCGGGATCACCGCCTTCTTCGTAAGAGTTCAATCCGTTCGAGAACAAGGGAGGCAGATTGAGAGCACGTGTACGGCGTTCCATTCTCCAAGCAGAAAGCCCATCACCGAAATCGGCAATCCAGCGTTGTACATAAATCTGCTTCAGTTTACCCTCATCACCGTCAGTTTTTCCCTTAATTGTAGCGGTCATCAATTTACGTGTATCGTATAATCCTTCATGATCGGTTCCCCAAGCTACACCGGGCTGTGCCAGATATTCGGCTACCTCATTGCTGATCCCGTTCTCTTGGAAAGAAGCGTTTATTCCTGCTTCGTAATAGGATTGAGCGGTTTTGCTGCCCAAACCAAACTTCATGCTGGCTTCGGCGCAAAGGAAGCAGGCATCTGCCCAACGGAACAAAGTTAATGGAGCGTCTTTTTCGTAATATTTTTCTTTTATCATGCAACGGTTGTACGCCTGGTCGGACATAGAAAGTGGGTCAGGAAGTTCCAGTGTACCGTTGGGATCGGAGGGGTCTTTAGGTCGCAACCAGCCGAATGGTGTACGTCCACCGGGATTCTCAGGTGTTGGCGGATAGGGAATGTTATAGCGTACACGCAATGAATCACGTACCTCATAACCCTCAATCATCCATTGCAAGTGTAAAGCCTGCTGTGTTGCGTTACAACCGAACTGTTTACAATCGTGCGAACGGGTTAAGAAGTCGGGCATTAGATATGGAGCTGCTTCTTTGCTATATTTATTGGATTCCTCAAAATAACATTGCATACGTGGGTCATTGTATGTATAAAGGTAAACAGCAAAATATTCATTCATGGAAGGCAGGTTGTCGTACTTCCCCGATGTTTGGATCTGATCTTTATAAATAAGTTTCCAATAACGTGAGTTATCCACATCAATCACGTTGCCGTATTTGGGAGCTAAAGCCTCGTCAAGCGATGAGATAAGCCAATCTTCGTGTTCCATTGATTTGGCTGCATATTCACGTGCTTTATCTATACTGATATTCTGGATATTCATCGCCACCTCCAGCCGGAGTGTATTTGCCAGTTTGCGCCACTTTTCCACATCGCCGCTGTATACGGGATCTCTATCCAATGCATCTGCAGATGAGGAGGGATCGAAGAGATCAACCGCTGTGCTCAGCAAGTTAAGAATGCCGTCGTAAGCCTTTTCCTCAGAATCGTAGGCGAACGAACGTTTGCTAGTGTCGTCTCCCATACCCATATCACTCAGGCAAATAGGACCGAAGAGTGACGTAAGCTGGTAAAAAATAAAAGCTTTCCACGTTTTTACAACGCCTAATGCATTGGGTTTGTCGCCTGTTGCTGTGTACTTGACATCAAGCGATTCAAGGTCACGTAAGATATCTACATAAAAAGAACTTAAATATCGGTCTCCACGTTCACTCCAGACTGAGTTGAATGCCCTACTAGCCATTTGACGTGAGTAAAACCACATGCGATAGTAGTTAAGATCGCTGATCGTGTTCATGGTACGATACACCGTACCCGGAAATATATTTCTTAGCTCTATGTTGTAGAGTTTATTGGGATCGGAGTTGGTACTTTCAAAATCGTCGGTACAACCTACAGCGATTGTAGCGAGCAGCATCAACGAGAATATTTTATTTTTCAGTTTCATAAGTTAGTTCGAATTAAAATGATATTTTGACGTCGAATCCATAAGTAGCCGAAGGTAGGTTGAAACCATATTCAAAACCTTGGGCATTACCTGTAGTTGAAGTAGCCTGCGGGTCGAGCCCTTGAGGTGTGTTACAAAACAAGGTAGCAATGTTACGTCCTACTCCACTTACACGGACTGCCTGGAAAGGTGTTTTGTGTAGCCACTTCTTTGGAAAGTCGTAGCTCACTGTAATTTCACGCAGTTTGATGTATGAAGCGTCATAAATAAAACGTGTCATATCACGCAGTACGTTATGTTGCCAATAACTTTCCGGACGTGCATATCCCATCACAGGTTGCCCTGCCCATCCGTTAGGTACATCGCTGTCATAACGGCAATTAGTCAATATGATACCTTTGGGGCGGGACCCATCAGGATAAACTTGTGTATACGGGTTTGACGATACATTGCTGAACCCGGGTTGCATGAATCCGGCACGTTCGGCATCAACCTCACCTAACACTTTACTAGAGAAAAAATGTGCGTCACGACCTTCGAGAGACTGAATCGATTGTCCGTCACGAGCACTATTCACAGCTGTTTGTGAGAGGAAGTGCCCACCTTTTTGGAAGTCGAGCATAAATGAGAATGATAGATTCTTCCAACGGAATGTGTTGCCGAAGCCTCCGCGCCAATCGGCCTGTACATTACCTACATAGATTTGTTCGGGATTTTCCTTTGGGTTCCCGTAAATGTCACAAAGTATGTAACCTTCTTCATCACGCTTATAGGTGGGTGCATAAAGAGCACCGTAGGATTTACCGACCTCAGCGTATGACCTTACATTACCAATACCATAACCGATTTCAAGTTTATCCATACCTTCAGGCAGTGACTCTACCATCGAATTGTTTTTCGACCAGTTGAAAAGCATCTTCCACTCGAAGTTTTTCGTTTGGATGGGGGAACCGCTTAATGATATTTCCCAGCCTTTATTGGATATCTCACCCGAGTTGATGACGATTTGTTGATAGTTGGAGAATACAGATACAGATGTTCGTACAATCTGGTCATGGGTAGACTTGGTATAATAGGTCACATCGGCTGTGAGGCGTCCGTCAAGTAAACGAACTTCGGCACCAATCTCTTTCGATATGGTAGTCTCAGGTTTCAAATTTGGATTCTTACGAAGTGTTTCACCTGAGAACCAAGCCATATCATTACGGAACAGGCCGGCATAAGAATATCCGTTGATTAGTTGGTCAAAACCACTATCATTACCCACACGGGCAATAGAACCACGAAGTTTGGCAAAGGCAAGTGTTTTACTCTTGATTTTTGGGAAAATCTCAGTAAGCACTGCACTCATACTGCCTGATGCATAAAAGTAGGAGTTATTCGCTTTAGGTAGTGTGCTCGACCAGTCGTTACGGAAAGTGGCGTCGACAAACATTCCTTTATAGCCTAGAGAAACCATACCGAATACAGACTGTTTCTGTTTGCCTGTATGAATTTGTTGGCCAGTGAGTACTGAGGCGTTGTTGGCGATAGAGGTTATATCGGGAGCGGCCAATACATTGACTGTTTGGACAGACTTATCCCAACTGTTTTTTTGCATTGAAGCACCCACATTGGCGTTTAGGCTGAGTTGCTTGAAGAATTTGTTATTGTACGAAATTACTCCTTCGTAATTGTAGTTACTTGCCTTCTCACTAAAGTTTTGGTAGTAGCCGTCAATATCCCACATGGTAGAATAGTTGTCAAATCTCCAGCCGTTCTTGTTGTTGCGTTCCATGCTGGCTCGTAAACGTATGTTGAAGTGCTTCAAGGGTTTGAGGTTCACGGTCAGATTACCTCGGAAGAGATTGCGTCCATCGGCGTTTTGCAATTCATTAAGCAGCCAGAAAGGATTATAAAAGCCGTTTCCTAGCACAAACGCCTCACCGTTCTCCTTTTTCCAAGGAGTCAGTTCACTCATAACCATATCACGCGGCATGGCCATGATGGCGTTCATTGGGTTACGGTTACTGCTGCCCTTGTAGTCACGGTTATTTACGTCTTCGAGCTGATAGTTAAGGGAAAGATCTGCGGTAATCCATTTGGCCGGACTCATATTGGCACGCAGGTTAAAGGTATGACGGGTCATTTCATCATAGTTTTTCAACATCCCGGCATAGTTGATACCTGTATAATTGAAGCGGATAGATGCACCGTTGAACACCTTGTCTACTGCGACACTATGTGTTTGCTGAATACTCGTTTCATACATATTTTTCACCACATCATTGGTGGGTGAGTAGGAGCGTACTACATTGTTACGTCCCATGACGTCGAAGCCAAGCATGGGCAAACCCCATGAACGTGAGTAGCCGGTATTGCCCCAGTTGAATGAGTAAATACCGTATGGCCAATCGGGGTTGTATTCATATCCATTCATAGCATTGGAAGTGGGAAAGTTGAATCCTTGATTCATTATTTCACGAATCATACTTGCCGAGCCGTAAACATTCTGGTAAGCAGGATATTCACGTAAGAAAGTGAATTGCATATTATAACCATAAGATACGCCTAATCCGGCTTTTTTAGAAGCCTTACGAGTGGTAATCAATATTACGCCATTGGCAGCATCCGAACCGTAAAGAGCGGCGGCATTGGCACCTTTCAGCACTTCAATATTTTCAATATCATCGGGGTTAATGCTAGATGCAGCGTTACCATAGTCGAGGTCACCGCTTTCGCCCATTTCGTTCATTATGGGTACACCGTCGATCACGTAAAGGGGTTGGTTATTGCCTGTGAGCGAGTTGTTGCCACGAATTTCCACACGGGTAGATGAAAGAGGACCACCGTTAGAGATGATATTTACACCCGCCACTTTACCGTTAAGACTGTTCAATAAGTTAGGGTCACGTGTATCGAGCAACGACTCCGTATCGATAGACTGACGGGCGTATCCCAGAGACTTTGCTTCACGACTGATACCGAGTGCCGTTACCACTACGGTTTCAAGCATCTTACTATCAGAACTCATTTTGATACGCATTGGCTTATCGGATACTTTTGCAGTTTTGTTTTGGTATCCAATAAAGCTGATGGAGAGCATTGCATTTTTCGGTACACGAATCAAGGTAAAGTTACCATCCAAATTGGTGGTTGCACCTAGATTGTTGTGTCCTACCACAACCACGTTAGCGCCGGGTAGCGGTTCATCATTCTCATCGACTACCACACCGGTTACCCGTATGTGATTCTGTGCCGAAAGAGGAAGTGCAAAGAATGCGAAAAGCATCAGATATGCCACGATTCTTTGACTTAGATTTTGCGACAGATTTTTCATGATATTTTTAATTAAATGTTAGTTTTCTTTTCATTGGTTATAATCAGATAATCGAGCTTGGGGGTACCTGAGGTTATTTCGAGTATTGTACGGCGCCATCCTTTCTCGCCGCTATGTTCTACAAAAATCTCTTCGGTTTTCCATTCGCCATTGGTATCGGGTAATTTGATAACCTCAGAACGAAGTATGTCATCACCTTCACCAAATTCGAGCGTAACGCTTGCTGCGTACCTGGCATTATATCGTAGACTGATCTTCACAATCCCTTTGTCGTATGGAAGTTCTTTCCATTCCAAATATTCACCCGCTTCCGTATTGCCTACATACCATAGGGTAGGAGTGGTTTCGGAACCTGCTACTTTATATACATCAAGGTTTCCTGTTCTATAACTGCGGCCTGTATTGCCTTCACTCAGGTCGAGATAGTCATCGCAGGCTTCACATTCCACACGCAGTGTTTCAGGGTAGGCACGTGTGCTGTTGTATTTACGTAATATATTGAGCCGTTGGTTGGGAAAATCGAAGTACTTGGTATCCGTGCTACGCCATAGAGCTGCATCTTCAAGCATGTCAGTGAGTCCCTCGATAATTACCAGGTCGGTTTTACGGGCGATTATTTTGTTGAAATTATCCTTGAAGCGTTTACCATGATAAGGATCTAAAAACATAGGTCGGCTGGCGTTTATCTCACCGGTAGAAAAAGCCGGTACACAGGCTCCTACCTTATTGCCATTCAGCTCTTCGACAGTGAATGAGGTTGGGTTATTGCCTTCGGCCACAAACCAGCCGTTAATAGACTGCAATATTTCGGGGGTGTTTCTTAAGGTCTCATCGAGCTTTACAAACGATTTGTCAGCGCAGATGAATAATTCTTCGCCAAAGGTTGATTTGAAATCTTCCTGCATTTTAGCGAGTACCGCTCTCAGTTTGCCGGTACAATCTATGGGTTTATTACCTAGAGCCACATAGTTGCAACTTAAGAACCCGCCAACATTCCAAAGATAGAGTACGGGTTTTCCTCTGAAGCGGAAAAGATAATCCTTGTACTCACCATTATTGGCGTAAAAATTGTCAAAAGCCAATTTGATGTTGTAATTCCATATATAAGGATATATTTCATCAAGGTTGTCAAGAGGATAGAGTACCTGTTCGTCAGTTAAGTTGAGATTCTTTTGTGTCGCTTCCGATATGCGATATACATATGCTCCATAGAGGTTGAAGTTGCGAGCCGAAGCCCACGAAGCGGGAGTATCATCGAAAATTGCTACTTTGGTATCGGTTATGCCTCGACGTTTAAGTGCTTTCAGAAAATCTTTGATACGAGTTGGATCACCATGGTCTCTTTCATATTTAGGATCCGTGTCGGCTTTAGGCAAGCGTCCTCGTGTGTTAGCGGCTACATAGTCCATACCGCTATACTCTATTTCCTCTACCAGGTCATCCCACCATTCTCTCTCGTTATCGGGAGTGTAAGTGGAGGCATTGGCGTTAAACAGGGGTTTATTGTAATAAATCTCGGTTGCTGTGCCGTCGGACTGTTGAATTTTGCCACTACGCAGTTCACCTTGATAACTGAAAAGAGCACCCATTTTAAAGGTATGGTGTGGAATATTGTCAATCTCGTGTGGAGCAGGGAATATATAAGTATCCTCTATCGGCTCTGTAACAACAGATGATTCATCAGAGCATTCTGCCAGTAATAGTATTGCAGTCAGGCCTAAGAGTAAATACTTAAAAGGTTTCATAATATTTTCTTAAATGATTTAACGTCTGCAAAGTAAATGGATGTGTATTAACGACTGTGAGATTTGAATATTAACCAAAAATTAATCTGCGCTTAATTGTCAAATTAAGCGCAGAAAGTTGAAAATAGATATGCTTTTTGAGTTGATAAATATGATAATATCAGGAATCTTTAAGCGTGAAAGGTCGTTCCGGATATAAACGTAACTGCTAATTACAAAGGTTCTCTAAGTCAGTGAATGCTACTTTGTAAGGTTCGTCCAATGTATCTTGATATTCTTTACAGAAACGGTCGTACAATTTCTTTGCAATACCCTTTTTCCCTTCTTTAAAGAGTGCTATACACTTGGCCGCTAAAGCTTCTTCACTCAAAGAGTCGTGCAGGAACATAATGTCGGCAATACGTTGCTGCTTCTTCAAATTACCCTCTTTCACTGCTTCGGTAAGCAGTTGTTTCAACAAATCAACGGATAAGCTTGAGTAGTCTGTTTTGAAGTCATCCAACCAATCAATCGTGCTGTTAGGCAGTAAAGAACCATACAACAATAACTCTAAGATACGATTCAGCTGTCCGTCATCAATTTTTCCATTGATGTCCAATCCGCGTATACAGGTAAGCATCTCATGATAATCACAAAAGACCTCCCCCCATTCTATACGCATGGTTCCGTTTTCATTGACTATATCTACGTCACCTACAGTCTCGAGCAATACCCTAAGCTTGCGTACCGTAACGTTACGGTTGTTGCGTGCCTGATTATCTTCTTTATCAAACCACAATAATTCTGTCAGTCTTTTCACCGAAATTCCTCGTGTGTCCTTTTCTGAATGCAATATTAATAAAAGAAGAAGTTCTTTTAATCTTGGAGTGAATGAAAGGGTGATATCCTTTCCATTGCGGTCACACACTCTAAAGGGTCCCAGCATAGATACCGCTGACCTGCTTCGATCATAATAGTTTTGAATTACGGCAGTTCCTTCGATTGACGGATTATTTTCTTCTTTCTCCGATATTGGTATGATGGTAGTGTTATCATCGGTTTGTTCCGGTTCTTGTAAAGACGATGGTGCGTTGCGAAGCTGTATTATACGCCGGCGATACCAGAAGGCACAAATCAACAAAATGCTAAATGATAAGAGTAGTATAATTATTACACTCTTTGTATCCCAAGTATGCGAAGGTACGGGTTGTAATATATCTTCCTCGCTCAGCAAGGGAGTATTAATTGCATAGATGAAGAATTTATGTGAATGGTCACTCAATATTTTATCTATCATCAAATAGAATTTGTGCTGAGCAGCCGAGTAGCAAAGTTTGTAATCGAAGTCCTGATATTCATCGAAATTGCGAATAGCGTGTGATACAACTGTATAATTTGAATTGTGCAGGTTGAAGCATACTAATTTACCTCCTTCGTCATCCATGTTGACTACGTAGAGACAACTATCCGTAGGGTTAAAGTACATTGAGGAACTTAGGATGCACCCCACTTTGTCTTTATATTTTTCTTCACCGTCCCATAGCTTCACAGCTTGCTTGCTGTCCAGATCAATTCTCCATAAATCATAATAGAAATAGGACTCGACAGCTTGTCTTCCTAATTTATTTCCCCTTCCTCCCAAAATATATAACTTATTGTCATAAGCGGTCATGGCAGCTGCAAAGCGTGGGTAAACTTGAGGTTCATAATTAATTTTTTGTAAAGTATCAACGTCAACTTTCCAGCGAAATAGATCATTGTGGTAAGTGAAGTGTCCGTAGCCTCCAAAAAAATAATAGGCAGAATCGGTTGGATTAAACGTGTATGCATGATTGTTGTAGATAACATCGTATTTGTTATCTTGTATGGGGCACCACTCGTTTGTCTCAAACGAAAAACGTGCTATTTTATTTGAGATAAGAGAATAAGCTACCAATTGATTGGTTAGTGTGTCGAACAAGCAATGGCTGTTGTAATCGGTTATAGAATAGTTGTCTTTCGCCTCATGTCTTCTTTGCAATGCGAATTTATGGTCATATACCTCTATAACATTTTTTTTTATAAAGTAGAATTGTGTTTTTCGTGCATCAAAAGCAGCCAAGAGAGGTTCTGTGCTAGTTGTGCTATAAACAAGCTGCCATTCCATATGGTTGTCCATTAACCAATATGGAGATTCGGATATAGCCGGAGATTGCATTATTTCATCTTGGCAAATATTGCCATTATGTTTACCTAATTTCCAGAGACGCACTTGTTTGCCATTCTGTGCTAAAGAGATGTTGCGCACATTCATCGGAACTACATCACGTCCGAAGCTATTCAATCTTCCAAAGGTGATAGTTGAGGAATGGAAATTATGCAATGGAATGGATACACTGGTTTCAGCTTGTGCGTATGAGAACTTTATTTGATTCATTTTCCGGTCGAGCCGTAACGAAACCGGTACCCATTGTTGTCTGTGAAGCGGTGTCTTGAGATAATGTATTTGGTCGTTGAGTACCAAAGCCGGATAAATGTGGTTATTCTCATCAATTACCAACATCAGGTGAACAGCTGTGGTATCGTCGAAAGTAAGGTGCAATATTGCTCCGAAAATAGATTCATTATTTCTCAAGTTCAGGTCAAAAGATAGCTCAAATTGATTGGTAAGAGCAATTGGCTTTCCCCCCTCAAGTTGTAGCGAGGTACGATTGGCAGCCGATACCTCATACGCATGAAAGTATAAACCGCTATCTAGTTCGGTCGCTTGCATATTAATTGTTGATAGTAAGCAGGCGCCTAATAACAAGATATATTGATAAGTTTGATTCATTGTAAGTTTAATCGTAGGATATGGTTGATGCAAATATAGTTTTTTATATCAAAACAAACAATAATAATCAAGAAAACGTATATCAGTGTGTGAAAACTGATATACGTTAATCTGAAAACACATCTTGTTACCTTATACTAAAACCTATTTCTTTATACCTACCGAGGGAGGAACGGCACTTACTCCCCATGTCTTGTTGGGCTGTTTGCCCATTACTAATACCAATTTACCCCCATTTTTAATGTCTTGATGATTAAACCATGCCTTATCCAAAACCTTACCGTTTAATGTTGCCTTTTGAATATATTTATTTTGTGGGGATGCGTTAGGAGCTTCTATTTCAAAGAACTTGCCGTCGCCCAAGTCTATACGTGCATAAGTAAACATTGGACTACCAATGTTATAAACCGGCATACCGGGAGTAACCGGATAAAATCCCAAAGTTGAAAAAACGATAAACGAGCTCATTCCACCGCCGTCCTCATCACCGGGCATTCCCATTAGGTCGGGGCGAAACCAAGTGGTTAACATCTGGCGGATACGTTTCTGAGTCTTCCAAGGCTGACCTGCATAATTATAAAGATAGGGTACATGCAATGACGGTTCATTAGCCATCGAGAATTGGCCTACATTGCCTGTATGGTCCGGCAATTGAGCATAAAACTCGTATTTACTTTTACCCAAAGGCTGTGCGAAAGTACTGTCAAGGTTATGAATGAAACGCTCATTACCACCCATTAAGGCTATAAGGTCAGCAATGTTATGAGGCACATCCCAACGATATACCCATCCGTTATTTTCACCGTAATATTCACGTGCTCCCATACCACCGGAATAACGATAATCAAAAGGCTCAATCCATTTGCCGTTCTTGTCCTTAGGATGGAAAAAGCCAGTCTGTACATTATAAACATTCCGGTAATTGTATGAACATTGTGAATAGTAATCAGCCTCTTCTTTCTTGCCTAAAGTAGCAGCTATGCGTGACAGGCACCATTGGTCGTAGCTGGTACCGAGTGTTACGGCAATAGGTTGACGCTTTTCAAACGGGTGCACGTTTGGATCAGTCTCTTTCTCACCAGGTTGCAAAGCCGGGATATATCCTTTTTCACGATAGAATTTGTCGATCCATCCGGCAGGCTTGCCGCTCCAAGGAGCCAAGGTTTTTTCTTCCATACCTTTTCTGCATGCTTCAAATGCTTTGGATGCATCCACCTTTAATTCCTTATAGATGGCGTCGGCTACAGTCGCGACAGCATGGTTGGAATTCATACGGCGTGAATCGCCTGTCACTTCAGGAAAAGTTGGCATCCAGAAGTTCTCCATTTGTTCAGCCATGGTGAGGAAGCTATTGATGATATGTTCTTCTTTTTCCGCTTCGATCAATATACGTAAGGGATGGGCTGCCCGATAGGTATCCCAGATCCAATCATCTGTATAGAAAGGTATACCATTGTCAGTATGTACCTGTCCGTCAAAAGCACTATAATAGCGGCCGTCTTCACTCAAGCAGATAGGACGTTCGAAGGTGCGGTAAAGAGATGAGTAGAAAAGCGTTTTATCAGCTTCACTTCCACCCTCGACCTTGATTTTTGAGAGTGTTTCATTCCATATTTTGCGACCTGTTTCCGCCAACTTCTTTACATCGTAGTCCTTTATTTCACGGCGAAGGTTTCTCTGGGCTTGTTCTTCACTGATGAATGATACACCATAACGTAAATGTACGTTGGATATGCTTTTGGCGAAACGCCATGCCGCACATGCATTTTGACCATCTGCATCAACTTTTGAAGAGTCAATCTTACCTTCAGTTACCACTCCTGCTAATTCAGGAGTTTCTTGTGTTTCTATATAGAGGTATACTTTAGTCTGCTCGTCAAGCTTTTGATATCCGCTAATGGCATTTCTATCTACTTTTATATGTCCGTTGCGGGTATTGACTAGCACATACGGTTGTTTGTCGGTCTCGAAAGTCAGTTGATAGATGGCTGATTGGTGTGAAAGCGCATATTCGGCTTTCATACGATTATCATCAAGTTCTACTGTAAAACCATAAGGGTGGATTTCCTCATTGTCATAATTATAAGCAATAACGGGAGAGAGAACTTCAGACTGTGTTGGTGTCAGATTGAAAGCTGAACGTTCACGGTGATTGGTTACAATAATAGGTAATCCGTTTACTCTTTCGGAAGTGTAATCGGCACGTTCGGGATAAATACGTAACATGCTGTTGGGCAATTGTACCGTAGGAAAAGTCGGTACCAATAAATGACTCACATTTCCAATATATGGATTGACGTAATCCACACAACTTTTTACCGATTCAGAGTGCTCGGAGTGGCATGCTGCCAGCGACAGAATACCGGCTAACATAGCAATCGATACTATTTTTTTCATGGTTGTATAGTTTATTATTTTAGTTTTTCTTGTAATTGTTTACGTGCCTCTCCAACCAAACGTAGGTAGTAGTCGCTGCCTGTCGAGGTTTCGATAGGTACAAATATCGAACCTAGAACAGGTTTAGGCACCCTGGTGGCACATTTAAATATAGCCGTTCCTTCGTCCATTTCATCAAACATGGCTATGTAAAGCATCTGTGCTCCACTTTCGATAGCACCATCAAGTTGTTTCTTGAAAAATTTTCCTTCGTTACGGGGAATGTAGGCGTTATTATCTTTCATGTTTCCCCATGAGAATCCGGGAAAGCAAAGAGGGGCATAGTCCACCTTATTTGCATTGGTCCATTGGATATCCTGCTTGATCAGTTCCTTAAAATAAGGATAACGTGATTCGTTGAAACGAGCGACTAACCAAGGCATTATAATATCACAACGCTTTATTAAAGTATGTAGACGGACATCGTTGATAGCATCGTTGCGCAGCTCGCGCCAGAAAGCAGGAACTCCGAGCATGATACTGAATCCGCGCTTTTTCAGTTGACTGACTAAATATTCTATTTCATCTAAACCATAATGACGTCCGTCATTAAAGCCAACTCCCCAAACCGTAACTAATGGTTTGCCATTGTGGTAAAGATAAGAAGGATTGTGTGTGTGCTTAAACAGACTATATTGTCTGGACAAGGTGTCAATATCCGTCAAAACCAATTCCACATCTTGTTTGCGTATACCACTAAGGTCGTACATGATTGAAATTGCCCGCTCATATTTCAAAGCGGAAATCATGGCATTTTGTAATACTGTATCAAAATGATTCTTGATTTTCGGATGACGGATATCAGCTACAAAACGTTGCATGAATACTCCATCCAATCCATATTCTTTCATCCAACGGAAGTGAACATCAACAGTGGATGCGTCGTGTGAAGAAAACACCTGGGCTTTGCTACCGTCTTCAAACTCAAAATCGGTGGGATAGAGTTTTGTATACTCACTGACCTCAGGCCAGAAATCAATGCTACAAGAACCTGGCTTGAATCCGTTCTTACCTGTATAATGTCGCCACTGAAGGTCGGCACCATCACCGGGCGTATTAAACCAGCCTTGATAGCCTGCCATCACCAAACCGCGATAAGAGTTGTACATTGTCTTTTTAGCCTTCTTCTGTGCATAGGCCGATGTTACGAATAAGGCAGCCCAACAAGCTATTATTATAAAGAACTTGCTAACCGAGATGCGGGTGTAAGTTTCAACTTTGATGCTCATGTTTTAATAAGATTTTTTATTGAAATTATTTGCCATACTAGATATAATAAATGGATATCTCATAAATAGTATTTGATTACTTTTAAATCATGATGCAAAGTAAAGGCGATGCGTATAATAAATTGTGGAATTTGCGATTAATCTGCGATTAACTGTATATTAATTCAACAATTTAGTCTGATATCTTTAAATATTAATGTTTTTTGAGGAATCTCCTCAGTTAATAATACTTGTTTTCATGTATTATTTTCATTGTTGCGGTTGAAGTGAAGTGTATTTGGGGTCAACAATAGGTCAACAACTACCTAAATTAAGGCTGATATTGCCCAAGCAACAGACTTATATTTGTGTGGCTTTAAAATAAAAAAAACTCTATTCCGTTAGGAATGAGCCTCTTAAGTGTAGACCAGCCTGGACTTGAATCAGGGACCTCCAGATTATGAGAACGATAAAATGATTTTCTGTGATAGGTAATAATTATAACTATATTTGATTATCAGTTTTTTATCAGAATCGCTATTGTCAATGAAGCTCATAAAATACCCCTAACTGAGATAGTTTGTTTACGCAGAATTAGGAGGAGTAAGTGTTGTTATATAGTTCATTTAGCATCATAGTTTTATTAATAATCGACGTTAAATAGCATCTCATATTCTACACAAACTTTCAATGCGTCGCAAATAATTTATATTTTTGCGACAAATAAAATGCAATGGCAAGCATAGAAGACAATATTTGGACGGCAATCCAAGTCAAAGGAAGGGGAAGCATCTTCTTCCTTTTGAATTATCATCCGTTTGGTGAGAGGCATATATTCATATCTTGAGATTGAACAATCTTAAGACTTGGTATATTGATGCCATCCATAGAACAGATTGCTGAAACCATAATAAGGTTTATATTGTACTAATCGGCATTTATGCCATGAATAAGTTGGGTATATCTACACAAGTGCCAATGCGTATGGTTTATCTGACAGACGGTGGGGCCCGTAAGGTAAGCCTAGAGAAATGATCGCTTGATACAGTTTAAATACACAACTTCAAAAAATCTCTCATTCGCTCATCTGCTTGCAATGTTAGTTACGTTTGCCTTAAAAGAAGTAGGAAAAGGTAATGTAACTGACGATATTGTCAAGTAAATAAAGAACGTGCTTCAGAAAGCACAAAGGGAAAATGTATCGGCAGACGAAGCGTTCATGTCGACATGGATAAAGATAAGCGTATGAATAATTATTTTCAACTATCCAAGAAACAACAGCAAATAGTACTTACCCAATCAGCCGATAAGGTTGGTTTGCCAATACATATTGTAGAAAAGGACTTATGGGTAACTGTGGTTCTACAAATGGTGTTCACATTACTCGTAGCCAGTCGTCTTGCATTCAAGGGTGGAGTATCTCTTACTAAGGTATGGAAAGTGATATATTGCTTTCCGAAGATATTGACTTAGCTATAGACCCTTCCATTTGGAGATTTAGGTATTCCGTGAAACTCCTACGCTATTTATTTGTTAGGTATAAGCGTTTAGAGCGTACTTATTAAAATAAGGTGCTGTTTTTGCACCATGGAAACAAGAAATCAATTTATAGGAGTGAATTCAATAAAGTTCTATAAGCGCTTTCAAAGCGATGAAGATTGTTGCAAGTATCTTGCAGATATAAAATTGCAAGAAGGATATGTGTGCAAGAAATGTGGCAATACACATTATTGCCAAGGTCGTAAGCCATATTCAAGGTGATGCTGCAAGTGCAAGTATGATGAAAGCTTGGCTACGGGGATAATGTTTGACGAGCTAAAGTTTTCGTTGCTTGTAGCCTTTCATATTGCTTTCGAGATAAGTGCCAAGAGGAAAGGGATGTTTTCATTTGAGCTGTCAGAGAAATACGAATTGATGCAAATGGCTTATTGGACATTCAGGAGGAGAATCCAACAAATCATGAAAAGCAGTTGTTTATATCCTCTTGAAGGTGAGGTGTATATTGATGAGTTCTATGTGGGCGGTGAAGAAGAACAAAAACGTGGACGCTTGAAAGGGAGGAAAAACTTGTGTAGGTCGCTTTAGAGGTACTACCCGGTAAAGGAGTAGGTAGAGCTTATGCACGGGTAATCCAAGACGTTTCTGCCAAATCACTTAGGTTATTGTTCGATGAGCATATTTCCCAACTTGGAACAGCGAAAATCAGAGAATGGCTCAAACTTTCCGAATATGCACATTTACATTATAAATATCAAAGGATGGTTGAGAGGGATTCATCATCATTGTACCAAAGAACAACTTCAAGGATACCTTGACGAATATCATTTTAGGGATAATAGACGTAACAACATGGATATAATCTTCGATGTGCTTATACGTAGAATGGTCAATTTAGAACATATAAGGCTGATAACCAACAAAAAGAAAAGTGTGCTTTAAGTGCTTATACTTATAAATCAATTTATACAGTTTAGAGGTAGGACGGATATATGGAGTTATCCACTAATAGCTTAATTTGGCATACCTTAATCGTATATTTATAGATATAGATGGACATTTCTCCTTATTATAAAACATATGTTCTATGTAAATAGATAAGCACAGGCTAAATTTGTATCATCATTAACTATATAATATTATGAAGAACATAATCTATCTTCTTCCTACGTTATCTTTAGTAGGTTGTACATCACAGCAGGTAGAAGAAAAACCGAATGTGATTGTCATCCTTGCGGATGATCTGGGCTTCGGTGATGTCAGTGCTTATGGTTCCACTACCATTCATACACCTAATATTGACAGACTAGCTCATGAAGGTGCTTGTTTCACCAATGGTTATGCTACTTCCGCAACTTCTACTCCCAGCAGATACGCTTTAATGACAGGAATGTATCCGTGGAAAAATAAAGATGCCAAGATTCTTTCCGGTGATGCTCCGCTTATTATTAATGAGAATCAGTTCACATTACCTAAAATGATGCAAAGTTGTGGCTATGTAACCGGTGCTATCGGCAAATGGCATTTAGGTATGGGAGCGGGCAATGTAAACTGGAATACCACCATAAAACCTGGTGCAAAAGAGATAGGATTTGACTATTCATGTCTGATTGCAGCAACCAATGACCGTGTGCCTACCGTTTATGTGGAAAACGGAGATGTGGTCGGTTTAGACCCATCTGATCCGATAGAAGTTAACTATGACACGAACTTTGAAGGAGAGCCAACCGCTATATCCAATCCCGAAATGCTGAAAATGAACTGGGCACATGGACATCACAATTCCATTGTTAATGGCATACCACGTATCGGCTATATGAAAGGTGGAAAGAAAGCACGCTGGAAAGACGAAGATATGGCAGATTACTTCATTGAAAAGGTCAAAGGCTTTATTGCAGAACACAAAGAATCTCCTTTCTTCTTATATTATGGTTTACATCAGCCCCATGTACCCCGTGCACCTCACGAACGTTTTGTCGGAAAGACTTCCATGGGCCCCAGAGGAGATGCCATTATGGAAGCAGACTGGTGTGTAGGTGAACTGCTGACCTACCTGGAGAAAGAAGGAATCATGGAAAATACTATTATTATCTTCTCAAGTGATAATGGTCCGGTTCTGAATGACGGATATAAAGACGGAGCAGCAGAAATGGCCGGTTCACATTCTCCAAGTGGCGGATTGCGCGGTGGTAAGTACAGCTTGTTTGATGGAGGTACACATATTCCTTTGTTTGTATATTGGAAAGGTAAGGTTCAACCGATAAAATCTGATGCACTGGTCTGCCAGATGGACTTGGTTGCATCTTTAGGAGATATGTTGGGAGCCACTCTTCCGGAGGGGCTGGACAGCCGTAATTACCTGAGTGCTTTCATGGGAACAACATCGGTAGCCCGTGAGAATTTAGTTATTGAAGCTCAAGGCAGGCTGGCATACCGTAGCGGTGACTGGATTATGATGCCACCTTATAAAGGTTCACAAAGAAACCTGACCGGAAATGAATTGGGAAACTTAGATGAGTTCAGCCTGTTTAATGTAAAATCAGACAGAGAACAAACATCTAATGTAGCCGCTATGCACCCGGAATTGCTTGAGCAATTAAAACAGGAGTTTTTTACGCAGACAGATGGTTTTTACCGTAGTGACGTGGAAGAAGAACCGTTAAAATAGGCCGGATAATCTATTCAGGCAGACACTTTACAGACCAGGTATCAGATTGTTTTTTCAGGAAATGGTGTAGAAGGATAGTTTCTGAACATGTGTGCTCATAATAAAACATATTTTCTATCGTCTACACCTTTTTTCTTCTACTTTTGCAGCATCACAATCATGCATAAATAACGTTTAACTTTTTAGAATCATATGAAAACACTCATCCAATTCCTGTTTGCAACATTCACTATTTTAGCTTGTGTAAGTTGCAAGACTGCCAAAGGAGAAAAGACAGACGATAACGTAAATGAAATAACGTTTGCTGACCCGACCATATTTGTGGAGAATGGTAAATACTACCTTACCGGTACGCGCAACAGAGAACCTAACGGATTCGCCATATTCGAATCTACAGACCTGAAAGAATGGAATACAGTGAACGGGGATACCCTCCAGTTGATACTCCGTAAGGGAGATTCCGCCTACGGTGAAAGAGGATTCTGGGCACCGCAATTATTCAAAGAAGGCGATAAGTATTATATGACATATACAGCTAACGAACATACCGCATTGGCGTCTTCCAGCTCTATATATGGACCATTCAGGCAAGATTCAATATGTCCTATCGACGATACAGCCAAAAACATCGATTCATTTCTATTCAAAGACTCGGATGGGAAGTATTATCTATATCATGTACGCTTCAATAAGGGCAACTATCTGTGGGTAGCCGAATTTGATCTGCAGAAAGGATGTATCAAGCCTGAAACATTGAAGAAGTGCTTCGACAATACAGAAGCGTGGGAAAGGACACCTAATTATAAATCAGCTCCCATAATGGAAGGTCCGACAGTCATGAAATGGGATGGCTTGTATTATCTGTTTTATTCGGCTAATCATTTTATGAATATAGATTATTCAGTAGGGTATGCAACTTCGACTTCTCCCTTTGGACCTTGGAAGAAACATCCGAATAATCCGATTATACATCGTAGTCTGGTAGGAGAAAACGGCTCAGGGCATGGGGATATATTTGAAGGCTTAGACGGAAAGTATTACTATGTTTTTCATGTCCACCATTCAGATTCAACCGTGCAACCGCGCAAGACACGTATTGTCCCTCTAATTTTAAAGAAAGAGAATGGCGTATATAACGTTACGATTGATAAAGAAAACGTTATCAAGCCAATGTATAAATAATAGAAGCATCCAAAACAATGAATGTTATGATAAATGGTGATTTTATTTTTCGAAAAAGAACAGGGGCGATCATTGCTTTATCCTTTCTGCAGTTTGGAAATCTCTCGGCACAAGAGCGCCCAAATATAATCATGATATTGGCAGACGATATGGGTTATTCCGATATCGGATGTTATGGAAGCGAGATAGAAACTCCGCATATCGATAATCTGGCGTCACAGGGAGTCCGGATGACTCAATTTTATAATACTTCTCGTTCCTGTCCAACCCGGGCGAGTCTTATGACTGGCTTGTACCAACATCAGGCCGGAATAGGATGGATGTCAGAAGACCCTTTCAAAAATACCGATAAAGATCCGAAAGATTGGGGTATTACTGAATATAGAGGAGCGTTGAACCGTAATTGTGTAACTATTGCCGAAGTTCTTAAAAGTTCAGGATATCATACCTATATGACGGGAAAATGGCATCTAGGGATGCATGACATGGAAAAATGGCCTTTGCAACGTGGCTTTGAACGATTCTATGGAATATTGGCAGGGGCTTGCAGTTATTTGAGACCGGAAGGGGGAAGAGGATTAGTCCTGGACAACGAAAAGTTACCTGCACCTGAGGCGCCTTATTATACAACTGACGCATTTACAGATTATGCGATTGACTTTATAAATGAGCAAAAAGACAACGCACCTTTTTTCTTATATTTGGCATATAATGCTCCTCATTGGCCTTTACAAGCAAAAGAAGTGGATATAAATAGATATTATAAGATGTATCGGTCGAAGGGCTGGGATCAAATTCGTAAAGAACGTCATGAGCGAATGGTCGATTTAGGGATAATAGATTCAAAGACCGGTTTTGCCGAATGGGAAAATCGTCAGTGGGAAGAACTCTCTGAAGAAGAAAAAGATCGTACAGCTTATAGAATGGCTGTTTACGCTGCACAAGTGTATTGTATGGACTACAACATAGGAAAACTGATTGAGAACTTAAAGAAAAGTGGAAAATTAGATCATACTTTGATTTTTTTCATGTCTGATAATGGAGCATGTGCTGAACCGCATAATGAACTTGGCGGTGGCAAGCAAAAGGATATAAATAATCCGGCTGTAAGTGGCCATCCTTCGTATGGTAAGGCTTGGGCTCAGACTTCAAATACTCCATTCAGAAAATATAAACAGCGTGCATACGAAGGGGGAATATCTACTCCTCTGATAATCACATGGAAAGATTATTTGAAAGGTTTTGAAAACACATGGTGCCGTGTTCCTGGGTATCTTCCGGATATAATGCCGACTATATTGAACGTGTCCGGTGCTACGTATCCTTCGACGTTTCACAATGGGAATAAGATACATTCCTTAGTGGGTAATGATTTCATGCCGGCTATAAAAGGAGAAGTTTCTTCTATTCATGAATATATGTATTGGGAACATCAGGGTAATAGAGCTGTTCGCTGGAAAAACTGGAAAGCGGTATGGGACCAGGAAGGAAAAGCCTGGGAACTATATGATATCGGGAAAGATCGTGTAGAGGCTTTTGATGTGTCGGTCTCTCATCCGGATATTCTTAAGCAGCTGTCGGACAAATGGAGTGTATGGGCAGCTGAGACGAAAGTTTTAATTCCATTTCCTAATGATAAAAAATAATAGATAGCAATGAAAAGGATAGATTATACTTTTATGTTGACACTTGGTGCGTCAGTCGGCGCTTGTCCTGTATTAGCCCAACAAGATATGTCAAAACCCAATATTGTTCTTATATTATTGGATGATGTTGGATATTCCGATTTCGGATGTTATGGTTCGGAAATAAATACTCCCAACATAGATCGGCTTGCCGAAAATGGCATTAGATTACGCCATTTCTATAATCAAGCTCGCAGTGCACCAACCAGAGCTTCCATGATTACAGGTCTGTATCCTCACCAGGTAGGAAATGGTGCTTTAGGGAAAGTTCCGGGTTATCCGGCTTATCAAGGATATCCGAATGAAAATAATGTTTTCTTGCCTGAGGTATTGAAAACAGCCGGATATTTTAATGTCATGACCGGGAAATGGCATTTAGGATATTTTCAGGGGGTTACTCCAATAAGCAGAGGATTTGACCGTTCGCTGAACGCTCCATTTGGCGGTTATTATTTTTCTTCCGACAGATCACTAAAGAAGAATAAAAAAGAAAGGACTAACCAACGAAATCTTTATTTGAATGATGAAGAAATTGGATTCGATGATAATCGTTTGCCTAAGAACTGGTATTCTACTCATTTATGGACGGATTTCGGGTTGAAGTTCATCGATGAAGCAATTGATAAAGACCAGCCTTTCTTTTGGTATTTGGCCCATAATGCGGCTCATTTCCCTTTGCAAGCTCCTGTAGAAACGATTAATAAGTACAAGGGAAAATACATGAAAGGGTGGGAAAAGGTACGTAATACCCGATTCGAAAAGCAATTAAAATTGGGCTTATTCGAACGTCCTGAACAGTTAACACCCCGTAACCCGAAAGTGCCGGAATGGGATTCACTGACCCAGGAAGAAAAGGAGCGCTATGATGTGCAGATGGCTATTTACGCAGCCGTTATCGAAGAAGTGGACCGAAGTATCGGACGTGTAGTAGAACACTTAAAAGAAAAAGGAGTGTTGGATAATACGCTGATTATTCTCCTTTCGGATAATGGTGGCAATGGAGAACCCGGTATAGAAGGACGCTTTGCCGGAAAAAATCCCGGTTCGGCAGGAAGTACCGTCTTTTTGGGTGCAGCCTGGGCAGATGTTGCCAACACACCGTTCTTCTTATACAAGCACCATGGGCATGAAGGAGGTTGCAACACACCATTTATCGTTTCCTATCCGAATGGGATTGATAAAAGTTTGAATGGTACTATTCAAAAAGATAATTATGGACATATAGTAGATATTATGCCTACTTTGGTAAAGCTTACCGGAGCCACTTATCCTTCTTCACGTGACGGACATAAAGTACCTCCAATGGAAGGCATATCATTACTACCTCTATTAAAAGGGAAAATGGTAAAACAACCCAAACCGACCATTGTGGAGCACGAAGGCAACAAAATGATGCGTGACGGAGAATGGAAAATAGTGCAGGAGTATAAAGAACCGAAATGGAGACTATACAACCTGAAAAATGATCCTACCGAAATGATGAATTTGGCAGATAAGGAACCTGAAACTCTGAAGCGGATGATTAATGATTACCAAAAAATGGCAGATCATATCGGAGTTGAAGATGAAATCGGGTTCAAGATCGGTAAATGGTATACTCCTGTAGAAGAATATCTCAAATAAGAAGTATTGCAATTATAATCTTTAATTTATAACATATGAAAAATAAGTATCGTAAACTAGCCGTCATCATGCTGACTGCTGTATGTTTCGCGGGGTGTCAACAAGAAGATATTGTATATCCCGCACCGGATGCAAAGGTCGCTGAAACTTATTTGACCTTAAACGAACTCACCCAGTCTCCTGTAGTAGTACAGGGAGCGGAGGGGACTTATATATTGAAAGTAATATCGGATGAAAAGTGGACATTAAGCAGTTCACAAGCTTGGTGTAGTGTATCAGAGACAGAGGGATTCAAATATTCCCAGGTGCCTATTTCATATTCTGAGAATCCATGGAACGAGCCCCGTACAGCAGAGCTGACTTTCCTTATTAATGAATTACAGGAGATGAAGGTCGTAACCGTAGAACAAGAAGCCAGTGAAACTTCTCTGGCAGCAGATTCTAAAGAACTGCAATATAACATCGGAGGAGGCGAAAAGGACATTACTCTACAAACTAATGCAGTAGAATGGAGTGTTGAAGTCATAGATGAAACAACCCATACTCCGATTACATGGTGCTCTGTGACTCCTGCTACGGGGAAAGGAACAACTACATTGAAAGTTACTGCCGAAAGTAATACGACAGAAGTGATACGTAAAGCTAGCCTGATTTTCACTGCTGCCGGTAAGAACCTAAGTGTTCCTGTTGTTCAAGCAGATAAACTAGAAGCACCTGTCATTACGTTGGACGATCATAACGATTTCTTGCTTTCGTGGAGTGAAATTACCGGTGTAGACGGCTATAAGCTGAAAGTCATTGCCGACCAAAATGAAACGATAATTGACATACCTTCGGGAACAATATCTTACAATCTGGATGTTATCGACTGGAAAGGATATGTTGGAATGATTTCTGTGCAATTATTCTCTTATGCAAACATAGGCGGAGGAACTGTTGCTCAAATGGGAAGTGAAATTATAGAAGCGCACAACCTGTTTGACGAAACCAGCGGAGACGGGGAAGAAGGATCGGAATATATTATCACGAAGCCTCGTCATTTGAGAAACGTCAGCAAGTATCTTGATAAGAATTACAAGCAGACAGTAGACATCGATCTTGCCAATATCGATATGGCACCTATCAGCACCGAACTCGTAAACAACATTTATAATGGTAGTTTTACGGGAGTGTATGAGGCAACTAAGGGGGATATTATTGACGTGGCTACAGGACGTTCTTCCGAACAATATAAGATAAAGAACTGGATATTGAACAAGGCCTCCAATACCAACTGCGGTTTGTTTGCTTCTATCGGTTCGGAAGGTATCGTACGCAATGTGTGTATTGAGAATCCTGTTATTAAAGCGAGAGCTAAGGTTGGTGCTATTGCAGGTTATTGTTCTGGTCAGATTATTTCTTGTCATACAATAGGTAGCGACGGAACTATCAGTACGGTTACAACTACAGATTCCGAAGTTCATCTTGGAGGAATCGTCGGTTATCTCACTGAGAAAGGCGAAGTTTCTTATTGTTCTAATACAGCTGCGATTGAAGGAACAGCTGGATGTGTTGGCGGAATCGTAGGAATTATTATGCGTGATGCTAATAATGCTCCTGCTGTTACATATTGTACCAATAAAGCAAATGTCATTTGCAATAACAAATCGCCGGTTGGAGGTGTGGTTGGTTCAATAGCAGGTGCAGCAGGAAGCGATCTAATTAAGGTAATTGGTTGTGCAAATACAGGAGCAATTTCCGGAACTCAGGCTAACAATCAGGTAGGCGGAATTGTCGGTCGTGCAACGATTGACACGGAAATATCACAATCTTACAATACAGGTTCTATCACCGCAATGGGTTCGGCAAGCGGTATTATTGCACGCATGGGCGGAACAAATGCTATAGTTAGAGATTGCTACAATACAGGTGCAATAAAAAGCACAGGTACAATTACCAATGGTAACAGTAATGCTGCAGGAATTGTAGCAACATGCACTGTAGCAGCAGGAGGAAGCATGGCAATTGAAAACTGTCATAACACAGGAGGGATGACAACCTCAAACGGCGCCTCTTTCGGAAACGGACTATTCCATCGCACTGACGGGAAGCTTTCTCAAATAACAATGAAAAACTGTTTTTCCTTGAACGAAGACGGTAAGTCGCAGGGTAGCGGAAGTGATTCATTTATATCAGGTGGTTCCTCTAGCTATAAAAACTTGTCCGCAAGCGAAATGAAGAGTACATCTTCGTTTACAGGCTGGGATTTCAGTACGATTTGGGAAATGGGAAGTGAATATCCGACATTACGGGGATTATTAAAATAAGGTTTAACAATCAATGAATAACGAATATAATATTATGAAACAGAAGATTCGATTTAAGTTGACGGATAGATACTTAATCCTACTAATATGTCTGCTAGGATGTATATCAACCGTATCAGCACAGTCTCATAAAATTACCGGTGTGGTAGTTGATGAAGGGAAGTCTCCTATCATTGGAGCTACGATTCAGGTGAAAGGAGCTAATAACGGAACCATTACAGATATTAACGGTAATTTCTCGCTGGAAGTAAAAAATCCTAAAGCTCAGTTACAGATATCATATATCGGATTTACCACTATCACTGTCCCGGTACAGCTGAATGGGAAAATGACGATTACAATGCAGGAAGCATCACGCAATTTGGATGAAGTTGTTGTTATCGGTTATGGAACAGTTCGTAAATCCGACCTTTCCGGTTCAGTAAGTGCTGTTAACATGAAAAACGAGGCGGAGATTATGCCTATTACAAGTGCCGACCAGTTCTTACAGGGACGTATAGCCGGTGTTAGTATTTCAGCTAATAATGGTGCTCCCGGAGCCGGCATGAATATTCAAATTCGTGGTGTTTCCACCTTATCAGGCAATACAGATCCTCTGTATGTAGTTGATGGTTTTCCGATAGAAGCCGCTACTGCAAGTGTAAATGGGGGAACCAGTGAGTTGAGTCAACAACCGTCAATGAATCCGCTAGCTTCTATTAATCCCAATGATATTGAATCTATCCAGGTTCTGAAAGATGCTTCTGCAACGGCTATTTACGGTTCCCGTGCCACGAATGGAGTTATTTTGATCACGACCAAACAGGGAAAAGAAGGAAAGGTCAATGTTAACTATAACGCTCGTGTGGATATTTCTAACGTAGCCAAACGCTATAATTTACTGAATGCTCATGATTACGCTCTTTTTGAGAATGAACTGGACAGGACTTTAGAAGGATATGATATGCAGGGAAACGTGATTCCGGGTACAAAAGTTCCCAGACACGCAGATGATGCTCTGGAAAGATATAAAACTTACTCAACCGATTGGCAGGATTTAATGTATCAGACAGCTGTGTCTCAAGATCATCAGCTAGCAATCAACGGTGGCAATAAGATGACTCAATATAACATCACGGCGGGTTATACTGATCAGGAAGGTATTATTATGAATACCGGACTCGAACGCTATTCTTTCCGTCTGAATCTTAAGTCCGAGCTTGCCAAACGCCTGGTTTTGCAACTGAATACAAGTTACTCACAGACTGAGCAAAAGCAAACATCGCATTCACAATCTTCAAGTATGAATCAGATGGTACGCCGTATCTTGACTACTAAGCCGACGTTAATGCCCGGAGATAAAATTTATGAAGATGAAAATGTGGAATACGTTTCCGCAGATAATCCTTATGTGATGGCTACTGAACTGAAGGACATTCTTCAACAACGATTCTTCATTCTGAATGCATCCCTAACATATAACTTCGGTAAAGGACTTTCCTGGAAAGGTGCCGGTAGTTTTAATCGTACAGACGGTTCGCGTTCTACTTTTTATCCGATAGGTACCAATGCCGGAAACAGTGCACATGGTATGGCATTCCGCGGAGAAGACAATCGCCAAAACATAGTACTGGAAACAACGGTAAACTATGATCGTAAATTCAAGAAACGCCACCATATCAATGCAGTCTTAGGATATACGCACGAAGACCGCCAAAGAAAAACGCTGGCAATTCAGGTCGGTGATTTTGCCGGTAATGACCTGTTGTACTATGCAATTGGAGAAGGGACAAATACGATGGATAAATCTAGTTCTGTCATTCAGACCAAACTTTCCTCTTTCTTGGGGCGCCTGAATTACACTCTATACGACCGCTACATTTTCACAGCAACCGGGCGTTATGATGGTTCTTCTCTTTTGGCAAGTGGAAACAGATGGAGTTTCTTCCCTTCATTTGCAGTAGCATGGCGTATAAATCAGGAGAAGTTTATGAAAGACATACATGCTATTTCAAATGTCAAACTTCGTCTGAGTTACGGTGTTACCGGTAACCAAAGTATTGCCTTTGCTGCTCCTCTTGCCATTATGAACCACGTTCGCTCTTATTCTGGAAGTGCAGTGACTCACGGTATGGTCAATGGTAAACTGGCTAATCCCAACTTAGGCTGGGAAAGTACTGCTACCTACAATGCCGGATTGGATTTGGGTTTTATAGATAATCGGTTCAGGGTAACTATGAATGTGTATAAACGTACTACCAAAGATATGCTGATGAACTTCGGACTACCTTTATCTTCCGGATACGGCTCTATTCCTTACAATATGGGACAAATGACCAATAAAGGATTTGAATTGGAAGCTAGCGCAGATATTCTGACAGGCCCTGTTAAATGGACTCTTGGGGGAAATATATACCTGAATCGTAATAAGGTAGATGATATCAGCGGCAATGAATTGCTGGGAACATCTTATCTGGCAGGTGGCGGTGTATTCAGCCAAAGCATACATATTACCAAAGCCGGTTATCCGGTAGGTAGCTTCTACGGTTATGTAGTGGATGGTGTTTACCAGAATGAGGCAGAAGCGAAACTGGCTCCGTTTGATACTCCCCAAGCTACTCCGGGTTCTCTGAGATTCAAAGATATCAGTGGTCCTGACGGATTACCGGATGGGAAGATAACCTCTGATGATATGACTATCATCGGTACGGCAGAACCTAAATTTAATTATGGTATCAACTCCGAACTTTCCTGGAAAGGTTTGAGCTTATCTATGATATTTACAGGTCGTGTGGGTGGTGATATTGCGAACCTGAATCGTTATTTCCTGGATTCATTCACAGATACTAATGACAATATCCGTGTTGAGGCTTGGGAAGGCAGATGGCAAGGTGAGGGTACCAGCAACTTCTATCCGGCAGTGAACGGTTCGCAAGGCAGCTCTTATTTCAATAAGCGTTTCTCTACCTTCTTGCTTGAAGATGGCTCCTTCTTCCGTCTGAAGAATCTGACGCTCGCCTACCAGTTTAATCTGAAAAAGCTACAATGGTTACGCAGTGTACGTGTATTCGGTACTGTTACCAATGTCTTTACAATCACTAAATATAGCGGTTATGATCCGGAAGTCAGCATCACATCGGGTGCTATGTCACCTAATGTTGACTATGCTGCTTATCCTTCGAGCCGTACGTATTCTATGGGTATAAATTTAGCTTTTTAATATCAAAACACTGAAAATATGAAGAAATATATATTATCCTTGCTGGTAGGAACAGCATTGCTTTCAAGCTGTCTGGATGTGGACATTGTAGACCGTATAGAAAAAGAGGACGGATTCTTCAAAACTGAAGATCATGCTTTGGCAGCTATTAATGGAGTATACTCTACCTTATATGCTTTCGCTTATCATAAGACGAACTGGCCTATCATACTTCCGACCTATGAAGATGCTATGTTTTCTACAGGAAACGCTGTGCCTGCCACTGTTTCCAACAATACACATAGTGCGGGTTCTGCTCCGGTTGTCAATTTTTGGGGAGAATTGTACAATGGTATTAAAAATGCTAATGAAGTAATAGCACGTGTTCCTTCTATTCCTTTCAAAAGCGAAAATGATAAGAATAGAATCATTGCAGAAGCTTATTTTCTAAGAGCACTTTATCATTATGACTTGATGCGTTTATATGGCGGTGTCAATGGTATTCCTATTGTTATTGAGCCTGTTAGCGGTATTGAGAATGCGTATGTACCACAATCTCCCGCATCAAAAGTTTACGAACAGATAATAAGTGATTTTGAATATGCAGCCGGATTGAATGACGATGATAGCCCCCGTTTGCCCAAACGTTTAGACCCCACGTACACAAGCGGGCGTGTAACTAACGGAGCAGCGCATGCATTTTTGGCCGAAGTCTATTTGACTCTCGGAAGATGGGAAGATGCAGTCAGAGAAGCACAAGAGGTAATTTCTTCCGAACAATATACGCTTGTCAATGACTATCAGAATCTGTGGGACATTGAGCAGGAGTCAGTTGCTCAAACCGAACATATATTCGTAGTACCTTTCTTTCGAGACAAAGATGCTTTAGCAGACCAGTCATTAGGTTCTAATATTGCTCATTTATTCAACCCAGCGGGTGTACAGGTGGGTGGTAAGTTGGTTTCCGGAAATCCTTATGGCAAAGGAGCCGGCGTTCATAGAGTACAAAAATGGTTTATCAAATATTTCCAGGACGACCAAGGTAGTCTGGGGTATAGTGATCCGTCCGTTGACGCATCCATTGATGAAGCTAAACTCATTTCTAAAGATTACCGGATTGAAGTTACATTCTGGAGACGTTTCCAGCAAAAGAACAACAACACAGGTGTATTGGGAAATATCGTAACCGTATACCCTGCCGCCGGAGGAAACTCACAGGAGAACTGGGGATACATCCGCAAATTTATCGACCCGCAAGGTATTAACAACCGTACTAATGAAAATGATATGCCACGTCTGCGCCTTTCTGATATGTATCTGATAAAAGCAGAAGCACTAAACGAACTTGGAAAGTACACAGAAGCCTGTCAAGCTATAGATATGGTTCGTGAGCGTGCGCGTAAAGCGGACGGAACCGAACGTGCTTATCCTAAGTATATAGGTTCGGACAGACCCGACAATATCGGACGTACTTTGACCAAACAGGAATTCCGCTGGCTGGTGTTCATGGAACGGGGATTGGAATTTGCCGGTGAACAGAAGCGCTGGTTCGACCTTATCCGCATGAAGTATGATGAAAATACACAGATGTATGATTATATGAAAGATACATTTATCCCATCACGACCTGCTGCGGATGTACAGAAGCAAGGAGTTATGGCTGCAAGAAAGAAATATTTCCCGATACCATTTGCAGAAGTTTCCCGCAATGACGGAGTACAGCAAAATCCCGGATACTAAGGATGTATCTTTTCAAATTTATGTTTAGATGAAAAGTGTTTGAGATGAGTATAATATTATATCGGTGCGAGGTTTAGATCAGAAACCTCAATGAAAGGAGAAATAAATTATGAATAAGTTATTTTTGAGTGCATCCGTAGTATTAAGTGCAACTACTTTCTCTTTGGCACAACAAACAATACAGCCGAATCTGGTATTGTTCATTGCCGATGATTGTTCCTATTATGATTTAGGTTGCTATGGAAGCGTGGATTCGAAAACACCGAATATAGATAATTTTGCCACACAGGGAGTACGTTTCACTCAAGCCTATCAAGCTGCTCCCATGTCATCGCCCACTCGCCATAACCTGTATACAGGTTTATGGCCGGTGTGTAGCGGGGCTTATCCCAATCATACCTGTGCCGATAACGGGACTTTAAGTATTATACATCATTTGCATCCATTGGGGTATAAAGTTACTTTGATTGGAAAGAAGCATGTCGCTCCGAAGTCAGTATTCCCTTTTGATCTTTATGTGCCTAATGAAAAAGGAGAATTCAATTTTGAAGCCATTCAGAAATTTATCGCTGATTGTAAAGAAAAAGGTCAGCCTTTTTGCCTGTTTGTGGCTTCCAATCAACCGCATACTCCCTGGAATAAAGGCGATGTTTCGCAGTTCGATCCGGATAAATTAACTTTGGCACCTATGTATGTAGATATTCCGCAAACGCGTCAGGAGTTTACCCGGTATCTTGCAGAGGTCAATTTCATGGATCAGGAGTTTGGAAATGTACTTTCTATTCTGGATCAGGAAAAAGTTGCCGGTCAATCTGTTGTCGTATATTTGAGTGAACAGGGAAACAGTCTGCCTTTTGCCAAATGGACTTGTTATGACGCGGGAGTACATTCTGCGTGCATTATCCGTTGGCCGGGAGTAGTTAAACCGGGGAGTGTCAGTGATGCGTTAATAGAATATGTGGATATGGTTCCCACTTTTGTAGACATAGCAGGAGGAAAGCCGCAGGCAAAAGTAGATGGTGAAAGTTTCAAATCTGTTTTGACAGGAAAGAAAAAGGAGCATAAAAAATATTCTTTCTCTCTTCAGACTAGCAGGGGGATAAATAAAGGTCCCGAATTCTACGGAATACGCTCAGTTTATGATGGAAGATATCGCTATATTGTCAATCTTACTCCGGAAGCAATCTTTCGGAATGCGATGACTGCTTCGTCTTTATTTAAAGAATGGGAACAACTTGCAGAGACAGATGCTCATGCAAAGACGATAACATCCAAGTACCAGTATCGTCCTGCCGTCGAATTATATGATGTCCGGAACGATCCGTTTTGCATGAATGATTTGGCCGGAGATGCGAAGTACTCCAGCATTGTCACTCGGTTAGATACAGAACTAAAAAAGTGGATGAAAGCATGTGGAGATGAAGGGCAAGCTACTGAAATGCGGGCCTTTGAGCATATGCCTTCCAGGCAAAAGTAATTTATAGGTTCTGTAATAACGGATATAAAACATTGAATGAGAAGTGTCAAAACTTCCTTTTTAGCAAAATCAGCCTCGATACAGTTGTCTGTATCGAGGCTGATTTCAAAAGATAATTAGCATTTAAGAACGCTTACCACTATTTCAGTTGCTTTATAAATTCAGTAGGAGTAACGTTAAACTCTTTTTTAAAACATTTTGTAAAATAGTTGGGATCGGACATGCCGACTTCATAAGATGCCTCTGATACATTCATGCCATTCTGCAAATGAATCTTCGCTTCTTTCATCTTTATAGTCCTCATAAATTGGGTGATGGAACATCCGGTCAGTGACTTTAGCTTAGTATGCAACAGGCTTCGGCTCACTTTCATATGAGTGATGATTTCAGTAACTCCAAACTCTTCATCTTTGATATTAGCCATAATCAAGTCGACTAACTCCTTCATAAACACTTCATCGCGTGGATTATTCGTAATTTGTGTAATATTCAGCTTTTCGATCCGTTTAAAATACTCAATGTTCTGTTTTCTGTTAGTACGCATGTTTTGAACCAATAGTTCCAGATTCTGCGCGTTAAAAGGTTTGGTTATATATGCGTCTGCCCCTTTCAAATACCCTTGGGTATGATCCAGTTCATCTGTTTTAGCAGTGAGCAGAATTACCGGGATATGACTGCTGTTCAGATCCTGTTTAACGTAGGCTGTTAATTCCAGACCATCCATCACAGGCATCATTACATCACTCACTATCAGATCGGGCAGTTGTTTTTTCAGCAACTTACAAGCTTCAGCGCCGTTATAAGCACGAAATACCTGATAATCTTTGCTGAATATCTCTGCCAGATAATCATTCATCTCTTTATTATCTTCTACAATAAGAATGCTTTCCTTGACTTCGGTATCGTCCTGTTCGGTAGACATCAACTGGTCAGGAATCAATTCAATCGTTTCTTTCATCCGCAGGTTGTACTTTTGGATTTCTTCGGAGGTGATACTTTCCAAAGATTTCTCCGAAGAGCTATAGGCAGATTCCGAAACATTCAGGCTGACGATAAACTCCGAACCCTTTCCGACTTCGCTTTCAACCTTAATTTCTCCCTTATGCATATGAATCAGTGACTTCGTGAGAGATAAACCCAATCCGAAGCCTTCTCTATGATCCTTTTTCTCTACCTGGAAGTAGCTGTCAAAGATTTTATCTTTCATCTCTTTGGGGATTCCTCTGCCACTATCTTTCACCGAGATTTCAATGAAACTTTCCGATTCTTTTTTTATCAGTTTGGCACTGAGCTTCACATAATCTCCCGTCTGAGTGTATTTAAAAGCATTCGACAACAGATTGTACATGATGCGTTCCAGTTTGGATGGAGAGAACCAGACTTCTTCATCCGTCTCTTCCAAACTGACAATGAAGTCAATCTCCTTTTCCTTAGATACAATATCGAAGATATGGGACATCTCTTCCAGAAAATGCATAATGTTTCCTTTTCTGACATTAATCTCCATTTGCTGCATTTCAATTTTACTGAAGGTCAACAGTTCATCAATAAGATAATGCATTCTGTTAGCATTGCGGTAAATGACTTCCAGTTTCTCACGATCACTATTATCGATTTGTTTCTGTTTGATGAGCCGCTGAAGCGGAGATAAAATCAAAGTTAACGGTGTCTTCAGATCGTGAGAAACATACGTAAAGAAATTGATTTTTGATTGATTCATCTTTTCCATATTAACCCGTTGCTCATGCTCTGTTTTTAGTCTCATCAGAAGAATTAACCGGGCTTTAGTATATTTGTATGCCAGATAGATGATGCAAAGAACCATACATGCGTAGATCAGATAAGCCCATATAGAAAGCCACCACGGAGGTAGTACATGGATTGTCAATGCCTTTTGCCCTTTTTCATCCCAGTTCACCCCGTCACTGCTTGCTTTGATCTTCAACGTATAGTCTCCGGTCGGGAGATTGGAGAAACGTACCTGATGTTGGTTGCCTACAAATTGCCATTCTTTATCGATTCCTTCCAGCTTCATGGCATACTGTGTTTTATCTTTATATTGATAATTAAGCCCCGAATATTCTATGCGTATGGATTGCGCCTGTTCATGGGTAAGGGTCATCACATCATTTTCGGAGATAGAAGCGGGTAACAATGCGTCCGGGTTACTGGAAGATACCACATCATTATTGCTCCATACTCCTGTCAGGGCAATATTGAAATGCGGTTCTACAGGGCGCACCTGTTCCGGATAGAAAGAAATCATTCCATTGATCGTCCCAAAGAACAGTTCACCGTCAGGCTTTTTGCAAGCCGAATAGTAGTTGAACTGATTGGTCGGTAATCCATCAGCTATAGTATATCGGTTGATTAATCCGGACTTCGGCTGGATATTGCATAAACCGTTATCTGTTCCTACCCATATACTGTTCTGGTCATCTTCTATAATACCTTTTATAGCATTTGATCCTAATTCTTTTTTAGAGTAACTTTTCAGTTTATCACCTTGCTTATTCAGAACGAAAAGCCCATCATTATTAGTTCCTACCCAAACATTTTCTTCCGAGTCCATATAGAGATAGGTTACATATAGCTTGTTAAATGAAAACTGTGGAATGGGCGTCTGTTCTTCTGTTCGTTTGTTGATTTGATACACTCCATTCTGGCGATTTCCTGTCCAGATAATACTATCATTCAGGTTAAGCATACAGAAAACAGGAAGAGAAGATACTTTCTTCAACTGAAAATTTCCGTTTTGCCTGTCTAAAGTAAATAATCCGGAAGGTCCTCCATACCATATTTTCCCCATTTCATCTTCTATAATACAAAAACCGGACGAGCTTTTTCCAATTCCTTCATCAAAAGAGAGTGTCTTGTTTTCTCTGGGCATATAATAGCTCATTCCTCTGAGAAATAAACCAAGCCACAGGTTCTGTTTGCTATCAATCAATAAGGAATGTATATTCCGGGCTTTTATATTCATTTGCTTATGGAGACGTTCGGAGCGCGTTATTTCCCGGTTGCTGTTCAGATAATTAAGTCCCCCATCTTCAGTAGCAATATAAAGACTGTTATCTGGGGCGTTGATAATCTGACGTACCGCTTTACCGCTAAGGTGGTTGGGCGAGTTACCATAAGGATAAATCCGGAACTGATCTGAAGCATATATGAAATAATTCACACCGCCGAAATAGGTTCCCACCCACATATTATGATTATAATCTTCAAAAAGGCTGTAAATAGGAGAGTCATTCAAGTTGCTCAAATCGCTTTCTGACTGTTGATAGCGGGTTATCAACCGAAAAGTCTGATCATAAATAAAAATGCCATTCTCGGTTCCCAACCAAATATTATTCTGGCTATCGGTTGTTGCACACCTTAGTTGTCGGATCTCTTTTATAGTCGTTAATGGATACAATGAATCATTGTTGATATTATACACAAATACCTCTTGAGGTGTATTGAATAATAATTGATTATCCGACAGCAAAGATAAACGAATGTTCTTTTTCAGAAATGGGCGCATGGGCAGAGGCAATGGCTCAAATTGCCTGTTTTTAAGATTATAACGCTTTAAGCCTTTGTTATTGCTGATCCATAAACTTCCATTCGAGTCTTCTACCAATCCACGGATATTTTCTCCTTTACCTTCACATAATATGAATGGAATGAAACAATCTTTTGATTCATCGTATTGATAGATACCATTACTGCATCCAGCCAAGAACCTATTGTCGGAAGTATTTAAAAAGCAAACATTGTTTTTATTATTTTCTTCGATGTGATAACGTGTAAATTGTTCATTCTGAGGATTGTATTTACAGACTCCCTGCTCTGTAGAAATCCAAAGGACATTCCGGCAAGAGTCATTATATAATTTGGTGATAAAATCATGACTGATTGTAGTGGAATCTTCTTCCTCATGAAAGTACCGGGTAATGTTATATCCATCGTACCTGCATAAACCATTCCGGGTACCAAACCACATAAATCCCTTACTGTCCTGAGATATGGCATTGACAGTATTATGAGAGAGTCCTTCCGTAATGCTCAACTGTTTGAAGCGGACATTATGATATTGGATTTTCCCTTCCGTATATGTCGGATGAAGCAGAAATAATAAACAAGCTGCCACCAACGTAAGATTTTTGTGTATACTGCTTTTCATATATGATTGTACTCCTTGTTTGATGCTCAAAGATAGTGTTTTTTTGTTCGGTTCTTCTAGTACAAATGTGTATTCCATTAGAAATTATGTGCACAAGCGGGAGATATGACCTCAAACAATACATACTTCCTTATATTGAACATGATGTGACGAATGTTTATTCTTTGAATTCCCTACATTTGTATCGTAAACCAAATGAAAAGACCATGAAAACAAAACTTTGCAGAACGACATTGTATTGCTTGTGCTGTTTTATTCTTATCCAGCCGATAGCAGGGAATCAGGCAAATGATACTCATGAGGGTGTTTTGCATATCAATAAACAGAAAACACACAAAGTAAGCCGTGTCAAATATGGGTTCCATTATGAAGAGATTGGTATGATAGGCGAAGGTGCCTTACATGCCGAATTGATACGGAACCGCTCATTCGAAGAAGCAACTCCGCCTGCAGACCTGGCAGTAAAGAACGGACTTTATCAGGACGTGCCTAATCCGCGAGGAAAGAACAAAGATGTCTTTCATGTGGACCCTCTGATCGGATGGAGCACTTATCCCTTACCATATGCTCCCATTTTCATTAGTCGTACAGAAGAAAATCCTCTGAATAAAGAGAACCGGTATTCAATGTTGGTTAATGTGACTGACGATATTACAAACAGTCCGGGAGCAATGATTCTAAATCGGGGATATTACGGTATGAATCTGCGGAAAGAGGTATCCTATCATCTTTCCATGTACATAAAGAGTAAAAACTATACAGATCCACTTCAAGTCATGCTGGTAGACGAACAGGGTAAACCGGTTAGTACTCCACTTATTTTGGATGTAAAAGGTAAGGAGTGGACCAAACTCACCGGAATATTAAAATCCGATCAAGATGTGAAACGGGGTATGCTCGCTATTCAGCCGCTTGGAAAAGGACAATTCCAACTGGACGTTGTTTCTTTATTCCCTTCAGATACATGGGACAATGGGAAATCTGTTTTCCGGGCCGATATTATGCAAAATCTGAAAGAATATGCACCGGATTTCATTCGCTTTCCTGGTGGTTGTATCGTACACGGAGTGAATGAAGCCACTATGTATCACTGGAAAAAAACAATAGGCCCTATTGAAAACCGACCGGGGCAATGGAGTAAATGGGCACCTTATTACCGCACAGACGGAATCGGCTATCATGAGTTTTACGAGTTGTGCGAATATTTGGGAGCAGATGCTATGTATGTCATTCCTACAGGAATGATTTGTACGGGATGGGTAAGACAGAAGTCTCCCTGGAATTTTATTCAACCGGACGTTGATTTGGACGCTTATATTCAAGATGCACTGGATGCCATCGAATACGCAATTGGTCCGGTAGCCAGCAAATGGGGAGCTTTGCGTGCAAAGAACGGACATCCAGCACCTTTCCCGCTGAAGTACATTGAAATTGGAAACGAAGATTTTGGCCCTGTTTATTGGGAACGCTACGAAAAGATTTATCAGGCATTACACAAACAATATCCTGACCTGATCTATATAGCCAATAGTATCATAGGTAAAGAAAATGATGATAAACGTATTGACATAGCTAAGTTTATAAATCCGGAAAATGTGAAAGTATTCGATGAACACCATTATCAACCTATCGAATGGGCTTGTAAACAGCATTACCGTTTTGACAATTACAAACGAGGAGTAGCGGATTTGTTTATCGGAGAATTGGGTATTGACGGGAAATATCCCTATAACTTGTTAGCCAGCGGGGCAGTACGAATGTCGATTGAACGTAACGGAGATATGAATCCATTGCTGGCAGAACGGCCTGTGATGCGTCATTGGGATTTTATGGAACACCGGCAGTTGCAGTCCATGCTATTAAACGGAGTAGATTGCAGCATTAAGACATCTTTCTATTATCTATCAAAGATGTTCAGAGATCACACTTTCGATGTGTGTCTGGATACTAGTATTCAAGGAATGAAGGGACTGCAGAATGTATTCGTCACTATGGGATATGACAGTGAAAGTAAAGAATACATTCTGAAACTGATTAATTTGAGAAAACAGGAGGTGACGCTTCAAACAGCTGTGAATGGATTCGGAAAAAATGTACAGGCACAAAAAATTAGATTGAGTCTGGAACCCGGTAAGAATAACACTCCGGAAACACCGGAAGCAGTAAAACCTGTTCAGTCGGCTGTAACACTGAATTTAAACAAAGATTTGAAGCTCGAAGCTTCTTCAATGATTGTATACCGTTTTAAATAAGATAAATATGAAAAATGCAGCGTTTTGTATTACAGGATTGGCATTACAGGGTTTGTCAATGTCATTGATGGCACAAACCGACAAACCGAATATTGTAATCATTATGACCGATCAGCAACGTGCTGACCTATGTGGAAGAGAGGGTTTTCCTTTGGATGTAACTCCTTATGTAGATCAATTAGCTCAGGAGAATGTATGGTTCAACAAAGCATATACCGTAGCACCGGCCAGTTCTCCTGCCCGTTGTTCCATGTTCACCGGACGTTTTCCTTCGGCAACTCATGTACGTACTAACCATAACATTCCCGACATTTTCTTTGAACAGGATTTAGTAGGCGTATTAAAAGAGAACGGATATAAGACGGCACTTGTAGGTAAAAACCATGCTTATCTGAAACCTGCCGACTTGGATTTCTGGTCGGAATACGGGCATTGGGGCAAGAATAAGAAAACGACTCCCGAAGAAAAAGAAACTGCCCGTTTCTTAAACCAGAAGGCTAGAGGACAATGGCTGGAACCTTCACCAATCCCTGTAGAGGAGCAACATCCGACTAAAATTGTCAATGAGACATTGTCATGGATAGAAAAACAAAAAGAGAATCCTTTCTTTGTGTGGGTATCTTTCCCGGAACCTCACAATCCTTATCAGGTTTGCGAACCTTATTATTCTATGTTTTCACCCGATAAACTTCCTGTATTGAGAACATCTCGCAAAGACTTGGAAAAGAAAGGAGAGAAATATCGCATTTTAGCAGAACTGGAAGATGCTTCATGTCCCAATCTGGAACAAGATTTACCCAGAATCCGTGCCAATTACATCGGTATGGTCCGCTTAATAGATGACCAGATAAAGAGATTGATCGAATCGCTGAAAGCCAGCGGGCAGTTTGAAAATACGATCTTTGTTGTCCTTTCAGATCATGGTGATTATTGGGGCGAGTATGGGTTGATCCGCAAAGGAGCCGGACTTTCCGAAAGCCTCACACGTATTCCGATGGTATGGGCAGGATATCATATTAAGAATCAGTCTGCTCCTATGGATAGCCATGTATCCATTGCTGATATCTTTCCTACCCTTTGTTCTGCTATTGATGCCAAAATCCCGGCAGGTGTTCAAGGTCGTAGCTTATGGCCGATGTTGACCGGAAAAGAATACCCAAAAGAAGAGTTTTCCAGCATTGTCGTACAGCAAGGTTTCGGAGGAGCGCATGTCGAACTGGATTCTTCTCTGACTTTCGAACAGGAAGGAGCATTGACGCCGGGTAAGATTGCACACTTTGATGAACTTAATACCTGGACTCAAAGCGGTACTTCACGCATGGTCAGAAAAGATGACTGGAAACTGGTGATGGATAACTATGGAAACGGGGAATTGTATAATCTCAAAAAAGACCCTTCGGAAGTACAGAATCTGTTTGGTGAAAAGAAATACAGTGCTGTCCAGACAGAACTTCTGACGAAATTAGTCGCATGGGAATTACGTCTGCAAGATCCGTTGCCTCTTCCCCGGAAGCGTTATCATTTCAAACAGAATCCTTATAATTATCTTCAACCGGGACAGTAATAAATCAAAAGAATGTACATTTTGACGGATATTAAAGACATTGTTCCATGAGATCAATCCGGTAACAATTTACTTTTGTATCCGTAAACAATTAAACTGTAATATATGAAATTTATTTTGCGATTAGGATTGGCTTTACTGACAGGATTTGTTTCTGTCTGCACTGCATCGGCACAGGCATATGGAACAGCGGACACCAACGCTCCGGAACTGCGTGTTCCAAAATCTGTTCAACCGGCATTTGATTACTGGATGCGTGACACATGGGCAACACTGGGGCCCGATGGCTACTACTATATCACCGGAACCACTTCTACCCCCGATCGCCACTTCCCGGGACAAAGGCATTGCTGGGACTGGAATGACGGTTTGTATCTGTGGCGCTCCAAAGATCTGAAGGTCTGGGAGGCTATGGGACGGATCTGGTCAATGGAAAAAGACGGTACCTGGCAGAAAGAACCGAAAGTATATAAAGAAGGAGAGAAATATGCAAAAAGGTCTATTAACAATGATCCGATGGATAACCGTTTCCATGCTGTATGGGCACCGGAAATGCACTACATCAAGAGTGTGAAGAACTGGTTTATCGTAGCTTGCATGAACCAATCGGCAGGTGGAAGAGGCTCTTTTATCCTACGGAGTACTACCGGAAAGCCGGAAGGTCCTTATGAAAATATCGAAGGCAACAAAGACAAGGCTATCTTTCCTAACATTGACGGAAGTCTATTTGAAGACACGGACGGCACTGTATATTTTGTTGGTCACAACCATTATATAGCACGCATGAAGCCGGATATGAGCGGTCTGGCAGAAGAAGTAAAGACTTTAAAAGAAAGCAAATATTCTCCGGAACCATACGTTGAAGGAGCTTTTATCTTTAAGTATGACGGAAAATACCATTTGGTGCAAGCTATTTGGGCGCACCGCACGGCGAAGGGAGATACTTATGTTGAGAAGGAAGGACTAACTAATAAGAAAACACGTTATAGCTATGATTGCATTATTGCCACTGCCGATAATGTATATGGTCCTTATAGTAAACGATATAACGCAATCACTGGCGGCGGACACAATAATTTGTTTCAAGACAAAGATGGAAACTGGTGGGCAACCATGTTTTTCAATCCCCGTGGTGCGCAAGCAACCGAGTATAAAGAAACATGCCGTCCGGGATTGATCCCGATGCTTTATGAAAATGGAAAGTTTAAACCTAATCACAATTATCAGGCAAAATGAAATCATTACTATTGATAACCGGAGGTCTGGCTTTCGGAGCTATGGCCTTCGCACAGGAAAAGCCTAATATCATTGTTATATTAGCAGACGATTTGGGTTTCTCAGATTTAGGTTGTTATGGAGGAGAAGTACGAACACCGGTATTAGATAAGATGGCCAGACAAGGCGTTCGCATGACACAAATGTATAACAGTGCACGGAGTTGTCCGTCGCGTGCTAATTTGTTAACCGGACTTTATCCGCATCAGACAGGGCTCGGGCACATGGACGCAACTCGTCCGGCATGGCCGAAAGGATATGCCGGTTTCCGCTCCAACTCTGACAATGTCACTATTGCCGAGGTACTGAAAGGTGCCGGATATTTCACAGCCATGTCCGGTAAATGGCATCTAGGTAAAACTGCGAACCCGATACAACGTGGTTTTCAGGAATATTATGGTTTACTAGGCGGATTCAACTCTTTTTGGAATCCGGACGTATATACCCGTTTGCCTAAAGATCGTGCCCCACGCCAATATAAAGAGGGAGAGTTTTATGCAACCAACGTAATAACCGATTATGCCATAGATTTTATTAATCAGGCACATCAGGAAGAAAAACCTTTGTTTTTATATTTGGCATACAATGCGGCTCACTTCCCGTTGCATGCTCCGAAAGAAGTAACGGATAAATATATGAAAACTTATCTGCAGGGCTGGGATAAGATTCGCGACCAACGTTGGAAACGAATAGTAAAGATGGGGCTTCTGCAAGGAAAATCAGAATTAAGCCCGCGCGGTGTGGTTCCTGAAAGTTTGTTTGAGGATGAGACACACCCGCTTCCAGCCTGGGATTCTTTAACAAAGGAACAGCAGACTGACCTGGCTCGCCGCATGGCTATCTATGCCGCTATGATAGATATTATGGATGCCAACATCGGTCGGGTATTAGATACATTACAGAAGAATGGTGAACTGGATAATACATTCATCATGTTTATGTCGGACAATGGAGCTTGTGCCGAATGGCATGAATTCGGTTTTGACAAGCAAACAGGAACAGAATATCATACTCATGTTGGAGCTGAGTTAGATCAGATGGGACTTCCGGGCACTTACCATCACTACGGAACAGGCTGGGCAAATGTGTGTTGTACCCCATTTACTCTTTACAAACATTATGCGCATGAAGGGGGAATATCCACTCCTTGTATCATTCAATGGGGTAAACAGATCAAACACAAGGGTAGTATTGATCACCAACCGGCACAATTTTCGGATATTATGGCAACTTGCATTGAACTGGCAGGAACTAAATATCCTAAAGAGTACGAAGGTAGAAAGATCATTCCCACACCGGGTGTATCAATCCTTCCCATTGTACGCGGCGAAGAGATGCCGGACCGTTTTATTTATGCAGAACATGAAGGTAACCGCATGGTACGCAAGGGAGACTGGAAATTGGTTTCCGCAAACTTCCGAGGTGACGAATGGGAACTCTATAATATCAAAGAAGACCGTACCGAGCAACATAATCTGATAAAAGAGTATCCTGAAATGGCGAGGGAATTAGAAAATGCTTATTTTGAGTGGGCGGACCGCAGTGACGTGCTCTATTTCCCAAAAGTTTGGAATACCTATAATAAAGGACGCCGAAAGGATTTTAAAGAATATAAGGATAAGTAGATTACCCTCATCAGGCATCATAAAAAAGATAATGCAATTAAAAAACATATCAGAAATGAGAAAAAGAACATATGTATGTCTAGTGCTTGTAGCATTGCTGTCAGCATGCAATGATGACGGTCGGATATTGCCGAATTCGTCTGTCCCTGAAACAACTTCCGGGACGACAATAAAAGTGGACTTTTCTGATTCCGACCTACCTGTTTTGGATATTAAGCGCGGATATATTCTTCGGGATGCGATTAGCAGTTCCAATAGCAAAATAAAGAGTGATTTGCAAGCTTATGCTGATATGGGAATGCAACTTGTAGCTCTACCGAAGGATTTAAATCAATTTGATGCAAATTGGACCAGTAACCCACAAGGCGATTATTTTCGCAGTTATCGTTCCATGGGATCTCAATATTTCGGGGGTAACGGAGAAAAAGAAGAATTTAGCAGAAACCAAGATGGAGGAATAGATGTACATATCAATTCACAATATTTGGAATTATGCCAGATGGCACGGGATCTTGGATTTCAGTTGATTGTACAGTGTTCCGGCGTACCTGTTGAAGGTAAGAACAATGGCCGTGTCGAGCACCTTTTTCCACTTGACAGCAGACGTTCGTTTCATGGTAGTGCACGTTATTATCCACTACCTGCCACTAATAATTATGATGCCAATGGGACAACAATTTTCGAATGGATGAAACTCCTGCATGATAAATTGGGAGTCTCAAATACCATTTATGCGGGTAATCAGGAACCATCGCATACTACCGGCTATTTCAATGGTACGCAGACAGAAACTGCCACTATTCAAAATTTGACTGTTTATCCGGCAATATGGAGACCTACTGCCAATAAGCTAAAGAATGCAGGAATGCTCAGCGCTGTATCGCAACTCAACGAGGTATCCGGATATTACGATGCTTCACTACAGTCAATTATTGAGAAAGGTGTACCTTTTGATTATTATTCCATTCAGAATTATATGGCTCAGCGTAACTCAAAGATTCTTGCTGATGTGAAAAATGCTCTTGTGAAATATGATATTCCATTGCACAAAAAAGTATTGTTCAATCGTTATGATTACGGTGCAACAAATAAGCTGAAGACTAACGAGGAACGCTTTGCTACGGCACCAGGCATTATCGCATTCTTGGAATCAGAACTTATACTCTGCGATTATGCGGATATGGTGTATGGATATTGCTTTTTCGCTGGAGCACAGAACTACAGTATGATGAACTCCGTCCTTACTTTTCTGAATAGTATGCCTCAAGCGCGTAAAAGACTATCCGGTATTCCAGAAGGCTTAAAATATATCGCTTCGGCAGATGAGAATAAGATTTCTATTGTACTTTGGAATCCCGGCAGCGAACATTATACTTTTAACTTAGATACTACAAGCGGGGTTAATACCTCAACAAATCTGACTGTTGAGAAAGGAACAGAATCGAATCTTATACGAATTATACCAGCAACATCGGGTTCTGTTCTTAAGGAAATAGCTGGATTGCGACTGAACAGCCAAGAATTTATGCTTATAACCATTGTTTTTTAATTATATGAATAAGAAACTACTAATTGCAGTATTATTTATAAGTGCTATGGCACATATGTTTGCTTACGCAGCAAACTCGAAAGAAAATAGAATGAAAACAGTTTGGGCTGATAAAGTTACGTCGGAAAATGTATGGCAGAGCTATCCACGCCCTCAGTTACAACGTTCGCAATGGATAAATCTGAACGGGTTGTGGCAGTTTGCAGTTACCAGTCAGGATACTCCTAAAAAACTAGTGAAGTTTGAGGAACAGATTCTTGTTCCATTCGCTATTGAATCTTCGCTTTCGGGAGTACAACGTCCTTTTTTACCTACTGAGAAATTGTGGTATCAGCGTCACTTTACCCTTGATGACGCATGGAAAGGAAAAAACGTGATTTTGCATTTCGGTGCTGTGGATTATGAATGTCAGGTATGGGTAAACAATAAGTTGGCAGGTATCCATAAAGGAGGGAACAATCCCTTTTCTTTTGATGTAACTAAATTCTTGAAGAAAGGAGGTTCACAACTTGTTGAGGTTGCCGTTATCGATCCTACAGATACAGAATCAATTTCTCGTGGTAAGCAACAGTTAGATCCGAAGGGCATTTGGTACTCCCCGGTATCCGGCATTTGGCAGACTGTATGGCTAGAAGCTGTCAGTTCCACTCATATTCTTCAGGTGCTTCCTACAGCTGATGTTCATAAAAAAACGGTGAGTCTGGACATTGGTGTAGCTAAAGCTAAGGGAGGGGAAAAAGTAAAAGTAGAGCTGCTGGATGGAAGTAAGATAGTGAACGCGATAGAGCAGAAGTTAACGTCAAAGATAGAGATGGAAATTCCGGAAGCCGTTCTCTGGAGTCCTTCTTCTCCAAAACTCTATCATCTGAATATTGAGTTGGTAAGTAACGGAAAGGTTGTAGATAAAGTGAAAAGCTACTTCGCACTGCGTGAGGTCAGCATCAAAGAAGACGAATGTGGCTATCGGCGTATTTGTCTGAATGGCGAACCGATATTCCAGTATGGTACATTGGATCAGGGTTGGTGGCCGGATGGTTTGCTGACTCCTCCTTCTGAAGAAGCAATGCTTTGGGATATGGTTCAACTCAAAAAGATGGGATTCAATACTATACGTAAACACATCAAGATAGAACCGGAACAATATTATTATTATGCCGATTCATTGGGTTTGATGATGTGGCAGGATATGGTGTCAGGCTTCTCTACCGAAAGAAAAGATAAAGAGCACATAAAGCCTAATGCACAGACTGACTGGAATGCACCCGTAGCACATACTAACCAGTGGCAACAGGAGATGTTTGAAATGATCGACCGTCTGCGCTTTTATTCTTGTATTACTACATGGGTAGTCTTTAACGAAGGCTGGGGGCAGCATAACACTGTAGAAATTGTAAAAAAGGTGATGGATTACGATAAGAGCCGTATCATTGACGGAGTAACCGGTTGGACAGACAGAGGGGTGGGGCATATGTATGATGTACACAACTACCCGGCGACTTCCATGATTCTGCCTGTTTGCAATGGTAACCGGATTTCTGCATTGGGAGAGTTCGGAGGATATGGTTGGGCTATCAAGGAGCATTTATGGGATCTCGATATGAGAAATTGGGGATATAAGAATATTGACGGAGCAATGGCTTTGATGGATAACTACGGCAGGCTGGTTTATGATTTGGAGACTCTGATAGCGCAGGGATTAAGTGCCGCTATCTACACACAGACCACTGATGTGGAGGGTGAAGTAAACGGTTTAATTACATACGACCGGAAAGTAATCAAGATACCTGAAGGTTTGCTGCATCTCATGCACGATCGTTTATATCATATCAGTCCGGTGAAAGCGGTTACTTTGGTTGCCGATGCTCAGGATGGAGGCAAGATCACCCGGGCGGTCAGTCTCAATGGCGAAGAACCGAAAATGGTTTCTCTGCCTTTCGATTGTCCTCCTCGTTCGGGAATCATTTCGGAAACTTCATTTGAAGTAAATAAAGAATTCAGTCATTTGTCTTTATGGATACGTGCTACTGGAGATGTGAAGGTCTGGTTGAATGGGGTGGAAGTTTTTTCACAAGAAGTGAAGCAAACCAGACACTATAATCAGTACAATATAAGTGATTATTGCCACTATTTGCGAGAAGGAAGAAATGAGCTGAAAATTGAAGTGCAGGAAAATAAAAAGATGAACTTTGATTTTGGTTTGAGAGCTTATTGATTAAGAAAAAAATGGTATGAATAAACAGTGACTCTCCATCTGATTGTGTAAATAGAAAACTGCGGGATTTCTCTCGTAGTTTTTTATTTATGTATTGATTTTGTGAAAATTAAATCTTATGAACATTCCGAAAGAGTTTTTAAGTAAAGAGTTCTATCTCTGTTTAAACCAGGCGAAGATGTGACTTCTTTCATGATAGGTTACTCGTTTATTTACATTGGCGGCTTTGGCGATTTTGTTGTCTTTGCGATTGGAATCCTTGCAGGTAAGCGAAGAATTCGTAGACAAAGGCTTTATCAATGGCTGTGATATCGTAATCTGTCGTATGATATTTGATTCTAATGTAGTTGATGAGGTGGTTTCGGGTGATCCTGTAACCGACGAAAGTATTTTCCCGGAACTTTTTCTTTTCAATAATTTCGTGATACTCGAAAAGTTTACTAATCGTCGAATATTCGTTTTCTTGCGCATTGAACATGAGTTTAAAGTTCTCGATGTTCACAGGATATTTCTTGTTCCGTATTCTGGTAAGTGTTTCATCGATAGTCATCTTTAAATCTTCGATGTACCGATTGACTTCTTTGCAGATGTCGGTTTTTCCCAGTGCCTTTTGTGCGGTGGATGACCAGCTTGACAAAGGTAGATAGATATTCATCGGAATTTCGTATCTTTGTCCCGAGATTGTTACTCTGCAATGTAACGGTGCCATGTTTTCACTTGTTCTTCCTTTCCTTATCCAGAACAGAACTGTGAAAGTTTGTTTTTTTTCTTTCATTTCTCTTTGTTTTATGAGTTCGCCCACTCAAAGAGAGAAAAGAAGCAATGTTGGTCACCGAAGTAGGCACCGAATTTTGTGTCCGCTTTTTTTGAATGCCTATATTGTTGAACGTAAAAAAGCCGCTAAAACTGCAATTTTAGCGGCTTTTTGTACTTAAATAACTGTTAGGTGTGGACCAGCCTGGGCTTGAACCAGGGACCTCCAGATTATGAGTCTTTTTGTGGATTATTTCATAGGATTGCATAAAGTGTAATTATACTGATAATCAGCATCTAACACATTTTGCTGTTTGCAGAAAAATACGTATATTTGCAGTGGTTTTCGTGCGAAAAGGTCACCTGAAGGTCACCAAAACGAGCGGAATATTAACTATAAATAAGTGCATTATGGAGATAGAAAAAACGAATAAGGTCACCGAAATGGCAAAGAAGAACGGAAAATCCAATGCAAGAGGAGAAAAATGCCTTGCGAAATTCACGGCTGCGAATGGCAATGTATATGGTTCGCTGACTCTTGACATACGAAAAGCGGGCGACTATTCGCAACCGCTTCCAGTAGCTGTGCGTGTGTGTCATGGCGGACAAAAGATTTTCCTGCGTTTAGGAAAATCATACACTATGGAAGAATGGTTGGTTCTTTGCGATTATGAGAAAAGCGGTCGGCGCATCCAATTAGCGGAGCGTAACGACATGAAGAATCTGATGGACAGAGTGGAACTGATGGTTAACCAACTTATCTCGGAAAACAATTTCTCTCTTCGCAAGTTGCAAGATAGGTTCCAAGGCAAGAAAGACGATGATAGCACCATCATCACAGTTTGGGATTCGTACATTCAATCTAAGACCAATGAAGGCAAGGCTGGTTCCGCTCGTTGTAGTAAGGATGTACGCAATCGCTTTGTGAAAGATTTGGGAACGGATGTGTCGTTTGCAGATATTAACCGTGACTTTATCTTGAAATGGGTAAAAATCATGAAGAAGAATGAATTGAGCACCACCACTATTGCTATCGCACTTCGCAGTCTAAGGACTATAATCAATATGTGCATCGCTAACGGACTGATGAAAGGTGATACCAAAGAAATGTTTAAGGATACGGGCTACAACAAAGCGCAGAGCCGTAAGCATGAGTTTCTTGACGTGGCTACCATGCGGAAGCTCTATGATTTTTGGAAAGCTGACGAGGCAAAAGACAAAGATGGAAACGAACTGTTCCTCGGCAGAGAGAAGTATGCCATATTTCGCGACCTTGGACTATTCATTTTTATGTATTTGGGCGATGGACAGAACCTTGCTGATACACTCCGACTGACTTATGATGAACTATACTATGCCACTCATGGCAAGCAGCTTCGTTTCCTTCGCCACAAAACTCGTGAGCGGAACGAGAGTGCCAGCGAAGTGATATTTCCTGTTACTCCAGAGATTCAAGAGATACTCAACCGGTATGGCAATGTCCCAAAACTTGGGCGAAGGGTATTCCCCATCATGAGTGAGTTAATCACACCAGAACAAGAGATATGGGTTATCCAACGCTACAACAGATATATACGTGAGCACATGGCAAAAGTTGCCAAACTATTGGATATGGAACAGGTGCCATCACCCACTTGGGCAAGGCACAGCTTCGCTACCAACCTCAATAACTCTGGTGTCGTACCTTATAAATATATAAGCGACAGCATGGGGCATAGTGGCGGCGGTGACATTACTTCCAATTATATCGGTGCCTATCCGCTTGCAAAGATGCTGGAGTATAACCATTATCTACTCAATGAGAAGTCGAAAGAAAGTACTCCTGTGGTAGATAAGAAAGCCCTGCTTGAGATGCTAAAAGGCTTGAGCGAGGAGGAACGGATGGAGTTGATGGCTAACTTATCAGACTAATTATAGTTGCTCACCGCAAGAATGCCAAGTGAAATACCGCAAAAAAGCGGATTGAAATGCCACAAAAATACCGAATAAAACACCGCAAAAAAGCGGATTGAAATGCCACAAAAAACACGAATTGGCCATGCATTTCGCAGAAAATGTGTATCTTTGCAATTGAAAAAGCATATTATATGAGTTATTATAAAAGAACTGCCGATGCCCTGTTGCAAGACTTGCTGGATGCATTTGGGGCTGTATTGATAGAAGGACCAAAATGGTGTGGCAAAACTACAACTGCGTCTCAACTTGCAAACAGCATTTTGAGAATGCAAGATCCTAGTTTGCGTGAGGAGTATTTGGTCACCGCTAAAACTAAGCCGTCCATTCTGTTAAATGGAGCTACGCCTCGCCTTATTGATGAGTGGCAAGATGCTCCAATGTTGTGGGATGCAGTACGAACTGTTGTTGATGATCGTCAAATCCCCGGACAATTTATACTTACAGGTTCCAATGCCGTTGACAAATCCCAAATACACCATTCTGGAGTTGGTCGTATTGCCAGACTGCGTATGCTGCCTATGAGTTTGTGGGAATCACAAGAATCTACAGGTGAAGTTTCGTTGAAAGAACTTTTCAACAATCCAGATTATGATATTGACGGCAAGATGTCTAAGATGACCGTTGAGGAATTAATCTTTGCAGCCTCCCGAGGCGGATGGCCAGCTTCTTTGTTAGCTCGTACCCCAAAGGCTCAACTACTCGTTGCAAAGAACTATGTTCAAACAATTTGCTCCAACGACATTTCTAGCATTGATGGCAAGAAAAGAGATGCCAGACTGACCAGTATGATACTTCGGGCGTATGCCAGAAATGTTTCGACTCTGGTCAAGAAGAAGTCGCTTTTGGATGATGTGACCTCATCTGGCGAAGTAAGTTGCCACGTGGACACATTTGATGACTATGTTGCAGCTTTGGAAAAGCTATTTGTTATCCAGAACATAAGTGCATGGTGTCCTGCAATTAGAAGTAAAACCGCTATCAGGAGTGGTGTGAAACGATGTTTCTGCGACCCTTCCATTCCGATTGCTCTTTTGGGGTTGTCTCCTGAAGCGTTGAGCATGCAGCTCAAGACGTTTGGTTTTATCTTTGAACAGATGTGTATTCGTGACTTAAAGGCATATACTATAGACTTAAACAGTCACGTGTCTTATTATCATGACCGATATGATTTGGAAGCGGATATAGTGCTGCATCTGGAAGATGGACGGTATGCCTTGATAGAGTGCAAACTTGGCAGTCGTGAGATTGACGATGGAGCCAAGCATCTGCTTGAACTCAAAAGGCTTATACAGGAACATAACACAACAGAGAAACAGATGCCCATTCGGGAACCGGATTTGCTGATAGTGATGACTGGTGGAAGCATGGCATACACTCGTCAGGATGGCGTGAAAGTCATTCCGCTGGCTTGTCTTAAAGATTAACCCTATTAGCTAAAATAACACTTATGGACAATAAGATGAAGGAATGGCTTGAGGCGAACCAAGAAATCTATGCAGAGTTCAAAAGCAAGATTCATTCCACATTGGGCATTCTATCACAAGATGGAACCAATGTGGCAGAATGCGATGAAACTTACTCGCTTCAAAATATGCTTTTAGAGGCAATGGCAGCAAAGAATATGCCTGTTGAGAACATAATAAACACTTTCTCTAAAGCCGCAGAAGAAGGTGATATGGCTGCTTGTTGTATGCATTGCTATTTGGAATTGGATAATGGGTTTGAGGAAATAGAGAGTGCCATGACTAAATTTGAGCAATCTACGGATGCTCAATATATCAAAGATGTGGTTAAATTCCACTTGCAGGATAAAGAGCAGGAAACTCAAGAGGCATCAGACCGAGAACTGAATCTATTGCATTTGCGCCGTTGGCATTACGAACACCCGAAAGAATATCAAGAGTTCACAAATATCTTCACAAAAGCATACGATGGTGACATGAGCTTCGCCCTCAAAAGTTTTTCCTACTTGATAGAGCTGCTGTCGCTTGATGGTATAAAAGGTATCTCCGAATTATTGTTAAGCCTATGCCCTGGAACTGAGAGCTACAACAAAGCTCAATTTTCTAATGTTAGTCAGCAGGCACACGAAAAACTGACTGAATTGTTTGCCTCCACATTTAACAAAGAGAAAACAAAAGATAAATTGCAGCACAATAATCCTTTCTTGTTCTGTGTGTTCTATTGGATGATATTTGATAATGGTTTCGTGAAGTCCGCTGATTTATTATCCAAAACAATGATGGGAGAGAAGCCTTCTTTTTGGCAGAAAAACTTTGGCGAACAATTTATGCGCTCTTTGATGCTTACCAGTATGGATAAAGCGACTTACACTAAAGGCACATGGAAAGCAGCAAACAATCGTGTAGTCAAAGATGTAGCTAATTCTGCATTACAAGAGAGTAAAGGCAGACGTGGACGTAAGCAAGTCTGTGTCCTGCTTGAAGAAATGCTTATACAACCTTATGCAGAACTTCTTACCAACGAAATAGAAAAAATACTCACTGAATGGATGGAAACGAAAGGTACAGACTCAGTTCTTGCGTATGTATTTGCTGCATTGACCAGTTACAACTTGCTTAATGACTCCTACAACTATCGGACTTTCCATACAGCTATCTTGGAAAAGTTTCCGTCCCTTGGCTTTAAGCCTGGTTTTGATTGGGCAGAAGCCCTTTATAATGCCATTGTCAGTGAACATGACTACGACTATAATTTGAACCTATCAGAAAAAGCGATCCAGACCGGAAAGGAACTGGCAAAGTTGATAAACATAAGACTGCGCACCTTACTTTCCCCTGATGCATATTGATTGCATCATAAAGGCTTTATTTGTTAAAAAGAAACGCTGTTCCGTTAAAAGCACCTCGGCAGAAATCGTCATGATTTTTACCGAGGTGCTTTCATTTTATTCCATCGTAATTTCGCAGCGTAATTATTAAAACAACATGATATGCAAGGCAATTTTATAATGTTACAGAAGGATGACCTGAAACAGGTTGTTTCTGAATTGGTGGAAGAATTAGTTGGGAAAAAAACACAGGCCAATTTGACACCAGAAGAGAGTGACGAGTATTTTACTCGCGACCAGGTATGTGAACGACTCCACATAACCTATACCACCTTGTGGCGTATGCAGAAGGAGGGAAGAATTATAGTTCACAAATTGGGTGGACGTAATCTTTACTCGAAGAAGGAAATCTCCTCACTTCTGAAAGCTAAAGTACAAACTGCTAATAGCGCTAATCCAAATGTTTAATCTAAAAGCAAGCATTATGGAAGAACAATACATTCGAGTAGGCACTACTATATATAAGATAGTGCAGCAGCCTTTGGCTGATGGAACGATGACTACCCGCAGATTGCAATGGAGCTTTGGCACTATCCGACAAGATTATGGTAAGCACAATATCCCTACTATTGATAAATATAATGGTTTTTGCACAGTGCCAAGTCACACAGACTATCAAAAGGATGTTGCAGGTTTCTATAATCTGTATGAACCAATTGACCATGTTCCGGCAGAAGGGAATTTCTCAGATATTGAAAAACTGCTACACCACATCTTTGAGGAGCAATACGAACTGGGGTTGGACTATATGCAGTTGCTTTATATGCAGCCGACTCAGAAACTCCCCATCCTGTTATTGGTGTCAGAGGAACGAAACACAGGAAAGACCACTTTCCTGAACTTTCTGAAAAGTATCTTTCAGGACAATGCTACCTTTAATACAAACGAGGATTTCAGGAGCCAGTTCAATGCAGACTGGGCTGGCAAGCTACTCATCGTTGTGGACGAGGTGCTGTTGAGTCGTAGAGAAGATTCAGAGCGATTGAAGAACCTAAGCACAGCCCAAACCTACAAGGTAGAGGCCAAGGGTAAAGACAGACAGGAGGTAAACTTCTTTGCCAAGTTCGTACTATGTTCCAACAACGAACTTTACCCTGTTATCATTGACCCGGGAGAAAACCGCTATTGGGTGCGTAAAATCCGACCACTTGAAAGCGATGATACCAATTTCCTGCAAAAGCTAAAGGAACAGATACCTGCATTCCTCTATTATCTCCAGCACCGCACACTCTCCACCAACAAAGAGGGGCGTATGTGGTTTCATCCTACCCTTATCAGGACAGAGGCTCTTGACCGCATTATCCAGTGCAACCGCAACCATACGGAGTTGGATATGGTAGAGCTGATACGTGACATTATGGAAACGCAACACGTTGACAAGCTGTCGTTCATCCCTCAAGACTTAATACCGTTACTGACCATGAACGGTGTAAAAGTGGAGCAATGGCAGATACGAAAGGTCGTGAAAGATGTCTGGCGACTTACCCCTGCTCACAATGCACTGACCTATCTTGCCTATCAATGTGACTACACTAAGCCGGGGCGTGTTTCCTCAATTAGCAGAGTGGGACGTTTCTACACGGTGACCAAGGAATTTATAGACTCTTTAGGTTTATAATCCTTTGTTGAGTTGTTGAATTGTTGAGAACAACAGACTAATCTTTGGTACTCAAACAAATACAATTCAACAAGCACTCAACAAGAGGTGTAACTGGGCAAAAGAGAAAGCTATTTTTCTTTTCACCAGCCCATTCTCTCAACAACTCAACATTTCAACAAATCACTCACATTATGACTATACAAGAAATAAAGGCAATCCAAATATCCAACTTCCTTGCAAGCAAGGGATATGAACCAATAAACAGAAAAGGAAATAAGTGGTGGTACTTATCGCCACTACATACGGAGAAAACCGCATCATTTAAGGTGGATTTAACCAAAAACGTGTGGTATGACTTTGCACTGGGCAAAGGAGGTAACATCATTGATTTGGCGATGCAACTATACCACACGCAAAACATTTCAGAAGTATTGCACATGATGGGGCATTCAACCATTCTACCCACAATACCAATCCATTCTACTTGCTCACAAAAGGACACTTCGTTTGAAGATATTGAGGTAAAAGAACTGGCTCATCCTGCTTTGCTACAATACCTCTCGGGAAGGGGTATTGATTCTATTACAGCCAAAAGGCAGTGCGTGGAAATACACTACAAAAGTGCTGGCAAGCGATATTTTGCTATTGGCTTCAAGAATGATGCTGGTGGCTATGAACTTCGGAATCCATACTTCAAGGGATGTATTGCTCCGAAAGCAATCACTACGATAAGGAACCACGAAACAGCTTGTCACATATTCGAGGGGTTCGTGGACTATCTCTCCTATCTCATACTACATGGCGAATGTGATGCTGTGGTACTCAACTCCATTGTAAACATCCCGAGTGCTCTCTCCATGCTCAATAAGTATTCTCAAATATGCTGCCACTTGGATAATGACAAAGCTGGCAGAATGGCCACCTGGCAGATAATGGAAGCATTGGAAGACAAGTGTACTGATGCCTCAAATGAGTATGAAGAATACAAAGACCTCAACGAGTATCTGATGAACAAAAGCATTGCATTCCAACAAAAGGGAAGAAACAAATTCTGACTTGGCGGCTGGAGGCAAAGAGGTGTGGCGTGCACGACAGGGCTTGCCCTGATATAGCCCACTATAACTTCTCCACTTTATTCCCGAAGAGTGAGTGTCCGACCAATCTACCACATTACAGCATGGTAAATAGAGCCAAAGAATTGAAAATCAGCACTTTTAATAAACCATAACGGTTGCTTGAATATCATTGGCAACAATATACCTTTGCAGCCGAAATCGATAACGAAATAAACAAAATATCAGATTTATGACAGAAAAGAACGCATTAAAGATGAACCTCGACCATGAGCGCAAGATAGTGGAGCTTCAGTCGAGGGTGAACAAGTTGGAGAACCTTTGCTGTATGACAAAGGAAGTGTTGAACCTTGAAGAGGCATCCGCCTTTCTCGGCATTGCCAAGAGTACGCTCTACAAGATGACGCATCTTAACCAGTTGCCGTACTTCAAGCCTACAGGCAAACTCATTTTCTTTGAGAAGAAAGCCTTGCTTGACTGGGTGCGAGGAGCAAGAGCCATGTCGGAGGAGGAGATAAGACTGGAGGCTGCAAACCGTCTGAATGAAATGAACAATAGACCATAGCATCATGACGAAAGATGAACTTATAAACAGTCTGCAAAAACGTGACCCTCTGTTGGCTAATGTGGTCAGCAATATGGTAGACTACATTTCCGACCGCTTTCCTGCTGCTTACCCAAGCAAGGAACAGACGGAAGCGGAGGATGCCCCACAATTACTGTTGCTTGGGTAATTTGAGAACCGTTATACAACAAGTCTGTGAACATGTACAACCGCTGTGCGTTGTGTGCTTGTGCGTAAACTCTGATAGCAGTGCTATGCAAGAAATACCAATGTCATACAAACGCACTTCGTTTGTCCGTATGCCAATGGACTTCTTGAACGCTCGCAAGCTCGCATTGGGTTGCACACTTTTATAGAAGCAATACTTGGTATGAATAAGAAAAATATAGAAAAGGAGGCACCGAAATACACGAGCCGCCTGATAGTAAGGCTTACGCCGCAACTCCATAAGGAGATAGCGGAATATGCTGCTCTTTGTGGACTGACCACAAGCGCATACGCACGCAAGCGGTTGGAGGGCAAATATCCCAAACAACGCTTGACTGACAAAGAAATGGAGGCTTTGAACAGCCTATCGGATGCCAGGGGCGATATACAGAAATTGTTCGGCTTCCTCAAAGGTCGTCCGCTAACGGAACGTGAGAACATTCTACGTAGCGAAATCTTTATGAAACGATGGAGAACAAGCGCAGAGGTGATCTTGAACCGCATGATTGAGATAGAGAAATACTTAACACAATAGAACATACAACATATATGATAGCAAAAGCAAAGGTAATAAGTCATGGCGCAAATGCCATACGTTACTCAGTGGATAAGGACAAGGCGGAGATTGTAAAGACCAATCTCTTGCCCGATGATATTTCCCCAACGGCAATGTGGGCAAGAATGCTTGCCTTGCAGAAGAAGTTTGAGGACAAATTGAACCGTTATCATCCGCTCAAACGTAACATGATACGCATTGAGGTTTCCCCAACCTCGGAGGAAACGCAAGGTTGGACGATGGAGGAATGGCAGAGGTTGGCGGATGACTTTATCCGTGAGTTTGATGCGGTTGACCTTTCAGCCAAGTCGAAGCGCAAGAGTGCAAAGGCAACCAACCTCAAAGACAGCCAATATGTTGTTGCGCTTCATCGTGACAGCAAGAGTGGCATTATGCACCTTCATATTGATGCGAACCGCATAGACATAAGGGGCAACGTGAATGATGCCCATTATATCTACGAGAGAGCGATGGCTGCTGCCGCCAAGGTTGGGCAACAGCGTGGATGGAAAGATGCACAAGAGGTAAGCCGCCAAAATAAGGACGCGATAACCAATGATTGTCTTTCCGTTTTGGCTAAGATGCCGTACTTTGATTGGGGACTATACACAAAATGCCTCACACAAACGGGATATGATGTCAAACTGCAATCCGACAACAAAGGACAAGTGCGTGGCTATGCCATCAAGCGTGGTAACTCCATTTATAAGTCCTCGGAACTTGGCAAAGGTCGTTGTCTGATGCCCTCAAAGATTGAAGGCACATGGGCAAAACTGCATCATCAAGAATTGGAGAAACCAGTTTCAACTCCAACAAAGAATACCCAACAGCCAAAGATTATGACTGTACCCAACCCCATGCCTACTACGGACAACACTCCAAAGATACGTCACTTCGACTTTTATACGGACGAGTTTCATCATTACCCTGTTGATATTCCTCAGAATTGTCTGGATGTCATCGACAAGAATATAGCTTTGGATGCCGACAATGTGTTTGCCAAGATAGGTGATGTGCTGAAGACCGCCATTCTTCTCTTTGCTGAATACATTGATGCTGCCACAACCATTGCCGCCCAGTCTGGCGGTGGCGGAGGTGGTGCAACCTCAGGTTGGGGACGTGACAAGGACGAGAATGAACTGTCTTGGGCGTATCGCTGCGCTATGATGGCTAATCGACTGTGCAGACCTCGCAAGAAGCAATGGTATGGCAGATAACCGAATGTTCAACCAACAACATTGAAACTATGCCAATAGGTAAAAGTAAAATCTCAGATATGGATTTCGGCTCTTTCGAGAACTCGATTGACAAGAATATCGAAACGGACAAGGCATCGGACAAGTTTGACCAACAGCTTCAAGCCTACAAGGATGCTGGCAATAGCTTGACTTTGGCAAAAAGTGGCGTTGAAATGGCTACTGCTTCCATGCATGAAGCAAAAGACAAATTGAGTGAAGCCTCAGATAAAGCGAATACTGTCACCAAAGCTATTGAAGCCTACATCGGCAAAGTAAAAGACATAACTGTCAAAGCTAAGGTTGATGATGCCGATATGGAACAGGCAATCAACAACAGGAAGAAACTCATTGAAAACGAGTCCAAACTTCTTGAAGACCACCGAAAGGAGAACAAAGAAATCCTCACTCGACATTTCTATGATATGTCTAATATGATGTCAAGGAATGAAGGTGTGTGGTTGTCAAATGGTTGGGTAAAGGCTTTGCTTTGGATTTTTTTTCCGTGTTTCCTTTATACAAGCATTTCGATTGTTTATCTTGTCGCATCATACATAGACAAGTAAGCTGAGGATGGGGTGATGTGGAGTCACCTCATCCTTTTGCCTTTTATAGCCTATGCTACTTTTCTTCCCTATTTCCCAAGAGACTTGAACATCCTGGTGATGCACTTTTTCTTCTGCCCCATGTTCGGGTGAACATAGAGATTAAGGGTTGTTCTAATGTTGGCATGACCGAGCAATACACTTACTGTCTTGTAGTCACAGTTGCTTTCAATGCAGCGTGTTGCAAAGCTGTGGCGCAGTCCGTGTCAGTCGAGGTATGTCGAGACGCTTCATAAGTCCATGATAATAGTTGCGGTAGGTGCGTGGTCTGTCATAATGCGGAAAGCCAACAGCCTTTTGACGAAACAAAACATCGCCATACACTCAATGAGGTTGACGATGTCGCAGAGGGGAAGTATGATTGGAAGATTGAGAGAGGTCGAGGTGGAATCAGCATATGACGGTTAATCATGATTCCTTAAAATGGAACTTACTCAGCTAAGATTTTTGTACTATGTTTTTTACCATCCCTATATACATCAGTCTTTATCATTATACCTTTTTGTCTTGTTTTATGAGATATTCCTTGAAGGTCTGTGTATATGGTAGATAAGGTGATATCATTCGCCCCATATATGCTTCTCACACTGGAAGCTTTGTCCAACGGTACATATCCACTTTCATTTACAATATTCTGCCCTTCTGCTGTAGTAAGAAACTCAAATAGCTTATATGCAGTTGAATTACGGTCTATATCTGAACGAACAGCCGCATAGACTTCTGTAGTATATGGATATGTATTGGATATGATATTTTCCTTCGTCATTTCCACTCCATTAATACCAATGGCTCTTGTACTTCCATTGTCAACTATTACACTATAATAGTAAAAAGGAGAATAACCAATCCCTTGTTTATCTTCCTCAAGTTGATAGTACGGAGACATCATCGTGAGGCCAACTTGTAATTCGGGAAAATCTCCAATAGTCAAGCCATCCATTACAAGTGTCTCGAATTTCTCTTGACTCCCTGAATTACGGTTACGAACATACGGATTGATTTCTTCATCGTTCCCACCGACTTCTTTCCAGTTCGTTATTTCTCCAGTATATATTCTTTGAAGTTGGCTGATTGAAAGATTGTTTACGGGATTCAAAGGATTAACCATAAAAGTCAACGCGTCTTTGGCAATCGGTTTTCCAATAAGAGTTACCCCATTTTCTTCAGCATAAACCTTTTCATCCCTTGAGATTAACCTTGCCGCGATAACCATTTCAACCTTATCATCTATCAGATTCATGAAAGACATATGTGTATTTGACTGTTTTAGACAGTGAGTGCTCAAATAGATTCGTTCATCTTCAGAACAGGTATATTCTGGAACTATCATTTTAATATCAGCTCCAGGTTCTTGAGTGAATGGGCGACGTTCCCATTTATAATTAAACCCAAGAATCTTACACATAAGAATTGTTCTCAATGGGTCTGTTGAATCTGACCCATCGATAATAGGAAAATTATCAATGGTAATATCGGAGATGGGAGGTGCTGACGGTGTTTCCTCTGCTGAACATGAGACTACACTAATCAAACTCAAAAACAAGATGCTTTTTATGAATGTCATTATTTCGATTTTTTATGTATTGGACCTTAATTCCGCAACTATTTAGTTTAACGTTATTTATAATATCCTGAGCAACAATAAGTTGCTCAGGGTATTGCTATATCAGAAATTTCACCTATCATAGTGTTGCAATACCAAAGACGATAAAAAGTCAACAAGACATGGCAAAAGTACAAATAAAATCCGAGAAACTCACTCCTTTTGGAGGAATACTTTCAATCATGGAGAAATTCGGTAGTGTAAACAGAGCCGTGACACAGTTCAGTTTACACTATCGTTATGCGTGAATTTGACTTATCTTCCGCTCTTTTGCTGAAACAGCGTCTATTGCAAGAGGGAAAAAGCGATCTCTTATTTTCTATATTGTCAGTTAAACCCAAATCGGTCAATAGAAGTGGAATAATTTGTGGTTGAATCTGTAATACGTTGATAATGAGTTATTTATAAAACCTATTTTCTAATGGCGGTCATTAGAAATCACTATTAGCAAAAGGCTTATAATCAAGCAGTTACAAAGTCAACCACAAAAATGGCCGTACTAATGACCGATTTGGGTTAAAGAGACGGCTTATCGTTTTCATTTCTTTGAGCCTAACCACCTGATGCGTTTTTTCAAACAAATGACAAGACAGGCTATCAGTGAATTTATCAAATCAATCAAATGATCCTATTTTTTTAGCCTAATTTTTTCATGATAGAAATAGTTTACTATAACAGGTTTTCCTTTTTGAGAACGCCCGTATGGTAAATCGTTTATACGATACGGATAACCTTCCGCTTGAGCAAACGCAGCTACTTCCTGTTCCAAGACCTGCCAGTAATCTTTTCGTTTCTTGTTGTAGGTATCATCATACAAGGCTACAAGCTCCGGATGCTTTTCCCGTATATACCCCATGATGTCTCTCTTAAATTGTCCACGAAGATTCAGATTTTCCAGCCATATCAAATCTGCATAATCTTTTACCCGATTAACGATAGCTTTCACATCTGTAATTCCTGGAAAAATCGGTGAAATAAAACACACGGTGCGTATGCCTGCATTATAGATCTGTTTCATGGCTTTAAGTCTTCGCTCAATGCTTACGGCACGATCCATATCACATCTGAACTGTTCATCGAGTGTGTTAACTGACCAAGATACTGTCACTTTCTGAAAGCCTTTAAGTAAATCAAGATCACGCAAAACCAAATCTGACTTAGTACAAATCATGATTTCAGCATTAGTGCCTTTTAACTCTTCCAGCAGTTTACGGGTTCTGCAAAAATCTTCTTCATACGGATGGTATCCGTCTGTTACAGAACCGATAACAATCCGTTGTCCATCATATTTATGCGGATTATCAATAGGTTTCCAGTGCTTTACATCTAGAAACGTACCCCAAGGCTCTGTATGCCCTGTAAAACGTTTCATGAATGAAGCATAGCAGTACTTACAAGCATGAGGACAACCTACATAAGGATTGACAGAGAAGCCCCCTACTGGTAATGAGGATTTAGTCATGACATTCTGTACATCTATTTCTCTGATTATTTCCTTTTCCATATTTTTTCTATAAATTGTTTTGGTAGTTCTTGAATCATTCGGTATTCTCCCATTATAGGCAAAAGGTATTCTTTCATAAATACCAAAATATGATTTCTTTTCGCCTGTTCTACAATATGACGTACTCATTCAGGATTGGCATCTACTTTCCCTTTCCTTTTGCCTGTTTCCGTTCCTATAAAAATCCATTCGTAACCCTCTTTTCAGGCTGTTTCCCAATCAGAGAAGTCGCTCATAATATTATTATTTCTCCATCTTCAGGAATAATCAGGCGACTCATTTCTATTTCGTGATGCATGGCTTCGTTACGCAGAATTGCGCGTGTGGTCTGCCCATGATCGGTAGCTTCCATATGGACTGCTATTAGTTTGATGTGGGCGGGAAGTTCATCGAGCATTGTCATAACTTCTTGCTCATCTGGAATGATAGAACCTTCTGTTTGAGAAAATTCAGAAAAAATTGCACCTCCACTGTTCACTATGATGTAATCGGGAGAAAATTGTTCAATGGCCTGACGGATACAGTCTTCCCATTTACAGTCACTCATTATATAAATAGTAGGGAAACCGTGTGCAGTTAGTACATAGCCTGATACCGGCCCCATCATTTCTCCAATCTTTCCGAAGCCATGGTGTCCTTGGATGCGATGAATGGTTAAATTTCCAATAGCTTTATCTTTTTCAATGCTTTCTACATTTGTAAAACCATCCTGTGTAATACTCTCTTTATCTTGCGGTTGTGTCAGGAACAGGATGTTCTTCGCTAAATGCTGTTTCACTGTCGGGTCGTAATGGTCAATATGGTTGTGTGTCAACAATACCATATCCAGACCGTCCGCAATTTCATTCATCGGCATCGTGAGGTGTACTCTTGGGGTCTTATACACACCTAGAGCCGACTGTAAAGTGCCTTTTCCGGCAAGCATGGGGTCAACAAGTATCTCTTTTCCAGCATAATGGATTCGCAATGTTGCATTACGGATCAATCGAATTGTTACTTTTTCTTCCATCATAATTTATTGTATTGATTATAGCCGCAAAGTTCGGTAAAAAAAATCGGATGCATTATGCCTTAAAAACAGGAATATATGCCATTTTGATAAATAAAAAATAGTATATTTGCCCCCAAAAACGAAATCTATGGATAAAATCGTCAATCCTGAACGTCTGGTCAGCGTTCCATTTAGCAAGACACGCTGTGGTGTGGACTTTTATATCAACTCAGGCTACAGTAGCGATGTATGTGGTGTCCTGACGGAAACCCCGGTGTTTAAAACAGATTTTTTTAGCTTCTATTTTTTTCGTAAGGCCAATGGGTATCTGCTGCTGAATTTCCGCAAATTTGAATTGCATGCCAATATGGTATTACTCCTCTCGCCGCATCAGCAGCAGGAATGGCACGTGGATGAAGCAGAACTAGATTACTCTTTTCTTATATTCCGCGAGGATTTTATGCGCACATTCTTAGCGGACAAGTTTTTTGTGTATCGCTTGCTGTATTATTATCAGACCGACACGCCTCCCTATCTGTTTACTTCGCCGGAAAGCATGGCGGAGTATATTCGTCTTTTAGGAATCATAAAGCAGGAGCTTCTGCATCCTGTTGCCGATACTTATAATCTCATTGTATCTGTGCTTTACTACTTATTGGTTATTATCAACCGGGCGTATGCCGCCACTTATCATTTACCGATTGATGTACCTAAAAACAATTACGCATTCCAGTTTAAGGACTTGCTGGAAAAGAATATCCGTACGAAACAGCGGGTGCAGGAATATGCGGATATGCTCCGTGTGAGCCGTATTACGTTAAACAGTTCCGTGATGAGTCAATTCGGTGTATCTGCCAATCATCTGCTCAAGCAGCGTCTGTTGGAAGAATTGAAGAATGAGTTACTGTTTGCTAACCGAAACGTGAACCAGCTGGCCGAAGAGTTTCATTTCTCCGACCCGAGTCATCTGATGCGTTTCTTTAAACGTGAAACTGGAAAGACTTTTACGCAATATTTGCGCGACTACCAAAATGGAATATACGAATGAAAACGGACAGACTGGAAAGCTTGCAGATTGGCCATTCCCATACCAAAGATGTTTTCAACGACTTACAAATATGCTTAGTGGGAAATCCTATTTCAGCCTAAAATGTGCATCACATTCCGCAGTGTCAAGTTCACCATAGAATAAAAATCTATAAAAATTCTCTGCAATCCCATGCAATTTCAAAAGGTCACTCTTGCCGAGTTTCGCTTCAAAAAGGTCACCTGAAGGTCACCTGTAAAAGAAAAAGCACCTACAGAAACTCTGTAAGTGCTTGATTATTAAAGTGGACCAGCCTGGGCTTGAACCAGGGACCTCCAGATTATGAGTCTGTTGCTCTAACCAACTGAGCTACAAGTCCGGTGTATCCATTTACTGGATGCGGTCACAAAAGTAGTGCTTTCTGTCGAATTATGCAAATTCTTTTGATAAAAATCTGCTATTCTTTGCCTTCAAAACTTATATTTGCGTTTCGGATTCTTGGGAAACCAGCCTTTCCGTACCCGTTCTTCCTGTTCAAAGACCTCTTTAATGGTCCAGAAGGAAGAGAAAGCGAATACGCCTAGCAGGGAGGACAGAATTACATTGTCAATGCTCAATGACGCTATGACACCGCCTATACCGAGTATCAGGAATATCCACCAACATTTAGTGCCCCAATAATATTCGGCCTTTACCACAACGGGGTGAAAAAGGCCGATAATCAAAAAGGTACAAATTCCGATAAATAGCCCTGCAAGGTGATATTCATTCAGAAACTCCATCGCTTGTTATTTTTCTATGCGAATGGGGATTTCTTTCTTGATGCTCTGTTCCAGAGAAATCAATGTCTCGGTGGCTACTACACCCGGTATCTCTTGCATTTTGTTATTCAGCAAATCCATCAGATGTTCGTTGTCGCATGCATACAGCTTGGTCAGCATAGTGTACGGTCCTGTAGTGAAATGACATTCCACAATTTCGGGAATCTTCTGAAGTTCTGCCACAACAGCTTTGTACATAGAGCCTTTTTCCAATTTGATACCGACGTATGTACATGTTCTGTAGCCCAAAGATTTGGGATTAACGTGGTAGCCCGAGCCTACAATGACACCTAAGTCAATCAGTCTTTGCACACGCTGATGGATGGCTGCACGTGACACTCCACATTCGGCTGCTACGTCTTTGAAAGGGATACGGGCATTCTGGGAAATAATTTCTAGTATCTGCCTGTCGAGATTGTCTATTCTTTCCATAATAATAAATTATAATTTCCAGTTGTTATCAAATAGTAAGCAAATATAGAGATTTATTTTAATTATTCTTCTTTTTTGAGAGAAAAAATAGGCAAAAGCAAAAAAAAGAGGTACAAACGCTTTGCACCTCTTTCCTTTTTCTATTTAGAAAGAAACTTTCTTATTTCTTATCTTTTTCAATGCCCACCAGTTCAACTTCGAAAATCAAAGTAGAGAACGGTTTGATCTGGCCGCCTGATTCTCTAGCACCGTATGCCAGTTCCTGAGGGATGTAAAGTTCCCATTTAGAACCGACAGGCATCATAGTCAATGCTTCTGTCCAACCTTTGATTACTTGGTTAGCGCGGAAAGTAGCCGGTTCTTTACGTTTGTAAGAGCTGTCAAATTCTGTTCCGTCAATTAAAGTACCTTTGTAGTTAACTTTCACTTTGCAAGTGTCAGCAGGGATTTCACCTTTACCTTCAGTGATCACTTTGTATTGCAGACCGCTCGGAGTTGTTTTCACACCTTCTTTAGTCTTGTTGTCGGCAAGGAACTTTTCGTTTTCAGCTTTGTAGTCAGCGTATTTTTCAGCCAAAGCTTTTGCTTTGATTGTTTCCATAGCTGTACGGGTATAAGTCTGAGCTTCTTCCATAGTCATCATGCCGCCTTTTTCCAAAGTACCTGCGATGAAACCTGCCATGAAGTTAGCTTTGCTGATTGTTTTAGTAGAGTCGCCGGCAAATAACTCCTGGTTGATACCTTTCATCATTTGGTTGCTGATCTGTTGACCGATTTGCAAACCTGCCATGTAAGCGATATCTTTCTTGCTGGTTTTGTTTGCACCTTCGTTCAAACCTTTGATGAAATCTGCCATGTAAGCGGTATCAACATCCAGACGGCCTGTCAGGTAGCCTTTCAAACCTTGAGTCTGAGCCATACCGATAGAATAAGACAGGGAGTCGAGTTCTGTTGACAGATTTGCTTTAGGAGACTGAGCTGTGCAAGAAGCAAGGCTTGCAGCAGCGGCGATTGCCATAAAAATACTAACTTTTTTCATTTTGCTTTGAAATTTTTTATTTATAATACTTCGAGTAATTCTACTTCAAATACGAGTGTGCTGTGGGGAGGAATCATTTCTCCGGCACCTCTTGCGCCATAACCCAGTTCAGACGGAATATACAGTTTCCATTTAGAACCTTCCGGCATCAGTTGCAGTGCTTCAACCCATCCCGGGATTACCTGGCTCACGCCGAATACTGCGGGCTCACCACGCTGAACAGAGCTGTCAAACAGTGTTCCGTCAATCAAAGTACCTTCGTAATGGCATTTTACCTGATCGGTAGCCTGAGGCTTTTTGCCTGTACCTTCTTTTATTATTTCGTATTGCAATCCGCTGGGCAGAGTTACTACGCCTGCTCTTTTTTGGTTTTCTTCAAGGAATGCTTTCCCCTGTTCGATAGCGGCGGCACCCATTTTAGCTTCCAGTTCTTCGAAATACTTGTTTACTATTTCGCGGGCTTCCTGATGGCTGATAGCCGTCTGGTTGCCTTCCAATACATCTTTGATAGCTTGTGCGAAGTCGTCTACCGAAAGGTTGGCGATTCCCATACTTGATAAGTTTTGGCCGATTCCGAGACCAATAGAGTAACTAAATTTATCCATATAATGTTTTTTGTTGGCGATTGAAGCGTATTTCATAGTTTTAGCCTTCAATCAATTGCAAATTTATGAATCGCAAAAGTACGTGTTTTATTTGAATGATTTAATATTTGGTATTTAAAAATTCTTATATCTGTGAAAGTTAACCGCTTTTTACAAAAGAATTAGTTTTTTTGTTCGTAGGATTTAATCGGCTTATTCTTATTATCTAGGTTGGTTTATGCAGATAATTAATCGTCTGACTGTAGTTTGTTTTTCGTCTAACTATAGTCAGACGAAAGAGTTACTATAGTCAGACGAAAATTTAACTATAGTCAGACGATTAAATATTAGTATGTTTGATGTTAACTATCTATATCTTTCATTTTAAAGTTTAGTATAAACCGGATTATATTAAGCGTAAGAAAGTTTTCGTTTATTCGATGATTCTGATTACATTTGTGTGGCTATTAAAAAAAGAAGGAGGAATAGTAATGAAGAATCTGGTAGTTTTGACGGGTGCGGGTATGAGCGCCGAGAGTGGAATCAGTACATTTCGGGATGCGGGCGGTTTGTGGGATAAATATCCTGTAGAGCAGGTGGCCACTCCTGAAGGTTATCAGCGTGACCCGGCTTTGGTTATTAATTTCTATAATGAGCGTCGGAAACAGCTGTTGGAGGTAAGGCCGAACCGCGGGCATGAGCTATTGGCGGAACTGGAGAAAAACTTCCATGTTACGGTGGTGACACAGAATGTCGATAACTTGCATGAACGTGCCGGGAGCAGCCACATCATTCATCTGCATGGCGAACTGACGAAAGTGTGTTCCAGTAGAGATCCTCATAATCCCCATTACATAAAAGAACTGAAACCGGAAGAATATGAAGTGAAGATGGGGGACAAGGCCGGTGACGGCACTCAATTGCGACCTTTTATCGTATGGTTTGGAGAAGCTGTGCCGGAAATTGAAACAGCCATCCAATATGTGGAGAAAGCGGATATTTTCGTTATTATCGGTACGTCGCTTAATGTATATCCTGCAGCGGGGTTGCTTCATTATGTACCGAGAGGAGCAGAGGTGTATCTGATTGATCCGAAACCGGTAGATACGCATACTTCCCGTTCGATACATGTAATTCAGAAGGGAGCTTCTGAAGGAGTAGCTGAATTGAAACAGCTGTTGGGAGTTTGAGAGGTTTTCTCTTCCCGGTTTTATTCCAGTTCGGTGGCAAAAGTCTCCATGTTTTCTGCAAAGTAAAGGATAATCAATCTCTTTATATATCTGGTTGTATGGATGAGATTGATCGCCCAAATTGATTGAAACTACATTTTTTTGAGTTATTTTTGTCGAATATTAAATACAAATCTCTCATTTAATGTATGATACCGATGAAAAGCAAATTATTACTCACATGTATCCTCCTGTTTTTCTGTTCCTCTTTTCTGTGCGGACAGAATCAATCTTCTAAAGTGGCAAACTCTGTTGAAACGAATAATGGATGCATCCGGCACCCGTGGTAAGGAAAAAGAGTGGGATATTTGGGAGACTCTATTACAGATCCCAACTGTCATGGCGACAAGATAAAGAAATACTGGGATTTTCTGCAGGAATGGCTGGGAATCACTCCTTATGTATATGGTATCAGTGGCAGGCAATGGAATGATGTACCCCGGCAAGCCGAGCAACTGAAGAAAGAACACGGCGGAGAAGTAGATGCTATCGTGATTTTGATGGGTACGAATGATTTTAATGGCGGTGTACCTATTGGAGAATGGTTTATGGAAACAGAAGAACAAGTGATGGCAGCCCGTGGACAAACCCAAAAGCTGGAAACTCGTAAGAAACGTACTCCTATAATGGATGGAAGCACGTATAAGGGACGTATCAACATAGGAATCAATAGACTGAAACAACTCTTCCCGGACAAGCAGATTGTGTTGTTGACCCCGTTGCACCGTTCACTGGCCAATTTTGGAGAAACGAATGTGCAACCGGATGAAAACTACCAGAACAGTTGTGGCGAATATGTGGATGCCTACGTGCAGGCTGTTAAAGAGGCCGGCAATGTGTGGGGAGTCCCCGTGATTGATCTTAATGCGGTGACCGGATTGAATCCGATGGTGGAAGAACAACTGATTTATTTCTACGATGCGGGATATGACCGTTTGCATCCCAGCACGAAAGGACAGATACGCATGGCACGAACGCTGATGTATCAGTTGCTTGCGTTGCCTGTTATGCTTTAGGCTACCGATGGATAACCGCTCGGAACACAAACCATGCATGATGTATCGTGGTACTGCTCCATCCATAATGCTTTGCCATAATGCGGAATCTCTCTTTGAGGGATGCTTTCCGGTTCCGGGTGGTCATGCCCTCGTCCAGATAGTCGATGATTGTCAGGTGAGTGTTGTGCAAAGTACGTGCTTTTTTCATGATGCGGATGCACCAGTCGAAGTCAGCGGAGAAACGGTACTGCAAATCATACGGCTCTACCAACGTGTGGCGGGGGAAGAATGCCTGATGACAGACCAACATCCCTTGTTTAAAGCTTTTCCACGTTAAAGTTTCCGGAGCGGATAGCCTGCGCATACGTAGGAAATGACCGTTCTTGTCTACGATGGCTGTTTCTCCATAAAGTACATCGGGAAGTTCGTTGCCGATGATGGTATGTACCATTTGCTGTAATGTATTATCTTCGTGGAAGCAGTCGCCTGCGTTCAGAAAGCAAAGGTAATCACCGGTGGCAAGAGAGATTCCTTTATTCATGGCGTCGTATAATCCTTTGTCCGGCTCGCTGACGACAGTGTGTATCCGCGAACGGTACCGGTCAATGATGGATAAGGTCTTATCTTCAGATCCCCCGTCTACGATAATATATTCGACGTGATGATAGGTTTGTGAGATGACACTTAGAATGGTGTCCTCCAATACCTTCTCGGCGTTGTATGTTACCGTGATGATTGAGAATTTCGGAGTGGGATGGACGCTATGCATATTTTCCTGTTATTTTGTTATAGATATCCGTATATCTTTTGGCAACGATACTCTCCGAATAGTTGCCCAATACCTTGCGGCGGGCTTGTTCTGAGAGTTCGCTGTACTCCGGTTCTGTCAATATCCAGTGAATGCCGTTGGCAAAATCTTCCGAAGACTTGTATTGTGCCACGTAGCCATTGTGCAGATGGTCTATCATTTCGGGAATGCCGCCTACATTGAACCCTACGCACGGTACTCCACATGCCATCGCTTCCATAATCATGTTGGGCAGATTCTCTTCCAGCGACGGGATGGCGAAAATATCTACTGAGTTGTATATATTCACTAATTCATGCTCATTCTTTATGTAAGGAAGTGAGTGTACACGAAAGGGAAGCAGAGCCTGTAACTGTTGGGATTGGTTGCCGAATGCAACTATCTCCAATGAATCTTTCCATTCCGGATGCTTTTCTGCCAGCATTTTACAGGACTCAATTAAATATTCGACTCCTTTCCGCTTATCGGTAATCTTTACCGAACCGAACAGAATTAGTTTTTTGTTTTGCGGCAACATACATTTCGTACGTGCCTCCTCCTTCTTTTGTGGTTTGAAGAGATTCGTGTTAATGGCGTTCGGAATATTGACAATCTCTTTTCCTGCAAGCAATGCACTACTTTGTGCTTGTTCTTTCAGCCAATGACTGCAAGTGACGAAATGAATCGGGGCATGAGCATAAAGTTCTTGTTTGTTGCGGAAAGTGCGATATGACAGATCCTTCCGGCCTCCTTCCTTATATATATAGGGGCAGTGATGGCATTCCTTCCGGTATTTGGTACATTCCCGTGCATAGTGGCAGATACCGGTACAAGGCCACATATCATGCATTGTCCATACTACAGGCTTGCCGGATGACAATATCTTTCGGATATCTTTCAATGAGAGCATTCCCTGATTGACCCAGTGAAGGTGGATGACATCCGCCTGACGGAACTCCGGAAGTGACGTAATGTCCGTGCCGGTATTCGCTATATCTACATCAAACATATGATTCCGGTGAAAACGGTTGGCACTCCAGATGACAAGACGTTCCCACATGAATTTCCATACTTGCAACCAGCTTCTGTTCAACCCGACAACACTAATCTGGTCGGTCTGTTTGTCACGTACCAACATTTTAGCTTTGATACCGTTGTTTTTCAGCGATTCCATCAGACGGCTTGCCGCAACGGCCGGACCGCCCATCTTCTCAGAAGTATTAATAATCAGTATTCTCATTTTCTAAAGTTTGCTTGCCAGCAGGCTTGTATACAGATTGATATATTGTCCGGCTACTACCTTGCCCGAATATTTAGTCATTACTTCGTTTCTCATTGCTTCCGGTGACACCCGCTCTTTCCCTTCGGTAAGTCCCCATTTTATTCCGTCGGCCAGACTTTCCGCCGACTGATAGTCAGCCAAGTATCCATTCTCTTTATGGCGGATGATGTCTGCTTGCCCGCTGTTGCCGAACGATACGGGCAGGCAACCGCAAGACTGGGCTTCAATCAGTGTTTGCCCGAAGGTTTCGTAGAGCGAGGCGGACACTGCGACATCGGCTGCCGAATAGATTTGAGAAAGTTCCTTCGCTTGGCTTACCCAACCCATGTCGGTGTAACTGACAGGAATCAACGGAAGAATCTGTTGGGGATATTTGGTCTTTCCGAAGAATATGAGATGCAACTCTTCACTCCGGAAGTCTTTTCGTCGGATTAAAAGGCGAATGGCCTCCATCAACGTTGGGAATCCTTTTATCGGATCATCAATACGGGCAGCCCCGAACACGATAATCCGTTTGTCAGGAAGAGATAATGCTTGTCGGCATTCTACTTTGTTAAGTATCAGGAAGTTGCTCAGTGAGAGCGTGTTCGGTATCACTGTGACCGGCTTTCCTTTGAGTAGTGTGCTTTGGCGTACTTGTGAGGCGAGCCAATTACTTACTGTAACGATATTTATTCTTGCCGGAGAGAGTATGCTCTGTTTTTTCTTGAAGACGCGGTGAGACAAGTCGTTGTTACCGGGAAAACGGAGAAAGTGGCAGTTTCCGCATTCGTTTTTGAATGATTTGCAAGAGTAGGAATAATGGCAGATGGAGGTACATTCCCACATATCGTGCATCGTCCAGACAACAGGTTTGCCGGAGGTGATGACTTGTTGAATATTGTGCAAGGACAGCATGCCCTGATTGATCCAATGCAAGTGAATGATATCTGCCTCTTTGAAAACCGGAAGCCGGGTGACATCGAACCCCGTATTGGCAATGGATACCCTAAAAAGATTCTTCCGGCTGAAAAGATTATTTGCCCAAATAATGAGACGTTCCCAGATAAACGTGAACTTTCTTTGCCAAGACTTACCGACAGTATGTACTTTATCGGAGTGGCTCGTTTTGTGCAGTACCAACATCCCGGTGTCTATTCCGGCACCGTTGAGCGATTCCATCAGACGGTTTGCTGCGATAGCCGCACCGCCCATTCGTTCGGAAGTATTGATGATTAGTACTCTCATGCGCATAAAAGTTTATGCAAATGTACGCTTTTCGTTGCAAATCTATGGTTGCTTGCGATAAGTTTTTACCGTAGTAGTTAAGATTTGCGATAATTCGCGGCTGTAATGTTCTAAATTATATTCCCGTTCTGCCAGTTTCCGACCGTTGGCTCCCATTTGCTGTGCTTCTTCAGGATGGGTGTAGAGGTAACGGATGGCTTGTTTCCATCCTTCCGTATCATTATAGTCTACATAGATACCTGCTCCTTCTTTTTCAATGTCCATTTGAAATTTAGGATTACGTGAGCAAATCACCGGGAGTCCTAATGCAAAAGCTTCTACCAGTGTGGTGAGTCCCACGGTGTAGGGGGTGTCAAGGCAGCAGATGACTACTACTTTTGAATGTGCTACTTCTGTGGCGAGCTTGTGTGGGATGATACCGCCCGTGAAATGTATCCGTATGTTGGTATATGGTATATATTTTTTTAGTAAAAGCTCATAGTTCTTGTCTCCGGCGGCAGGCGTGGTAAACACATCGAGGGGAAGCCCTGTTTCGGCAAATGCTTTTAACAAGGTGGTGAAGTCACGATTCTCTTTCCCGGTAGTGATAAACGTCTTTTCCGGTTCTTCTTCGTTTGCGGCTGGAAGGTGCTGTCTCAGATAGTCATAGAAATCAAGGTCGGCTCCCCAATGTATAAGGTGCAACTGACCGGCGTTGACTTTGCCTGATTTTAAAGAGTCCTCAATTAACGTCTGACTGAAAAAGAACATTTGATCGATACCTCTGTAATAAAAGCGGGAAATCAAATTCTTCAGTTTGTTGGAGTTTCGGACTACGGCTTGATGGTGCCAGATAGCAATGGGTTTGCGGTACAATCCGAACGCACGTAAGAAGATAATAAGCTCTAGTCCGTAAAAGGAGGTACCATACAAAAGGTCGTACGGTTCTTTGCAACGTATGATTTCAAAGAAATTGTAGAGTGAGAACCGTATACGGGATGCGAAATGACGGTAATGGTGGAGTATCGGGTGAATACCGTGTTTACTGAAATGAGTGAGCCCATATAATATATGTCCGGGGTGTAAATGGTTCTTCCATTCGTCCAATGCTTCTTGTATGGGGCGTGTGTGATAATAGTATATTTTCATGCGCCGAAGTCTCCTTTCAAGGTACGTTTAATTCGTCGGATCGCTTTGGCCATAAAGCAATTTGTGCGGTGGTAATAGCGTGCGAATGCTTCTCTGGCTTTTTCATTTTCTTCTATTGGCGACCATTTTTCTATTGGGAGCGGTTTCATCCATAAGGTGGAACTGTATAAACCGCCACCGCCGCAGTTGGTGCCGCTTCCATCGAAACCGATGTTCTGAATAAGTGAACGTCCGGTGTTTAACGAGAGGATATCTGCTAGAAACAGGCTGGCATTCCAGCGGATGGCCCATGAATTATTTTTCCCTTCGATTTGGCGTCTCAGCATTCGTGTGAAAGGATAATTCCCGTTGAGGTCAAATCTCCGTGTGAGGTTACGTTCTTCCAATTGGCGGAGCAGCTCTTTCCCGTCGGGATTGAAATATTTCCATGCTCTGTCCCAAGTAGCCCACCCCCAACTTCCGGTAAACTTGATAAGAAATGTATCGGGCAGGGAAGGGTCGTTGGTGAAATCACAAGCTTGTATGTGACCGACGCGTGGCTCGTCTTTGTAAGTCTCAAGTGCATCGTTCATAAATTGTAGGAAGTAAGGTGCTGTAATCAAGTCGTCTTCCATTACGATAACCCGCCCGAAGCGGCTGACTTGTGTAGTAACTCCGTCAATGATATTACGCGCAAGTCCCCAGTTCTCTTTCCGTTCGATGAGGGTGACGTTCTTAAATCCTGTTATCTTATGGATATAGTTGCGGACTTCAGTTACAGCTGCCTCGTCTGTGTCCTTGCGGGCTGCATCGGAATAGATGTAGAGCTCACTTTCGGCAGCGAGTGTGTTGCTTTGAAGTGTCTCCATCGTTTGTTTTAAATGTTCCGGACGATTGTACACGAACAGCAATATGGGAGCGTATTTTGTCATTATGTTATTTGGTTTTTGTTACTAGTTCAATAATTTTGCTGCCGAAGTACTGCCAAGCGTTTTCATCGAGAAATTGCCTATATCCAACTAGTGAGGCTTTTTCTTTTTTATGGTCTGAGAGGATGACGGCAATATCATCCAGACTTTTAAATGTGTGAACGTTTAATAGACTGTTGTGGCTGTAATCGATGAATGATCCGGTGGCTGGTCCTATTACCTTTGCCCCGAAAGAAAGGGAATCCATTAATACTCCCGAACTTAATACAGAATCAGGACAGTAAGGAATGAGTACAAAACGGGAGCAGGATACGTAATTACTTAGCTTTTCAAACGATGGACTTTCAGGGATGATTTTGACATAATCAGGTGCTTTGGCCTGCAATTCTTTCAACAAAGAGGCGGAGGCACATCGTCCGATAATGCAGACATTGGGGTGTTGCTCCGGATGGTTGCGTAGGTATGAAAGATATTCATGTATACCTTTATAGCGTGAGATAGTACCCCATATCAGCAAATCATAAAGAATATTATTCTCGGCAGGTAACTGTCGGGGAAGTCGATTGATGGTAGGATGGTGCAGAAAATGAACTTTTCCGCTGGCTTGCGGATATCTCTGCCGGATGATTTCCAGCCCTTCGGTAGCGTGTGTAAGTATTAAATCCGCTTTCCGGGCGATGAAACGCATGAGGAATTTTTTCATGCCTGTATATCCGTCATTGTGTGGTTTTTTGTTGTGCAGTACCCATACGATTTTCTTCTTTGCCAATTTGAGTATTGTTACGAAACAGATTGCCGTGACAGCTTGTAAAAGTCCGTATTTGAAATCAGGAATACTTTCAAACCAATTGAAGATAATCACGTCTCCCCATCGTTTGGGAGGCAATATGCTAAGAAGCGGGTTTCGGTGTGGAGGATTGATAACAGTACTTTCTCCTTCACGGTTCAAGGAAGCGATGAAATTCTCTATATAGGGATTGCTTTTTTCGTTAGGGTTTTGCCTTAAACGCGGAAATACAGTAAATGTTATCATATTCCTAAGTCATTAATGGATGGCAAATTTACTACAATCTCGGATAAAATACAAGGGAGTGAAAAAAGACTTGATGCATGATTGCAAAAAACGTGTATGGGGATAAAGTTGTTTATGCTGAATGCAACAGACGCAACAGGCTTTCAGAATTCCAACAATACTGCCTGTCTTCATATACCGAATTGTTCGGATGGTATATTTCTGCCTGAATGGATAGCTGCTGACAGCTTGAAAATATCTTTTTGTAACATTGCGCTGTAAGTGGTTGCTTAGGCTTTTCAGAGCAGTTTGCAGTCCTTCCCATGCATTGTACTTTTGTTCCGTATGGTAGGAAGTGGCTTGAGGATGTCTACGCCAATAGACCAGTCCTTCGTCAATGAACTCTATTGGTCCGGAGACAACGGCAGCCAACATTAGCAAGGAGTCATAGGAGATGTTATTCTCTTGTTTCACAGCTTGCTGGAAAATGGGTAGGATATTGCGGTGGAAGAAACATTCGTGTCCCGGGACATATGGTTTCATTAATAGATAAAGCTCGTTGTAAAGTACATTAGATTTGTTCTTTTTTCCCATGGTCTGTTGAATATCCATGGTGAATAGGTAAGAGTTATGAAAAAGTAGAGAATGATTTTTTGCGTGGTTCATCAGAATCTCTATCTTATCCGGTCGCCAGATATCATCTTGGTCGGAAGAGGCGATATATTCACCTTCAGCTTTGGCGAAGGCGGATGAAAAATTGTAATTGAATCCTAGTGGTGCCTCGTTAATATAGAGTTTGACACGTGGGTCTCGTTTTTGATATGCTTCAATAATTGTTACTGTACGATCGGTAGAACAATCGTCTTGTATGATCAATTCATGGATGGGATAGGTTTGGCACAATATAGAATCTATTTGTTGTTCAAGATATTTATCTCCGTTATAGGTACACATAACGACTGAAATGGAAACCGGTGAGCTCGGATTAATATTCATATTTTTGAATTTGTGTAAATACTGTCTGCAAAAATAGCCAAAGAATAATAAACTTGTTTACTTTTGTGTTGGAAATGAATATATGATTATGGAAAAGATAATATTAGTGCCGGTGGGAGGATTAGCTAATCGTATGCGCGCTGTAGCTTCTGCCGTTACCTTGACATATAGAGTAAGGAGAAAGTTGGAAGTACTATGGTTCCGTGATTGGGGACTGAATGCTCCCTTTTTCAAAGTGTTTGAGGAACCGGAGTTGATGAATATATCCTTTTCGGAGACTTCTTGCAAACATTTGCTTATGTATGACCGTCCTCGCAGGCGTAATTTTTATCTTCCGAAACTTTTTCAGAAATTGTTGTTTGAGGATTGTCTGTATGAAAGGGATGTACGTGCTCTTTGTTATAAGGAGTCGGAGCTGGAAGAGTGGGCATCTCAAAGTGGACGGTTGTATATTGCTACTTGTGACCAGTTTGCGAATTACAGTACAAATTTACTTCGTTCTTTGTTTCACCCTGTCGCTTCCGTTTGTGAGGAAGTCGAACGCCGTTTTTGTTACTTTTCCAAGCATACGGTAGGTGTACATATTCGTCGTGCAGATCATACGGTAGCCATCCGTCAAAGTCCATTGGATTTGTTTTTTACACAGTTGGACAAAGAAAGTGACATGTATGATGATTTGTGCATCTATTTGGCAACTGATTCGGAAGAGGTGAAACAGCAGTTACGCAATCGTTATGGTGGCAGGGTGCATACGGCTGAGGCGGTTTCTGATCGTGGCTCGATTTCCGGAATTAAGGATGCTGTAGCCGATATGTATACACTGTCACGCACTCAAAAGATTTATGGATCTTCAGGCAGTTCTTTTTCGGAACTGGCTGCCCAATTAGGAGATATTCCCCTGCAAATACTTCGTGTTTAGATTTTCTTTCTTATAAATTCAATGCACTCACGGAATATCACGGATTGTAATTTCCATAAAATCAGAGCGTACAAAGATACTACCAGCACTATTTTTATGAGTAAGGATAAATATAGATTTCGGATTCCGAGAGTGATATAATAAGCGGAGGCAGTCAATGTGGCTGCTAATAAGAAATAAGGAGCGATATCCTTGAGTACGCAGGATAGAGTCAAAGGTATTTCTCTTTTGACGAAGAAATACCAGACAAAAAGCCATAAAATATTGATGGTAATGAACAGATAAATCATCATTGTGATACCATAAGGATAGCTGAGACATGCTGTGATAAGTTGCAAAATGCTGAGTGTGATATTGCAGAACATAAACACGGAAGAACGTCCCCGGCTGACCAATAGGTTTGAGAACAGGTTATTAATAGGGATAAACGCACCCCAGATACAGAGCAATTGCATCATTTGGGCGGAAACGAGCCATTTGTCAGTAATGGTAATCACGATGAACTCTTTGGATACAATGCTGAGGCCGAACATGGCAGGGAAAGAGATAAATGCGGTGAAGCGCAGCATTTTACGGAATACGGCTACCTGACGCTGGGTGTCTTCCGTTATGCTTGCTAATACGGGCTGGGCTACTCCGTTAATCATTCCTGTGATTAAGGAATGTCCCATGTTATTCCATTTGTTTGCTTGGCTGAAATCTCCTACTGCCTGCTTGGTATAGAATTTCCCTAATAGTACGGAGAACAGGTTGTTGTTGATAGTCATGAATATGTTGGTAATTAACATTTTACTACTAAAACCGAACATCTCTTTTATAGGAGAAAAGTCGAAATGGAAGCTAGGCATCCATTTGGCGAAGTACCAATTGAGTATAACGACAACTGCTACGTATACAAGTGATTGTATGGCTATGCCCCAATAGGCAAATCCATTTACGGCAAGGACTATTGCTGTAATACCGGATAATGTAAGTGAGGAAAGGGAAATAATCGTATTTTCTTTCACTTTGAGGTTGCGGAAAAGGATGGCGCGTGGAGCGATCCCTAAACTAGCGATAAAAAAACTTAGGAAAGCCAGCCGGGAAAGGGGGACTAATTCCGGCGTACGGTAAAACTCGGCAATCAGTGGAGCCGACAGGTAGAGTAATATATATAAGATGGCGCTACAGGAAACACTAAACCAGAATACGGCATTGTAATCTTTGTCCGAAGCATTTTTACGGTTGACCAGAGCGGAGATGAAACCGCTTTCCTGCAGGATGTTGGCTATCGTTGAAAAGATGGTCAGCATACCGATCATACCATAATCGGAGCGTGACAACAGACGAGCCAGAACAATTCCGAAAAGAAGTCCCAGCAACTGCTGTAAGCTGTTGCTGAGTCCTCCCCAAAATAATCCTTTGGCTGTCTTTTGTCTCAGTGATTGCTCTTCGCCCATTTTTTATTTTACTTCGCTGCCCGGCTTTACCTCCCGTCCCGGCATAATAACAGCCAAACTGCCATCATTATTTTCGGCGCTCAGAATCATTCCTTCGCTGACGATACCTTTCAGTTTGCGCGGGGCAAGATTGGCGATGAAGCAAACCTGTTTGCCTACCAGCTCTTCCGGTTGATAGTGTTTGGCAATGCCCGATACGATAGTACGTGTTTCCAGTCCGTCGTCGATTTTGAATTGCAACAACTTATCTGCCTTTGGAACTTTCTGGCATTCGAGGATAGTACCTACACGGATGTCCAATTTCGTGAAATCATCGAACTCGATGTTCGGACGAATCGGATTGGCTTTGTAGTTCGCTTCTTCGTTTGCTTTTTTAGTATCAAGCAACTTCTGTACTTGTGCTTCGATAGTAGCGTCTTCGATCTTTTCAAATAGCAGTTCCGGCTTATTCAACTGATGGCCTACGGGCAGCAGATTGTCTTTTCCTAGTTCAGCCCATTCGAATGTGTCCATATTCAGCATCTTACGGAGTTTCTCCGAACTGAACGGCAGGAACGGATCAAAAGCGATGGCGAGGTTGGCAACCAGCTGTAGGGAAATGTTCAAGATAGTGCCTACACGCTCCATATCTGTTTTGGCCAATTTCCACGGTTCTGTGTCGGCCAGATATTTGTTACCGATACGTGCCAGATTCATGGCTTCTTTCTGTGCATCGCGGAATTTGAAAATGTCGAGCAGTTTTTCCACTTCTGCTTTTACGTCTGCGAATTCTTTCAGAGTTTCCTTGTCATAGTCAGTCAATTCGCCCTGTGCAGGTACTTTTCCGTCAAAGTACTTTTGGGTAAGTACCATAGCACGATTCACAAAGTTGCCATATACAGCGACCAGCTCGTTATTGTTGCGTGCCTGGAAGTCTTTCCAGGTGAAGTCATTGTCTTTTGTTTCCGGTGCATTGGCGGTCAGTACATAGCGGAGTACGTCTTGCTTTCCGGGAAAATCGGCCAGGTATTCGTGCAGCCATACAGCCCAATTGCGGGAAGTGGAAATTTTATCTCCTTCCAGGTTTAGGAATTCGTTGCTCGGCACGTTGTCCGGCAGAATGTAACTGCCTTCAGCTTTCAGCATTGCAGGGAATACGATGCAATGGAATACGATGTTGTCCTTGCCGATGAAGTGAATCAAACGGGTTTCAGGATCCTTCCACCATGTTTCCCAACTATCGGGAAGCAGTTCTTTGGTATTGGAAATATATCCGATAGGCGCGTCAAACCATACGTACAAAACTTTTCCTTCTGCTCCTTCTACGGGAACGGGGATTCCCCAATCGAGGTCGCGGCTTACGGCACGTGGCTGCAAGCCCATGTCGAGCCAGCTTTTGCATTGACCGTATACGTTGGGACGCCATTCTTTATGATCTTCCAGAATCCATTTGCGCAGCCATGCCTCATGTTTGTCGAGGGGAAGATACCAATGCTTGGTTTCTTTCATTACCGGCTTGCTCCCGCTAATGGCGCTTTTCGGATTAATAAGATCTGTCGGAGAGAGTGAAGTACCGCATTTCTCACATTGGTCGCCGTATGCTCCTTCCGAGTGGCAGTGAGGACATTCTCCGGTGATATAACGGTCGGCGAGGAATGTTTTAGCTTCTTCATCGTAGTATTGTTCGGACGTTTTTTCGATAAATTCTCCTTTGTCGTACAATGTTTTGAAGAAGTCCGAAGCCAGTTGGTGATGGGTCGGTGAACTGGTGCGGCTATACACGTCGAATGAGATTCCGAATTCCTCGAATGACTTTTTAATCAAGGAATGGTAACGGTCTACTACATCCTGCGGGGTGATTCCTTCCTTCTTGGCACGGATCGTGATAGGCACTCCGTGTTCGTCCGAACCGCCGATGAATAATACATCTTCTTTTTTCAGGCGCAGATAGCGTACATAAATATCTGCGGGTACGTATACACCGGCCAGATGACCGATGTGGACAGGTCCGTTCGCATAGGGCAATGCCGATGTGACGGTGGTTCTTTTGAATTTCTTTTCCATTGTATCGTGTGATTTTATTGTTTTCAGCTTTGTAATGTGCAAAGATAATGACTTTTCTTTCTTTTTTCTCGTAAGAAAGAATATATTTGTATTCAAGTTAAACGAAAATTAGAGTATGATATGATAACAACCCAGTTGCTGCGCCCTGAGAGCATTGTTGTAGTAGGGGCTTCGAATAATGTACATAAGCCGGGTGGCGCAATATTAAAGAACCTGATAAACGGGGGTTATCAGGGAGAACTTCGGGCTGTGAACCCAAAAGAGAAAGAAGTGCAGGGAGTTCCTGCCTTTGCGGATGTGCAAGACGTGCCTGATACGGACCTTGCGGTATTGGCGGTTCCTGCTTCAATGTGTCCTGGCATTGTAGAAACATTGGCTGGTCGGAAGCATACCCGGGCTTTTATCATACTTTCTGCCGGCTTTGGTGAGGAGACTCATGAGGGGGCATTGTTGGAAGAACGTATTCTGGAAACTGTAAACAAATATGGCGCGTCGTTGATAGGACCTAACTGCATCGGATTGATGAATACTTGGCACCATAGTGTGTTCAGTCAACCAATTCCAAATTTAAATCCGAAAGGAGTGGATCTTATCTCCAGTTCGGGTGCTACAGCCGTATTCATTTTGGAAAGCGCGGTGACTAAAGGATTGCAGTTCAACTCTGTATGGTCGGTAGGAAACGCCAAACAGATTGGGGTGGAGGATGTATTACAGTTTATGGATGAGAACTTCGATTCTGAAAATGATTCACGAATCAAATTGCTCTATATTGAAAGTATCCAAAATCCGGACCGATTATTGTTCCATGCTTCTTCATTGATAAGAAAAGGGTGTAAGATTGCAGCGATTAAGGCGGGAAGCTCGGAAAGTGGAAGCCGTGCGGCTTCTTCGCATACGGGAGCTATTGCCAGTTCGGATTCTGCTGTTGAGGCTTTGTTTCGTAAAGCGGGAATTGTACGTTGCTTTTCACGTGAGGAGCTGACTACCGTCGGTTGTGTGTTTACCTTGCCCGAACTGAAGGGAAAGAATTTTGCGATTATCACTCATGCCGGAGGTCCCGGAGTAATGCTGACGGATGCGTTGAGCAAGGGGGGGCTGAATGTGCCGAAGTTAGAAGGTAACCTGGCAGAAGAACTGAAAGCGCAACTCTTTCCGGGAGCTGCTGTCGGTAATCCGATTGATATTCTTGCTACGGGAACCCCGGAACATCTGTGTCTTTGTATTGACTATTGTGAAGAGAAATTTGAGAATATAGATGCTGTGATGGCCATTTTTGGAACTCCGGGACTAGTCACTATGTTCGAGATGTACGATGTGCTTCATGAGAAAATGCAGGTTTGCAGTAAACCGATTTTCCCGATACTTCCTTCCATCAATACTGCCGGAGCGGAAGTGGCAGCGTTCCTTGCTAAAGGTCACGTGAACTTTTCGGATGAGGTCACATTAGGGACTGCTCTTTCCCGCATTGTGAATGCTCCTAAACCGGCAGTTCCTGAAATAGAACTGTTCGGAGTGGATGTTCCGAGAATTCGGCGGATCATTGATTCTATTCCGGATGACGGATATATCGCGCCTCATCATGTACAGGCTTTGCTTCATGCAGCCGGTATTCCGCTTGTAGATGAATTTGTGTCGGATAATAAGGAAGAAGTGGTGGCTTTTGCCCGTCGTTGCGGATTTCCGGTGGTGGCAAAAGTCGTTGGACCTGTGCATAAATCGGATGTTGGCGGGGTCGTGTTGAATATCAAGAGTGAGCAACATTTGTCTCTGGAGTTTGACCGTATGATGCAAATAGCCGATGCGAAAGCAATCATGGTACAGCCAATGCTGAAAGGTACGGAACTTTTCATTGGAGCGAAATATGAGGAGAAGTTCGGGCATGTGGTCCTTTGTGGTCTGGGAGGTATTTTTGTGGAAGTGCTGAAGGATGTCTCTTCGGGTTTGGCCCCGCTTTCTTATGAAGAGGCTTATTCGATGATTCATTCGCTGAGGGCTTATAAAATCATACAGGGGACACGTGGTCAAAAGGGGGTGAATGAGGATAAGTTTGCGGAAATCATTGTTCGTTTGTCTACCTTGCTCCGTTTTGCGACAGAGATTAAAGAAATGGATATAAACCCGCTTTTGGCAACTGAGAAGGCGGTTGTGGCGGTTGACGCACGTATTCGAATAGAGAAATAGGACTATTTTATTATTCATTGAGACGTAATTGCTATCTTTCTTTTGTTATTTTGCCTACATTTGGTAATTCAAACAGAAAGCTAGAAAACACGTAATATGAAGAAGACTCTACTACTTTTGATCTGTCTTGTTTGTTACTCGGGCATTTGCCATGCACAAGTGGCGAATGAACATTATTATTTCAAAAATCTGAGTGTACAAAACGGATTATCCCAGAATACAGTCAATGCGATTTTGCAGGATAAGCAAGGATTCATGTGGTTCGGTACGAAGGATGGACTGAACCGGTATGACGGTTTGTCGTTCCGTAAATTCAAACATGATAATCGTAGTCGGCAAAGCATTGGCAATAATTTTATTACGGCTCTCTATGAGGATGCGGAGGGAAATATCTGGATAGGAACAGATGTGGGGCTCTACGTTTATTATCCGGAGAAAGATTCTTTTTTGCACTTTACCGAACTCAGTCTGGAGGGTACAAGAGTAGAACACACAGTAACTGCAATATCCGGTGATAATCAGGGATGCGTCTGGATGGCTGTAGAGTCACAGGGATTGTTCTGCTATGATTTGGAAAAGGACCAACTTCGGAATCATACATTAAAGGATTTTTCTTTTCTTACCAGCAATGTGCAGACTTTTGCTTTTGATAATAGCGGAACGCTTTGGATTGGCTGTTACGGTGACGGACTTTTCTATTCGAAAGACCGCTTGAAAACACTTCATCCCTATCTGTCTCCTGTGGATAAACAAGAAACTTATGCGAACGATGTTGTGATATGCCTCGCGAAAGGTGCGTACAACTGCCTGTATGTAGGTTCATTGAAAGGAGGGGTGAAGGAGCTGAATCTGACTTCGAATAAATTACATGATTTGCTTTCGGTGGATGAAGGTGGAGAGTCTGTATTCTGCCGTGAATTGCTGGTGGCTTCTGACAATGAACTTTGGATTGGCGCAGAGTCGGGGCTTTATATTTATAATCTCCGGACGGGTAAGTATGTTCATTTGCGTAGTTCGATTAACGATCCGTACTCTTTGTCAGATAATGCTATTTATTCTTTGTGCAAAGACCGCGAAGGTGGTATCTGGATTGGTTCTTACTTCGGTGGGATAAACTATTATCCCCGTTTCTATACGAATTTTGAGAAATATTATCCAAAAGGAGCAGCGAACGGGTTGCAGGGGAAACGTGTACGTGAGTTTTGTCAGGATAATCAGGGTATTTTGTGGATTGGTACGGAAGATGGAGGCTTGAATCGTTTTAATCCTAAAACAAAGACTTTCTCTTTCTTCACACCGAGCAATGCTTTTACAAATGTACATGGGTTGTGTATGGTTGGTGATAACCTTTGGGTAGGAACTTTCTCAAAGGGAGTGAAAGTGGTGGATACGCGGACGGGAACTATTGTAAAAACGTATCTGAAAACAGAGTCACCTCATTCGTTAGTGGATAATAGTGTTTTTTCTATTTGCCGGACAACGACGGGAGATATTTATTTAGGTACTTTATTTGGTTTGTTGCGCTATAATAAACAGTTGGATGGTTTTGACCGGATACCGGAACTGAATGGAAAGTTTGTATATGATATAAAAGAAGATTCCGGTGGTAACCTCTGGCTTGCAACTTATGCAAATGGTGCTTATTGTTATAATGTAAACGAGAAAAGATGGAAAAACTATTTGCATGATGAAAATAATCCGAAAAGTCTACCCTATGATAAAGTGGTAAGTATCTTTGAGGATTCACATCGTCAGGTGTGGTTGACTACTCAAGGTGGAGGCTTCTGCTGTTTTCACTCGGATACGGAGACTTTCACCAATTATAGTTTGGCTGACGGATTGCCGAACGATGTGGTTTATCAGATTGTGGAGGATAAAGAAGGATTCTTTTGGCTGACTACCAATAATGGCCTGGTATGCTTTCAGCCGGCTACAGGTGGGATGAAAGTATATACAACTTCCAACGGTTTGTTGGGAGATCAGTTTAACTATCGATCGAGTTTTGAGACGGAGGATGGAACGATCTATTTAGGAAGTATTGATGGCTTTGTAGCGTTTAATCCGAAGACTTTTTCGGAGAACAAGTCTCTTCCTTCTGTTGTGATTACGGATTTTCTGTTGTTTGGTAAGGAAGTGTATGTGGGTGATCCGGGATCTCCGTTGGAGAAAAGTATCACGTTCTCTGATGAAATCGTACTTCGGGCCAATCAGAATTCTTTCTCTTTTCGGGTAGCTGCATTGGACTTTCAGGCTCCGAAAATGAGTAAGATCATGTATAAGTTGGATGGTTTTGATACAGATTGGTTGACGGTCGGTGAAAGTCCTATCGTTGCTTATTCCAATTTGCGTTACGGCAATTATATGTTTAAGGTTAAGGTGTCTAATAGTGATGGGGTATGGAATGAAGAAGGAGTATCATTAAAGGTACAGATATTACCTCCTTTTTATCTTTCAATTTGTGCTTATTTCATATATGCTTTGTTGATAATAGGTTGCTCTCTGTATGCGGTTATGTATTTCAAGAGACGTAGTAATTACAAACATCGTCGGCAGATGGAGAAGTTTGAACAGGAAAAGGAGCGTGAGGTATATCATGCAAAGATTGACTTCTTTACGAATGTGGCCCATGAGATACGCACTCCGTTGACATTGATAAAAGGTCCGTTGGAAAATATTATATTAAAGAAACAGGTGGATGCAGAAACTCGGGAAGATTTGAATGTCATGAAACAGAATACGGAACGGCTGCTGAATCTGGTTAATCAATTACTTGATTTCCGTAAAACGGAAAGTCAGGGGTTCCGCTTGAACTTTACTGAATGTAATGTTACGGAAATCTTGAAAGAAACTCATAAACGCTTTACCTCTTTGGCAAAGCAGAAAGGGTTGAATTTTGTTTTGAATGTACCTGAACAGGATTTTTATGCACATATCAATCAGGAAGCATTTACGAAAATTATCAGTAACTTGTTGAATAATGCAGTGAAATATGCGGAAACCTATGTATATCTATTATTGGATCTAAATGAAGTAGAGACGGAAAAAAGATTCTATGTCCGTACTGTGAATGATGGTGTTATTATTCCGGATGAGATGAAGGAGGAGATATTTAAACCTTTTATTCGTTTTAATGAAGAAGATAATGGAAAAGTAACTACTGGTACAGGTATTGGATTGGCATTGTCACGTTCGTTGGCTGAGTTGCATCGAGGTAATTTGATGATGTTGGAGGGAGAAGAAGCAAATACTTTCTGTTTGATGCTTCCTGTAGAACAAGATAGCGTAATTAAATTAGTGGTGGAGCCTAGCTTTGTGGAAAGTAATAAGGTTACAGAACGTCAGGTAGGATTGATGGAGAATAAGGCAAACAAATCGGTGATACTGGTAGCAGATGACAATCCGGATATGCTATCTTTTGTGGTCCGGCAGTTGGAAAATAGTTATATTGTATTAACTGCTACAAATGGAGTGGAGGCTTTGGAAGTATTGGATAGTAATGAGGTAACGCTGATTGTAAGTGATGTAGTCATGCCCCGAATGGATGGGTTTGAATTATGTAGAGTGATTAAGTCTAAATTGGATTATAGCCATATTCCTATTGTCCTCCTTACAGCAAAAACAAATATTCAATCGAAGATAGAAGGGTTGGAGCTGGGAGCAGATGCATATATAGAAAAACCGTTTTCTGTTGAATATTTGCAGGCTTGTATTGCTAATTTAATTAATAGCCGTGAGAAATTACGGCAGGCTTTTACACAATCTCCTTTTGTTACTGCTAATACAATGGCTTTAACAAAGGCTGATGAGGAGTTTATAAAGAAACTAAATGAAATTATTCAGAATAATTATCATAACCCTGATTTTAGTATGGATGACATTGTAGATTCATTGAATATGAGTCGATCCAACTTTTATAGAAAAATCAAAGGAGTGCTAGATTTAAGTCCGAATGAATATTTGAGACTGGAAAGATTGAAACGGGCAGCCCAATTGTTGAAAGAAGGTAATGCACGTGTGAATGAAATTTGTTATATGGTAGGTTTTAACTCTCCTTCCTATTTTTCCAAGTGCTTCCAGAAACAGTTTGGGGTGTTGCCTAAAGAATTTGCCGGATAGGTAAGTTTGAATTGTATTTTTGAGAATCTTACCCATATATTTGGTATTTGGGACAGATTTATTATTCTTTCTTTTACTTGAGACGTTCTGCATATTATTTTTGTGTCATTGATGGGGTAATTAGTTGTTTCTGCAGTTAAAATAGGGACGTTTGTTGCATTTTTAGAGAAAATTCTACTTACTTATAATCTATAAGTAGCATACTTTTGTGTATCAATTATATGTAATTCTCGGTTACATTATTATTTTATTTATTTTTAATAATATACTATGAAAGAAAGTCAAATTTCAAAGTTGAAGCAGAGATGTGTGGGAGCAGCACTCCTACTAAGTCTTTTTGTAGGAGCGCGGCCACTTTATGCGACTGGTAGTGTTGATACAGTACAACAAAGTGCAGTGGCACAGAAGCGTATTTTGACCGGTACTGTTATTGATGCAAGTACTAATGAACCCTTAGTAGGTGTCAATATTAAAGTAAAGGGCGAAACGAGTGGTACCATTACTGATGTCGACGGTAAGTTTAACATCTCAGTGACGAGTAAATCTCAATTGGAAATTTCTTACATTGGTTACAAACCTTTGGTATTAATGGTCGGAGATTTAGGTGTGATGACTATTAAAATGGAATCAGACAACGAAGTGTTAGACGAAGTTGTTGTGATAGGTGAGGGTACTCAAAAGAAAGTATCAATCACTGGTGCCATCACCACGGCAAAAGGTGTGGATTTTAAGGTTCCTTCTTCTTCATTTACTAGTGCGCTGGCTGGTAAACTGGCCGGTGTCGTTTCTATGACTACTAGTGGTGAACCAGGTTCTTCTTCTCAATTTTATATTCGTGGTATTAATACTTTTGGTGGTGTAGCTACTCCCTTGATTTTATTAGATGGAGTGGAAATTACTGCAGATGATCTGAACCGTATTCCGGCAGAAACTATCGAAAGTTTTTCGGTGTTAAAGGATGCTTCTGCCACTGCAATTTATGGTAATCGTGGTGCTAATGGTGTAATGTTGGTAACTACCAAGAAAGGTAGTGAGAACACTAAGGCTAAAGTGAGTGTATCATTAGAAGCTTCTTATTTTACTCCAACTAATCGTGTAGAGTTTGTAGATGGACCAAATTTTATGCGTTATTACAATGAGGCTCAAGCTGCTCGTTTAGATGGTGATGTTACTCCTTTTTATTCGGATGAACAGATTGCTTACACCGAACAGGGAATTAATCCTTATGTTTATCCTAATGTAGATTGGTTTGACTTGATGTACAGAAGTGGTAATATGAATCAACGTGCTAATGTGAATGTGCAAGGTGGTGGATCACGTGTTACTTATTATATGAGTTTACAGGCGAATCATGATACAGGATTAATGGAGGCTCCCAAAAACTATGTGTATGACAATAACATAAATAATTGGTCATATAGTTTTCAAAACAATATTGGTTATAAATTGACTAATACTACTATGCTTGATCTCCGTATAATGGCGCAGATTGGTTCTAAACACGGTCCGGGTAATAGTACTGGCGACATCTTTCAGCGTGTAATGCGTGCTAATCCTGTTTCATATCCTGCTTATTTTCCCGAGCAACCGAATGATGAAAATATAATTCGGTTTGGTAGCCAATTGGTAGGTAAAGGTGAAATGGCGGTGAATCCTTATGAATATATGTTGAGTAATTATAAGGAACAGCAATATCATACAATGAACGCTTCTTTAAATATTAATCAGAAACTGGATTTTATTACTGAGGGATTAAGCTTTAAATCATTAGTTAATGTAAAAAGCTATGCTTTGACGCACTATACTCATAGTATGAAACCTTATTTCTATTCAGTAAAAGATGGTTCATGGAATGTCGAAAATCCGGATTCTTATGAGTTGACAGAGCTTCAGACTGGTAATCCTTTCCTTAATCAAGGTAGTATTAATCGTTATACTAATCAGACTTTTTATTTTGATGCACGATTAGACTGGAAACGTAGTTTTGGCGATCATAATTTAACAGCGATGGCGATGTATATGATGCGTGAATATCGTGATAGTGTGCTGCCTAATCGTAATCAAGGTTATTCCGGACGTGTAACTTATGATTATGCTAATAAATACTTGCTGGAATTTAATTTTGGTTATAATGGTTCGGAACGTTTGGCTGAAGGCAGTCGTTTTGAGTTTTTCCCTGCGGCATCTGTCGGTTGGGTAGCAAGTTCGGAGAAGTTCTGGACTCCTGTGGAGAAAGTGATAGATTATTTTAAAGTAAGAGCTTCTTATGGTTTGGTTGGAAGTGACCAATTTGATAGTGGTGCTCCTCACTTCCTTTATACTAATAATGTGGAAATAGGCGGTTCAAGTAATGGATTTTGGACTGGTTTTCCTGGAACAGAACAATCTCATAAAGGACCTGCTTTTCGTGTCCTTTCTGTTGAGAATGCAGGCTGGGAACATGTTACTAAATTTGATGTAGGGGTTGATTTGTCACTTTTTAATCAATTGCGCATTACTTTTGATTACTTCCGTGATTATCGTGACCGTATTTTGATGCGTCGTGCCTCTTGGCCGGGTATGTTGGGTTATTGGGGATCTACTCCGTGGAGTAATATCGGTGAGGTAGAAAATAAGGGAGTAGAACTAAGTGTAAACTGGAAGAAGCAGTTTGGCAAAGATTGGATTGTTGATTTACGTGGAAACTTCACTTACAATAAGAACAAATATAAGTACAAGGATGAACCTTCTTACCCTTACGTTTGGCAAAGTCAGACAGGACGTCCAATTGGTGCTGTTGTGGGGTATTTGGCAGATGGATTATTTGAAAGTGAAGAGGAAATTGCTCATTGGGCAGATCAGTCTATGCTAGGCAAGTGTCGCCCTGGTGATATTAAGTATCGTGACGTGAATGGTGACAGCTATATTACGGAAGAGGATAAGGTAATACTTGAACCTAATGGAAATACTCCGGCTATTCAGTATGGTTTTGGTATTAATATCAGTTATAAGAAATGGGATTTTGGAGCATTCTTTAATGGGTCGGCGCAGCGTAATGTAATGTTAAGTAACATTCAGCCGTTCTTGACTTCCGGTCAAGGGGTTACGTCATCTGTTCCGCAGAATATGATGCAGTGGATTGCTGACGACCACTGGTCAGTAGATAATCCTAACCCTAATGCACGTTTCCCTCGTCTCGGAGTAAACGAAAGTGACGTAAAACAGAATATGGTACCTAGTTCATTTTGGCTAGTCAATCGTAACTTCCTCCGTTTCAAAACACTTGAGATCGGTTACAATTTCCCGCATTGTCGTGTTTATTTCACAGGTGATAATTTGGCGGTATTCAGTCCATTCAAGGAGTGGGATCCGGAGTTGTCGTGGACAACCTATCCGCTTTCCAGAACATTTAATATCGGAGTACAGTTGAATTTTTAATATAATAACGAAATAATCATATTATATATGCTTACTAATATAAAATTAAGTATTAAGCGGACTGCCAGTATACTTCTGGCAAGCTGTTGTTTGGTGTCTTGCAATTATCTAGATGTAATTCCTCCTGCTACGCCAGACTTTGACGACACAATGAAAGATGTTGATCTTACGTTAGATTTCCTTTATACATGCTATGGCGGGGTGCCTCGTTCTGAACCTTTTTATTTTAAAGCTTATGAACGTGGTAATGATGAGAATGCTTTTCCACCGGGTTATGCATTTTTTGCGCAACGTATTCAGTGGGGGACGGCTTCTCCTTCTTCTCAAGCGGGAGTACCTAGTTGTAATACCGATTACAACATTTGGACGCCTTCTTATAACTTTTTAGGTTATACTCATGAGTTTATGAATCAGTTGAAGAAGTCCGAACCTGCAAATCTTTCTTCTGAAGACCGTGACCTTTTTATGCACGAGGCTATGTTTTTGGAGGCTTATTATCAAATGCGTGTACTTCAAGCATATGGTCCGATTGCAATTATTGATGGTAAGGTAGATCCGGGTATAACGACAGATGAATTGCCTGGTCGCTCTCATTTTGACTATTGTGTAGACTATATTGCAAAGAAATTTGATGATGCAGCAGCTGGGCTGCCTCCTGTGCGTTTGGATAGGGATCTGGGACGTGCTACTTCTACTATTTGCAAGGCTTTGAAAGCCAGATTGCTACTTTATGCGGCTTCTCCGTTGTGGAATGGTTCTTTTCCTTTTCCTGAGTGGAAAAATATGAATTTTCAAACTCCAGGATATGGTAACGAACTGGTTAGTCACGAGTATGATGAGAAAAAATGGGATCGAGCTATAACAGCTTGTGAAGAAGCTTTAAAAGTGGCTAAAGACGCTGGTTATGAATTGTTTGATGTAAATACGGCTAATGAGCTTGCGGCAACTCAAAAGTTGGGGTTGCTTTACATTCCCGGTCGTGAGGAAGAAACATCTGAAAATATAGCTTTTAAGGAGCGTGTACGTATGTTCCAATATTTATCTTATGCAAATGAGAGTCAAGGAAATAAGGAAATTATTTGGGGAGTACGTATAAGTAATGAAACAGTGAATCAAGGTGAGGAGTCCACAATTAAGCCACCTTCTTACGTCGTGACAGGTAAAGGAACCCTCTACGGAGGGAATGCGGCAGAAGCTCCTACTCTTTATACCGTTCAGCATTTTTATACCCAAAATGGTCTGATTCCTGCTAAAGATCCAAAGTTCTATCCGGAATCGGAATGGTATACCCGTTATCATGAGGGACAAGTAAATACTGATAATAAGTCAATGCCTGATAAAGAAACGGTAAAGTATGATATCATTAAACTGAATACGCAGCGTGAAGCGCGTTTTTATGCATGGATTGCTTATGATGGTTGTATGTACAGTCCTAAAATTCAGGATGGCAAGAATCCTTTGTGGATCAATTTCAAGAATACAAATACTAATGGATATAATAGAAGCCGTGATCGTCATTACGTGGGTACCGGTTATTTAAGTAAGAAATTTTTGGATCCTAATGCGGAATGGTATTCTTCTACTCGTACTCATCAATGGGGTTGCCCTCGTCGTCCGTTAGTACGTATGGCAGAACTTTATATGAACTTGGCTGAGTGCTATGCTGCTAAGGGTGAAACTCAAAAGGCTTTGAATAATTTGAATGTAATTCGTAAACGTGCAGGTGTTAAGGAATTGACCACCACTGATTTAGGTGATATGAGCTTGATGGATTGGGTGCGTAATGAACGTTTTGTTGAATTTTATGAAGAAGGTTTACGGTATTATGATTTACGCCGTTGGACTATTGCGCCTGAGCGTTTGAAAGCTGGTTCTTTTTATGGACTAAATGGTCGTAAAGTAAATCCTACTTTTGAAGATTTTAATAAACCTACTCTTATTGACCAGCCGTTTGCATGGTACGATCGTTCTTATTTATTACCTGTTCCTCAGGGGGTATCAGAAGATGGCAAGAATACAACCTTGAATGAATTGTATGCTAATCCGCAGATGGTTCAAGCTCCAGGATATTAATCATAAATTAAAAACGAAGATATGAAAATAAGATTTTATAAATTGCTTACATTATCTCTTCTGTTGATAATAGGAGGGGCTTGTATAGAAGATAATTGTGACTACGATACTCTTTTCCCAGAAGAATATAATGTAGTATTTGCACTGAAAAATAGTTTAAATGAGACATATACCGTAGATCGGTCAGCAGAAACTTCTATTTATACTGTAACAGTATTGAAAGGTGGAGCGCAACCAACCATGACAGGTGACGTAAAGATAGAACCTTGGACTGTTGAGGAAATTGGAGACTATGGTGCCACCATTGGACGTACTTACAAGCTTTTGCCGAGCACTGCCTACACATTGAGTGAAACAGACCTTCACTTTGATGGTACAGTAAGAGGTACTGACATATTGATTACATTCAATCAGACTGCAGTATATGATTTCATTACGAATAATAGCGGTGCTATTTGTGTACTTCCTCTACGGCTGGTTTCTCAGCAGACTGTTGATTCAGAGAAAGAGAGTGTCTTAATTGAAGTGAAAGTAAAGTAATAGTATAACTAAGAACCTTTATTTTTTGAGGGAAGAATGGTAGGGAGAAAGGTCCCTCCCTGCCATTCATCACTTCTTCTTTTCCTTATATTCTTTTTTTGTGAGGTATATTGAAGTTTGATATGCTATTTTTGTAGAATATTTATATGAATAGGAGAGTGCTTTATATTTTTATTTAAATTATATATGATAAAACATTTAGTTTTAGTAGGAGTCACCTTGTTATTATCTTCTCAGGTATTATGGGCACAGTGGAAACCGGTCGGCAATAAAATTAAGACATCTTGGGCAGAAAACATTGACATTAACAATGTTTTACCGGAATATCCGCGTCCTATTATGGAACGTTCTGAATGGTCTAATCTGAATGGTCTATGGAATTATACTATTCAGCCATTAGGAAAAGGGATACCAACTTCTTTTGATGGTGAAATACTCGTACCTTTTGCTATTGAATCTTCTCTTTCCGGAGTTGGAAGAATATTGGGAGAGAATAAAAATTTATGGTATCAACGTAGCTTCATAATTCCTTCAAAGTGGAAAGGGAAAAAGATTTTGCTTCATTTTGGAGCTGTTGATTGGAAAACAGAGGTATGGGTGAATAATATAAAAGTGGGTGAACATACAGGAGGCTTTACCCCATTTTCTTTTGATATAACACAAGCTTTGGATGGTTCGAAAAATACTCTAGTAGTAAAAGTTTGGGACCCGACAGATAAAGGAACTCAGCCTAGAGGAAAACAGGTAAGTCAGCCGCGTGGTATTTGGTATACTCCGGTAAGTGGCATTTGGCAGACTGTATGGCTAGAACCGGTAGCAGATCATTATATAACTAACGTACGAACTACTCCCGATATAGATACAAATGGGGTGAAGGTAAAAGTGGAAACTGATAATGATAGAGTTTCGGATAAGTTTGAGGTAAAAGTTTTTGATGAAGGACAACTGGTGGCTATGGGAACATCTATTAATGGATTACCAGTTGAAATCTCTATGCCTGTTGATGTAAAACTTTGGTCACCCGACAATCCATTTTTATATCAGATGGAAGTTTCTTTATTTTCAGAAGGAAAACGGATTGACTGTATAAAGAGTTATATGGCGATGCGTAAATTTTCTATGAAAAGAGATGAAAAAGGTATTGTACGTTTGCAACTGAATAATAAAGATTTGTTTCAGTTTGGCCCATTGGATCAAGGTTGGTGGCCGGATGGATTATATACGGCACCTACAGACGAGGCGTTACGCTATGATATTAAAAAAACGAAGGATTTCGGCTTTAATATGATACGGAAACATATAAAAGTAGAACCTGCTCGTTGGTATACTTATTGTGATCAGATGGGCATTATTGTATGGCAGGATATGCCAAGTGGTGATAAAAATCCGGAATGGCAGAATCGGAAGTACTTTGAAGGAACAGAACTGACGCGTTCGCCCGAATCTGAAGCTAACTATCGAAAAGAATGGAAAGAAATCATTGATTGTCTTTATTCTTATCCGTGTATTGGAACTTGGGTACCTTTTAACGAGGCTTGGGGACAATTTAAAACTCGTGAAATTGCAGAATGGACTAAGCAATATGATCCGACACGTTTAGTTAATCCTGCTAGTGGTGGTAATCATTATACTTGTGGTGATATGCTCGATCTACATAACTATCCTGGTCCTAAAATGTATTTATATGATGCACAGCGGGCCACAGTGCTAGGAGAATATGGAGGAATTGGATTGGTATTGAAGGATCATCTTTGGGAACCGGATAGAAACTGGGGATATGTACAATTTAATACATCGGCAGAAGCTACGGCAGAGTATCTAAGATATGCTAAGATGTTGAAGGAAATGATTGGCCAAGGCTTTTCTGCGGCTGTTTATACACAGACTACCGATGTAGAAGTAGAGGTGAATGGGTTGATAACCTATGACCGTAAAGTGATTAAACTAGACGAAGCTATTTTGAAAAAGATGAATGAGGATATTTGCAATTCATTGAAATAATAAACATAAAGATTATATATTTTACCATGAAAAAGATACTTATTGGGGTTTTTACTCTTTTTGCAGTCTTTTCAACTGTTGAAGCGAAAAGTAACAAAGACCAAGATCGTGTACTAATTGATAAAGTTGCTATGTGGCAGGTGAATCATCAGCCACAAGTGAAACATCATGATTTGGAATGGACAAATGCTGTACTATTCCGAGGTATGGTGGAGTGGGCAGATTACACACAGGATTCTCGTTACTATGACTTTCTGATGCAGATCGGAAAAAAGCATAGTTGGGCATTCTTGAAACGTCTTTATCATGCGGATGATCTTGTCATAGCACAGATGTATATCCGTATGTATGAGAAATTTCGTGATCCGGCAATGATCAGACCGACAATAGCGCGGGTGGATTCTATTATAGCTAATCCGTCGAAAGCACGTTTATGGCTTGGCGCTAAAAGATGGTCGGAACGTTGGTCCTGGTGTGATGCTTTGTTTATGGCTCCTCCGGTGTATGGTCAGTTGAATAAACTTTATCCGGAGAAAAATTATTTAGATTTTATGGATCGGGAGTTTAAAGAAGCTACTGATTCTTTATATGATAAGGATGCGAAATTGTACTATCGTGATAGGAGATATATTCCTAGAAAAGAAAAGAATGGTGAGAAAGTTTTTTGGGGAAGAGGAAACGGATGGGTGTTTGCAGGAATACCTTTATTACTGCAAACTTTGCCTAAAGATCATCCTACTTACAATTACTATTTGAATATCTATAAGGAAATGGCTTCTGCTGTGATTAAGTGTCAGGACAAAAAAGGTTCTTGGCACGCAAGTATGCTTGATCCCGATTCATATCCTTCTCCCGAAAATAGTGCTTCCGGTTTTTTTGTTTACGGTTTAGGTTGGGGAGTAAATCAAGGGATCTTGAAAGATAAAAAGTATAAAAAAGCTGTTCAAAAAGGTTGGAAAGCATTGAAAAGTTATGTTCACGAGGATGGTATGCTTGGGTATGTTCAACCGGTCAGTGCCGCTCCTGAAAAAGTTACACAGAATATGACAGAAGTGTATGGGGTAGGGGCATTTTTGATGGCAGGTATTGAAATGCTAAAAATGAGATAGTTGTGAAGGGCAATTAAATTTATTAATTATAAAAGAAGCCACCGACTTACTTTGAAGTTACTAGGGCTTTGATAATAAAAACTTTGTATGGAAATGAATAACAAAAAGAGTACTTTATTATTGCTTTTCTTGGCATTATCCTTTTGGGGTAATGAGAATAGTGCTTTTGCACAGAAAAGTAAGGATCGTGAATATTGGGTAAAGACAATGATTAAGATTATAGATCCGCTTTATACAAATCTAAGTCAGAATACATTAAGAAAGAACATGCCTGTTGAAACTTTCGATGGGTTGAACAATGGCAATACTAGAAAGAATGTTACACATTTGGAGGCATTAGGGCGTTCTTTCAATGGTATTTCAGCTTGGTTGAATCTTCCTCCTGATGAAACGAAAGAAGGGAAACTACGTGCTAAATATACAGAGTTGGTAGTAAAGTCAATAGCAAATGCTGTGAATCCGGAATCTCCAGACTATATGCGTTTTGATGGTCCTGGTGGGCAACCATTGGTGGATGCTGCTTTTTTTGCGCAAGGATTAATTCGTTCGAAGGATCAGATATGGCCTAAATTGGATAAAATAACTCAAGAGAGGGTTATTAAAGAATTGAAAGCTTCTCGTAGGATTAAGGCATTTGAATGTAATTGGTTGATGTTTTCTGCTACAATCGAGGCTGCTTTGTTGGAATTTACGGGTGAATGTGAGTTAAAGCCTATTCATCATGCTCTGAAAAGACATAAAGAATGGTATAAAGGAGATGGTTGGTATGGTGATGGACGTAATTTTCATTTAGATTATTATAATAGCTATGTTATCCAACCTATGTTGATAGATGTATTGGCTATTATGAAAAAGCATGGAATAGAAGGGGCGGATTTTTATGATGTACAATTACAGCGTTTTATTCGTCACGCTGATCAGCAAGAAAAGATGATTTCTCCAGAAGGAACTTACCCGGTGTTGGGAAGATCTATGGGATATCGCTTTGGAGCATTTCAGGTTTTGGCTCAAGTCTCTTGGATGAAACTGTTGCCAAAACATATAAAACCGGCACAAGTACGTTGTGCATTGACTAAAGTGATGAAAAATCAGCTAATTAAAGGTACTTTTGATAAAGACGGATGGCTGAACTTGGGATTTTGTGGTCATCAGCCAGAGATTGCGGACAGGTATGTGTCGACAGGTAGTAATTATTTGTGTACTTTTATATTCTTACCTTTAGGGTTACAGCCGGATGATGAATTCTGGACGGCTAAACCGGAAAAATGGTCTTCTATGAAGATTTGGAGTGGTAGCCGTGATATAAAGAAAGATGATGCTATTAGGAATTAAAGATAAATCTAATATCTAATGAGACAGCATGGGAAGTGGTTTGTTTTATTTTTGATTACAATTTATACATTATCAAGTTGTAAGTCGCATAAACAAGTAAAATTAGTTTTATTGCCGGATATACAGACCTATTCGCGGCTCTATCCGAATATATTGAGGTCGCAGATACAATGGGTGGTTGACAATGCTGATAGTATTAACTTTGTTTTGCAACAAGGGGATATGACTGACCACAATATTGATAAGGAATGGAAAGAGGCTGCTGGTGCTCTAAATATGATGGATAATAAACTTCCTTATGCTTTTGTAATGGGAAATCATGATTTGGGTAAGAACTCAAACAAGAGAGATTCAGAACTTTTTAATCATTATTTCCCTTACGATAAGTACAGCAAGACTAAGAACTTTGGAGGAGCATTTGAGGAAGGGAAAATGGATAATGTATGGTATACTTTCAAAGCGGGTGGATTAAAATGGTTAATTCTTTGTTTGGAATTTGGACCTCGTAATAGTGTCTTGGATTGGGCAGGAAAGGTAGTACAAAAACATCCAGATCATAAAGTGATAATTAATACACATGCTTATATGTACTCAGATGATACACGCATGGGCGAGGGAGATCGTTGGCTACCACAAAAGTATGGATTAGGTAAGGATACTGGTGTTAATGCTGTGAATAATGGAGAACAGATGTGGGATAAATTAGTAAGTAAATATCCCAATATTTTATTTGTCTTTAGTGGACATGTTTTAAATAGCGGTATCGGAACATTGGTTAGTACAGGTGAACATGGCAACAAAGTATATCAGATGTTGGCTAATTTCCAAGATGGGGTGAAAGGCTCGAATAAAGGACAAACGGGTTTTCTGCGCATTGTGAATATAGATATTACGAAAAGATGTGTGAGTGTGGAAACTTACTCTCCTTATTTAAAGGAATACAGAACGGATAAAAGGAATAAGTTCTCTTTTGTGGACGTTGACTTTTAATTGAAGGAGGGAAATAGACTATGGTTGAAGAATGTATTTTCATTTGAAAAAGTGGAGAGCATCTTCTGATTACAAACTGGCGATATAATAGTTGCAAAATGATAATTGGAATAAATGATATGAAGAAAGTTGTACTGATTTGGTATTTCTGTGTAGTTGCGTTAGCTGGCAGTTTTGCGCAGAATGGGTCTTATAAAGACCCGAACTTATCTCCTGAAGAACGTGCTGAAGATTTATTAGGACGATTGACTCTGAAAGAGAAGATTGGACTGATGCAAAATTCTTCCTGCGCAATAAAACGGTTAGGTATCGCACCTTATAATTGGTGGAGCGAAGCGTTGCATGGTGTTGCTCGTAATGGCGTGGCTACAGTGTTTCCGATTACCATTGGAATGGCGGCTACTTTTGATGATGAGGCGATTGAAAGGGTATATGTAGCAGTAAGTGATGAGGCACGTGCGAAGTTTCACGATGAACATCGCCATAATCGGTATGGATATGGAAATGAGGGACTTACTTTTTGGAGCCCTAATGTGAATATTTTCCGTGACCCACGCTGGGGACGCGGACAAGAAACCTTTGGAGAAGATCCTTATCTAACTACTCGTATGGGGGTGTCAGTAGTAAAAGGAATGCAAGGACCGGCAGATTCCAAATACGACAAAACTCATGCATGTGCCAAACATTATGCTGTACATAGCGGACCAGAGTCAAAGCGCCATCGGTTCAACGTTGAGAATCTTTCTCCACGTGATTTGTGGGAAACTTATTTACCCGCTTTTAAAGCATTAGTACAAGAGGCTGATGTTAAGGAGGTGATGTGCGCATATCAGCGTTTTGAGGATGAACCTTGCTGTGATAGTAATCGGTTGCTAACACAGATTCTGAGAGATGAATGGGGATATAAGCATTTGGTAGTAAGTGATTGTGGAGCTATAGGGGATTTTTTTCGTAAAGGTCATCATGAAACACATAAAGATGGAGTTTATGCCAGCGCTTCCGCTGTGATAAATGGTACAGACTTGGAATGTGGAGCGGAATATGCCAATTTGGAGGAGGCAGTTAAAAAAGGTCTTATAACGGAAGAACGTATAGACAAGAGTTTACGTCGTTTGTTAGAAGCTCGTTTTGCATTAGGGGAGATGGATCCGGATTCTATAGTTTCCTGGAGTAAAATCAGTATTGATACAGTGGATTGTAATTTGCATAAACGGATGTCTTTAGACATAGCTCGTAAATCTATGGTATTACTTCATAACAATGGTGTACTTCCATTAGCTAAGTCTGGAACTCGAATTGTAGTTTTAGGTCCTAATGCTGTAGATTCGGTAATGCAATGGGGAAATTATAATGGTGTACCCTCCCATACTTATACAATTCTTGAAGGTATTCGTGGTAAAGTTGGTGACGTACTTTATGAGAAAGGGTGTGAATTGTTGAAGAATCAGGTCTTTTATTCTTCATTTGAAGAGATTTCTAATAATGGATGCCCCGGTCTGACTGCTACTTATTGGAATAATATGGACTTAAAAGGTGATGTGGCGGCGATACAGCAGTTTACTTCTCCAATTAATTTAAGCAATAGTGGCTATACGGCGTTTAATACGAGTGTCGGTTTATTTAATTTTACAGCATCCTATGAAGGTGTTTTTCGTCCGAAAAAAAGTGATGATTATACATTAATTATTGAAGGTGATGATGGTTATCGGGTATATGTAAATGATAAAAAGGTAATAGATTATTGGGGAGTGCATCCTAGTGCCAAAAGAGAATATACATTGAGAGCTATCGCAGGGCAAGACTATAAAATTAAAATAGAATATATGCAAGCGGGTGGAGAAGCATTGCTGAAATTTGATTTAGGAGTTTATCGGCAGATTCCGGCTGAAACAGTGGTTAATAAAGTAAAAGAGGCAGATGTTGTTATTTTTGTAGGCGGCATTTCACCCGATTTTGAAGGTGAAGAAAAATACAACATTGAAGGTTATGGATTTTCTGGTGGTGATAGAACCACTATCGAACTTCCTCAAGTACAACGTGATATTTTGAGAGCTTTGAAAAAAGCTGGTAAAAAAGTTATTTTTGTCAATTGTTCAGGTTCTGCAGTTGCATTAGAACCCGAAATGGATTCGTGCGATGCTATTTTACAGGCATGGTATCCTGGACAAGCTGGAGGATTGGCTGTAGCAGATATTCTATTCGGAGATTTTAATCCAAGTGGCAAATTACCGGTAACGTTTTATAAGAACACGAATCAATTACCGGATTTTGAAGATTATAGCATGAAAGGGCGGACTTATAGATATATGACAGAGAGCCCTTTGTTTCCTTTTGGTTATGGATTAAGTTATACTACCTTTGACATATCTAAAGGCCGTTTAAATAAACGATCCATATCTGTAGGGGAAAGTGTGAACTTAAAAGTCAACGTGAAGAATACAGGAAGATTTAATGGAGCAGAAGTTATTCAGGTATATGTTCGCAAAATAGACGATGAAGAGGGACCTGTAAAAAGTTTGCGTGCTTTTCGTCGCGTACCGCTAAAAATCGGTGAATCTCGTACCGTGTCCATAGAACTATCTCCAAGTACTTTTGAATTCTTTGACCCGAGCACAAATACAATGTGTATTACATCCGGCAAATATGAAATTACGTATGGAAATAGTTCTAATGTGCAATTAGAGAATAAATTAAGCATTACTATTCATTAGTCATAGGAATAATCAATAAATATAATATGAGAATAAGTTCATTTATTATTACGTCTCTTTTGTTTGGGGCTGTTTGTAGTTGTTCAGCTCCTAAAAGTGAAATGAGTACTCTTGTTAACAGTAGTTTACAGACAGCTACGATACAGTCGAAACTAATGGCTGAAAGTCTTTTGGATAAGGAAGGTAAGCTTCCACGTACAATCGGAAAGGATGGGAAATTAGTGACTTCAGAATCGCGTTGGTGGACAAGTGGTTTCTTCCCGGGTGTTTTATGGTATTTATATGAAGCAAATGGAAATGACACTTTGAGAGCATTTGCTGAGAATTTTACTAAACGTGTAGAGAGAGAACAATATACAACTGATAATCATGATGTCGGTTTTATGTTATATTGTAGTTTTGGTAATGGTTTACGCTTAACAGGGAATGAAGAATACAAGAAAGTCTTGTTACAGGGGTCTGAGTCATTAAGTACTCGTTTTCGTCCTCAAGTAGGGTGTATCCGTTCTTGGGATTGGAACCAGAAAGTATGGGAGTATCCTGTGATTATTGATAATATGATGAATCTGGAAATGTTGATGTGGGCTTCTAAAAATTCAAACGATCCAAAATTTGCCAAGATTGCCCAGTCACATGCAGATGTAACAATGAAACATCATTTCCGTCCGGACTATAGCAGTTATCATGTCGTTTCTTATGACACGATCTCCGGTCAGCCGGAAAAGAAAAATACCTGTCAGGGATATGCTCATGAGTCTTCTTGGGCACGCGGACAAGGTTGGGCGTTATATGGATATACGATGATGTATCGTGAGACAGGGCAAGAGAAATATCTGGAGCATGCTGTAAATATTGCTAAGTTTATAATGAATCATCCGCGTTTACCGGAAGATAAGATTCCATATTGGGATTTTGATGCTCCAAATATCCCAAACGAATTACGTGATGCTTCTGCCGGTTCATTAATTGCTTCAGCTTTGATAGAATTGAGTCAATATACAAAAGGGGAGCTCTCCAGGCAATGCTTGTCGGTCGCTGAGACTCAGTTGAAAACACTTTCTTCACCGGAATATCTTGCTGAACCAGGTACCAATTGTAATTTTATTCTGAAACATTCAGTTGGCAATAATCCCGGTAAAGGGGAAGTGGATGTACCTTTGACTTACGCTGATTACTATTATGTGGAAGCTTTGGTTCGTTATAAGAGAGATATTCTAAAAGAAAGCATGAACTAAAAAACTGTTTTGGAATGATACGGACTTTATTTCTAGGTATACTTATGCTCGTGAGTTCGATGGCGGTGAATAGCCAAGAACATGAAGAGTATTACATGAATCCTATTTTGTCTTCAGGAGCTGACCCTTGGGTGATGAAACATGAAGGCTGGTACTATTATTGTGGCGGTGTACCTGGAGGTATTGGGGTATCTCGCTCTCGCGATTTGCATAAAATAAATCCTCCGGTACGGGTATGGAAGGTACCTCAGAGGGGTGCGTGGAATTCAACTTGCGTTTGGGCACCGGAAATCCATTTCTGGAAAGGTAAATGGTACATTTATTATGCTGCGGGGTATAGTGGTCCTCCTTTTATCCACCAGAAAACTGGGGTGTTGGAATCGGTAACTTCTGATGCAATGGGAGAATATGTAGATAAAGGTATGCTATTTACTGGTGATGTGTTGGGAGACTGGAAAAACAACCGATGGGCGATTGATATGACTTTGTTGGAGCATAGAGGACAATTGTATGCTATCTGGTCCGGTTGGGAAACGGCCGAACCAACTGATAAAACTCAACAGCATTTGTATATTGCTAAAATGGAAAATCCTTGGACTATATCTTCCGGGAGAGTGAAAATTTCTTCTCCGGATCGCTATTATGAGCAAGGGATACTACCATTGAATGAAGGGCCACAGGTATTGAAACATGGAAAAGATATATTTATTGTCTATTCTTGTGGGCAGTCGTGGTTGGATACTTATAAACTGTCTTATCTCCGGCTAAAAGATTTGGATGCTGATTTATTGAGTCCTGAAAGCTGGATAAAAAGTGAGAAACCTGTATTCGAAGGCACGGATAGTGTATTTGGTGTAGGCCATGCTAGTTTTACTACTTCTCCTGACGGTAAAGAATATTATATTTATTATCATACAAAAAAGGAAAGGAAACCAGGTTGGAAACGTGATGTCCGTTTACAGAAGTTCACGTTTGATGACTCTGGGGCTCCGTATTTTGGTAAGCCGGTCTCCATAGATGAGAAGTTGCCTTTACCATCGGGAACCGCTCGTGCAGTGCAGGTAAAACCAATTGCAGAATTGGAGACAGATTTTACGCAATTATCTCCATCTGCACGTCCTTATACTTATTGGTTTTGGATGAATGGAAATATAACGAAGGAGGGAATTACAAAGGACTTAGAAGCGATGCATCGTATCGGTGTAGGAGGTGTCTTTAATCTGGAAGGAGGTACAGGCATTCCTAAAGGACCGGTCACCTATTTGAGTCCGGAATGGTCGGAACTAAAAGCGCACGCTATAAAAGAAGCCGCTCGTTTGGGTATTGATTATGTGATGCATAATTGTCCGGGATGGTCTTCTAGTGGTGGTCCTTGGATAACTCCTGAATATTCAATGCAAAAGCTTACCTGGAGCGAAATAGAAGTCAGAGGTAATGTACAGGTTGATACTCTGTTACCTCGACCTGTTACTGAATTGGGATATTATAAAGACATAGCAGTGCTTGCTTTTCCTTCGTTTAAAAATGGAAAACCTGTAGGCTTCTCAGATTGGCAGCTTTTGAATAACAGTGTTTTCAATCATAAAGGATTAATCGATATCCGGGAATATGATAAAGAACAAGTCATTGATCCGAAAGAAATTATTGATTTGACGGAATTTGTTGATTCTAAAGGGAACTTAAAGTGGAAAGCACCTTTGGGAAATTGGACGATTATCCGTTTGGGACATACTTCTACCGGAAGAAAGAATTGCGCAGCTCCTGATACGGGTGTGGGACTTGAATGTGATAAATTCAGTAAACAGGCTATTCAGCTTCATTTTAATAAAATGATGGATTTACTTTATCCGCTGATCAAACCGTATGTTCATCAGATTCAGATAGGATTGGAGATAGACAGTTGGGAAGTCGGTATGCAAAACTGGACGTCGGGATTTGAAGAAGAGTTCTATGAAAGAGCAGGATATGATTTAATTAAATATCTGCCGGCAATGACAGGTAAGATTGTGGGAAGTAAAGATCTGACAGAACGTTTTTTATGGGATATTCGTCGTGTACAAGCAGATTTGTTGGCAGACAATTACTATGGTGAATTCCGTACCTTGTGTAATCGATATGGTTTGGTGTCTTATTGTGAGCCTTATGATCGCGGTCCGATGGAGGAATTGCAGATTGGTTCGCGGGTAGATGGAGTGATGGGAGAATTTTGGAATGGATTATCTGCTATTTTCCAAAATAATCTGATGATGCGGCGTACTACTAAATTAGCTTCTTCCATTGCTCATATTAATGGACAGAAAATAGTAGGTGCTGAGGCTTATACCTCGGAACCGGAATCTGGAAGGTGGCAAGAGTATCCATTTGCATTGAAAGCTGTTGGCGATAAGGCATTTACAGAGGGTATTAATAGGATGGTCGTACATCGTTACGCTATGCAACCTCATCCGAATGCTGTTCCTGCTATGACTTTGGGGCCTTGGGGGGTACATTTTGACCGAACCAATACTTGGTGGGAGCCGGGACGTGCTTGGATGGATTATTTGAATCGTTGTCAAACCGTATTACAAGAGGGGCTATTTGTTGCTGATTTGGCTTACTTTACAAGTGATAATATAGTAGGATATACTAAAGTACATCGAAAGGATTTGACTCCAGTTCCCCCCGAAGGATATGATTACGATTTGATAAATACGGAAACTTTGTTACATAAGGCTTGGATGGAACAAGGACGTTTGAGGCTCCCAGATGGAATGAGCTATCGTGTATTGGTTTTGCAGGAACAATCGCATATTACATTAAGTTTACTGAGAAAACTTCAATGTATGGCGGAACAGGGATTGATTATCATTGGTGCACGTCCAAAGCAGACGGTGGGATTACAATCTCATTCTGTTGTTGATACGAAAGTGTTTGAGGATCTTTGTGATGAATTATGGGGAAAGAACCCTACAGCAGTGGTGGATCGCAGTATAGGAAAAGGAAAGCTCTTTTGGGATACTTCCCTGCAATTGGAACAGATATTTGCTAAAATCCAGCTCAGACCGGACTTTGAGGTGATATCTAATCCTAATAGTGCTCCAATACGTTATATTCATCGACAGATCGGGGATACGGAGGCCTATTTTGTAGCTAACCAACGGAGGACTTCAGAAGAGGTAATATGTAATTTCCGCGTAAAAGGAAAAATACCGGAGTTTTGGAATCCGGTAACGGGCGTAAGGTCTCGTGCTATGGTATATCGTGTTAATGAAGAAACGGTTTCAGTTCCTATCCGATTGGATGAGTATGGCTCTGTTTTTGTGATATTCCGTTCTGACCTCCCTGAGTCACCTGCTATTCGGTCTATCCATAGAAATGGAGATTGTTTGGTCGATGTTTCTACAATGTCTGCTACGCAGTATAATCAGGCGATATATACTGACATTAAAGATAATTTCTCAATAGCCTTATGGGTAAAACCGGAGTCGGATGCTATGTTGAATATTGACAATCCAATGGGGTATATTCCGAATCCTTGGACGGAATATTATACCATTTATCCATCATCCGGTGAACGGCTATATGGAGCAGGACATGCTACTTGTGGACTGGCAATCGGTCGGAATGGGGTTGCTGTTTGGGAGAATGAAAAAGGATATCCGGAGTTCAAGATGGCTGCAGAGAAACCGATTTCGGGTTGGAGTCATGTTTGCTTGGTGTACGAGAATGGAGCTCCGTCTATTTATATAAATGGAGAACCTGTTTCTTATAAAACGAGATCTTTACAAACAATTCATCCAGGATTGAATCTTACCAATTTGCAGGAAGGGGCATCCTATTATAATGGGGATATGTCTACTCCTATATTGTTCCGTAGCGTCTTGTCTGAAAAGGAGATAGGACAGATGGTAGCTAAGGGTTATAAGAGAGAAGAGGATAAGCGGACGCTGAGTTGGATGCCTTATGATAATTCTCGATCTTTATTGGCTTGGAGGGATGGCATTTATATGTTTGTCATGGAAGATGGAAGCAAGAAACAATTGAAAGTAGAAAAAGTAGGACGTATGGTAGAGATAGATCAAAAATGGGAAGTACGTTTTCCGAAGGGATTGGGTGCACCGGCAAAGATAAACTTGCCAAAGTTGGTTTCTTTGCATCTCCATAAAGATGAAGGAGTGAAATATTTCTCCGGTACTGCTACTTATAAGACAAGCTTTAGCGTAAAGTCATCTATGCTTACCGAAGATAAGGTCGTTTTACTTGATTTGGGTGCGGTTGAAGTGATGGCAGAGGTAATTGTCAATGGAGTGAATAAAGGAATTTTATGGTCTCGTCCTTATGTGGTTGATGTTACGGATGTGTTGAAGTCCGGAGAAAACACATTGGAAGTTAGAGTAACTAATCAATGGACCAACCGTTTGATTGGCGATGAACAGCTGCCGGAGGAAAATGAATATGTACCTGGGGGAGGTATCAATGGAATTGCAGCATTGAGTCGTGGAGCTATTAAGAAATTGCCTGAGTGGTACAAAAATGGAGAAAATAAGCCGGAAGGCGGTAGAGTAACATTTACTACCTGGAAGCATTATCGTAAGGATTCTCCACTAATGGAAGCCGGCCTGTTAGGACCTGTTAGGTTGATTCCTGCAATGAAGATTATGTTAAAGTAGAAGTTGTATATATCATGTACGGGAAAAGGGAAAATAATATACTGATGAAAATTACTCTGACTCTATTACTGCTTGTTGTTTTGAATAATCAAGCTATAGCCTCGTTTCGAAAAGAATCGATATTAAATGATTCTTTGGAAGCTTATTTCTCGCTAAATGAGGTACGTTTGTTGGAGAGTCCCTTTTTGTCTCTTCAACAAAAAGGAAAGGAGTACCTTCTTTGGTTAAATCCCGATTCTTTACTTCATTTTTATCGTATTGAGGCGGGACTTCCATCCAAAGCGGCACCTTATGCAGGATGGGAGTCACAAGAAGTCTGGGGAGCCGGTCCCTTAAGGGGAGGTTTCCTCGGGTTCTATCTATCTTCAGTGTCTATGATGTATCAATCTACAGGTGATGCGGAATTGTTGAAGAGGTTAAAATATGTGTTGAAAGAATTACAGTTATGTCAGAAAGCTGGAAAGGATGGTTTTCTTTTGGGTATTAAAGATGGGAGAAAGCTATTTAAGGAGGTTGCAGATGGGAAGATAAAGACAAATAATCCTACAGTGAATGGGGTATGGGCACCCGTATATCTGATAAATAAGATGCTTCTTGGATTGTCTGCTGCATATACGCAATGCGAACAGAAAGAGGCGTTGCCTATGTTGGTACGATTAGCAGACTGGTTTGGCTATCAGGTTTTGGATAAGTTGACGAATGACCAGATTCAGCAGTTACTTGTCTGTGAGCATGGCTCTATCAATGAGTCTTATGTAGAGGCCTATGAACTGACTGGAGAAAAACGTTTTCTTGATTGGGCATGTCGATTGAATGATCGTGCGATGTGGCCTCCTCTTTCCGAAGGTAAGGATATACTTTTTGGATGGCATGCAAATACGCAGATACCGAAGTTTACCGGATTTCATAAGTATTATTTATTTACGGGTGATCAGCGTTTCTTGACTGCGGCAACCAATTTCTGGAATATTGTCACACAAAATCATACATGGGTTATTGGTGGGAATAGCACAGGAGAACATTTTTTTCCAAAAGAGGAGTTTGCAGAAAGGCTTCTTTTGGTAGGAGGTCCGGAAACATGTAATTCGGTGAATATGCTACGTTTGACCGAAACTCTTTTCTGTCAGCACCCCGATGCCGCTAAAGCTGCATATTATGAGCGTGTATTATTTAATCATATACTTTCTGCCTATGACCCAGAGAAGGGAATGTGCTGCTATTTTACTTCTATGCGTCCCAGTCATTATCGTATTTACGCATCACGTGATAGTTCTTTTTGGTGTTGTGGACATACGGGGTTAGAAAGCCCGGCTAAATTGGGAAAGTTTATTTATAGCCATAAAAAGAAGAATGCGGAGCAAGAAAATGAGATCAGAGTGAATCTGTTTATTCCTTCTATTCTTTCTTGGAAAGAAGAAGGGGTTGAGCTTATCCAGCAAAATTGTATACCGGAATCGGAACAAGTAAACTTCATACTGAATTTAAAAGAAAAACGAAGATTGGTACTCCGTATACGTAAACCGGAATGGACTGATAAAGCTACTATTGCCATAAATGGGAAAGTTGTACGGCCTTTTCTTGATAGAGACGGTTATTGGGTGATCAATAATGTGTGGGAAAGGAAAAATACAATAACATTGAATCTCCCAATGCGTATATATACAGAGCACTTGGTTGGTTCAGGTCGATATATTGCTTTGTTGTACGGTCCGTATGTACTAGCAGGACATTTGGGAAAAGAAAATTTACCTGTTACCTTTTGGGGAAAGATGAATAATACTGCAATGAATAAGGTGGATTTAGCGACTGTTCCTGTCTTTACTGTTCCTGCTGAACAAATTCCTACTTGTGTCGAATCGGTTTCTGCAGCTCCGTTAAAGTTTAAAATAAATCTGAAAGGGTTTGAGAAAATAGTTATAGAACCGTTTTATAAGATACATTTTGAGCGTTATGCGATTTATTGGCCGATAAGTTATTGAAAATTTTGTTGGTTTTTGGTATCTTATTTCCTTAAATGCTGGCAATTATGAAAAGTATGTCTATTAAATATGATGTTATGATACAACAAAAAATTAGAGTTGGACTTTTAGGAGTCGGATTAGATACCTATTGGGAACAATTTGAAGGTCTTCTTCCCCGTTTATTAACTTATCAAGACGAAATTGCGGCTAGAATAGATACGATGGGAGTGACAGTCATCAATACAGGTATGATAGATTCGCCTTTGAAAGCGACCGAATGCGCCCGACAATTAAAACAGTCTGATGTGGAATTGGTTTTTCTATTTATTTCCACTTATGCCCTTTCTTCTACGGTGTTGCCTGTGGCACAGCAGGTAGGAAAGCCTATAATCATTTTGAATATACAACCTGTTCCTGCAATAGATTATCAGAAGGTTAATTCAATGGGAGATAGGGGAAAGATGACAGGCGAATGGTTAGCGCATTGTCAGGCTTGTTCTGTGCCTGAGTTTGCAGGTGTTTTCAACAGAGCTGGAGTGAGATATGATATTGTTACCGGATATTTATCAGAAGAATATGTTTGGAAAGAGATTGCTTCTTGGGTAGATGCTACTTGCGCAATGCATGGTATGCGAACGAACCGTTTGGGAATATTGGGGCATTATTATTGTGGAATGTTAGATGTTTATACTGATGTAATGCAGCAAAGCGCAGCTTTTGGTACTCATGTGGAGTTGCTGGAGATGTGTGAATTGAAAGCATATATAGAAGAGGTGACAGAGCAGAATTTGAATTGTAAGTTGGAAGAGTTCCATGATAAATTTAATGTTGAAGCATCCTGTGAATCAGAAGAACTGATAAGAGCGGCACGTACTTCTGTAGCTTTAGATAAATTAGTGGAAGTTCATCAGTTGGGAGCAATGGCTTATTATTATGAAGGGTTCCGCGGAAATGATTATGAGAACATTGTTACATCTGTTATTGCTGGAAATACATTGTTGACAGGATATGGAATCCCCATAGCTGGAGAATGTGAAGTGAAAAACGCACAAGCAATGAAGATTATGTCACTCTTAAAGGCTGGTGGCTCCTTCTCGGAATTTTATGCCATGGATTTTGAGGATGATGTAGTTTTGCTAGGACACGATGGACCGGCTCATTTTGCGATTGCTGAAGAAAAAGTGAGACTTGTACCGCTTCCGTTATATCATGGAAAACCTGGTAAAGGCCTGTCTATCCAAATGAGTGTAAAGCCTGGTGATGTGACTTTATTGTCCGTTTGTGAGGGAAAAAATGGGGTATTTCTATTAGCTGCTGAAGGGGAAGCTGTACGTGGAGAAACATTACATATTGGCAATACTAATAGTCGTTATCGCTTTGCATGTGGTACACGTGAGTTTATGAATCGATGGAGCAAAGCCGGTCCTTCACACCATTGTGCGATTGGTGTTGGACATAAAGTCTCGGAACTCAAGAAATTAGCATTTCTTTTAGATATTCCAATTGTAGTCATTGAGTAATATTTTATTGAATATTGGAAATGAGGTCAAGGGATAGAAACAATGTTCCGTAAAAAAGCACTTGAATTGGGAAATAATAAAAATTAATACTAAGTAGATGTTCATAATTGGTTTATATCATAAGGTTTTGATACCTTTGCCTCATAAAATTCAAATATGCACTTATGGGCAAAATCAAATCAATCATATTAAAGGATTCCGAACGCTTGGCGTTGGAAACGGGTTTCCGACAGGGAGACAGCCATTGCTTTCGGATGCGCTGTCGTGCCGTACTGCTCAAATCGACTGGACTTTCCAGCAAGGCCATAGGTTTGCAGACGGAGATGTCACATGTATCTGTCAACTCTTGGGTAAAACGTTTCTTGTCGGAAGGCATCGACGGCTTGCAGACCCGTCCCGGCCGTGGGCGAAAACCTATCATGGACTGTACGGACGAGGAAGTTGTTCGCAAGGCCATAGAACAGGACAGGCAGAGCGTCAGCAAAGCTCGGGAAGCCTGGCAGAAGGCCACTGGCAAGGAAGCGAGCGACCTGACATTCAAGCGTTTTTTATCAGCCTTGGCGCAAGATATAAGCGAATAAGAAAACGCCCAAGGGGAGTCCCCTCGCCGCAACTCTATGCGTATAAGACCGAGAAGTTGCAAGAACTTGAACATCTGAACATAAACGGCAAGATAGACCTCTATTACGCCGATGAAAGCCATGTGTGCACCGAAGGCTATGTGCCTTACGGCTGGCAATTCCGTAACGAAGACGTGTATATCCCATCCCAAAAGGCACAAAGGGTCAACATCTTCGGCATGATAGACAGGAACAACCGCTATCATGGGTTCACCACGACTGAAAGTATTGACGCGGACAAGGTCGTTGAATACCTTGACACCTTTTCCTTGAACATAAAGAAAGATACGTTCATCGTGCTTGACAATGCGAGCGTACATCGAAACAAGAAAATAAAGGAATTGAGAGAACTGTGGGAGAAACGCGGACTTTTTCTCTTTTACCTTCCACCGTATTCCCCTCACCTGAATCTTGCAGAAACCTTGTGGAGAATAATGAAAACTAAATGGATCAGACCGCAGGATTATGCAAGTAGCGACAACCTCTTTTACACCGTCAATAGGGCATTGGCGGCTGTCGGGGATACCTTGGGTATTAAACTTAAACATAATGCTGCTTAATTTTAATTAGTTACTTAACAAGAATCAGAATTCGTGTTTCTGATTTGCATAATTTAATTTGTATGAACTTAAAATGTTTACTTTTTGGAGTGGCTCTCATGGCATACGTTGGACACGTAAAAGCAATAGACAATAGATTAGAACGTGTCTCTGCGGCTATTTCCCTGAAAGCACCGGGAAATGAAGCCAAACGGTATCCATTAACTTTTCAGCAATCAAAGGATAAAGGCTCCGATTTCTATTTGGAAGCTTCGGAAAAAATACCATTGACAATATTTCAAACTATGGAGGAGAAAAGTGATAAACTGCAAATAACGGTTTGTATCACTGCCTTGGAAGATACGTATTTTAGTTATAGTCAACAGTTTTCAACAAATTTTCATCATGATAATTGTCAGTTCTATATGCCGGGATTCTGGTATCGTCGTAATTTACGTTCACCTAAGGAAGCTCCTTCATTTCATACGTCAGATAGCTGGATTGTTCGCGAGGATAGGTTGAGCGCACCTCTTACGGGGATTTTTAGCGAGAAAGATAAGCGTTTTGTGACAGTAAATCGTTTGGATAAACTTAATAATGAGACGCTTACTACACATAAGGCAGGAGAAGTAATTCTTTCAGGAAAGACCTCTTTAGGATTTACCGGATTTGAGAATAAGAATGGAACGTCTACGTTGTCTTTTGGCTTTCCTTATCAGGAGGCTCCTAAAAGCTATCTTCGTAAATTGACTTTGGCACCGGCTGTGACGGCTTTTCAGCATCTGAGAAAAGGAGAAACGATTCTGTTGACATGGGAAATAATGGAAAGTGAAGCAGAAGATTATTCAGACTTTGTTCGTCGCGCATGGGAATATTGTTATGATACTTTCCAACCCAAACCTGTAGATACTCCTTATTCAATATCGGATGTAAAGCAAACACTTAGCCGTTTCTTTGTGAGTAGTTTAGTAGATAAATATCCGTTGGTGTATAATTCCGGTATACATCTGCGTACAGATAAATGTGCTTCTAATGGGCAGGCAGAAGTCGGTTTTATCGGGCGTGTACTCCTTAACGCATTTAATGCTTTGGAATATGGCGAAGAATGTAGCCGGGAAGAGTTAGAAGTAAATAGTAGAAAAATATTTGATAGCTATTTGAAGAATGGATTTACTGAGGCGGGTTTTTTTAAGGAGTCTGTGAACTATGATAAGAAGTTTGTGGATCCGGTTCATAGTATCCGCCGCCAGTCAGAAGGACTTTATGCGATATTTCATTTTCTGGCTTACGAAAAAGAGCGTGGACGTCGACATATAGAATGGGAGCAACGGGTGAAGAAGATGTTGGATATGTTTTTGCAGTTGCAGAATGCTGACGGTAGCTTTTCTCGGAAGTTTCATGATGATTTCTCTATTGTGGACAAGAGTGGAGGTAGTACTCCCTCGGCTACACTACCCTTGGTAATGGGGTATAAATATTTCAAAGATAAACGTTATTTGGCTAGTGCTAAGCGGACTGCTGATTACCTGGAGAAAGAATTGATATCCAAGGCGGATTATTTCTCATCTACTCTTGATGCGAATTGTGAAGATAAGGAGGCCTCTCTTTACGCTGCCACTGCTACTTACTATCTTTCGTTGATTACTAAAGGGGAGGAGCACAAACATTATGCAGATTTGACAAAGAAAGCGGCTTATTTTGCCTTGTCTTGGTATTATCTTTGGGATGTTCCTTTTGCACCGGGGCAGATGTTGGGTGATATAGGGCTGAAAACCAGAGGCTGGGGTAATGTGTCGGTAGAAAATAACCATATAGATGTATTTGTTTTTGAATTTGCAGATGTATTACGTTGGTTATCGGTAGAATATAAAGAACCCCGTTTCTCAAATTTTGCAGAAGTGATTTCAACATCCATGAGGCAGTTGTTGCCTTACGAGGCGCATATGTGCGGTATTGCTAAAGCTGGTTATTATCCGGAAGTGGTTCAACATACTAATTGGGATTACGGAAGGAATGGAAAAGGATACTATAATGATATCTTTGCACCTGGATGGACTGTTGCTTCTTTGTGGGAATTATTCACTCCGGGGCGTGCCGAAAATTTTCTATTGCATTAAGTTGTACGACACCCGGGTCTCAGGCATACCGACACCCGGGTGTTGGGTATGCTGACACCCGGGTGTTGTACCATCTGAGACCCGGGTGTCAGACAACTGTTTGATTCATTTCAGTGCGTTATCCTGCCCAATTTTCTCTATCCAGATTCCGATAACTTATGGCTTCCGCCAAATGAACGGAAAGTATCTGTTCACTTCCTTCCAGATCGGCAATGGTACGTGCGACTTTCAATATCCGGTCGTAGGCGCGGGCGGAAAGATTTAGACGGTCCATTGCATTCTTTAATAAAGAGAGACCTTGTCCATCCGGTTGGGCGTATAGTGACAGCAATTTGCTATTCATTTGAGCATTGCAGTAGATTCCTGAATACTCAGTATAGCGTTTTTCTTGTATTTGACGTGCTTGGATGACACGTTCACGAATAGCGGCACTGGATTCTCCTCTCCGTTGGTCGGAGATCTTATCAAAAGGGACAGGAATTATTTCAATTTGTATATCTATCCGGTCAAGTAAGGGGCCTGAAATTTTATTCAAGTATTTCTGCACTTGTCCGGGACTGCATACACACGCTTTGGTCGGGTGATTGTAATAACCACAAGGGCAAGGGTTCATGGAGGCTACTAATGTGAAGCTGGCAGGATAATCTATACTGCTTTTTACACGGGAAATGGTGATGCGCCTATCTTCCAACGGTTGTCGTAGTACTTCGAGTACGTTTCTACTAAACTCTGGCAATTCGTCAAGAAATAAGATCCCGTTGTGCGCTAAGCTTATCTCTCCGGGCTGGGGAAAACTCCCTCCTCCTACCATGGCGGTTTGTGAGATGGTGTGGTGTGGATCTCGAAAGGGGCGCTGGGTTATTAGTGATGAATTGCGGTTTAGCTTTCCAGCTACGGAGTGTATTTTGGTTGTTTCGAGACTTTCTCCTAAAGAAAGTGGAGGGAGGATGGAGGGTAATCTTTTTGCCATCATTGACTTTCCACTTCCGGGCGCACCTACCATAATCAAGTTGTGACCACCGGCTGCTGCCACTTCGAGGGCTCTTTTCACATTCTCTTGTCCTTTTACATCGGCAAAGTCAAATTCAAAGTTACTTTGTTGGGCATAGAACTCTTCCCGAGTATTAACTATGGTTGGCGCTAATTCTCGCTCATTATTGAAAAATTGGATGACTTCTTTAATATTGCTGACACCATAAACTTTCAATTGATTGACTACGGCAGCTTCTCGGGCATTTTGTTGGGGAATGATTAATCCTTCGAAGCCATCTTCACGAGCTTTAATCGCAATAGGAAGAGCTCCCTTGATAGGTTGTATGCTTCCGTCGAGACTTAGCTCTCCCATTAATAGATAGCGGGGAAATTTTTCAGAAGATATAGTGCCGTTGGCTCCTAGAAGACCGATGGCAAGCGGTAAATCATAGGCTGAGCCTTCTTTACGAATATCTGCGGGTGCCATGTTGACTACCAGATTACTGGTCGGTATCTTATAACCGTTAACTTGGAGAGCGGAAATTATGCGTTGATGGCTTTCTTTGACCGCAGAATCCGGAAGGCCGACAAGATAGAACATACAGCCACGCGAGCTGTTGACTTCGATTGTGATGAGTGTTGCATCAATACCTTGAACAGCCGCTCCGAATACTTTGATTAACACGTTTGGTTACTGATTATTTTTTCTTTTTGTTGTCTTTCTTATCTCTTTCTTCTGCTGCGGAGACGACTTCTTCAATTTTCTTCTTCAACTCTTCTCCACTAAGATTTTTAGCCAGGATTTTTCCGTCTGCCGACAGAAGAATGTTTGCGGGAATTTGCTTGATGGTATATTGTTTGGCAATCTCTGAATTGAGTCCGCTGAAATCACAAACTTGCTCCCAATCTAACGTATCGCGTTTTATTGCGTCTTTCCATTCTTTTTTGTCCACGTCGAAGGAGACACCGAGCATACCTATATATTTACTCTTTTTGTATTTCTTATAAAGTTCCTTTAGTTCATTGTTGTTACGACGCTTGGATATACTATCTCCCCAAGAAGCCCAGAAGTTGATTAAAAGGTTTTTCTTTTTGAAGTCTTCTGATGTGCGGGTAATTTTTTCTCCTTTGGCATTAGGCAAACTAAAGAAGGGGGCATATTTCCCTATTTCGTTTTTTTCGGCTTGGGATATGGTTTCGTTCAACTTCTCAATATATAATTTATCTTGCAATATTCCTGTCATGACTTCAATTAGTTTTTTTATCTTATTGAAGTCCGGAGATTCTTTTTGGACAAAATATCTATCTAGTAAATAGAGGCTTACGAAAGATGAATGATGTTGCTGTATGAATTCTTCAGCTTTTTGTTCCACATCTTTTTCGGACGGGTTATTTAAACCGCTCAGTTCTTTTTGGAAAGCTGTAAATTCTTCATTGTATGTATTGCCATCGATGGTTAGGGCTTCCAAATTACCGGTATCTCCCTTTATTTTGATTTTATTCCCTTTATCAAGGAAAATAGGATATTCTATCTGATTCTTAATGAGCAGAAAAGCGGAGGTAATAGTGTCTATTGGGGTTGAATAAGAGAACTTGTCGTCTTTGGTGAAAATAGTATCTATTTGGTCGCGCAATTCGTCCATACCATATAGATAAAGTGTATCTGTTCCCAATCCTTCGATTTCTCCGGTTATGCTTACTTCCTTAGAAGACTTGCTGCAACCGAACAGACAGATGGCTATGAGGATTAAAATGCTACTCTTTTTCATTGCTTTTATTTCTTTTCTGCGAAAGTACGGTTTTTTGCAGATAAAAAAAAGAATTGCCTGTCATTTGTAATGACAGGCAATTCTTAATATTTAAAATAGAGTGGTAATTCTATTATTTAACGATGTTCATGAAATCTGCATTTGTGAAGTATTTTGCAAATTCCAAGTCTGTAGCTGCTTTCTTAGCCAATGAAGAATCTTTAGCAACTGCGCTCTTCAAGCTGCTTGTTACCATAGAAGAATTGTTAGTTCTAGCGCCTAAAACAGCCATCAAGTAGTCTGTGTAAGCATCCGGTCTTTCTACGTTAGCCAAAGTGTTTTTAGCTTTGTTGTAGTCTTTTGCCAAGATCTGAGCCAATGCGGCACTATTAGTCTTAGAGTCACCGAATGAGTTTACAGCTCTTTCATATTGACCTTGAGCGATGTACAGGTTACCCATAGATTCGCCAAGTTCTTTAGTACCGGCAGCTTTACCGAAGTAAGCTTCTGCAGCTGCTTTGTCACCCTTCATCAAAGAAACCAAACCTAAGTTCATGTTCACTTCAGGAGAAGCGTTTACGTTAGCTGCTTTCTTGAAATAAGATTCAGCTTTATCGATGTTGCCAGCTTGATAAGCTAATTTACCCAAGTTATTGTAAGCACGGTAATCGTTCGGGAATTGTTTTGTAGCTTGAGTATAGATAGCTTCTTGTTTAGCAGGATCGTTAGTCAGTGTAGCTGCGTACAGCAATTCTTCGATATTCAATTCAGAAGGATTGGAAGAAGCCAGCTTAGCGATTTCTTCGTCAGACTTACCGATGATTTCGTAGTTCAAAGTCAAACGAGAACGACGCAACTGCGGAAGAATAGTGTTAGCCAATTCTTTGTATACAGCAGAGATGTTTTTGATTTCGCTTTCTCTTTGAGCAGGATCTTGGTACATTGCAATAACGCGAAGGATCAACTCTTTGTCTTGAATGTTAGACTTAGAAACCAGTTCTTGGAAACCTTCCCAGTCCTGTGCTGTATATTTTGCATCAATCGGAGCATCGATTTTTGCTTTCTTCAGGTCTTTGTTCAACATCTTAGTAGTGTTGTTCTCACGGTTTTCAGCCAGTGTAGTATTCAAGCTTACACCACCATCTGGAGAAGCGTATGCAGATACTTCGATGTTGCTGATCTTCTTGTTAGCTGCTTCGTTTACGTTAGCAACTTCTTTGTTGAATTCTTTAGCAGTCTTCAACTCGCTTGAACGGATGTTAGCTTGTTGGATCAAGAACATGATGTTGGCATCGTGCTTTTCTTTGATGATACGTTGGAAAGCGTCTTCGCCCAATGCAGGATTAGCATTACCTAAAGTATTGTTAACTAATTCTGAAGTAGAAATTACACCATCAGCTATTTTCACAGCAGGAATAGTAACTTCTTTTTTACCGATAGTAGCTTTGAATTCGAGGTATAACTCGGACTTAGCCATTTCCGGAACATAGTCAAAAGAGGTTTTCATTGTGTAGCTACCACCCATCTTATAAGAGATAGATTGGTCGTTACCTTCCACCTTTTCACCTTGGAAAGTAGCCGGTTGGCCTTTAGCTTCACCGCCATTCCATTTCAATACCGGAGTAACTTCTACAACCGCTTTCTTGTTGAAATACTTTTCAGGGAATTTACCATTGATGGTAGCAGGAACTTTACCACCTACTGCTTCCAGCACTTGCGGAGTAACAGTGAAGTAATCAGCTGACAGCGGACCCATTTTTTTGCTGCAAGAAGAGAATAATGCAACAACCATTGCCATGAGTAAAGGCAAGTACAACTTCTTAGTCATTTTAGGTATAAATTAAATGTTTGTAATTGAAATATCGTCTATTCACAAATCTTCTTCTACTTTACGCAGAAAAAGTAACGCAAAGATATTAATTCTTAATATAAATATATGGATAAGGGGGCGATTTTATCATAATTTAATGAAATAATGACTCTTTTTCTTTCCGATACTTAATATTTCGGGGATGATGTTCAACTATCTCACTGCGAAGCACATTGCGGTCGATGTGGGTGTAGATTTCAGTTGTTGCGATTGATTCATGTCCGAGCATACATTGGATTGCCCGTAAATTGGCTCCGCCTTCCAGTAAATGAGTCGCAAAAGAATGGCGGAAGGTGTGCGGGCTGATGTTTTTGGTAATACCTGCTTGCTGTGCTAGTTCTTTTATCATGTGGAAAATCATAATTCGCGAGAGTCTTTTACCTCTTCGTGGGCTGATAAAAACAAAATCTTCATGTCCGCTCTTGACTTCTATCTGATTCCGGTCTGTAAAATAGAGCTTTATCTCATTAATGGCTTTGGGGGAAATCGGAACAAGACGTTGTTTGTTTCCTTTTCCTTCTACCTTGATGAACCCTTCATCAAAATAAAGGTCGGATAGTTTAAGATTGACAAGTTCCGAAACGCGGAGCCCGCAGCTATATAGGGTTTCCAGAATAGCTCTGTTCCGCTGTCCTTCGGCTTTGCTGCGGTCTACAGTGGCAATGATCCGATCGATTTCCTCTACAGTCAGTACTTCCGGGAGTTTGAGGCCTATATTAGGGCTTTCCAACAGCTCGCTGGGATCTGCTTCCAGATAGTCTGCCATGATCAGAAAGCGGAAAAATGATTTGATACCCGACAGAATGCGTGCTTGTGAGCGTGGATGAATGCCGATGTCGTGCAGGCCTGCCGCAAAACGTTGGAGGTCAGCCAAGCATACATCCAAGATATCAATCCCTTCTAAGGTCAGGAAACTTAATAGCTTGTCCAAATCTGTAAGATAAGCTTCCAGTGTGTTAGGAGATAAGGACTTTTCCAGTTTAAGATACTGCTGATACTTTCTGATTATCAGCGCTTGTTGTTCCTTCTTCTGTTTTTTTTCGTTGATTTCCATTTCTTTTCTCTATCTTTGCACCTTGAAATATTGTTCTTTGGATACAAAGGTATAAAAAAACAGGATTGTGCGATGAAGATACAAATTATTAATGGCCCGAATATTAATCTGTTGGGTAAGCGTGAACCTTCTATTTATGGAAGCGTTACATTTGAAGATTATCTTGCTGAGCTTCGCAAAAGATATGCTGACTTGGAGATCGACTATTTTCAATCGAACATTGAGGGAGAAATGATAGACTGCATCCAGCAGGTCGGATTTGACGTGGATGGCATTATATTGAATGCCGGTGCATATACGCATACTTCTATTGCTTTGCAGGATGCAATTCGTTCTGTGACATCTCCCGTGATTGAAGTGCATATATCTAATGTGCATAGCCGTGAGGGTTTCCGGCATATATCCATGATTGCTTGTGCTTGTAAAGGGGTTATTTGCGGGTTCGGATTGCACTCGTATCGTTTGGCTCTGGAGGCATTGTTAGAGAATAAATAAAGATTATAATATATAAATAGGTAGAAAGACTATGTTATTGAAACAGACTAAAATTGTAGCTTCCATTTCGGATAGACGTTGTGATGTGGATTTTATCAAACAATTATTTGATGCCGGAATGAATGTGGTGCGTATGAATACTGCGCATGCCAGCCGTGAAGGTTTTGAAGCTTTGATTGCAAATGTGCGTGCGGTGTCCAACCGTATTGCGATTCTGATGGATACTAAAGGACCGGAGGTTCGCACGACTGCTAATGCGGAACCAATTCCATATAAGATAGGGGAGAAAGTGAAAATAGTTGGTAATCCGGAACTTGAAACGACCCGCGAATGTATCGCTGTCTCTTATCCCAACTTTGTGCATGACTTGAATATCGGTGGTACCATTTTGATTGATGATGGTGATCTGGAATTGGAGGTTATTGATAAGACTGCCGATTATCTGCTTTGTGAGGTGAAAAATGAAGCTACTTTAGGAAGTCGCAAGAGTGTGAATGTGCCGGGTGTCCGTATCAATCTTCCTTCTTTGACGGAGAAAGACCGCAATAATATTCTTTATGCTATTGAAAAAGATATCGATTTTATAGCCCACTCTTTTGTGCGTAATCGTCAGGATGTGCTTGATATTCGTGAAATTCTGGATGCTCACAATAGCGATATCAGAATTATCGCTAAGATAGAGAATCAGGAGGGAGTGGATAATATCGACGAAATTCTGGAAGTGGCTGACGGTGTTATGGTCGCTCGTGGTGACTTAGGTATAGAAGTGCCTCAGGAACGTATTCCGGGTATTCAGCGTGTGTTGATTCGTAAATGTATTTTGGCTAAGAAACCGGTAATTGTTGCGACTCAGATGCTTCATACGATGATCAATAATCCTCGTCCGACTCGTGCGGAGGTTACGGATATTGCCAATGCTATCTATTATCGTACGGATGCTTTGATGTTGAGTGGGGAGACTGCTTATGGCAAGTATCCGGTAGAAGCTGTGAAAACGATGACTAAGATTGCAGCTCAGGCTGAGAAGGATAAGTTGGAGGAAAACGATATTCGCATTCCTTTGGATGAAAACAGTAATGATGTTACGGCATTTCTTGCTAAACAAGCTGTTAAGGCTACATCTAAACTGAAAATACGTGCTATCATTACGGACAGTTACAGTGGACGTACTGCTCGTAATCTGGCTGCCTTCCGTGGTAAATATCCGGTATTGGCTATATGTTATAAGGAAAAGACCATGCGTCATCTAGCTCTTTCTTATGGGGTAGAGGCAATCTATATGCCGGAATTGGCAAATGGACAGGAATACTATTTCGCTGCTTTACGCCGTCTGTTGAAGGAAGGTCGCTTGCAACCTTCCGACATGGTAGGATATTTGAGTAGTGGTAAAGAAGGTACGCAGACTTCATTCCTCGAAATCAATGTGGTGGAAGATGCTTTGAAGCATGCGGAAGAGACTGTTTTGCCGAATAATAACCGCTATTTGTAAAAAGCTATATGCAAGAGACTGAATCTATAGACGAATATATTTTGCAGCATATTGATCCCGAGAGTGACTATCTGAAAGCACTCTATCGGGATACGCACGTAAAGTTACTCCGTCCCCGTATGGCTTCCGGGCATTTGCAAGGGCGGATGTTGAAAATGTTTGTGGAGATGATTCGGCCTCGCCAGATATTGGAAATTGGAACGTATAGCGGGTATTCCGCTCTTTGTTTGGCTGAAGGGCTTCAGAAGGGCGGAATGTTACATACGTTTGAGATAAATGATGAACAAGAAGATTTTACCCGTCCGTGGCTTGAGGAATCACCGTTTGCGGATAAAATCCTTTTTTATATAGGTGATGCGTTGAGCTTGGTTCCCGATTTGGGGATTATTTTTGATATGGCTTTTATAGATGGAGATAAACGCAAGTATATTGAATATTACGAAATGACGCTGGCGCATCTCTCACAAGGAGGATATATCATTGCCGATAATACGTTGTGGGATGGTCATGTGTTGGAACAGCCTCGTAGTGCTGATACTCAGACGATCGGGATTAAGGCATTCAATGATTTCGTAGCAAAAGATGAGCGGGTGGAGAAAGTGATATTGCCCTTACGCGATGGGTTAACGATTATAAGAAAGAAATAAAGGAGTAGATTTATGGAAACAACTAGACAGAATAAGATATCTCGACTGTTGCAAAAAGAGCTTAGTGAGATATTTCTGCTTCAGACAAAAGCAATGCCGGGTGTTCTGGTATCTGTAAGTGCTGTTCGTATCAGCCCGGATATGAGTATAGCCCGTGTTTATCTTAGTGTCTTTCCGTCCGAGAAGGCAGAAGAAATAGTGAAGAATGTCAATGATAATATGAAGACCATTCGCTATGAGCTTGGAACCCGTGTACGCCATCAGTTACGTATTATTCCGGAACTGAAGTTTTTTGTGGATGATTCATTGGATTATATTGAGAAGATTGATTCTTTGCTGAAATGAAATAACTTGTTGCAGAGGTGAATTTTCCTTTTTATATAGCCCGGCGTTATCTTTTTTCGAAGAAGAAACATAATGCCATTAATATCATATCCGGCATTTCTGTGTGCGGAGTAGCTCTTGCTACGCTTGCATTGGTCTGTACGCTTTCTGTTTTTAATGGATTTCAGGATATGGTAGCCAGTTTTTTTACTGCATTCGACCCGCAACTAAAAATTACTGTTCGTGAGGGGAAAGTCTTTGATGGTCAGGATAAACGGATTGGTGCAGTTTGCCTGCTTCCTGAAGTAGATGTATTTACAGAAACTCTCGAAGAGAATGCGATGGTACAATATAAAGACCGTCAAGCTATGGTTGTTTTAAAGGGGGTAGAGGATAATTTTGAAGAATTGACAGCCATTGATAGTATTCTCTATGGAGCCGGTGATTTTCTTCTTCATGATTCTATTGTGAATTACGGTGTGATGGGGGTAGAGTTGGTGGCAACCTTGGGTACGGGACTTCAATTTGTTGATCCTCTTCAAGTGTATTTACCCAAACGGAATGCTAAAGTAAATATGGCAAATCCGGGTGCTTCCTTTAATCGTGATTATCTTTATTCTCCCGGAGTTGTCTTCGTTGTTAATCAGCAGGAATATGACGGAAAGTATATTCTTACCTCTCTTGATTTTCTTCGTCAACTGCTGGATTATACAACAGAGGTTTCCGCTATAGAATTGAAATTGAAGCCTGGTGCAAATGTTTCATCTGTACAAGCCAAAATTGAGAAAATACTAGGTAATGATTTTATCGTTCAGAACCGCTATCAGCAGCAAGCGGATGTTTTCCGTATCATGGAGATCGAGAAATTGATCTCTTATTTATTCCTTACTTTTATCTTGATGATTGCTTGCTTCAATGTAATCGGTTCTCTTTCTATGTTGATTTTGGACAAGAAGGATGATGTTGTAACATTACGTAGCTTAGGAGCGGATGATAAACTGATCTCTCGTATCTTTTTATTCGAAGGTCGTCTTATTTCTCTTTTCGGTGCCGTTTCCGGGATTGCTTTAGGGTTGCTTTTGTGTTTCATCCAGCAGGAATTCGGGATTATCTCATTAGGTGGTGGAGGTGGTACTTTTGTTGTGGATGCCTATCCTGTGAGTGTTCACGCTTGGGATGTGTTACTTATCTTTGTGACAGTTCTAACGGTCGGCTTTCTTTCTGTATGGTATCCGGTGCGATATTTGAGTAAAAGACTTTTGTAATATTTATTGTATATACTTTTCTATAATTGATAACTTTTAATTCGGTTTTTATTTTTATATTTCCTAATATACTACTATATTTGACACAATTTTGTTAATTAGAAGTAATCTGTAAAACACTTCCGTGAAACTTGAAAGTAATGACATAGACAGGATTGTAAACAGTGATGAAGTGGCTTTTTGCCGCTTTATGGAACATTATTCCTCACGTTTATACCACTATGTTTATGCTTTGATTGGTCAGAAGGAGCCATCTGAAGAGGTTGTAAGTGATGTTTTCTTTGAAGTTTGGAAAAATAGAAGAACTTTGGCTGGCATAGAAAATATGAATGCTTGGATACAAACAATAACCTATCGGAAGGCTCTTTCTTATCTGAGAAAAGAAAAGGGAAAGGCAGACTTATTGCTTGATGATATAGGAGATTTTATATTTGCCCCAATCCAATCTCCGGATGAGGCTATGATTAGCAGAGAAGAAATGGAGAAAATAAACAATGCTATTCAACAGTTACCACCGAAATGTAAACATGTTTTTTTCTTGGCGAAAATAGAAGGCCTACCTTATAAAGATATTGCGGCATTATTAGATATATCCGTGAAGACTATAAATAATCATATAGCTTTTGCATTGGAAGAAATTGCTAAGAAACTAAATATTCGCTTTTGAGAATAATATTTTTATTCTTGCCTTATTTGTTTGATTATCAATAGCCTATTCGTGAAACAAATCTGTCTTATATATTTTTTTTACATGAAATGAGAAAAAAGTTCATTTTTAACTAGGAGATTCTTTTTTTAATTGCGTCTTTAATTATAGAACAACATTAAAAAAGATTATGAACTTGAAAGAATACTTTCGCCTTGCAAATTTATTTGGTAAGTTGAATTCTCAGGAAAAACTTGAGGATGATTTTACCACTATGCCTGAAGGTGAGACGTTGAGGTTCTTTTGGGAAAGCTGCGAACAAGAGAAAATTGATGCTTCTTCCATTATAGAGAGAACTCGTATGAAAATACAAAAAAGCGAAAAGAAGCGCAAACGGAACTATTTGTTAATAACTTCCGCTTCTATTGCTGCTTCTATTCTAGTTTGTATATCAACTATTTATTTTATGAATCTAGAAACTGCAGTTGATTTAGACTTACAAGCTATTGCGGAAGGTCTAGACAGCCAGACTGTTGATGAAGTAACTCTGATAACTGCTAAAGAACAATTGAACTTAGATGAAGATGCCTTTATTAAGTATTCAAAGGAAGGAAAAGTTGCGGTTAATTCTCAGGTTATTAAAGAAGAAAAGGTAAAAGATGAACAAGAATATAATCAGTTGATCGTTCCCTCAGGTAAGAGGGCTAGAATAGAGTTGTCAGATGGGACTCGTCTAGTGGTAAACTCCCAGTCTAAAGTTGTTTATCCTCGTCGTTTTAAAGGTGACATTCGTAAGATATATACTCAAGGGGAAGTTTTTCTAGAGGTTGCTCATGATAAGAAACGTCCTTTTATTGTTGAATCTGAGGATTTTAAATTACGGGTACTTGGTACAAAGTTTAATATTACCAATTATCGGGGAAGTGCGACCAATATTGTATTGGTAGAAGGATCAGTAGAAGTAACTGATAAGAATGAGAAGAAGGCACAATTGGCTCCACATGATTTATTGAATATAGCAGATGGTTCAATTGTCTGTCAGAAGCAAGTGGATGTAGCTGAATATATTAGTTGGATAGATGGAATTATGCTGTTGAATGGCAATACTTTATCGCAGATTATTCAGAAGTTAAGCATTTATTATGGTGTATCCATACAATGTGATCCATTGGTAGGTAGTGAGAAGGTCTATGGAAAACTAGATTTGAAAGATGATATAGATGAGGTGATTGAATGTATTCAGCAAACATTGCCATTTACGATAGAAAAAAGAGATACTAGTATATACTTGAATAAATAATAATTTTTTAATTAATCTTTTAAATATGCTTGCCTATGAAGAACAGATTATCATCATGACACAAAAAATCGGATAAATATTGCCGTATTTACCCGATAGTAATTCCTTAGTTAAATCAATAAATCCAAAATTGTTAACCTAAAAAGAAATTTTTATGGTAAAGAAAAGTATTTTTTTACACTTAAAAAAAAGACTTAAGCTTTTTTGCATTATAAACGTCTTTTTTATGATTCCTAGTTCTTCGTTCGGTACTAATTCTATCCGATGGAATTCCGAAGAAGATTTGTTCTCGGTACAATATGAGAATACCACAGTTAAAGATATCTTAGATTATATCGAAAAACATAGTAAGTACATTTTTATTTATTCAGCGAATGTTCAAAAAAATCTGAATAATAAAGTCTCCATTTCAGTTTCCAATAAGAAAATAGATGCTGTGTTGAAAGAATTGTTTTCAGAGACAGGGCTGAATTATAAGATGTCGGGAAGGCAAATTACGATTTCGGTCCCAGAAGCTCCTAAAGTGCAGCAAACTACACAGCAAAAGGGTATTAAGGTAACAGGTAACGTATCAGATGAAAAAGGGGAGCCGCTAATTGGTGTAACAATCATTTTGAAGAATGATTCTACAGTGCATTCATTAACGGATATGAATGGTAATTATAGCATTATGGTTCCTACGAGAAAGTCTGTACTTTCTTTCCGTTATATTGGCTTTGTGCCTAAAGAAGAAATTGTTGATAACCGGAAAGTTGTTAACGTGCAGATGGTAGAGGATGTAGGTCAGTTGGATGAGGTCGTGGTTGTTGCTTACGGTGCACAAAAGAAAGAGTCGGTAGTCGGTTCTATTACTACGTTGGCGCCTGAGAAATTGAAAGTATCTACAAGCCGTTCATTGAGTAATAATTTGGCCGGTGTTGTTTCAGGTGTACTTGCGGTACAGCGTTCCGGTGAGCCGGGCTATGATAACTCCACCTTTTGGATTCGTGGTATCAGTACATTTGGAAAAGCCGGTGGGGATCCTTTGGTCTTGGTGGATGGAATTGAACGTGATTTGAATAATATTGATCCAGAGGAGATTGAATCTTTTTCTGTATTGAAGGATGCTGCTGCAAGTGCTGTCTACGGTGTTCGCGGTGCTAATGGCGTAGTGCTTATTAATACGAAACGTGGGCAGGTCGGTAAGCCGCGTGTTGTAGTAAAGAGTGAATTCTCATTTACTCAACCGGTTAGATTGCCTGAATATATTGGAGCAGCTGATTATATGCAAGTATTGGATGATGCTCTGATTGATACTGGACAGTCTCCTATGTATGCTGATAGAATTGCAAAGACTCGTTCAGGATATGACCCTGATTTATATCCGGATGTTGATTGGATTGATGTAATCTCTAAAGATAATGCATCTAATCAGCGAGTGAGTGTTGATATCTCAGGAGGTACAGAGCGTCTGCGCTATTCGTTTGTTGCGGCTGTGTTCAATGAGCAAGGTATCTTGCAACGAGATAAGAAGCAAGAATGGGATCCTTCGATCAAGTTACAGCGATATAATGTTCGTTCAAATGTTGATTTAAAACTTTCTCCGACCACTCAATTACGTTTTAACATTGGTGGTTATTTGCAGGACCGTAATTCTACTACTCAGGATGTTAGCTTGATTTTTAGTCGTGCATTCCGAGCTGTTCCTTTTACCTTTCCTGCGCAGTATTCTTCAGGAGAAATGGCTGGAACGGAAGAAGGTAATGTTTGGGCAATGGCTACTCAAAGTGGTTATCAACGTACTAGTGCGAGTAAAATTGAAACATTATTTTCATTGGAACAGGACTTGAAATTTATAACACCGGGTTTAAAAGTTAAAGGTGTATTTTCTTTTGACCGTTATTCAAGCGGTACAGTGAAACGTTCAAAAACACCGGAATATTATAATGCTGCTACATCTCGAAATGAAGAGGGAGAACTTGTTTTGACAAAAAAGCAAAACGGTAGTAATTTTTTGGGTTATGATAAATCTGCTGATTATGGGAATAAGAGTGTGTATATGGAGGCAAGTCTGATGTATGATCATACATTTGCAGAGAAACATGCAGTTTCTGGTTTGCTTTTATTTAATCGCCGTAATTATGATAAAGGTGAAAAGTTACCATATCGTACTCAAGGATTGGCTGGGCGTGCTTCTTACACTTACGGTGGAAAATATATAGCTGAATTTAATTTTGGTTATAATGGTTCTGAAAATTTTGCAAAAGGTAAGCGATACGGTTTTTTCCCATCAGGGGCAATTGGCTGGATTGTATCTGAAGAATCATTTATGCAACCAATGAGAAATATTATTTCAAAGTTGAAATTACGTGCTTCTTATGGACAGACAGGTAACGCAAACTTGTCAGGACGTCGTTTTGCTTATCTTTCTACTATTTTGGATGATTATGAGACTTTGAAAATGTATAAATGGGGAGTAGAGTCTGGATATTCAAAAAATGGTATGGCAGAAGGAGAATTTGCAGTTCCTGATTTAACATGGGAAATTGTAAATAAAGCCAATATCGGTTTAGAATTAGGTTTATTGAAAGGGCTGGTTGACTTACAGGTTGATGTTTTCGAGGAACGGCGTCATAACATTTTTATGGAACGTGCTTCGGTTCCGGCAACAGCCGGCTTTATTAAAAAGCCGTGGAGTAATTATGGTAAAGTAACTAACCGTGGTGTTGAATTGTCATTGAATGTCAACAAACAGTTTAATAAGAACTTATATATAAGTTTAATGGGTACTTTTACTTATGCTCATAATGAAATAATAGAGAAAGATGAACCTCAGGCTGTAATTGGTACAAATAGAGCTGAAACGGGGCACCCGGTCAATCAGTTGTTCGGATATGTGGCTGATAGGCTTTTTACTGAAGATGATTTTGCAGATGTGGCAACAGGAACATTAAAAGAAGGAATTCCAGTACAAAGCTTTACTGCTAAGGTACGACCGGGTGATATCAAATATGTAGATGTGAATAAGGATGGAGCGATTGATGCATTCGACCAATCACCGATAGGAGGTACAGTTGATCCCGAGATTGTATATGGTTTTGGACTGAATATGAAATGGAAAGACCTTGATTTTGGTGTATTGTTCCAGGGAATTGGAAGAAGTTGGAATATTCTTTCAGGAAACATTATACCGGCTTCCAACAAAGGTACTACTTATAATATATTCACTAATTATAATGATCGTTGGACTGTAGATAATCCTAGCCAGGATGTCTTTTATCCTCGTTTGGATTATGGAACTAACTCAAACAATAGTCAGCCTTCTACATGGTGGTTGCGAAATATGAGCTTTATGCGTCTGAAAAATATTGAATTAGGATATTCATTTCCTAAAAAATGGATGCAGAATATATTTATTTCTGGTGCGCGTGTCTTTGTCAGAGGTACTAATTTGTTAACTTTCTCGAATTTTAAATTATGGGATCCTGAAGTAAAAGATAAAACGGGTGCTGCTTATCCTGTAATGAAATCATTATCTGCAGGTTTTGAAATCAGATTCTAAAGATATAATAGTATGAAAAATAAAATAATAGTATTTATTGCATTAGGCTTAATAGCTTTAGTTCCTATGTCTTCTTGTTCTGATTATTTGGACAAAGAGCCGGATGATCAGTTGACATTGGAATCTGTATTTGAAAATAAGAATAATATGGAACGTTGGTTAGCATATATTTATAGCTTAGTTCCTAAATTTTATACATATGATGGTGCAGATGCTGTTGCTGATGAATTAGCGCCTTCTGTAGGATGGGAGTCTCAAGGCTTTAAAGCTATTTTCTATCAGAACGGAAACTGGACGGCGAATAATGAAGGGGTAATTAGCTATTGGACAACTTTTCCAAAGGCTATTCGTTCGGCATATACTTTTATAAAGTATGCACATGCAATTGCAGATGTTTCGGAGAAAGAGGTTAATTATATGAAAGCCGAATGTCGCTTCCTTATTGCACAATTTCATGCGATGATGGTTATGACTTATGGAGCTATTCCTATTATTCGTGAAGCTGCTGAGGAAACTACAGGAGAAAGTTTATTATTAAAACAAGAGCCTTTCTATACAGTAGTAGATTGGGCTGCAAATGAAATGCTTGAGGCCTCAAAAGAATTACCTCCGTTCTATGACGATGATAATAAATATGGTCGTATTACTTCTCTTACCTGTTTGGCTATACGTGCCCGTCTACTTACGTTTGCCGCTAGTGATTTGGTGAATGGAAATCAGGATACAGACATGAAAAATATGAAGAACTGTGATGGTACGCCGATTTTTAATTCAGAACATGACCCAAATCGTTGGAAACAAGCAGTTGAAGCTAATAAACTGGTGATTGATGAGGCTGAGAAATCGGGGCATAAATTACATATTGAATATTTGAGTAATGGAGAAGATATCGATCCGTTCCTTTCTTATCAGAATGCATTGATGCTTCGGCGTAATCAAGGTAATTTAGAAATAATATATCCTAGAACTTATGACGATGCAGGGTATTTCGATCGTCAGGCAAACCCGCGTAGTATGGGTGGGGCTGGTGCCATTGGGGTTACCCAGTCATTGGTTGATGCTTTCTTTATGAGGAATGGGTTGGTTCCTATTACTGGATATACGAATGATGGTGGCACTCCTATTAAAAACGAGGCTTCAGGCTATAGTGAAGATGGATACTCAACGGCAGATGAATCTTTTAATACAAGATGGATGTATGGGACAGCGAAAGGAGATGCAGCAAAGGATCAGAATGTAATTGTACCGGCTAATACATATAAAATGTATTGTGGACGTGAACCCCGTTTCTATATATCTGTCTTATACAATGAAGAATATCATTGGGGTAAAAAGAAAGCAACAAACTTTTTTAATGGTGGTGAGGATGGAGGTCCCTCTCATGATTCACCATGTGCTGGTTATTTGATTCGTAAGCGTGTAGACCCTTCTGCAATTCCTACAGAAAGTAGTGGTAATTATAAGAATCGTCAAGGATGTCTTTATCGTTTGGCTGAAGCTTATCTGAGTTATGCTGAATCTTTGAATGAATATAGTATTGATATGGGAACTTATGATTCTAATAAAAAGGAAATATTGAAATATATCAATAAGATTCGTGAAAGAGCGGGTATTCCTCAGTATAGTGAGGGTACGGAAGCTGGAAAGATAACAGCTCCGACTGATCCGAAAGAGATGCGTCAGTTAATTCGTAGAGAGAGACGGGTAGAAATGAATTGTGAAGCAGGATTACGTTTTGATGATTTACGCCGTTGGAAGGAAGCTGAAACTGCGTTGGACGGAAAGTTTTGGGGAATGAATATGTTGGCGAAGAAGGAGGATAGGGACTCTTATTACAAGCGTACTGTTTACCAAACAAGAAAGTTCATCAGCTATTGGTGGCCTATACCTCAAGATGAGATGGATGTGAATATAAATTTGAGACAACTGCCCGGATGGTGGAAATAATGTTTTACCTTAAAAACAATAAGTATGAGTAAAATAGGATCATTATATAAGTGGTTGCCGATGGCTGCTGTAATATGCCTGAGTGCATGTAATGATGATGACAAGAATAATAATCAATCTGATGCTGTAGAGTGTCTTGAGCTGACTGCTTCGACTACGGATATAGAATTGGATGGCGACAGACTGGATGATGTAGTGCTGACTTTTGAATGGACCCCAGCCCGGGAAATGCCAGAGGAATACATGATTTCTTATGTGACGAAGATAGATATTGAAGGAAGCAATTTTAATTCCTGTGTGCGTAATGATGAAGAAGAAGGTGTGTTTAGTAAAAGCTACACAACGGCAGAATTACAGAACTTGCTGACAGAAAAATGGGGGCAGTCCAGTAATAAATCTGCAACGATTCAATTTCGTGTCATAGCTAAATGGGATGGTGGAACCCGTTGGGCAAAACCGGAAGTTCGTACGGTATCAGTAAACGTTCGACCTTATAAACCAATTGTTTTCGATGCAGATAGAGTTTATCTTGATGGAACTGCAATGACCGGAGGTAGAATCACGATGAGTAAGACGGTGGAGAATGAGTATCAATATGCTTTCTTGGGCGATTTGAAACAAGGAGAATTGGAGATTCCCGTAGAATTTGAAGGGGAAACTAATTATATCTGTCCGGCAGATGGGGAAGGTACTTTGCAAGATGGTGAAGCTGAAAATGTTATGATGAAGGCAGAACCTATTGCATGGAATATTCCGAAAGATGGTGAATATCGTATCGTAGTTAATATGGAGAAAAAGACTGTGACGATTAATTCTCCTGATAAACCGTTAGAACCTATAAGTGTAGAATGGACTGGTAATGCCGGAGAATATAAAGATAAGACTGTTCAAACTACTGTTACGAAATTGTATGCTTATGGTGGTATAAATAGTTGGAGCAATACTTGTACTACAATTCTTACACCTAGTTTGGCAGATCCGTTGATATTTGTGTACAAAGGGGCAGCACTGAAGTCTGGCACAATTAAGTTTGTGGTATATGCGGCAGGTGATGCTAATACAACTAAAGCTTATGCGTATAGCTGTCCGTTGACAAGTAGTGGAGCCGCACAGACGTTACCTGTAACTATTGGTTCTAATATGCAATTGATGGGAGGTGATGGAGTTCAGCGTAATGCTTATTATAACTTAACGACTGCAGGTATCAATTTTATAGTTGTGAACTTACGAACTATGGAAGTGCGTTTTGATAAGAAATAGTAAATATTTGTGGCGAATGATATATTAATTATTGCCGTATCGGAATAGCGATTCAGATACAAAAGGAATCTCTTGATAGATACGGCAATATTTTTTAATTAAATAAGATTGGAATATATGAAAATAGAGAAAATGTTATCGGTTGTAAGATTATGGAGTTTGGCTTGTTTACTTTCTTGTTCGGGGACTTTATCTGCATGTTCAGGTGGCGATGATGGAGCGATTGATGAGGGAGATAAAGGACTTCCTGCCGGGAATGTAACAGTTAAGGTTATTGGAGATAAAAAGACAGTTCTTCGTAATCCGTTAAATGGATGGGTTATGTATATGGGACGTGGTTGGGATGAGAACTTCTGGACCACTATGGGATACGATAACATGAAAGTGCCGGAATTGGCAACACCGGTTAAGGTTTCCGATTATGCAAGTACTTGTTATATTCGTACTAGTTGGAGTTCCTTAAATCCGAGTGAGGGTGTGTATGTTTGGAATGATCCGAACGCTCGACTGACAAAATTGTTCAAAAGTGCGCTAGATAGAAATATGCGATTATCTTTTCGTATAGTTGTAGATGGGCGTGACCAAGGTCTGAATACCCCACAGTATGTATTCGATGCAGGTGCTGCCTCCTATCCGGATCCTAATGGAAATAATGGCGAAAGCCGTAAATCTCCTTATCCTGATGATGAAATATTTCAGCAAAAATATGCTGCTTTTATTGAAGCATTTGCCAAAGAGTTTGATGATCCGGATAAAGTCGATTTTATTGATGCCTATGGACTAGGTAAATGGGGAGAGGCGCATACTATGGTTTATAAAGATTATGCAAATAAGGAAAAAGTTTTTGAATGGATTACAAGTTTGTATTCGCGTTGTTTTAAGAAAGTTCCTTTGGTCATCAATTACCATAGATTGGTAGGTGCTAATAATACTTCTGGTTGGGGGGCAGTAGCCTCAGACACAGAAAAACTTTTGAATAGTGCGATAAATAAGGGTTATAGTCTACGCCATGATGCTTTTGGTATGACAGGTTATTATCAAGACTGGGAAAAACAGTTTGCTGAAAGATGGAATTATAAACGTCCTATAATAATGGAAGGTGGTTGGATTACTGGAGGAACACACCGTTATTGGATTGACCCGAGTGAAAAATATAGAGAAGGCCATCCGGAAGATGTTCGTCAGGGGGAATTTGACGCTTCTGCCGAAGCACATGTAAATATGATGGATTTTCGTGTGGGAGATGAAACAAATTCATGGTTTACCAAATGCTTTTCTTTGGTACAGCGTTTTGTTACTGAAGGTGGATATCGTTTATATCCCGATATGATTTCTTTGCCGAAAGATGTGACAAGTGGACAGAAAGTGTCAATTGTTCATCGTTGGAATAATATGGGATGGGGATATTGTCCTACGAATATACCACAGTGGAATCAAAAATACAAAGTTGCATTTGCATTGTTAGATAATAACGATAAAGCGGTAAAAGTATTTGTTGATGAGCAAACTGACTTATCTACCTGGTTAAAGGGCAAACCGACTACATATAACTTTGATTTAACAATGAAAGGAGTTTCTGTTGGAGTTTACAATTGGGCTGTAGGGCTTGTTGATACGACCAAGGATAATGAGATTGGTTTGCAAATGGCTGTAACAAAGAACCTGACAGATTCTGGTTGGGTGAGATTGCTGCAGGTTACTGTAAAGTGATTTACTGAGTAGTCTTATTCATTTCTTGAATTTCATTGGACATAGTAACTAAAATTAATTATTATGAGAAATTTGTTTTGGAAAAGCAAATCACTTTGGGGTGGTTTACTTCTATTATATATATTTCTGTCGTTTGGAAATGTTTTTACTTCATGCTCAGATGATGAAAAGCCTTATCCTTATTTGAGCAATAAATGGATGATAGTAGCCTCTGAGCAGGTGACTGTGATGACAGGTGAGGAAACTAATGTAAATATTACATTTAGCTCAGATGAAGAACGTGAATTGGAGTATGTTTGTACTTCTTCTAATCCAGATGTGGCTACTGCTATTATGAACTATGATAAAAGTATTACCATAGCGGGTGTTTCGTCTGGAAAGGCTTCTATAAAGATAGAATGCCCGGGGGAAACAAAACGTCTTTCAGCTTTTATTTCTGTGACGGTTAATCAAAGCCCGACAAGAATATTGGCAATAGGTAATAGCTTTTCTCAGGATGCGGTAGAACAATATTTGTACGAACTGGCTCAGGCGGCTGGTATTGAGGTTGTCATTGGTAATATGTACATAGGCGGATGTGACTTGGATAAACATCTGAATAATATGAGAGGTGATAATGCTGCTTATGAATATAGAAAGGTGAAAGATGGTAAGAAGGTTAATAAAAGTGGTTACCGCTTGTCTGATGCCTTAATTGATGAGAAATGGGATTACATTAGTTTGCAGCAGGCAAGTGGAAAATCAGGTAAGTATGAAACTTATGCCGCATTAGCGGACTTGATAGCCGAAGTGCAGACATTTCGTCCTAAAGCAAAGCTGATGTGGCATCAGACATGGGCTTATGCTTCTACGTCAACACATGAAAGTTTTCCGGAGTATAATAAGGATCAGATGACTATGTACAATGCGATTGTGTCGGCAGCCAACCAGGCAATGGAGGATAATACGGAACTCAACATATTGATTCCTTCAGGAACAGCTATTCAGAATGGACGCACTTCTTTCTTGGGAGATGCTTTCAACCGGGATGGTTATCATTTGGAAGTAACTTATGGGCGTTATACGGCAGCATGTACTTGGTTTGAGGCTATATTTAGACAAACAGTAGTTGGAAATTCATATGCGCCTCAAACTATTGATCCGCAAATAGTCAAGATTGCTCAGAATGCCGCACATTTGGCAGTAATGAAACCAGATGCAGTTACTGATATGATTGATTTTAAAAAACCGGATATTATATCGGGAGGATTGAAAACACCTATTTATGTAGATTTCGGTTCGAACTCTTTATCGTCTCTTCCATGGAATAATGTAATATCATACGTTGCATCTTCCACTCCTGTATGGTTGAAAAATGCCGATGGAGATTATACGAATATAGGTTTGAAAGTTCTTGGAGGATTTACTGGAAATTATGCGGGAGTTGGTGGTGAAGATAGTCAAAAAGCTATATCCGTAGATGGAATGGATTTTCCTATCTCAGCATGGAAAGATGGATTGATGCTAACTGGAACCAAAGGCGAAGGTGATACAGGAGCCGGGCAGATTGAAATTTCAGAATTAGATCCCGCTAAAAAATATAATTTTACGATTTTGGCTGTGCGCTATGCGGGTAGTAAGGATGCACGAGTTTCTGCTTATAAATTGAAAGGTAAGATTGAGAGTGAGACGAAAGTCATTAAAACAGGTTTGAAGATTGCAACCTCTGGTGAGGGAGTTTATCCTTCTTTTGATGCTGTTCCATTTGCCGAGTATGTTACTAATTTTGAGAATATTGAACCTGATAGTAACGGAAAGATTATAATAGAAGTTGTTGGCAAAGATACAGGGCTTGCAGCAGATGGGCATATTAATGCTATGCGTATCAGTCAGGTAGAATGATATAAAATGAGACAGATTTAGATAGAACGAGGTCATCGGATTGATGACCTTGTTTTCCTATAAATTTGTATGAGAATCAGTGACAGGCAATGTGTTTGTCTGAAGAGCTATTTGGATTAATAAAAATAACTAACTGACGAAAACGTAATGAGAAGAAAAGCATTAATTTTCGGTTTATGCCTGTGGGGAGTAGTATGTACCCTTTTGGCAAAAGATAAAAAGAATCTTCCTTTGTATAAGGATGCAGAAGCACCGATTGAAAAAAGAGTCGATGATTTGTTGTCACGTATGACTTTGGAAGAAAAAATTCTGCAACTGAATCAATATACCATGGGGCGGAATAACAATGTGAATAATATAGGAGAAGAGGTTAAAAAAGTTCCGGCGGAAATTGGTTCGTTGATTTATTACGATACCAATCCTACTTTGCGTAATAATGTGCAAAAGAAGGCTATGGAAGAATCCCGTTTGGGCATTCCTATTATTTTTGGTTACGATGCCATTCACGGATTCCGTACTGTGTATCCTATTTCTCTGGGACAGGCTTGCTCTTGGAATCCTGAACTGGTAGAAAAAGCGTGTGCAGTCACAGCACAAGAAGCCCGTATGTCGGGGGTGGACTGGACATTCTCACCGATGATTGACGTAGCGCGCGATCCCCGCTGGGGACGTGTTGCCGAAGGATACGGTGAAGACCCGTATACGAATGGGGTATTTGCTGCTGCATCGGTGCGTGGTTATCAAGGAGATGATATGTCTGCCGAAGACCGCATAGCAGCTTGTTTGAAACATTATATCGGTTATGGCGCTTCCGAAGCCGGACGTGATTATGTTTATACCGAAATCTCTAGACAAACTCTTTGGGATACTTATCTGCTCCCTTATGAAATGGGCGTGAAAGCGGGTGCAGCGACTCTGATGAGTTCTTTTAATGATATCAGTGGTGTCCCTGGATCTGCCAATCACTATACGATGACGGAAATTCTGAAAGAACGTTGGGGACACGATGGTTTCATCGTTTCCGATTGGGGGGCAATCGAGCAACTGAAAAATCAGGGACTGGCAGCTAATAAAAAAGAGGCAGCAGTGTATGCCTTCAATGCAGGTCTTGAGATGGATATGATGTCTCATGCTTACGACCGCCATATGAAAGAGTTGGTTGAAGAAGGAAAAATAACGATGACTCAAGTGGATGAATCAGTCCGTCGTGTTTTGCGAGTGAAATTCCGTTTAGGTTTGTTTGAACGTCCCTATACTCCGATTACAAGTGAGAAAGAACGTTTTTTCCGTCCGCAAAGTATGGATATTGCCGCTCAGCTTGCGGCTGAATCCATGGTATTATTGAAAAATGAGAATCAGATATTACCACTGACAGATAAAAAAAGGATTGCCGTAGTAGGTCCAATGGCAAAGAATGGCTGGGATTTGTTAGGCTCCTGGTGTGGGCATGGAAAAGATACGGATGTAGCAATGCTTTATAAAGGGGTGGAAACTGAGTTCGCCGGAAGAGCCGAACTACGTTATGCGTTAGGTTGCAGTACTCAAGGAGATAACCGTGAAGGATTTGCAGAAGCACTGGAAGCTGCACGCTGGTCTGATGTAGTCGTTCTTTGTTTGGGTGAGATGATGACCTGGAGTGGTGAAAACGCTTCCCGTTCTTCCATTGCCCTGCCTCAGATTCAGGAAGAACTGGCAAAAGAAGTAAAAAAAGCCGGCAAGCCAGTTGTATTGGTACTCGTTAACGGTCGTCCGTTGGAACTGAATCGGTTGGAGCCAATTTCAGATGCGATACTGGAAATCTGGCAACCGGGTGTAAATGGTGCTCTCCCGATGGCGGGGATATTGTCAGGACGTATCAATCCTTCGGGTAAATTAGCTATGACTTTCCCTTATTCAACAGGTCAGATCCCTATCTATTATAATCGTCGTAAAAGTGGGCGTGGTCATCAGGGATTCTATAAAGATATAACAAGTGATCCTTTGTATCCTTTCGGGTACGGTCTGAGCTATACTGAGTTCAAGTATGGTGTTGTCACTCTTTCCGCTTCTAAAGTAAAACGCGGCGAGAAATTGTCGGCTGAGATAGCCGTTACTAATACAGGGAAACGTGATGGTTTGGAAACGGTACACTGGTTCATCTCCGATCCATATTGCTCGATTACACGTCCTGTAAAAGAGTTGAAGTACTTTGAAAAACAATCTATCAAAGCCGGAGAAACGAAAACCTTCCGTTTCGACATAGATTTGGAACGTGATTTGGGCTTTGTAGACGGAAATGGTAAACGTTTTCTGGAAACTGGAGAGTACTATATTCAGGTAAAAGACCAGAAAGTGAAGATAGAATTAACGGATTAATTTGAATCTTTTACAGGCTTGGTTGCCAACCGGTTAAGAAAATTACGGTTGATTTGAATTACCGAGTGATTAATAAATGAATATATAATGAAGAAAATACTTTTACCAGGAGTTTTTCTGTTATGTGCTACTTTTATAAAAGCAACAGAAGTTCCTTTTCAAAAAGCAGAAATTAAGTCTATCATGCGAAAAGTTGCGGATTGGCAAATTGCCAATCCACATCCTGCTCCGGAACATGACGACCTGAACTGGCCGCAAGGTGCTCTCTATGTCGGTATGGTCGATTGGGCTGAACTGGCAGAGAAAGAAGACGGTGATGATACCTACTATAAATGGTTGACCTGTATAGGTCACCGGAACTGCTGGCAACCGGACAAGCGATTTTATCATGCTGATGACATTGCCGTGTCCCAATCCTTCTTGGATTTATATCGCAAATATAAAGATGAAGCGATGATTATCCCCACACTGGCTCGCACGGAATGGATTATTGATCACCCTTCTAAAGGTAATTTCAGATTGGTGGAGGGGGATTTGAAAACTTTGGAACGCTGGACTTGGTGTGACGCTCTCTTCATGGCTCCCCCTGTATATGCTAAACTGTATATGTTGACAGGAGACAAGAAATACATCAGATTCATGAATCGTGAGTATAAAGCGACTTATGATTACTTGTTCGATAAAGAAGAAAATCTATTCTACCGTGACTGGCGCTATTTTGATAAGCGCGAAGCTAATGGAAAGAAAGTCTTTTGGGGACGTGGTAATGGTTGGGTACTCGGTGGCTTGGTTGAAATATTGAAGGAGTTACCCAAGAAAGATAAGAACCGCAGATTCTATGAAGAGCTGTTTGTAAAACTGGCTACACGGGTTGCCGGATTGCAGCATCCTGATGGCTTTTGGCACGCTAGTCTGTTAGACCCTTCTTCTTATCCGTCGCCGGAAACCAGTTGTACTACTTTTATAGTGTATTCCATAGCTTATGGTATCAATGAAGGTTTATTGGATAAGGAGGTTTATCTTCCTGTAATGATAAAAGGGTGGAATGCATTGGTTTCAGCAGTCGAACCGGATGGCAAACTAGGTTATGTGCAACAAATCGGTGCTGATCCGAAGAAAGTGACTCGCAATATGACAGAAGTTTATGGGGTTGGCGCTTTTTTGATGGCGGGTAATGAAGTCTATAAAATGGCAAGATAATTTGCGCTTTTTTTTGAAGATGGTTATATTGTCACGTAATGAATGTACTGATGATTATAAGGAGCCACTACCTTGAACAACAACAATTAAAACATATATTCTATGAACAAAATAATAAAAACTGATATCAAAGTTTTGTCAATGTGTTTGTTGACTACTATTAAAAAGAATGCTATTAGTATTCAATAATCCTAAAAACGCTGTGTTGTGATGAAAAAAATCTTATTGATATGCATAGCCGTAGCCTGTAGTCTTATGGCTGTAGCCGAGGAACTGCTTATCGAAGCAGAAAGCTTCAGCCGGAGAGGTGGTTGGGTGCTCGACCAGCAGTTCATGGATCAAATGGGGTCGCCTTATCTCATGGCACATGGCATGGGTATCCCTGTGGCGGACGCTACGGCAGAGATTAACATTTCTCAGGCAGGTACATATTATGTATATGCTCGTACCTATAACTGGACTTCACCGTGGACTGGTGCGGAAGGTCCCGGAAGATTCCGCCTGGCTTTAGGCGATAAATTGCTGAAAACGACATTGGGTCATACAGGTAATTCCTGGCAATGGCAATTTGCCGGAAAGGTAGTATTGAAAGCAGGGATTACCACCCTTGCATTGAAAGACCTCACCGGTTTCGACGGCCGTTGTGATGCCATTTACCTTACGACTGATGCCAATACGCAACCCGCTACTTGGAGTGAGGCAGAGACAGCCGCACTTCGTACTCGCTTGCGACAACAACAGACGGTGCCCACGCATCAATACGATTTTGTGGTAGTAGGAGGGGGAATAGCCGGTATGTGTGCCGCTGCATCTGCTTCCCGATTGGGCTGTAAGGTAGCGTTAGTGAACGACCGTCCTGTGCTGGGGGGCAATAACTCGTCGGAAATTCGTGTGCACCTTGGCGGTATCATCGAAATGGCCCCCAACAAAGGATTGGGTCGTATGATACGTGAGTTCGGTCATGAACGTTCCGGCAATGCCCAACCGGGTGACTACTATGAAGACTGGAAGAAAGAAGATTTTATAGTTGATGAAAAGAATATTACCCTTTATGCCTCTCAGCGTGCAGTAGCCGTGAAGATGGAAGGAGACCGCATTGCATCAGTCACTATCCAGCATATCGAGACGGGCGAACGAACCGAACTTATCGCTCCTCTTTTTAGTGATTGTACAGGCGATGCTACCATAGGCTATTTAGCCGGTGCTGATTGGACTATGGGGCGTGAAGGTCGCGATGAATATGGCGAAAGTCTTGCTCCCGAACAGCCCGACTCATTGGTGATGGGTGCCTCGATACAATGGTACAGCAAGGATATGAAGAAGAAAACATCTTTCCCTCACTTTGAATATGGTGTGCGCTTTGATGCTGAGAACTGTGAACCCGTAACCATGGGCGAATGGAAATGGGAAACAGGCATGAACCGCAATCAAATCAGTGAAGCTGAACGTATACGCGATTATGGGCTTTTGGTGATATATTCCAACTGGAGCTATCTGAAGAATCACTATAAAGACCATAAGAAGTACGCTAACCGTTCGCTCGATTGGGTGGCTTACATCTCAGGCAGGCGTGAATCACGCCGTCTCTTGGGCGACTATGTATTGGCACAGGATGACATAGACAAGAATGTGGCACATGAGGATGCTTCGTTTACTACTACTTGGAGTATAGACCTTCATTTCCCTGATAGTGTGAACAGTGTACGTTTTCCCGGTAATGAATTTAAGTCGGCTACGGTGCATCGTTGGATTCATCCTTATGCTGTACCTTATCGCTGCCTTTATTCGCGCAATGTGGATAACCTCTTTATGGCTGGTCGTAATATGAGTTGTACACACGTAGCCTTGGGGACGGTGCGTGTAATGCGTACTACCGGCATGATGGGCGAAGTAGTAGGCATGGCAGCCGGACTCTGCCATAAGCATGGCGTGGAGCCGCGTGACATCTATCATCATTATCTGCCCGAATTGAAGCAACTGATGAAAGTGGGCTTGGGTAAACACAATGTGCCTGATAACCAACGTTTCAACGAGCCCAACGAATTGTTGGAAGTTCCGGGAGCTTACATCAAACCGTAGACAAACTATGAGCAAAAAAAGTATTATCACGATATTTCTATCGGCAATATGGACATTGCCGCTTTGGGGAGGACAACAGTATTACGCTTTTTTAAAAGGTGACACGCTACGTATGGGCAATGACTATATGGAACGCACCATGCTGTGGAATAACGGTGCGCCTGTTACTGTCAGCCTTACAGACAAGCAACACGGAAAAACCATTCCGACACAGGGTAAACAACCCGATTTCTCGATAGTGAAAGGTATCCCTACGAATGCTACGCTCACCGTGGGCGAGATACTGACGAACGGCATTCACGCCAGTTATCTGCAGGCTACTGTGGCTTGTACTATCGGTTCGCTGAATATAGAACGTCGCTATCGCATTTATGCAGACTGTCCCGCCATTGCTTGTGATACCTATCTGAAAGGACAAGTGGAACTTTATCAGAATAAAGAGGATAATCGTTCTAATGCCGATCGCAAAAATATAGAGCACACGGCTGATATGGCTACGGGGGTGAAAACTCCTACGCTGGACAGGCTGCAACTCAAGGGCAATCATTGGAGTGCCCGTACGGTAGAGTTTTTCGACTATACTGATTGGAATGACAACCTGATAACCGAGCGTACCTGGCTTCCTTACCGTCGTAATACATATCGTGGTAATCTGCTTTTTGCTCACGATGTGGCTACCCGTCAAGGCTTCTTTTTTTTGAAAGAAGCTCCTTGCAGTAGTACCCAGTTACATTATAATGGTTCTGACTTCGTGGCGGACTTTAGCGATTTTATGGTAGTGGGGCTGGGCATTGTGTCTAATGATGTAAAGCCGGATAGCTGGATTCGTATCTATGGATGTGTTACCGGTATCTATACCGGCGATGAGCAAGAAGCACTTACTGCCTTGCGTCTTTACCAGAAACAACTGCGCCACCATACCGCTGCACAGGATGAGATGATTATGCTCAATACTTGGGGTGACCGCAGCCAGGATGCCAAAATAGATGAGGCTTTCTGTCTCGCAGAATTGGATCGTGCCGCACGCATGGGCATCACCCTCTTTCAATTGGATGATGGCTGGCAGAGCGGAAAAAGTCCTAACTCGAAGACCGCCGGAGGTAGTTTTAAGGATATTTGGAAGAACACCGATTATTGGACGCCCAACCCCATGAAATTTCCTCACGGACTGAAACCTATTGTAGAGAAAGGAAAGAAATTAGGTATTCGCATCGGATTATGGTTCAATCCCAGCATACAGAATGATTTTGCCGATTGGCAAAAAGATGCGCAAGTCATTATCGGACTTTATAAGAAATATGGCATCTGTTGTTTCAAGATAGACGGCTTGCAAATACCTACCAAGACAGCCGAACAGAACTTGCGCCGACTGTTTGATACCGTGTTGGAACAAACCAACCATGAAGTGATTTTCAATCTCGATGCCACTGCCGGTCGTCGCGGCGGTTATCACTATATGAATGAATACGGCAACATCTTCCTGGAAAACCGCTATACTGATTGGGGCAATTACTATCCCTATCGCACCTTGCGTAATCTTTGGATGCTGTCTCGCTATGTACCGGCGGAAAAGATGCAGATAGAGTTCCTTAACAAATGGCGCAATGCTGACAAGTATGACGCTACCGACCCTTTTGCCCCCGCTCGTTACAGTTTCGATTACCTCTTTGCCATTACCTTGGCGGCACAGCCGTTGGCGTGGATGGAGGCTTCAAACCTGCCCGGAGAGGCTTATGCTACGGCATCTCTGCTTAAAGCATACCAATCCCTTCAACTCCGGTTTCATAAGGGCGTCATTTTGCCCATTGGTGAAGAACCTTCGGGACGCTCGTGGACCGGATTCCAATCGATTGTCTCCGACACGGAAGGCTATCTTATCGTTTACCGCGAAGACAACGGACAGGCCGAAGGAACCATTGACACTTGGCTTCCGAAGGGTAAGAAAGTCACCTTTACCCCTGTGATGGGAAGTGGCAGGAAGTCTACCGCTAAAGTCGGCGCACAGGGCAAAGTAAGTTTCGAGCTGAAGGATAAGAACTCTTTCGCACTTTATCAATATCGGATAAAGTAGTGGGAAAACGGCTTTCCGTATGTGTCTTGCCAATCAATGCGAAATATGCTAAGTGTTGATATATAGGTAGTTAATATGTAGTGTGAGAAGCGTTAATTCCTCAGTTGTTGGATGTTAACAGTTAAGGTTGTCAACTGTTAATAGTTGAGTCGGTAGGTATTAATAGTTGATAACTTAAGTATTAATAGCTGAGACAGGGGATATTAATAGTTGAAAAACGGAACATTAATGGTTGAGAAACGGAATATGAATTAAAGCAATGATACGTCAAATAAAAGAATGAATATGATAAAGATAGTACACATCTTTCTTCTGATCTTGTTTGTGTCCATGCCGTTAGGCGTATGGGCACAGCCACAAGAAAGACTGGTTCAAGTGCAGGTCACTCCCGACCATACCAATTGGCTGTATAAACCGGGAGAAAAAGTGAAATTTAAAGTGGCGGTATTGAAATGCAATATCCCACAAGATAATCTGGAAGTACGCTATGAGATTTCGGAAGACATGATGAAACCTCATCAGACAGGCAAACAGCCATTGAAGAATGAAAAGCTTGAGATTAACGCAGGTACTATGCAAAAAGAAGGGTTTCTGCGTTGCCGTGCTTTCGTCAGTTGTCAAGGGCGTGAGTATGAAGGCGTGGCTACTGTCGGCTTTTCTCCTGAGAAACTGCAACCGGTTACTCCGTTGCCCGCTGACTTTCTTGAATTTTGGAAGAGTACCAAAGAAGCCGCAGAAAAGTGGGCATTGGAACCTATAATGACTTTATTGCCGGAAAGGTGTACGGATAAAGTGAACGTATATCATGTCTCGTTTGCGAACAATGACTACGCGTCCCGTATGTACGGCATCCTTTGTGTCCCGAAGGTTGCCGGGAAATATCCGGCGATTCTGAAGGTGCCGGGTGCAGGTATACGTTCTTATAACGGAGAAGCCGAACGTGCCGGAAAAGGTTTCATCATATTGGAAATAGGTATTCACGGTATTCCGGTCAACCTGACAGGAGAGGTATATCACCGCCTTTATAACGGAGCTTTGAAGAATTACCACTCATTCAATATGGACAATCGGGATAAGTATTATTACAAACGGGTTTATACAGGTTGTGTGAGAGCCATTGATTTCATATATACGCTTCCCGAGTTTAATGGTAAGCTGGCGACCTTTGGCGGAAGTCAGGGCGGAGCACTTTCCATAGTGATTGCAGGATTGGACAATCGTGTTAAGGGACTAGTTTCTTTCTATCCCGCCTTGTGTGATATGGCAGGTTATGCCCACGGTCGTGCAGGCGGTTGGCCGCATATGTTTAAGGATGAGAAAAACCGGACACCGGAAAAGATTAAAACCATCCAGTATTTTGACGTAGTCAACTTTGCCCGTCAAGTTAAAGTCCCGGGATTCTATACCTTCGGTTATAATGACAGGGTTTGTCCGCCTACCACTACTTACTCGGCGTATAACGTGATTAATGCTCCGAAAGAACTGTTCGTTGCTGAAACAACCGCCCATTATGCTTATGCGGAACAGTCGAGCGCAGCCTGGAACTGGATAATGAACTTCTTGAAGAATGAATCGAGAAAAGAATAATATACTAATACCACAAACTGATAGATAAATGAAAATAGCTAAGAAATTAAGCCTATCTCTCTTGTTGCTGACCGCTTTTGCAGGAAGTGCTATGGCACAAGAACTGATGACAAATGTATACGGTCGTGATATCCATTCATTGAATGGTAAATGGAATGCTATCATCGACCTGTACGACCAGGGGCAACGAATGAAAATCTATGAGAATCAGCAACCGAAAGGAAATACTGATTTCTACGAATACGCATTCGAAGGCGGATTGCGTCTTAATGTACCGGGAGATTGGAACTCCCAATTGCCCGAATTAAAATATTACGAAGGCACTGTATGGTATGGCCGTCACTTTGCTGCCAAACGTTTGGTAGACAAACGCCAGTTCCTTTATTTCAGTGCTGTCAGCTATCGTTGTAAAGTCTACTTGAACGGAAAAGAGATAGCGGAGCACGAAGGTGGTTTCACCCCTTTTCAGGTAGAAGTAACAGACCTGGTGAAAGACGGTGATAACTTTCTGACGGTAGAAGTGAACAATCGCCGTACCAAAGACGCCATTCCCGCTATGGCATTTGACTGGTGGAACTATGGTGGTATCACAAGAGATGTGCTGTTGGTGAAAACTCCCCGGACATTTATAGAAGATTATTTCATCCAACTGGATAAGAATGTTCCCGACCGTATCATCGTCCGTGTTCGTCTTTCTGATAAAAAAGCAGGTGAGAAAGTAGCAGTTGCCATCCCCGAACTTAAAATCAATGTGGAGCTTACCACCGATGCGGCAGGGAAAGCAGAAACTGTATTGAACGCAAAGAAGCTGCAACGCTGGTCGCCGGAGGAACCGAAACTCTATGGAGTAACCATATCTTCAAGTACCGACCGCGTAGAAGAGCAAATAGGCTTCCGCAACATCACAGTGAAAGGTACAGATATTTACCTGAACGGGAAACCTACATTTATGTGCTGTATCTCTTTCCACGAAGAAATTCCGCAGCGTATGGGGCGTGCTTTCTCGGAAGCCGATGCTGCTATGCTGCTAAACGAAGCGAAAGCGCTTGGTGTGAACATGATTCGCCTGGCTCATTATCCGCAGAATGAATACACGGTACGCCTGGCAGAAAAGATGGGCTTCCTTCTCTGGCAGGAGATTCCCATTTGGCAAGGCATTGACTTTACAGACAATGAAACCCGTAAGAAAGCGCAGAGAATGCTCTCTGAAATGATTCGGCGCGACCAGAACCGCTGTGCGGTGGGTTACTGGGGTGTTGCCAATGAAACACAGCCTTCCGAGGAGCGGAATAAATTCCTTACTTCCTTGCTCGAAACAGGCAAACAGCTGGACACTACCCGCCTATATGTTGCCGCTTTTGATCTTGTGCGCTTTGATAGCGGAAAACAGCGTTTTGTGATGGAAGATTCTTTTACTTCCCAACTAGATGTTGTTGCTATCAATAAATATATGGGTTGGTACCATCCGTGGCCCGTTGAACCGAAAGACGCTATATGGGAGGTTGTGACAGACAAACCGTTGATTATCTCAGAATTTGGCGGTGAAGCATTGTATGGTCAATCCGGTGATGAGAACGTAGTCAGCTCTTGGAGTGAAGAGTATCAGGCACGTTTATATAGAGACAATATCCGTATGTTCGACAATATCCCGAACCTGCGTGGAGTATCGCCCTGGATTTTGTTCGATTTCCGTTCTCCGTTCCGTTTTCACCCTACCAATCAGGATGGCTGGAACCGTAAGGGACTCATATCCGATCAGGGTATGCGTAAGAAAGCGTGGTATCTGATGAGAGATTATTATATGAAAAGGAGGAATAACCAATAAGTATAGTTATAGTTGATTGTGATGAAGAAATATAGAATTGTAGCGATTTGTATGTTTATGCTACTCATTTTGGCAGTGGGAGCGTACGGACAGCGGAAAGTGGTTAAGATATTGGCGATTGGCAATAGCTTTTCGCAAGATGCGGTGGAGCAATATTTGCATGAACTTGCAGAAGCCGAAGGCATTTCAACCATAATCGGTAATATGTATATTGGTGGTTGTTCCTTGGAACGTCATGTGAAAAATGCCCGTGACAATGCTTCTGCCTATGCCTACCGGAAAATTGGCACGGATGGAAAGAAGCGGGAAAAGAGCAAGATGTCTTTGGAAACGGTACTGGCAGATGAAGACTGGGATTATGTCAGTTTGCAACAGGCAAGTCCTTTTTCGGGAATGTATGAGACGTATGAAGCCTCTCTGCCAGAACTTATAGAATATGTAAAAGTACGCCTTCCGAAGAAAACAAAGCTGATGTTGCACCAGACCTGGGCATATGCGTCTACTTCCAAGCATAGTGGATTTAAGAACTATAACCGTGACCAACTGACCATGTATCAGGCCATTGTCGACGCGGTGAAGAAAGCGGCTAAGGCGAATAAGGTAAAGATTATCATCCCTTCGGGCACTGCTATACAAAATGCGCGTACCTCTTTCATCGGTGATCATCTGAATAGGGATGGCTATCATCTGGATGTGAAGGTTGGACGTTATACCGCTGCTTGCACTTGGTTTGAACGCATCTTCAAACACAATGTAGTCGGGAACCCTTATGGACCGGAAGGGTTGGATGAGGCGCGGAAAACTGTTGCTCAAAAGGCTGCCCATGCGGCAGTAAAACACCCGTATAAAGTGACTGACTTATGTTCTGTACCCTGTAGAAGAGTTGAAGCACCTTGAAAAACAACCTGTCAAGGCCGGAGAATATTCTACTACAGGACCAAACTGTTAAAGTAGAACTGAAAGATATAGTTTTTTGCACATTCCATATTAAACACATGATTACCATGAAAAAGAAAACAGGCATTATTGGTCTTTGTATGTTCACCTGCAGCATTCTGACCTATGCACAAACCATTACTCCCCAAGCCGAGCAACGTGCGAAGGAGATTGTATCTAAAATGACTCTGCAAGAGAAAATAGAGTATATCTCCGGATTTACGAGCTTTTCTTTGCGTGCAATTCCTCGTTTGGGAATCCCTGAAATAAGACTGGCAGATGGACCGCAGGGGATCCGCAATCATGCACCGAAAAGTACTCTTTATCCATCTGGTATTCTTTCCGCTTCTACTTGGAATCGGAGCTTGCTTTATAAATTGGGGCAGGGATTAGGGCAAGATGCAAAAGCCCGTGGAGTCAGCATTCTGTTGGGACCAGGGGTGAATATCTATCGTGCTCCCCTGTGTGGCCGCAATTTTGAATACTTTGGTGAAGACCCTTACTTGACGGGTGAAATAGCCAAGCAATATATCCTAGGCGTGCAATCGGAAGGAGTGATTGCCACCATCAAGCACTTTGCCGCCAACAACCAGGAATGGAGCCGCCACCATGCGAGTTCGGACATAGACGAGCGTACTTTGCATGAGATTTATTTTCCGGCTTTCCGCAAGGCCGTACAGGAAGCCAATGTGAGTGCAGTGATGAACAGCTACAATCTCCTGAACGGCGTTCATGCTACCGAGCATAAATGGCTGAATATTGATGTCCTGCGCAATCTTTGGGGCTTCAAAGGTATCCTGATGTCTGACTGGACTTCCGTATATTCCGCCGTAGGCGCTGCCAATGCCGGACTTGACCTTGAAATGCCGAAAGGACGTTTCATGAATGCCGATAACCTCATCCCCGCCATCAAAACCGGTATAGTGACCGAAGAAACCATCAACCTTAAAGTACAGCATATCCTGCAAACGCTGATTGCTTATGGTATGCTTGATAAGGAACAGAAAGACAGCAGCATCGCAGAGGATAATCCATTCTCTCGCCAGACAGCTTTGGAGCTGGCACGCGAAGGGGTGGTATTGTTGAAGAATGAAGCAAACCTGCTTCCATTGAAAGGAAAAACAGCTGTAATGGGGCCTAATGCAGATTTGATTCCTACCGGTGGCGGCAGTGGTTTTGTCACTCCTTTTTCTACCGTTTCAGTGGCTCAAGGCTTGAAAGAACTGAAGAAAAAGAATCTGGTATTATTGACGGATGATGTGATTTATGAAAATATTGTCAATGAGTTTTATACAGATGCTAATCGTCAGGTGAAAGGCTTCAAGGCTGAATACTTTAAGAACAAGACGCTTTCGGGACAGCCGGAAGTTGTACGTACGGAGTCCTCTGTTGATTATGACTGGGGATATGGTGCACCGTTGGATGGTTTTCTCACAGATGGCTTTTCAGTCCGTTGGACGGCCTGCTATGTTCCACAGGCAGACGGTCAGTTGAAACTTCACATAGGTGGTGATGACGGTTATCGTTTGTTTGTGAACGACAAGCACATTACAGGCGACTGGGGAAATCATTCTTACTCCAGCCGTGAAGTTGAACTTCCGGTTGAGGGCGGTAAGGAATATCGTTTCCGGATTGAATTCTTTGATAATATATCTTCAGCAATTATCCGCTTCAACGCTTATAGCCTTAATGAGGCGAAACTTCGTCAAGGATTGGCGAAAGTGGACAATGTAGTGTTCTGCACAGGCTTCAACAGTAACACGGAAGGCGAAGGTTTTGACCGTCCGTTTGCCTTGCTTCGCTATCAGGAATTGTTTATCAAAAAGATTGCCTCCATGCATCCCAATGTCGTGGTTGTGCTGAACGCCGGTGGCGGTGTGGATTTCACCAACTGGCATGATGCCGCAAAAGCTATTCTTATGGCCTGGTATCCGGGACAGGAAGGCGGACAGGCGATAGCTGAAATCCTGACCGGCAAGATTTCTCCAAGCGGAAAGCTACCGATTTCTATCGAAAAGAAATGGGAAGATAATCCGGTGTATGGTAGTTATTACGAGAACTTGAAGGCAGAGATTAAACGTGTAGATTATTCCGAGGGTGTCTTTGTCGGTTATCGTGGATACGACCGTTCGGGAAAAGAACCTTTCTATCCGTTTGGTTACGGATTGTCCTATACCACTTTTGCTTATAGCAATATGTCTGCGGAGAAAACGGGTGAACATCAAGTTACAGTTAGCTTTGATATAGAGAATACAGGTAAGATGGACGCCTCGGAAGTGGTGCAGGTGTATGTGCATGATGTACAGTCCTCTGTACCTCGTCCTCTGAAAGAACTGAAAGGATATGAAAAGGTATTCTTGAAGAAAGGTGAGAAGAAGCGGATTTCTGTAGTGTTGAATGAGGATGCATTTTCTTTTTATGATATGAATCAGCACCGTTTTGTGGTAGAGAAAGGAGCTTTTGAAATTCTTGTCGGCCCGGCTTCCAATCAATTACCTTTGAAAGCTACGGTTGAACTTTCCGGTTCATACTCGTTCTAATTTCCTCGTAAAGTCACATTTGACCAGTCTTAAACCAGGCTTATTTGATAAGAAAAACAAAAGAGGACAATAATAGAACCTCATCCCCCCAAAAAAAAATGGGTTATCCTGGAGAATGACAAAGGCGTAGAAAGAGAATTACTTCTCGATCTACGCCTTTATCTTTCTACGGATAGTGTGATTATTTCACTTCCCAAATATCATTAGTCATCAAAAGCTCCTCGAAATTATGGTATTTCTTTTTGCTTTTTACTTCTTCGATTTGTGCTTCTACCGCATCATTATAGGTCGGAGCGTCTACATCGCGGATGACACCAAGTGCGATGGGGAAGTCAGGGCCTTCCATCAAGGCAAGTTTTAACTGGAGTGTGTTGTCCGGGCAGTGTGCATCATGTATCAAAATATCTTTTTCTGTGATACCGTTCTCGCCTAGTTTCACTACTTTCAGCCCAAAACCTTCCTGCATTAATCCAAACTCCTTGTTTTCACCGAATAACATCGGTTTGCCATGTTCCAGATAAATCGCGTTCTTGGCACGCCCTTCCTTGTTATATACGGAGTTGTGTGTACCATCATTGAAGATGACGCAGTTCTGTAAAATCTCGCAGACAGCAGTGCCCTTATGATTATAGGCAGCTTTCAATATGTCTATCGTACCGGGAGCATCTGTGGCAACAGCACGTGCGAAAAAATGTCCGCGTGCGCCAAAGCATAGTTCTGCCGGATTGAACGGGTCTTCTACGGTGCCGTAGGGAGAAGACTTGCTGACAAAACCACGCGGTGAAGTGGGTGAGTATTGTCCTTTAGTCAGACCATAGATACGGTTGTTGAGCAAGATCATGTTGATGTCGATATTGCGTCGGTTGGCATGAATGAAATGGTTACCTCCGATAGCAAGACCGTCACCGTCACCGCTTACCTGCCATACGGTTAGTTTGGGGTTAGCGACTTTGCACCCTGTCGCGATAGCGGCGGCACGGCCGTGAATTGTATTCATACCGTATGTATTCATATAGTGAGGAAGGCGGCTGGAACAACCGATACCGGAAATTACTGCCGTATCCCATGGAGCGACACCGATTTCTGCCATAGCCTTGTGTAACGAAGCCAGGAAAAAGTGGTCACCACATCCCGGACACCAGCGTGGCTGTCCTTTTTTAAAGTCTTTAGCTGTATATTCGCTCATAATTTCTTGATTTTACTTGTTGATAATCTCAGTGAATGCATTGACCAGCTCATTGACGACAAAGGGCTGTCCTTTCACTTGGTTGAACTGATAAGGAACGAAACCGTCCACCTTCATACGGAGATATCCGGCAAACTGTCCCATATTTTGCTCGGCTACCACCACTTTTTTGTATTTCTTCATCAAGGCTGCCGTATTCTTTGGAAGAGGATTGATGAACTTAAAGTGTGCTAATGCTACTTTCTTACCATTAGCACGGAGTTCGTCCATAGCGGCATGTAAATGTCCGTAAGTACCTCCGAAACCTACAATCAGCAATTCGGCATCTTCCTTGTCGCCTTCAACTTCTACGTCAGGTACTTCGATATTGGCAATTTTCTGCTGGCGTAATCGCGTCATCAAGTCATGGTTTTCCGGATCAGTTGAGATAGCTCCTGTCTTGTTGTCTTTTTCAAGACCTCCTAATACATGAGTGAATCCTTCTGTACCCGGAACTGCCCAATAGCGAACGCCTGTCTGCGGGTCCCGTTGATACGGTGTCCAGGTTTCCGACATTTCCGGACGTACGTAAGGAGGGTTGATAGCAGGATAATTAGCCAATTTAGGTAATTTCCATGCACCTGAACCATTGGCAACAAATGCGTCTGTCAACAACACGACCGGAGTCATGTGTTCCAAAGCGATCTTAGCAGCCATATAGGCTGAGTCAAAACAGTCCGTAGGTGATGTCGCGGCAATGACAGGCATAGGGCTTTCACCGTTACGGCCGAAGAGAACTTGCAACAGGTCTGTTTGTTCCGATTTGGTCGGTAGACCGGTAGCGGGGCCGCCACGTTGTACATCCAATACGACCAATGGCAATTCCATGATAACGGCCAAGTTCATGGCTTCTGATTTCAAACAGATACCAGGGCCTGAGGTGGAAGTAACAGCTAATGCACCGGCGTATGAAGCACCGATAGCAGAAGCACAACCGGCAATCTCATCTTCACATTGCACGGTGGTCACGCCCAATGATTTATGTTTTGAGAGTTCATGCAACACATCTGTTGCAGGAGTAATAGGGTAAGACCCTAAATAGAGTTTCAGTCCGGCTTTCTCTGCAGCTGCGATGAATCCGTATGCAGTCGCCTTATTTCCGGTGATATCCATATATTTCCCGGGAATGGCTGCTTTACTTTCAATCTTATATGTATGTGCTACGGAAGCGTGTGTGTTGTGTCCGTAGTCATATCCGGCACGAACTACTTTGATATTTGCTTCCGCTATTTCCGGTTTCTTGGAGAATTTCTCGCGGATAAAGTCTTCCGCTATGTTAAGGTCGCGGTTGAACAACCAGCATACCAGTCCTACGGCAAACATATTACGGCATTTCAGCATGGACTTATTATCCATTCCCGTATCTGCCAGACAGTCTTTTACCATCTGCGAGATAGGTGCTGCGATTACGTCCTGCTTGATACCCATTTCTTCAATAGGATTATCGGTGGTGAATGCCGCTTTATCTAAATCTGATTTTTGAAAGGCGTCTGTGTCGATGATGATACAGGCGGTGGATTTTGCAAATTTATATTGTGTTTTCAATGCGGCGGCATTCATAGCTACCAATACGTCGCATTTGTCTCCCGGAGTATAAACTTTTTCTGCACCGATGTGTACCTGAAAACCGGAAACACCGGTTAGCGAACCTTGCGGTGCGCGGATGTCTGCCGGATAGTCGGGGAATGTACTGATGTCATTGCCAATCGTAGCCGACACGGTCGAGAAGATGTTGCCGGCCAACTGCATACCGTCGCCGGAGTCGCCGGAGAAACGTACTACTACTTCCTCCAATTCTTTAACCATCATTTCGTCTGCCATAACTTTAATTACTATATTTAATTTAAAAACTGTTTTTACTTTCAATTTGTGAGCGCAAAGGTCGGAAAGTTAATCGAATTATCAAAATAAAACCTACTTTATTGTCCTATTGACGCAAAATATTTGAAATATCTGGAAGGAACCTGTATTTTTATTCTTGTTAAATCAACAGAAACCGTTATCTTTGCAATCAAAATAGGAACGGCCTTGTAGTTCAACGGATAGAATAGAAGTTTCCTAAACGTATGTTCTTCCAAACAATGGCAAAGGTAGTAAAATTTAGATTTATAGTAAATAAGAAAAGGAAGTTATAACGATAATTATTACATAAGGCTCTGTAGTTCAACGGATAGAACAAGAATTTCCTAAATTTTAGATAGGGGTTCGATTCCCCTCGGAGCTACTTTTCAAGTCCATTCCATTACGGGGTGGACTTCTTTTTTTACAGCATTTACAGCAAAAAATAGGTATATTTGCGGATAAAAGTTCTACTATAGTTCTACAAAGATTATGGCTACATTCAAAGCAGAGGTGTACGCTCACCAAAAAAGGGCTGACGGCACATATAATATAAAGATAAGGGTTATACACCAAAAGAGGAAAAAGTACATCCCGACCACTTACTACGTGACAAAGGATGATTTGACACGCACGACTTTCAAATTGAAAAACCAAAAGTACATAGATGCCACCGATGATATGATAAAGAAATACCGTTCCATTTGTGACCGCATGGGGGAACGGCTTAAATCCATGACCGTTGAGCAGGTGGTAGATGCAATCACTAACGACAATGGGGAACACTTCGATTTGGATATAGTGGCTTATGCCCGTCAATACATATTGCACTTAAAGGAAACCGGGCATACAGGCAATGCGCTTTCTTACCAAGTAGCTATTAACAACCTTGTACGCTTTGTTGGCAGGGATAGCGTGAGCATAAAAGAAATCACGGTTAAGTTTATCAATGATTGGATAAAGTGGATAAAAGAGAATCCGGCACGTTCCAAACCCGAAGCCAATCACGGAGAAAGGGCACAGAGCCTATATATATCCCAGCTAAGAGCCATACACAACCGAGCAAAGAAAGAGTTTAACGATGAGGATGCCGGGCTGATACGCATTCCCTATTCTCCTTTTAAGAGGGTGGAAATTCCAAAAGTTCCAGTTACAAGAAAAAGGGCTATTTCTACGGATTTACTTCGTAAATTTTCGGAGCTGCCTTATTCTTTGATTATGCAACCGGGGACAAACAGGTACAATCTCGCAAAGGATGTCTTTCTTTTGAGTTTCTGCCTAATCGGAATGAATGCGGTAGATTTGTACACTTGTACGGATTTGAAGAAAGGACGAATTACATACCAACGGACAAAAACAAAGAATCGGAGAGCCGACAAAGCGGAAATATCTGTGAGGATAGAGCCGGAACTAAAAGCCCTTATGAAAAAATATAAAGACCATACCGGGCAAAGGGTCTTTAATTTCTACAAGCTGTATTCAAGCGTGGATAGCTTTACGGCTGCAATTAACAAGGGTTTGAAAAAGATTGGTGATGATTTGGGAATAGATGATTTGGAGTTTTACGCAGCCCGCCATACATGGGCAACCATTGCAAGCAATGAAGCCGGAGTAGATAAATACACCGTTCACACAGCTCTTAACCACGTGGACGAAAATATGAGAGTGACGGATATTTATATTGCGAAATCGTGGGACAGCATAGATGCTGCCAACCGTAAGGTATTGGATTATGTCAAGCTATCTTTGGATGATGTAACAGAAAAGAAGTATATACCCAAAAATAAGCGTGTTTTGCCTAAGCAAAATTTGTAAGCTGTTATAGTTCAGTGATTTACAAGCCTATTTTTGCTTAGGCAAAATTTTAATAGGTGTTTATCTATCCTCTAAATCTGTATTATCTCTGATAATCAGATAGTTGCAAATTTTGCCTAAGCAAATTGCCTAAGCAAAATGATTTTGCCTAAGCAAAAATTATAATATTCTGATAATCAAATAAATAGTTGTTTTTAAGCCTAAAAATAGTGTTTTGCCTAAGCAAAATTTGCAAATGATTGAAATACAGTGTGTTATAAGCGTTATTTTGCCTAAGCAAAAATATAGCCTTTTTGCGTTTGCCTAAGCAAAATTTGTAAGCTGTTATAGTTCAGTGATTTACAAGCCTATTTTTGCTTAGGCAAAATTTTAATAGGTGTTTATCTATCCTCTAAATCTGTATTATCTCTGATAATCAGATAGTTGCAAATTTTGCCTAAGCAAATTGCCTAAGCAAAATGATTTTGCCTAAGCAAAAATTATAATATTCTGATAATCAAATAAATAGTTGTTTTTAAGCCTAAAAATAGTGTTTTGCCTAAGCAAAATTTGCAAATGATTGAAATACAGTGTGTTATAAGCGTTATTTTGCCTAAGCAAAAATATAGCCTTTTTGCGTTTGCCTAAGCAAAATTTGTAAGCTGTTATAGTTCAGTGATTTACAAGCCTATTTTTGCTTAGGCAAAATTTTATGCAAGTTATAAGGGATAATATATACTAATATATAATATTATATAGTTAATTAAGAGTAAATATATGAAATAGGGGTGTGGGGGAAGAACAAAAAAAGGCGATGCTGATTGCACCGCCTCTATGTATCAAAAATCATCACTTACATTCATTACCTTGTTGATGGAACTATTTATTTCAGTGACTTTATCACCAAATCCTTTTAGGATGTAATCTAAATAAGAAATAATAATCTCATTTTCTTTTATCCACTTCTCCCGGTATTTAATTTCTTTTTTCCCCTTTTTTGAATTACTGTCAAATGTCAGTATCTTTTCTTTGTACTCTTTATTTTGGCTAATGTATTTTTCTCGTACGCTTATGATGTTATCATAACCCCATGAAGTTTCTTTTTTAAAATCATATTCAGATAATTTGGTAATCATCTCTAACTCTTCAATCATACTTTCTAAAGAACTTGTGGGAAGATATTCAGTTTCGACATTTCTATCAGGCTGTACACTTGATGTGAAGTTTGAGAATATAATGCGGTATTTGTTTTCCCGACAATCAATTTTCACATTCATGTTAACTCTGATTTTAGAGTAGCTGTTTACTCCATTTTTTTTAGATAGGTATGAAGATACTTTTAGAATGGTTGTCCCGCTTTCTTTATCGCTTGTGTCAATAGACGAATCCCACTCTGTGGTGTTAGTACTCGCCCACTGTTGGGCATTTAAAAACAAATAATCTTTTGAACCCTTAACCTCTGTTATGTATTCAGTTTTAGCCCCAATTTCACTATACGTGTTTTGAGCAAAGGAATTTCCTGTTATCAAAGCTATCAGGCAAAGCATTAGCAAAGTTTTCATAAGTGTGTATTTAACGGTTGTACTTAGCAAGCTACTGTAATACACACGAAAGCGTGGGATTACTCCGAGGATTAAGAGGTACGACCAAGCACCTAACAGCCCATACAAGAGTAATGCCCACGCAAAGCGCAGGCATTAGCAAATTGTCTGAGGGCTGTTTCTGAAATTTGGTCGTTTTCTTAATCCCTACAACAATAGCCAATGCTATTTAGTGATATTTTAATTCAGCAGCAAATATAGTGTATTATTTGTTATAAAAATAGTCTTGCAGTGTTATATTTATAATGACGTATCAAAAATATATAGGTTTTTGTTTCCAAATAAGCGGGGATTTTGTACCTTTGTAGAAAATAGTAGTTTATATGGGTAATTGGAGCGTACAACAAGAAGCTAAGAAAGAAGTCAAGGAGAAAGATAAAGTGAGGCGTGAAAAACTTGCTGGATTCTTTTTTAACTTGGCGCAACTCACATTTGCGGGTTTGGTTCTTGGTGGAATAACTCCGATATATGCCAATGTGGAAGCTGGTATAAACTGGTATGTTTTGACAGCAGGGAGTGTTTGGACTATAATGCTTGCTAAAGTAGGAAATACAATTTTAAAATAATAGATATGGAAATGTTAGGAGCTATCTTTACCGTTGGAATAGTTGTGACGGGTGCATTTATGATTTGGCTAAGAACAAAATCTGGCAAGAAATGGCTTGCTAATTTGTGATATGGAATATTTGTAAGAAATAGCCCCATGCAGACTAATAATGTTTGCATGGGGCTATTTTTGTTCTTCAAACATTCTTCCAAATCCAGTAAGCAGCCATTTGGCACTTACTCCATACTCCTTAACCATAGGATACAACCAAGATAATTGAAACCATCCACGCTCCAAGTCTTTTCTTTGCGCAATAAAATTTCTTCTATCTATGTTGTTGAGCCTACAGTATGTATTTACTCCTCTTATTTTCTTCATGGCTATAATGGCATCCAGCGCACTATAGAACCTTTCCATTATTTGCTTGCTTATGACGGTATTCATTGCGATATATGGCTCTTCAAGTTCTCTATATCGGATTTTAGCAACTCCAATTCACCTGTAGGCTCATTGGTTATTATAGCCGTAGTAATAGCGTTGGATATTTCCCTTTGCGCATCTAATACCCTATCAGGGTTTACCCGGTTAATTAAAAGGACTTCTTTGTAGAGGTCTATAACCATTCTATAATACTTTTCCATATCAATACTTCCTTTGCTTTAAACCAAACACTATACGGCATTGGCACATTCGGCAGGATTCTCCGTTTGGGCACTTCCCTTTTTAAGTTCCTCTATTTCGTTTTGCAATCTGCCTATCAATCTATTCAACCGTTCTATTTCCTTATCTTTTTCTACTAACATTCCATAAGGTGCAATTAGCTTGTCATTCATCATCTTTACGACTTGTCTTGAAAAAGCGTCAGCACCAGCAAACATGAAATCTTCGGGAGTGACTTCTTTTAATATCGTATTTTGCTTTGGTGATATATCCGAATAATACTTTGAAATATCACCGAATTTAGACTGCAATATATCCAATTTCTCTTTTGAGATTGGTTTAATTCCGTTTTCTATATTTGAAATATAGTTCTGTTTGCACATTAATAGCTCTGCTAACTCCTTTTGAGTAAGTTTTCTATCAATTCTAAAACTCTTTAAATCAAATCGTTGCATATAAATGGAATATTTTTAATAGAAAATATATCCAAAAAGTTTTGTTATATTCGGATATATAGCCTATATTTGTTGCGTAATTAAATAAATGACATTACAAATATAGCCAAAAAGCGTGTTTGTAGAACATATAAATTAGAGAAAATGAAAAAAGTAACCCCAAAAGACTATCAGTCTTTTATTCAGATTTACAAAGGATTGCCTGAAAGGAGTGCTGTAAAAGCTCCAAAAACTGAGTTTGTGGAGGAAATAGCGGCTCTGTGTATGTGTAGTACCAAGACGGTACGAATGTGGATTCATGGCGTACAAAAGCCGGATGCCCTCAAACAAAAGATGATTAGTGATAAACTGGGCGTTCCAGCCGATATTTTATTTCCTGTTACAGAATGAAAGCTATAGAGTTCTACACAACCCCGGAGGGTGAAGTTACTATGCGCCCTATCGGAGAAGCCGAAAGGCAGTTGAAAGAAACTGATACCGACTTTATCCAAGCTTTCTTGGCTATACTGAGGGAGTTTTATCCCGAAGCATACGATGCGCTTATGGATATATACTCTAAAAATTCAAACAACAAGAGGTATCGGGATTTCATAGCGGTGCGTAGATTCATTAAATGCAACTTCGGTCTGTATGACAACATGATTGATGTAGATGAGAATTGGAACTTTAATTTTGAGTTTGTAGGTTGTCCATTACGTGGAGAATGCAAACATGATAAAGTTATTTGCGCTCCTAAATTCAACTCTAAGTTGTCCGATAGGCAAATAGAAGTTATGCGAATGCTCTATGATGGGAAAAACGATTCAGAAATAGCCGAAAAGCTGTTTATCTCTTTAAATACCGTGAACAACCATAGAAAAAACAGTTTCCGAAAGGTTGGAGTACATTCAATGGCTGAATTTATGCGGTATGCTATGACTAACAATCTTTTCAAATAACAAATGCAACACCGATGAAAGGAGAAACTTTAGCAAACCTTATCCAATGTGGCGTTACGCTACTTCTTGGCATTATTGCCCTTGCTGGGGCATTGTTCTGTAATGCCTCATTTCACTTCTTTACCGCTATGGCTTGTTTTTGGCTGGCATGGGTTTTCTATACCGACAATGAGTATGGGATAGTAAGTGTTAGAGAATATTTTAAGAACCGCTACAAAAAGGACTGACTTATGGCAATTCAGATGGAACTATACGAGTTAAAGAATCTCTGTATGGAAATGGCTTCTTTGGGTGCTGCCAACTATGTAAAACAGACTATCCCGGCAAAAGACCTCATTTCACAACGTGAAGCATACAGATTGTTTCAAGAGTGCCGGGTGAAACGCTGGCAAAAAGACGGCAGAGTTTCTACTATCCGTGGCGGTAGCTCTATACATTCCAAAGTATTGTATTCACGTGCCGAACTTATGGCAGTAGATAAATCAGAGAAAATCAACTCTATAATTAATAAGTGATATGCGAACAATCAAATTAAAATCATTATCCCTTGTGAATTTTAAGGGAATCAGAAGCCTAAATATCGGTTTCTCCGATGCGGAAACGCTGGTTGCTGGAGAAAATGGTACGGGCAAAACAACTGTGTTCGATTCATTCCTTTGGCTTCTTTTTGGAAAAGACAGTACGGGACGGTCGGATAGTAATTTCAACATTAAAACGTTGGATTCGGACGGCAAGCCTATTTTGCACCTTGAACACTCCGTTACTGGTGTACTATCAGTGGATGGCAAGACGGTAACACTGCAACGCTGCTATGTGGAAAACTGGGTCAAGCCACGTGGAACTACGGAAGAAAGCCTAAAGAATCATGCAACAGAGTTCTATTTGAACGGTGTTAAGTTGGCTACCAAAAAGGAGTATGATAGTGAAGTAGCTGCCATCATCCCGGAAGATGTTTTCCGAATGATAACCAACCCTTTCTACTTTACATCAATGAAGCCGGAAGCGCAAAAAGAAATCCTTTTGGATATGGTAGGAACGCTTACCGACCAAGACGTAGCGCAGACCAAGCCCGAATATTTGGAGTTGCTGGCTCAGTTGTCCGGCAGGAGCATCGCCCAATACGCCAAAGAGGTAGCCGCCAAGAAAAAGGCTTGCAAAGATGAATTGTCAGTTATTCCCTCTCAGATAGAAACGGCTCGTAAACTTATGCCGGAGGAAGAGGATTGGGTAGCCATTGATAGTGAGATTGAGGATAAAAATGCCCGTATTCAGCAGATAGAGGAACAAATTGCCGACAAATCAAAGCTGAATGAGCAGGAATATCAACGTAAGGCTTTTATCCAAAAGCAAATAGGTGAAAAACGCCTACAACTCAATAGTAGAATGAATGAAATCGCTACAGAAGCTAACAAAGGTCGCAATGAGGCATCTTTGAAGCTGAACGAATTGGAATATTCGTTGCGTACTGAAAAAGCCTCTTTAGACAGAAAAAGGCAATCGGTTGCGGATATGGATATTGAGATAGAAAAGCTTAATACCAAATTGTCCGCATTGCGTGGTGAATTTTCATTTATCAGCAAGGAGGAACTTACCTATAATGAGGGTGAATTTATTTGCCCCACTTGCAAACGTCCTTTGGAAATTGAGGATATAGAAGCCAAGCAGCGTGAAATGCAAGCCAATTTCAACGCTAATAAGGCGGCACGTCTGAAAGCGAATAAAGAGGCTGGCATGGCTAAAAAGCAACGGCTTGAAGAAATGCAAGGGCTTAAAGACCGTACCAATGCCGAAATCGAGGAGCTGGAACAAAAGATAGAGCGTATCAATGCCGATATTCAACAAGCAAAGGCTTCTATCCCCGAGGCGCAAAACGTGGAAGCAATGATAGCATCCGACCAAATTTACATTGACATCAAGAACGAGATTGTAGAACTTGAAAATCAGCTCAAAGTGGATGCAAAGATTGTGGACGTGTCGGAACTGCAATCGGAGAAAAGAACTTTGAATGAAGCCGTGCAAGGTTTATACAAGCGTTTGGCAAACCGTGAACAAATCGGCAGGGCTGAAAAGGAAATCGCTTCTTTGGAAGAAAAGCGCATTGCCAACAATCAAAAGTTGGCAGACCTTGAAAAATGGGAGTTTACGGCACTCCAATTCCAAAAGGATAAGGATGCGGAGCTGTTGAAACGCATTAACGGAATGTTCAGATATGTATCATTCTCCTTTGTGAACGAACAACTGAACGGAGGCGAAAAACTTACGTGTGTATGCACCGTGAACGGTACACCTTTCCTTGACGTGAACAATGCCGGACAAATCAATGCCGGAATAGATATAATCAATGCCATTTGCACGGCAAAGGGGGTATCTGCACCGATTTTCGTTGATAATGCGGAAAGCGTGAATCAAATAATCCCATCACTCAGTCAGATTATCCGGCTGGTGGTAACTACGGACAAAGAACTAACCATTAAATAATTGCGATTATGACACAGCAAGCGACTACAACCATACAACAGGCTGCAAATGGTGGGCAGGTAGCTACTCAAAGAAAGCCTGTAGATATTCTTAAAAGCATGATGAATGCCGAAAGCGTACAAGAACAATTCAAAAATGCGCTTGGTAAAAATTCGGCAACATTCGTAGCCTCTGTAATTGACCTATACAACGGAGATAGCAATCTGCAACTCTGTAATCCTAAACAGGTGGTAATGGAAGCACTCAAAGCTGCCACGTTACATTTGCCAATAAACAAGGCTTTGGGCTATGCTTTCATTATCCCGTTCAAAAACTCCAAAAAGGATGAAAAGGGCAACTGGATTAAAGTGTATGAGCCGACTTTTCAAATGGGCTATAAGGGTTATATTCAGCTTGCCATGCGCACGGGACAATACCGTACCATCAATGCGGATGTGGTGTATGATGGTGAGTTGCGCAAGGTAAACAAACTGACCGGGGAAATAGCCTTTGACGGTGAAAGGAAAAGCGATAAGGTGATAGGCTATTTCTGTTACTTTGAACTTATGAACGGCTTTAGCAAGACTTTGTACATGACAGTGGAGCAAATGGCAAACCATGCAAAGCGATACAGTAAAGCCATCACAAGCGATAAGGATGTAACGGTTGAAAAGTTGCTGAATTTGGCTAATTTGCCCGTTTCTCCCGATAGCAACAAGGTTGGTTGGATGGGTAACTTTCACGGAATGGCACAAAAAACCGTTATCCGTAATTTACTGAGTAAATACGGCTATTTGTCCGTAGAAATGCAAAATGCCATCACCAATGACTACGAGGGTGACGAAACTTCACAGCGTGAAATATTGACCGACAATTACGCAAACAAACAGTTGATTGATGCGGAAGATGTGAGCTTTGAAAGCGTGTCAAGCGAGCAACAAGCGGAAACTATTGACCCCGGATATTGATAGCGTATGAAACTGATAGTTCTTGGTTCAAGTAGTAGTGGCAACTGTTACATTTTGGATAACGGTAATGAAGCTCTGATTATAGAGGCTGGAATCCGTTTCCAAGAAGTCAAGAAAGCGTTGGATTTCAATCTGAGAAAGGTTGTAGGGTGTGTGGTAACGCACGCCCACAACGACCACGCCAAATATATTAAGGCAATGGTGGATAGTGGATTTCACACGTTGGCATTACGGGAGGTATGGACTGCAAAGGGCGTTTGGGATTCCCGTTCTTTGGTGGTTAAAGAGGGCAAAGGCTATAAGATGGGTAATTTTAAGGTACTTCCTTTTCCTGCTTGCCATGATGTGCCATGTGTCGGCTATCTGATAGACCACCCCGATATGGGAAAGATGGTATTTCTTACCGATAGCTGTATGTGCGAATATCAGTTCAAGGGGCTTAACCATGTGCTGATAGAGTGCAATTACTCTGATAAGAAGCTCATCGAGGCGATTACAACCGGGCGCACGTTGCCCTCACAGCGTGAACGTCTGCTTACCTCACACATGGAGCTTACTACGTGCAAGGGGTTTTTGGAAGCAAACGACTTATCCCATGTTTCGGAAATCGTGCTTTTACACCTTTCCGAGAATAATAGCGATGAGCCTTATTTCATATCGGAAGTGGAAAGGCATACGGGGAAAGTGGTTTATGCGGCAAAGCTGGGTTTAACGATTGATTTAGACAGAATATAAGGATATGGCTAAACTCCAAGTAGAAAAGAGAAACGGGTTATTTGATTTGAAGCCTCTATACGAATGGATGCGTAACGCTTTGGATGGTATCTATAGGATAGAGGTTAAGAAAGTCAGAAAGCCACGTTCTTTAGACCAAAACGGGTGGTTGTTCGGGTGTATTTACCCTATCCTTTTAGACGCTCTTTTGGAAGCTGGTTGGGAGTTCGTTTCAGTAGAACAAGTGCATGAGTTTTTTAAGGCTCAAATGACGGCTGACAAAGTGGTAAATAAGCACACGGGGGAGATTATAGAGTTCCCGTGTTCTACAGCCGCTATGGACACGGTGACATTCTCCACCTATTGCGAAAAACTGAGGGAGTACGCCAAAGAGTTTCTGAATGTGGATATTCCCGACCCGGATAAATATTGGAGAAGCCATGAAAAGAATACCTAACAGCGTGGTATCTGAGCTGATACGCTTAGTGCCCATTTTGATAGCAAATATTCCACCCGGACAAAGTACGAGAGTGGATAACGCAATAAGATTAACAAAAAAGATTATCAACAAATTAAAAACATTGAAAGATGAGAACATTTGAAATTACAGAGAAAGAAGTAGCGGCTGCATTTCGTGAAGCGGAAAGTGGAGAAGCAAAGAAAATATTGGCGGCTTTGTTCTGCAAGGAAGAAATGGTAAAACCTACACTGGACGATTACAAGACAATTCGCACGTATGAGGATGCTTGTAAGGCACTTGGTGAGCCTATTTTTGAAGACCCTAATAATTTGCCCAATCATATCATAGCCCTTATGAAGTTGGAAACTATTAGCCGGGCTTTGTGGGGTAGAAATTTCCAACCAAAGCCAGATGGAGAGGGAAGCAAAGTGTATTGGTATCCGTGGTTTGCCTTATGGACTAAGAAAGAGGTTGAGGATATGAATCCCGAACAAAGAGGTGCCCTTTTGTCTGCTACTGCGAATAATGGTGCTACTGCGGGTTTCGGTTCTCTGAATGCGACTAATCGTTCCTCGTATGCGGCTGCGTACATTGGGTTCCGCTTGTGCCAAGAAACGGAAGAAAAGGCTAAGTATTTTGGGCAGCAATTCATTGAACTTTGGGCTGAATATTTGAAATTCAACTTTACCGTAGGAAATCGTTTGAAATAAAAGTGTGTTTATCAAACATATTATCAACTAAAAAATAAAGTGAAATGAAAGACATCATGTTAGCCGATACCCCGGTGGAACAAAGGGAACAGATTCTACGTGATAGCTGCGACCAAATTGTAGAACGTAGCTACACACGCAAATTTGACACGCAACAGATTAACGAAAGACGTGCTGAACTTGCAAACGTAGCAATTCAAAAAGCTGATTTGGAAGATGAGTTGGCTGGAATCAGAGCTGAATACAAGTCCAAAATTAAGCCTTTGGATGAGAGAATTGGAAAGGTTCGTGATGAGTTGAAAGCCGGAGGCGATTATGTAAAAGGTGATTGCTTCAAGTTTGTAGATGAAGATGAGGGCATGGTTGGATTCTACACCCCGGAGGGTTATTTGCTGGAGCAACGTGCCATGACGCAAGAAGAAAGACAACGTAACGTATTCCGTGCCATTAGAACGGATAGAACGGGCACGAATGATTGATTATTAACACATTAAATTTTAGTAAAATGGAAAATCAAGAAAAAGGATTAACCGTAAACATCGGTGAGTACAAGGGTGAAAAACCTATCGAAGTAGTGTACAGAATTGGTAATGCTCCTAAAGCATTGGACGAATTGCCCATTAAGCAACCGGAAAGTATTTCTGTATCAGGTGTTATCAGAACTCCGTTAGATTGGTTGGAAAAGCGTATTGACACCATCGACCAAAAGCGTGCGAATGTTAAGGTAAACCGTGAGAAAATGAGTATCACGCTTACCGTGAATGAGGATGATTATTACACTAAAAACACCTTTGTAGGTACGGTGGAATTATCGGAAGTCTTTTCAAAGTTTGGTATCAATAACGGAGAATGTGGCTGGATTCCTGCTAAACTGGGGCAGTTCCTGCGTTTGAATCGTGGCGTATTTATGCAAAAAGAGGATTGTATGAAGCTCGTTTCGGTGTTAAAGAACTTTACGGCTAACGCCAAGACTGAAATTCAGAAACAGCGTGACCCATCCGGCTCTATGGCTGAGGTGTACCGTTCACAAGTAGAAAGTAATTTGCCCAAGAGTTTCACGATTAACATCTCCATTTTCAAGGGAACTGCAAAAACACCTATTGAAGTTGAGTTCGACCACTATCTTTCTAATGGTGATGTGTTGTTGCAACTTGTTTCGCCCGGTGCTAACGAACTGGCAGAGGACTACAGAGATAAGTGTATTGATGAGGTGTTGGACGGTATTCGTGCCATTGCCCCAGATATTGCTATTCTTGAAATCTAAATACTATATCGTGGGGGAGCAATCCCCCACTTATAACAGCTCATAATATGGCTAATAAAAAAATTATACCGCCTATGCCTTTCGATGCCACCGCTTGGTTATCCAACAATGCGGCTATGAGGTTGTCATTTGCTTGTAAGGGCTTGTGGCTGGATATGCTTTGCTGTATGTGGGTGAGTATAGAGCGTGGGGTTATGCTGAAACCTATTGGCGGTGCGTACACGGTTGATGAATTAGAAGCCCTTTACGGAAGTGGAACAAAGGAGCTGATAGAATCATTGATTAACGCTGAATTATTGTCTGTAAGGAATGATGGGGCTTTGTACAACGCTGATATGGTCAAGATGGAATCAATACGGGTAAAACGGTCTGAGGCTGGGAAAAAAGGTGGTGTAACTATGGGTAAACGGATATTAGCCAAAGTTGATGCGCTTGTGGAAACGCCACCGATAGAAATGCCACATACACCTTCCCCAACGGCTGAAACGCAACACGGGGCGCAAGCAGACCTATTTCCCGATGATTTGCCGGAGAATCCACCGCCACTGACTGATGAACAACAGCGGAAGATTAAAAAAGCCAAGAAGTACAATTATGCTGATTACGTTACTTTGACACGTGATGAATATGCAAAATTATGTACCGAATATGGCGAAGAAGCCGCTAAAGCGATGATTGATATTCTCAACAATTACAAAGGTTCTAAGGGTAAGAAGTATAAATCCGATTACCTGACTATTAGGGGCTGGGTAAAAGATAAGTATTACGAAAATATGAATAGATATGGACAACAAACTGGTACAACGGCTGCAACAGATATTGGCAAACCAAGCGCAAAGAGGACTTTTAGGGACACGCTTTAAGATTGAGAAGTTTCCCGAACAGGACATAGCGGAAATGCTAAGGATGTGTTATCAGTCAGAAGTTGAGCGCAGAAACATGAAGTATGTTTCGGATGAAGCCACGTTGGAAAAGATAGGCAAAGCGGCTAAGTTCCTTTGCGGAAACGGAAAGTTCGGCTTGCTTCTGTATGGTACGGTAGGGAGTGGTAAAACCACGCTTGCAAAGGCGATATGCAACATTATAGGTATCTTGTACAATAGTGATTTATCTTCCGAAAGAAAGGGAGTGTACCGCATATCAGCTCTGAACCTTGCCAAGTCAATAGCCGATGACCCGACTTATTTCAACAAGCTAAAGAATCAAGAACTTTTGTTTATTGATGATGTGGGCACTGAACCAGCAAGCGTGAAAAGTTGGGGCAACGAGTTTTCACCGGTTACTGAATTAATCTATGCCCGATATGACAGGCAGCTATTCACTATAGCCACTTCCAATTTGGCAGATGAGGAATTTGGCGACAGATACGGAGAGCGTATTGCTGATAGGATGGAAGAAATGTTTGAACGGCTGCACTACAGTCAAAAAAGCTATCGGAAATGAGATTTGCGCTCAGAAACAAAACAAAGCTCATTAATGCTTTCGGTGAAGCGTATTACAACGAACTTATTGCAAGCATTAATAGCTTTCAATCTAACTACACGCCCGATTGCCATTATTGGAACGAGGCGATACAAAAAGAAATGCTGGATATGCCAAGTAGTACCCACCCGGATAAGACATTTTCGTTTGCCATTGTGAGCGAAATGTGGGATGTGATAACGCTTGCTTATTATTCAGCGAGTAATACACCAAGTAAATAATAAAGCTATGCAACACCAAAAATCAGAAAAGAAAAAAGTGGTTGTGACCTTATGCCGTGTATTCCCGGTTACACATTCTTTGGCTGGAAAGCCTACAGAGTTTGAGGGCAAACTAAAAGAGCATAAGAAGATACATACTATACGCTACAATAAAAATGGCGTGTGGGATAAGAGATATAAAGATATTGCATCCGGTAAAAAATATCTTTCAGTGCGTGAATGGACGGGCAGACCGTACAACTCAGAGCAACGGGAATTTGCCCGGTATGAGAAGATAGGTTTACAGCATATTACTATGACCTATGGAAGCGATGATACCATACCCAAAGTATGGGTAGACAACAAGAAAGTTTCAATCCATGAAGTAGCAAAGAATGATGGTTTGAGCGTGGAGGACTTTGTAGAATGGTTTTTCGGGAACAACAAAGAGAATGTTTTTGAAGGTGTTGTTATTCATTTTACCTCTTTTAGATACTAAGACATGGAAAAGATTTGTAATAATTGCTCTTTTATGAAGTTGAAAAAAATAAGGGACGGTTATAGTGCTTATTGCTGTATGGCTCATACAATAGTTAAGGGTGGTACTAAATATACAGACCCCAAAGGTGTACTTCCTCATTTCAAATGTAATTGTGGCAAATTCAATTGCAAGTATGAATGAAATAAGACACTGTAGCGAATGTAAATACTATTGGTGTTATCCTCATACAACCCAAATGTATTGCTACAAATTAGGTAGGCGCATAACAGCAAGAAAGAAGTATTGTAAACATTATAAGCCCAATAAATGATAGTAGTATGGAAACGAATAAAACAAAAAATACAGACCTGTTTTTGATTGACCCCCGTAATATCGTGGTTGTGGACGGTTTCAATGTAAGACGTGATTTTGACCTTGACGAACTGAAAGAGCAAATAAAGGCAAAGGGTGTTTTAAATCCTCTGACGGTTATAGCCTTTAAGGATGATGATGGCAACGAGAAATACAAATTGGTGGATGGTGAACGCAGGTATAGGGCTACCATGTTGGCTATATCCGAGGGTGCGGATATTCCTTATGTTCGTGCCATGAAAGCCCGAAAGGACGCTTCTACTGAAGAATTGTACATTCAACAGATGATGCGTAACGAGGGTAAGAAATTTACCGAATACGAGTGCGCTATCATGTTCAGACGTTTCAAAGAAGAATTTGGATATAGCCAAGTTGAGATAGCGGATAAGTTCAAGAAAAGCCCGGCTTTCATAAGCAAATGCCTTTCCTTGTTGGATTTGCCCCCGTACATTCAAGAAAGGATTATGAAAGGGGAATTGTCGGTTAAGGCAGCTAAGGAGATTGCCGCCAATTATGGCAGTGAGAAAGAACAGGTAAATGCTGCAAAGTCGGCTGTGGATAACGCCAAAGAAAACGGTAGGGCTACAGCTACCAATAAGGAGGTTCTTAATTCTCTGAAAGATTCTAAAGAAGCAAAAGCCATTGCGGAAGCTCTGAGAAAGGTTTGGGCTTATTTGGATGGTGAGGTTATCGTGGACGTGGATAAGCTGGCAAAGCTACTGGATAAGACGGAAAGCCTTAGCCAAGCGATGAGAGAATACAAGAAAGAGGGTATAAAATGAAACTGAGGAAAGAAAAGGAACAAATACCTGCGGATTTCCGCAAACAAATGTATGAGAGCTACAAAGCCAATATGACTTTATACGGTAAGCCAATTCTCCCGTACAAACAATGGCTGAAAGACGTGTTTAACACTAAATTACCTTGTTGTGGTAAATAGATGGCATGAAAACGCTGATGATTGACATAATGCTGAATGACCGCTTTTATGCGGCTTTCAGATATAGGTATTGCCCGGCTTTCAAATTCGATATTGAGGATATGGCTAACAAAGTTTATGAGCGATACCCCACCCTGCGAAAAAGGGCTATGAATGGTGAAAAAGTAGTATTTGCATTTTAATGATTTGAAGATATGGAAATTAAAAAGAAGATAGTAGTGCCTACGGGCGAAATATATACCGCTATAGGTGAAAAGGGAATGTTGGAGTTCCTTACGGTTGGAGATTATGGTAAGAACGCTAATATCAAAGCGGACTTTTTGGGGATTACCCGTGATTTGAACGGTGTACCCAATGGCGAGCCGATGCCTCTTACTGAAAAATGGGTGATTACCATTTCCACACAGTACGGTTGCTCTATGGGCTGCAAGTTCTGCGATGTTCCAAAAGTGGGTATTGGGAGAAATGCCACTTTTAATGATTTGAAAGGAGAAGTGCTAACGGCTATCAAGCAACACCCGGAAGTGAAGCACACGAAACGTCTAAACATACATTATGCACGTATGGGAGAGCCTACATGGAACGCAAATGTGTTGCTTCATGCAATCAGTATAAAGAAAGACATAGAGCCGTTTATAGGCGATTCTTTGGTACACCCGGTTATAAGTACAATGCTGCCAAAGAAAAATAAGAAGCTGGTTGAGTTCTTACATAAGTGGTGTTACATAAAGAACGAGTTTTATAAAGGTGATGCCGGACTTCAATTCTCCATCAATACAACGAATGATGAAGAAAGAAATTATCTGTTTTCGGGTAGTTCGCTTTCACTTGGTGAAATATCAGAAATTGGAAAGTCGCTGCCTATGCCTGTTGGCAGGAAATATGCCTTAAACTTTGCTTTGGCTGATGATACGCATATAGACGGCAAGCGTTTGAGAGAGCTTTTCAACCCCGATAAATTTATGTGTAAGATTACCCCATTGCACCGAACAAATAGCTGTGATGAGAACGATTTGCACACAAGCGGAGGCTATGAGCTGTTTACCCCATATAAAGCCGTGGAGGAAGATTTGAAAGGCAACGGATTCGATGTTATTGTGTTTGTCCCCTCTTATGATGAAGATAACGGGCTTATCACGTGTGGCAACGCTATCCTATCCGGGAAAGTTCCTACTTCAAGTTACCAAGAAACAATATACTGATATGGCTAAAATAGTAGATAACCCCAAAAGGTTTAAGGTGATTGAATTGAGCCGAAACGAGTTGGCTAAAATTGGCGGTATTGGTATTTGCGATAGATGTAACGGTACTTCTAATACTGGCTATTATGTAGCCGTGCTAAATTGCTGGTTTTGTCCTAAATGCTACAATGAATGGTACGGATGCGCCACTCATTACCCGGAAGATATAAAGATAGAAAACAAGAATTTTGAGTATTATAAAAATTTATTTGACCTATGAGCAAAGAGGAATTGCAAGCAAAATTGGCGAAAGCCAACGCAGAGAACAAAGGTATGGTGGTTTACCCTGAATACTTCAAGAAGAAAAAGAAGCGTATGCGCCCCGACTTCATAAAGAAGCTGGAAGAAACTGCAAAAGCGGATTTTACCGATGTGGATGATTACGGAGTGTATAAAGTTGGTTCTTTCCTCTATAAGAATGCCTTTGTAACCATATCTAAAGATGATGGGCTATGGACGTTGCACGTGATAAGTGAAGCCCCGATAGGTTTGCCGCTCATTAAAGAGGTGAGGTACAAATATCTGCCTAATAACCTTATGATGGCTCAGATTTTCGGAGATAGAGCCGAAGCAAACGAGATTAAGGGCGTTATTCTGTATCAGATTCCCAACGGAGAAATGGAGGCTGAATAATGATTTATGTAGGGATTGATACGGGTGTAAATACTGGGTTCGCTGTTTGGGATAGCAAGCAGCGTTCCCTACTTCAAGTATGCTCTTTGCCTATACATAAAGCGATGGAGCGTGTACGTTCCTTGTATGATGAGTATAAGGCTGGTATAGGTGACAAAGTGATTGTAAGGGTGGAAGACCCCCGGCAAAGAACGTGGTTCGGAACGGAACGTATGAGCCGTGAAATGGAACGTAAGAAGTTGCAAGGTGTAGGCTCTGTGAAACGGGATGCCTCTATATGGGATGATTATCTAAAAGAGTTGGGCGTGGAGTATGAAATGGTTGCCCCGAAACGCAATGTAACCAAGCTGACACAAGAACGGTTTAGGGCTTTGACTGGATGGCAAAAACAGACAAATGAGCATGGACGTGATGGCGCAATGTTGGTTTATGGCTTTTAGTATTCTTTTTACGGTCAAATATGTGTTTGATAAACGCATATTTAGTATATTTGCAATATGATTCACCAAGTAAACAAATAAGCTATGGGTATGTATATTCTTATCGGATTAACGCTGTTTTTTTTAGCCTTGTTGCTCATGTCTGAGTATATAGGTAGGAACTTTTGGAGGTTTGCCCCAAAAGAGCATTTGAAGCAAGGGGAAAAGATACACGTTTATATCAATGGCAAATACGATAGGCACGCAACCATTACGAGCGTGTCCGATGATTCGGTTAGTATCTATGGTGCGGTGGCATTGCCCGTTGATTACCGGGGTTCTTTCTATGCCATTGGCAAAGATTCCGTAGGTGCAAAGCTGGTATATGTGAAGTACCGCAGGCGTTACCGCTTTGTGAAGCTCTGTGAACTTTTTAGAAAGGGCTTCTGTGTAGAAGATGATGAGGAACAATTAATGCCGGATTCCCATTCTTCGGAGAATGACGAAACCAAAGACGAAACGGAGGTTGAGAATGAAATGTAGTGAGATTACATACAAGAAAGTTTCGGAGCTGGTTTTGTTGCCTGAAAATCCACGTACCATTACGAAGAATGACTTTGAAAGGCTGGTGGATTCCATAAAGATAAACGGCTTTTGGAAACACCGACCTTTGGCGGTTATGGAGCGTGACGGTAAACTGGTGGTATTGGCAGGAAACCAACGCTTGAAGGCTGCAAGAAAGCTGAAACTTGCCGATGTGCCCGTTATTCTTTATTCGGAACTGACCCCGGATGAGGAAAAGGATATTATTCTGAGGGATAATATCAACAATGGCGATTGGGCTTACAATGCCTTACAAATGGATGAGTTTTGGAAAGATGTAGATTTCGGCTTTATTGGGCTTGATTTTCCATCCGATGATGAGAAGCCCGGAAAGGGTAAGAAGAAAGCGGCTAAAGAGGCAGAGGAAACGGAAGCCGACCAAAGCGCAGAGGAAGAAATGGACGATGAGGAACAAAGCGAGGAAGAAGCCGAAAAGGAATCTTTCTACCGTTCCATGTTTAAGGACGTTCTTTATGAAAGCGATAACGTCTTTGAAATTCCCAATCTCTTATTGGATATGCAAGCTGGAAAGGTAGAATTGCCTTTATCTCCGTGGGGTGCTAACAGCCGTTTGCGTAAAGATGTGGCGACATATCATTTCTATGTGGACGATTATCGCTTTGAGGCTCTTTTCAAAGACCCGATAAATTTACTCACAAGCGGATGCAAGGCGGTGGTAGAGCCGAATTGTAGCTGCCACGACCAAACACCTGTAGCGTGGGGCATTCAGCTTATCTACAAGAAACGCTGGCTTTCCCGTTACTTCCAAGAATGCGGAATCAAGGTTTATGCTGACTTGAATGTTTCTCACAAGTTTATTGAGTACAACAAAATGGGTATTCCCAAAGGATATAATGCTTTCTTTACCCGTGGGCTGGACGGTTGGATGGAAAGCCTTAAATCTGATTTGCAAGTAGCCCAAGAAATAAGCGGGCTTGAAAAACCAAACCTTATCGTTTACGGTGGGGGTACGGAAATTCAGAAGTTCTGCCGTAAACATGGGCTGTTGTACGTCACAGATTTTATTAACGCAAAAAAGAAGTAAAGTATTATGGGACGAAATTCAAGCGGAACACGTGGAGGACTGCAACCGGGTGATGCAACATATAAAGGCTCTGTTGGTAAGCCTGAGCCTTTGGTAAACATGAAAGACCCGGCTCTGTATAAGGCAACCAAAGAAGCTATTTCACGCTATCATGCCGTACTTGGTGTAAGGCAAAGGAATGTAAAGTTGGCAGAGCTATCGGCTGGCACTTATGGCGTACACGTTACGGCTAATGGGAAGTCTGAGGGCGTTTACCTTAACAAAAAGCATTTCATGCAAACGAAAAAATCGGTGGAAGCCTCACACAAGAAAGGCTATGCAAGCGGATGGAGTACAAAGACCAACAAGGCGGTAGCCCATACTGTAACGCACGAGCTGGCGCACGCTACATGGAATGCCCACATGACAGGGGCAAACCAAAAAGCGGCTGGAAAGGAAGTGAAAAAGTTATTTAATTCTTGGAAGAAAGACAAGAAGAAGTCTGGGTATGGAAAGTATGCGGAAACCAATGTGTCGGAATTTTGGGCTGAAACCGTTACCAAAGCGGTACATGGTAAAAGTGATAAATATACTAAGAAAGTAAAGGAAATCTGCAAGAAATACAAACTATAGAGGTATTTTTGCTTAAACTAATTCAATGTAACATGAATAAGATAGAATTAACCGCTGATGAGATTAAAGTAATCAAGCAGCAATTAAACGGTGAGATTGAGGTTTGGAATGCTGATGATTATCAGCAAAAGCATCTCACTTCGGTAATTGATAAGGCAGACGCTCTTTTGGAGGAATTGGATGCCTACGATGAAATGATAGACGAAAAGGACGGTGATACCATTCTTTGGTTTTGGGATAAGTACAAGGCGCAAGAGGGTATCATAGAATAATTACCCGAGTAAAGAGAATCGGACGGTATTGTGCTATCCGATTTTCTTTGCTCTTATAGTGTGTTTAGTAAACACATAAATCAATACGAAAACAATAGAATGGCTTTTGAAAAAGGACATAAATTTGGTAACAGATTCACAAGCGAGAACCAACCGAAAAATCCCGGTCGGAAGCCCTCTATATATAAATACGTCAAGGATATAACGGGTAAGAAGATTGCACCCGAAATGAGTAAAGAGGATTACCACAAGGTTATCCGCTTTCTGATGGAAAGCACCCCCGAAATATTGGAGGGGCTTGTAAAGAACCCGGACGGAACACCCAATAAGAAAACACCCGTTTGGGTTCTGAATGTCGTATCTGCCATTAACGCAGATATTCGCTATGGTAGGACTTATACGGTGGATAGTCTGTTTGATAGGGTTTTCGGGAAGCCCACACAACAGATAGAGAGCGAAGTAAACGCACAAGTAACCAACAACAGCATGGATTTGTCGGCTCTTACTACGGATGAGTTGCTACAATACAATTCCTTGCTGGAAAAAATAAAGGCAGGCAATGGCACGAAGTAAGGTTACATACGTGCCGATGGCACTTGCAGTGAAGATTGAGCTTTTCAAGCGTGGTTGTTTCGACTTCATTACCGTAAAGGATGGTTTGAAGCATGAGAAGCAAGAACACGCTTTGAAGATACTTACCGACAATGAACACGTTGAACTTTTGTACGGAGGTGCTGCCGGGGGTGCAAAATCATGGACGGGGGCGGTGTGGCTTCTGTTTATGTGCCTCTGTTATCCCGGTTCAAAGTGGTTTATCGGACGTGCCGAGTTAAAGCGTATCACACAATCTACACTTATCACATTTTACAAGGTTTGCAATCAGTATGGGGTTGATGACACCTTGTATAAGTATAACGGGCAATACAATTATATCGAATTTTTCAATGGTTCACGTATTGACTTGCTGGACTTGCAATATAAACCGGGCGACCCTCTGTATGAGCGTTACGGCTCAATCGAATATACAGGTGGATGGATTGAAGAGGGTGGCGAAGTGAACTTCGGTGCATACGACACCCTTAAAACCCGTATCGGGCGACACCTTAACAATGAATTGGGGCTGAGGCGAAAACTATTCATTACTTGCAATCCTAAAAAGAACTGGATGTACGATACATTCTACAAGCCGGATAAGAAAGGGGAATTACCCGAATATATGTACTACCTTGCTTGCCTTGTGCAAGAAAACCCATTCATAGACCCCGATTATATAGAGGGTTTGAAAACTACAAAGGATAAGGTAAAGCGTGAACGTCTTTTGAAAGGTAATTGGGAGTATGACGATAACCCCAACGCCCTTTGCTCACATGATGCAATCTGTGAGATATTCGGGAATAAGATTTCAATCAAGACAGGTACAAACTATATTACAGGCGATATTGCACGCTTCGGAGCTGACTATGCCCGTCTTGCCGTTTGGGACGGTTGGCATATCATAGAGCTACAATGTTTTCCCGTGTCTAAGACTACCGACATTCAGACGTGGATAATCAACAAGCAAAAGAAGTATAGAATACCCAACCATAAATGTATCGTTGATGAGGACGGTGTAGGCGGTGGAGTGGTGGATAATTGCGACATTCAGGGATTCGTGAACAACTCTACCCCTTTCAATGGTGAAAACTACCAAAACCTACAGACTCAATGCGGCTACAAGCTGGCAGACCACATAAACGCTACGGAAGTGGGGATAGATGAGGATTTGATAAGCACTGCCGATAAGGAAGAAATCATAAGGGAACTGGAACAACTGCAAACATGGAAAGCTGATTCGGACGGGAAACTAAAATTGAAACCCAAAGAAGAAATCAAGATGGATATTGGTTGTTCCCCGGACTGGAGGGATATGTTTCTGATGCGAGCATGGTTTGACTATAACGAGTATGATATACCCGATGATATAGAACGCAGATTAGGTATAACCGCTTAAAAACAATAAAGCAAAATGGGATTATTAAACATTATTTCTAACGAGGTAAAGGCGGCTATTGGCTACCAACAAAACTTTGCCGACCTTTTGACGGCTAAGGATGTGACCCGTGCTCTTTCCATGATGAAAGCCCATGCGGAAGAAGCCGCCAATAATTTACGTGAGTATAAGATTGACACTCACAAAGTGATGGAGCGTAAGGATAGAGCCGTTTACGATAAGAAAGGCAACTTTCTACGTTGGAGTAAACGGTGGAAAATCCCTATTCCTTACCCTCAATTCATCAATGAAATTTCTTTGGTGTTTCTCTATGGCAGACCCGTAAAATGGCAACAGCTTTCAACGGGTACGGATTATGCTTTTCAGAACTACAAAGATTGGCTGAATGAAATACATTTCAATGCCAAAGTTAGAGAGGCTAAACGTTTGGCTGGTGCGGAGGGCATTTCTGCCATTCTTTACCATGTGTACCGGGATAGTGATAATAAACCATCCCTTTTGCTGAATGTGTTGAGCCGGGAAAACAACGATGATATTTATACCATTCGTGACCAATACAAACGGATTACCGCTTTTGCATGGGGTTACTATCTGACAGAGGCAGGCAACAATACCGTTTACCATGTGGATATATACACTAAAGAGACTGTATATCGTGCCAAACGTGGCAAAATGGGTTGGGAGGTTGAGATAAAGGATAATCCAATAGGGAAAATTCCCGTGCTGATATTTGAGCAAACGCCCGAACATAAGGAGGTGCAACCCATGATTGAACGCTCTGAAATAATGGAAAGCACCGATGCAGATACTAATGACCGCTTTTCTAACCCGGCAATGGTGGCTACTTCTGAAATCCTCAATAGCTTGCCAAAGTCGGAAGAAGAAGCCAAACTGTTTATTCTCAAAAATGGCGGTGATGTACGCTACCTTACATGGAATGAGGCGAGCGAAAGCAAAAAGAATGAGTTTGAAAGATTGGATAAACACATTCTTTCAAAGTCTTTCACGCCCAACATTGATTTTGACAATATGAAATCATTAGGCAACCTTTCGGCAAAGGCTATACGCAAAGTGATGTTGCTTGCCGTTATTAAGGCTGAACGCCACAAGGAAAAGCACGATGATTATATGAAACGCCACGCTAACCTTATGATAGCTATTTTAGGTAATGTGCTTGACTATCGGCATAAGGCTGAATATGATGCCTTGCTGTTAAGGCATGAGTTCCAAGAGCCTTTCGGGGAAGATGTGAGCGAATTGCTTGCCGACTTATCTAAGCAATACAATGATGGGGCATTGAGCCGTGAAACCTATGTAGAATTGTCCTACCTTGTAAAAGATGCGAAACAAGAAATAGAGCGGCTAAAACAAGAAGAAGCGGAACGGATGGAGCAACAAATGGAGTTAAACAAAATGGACGTTTTCGGAGGGGCTGAATAATGGAAATAAAGACAAAATACAATGTTGGCGATAAGGTTTGGATTATGCGCAATAATAAGCCGGAGAAAATCCAAATTAGCAATATTGAAGTGGAGGTAATAGGTGATGTACCTGTAGGTACTTGTTCCCTTTCGGGGGAGTATTATACCAAAATTATATATGTAGAGGTGCAAAGAAGTGAGTATAGAAGTTTTGGTGATAAAGACCCAATTTGTAAGCATAATGAATGTAATTGCTTCAATACTAAAAAAGATTTGTTATACAGTTTCTTAGATGATAGCGACTATGGCAAAGAAAAAACAAGCATCAACGCAGAACTACCATTGTAGGGACTGCAAACACGCTTTCGACTTCCACGAATTGAACTGGAAAGGCGAACCGTTCTTATGCAAATGCCCTTTCCATAAATACAGCAAGTTTTTAGATAAGGACTATTGCACCAACTTCAAACTAAAGTAGTGGCATGGCAAAGAAGAAGTACATAGACTATAAGAAGATGCAAGCGGAGCTTTTCAATAGAACGGAGGGTTACGCTGCCAATGTCCGTATCATCTACCAACAAGCATTTGAGCGAATAATTAACTTGGTAAAGGGTACGGAGTTGGAGGATGGGAAGCCTTTCTCTTTTGCCGACTATGGGTATAGTGAGGAAGTTACGCCCATTCTTAGGGATATGTACAGCCGTGTTTACCAAGTTATCCGGGGCGGTGTAGAAAAGGAATGGCTTGCATCTAACGAGAATAACGATGCTTTGGTTAAAAGTGTGTTCGGTGAACAATCAATAAAAGATAATCACTTTGCACGTTTCTTCAAGCGCAACAAAGAGGCTATGGATGCTTTCTTTGCCCGTAAGAGTGGTGACGGTGGTTTGAATCTCTCTCAAAAGGTTTGGCGATATACGGGTATGTTCCGTGATGAGCTGGAAAATACTTTAGATTTGGCGATTGGTGAGGGTGTTCCGGCTAATCGTTTGGCGGCTCAGATAAAGAAGTATCTACAAGACCCCGATAAGTTTTACAGGCGTTTCCGTATCAAGGTAGGGGAAGATGAGAACGGGCAACCTATCTATGGTAGAAAGTGGAAACGCAGGGTTTGGGACAAAGAAGCCAACTCCTACAAATGGGTGGATGATAACCCGAAACATTTTCATCCCGGGCGTGGCGTGTACCGTTCATCCGCACGTAACGCCCAAAGGCTTGCACGGACTGAAACCAACATTGCGTATCGTACAGCCGATTTTGAGCGTTGGGCGCAACTCGACTTTGTGGTAGGCATTGAAATCAAGCTATCCAACAATCATCCCGTATCTGACATTTGCGATGATTTGAAAGGTGTGTACCCTAAAACATTCCGTTGGAAAGGGTGGCACCCGAATTGCCGTTGCTATCAAGTGCCCGTACTGGCAAAGCAAGAAGAATTGGACGAAATGCTGGATAAGATTTTGGACGGGGATAATCCGGCAACGGTGGAATGTGAGGAAAAGGTAAAAGAGCTGCCATCCCAATTTACCGGGTGGATGCAAGATAATGAGCAACGCATCAAGGATGCAACGGAGAAAGGGACTTTGCCCTACTTCCTACGGGACAATGAAAAGGTTATCTATCCACCGACAGCAAAAGAGATAGCAAAAGCCCGGCACGAAGCCCGGACGGAAGCGGAAGCAAATGCCATCCGGCAACGGTGGAATGTGAGGAAAGCGACCTATCACTATGGTAATAATATGCTCCGTGTTATGGGTGGTATTTCAGACGTTGATACTACGGCTTTAGCTGAGGCTCTAAAACACCCTGATTTGTCCGCTATCATGTTGGAAGCCCATAAACTGAAAGCCATAGGTAAGGAGATTTATTCACTGGGTTACATAGATAGCCCTATGGAGGTGGCTAAAAAGTTCTCTTTAGCCGATGCAAAAGCCGTAAACAAGGCGGTTGCTGATAAGCTGGCACAATGGGATAGCCTTTCTTTGGAACAACAATTAAAGAAACTGAATTTTGAAGTATACGACTTTTTAGGTGGTAACTATCATAATGTACAACAGAAGTACCCAACGTGGCAGGTGTCACAACAAGCCTATATTAAACAGCTTGGCATTGTTCAAGATAAGATAGATTGGAATGCCATTAAGGATAGCTATGCCGACCTATCTAAGTTCTCTACCAAGTCCAAGCCTTACCAATCGCTCATTGCACAGCTTGAAAATGCAATCAATGGCAATGATAAAGCAATGGCACAACAAACCATTGCGGAACTTAATGCAAGGAAAGAAAGCATTGAAAAAGCCGCTGCCAAGCGTAAATCAAAAGTAAAGGAGGTTAAGTTTAAGGATTCCGATTTTACGCAGGAAAGAAAGGATGAGGCGAAATGGTTTATTCATAGTTCAGATGCAAACGATTATTTCTTTGATAATGCCGTGGATATGTGGAAACTTGCAAGCACCAATGAAAAGGCGGCTATGTATCAATATACGGCTGGTAGTAGTTACATAACAGAGCCTTTGCGTGCTATCAAGGGATATTATCACTACTATGGTAGTAGATTGTCCGAAGCTGAAAAGCATATTGCCGATATGACCCAATATATAGCCCGAAGCACACTTAAAGATGATGTTTGGGTAAAGCGTGACGAAATCAGTGCTTTTGTAAACTATCGGTTTGGGCTGTCTGATTTGGATGCTTATATATCTGACCCGTCTAAGCTTGTTGGCAAGGTTGGTACGGATGATTCCTTTATGTCGTGTGGTAATTGCCGGAATACGAACTTTGGAAGTAAGCCCGTTTGTCTGAATATCTATTGTCCGAAAGGTACACAAATGACCTACGCAGAGCCTTTTTCTGCATTTGGTTCAAGCCATGACAATGGGGACTATTGTCCGGGTAAGAAGTGGAACGGAACTTCTAAGCCTACAACAACGGGGGAAAATGAAATTATCCTACAGCGTGGCACTAAATTCAGAATCACTAAAGCCGAATACACAAATGGCAAATGGTATATAGATATGGAAGTTTTGGAACAAAGCCCGAAAGTGATAAAGGAAATGGTTTCTACTCCAATGGGATTCTATTGCAAGTATTGACAACAAAAGAAAGGCGCATCAATTACGGTGCGCCTTTACTTTAATCTTTTATGTATGTAGTCCGATACAGCTTTCTAAAATCCTCTATATCCACCCTTTCAGCATATTTGCAGTACCTATTGAAAAGCACCGCTTTCAATGTGATGGGCACACCATCGTACAATTCAAAACTGGATAATCCGGCATCAGTGTATTCCTTTAGAATTGGGGTAATGAGTTCACATCCAGCATCGGTGGCAGGTATAGTTTGCTCAGTCCACCATTTTTCACAAAGCCAAAACATTTGCTTATCGCCATCTTTGAACGGGCATACCGTTTCGCCTTTGTAGAAGCGGCAAAATGATTGTAAATCGTTTTTATACATATTGTTTTCTATTTAAGTTTCCGAAAAAATCACCAACTACATTGAGCATATCAGTAGGCAACAAGTCAAATGCCTTGTCTGAAATTTCTTTGGGGACACCCCAAAGGGCTTCTGCCATTGAGCCGACTATTGCCCCTATCGTGTCGCTATCTCCACCCCATGAAATAGCCCGTCTGATTGCATCCTCAAAAGAGGTGCTTACACGAATAATTTTCAAACAAAGCGGCACAGTGCCTTGACACGTTTCATCAAATACTCCGGCATAATAATCGTTTACCATGAATTGCGGATAGTACGATTGCATTATATTCTCAAATGCTTTCTGATTGTGGGTTGTCCTCAGATAATAAATAGCGTGTGCGACTGCTACAGCTCCTTTAATTCCCTCCGGGTGATTATGGGTTACTATAGCCGTTTTCTCTGCCTCCATCAAAACCTTATCCAAGTTGTCATAAGCCCATGCAACCGGGGAAACACGCATTGCAGAGCCATTGCCGAAGCTGTTATATGGTTGTGGGGTGTCTGAGGCTATCCAGCGGGCAAAGCTGCCGCCGTATGCCCCTTTCGGATTGGGGTATGCTCTACACCATTGGAGAAACTTATCTTTGTAATTTGCGCCCGTATTGATTGCATCCGCTACCGCTATAGTACAAATGGTATCGTCTGTAAACGTGCTATCCTTTGTGAATAATTCAAAGTTGTAGTTATCTGTATTGTTAAACTCAAAGCGTGAGCCTACAATATCGCCTATAATTGCTCCTAACATATTACTTGAAATTTTGATTAAAAAAACGCTCTGCTTTAATTCTATGATATTTAGCTTCACGGTACTTATGTTTGTAGTACCATCGTGTAACAAATGAAGATTCTGCCAGTTTAATGAGCATTGCAGATTCTCTTAAAAAAAGAGCCGATACAATATGCTTTTCTGTAGATTCTATTGTAGATGCACAAGCCTTTTGAAAATCTTCTAAAGATTCGTTTATACCCTCAAATGCTTTCAAAAGGGATTTTGTCATTTCTTTCGTAATACATTCATCCATTGTTAGCCTCCTTTCTTATGCCTCTATTTGATTGTTTTGTATGGAGTGTGCCATATCGTATAATGGCTTTTCTACCCTTGTGTTCGTCATTCCTTAGAACATTCCAAAGGGTTTCTTTCGAGCATCCTACTACTTCGGTGGGCAACAGCTCATATATAGCGGTAATGCTGCCAAAATAGTAGTGACGTTTGCCCTTGTATGGCTCTTTCAATTCTACATGAATGACCTTTCTTTGCTGTTTCATTGCTATATGTGTTCTATAAACGCAAAATTACCATATTATATTTAATAAAACAAATGTTTACCAAGTTTATTGTACTTAGTATGGTTAATGCTTTCTTATTCGATTTGTTCTGATGGTAGTAAATCGTAAATATTGGCATATTTGACAATCGTAGCATGACCAAAATACACTCCAATATGGTGTGTCCCTTGATATTTTCCATTTCTCCACGGGGCTATTTCAATTATAAGCTCTCCTTTCACCTTTATTATTGTTAGATACTTTCCGTCTTTTGGTTTCTTATCCGCATTGTGCCATACCGAATTTATGCGCCATTCCGCACCATGATAAAACCCTTTATGTAAAGCATCTCTATCAATATCGCTTATCTCGTATTCTTTATTAGCAAATTCATCTGCTTCCTTTTTAATCAGTTCTTTATTCATTGTGTTTATCCTTTTATTCGTCCTAAAAAAGACAATTTTAATATATCACATTCCAAACCTATAACGGCGAACTCCAACATAGCGTTATCATCCGCAAGGTCGTTTATTTTCAAAAGTGGATAATCTTCTCCAGTACTGGTTACATATCCCTCTTGTGAAATATCATCCGTTATACGCTCATCATCGCATTTGCCAAAATAAGGATCAAGGCTGCTTATGATGTGTTCTTTCAAATAAGCCTCACTATACACAGAGGCTATTTTAGCTTGCTTCCTAAGTGCGTACCTCATTGCTTTATACTTTAGTCGAACACTCCTACAAAATCATCGGGTGTTATATACCCTCTTGATTCCATGATTTCGATGATTGTTTCTTTATCCATTTCTTTACATTGCCACACAAGTAAAATATCATCCCCTGCCGCCATTGATATTTTAGGCTCGTTCCCTCTAAATCCTGAAAAAGCAAGATGTTTATCAATAGCTTGTAGTGCTATAATTGATTCACGGTGTTTATCTTCCGCTTTCTTGAAAGCATTTCTTAATGTAGTGTTCATCGTTTACCTCCTTTTCTTATCTTCTCATAACATTCATCACAATAAGTGTGAATCTTGCCATTATAGATTTTAACTTTTATACCGTTTCTCCGTAATTCGGTAGGCGTTGGCTGAAACATTGCATATTGAATAAGTTTACAACCGCATATATCACAAGATACCTCGTACCATTTTTCAATCATTGTTCGTTATCCTCATATATTTTACGCTCATTAGTTAAAGCACTGTTGTAATTATCAATACTATACAGACGTTCTTTAATCAGTCTGAAAAAGTAGTCGCATTTCTCCGATATGTTCCACCGAAAAAATGGGAAAGTTGCCCATACTGGGTCTTCCGGGGCATTTTCATAAGTGAATAAAGCCCATTTATCAGCTTTGATAAGCTGCCATATTGCACGTAACTTTCTCATATCTCATCCTCTTCTATTTCAAGTAAAACATTAATTTCTGTTTTATCTGTAAAACCATCGTTTGGATATACGATTTCTTTTTCAACGTAAGTTATTCCATGAACACGCCTAAAAGTCGCATTATCTTCATCCCAATTTGATTCTTTTCTATCTGTTAGCATCCAAACATTGGCTGCTTTAGGCATTTTTTTAAGTTTTTGTATAAGTTCTCCAACTGTTAGTGTTTTCATTCCAATTATAAATTTGATAGCCATTGTTCGTAAACTCGTGTAGACACTTGCGCCATCATAACAGGCGGTACACTCATACCGCAAATGTAGTGCGGTGAAAAACCGCAAAAATCATAGTCTTGCGGGAAAGTAGAAGCGTTGCACACCTCAGATTTTGATAAATACACAGGCTTATTAAAAGGAATCGTGCTGTCTGCATGAGCCGTAAGCGTGTTGCAAATTTTATCCTCATACAAATAACATTGATTGAAAAATCCTCTTTTGCCTGTCAGCTTCCGATAAGCATTTGACATATCAATATCCCCATGTGTTCTATTATCAAACATTTCTTTCATGCGCTTGCCGTATGGCTTGCCCATGTAATCCGCAAATTCTCCGTAGCAAATCCCCGGCTCGTTGAAGTCCATGCTAATATGTGGCTCAACATTGAAGAGGTCAGACACTTTCAAGAAATTCACGCCCAAATCATGCCTAATACATACAAAGAACACCCGATTTCGCATTTGTGGTACTCCCATTTTAGAAGCATCAAGTAAGAAGTGTTGGCAATAATACCCAGCATCTTCAAAGTCCTTGTAAATGCGTCTTGCATAATCTATGGCATTACCCATAAGCAAGCCTTTCACATTTTCCGCTATCACAACCTTTGGTTGAAGTGCTTTTGCCAAAGCAATGAAGTCGAAGAAAAGTGTATCAAGAACTTGTGCCGTTTGCCCCTCTCTGAACACCTTTTCTTTGCCCCAATCCTTTTCACGGTTGCCAGATAAGGAGAAAGTGGAACATGGGGGTGAACCGTCCAAAATATCCAAGTTATAAAGTTCGGGCGGTAGCTCTCTCTCAATTCTCTTATATCCCCTAAAAAATTGAACTGTGGTGCATGGTTGGTTACATACACCTGATTCACTTTAGGGTCTATTTCATTGCAACCTATCACATCAAACCCTGCCAACTTGTAGCCCATAGTTGAACCGCCACCACACGCAAAACAAGAAAACACTTTGCCTTTGTCTTTAGTGAAATTGGCTTCTGCCAGCTTCCAGTTATAAGGGAATTTATGAATTTCCATTATTGCACCTCCTCATCTTTACACATAACGACATCGCCACAAATATAATCCCAACCAAAAATAGCATTGTGTTTATGCGCTATTTCCGTGGCTGTTTCGTTGGAATCTAAAACGTCTTTCCCATTATCATTGATTACGAGAATATCCCCATTGTGTAGGTTTATAATATCAATGTAACCATCTACGAACTTTTGCAGTTCATCCAGTTGGAAGTCCAGCCCGTTTTGAGGTTGGATTTCCAATTTACTTCCGTCTGTCTTTATCAGTGTTGCCATCTTATTTTGCCTCCTTTCGTTTTAGTTGAAGTTTTACCTTTTCGGCATCAAACTCATAGTTCATACACTTAGTAAAGTTTCCCATTATAAGCATTAGAGGGAAGAGCATACCATGCTTACATCCTCTTCCAAATTCGTCTGATGCTGCCTTGCATGAATCACATCTATAAATGTCTTGTGCTGTTACTATTGCCATTGTGAGCCTCCTTTCTTGCCTTGTGAACGCCTTTAGTATAATTGCGTTCAACACGTCTAACGTCATTGTATTTTGCTTGCGCTGTAGATTCTATCATGTGGGGCTTTTCGTTTCCCACCCAATGAGCATCCGGGTGTTCCTGCTGTATTGCTGCTAAAATTGCATCTTTCAATATTCCCATATACTAAAATTTTATTGGTTGATACACACGCTTATTGGAACGAGTAATTTATAAGTCGTCCCGTTGGGAAAGCCATCTTTAATGGCTTCTTTTATTTCTTTTGCGGATGGTACGCTGTTGCGCACTCCAAACTCAATCTTTCCCAAACGTCTGCCGTTATGGTCGAAAATGATGTAAGTGTATTCATTCATAATTCTGAAATTTACTTGGTTACTACTGTTACAAATTGGCACTTTGCCCAAAGCGTAAAATCATTGCTGCTTATGTACTTCTGATTTTTGGCTTCAATGGCTTTAGCTTGTTTTTCGCTAATCTCTTTGCCTTGCAAATAATATTTTTTCATACGGTGTTGCATTGTGTAGGGGATTGCTACCCTACTGGTTATTACTTTCTTAAAATTTCGTCTAATAGTTCTTTGTCTAATTTCCAAAGGTTGTACCCTTTGGCTATTTTTCTTCTGAGATACTCTCTTTCTCCAATCATAGCTATTGCTTTTTCTCTTAAATCTGATGCACTCCACTTTTCGGCTTGTTCTATAAGAAAGTTTGCAAGACATTTGCGTTCTTCGTAAAGTTCACGAACTAACACCGTTTTTTGCTCTATTTCTTTCAGAGCTGCCGGGTTTTTCATCCACAACTTGCAAAACGCATCTTTATCAAGGTCTGTATTCATGTAGCAAGTTTCAACCTCTATATAGTTGTCCGCTGTTAGCTTCAACCCGGTTCTTTCTTCAAATTCTTTCTGTGTCATGGCAATATGTATTATAGTATTGATATTTCTTTTTGAGCTAATTTGCTGTTTGTGAGGCACAGCACTTCATATTTCATTTTTTTGTAGTTGTAAACTACCTCTAATGTGTTTTGCCCTCTGCCGTCTGCCCTTTCGTCATAAATGGTTTTGATATGCTGGTACATGATATTACCCATCATAAAGTTTACACATCCCGAATCATAGAAGTAAAATGCTACCGCATATTCCAATGTTTTCTTTTTATCAATACTCTTAATTGCCATAATCTGAAATTTGTTAGGTGTTACATATTCTTTATTCGTAATCAATTCAATTACGATGCAAATATAGGCTATATATTTAATATAACAAAGTATTCGGATATATTTTTGGATATATTTTCAAAATACCTATGTGATAGTTGGTTTTGATAGTCTTTTAGTGGTAATTTCCTTTATTTAAGATGGGTGGAAATGCTCGAATGGATATATTTACTGCAAAACAGGATATATTTTGTGCTTTTTTGAGGATATATTTTTGTTGAGTGAAAAATATTATTCCTATTGTGTTAATCAAACACATATTTGTTATATTGAATATAGTAAATGAAAAATCGCTTTTACGTCTTGTTTTTAAGCGTAAGATGCTAATAGGCAAGTAATTTACCGAGTAAAATATATGTGTTTATTGAACGCATATATGATTTTATTTCATATCTTTGCTCTGTAGAAGTTCAACTTACTAAATAACAAAAGCAACAATGAATAAGAAACTCTTTGAGAAAGTCAAAGGCTTGTGTAAAGACACTGGTCTTTCGGAGAAGTACCTTAAAGCGATAACCGAAAAAATGGGTGGCAGCATTGAGGATGATTCTACCGATGATGAGGCAATAGAAAGTACAGCAAATCTGATTGCGGAAGTGGCTAAGGAAAGTCAAGGTGAAGCAACCCGATGGGCGAACAAGAACAAAGAAACCAAGACCGAAGAAGAAAAGAAAGCCGAAGAGGAGAGGAAAAAGAAAGAAGAGGAAGAACGGCTGAAAGGTAAGGTGGCTTTGGATGAAGCAACTGAAAAGAGGTTAAAGGAAATGGAGGAAAAGATTGCTGGCTACGAAGCCAAAGAAAGCAAGGAAGCCCGTGCTAAGGAAGTAGTTAATGCTATGGAAAAGCACAAAATCCCGGCTTATCTCCGTGACCGTTTGGCAAAATCAATCTCCGATGATGAAGATATTGAGGATGCCGTTTCCGCTTACAAACAGGAGCTTATTACAAATGGGCTTGATGATGAACACTCAGGGGGTTCTAAGGCGGCAAGTGAAAAGCAAATTGATGAAGCTGCTGATAGCTTGCTGGAATCAATAACCGTAAAATAAAAGATGAAATGAAAAGAAAGACTGCTTCATTTACCGGGATGCGACCCATTTTCACGGGTTCGCCCTCTATCGTGCAAGGCGGCTTCAATCTGGACGTGGAAAACCAACATTTCGCTGTTGGCGATACCGTGCCTGCCGGAACGCTTGCTATCAAGGATGAGGTGAAAAGGACGGTGCAAGTCATCAAGACTGCAAAAGTGGTGGAAGTGGATGCGGAAAACACCAAGAAAGTAAGCCTGTACGTAGATGAGTTCTACGAGCCTTGCTTTGCCGTTGGTGATTTGGTGCTGAAAGACGGCACAGCCGCTACAGCCATTGCCGATGTTCCCACAATCGAAAAGATTGAGCGAAACGGAAACAATTACATTGTCACTCTCTCCAAAGCCATTGCCGGGCTTGTAAAGGATGATGTATTGGTAGAGGTTGTTTCGGACGGACAAGCTGCCGCAAAATCAAAGGAGCGTGGCACTTCCAACTCCGTACTGATTGCCGATGTGGAAGTAGGCGAGTTTGAAACCTCTGTAGATGTTTCTGCCGACACCATGCAATACGCGATGTACGAAAGACGTGTGCCGCCTATCCCTGCCGGGCAAAAGGACACTACGGGCGATTACTTGAAAGGGAATCCCCACGTGAAATTAACGAAATCACACTAACTAAAATTAGCGTAACGACATGAAATCTATTTTTTCAACATTCAAAGGGCTTCACAAGGACGGCAAACCGCTTGACTTTTTGGCAACGTGGAAAAAGACTTTTGATAAGGCTTCCGAACGTGAAACAACCCTTTTTCAGAAGATGTACTGTGATAGCTGGTTTACTACCAACACGCCCCAAATGTCATTGACTGCCGAGGCACTTGTAGGTAAGTACAACTTGCGTTTCATGGCTACATTGATTGGTGATGAATCACCTACACCTATGAGGCGTTCTGACGGCTTCGATGTGTGGACTAAGGAAATCCCCCGTGTGGGTCACAAGTTCCCCATGTACGCACGTGATTACCGTAAACTGATGGAGGTTTACGAAAATCCCCGTTTGAGTGAATCAGCTAAGGTGAAGCAAATTGAAAAGCTCCTTACCCACGACATGAAAGATGCTTATTTGGGCTGTAAGGACGTGATGGACTTTATCGCTCTGATGGCATTCTCTAATTGGGGTGTGGCTCAGTTCGTGCCGGAAATCAACAATCCGGGTGGACGTAAGTACGAGGTGGATTATCAAATGCCGGAAACAAACAAGCTGGTATCAGCTTTCTTGTGGAACTCTGCCAATACCAAAGCTGGCAAGTTGTCCCCAGTCTTGATGTTGTCGGCTATCTGTAGTGACCTGCGTAACCGTGGCATTGAGCCGGGCGAAATCCTTATGAGCCAAGACCTCTATTTTTGGTTGCGTATGGACGAAACGACCCGTTTGTTGGTACATGGTAACGATAAAAAGGCTCAGACCGTAACAACGGCTCAGATGGCAGATTTGCTTGCTGGTAATGAAATCCCCCCTGTAACGGTGATTACCCGTAAAATGGGTATGGATATGGACGGTAAGCGTAAATCGCTTGAACCGTGGAATCACAACTTTATCTGTATCAAGCCTGCCGGGGTTATCGGTGAAATTCAGCCCGCCATTGAAGATAGCGAGTTGATAGAGGAAGAAAACGTGGACTACATGAACGCTGGCGGTGGTATTCGTATCGCCAAGTGGCGTACCGGGGAATCCACTGGTCAAGTTGCAGCCGAATATACACAAGGCTCTGGACGTTTGTTGCCTCTTATCACTGAAATTGGTGCTATCATCTGTTTACAGGTGCGTGGCTTTGAGGAAAAGGAAGTACCAGCCGATGCAAACGGTGTGGCACGTACCTATTGGACTAAATCCGAATTTGAGAGTGCAACAGCTCTTGAAGTAGGCTAAACCTTTTGCTTATGGAACTGACAGTAAAGAAAGCGTTTATAGACAAAAACGACAAAGGCAAAATCTACAAGGTAGGTGAAACCTTGCATACCGATGAGCTTAACCGAGTTAATGATTTGGTTGCAAGGGGCATTTGTGTGATTAAGTCTTTGGAAAGCAAACAGGCTGAAAAGGTCACTTTCCAAGACAATGAATATGATTTGAATGTGGTAAAGGATGCTTTGGAATCCATCAATGCCCCCGTTGCCAAAAATGCCGGGGTTAAAGGTGTAACCAAAGCGATTGAAGCCCTTTCAGATGAGAGTGTAACGGCTTTGAAAGAAGCCCTTGAAAAATAGTAGTGATGGGAACTTTGACAAAATACAATGCGTTGGTGGGTGAGCTTGAACCCTATACCCCAAGCCGCCTTGCTTTGCAAAAGGCACTTGCTGATGTGAAGATAAGCGACTGGGATAGTGAGTACAATGCCGACACAGACCAACGCACGATAGCCATAGCCGCTATAAAGGTGCTAAAGCGGATGATTGTGCTTACCAATGACACGTTAGGTAAGTCCTCACAAGGCTACAGCGTGGAGAAGTTGGAGAAGCGCATTAAAGACCTTTGCAACGAGAACGGTTTGGACGTTTCGGATTTTGTCGAAGTTTCTTCCATTACGGACGGCTCTAATTTGTGGTGATATGGCACGGAATAACGGAACTTTCAGATACACCGCTTTGCCCCTTGAAGCAACGAGGGATGAAGCAACGGGATTTTACACGGACGATGATGCGCCCGTGTGGGTGAAAGGCTGTGAGTGTCAAGTGGAGAAATTCATACCTGCCAAGCAACGATTGGGAACGGACGGGCAAATGTATTCATACACCTTTGATGTGTTTTTACCATCCTACTTTGAGGGTGATTTGAGTATAGGCGCACGTGTGGAAGTGACTTTGGAGCGTGGAGGTGTGGATGAGTTCACCATTTCGGGAATAGATGATACAAACCCTAAATACATAGAGATATGGGGATAATGCCGATGTTTGACAAAGGGGCTATCTTAAACCCCGTGGCTGCTTTCCAAAAGCAACTTGAATTGGCTTTCGTAACCTTGTTAAAATACATGGGCGAAAAGCTGGCTAAGTATGCTAAGGATAGCCACAACTACCAAGACCAAACGGGCAATTTAACCAACTCTATAGGCTATGCCGTGGTACAGAATAAGGAAATCGTTTACTATGGTGGGTCAGACCAGCCCGGAGAGGGTGCGAAAGCCATGTTGGAGGCTGCAATGAAGTATGCCGCCACGCTGCCAAACACTTTTTCCCTCATTATAGTAGCCGGAATGAATTATGCCGCCTACGTGGAAGCCAAAGGGTACAACGTGATTCTACCTGCCGAACTGAAAGCCAAAAGCGAACTACCTGCCGAGATTAACAAGTTGGTGATGAAAGCTAATAAGAAAGCAATCGAATTATTCGGGAACGCAGCATGATAACGACTGAGGAAATAGCAACAAGGATTTACGCCATGCTTCAAGCAAGCGAGGTGAAAAACTTCATTTCGGGTGTGATTGATTACGAGCGTAACGACTACACCAAAGAGGATGTGATAATTGTCCCTCATACGATAGACGGTGAAGCATCCGTGCGCTACGGTCAGATAAACGTGAATATTCATGTGCCGGATAAGGTGATAGCCAAAGGCAAGGGGAAAGCCGTTTACAGGACACATTTTAAGAGGCTCATAGAGATAAGGGCAAAGGTGGTTGAGGTGTTGAAAAACCATTATGAAAGTGGGAAAGGCTATAACTGGAACATAGGGCGGTTTAACCCACCGATTAAGGAGAAAGACCAAAACGAACATTTTGTTTCCCTTGCTTTGGAGCTTACAGTAAGAGAAAAGAGTATCAACCAATAAAAATTAAGATTATGCCGATTTTAGCAACAATGGGGTTGAAAAAGATTTATATCGCCCCTGCCAAAAGTGACGGAAATATGCCCGCAAAAGGCAATGAATGGCTTGATTTGGGCGATGTCTATCAAGACACTTGTAGTCTGAAAGACGATTCCCCGGAAATCACGGAACACAAGTCGGAAACTTCAAGCAAGGTTATCACGCTTGTTGGTGAAACACCTACGGCTATTGAACTTTCCTTGATGGACCCGGATTTGACACAGCTTGCACGTTACTTCGGTGGAACACCTACCGGGGAAGATGGTAAGCGTGTTTGGATTCGTCCCAAGAAGTTGGAATACAAGGAATGGGCTATGTGGATTGAGCCGGAAGAGGGCTTGTTTGTCGGATGTGCCAATGTGCGTATCATCCCGACATTCGAAATTACCTATTCTTCAAAGGGTATCTGCCTTGTGCCTATGACTATCAAGTTCCAATCAAACTTGCAAGCAAGCGAGGAAATGAGCGACCCAACAGTAGCATGACACTGAAAAAGTCTGAGAACCGATAGCCTCCTATCCCCGGATGGGGGGCTTTTTAACTTTTAAGACAAATGGAACAACTGAATAATGAACGTGAATTGACCCGTGAAGAACGCTTGGAAATCGAAGAAAAGGCGATACAGGCACTTGTGAACATGGGAGTGAAATTCAATGTACCGCTTAAAATTAACCCGGTAAAACCGCCACGCTTCATCCGTTGGTGGAATAAGCATTTTCCGAACCATGTAAGGATGTGGCGTGACAAACGTATTCCCAAAGGCTGGGATGTGTCCGAAACAGAAGTACCCAATGCCGCTTTGCAAACTATGGAGCGTGTATATATGCGCCACTTCCATTTGAAGCCTCTTTATTTGGGTACGATGGATTGTTTGAGGCGGTTGTATCTGAATATAGAATACGATGAGGAAAAGATACAAGCCGAACCCATACAGGAAAGCAAACGCCTTTTCAAGTATATTCCTCTGATGGCTGAGATTGCAGCCGTAGCCGTGCTTAACAATCCCGTGGTAGCTGACCCCTCTAAAGACAAAGAGGTGAAAGCCTTGAAAGCGTTTTTCATGGAACACCTTACATCTACCCGGCTTGAAAAGCTGGCAGACGTGATAAGCCAAATGATGAATCCCGGGGGTTTTACGTCCTCTATTCGGTCAATACGGGAGATAGGAACGACCAATCCGAAGAAACTCAAAGCAAACCGAGTAGAGTAATCGGGCTAAATAGCCCGTGGGGTAATCGTGGGGAAATTATCAAGTCCTTTGGCTGGACTTACGATTATCTGCTTTGGGGTATCAGTTGGCTAAACGTACAAATCATGCTGGCAGATGCGGCACGTGTGGAACAAGAGCCGGAGCAAACGGACGGAAACAAAGATGGTGGGAAGCCGCCTGTACAGCTAAAGACAAAGGATGATATTAAGAATTATCTGAAAGGAATAATGTAATGGATAATATAAACGGAGCGTTGGCGTTCAAAGCCACCCTTGATATAAATGATTTCAACGTGTCGGCACAAGCGATGGAAAGGAGTATCAAACAGGTTTCATCCACAGCCGTATCGGAATCGTCTGTGATGGATAACTCCATTCAGAGCTTTGCGCAAAATGGGGCGAAATACATTGTTTCCTACCTCGTTGGGCAGGGTATGGGGACTTTGCTTCAAAGTATCGTGCAAACACGTGGGCAGTTTCAACAGTTGGAAATTGCCTTTACAACCATGCTCAAAAGTGGTACGCAAGCAAAGGGCTTGATGGATAGGCTTATTGATACAGCCGCCAAAACTCCGTTTGACCTTTCGGGCATTGCGAGTAGTGCCAAACAGATGCTTGCTTACGGCTCAACCGTGGATAATGTGGTGGATGAGCTGGTAATGCTTGGTAACGTGGCTTCGGGCGTGGGTGCGCCACTACAGGATATTGCCTACCTCTATGGAACGCTACGGACACAAGGCAGGGCATTTACCGTGGATATTAGGCAGTTTGCCGGGCGTGGTATTCCCATCTATGAGGAACTGGCTAAAGTGCTTGGCGTAACCAAAGATGAAGTTTCCAACCTTGTAACGGAGGGTAAGGTTGGCTTTGCGGAAGTAGAAAAGGCTTTCCAAAACATGACGGGTAAAGCCGGGACTTACTACAACCTCATGCAAGAACAAAGCAAGTCCCTAACGGGTATGATTTCCAACATGGGTGATGCGTGGGAACAATCGTTAAACAAGTTGGGTGCGGATAACCAAGATGTTTTTGCCGGAGCTATTGAAAGTGCTACCTATATGGCAGAGCATTTGGATGATATTTTGCGTATTTTGAAAGCCGTTGCTATAGGCTATGGAAGCGTGAAAGCCGCTATTGTACTGAATACATTAGCCACAAAGGGATATACGGGCGTTGCTCTTTTGGATAACACGGCAAGGCAGGCTAAGATTTCCTTAATGAAGTTGGAAGCCGTTGCTACTGGGCAGATGGTAGCTCAGACAAAAGCGATGGTTGCAGCCCAAAACAGCCATGTCGCAGCATTGCAAGCGCAACTGACGGTAGAGGAACACGCCAACATGGTAAAGCAGTTACGCATTGCCACCATTCAACAAATGCTTACCATCCAACAAGCAGAATACCTTTCCAATTTGAATCTAACGGCTTCTTCTGCCAATTATGAGGCGGTGGCTCTGAGTGTTCTTACCGTTGAACAAAAGCAAGCTCTAAGCAAGTTAGACTTGTCGGCTAAAAGTGCCGTGTATCGTGCCGCTTTGGAAAATGAGGTTGCCGTTAAGACACAAAACAGTGCGGCTACCTTAAATGCCATGCGTACCGATGTCAAGGCAGCAGCCGTAAAGATGGAATCGGCACGGGCTGATGCACTGGCGGCAAAGGCGGCTGTAGAACGTGCCTATTTGGAAGTGTACAGGGCACAACAGACTGGGAACGCTGAAAAGATAGCCATTGCCACTAAGAAGATGGAGGCAGCGGAGGATAACGCAGCTATCGCACGAAAGACGGCTTTAGCCACCCAATCCGATTTTTACGCAAAGAAAAAACTACTTGAAGCTACAGCCACCAAGCAATCCACAGCCGCTTCCGTGGCAGATACTACGGCAAAGACAACACAAGGGGCTGTAACTTCCGTACTGACTGCAATCACGACAAAAGCAACGGTAGCGGTGAAAGCTCTTTGGGCTTCCATGATGAGCAATCCTATCGGCTGGGTAATGGGATTGATAGGTGCATTAGTCAGTGTAATTACTCTTTTTACGGGCAAACAAAAAGAAGCGACCACGGCAACGGGTGAATTTCAAGATACCACGAAAAAAGAGATTGACGATTTGAATTTACTTTTTGCCGTATTGCAAAATACGGAGAAAGGAACTCAAACACATAAAAATACGATTGAAAAAATCAATGCCGTATGTAAACAATATAATAAGACATTGCTTGATGAAAACGCTACACTTGATTTACAGCGTCTTAAATATGAGGAATTGACTACAGCCATTCAGCAAACTACAGCCGAAAAAATCAAGGCTAAATATACCGAACAAGCTATGCAAGAACTGGTACAAAGCCAAACGGATGCACTTGATAAGCTGAAAGAGAATGCCGAAGATGCAACCTACAAAGAAATTCAAGAAGTTATGGAAACCACCCCGGAGGGTGTAACCGTTATGATGAATAAGGTTGTTGATGTGGCTTCAAGTTCTATTCGTGGAGCTTCGGGGGCTGTATGGGATGCGGTAGAATCTATGGCGGTAGAATCCGCAAACCAATTGAAAGGGCTAACAGGTCAAGCCTATACCGATGCGTTCAATAACTCATTAAACAGCATTGTTTCACAAGTCAAGCAAAGTACAAGTGCGACTGATAAAGAAATGGATGCTTTCAAAAGTAACATAAAAACATATCTTGAAAGTATTGTACAATCAGCAAAAAAGGCGGATGAAACCATAGGCAAGGTGAATAAGGAATTAGAAGCGTTCATTGCTCCGAAAGATACGACTTCTGTAACAGAAAGTACCGACTATGTGGCTATGTCGTTTAACGAGCTGGATAAGAAAATAGGTGAAACTCAGAAAAGTATTGATACCCTCAATGCCAAAAAGGTAAAGGTGGAAGCCGATAATACCCAACTGAAAGAGTTGAAAGACTTGTTGGATAAATTGAATGGTGCTGTAAACACCAAGACTACAAACCTTAACACGGAAAAGGGAATATCAGACCGTATCAAGCAGCTTAAAGATTTGCGTGAAGCTGCCATTATCGGTAGTTCTGACTATAAGAGCTATGATACGCAAATAAAGAAGTTGGAAGCCCGTTTACCCAAGCATACCACGGGGGATAAAGCGGATAGTGCCGCCAAGCAACTACGTGAAAGGCAACTTGAAGCTGACCGCAAATTGGAGGCTGACCGTATTGCAGTCTTGGAAGAGGGCTACGAAAAACGCAAGCGCACCCTTTCGCTCCAACACAAGGAGGCATTGGATAATATAGACAAAGAGGAAAAGGCTTTGGCTAAAGCTCGTAAGGATGCCGGAAAAGGTGGCTTATCTAAGTCTGAAAAGGACGGCTTCGATGAAAGGCGAACACTTGAAAACAAGAAATATGACAAAGCCCAAAACAAACTCTTTGACGGTGAAATAGAGTACAAGAAACAGCAATATGCCTTGTATTTCCGTTGGGTGCGTAACATGGGCGAAGATGTAGCCAATACCCAATTTGCCACGCTTTTAAAAGGCGGTAAATCGTACAAGGAGTATGTGGAAAATGAAATCAAGGCTCTAAAGGATAAACAACAAGCCGGAACACTCACAGAGGGAGAAAGTAACCAACTTATTTCCCTTAATATGCAATACAATGAAATCACGGGGGCAAAGTCCGCTATGGATTCTTTCAAGGAATCTGTATCTAAGACCATTCAGCAAGCCCAAACACTTGCCGAGAAGTTGGAAGCCATAGCCGATGCAAAAGAGAAGCTGGCTAATGGAAGTTCCGGGCTTGTGGGTGCTGACGAAAAAGCGGAAGCCACTTTATTTGTTTCAGAAGAAGATGAAAAGTTACAGGAAGAAGTACAGCAAAAGATACTTTCCTCTTACAGAACCTTTGAGGAACAAAGAAATGACATCCAAAAGGAATACGCCTTGCTGCGTGCTGCCGCTCAAAAGACGGGCGACCAAGAACGGATTAACCAAGTAAACAAGTCGGAGGCAGAAGCGTTAAGCACCCTTACCGCCAATATGTTAAAGCAATCGGATAGTTGGAAGAAGTTATTTGGCGATTTGGATAGCCTTTCTGTAGCTGAAATAGATAAGTTGGTGGCTGATATTGAAACAAAGCTAAAAGATGCGGATTTGAAACTGAATCCCGTAGATTACCGTGCTTTGATTGATAGTTTGAATCAAGTAAAGGAAACGCTTATTCCAAAGAATTCTTTTAAGGATTTAGGCACGTTCTATGATGATTACATTGAAGCCAAAAAGAATCTGGCAAAAGCCAAAGCGAATGTTGCTGCCGGAAAGGGTACGGATAAGGATGTGAAAAAGGCAGAGGCTGACATGAAGAGAGCCGCCAAAGGCGTAACCAAGTCCATTGAAACGATTACCGATACGGCTACCACGTGCGGCAATGCCATTGCATCCATGTTTTCTGATTTGGGACAGGATGATTTGGCAAACGGCTTAGGCACTGCAATGGAGTTGTTCGGGCAGTTGGGCAATGCCGCCGCCTCTGTAGGTAAAATGATGAGCGGTGACATATTGGGAGGCGTTACAGGTATGGTAAGTGCCGTTACTTCTGTAGTGGGCATATTTGCCAAATTGCATGATTCCAAGTATGAGAAGAAAATTCAAAATCTGCAAAAGGAAATAGATGCGCTGGAACAATCCTACAACCGTTTGGAACGAGCCTACAATAATACTTATTGGGTGTCCAATGATAGCCAACGTGAAGCCTACGAAAAGAATATCCAACTGATTAACGACCAAATACGGGCTTTGGAACAAGAAGCCAATATAGCAAAGAAGAATTGGGATTTTGCCCGTTACGCTCAACTCAACAAGGAGATTAAGGAACTCAACAAACAGTTGAAGAATGCGGAAGAAAACGGAGATATGTTTTCTATCTATGAGGCTCAGAAAAAGAACCTCAAACAGCAACAAGAGGATTTAAGAAAGCAAATTCAAGCTGAAAAGGATAAGAAGAAAACCGATAACGGAAAAATCCAACAGTGGAACGAGCAAATAGAATCCATTACCCAACAGATAGAGGATTTGGATAGGTCAATGATGGAAACGCTTGCCGGAACGGATGTAAAAACCGCCATTGATGAATTTGCCGATGCGTTGGTAGATGCTTATTGCAAAGGTGAGGATGCAGCGGAAGCATTGGGCGAAAAGACAAAAGAAGTCCTTAAAAAAGCGGTTGTGGAAGCGTTGAAACGTGAGTTTTTGGCAAAGGGAATCAATGATGCCGTTCTCTATTTGGGAGAATCCATGAAAGACGGGAAACTGACCGATGTAGAGAAGCGAGAATTTGAAAGGATGGTGAACGCTGCCGGGGATTTGTTCAATTCCGCATTGGAGGGTATTGGTGATTGGATTAAGGATGTGGAGGAAGAAACCGTACAGCAAGACCCCCTTACGGGTGCGGTTACTTCCATGAGTGAGGAAACGGGCGGTGTGATAGCCGGGCGGTTGAATGCCTTTGTCATAAACCAAAGCGACCAAACCTCTATTATGAGGCAGGCACTTGTTTACCAAGCAGAAATAGCCGCCAACACGAAGTTGAGTGCATCAGAGCTGACGGAGATTAAAACTACTTTGAAGCGCATTGAAAATAAAGATAGTTCACTTTTATCACAAGGAATAGCATAGTTATGGAACTGGTACAACAACTTAAAGAGGATGGCAAGGCAAAGGGGCTTTGCCGGATGTGGCAAATGAAGCTAAGAACGGGGCTTGACTATGAGCAACTGATACAGCTTTACATTAAGGGCATAGATTTCTGTATATCGGAGAATTACCCCACGCTTGACTTTATACGGGAACACTTCAAAGGCAAATGCGAGGTTTACGGGGTGTTTGTGGATGATGAGGTTACGGATAAGGTGAATTTACCCGATGTGGTGCTGAATGGTGACTGCAAAGCTATGTTGGAGTATGACGGCTATTCTGTTTCACGGGTATATGCACGGCATGATTCCCATAGTGCCGTAAACGTGTCGGACAATGCGATTGTTACCATAGACGCTTTCGATAACTCGTATCTGTATGTGGCGGTAGCCGGAACGGATGCAAAGGTGCTTGTGAATCTGTATGGCAATGCCAAAGCGGATATAGAGGGAGTGGGGATAGAAGTTAGACAAATGAATAAAAATACTTACTGATATGGATAAGAACATGATTTTACACCTGCCTTTCGATGACCCGGACGGTAGTATAGCTTACGACTTTTCACAGTACCGCAACGATGCCACCTTATCGGATGGTGCGGATTTTTCTAAGAAATCTAAAGTGGGTAAATCACTTGCTTTGAATGGTACGGGCGAATGCGAAACAGCTCGTTCCATACCCTTTAGCGGTAATTTTACACTTTGTTTTTGGGTGCTGCCTGTTTCTCAAAAGTTAGGCTGGGTGCTGAATATGCCCGGTATAGACAATTATAAAGAGCAATGGCTTGATGTAATGCCCGATGGCTGGATTTTCTTTGCTTTCGTTAAGTCCGGCAATATGTTTACCGTCTATGAGAACACGACCCGGATATTCAGTGAAATATTACCAAAGACACCAACGGGGCTTTCCATCAACGACCAATCACTTTTTGGGACGAAAGCCTTGCTGGACGAAGTGAAACTGTTTGACGTGGCGAAAGAACCCCGTGAAATATTCGAGTTGCAGAAAGATACGGATGTGGAATATTTCATAGACGGAAAGAACTTCAAGGAGTTTGGGGTATTCGTTTCCAAAAGTGCCGGATTGGTTGGACGGTTGGAGCGCAAAGAAGCCTTGCAAGTGAACTGGAACAATTACCACGGTATTGTAAGGGATAAGAAGCGACCACGCTACAAGGAACGCAACATTACGCTGGATTGCTTTATTGAGGCTTCGGGACGTGCCGCCTATGTGGAATGGGTAAACCTTTTCTTTTCCCAATTCGATGCGGAGGGGAACCACCGTTTGCGTGTGGACTATGACGGAAAGGCAAAGCCTTTGGTATATGAAGTGGAATTGCTGGATGAGGCAGACCCGAAAAAGAGCTGGGGACAATATAGCAACGATTTGATGGTGGGTACATTCCGTTTAAAGCTGGTGGAAGATGAACCTGTGAAAAAAGTGCTTAGATATATAGGTGGAACTGCAAACGGCAAGGCTACGATTACCGTCACTTCGTCCAAGCTGCTTAATATCTATTGGGGTGACGGCACGCACACTTACGATGTGTCCGGCAGCGAACAAACGATAGAACACACTTACGTTACACCCGGTGAATACGAGATAATCGTTTCGGGCGTGATTGAAGACATTGAAAAATTTGAAACCAATGCTATTGTGATATGGGAACTCTTGAAATAATCAGGCGCAACGGTGAAAAGGTACGCTTGTTTTCCAAAGAGCCGTTTTGTACGCTGAAATCAGCCGCTCAAAACAGTTCCTTAATGGGGGATGATAACGTACAGCTTTCCATTGTTTCCTCTGAGTTGCTTAATTTAGGCAAGGGAGATAAAATCATAGTGGAGGGTGAAGAATACACCATCCGTACTAAGGTGAACCGTGAAATGCTTTCGGACAACCATTATGTGCATGATGCCACTTTCTACGGAGTGATGTACGAGCTGATGAAAAGCCTGTACCGAAACACCGATGCAAACGGGAAATCCAGCAAAAGCACGTTTGACCTCACTTATAATATCCGGGACTTTGTAAAGGTGCTTATCTACAACGTGAGCCGTGACTATCCGGGCTTATGGGCTTTCGATGAAGCTAATTGCCCGGACACAGAACCCCGTACCATTTCCTTTGCCCGTAACAATTGCCTACAGGTTTTGCAAATGCTTTGCAGTGACCGTGAATTTGATTTGGAGTTTCTCATTACCCAAAAGGACGGGGTGCGTACCATCCACATAGGAAAGTTCGGTGCAAAAGTTGTGCCCCCGGGTGGCAACGCTTTCTTTGAGTGGGGCAAAGGCAACGGCTTGTACAAGCTCAAAGAGCAAAAGGTAGATGATAAGACCATTATCACAAGACTTTGGGTGGAGGGTGGCACGACCAACATTCGGAGTGATTACAGGGACTATTCAGAACGCCTACAGCTTCCGTTTCCAGTGCGTTTGAACAAAAAGGAACACAGACTATGGGACGGTACAATAGTACCGCCTCAGAGCGAATATATAGGCATATCCGATGATAACAAGCGTTATTTGGAGGATGGCGATTTGAGGGATGCACTGGGTAGTGATGAGGATGCTGTGACGTATGATAATATTTTCCCGAAACGGACGGGTACGGTTACTGCTTTGGTGGCTGATGATATAAACAGCTTCATTGATGATACAATGGACTTTGACCTGAACGAGAAAGACGATAAAGGTACAAAGTATCTGATTAACGAGGTATCGGCAAAGATTACTTTCATTTCGGGTAAATTAGCCGGACAACAATTTGAATTGGCGCAAAAGGGAGGATACGACCATGCAACAAAAAGGTTTACGCTCATTCCATTTACGGACAACAGGGGGCTAACTATTCCTACCACTGAAAGCGAGGCTTACCGAATAACGGAGGGTGACACGTATAAGATTACGGATATTCACCTGCCTAAATCTTATGAAGATGATGCAGAGGAAGATTTATGGTATGCCGGATATAACGAGTTCAAGCCACGCACACAGGCACGGGCGCAATATCAGCTTACCTTTGAACGCTCCTACTTTCTGAACGCTTTGCCAAGCGATAGCGAAACAACCGTCTTTCATGTGGGTAACTATGTACCCGTGAAAGATGAGCGTTTCGGTATTGAGAAGAATATCCGCATCCAAAAGGTGACAAAGAACCTGCTTGTGGAGCATGACTATACACTGACCCTTTCGGACATTACAGCCATTTCCCCAATCACTCAAACGGTTGTGGATGTGGGACGGCACGAAACAATCATAGAAAACAATCGGCTTCGGGACTTGACTAAGGCACGGAGGGGATGGCGTACAACAGAGGAACTGCGTACAATGGTGTATGATACGGACGGTTATTTTGACCCCGAAAACATCAAGCCCAATTCCATTGACACCAATATGCTTACGGTGGGGTCTAAGAGCCAACAATTTGTTTTGATAGATGTGATACTGCAAGCCAACGTAAACGGAATATCCAATCGTTTTGATGCTTCTGCCGGGGTATTGGCTCACTTGACTATTGATGATGAGATAATCAAGCATTGGAACATGGCGGCTGGCTCATTCACTCTATCAAGCCCAAAGGGGTACTATGTGTTTGCCAAGTGCTCCAAGAAAAGCACGGATGGCATTTGGTATGTGACACAGGAACAACTAAAGGTTGAACCAACCGAAGACCCGAACAACTATTATTTCCAAGTGGGTATATTGGGGTCGGTGCATTCGGATGATGATTTCAGGGACTTTACCACTACCTACGGATTTACCCGTATCAACGGAAACACTATCACTACGGGTAAGATTATAACAAGCGATAAGGAGTGCTATTTGGATTTGGACGGCAACAAGTTCCGTATCGGTGATTCTTCAAGTTCTATTGATTGGAACGTAACGGCAAAACGCCAATTAACATTGCACAACGTCCGTTTGCTTTCTGATAGTGGGGACACCTCACATATCGGGGTGTTCCGTGGCACATATAATCCGAAGTACGTGTACTATGCCGGGGATGAGGTGACTTATACGGTGAATGGTGAAACGTGTACTTACCGATACACCAACCCCACGCCAAGCATGGGCAACCTGCCTACCAATTCCGTATATTGGTCGGTTGTGGCGAAAGGTTCTACTGGGGATAAGGGAGAAAGCGGTTTATCCGTATTCTATACCTATAATGACAGTGAAACCAAGCCTGCCACCCCTACGGGGGATGGCTCTACGGGAGGTTGGCACAGAACTTCGTCCGAAAACGTGGTTTGGATGAGTATAAAGAACGCCAAGACCGATACGGAGGGTGCGTGGGGTATTCCTTTTCGTGTGCGTGGTGCTGATGGTACTTCAATCAATATCAAAGGTTCTAAGGACAATGTTTCACAACTGCCTACCGTTGGAAATTCAGAGGGCGATGCTTATCTAATCGGGGGCAACCTCTATATTTGGGATGGCACGAACTGGAAAGATGTTGGAGCTATTAAGGGGGAAGATGGAAAGAGTAGCTATCTTCATAAGAAGTATTCCGATGATGGCGGCAAAACGTTCACAGCCGGAAACGGTGAAACACCCGGAAGATGGTTGGGTTTGTATGTGGATATGATACCCACCGATAGCGACAAACCAAGTGCCTACAAGTGGAGCGACACGAAAGGACAAGACGGAACGCCCGGTTTACCCGGTGAAGATGGGCGTACTCCATACTTCCATATCAAGTATTCGGACAACGGGGGAATGTCGTTCACTGCAAACAATGGTGAAGAGCCGGGCGATTACATAGGGCAATACACCGACTATGTGCAGAAAGACAGCGACAACCCGATGGATTACACGTGGGCTTTAATTAAAGGAGAATCGGGTACGGGTGGAACGGATGCCGGAGCTGGCGAATACTACGAATACCGTTACGCTAAAAATGGCTCGACTTCAACGCCCCCCACTTTGGATATTAATTCTTCCAATCCTGCCGGATGGACTACGGAAATGCCAACACTTGATGAGTTTGAATACTTGTGGTGCATCATGGCTAAGAAGTCCGGGCTTGCAGACCGTACCAAGTTCTATTTGCCCATTGAGGAAAACAATTTTTCTGATGTTTCGGGTAATGGCTACAATGGCGTATTGGGTAGTGGAACGGTGGTAAAGGACGGAACGAGATATGCCCTCAATCTGAGTGGTGGAATGGAGAGCCGTATTCCTTATGATTTACCCTTTGGGGAAAGTTTTACACTCTGTTTTTGGATGAAGTCAGAACAAAGGCAAATAAAGTGGATGTTGAACGGGTATAACGGTAGGCACTATGTGGAAAAGAGTATTGCAATCACGCCTAACACGTGGTTTCACCTTGCATTCCGCTTCAATGACCGCACCGTTACGGTATTCAAAAACGGGGAGCAATTACATAGTGGCAGTGTTAATATCATGGCTGTAGGCTTTGCTATTTACGATGATGATGTATTCGGCTCTGCCGTATATTTCGATGATGTGCGTTTGCTGATGGGAGCTTTGCCTGTGAATGATATTGCTTCCGTGATGAATGGCAAGGCAGACACGATGGTACAGAAATGGAGTACCCCTGTACGTATAAACTCCTATAATGGTGATAAAGGCGAACCGGGTACGAGTGTAACGTTGGCAGATGTGGAGTATGCGCAAAGCACGTCTAATACCGTTGCGCCTACTACGGGGTGGCAGACAACCGCTCCTACATGGATTGACGGGCGGTATATATGGAGTAGAACGAAAGTGTCTTATTCCGATAATACGACCACATACACTAAGGCGGTTTGTATTACAGGCGGCAAGGGTACTACTGGTGTTGGGGTATCGTCCATTGTGGAGCAATACTACCTATCCAGTTCGGCAACCTCATTGCTTGGTGGCTCATGGGGTACAACACGCCCAACTTGGAAAGATAAATGGTATATATGGACACGCTCGGTTATCACTTATACGAATGGAACGAGCGACACCACGGCTGCAATATGTGTCACGGGGTCGAAAGGTGATAAAGGCGAACCGGGTGATAAGGGCGAAAAAGGAGATAGCCCGGCTGCTGTATATCAAGGATTGTACAGTAGTAGCAAAACTTATTACGGCAACAAATACAGGTTAGATGTGGTAAAGTACAATAATGTGTTTTATGTTGCCCGTATTGATGCAGGAACGTTCTCGGGTGTCGTGCCGACCAACACAAGCAAATGGAATACTTTTGGGGCGCAATTCGAGAGTGTGGCAACCAACCTATTGTTGGCTGAAAACGCCAATATAGCCGGGTGGGTATTCCGTAACGGACGTTTGGAAAGTCAGAATGGAAATGTATATATGGACGGGAATAAAGGCGAAGTACGTCTAAAAGGCACATTGCAACTATCAACAGGATTTAGCGGCAATTTCTCCGATGTAAACCTATTCTATCTTCCGGAAACGACAAGCGAACGCAATATTACTATGGGCTATGAAAAAGAGGATATAGGTAAAGTATGTCGGCTTTATAATAGTGGGGCTTTTGGTAAAGCCAATTATCTTGTTGAGATGAATACGTTTTCAATAACTGATAATGTTACTTCGTCAAGTTCATCTTTATATGCTTTAATAAGACCGCAAGAAATTGTCGAAATGACTTGTTTTGAGCGTAATGGAAGTACGCCAAGTAAAATTCTTGGAGAGTGGACGATAACAAGCCGTTTTTCAAGAGATGATTTTATAACAAATGGAGCTACTGGGCGTTTTGCCCGTATTATGGCGATGGGTACGTTCTATGGTAGTAGTGGCGCAAGTGTAAGCGGCAAGTTTTTCGATGGCAGAAACCTAAGAGAGGTATTTACCGCATCAAGACAAGATACCGGGCGTTACAGACTTTCGTTTGCGAATGGTACACTGCCAAGCGGCTACATGGTAATGGTTTGCGGAAATGGTACTATAAGCGGAGGCTCTAACCCGTTAAAGGCGAATGTGTATGTACAATATTCTACCTATTTTGAGGTAATGACTTCCGATGATAGTTCAAGGAATGACGGCAATTTCAATTTTGTAGTGTTTGCCCCGGATTGGGATTATAAATATTGATATATTGAAAGGAGGTGTTTATAATGGCAAAGAAAGGCGGTAAGAAAACAAGTAAAAAAGGCAAGGGTGGATGTAAATAGCCCTCATGTGTTTAGTTTTGTCTGAAAATGTGTTTAGCGAACACATTTATGATTATATTTGCAGTTAGATAAACTTGATTTACTTAGTGAATTATGGAAACAACAATGTATAGCCTGCGGATTCTTTCCAAAGGCAAGGTTACAGACCTTTCCAATGGTTTTGCTTTGGGTGGTGTTCCGTTTACCATCTTTGTACGACCTAAAGAGGTTACGATGGAAACAAGTACGCTGCTTAAATGCAAGCTCATTTGTGATAAGGAATTTAGTATGTTCCCCGTACCTATCGGGGATTGGACGCCCGGAGCGATAACCGTAATATCCCCAAACGGTATCGACCTTTCGGTATATGATGTGTATTGGGGTGCTGGTGAAACATTAAATAACTTATAGCTATGGGATTATTATTGGGAAGCGGAAACACGAAACCGCAATATCCTTACGACCAATGGTATGGGGTGCAAGGTGATTTCAACTCACAGGACTACAAACTAAAGCGTGTGGGTAATTTGGATTTGCACCGTACATTACCCATTCAAGCGAAGCTGAAACGCTTTGTGGAAAACCCTGACGGCTCGGTTAAGTATTACCTTAACCAAAATGACAGCCGTAAAAAGGATTCGGGTGCAACGGCTGTGATTGACAGCACGGACGGTAATGTAATGCTTGAAAAGCCGGAATATTACTTCAAGTTGGAGATAGAGGGGACGAAATGGATTCGTGCCTATTCCGAATATCCGTTGCCCGGCTTTATCAAGATGGAACGAAAGACGGTAAGCCCGTGGTATGCAACGGTGGATATTACCAACTCTGTAGCCGTTTCGGGATGTTGGCTCACTTGGAATGGCGATGAAATTGCAAGGGATTCAGACGGATTTGTTATACTCAAAGCGAATGCCGCACAATTCAGAGGTGGTTCGGGTGCTGGTGATGCCGCTAAGGATGGTACTTACAACTCCATGTTGGGTATGCCTCGTACTTCCATTTCAAAGGCTGGTGTTCGTCCTCTTTGCAAGAACGGAACACACCACGGGGCGTACAGGGTGTACAATGAAATTGCTTGGTTGCAACGTGTGGAATATGCCTCATTGCACTGCCAAGATGCTTACACCGAAACGCTGACTGCTGACGGATTCCATCAAGGAGGCTTAGGGAGTGGTCCGGTTGTTAATGGTACGGAGTGGAATACATGGGGAGGTTACAGACCCTTTGTGCCTTGCGGTGTTACTGCAACGCTGGGAAACAACACGGGTAAGGTGTCCTACACCATCAAGGGATGGACTGGTGGCGATAAGGTGGTACAAGTAACCTCTTACCGTGGCTTGGAAACTCCTTATGAATACTTGTGGATGCTTGCTGATGATGTACTAATTTGGCATAAAGCGGATGTGTCTATTGCCTATGTATGCGAAGACCCGACAAAATTCACCTCTCATTCAGATAGTGCTACTACCGTACCTATCGGATATGAAGCCATTACGGAGCTTCCACGAACTGAGGGCTATGTGCTTTCTATGGCTCATTCCACTAAAGGTTATTCCTTTGCCGAAAAAGTAGGAGGTTCAAGTAATAAAGGGTATTGCGATTACTATTGGACTCCCACAGGTGGTAGTACGTGGTCTGCTGTAGGCTGGTATGGTGTCCTTTTGTCTGCTCATGCGGGTTTTGGTGCGTATGCGGGTTTCGGTTGTCTGCTTGCGCTTTCTCGTTCCTCGGGTGCGAATGCGTACCTTGGGTTCCGCTTGTGCCGTTTTTGACGGACTGCAAAACTCGGTGAACGGAGCAACGAAAATGGCGTTGGATTGAAAAAAATAAAAACATAACAGGGTTGTGGCGGCTGGTGCCCTTTTGTCTGCTAATGCGAATAATGGTGCGAATGCGGGTTTCGGTTATCTGAATGCGAATAATCGTTCCTCGAATGCGAATGCGAACATTGGGTTCCGCTTTTACCGTGGTTTCAACTTATAACTGTTGCTGCCACGCCCTTACCTCACAGGGACTATCGGCACGTCTGATAGTTGGTAAAATAATATGGATTAGGACGGTGCAAGTAAGTAATTGAAAGCTCTGTTTTAGAACAACGGCACAAATGGGTGTAGTAAAGACTGAATACGGGTTATGTTATACGGCTGATACCTGCTTTAATCAATACTCGGATTTTGAGGATTGCGGTTTATATGTCGGTGATACAGGAAAGATATTCATTTCCCAAGCTAAGAAAATTAAGAATGTTTATCACCTGATATATGAATGCTCCAACCTCATACGGGCGCAATATAAGGCACAGCAAGGCAAAGGAGAGCGTACCGAAATATCCAAGTTCAATGAGAACATTTTGGAGAATTTGGATAGCTTGTACTGGGACTTGCGCAATGAAACTTATACCCCCGGTGAATATCGGATTAAGGTTATATATGAGCCGAAAGAAAGGGTGATTATGATTGCCCCGTTCTTCCCGGACAGGATAGTACACCATTGCATTATCAATGTGTTGGGGCGTTACTGGACTAACTTCTTCATTGCGAATACATACGCTTGTATCAAAGGGCGTGGTATTCATAAATGTATGGAGGATGTGCATACGGCTTTAATCATAGACAGAAAAGGTACAAGGTTCTGTTTGAAGATTGACATCAAGAAGTTCTATGATAACATAGACCACGCAGCATTGAAAAGGATAATCCGCTACACTATAGCGGATGAACAACTGTTAAGGCTGTTGGATAAGATAATAGATAGTAACGGTAAAGACAAGGGGCTGCCAATAGGCAATTTCACAAGTCAATATTTGGCTAATCTCTATTTAGCATATTTCGACCATTGGGTTAAAGAAGAACTGGCTAAGATAGTGATGAAGCGTTTTGGGGTGAAAATCTACTACTATCGCTATATGGATGATATGGTGATACTATGCGCTGACAAAGAGGCACTGCATTTCGTACTCGACATGATGGGGCTTTACTTGGGTGGCGAATTGAAAGTAGAGATTAAAAGCAACTGGCAGATATTCCCGGTTGATGCTCGTAGCATTGATTATGTGGGATTCAAACAAAACCATTACGGCATATTGCTAAGAAGCGGTATTCTGAAAAGGTTTTATAAGAAATTCCACCGCACCATCAATAAATACGAAATCAAAGATGAAACGGATATTAAACACTTCTTCCCATCTGAATATGGCTGGATAATCAGATGCTCGGAGGAACACAGTAAATTCATTTTTAATAATTGTTTGAACGATGGAAGCAAATGTTTTGACTACAGGGCTGCTGGCTAAGACTAAGCCGGAGGTGATAGATTCTCTTAATAACGGGCAGGGAACGTTCCTTTATAACCATAACATCAAAGAGGTTAAGGTTATTGCAGACAAAGAGGGTGGCATTGAGATTACGACTGATGCGGAACGTGCCACAGGCACGATGTTCCAATATGACAGCGTGAGGGTGGAATATCCAAAAACGGCTGATAATATTTTCAGCACGTTGCTTACTGCAAGATACCCGGCTAAGACAGAAAGTAAGCTGGTAAACGAATATCAGTCTGCCATGCTGGGATTGCTTGCCGAAAGTGCGAAATCCCCCTATGAGAACTTTTTGAAAGACCGTTTGGCTATCCGTGAAATGGTGGATGCCGATTGTGAAACCTATAATATACCGATGGACTTATGAACGAGGTAATGGACTTTGAGGAAACAGAATCCTTGAATGAAGATATTTCCGATTGTGAATACACCTCAGTAGATGCCGTGATTAATGAGGTCACGGTGTTTACGGGATGTAAGGAAAGACAGACAGAGAACGGAACGAGAACACTAATCGCCTATGGCGAGGGTATCGGTGCATCCGCTTTCTATACTGATAGTAAGAAGTTGAAAGATGTTGTTTTAGACCCGAAGCGCAAATATCCATTTCGTGCCGTAATCAAAGTGGTACGCTATGGAACGATGTACGGGTTTAAGTTCTTTCCACCGAATACTCCAATCACGCAGGAGGATAGGGATAACTTTGAGTATTACAAGCGAAACAAGTATAAGAAAAACCGATGATGGAAGAAAGTTTGAAAGTAGCACAAGGCATAAGCGATTTTGGCTTTATGGTGATAGTGTGCGCTGTGTTTCTCTGTTTGGCGGCTGCACTTATGGTAGCTTGTTTCAAGTGGTTCAAGTCTATCATTAACGACATGATTAAAAGCAATCAGTCTATGGTAGCCGAACTTCTGACGGAAACCAAAACCCAAAATGATATGCTCACTGACATTGCAGAGGGGTTAAGACCCGAAACGCAGTTGCGGATAAAAAACATATCAAGCATTTACTTTGACCTTGCCGTTGAGAGGGTTTGCCGTATAATAAAGAAAGTGCGTGAAGAAAACCACATCGCAGACCGTGAAGCCACGAAAGCGAAAGTACACACCTTGATTATGAATATGCACGAGGACAGAAACAGCCGATTTGATGCACATTCGTATCGAGGGAAACGATTGTCAAGCTACACTTCGCCCGAATGGATTGAATGGGTAGAGCAATGTGTGTTGTCAGAGGTTTATGCGGAAACGGTGAACAATGGCAGAGCTTATACCAATGTACAAATGGTATATGACAGAATTAAAATAGATTTTTACCATAAATTGAATCAAGAATGAAGATACTTATAGACAATGGGCATGGAGAAAATACACCGGGTAAACGCAGCCCGGATGGAACTTTCAGGGAGTATGCCTATACAAGAGAAATTGCGGATGAAGTCGTGCGTGAACTGGCTAAACGTGGCTATGTAGCGGAACGCATTGTTAAGGAGAACTTGGACGTGCCTTTGGCTGAACGTGCAAGGCGTGTGAACGAGATTTGCGCCCGATATGGAGCTAATAACGTGTTGCTTGTTTCCATCCACTGCAATGCTGCCGGGAATGGCGAATGGATGAATGCCCGTGGATGGTCTGCCTATACCACTAAGGGCAAAACGAAAGCTGACGAACTGGCAAACCGAATGTATGATGCTGCCGCTTGCTTTATTACCGGGCAAAAGATTAGGCGTGACTATTCGGATGGCGACCCGGATTGGGAGGAAAATTTTTACATCCTTTCCAAGACGAAATGCCCGGCTGTATTGACGGAAAATTTCTTCATGGATAACAAGGAAGATATTGCTTACCTTACATCTATGGAGGGGAAACAAAACATTGTGAACACCCACGTAGAGGGTATAATCCAATACATCAAGGAATATGAGAAATAAAGCGTTTTTGATATTAATCGCCCTCTGTGGGCTTTTGATGGCGGCTACCTTTGGGCTATGGGCTTATTGTTCCAAGTTGAAATCAGAAAAGGAAAGATTGGATGGCAACCAAACCGCCTTGTTGGAGAAAATTGAATTTTACCAAACAGAATCCGGAAAATCCGCTGCTTCTGTACAGGCATTGACTTTATCCAAGTCTGAGGTGGAAAAGCATTGTGCCGACTTGACGAATACCGTTAAGGAACTTGACTTGAAAGTAAAGAGGTTACAAGCGGCTTCCACGAATGCAACAAAAACGGAGGTGGAGGTACAAACCATAGTTAAGGATAGCATTATATACCGTGATACATCCTATCTTAAAGTCCAAGCGATACGATGGAAAGACCCGTGGATAAATGTTGATGGCTTAATCATGCCCGATAAGAAACTGGATTTACGCATACAATCTGTAGATACCCTATTTCAAGTAGTGCATAGAGTGCCTAAGCAATGGTTGTTTTTCCGATGGGGAACAAAGGCTATTAGGCAAGAAGTTGTAAGTAGCAATCCCCATACCAAAATAGTGTATTCGGAATATATAGAATTGAAGAAACGGAAAAAGAAATGATTAGGTGTTAGTAATAGAGTAGAACTTTTGTTCTGAGCCGGGTTCGCTGTGAAGTGCGCCCGGTTTTTCTTTGTCCTTTGAAATAAAAGTCATATCTTTGCAGTACCGATTCTGAAAATCGGTGTTGCATTGTACCCCTGTATTCTTCTTTTGGAGAGGCAGGGGTATTCAACAAAAATGCAAAAGTTCTACTATAGTTCTACGAAAAATTGAAATAGTCTCGCAAGTGACTGATACTCAAAGTTGGATTAGAAGTTTCCTAAACTTTAGATAGGGGTTCGATTCCCCTCGGGGCTACTACAAAGAATCTATAGGAAGTTGTGTTGGATGCTTTCATGCTGTATCGAGTTTTAAGTTTTACAATGGCTTCTTTTAAGATGAACGTCTTATAGCTTCTATTTGTTTTAATAATCAATAGAAAAAGCCTCTTCCGAACTTCGGAAGAGGCTTTTTCTATTTCTGGAATATTTTATTCTCCCGCAGTTGTTGCTACAGTCTTTTTGTTCTTCATAAAGTTGTATGCAATCGGAGATGCAATAAACAGTGAAGATAAAGTACCGATTACAACACCGAGAATCATTGCGAATGCAAAGCTGCGGATAGAGTCACCACCGAGGATGAAGATACACAGCAATACGATCAATGTACTCAATGAAGTATTGATGGTACGAGCCAGTGTAGTGTTCAGAGAGTCATTGAACAACTGGCGCTTGTCACGTTTCGGATACAATCCGAAGAACTCGCGTACACGGTCGAAGATTACCACCTTATCATTAATAGAGTAACCGATAGCCGTCAGGATAGCACCGATAAAGGTCTGGTCGATTTCCAGTGAGAATGGCAGGATACCCCAGAATAATGAATAAGCACCGATAATCATGATTGTGTCACAAGTCAATGCCGCAATAGAACCGATACTGTATGCAATGTTACGGAAACGGATCAAGATGTACAAACCGATAGCGATCAATGCCAGAACAACTGACCAGATAGCACCGGTCTTGATATCGTCAGCAATGCTAGGACCTACTTTCTGTGAACTTACGATACTACCGCCTGTATGGTTATCGCGGTCAATGAAAGTAGCCAATGTAATATTCTGAGTCAATAACGGCTTCAGTGTTTCATATAAATAAGATTCGATTTCCGAGTCAACATTATTGCCTCCGTCTTCGATACGGTAGTTAGTACTGATACGAACTGTTTTCTTATCTGTACCGATGGCGATAACACTAACGTTTGCATCACCGAACTTGCTTGCGATCAACTCACGTACCTGTTCCGGTTCTACCGGGTTTTCAAACTGTACCTTGAAGTTACGTCCACCTGTAAAGTCGATACTTTGACTTAGACCGCGAATAGCAAATGAACCGATACAGATGATGATAATCACACTAGTGATAATAAAGGACTTTTTGTTTGTTCCCATAAAATCGAAGTGTGTATTGGTCATCAGGTTCTTTGAGATCTTAGTGGTAAATGTCAGGTTCTGCCATTTATCTTTACTCAAGAAATGTTCGTAAACCAGACGGGTCATGAACACTGCGGTAAAGAACGATACAAGGATACCGATAATCAAAGTCGTTGCAAAACCACGGATAGGTCCTGTACCGAAATTGAATAGAATAATACCTGTAATAATAGATGTCAAGTTAGAGTCAAAGATAGCGGAGAAGGCATTAGAATAACCGTCAGCCAATGCTTTCTTCACTCCCTTGCCTGCACGAAGTTCTTCTTTAGTACGTTCATAAATCAATACGTTCGCATCCACTGCCATACCCAGCGACAATACCATACCGGCAATACCGGACATCGTCAATGCAGCCTGGAAAGAAGAAAGGATACCTAATGTGAAGAAGAAGTTCAGGAACAAAGCACCGTTGGCAACCATACCCGGGATGAAACCATACATAGAGCACATATAGATCATCAACAGGATCAAAGCTACAACGAATGAGAAAATACCGGCATTGATAGATTCCTGACCCAACGACGGACCAACGATATCTTCCTGTACGATGTGAGCCGGAGCCGGCATCTTACCTGATTTCAATACGTTTGCTAAGTCTTTTGCTTGTTCAGGAGTAAAATGACCTGTAATCTGTGAACGTCCGCCTGTGATTTCTGAATTTACGTTCGGTGCAGAATATACATAATTATCAAGAACAATAGCAATAGAACGACCGATATTCTGTTTTGTCAACTGAGCCCAACGGCGTGCACCGTCAGAGTTCATTGTCATACTTACAGCCGGTTTGCTGTATTGGTCAAATTCGTCTTTAGCGTCTGTTACTACATCGCCTTCCAACGGAGCTTTACCGTTACGTTCGGTAGACTTGATCGCGTATAATTCGAATGTTTGTCCTTTCTTGTCGAACTCAGAAGGAGAAACGCCCCATTTCAGGCGAAGGTCTTTCGGAAGTTCTGCCTTGATTTCCGGCATAGCCAGATACTTGTTGATATCAGCAGTATCTTTATAGTTTGCATAACCGATAACAGGACCTTGTCCGCTTGAATTCAATTGAAGCATAGACAACAGAGGATATTGTTTCTTGAGCTCTTCCATGTTTACAGAAGGCTTTTCAGAGGCTGTTGTGTCACCTTTCAGTGCAGCGGCAAGGCTATCGGCGGCACTTACAGCTTTTTTCTCCACCGGAGTAGCTTCAGTGAGAACGGCAGCTTCTATTGTATCTCCATCAGCTGTTGTTTCTTCAGCTAAGATAGCGCGCAATTTGGCGTCAGCAGACTGCATGGAAGGAAGAACTTCCTTGGCTGTATAAGTTTCCCAGAATTCCAGGTTAGCAGAACCTTGGAGAAGTTTTCTCACACGTTCCGGTTCTTTGATACCCGGCAGCTCCACCATGATACGTCCCATTTTGTCTTCCAGACTTTGGATATTCGGCTGAACAACACCGAAGCGGTCGATACGGGTACGGAGTACATTGTATGAGTTCTCAACGGCAGCTTTTACTTCTGCTCTCAATACTTTTTCAACTTCAGCGTCTGTTGATTTCTGGTTAACCTTGTCTTTCAACTGTTGTGTTGCGAAGAGTTCGGAAAGTTTCGCCTCCGGAGCAGCCTTATGGTATTCTCTGATGAACAGTGTAATGATATCATCCTGACTGTTGATTGCCTGCTTTGCAGCTTCTGCCAATGCTTTGTTGAAAGCTTCGTCCGGCTTGTTGTCGGCCAGTGCTTTGATAACATCGGGTACAGAAACTTCAAGGATAACGTTCATACCACCCTTCAGGTCCAAACCTAAACTAATCTCCATCTCACGACATTGTTTCAGCGTCCAGTTACCCAGCCAGACTTTCTCGTTGGAGAGAGAGTCGAGGTAGTCTTGTTCTACTTTCGGGTCGCCGTTCGCAATTTCTTTCGCCTTGTTGGTATAGTGGCGTGTTACGAAGGAGAAGGAGAGGTAGAACACGCATACCAGCGTGAGTAATACCGCAAAAACCTTTACAAATCCTTTGTTTTGCATTTTACTTTTAATTTATGATGATTACTTTTTTAATTTAATATTCAGTTAAATTCTGTCGTATACAAGTTCTTTTTGCCGCATACAAGGCTGCAAATATAGTTTTTTTTTCACATTTATATGTAACAAGCCCTCAAATATTTGATGTTTAAGGGCTTTTTTGCAGAATTATTTCATTCCCCTGTTTTTCAGCAATGGTTCCAAACTAGGCTCTGCTCCTCGGAAATTCTTATAAAGTACCATCGGATCTTCACTGTCTCCTTTTTCCAAAACATTGTGGCGGAACAGGTCTGCGGTGGTTTTATCAAAAATTCCGTGTTCTTTGAAAGCTTCAAAAGCATCGTTGTCCAATACGTTGGCCCACAGATAACTGTAATATCCGGCAGCGTATCCACCGATGATATGATTGAAGTAAGTAACGCGGTAACGTGGCGCTATCTCAGGGATCAGATTGAGTTTGTCCATCGCTTCTTTCTCGAATGAAAGTATATCCATATTGTTTACATCTGTCACTGTGTGCAGGTTCATGTCGAGGATAGCGGCTGCCAGCAATTCGGTAGTCATGAATCCTTGATTGAAAGTCTTCTGTTGCAGTATCTTTTCGATGATTTCATCGGGGATTACTTCTCCGGTCTGATAATGTTTGGCATATATTTTCAGTACCTCCGGTTCGGTAGCCCAATGTTCGTTGATTTGAGAAGGGAGTTCTACAAAGTCACGTACTACGTTTGTGCCGGATGTTCCCTTGTATTCACATTTTGTCAGTAAGCCGTGTAGGGCATGTCCAAATTCGTGGAACAAGGTTTCTACTTCATCCATTGTCAATAGTGATGGAGTATCGCCTACCGGTTTGGTGAAACTGCAAACGTTGCACACTAACGGACGGGTTGCTCCTTGCTGCTCACGGTAATTACTCATCCAGGCACCTCCGCTTTTTCCGGCACGTGGGAAATAGTCCACATAGAAAATACCGAGCTGAGAGCCGTCAGCGTCTTTCACTTCAAACACCTCAACATCCGGATGATAGGTCGGAATTCTTGTCAGCTTGTTGAAAGTGATACCATATAACTTGTTGGCTACGGCAAAAGCACCTTCACGTACATTTTCCAATTTAAAATAGGGCTTTGTCTCCTCTTCGGACAGATTGTATTTCTCTTTTCGTAGCTTTTCGGTATAGTACCACCAGTCCCATGCCTCCAACTTTTCGCCTTTACCTTCCTTGTCCATCAGCTTTTGAAGCTCGGCGGCCTCTTCTTTGGCTTTAGGCAGTGCATAGCTCCAAAGATTGTTCAAAAGATCCATTACGTTCGTCGCGTTTTTAGCCATCGTCTCATCCAACACGAAATTTGCGTAACAGTCGAAACCTAACAATTTAGCTTTTTCCAGACGGAGAGAAACGATTTTGCGGATGTTCTCTTTGTTGTCGTTCTCATTGTTATTATTTCCCCGATTGATATACGCTTTGTATATTTGTTCCCGAAGCGGGCGATTCTCAGCATATTGCAGGAATGGCAGACGGCTGGCGTTATGCAGGGTAAATAACCATTTGCCCGGTTGCCCGGCGGCTTTTGCTTCTTCAGCTGCACTTTGACGGAACCATTCGGGCAATCCTGCTAAGTCCTCTTCTTTCTCGACGAAGAGCTGGTACGCATTATTTTCGTTCAGTACATTATTGCTGAATGTGATACCGAGTGTGGACAGTTCTTTGTTTATTTCACGCAAACGTGTCTGTTTTTCTGCGCTAAGATTGGCGCCTGAACGGACAAACTGTTTGTAGGTCTTGTCCAGCAGGCGTTTCTGCTCTGTGGTCAGATTCAGGGAATCTTTTTGTTGGTAGACATCGTTTACACGCTTGAAAAGTTTCTTATTCAAGGATATATTGTCTTCATGTTCCGAAAGAACCGGAGCCAGCTTGATGGATAGCGCAGTTAATGAGTCGGTCGTTTCAGCATCTGTCATATTGAAGAAAATAGCGCTTACCCGATCCAGGATTGGTGCACTGTTATCCAATGTCACGATGGTATTTTCGAATGTAGGGATTTCCGGACTTTCGATGATAGCTTCGATATTTTGATTTTGTTCCTCGATACCTTTCAGGAAGGCAGGCTCATAATGTTCCAATCTGATTTTGTCAAAGGAAGGAACGCCATACTCGGTTTGGAACTCTGCAAAGAAAGGATTACTTTCTGTTTTGGTAGCACAGGAGTACATCATACAACTTACTGCTAAAAGGGTTAATGTCTTTTTAATCATCATTATGTGTTTTATAATATAGAATTTTCCGTTTTTATCGTTTGCTGATATAACACCAAATCGGATAGTGGTCCGAAGCCTTAATAGAACGGTCTACAGTACAATTATAGGCTTTCAGGTCAGGACTAATCAGGATATTGTCGATTCGGAAGTAGAACTTGTTCTGGTTATAGGAGATTCCCAATCCTTTACCGGACTGTGTGAAAGCGTCATCCAGTTCTTGAGTGAGAACCCGGTGGGTATACGAAATAGAACCGTCGTTGAAATCTCCACATACAATCATTGTAGGATAATGGCTTTCTGTAATGATTCTCGCTACGGAATCTGCTTGAGAGGCACGGATAGCCGATGCTTCCCCTAGTTTTCGAATTAGTTGGCGGAGTCCGGTCTTTACTTTTTTAGCATTCGGATCTTTTATCATATCTTCATAGATCCCTCTGTCTTCTTTGGTGAGCTTGTTGGATTCCAAGTGATTGTTGATTAATGTAATAGTGTCATTATTTACATTCAGCACATATTTCATAGAACCGTTATAATCACTTTTATACTCAATAAGTTGTGACGAGAGTATCGGGAATTTGGAGAAACAGGCAAGCTGCACATCTCCTTTCCTTTGTTGGCGAATGGATTGATAGGGATACGCTTTTAACGCTTTCTTTACATCCTGCTCCGTTACGAACTTCTTATTGCCGGCTGTGTTGTATTCTTGCAGGCAGATAATGTCTGCATTGCTGTTTTTCAGATAAGATAAAATCGGATTCTTCCCATCTTTCTTCTTCAGATTACTAAAGCTCATTACATTGTAAGACAGAACTTTGATACTTCCTTCCGGTATTGTCCGGGTAGTAGAGTTGAAAGGAATATAAGTCCGTATTTGCGGAAAGCAAATCAGAAAACCGATGACGGGTAGTAGTGCATATCTGTAATTGACAAATACCCAAAGAAACAGGAAAAATAGATTGATAATCAGGAATATTGGAAATGCAAGTCCGAGACAGGAAACTAACGGATTGACTTTGGGGCTGAGATAGGGGCTATAAGCGCTTAATATCAGCGTTCCCACGAAGAATGCGTTGATAGCCAGTATCAGATATGCGACAATTTTGCCAATATGTTCCATTCTTTTATCTTTTGCTTGCGTCAAACAAGCTTTTCTTTTCTTCTGTCGTCAGACTGTCGTAACCGGATTTTTTCAGCTTTTCCAGAATACGGTCCACTTCGTCAGATTGTGCTTTTTTATGGGCATTATAATCATAATCTTTCCGTCGTTCGGTAGCATTGCTGCCATAGTGTACTTTCATTTTAGGTTTGCGTTCCCATGTTTTCTTTTGGAAAAGAGAGATGAAACCATCCAGAATCCAGTTAATCCAGGAAGTTAAGTCAATCCCCTTACTCAGACTGGCTGCAAACCAAAGCCCGGCAAGAGCACCTCCTAGATGGGCAATGTGTCCTCCGGCATTGCTTGAGGTAATGGACAGTACATCAATTCCGATAACGACCAGTGCAAGATATTTGAGACGGACAGCACCGAAAAGAAAAAGTTGCACCCTATAGTTGGGTTCACGATAGGCCGTAGCCGCTACGATAGCTAGTACGGAAGCGGAAGCCCCGACTAACGTTGCTCCGGTCACTTGTGAGCTGAATAAAGGAAATACGTTGTAGGCGACCATATAAAGCAAACCTCCGCAGATACCTCCCAATATATATAGCCCTCTTAAATGCTTTGCCGAGAAAAAATAAAGAAATAAACTCCCGAACCAGTATAGCCAAAGCATATTGAATAGAATGTGCAGAATACCGGCATGCATAAACATATAGGTAAACAATGACCACGGTTGATGGATAAACCCGATAAAAGAGGCCGGTAAAGCGAATATGTTGAATATATCGGGAGTGTTGACTTCAAACAGTCGTAGAAAAACATGAATCAATGTGCCGATCACAAAGATACCGACATTGATATAAATCAGTTGGATAAAAATGTTTCCTCTTCTGAATGTTTCCTTCAAATCAGCTATAATATGTCCCATTGTTATTACTTTTTTTTCTCCAATACAAAATCAGTATCAGTCCGAACAACATTCCGCCTAAATGGGCGAAGTGGGCGACGTTGTCTCCTATGTTGTTGGCAAGTCCTGACCATAACTCAATTGCGGCATATCCGATTACGAAAAATTTGGCTTTGATCGGAAAAGGTAGCGGGAAGATAAACAACCGATTATCGGGAAACAGCATACCGAATGCCAGCAATATGGCATAGACAGCTCCTGAAGCACCTACGGTAGTCATCATGTTCAGATACTCTTCCATGGGAATAATACCGGTACCTATATTTACTTGTGAATATTGGCTGAGTTCTGTTGCATATTGAATATATTGTACTCCTTCTTGGATAACTCCCGCACCGATACCACAAAGGATATAATAGAACAGAAAACGTCTGGGTCCCCATGTTTGTTCGAGAATCGGACCGAACATGAAAACGGCGAACATATTAAAGAAAATATGGCTGAATCCGCCATGCATGAACATATAAGTGATAAGTTGCGCCGGATTGAAGTCACTTGCGAGGAAAAAATGTAATCCTAGATAATTAGTCAGATCTACTCCATAGCGTTGTGCTACGAATGTACCGAAAAACATTAGTACATTGATAATTATCAGGTTTTTAGTTACAGTTGGCATCATTTTTTTATTCTGAATATTATGATAATAGATGCAAAAGTACGAATAAATTCTGTTTTAAAGCATGAAAAGTGCTTCCTATTAGCTCTTTTTCAATAATTTGCTGCGTTTTTTTTATGTTTTTATTTGATATGTTGTTTTGTTCGGCTATATTTGTGGAATTAATCCATTGTGGGAGAATCTTTTGTTATATATATTAATTAATCATTTTACGTATTATGAATAAGTCTGATCTTATTAATGCAATGGCTGCCGAAGCTCAAATGAGCAAAGCCGATGCAAAAAAGGCACTTGATGCTTTCGTCACTTCAGTTACTAATGCCATGAAAGCCGGTGAGAAAGTATCTCTCGTTGGTTTTGGTACTTTCTCTGTAAGCGAAAGAGCTGAAAGAACAGGTATTAACCCTTCTACAAAAGCAACTATTACTATTCCCGCTAAGAAAGTAGCTAAATTTAAAGCCGGTGCTGAATTATCCGCAGCTGTTGAATAAGATAGATAGTTGAAAGAAATTAAAAAAGGTGTCCTTTAAAAGACACCTTTTTTAATTATCAATAAGTAGGCTATGGTTATTTCCCAATAATTCCTGCCCAACTATCCGTAAAGCGGAAATTACCTATATTTCCTGCGTAATTATTGCGATTCTTTAGCATTATTCCTTTTATTCCGGCCTTCAAAGCCCCCTCTTCAGTAGCTACCGCATCCGGTGTGGGCTCTTTATCCTTCAGTTCCGGGTCGACAAATAATGAAGCTTGATTCTGTGCGAAATCAATTTTTAATACAATTAGGTGTGTGGCATTCAGGTCATACGTTTTAGGAGAAGAAGCACGTTGTTTGTGTATACCCACTCCGAATTTAAGTTTGCTGCCTTGGTTGGAAGCAAAAATGAATCCACGACTTGTTCCGGCAGCGTGATTGGTACTTGTAGAAATAAAATCCATATTACCTTTTGCCTTGAATTTGGAGAAGTTTACCAGGAATGACACATAATAAGTTCCGGTAGAATACGCTCTTCCTGATTCCAAGCCGTAGATACTGGGGCGGAAGGTTGCGTCTTCGGGTAGTCCGCCCCAAATAATCGACAGTCCTTTCTCATTGTATCCTTTGTAAGACAGTTCTTTGCCTGCTACGGGACTCTCACCTATATAAGGTGCTTTCTCATTGAATACAGCACTCCATACATCTTTATTAAGAGGTGCTTTCTTGGCTGTGTAGGCTGCCTTTTCGATAGGTTCCCCTTCTTTGCATCCGTTGAGGAAATTGTTTCTCAATACTTGCGCATTGCTTAATGAAGCTGTGGTAACTAATGCCAGTGTTAATAGTACTTTTCTCATGGCTATTTCTGTTATTAATTAAAATTTATGTTGTTAATTCATTCAGTTATAATTTTTTAGTGACGGAAATCAAACCAAAGTTTCATGCGTAACCCGTCGTCTCCCGATTTGATGCGAATGCTGCTCGGCTGACTTTTCGGACCATGTTCTGCTATTGATTTGAAAGAACGTATGGCGGGAATATCATAAAGGAAGGAAAGATCGCCTTCCGGAAAACTATGCATACTGTTTTCCCCATCTCTTCGATGTATCGGTTCTTCCGGAGTGAATACCCGGAAATATAGCCCGTCTGTTTCCGAATAAATGGTGAAAGGTGCTTTATCCGATTGTAGGGTTGCCCAATATAGATTGCCATGATATCCTTTAAATTCAGGATATATTAGTTTCTCGAAACTTTCTCCGGTAATGGTATTGTTATATTCTTTCTCCCATATATTGTAATTAGTTCCTTTAATCCGGTTTTTCCAGACACGATACGGACCGCGTCCCATCCAGCGCATTCCTTTTACTTCTTTTTCCGGAAATGAAAAACTGAGTCCCAAATAATAGATGTTTTTATCAAAGAATTCTCCTTTGTATCCACCTCCGTTACCACGATTCAACATACGAGCATCCATGCCTAGTAAACCGTCTGCTGTCATACGCCAGACGATGGAATCAATGGCCCCTGTATATTTAACAACGAAAAGTGCATCTTTACCTTCCATGTGGGACTCTCCTTTTTTGAAATCGGCTTTTATGCCTACGGGTAACGGACCGTTATTTAATGGAATGACTTGACCATTGCATTTTACCTTAGTCAATGCTCCGTCTTTACCGCTGAAGGTTACTGAAATTCCGTTTGCGGAAAGAATGATATCTTCATTTTCTTTTCTAATCTCTGCAGGTTTTGCAGGGGTGCTTTGTGTACGTTGGCTTTTAAAATATTCATCGGCATATTTTACCGGCCATGTCCAGGTGCAAATAGACTTCCCGTTTCTATCGTAAGCTTCCAGTTCCAATACATCACCTTGAAAGAAATTAGCCGGTAGTTTCATGCGTGCTTTCCCTGTTTCTCCCGGATCAATAGGCGGTAGGCTGACCGTCCCTTCATTCAGTAATGAACGCTGACCTCCCTTTAGTGGAGAAGGAGTAGCATACAGGCGGTATCTCATGCTACATTCTTTCAAATTGGTGAACAGATAAGTATTACTTACCGCAAATTCTCCTTTGAAAGAAGGGGTGATAAACATATTTTTGAATTGAATGGGAGCCCATACTTCGCGGACTGTGTAGAAGCTACCTTCTTTTTCCCTTCTGGGACCTACAATACCATCAGGACCGTTCGGCCCGTCTGAGTCGAGAATTCCTCCCTTGTCACTACGTGTAACGGCTTCATCCATAAAAGTCCATAAGAAACCACCGGCAAATAACGGATTGGAAGTATAATTGCTCCAATAATCTTCCAACCCCGCGCCCAGTCCTTTGTCATACTGTCCATGCAGGAACTCTGTCGGCATGAAAACGTTGTATCCATTGGCGAGACGTGCCGTTCCCGTTTGGTATGCAGGGTAATGATGAGTGTCCAGTTGGTTGAAATCTGCCCACGGATGAATTACATGCCGCTTTTGTGGGTCATAATCGGCAAAACGGGTATCCAGTTTCTTATTCCATCCTCCTTCATTGCCGTTGCTCCATAAGAAGATGCAGGGATGGTTCACGTCATGAGCCATCATCTCTTTTAGTAGTTTCTCTCCCACTTTCTCATCATATCTTCCATGCCAACCGGGAAACTCTTCCAGGTAGAAGATTCCCAAAGAGTCGCATACATCCAAGAAATGCTTGTCAGGTGGATAATGTGAGCGGACCGCGTTCATATTCATCTCTTTGATTAGCAGTGCATCTTGCAGGCTGATTTCTTTGTTTGTTGTACGTCCTCCATCGGGATGGAAACTATGACGGTTGACGCCTTTCATTACTACTTTTGTTCCATTGATATAAATCCCGTCTTTAGGGCGGAACTCAACGGTACGGAATCCGATTCGTTCTTCGTGTATATGTACAAGTCTTTTTTGATTGTCGAGCAGTTCCAATCGGAGCAGATAAAGGTTGGGATGTTCACAATCCCAGGTGCGGATACCTTCCCAGTCAGTCGAGATGGTTTGTACATTCCCGCTATCCAAAGTAGTTGTTTGCCTTCCGATGGACTTGTTTTCTCCTACCGGAGCCAGTGAAGTTGCCAGAGAATACCCCTTTGGTAGATTATTCATATGAACTTCTGTTGATAACTTGCCGTCGGCTGTTGCATTCACGGCAATACGTTCGATATGTATCTTAGGCATGGCTTTCAGATAAACCGGACGGTAGATACCACCGAACAGCCACCAATCGGCCCGGCGTTCCGCCGCATTCACCGATTTATTGGCAGACTCTTTCCATACTTTCACTTCCAGTTCATTACTTTTACCGAACTTGAGTTTGTCGGTAATGTCATAATTGAAACTGATGAAACCGCCTTGATGAATATCTCCCGCAAGTTCGTTGTTAATCTTCACTTCCGTATCAGTCATTACTCCTTCGAAAACAATGCTGACCTGCTTGTCTTTCCAGTCAGCGGGAACTTTGAATTTATAACGGTAGAGCCCCATTTCATCACTTGGCTTGGCTCCTTTTACCAGATAGAAACGGCCGAATGTATATTCTCCGAAACCTTGCAGTTCCCACTGTGAAGGTACTTCTATCTTACTCCATTTACCACTGTTCATGCCTCCGGAACAATAAAAATCCCAAGTCACGGTGTTTCCCAGTCCGGTGCCGGACAGATACAGAGTCTCCGTATTCTGTGCGTCTATACTGCTGAAGCACAGGAGAAATGCAAGTGAGAGTAGTTGTTTTATTTTTATCATATAGCGTTATCGTTATTTGCTTGAGCAATATTTTCTTATTTCTTTATTCTCTATCAGGTCGGAACCGATATAATAACTGGTATGAGTTGGCTGATTATAGCCGATATTCTGATTAAGAGCACTCATTTCATAAATATGGTCACTCATCAGATATGGAAACTGATATTCCGTGGGATACCAGGTGCTGAATATGCGTAATTCCGTATTGTCGGAGGTCGGTTGAATAATTTCTTCCCGCCAGTCACCTAGAAAATCTCCATAGAAACATGGGTTGGCTTTCGTGCCATTGATGGTGGTAACGCCATAACGATATATGGTGAATACCCTCCCGTCTTTGTAGGAATTAACAGTGCCATTATCCAATAATTGCCTGTTAAGGGAGCCGGAGAACCACATTGCCATATTGCACGAACTTGGAACATAACCCAAATCAACGCCGGACGAAGAATGAGCATTTCCTTTATACCACCACATTTCGCAGCCGGGACTATCCGGATCGATGTCTGCCACCAAACACCGTCCCACATCTCCTGATTTGTCAAATTTCCATATAATATCTCCCGTATTGGCATCTCTTAGGGCAGCGCCTACCGTACCGCTTTCAAAGCAAGACCATATTTGAAGTCCTTTTCTTGAAGGGTCGAATTTTCCGAGATGTAATGCATCGCCATGTCCCAGTCCGCAACAGTTGAGCCCTTTTCCATTGTGGTCTATGGTGCATGAACCGTATACTATTTCATCTAATCCGTCATTGTCCACATCACCCACGCTCATGCTGTGATATCCTTGACCGTCATAATCGCTGTGAATACCGTCGGTAGTATCGAAGCGCCAGATGCGGGACAGTTGGTTATCGCTAAAGTTCCATGCTTCCACTACGATTTTGGCGTAGCATCCCCGTCCTATAATGATAGAGATAGCGTCGTTGGAACAACGTGCCATTCCGATCCGATAACTACTTGAGCGCTTATAATAGTTATCTCCCCAGTCTTCACTTTGTCCGAGAGCGATGTAATTCGTTCGTGCCAGCTCCTTGCCGGTAGCGCCTTCTATCACGGATAAGAATTCGGGTCCGCCATGTATATATTTCTTGCCCGCTACCCGGTAATCCGTTTTTCCATCCCCATCGGTGTCACCAATTTCCTGTCCATCCCCGAAAATGGTGCCTTCGGCGGTACGCAATGCAATTTCGCATTTACCATCCCCGTTGAAGTCATATACAGCGAATGAACTTCCGTTTCCGGTTGGCACATTGGGCCCCATTGCCATTCGCCACATGAATGTGCCGTCCAGGTGATAGGCTTCCAGCAATACGGAGTGGCGTATGCCGTCATTCGTGTCGCCCGTCTCGCTGTCTTCATCATCATCTGGAGAAGAGATAAGCCGTTTCAATACGATCTCATATTGTCCATCGCCATCCAGATCACCTATGCTTATATCATTGGCTTTGTACACTAATCCGGGAGTGATGCCTTCCGTTCCTTGCAAGGGAATCGATATATAAGGCAGTCCGGCGGAAGCCTGTTGTGCGGTGATAGTATAGGTATCTATCGTTACTGTACTCGAATGGTAACAGAGTCTATATGTATTATCTACCGAAAGATCGGCCGAAACATCTTGAAAATTGTTGACTGTGATAGCATTCTCATTTACTTTGATTTCAGCCCGGTCGCCACTTTTTCTGTAAAGGTCGAACGCTACTTCCGTATCGTCAGTGGGCAGCATGCGCCAACTGACAAGAATCTTTTTATTATGTATTTGGTTCTTGTCGTTTGTAGCGTCTGCCCTGCCGTTGATAGATGCCCATAACATTCTTGGAGTATAGTTCCTTTCTTCTTTTACCACCGGTTTCTCTCCGTCATCCGAAGAGGACGGAAGAAGCTGATTATCCGTACATGCAGATAAGCAAAGTATAAATCCGATGATAAATAATGGCGTGTATTTCATGGCGTTGATACCTTTTTAAGGTTACTGTGGGAACACATAAAATTTACGGTTCGGCTTAAAGTCGAGCATCCATTGGTCTATTACAACGTGCTTGTCCAACGCTTTGATTGTCAGCGTGTGCTTGCCTTTTTTAAGTGAATGCTTAGTCTCCTTGACGGCTTGCCCACGCAGTACATTACGTTTCCATGTCTCCGTACGTCCCTTTTCTCGGAAAGAAAGCACCTGCGGTTTTCCTCCGTCTATGCTGACACTGAAGCGGATATCTCCTTTGTCATTCGGTTGAGTCGGTATGACGGCAGTACGTAACAATGCTTCTCCTTCCCACGGACAGTCAAATTCAAATGTCAGTGAGCCACCTTTAGACAGGGCAACGGCGTTCATACTGTGTCCAAGTGCCTGAATAGGCGTAGCTCCTTCCGATGCTTGGGTATAATTGCAGGCATTGTAACTGATACATTTATCTGTTTTAATCTTACGGGAAGATGTTTTCTTTGGACCTTCAGCCAGATATTTATCTACTTCTTTGTCGGTCAATCCTATAGGAAGAGTTGGCGGATAGAACACATACAAATCGCGCGGATAGAAACACATGGAATGTTTCCATTTACCGTTCGCCATCTCATTGTTATAGTAATCAGTCAGTTCCTTGATTTCCTGATAAGCTTTCGTACTTCTGGCACAGGCTGATAACATAGCCTTGTCACGTCCCCAAAGAGATTCATCACACTGTCCGGTAGAGTAGGAACGGGCGCGTTGTGCTTCCAGCATTTTGGTACTCATGGCGGCGGCAGCAAATACCTGATATTTGATATGTGAGAAGAAAGCGTCTTTTCGTTCGGGTGCAATCAGGGCTTCTGCTTCGGTAACAGTCTTTTTGATTGCTTCGTACGAATCCAGATAACGGTCTAGCTCTCCGCCGAATTCAGTCAGGCTGAATTCGGTATCAATCACTTGTGAACGCCCTCTGGGGTACTTTCTTTTATCTAATTCTACTTGTGTCCATCCCATGTGTTCCGGTTTACGGATACTACATAAGCGGTAGAACTCATGCATGGCAGGGAACAGTTTCTTTCCGGCCTGTTCGCCAAATTCCCGGCAGAGCCATTTTTCCTGGTGTGCGTTTAAGGTAGAAGGACCTACGGAATTGATGTCCCAGGCCATATCCAGAAACAGTTCGAGATTATAAGCCGACGGCTTCAGATCGTGCACATTGACTATCCATATACGACGGGCATTATGGTCGTATGCCTGCTTCATCTCATTATAGATAAGTCCCGGCTGAGTGGTGCACAGCCACATATAATCATGTGGACGTCCCCAGTAGCTTAGATGATAATAAACACCGCCGCCACCGCTTCGTTTTTGCTGTTCTTCATCGCTGAGGCGTGTCATGTATCCGTAATTATCGTCACACCACATAAGTGTAACATCCTCCGGGACTTGCAAACCGTTTTCCATGATCTGCAATACTTCTTTATAAGGAACAAACACCTGCGGAACTTTTGTAACGTCCGGATTAGTATATTTAGCCAACAATTTACGCTGGTCGTTAATGACCTGCTGAAGAGCGCTGACTTTTTCATCCATAGTCTTTACCCCCTCCATGTGTCCGTCATGAATACCTCGCATACCGATCGTATACATATTCTCATACTTCCCAGCTTCTTTCAGCCGTTCTATCCAGTAAGCCTGTACGGAATCACGATTGGTAATGTAATTGTAGGCTCCACGTCGTTTTACACTCCATTCTCCTACATTGTTGCGCATTAAAGGTTCGCAATGCGAGGTACCGATAGCAATGCCGCAACTGTCGGCCACTTCCTTTGCACCGGGCACGAAGTAGAAAGGAGTGGTGATGCCATGCATACCCGGCCAAATCGCATTGGCGCGCAACCGCAACAGTAATTTGAAGATCTCTTTGTAAGTACGGGCTCCGATACGTCCTTTGATGTTGGAAGGTTCGAACGTTTTCCAACTCCAGGGTTGTAAAGACCAGTCTTCATCATTCAGGAAAATGCCGCGATATTCGACAGACGGACTCTGAAAAGTCTGAAACGTATCGGCTACAGCGAGCCGGTTCTGCTTTTCCGGAGTGACATCTCCCCACCATACCCAAGGTGATACGCCTGCCAGACGTGACAATTCCAATATTCCATAAGCAGTTCCTCTGCCGTCGCTACCTATAACAAAAAGCTGTTTTCCCGTAGAGCTTCCGGCCACTGCCATATAAAAACCGTCCTTTTTAGCGGCAATTTCATCAATGGGGATATTTAGTCCGCGCAATTCCTTCTGTTGTTTTTTATCCGCTTTGTCCAACTGTATAATGCGGATTGTTGCTTGGGATGCAGGACTTTGTTTGGGTGATAAACCTGTCACCTGTTTCATGTCCTCCGTGAACATGTCAATAGCTATTTTTACAACTGGGGCGGTAGACTGGGGCATGGCGTATGATATAGCCTGTTTTCCATTGTACCAAACGAAGTCGTTACTGCGTACAATCTGACTACATACGAAAACGATGATTAGTAAGAAAGAACGTAAAAGCATGATATTAGTTTTTATGGTTATGTACTATTAATTTCCGTCGGGTTTTTCCATTTCACAGAAAGGGGCCGGACACCAGTGGAAACTGTCTACGTTATCCGGCTTGGCGGGATCGTAAGAAGTATCTGTTTTCAGATATTTCGTCAGTTCCGGGGTAGCCTTTTTCATTCCTTCTATCACACATTTCGCTATTTGGTAAGCACCGTAAGGGTTGAAGTGGGTATTGTCAGCCAATTCTTTCTTTTGTCCGGGAAAGCTGCCCATCGGATAGTGTACAAAAGCCTTTTTCGAACCGCTTTCGCCCAATGCTTCATACAGTGTACCGGTCATGTTGTTCAGTTCTATCAAAGGTACATTTTCTTTTGCTGCAATCCAGCGTACTGCATCCGGATACTCGCCATGTGTATTGACGGTACGGCCTTCCTTGTCAAATCTGCGGCGACGTGTCGGAGTAACCAGCACCGGCTGTCCGCCTTTCTCCTGTATCTGGTCGATAAAGGTTTTCAGACTGGTCATAAAAGAGTAATAGGCGCCTTTACCGGGACCTTTCTGCTTTTGGTCATTGTGTCCGAATTCAACGAAAACATAATCTCCTTTCTTTATCTGCGACATAATCTTTTTCAGGCGGTTCCCGCTGATAAATGTATTGGCGGATAATCCGGACTCTGCATGGTTGGCTACCGATATTTTGTCCGTAAGGAAACGGGGAAGCATTTGTCCCCAGCTGGCCCAAGGTTCATTTTCCTGATCTACTACTGTGCTGTTTCCACATAAGAAAATAGTTGGAGTGGCAGGGTCTGCTGCTTCTACACGGATACTTTCACATACGGGAGCATCTCCGTTAATTTCGATTGTCAGTCTGTCGTCCCAGTCCAATTTGCTTTTTTCACGGTCTTTGACCTTTACGGATTCTTTGGCGGAGATACGGGGACTACGTTTATTGACGATGAATGTTTCTTCTACGAATTCTCCTTTTTTAGTAGGCAGATTCTCTACGAACAGGCGGCGTGATTCTGCACGTACAGTTGTATTCCCTGCCTGTTTCTTACTGCCTAAACGTACCGTGACACGGTAATTTCCGTCCGGCACACGTACCGAGAAATAGAAAGGATCATTACTGTTTTTCTTGGGTGTATCTACACGGTCGAATCCGTATCCGGTTTTTTCCGAGTAACGTGGAGCATCGGCTAATTGAAAAGTCTGTGGCAGATTTTGTGCTTCTATACTAACTGCTGTTGCCAGTAATAAAAGGCTTAATAAGGTTGTTTTCATTCCAGGTAAAAATTAAATATGTAATAAGTGAAATTTATCTTTTCTGTTTCCGCAGCTAAAGTATTGCGTTTTTTGTTTATGTATAATGGATATACGTGTGAAAAGATGGATAAATTGTGCTATTTTTCATCTTCTCCAATATAATAGCCCAAATGTGTAGGCTGATTGTATCCTATATTCTGCATAGCTTGTGACATATCATAGGTATGGTCGTTCGTCAAATGTACAAACCGGTACTCGGTAGGATGATTGGTCGAAAAGATATAGATGGACAATCCGTCGCTGCTTCTATAAATCACTTCTTCGCGGTAATCTCCCAGAAAGTCTCCATAATAACAAGGATTGGCTTTGGTTGAGTTATTGGATTTTACACCGCCACCGTATTTTTCGAAAGTTATCACCCGCGACATATTCCAGGGAGCGGATTTCGTATAACTATGAACCATTACATCATCCAACATCTGACGGGTTAATGTTCCGGTCCAAAAAACAGCGTTATTATAACTTTTGGATCCGGTTTTGGCAGAAGGCAATGTTGTGCTAAGCAATTGTCCGGTTTGGCAACTGTATACTCCGCTGGCTTCGGCAGACCAATATTCGTGTCCGGGACTTTCCGGAATAATATCCGCTACCAGGCACCTTCCCACGTCTCCCGGAGGGTTATTGTCTTCATCATCCTCGTCGGCACTGTCTCCGCTATCTCCGGAAGTAGCTCCGCCTGCATGGCCGGTTATAAACTTCCCTGTCGCTGCATCGAATACGGCACAGCCGTAGCCGAAGCCGCTATTCATATATTTGTTAGGATTTTCAAAGCAAGCTACTACTTGCAGTCCCGAACGGTCGGGGGTAAACTTGCCCACGTGCAACGCATCCCCATGTCCGTTTCCTGTACAGTAGAGACCTTTTCCGTTGCGTGCGATGGCTGCCGAACCATAAAGTATCTCATCGTAACCGTCCCCGTTTAAGTCTGCTACCCTGAAAGAATGTGAGCCCATGTCTCTGTACGATTCACATCCTTTATCGTTTGTATTGAATTTCCATCGGGGCAATAATGAGGAACCGTTAAAGTCCAACGCCCATACCTGCCAGTTTTTGTAAATTCCCCGAGTGATGATCAGGCTGGGATTGGCTTTCCTGACGCCATTCTGAGGAATTCCGTCCAAATAAGCGGCTCCGATAAAGAAACGGTCCATTCGGTTGCCGTAGTCGTCTCCCCAGTAATTGTGCCAGTATTTGGCACGTTCGTAATTACTGCCTTCTCCTCCGCGTGGAATATTGTTGGTACGTGCCACTTCCACACCTTGTCCGTTGACAATGGATATATATTCCGGCCCGTCAAAGATTAGTCCGTGAGTGGAGTGTAGTGATTTCCCTGAATACCATCCTTTCCCGGGAGAATCAACCGGCTGCCTGTAATCGTTTACCTCTCCGTTGGCGGCTGTTATTATCGTATTGTCGGCAAATTTGGTTCCTTCGGAGGTACGGAAAGCGATCTCACATTTTCCGTCACCGTCAAAATCATATACGATAAAAGAAGTATAATGGGAACCGGAGCGTATATTGATTCCCATATCTATCTGCCAAAGGAAGGTTCCGTCCAGCTTGTAAGCTTCCAGCAAAGTGGTTCCTTCCTGCCATCCGCCTTTATTGGCACCGTCATAGGGTTGGCGTTTCAATATGATTTCCATTACTCCGTCACCGTCGAGGTCACCCACTTGTGCATCATTGGCATTATATGTGATAGCGGGGTTTGGCACGTTGGCGTTCAACCGGATAGCCCGGTAGAAAGTCTGCGCCATTGAGGAAGTCAGGGTATATTCGCACAGTGTCTCTTTTGAACCGGATATGGTAACGCGATATGTGTTCGTGGTTTGAGGGTTAATATCTTTGTCCGCCCAACAGGTGGTATGCTCAATAGGCGTTTCGTTCAGTTTGGTTTCTTGTCCGTTATCTTCACTTTTATAAATATCAAAGGAAATATTATCCGGATCTGTCGGGAGTAGTCTCCAACTGATTAGTGCATGGGAATAACCGGAAGTATGCTGTTTTACTTCCTTATAATTAGGGTCGTAGCTGACCCACATACTGCGCTCTCCTTTGATAACTTCCTCTTTGGGTTCTTCCTCTTGATTCCCTGCATTATTTGTGTTATTGTTTTCCGGTGACTGTATGGACTCATCTCCGCAAGCAATAATAAAGAGCAGCATTCCGATCAATGACAAATAGCGTAAATATTTCATGGTGAATATATTTGGTTAACGTTCGAATACAAAGATGAGGAGAGTCTGGCGTTTGTGACATGGATACTTGTACGTTTACATGGATTATTTGCCGATGGTACCTCCGTTCGTGTGCCGGTTTGATAATCTGTGCTGGTTTGTGTACGTTTATCCATTTTCTATTATTTCTATTCCGTTTAATTTTGCCATAAAGTGAAAGCAAACCTTTGTATGCTAGAATTTTGAGCTATTAATCAAACATGAATTTATACTATTATGAAAACTCGTAAAATGATGACCGCGTATGTTTTCCCTCTTTTATTATTGGGAATTACGTTCTTGCACATCTCCTGTTCCGATAATGAAGGAGATGAAATATCCAAGCAAGGTACTGTCGAAATCACTGCCGATTGGGGGGATTATTCTGCGGAAGCGCAACTTCCGGACGATTACACTCTTTTTATTACCGGAATCGGCGAACGGAATGTGGATAACCGGACTGCAACTTATCAATCTGCCTTGAATGTCGGGACGTATGATGTGGTAGCTTATAATAAGCCTGCCAATATGACTGTGAATAATCTTACAGCCAGCGTTGCGCTTGGAGAAGACGGGACCTTGCAACAGCCTGGCTGGTTTTTCTCTAATGCCCGGACTAAAGCGGTGGTAGTGGAACCCGACAAAACGGTGAAGACCTCTATTAAAATGAAACAGCGTGTCCGTCAGTTGACATTGACACTGGTTCCTCAAGGCGGAGAGCCCGGACAGGTGGCAGGAGAGATTGAGGCGACATTATCCGGCATTGCTTCCACCTTTAACCTGTCTACGGGAGAACTGTCTGAACCCAAAAGTATAAAGCCGGTGTTCACAAAGCAATTGTCTACTGGAGCTTATTCGGCTACCATCTATATAATAGGTATAGCGGGGAATGAGCAGACACTTTCCTTGTCGTTACCGTTGACGGGAGGCAGGACCTGTTCTTTGGTCAGTGATATGACAGAGGAACTGAGATACTTCGGAAACGATATCTCTCCGCTTTATCTCAAGGCTGCGCTCGAACTTCCCGAAGGAGCCGGAACGTCAGGCAATATCCATACGTGGGAGCCGGAGTTTACAGACGGTCCGGATAATGTGGAGATTCAATAAACAATTCTTAAAACGACTTCTTAATTATAGCTTGATAAATTAGTGAATTATGAAAAACAGAATTCTTTTGACGGTCCTATCATTGATGGTATTGACCGCCTGCAATAACCAGCAAGAGATGGGAGATACGACAGGACAAATGCCGGTATCTGCCGGTGTATCGGGAATGATCAGTCAAGAAGCGGCTTCGAGAATGGCGAATGATACGTGGGAGGAGGAAGATGCAATCGGCATATCCGGAACAAGTGGGGATGTGACTTATACAAACAGGCGACATAACTTTACCGGAGGTTCTTCCTTTACTCCTGCACCGGGTGCTGTTATCTACTATATCGATGAGGAAGAATCGGAGTTTTCCGCATATTATCCTTATACTGCATCGGGGCACACGCTACTCGAAGCGAACATAAGCAACCAGACAGGCAGTAAAAACTTTGATTATCTGTATGCCACCGCCAAAGGTTCTTTATCGTCTCCGATGCTGAACTTTAACTTTTATCATACCATGTGTAAGGTGGTCTTGAATTTTATTCCGGGCACAGGTTTTGCCGTAGATACAGACTTTAGCGGTTGCACAGTCCGTCTGGCTTCTCTCCATGCTTCCGGTTCGTTTGATACGTTGGCGGGAATTGCTCAGGCGAATACGGCAACTGCCAGAGGGTTGGAATTTACGGATGGAAGCACCGTTGCGGCAAATGCGAATACTTATTCGTTTATATTATTTCCGGAAACTGTCTCCGGAGGGGCCGCTCTCTCTCTGATTCATAACGGGACCGCTTATGAAGGTGTTCATTTAAAAAGCAAGGACTCTTTTGATCTGGTTTTGACAGGCGGTAAAGTATATGAATATAACGTTAAAGTGAACCGTACCGGGCTTGCCGTTTCTTCCTCCGCCATTCATGGATGGAATGATGAACTTCCCGACAAAGATATAGATATAAACTTGTAGAACTTTAGAATCTGAATAGTATGATAATAGAGAATAGAAAACTACGATTATTTGCATGGCTGTTCGTTGTTGCCACAGGCAATGTATTGATGTCATGTACCTCTGATGAAGAAAGGGGAAACAGTGTGCTTGACGGCACCTATCCGATGACGTTTGTAGGACAAGTGTTCGATCGGCCGTTGACACGGACAACTTCGGAAGGAAGTTGGGACGGTACGGAAAAAGTAGCCATACAGATAGGTGAGGAAGTGAAGCTGTATACTGCCGACGAAAATGGCGGACTGACTGCCGATGAACCTTTTTATTGGGAAAATAAAACTGAGGCAGTTGACGTATTGGCTTGGTATCCTTGCAATGAGACGGAAGTTCCTGTTTCATTTTCTGTACAGCAAGATCAGAATCTGGGGAATGGTTATCAGAATAGTGATTTTTTGAGAGCTCGAAATCATTTTTCTTTTTCGGACCAACCGACCTTAGACTTTTATCATTTACCTGCAAAAGTACAATTAAACTTGAAAGCAGGTGAGGGAGTGGAAAATGAGGAAACAATAAAAGATGCCTCTATTAGTTTTGTCAATATGTCGTTGACCTCCGGTGAGTTGGATATGATTTCGGGGACAGTGGCGCAGACTTCCGGAAACACAGAGATTGTTCCTCTAAAGTTCTCTGGTGACAAGATAACGGAAGGTTATCTGCAAACCGTGCAGGCATTGCTTGTTCCTCAGCAAATGAAAGGTATCCCTTTTATAAAAATTGTCATAAATAATGTTCCGGCCTATTACATTCCGGAGGAAGAGGAGGATGCAAACCTGCAATCGGGTTATCTGTATGTCTATAATGTTACAGTAAATAATAAAGGAGAAGTTGAAGTTTCATTAGCCGTTTCAGGACCGGAATGGACTCCGAATGGAGATGAACATTTGGTGACGAGCCGCACTTGCTATACGGCAGATGATATAAAACCCGGTGATTTCTTTTATCGTAGTGCGGATGGAAATAGTTGGCTCGTGAGTGATGGCGGTTTGCGCGAGGTGGATAACACGACAGGAGAGAAAGTTTGGGAAACCCCGTCTCAGACTCCGGCAGATTTCAAAGATGGAAGAGCCTATATTGGTGTCGTGTTCCAAACAGATCCTAGAAGAATGAGCGAGTTGGAGAAATCAAAAGGATGGACGCATGGATATGTGATGGCATTGACTAATGCCTCTGCGGCTTGTACTTGGGGAACTGTGGGAGAAGATGAAAAGACTGAAAGTCAGACTGGTGGTATTAATTATTTTCCAAATGTAACGAGAAATAATACGATGTATCAGGATGTCGACGGATATGGAAAGAAAATGTATATTGCTGATAATAAACTTGCAGGAGTGACAGATGTAAAAGAAACTTCTTATGCTGCTTTTTATTATTCTGAATATTATGGGACAGGTGATAGCCAAATATACGCTGCTCCCGGTAAAGAATCAAATCTGACTTCAGGTTGGTATTTGCCGACTATCGGCCAGTGGTGGGATATTCTCGAAAATCTAGGAGAAGCTGTTGGACTGTTAGGATATAGAGATAATACCGGAAGCACTGTCACGTTAAAATCAACAGGGGATATAAAGATGTCTACTGCCATCATTAAAAAATTGAATGAACGGATGGGGGAAAATAATCAGGGGATAGCTCCTTTTGTAGAGGGAGTACATTACTGGTCTAGTTCGGAGAAGGATAAAGATAATGCACGTCGCGTCCTTTTTGATGCGGCAGGTGGAAATAATTATAGTTTGCGTTTAGCCGATAATAGAAAGAATAATCCTTCTACTGTTGTCCGTTGTATCCTGGCTTTTTAAGCGACCTATTACAACATTTCATTTATGAATAATAAAAAAGAGTATTATGAAACAATATAGATTATTTATGTTACTGGCTTCCGTTCTTCTGTTAGCAGGTTTGAATTCTTGTTCGCACGAAGAATTCTCCGAAAGTGCTTTGCCGGAAAAGGGCTTGCCTTTATCACTCAACGTTGTTTCCGATAGCTATGCACCAGCTGGAGTAGAGAACACTGGAACACGTACTTCGGAAGAAGGCTATACTACCCGTTTTACTTTCGGCGACCGGATTGGCATATTGCAGATAATAGCTCCCGACAATGGAGAAAAACAATATAAGAATTATTGTTGTACGGTTGGTGATGACGGGAATTGGTCTTCAGATCAGCCCTTGATTCATCAATCCGGCAATGTAAACTACATTGCTTATTATCCTTATCAGAAGGTGAACGATGAAGTGGAGCTGAATGCGTATCTTGCAGATTTTACTCCTCTGCAAGATCAGTCGACTCCTGAAGGATACACCAATAGCGACCTGATGAAAGGTGAAGGCATTGTATCTAATACTACTTTGACCGTAACTTTGCAACACCTGATGGCATTGATTGTAGTTGAAGTTCAATACCCTTCTGATCTGGCGGAAACCTCTCCTGTAGTTTCATGGGAGGACGGAAAGATTCCTTATCCTGTTGTTGGTCAGGAAGGAGTTTTTCGTTATCTTGTAAAACCGAATGTGGCAATCTCTTTAGAAGGAGGCTATCCTTATTATAGCGGTACACAGAAGTTTAAGATTCAGGCGGAAGTATCCGAACTGCTTCCTGCACAGTATTTGCTGTATAAAGTGGATGCGGAGTAAAAACTTGATATGAACCTACTAAATTAAAATAAGAAAGATAATGAAACTGAAATTACTGTTTTTAGCGTTTTTGGTGCTTTCTACTTCTGCCATTGTAGAGAAGTCTCCGGTAACGATTTATATGATTGGCGATTCAACTATGGCGAACCGTAACCTCAAAAATCCGAAGAACAAGGAACGTGGATGGGGGATGATGCTGGGCAGCTTTTTTCCGTCCGATAAAGTGGTTGTTTCCAACCATGCTGCCAGTGGACGTAGCACCAAGAGTTTTATCAACGAAAAAAGATGGGCGAGAGTAGTCGCTCTGATTAAACCGGGTGACTATGTGTTTATCCAGTTCGGACATAATGACGAGAAAAAGGAAAACCCGAAACTTTATACCGAACCGGGCGGCACATTTGATGATAACCTGCGTAAGTTTGTGAACGAAACCCGTGCAAAAGGCGGTATCCCCGTTCTTTTCAACTCTATCGTTCGTCGTAAGTTCTGTCAGGACGCAGCAGGGCAGTTCACAGATTCCTTGCTGGATACACATGGCGAGTATCTCCTTTCTCCCAAGCGGGTAGCCGAAAAACTGAATGTACCCTTTATTGATATGAATAAGATGACTCATGATTTGGTGTGTCAGATGGGACCGGAAAAGTCGAAGGAACTGTATATGTGGGCAGGAAAGAAGGACGATACACATCTGAATATCAAAGGTTCCCGCGTCTTTGCCGGAATGGCGATTGATGCGGTCAGTAAGAAAATTCCTGAATTGGGTAAATATATTCGCCACTTTGATTATGTGGTAGCTACGGACGGAAGTGGTGACTTCTTTACTTTGGATGAGGCTTTAAAGGCAATTCCTGCAAAGACGAAGTGTAAAGTGCTCGTACGTACAGGGCAATATGGTCCGAAACCGGAAATTAAGAACAAGTTGATAAAGATTACGGAAGATGAAGGCGTAACTTATGGGACTCCGGTAATTTAGCGAGAAACGCTACTTTTAAAGTTCAGAGAAGAAATAGAAGAACAATAATTCATTTTTACCACAATACTGGAACGGCTCATGTCTTGAAAACATGAGCCGTTCCGGTTGTTTTATAATTTAGTTCCTGTTAGTATATATATTTGTTTCTGATACTTAATGAAATTATCCCTAATGCTACATAAAACTATTCGTCTGACAACTGTTAAACTTTCGTCTGACAGTTGTTGTTCTTTCGTCTAACAGTTGTCAGACGAAAAAGAAACAGTTGTCAGACGAATAAATTCATGAATGAATTTTCTTTGTTTACTCTTATTTGAACTTATATCCTCTGAAAGTTCCTTTTAAGTCCGTTCCGAAATAGAAACCGGGTTGTGTTGGTTGGTTATATCCTACGTTTTGGGTGGCAATGCTGATTCTGTATATCGGATCTTCCAGAAAAGTATGGAAACGGTAGTCAGTTGGGATTGTCGATACATACAGGTGTAGGGAATTGTTGTCTTCCGAGCGGAAAAGGACCTCCTCTCTCCAGTCGCCGATGATATCTCCTTGCAGGCAGGGGGTAGCTTTGGTACTGTTATTGGAGGCTACTCCTTCAAATTCGATGAACGGGATGAAACGTTTCTGTTCCCAGTCATATTTGCTGATATACGTTTTATCCAGTACTTCCCGCAGTAGGTCTCCATCCCACCAGACAGCCATATTAATAGGGAAGCCTTTTGTTTTTGGTGCAATCAGTTCACCCTTGCAGTTGATAATGCCGCCCGTTCCCGATGACCATAACTCTACTCCAAGAGATGTCGGATCGATGTCGGCTGCCATACAACGGCCTATATCTCTGGAACTTTTAAGTTGCAGCAGGATTTCTCCCGTAGCGGCGTCACGGTAAGTACTTCCGTCACGTTTGTTTTCGTGGCAGGCCCACACTTGCAAACCTTTGCGGGTTGGATCGATTTGTGTCAGATGGAGAGCGTCTCCATGTCCGAGCTTGGTGGAGTAGAGCCCTTTGCCGTTATGGTCGATTGTACACGAACCATAAATAATCTCATCGCATCCGTCACCGTCTACGTCTCCTACGCGGAGATTGTGGTTGCCTTGTTTGAGATAATCCTCGTTTCCGGGAGTATTTGTGTCGAATACCCAGTGTTTTTTCAGTTTCTTTCCATCCCAATCGAAAGCAGCCAGTACGATACGGGTGTAGTAACCGCGACACATCACTACACTAGGACGGATGCCATCCAGATAGGCTATGCAGGCAAGGAAACGATCGCTGCGGTTGGCACGTGTATCGCCCCAGTCTTTGGTATTGCCGCGAGCAGGGATGTAATCGGTGGTATAAAGAGCCTCGCCGGTAAGTCCGGAGAATACAGTCAGATATTCGTTACCTTCCAGAATACGTCCCTGACGGGTGAGTTTGTTCTTCTTTTTGTCGAACACACCGGGTTCGCGATAGTCGGCTTTGGCGTTGCCTATCACTTTCCCTTTCCCGTCTACAGTACCATCCGAAGTACGTGCCACCATTTCCGCTTTCCCGTCACCATCTAGGTCGTACACCATGAACTGAGTGTAGTGTGCTCCGGCGCGTATATTTCTCCCTAAGTTAACGCGCCACAACTGTTTGCCGTCCATCCGGTAACAATCGATATATACTTCACCCGTATATCCGTCATGAGAGTTGTCTTTTGCATTACTAGGTTCCCATTTTAGGATGATTTCATATTCGCCGTCACCGTCTACATCACCGATGGAAGCGTCATTCGGGCTGTATGTATATGTATCGCCTGCCGGAGTGATCCCCTCTGCCGGTTTCTTTAAGGGGATCTGCAGATAGCCTAAGGGGGCATTGGCGGGAAGCGTGTATTTCCCGTCGAGTAGATGCGTTTCTTTTCCTTTTACTACGGGACGTACCTCGTAGACCGCAGCTTTCTGACTGCTGTTCTCGTCACGAAATAGCGTACCCGTCACTACCGGTTGGGAGGTCAGTTTCTTTCCATCCCGATATATATTAAAAGCCGTTTCCATCGGGTCGGAAGAGAGATACCTCCATGAGACTACTACGGTTGAAGGATTCTCACGGATGGCAACCACACCTCGTCCGAGCTTTTCTTTTTGCAATTTTGAATAATTATAATTGGGCTGGGCGTTCATCGTTATGATAGATGACAATGCGCATATCAACCAATAAATACATCGTTTCATATTGTTTTATTTTTTAGTTTCTATAAATTCCCGGTGGAAGAGCTTTTAAGCTGCATATTACACTTGTCATTGTGCTCTGAGATAATAGGGGTATTGTCCTTGGTATCCAGTGTGACCTCTGCCAGATTAAAGTTTCTGCTGTACCGGATTTGTCCCGCTTTCTGTGCTTGTGCTTCAATGGCATACAGGAAGAAGTTCTCCAAGCGTAATGTATCGTTCCATCCGGAAGCGGAGATAAATTCCCTTACATTGGTCGCTTTGATATGTGAAAGATATACATTGCGGAACTTAGGATAGCCTTTTTCCTCTGGAACTACCGGAGTAAGCAGTGTCTTCCAGTGCTCGGGTATTTCCTGATGGGAATATTCTTCGGGCAGTGTGCTGTAACTATATTGCGGATTCCAGTTCAAATCGGCGGCTAATACATTCCGCACGCTGTCGGCTTTCACACGGGTGATGTAGATATTCTCTATGGTTCCTCCCCGACTCATGGCACTTTTCAATCTCAAAACGCTCCAGGTTCCCTGAGCAGTGAGGTCATGCCCCAAAATATTACGTATGCTGCCGGAAGTTTCGCTTCCGCAAGTGATAAGCCCTGTCCCTTTATGGGTGGTGCAATGACGTATCACTACATTCTCCGTTGGACGGTTGACACGCAGCCCGTCTGTGTCTCTGCCCGATTTCAGGCAGATATTGTCGTCGTTGCAATCTATCATACAGTTTTCTATCAGTATATTCGAGGAGGAATCGATATCTACCCCGTCCGTACTCGGCCCTCGTCCGTCAATATTATTGTTAATCTTGAGTCCGTTGATACTGCAATAGTCGGAATAAAGAATCTGGCAAGCCCAGAAACCTGTACGCATTAAGGTGAAGTCTTTTAAAGTTACGTCCGTACTACGTTCTACCAGAATACCTCGTACGCGTTTGCAGTCGTAGTCCACAGCCCATCGCAAGCCTTTCGATTCGTACTCTTTACGCATTTTCCAATATTGTTCCCAAAACTTCTTTCCCCGACAATCGATAACTCCTTTTCCACTGACAGCCACATTCTTCTGTTTGACAACATTGATGACGGCGGATGGCCATACCATTTCAATGCCGGCAATGCGGGAACGAAACTCAGGATAATTATTAATATCGGTAGAGGCAAGTAGAGTAACTCCCTTGTCCAGTAGCAGATTGACACCGCTTTTGATAAACAAAGCGCCTACCAGATAGTGCCCGGGAGCCAGTGTTACGGTTCCGCCTCCTGAAGCAGCGCAACTGTCAATCGCTTTTTGGATAGCTTCCGTACTAAGTTTGGTGCTGTCGGCTATCGCACCGAAAGAGTTGGCAGATACGATTGTTCCTTTCGGTTGCTTTCTGCTGCCTACACTGTCCGCCCAGTTCAAGTCCGCCTGCTGAGGGAGTTTTCCCCAGTCATAGGCGTTTTCCGCCTGTCTGCCGGAGTTGCAGGCGGTCAGGAATACGGTGGTTAGAAGAGAAGTAAGAATGCTGTTAATTCTCATTTGATCAACTTTAGATGATTAAGATTTATATGGAGCAATTGCCCTCGTTATTTTTTCGACTAAATTAGCGGCTTTTATCAAGGAGGCGAATGGAGTGATGTACGAAAGCATGGATTATTTCTTGGGTGTTAACCGTGTGCGATAGAATGTCCATGAATTACATAAAAAGTCCATGCGTCTCTGATAATCGCAGTCTGAAGGCCTTCTGGGTGGGATACATGGATAGTCCATACAAAAGTACGATAGTCCATTCTTAACAGTATGCGTCTGCGCTTATCTTTGTGGCATAATAAAAATTGTTCGTAACTCCATTTTAATTTTAAGACTATGATACACACATTGTTGAGTTTATGTAAACAGAGTTTTGGTTGGCTGGGGACTTGTTGGCTGGTCTTTTTGCTGGTGCTGACAGGTTGTACTGATAGGGAAGAACAGTATGAACGTCCTTCCTGGCTGGAACCTCCTATTTACGATGTGCTGACGGAGAGGGGGAATTTCTCCCTGTATCTGTATGCAGTGGATAAAACCTTGTATAGCTCTATCCTCAAAGGGGCGGCTAATTATACGGTATTTGCTCCGAATGATGAGGCTTTCCGCCATTATCTTTCCGAACACAATTATTCTTCTATCGATGAAGTTCCTGTCGAGGTACTGACTAAAATTGTGGCCTATTCAATGGTCTTCAACCGTTTCGAGTCTGCCCGTTTGGGAGATGTACTTTCGAGTTCCGTATGGGAAGAAGGAAGTTCCGTAAAGAAACGTACCTCTTATTATAAGACTCTCTACAGGGAGACGATTGACGGAAAGGAGCAATGGGTTGTGGACAGCCCGGCAGATGTTACCGCCGTACTGACTCCGTATAAATATCTGCCTATCCTTACTTCAACATATTTCTCGCAGGGCAAACTGTTGCCAGTCGATTATGAAACATTCTTTCAGGGAACGGCCTATTCCGGTTTGCATGCGGCAGCCGGCAGTGTCATTAATAAAGATATCTATGCTGAAAACGGGATTATACATGAGGTGTCGGCCGTCAACGAACCTTTGGATAATCTTGATGAAATGTTGAAGGCAAACGGACGTGAAGAGTTCCGGAATGTTCTGGAGACAAAAGTCGGGGATTCCTATTTGTTTATGTCTTATTTGCTTGGAGAGAATACGACGGAAGTCTATAAAAAGCTCTATCCGGACCGTAACATTTCGGCTGTTTATTGCAAGACATACCTTAATCTCCCCTACCTTCTTAATAACGAAGATTACAAAGGTACAGAGACCGCTACTACCGAACAGCAGGGGTATACATTGCTGGTTCCCTCCAATGAGGCAGTTACTCAGTTTGAAGAAACCGTACTTGCCCGTGCCCGTGTTGAGAAACTATCCGATCTTTCATTGACTACATTAGGTTATTTTCTGAAAGCTCATATGGTAGACCGTATTATCTGGCCTTCTCAGTTCGCGAATGAACAGAATACCAATGGCGAATTTTTGAATGGGGAAGGGATAGACGGTCCCCGGCTTGAGGACTGTGTCACAGGAAGTCACTTCGCTAGCAATGGAGTGCTGTATGATACGAAGGAAGTTGTTAAGAGCAAATATTTTAATACCGTCTATTCGGAAATTCTGTTGAATGAGGATTGCCGTACGTTGGCGGATGTGGCATTTGGCAAGTTCTTCACCGGTGACTGGCTGATAGAGCTGACTAAAAGTGTCTTGAACGGAAATAAAGAGGTAGATTATCTGTTGGTGTTACCTTCCGACAGGTTGCTGCAAATGGACGGATATTCGTATGATGAGATAAACGGTAAGTTTGTGAATGAGGATGCAAAGAACGCCGGACTTTCTTCAGTGGACGATCGTTTGAAGAGACTACTCCGTATGTGTATTTTTCAGCGCACCAAAGGAGCGACGGAGTTGGAGGATTTTAATGGCTTCTCGGCTTTGGGATACGATGGTTACGGCTATGCGGTAAATGCTTATGGGGATGTCGTTCGTTTCAAGAACAATAAACTGCAAGGACTGGGCAATATTCTGGATGGCGAAGAGGTGGAAGTGGAAGAAATGACGGATTTCGCTTACAACAACGGGCGGGTATTCAGAATCAAGGACGAAGATATTGCGGCGGGAAAAATGTTGCAATACAGTCCTCGCAAGACTGGTAGCGGGGTGGCTGCCTGGACAGATCCGACTCTGTACAGCCGTATTGCTTCATATACCGAGCAGAACAGCGATTGTCGGTTGTTCAAACAATATATGGATAGAGTGTATGGTGGAAGTGCCCCTTCTTTTATTAAGTCCGGAACTTTCTATACCGTCCTGATCCCTACCGATGCAGCTATACAAGCCGCTGTAACCGCCGGAAAGATTCCTGCATTACCTGTCGGTAGTGCAGAATTCTCTACAGAGGAAAAACCTTTGGTGGAACGCTTCCTGCAGCTGTGTTTCCTTAGCGGAACAGTCGTTGTGGATGATGGATTGCCTTATATGGAACCGGGAAAAAATAAGAGCCTTTCGTTGACAACGGCTTATAAGCTGACCGCTGCCGATGTGGATTTATGGTCTGCCAATACATTGGTAGATGTCTATAAGGATGAAAGCAACTCTTTGAAGTTCCGTTTTCAGGATATTAAGAGTAACAATTGGGTGAAAGTGGAAGGGACAGATCCGGTATCACCGGTACGTGGCGAAGGAAAGAGCAATTATATGGGACCTTTGTCTGTCATTCATGCAGTGGACGGAATTATCTGGTTTAAAACAAATCCTCAGGAATAAGAAAATCTAATATTTATCTAAATAAACACAATGATGAGAAAGAACTTATATCTATTCATCCTGTTGATGATAATATGTAGCATAACTACTCTGGCGACGGCACAGGTCACGAAAGTCGTGATTCGGGGTGTAGTGACTGCTGCCATTGATAAGTTACCTCTTCCGGGAGCGCACGTCATGCTTCTCAATAAAGACGGACGTGTGGTAGGGAATGCGATTGCCGATATGGATGGTAATTATAGTATGCGTGTGGAGACACGTGCAGGAGACAATCTTGTGGTTTCCTATACGGGTATGAAGAAAGCTACCATTCCCGTGAAAGGAAGGATGACGATTAATGTTGTGATGCAGGATGAAACTGTGATGTTGGAAGGAGCCACCATCGTTGCCAGTAAGAAAACCAGCAACGGAATGATGGACATCAACGAACGCGACCTCACGACGGCTATGGGAAAAGTTTCGATGGCAGATCTGGAGGATGGAATGACGGCACCCAGTGTGGAAGATGCTCTTCAGGGGCGTATCGCCGGTTTGGATATTGCAGCCAGTTCGGGCGATCCGGGTGCCGGAATGTCTCTCCGCATTCGTGGTACCACTTCTATGACGGGGTCTTCACAACCGCTTATTGTAGTAGACGGGTTTCCTTATGATGCGTCGGTAGACGATGACTTTGACTTTGCCACAGCCGACGAAGAGGAATATTCGCAGTTATTGAATATCTCACCGGACGATATCAAGGAGATAGCTGTCCTGAAAGACGCGGCTGCTACCGCTCTTTACGGAGCGAAAGCCGCCAACGGTGTATTGCTCATTACCACCAAACGGGGAACGGTAAGCAAGCCCCGTATTTCCTATACGTTCAAAGGAACGATGATAAATAAGCCGGAAGGTATTCAGGTGTTGTCCGGTGATGAATACACGACGCTGATACAGGAGGCTCTGATGAATAGCGGAAAGATGTATGACCCTACTTCCGATCCTGAATTTGCTTATGATGTGAATCAACCATATTATTTCTACAACTATGGTCAGAATACGGACTGGTATGATGAGATTACCCATACCGGATTCAGCCAGGATCATACGGCTTCTATCAGTGGTGGTGGCGACAAGGCACAGTATCGTGCTTCTATCGGCTATTACAACGCCAATAGTGTTGTTATCGGAACCGGTTTGAACCGTATGAATGCCCGATTGAACGTGGATTATAATGTTTCCAAACAAATTAAGTTTTCTGCAAGCATGGCATATACCCGGACAGACGACCGTAAGAACTATATTTCCTATTTCTCTACCAGCCAGAATGTAAGTAACATGGCTTTCACACGTATGCCGAACATGAGTGTTTATGAGTATAATGAGATTGGTATATTAACCGATAATTATTTCACTCCATTGGAATCTCCTCAAGGAAAATGGAATCCCAGCAGTTCGTCGGGAGGCGTTTACAATCCTGTGGCGATGGCGAACGACGGTTATTTCCAAACACTTTCCAATAATGTGGTATCTAATCTCTCGCTTATCTGGCGACCTTTCTCATGGGCGCGTTATCAATCGGATTTTAGTTTGAATGTTTCCAATAACAAGAAGAACGCTTTCCTGCCGCAGACGGCTACCGGTCGCCCGTGGAATGAAGCGACAGTGAATCGTGCCGATGATCGTGACGGAGAAGCTTTCACCATTTATACAATGAACAAAATCGTCTTTACGCCGGACTTGGGCAAGATGCATAGTTTTCAGGGTTTGCTGGCGTTGACTACTTCAGACAAACGTTCTACCAATTTCCGCATGACCGGAGGTAATACGGCCAGTACTTATCTGAAAGATCCTTCCATTCCTTCCCGTTTGACGGGAGCGTCTTATCTAACTTCCACTACGACTCTTCAACAGGAGCGTTCGGTGGGTGTTATGGGAAGTATCCAATATAGTTTGCTCGATCGCTATATCATTAACGGAACTGCCCGCTACGACGGGAATTCCCGTTTCGGTAAGGACAATAAGTGGGGGTTGTTTCCCAGTGTCTCCATGCGTTGGAGGGTTTCCGGTGAGCCGTTTATGAAACCTTGGCGGAAATGGCTGAATGAGTTGAGCCTTCGTGCAAGTTATGGTCTTAACGGCTCTTCTCCAAAAACGAACAACAATTATAAACATATCAGCCTGTATGAGCCATACGAATATTCTTATCTGGGTGAGGCGAGTGTATATCCTTCCAGCTTGGAGTTAAGCAACCTGAAATGGCAGACGAGTACCCAAGTCAACTTCGGACTGAACTTTGCTGCTTTCAAGAACCGTCTGAATATAGACGTGGAAGTTTATCAGAAACGCTCGAAAGACCAGTATTTCCAAAACCTGTCTCTTCCTTCCACGAGTGGATTCTCTAAAGCGGATGTCAACTCCGGCTCGATGGAGAACAAGGGTTTTGAGCTTTCGGTAAATACCGTTCCGTATCGTAATAAGAAGTGGAGCATTTCTTTCAACTTCAATCTGGCGCGCAACGTCAACTCAATTCTGGATGTGCCCGATCAGTATCCGATGCAAAAAGGAGTCTCTACTTCCAATGGGCAATATATCCGCCGTTTCGAGTTGGGACAGCCGATGGGGGCTATCTACGGCTTCCGTTATAAAGGAGTTTACCTGAACGACAACCAGACCATCGCCCGTGACGCGGCCGGTGAGCAGATATTTACTTATGATGCGAACGGCAACCGTACTCCTGTCAGAATGCGTTTTGCTTATCCTACCATTGATTATCAGTTTCAGGCAGGAGACGCTATTTACGAGGATATCAATCACGACGGAAATATCGATCATCAGGATATTGTTTACTTAGGTAATTCCAATCCGATACTGACAGGAGGTTTCGGACCGAATATCCGTTATAAGAATATCAGTGTGAGCGCCTTTTTCAATTTCCGCTATGGAAACAAGGTTATTAACCAGATGCGGATGAGTCTGGAAAATATGTCATCCTACAATAACCAGAGTAAGGCAGTGTTGCGCCGTTGGCGACATCCGTATGAGGATGAAGCGACCGCGCCGACTGATTTGCTGCCGAGAGCTGTCTATGGTTCGAAGAATGCTTACAACTATCTCGGTTCCGACCGTTTTGTGGAGGACGGCTCTTTCCTGCGTTTCAAATCACTGACTGTGAAATATACATTCGATAAGAAACGTTTGCAGAAAACATTCCTCAAAACCTGTCAGCTATGGATGACGATGAGCAATCTGTACGTTTGGACCAAATACTCCGGCATGGACCCAGAAATAGCCCTGACTGGTGCTCCGTTTAATATCGGTTATGACCGTTCGCGTGTTCCGCGTACGCTCACAACTACGTTGGGTATGAGTGTCACTTTTTAAAACCGGAAGATTATGAAAAAGAAACTAACAAGATATATTACGATGTTCGTATTGGCTTTGCAAGGCCTGACAATTACCTCTTGCTCCGATTGGCTGGATTTGATGCCCAATGACGGTGTGCCGTTGGATGAGTTCTGGAAAACGAAGGAAGATGTGCGTTCGGTACTGAACGGTGCTTATTTATCAATGGCTTCCAGTGCTATGGTACAACGCTTGTTTCTCTACGGAGAATGGCGGGCGGATATGATCACTTCCGGAAAAAGGACAAACTCGAATGTGGTGAGTGTGTTCAACGGAGAGATCTCGATTGATAATAGTTTGCTCGATTGGGCTTCTTTCTATGAGACTATTAATATCTGTAACACAATATTGGAGTTTGCTCCGACGGCACAGGCCAATGACCCTTCGTTCTCTCCGGCTACCTTAAAAGAATATGAGGGTCAGGCGATTGCTATCCGTAGTCTGATGTACTTTTATCTGGTACGTGCTTTCGGTGATGTGCCGCTTATCCGTAAGGCATATATAAGTGCTGCTCAGGAAATGAGCGTTGCCAAAAGTAGCCAGAAAGAAGTGTTGGAAGCAATAGTCGCCGATTTGGAATCGTTGGAGACAGGCAATTATCTGCCTAGCCATTACAGCACTACCGATGCAGCCCAAAATAAGGGTAGAATGACCTTATGGGCGGTCAAGGCTTTGCTTGCTGATATTTATCTGTGGATGGAAGATTATGAAAAGTGCAACCGTAAATGCGAAGAGATCATTGCTTCCGGACAGTATACGCTGATTCCGGTTACCCGGCAGAAACAGGAAAGCGGAGAAGATGGGGAGGAGTCCGGCGTGACTATTTACTATCCCGACCCGTCTACATATTTCGCTCTGTTTAATCAGATGTATTACGAGGGCAATTCGATGGAAAGTATTTTTGAATTGCAGTTTTCTACAGAGAACCTGAATCCGTTTTATTCTATGATGAGTTCGGGAAGAGGTTATATCGGTATTAATACGGCCAACTTGGAGTCGAATATTTTCATTCCGACGGCAACGGGAGATATGCTCTTTTTCGATATACGCAATATTATTTGTCAGAATAAATCTTGCCTTTGGAAATATATAGGTGTTGAGCCTAAAGCATCCAGTGCGGAACGGGCACAGGAAGAATATACCGGTAACTTTATTATTTATCGCTTGGCTGAGATTTATCTGATGAAAGCCGAAGCCTTGACACAGATGGCAATTGCGGATAATGAAAATCAGGAGTTGCTGAAAGAGGCTTATAGATTGGTGAAAGTAATCAGGGATCGTGCGAACGCTGTGGAAACAACGGATCTGGGTGCGTCGGAGGGTTCTTATGTGGGTAAAGATATGGAGAAATTCATTTTGGATGAACGTGCCCGCGAGTTGGCTTATGAGGGGAAACGCTGGTTTGACGTGCTACGCCAGGCTAAACGTGATAACTATGGAGGTGACAACCTTAACTATCTGATGACGTTAGCCGAATATAGTGCTCCGGCGAGTAAGGTGACCAGTCTGAAAGCGAAGTATAGGAATTATCACAGCCATTATCTTCCTATTTACAGTGAGGAATTGGATGCGAACCCGCTACTGGAACAAAATGAGTTTTATGCAACGAATTAAATCTATATGGACATGAAGAACAATATATTGCTGAACACTTTTCTGGGTGTTTTATCGCTTTTCTTTCTGAATGCGTGCGAAGACAGTCTGATGGGGAGTGTATATCAAACAACGAGCGAACAGATGTTGGATGAATATATGGACGAGCATTTGGGAGAGTTTCTTAAAATAGTGCATAAGTCCGATTATCGGGGCATGCTTCATGCTTATGGGGCATATACTTGTCTGGCTCCGACGGATGAGGCTGTGAGAAAGTTTATGGAGAAAGAAGGAAAGACGATTGACGAACTGACAAAAGAGGAAGCGGATGCTTACGTCGGTTACCATATTATTGGCGATACGATTTCTTCGGCACGTTTTGAAGACGGCAAAATGCCGACTCCGAATATACGGGGATATTATCTGACTACTAAAACGGAGAGTGATGAAAGCGGGAATGTGTACGTAATGGTAGACCGTAAGGCACGGATGGTGACAAAAGATGTTTTACTTGGGAATGGAGTATTGCACGTGATTGACGCGGTATTGGAAAAACCGGAATTGACTTTGAGACAGCAAGTCGCTGTTTTGCCTACCGAAAAGTATTCTTTGTTCAAAGACTTATTTGCCGAGTATGAAGAGTATTTGGCCGGTGTCATGACAAATGATACTACTTATACCGTTTATGTGCAGAGTAATGAGACTTTCAATGATGAAGGTATCCATAATAAGGCGGAACTGCTGGTACGTTTGAAAAAGAATATGGTGGGGATAGCGGAAGATGAATTGGTAAAGAACTTCCTGGCTTATCATATCGGAATAGGACGACGGTATATTGTTGATTTATTGGGAGGGACATCGGCCGTTATGACTAAAGTGGAGAATCAGGTGATCACCAGTACCATGGACGGACAGTCCATTGTGCTGAACCGGTTTAAGAGCGCTTCCAGTTATGAAGCAGGAATCGAACTGCTAAGAAATAGTGAATACACCGACTTGACTTGTGAGGACGGAGTGATGCAGGAAGTCGGAGGGTTATTGGAGATTAAGATACGTTCTGCCTATCGGGTGGATTTCGATATGTGTGACCTGCCACAGATTAAATCGGATCCGGCCTATCGCAAGGAGACCAAGAAGTTTAAGATGAAAGACTTAAATCAAGATGTCAAATTCGAATCGGATAGAGGTAGCGGTAATCCGGATATTACTTATGGAGTAGTAAATATGAGTGATGATAATCCTTCGATGAATCTGAACCAACAGTATGTAAATGGTGATTATCTGACGTTCTCCATCACTACCGGTGGCTTTGTGAAGGCCTTTGAGTTCACGTTACCTTTATTGATAGACGGTACTTATAAAGTATGGTTATGTTATTGCCATTCCAGTTCATCAAAGAGAGGACCGATACTGAAAACAACTTTTAAACAGGAAAACCGGGATGATCAGGTCTTAGAGAAAACAGCAACCATAGCACAGGTCAAAACGATTGTTTATGAAAAGGATGCGAATGGTAAGACTAAGCAGGACTTTCGTGGAGTGGATATGGTCAATCATGCGGAAATGGAAAGGGAATACGGGTGGAAACAGTATACTTACAAACCGGATAAGAGTATGAACAGTATTCTGCTGGGAACGATTAAAGTATATTCCAGTGGCCGCCATACGATACGTTTCGACATGGTAGAGAAGTATGGTGGTAAGTATTATTATTTTGATATGATTCAGTTTATACCGGCTACGGAAAATCAAGTATGGCCGATGCTTGATATGAAAGGTAACCAAATAGAGGAGAATTCTCCGGGAATAGGAGATATCTGGCCTTATAAATAAAAATCAACGGATAAATTAGTAGCAATGAAAACGAAACTCAATATAATAAGAGAGGTATGGCTGTTGGCAGTTGTGGTATTGATTACAGCCTGTAACAACCAGTGGGACAATCATGTGGAGGTAGATACTCCTACATTGGACGGAAGTGTGCTGGATGCCGTAAAGGCGAACAAGGATCTTTCTGCCTTTTATCTTTTGCTGGAGGAAACCGGTTACGTCAATATCCTGAATGGAGAATATGAGTATACAATTCTTGCGCCGGATAATGACGCGATTTCAGAGCTGGTGGCAGATTATGAAGAAGGTGAATGGAATGAGCAGGAGAAACTTGCGATAGTGAAGAATCATATTGCTTTTGGTTTGTATAATATGAAGACATTAACTCAACCGGACAGTCGTTTGAAAATGATAAACGGAAAGAACCAATCCATGAGTACTGTGAGTTTTGACTCGGAACATTCAAATGTGCTTTGCAATAATGGAGTCCTGCATATAGTGGATAAGGCGTATAAACCTTTGATGAATATTGATGAGTATCTGCAATATGTTCGGAGAATGTTTCCGGAAGAATACGAACAGTTGGACAGCCTGTATGCGAAAGCTACCAAAGTAATGGATACGGAGAGAAGTGTACAGACAGGGGTGAATGAACTGGGGCAGCCCGTATATGATACGGTGTGGACTACACGGAATTACTTTTTCGAGGAAATGCCGATTAACGATGAAGACTCTTCCTACACATTCGTTGTATTGAGAGATCTTAACTTCCGGGAGTTGAAAGCTAAATATGCGAGGTATATGAGTTTGGGCGACGAGGAACAGACTGATTCGCTGGTAGTTGACGAACTGATTCGCGACTTGGTTTTCAAGCAAGGGGAAACGACAGCCCTGAGTGGTGTGAAGGTAGATTTTTCAGGAGCGGCAGACTTCGTTCCTTTGCCGATAGAAGTCAGCGAATATAAAGCCTCCAATGGAGTGGTTCGTTTTCTGAATGGGGTGGATGTCAAGATGAAAGAGAACAAAATAAAGACAGTGGTGGTAGAGGCCGAAGACTATTTGAGTGCATACTCACCTTCTAAAGTGTACACCCGTTCACGCTCGTCGTGGGCAAGTGGAGGAAAGGATGTGATGGTGTCTTCGCGGACTTACCAGAAGGACCCCGTTACAGGTACAGAGTACTCTTTTGTTTTCAATACGAGTAATTATAACACGGATATGAATTTTTATCTGCTGTATGAAGTACGGTTGAACTCTGTTACCTATGACGTTTATTGGCTTTCTTACGATGATATGGCTGAACATATCGCAAAAGATCCGGCAAGTGAGGCTTCCACGTTGGTAGTCTGCCAGAAGATGTTTGCGGCAATGCCGGGTGATGCACAGCTTGCCCGCTCATCCGGTGGCTCGATACAAAATAACTATTGGGGAAACTCGGTTGCTTTTGCTGCTTATTCGGTAGCGGGAGATAAGACATACAGGGATTATCCGGTACAGCTTCGGAAATATACGTTGGATACCGGTAGCTCCCGAATGATTCCGAAAGAAGAAGTGGAAGGAGAAGAGAGATATGATTTCGATGTTCCGCGAATGGGCAAAGTACAGTTGATGGTTTGTAATACGGCGGGTTTTCATCCGTACTCCAAGGCCAATCAGAGTGGCGGAATGATGTTTCTTGATTATATAAAATTTGTCCCTCGTATTCCGGACGGTGAATGATACGGATGCAGATGAAACGATTAAAGGAAAGAAAATGCTATGAATAAGATAAAATATATATTTCTTTTGCTGGCTTGTGTGTTCGCTTTGTCTGCGAATGCGCAGAAGTTCAATAAGAAGATTCGTACGTTGAAAGTGAAGAAACGTATCGAGTATAAGGAGAAAGTGTCGGGAACAGTCGTGGAAGCGGCTACCGGAAATCCGGTTAATGGAATAAGAGTGACTGTCTCGGATATCAGTGCGGCAATGACGGATGAAACCGGAAAGTTCTCTATCAAAGTACCGTCTTATGATGTAGAATTGTTGATTTCCGGTCCCGGATACCAACAGAAAAGAGTTGCGCTGAAAGGACGGAACGAGGTGAATATACGTATCTATGACGAAACACATAAGAGTGTATTCGGGAATGTGACAACTCCGTTGGGGGAAGTGGCGGGAAGCCATCTTACTACTTCTGTGGTTCAGTTGGACGGTGATAACTCGTTAAATCCGTCTACCAGCGGTGAGACCTTGTTGCAAGGAACAGTAGCGGGTCTGAATGTGATTTCCCGTTCGGGAATGGAAAATGCGGGGATGAATATGTTTATGAGAGGATTCAATTCGATCTATGCAAATAATCAGCCTTTATTGATTATTGACGGGATGGTAATCGAGAATATTTCGGCCGGTACGTCCCTGATAAACGGCTATCTTTCCACTCCTTTCTGTGATATTGACGTGAAGGACATCGACCGGATTACCGTATTGAAGGATGCAACGACCCTTTATGGGGTGAAAGGGGCAAATGGCGCTATTGTTGTAGAAACAAAGAGAGGTAAAGATCCTGAAACACGAATCACAGCGCAAGCGGTGATGGGGATGAATATGAAACCTGGTAGTATTCCGATGTTGGATGCTGCTCAGTCGAAACGTTATCTGATGGATGTATATCAAAGTCGGGGATATTCTAGTAGTGATATTCAAAAACTGCCTTTCATAAATAATGAAAGACCTGTACAGCAAGCTTGGGGATATGAAGGTAATCCGGACTTCTATCGGTATAACAAAAGCACCGATTGGCAGGATGAGTTGTTTGTAGAAGGTTTGAAGAATAACTATTCAATAGGGGTGACCGGTGGTGACGATGTTGCCGTGTATGCTTTGTCGTTGGGGTATCTGCAAAATGAAGGAGTAGTGAAAGGTACGGACTTTAACCGTTTCTCTGCAAGAATTAATACAGATATTACTTTTTCACAGAAGTTTATGGTACAGACAAACATGAATTTTGTCTATGGTAAGAAGAACTTGATGCAGGAAGGAAATGCGACTCCGTTGAATCCGATTTACTCTTCTTTGGTCAAGTCGCCTTTTATGTCAAGCTATGTATATAATGAACAGGATCAGCTCTCACCGAATTATGAAGATACGGATCTCTTCGGTATGGCAAATCCGGCGGCAGTGACCGGCAGTGTGCAGCAGGAAAATTCCAATTATGGTTTTACGGCTAACATTCATGTGAAGTATAATATATGGAAGAATCTGACTTTGAGCACGCGGTTCGGACTTCGTCTGACTAAAGCGAAAGAGAGTATCTTTCACCCGGGACAAGGGATTCCGTACGATGAGCTCCCTACTGCATTGGTGACAAACGAAATGCAATATCATACGGAGCGTATTTTCTCGCTGTTTGATGAAACGCGTGCCAACTACTTGTTCAAATTCGGTCCGGAACATCAATTGGATGCAACCGTAGGTTTACGATATGCCACCAATAAGGCGGAAGACGACTGGACGAAGGCGTATAATTCGTCGAGTGATGAGTTTAAATCTTTGCAGTCCGGTTTGGATGCATTGCGGCAGATGGGAGGGGCACTCGGAACATGGAACTGGTTTTCCATCTATGGCAATGCGGCTTACTCTTTGAAGAACCGCTATTTTGTCAATGCTACATTGTCGACGGATGCTTCCTCCCGCTATGGACAGAATGTCGGCTTCTTCCGGCTTTTCCCGGCTGTGTCTGCCGCTTGGGTATTATCGTCGGAGAAATTTATGAAAGAACTGTCATGGATAGACCTGCTGAAAATACGTGCAGGATATTCGGTAGCCGGGAATGACGATATCGGCAATTATACAGGGAGTCGCTATTATACTTCACAAAATCTGATGGGTAACTACGGATTGGTACGCGGCAATCTGGTTAATCTGAATCTGAAACCGGAGCGGGTGGGCAAACTGAATATTGGTTTGGATGTAGCGCTTATGAACGAACGTTTGTCTTTAAGCGCTGATGTATATCGCTCGAAAGTAAAGGATATGCTTACCTACTCTTCCGTGACTCCTTTTTCGGGATACTCGACTTATGTGGATAATGGAGGGGAAATGAGAAATATAGGAGTGGACGTGGCTGTCAATGCCCGCCTGTTGAATACAGCTTCCCTAAAATGGGATTTGGGGATTACCGCTTCACACTATAAGAACAAGGTAACCCGATTGAAAGGCGAAAGTTATCAGACGGAAATAGCCGGCGGTACGGTTCTGACAGAAGTAGGTAAACCGTTAGGAGTATTCTACGGATATAGGACAAACGGGGTGTATAGCACGGAAACGGAAGCGCAGACTGACGGATTGAACGTACGTTCCGGGTTAAAGGACCTGCCTTTCGGTGCCGGTGATATGCGATTTGTCAATATGAACGGAGATGAATATATCGACGAAAAAGATAGAACTGTGATAGGGGATCCTAATCCGGATGTCTATGGAGGATTGAATACCCGTATCTTGTGGAAGAACTTTACGCTTTCTGCGCAGTTTACGTATTCTGTAGGAAATGATATCTATAACTATACCCGTCAGACATTGGAGGCGATGTCCGGCATGGAAAACCAGACCAAAGCTGTGATGAACCGTTGGCGTATGGACGGACAAGCGGCAAGCATGCCGAAAGCTACCTATGGTGACCCGATGCAGAATTCCCACTTCTCTGACCGTTGGATAGAGGATGGCTCTTTCTTGAAATTCAAGAATCTGACACTGGCTTATGATGTGCCTATCAAAAAGGGGATTGTTACCGGATTGCAGGTATATGCCGTAGCAGAGAATCTGTGCACTTGGACTGCTTACAAAGGCTATGACCCGGAGTCCAGCATTAGTACCAGTCCTCTGAGTTATGGAATCGACTCTTTTACGACACCGCAGGCACGTACTTTTTATGTAGGATTAAAACTCGGACTCTAAATAAGGTAAACCATGAAATCAATAAAGAATGTCATCATATTTGGCGGGCTGTTTGCCTGTACGTTGTTCGGCTCTTGTGTGGATGCGGAACTGGAATCGGTAGTGGAATATAAGAATCATTATAAGACCCTCGATGATGCGAATAGTGCCATATTGGGATTGTATGGAAAATTTATGGGGCTGGCGGAGCAGACTATCGTTTTGGGAGAACTTCGTGCCGATTTGATGGATGTGACGGATAATGCATCTATAGAATTGCAGGAAATCAATGCTAATACTCCTTCTTCGGGAAATAAATATGCGGATATGACGAATTATTATTCCGTCATTCAGAACTGTAATGATATTTTGGCAGGCTTTGAGGATATGCTTGCCAATAATCGGTTGACACAGGAAGAATACTCGGAACTTTATTCGGATGTAGCAGCTCTTCGTTGCTGGACTTATCTGCAAGTAGGTATGTATTTCGGAAAGGCGGTTTACGTAACGAAGCCTACTGTATCCGTTGAAGATGCCTCGAAGCTGGAGCAACTGCCGAAAATCGGGTTGGATGAACTCTTGCCCCGTTTGATCGAATGTATGGAGAACTTGCCGACTTTGGAGGATTACCTGAATAGTGACTTGATAAAGTATAAACTGGATACGTATGACCTAAAACGATTCTTTGTTAACAAGCGTATTCTTTTGGGAGATCTTTATCTTTGGAACGGGAATTACCGGGAGGCTGCCGTGCAATATCGTAAATTCCTGTCTACCGACGAGAATAAGGCTTCTACGGCTAATGCGGTCAGGTATCGTTGCGGAAGCTATTCTACCGGTGGAGATACTTATTTTCAGGTCTTTTATGAACGATATATGGATGGCGATATGAACAGTTACAAGAATACTTGGCTGAATATGTTCGCTTTTCCGGCAGATAAGTCTGCTTTGTGGAGTGAGTTGATTTGGACAATAAGCTATGAACCGGCTTTTGAACCTTATTATCCCTTGATTGAACTGTTTGCCAATGAAGGAAAAGGAAAGTATGAGTTGATGCCTTCAGCCTATGCGGTTACCGACTTATGGGAAAAGGAGGAACAAAAGAACGGTGCGGAATTTGACGGACGTGGGCGTGACTCTTCTTACAAACTGGTAAATGGTGAATATGTAGTTCAGAAGTATTTATATGATTATGATCCGGCAAAGCCGTATGAGAAAAAGGGACGTTGGTTCTTGAATCGTGCCGCACAGGTGTTGCTACGTTACGCGGAGGCTGTGAACCGTTGTGGGTATACGAAACTTGCTTATTCGATTTTGAATGAAGGATTCAAAACAACTTACCGTTATACTCCGGAATCGGAAGCTAAAAGAGAATGGGACTGTGTGACCAGTTATGAATACGGACAGCCTTATCCGGAACCTTTTTACTTTGATGCACGAAGTATAGATGCGCCTTACTATCGTAGTCCTTGGCGTGAGTTTACGGGAATTCGCGGTCGTGTATCGTTGAAAGCTAAGGAGATGGAACCGGAAGCCGGTGAAACAGATGTACAATGTATGGAGAAACTGTTGATAGAAGAATCTGCTTTGGAACTGGCTTTTGAAGGACATCGTTGGGGTGATCTGATTCGTGTGGCCAGACGTATGAATAAGGAAAAGGCAGGCTCCGGCAGTGAGTATCTGAAAGAAGTGATAGGCAGGAAATATGAGCGTTCGGGATTATCCATGCCGGATTTCTCATCTGAAGAGAAGTGGTATTTGAATGTATCAAAGTGAAAACGGGAGGGGCGATGAAGACTGTTTTAATACACTTGTCTGAAAATAAAGAACTAAAACGTTATTTTTGTTTGTTGATAACAGGGCTTTTATGTTTTGCAGTATATGCACAGGAGCGGGCTCATGTTGTTATTGTGGCCGGACAGTCTAATACCGATGGGAGGGTGCCTGTCTCGGACTTGCCGGAATATATCAGGAGTATGGGAATAGATAGTACCGGTTTCACGAAAGGGGCCTATAAATATTGCAAAATCTCACAGAATCGTGTGGATGGAAAATTTGTTCCTTTTTGGCCTCGTCGTAATCGTTGGGGCTATGATGCTGTTACCTATTATCTGTTGGAACAGTTGTATCAAAAAGACTTTTACGTAATAAAGTGGGCAGTAGGAGGCACGTCAATAACACCAGAGAATACAAGTTCTCGTGGAGGACACTGGTCTGCTGACCCGGCATGGTTAGCGCAAAATACTCCTACTGCGAAAAAAGGAAAATCGTTGCTCCTTTCGTTTGCCCAGCAAATAAGTAATAGTATAACAAAGACGCTGTCTCGCTTGCCGGAAGGTTACCACATTGATGCTTTCCTCTGGCATCAAGGAGAAAGTGATTCGGATTATGGTCCGGATTATTACGATAATCTGAAAAATGTACTGGCTTATGTACGTACTCATCTCACCCGGAAAACCGGTGAGGATTATTCGGAACTGCCTTTCATCTTCGGTTCTGTAGCCAAATCGAACAAACGTTATAATGCTGAGGTAGAAGCAGCGATGAAACGGTTGGCTTCGGAGGATAAGAATGCCTATCTGGTAGATATGTCGAAAGCTACTTTACTGAAAGACAGGCTTCATTTTGATAAAACATCTGCCGAGTATCTAGGGAGACAAATGTATGAGACAATGCTGCGGGTTTCTTCCGCGAACGTAACCGTTGCACAACCGCCATTTGATATTGACTTATGGGAGCAAGGATTACCTAATTCGAATGGTAAAGAAACGGAAGGGTACGATGATAAAAAGCATAATTATAAACCTTCTGTCAGAGTTTTTCTTCCTGTCTCGAAGAAACCGGTAAAAGCAATTCTAATTTGTCCCGGAGGTGGATATGATCACTTGGCAATGAAAGATGAGGGGTACGACTGGGCTTTATACTTTAATAAACGGAATATGGCAGCAATCGTATTGAAATATAGGATGCCGAATGGCAATCCGGAAGTACCTGTCTCGGATGCTTGTGAAGCAATGCGTTATATTAGAGCACATGCTGAAGAATGGAATATTATTCCGGATAGTATCGGAGTAATGGGGTCATCCGCAGGCGGGCATTTAGCCTCTACTATTGCCACCCACGCTTCAGCCAAATTGCGCCCGGCTTTTCAAATTCTTCTTTATCCGGTAATTACAATGGAAGAAAAAAATGCGCATAAGGGATCAAAGAAGCAATTTCTGGGAGAAAATCCGGATGAGAAACTGGTGAAAAGATATAGTAATGAGTTACAGGTAGATAAAAGAACTCCGGGTGCATTTATTGCACTGTCAGGTGACGATCAAAGTGTGAAACCTATTCACTCGGAGAATTATCACAAGGCATTGAGAAGGTTGGGAATTGCTTCGGAAATGCATATTTACAGTAGCGGGAAGCATGGTTGGGGATACAACAAAAGACCATTTGCTCAACGTGCTGAAATGATGGAGGATCTGGAAAACTGGCTAATGACTTTATAAATGTGTATAAATAAGCTCAATTTAAAGATTATAGGTATTGTTTGGATATACAGGAAAGGGTGGATATAGAGGTTTTTAGGTTGTTTGATAATTGGGATAGTCTGGACCGGGGAATATGGATTTGTTTTATTTCCGGTTCGGACTAATTTTATTATTCCAAAATTCTTCGCTATTTTTGTTAGACATTTATTATTAATCTTGAAATCTATGATGAAGAAAAGATTCCTGTTCGCTTTTATTTTGTTTCTAATCTCTGTTCTTAATACCTATGCGGGTATTGAATTACGTTCCCGCCAGATGAAAACGAGTGATGGATTGCCCAGTAACTCCGTACGGTATATGTACCAGGATAGCAAAGGCTTCTTGTGGTTTGGCACATTGAACGGATTAAGCCGCTATGACGGTAATTCTTTTCTGACTTTCCAGCCGGGAAATGATGGGAAGCCATCGTTGGCAGATAACCGGATCTTTAATATCACCGAAGATAAACATGGTTTTCTGTGGATGGGAACTACTGTTCGTCTGTATAGCTGCTATGATCTGCAGAAGGCGTGTTTTGTAGAATATATGGAACCGGAGGATCAGGACCGGAATTATTCGAAACTATTCCTGGCTTCTTGTGGAGATGTCTGGTTGTGGCATCCGGATAACGGAGTTAGAAGAGTTATACATCAAGAAGAGGGGATATTGACTTCTACTGTATTTAAGACGGAAGCGGGAAACTTACCGGATAATCGGGTGAACTTTGTACGCGAGGATAATGACGGACGTATTTGGATCGGCACGAAACGGGGGGTGGCTTTGGTCGTAGACGGTGAGGTTAAGATCGTAGACCGTGCCTTACATTTTGTCTCTATGCTGGCTAATGGGGATAGAGTTTATTTCCTTACAGAAAATGGAGATATTTATTCTTATCAGGAAAAGACTCAGGAACTGCTGAAACAAGCTGCACTTTCTGCGGTTGCCGGAAAGATGTCTCTTACGGATGATTTTCGTATTAAAGATAAATGGGTGATATTTACCAGTACGGGGGTGTATAATTATGATCTCGTAAAATATACGTTGACTCCTGACACTCATTTGGATATAAAAAAAGGAGAAGTGATTTGTGACAATCGTGGAGACTACTGGATTTATAACCGCACGGGATGTGTTCATTACATTTCCGCAGCCACCGGTAAAGTGAAATCTTTTCAGTTTATACCGGAGGATAAACTCGACCATATTGATTTTGAACGCTATCATATTGTTCATGATTCTCGAGGAATCATTTGGATCTCGACTTATGGAAACGGGCTGTTTGCTTATGATCCTATTGAAGACAAGCTGGAACATTTTGCAGCAGGTATTACTGAAAACAGTTATATCAATTCTGATTTCCTGTTGTTTGTTATGGAGGACCGGGCAGGAGGAATATGGGTGAGTTCCGAATATTCGGGAGTAGCCCGCATTTCGGTTTTGAATGAGGGGACTACCCGTATTTATCCGGAAAGTCCGGAGCTGTTCGACCGTTCTAATGCTATACGTATGATAGAGGAAATGCCGAATGGTGATATCGGAATTACTACTCGTAAAGGTGGTCTTTTTACTTATGATGCGTATTTCAACCGGAAGATGGATAAAACCTATTACCAATCGAACATTTATGCGATGGAGAAGGATGCCGGAGGAAAGCTTTGGATGGGAACACGTGGCGAAGGACTGAAGATAGGAGAGGATTGGTATAGGCATGATAAGCTGGATCTTACGACACTATCCAACAATAATATATTTGCTATTTGTCGGGATGCTAAGGACCGGATGTGGATCGGGACATTTGGGGGCGGGCTTGATCTGGCGGAACCTGCTTCGGAGGGTACCTATAAGTTCCGGCATTTTTTTCAGGGGAGATATGGGGTACAGATGGTCCGTGCATTTCAGGAAGATAAGAATGGAATGATATGGATGGGAACTAGTGAGGGGATTTGTATTTTCCATCCGGATTCTTTAATTGCCGACCCTGAAAATTATCATTGGTTCAGCCATACGAACGGAAAGTTTTGTAGTAATGAGATAAAATGTATTTTTCAAGATAGTAAGGGACGGATATGGACCGGAACTTCGGGGATGGGGCTTAATCTCTGCCAACCGGAAGATAACTATAATGTACTGAGATATGAACATTATGGAGTAAATGAAGGGCTGGTCAATAATGTAGTCCAGTCCATTCTGGAGGATAAGCATGGAAAACTCTGGATTGCAACTGAATATGGAATCTCCAAGTTTGATCCGGATACGAAGTCGTTCGACAACTACTTCTTCTCTTCGTATACATTGAGTAATGTATATAGTGAGAATTGTGCATACGTGGGGGCGGATGGCAGATTGCTGTTCGGTACGAATTACGGACTGACTATTATTGATCCCGAGCAGATAAAAAGCAATGAATCCTTCTTGCCGGTGGTTCTTACGGATTTATATGTCAATGGGATTCAAGTAGTTCCCGGAACTACGGACTCTCCATTAACACATTCACTGGCTTACTCCGACAGAATGGAACTTAAATATTTTCAGAATTCTTTCCTGATAGACTTCTCTACCTTCGATTATTCTGATAGCGGACAGGCTAAATATATGTATTGGCTTGAAAACTACGACAAGGAATGGAGTGCTCCTTCCTCACTTAATTTTGCTTCCTATAAATATCTGAATCCCGGAACGTATATCCTGCATGTGAAGTCTTGCAATGAGGCTGGTATTTGGAATGATAAGGAGACAACTCTGACTATTGTGATCAAGCCTCCGTTCTGGAAAACAGGATGGGCTTTCCTCTGTTATGCTTTGTTGGTCATGGTCGCTCTGTACTTTACTTACCGGGTTGTCCGTAATTTCAGCCGTTTGCGAAATCGTATCAGTGTGGAGAAACAGTTGACTGAGTACAAACTGGTCTTTTTTACGAATATTTCCCATGAGTTCCGCACTCCGCTTACGTTGATTCAAGGTGCGTTGGAACGGATACAGCGTATCAGTGATATCCCTAAAGAATTGGTGCATCCTTTAAAGACGATGGATAAGAGTACGCAGCGTATGTTGAGGCTGATTAATCAATTGTTGGAATTCCGCAAAATGCAGAATAATAAATTGGCTTTGTCGTTGGAAGAGACAGATGTGGTAGCTTTTCTTTATGAGATTTTCCTGAGTTTTGGTGATATAGCCGAACAGAAGAAGATGGATTTCCGGTTTAATCCTTCTGTTCCTTCCTATAAGATGTTTATTGATAAGGGAAATCTGGATAAGGTGACTTATAACCTGTTGTCGAATGCCTTTAAATATACTCCTTCCAATGGGTGTATTGTTTTATCCGTCACGGTGGATGAAGTGAAGAAAATGCTACAGATACAGGTTTCGGATACCGGAGTTGGAATACCTAAAGAAAAACAGGCTGAGTTGTTCAAACGTTTTATGCAAAGCAGTTTCTCTGGCGACAGTATCGGTGTAGGACTACATCTGACTCATGAATTGGTGCAGGTTCATAAGGGAACAATCAAGTATGCGGATAACGAGGGTGGTGGCTCTGTATTCACTGTCTCTGTTCCGACGGACAAATCAGTCTATGAAGAAAAAGATTTTCTTGTTGCGAATAATGCGTTGCTGAGAGAAGCCAATGCACATGATGTCCATTGGGCAGGGGGGAACGATTTCGGAGAGGAAGAACGTGAACTGCAGGAGTTTGGGAAAGTAGAAAATCCGTTGAATAAACGGAAGATATTGATAATAGAGGATGATAATGATATCCGCCAGTTCTTGAAAGAGGAGATCGGGGCTTATTTTGAAGTAGAAGTGGCTGCCGACGGTACATCCGGTTTCGAGAAGGCACGTTCCTATGATGCAGATCTGATTATCTGCGATGTTCTAATGCCTGGAATGACAGGCTTTGAGGTCACAAAGAAGTTGAAGTCGGACTTTGATACGAGTCATATTCCCATTATTCTGCTGACTGCTTTGAGTTCGCCGGAGAAATATCTGGAAGGTATAGAGTCCGGTGCGGATGCTTATATTCCTAAACCGTTCAGCATTAAGTTACTGTTGGCACGTGTATTCCAATTGATCGAACAGCGTGACAAGCTGCGTGAGAAGTACTTGAATGAGCCGGGAATCATGCGTCCGGCAGTCTGTTCTACAGACAGGGATAAGGAATTTGCCGATCGTCTGAATCTTGTTTTGGAGAAACATCTTTCCCGACCGGAACTGACTATTGATGAATTTGCTTCACTAATGAAGATGGGGCGTACCGCATTTTACAAGAAAATACGAGGGGTAACCGGTTATGCTCCTAACGAATACTTGCGTATCATCCGTATGAAAAAGGCTGCGGAACTGTTGCTTTCCGGTGAAAATTTGACAGTGGCTGAGGTTTCCTATCGGGTAGGTATCGATGATCCGTTCTATTTTAGCAGACGTTTTAAGATGCAATTCGGAGTCTCACCTTCTATATATCAGCGTGGTGCGAAGAATAATTCTTCTTCAGAAGAGCAACCTTTATAAATTATCCTGTATCTTTGTACGCAGAAAATAATTGTAAATATGAAGATAGAAGATAAACTTGTAGCGTCCGTCATCAACGGACTCAAAGCACTCTACGGTCAGGAAGTCCCTGAAAAGATGGTGCAGTTGCAAAAAACGAAGAAAGAATTTGAAGGACATCTGACTCTGGTCGTGTTCCCTTTCCTGAAAATGTCAAGAAAAGGACCGGAGCAGACAGCTCAGGAAATCGGTGAGTATCTGAAAGCCAACGAACCGGCTGTAGCTGCTTTTAATGTGATAAAAGGGTTCTTGAACCTGACTATTGCGTCAGCTACATGGATTGAGTTGCTCAATGAGATTCAAGCCGATGAACAGTACGGGTTGGTGCAGGCTACCGAGACTTCTCCATTGGTGATGATTGAGTATTCTTCTCCGAATACGAACAAACCGCTTCACTTGGGACATGTGCGCAATAACCTTTTAGGTAACGCATTGGCTAACATTGTGGCTGCGAACGGCAATAAGGTGGTTAAAACAAATATTGTAAACGACCGTGGTATCCATATCTGTAAATCCATGTTGGCATGGAAGAAATACGGAAACGGTGAAACACCTGAGACTTCGGGCAAGAAGGGCGATCATCTGGTGGGTGACTACTATGTATCTTTCGATAAGCATTATAAAGCCGAAGTGAAGGAACTGATGGCTCAATTTACAGCTCAGGGGATGAACGATGAAGAAGCGAAGGCGAAAGCCGAAGCGGAATCTCCGTTGATGCAGGAAGCCCGTGAGATGTTGGTGAAGTGGGAAGCCGGTGACCCGGAAGTACGCGGATTGTGGGAGATGATGAACAATTGGGTATATGCAGGATTTGATGAGACTTACAAGATGATGGGTGTCGGCTTCGACAAGATATATTATGAATCCAATACTTACCTCGAAGGAAAAGAGAAGGTGATGGAAGGGCTCGAGAAGGGTTTCTTCTTCAAGAAAGAAGATGGTTCAGTATGGGCGGACCTGACTGCCGAAGGATTGGATCACAAACTGCTGCTTCGTGGTGACGGAACTTCTGTCTACATGACACAGGATATTGGTACGGCCAAACTTCGTTTCGCTGATTATCCGATTGACAAGATGATTTACGTTGTGGGTAATGAGCAGAATTATCACTTCCAGGTACTTTCTATCTTGCTCGATAAATTGGGTTTTGAGTGGGGAAAGAGTCTGGTGCATTTCTCTTACGGAATGGTGGAATTGCCGGAAGGTAAGATGAAATCCCGTGAGGGTACAGTAGTGGATGCCGACGATTTGATGGAAGAGATGATCGCTACCGCTAAAGAAACTTCACAGGAACTTGGCAAGTTGGATGGCTTGACACAGGAAGAAGCGGATGATATCGCCCGTATTGTGGGGCTGGGTGCTTTGAAATACTTTATTCTCAAGGTTGATGCCCGTAAGAATATGACATTCAATCCGAAAGAATCCATTGATTTCAATGGTAATACAGGACCGTTCATACAATATACCTACGCGCGTATCCAATCGGTTCTGCGGAAAGCGGCCGAATCCGGCATTGTTGTTCCCGAACAAATCCCGGCAGGAATCGAATTGAGTGAAAAGGAAGAAGGACTGATTCAGATGGTAGCTGATTTTGCAGCCGTTGTGAAGCAGGCCGGTGAAGATTACAGCCCGTCTATTATTGCCAACTATACATACGATTTGGTGAAAGAATATAATCAGTTCTATCATGACTTCAGCATTTTACGTGAAGAAAATGAAGCGGTGAAAGTATTCCGTATCGCTCTTTCTGCCAATGTGGCTAAAGTCGTTCGTTTAGGAATGGGACTGCTGGGTATTGAAGTTCCTGCCAGAATGTAATATTCTCTTGAACAATATGTTATAAACGGAAAAAGGTGTTGCTCTGATAATCATTGCAACACCTTTTTTCCGTTTATTTTTTCTTTGGAGCCGTTTTCCTTTTCTTGGTTGTACCAGGCTCTTTTTCGTTCTGTGCCTTGATTAGTTCCAAGCAACTTTTCAATGTCAAATCCTGTGGAACAATATCTTTGGGAATCTTATAGTTGGAACCTTTGTAAGTGATATAAGGTCCGTAACGTCCGTTCAGAATTTCAAGTTCCGGTTCTTCTTCAAACTTCTTGAGGTGACGTTCCATCTCCTTCTGGCGTTTTTCCAGAATTAGTTGCTCCGCTTCTTCCAAAGTGATGGTCATCGGATCGGCAGCTTTCGGCAGAGATACATATACCTTGTTATGTAAAACATAAGGACCGAAACGCCCCACACCCACACTTACTGCTTTTCCTTCGTATTCGCCTAATGTACGGGGTAATTTGAACAATTCCAGTGCCTCTTCCAATGTAATGGTTTCCATAGACTGCCCTTTCTTCATTTGTGCAAAGCGAGGCTTTTCTTCATCATCTGCCGTGCCGATCTGTGCGACAGGACCGAAACGTCCAATCTTAACTGAAACAGGTTTGCCACTTACCGGATCTTCGCCCAATATGCGTTCTCCTACCTTATGTTCAGTCTTGATAGCCAAAGTATTTTCTACAGACGGATGAAACTTATCATAAAAAGTTTTCATGATGGAAGTCCATTGCGCTTCTCCTTCTGCAATTTCGTCAAATTCCTTTTCTACACTGGCTGTGAAGTTGTAATCCAGAATGTTCGGGAAATATTCAGTGAGGAAATCATTGACTACGATACCTGTGTCCGTAGGAAATAATTTCGCTTTTTCCGCACCGGTTATTTCAGTATGATTTTCGTCTTTAATCTGATTTTCTCTCAGGGTTAATACGTTGAACAGGCGTTCTTCCCCATCTTTGTTTCCTTTCTCCACATATTCGCGTTGTTGGATAGTAGAAATTGTCGGAGCGTACGTAGACGGACGTCCGATACCCAATTCTTCCAGTTTGCGCACAAGACTTGCTTCCGTGTAGCGTGGCGGGCGTTGAGTGAACCGTTCGGTTGCGATGATAGGGCCGTATTCCAGTCGCTGACCTTTTTTCAAAGGAGGTAATAAGCGGCTTTCATCTTCCTGTTCATTGTCATCATCGTAGGACTCACGGTATACATGCAGGAATCCGTCGAACTTGATCACTTCGCCGGTAGCTGTGAATACATCTTTGTTACCGCTTATGCTGATTGTAGCAGTTGTCTTTTCCAGCTCCGCATCTGCCATCTGAGAAGCGATGGTACGTTTCCATATCAAGTCGTACAATTTCTTTTCCTGTGCTGACCCTTCGATGGATTGGTTTTCCATATAGGTAGGGCGGATAGCCTCATGAGCTTCCTGTGCACCTTTGGTCTTTGTCTCGAAGTGACGGGGATGTACGTAGTTTTCTCCCATCATTTTAATGATAGCCTCTTTGCTTCCTATTGTTGCAAAATCCGAAAGGTTGACAGAGTCTGTACGCATATAAGTGATAAATCCCGATTCGTACAGGCGTTGTGCAAGCATCATGGTCTGCGCAACGGTGTATCCCAATTTACGTGCAGCTTCCTGTTGCAATGTAGAAGTGGTGAACGGTGCAGGAGGTGTTTTCTTTACCGGACGGGTAGTGATATCTTCGATTGTAAAAGTGGCTCCCTGACAAGCTTCGAGGAAAGCTTTTGCTTCTTCTTTCGTCTTGATGCGACGTGTCAGTTCCGCTTTCATCTCCACCGACTTGCCATCTGTGTCCGGAACGAGGAATATGGCGGTGACGCGATAAGCGGCTTCTGTCTTGAAGGCATGTATTTCACGTTCACGCTCTACAATCAGACGAACAGCAACCGACTGAACACGTCCGGCAGAGAGGGCCGGTTTTACTTTTCTCCAGAGTACAGGTGAAAGTTCGAAACCTACGATACGGTCCAGAATCCGTCGTGCCTGTTGTGCATTTACGAGGTTGAGATCAATATCGCGTGGTTGTTCGATTGCTTTTAAGATTGCGCTCTTTGTAATTTCATGAAATACGATTCGTTTGGTGTTTTCAGGTTTTAGTTTTAAGACTTCGTACAGATGCCAGGCAATAGCCTCCCCCTCGCGGTCCTCATCGGATGCGAGCCATACGGTTTCTGCGCTTTTTGCTTCTGCTTTCAGTGTACTAACCAGAGCCTTTTTGTCTGCCGGAATTTCGTAGTCGGGTTTGAAGTCCTTCTTTACGTCAATGCTGAATTCTTTTTTCTTCAGATCGCGTATATGTCCATAACTTGAAAGGACCTTGAAATCTTTCCCAAGAAACTTCTCGATCGTTTTTGCTTTTGCCGGAGACTCGACAATGACAAGGTTTTTCTGCATAATTCTTTCTTTTAGAATGGCTTGTACCATAATATTTGGGGACAAAAGTAAAAAAAAAGATTCTCCTTACCTTATATTATAAGGAGAATTTAATAAAATCTTAAGATTTAGCTTAGAGGGAGGATGCTTGCCGACTTATTTTGTTGCGGATGAGGGGGCTTCTTTTATTTTTTTGAGAAACTCTGTCGGTAACATTCCAAATTGCTTTTGAAAACATTTGGCAAAGTAGGAAGAAGAGCTGAACCCGACGAGGAATCCTATTTCGGTAACCCGATATTCTCCCTCCACCATCATTTTGCAGGCTTTCTTTAATCGAGTGACCTTGATGAAATCATTGGGAGTCATGCCAATAATACCTTTGATTTTGGTAAATACAGAGGTACGGCTCATTCCCAGTTCCTGTGCCAGTGTATTTACCGAAAATTCGGAGTCCTCAATATTATTCTGGATGATTTCGGTACATTTATTCATAAATTCTTCATCCAGTTTATTGTGGACAGCGGAGTGCAGATCGGACAACGGAGTAGAGGCATACGTCTTCTGCTGACTTTCCCTTTTCTTGAGTAAGTTCAGCAATTGTGCTTTCAGGTGGAAAGGTGAGAATGGTTTCTCTATATATGCATCCGCACCGGCTTCCAGTCCTTTGATTTTACTTTCCGTATCCGTTTTGGCTGTCAGCAGAATGACAGGAACGTGGGAAATATTGATGTTGCTTTTAATTTTCCCACAGAGTTCGAACCCGTCCATTTCCTCCATCATCACATCACTGATGATGAGGTCAATGTTATTTTTTTCAAGGATTTGCAACGCTTCCTCTCCACTCGAAGCCGATATGACAAAATATTCCTCAGACAGAATTCTGGAAAGGAAATCCAGAATCTCCGGGTTGTCGTCCACAACCATAATGGCATATTGTTTTTTCAACGGTTCACCGGGAAGAGTGCTTTCCAGTTCATTTTCTTCTATATTTTCTGGGCTGCTTTCAGGAATAATTGTGTCTTCTACCCGTTTTGTTACTTGTGGCGTCGCAGTGATGGCTGCTTGCTTAGGGAAATAGACAGAAATAGAAACACCGTTTTCACCGTCTTCCCTATCGCTGACTTCGATCTTTCCATTCATCAATTGGACGAGTGAGCGTGTCATGTGAAGCCCGATACCAATGCCCAGTTTATTTATTTCACTGTTGTTCTTAACCTGATAGAATGCGTCGAATATTTTAGTCTTTTCTTGATCGGTGATTCCTATACCGTCATCGGTTACGGTGACTACTATCTCGGAATCCTTTTCTATAGTCGTAATACGAATCGTGCTTTTGGCATATTTCAAGGCATTGCTTAGTAGATTGCTGATAATCTTGGTAAAAGCTTCTTCATCTATGACGATGCTCAGTTCTTCCGGGATAGAGGAAGTGTCAATCGTCACCTTCTTTTGTCTGGCAGATAATTCAAAGATGCAGCTTACTTTGCAGATTATTTCTTTAATCCGGTAACAGTCGTACGATAGTTTATAAGATCCCGTATCTACTTTGCGGAAATCCAGCAATTGGGTGACAAGCGCATACAAGCGTTTGTAATTCTGTTCAATAATACTTAGGTATTCCCCATACACATTGTTGATACTTGAAGTTTTCATTAGGTATTCCAATGGGCCGATAATAAGGCTCAAAGGAGTTCGAATTTCATGGGCAATGTTAGTGAAGAAATCTATTTTGGAGTTATAGAGCTCTTTTTCTTTTTCATCGTTCAGCCTCTTGATACGTTCTTTCTGACGTTTCTCCGTGCGTTTTACGTAATACCATACGGTTAACATAATCGCAATCAACAGGACGAGGGCATAGATCAGATAAGCCAGTTGCGACCGGAAGAATGGAGGCAGCACCTTGATTTTTAGCTGTACTTCATTATTGCTCCATAGTTTATCGCTGTTCGTTCCCTTGATCCTTAATACATATTCACCGACGGGTAAGTTTGCATAGGAAAGATGGTTATTACTTCCTTTAGTGAACTGCCATTCGCTATCCAGACCTTCCAGCATATATTGATAATCATTCTCTTTGGGAGCAATGTAACTTAGTGCGGCAAAATCGAATCCGATCATGGACTGGTTATATTTCAACACAATCTCATCTGTATATCCTATGGATTGGCGAATGGGTGAATGGGATGTATCGGCCTGTATCTCTTTTCCGAAAATGGTCATATTGGTGAGGACGACAGGTGGATTGTATGTGTTTTCTCTTAAGTCTTGCGGGAAGAAATAACAGAAACCGTCTGTCGAACCCAAAAATAGTCTACCGTCAGAAGATTCAAAGCCTGAACATGGTGTGAATTGTTCATTGTATAGTCCGTTTGATTTCGAATAGGTTTTCAGATATTCTGTATCCGGATTATATACAGCAAGTCCCTTATTGGTACTAATCCATAGTAAGTCTCCTTTAGGGATAATGGAAGTGATGATTTTATTCGGCAACTTTAGGTAGTCGTATCTGGTAAAATCATCTGTTTCATCATTATATCTACAAAGGCCTTGCCCATACGTTCCCACCCATAGACGTTTCTTGTTGTCGATGGCTAGTGTGGTGATTACATTCTTTGTTAGTGAATTCGGATGGTCTGAACGTTGATAAGATGTTATCTTTTGGGTTCTGACATTGTATGAATATAATCCACTGATGCTTGTTCCTATCCATATTCTTCCGAAATAATCTTCAATGATATCCGATATTTTGCCTGTAAAAGAACCAATTCTGATGAAATTGTTTTTTTCGGGGTTATAGTAACAGAATCCTGCAGAAGTGCCCACGTAAATACATCCATTACTGGCTTTATATAGAGTGAATACCCGTGAGGAGGGGATAGATGTTGAATCTTCCGGATTATTGAGAAAACTTTCCACTTTTCCTGTTTTTAAATTAATCACCTCCAAACCTCTTCCATAAGTGGCGGCATATAGTTTATCTCCGTCTACCAGCAGATCGTGTATACAATAGTAAGTTGTGCCTATACTAGCTGCATCCCGGAAAGGGGTAATTTCTTGAGTTTTGGCATCAAATCGGAAAATGCCATTGTCATCCGTACCTATCCAGTATTTATCATCTTTGTCTTCTTTGATAACATTGATTACTTTTCCTGATTGTGGCGTGGACGATGATGAACAGCTATAATATTTGAAATTATTTTGAAATGCCGAATAGAATTTGATTCCATCGAAATAGGAGCCCAGCCAAAGGCTTTCTTCCTTATCTATATAGATGGTATATATAAACTTATTGGCTCCGGTTCTTATTTTCAGATTCGGATTGTCGGATTGTATAATTTTTCCTTTGTCTGCTTTAAAAATTCCCATACCGTTATCGGATGAAATGAACAACTCGCCAGGTCTGTATTCTTTAATATCGTGGATATGATATAATAGGTTGTTTGGACTTCTGTCCCGGTAGTTGGTGAAAGTTTTAGCCACAGGATCGAACAGGTCGAGCCCGTTCTGAAAAGTTCCTATCCATAAATTGCCGTGTGAGTCTTCAAACACTTTCTGAATGGAATTATCTGATAAACTATTAGGGTGACTGCTCTTTTTGTAAGTGACGAACGTGTTACTTTGTTTATTGAAACAACATAAACCTTCTGAATAAGTACCTATCCAAATGTTTTGTTTGCTGTCCTGCTGTAATGTCATGATGATGTTTTGCGAAATGCTGTTCGTTTCTCCGGGAATATTCCGATAGACTCTGAGTCTGATTTCATCATGGGGAGAAAAACGGTAAAGTCCTTCTCCGCTTGTTGCAATCCATACTTCTCCGTCGCTGTCCTCTATCATATCGGTGACGTATGTTTGTATCATCTCTCCGGTTTCAGTTTTGGCATGGAAAGGTTGGAAAGTGTCTGTCTTCGAGTCGTAAATGACGATTCCGGTATCCAATCCTATCCACATTCTGCCCCTGCGGTCGATAAATATTTTTTTGACACTGTTACTGGTTGTTGCGTTGATATACTCTGATAGATAGTAGTTCTTGAATGAGATGCCATCGAACCTGCTCAAGCCGTCATCGGTTCCGAACCACATGAATCCGCATGAATCTTGCAAAATGCTGTATACTCTGTTGGCGGCTAATCCATCATCCATTGTATAAGAGGTGGAGAAAATACGCTGTGCATTCACCACGAATGAATGTAAGCACAGGATTTGTATGGCTATCAAAAGAAATACTTTTTGCATGGGGATTCGTTTTATCTGTATTGGTTTTCATTAGTATAGGACAATATTAGGAAGAATAAGTTGCATAAACAAATGATAGGCAATCTTTTTGGCGGTGGAACAAAACTTTTGAAAACGAACAAAAAAATCGTTCAAATCTTGGATAATTACTGGTGAATATGTTTATGCTCTTTGGAATAATTTATCGAATGAAATTAAATCTCGGTTAGTATAGATTAGTATCTGTATATTCTATGTACATTTGTCTCGTTAGTATGTTTGTTTTCGTTTGACTTAAGTTAAACGAAAGAATGACTTAAGTTGAACTATCGCTTGAGTTAAGTCAAACGAAAATAGAAATGTACTTTAGAAAATAAATCTATGGGAGGGAAGATGTTTATCTCTCCTAATAAAGAACTAATCAATAATGAGTGTAAATTATGATCTTTATGAAACTCCCGACCTTGCTAAAAGCGGAGAAGAACAGCCTTTGCATGCACGTGTAGTGTTGAAGGGAAGTTATACAGCCGAAGAATTTGTAGAACAAGTGACTACGCTTCAGCATATGCCCCATGCGCAGGTGGTGGGTATCATAGAGGCTATATCGAAAGAATTGAGGCATTTGCTTTTAAAAGGATTCTCTGTTGAATTAGGGGATATCGGTTATTTTAGCCTTTCGTTGAGTGTTGACAGGAAGGTGAAGGAGGCAAAAGAATTGCGTTCGCCGTCTATATCTCTGAAAGATATTAATTTTCGTGTGAATCGCCAATTTAAGAAGGATATTGAGAGTGGTCTTGAATTACAGCGTTATCATTCACCCTTTCGTGTGAAAAATCCGTTGCCAGAGGAAAAGTGCCTGCAACGGTTAGAAAGGTTTCTAAAAGAGCACCCATGCATTAATCGGCAGGATTATGCCCTGCTCGTTGGAAAAACGAAAACACAGGCATTGCAGGATATTAATGCTTTCATCGAACAAGGTGTTTTGAAGAAGTATGGAGTGGGGCGTTCGGTAGTATATATAAAGGTATAGTAAATCATTTTATTGGATATATATACTTGATATTAAACATTTTCTGCTTACCTTTGTTTGCATGAAAAAAGATAACGAGAAAGGAGACGAGTCTATGGCAAGTAATTATATTCGTTTCGATTGGGCTATGAAGCGCTTATTGCGTAATAAAGCCAATTTTGCAGTTCTTGAGGGCTTTTTGACAACACTTCTCAATGAGAAAATTGTTATTCAGAAGTTGTTGGAAAGCGAAAGCAATCAAGAGGACGAGTTTGACAAGTATAATCGGGTAGATATGCTTGCCGAAAACTCTAAGGGAGAGCTTATTCTGATCGAAGTTCAGAATAATAATGAGTATGCTTATTTTCAACGTATGCTGTTCGGAACTTCCAAGTTGGTGACCGAATACATTAATCGTGGAGAAGGCTATGATAAAGTACGTAAAATATATAGTATCAATATTGTCTATTTTTCACTAGGCAGCGGAAAGGATACGGTTTATCACGGAAAAACGGAGTTCAGGGGTATTCATCAGAATGATGTGCTGGAGTTGACTCCTTTTCAGAGACAAACGTTCAAGGTAGATGCTGTGAGCCAACTTTATCCGGAATATTACATATTGAAAGTGAATGATTTCAATCAGGTAGCCAAGAGTCCGTTGGAAGAATGGATATGTTATTTGAATACAGGTGATATCCCCGACAGTGCCACAGCACCGGGACTGGAGGAGGCTCGCGAGCGATTGAAACTTGACAAAATGACGAAAACCGAACTTGAAGCTTATTATCGGCATTTGGATAATATTGTAATATTGAGAGATAATATATTTACGGAGCGTGCAGAAGGTCGTGCAGAGGGCCGTGCGGAAGGTCGTGCGGAAGGTCGTGCGGAAGGACTTGAAGAAGGACTTGCGAAAGGACGTGAGGAAGAAAAGAAAGAAATGGCACGAAATATGAAGTCTTTGAATATACCCCTTGATACTATCTCACAGATAACGGGGCTGGAAATAGAAAAAATACGTGATTTGAAAATTTAGTTATCACTGATAGCTTTTCTTATAAATTTAGTGTGTCTTATCTGAATTATTCTGATTTTATATCAGGACGATTGAGATGAGACATTTTTTTTGTTAGGGGTAACGATAAAATCGTTCACATTAAGAACAAATAGAAATAAGACGGTGGTATGGCGGTAAGAAAAAAGTGTAGTTTTACGATATTCTTGTTCTTTTGTACGGGATTCGCCATGAAAAAAGATTCTCTCGCTTATCTTTGCGAATATGAATTTAGAAATTGGTTGCAACAATCTAAAACATCTCAAACTTAAATTAATAACATTAAATCATGTATTATGAATGAAATTGCACGTAAGTTAGATTTCTCATTACGACGCTTGGTTAGTGCTCTTATCATCATTTATTTTTTTGCGGCACCTTTTGCATCGACGTATGCGTCAGGTGCAGTGGCTGAAGTATTTCAGGAAGGGAAGAAGGCTGCTACTAGAAAATTAGCAGGTAAGATTATAGATAAGAATACGAAGGAGACTCTTATTGGTGCCAGTGTGTGGTTGAAAGATACTAGTATCGGAGGTACTACGGATATGGATGGTAATTTCAATATCAACGTTCCGGGGGGGAAGACCGTAACATTGGTAATCAGCTATTTGGGATATGCTAATATAGAAAAGGAGATCTCCCCCTCGGCAAATAATTTGCTTATTGAGATGAGTACCGATGATACAGTGCTTGAAGAAGTACAGGTAGTGGGTTACGGTACGCAACGTAAAGAAAGTGTGATTGGTTCTATCAGTACGTTGAGTGTTAGTAATCTGAAAGTTCCCAGTGCTTCTATATCTACCAATTTGGCTGGTCAGTTAGGAGGTGTTGTTTCTATTCAGCGTGATGGTTCTCCAGGTAGCTCGGCAGAATTTTGGATTCGTGGTATTTCTACTTTTGGTGCGAATAAGACACCTCTGATTCTTGTTGACGGTGTAGAGCGTTCGCTCGACCTGCTTGATCCGGAAGAAATTGAAAGTTTTTCTTTATTGAAAGATGCTACTGCTACTGCTCTTTATGGTGTACGCGGTGCAAACGGTGTTGTATTGATTAAAACAAAACGTGGTTCTGAAGGTAAGCCGAAAATCTCCATCAAAATGGAAGCGGGTATGGTAGCTCCTACCAAAATCCCTGAAATGGCGGATGCTGTGGATTTTGCCAATATGTATAATGAGGCTGTGCCGGGAACTTACAGCCAAAGTGATATTGAAAAATATAGAAATCATACAGACGGAGACTTGTATCCGAATGTAAACTGGCTGAAGTCTGTTTTCAAGAAACATACGTTCAATCAACGTGTCACTGCCAATGTGAGTGGTGGCGGTGAAATTGCACGTTACTTTATTTCTGCCGGCTATTATCATGAAGATGGTTTGTTTATGACCGGCAAAGGAGAGTCTTATAATGGTAATCCAGATTATCAACGCTATAATTTTCGATCGAATGTAGATATTAATTTACATCCTACTACGGTTCTTTCGTTGACCTTAGGAGGATTTCTTACCAAAAAGAGGGATGCTGCTAATTCTGATGATATTTGGAAATATGCATTCGCTCTTGAACCGAACGCGTTTCCCATTCAATATTCCAATGGATATTGGGGTGGAGAAAAAGGAGTAACGAATCCTTATTGGCAAGTCACTAGGGGAGGATATGTGGAAGATTGGCAAAGCACATTAAATTCAATGGTCAGTCTGGATCAGGATTTCTCTTTCATTACCGAAGGATTGAAGGCTAATATCAAGTTTGCATTTGATACACAGGCATGGCATGGTAACAAATATACGCAACAGGATGAAATATGGCATGCTATACGCCGTGATACAAATGGAGAACTTGTATTCAACTCAGAACCGGAAACTGCCAAAGGAGGTCCATGGTTTGATAATAAGTCCGGAGGAAATAATGCGACCTATTTAGAGGCTTCTATTACTTATAATCGCTTGTTTGGAAAACATCGTGTGGGAGGTTTGTTCCTGTATAACCAGCGGATTAAAAATGAAACGTACAGAAATAAAGATTATAAGGATAATATATCTTCTATCAAATCGTTGCCTTATAAGAATCAGGGTCTAGCTGGACGTTTGACTTATGATTATGATAGCCGCTATTTTATAGAAGGAAATTTCGGATACAATGGGTCGGAGAATTTCGCAGCTGGTCATCGGGTAGGTTTCTTTCCGGCGGTGGCTGTGGGATGGTATGTATCCAATGAAAAGTTCTTCTCGCCATTGACAGATGTCGTTTCAAAATTGAAATTGAAAGCATCTGTCGGACAAGTAGGTAATGATCAGATTGGTGGGGATGTTCGTTTTATCTATTTGGGGACAGTTGCTAGTACAGGTAGTTATGTTTATGGAAACTATACTAAGACGAGTGGTGAGCGTGTGAATGAAGTAGCAAATCCCAATGTTGGTTGGGAGGTTTCCACCAAGCAAAATTATGGATTTGAATTGGGATTATTTAATAAACTGGAAATTCAGGGAGATTGGTATCATGATGTGCGTGATCATATCTTTGTACGCAATAATAATATTCCTGCTTATGTCGGTATGACTACTGTACCAATGGTGAATATCGGGAAAATGAAGAGTTGGGGCTTTGACGGTTCATTAGAATACCATGATAAAATTGGTCAGGTGAATGTGACTGGACGTGGAACATTTACTTATGCGAACAATGAGATTCTTCGTAATGGCGATGCTCTGAATAAATATCCATGGATGAATTCTGTAGGGCAGAAAATCTATCAGAAATTCGGATGGGAGGCAGTCGGGTTGTTTGAATCACAAGAAGAGATTGACCGTAGCCCGATTCAGTTTAGCGAAGGTAATCATAGCCGTTTACGTCCGGGAGATATTAAATATCGCGATTTGAATGGCGATGGCGTTATTGATGATTACGACAAGATGCCTGTTGGTTTCTGTGATATTCCTGAAATCACTTATGGATTTGGGGGAGCTATAGAATGGAAAGGGTTTGATGTTTCTATATTCTTCCAGGGGACTGCACGTGTATCTATTTTTGAAGAGGGCTCTGCTGTGGTTCCTTTTTCTTCCGGTTACAAAAATAATAACGGATTTCTGAAAGGAGTGATGGAAGATCGCTGGACTGTGGATAATCCTAACCCCAATGCACGCTATCCGCGTACAATCCGTCCGAGTGATGCCTTGGATAATAATAATACCAAAAAATCATCATTTTGGGTACGTAATGCGGCTTACCTTCGCCTGAAGAATGCTGAAATAGGTTATACATTCCCAAAGAGATGGATGGAGAAGATGGCTATACAAAATTTACGTCTGTATGTATCAGGAGTAAATTTGTTGACTTGGGCACCGGATGTTCGTCTGTTCGACCCGGAACTAGGCTCCGGTGACGGAAGAAAGTATCCGCCGACACGTGTATTTAATGTAGGTTTAAATATTAATTTCTAATACTAAAAGACATGTTGATTATGAAATCCAAATATATGAAACGTATTATGTTTTTGGCTGCCGCAGCCTTGACTATATCATCTTGTGATTCGTTTTTGGATACGTCTCCCGAGGATTTGCGTTCTCCGGAACAGATTTATGAGACTTACTCGTCTACACAGAACGCAATGTTCGGAGTATATTCTTATATCCGCGATACATACCCGTTTAATATGCCGGATACTTATAGTACTAGTGATGTAGATGTGGCCTATACCAATGTACATACTTTTGATATGGGGGTATGGAGTGCTTCATCTGCACAATATGATAAATGGTATACTTTTTATAAAGCGATTCGCGAAGCTACATACTTTCTTCAGAATGTAGATAAATGCCCGGATCCACGGTTGACTTATGATACTCGTGAACAGTGGAAGGCGGAAATTCGTTGTGTGCGTGCTTATTACTATGCACAGTTGATGCGTATGTATGGACCGGTCATTCTATTGAAAGATGAACAGCCGGATTTCTCTGGTACGGATATGTTTCGTGAACGTAATACTTGGGATGAATGTGTGCAATGGATAACAGAAGAGTTTACGGATTTGATAGAAAATTCTCCCTTACCTTTAAAGTCAGAGGGCGAGACTTATGCTCGAATGAATAGGGGGATTGCTAAAGCTTATTTGGCACGTATTCTTTTACAATCTGCCAGTCCACAGTTCAATGGTAATTCTAAGTATGCCAATATTCGTAATGCGGATGGAACTCCGTTATTTCCGTTGACGTATGACAAGAATAAATGGGAGTTGGCCCGTCAGGCTGCTCTGAGTCTTATAAAGGATGGTAATTATGATTTGGTCAAAGTACTTTATGAAAGTGGTGCGAATATGGGTGAAATTGATCCCTATACTTCTTATAAATCCGTATTTACTACTTCGCAAAATAAAGAAATGATCTTCTCTTTCCTGGAAGATAATGGTACTATTGATAAACGTCTTGCGCCTAATAGTAATGGTGGTTGGGGAGGAGGTTACAATCCTACTCAAGAAATTGTGGATGCGTATGCTATGTTGGAAACCGGACGTTTCCCGATTACAGGGTATACGGATGATGACCGTACCACACCGATTATTGATCCGGATGCAGGATATCAAGAAGTCGGATACTCTCAGTTTACAAATCCATGTGAAGGCAAAGAGCGGAAAACCTATAATATGTTTGTAGGTCGTGAACCTCGTTTCTATGTGTCGATAGTCTATGGCGGTATGTCTTGGTTTATTCCGAAAAAAGCAAGTGAAAAAATCTATCTGGAGATGTATAAAAATGGGAATAATGGTCCGGATGCTTCTCACAATCACTTTACAACAGGATATAATATGGTGAAACTGGCCATGCCGGAATATGAAGCAAGTCCTACGAAGAACGTAAAACGTGAATTACCTTATATCCGTTATGCTGAGATTCTGCTGAATTATGTAGAGGCTACTATTGAATTGGGTGAACTGAAAGATCCGAATTTATTGACTTATTGGAATGCGGTTCGCAATCGTGCCGGACTGAAGAATATTGAGGAAGCATATCCTGAAGCTATGAATGATCAGGATAAATTGAGGGATTTGATTCATCGTGAACGTCGTGTGGAATTTGCTTTCGAGGGTATCAACTTCTACGACAGCCGTCGTTGGCTGACAGCAGAAGAAACGGAAAAAGGGGATATTCATGGTATGAATATTCAGGCTAAGGGTACTCCCGGCAAGGAAGAATATCCGGAAGATTTCTTCCAACGTACGGTAATAGAAAAGAGAGTGTTTACACCGAGTTTCTATCTGTTCCCTATCCCGCAAAGTGCGATTAATAAAAACCAAGATTTAGTACAAAACTATAAATGGTAAAGAAGATGGTAACAATGAAGAAATATATAAATTTTTTATTTGCGGCTCTTTTATTGGGGACTTCTTGTACTGATACTAGAACTGATTACATGATGGGAGATACTGCATATTTCCCTAAGAGTGATTTGCAGAAAGAAACCCTTTACGTGATGAATGCCAATGATTATGTATACAACGTTTGGATTCATAAGGCGGGTTACTATCAGAATAGATTTGCCGGAAGGGTAGAGCTGGATTATAATTATCTGGTTCAGTATAATACAGAGAACGGCACTGATTACGAGATGTTGGATGAAAAGTATTACTCGTTCGAACGTGATTTCGTTATCGAAGCCGGAGCGGATGAGGCAGCTGTGCCATTGAGTCTGAAGATAGAACAGCTTCTTCAGGATAGAGGTTATGGTATTTATTATATTCCTTTGTCTGTCAATAGCCGTACGCCGGAAGAGGATGTTTATGTAGATAAATCTCACTTTATTCTGCTTTTGGATATCAGAAAGCCGGTACTGGTGATTGACGGTGCCGCAGGAGAACAAAGAGGAGAAGTCTTTATGGATTTATCTAAAGCGACAACAGAGCGTCAGATAGATATTACAGCTAAATTGGATATCAATACGACGGAAGAATTGGTTGTTACCTATGGTTATGATAAAGAAGAGGATAATCTGCTGACAGAAGATGAAAAATCTCGTTTGCTGACTGCCGGTTTTGAATATGCACAGAGCGTGAAGATTCCGGTTGGCGAGAAATATGCAGAGAATTATCTGACCCTGAAACCGTCGGAAATGCCGGACGGAAAATGGATACTTCCGGTACGTGTGGGAACTACGAATGATAAAGTTGGTTCTGACGCGGAAGAGAATTGGATAAAATTGACGGTTGTCAAAGGTTCACTGGATTCCAAGGTTGAATTGGAAGGAATTTATGTGCAAGGAAGTGATATTATTCTTTCTTCGGATAATACACCATCCCGCGAATCAATTGCTGATATAAGTCAGATCGGTGATTTATCTTATTCCGTAGCAGATAAATATGGTGATGAACCCGATTGGCTGCAGGTGAATGAAGCAAGCGGTAAACTTCAGATTACTGTGAGCAGTGCAAATACTTCGACGTGGAAGGAACGTGTTGCAACGATTACACTCGTGGACAATGAAACTTGGCTTGAAAAAGAGATTGTTGTGAGACAAGGAATGAAGGGATACGGCATTACTCTGAATAAATCTTTGTGGAGTGTGGTAGGCTATAGTGAACATGTCTCCGGAAAAGAATCTGTATTAGGCAGACTATTTGATAATTTCTGGCCGACAAGTAAGGCGGAGGTAGGTTCCGGAAGTACTTTGTCATACATCGAGATAAGTGATAAAGGGTCGGAAGAGAATCCGGTACAGATCGTATTTGATTTAGGTGAGAATCCTCATGAATATAATTCGATCGGATTGATACCGAGGCTCCAATGGGTAGGAAATTCACCTAAATACCTGAAGATCGAAGTTAGTGATGCTGTGTTGACACGCAGTGAAGACATTACGAATTGGATTCTTGTTGGCAGTGCTAAAAGGGATGCATTCACAAAGACGGAATTGGATGCTCATGATAGTGGTAACTGGGAGGATTGGTACACTGACAAACAGTTTGTAAAATGGTATGATTTGGGTGAAAATATGAGTCATCGGTATATACGATTGTCTATGTGGGATTCATGGTATAGCACCCACTGCTTGGATGAAATATTTGTTTCTAAAAGATAATGGAATATAGAAATAGTAAAAACAATATATTTATGAAAAATCTATTTTTACTACTATCGTGTCTGCTCTGTTTGCAGGCTTGTAATGATGAAAAAGAGGTGGACTGGACACCTGATGCGTTGACAGTATCATGCAATGAAACTTTGGAGGAAGCTGGAGACGGACACTGGAAAGTGACTTTGCCAACTGAGTATAAAGGGAGTGTGACCTTGGGGATTAAAACGGACAAGGCATGGAAAGTGGAAGTTTTATATATGACAAATGAAAAAGAAGAGTGGATTACTCCTTCAGTGCAGGGTGGAGTAGGTGCAGCATCATTGTCGCTTGTCATTGCTGATAATGTAACAGCAAAAGACCGCAAAGCATCTGTAGTGATTACTACCAGAGGAGAAATCCCGGTGAAAAAAATAGTAACAATTATTCAGGGAAATGTAGAAGAACTTCTGACTGTAGGAACTATTGATGAATCAGAATTTCCGGAAGAGGTATTTATTACTGAGAAAGCAGATGGGGCATTTTCTGTTACTTTGCCTAAAGACTTTACAGAAACGGGGGATAGAGAGCTGAAACTTTTGACCTATGAAGGTACGGCGTCGCCTGTGATAGATATCGATTTTCCAGATGAGGATAACCAAAGTTGGATAGAATTAAAGGAAGATGTTGTGGCACAGATAGATACCGATACTAAGGTTTTGTCTTTGCTGATCAAGGAGAATACTACTAATGTATACCGTGAAGCAATGATTAATTTTACGGCTACTGCTGGTGATATTACGGTGAGAAAGTCTGTTTCGGTTATTCAGTTTGGAATAGAGGAGATTATTTGGAATCCAGAATATTATCAACAGGAGAGAGAATTTATAGTATCTTCAGATGCGAATGAAAAAATTCTTGTTGCCACCTGTAAAAATATAAATCCCGCAGATATAGAAATGAGCGGTGAGAATGAGTGGCTGACCTTGAGTCAAGAAGATGGTAAGGTTTATGCAGAGGTTACCGCTAATATCAGTACCAATAAGGAACGTACAGCAAAGATTGGAGTGAAAAATGTGAAAACCGGCATGGAAGGAAAAATAGATTTCAGACAAGGAATGAAAGGGTATGGTATTATATTGAATAAGTCTACTTGGAATATACCTGCATATAGTACTAATATTAGTAGTCAGTACAGTGAAACAGAAATGAAAAAATATTTCCCGCGATTGTATGATAATGTTTGGTGGGATACAGGACTGAAAGAAAATGATATATACGTGGAATTCAATAAAGGAATTACTACTGACGGTGGAGCTGATGGTAAACCTTATGTACTTGTTTTTGACTTAGGTGAGAATCTGCGTGAATACAACAGTTTTGGTATTGTGCCAAGACTTCAATGGACTGCACCTGCTCCAAAAACTGTTCAAATAGAGGTTAGTGATGATCTTAATGAAGGATGGATAACAGTTGTTACCAAAAATGATGGTAATGGCTTTACTGAGGCTGAATTAAAAGGAGCAACAGGAAGTTATAATAACCATGGTGAAGGTATAATCCATTGGTTTGAGTTAGGGAAATTGCAAAAACGCTATATTCGTTTGACGATATATGAAACTTTTTGGAATAAAAAAGTTCTGTGTTTGGATGAAGTTTTTGTGTCCGATCGTTCAAATGTTGTTGAATAATAAATTTAGTAAGTTATGAAAAACTTAAGGAAGTATATATTAATCGCATGCAGCCTGTTCACACTGGCTGCGTGTGATCTCGAAATTGATATAACGAATCCGGGACTTATTACAGAAGAGAAACCGGATAGACCTCAGGCAGGAGAAACGATTACCTATCGTGCACAAGTATGGGTAGAGAAAAACGATATGGAAGAATTATATGGTGGAGAACGTTTGTTCCGACAGAATTTGGAAGCGTTGTTCCGCAATACGACTACTTTTTGGAATGAAAGTACGAACAAGTTTGATTATCGCTTTGAATGGGCTATGGGTGAAGGAGATGACAATTTGGTTATTTACGATATAAAAAGTGGTGTAAAAAGCCAGGCAGAATACAATGTGTATAAAGATAAGGCTTATGGTACTTTGAATACAGAGAAGTATGATTTTGTTCTCTTTCTGGCTTTACGTTGTACAAAAGGTGGACTCTCTTGTGGCGGTGGCGGAGCAAGTAAGCAGTCAGTTGTACAGGCCTATTTTGAGGAAGGGCATGATATTTTTGCAAAGAAATGGCCGGAAAAAGGTACATATAGTGATTTAGGTCATGAATATGGTCATGTTCGTGGCGCGCAGGATTTATATCAGTATATGATTCCGGCTGAAAACAATCCGGTCAGTCATGTTGCTTATGATTACCCTAAGTGTAATATGGGGACGGGTTATCAGGAATGGAGTGATTATTGTTCGGCGATATTTAACCATAATGCCCAATATAAACAAATTACTGCTGATATGACCCGAAGTACGTATCCTAAGCAGATGTTGGTCAGGGTAACAAAAGATGGTAAACCGGTACAACGTGCCACAGTCAATTTTTGGGGCTCACGTGCCACTTTTAGGGATATATATGCAGAACCGGGCAATTCTCCATATATGAAGAAAAAAACAGATGCAAACGGTGAATTTACCATTAATGATATATACCGGATGTTTATTCCGGATTATAATAATACTCCGAATCTTCCCCCTAAGAGTCCGGTTGATGAATTTCCTTTTTCACGCTGGTATTGTTTTGTAGTAGAAGTCGAGTTGGATGGTGGACAGACGAAATGTGTGTGGTTGTCGGATTTGGATATTGTTCCTGAATATCTGGATGGCGGGCAGCAAGAACCTTATGTGTTTGAAATACAGTTATAATAAGTTTAGCATGAATATTTTAAAATATCTACTGATTGCATGTAGCTGCCTGATTGGGGCAGCTCATGCTCAATCTCCGATTGCGAAAGATACAATAGAATATCGTGCCCAGGTATGGGTTGATAAAACAGACCTGGAACGTTATGGTGGAGAAGAGGATTTCAAGAAGAACTTGAAAAAGATGTTTCATAATACTACGCGTTTTTGGAATGAAAGTCCTAATAAATTCAATCATTATTTTCGCTTTGTTCCTGCTGAAGAATTGTACGTCTACGACATTCAGGGAGACAAAAACAAATATGATGAATTTAAGAATAAGGCTTATGGACCATTGGATTTGTCGAAATATGATTTTGTGTTGTTCTTGGCGTTGGGTGCAAAGAATGAAGGGCTTTCCTGTGGGGGAGGTGGAGCGAGTGGGCAATCTGTAGTGATGTGTTATATTCGCGAACCTCATAATATCTTTACGGATGCGCTTTATCCCAATCAGGGAACGTATAGCAATCTAGGACATGAATATGGTCATATGCGTGGTGCTACGGATTTATATCAGTATATGATTGCCGCAGAAGACAATCCTGTGAGCCACGAGAAACTGACTCCACCTAAATGTAATATGGGGACGGGTTATCGTGTATGGAGTGATTATTGCTCGGCATTGTTCAATTATACGGCGAAGATGAAGCCGCTCGATAAGAACTTGTCAGATCTGGTATTTCCGCGTAAACTGGTGATTAAGGTAGAAAAGAATGTAAAGGCGAAATCCAACTATACTGTGAATTTCTATGGTACACGTGCCGGTGGTAGATATAATAAGCGTGATGTATACCCAAAGGTGTACAGGACTTATCAGACGGATAAAAAGGGAAAAGTTGAACTGACCAATCTGTATAAACTGTATCATCCCGATATGACTGACCCCAATATTCCGCCTAAGGAACCGCAGGACTTATTTCCTTACTCTTATTGGTTCAGTTTCCTGGTGGAGGTGATAGATGATGCGGGGCAGAAGAAATATGTATGGTTACCGGATGTAGAGTTACAGAGACAACATTTGGAAACAGGTAACGATGTCTGTGAAGTAAAAGTTGAATTTTAAGGGTAAAAAGATCGTTAGTTTACAACGTTTTCTATAGGTATTGTTTACGATACAATGAATTAAATCAATAAAGCCATGAATAAAAAGATGGGTTTAATGATGGCAATGGGGCTGTTGATATCAGCTCCATTGTTGTCAAAAGATTACTTGATTTCCACTCCTCGGACCTCATTGTTGATTACGGCCAATAAGGGTGAAAAGTCAAAAATGCAATATTATGGAGTGAGTATCACTCCCGTTCAGATCCAGAATATTTATGATGCCGGTTTGGCTTTCGAAGCGGATAGTTATCCAGCATTCGGTCTTCAGACCGTAGGCGAAAAGGCGGTCGCAATTACCCATGCCGACGGCAATATGTCATTGGATTTGGGAGTAGATAATGTAAAGCAATACGGGATTGACGATGGTGAGATTTTGGAAGTGCTTCTGAAAGATAAGATATATCCTGTTTGGGTGAAACAATGTTATAAGGCTTATAAAGGAACGGATATAATTACCACTTGGGTTGAGATTGGCAATGCAGGTAAGAAACCGGTAACACTGTTTCAGTTTGCTTCCGCTTATTTGCCGATGTCTCGCGGGGACAACTGGCTGACGCATTTTCATGGTTCGTGGGGCGCGGAACATACGATGGATGAAGAGAAACTGACGAACGGGCAAAAAGTGATTGCTAACAAAGACGGACTGGCGAATACGGAAACGGATAATCCTTCTTTTATGTTGTCGTTGGACGGCAAACCGCAGGAAGAAACAGGAAAAGTCTTTGGGGGCGTTTTGGCTTGGAGTGGTAATTATAAGTTGAAGCTGGATGTTCGCAACACAGCACTGAATATAATAGTCGGTATGAATGAGGAAAGTTCACAATACATATTGGAACCGAAAGAAACATTCGTCACTCCTGAATTTGCCATGACATATAGTACCAATGGCAAAGGTGGGGTGAGTCGTGCTTTTCATCATTGGGCACGCCAATATAAAATGAATCAGGGTGAAAGGCTGCATGACATCTTGTTGAATAGCTGGGAAGGTGTTTATTTCAAGGTGAACCAAAAAGGGATGGATGAGATGATGGAAGCTTTCTCTGCCATGGGTGGAGAGTTGTTTGTCATGGACGATGGCTGGTTTGGAAATAAATATCCCCGTAATGGTGGAAACAGTAGTTTGGGTGATTGGGAAGTCTGCAAAGAAAAACTGCCTGAAGGTATTGAAGGATTGCTTGCGTCTGCCAGGAAGCATCATATAAAATTCGGTATCTGGATTGAACCGGAAATGTCGAATACTAAGAGCGAACTGTTCGAAAAGCACCCGGACTGGATTCTGAAAATTGATAACCGTCCTTTATCTACTGGGCGTGGCAAAACGCAGGTAGTTTTGGATTTGACTAATCCGAAAGTGCAGGATTTTGTTTTTGGAGTGGTTAATAATTTGATGACGAACTATCCGGAAATTGCCTATATGAAATGGGATGATAATTGCAGTTTGCTGGATTATGGTTCTTCCTACTTACCAAAAAACAAGCAATCACATCTCTATATTGAGTATAATAGGGGTTTACAGAAAGTACTTCAGCGTATTCGTGCCAAGTATCCTGAACTCGTGATGCAGCTATGTGCTGGTGGCGGTGCCCGCGTCAATTATGGATTGCTTCCGTATTTTGATGAGTTCTGGACGAGTGATGATACGGATGCTTTGCAAAGAATTTATATGCAATGGGGAGTTTCCGGTTTCTTTCCGGCTATTGCGATGGCATCTCACGTAAGTGCGGACAAGAATCATCAGACCGGACGCCGTATTCCATTGAAATTCCGTTTTGATGTGGCAATGTCCGGGCGATTGGGAATGGAAATTCAGCCGAAAGACATGAATGATGTTGATAAGGCATTCTCCAAGCGTGCTATTGCAGCGTATAAAGATATTCGTCCTGTGGTTCAGTTCGGTGATTTGTATCGGTTGGTGTCTCCATACGATAATAAAGGAGTATCCTCTCTGATGTATGTCACTTCCGAAAAGAATAAGGCGGTCTTTTATGCATATAAGATTTCTCATTTCATCAATATGGTTATTCCGAAGGTTTGTATGAATGGATTGGATCCGTCGAAGAATTATCGTTTGGTAGATTTGACACCTGTGGACAGTAGCAAACCTTGTGACCTGAATGGTAAAATCATTAGTGGAAAGATATTGATGGAAGAAGGCATTGCATTAAAATCATTGCTGAAAAGTGAATATTCAAGTTTGGCTTTACAACTACAGGCTGTGGATTAAGTTGATAAAAGACAATGAGAATGATAAAAAGAGAAATTCCTGTTATTGGCATTTCTACTGAAATTGATATTCCGGGAAGAATATCTGTGAAAAGAAAATATGTGGATGCTGTCCTTCAAGCGGGCGGCATCCCTTTTATTCTTCCGTTTACCGACAATGTACAGATTTTACAATCTGTGGTTTCTTCTATTGATGGTTTACTCCTGACAGGTGGGGGAGATATATCGCCTGTGATATACGGAGAATCGACTCTTCCTGAATGTGGAGAATGTTGCCGGGATAGGGATGACTTTGATTATGCTTTGCTGCGCTTGGCATCCGAAAAGCAAATTCCCGTTTTAGGTATTTGTCGGGGAATGCAGATTATTAATACTTATTTTGGTGGAACATTATATCAGGATTTGCCTGCTCAATATCCCTCGGAAATTAATCATCGGTCACCGGATGCGTTTATGATATTACAGCATAATGTGCGATGTTTGAGGACCGGAAAGTTGTATTCTGTTACAGGCAAGGAAAGTTTGAAAGTCTCCTCCATTCATCATCAAGCCGTTAAGAAATTGGCTTGTGGATTCAAGGCATCTGCTTTCGCTGATGATGGAGTCATAGAATCAATCGAATCTGATTCCGAACATATTTGGGGGGTTCAGTTCCACCCGGAGTTGCAGGCTGTGGAAGGGGATGAAGCTATGAAAAAACTATTTGTGTATTTTATCAGTCAGGCAAGGACATTATCATGCTGATAGTGATATCAAAGGGATGATACACAGTATCTTTTACGATATTATTGTTTTTTTGTACGGGATTTGTCATTGTGGTTTGTTCTCCGTCCTATCTTTGTAAACAGATAAATTAAGGACATTAAATCATATATTATGAATAAAGTTATGCGTAATCGATTAGCTGGAACTCTTTTATTATTATTTGTTTTTTTGTGTACATCATGGGCGCAGACATCAGGTTTGCGCAAAATGATTGATTTGAGCGGAACGTGGAGTTTTGCATTGGACCCTCACGGCAAGGGAGAACAGGAAAAACTGTGGAACATGGATTTTGCAGAAACTGTGACTTTACCCGGTACAACAGATTCAAATCGAAAAGGAATAGAGAACACCAACAAGTCGGAGACCACTTATTTGTCCAGATATTATAAATATGAAGGTGCGGCATGGTATAGCCGGAATATAGAAATACCAGCCGACTGGAAAGAAAAGCATATCGTGTTGTTTCTGGAACGTACTCGTCCGACAACCGTGTGGATCGATGGTCGGGAAGTGGGTAAATGCAACTATTTATCTACCCCACAGGAATTTAATCTCACTCACTTCCTGGCTCCCGGTTCACATAAGCTGACTATTCGTGTAGATAACGGAAAAAGTATTCCCGGGCAGATTCGTTCAAGTTCTCACGCTTGTACGGAATCTACCCAGACAAACTGGAACGGTATTATCGGACGGATGGAATTGCAGGCAATGAATCCATTGTTTATTGAGTCCATTCAGGCTTTTCCTCAGGTAGAAGACCGCTCCGTAAAAGTGAAAATAACTCTTTCCAATTCTTCAGGCATTGGTGGGAAGAAACTGCAGTTGTCAGCTTCTGCTTTCAATACTGCCAAAAAGCATAAAGCCAGATCTGCGGAATATGATTTGAAAGAGGGGAGCAAGGAATATGAATTCACTTATCAGTTGGGAGATAATGCAGTATTGTGGAGTGACCTCCAGCCGGCTCTATATCAACTGAAAGCAGAGATAAATGGCATAGACGAGAAAACAGTTCGTTTCGGTTTGCGCGACTTTAAGACTGAAGAGACGCATTTCACTATCAATGGCGCCAAAACATTTCTTCGGGGAAAACATGATGCCTGTGTATTCCCTTTGACGGGCCATACGGCGATGGACTTGGAACAATGGCGTCGTTATTTCAGGATTTGTAAGGAATATGGATTGAATCATTGTCGTTTTCATTCTTGGTGCCCACCTACTGCGTGTTTTGAAGCTGCGGACTTGGAGGGTATTTACTTGCAGCCAGAATTACCTATCTGGGGAGGGTTTAAGAAAGAATCTGCCGAGCTGATGGATTTTCTGATGAAAGATGGAGAGAATATCATGCGTGAATATAGTAACCATGCTTCTTTTGTACTCTTTGCCTTGGGGAATGAGCTGGGAGGTGACATCGATGTGATGAAAGAGTTTGTAGATCGTTTCCGTTCCATAGAGCCGAGGCACCTATACACGTATGGTTCGAATATCTTTTTAGGCTCACGAGGACATATTCCGGGTGAGGATTTTCTGGTAACTTGTCGTGTAGGCAGTGGTGAGGGTTATTCTACTCATGCTCGTGCTTCTTTCTCTTTCGCAGATGCGGAAGAAGGTGGCTATCTTAATAATACCTATCCTAATTCGGTAATGAACTTTGATGAGGCTCTGGAAAAATCTCTTGTTCCGGTGATCGGACATGAAACCGGACAGTTTCAAACTTACCCGAATTATGAGGAGATGAAGAAATATACAGGAGTCTTGGCGCCCTGGAATTTTGAAGTGTTTCGTGACCGCTTGGAGAAAGCCGGCATGCTGGAGCAGGCGGATGATTTTTTTAAAGCATCGGGTGCATGGTCTGTGGAACTTTATCGGGCAGATATTGAAATGAATCTCCGCTCCAAACGGATGGCTGGTTTTCAGTTACTCGATTTACAGGATTATCCGGGACAAGGGTCGGCTTATGTTGGTATTCTGGATGCTTTTATGGATAGTAAAGGATTGGTTGAACCGAAGAAATGGAGAGAATTCTGTAGTGAAGTGGTTCCTTTATTGACAACTGCCAAGTTCTGTTGGACAGGCGGTGAATCATTCGCAGGTACTGTTGAGATTGCCAATTATGGAGAAACTTCATTGAACGAAAAAAGTATTTCATGGGAACTCAAAAATGGGAAGAAAAGCCTTGGCAAAGGTAAGATGGCTATTCCATCGGGATTAGGATTATTGACTGCCGGAACTATTCGTTTGACATTGCCCGATGTGGAGCAAGCGTATAAAGCCGAATTACTTTTGAAAGTATCCGGAACTTCCTATCAGAATAGTTATCCGCTATGGATATATCCTGCAAAGAAGCAATTGAAGACAGGTAATGTTGTAGTTGCCCGCCAACTAACGGATGATGTGCTGAATGCTTTAAAGCAAGGTGGAAAGGTACTGTTGATGCCTCGTGGGGAAGACTGTAAAGAAGTAACAGTGGGAGGATTGTTCCAGACCGACTATTGGAATTATCGTATGTTCAAAAGTATCTGTGACCGCATCAAGAAACCTGCTTCACCTGGTACATTGGGGATTCTGACCAATCCCGAGCATCCGGTATTCAATGACTTCCCGACCGAATACCATACGAACTGGCAGTGGTATCCAATCATCAAACATAGCTATCCGCTTATTCTGGATGGTATGCCAAAAGAATACCGCCCTATTGTGCAGGTAATTGACAATGTGGAACGAAATCATAAACTCGGCTTATTGATGGAGTTGAATGTAGAGGGCGGTAAATTACTGCTTTGTATGTCCGACTTGGAAGCGGTACGTGACACACCGGAAGGATTACAATTCTATGCCGTTTTGCTGGCGTATATGAATTCTTCAGATTTTAAACCGTCCACTTCATTGTCGGTAGAATCGTTTAAGAATCTGTTTGAGACAGGTGTTCGGAAAGAGGGAATAAAAGTGCTGGATAATATCTCTTACGAATAAGTGAAGAGTAAGGAGAAAATCGTATCAATAAAGGCAAAAAAATGACAGAAGTGCTTGAATGCTATACGGAAAGAAATAGAAAAAAAGCAGACTTTACGATATTATTGTCCTTTTGTACGCAATTCGCCAATGTGAATCTGACCAGCGGCTATCTTTGCGATAGAAAGTAAAACGTATGGAGGATATTAACATTTAAATTAATACAGATAAACTCTTATAATAAAATGACGAAAAGACTAATTACATATTCGTGTATGGCGATTTTCGCTATGGGAAGCATGGCGCAGAATCAAAAGGATGAGGCTCAAATGAATCGTTTCATATCCGGTCTGATGAAAAATATGACACTGGAAGAAAAAGTGGGGCAGTTAAGCCAATGTTCCGGTGGATTTGCCACAGGTCCTGATAATACACGTATCAGTCGGACAGAAGATATAAGTAAGGGATTGATCGGTTCTTTGCTGAATGTATCCGGTGCTGCTAATACTCGTAAATATCAGGAGGCAGCTATGAAATCACGTTTACAGATTCCTTTGCTTTTCGGATTGGATGTTATTCATGGATATAGAACAGGTTTTCCGTTGCCATTGGCAGAGGCTGCGAGTTTTGATCTGGATGCTATAGAAAGAGGATCGAGATGTGCGGCAAAGGAAGCTGCGGCAGCCGGGTTGCATTGGACGTTTGCTCCAATGGTGGATATTAGCTGGGATGCCCGGTGGGGGCGTGTGATGGAAGGGGCCGGTGAAGATCCTTATTATGGCTCGTTGGTTGCTAAGGCGCGTGTACATGGTTTACAGGGAGATGATTTATCGAAAGAGAATACTATTTTATCCTGTATTAAGCACTTTGCCGGATATGGTGCAGCTATTGCCGGAAAAGATTATAATAGTGTGGATATGTCGATGGGACAGTTTGCCAATTTCTATATGCCTCCTTACAAGGCTGGTGCAGAGGCCGGTGCTGCTACTTTCATGAGTGCGTTCAATGACTTTAATAACGAACCGTCTACCGGAAGTACTTTTCTGTTGAGGGAGCTCCTGAAGAATCAATGGGGATTTAAAGGGTTTGTAGTATCCGACTGGGGATCAGTGGGAGAAATGATGAACCACCGTTATGCGAAAGATGAAAAAGAAGCTGCTTATAAAGGAATCAAGGCCGGACTGGATATGGAGATGGTCAGTGAATGCTATTCCAAGAATCTGGTGTCTCTGGTAAAAGAGGGTAAGGTATCTATCAAGCTGGTGGATGATGCTGTCAGACGTATTTTGGAACAGAAATATAAACTGGGATTATTTGATGATCCGTTCCGATACTGTGATGAAGAAAGGGAACGTACAGTGATTGGTTCACAGGAATCCCGCAAGGAAGCATGCTACGTTTCCGAACGTTCTATTGTTCTTTTGAAAAATGAAAACTCGGTGTTACCGCTTTCTTCTTCTATCAAGAAAGTTGCTTTGATTGGTGCGCTTTCCAAGTCGCAGAAAGATATGTGCGGTGCATGGTCCTGTGCAGAGGTTGGTAAAGTAGTAACCTTGTATGAGGCAATGGAGAAACGAGGAGTAGACATCAACTATAATGATGGGTACGATCTGAAAACGAATAAAATTGTAAATCTGGATCAGACTTTAGCTGCTGCCCGCCAATCGGATGTGGTTATCGTTGCAATGGGAGAACAAGCTTGGGAAAGTGGTGAGATGCGTTCGAAAGGAGATATTTCTATTGCTGCCGAACAACAGCGTTTGGTTTCCGAATTGGTGAAGACTGGCAAACCGGTAGTTGTACTAATGATGTGTGGTCGTCCTGTTATTTTCAATGAAGTTCGTCGGGATGCTCCCGCTATCTTATGTACCTGGTGGCTGGGGAGTGAAGCTGGTAATGCTATTTGTAATGTACTTTGGGGAGATTATAATCCTTCGGGTAAGCTGCCAATGACTTTTCCGCAGCATAACGGACAGATACCATTGTATTATCAATATAAGAGCACAGGACGCCCCACTGCATTGGGCGGGTGGTGTGCGAAGTACATTGATATTCCTACGGAGCCTGCTTATCCGTTCGGCTACGGTTTGTCATACACTACTTTCAATTATTCGGATGTGAAACTGCTTCCGGGTGATGGAAAAGGTACTTATACACGTGTTGCTGTAACGGTTACCAATACTGGAAAATACGAGGGAGAGGAAGTTGTTCAGTTGTATGTACGCGATGAGGTGGCTTCTATCACTCGCCCTATCAAAGAATTGAAAGGCTTTGAAAAGATTAAGCTGAATCCAGGTGAAAGCAAAACGGTCACCTTCGACGTAAAAGATGAACAACTAGGATTCTACAATAATCAAATGAAGTTCATTGTGGAGAAAGGAGACTTCACTTTGATGGTCGGTGGAAATAGTCGTGATTTACAAGAAATAAAATACATTCTTAACTAAGAACTATATGAAAAACAACTGGAAAAGATGGCTTATATTTCCTGCTCTATTGCCTTTCTTCTCTTGGATGGAGGCAAAGACATTGGAGGAAAATCTGATTCAACAATCTTTGGACACCATTGAATACCGGGTATTTGCGGCTGTCGATAAGGCCGGAGTGGAGCATTGGGGAGGTAAAGAAGCTTATCAAGCGAAGCTGAATGCTTTTTTCGACCAAGTGAACGACTTCTGGAACAAAGCCGGCAATGGACGTTTCAACTACTATTTCCGTTATATACCGGATCTGCAGGTGATTTACGACTGCTCCTCCCGCCAATTGGAGAAAATCTATCAGAAAAGTGCCGGTTTTCCCAATCACGATGTACTGCTGATTATAGATTCTATTCTTGATTTTGACGATGAAGAATCGGCTAAAGGATGGTATTGCGGTGGTGGGGCGGACGATCTGAATATGGTAATTTGTCGTAGCCGCAGCAAGACGGAACATGAAGATCTGTTTGGTATCGACTATTTTCATAGAGGAGTGGCACATGAGTTCGGACATTATCGTGGGGTAACCGACTTGTATGCTGATAGAATCCGGGCAAAGAACAATCCGGTGAACCATATCGAATATGAACCTGACTCTTGTGTGATGAACAGTCATTATAAAACATATAAATGGAGCTCGTATGCAGTTCATATAATCAATCACACCGCCAAATCCAAACGTCCGAGACGTGATTTCGACGGATTCTTCAAACAAATGTTCCCCGAAAACATACAGGTATCTGTAAAAGTGAAAGGTAAAAAGCAAAAAGGGGTAAAGCTGAATCTGTATGGTTCACGTGCAAAATTTAATGATCTGATCGCTACTCCTTACCGTACTTATGAGACGGATAAGAAAGGAGAATATCTGATAACTGGTGTCCCCAACTTATATGATAGTCCCGCACCTCCTTTGCATACCGACGAATTGCCTTATAATCGCTGGTTCACTTTCTTGCTCGAAGCCGAATATAAAGGGGAAAAGAAATACGTATGGCTTCCCGAATATGAGGTGCAACAGGCTTTCTTTGAGAATAAGGATACCTATCAGGTGACAATTGATTTCTAAAAAAATGGTACTCTTATGATAAATATGTAAATAAAAAACCGTGTGAAATACAAAAAGTATTAGTTTATGAAACGTATGATGAAAAGACTTTTGCCGGTTCTAATGGCTATCGCACCTCTAACCATTTGTGCACAAAAAGTGTACGAGCTGAAAGACATTTCCGGTAAAGTGCAGGTGAACGTGATTGTGAATGATAAGAATGTGGAATACTCCGTTCTTCACGACAACGATGTGATGGTGGCTCCGTCTCCTATTTTCATGAAACTAACTGATGGTACAGCTTTCGGACTCAATCCAAAAGTAAAGAAGATTAGCCGCCGTTCTGTAAATGAGACTATCTATCCTCCCATCTATAAGAAGAAATCAATCAAGGACCAGTTCAATGAACTGACCATTGACTTTAAAGGAGGATATAGCTTGGTGTTCAGAGCTTATGAAGATGGTGCAGCCTATCGTTTTGTCTCTGAACTGAAGAAGCCGTTTATGGTGGAAAGCGAGCAGGCTTCTTTCTGTTTTCCGAATGATCCGAAAGTTTTTGTAGCTTCACCGAAAGGCCGAATGAACGAGGGCAAGAAAGATCCTTTCTACAGTTCTTTCCAAAATACGTATCTAGAAACTGCCTTGTCTGAATGGGATAAGGAACAGATTGCCTTTTTACCGGTTTTGGTCGAGGGAAAGAACGGAAAAAAAATCTGTATCACTGAAGCCGATTTGATGAACTATCCGGGTATGTATGTGAAGCATGGTGAGCATGGATATTCTCTGGATGGAATCTTTGCAGCTTATCCGAAAACGATAGTAGACGAAGTTCGCGGGCTGAAAGGGGTAGTAAAATCTCGTGAACCCTATATTGCTAAAGTGGAGGGAAACACAGCATTTCCCTGGCGTGTCATGGTCATTGCCAAGGATGATGCAGAACTGCTTTGTAATGATATGGTATATAAACTGGCTACTCCGGCACAATTTACAGATTTTTCTTGGATTAAACCGGGTAAAGTGGCTTGGGACTGGTGGAACGACTGGAATCTCTACAACGTGGATTTCCGCGCAGGTATCAACAATGAGACTTATAAATACTATATTGACTTTGCCTCGAAATTCGGTATCGAATATGTGATATTGGATGAGGGCTGGGCAGTGCCGGGTAAAGCGGATTTGTTTGAAGTGATTCCTGAAATCGATTTGAAAGAGTTGATTAGCTATGCAAAAAGCAAAAATGTAGATTTGATACTTTGGGCGGGCTATCGTGCTTTTGAAAAAGACATGGATCGTGTATGTAAGCATTATGCCGCAATGGGAATCAAAGGCTTCAAGATTGATTTTATGGACCGTGACGACCAACAAGTAGTTGAGTTTAACCGTAAAGCGGCTGAAACCGGAGCAAAATACAAATTGCTGATAGATCTCCATGGAACGTTCAAACCGACTGGCTTGCAACGTACTTATCCGAATACGATCAATTTCGAGGGTGTCCATGGACTGGAAGAAATGAAGTGGGCAGAACCGGGAACAGATCAAGTGATATATGATGTGACAGTTCCTTTCATCCGCATGGTTGCCGGACCGCTTGATTATACACAGGGAGCGATGAATAACGTAATCATGAAGAACTTTCATGCTGTCTATACAGAACCGATGAGTCAGGGTACCCGTTGCCGTCAGTTAGCATTGTATACTATTTTTGATTCTCCTATTAATATGCTGTGTGATGCACCTACTAATTATCTGAAAGAGGAAGAATGTACGAAGTTTATCGCTGCCATTCCTACTGTATGGAATCAGACACTTCCAATAAGCGGAAAAGTAGGCGAACATATTGTAATGGCACGTGAGAAAGACGGCATCTGGTATGTGGGTGGATTGACCGACTGGAAAGAGCGTGATGTTGAAGTCGATCTGTCTTTCTTGGCTGATGGTGAGTTCAATGCGGAAATATTTAGAGATGGTATCAATGCCGATCGTGTTGGGAAAGACTATAAGCGTGAAGTGATCCGCGTATCAGCCAATAAGAAGTTGAATTTACACATGGTTCCTGGTGGTGGATTTGTTATAAGGATAACAAAATAATTGAAGGTTGTTTTGGTTTGTAAAGGGGGTATTCATATAAGTAGGAATACCCCCTTTTTCTTTATCTTAGAACCGGAAACTCAGTCCTCCTAAGAAGTTGAATCCTTCGGCGGGATAGCCCAAATAATATTGATATTTCTTGTTCAGCAGGTTATGTACTTGCGCATAAACGGATACTCCTTTGAATACATTATAGCTGGCTCCGATATGCAGATCGCTAATATCTGACATATTGAAAGATGTTGCTTCCTTCTTGCGGCTGATGTAATCAAAACCGGCATTCAGTTGGAGTGCAGAGGTGGGATGTACGTTGAGAGAGATGGATGCTTCATTTTCAGGCTTTACGGCAAGTAGATATTCGTTATTGTCACTGTTCCAGTTGCGGTATATGTAATGGGCGGACAGGGACAGTACATCTTTGTAGTCATAAGTTAATTTTATGCCGGCATAGACATTATCGGTGTGTATTTGTGTGAAAGCGAGCATGGTACTTACTGTTCCGATGCTTGTATCGGACAAGCTTGAATAGGAGTAAAGCAAGTCATTCTTTAAATTCTGGTATCCACCGAACAGTTGGAACCATATACCTGGATAGGGGCTGGCTTTCAGTCCTAGACTAGCGTTCAGTTGTTCATACATGTCATAAGGACGGCGGTTGCTTGATTCGGCAGATGTTGTTGAAAAGTAAGAGTCTCCGTATGGACAAAGGCTTTCCAGCCTTCGGAAATCATTCAGTTTCTTACCGCCAGTTGCTTTTGCATAAACAATGTAACTATCCGAGAATATGTATTGTGCAGTGACATCCGGTGAAATACGGAATGACTTGTCAAATCCGAAAGATAAATCTACATTGGCTCCGATGTGTAATTTCCAATCGTCATTATTCAATTCATAATATGGATTCACAAGTAGAGTCGTATAGTTCTTGAAATATTCATCTCCCGTAGATGGGTTCTTAGTGTATCCACTGTATAAAAGATTATTCATTTCCAGAGCGATAGTAACGGATTGTTGATCGTTGATGGCTCCTGTGACATCACCTTTGGTGCGTATGATTGTTTCCTTGATGGCTGTATTTGCATCATTTTCACTGATCATATTGTGTTGGCGTTCGTACATCAACAGGTTCGTTTCTGCATTGAAACGCAGTGGTGCAGTCTCATCAATGAAATGAATACCCGCATGGAAGTCACCGGAGGTGAATTTCTGCTTGCTGTTGACGCTTCCCGGCAGGAAGTTGAAGTTGCTTAGCCCGAAGTTTCCAGCAATATTCAAGTCTAATTTATTGAACTGGTGCGTATAATCCACATTGGCACGTGTGCGGTAGTAAAAAGCATTCCATTTTTCGCCGTCTGTGTAAGGGAGAGTCAACTTCCCATCCATACCGTCCATTTGAAAACGTACATTCAGCTTGTCTTTCTTCGACAGACGGAATAGATAATTGGCGAGGATGTCCAGATTGCCTAAATTGCCGTAACCGGCACGTACATATCCGGGGGCGCTTCCGGGTTGTATTTCTTTTCCGGTATAAGGATTCATCAACCCTGCCGGAACGGAAGTTGCCGGAAAAAATGTAGTGGCATATTCCACTTCTTTTTTGCTGACAGTCGGTTCTTCGACTTTAGGCAGGACGTTCACTTTGGAAGCATCCATGATGTCCGGATTGTATTCTTGTTCCACAACGACGGTACGATTCATGGTCGTATCTTTCGGCTGTGTCGTTTGGGCTAGGAGATGGGATGGCATGGAGATTGCCAATGTGATTCCACCTATTATATAAAGAGATCGTTTCATTTTAGTTTTATATTTTAGTTCTCAACTTTCAATTTTTAACTTTCAATTTGCTCAGTCTGCTTTCGATCATAGTTGCGATGTCATCGTTGCCTTGATAATTCTGTTGCAGGCTCAACAGGTATTGGCGTGCATCCAAGTCTTTGCCCATGGCGGCATATACATCGGACAAAAGGACAAAACTGCGTGCCAGCCAATAAGCGTGTGGTGTACTTTGCTCTATGTAGTTGAGAAGTTCTTTCTCGGCGGCGTTGTATTCTTTTGCATCGTAAAGCGATTGTGCCACCAGATATTTGGCTTCAGCTCCATATGCATTACGCGTATCTTTGGCTAACTCACGCAAATCATCCACAGCTTTTTTATCGGCTTTCTGCTTGATATATGCTTTGGCGCGATAATAAAGGGCTTCGTTTCTTAGCTCCGGACTAAGTTTGGCTTCTGCCAGCAAGTCGGTAGCGGCATGAATTGTTTCGATGTCGTCTCTCAGCAGAAAAGCGCAACGAAGTACTCCGGTTTCAGCAAGCTGGCGGCGTTCCACATTAGTTGCTTTCTCTTTCAGCATTTTATAGCTGGTCAAAGCGTCTGCAGTCTGTTGCTGATTGAACTGTACTTCGGCACGAAGAATAAGAGCTTCTTCTGCAAACGGATTGTTGGGGTATTCCAATAGCTTCCCGGAATGGAGAAGAATCATATCATAGTTCTTCTGTTCGCTTCCGATCAGGCAAAGATAGTAATGTGCGTTCAAGCTGAAAGCTCCTTCCGGGAAAGTCTGCAAGTATTTGTTGAAACTTGTTTTTGCTTCTTCCAGTCGTCCCCGCATATAGATTTTTTCTGCGGCAGTATATGTCAGAGAGTCCTGTTCATTGGCGTCGAAGCGGATATGTCCCGGCATGGCATTGGCAAGAGCAGCAAATTCATCGATGCGGTTGAGATCTACATAGATCGATTTTAGATCGCGCATAGCCATCCGGGCTTCTTCACTGCCCGGATATTTTTCGATAACTTGTTTATAGGCTTCGATTGCCTGGTTGTAATCATCCTTTTGATAATACAGCAAACCGATTTCTGCAGCGGCTTTTCTGCTGACAGGGCTTTCCGGATATTTGTTCATTAGTTCTTTAAAGGAAGTAATAGCCTGGTTATTGTTATCCATCAGCACATACGACCGTCCTTTTTCATAAATGGCATTCACAGCGTATGGAGAAGCCGGATATTTTCCTACCAGGCGATTCAGTAGGGTGATTTTGCCGGAATAATCTTTCTGTAGACCGGACACAAGAGCCAATTGATAGAAAGAATAGTCTCCGGAGAGAGTATTCATTTGTTCGGCTTGTGAATAATAATGCTTGGCCTCTTCGAAATTGCGTACGTGTAGGTAACAGTCGCCGACACGGTTATAGGCATCGGCAAGTGCGGTTGTATTTTCTCCTTTCTCCAGGCGGATATATTTTTGGAAGTAGTGACTTGCCTGGGAATAATCTTTTCGGTGGAAAGCGATGTATCCTAAATTGTAATTGGCAAGTGCATACGTTTCGTTGTTGGGTTGGGTTGTCAGTTGCAGATATGCATTGAAGTCACGTGCGGCTTCCGTCATACGGTTGAGGCGATAGTAGGATTCTCCGCACCAATAATACGCGTCTGCTTTCGTCTGACGGTTGTATTGTCCGATAGCTATGGATTGATTCAGGTATTTCAAGGCTTGTTCAAAGTTGGCATTGGCGAAGGACTGTGTACCTAACTGAAACAATATTTTCTGTTTGGCTTCCAATATTTGCGCACTTGGCTTGGCTATCCGGTCGATGGATTTCAGGGCTGCATCATAACTGCGGGTATTCATGTAAACTTCTACCAAATAGCTGCTGACTTTTTCAGCGTAAGGAGAAGTCGGGAATTCATTCAGGAACTTCTCGAAGGCAGTGACGGATTCGCCGAAAGCGGAGAAGGAAGTTTCATGCAGGCAAAGAGCGTAATTGTAGGCTGCCTGTTCCTTGATTTGCATGTTAGCATTGGAGGCGGCTGCTTGTTCGAAAGCCATACGGGCTTTGTTTTTTTCTGCCAGTTGCAGATAGGAAAGCCCCATATGGAGGTAGGCGTTTTGTGTGAGGGCATCGTTGGTTGTTGTCACTTTACCTAATGTTTCGGCTGCTTTGGAATAGACTTTTGTCTGATAATAAGAAAGTCCCAACATATAAAGTGCATCACGACGAGGTGCTGAGTGATCTTTATCAAGATATTCGTTAAATGATTCTACTGCTTGGTGATATTGTCCGAAGTGGTAGTAGGCATCTCCCAGAATGCGGTACATTTCTGCAGCATGTTCGTTGTTTGGATAAGCTGATAAATAATTCTGAGCTACAATCTGTGCCTTATCATAATTTTTTAGCTGTGCATAAATTTCGGCAATGTAGTAGGGGACAAGTGCCTTGTACTTCGAATCGTCCTGTAACGGCAGGAAGCCTTTCAGTGCTTCGTTATAGCGTTTTTGCGTATAGCGGATATAAGAGAGATAATAATCACAGTCTTTGGTATATTTGGGACTGTTGGCGCGCAATGTTTCAAACCAAATTGCGGCTTCTCGTAGATTATCGGTTTTCAGATAACAGGTAGCCAATTGGTAAGTGCAGTCATCCCGTTCCTCGTTACCCAGTAGACCGAGGTCGGCAGAGTTGAAGAGCGCCAGTGCTTCGTCGTATTTTCCTTCATAGAAATAGCAGGAGGCCAATAGCGCATAAATACGATTGGCGTAAGGAGTGTCAGGATAGCGGTCGAGATACTTGCGCAGGATTTCGATCCGGTTCTTGTCTTTCAGTTCATAAGCGGAACAGGCCAGCATGTATTCTGCGTCTTGAAGAAGGCTGGCGGCAGGCTTTTGTTTTACAAATGCTTTCAGTGCCGGCAGGGCGGCTGCATAATTTTTTTCCTGGAAAAGTTCTTTCCCTTCTTTATAAAGGTTGTCGGTCGAAGTGAATTTATCACTTGTCTGGGCAAATCCTATAATAGGTGTGCAGCAGATAGCCGCACAAATGAGTCTAGTAATTTCTTTTTTCATAATCGGGTGTTTATGCAAAAGTACAGAATGAAAGGGGATATGTTTCTGTAGTTTGTTATATTTTAACGAATTATCTGCCAGATAAGAACTTTTTAAGTCCTCGCCGGATAGAATCCAACCCAAAATCTTCCGGATGAATCTCGGAGAGAGGTAGGAAGAAAGAATCTGCTACATCATCCATGGCGGAGAAATGGTTCATGTCTTCTACAGTGCAGAGGAAAAACATATCGAGTGTGTGTACAGGAAAACCTGAATAAATATAAATATTGGGAAGTGTGAACTGGTAAACGGCTTTTTTAACTTTCAGCCCTGTTTCTTCCAGTACTTCGCGGGCAACACCTTCTTCGCCTGTTTCATTCATATCGATGAATCCGCCGGGTAGGTCGAGAGTCCCTTTGGCTGGCTCTTTGGCACGTCGGCAGACAAGCAGTTCACTTTTCTCATTCAAGATGAGTGCTACTGTAGCAGCAGAAGGATTGAAATAATAGACAAAGCCGCAATCTGCACATTTTTTAGATTTCTCGTTGTTGACCTCAAAATGAGAGGAACCACATTCAGGGCAATATAGGAACTGGGCAAGAGGATGTTTCATGATCGTGTATACTTTCAGTTTTTTATTTATGCATGCAAAGTTATAAAATGCTTTTATTAATTTCATCTATCATAGCATAGAAATATTCGATTGGACTTTTTTTGCAAAGGCGGGGGTTCTGCCTTTATCTTTGCATCAGAAACAAAAAACAAAACATTGTTTCTGATGTTATAAGTCAAATCAATTAATAACAATAAAAGCAATAAAGATTATGGAACCAATTTTAAATTCTCAACTTCCTGAATTCAGTGTTCAGGCTTTTCACAACGGAGCTTTCAAGACTGTAACCAACAATGACCTGAAAGGTAAATGGGCGATTCTTTTCTTCTATCCCGCTGACTTTACTTTCGTATGTCCTACTGAATTGGTGGATATGGCTGAAAAGTACGATCAGTTCAAGGCAATGGGTGTAGAAATCTATTCGGTAAGTACTGACTCTCATTTCGTGCACAAAGCTTGGCATGATGCTTCTGAAAGCATTCGCAAGATTCAATACCCGATGTTGGCAGACCCGACTGGCGCTTTGAGCCGTGCACTGGGTGTATATATCGAAGAAGAAGGTATGGCTTATCGCGGTACATTCGTTGTCAATCCGGAAGGAAAGATTAAAGTGGTGGAACTGAATGATAACAATATTGGCCGTGATGCAAGTGAATTGCTTCGTAAAGTGGAAGCTGCACAGTTTGTAGCCAGCCATGACGGAGAAGTTTGCCCGGCTAAATGGAAGAAGGGTGAGTCTACCTTGAAACCAAGCATCGACCTGGTAGGTAAGATTTAGCCCCCAAAAGATATGTTAGAATCTGCATTAAAAGAACAATTAAAGGGTATTTTTGCTGGGCTGGAGGCAAACTTTACTTTTGATATATCCGTATCATCCAGCCACGAAAACAAAACAGAATTATTGGAGCTGCTGGGAGATGTAGCGGATTGTTCCAATCATATCACTTGTGTAGTGAATGAGGGAGACGCATTGAAGTTTACTTTACTGAAGAATGGCGACCGCACCGGAATTACATTCCGGGGTATTCCTAACGGACATGAATTCACGTCATTGCTTTTGGCTATCCTGAATCTGGATGGCAAAGGAAAGAACTTTCCTGATGAGGCTGTTTGCAACCGTGTGAAAGCACTGAAAGGTCCGATACATCTGACCACTTATGTTTCGTTGACTTGTACGAATTGCCCTGACGTAGTGCAGGCTCTGAATGCAATGACTACTTTGAATCCGGCTATTACGCATGAAATGGTAGACGGTGCGCTTTATCAGGATGAAGTAGATGCACTGAAGATACAAGGAGTGCCCTCTGTCTTTGCAGACGGAAAATTACTTCATGTAGGCCGTGGTGAATTTGGCGAATTGCTTGCCAAGTTGGAAGAACAATATGGTATTGACGAAACCAAAGCGAATGCAGAGGTGAAAGAATATGATGTGATTGTAGCCGGTGGAGGACCTGCAGGAGTATCGGCGGCTATTTATTCTGCCCGTAAAGGACTCCGTGTAGCTATCGTGGCCGAGCGTATTGGCGGACAGGTGAAAGAAACGGTGGGTATTGAGAATTTAATTTCTGTTCCGGAAACGACAGGAAATGAACTTGCCGATAATCTGAAAACACATCTCTTACGCTATCCGGTGGATTTACTGGAGCATCGTAAAGTAGAAAAAGTAGAAGTGGTTGGAAAACAGAAGCAGATCACGACCTCTGTTGGTGAGAAATTCCTGACTCCGGCGCTGATTATTGCAACTGGTGCAAGCTGGCGTAAACTGAATGTTCCGGGAGAAGCCGAATATATAGGTCGTGGTGTCGCTTTCTGTCCTCATTGCGATGGTCCGTTTTATAAAGGAAAGCATGTAGCAGTAGTAGGTGGAGGAAATTCAGGTATTGAGGCAGCCATTGACTTGGCCGGTATCTGCTCCAAAGTGACTGTTTTTGAATTTATGGATGAGTTGAAAGCAGACAGTGTACTTCAAGAGCGACTTAAATCATTGCCGAATGTGGAAGTGTTTGTAAGTTCACAGACTACGGAAGTGATAGGGAATGGTGATAAACTGACTGCCCTGCGCATCAAAGACCGCAAAACGGAAGAAGAACGTTTGGTGGAATTGGATGGTGTATTTGTACAGATCGGGCTTTCTGCGAATAGCAGTGTATTCCGCGACATAGTGGAAACCAACCGTCCGGGTGAAATCATGATTGATGCACATTGCCGTACGAATGTGACGGGTATCTATGCAGCCGGAGATGTTTCTACGGTTCCTTATAAGCAAATTATTATCTCTATGGGCGAAGGGGCGAAAGCTGCGCTTTCTGCATTTGACGATAGAGTGAGAGGGATTATCTGATTGATATATTCAGATATAAAAAGCACATAAACAAAACATTAGCAAGAGGAGAAATGACTCCTCTAAAAAACACCCTCGTTACAGATTTGTAGCGAGGGCTATTTTACATTTAGAGAGCATGACGTTCTCTTTGAATGGCAGTGAAAGACCTGTTCATTTGATGTGGGCTAATGTTGGATGGGATTGTCATTCCATCCGCTATTTTTACCTAAAGTACGCTGTTTCCAATATTTTACCTTGCTATTAGGAGTTCCGGAATAAACAGTTGGGACATTTACTTCTTTATCACTGTTGAGCTTAACAATATATTCTCCGTCTGTGATTGTGGTAAACGTAATCACATTATTCTTCTCAATTTTATATTTTACTTTGTTTTTATCATTGACTGATATCACCACAATATCATTAACCGGCCATGGGTTTTGAACTCTGCAGATATTTCCTTTCAGACTTTTTATTCCTATCTGGGTTACTTTGGTTTGTTCATCTCTTTCGGACGACACAATGAATGCTCCTCTTGCCAGTAAGGTGAAAGCTATTCGTGTTGTATCCCATGCTGCTGGTATTGCAGGAAATACTCTGATTTTGTCTTCATTGCTTTGGAGCATCATCTCATTCATTGCTGTACTATAATTGCTTATAGGCTCCATTCCACATTGGAAGAAATCATGCGAACGGATAGTGTAAATATGCCCCAACAAGTCGTGAACGGATTGGAGGTCATAAATATTATCCGGATATCCGGTGACATTGTGCATCAGTCCTTGTGGATACATTTGATGGATATTCACTCCATTCATAAGGTATTTAAGAGCTTCGTCTCCAAGTCCCATTCGTGCTGCAATTTCCGGGAGAGGGTAGTGTGCATTTGCACTCTCACGACATTTCAGTAAATTGGTTATAGCTTTTCCCATGCGCGAATCTTTATCATCAATGCCAATCAGACCTGTTGGAAAGGCACTTGAGCCGGCACTCGCCCACATCCAGGGAGAGTATCGTAACTCTGTATAGTATTCTTCCCCCGGAGCGATAACTTCTCCACATGATTCAAACGGCTCGTAAGAAATCTTCCATAAGTGATTCAATACGTGTTTCCATTGGGCAATTTTATCTTTGTCCGTCTTTAATAGAGTGGCTGCTTTGATACAATTTCTGAAAAGCTGTTCGATGCAATTCCTGTCACTAATCGTATTCTTTGCATAGCTGATATCTGCTGACTCATATAAAGAAGAAAGAAAATAGAACTCTTTCTTTTCTGCATCCCATTGTAATTTATCGAGATAGAAATTAGCAGCCTTTTTCATGAAAACGTATGCTTTGCTTTTCAGAAAGTCTTTGTCTCCGGTGAACGCATAGTAATCCCAAAAGAGAGAAGCTATTTGTGAAGCAGGAGTAAAGTTGTTTCTCATATCTTCACGGTCTTTCCCTGTCTGCTCTCCGGTGAAACAATGGGCTTCAGTGATAAGTAATGCATCATCTGATGCTCCATATTCTTTTGCGAGCGTTTCTCCCGATGGAATCATCTTGAAGTATGTGTTGAGATACGGAGCCATTAGTTGACAGTCATTCTGCGCACATAATCCCCAGTATTGCTGTTGTGTATTCCAATGATGAGGAGTTACCCAATTCATGACATCGCGATTCCAACGCCACAATCCTCCATTGAATGCAACAGGAAATTCTCCTTGCGAACCGGCAGCCATCAGGTATCTGCGCAGATAATAGATGTTTTCAAGATAATCGTCTCCTAATTTCATGAAAGCATTAGACCAGAAATTTTTGTACCAATTATCTTTATCTGCCTTTAATTGTTCAATGCCATCTGTTTCCGCTTCATCAAGTAATCTTCGGGCAGCTTCTACAGGAGCCTTATTCTCACGATCTGTCACTACACTAATCAGGACTGTGAACTTGTTTTTAACCGTTTTCTGTTCCATGCGATGTGAATTGATAATCACAGGCGAAGCCGGTTCTTTTATGATTCTGCACGCTACGGCGAAATGCAGTCCGTCGCCATTTTCTTCAATAATCATATCATTGCCGTTGAGTAATGACTGGGTTTTGCCTATGCCTATCTTTGGATCTTTGGGAAATCGTCCGGCATACCATCCGGAGAAAGAACGACTGCCGAGCCTTTCGAGTGAAACGGTTGCTTTCTGTTCAGCTCCTGTTAGCTCTTCATTGGGCAGGTTTTCACATTCCAGTATCCATACGTTTCGATCATGAGCCAGCCAGGTCCGGATAGTGGTTGTCGAATAAGGAGTGGCGGCTTTATAAGTCGTTTCACCTTTCTGTAATGATAATCGTCCCTCAAAGTTCTTCAAGTGTATCCAGCTAAAAACAGGAATACCGAAATCTATCTTTAGACGCGCTGCATGCTTTAGGACGGATAGGTCGTTTTCTTCCTTATCTGGTTTGCTCCATAAATCGTTTTTGTTTATCTGGAGTTCAATACCATTGTCGTTGTTCCAGATCATGCCTCCTATGTTCCCGTTTCCCATAGGAAACCCCTCGGCTTCTAATTGAGTCGGAGAAAAATAAACGATATCATGTTTTGACAGATAACTTTCATCAACTTTGAAAGGAGAGGAGGACATATTAAGATATTTGTAGTCTGCTCTATCTTGCGCATTGAGACAAGTGCTCATGAATATCAGGAAAAGTGAAATGAACGTTGTTCTCATGGTATTAATTTTTTGGGGGCTTTTAAGAAATATGTGCTAAGCTCATTTATTTAGTCATGATATGTATATCTGACGAAATCAAACAATCCGGAATTTTCCTGCTGTGTCGGTCGGTCTCCAATAAATTTAAGATTCTCTACACTGCAAAAAATATGGAATGCAATGTCTTTTCCAAATTTCAGTTGAAGTTCATGTTTGGGCTCGTTGTCTATTAACCAGGTGATGTAATAGTTCCCATCTTTTAATGTCAGATCAATTTCGAACAGATGCCATCCGGTCTTAATTACTACAGGAACAGAAGAAAAAGGATATGCCTGCGATGTCATATAAGCAATCATTTCGTCCGGAGCGGCATTTAATTCCCTGCGAACTGTGTCTTTGCCATATCCGACTTCAAAATCCAATTCATGTTGGTCGTCATGGTATATCCACGAACCTACGCTGCATTGATCTCCTATTCCCATTTGTGGGATATGAGTGCGCCAGGTATATCTTCCTGTTGTATAAATCCGTTCTACAGTGCGAACCTTTTTCCGGTCCACTGAATTAGCCCGGGTAAAAATCCGTAAGTAACCATTCTCTAATATGCATTGATTATCCGGGTTGTCATCCTGATGTCCATATTCCCATCCATCCAGATTATTGAAGTTCCATTCTTTGTTTGGCGGATTTTTAGTACTGATTTCATTGGTCTGTTGCTGTGCAAAACAAACGCTGCAAATGCATATGAATGACAGAGTCAAATAGCAGTTTCTCATAATAATTGAATTTAAGTGTATTCGTTTTCTTTAAATTGCTTCGTTGCAAAAGTAGTCGAATACCCTATTCTGCTCATCAGATTTTAGTCATTTCAAATCATGAAACGTCCAAATCTGCACTGGAAATCCTAATCGCTCTGTCCCGGAAAGTATAATTTCTATATAAATGATAAACTAAAGTGCTGAATCTACTCTGATTGTTGTTGGGTAGAACCGTGTTGCGCTCTGAATTGAGAAGGAGTCATTCCTTTCATTTCTTTAAATAACGTACTGAAATATCGTTGATAAGTGAAACCTACCTGCTCTGATATTTCAGTAATGCTCATGTCAGACTGAGTTAAAAGAATGATTGCTTTGTCGATTCTTCTACGATTGATATAATCGTTTGCTCCCATGCCGGTCAGTTCCTTGATCTTATTATATAAGGATGTCCGGCTCATTGCCATTTGAGCAGTCAGGAATTTCACATCCAAATCTGGTTGAGACAGATTCTGATCGATCATTTCATTCAATTTAATCATAAATTGTTCATCTGCATTGCTGAAAGTAGCCTCTTGCGGAGACAGAATGAATTGATTGCCCCTGTATCTAGACTTAATATATTCACGGTTTCTCATCTGATTCTGGATCACGCTGAGGAGCATTTCCATTTCAAATGGTTTGGGTAAATAGGCATCAGCTCCTAATTTGTATCCTAACATCTGGCTTTCAGAATCGGCTCTGGCGGTAAGCAGGATGACAGGGATATGGCTAATATTCAGATTCTCTTTAATTTCCTTGCATAGCTGATAGCCATTCATTTGTGGCATCATTACATCACTTACTATAATGTCCGGTTGCTGTTGCTTAATAACTTCCAGTGCTACCAGTCCATTTTCTGCCTGATAGATCTTCTTGAATTTATCCTTAAGGGCACTTTTTAAGAATTCCCTTAAGTCCTGTTTGTCTTCTACAATCAACAGCGAATATCCTTGTAGAGAGAAAGAACCGGATTCTATTTTCTCTTCTTCCTCCGGAGAACTTAAAAGTTCGTTGAGGTAGGAATGTTGAGGACATGATACTTCCTGCTCTTGTAGATTAGCCGGTATTTCATAAAAGAATGTGGCCCCTCTGTCTTCATTATTGAAAGCCCCCATCCTGCCTCCATGCAGGTCAATCAACATTTTAGCATAAGATAAACCGATACCACTTCCTCCCTCATTATGTTTGCCTTGGTAGAAACGGGTAAAGAGTTTTTTTATATCTACGTTATCCAATCCGATTCCCTGGTCTTGTACGTGTACCTGTATACTTTCATTTGTACGGATTGTTTTTATGACGATACGAGTCTGATTGGGGCTATATTTCAAAGCATTCATAATCAGATTGGAAAGAACAACTCTGCATTTGGTGTCGTCATACGCGATATATTGTATGCTGTCGTCAAAGTCGTATGTAATTTCAATTTCTTTGGCCTTCGATGCAGTTTGAAATGTTTCTGCCACTTCCTGTATCCACTTGTGCAAAGGATGCGAAGAGATGTGTAGCACTTCCTGTCCTACCTCCATTTTGCGTGCATCAAGCACAATGTTGATAATATCTTTCATCTGATTGGCCTGCTTGAATGCACCCTGTAGATATTCTGGTAGCTCATCTTGCTTTACCTCTTTATTTAGAATTCGTTTCAGGGAAGCATAAATGAGTGTCAAAGGGGTACGTAGCTCATGGCTGATATTGATTAAGAAGCGTATTTTCTCTTCATATATCTTCTTCTCATGTTCCCGCATCTCACGTTTCAGCCGATTTTCTTTTTTTCTTATCAAACTAAAGAAGACTACTCCTGCAACTAGAAATGCAAAGAAAATGCATAGTATAATAAACCAGGTAGATTTCCACCAAGGAGGTGAGACCATAATAGTTAAGATCTCTGTCGGCTGGCTCCATTCACCGTTGGGGGTATCACAGGATACGCTGATGGTATATTCCCCTGATGCTAAGGTACCCAATTCGAGTGTCTGGAGATAACTCTCGATCACCATTTTGTCTTTTCCTGTGATGACATACCGGAAAAGGTGTTTTCGGAAGGAGTTCTTTTCGTCAGCAATCACTTTGATGTTGAACGATGAATGATTCCAGGGAATCGAAATACAGTTATTATTAACCTGTTTCAGAGTTGATTTACCATTTAGTTTTACTTCAAGTAGCTTGAGAATAGGAGACGAATTACTTTCGAAAATAATATCCGTATTAATGCGTACCAGTCCCATAGTGCCTCCCATATACAGATTGGGAGTACGAAGAGCAGGAATAGGGGTAAATATCAATTCGTTGGAAGGAACTCCATCGGATTCGTCCAGGATAACGAAACGTTTTTCGTTAATAATATACGCAAAGAACATATTTTGCGCTCCTATCCAGACTTTTCCTTTTTTATCATAGGCAAGGCTGGATACACTGTTGAACAAGTTGGTGTGTATCTTTTCTGTTTTTCCAGTCTGTTTATTGTAGAAGAGCAATCCGAAATTACTTCCTATCCAAAAGTTACCTTTATCATCTCGGCAGGCCGATGTGAAATCATCTCCCTCTTTCATGCTGACCAATGAGGACAGTTCGTTGGTTTTGAAGTTTAGTTTAAACAGGTTGTTGGTTCCCATTAGATACAGATGGGTATCGTCGGAATAAATAGCCTGCATAGCTATTTGGCGCTGAATGTCTATTTGGGGTGCATAGAGAATAGATGTTTGCCGGGTATGCTTGTTGTAGATATAGACTTTTGCTCCTAATATGTAAATGTTATCTTTTGTAGCATATAGGTTTACCAAGTCGCCGGATGAAAATTCTCTTTTCGAAATAGAGTCATTGATAATGGGAAAAGGTTGCATCTGTGCGGTTCTCTTATTAAAGGTATAGACCCCTTTATTGAAACATGATAATAAGAGCTCATTTTCAGAAAAATCTGTGATAGAGGTGACTTTCTCTCCGTATGTAGTAGGGTAATGATGAAATGTATTCGTTTTTTGGTCAAATGAGTTGATACCTCCTCCGTCTGTTCCAATCCAAAGCAATGTATCCTTATCTTCAAAGATGCTAACCACGATGCGTTCACTAACTCCATTGGGATTGTTCAGTGGAACATCTTTATAGGTTTTGATGAATACTTTCTTAATAGCGAATAATCCTCCGTGTATGCTGCCTATCCATATATTGTCCATTTGATCTTTATAGAGCCGGTAGATAGAGTTGTTCGGTAAGGATTGCTCATCATCGGAAATATGTTTAAGATAAGAGAACTTCATAGTCTGGAGGTCAAGTATGTTGATGCCTCCTCCGTCAGTGGCTATCCAAAGTTGATTATCTTTTTCAAGAAAATCAAAAATGATGTCGTTGTTGAGCTCGGAATTCCTGGTGGATAAACTGAAAAGTCTTTTCCCCTCTTTCGAGTAGCAGGCCATTCCTTTGCCATAGAATGATACCCAAAGCCGGTTTTGAGAGTCAACAAATATGGTGTTTATCTCGCGCTCTTTTACAAATGGACATCGATACATTTTCTTTTTAGCCAGATCATACATCCAAAGCCCATCTTTCTTACTGCTGGTTATCAGTATATTGGGACTCCACTGAAAGATGCGGTTGATACATTTCAACTTGTCTCCATCGATGTCGGGGAAGATCGTCGTAATACTTTTATCCGCCAGATTGTATTGGTATAAAGTTTCTTCTCCTCCAAACAGGAAATTGTCATCTATTTGAAGATAAGACCAAGCGGTAAATGGTTTTCCGTTATATTTCAATGGCTGAAATTGATTTTCTGCTTTATTGTAGATGGCAATTCCTTTATTGGTAGAAACGTATAAATCGCCGAAACGATCCTCTGTAATAAAACGAATGAAATTGTCGGGCAATGAGTTGGGCTGCTCCCGGTCATGAAAATAACTTTTCAGTTCAGATTGGTCATAACTATTTAACCCCCATTTGGTACCTATCCATATTACTCCTAAATGATCTCTGTAAATGCACTGCACTCTTGATTGTGACAATCCCTGTTCTAAAGAAATTTGTCTGAAGTAGTAGTCTTGTTGTTCAGCCTTTGTAGAAAGAACAAAGAATAATATCCAAATTAGGGAAGAATACCTCTTTAGTATGTGTGCTTTTGACATAGTTATGTTCTTTTGATATAGCAAATATAAAAGAAGTTATGAAACTGTACAATAGATTTCATCTTCTTTTGTCCACAAAGCTCATTAGATGGCTCGAAAGGATATTCAGAATACTCCTTTTGAACAGTAGCGGACTAATTATGGATGTTATTTGATCTCTATTTCCATGCTTTGCACCTATATTTGCATAGTTAACACTAAATACGGAAAAGTATTAAACCTTAAAAAAAGACTATTTACTATGAATACATCCTAAAACAGTAGAATGAAGAGGCGGAGTAATGTTGGGAACATTTTGAATGCCTTGACTTATATCTAAAATTCCTAAAAATCTAATATCATTATATTCTAACTAAATGAAAAGTATATGGATAATCTAAGAAAAACGCTTGGCTGCTTGCTACTATTTCTTTTTGCAGCAGTTACATCTACTTATGCACAGGTTGCAAAGCAGTATTCGGGTACTGTTATGGATGCCGACAGCAATGAACCTATCATCGGTGTCAACGTAACCCTTAAAGATGCACAAACTGGTACCGTAACGGATATTTCCGGAAAGTTCTCGATTAGTGCTCCTGTTGGTTCTACACTATCATTTTCTTATATCGGATACGTGACTAAAGAGGTTAAACTGGGAACGAATACCAGTTTGAAGATTACAATGCTGGAAGATCAGAACCAATTGAGTGAGGTAGTGGTCATCGGCTATGGTGTAGTGAAAAAATCAGATATAACAGGTGCTGTGGCTTCTGTTTCTTCCAAACAATTTAAGGATCAGCCGGTAAAGCGGGTGGAAGATATTCTGCAAGGACGTACTGCAGGTGTGGCAGTGACGAGCGTAAATGGTTTACCTGGTGGCACAGTTAAAGTTCGTGTTCGTGGTACTACTTCTCTTAATACCAGCAATGACCCCTTGTATGTCATCGATGGCATTATGTCTGGTGGACTAGATGTAAATCCTGCTGACATTCAATCTATTGAAGTTCTGAAGGATGCTTCGGCAACAGCTATTTATGGTTCACGCGGTGCTAATGGTGTGGTCTTGGTAACTACTAAAAAAGGGGTGGAAGGTAAAGTGCAGATTTATGCAGATGTGGCTATAGGCGTATCGAACATCCTTAAAAAATATGATTTACTGAATGCTTATGAATATGCGACAGCATTAAAGGAATATAATGGTATTTCGTTTGCAGATGATGAGATGGAAGCCTATAAAAATGGTTCCAAAGGCATTGACTGGCAGAATTTGATGTTGCAGACCGGTATTAGTCAGGACTATAAATTAGGTATTTCGGGTGGAACGGCTAAAAATAAGTATCTTATTTCAGCCAATGTATTGAATATGACAGCCATGACCATCACGACCAAGTATCAACGTGCACAGTTGCGGATAAATTTGGATAATGAACTCACTAAGTGGTTGACACTTTCTACCAAAATTAATGCTTCACGTACTCACAGTCATAACGGGGGGATTGACATTATGAACTTCCTGAACTATTCTCCTACGATGGAAATGAAAGATCCGGTAACGGGCGTTTATAATATGGACCCTTATAATTCAGTAAATGGAAACCCTTATGGTGCACGTGTCGCAAATTATGGTGACTCATATGTGTATGCTTTGAATACTAATATGGATTTGACTTTCAAAATAATGAAAGGGTTGACATTGTCTGTACAGGGTGCTGCTAATTACTCTCATGTTCCGAGTTACTCTTTCACCTCGTCGTTAGCAAAACCCGGACAAATTAGTGGTATGGAAAATGCGAGCAGGATGAATCTATTCTGGCAGAATACCAATAATGTGACTTATAACACAAGTTTCGGCGATCATCATTTGACTGCAACAGCTGTGTTTGAAGCAAGTGGCGCCGAAGGTAGAAATTTAAAACTGACCGGTAGTGATTTAGCCAATGAGTTTGTTGGTTATTGGAATGCAAAAAATGCAAAGACACGCGATGGAGAGAATGGCTATTCCGCAGAAGCTATTGTGTCGGGACTTGGTCGAATTATGTACAATTACAAAGGGAAGTATATGCTGACAGGTACTTTCCGTGCCGATGGTTCATCTAAGTTTCAGAAGAAGAATAAATGGGGATATTTTCCGTCAGCAGCTGTTGCTTGGGATGTTGCTAAAGAAAACTTTATGAGCAAACAAAACATTGTCCAGCAATTGAAACTAAGAGCCAGTTTTGGTGTTGTTGGTAATCAAAGTATCGGTGCTTACACAACATTGGGTATGTTGGCTCCTACAAATTATGACGGTTATGGTAGCGATGCAATCCATACCGGTTATTGGACTGGAAATCTTGCCACACCAGATGTAACTTGGGAAAGCACCTATCAGTATAACATAGGTTTGGATGCCAGTGTTTTAGACGGTCGCTTGAGTTTTACAGCCGAATGGTTCCGGAAGGATACTAAGGACTTGTTACTTCGCAAACCTGCTCCTCAATATAACGGAGGTGGCTCTTTCTGGGTCAACCAAGGTGAAGTTAGAAACTCTGGTGTTGAATTCACCATCACAGCTACTCCTTTGACAGACAAAGATATATTTGGTTGGGAAACATCGCTGAATGCATCTTATTTAAAGAATAAGATAATTGATCTGGCAGGTAGTGATTTTATCGTTGGGGAGAATTATACAAGTATTGGCGGTGGTCCCATTCAAATTAAAAAAGTAGGGTATCCGATTGGTTCTTTCTATCTTTATGAATGGGCAAACTTTAATGACCAGGGCGCCAACTTGTATAAACATCAATCTAATGGAAGTTTGACAACCAATCCGGGTGCTGACGATCTGGTTACTAAAGGGCAGGCCGAGCCTAATTGGACTTTCGGATGGAATAATACATTTACTTGGAAAAACTGGACGCTCAATCTCTTCATCAATGCTGCATTAGGACAAGATAGACTGAATGTAAGCCGCTATGCGATGGGATCTATGACAGGTGTATATCGTTTCATCTCTTTATCTGATGCTTATTACAAAAGTTGGGATAAAGTAGCCAATAAAGCAGATGCTGTGTATGCAAGTCATAAAAATTCAGATAATAGAAACTATCCTGATTCCGATTTCTGGCTTGAAGATGCATCATTTGTGAAACTGAAAAATATAAGCCTTACGTATAATATTCCTAAGAAGATAACGAAAGTAGCCGATATTCAATTGTCGGTCAGTGCTCAAAACCTGTTTACATTAACGAAATACACAGGTATGGACCCAGAAGTGTACAGTGAATCCGATTACGGTTTTAATGGCGTAGATATGGGCTCTTATCCTGTTCCAAGAACTTTCACTTTTGGTATGAAACTTAACTTTTAATCTTTTAACTATACATGGATATGAAAACAATATATAGAATATTCAAATCTGTCGGACTAGCATTGATAGCACTTTGGATGGTGTCTTGCCAGGATTTACTGACAGAAGATCCTAAAGGGCAGTTGGCGGTAACTAATTTCTTCAATTCAAAAGGTGATCTGGACTTGGCTCTGAATGGAATGTATTCCAAAGTTGCGAGTGATATGTATGCAAATATCTGGGCAGGTTTCGAATCAGTGATGGGTGATGATATTTCTACACACCCTGCAGCTAATAAACAGGGGTTGCGTGAGGTAGATACTTATAATGTTTCGGACAATAACACTTGGGTGACTGAATTGTGGGGAGCTCGTTGGAGATTGGTAAAAGCTGCTAATTTCATTATAGATAATGCCGGACGAACTCCGGAGGTGAGCCAGGAAGAGAAAGATGCGGCCATTGGACAAGCTTATTATTGGCGCGCCTATTCTTATTTTTACTTTGTAATGGCTTGGGGAGAGGTACCTATGGTTGTGAAAGATGAAATCAATTACAACATGCCATTGGCAACCGTTCCTGAAATTTATGAACTGATTGTGTCTGACCTGAAAAAGGCAGAAACAATGGTCCCTGCCAATTATACTAAAGATCCCTACGCAAGAAATGGGGTAAACATTGCTGTTAGTCAAGGAGCTGTAAAAGCAACATTGGCTTATGTGTATATGGCAATGGCGGGATGGCCGTTGAACAAAGGAACAGAATATTATCAACTGGCCGCTGCAAAGGCAAAAGAAGTAATCGATGCTGCGAAGAAAGGTACTTACTACTACAAGCTATTACCTGATTACAAGCAAGTATATTCGATGGAGTATAATAAGAATAATCCAGAAGTGTTACTTGGTGTTTACTATAATTTAGGAATAGATGCACTTACCAATGCTCCTTTAGCCGATTTCCTGGCAGACTATGCTTATGGTGGCGGTGGTTGGGGAGATACGAACGGAGAAATTAAATTCTGGTATGATTTCCCGGAAGGCTCGCGCAAAGATGCATCTTATTTCCCGAAAATTATATTGAAGAATGAGACGAAGTTGCGTGATTGGTGGGAAGACCCCAATCCGGAAGCACCACGTGTGGTTGTTGCTCCCTGTTTCATGAAGAAAGTAGAAACGACTACTGGAGAAGAATTCGACTATACGAATCCGAAAATTTCGATGAATCAGAATGGAGAAAAGACGCATCAGATTATTCGCTTGGCAGAAGTATATTGCTGGTACGCCGAAGCTGTAGGTCGTTCAAAAACAGGTAGTATCACGGAAGCTGTCAACTTATTGAATGAGGTACGTAATCGTGCCAATGGATCTGTTGTTGCAGACCGGGATATTTATAAGACAACCATGTCGTATGATGATCTGGCAGAAGCTGCCTATAATGAACATGGCTGGGAAATAGCCGGATATTATTGGGGAAATATTGCCACCAGAGCAAGGGATATGTTTCGCATGAATCGTATTAAAGATCATTTTGAATACAGAAAATTGAATCCGGAGATTGAAGTGGCTCCTGGAGTCTTTAGGAAAGAAGCTGTTTCCGTATCTGGCACGTGGAATGACAGTAAGATGTATCTTCCCCGTCCTTTTGTAGACTCGTCTATTAATCCGAATTTGAAGAACTGAGTGAAACAATAAAAACCATCATTATGAAACTAAGATATTTATATTTAGCAATAGGTGTATTATGTAATGCCTCTTTAGTATCATGCGGCGATAGCTTCAAAGAGAAAACAGAGATTGTTGCATGCGGAATCTCCATAAATGCTTTAACATTCGGAGTCTCCTCTACTGAAGTTCAGACTGTAGATATTACGTCAGAAGCAGCTTGGGAAGTAGCAGTGGATCAGGCAGGTGGTAATTGGCTTACTGTTTCTCCTTTGGAAGGAACTGGTAATGGTACGCTAACAATTTCTGCTGATAAGAATAGCGGTCCAAAACGCAGTGCAACCTTGACCATAGCAGCGAAAGGTGCTGAACTTCGAACCATTACAATTATTCAGGATGGCTATAAAGGAACCATTTATAATTACGGTGACTTTACTGGATTGCAAAAAACAGGACTTGTGGCAGGGATCAATCCGATCACTATCGTAGACAATGACGAATGTGAAGATGGAAAAGCGTTAAGAATCTATACACGGCCAGGTAAAGAGTATGAAGGTACTAATGGAGATCGTTTCAAAGTGCAAACAACAACACAATTCGGATCAGGTCGTTATGAATGGAGGATATATGTCCCTAAATTCGGAATGAATGACCGAGCTAGTATTGGAGCATTCTTATATTTTGACGATGGGCATGAGTTGGATTTTGAAATTTGTTCCGGTACGGCTGCAGACCGTGCAGCACATAGTGCCGGACCAGATGATATGCTGTGTCTTGTGACTAGTCAGGCTAATCCTTTTTTCTCTGAGTTCACGCCTATCAAGGCTGAAGCTTGGCATACGTTTGTTTTGGATTTGAAGTTAGAGAATAAGAAATATCTGGCGGAGTGGTCGGTTGATGGTAAAGTTTTAAAGAGGGCACAATTAGATTATGGTGAAGAAGCTTATTTCCGTGCTATATCTAGTGTCGAGAATCTTTATGGTATGGGCGATCATGCGGCAACTCAAGAAAATTATGCCTTATTTGATTATCTTGAATATGTTCCTTATGATTATTCAATGAAGCCGATTGTTGAAGGTCAGCTTCCTCCCGAACCAGAGGGAACAACAGTGAAGTGGGACTTTGAGGAAGCAGGTTTTGTACCTGTTGGATGGACTAATAATGGAGGAACGATTGCAGATGGAAACTTGAATCTATCTAACGGGAATAACTTCGTTTATGGTCCGGAGATAGGAGCTGGAAAATATACATGGGAAATAGATGTTCCTTTGGTAGGGGTAGGTGAAAAATGGTTGGCAGGTGGTAATATCGCTGCAACTAACGCTGAAGAAAGATCATTCTCTATGTTTGTTTTCGCAGGTACTGAAAATGATCGTGCGGCTTGTACTATTCCTCCTGTTCCAGGTCAAATGCTGGTACGTTGTTATACAGAGTCTATGGGAGTTTACGGTGTACCTATTGATCCGGGTAAACATACTCTGACTATTGACCTCAGACTTAATGCAGATGGTGCATATTGGGCGGCATGGATTATAGACGGTGAAGTGGCGAAAACATTCACTACCTGGTATACTCCGGCACAGTTCAAATTTGGATTCTCAATAATGACCTTTGCTGACGGCGGTGGCTGGCAAGGAGATAAGCCTACTGCAAAAACGTATACAGCTAAGTATGACTATATAGAATATAAGAAGTATAACTATGATGAAGAATAACAGTTTACTTTACATTCAATGAGGTATTTAAGTATAATTGGAACAGCTATATGCTGTGTAATGTTGTTAATGACGAGTGTTTCCTGCAAGCAGGAAGCACTCGCTTCCACCACCTTGGAGAAAAAAGTATTTCCTTGGTATGTCTATATAGATGGAAGCTCTTTTAAGGATGTAGAGCCAGTGAAAGAGATCATTAGTTCCATTAGCGTTTTCGGGAATCCTCTGAAATCATTTATCGATGAGTGTCATCAGAATCATATTGAAGTATATCAGGCTGTAGGTGGAAATGAAGAAACGATTGATACGCCACAGAAAAGAAAGGCACTTGTTGAGAAGTATGTAAGCGATTGCAATGCAAATGGATATGATGGAATAGATCTTGATCTCGAACATTTGCGTCCTGATATTCAGGATGCATATACCGAATTCCTGAAACTTGCTTCAAAAGAACTTCATGCTGTTGGAAAGAAATTAAGCCATTGCGTGAGTTTTTATCCGGCTTTGTATCAGGATAACGAAACTAAGATGTTTCACGATCCGGCAGTCTTGAATGCTACCTGTGATTTAGTGAGAGTGATGTGCTACGATATGTATTTTGCACCGGGAATAAATAAGCCCGAGCTCAAGCACAGAGATGATTGTATGGGCATTGGACCTACGTCCAACTATCCATGGACTAAAGAAGCGATGCTTTTCTGGATGAAACACATTCCGAATGATAAATTAGTGATGGCACTGCCTGCTTATGCAAATGATTATGCTGTAACTGGTGACATTAAAGGAAGGCAGGTTTATCAATCTGTGCCTGACAGTATAAATGGAATTTTGCCTTCTCCTACTTGGTTATGTTACGAAAAGGTAAACATGTATCTGTATGATGGTACCGATGGTAATCGGCATATGTTTTATGCAAGTGATGCCAAAAGTACAGAAGCACTACTTGAACTAGCCGATGAACTGGGAATCTCTCAAATCGGTTTTTGGCACTTTAATAGCGTAGACTCGCAAATGTGGGATACTACCGCAAAGTGGAAAAAGAAATAATAAGATAATAAATCGACCTTGTAAATAATATAGCTTTGTTCTCATCCCCCCATTTAGAGAAAAGCTATTCTTGGCAATAAGAGGCCGCAAAGGTATGAATTCATATCTTTGTGGCTTTTTATTTTTTTCTTACCTTTGAGGGCTTAACATTAACCCCCAAAAATGAAAACATGAAAAAGATCTTTTTACTAATTTCCGTAATCCTATTTATTTTTCCGGTACAGGCCCAGCATACATTGAGACTGATGACTTATAATATTAAAAATGCGAACGGCATGGATGATATTTGTAATTTTCAACGGGTAGCCAATGTGATAAATAATGCTTCTCCTGATGTTGTGGCTATACAAGAGGTAGACAGTATGACCCGTCGGAGCGGACAGAAATATGTGCTGGGTGAGATAGCTGAACGTACACAGATGCATGCTTGTTTTGCACCTGCCATAAAGTTTGATGGAGGTAAATATGGAATCGGACTGCTGACAAAGCAAGTTCCGCTACGTTTACAAGCTATCCCTTTACCTGGTAGAGAAGAGGCCCGCACCTTGATTCTGGCAGAATTTGAGGATTATATTTATTGTTGTACTCATCTGTCATTAACGGAAGAAGATCGCATGAAGTCCCTGGAAATAGTGAAGTCATTTACTGCTTCCTATAAAAAGCCTCTTTTTCTGGCTGGGGACATGAATGCTGAACCGGAATCCGACTTTATAAAGGAGTTACAGAAAGACTTCCAGATACTCTCCAATCCTAAACAATCTACTTATCCGGCTCCTGATCCCAAGGAGACTATAGATTATATTACCGCATTGAAGTCAAATGCTAATGGCTTCGCTCTTATATCCTCTCAAGTGTTGGATGAACCGATGGCCTCCGATCATCGCCCTATCCTTGTAGAACTGCGTACCGCTGAAAAGGCAGATAAAATATTCCGTACTAAACCTTATTTACAGAATCCCATAGGTAATGGTATGACAGTTATGTGGGAAACTACCGTTCCGGCATATTGTTGGGTGGAATATGGAACAGACACTACTCAACTGAAACGCGCTCGTACAATTGTTGACGGGCAGGTAGTCTGCAATAATAAACTACATAAAATACGTATCAACGATCTGATACCGGGACAGAAATATTATTACCGTGTATGTTCGCAAGAAATATTGCTTTATCAAGCATATAAGAAAGTATTCGGAAATACTGCCCAGTCAGATTTCTCTGAATTTACGCTTCCGGAAACGGATACAGATTCTTTCACTGCCATTGTTTTCAATGATTTGCACCAGCATACAAAAACCTTTCGTGCTTTATGCAAACAGATACAGAATATCAACTATGACTTTGTAGTTTTCAATGGTGATTGTGTAGACGACCCTGTCGACCACGAACAAGCAACGACTTTTATTAGTGAACTTACCGAAGGTGTACGCAGTGATCGCATTCCAACTTTTTTATGCGTGGCAATCACGAGATTCGCAATGCTTATTCTATCGGTCTGCGTGACCATTATGACTATGTAGGGGATAAGACCTATGGTTCTTTTAATTGGGGCGATACCCGTATTGTCATGCTTGATTGTGGAGAGGATAAGCTAGACTCTCACTGGGTGTATTACGATTTGAATGATTTCACACAGTTACGTAATGAACAAGTCGATTTTCTGAAAGAGGAGTTATCTGCCAAAGACTTCAAGAAAGCGAAGAAACGTGTTTTTATTCATCATATTCCGCTTTATGGTAATGATGGAAAGAATCTCTGTGCAGATCTATGGACTAAATTATTGGAAAAAGCACCTTTCAATGTGAGCCTGAATGCTCATACTCATACGTATGCCTATCATCCGAAAGGTGAGTTGGGAAACAATTACCCGGTCATTATTGGTGGAGGATATAAGATGGATAGTGCTACGGTGATGATTCTGGAAAAGAAGAAAGATGAATTGAGGATTAAGGTATTGAATGTAAAAGGAGATGTTTTGCTGGATATTACAGTTTAAATAATTATAGATATAAAATATGGCATAGAGGAGTAAAACAGCCCAAAAAAGGAAAGGGTCAATAGTAAAAGTTTCTTGTCATTATAAGCCGGACAACCTGACTTTGGAAGAGTGGCAAGACAGTGGTGAAGGCGGATACGGGCAAGGTGATTGGTTACAAAAATTTGAATGCGGTAGGCGAGCGGATGAAGGATGTGCTTATCCGGAGGCGAAAGCGAGATGTGGCATTGCAGTTGCCGGGACGTATGGACAAAGTGTTGTTTGTGCCGATGACGGAACAGCAGCGTGGGATGCATGATGAGTGTCAGAGTAGCGTCTCGCAGTTGGTTTACAAATGGACAAGAATGCGTTTCCTTAGCGAAAAAGACAGAAAACGTTTGCTGTTGCTGCTTAGTCAGATGCGTATGATTTGTGATAGTACGTATATTCTCGATCAGAAAAGCCGTTATGATACTAAGGTGGAGGAAACGATGAACATCCTTCGGAATGTATTTGATAGTGGTGAAGAGAAAGTGGTGATTTTCAGCCAATGGGAACGAATGACCCGTTTGATTGCGGCAGAACTGGATGTGCTGGGCATTCGCTACGAGTATCTTCATGGAGGTGTGCCTTCCGAAGCCAGAAAACGGTTAATGGACAATTTTACGGAACAACGCGATAGTCGTGTGTTCTTATCGACGGATGCCGGAAGTACAGGGTTGAATCTGCAAGTAGCTTCTATTTTGATTAACCTTGACTTACCTTGGAATCCTGCAGTATTGGAACAGCGTATCGCTCGTATCTATCGTATTGGTCAAAAGAAGAATATTCAGGTGATTAATCTTGTAGCTAGTCAGACGATAGAAGAACGAATGTTGTCGACCTTGAATTTCAAGTCTTCTTTGTTTGAGGGCATTTTGGATAATGGTGAAGATACGATATTCTTGGAAGACAGTAAGTTGGATAAGATAATGGACAGCATCAAGATGATGACTGAACCTTCCGACACCGCGGCTGAGATGGACGAGAATGGCGGTTGTGATATTAAGGCTGATGACAATGAGGAAAAAGCGGAATTGTCAGCTAATCGTGAAACTATATTCGATACGGAACAGTCGTCAGTGGAACAGGATATGATGGTAGAAAATTTGGAGAGTGTAGGAAATGCTGAGGTTAAGGATTTGGCGGAACATCCGGAACAATTGGTACGGCAGGGAGTTTCTTTTTTTACGGGATTGGCGCAGGCGCTAAGTTCTCCCGAAACTACTCAAAAGCTGGTGGATTCTATCGTGGAAGAAGATAAGGAGACCGGACAGACCTCGTTGCGCATACCGGTACCTGATAAGGAAAGTGTCACCAATATTTTGAATTTATTCGGCAAGTTGTTGTCGGGGGGATGCATATGAAATGACTATATAAGATAAAAGCCATAGGAAAGATGTTAGACATTTTTCCTATGGCTTTTTATCTTTAATTGCCTCCCGAAAGAATAATAAAAGATAATCCCAATATAAACAATACGAACATGACCCCTAACAGTCTGTTTGTTGATCGAGTACTTCCTCTAAATTCTTGCCAAATAAGAACTCCCCACAAAGCTGCAACCATAGGAGCTCCCTGTCCCAATGCATACGAAATGGCTGCGCCGGCTTTCCCAGCTGCGATATAACTGAGTGCAGTTCCCAACCCCCAAATACATCCACCGAGAATTCCGACCATATGGGTACTCATTTTTCCACTGAAGTATTCTTTGTAACTGACCGATGTACCAACAAACGGACGTTTCATCACAAGTGTATTGAAAATGAAATTGCTGAGGAAAATGCCGATAGCAAAGATGAAGAAAGCAGTATATGGAGTTGCCATTCCTGCTGTAGGTGATTCAAAATTATTTAAATCCATGGCAGCGGCTACGAAACGGTAGAAGAAAGACATCAGAATGCCGGCTATGGCAGCGAGTACGATACCTTTCTTACTACTGTTAGTCCCTTCTTTCTGGTTTTTCCCAGCTGCTATGCTATTGCAGATAATAGCGACAACAATCAGTACTACTCCGGTGAATAGCCAGAAAGGGTCTCCTTTAGGCGTACTGAAATAATTGATGAATACCCCTAATACTAATGCTAATCCTACGCCTAATGGGAAAGCAACAGCCATTCCGGCAATAGAAGTTGAAGCCGAAAGTAATATATTGGAGGCATTGAAGATAACTCCCCCAATCAATGCACTGACAATGTATTGGGGCTCTATCTGTTGGATGTCTTCCAGAAAACTTCTGCCGGAGCTGCCGAGACTTCCTAATGTGAATACTAGCAATAGAGCGAAAAGCAAAATGCCGATAGTGTAATCCCAATAAAAAAGTTCATAACGCCAGTTCTTGCTTGCCAACTTTTGAGTATTGCCCCAAGAACCCCAGCAGATCATGGTTATAAAACAGAAAATGACAGCCAGTGTATAACTATTGACTATATACATAATGATGCTAGTTAATGGATTGATGGTATATGAGTAGCTACTTCTACTAGTTTATTAACCACGGTAGGTATGCTATCTTTATTGATAATGAGAAAACGGTGTTTTCCTTTAGGCGAGGGAGTAAAACGGCTGTATCCTTTGGTATCAATAGAGATGTTCCCTTTCTGAGAGATATCCAAAGCACTGTTTTCCGGTTCAATAGCATAAAGTACAGAGGTTAAGTCCCAGCAGGGGCGGTCATAAGGCATTTTCTCGTAAGCCTTGTATGACACACAAAGCGGATGTTTTTCACCACCAGGATAGTCTTTTAATACACTCTGATGAGGATAGAGAATTCTGACTCCAACTTCCGATCCACTTGCTATAATTTCTGTTGGCCAATTGTTGTATACATTTTGGGCAGCTTCCAGATCTTGAAGTACATTCCATTCCGGATTATTAAAGGTGTCATCATTGTACGTACCACTCATTATAGATAATAGTTTGACCTTCTTTTTTACCAGTTCGATACCGTTAAGTTCACTATATTTATCGGGCTTTGAATTGAGAAGCCGGGATAAATTGGTGGCGAACCCTACTGTGATGATGATTACGGATGAATCTGCTCGTGTAGCAAGGGCCTTGCGCATCATTTTATATCCTTCGGGAATACTGTCGGCCATGGTGCGTTTGACAGGTAACAGGCTTTTCCCATCAATAATTGTGTCCAATGTGGCGCAAATATACTTTCCGCATTCTCTGTTGAAACCAAGATTGGAACCGTTGTAGGCATATCCTAGCGGAATATCTCCAAAACCGTTTAACCGGCAATAGCCATCTACATAGTCTATGACTTTGGGATAGTCTTTACTGATGGTGATTCCCAATAAATCATATTTAGCGTGGTTGGCGTAGTTAAGTATCATTTGAAGAGCGAACACATCATCAATGTCACTGCCTAAATCTGTATCAAAGATAACTCCCGGTTTATCCGGGAGAGTGACTGGTATAGTCTTTTTGTTTTGGCAACCGAAACTTAATATGGTGATCAGTGCCAAAGTAATTATTGATAATATTTTTGTCATTTCGTCCTGTTTTATATTTATACAATCAATCTACTTCGTAGTGTAATGTAAGGTCTGTATACATATTATTGAATGCAGACGAAGCAATACCATATTTTGAGATATCTTTTCCTACACCAACGTATCCCATCGGATGGATACCTCCGGTGAAGTAGTTCTTGGTAGCGAAACGTATTGAAGGTACCATACCGGCAGGGTCAAGTATTGCAATGGCAATGATGTATTCGTCTGCTGCTAGATTCTTATCCAACGTTAAAGTACGTTGCACTTCATATGTTTGTGGAGCGACGGTATATTTCTCGGTAGTATCATCCCAATTCTCTCCGGGAAACCATTGGCTGATATTTATGTTGTTGAGAACGGTACTCCATACTTTTGCTTTTGTATTTTTGTTTAAAAGCATTATTTCAACAGGCCAGTTATAGTAAAAAGGAGAAGAACCTTCATTTCTTACTTTGAATGAAATGTCGAATGCCTGACCGTTTTCAATCTTTTTTGTATAGGTAAACTCACTTAAAATATAACGGTATCCCAAAGCCTTCTGAACTGTTTGCGCATTCTTTAACAATGCTTCCTGGCTGAAATCAACCTCAGGGCGCGCATAAGAGAAATAACCTAGATGGTTACAGTGCAGGTCGCGTATTTGTTTAATGATTTTCTTGCGGGTTGCATCGTTGGACAATATATCCGCAAGACTGCTATAGCGGCTGAAGTCTCCCCAATTCCAACAGATTTCTCCTCCGATGGGTTGTACTTTCCAACGGTCACCCATTTTCATCATTTCTTCATATCCTCTTACGTCTTCTTCTGCAATGCCCCATGAGTCCCAATAGTAACCGAATTCATAATCTTTAAAATCGTATGCGTAGCGCACCATTACTTTTTTATTTTTAAATGCGGTTGTGAAAGCATCTCCTAGAGTCTTTTCTATTCCGGGAATCCATGTTTTGTTAGCTTCGTGTACATCTGCATCATGAGGTTTCCAATAGGTTCCGATCATTGGGGAGTGCTGTTCTCCCCACTGCCCGATAATGCCCATTTCAATATAGGCAACTCTAGGGTCATTGTCCCAGGCTTCACCCATTTTTCTGACTAATTCTTTTACACGATCCTGAAAGGTCGGATCGAAGTAGCCTCCTATCATAGGATAAGGAGTACCCGGCTCTTGTGTGTAAGATATGTCGGATGGGAAACGAATACCGTCCAATCTGTCTGGATCACTGACAGTCGGTGTGCCCATCCAATGAATATATACACGCGGGATAACTTTGATGTTCTTTTTTTCGATACCTTCCCATCTGTGATTGCTGTATGCAATCACTTTATCTACACCGTCCGTTTTTACATTTTCTATACGGTCCCATGGGATATACTCTTTATATACGGAACCGAACGGGAGAGGGTATTTGTCAGGAATAGGATCCAAACCAACAGAAAATACGTCACGCCATCCCATCATCGGATTCCGGAATGCCTGGTCGTAAGCCAATGGATTGATTGTTACTTTGTCGCCGGTAACCGTTACATTTCCTTCTTCATTCTTATTGCCATCAGGTTTTTCAATATCATCATTACTTGATGAACAACCTACGAATGCGAGCAGAAAATAAAATAAGAAAAATCTAAATTTCATAATTGTTTTTTTTAGGTTTTACATGTCTTCTACGGCTTTTATCTTAAAGTCATAGTATTGTCCTTCGAGGGCATTATAATCGTTATGGTCTCTTACGCCATCCTCTTTGCATCTATCATAAAATACGGGAACAACTGTCCGTTTGTCATCCGATACCGTCAATATGCAGCCTTTAATAGCAACGGTGTAGGTTGCGGTATAATCCCAGGTCTCCAGGAAGTGAACCATGCGTGCGTTTGCATGTTCGTCAATAATGAAGTACCAGCCTCTCCAACCGTCGGCGGCGCAATTACCGGGAGCGGTGACGTCAGCACTGACAATTGCCCCTTTTTCGTTCATGGTCATGTTTGTCCCGACATTGTAGATATTCGTATATTCGAGGTGTGTATCTCCAGCGCTATAGCCGAAATAGTTTCCTTTCATGAATTTTTGATCATTACTTCCATTATAAGTCTCGATTACGAATTGTGAGCTACCATTGTGGTGAGTGACTACTTTGGTTTCATCGTCCTTAAGACAGATCACATATTGTTTCATATCTTGCCATACAAACCAGTTACTGCTATGCTCGCTGGCAATTGCAGTGAGTTTAAATGTTTTCTTGAGTTCTTGGTTCTTCTTTGTGATGGTATATACAACCTCATAGTCTCCACTTTCAATAATGGGATAGTCAAATTGGGTAGTAGTTGAGTAAACTGCTCCATTGACTTTCCATTCATGAGTAGCCGGGTCAGTACCTTTCACGGTTACAGAGATACGGAGTGATTCACCTATACTTTTGGTGAATTCACTTTTATCTGTAGAAAAAACGACTCCTTCGATATCGCCTGGTTTTACATTGACAGTAAATATCTTATTGCTTGAGCCATGTACGTCCGTACAAGTGTATTCCAATTTGAACGTTCCGACTGTTGTTAACTCATATGCCAGTTCGGCAGACTCACTGCATACTTCACCGTTATACTTCCATTCGTGTCTTACGTCTTGTCCGTCAATGACAATAGCTTTGATTGAAAGGATACTGCCTGATTGTTTAGTAAATTCGGTTTCATTAGTGGAGAAAGCTATCTGTGGCGGTCCTACCACTTCTTCATATTTGTAGTCCTCTATACAAGAAGAACAGATAGATATTATTCCAAACAGGATAAATGCTTTTAGTATATTTGTTGTTCTCATAATTTTATCTTTTATAGATTTCTGGTGTTAATAACCTGGTAATTGCTCCAACAGAGAGTTTGCATCTGTTGCTTTGAGAGGTAACGGATAATACTCTTTGGCTTTGTCGGGGACAGGACGTTCAGGTTTACGTTCCTTCACATACTCTTGAAGTTTGTTATTGCGTATCAGGTCTTTTCTTCTGCTTTTTTCAAAACATAGTTCGTGGAGACGTTCTTCGAGCAGTGTTTCAAGGAAACCCTCTTTGGTCGCGTTTTCCCCGGAATTATCTATCTCATCAAGTCCAGCTCTTGAACGCACGTCATTTAGGCAACGAAACTTAGCTTTCGTCTGGTCTCCGGTTTCCGATGGCAATCCATTGATTGCCTCTGCTTTCATTAATAAGACATCAGCATAACGGATGAGCGGAAAGTTCTGCTCTCCGTCATTGACGGGGAATCCCGCCGTACGATTGTAGTATTTGAAGCAGTGTGGTTTGAATGTTACGGTTTGTCCGGCTGAATTTACGCCACTGGTAATATAAGTAACAGCTTTACGCTTGTCTTTTGCTTCATAGCTGTTGTATAGATAATCGGTGGGACCATACATAGCCCATCCAGTATAAATTGTCCCTTGAAGTTCGATCGGCAAAAAGTAGTCTGTTGAGGTAGAGCCTTCATCTTCCGATTTCAGACTGGCACGGTGCTGTATCTCGAAGATGTTTTCATAGCCTTGATTTTTATTTGCCGGATCATATATATCTGCATAATTCTTATATAGATGAAAATTGTTTCCATCACCAATGACTAGATCGCAGTATTTTAGCGCATTCTCGTAATCATGCCGTTGAAGATACATTCGTGCAAGCATAGCCTGTGCCGCATATTTCGTGGCCCGTCCTTCTTCCCAGACATTGCGGAGCGGAAGAACTTCCTCTGCAGCAAGGAGGTCTTGTTCGATTTGGGCGTAGATTTCGTCTACACTGGCACGTGGTTTTTTAAGATTGTCTTTGTCAGCAGAGGCGGAGAGCCATAAGGGTACACCACCGAAAAGATTCACTAGTTCGAAATAATACGTGCCCCGTAGGAACTTGGCCTGTGCTACGAATAAGTCACGGTCTTCCACGTCGGCGGGAAGTAAGTCGACGATGACGTTACATCGTTTTACTCCTTCGAATAAATCAATGTAAACAGCCTCAAATATATCGTATTCAGAAGAATAAGTATATTTGTCTAGGAGTACTTCATGATCACCGTATGTATCGTTATAAGAGGTAGCTTCGTCCGTTCCGAGAATTCCTAATCCTATGGAAAACTTGTAGTCGAATCCGTCTTGTAACATAGCGTAGGCACCATTCATCGCCTTATTGGCTCCTTCTTTGGTTAGGTAAGCATTTTCGGGAGTAAGCTGACTATATGTTTTCTCCTCAAGAAAATCGGCACAGCTACACATTGTAAAGCTGAGCAAGGATATAAATAGAATCTTCTTCATATGATTATAAGTTTAAAAGTTAACGGTAAGTCCACCCATAAATACCCGGCTTGCAGGGTAGGGATTCGCATTGCTGGTTTCTACATCGAATCCGGTATATTTGGTAAATGTGACCAAATTTTGTACAGATGCATATACTCTGATATTGCTGGCGTATATTTTATTGGTGAGGCTGCGGGGGAGTGTATATCCCAATTCTAGGTTTTTCAGTCGGATATAATCTCCTTTCTGATACATACCGTCGGTTTCATACAATTGTGAGTTTGTACTGCCAAGCCGTGGATATTTATTGCTGGGGCGTTCCGGTGTCCAGTAATTATGATAATAGTCAGGGCTCATATTAGCACTTGGCGAATACGAATCGAGGTAGGCAAACGCATTGTAAATTTTGTGTCCTCCCGCATAGGTCAGGAAAATAGTTAAGTCAAACCCGTGACTTTTGAACGTATTGGAGAAGCTGCCGAAATATTGTGGAGTAGTTTGACCAATAAATTCACGGTCGTCGTCATCTATAATATTATTGCGGTTGCGGTCGATTATCTTGTAGTCACCAGGTTCTGCATTGTATATTTTGGCGATTTCAGCTTCATCATTTTGCCATATACCTCCGAAACGTTTAGTATAGATAACATTGATTGATTCTCCGACAAAATAATTTCCTACCCGGTCTAAGTCATTGTATAGTTTATCGATCTCGTTTTTATTGAAAGAATAATTGAAACTTGTCTGCCAAGTGAAATCTTTTGTATCGATGTTGACTGAATTCAATGTGAGTTCAAAACCTTTGTTTTTCATAGCGCCTACATTGACTAGTGCGGTACGATAACCGGATTCTAGTGGTAATGGTACATTGTATAAAAGGTCGTATGTATATTTGTAATATCCGTCGATAGAACCGGATAATCTATTATTGAAGAAGCCAAAATCGACTCCTATGTCAAACTGACGTGACTTCTCCCAGGTTAAATCCGGCTGTGCAAGTATAGATGTACGGGAACCGTTGGCTAGTATACCGCCAAACACATAATCAGTGTATCTGCTACTGGTTGCGTCTACTTGTGCCATGGATTGATAAGAACTGATTTCCTGGTTACCTACGATACCATAACTCGTACGGAGTTTTAAATTATCAAGAAAACTTACGTCCTTCAAGAAATCTTCCTGGTTGATTCTCCATGCTAAACCTCCTGACGGGAAGTACCCCCATTTGTTTCCTTTGGCGAAACGGGAAGAACCGTCCGCACGAAGAGTTACAGTCAACAGATATTTATCGGCGAGAGAATAGTTTACGCGACCGAAGAAAGAAGCTAAAGATGACTTGACTTTATCCGAATTTACTGTTTTGGGTGTACCTGTGCCCAAATTGTCGTTTTGGGTGATATTGGAAGCATTCAAAACTTGCGTAGACATCATTGTCCAGTTAAATACGGAAGCCGAAAAACCAGCGACTGCTGTCAGGCGATGGATGCCTTTGTTCAGTTGGTAGGTCAATGTGTTTTCGGTTTGCATATAAAATTGTTCTCCGTTCTCTCTATCCGATATATTTACATTCTTGTAAATACCTGTCATGCGGGAATCCTGGAATACATTACTCTGGTTATTGATGAATTCCATACCGTTTTCAGTACGTAACTTTAAGTTCTTCAGAATCTCCGCTTCCAGATTAAAAGAGGCATTGATACGTGTCTGCGTGAAATTATTCTTGAAATAGGTAACGGCTGCTACCGGATTTGGTCTTAATAGCAAGTTGTCATAATAAGTTCCGTCTTCGTTGAACACCGGAGCACTAGGCTTGGAGGCAATGGCGCTTCCCATAGTTCCTTGATCCAGGCTGTTCATACCGGCTACCCCGTCTGTATTACTTGAATTTGTAGAGGAACGGATAACGTTGAATTTGGCACCCATTGTCAGCCAATTATTTAGTTTGGAATCTAGATTGAAACGAATGTTCCCTTTCTGATAACCAGTGTTCTTAATAATACCTTCTTGGTCTACCCAATCCAATCCCAAATAATAAGTCGTTTTCTCGCTACCTCCGGTAATGCCTAGATTATAGTTCTGATAAACTCCGTTTTGCGTAATTAAATCCTGCCAATCAGTAGAACAGCCTTCGTTGAACATACGTTGTTCTTCCTGATCCCATAAATAGGTGTTCTCTGTTGCTGCATCCAGTATTTCCTTGAATTGAGAAGCATTAAGCACTTTCTGTTTGTTTATGAGTTGTTGTACACCTATATTGGCATTGAAAGTGATTTTAGCTTTTCCTGTTTTTCCTTTTTTGGTGGTGACAAGGATAATACCATTGGAAGCTCTTGAACCGTAAATAGCTGTAGAGGCAGCATCTTTTAATACTTCGATGGATTCGATGTCAGAAGGTGCGATAACGTCCAGACCGGCATTCGACATTACTCCGTCTATGATATATAGAGGAGTAGTGCTGGCACCTCCGTTTCCAAAAGAACCGTTGCCTCGTATGATGATATTGGAAGAACCTCCGGGCTTGAAAGAACCTTTGGAAATCAGCACACCTGTGGCGAGTCCCTGCAATGCATCGGCAGCGGTACCAACTTTCATATTCTTCAGTTCATCCGGTTTTACTGAGATAATAGAACTTGTCAGATCACTTTTTCTGGCTGTACCGTAACCGATAGCCACTACTTCGTCCAGTTCGATGGTAGACTCATGCATGACGACATTGATAATAGTCTGATTAGCTATCTTTACGTCCTGTGTCTGCATTCCGACGAGCGAAAATGTTAGTGTGTTTCCTTTGTTAATCTCAATGGTATACTTACCGTTAATGTTAGTCACAGTTCCTTGTGAAGTGCTTTTACATACTACAGAAACACCCGGTAAAGGGTTTTTGTCGACATCTGTTACAGTACCTGTTATTCTGGTCTGTGCCATTAATATGTTTGTAAATAAACATATTAAACTCAATAAAGACATCTTTCTTTTCATAAATTTTACATTTAGTGTTGTTGTTCGAAGTTCTTAGATTTATTGCGTTATTGTTTCATGAAGTCCTCGACTTCAGACAATATCGGAATAGAGGGTTGCGCTCCTACACGGGTTACGGCAATGGCTGCCGCTGCACTGGCAAAGCGAAGGGCATGGCTATCGATACATCCATCGGCACAGGCAACAGCCAATGCACCACAGAATACATCTCCCGCAGCGGTGGTATCAACAGCCTTCACTGGATAACTAGGGATAAAGTAAGCTTCCGAATCGGTTTTGAGGTAAGAGCCTTTGTTTCCTAAGGTGATAATTACGGCTTTGGCTCCTGCATCCCGAAGTCTCTGTGCTATTTGGTCTATATTATCTTCTTTGATGAGGCTATTGCTGATGTATTGGGCTTCACTCTCATTGACAACCAGAATATCGATTATACGCATTAATTCAGAGTCGATATGACATGCCGGTGCCGGGTTGAACATAATTCTGATTCCTTTCTGATGAGCCATTAATGCCACTTGCTTGATTGTCTCATAGGGAATTTCAGCCTGCATCACAACGATATCCGCATCTTCCAATGTTTTTGATATTTGTTCGATATGTGCGGTAGATAATGAACCATTTGCCCCTGGAGCTACTGCAATGCAGTTTTCTGCGTTTTCAGCAACTAGGATGAGTGCTGTGCCTGTAGGGTTCTGATTGTCAATGATGATCTGATCGGTTACAATACCTTCTTTGCAATAATGCTCTTTTAACATATTGGCATACATATCGTTACCCAAGGCTGTGACAAAGGTTACTTCTCCCCCCATACGTGCTGCCGCTACTGCCTGATTGGCTCCTTTTCCCCCATAGGCTTGCATGAAACGTGCTTGTCCCACAGTTTCTCCAGGCATGGGCAGATGATTGACTCGTGCAATCATATCGATGTTAGAGCTTCCGATGACTACGATTTTCATAATACTTGTCGTTTTTAAGATTGTTTCTATTATATGTTGATTTCAGTTCTATAAGGGATGGCACTTTGTGCACCGATCCGTGTGACCGCAATTGCAGCCGCCGAGTTTGCGAATTCTACTGCCTCTATCAATGAGCGACCTTCTGAAAGCGCAACACTTAGCGCTCCCGAAAAGACATCTCCAGCACCTGTTGTATCGATGGTATCTACCTCTTTGGCAGGAATCATGACATAATTGTCTTTTTCTTTAACGTATGCTCCTTCTTTTCCCAATGTAATAACCACATTTTCAATTCCTTTCTCGCTAATGGCTTGTACTGCTCGTTGTGCACTCGCAAGATTGGTAACCTTGATTCCTGATAACATTTCTGCCTCGATACGGTTGGGAAGGATAACATCTGTTTTTCTCAGGAGGTTGTTGTCTAAAGAAGAAGCCGGTGCAGGATTCAGAATTACTCTTTTCTTATATTCGTAAGCGAGAGCTGTTGCGTATTCTACCGTTTCCAATGGAATTTCCAATTGCATCAAAATAGTGTCTGCCTCTCGGATTTTGTCTTTAGCTTTATCAATGTCTTCTGGAGAGAGTGACTGATTGGCACCAGAAGCTACAATAATACAATTTTCACCGAAGGAATCGACCGAAATGAGAGCTACCCCCGAAGGTTTCTTGGAATCGGTAAAAATAAACTCGGTATTAATCTTCTCTGATTTATATATTTCTAGTGCTTGCAGTCCGAAAAGGTCGTATCCTATTTTAGATATGAAAGTAACATCCGCTCCGAGTCGGGCGGCAGTAATCGCTTGGTTGGCACCTTTACCCCCCGGATTCATAAAAAACGATCCTCCTAGAATTGTTTCACCCGGAACGGGTAATCGATTGGCCTTTACTACCATATCGGTATTGCAACTGCCAATGACAACAATCTTTGTTTTATGTATGTAAGGGATCTCCATAGAATTAAATTTTGAACGAGACAAATTAAACGATTATTCATAGGCCGTTTTCTTCATTAAACTTCAATTTATATAATTTCAAATGGAGATTTATTGCTGTTTGAAAGCCGTGAATATCCATTATAGCCGATTTTCCTTCCGACTATATTGATAAAACCAAAAACAAAAAATGCAGGGAAATGATTACCTTGAATGGTGTTTTTTAACTTCTGCATGACGTGCCAAGACGTCTGATAGCTTTTCTTTTAGAATTTTAGCTTCTATCCATGCCGTAAAGTCGAAAATCCGTAGCAATTGATTTTCATATTTGTCATTATGGAGATTATTAATTTCGGGAGATAGTTTTTCCCATAAAGCCTCTCTATCTTTCTTTAATATAGGAAGATCGCGTTTATTTAGGAAGTGCAGTATGATATGTTCGGTTCTGAAAGACTGTTCTTTTTTTTTGCTAAGTCCTCTGTAAATGGAGAAAGACTCGTGCTTGATAAGTTCAAAATCTTGTATTTCATAGTAGGCGATGAGGCGTACTAGACGTATGGTACGCATTATGGGGAGGTAGCGGAGATTGTGGTCGAGAATAGTATTGCTGATATATTTTTTTGCTTGTTTGAAATTGTTATTTCCGATATGGACAATAGCAGTGTACAATAGTAATTCGCTTTTTCGTATAGGATTCAACCAGGACTCTTTGTCATATAGGGGTTCTTTATATTGATTAATAATCTCTATACATTTAGTGAAGTCTCCTTTGTCAAGATGAGGAAACAATTCATACTGAAAAAGTAGACAGATGATGTTTATTTTAAATTCTATGGGAGTATTAATTGTCAGTTTTTGTAATCTATTAAGGAAGTAGGGGATTTCATCATAGTTTCCGATGGAACGTAGACTATCTAGTACTCCTTCGAGCACAGATAAATAGTAAATGGGTGGATTGGCCCAGAATTGTTGGTTCTCTTCAAACAAATCGTTAAGTTCTTTGTAAGAATTCAGTGCGCTTCCGTAGTCACCGACTCCCATCAGATAGCTTGCTTGAAATAGTTTATGGTTTCTTGTCAGCTCAAAGTTCCTTTCCGAGTCGGAAGATGCGGCAATATAGAGCTCATTCACCATTAGGTCATTCATGTCTTGTTTCTGCTTGGGAGTGCGAATAGTACCTTTACGTGAGAGCCGATATTTCAAAAGATTATGTAAAGAAGATTGTTCCGTGATTTTCCGGGTTCTTTTGAGTGCCTCATTCTGGATGAAATGTTTATGGTATAGCTCCTGCTCTGTCATGCCGGGAAAATTCAGATGGAGTAGATATTCCAGTTCCAGTTTCAGTGCAATCGTCAAAATTTCATTGTTTTCGTAAAATTGCGCTTGTTCTATTGTATTGGATAAGATCTCAAAGCATTCTTCAAATAAGGAACGTTCATAAAGCATACGAGCTTTGCACAGATCGTTCAATAGGTCATAATAGATGTCTTTTCTCTTTCTTAGCGTGAGTAGCGTGTCTACCAGTTTTTCATATAGATATTGGATGGATACTTCAAAAGAACCGTTAGGTCTCCGTTGATAGAACTCTTCTTTTACAGTATTTCCATTAGGCTGTTTGCTTTTCGTGATGATATCATAAATCACTAGATAGTCTTTTTCTTCTTTGTCCTTGACGACTTGCGAGGAAAAGTGCTTTTTTTCTGATTTCGAGAGTGAGTATATCAGGGAAATAACAGAATCGACTCTTTTCATGAATCCTTTTCGATTAATATTAGAGTGCAATATTCGGGAATTTCTGTGGAAAAAGCAAATCTTAGAGATATTTAAAAGATCTGGTTTGAATGATGTCAGACCGGATTCGTTTAGATATCAAGGGATAAGAGACCGGAGTTTTTGTCTCGAATCTTTGCTATTGTTGTGTCAAATTACTTATGTAATTGTCATATCTTGCTTTTGTTTACAGATGATTTAACCGGCATGATAATCGTTCCACTCTAGTGAACGGTTTTGTGTACTTCAGTGAACAGTACTGTGCACTAGAGTAGACGGATCTGTTCACTATAGTGGAACGGTTGTGATGGCTTATTGAAAATGTGATATTTATAGTTAATAAACAGATAGTTAATAGGTACTCTGTGCATAAAACGTAGTAGTTTGGTCTGTAAAATACGGTTGGTTGTTTTTTTAAATGCAAATTGCTATGAGAGATATATTGAGGAAAGTATGAGAGATGATGGGAAAAGTATGAGAGATACAGGCTGGTAGGAGCATCTCTCATTTGCTATTCTATTGATAGTGTATGTGTTAACTGTAATTTATGAGAGATATGAGAGATGAAAATAAAAAAAACGTTCTAGTAGCTGAATTCAATTTGTAAATGCGACACCTCCTTATTTTATAAGTTCAATTTTTTCTTGAGCTGCTTAATCTTTCTAAAATTTTGTGCCTCTTTGGGTGATAAAAATCCCAATCTTTTTCTTGGTCTTTGATTAATTTCTAATGTAATTTCCTCTATATATTGGTGTGTAATATATTCGAACGAAATGCCTTTCGGTATATATTGCCTGACTAATCCATTTAGGTTTTCATTTGCTCCTCTTTCCCATGGGTGATGTGGTTTTGCAAAGTAAAAATCTATCCCTAATTCTTTCGCAATATATTGGTGGTCTGCAAATTCTGATCCATTGTCTGAAGTAATTGTATGTATTCGCCCTTTATATGGTCTCAATAGTTGCACGGTTGCTGCCGCCACATATTTAGCTTCCTTACTTGGCAACTTGTATGTCCATAGCCACCCAGTTTTTCTTTCATTTATTGTAAGAATAGCCCCTTTATTATTCTTTCCAATAATAGTATCCATTTCCAAATCTCCCCATCTCTTTTTTTTCTCCACAATAGCAGGTCTTTCCGAAATATCCTTGCGATTGGGAATACATCCTCTACTATTATGTGCGGAACCTCTCTTTCCATGCTTCCGCCCCTTTCTTCTAAGTGACCGATATAAATCCCCGCCTTTTCGTTTATCGTCCCATATCCACTGATAAAGCCTCTCCACGGAAACCATCGGGAAGCCTAGCCCCTTACATCTTCCTACTATTTGTTCCGGGCTATAATTCAGCTGGACAAGCATGGCTGTGGCTCTGGCCTTGACACACTCTGTGAATTTCTGTGGACGAATACGTTGCTCTTTACGACGTTCGTAACGATACTGTGCATAGTCAGCATCATAAGAGTCCGTGGAATTCCATTTATTGCGACATAACTCACGATAAAGGGTACTACGATGAATACCCAGCAAATGGGCTATTTCATCTTTTTTAATTCCTGCTTGCAGATACGCTTGTAATTTGTATCTTTGTCCTTCGGTTAATTGTTTCATCATGCGACTGATTTGGTAGGAGATTGAGGGAGCAAGATAGAAACTTTATTCCAAGGGAGAAGCAAGATGAAGATTTTTTTCATCCGCTTCTCTCTAAAAATATTTTTCTAAACTATATTCTCACTCAACTGTCGCATTTATAACTTGAACTTAGGGTATGCCGGGATTTTTGTTTTCTTACTATGAATGTTTAAAGTTTGCTACTCTTATGAAAATAGCAATTCCTTTCAATGGTTTTTCGTGAGAAAAGCTATACCTTCGAGGCACTTTTAATATAGATATTGGAATGTTAGATTTAAAGCAACTTACAGCAGATGTGTGCCGTATTGCAACTGAGGCTGGACATTTTTTGAAAGAAGAGCGTAAGAATTTCCGTCGTGAACGTGTTGAAGAGAAACATGCGCATGATTATGTCTCTTATGTAGATAAGGAGTCGGAAGTACGTGTAGTGAAAGCTCTTTCCGCTTTACTACCCGAAGCTGGATTTATAACGGAAGAAGGGTCGGTCACTTACCAGGATGAACCTTATTTTTGGGTGATTGACCCGTTGGACGGCACTACGAATTATATCCATGATGAGGCTCCTTATTGTGTATGTATCGCTTTGCGCAATCGTACCGAGCTTTTATTGGGGGTCGTTTATGAAGTTTGTCGGGATGAATGTTTTTATGCGTGGAAAGGTGGAAAGGCCTTTATGAATGGTAAGGAAATCCATGTATCGGATATTCGGGATGTAAAAGATGCGTTCGTCATTACCGAGTTGCCTTATAACCATCTGCAATATAAACAAACGGCTCTCCATTTGATAGATCGGCTTTATGGGGTAGTAGGTGGTATTCGAATGAATGGTTCGGCCGCCGCAGCCATTTGTTATGTGGCTATGGGGCGTTTTGATGCTTGGGCGGAAGCTTTTATTGGAAAGTGGGATTATTCGGCGGCAGCTTTGATTGTGCAGGAAGCAGGAGGAAAAGTTACTAATTTCTATGGTGAGGACCACTTTATAGAAGGACATCATATCATTGCAACGAACGGATACCTTCATTCTCTATTTCAGAAACTATTGGCGGAGGTCCCTCCGTTAGATATGTAGGAGAAACGGCCTGCTTATTAAATCCTTGCTACTATTATGAAACACACATTTTTTATAAAAGACTGGCTCAATTCATTCTTATCTTTATTGTTTCCCCATTGTTGCGTAGTTTGCGGCAGACCGCTGGCAAAAGGTGAAGAATGTCTTTGTACTATGTGCAATATCAATCTCCCGCGTACGAACTATCATCTCCGGAAGGATAATCCGGTAGAGCGACTTTTCTGGGGACAAATTCCTCTAGAACGAGCCACTTCTTTTTTCTTCTACCGGAAAGGGAGCGATTTCCGACAGATTCTTCATCAGTTGAAGTATGGGGGAAAGAAAGAGGTTGGAATAATCATGGGAAGATATATGGCTGCCGAGCTATTGGACTCGGGTTTCTTCGGAGGAGTTGACGTGATAATTCCCATACCGTTGCATAAAAAGAAGCAACAGATTCGTGGCTATAATCAAAGCGAATGTATAGCACGGGGTATTGCGGCTGTGACGGGTATTGCCGTATGTGTAGAATCGGTGGTTCGCCGAAAGAATACGGAGACACAGACACGCAAATCCGTATTCGAACGTTGGGAGAATGTAGATGGAATTTTTGAACTGAATCATGCGGATTCTCTGACCGGAAAGCATATTTTGATTGTGGACGATGTATTGACTACAGGGGCCACGATTATCGCGTGTGCTTCACGGCTGGCGGAGGTCGAAGGAACACGGATTAGTGTGTTGACTTTGGCGATGGCGGATTGATTACTCCTGATCGGGAAAAATACTTAAATTCCACCTGTCTTTCCACTCGATACTTAATTATGAAACTTAATGGGTAGCCATATATAAAGTCCTTCAATTGGCATTTCCGGTTTCCATATATCAAACACATGACAATATTAGGAATTATAAATAATGCCACCATGCCTGTATAGTATTGGATATGAAGTAAATACTTATCATTGTGATAAGAATATAGTTACTTTTCATAATTCTCAATCTTTAGATATTGTTGGTTTGGACTTTCTTGTCATTAGTAATCCGAGCAGAGCAAAAACGACGCCAGTTGTGATGATAAGTTTTTGTCCGTTATCTGCCATACCACCCAATATCGCAATGCCAGTTCCGGAAGCGAAGATGCCATAACCGATTACCCGTTTGCTGAAATTATTGCCCGCTTTCTCTGCCGATTCATTTTCTTCGATTTCTTTCAATTTCCGGGCATTGTTTTCTTTATTCCATATTAAGTAAGATTGATACTTTTCCGATTCCTTGTTCTTTGCTTTATAATATATCTCAAAAATGACCAGGCATAGGATTGGGAAAGTAACTCCAAGAATCATTTCCTCGGCACGATTGAGGGAGAAACCCATCAGTGGAGTGATGAATTTGAATAAACCATTGACTGCCAAGCTTAATAAAGTGGTCGTGATATTCGAAGTCGCAGTCTGTCTTTTAGAGAATAGTGTCCAAATGATAGGCAGATATAAAGGAACGCCTGTCAATGCCGCCAAGCTGATAACAACGTTTACAACTCCCCCCATTTTAGGAATAAGCATGGCTATCAATATGCTGAATACTCCGAAGAGAATAGTCGAGATTCTTGCGACGTACATAAGGGTACGGTCAGAACTTTTTGGCCTTAGGTTTTTGAATATATCATTGGTGATGACTCCTGAAGCAATATTCAGCTTTGAATTCAGTGCACTGGTCGTTGCGAAAATCATGCCACCGATCATTAAGCCCAAAAGCCCGTTAGGAAGTACTTCCTTGCACATCATCAGATATGCGCCTTCTGCATCAAGTAATGAGAGCGAAGGGTCATATACTCTGTAAACCATTGGTGGAAGCATCCATAGCACTGGACTGATTATGTATAGGGCTCCAAACAAATAACCTACTTTTTGGGAATCTTTTTGTGTTTTGACGCAGGTATATCGCTGCACATATGCCCAGTTTCCACCCAGGAATATAGTATTATAGATTCCAAAAGCTACCAGGAAGCCAAAAGTATATTCATCGTTCAGAAGATTATAGAATGTGTCGGGCACCTGCTCTATTAGTGCGGTAACTCCGTTAATCTTATCGAAAGATAAAGGAACCACGATGATAACCGCTGCTGTCAGAATAACGAATTGAAGTACGTCTGTGGAAATTACTGCCCATAATCCTCCTGCAGACACATACAAAATACATAACCCTCCTAATAATAAAATGCAAGTATTTAAAGGCAGCCCGGTGGAAACCTCTAATATTTTGGCTACCGGATATAGGAAAGATGCTGTAAGAAATACAGAGATAAATAAGAACAGGTAGGTATATATCTTCTGTGTGGATTTGCCTAATCTCTTATGTATATATTCTGCTGCTGTGAGTGCCCCCGTTTTATGCCATTTGGGCGCGATGAATAATCCCACAATGAAACCGGCGATTGCCATTGTCCATTGGATAGTGATTGAAACCCAGCCCATGGAATAGGCTATAGAACCCCATACAACGAATGTGCCGGCAGAGAAAAATCCCATAAACAGTGAGAGGCCGCTCATGTACCACGGCATGGTTCCGTTGGCGGCAAAGAAAGATTGCATACTTTTACCTTTTTGGGAGAAAGCCAATCCGACTAAAACAACTCCAAGGGAGAATAGTATGATAGTAATGATGTCGAGAGTAGTCATATCAAATGATTTAGTTAACAAAATAGGTTTGAAAAACATCTAAGCTGGCAGCAAATATATTTTTGATTCTACAGATAAACAAGTAATTCGGAATATAAATCATCGGGAACGTTACCGCAAACGTTCCCGAAATTAAACTCTTGGAGTTTTAACATTCCAATTGCCGGAATTTCATTATATTCGGGAAATTTTTTAGAGTGAGCGATAGTTTATGAGTAAACCAAGAGTGACCATCAAGGATTTAGCCAAGGAACTGAAGATTTCGACTTCTACAGTTTCCAGAGCCTTGTGTGATAAATGGGACGTTAATCCGGAAACACGCAAAGCTGTTCTGGAACTTGCAGAAAAATGGAATTATAAGCCAAATCCGATTTCTTTGAGTCTGAAACAAAGCCAGTCCATGTTTATCGGAGTGATTGTACCTGAATTTGTCAATTCTTTCTTTTCTGAAGTGATTATGGGTATTCAGAGTGTGCTGAATCCTGAAGGATATCATGTGCTGATAATGCAATCTAATGAATCGCATGAGAATGAATTGCGGAATATGAAGGCGTTGGAAGCGCAGATGGTGGATGGCTTTCTGATCTCGGTGACCCAGGAATCGGAAAATACCAGTTATTTTTCTGACTTGATTAGGAATAATTTTCCTGTGGTTTTCTTCAATCGGATTTGTGCAGAGTTGAGTGCTCCTTATGTGGTTATTGATGATTATAAGTGGGCTTTTGCTGCAGTTGAACATTTGATACAGCAAGGGTGTAGACGGATTGTTCATTTGGCAGGTTCTGAAGATTTGCTTATCGCACAGAAACGCAAAAAAGGATATATGGATGCCTTGCGAAAGTATGGTTTGCCGGTTGAAGAGTCTTTGATCATCGACTGCGGAATAATGATGGAGAAAGGAATCATGGCGGCTCATCAGATTCTTGAAATGGAAAAAATGCCGGATGGAATCTTTGCAGTGAACGATCCGGTGGCAATAGGAGCGATGAAAACTCTTCAGAAAAACAAGATTAGAATTCCGGAGGATATGGCAGTAGTTGGTTTTTCCGAATCTAAGGAAGCATTTATTGTGGAACCTAATCTGACTAGCGTGGAGCAACCTACTTTTGAAATGGGGCGGAATGCTGCACAATTATTATTGGAGCAAATCAAGCATAATGTCAATAATGAGGATAAAATGCTGTCGAAGTCGGTTATTCTGGATGCAAAATTAAATATCAGGGAATCTTCTCTTAGGAAGATGAGTTGAAATCGCGTTTTCTCGGACCAAATTATTTGCGGGACACAGCCTTTTTATATTAAAGAGGTATGTCCCGTTTTTCTTTTTTTTGTTTCTGAAAAATAAAAAAAATGCACTTTCCTTTGTTTATGGGCTTTCTAGGGAGCTTTGAAAGAATGATTATGCTTTTTTCTTTAAATTTATTTGGAGTTTAATAAATAATCACTATGTTTGCAAAATCTAACAGACCAGAGTAGACCAGTTGCTAAGGTTGAAAACTTAGATATACCATTTAAATTGTTAACGAGAAATAAAGTATTGCACCATGAAGAACGCAGTTATTTCAAAAGCGAAGTGGTACATTAGATGCTGTAGTCTTATGTACTTATTTATTTCCTTTTCTTCTGTAGTACATTCGGCAGAAGATGTCTCAAAAATGAACAGTATGGAGATTGCCCAACAGGCAAAAACGCGAACGGTAGTTGGCTCGGTGATTGATTTTGAAACAGGAGAACCTATTATTGGGGCTTCTGTGGCAGTTGCTGGGAAAAGTGTGGGTACTATCAGTGATTTGGATGGGAATTTTTCTATCCGGATAGATGGAGATAATACAAAATTAGAGATTTCTTTTATTGGGTACGAAAAACAGGCAGTGACGGTAGAGGATGGAAAGAAGCTGACTATTCGCTTGCGTGCCGTTTCAGAATTGTTAGATGAAGTGGTGATTACTGCGTATGGTTCCGGACTTCGTAAGGATTTGACAGGAGCTATTGCAAAGGCGAATGTGCAAGATATGCGTAAAGCGCCGGTTTTTAATTTTGAAGAAAGTCTTGCAGGTCGTGTGGCAGGTGTACAGGTGACTTCCTCCGACGGACAGCCGGGTAGTGACTTGCAGATTGTTATCCGTGGTAATAACTCGGTAACTCAGGATAATTCCCCATTATATGTAGTGGATGGCTTTCCGCTGGAAATGGCAGTGGGGAATATGCTGAACCCCGAAGAAATCGAGTCTATTGAAATATTGAAAGATGCGTCGGCTACGGCTATCTATGGTGCGAGAGGTGCGAACGGGGTAATTTTGGTAACTACAAAGAAAGGAAAAGTTAGTTCGCCTACCGTGACATATAGTGGCTGGGTAGGTGTACAACAGATTATCAAGAAGCAGGAAATGCTTGATCCTTATGAATTTGTGCGTTATCAGTTGGAAGCAGACTACAACGTTTACAGTAAGCGCTACTTGGCTGGCGAAAGGACATTGGAAGATTATCGGAATATCGAAGGTATTAACTGGCAGGACAAGGTGTATAGGGATGCTTTGGTGCATAGCCACAATATAGCTGTCAGGGGTGGAACTGAAAAGACGAGATACTCAGTTTCCGGTTCATTGGTGAATCAGCAAGGTATTATGTTGAACAGCGGTTATAAAAAGTATCAAGGTCGTTTTGTATTGGATCAGACAATCACCAAGAAAATAAAAGTAGGTATTAATGCCAATTATACATATTCGAAGAAATATGGTACCATTGTATCTGAATCGCAGACCAGCCCTACAGCGAGTTTGATGTATGCATTGTGGGGATACCGTCCGGTAGCAGGTGTCAATGATAGTGACTTGTTGAACGATTTGTATGATGAATCAACCGATCCGACTACCGATCTTCGAATCAATCCTCTGATGGCAGCTGAAAATGAGTATAACCCATTGTTTACTTACAATTTCATCGGTAACGCTTATTTTGAGTATAAAATTTTAAAGAACCTGACTCTCAAGATTACCGGTGGATATAATAAGATACATCAACGGAAAGAAGTCTTTTTCAACTCTAACTCTCGTGGGGGACATCGTTATACTAATAATAAGGTGAATGGTTGGATAACCAACACGGAGCGAACTAGCCTGTTGAACGAAAATACGTTGACATATGATGTTCCCTTGAAGAAGGGACATCGTCTGAAAGTGCTGGGCGGTTTCACTGTGCAGGATAATAGTACATTTATTGATGAAATCAGAGCGATAAATGTCCCTAATGAGGCGTTGGGGATCGCCGGACTGGATGAGGGTGAACTGGCGTCCGCCACTATCAGTAAGACAGCCAACGGCTTGGTCTCTTATTTAGGAAGAGCGGATTATAATTATAAGTCCAAATATCTGTTGACCGTTTCATTCCGTGCCGACGGTTCGTCGAAGTTCCCAAAAGATAACCGTTGGGCTTATTTCCCGTCTGCCTCCGCTGCTTGGGGATTTGGTGAAGAGAAATTCGTGAAAAATGTAAAATGGATTAGTAGTGGTAAACTGAGGGCAGGTATCGGTACGACAGGTAACAATCGTGTGACGGACTATGCTGCACTGACAGCCTTACAGATAACGGCAGACTCTGGGTACAGTACAGGTAATACACCGGGTAAAGGGGTAGTGCCGAAAACGTTGGGAAATCCCAAACTAAAATGGGAGACTACCGTACAGACTAATATTGGATTGGATATGTCGTTTTTGGATAATCGGATTTCGTTGACGGCAGATTATTACTATAAGAAAACGAAAGACCTGTTGTTGAATGCTACATTGGCACCTAGTATGGGATTTTTGTCTGCTTATAGAAATGTTGGATCGGTTTCCAATTCGGGACTTGAGCTGACCATTGACACTAAAAATATACAAACGAAAGAGTTCTCCTGGACTTCCAGCTTCAATATATCATTCAATCGCAACAAAGTTTTGTCATTGAACGATGATGAACCGAGTTTGGCAAGCCGTGTGAACTGGGGTAATTTCAACAATGCTTATCCTTATATTGCTATTCCGGGACATCCGATTGCTATGTTCTACGGACATATTTTTGATGGAGTTTATCAGTATACAGATTTCGATAAGGTAGGGGAATCTTATATATTGAAAGACGGTGTTCCTAATAATGGAAATGCACGTGAAAAAATTCAGCCGGGAGATATCAAATTCAAGGACATTAATCGCGATGGAGTGGTGAATGACTATGACCTGACTATTATCGGTAATCCGAATCCAAAGCATATCGGTGGATTTGGTAATAACTTTCAGTACAAGAATTTTGACTTAAACGTATTCTTCCAATGGAGCTATGGCGGTGATGTGCTGAATGCCAACCGTATTGAGTTTGAAGGTGGTGATCCGAATGCCCGTACCTCACTCAATATGTTTGCTTCGTTTGCCAACCGTTGGACTCCCGAGAACCAGACAAACGAGCTCTATCGGATAGGTGGGCAAGGACCGGCTGTTTATTCGTCGCGTACTATTGAAGACGGTTCTTTCTTGCGTTTGAAAACGATATCATTAGGATATAGGTTGCCGAACGCATGGCTGAAAAAGATAAATATTAAGTCATTGAGAGTATATGCTTCTGCGCAGAACTTGATTACATGGACTAAATATTCAGGACCGGACCCGGAAGTTTCTACTCGCCCTACAGCGTTGACGCCCTCTTTCGATTGGTCTCCTTATCCAAGGCCGAGAACTTTGACATTAGGAGTTGATATTTCTTTTTAAACCTTTAAAATCAAATCGTATATATGAAGCATAATATATTGTTATGGATAACCGTATGTCTGTTAGCAACTTCTTGCTCGAACATACTTGATAAGGAACCTGATTTTGTTTCTCCTGATTATTATTATAATACGGAAAGCGAACTGTTGCAGGCGTTGAACGGAGTGTATAATCGTCTGATTGACACAAACGGAAGAATGTACAGTAAGGGACTTTTTAGCTTATTTGTACTGAGTGACGAGTCTTTTTATACTAATAATTTTAATAACACTAATATCCGTGCAGGCGTAATGGATGCCGCTGATCTGGATGTCGGACGTTTCTGGGAAGTGTTGTATGAAGGAGTGAACAGAGCCAATCTTCTGTTGTATAGTGTTGAAGGTAAAGAATTGGATACTGATATGATGAAAGCAGCAAAGGGAGAGGCACTTTTCTTGAGAGGATATTACTATTATTTGCTGACCTCTTTCTTTGGTGAAGTACCTTTGAAACTTGCTCCGACAATGTCTGCCAATGATAACTATTTGGCGAAATCGCCATTGACGGATATTTACAAACAGATTGTAAAGGATATGCAAGAGGCGGAAAAACTGGTATTGGATATTGATGCACTTGGCTATAACGAACGAATTTCCAAAACGGGGGTTCAGGCTATTTTGGCAAGAGTATTTCTTAAAATGGCGGGTGAACCGCTGAAAGACGAAACGCGCTATGCGGATGCTTTGGAATATGCCAACAAGGTGATTGCTTCCACGAAGCATGAGTTGAACCCCGATTATAAACAAATCTTTATTAATCATTCGCAAGATATTAATGAAAGCAAGGAGTGTATTTGGGAAATAGGTATGTATGGTAACAAAATTGGTACGGTAGATTTGGCCGGCTCCGTAGGAGTGGAGAATGGCATTTTGTGCCGTGATGAATCAATAGGCTACTCAGGAGGTCCGATGAAGGCTTCTAAAAGACTTTATGATTTATATGGAGAAAGTGATTTGCGTAAGGACTGGAACGTAGCTCCTTATTACTATAATGTAGTGGAAAAAAGAAAGGTCAATGAGGAAACACAGGAGGTAGAAGTGGTTCAGGTAACTGAGAAAGTAATGTTCTCGGCTACTCAGATATATAATCGTAATCCGGGTAAATGGAGAAGAGAGTACGAAATAGGACAAAAAGCACGTCTCTTTAATTCCACAAATTTTCCTGTTATCCGCTACAGTGATGTCCTTTTAATGAAAGCAGAGGCAGAGAATGAAGTTAACGGTCCTACCGACGAAGCGTACGATGCAATCAACCAGGTGAGAAGAAGAGCTTATGGGAAGCCGATTCATACTGCTGATGCGACAGTGGACCTTCCCGCAGATTTGGCTAAGACAGATTTCTTGGAAGAAGTAAAAAAAGAACGTTTTAGGGAACTTTGCTTTGAGGGGATGCGTAAACTCGATCTGCTCCGTTGGGGAGAATATGTGGCTACGATGAAGGCTTTTGGTACGGAAATTTCAACGACTGCTCCGTCGGAATTCAAATATGCAAGTAGAGTAGGGCAGAATATAACGGACCGTAACGTTCTCTTCCCGATTCCGAATACGGAGATTACCGTCAACAAGCTAATGACGCAGAATGAGGGTTGGTAATTGATTTTTTATCTTTTTAAAATAATCGAACATGAAAAATATAATAAGATATTGTGGTTTGTTACTTGTGGGGCTGGTTTCCTGCATGGAAGATGAGGCTCCAAGTGTGGAACTGAACGTGGCGCTGGATAAACAAGTCTATCAGGTGGGCGAACCTGTGACTTTCAAGTTGAACGGAACCCCTGATAATATAGTGTTCTATTCGGGAGAGGTAGGACATAATTATGCTTATAAAGAAAGATATCATGCGGATGGTGACCTGTTGGTCAAATTCAATTCTTGGGTGCGTTATGGAGATATTTATCATAATCTGAAATTCTTGGTCTCTTCTGATTTTAGTGGAATCTATGACAAAGAGAATGTGGAAGCAGCTACATGGATTGATTTGTCTGATAAGTTCCGCTTTTCAGTAGGGGATGATCAGACTCCTTCCGGAGAGGTGAATTTGAAAGAGTATGTCGGTGCGGAAGAGGATGCAAAGTTATTTGTTGCATTCCGTTATGAAGATGAACAGAAAGCACGGCAGAATAACTGGATTATTCGTTCCATCACACTTGACTGCGTTTCTGCCGAAGGGGTACGAAGCAATTTGGCTACGATGCCTACTATGGGCTGGAAGGTGGTTGATTTTGAAAATCCAGCAGTGACATGGAATGTTGCTTCTACCAGCCAGATATTAATTGATGGTGGAGCTAATCAGCCGAAGAATGTAGATTGGGTTATTTCGCAGGCTTTTGATGTCCGAAAAACAACTCCGGATACGGGCGTTGCGTTGAAGAATATCAGTACCACGATGGATGAGTATAAGTACGTATATACTAAACCGGGAATCTATGAGGTTGTATTCGAAACCACATCTGACTGGTATAATGGCAATGATCATGCATTGACGAAGCTTACTGTGGAGGTGCAAGGTAAAGTAGAAGAAGAGATTCCTGCTTCGTTGAGTGTCTTGCCGGATAAAGTGGAATGTAAGGTAGGAGAGCCTATAACGTTTAGTTTGACAGGTAATAATGCCAGCAATGTAGTTTTCTATTCTGGAGAAAGTGGACATAACTTTGATTTCAGAGAAAGGTTTTATGCGGATAATGACATCGTGGTGAATTTTTCGACATGGGTGCGTTATGATGTGGATCAACTTTTAAAGTTTAAAATATCAACAGATTTTGATGGTGTGTATGAAAAGGGACATGTAGAAGCTGCTACGTGGGTTGATTTGTCAGATAAATTTGCTTTCTCGACAGGAGCAGATAAAACGCCTTCAGGTGAAGTTAGTCTGAAAGAAGCTGCTGGTGATGATCCTAATGCCCGGATATTTGTGGCTTTTCATCATAAAGATGAAGAGGAAGCTGTAGAGAAACGGAATGATTGGATTGTCAGAACGTTCGAAATGGACTTGATTTCTCCGGAAGGTTTTAGGAGTAATTTAGCGAAGATGTCTACGAAAGATTGGTGGACAGCCGTTGACTGTTTAAATCCGAGCCGAAATTGGAATGTATCTCTTCAACAGCTAGTGTTAATAGGAGGTACTAATAAGCCAACTAATGACGATTGGGTTATCTCCAAACCTGTTTATATCAGAAAAGGTACCCCCGATAAAGGAGTCTCTTTAAATAGTGTTACTTCCAAAGATTATACATACACTTACAATACTCCCGGTGTTTATAAGGTTGTATTTGACTGGTATGATGGAAGTAATTATTCGCAAGTGAAATTAAATATTGAGGTAAAAGAATAACTGATAAAAATGAAAGGGATGCCAAAGAATTTCATTAACTATTTTTCTGTAGTCGTAGTTTTAAGCTTATCTATCGCTTTATCAGCCCAGGAATTGTCCGTTGTGCGATTGACTAATGAGCAACTTGAACTTGGATGGAAAAAGGGTGTTGGTGGATATACATTAGAAACGTTGAAAGTGAAGGGAACGAATGGTTGGGAGATAATGGAAATAGCTAAGTATCAGCATAATGTTTTATATGCTTCCTCAAAACCGGAAACGGCACCACAGGCACTATATGATAATACGGGAAAAGAGATTCTTTTCCCAGCTCCGCAATATCGCTATATTATACCTTCATGGCAACAGAACACAAATGCTGTTGCCATGAATAAAGCAGGAGAGAATATGGTTTTTCATCCTTCGGCAGTGAAGCGTGTTTCTGATACGGAAATTTGTTTCCGGTACGAAAATGAGACGATGCGGATTACAGAAAAATGGTGTCTGGATTCGCTTCATCAGAATGATATAAAAGTTGATTTTATATTGCATTCCAAGAAGACAGGTTATTATTCTTTGGCAACCCCTTCGCTGGTTTCAATAGATAAATATAATTTCCAATGGGCTACCGTTCCCGGAATATTTCAGGGGAATGCTATAAATACAGACTTTGTACAAGCGTATGGCTATGGTCAGGGAATCCCCGACATACCGGTAGTGGCAAGAGAACGTACTGCTTCTACATTATCCTCACTGATAACGGATAGAAAGGGTGTGACTATTGCTGTAACAGCGGAACCTGGTACTGGCAGAGATCCTTGGCCGAAGGATAAAAAGATGCATGCGGAATGGCAACTCGGATTGTCGGTTATGAACCGGGAGGGGGAATTCTCACCTACACTTTATCATCCTGTGTTGGGCGAGAAGAACTCATTGGTGAATGTAGGGGATAGCCTTTCTTTCTCTTTCCGTTATACTATTCAGAAAGCAGATTGGTATGCCGTACTGAAACATACGATTAATGATATTTATCGTTTTACTGATTTTCTAAAGTTGAAACAGACAAAATATTCATTGACACAAAGACTTTATGATATGCACGCATATCTTACTAATGACAGCACTTCCAAATGGCATAACCTTGTATATAAGGGAGTAACAATTGGAGCACAAGATTATCTGGGTGGTGTGTATGATTCAGAAAAAGATGCCATGAAAAACTCCGATTATGGAGCTATGTGGATGTTGGCAAAGTTGACGGATGATCCTCGTTTGACACAGAAAAGACTGCCGAATGCGTTGAACTTTAAATTGATGCAGCAATATGCGGAGAAAGGTTTCCTCTATGGTTCCTCTGCCGGACAGTATTATTTGTATAAAAGCAAACGGTTTACCGAAGAGTGGGGACCTTATACGGAACCTATTGCAACCACTTATTATATGTTGATGGATATGGGTAATATTCTGCTTTTTGAACCGCAGCAGAAGGAATTAAAACAGCATGTCAAACTGGCTGCCGACCGTTTGTTGGAATGGATGAAGCCCAACGGACAATGGGAAGTAGCTTATGAGAATAAGACATTAAAGCCTACTTTTACTGATATTACAGATTTACGACCAACGTTTTATGGATTATTGATTGCTTACGAGATATTGAAAGATAAGAAATATCTGCAGGCAGCTATACAAGGAGCGGATTGGTATGTGGAGAACGCTGTAAAGAAAGGACATTTCCTAGGCGTTTGCGGTGATACTCGTTTCGTTCCGGATTTCGCTACAGCCCAAAGTGTACAAGCCTTATTGGAACTGTATAACGTGACGGGAAACGAAAAGTATAAGGAAGCTGCTATATCAGCTGCTAAGATTTATACGGCATCGGTTTATACGCACCCTATACCGACATCAGTAGTAAAACAAGTGAAAGGGGTAGAACGAAAAGATTGGGAGATCAGTCAGGTGGGATTGAGTTTTGAGCATGGTGGAGTAGCTGGTTCTGCCAATCATCGCGGACCAATATTATTGGCTAGCCATGCCGGAATGTTCGTACGGATGTATAGGCTGACAAAAGATTCATTATTTTTGAATATGGCACGTGCGGCTGCCATAGGAAGAGATGCATTTGTGGATTTTAAAACGGGAGTCGCTTCCTATTATTGGGACTCGATGAATAATGGAGCCGGACCTTATCCACATCATGCTTGGTGGCAGGTGGGATGGATTACCGACTATTTATTGTCTGAAATATCTCTCCGTTCAAATGGCGGGATAACTTATCCGGGTGGATTCATTACTCCTAAGGTGGGCTCCCATCTAACTTATGGTTTTACGTCTGGTACGGTATTTGGTACGAAAGCCGATTTGATAATGCGTCCGGGACTATTTAAACTGGATAATCCTTATATAGAATATATGGCTGCTTTGAACAAGAAGGAGAAAACAGTTTTCCTTATCTTGTTGAATAATGATGATGAAAAGCAGACTTCTCTGATTGAAATGGATACGAAATGTTTGTTCTCCGGAAAGAAAATCCGGGTGAAGAACGTTGCTAGCTTGAATAATCAAGGTCATTCCACACTTGTAGATGGGGTGGAGAATTGGAATGTGACGATTGATGCATATGGCTTGACGGTTTTAAAGATTAAATATAAATAGGATATGAGCATAAATCACTGGATAGTAAAGAATCTTGTTTGCACCCTTCTTCTTGCGGTTGGAGGACTGAATATGTATGCGCAGAAAGATAAATATTTGATTGAAGCTGAGGCTTTCCAGTTCAAAGGAAAATGGTCAACAGATAGATCGGCTGATTGCATGGGGAGTGCCATGCTCCGTTTGAACGGTGGCGGAAGTCTTGATGAACAGTTTGATGCGCTTACAGTCGTCAATATAATGGAAGAAGGAGACTATAATGTATGGGTGAGGTCAGCGGATTATGATAAACTGCCGGGGACACGCTTATTCCGTTTAAGTGTGGATGAGAAACCAATGAAAGAATCTGGAAAACATGGAAAAGTCGGATTCTATTGGGAGAATGCAGGCTGTGTGCAGTTGGCAAAAAAACAGGTATTATTGCGATTGCATGATACGAAGAGGAATTTCGGCCGATGTGACGCAATCCTATTAGTAAAAGATCACTCTATCAACCCCAATGAGATGGATAGGAAAGAAGTGGGCAAATGGAGAAAAAATCCCGTTAAAATAGAGACGAAAGGTTCAGGTTTTGATAATGTGTCTACTCCGCTTTTATTATCGCCCGATGCAGAGGTGGTGGCTAATATCGAGAACCCGAATATTCGGATGAGCTTTGTAAAAGCTGGAGCAAACAACCAGGCGATTGCTTGCCGGACAGAAATTAAGGTGAAAGGAATCTGGCGTCGTTTCTTGTCTACTATGGAAGATCATAAGGTATTTCTTATCACTGCGGAGCAAAGTCCGGTAGATAATGATAAATTCTTTCCTTCTTGGAAGAATGCGGTGTCAAGAAGTTCATTTACTGTTGGTGGAAAAGAATACACGGTACAGTCTGACGAGGATTATTTGAATCCTTATGTTGCGGGAGTGCTCAGTGAAGCTATTCCGGTGAAAGCTGTGAACAAGGACGATAAGAGTATTGAAGTACAATATATTACGAAGAATGGATCTTCTATCACTGGTTACTGGACGCTGCCTGCCAAAGGCAATCATGTTGAGGTGAGATTATCTTGTCGTCCGGCTACTGATGGAATGTATAGTATGGGGCTTTCAGCTTTTCAGCCTGTGCCCCAACCGAATGTGAGTAATATACTTCTTCCACCGATGTTTCAGTATAAACGAGTTTCTTCACATCCGGTGATGATGCTTTCTTCAATGATGCAACAGCCGTTAGCTATTGCAGAATCTGCTACTCCTTTGGGTGGAGTAATGTCATCGTTTATATGTGGGGATGATAGTACTTTCCCGCAAGAATGGGGAAGTGTAGATTTTTCTCCGATGGGATTTTCCGTCAAGAATGAGCAGAATGTGGTTCAGCCGGTAGCTTTTGCTCCTGTTATGGGGATGAGGGATTCTCATGTGAAGGCAGGACAGGTGATTGAACGTAAGTTTGTGGTAGGCATACTTCCGGCAGGTTGGAATGAGGTGATAGAATATATTTCGGATCAAGTATATAAGGTAAAAGATTACAGGAAGCAAAAAGAGGTATCACTGACTGAGGCAATGTTTAATATTCTGGATTTGATGCGTAATGAAGAGTATGGCGGATGGGATGCCCGTCTTAAAGGATTCTATGATATTGAAGGGGATCCAGAAACGGCTCCGACGGTAGTACATGCTGCTCCTTTGGCAATTATCGCAGCGTCTGTCTTCTCGGAAGACGAGGAGTTTTATCTGTCACGCTCTTTGCCAACAATAGAATATACATTGTCTCGGAGTGGATACAGATGGGCTACAGACTTGGTGCCAAGCGGATACAACAAAACGCTTGAGACGCTTCGGCTCAATCCTTTTAATTCGCAGTTCAATACTTCTTATTATGAAGGTTTACATCGTCTGTTAGGAGGGTTGAATCCGTGGCTGGTTTCTATTGCTTTGCCGGGGGATACATTGAGAAAAACAAAGGGATATTCTACACAAGTTCTCTCTTGGGTGCAGGCTATCTCCGCTTATAATTTGACAGGAGACGAGAAATGGAAACGGTTTGCTACTTCTACAGCCGACCGGTATATAGATTTGCAGATATATAAGAACTCATCCCAACCGGTGGGATTGATGTCTTTTTATAATACGAATGTGTATGCTCCGTGGTGGGACTTGATTGACTTGTATGAGTTGACAAAAGAAGAGAAATATTTGAAAGCGGCTCAATATGGAGCTTCTAATACCATCGCGGGAATCAGATCTTTCCCTACCGTTACAGAGGATTTACAAACGATTCATCCGGGAAACCGTTTTGATGGGAATACAAACCTGTGGTGGAAAGGAAAAGAGAAATATCGTCTGGGATTCCCCCGCGTGGCGAACGATGCGCAAGAGAAGCAAGTGCCGGAATGGCTTGTTTCACCGGTCGGACTAGGTTTTGAACAGCCTTCCACTTATTTCCTGCGGACAAAGGGAAAGCAAGTGCGTCCGGTCTTTATGAGCAATTGGGCTCCTCATCTGCTTCGTCTCTATCAATATACTCGTAAGCCTATTTACGAGACTTATGCCCGGAATGGAGTGATTGGGCGGTTTACAAATTATCCGGGATATTATGCTACAGGATATACAGATATTACTCTGTCACCTGACTTTCCTTATAAGGGTCCGGATGTAAGCTCTATCTATTATCACCATATTCCGCCCCATTTGGCATTTACGTGGGATTACCTGGTGTCTGAAGCTATAGAACGTTCTAATGGGAATATTAACTTTCCATTCTGCAAGCAGGAAGGCTTTGTATGGTTTACGAACCGTATCTACGGGAATGAGAAGGGGAAAATATTTGGAGACAGCAAGGCAAAACTTTGGATAAAGAAAGGGTTGATTCAGATAGATAATCCGACAGTAAACTATCTGACTGCGGTTTCCGATAAGTATTTTTGGGTGATTTTATCCGGTGAATCTAAACAAGAAGAATCACTTACTATTCGCTTGGACAAGGTTGCCGAATTGGTTGGTCAAGGTGATATTGTACAATATACGGAGAAAGGGAAGACAGCAAAAGTAAACCGGGTTGGAAATGCGGTTAAGGTATCTGTTCCGGGGAAAGGTTTCAGGGCTTTGGCGTTTCCTTTGGCTGAAACTCGTAAGGAGAATCGTTACCCTGTATTGAAAAATGGAATAAAAGTGGTTGATATGGGGGAACCTTTCGGTAAGGTGTTCTTATTCCGTATCCGTTCTCCATTCGGATGGGATTCGGTATATGGGTTTGCTGAAACTGCGCCGGCTAAGGAAAAAGAAATGTCCGTATCGGTGGAATGTAATGGACAATCTTGTACTGTTTCTTCTTATCCCTTTGAATGGAGTTTCTATAAATTGGGAATGGACGAGAAAGCCGTTGTCAAAGTAACGGTGAGTTCGAAAGGACAGGTAGATAAAACGGAAGAAATCATACTTAATTCAAAATGAAAATGATACAGATACGACAATTAGGGACTATTATTGCAGGGATGGTATTAATGACAGTATTTCCCTGCGTTTATGGACAAAGTCGCGCTGATTTGGATAAGATTGCAGCTTCGCAGGCAGGGGCCTCTCCTTTGGTGTATACAACGGCAGATAAGGAAATTCCCTTGATACAACTCGGAAATTATTATGATGAGAAAGAATGCGCGGTAAGAAAGGGGCTTCCTAACTTTTACTCAAAAATAAAGAAAGAGCAGGAAATTACGGTTGCTTTTATTGGTGGTAGCATAACGCAAGGAGATTACTGCTATCGTTTGCAAACTACCCGATACATGGAAAATACTTTTTCTAATACCCGTTTTAAATGGATTAATGCCGGAGTGTCCGGTACGGGTACGGATTTGGGTGCTTTCCGGATTCGGGAACAAGTATTGCAGTACAAACCGGATCTTATTTTTATTGAATTTGCCGTAAATGGTGGTTATCCTGACGGAATGGAGGGAATGATCCGAAAGATTATAAAAGAGAATCCTCATACGGATATTTGTTTGATTTATACGATTTATACGAATCAGACTACTGTCTATCAGAAAGGGGATGTTCCACAAGTGATTAAAAGATTGGAAGATATTGCAACGTATTACCAACTCCCTTCTATTCATTTAGGCATGGAGGCGGCAGCACTTGAAAAGGCAGGTAAGCTACTTTGGAAAGGGACCAAAGAAGTTGCCGTTGGGAAAATTTTATTCTCTAATGACGGGGTACATCCTATTACCGATGGAGGGAACTTATATGCTTCCGCGATTGCACGAGGACTGGAGAAAATACGAAAAGAAAATAGTGCTTCGCAGGTACATATGCTTCCTGAACCGCTTTTCGGTTCGGAGTGGGAAGAAGCCGAAATGTATATCCCTTCACAGATTGCTTCTTTTGATAAGTCATGGAAAGAGATTAATACATCAGTGACCCCTTCTTTAAAGAAGTTTTCCGGCTGGTTCGATACAGTGATGACCAGTAGTAAGGAAGGGGCATCATTTTCTTTTGGCTTTGAAGGAGATATGATAGGTCTGTTTGATATTGGCGGTCCAGAAGTAGGGCAAGTGGAAGTTCTGATTGATGGAAAATTTGTTCGATTGAAAGAGGTTAGTACTAAAGGTTTTCATCTATATGAAGCGAATGACCGTATCGGGAATTATACTTTGAATCGTTTTAATTTCTGGTGTAACAATCGTTATCGGGGGCAGTATGATGTGATAAAGTTGGAAAAAGGTATTCATCAAGTAACTATTCGAGTCTCCTCTGAGAAAGCTGACAAGAAAAAAATACTCGGTAATAAACAATGGGAGGATATAACAGCACATCCTGAAAAGTATGATCAGTCTGCAATTTATTTGGGAAGGATACTCTTACGTGGAAAACCGATTCCATGCGAACGCATAAAGGGAGTGCCTAAACTGGCACAGCAACTGAAGTGGGAACAGAAAATGAAGCGTTATGAAAAGGCGGATTCCATCAATCCTCCGGCAAAAGATTTGATTCTTTTTGTGGGTAGTTCGACGATGGAGAATTGGAAAACTTTGGCAGATGATTTTCCCGGGAAGCCGGTTCTTAACCGGGGAGTTTCCGGTACTAAAACAATAGATTTGATTAATTACAAAGATCGCTTGATAAGCCCTTATCATCCTAGACAGATTTTTGTTTACGAAGGAGATAATGATATTGGTTACCAATGGACTCCGGATGAAATATTGGAGCAGATGAAGAGATTGTTCTTTATTCTCCGGAAAGAAAAGCCGGAAGCGGAAATTATCTTTATTTCTATCAAACCGTCTGTGCGGAGATTGAAGGACAAAGAGAGGATCGAGCAGACAAATGCGTTGATAAAAGAGTTTGTAGAGCAACAAATGAATACTGCTTACGCAGATGTATATAATCCGATGTTTACACCAAAAGGGGAATTATTCCCGGAACATTATCGGGAGGATGGGTTACATTTGACGGCTGAAGGTTATGCAGTATGGAAAGAGGTTATCTCCAAGTATATTAAATAACAAATAGTAGAATAGAATGATGAAGCATTTAGTGATCGTTGGGATTTTGAGTTGTTTTTCTATGGGCGGCTTTGCTCAGATATATAAAGATAAGACAGCTCCTGTGGAGGACAGGACGAATGATTTGCTCCACCGCATGACATTGGAAGAAAAATTAGATTATATAGGAGGATATAAAGGCTTTTATATAAGGGGAATCGAACGTCTGGGTGTGCCCGAGATAAAGTTGACGGATGGTCCTGTCGGTACGCATAAAGATGGAAAATCGACAGCTTATCCGGCAGGGGTACTGACTGCTTCGACCTGGAACAGAGAGCTGGTGTATGAATTGGGAAAGCAATTGGGGAGAGATTCCAAAGCACGTGGTGTACATATATTATTGGGACCGGGCGTGAATATCGTGCGTTCTCCTTTGTGCGGAAGAAATTTTGAGTATTTCACGGAAGATCCATATTTGAACTCTCAGGTAGCCATAGGCTATGTAAAAGGATTGCAGGATCAGAAAGTTGTGGCAACTCTGAAACATTACGCTGCGAATAATCAGGAGTGGGACAGGAACAATGTAAGCAGTGATATTGATGAACGGGTGTTACATGAAATTTATCTGCCTGTCTATAAAGCCGCCATTCAGAAAGCGGGGGCAGGTGCTGTTATGGACAGTTATAATCCGGTAAATGGAGTGCATGCCACGCAGAATGATTATCTGAACAATCAGGTGTTGAGAAAACAATGGGGATTTGACGGGATTGTAATGAGTGACTGGTCGGCTACTTATGACGCTGTGGGGGCGGCTAATGGTGGCTTGGACTTGGAAATGCCGCGTGCCAAATGGATGAATAAGGAGAATCTGATTCCTGCGATAAAAGCTGGGAAAGTGAAGGAAGCGACTATTGATGAGAAAGTGAAGAGAATTCTGAGAATAATGTTCCGGTTCGGTTTTTTTGATAATGAACAGTTGGATAGTTCTATTCCATACAATAACCCGGAAGCGGCAAAAGTGGCATTGGAGTTGGCTAGAGAAGGTATTGTATTATTGAAGAATGAGAATGGCCTACTTCCATTGAATCCTTCAAAAGTGAAGTCTGTTGCTGTGATTGGTCCTAATGCAAACTCTTATATATCGGGAGGTGGAAGTTCTTATACATTTCCGTTTCATTCTGTTTCAGTATTGGATGGGTTAAAGAATGTCGGACAGGATCTTCAGATTGCGTATGCACCCGGAGTACCTACCTTGACAGAAACAGTGGTTAATGCTACTTTCTTTACAGAAGCGGGAAGTCGGATTAAAGGACTTAAAGCTGAATACTTTGATAATATCCGTTTAAAGGGAGCGCCGGCAAGAACTGTGATAGATACGATTGTTAATATAGGTAACGGCTGGCATATTGCTGCCGAAAATAAAGGCATTCCGTATGACCACTGTTCCATGCGATGGAGTGGAGTCGTACGTCCGGGGAAGACTGCTGATTACCGGTTCATAGTCAGAGGGTTCGATGGGTTCCGTTTGAAGATTGGTACGGAAATGGTGATTAATGAGTGGAGAGACCAAGGAATAACGACTCGTGAGACTGTATTGGCGTTGGAGGCCGGGAAGGAATATCCTATTGTCCTTGAATATTTTGCTAATGTACATCCTGTTGATATTTCTTTTGGATGGAGAGAGGATAGATTGCTTTTTGATGAGGCTGTAGAGATTGCCAGGAAATCTGATGTGGCTATTGTGAACATTGGATTTAATGAAAGTAGTGAACGTGAAAGTAATGATCGTCCTTTCGAGTTGCCCGAATATCAGGATAGTTTAGTACAGTGTATTACGGCTGCCAATCCCAATACGGTTGTGTTGCTGAATGCGGGTGGAAATGTGGATATGTCAAAATGGATAGATAAAGTTCCTTCTTTGTTACATTTGTGGTATGCCGGTCAGGAGGGTGGAACGGCTGTTGCTGAAATTCTGTTTGGGAAGGTGAACCCCAGTGGGAAACTACCTATCTCTTTTGAAAAGAAATGGGAAGATAATCCGGCCTATCCATATTATTACGATAGGGATGGTGATAAGAGGGTAGAATATAAAGAGGGACTTTTTATGGGGTATAGACATTACGATGTCAGTGAAACGAAACCCCAATTTGCATTCGGCTATGGAATGTCTTATACCACGTTTAAATACTCTGACTTACGTATAGACAGGGAAAAAGGCAGAGACTTGGCGGTTAAGGTCCGGTTTACTGTAAAAAATACAGGGAAGCATGACGGAGCAGAAACAGCACAGGTATATATTCGGCCTATAAACCCGAAGGTTGAAAGACCTTATAAGGAGCTTAAAGGGTTTGCCAAGCATTTTATTAGGAAAAATGCCGTACAAGAAATAGAAATAACGTTGGATAAGGATGCTTTCTCTTATTATAAGACGGAATTGAAAGATTTTGATTATGATGCTGGAAGTTACGAAGTGCTTGTAGGAAGTGCGTCCGACGACATCCGGTTGCGTAAGGTGATACAGATAGAAAAGTAGGTTTAGAGCTAAAATAGAAGTAAAATTAATTAGATACGAGAAGATGGTACTTGATAAGTTTAATAGTGTGAGAATGTTTAACACGGATGCCCTTCAGGCTGATTTTGTAATAGTAGGCGGAGGTATTTCAGGGGTTTGTGCTGCTATAACTGCGGCTCGTCAAGGTCTGAAAGTAGTGCTTATACAAGATCGTCCGGTATTGGGGGGGAATGGTTCCAGCGAAATAAGGTTGTGGATGCTTGGAGCAACTTCTCATATGGGAAATAATAATCGCTGGGCGCGTGAAGGCGGTGTGATAGATGAAATTATGGTGGAAAATACGTTCCGTAATCCGGAGGGAAATCCGATCATTTTTGATTCTGTCATGCTTGACAAGGTGGTAAGCGAACCAAATATAACTTTATTGCTGAATACCTGCGTGTATGAGGTAAAAAAGAGTGCCGGTCATAAAATAGAAAGTGTCAGAGGGTTTTGTAGCCAGAACAGTACTATGTACGAAATAACTGCTCCTTTATTTTGTGATGCTTCCGGTGATGGCGTTGTCGGTTTTCTTTCCGGGGCTCCTTACCGTATGGGGGCTGAAAGCAGAGAGGAGTTTGGCGAAAAGTTTGCACCGGCAGAGGATTATGGTGAACTTTTGGGACACAGTTTATATTTCTACACAAAGGATACTGGCAAGCCGGTTAAATATGCAGCTCCTTCTTATGCAATGGATGTTACGAAGACTGTTCCCCGATTTCGTAGTTTCAATGCGAAAGAACATGGTTGTAAATTATGGTGGGTTGAATACGGCGGCGACTTGGATACGGTACATGATACGGAACAAATTAAATGGGAACTGTGGAAGGTTATTTATGGAGCCTGGGATTATATCAAGAACTCGGGAAAATATCCGGAAGCGGAGACAATGACGCTGGAATGGGTAGGCTGTATTCCCGGAAAACGGGAGAGCAGAAGGTTTGAAGGCGACTATATGCTGATTCAGCAGGATGTCATAGAACAAAGACATCATGAAGATGCGGTCTCTTATGGCGGATGGAGTATTGATTTACATCCGGCAGCCGGCGTGTTCGGTGAGGAATCTGCTTGTAATCAGTGGCATGCGAAAGGGGTATATCAGATTCCTTATCGTTGTCTTTATAGCAGGGGAATTGAGAATCTTTTTCTTGCAGGAAGAATTATTAGTGTATCGCATGTTGCTTTCGGTTCAACCCGTGTAATGGCTACTTCTGCACACAGTGCTCAGGCTGTTGCGATGGCTGCGGCGATGTGTCTGAAAGAAAACATCTCTCCGAGAGAAGTATATTCTTTAGGGAAAGTATCTGAATTGCAGAAGAAATTATCAAGAATGGGGCAGTATATCCCTGATATGATAATCAGGGACGAAGAGAATTTGGTAACGAAAGCGACTTTGACTGCATCCAGTGAGTACCATTTTAAGGGATTTCCGGCGGATGGGGAGATGCAGGTGCTGGATGAGTCTGTAGCTCAAATGATTCCTTTACAAAAAGGGGATGTATTGGGAAAAGTGCAAGTTGATCTTTGTGCTTCTGAAGAAACAGCTTTGGAAGTGGAACTTCGTATTAGCAGTAAAGCATTCAATCATACTCCGGATGTGGTTCTGGAAACTAAAATACTAGCTTTGCATCAAGGTAAACAACAGTTAGAGTTAGTTTTTGGAACTGTGATGCCGGAGGAGCAATATGTTTTTCTTGTTTTCAAGAAAAATCCTTTGGTGCAGTTACAATATACTCAAGAAAGGATTACTGGAATTTTGTCTGTATTTAATACGGTGAATGAAGCTGTTTCCAATTTTGGAAAACAAACTCCCCCAGAAGATATTGGAATAGAGGACTTTGAATTCTGGTGTCCGAAGCGGAGACCAGAGGGATATAATATCGCTATTCGAACAGAAAAAGACTGTTATGCTTTTTCTGTTTCGAATATTAATAATGGTATTGACCGTCCGGTTCAATCACCAAATGCTTGGGTGGCAGAATTGAAAGATCCGAATCCGACTTTGACAATTAAATGGGATGCTGCTATTTCTGTCGGGAAGCTCTCTCTCTTTTTTGATACAGATTATGATCAGCCTATGGAAACAGTTCAAATGACACATCCGGAAAATAAAATGCCGTTCTGTGTAGAGAAATATAGAATATATGATGGTGCAAATCAATTGATTTATGAGAAGAATGATAATCATCAATCGATAAATGAGATCATATTTCCAGAGAAGTTGGTTACGGATGAGATCAGAATCGTTCTGGAACATCCTTCCGGCCTGATCCCAGCAGCTTTATTTGCCGTAAAGTGTTATGAATAACTCAATATATTTTAAATAAAATATTGTTCTTGTGAGAGTGTGGAGCAGGTACAAGATTTTGTCTGTCTAATAGTTTGCTTTATCATGGTATTTAAGTATATTTGCTAAAATTTTATTTAATCTTGATCGTAATGCAAAACGAGAATCTTGATATAACGGAACAGAAGAAACCTGCTTCACGAATGAAGTATCTTCAGTTAGTGGATTATATTAATTCACTAATTGAAGATGGAACACTTCAGATAGGCGATCAAATACCTTCACTAAACCAGCTACAAACACAATTACGCATGAGTAAGGAGACTTTGCTGAAAGGGTTGAATTACTTATTGGAAATGGGGGTAATTGAAGCGATTTATAGAAAAGGGTATTTTGTAAAGAAGGTCTCTATAAACCATTCTTGTCATGTATTTCTGTTATTGGATAAGATGAATGTGATGCGTGAACAGATCTATCGTTCTATCTTCAAATCTTTGAAGGATGTGGGAGATATTGACATTTACTTTCATCATCATAACTATAAAGTTTTTGAGAAACTCATTAAAGAAAACTTGGGCAATTATACGCATTATATTATAGCTACTTTTTTGAAGGAAGATGTGACAGATGTTTTAAATCTGATTCCGGCTGAAAAAAGAATAATCATAGATTATAACCAACAAGGATTGAGTGGTAACTATAGTTGTATTTATCAAGATTATGGCTATGATATCTATTGTAGTCTTTTACAGTTGCAGGATCGGTTGAAAAAATATGAAAAACTGATTCTGATAGCGCGTCCGGAAGCAATTCATGCACAACAAGTAATTGATGGTTTTCTACACTATTGTGTAAAAAGTGAACTGCCATATTCTATAGAATCGAATGTAGAAGAGAAAAATTTCCGTAAAGGGAATGCTTATATTACTTTTAGTAGATATGATACGGATGATGTATCCTTGATTAAACTGGCAAAGAAGAAAGGATATGAGTTAGGTAAGGAAATAGGTTTGATTTCTTATAATGACACAGCTGTAAAAGAAATATTGGAAGGAGGTATTACTGTCATTTCTACAGATTTTGAGATGATGGGGAAGGCTGCGGCTTCTGTTATCTTGAATAAAAATATAATATATAAGCGTAACCCGACGAAAGTAATTATACGTAACTCTCTTTAAAAGAAAGTTCTATTAATGATATTAAATAAGAAAGCCACCCATTCAGGTGGCTTCTTTTTTGCTCTTCCTCTTGGACTTGAACCAAGGACCCTCTGATTAACAGTCAGATGCTCTAACCGACTGAGCTAAGGAAGAATGTTTGCAATCAAGATTTTCAACTTTGCTCTTCCTCTTGGACTTGAACCAAGGACCCTCTGATTAACAGTCAGATGCTCTAACCGACTGAGCTAAGGAAGAATGTTTTTCTCAATTGCGATGCAAAAGTACTAGGTTTTTTTGAAATATGCAATATCTTTGCAAAAAAAATATTAGAAATGGATAAAATAATAGGATTGGGCAACGCCCTAGTCGACGTACTTGCAACCCTAAAGGATGATACGCTTTTGGATGAAATGGGGCTGCCCAAAGGAAGCATGCAACTTATTGATGATGCTAAGCTACAGCAGATTAACACAAAATTCTCGCAGATGAAAACGCATCTGGCAACAGGCGGATCGGCAGGAAATACTATACTTGGACTAGCTTGTCTGGGAGCTGGAACTGGTTTTATCGGAAAAGTAGGAAATGATCATTATGGAGATTTTTTTCGTGAAAATCTTCGGAAAAACAATATTGAGGATAAAGTATTGGTGTCTGAACAGTTGCCTTCCGGTGTTGCATCCACTTTTATTTCACCGGATGGAGAACGTACTTTCGGGACTTATTTGGGAGCTGCTGCTTCTTTGAAAGCTGAAGAGTTATCTCTCGATATGTTTAAAGGATATGCATACTTGTTCATAGAGGGATACCTGGTGCAGGACCATGAAATGATTCTTCATGCCATTGAGTTGGCGAAAGAGGCGGGTTTGCAAATCTGTCTTGATATGGCAAGTTATAATATAGTTGCCGGTGATATGGACTTTTTCTCCTTATTGATAAATAAGTATGTAGATATTGTCTTTGCAAATGAGGAAGAGGCGAAAGCATTTACGGGTAAGGAACCGGAGGAGGCTTTGGAAATCATTGCGAAGAAATGCAGTATTGCCATCGTAAAAGTGGGGGCAAATGGTTCTTATATTCGCAAAGGGACAGAAGAAATAAAAGTCTCCGCTATTCCGGTAAAGAAAGTGATGGATACGACCGGAGCCGGTGATTATTTTGCTGCAGGTTTTCTATATGGTCTGACGTGTGGATATTCATTGGAGAAGTGTGCTAAAATAGGTTCTATTCTATCGGGAAATGTTATCCAGACAATCGGTACGACGATATCAGGAGAACGCTGGGATGAAATTAAGTTAAATATTAACAGGGTTCTGGCTGAATAACCAAGTATTGAGTTACTTTTACGATTCATTTATATGAAAAGAGGTATGAAAAAATTGCTGAATGGGCGGATAGCTGTTGTTGCGGTAGCGGTTACGGCTATCGTAGCTTTCTTTAGTTTCAAGAGTGGTGACGACCGCAATTTCCAGATCGCCAAGAACCTGGATATATTTAATGCGATTGTGAAAGAATTGGATATGTTCTATGTCGATACGATTGATCCGAATAAGACGATCAGAGAGGGGATCGATAATATGCTTTTCACGTTGGACCCTTATACGGAGTATTTTCCGGAGGAAGACCAGAGTGAGTTGGAGCAGATGATAAAAGGATCTTTCGGTGGTATCGGTTCTTACATTACTTATAATACGAAATTGAAACGCTCTATGATTTCCGAACCTTTCGAGGGCACACCGGCGGCTAAGGCTGGATTAAAAGCCGGAGATGTTTTGATGGAAATTGATGGAAAAGACCTTGCAGGCAAGAACAATGCAGAAGTCAGCCAGATGTTACGTGGGCAGGCGGGAACTAGTTTTAAGCTGAAAGTGGAACGTCCGAATGTAAAGGGGGGACGTACACCGATGGAGTTCACCATTGTACGTGAATCTATTCAGAATCCGGCCATTCCATACGCTGCAGTGCTTGATAATCATATCGGATATATTAATCTGAGTACTTTTTCCGGCAATCCTTCGAAGGAGTTCAAGAAAGCATTCTTGGATTTGAAGAAGCAAGGAGCTTCCTCGTTGGTTATCGATCTTCGTGGGAATGGGGGTGGCTTGTTGGACGAGGCTGTAGAGATAGCAAATTATTTCTTGCCGCGTGGAAAGGTGATTGTAACGACTAAGGGAAAAATCAAACAAGCCAGCAATACTTATAAAACATTACGTGAACCATTGGATTTGGATATTCCGGTAGCGGTTTTGGTAAATAGCGGAACTGCTTCTGCTTCTGAGATTTTATCGGGTTCCTTACAGGACCTCGATCGCGCGGTTGTTGTCGGTAACCGTACTTTTGGAAAGGGATTGGTTCAGGTTCCGCGTTCTTTGCCTTATGGGGGAACAATGAAAGTGACCACTTCCAAATACTATATTCCAAGCGGACGTTGTGTGCAGGCTATTGACTACAAGCATCGTAATGAAGATGGAAGTGTTGGAACCATTCCGGATAGTTTGACTAAGGTGTTTCATACCGCTGCAGGGCGTGAGGTCCGCGACGGGGGTGGTGTAATGCCGGATATTGTTATCAAGCAAGAGAAGTTGCCGAATATTTTATTCTATCTGGTACGTGATAATTTAATTTTCGATTATGCTACCCAATATTGTTTAAAGCATCCTACCATTGTTGCTCCGGAGAAGTTTGAAGTAACCGACGCTGATTATAATGACTTCAAGGCATTGGTAAAGAAAGCTGATTTCAAGTATGACCAGCAAAGCGAAAAGATTCTGAAAACCTTGAAAGAGGCAGCCGAGTTTGAAGGATATATGGCGGATGCTTCGGAAGAGTTCAAGGCGCTTGAGAAGAAGTTGAATCACGATCTTGACCGTGATTTGGATTACTTTTCCGGTGATATAAAGAAGATGATCGCTTCGGAAATTATTAAGCGTTATTACTATCAGCGTGGTAATATTATCCAGCAGCTGAAAGACGACGACGGCTTGAAAGAAGCGGTGAAGATATTGAATGATCCGGTGAAATATAAGGAAATGCTGAGTGCACCGGTTGCTAAGAAATAATAATATATTAAATGATTTACAATATGTCTACAGAATTATTCTCTACTCTGCCTTATAAAGTGGCAGATATTACGCTTGCTGACTTCGGACGCAAGGAAATCGATTTGGCAGAAAAAGAAATGCCCGGCCTGATGGCTCTTCGCGAAAAGTATGGAGAATCCAAACCGTTGAAAGGCGCCCGTATTATGGGATCGTTACACATGACTATTCAGACAGCCGTGTTGATTGAAACATTGGTGGCTTTAGGAGCTGAAGTACGTTGGTGTTCTTGTAATATATACTCGACGCAAGATCATGCTGCTGCTGCCATTGCAGCTTCAGGTGTGCCCGTATTTGCTTGGAAAGGCGAGACTTTGGCTGATTACTGGTGGTGTACATTGCAGGCTTTGACCTTTGCCGGTGGCAAAGGTCCGAATGTGATTGTGGATGATGGTGGTGATGCGACAATGATGATTCATGTAGGATATGATGCGGAGAACAATGCGGCTGTGCTGGAGAAAGAAGTACACGCTGAAGACGAAATAGAATTGAATGCTATTCTGAAGCGGGTTTTAGCGGAAGATAAAACGCGTTGGCATCGGGTTGCAGAGGAGGTACGTGGTGTATCGGAAGAGACGACGACCGGTGTACACCGTCTGTATCAGATGCAGGAAGAAGGCAAATTGCTGTTCCCGGCGTTTAATGTCAACGATTCGGTAACGAAATCTAAGTTTGATAATCTGTACGGTTGCCGTGAATCATTGGCTGACGGTATCAAACGTGCGACGGATGTAATGATTGCCGGGAAAGTTGTGGTAGTATGTGGCTATGGCGATGTGGGTAAAGGGTGCTCTCATTCTATGCGTTCCTATGGAGCACGGGTGCTTGTGACCGAAGTAGATCCGATCTGTGCTTTACAGGCCGCCATGGAAGGTTTTGAAGTCGTAACTATGGAAGAGGCTTGTACGGAAGGTAATATTTTTGTGACTACCACAGGAAATATCGATATTATTCGTATTGACCACATGGAGAAAATGAAAGATCAGGCTATCGTTTGCAATATCGGTCACTTTGATAATGAGATCCAGGTAGATGCTTTGAAACATTATCCGGGTATTAAATGTGTGAATATCAAGCCGCAGGTGGACCGTTATTATTTCCCGGATGGGCATAGTATTATTCTGTTGGCCGATGGACGTCTTGTCAATCTGGGTTGTGCAACCGGACATCCGTCGTTTGTTATGAGCAATTCATTTACGAATCAGACTTTGGCTCAGATTGAGTTATTTAATAATAAATATGATATCAATGTATATCGTTTGCCGAAACATCTGGATGAAGAAGTAGCTCGTCTGCATCTTGAAAAGATCGGTGTAAAGCTGACGAAACTTACTCCGGAGCAAGCTGCCTATATCGGTGTATCGGTAGACGGACCTTACAAGGCTGATCATTATAGATATTGATTTAAGTTGAAAAGTATATGAAGAAACTCCTTCCTGACATAGTTGCTATATTGGCTTTTGTTGTTATTTCTTTTGTCTACTTCTTTCCGGCAGATATTGAAGGGCGCATTCTGTTTCAGCATGACTCTGCTGCCGGTGCCGGAGCCGGACGGGATGCTCAAGAGTATTTTGAACGTACCGGTGAACGTAGCCGCTGGACAAACTCGATTTTCGGTGGTATGCCTACCTACCAGATGGCTCCGAGTTATGACTCGACAAAATCTTTGTCTTGGGTGGAGAAGACTTATCAACTTTACCTTCCGGATTATGTAGTACTGACCTTTATCATGATGTTGGGATTCTATATTCTCTTACGGGCATTTGGAATTTCGGCTTGGTTGGCGGGGTTTGGCGGTATAATATGGGCTTTCTCGTCTTACTTCTTTATTCTGATACCGGCAGGGCATATCTGGAAGTTTGTGACATTGGCTTACATTCCGCCTACGATTGCAGGGATTGTCCTGGCTTATCGAAGGAAGTATCTGTTGGGAGGAATAATTACGGCTTTGTTTATAGCTCTTCAGATTCGTTCCAATCACATACAGATGAGCTATTATTTCATGTTTGTGATTCTGTTTATAATAGGAGCTTACTTCGAAGATGCTTATAAGAAGAAAGAATTGACGCATTTCTTCAAGGCTAGTGCAATTCTGGCGTTGGCTGCTATGGTAGGCGTTTGCATTAATCTTTCTAACTTGTACCATACGTATGAGTATAGTAAGGAGACTATGCGTGGAAAGAGCGAGTTAAAGCAGGAAGGGAATGCTGCCAATCAGACCAGCAGCGGATTGGACCGTGACTACATTACGAACTGGAGTTACGGAATTGGAGAGACCCTGACTTTATTGGTACCTAATGTAAAAGGAGGAGCGTCGTCGGATAATTTGTCACAGAGTGAGGCTGCTATGGAAAAGGCAAATCCGATGTATAGTAGTATCTATTCGCAATTTCCGCAATATTTTGGTGATCAGCCGTGGACTGCCGGTCCGGTGTATGTAGGGGCATTTGTTATGTTCTTGTTCGTCCTTGGGTGTTTCATCGTAAAAGGTCCGCTTAAATGGGCATTATTGGGAGCTACTATTTTCTCCGTTTTACTCTCGTGGGGAAAGAATTTCATGGGACTGACGGATTTCTTTATAGATTATGTTCCGATGTATAATAAGTTCCGTGCTGTATCGTCTATTTTGGTTATTGCTGAATTTACTATTCCGTTATTGGCTATTTTTGCATTGAAGGAAATATTGGGCAGACCGGAAATTTTGAAATTGAAAGAGAACCGTACAGGTGTGATCGTATCGCTTGTGCTGACAGCTGGTGTCTCATTGGTCCTGGCTGTTGCTCCCGGTGTTTTCTTTTCTAGTTTCGTAACGGCGCAGGAGATGGCGGCTTTGCAACAAGGCCTTCCGGCGGAACACCTTACTCCGGTTGTGACAAATCTGACGGAGATGCGCAAAGCGATCATTGCTTCGGATGCATGGCGCAGTTTCTTTATTATAGCTGTGGGATGTTTCTTGCTGTTCTTATTCTTGCAGAAGAGGTTGAAAGCTTCTTTCACGCTGGTCGGTATTGTACTTTTGTGTTTGGCGGATATGTGGTGTGTCAATAAACGCTATTTGTATGATGAACAGTTTGTCCCGAAATCAAAACGGACAGAAGCATTTGTGAAGACTCAGGCGGATGAGATTATCCTTCGGGATACAGCTCCGGATTATCGTGTACTGAATTTTGTCGGTTTTCCGGGCAATACGTTTAATGAGAACAATACTGCTTACTGGCATAAGAGTGTCGGTGGTTATCATGCAGCGAAATTACGTCGCTATCAAGAGATGATCGATCATCATATCATGCCCGAAATGCAGGATACTTATCAGACTGTGGCTGCTGCCGGAGGTAGGATGGATAGTGTGGACGCTTCCAAATTCCGCGTATTGAATATGCTGAATACGAAATACTTTATTTTCCCAGCCGGAGAGAAAGGACAGCCTGTTCCTGTTGAGAACCCGTATGCATATGGTAATGCCTGGTTTGTGGATAAAGTGCAGTATGTGAATAATGCGAATGAGGAAATTGACGCTTTGAATGATATTCGCCCGACGGAGACTGCTGTGGTGGATGTGAGATTTAAAGAACAGCTAAAAGGGGTGACGGAAGGATACAAGGATTCTTTGTCTACTATCCGGTTGACGGATTACGAACCTAACCGATTGGTTTATAAAGTTTCTACTCCTAAAGATGGAGTTGTGGTATTCTCTGAAGTATATTATCCGGGATGGCAAGCGACAATTGATGGTCAGCCTGTAGATATTGCCCGTGCAGATTATATCTTGCGTGCCATGAATGTACCTGCCGGTGAACATACCATTGAAATGTGGTTTAATCCGCAGAGCATACACGTCACGGAAAGTATCGCTTATGTCGCGTTGGCTTTATTGTTGGTCGGAGTGATGATCCTTGTGTGGACGAAACGTAATAAGTTTACTGGAAAAATTGAAGCGAAATAAATGAATATTTGCTTTTGAATAATTAAAGTAGCTGAATTTGATAGGAACGGCTCTCTTCGGAAGGAAGAGAGTCGTTTGTTTTTCTATGCAGTATATCCGGAATAGTCCGGTTTTGGGTAGATTATTGCTCGAAAAGGGAAAATATGAATATAAACAAATAGTTTGTGGATACTCTCATTATGTCATAAGCTGCTAAATTTGTAGCCAATAATAGCATATATATTATGAGAAGACTACTATTCATATTTTCCTTTCTTTCCTTACTTGTTGTGGACGGAAAAGCGCAAGAGGTGGAGACCCTGACATTAGAGGATTGCCTTCGTATTGGTATTGACAATAACTTGTCGTTGGAGGGGAAACGCAAAGAAATACAGAAAAGCAAGTATGGCGTATCTGAGAACCGGTCGAAGTTATTACCACAGATAACGGCGATAGCCGGTTATAATAACAATTTTGATCCGCCTGTGTCCGTTACTGACGGCTCTTCTTATGGTGTCCCTTATAATATTACGAAAACATTGCAGCATACTGCCAATGCGGGGTTGGAAATGCAAATGCCGCTTTTCAATCAGACACTCTATACCTCTATGTCCATAGCTAAGGTGATGGAGGAAATCAGCCGCCTGTCTTATGGAAAGGCTAGGGAGGATATCATTATGCAAATCAGTAAGATGTATTATCTCGGACAGGTTACGGCCGAACAGATAGTACTGATAAAAGCTAATATCACTCGTTTGGAAGAATTGAGGGATATTACGCAAGCTTTTTTTGATAACGGAATGTCTATGGAAGTCGATTTGAAAAGAGTGAATATAAATTTGGAAAATCTGAAGGTACAATATGACAATGCACAGGCTATGATGAAACAGCAGTTGAATATGTTGAAATATATAATGGATTATCCGGCTGAAAAGGAGTTTGTATTAACACCGGTAAATACCGATAGTATTACTACAGTGGCTTTGACCGGTTTGTCGGAAAATATCTATGAACTTCAACTCTCACAATCACAAGTGCAACTGTCAGAGAAACAAAAGAAGATAATTAGTAACGGTTATATACCTTCACTGAGCTTGACGGGTAGTTGGCGATATGCTGCTTATACGGATAAAGGCTACCACTGGTTTCACTCCGGCCCATCCAACCATTGGTTCCGCTCTTACGGGTTGGGGCTGACGTTGCGTATTCCTATCTTCGACGGGCTGGATAAGACATATAAAATCAAGAAGGCGATGATTGATATCGAGAACAGTAAGTTGGCATGGGAAAATGCCCGGAAGAGTCTGCAAACTCAGTATCTGAATGCCGTGAACGACTTGATGAACAATCAGCGTAACTTTAAGAAGCAGAAGGATAATTATTTGTTGGCGGAAGATGTGTATACGGTCACATCCGACCGTTACCGTGAAGGAATTGCTTCTATGACTGAAGTGTTGCAGGATGAGATGCAAATGAGTGAGGCGCAGAATAATTATATTAACGCGCACTATAATTACCGGGTCACTAACCTGATGTTGTTGAAACTGACCGGACAAATCGAATCATTAGTCAAATAATAATCATAAATATGGAAACAATGGAAAATTATATTCCTTCCGCTACTCATCAGGAGAAAGCGAAGAAGATGAAGAAACTTCGTCGGTGGCAGATAGCAGTCAGCCTTTTGGGAGTGGCTATTATCGTCTGGGGAGTGATTGAGGTGATCTGTCTTTTCCTGAATTATAGTCGGACGGAGACTAGTAACGATGCACAGATAGAGCAATATGTGTCGCCTATCAACTTGCGTGCATCCGGCTATATTGACAAAATCTATTTTACCGAGCATCAGGAGGTACGTAAGGGAGATACGTTACTAGTACTTGACGACCGTGAATATAAGATTCGGGTAATGGAAGCGGAGGCTGCTTTGAAAGATGCGCAAGCCGGTGCAACGGTTATCAATGCGACACTCAATACAACACAGACAACAGCAACCGTTTATGACGCGTCTATCGCGGAGATTGAGGTGCGTTTGGCGAAGTTGGAAAAAGACAGGAAGCGATATGAGAATCTGGTGGAACGGAAAGCGGCTACCCCCATTCAGTTGGAACAGATTGTCACGGACTATGAAGCTACACGTAAGAAGCTGGAGGCTGTGAAAAGACAGAAAAAGGCAGCTCTTTCCGGTGTGGATGAAGTGTCTTATCGCCGTGTGAGTACTGAAGCTGCCATCCAAAGAGCAACGGCTGCACTCGAAATGGCACGTTTGAATCTTTCTTATACGGTTGTGGTGGCTCCATGTGATGGAAAACTGGGACGTCGTTCCTTAGAAGAGGGGCAATTTATTGCAGCCGGACAGACTATTACGTATATTCTCCCCAATACGCAAAAATGGATTGTGGCTAATTATAAGGAGACACAGATAGAAAATCTGAGTATTGGACAAGAGGTATCTGTTACGGTAGATGCGATCAGTGATAAAGAGTTCAAAGGGAAGGTGACCTCCATATCCGGAGCTACCGGATCCAAATATTCATTAGTACCAACGGACAATTCGGCAGGCAACTTTGTGAAGATTCAGCAGCGTATTCCGGTGCGAATTGATTTTACCGATTTGTCCAAGGAGGATAATGAACGACTGGCAGCAGGCATGATGGTAGTGGTGAAAGCCAAACTCTAATTACCTACCACCTCCTCCCGCACTATATCTCCTTCTTTGATTTTTAATTTATAATTTTTAATTAAACCCAATGCCCTCTTATCCTAAAAACTATCCTTTTTACAGTTGGATGCCCAAACCGTTGGGTATTATAATTCTTTTGTTCTTCTTTCTGCCGATTCTTACGGTAGGTGGGGTTTATTCGGTCAATAGTACCGAAATGATGAGTGGGCTTGGTATTATCTCCGAACATATACAGTTTGCCAACTTTGTGACTTCGATAGGTATGGCGGTTTTTGCTCCCTTTCTTTATCAACTGGTATGTGTGCGACGGGAAAAGATGATGTGTATTGTCGGGTTTGCATTCATGTATATATTCAGTTATATCTGTGCAAAGACTGATAGTGTTTTTCTGTTGGCACTTTGTAGTCTTTTGACAGGATTTTTGCGCATGGTGCTGATGATGGTCAATTTGTTTACGCTTATCTGGTATGCCGGTGGCATGGAAGCTACCCGCAACATTACTCCTGGTTTGGAACCAAAAGACGCTTCCGGATGGAATAAGCTGGATATTGACCGGTGTGTGAGTCAACCGGCAGTTTATCTGTTTTTTATGATTCTGGGACAGTCAGGTACGGCGCTGACGGCCTGGCTGTCCTTTGAATATGAGTGGAAATATGTATACTATTTTATGATGGGGATTCTGCTGGTATCTATTTTACTTCTTTTTATAACTATGCCGAATTATAAGTTTCCGGGACGGTTTCCTATTAATTTTCGTAAATTTGGCAATGTTACAGCGTTCTGCATCTCTTTGACGTGTCTCACTTATGTGCTGGTCTATGGGAAAGTACTCGATTGGTATGCTGATGAGTCCATCCGGTGGGCGACGGCTGTCAGTATTCTTTTTGCGGGAATATTTCTTTATATGGATGCGAGGCGCCGCTCTCCTTATGTATTGTTGGATGCGTTTAAACTGCGTACCATACGTATGGGAGCATTACTTTATTTGTTGTTGATGGTGATAAACTCCAGTGCAATGTTTGTCAATGTGTTTGCGGGGGTCGGTATGCATATTGATAATTTACAGAATGCGGCGTTGGGTAACTGGTGCATGGTGGGGTATGCTATTGGTGCTGTACTTGCTATGGCGTTGGGAAGTAAAGGATTGCATTTTAAGTATCTATTTGCTATGGGATTCTTCTTTCTGTCTTTGTCTGCCGTATTCATGTATTTTGAAGTGCAGACCGCAGGAGTTTATGAGCGTTTGAAATATGCGGTTATTATCCGTGCCACGGGTATGATGATTTTATATGCGCTGACGGCTGCCTATGCTAACCAACGTATGCCCTTTAAATATCTTTCCACATGGATCTGCATTATGCTTACCGTGCGTATGGTTGTGGGGCCAAGCATTGGAGGAGCACTCTATACAAATGTATTGCAGGAACGTCAACAGCATTATGTAACCCGTTATGCACAGAATGTGGACCTGCTTAATCCGGATGCTTCCGCTTCTTTTCTCGGTGCGGTGCAAGGAATGAAATATCAGGGGAAGAGTGAGACGGAAGCTCGTAATATGGCTGCCATATCTACCAAAGGCCGTATTCAGGTGCAGGCTACACTTTCCGCTCTTAAAGAAATGGCGGGATGGACGATCTATGGTGGATTAATTTGTATGATATTTGTGCTTGTTGTTCCTTATCCTAAACGGAAATTGTTAACTTAGTGCCGTTTTTAGTAGTACTCTGTTAATATGCTGTTATAATGGGAATTGGACGAGATCGTTTGTTGCAGTTTGAACGCGATTTGCTAAACGGAAAAAATATATGTAGTTCAAGAGGAATATTTGTGACTTTTCCCTCCCCGCTGCAAGCACCTTTTCATATGAAGGGGTTGGGGGTGATTGTTTGTGGGCAAGGAGAGTTTCTGTTTTTACTCAATCAGAAGAAACATTTGGCTAAGGCGGGTGAAAGTTTGTTTATTCCTGAAGATGGTGAATTTCAGATCCTCGAAGAATCTAGGGATTTGGAAATACAGATGTTGTTTTATCAGATAGATCCAATTCGGGATATTATGGGTAATCTGGTTGTTTCCATGTATATGTATTCTCGGTTGACATCTGAAGCCCCCTCTTGCGTGTGGAATACCGGTGAGGAGGAAGATATTTTGAAATATATGTCTTTGTTGGATAGTGCTTTGCAGCCTGAAGAAAATTCATTTAAGTTCTATGAACAGAAGTTGCTTCTGCTTGCGCTGACATACCGGATTTGCTCTATTTATAATCGTAAACTTGTTAGTGAAAGACGAGATGCGGGAGGGCGTAAGCGTGAAACCTTTATCCGCTTGATTCAACTGATCGAGCAGCATTATATGCAGGAGCGGGGAGTCGAATTTTATGCAGATAAATTATGTCTGTCACCCAAATACTTGTCTGCTGTATCTAAAAGTATCTGTGGATATACGGTACAGGAACTTGTTTTTAAGGCGATTATTCGTAAATGTATCTCCTTGCTTAAAAATACTCAAAAAAATATTCAGGAAATATCCAATGACTTTGGCTTCCCAAATGCTTCCTATTTTGGCACTTTCTTTAAGAAGCAAATGGGGATGTCGCCACAACAATATCGGAAGAGCCTCTAAAGGATTATTCCTTTTCTCCGTAAGCAAGGTCGCCTGCGTCGCCCAATCCGGGAACGATATAAGAATGTTCGTTGATTTCAGGATCAATAGCGGCACACCAGATAATAGTCTTGTCTTCGGGGAATATATTTTTGATATGTTCGATGGCTTGTTGGCTGGCGATAATGGAAGCTACATGAATCTCGGCTGGATGACCTTTGGTCAGCATTGCCTGATAACTGAGTTCCATGCTACTACCCGTTGCCAACATGGGATCTGTGATGATTAGTGTTTTGTCATCAATGCGTGGTGAAGCAATATATTCTATGTGTATATCAAATTTCAGTGTATCCTTATATTTACGGTAAGCAGAAACAAATGCGTTCTCCGCTCCGTCAAAATAGCTTAGGAAGCCTTGATGAAAAGGTAGACCGGCACGTAGAATAGTGCTGATAACCAATTGGTTGTCCGGAGTGCTGACCGGAGCGATTCCGAGAGGTGTCCGAATGTTCTTTACCGAGTAGGTAAACTCCTTACTCATTTCATAAGCCATGATTTCTCCGATGCGCTCAATGTTACGGCGGAAACGCAGGCGGTCGTTCTGAACTTCTACATTTCTAATCTCGGAGACGTATTGGTTTAGAATCGAATTTGTTTTGCTAAAATCAACTACTTTCATGATGAATAATTATTTAATGTATCCCGCATTATTTTGTTTTGCAAAGTAAGCGATAATCTTTCAAATTGCAATATTCAGTTTGCAGATATTGTTAGGAATTTATAAAAGAGATTCAATTAGGGAAAAATTTCTCTAATCCCTTCTTGCATTCCAAAGAAAGTATTACTTTTGTACCCGGATTTACAAGAGGGTATCCAATCTCCTCTGCATTTATATATCATAGAAAGAGATAATAAAACAAAATACCAATTTTAATTAATTCAAAAGAAAATGGCAAATTTAGATTTGAGCAAGTACGGTATTACAGGTGTAACAGAAATCCTGCACAACCCGTCTTATGATGTTTTGTTCGCTGAAGAAACAAAACCGAGTCTGGAAGGCTTTGAAAAAGGTCAAGTAACTGAATTAGGTGCTGTTAATGTAATGACAGGTATCTATACCGGTCGCTCTCCTAAAGATAAATTCTTCGTTAAGAATGAAGCTTCTGAAAATTCAGTATGGTGGACTTCTGACGAATACAAAAACGATAACAAACCTTGTACTGAAGAAGCTTGGGCTGACTTGAAGGCTAAAGCTGTGAAACAGTTGTCTGGCAAGCGCTTGTTCGTTGTTGATACTTTCTGTGGCGCTAACGAAGCTACTCGTATGAAAGTACGTTTTATCATGGAAGTAGCTTGGCAGGCTCACTTCGTAACTAACATGTTTATTCGCCCGACGGCAGAAGAACTTGCTAACTACGGAGAACCTGATTTTGTATGCTTCAACGCTTCTAAGGCTAAAGTTGACAACTACAAAGAACTGGGCTTGAACTCAGAAACTGCTACAGTATTCAACTTGAAGACTAAAGAACAAGTTATCCTGAACACTTGGTACGGTGGTGAAATGAAGAAAGGTATGTTCTCTATCATGAACTACATGAACCCGCTTCGTGGTATCGCTTCTATGCACTGTTCTGCTAACACAGATATGGAAGGTACTAGCTCTGCTATTTTCTTCGGTCTGTCAGGTACAGGTAAGACTACTTTGTCTACTGACCCGAAACGTAAATTGATCGGTGACGACGAACACGGATGGGATAACGAAGGTGTATTCAACTACGAAGGTGGTTGCTATGCTAAAGTTATCAACTTGGATAAAGACAGTGAACCGGATATCTACAATGCTATCAAGCGTGACGCTTTACTGGAAAACGTAACTGTTGATGCTAATGGCAAGATCGATTTCACGGATAAGAGTGTAACGGAAAATACTCGTGTTTCTTATCCTATTTATCACATCGAAAACATCGTTAAACCTGTATCTAAAGGCCCTCACGCTAAACAAGTTATTTTCTTGTCTGCTGATGCATTCGGTGTATTGCCTCCGGTATCTATCTTGAATCCGGAACAGGCTCAATACTACTTCTTGTCTGGATTTACAGCTAAGTTGGCTGGTACAGAACGTGGTATCACTGAACCTACTCCGACTTTCTCAGCTTGCTTCGGTGCTGCTTTCTTGTCATTGCACCCGACTAAATATGCAGAAGAACTGGTTAAGAAAATGGAAATGACCGGTGCTAAAGCATACTTGGTTAACACTGGCTGGAATGGTTCCGGCAAACGTATCTCTATCAAAGATACTCGTGGTATTATCGATGCTATCCTTGACGGTTCTATCGACAAAGCTCCGACTAAGGTTATTCCTTATTTCGATTTTGTTGTTCCTACAGAACTTCCGGGTGTTGATCCGAAAATCCTTGATCCGCGCGATACTTACGAATGTGCTTGCAAATGGGAAGAGAAAGCAAAAGATTTGGCTGGACGTTTCATTAAGAACTTCGCTAAGTTTACAGGTACCGAAGCTGGTAAGGCTTTGGTTGCTGCTGGTCCGAAGCTCTAATTGGAAAATCAGATATAATAGAAAAGCGGTTCGAATGTCGGACCGCTTTTTTGTTTGCTCAACATGAAAATATCTAAAGAAAATTGCGTTATTTTGCAGAATAACTATTAATCATATAAAATATGGAAGAACAAAATAATAACGGTCAATTGCAGATTGAATTGAAGGAAGAAGTGGCACAGGGTACATATGCCAATCTTGCTATCATTACCCATTCAAGTTCAGAATTTATTCTTGATTTTATACGTGTAATGCCGGGTATGCCTAAGGCTGGAGTACAATCTCGTATTGTTGTAGCTCCTGAGCATGCAAAACGTCTGTTACGGGCTTTAGAAGATAATATCGCTAAATATGAACGGGTATTTGGTCCGATACGTACTTCTGACGAATCTTCGATTCCTCCTTTGGCGGGTGTAAAAGGCGAAGCGTGAGGCTGATATAAAAATATTAAAAAATAAAAAAAGGTTGTAGTGCATTGAATATTCAAATATTATTCGTATTTTTGCAGCCCAAAATGTATAGTTGCGAAATTAATATAACAATAATATAAATCAAAAAACAATTAAAATGCCTACAATTCAGCAATTAGTAAGAAAAGGACGCGAAGTGCTGGTGGAGAAAAGTAAATCTCCGGCCTTGGATTCTTGTCCTCAAAGACGTGGCGTTTGCGTGAGAGTATACACTACTACTCCGAAGAAGCCGAACTCTGCAATGCGTAAAGTAGCCCGTGTACGTTTGACTAACCAAAAAGAGGTGAACTCATACATTCCGGGAGAAGGACACAACTTGCAGGAACACTCAATCGTATTGGTGCGCGGTGGTCGTGTGAAAGACCTTCCGGGTGTGCGTTATCACATTGTACGTGGTACTCTTGATACAGCAGGTGTTGCTGGTCGTACTCAAAGACGTTCTAAATACGGCGCTAAGCGTCCGAAACCGGGACAAGCTGCACCGGCTAAGAAAAAATAAGGATTAAAACCTAATTAAAATTAAAGTAATAACTTACGTTTTAGTTTGTTGGAGATGCTAAAGGTTGAGTAAATTCTCCGGTGGGAGAGTTGAAGAAGTCAAGAAGTAGACAACCAAGAACAAAAAACATTATTTTTCAAACAAATGAGAAAAGCAAAACCAAAAAAACGCGTTATCCTTCCGGATCCCGTGTTTAATGACCAAAAGGTTTCTAAGTTCGTAAACCATTTGATGTATGATGGTAAAAAGAATACATCTTATGAAATCTTTTATGCCGCTCTGGAAACAGTGAAAGTGAAACTTCCTAATGAAGAAAAATCCGCTCTCGAAATCTGGAAAAAGGCTTTGGATAATGTGACTCCGCAAGTGGAAGTTAAGTCTCGCCGTGTAGGTGGTGCTACTTTCCAAGTTCCTACTGAAATCCGTCCGGATCGTAAAGAATCCATCTCAATGAAGAATCTGATTCTGTTTGCTCGTAAAAGAGGTGGTAAATCAATGGCTGATAAGCTGGCTGCTGAAATCATGGATGCCTTCAATGAACAAGGTGGTGCATACAAGCGTAAAGAAGATATGCACAGAATGGCTGAAGCTAACCGTGCATTTGCTCATTTTAGATTCTAATACTATAAGATACAATTATTAAAAACTTAAAGTAAAAGGAATTAAGATGGCTAAGCAAGATTTACATTTGACTCGTAATATCGGTATCATGGCTCACATCGATGCCGGAAAAACAACAACTTCTGAACGTATCCTGTTCTATACCGGATTGACTCACAAGATTGGTGAGGTGCATGATGGTGCTGCTACTATGGACTGGATGGAGCAGGAACAAGAACGTGGTATTACTATTACATCTGCAGCGACTACTACACGTTGGCAATATGCAGGTGATACCTATAAAATTAACTTGATTGACACTCCGGGACACGTTGACTTTACTGCTGAAGTAGAACGTTCATTGCGTATCTTGGACGGTGCTGTTGCTGCTTACTGTGCAGTAGGTGGTGTAGAACCTCAGTCGGAAACTGTATGGCGTCAGGCTGACAAGTATAATGTACCTCGTATTGCCTACGTAAACAAGATGGACCGTTCTGGTGCGGACTTCTTTGAAGTGGTTCGTCAGATGAAGGATGTTCTTGGAGCTAATCCTTGTCCTATTGTTGTTCCTATCGGTGCTGAAGAATCTTTCAAAGGTCTTGTTGACCTTATCAAAATGAAAGCTATCTATTGGCATGATGAAACAATGGGGGCTGACTATACTGTAGAAGAAATTCCAGCAGACCTTGTTGATGAAGCAAACGAATGGAGAGATAAAATGCTCGAAAAAGTAGCTGAATTTGATGATGCTTTGATGGAGAAATATTTCGATGACCCTTCTACTATTACAGAAGAAGAAGTCTTGAGAGCTCTTCGTAATGCAACTGTTCAGATGGCTGTTGTTCCAATGCTTTGCGGTTCTTCATTCAAGAATAAGGGTGTACAGACTTTGCTTGACTACGTTTGTGCTTTCTTGCCTTCTCCATTGGATACCGAAAATGTAATAGGAACAAACCCGAATACTGGTGCTGAAGAAGATCGTAAACCGAGTGATGATGAAAAGACATCAGCTTTGGCGTTTAAGATTGCTACTGACCCGTATGTTGGTCGTTTGACTTTCTTCCGTGTATATTCAGGTAAGATCGAGGCTGGTTCTTATATTTACAACTCTCGCTCTGGAAAGAAAGAACGTGTTTCTCGTCTGTTCCAGATGCACTCAAACAAACAGAATCCGGTTGAAGTAATCGGTGCTGGTGATATCGGTGCGGGTGTAGGTTTTAAAGATATCCATACAGGTGATACATTGTGTGACGAAAGTGCTCCGATTGTGCTTGAATCTATGGATTTCCCGGAACCGGTTATCGGTATTGCAGTTGAGCCTAAAACTCAGAAAGACATGGATAAATTGTCTAATGGTTTGTCTAAGCTTGCTGAGGAAGATCCGACGTTTACGGTAAAAACTGATGAGCAGACAGGTCAGACTGTTATCTCTGGTATGGGTGAGCTTCACTTGGATATCATTATCGACCGTTTGAAACGTGAGTTCAAAGTAGAATGTAATCAAGGTAAACCGCAGGTTAACTACAAAGAAGCAATTACAAAAACAGTTGATCTTCGTGAAGTTTATAAGAAACAATCCGGTGGTCGTGGTAAGTTTGCTGATATCATCGTTAAGATTGGTCCGGTTGATGAAGATTTCAAGGAAGGCGGATTGCAATTTGTTGATGAAGTGAAAGGTGGTAATATTCCTAAAGAATTTATTCCGTCAGTTCAGAAAGGTTTCACAACTGCGATGAAAAATGGTGTATTGGCGGGTTATCCGTTGGATTCACTGAAAGTAACTTTGGTTGATGGTTCATTCCATCCGGTTGACTCAGACCAGTTGTCTTTCGAAATTTGTGCTATCCAAGCATATAAGAATGCATGTGCTAAGGCGGGTCCGGTGTTGATGGAGCCTATCATGAAGCTGGAGGTTGTAACTCCGGAAGAAAATATGGGTGATGTCATTGGTGACTTGAACAAACGTCGTGGCCAGGTTGAAGGTATGGAGTCCAGCCGTTCAGGTGCTCGTATCGTGAAAGCAATGGTTCCGTTGGCTGAAATGTTTGGTTATGTAACAGCGTTGCGTACAATCACTTCAGGTCGTGCAACTTCATCTATGGTTTACTCTCATCACGCTCAGGTTTCTACTTCTATTGCTAAGGCTGTATTGGAAGAAGTGAAGGGACGTGCTGATTTACTCTAAAATATCTAAGGCAGCAGGCTAGCGAATGACTCTTAGCCTGCGGCTTTATCTTATTTATAACTATCTAAATTTAAAATTGTAATGAGTCAGAAAATTAGAATTAAATTGAAATCTTACGACCACAACTTGGTTGACAAATCAGCTGAGAAGATTGTAAGAACCGTAAAGGCTACGGGTGCTATTGTTAGTGGTCCAATTCCTCTTCCTACGCACAAGCGTATCTTTACAGTGAACCGCTCGACTTTCGTAAACAAAAAGTCTCGTGAACAGTTTGAACTCTCTTCTTACAAGAGATTGATCGACATCTATAGCTCAACAGCTAAGACGGTAGATGCTCTGATGAAGTTGGAGTTACCGAGTGGTGTGGAAGTAGAAATTAAAGTTTGATAATTAAAAATTAGTGAAATGCCAGGATTATTAGGAAAAAAAATCGGAATGACATCCGTTTTCAGTGCCGATGGTAAAAATGTACCATGCACTGTTATCGAAGCAGGTCCTTGTGTTGTTACTCAAGTTAAAACTGTAGAAAAGGATGGCTATGAAGCTGTTCAGTTGGGTTTCCAAGACAAAAAGGAAAAGCACACAACTAAACCGTTGATGGGTCACTTTAAAAGAGCTGGAGTAACACCGAAGAGACACTTGGCTGAGTTCAAAGAATTTGAAACAGAATTGAATCTGGGTGATACAGTTACTGTAGAAATGTTTAATGACGCTAACTTTGTTGACGTTGTTGGTACTTCTAAAGGTAAAGGTTTCCAGGGCGTAGTAAAAAGACATGGTTTTGGTGGTGTAGGCCAGACTACTCACGGACAGCACAACCGTGCTCGTAAGCCAGGTTCTATCGGTGCTTGTTCTTACCCTGCAAAAGTATTCAAAGGAATGCGTATGGGTGGACAGCTTGGTGGCGACAGAGTCACTGTACAAAACTTGCAGGTATTAAAAGTAATCGCGGATCACAACCTTCTTTTGGTTAAAGGTTCTATCCCGGGTTGCAAAGGTTCAATCGTATTAATTGAGAAATAATGGAAGTTAACGTATATAACATTAAAGGTGAAGACACTGGGAGAAAGGTTACGTTAAACGAATCTATCTTCGGAATTGAGCCCAACGACCACGCTATTTATTTGGACGTAAAGCAGTTTATGGCTAATCAGCGTCAGGGTACTCATAAGTCAAAAGAAAGAAGTGAAATCAGTGGTTCTACTCGTAAGATCGGTCGTCAGAAAGGTGGCGGTGGAGCACGTCGTGGTGATATGAATTCACCGGTTCTTGTTGGTGGTGCCCGTGTATTCGGTCCGAAACCAAGAGACTACTTCTTCAAGTTAAATAAAAAAGTTAAGACATTGGCTCGTAAGTCCGCTTTGTCTTATAAAGCTCAAAACAATGCGATCGTTGTCGTTGAAGATTTCAATTTTGAAGCTCCAAAGACGAAAGATTTCGTTGCAATGACAAAAAATCTTAAAGTTTCCGATAAAAAGCTACTTGTGATTTTACCGGAAGCAAATAAAAACGTATATTTGTCAGCTCGTAACATCGAGGGTGCTAATGTTCAGACTATCTCAGGATTAAATACTTACAGAGTATTGAATGCTGGGGTTGTTATGCTTACAGAAAACTCTCTGAAAGCTATTGACAATATCTTAATTTAAATAGGAGGCTTAAATAATGGGAATTATTATTAAACCGTTGGTAACAGAGAAAATGACTGCAATTACAGATAAGCTGAATCGTTTCGGCTTTGTTGTGCGTCCTGATGCTAACAAACTGGAAATTAAGAAGGAAGTTGAAGCTCTTTATAATGTTACAGTAGTTGATGTGAATACTGTGAAGTATGCTGGCAAAAATAAGAGCCGTTATACCAAAGCAGGTATCATCAATGGTCGTACGAATGCTTTCAAAAAAGCAATCGTGACATTGAAAGAAGGAGATACTATTGATTTTTATAGCAATATTTAATAAAAATGGCAGTACGTAAATTTAAGCCCACAACACCGGGGCAAAGACATAAAATTATTGGTACTTTCGAAGAAATTACTGCATCAGTACCAGAAAAGTCTCTTGTATATGGTAAGAAATCATCTGGCGGTCGTAACAACGAAGGTAAGATGACTATGCGCTACATTGGTGGCGGTCATAGAAAGGTGATTAGAATTGTTGATTTCAAGAGAAATAAGGACGGTGTTCCAGCAGTGGTTAAAACAATTGAATACGATCCGAACCGTTCGGCTCGTATCGCTCTGTTATTTTATGCTGATGGAGAAAAAAGATATATTATTGCTCCCAATGGATTGCAAGTTGGTGCGACTCTGATGTCAGGTGAAACAGCAGCGCCAGAGATTGGTAATGCTCTTCCTCTTCAAAACATTCCGGTGGGTACTGTGATTCACAATATCGAATTACGTCCGGGACAGGGTGCTGCTCTGGTTCGCTCAGCTGGTAACTTTGCTCAGTTAACTTCTCGTGAGGGTAAGTACTGTGTAATTAAGTTGCCTTCAGGTGAAGTAAGACAGATTCTTAGCACTTGTAAAGCTACTATCGGTAGTGTAGGTAACTCTGATCATGGATTGGAAAGTTCAGGTAAAGCTGGACGTTCTCGTTGGCAAGGACGTCGTCCTCGTAACCGTGGCGTTGTAATGAACCCGGTTGATCACCCGATGGGTGGTGGTGAAGGACGTGCTTCCGGAGGTCACCCAAGATCACGTAAGGGATTGTATGCTAAGGGACTTAAGACTAGAGCTCCTAAGAAACAATCATCTAAGTACATTATTGAGAGAAGAAAAAAGTAATCTGATTAATTGAGTAAACTATGAGTCGTTCATTAAAAAAAGGTCCATATATTAACGTTAAGCTTGAAAAGAGAATTCTTGCCATGAATGAATCAGGTAAGAAAGTCGTAGTAAAGACTTGGGCCAGAGCTTCAATGATTTCGCCTGATTTTGTAGGCCATACAGTTGCAGTTCACAATGGAAATAAATTTATTCCTGTTTATGTTACCGAGAATATGGTAGGACACAAGTTGGGCGAATTTGCTCCAACTCGTACATTCAGAGGACACGCTGGTAATAAGAAAAAATAACAGGATTTATTTGAAATAATAAAGTAATAATAATAATGGGAGCAAGAAAAAAAATATCGGCTGAAAAAAGAAAAGAAGCCCTTAAGACCATGTATTTTGCAAAATTGCAAAATGTTCCTACTTCTCCGCGTAAGATGCGTCTGGTTGCAGACATGATTCGTGGTATGGAAGTGAACAGAGCACTTGGTGTTTTGAAATTTTCTTCAAAAGAAGCTGCTGCAAGAGTGGAAAAATTGCTTCGCTCTGCAATTGCTAACTGGGAACAGAAAAACGAACGTAAAGCTGAAAGCGGAGAATTGTTCGTAACAAAGATTTTTGTTGATGGTGGAGCTACACTCAAAAGAATGAGACCGGCACCACAGGGTAGAGGTTATAGAATTCGCAAACGTTCAAATCACGTAACATTGTTCGTTGGTGCTAAAAGTAATAACGAAGATCAAAATTAAGGTAGATGGGACAAAAAGTTAATCCAATAAGCAACCGTTTAGGAATTATCAGAGGATGGGATTCTAACTGGTATGGTGGAAATGATTACGGTGATTCTTTGCTGGAAGATAGCAAAATCCGTAAATATCTTAATGCAAGACTTGCAAAGGCAAGTGTATCAAGAATCGTAATTGAACGTACGCTGAAGCTCGTTACTATTACTGTTTGTACTGCTCGCCCAGGCATTATCATTGGTAAAGGTGGCCAGGAAGTTGATAAGTTGAAGGAAGAGTTGAAGAAGGTTACCGACAAAGATATTCAAATCAATATCTTTGAAGTGAAAAGACCGGAACTGGATGCTGTGATTGTTGCTAATAACATTGCTCGCCAGGTAGAAGGTAAAATTGCCTATCGCCGCGCCATCAAGATGGCTATCGCAAACACTATGCGTATGGGTGCTGAAGGTATCAAAATTCAGATTTCAGGACGTTTGAATGGAGCTGAAATGGCCCGTTCTGAAATGTATAAAGAAGGAAGAACTCCGTTGCACACTTTCAGAGCTGATATCGACTACTGTCATGCAGAAGCATTGACTAAAGTAGGTTTGCTGGGTATCAAGGTTTGGATTTGTAGAGGTGAAGTGTTTGGTAAGAGAGAATTGGCTCCGAACTTTACACAAAGCAAAGAAAGTGGTCGTGGAAACAATGGTGGAAACAACGGCGGAAAGAACTTCAAAAGAAAGAAAAATAATCGCTAAACGAATTTGAATTTTAGGAAACTATGTTACAACCGAAAAAGACAAAATTCAGAAGACAACAGAAAGGCCGTCAGAAAGGTAATGCCCAGAGAGGTAACCAGTTGGCCTTCGGTTCTTTTGGCATAAAGGCTTTGGAGACTAAGTGGATTACAGGCCGTCAGATCGAAGCTGCTCGTATTGCAGTAACAAGATATATGCAACGTCAAGGACAGATCTGGATCCGTATATTCCCGGATAAGCCGATCACTAGAAAGCCTGCCGATGTACGTATGGGTAAAGGTAAGGGTGCTCCAGAGGGATTTGTGGCTCCCGTAACTCCAGGTAGAATCATTATTGAAGCTGAGGGAGTATCTTACGAAATCGCGAAAGAAGCATTGCGCTTAGCTGCTCAAAAGCTTCCTATTACAACGAAGTTTGTCGTAAGACGTGATTATGATATTCAAAATCAAAATGCGTAAGTGTTATGAAAATTGCAGAAATTAAAGAAATGACTACTAATGATTTAGTAGAAAGAGTAGAGGCAGAAACAGCTAATTATGACCAGATGGTTATCAATCATTCTATTTCTCCTTTGGAAAATCCTGCTCAAATCAAACAATTACGCAGGACTATTGCGCGTATGAAAACTGAGTTACGCCAAAGAGAACTTAACAATAAATGATCAGCTTGATGGAAGCAAGAAATTTAAGAAAAGAAAGAACAGGGGTTGTGTTGAGCAATAAGATGGATAAGACTATCACAGTTGCTGCCAAATTTAAGGAAAAACACCCTATATATGGTAAGTTCGTTAGTAAAACGAAGAAGTACCATGCTCACGATGAAAAGAATGAATGCAATATCGGTGATACTGTAAGCATCATGGAAACTCGTCCTTTGAGCAAGACTAAAAGATGGAGATTAGTAGAAATAATTGAAAGAGCTAAGTAATTATGATACAAGTAGAATCCAGACTTACAGTATGTGATAACAGTGGAGCGAAAGAGGCTTTGTGTATCCGCGTTTTGGGTGGCACAGGTCGTCGTTATGCTTCAGTGGGGGATGTCATTGTTGTTTCAGTGAAAAGCGTTATCCCTTCTAGTGATGTTAAAAAAGGTGCAGTATCAAAGGCTTTGATTGTACGTACGAAGAAAGAAATCCGTCGTCCTGATGGTTCTTATATACGTTTTGATGATAATGCTTGCGTGTTGTTGAATAATGCAGGTGAAATTAGAGGAAGTCGTATTTTCGGTCCTGTAGCAAGAGAACTTCGTGCTACAAACATGAAAGTTGTGTCACTTGCGCCTGAGGTACTTTAATTTTGTAAAAGATTTAAGTAATGAGTAAATTACATATTAAAAAAGGCGATACAGTTTACGTAAATGCTGGTGAAGATAAGGGCAAAACTGGTCGTGTATTGAAGGTTCTTGTTAAAGAAGGACGTGCATTTGTAGAAGGTATCAATATGGTATCTAAAAGCACAAAGCCGAATGCTAAGAATCCGCAGGGTGGTATTGTGAAGCAAGAAGCTTCTATCCACATTTCAAACTTGAACCCGGTTGATCCAAAAACTGGTAAAGCAACGCGTATTGGGAGAAAAGTAAGTTCTTTGGAAGGTAAAAGAACTGTAGTGCGTTATTCTAAAAAATCAGGAGAGGAGATTAAGTAATGAGTAATACTGCTAGTCTTAAGAAAGAATATGCAGAGCGTATAGCACCTGCATTGAAATCACAGTTCCAGTATTCTTCTACAATGCAGATACCCGTACTTAAGAAGATTGTTATCAATCAGGGTTTAGGTATGGCTGTTGCTGACAAGAAGATTATTGAAGTTGCAATCAATGAAATGACAGCTATCACAGGTCAAAAGGCGGTAGCTACCATTTCTCGTAAAGATATCGCGAACTTTAAGTTGCGTAAAAAAATGCCGATTGGTGTTATGGTGACTTTACGTCGTGAAAGAATGTACGAATTCCTTGAAAAATTGGTTCGTGTAGCTCTTCCTCGTATTCGTGACTTCAAAGGTATCGAAAGTAAGTTTGATGGTAAAGGTAACTATACCCTTGGTATTCAGGAACAAATCATTTTCCCTGAAATAAATATCGATAGTATTACAAGAATTCTCGGAATGAATATTACCTTTGTAACCTCTGCGGAAACAGATGAAGAAGGTTATGCATTGCTGAAGGAATTCGGTTTACCTTTTAAAAACGCTAAAAAAGACTAATAGATATGGCAAAGGAATCAATGAAAGCACGTGAAGTTAAACGTGCTAAATTAGTAGCCAAATACGCCGAAAAAAGAGCTGCTTTGAAGCAAATCGTAAGAACAGGTGATCCTGCTGATGCTTTTGAAGCTGCACAGAAATTGCAAGAGTTGCCAAAGAATTCTAACCCGATTCGTATGCACAACCGTTGCAAACTGACTGGACGTCCTAAAGGTTATATTCGTCAATTCGGAATTTCGAGAATTCAATTCCGTGAGATGGCGTCTAACGGACTGATACCAGGCGTAAAAAAAGCAAGCTGGTAATTATTGTTTAAATATTGTCAGGGTAGTCCTGATTAATTTAATTTATTTTTTATATGACTGATCCAATAGCAGATTATTTGACGAGGTTGCGGAACGCGATTGGTGCAAAGCACAGAGTTGTTGAAGTTCCCGCTTCGAATTTGAAAAAAGAAATCACTAAGATTCTTTTTGAGAAAGGCTACATTCTTAATTATAAGTTTGTAGAAGATGGTCCTCAAGGAACTATTAAAGTTGCCTTGAAGTATGATTCTGTTAACAAAGTTAACGCAATCAAGAAGTTAGAAAGAATATCTTCTCCAGGTATGCGTAAGTATACCGGTTACAAAGATATGCCGCGTGTTATTAATGGGTTGGGTATTGCTATAATATCTACTTCCAAAGGTGTAATGACTAACAAAGAGGCTGCAGAACTGAAGATCGGTGGTGAAGTCTTGTGTTATGTATATTAATTAGGAGGAATTAGAATGTCAAGAATAGGAAAATTACCCATTAGTATCCCTGCTGGAGTGACAGTCACTCTGAAGGATAATGTGGTTACCGTAAAGGGACCCAAAGGCGAAATGAGCCAATATGTGAATCCTGCTATCAATGTTGCGATTGAAGACGGACACGTAACTTTAACAGAAAACGATAAGGAAATGCTTGATAATCCGAAGCAGAAACATGCTTTCCACGGCTTGTATCGTTCATTGGTTCATAACATGGTTGTGGGCGTATCTGAAGGATATAAGAAAGAGTTGGAACTTGTTGGTGTAGGTTATCGTGCTTCTAACCAAGGTAACATCATTGAACTGGCTTTAGGTTATACACACAATATTTTCATTCAATTGCCTGCTGAGGTGAAAGTTGAAACTAAGTCTGAAAGAAATAAGAATCCTCTTATCATATTGGAATCGTGTGACAAACAGTTGCTTGGTCAAGTTTGCTCTAAAATACGTTCTTTCCGTAAGCCTGAACCATACAAGGGTAAAGGTATTAAGTTTGTTGGCGAAGTAATTCGTAGAAAGTCTGGTAAATCAGCCGGTGCTAAGTAAATCATATAAAATTAGATTATTATGACAACAAAAATAGAAAGACGAATTAAGATCAAATATAGAGTACGCAACAAAATTTCAGGTACTACTGAATGTCCGCGTATGAGTGTATTTAGAAGTAACAAGCAAATTTATGTCCAGATTATCGATGATCTTTCTGGCAAAACTCTGGCTGCCGCTTCTTCTTTAGGTTTGACTGAGAAAGTCGCTAAAAAAGAACAAGCTGCTAAAGTGGGTGAAATGATTGCTAAAAAGGCTCAGGAAGCAGGTATAACTACTGTAGTTTTCGACCGTAATGGTTACTTGTATCATGGGAGAGTAAAAGAAGTAGCTGATGCTGCTCGTAACGGTGGACTTAAATTTTAATCATTATGGCAGGAGTTAATAATAGAGTTAAGATTACTAACGATATAGAACTGAAAGATAGATTGGTTGCTATCAATCGTGTTACTAAAGTTACCAAAGGTGGTAGAACTTTTAGTTTCTCTGCAATCGTTGTTGTAGGTAACGAAGAAGGTATCATTGGTTGGGGACTTGGTAAAGCAGGTGAAGTAACAGCTGCTATCGCTAAAGGTGTTGAGTCAGCTAAAAAGAACCTGGTAAGGGTACCTATTTTAAAGGGTACTGTTCCTCACGAACAATCAGCTAGATTTGGTGGTGCTGAAGTATTCATCAAGCCTGCATCTCACGGAACAGGTGTTGTAGCTGGTGGTGCTATGCGTGCTGTATTGGAAAGTGTTGGTGTTACTGACGTTTTGGCTAAATCTAAGGGTTCTTCAAATCCGCACAACCTTGTTAAAGCTACAATTGAAGCTTTGAGTGAGATGCGTGATGCAAGAATGGTTGCTCAGAACAGAGGTATTAGTGTTGAAAAAGTATTTAGAGGATAAGGAGGAGATATGTCAACTATAAAGATTAAACAAGTTAAAAGTAGAATTGGTGCTCCGGCTGATCAGAAGAGAACTCTTGATGCACTGGGACTTCGTAAGCTGAACCGCGTGGTTGAACACGAAAGCACTCCTTCAATTCTTGGAATGGTAGATAAAGTAAAACACTTGGTTGCCATTGTTAAGTAATTATTTGTTGAATAATAAAACGAAATTACAATATGAACTTAAGTAATTTAAAACCTGCAGAGGGATCTACTAAGACAAGAAAAAGAATTGGACGTGGTGCTGGTTCTGGATTAGGCGGTACTTCTACAAGAGGTCATAAAGGAGCTAAATCAAGATCTGGATACTCTAAGAAAATCGGTTTTGAAGGTGGTCAGATGCCTCTTCAACGTCGAGTTCCTAAATTTGGTTTTAAGAATATCAATCGTGTAGAATATAAAGCTATCAACTTGGATACTATCCAAAAACTCGCTGAAGCTAAGAGTTTGGTAAAAGTTGGTATAAACGACTTTATCGAAGCAGGATTTATTTCTTCAAATCAGTTAGTAAAAGTATTGGGTAACGGAACTCTGACTAACAAGCTGGAAGTAGAAGCTCATGCATTCTCTAAGACTGCAACTGCTGCTATCGAGGCTGCTGGTGGAACTGTAGTAAAACTCTGATTCAATGAGAAAAGCTATTGAAACATTAAAGAATATATGGAAGATTGAGGATCTGAGACAGCGGATCCTCATCACCATATTGTTTGTGGCAATTTACCGTTTTGGGTCATACGTCGTATTACCGGGTATCAATCCGGCGATGTTGGCAAAATTGCACGAACAAACAAGTGAAGGCCTTTTAGCCTTGTTAAATATGTTCTCTGGAGGAGCATTTTCTAATGCCTCTATTTTTGCATTAGGAATTATGCCTTATATCTCTGCATCTATCGTGATCCAGTTGTTGGGAATCGCTGTGCCGTATTTCCAGAAATTACAGCGCGAAGGTGAGAGCGGCAGAAGAAAAATGAATCAATATACTCGTTATCTGACGATTGCTATATTGTTAGTTCAGGCCCCTTCTTATTTGCTCAATCTTAAAATGCAGGCTGGTCCTTCCTTGAATGCTTCATTAGATTGGACTCTGTTTATGATTACCTCTACCATTATTTTGGCAGCTGGTAGTATGTTTATTTTGTGGCTTGGTGAAAGAATTACTGATAAAGGTATTGGTAATGGTATTTCATTTATCATCTTGATTGGTATTATCGCTCGTTTCCCTGATGCTTTGTTGCAAGAAGTTGTATCCAGAGTAGCAAATAAGAGTGGTGGTTTGATCATGTTTATAATTGAAATTGTATTCTTGTTATTAGTGATTGGTGCCGCTATTCTTTTGGTGCAGGGTACAAGAAAGATTCCTGTACAGTATGCAAAAAGAATTGTAGGTAACAAGCAATATGGTGGCGCTAGACAGTACATTCCTTTGAAAGTGAATGCTGCCGGTGTAATGCCTATCATCTTTGCTCAGGCAATCATGTTTATACCTATTACATTTATCGGTTTCTCAAATGTAAATGATGCAGGCGGTTTCTTGCATGCGTTTACAGATCATACAAGTTTCTGGTATAACTTTGTCTTTGCGGTAATGATTATATTATTTACATATTTCTATACTGCAATTACAATCAATCCGACTCAGATGGCTGAGGATATGAAGAGAAATAATGGTTTCATTCCTGGTATCAAACCGGGAAAGCAGACAGCAGAGTATATCGATGATATTATGTCACGTATCACTTTGCCGGGTTCTTTCTTCTTGGCTTTGGTTGCCATTATGCCTGCTTTTGCCGGTATATTCGGAGTGCAAGCCGGATTCGCTCAATTCTTCGGCGGTACATCTTTGTTAATTCTTGTAGGTGTAGTTCTAGATACGCTGCAACAGGTTGAAAGTCATTTGTTGATGAGACATTATGACGGTCTGTTGAAATCCGGTCGTATCAAAGGGCGCGCTGGTGTAGCGGCATATTAATTCTTTAGATTAGAAATGATATTTCTTAAAACAGAAGATGAAATAGAATTGCTCCGTCAGAGCAACCTGCTTGTTGGCAAGACTCTTGCTGAGGTTGCCAAACTGGTGAAGCCTGGTGTGACTACACGTAAGTTGGATAAAGTTGCCGAAGAGTTCATTAGAGATCATGGAGCGATTCCAACTTTCAAAGGATTTCCGAATCAATATGGAGAACCGTTTCCCGCATCCCTTTGTACTTCTGTAAATGATCAGGTAGTACATGGAATTCCGAATGATATTGTTCTGAAAGATGGTGATATCGTATCTGTGGATTGTGGAACTTATATGAATGGTTTCTGTGGTGATTCTGCTTATACTTTTTGTGTAGGAGAGGTGGACGAGGAAGTTCGTAATTTGTTGAAGGTTACTAAAGAAGCGTTATATATCGGTATTCAAAACGCAGTGCAAGGCAAGAGAATCGGAGACATCGGGTATGCTATTCAGCAATATTGTGAGTCTCACTCTTATGGTGTGGTGCGTGAGTTTGTAGGTCATGGCATCGGTAAAGAGATGCACGAAGATCCTCAAGTGCCTAATTATGGTAAAAGAGGATATGGACCTTTGATGAAAAGAGGCCTTTGCATAGCGATAGAGCCGATGATAACATTGGGAGATCGACAAGTGATTATGGAACGTGACGGATGGACTGTGAGGACCAGAGATCGTAAATGTGCTGCACATTTTGAACATACGGTAGCTGTTGGAGCTGGTGAAGCTGATATTTTGTCTTCATTCAAATTCATAGAAGAAGTTTTAGGAGATAAAGCAATATAATATGGCAAAGCAATCTGCAATAGAACAAGATGGAGTTATAGTTGAAGCATTGTCTAATGCAATGTTTCGTGTTGAATTAGAAAACGGACATGAGATTACTGCACATATTTCAGGTAAGATGCGGATGCATTACATCAAGATCCTGCCGGGAGATAAAGTGAGAGTCGAAATGTCTCCTTACGACTTATCGAAAGGAAGAATTGTGTTTAGATATAAATAAAATAAGATATGAAAGTAAGAGCATCATTAAAGAAACGCACGCCAGAATGTAAGATCGTTAGACGTAATGGCCGTTTGTATGTTATTAACAAGAAAAATCCTAAGTATAAACAACGTCAAGGATAATTTGTTATTTTTGCAAAAAAAATAATTTAGTATATGGCTATAAGAATAGTTGGTGTAGATTTGCCTCAGAACAAAAGAGGTGAAATTGCGTTGACCTATGTATATGGAATAGGTCGCAGTAGTTCAGCAAAAATTTTAGATAAAGCTGGTGTAGATAAAGATCTGAAGGTTAAAGACTGGACAGATGATCAGGCTGCTAAGATTCGTGAGATTATCGGTGCAGAGTATAAAGTAGAAGGTGATCTTCGTTCTGAAATCCAATTGAACATTAAGCGATTAATGGATATTGGTTGCTATCGTGGTGTACGTCACCGTATTGGTCTGCCTGTAAGAGGTCAGAGCACAAAGAACAATGCACGTACTCGTAAGGGTAGAAAGAAAACCGTTGCTAATAAGAAAAAAGCTACTAAATAATAATTGTTGATATGGCAAAAAAAACAGTTGCAGCTAAAAAGAGAAATGTGAAAGTAGACGCTAATGGACAGTTGCATGTTCATTCATCTTTCAACAATATTATTGTTTCTCTTGCAAATAGTGAAGGGCAGATTATCTCTTGGTCATCTGCTGGTAAAATGGGATTTAGAGGTTCTAAAAAGAACACTCCTTATGCAGCGCAGATGGCTGCCCAGGATTGTGCTAAAATTGCATTCGATCTTGGCCTAAGAAAGGTAAAAGCATATGTGAAGGGTCCAGGTAACGGACGTGAGTCTGCTATTAGAACTATCCACGGTGCTGGTATCGAAGTTACTGAAATCATTGACGTGACTCCGCTTCCACATAATGGTTGTCGTCCTCCGAAAAGACGTAGAGTTTAATTTACCTTTAACTTACACAATGATCTTGATTTTGTTTTTGGATTACATTTAATTTCTCTCTGTAATCGCGGCTGCAACAAATTAAGTTCATGAATAAACAATTAAATATTTAAAAGAAATGGCTAGATATACTGGACCAAAATCAAGAATCGCCCGTAAATTCGGTGAAGGAATCTTTGGAGCTGATAAAGTTTTGTCAAAGAAGAATTATCCTCCCGGACAACATGGAAATTCAAGAAAAAGAAAAACTTCCGAATATGGTGTGCAACTTCGTGAAAAGCAGAAAGCTAAATACACCTATGGAGTTTTAGAAAAACAATTCCGCAATTTGTTTGAAAAGGCAGCTACTGCGAAAGGTATTACCGGTGAGGTACTCCTTCAATTGCTGGAAGGCCGTCTTGACAACGTAGTATTCCGTTTGGGTATTGCTCCTACACGTGCTGCTGCTCGTCAGTTGGTTGGTCACAAACATATTACTGTAGATGGTGAAGTAGTAAACATTCCTTCATACGCAGTAAAACCAGGACAATTGATTGGTGTTCGTGAAAGATCTAAATCTTTGGAAGTAATTGCTAATTCTCTCGCTGGTTTCAATCATAGCAAATATGCTTGGTTGGAATGGGATGAAGCTTCAAAGGTTGGTAAAATGTTGCACATACCTGAGAGAGCAGACATTCCTGAGAACATTAAAGAACATTTGATCGTTGAATTGTATTCTAAATAATAATTAATTTCATGGCGATATTAGCATTTCAAAAACCTGATAAAGTATTAATGTTGGAGGCGGACTCCAGATTCGGTAAATTCGAATTTCGTCCGTTGGAACCCGGTTTTGGTATTACTGTAGGTAATGCGTTACGCCGTATCCTTCTCTCTTCATTAGAGGGTTTTGCTATCACAACTATCAGAATCGATGGTGTGGAGCATGAATTTTCTAGTGTACCTGGAGTAAAAGAGGATGTTACCAACATTATCTTGAATCTGAAACAAGTGAGATTCAAGCAAGTAGTTGAAGAGTTCGAGAGCGAAAAAGTGAGCATCACTGTCGAGAATTCCAGTGAATTTAAAGCAGGTGACATAGGTAAGTATTTGACTGGATTTGAAGTGTTAAATCCGGAATTAGTTATTTGTCATTTAGATTCTAAGTCAACTATGCAGATTGATATTACAATTAACAAAGGACGTGGTTATGTGCCTGCTGATGAAAATCGCGAGTACTGTACGGATGTTAATGTAATTCCAATCGACTCTATTTATACACCGATACGTAATGTCAAGTATGCTGTAGAAAACTTCCGTGTAGAACAGAAGACTGACTACGAAAAGCTGGTACTTGAAATTAGTACCGACGGTTCTATACATCCGAAAGAAGCGCTGAAAGAGGCTGCAAAGATTCTGATTTATCACTTCATGTTATTCTCAGATGAGAAGATCACGCTTGAAAGTAATGATACTGACGGCAATGAAGAGTTTGATGAAGAAGTATTGCATATGCGTCAATTGTTGAAAACTAAACTCGTTGATATGGACTTGTCAGTTCGTGCCCTCAACTGCTTGAAGGCTGCTGACGTAGAAACTCTCGGCGACTTGGTACAGTTCAACAAAACTGACCTGTTGAAATTCAGAAACTTCGGAAAGAAATCGCTTACCGAGCTTGATGATTTGCTGGAAAGTCTGAATCTGTCGTTTGGAACCGATATTTCTAAATATAAATTAGATAAAGAATAAAAAATGAGACATAATAAAAAATTCAATCATTTAGGTCGTACTGCTTCTCATAGAAGCGCTATGTTATCTAACATGGCTTGCTCTTTGATCAAGCACAAAAGAATCACTACGACTGTTGCAAAGGCAAAAGCTTTGAAAAAGTTTGTTGAGCCTTTGATTACTAAGTCTAAAGAAGATACTACGAACTCTCGTCGTGTTGTATTTAGCAACTTGCAAGATAAGATTGCAGTAACAGAGTTGTTCAAAGAAATCTCTGTTAAGATTGCTGATCGTCCGGGTGGTTATACTCGTATTATCAAGACTGGTAACCGTTTGGGTGACAACGCTGAAATGTGCTTCATTGAGTTAGTTGACTACAATGAAAACATGGCTAAGGAAAAAGTTGCTAAGAAAGCTACTCGTACTCGTCGTTCTAAGAAGAGTGCAGAGGCTGCAGCACCTGCTGCTGTTGAAGCTCCTGCAACTGAAGCTCCTAAGGCTGAAGAACCTAAAGCAGAGTCTGCAGAATAATTCAACGATTGTTCATATCGAATATAAAGGCTATTCCGGCAACGGGGTAGCCTTTTTTGTTATGATCCTGTTACTAATCCTAAGATAAATTAAAAGATTTCTTCAATGAACCTTACCTGGATAGAATCTGTTATATTTGTACGAGATTATGGCAAAATTTGTAAAGGTTATATTGTTTCTGTTGTTGACGGTTACCCTTCACGGGGTAGCAGGCAATGTTTTCACTGGAAAAGCAGTGGAACAGGGAAAGTATGCCGTAACATATTCGATGAATCAGCATGAGCAGATCAGTGAACCGGAGTTTCCTTGTTCGCCTGTGGCTGAATTAAATAATTTGCAAAGTTATCAGACTTCGGTAACTCGTGTCCAGCGTGTACAACTTGGCGAATATTTCTCTACTCTAAAGAATCTGTTACAGTGCTGTGCAGACTATGAAAATTCTCTCTCCCAGCATTTGGGAAAGATTTATAATACTACGATATCCTATTATTGTCAACCGTCCAGCGAGTACTATGTATTTGCTTTAAGGCGTATTATTATTTAGCAGTTTATTTATTGGTATTATTTCTTTTAAGATTACCGGTATAACTTATTATCTACCGGTCATCCTATCACCTTTATATTTTTACTAATAAATTAAACTTTAAATATTATGGCAACTACTCAAGCTATTGATGCTACTATATTTGCATCTTCACATCCCGATATCGCAAAACGTACTAGTTTTTCAGGTGTATTAATATCCTCCATTATGTTGGTGGTCGGTGTTATAGCATTTGCTTCCACCTTCGGACTGGAAGACAAATCTTCGACAGTCAGTATGGCTTTAATGGTTCTAGGAACAGGGCTGTTTCTTATGGGCATTTTCCGGCTATTCTGGAAATCAAAAGAGGTGGTTTATTTACCGACAGGCAGTGTTGCAAAAGAACATAGTGTATTCTTTGACCTAAAACATATGGATTCGTTGGTGAACATAGTGAATTCCGGTTCTTTTTCTGCAGATTCTGCAATAAAGAGTGAGTCTAATGGTAACATACGAATGGATATTATACTTTCTGAGGACAAAAAGTTTGCAGCGGTACAGCTATTCCAATTTGTACCTTATAATTATCAACCTATAACATCGGTACAGTACTACACCAATGAAAGTGCGTCTGCTGTTGTTGCATTTCTTTCCAAAAGCAAGATTTAAGGTATAGGCACACTTATTTGAGTTAGCAATCGCATAAAAAGAAAACTTTGATTTTTATATGTTGTGGGATGGGGATTAGTCGTCAATAACGGCAATCCCCATTTTCTTCATTAAGAAACATGCATTCATATTTTGGGCAACCCCGTTCCTCATCCGATAAGAGAAGGTAAGCTCATTATTTGTGATATCTGCTTCAAAGCAATAATTCCGGATATTTTCCGGAAAGGCTTCTATTAAAGTACCTAAAAGGAGATCATGAGTGGCGATGATACCGTTAGCATTCATACTCATGAATTGTTTGATAAGGGCAAAAGACCCCTTCTGTTTATCCATAGAATTTGTACCTTTCAGGATTTCATCAAGGATAATAAAGAGTTCTTCCCCAGCTTCCAATTTATCGATGATTAATTTTAGTCGTTTAAGTTCAGCGAAGAAATAAGATTCGTTATCGGTCAATGAGTCGCTGGTACGCAGACTGGTGACAAGGCGTGCCGGGTATATTTCCATTTCATCCGCCCAGACAGGCGCACCCATACATGCTAAAAGATAATTCACGCCTACAGTGCGTAGATACGTACTTTTGCCAGCCATATTAGCTCCAGTGATAATAATAAAGAAAGGCCGTTTGTCGATGTCTATTCCGTTACGCACACATTTGTTACGATCCATCAGAGGATGTCCCAATGCTTTCGCTTGCATATGGAAAGAATGCGAGTTGATTTTAGGATAGATATACTCCGGATGGTTATAGGCAAATGTTGCCAGAGAGCAATAGGCGTCGATTTCTCCGACAGTCTCTATCCAGCGGGGTAGATCCGAAGCGTGTACCTCCTTCCATTGTTCAATTTTCATAACCTGGCGTAATTCCCAAAATATAAGTCCATTGAGAAGCATACTAATTAACAGATTATTCCGCTGGTCTAGTGCATTCATTAGCTTGGAGAGTCGGCGTACTGCCCGAGAAGCCGTTTGATTCCGGCTGGTAAGTTCAGCTTTCAACTCTTGCAATACAGGACTGTGCATATCTTTTTTCTCGGTAAGAAGAATCTGGTCAGCATACGTAGAGAGAATTTGTAGCTTTTTGCCATAGGTAGCCTGCAATTTAGTGATTCCTTTGGAAAAGACAGAACTGAATACTACAAAGCAAGCAAATACGCCTCCGGCAATGCTGGCGGGAAGGATATCCAGACAGGTAAGACTTATGCACAGCAGATTGGTTACGCTTACGGCGGCAGGAATCATGCGTAAAAGCCTATGCTTCCGATAATAGCTTGGGCTATTTGCCCATTCCTTGATTTCGGAAGTATCTGCAGGTTTTCCTTTATAAAGCAACCCTGATAAACGGATTTGTTGTCTATACTCCAGGTCTGTCGATAACTCACGGATAGCCTCCTGCCGTTGTTCAATAGCCTCCTTATTTTCCAAATGCACATTGAACCACTTTGCCAGGTGCTCCTTGCCGACAGGCGTTGAAGTACGATTTATATATTGGAAAAGAGAATGCTCTCCGAAGATATCCAAATCAAAAGTATAAAGATGTCCCGGATCAATATATTCTTTTCCCCCATCAAAATCGGAGAAATCATACTGAATAGCGCGCAACTCCTGTTCATTGATAACAATCTTCTTTTTCAGGAAATCTTTTCGGTGAAACCAGAAATTGTGCCGTTTGACCAACCATATAAATAAAATGAAAGGTAAAATAGCAAATATGGAAATATACAGCCAGCCGTCCGGCCAGAAAATGATAGCTCCTGCTGTGGCTCCCACAAATAAAACGAGTCGCAAAAGACTGATATAATAGATACGTTTCCGAGCATTTCGTAACTCCAGTTCAGCTTTTTGAATGGTAAGCCGGTATGTTTCAATGATCTGTTCCAATTTTTCCATAATAAACTCAATACTTTTTCGCAAAGGTAATCAAAGTATATTTAAATATTTCTTTTTCTCCCTTGCATTTATCCGCTAAAATGTATAACTTTCCACTCGAAAAATGCGTTTAGACAGGAAAGGAGGAAGACCAATGAAGAAAGGATGTATCTTATTGTTGTTGATGAGCGTGATTAGCCTCCCGTTAATTGCGCAGAATATTATTTATTCTAATTTGAAAGAACTGTTGGCTCAAGACGGTGATACTGTTGCTGTGTTGCGTGTAGAGAGACGTTCCAAGAACCAGATAGTATTGACAGGAGGAGCTGATTACCGGATAACGGCCGGAAATGACGAGTCCATGTGTCGGCGTTTGAAAAAGCGTTGTTTTGCTGTGCGTGATGAAAAAGGAGACTTATATCTGAACTGCCGTAAACTGCGATATAAAAAGTTACGTTTTGGAGCTTGGTATGCACCGGCTGTTCAGTTAGGTAAGAAGATCTATTTTTGTGCTATGCCTTTAGGATCTGTTGTCGGTGGAAATTTTGTGGAGGAAGATGATGTCAAGTTAGGTGGGAATATAGGGGACGCTCTTGCTGCCTCGAGTCTGGTGACAAAGCGGGTTTGTTATGAACTTAATGGCGAGACCGGGAAGATTGAGTTTCTGGATAAGAACAAAATGGTTGAATTGTTGAAGAAATCTCCTGAACTAAAGAAAGCCTATCTCAAAGAGGATAGTCAGGAAGCAAAACACACATTCAAATACCTATTGGAGTTGAAGGAGCAACAGAAACCATAACCCCTAATAATAAGCTTTTATTTTACGTTAATAGAGATACTGATTATTGAGAGTGTGTCAAAATGCATTCCCCTTTTATAGCGATAAAACTTTACTTCTAGTTTTTATACTTTCTATCTTTCTACCCCATTTGGTCTGTATTTCCTAATTAACACTTGTTTTCATATTGCTCTATTGAATGATAATAATTCTCAAATGGACTATAAATAGACGAAAACTTAATTCGTTAATTAAGTTTTCTATATATCTTTGTTCTGTTTTTCCTTTGGAAACGAATATAAAATGAAAACTGTATTTTAATAAAATTGAAAACGGACGATGGCAGAGCATGGAAAAGACGCTTCCCAACGGGCAGAGCTAAGAGAACGGATTCTGGTGACGGCAACAGAAGCTTTCGCTTCAAAAGGTATCAAGAGTATAACAATGGACGACATTGCAGCAGCATTGGGTATTTCCAAACGTACTCTTTATGAAGTCTTCTCGGACAAAGAATCGCTGCTGAAGGAATGTATTTTGAAGGCACAGTCCGATAGGGAGGCTTATTTGCAGGAAGTATATGAACAGTCTCACAATGTACTGGAAGTGATATTGGCAGTGTTTCAGAAGAGCATTGAAGTGTTCCATCAGACGAACAAGCGTTTTTTTGAAGACATCAAGAAATATCCGAAAGTATACAGTTTAATGAGAGACCGTCAGGACAGCGACTCGGAGAAAACGATGTCCTTCTTTAAGGCGGGTGTGGAACAGGGAATTTTTCGTTCGGACGTAAACTTTGGCATTGTCAATATGTTAGTGAAAGAACAGTTTGATGTACTTTTGAATACGGATATCTGCAATGAATATCCTTTTATAGAAGTGTATGAGTCCATCATGTTCACCTATATTCGTGGCATTTCCACAGAGAAAGGAGCGAAGGTTCTGGAAGACTTTATACAAGAATATCGTAAAAATCGTATTGGAACACCGAGAGAGTAAGGTGTACCCCATTGACAAACAATTAAGATTAAATTAGAAACCAGTTTATGAACAAAATTAAAGAATTGACAGGAAAGAAGATTCTTCTGGCAGTTGCGGTACTCTGCACGTTCGGCTTTGCAAAGGCGCAGAATACCCAAGGGGCAAAGGAGATACTGACCTTAACTTTAGACAAAGCCCTCGAAATTGCATTGGATGAAAATCCCACAATGAAAGTGGCTGCAGAAGAGATCGCTTTAAAGAAAGTAGCCAGCAAGGAAGCTTGGCAAAATCTGTTGCCGGAAGCCAGCATATCCGGGTCGGTGGACCATACCATTAAAGCGGCTGAGATGAAATTGAATGATATGTCCTTCAAGATGGGGCAAGACGGAACCAATACCGCCAATGCCGGATTGAACATAAACCTGCCTTTATTTGTGCCGGGAGTTTATCGCGCCATGTCGATGACAAAGACGGATATTGAACTTGCGGTAGAGAAATCCCGCGCTTCCAAACTGGATCTGGTGAATCAGGTGAGCAAGGCTTATTATCAGTTGATGCTTGCGCAGGACAGTTACGAGGTACTTCAAGGAAGCTATAAACTGGCGGAAGATAACTACAATGTTGTCAATGCCAAATATCAGCAGGGGACAGTGAGCGAATACGATAAGATTAGTGCGGAAGTGCAGATGCGGAGTATCAAGCCCAACTTGATATCGGCGGCCAACGCAGTGACTTTGGCTAAATTGCAGCTCAAAGTTTTGATGGGTATCACTGCCGATGTAGAGATTAAGATTAATGACAATCTGACTAACTATGAGACCTCCATGTTTGCCGAACAGCTGAAAGAAGAGGATGTGAATTTGGACAACAATACCACGATGAAGCAGTTGGACTTGAACATGAAGTTATTGGAGAAGAATGTTAAGTCATTGAAAACGAACTTTATACCGACCCTTTCAATGAGCTTCTCCTACAAATATCAATCTTTGTACAATCCGAACATCAACTTCTTTGATTACAGTTGGAGTAACAGTTCCAACCTGATGTTTAACATCAGCATACCTCTGTATAAGGCAAGCAACTTTACAAAAGTAAAATCCGCCCGTATACAAATGCGTCAGCTCGATTGGAACCGCATCGATACGGAGAGAAAGTTGAATATGCAGATTGTCAGTTGCCGTAACAATATGAGTGCGAGCACAGAGCAAGTGGTCAGCAATAAGGAAAATGTGATGCAGGCTAAGAAAGCGGTAGTGATTGCCGAGAAACGTTATGACGTAGGTAAAGGTACGGTGCTCGAACTGAACAGCTCTCAAGTATCATTGACGCAGGCACAACTCACCTACAATCAATCAATATACGATTACCTGGTTGCTAAGGCAGATCTCGATCAGGTGTTAGGAAAAGAATAAAGATAGACAACTAAAAAATTACAACTAAGGAATATGAAAAAAGGTATCCAATTAGTAGCCTTGCTGTTAGCAGCGTTCATGGGCTCGTGTACAGGTGGAAAAGACAAAGCAGCTGTGGCAGCACAAGCGGACGAGAAACCCATTGTGAAACTGGCAGATGTAAAAGCCCGTCCCGTAGATCAGATACAGGATTACACGGCAACGGTAGAAGCGGAAGTGAAAAACAATATAGCCCCTTCCTCTCCCGTGCGTATCGACCAGATCTTTGTAGAAGTGGGCGACCGTGTATCCAAAGGCCAGAAATTAGTGCAGATGGATGCGGCTAATCTGAAACAGACCAAGTTGCAACTGGATAATCAGGAAATCGAATTTAAGCGTATCGACGAACTTTATAAAGTGGGTGGCGCTTCTAAATCGGAATGGGATGCTTCGAAGATGCAGCTCGACGTGAAAAAGACGGCTTATAAGAATCTGTTGGAGAATACCGCTTTGCTAAGCCCCATCAATGGCGTGGTTACTGCCCGCAACTATGATAACGGCGATATGTATAGTGGTGGAAACCCGGTATTGGTTGTAGAGCAGATCACTCCGGTGAAACTTCTTATCAATGTTTCCGAAACCTACTTTACCAAAGTGAAGAAAGGCGCGCCCGTAGATGTGAAGCTGGATGTATACGGCGACGAAGTATTCACCGGAAATATCAGTCTGATTTACCCTACGATAGACGCTGCTACCCGCACGTTCCAGGTAGAAATCAAGCTGGATAATAGAGACCAGCGTGTGCGTCCGGGAATGTTTGCCCGTGCTACATTAAACTTCGGCACAGCGGACAACGTGGTTGTTCCCGATCTGGCCATTGTTAAGCAGGCAGGTTCCGGCGACCGTTATGTCTTTGTATATAAAGATGGTAAAGTATCTTACAATAAGGTAGAGTTAGGTCGGCGTATGGGTACGGAATACGAGTTGAAATCCGGTGTGCCCGATAATTCTCAAGTTGTAGTTGCCGGTCAGTCGCGTTTGGTGAATGGCATGGAAGTGGCAGTTGAGAAATAAATCACTAACAAATTAATCCCTTACAAAAATGAGTTTATACGAAGGTGCGGTTAAGAAACCGATTATGACCTCCCTCTGCTTTTTGGCAGTGGTGATTTTTGGTCTTTTCTCTTTGTCCAAATTGCCTATCGACTTGTATCCGGATATTGATACAAATACGATCATGGTGATGACCGCTTATCCCGGTGCAAGTGCTTCGGATATAGAAAACAACGTTACTCGTCCGCTTGAGAACACCTTGAATGCGGTGAGCAACCTGAAACATATCACCTCCCGTTCTTCCGAAAATATGTCATTGATTACGCTGGAGTTCGAGTTCGGTAACGATATTGACGTTCTGACCAATGATGTGCGCGATAAACTCGACATGGTAAGCTCGCAGCTTCCCGACGATGTCGAGAATCCGATCATCTTCAAGTTCAGTACGGATATGATTCCTATCGTGTTGCTTTCCGTACAGGCCAATGAGAGCCAGTCGGCGCTTTACAAAATATTGGACGACCGTGTGGTTAACCCCTTGGCGCGTATTCCGGGAGTCGGAACCGTGTCCATCAGTGGTGCTCCGCAGCGTGAGATTCAGGTATATTGCGACCCTAACAAGTTGGAAGCATACAACCTGACCATCGAATCCATCAGCTCCATTATCGGAGCGGAGAACAAGAACATTCCCGGCGGTAACTTCGATATCGGTAGTGAAACCTACGCGTTGCGGGTGGAAGGAGAGTTCGATGATTCCCGGCAGTTGGCGGATGTCGTAGTAGGTACTCACAATGGAGCGAACGTCTTCTTGCGTGATGTGGCCCGGATAGTCGATACCGTAGAAGAACGCGCGCAGGAAACCTATAATAACGGTGTGCAAGGCGCCATGATTGTTGTTCAGAAACAATCCGGAGCCAATTCGGTAGAAATCTCCAAGAAAGTGGCCGAAGCGTTGCCGAGACTTCAGAAGAACCTGCCGAGCGATGTAAAGATCGGTGTCATTGTCGATACCTCCGACAACATCCTGAATACAATCGACAGTTTGACCGAAACCGTTGTCTACGCCTTGCTGTTCGTTGTTATCGTTGTGTTCCTCTTCTTGGGACGCTGGCGTGCGACGTTGATTATCTGTATCACCATTCCGCTTTCTTTGATAGCTTCGTTCATTTACCTGGCGATTAGCGGAAACACGATCAATATTATCTCGCTTTCGTCACTTTCCATCGCTATCGGTATGGTGGTGGACGATGCGATTGTGGTACTTGAGAACGTGACAACCCATATCGAGCGTGGTTCCGACCCCAAACAAGCCGCCGTGCATGGAACCAATGAGGTGGCGATTTCCGTAATTGCCTCTACCTTGACCATGATTGCCGTGTTCTTCCCGTTGACTATGGTGAGCGGTATGTCCGGTGTACTTTTCAAACAGCTTGGTTGGATGATGTGTGCCATCATGTTTATCTCTACGGTTGCTGCTTTGTCATTGACCCCCATGCTCTGTTCCCAGTTGCTTCGTTTGCAGAAAAAGCCGTCAAAGCTGTTCAAGCTCTTCTTCACTCCGATTGAAAAAGCGTTGGACGGACTCGACACTTGGTATGGCAAGATGTTGAATTGGGCGGTTCGCCATCGTCCGATAGTCATTACGGGATGTATCGCTTTCTTCGTTGTCAGCTTGCTGTGTGCAAAGGGGATTGGTACGGAATTCTTCCCGGCACAAGATAATGCCCGTATCGCTGTACAGTTGGAATTGCCTATCGGAACACGAAAAGAGATAGCTCAGGAGCTTTCGCAGAAACTGACCAATCAATGGCTGACGAAGTATAAAGACATTATGAAAGTCTGCAACTATACCGTAGGGCAGGCCGATTCGGACAACACATGGGCTTCTATGCAGGATAACGGTTCGCATATCATCTCATTCAATATCAGTCTGGTAGATCCGGGTGATCGTGATATCACATTGGAAGCTGTCTGCGACGAGATGCGTGAAGATTTGAAAGCCTATCCGGAATTCAGCAAGGCACAAGTTATACTCGGAGGTAGCAACACGGGGATGTCTGCTCAGGCCAGTGCCGATTTTGAGGTGTATGGATATGATATGACAGTGACCGACAGTGTGGCAGCCCGCCTGAAGCGTGAGTTGCTGGCAGTTCCCGGAGTGAGTGAGGTGAATATCAGCCGTAGCGATTATCAGCCGGAATATCAGGTGGACTTCGACCGTGAGAAACTGGCAATGCATGGACTGAACCTTTCGACAGCCGGTAACTATCTGCGTAACCGGATCAATGGTGCGGTTGCTTCGAAATATCGTGAAGACGGAGACGAGTATGACATTAAAGTGCGTTACGCGCCGGAATACCGTACAAGTCTGGAAAGTCTGGAGAACATCCTTATTTATAATGCGCAAGGACAATCCGTCCGTGTGAAAGATGTCGGAAAGGTAGTCGAGCGTTTTGCACCTCCTACTATCGAACGTAAAGACCGTGAACGTATCGTGACCGTTTCTGCTGTAATCTCTGGTGCGCCGTTGGGCAACGTAGTAGCTGCCGGTAACGAGATCATCGACAAGATGGACATACCGGGAGAAGTGACTATCCAGGTTGCCGGTTCGTTCGAAGACCAGCAGGATTCGTTCCGCGATTTGGGAACGCTTGGTATTCTGATAGTCATTCTTGTATTTATCGTGATGGCTGCACAGTTCGAGTCGCTCACCTATCCGTTCATAATCATGTTCTCTCTGCCGTTTGCGTTTAGCGGTGTCTTGATGGCACTCTTCTTTACGGGCAGTACGTTGAGCGTCATGAGCCTGTTGGGAGGTATCATGCTGATTGGTATTGTGGTGAAGAACGGTATTGTGCTCATCGACTACATCACCCTTTGTCGGGAACGCGGGCTGGCAGTTGTAAATTCTGTGGTAACTTCCGGTAAGAGCCGTCTTCGTCCGGTATTGATGACCACAGCCACAACCGTTCTCGGTATGATCCCGATGGCTATCGGCGGTGGCCAGGGTTCTGAGATGTGGAGTCCGATGGCAATTGCCGTAATCGGTGGTTTGACAATATCGACCGTGTTGACATTGATTCTGATTCCTACTTTGTATTGTGTCTTTGCAGGAACCGGCATCAAGAACCAGCGTCGTAAGCTTCGTCGCCAACGCGAATTGGACGCTTACTTCCAGGAGCATAAAAATGATATTATTAAGAAATAACAAGAAAGAAATATGAAATCAGTACTGATAACATTCGACCAGGCCTATTACGAACGAATCATGTCATTGCTCGACCGTTTGGGATGTCGTGGCTTCACCTACCTTGAGAAGGTGCAGGGACGTGGTTCGAAGACGGGCGACCCGCATTTTGGAAGTCACGCCTGGCCAAGTATGTGCTCGGCCATCATCACGGTAGTCGAAGATCACAAAGTAGACCCATTGCTGGATACGCTGCATAAGATGGACCTGGAAACGGAGCAATTGGGTTTGCGCGCGTTTGTATGGAACATTGAGCGGACTATTTGATATCCGTCTACTTTCAGTTGACCAAGCGCGGATTAACACGGATTTATCGCAGATTGAATGTAATCATTGCGAAAATCTGTGTTAATCCGCGCTTAATTATTATTTCCGACACCGCTTTTTCTTACTGCTTTTATCTATCTTTGCGGTCGTTTGGGATTTAGATCATTATGGAGATAATAAAGAACTATTTGAAATATTCGTTGTGGTTTGTATTGATTGTCTTTGCAGCCTTATTGGGGCTTCATTGGCTTCCGGCCATTACCATCGACGGACATACGATGCGTCGCGTGGACTTGTTGAGCGACCTTCGTTATCCGGAACCGGAGTCCGTTGCTGCCGATTCGGACAGTATACCCTTGCCACCTGTGATAAAACCGGTTTTTGTAGATACCTGCCGTGCCGGAATGACTTGCATTGAGGATTACAGTGATTCCACCCATCGGGGCATGGCTCCTTTTTATGAAGCTCTCAATCGCCTTTCTTCCGGTTCCGAAGACGACAATCTGGTACGTATAGCTGTGTTCGGCGACTCCTTTATAGAAGCTGATATCTTTACGGCCGATCTTCGCGAAATGCTTCAAAAACGGTTTGGAGGTTGCGGTGTCGGTTTCGTGACCATCACCTCCATGACAAGCGGTTACCGTCCTACGGTGCGGCATACATTTGGCGGATGGTCCAGCCATGCGGTGACGGACAGCGTCTATTTCGACAGGAAGAAGCAGGGGATTTCCGGACATTATTTCGTACCCCGGAGTGGCGCATACGTGGAACTGCGTGGACAAGACAAATACGCTTCGTTGCTTGATACCTGTCAGCGTGCTTCCATCTTCTTTTACAATAGAGACTCCCTTCATCTTTCCGCCCGTGTGAACAAAGGAGAAAGCCGTAACTATTCGCTGTCTCCTTCGGGCGGTTTACAGGAAGTGCGGGTGGACGGACGCATCGGTTCCATACGTTGGACGGTGGACCGTGCCGACTCTACGCTCTTTTATGGATTGGCGATGGATGGAAAGCAAGGAATAATTCTCGATAACTTCTCGCTGCGCGGCAGTTCCGGACTTTCCCTGCGCGGCATTCCGCAGCAAATGTTGAAACAGTTTAACCGCCAGCGTCCTTACGATCTGATTATTCTTGAATATGGATTGAATGTCGCAACGGAACGCGGACGCAATTACGATAACTACCAGAAAGGGCTGTTGGCAGCCATCGAACATCTCAAAACGTGTTTCCCGCAGGCGGGAATCCTGTTGTTGAGCGTGGGCGACCGTGATTACAAGAACGAAAACGGCGACCTCCGCACCATGCCGGGAGTCAAGAACCTGATTCGTTATCAGCAGAATATTGCCGCCGAAAGCGGTATCGCATTCTGGAATATGTTCGAGGCTATGGGAGGAGAAGGGAGTATGGCAAAACTTGTCCATGCCAAACCGTCTATGGCAAACTATGATTATACACATATCAACTTCCGTGGCGGTAAACATTTGGCGGGACTTCTCTATGAGACATTGATATATGGCAAAGAACAATACGACAGGAGGCGTGCTTATGAGAAAGAATAGCCTGTTGCCCTTCTTTGTGCTTGTTCTGGCAGGCATTTTGTTTGCTCCTTGTTCTCTTTCGAGGATGATGGCGCAAGACCGTATCCCTGTTTGTCCTCCATTGAACAAGGTGCAGAAAGGCGTCAAACCTTTGCGGGAAATGATTTGGGCGAATGATACCATCCCTGTGCAGACTTCCTTCCCGTCCGCTTTCCGTGAAACCGGGCGAAATGAAATTATCGACAGTATTGCCCTGCTGACACCTGTGCTCGAACGACTCCGTCAAGTACGTGCGGGACTGTCCGAAGATACGGTGCGTATCGTACATATTGGCGACAGCCATATTCGTGGGCATATCTATCCTCAAACCACCGGTATGCGGCTGGCCGAAACTTTCGGTGCTGTTTCCTATATAGATAAAGGAGTGAACGGCGCCACTTGCCTTACTTTCACCCATCCCGACCGCATCGCCGAGATAGCAGCGCTCAAACCCGAATTGCTGATTCTCTCTTTCGGAACCAATGAAAGCCATAACCGGCGTTACAATAGTAATGTGCATTACAACCAGATGGATGAACTAGTCAGACTCCTGCGTGCCGCACTCCCTGATGTGCCTATCCTGCTGACTACTCCGCCCGGTTCGTATGAGAGTTTCCGTCAAAGAAGGCGGAGACGTACGTATGCCGTCAATCCCCGCACGGCGACTGCGGTGGAAACCATTCGCCGCTATGCCGGAGACCATCGTCTGCTGGTGTGGGATATGTATGAGATAGTCGGCGGCAAAAAACGTGCCTGTAAGAACTGGGCGGAAGCGAAGCTGATGCGTCCCGATCATGTGCATTATCTTCCCGAAGGATATATCCTGCAAGGAAATTTATTATACCAAGCCCTTATCAAAGCATACAACGATTATGTTTCCCATTGATATAGATTTCAGTAGATTAAAAGAGGTGTTTACCTACGATCCGCAGGCACCGATGATATTCAGTAGTGGTATCTTTCTTTGGTTGTTTGCCGCTTTTATGGTGGTGTACGTATTGTTGCAACAGAAATATACCGCCCGCATCTTGTTTGTCACCCTTTTTTCTTATTATTTCTACTATAAAAGTAGCGGTACTTACTTTTTCCTGCTTGCCATTGTCACGGTTTGCGACTTTCTGTTGGCGCAACTGATGTACCGCACTGAAGGATATTGGAAACGCAAAGGGTTGGTCACCTTGAGTCTGGGTGTCAACTTGGGACTTCTGGCTTACTTTAAATATACCAATTTCTTGGGAGGTGTCATCGCGTCCCTGATGGGGGGAGAGTTCACGGCCCTTGATATATTCCTGCCGGTCGGTATCTCCTTCTTCACGTTCCAGTCGCTGAGCTATACCATCGACGTCTACCGGAAAGAAATCCAGCCGCTGACGAGTCTGCTCGATTATGCCTTTTACGTATCATTCTTCCCGCAGTTGGTGGCAGGTCCTATTGTCCGTGCCCGCGATTTTATTCCGCAAATCAGGAAACCTCTTTTTGTCTCGCAGGAGATGTTCGGACGGGGCATCTTTCTGATTCTTTCCGGCCTGTTCAAGAAAGCCATTATTTCCGATTATATCAGTATTAACTTCGTAGAGCGTATTTTTGAAAATCCGACGCTCTATTCGGGTGTTGAGAATCTGATGGGAGTGTACGGCTATGCCTTGCAGATTTATTGCGACTTTTCCGGATATAGTGATATGGCTATCGGCATCGCACTGTTATTGGGCTTCCACTTCAACCTTAACTTTAATTCTCCTTACAAGTCGGCCTCCATCACCGAATTCTGGCGTCGTTGGCATATCTCTTTGTCCAGTTGGCTGAAAGATTACTTATACATCTCTTTGGGTGGAAACCGGAAAGGGAAGATCCGGCAATATCTGAACCTTATTATTACCATGTTTTTGGGAGGGTTGTGGCATGGAGCTTCCTGGAATTTTGTTCTTTGGGGCACATTTCACGGTGTTGCACTGGCGATGCATAAAATCTGGATGACGATAACCGGACGGAGGAAAGGAGAACAAAGTTACGGTTGGCGACGTGTGTTTGGCATTATCATTACCTTCCACTTTGTCTGTTTCTGCTGGATATTCTTCCGTAACGCCGATTTTCAGAATTCGATGGATATGCTGGGGCAGATATTTACGACTTTCCGTCCCCAACTGTTCCCTCAGTTACTTGAAGGCTATTGGAAAGTATTCGCGCTAATGCTGCTTGGCTTCCTGCTTCATTTTGCTCCCGATAGCTGGGAAAATGCAGTTTGCCGGGGAGTGATTCGCCTGCCGTTCGCAGGCAAAGCTGTGTTGATGGTGGCTTTGATTTATCTTGTTATTCAAATGAAGAGTTCGGAAATACAACCGTTCATTTATTTTCAGTTCTAATTCCGGTTATAGTTCTAATTGAAACCTATAAAAATATCGCCTTATGGAAAATTCTCTCAATTATCAGCCTGTTGCCGACCGTTACGAACGGATGCCTTATAAATATTGCGGCAAAAGTGGTCTGCAACTTCCTCTTATCTCTTTGGGATTGTGGCATAATTTCGGCAGTGTGGACAATTTCGAGATAGCGACCGACATGATTAAGTTTGCTTTTGATCATGGAATCACTCATTTTGATTTGGCAAACAATTACGGTCCTGTTCCTGGAAGTGCGGAATCCAATTTCGGCAGGATTCTGCAAGAGAACTTTCGTGGTTATCGGGATGAGATGATTATCTCTTCCAAGGCCGGACATGAAATGTGGGCGGGACCTTATGGCGGCAACAGCTCCCGTAAAAATCTGATGGCGAGCATTGACCAAAGTCTCCGTCGGACAGGTTTGGAGTATTTTGACATCTTTTATAGTCACCGTTATGACGGAGTGACTCCGGTAGAAGAAACCGTCCGGACATTGATTGACATTGTGAAGCAAGGGAAAGCGCTGTATATAGGAATCTCTAAATATCCCCCCGAACAAGCCCGTATCGCCTATGAGATGATGGCAAAAGCCGGTGTACCCTGTCTTATCAGCCAATACCGGTATAGTATGTTCGACCGTGCGGTGGAGGCTGAATCACTTCCTTTGGCGGCGGAATATGGTTCCGGTTTCATCGCTTTTTCTCCTTTGGCGCAAGGATTGTTGACAGATAAATACCTGAACGGCATTCCGGAAGGTTCCCGTGCTGCACGTTCTTCCGGCTTCCTCCAGCGTTCGCAAGTAACTCCCGAAAAAGTAGAAGCCGCCCGGCAATTGAATGAGATTGCCCGTCGTCGTGGACAGACTTTGGCGGAAATGGCTTTGGCATGGGTACTGAAAGATGAACGAATGACATCGGTGATTGTAGGAGCAAGTTCTGTAAAGCAGTTGGCGGACAATCTGAAAACATTGGAGCATTTGGAGTTTGCAGAAGAAGAACTGCAAGAGATTGAACGAATATTATAAAAAATTCCTATCTTTGTAAGAAAGGTATCTTTGTTATCATAAAGAAGAGAGTATGAGCAATAAAATTTATCCGTTCGGCATTCAGATAAATAATACATTGTATTCTCCTCTTTATGAGTTTGAATAGATAAATCATCTGCCATCTTACACCAATTACACCTTATATTGTTGAATACTAGTATATTAATAGGGTGTAGGATAGTGGTGTAGGATGGTTGCAGATGCGGTGTATCCTACACCTTTCCCTCGCTCATCCTTATGCCTTGCTTTACTTATCCTTACACACTGTCTTGTTTTAAAATAGGTTGACTCCTAAAATCCCAATTATGGAAAAGGATCAAACATTACGTCTGTCATCTGCCTTGGAGCGGGTGAAAATGCATCATCACATCTATGAGATGTATTATGTCAACAAAAAATCAAAAGGGGAGATTTTTCAGGAAACAGGTCTTTCCCGTTCTTCTTTCTATCGAGTTCTTCGTACCTTTGAGTCCTGTAATCCCCAAATCGCTGAAGAGATGAAGAAACAAGGCAAGGATGTCACTCCGGCAGATTATGACAAGCTCAAGCAGGAAGTGGCATTATTAAAGAAGCGACTGGCAACAGAGAAGCTGCGTGCCGACTTCTATGAAGAGATGGTCAACTTCGGTAAGGAAGTATATGGCATTGACTTAAAAAAAGCTGGCACCAAGTAGTCAGCAGGCTTCACACACGCGATGTCAGGGTTTATCCTGTGACGTCGCTGTGTGGACTGCTTGGTAAGAGCAAACAAGCCTATTACAAACATGTGGACACCCTGATGTCCAGACTGGCCGAAGAGGCTTTCTGCGTGGAGTATATCAGGGAAATCCGCGGTAAAGATCCCGGTATAGGCGGGGGCAAGCTATGGGAGATGTACAACAAGAAGTTTGGTAAGGATCACGGTGTGGGCTACAACCGTTTCTACGACATCGTCGAGAAGTACAACCTCAAGGTACGCAAGAAGAAGCGCCGCGCCCGCACCACGAACTCCGATCATGCCTATCCTACCTATCCCGACCTGACACGACGGCTCATCCCTGAGTCCTCCAACCGGTTATGGGTAAGCGATATTACCTATATACCATTCTGGACTGTACCGGAAAAGGGTCTATATGATTTCTGCTATCTGTCACTGGTTACAGATTGTTACAGCAAGGAGATTGTCGGTTACAGCGTTGGCGCAACATTGGAAACTCTATACCCGATGGAGGCTCTGGAGATGGCCCTGAGACGTATAAAGGATGTCAAAGTCCTGAAAGACTCTCTCATCCATCATTCTGACCGTGGCGTGCAATACGCCAGCTACGAATACACCGGTCGCTTAAAGAGCCTCGGCATCAAGATCAGTATGACTGAAACTGGGGATCCGAAGGACAACGCTGTGGCCGAGAGGGTAAACAACACCATCAAAAACGAACTGCTCAAGGATATGGAATTTTTCAGCATCCACGGGGTGAAAGCTGCCGTCGAAGCCGCCATAGACTTCTACAACAACGAACGGCCTCACATGAGTCTGGACGGAATGACGCCGACAGAGGCGGGCAAGCAGGTTGGAGAAATAAAAAAAAGATGGATCAGTTACCGCGAGAAAGCCATCAAAGAGGTTGCAACTTAGGGAAATATCACTAACTTTGCATTGACCCACAAAGAATGTCCTACACAACCGCAGGGAGAGAGGAATCATACCCTAAGATAATCTCCTCGCTATTGTTTGATATTTTTTAAGTCAACCTTAATAGCAAATAGCGAAAAAGAGCGTCAACTTGTAGAGGTTGTAAATTAAACTGTGTCAACAAAGGGAATGAATAAAATATTAACTTTGCAAACACAGTTTATTTATGAGCGAAGAATTTGATTTTGAAAGTATCAAGAACAAGGCCATCGAACAGCTAAAAGCCGGTAAGCCCTTGTTGGGAAAGGATGGAGCGTTTGCTCCCTTATTGGAGAGTATTTTAAATGCGGCCCTTGAAGGCGAGATGGATGCCCATCTCTCCGATGAAGAGCGTATGAGTGGCAATCGTCGTAACGGAAAGATGCGGAAGCAGGTACAGACTTCCATGGGTGAAGTGACCGTATCTACTCCGCGTGACCGCAATGCCACGTTTGAGCCTCAATTTATAAAGAAGCGTGAGACCATTCTTGCCGAGGGTGTTGCAGACCGCATCATCGGGCTTTATGCTTTGGGAAACAGCACACGTGAGATAAGCGACTGGATGGAAGAGAATCTGGGTAACCGTGTATCTGCCGAGACAATCAGTTCCATCACCGACCGTGTACTTCCGGAGATAAAGGCATGGCGTTCCCGGAGTCTGGACCCGGTTTATCCGATAGTCTGGCTCGACGCCATTCATTACAAGGTAATGGATGACAGAGGTTGTGCCGTCAGCCGTGCGATCTACAATGTCCTGGCTATAGACAAGGAAGGACGTAAGGACTTACTTGGCATGTATATCTCTAAAAATGAGGGCGCAAACTTCTGGCTGAATGTGTTGACCGATTTACAGAACCGTGGCGTGCGTGACATCCTCATAGCTTGTGTCGACGGTTTGAAAGGCTTCCCCGATGCCATCCAAAGCGTGTTCCCCAATACCGTCGTCCAACTCTGTATCGTCCATCAGATACGCAATTCCGTCAAGTATGTCGGCAGCAAACATCAAAAAGAGTTCATGAAAGACCTGAGACGTGTCTATGGCGCTGTAAGCAAGGAAGCCGCGGAAACAGAGCTTCTTAATCTGGATGAGAAATGGGGTGAGAAATATCCGATTGTCATCAGGTCATGGCAGGACAACTGGGAAAGGCTTGCTGAATACTTCCAGTTTACACCGGATATACGCCGCATGATATATACCACCAATACTGTCGAGGGCTATCATCGCCAAGTACGGAAAGTTACAAAAAACAAGGGCGTATTCCCTAATGATACCGCCCTTGAGAAGCTTGTCTACCTCGCTTACCGCAACATACGCAAGAAATGGACCATGCCCATTGCTAATTGGGCGGCCATCGCTGGGCAATTAGCGATAAAGTTTGGAGATAGATTTAAATTATTGTAATTTTACGCTCGTCGGGACGGGTGGTCCCGCCCCTTGGCGCTGGCCGCTCCCCGACCGATGAGTTTGAAAGGAAAATAGAGCATGACACAGTTTATTTTACGCCCCCCAACTTGTAATAAAAATAAGTATTAACTGAGTCAACCGACTTTGAAAATAAGCCTTAAAGTGGTCAACTAAAAACATTAAACCACACACTTTTCCTTGCCATCCTGCTTTTCATCAAGTGTTTCCTGCGTATGAAACTTTAGTTTCACCCGCTTGAAACTTTTGTTTCCCTTGCTTGAAACTCTAGTTTCATCTGCCTGAACCTTTAGTTTCCCCTGCTTGAACCTTTAGTTTCATTTGCTTGAACTTCTAGTTCCCTGTGGTGAAACTACATTTTCTGTTACTTGAAACTGTCTGTTCTACCGCTCTCTTTCGGCTCTTGATGCTTGCTTTTCAGTCATTACTGCCTGTCTTCTCAGTCATTAATAGCCTATGTGTTGAGTATTAATACCCTGTACATAGGTTGTTAATATCCCATATATGAGTTATTAATATCCTATATATTGCTTATTTATATCCTGTATTTAGGTCGTTAATGTGTTGAGTATCTATTGTTTATACTTTTTACTCATCATCTGCCGTCCGGTGATAGGCGGGTGATAGGTGACAGATGCGGTGATAGGTTGCTGGCAACCTGTCACCATGCCTTAAACTCCGATGAACAGGGACGTTCACGATTGCCGGTGATAGGTGATAGAGGAAAGTGCGAAAAATATCTATGTATAAGTTTTCCGGGCTGATTATTTTTTTCTCTGTATTACTTGTTTAATAGAAATTTATAGCTACTTTTGTCGTAGCATACTTTCGTGCGTTGAAAGGAGCTTTGTTTTGTTTTTTATCGAGAACGGTTATTTGTTGCATTCATATATGAAAATCCGCTAATTTTTTACCAGTGAATGGCAATGAGTGACAGGTCTCACGCAACATTGTATATATAACCTTGTTATATGTCCAATTGAGCGTGGGACTATCACTTATGTTCACTGGGGGTCTTAGCGGATACCTATATATGGCATAAGCAGATAGTTCCTGCGCTCTCTTTTTTAATGAACCCTCGCACCATCGGGAACTGATGCGTACAAAACAATACGTGATGAATGCAGATTTTAAAGTCGATATTGTCCGCCTGATGCAGCATCCCATAATGAAAAAGCCTCTCGGTGATCTGAGTGAATCCGAACTGTGCTGTGCTCACGACATCCTTCGTCGTCTGATAGATTCTTCCGGTGATGAATCCTTCACTCTTGTTGATGTTCTCCAGATCTCCCGTTTGTACTATGCTTGGGGCGAACTTTCCTATGTCATGGGTGAAGACCCTGAAAAGACAATCAGGCATTTCCGCTCCTCCCTGCGTTTTCTGCAGAAAAGCGGTATTGACCTTAGTCTGGCTAAATGGCTTGAGTTGGTAAGTTTGCGGATCTCTGAGGAGCTGTAAGATGAAAATCCGATTTGTTTTTGCTTTATACGGATAAGATGCCGGTCTTGCGTAGAGAGAGTAGTCTATTCTGGAGAAATTATGTTTAGATAGAGAATCTTTTAGTCTGGAGGAGAAATGCTTTTAACGCCGTTTGTTTGGTTTCACCCTAGCTCTTATTTCGTTTTATCCCTAACCAGTTGATTTGAGAGGCGTTGAAAGTCTGAAGGTTTCTTGCCTTTAGTCCTCCTCAGAAAGAGAGTGTCCGACGTTTATTCGTTGGTGCTCTCTTTCTTCTCACTTCTCTTCTCTTTCTCTCTTTTCTCTCTTTTCTCTTTGCGCGCACACATACGCACGCATGAATATAATAATGTATCCTTTCCCTCGCTTCCATTGTCCTTTTCTCCCGCTGTTGAAAAAATATGTTCTGCAACATCGTTATGATTCAATGAGTTAGCGTTTTCCTTTCAAAAAACTTCAAAAAAATAGTGGAATATATTTGGATGTTATGTATAAAGTGTCTACTTTTGCACCCGCTTTGCTAGAGAGACAGAGCCTAATGATTGACATTCTGCTAAAGAATAAGGGTTCAGAAAATAAAAACAAAAAACTTTCGAAAAAGTTTGGAGGTTATCTGAAAAAGTCCTTATCTTTGCATCCGCTTTCGCAAAGAAAGCAGGCGCGGCAGAAGCCACGTTAGTTCTTTGAAATATTGATAAACAATACAAGTAGTACAAGTTAAAATAGAACCGTCAATGCTTATATAATATAGGTATAGAAAATAGAGTCAATAAATTGTACGGCATCCTGAACAGAGCAAAATGCTATCCTATGGGATAGATGAAAATACTTTTACAATGAAGAGTTTGATCCTGGCTCAGGATGAACGCTAGCTACAGGCTTAACACATGCAAGTCGAGGGGCAGCATTTCAGTTTGCTTGCAAACTGGAGATGGCGACCGGCGCACGGGTGAGTAACACGTATCCAACCTGCCGATAACTCCGGGATAGCCTTTCGAAAGAAAGATTAATACCGGATGGCATATGATTATCGCATGATAATCCTATTAAAGAATTTCGGTTATCGATGGGGATGCGTTCCATTAGTTTGTTGGCGGGGTAACGGCCCACCAAGACTTCGATGGATAGGGGTTCTGAGAGGAAGGTCCCCCACATTGGAACTGAGACACGGTCCAAACTCCTACGGGAGGCAGCAGTGAGGAATATTGGTCAATGGACGGGAGTCTGAACCAGCCAAGTAGCGTGAAGGATGACTGCCCTATGGGTTGTAAACTTCTTTTATACGGGAATAAAGTTATCCACGTGTGGATTTTTGTATGTACCGTATGAATAAGGATCGGCTAACTCCGTGCCAGCAGCCGCGGTAATACGGAGGATCCGAGCGTTATCCGGATTTATTGGGTTTAAAGGGAGCGTAGGTGGACAGTTAAGTCAGTTGTGAAAGTTTGCGGCTCAACCGTAAAATTGCAGTTGATACTGGCTGTCTTGAGTACAGTAGAGGTGGGCGGAATTCGTGGTGTAGCGGTGAAATGCTTAGATATCACGAAGAACTCCGATTGCGAAGGCAGCTCACTGGACTGCAACTGACACTGATGCTCGAAAGTGTGGGTATCAAACAGGATTAGATACCCTGGTAGTCCACACAGTAAACGATGAATACTCGCTGTTTGCGATACACGGTAAGCGGCCAAGCGAAAGCGTTAAGTATTCCACCTGGGGAGTACGCCGGCAACGGTGAAACTCAAAGGAATTGACGGGGGCCCGCACAAGCGGAGGAACATGTGGTTTAATTCGATGATACGCGAGGAACCTTACCCGGGCTTAAATTGCATTTGAATAATCAAGAAATTGGTTAGTCGTAAGACAAATGTGAAGGTGCTGCATGGTTGTCGTCAGCTCGTGCCGTGAGGTGTCGGCTTAAGTGCCATAACGAGCGCAACCCTTATCTTCAGTTACTAACAGGTCATGCTGAGGACTCTGGAGAGACTGCCGTCGTAAGATGTGAGGAAGGTGGGGATGACGTCAAATCAGCACGGCCCTTACGTCCGGGGCTACACACGTGTTACAATGGGGGGTACAGAAGGCAGCTACACGGCGACGTGATGCCAATCCCAAAAACCTCTCTCAGTTCGGATCGAAGTCTGCAACCCGACTTCGTGAAGCTGGATTCGCTAGTAATCGCGCATCAGCCATGGCGCGGTGAATACGTTCCCGGGCCTTGTACACACCGCCCGTCAAGCCATGAAAGCCGGGGGTACCTGAAGTACGTAACCGCGAGGAGCGTCCTAGGGTAAAACTGGTAATTGGGGCTAAGTCGTAACAAGGTAGCCGTACCGGAAGGTGCGGCTGGAACACCTCCTTTCTGGAGCGATGCCGTAATAAGTTGAGAGTTGAGAGTTGAGAGCCAGGAGTTTACTCCCATTATCTGGACTTGCTTTCTCACTGAAAAAAATGATGACTTTAAAGGTTCTGTTTTTGTACTACTGGTACTTGTTTATTTATAGATATAGATCAACCATCTATAGAATTATAGATAGAGATAAACAAGAGAAAAAGAAGCCGAGTCTAACTCAACAGGTAGACAAGGTTGAACTAGTCCTATAGCTCAGTTGGTTAGAGCGCTACACTGATAATGTAGAGGTCGGCAGTTCAACTCTGCCTGGGACTACTTCGAGAATGTTGACGATTGTCTGGCAGTTGTAAGTATCACTCTCAACTTTCCATTCTCCAGTCTCAACTTATTCCGGGGGATTAGCTCAGCTGGCTAGAGCATCTGCCTTGCACGCAGAGGGTCAACGGTTCGAATCCGTTATTCTCCACGATCTCTGAAAAGAGAAACGATCTTTGACATGATGATACAAAAAGTAAAATTTTAGTAAGAGCTAAAAGTATATATCGAACCGTACGTTTCCGGTATGCGGACTAGCAATAGTTCAATATACAGGGAAGTCAGTTTGAAAGAAAGTAAGCAAGGGCGCATGGCGGATGCCTTGGCTCTCGGAGGCGATGAAGGACGTGATAAGCTGCGATAAGCTTCGGGTAGGTGCAAATAACCTTTGATCCGAAGATTTCCGAATGGGATAACCCGACATTCTGAAGGAATGTCATCCATCCTGGATGGAGGCTAACACAGGGAACTGAAACATCTTAGTACCTGTAGGAAAAGAAAATAATAATGATTCCCCAAGTAGTGGCGAGCGAACGGGGATTAGCCCAAACCAATGTTGTTACGGCAATATTGGGGTTGTAGGACCACGACATCGCAAGAACTTTAGTGAGAAGAACCCTTTGGAAAATGGGACCATAGACGGTGATAGTCCGGTATTCGAAGCTAAACGAAGCGTAGTGGTATCCTGAGTAGCGCGGGACACGAGGAATCTTGCGTGAATCTGCCGGGACCATCCGGTAAGGCTAAATACTCCCGAGAGACCGATAGCGAACCAGTACTGTGAAGGAAAGGTGAAAAGCACTTCGAACAGAAGAGTGAAATAGTCCCTGAAACCATGCGCCTACAAGCGGTCGGAGCTGCGTAAGCAGTGACGGCGTGCCTTTTGCATAATGAACCTACGAGTTACTTTTTCCGGCAAGGTTAAGCATTTTAAAATGTGTAGCCGAAGCGAAAGCGAGTCTGAACAGGGCGACCAGTCGGAAGGAGTAGACGCGAAACCAAGTGATCTACCCTTGGTCAGGTTGAAGGTTAGGTAACACTAACTGGAGGACCGAACCGATAAGCGTTGAAAAGCTTCCGGATGAACTGAGGGTGGGGGTGAAAGGCTAATCAAACTTGGAGATAGCTCGTACTCCCCGAAATGCATTTAGGTGCAGCCTTGTGAGTTACTAATGTGAGGTAGAGCGACTGATAAGATGCGAGGGCTTCACCGCCTATCAAGTCTTGATAAACTCCGAATGCGCATTAGTCCTATCACAGGAGTGAGGGCATGGGTGCTAAGGTCCATGTCCTAAAGGAGAAGAATCCGGACCATCAGCTAAGGTCCCCAAATAGATACTAAGTTGAACTAACGAAGTCAGATTGCTAAGACAGCTAGGATGTTGGCTTGGAAGCAGCCATTCATTTAAAGAGTGCGTAACAGCTCACTAGTCGAGGAGTTTGGCGTGGATAATAATCGGGCATTAAGTATCTTACCGAAGCTATGGGATGTGTAAACATCGGTAGGGGAGCATTCCACTCTGCGTCGAAGGTGAGGCGTGAGCCTTGCTGGAGCGTGTGGAAAAGCAAATGTAGGTATAAGTAACGATAAAGGGGGTGAGAAACCCCCTCGCCGAAAGACTAAGGTTTCCTGATCAACGCTAATCGGATCAGGGTTAGTCGGGTCCTAAGGCTCAGCCGAAGGGTGAGGCCGATGGCAGAACAGGTTAATATTCCTGTACTACCTTAAAGAGTGACGTGGAGACGGAGGAGTGACAGCGCCGCGGACTGACGGAATAGTCCGTTGAAGGGTGTAGATGTTGATTATCCCAGGCAAATCCAGGATAAGAGTCGAACCTGATAGTATGGAGCGTTCTTCGGAACAATCCAATAGTGCGTGTAAACATACTCCCAAGAAAATCCGCTAAACTTAATCTTTAAGGTACCCGTACCGCAAACGGACACACGTAGTCGGGTTGAATATACTAAGGCGCTTGAGTGATTCACGGTTAAGGAACTAGGCAAATTGACCCTGTAACTTCGGGATAAAGGGTCCCAACGAGAGTTGGGCGCAGAGAATAGGTCCAGGCAACTGTTTAACAAAAACACAGGGCTGTGCCAAATTGAAAGATTACGTATACAGCCTGACACCTGCCCGGTGCTGGAAGGTTAAGAGGAGATGTCATCGCAAGAGAAGCATTGAATTGAAGCCCCAGTAAACGGCGGCCGTAACTATAACGGTCCTAAGGTAGCGAAATTCCTTGTCGGGTAAGTTCCGACCTGCACGAATGGTGTAATGATCTGGACACTGTCTCAACCGTGAGCTCAGTGAAATTGTAGTATCGGTGAAGATGCCGATTACCCGCGATGGGACGAAAAGACCCCGTGAACCTTTACTATAGCTTAACATTGAATTTGGGTAATTGATGTGTAGGATAGGCCGGAGACTTCGAAGCAGGTACGCCAGTATTTGTGGAGTCGCTGTTGAAATACGGCCCTTTGATTATTTGAGTTCTAACTCCAAAAATGGAGGACACTGTTTGGTGGGTAGTTTGACTGGGGTGGTCGCCTCCAAAAGTGTAACGGAGGCTTCTAAAGGTGCCCTCAGGACGATTGGTAACCGTCCGTAGAGTGTAATGGCATAAGGGCGCTTGACTGGGAGACATACAAGTCGATCAGGTAGGAAACTAGAGCATAGTGATCCGGTGTTTCCGCATGGAAGGGACATCGCTCAAAGGATAAAAGGTACTCCGGGGATAACAGGCTGATCCCTCCCAAGAGCTCATATCGACGGAGGGGTTTGGCACCTCGATGTCGGCTCGTCACATCCTGGGGCTGGAGAAGGTCCCAAGGGTTGGGCTGTTCGCCCATTAAAGTGGCACGCGAGCTGGGTTCAGAACGTCGTGAGACAGTTCGGTCTCTATCTATCGTGGGCGTATGAAATTTGCGTGGCTCTGACACTAGTACGAGAGGACCGTGTTGGACTGACCTCTGGTTTACCAGTTGTGCCGCCAGGTGCATTGCTGGGTATCTAAGTCGGGATTGGATAAGTGCTGAAAGCATCTAAGTACGAAGCCAGCCACAAGATTAGATTTCTTAGGGTCGTCAAAGACGATGACGTTGATAGGATGCAGGTGTACAGGTGGTAACATCATAGCCGAGCATTACTAATTGCCCGTCCACTTTCTTTTGGACTTGTACGGATCGCGATATATACGTTTAGCGGATTACCTCGGAAACGGGTAATACACTGAGATTTTACTTTTCATCATGTCATAACCTTATTCAGGTGGTTATAGCACGAGGGTTCCACCTCTTCCCATTCCGAACAGAGAAGTTAAGCCTCGTCACGCCGATGGTACTGCGTAACAGTGGGAGAGTAGGTAGCCGCCGTTTTTTAAGAAGCCCCTTGATTCAGCAATGACTCAAGGGGCTTTCTGTTTTCTGTCGCTTCTGAAAATGATTGTTATAAATCTTTTTTAAGATATTAAATGGCTTTCTTTGGAAACAAAATCCTTTCTGGCTTGTTCTAATAGTATGATTAAGATTTATAGTTTAAATGATGTGAATGATGATAAACTTAATCAATTTAATGACTATATTTGCGACCGAATTAGGTAAGACTAATAAATAACAACTAAGATATAATGAAAAGTTCTCCGAGATTCATATTGGCTTGTGTTCTGCTGATGCTATCTTTTAGCATAAGTGGAAATGCTATGGATTTCTCTACTTGCATATCTAGTTGTGAATCGACTTGTCAGTTCTCTGAATCATCTTCAGACAATACTAATCATCGTTCTTCTGTAGGTGGTCATCATGTGGATTATGATAACACACAGTCTTTATCCATTTCTGATGTAGAATTGGGCTTTAAGCCTGTTTCCGAAACGAATTCTAATTATCGTCTGCGTAGAATCATTGAAATTAATGACTCTTTGAAAGACATTATTAATAAGTTTTTCTTGTTGAGAGAAAACTCACTGGTATTAGATCAAAGTAAATCCTATTACTCGGATAAGGATCCTCATTATTCCATTATCTGCAGCGACTATTATGTGTTCGCTCTGAGACGTATCCTTATTTAGTATTTATTCCCTTCACTTCAATTAGTAATTTACTTTTCATACCCTGTATGAACTGTGTGGCTTTTTGTATCTAAAAAGTTACCGGGTCTATAGCGCAGTGTGTCTAATTCTGTTGACAATTTTTTCTAAATAACTAAAATTAATATCTTAACAAAAAACTTATTATGGAAACTACTAAAAAAACTCATGTCGTAGGTATAAAGAATGCCGGTATCGTTATTATCTGCTGTTTTATTCTGGCAGTATGTATTTATCATTTCCTATTGGGAAATCCGTCAAACTTTATGAACAATGATCCGAACAATCACCCGTTGCCAGGAAACTTTTTGGGTACTATTTACAAAGGTGGTATTATCGTGCCTGTCATTCAGACATTGCTGTTGACTGTACTTGCATTGAGTATCGAACGCTATTTTGCTCTCCGCTCTGCTTTCGGAAAAGGTTCTTTAGCTAAATTCGTTGCTAATATCAAAGCTGCATTGGCTGAGGGGGATATTAAGAAAGCGCAGGAAATCTGTGATAATCAGAAAGGTTCGGTAGCTAATGTGGTTACTTCCACTCTTCGTAAATATGACGAAATGGAGAAGAATACTGCTTTGTCTAAGGAGCAGAAGTTATTGGCAATCCAGAAAGAGCTGGAAGAGGCTACTGCATTGGAAATGCCTATGATGCAACAGAATCTTCCGATTATTGCCACAATCACTACATTGGGTACATTGATGGGATTGCTCGGTACTGTAATCGGTATGATCCGTTCGTTTGCCGCTTTGTCTGCAGGTGGTGGTGCTGACTCTATGGCTCTGTCACAAGGTATTTCCGAAGCCTTGATTAACACTGCTTTCGGTATCTTGACCGGTGCATTGGCTGTTATTTCCTACAACTATTACACTAACAAAATTGATAAACTGACTTACGGTCTCGACGAAGTCGGATTCTCTATCGTGCAAACTTTTGCCGCTACTCACTAATTCTGCGGACCCTTTAAAATCTATAAATCATGGGTAGAGCGCAAATTAAAAAGAAAAGTACGTTCATAGATATGACCGCTATGAGTGACGTTACTGTATTGCTTCTTACCTTCTTTATGTTGACTTCAACATTCGTGAAGAAAGAACCGGTGCAGGTAAACACTCCGGCTTCCGTATCGGAAATCAAGATTCCGGAGACAAACGTGCTCCAGATTCTGGTAGATCCTAGCGGAAAGATATTTATGAGCCTCGACAAACAGCAGGATATGCAGGCTGTTTTGGAGAGCATGGGTGAAGAGTATGGCATTAAGTTTACTCCGGAACAGCAGAAGCGGTTTACGTTAGCTTCCACTTTCGGAGTGCCTATCAGAAGTATGCAGAAATTCCTCGATCTTCCTGAAGAACAACGGGATAAGATTCTTAAAAACGAAGGAATTCCATGTGATAGTACCGACAACCAGTTTAAGGCATGGGTACGCAATGCGCGTGCAGCCAACGCTGATTTGCGAATCGCTATCAAGGCGGATGCATCTACTCCATACTCGGTGATAAAGAACGTTATGAACTCACTTCAGGATTTGAGAGAGAACCGGTACAACCTGATTACTTCTCTCAAAGGGGAATCTGAAGAATAGAAAGGAGGAAAACAGTATGAGTGCTGAAGTACAAGAGAGCGGCGGAAAAAATGGAAAGAGCAAACAGAAAAAGTTTGCCGTGCGGGTGGATTTCACTCCGATGGTGGATATGAATATGTTGCTGATTACTTTCTTTATGCTTTGTACCACCCTGAGCAAGCCTCAGACGATGGAGATAAGCATGCCGAGTAATGATAAGAGTATAACAGAACAACAGAAGAGTATGGTGAAGGCTTCGCAGGCAATCACATTGCTGCTAGGAGCGGACAATAAGCTCTATTACTACGAGGGTGAACCGAACTATAAGGATTACACTTCGCTGAAAGAGACGAGTTACACTCCGGATGGAATACGTTCCATACTTCTTCAGAAGAATGCGGCTGCCGTGAACAAAGTGAGGGCTTTGAAGCAGCAGAAGCTGGACCTTAAGATTTCAGAAGAGGAATACCGGAAACAGGTTTCCGAAATTAAGAGCGGAAAAGATACGCCGACCGTGATTATCAAGGCGACGGATGATGCTTCTTATAAGAATCTGATTGACGCGCTGGACGAGATGCAGATATGTAATATAGGTAAGTATGTGATTACGGACATTGCCGAAGCAGACGAATTCTTGATGAAGAATTTCGATGAGAAGGGTGCCTTGTCACAGAATCTGGCCGATAAATGATGTAACACCTAAAACAGAAAAGTAAAATGGCAAAAATAGATTTGACTTCTTCGGAATGGTGTCAACTGATTTTTGAAGGCAAGAATCAGGCGTATGGTGCCTATAAGATGCGTGCCAATTCGACAAAACGGCATAATCTGGCAATGTTTGCTGTATTGGTCATCGCATTGATCGGGTTTACGATTCCTACGTTGCTCAAGTTGGCAACTCCGAAACAAAAGGAAGTGATGACGGAGGTTACTACTCTGTCGAAATTGGAAGAACCGGAAATCAAGCAGGAAGAGATGAAGCGAGTAGAACCTGTAGCTCCTCCCCCCCCTGCATTGAAGAGTTCTATTAAGTTTACGGCTCCCGTCATCAAGAAGGATGAAGAGGTGCACGAGGATAATGAGATCAAGAGTCAGGAAGAGTTGACTTCTACTAAAGTAGCGATCTCCATTGCCGATGTGAAAGGTAATGATGAAGAGAATGGTGCGGATATCGCCGACTTGAAGCAGGTAGTAACACAGGCTGAGCCGGAACCGGAAAAAGTGTTCGATATGGTAGAACAGATGCCTGCCTTCCCGGGCGGAATGCAGGAATTGATGGTTTATCTGGGAAAAAACATCAAATATCCTACTATTGCACAGGAGAACGGAACACAAGGACGTGTTATCATTCAGTTTGTCGTAGAGCGCGACGGTACTATTTCGGATGTGCGTGTGGCACGTGGTGTAGATCCTTATCTGGATAAGGAAGCTGTACGTGTGGTAAAGAGTATGCCGAAGTGGATTCCGGGCAAGCAGAACGGTAAGGCGGTGCGTGTGAAGTTTACAGTTCCGGTAATGTTCAGATTACAATAAAAAGATGATGAAAAGACAATTTTGGCTGATAGGAATCGTTTTGCTGGCGGCATTAAGTGCTTGCCGTTCTAAATCGAAAGACGGACCGACGGATACGTATTCGTCCGGGGTGATAGCTATTGCGGCGGATGAAAGTTTCGAACCCATTGTGCAGGAAGAAATCGATGTGTTTGAGAGTTTGTATCCTCTGGCCGGAATTGTTCCTCGCTACACTACTGAAGTAGAGGCGATTAATTTACTTCTGAAAGACAGTGTCCGGTTGGCAATCGCAACCCGGACACTGACAGAGGAAGAAATGAATTCGTTTCACAGCCGTAAGTTTTATCCTCGTGAGATTAAGCTGGCTACGGATGGACTGGCACTGATTGTGAACCGTGAGAATCCGGATTCATTGTTGAGTGTGCGCGATTTCCGCCGTATCTTGACGGGTGAAGTGAAAGATTGGAAACAGGTGAATCCGGGTTCCCGTCTGAAAGGTATTCGGGTGGTGTTCGACAATAAGAACTCCAGTACAGTACGCTTTGCGATGGATTCGATCTGCAACGGAAAACCGTTGGCGGAAGGAAATGTGAGTGCTTTGAGGACAAATCAACAGGTGATAAATTATGTAGCGCGGAATCCTGATGCGATAGGTGTGATAGGTGTGAACTGGTTGGGAAACCGCAGTGATACTACTAATCTCTCTTTCAGGGAGGAAATTAGGGTGATGGCGGTGAGTGCCGAAGATGTGGCGACTCCCGGAAACAGCTATAAACCTTATCAGGCTTATTTGTATTATGGCAATTATCCATTGGCACGGCCGATTTATGCAATTCTGAATGATCCTCGCAACGGGCTGCCTTGGGGATTCACTTCTTTTATGACCTCCGACAAGGGGCAGCGCATCATATTAAAATCCGGACTTGTCCCGGCTACTCAGCCGATACGTGTAGTCCATGTGAATGACGAATAATAACTAAAATTAGAGACTATCATGAAACGAGTACAAATGTTTTTAGCTGGAGCGTTTATAGCAGTTGGGTCGCTCTATGCACAAACTCCTGCCTCCGAATGGAAAGCGGGTGTTGCAAAATTGAAAGAAACTATTCAGGCGAATCCGGCACAAGCGGCCGAAGAGGCTGAACAAATGATAAAAGGCAAGAATAAAAAGAATATAGAGCTGTTGGTGGCTATCGGTGAGGCTTATCTGGAAGCCGGCAAAATACCGGAAGCTCAGCAATATGCGGCTCTTGCCAAAAAAGCGAACGGCAAATCGGCTGATGCGGCCGTATTGGAGGGAGATATTGCCCTCAAACAGAAGAATGCCGGTCTTGCTTCTCAAAAATATGAGGAAGCCATTTACTTTAATCCGCGCTGTGCGGCGGCTTATCTGAAATTTGCGGATATCTATAAGATGGCAAATTCGAGTCTTGCTATCGAAAAGCTGAATCAACTGAAAGCTTTGCAACCGTCTAACACCGGTGTAGACAAGAAGCTGGCCGAGATTTATTATTTGAAGAATGATTTCAGCAAAGCTGCGGATGCTTATTCGCGTTTTGCTATGGGACCGGCAGCTACTGAGGAGGATTTAGTGAAGTATGCGTTTGCTTTATTCTTGAACCATGATTTCGAGAAGTCGCTTGAAGTAGCCAACATGGGACTGCAAAAGAATCCTCGCCATGCTGCGTTCAACCGCCTGGCAATGTATAATTATACTGACTTGAAGCGTTTTGACGAAGCGATGAAAGCTGCGGATATTTTCTTTAATGAAACCGATAAAGCCGATTATTCTTATTTGGACTATATGTATTACGGACATCTGCTGGAAGATTTGAAAAAATATGATGAAGCTGTGATACAATATGAAAAGGCGGTTCAATTGGAGCCCTCCAATACGAACTTATACAAAAACATCTCTGCTGCTTACGAGCGGAAGAATGATTATAAAAAGGCGATCAGTGCTTACCGGAAATATTATTCATCTCTTGATAAGGCAAAGCAAACTCCGGACTTACAGTTCCAGTTTGGCAGACTTTATTATGGAGCGGGTACGCAATCTGATTCATTGACAATCACTGTCGAAGAGCGTAAACAGGCTTTGGCGTCTGCCGATTCTGTTTTCCAAGCTATCGCAGTGGCAGCACCGGATAGCTATCTGGGTAATTTCTGGAGGGCGCGTGCCAATTCCGCACTTGACCCCGAGACTACTTTAGGATTGGCTAAACCTTTCTATGAGGAAGTGGCTACTTTATTGGAAAGTAAAAATGATCCTCGTTACAATGCTGCCTTGGTTGAGTGCTACAGTTATCTGGGCTATTATTATTTGTTGGCTATCGAGAATCCGGCATTGAAGACCGAAGCGAAAGCGAACAAGGAGACGTCTAGGGACTACTGGAGTAAAATTCTGGCTATAGACCCCGCTAATGCTACTGCTAAAAGAGCATTGGATGGCATCAAATAGTGAATAATTTTAGTTGTTTGTCGTGACGGGAGGAGTGGAGAGTGATCTTAGCTCCTCCTTTTTGCACTTTTTCTATTTATTGTTATTGCAATTTATAATGTCTTTGTCAATGTGAAACAGTCTATGTCCGGTGCCCAATCGTAGCTGTTGCCGATCCGAATGGTATTGTAACCGGCTTTCAGTTCTACCGGAATTGAGATTTGGCTGTGATTATCGTCCTCTCCCAAAGAGCTGATTTTTGTGATGATACCGTTGACATCTACCTCTATCTGCCGTCCTTTTCCGTGTGAATAGTGGATGGTCATATTATAACGTCCGCCGTTTTCACTATATACTTCGCGCCATTCGGCATAGTTCTCCGGTTTTCCACCAAGAAATCCAACTTTCATTTTGCCGGAGGCTTCTTTGTCATAAGCATACTGGATACCTTTGGCGTTTTTGCCTAAGTCATTGAAAAGAGGCAGGTAAGCCCATTCCGCTTCATACAAAGTCGGTTCCAGGCGTGCCTCACCTTCCATGCGGAGGAACATGGCACTGTGGGCAGGGAGCGTTTGCTCAAAAATACCGGAAAAACTGCCTAAATCACTGTGTCTTACTAAATCACGCACTTTCACATTTCCACCGAATTCCAAAGAAGAGAATGGAACGGAGAATCTACATACGGTGTCGGACGGGTTGTACAATGCTACGGCACGCACATTGCCACGTTTCTGCTCGATATCTTTCACCAATACGTATCCTTCGTTTTCATGTTGTGCTACGTATGCCTGTAATCCCAAAGGATCTTGGTTGAGTGCGATTAATTCCTTATTTTTCAGTAATTCGAGCGAAGAATCCGGCATTTTTTCCAAGTCGCATCCGATGAGTAACGGAGAGCTCATGATACACCATAGGCCGAAATGGGCTTCCTCTTCGGTCGGAGTAAGACCGTTGCCGCCTACTCTGCTATTGTTACGGAATCCGATCACCATCATATCCATGTCGTTATAATGTCCGTTTCCGGCATAGGCAGACAGGTAGAGGTTCTTCCCGACTACATATTTTAATGAATTCCAATGTGCATTGATATCGCCGCTGATACGCCAGGAAGTTGCTGCGTCTTTGGCCCAGGTGCCGGGGTAAGCCCATCGGCAGATGTTTATGGAAACATTTTTATTCACTTTATCTATGCTGTTGCGGATAGAGGTATATCGTTCTTTCTCATCCAGTCCTAGCACTTCTCCACCGCAATAATCTATTTTGATGAAATCGAAGCCCCAGTCGCCGAAGTATAATTGGGCGTCTTGCGGTTCGTGGCCGTAGATACCAGCTCCTATTCCTATAGAGTCCTTGTTCCAGAGAGAGCCGCACGTTCTAGTCCCTGCATCCGTATAGAGTCCCGCCTTCATTCCCAAACTGTGTATATGGTCTGCCACAGGTTTCATGCCATTAGGAAAACGTTTCTCGTTTGCTTGCATGACTCCGTTTTCATCCCTTTTGCCGAAGTATCCGTCATCTACATTGATGTACTGATAGCCTGCATCTTTCAATCCTTTCTCCACCATGAGGTCGGCCTGATGTTTAATAATGTCTTCGCTGATGTCTACCAGAAAGGCGTTCCACGAACTCCATCCCATAATAGGTGGATTGAACGGTCGTTCATTCTCTGAAAGAGTGGTTTGGGGCTTTGTACAACTGACGCACAAAAGAGAAGCTGCTACTGCTGTAAAGATAAAGGATCTGTTTTTCATGATATAATAGGTTGGTGTTTTAAAACACAAAAGGTAACTTACTGAAAAACAGAAAGCTACCCTTTTGATTGTCGGAATGAGGCGACTCGAACGCCCGACCCCTACGTCCCGAACGTAGTGCGCTACCAACTGCGCTACATTCCGATTGCTTAAGAAGTGGTGTCACCAGGAATCGAACCGGGGACACAAGGATTTTCAGTCCTTTGCTCTACCAACTGAGCTATGACACCTTTCTTGTTTGCGGGTGCAAAGATAAGTATATTTTTTAATACCGCAATAACTTTGGAAGAAATTTTCGCCAATTTCTGATATGGAGAATAATAGTTGTATTTTTTAGATAATATATATCCCGTATCAACTACCTGAATAGCCGATACGGGATTACTTTTTATATACAGAGATATACCTTTACCTTTTAGGACTTAGGTATCTCCTTTTTGGTGTTTCCGGTTTCCGGAGATGTATTATTAGGGGTTGCACTTCCGCTTGAAACCTTAGAACTTCCTGACGGAGTAGCACCGGAAGCTGTTGCATTGGAAGTTGTTGCACCAGAAGTTGCCGCATTGGAAGTTGCCGTACTGACACTACCGGCAGCTATATTCGCAGTTTGAGGCTGTACTTCCCAATGGAACGGTTCGAAATTGGAATTCGGGTCTACCCAAGACGGTTTCTTTGCTGCATAGATGATGAATGGAGCAACAACGACAATGATAGCACCGATAATCAGTACGGAGAACCATACAGTGTTGCTACCTGTAGAAATCTGGCTGGGTGGGATAAAGCTAAGGATAAAGGCAAGCAATGATCCGCAGAAACCGAGTCCGCCGACGAACCACATCAAACCGTTGCCACTCTTACCGATACGGAACGGGCGGTTCAGTTTTTTCATCTTATAACGAAGTGCGATTGCTCCGGAGAACATCAGCAGATACATGATAAGATAAAGAATCACTGTCAGCTGAGACAGGATCTGGTAGAAACTCTGTACAGAAGGCATAACGACGAACAACAGACTTAATACAGTTACTGCTATACCCTGCACGAACAGAATGTTTTTCTGTACACCCAGTTTGTTTGTTTTCTGGAAGAACGGAGGCATATAACCGGCTTTACCTACGGCAAAGATACCTTTTGACGGACCGGCAACCCATGTCAATACACCTGCCAATACACCGAAGGCAAGGGCGATGGCAATGATCGGTGATAACCAGGAAGCATGGATATACTTGAAGTAGTTGTCAAAACCGACAAGTAAGCTCTGAGTCAGGTTAATATCATTTGCGGGGATGATAACACCAAGTGCGAAAGTACCCAGCACAAAGATAAGAACGGTGATAAGCGCACCGATAAATACTGCTTTCGGGTAGTTCTTGGATGGATTATCTACATCTTTCACGTGGATACCGCCCATTTCCATACCGGCATAGAACAAGAAGATACTGGCGGCTAGAACGACATTGTCGAAATTGGTAAAGTCGGGGAAGAAGCTGCTGTCGAAATTCATGTTAGAGTGTCCGCCTGTTGCGAGATAAATGATACCTAGGATAATCAACAATCCGGCCGGAATAATCGTACCGACCAAACCGCCGATTTTAGCCACTTTACCAACCCAGCTCATACCTTTCAGGGAAATGAATGTTGCCAGCCAATAGATGATAAGTACGACGACAAGCGTGTAATACTTGTTGTTTGCCAGTGACATATCATGTACGTCATTCATTCCGATGAAGGCGATGGATACGGCACCGAATGTTAGTACTGTGGGATACCAGATTGTACTTTCAATCCATTGTACCCAAATGGCGAGGAATCCCAGTTTCTTGCCGTAGGCTTCACCTACCCACCGGAACACACCGCCTTGTTTATCCTGGAACATGGCCGCCAATTCTGCTGCGACGAGCGATGTAGGAATAAGAAAGACAATAGCTGCAAAAAGATAGTAAAAGGCCGAACTCATTCCGTATACGGCCTCGGCCGGTAGTCCACGCAATGATACTACTGCCGTAACGTTCATGATAGCGAGGGTAAACACACCCAGCTTCACTGCATTTTTAATATTTGCCATAAGTTAAGGTTTTAAGTGAAAAATATTTTAAAGTCAGTGTTATAACAACATTTTGTACGAGATGTTCCCGCAATCTCTTTCAAAGTTCGTTAATTAACATCGTAAAATAGATAGATTGTAATAGAAAAAGGTTACTATCGCGCAATAGTAACCCTTCACTTTTTATCGGGAAAGTCTTTTTAATCAACGATCGTGATATGATTCTGACCGAATACATTCAGTCCTAGTTTGTTCATGATGTACTGGATAGCCAACTGTGCTTTTACAGAGTTACCCGATCCATCCAAAGGAGGAGCGAATGCTGCGATACCGAACTGTCCGGGTAGCACACCCATCACACCACCTCCTACACCTGTCTTGGCCGGAATGCCGGAAGTATACATCCAGTCGCCGGTATGTTCGTAGAAACCTACCGCGGCAATCATGGCTGTGATTTTAGGAGACAAGCTGGCGTCGAACACTTCTTTCTTGGTCACCGGATTCACACCGCCGTTGGCGATTGTTCCGGCAGCGATGGAAAGCTGCAATGCGGTCACTCCCAATGAACATTGACGCGTATAAAGGTCTAGGGACATATCCGGATCATCATAGATACGGTTGTAGTTCTTCAGCAGCCAGGCAATGGAGCGGTTGTTGAAGTTAGTATCCGATTCGGACTTGTACAATTCGTCTATCAGTTGAGGAGCACTGCCGCACAAGTCGGTTATGTTTCCTACGATGGCGTCCCATTTCTTGGCAGAGTCGCCTATTGGTTTCACCATACTGCAAGCGGAGATGGCGCCGGCGTTTACCAATGGAGTAGACGGGTGGTCGTTTTCCAGCAAGATGGCGATGATAGAGTTGAAAGGCAAGCCTGTCGCATCAGCTCCGATCTTGTCCAATATTTCCTTAGCGCCATATTGGCGCAGAGCCAGGATAGCCGTATGTACTTTGGATACGGATTCTATTCCGAAGCGGTAGTCGGTATCCCCCACATGGATGGTCTGCCCGTTGAGCAGGCAGACACTGATTCCGAAGAGATCTTTGTTGACATTGGCCAAGTAAGGAATATAGTCGGCATTCTTGCCTCCCGTATTCGTCTTTACCTGATCGTATGCCTCCTGTACCACTTCTTGCAATTGAGCGAGTGTTACTTTTTTATTCATAGATCTTTTATTTTTTAGCTGTTTTACGACGGCCGCCGTGGTTGAATATTTTAGCTTCTACCGGAAGATTCTTCTCCTGTGCTATGCGGGTAGGAGTAGGATAATCCAATTTTTCCAGTTCTGCGATGGCGTTCTTGATGTCGCCCAGCAACATATCTGCCATATCGCGGCTGAATCCCTGACGGACAACGACACGCATCACTACATAATCTTCCAGTTTGGAAGGCAATGTATAAGCCGGAACCATCCAACCGTGTTGAGATAGTTTATCCTGCAAATCATACAAAGTCCATTTAGCGTTCTTTGCATATTCCGGTTTCAGATACCAGATGAACAACGGGTTTACCACTTCGTTAGAGTAGTTGACGAACGGAGCCATCTTGGCTATTTCGTCATGGATGTATTTAGCGATCTGCAAAGAGTTGTACTGTACTTCTTTGTAACCTTGGAATCCTAAACGGATGAACTGGTAGTACTGTCCCAGAATCTGAGCAGCCGGGCGAGAGAAGTTCAAACCTACTTGAGTGATGTTAGCACCCAGATAATTTACACTGAACGACATCTCTTCTGGCAGATATTCTTTGCCTTTCCAAACCACCCAACCGAGTCCCGGATATACCAGACCGAACTTATGACCGGATACACTGATGGAAAGCACCCATTTCAGGCGGAAGTCCCATTTTGTTTCCGGGTAAAGGAACGGAAGGATAAAACCACCGCTGGCAGCGTCTACGTGGATAGGAATGTCATAACCGGTCTTGGCGTTGTAAGCATCGAGTGCTTTGTCCAATGCTTCTACGTCATCGTTCAGTCCTGTCCATGTAACACCCTGGATAGGTACGATACAAATTGTATTCTCATCACACATTTTCAAGGCTTCTTCGGGGTCGAGTGTGGTTTTGTCAAGTGTCAAAGGCACTTCACGCATTTCAATCTGCCACAACTGTGCAAATTTCTCCCATACAACCTGGAAACCTGTAGAAATAACAAAGTTCGGTTTATCAAACGGTTTACCTTGAGCTTGTCTTTTCTTACGCCAGCGCAACCAGGCAGCTACACCACCCAGCATACAAGCTTCTGAGGAACCGATAGCCAGAGCACCGGTTTTCCAAGTATCTTTTTCCGGAGAATTCCATAGGTTGGCAACGATGTTGATACATTTACCGTTCATCACTGCGATACGCGGATACTCAGTTTCGTCAATGTAGTTAATGTTGATGGCTTCGTTCATCAGCTTGGTAGCATATTCATCCATGTAGGTAGTCACGAAAGTAGCCAGGTTCAGGCGCGGTTGAGTCTGAGCGAATGTTTCGTCTTTTACCATCTGGTAGGCGACTTCAGGAGTAGTAGGTCCATCAGGTATCTTCTCTACCGGAGAGGGTTGCAACATTCTGTCTGAACCAAATGCTTCTGTTTTAGCATCGCCTTTTCTGAAATTTAAATCTTCCATACTTAATTTGTTTTTTAAAAGGTTTAGGGCGATGGGGATTTTCCCCGTCGAATTTCCCACAACAACAGCAGGCAGTTTTGAAAGTTTTCGGCTTTTACATTATTTGGCGTTTATTAAGGGGGGGATTCGTTTTGAACTTTATGCGATGAGTATTGTTCTCATCAAACCTAAACTTTTAACGAATTTGCGTATGAAAATACAGACGGGAAGAGGAACGATTCCTCTTATCACTTTAATAGCCATCTGGTCTGTTTCGGCACTGACTTCTCTGCCGGGGCTGGCCGTTTCGCCTATATTGGGCGATCTTACGAAGATATTTCCGGAAGCTACGGATTTGGATATCCAGATGTTGACTTCGCTTCCTTCCTTGCTCATTATTCCTTTCATTCTGCTGGGTGGTAAGTTGACGGAGAAAGTCGACTTTGTCCGTATCCTGAAAATCGGACTTTGGCTCTTTGCGGTGAGCGGTATGTTGTATCTGGTTTCCAATAAGATGTGGCAATTGATTGTAGTAAGTGCCTTACTGGGTATCGGGGCTGGGCTGATTATTCCGTTATCTACCGGTCTGGTGTCGAGGTATTTTACCGGAACTTACCGGGTAAAACAATTCGGCCTTAGTTCAGCAATCACTAATTTTACGTTGGTGATAGCGACTGCCGTCACCGGTTATCTGGCGGAAGTCAGTTGGCATTTACCCTTTCTGGTCTATTTGCTTCCGCTGATTTCTATTCTGTTGATCGGTCGTCTGAAGAAAGACCGGCCGGAAGTTGCCGCTGCGGATAGTGCAAGTTCGGAAGAAGAACGGGCGGCGATAGATACCGGCGGTAGTAAATATGGTATCCATGTGAAGCATTTGATAGAATTGATGTTCTTCTACGGAGTGACGACTTATATCGTATTGGCGGTGATATTCAATCTGCCTTTCCTGATGGAGAAGCATCATTTCTCAAGTGGAAATTCGGGCTTGATGATTTCTCTTTTCTTTCTGGCGATTATGGCTCCGGGATTCTGTCTGGATAAGATTGCGGCTACATTGAAAGAACGTACCAAAGCATACAGCTTGCTGTTCATGGCATTGGGATTGTTGCTCATTTGGATAGCTCCGCTTGAATGGCTGATTATTCCCGGATGTCTGTTTGTGGGGTTGGGCTATGGTGTTATCCAACCCATGCTTTATGATAAGACTACGCATACCGCATTGCCGGAAAAGGCCACATTGGCACTGGCATTTGTAATGATGATGAACTATCTTGCCATCTTACTTTATCCTTTCATCGTTGATTTCTTCCAATGGATATTTCATACCAAGTCTCAGGAATTTCCTTTTATATTCAATCTGGTGATTACCGTTGTCACTTTCTGTTGGGCTTATCTGCGCCGTAATACTTTTTTGTTTAATGATCAACTGAAATAACAAATGAAGAATAAGAAACTGGAGGCCAACTTGAGTATGGCTGTCTCGAAAGTGTTTAGTGGTTTGAATGTGAATGCCTTGAAGTTCCTCCTGCCTTTGTGGATGAGTCCGCTGACAGGGGCTGCTTTCCGATGTACTTTTGCTGCCGTCGCATTTTGGGTGATCAGCTGCTTCATGCCCCCGGAGAAGACAACTGCCAAAGACAAATGGCTTCTTTTCTTATTAGGCGCTTGGGGGCTTTATGGCTTTATGTTTCTCTACCTGACCGGTTTGAGTAAGACAACGCCTGTCTCCAGCTCTATTTTTACCAGCCTTCAACCTATCTGGGTATTTCTGATCATGGTATTCTTTTATAAGGAAAAGGCGACAAGAAAAAAGATAATTGGTATCTCCATCGGATTGACCGGCGCATTGGTCTGCATCCTGACCCAACAGAGTGACGACCTCGCCTCCGACGCCTTTTTAGGTAATATGCTTTGCCTTCTCAGTTCTGTCGTTTATGCTGTCTATCTCATTTTGAGTCAGCGTATACTTACCGCTATCGGTGCGATGACAATGCTTAAATACACATTTTCGGGCGCAGCCGTTTCTGCTGTCATAGTGACACTGATTACAGGATTTGAAGCTCCGGTATTGTCCATGCCTTTCCATTGGACGCCTTTCCTTGTGCTGATGTTCGTACTGATTTTCCCGACCACTTTGAGTTATATGTTACTTCCTGTCGGATTGAAATACCTGAAAACGACGGTTGTTGCCATTTATGGTTACTTGATTCTGATTGTCGCGACCGTTGCTTCTTTGATATTGGGGCAAGACCGCTTCAGTTGGACACAAATGTTTGCCATCCTCTTTATTTGCATCGGGGTTTACCTGGTGGAAGTGGCGGAAAGCAAGGAAAGCTGTACAAAACCGGCTTGAAACGATTTACTTCTGCCGTATGAAAAGAAAAGAGGGCAACCCATCGCAGGCTGCCCTCTTGCTTATGTCATCATCATGTTTTATAGAGAGGAGTTGATTGCTTGTGCTATCGACTTGAATTCTTCATCCGACAATTTCAATTTCGGATTTGAGAACAACATATCCGATTCCTTTTGGATAGGAATTAAATGAATATGAGCGTGAGGAACTTCGAGTCCGATAACTGCTTCGCCCACTTTTTGGCATGGGAAAGCTTTTTCGATGGCACGGGCTACCTTTTTTGCAAATACGTGCATTGCGGCCAGGTCTTCATCGCTCAAATCGAAAATATAGTCTACTTCCTGTTTGGGCACTACCAATGTATGTCCTTTTACCAACGGATTGATATCGAGGAAAGCAAAAAACTTTTCGTTTTCCGCCACCTTGTAGCAGGGGATTTCGCCTGCGATGATTCTGCTGAATATTGTTGCCATAACTTTTTATTGATAAAATAAGGCAAGCCTCACACGGAGACTTGCCTTTTTGTTAAAATGATATGTTTACTACTTCCAATGCAATTTTGCCCTGCGGAACTGTAATTTCTGCAACTTCACCTACCTTCTTGCCAAGCAGTCCTTGTGCAATCGGAGTGTTAACGGAAATCTTGCCTTCCTTCAAGTTAGCTTCGCTTTCAGAAACAATGGTATAAGTCATTTTCATACCGTTCTTCACGTTCTTCAGTTCCACCTTATTTAAAATCTGTACGGAATCTGTTTTGAGTTTGGACTCATCAATGATTTTTGCATCTGCGATCACCGTTTTCAATTTGTTGATGCGCATTTCCAACATACCTTGCGCTTCTTTGGCGGCATCGTATTCTGCATTTTCCGATAAGTCTCCTTTATCTCTGGCTTCGGCTATTGCCGCAGAGATCTTCGGGCGTTCCACTGTTTCCAGCTCTTTAAGTTCCGCCATTAGTTTTTTGTAACCTTCTTCTGACATATAAGCCATGATGTTTTCCTCCTTTAATTGTTTTTTATGGTCATATAAACAAAAAAGAATTCCAACATGAGTCATGTTGGAACCCTCTTTTTCATTATTTCTTTGCAAAGATAGCCTTTTAAGTGATACGTGTCAAGTTAAAAAAGCTGCTATGTAACATATTTAAATGAAATATGCTAATTTATAACAACTTTAGAGCAATGACTTGACGGCAGCTTCCAAATCTTTGATATCTTCGCCGCGAAGTTTCAGTTCGTTGTTGCGATTAATCAGGAAGATGGACGGTACTTGGCGTACATTATATACAGCTACATTCGTAGAATATACTCCGTTGCCATCGCGTACGCATACCCACGGAAGGTTGGCGGCCGATGTTTTCCAATAGTGCTCGTCCGCGTCGAGAGATACCTGGTAAATTTCCAGACCTTGCGAAGCGTATGTATTATATAGTTCGCGAAGCATCAGGTTGTGGGGAGCACCTGCCGGCGACTGGAACACGGAGAAGTCAAGTAATACGACTTTACCTTTCAAGTCGGTCAGCTTACGTACATTTCCTTTTACGTCACGCAATGCGATATCTATAATTCCTGTTTCTACAATTTTGTCTTGCGGAATCTCCAAAGCTTTCGCTTGCGGCTGGCGTGTATTCTTCATACCTTTGATAACAATGTTATAAAGATTCTTGGAGCGTACAGCATTGGGGAATGTGTTGTTGAGGCTCGTCGCTACGGCTGCAAAACATTTCACGTCATCTTTATTATTCAACGGATCGAATATCAGATAATTGTTCAGCTTCTGGAACAGTGCGAAATAGGCGGCTGCCGTGTTGGGAGCTGCGAAGATATAGTTCACTTTCACGTCCTCTTTATATTTACCGAGCAATGTTGCCAGACTGTCCTCAAAGACATCGTGTCCTATCTTGTTGCCGCGCAGTGCAGCCAACAGGTCATCCACATTTTTCTGGAGACGGATTTGTTTCAGCGTCAGTTCTTTTATCTTGTTGCTGTTTTCCGAACCTTCTACGGTATAATCGGTGGAGAAGTCCACATACGGAGCTTTGATCTGAACCGTTTCGATAGAGTCTACAGAAAAGTTGATTACTTTGTCGTCTATCCGCAGACGGTAAAATTCGGGAGATTCGGGACGAACTTGTTTAAAGCTGAATGTACCTTCACCTTTCAGTTTCACTGAATCGAGCGGAACAATACCTTCCAGACCGGAAGCTTCCAGATAAAGCATTTTGCCGTCGGCTCCTGATACATCCCCGTTCACCTGGAATTTAGGACCGGTACTACAAGCTGTAATAGTAAGTGCGGCAAGTGCTGCAAAAGTTATCTTTTTCATATAGCGTGTGTTATTTACGAGTTGCAAATATACTTCTTTTCGAGATTAGTCAAAGCATTTTGTTGTGTTCTTCTCCTAATTTTGAAAAAAAATCGGTTTGCAACTAACTTTTTACCTCATTTCCACCTGATTACCACGATAAATGTATATCTTTGCAGGAATTTTGAAAGAAAAAGTATAGATAAAACAATTTTTATGATTAACCCAATTGTTAAGACGATCGAGTTGGCGGATGGAAGAACCATTACACTCGAAACGGGAAAGTTGGCAAAACAGGCAGACGGTTCTGTAATGCTACGCATGGGCAACACCATGTTATTAGCTACTGTTTGTGCCGCTAAAGATGCAGTTCCCGGAACAGATTTCATGCCTTTACAGGTAGAGTACAAAGAAAAATTTGCGGCATTCGGCCGTTTCCCGGGTGGTTTCACCAAGCGAGAAGGTAGAGCTTCTGACTATGAGATTCTGACATGCCGTCTCGTTGACCGTGCTCTCCGTCCTTTATTCCCTGATAATTATCATGCAGAGGTATATGTGAACATCATCCTCTTCTCGGCTGATGGTGTAGATATGCCGGATGCGTTGGCAGGACTTGCAGCTTCTGCAGCACTTGCCGTTTCCGATATTCCGTTCAACGGACCTATCTCTGAAGTACGTGTGGCACGTATCGACGGTCAGTTCGTTATCAACCCGACTTTTGAACAACTCGAAAAAGCAGATATGGACCTTATGGTTGCCGCTACTTATGAGAACATCATGATGGTGGAAGGCGAAATGCAGGAAGTGTCTGAGGCTGAATTGCTGGAAGCCATGAAAGTGGCTCACGAAGCTATCAAGATTCATTGCAAGGCTCAGATGGAGTTGACAGAAGCGGTAGGTAAGACGGTAAAACGTGAATATTGCCACGAAGTGAACGATGAAGAATTGCGTAAGGCAGTTCGTGAGGCTTGTTATGACAAGGCTTACGCCGTAGCAGCTTCAGGAAATAACAATAAGCACGAGCGTTTTGACGCTTTCGAAGCTATCCGTGAAGAGTTCAAGGCTCAGTTCTCTGAAGAAGAGTTGGAAGAAAAAGGACCTCTGATCGACCGTTACTATCATGATGTGGAAAAAGAAGCAATGCGCCGTTCCATCCTTGACGAAGGCAAGCGTTTGGATGGCCGTAAGACTACTGAAATCCGCCCGATCTGGTGTGAGGTTGGTCCGTTGCCCGGTCCTCACGGATCCGCTATCTTTACTCGTGGCGAGACTCAGTCATTGACTTCTGTTACGTTGGGTACTAAGATGGACGAAAAGATTATCGACGATGTTCTGGAACACGGAAAAGAACGTTTCCTGTTGCATTATAACTTCCCTCCTTTCTCTACAGGTGAAGCAAAAGCACAGCGTGGTGTAGGCCGTCGCGAGATCGGTCACGGTCACCTGGCTTGGCGTGCTTTGAAAGGACAGATTCCTGCTGACTATCCGTACGTAGTACGTGTAGTTTCCGATATCCTCGAATCTAACGGTTCTTCTTCTATGGCAACCGTATGTGCCGGTACATTGGCATTGATGGATGCAGGTGTGAAGATCAAGAAGCCGGTATCAGGTATCGCTATGGGACTGATTAAGAATCCGGGTGAAGAAAAATATGCCGTATTGTCCGATATACTCGGTGACGAGGATCATCTCGGAGATATGGACTTCAAAGTGACCGGAACAAAGGATGGTATCACTGCTACTCAGATGGATATCAAGGTAGACGGTCTGTCATACGAAATTTTGGAACGTGCTTTGAATCAAGCAAAAGAAGGTCGTATGCACATCCTGAACAAGATTACCGAAACAATTGCCGAGCCGCGTGCTGAACTGAAAGAACACGCTCCGCGCATCGAGACAATGACGATTCCTAAAGAATTTATCGGTGCAGTGATCGGTCCTGGCGGTAAGATTATTCAAGGTATGCAGGAAGAGACAGGTGCTGTGATTACTATCGAGGAAATTGATGGTATGGGACGTATCGAGGTTTCAGGAACAAATAAGAAATGTATTGATGACGCAATGCGCATGATCAAAGCGATTGTTGCTGTTCCCGAAGTAGGCGAAGTGTATAAAGGTAAAGTTCGTTCTATCATGCCTTATGGTGCGTTTATCGAATTCTTGCCGGGCAAAGACGGTTTGCTGCACATCTCCGAAATTGATTGGAAACGTCTTGAGACTGTAGAAGAAGCCGGAATTAAGGAAGGTGATGAGATTGACGTGAAGTTGATCGATATCGATCCGAAAACAGGTAAATTCAAACTTTCTAGAAAAGTTTTGTTGCCAAGACCGGAAAAGAAGTAAAGAGCGAATAGCTTTATAATAGTAAGGATAGCCCGAAAACTTAGTTTTCGGGCTATTTTTTTATACGATGAATAGGGAATAAGGAGAGAGAATCGGGCTAAAAAAGAGAATCGGAAAGTACCCCCATACTTCCCGATTCGAAACAGTCAAAAATCGACCTTAATCAATTTATTAACTTAACACGTTGCAAATATATGAGATTTTTTTCTTAGAAAGGACTTTTTACGCAAAAAAGTTTAGACTGCGAGGATAATATGCTTTTCCGTTTGTTGTTGCTTGGGATGTTTATCGGCTGTTATAAAGGAGTGAGTTTACTTGGCTTTTAATGTCGCTTTTCTTGTTTTTCTTATATTAATTTCGTATCTTAAGAAATTTTGTTTTTGCCTGTTTGGGTGGTCACTTTGCAAAGTGATATTTGTCATTCTATAAAGTGCCATTTGTCTTCTTATAAGGGGACATTGGTCACCTTGTAAGGTGACGACTACCCGCGTGCATAAAAAGGTACTGTTTTGTGCGCGTCAATTCCTTATTCTCTGCGTGGAGCAACCTTACTTATATACTTGTATCGGCAATTCTCCCCGTAATGCACCGAGCGCGTTGAGGGCTAATGCTTCCAATTCATCTTCTCCGGGATACACATATACGGGAGCAATGAATGATATGCGTTCTTTCAATCGGCTGATTACATAATCGGAATGCGCGATACCGCCTGTCAGTAGAATGGCATCCGCCTTTCCGTAGAGTACGGTAGCGGCGGCTCCTATCTCTTTGGCGATATTGTAAATCATGGCATCCAATATCAGTTTGGCGTGATGGTCGCCTGCTTCAATGGAACGTATGACGGTGGGGATGTCGGTTGTTCCCAGATGGGCGGCCAGTCCGGCACGTCCGGAAATACGTTTTTTAAGTTCGTCGTTCGTGAACCGGCCGCTGTGGCACAAGTCAATCAACTGCCCGGCAGGCAGTGTACCGGCACGTTCGGGGGAGAAAGGACCGGAGCCGTCCAATGCATTGTTGGCGTCTATCGCTCTTCCGTGCCGATGGACGGCTACGGAAATCCCTCCACCTAAATGGCAGACAATCAGATCTAAATCTTCATACTTTGTGCGCTGTTCTTTGGCGAAGCGTCGGGCGATGGCCCGTTGGTTCAATGCGTGCCAGATAGTGATTTTCGGCATGAGTGGAGAGCCTGTGATGCGTGCAACGTCTTCCAGCTCGTCAACAACGCCCGGATCTGCGATGAAAGCCCGGCAACCGGGAAGCAAGAGGCTGAGTTCGGAAGCTATGAGACAACCCAAGTTACAAGCGTGATTGCGCATGGCATGGATGATATCGTCCAACATGATATCGTTTACCTCATACACTCCACCGGGAATCGGTTTCAACAGTCCTCCCCGTCCGATGATCGCATCAAAGTCGAAAGGTATCTTTTCGGACTCCAGCACTTTCAGTACCAGGTTCTTGCGGAACTCAAACTGATCGATAATACGTGGAAATGCGGCTAACTCTTCTGTCGTATGTTTTATGTTGCGGATTAGCAATGGCGTTTCATTCTCATAAACAGCTATTTTGGTGGACGTGGAGCCGGGGTTGATAACTAGAATCTTCATGGATCGTGAGGCTTAAGTGTGATTTAGATGGATGAACTTGCAACTTGAGTACCCTGCTTCCTGCATTCACAGTCTCCCGACACCTGCAGGCACGCCATAGCGATACTGTAATATTTGGACAATCCGGAGTCACTGCGCGAAGGAAGAACCACCGGGCAGATAGGTCCTTGCAACAATCCCGCCATCTCTGCTTTGGCGAAGAGGGAAACGGACTTGTAAAAAGCATTCCCCGATTCGATATTCGGGAAAATCAGTACATCTGCCTGTCCGTTGATGGGGGAGACGATTCCTTTGATATTCCCGCTTGCCTGTTCGCAGGAAGTACGCACGTCCAATGGTCCGTCAATAATTACATTGCCGAACTCGCCGGCTTCGGCAAGCTCTACGATATTCACATAATCCAATGAATGAGGGAATTTGGCACTGACCTTTTCGGTGCAGTGTATTAATGAGATGCGCGGTTGTTCGATCCCGAAATGACGGCAGGTGCAGATGGCATACCAGATCATTTCAATGCGTTGCTGCAATGTAGGACGCGGAATGACGGCCGCATCCGAGAAGAAAAGCAGCTTATCGTACGTTGGTATCTCCATGACGGCAAGATGAGTCAGGATTTTTCCTTTAGGGAGCAAGCCTTTCTCCTTGTCGAGGATGGCGTGCAACAGATTGTCCGTATTGATAATCCCTTTCATCAGGATATCGGCTCCCCCTTCGCGGACGATACACACCGCTTCACGCGCCGCTTCGTCGGGGTCCTCTATATGAAGGGTTTTCACATATTCGGGATATTGCTTGAGTGTGGGATATTTCTCCAGAATGGCTGAATCTCCGATCATGAGAAACTCCGCAATGCCCTCTTCCAAAGCGCGGGAAATGGCGTATTCCGTGTTGGGGTCGTTGGCACAGACTACGGCGATACGTTTTCTGCGGTTCAGTACTTTAAGATGGGCTGTCAGTTGAGCGAAATTTCGAATAGGTTCCATAACGTTAGATTTTTAGCAAATATCTGAAAAATCATTGAAAAAATAACGATTCCAAACCGAAAAGTTGCGCTTGTTGTGTAACATTTTGCTATATTTTGTTTGTTTTGTCGGGTAGATGCGCTTAGAATCGTTTTTTCGTGTATTTTTGCATGAGTAAATCTACCGAATCATAAATAGATTATTAAGTATGGATATTCAATTTCCTCCCTTTTTGCAGAAAGGCGATAAAGTGGTCATCGTATCACCTTCCAGTAAGATAGACAAGCTGTTCTTGAAAGGTGCGAAGAAACGGCTGGAGTCATGGGGCTTGAAGGTCGCTATGGGAAAGCATGCCGGTGGCTCTTCCGGTCGGTTTGCCGGAACAGTCAAACAACGCTTGGATGATTTGCAGGATGCAATGGATGATCCGAAAGTAAAAGCCATTCTTTGCAGTCGGGGCGGGTATGGAGCGGTTCACCTGATCGACAAACTTGATTTTACCGCTTTCCGCGAACATCCGAAATGGCTGCTTGGTTTCAGTGATATTACCGCTCTGCATAACCTGTTCCAGAAAAACGGTTATGCTTCGTTGCATTCATTGATGGCGCGCCATCTTACGGTGGAGCCGGAGGATGATCCGTGTTCGTTTTATTTGAAGGATATATTGTCGGGCAATCTTCCTGTTTATACTTGTGAGAAGCATAAGTTGAACAGGCAGGGCAGTGCGGAAGGTATTTTGCGGGGCGGAAATATGTCGGTGGCTTATGGCTTACGCGGCACTCCATACGATATTCCGGCAGCGGGAACAGTGCTTTTTATAGAAGATGTGAGCGAACGTCCTCATGCTATTGAGCGTATGATGTATAACTTGAAATTGGGTGGTGTGCTCGAAAAATTGTCCGGGCTCATCGTCGGACAGTTTACCGAATATGAAGAAGACCGTTCGTTGGGAAAGGAACTGTATGCGGCTTTGGCGGATTTGGTGAAAGAGTATGATTATCCCGTTTGTTTTAATTTTCCGGTGGGACATGTCGCGCACAATCTGCCGCTTATCAACGGAGCCAGAGTGGAGTTCACCGTTGGAAAGAAAAATGTGGAATTAAAGTTTATATGTTAATAATCTATTTCATCCGGGTGATACTCTGATGAAAATAACTAATTTTGAGACCTTAATAGATAAGAGGATAATGAAAAAGAAACCTATGATGTTACTGACGACTGCTTTTCTGCTACTGTCTGCATTTTCGTGCGGAGGAGGCAACAAAGCGAATACAACTAATGAACAAAGCGAAAAGATGGTGGTGAATGTACCTCAGTTTGATGCGGACAGTGCTTATTTGTACGTAAAGAATCAAGTGGACTTCGGACCTCGTGTCCCCAACACAAAGGGACATATAGCTTGTGGAAACTATCTGGCGCAGCAATTGAAAGAGTTTGGCGCACAGGTGACCGATCAGTATGCCGACTTGATAGCTTATGACGGTACTTTGCTGAAGGCTAGAAACATCATTGGCTCCTATAAGCCGGAAAGTAAGAAAAGAATTGCTTTGTTCGCACATTGGGACACACGCCCATGGGCCGACAATGATCCTGACAAAAAGAATCATAAAACACCTATTCTCGGTGCTAATGACGGAGCAAGCGGGGTGGGAGCTTTGCTGGAGATTGCCCGTCTGGTTCATCAACAGCAACCGGAGCTTGGAATCGACATCATCTTTCTTGATGCGGAAGATTATGGAGCGCACGATCAGGATAACGAAGAGTCATGGTGCCTGGGAGCACAGTATTGGGCGCGCAATCCTCATGTTCAAGGATACAATGCCCGTTTCGGAATTCTGCTTGATATGGTAGGAGGTAAGAATACGGTCTTTCTGAAAGAATCCTATTCCGAGAAGTTTGCGCCGGACGTTAATAAGAAGGTCTGGAAGGCTGCCCGGAAGCTGGGATACGGCAATCTGTTTATCAATGAAGATGGAGGAGGGGTGACGGACGATCATTTGTTCATTAACCGGTTGGCGCGTATCAAGACGATTGATATCATTGCTTCTGATCCGGAAGGTGGATTTACTCCTACCTGGCATACCCTCACGGATAATATGGATCACATTGATAAGAATACATTGAAAGCAGTCGGTCAGACTGTATTGGAGGTAATCTATAACGAGAAATAAAATAAATAGTATGTCAATTAATGAATTACAAGACGAAGTAATTGCAGAGTTCAGTGACTTCGATGATTGGATGGACCGCTACCAGCTACTTATTGATTTGGGAAATGAGCAAGAACCGCTGGATGAAAAATATAAAACAGAACAGAATCTGATTGAAGGTTGTCAGAGCCGGGTATGGCTTCAGGCGGACGATGTAGACGGTAAGATTGTATTTAAGGCGGAAAGTGACGCTTTGATTGTTAAAGGAATTATAGCTTTGCTGATCAAGGTATTGTCGGATCATACTCCTGATGAAATCTTGAATGCCGATCTTTATTTTATAGATAAAATCGGGTTGAAGGAACATTTGTCACCTACCCGTAGCAACGGTTTGCTGTCGATGGTAAAACAAATACGGATGTATGCGTTGGCATTCAAAGCCAAAGAGGGGAAGTAGTTAAAAGTAAAACAGATGGCAGTTCTCGCTCTACCTATTGATAGGTATAATCCTTAAAATAGTTTAATTATTGTAGACATTATTTGTCTTTATTAGCTTTTCTTTGTTCTTTTATGCCATATAGTTAAAAGACAAAATGTATGAACTACTATTTAAAGAGACGGATACTGTTTTTAGCTTTTCTCTCATTTTGTGTCATTTTGCAAGCGCAAAGAGATGAAAAACGAATTTCTGGTCATGTGCGCGATGCGCAGGATCTTCCGTTAGCGGGAGTTAATATTAAGGTAAAAAATACGCCTTATGGAGCTATCTCCAATGAAAAGGGGGAGTATGTGTTGAAGGGACAGTGGGAGTCCGGTGTGAGTATTGAGTTTTCCTTTATCGGTATGAAGCGGAAAATAGTTACCTATAAAGGACAAACACGGCTGGATGTGACTTTGCTTGATGATGTGAATAATATGGATGAGGTTGTTGTCACAGCCAAAGCTAATATTAACGAGATTGATATTCGTGCCCGCTCCGGAGTGGTGCAAGAGGTGGATATGCGACGCATCAATAGTAAGCCGATGATCGATATGGGGCTGGCATTGCAAGGTTCTGTTCCCGGATTGATTATCCAGAATACCGGAGAACTGGGGTCGACTCCTGAAATCCGTATTCGTGGAAACTCTTCTTTACGTAAAGGGAATACGACGAATGAACCGTTGTATATTATGGACGGTAAGGTCATCAGTCCGGAAACTTTCTATAATCTAAACCCGATGGACATCAAGGAAATAAAGGTGCTGAAGGATGCGGCTGCCTGTGCCTTGTATGGAATCAAGGCTGCCAACGGGGTATTGGAAATCACTTCCCAGCGAGGTGTCAGCGGGCAGACAATGGTTACTTATACGTTGGACATGGGAGTCACGACGCGTGGTCGTCGCGGCGTGTCTATGATGGACTCAGCGGAGAAACTGGAGCTGGAACGGTTGTTGCAGAATCCGGAGACTCCGGGATATCGTTACAGTGCTGATTACTACAATAAATACTATGCGGGCGATCCTAACCTGTCGCAATTGATTGCGTCGGGGGAACAGAAGTTGAACGAATTGAGGAATATCAATACAGATTGGTTCAAAGAGTTGATTCGTAACAATCTGTATCAGAAACATAATGTAAGCATTCGGGGCGGAAGCGAACAGACTACCTATTATATATCCGCCAATTATACCAAGCAAGGAGGACGTTTGCCGGGTAACGACAAGCAGCGTATGAGTTTGCGTATGAATCTGGATCAGAAACTGGGGCATATCGGTTACGCTCTGCTGAGTGTGAACGGTGGATATGCGAAGACGAATACCCCGAACGGATCTACTTCCGATCCGACTCAGTTGGTTTATGAGTTGAATCCTTATGAAACGAAAGACGGTGGCGAACTGATTTCTTATCCGGGACGTACTTATAAGGACTTGATGAATCAGTTCAGCCAGGAGAGTGCGGCGAAAACTGCCGGAATCAGTGGTAGCCTGACCTTGAATCCCTTGCCCGGACTGGATATTGCCGCAGTGGCGGGATTGGACTTTCTGTTGGATGAAACGGAACAGTTTACCCCTTCTACTTCTTATTCGGAAATGACAAGTGGTATTCCGGAACTTAAACGGGGTATTTTCGCAAAATCAAAGAATACGACCACGAACATCTCTACTAACATTCGTGCGACTTATAATCATGTATTTGCCGGTAGGCATGACCTTACGTTGGGAGCTAATATGGACTACTACCTCACTCAGTTGGATAATGTGTCCATAACCGGTTATGGCGTGGGAACGATTAATTCGGCTGCTGCCATCAATCACTCCATTCAGGGAACCCGTCAGGCGGAAGTCGGCGCTCTGAAAGATAAAAACGCGCAGTTGGGATTGGGAGCTGTATTAGGTTATACCTTTGATAATATTTACGATTTCTATGCGACTTATAAAGCGGACGCGTCTTCTATCCTGCCTTCGGACAAGCGTTGGAATAGCGCTTGGGCAGTCGGTATCGGCTGGACTCCCAGCTATTACTCTTTCTTGGCAGACAATACTGTCCTGACCCGCTTGAATCTGAAAGCGTCTTACGGATATACAGCCAATCTGAATGGTGTTTCCGTTTCCTCTACGGTAGCTACTTTCGCCTATTCCAATAATGCGTATGAGGATCAGCGTGTTCTGGAGTTGATGGGACTTTATAATAAGGACTTGAAACCGGAACAGACGAAATCCATTGATGCGGGAGTCAGTATCGAGTTGTTTAATCGGGTGACTTTGGAGACAAGCTGGTACAATCGCCGCACGGAACAAGCGTTGCTTGATGTGCCCATTCCTTCTTCCACCGGTTATACCACATTGAAGCGCAATATCGGTATATTGGAAAACCGGGGAATCGAATTCGGATTGAAAGCGAAAGTCCTGGATACAAGAGATTGGATTTTGAATTTGAGATGGAATATGGCGTACAATCGTAACAAGGTAATTGACTTGTATTATGCAGACAAGATATATGCGTCTGAGGATGCGTTGATTCCGGATTATGAAGTGGGCAAGTCATACGATATGATCTATGGTCCTCAGTCTTTAGGCATTAATCCTTTGACCGGTTATCCGGTATTCCTGGTGAAAGATAATAAGGAGAAGCAGGCGAGTGAAACATTGACAGTGGATGATGTGGTAGCTTTGGGGCATTCTACACCACCGTATACCGGAAGCTTCGGCCTGTCTCTTTCTTACAAAGCCTTCGACTTGGATGTGGATTTCTATTATGTACACGGCGGCATTCATCAATTCAACTATTCGTATGTGCGTGATAAGGATAATGTGAACCGGAACGCTGTGGCAGGACAGACGGAAAGAATGTGGTTCAAAGCCGGTGATGAAGGGAAAGTATATCCTACTCCTTTTTATACTTCGGCTACTGCGGAAGAGAACCTTACTTTGTATCCCAACTCCTTGACTGTGGGAAAGAGTGATTACCTGAAACTCTCTATGGTTTCTCTGCGATATCGTGTAGACCAACGTTTCTTGCGGAAAACGATACCGTTCGTGAAGTATGCTACTTTTGCTTTTCAAGGTTCCAATCTGTTTACCTGGACTTCATACAAAGAGTCCGACCCGGAAAGCGGTACACTTGCAGGAAGTATGCAGCCTATTTATACATTCAATATGAATCTGACTTTTTAAAGGATAACGATTATGATAAAGAAACTCATTTATATATGTGCCGTCATGGTGGGGAGTCTGTCGGGATTGTCTTCTTGTTCATTGGACATTCCCCCTTCCGATCAGTATTCGGATCCGGATGCTATTGTGGATATTTCAACGGCACGCTCTCTTTTGTCCTCTGTTTATAGTTTGTATCCACATTACGAATATGAACTTTCTATTTTGGGCGATGATTTTTGCCCGACTTCCATTGTGGGAAAAGATATGAGCCTGAAGAACCTTTATGCTTGGCAGGATAATTCTATAACGACTCTTGCCGAAAGTTTGTGGGGGGAGTATTATAATACGATTGCTTCCTGCAACGCTTTATTGGAACGCGTGGATAACATAACGCTGGAGAATGCATCGGAGGAGAAGGATAAAGCGGCTATCATTAGTGAGGCGAAAGCATTAAAGGCGCTTTGCTATTTCAATCTGTTGAGACTGTTTGCTCCTGCCTATGACAAGAATCCGCAAGCGGACGGGATTGTATTGAAGGATGAACTGGGACTTGCTTTTCCGAAACGTTCTTCCATCGAAACCTGTACGACTACTATCCGTACATTACTGACGGAAGCTGTGGCGGTTGAGAATAATCCGGATAAGAACGGCTGGCTGTCTCAGACTGCGGTTTATTATCTGTTGGCAGAGTTGGAACTGTATGTCGGACAGTATGGGCAAGCCGCAACTTATGCGGAGAAGGTGTTGGAAAAAGCGACGGATGATATGTTCACGGAGAATGGTTACGGAAGACTTTGGGAAACGGCTTCCTGCAAAGAGCGTATATTCGCTTTTTATACATCGAAGAGTTTTTATGCAGGTATTCAGTTTGATGCGACGAACGGTGATTACTTTGCATTGAATCCCGCTATCACTTATGGAGACGATGATATACGTCAAGCTTACAATGTATATCCTTTCGAGATGGATGGAGAGTCCCGAAATCTGATGGGGAAATATAATAAATGGAATAAGGAATCCAAAAGTATACAGTACATCAACGTGATGCGCTATGCCGGTGCTTACTTTATTGCTGCTGAGGCTTATAGTCGGCAGACCGGGCAAGAAGGCAAGGCGATTGAAAAGATGAATGAATATCTGGAGGCTTGCCAAGCTACTCCTATGGAGGATGATTTGACGGGAACCGATCTGATAGAGGCTATTCATAAAGAAAAACAAAAGGAATTTGCCGGTGAGGGCGTGCTTTACTTCGATTTGAAGCGTTCGCACTCGGGAGGTTTGTCCCGATTGTCGCAGTGGGGAGATAGAGAGGATACCAAAATAAAGGTGGATGATTATCGCTGGTGTTTTCCCATTCCTCGTTCGGAATATAAATATAATGAGAATATAACTCAGAATGAAGGATGGCCTTTGAATAGGTAAAATTGATTCAATAAAAAAGGAAGATTATGAGATATAACTATTATTATCTGTGTTTACACGTCCTTTTCTTGTTGGGATTAGTGACAAGTTGTAGTAACGATATTGATTATACTTACAAAGGAAGTAATTATATACAGATCAGTACGGCGGATGACCCTGCCATAGCGGAAAATGATGATCGTCCTGTTACTGTAGATGTGCTTTTGGCTACTGCTGTAGAAACAGATGCTACAATTCATTTTGAATTGTCGGGCAATGAGGATGGAGTTTTGAATATGGAGAACGATGGGAGTGTGCTGATTAAGGCTGGCGAAAAAAAAGCGAGCTTTAAGGTAGCTTCTAATCATAAGAGCTTGTTGAATACTCAAAAGGTACTGACCCTTAAAGTTAAAGACTTTACGGATTCACGTATGCGTGTGTGGAATGAATTAAAATTAATAGCGAAACCTAGCCCGACTTTACCCGAATTGACTGAAGAACAGATAGAGTTGATAGAGGGATATAGAGAAAGATATGGGGTGAATTTAAATCGGTTTATAGGAGAGGTGAAATGTCATGTGACAGTCATATATCCAGCAGATGATATTGGAACATTCTATGATGAAGAAACCCGTTCTTTTGAAGGTAAGAGTGTGATTACATTAAGTGATAATGCTACTGCGGAACGACCGATATTGAAGATGATTGATAATCCGTTGGGGCTGACCTCATTCCTGTGGGAGATATTAAAGAAAGAAACGATAGAGGATGATGAGGTTTGGATGGAGCAGCCTTATAATCAGGCAATGGTGAAAGCTATTAATTTCAGTGAAGATGAGGAAGAATTCAAAGTTTTGCTTGATAATATTGAACTGGAGCCGGAAGCGCAATCAATTTCTTTTGTGACGACAGTACAGGATGTTTATGGATATGATTTAGAAAATGTTCCTTTTGAGTATTCATTTACAGCATGGGATAGATGGAAAACTATGGGAGAGCAAGGAAAAACTGTATCTGTGTTGGAAGGTAATAATTGGGTAGAGTATTCGGTTGCTGAACTAATAACAGAGTATGCTACAACTTTGGATCCGATAGCTTATCTCCTTTATTCTTCTATTGATGAAGATGGATGGGGAAATGAACCTTCCGATTTTATTGAACCGAAAGGCTCTTTTAACGAGGATACATTTACTTTCCAATTTTCGTGGGATCATTATAATTCAGGTGGTTACACCCAAATCTATGTAACTTATACCTTAAATAAATAACAGACTTATAATTAATTTATGCTACAACAAATTAAAACAAAAGCTATTCTAGTCTTAGCATTTCTTTTAGGAGGAATATCTGTAGATATGCTTGCGCAACAATCCGTTTCAGAGAAGAAAATCGGTTTACCTCCCAACACCGTTGAAGGTGTATTACCGAATGGTTTGCACTATCTGATTCTCCCGAACGGGACACCGGCTCATACAACGGAGTTTCGTTTGGTGATGCGGCTCGGCTCGGCACAGGAGACGGATAAGCAAAAGGGAGCCGCCCATTTTTTGGAACATATGTCTTTTGCCGGTAGCAAACACTTTCCCGGACGCGGCATGGTGGACTACTTGGAAAGTCTAGGAATGAAATTTGGACGGGATATCAATGCTGTGACCGGCTATGACCGTACTATTTTCATGCTGACAGTGCCGATGGATAAGACTGATTCTGCCGTAAGTGATAAAGTTCTGTTGATACTGAAAGATTGGTTGGACGGACTCTCCTTTGAGGAAGAACGGACGAAGAAAGAACGTGGAGTGATTTTGGAAGAGTTGCGCGGCTATGACATAGGAGATGACTTTTATAGCTTGAAGATCGGTCAAAACCGTTTTACCGACCGTATGCCGTTAGGTAGTTCGGAGGATATTCGTAGCATTGACCGTAAAACACTGATTGAGTTTTATCAGCAATGGTACTCTCCACAAATGGCCACTGTTGTAGTGGTAGGCGATGTAGATCCGGTTTCCATAGAGAAGAAGATCAAAGAAATGTTCGCTTCCATTCCCCGTAAGAAGGTGAAAGGGTATCGTGTTTATCCTCTTACTTATGAAAAAGGAATAGCTCTTCATGAGATAGGAGATGATCTCAAACGTAGTTCTGAACTGGAATTGATGATCCCTCATCCTTGCGTGGTGGGAAATACTGTTGGAACTATCTACCGTAAAGAGCTTGGTTCTTTGTTGGTACGGGCTATTACTAACCGTTTGCAAGCTCGGCAGATTCGTAGTAATGTATCCGATGCCTGGTTCCTTTCCGATAAGAATCATTTTGTGTTTACTTTCTCCGGAACGGATAAATCCGGTCTTTTGCAGCAAGTATCCGATTTGTCTAACGAGCTGGAATGTATCTTGAAGAACGGTTTTACGCCGGAAGAGCTAGATGATGCTATCAAAGAGCTTTCCAGAACATTGAAGGTGGACTGTTCCGCACAGTTGTCCGGCAAGTGGTGTGATGATTTTGTAGATTACGTTATATCCGGCGACCGCTACATACAGTCGGAGGAGGAGATGCGCCAATTGCTTGAAAAGGTACAGTCGACTGACAGTGCAACTTTGCAGAAACTATTGCAGGAATGGCTTTCCTACAAAGAGCAGGCTTTGCTGGTTGCCTATCGCAATAATACGGGTAAGCAGAACTCTATTCAGAAAGAAGACATACTACGTGCATGGGAAAAAGGAATCCGGAGTCCGTTAAAAGAATTTGTCTACGTACCCAAAGAGGTGAAGGAAGAGACGGTAACGGCACCTGTATGTCTGACCAAAAGCCACGTGTTTGATGCTTCTGATATTGTCAGTGAGAAGAAATATCCGGAGATGAACTTGACGGAAGTCTTTTTGAAGAACGGGCTGCGCTTTCTGCTCCGTCCTACGGATGATGAGAATCAGTCTCTCTTTGTGACCGCTTTCGGTAGGGGAGGCGTTGGAGATTTGTCGGATGAGGATTATCCGCTTTACGAAGGAACGGGTGGCTATATGGAAATGGGAGGAATAGCATGTGTGCCTTATGATACACTGTCTTCTTATATGCAACAAGAAGAAATATCCATGAACCTTGCCATTAGTAACTTCTGGCATGATATAATGGGAATGGCACCTGCCGGCAAAGCACAAGAATTGTTTAACCTGATGTATGAGAAGATTTATCGTCCGGAACTTTGTTATAAAGACTTCGATGAAATCCGGCAGGACGAGATAGAACGTTTGGGAAAGGAAACGGTACTTGAGCAGATGATGAAACGTGCTTCGGACCGTGCCTTGACGAATCGTCTGGATTCGCTGATGGGGAATATGGTTTCCCGCCCGGCGTTGACAAAGAAAGATTTAGAGTCGCTTAATCTGGATAAGATTGCTGCCTATTACCGTTCCTTATATACCAATCCCTCGCAAACGGTGTTCGTCGTGACCGGTAAGTTTGATACGGACAGCATTAAGAAGTTGCTGACCGCTACTTTTGCCCGTATGAAAAAAGTAGAGACGGGATTGTCCTTTTCTGACAAACCATTCAAATTGCCCGGAAAAACGTATGTCGAAGCATTCCCGAATGAGAATGATACGCAGACTATATTCGATTATGTATTCTGTGGCAATTACCAACCCTCTTTGAGGAATAGTCTTACACTGAAGCTGATGCGTGATATTTTGCAGAACCGTGTGTTGAGTATATTGCGCGAACGGGAAAATATCGTTTATTCTCCGTATGCTTCTTTGTTTTATAATGGACTGCCGCAGCAGGTGTTTTATTTTGATTTGTCTGCTTCCGTTGATTGGGGCAATACGAAGAAAGTGGAAGGATTGATAAAGGAAATCATTCATGAACTCCGTACTCATAAAGTGTCGGAAGAGGAACTGGATGCAATGAAAAAATCGTTCTTGCTGACAAAACAAAAGGTCCTTTCAAACGAGGCGTCTGCGGAATGGCGTACCAATCTGGTGAATTTGCTGAAGAACGGAGAGACGATAGATGACTTTGAACAGTACGAAAAATGCCTGTCTTCTATTTCCACCACGGATATTCGGAAAGCATTCAAGGAATTGGTGAATCCTGACAAGTTTGTATTATTATATATCGGAAAACATCAGAAATACAATGAATAAACTATTTTCTAAAAAAGTATGTGTGTTGTTACTCCTATGTTTGGTAGGAGCGACAGCCTTTGCCCAAAAAGGCTATAAGAAAGCGTATACCTTGTTTGATGCGAACGGCAAGGAGATTGGATATGACGAACTGGTTGCTGCGTTGGCGCAACCGGACGTCGTGTTTATCGGTGAGATTCATAATTGCTGCATTACTCATTGGTTGGAGTACGAGCTTGCCCGTTCTTTGTATGCCATTCATAAGGATAAACTGATGATGGGGGCGGAAATGCTGGAGGCCGACAATCAACTGATTCTGGATGAATATATGAATCGGCAGATCTCTTATGACCGTTTTGAAGCGGAAGCGCGTTTGTGGGACAATTATAGTACGGATTATGCTCCGTTTGTGTTCTTTGCTAAGGAGAACCGTATCCCGTTCATTGCGACCAATGTTCCCCGTCGATATGCAAACGTGGTGAAAGACAGGGGATTGCAGTATCTGGACTCATTGTCCGATGAGGCTAAACGCTATTTGCCGCCTCTCCCGGTATCGTTCACATATAAAGAAGAGGAACAGGGAGCTTTCGCATTGATGCACATGATGGGGAAAAGCAAGGGAAATGCGGAATATCTGGCACAGGCACAGGCCATCAAAGATGCTACGATGGGATGGTTTATTGCCCGTAATATGAAAAGCAAGTTCCTTCATTTCAATGGAAACTACCATTCGGACTTTCAAGGCGGAATCATTCCGTATCTGCTTCAATATCGTCCGGGAACAACGGTAAAGACCGTTTGTTCGGTGCGCCAGGAGAGTATCGGACAATTGGATGAAGAGAATAAAGGAAGAGCGGATTTCTATATTTGTGTTCCGGAAGATATGACCTCTACTTATTAGAGGTCATGCGCTGCATATACAGGATGGTTGCTATGAATATGAGACAGACTCCTGCAAGAACGTAAATATATAAATTGCCGTTTATCAGGTCGTCCATATTCTCAGCTTCCGGAAACTTGATACTGAGATATACCGACAACGAATTATTCAGTATATGCATGAGTATGCAGGGAATTAAGCTGCCGGTTTTGTAGAATGTCCATGCCAGCAGGATGCCGATTAAGAATGCCGGAAGTATCTGGGCTGGATTGATATGAAAGGCACCGAATAGGAATGCTGAAATGAGAATTGCTTTTGCCGGACTGTATTGCTGTAACAATGCTTTGGTGATTGCCCCGCGAAACAATAACTCTTCGAGCACAGGACCTATGATGGATATGGCAAGAATGCCTCCCCATCCGGATTGGAGAATATCGAAAGACTGTTCCATGATATTAGGAATACAATCCAGCAGCCCCATCAATGCGGATACTGCAAATCCGGCCGTGAGAATGGCCAATGCGCTGCATGACAGATAGCCTGCTGATACGGGAGACCATGTAGCTTTTTGCGTACTGATATAACCGGCTTTCCATAAATAAATACCCATCATCACTTGTCCCGCCAATTGTGCCGGAATCATAATCGCTTGTGTCAGTATACCTTTATCCAGATTCCCGGTAGTGACCAATAAATAGATGGTATAGGGAATCATTACCAGAATAGGGGCAGCGATCTGTGCGATGACAAGGTCTATTAATATTAATTTGATAGCCGTCTTCATACCACTTTACGTCTTATCGGGTTGTGAAGAAACTGCATATAAACATGGCTAGCATTGATATTGCTATTACCACCAGGGAGATACTCATGAATGTCTTTTGCATACGAATCTGCTTTTAAAGTTATTACTCAGTTATATGTTATTTAGTTCGGTCGTAATTTTGACCGCTCTGCTTGTTTGCCAAGAAGGATTGTTTCCGTCTCTTCGGCGTCTTTATGCAATTGCACTATCAGCTCGTCAATGCCGGCGAATTTCAGTTCGGGGCGTGTCCGTTTGACAAACGTAAGCCGGATAAACTTGTCATATATGTTAGAATGGAAGTGAAGGATATTCACCTCGATTGTACGGTTAGGACCGTTGTCGATAGTCGGGCGGACACCGATGTTCAGCATTCCCATATAGGTTTGTCCGTCGAATGTGACCCATACGGCATAAACTCCGTCTGCGGGAATCAGTTTATCCGGATCGTCTACACTTAAATTGGCGGTAGGAAAACCTATTTTCCGGCCTACTTGATAACCGCCTACTACTGTTCCGTCCAGAAAGTATTCGTATCCCAGGCAAAGAGCGGCCTGTTCCACCTCTCCTTCATGCAGAAGTTTGCGGATCAGGGAGGAGCTGATCGGGGTATTCTGATGTTCTCCTATCTTTATATTATCGGTATAGGCGTGAGCACGAATCACTTCTATGCCTATTTCCTTACCGTAACGTACGTAATCCTCGAAACCTTCACTGCGGTTGTGACCGAAACGGTGATCGTAACCGATGACTAAGCATTTTACCTGATAGCGTTCTTTCAGCACTTGAGCCATGAACTCGCGGGCTGTCAGCCGGGAAATATCAGGAGTAAAGTTAAGCATGAGACAATAATCTACTCCGATGTCATCCAGCAGTCTTATTTTCTCTTCCGGAGTAGTCAGTAACTCAGGACGATAATCGGCGTTCATCACCTTGCGGGGATGTACCGAAAAAGTCACTAATGCAGAACGTAAACCTTTGGCGACCGCTATCTCTTTCACTTGTCGGATCAGATAGCGATGTCCCGTATGCACTCCATCGAAGAAGCCGATGGTAGCTACGGAGGGTTCCGGGCGAAGAGTCGATATGTCACGTATAATCTGCATCTCTACGAATTTACTTGTTCTTAAAAAGGTGGCTCCAGTCTTCTCCGGCTTTGGGGGTATAAGTCGAGATACCGAGTTCTCGGGCTGCTTTGCAATTTATCTCAGAATCGTCAATGAAAAATGTTTCCTGCGGTTCGATGCCTGCATCTTCGATGACTGCTTTAAAAATTTCGGGCTCCGGCTTTACCAGATGCATTTCGTATGAGAGGTATGCCTTTTCAAAATAGTCCTCTGCTTTGAACGTACGGTATGGGAACGCATTCTCGCAAGCCCATTTCCAATGAATTTCATTCGTATTGCTAAGCAGATAGACTACATATTTTTCACGCAATTTCAAAAGTAAGTCAAGCTTGTATGTGGGGATGTCTATCAGGAAACTGTTCCAAGCCTCGTCGATTTGTTTGTCGCTGACTGCTTTACCGATCATTTCCCGCATCCCGTTCCTGAACTCTGCGGAAGTAATCAAGCCTTTTTCCTGTTGCATGAAGATACCGTTCAACTGTTGGATATTCAAACGTTCTTCTACATCCGTGAACCCTAATTTCTTAAAGTTCTCCATACATCGTTGGCGGTCGAGATTGATAAGTACACCGCCCAAATCAATAAGAAGGTTTTTGATCCCTTTATTTTTCATTTCTTTCTTTTTTGTGAATCATACGTTGAACAAGGCGAATAAGTTCTCCAACCCATAACACCATGGACGAAACGCCTATAATAAGAAGCCACGTCTGCCAGTCAAGCGGTTCTGTACGGAATACAGCTCCACCGAACTGTACGATCAGGAACTGTCCGACCAGGATGGCCAATACAATTAACTCCATCCCATACGATTTGGAAAGGCCTTTGAATGCCGAATCGGTAGTACCGAATACACGGGCATTGAACAGGTTCCAGAATTGCAGCATGACAAAGAAGGTAAAGAAAACGGTAAGATTGTGTATATCCATACCTTGTGTGCTGTGGTCGAAATAGTAGATCATTCCGAGCAGTATGATAAGGAAGACAGAACCTACACCTATTATATTAGACCGCATCGCTTTACTGATAATAAAGTCAGTGCTGCGACGGGGCTTTTCAAGCATAACGGTTTCACTTGGCGGAATAGAAGCCAAAGCTAGAGCGGCGAAAGTGTCCATGATCAGATTTACCCATAACATCTGTGTTACGGTCAACGGCAGTTCCGTGCCTATCACCGAACCGAGCAGGACAATCAATAGCGCGACAAAATTGATAGTCAACTGGAATACGATGAAACGCTGGATGTTCTTATACAGTGAACGTCCCCACATCACGGCGGTTCCGATACTGTTGAACGAATCATCGAGAAGGGTAATGTCGCTGGCCTCTTTGGCAACGGAAGTACCTGTTCCCATTGACAGGCCTACTTGGGCATGATTCAAAGCCGGAGCGTCATTGGTTCCGTCGCCGGTCACGGCTACTACCGCCCCTTTCTGTTGGAGCAACTGCACCAGACGTTGTTTATCCGTAGGACGGGCACGGGACATGATTTTAAGATCCATCACACGGTCCAATGCTTCCTCATCACTCAACTCGGAGAAAGCAACTCCGGTGATGCGATTCCGCTCCGTATCCGTTTCCGGATTCCAAAGACCGATCTGACGTGCGATTTCCGTAGCGGTTCCCGGAGTATCACCGGTCACAATCTTGATTCCTATACCTGCCGACTGACATTTGGCAACTGCGGCCGGCACATCCGGACGAATCGGGTCGGAGATGGCTACGATACCTAAGAAGTTTAGGTCGTTGGCCGATACCAATGCCGTGCAGTCGTCCGGTTCATTCTCTTCTACAATCTTGAAAGCGAATCCCAATGTGCGCATGGCCATGTTCTGGTAGTTCAGCAGTTGTGCTTCAACTGTCGAACGATATTCGGTAGCGTCTACCTGCTGTCCGTCCAACATGACTTTTCTACACTTCCCGAGCACTATCTCCGGAGCACCTTTTATATAGAGAATTTTCTTTCCCAGCAAGGCCGACTCTACAAGCGTTGCCATAAACTTCCGTTCTGTGGAGAAAGTCAGCTGATCGAGGATCTGTGCGTTTTCACGGAGTTTCAGATAATTTCTTCCTTGACTATTGAGCCATAGCAATAGCGCTACTTCGGTGGGATTTCCCACACCTTTCGGCTTTTCACCGGTACCGGTCTCTTCAAGAAAAGCAGTAGAATTGGCGCTGATACCTTCGGTGATAAGTTTGCTGATATCGTCGTCGGATAATTCGCTGCCGTTCTTTAAACCATAGAAGTTGGGCTCGTGCACTTGCATCAGGTTTTGCGTCAGTGTACCCGTCTTGTCCGTACATATCACGGTGATGGCCCCCATTGTTTCGCAAGCGTGCATCTTGCGTACCAGGTTATTGGTAGCAAGCATACGGCGCATATTCAACGCCAGACTGAGCGTGACACTCATTGGTAATCCTTCGGGGACGGCCACTACTATCAAGGTGACAGCCATCATGAAATATTTGAGAGTCCGTTCAAAAACCGGCAACCATTCGTGCCACCCGTTCAATGCTCCGAAGTCGAAGTAGAGCAGTACATCTTTGACAAAGAAAATAAGGAAAGCGAGTCCGGCAACCGTAAAACCGATCTTTCCGATCAGGTTGGCAAGCTTGGTCAACTGTATGTTTAACGGAGTCGGTTCGAGCTTCTCTTCGGTACTTTGGCGAGCTACCTTTCCAATCTCAGTAGCATCGCCTACGTGGAGAACGCGCATCGTGCCGTGACCGTCGACTACGGTAGTGCCTCGCATTACCAGATTGGAAGCGTACGTCGCTTCTTCATCGAAGTCCGCTTTTATGGTTGTTTTGTTGATAACAGGTTCCCCCGTCAGGTTCGATTCATTTACCTGTAAAGAAATGGCTTCGAGCAACTCTCCGTCCGCAGGAATCTCTTCGCCTGTTTCCAGAATAACGATATCACCTACTACTATATCTTTGCGTGGGATTTCCTGTACACGACCGTTCCGGATGACTTTAACTAAAGTCTCTTCATTGACCGCATTCAGTAAGTCGAATTTCTTGTTCGCATCATATTCGAAGAAGAAACCAATTCCGGTGGCCAACAAGATAGCGGCTATAATTCCGATAGTTTCGGCATATTCATTCTCGATGATAGAAATGATTAACGAGAATGCCGCCGCTACCAACAGTACACGTACAACAGGGTCTTCGAATTTCTCTAAATACAGCTTCCACAGAGAGGGACGCTTGGGAGGTGTTAGCAGGTTGGCGCCGTTCTTTTCCCTACTTTGTAGGACTTCATTATCAGTAAGTCCTATGTGATAGATATCATCTTTATTTGTACTCATGCAGATACATGCGTTTAGTTTGAGTTGCAAAAGTACAATATAAAATTGTGATTGACTGTTTAATTAAAACTTTTTATGAAGTTGGATTTATTACTGTGATTTTCCGTTATCGGCTTTCTCTTTGGCAAGTTCCAACTCTTTTTCCGTATTCTTCAAGCGGGTGATGTCATGCACGGTGAGTACCATGTTTTCTTCATCATTCAGAAGAAAGTAGGAGCCGGATATGATAGCATCGCATTCAACGGCCTGATCATCGGCTGTTACAACCGTCAGTGCCGCTTCGAGATCGGTGAAACTTTTTTTGTGTTCGAAAGCCTGACGGATGGCTTGGCGTATCGGACAAAAGCCGCAAAGATCGTGCGTGCCGCAACCTCCTTGAGAGGATAAGGCATTACGGCATTGTAACAAGTCACCCACTCTTTTTTCTTCCAGCCCTTTTCTTGTCCCTGTCTTTTGATAGTAATTGGTCTTGAGCACTTTGAAATCATTATCTATCAGCAGGATGTAGGCGTGTACATTCTTTAGAATAGCGCTGGTGATATGATTGGTGCGGTCTAATTTCCTGGATTCCCGGAATAATCGTTTTTGTATCCGAAGACATTTCTTTCGCTCCCATAAGAAGCTGACTAATAGTATAATGGATAAGACTATAAAAGTGGATGATAATGCGATGAGCATGGCTGGTATCTTTGTTTTAGTTTGATGAATCTAGCTACAAAGATAGTTTTTTCTTTCAATATTTGAATAAAGTGTTGAACAAATATATTGCTTTATGTGTTTTATTATACAGAAAACCAATAAAAAGACGAACATTATGAAGAAGTACATTTGCACGGTCTGTGAATATATTTACGACCCTGAACAAGGAGATCCGGAAAGCGGAATTGAACCGGGAACTGCGTTTGAAGACATTCCGGAAGATTGGACGTGTCCTCTGTGCGGAGTTGGAAAGGAAGATTTCGAACCGTACGAAGGTTAAAATTAAAAGAGAGAGAATTTATTGAGAGAAAAATGAGAGTGTGTCAAAACGGAGATTATTCATTATGACACATTCTCATTCTTTTTCTATAATCCATTAAGAAGCTTTCTTCTCTTTTACATCACTGCTGGCTTCTACCACATTTACTACATAGTCACCCAGTTTCTCGCATTCGGCGATAATATCCATATAGTAAACTCCCATCTGATAATCATATTCTTTGTTGTTTACGTCCAGAATATTCTGGTTCTTCAGTTGGTTTCGGTAGTTATTGATTTCATTTTCAATGTTGAACGACTTGTTGATGTCGATGCTCTGATGTTCCGGTTTCTCCACCACTACGATCATCTGTGCGAGCGCATCGTCAGTCAGCTTCATCATGAAATGGATATGCTCATATTGTTTCTCGGTAAAGTCTTGATTGGTCTGGCGTTTACGGTTGATAGTACGTGCCAGATTATAACAACTGTCACCGATACTTTCGATTTCCGTCACCTCCCGCAACATGGCACGTATCTGCAATTTACTTTCCGAACTTAAGCGTCCTTCAGAAACCTGATTCAGATAATTGGCAATTTCAAGTTCCATGTTATCACTGATATTTTCATATTTTTCTATACGGCTAAATACTTTATTGAAATCATCATCCTTTTCTGTGTGTAGCAGATCTTGCACCATGCCGAACATACGATGGGTACGCTCTGCAAAGAGATGGATTTCTTTACGTGCCTGAAGTATAGAGAGCTCTGCAGTGGAAAGCATACCTCCGGTGATGAAGCGCAATCGTGGTTCTTCGTCCTCTTCTTTCGGGTGGATGAGAGCGCATACGGTACGTTCAATCAATTTCACACCCCATATCAGGATACATACGTTACAGATGTTGAAGATAGAGTGGAAAGCCGACAACTTGTAGGAGATGGCGACTTCCGGATCGCTGCTTTGGAAGAAAGTGTCTACTACCCAGTTAACCATCTGCATGAAAGGATGGAAAATAATCAGCACCCAGATAACACCGAATACATTGAATACAAAATGGGCCAATGCTGCCCGCTTAGCCTGTGTGTTGGCTGTCAATGCGGCGAGATTGGCGGTGATGGTTGTTCCGATATTTTCACCCAATACGAGGGCAGCTCCCAATTCCAGGCTGATCCAGCCGTTGGCACACATGATTAGCGTGATTGCCATCGTAGCGGCGGAGGCCTGTACGATCATGGTCAGTATAGTACCGATGAATAAGAACAGGAGGATGGAGAAAAATCCCATATCCGTATAGTTCTGTACAAAGGCAAGCATTTCCGGATTGGCGTTCAAGTCGGGAGCATTGGCTTTCAAGTAAGAAAGTCCCATAAATAAGAAAGAGAAACCGAAAATGAATTCACCGACGGATTTGCGGTTACTTTTGCCTGAGAAGATAAGCGGAAGGGCAATGGCCAGAAGTGGAAGGGCGAATGCAGCCATGTCAACCTTAAATCCGAAAATAGAAATAATCCAGGCGGTTACGGTAGTACCGATATTGGCGCCCATAATGACGCTGATGGATTCGGCAAGAGTGAGCAGTCCTGCATTAACGAAACTTACGACCATTACAGTCGTTGCTGAAGAGGACTGGATAAGGGCTGTGATTAGCACACCTGTTAAAACACCCGTTACCCGATTGGTAGTCATTGCCGTCAAGATACTTCGTAGCCTGTCACCCGCGACCTTTTGCAAGCCCTCGCTCATGATCTTCATTCCGTACAAGAAGAGTCCCAGTGAACCGATGAGCTTTAAAAAATCATAAAAAGAATATTCCATCTATAATATTTTTAATGGTTATTTGTTCTCAATCTGATTATAAGTATATTTAGTCCCATAATATTCACCTTTTAACGAACTCGATGAAACAGATGTTACAAATATGTTGCAAAAATAATAATATTTCTAAAGAATTCCCTATCGGGAGCTCACTTTTGGATATTTATTACGGTTTTAATCTTAATTTTCCTTACCAGGTGGTTAGCGCCAAAGTCAATAACCGATCTGAAGGGCTTAATTTCAGAGTCTATAATAATAAGGATATAGAGTTTCTGGATGTGCGTGACCAGTCCGGTATGCGGACTTATGTCCGTTCGCTTTGCTTTGTACTGTTCAAGGCTGTCACGGAACTGTTCCCGGAAGGAAAATTGTTTGTAGAGCACCCTGTTTCAAAAGGATATTTTTGCAATTTGCGGATTGGGCGTCCTGTGGAGCTGGAAGACGTGATGCGTATCAAGCAGCGTATGCAGGAAATTATTGCTGAGGATATTCCTTATCATCGCATTGAATGCCATACAACTGAGGCTGTGCGTATTTTCAGCGAACGGGGAATGAATGATAAGGTCAGATTGCTAGAAACTTCCGGTTCTCTCTATACCTATTATTATACGTTGGGAGATACGGTTGATTATTACTATGGTAATCTGCTGCCCAGCACCGGATATCTGAAGCTGTTCGACATTGTGAAATATTACGATGGATTACTTCTTCGCATTCCGAGCCGTGAGAATCCGGAAGTCTTGGAAGATGTCGTGAAGCAGGAGAAGATGCTGGATGTCTTTAAGGAATATCTGAATTGGAGCTATATCATGGGGCTTAACAATGCGGGTGATTTCAATCTGGCATGTGAAGTAGGACACGCGACGGATTTGATAAACGTTGCGGAAGCATTGCAGGAAAAGAAGATTGCTCAGATTGCTGATACCATCTTCCATCGGGGAGAAAACGGAAACCGGGTGAAACTGGTGCTGATAGCCGGACCGTCTTCTTCGGGAAAGACTACTTTCAGCAAACGCCTTTCTATTCAGCTTATGACGAACGGGTTAAAGCCGTATCCTATCTCTCTCGATAATTATTTTGTAGACCGTGAAGATACGCCGTTGGATGAGAACGGAAACTATGATTATGAATCGCTTTACGCGCTCGACTTGGAACTGTTTAATCGGCAGTTGCAGGCATTGCTTCGTGGAGAGGAGGTGGAACTTCCCCGTTTTAATTTCTCACTCGGAAAGAAAGAGTATAAGGGTGATAAACTGAAAATTGAAGATAATACGATTTTAATCCTGGAAGGTATTCATGCCTTAAATCCCGAGCTTACTCCTCATATTCCGGCAGAACGGAAGTTCAAGATTTATGTTTCTGCGTTGACGACTATTTCGTTGGACGATCACAACTGGATTCCGACAACGGACAATCGTTTGTTACGCCGTATTATCCGTGATTTCAATTATCGGGGATATTCTGCCCGTGAGACAATCTCGCGTTGGCCTAGTGTGCGTGCGGGTGAAGACAAGTGGATCTTCCCTTATCAGGAAAATGCAGATGTAATGTTTAACTCGGCACTGCTTTTCGAGTTTGCCGTGCTTCGTCTCCATGCCGAGCCTATATTGATGGGAGTACCGCGTAATTGTCCCGAATATTGCGAGGCTTATCGGTTATTGAAGTTTATCAAATATTTCGTTCCCGTACAGGATAAGGAAATTCCGCCGACTTCTTTGCTTCGCGAATTTCTTGGGGGAAGCAGCTTTAAATATTAAGTGGAAAGAGGGTGTGTATAATGATATTAAACGCTAAAAGCCTAAACCTTTGATTTCATATTCTGTTAAGTAGATTATATACAAAAATAGTAAGAGTATGATTTTTTATAATAATCTTTTGGCAAAATGGTTCTTAGGAAAAGGAAAGAAGCATTGTTTTATGTTGGGTGGTCTTTTTTTTACCCGATATAAATATTTGGAGATTTGGGAAGATATGGAAGTCAGAATCCATGCAAGGCAGTTCTGGGAATGCTTCTTGTTGACGTTGCTACCCGCTTTGGTCTTGTCGTTGTTCTTCTCATGGTGGTGGATGTTGCTTCCCTTTGCGACTTACCATATCTTTTATTGGTTGGAAAAGTCGTTCCGTCCTCACTCTGTCTTTGATTGGGAGGCACTGGAGAATTGTGGTGATACACTTTATCTTAGAAAAAGGAAGGCGTATGCCTGGATGAGGTGGTATGGAAAGAAAGTATTACCTTTATCCGATTGGGATGATTGACAACAAACAAGTAAACAAATAAAAAGCCCTTTGGTCTCTTCATGGAAGACAAAGAGCTTTTTATTTATTCTCCCCCTTTGATAACTCTTCTTTAGCCCTTGTTATTTCCCTTTTGAGCCGTTTGTCCATCCTATTGAATGGTTAGTCCATTCGATTCAGAAGTATAAGCCCTATTTTTGCTCCTATCAAAAAAACGATAATACATAATTCTAATATTAAATTGATAAGGTATATTATGAAACTATTTAGTTTAGGTATCATTGTGGGTGGTTTATCACTTTTGTGTTTTGGTTGTACACGAACAGAAAAAGCTATGACAAAACAACAAGGGTTTAATCGTGCACCATTAGTCATGAATCGGTTTGCAGAACTACCCTTGGGAAGTATTTCGCCGAAAGGATGGATCAAAGAAATGTTGATAAGGCAAAAAGAGGGAGCTACCGGAAACTTGGATGTACTCTATCCTGAGGTGATGGGAGCTAGAAATGGGTGGCTCGGAGGAGACGGAGATCAATGGGAACGTGGTCCTTATTGGATTGATGGTTTGCTTCCTTTAGCCTATATTCTGAAAGATTCAGCTTTGATTGCAAAGACAAAGCCTTGGGTGGAATGGGCCTTACATAGTCAAAAGGAAAATGGATATTTTGGTCCTGAGAAAGATTATCCTTTCGAAATCGGTCTGCAAAGGGATAATTGTCAGGATTGGTGGCCTAGAATGGTCGTTCTTAAAATCCTACAGCAGTATTATTCGGCTACAAATGACCAAAGAGTAATAGACTTCATGACGAAATATTTCGACTACCAGCTCAAAAATCTGAAAGAAACGCCGTTGGATAAGTGGACTTTCTGGGCAAGAATGCGTGGTGGTGATAATTTGATGATGATATATTGGCTTTATAATATAACAGGAAATAATGATCTGCTGACATTGGGTAAATTAGTTTATGAACAAACGGAGCCCTATACTGATTTATTTCTTAAACGTGAGATGTTGAGGAAAGTAGGGACTATACATGGAGTCAATCTGGCGCAAGGCATAAAGACTCCTATTGTATATTATCAAGCAGATCCTCAAGCAAAATATTTGGAAGCTTTGGATATAGCCCTTGATGATCTTCGTGATTTTCAGGGTTATCCTATCGGTATGTTCAGTGTGGATGAGGCAATTCATGGTAATGACCCGACACAAGGTATAGAATTGTGTGGAATTGTGGAGTTTATGTTCTCTTTAGAAACTATGTATAAAATAACTGGAAATCCGCGTTTTGCAGAATTATTGGAAAAAGTAACCTATAACGCTCTGCCGGCACATGTAGATGACCATTTTCAGACTCGGCAATATTTTCAACAAGTTAACCAAATAGAATTGTCACAATATCAGCGGAATTTTGATGTCAATCATTCTGGATTAGACAATTGTTTTGGTTTGTTGACTGGTTATCCTTGTTGTACGTCAAATATGCATCAGGGATGGCCTAAGTTTGTGCAAAACTTATGGTATGCTACGATTGATAAAGGCATTGCTGCGACATTGTATGCTCCTTCGGAAGTGGTTACACAGGTGGGTGATGACGTAAACGTACATATAATAGAAGATACTAGTTATCCGTTCGGTGAACAAATAACATTTACTGTTGCAGATATTAGTAAGGAAACTACTTTTCCGTTTGTTTTTAGAATACCTGCATGGAGTACTGAAAACATAGTAAAAGTTAATGGTGAACAGGTTTCGTATACGGCTGATTCAGATAATTTGGTTACTATCATGAGAACGTGGAAACAAGGAGATCAATTAGATATAACATTTACTCCTGAAGTAAGGTTGAGCGTTTGGAAAGAAAATTCACGCAGTGTGGAGAGAGGACCTCTTGTTTATGCACTTAAAATAGATACGGAGCAACAGAAAGTAGAGAATGGAGCAGAGGGGCTTAGTTATTATCAGCATATAGCCAAGACCCCTTGGAATTATGCACTGATTGAAACTACTAAAGAGAATATGCAGGTGCACTACAAAATAGATTTGAGTAAAGTGGGCGAAGTCAATAAGGAAAATAACTACCCTTGGAATGTAGCTAATGCCCCTATCACTATAAAGACAAAGGCGAGGCTTATGCCAAATTGGAAATCGTACAACAAAAGTGCTGGCCCTTTACCATATACAGTGATGTATGGTGCTGAAGTTGCTGAAGAAATAGAGAATATTGAGTTGATTCCTTATGGCTGTACTACGCTCAGGATTACAGAATTTCCCCAAATTGGAGAGTACAGTCCTGAATGACACTTAAAAGTATGCTTGAAAAATAATCAGCATAACTATTTTTAATATCTTTGGCTATGAAAACATAAAACTATGATAATTGATGAGACTACGTATTATTTTTGTATTTACAATACTCTTTTACCATATAGGAATCTGGGCTGGAGATATGTCTTTTAGACATATCTCCAGTGGGGAAGGGCTTAAATATACTTGGGTATGGAATATCTTTAAAGATAGTAGAGGGTATATGTGGTTTTCTACAACTTATGGTGCCTATCGCTATAATGGATATAGTTTTGAAGAGTATACTTTCAAATACTTAGAGAACGATTTTCGGTCAAAGATATACTTCGTTTATGAAGATTCTAAAAACAACCTGTGGTTCGGTACGGATCATGGGTTGTACCTTTATAACAGGTTGTCTAATCAATATATCCGATATAGCGATGAAAAAGAATCTCCTATTGGTCTATCTTCCAATATCATACTTTGCATGAAAGAAGATATAGATGGCATTATTTGGGTAGGAACAGATCGGGGAATTAATAAATTAGATATTGTAGCCGGTACAAATGTTGTTTATCAAAGTCTGTATGATTCAACAGATGCTCGTGTTACTAATCTTATTTATACTATATTATTAGATACAGACCGAAATTTGTGGATAGGGGGTGGAAATGGGTTGGTATCGAAGTATGATCGTGAACGGAAAGAGTTTAAAACTTTATCTTATGAGCAGCTTCCTTGTCGCGAGAATATCAACAAACTGTATGAGGATGAAAACAAGAAACTTTGGGTTGGAAGTAATGGGGATGGAGCTTTCCAACTGGATAAGCAAACATTACATTCTGTTCATTATTGTGAAGAAAAGCACAACCTTTCTAATAATATAGTCCGTGATTTTAGTACAGATGTGAAAGGTAATATCTGGATAGGAACAGAAAAAGGCATTACAGTTTGTAACCGGATAGGAGCAGAATATGTATATGCTAAAAGCACACAGACAGACGGGCTGTCTGATAATGCTATTTATTGCATTTATGTAGATGAAAAGAAGAATATGTGGATAGGCACTTTCTTCGGAGGAGTGAATGTGCATTATGCCCATTCGGGACTTTTCCACACAGTGGCTGCTAATAAAGGGGAGTATTCAATCCAACAGGGGGCCATTAGTTCCATTCTTTGTGAAAAAGAAAAAATTTTTGTAGGGACAGAAAACTACGGATTATTTGTTCTTAATATGAATCATGATTTGGTAGGTATGTTAAATACGGATAATAGTAATATCAGCAGTAACAATATACATTCACTCTGCGTTGACAATCTGCAGAATCTTTGGATTGGCACTTATTATGGTGGAGTGAATCTTCTTTCCAAAGGTAGTTCTTTATTCAAGCATTATCGACAACACATTCAGAACTCGAAGAATATCTCATACAATAATGTATATTGTATATTGCAAGATAGTAAGGGAACAATCTGGGTGGGGACACAATTTGGTGGATTGTGTGTATATAATCCCGTTACCCACACCATTGAACGTGCTGCTGTAGAGTTACCTACCGATCTTTTTGTCTGGGATTTATTGGAAGATAGACGTGGTAATATATGGATTGCTTCTTATAATTACGGAGTCTTCTTATTGGATAAATCACAGAATTACAAAGTTGTAGCATTACCGGAACAGGTTTACAACAATATAACCCTTCGTGAGTTGAATGACGGCAGAATAGCTGTCGGTTCGGAAAATACTGGGCTTGCTATTATCAATCCTGCCGATTTGTCTATTTGTCGATATACTGAGAAAAATGGTTTGTGCGATAATACAATATATGCCATTTTGCAAGATAAAAATAATCAGATTTGGTTGTCTACTAATCAGGGGTTGTGTAAATGTAATCCTGATTTCTCTCTTTTTACGCATTATACCATTAATGACGGTCTGCCTACGAACCGTTTCAATTATAAAGCAGGGGCAAATATCGGAAGTAAACTTTATTTCGGGAGTACTGAAGGATTAGTTGTGGTAGAACCGGAACAGGAAAAAAATGACTCGTATATCTATCCGATATGGTGGAATAATTTTTATATTAATGGTGAGAAACAAGCAATAGGGAAAGACAATGTATTACATCAGGATTTGAATATCATAGATGAAATATGCCTGGATTATCGCAATACCTCTTGGGGGGTTGACTTTACGTGTAACGTGTTTGAACCTTACAATCGCCCGCAGTTTGCTTACCAACTTTCCGGTCAGGATGAACGATGGCATAAATTGGGCAGCAAAACCAGGATCGACTTTACGGGATTGAATTATGGACACTATCAGTTGAGCATCTGCACGGTAGATAAAGAAGGAAATCTAGCTGATAACAAGCGCACTCTAAATGTCTATATCCGTCCTCCTTGGTGGCAGCGGCTTCCTGCAAAACTATCGTTTACACTGATTCTTTTAGGCTCGGCTTTTTATTTAATTTTCCTTTTGTTTGCCAATGCCCGAAGTAAACATGCACTTGCATTGGAAAAGTTGGAAAGGAAAAAAGATCAGGAAATAAACGAACTGAAATTCAAGTTCTTTGTGAATATATCTCATGAATTTAAAACTCCTCTTTCTCTTATATTAGGTCCTATCAATCAATTTATGGAGAATCGCGTGAAGGAGTCAAATGCTGACCATTATTATAATATAATCAAGAAGAATGCGGATAAACTGTTGAATCTCATTAATGAGTTGCTGGCCTTCAGAGAATTAGAACATCTGAAACTGCACATAGAGCCTATTCAATACGAGCAGTTTATAGCCTCTGTGTTACATAAGCATACACTGATGTTTGAATCTAAAGGAATTCATGTCGAAGTAAAAGGATTTGAAGAAGATGTGATGATTCATGCCGATGCAGATAAGTTGGAAAAAATTTTCGACAACCTTCTATCGAATGCCTATAAATATACCAATCAGAATGGCATCATTTCTGTTGAAGTGAAGTCTGATGTCAGGCAGGTAACTACCACACTTACCAATACAGGAGACGGTATCGATCCGAAAAAAATGCCGTTCATATTCGAACGTTTCTTTACCAATAGCTCCTATGACAGATATTCGTCCGGTGTCGGACTTTCCTATGTGAAGTCATTGGTGGAGATGCATGGGGGAGTAATCACAGCGACCTCATTGCCCCAAGAGACAACTAGTTTTTGTTTTTCTATACCGCTTCGTGATAATTTGGCACAGGCAGCACCTAGAGCGGTGGTCGATTACAGATTGGACGTCTTTTCAGAGAATCCCTATCAGAATGTTGATAATGAGGGGTTCACTGATCCGGAGTTTATAAAAATGTGTGAGAGTACTCATGTACTCGTAGCAGAAGATGACCAGGACTTGCGGGAGATTATTACCGATTATCTGTCAGCTTCATTCAAGGTTTCGGTAGTGGATAGCGCTGAGGCTGCAATCTCTTTTATTGCAGAACAGAAAGTGGATATTATTGTAAGTGATGTGAAGATGAAAGAGATGAGTGGATACGATTTATGCAAGACTTTGAAAAGTAATATCGAAACGAGTCATATTAGAGTAATCTTAATGACCGTATTATCGGAGGATAGTTATAAATATTCCGGATATAAGTCGGGAGCAGATGCCTATATGACCAAACCTTTTGAGTTGTCCCTGTTGGAACTGCGGATTAGAAATCTACTTTATAATAGTTTTAAGGCGAAACAAAAATATAAGATTGATATTGATTTGTCTAATGTGGAAGTTACTCACTCAAATTCGGATGAAGAATTTTTGAATAAAGCTGTGGCCATTGTGTTTAAACATTTGGCCGATACGGAACTCAATGTTGATTTCCTGTGTAACGAACTGGGTATGAGTAAAGCCTCCCTTTACCGTAAACTACATGCTATTACTGGACAGTCTATCAATGAGTTTATTCAGAATATACGTTTGAAGTATGCTGCCCGTTTACTGATAGAGACGGATAAGACGGTTGCTGAAATAGCATATGACGTGGGATTCTCTGATTCTTATTATTTTAGTCGTGCATTTAAAAAATGTTTCGGACAGTCTCCCAAGCAGTGGCGTGAATCAGGCATAATGTCCGAAAATGGCTGAAAAAACTCATAAATAGCTCCTTTAGAGGTATTATCCATCCATTTGAAATAATTGTCCATCCTCTAAAATGTACAAATGTCTAAGTTTGCGGAGTAAACAATACATCTTATTAACAAAAACTAGTACATATGATTGGAACATTGGAACTTAAAAAAATCATGTTAAGTGTTTTTCTGTTTTGGGTTGCCGTAAGTATATCGGCACAAGGCAGGAAAGTATCAGGAACAGTGAGAGATGCTGACGGCAGTAGCCTTCCCGGAGTGACAGTAGTCGAAAAAGGAACGACCAACGGGGTTAGCACTGACCTCGACGGGGCTTTTACGTTAACATTGACAGGTGTAAATCCTGTGCTTGTATTTTCTTCAATAGGTTATGTGACAATAGAAAAAACAGTGACATCTTCGCAAACAAATCTTCAGATCAGAATGTCGGAGGATGTCACTGTACTTGACGATGTCGTAGTAGTGGGATACGGAACAGTCAAAAGAAGCACTTTGACTAATGCCGTATCTTCTGTCAACAGCGATCAGTTCGTGCAGGGGGCTGTTACTTCTCCGCTTCAGTTGTTACAAGGTAAGGTCGCGGGTTTAGCCATTAATACCACTTCGGGAGACCCGAATGATAGTGGTATTCAGCTTATGTTGCGCGGTGTATCCACACTCACGGGCAATCAGCAGCCTCTTGTTGTTATTGATGGAGTACCTGGTACATTAAATAATGTATCGGTAGATGATATTGAGACGATTGATGTCTTGAAAGATGGTTCGGCCGCTGCCATTTATGGCACACGGGGAACGAATGGAGTTATTTTGATTACAACCAAAAAAGGAAGTACAGGGAAGGCGACCGTATCTTATCACGGCTATCTTAGTCTCGAACAAATTTCTAATGAAATAGATGTCCTTTCTCCTGATGAATTTCGTAGACTGCCGGAGTTGACGGACGGATTGGTCTCCGTTATTAACGATGGAGGGGCAAATACTGTATGGAAAGATAAGGTATTCCGGGATGCTTGGAGTCATACTCATCATATCTCCTTGCAGGGTGGAGATGTACAAACCAATTATTATGCCAGTGTGAATTACCGGAAGCGGGAAGGTATTATGAAAAATACTGACCAGGAAAGGACTACTTTTAAAATAGGGCTGGACCGTAGTTTTTTTGATGGAAAATTGTCAGTAGGCGGAGATATTAATTATGTGATAGTAAAAGGTTCGGCAGTCGATCAGGGAGCAGTCTATTTTGCTACGCTAACGGGAAATCCGACAAATCCGGTATACGATGCAAATACGGGGAAATATTCTACTTTCTATGAAGTAGAGAATCCGGTAAGATTGATAAATGAATACCAGAAAGACTTGAAATGGAATGAGTTCACCTCTACCGGCAAGATTGTCTACCGACCGATAGAAGAACTGTCATTAACTGCATTGGGAAGCCTGCGGACTTACAATAATAATAACGGAACATTTGCTACCCGTAATTACGATGACATACACGATGGACAAGTGTGGCGTGAAGCGATGTATAATGAATCAAAGACATTAGAACTGTACGGACAATATTCTAAAGCAATCAAACAACACGATTTCAGTATACTTGGGGGATATAGTTATAATGATTTTGAAGAACAGAATTTTAATCTGTACAATTATAATTATCCGACAGATGCTCTAGGCTATGCGAAACCAGGTTTAGGAATGGCGCTAAAAGAAGGACTTGCATCTATGGACGGACATAAGTTTATGAACAAACTGATCTCCTTCTTTGGACGCGTGAATTACAATTATGATGAGAAATATCTGTTTTCGGGCAGTTTACGTTATGAAGGTTCCAGCAAATTTGGTAAAAACCACCAATGGGGTTTGTTTTATGCGGCATCTGGGGCATGGCGTATTTCACAGGAGAAGTTTATGCAGAATATCAAATTTGTCAATGAACTAAAATTGAAAGTTGGATATGGTGTAACGGGCATTGAACCGACAAATCCTTATCAATCTCATTTGCGCTATGCATTCGGTGATCCGGTCTTGATCAACGGACAATGGGTGCGAACAGTGGCTCCGACAGAAAATGCCAATCCTGATTTAAAGTGGGAAGAAAAACATGAGTTAAATATTGGTTTGGATTTTGCCTTGTTTAAGAACCGCCTTTCAGGTTCTGTTGACTATTATCGGAGAGAGACTAGAGACCTGTTATATACATACAATGTACCGGTACCTCCTAATTTGGCTTCCACTACGTTGGCCAATGTCGGTACGGTGGAAAACTCCGGGATAGAAGCCGTATTATCAGGACTAGTTGTTAATAATCGGGATTGGAAGTTGAATTTGACAGCTAACTTTTCTTATAATACTAACAAATTGAAGAAACTATCGAATGAGAAATACCAAAGAGACTTTCTTGAGTTAGGCTCTACAGGTGCACCTGTACAAAAATCCACCCATCTGGTAAAAGAAGGCGGAGCTATTGGTAATTTCTATGGATGGAAAAGTGTAGGTATGACGGAAAGTGGTGAGTGGATTATTGAAGGAGGAGAATATGGTGATAATAGTAGTCGTACTGTGCTTGGAAATGGTATCCCTACAATGAGAGCAGGGTTTACAGCTGCATTATCCTACAAAAATTTTGATTTGACAGTATCACTTCGCGGAGCATTTGACTATCAGATATTAAATCAATATCGTATGTTGTATGAAACATTTGAAAAGGGAACGCAATTTAATTATCCGAAAACCTTATTGGATAAGGTTTATGGACAGTATGTAAGGAAGTCACCGGCTTATGTAAGTTATTATATTGAAAATGGTGATTATGTGAAGATTGATAATGTAACATTAGGATATAATTTCAAGCTGAAGTCTTCGGTTCTGCAAAATCTGAGGGTTTATCTTTCGGGGTTGAACCTTTATACATTTACCGGATATAAAGGTGTAGATCCGGAAGTCAACTTCAACGGATTGACTCCGGGTATGGATTATTATACCGGATATCCAACAACGAGAACATTTTCACTTGGAGTAAAAATAGAATTTTAATACTGAATGACAATGAAAAGAACAAAGATTATATGCGGTCTGATGCTCTCCTTGATTGGTTTTAGCTCATGTACCGATCTGACCGAGAATGTTTATGACCAACTTACGGCAGATGAATATTTCAAGGGATTTACGGATAAAGATGTGCCCGGAGCGTTAGGAAAAGTCTATAATGACTTGAAAATGTTATATGGTGGCTTCGATGCTCATACGGCTGGTTGTTATCTATATACGAATGAAGAATGCTCAGACTTATGGGTGACTCCAAAACGTGGAGGCTCTTGGTATGATGGTGGAATTTATTTTCGGTTGAATCAACACAAGTGGCTTTATGACGATGCTCATTTCTTGGGTAATTGGCGCAGGGCTTATACAGCTATTAATAATTGTAACCGATTGTTATTCGAATTTGCCAATGCGGGTGTCAATAATGATATGGTTATGGCAGAGCTTAAGGTAGCGCGCGCCTTTTGGTATTATATACTTATAGATATGTTTGGCAATATTCCATTGGTGACTCAATACGATACTCCGGAAGGATGGTTGCCTGAAACTTCAAAACGTGCAGAGGTGTTTCAGTTCATAGTAAGTGAAATTTCTCAAAATATGGAACATTTGGCCGATAAAAGCTATGGCCGTTGGGATAAGAATGCTGCTTCCATGTTATTGGCAAAGGTTTATTTAAATGCGGAAATATGGGAAGGAAAGGGAGTTACTTATTGGGATGAAGTGATAGGATTGTGTGATGACATCATTGGCTCACATCAATATCAGTTGGAGGCTGATTATAAATCTCCTTTTGTGACTAATAATGAGGATTCGCCTGAAATTGTAATGGGAATCAGTAATGATGATATTTATGATGGAGAAGGTACTTTCCTTCCTCACTTGTGGACGCAACATTGGAAATATCAGTATCATGCTGCTACTGTTACAGGCTTTTGGGGTGGCTGTTGCGCTACACCTGAGTTTGCTAATAGTTATCACCCTGATGATAAACGATTTGAAAAATCATGGATGATTGGTCAATTGTATGATAATACAGGGCAGTTTGGTACACCGGGTGCTCCTATGTATTGCGATCCTTGGGACCCTCGTGATGCGGGAAAATTGCTTTGTTACACAAAAGAAGTACCTTTGTTCGAGGGGGATGATATACCGACTACAGGTGAACAGACAGGGGCTCGTCTTAATAAATATGAAGTAAAAAAAGGTGCCTTGAATACGCTGGCTAATGATTTTGTGTTATTCCGTTACGCTGATGTCTTTTTTATGAAAGCTGAAGCAATGTATCGCAAAGCAGGAAAAGTAGCCACTCAGGACATCGTTGATCTTATAAATGACGTTCGTAAACGTGCTTTTACCGATTTTACAGGTGATAAGGTCTTGAAAGTTTCCGAATTGAATGATGATCGCTTTTTACAAGAATACGCTTGGGAATTTTGTCAGGAAGGTCATAGACGTCAACAACTGATCCGTTTCGGACAGTTTACTACCAAGAAATGGTTCTTGCATGATTCCAGTGATTCTTATCGCAACTTGTTCCCCATTCCGCGTGAAGAACGTTTGGCGAATCCGAAGTTGGAACAAAATCCAGGTTATCCAACTAATTGATGAATGTTATAAACTTGTATGAAGATGAAAACAATGAAAATAAAGAGCTATTTATGGTTGCTGGCATTGACTGCATTCTTCTCCTGTAGTGATGATACAACGGCGCAAAATCCGATTGTGCCGCCTGTTGAACCGCCAGTTGAAGAGGAAACGTTTGTGGATATTTGTAATTTCGAGACTACACTCATTTCATTTCATACCAATGACCAATTGAAATATAATATTGTTGATAATCCGTATAAAGAGGGTATCAATGTAAGTAACAAATGTGGAAAGGTTGTTTCTGCAGGTGATATGTGGGAACTGATTTGGTCTGATCCGTTAACGAAAAAGTTTGATTTTACGAAAGATGGTGCTTGTTTTAGCATGCAGGTACGTTCTCCCAAAGTAGGTGGTCATATTTTCTTTAAACTTGAAAGTTCGTTGGGGGCAGACGCTAAGGAAGTCTCGAACGTGGTTTCTAAAGTTGCTAATGAATGGGAAACATTGGAATTTGATTTCTCGTTATTGAATCTGCCGGATAATGTCTATGATAAAGTGATTATACTTTTTGATGCCGGTGAAACTGGTTCGGGGGAAGAGTGGTATTTTGATAATATTCGCCAAAAGACAGGTGTGAAAACAGAGCCGGAACCGGAGCCGGGTGAAAAACAATATATTAATTATTGTAATTTCGAAACTTCACTTGTCACATTCCGTACCAATGACCGGCTAGAGTATAGCATTGTGGATAATCCTCATATGAGCGGTATAAATACGAGCAGTAAGTGTGGAAAAGTCGTTGCGGCAGGTGACCAATGGGAACTTATCTGGTCAGAACCTGTTACGTCCAGATACAATTCAAAGTTTAATTTTTCTAAGAATGGCGGACGTTTTACGGTAAAAGTCTATTCTCCTAAAGTGGGGAGTCCTGTTTATTTCAAATTGGAGAGTACCGGTGGAGCGGATAGTAAAGAGATACAGAATGTTAAGACAACGGTAGCTAATCAATGGGAAACATTGACTTTTGACTTTAGTTCATGGAATCTTCCTGATGAGACTTATGATAAAATTGTACTTGTTTTTGATGCCGGCAATGTAGGTGGGGTAGGAGATGTATATTATTTTGACGATATTATCGGACCTAATAATGAGGCTGAACAGTTATTAACCCGTTATGAGGCCAACCCTGTGTTGACATATAAAGGGGCTGAACGTTGGATGTGCGAACATATTGCCAATGCTGCAATTCTGTCTCCGGCAGAATCACCTGATGGAAATTGGTGGATGTATGCAAGAGGGAGCGGCTATGATGCAATGAATGAGTATCATGACCAGATTGGACTTTTTCGACAGAATGTGAACTCATTTAATCCTGTTGGAGGTTGGGAAGCATATCCGACTAATCCGGTTATTCCACATGGGGCAAAAGGTACTTGCGATGAACTGCATTTACTTGATTGTGCGCCGGTAATGGGGGGAGATGGGCGACTGTATTTTTACTATCAGGCAGTACGGGGTACATCAGATGCGGATCGTTGTGGATCGCTGGCGTGTCGATATTCGGTAGATGGTGGATATACATTTAGTGATGCTATTATGCTACGTGATGGGGTAGGATGCAGTGACGCTATATTTTATGATGGAAAATACTATATATTCTATGGCTACGGTTATGATAATGGTTCACATATGAAAATTGATTGTGCTATTACCACGGACCCGCTGAACTTTGATAATGCTGAAATTCGAACAATACTTACTCCGGGAGGTGGACCGGCCAATCACGATTGTATGACAGTGAATGGTTCTCGTATATTTCGTTTAAAAGATGTGAACAAATGGTTTATGGTTTATCAGGGAAGTACACGGCATTTTGACTTTCCGGAACGCTTTCATGTGGCTTATTCTGATGATCTATTGAATTGGACAAAGGTAAATAATACAAAACCATTCTTTAAAAGAGGAGAAGCTGAAACTTGGGATCAGGGGGGAATATGGTTTGGAGAGGTCTTGGAATACGGAGATAAGCTATATATGTATTATGAAGGTTGGGGATGCGAAGGTGCGGTGCCCGATCGTGACTATCCATATTTTGGTGGCGGTCATTCTACTACAGGTTGTGCTTTTGTTGCGAAGAGTGAGTTCTTGGAATGGTGCGGCTTGAACTGAAAAGTTTAATGAAAGTATGTTTGAACGCCGGATATACTGATAATAAGGGTCAGTTATCCGGCGTTTAAATATTGTCATCCTGTAAGATAACGATACTTTATTTCAGATGCTTCTTTATCCAAAGCAAGTGCCCGTATTCGGTATCGTTTGATGTCCAATGGTCATTAATCGGAGTGATCAATGCATATCTACGGATTTTCTGAAGAAATGAATCGTTGCTTTTTCTCCTGTCTTATAAAGCCAATCGGCATGATTGGGAACGGTAATCCAAAGTACATCGCTTCTATAAGGATAGTTCTCGGTTATGGCAGATAATAAACTGATTGACACAGACATACGAATAAAAGTAATTTTTTCATATGCTATTTCTTGTTTCTAGGTACTTCGGCGAAAATAAATATAATCTCGCCTTATTTCGATAATTGGTTATTATCGCAAAGCCTCCACCTCTTCCGGCGTTAAAGGAATCTTCTTGCCTAATCGACGGGCGCCGGTCTCGGTAATCAGATAATCTTCTTCATTGCGGATACCGCCGAAATCTTTATAAGTTTCCACTACGTCGTAGTTGATGAAATCGGTAAATTTCTTTTCCGCTTTCCACATATCGATCAATTCCGGAATAAAGTATATACCCGGTTCTACCGTATGTACAAATCCAGGTTCCAGAGGTATGGCAAGGCGTTGTGACTTGCGGCCGAACTGCGTACTCTTCGGCTGACCGTTGTAGCCTACCCATATTTCTCCCAAATTCTCCATATCGTGTACATCCAGCCCCATCATGTGGCCTAATCCGTGCGGATAGAACAAGGCGTGCGCACCTTCGCGAACAGCGTCTTCCGTATTACCTTTCATCAGTCCGAGAACTTTCATCCCATCAACCATGACACGGGCGGACAATTCGTATACATCCATATAAGGAATGCCCGGTCGGAGTGCTTTAACCGATTCCAGATGCATGGCATTCTGTATCTCGCAGACTTCCCGTTGGCGGGGCGTGAATTTCTTGTCGGCAGGAATGGTAGATGACATATCTCCTGCATATCCCGATTCAACCTCCGCGCCGGCATCTATTAAAAACAGATCACCCGGTTTTACTTTATTGCCGTGATAATGGTTATGCAAAGTTTGTCCGTTGATGGTAGCGATTGTAGCGAAAGAAAGTTCGCAGTTATTGGACTCCGCTACCCGGTTCATTTCCGCCACCACTTCATATTCATACATACCCGGACGAAGTACTTTCATGGCGGTGATATGCATATCTGCAGTCACATTGCAGGCCTTTTCTATCTCTACGATTTCTTCTGCCGATTTATAGTTCCGCTGGGCTACTACGGCACGGATGAATGGAACGGAACCTTCCTGATGTGCAGGGGGAATACCCAGCCAATCCATCAGTTTTAGCTTATGTTCGGGACGGTAAGGAGGCAGATAATGCACAGACTTCCCTTTCTGGACACATTTATGGAGATAGCTGACAATTTCTGCGGATGGCAGTAAGTTAGCCACGCCCACCCGTTCGCATTTTTCATGTAGTGTAGGTTGTGACCCCATCCACACGATGGCATCAATTGATAATTCATCACCGAAAATAATTTCCTTGTCTTCGTCAATATCGATTATTGCCGAAAGTCCTGCACATGACAGTCCGAAATAATAAAGGAAAGTAGAATCCTGACGATAGCGGAAGGTGTTATCTTCGTAATTTAGTCCGCACTCGTCATTTCCTAGAAATAACAAAACTCCGGAGCCTAATTTCTTTTTCAGCAGGGCTCTTCGCTGCATATACGTTTCTTTGGCAAACATATTGTTCTAATTTTAAGTTCGTGCAACAAAGATAACGATTTTTGTGTTATAGGATTAAAAATTATTCCTCTAATCTGTGTAATCTCTGGTTAAAAAGTTACTTTTGTAGCGAGAAACAGAGTAGAAAGCAAAAACGAATATGGCACAAGGTTCCCGTCAAATACAATCGCAGGCACAGCAGCAAATCCAAACGCTCTCGCCTCAGCAGATTCTAGTCGTGAAACTGTTGGAGCTTCCCACAGTAGAGCTGGAAGACCGTATCCATGCTGAACTGCTTGAAAATCCGGCACTTGAGGAGGGCAAAGAAGAGAATGTCGCAGATGAATATTCCGATGGCGACACTTCCGGAGAGGGTATGGAGAATGATGCCAACGAATACGATTCTTTGAGTGATTATCTCACCGAAGACGATATTCCCGACTACAAACTGCAAGAGAACAACCGATCCAAAGACGAGCAGGCGGAAGATATTCCGTTCTCCGACTCTACCTCTTTCTACGAAATACTGAAAGAGCAGCTTCGTGAACGCAATTTGACAGAACACCAGCATGAACTGGTGGAATACCTGATCGGCTCGTTGGACGATGACGGCTTGCTCCGCAAATCTTTGGAAAGTATCTGTGACGAACTGGCTATTTATGCCGGTATAGAATCTACGGAAGAGGAGCAGGAAGAAGCACTCTGCATCTTGCAGGATTTCGATCCGGCAGGTATCGGAGCACGTGACCTTCAAGAATGCCTGTTGATACAGATCCGCCGGAAGAAGGAAGAAGGGATGAATCCCGCTCCTATATTGGATATCGAAGAACGCATCGTCAGAGATTGTTATGAAGAATTTACCCGGAAGCATTGGGAAAAGATTATAAAAAAGCTGGATGTTGATGAAGAGACATTCAATGAAGCTATCAGTGAGATTACAAAGCTGAATCCCCGTCCGGGAGCTTCTTTGGGAGAGGCTATCGGGAGGAACCTCCAGCAGATAGTCCCCGACTTCATCGTAGAAACGTATGATGACGGTACTATCAATGTCAGCCTTAATAACCGCAATGTTCCGGAGCTTCGTATGAGTCGTGATTTTACGGAGATGGTGGAGGAACATACCAAGAATAAGGCCAACCAGTCCAAAGAGTCCAAAGAAGCGATGATGTTTCTGAAACAGAAGATGGATGCGGCGCAAGGATTTATAGATGCGGTCAAACAGCGGCAGAATACGTTGATGACTACTATGCAAGCTATCATCGACCTGCAGCGTCCTTTCTTTCTCGAAGGGGACGAATCCCTGCTGAAACCGATGATTCTGAAAGATGTGGCCGAACGCACGGGACTGGATATATCGACCATTTCCCGTGTCAGCAACAGTAAATATGTGCAGACCAATTTCGGTATTTATCCGTTGAAGTTCTTCTTCAGCGACGGATATACGACGGAAGACGGGGAAGAGATGTCTGTCCGCGAGATTCGTAAGATTTTGAAAGAATGTATCGACGGAGAAGACAAGAAGAAACCGTTGACAGATGATGAATTGGCGGACATACTGAAAGAAAAAGGCTACCCCATTGCACGTCGGACAGTGGCGAAATACCGTCAGCAGTTGAATATCCCGGTGGCAAGACTTAGAAAATAATTGATTAATAGATAATTGATAATGGACAGAGAGAAAGAGCATATCATAGCGGATAAGACAATGTTGCAGGTGGCAAGAGTCACTTCGATGGTGTTTACCCCGTTTTCTATTCCGTTTTTGTCATTTCTGGTGTTATTCCTGTTTTCTTATCTCCGCATCATGCCGATGGTATATAAGTTGATTGTATTGGGAATTGTCTATTGCTTTACTATATTGACTCCCACTATAACCATCTTTCTGTTCCGCAAGATCAACGGTTTTGCCCGTCAGGAGCTGGGCGAACGGAAGAAACGTTTTGTACCTATCCTGCTGACTATCATTTCGTATGTATTCTGCCTGTTGATGATGCGTAGGCTGAATCTGCCTTGGTACATGACCGGCATTATTTTGGCTTCTCTCGTAGTCTCCATCATTTGCATAGCAGTAAATCTGAGATGGAAACTGAGCGAGCATATGGCGGGCATAGGCGGAGTGATAGGCGGATTGGTTTCCTTTAGCGCCTTGTTCGGTTATAATCCGGTAGGGTGGCTGTGCCTGTTTATATTGATAGCCGGTGTGCTGGGTTCTGCCCGTATCATTCTGGGACATCATACGCTGGGAGAGGTCATTTCCGGTTTTACGGTCGGCCTGGTATGCGCCCTTTTGGTGCTTCATCCGGTGAGTAATATCTTATTTCGAGTATTTTTATTTTAAAACAGTATAAATCCTAAAAACTAATTATTATGAACTTTCCACAGAATTTGAAGTACACGAACGAACATGAATGGATTCGCGTAGAAGGAGACATTGCATACGTAGGTATCACCGATTATGCTCAGGAGCAATTGGGCGATATTGTGTTTGTGGACATACCGACGGTCGGTGAGTCGCTGGAAGCCGGTGAGGTTTTCGGAACTATCGAAGTAGTGAAAACAATTTCCGATCTTTTCCTGCCGGTAGCAGGTGAGGTGCTGGAACAGAATGAAGCGCTGGAAGAGAACCCGGAACTGGTGAACAAAGACCCATACGGCGAGGGTTGGCTGATTAAGATGAAACCTGCTGATGTGAAGGCGGTAGAAGACTTGCTGGATGCGGAAGGGTATAAAGAAGTGATTAACGGATAAATTAAACATTAAAAATATGACTCCAATTGTAAGTATCATCATGGGCAGTACGTCCGACCTTCCAGTTATGGAAAAGGCCGCACAACTGCTGAATGATATGCATGTACCGTTCGAAATGAACGCGCTTTCCGCTCACCGCACGCCTGAGGCTGTGGAAGAGTTTGCTAAGAATGCCCGTACCCGTGGCATTAAAGTAATTATCGCTGCTGCCGGAATGGCTGCCGCCCTTCCCGGTGTAATTGCGGCTAACACTACACTTCCTGTAATCGGAGTGCCGGTGAAAGGCTCCGTGCTCGATGGTGTGGACGCACTTTATTCCATCATTCAAATGCCTCCGGGCATTCCCGTAGCCACTGTTGCTATCAACGGAGCGATGAATGCGGCTATTCTGGCCATTCAGATGCTTGCTTTGAGTGATGAAAAGCTGGCGGAAGCATTTGCAGCTTACAAAGAAGGACTGAAAAAGAAAATCGTAAAAGCAAACGAAGAACTGAAAGAAGTCAAGTTTGAATATAAAACGAACTAATGGATCTATTCAATTATTTTCGGAGGGAAACTACCGAAGTGAATATTGGGGCCGTACCGTTGGGTGGCCCCAATTCTATTCGTATCCAGTCGATGACCAATACGTCTACGCAGGATACGCAGGCTTGTGTGGAACAGGCGAAACGTATTGTCGACGCGGGTGGTGAGTATGTCCGTCTGACGACGCAAGGTATCAAGGAAGCGGAGAACCTGAAAAATATTAATATAGGTTTGCGCAGTCAGGAATATATGGTTCCGTTGGTTGCCGATGTACACTTTAATCCGAAAGTTGCCGATGTGGCAGCCCGATATGCGGAAAAGGTACGCATCAATCCGGGGAATTATGTAGACGCTGCACGTACTTTTAAGAAGCTGGAATATACCGACGAAGAGTATGCGCAGGAAATACAGAAAATTCATGACCGCTTTGTGCCTTTTCTGAATATCTGTAAAGAGAATCACACGGCTATCCGTATCGGTGTGAACCACGGCTCTTTGTCCGACCGCATCATGTCCCGTTATGGTGATACGCCCGAAGGCATGGTAGAGTCTTGTATGGAGTTTCTTCGCATTTGTGTTGAAGAGAACTTTACCGATGTGGTTATTTCCATCAAAGCGTCCAATACGGTTGTCATGGTGAAAACCGTCCGTCTGTTGGTAGCTGTGATGGAGAAAGAAGGGATGGCTTTCCCGTTGCATCTTGGAGTGACAGAGGCCGGAGACGGTGAGGACGGACGTATCAAGTCCGCTCTCGGCATTGGTGCGCTGTTGGCCGACGGACTGGGGGATACTATACGGGTATCTTTGAGCGAAGCTCCCGAAGCGGAAATTCCTGTTGCCCGTAAGTTGGTTGACTATATACTGTTGAGGCGGAATCATCCTTATATTCCCGGACTAGAAGCGCCTGGATTTAACTATTTGTCGCCCGAACGCCGTAAGACGCGGGCTGTCCGCAATATAGGAGGTGAACACGTGCCTGTGGTCATTGCCGACCGTATGGACGGGAAGACCGAAGTGAATCCGCAATTTACTCCGGACTATATTTATGCCGGACGTGCTTTGCCCGAACAACGGGAAGAAGGTGTGGACTATATTCTTGATGCGGACGTATGGACCGGAGAAGCCGGAACTTGGCCTGCTTATAATCATCAGCAACTGCCGTTGATGGGAGGATGTAATGCGGAACTCAAATTCCTGTTTATGCCTTATATGGCACAGACGGATGAAGTGATTGCCTGTCTGAAACAACATCCCGAAGTGGTTGTCGTTTCTCAAAGCAACCATCCGAACCGTTTGGGCGAACATCGTGCGTTGGTACATCAACTGATGACAGAAGGGCTGCAAAATCCGGTTGTTTTCTTCCAGCATTATGCGGAGGATGATGCGGAGGACTTGCAGATAAAAGCTGCGGCGGACATGGGGGCTCTGATCTTTGACGGGCTTTGTGACGGAATCTTTATATTCAATCAAGGTAACCTCAGTCATGCGGTAATTGATGCGACGGCTTTCGGAATCTTGCAGGCGGGACGTGCCCGTACTTCAAAGACGGAGTATATCTCTTGTCCCGGTTGCGGACGTACACTCTACGACTTGGAAAAGACGATTGCCCGTATCAAGGCGGCTACTTCACATCTGACAGGACTGAAAATCGGCATTATGGGATGTATCGTAAATGGTCCCGGTGAGATGGCGGATGCGGACTACGGCTATGTCGGTGCGGGACGGGGTAAGATCAGCCTGTATAAAGGGAAAGTCTGTGTAGAAAAGAATATTCCGGAAGAAGAAGCGGTGGAAAGGCTGCTGGAGTTTATCCGGAATGACAGGAAAGAAAACTCCTGATAGCATTTTCTGTGGAGTATATCTGTGTGACTAATAAAAACGATAATGGAAGATAATTTTGACTATGGGGCAGTACCATACAATTTTGCCCACTGCTTTAATGACAGGTGTCCGAAAGGAGAAAAATGTTTGCGTCATTTGGTGGCGGTGCACAGTACCGATCTGCATTCCATCATTTCTGTGGTAAATCCGAAATGTGTTCCGGAAGAGGTGAACACCTGTCCGTTCTATAAGTCGGTTCGGAAGATACGGGTCGCTTGGGGAGTTACCCATTTGCTGGATACAGTTCCGCATCGGGATGCAGTGTCCTTGAAGAATATGTTGCTAGGGCATTTCGGTCGTGCCATGTATTATCGCTTTTATCGTAAGGAGAAATATATTGCTCCCGAACAACAAGAATACATTTGTCGACTGTTCCGTCAGAAAGGTATTACGGAAGAACCTGTGTTCGACTCCTACACAGAAGAATTTGAATGGTAATCATCTGCCATCCTACACCGGATGGTATGTATCCTGTTGAATGACAGTGAGTTGACGGGGTGTAAGATAGGGGTTGCAGATGGGTGTAGGATACTTTATCCTACACCCATCTGTTCCTTATATTATGAAAGCCTTACTACATGATAAACACTCCCGTGTTTCGTGCGTTTCGAAGGAATCTCATGCTTGCGAAGCACCCGCCCGAACACACTTACTCGCTTGTTGGACAAAGGAATAGCACTGTTCCTGCCAACCTCATCCAGAATCTCTGCCGGGGAAAGCCATTCACCGACTTCCTCCTCTTTGGCGGCACGGAAATAACGGTAAAACAGTTGCTCCTCTAGTGAAACCTGTTCAAACTCACGGTTACTCTCGGTCATAATCCGCTCTTCGGCCGGATCAAACCAATAGCGTTCGCCATGATCCAACTCATACATGGCTTGTGCGTACAGTTGTTCATAGTCTATCGCCCGATTGGTATCTATTGTTCCCAACACTTCGATACAGATGAAACGACGGCTGCCCGTAGGGTCGGTCAAAAGATCTTTCTGATTGCTCGTGGCGATAAAAGAAGCATAACGGCGCAGCTCCAGCACGGCGGTAGCGTGAGGCTTGCGTATATTAACGATGGGCTTTTGCAGAATATGTTTCAGAAATCCCTGTTGCGTAGCACTTATCTGATCGAACTCGTCAATGTTGATGAGCGCAAACCGGTTCAGATAAAGTTCGGCGTCTTTCTTTTGCGAGAAGTCAATGCTATCCGTATAGTAAACACGTATGGCAGGAGGGATGAGGCTGCGGCAGAATGTGGACTTACGCGTGCCTTGTGCGCCCACCAATAGCGGAGAAACGTTGTTCGCGTGCATTTTATCTGTACCTCTCCAATGAACGACCATGTTCAGAAACCACCGGTGAAACAGCTCCACCCAATGCGGATTTCCGCAAGGCACTGTTTGCGCCAATTTGCGGATGCGGTCCTTTCCATCCCAGCCAGGGAGATGGTAAAGAAAATCTTCCAGCGGATTGAATACCGGCACACGATTCGAATAAATATACCGGTTGATATCCCGGTCCCACAACGGAATACCTTCCGCTTGCGCGTCCAGCGCGATACTGTTCAATATCCGCTTGTCGATCGGATTGAAATAAAAGCGGAACGAGTTTCGTTCACGATATTCCACTTCCCCTATTTGAGTATTGTAACGGAATTCGTAACGTCTCTTCATAAACTCTTCAGTCTGCATGGCGAGCAGTTGCTCTTTGCCTAAGCTGTTTTTCTTGCCGAAGCCTTCGCACTCTTCATATACATTCCTGATTAACTGCCGGATCAGTGTTTCCTGCCTTTGCAGATAATAATGGTAGACCGTGCGTTTCAACGTCTCTTCTTCGGGAATGCCCGAATAGAAGCAGTTGGCGGCAAGTCGTGTCACTATGGCTTGAAAATCATTTTCTTTGGGACGTGCTCCGTCATTTTCCGCTTTATAAATTTCTTCGCGTGTCTTTTTCAGAGCGGCTTCGAAGAGCATGAATGCCGCCCGCTCCGTATCATATCCCGGAACGGCACGTGTCAAGGGTGATTTTTCCGAGCGTACTGCTTCCCGATAGGACAGCTCTTCGGGCATCCCGGCGGGTTGCGACAGATAGAACGGTACGGAGTCGGGGCGGTACTTCAGATCCGGATCGAACGACAACCGTGAAAACTGTTCCAGCGAAGGTGCTTTGAGTAAGATATTGAACTGCATCTGCGGCTGATAACATTTCACAGCCAACTGATAGGCGTGCGCATGGAACATTTCCGCCTCTTCTCTCTTTTGCGGGAGAGAACCGTCCGGACGGGTAAACCGGACCCAGATTTTTACGGTTCGCTCGCTTGAGCCTGTAAAGGTGCAGAATGTCTGCGGTTGTTCCCAAGCCCGCTTTTTTACGAATGCGATCTCCGATTTTCCGGAAAGCGGACCGACGGTCAATTCTACTATTCCGTTATAGCTTTTCATTTGTTTCCCCCCTTCTGTCCGGCGGAAATCGGCGGCGGGTAGAATCTTGGGTAACTTGTCTGCTCCGTAGCAGCGTTCATCGGGTAGGGTATACTTGAGCATTTCTCTGAAAACGGTAACCGGTCGTGCCTTGATTTCAGTTTTTGTTTTTTCTATCCATGTTTCTATGTCCATTGTGGTGAGGGCAGTAGTCTCTTCTTTGTCTCTTAACTGAGTAATTTTCATGAATTGTTTTTTGTTTGAAATATCCTATAAAGGTAGTACATTTCTTCTGTTCATGCAAGAAAACTCGTTGTTATATAGGTCCTTTGTAGAAATCTCCGGTCGAATGTTCCTGTTGCTCTTTATTCTTTTGTTTCATAGGCGTTTGAAACACTCTATTCCATGTGGTGAAACATTCTGTTTCACGGTGGTAAACACTTTGTTTCACGCTGGCGAACATATTGTTTCACGCTGATGAAACGCCACTCTATGCCGTATGTTTAGGGTGAAACGTATAGTCGTTTTAGTCGAATCGTGTGGTCGTATGGGGCGAATCGTATAGTCGTATTGGGTGACAGATACGTATATCCTACACCATCTGTCACCTGTATCCTACACCTGCCTAATTTGTTGTTGTTCAGTGAAATAAGTTGTAGATGGTGTAGGGTGGCAGATGTTTTTCATATTTCATCGGACCTTTCAGCAGTATAAGATAATTAATATTAAATGATGTAACGGAAAACTTGATTATTTTTGTATAATATGTATATTTGCTTGATTTATATATTCATTTCGGTAAGCAAATATGTAAATAAGGGTTTAAGTCTTTATATGTAATGTAATAGGATGATAATGAAAAAGCTTAGTTTTTATTTGTTAGTTGCGGGTGCTCTGTTAACAGGCAGCTGTTCTGATGATTCAATCGGCGAGCAAATCCCCGATGGTGGAACTTCTATTCCTACGGTATCAAAAATTACTTCAGTTTTCACCAATGGAACGAATCTGAGCATTGGACAGAAGCAAAGTGCTACACGTGGTGGAGGATCTCTTGTTGTAGGTGAAGAGGAAACTCTTTGTGCCAAATATGATGTGGCTGCCGGATTTCAGTCAAACGGCACAGTGCCCTACATAAAAGTAGCAGTACACGTCTATCAAGAGTGCGCCAGTGAGTGTGAGAAATTACGTCTTACATTTAAAGATATCGAACATCTTGAATGCAAAGCCGATGACTTTGCTATCCGTTCTACAGATGGAACTTATCTTGATGGTTGCTATGGGGTTGATGCAGAGGGAAATAAAATCAACGAATATAAATACGGCAACTTGTCGGTTTCCGGTGATTTTGATATTATTATCGGTGGTCTTGACAATCTTTATGAAGGCAATAAGCAGGGCGGTGATGAAGAACCGGTGATTAATACTTTCGAAGTGTGGATTTGGCCGCAGAATACCGCAGGGCATACTTGGACGGAAGTAGAACTTAAAGCTCTGGCTGACAGTCACGATCCGTTAATGTGCGTAAAAAGCAGTACTCCTGAAGATCCTCATCCGGGCAAAGATATGGGTAAGATTATCTGGTCTGAAGAGAATATCGAAGGTTACTATGCATGGGGTGAGATTTTCACAGGGAAAACGATTGACCATCCCGGAGACAATGAGAATACCTCGTTTACGTATGGGGATGTAACTTATAAGAACGATGCATCTTATTATCCATATACCAACAAAGCCGGCAAGAACTACTATAATTACAATAATTACCGTTATTTTGACGGTACGACTAAATTGACCAAATATCAGTGGACGGAAAATAAAGTGTCACAGGACGGAAAGACGCGTCTTGATCCTACGGATGATGTAGCTGTGATGCGTTGGGGAAACGGATGGCGTATGCCGACCAGTGAAGAAATGAACGACTTGTTTAACGGTCCGAATACAATGTGCGTACAGGGTAAAACAAAAGTTAGTCGCTATAACCATGAAACGGGTGAATCTTATGAGGTAGAGGTAGATGCGTGGATGGTTACATCAACAATCACCAACAATACTATCGTGTTCCCTAAAACCGGATATTACGGCAGTAATGAAAAAACTGATACGGATAAAAGTATTACTATAAAGGAACTGGATGATGCTTGGTGGCCTTATTCGGGATTGTATTATTGGACAAGTGATTTGTCTACGCAGATTTCTGCAAGTACTAAACGTCATGGAGGTTACCTTTTTGGCGCCGGTCAAAAGTTAGGATGGTGTGATGAAAGCTTGGCGACAATGGGTTTCGACTACACTCAACTGAACGGTTATGACCGTTGTTTTGGAATGAAAGTCCGTCCGGTAAAGGATAAGTAAAAGTTGATTGATAACACATATTAAAAGGTGTGCCTGTAAAAAACAAGGTACACCTTTTTTTATACGAATCCGGAGAGAGTTGTCGTTCTAATTCAGAAAATGAGTTGGACATAGAAGTCGTATCTGTTTGGAAATGGTTGTTGTGGTAAGGTGAACTGCTGTTGTATGATAATTTGCAACTTTGTTGCACGAATCATTCGCTATCTTTGCAGCAACTAAAAGAGGAAAGATATGGGACATTGCAGTTGTTGTGCACACGGACACGGGTGTGCGTCTGAAAAGGAAATTGGAGTTAAGAGGTCTGTATTTCAAGAATATTGGAAAGTCGGACTTTCATTTATATTGCTGATAGCCGGTATCGTGATGAATGCTTTGGATGTGGCATTTTTCCAGAAGGAATATGTTGCTTTGGCCTGGTATGTCATAGCTTATCTCCCGGTAGGGATTCCTGTGATGAAAGAGGCTTGGGAAAGCATGAAGGAACGCGATTATTTCAGTGAGTTTACTTTAATGATTGTGGCTACAATCGGTGCGTTCTATATAGGCGAGTATCCGGAAGGGGTGGCTGTAATGCTGTTCTATACAGTCGGAGAGCTATTTCAGGAGAAAGCGGTTGATAAAGCGAAACGTAATATTGGCGCTCTCTTGGATGTGAGACCGGAAAAAGCTTTGGTGCTGAGAGATCATGAACTGATTGTAGAGAGCCCGAAGAATGTCAAAGTCGGTGAGATAATTGAAGTAAAAGCAGGTGGGCGGGTACCTCTGGACGGAACGATGGAGAGTGAGGTCGCTGCATTCAATACAGCGGCGCTAACGGGTGAAAGTGTGCCGCGCAATATTCGGAAAGGAGAGGAAGTACTTGCCGGAATGATTGTGACGGATAAGGTTATTCGTATAAAGGTGACAAGACCTTTTGATAAAAGTGCGCTTGCCCGGATACTGGAACTGGTTCAGAACGCTTCCGAACGGAAAGCACCGGCAGAGTTGTTTATTCGGAAGTTTGCGCGTGTCTACACCCCGATTGTAATAGGAATGGCAGTATTAATCGTTCTTCTGCCATTTGTCTATTCGTTGTTTGGCACGCACTTTGTATTTACATTTAATGATTGGTTGTACAGAGCTTTGGTTTTTCTCGTAATTTCGTGTCCATGTGCTTTGGTGGTGAGTATCCCGTTGGGATATTTTGGAGGTATCGGAGCCGCATCCCGGCTTGGCATCCTGTTTAAAGGCGGGAACTATCTGGATGCTATTACGAAAATCAATGCAGTTGTATTCGATAAAACAGGGACTCTGACCAAAGGAACGTTTGAGGTGCAGGAATGTAAACCGGTGTCCGGTATTGCGAAAGAAGAGCTGATCCGATTGATAGCTTCGGTAGAACGAAATAGCACACATCCGATAGCTAAAGCTATTGTGGAATATGCGAAACAACAGAATGTAGAACTGATGTCAACCTCCGATACGAGAGAGTTTGCCGGTTTTGGTCTGGAGGCGACGGTTGGCGGAAATACTGTGTTGGTCGGAAACAGTCGGCTGTTGTCCAAATTTAATATTGCATATCCGGCAGAATTGCTGAAGATAACCGATACGGTTGTGGTCTGTGCCATCGGAACTAACTATGCCGGTTATTTGTTATTAGCTGATACGCTGAAAGACGATGCGAAGACAGCGATTGATAACCTAAAAGCGTTGAATATTGAAAACATTCAGATATTGTCCGGTGATAAACAAAGTATTGTTACTAACTTTGCTGAAAAGCTAGGTATATCGAAAGCGTATGGAGACTTGCTGCCGGAAGGGAAAGTGCGACATCTGGAAGAACTGCGGCAGGATGAGGCTAATCAGATAGCGTTTGTAGGCGATGGCATGAATGATGCGCCCGTATTGGCGTTGAGTCATGTCGGTATCGCTATGGGTGGCTTGGGCAGTGATGCGGCAATAGAAACCGCTGATGTGGTGATTCAGACAGACCAGCCGTCTAAGGTGGCGGAAGCTATAAAGGTAGGAAAACTGACGCACCGGATTATCTGGCAGAATATTACGCTTGCATTCGGAGTGAAACTGTTAGTGCTGATATTGGGAGCGGGTGGAATCGCTACTCTTTGGGAAGCCGTTTTTGCGGATGTCGGTGTGACGTTGCTTGCTATTATGAATGCTGTAAGAATACAGAAAATGATAAAATAGGAGAGAATATGGAAGAGAATATTTATTTGGATAAGTTGGCGCGGAGAGATATCAAACCGACGGCGATAAGGCTTCTCATACTGAAGAATATGATGGAAGTCGGGCGTGCGGTATCATTGCTCGATTTGGAAACGTTATTGGATACGGTTGACAAGTCGACTATATCCCGGACAATCGCTCTCTTTTTATCGCATCACCTGATACATAGTATAGATGATGGAAGCGGGTCGTTGAAATATGCTGTTTGTGATAATTCCTGCAATTGTGTGGTTCAGGATTTACATTCGCATTTCTATTGCGAGAAATGTCACAGGACATTCTGCCTGGAAGGCACGCATATTCCGGTCATTGATCTGCCGAAGGGATTTGCATTGCGTAGTATAAACTATGTGTTGAAGGGCGTTTGCCCGGAATGTTCTTCCCTGCCTGCGTCGCACTCATAAACAAAATAAGCCGGAACTCCGATATAGAAAATATCGTTCAGTTCCGGCGTTATACTAATATTATCCGTTTAATGGATGTTTGGATTTAATGTATGCCAGTCTTTGATGGCTGGGATGATTCCCATTTCAATGACTTCGTCGCGGAGCTTGCACAGATGTTCGTAGCTCTTTTCCAATTCTTCCTGTTCGGCAGGTGTTCCCGCTACTTCCTTATAAGTAATGCCATCTTTGGTGATCGAAGTTTCCATTGCCATCATGATATGATCGAACTTCCCGTTTGAGACATAGGTTCCGGTAGGCCAGCGGAAAGGTTGTCCTCCCATAGCGGCGGCAATCATTTCGATGGAAAGATAGGCCGGACTCTGGAAAGAAGAACGTCCGCGCAGGTCGATGATATGTTTTCCACCTTGTATGACGCGTACTTTCAGTTCTTCCCATTCGTTCAATGGCAGGCGGGTGGTACCGATAAAGTCAGTCAGCGGTTCTCCCTTTATTTTTGTTGTAGAGGCAAATACTGCCATTTGCTCGCCATGACCGCCGTAGGTGCGGCAATTCTGAATGTCGGAAGCGGGGATATGGAAGTATTTCACCAATTCGTTTTGTAGGCGGGTGCTGTCCAATGCGGCGAGGGTGGAAACTTGTGAAGGTTTCAGACCTGAATATAGTAAGGTAATCAGCCCGGTGATATCCGCAGGATTGAAAATGACTACGATGTGCTTTACATTCGGGCAATATTGGCGAACGTCTTTGCCGAACTGAGCGGCAATTTCTGCATTACCTTTCAGCAAATCTTCACGAGTCATGCCAGCCTTGCGGGCTGCTCCACCGGAAGATACGATATAAGAAGCTCCGGTCAACGCTTCCTTGATGTCGGAGGTATAAGTGAGGTTGACGCCTTCAAAGCCACAGTGATACAGTTCTTCCGCCACTCCCTCCAAAGCTGGGGCGAATGGATCGTACAGACAGATATTCGGAGTCAGTTTCATCATCATGGCTGTTTGCGCCATATTAGAGCCGATCATTCCGGCAGCTCCCACAATTGTAAGTTTCTCGTTAGTCAAAAATTCCATAAAGCTTAATATATTTAAAGGTGAATAACTTTTTCATTTCTTTTTGCCGTTACAAAGTTAACATATTGCGAGCCTGATTGTTCATTGTAAATAGTTTTACCCGATAACGAAAAGTTATAGTGCCTGAAAGGGTAGTTCTGTTCAAAATAGATTATCTTTTATACGGATAAGACACTTTTCTGTATCTCGTTACAAAGTTAGAAAAGTTTTATTTCAATGTAGATAGCTATATATCATAGTCATTTCATTTTGCAAGTAAACCAAGAAATAACTGTCCACGTTCTGTTAGCCGGAACTTCTGAGCAGGATGGTTAGGTTTCTCAGGGATAGTTCTTTCAATCAGGTTGTGGGCAATCAGTTTTTGAATAATTTTATTCAATTGTCCCGATACTTTTTTTTGTCCCAATGCAAGGGATATACCTTGCCTTGATAAAGCATTACTTACTATACAACGCAATACCTCTGAATACAATGTCGTCTTTTGTAACTCTTGCTGTAACTCTTGCTGTAACTCTTGCTGTAACTCTTGCTGTAACTCTTGCTGTACATCTTTTATCCGCTCTGCATTCAGCAGATAATCCAGCCTCACAAACTGTAACTGAAACGACAATCCCACTTCTTTCCAACGAAGTTCGATATTAGGATATTCTTTCAGTTCATCCGCTATCAGTTTTAAACCATTGCCCCATTGGTCTATAATTCCGAGTCGCTTGAAAATCGGTGCGATAACTTTATTTCGTGCATCGCTCTGGCGGCTTTCCATCGCAGCGTAATCAATGGATGGTGGCAGAAGTCCGGGACTGGTTATCTCTACCATATCATCATAGATTGCAATCTTAACGTCCTTTCTTGTGAGAGAATAATCCCGATGAACCACCGCATTACGAATCGCCTCACGTATTGCCTTAACAGGGTACTCCCAACGAGAGACAGTGTACACTCCCTCAACGGTCGCTCCTTTATTGATATGACGTAACACAAAGTTGTACGCTTCCTCTGCTTGTGTGGCAATATTGGTCGTAATACTCTTTTGGTCTATAAAATCGTCAATACTAACGCCCTTAAAACGAGCACACTCCACCTTTGCATAGTGAAACAGTGAGTTTCGCAAAGGGTCGTCAGAGAATAGAATCAACGCATTGGTTGGATATTCTACTCCTTGCATATCTTTAACCAAATCTAATTTCCTTAACGCTTGGTTAGATAATTCTTCCCCTGTTTTCTCCTTGAATATAGCCTTAAAGCCATCTATATTCAAATCATTTACAGTCTTATCGGGTATAACTTCGCTATCAAAAGAGATATTTCGTCTCCGACGTTCCAATTCCGAGATGATAGCTTCATCCGCAAGTCGATTGGTCGAGCCTACACGAATAAATGTCCCTTGTAACTTACCTTTCTCTTTGAGATAATAAGGTGGCGTACTACCTCTGAAAACAGTCACCTGAATCAAGTGTTTGTTTTCTTCGCTTATAAATTTTATCTCCGGCAATATCGCAGGATAGCAACGGTTAAAAATAATATTACTTATTTTCTCCTCGATAGCCACCAACTTGTCCTCATCCAATCCTATCACTTCACGAGGATCATCTGCCACACCAATATACAGGTCGCCACCTGCATCATTGGCAAATGCCACAACCGTTTTAGCCAAATCGGAATGCTCCGGCAACTCTGCCTTAAATTCCAATCTACGCCCTTCGGGCTGGTTAAGTATCTCTTTTATGTTCATACTTCTGTTGTTCTTCTTTGTAATAAGCTTTATAGAGCTTGCCTTTCTTGTCTTCTCCTTGTTCGATTAGCTGTCTATCACCATGAATATAGATATGGCAATTCCTTGATTTTGCTTATATCGTCTATTAGATTTCAAATATAGGAAATTATTTTGAATAATAATGAGCAATATTTCTTAAATGAAAAGGCCGTGACCTAAACCGCTATTCATCAGTCTTATTACTGCGTTCTACCCTAAGTCTCGATTATATTTCCTATCTTTGCGATGGATATAAATATGATAGTGTATAAATAGGAAAAATATGAATATCGAATTAGGAAAGTTCAATCAGCTTGAAGTTGTGAAGGAGGTAGACTTCGGCGTATATCTTGATGGAGGGGAAGAAGGTGAGATTTTATTGCCTACCCGCTATGTGCCCGAAGATTGTAAGATAGGGGATATCTTGAATGTGTTTCTCTATCTGGATATGGATGAAAGGCTGATTGCTACTACGCTGACTCCGTTTGTGCAAGTAGGACAGTTTGCTTGTCTGGAAGTGTCTTGGGTGAATCAGTATGGGGCTTTTCTGAATTGGGGACTGATGAAGGATTTGTTCGTACCGTTCAGAGAACAGAAGATGAAGATGCAGGTTGGACGGAAGTATGTGGTTCATGCGCATCTTGATGAAGAAAGTTACCGTATTGTGGCCTCGGCAAAGGTGGAACGTTATCTGTCGAAGGATAAACCGGAGTACACTGCGGGGGAAGAGGTAAATATTCTTATCTGGCAGAAAACAGACTTGGGCTTTAAGGCAATTATAGATAATAAATATAGCGGCTTACTGTATGAGAATGAAATATTCAGTTCGATAGAGACCGGAATGGAGATGAAGGCTTTTGTGAAACAGGTGCGTGAGGATGGAAAGGTGGATTTGATTCTTCAGAAACCGGGCTTTGAAAAGGTCGATGATTTTGCGAAGACATTGCTTGATTATATTAAAGAGCAGGGAGGACGGATTCATCTGAACGACAAGAGTCCTGCGGAAGATATTTATGATACGTTCGGTGTGAGTAAGAAAACCTTTAAGAAAGGAGTAGGCGATTTGTATAAGAAACGTCTGATTGCCTTGCATGAGGATGGCATTGCTTTGGTGGAATCCTAAATAGAATAGGGAAATCCCTATGCACGAATAGAGGGAATCATTGGGGTGGGGAGTTTTCTCACCCTATTTTTGTACTATCAGATTAGAGATATTAATAATAAAAACTGGATAAGTATGCGTAAGATTGTAATAAGTTTCTGTATCCTACTCGCTGCTCTCTCTTTAAAGGCTCAGACTGTAAGTGGAATCCGTATTGATGGCGGAGATACCCCGATTCTTGTATATTTTGGAGGAAACCAGATGTGTCTGCCGACTACAACATGTTTTGTCGCTAACTTGAAATCAGGATATTACACCGTTGAAGTGTATGCTACACGCTCTGCCCGTCCGGGAGAGAGGGTATGGAAAGGGAGGCGGTTATATAATGAACGTATTTATTTTGATGGGAATAGCGTGAAAGAGATTTATGTGGATGGACGTGGAGAGATTCGTCCCGGTAGGCCTGGCCGCCCCGGACAAGAGGGATATTGTCCGGATAATGGTCAATATGACAGAGTGATGAGTGAGAGACTTTTTAAGAAGTTTCTCAGTGAGGTGAAGAAAGAACCTTTTAAGGATGACCGCATGGAGATGATTAAGACGGCGTTGGCCGGTTCGGATTTTACTTCCGGACAATGTCTTGAATTGACTCGACTTTATACTTTTGATGATGACCGGATGGAGATTATGAAGATGATGTATCCGCGTATCGTTGATAAAGGGGCTTTCTTTACAGTCATTGCTACGCTGACATTTTCGTCTAACAAGGATGAGATGAATAAGTTTGTGCAAAGCTACGGCAGACGTCGATAGTGATAAATGATTAAGTGTGGGTGTTTATTGAAATAATAAATGATAGGAGGTTGAATTATGAAGCGGATATTATTTTTACTTTTTGCTATCGGTTTGGGTGCAGGTATGACTGTGATGGCAGGAATGAGTACTAGCAAGATACGTAAGGAAACGCGTTTTCTTACAGATAAGATGGCGTATGAACTGAATCTGACCACTCAGCAATATAATGATGCGTATGAGATTAATTACGACTTTATTTATTCGGTCCGTAATATCATGGATTACGTGGCACGTGGTTATGAATGGGCGATGGATGACTATTATGAAGCGTTGGACATCCGTAATGACGATCTTCGTTGGGTATTGAGTGATGGGCAATATCGCCGGTTCATGGGAGCCGATTATTTTTATCGGCCGATTTATGTGACCGGAGGAAGATGGAGTTTACGGGTTTATATCAATTATCCGAATCGCGGCTTGTTCTATTTCGGTGTGCCTTATCATTATCATACCTATTGTGGAGCGCACTATCGTTCGCATATTCATCATGCCAGCTATTATCGGGGTAGATACAATAATTTTCACCATTATTCTACGCCTCATCGGGTAAGGGATCAAAGAGTGTATCACTCTTACCGCCGTTCGGATTTTGGCTCGGTTCGGATTCGTCCGAATTCTTCGGTACGTCCGCATAATGCACCGACACGTCCGGGTAATTCTTACCGTCCGGGAACGACAACAAGACCTGGTAGCAATGTTGCTCCTGATAAAAATAGGAATACGAATAGAGTAGGAAGTGATCGTAATTCCGGTCGTCGTCCGGAAACAGGTCCCGGTTCTTCAAGCTCTAATCGCAGACCAACAAGCGGAAGTTCAACTGGCTTCAGTTCCTCCAATCGTGAAAGTGGAAAAACAAGTAGTAGTTCGAGAGGAAGTTCAAGTAGACGAAACGATAGTAGTTCCTATAATAGAAATAACAGTTCTGAGAGAAATAACAGCTCTTCCAGTTCCAGGCGCGGTAGTTCCAGTCGTAGTAGCTCCAGTCGCAGTGATTCTGGTCGCAGTAGTGGTAGATCTACCCGGAGCAATGTCTCTAGTGGACAAACAGAAAGACGCTCTTCTTCCGGAAGTGCGAGAAGCAATAGCACTCAAAGTTCTTCCCGTTCCTCTGAAAGAAACAGCAGCGGTTCAAGAAGATAACCTATTCCTTTATTATTTATATCAATCTCATTGCTCCTCAGCGGAAGGAGAACTAGACTCCGGGTTTTCACCGGCTAGACTATTCCGGGCAGCGCCCGTAACTTGGATGAGGTTGTGTCAGCATTTTGACACAACCTCGTTCGTTTTCGTACACCGTTCTATTTTTCTAATGAACAGTTACGATTAGCTTTTGTAATTCTTCAATATCTATTTGACGAGTGGTAGATATTCTCCATAACCTTCCTTTTTCATTTTCTCTTTCGGGATAAAACGAAGTGAAGCGCTATTGATGCAATAGCGTAATCCACCTTTCTCTTTCGGCCCATCTGTGAATACGTGTCCCAAATGAGCATCTCCGGTTTTACTGCGTACTTCCGTACGTATCATGCCGTGCGAAGTATCTTTCTTTTCTGCGATCAGATCTTTTTGAATTGGTTGGGAAAAGCTTGGCCACCCGCAACCTGAATCGAATTTGTCGGTAGAGACAAACAGAGGTTCTCCGGTAGTAATATCCACATAAATGCCGGGACGATGCTCATTCCAGTATTCATTGTGGAAAGCTGGTTCGGTGGCATTCTTTTGGGTTACGGCATATTGTTCCGCCGACAATTCCTTACGGAGGGTTGCATCATCCGCTTTTTGATACACTTTAGCTTTCGGCGCATTCGCTTTGCGTGCCATTTCGAATAAAGCAGGATTGATATGGCAGTATCCACCCGGATTTTTATCCAGATAGTCCTGGTGGTAAGTCTCTGCCGGATAGAAATTTGTCAATGGCTTTACTTCTAGGACGATAGGAGTTTTGTATTGCGCAGATAATAATTGAATTGCCTGCTTGATGACAGGGAGAACTTCTTTATTTACATAATAAATTCCGGTTCTATACTGCGTTCCCCTATCATTACCTTGCCGGTTGAGGCTGGTAGGATCGATTGTCTTGAAATATAGATCGAGCAGTAAATTCAAATCTACCGTTTTCGGATCATAAACCACCTTTACTGTTTCGGCAGCATTGGTTTTTCCTGAACAGACCTGTTCATAACTCGGATTGGCAACATTACTGTTGGCATATCCTACCTGAGTACTTTCTACTCCTCGAATTTGTTTCAGGAAATGTTCTGTTCCCCAGAAACATCCTCCCGCAAAATAGATTTCTGCTTGATTCTTCATTGGTTTAGCAACTCCTAAAAATGTATTACTAATCATTACAATCACTATAGCGATAAAATACTTCATATCCGTTAGTTCTTTCTATAATAACGAATGAACCAACGGATATGTTTTAAGGAACTACTATACTAAACTCAACTTTATTTCTTTTTTATTCAATGACTTGTCCTTTGTAGAAATCCAGAATTTTAGTCCGGAACAGGTAGTTATATTTTGCCTGCAACTTATCCGAAAGAGCTTTCGTCAGATTAAGTTTGGCTTCATTGTATTCCACAAAGGTAGCCTTGCCGTTATTGAACTTCTCACTCATCAGACGGAAAGACTCTTCGTTGGCTTTTACTGCCACTTCACTGGAGTTGTATTTACTTTCTGCTGCCAGAGCATTGTACCAGGCTTGCTGAATTTCTTTATAGAGTACTTTTTTACTGTTATCCAACTTCAAGGATAAATCTATTTGTTGTAAACGAGCCGTGCGTACCCGGTTTCTTGTGGCAAAACGGTTGAAGATTGGCACGCTCAAATTAAATCCTATATATTTATTCAGATTGTTTTTCATCTGACTGCCGAAGCTGCTCTCTGATCTTCCGCTAACCGTATAATAATTACTTCCCAGACCGGCACTGAAAGAGAGTTGTGGATAAAATGCACTTTGGGCAATACGAATACTATTAAGACTACCTTGCAAACGATATTCTGCAGCCTTAATGCTTGGTTTGTAAGTAAGTGCCTGTGTATATATGTCATCCGGCGGAGTGAGAGATTCGAACTCTAATTCTTCCTTAGGGCTTTCGAGTACAAATCCTTCAGGCGTGGGTAATTCCAAGAGTTGGGTGAGATCCAGTAAGGATAGTTTGTACGTATTGTCTGATTGTACAGCAGTCATTTCATCCTGTGCGACACGGGCTTGTGCTTCCGCCACTTCAGAAGAGGATGCCTTACCCACTCCCTGAAGACCTTGAATACGTTTTAACTGGTCTTTGCTTAAATCGACCTGATTATGAGCAATCTTACTTAATTCTTGATTGAATAAAACCTGTAAATAAGCCGAAGTGACATTGATTGCAATATCTTCTCTGGCTTTATTCAAATCTTCTATGGCAGCTTTTAAATCCAGTTTGGCAAGTGAATATTGGTTGGACAATTGCAAACCGGTAAATATAGGTACGTTTGTTCCCAAGCTGAAACTGGTATTGGCGCTGTTAATGTCACTATACGAGTTGTCTATCGGAGAAGCAGTACGGCCCCAACTCCAGTTTTGGCTGGCACTACCGCTCAAATTCGGAAGGCGTGCCCATTTAGTGGTGTTTACACTCACTTTGCCTGCTTCGACATTATTGGCCGATTGACGGATTTCTATATTATGCTCAATGGCATAGTCGATACATTGCCGCAGCGTCCATGCTTGCGAAGAGTTGTTCTGTGCCTGGATGGAGGTGATTCCGACTCCGGCAAGCAGAAGGGCTGATATGGTTTTACGAATTATTTTCATCGGATTCAATTATTTATCTTTTTTCTCTGCACCACGTATTTTGTCCTGAACGGTTACCCCTTTCTTGATTTCTATCTTGATTCCATCACTCATACCGGCAGTCACCTGTGTACGCTGGAACTTTTGTTCGGGCACTGAATCTGTCATGATATACACAAATGTAGAGTCACCACTAAATTCAACAGTGCTTTCGGGCACTGCCAATACCTGATTGGCTCTTTGTAACACGATTTCCGCATTAGCCGAATATCCGGAACGAATCTGAACAGAATCCGGAACAGAGATGGCGGCTTTTATCTCGAACTGGTTGGCTCCATTCGTTTCTACTCCTTTAGGAGATATATACTCCAGAATGGCATTGAAGGTCAGATTCTGTAAAGCTCCGATTGTCAACTTTATCGGCATTTGTTCGTGAATGCGTCCGACTTCCGTTTCATCAATATTGCCGCGAAAAATCAAGTCATTCATGTTGGCTACTGTGGCAATCGTGGTTCCATCATTGAACGTGTTACTCATAATCACCGAATTACCAGCCTTGACAGGTATATCCAGAATCAGCCCGTCGATAGTGGAACGAATCAGGGTACTGCTGAAAGAGGCACTGTTTTTGGTAATTCCTTCTTTTACGATTTCCAGATTATCTTTGGCTGTCTGCTTCTCTTCGCGTGCCTGTTTCAGGGCTACTTCACTTTTCTCGTATTCCTCCCGACTGATTAACTGGTCTTCATACAGTTTCCTGACGCGAGCGAAGTCCGTCTCGGCCTGTGTGGTATTGATTTCCGCCAGGCGCACCCGACTTTCGGCTGAATTCAGTTGTCCGAGTTCAGGGATTACTTTTACTTTGGCTATGACTTCCCCTTTTTTCACAGCTTGTCCGGCTTCTTTATATACTTCGTCTATAATGCCCGAAATTTGCGGCTTGATTAAGATTTCGTCTCTCGGTTCCACCTTTCCGGTAGCTACTGTTGTCTTTTGCAGGTCTGTCACTTCCGGTCTAACTGTTTCGTAAGTGATTACTTTAGGCTTGGATTTCTGATAAAGAAACACAAATGTTCCGACAAAAATGATAGCAACGACTACCAATAATGCGATTTTCAGATACTTTTTCATCTTGGATATATATGTTTAATTTCTAATTCTCAACTCTCCATTCTCAACTTCTACTCCTCCCGGATCGCTTCAATCGGTTTGATAGCCATAGCCCGGTAAGCAGGTGCCAGCCCGGCTAGCATACCCAACCCAATCAGTAAGATACACGTTCCGACTGCCAGTCCGAAGGTAACTTGGAAACGGATATCACCTCCATTTGAGTTAGCTGCCATTTCTGTTAGTTGCAGCACTATGACGGCAAAGGAGTTTCCGCACATTCCTGCAAGGGCGGTCAGCACTATGCTTTCAGACAGAATCTGTTGCAGGATATCTTTCGGACGTGCTCCGATTGCCCGGCGGATACCGATTTCAGTGGTACGCTCTTTTACGGTGACCATCATGATATTGGACACGCCGATAGCACCCGCCAGCAAAGTTCCCAATCCTACCATCCAGATAAGTATATGGATACCGGTAAACAAATTATCGACCATAGAAAACATCGCTTCGGCATTCAGGAACATAAGTGCCTGTTTGTCGTTGGGAGCGATATAATGCGCAGCTTTGATAATCTGTTCCATTCGGGGGTGTATGTCGGATACCTTGACTCCATGTTTCACGGTGAAACTGATCACGTCAATCTGCCCTCCCAGATTGTAAGTCTGCTGCATGGTAGTAAAAGGAAGGATGACTGCCTCCGAAGATTGTCCTTGTATGCTCATGTTTCCTTCGGAAGCGGACATTCCGATGACCTGATAATAAATTCCATCCACACGTATGTATTTGCCACACGGATCTTCGCCCGGCTTGAAAAGACTCTCATAGATTCTTTTCCCGATAACGCACACTTTGCGGTTTTCCTTTATATCTACATCATTGATATATCTGCCGTATGCTATCTCCTGTGATTCGATATGGAGATAGTCCGGATACAGTCCTTTTACACTGCAATCGTATTTTTTATCTTCGTATACGGCTTTGGAGCCCCAGCGGGCTGCGGAAGGAGTAATCACTTCCGCTTCTTTGATTTGGGACCGGAGGCGGTTGATATCTGTTGCTTCCAGATCCCACCATCTTCCTTTCCGAAAACCTTTGTAAGCCTCACCCGTTCTTTGTGCGGCAAGGAAACCGGAATTGGTGGCAAATCCTTCAAAATTTTTCTTCATCATCTCTTCCAATCCTTGTCCGCCTCCGATAAGGGCTACGAGCATGAAGATTCCCCAGAACACGCCGAATGCGGTCAGCAGGCTTCTTGTTTTATTTCTTGTGATGGTAATGAGGATTTCCTCACAGGTATCCATGTCTATTTTCATAATCTTAATCTGCTCTAAGTGCTTCAATCGGACGGATGCTGACAGCCTTGCGGGCAGGGAACAATCCGGCTAACGTTCCGGCGATTATTAATGTAAGTGTAGCTTGAATGGCGATTTTTATATCGACGGTCGGATTCAGGAAGACGGTTGTTGTCCATCCGCCGATATCCATGACTTGATTGCCGAAAGCGGCATTCATCCATTCGGTTACTCCGATGCCCGCCACCATACCTATATAGCCGAATAAAGTAGTGATGATTACACTTTCTACAATAATCAGCCAAAGGATCGAGCTCGGTCTGGCTCCTAATGCTTTGCGGATACCGAATTCGCGTGTACGTTCTTTAACGGTGATCAGCATGATATTGGACACTCCTACAATGCCGCTTAAAAGAGTGAAAATGCCGATCACCCAGATTCCGGTACGTAGAATGGTCATACCTTTTTGTTGTTGCAGATAATTGGTGAACTTATTCCATATCCATAAGGCGCTGTTGTCGGTAGGATCGAAACGGTGGTTGGCTCCCAACGCTTTCCGATACTCTTTTTCAAAATTTTCATTCGCTTCGATCGTCTCCAGATTCTTCGTAGCGATGGTCAGACAGCTCAGCTTGTCTCCTTTATTGTAGATCGTTTGCAGGGTAGAGAAAGGTATGAGGGCAGGTTTCTCACCGCTATCTCCTTTGTCGTTGCAAAGTCCCACTACCCGATAAGCAACATTTCCCATATTGACAAACTGCCCGATAGGTTCGGTATGCGTCTTATGAAAAAGAATCTCAGCCGTTTTTTTATGTAGGACGATAACTTTCCGTCTTTCTTTAATATCCGTCTCATTAATGAAACGTCCTTTAAAGAGCTTTATGGTTTCTATTTCTATATGATTGGGAAAGACGCCTGCCACCCCGACACTGGCATATTCCGAGCCGAAACTGATGGTGACGGTACCTTGCCAGATGGAAGCTCCGGCCTTAATTACATAATCTGGAAAATGAGTGTCGGTGATCCGTAAGTCCTTGTTGTCCAGCTGGATCTTCCGTCCCTCTTTGAGTCCGTCGTAAGACTTGGAAGTCCATCCCGGATAGATCTTGATACTGTTCAGTGCACGTTCTGAAGAAGCCTCTTCGAAAGCATGAATCAGTCCGTTGCCGGCCCCTAAGAGGACGATAAGCATGAATATTCCCCATGCCACAGCGAACCCTGTGAGGAAAGTCCTTAGCTTGTTGCGCTTAATGGTGCTGTATATTTCTTGCCAGATGTCGATCATGTCTGATTGGTCTTTATTTCATGAATCCGTTTTTGCCGAAAGGAGAAGCGTCATGGGCAATGTTATCTTCGATTCGTTCGATGATACCGTCCTTAATGTGTATTATCTTGTCGGTCTGGTTGGCAACTCCGCTTTCGTGTGTGACGACTACGATGGTCATCCCCGTCCGGTGCAGGTCTTTCAGTATTTGCATCACTTCTACGGAGGTCTTGCTATCCAATGCTCCTGTGGGCTCGTCCGCCAGAATAATCTGCGGTTGGGTGATGAGTGCGCGGGCGATGGCTACACGCTGTTTCTGTCCGCCGCTCATCTCGTTCGGCATATGATGTGCCCAGTCCTTCAACCCTAGACGGTCGAGGTATTCCAAAGCAAGTGCATTGCGCTTTTTACGGCTTACTCCCTGATAGAATAAAGGAAGTGCTACATTCTCTACTGCGTCTTTGAACGATATCAGATTGAATGATTGGAAAATAAATCCGATCATGCGGTTCCGGTATTCGGAGGCTTTGGTTTCGCTTAGGTTTTTGATGAGTACGTTGTTCAGATAATAATCTCCGGTATCGTAATTATCAAGAATACCTAATATGTTAAGTAAAGTCGATTTTCCTGACCCTGACGCTCCCATGATGGAAACAAACTCACCTTGCCCGATGTGAAGGTCGATACCCTTGAGCACATGAAGAGGTGCTCCGTTATTATAGGTCTTATTGATATTTGTCAGTTGTATCACAGTTTCCTTTATTTAGTTTCAGTTTTCTTATGAATTTCTTCTATTAGACGGTAGCGAGATAAGAAAAGTTGCAAAGAGGTTGAACTTTTTTTGAAAAACATTTTGTAGACTCAATCTTCTTTACGTAATTTGTGTGCAGTAAACTTAATGATTAACTAACCCTTTTAAATAAAAGTATCATGAATTCAAACATGGAGAAACCCTACGTAGTAGGTATTGACATAGGCGGAACAAATACCGTCTTTGGAATTGTAGACGCACGCGGAACTATTATAGCAAGCAGTTCTATCAAAACATCCGGTTATCCTACGGTAGAAGAATATGCAGATGAAGTGTGCAAAAATCTTCTTCCATTGATTATCGCCAATGGCGGTGTGGATAAAATCAGAGGTATCGGTGTGGGTGCTCCGAATGGTAACTACTATACAGGAACTATCGAGTTCGCTCCGAATTTGCCTTGGAAAGGTATTCTTCCGTTGGCTGCTATGTTTGAAGAAAGACTGGGCATTCCTACAGCCCTGACAAACGATGCTAATGCTGCCGCTATCGGTGAAATGACATACGGCGCTGCCCGTGGTATGAAAGACTTTATCATGATTACACTGGGTACAGGTGTAGGTAGCGGTATCGTTATCAACGGCCAGATGGTGTATGGTCATGACGGTTTTGCCGGTGAGTTGGGACATGTTATCGCTCGTCGCGATGGTCGTCTTTGTGGTTGCGGCCGTAAAGGTTGTCTGGAAACCTATTGTTCGGCTACCGGTGTAGCCCGCACTGCTCGCGAATTTTTGGCTGCCCGCACGGATGCAAGTCTGCTCCGTAATATTCCTGCAGAAAACATTACTTCAAAGGATGTATATGACGCAGCCGTTCAAGGCGATAAACTGGCACAGGAAATCTTCGAATTTACCGGAAATATTTTGGGTGAAGCTTTGGCGGACGCTATCGCATTCTCCAGTCCCGAAGCAATTGTATTGTTCGGTGGTCTGGCTAAGTCCGGTGACTATATCATGAAACCGATTCAGGAATCAATCGATAGGAATATCCTGAATATCTATAAAGGTAAGACGAAATTGCTCGTTTCCGAACTGAAGGATTCTGATGCCGCCGTACTGGGTGCCAGTGCATTGGCTTGGGAATTGAAGGATCTGAAAGAATAATATATCATTATTGTAATAAAGGTAATGAAGCCTCGGGAGTTTATGACTTTCGGGGCTTTATGTTTCAGAGTGGAAGATCAGAGGGAGAAATGACAATAAAAAAGGGAACTTCCTGTAATGGAAGTTCCCTTTTTTATTTCGAATCGAAAAGTAACTAGGATTAGTTAGCTCTTTTTTCTTTGATTCTAGCTTTCTTACCGGTAAGAGCACGCAGGTAGTACAATTTAGCGCGACGAACTTTACCTACCTTGTTCACTTCGATGCTATCGATAGCCGGTGATTCGATTGGGAAAATTCTTTCTACACCTACAGTTCCGGACATCTTACGTACAGTAAAACGCTTTTTGTCTCCGTGACCGGCGATTTTGATAACAACACCACGATACAACTGTACACGTTCTTTGTTACCTTCGATAATACGATATGCTACTGTTACAGTGTCTCCTGCTTTGAAGCTCGGGTGCTGTTTTCCGGTAGCAAATGCTTCTTCTGCAATTTTAATTAAATCCATTGTTGTTATTATTAAATTGTTTCATCGTTACAACGCAACATACCAAGTATCTCTTCTCTTGACAGCGATTGCGCGAAAGCGGTGCAAAGTAACGAATTATTTGTCAGATAGCCAAATGTTTTCGTATATTTGTAGCATATCTAAAAATAGCGAACATGAAACAGACTTATGTGAAGTATCTGATTGTAGCCGTGTTGGCGGGAGGTTTCCTCTTTACGTCCTGTCGCTCGGCACGGGAAACCACGGCTAACTACGAAGTGGTTGGAGTAAAAGGCAGTATGATTACGATCGATTCAGTCTGGGATGCGAATCCCGACAAAAGAGCTGCTGAGATATTGAAGCCCTATAAGGACAAAGTAGATGCGATGATGTATGAAGTCATTGGCACCAGTGAAATGATAATGGATAAAGGGAATCCGGAAAGCCTCCTTTCCAATCTTGTGGCAGGTGTGTTGCAGCAGGCGGCGGTTCGGGTATTGGGTAAACCTGCCGATATGGGATTGGTAAATATGGGAGGGTTGCGCAATATCCTGCCGAAGGGAGATATCACCGTTGGTGAAATCTTCGAAATCCTTCCTTTCGAGAATTCGCTTTGTGTGTTGACAATGAAGGGGACGGACATGAAACGTCTTTTTAAGGCTATCGCTTCCTTGCATGGAGAAGGAGTGAGCGGCATTCGTATGGAAATCAGTAAGGAAGGCGAACTGCTGAATGTAACCATTGGCGGACAACCGGTGAAGGATGACCAATCTTATACGGTAGCTACCATCGATTATCTGGCGGATGGAAACGGGCGGATGGACGCTCTTCTGCAAGCGGAGAAACGTGTGTGTCCGGAGAACGCTACTTTGCGCGGCCTGTTTCTTGAATATGTGCGGAAGCAGACTGCCGAAGGTAAGCTGATTACCTCCAAACTGGATGGACGTATTTCTATAAAATAAAAAAGGAGAAACTAAAAATGTTGGATATGAGAAGAATTCAGATATCTTTCCTGCTGTGCCTGGCGGTAAGCTTTGCCTTTTCCCTATTTGCGCAGGATACTAAAGAACTTATACTTTTGCAGACTAGCGATGTGCATAGTCGTATTGAACCGGTCAATCAGAAAGGTGACCGCAATTATAATGAAGGAGGATTTGTCCGCCGGGCTACTTTCCTTGAACAGTTCCGCAAAGAGCACGACAATGTATTGTTGTTCGATTGCGGGGATATTTCGCAGGGGACTCCCTATTATAATATGTTTCAGGGGGAAGTGGAAATTAAGTTGATGAACGAAATGGGCTATGACGCGATGACTATCGGCAATCATGAGTTTGATTTCGATGTGGATAACATGGCCCGTATTTTCAAGATGGCAAAGTTTCCGGTAGTCTGTGCCAATTATAATTTGGAAGCTACGGTATTGAAGGATATTGTAAAGCCATACGTTATTTTAGAGAAATATGGTTTGAAAATAGGTGTCTTCGGTCTGGGAGCGGAACCGGAAGGACTGATTCAGGCTAATAAATGTGAAGGAGTAGTTTATGAGGACCCGGTCGGGGTATCGAATGAAGTGGCTGCTTTGCTGAAAGAGAAAGGATGTGATGTTGTGGTATGTCTGTCGCATTTGGGAATTCAGATGGACGAACGCCTGGTGGCGAATACACGTAATATCGATGTGATTTTGGGCGGGCATTCGCACACCTTTATGAAAGGCCCGAAAACATATTTGAACATGGATGGAGAAGAAGTGGCTGTCATGCACACGGGGAAGAGTGGTGTGCGTGTAGGCCGTCTTGATTTGACTTTGGAACATAAATGAAGAAACTTTCCTCAATCTTAGCGTTTTTATTTCTTATTTCAGCCGGACCGGTAACGGGTTCGGCTCAAAATGCTGCTGCCGTTGAACCGCAGTTGGTATATAAGGCTCTCCAGAACAAGGACTGCCGCCATTGGGTAGACTCGGTAATGGATAGGCTTTCCTTCAAAGAAAAAGTCGGGCAGTTATTTATCTATACCATCGCTCCTGTGGATACCAAACGAAATCTGGAATTGCTGCGTGAAGCTGTTGATACTTATAAAGTGGGCGGACTTCTTTTTTCCGGTGGAAAACTGCAGAACCAGGTCAACTTGACGAATCGGGCGCAGCGGCAAGCCAAAGTACCTGTTATGATTACTTTCGATGGAGAATGGGGGCTGGCAATGCGTTTGCGCGGCACACCTGTTTTCCCGAGAAATATGGTACTGGGCTGTATTCAGGACAATCGGTTGATTCATGCGTATGGGCGTGAAGTAGCCCGCCAGTGCAAACAGATTGGGGCTCAGGTTAATTTTGCTCCGGTGGCGGATGTGAATATCAATCCGAAGAATCCGGTGATTAATACCCGTTCTTTCGGAGAAAATCCGATACAGGTGGCAGATAAGGTTATCGCTTACGCATCTGGTCTGGAAGAAGGAGGAGTACTGTCTGTATGCAAGCATTTTCCCGGTCATGGAGATACGGATGTCGATTCGCATAAGGCGTTGCCTGTGCTTCCTTTCACTCGCGAGCGGTTGGACAGTGTGGAACTTTATCCTTTTAAAAGAGCGATCCGGGCAGGATTGGGCGGTATGATGGTCGGCCATTTGCAAGTGCCCATCATAGAACCGGTGGGCGGACTCCCATCGTCATTGTCCCGCAATGTGGTGTATGATTTGTTGACGGACGAATTGGCTTTTAGAGGGCTGATATTCACAGATGCGCTTGCCATGAAAGGGGTGTCGGGGAATGGAAGTGTCAGTCTGCAAGCATTGAAAGCGGGAAATGATATGGTGCTGGCTCCCCGTAATCTGAAAGCGGAGATATCTGCCGTATTGGAAGCCATTGAAAAAGGGGAGTTGAGCCGGGAGGATATTGAGAGTAAATGCCGTAAGGTGCTGACTTATAAATATGCACTGGGATTAAAGAAAAAGCCGTTTGTGCAAGTATCCGGTTTGGAACAGCGTATTAACACTCCTCAGACGCGCGATTTAATCCGTCGGTTGAATTGGGCGGCGATTACTGTGCTGAATAATAAGAACCATATTTTACCGTTGCACGCGGACAAGGAACAGAAGATTGCATTGCTCGAAGTCGGAAAACCGGGTGAGACGAATGCGCTGGCGAGTCAGATGTCCCGTTATACTTCATTGGTACGTTTCCGTCTTCGTGCCAATCAGACTGAACAGGAAAATCAGAAGTTGCGTGATTCGTTGGCTGCTTATAAACGGATTGTGGTAGCGGTCAGTGAACAACGATTGGGGGCTTATCAGCCTTTCTTTGCCAAGTTTGTTCCTAAAAGCCCGACTATCTATCTGTTTTTTACACCCGGCAAAATGATGTTGCAGATTCAACGTGCGGTGTCCCGCGCATCAGCCGTGATATTGGGGCATAGCCATAATAGTGACGTGCAGCGGCAGGTGGCTGATATCTTATATGCCAAAGCCACGGCGGACGGCAGGTTGTCGGCAAGCATAGGCGGATTGTTTCCCACAGGGGCGGGAGTGACCATTACACCGAGAACGCCTTTACATTTCATTCCGGAGGAGCACGGTCTTTCGTCCGTTCTTCTGAAAAAGATTGACGCCATTGCACTGGACGGCATTCAGCAGGGAGCCTATCCCGGTTGCCAGATAGTTGTTTTGAGAAACGGGCATATCATGTATGATAAAGCGTTCGGTACGTATGCGGGAAAGGGCAGCCCTCGTGTCGAATCTACGGATATTTACGATTTGGCCTCTTTATCCAAAACTACGGGAACTCTGCTGGCTATTATGAAACTTTACGATAAAGGACGTTTCAGCCTTACCGATAAGATTTCGGATTATTTGCCGTTCTTGCAACGTACAGACAAGAAAGATATCACTATTCAGGAAATCCTGTTTCACCAGTCCGGTTTGCCATCTTGGATACCGTTCTATCAGGAAGTGATAGACAAGGATAGTTACGACGGACGATTGTTCAGTGCGCGTAGGGATGCGAAACATCCGTTACGGATTGGTACGACCACATGGGCGAATCCGGATTTTAAGTTTAAAAAAGAATATATCTCGTCTGTCGGGACCGGGGATTATACCGTTCAAATCTGTGATAGTATATGGCTGAACCGTTCATTCAGGAAAGTGATAGAAGAGAAAATAGCGGAAACTCCATTGAGACAGAAACGCTATGTATATAGTGACATCGGATTTATCCTGTTGGGAATGCTGGTGGAACAGTTGGCGGAAATGCCGATGGAAGCCTATCTGCAACGTGAATTTTACGGGCCGATGGGGCTGGAGCGCACGGGTTATTTGCCTTTACGCTGCTTTGCCAAATCGGAGATTGTGCCTTCCAACAAAGATCGTTTCTTGCGAAAAGAGACTTTGCAAGGCTTTGTTCATGATGAGGCTTCCGCTTTCTTTGGTGGATTGGGCGGGAATGCCGGACTTTTTTCCACAGCCCGTGAGGTTGCCCGTATCTATCAGATGTTATTGAATGGAGGGGAGTTGGACGGACAGCGTTATCTGAGTAAGGAAACCTGTCAACTGTTTACTACGGAAGTTTCAAAGATAAGTCGGCGCGGTTTGGGATTCGACAAACCGGATATGACTGATTCGAAAAAAGGGAACTGTGCTCCCGGTGTACCTGCCGAAGTATATGGCCATACCGGGTTTACCGGAACCTGTGCTTGGGTGGACCCTGTGAATGAGTTGGTCTATGTCTTTTTGAGTAACCGGGTTTATCCGGACGCGACCAACCGTAAATTGAATCAATTGCACATTCGTGAAAGGATACAGGAAGCGATTTATGATGCGATGAAGAAAAAGTAATCACTCCTTTTCCGGCAAGCTATAAAAGGAAATGCCCCTCTGCTCGTGGAAGCAGAGAGGCATTCTTTTTATTAACGTAATTCTGATAGAGTTTAGCCTTAGAATGATACACCCAGTCGGAAACCGAAGTTGTTCAGTCCGTCTACACTGTAATGCAGTACATCAGCCTTGTTGGTACCATAGCTGTAGTAGAGAGCGAAGTGTAGTCCCGGTCCGTATACCCAAGGAAATACATTGATACCGATTTCAGGAGAAGCGTAGAAGCCCCAACTGTTTTCTCTAGCTTCGAGCATATTGAAGTTAGAACGGATTTTAGCATACTCGGCACCTAGTTTAGCGCTGACGTATGGTTGTACGGATCCACCGCGGTTCCATTGGTAACGGGCAGCAGCACCGAAAGGCAATTGGAACATGGTGTGTTGCTGGTCGGTAGTAACCTCACCGGCTCCCAGTTGGAAGGTTTCACGGCCTACATATTCGTGGTTCGTATGGTAGTTCAGGAAAAGACCTAAACCGATATTGGGAGTCACGAAATAACCGCCTTCAAAGTTCATACCCCAACCACTGGACTTGTCGGCAAAATGATTGCCGAGGGGAACATTAAACTGCCAGTCGATATTAGCATATCCGTTGTCTGATAGCTGTGCCTTAGCCGGCATGGCGAAGGCGATGGCAATAGCCGCCAAGGCTACTACCTTGAAGTATATATTTTTTCTTGTTTTCATAACAGTTGTAGTTGTTTATTTGTTAGTAAGATAAGGTGACTGAGTGAATGACTGATTGACAGCTTCCACTGCAAGAGTACGGTTGACAGCGCTCGAACCTGTTTCAAATCCGGTCAGATAGCTGGTCCATATAACAGGGAGTTTGGCTTTTTCACCTTGGTCGGCATTCAAGTCCACCATTTCCGTCAGGAATGAGTTGGTGCTATAACTGTAAGTTACAGCGTACGGATAGTACCATCCGCCACCCCAGTTTCCGCCCCAGTAACCGGGTCCCCAATAGCCGGGATAGCCCCACCACCATTCGGGCTGATTGTAGCTGGTGAAATAATAAGTACTTTCGATGTAGCTTACTTGGATACCAAGATCAGCATTTTCTTTGGTATCAGCGGCTGTATAGCCTCTGGCTTCCATGTTTTCCGTGTAAGCAGCCAGAATTTGTTCAGCGCCTTCTCCTTCGAGATATTCCGGTTCTTTACTGTCGTTGATTACCAGAATTTGATCTGCCAGATAGAATGTAGGAACTTTGAAGTCAGCTTTCTTGTCGTAGTTAGTGTATACCAGATAGTTGTTATCCAGCTTACCCATGTCCGGGTCTTTTTCGCAGGATGCGAGTGCAAAGACCGCCAATAAAATAGGAATTAATTTCTTCATATCTTTATAATGTTTAGGTTATATAAAAATCAGGCCCTGGTACCTTGGGGCTTTTGTTACAAACAACAACAAAGAAATAAAAAGGTTCGCACGAAGAATTATTTTGCCGGAAAATTAACATTTTTCTTTCTGTGTCTGTAATAAAGAAGAGAGTGTGGCATAATGAATAATAAAACGCGGATTAACGTGAATTAATCCGCGTTTAGAACTCTCTTTATGATTTGCAGAGATCCGTTTAAGATTCTGCGTCTTTGAACAGAGGTTTCAGTAATTCGGGGATTTCCACCTTCTGTATTTCCATATCACAAACCCGTTCTCTTCCTGCAGCAGACAGGGTAAAATACATTTGCCGCCGGTCCTCGCTTCCCAAAGTTCTGATGATCAGTCCTTTTTCTTCCAGTATCCGGAGCATTTTTGATGTATGGGAAGGGCTCAAATCCGTTTGCTTCGACAGGTTTGTTGCCGTCATTCTTTCCGAAGAACACTTGAGAGCGCACAAAATCATGGCCTCGTTCAGCGTTATCTGGTAGACTTGCTCAAAGCTAGCCTCAAAATTGGTCATAGCTCTGAATACATCGCGTATGGCACATATTGTTTTCATATTTCTCATTGCATATATTTATTATTTCGTTCCGTTAAATAAACAGATTAACGTTGGCATTGTCGGCCCGTTCCATATAAGTCGCTACACCGCCGATAGTCACTTCGTCCAGAAGTTCTTCTTGTTTCACTCCCATCACATCCATCGACATCTGGCAGGCAATAAATTCCACTCCGTTCTCCAGAGCTTGTTGACGCAGTGATTCCAAAGAATCAATACCTTTCTTATTCATGATATACCGCATCATTTTTCCGCCTATTCCTCCCATGCTCATCTTTGAAAGTTTCAGTTTCTTCGAGCTGGAAGGCAACATCATGCCAAACATTTTTCCAAAAATATCTTTCTCGGTTTCCGGCTTATGCAGTTTCTTGATAACGTTCAATCCCCAGAAAGTGAAGAAAATTGTAACTTTCTGTCCTGTGGCTGCCGCACCGTTGGCAAGTACAAAGGTAGCTAAAGCTTTATCTAAATCATCACTGAACATGATAAAAGTTTTTCCTTTGCCCTCACAAGAAGTAACAATATTGCACGCTTTTGGTTCTCCTTTTTCTATAATAACAACAGATTTTCCTCCGGATGCCTCTTTGGAAATGAGTTGATTGCCGGTCGAGCTGCACCATGCGGCAGCATCACGCGGGAATCCCGGATCGGTAGCCGTAATCTCTACCCGCTCGCCGGAAGCCAGTCCGTCCATCGTCTTTTTCATTTTCAGTATTGGACCGGGACATTGCAGTCCGCACGCATCCACACGGATTGTTTTTGCAGCTGCTACGGGAATTTCCGGTGCGGCTGATGGCTCGCTCGAAAGTGTCTTCTCTTGCGGTGAAGGGGATTCGTCTGTTTGGTCTTCATTCTCTTGGTGTATAACGATGGGGGCTGTGGCCGCACGGTAAGTCTTCAATCCGCCCGAAAGGTTACGTACTTTGTCAAATCCGTGTTGCGTCAATATCCGGTAAGCGAGATAACCGCGCAGGCCGACGGCGCAGAACGTATAAATCATACGGTCTTTCGGCAATTCCGACATCCGGTCCCGGAGTTCATCCAACGGGATATTGACCGCTCCCGGTAATGATCCTAATGCAAACTCGTCCTGTGTACGGACATCCAGTAAGAATTTATTCTCCATCTCGATGTCTCTCAGCTCCCTCCAGTAGACAGGATTCGTTTTACCCGTAATCATATCTTCCGCTACATATCCGGCTATTGCTACAGGATCTTTGGCGGAGGAGAATGGAGGAGCGTATGCCTGTTCTACTTTCATCAGGTCGTATACCGTACCTTGATGTTTGATGACAAGCGCAAGCTCGTCAATTCGCTTGTCCACTCCGTCATAGCCGACAATCTGTCCTCCGTACAGCCGTCCCGTTTGTTTGTCGAACGTAATCTTTATACTCATCGGCATAGCGTCCGGATAGTATCCGGCATGAGAAGCGGGATGAATGGTAGACGACATATAATCGATACCTTCCAAGCGTAGCCGTTTGCCGGGCAAGCCGGTGGAAGCCACCGTCATATCAAAGATTTTGGCGATGGAAGTGCCGATGGAACCTTCGTATGGAATTTTAGCTCCCAGTATATTGTCTGCAACGATGCGTCCTTGACGGTTGGCAGGGCCTGCAAGGTAGTTGAGCCAGGGCTTTCCGGTGATTGGATGGCGATATTCGATAGCGTCACCGATAGCATAAATGGCTTCGTCGGATGTCTGTAAATAGTCGTTCACGGCAATACCGCCGGCAGGGCCGATCGTTAGCTCGGCAGCCCGGGCCAGACTGGTTGCCGGCCGTACCCCGATAGATAGAATGACAATATCGGCAGAAATCGACTGTCCGTTCTTGAAAGTAACCTTCAGTCCTTTCCCTTCCCGTTCGAAAGAAGCTACGGCTTGTTCCAAATACAGGTTCACTCCTTTGTCCATCAGGTGTTGATGCACGAGCGAAGCCATCGAGAAGTCGATAGGAGCCATTACCTGATTCCCCATTTCCACAATCGAGACTTTCGCCCCTTGTGCGTGCAGGTTCTCGGCCATTTCGAGACCGATAAATCCGGCTCCTACCACTACCGCTTTTCGGGGAGAATGGCTGTTGATATATTCTTTGATACGGTCTGTATCTGTGACATTTCTTAGCGTGAAAATACCCGGAAGGTCGATTCCCGGTAATGGCGGCCGTACGGGAGAAGCTCCGGTTGATATCAGCAGTTTGTCGTAGCTCTCTTCATACGTATCCTCGCTACTCTGACGTACGGTGATCGTCTTTTTCTTCCGGTCAATAAAAATCACTTCGTTTTCCGTGCGGACATCAACACGGAAGCGTGTCGAGAATGCTTCGGGAGTCTGTACAAATAATTTTTCCCGTTCTTCAATCACTCCTCCTATATAATAAGGCAGCCCGCAATTGGCGTACGATATATACTTTCCTTTTTCCAAAAGGATAATTTCTGCTGTCTCGTCTACTCGTCTGATTCGGGCAGCAGTGGTAGCTCCTCCTGCAACGCCTCCGATAATGATAATCTTCATAATTTTATAGTGTAAATAGTTTCCTATGGAAATAACGAACTATATATAAGAAATGTTCATAGACTCATCGAAAAAAGTTATATTTGCGCACCCTGTTTTTTATTCTTCCATTAAATGTAAGTAAATTGTATGAGTAAGATTCTTATTGTTGACGATGAAATCCAGATTCGTAGCCTTTTGGCACGTATGCTGGAACTTGAAGGGTACGAAGTGTGTCAGGCTGGCGATTGTAAAGCTGCTGTCAAACAACTTGAAGTCCAATCGCCCGATGTGGTTCTGTGTGATGTTTTTCTTCCTGATGGGAATGGGGTGGATTTAGTGCTGAATATCAAGAAGCAGGCTCCTAATGTGGAAGTGATTCTTCTCACCGCACATGGCAATATTCCTGACGGGGTGCAGGCGATCAAGAATGGTGCATTCGATTATATAACGAAGGGAGATGATAATAATAAGATCATTCCTTTGATTAGTCGTGCTGCGGAGAAAGCAAGAATGAATGTCCGGTTGGAAAAACTGGAGAAGAAAGTCGGGCAGATGTATTCGTTCGATGCTATTTTAGGAGAATCGAAAGTGCTGAAAGAGGCTATCTCTTTGGCACAGAAGGTGTCTGTCACGGATGTTCCGGTATTACTTACCGGAGAGACCGGGACAGGAAAAGAGGTTTTTGCTCAGGCTATCCATTATAATAGTAAGCGGAGTAAACAGAATTTCGTAGCGGTTAACTGCTCCTCTTTTAGTAAGGAATTATTAGAGAGTGAGATGTTCGGGCACAAGGCGGGCTCATTTACCGGTGCTTTGAAAGATAAGAAAGGGCTTTTTGAGGAAGCTCATAACGGAACGATTTTTCTGGATGAGATAGGGGAAATGGCTTTTGAACTGCAAGCCAAGTTACTGCGTATTCTTGAAATCGGCGAGTATATAAAAGTTGGTGACACAAAGCCTACCAGGGTGAATGTGCGTATCATTGCTGCAACGAACCGCAACCTGCAGGAAGAAATCAAAGAGGGACGTTTTCGTGAAGATTTGTTCTATCGTCTTTCTGTATTTCAGGTGCATCTCCCTGCACTTCGTGAGCGGGCAGGGGATATCAGTATTCTTGCAGCAGCTTTTGCCAAGAGCTTTTCCGAGAAACTTTCGTATTCTATTAGTGAGATGACTCCCGCTTTTCTGGAGGCTTTGGAGAAACAGTCTTGGAAAGGAAATATCCGCGAATTGCGAAATGTTATCGAGCGTAGCCTGATTGTCTGCGAAGGTGGGCGGTTGGATGTTTGCGATTTACCTTTGGAAATTCAAAATACTCATTACGAATGTTCGGACGATAGTGCGGAGGGCTTTGAACTGGCGGCAATGGAGCGGAGGCATATTGCCCGTGTTTTGGAATACACTAAGGGAAATAAAACGGAAACTGCCCGTTTGCTGAAAATTGGACTTACTACCCTGTATCGGAAGATAGAGGAATATAAGATATAAAGCCGGATAAGGATACATATTCTGGACACGAAAGATATGTTGGAAAGTGTTTTTGCTTTGGATCAGGCTGCATACTGGCTCTCGAAAAATTGTCTGGATAGCGAACTAATCAGTCTGTTTTTATCTGTGGTATGTACAGATAGTGTGAAACAATGATCGCTTCCTCCATAAGAAATGAGAGATACGGGGATATCTTTGATAGTATCCATAATATGGCTTTCTACTTGTGTGCGTTCCCAATGAAGGGAGCCGATGATATGTATTACAGACATATTTTCGTCCATAACCATTTCGGCATATTTATGTAGTTCCCTTTGAATGATTCGCAGGGTGTCCCGGCTGGCTGTCAGCATCATCGAGATGGATACATTGGATGAGGCCATTGAGATGACATTGATTTGATATTTGTTGATAACTTCCAATATCTTACCCATAAACAAATATCCGGGCAATACATTTAATGAGGTAAAACGTACAAAGGTAGCCGAATCCTGTGAGAGGATGGCCTTGACACTGTTGCCTGTGTCATGGGAAGATATATAGAGGCGTTCTGTTGACAGATCGTGTGTATCGGTTAGGCGGATAACTATATTAGAGCGTGCCGCAAGGGTGATACAATCTGCGTAGAGCAGGTGTACTCCGCTGTTAATCAGTTGTTCGGCTTCTATGTAAGTTAGTGAATGTTGTTCTCGCAGGCAATTTCGGTTTGCGTAGATATGATTGATAGGGGTGGATAACAGTATTTCGTCCGCTTTGAATAGGGTGGCAAGCACTGTTGCATAGTAATCATTGCGTTGTTCGCTCATGAAGTCTATTTCACCATACACATTCCTGCAAATGGAAAGTGGGGCGATAAAAATATCCACATTCCGGTTCTCGTCAATGTATTGTTGGATAGATTCCTGAATATATGGGATATCCGGCTTTCTTTCCAGGTTGATCTGTATAAGTTTGCCGGTATCTAATGTTTGGGCACGAAGACCCTGTTGACGTAAGCAATAAGTGAATAAATCGCTGGATAATCCGTATACTTCCGCTTTTATCATTTTATCAATCAGTAAATCTGCTTTGTCTTCTACAAGTATATGTATTTTCTTTATGCACTCCAGAATCCGGTTTTTAATTTCCTGATTTAAGTGCGAATCTGTAATGAGATGATTGGCAAGGGTACAGCAATATGTTTCGATGGCATTGACTGTGGCATGAGAAGCTTCATCTTCTTCGTGAAACCAACTGATGGAAATAGCCTGTAACCACTCCTGTAATTGTGCCAATATAGGGACTACAGCTACATAAGGATGTTCTTTCTGAATACAATTGATTACTTGCTTCATTTCATCCTCATCTTTAATTTTCTCGAATTTACAAACTTTCATTGTTATCTGGTTATTTATTGGTTACTACTCTTTTCAAAATGATATGCCCTTTTTCAAAAGAGAAAGATATTTAAGAATCATTCTTTAGCTTTAGAATATGGTATATCTTTATAAATCAATCTGTTAATGTCGTGATCAATGTTTTTAATACATCTCTTTACTATAAGTAATCTGCTAATACCGTACCATATTGTGATATAGAGTAAGATTTATTATCTTTGTAGCGTAATTGATTGATAAACCAACAGTATTCATCTATTTATGAAACTCTGCATATAGCTACGCTCAACGAATAGCATCATTTCTAACAGGGCTATTCAGCTATCCGACAGGCAACTACTCGCCTGCCAAAGAGTTTTATATCCATTTTTATAAATTTACGGAATTGTGTGCTGCTATGATGTGGTATACCGTATCGTATTATTTTTAAGTTGAGCAATGAATTATACATATAAGCAAATATGGCTCATCAACTTTCCTGTGATGATGAGCATTCTGATGGAACAATTAATCAATATTACCGACGCTATTTTCCTGGGGCATGTGGGAGAAGTCGAACTGGGAGCTTCTGCGCTTGCCGGAATCTATTATTTGGCTGTTTATATGCTGGGCTTCGGATTCAGCATCGGGCTGCAGGTAATGATTGCCCGGAGAAATGGGGAACAACATTATAAAGAGACGGGACGTACATTTTTTCAGGGATTATATTTCCTGTCGGGGATGGCAGTCATTCTTTGTTTGCTGATTTTGTTTGTTTCTCCATTTATCTTACGCCGGTTGATAACTTCGGATGAAATTTACCGGGCAGTGATTCATTATCTGGATTGGCGTAGCTTCGGTTTGTTGTTCTCATTTCCTTTTTTAGCTTTCCGGTCTTTTCTGGTAGGGATAACAACGACCAAAGCATTGTCCGCAGCAGCTATCATGGCTATCTGTATCAATATTCCTTTTAACTATCTGCTGATATTCAAACTGAATCTGGGTATATCCGGGGCGGCGATGGCTTCTTCTTTGGCAGAGTTCGGAGCTTTTATCGTACTCCTATTATATATGTGGGTGAGGGTAGATAAAGTGAAATATGGGCTGAAGGTCGTTTATGATGGGAAATTGTTAATAAAGTTGTTGAGGCTATCTGTATGGAGTATGCTTCACTCTTTTATCAGCGTTGCTCCCTGGTTTCTGTTCTTCGTTGCTATCGAGCATCTGGGAAAGACAGAGCTTGCTATTTCCAATATTACCCGTAGTGTTTCTACCGTCTTTTTTGTGATAGTCAATTCTTTTGCATCCACTACGGGAGCGTTAGTCAGTAATTTGATTGGAGCAGGAGCGGGGAAAGAACTTTTTCCTGTTTGTCGTAAAGTTCTTAAGCTGGGCTATGTGGTGGGACTTCCGTTGATAGGGATAGCTCTTTGGAGCAATCAATGGATTGTCGGATTTTATACGAATAACGATAATCTGGTGAGATTAGCTTTCTATCCTTTTATAGTTATGCTGTTGAATTATGCTTTTGCACTGCCCGGATATGTTTATATTAATGCTGTTACCGGTACAGGAAAGACGAAGCTCGCTTTTATCTTCCAGTTAATCACTATTCTGGTATATTTGATTTATCTGTATCTGTTAAGTGAATGTTTTCATGCTTCTCTGACTGTGTATATGACGGCAGAATATCTGTTTGTTATTTTATTAGGGATACAATCTGTCATTTACTTAAAGAGGAAATCCAACTAGAATATGTACTTTTGTGCTTTCAATACTTGATACTTTCTCAAAATGACTGAAGATATAAAGAATAAACTTTTGATGTGTGCGGAGATTTATCATCGTGCAGACTTTATTATAAGTGATCCGGTGCAGTTCCCTCATCGATATACGTTGAAACAGGATATTGAAATCAGTGGTCTGTTGACGGCAATTATGAGTTTTGGCAATCGCAAACAGATATTGAAGAAGGCGGACGAACTGCATAGATTAATGGGAGATTCACCTTATCAATATGTATTGTCCCGCCAGTGGGAGAAGGATTTTCCTTCGGGAGCGACCAATAGCTTTTATCGGATGTTGTCGTATGCTGATTTTTATGGATACTTTCGGCGATTATATACAGCTTATACACAGTTTGAAAGTCTGGAGGAAGCTTTGATGTTATATCCCGGAATACCAATGGAAAAGTTATGTGCATTTCTTGAAGTCTCTGCCAAAAGTCCTCAAAAGAAACTGAATATGTTTTTGCGTTGGATGATTCGTCGGGATTCGGAGGTCGATTTGGGGATTTGGGAAAGTTTTGATCGCAGAGATTTGATTGTTCCTTTAGATACACATGTATGCCGGGTAGCACATTATTTCAAGTTGACGGATACGGAAACTTTTTCTTTGAAAAATGCCCGTCAGATAACGATGGCATTGGCCAAAGTATTTCCGGATGATCCTTGCCTGGGCGATTTTGCTTTATTCGGATTAGGGGTGAATGGGGAGATTTAATGAGTGATTTGATAAGACATTTTTTCGATTATAATCGAAAAATCAGAGAGTTGTTAAGATCCTGTTAGGACAACTCATTAATATCTATTTTATCTAGTTTGGGGTTTTGGAAAGCAGGGTTTAAATAAAAGTATTCACTACGTTTGTAACGTTTAAATCCCATTTCCTTATAAAAGTTATATAACTGTTTTTTTGCGATATTACTATCTTGTTCCATTTGTTTAAAATTCATTTTAGTATTCCATTCATTTTTTTGTTTAGAAGGGTTAGGATGGCTGGCTTCTAATTGTAATGGAAAAGCTTTTAGAATCGCAATTCCATATGAACTATTTAATCGAAGGAGAATGTCTTTCGTAATGAGTCTACCATATCCTTTTCCGCGATACTCTGGTAAAATTTCAATTCGGTCTAAATATAGAATATTTGAATTGGATGATTCATCGATTTCTTCTTGCCATTCTTTCTTAAAGCTATTAGTCTCATAATCAAATAATAGACCTCCTAATTCGTTATGATCGAGTTGGGAAAATAAATCATCAACCCAATAATTATCTTCTATACATAGCTCCCATAAGAAAAGTTTAACGTCTACTTTTCCTATTAGCGAAGAACTTTCTTTGTCGTTCTCATCTATTTGGACTTCGTATACCTCGATGTTATATTTATTGATATAACGCTCTTCTTCAATATTTCCGGTGCTTGATGATAAACTATAGTTTAGTCTTAGAAATGTAATAATGTCAGTGTCCATAAATAAAGTATTATTAATTTTCGAATATAGTGATTGTTTTTGAGAATGGAATCTTTTTTCCTGTTATTTTAAGAAAATGTACATCAGATAGCGACCGCATTGGCTTGAAGCTTTTCCAAATGATTCTTGTCTAGGTCATTTGGCCTTATTTGATAATAACCGAGAAAGTCAATTTAACTTGTCTGTTTCGGGTGTAAAAATGATGATTAATGTTTTTAATATACCTCTTTAGGTATAGTTATAGTGCGATGATAGTTGTTATTATAACATCCTGTAAAATAATAATTATGATATACCCGTTTGTTGTTTGATTTATATAAATAATTTGTACTTTTACGGTGATTTAGTTAGGAAGTTAAAAGTACAAATAACTTTATTATGAAAGAATTACCTAGAAACATAAAACGCGATGATATTCTTCAGGGTATCCGTAAAATAGAAGAAGAGGGTATTCCACCTCAAGCTCATTCGTCCACTTATGATCTGTTATACAATGGAAAAAGGTTTCCACCTAAATTGGTTTTGGCTTATGCTAATGTTTTTGCAAATGGAGAAGAATTAGATCGTAATGAATTTGAAGGCGGAAAAGGTACTACTTGTTTTAAGATATTGAAAGATAATGGTTTTGAAATAGTTTTGAAGAACGAATCCAATTCTATATCGGAAACATTAGTAAAGTTTTTGGAGCAAGCCAAAAGTAATAGTCTGAAAACCAAAGATTATATAAGGTATTTTGATGATTTACAAGTGAAAGTAAGCTTCGGAATGGCCAGTTTAGCACGTGTGCCATGGATCTCTTTTTTAGCACATGGACAAAAAACAAGTAATGGAATATATCCTGTATATCTCTTTTATAAGAAATATAATATTTTGGTATTGGCTTATGGAGTCAGCGAAGGGACTGTACCGGCTGTTACCTGGAATTTAGATAATAATGTAGAAACAATTAATTCCTATTTAAAAAAAAGAAATATAATACCAGATAGATATGGAGATTCTTATGTTTATGCGGTGTACGATACAACCAAACCTTTGAATTATGCTTTAATTGAAGAAGACTTGAAAAAAATAATAGCCCAGTATAAGAACATAGTAACTTCAGATAAAAACTCGTTAATTGCTTTATCTGGTCAAAGTAAAAAGTACGACGAGAAAGATTTTGAGCCTGAATCATTTATGAGCGATTTAAATTCTACAGGGCTTGTTTTCTCATCAGAGTTTGTTTCTCGTTTTATCTTGTCATTGTTGACAAAGCCTTTTGTTATTTTAAGTGGTTTAGCTGGTTCTGGTAAGACGCAATTAGCTATGATGTTTGCAAAATGGATTTGTGAAGATGTAGATAAACAGGTTTGTATGATTCCTGTTGGAGCAGATTGGACAAATCGAGAATTCTTGATTGGATATCCTAATGCACTGGAAAAAGGAGCTTATGTAAAACCCGATAATGGAGCATTGGATCTTATAATAGAAGCAAACAAGAATCCAAGAAAGCCATACTTCTTAATTCTTGATGAAATGAATCTAAGTTATGTTGAACGTTATTTTTCTGATTTTTTGAGTGTAATGGAGTCAGAAGAAGGGATTCCTTTAATGAAGGATTGTTTAGATAAAGAAATTGCTCCTGTTATAAAATTGCCTCGTAACTTATTTATAATAGGAACAATTAATGTAGATGAGACGACTTATATGTTTAGCCCTAAGGTTTTAGACCGTGCAAATGTCTTAGAATTTCGTATTATGGAGAAGGATATGAAAGATTTCTTGCAGAAACTTCAGCCTATTCATAAAGATATTATCAATAATAAAGGCGTTGAGCAAGCAACTTCCTTTGTAAATATGGCAGTTAATTCTTGGAACTTGCAAATTCCTGAAGAACGTAAAGCGTCTATTATTGCTTCTTTAGAATGTTTCTTTTATGAGTTAAAAAAAATACATGCAGAATTTGGGTATCGCACAGCCTGTGAGATTTTTCGATTTATGGCTTTAGCAGAGAAAGTTAACACTAAGTTGGAAGGTGATGCTATTGTTGATGCCGCAATTATACAAAAACTGTTGCCAAAACTACATGGTTCTCGTAAGAAGGTGGAACCTGTATTAAAAGCATTATGGAATCTTTGCCTTGTTAAGGGGGCCGAGTTAACCTTAGAAAATACAATAGAGTTTGTTCATAATGACCAATTTAAATATCCACTGTCTGCAGAAAAAATATGGCGTATGTATTGTGCTGCGTTGGATAATGGTTTTACTAGTTTTGCTGAAGCATGACGTATGGATGAGTTATCAATACATATTGCTTTAAATAATGGTGATTGTACAACCTTATATGTTTTTGCTAGGCGAAAGAATACTTTGTTTAAAAGTGAGGACGCCAAAGAATATGGAGAATCTCCTTTTCAATTACAAGAAGGTTGTATGTATGATTTTGAGCTTGATAAGAATAGCTACTATTTACAAGAAGATAGAGATATTTTAACTAATAGCAAAAGTCGCCAAGCAATTAGTCGTGGAGGTATATCTACAGGAATTTATGTGGGTACATATAGCATTGATGTTTTACAAAAAGAAGATAATAAAAAGGTAGGTGAAGTTGTTTTTGAGATTCGTTCTGCCAAAGTCGGTTATCGTGATGACTACCGTAGAATGTTAGAGGATATCACAGAATTTTGTACAGAACTACTTATGCAGCAAAGTTCTCCTGTGATACAACGTTATGAGGTAGATATAACTAAAGCTCCTAGATCAGATTATCAGCGTTTTGCTTTTGTCCGTTCGCTTGTTGATAGCGACTCTTTTGTCGATGCAATGTATCAAATTCAGTTGTCTCCAGTTAAAAGATGGATTGATTCAGAAGAAGAAAGACAACTTTGCAATGTAAAACGTTGGGGGCAACATACGCTAAGGCAACTTGCTCGTGCAACTAGTAGAGTTTCTTTGCCTAATCAACATCCTTTGAAAGAGCGTTTCGATACATTGCCACGCTGCGTACCTGTTGCTTTTAGAAAAGAAACTGCTGATATTCCAGAAAATCGTTTTATAAAGTATGCGTTGCGTTCATTTTTAACATTTTGTTCTTCTATACAACATCATTCTAAGGCTGGACAACGATTAAAACAGGAAGCCTCTTTAGTCTGTGAGAAGTTGTTACAGTATCTGTCATATCCTTTGTTCCGTAATATTTCAGAGATAAATGTACTGCCTCTAAATAGTCCAATTCTACAAAGAAAAGAAGGGTATCGGGAAATCTTTCAGAAATGGTTAATGTTTGATATGGCTGCTCGACTTACTTGGCAAGGTGGTGAAGATGTGTATGGAGCTGGAAAAAAGGATATTGCCAGATTGTATGAGTATTGGCTTTTCTTCAAATTATTAGATGTTTTGAGCCAGAAGTTTCACATTCCACCAAAAAGTAAAGAAGAACTCATTGATTGTAGTAATGAGTTAAATCTAACCTTAAAGCAAGGTAAAATGATTATGTTGAGTGGCATATATGAGACAGATAGTCGTAAATTAAATATATGTTTTTCTTATAATCGCACTTTTAGTTATACAGATAACTATCAATTATCAGGAAGCTGGACTCGGAGTTTTCGTCCCGACTATACATTGACAATATGGCCAGGAGACATAACTAGTGAAGAAGCTGAACGAGAAGAGCTGATTACGCATATACATTTTGATGCAAAATATAGAATAGAACAATTATTTCTTCGTGATAATACAAATAAGAATGATGATGAAGTATCCGATGACTTATCGGAGGTGAAGCGAGAGGAAGAGCGAGGAACTTATAAGCGCGCTGATTTATTAAAAATGCATGCTTATAAAGATGCTATTCGAAGAACAGGAGGAGCTTATATCCTTTACCCAGGAACAGAAAATCAAGTTATTCATGGCTTTCATGAAATCATTCCTGGGTTGGGCGCTTTTGCTATTTCTCCTAGGGATTATGATAAGAGTATACAGGCATTTCTAACTTTTCTTGATGATGTAGTTGATAATTTCTTAAATCGAACCTCTTTACGTGAGAAGCTAGCTTATCATACATATTCTGTATTGAGTAAAAATAATAGTCGTAGTTTACGTGAGCCTTTACCAGAACCTTATGGGAAAAATCGTGATCTATTACCTGATGAAACATACGTCTTAATTGGGTATTATAAAAATGAACAACAATTAGATTGGATTCTAAAAAGAAAATTATATAATACTCGTACTGGTAGTGCTAATGGTTCTCTACATTTGAGTAAAGAAGTTATATCTGCGCGTTATTTATTATTACATGGAGAAGGAGAGTTATTGACTGGAAGATTATATAAATTGGTTCCTAAAGGGCCTCGGATCTTTTCGAAAGAAAAGTTGGAAAAAATAGGGTATAAAGAACCTTCGGGAGATTACTATTTAATTTATAATATAGAAGGAATACCTGAACCTGAATTTGAAGGCGTGAAATGGGATATAAGGCTTTTAGATGGGTATAAGAAGGGAAATTTGTCAGCAAGTGCTTTTTCTGTTTCGTTGGCTGATTTGATGAAAGTTAAAGTTTGTAATGAATACGAGTATACTAATGAATTTCAATCTGGTAATAGGTGAGTTTCAAGAATTAACGAGATAGAAAACAACTGCTTTAGTATGGATGATACGTAGGGATATTCAGTAAATGTTCCTCTGTAAAGTCTAAACAAGGTTCGATTTCTGAGATTTTTGTATCTTGGTAAGCATTCGATAAAGTACCTTATAATGAAAATATAACAGAGAAAACCGGTACTTTATCGGATGCTTACGTTTATGCCATGAAAATTGTAATATGTATTATTTAGTCAAACCAATTACAGTCTTTAGCCACTTGTCCCACTATTTTTACATTCCTATTAGCATATAGTCTACATGATTTTTCTGCAATTGATGTTATTATTCTTGGATAAGATTTAGAGTCATTCATAATATTTTGGGCTATATTAATTGGTATTGTTAATATATTTTCCTTTTGTAGCCTGAAATATCGATGAAAAATATACTCGTCATTGATATGACAATTAGAGAAAAGAAGATAATATTCTTTTATTGAATTTAGTAAATCCATGTTTTGGGTGTCATTTAAATACTTTGTAGTTAAAGACTCAAATTTAGTTTTTATGATATCTGCATTGAAAATTGTGGAGATATTATTTTCTTGATTACATATAAATTTGGAGCGTAGCTCATCTGGAAATCGAAAACTAATTAAGTATTGGATATCAAAAGGTAGGGATTTAAACTGTGTGGAGTCTATTATCTCTCTAGCTTGCGCATTTTTTATTCTCGTGTAATAAGAGGTACTCATTAAACTATTGGATAATCGTAAAATATTTTCCTTTGTGATGTGGCTGAAAGAGTTTTTGATTTCTTTAGATAAATTGATAATACTTCTTGGTGTAGCCCAGGTTAAAAAAACAAGGTAAATAAAGTCTAGGTTGTGAGATTGATTAAATTGCTCTTTCCAATAATTTAAATCTCCACTTTTTGTACGAGCGTATTTTGTTCTTTGACATAATGATAATGAAGCATCTGTTAAAGATTGATATTTTTTGCTAGGTACTTTTTTATCTTTGATACCTGAGATTATAGTGGCTAATACGTGGAAAATCCATCTGTCACTAAAAATTTCTCTCATTTTTTCTATAAGTAAGTCCCAATTATTTAAATCATTTCTCCATGCGGATAGACTTAAATTTAGATAATTAGATATTTCATCTTCTAGGTTCTTGATTAAATTATCTATTTCATCATCGGGAAAAATTTTGTTACCTAAATCATTTTTATCTTCTTCGTTGAAAAAATCATTAATTCTAAATCTATTGTGTATATATGAATTGAGGCTTTCATTAGTTGACTCTGTTTCATGTACTATACTAGCAATGATAAATGGTTGCAATAGTATAAGTAAATATTGTAACTTTGAAGTTTGTTTTTTTCTCTGAAGCATTATAGAAATTCTACCAGCTAAAATTCCATTCAATGTAATTTTTTTGATGTTAATATTATTATTGATTATATCTAATCTATTTCCGTTGATAATGATTTGAATTTTTTGTTCTTGTGAATAAGTATTTGTGTCTTGTAAGATTAGATCTGTTAATACATTGTCTTCTATTTTGTGAATAATTTGCATCCTGTATCCATATTCTAACCATTGTAATGTTCGTTCTATGGAGATATTATTCAATTCTTTTTTCCATATATCTATAATTTCTTCATGGGGATTATTATTAATTAATCCTATTAGTTCATTAGCATAATCTCGATGCGGATACTGTTTTAATTGTTCAAAACATTCTTTTATAATTTCAAGACGTCCACATTCATTGGGTAACATAATTGGTTCCTCGCTTCCATAAAAATGTCTATTTTGATTAATTATCCCATTTATATTTATGCCGTTTAATATGATTTTTACTACCTCTTTGAGGTATTTGGGATATTGAGTAAATACCCAATCGGATAGTAATTGTGATGTAAGTAATCTTGGATAATTGGTATATTTCAATAAATTGTCGTTTTGTAACTCTTTCAATTCATCTACTAGCATAGCTAGTTCGCCTTTATCAAAACATCCAGCATAAAAACGAACTACATTATTCCAATAGAAGTCTCTAGCTATAGCATTAAAGCGTTCAGGCTTAGTGCCAGAACGTTCTTTTCCTGCAGGAGAATATGGAGCTGTTTGATATAGATATTTTGCACAAAAATATTCGCGAAGAGGTTGGACTTCGAACTCATATGTTCCTTGCACTCTTGAAACCAATGCACAAACACGTTCTTGTACTGCTTGGAACAACTTATCTGCAATTTCTGTTTCATAACCTTCTTTGTGTAGATAATCTTTAATTTTCTCTATTAATATTTTGAATGTGATTGTTCCGTTGTTATTGTATAATTCAGCTTCTGAATGAAGAATCCAGGCAATATATTTATGGATATCTATTATTAAATCACGGTTTTCTCTGATTGTTTGATTTTTTTCAGATTCTCTATTGAAAAAGAGGTCAATATAACTATCATATAATGCAGTTCGTTTATTAGGTAAGGATTCTCCTCTTGTTCTTAATAAACTTATAAAAATAGCTAGTTGCATTGGACTTTTTGCAAGTTCTCTTAAATGAGAAATTTGTAATTTTTCTTCTACTAATTTTTTTATATCATTTCCTTCTCTGTTGTCGAGTTTATTGGCTTTAACCCATTTATCGACATATTCTTTGCTACATTGAGGAGTTATATCTGTTAATTCGAAATGTGGATATGTGGCGACCGGGAATCCAGTTGCATTAGAAAATGCAGCTGGACGTGATGTAATTATAACTTGTATAAGATTAGTGTTTGCTTTTAGTCTTTCTATTCCTTTGTCAATAAAGTCTATAACCTCTTGTCGTATATTAATATCCGCAATTTCGTCAAATCCATCAAAAACTATTAGTATTGGATTTTTCTTGACTATAGCAGTTAGGTCAGAAATCGTAAAATTACTGTTGGGTGAATGATATGATATATGTCCAATCATAAATGATTCTAATGATTTAGCCCAGATATGATTAAAAGTATATTCATTCAGTTGCGAATCATAAGGATTTTTTTTTTCAATCCAAGAGGCAATATGTCGTAGATCTATTTTGAATGGAATTCTTACTGGACTCTTACGAATGTCATCTGGTAGTAATTTCAGATCTTCGATTTTATTTAAGAGCTTTGCTCTGTGGACTTGACAAATATATTGGGAGATTGTTGATTTTCCTTGTCCTGGTCCTCCCTCAAGTAAGATACGTTCTATGCCATTTTGAACTTTTGAACTTAATAGAAACTTGGCAGCTCCAAAAATAACTTCTCGGTGGAATCCTCCATTAATGTTATAATATTCATTGTTGATTGTTATGTTAGCATTGTCTATAGTTTCTAGAATTCTTTTTATTTTCTTATTTTTATGGTCAAATTCTTTAATACGTACAGGAACATCTGTATATAAATCAATAAGTTTGTTTTGTAGATCTATTTGTTTGAATTTTACTTCGTTGTCTATTCTGTATTGGTCTGATAAATAGGCTTTTATTACTGCTTCTCTGAGCTCATTATTCTCATTTAGATTATAAAATATTAATGAATTTAAAATGTCTTGCCCATTAAGAATTTCGGGAAAAGACCATTTAAATATTGGATCTTTTTCAAATCTGCGTGAAATATCATCTCTCCACCAACATTGGGCAGGGATAGATATATTATTTTCTAATATTTCATTGACTTTATCTTTGGATCCATTTTCAAAATGAGCAGTTCCATCAATATTTGTTAGCAAATAATATTCTTTTGCTCCTTTGGGTATTAATCTGTTAATTTTGAGACTTTCTTCTTTTATTATTTTAGTAAGCCATTTGTGTGGGTCTGTAATAGATTTTGGATTTCTAACATATTTTACTTGAAAAACAATAAACTTTTTTTCTAGGGAATTCATGATATATACAAGAGAGTCTCGTCCACCGTCTGGTTGGCCTACAGGAAAGGCCTGCAAATTAGGAAATTCTTTTGCAATTAATGTACTGCAAAATTCTTGAAATCTTTCATCGCCCAAGTTTTCGTATAAATAGTCCATAATTAATGTGTTTGGTGTTCACAGATTGTTTTTAATGAGTCAAAATTAGTAATAATAATTATAATGTTAATTAGATTTTCAAACTTTTTTGTTATCGATCTTAAGGTATTTGATTTTCAGATAAGTCTATATTGGTTGAAATTATTAATTTGCATTACTTACTTGATAAATTGATAGTATTAATATGTAGTGATATATTTATTGCAAGAAAGATCTTAATATTATTCTAATTCTTATTTCATTTTCTTTCTCCACCTCTGAAAACCTCTCATCAAACTTTCCTCTTCCACCGACTCCGCCATATCATACTTTACCACAAATCATGCATTGACTTTATATACATCACTCCATTTTTGAACTTATTTTCCAACGGGAATGAATAAAGCTCCGCTTTCATTTCCACTTCAATTTCCTTTTCAATAATAAAGATACTGTCCTGGCCGAAATAATTATAAACTTCCGGATTCTTCCCCAGCCTTGGGCTGGGAAGAACAAAAGTGATATTTCCAGTCTCTTTCCAGGAAACGCCTTGCGGATGAGGAACAGATAATTGATGCAAGAAGTGATAAATGGGAGTGAGGTGGGAGAGGTGGATTGGAATGTGGAGCCTTGATGGTGGATTGCTGTGCGATTGAAGTTCTAAACTTTGTCCGTATCGGACATACATATACTTTGCCAGATATAGCTTAATGGTAAACGTGACTATAACCATGGGATTTGAATTTTGAATTGTTGAAATTTGTTGTATACTGATTGTCGCTTCATGCGGTAGATTCCGTCGTGTCTGTTGGAAAAACTTTCATGGGTTACGAGAACGGATTTTTAAATCGGTAAGAGGTTGAAATTTAAATGGTTACGTATGTTGGTTTTAAAGGAACGACCCGTTGCACACCGAGGAATGACCTCTTCCTTTTAAAGGAGCGGATGACTCCCTAAAATCCATAGTGCAAAGCTATGCCTAATATTCTAAATTTTCAAAATAATAAATATCGGTAATATTTATATTATGTAATGAAATATCGTAAGTTACATATATATTTAATTTATGTGTATGTATATTGGAATTATGTAACAAAAATGTCCTGATTAGTAGAACGTGTATTTTAACTATATTTATTCGATAACTATTCTTAAAGTGGAAAAACTTCTTATTCCATTTCTTGTTTCTTGCATAACAGGCGGAAAAATAGTTCTGATAAGTAAGGTGAACTTCGTACTTTTACGTCTCAAACAAAAAAACAAGATATGATAACATCAGTGAAACTTATGCTGAATAAGAGTAGGATATTGAATAATGGCAGTTACCCTTTAGTATTTCAGGTGATACACAATCGGAGAAACAATTACTGTATACAGGCTACCGGATGAAAGAAGAAGTATTTGACGAGTCGGAAAGGAAGATTATGAATGGCGTAGGTTCTACTTTTACCGCTGCAGAGGTCGTGAAAATGAACAGCGAGCTACGGAAGATGCGGAATCAGATTGTCTTGTTTTAAAAAAGGTTGACTCCTAAAATCCCAATTATGGAAAAGGATCAAACATTACGTCTGTCATCTGCCTTGGAGCGGGTGAAAATGCATCATCACATCTATGAGATGTATTATGTCAACAAAAAATCAAAAGCGGATATTTTTCAGGAAACAGGTCTTTCCCGTTCTTCTTTCTATCGAGTTCTTCGTACCTTTGAGTCCTGTAATCCCCAAATCGCTGAAGAGATGAAGAAACAAGGCAAGGATGTCACTCCGGCAGATTATGACAAGCTCAAGCAGGAAGTGGCATTATTAAAGAAGCGACTGGCAACAGAGAAGCTGCGTGCCGACTTCTATGAAGAGATGGTCAACTTCGGTAAGGAAGTATATGGCATTGACTTAAAAAAAGCTGGCACCAAGTAGTCAGCAGGCTTCACACACGCGATGTCAGGGTTTATCCTGTGACGTCGCTGTGTGGACTGCTTGGTAAGAACAAACAAGCCTATTACAAACATGTGGACACCCTGATGTCCAGACTGGCCGAAGAGGCTTTCTGCGTGGAGTATATCAGGGAAATCCGCGGTAAAGATCCCGGTATAGGTGGGGGCAAGCTATGGGAGATGTACAACAAGAAGTTTGGTAAAGATCACGGTGTGGGCTACAATCATTTCTACGACATCGTTGAGAAGTACAACCTCAAGGTACGCAAGAAGAATCGCCGCGCCCGCACCACGAACTCCGATCATGCCTATCCTACCTATCCCGACCTGACACGACGGCTCATCCCTGAGTCCTCCAACCAGTTATGGGTAAGCGATATTACCTATATACCATTCTGGACTGTACCGGAAAAGGGTCTATATGATTTCTGCTATCTGTCACTGGTTACAGATTGTTACAGCAAGGAGATTGTCGGTTACAGCGTTGGCGCAACATTGGAAACTCTATACCCGATGGAGGCTCTGGAGATGGCCCTGAGACGTATAAAGGATGTCAAAGTCCTGAAAGACTCTCTCATCCATCATTCTGACCGTGGCGTGCAATACGCCAGCTACGAATACACCGGTCGCTTGAAGAGCCTCGGCATCAAGATCAGCATGACTGAAACTGGGGATCCGAAGGACAACGCTGTGGCCGAGAGGGTAAACAATACCATCAAAAACGAACTGCTCAAGGATATGGAATTTTTCAGCATCCACGGGGTGAAAGCTGCCGTCGAAGCCGCCATAGACTTCTACAACAACGAACGGCCTCACATGAGTTTGGACGGAATGACGCCGACAGAGGCGGGCAAGCAGGTTGGAGAAATAAAAAAAAGATGGATCAGTTACCGCGAGAAAGCCATCAAAGAGGTTGCAACTTAGGGAAATATCACTAACTTTGCATTGACCCACAAAGAATGTCCTACACAACCGCAGGGAGAGAGGAATCATACCCTAAGATAATCTCCTCGCTATTGTTTGATATTTTTTAAAGTCAACCTTAATAGCAAATAGCGAAAAAGAGCGTCAACTTGTAATAAAAATAAGTATTAACTGAGTCAACCGACTTTGAAAATAAGCCTTAAAGTGGTCAACTAAAAACATTAAACCACAATGTGTCTTTAGTTTCCCCCGCTTGAAACTTTTGTTTCTCCTGCTTGAAACTTTGGTTTCATCTGCCTGAAACTTTAGTTTCCCCTGCTTGAACCTTTAGTTTCATTTGCTTGAACTTCTAGTTTCCTGTGGTGAAACTACATTTTCTGTTACTTGAAACTGTCTGTTCTACCGCTCTCTTTCGGCTCTTGATACTTGCTTTTCAGTCATTACTACCTGTCTTCTCAGTCATTACTACCTGTCTTCTCAGTCATTAATAGCCTATGTATTGAGTATTAACACCCTGTACATAGGTTGTTAATATCCTATATGTGAGTTATTAATATCCTATATATTGGTTATTCCTATCCCGTATTTAGCCTGTTAATATCCTGTATATCTATTGTTTATTGTTCCCCTTCATCGTCTTCCGTCGGGTGATAGGCGGGTGATAGGTGACAGGTGTGGTGATAGGTTGACAGCAACCTATCACCATGCCTTAAACCCCGATGAACAGGGACGCTTATGATTACAGGTGATAGGTGATAGAGGAAAGTGCGAAAAACTTCTGTGTATATCCGTCCTGCCCGCTTCCTTCTTTTCCCCCTTCGTGCGCACACATACGCACGCATGAATATAATAATGTGCCTTTCCTTCCAGCCTTTTTCCCCGCCCCATCCATTCTTTAAAAAAATGTCCCGTCACTTGGTTATGTTTCAGCGGTTTATCTTTTCCTTTCCAAAAAACTTCAAAAAAACAGTGGAATATATTTGGAGTATATCCGAAAAGCGAGTACTTTTGCACCCGCTTTCCAGGAGAGGAGAGCCTTGCGGAATTGACATGATGACAAAGCGTAGGACCGCCTAACTATAAGAACAAAAAAACTCCTGAAAAGTTTGGATCATAATAAATAAAGTTCTTATCTTTGCAGTCCGATTCGCAAAGAGACGCGGTTTAGCGTTTTTCGTTTTCGTCCCTTCTTTCCCTTTCGCCAAGAGAGCCTGAGAAACGAACCGAAAAAGAAAAAACGAAAAAAACTTCCGAAAAGTTTGGCAGTTAAAATAAAACCCCTTACCTTTGCACCCGCTTTTGAAAACGAAGCGCAAGTTCTTTGAAATATTGATAAACAATACAAGTAGTACAAGTTAAAATAGAACCGTCAATGCTTATATAATATAGGTATAGGTAATAGAGTCAATAAATTGTACGGCATCCTGAACAGAGCAAAACGCTATCCTATGGGATAGATGAAAATACTTTTACAATGAAGAGTTTGATCCTGGCTCAGGATGAACGCTAGCTACAGGCTTAACACATGCAAGTCGAGGGGCAGCATTTCAGTTTGCTTGCAAACTGGAGATGGCGACCGGCGCACGGGTGAGTAACACGTATCCAACCTGCCGATAACTCCGGGATAGCCTTTCGAAAGAAAGATTAATACCGGATGGCATATGATTATCGCATGATAATCATATTAAAGAATTTCGGTTATCGATGGGGATGCGTTCCATTAGTTTGTTGGCGGGGTAACGGCCCACCAAGACTTCGATGGATAGGGGTTCTGAGAGGAAGGTCCCCCACATTGGAACTGAGACACGGTCCAAACTCCTACGGGAGGCAGCAGTGAGGAATATTGGTCAATGGACGGGAGTCTGAACCAGCCAAGTAGCGTGAAGGATGACTGCCCTATGGGTTGTAAACTTCTTTTATACGGGAATAAAGTTATCCACGTGTGGATTTTTGTATGTACCGTATGAATAAGGATCGGCTAACTCCGTGCCAGCAGCCGCGGTAATACGGAGGATCCGAGCGTTATCCGGATTTATTGGGTTTAAAGGGAGCGTAGGTGGACAGTTAAGTCAGTTGTGAAAGTTTGCGGCTCAACCGTAAAATTGCAGTTGATACTGGCTGTCTTGAGTACAGTAGAGGTGGGCGGAATTCGTGGTGTAGCGGTGAAATGCTTAGATATCACGAAGAACTCCGATTGCGAAGGCAGCTCACTGGACTGCAACTGACACTGATGCTCGAAAGTGTGGGTATCAAACAGGATTAGATACCCTGGTAGTCCACACAGTAAACGATGAATACTCGCTGTTTGCGATACACGGTAAGCGGCCAAGCGAAAGCGTTAAGTATTCCACCTGGGGAGTACGCCGGCAACGGTGAAACTCAAAGGAATTGACGGGGGCCCGCACAAGCGGAGGAACATGTGGTTTAATTCGATGATACGCGAGGAACCTTACCCGGGCTTAAATTGCATTTGAATAATCAAGAAATTGGTTAGTCGTAAGACAAATGTGAAGGTGCTGCATGGTTGTCGTCAGCTCGTGCCGTGAGGTGTCGGCTTAAGTGCCATAACGAGCGCAACCCTTATCTTCAGTTACTAACAGGTCATGCTGAGGACTCTGGAGAGACTGCCGTCGTAAGATGTGAGGAAGGTGGGGATGACGTCAAATCAGCACGGCCCTTACGTCCGGGGCTACACACGTGTTACAATGGGGGGTACAGAAGGCAGCTACACGGCGACGTGATGCCAATCCCAAAAACCTCTCTCAGTTCGGATCGAAGTCTGCAACCCGACTTCGTGAAGCTGGATTCGCTAGTAATCGCGCATCAGCCATGGCGCGGTGAATACGTTCCCGGGCCTTGTACACACCGCCCGTCAAGCCATGAAAGCCGGGGGTACCTGAAGTACGTAACCGCGAGGAGCGTCCTAGGGTAAAACTGGTAATTGGGGCTAAGTCGTAACAAGGTAGCCGTACCGGAAGGTGCGGCTGGAACACCTCCTTTCTGGAGCGATGCCGTAATAAGTTGAGAGTTGAGAGTTGAGAGCCAGGAGTTTACTCCCATTATCTGGACTTGCTTTCTCACTGAAAAAAATGATGACTTTAAAGGTTCTGTTTTTGTACTACTGGTACTTGTTTATTTATAGATATAGATCAACCATCTATAGAATTATAGATAGAGATAAACAAGAGAAAAAGAAGCCGAGTCTAACTCAACAGGTAGACAAGGTTGAACTAGTCCTATAGCTCAGTTGGTTAGAGCGCTACACTGATAATGTAGAGGTCGGCAGTTCAACTCTGCCTGGGACTACCAAACTCAAGAACGACAGTAATTCTTGATAACCTCTTGGGGGATTAGCTCAGCTGGCTAGAGCATCTGCCTTGCACGCAGAGGGTCAACGGTTCGAATCCGTTATTCTCCACGATCTCTGAAAAGAGAAACGATCTTTGACATGATGATACAAAAAGTAAAATTTTAGTAAGAGCTAAAAGTATATATCGAACCGTACGTTTCCGGTATGCGGACTAGCAATAGTCTAATATACAGGGAAGTCAGTTTGAAAGAAAGTAAGCAAGGGCGCATGGCGGATGCCTTGGCTCTCGGAGGCGATGAAGGACGTGATAAGCTGCGATAAGCTTCGGGTAGGTGCAAATAACCTTTGATCCGAAGATTTCCGAATGGGATAACCCGACATTCTGAAGGAATGTCATCCATCCTGGATGGAGGCTAACACAGGGAACTGAAACATCTTAGTACCTGTAGGAAAAGAAAATAATAATGATTCCCCAAGTAGTGGCGAGCGAACGGGGATTAGCCCAAACCAATGTTGTTACGGCAATATTGGGGTTGTAGGACCACGACATCGCAAGAACTTTAGTGAGAAGAACCCTTTGGAAAATGGGACCATAGACGGTGATAGTCCGGTATTCGAAGCTAAACGAAGCGTAGTGGTATCCTGAGTAGCGCGGGACACGAGGAATCTTGCGTGAATCTGCCGGGACCATCCGGTAAGGCTAAATACTCCCGAGAGACCGATAGCGAACCAGTACTGTGAAGGAAAGGTGAAAAGCACTTCGAACAGAAGAGTGAAATAGTCCCTGAAACCATGCGCCTACAAGCGGTCGGAGCTGCGTAAGCAGTGACGGCGTGCCTTTTGCATAATGAACCTACGAGTTACTTTTTCCGGCAAGGTTAAGCATTTTAAAATGTGTAGCCGAAGCGAAAGCGAGTCTGAACAGGGCGACCAGTCGGAAGGAGTAGACGCGAAACCAAGTGATCTACCCTTGGTCAGGTTGAAGGTTAGGTAACACTAACTGGAGGACCGAACCGATAAGCGTTGAAAAGCTTCCGGATGAACTGAGGGTGGGGGTGAAAGGCTAATCAAACTTGGAGATAGCTCGTACTCCCCGAAATGCATTTAGGTGCAGCCTTGTGAGTTACTAATGTGAGGTAGAGCGACTGATAAGATGCGAGGGCTTCACCGCCTATCAAGTCTTGATAAACTCCGAATGCGCATTAGTCCTATCACAGGAGTGAGGGCATGGGTGCTAAGGTCCATGTCCTAAAGGAGAAGAATCCGGACCATCAGCTAAGGTCCCCAAATAGATACTAAGTTGAACTAACGAAGTCAGATTGCTAAGACAGCTAGGATGTTGGCTTGGAAGCAGCCATTCATTTAAAGAGTGCGTAACAGCTCACTAGTCGAGGAGTTTGGCGTGGATAATAATCGGGCATTAAGTATCTTACCGAAGCTATGGGATGTGTAAACATCGGTAGGGGAGCATTCCACTCTGCGTCGAAGGTGAGGCGTGAGCCTTGCTGGAGCGTGTGGAAAAGCAAATGTAGGTATAAGTAACGATAAAGGGGGTGAGAAACCCCCTCGCCGAAAGACTAAGGTTTCCTGATCAACGCTAATCGGATCAGGGTTAGTCGGGTCCTAAGGCTCAGCCGAAGGGTGAGGCCGATGGCAGAACAGGTTAATATTCCTGTACTACCTTAAGGAGTGACGTGGAGACGGAGGAGTGACAGCGCCGCGGACTGACGGAATAGTCCGTTGAAGGGTGTAGATGTTGATTATCCCAGGCAAATCCAGGATAAGAGTCGAACCTGATAGTATACCAAATTCCTCGGAATAAGGTAATAGTGCGTGTAAACATACTCCCAAGAAAATCCGCTAAACTTAATCCTTGAGGTACCCGTACCGCAAACGGACACACGTAGTCGGGTTGAATATACTAAGGCGCTTGAGTGATTCACGGTTAAGGAACTAGGCAAATTGACCCTGTAACTTCGGGATAAAGGGTCCCAACGAGAGTTGGGCGCAGAGAATAGGTCCAGGCAACTGTTTAACAAAAACACAGGGCTGTGCCAAATTGAAAAATTACGTATACAGCCTGACACCTGCCCGGTGCTGGAAGGTTAAGAGGAGATGTCATCGCAAGAGAAGCATTGAATTGAAGCCCCAGTAAACGGCGGCCGTAACTATAACGGTCCTAAGGTAGCGAAATTCCTTGTCGGGTAAGTTCCGACCTGCACGAATGGTGTAATGATCTGGACACTGTCTCAACCGTGAGCTCAGTGAAATTGTAGTATCGGTGAAGATGCCGATTACCCGCGATGGGACGAAAAGACCCCGTGAACCTTTACTATAGCTTAACATTGAATTTGGGTAATTGATGTGTAGGATAGGCCGGAGACTTTGAAGCGCAGACGCCAGTTTGTGTGGAGTCGCTGTTGAAATACGGCCCTTTGATTATTTGAGTTCTAACTCGTAGAAACGAGGACACTGTTTGGTGGGTAGTTTGACTGGGGTGGTCGCCTCCAAAAGTGTAACGGAGGCTTCTAAAGGTGCCCTCAGGACGATTGGTAACCGTCCGCAGAGTGTAATGGCATAAGGGCGCTTGACTGGGAGACATACAAGTCGATCAGGTAGGAAACTAGAGCATAGTGATCCGGTGTTTCCGCATGGAAGGGACATCGCTCAAAGGATAAAAGGTACTCCGGGGATAACAGGCTGATCCCTCCCAAGAGCTCATATCGACGGAGGGGTTTGGCACCTCGATGTCGGCTCGTCACATCCTGGGGCTGGAGAAGGTCCCAAGGGTTGGGCTGTTCGCCCATTAAAGTGGCACGCGAGCTGGGTTCAGAACGTCGTGAGACAGTTCGGTCTCTATCTATCGTGGGCGTATGAAATTTGCGTGGCTCTGACACTAGTACGAGAGGACCGTGTTGGACTGACCTCTGGTTTACCAGTTGTGCCGCCAGGTGCATTGCTGGGTATCTAAGTCGGGATTGGATAAGTGCTGAAAGCATCTAAGTACGAAGCCAGCCACAAGATTAGATTTCTTAGGGTCGTCAAAGACGATGACGTTGATAGGATGCAGGTGTAAAGGTGGTAACATCAAAGCCGAGCATTACTAATTGCCCGTTCACTTTCTTTCGGACATGTACCGGTTGGGTATATACGTTTAGCTTTCTAGACACTGAAATTTTACTTTTCATCATGTCATACCCTTATTCAGGTGGTTATAGCACGAGGGTTCCACCTCTTCCCATTCCGAACAGAGAAGTTAAGCCTCGTCACGCCGATGGTACTGCGTAACAGTGGGAGAGTAGGTAGCCGCCGTTTTTGAAGAAGCCTCGCTTGTCTATTGGACGGGCGAGGCTTTCTGTTTTTCTTCATAATACCTATTAAAAAAGTGAATATTTACTGATAATTTGTATGTTATGAGGATATTTATTTGTATCTTTGTCGCCCGAATTGTAAGCTAACGATTTTAAAAAGAGAGAAGCTTTGGGAAAATTTGATAAATATAAAATTGACTTGAAAGGTATGCAGGCAGACTCTGCTAAGTATGAGTTTGTGTTGGATAACCTTTACTTCGCTCACATTGATGGTCCTGAAGTTCAGAAAGGAAAGGTGAATGTTACATTGACCGTAAAAAGAACCTCTCGTGCTTTCGAGCTGAGTTTTCAGACAGATGGAATGGTATGGGTACCATGCGACCGTTGTTTGGATGATATGGAGTTGCCTATCAGCTCTTCTGATAAGCTGATGGTGAAATTTGGACATGAATATGCGGAAGAGGGAGATAACCTTATCGTGATTCCCGAAGAGGAAGGAGAAATCAATGTAGCATGGTTCATGTATGAGTTTATTGCGCTCGCTATTCCGATGAAGCATATACATGCTCCCGGTAAGTGCAATAAAGCAATGACTAGTAAATTGAATAAGCATTTGAAGACAAATGCGAATGAGGATAGCGATGTAGATGACAGCTTCGATGCAGGTGGTGGCGAAGACATCGTAATAGAGGAAGAAGTGGAGGAACAAATCGATCCTCGCTGGAATGAATTAAAAAAAATATTAGATAATAATTAAAGTTTTAAGAAAATGGCACATCCTAAGAGAAGACAATCAAGTACGAGACAAGCGAAGAGAAGAACTCACGATAAGGCGGTAGCTCCTACATTGGCTATCTGTCCGAATTGCGGTGAATGGCATGTTTACCACACTGTATGTGGCGCTTGCGGTTATTACAGAGGTAAGCTCGCTATCGAGAAAGAAGCAGCTGTATAATTAGTACAGTCATACTGAAAACAGCCTGAGGGTAAATCTCTCCGGCTGCTTTAAGTATTATAGTATTGCTAATTTAAAATAGGTTTGATGGAAAAAATAAATGCAGTAATCACAGGAGTCGGCGGATACGTTCCGGATTATATCTTGACTAACGATGAGATATCAAAGATGGTGGATACCAACGACGAATGGATTATGACTCGTATTGGAGTAAAAGAAAGACACATTCTGAATGAGGAAGGATTAGGTAGTTCGTATATGGCGCGTAAGGCTGCCAAACAGTTGATGAAAAAAACTGGCGCCAATCCTGATGATATTGATTTGGTTGTTGTTGCTACTAGTACTCCTGACTATCACTTCCCTTCTACAGCTTCTATTCTTTGCGATAAACTCGGACTGAAAAATGCATTCGCTTTCGACTTGCAGGCTGCTTGTAGCGGTTTTCTCTATTTGATGGAGACGGCTGCGAATTTTATTCGTTCGGGAAGATATAAGAAAATTATCATCGTCGGTGCCGATAAGATGTCGTCGATGGTCAACTATACAGATCGTGCTACCTGTCCTATCTTTGGTGACGGTGCTGCCGCTTTTATGGTGGAGCCGACTACGGAAGATGTGGGTATTATGGATTCGATACTGAGAACGGATGGTAAAGGATTGCCTTTCCTACACATGAAAGCCGGCGGGTCGGTTTGTCCTCCGTCTTATTTCACAGTAGACAATAAAATGCACTATCTGCATCAGGAAGGAAGAACAGTGTTCAAATATGCTGTTTCCAGTATGTCGGATGTTTCTGCCGCAATCGCGGAAAAGAATGGACTGACAAAAGATAATATCGACTGGATTGTGCCGCATCAGGCAAATGTCCGTATTATCGAGGCGGTAGCCCATCGCATGGAAGTGCCGATGGATAAAGTGCTGGTAAATATCGAACATTACGGTAACACTAGTGCCGGTACGCTTCCTTTGTGTATTTGGGATTTTGAGGATAAACTCAAGAAAGGCGATAACATCATCTTCACTGCATTCGGCGCCGGATTTACATGGGGTGCGGTATACGTGAAGTGGGGTTATGACGGAAAGAAGGAATAAGTAACAAAAGTTACTGAACTATAACACTCAAAAACGCATCCTATTTCGATTCGATGCGTTTTTTTGTCTCAACCAATAAAATGAAGAGAAATGCATAAAGCTGGTTTTGTGAACATCGTAGGAAATCCGAATGTCGGAAAATCGACATTAATGAATGCTTTGGTGGGTGAACGTATTTCGATCGCTACCTTCAAAGCGCAGACTACTCGTCACCGGATTATGGGAATCTATAATACGGATGAGATGCAGATAGTTTTTTCTGATACTCCGGGAGTATTGAAACCTAATTACAAACTTCAGGAGTCTATGTTGAACTTTTCTACTTCGGCATTGACGGATGCGGATATCTTGCTTTATGTGACGGATGTGGTAGAGACGCCGGATAAGAATAATGAGTTTATGGCAAAGGTGCGTCAGATGACGGTGCCTGTATTGTTGCTCATTAACAAGATTGACCTTACTGACCAGGAGAAGCTGGTCAAGTTGGTGGAGGATTGGAAGGAACTGCTTCCGCAGGCCGAGATTATTCCGATTTCTGCAGCTTCTAAGTTCAACGTGGATTACGTGATGAAGAGGATCAAGGAATTGTTGCCGGATTCCCCTCCTTATTTCGGGAAGGACCAGTGGACGGACAAACCTGCCCGTTTCTTTGTGAACGAGATTATCCGGGAAAAGATTTTGTTGTATTACGACAAGGAGATTCCCTATTCGGTAGAGGTGGCTGTGGAAGAATTCAAGGAAGAAGCCAAGAAAATTCATATACGGGCAGTCATCTATGTGGAACGTGAATCGCAGAAGGGAATTATCATCGGCAAACAGGGAAAGGCGTTGAAGAAGGTTGCTACTGAGGCTCGCCGTGAACTGGAGCGTTTCTTCGGAAAGACAATCTTCTTGGAGACGTATGTGAAAGTTGATAAGGATTGGCGCAGTTCGGATAAAGAGTTGCGTAATTTTGGTTATCAGTTAGATTAAGAGTATTCATGCGACTGTGATAGTCGTGAAAAACAAGGTATTGAACTATGGGAAATTTAGTTGCAATTGTAGGACGCCCCAATGTGGGCAAGTCTACCTTATTTAACCGTCTGACGAAGACTCGTCAGGCTATTGTGAATGAAACTGCGGGGACGACCCGCGACAGACAATATGGTAAGTCCGAGTGGCTGGGCCGTGAGTTTTCGGTGGTGGACACCGGAGGATGGGTGGTAAACTCGGATGATATCTTTGAAGAAGAGATTCGTAAACAAGTATTGCTGGCTGTAGAAGAAGCGGATGTTATTCTGTTTGTAGTGGATGTGATGAACGGAGTGACTGATTTGGATATGCAGGTAGCGGCTATCTTGCGCCGTGCGAAAAGTCCGGTGATAATGGTTGCCAACAAGACGGATAATCATGAGTTACAATATAATGCTCCGGAATTCTATAAACTGGGATTGGGGGATCCGTATTGTGTTTCTGCCATAACGGGAAGTGGAACTGGTGATTTGATGGATTTGATTGTCAGCAAATTCAAGAAAGAAACGTCGGAGATTCTGGATGATGATATTCCCCGTTTTGCAGTGGTAGGCCGTCCGAACGCCGGTAAGTCTTCTATTGTGAATGCTTTTATCGGTGAAGACCGTAATATCGTGACAGAGATTGCGGGAACGACCCGCGATTCTATTTATACCCGTTACAATAAGTTCGGCTTTGATTTTTATCTGGTAGATACGGCCGGTATCCGTAAAAAGAGCAAGGTCAATGAGGATTTGGAATATTACTCGGTTATTCGTTCTATTCGTGCCATCGAAGGTTCGGATGTGTGTATTCTAATGCTGGATGCTACAAGAGGTATAGAAAGCCAGGACTTGAATATCTTCTCTTTGATTCAGAAGAACCAGAAAGGGCTGGTAGTTGTAATTAATAAATGGGATTTGGTGGAGGATAAATCAGTGAAAGTACAGAAAACATTTGAGGAAGCTGTCCGTTCGCGTTTTGCCCCGTTTGTCGATTTCCCGATTATTTTTGCTTCGGCACTGACTAAACAACGTATTCTGAAAGTGCTTGAAGAAGCCCGTAACGTATACGAGAACCGTACAACAAAGATACCGACCGCCCGTCTGAATGAAGAAATGCTTCCGTTGATCGAGGCATATCCACCTCCTTCAAATAAAGGTAAGTATATCAAGATTAAATATATCACACAGTTGCCGAATACGCAAGTACCTTCATTTGTCTATTTTGCCAACTTGCCTCAGTACGTGAAGGAGCCTTACAAACGTTTCTTGGAAAACAAAATGCGCGAAAAGTGGAATCTGACAGGTACACCGATTAATATCTATATCCGTCAGAAATAAGACTCACCACAGAGGACACAGAGGACGCAGAGGTTTAATATAAAAAGCAACCGATTCATGAAGAGTCGGTTGCTTTTTTATGATTGGAGATCTGAGATATTCACCGAATCATCTTTGATTATTTCGGATAAATCCATTATTTCCCTCTGTGTCCTCTGCGTCCTCTGTGGTGAACCTATTTTTCCAATTGGAAATCTTTGCGGCGTAGTACGAAACTATTACTCAAATACTTTTCACGCACAATCTGGTTCTCCGACAATTCTTCCGGCGTGCCTTGAAAAAGAATCTTTCCTTCAAACAGTAGATAGGCGCGGTCGGTAATGCTAAGTGTTTCCTGTACGTTATGGTCGGTAATCAGGATACCGATATTTTTATCTTTCAGTTTCCATACAATCTGTTGGATGTCTTCTACGGCAATCGGGTCGACACCGGCAAATGGTTCGTCAAGCATGATGAATTTAGGGTCAATGGCAAGGCAACGTGCGATTTCCGTACGACGGCGTTCGCCACCGGACAGCTGGTTACCCTTGTTCTTGCGCACCTTTTGCAGACGGAATTCCGCTATCAGACTTTCGAGCTTTTCCTTCTGATACTCTTTAGGCTTGTTGGTCATCTCGAGCACAGCAGCAATATTGTCTTCCACACTCATCTGGCGGAATACGGAGGCTTCCTGTGCAAGGTATCCGATTCCCGTTTGTGCCCGTTTGTAAACCGGATATTTGGTAATCTCCAAGTCGTCGAGGAAGATACGGCCTTCATTAGGGGTAATCAACCCGACGGTCATATAGAATGAAGTCGTCTTACCGGCACCGTTCGGTCCCAGCAAACCTACAATCTCACCTTGCTTCACATTGATGGAAACGTGGCTTACAACGGTCCGTTTACCGTACTTCTTAACCAGGTCTTCCGTGCGGAGCACCATCTTGCTTTCTTCCATATTCTAGTTATTTTGCGGCAAATGTAGTAAAAATAAGCTGAAATAATGTACATTTGCAGACAAATAGTGTGAGTTATGATAAAAGCATTGAGAACCGTCGGAAGATATTTTATGCTGATGGGGCGGACTTTTTCCCGTCCCGAGCGGATGCGTATGTTTTTCCGGCAATACCTAAACGAGTTGGAGCAGCTAGGTGTAAACTCCATCGGTATCGTGCTGCTGATTTCGTTTTTCATCGGCGCGGTGATTACCATTCAGATTAAGTTGAATATCGAAAGTCCGTGGATGCCCCGTTGGACAGTGGGATACGTGACACGTGAGATTATGTTGTTGGAGTTTTCTTCTTCTATCATGTGTCTGATTCTTGCGGGAAAGGTCGGATCGAATATTGCTTCGGAGCTGGGAACCATGCGGGTGACACAGCAGATCGACGCGCTTGAAATCATGGGAGTCAACTCGGCCAATTATCTGATATTGCCTAAAATTACGGCAATGGTGACTGTTATTCCTATATTGGTGACGTTCAGTATTTTTGCCGGGATTATCGGCGCTTTTTGTACCTGTTGGTTTGCCGGTGTGATGAATGCCGTCGATCTGGAATATGGTTTGCAATATATGTTTAACGAATGGTTTATCTGGGCGGGTATCATCAAATCTCTCTTCTTCGCCTTTATCATTGCAAGTGTATCCGCTTTCTTCGGATATACGGTGGACGGCGGCTCGATTGCTGTGGGAAAAGCCTCGACGGATTCCGTAGTATCCAGCAGTGTGTTGATTCTGTTTGCGGACTTGGTATTAACTAAACTTTTGATGGGATGATTGATATTAAAGGACTTTATAAATCATTTGATGATAAAACAGTATTGAGTGATATCAATGCAACTTTTGAGAACGGAAAGACGAACTTGATTATCGGTCAGAGTGGTTCCGGAAAGACGGTGTTGATGAAATGTATTGTGGGGTTGCTCACACCGGAGAAAGGGGAGGTTTTGTATGACGGACGTAACCTTGTGCTGATGGGGAAGAAAGAGAAAAAGATGCTTCGCAAGGAGATGGGAATGATCTTCCAAAGTGCGGCTCTTTTCGATTCCATGTCGGTGTTGGATAATGTGATGTTTCCTTTGAATATGTTTAGCAACGATACGTTGCGCGATCGTACCAAACGGGCTATGTTCTGCCTGGATCGTGTCAACCTGTCCGAAGCGAAGGACAAGTATCCCGGAGAAATCAGTGGAGGTATGCAGAAACGTGTAGCTATTGCACGTGCTATTTCTTTGAATCCGCAATATTTGTTCTGCGACGAGCCGAACTCGGGACTAGACCCGAAAACCTCATTGGTGATTGATGACTTGATTCATGACATCACTCAGGAATATAATATGACCACCATTATTAATACGCATGACATGAATTCCGTTTTGGGAATCGGCGAGAAGGTGATTTATATTTATGAAGGTCACAAGGAGTGGGAAGGGACGAAAGACGATATCTTCACTTCTACCAACGAACGTCTGAATAACTTTATTTTCGCCTCCGACTTGCTTCGTAAGGTGAAGGAGCTGGAAGTACAGAATATGGAAGGCTGATTGTATATAGGCAATAAAAAAACTTCTGTCATCGGGTGGCAGAAGTTTCTTTTTTCTTAGCTATGTAGCGTCGGCATTTAAGCTTTAGGTCTAGCTTCTTTAACTACCATGGTGCGGCCCATGTACTCAGCTCCGTTCAATTCAGCGATAGCTTTAGCAGCTGCAGCATCGTCTTCCATTTCGATGAAAGCGAATCCTTTGGATTTACCGGTTTCACGGTCCATAATAACTTTGACTGATGATACTGCTCCGTAATCTTCCATCACTTGTTGCAGATCTCCTTCCTTAACGCGGTAGTTAAGGTTTCCAACATAAATGTTCATAATGAAAATGATAAAAAATAAATAAATGAATAAAACTCTCTGGATAGATGGTTACTAATAAAAGGATTAAAACGACAGAGAGTTTACAAATGCGTTTTTAGAACGGAAGTAAAAACCTTGTAATCAAATCGAGAAACTAATGGTCCATCAATCCGCAGCAAAGAAAAGCATAATTTTTGGATTGACCATCTTTTTGTAGGTTTAATTTGTGAAAAATGAGAAAAAAAGATACCGGAGGTTTCAAAGAAGCCCTCTGTGTCAGTGAATTGTTGCACGGGTATTCCAAATAGATACGAAATAAATCTGCAATGTCTTTTGAAATTTAAAAGATTAGCACTAATTTTGCACCCTCATTTAAGGATAGAACAAAGTATAAATCAAATAAATAATTGTCAGAATGAACGTTTCATTACAAAACATTGACAAAGTAAGCGCCGAGCTTACTGTGAAGCTTGAGAAAGCCGACTATCAGGAGAAAGTAGACAAAGAGTTGAGAACGCTCCGCCAAAAGGTAGATATGCCGGGATTCCGTAAAGGTATGGTTCCTGCAAGTCTTGTTAAAAAGATGTATGGCAAGTCTGTAATTGCCGAGGTAGTGAATAAGACACTGCAAGAGGCTGTTTACAATTATATCAAAGAAAATAAGGTGAATATGTTGGGCGAACCGTTGCCTAACGAAGAAAAGCAACAGAATATTGATTTCGATACAATGGATGAATTCGATTTCGTGTTCGACATTGCTTTGGCACCTGAATTCAAGGCAGAAGTAAGTGCTAAGGATAAGGTAGATTATTATACGATTGAAGTATCTGACGAGATGATCGACAACCAGGTGAAGATGTATACTCAACGCACCGGTAAATACGATACAGTAGATACTTATCAGGATAATGATATGCTGAAAGGTCTGTTGGCTCAGTTGGACGAAGAAGGCAATACGAAAGAAGGCGGCATTCAGGTAGAAGGTGCGGTTATGATGCCTTCTTATATGAAGAATGACGAACAGAAAGCTATCTTCGCTAATGCAAAAGTAAACGATGTATTGGTATTCAATCCGAACGTTGCTTTTGACGGAAACGAGACGGAACTGGGTTCTTTGCTGAAAATCGACAAGAATATTGCTAAGGATGTGAAATCCAACTTCAGCTTCCAGGTAGAAGAAATCACTCGCTTTGTTGCTGGTGAATTGAATCAGGAACTGTTCGATCAGGCTTTCGGTGAGGGTGTTGTGAAGACAGAAGAAGAATTCCGTGCTAAGATTAAGGAAGAAATCGCAGCAAGATTCGTTGCTGACAGCGATTATAAGTTCTTGATCGATGTTCGCAAGATGATGATGGAGAAAGTGGGTAAGCTGGAATTCCCGGATGCACTGCTGAAACGCATCATGTTGCTGAACAACGAAGAAAAGGGAGAAGAATATGTTGCTGAGAACTATGATAAGAGCATTGAGGAGTTGACTTGGCATTTGATTAAGGAACAGTTGGTAGAGGCTAACGATATCAAGGTGGAGCAGGAAGATGTTCTGAAAGTAGCAAAAGATACAACGAAGGCACAGTTCGCCCAATATGGCATGTTGTCTGTTCCTGATGATGTACTCGACAACTACGTACAGGAGATGTTGAAGAAGAAAGAAACCGTAAACAACCTGGTGAGCCGCGTTGTGGAAGTGAAGTTGGCTGCTGCCTTGAAAGCACAGGTAACTTTGGAAAACAAGAACGTTTCTATCGAAGAATTCAATAAGATGTTTGAATAATCATTCGGTTGAACCGAACATAAAGTCACAGAAACACAGAGTTTTTATAGAATTATAACTCTGTGTTTTTTTGTGTCTCTGTATTCTTTTTCGTTTCTTTGCGCTTACATTTATTTTAAATTTATAGAAAGGAACAATTAATATGGATGATTTTAGAAAATACGCAACCAAGCATTTAGGAATGAATGGCATGGTATTGGATGATGTGATTAAATCGCAGGCCGGGTATTTGAATCCTTATATTCTGGAAGAGAGACAGTTGAATGTAACTCAACTCGACGTTTTCTCCCGTTTGATGATGGACCGCATCATTTTCTTAGGTACACAAGTGGATGATTATACAGCCAATACGCTTCAGGCACAGTTGCTGTATCTGGATTCCGTTGATCCGGGCAAGGATATTTCAATTTATATCAATTCACCGGGTGGAAGTGTATATGCCGGATTAGGTATTTATGATACCATGCAGTTTATATCAAGCGATGTCGCTACGATTTGTACGGGTATGGCGGCTTCAATGGCAGCTGTATTGCTGGTAGCCGGTGCCGAAGGCAAGCGTTCTGCGTTGCCTCATTCACGCGTGATGATTCATCAACCGATGGGAGGCGCACAGGGACAGGCTTCGGACATTGAAATCACAGCTCGTGAAATTCAGAAATTGAAGAAGGAACTTTATACGATCATCGCCGATCATTCGCATACTGATTTCGATAAAGTATGGGCGGACTCAGACCGTGACTACTGGATGACAGCTCAGGAAGCGAAAGAATACGGTATGATTGATGAGGTATTGATTAAGAAATAAAAATGGCTGATTCAAAGACAAAGAAAAGATGTAGCTTTTGCGGCAGGTCGGAGAATGAAGTCGGACTCCTGATTACCGGGATGAATGGCTACATCTGCGACAGTTGCGCTACTCAGGCTTACGAGATAACTCAGGAGGCTTTGGGAGAGAGTAAAAAAAGTGCCGGAGCTACCAAGCTTAATTTAAAAGAACTCCCCAAACCGGTAGAAATCAAGAAATTCCTCGACCAGTATGTGATTGGACAGGATGACGCGAAGCGTTTCCTTTCCGTGTCGGTCTACAACCATTATAAGCGCCTGCTGCAGAAAGATAGCGGCGATGATGTGGAGATTGAGAAATCTAATATCATTATGGTGGGTAGTACAGGAACAGGAAAGACGTTGTTGGCACGTACCATTGCCAAGTTGTTGCACGTGCCGTTTACGATTGTGGATGCTACGGTATTGACGGAAGCCGGTTATGTGGGCGAAGATATTGAAAGTATTTTAACCCGTCTGCTTCAGGTGGCAGATTATAATGTACCCGAAGCGGAACAGGGGATCGTGTTTATCGATGAGATTGACAAGATAGCCCGTAAAGGGGACAACCCTTCTATTACTCGCGATGTGAGTGGTGAAGGTGTACAGCAGGGATTGCTGAAATTGCTTGAGGGCTCGGTGGTGAATGTCCCTCCTCAGGGAGGTCGTAAGCATCCTGACCAGAAGATGATTCCGGTAAATACCAAGAATATCCTCTTTATCTGTGGCGGTGCTTTTGACGGTATCGAGAAGAAAATCGCTCAACGGTTGAATACGCACGTCGTAGGTTATACGGCTTCACAAAAAACAGCGACGGTAGACAGGAACAACATGATGCAATATATCGCTCCTCAGGATTTGAAGTCATTCGGGCTGATTCCCGAAATTATCGGACGTCTTCCGGTGCTGACTTATCTGAATCCGTTAGATCGTGATGCGCTTCGTGCTATCCTTACCGAACCCAAGAACTCAATCATCAAACAGTATATCAAGTTGTTTGAGATGGATGGTATTAAACTTACATTCGAGAAGTCTGTTTTCGAGTATATCGTCGACAAGGCTGTGGAATATAAGTTGGGTGCCCGCGGATTGCGCTCTATTGTGGAAACAATCATGATGGATGTCATGTTTGAAATCCCTTCAGAGAACAAGAAAACGTATGAGGTGACGCTGGAATATGCAAAAAGCCAACTGGAAAAAGCGAATATGGCACGATTGCAAACGGCTTAAAATCAGAACGTAAGGTAACTGGAATTGATTGTTTCTGTTTTTTCTTGAAAATATTAGTCACTTTTTGCTTGGTAATTACGAAGTTGTTTATAACTTTGTTTGGCTCTCTTGAAAAAGAGAGGTTTACTTGAAGTTAAACCATGAACTGAATAAAACAACCTAAGTTAAGATGGCAGGGAAGATTAATTTAACAGATGAACTGAAAAAGTATTTCGGATTTAATAAGTTCAAGGGAAACCAGGAAGCAATCATTCAGAATTTGCTTAGTGGCAAAGATACCTTTGTACTGATGCCTACCGGTGGCGGGAAATCTTTATGCTATCAGTTACCTTCGCTCTTGATGGAAGGTACGGCAATCGTAATTTCTCCGCTTATTGCGTTGATGAAAAACCAGGTGGATGCAATGCGTAATTTCAGTGAAGAGGATGGCATCGCCCATTTCATCAATTCTTCATTGAATAAAGGCGCGATAGAACAAGTGAGGTCTGACATCCTTGCCGGAAAAACAAAATTACTATATGTGGCACCTGAGTCGCTGACAAAGGAGGAAAACGTGGAATTTTTGCGTTCGGTGAAGATCTCGTTCTATGCGGTGGACGAAGCCCACTGTATTTCGGAATGGGGACATGACTTCCGACCTGAATACCGACGAATCCGTCCGATTATCAATGAAATAGGAAAGGCACCGCTGATTGCGCTTACAGCAACGGCAACACCGAAGGTACAACATGATATCCAGAAGAATCTGGGGATGGTAGATGCACAAGTCTTTAAATCCTCGTTCAACCGTCCGAACTTGTATTATGAGGTACGTGCGAAGACCGCTAATATCGACAGGGATATAATCAAGTTTATCAAGAACAATCCGGAGAAATCGGGTATCATCTATTGCCTGAGCCGGAAAAGAGTGGAAGAACTTGCTGAAATCCTGCAAGCAAACGGTATCAATGCGCGCCCCTATCATGCAGGGATGGACTCGGTGACGAGAACCAAGAATCAGGATGACTTCTTGATGGAAAAGGTAGACGTTATTGTGGCGACTATCGCATTTGGTATGGGGATAGACAAACCGGATGTAAGGTTTGTGATTCACTACGATATTCCGAAGAGTCTGGAAGGGTATTATCAGGAAACCGGACGTGCCGGTAGAGATGGCGGAGAAGGCCAGTGCATAACCTTTTATACAAACAAAGACTTGCAGAAACTGGAAAAGTTCATGCAAGGCAAACCTGTGGCAGAACAGGAAATTGGCAAGCAGCTTCTGTTGGAAACCGCTGCTTATGCCGAATCTTCCGTATGCCGACGCAAGACATTACTACATTATTTTGGTGAGGAGTACACGGAAGAAAATTGTGGAAATTGTGACAACTGTTTAAACCCTAAAAAACAAGTGGAGGCTCAAGATTTATTATGTACCGTGATTGAAGCGATTATCGCGGTGAAAGAAAATTTTAAAGCAGATTATATTATAGACATACTACAAGGTAGAGAAACTTCAGAAGTACAGGCTCATTTGCATGAAGACCTGGAGGTGTTCGGTTCCGGTATGGGCGAAGAGGATAAGACGTGGAATGCGGTGATCCGTCAGGCGTTGATTGGAGGTTACTTGAGCAAAGACGTGGAACATTATGGACTTCTGAAGGTAACGGAAGAGGGACACAAATTTCTGAAGAAGCCGAAATCATTCAAGATTACTGAAGATAACGACTTTGAAGAGACTGAAGAGGAAGCACCGGCACGTGGCGGTGGCTCTTGTGCGGTGGATCCGGCTCTTTATTCAATGTTGAAAGATTTGCGGAAGAAGCTCTCGAAAAAACTGGAAGTTCCGCCCTACGTGATATTCCAGGACCCGTCTTTGGAAGCGATGGCTACTATCTATCCGGTAACATTGGATGAGTTGCAGAACATTCCCGGTGTGGGTGCCGGAAAGGCAAAACGTTATGGTGAGGAGTTCTGTAAACTGATCAAGCGTCACTGTGAAGAGAATGAGATAGAACGTCCCGAAGATTTACGTGTACGTACGGTTGCCAATAAATCGAAGATGAAGGTGTCTATCATTCAGGCTATCGACCGTAAAGTGGCGTTGGATGATATCGCTCTTTCTAAAGGAATTGAGTTCGGCGAATTGCTGGATGAAGTGGAAGCGATTGTTTATTCGGGAACGAAACTGAATATCGATTATTTCCTGGAAGAGATCATGGACGAAGACCATATGCTCGATATCTACGATTACTTCAAGGAATCTACTACGGATAAGATTGATGATGCGCTTGATGAACTGGGCGATGACTTCACGGAAGAGGAAGTCCGTTTGGTACGTATTAAGTTCATCTCTGAAATGGCTAATTAAAAAAAGCGAAAAAATAGGCGTGCAGGTATGCGGTTTTGAATAAAAAACGTATATTTGCACGCAATAAATTTTAAACGCATAGCCCTATGTCATTTATTGCTGATAAGATTGTAATGGACGGGTTGACTTACGACGACGTATTGTTGATCCCCGCTTATTCTGAAGTTTTACCGCGCACTGTCGATCTCTCGACAAAGTTTTCAAAAAACATTGAGTTAAAAATTCCTTTTGTGACGGCTGCCATGGATACGGTTACCGAAGCGAAAATGGCTATTGCCATTGCTCGTGAAGGTGGTATCGGAGTGATTCACAAAAATATGTCTATCGAAGAACAGGCAAGACAAGTTGCCATTGTGAAGCGTGCCGAGAATGGTATGATTTATGACCCTGTAACGATTAAAAGAGGCTCTACCGTTCAAGACGCTTTGGACATTATGGCAGAATACAAGATTGGTGGTATCCCTGTGGTAGATGACGAAGGCTATTTGGTAGGTATTGTTACCAACAGAGACTTACGTTTCGAAAGAGATATGACTAAGCATATCGATCTTGTCATGACTCCGAAAGAAAAATTGGTGACTACTAACCAGTCTACTGACTTGGAGTCTGCCGCCCAGATTCTTCAGAAGCATAAGATTGAGAAACTTCCGATTGTCGGAATGGATGGAAAGTTGATCGGTCTGGTTACTTATAAAGACATTACAAAAGCAAAAGACAAACCGATGGCTTGTAAAGATGCCAAAGGTCGTTTGCGTGTAGCTGCCGGTGTGGGTGTTACTGCCGATACGTTGGACCGTATGCAGGCTTTGGTAGATGCAGGTGCGGATGCTATTGTCATTGATACGGCTCACGGACATTCGATGTACGTGATTGAGAAACTGAAAGAAGCTAAGAAACGCTTCCCGGATATTGATATTGTAGTAGGTAACATTGCTACCGGAGAAGCTGCGAAAGCGTTGGTGGAAGCAGGTGCCGATGCGGTGAAGGTCGGTATCGGTCCGGGTTCTATCTGTACTACTCGTGTGGTTGCAGGCGTAGGCGTTCCGCAGTTGTCGGCTGTATATGATGTAGCGAAAGCCTTGAAAGGTACAGGTATTCCTTTGATTGCCGATGGTGGTTTGCGTTATTCGGGTGATGTGGTAAAAGCGTTGGCCGCCGGTGGATATTGTGTGATGATCGGATCATTGGTTGCCGGAACGGAAGAGTCTCCGGGTGATACAATCATCTTCAACGGTCGTAAATTCAAATCCTATCGAGGTATGGGTTCATTGGAAGCAATGGAGAATGGCTCAAAAGACCGTTATTTCCAAAGTGGAACGGCTGACGTGAAGAAATTGGTTCCGGAAGGTATCGCTGCCCGTGTTCCCTATAAAGGTACGCTTTTCGAAGTGGTTTATCAATTGACAGGTGGCTTACGTGCAGGTATGGGATACTGTGGCGCTGCTAATATTGAAAAACTTCATGACGCGAAGTTTACCCGTATTACCAATGCAGGTGTAATGGAAAGCCATCCGCACGATGTGACGATTACCAGTGAATCGCCTAATTATAGTCGTCCGGAATAATAAATATAAACGGTGAACTGTTAACGGTGAACGGTGAACAGGCTGTATGAATCAGCAGATGTTCGCTGCTCACCGTTTGTTGTTTGTAAAATGAGAATTGATGATGAAAAGATGTTTGTTGCTGCTATGTGCCTGTCTCTTTGGTATTCTGGCTTTTGCGCAGGAAGATCCTGTGCTGATGCGTGTTAACGGGAGAGAGGTTTCCCGTTCGGAATTTGAATATTCGTATCATCATTATAGGACGGGTGAGGGGAGGGAGCTTTCCCCTAAAGAATATGCGCTGCTGTTTTCTCAGGCAATACAGAAAGTTGAAGCTGCTAAAGCTATCGGACTTGATACAACTGCTGCCTTTCGCAAACAACAAGAGGAGAACCGGATTGAATTGATGGAGGATTATCTGGTTGATAAACAGACGGTAGATAGCTGTGCTCGTGTTTCCTATCAGAAAATGGCACTGAAAGCACATAATGGGCAAGTGCAAGTAATGCAGATTTTTAAGTATTTGCCACAGACAATAACTTTTCGACATTTGGAAGAAGAAAAAGCTCGGATGGACTCTATTTATCAGGCTATCCGGAATCAGCCCGGATTGGATTTCTCTGCTTTGGTGGAACGTTATTCGGATGATAGGCAAAGCCGTTGGATTGAAGGATTGCAAACTACTGTTGAGTTTGAAAATATTGCTTTTGCTTTGTCGAAGGGAGAAATCTCCGAACCGTTTTTTACTCCTGCGGGAATCCATATTCTGAAGGTCATGGACAGGAAGGAGTTGCCTGTGTATGAGGATGTAGTCGATGGAATTGTACAGCGCATATTACATAAGGAAATTCGGAATCAGGGGATCGGAAAAGTAATAGAGCGACTGAAAAGGGAGTGGAGGTATACTCCGAATCAGACAGGTATAGAGGAACTGTTGACAAAAGGAGATACGGAACGGACATTGTTTGCTATTGATGGGCAGGAGTATACAGGAGGTCGGTTCAAACAATTTGCCGCTTCCCATCCTATGACTGTGAAACGTCAACTTGAGGAATTTGTTGCAAAGTCTCTATTGGACTATGAAAGTGGAAATTTGGATAAAAAGTATCCGGAGGTTCGGTACGCATTGCAAAAAGCGGATGAAGATTATCTTATAAAGGGAATGACACGGCAGAAAGTGGAGTTGCCTGCAATGAATGATCGGGCCGGATTGGCTACTTACTTTAAATTTCATTCATCTGATTACCGCTGGGATAGCCCTCGCTACAAAGGTGTTGTTCTTCACTGTGCCGATAAAAAGATTGCGAAGCGGGCAAAAAAGATGTTGAAGAAGTTACCCGCCGATGAATGGATGGATAAGCTCCGGCAAACTTTTAATACATCCGGAACGGAAAAGATACAGATTGAACAGGGAACGTTTGCCGACGGAGAGAATAAATATGTCGATAAACTGGTTTTTAAGAGCGGAGATTTTGAACCTTTATTGTCTTATCCTTTTACTATAGTTGTCGGCAAAAAGCAGAAAGGTCCGGATGATTATCGGGAAGTAATAGACGGGGTACGGAAGGATTATAGAACCTATCTTGACACGTGCTGGACGCGGGAATTGAGGGAGGCTGGTAAGGTTGAAATAAACCAAGAGGTTTTAAAAACAGTTAATAATAACTGATGTAACCGATTATTCACTATCTTCGTACCTTAAATAAGTAGATTTCAGTTGACAATGCGAATATTAGTCCTCTTACTGATTACCCTTCTCGGTTGTGGGGCGTGCAAGGAACAGCGCGACCACAAAGGAAAGACTCCTTTGGTAGAGGTGGACGGTAACTTTTTGTATAAAGAAGATTTGATGTCCGTGCTTCCTGTCGGATTGTCAAAAGATGATAGTATTCTCTTCGCCGAGCATTATATTCGTAGCTGGGCGGAAGAGATTTTATTGTATGAAAAAGCGGCAAACAATATTCCGGACAATGTCGATGTGGACAAACTGGTGGAAAATTATCGGAAAGCGTTGATTATGCATACTTATCAGCAGGAATTGATAAACCAGAAGTTGACGAATGATATCTCCGAACAAGAAATTACGGATTATTACGGACGGAACAAGGAACTGTTCAAATTGGAGAATCCGTTGATTAAGGGGTTGTTTATCAAAGTGCCGTTGACGGCTCCCCAACTGAATAATGTGCGCAGGTGGTATAAATCTGATAAACAGGATGCTATTGAAAGTCTTGAAAAATATAGTTTGCAGAATGCGGTGAAATATGAGTACTTTTACGACAAATGGGTATCCGTGACGGATGTGCTGGATATGATTCCGTTGAAAGTGGAAGCTCCGGAAGAATATGTGAATAAACACCGTCAGATAGAATTGAAAGATACGGCATTCTGTTATTTCCTGAATGTGAGTGACTATCGTGGAGCGGGAGAGGAAAAACCGTATGAGTTTGCTCGTCCGGAAGTGAAAGACCTGCTGGTCAATCAGAAGCGGGTAGATTTTATGGAACGAGTGAAGAATGATCTCTATCAGCAGGCAGTAAGCAAGAAGATTATATATAATTATTAAATACAAAGAATGAAGAAGTTTGTGAACTTTAGATTTGTTGTTACCCTTGTCTTGGCAGTATTTGCTAATGTGGCAACTTATGCTCAGGATAATGTGGTTGATGAAGTAGTTTGGGTAGTAGGTGACGAAGCTATTTTGAAATCAGATGTAGAAGAGGCTCGTATGGATGCCCTGTATAATGGACGCAGATTCGAAGGCGATCCGTATTGTGTGATTCCTGAAGAGATTGCCGTGCAGAAGTTATTTTTGCATCAAGCTAAGTTGGATAGTATTGAGGTTTCCGAAGCGGAGATCATCCAGCGTGTAGATATGATGACCAATATGTATATCCAGCAGATCGGTTCAAAAGAAAAAATGGAGGAATACTTCAATAAGACTTCGACACAGATTCGCGAAACTTTGCGTGATAATGCGCGTGACGGGTTGACAGTGCAGAAGATGCAGCAGAAATTGGTGGGAGAGATCAAGGTGACTCCGGCGGAAGTACGCCGTTACTTCAAAGATCTTCCGCAGGATAGCATTCCTTATATCCCGACACAGGTGGAAGTGCAGATTATCACGTTGCAACCGAAGATTCCTATCTCGGAAATTGAAGATGTGAAGAAGAAATTGCGTGACTACACAGATCGTGTGACAAAAGGGGAAATTGACTTCTCTACATTGGCGCGTTTGTATTCTGAGGATAAAGCTTCTGCCATCAAAGGTGGTGAGTGTGGATTTATGGGACGCGGTATGATGGATCCGGCCTATGCGAATGTAGCATTCAGCTTGCAGGATCCGAAGAAAGTTTCCAAGATCGTGGAGTCGGAATTTGGTTATCACATCATTCAGTTGATTGAAAAGCGCGGTGACCGTGTGAATACCCGCCACATCCTGTTGCGTCCGAAAGTATCGGAGAAAGAACTGACCGAAGCTTGTGCACGTCTGGATTCTATTGCTGACGATATCCGTGCGAACAAATTTTCTTTTGATGAAGCAGCAGCCGTTATCTCACAAGATAAGGATACCCGTAACAACCATGGTATCATGGTGAATGTTAATGAGCACTCGGGTATTACTACTTCTAAGTTCCAGATGCAGGATCTTCCACAGGACGTTGCCAAAGTTGTGGACAAGATGAATGTGGGAGAGATTTCTAAAGCCTTTACAATGATAAACGAGAAGGATGGAAAAGAAGTTTGTGCAATTGTGAAGTTGAAAACAAAGATCAATGGTCATAAGGCTACCATTGCGGAAGATTATCAGGACTTGAAAGAAATTGTAATGGATAAGCGTCGTGAAGAGATGTTACAAAAATGGATTCTGGACAAACAGAAACATACCTATGTACGTATCAACGAAAACTGGCAGAAGTGTGACTTCAAATACCCGGGTTGGGTGAAGAAGGATTGATGTTTAACAGCTTGATTTTATATGCTGAAACGAAATAAGAAAGATAAACAACAAGACAGGCATAGATGGCTCCTTATAGGCTTTCTATGCCTGTTTGGCGTATGTCTTGTGGCGCAAAACCCCAAGAAACCGGCAGATAAGAAACAACAACCGGCGAATAAGCAACAGTCGGAAAGTAAGAAGCAGCCGGAAAATAAAAAGACAAAGGTTTATTTGCTTCATGCGGATGAGGGACAGGCGGATAAACTGTCTCGTCCGGACGTGCAAGTACTGATCGGTAATGTGAAAATGCGCCATGACAGTATGTATATGTATTGTGACAGTGCGCTGATTTTTGAGAAAACCAATTCCGTAGAGGCTTTCAGTAATGTTCGTATGGAGCAGGGAGACACCTTGTTTATTTACGGTGATTATCTATATTACGACGGAATGACGCAGATTGCGCAACTCCGTGAAAACGTGAAAATGATTAACCGTAATACGACTTTGCTGACGGATAGCTTGAATTATGACCGTCTTTATGATCTCGGGTATTACTTCGAGGGAGGGACTTTGATGGATGAAGAGAATGTGCTGACTTCCGACTGGGGGGAGTATAGTCCTGCTACCAAACAGTCGGTGTTTAATCATGACGTGAAATTGGTTAACCCGAAGTTTGTATTGACTTCCGATACATTAAGGTATAATACAGAGAACAAAATCGCGGTTATTCTCGGTCCTTCAAACATCGTTAGTGACAATAACCATATCTACTCCGAGCGTGGATTCTATAATACATTGACCGAGCAAGCTGAACTGTTGGACCGTTCCATTCTGACCAATCAAGGAAAGAAATTGGTGGGCGACAGTCTGTTCTACGACCGTGTTGCCGGTTATGGGGAAGCGTTCGACAATGTAAAGATGACGGATACCATCAATAAGAATATGCTGACAGGCGATTATTGTTTCTACAATGAATTGACTGACTCCGCCTTCGCAACAAAACGGGCTGTGGCTATCGACTACTCACAGGGGGATAGCCTCTTTATGCACGGAGATACTCTGCAGCTGGTGTCTTACAATCTGAATACCGATTCGTTGTATCGTTTAATGAAAGCTTATCATAAAGTACGTATGTATCGTACAGACGTGCAAGGAGTATGCGATTCACTGGTTTATAATTCGAAAGATTCTTGTATGACCATGTATACCGATCCGATTCTGTGGAATGACGGTCAGCAGTTATTAGGTGAGGAAATCAAGATTTATATGAACGACAGTACTATCGACTGGGCACATATCATCAATCAGGCATTAACGGTGGAGATGAAGGATTCCATTCACTATAATCAAGTGTCCGGAAAGGAGATGAAGGCTTATTTCATAAATGGTGATATGCGTCATATCGAGGTAGTCGGTAATGTGCAAACGGCTTTCTATCCGGAAGAGAAAGACAGTACTATGACGGGATTTAACTGTTTGGAGGGCAGCGTGCTCCATCTTTATATGAAGGATAAGAAAATGGAAAAAGGGTTGTTTGTCGGCAAATCTAACGGAACGATGTATCCGATGGACCAAATCCCTCCTGACAAACTGCGTCTCCCTACTTTTGCCTGGTTTGACTATGTCCGTCCGTTGAATAAAGATGATATTTTCAACTGGCGTGGCAAACGTGCGGGAGAAACGTTAAAACCGACTACCGACAGACGTCCAAAGACAGATAAGCGTAACTTAATTAATATGTAGCAGTATGGGAATGTTTAATTCGATGAGGAAACCCCGTGGCTTTAATCATCAATACATTTATGTAGACGAGCGTAAAGAGAAACTCGCCAAGATGGAAGAGAACGCTAAACGCGACTTGGGGATGTTGCCGGAGAAAGAATTTAATCCGGAAGATATCCGTGGTAAGTTTATCGAAGGAACTACCCACTTGAAAAGAAGAAAAGCAAGTGGCCGCAAGCCGGTCTCTTTCGGAATCATATTGATTATCATTGCCTTTCTTCTCTATCTGTGGCATTATTTAGCAACAGGAAGCTGGAGTTTTTAATTGTTAATTTACGAAGTATGAGCGATATTATTCATTTGTTGCCGGATTCGGTAGCCAATCAGATTGCTGCCGGTGAAGTGATACAACGTCCGGCGTCTGTAGTCAAAGAGCTAGTGGAGAATGCAATTGATGCAGAGGCGCAAAATATACATGTGCTGGTGACTGATGCGGGGAAAACGAGTATTCAGGTTATTGACGATGGAAAGGGAATGTCCGAAACGGATGCCCGTCTTTCTTTCGAACGCCATGCTACATCCAAAATACGTGAGGCTTCCGATTTGTTTGCTTTGCGCACGATGGGATTTCGAGGAGAAGCTTTGGCTTCCATAGCCGCAGTGGCGCAGGTGGAGCTGAAGACACGGCCGGAATCAGAAGAGCTAGGGACAAAGCTGGTGATAGCGGGCTCTACAGTGGAGAGTCAGGAAGCTGTTTCCTGTTCTAAAGGAAGCAATTTCTCTATAAAGAATCTGTTCTTTAATGTGCCGGCCCGGCGTAAGTTTCTGAAAGCTAATTCCACCGAACTGAGTAATATCCTTGCTGAATTTGAACGGATCGCTCTCGTTCATCCGGAAGTTGCCTTCTCGCTTTACAGTAATGATTCCGAGCTTTTCAATCTTCCCGTATCTCCGTTGCGCCAGCGTATCATGGCTATTTTCGGTAAAAAGCTCAATCAGCAACTGCTGAATATAGAGGTGAATACTACGATGGTGAAAATCTCCGGATACGTAGCTAAGCCGGAGACTGCCCGCAAGAAAGGTGCACATCAGTATTTCTTTGTCAATGGACGTTATATGCGCCATCCTTACTTTCACAAGGCGGTGATGGAAGCTTATGAGCAGTTGATTCCCGCCGGTGAACAGATCTCCTACTTCATTTATTTTGAAGTAGATCCGGCTAATATCGATGTGAATATCCATCCGACAAAAACAGAAATCAAGTTTGAGAATGAACAGGCTATCTGGCAGATTCTTTCGGCTTCTGTCAAAGAATCATTGGGTAAGTTCAGCGCTATTCCTTCTATTGATTTTGATACGGAAGACATGCCCGATATTCCGGCGTTTGAGCAGGGCGCCTCTTCCGAACCTCCTAAAGTTCATTATAATTCAGATTATAATCCGTTCAAGGTTTCGGTCGGAGGCAGTAATGGCGGCTCATATAGTCGCTCCAAAGTGGAATGGGAAGATTTATACGGGGGATTGACAAAGGCTAGCAAAATGAACAATCCGATGCCCGAGCCTGAGACAGATTGGGAAAACCCTTTTAGTGGTGAACAACAATCGTTTGTCACGGAGGAAGAGGGAGAAACGCTGACATCCATAGCTTCGACCTTGTATGGCGATGAGCCTGTGGTGGAAAAAGGAAACCAACATTTGCAATTTAAAGGGCGCTTCATTCTGACTTCTGTGAAATCCGGTTTGATGCTTATCGATCAGCACCGGGCACATATCCGAGTACTTTTTGACCGTTATATGGAACAGATTCGGCAGAAACAAGGAGTATCTCAAGGTGTTCTCTTCCCGGAGATATTGCAGTTGCCGGCTTCGGAAGCAGCCGTGTTGCAAGGTATCATGGATGATTTGGTAGCGGTAGGTTTTGATTTGAGTAATTTAGGTGGCGGAAGTTATGCTATAAATGGCATTCCATCGGGTATCGAAGGATTGAATCCGGTTGAATTGGTGCGTAATATGCTGCATACGGCAATGGAAAAAGGAAACGATGTAAAGGAAGAAATCCAAAATATATTGGCTTTAACATTGGCGCGTGCGGCGGCAATCGTTTACGGACAAGTATTGAGCAATGAAGAGATGGTAAGCCTTGTCGATAATCTTTTTGCCTGTCCTTCACCGAATTACACTCCGGATGGGAAAACAGTGTTGACAACGATCAAGGAGGAAGATATCGAACGTTTATTCAAATAAAACAAATTATTTTTTCTATTCATAAAACCTTTTAGTTCGGTTCGTGTTATTTAATTAGTTAAACAAAGAAAAAGATTTAAATAACCACTTAACTATTAGGTATATGAAAAAGATTCTGATGTTGCTGGCTTTTGCCGGCGTTGCGTCTGTCGCTTCTGCGCAGCAGACTATGACGGTAACTGAATACGAAGTGATTCAGGTACAGGATAAATATCAAGTAATAACCAATCCTTTCTGGAGTAACTGGTTCTTCTCTGTAGGAGGTGGTGCTCAGGTGCTGTATGGCAACAATGACCATATCGGCAAATTCAGAGACCGTGTCGCTCCTACTTTTAATGTATCTGTCGGCAAATGGGTGACTCCGGGTTTTGGTGTACGTTTGCAATACAGCGGACTGCAAGCTAAGGGATTCACAATGAATGAAACGGCCGATTATGTAGTCGGTGGTCCGAGAGAAGATGGTTCTTACAAACAGAGATGGGATTATATGAACCTTCACGGTGATTTGATGATTAACTTAAATGCATTATTCGGTGGATATAATCCGGATCGTATTTATGAGATCATACCTTATATCGGTGCAGGTTGGGCTCACTCCTATACTCGTCCTCATACCAATTCGGCTACTTTCAATGCAGGTATCATCAACCGTTTCCGCTTGTCGAATGCTGTCGATTTGAATCTGGAATTGAGTGCAACAGGGCTGGAAGGTAAGTTTGACGGTGAACACGGAGGTAAACGTGACTATGACGGTATCTTAGGTGCTACTGTAGGTGTAACCTATTATTTCCCGACTCGTGGATTCCAACGTCCTGTACCACAGATTATCTCTGAAATCGAATTAAGTCAGATGCGTGATCAGATGAATGCGATGGCTGCCGCTAATCTGCAGTTGCAACAGCAGTTGGCTAACGCACAACAACCGGTGGAAATAGAAGACACTGAGGAAGTTGTGATTGCAGATACCAACATTGCTCCACGTACCGTATTCTTCAAGATTGGCTCTGATAAGTTGTCTCCGCAAGAAGAAATGAACTTGTCATACCTTGCTAATAAGATAAAAGAATCTCCGAATACTACGTACACAATCAATGGATATGCAGACTCTGCAACCGGTACTCCGGCTTTCAACCAGAAGTTGAGTCTGGAACGTGCACAAGTTGTTAAAGATTTGCTCGTCAAGAAGTATGGCATTTCTGCCGATAGACTGAAAGTTGCTGCCGGTGGTGGTGTCGATAAATTCGGTCAACCGATCCTGAACCGTGTAGTATTAGTAGAATCAGCACAGTAACGAAATGATTTCAGCATTCAACGATTCTTTATAGTCGCTTGCTGAAAAAAGAAAAACGGCTGAAAGCGAAACCTGAAAGTAGGTGTTCTCGCTTTCAGCCGTCTTTTTATTAGTTACCCTGTTGAATACAGTTTTATTTTTCTCTCCTATATTTTTCTTTTAGTCGAATATCGGCAGTGAAACTTTTAGGTTCGGATACAGGTCGCCTAGTTGTTTCAAAAAATCATTTGCTATGATAATGGCTTCTATTGTCTCTTGGGGATTCGTTGGTATTTCTGCAATATTTGTAAAAATCAAGCAAGAGTAGATGATGAGTTCGACAGGTTTGTCATCAGTCTGTAGTGATAACTTATAGGCTTTTATGTTATTTCCACGAGCTTGAGCCTGTGCCTGTACCGAACCGGTCAGTGGAAGTTTGGTAAGTCTGGAATTCTCAAGACGTGCTGCATCGAAGATAAAGTGCCGATCGATCTCACCGTCCGTATCTGTGTCGAATAAATGTAAGTTTTTTCCGCTTAGTACGAGATATTTAGGTGTTTGCACTGTGGTGAAACGTACTGCTCCCAAAGTTGCCATTCCTTTTAATTTATCTTTTACTCCGTCTTTGAGGGCAGAAGCTACCCCATATTCATTGCTGGCATAGTTGAAAGCATCAATCTTTTCCTGTTCCATCGCTTTCTTTAAGAAAGGTAGTTCGGAAGTCAGGAAGTGGTTTTTATACTTCTCGGCATTTGCAAATTCTGCTTTGAAATCAGTGTTGCTGACAATTTGAGCTTGTTGTGAGTTCTTGTTCTTTATATAGAACCAATACCCTAAATATAGGGCGATAAAAACGATGGGAATGAGTGTGTAAATTGACATAATTTATCTTTTTAAGTTATTGACTTAGGTGCAAATATATAAAAAAGTTAAGCAAAAACCATACAATTGTTTGGTTTTTGCTTAACTTTCTGTCAATGTACACTTTATCAGTGGCTTATCATTTCAGTAATGAGTAAATATAACGGAAATTTTCAGCAAGAAGATCGACATCCAATCCGTTTAAGAATGATTGCTCATAAGACAGGCCGAAATACATTTGACGGAACATGGTTGCCGCCTTCTTCACATCTATATCAGGACGTATTTCTCCACTATCTTTTGCTTGTTGTATAATGGTAGTCCACAAATGATAATCTTGTTCATAAAACTTGGGTATCTGTTTCCGGATATTGGGATAGTACATCCTGACCTGTGTGAAGAAGTGAAAATAGTAAAAGTTGGGACAAGAATCATAAGGATTGTCGCCGTCATCTATTAATTCCACCAATCGCTTCATGGTAGCGGTTACACCTTTCAAATACAGTTCGATAAAATCTTTTAAGGTACATTCTTTTACATCGAACTTATTATTCGGATGATGGATTTGAAATACAAATTTGTCCACTACTGCTACAAATAAATCTAATTTGTATGGAAAGTAGTGGATGATGCCTGCTCTTGATAGTCCGCAGGCTTTCGCAATCTCTGTAAAGCTGGCTTTCTCGTAGTTCATTTTGACAAATACCTTAAAGGCCTTTTCCAGCACTTCTTCCCGATTGGTAATCATACTTCTTGCAGGTTTTATATTTTTATTACGAAGATACAGAATTTTTCAAATTGCTCCTTATTTTTATTGGATAGAGTTTGTTAATTAGCTTTATTCAATTTTTGTATGCTTATGGTGAGAAATGTAGTACTTAAGACTTACGAAGGTGTAATGAATGATTCCGTTTCTTTTTGAACCAAATAATAAAGCCGGTGACAGGTAACGATGCTCCGATTAGTGCACATACGAATACAATGATTTTCCCGAAGATACCCAAAATTCTTCCATCGTGAATTTCAAGATTCATCCGTCTTAGTTTGTCGGCAAGTGATGCTTCTGTGTATTTTCCGGCATAAGCTCCTGAGCCTTGCAAGGGAGCAAGTGTATATTGATCGAAGAATAAGTTGTCGGTTTTATAATAAGAGCCTCTTTCGTGAACTACGCTGACACGTATTACCTCTTCCTTTTTCTGTGGCAGGGCAAAATAAAATGTGGCGGCGTTGGGAGATTCTTCTTTTAATTTCTTAAAGAGGACATTCAGACTGGCTTTTCCTGCTTCGATATGTAAAGTGTCCGATTGCGGAAGTACATAAGGTTTCAGTTCTTTTCCTCCGGAAGTGATGTAATATGTTGCCTTGCTGAACCAGTTAAAACTCCATACTAGTCCGGTAGCAGAGAGGACGAACAATACGATGGCGGCATATCCGCCTAAAACATTATGCAGGTCATAATTGAGCCGTGCAAAAGGAGAGTTGATTTTCAGTGTGAAATTACGGAGGGCAGTTTTCTTATTCCATTTCCGGGGATACCAGAGTACAAGCCCTGTTATTAATGTAATTACGAATATTACAACGCTGTACCCGATCATTAATTTTCCCGCCTTGCCGGGTATCCATAATGTTCTGTGACCTTTCAAGATAAAGGAGAAAAAATCCGTTTCTCCGGGTTCTTTGCAGACACTGTGAATGACTTTTCCCGTATAAGGATTGATAAAGACAGTGTAGGAAGTCGTTTTGAAATCCATATAATCAACGAATACCGCATCTGTCGTTTCACCGTAAGTGATAGCGGTGGGAGTATTTTTGCCCGTATGGTTATTGGCAACTTTCAAAATCTCTTCCGGCATTAATAGGGGGGAGGGCTTCGGTGATACGAATCTCCAAGGCTGGGTTGCATCGTTGATCTCATCCTTAAAGGCGTAAAGGCACCCGGTGATACATACGATAAATACGACGATACCCGAAAGCAAGCCCAACCACAGGTGGAGTCGCAGACAGAACTTTCTGAAGTTTTTGTGGATGAGATTCATTGTTGTTAATTATTCATTCAAAACACAGATTATCACGGATTGTTTTTAATCTCTACATAAATCTGCGATAATCTGAGTTTTGATATCGCTGTTAGTTCATTTTAAAAGTGGCAGAGACGAAGTTGCTTGCAACTTTAGCTCCACGTTCGGCAGTCGCATTGTTGATATCGACCTTGTAGAAATAGAGTGCGCCGTCTGTAGCAAGCGGTATATAGAAATAGCCATTCTCAATTACTCCGCTCATTCGCTGACCGCCATCGCCATCATGAACAGGAATTTGAGGAATATCTTTTACCGTTTTCTCTTTTACGTCAATAATACAGGCTTTCAATTCTTTATCTGCCCATCTAGTCATTTCTTCCGATTGCAATGTACTTACTTGAGCAAAGAACTTACCGTTACCCAAATATTGCAAATGAACGGGTTTCAGACCTCCGGCTGCGGTTTCAACGTCAAAGTAATAGTCGTCAAATTGGGTTGTTCCTTTCGGGATATGTAAGAATGCGGCTTTCTTTGTACTGTTCTCTGTAAAACCGTTAGCTATGGATGTATTTGAGAACGTGTACATGTCACCTGATTCGGTTTGGAAGATCCCATTGTAAGCATTCCATGAACCGGCTATGGCTGCACGTTCATCTTCCATTGTCGTGATATATTCCAGTTCAGGATAAGAGTATACAGCTACATACGCTTTGTCGATGTAACGTGTTACACTCGGCTTTTGTGTTTCGTCTGTCAAGTAATATGTGATATAAATCTTGTTGTCACTGACAGTCATACCGGTAAGGCGGGGCCAGTCCGAAGTTGACAGTTCATTCACAGGTTTTGTCACCTTTTTAGTAATAGCTCCACTATTGATGTTCAGTAAATACATCTTGAATTGATTACCTCCTGTCGGTGATGTAGGTATGTCTACTGCTACCATATTTTCAGAATCTGCCTGTTCTATGCCGGACAAAGACTGTTCAAAAACGAAGGAACTTTTCTGTTGCAGTTTCCCATCTGCTCCTTTGGTGATGATATTAGCGTCAGTCAGCCCCAATCCTCCGATACTGAAGATAGAATTGTTGCCGATTTGGAACGAACGATATCCATTCTGTTCAATTCCCTGATTGCCGGAAGCCGAGATGGTACCGTTCATGAAATCGGATACCGGAACGACGTAATAACTGGTGGCACTGTTTGATGTAATGCCTAGACAGACCACATAAGGAGCATTGGCAAGAGTATTATCTCCCTCGAAATCTGTATCATTGTCACAGGAGGTAACTCCTAATAGGAAAGTTGCACTCAATAAGTAGCTGGCGAATACTTTAAATTTTCTCATTTGATCTTTCTATTAATTAATGGTTTATTTACTAAGATAATATCTGAATTTCACAGTGAATGAACGACCCGGTTTTTGGAGTTTGAAGTTGTCATACAGCATCTCGTTAGTCATGTTATCGCAACTCAGCGCAAAATTGTAACGTCCGTTGCACAATGAATAACTGATGGCTAGGTCGTGTGACAGTTGTTGGGGGATCTGATCTTTGCTGTCTTTTGAACCCAGGCCGGGCCATGACAGATAATATTCCTTCACATAATTGAGGAAGTATTCTATGGTAAGTTCGGAGTCTTTGATGAAAAGATCCTTCTTGTTTAGCCCGATGTTTCCATTGCCGAACAGATAAGGAATATTCGGTAGTTTCTCCTTATAATTAAAGTTCTCGTTTTCTGTGCCTCCGATCGTCTGCGAAGGGGTTGTTTTCCTATTGTCGGTGATATGCTGATATGTCACGTTTATACTTGCATGGATGAGGCTGTTCCAAGTATATTGGGTATTAAACTCAACACCTTTCGTTAAGACTTTCCCCAAGTTGATATACATCATGCTGGGCTGTTTCAGCTCCCGGTGAATGAAATCTTTGGAATTTCTGTAGAGTAGTCCCAGTTCAAATTGCAGGGTGTTTCTCTTTAGGAAGTTGACTTCATACATGACCCCCAGATTTATGTTATCACTGCTTTCGGGTTTCAACTCGGCATTACGGCTGTTCTCTTGGTTGTCGCCGAACATCTCAAAAGCCTCCGGCAAACGGTAAGTATGTTCGTAAGAGACTTTGGCTTGCAGTTTGGAAAATAGGAAATAAGTAAATGCCCCGCCGTAACCATATTCAGTGTAATGGTTCGTTACATTTTCAAATCCTGAAGCATGGGTGTTAGTTATATATGTCTTTCCTTTCATTTCGTATAGCTTACCGAACAAGGTAGCATTCCATCGTGTATATTTGGTCATCCATCCCAGACCAAGTATATGCTTGTCAATACTCTGAGGAACTTTATTGTATTCGTTGGCAGGATCTTCTACATCGGACACTTTGCGTGTCAGTCCGGAGTAGACATGATTTAGTGATAAAGTGTGATACTGATTGAATGTATAGTTCAGACTGGTATTTGTTCTCCATTCTCTGTTATTGATATGGAGTTGTGAACGCGATCTTTCGCCTGAACTGGTGGAAGCGTTTGGCACCCATTCGCCCAGCCAGTTGTATCGCCTTGGGACAGTATCCGTACTGTTATTGTCAACGTCACTGTAAGAACCGTAAAAAGAAAGTCCCAACCCTTCTATGAACAGGTCTGATTTTTTATAACGCAGCATTGGAATGACCGAACGGCTGTCCGTTGTTCGAGCTCCATATACGAGATCCATGACGACTCCGTTCTGAATATCTTTGTCGTTTCCGGCAACAATAATGCCTGCCAGCAGATAATCAGCGAACGGACGGTTTACGAAACCGGTTTCTAATCGTACTCCCAACGACTTATATCCGTCGTGGAAACGCTTAACCCATTGATTGCCCAATTTCTGCCCGCTTTCCAAGTCAATGATCGGTACATATACCTTATAATTATTATCCGAATAATTGAGGAAAGAAGTGAGGCGGGTTGTGAGTCCGGTTTTTCCGTTAGTATATGCTCCGTTAATGGAGGCTTTGTGTGTGTTGAATGAGCCGAAGGAGTATGAAACATCCAAATAATTTGCAGTCTTGCGGGTGATTACATTGACCGCACCACCCAAAGCATCAGCTCCCAAGCCTACGGGGAGTACACCTTTGTAGACTTCCACTCGTTCCACCATATTGGCAGGAAGGTTATTTATGCTGAAAGCATCACCGAAATTGTCCATTGCCAGACCGTCCATGAAAAATTTTACCTGTCGTCCGGAAAAACCGTTCAAGGTGAAATTGTAATCAGAGCCGACTCCACCATTTACACGGAGTTTGACTCCTGCCATACGGTTGGTGATAGTACCGATATCGACAGAAGTATTATAGTTCTTGCTCAAATCGGCAACCGAGATGGCGAATGCCTGCTCTTGCTGTCGGCGGGCCTCACTTTTACCGACAATAACTACCTCGTCGAGTTCTACATAATTGCTGTTTTTGATGTCCGGTATCGAAGTGTGTTCTTCGGAAACTGTGTTCTGAGCTTCAGAAATCAGAGGAATATTAATGAGAATAGGTATAACCGACAAATACCATTTAAACATACTTTTTTTCTTTCTTTTCATATCAATCGTTATCCTGAATAGTTTGCGGTGCAAAAGTAGATAAACGGGATATGCCTGGCAATCGCTATATTTGGGTATTTGTACGGCTGCTGTTTGTCGGAGGATTTACGCAATCATTATTTATTGGTATATTGGGAAACCGTAGTTTGGAATTTATTCATAGAAATAAAAAGTCCGGGCAAATGAGTCCGGACTTTTTTAGTGTAGGAGAGTCTGCTAAAACGCAGATTAATCTCTTATTCCTGAGAGAAGCGTTTTACCTGTTCTTCGATCAGTTCTTTATCATCGAAGTAATTGATCTTCATTGCTTTCTTTACATCAGCCAATGTCTCGGCTGCGGTAGCTCTTGCCACTTCGCATCCTTTTCGGAGCATTTCGTAGACAGCAGGAATATCTTTGCTGAATTCTTTGCGGCGATTGCGAATCGGTTCCAGCGTCTCCTGCATGATGGAATTCAGGAAGCGTTTTACTTTTACATCCCCCAGTCCGCCGCGTTGGTAGTGAGCTTTCAATTCAGCCAGATTCGGGTAATCCGGTAAATAACGTTCAAAATGTTCCGGACGGCAGAAAGCATCGAGATATGTGAACACGGTATTGCCTTCGATTTTTCCCGGATCCTGCACACGGAGATGTCCCGGGTCGGTGTACATACTCATGATTTTTTTCTGTATTTCCTCCGGCTCTTCCGAAAGGTAGATACAGTTCCCAAGTGATTTGCTCATTTTTGCCTTACCGTCAGTTCCCGGCAAACGCAGGCAAGCGGCATTGTCAGGCAACAGGATTTCCGGCTCTACCAATGTCTCACCATAAATATAATTAAAACGACGGACAATTTCGCGTGCCTGTTCAAGCATTGGTTCCTGGTCCTCACCTACGGGAACAGTCGTAGCACGGAAAGCAGTGATATCCGCAGCCTGGCTGATAGGATAAGTGAAGAAACCTACAGGAATACTTGCTTCAAAATTACGCATCTGGATTTCCGCTTTAACCGTCGGATTACGTTGCAGACGCGATACACTTACAAGGTCCATGTAATAGAAACTAAGTTCGCACAGTTCCGGTATTTGCGACTGAATAAAGATGGTCGCTTTGGAAGGATCGATTCCGCAAGCCAGATAGTCGAGGGCAACCTCAATAACATTCTGACGTACTTTCTCCGGATTGTCTATATTGTCTGTCAATGCCTGCGAATCGGCAATGAAGATAAACATCTTGCTATAATCACCCGCGTCTTGTAACTCCACTCTGCGTTTCAACGAACCTACATAATGGCCGATATGAAGTCTGCCGGTAGGACGGTCGCCCGTCAATATTATTTTTTCTTTTCCCATTGTTATTACCTTATTAATATCTATTTAGCGACAAAGATACGGATAAAAACTGAAAGATGTATCAAAATGGGAGCACTTCACTGTAAAAAAGTAGACGTTTCTTTTTGCCATTTGCAAAATATGTCGTTACTTTGCACAAATTTTGGAACCGACAATGAATCAACAGGAAATCAGAAGTAAGTATTATCTACATTCGGATGTTTTGCACCCGGAAACGGCAGGCTTCTTCTTTTTTCTCCAAAAACGATATTTTAGTTCTTTGGTAATGCGTTAATCCTTTTTTGAGGGTAACGCATTTTTTTTATGGACGAACTTAGAAATAACAACTTATTATAACAACAAAAGAAATGGAAAAGGAAATCAAGAAAGTTCTCGTTTTGGGTTCTGGAGCACTCAAAATCGGACAAGCCGGAGAGTTCGACTACTCAGGCTCACAAGCACTGAAAGCTTTGAAAGAAGAAGGTATCAGCTCAGTATTGGTAAACCCGAACATCGCAACCATTCAGACTTCTGAAGGCATTGCCGATAAAGTGTATTTCCTTCCCGTAACTACTTATTTCGTAGAAGAAATTATCAAGAAGGAACGTCCGGACGGTATTCTGTTGGCATTTGGCGGACAGACCGCGTTGAACTGCGGGGCAGAACTCTATACACAGGGTATTCTTGATAAATATGGAGTAAAAGTGCTTGGTACGTCTGTTGAGGCTATCATGTATACTGAAGACCGCGATCTGTTCGTGAAGAAGCTCGATGAGATCAGTATGAAAACTCCTGTCAGCCAAGCTGTAGAAAGTATGGAAGACGCGATTGCTGCTGCCCGTAAGATTGGCTATCCGGTTATGGTGCGCTCGGCTTATGCGCTGGGAGGTCTTGGTAGCGGTATTTGCGCTAATGAGGAAGAATTCCTGAAGCTGGCTGAAAGTTCATTTGCGTTCTCTAAACAAATTCTTGTTGAAGAGTCTTTGAAGGGCTGGAAAGAAATAGAGTTTGAGGTAATCCGTGACGCTAATGACCACTGTTTTACAGTAGCGAGCATGGAAAACTTCGACCCTCTGGGCATTCATACCGGTGAGTCTATCGTTGTTGCTCCGACTTGCTCACTGGACGACAAGGAACTGAAAATGTTGCAGGAGCTTTCTACAAAATGTATCCGCCATTTAGGTATCGTAGGTGAATGTAATATTCAATATGCTTTCAACTCTGATACGGATGATTACCGTGTGATTGAAGTAAACGCTCGTTTGAGTCGTTCTTCCGCTTTGGCTTCTAAGGCTACCGGTTATCCGTTGGCATTTGTCGCAGCCAAGATTGCTTTGGGTTACTCGCTCGACCAGATTGGTGAGATGGGAACTCCTAACTCTGCATATGTTGCTCCTCAGCTTGACTATTATATCTGTAAGATCCCTCGTTGGGACTTGACAAAGTTTGCCGGTGTATCTCGTGAAATCGGTTCGAGCATGAAGTCGGTAGGTGAGATCATGTCTATCGGTCGTTCTTTCGAAGAAATCATTCAGAAAGGTCTTCGTATGATTGGACAGGGTATGCATGGTTTCGTAGGTAATGACGAACTCCATTTCGACGATCTCGATAGGGAACTTTCACGTCCGACTGACTTGCGTATCTTCTCCATTGCGCAGGCTATGGAAGAAGGGTACACTATCGAACGTATCCATGATCTGACAAAGATTGATCCTTGGTTCCTCGGCAAACTAAAAAATATTGTTGATTATAAAGCTAAGTTATCTACTTATAATAAGGTAGAAGATATTCCGGCTGATGTAATGCGTGAAGCAAAGATTTTAGGTTTCTCTGACTTCCAGATCGCACGTTTTGTTCTGAATCCGACAGGAAATATGGAGAAAGAAAACTTGGCGGTACGTGCTCATCGTAAATCTATGGGTATCCTTCCGGCTGTAAAACGTATCAATACAGTTGCTTCTGAACATCCGGAACTGACCAACTATCTGTATATGACATATGCAGTGGAAGGTTATGATGTAAACTATTATAAGAACGAAAAATCAGTAGTCGTGTTGGGCTCGGGTGCTTATCGCATCGGTAGCTCGGTTGAGTTTGACTGGTGTTCGGTGAATGCAGTTCAGACCGCTCGTAAGCTGGGCTATAAATCAATTATGATTAACTACAACCCGGAAACAGTTTCTACAGACTATGATATGTGCGACCGTCTGTACTTCGACGAACTTTCTTTTGAACGTGTGCTCGACGTAATCGATCTTGAACAGCCTCGTGGGGTGATTGTTTCCGTAGGTGGACAGATCCCGAACAACCTGGCCATGAAACTTTACCGTCAGTCGGTTCCTGTATTGGGCACTTCTCCAATCTCGATCGACCGCGCCGAGAATCGTAACAAATTCTCCGCTATGCTTGATCAACTGGGTATCGACCAGCCGGCTTGGCAAGAGCTGACGAGCCTTGAGGATGTCAAAGGATTCGTAGAAAAAGTAGGCTATCCGGTATTGGTTCGTCCTTCTTACGTACTTTCGGGAGCTGCAATGAATGTTTGCTACGATGACGAGGAACTGGAGAATTTCTTGAAGATGGCTGCCGAAGTTTCTAAAGAATATCCGGTGGTTGTTTCTCAATTCCTTGAAAATACAAAAGAGATTGAGTTTGACGCAGTTGCCCAGAACGGTGAAGTAGTAGAGTATGCAATCTCCGAACATGTGGAATTTGCAGGCGTTCACTCCGGTGACGCTACACTGGTGTTCCCGGCTCAGAAGATTTATTTTGCAACAGCACGCCGTATCAAGAAGATCAGCCGTCAGATTGCCAAAGAACTCAATATCTCCGGCCCGTTCAATATTCAGTTCTTGGCCCGTAACAATGAGGTGAAAGTAATCGAGTGTAACTTGCGTGCTTCTCGTAGCTTCCCGTTTGTTTCTAAGGTACTGAAACGTAACTTCATTGAAACGGCTACCCGCATCATGCTGGATGCTCCGTACTCACGTCCGGATAAATCTGCATTCGATATCGATTGGATTGGTGTAAAAGCATCTCAGTTCTCTTTCTCCCGTTTGCACAAGGCTGACCCGGTATTGGGTGTGGATATGTCTTCTACGGGTGAAGTGGGATGTATCGGTGATGATTTCTCTGAAGCATTGTTGAATGCAATGATTGCTACCGGCTTCAAGATTCCTGAAAAAGCAGTGATGTTCTCTTCCGGTGCCATGAAGTCAAAGGTTGATTTGCTGGATGCCAGCCGTATGTTATTCGCTAAGGGATATCAGATCTACGCTACTGCCGGAACCGCAGCCTTCCTGAATGCTCATGGTGTGGATACTACTCCGGTTTATTGGCCGGATGAAAAAACGGGTGCAGAAAATAACGTGATGAAGATGATTGCCGATCACAAGTTTGATTTGATCGTCAACATTCCGAAGAATCATAGCAAACGTGAACTGACAAACGGTTACCGTATCCGTCGTGGCGCTATTGACCATAACATCCCGTTGATTACAAATGCTCGTCTGGCAAGTGCTTTTATCGAAGCATTCTGTGACTTGAAATTGAATGATATTCAGATTAAGAGCTGGCAAGAATATAAATAAAAACTGCTTGAGCGGTATGGTATATTAAACTAAGTAAGACTCCCTCTTTGGCTTGTTCAAGGAGGGAGTTGTAGATAAAATAGGATTCATCATGTTAGTACTTCTATCTTGCGCCAAGACTATGAGTGAGACTTCAAAGGTGAAAGTTCCTTTGAACACAGTTCCGCGTTTTCAAAAAGAAGCGTCCGAGATAGCTTTGCAGGTGTCGCAGTTCTCGGTGGACGAGCTGGAACGTCTGTTGCGTGTAAACGCAAAGATAGCTGTGGAGAATTATAGGCGTTATCAGGTTTTTCATGCGGAAGGCACTCCGGAACTTCCGGCCTTGTTGGCTTACACCGGAATCGTGTTCAAGCGTTTGAATGCGAAAGATTTCTCCAAAGAAGAATTTGAATATGCACAGGAACATCTACGGTTGACTTCATTCTGTTACGGCTTGTTGAGGCCGCTGGATATTATCCGTTCTTATCGGTTGGAGGGGGATGTCGTGTTGCCGGAACTGGGGAATCAGACAATGTTCTCTTATTGGCAGTCCCGTCTGACGGATATATTCATAGAAGATATAAAGAACGCGGGTGGTATACTCTGCAATTTGGCAAGTGATGAGATGAAAAGCCTGTTCGACTGGAAGCGGGTAGAAAAAGAAGTACGTGTCATTACTCCAGAATTTCAGGTGTGGAAAAACGGGAAGTGGGCTTCGGTTGTTATCTATATAAAGATGTCGCGTGGTGAAATGACACGTTTCGTCCTAAAGAATAAAATAGAAAATCCGGAAGAACTGAAACATTTCTCTTGGGAAGGATTCGAGTTTAATGAGTCTCTTTCGGATGAGAAAAAGTTTGTGTTTACTAACGGTAAAGAAATATAATGTATGACAGAAGTAGAAAAAATGCGTAGCAGTCGATTGGCCGATATGGCTGTGCCGGAAATACAAGAACGTTTTGCGCATGCCAAAGCACTGCTGGCTCGTATGGGAGGAATGAGTACATACGAAGACGGATACAGAAAGCTATTGGAGGAATTAGTGCCCGGGATACCTGAGACATCGATTATCTGTCCGCCTTTCCATTGTGATCATGGAGATGGAATCAAACTGGGCGAGCACGTTTTTGTCAATGCCAATTGTACATTCCTGGATGGCGGATATATCACGATTGGCGCTCATACGTTGATTGGCCCCTGTGTACAGATTTACACTCCGCATCATCCGATGGATTATCTGGAAAGAAGAGGCTCTAAGGAATACGCTTATCCAGTGATGATTGGTGAAGATTGCTGGATTGGCGGTGGAGCTATCATCTGTCCCGGTGTGACGATTGGCAGTCGCTGTGTGATAGGGGCGGGTAGTGTCGTCACAAAAGATATACCCGACGATTGTGTTGCAGTCGGGAATCCGGCACGTGTAATTCGGAAACAAGCGTAACCGTCAGGAAAAATTGCATGAAAAAATCTCCTTTATTATTTGCTGATAATCAGTAGATTCGTTTGCCGGATAAAAACTTTCTTGAAAAATATTATTAGAAATGTTTGGAGGTTTCAAAAAAAGCCGTACCTTTGCATCGCTTTTGAAACGGAAGTGTACGGGCGTTTAGCTCAGCTGGTTCAGAGCATCTGCCTTACAAGCAGAGGGTCGGCGGTTCGAATCCGTCAACGCCCACACGAAAAAAACGAAACACTTCCGGCTCATTAACAAGGGCGTTTAGCTCAGCTGGTTCAGAGCATCTGCCTTACAAGCAGAGGGTCGGCGGTTCGAATCCGTCAACGCCCACATAAAACAGAAGTCTTGCGAAGAAATTCGTGAGACTTTTTTTATTTCTTACCGCTTTTATACAAACTTTCTTTATCCTTTTGCCTTATAACTCAGGAAAAAGAGTTAATTTTGCGCTCTGATAATTATCTAAGAAAACGTATGGAACTTGATGTATTGACGGCCATATCCCCGATTGATGGTCGATATAGAGGCAAAACGAAAGCTTTGGCAGCTTATTTCTCTGAATTTGCACTGATCAAATACCGTGTACAGGTAGAGGTGGAATACTTTATCACCTTGTGCGAACTTCCCTTGCCGCAATTAAAAGGAATCGATAGCAGCGTGTTTGAAACTTTACGGAATATCTACCGTAACTTCTCAGAAGCGGATGCACAGCGCATTAAAGATATCGAGAGTGTGACTAACCACGACGTGAAAGCAGTAGAATACTTCCTGAAAGAAGAATTTGACAAGATGGGCGGGATGGATGACTATAAGGAATTCATTCATTTCGGACTGACTTCTCAGGATATCAACAATACGTCTGTTCCTCTTTCTATCAAAGAAGCATTGGAACAGGTCTACTATCCGTTGATTGAAGAACTGATTGCACAATTGAAAACATACGCAACGGACTGGGCAAATATCCCTATGCTTGCCAAAACTCACGGTCAACCGGCTTCTCCCACCCGCTTGGGTAAAGAAGTGATGGTATTCGTTTACCGTCTGGAACGTCAGTTGGCAACGTTGAAAGCCAGTCCGATTACTGCCAAGTTCGGTGGCGCTACCGGAAATTACAATGCACATCATGTCGCATATCCCCAGTACGATTGGAAACAATTCGGTAACAGATTTGTTGCAGAGAAGTTGGGGTTGGAGCGCGAAGAGTATACAACGCAGATTTCGAACTATGATAACCTTTCTGCTGTTTTTGATGCAATGAAGCGTATCAATACCATTATGGTGGATATGAACCGTGACTTCTGGCAGTATATCTCTATGGAGTACTTCAAGCAGAAGATCAAAGCCGGAGAAGTTGGTTCGAGCGCTATGCCGCATAAGGTCAACCCGATTGACTTCGAAAATGCGGAGGGTAATCTGGGGATTGCGACTTCCATTCTGGAACATTTGGCCGTGAAACTCCCTGTCTCCCGTTTACAGCGTGACTTGACAGATTCAACGGTGTTGCGTAATGTGGGTGTGCCTTTCGGTCACATTGTGATTGCCATCCAAAGTTCTTTGAAGGGATTGCGCAAACTGTTGCTGAACGAGCCGGCTATCTATCGTGACTTGGATAACTGTTGGAGTGTAGTGGCAGAAGCTATTCAGACAATTCTGCGCCGTGAGGCTTATCCGCATCCGTATGAAGCTTTGAAAGCTTTGACCCGGACCAACCAGGCTATTACAGAAAGTTCTATTAAAGAGTTTATCGAAGAATTGAATGTAAGCGAAGATATTAAAAAAGAGTTAAGAGCAATCACTCCCCATACTTATACGGGGCTTTAATTGTTTACTAATATAATAAACGTGTTTTTAAATAGGCCGTGAGGCCAAAGTCTAATTTTATTCGAATAAAAAAATGAGCACAGAAAACGAAGAATGGCGCGAAAATTCTTTCAATGAAGAGAATGCAGGTGCCGGCCGTGATGGTAACAGGTCTTACAACAGAGAAGGTGGCGACCGTCCGTATCGTCCTTCTTACAATCGTGAAGGAGGGGATCGTCCGTATCGCCCGAGATTTAATGCCAATAATGAAGGAGGTGAACGTCCGCAGCGTTCATACGGCGACCGTCCTCAACGTCCTCGCTTCAATAGCGAAGGTGGTTCTTACGGTGACCGTCCTCAGCGTCCCCGCTTCAATAGCGAAGGAGGTTCATACGGTGATCGTCCTCAACGTCCCCGTTTCAATAGCGAAGGTGGTTCATACGGTGACCGTCCTCAACGTCCCCGTTTCAATAGCGAAGGTGGTGACCGTCCTTACCGTCCTCGTTTCAATAACGGTGAAGGTGGCGACCGTCCTCAGCGTCCTTACAATCGTGAAGGTGGTGATCGCCCGTATCGTCCCCGTTTCAATAACGGTGAAGGTGGCGACCGTCCTCAGCGTCCTTACAACCGCGAAGGTGGTGACCGTCCCTATCGTCCCCGTTTCAATGGCGGTGAAGGTGGCGGCTATCGCAGCAACAATGGCGGAGGTTACCGTCCGAGATTCAACAACGACCGTCAAGGAGGATACCGTCCTCGTCCACGTACCGCTGATTATGATCCGAATGCTAAGTACAGCGTGAAGAAACAGATTGAGTACAAGGAACAGTTTGTTGACCCGAACGAACCGATTCGTCTGAATAAGTTCTTGGCAAATGCCGGTGTTTGTTCACGCCGTGAGGCTGATGAATTTATTACGGCGGGTGTGGTTTCTGTAAACGGTGAGGTAGTAACTGAATTGGGTACAAAGATCAAACGCTCGGATGTGGTTAAGTTCCACGAAGAACCGGTTAGCATTGAACGCAAAGTATACGTGTTGCTGAATAAGCCGAAAGATACGGTTACGACATCGGATGATCCGCAGGAACGCCGTACAGTAATGGATTTGGTAAAAGGCGCCTGCAATGAACGTATCTATCCGGTAGGACGTCTTGACCGTAACACCACCGGGGTGCTGTTACTGACGAATGACGGTGATCTGGCTTCCAAGCTGACACACCCGAAATTCCTGAAGAAGAAGATTTATCATGTTCATCTGGACAAGAACCTGACGAAAGCGGATATGGATCAGATTGCAGCCGGTATCCAGTTGGAAGACGGCGAGATTCATGCAGACGCCATCAGCTATACAGATGACTTTAAAAAAGACCAGGTAGGTATCGAAATCCACTCCGGCAAGAACCGTATCGTTCGCCGTATTTTCGAATCACTGGGTTATAAAGTAGTGAAACTCGACCGTGTATTCTTCGCTGGGCTGACTAAAAAAGGTCTGCGACGCGGAGACTGGCGTTACCTGACGGAAGCAGAAGTAAACTACCTCCGTATGGGTTCGTTTGAATAAGAACGTTAATAAAAGAATAAGTTAAATGGAAAAGATTGGTAGAACAAAAATTGTTGATCTGTTGAAGCGCACGGATATTGGCGCTATGGTCAATGTGAAAGGATGGGTTCGCACCCGCAGAGGTAGCAAACAAGTAAACTTTATCGCACTGAATGACGGTTCTACAATAAATAATTTGCAGGTTGTAGTAGACTTGGCTAATTTCGACGAAGAGATGTTGAAGCAGATCACCACCGGCGCTTGTATCAGCGTGAACGGGGAAATGGTAGAATCAGTAGGTTCCGGCCAGAAGGTGGAAGTGCAGGCTCGCGAAATCGAAGTGCTGGGTACTTGCGACAATACATATCCATTGCAGAAGAAAGGTCATTCCATGGAATTCCTGCGTGAGATAGCTCATTTGCGTCCGCGTACCAATACATTTGGTGCTGTGTTCCGCATCCGCCACAATATGGCGATCGCTATCCATAAGTTCTTCCATGAAAAAGGATTCTTCTATTTCCATACACCGATCATTACGGCTTCCGACTGCGAAGGTGCCGGACAGATGTTCCAGGTGACCACCATGAACTTGTATGACTTGAAGAAAAACGAAGAAGGCTCTATCATTTATGATGACGATTTCTTTGGCAAACAGGCAAGTCTGACAGTCTCCGGTCAGTTGGAAGGTGAGTTGGCTGCTACGGCTTTGGGATCTATTTACACATTCGGTCCCACGTTCCGTGCCGAAAACTCCAATACTCCCCGTCACTTGGCAGAGTTCTGGATGATTGAACCGGAAGTTGCTTTCAACGACATTACAGATAATATGGACTTGGCTGAAGAGTTCATCAAGTACTGTGTGAAATGGGCGTTGGATAACTGTGCGGATGATGTGAAGTTCCTGAACGATATGTTCGACAAGGGCTTGATTGAGCGTCTGCAAGGTGTATTGAAAGATGATTTTGTTCGTCTGCCCTATACAGACGGTATCAAGATTCTGGAAGATGCCGTAGCGAAAGGTCATAAGTTCGAGTTCCCCGTTTACTGGGGTGTGGACTTGGCTTCCGAGCACGAACGCTACTTGGTGGAAGATCACTTCAAACGTCCGGTCATCCTGACTGACTATCCGAAGGAAATCAAAGCCTTCTATATGAAGCAGAACGAGGATGGCAAGACGGTACGTGCGATGGATGTTCTTTTCCCGAAGATCGGTGAAATTATCGGCGGTTCCGAACGTGAATCGGACTACAACAAGCTGATGACCCGTATCGAAGAACTTCACATTCCGATGAAGGATATGTGGTGGTATCTGGATACGCGTAAGTTCGGTACCTGTCCTCATTCCGGTTTCGGACTGGGTTTTGAACGCCTGTTGCTCTTTGTAACGGGTATGTCCAACATCCGTGATGTAATACCGTTCCCGCGTACACCGCGAAATGCTGATTTCTAATATTTCGGTATATTTATGTAAAACTCGCATAATCTTCTGGTTATGCGAGTTTTTTTATGCGCTTTCTGTTTCTTTTCTCAAAATAAATCTTTATATTTGGACATACGCATTCGAGAGTGTTAACTAAAATAATACTATCATGAAAAAGCTCTATTTCTTTACCATGCTTTCAATAATGTTGTTGGCGGTAACAGGTGCGATGGCCCAGAAGAAAACAAAATTCCAATTGGCCGATTTGAAAGGTATTTGGCAGCTTTGCCATTATGTGTCCGAATCTCCTGATGTTCCGGGAGCCTTAAAGCCCAGTAACACGTTCAAGGTTCTGAGTGATGACGGACGAATCGTGAACTTCACGATTATTCCCGGTTCCGATGCTATTATCACGGGATATGGAACGTGGAAGCAACTGACGGATGATTCTTATAAAGAGAGTATCGAGAAGAATATCCATCTTCCGATGTTGGACAATCAGGATAATATTCTGCAATTCGAAATCAAGGATAAGGATTACTTGCATCTGAAATACTTTATCAAGAACGATTTGAATGGAAACGAACTCAATGCCTGGTATTATGAGACTTGGAAGAGACTGGGAATGCCGGCCAAGTTTCCGGAAGACATCGTGAGATAGTCTAGTCTGTTTAGCTATAAAAAGAACATATATCCAACTAATTAAAATATAATTGAATTAAGGAACACTAGAAAATGAAAGAAAATGGTTATGTAGTACAGGAATATAAAGTTCCGGTGAAAAGGTACTGCCAGACAATGGATTTGAAAGACAACCCCGAATTGATAGCAGAATATGTAAAGCGTCATAGTGAAGCAGAGGCGTGGCCGGAAATCCGGGATGGAATCCGTGAAGTGGGTATTCTGGAAATGGAAATTTATATATTGGGGACCCGTCTGTTCATGATAGTCGAGACACCGCTTGATTTTGATTGGGAGACTGCGATGGCACGTCTCGCCACCCTGCCTCGTCAGGCTGAATGGGAAGCCTATATGTCTATATTCCAGCAGGCGGATGCAACAGCGACTTCTGCTGAGAAATGGCAATTGATGGATCGTATGTTCTATTTATATAAATGAAATAGCATTTCGATAAAGTGAATTGCGTACATTATCCGTGAAAGGATATATTAAAGCAGTTGTCCTCACCGGATTATCTGGCGAAGGAGAATGAGAATAAGGGATTTATCCTGATGCATTCTGTAGGCAGTTTCCCGCATGACAGCGAGGTGAATGTTCCGTTGAACTATGCCGACTATTATTATTTGGAAGCAATGAAACGGTATAAAGACTTGAAGAAATTTTAGTTAGACTACCAGTTTTAAGGTTCCCCGGTGCGAAGACCAAGGTCTTTCAGCGCACAAAACAGTGGCCTTTTAGGGAGCCGGGAAGTCGTCCCGTTATAAGGGGACAATGGTCACTTATAGAGTGATAAATGGCACTTTGTAAGGTGACCATTGTCACTCTGTAAGGTGATTACCTTTTTTCAAGAGGAGAGAAATCCCTAAAGATACAAAATTAAATAGAGAAAAGCAAGAGTGGGGCAGAAAGAAATGGTATGTAATCTGTATCCGTATTTAGCGGTTTTGATGTATAAACCGCTTTTTATAGGATTTATTCGGATAAGAATGTTTATTAATAATTCTTTTGTAACCATACCCCCAGTAACTTGTCGGATATTTCATATTGATTCTGCTCTTGAGATACCAGATTCTTCTCCTGTAGCCCTTTGAGTGCTGCCTGTACGGAGCTTGGAGTGCTTAGCCTATACTTTTTGATAAACTTTCCGGAAGCGACTCCTGTTGCTTTTCGTTCTTTTCCGATGGCAATCAGTACTTCTTTTTGTTTTTCCGGAAGTCGGGAGAAAATCTCCTGATAGGTGAAATCTTGCATTTGAAGAATATTGGTCAAGGCAGTATCGTGTAAGGAGCGGTCGCATAATTGCCCTTTTCCGGTCAGTATGTATAGTTCATTAAACATAAGCTGTACATACCAAGTGTGTCCCTCAAAGAAATCATATACCTGTTTTATCAGTTCCGGTTCAATACTCTTTTCGTTTTCAAGGAAGAGCCTTTCCACGAATGGCTTATATGCAATGAGCGGGATACTTTGTAGCTGCATCATGTTGACGCTTTGGTAGAAAGGACGGGCAGGACTGTTGAACATATTCATCATAATATGCTTTTGGCTCCCGGCAAAAATAAAATGAGTGTTCCGGCAATGCTGAACTTTGGTTCTCAAGATGGCTTCTACATTCTTTTCAGCATAATTGCCTATCTGTTGGAGTTCATCAATGGCTACGATACAAGGTTTGTCTGCCTGCTCCAGATAAGCAAAGATTTCATCCAATGTGGCTTCCGCCGCATGAATATCTCCCAGACCGATATCAAAAGTCGGTTCGCCTGTAATGGAATCTAACTTGAACCCTGCGCGTAGTGAAGAAATGACAGAGAAGAAGCGTTCGATAAATTTCATGCCTTTAGGCTTGAGTTTCTCAAAAATCTCTTTTCCGAGTGCAAAAACGAACTCCCGCAGGCTGGATGTGGCATAGATATCAATGAAGAATGTATGGTAATGTTCCTTTATTTCGTTTTGATAGAAGCAGTGGCGAATCAAGCCTGTCTTTCCCATACGGCGTGTAGAAATGATAACGACATTTCTTCCGTTCGTAATGTTGCGTATCAACTGTTCTGTTTCTTTTTCCCGGTCGCAGAAATAATGAGGGGATATGTATCCGCCTACAATAAAAGGGTTATGAATGGCTGCCATACTGATTATTATAAATACAATTATTGCAAATATAATAATTGTATTTATAATAATGCTGTATCAGCCCCGATATTTAGTGAAGATTGGGGATAAATCTGGTAAATAGTGTCTTTCCGTTTTCCGGATGTTTCCCAGTGCCGAATTTTTGTATACCTTATTATCTACTCCTTGTCATTCAACCGAATAAATCCAAAAAAAGGAAGAATTTGTTTGCCAATTCAAAGAAAAGCCGTACTTTTGCAAGCCGATTATTATCACAAAATGATAAGAGATTAATTCATAGCGAGTTAGTCGTCCTTTGTCCGGGGAGGACTAATAAGTGGTGAAGAAATTTTAGTAGTAACATTTAAAAAACAAATTTAAGAGTGGATACTTTAAGTTACAAGACCATTTCTGCAAACAAGGCAACCGTAACCAAAGAATGGGTTATTGTTGACGCTACAGACCAGACTTTAGGTCGTCTGGGGGCAAAAGTTGCAAAATTGCTGAGAGGAAAGTACAAACCGAACTTTACTCCTCACGTAGACTGCGGTGATAACGTTATCATCATCAATGCAGACAAAGTAAAACTGACTGGTAACAAATGGAATGACAGAGTGTATTTGTCATATACTGGTTATCCCGGTGGTCAGAGAGAAATGACTCCTGCCCGTTTGATCGCTAAACCGAACGGTGAAGAGAGATTACTGAAAAAAGTAGTGAAGGGTATGCTTCCTAAGAACATTCTGGGAGCTAAATTGCTGAACAACTTGTATGTTTACGCTGGTAGCGAACACAAGCACGAAGCTCAAAGCCCGAAAATGATTGATATTAATTCATATAAATAAGATATAATGGAAGTAGTAAATGCATTAGGCAGACGTAAACGTGCTATCGCACGCATATTCGTAAGCGAAGGTACAGGAAAGATTACTATTAACAAGAGAGACCTTGCAGAGTACTTTCCATCAACTATTCTTCAGTATGTTGTAAAACAACCATTGAACAAGATTGGTGCTGCTGAGAAGTATGACATCAAGGTTAACTTGTGTGGTGGCGGTTTCACAGGTCAGTCTCAGGCTTTGCGTCTGGCAATCGCCCGTGCACTGGTGAAAATCAACGCTGAAGACAAAGCTGCTCTTCGTGCTGAAGGCTTCATGACTCGCGACCCGCGTTCTGTTGAACGTAAGAAACCGGGACAGCCGAAAGCTCGTAGAAGATTCCAGTTCAGCAAGCGTTAATGGGCTGCCTGACAGAGGAATATGTTTAGTATCTAAACTACTGGGACTCTGCTTGCGGACTACCCGGCGGTTGGTTTAGAAAAAACAAAAAAGAAAGTAAACGATTTAAAGAAAAACAAGATGTCAAGAACAAATTTTGATACATTATTGGAAGCTGGTTGCCACTTCGGACACCTTAAGAGAAAGTGGAATCCTGCAATGGCTCCTTATATTTTCATGGAACGCAATGGTATTCATATCATTGACCTCCACAAAACAGTTGCAAAAGTAGACGAAGCTGCTGAAGCTTTGAAACAGATTGCCAAATCCGGCAAGAAAGTTCTTTTTGTTGCTACTAAAAAACAAGCGAAACAAGTTGTAGCTGAGAAAGCTCAATCTGTTAATATGCCTTATGTAATCGAACGCTGGCCGGGTGGTATGTTGACCAACTTCCCGACTATCCGTAAGGCTGTGAAGAAAATGGCTACTATCGATAAATTGACTAACGATGGTACTTATGCTAACCTTTCTAAGAGAGAAATCCTTCAGATCTCTCGTCAACGTGCAAAATTGGACAAGACTTTGGGCTCTATCGCTGACCTGACTCGTCTGCCGTCTGCTTTGTTCGTTATCGACGTGATGAAAGAAAATATCGCAGTTCGCGAAGCTAACCGTTTGGGTATTCCTGTGTTCGGTATCGTTGATACTAACTCTGATCCTACAAACATCGACTTCGTAATTCCTGCTAACGATGACGCTACTAAATCTGTAGAAGTTATCTTGGATGCTTGCTGTGCTGCAATGATCGAAGGTTTGGAAGAAAGAAAAGCTGAAAAGATCGACATGGAAGCTGCTGGTGAAGCTCCTGCCAACAAAGGCAAGAAGAAATCAGTGAAAGCTAGACTCGACAAGTCTGACGAAGAAGCTATCAACGCAGCTAAAGCTGCTGCTTTCATCAAGGAAGACGAAGAGGCTTAATATATAAAATGTGCCAATTTGCTAATGTGCAAGAGTATGCTTATACACTTGTATCTTGATTGGCAGATTGGCACATTTTTTGTTTAGGAAATTATTATTCATTTAAATAAAGGAAATTATTATGGCTGTAAGTATGGCTGATATTACCAAGCTGCGTAAAATGACCGGAGCTGGTATGATGGATTGCAAAAACGCGTTGACTGAAGCTGAGGGCGATTTCGACAAGGCAATGGAGATTATCCGTAAGAAAGGACAAGCTGTTGCTGCTAAGCGTTCGGAACGTGAGGCTTCTGAAGGTTGTGTTCTTGCTAAGACTACCGGTGACCGTGCTGTTATCGTTGCTTTGAAGTGTGAAACTGACTTTGTGGCTCAGAACGCTGATTTCGTGAAGTTGACTCAGGATATTCTTGATCTTGCTGTGGCTAACAAATGCAAGACTTTGGACGAAGTAAAGGCATTGCCTATGGGTAACGGTACTGTACAGGATGCAGTGACTGACCGTAGCGGTATCACAGGTGAGAAAATGGAATTGGATGGCTACATGACTGTAGAAGGTGTAAGCACTGCTGTTTACAATCACATGAACAGAAATGGCCTTTGCACGATTGTTGCTTTCAACAAGTCTGTTGACGAGCAACTGGCTAAGCAGGTAGCTATGCAGATTGCTGCTATGAACCCGATTGCTATTGATGAGGACGGTGTTTCAGAAGAAATCAAACAGAAAGAAATCGAAGTTGCTATTGAGAAGACAAAAGCTGAACAGGTACAGAAAGCAGTTGAGGCTGCTTTGAAGAAAGCTAATATCAACCCGGCTCACGTAGACAGCGAAGAGCACATGGAAAGCAACATGGCTAAGGGCTGGATTACAGCTGAAGATGTAGCGAAAGCAAAAGAAATCATCGCTACTGTTTCTGCTGAGAAAGCTGCACACTTGCCTGAACAGATGATTCAGAATATCGCTAAGGGTCGTTTGGCTAAGTTCTTGAAAGAAGTTTGCTTGCTGAATCAGGAAGATATCATGGACGGTAAGAAGACTGTAAGAGAAGTATTGACTGCTGCTGATCCTGAATTGAAGATTGTTGACTTCAAACGTTTCACTTTGAAAGCTGAATAATTTTCTTCGGAAATAAGATATGGAGGGGAGGTGTCAAAGCTCCCCTTTTTTTATTGAATGGATTAACCGCCTGCCCCTTTGGTTCTGGTATAGCCTTCCTTGATGAGCAGTTCTATAATTTTGACCTTGAAGTCTCCCTGTACCATTATCTCTCCGTCTTTGGCCGAACCGCCTACTCCACATTTGCTTTTAAGCAGCTTGCCTAATTCTTTCAAGTCATTCTCCGTACCCACGAATCCGGTAATTAATGTTACCACTTTTCCGCCGCGATTCTTCTTATCAATGGAAACCCGGAGGTTTTGTTTGTCTTTGTCAAGGGTGGACTGTTCTTCATCATCGTCCATCTCATAGCCGAAGTCGGGATTAGTAGAATACACAACGTTCAATCGATCTTTCCAATCATTCTTTTTCATACTCGTCATATTTATTTCTTCTCAAAAGTATCAAACTTATGGAAAAGGGCAAAATTTGAGCCTGTTTTCCTTGTTTTGTTTAATCTCTATTAAGGTTTTCCGTTATTGGGTTGTCAGTCTCAAAAAATAATGTACTTTTGCAAAATACCAAATTTTGTAAGAAGTATGAGCACTTATATACGAAAAGAGGCGGATAAAGTGCCGGAGCCTACCTTGCGCAGACTTCCCTGGTATCTGTCCAATATAAAACTAATGAAAGAAAAAGGAGAGCAATATGTCTCCTCGACACAAATCTCTAAGGAAATAAATATTGACGCTTCTCAAATCGCCAAAGACTTGTCGTATGTGAACATATCGGGACGTACGAGAGTGGGCTATAATATTGATGCGCTGATTGAGGTTTTGGAAAGCTTTCTTGGATTTACTAATATGCACAAAGCCTTTTTGTTTGGTGTAGGTAGTTTGGGAGGTGCGTTACTCCGTGACTCAGGTTTGCGTCATTTCGGCCTGGAAATCGTGGCGGCTTTTGATGTCAATCCGGAATTGGTAGGGAAGGACTTAGGTGGAATTCCAATTTTCCATTCTGATGACTTTGAAGCAAAGATGAAGGAATATGATGTGAATATCGGTGTGCTGACAGTGCCTATTAATATCGCTCAGGAAATTACAAATAAGATGGTAGACGGAGGTATAAAGGCAGTGTGGAACTTTACTCCTTTCCGTATTCGCGTGCCGGAAAATATTGTCGTACAGAACACTTCTCTTTATGCGCATCTGGCCGTTATGTTTAACCGATTGAATTTTAACGAGAAATAATGAAGATTATCGCAGTAGGAATGAACTACGCTCAGCATAATCAGGAGCTGGGACATACACAGGTAAATACGGAACCGGTCATTTTTATGAAGCCGGACTCTGCCATTTTAAAGGACGGCAAGCCGTTTTTCATTCCTGACTTTTCTAACGAGATACATTATGAGACGGAATTGGTAGTCCGTATCAACCGTTTGGGGAAGAACATCGCTCCTCGTTTTGCTAACCGCTATTATGACGCCGTGACTGTGGGTATCGATTTTACTGCCCGTGATCTTCAGCGAAAGTTCCGTGAGCAGGGAAATCCTTGGGAACTTTGCAAAGGCTTCGATTCTTCAGCGGCTATCGGAGATTTTGTTCCGGTAGACCGTTACAAGGATATCCGGCATTTGAACTTCAATCTGTTGATTGACGGTAAAGAAGTGCAAAAAGGGTGTACGGCGGATATGCTTTTCGAAGTGGATGACATCATAGCGTATGTCAGTCAATTCGTGACACTGAAAATAGGTGATTTGCTATTTACCGGTACACCTGCCGGTGTAGGTCCGGTCAGTATCGGACAACATTTGCAAGGATATCTGGAGGGGGAAAAACTATTGGACTTCTATGTCCGCTGATGGAGGAAGGTAAATTATGAAGATAAGAGTAGGCTTTGGTTTCGATGTGCACCAATTGGTTGAAGGACGTGAGCTGTGGCTCGGAGGCGTTCTTCTGGAACACACAAAAGGATTGCTGGGGCATTCGGACGCTGATGTGCTATTGCACGCCGTCTGTGATGCATTGCTGGGAGCTGCGAATATGCGTGACATCGGTTATCACTTTCCGGATACAGCGGGAGAATTTAAGAATATCGACAGCAAAATCCTTCTGAAAAAGACTGTAGAACTGATTGCTTCCAAAGGATATAAGGTCGGTAATATTGACGCGACTATCTGCGCCGAACGCCCGAAGCTGAAAGTGCATATTCCTTTGATGCAGGAAACAATGGCAAACGTGATGGGTATCGACGTTGATGATATTTCCATTAAAGCGACCACTACCGAGAAACTCGGATTTACTGGTCGGGAAGAAGGTATCTCGGCTTATGCCACAGTACTGATAGAAAAGGATTAAACTGTTGTGGCCATAGCAAGTTTGACGTGACTGATACGGGTATACTTTGATCCGTAACTTTCGTATCGGCGTGACACCCGCGCAGATGCGACATAAATGATTTCTCCCGGTCGGTATTCATGTTCTATCCCGGATAGTGTGCATGAAACCGCACTGGGATTTTTTGACGGTATACTCATGATAACCAGGTTGCCGCTTGCATCGGCCAATGTCAGTACCTGCTTTACAAAGAATTGTGGTACAGTACCATTTATTCTTGTCTTATACGGATCATCTTCCAACCGCACCCGTATGACTTTTAATCTGAGGTCCGTGAGTTTCTCCCCCAGCTCACCCAAATACCGGCTTGCTGAATGTTTCTCTTTCGACTTCCTTTGCATGAGGTCTAAATGTACGGAGTGATAAGCTTGCGCTATCTTGACGAAACGTTCCTGTTTGGGGATTCTCGGTGTAAACTTATAGGCTATCCAACTCAAATAAGCCGGATCCACTTTCAATATCTCATGTAGGAAATGCCCCCGATACTTCCCGAAAAAGATAAGGTCGTCGCCATTGCTTTGCATTCTCTTTTCGTTATAATCTACAAGAATCAGGCAGCGCCTTGAATAATAGAACATAGTACTTGCCATACGGAGGGATTCGTTAATGTCCGGTGACAAATCATGTATGTAAAGGATGGATTGTTTTTCCGGTAGAGGAGAATAAAGCCATAACGAATAGTTGGGTTTACCCGGTCGGGGTAATACCACCAAGTAAACTCCCGCCTCTTTGAAAGAGGCCCTACCTCGGTTGTATTCATTCAGTTTGGCATACAATAAGGCTTGCTCATTTTCGGAAATGCCCGGTAATCTTGGGTTAGCCATAATTGTTCTTGCTTTTGTATATCTCAAATATAAGGATTTTAATTGAAAGAAACAACTTTGGTGGTTACTTTATCCATTGACTTATTCTTTTTTTTATTATAAGTGTCCATCTTTCTTGTTATCAGTCTCTTAATCTATTAAAATTCTCTTTATGTATCTTTAAAATCTAATATTTTTTGTCTTGTTTCAAATGAATGCTTATATTTGAAAGAATTTTCAGTTGTTTGTATGGCTTTTTTTATTTGATATTATGTATTTGGGAAAATCTGAAGGCTAGGAGTTTTTTAATCCAGATAAAAATTTTGTAGTTTATCTTTCATACGATGGTATATGAATATAATTAGGCTGCTTTCTTGTAATTTTGAGATAAATTAGAAACTTTTTAACTTCTAAAAATAATGAAATCGAGAGTTTATTTGTATTTGATCATTTGTATATTCTTTTCCTTAAGCACTTCGGCTTGTGGCGATAATGATGTCAATGATAATTTCAATCAATACTTTCCGTTACCTCCAGAGGAAAATTCGGGAAATGAAGGTCCTTTTATGGAGGGGACTACCTATGAAGAGAGAGGAAAGTCGCTTATTAATTGTATGCTACGTGTATCTCTAAACAAAGGGTACAGTATCAAATATTTGTCTCCATTCTACTATGCTAGGTTATGGAGTAATTATGAGATGGCAGAGGCAATAATAAAGTTAACCGAGATATATCAATATCATTTGGAACATATGGATGAAATTTATAATTCCGATTCTGATCTTGAGTTTTCCGTTCACGCTACTATGCATGGATATATGCTTACTAAAGAGCGTATGCCGGAACAATTGCGGGAGAAAGTGAAAAACTTTATGCAGTTGGGAAAATATGCTTCTGAAAAAGGAACCTTGAATATGAGATTGATGCGTCAGGCAAGTGGTTATCTTGCAGCAGAAGAATGGACTGATTTCAGAGATGCGGATGGTAATACTGCAGTGTGGTTAAAAGGCTTTTTACATGATAAGATAATAAAAGATTTGAGGCTGTTTTTTACAGACAACTGTCCCGAAGCAGATGGTTTTACTTATATTGGGGTTAATCTCCAATATGTAAGAATGTTGGCTGAATTTAGTCGCAATGAAGAAATCAGAAAGACAGCGACAGCCACTTATCAGCATATGGTAGCACAATTAATGTTACCGTGGAATCGGGGAATTTATTGTGCTAATCCTTCTCGTAGTAAAGGCTGGGCAAATTTATGTACAGGCAATTTGAATGTGGATGTACAGATTGTACAGTTGGCTTGGTTATTTTATGGTGGACAAGTCAAACGTATGATTCGTTTAGCAGCTGATAAGGATAATTTTGGTTGTATAAATTTCTGGATGGCTTATCAGCGAACAGTCAAACCACTTTCTTTTCTTCAGACCTTAAACGCAGGTAAACACTATCCTTATAGTTTTGAAGCTTTGAGGATAAATGATGACCATTTTTGCTGTAGATATACCTACCAAAGTGAAAAATATGGTTTGTCTACACAAACTATTGAGGCGTTTTCTGATAAACTGAAAGCATTCCAATATACATATGCCTTTAAAGAAACTAAAAATCTGCATTTAGTGTGGCAATCTGATTTGTCGGACGTTTCTATATTCAGCGTGTGTCTTGACAATCCGGAGCGCCCACAGAGAAATCAGACTGTGTCGAATAAACCGGGGTATGGTGAAAATCCTTATCATCGGGTATTAGGGTATGAAAAAAGTGCTATTGGAGTATATAATGTGGCTGATGATTATATGGACCAACCTAAATTTTATCAAATGTATGTGCCTTTCACTCGTAAAGGAATTAAGAAAAGAGTTATTAGAAAAATTAATGATATGCGTTGGGTATTGTGTCATACCGGGACGATGATGTTTGCTTTTGCTACTCCGGAGGACTGGGATTTCGGCCTGCAGGATACTAAATATATTATCAAGGAACATGATATATTGACATTGAAGGATAGTAACCGACGTAGGGGAGCATGGGTATTGGAAACGACAGAGATTGATGAACGATATAAGGATGTACAAGGGGATATGGATATTGAATTGGGGAGATTTGCCGATGATATTGGTACAAAGGTAAAAATTCAACTTTCAAAGGATTATGAAACAAGCAATGCACCGGCTATATCTTATATGAATATCAAGGGTGATGTATTGGAACTAACTTTCTTTTCACCGGAAGCACCTTACGATGGGCAGTATAAGATTAATGGAAAAGTGGTGGACTTAAATACTGAATGTATATCACGAAGTGATTATATGCAACAAAAGGCTGGTGATGGTAGTGTTCGATTTAATACGAAGACAGGTATTAAGACTTTGTTGCTAGAATAGTCCATTGTATTGGTAATAGAATTTATTTTAACAAACTTGTGATAAAGATAGATTGGGAATGAATAAGAAAAACTTTTTATGTTTATTGTTTGTCCTATTGGCTTTTGTAATGAATGCAAAGGATTATAATGTCATAGATTTTGGGGCGATAGGTGATGGGAATACAAAAAATACAGTTTATCTTCAACTAGCTATTGATCGTTGCGCGGAAGAAGGAGGGGGGAGAGTGATTATTCCTTCCGGAGTGTATGTAACTGGTACTATTTTCTTGAAAAGTCATGTCAATTTACATTTGGAACAGAATGCTGAATTATCAGGTAGTAAAGACTTGGATGATTATCCTAATTTAGCGAAAGATAGGAAGGGAATTGTACATGCGGCCAATATTGAAGATGCATCCATTACTGGATTTGGCACAATTAATGGTAACGGATGTGACTTAGTATTCCAAAGTGGAGACAGTGCTCCGTTGCGACCTTATGTCGTTGTTTTCAAGAATTGTCGAAGGATGCATATTCAGAATGTGACTTTGCGTAATTCGGCCAACTGGACTTTCCGTATTTGGGATTGTGATGAAGTGTTTGTTCATGGTATTCGCATATATTCACATTGTAATTTTAATAATGATGGAATCGATATTGATGCCCGTAATGTAGTGGTTAGCGATTGTATGATTGAGTCTACCGATGATGGTATTTGTTTTAAAAGCAATCATAAGGAAAAACTTTGTGAGAATGTGACAGTGACTAATTGTATAATTGCTTCCAATTGCAATGCTATCAAATTTGGTACAGCTTCTATGAGCGGATTTAAGAATATAACAGTTAGTAATTGTGTGATAAAAACTCCGTCTGAAAATGATTTGTTCGGGTATAAGGCACATATGGTGCCGGGTGTGACAGCACCGGTAAATAATAATTCCGGTATTTCTATTGAGATGGTTGATGCCGGTATATTGGAGAAGATTTCGATAACCAATATTACTATGCAGGATGTCTTGACACCTATTTTTATAAGATTGGGGGCGCGGCGTCCTCGCCCGGTCAAGTATTTGAAGGATATTGTAATTTCTAATATTATAGCTAATGGTGAAAGCCTGATGACGAGTTCAATTACAGGTATTCCCGGATATTATGCAGAAAATATAAAAATCAGTAATGTGATATTCAATTGTCCCGGAGGAGGATTGATAGATCATGTGAAAAGAGAGATTCCTGAAAAAGAGAAAACTTATCCTGAAAATAAAATGTTTGGTCCCAATTTGCCGGCTTATGGCTTTTTTGTTCGTCATGCCCGCAATGTAACATTGGAAAATGTGTGTTTTAATTTGAGATATAAAGATGTTCGTCATGCTTTCTGGCTGGATGATGCTTTCAATGTAAAAGTCTTGAATCCGGAGTCTGATGATCATACTTCAGATGAGGCATTAGTGTATGTTAAGAATTCCAATAATGTAACAGTATCCGGTTATTCTTCTCCTAATGTTTTGCCTTTGTTCTTAAAAACAGAGGGTAAGGATAATTCTCGAATAAAATTGATGATGAATGATTTTTCTACGGTGAAAAAAGTCGTGGAACTTTCGCCAGAGGTTGAAAAAGAGAACGTGATTATGATGTCTAATATTGAAAAATAAGTAGAAATGAAAATATCAATCAGAAGAATCTTATTAATTGTAATCTTGATATTGTCTTGTGGTATAGTGCAAGCTACAAAGATAAAACATTCGTTATCCCAATGGAGTTTCCGTTTTCCATTACAAGAACTGTGCAAAGGCGTTAAGTCTTTAGGGGTAGTATCTATAGAACTGGTTGGACCGGAAAAATGGGATCTGATAAAAAGTTATGGGTATGATATAGCGGTAGCTGATGGAGCCGATTTAGGAGTAGAAAGGGGGTTCTGTAATCCGGACTTTCATGAAGAACTAATCTGGAGGTATAAACAGCTTATTCCGCTGGCTGCAAAGAATGGCATACGTAAAATAATCTGCTATTCGGGACTCAATACTAGTTTTTCTTCAGAAGAGGCTTTAGAAAATTGTGTCCGTGGATTACAACCTTTGATGAGAATTGCTGAAAAGAATAATGTAGTCCTTGTCATGGAATTATTTAGTTCAAATGAGGGAAAAGAAGAATATTTCAAACATAGTTATCCTCATTATGCCTGTGATAATGTGAAGTGGGGAGTTGAGTTATGTAGAAAGCTAGGGTCGAAGAGTTTCAGATTACTATATGATATTTGGCAGATGTATGATATGAAATTTGATATATTAAGTGATATTCGTAAGTATCATGACTATATTGCCCATTATCACGTAGCAGGTGATGGGAGAAAAGCTTTATCGGATAATGAACCGATTGATTTTAAAGAAATAATGAGGACTATTTATTCTTATGGATATGATGGATATATTGGTCATGAATATTTGATAACAAGAGAAGTATTTCCTCATATACAAAAATCTATTAAGATTTTGGAATTTGAACTGGAAGAAACTTTACCTAAAATATGAATGTGCAAATAAGTGTTCCCATCATTTCCTTTGAAAGAACTTGAGTAAGAAACTTTTTTTAATATGACTACAGGATGAAGAGAATTATCTTATTGTCGACTATATTATTAAGTTGCTTAGAATTATTTAGCATGAAGACTCCATATCGTTCGTACACTGTAACTGATGGTTTATCTAATAGTTCGGTAAAAGCAATTTATCAGGATAATATGGGATATATATGGTTAGGAACAAGGGATGGTTTGAACCGTTTGGATGGATACGAAGTAAAAAACTTTTTCTACAAGTCGGATACAAATGTAAAGCAATCAAATGATATTGTTAGCATAACTTCCGATCGACAGGGACGGATGTGGATTGGTACATTTAATGGGGTTACTGTGTTTGATCCTTTTAGTGAAAAATATTTGGATATTTCCATTATGTATCAAGGGGAGGAGTTACCTAAAGGAGTAGTTGTAGGAGTCTGGATTGCGCCAGATGAGGCTGTATGGGTAGCTACCAAAATTGGAGTTTATGTGATGCATGACAGAAGATGTACCCGATTGGATGAATTTAGAGGGTTGGATATAAACAGTATGGCTCCTGGTGGAAATAATCAGCTATTACTAAGTGTGTCCGGACGGGGAATTGCTCGTCTGGATACCGAAACTATGAAAGCTTTTTATGATATAAATGGAGACAACTATCAGGCTTTTCTGAAAATACTCCAGGATAGTAAAGGAAGGACATGGTTGGCGTCAGGATTGGATAATGTACTGCTTTATCAGCCACAGAATCACTCTGTTACTAAGATAAAGACTTTGTTGCCAGTTGATGCTACTAGTTGGAAGGGGCAGATTCATGATATGCTCGTCTATAATGATTCTATTTTATTATTTGCTACAGATAATGGACTTTGGGCGATGAATGAACGGACTCATGCCATTCGACGACAATTGGGAGAATGGCAACCTTCCGGTTTATTTGGTAGCTGTCGTTTAATGAGTCTTTACGAGGATCGTCAGGGGGGATTATGGGCTGGAACTTTCAATGAAGGAGTTTTGTTTTATCATCCTAGGCAATATCTGTTCCGTTATCATCCATTGACTACTGATCCTTTTCATTCTGTGCGAGTAAACGGACAGTTGATCGAAGGTGAAGGTAAATTGTGGATAGGACATAATGAGGGAATTTGTACGCTTGATTTAAAAGATGGTCATGTAAATGAGATCAGGTTGTCGGATGAACAATCACAGATGGCAACGAAGGATGAAGTGTATCATATGTTCCCTTATGAAGCGGATCAAATTCTATTTTATATATTGAATAAAGGAATTTATTCGCTTAATATGAAAACGAGTACTGTTTGTCGTGAGATAACGGTTCTTTCTTCGGAGCGGCAGGTACGATCAATGGCGAAGGATTCTGTGGGCAATATATGGATTGCTGAAGATGAACTTACGTGCTATGATCCTCACACAAAGATCTTGAATCGTTCATTTACAACCAATCAGGATGGAAGCACTCGTTTCATGCTTACACAAGATTTACTTGCGTATGGAACCTCTATGCTTGTAGGAGGACGTACGAGTGGAGTTTGGCATTTTAATTATTCCCCCAATGAACAAGCTCCTTATTTTAAAGGTGACCATACCGGATTTGAAGAGGTGGAGAATAAAAATGTAAGTGTCCTTTATCAGGATAAAAATAAAAATGTGTGGGTTGGAACATTTGATTCAGGAGTGTATTGTTACGAACCACAGAAAAAGACGATTGAACATTTTGGTGTAGAGCAAGGTCTGATACATAATTCTGTTTGTGGTGTGGTAGAGGATCGGAAGACAGGTGATATTTGGATTTCTACCATCATTGGGTTGTCTAGATTATCTTTCAATGATTTGAAAATTGTAAACTATACCTGTGATACAGCTTTTCCATTGAATGAGGTGTCCAGAAAAGCATTATTACAGACGAAAGAGGGGCGGATTTATGTTGGTGGAAATAATGGTATTGCTGAATTTGATCCGCAAGAGCTTGTCAAATGGGAGGAAGGAGAGAAGCCGATTGTTTATCTGTCCTCTATAAATAGTCTTGCTTCTGATAACCAGACAGAACAGGTGAAGTATGATAATGCACGTAGTTTGGAACATGTTGAACTCTCCTATAAAAATGCTGCTGTGGTTATTAAATTTTCTTCGTTGGACTATATCTTTCCTAAGGCTTATCGGTATGCATATCGGATGGATGGGTTGGATAATAATTGGAATTATAGTGACCGGAATGAAGTTGTCTATTCACATCTTTCTGCTGGTCACTATACCTTTTATGTAAAAGCTTGCAATAGTGATGGTATATGGGGACAGGAAACGACTGTTAATGTAATTGTTCATCCACCGGTTTGGCTCACTTTATGGGCAAAAGTTATTTATGTATTATTGTCATTAATGATAATTGCCCTTGCGTTGTATTATTGGTATAAGCGTAAAACTGATAAATATAAAAGAAAGATAGAAGAAATTAAAAAAGAAAATGTGGAACGTAACTATCGGATGAAGATGGAGCTTTTCACAAACTTCTCTCATGAATTACGTACTCCATTGACTTTGATTACGGGACCGGTTGAGGATATTCTGCAGGATGACACTTTACCTGAACGATTTTTGTATCCAATGAAACAGATATACAAGAATTCTAATCGTTTGTTACTTTTGGTAAATCAGTTAATGGATTTCCGGAAACTCGAATATGGTGCTATGCAATTGAGACTGAGTAGGGTCAACCTTGGAGTGTTTCTGACAGGTCAGATAGATAGCTTTTCTGATTTGCTAAAGAAGAAAGAGTTGACTATTGGCTATACTAATAATTATTATGGTGAAGAACTTTGGATTGATATAGATTTGATGGAGAAAGTTTTATTTAATCTGCTGTCAAATGCTGTGAAACATTCACCTAAGGGAACACGCATTTTGGTACGTTCCGTTGCAAGAGAAAGTAGTGTTGTGATTTCAGTAAAAGATTGTGGTGAAGGGATTTCAAAAGAAAATATATCTAAAATATTCGATTTGTTCTTTCAAGTAGAGCAAGGTGGTAAATCTAATTTATTTGGCAGTGGTATAGGGCTGAACATGGCACAATATGCAGTAAAGCTACATAAAGGAAAGATATGGGTGGAAAGTACTCTCGGATGTGGTGCGGAATTTTTTGTAGAATTGAATTTAGGTAAAGAATGTTTCGCTGAAGCCAATGTCGAATTTGTGGAAAACGACGAGGATACATACTTGAAAAAAATAAAACGTGAGTGTATAACTCCTATTGAAGAAAAAAATGTAAAACAGAAGGAGGGAGAGAAACGCCCTCATATATTATTGGTAGAAGATGACGATGATATGCGGCAGTATACTTCTCTTTTATTATCAAAACAATATGTTGTTAATACGGCTTCCAATGGTAAGAAAGCATTGGAAATTGCTGTCGAGCAAGTTCCGGATTTGATTGTCAGTGATGTTATGATGCCCGTCATGAATGGAGTTGAATTATGTAAGGCTGTCAAAGATGAAAAGATTACAGCTCATATTCCTGTAGTATTGTTGACTGCAAAGGTTTTGAGTGAGCATATCGAAGAGGGGTATGAGGCTTTGGCAGACGACTATGTATTGAAGCCATTTATTCCTAAAGTACTTTTGGCAAAGTTAGATAGCATACTTAAGAATCGTAACAGACTTCGTCTGATTTTTAGGGAGAAGTTGGATTCTATTGAAGTGCCGGTAGCTGAATTGAGCGCGCAAGATAGTTTTATACAGGAAGTAATGGATCTAATTCGTGAAAAGGCGCATGAACCGGAACTGTCTGTTAACGACTTATATGAAACTTTAAATATGGGACGTTCTCAATTCTTTCGGAAAGTGAGAGCCATATCGAATGTCTCTCCTAATAAATTGATTCAAAACGTTCGTATGAAATTGGCCGTTGAGATGTTGGCAACCGGTCAATATTCTATTTCTGAAGTTGCCTATAGTGTTGGGTATTCTGACCCGTCCTATTTTGGTAAAGTTTTTAAGGCAACTTATGGTATTGCACCTACAAGTTACTTGAAACAACATGATAAAAGTGTCATTTCTTAGTAAAAAAGTCCGGAAAGGAGGAAGTGTACCCTATTTTTCGAGTGTTTGATACAATATTCCCAATCTGTTGGATATCGTATATCTATATTTGCGGCGTTAAGGAATGATAAACGATTTATTAACCTTGTAAAATTTAGTGTATGAACGACAAAGTAAATCGGAGAAGCAGTCTCTATGAGAAACATAGACTCTTGACGACTCTTTTAGTATTATGTTTAAGTAGCGTCGTCTGGGCGCAAATGAAAGTAACAGGTACTGTGGTCGATATGATGGGGGAACCCATTATTGGTGCCAATATTGTAGAGAATGGCAATAAAGCTGTAGGAACGATTACAGACCTGAATGGTAAGTTTACCTTAAATGTAGGGAAGAATGCCACACTGATTGTTACCTATGTGGGCTATGTGGAAAAGAAAGTCAGTGTGAATGGTAAGCAACAACTTCTGATTAAACTCGAAGAAGACTCAAAGACATTAGATGAAGTAGTAGTTGTGGGTTACGGTTCAATGAAGAAGTCGGACCTGACTACTTCTGTTGCAAAGATTTCTGCGGATGCGATTGAAGGGCGTCCTATTACAAGTTTAAGCGATGCTCTTTCCGGACAATTATCCGGTGTACAGACGCAAACGGCTAGTGGTATTCCTGGTGAAGAAATGCAAATTTTGGTCAGAGGGGCCAGCTCTATTAATAGTTCATCGTCTCCATTAATTGTTGTAGATGGAGTAATTACTGAATCTATGAGTGATGTGAATCCTTCGGATGTAGCTTCTATCCAGGTTTTGAAAGATGCTGCTGCTACCTCTATTTATGGTGCCCGAGGTTCGGCTGGTGTCGTGTTGATTGAAACCAAGCAGGCTAAAGGAGCGAAACCGATCATTACATGGGAATCTTATTTGGGTGTGCAGAATGCTTATGACTTACCGGAAGTAATGAGTGCTAAGGAGTTTCTAGCTTATAATATATGGTACATGAATGCTAAATATCTTTCAGAGGGTTATAGCATGACAACTCCTAATAAAGACAGACCATCCAATCGTAGGATAAATGAAGATTGGTTGGCCAACCCGCAGTCGGAAACAGCGGACTGGTCATTGAATCCGTTACTTTCTACGGTGGATTGGACGGATCAGATTTTGAGAACTGCATGGACGCACAATCATCAAGTATCTGTATCTTCTAAGGGTAAAAAATATGCTATCTACTTGTCCGCAGGGTATATGAATCAGGATGGTATTGTGAAGAATACTGATTACGAACGTTTTAATTTCCGTATGAATGCTGCATTGGATATTAATAAATATTTGAGAGCAGGAATTAACTTTGCACCTACTATTTCTACACAGAACCGTGGCGAATCTGAAGGTAAGGATAAAGTGATAATGAGTTCTCTTTATTTGCCGGCAACTTTACGTTTGGATGAAAATACGCGGGATTTTGGATTTAATCCTAGTTACCAGACACAAGTGAATCCTTATGAGCGTTTGATGAATGTCACTGATAAAATTGAGAAAAGAGTATATAACACTGCTTTGTGGGCAGAAGTGAAGATATTGAAAGGATTGACATTTAAGACGTTGTTTAATTATAATACAGAGTCTAAAATTTCAGAATATTTCCTTCCGTTGAATGTACAACCGTTTTCTGCTTCAAGTGCTATTGGTACTACAGCTACTTCCTCCATATCTCGTACGGGTATTCAGAATACACTGAATTATGTAACGAAGTTTGGGAAGAAACATAAATTGGATATTTTATTGGGGCAGAGTATTGATGAACGTAACTACTTTAATAGTGACGCCGGTGCTCTTGATTTCCCTTTAGATTATGTGTCAACATTGAATATGGGAGCTACCCCGAATAAGGCTAATAGTGCCAGACAGATTTTACGTACTTCTTCTTTGTTTGGTCGTTTGAATTACAATTATGCTGATAAGTATCTGGCTTCAGCTTCTATTCGCCGTGATGGTTCTTCGCGTTTCGGACCAGGTAATCGCTGGGCATTATTTCCTTCTGTTTCTGCCGGCTGGAAAATAAGCGGTGAGGACTTTATGAAAAATATCAAAGTTATCAATTTGCTAAAAATACGTGCTTCTTGGGGTATGTCGGGAAATGACCGTGTAGGAGTGGCTGATTATATTTCGAATTATAATGTAATCAATGCGGTATATGGAGGGACCTCTCATGTTGGAATGTATGCCAAAAATTTAGCAAATAGTAACTTGAAATGGGAGACAACAAAAGCATTGAATTTCGGTCTTGACCTTTCTTTGTTCCGTAACCGGGTACAGTTGAATCTTGATTATTATATTAATCGTACTGATGATTTGCTTTATTCTTTGAAATTACCTGCTGCTACAGGTTTTAATACGATGAATACAAACTTGGCATCCATTGAAAATAGAGGTTGGGAAATGGATTTGACTACTGTGAATATTCATAAGAGAAATTTTAAATGGTCTACTACACTGAATTTGTCTGCCAATAAGAATAAAGTATTGGATATGGGAGGCAATGACAATGTTATAACAGAAGCTTGGGATGCTCGTTTTATCACTAAGGTTGGTGGACCGATTTCTCAATTTTATGTATATAAAACCGATGGTTTGTTGACGAGTGCTGATTTCGGTGTAGGGGCTGATGGAAAATATGATAAGAGTAAGCCTCTGGTTCCGGTTTTGGAAAATCAGATTCCAGGAAACTTAAAGTATGTAGATACGGATGGTAATGGGGAAATCAATTCTGATGATATGATACCTTATGGCTCTAATGATCCAGATTTGCTTTATGGCTTTACAAATCGTTTCTCATACAAAGGTTTTGAATTAAGTGTCTTCTTACGTGGGCAGATTGGTGGTAAAGTTCTTTATTTGGCTAGTCGTAATTTGAGTTCCGGACGTTCTAATTATAATCAGATGAAGCAATGGCTACATTGTTATAAAGAAGAGTATGCAGGCGGAAATCCTATCCCGACAGGACTTGGAGTTGATATGTCTTGGGATGGAAAGACACCGTTGCCTTATGGATTTGGTAATAACTCTCCATTAAGAGACGGAGTACTACACACGACGGATCAGTATATTTATAATGCAACTTTCCTGCGTATACAGAATATAAGTTTGAGTTATAAGTTACCGACTAAATGGTTGAGGAAGTCTCATATTCAATCTGCTAAAGTGTATGTGACAGCAGAGAACTTATATACTTTTACTGATTATGTTGGTAATCCGGATGTGAATAGTTATTCACCGAATAACCCGATGATTCGTGGAGTAGATTATACGACTTATCCTCAAGCGAGAAAATATATTTTAGGAGTAAATTTGACTTTTTAATCTACTATTATTATGAAAATATTTGCTAAATTACTGACCTTGTGCTGTTTTCTCTCTCTCTTTGCTTGTGAGGGGTATTTGGATGTAGAACAGCCTTCTATCTATACGGATGAGAATTATTATAAAAAACCGTCGGATTTTGAATTGGCGATTAATGGTTGTTATGCACAGTTACAGAAATTGTATAATAAAAATTGGTTGGAGGCTATTGTTAGCCGTGGAGATGAAGCGCGAAATTATAAAGAAATCAGTCGTTTTTTAGATACGGCTATGGAGCCAAAATGGAAAGGACCATGGTCGGATTGGTGGACGTTGATATATCGTTGTAATCAGTTATTAGACAGAATTGAACCCATTGAATTTACGGGATCTGCTACAGCGGAACAAAAGAAAAATTTGAAAGGTGAAGCGTATGCAATGCGTGGTTTAGCTTATTTTCAGTTTGCATGGTGTTGGGGAGGAGCACCTCTGATTATTCATGAAATGCCTCGTGAAGAAATATATACAGTCCGTCGAGAGAGTCAGGAGAAGACCTATGAACAGGCTATTTCTGATTTTAAAGATGCTTGGAATAATCTTCCGGAAAAATGGACGGATGCCAATGCCGGAAGAGTAACGAAGTATGCTGCGGCAGGAATGTTGGGACGGATATATCTGTATATGAAAAATTATACAGAAGCAGCTAATTGGTTGAAAGTAGTAGTGGATAAAGAGGGGGCACCTTATAAAATGGCCACAAAATATGAAGATTGTTTTAGTGATGCATATAATAATGGTCCGGAGCGAGTTTGGGAGGTACAATATTTAGGTGGAAAAAGTGGTAAGGCCTTAGGGCTTAGCCAAAGTTTTAGTGGTTGGTTCATTCCTTCTAATATTAATGTTTCTAAGGATTCTAAATTGATGAATGGCGTTTCTTTTGTTGGAGCTTCCGGGTCTATTCGTGCTTCGGAATCTTTATGGGGAGGAGATACATACGAAGAGGGTGATAAAAGAAAAGATATTACGGTTGTAACAGGATTGTATTTGGATAAGGACAAACCGGTGACGGACCAGTACTTTGTCCGTAAGTTCTTACAAATGTCGGAAACGACTCCGACTGCTTATGATGAATTTGGAAATAATATCTCTATTTTGAGGTATACAGATGTCAAATTGATGTATGCTGAAGCATTAAATGAGTTAGATTTCTATGGGAATCTAACAGAAGTTGTAGGCATTATTAATGAAGTCAGAGAAAGAGCTGGTTTGGAAACATTCGAAAATGGGAATTTTGCAAGTAAGAAAGATGTTTTTGATCGTTTGGTTAAAGAGCGTTTTGTGGAGTTCGCTTTCGAAGGGATTCGTTGGCCGGATCTGATTCGTTGGGATTTGGCAGAAGATGCGATGGAAAAACACTTTGCATTGGCTTCGGAAGAATATAATATAAATTCTAATGTTCCAACCTATAGTATGAAATCATATAATAAATTGGCTCCTATTCCTTTGTCTGATCTGTTGACTTATGGAAATGAAGATATTATGTGGCAGAATGAAGGTTATTAATAATTCGTCAATAATGAAATAACTATGATACAAAAAATGATGAAACATATATTATGGGGACTTGCATTGTCTATATCCCTATTCGCTTGTAATGATGATGATAACAACAATACATCCAATGATACAATGTATGACCGTCCGGAAGAACCAGGAGATGCAGCTTTTAGTTCTGCACCGATAACGGAAGGTGCATCGCTGTGGAATATTGAAGGGCTTGAAGCTGCATTGAAGAAAAATATAATGCCGATATATTCTAATAAAAATGATTATACAGCAGGGACAGTGTTTGCTGATTTTTATGTGTCGGATTTACCCGATGTTGCTTCTGATGATTATAATGCCACTGTAGCACGAAAAGAATGGTTGGAGACTGAAGCGGGTAGACAGAGATTAGAATATTTTAAGAAGTTTCTGACAGAAGATATGGTATTTGTACAAGGTGGTACTTTCTTGATGGGAGGAACAGCAGAACAAGGTGATGGCTTACATACTTCTATTTTTCCAGTACATAAAGTAACAGTAGATGATTTCTATATGTGTCGTTTTGAGGTGACTCAAGAGTTGTTCTCCTATGTTATAGGAAAATGGTATAAGTGGTCTTATGCCGATGGTATGTATGCTGATTATCCAGCAGATAAACGTAAAATGTCAGAAATTAAAACCTTCTGTGATAATTTGTCTAAGCTAACAGGGAAAAGGTTGATATTTGACCTTCCTACGGAGGCGGAATGGGAATTTGCTGCGCGTGGTGGACGAAAGAGGGTTTCTACGATGTTTGCAGGTAGCGATGATTTTTCGAAAGTAGGAAATTGCTATGAAGATTGTTTCCGTTTCAATGCGGTTAGTAACAAAATGATGGCATGGCCACAACGTGTAATGCAGAAAGCACCTAATGAATTAGGATTATATGATATGTCCGGCAATATGATTGAAATTTGTAAGAATGAGTTTAAAAACTATACTGAATCCGATCAAGTAAATCCGGGAAAAGATGAAATGATCAATACTACAAATTTTGATTTATTAAGGGTAACTCGTGGAGGAGGATACAGTGTGACTCCTGATTATTGTCGGATCGCAGTGCGTGGTGGAAAGAACTTGGAAAAGAATGATGCCACTATTGGATTTAGAGTGATATGTAGAATTTCTACCGAGGCGCCTGATGATGGAGATGAAACAGATGAGACTCGCCCGGAAGAACCGGGGGATGCATATTTTAGTGATGCTCCGCTGAAAGAAGGTGCGTCTTTGTTGACAGATGAGCTAAAAACAGAGTTATTGAATAGGATTCCGGTGATATATTCTGATAAGAACGATTATAACTCAACAAAACCGTTCTATGAATTTTACGCTTCGGATTTGCCGAATGTATCTTCTAAGGATGCGAATGCTAAACAGGCAAGGTGGGATTGGCTTGCGACTGATGCCGGTCAAAAGCGAATTAAGTATTTTAATGATTTTTTTGATAAGGATATGGTGTTTGTGGAAGGCGGAACTTTCTTGATGGGAGGAACGGCTGAACAAGGTGACGGTTTAAGCGATAATGTCTTTCCGGTACACAAAGTGACAGTAGATGATTTTTACATGTGTCGTTTTGAGGTGACTCAAGAGTTATATTCTTATGTTATCGGTAAATGGTATATTTGGAGTTACGGCGACGGGTTGTATGCTGACTATCCTGCTGATAAGCGTAATATGAGTGATATTAAAACATTCTGTGAAAATCTATCCAAGTTAACGGGAAACAAATATACATTCGATCTCCCTACAGAAGCAGAATGGGAATTTGCAGCACGTGGTGGAAGAAAAAGAAAGCAGACTATGTTCTCCGGAAGCAATGATTTTACAAAAGTAGGTTTTTGTAATGAAGATTGTGTTCGTCTCAATGGGGTATCAGGTAAGGAAGAAGCATGGCCACAACGTGTGAAGCAGAAAGAGCCCAATGAATTGGGATTGTATGATATGTCCGGTAACATAATTGAAATTTGTAAGGATGAATTTAAAAATTATACAGCGGATGAGCAGATTAATCCAGGTAAAGAGGCATCAATTACAGATTTTACTTTGACGAGAGTGATTCGTGGAGGAGGATTTAATGACAGACCTAGTCCATGTCGGGTGCTGGTGCGTAATGGAAAAAGCTTGAGTGCACGTGATATAACTATTGGTTTCAGGGTGGTATGTAGGCCGACAGGTAAATAAATGTATTAAAATAAGGTGAAAATGAGGAAGAATAATATTCTTGTATTTTGGGTAATGATTTGTGTAGGTTTGTGTGCTTGTAAGTCGGGAAAACAACAAACTGTAAATGATTTATTGAGTAATTTTCCGGTAGAGGCAGATCCGGTACAAGTCGGTAATAAATTAGCAGACCGCTATTTGGAACAATGGCATTCACAATATGGTAGTCCGTTACGCATAAATGAGCCGCGTACACAAATAACCTATCCGGATGTCTGTACTTGGTTGGGAGGGTTATGGTTTGCGCAAGCTACCCATAATGTTGGATTGAAAGATAGATTGGAAGCACGTTTTCAACCGCTTTTTACAACTGAAGCTTATTTGCAGCCTAAAGCTAATCATGTAGATAATAATGTGTTTGGTACAGTTCCTTTGGAACTGTATCTACAAACACAGGATGATAAATATTTGGAATTGGGTATGAAATATGCAGATGAACAGTGGAATGCTCCCGCTACACAGGAATTAACTGCTGAAGAAAAAGTATGGACTGATAAAGGGTATTCTTGGCAAACGCGTTTGTGGATGGATGATATGTTTATGATCACAGCCATTCAAGCACAAGCCTATCGGGTAACAAAAGACGAAAAGTATATTAATCGTGCTGCCAGTGAGATGGTCGTCTACTTGGACTCCTTACAACTGGATAATGGTTTATTTTATCACGCTCCTTCAGCCCCTTATTGTTGGGGACGTGCTAATGGATGGATGGCGGTTGGTATGGCAGAATTATTACGTATTCTGCCGGAAAGTAATCCGGATAAACCAGCAATTATGACTGCTTATCTTAAAATGATGAAGACATTGAAAAAGATGCAGAATGAGAAAGGAATGTGGCGACAATTGGTAGATGACCCTGAATTGTGGGAAGAGACTTCCGGAAGTGCCATGTTTACATATGCTATGATTGTCGGTCTGAAGAAAGGATGGCTTGACGAGAAAGAATATGGAGAAGCCGTTCGTAAAAGTTGGATTACTTTGTGTACATACATTGATGAAAAAGGCGACGTGAAGGATGTGTGCGAAGGTACTTCGATTAAAGATAGTCGCGAACATTATGTGAATCGTCTTCCATTGACGGGAGATCTTCACGGACAAGCACCGATGCTTTGGTGTGCATATGCTTTAGTTACGGATTTCAAATAATACAAATGAAAATAATCGGTTATTTATATGTATTGGTGGTAGTGTTCTCATCATGTATGAGAGAGCACTCTGCTACTTCTGTGCTACTTCAGAATCCTACAGACAGGGTACGGATAGATGAAAGTTTTACTTTGTCGCGTGCTGATCTGAGAGCAGTAGAGAATAGCTTGTTGCCTGTAATAGAGAAAACCGATGGAACGCGTATTCCTTGCCAAGTGGATGATATAAATCAGGACGGTGTATGGGATGAGTTGGCATTTGTATATACATTAGAAAGAAATGAGAATGTTGAATTGTGCATAAAGTGGGTTGATGTAACTAAGTATCCGGCTTTTGAAAGACGTACCAATATTCGTTATGGAAAAATGACTACTCCCGGTCATATAGAAGATTTGGTTTCCGATACTCATGGAAAACAGAGTCTTCCTAGGGGAGGAGTTGATTATCCCTATCAAATGGACGGCCCGGCATGGGAAAATGATAAAGTTGGTTTCCGCCATTATTTTGATGGACGTAATTGTCGTGATTTATTTGGCAAAAGAATTTCCGATATGGTATTGGACACTGTGGGAATTTGTGCTGATGGTCATCCTAGTAATACTTACCAGGAGTTAAGAGAATGGGGAGGAGATATTTTAAGTGCGGCCAATTCTTTTGGATTGGGCGGTATTGCTTTACAATTGCCGGATACGTTAGTTCGTATGGGAGTGGATTATAAAGATACGGTTGACATTATTGATTCTTCTCATTTTGAGGTGATAACCGAAGGACCGGTACGTTCTGTCTTTAGGCTGGATTTTATAGGTTGGGATGTATTGGGAAGTAAAGTGGATGTTCATGAAAAAGTGACAATATGGGCTGGGAAGTGTGGCTATGAGGAAGAGATTCGTACTTCACCTCTACCGGAAAATGGAGTACTGGTTACAGGAATTGTAGCTAACTATAATACTCGGAAGCCGATAGAAAAGCAGTATGATAATAAATGCGTATCAATGATTACGTATGATAAACAGACAGTTAACAGAGATTATGGGCTGGGAATGGCTTTACTTATTCCTTGTGAGCAGTTCTTGGAAACTTATCATACGCCGGATGAAGGCTATGGTATTCTGAAGACGTGGTGTGTTAAATTGAAACCGGGAAAAGATGGATACCGTTATCAAGTATATGCTGGATGGGAACTTGGTGTGGATTGTTTTTCTAAAAGAGATGAATTCATAAATCTGATAGATATGTACGCTGAAAATATAAATCATCCTGTTGTTGTCACGATTAAGTAAATTAATAAAAAGTAAGATGGTTATGAAACTTAGATATTTATTACTGGTTGTTTGCTGCTTGTTTTTGTCTGGTTATGCCTGGTCACAGGAACTGAAAAAAGAAGATTTTCTGCCAAAGGCAGTGAAAGCATTTGATCGGTTAACACTGGGGTATAGTGAAGCGCGTATCGCAAATGAAATTAAAAATAAAAATGTTCGTTGGATAACCAATCTAATGTCTTCATTTGCACTTTTTTATAAAGCAACGCATCAGGAACGTTATTTGAATATGTCGGAGCAAGTATTTAAAAGTGCAATACTCGCTTGGCGCAAAGATGAAAAGCTTATGCGTGGACGAGATGATTTTTTTGCTTTGCAGAATCTTACATTAACTTATGAAATTTTGAGAGATAATGGGCGTTTGAACAATGAGGCTGATGATGTGATGGTGCGTTTTGCCGATCTTCATTTTGAACCAGGATTTGTCATTGATAATAATCAGGGACAGGAACGCGCTTTAGGATTTGTACGGATGTATAATTTATTCCCCGAAGCACCGAATGCTCCTCAATGGAAAAAGTATATTGATAAAATGTGGGATTTTTGGTATCGGAATAAAGATGTGGACGAAGCTGCTACTTTATATGCTTCTATTCATTTGAATGATATCATTTCCATCGCCATCGAAAGTGGTAAGGTTAAATTGTTGAAGACTCCTGAAATCAAAAAGTGGTTTGAACGTTATCGTGATCAGCAAGCACCGAGTGGATATATGCCGGAGTATGGTGACGATTATTTCTTTGCATATAATAATTGGATATTGGTATTTGAGAAAATAGCCCGTTTGACGGGAGATGCTTCTTTTCGGAAGGCTGCCTGGAAATTGTTTACGATAGGTTATCCCAATTTAGATGAAAACAAGTATTTTAAGCCGGGTTGGAATCTTCGTCAGGCGTGTGATTGGGCCATTTTGGCAGAAGTGGCTTTATTGCCTACTTTTAAAGGTAAAATAGATTCTCCTGTTGGGCTTTCTATGGTAACGGCCCGTGTAAATAGAAAGGGGAAAGCAGGAATACCCGACCAATTGTTATTACGTGCTTCAACGGAACCGGGAACTCCTTTTATCATGAGTGATTTATATGCTTCCGGTACACATCAGCATCCTAATTTACGCGGTACGATTAACTATTTTGAAGTAGACGATAATCCTCTGTTTCATGGAGTACAGCGTCATGCTACTGATGCCCGTCATGGCAATACAGTCGTTGTGATGAAAGAATCGGCTGACGGATTTCCTTTTGAAATGAAGCAAAGTCGTTTGTTGACTAATACATGGTTTTCTGATTTTATAGATTTCACTCAATCTACGGAAATTTCCGCTAATCCGTCCATGCGGGGAATGAAAAGTCTGTCGTTCCGTTTTCAGGGAGAGCCGGGAGAAACAATCTATATTAAGAATGTGAGATTGATGGGAAAAGCAGGAGAAAAAAACATTCATGAATCCACGTTTAAAGAATATTGGAGCAAGAATGCAACGGTGGTAGATTATGGCAAAGAGGGAAAGATTGTAAAGATTGTACTTCGTGATAAAAATGTTACGTTTGTTAATTTGAATGTGGCGATGAATTTTGACTTGAATGAATATCGTTATATTGGTTGCGACTGGAAGCACATATCAAAAAAGAAAACAGAGAAGTCCACTCTTGATTTTGTAATACGTGCATATAATAAAGTAACTCTTCCCGGTGAAGAATATATTCATGAAAAAGCGGGTACATTGTTAAATTCGAATACAGTGAAAAGTGCAAAGGCAGAGACGAAAGGTGGAGATTCTTATGGACAAATCATACTGGATGATCAATGTGTGGAGGGAACGACTTTGCAGCGTAATATTGTGCTGACAAAAGAAGGTATCCTTGTTTTACAAGATTGCTTGTTACCGGGGCAGGGGACTGAAGAATGTGTGGCTGGTAGCTTGTGGCAATTGTATTCTTTAGATAAGAGCGGTAAGAACTGGTTTAACTCTTTGGGCGAGACGAAAGTTTGGAAAAATCGTGCAAATGAGGAAATTGGCAGAAGTCAGTTACTCGTTTATTTTGATAAGCAGAAAGGACGTAGTTACGGTGCGCAACAGCAGGAATATACGGTGAAACCGGTAACGGCTTTTGCTAAACAAAAAGTAAGGCCGGGAGAACCTGTAACTTTCGTAACGGTGGTTGTTCCTCATTCAGCAGGTTGGCGCTCAGAGGATATAGCCAAGTCTATTTCAACTAAAACAGATGAAATGCAGCGTAGCAATATACAGATTAAACTAGCTGATAAAACGGTATTGCATATCGAAGTTGCTAAAGATGGTAGATGGAATGTAGAACGTAAATAATCATTGCGGATTGAATTTAAAAACATGAAAGCCATGAGAATAAACCTGTTTGTATTATATATTATCTCTTTTTTACTAGGTGGATATGCATTTGCTCAAGATAAAAAGATTGAGAGTATGACACGCATAGAAGTGAAGAATAAGATTCTCGACAAGATTAAGATTCCCGATGAGGTCACATTCTATCATAGTAATGATGTGGATGTTTATGCGGCTTATGATTTAATTGTATCAGATAGCAGGACTGAACAAGAGCAAGGAAAAACAATTATTATGGGAATTCTTGATGCATTTGACTATGTGAAGAAACATTCTGGAATGAGAAAACTCGAAATCTCCTTTTTTGCTCGAGAAAAGTTTTTTGATTCAATGCGTTTATTGAAAGAAAAAGGCTTGATGGATCAGGAATTTAAGCGGTTGTCAGATGAAGTTATAAATCAGTTAAATTTATGTGAGGAGCGAGGGCCGAATAACCGGGCTGCCAATTATGCTATTGGCGCGTTGGCTGCTGCTGAATTATATCCTAAACATCCGGATATGAAAAAATGGAGAACTTATGCAGAGGCGGTGTGGAATGACTGGTATATTCCTGGAGATAGTTATGAACCGGCTTATGTTGCTCATAATGTTCCCCGGTTGATAGCTTTAGGAGTAAGGTTGGGAAAGTTGAAAGAACTGAAAAGTGAGAAGTTGAAGAAAGCTTATTATCGTTATAGAGACCATATCAGTTCTTCAGGTTTGGTTTCGTCTACAGGTGATGGAGAACCGTATGATCAGGAATCTTATGTAAAGGCATTTACCACCATAATGGAAGTTTGTCCGGATCCTACTATTTTATGGGCATTGAAGAAGACTTATCTGGCGGGGAATATGAAGACCGGTCGCTTGCCCGAAGAAGCTTTCGCCAAAGCATTTCCTCAATATGCGGATAGTGAGGTGAAAGAGCCTGAAGTTGGAGCGGCTGTACAATGTATTTTCCCGGATACTTATAAGAGTAAGGATCGCTTAATACTAGCTCCTTCACGAGAAAAGGGAGCACCTTTTGCGCAGTTTTGGATTCAAGATGACTGCAATATGTTGTATCACGGAGGAGTAGCTGATACACGTGGGGATTTAGTGCATTATGAAGTCGATGGAACTATGATTATTACGGATCGCGGACGTTATGAATGGCCTGCATGGAATAATACTTTATTGGTTTCAGAGCCGGATGCACAATATCCTTTCCGTGAAACTTCCGGAGTATTTTCAGGACGTTGGTACCGTTCTTCTGCCAATTTGAGAATAGCGCGGACGCATATGCCTTCTAAAGATTATGTGATTAATAACAAAAAAACTGCTGGTGTAAATTATGCATTGACAGAAGTGAAAAATCCATTAGGCTATATGTGGGGGAATCCGGATGCTATTGCCGGAAAAAACGATCTGCTGGATTTGCAGGAAGTCAAGATTGAATTCGCTTTGTTACCTGCTGCCGGTGAAAAATCTGTGGGTAAAATTTTTCCAGGTCGTACTTGGTTTGGAGGATATGAGTATCGAAATGTGTGTCCTTCGGATATCCCTGTCGATGTATATATCAGCGATCTTTTTATTGGAGGGGCTAAAGGCGAAAAAAAAATGGTGGTATTCGATGAGTTGAACGACAATATAACTTTTTCATTTACAGGTCCGGATAATACGCAGACCTTTACAGAAACACCATTGGCTAAAGAGGACTATGCGATAGTGACGGATACAGAAACAGGAAAGAAAGTGCTTCGTTTGCGAACTCGATATGGACGTACCATACTGCGTGTCAAGTTAAATGAAAAATTCAGTCTGACAGAAGAGTATAGTCGTATGGGATTATCTTATAAATATGTGACTCCTATTGAAGGATGGACGCGAGTACCTATTCAGTTGGCTATAAATGGATGTGACCTGAAATATAATCTTCGTTTGGATCGTCAACAAGGAGGTATTTTAACTAGTGCAACAGTAGAGAATAAAGAAAAGGATAGTTATGGATCAGTTTCTTATCGTGAAATTTGGACACATGACTCTTCTTGGAAAAGAAGAATGTTGTTGACAGAAGAAGGAGTATTAGTTGTTTTAGATGAATTTATGCCAGGTAAAGAAGCTGACGGATTGGTTGCGGGACCTGTATGGCATGTTCCTTCTGCTCCTCAATGTGGTGATGCTGATGGGGCAACAGCTACTTGGTTTGATGCCTCTTTATTACATTATCCGGCTTTGGTCAGGGCTTTTACTGATAAATATGGAGAAGCGGATAAAAAACTGTTTATAACATTCGATGCTCCTGGAAGTAGTGAGAAGGGAATACAGTATCAGCCGAAGCATTGGAAGAATGATGATTATGCGATTTATAGTAAACATGTTTTGAAAGCAGGAAAACCTATTCGTTGGCTTTCCGTATTGCTTCCACATCATAAAAAGCTGGATAGTAGAAAAATAGCTAAAGCGGTAAAGATTGTGAATAAGGGTAACGGAGAATATACAGTAAGGGTTGTTTTGTCTGATAAATATTGGAAAACTCCTTCGCTGGAGATTCTTTTAAAAACGGATGAGCAATGGAAGGTGAACCGGACACGGTAGTACTTGGGGATATTTTGATAAGTAATCATTGGTAATGAGTTAATTCACGGTTTTATAATTATAAATCTATAAAAGAGATAGAGCTTATGTTGAAAAAGATATTTTTGTTGGTAGCTGCTAATTTATTTCTGTTGGCGCAGGTGAAAAGTGATAGTCTGAAAGAAAAAGATTATGATATAACACGCTATGGTGCTAAATCAAATTCTGAAGTATTGAATACCAAGGCTATACAAAAAACGATAGATGCTGCGGCGGATGCAGGAGGAGGAAAAGTTATTGTTCCGGAAGGCACTTTCTTGACTGGTAGTGTTATTTTAAAATCTAATGTGGAACTCCATATTCAAAAAGGTGGGACTTTGCTGGGAAGTACAAAAGTAGAAGACTATACCCGCTTGAAAAGACGAATGGCATTAATTCTTGCAGATCACCAGGAGAATATATCTATTACAGGCGAAGGAGTGATTGATGGTCAGGGACGTGAGTTGGCTTTGTATATAGACAGCCTTTTTTATGTAGGAAAATTAGAACCTAGATTGTATAACCGTTCACGAAAAAGACCAAACGAAGGAGCTCGACCAGAAATCATAGAAATGGTAAAGTGTAAAAACATACAGATAAAGGGGGTTACAATTAAAGACGGAGCTTGTTGGCTACAGACTTATGATAGATGTGAAGATCTTGTAATGGATAGTATTAGAGTTGAAAGTGATGCTTACTGGAATAATGATGGTATTGATGTCAGTGATTGTAAGAATGTGCGTATTACTAATAGTTATGTAAATTCTGCAGATGATGGTATATGTCTTAAATCACATACAGAAGGATGTTGGAATGATAATATTCACATTGAAAATTGTACAGTACGTTCTAGTGCCAATGCCGTGAAGTTTGGAACTGTGTCTAGAGGTGGGTTTAAAAATGTAGTTATTAAAAATATACGGGTTTTTGATACATTTCGCTCTGCTATTGCTATTGAATCTGTCGATGGTGGATGTTTAGAAAATGTGTTGGTGGACGGAATTAATGCAACGAATACCGGAAATGCTATTTTGGTAAGACTAGGACATCGTAATAAGGGAGATGTGGGAACATTGCGGAATGTTACTTTGAAAAATATAAAGGTGGAAGTTCCGTTCGATCGTCCGGATAAAAACTATGAATTACGTGGACCGGATTTATCTGTGCTGCATAATCCCATACCTTCATCTATAACAGGAATACCCGGACATTGTGTAGAGAATGTAACACTGGAAAATATAGAAATAATATTCCCGGGTAGAGGAAATAAAGGAATGGCTATCATCCCATTGGACAGACTGGATGATGTGCCGGAACAGGAAACTGCATATCCTGAATTTTCAATGTTCGGTGAATTACCGGCATGGGGATTTTATGTTCGTCATGTCAAGGGGTTGAAGATGAAGAATGTATCAGTGAAGGCGATGGCTAAAGATTTCAGACCAGCTTTTGTCTTTGACGATGTGAATGGTTTAAATCTTCAGGATATAGATGTGCAGGGAGGAGAAAATATGCCACATATCATCCTAAAAGATGTAAAGGTTGAATATTTGTCAGTTGACAAGAAGCTACTACAACAATAATGTATCAAAATATCATGAATAAATACACTTTACTATTTATATTCTGTTTTTTTATCTCTGCCATTGGTGCCCAGCAATGTAAGAAAGAGGGATATCTGGTGATGGATATGGTACATCATAATCCGGGGGAGGCTATGACACAAACCTCGTTTCGTGATCCGGGGAAATTAGCTTCCTATCATTTTAATGGCATGGTGATAAATGAATTTAAGTTTCCTCAATGTGCCGTATCTTTTGATAAATTGAATAAGAATATTTTCCCCCGAAAATCTCCGGAACGTACATGGATCAATCTGTTAGCGGAAGAAATACGCGCACAGATTAGAGAATGTCATAAGAATGGATTACAGGCTTTTTATTTTACTGATATAATTGTTCTGCCCAAGAAACTGATCGAATTGTATAAAGATGAGATTTGTGATAAGGATGGGCATATATCATTTGAAAAACCTAAAACCTGGGAAATTCACAAGATAATGCTGGACGAGTTGTTTGAATTATTCCCTGAAATGGATGGATTGGTCATACGTACAGGGGAAACTTATATTCATAATATTCCTTATCATATTGGGAACGGTCCGGTAGATTACAAAAATAAATTGGATGAGAGTATAAAGATACATACACAATTACTAAACTTACTCAGGGAGGAAGTTTGTGTAAAACGGAATAAAAAGATTGTATATAGAACATGGGATTTTGGATTCTTCCATACACGACCGGAGTATTATTTATCTGTGACAGATGCGGTTGAACCACATTCTAATTTGTACATTGCGGTGAAACATACTCAGGGAGATTATTTTCGTACGTTTCCCTTTAACAAGACATTGATGTTGGGAAAACATAAGCAGGTGGTCGAAGTCCAATGTCAAAGAGAATATGAAGGAAAAGGGGCTTATCCGAATTATATTGCTAATGATGTTATTAATGGTTTTGAAGAAAACAAACATGATTCCCTTCCTCGTTGTTTGAATGATATCAAAGAAAATCCGTTATTTTATGGTGTATGGACATGGTCGCGTGGCGGCGGATGGCAAGGGCCTTATATAACGAACGAACTTTGGTGTGATTTAAATACCTATGTAATGAGTCACTGGGCGGTAAAAACGGAACGTAGCGAGGAAGAAATATTTAATGAATATGCTATAAAGAAAGGAATAACTCCAGAAACATTACCTTATTTCCGTAAACTATGTCTGTTGACTCCCGATGCTATAATACGTGGGAGAGGTTCCTTGATACATCCGGTTAACGTTGCTTGGACGCGGGATCATTTTTTAGGAGGGGTGGATCGACTGAGTCATATTTTTGATGAGATTATAGCTAAAGATGCGGTAGATGAGGCTTTATATGAGATGCGTTTATCTGTAGCACTTTGGAGTGATATTGTTAGTTTATCCCGACAAATAGTATGTAATGATAAAAGTACGGAACACTATATCCGTGTTTCTTCTCAATACGGCTATTTGCTATATGCAATTATGGAGCAAGGATGGATTATCATGCTCAAAGGATATTTGGGAGAGAAAACGGGGAAATGGGATAAATGTTCCATTCAATTAGCATTGGATACCTATGACCAACTTTGGGTAGAATATTGCAAACTGAAGGAAGATAATAAAGATTGTGCCACCTTGTATAATGGATATTTTCTAGGATGGAAACCGGGTGGACGTAATGTACCTGTGTGGATTGATGGAATGAAAGCCTCAGTTGATAAATACAGAGCATTGGTGAAGAAGTAATATTTAGTGTTAACTTTAAGAACTTACATATATGATGAAGTATAGTTATCTTTTAGTCTCTTTATTGGTATTAATGTCATGCACCAAACGTGCAGAGTCACCTCAAGCACCTATAAAATGGGTGAATACATTTATTGGAACTGCTCCTAGTGTGACGAAAGCGGCCAATTCTCATGGAAAAGGTACGGAAGAACTGGGACAGACTATTCCTGCGGTATTGACTCCCAATGCTATGAATAGTTGGACACCTCAGACACGATTGACTGAGAATAAATGTGTTTCTCCTTATTATTATAGAGATTCCTTATTTTATGGATTTCGTGCATCTCACTGGATTAATGGTGGATGTGCACAAGATTATGGATCTTATACAATTATGGGGTTAAGTGGCTCATTGAAGTGTTTATCGGAAGAGAGAAAAGAGCTTTTCCATCATAAAGATGAAATCGGTAGTCCGGCTTATTATTCTATACGTTTTGCCGAATCACAATTGCTCTCTGAAATGACTGCCACTGATCGTTCTGCTATCTTTAGATTTACACCCGACCAAGCAGATTCTGTATATATTTTGGTAACTCCTAATAATGATCATTTTGCCGGTTCCATCACAATAGACGTAGAGAAACAGGAAATCAAAGGATATAATCCTGCTTACCGTATTTATCAAGGAACTGGACAGTCGGCTGGTTTCAGCGGTCATTTCGTGGTTCACTTTGATCGTCCGTTTACGGTTTATGGAGTATATAATGAGAATGAGCGTTTACAGTCTGCAACGCAGATGGATAATAAGCGTGAATTGGGAGCTTATATCGGATTTAAACTGGATAAAGGGGAAGCTTTGATAGTGAAGACAGCCTCTTCTTTTACAAGTACGGATGCTGCTGCACGTAATTTGGAAGTAGAGATTCCGGATTGGGATTTTGATAAGGTACGGGTAGCCACAGAGAAACGTTGGAATGACCATTTATCTTCTATTAATATAGAGTCGGAGAATAATGATGATAAAGAAATGTTTTATAGTGCTTTGTATCGTTGTTCTCTGTTGCCTAGAATTTATAGTGATGTTGATGGAACTTATCCGGCATTTTCTTTGCGCGATTCAATTGTTCATGATCCTTCTTTTGTCTACTATGATGACTTTTGTGCATGGGATACTTATCGTGCATTAATGCCTTTGGTACATTTGATGAATCCGGAAAAAGGTGGAGATATGGTTTCTTCTTTGGTATCTAAATATGTTCAGGGAGGTTGGCTGCCGATATTTCCTTGTTGGAATAGCTATACTTCTGCAATGGTGGGCGATCATGTTATTGCGATGATTGGAGATGCGATCATAAAGGATATTCCTGTTCGTGATTTGGAAACAGCATACGAAGGAATGCGCAAAAATGCTTTTGAAACTCCTGTTTCCTATGAAGAGTATGTTGATGGAAAGGGACGACGCGGATTAAATTCTTATTTAAAATATGGTTATATACCTTTAGAGGATCCTGTGAAAGAAGCATTTCATACGGGTGAACAGGTTTCCCGTACGCTGGAATATGCTTTTGATGATTTCGTACTTTCTCAAGTGGCAAAGAAATTAGGGAAAATAGAAGATGCAATTTTATTAAAGAAGAGAGCGCTGAACTATCAGAATGTAATAGATCCTGTCACCGGTTATGCGAGAGGAAGACATGAAGATGGGCGTTTTGTTGAGTATTTCGATCCTTATATATTTGCACCTTATATAACTGAAGGCTATCCTTGCCATTATACATGGTATGTTCCTCAAGATATTCGTGGTTTGATGACAGCAATGGGGGGGCAGGAAATATTTGAAGCAAAATTGGATTCAATGTTTTCAGAAAACAGATATTGGCATGGGAATGAGCCTTGCCATCAAGTTGCTTATTTGTATAATTGGCTTGGAAAGCCGGCAAAAACTCAACAACATGTTCGTCGTATCATGCAAGAAGAGTATTTATTGGATGTCGGTGGCCTTTCGGGTAATGATGATTCCGGTCAGATGTCTGCATGGTATGCTTTTTCTGCTTTGGGATTTTATCCAGTATGTCCGGGAACACCTTATTATATAATTTCAAGTCCTACCTTCAAAAAGGCATCTATCCGGTTGAAGGATGGTAAGTCTTTTGAGATAGTAGCTGAGAATGTTAACGGTAGAAACATATATATTCAGTCTGCTACGCTTAATGGAACTCCTTATAATAAGAACTTCATAAGTCACGTTGATGTTATGAAAGGTGGTGTCTTGAAATTTGTTATGGGCGAAAATCCCTCTCAGTGGGGTAGCGGAGATGAAAATATTCCTTTCTCAATATCCGAATAGAGAAGTACACATACTCAATAGCTTATAAAAAGCTATTGAGTACTAATGATAATTTTAAACAAGGAACTATGATGAATGAAAAAACATTTAGTCCTGATTATACAAATATATTAAAAGTATTGTATAATCAGAAGCCAGATTATTTGCCTTTGTATGAGCATAATATAGATGCTCCGTTTATATCGAAATACATTGGCGAGAGGCTGGAGATTATTTCCAATACTCCAGATGAACTAGAAGAATTCTTCCGGAAAACTATTCAATTTTGGATAAATGCGGGGTATGACTCGTTTTCTTATGAGGCTGGTATTTGTGACATTTTACCAGGACATGGAGCCATTTTAGGCGGTATGCTTGGTCCTATTCAAACGCGGGAAGATTTTGAAAGATATCCGTTTGACGAAATTCCTGCAATTTTTTGGAATACTTATAAACCTCGGCTGGATGCAATTCGTAAGGTACTTCCGGCAGGAATGAAAGCATATGGTGGATGTGGCTATGGCATATTTGAAACAGCTCAGGACTTAGTGGGGTATGAAAGTCTTTGTGTAATGCAGTATTTGGATCCTGATTTGTTTACTGACTTATTTAATAAGATTGGTGATTTGTATGTGACATTATGGACAAGAATGGTTCACGACTATGCGGATATTTTCGTTTTTCATCGTATGGGAGATGATTTGGGACATAAGACTGCAACAATGCTTGAGCCGGATACGATTCGTCAGTATATTCTTCCTCAACATAAACGTGTGATTGATGTTGTGCATAGTGCCGGTAAGAAGTTTTTGCTACATAGCTGTGGTAACATATTTGAAATAATGCCTGATATTTTGGCGAATGGTATTGATGCAAAACATTCTAACGAAGATCAGATTTGTCCTTATCAAGTTTGGATTGAGAAATATGCAGACAAGATAGGACTGTTCGGAGGTTTCGATATGAATTTCCTGATTTTGAATCCATATGATACAGTATATCAGAAAGTATTAGAGGAAGGTACATTATTCAGGTCTATGGCTAATGGTTATGCGCTTGGGTCCGGTAATTCGATACCTGACTATATGAGCATTGAAGGTTTTAATGCAATGATTGATGCAGTGAAAGAAATTAGAAGACGCGAAAATAAATAAAGAAGAAAATATTATGGAAAAAATACTTGGCAGAATAAAAGAATGTGTGATAGTAGGTAAAATAAATGCATCAACCCCCTTCCCTCCTCATATGAAGGGAATGCCCGGAGCTTATGATTATGCAAAAGAGGCTTTAGAAGAAGGAGTGGCTCCTTCTGAAGTAATGAATAAAGCTCTTGTTCCTGCTATGGATGAAGTGGGACAACGTTTCACGGAAAATAAAATATTTGTCCCTCAGATGTTGTTATCAGCTAAAGCGATGAATGCAGCTATGGCTTTACTGAAACCTTATTTCAATTCCGGAGAAGTGAAAAGGAAAGGTACTGTTATCATCGGAACTATATTAGGAGATTTGCATGATATTGGTAAAAATCTTTGTGGCATGATGATAGAAGGTGCCGGCTGGGAAGTGATTGACCTCGGGGTGGATGTCTCTTCTGATAAATTTATTTCGGCTCTTCAGGAACACCCTGATGCTGTGATAGGTATGTCTGCTCTGTTGACTACTACAATGACCAATATGGCTCCGGCTATTCAGGCAATTAAGGGCTATTCTCCACAGACCAAAGTAATGGTGGGTGGTGCTCCTCTTTCTCGTGAGTTTGCTGTCTCTATTGGAGCTGATGCTTATGGAAAGGATCCTCAGGAATCGGTGAAATGGTTGGATTCTCTTGTTTCATAAAATAATGATATTTGACTATAAATTAACTTATTCCTCTCTACAGCTTTCGTCGGATGATTTTTCTGGTATTTTTTCGAACGAAGAAGAAGCTGAAATGTTGTCCGATGAACTGAATTTGGTTATAGATCAGGGAGAGGAATGGATAAAGCCTTTTGGTAAAGTTCTACTTACTGATGGGGTTGATATAGGCATTACAGATTTAGGTGTCCGGAATGTCCGTTTTGAATGTGGGCGAAAAATAGCTCGTTTAATGAAAGGAAGTGAGCAGGTAGCTTTATTTGTTTGTACCATAGGTGCCGGAATATCAGACGCCTATAAATATTTCATTTCGCAAGGTGATCCGTTGAAAGCTTACTTTGCAGATACTTTGGGTAGTATTGCTGTTGAAAAGGCAATGGACCAGGTTCAACATCAATTAGCGGAAGAATTGTCTGCACGTCAATTGCAACTCACCAATCGTTTTAGTCCGGGATATTGTGGATGGCTTGTGAGAGAGCAACAGAAAATTTTTTCTTTTTTCCCCTCATCCCCTTGTGGAATTAGCTTAAGCGAATCATCCTTAATGATTCCTTCCAAGTCGGTAAGCGGTATTATTGGTGTCGGACATTCAGTTCGCTATGTAGAACATAATTGTATGTTGTGTGAGATGAAGAATTGCTTATATAGAAAGAAGTTACATCAAAGAGAATGATTATGAAGAAACAGATTTCGCTAAAAAGCGTCTTACCAGTACTTTTTGGCTTTTGGGTGATGGGATTTGCAGATGTGATCGGCATTTCGGTGACTTATGCAAAAGAGGAATTTTCATGGAGTGAAACGCAGGCCGGTTTTTTACCTTTTATGGTTTTCTTTTGGTTTCTGTTTTTGTCAGTTCCGGTTGCCTCATTAATGAATCGTATCGGAAGAAAGAATACGGTTCTATTTAGTATGTTGTTTACTTTCGTAGGTATGGCTCTTCCTTATTTTCTATTTAATGAATGGGCGTGTTATTTTGCATTTGCTTTGCTTGGAATAGGAAATACGTTTTTGCAGGTTTCGCTCAATCCTTTAGTCTCTAACGTGATTGATGGAAGTTTGTTGACCAGTACATTGACGGCGGGACAGTTAATAAAAGCCATATCGGCTTTCGTTGGTCCGCTTTTGGCAGCTTTTTGTTCCTTGCAACTCGGAAATTGGGAAATGATGTTTCTGATTTATGCAGGAATAACCTTACTTTCTACCATTTGGCTTTATATGACAACCATAGAGAAAGAGGTGGTGAATAATCGAGCCACATCATCTATAGGGTCTACTTTCCAACTTTTAAAGGATCGTCGGATATTGATACTATTCTTTGGAATCATATGTGTGGTTGGTTTGGATGTGGGAATGAATACTGTTACTCCTAAGTTATTAATGACCCGTTTGGATTTAGCCAAAGAAGTTGCCGGATATGGTACTAGTTGGTATTTCGCGGCTAGAACTTTTGGCGCTTTTCTAGGAGTCTTGATTTTGACCAAGCTATCAGAAAGAACTTATTTTGCTATTAATATGCTGGTTGCTTTATTGGCTCTTATCGGTTTGATCTTCTCATTTTCCTATACCGGCATTCTTATGTGGGTTTGTCTTATAGCTTTTTGTGCGGCAGGCATCTTCTCCGTTATTTACTCTTTGGCTTTAAGGATACAACCGGATAGAGCTAATGAAATTTCGGGATTGATGATAACTGGTGTATCTGGCGGAGCTGTTATTCCTTTATTAATGGGAGTAGCTGCCGATTGTTCTGGTAGCCTGATCGGTTCTTTGTTGATATTGGGAGTATGTATTGTGTATTTATTAATATGTTCTTTTAGAACAGAAGCAAAATTCAAATAAAAGTATTATGAAAACATGGATAAACGATGTTCTATCGAAAGCGGAAGTTACGTCATTGCCTATAATGACACATCCTGGTATTGAGTTGATAGGTGAAACGGTAAAACGTGCGGTAACTGACGGAGAGGTACACTTTAGAGCTATTCAGGCTGTCGCAGAACGTTATCATACTTCTTCTTGTACTGTAATTATGGATTTGACGGTAGAAGCGGAAGCTTTTGGTGCGCAAGTTAAGTTTCCCGAAGACGAGGTTCCTACGGTAATAGGTCGTTTGATTACAGATATGGATTCTGTTGATAAATTGCAGATTCCAGATTTAAGTCAGGGACGGTTGCCAGAATATTTGAAAGCAAACCGTCTTGCTGTTGAATTTATGAAGGATCGTCCGGTTTTTGCAGGTTGTATCGGTCCATATTCATTGGCGGGACGTTTGTATGATATGTCGGAAATAATGGTTGCTATTTATATCGAACCGGATATGATTTTAGCTTTGCTTGATAAATGTACGGAATTTCTGATACAGTATTGTAAGGCTTTGAAGGAACTGGGCACTGCTGGAGTTGTCATAGCCGAGCCAGCAGCCGGTTTGTTATCAAATGAGGACTGTATGATGTATTCAACCGTGTTTGTTAAACGTATTGTGGAGGCTGTACAGGATGATGACTTTACAGTTATTCTTCATAATTGTGGAAATACAGGTCAATGTACTCTGGCAATGGTGGAGAGCGGTGCAAATGCTCTTCACTTTGGTAACAAGATTGATGTGGTGGAAGCATTGAAAGAGTGTCCTTCGAATATATTAGTAATGGGTAACTTAGATCCCGTTGGTATTCTTAAACAAAGCAATAGCCAACAAGTTGTAGCTGAAACAATGGAATTGTTGGAACGTACAAAAGGATATGGTAATTTTGTGATTTCAACAGGATGTGATGTTCCTCCTCTGGTTCCGGAAGAGAATATTCAAGCGTTTTTTGATACAATACAGAGGTTTAATGCCAAATAGAATTATAGGTATAAAGATTGAGGGTTTGAAATAGGTGTGAATGATGGAAAGGAAATAGGTTTTAGATCTGTTTCCTTTTTATTTTTTTATCTGTATGGCTATCTGGTTGAAATCTCGTACATTTGTATCCATATAACTTTTCAAGGATCAGATGAAAGAACGAAATAAGAGAGTGCTGGTGGGTATGAGTGGCGGTATAGACAGTACCGCTACCTGCCTTATGCTGCAAGAACAAGGATACGAAATAGTGGGAGTCACTATGCGTGTATGGGGAGATGAGCCGCAGGATGCCAGAGAGTTGGCTGCCAGGATGGGCATTGAACATTATGTGGCGGATGAACGTATACCTTTTAAAGAGACTATTGTAAAAAACTTCATAGACGAATATAAGCAGGGACGTACACCGAATCCTTGTGTGATGTGCAATCCGTTGTTTAAGTTCCGTGTGTTGACGGAATGGGCGGACAAGTTGGGTTGTGATTGGATTGCTACCGGACATTATTCACGGCTGGAAGAGAACAACGGGCATATTTATATCATAGCCGGAGACGATGATAAAAAAGACCAGTCTTATTTTCTTTGGAGGTTGGGACAGGATGTGCTGCGACGTTGTATCTTTCCGTTGGGGGATTATACAAAAATAAAAGTGCGTGAATACCTGGCTGAGAATGGCTATGAGGCTAAATCGAAGGAGGGAGAGAGTATGGAAGTCTGTTTCATTAAAGGAGATTACCGCGACTTTCTCCGCGAACAGTGTCCGGAATTGGATAGCGAGATCGGTCCGGGATGGTTTGTCAACTCCGAAGGTGTAAAGCTGGGGCAGCACAAAGGGGCGCCTTATTATACTATAGGTCAGAGGAAAGGACTGGAAATCGCGCTTGGAAAGCCTGCTTATGTGTTGAAAATCAACCCTCAGAAGAATACGGTGATGCTTGGCGATGCGGAGCAGTTGAAGACGGATTATATGTTGGCGGAACAGGATAAGATTGTGGACGAACAAGAACTGTTTCAGTGTGAGAACCTGACGGTACGGATTCGCTATCGCAGTCGTCCGTTGGCCTGTCGGGTGAGACGTCTTGAAGACGGTCGTTTGCTTGTCCGTTTTCTTGAAACGGCTTCGGCTATAGCTCCCGGACAATCGGCTGTATTCTATGATGGAAAGCGAGTGTTGGGAGGAGCTTTCATAGCTTCACAGCGTGGAATAGGTCTGGTGATTCTGGAAAACGAAGGATTTTAATTGATAAAATAAAGATAACTGATGAAGAAGTTTATACTATTGATTCTTACTTTAACTGTGTGCTTGGGTGGATTCGCCCAATTTACTCCCGGAGATACCTTGAAGTATCGTATCAGTCTGAAAGACAAGGCTGCTACCGATTATTCTTTGCAAAAGCCGGAAAAGTACTTATCCAAAAAGTCTATTGAACGGAGAAAGAAACAGGGCTTGAAGATTGATTCCACCGATTTGCCGGTATGTAAGAAATATGTAGACGCTATCCGTCGGAGAGGAGTTCACATACTTGTGACCGGAAAATGGGAGAATTTCGTTACTGTCTCTTGTAATGACAGTGTGTTGATAGATGAGATTGCCCGCTTGCCTTTTGTGCGTTCTGCAGAAAGAGTATGGAAAGGAAAGATGGAAAAAGCTACCCGAAGAGATTCGCTGATTAATAAGCCGCTACGTACAGATAGCCTTTACGGTCCTGCGTGTACCCAGATTGAGATGAGCAAGGCGAACCTCCTTCATGATGCGGGTTTCAAGGGAAAAGGAATGACGATTGCGGTTATTGATGCGGGATTCCATAATGTAGATAAGATTGAAGCGATGAAGAATATCGATATTCGGGGTGTGCGTGACTTTGTAAACCCGGAGGCGGATATTTATGCGGAAAGCAGTCACGGTATGTCCGTCCTTTCCTGTATGGCGATGAATCAGCCGAATGTCATGATCGGTACGGCTCCCGAAGCTTCTTATTGGTTATTGCGCAGTGAGGATGAGTATTCGGAGAACTTAGTGGAACAGGACTATTGGGCGGCAGCTATTGAGTTTGCCGATAGCGTAGGTGTGGATTTGGTGAATACATCACTTGGATATTATTCCTTTGATGATCCGACAAAGAATTATAGGTACCGTGATTTGAACGGGCATTATGCGTTGATGTCACGTGAGGCTTCCCATGCAGCCGATAAAGGAATGGTCGTTGTTTGCAGTGCCGGAAACTCCGGTGCGGGTTCGTGGAAGAAGATTACCCCTCCGGGAGATGCGGAAAATGTGATCACTGTAGGCGCCATTAATAAAAGAGGTGAGTTGGCTCCGTTTTCTTCCGTAGGAAATACGGCGGACGGACGGGTGAAACCTGATGTGGTGGCTGTCGGTCTGGGATCGGATGTGATGGGAACGAATGGCAATCTTAGCCGTGCCAACGGTACGTCTTTCTCTTCTCCGATTATGTGTGGGATGGTGGCTTGTCTGTGGCAGGCTTGTCCAAAGCTGACGGCAAAAGAGATAATCGAACTTGTTCGCCGTTCGGGTGACAGAGCCGGTTTCCCCGACAATATTTATGGCTATGGCATACCCGACTTATGGAAGGCTTATCTAGACTCCTCCTCTAAGGAAAAGAAATAAGATGGCTGCTGTATGATAAACACTATGAATCAGTCGAAGCGGTCAGACCCCTTCTCTTCGGGGGAGGGTGGAGAAAGACTTTCTCTTTTGGAGCTGAATGCGCTTGTCCGCCGTAGTCTGGAGCAATGCCTGCCTGATGAATATTGGATACAGGCTGAGCTGAGCGATGTCCGTTCCAATACGACAGGCCATTGTTATCTGGAATTTGTGCAGAAAGATCCTCGCAGCAATAGTCTTATCGCTAAAGCACGCGGTATGATTTGGAATACCATTTATCGTTTGCTGAAACCCTATTTCGAGGAAACGACCGGGCAACCGTTTACATCCGGCATTAAAGTGCTGGTGAAAGTGACCGTCCAGTTTCACGAACTTTACGGTTACAGTCTGACCGTGCTTGATATTGATCCTGCCTATACATTGGGAGATATGGCCCGTCGTCGCCGGGAAATACTGTTGCAGTTGGAGGAAGAAGGAGTACTGACCTTGAATAAGGAATTGGAAATGCCTCTGCTTCCTCAACGTATTGCGGTCATCTCTTCCGCTACTGCAGCCGGATACGGTGATTTTTGTCATCAGTTGCAGCATAATCCCGGAGGGTTCTTCTTTTACACAGAACTGTTTCCTGCATTGATGCAGGGGAATCAGGTGGAAGAATCTGTGTTGGCTGCATTAGACCGCGTCAATGCCCGTATTGATGATTTTGATGTGGTGGTCATCATTCGTGGCGGAGGGGCTACTTCCGATTTGTCCGGCTTCGACACTTACCTATTAGCTGCTGCGTGTGCGCAGTTCCCGCTTCCTATCATTACCGGAATTGGTCATGAACGAGACGATACAGTACTTGATTCGGTGGCTCATACCCGGGTGAAAACTCCTACGGCTGCGGCGGAACTTTTGATTCATCGGGTTGCGGAAGTGGCGGACCGTCTGGAGGATTTGTCTGTTCGCATTCGGCAAGGAGCATATACGCTGTTGGAGCGGGAGCGGAGAAGATTGGATACACTGCAGGCTCGTATCCCGAACCTTGTACAGCGGAAACTGACAGAGGCGCGTCTTGCCTTGCTGACAGCCCGAAAGGATCTGTCGCAAGCCACAATGGCGTTATTGTCCCGCCAGCGTCACCGATTGGAACTTTTGCAACAACGCATTGCCGATGCTTCTCCTGATAAATTGTTAAGTCGTGGATACAGCATCACGCTGAAAGATGGGAAGGCGGTAACGGACGCATCCTCATTGAAGTCGGGAGACAGATTGGTCACCCGGTTCTCGAAAGGGGAGGTGCAATCTGTGGTAGAGCAAAGCCGTCTTATCGGAACTGATAAAAGAAACAAATCTCATTAACTCTTAATAAATATAACGATCGTGGCAGCAAAAAAAGAAACCTATCTTCAAGCAATGGAACGTCTCGAGAAGATTGTTCGCCAGATAGACAATAATGAATTGGATATTGACATCTTGGGTGAGAAAATCAAAGAAGCCAATGAAATAATAGCTTTCTGCACCGAAAAACTGACGAAAGCAGATAAGGAAGTCGAAAAATTATTGCAAGAAAAGCGGCAATCTGAAGAATAAAAGCTATTTTTGCGAATCAATACATAAGAAAAATAAACTAATACATTACAATATGAAAGAAATAGACTGGGCGAATCTGTCGTTTGGCTACATGAAGACAGACTACAATGTGAGAATTAATTTCCGCAATGGAGCATGGGGAGAACTGGAAGTGAGCAGTGACGAACATCTGAATCTGCACATGGCAGCTACGTGCCTGCATTATGGTCAGGAAGCGTTTGAAGGCTTGAAAGCTTTTCGTGGAAAAGACGGTAAAGTGCGTATTTTCCGTTTGGAAGAGAATGCAGCCCGTCTGCAATCTACTTGTCAGGGAATCCTGATGGCTGAACTTCCGACTGAACGTTTTAAGGAAGCTATTCTGAAAGTGGTGAAACTGAACGAACGTTTCATTCCTCCATACGAGACAGGTGCTTCTCTTTACATTCGTCCGTTGCTGATCGGAACAAGTGCTCAAGTGGGGGTGCATCCGGCAGATGAATATATGTTTGTCGTATTTGTGACTCCGGTAGGTCCGTACTTCAAGGGTGGTTTCTCTACCAATCCGTACGTTATCATTCGCGAATATGACCGTGCCGCTCCTCACGGAACTGGTATCTATAAAGTGGGTGGGAACTATGCCGCCAGTCTTCGTGCCAACAAAAAAGCGCATGACTTGGGTTATTCCTGCGAGTTCTATCTCGACGCAAAAGAAAAGAAGTATATCGATGAGTGTGGAGCTGCCAACTTCTTCGGTATCAAAAATAACACTTATATCACTCCGAAGTCAACTTCCATCCTCCCGTCTATCACGAACAAGAGCTTAATGCAGTTGGCGGAAGATATGGGTATCAAGGTTGAACGCCGCCCGATACCGGAAGAAGAACTGGAGACTTTTGAAGAAGCCGGTGCTTGCGGAACTGCGGCAGTAATCAGCCCGATTCAGCGTATCGACGATTTGGAGAATGGAAAATCATACGTTATCTCTAAAGACGGAAAGCCGGGACCGATTTGTACGAAGCTGTACAATAAGCTGCGTGGTATCCAATATGGTGACGAACCGGATACACACGGATGGGTGACAATCGTAGAATAACACAGGGTTCACCACAGATTACACGGATTAACACAGATTATTTCTTCTTTTTAATCTGTGTTAATCCGTGTAATCTGTGGTGAAAATAATCCTCTTCTTTTTTCTTTTTGCCGATTACGTCAAAATCAGTACCTTTGCAGCCTAATCAGGATTGATATGGGTAAGAACAAATTAGAAAAGTTTGCCGATATGGCAAGTTATCCGCACGTCTTCGAGTATCCTTATTCGGCGATAGATAACGTGCCTTTCGATATGAAGGGAAAATGGCATGAGGAGTTTTTCAAAAACGATCATCCTATTGTACTCGAACTGGGCTGTGGACGTGGTGAGTACACGGTCGGTTTGGGAAAGATGTTTCCCGAGAAGAATTTTATAGCGGTCGATATCAAAGGAGCCCGTATGTGGACCGGAGCTACGGAGTCGTTGCAGGCGGGAATGAAGAATGTAGCTTTCCTGCGTACCAATATTGAGATTATCGAACGCTTCTTTGCTGAGGGTGAGGTGAGCGAAATATGGCTTACTTTCTCTGATCCGCAGATGAAGAAAGCGACGAAACGGCTGACCTCCACTTACTTTATGGAAAGATACCGCAAGTTCTTGCGACCGGACGGCATTATCCACCTGAAGACGGACAGCAATTTCATGTTCACTTATACAAAATACATGATAGAGGCGAACCGGCTTCCGGTAGACTTTATGACCGAAGATTTATATCACTCGGAATTGGTGGATGATATTCTCGGTATCAAGACCTATTATGAACAACAATGGCTCGATCGTGGTTTAAACATCAAGTATATCAAATTCCGTCTTCCACAGGAAGGAAAGTTGCAAGAGCCGGATGTGGAAATAGAACTTGATTCTTATCGCAGTTATAACCGCAGCAAGCGTAGCGGACTAAATACAAGTAAATAGAACTGCATAAATATGGACCGGACCTACGCATCTCCTCCTATCACTCAAGGAGCCTGCGCATCTCCCTTTTTAATTTTTAATATTTAATTTTTAATTGACATGACTCTTTATCCTAAATTGATATTGGATGCATTGGCAACGGTGCGCTATCCCGGTACGGGAAAGAATTTGGTAGAAGCGGAGATGGTTGCCGATAATCTCCGTATTGACGGTATGTCTGTCAGTTTTTCATTGATCTTTGAGAAACCGACCGATCCGTTTATGAAATCAATGGTGAAAGCTGCCGAGACAGCTATTCATACCTATGTGTCTCCGGATGTGCAGGTGACGATTGCGACAGAAAGTAAACAAGCTCCCCGTCCGGAGGTGGGCAAGATGCTTCCTCAGGTAAAGAATATTATTGGTATCTCTTCCGGTAAAGGCGGGGTAGGCAAGTCTACCGTGTCAGCAAATCTGGCGGTTGCTTTGGCGAAATTGGGTTATAAGGTAGGTTTGCTCGATGCGGATATTTTCGGTCCTTCCATGCCGAAAATGTTCCAGGTGGAAGATGCGCGCCCGTATGCCGAGCGTATAGACGGTCGTGATCTGATTATTCCGGTAGAGAAATATGGAGTGAAATTATTGTCTATCGGTTTCTTTGTTGATCCGGATCAAGCTACTTTATGGCGTGGCGGGATGGCAAGCAATGCGTTGAAACAGTTGATTGGTGATGCGGCTTGGGGAGATTTGGATTATTTCTTGATAGACCTTCCTCCCGGAACCAGTGATATTCATCTGACCGTTGTTCAGACATTGGCTATGACAGGGGCGATTGTTGTCAGCACTCCGCAGGCAGTTGCTTTGGCGGATGCCCGTAAGGGAATCAATATGTTCACCAATGATAAGGTAAATGTGCCCATTCTCGGTCTGGTTGAGAATATGGCATGGTTTACTCCTGCCGAACTTCCTGAAAATAAATACTATATCTTCGGCAAAGAAGGTGCCAAGAAACTGGCTGAAGAGATGAATGTTCCTTTGCTGGGACAGATTCCTATCGTGCAAAGTATCTGTGAAGGAGGAGATAATGGTACTCCTGTCGCATTGGATGAAGATTCCGTGACCGGACGTGCGTTCCTTTCCTTGGCAGCTAGTGTTGTCCGTCAGGTAGATCGTCGGAATGTGGAAATGGCTCCTACCAAGATTGTAGAGATGCATAAATAAGAGTTCGTAAAAGAACTGTATCGTAATGAATAATAAAACGCAGATTAACGCAATTTATCGTAGGGTATTTCAATTATATATTTATCAATAACTTGTAAAATTGCTTCTACGATATTTGCGTTAATCCGCGTTTCGTTTATTCATTATGACAATCCTCTTCTGGATACTCCAAAGCCCCTTTCATACCATATTCGGAACTATTTACTCAAAGTTTTCAGTAACTGCTTTTTCATCGTTTCCACTCCCGGAAATCCTGTCTTCTTATAAGTGATATTACCCTCAGGATCAATGATAAAATAGGTAGGGACTCCCTCTATGTTGAGGTTGGACATCAGAAAATTCCATTGTTCGTTGGTTACGCGGAAATGTTCGCCGTGAATATCGGAAATCATATTTTCCCATGTTCCTTTGGGAGACGTTTCGCCGGTGATGTAAAGGTAGATAATGTCTTTCTCTTTCAATTCCTCTTTCATCGGGGCGATTGCTTTATTGGCCATGCGGCAAGGACCGCACCAGGTTGCCCAAATATCAACCAGTAAAGTATGCCCGCGAAACTTGGAAAGGATGGATGGGAACAAATCTTCATTGGAGACTTCTCCCGCTTCATTGATATTAAATCCACTCTTCCTTTTGTTCAATTCTATTTTCTTTATTGTTTCTTTGTTCGTTTGAGTAAGCATTTCGGTATACGCCGGAGAAGACAACTTCTTTATTTCTATCTCCTGATCTGCTGTCAATGGAATGAAATCTTTGATAGAATGGTACAGTTCGTTGAATCTTATATAATCAAATAATGGCCCTTGATTCGTTCCTAACGTTTCTTTAAGTATTTTCCGATAGTTCGGCATAAAACTGATCAGATAGATTGTTGATGCATACTGCCTGCCGTATAACGCTTTGAGGGTATTGATGGAAGTAAATTCCTTTAATATGTCATAGTATCCTTCGGGAATATCAATATGCGTATTGGAAAAATATTCGTTTGCTTTTTCTCTGTTTAACTTATTTACAGCAATATAAGCAGATTTTACCTCTCTGTCTGTCATCGCAATTTTCCCGGTTGCTGCGAGATCTACCTGTATGTTCAATAGTTCTTTGCACGCATTGCTATAGGAAGATTGTTCTATCGCTTTCCGGATGGATGGAAGACGTTCCAATACGTAGGCTTTATATTCATCTGCGCTTTTCCCTGCAATGGCGTTGTACATATCCATGTAGAAAACACTTTTTAATGTGATATCAATATCTACCGAAGCCAGTTCTTGTTGCAAGCTGGCCAGATATCCGTTGAAGTATACAGGTTCTCCGAATGTTTTATCCTTCTTTTGCAGATGTGTCTGCCTACGGCAAAGTTCTTTTGTGTTGATAATGAGTAATGTTTCTTCATTGGGGGCTATCAGGCATTCCACCCAGCCGAAAGGAAGCTCCAATGCAACGCTTGTGACGGACGTTACTTTTACTTCTGCTTGAAAGCTGCCATCCTCCTCGATTTTTATAATATTCTGTTCGTTGTGGATATTCGATGCGGGACTTTCTATATGCATCCGCATCTGTTTCATCATATCTTTCTGATAATCGAGGATTTTCCCTTTCAAAGTAGCGGTAGCATAAGCTAACTTAGGGGTGGGTAATGCCGCTTTTTTGTTTATTTTGTGTTTAACCGCTTCTTTAGGAAGTTTTTGCTTGTAAAATGCGTTTCTGTCCAGTTGTATTCCCCATATCTTGTACGCTCCGTCAAAATCTCCTTCCGAGAAATCAAGACTAGTTACATTTTGAGGAATGGGAGGAAACAATAATTGGAATTCGGCTTCTCCTGATTCCGGCATCCAGAATTCTTTGTCCAATGTGATTCCAACTCCCTTGCGGATAGGGTAAAGCATTCCGTTATTGTCTCTCAGAAAACTGCCTGTCGCAATTTTTATCCAATATTTAGGGCGATAATAAGCTTTAATGTATAGGGTGGTAACTGTATCTCCCATAACAATTTTATCAATCTCAATGCTATTGGAACTCCAGGCGAGAAAAGGAGGACGTTCAATCACTCTGTCTTGGGCTTGTACACCGTAAACGGTGCAAAGTAGCAAACCGATAATCCATGCGAAACTTCTCATATCTATTATATAATGTTTCTTATACTACGAGCAAATATAAGAATATTCTTGTGACTACCCGCTGGTTTATAATAAAATATGTGTGTTTGTTGCAAAAATGTTTCAATGATATTATTTCACCAAAATATTAAGCACGAAAAATGATAGGATAAACACTATTTTCGCCTAAATAGTCACACTTTAATAACATTTATGCAAAAAATAGTTGTTCTAGGATTTTTTTATATAAAATAAATGAAATATATTTGCGGGTACGAAACAGACGTTAAATATGAAACGGTGCGTCTTGATACTCTAACAAAGTTCAGGAAATTCCCCGCACTAGAGATACAAAACTATTAATAATGCTGACCAAAGGGAAAGAGGGAGGCGAATTAAAAAATAAATGATATGAAAAAAGGTTTGATTTTTGTGCTATTTGCACTTGTTTCTATCGTTTCTTATTCTCAGCTTTCTTGGAATGCCAAAGTTGGTATGAACATGAGTAATTTTACAGGAGATGCGTTTAAAGATAGTAAGATGAGAATTGGATTTAATGTAGGCGTAGGTGCGGAATATCAATTCACAGAAATGTGGTCTATCCAACCATCGTTGATGTTCACTCAAAAAGGAACTAAAATGGAAGAGAGTGAAGAGGGAATTACTGCTACTGCGAAATTGAATCCGATGTATTTAGAGATTCCTGTGTTGGCAGCTGCTCGTTTTGCGATTGCTGATAACCAAAACATCGTGGTGAAAGCTGGTCCATACTTTGCTTTTGGTATTGCAGGTAAGTGGAAAACTGATATTGAGGGTGATTTAGGTGGAATTTCTGTAGAAGATGTTTTGGATTATCTAGATATTCCTAAAGAAGCAGATCTTTTTGGAAGTGGTGAAGATCAAATGGATATGAAGAGGTTTGATTTTGGTATTGGTGTTGGTGTTGCTTATGAGATCAATAAGTTCTTTGTTAGTTTAGATGGAGAATTTGGCTTGACTAAGCTTGGTGATGGTGACGGTGCTCCGAAGAACATGAACTTCTCTATCGGTGTAGGTTATAAATTCTAATTAGGATTATACTCTCTTTATAATATCTCTTTAAAGTCCCTCGTTCTATACTCTTTGGAACGGGGGATTTTTATATTCTAATGTTTGATATATTTCTTCTTATTATATGATATTGGGACGAGTTATACATTCTGCCTCGTTTATCTGCAAGAATTACTAGTCTGACACCCGGGTGTCAGTACAACTTAATATCCTATATCAAAAATGAATTAATGTAGGGCCTTCTCTTTTAATTCTTTATATCTCTCTATCGCATGTTTGCGACTCATAAGGATTTGCCAGCGATATACCCAACAGGTGGTAAGGAAGTAAATGCCTGCCTGTAGCCATAAAGCTTTATATTCAAAGGCTACTTCGCTTAGAGTAGCTCCCATATTATTGATTTTCACGAAACCATTGATACCGAAAGTAGACGGGAAGATGTAAGATACATACTTCCAGAAGGGAGGTATGGCGGCTCCCGGCCATGAAATTCCGGAGATAAATAATAAAGGGACAGATGTAAATACAAAAATCAGCATACACGTTTCCCGGTTGCGGATAGCGATAGAGGCAGTCATTGCAAAGAATATGCAGGCGGCTAAGTAGGGGACAACAAATAACACTAATGAGTCCGGTTGTCCTATTTGATTGAGGCTGAATATTCTTGGGACAATATACAGTACATAAAAAGCTACCAATATATAAATCAAGAAGTAGCTCAGACCTTTTCCGAGTACAATCCGTAAGGTACCGTTGTAATGCCGGTTGATGGGAACAAGGTCTTTGAAACGGTTGTTTTCTCGGGCAGTACCGGCAGCCAAGCCAATACCGAGCAATAAGGTTTGCTGAATGATTAACACCAGTACGGCAGGAATCAGAAAAGCTGCGAATCCGGCAGTAGGATTGAATATGGAAATTTCCTCATACTCTATCGGATAAGCAGTGATTTCATCTTGACGGTCAGTAGTATTGCCACTACGTGCAATTTTGATATCCTGATTCATATCCAATGAAACAGCTGTATTGGCTATGAGCATGGATTTATAATAAAGTAATCCGCTCATATCACAATAAATGCTGACTTGCGTCTGTTTTCCTTTGGCTATATTATCACTAAAGTCAGAGGGGATATAGATAATACCATACGCAAGTCGGTTTTTCAACATCTGCTTGGCTTCCTCCATATCGGCACAGTATGAAACAATCTGGATATCAGGCGTAGCGTCTACTTTGCGCAAGTATTCGCGGCTGAGAGATGAATGAGAGTCATCCACAACGACAGCGGGGACCTCACGCACAACTTCATTATCGTAAATGAAACTGTATAATAGCGGATAACCCAATGGAACGAGTATAAAGAATATCAGTACCCCCTGGTCGCGGAAAGTTGTCTGAAACTCCCGTTTCCAGATATAAAACAGGTCATTGATACCTTGTACTATCTTATCTTTTAATTTTATATCTTTCATTTAGGGAATATATTTGTAATAAACAAGTGCTTCTTTTAAACGGTGAACTACCAGAAAAGGAAGCAACATGAATATCAGTAATGCCATATAGTTACTCCAAGAATAAGCCATGCTGTACCCATTGAGCGCTTGATCTACATAAATAAGGAAGTAGTGACGCAACGGAAACAGATTGCTCAAAGCTTGTAAAACGGGATGCATCGCCATTACCGGAAATGAAAAGCCGGAGATGGAGAATGATATAACTCCCCATAAGGAAGCGAAACTCAGTCCAAGCCGCAAAGTCGGTAAGGTTCCTATCATGACAACGCCGCAACATTGCGAGGCGAGAACGAGGCAGAGTGTTGCGAATATCATCGGAAGAATACCGCTATTGCAAGGAAAATGCAGGAAACCATACAGGTATACATTATAGAATATGCCCATAATAAAAAAGATAACCGTATGGGGCAGTAGTTTTCCTGCCAATGCAATATAAATCGAGTTATTGCTCATACGTAACCATTCACGTGCGGTACGGTCCTTGATTTCCACACCGATTGAATAGACGGTAACCATGAATATAAGTAACATAAGTACTCCCGGTATCAATGTGTTGCACAGATATACCGAATAGTTCAGCCACGGGTTATTCAGAGGATGCGTATCAATCACAATAGGTTGCAGAAATCCCATCGCCTGGTCTTCCGTTGCCCCTTTGGCATATAAAGCGGTTCGTGCGGCGGCACCGGAGGTGAGTTCCCCCATCATTTTCATGTCTCTGAAAAGCAAGGAGCCGGCAATCAGATAAGAATAGTTGGTGTAGAAAGAAATCTTAGGTTGCCGCTGGCTTTGCGCTTCTGCGGATAAACCCTTCGGGATGTAGAAAAATCCATAGATTTTCCCTTCCTGTACAGCAATTCGCGCATCCGTCACATTACTGTAATGCGCTACGACACCCGTCTGTGAGAAGGCATCCAGATTGCGCACGATGTTGTGGGAAGTCGATGAGTCGTCCATATCCACTACACCGGTCGGAAGATTCTGCGGAAGTCCCGAATCCATTAATGTGGTGAAGAAGATATAGCAGAATAGTGGAGCGATAACCATGCAGAAAAGGTAGAGCGGACGTGAAACCAACCGTCGGCATTCCCTTTGCATGACTTGCCACAAAGCTATATATTTCTTTTCTCTTTCTTTCATGACTTCTTATTTGTCAATGACAACCGACATTCCCGGACGGAGGTTTTCCACTTTTTCCATAGGGGAAGCTTTCACCTCAAATGTTTTCAAGTCAAACTGTCCGGTTGTTTTAGTTGCTTTCCAAGCGGCATAACTTCCTAGATCTTTCAGATAATGTACTTTGAGTTTGATTGTTTTATTATCCAGAGCGGGTACGATTGCCTCAAACTCGGCTCCCATAGTCAAATCTTTGAGGAGGTCTTCGCGCACATTAAATGTTACCCACATATCGTTCAGTTCGGCTATGTTCATGATTGGCGCTCCTGTACCCACTAATTCACCGACTTTCGGGAAAATTTCAGAAACCTCTCCGGCGGCAGGCGCTATAAGATAGGTTTCCTTGATATACGATTCCACTTCGGCAACAGCACCTTTTGCCCGGTTCACCAAAGCCTCCGCAGCCATTTTGTCCTCACGTTCGGCTCCGTTCTTAGCCATTGTATATTGAGCTTTGGCGGCTTTCTCGGTTGCGATGGCGGCGTCACGCTGTGCGGTTACCTCATCCAACTTTTGTGCGGGCATAACTCCTTGCTCATGCAGGTTTTTGATTCTTTGGTATGATTTCTCGGCAATAGTAACACCTGCCTGTGCTTTTTGCCACATCTCGTAAGCAGCTTGGATTTGTTCCTTGCGGGCTCCTTTGATTGCTTTCTCATTCTGTGCTTGCGCAGCGGCTTCGGCTGCACGCGCCTGTTCCATTTTTGCCATGACGTCAGGAGCTTCTAAAATAGCCAGTGTATCACCGGCATTTACACTTTGACCTTCTTTCACGCGAAATTCCAGAATACGCCCCGGAACTTTGCTTGAAACGCGGTATTCGGTAACCTCTGCCTGCCCTTGTATGATCTCAGGGCCTTTGCGAAGCATGAAAAAGCCAACTACTGCAACGATTGCAATAACTCCGAGTAAAGTAAGAAAAGCCAGCAGCATATTGCTGTTTTGTGATTTTGTAGTTACCATATTATAATGAATTACTAAATTACTATTTATAAATTACCAGATAATGAGTTTTACTCTCAACTCTCCATTCTCCACTTTTTACTCTCCACTTATTGAAGAGTTCCTAATGATTTCTTCAGATAAATTTCAGTCAGCTTCACGTCTATTTGTGCATCGATCTTTTCAGATTGGGCGGATAGCCAGGCGGTTTGCGCTTCGAGAACGTTGCTGGTGGCAATTACGCCTTCTCTGAATCCAAGCGTCGCATAACGGAGGTTTTCTTCTGCTTTTTCCATATTTTTGGAAGCCATAACCAACTTCTTACCTGCTTCATTCACTTTGAATGCTGCTTGATTGACTTGCAACTCTATTTTTTCTCGTGCATCTTGAAGTTGATACTGGGCGATGCGTGCTTCGGCCTTGGCAGCTTTTGTTTTATAGATACCTTCTCCCCAATGCCATATAGGAAGCTGCACCATGACACCTACGTTCCACATACCTTTGAATTTATTCTCAAAACTGTTGAAGACGGAAGGGTTGGTGACCATGTAGTTTCCCATCAATGCGATAGACGGAAGATGTTCGGCGCGGGTTACGTTGACTTTCTGCTTGTAGATTTGTGTCGCCAGTTCAAGACTGCGTATCTCCGGACGGTTCTCGTATGCGGTGGACAGATCGAAATGAGTGTCTGTCGGAATTAATGGAATATTCTCCATATTTTCATCCGCCAGCGTGATGGGTGAACTCAGATCGAGACCGCATAGTTGACACAACAACATTCGGGCAAGGCTCAATCCGTCTTCCACTTTAGTTAGTGTCATTTCCGCTTCATTGACTTTGACGCGTACGGAAAGACCGTCCGCTTTGGTTGCTACTCCTTCGGCGATCATCTTCTCAACGTCGCTATCCAGTTGTTGCAGAAGTTTTAAGTAACCTTCTGCCAATTTTTTCTTATTGACCAGTGAGATTACCTGCCAATAGGCTTGGTCGGTGCTCATGATAACCTCCTGCATACCGCCATTATGTTGTTGGCGTGCCAACTCTTCGGCGTACTTTGTTATTTTATTATAAGCACGGATTTTACCGCCCATATATAAAGGCTGGGTTAATGTGATGGCTCCGGCATATACATTTCTGGTGTCTGTACGAAGCGCGTCCACCAAAGAATTGCCTGCTTGGTCGAGGGCTGCCGGTAAACTTCCGCTTAATGAGGATATGAGTGGAGCCAGTTCGGGATAAGTTGCTATAATTCCGGCTGCGGCTTGCCCGATGGGACCTGCCAGATTACTTCCCAATCCGGAGAGTGCCGCTTTCTGATCGTTGTTCAATAGAGAGAATTCTTTTTGATTTCTCATGTAAGCTCCGGTTGCCGAAAAGTTGGGTAAGTAGTTGGTAAATGCCGCCTTTCGTTGGTAATGGGCTGCATTTATTTTTTCATGGCTTATCAACAAATCTTTGTTGTTGGTAAGCGCTAATGCCCGGCAACTATCCAAGCTTAGTGAAGTTTGCGCTTTTACTATAAAAGTCAGGTGCAATAGAATTGTCAGGAGAAATAGTTTTTTCATCGCATCTTGCATATTAATAAGGTGATACTTCTATTTAAATAACCCTGTTCTTATGTAATTTGTTTATGGAAATAGTCTGTTTATTTGTACTTGTTAGCTTAAACAATAATTGCATAAACAACGATGCAAATGTATGTGCTTTCTATGAGAAAGCAAAAAGAATTAGCTTTTTTTAGAAATATAGCAAAATTAGTGATTCCGGTGAAAAGAAAAAGGCCGTTCTTCTGAAATGAAGAACAGCCTTTTAATATATAAATGTAAAAGGGGATTAAAGAGCACCTACTTCTTTCAAAGCAGCGTTTGTTTTGTGAACAGCAGCAGCACTGGCAGCAAATTTAGCTTTCTCGTCAGCGTTCAGGTCTAGTTCAACAATCTTTTCGATACCGTTTTTGCCAAGAATAACAGGAACACCGATACAGATATCTGACTCGCCGTATTCGCCTTCCAGGAATACAGAGCAAGGAATCATCTTCTTCTGGTTGTGGATGATGGATTCAACTACAAATGCTCCAGCTGCACCCGGTGCATACCATGCGGAGGTACCCAGCAATTTAGTCAGTGTAGCACCACCTACCATAGTAGCGGCAGCTACTTCGTTCAGTTTTTCTTCTGACAGGAAGTTGGTTACAGGCATACCTTTGTAAGTAGCGAAACGAGTCAACGGAATCATAGTAGTATCACCGTGACCACCGATAACCATACCTTCTACTTCGTTAGCATTGCATCCCAAAGCCTGAGCCAGGAAATATTTGAAGCGAGAGCTATCCAGGGCACCACCCATACCGATAATACGGTTTTTCGGCAAACCTAAAGATTTCAATGACAAATAAGTCATTGTGTCCATCGGGTTAGAAATTACAACAAGGATAGCGTTTGGAGAATATTTCAAGATGTTCTGTGCTACCGATTTAACGATACCAGCGTTCACACCGATCAGTTCTTCACGAGTCATACCCGGTTTACGAGGAATACCTGAAGTAATCACAACAACGTCAGAATCAGCAGTCTGAGCATAGTCGTTAGTGCAGCCTACTATTGTTGTGTCGAAGCCCAGCAATTGAGCAGTCTGCATCATATCCATTGCTTTACCTTCTGAAACGCCTTCTTTAACGTCCAGCATTACTACTTCGTCTGCTACTTCATTAAAAGCAAGTACATTTGCACATGTAGCACCTACGTTACCTGCGCCTACTACGGTTACTTTTGACATAATACTATATATTTAAAAAGTTGATAATTTGTTTTATCTTTTAGCGCGACAAAATTACAACGATAATCCTAATTAAAGAAATTTTTCCGTAATAATTTTAGTTAAAGGTCTGAGTTCCCAATAATATAATAGGTATGATAATTTAATAATTGCTTGCCTATCCGGATTTACTTCGTCCGCTACTATTACTTCGTTGCACTATAGTCTCCCTTGCGCATAACTATAGTCTCCTTTGCGCATAACTATAGTCATACGCAAGGAAGACTATAGTTAAACGAAATAAGTATAGGCAGTGAGATTAATAATAGTAGGCAGAGAAAGAAATAACGTTCGTATCATACAATAGCAAGAAATGTCGTGGACGTATAATACGTTATCTCTTGAAAAAGGTAAGGACTTGACCGATTGGGAGAGCGGTGTTGCTAACAGAAAAATTGATAATATCTCAAAAAGTATTCGTGAACATACTTCGGCACAAGTCTATTCTTTGATCGCTACCCATCAATAAGTTAAAATTGTATGGATTAGCAGAGGGGATATAAAAAACTCTCTGCTTTTCTGCTTGACTTCTATTACGAAATGATTACTTTTGCGGCGGTTATCAATTAACGTACTGGAACTATGGACAAAAAAGGCATTCTTATTGCGGCTGTTGCCGTATTAGTGATAGCAATTATCGGTGTTACCTATCTGTTATTTACTGAAAAACAGGCTAACCGGGAGTTGGTACAGGAATTCCAATTAGATAAGGAGGATCTGGAAAACGAATATACTCGTTTTGCACAACAATATGATGAGTTAAAGATGACAATTTCCAATGACTCTTTATCTCAGTTGCTGGAGCAGGAGCAGTTGAAGACTCAGCGATTATTGGAAGAACTCCGTACAGTGAAAAGTTCGAATGCGACGGAGATTCGTCGTCTGAAGAAGGAATTGGCTACCTTGCGCAAGGTAATGATTGGCTATATCAATCAGATAGATTCACTGAATAAACTGACGGCACAACAGAAACAAGTCATCGCGGAAGTCACCCAGAAATACAATCAGGCTTCACGACAGATTGATAACCTTTCCGAAGAAAAGAAGAATCTGGATAAGAAAGTGACGTTGGCAGCCCAGCTTGATGCGACCAATATTCGTGTCGAACCACGCAATAAACGCGGTAAAGTGGCGAAAAAAGTGAAAGATGTCGTGAAATTGGCTATCAGCTTTACTATTGTGAAGAATATAACGGCTGAGAACGGAGAGCGTACTGTCTATATACGTATTACCAAACCGGATAATGATGTGTTGACCAAGAGCGCATCCAATACTTTCCCTTATGAAAACCGAACATTGACCTATTCCATCAAGAAGTATATCGAGTACAATGGCGAAGAGCAGAATGTGAATGTGTTTTGGGATGTGGAAGAATTCTTGTACGCCGGAAACTATCGGGTGGATATTTTCGAAGGCGGCAACTTGATCGGTTCCCAGGCGTTCACATTAAACTGATAAATAACACCTGATAAAATTAGTGTTTGATTATAAAAAGAGGTTTGCAATCACTTTAATTTATATAAGTGATTGCAAACCTCTTTTTTAATTGTGTCTTAGTTGTATAAATAGCACTTTTTATGGGGAGTTGAAGTTTCTATATTACTAATGCTATTCATTATAAGTGATGATAGTATTTTCTGTTTTAGCGTAAATGCATCAAAAAATGAAATATTTGTGTCTTTTATGTATTGCTATAATCTTTTTGATGTAAAAGTTTTATTTTTTTCTTTATTTACAGAAGGCTTACGATAAATAAACTCTATACATTTGCCATTAGTCTAATAAGAGACCATAATTTAATATGAATGAAATAACGTTTCTTAAAACTAATGCAATGGTAAATTTACGAATGAAACGAGACAATAAATACAATGGATTGTCTCATGAAAAACAACAAATGAAGGAGAAGAAGTTTCTATTTCTGCGAATAGTCGGCGTTCTCCTGTTAATCTTAATCTCTACATTACCGCATTCTGTTGCTTTTGCAAATGCAGAAATGCCTAAAAGTGTTGTTCAGGCTACATTACAGAACTTAAAGGGTAAAATTGTTGATGCAATGGGAGAGCCACTTCCAGGAGCTACAGTTCAGTTAAAAGGTAGTACTAAAGGAGTAATATCTGATATGGACGGTAATTTTGAATTCAGTAATTGTCCGGTAGGTAGTATTTTAATTGTGTCTTTTGTCGGAATGGAGACGAAGGAGGTTAAATACAATGGAGAGGACTTTCTGAAAATTACATTGAAACCTAAAACAGACGAGTTGGACGAAGTCACTGTCGTTGCTTTTGCAAAGCAAAAAAAGGAAAGTGTGGTAGCTTCTATCACTACGGTAAAACCTGCGGAGTTAAGGGTTCCAAGTAGTAATCTTACTACTGCTCTTGCCGGTCGTGTTGCAGGTTTAATATCTTTTCAGCCTAGTGGAGAGCCTGGACAGGATAATGCGAATTTCTTTATTCGTGGTATTACAACTTTCGGGGCGGATGCTAAAAAAGATCCTTTAATTTTAATTGATGGAATAGAACTAACTACAGATGATTTGGCACGTTTGAATACAGATGATATTGCATCTTTTTCTATAATGAAAGATGCGACGGCAACAGCTCTTTACGGAGCACGTGGAGCAAATGGAGTTATTTTAGTGACTACTAAAGAGGGAAAAGAAGGAAAGGTTTCCATCAATGCTCGTGTAGAGACTTCTTTTTCATCTCCGACAGAACGTGTGAAGATTGCAGATCCGGTCACTTATATGCGTATGCAAAATGAAGCTATTAAGACTCGTGATCCAATGGGATTAGCTATGTATTCGGAAGAAAAAATAGGTATGACTGCTGCCGGGCGTTATCCTCATTTGTTTCCTGCTATCAACTGGTACGATACAATGTTGAAGGACGTGACCTCCAATCAACGTGCAAACGTCAGTTTGAGTGGTGGTGGTCCATTGGCACGCTATTATGTTGCAGCTAATATATCTCATGACAATGGTAATATAAAAGTAGATAAGAGGAATAACTACAATAATAATATTAGTCTGATAAAATATGCTTTCCGTTCAAATATCAATCTGAATCTGACTAAATCAACGGAATTATATTTGAAATTAAGCGCTTCATTCGATGATTATAACGGCCCGATTGACGGAGGTACGGAAGTGTATCGCATGGCTATGCAAGCCAATCCCGTGCTATTTCAACCTTATTATGAGGCAGATGAACAGTATTCGAACGTAAGACATATATTATATGGTAATTACGGAGATGGCAATTATGTAAATCCATACGCACAAGTGCAGAGAGGGTATCGTGAGTACAGTAAGAATACGATGCTCGCGCAGTTAGGTTTTAAACAAAAGTTGGATATGATAACAGAGGGACTTTCGGCACGAGCATTTGTGAATATAGATCGTTATGCTGAATTTTCGGCAAAGCGTGAATGGACCCCATTCTATTATGGTATTTCAAATTATAAATTATTGGACGGAAGCTACACGTTGAAAAGATTAAAGAGTGGAAGTGATGGTTTGAATTATTCATCTGGAGATAGATATATCAATACAGCTTTTTATCTGGAAGCTGCAATGGAATATTCACGTTTATTTAAGGAGAAACATAGTGTAAACGGGCTGTTTGTTTATACAATGCGTGAGTCAAAACAGTCTAATCCCTATATAAATAGTTTGCAATTGTCATTACCCAATCGCAACATTGGATTTGCGGGACGTATGGCTTATAATTATGATTATCGTTATATGCTGGAATTAAACTTTGGCTATAATGGTTCTGAACGTTTTGCGGAGAATAATCGTTGGGGTTTTTTCCCTTCTATTGGCGCAGGCTGGATGTTATCAAACGAACAGTTCTTTAAGCCTTTGCGTGGAATATTTGATCAGTTTAAAATAAAGGCCACTTATGGTATGGCAGGTAATGATCAGATAGGTAATAATGAAGATCGTTTTTACTATATGTCAGATGTAAATAATGGTGCTGACAATACAGTGAACTGGGGAGAAAGACTGGACTATAACCCTGGTGGAGGCTTTTATGTAAACCGCTATGCGAATGATCAAATTGGTTGGGAGAAATCATATAAGTTGAATACCGGTATTGAATTTGTCACCACATTTGGTTTAGGGGGAAATATAGAATACTTCCATGAAAAACGTGATAACATATTGTTAGGGCGTACAATTCCGTCTACAACTGGTATTACTCAGGGAGTAAAGGCCAACTTAGGTGAAGCAAGAGGTAGCGGGATTGATATGGAAATTAATTATGATAAAATTTTAAATAAGGATTTATGGATACAAGCTCGAGGAACATTTACATATGCAGCGAGTAAGGTGTTGGTCTGGGAAGAACCGGATTATACAGATACACCTTGGGTCTCAGCTGTAGGTCAATCTATCGGACGTATTGGAGGATATATTGCTGAACGTCTTTTTGTTGATGAGGAGGAAGTAAAGAATTCACCGATACAATTTGGTGACTATACAGCGGGTGATATTAAATATAGAGATGTGAATAATGACGGCAAAATTAATGAGTTGGACAAGGTTACGATTGGTTTCCCGAACACTCCACAGATAAATTACGGTTTTGGAGTATCGGTAGGATATAAGGGAGTGGATGTTTCCTGTTTCTTTCAGGGATCGGCACGTCAGTCATTCCTGCTTAATATACCGGAGATAACTCCGTTCCATAATATTCGTGGTGACGGATTGATTGGTGCGAATGTAGTGCTTCAAGATATTGCAAATAGTTATTGGTCTGAAACCAATCCTAACCCATATTCTTTTTGGCCCCGTTTGCAAAATGGAATTAATGAAAATAATAATCAACCAAGTACATGGTGGCTGCAAGACGCAGGCTTCTTGCGCTTGAAGTCGGTTGAAATTGGTTATACCTTCCCACAGAAAGTGATGAAGAAATTAGGAATGAATAATTTACGTTTATATTTCAGTGGCACAAACCTGTTGTGCTGGAGTAAATTTAAAATGTGGGATCCAGAGTTGGCTGGTAGTGGCCTGAACTATCCTCTTCAAAGGGTTTTTAATGTTGGGTTGAATCTTGGGTTTTAATTAAATAATACTATAGAAAATGAAATCAATTTATAAATATGTAGTCGGTATATGTATGGCATTATCCGTTTCATCATGTAACTATTTGGATATAATGCCTGATGATACAGTAACAGTGAACAGTATGTTCGCTGATCGTTATACCGCTGAACGTTATTTGGCAACTTGTTATCGTGGATTACCGCGTTTGGGAGAAACTAATCGGAATCCGGGATTGGTGGGAGCTATGGAGATGGTGTATAATACTACTACTGATATGGTAAACAATGCATGTATGAAGTTGGCGTTGGGACAAAACAGTGCTTCCTCCAATGTGATCGATTATTGGCAGGGAACTGACGGTTGCTATGCTGCTATCCGTGTTTGTAATGATTTTCTAGAAGGCATTGACGGAGTGACCGATTTGCAGCAATATCAACGTGAGAGGATGAAAGCAGAAGTAAAGTTAATAAAAGCTTATTTGCATTTTTATTTGATTAAGTATTATGGGCCCATTTGCCCGATGCGTGTTAATGTTGCAGTAGATGAATCTACGCAAGGAGCACGTGTATACCGTGAAAAAGTAGATGATTGTTTTGCTTATGTTTTAGAATTGTTACAGGAGGTTATTGATAGCCAATCACTTCCGGTAATCATTACCAATAGAGCTACAGAATTAGGGCGTTTTACACAGGCAGCAGCCTACACTTTGAAAGCAAAGGTGTTATTGTATTGGGCAAGCCCATTATTTAATGGAAATACAAATTATAATGACTTTTTAGATCATAATCAGGAACCATTCTTTAATCAGATCGAAGATAAAGGGCGTTGGAAATTGGCGGCGGATGCCTGTGAGGATGCAATTAATGCCTGCACGGAAGCAGGAATTCGCTTATATCAAAAAGAGGATTATATTACATCTCAGTTATTGACAGATGAAACAAGGCTGGTCAACACGATTAGAAATTCTGTTGCCGAACCGTGGAATTGTGAGTTAATATGGGGATGTACCCGTTCAATGTTAGATCCTGGGTTTCAGAGTTCGTGTCTTCCCAGATTAGAAGATGGAGGCACAGCTGTAACATCTGCTACCATTAGTCTTCCGTTTTCTACGGTCAATGTTTTCTATACAAAGAATGGGTTACCTATCGAGCAGGATGCGAGTTATTATAAAGATGGAATGTATTTTCCTGTAAAATACTCGAAGGACAATGTCGAGTTTACAGAGCATTATGATTTTGATTATAATTATCGTTATGTGATTGAAAATGAAACTACGGCTGGAATGAATTTTGATCGTGAGCCTCGTTTCTATGCTTCAGTAGGTTTTGATAGAGGAGTTTGGTACGGAAATTCATATAGTGATCCGGCTGGTGACCAAAGTGAATCACAAGCTGCTTATCGATATCCTAGGAATCGTTTTGGTGAATTCTCTTCAGTTTGGAATTCAACTTGGTATAATGTTACTGGTTATTGGGCCAAGAAACTGGTTACTTTACGTTCTGCTTTTACGGGAAGTGATAATGTCTCTTTCTATTCTATCCCTTTTCCGGATATGCGTTATGCCGACCTGTTACTGATGGCGGCGGAGGCATGGAATGAAGTGGAAGAATCACCAAATGCGAAAGTGTATGATTATTTGGACCAAGTAAGAAAGCGGGCGGGATTGGAAGGAATTAAAGAAACATATATCAAATATGCGAGTGAACAATATAAAGACTATCCTTCTCATAAGTCTCAGATGCGAGATATTATTCATCGTGAGCGCCAGGTGGAGTTGGCATGTGAGGGATCTTACTATTGGGATATTCGCCGTTGGAAGACAGCAGAAAAAGAGTTGAACCGTATTGTACAGGGATGGAATGTTTTGAATGGAGAAACTGCAGAAGATTATTATATTCCTACTAATATATATAATCAGCAATTTACTCTCAGGGATTATTTCGCTCCGATACCGGATGGTGATATTATAAGGAATCCTCTGTTAGTTCAGAATCCATGGTGGTAATTATTAAATTATGAGCATTATGAAAAATATATATATATTAATCACTTTATCCTTAATGATGTTGGCGTCCTGCACGGAAAAGCAGATGGAGCCGATTACAGAAAGTTTAGGTAAACCGGCTGTACCGACAGAAATTGGTATTGAACCGGTTTCCGGAGGAGTTGTCATATCGTATCGTGTCCCTGATGTAGAAGATATTTTAGGGGTGAAGGCCGTTTATTCATTGGCTGACGGAAAGCAGCGTGAGGTTATTTCATCTTATTATAATAATGAAGTCCGAATTATGGGATATGATGATATGGAAGAACATGAAGCAATACTATACACGGTGAATCGTGCAATGGAATTGTCGGAACCTGTTCCTGTGACTTTTACTCCCTTGGAATCTTCTATCAGTAAAGTTTCAAAAAGTATGAAAATTATACGTGATTTTGGTGGAGCTCAATACAGTTGGGCCAACGATGAGCGTGAATCAATAACAATGGAACTGTTGACTAATGATGAATTGGGAAATATGATTGCCATGAAGATAATGACAACTGCATCAAAAACGGGCACTTATGCTTTGAGGGGGTATGATGTCGAACCACGTTGGTTTGCAGCCGTAGTGCGTGATAATTATGGAAATGTGTCAGACACGATTTATCCTCGTAATGAATTAGGTGAGAAGACTCAGATAGTTCCTATGTATGAGCAGAAACTGAATAAATCGGCAATGAGAGTCATGATACTGAATAATGATACACCTTTCAATGATTTTGGTGGTAGTAATGAGCATATGATTGATGATAATCTGGAGACTTTCGGGCATAGCAGTAACGGAACGATGCCGGCTTCATTCACTATTGATTTGGGAGAACCGGTAAAACTCAGTCGTATAGTCCTTTATCAGCGTAATAACGAACCTTATGGTTGGGGAAATCCACGGGTATTTGAAGTTTATTGTTCTGCTAGTGAACCGGGACGAGACGGTGATTGGGGGCAATGGACCAAATTGCTGGATTGTGAAGTTATTAAACCGTCCGGAATGCCGGTTGGCACCAATACGGATGAAGATATAGAGGCGCTTAAGGAAGGTCATGACTTTAGTTTTGATATCGATCAGGAGCCTATACGGTATCTTAGACTTAAATTTATAAGAGTATGGACTAGTTCGACATTCTGTCATCCTGCTGAATTTACGTTTTACGGAGATCCCAATGTAGAATAAAATATTGTTGATAATTATGAAAAGAATATATGATAATTTGTTAATATTGTTGTTGTGTCTATTCAGTTTTTCAGCCTGTGACGATGTGATGGATACACATAAGGTCTTTATTCAGGGGGGAGAGATTATTTATGCCCCTATGCCTGATACGATATTTTTTATTGCTGGGAAGAATCGGGTTGAATTGAATTATGAGATATCGAAAGCACCAAATGTAAAATATATGAATGTTTATTGGGATAATGGCGACGGAACGCGTGTTGTTCCGTTAGAACTTTCTTCCGGAATAGAAAAAGGAAAAGTAATTTTGGATGATATGGAAGAAAAGTCATATACGTTTACTGTCGAATTGCAAGACTCGTACGGACATACATCTTTAAAAACTACAGGTATAGGAACTTCTTATGGAGAAAAATATCAGGCTAGTCTATCCCAAAGACGTATTAGTAAAATGTTGTCGAGTGGTAATGGAGGAATCATTGAGTGGAATATTGCTTCGGAGGGCTTGATATATACTGAAGTGAAATATACGAATATAGATGGTGAAGAAGTAGTGGTAAAAATGGATGCTACTCAAAATACTCTGGATTGTCCGGGAGCGAAGCCGGGAGGATATGTTGAATTCAGGTCTGCTTATTTTCCAGAGGAAAAATGTATTGATGCTTTTTATACGCCATGGGTACGTTCGGATGAGACGGGGATGATCTTTCCACATGTGTACACAATGGAAGAAGCGGATAGAAAAAATTGGGAATTGTTGTATTATGATAACACCGATCCGGAAGAAGGAAAACCAGAATATATTATTGATAATAACCCTTCTTCATATTGGCATTCTAATTATCGAGAAGGGCAGCAGAAACCCTATCCTTTCACTTTTGTAATAGACATGAAGGACGAGCTTATGGTAGGAAAATTGGGGGCCATGTCTCGTGAGAATAATTATTATACGAAAGGTATAAGTTATTATATCTCTGATGATGACGAGTTTACTGCTGGAAATCCAAACGGAAATCAGTGGATATATGTTGGTGAGATAGAACTATTACAAAAGAATGGAATGCAATGGAATGATGTCATAAATAGTATGTTGGAGAAACAACAAAAAGGGCGTTATTTAAAGATAATATGCACTAGCGGACATGGGGCGCCTCATTTGGGTGCAATTGCGGAAATTACAGTGCAAAAAGTAACTGCAATAGACGGGGAAGAGTTGTAATTAATTAAATATAAATAAAGTATGATGAAGAAAATTCTTTTTGTGATATTGACGTGTATATGGAGTGTGGTCTCAATGTATGCATGGGACCGGAATATCTTGGTTTCGACTAAAAATACCTCGTTGCTGTTTGCTGCACAGAACGATGGCGATTTGCGGTTTGCATATTACGGTGATAAGATAACTCCGGATCAAATAAATCAAATCCATGATATATGGGCAGGTCTGAACAGACCTGCATATCCGACGTTCGGTTCGGAATATTCGTCGGCTACAGCACTCCAAGTGGTACATTCGGATGGAAATATGACTTTGGATCTTATCGTGAAAGATGTAACGACAAAAAATGTAGAAAACGGAGAACAGACAGTGGTGACTTTAAGAGATAAACATTATCCGTTTGAAGTGAAGATGAACTACAAAGCCTATAATAACTCAGATATCATCGAGATGTGGGCGGAAATCTCCCATACAGAAAAGAAAGTGGTTGTCTTGAAACGATTTGATTCGGGATGTATGCCTATCCGTAGAGGAGACGTATGGATTTCACATTTACATGGAAGCTGGATTGCAGAATCGGACGTTACTTCCGAGCCATTGAAGCCGGGTATGAAAACAATAAAGAATATGGATGGAGCTCGCAATGGCCAGGGAGACCATGCGGAGATTATGTTCTCTCTGGATGGGCGTCCGCAGGAAAACACGGGGCGTATGATTGGAGCCGCCTTGTGTTGGAGTGGAAATTACAAACTTCGTATTGATACAGATAATAATTATTCTCATAATTTCCTGGCAGGAATCAACGATGAAGCATCCGAATATAAATTGGAACCCAAAGAGGTTTTCGTAACCCCTAAACTTGCTTTTACTTATAGTGAAGAGGGGTTGAGTGGCGTAAGTCGTAATTTTCATCGTTGGGCGCGTAACGGTCAGATTCATGGTGGTAATAAACTTCGTGACATTCTGTTGAATAGTTGGGAAGGTGTCTATTTTGACATTGACGAGCAGAAAATGGACCAGATGATGGGAGACTTTGCTGCAATGGGAGGTGAGTTGTTTGTTATGGACGATGGTTGGTTTGGTGACAAGTATCCGCGAAATAATGATCATTCATCATTGGGTGACTGGGTCGTGAACAGACGGAAGTTGCCTAATGGAGTGGACGGTCTGATTGCGACAGCAAAGAAACATGGAATAAAATTTGGAATCTGGATTGAACCGGAGAGTGCCAATACTGTCAGCGAGTTGTATGAGAAACACCCGGATTGGGTATTGAAAGTTCCCAATCGTGATCCTCGTTATGGCCGCGGTGGTACGCAGATGTTGTTGGATTTGTCCAATCCCGAAGTGCAGGATTTTGTATTTCAGGTAGTCGATGATTTAATGACCAACTATCCTGATATCGCCTATATCAAATGGGATGCTAATGCGTCTTTGGTAAATTACGGATCTCCTTATCTGCCTAAAGACAAGCAATCTCATATATACATTGATTTTCATCGTGGATTGCAGAAGGCGGTAGAACGTATTCGTGCCAAATACCCGGATCTGGTGATGCAGGCCTGTGGTGGAGGCGGCGGTCGTGTTGATTATGGAGTGATGCCCGGATTTGATGAGTTCTGGGTGAGTGATAATACCGATGCGTTGCAGCGTATATTTATGCAGTGGGGCACCTCTTATTTCTATCCTTCTATGGCTATGGCGCAGCATGTAAGTGCTTCTCCCAATCATCAGACAGGACGGGTAATCCCTTTGAAATTCCGTTTTGATGTTGCTATGAGCGGTCGTCTCGGAATGGAAATTCAACCAAATACCATGTCCGACGGGGAGAAAGAATTCTCGAAACATGCGATTGCTACTTATAAGGAAATCCGTCCGGTTGTGCAGTTCGGAGATTTATACCGGTTAATTTCTCCTTTTGATAAGTTGGGTGTCGCTTCTTTGATGTATTGTACTCCAGAGAAAGATCGTGCCGTATTCTTTGCTTATAAAATTGAACATTATATGAATCAGGTATTACCTCGTTTCCGTATGGCCGGACTGGATGCGAACAAAAATTATCGTATTCGCGAACTGAATTTGCCGCAAGGCGAGAATCCGTGTTATTTGCATGACAAGGTGGTGGCAGGTAGTATTCTGATGAGTACAGGAATGGAAGTTCCTTTGGGTTCAGAATATGCGAGTCGGGTGTTTGAACTCATAGAGGTTAAATAAAAGAGCGTAAGTAAATGAATAGAAAGCCCTGGACGAAATTTCGTCCGGGGCTTTCTATGTAATATCGGTATTCTAATTTAATTGGAACACAGAAACATTACTCACTGGCCAGGATAAAGGTCAGAAACAGGAAAACGGAAATGTTTTGGATTTTCTTTGGATACATACGGTCAATGTGGTATGTATGGTAAAAAGGTTGAAAAGAAAATAAGAGAGGCAATCATAATCTGACTAAAATAAGAGGAAAACAGGAGAGGTTTTAACTTCCCCTAAAAAAGACATGTACATAATGCAAGGTTGGGAGAAAAAATAAAAATATGTAAATAATATTCCATAAAAAAGGAGGGAAGACTGGGGAGCTGACCGAAAAAAATAAGAGAAAAGCTCACGTAAAGTAAAGCTTTTCTCTTGATTTATGAGAAAGAGGAACATTTACTGAATATCCCTAATTATACCGGCTTTCCTTCCTGTAAAGTCTCATTTAATTAACTGACAAACAGGTAACTTGTCGGTATATAATCTGATAGTTGTTTGTTCGGTTATTTGATTTCTAATAAATCCCCGGCTTTCATAGATATAGTTACAATATGGTGAGTGTCAGGAACCGTTTCGATTGTTTTTCCATTGAGCAGGATTTTGTAAGGTTTGTTTTTGTTTTGAGGTATTTTTATGGAGAAAGAGTTTGCAACAGTAGCTTTAACCGAAGCATAACTGATGATAGAGTTGTTCCAATCAGCTGAAACTTCCGCGCCACCACGGACACATAATCCTTTGTAACTCCCTTTATTCCATTGTTCCGGTAAGCAAGGAAGGAATTCAATATATCCTTCATGGCTTTGAATAAGCATTTCACCGATACCGGCAGCTCCTGCTGCATTTCCGTCAAAAATGAATATGTCATAAGGCGCTCCTGCAATGCCTGCTGGAGATATGCTCAGCAGATTTTCGCGGGCAAAATCGCCAACTAAAATACCAATACTCTCATGCGCTTTAGAAGCATCTTTGAGCCGGGCATAAAAACAAATCATATTGGCCCTGCTCCATTCTACATCTTCCCAGCCTGGTGCGCTAAGCCTATCTTCTATTGTTTTTCTTGCTCCTGCTGCTAATTCCGGAGTTTTTGTCAATGAGATCTGATTGTAGGGGTATAATGCCAGCAAATGAGAAGTGTGTCGGTGATTGGGACTAGCTTCTTCATAGTCTTCGTACCATTCACGAATCGCTCCGTTAACACGTAAACGAATTGGAGGAAACTTGCTCAGTGCATTCTTTAGACTGTCGCTGAAGGCTTTATCAGTATTAAGTATTTGGGCAGCTTGTATGCACGAACGGAATATTTCATAAGCTAAAACGCGATCGCAGGTGGGCATCATTGAGGCACATAAAGTAGTGCCTTGGTAACGGAAATTATTTTCAGGAGAAATACTGGGACCTGTGACCAAATGACCGCTGTTGGGGTCCTCCGTCATATAGTCTAATAAAAATTCCGCATTTCCCTTTAATAAAGGATAGGCTGTCTTGGCTAGGAATTTTTTGTCCAATGTATACTCGTATTGACTCCATAAATGTGAGGCAAGCCATGAACTGGCTGTGGGAAAAAGTCCCCAGCCTATGTTGCTTGAAGGTGCTGTACATCCCCATATATTAGCTGTTGTATGTGCTGTCCAACCTTTGCAACCATATACTATTTGTGCGGTTTTAGTGCCGTGTATGGATAAATCTTTAATATAGTTGAAAAGGGGAATGTTGCATTCCGATAAGTTTCCGATGTTGGATATCCAATAGTTCTGTTGGGTGTTTATATCCAGATGATAATCATTGGTCCAACTCATGTTGCATGCCAGATTGTCGTTGAAGAAACCTTGTAATGCTACGGGTAGCGGAGAGTTTTCTCGTGAGGAAACGAGTAATAAATAACGTCCGTATTGAAAGAAAATTGCATCAAGTCCGGGATCAGTAGCGCCCGATTTGATACGTTCCCACCTTTTGTCAGTAGGGAGTTTATCATACTGGTTGTTGCCGAGGGTGAGGGAGACGCGGTCAAACAGAGGAGAAAAATCTTCAATGTGCTTACACTTGAGTTCTTTATATGCTTGAATCTCTACATTTTTAATTGTTTGCTCGCATAATTGCTTATATTGATTATTCTTGTAGTTGGTGCGTACATCAATAATAATAGTCAGTTCATCAGCATTTTGTACGGATAGTAACCCCAGCTTCGTTTGAAAAGCTCCTTTGGGAGCAATAACGGATATTTTGCCTATAAAGGAAACCCCGCCGGGACCTTGTTTGGGAAAAGATACATCTCCTTCAAAAGTTATCTGCTGATCTTTTATTTGCACAGAAGCCTCCCGCAGCAGATCAAGGGACAAGTCGGCTGTGATACTTCCTTTTTTATTGGCAGACATATGGAGGATTATCGCGTCGTCCGGATTGCTCGCAAAACATTCACGAGTGTATTGTATGGCTCCAATTTTATAAGAAACTGTACTCAATGCCTGATTCATATTCAATGAACGTTTATAATTGGTTATTTTTCCTTCAGGATATGTGAAACTTAGTTTCAAGTCTCCGATAGGTAAATGGGTACCGAACGAATGTAGTAGCCCTCTCAGTTTCTCGCCGGCAATCTGATTTCCTTCAACTAGTTTTCCGTCAAAGAATAATTGCCGTAACTCCTTCATCTTTTCTTTTCCGAAAGGTTGTTCCTGGTACGGATCGTGAGCTCCGGACCACATGCTGGATTCGTTTATGGCGATAATCTCTCCCAATACTCCGCCATAAACCATAGCACCTAAGCGTCCGTTTCCGACAGGAGTCGATTTCATCCATTCATCCGCAGGCTGGTCATACCATAATTCTATGGGCGGATTAGGTTCTTTGGCTGACAGGATTTCTGGAAAGATAAATACTGCTATTATACAACAATAACGGATTAATGTAAATTTCATGTACTCGATAGTTTTCATTGATAGATAAATTTATGATTGAACACACAAATGTAGTCTGTTTCGGAAAGCGGTAGAATTACAGGTGCGTCAATAACTAACAAAAATGACGCAAATGTAAATTTTCACCATTTAAAATGCCTATATTTCGTGCGTTTGCGTATTTTTGTACCACAATAATATGAATGATATGAAAAAGACACTGTTGACTTTATTATTGGTTTTATTACATTTATCTGCTATATCCAATAATTATTCTAGCTACTCTTTCTTGCATATAACAGGTGATAATGGACTGTCACAAAGCCATGTGAAGGCTATCTTGAAGGATAGCTATGGATTTATGTGGTTTGGTACCAAGAATGGATTGAATCGTTATGATGGTACTTCTATTTTACAACTTGATTGTGATGATTACGTAGCGAAGAAAGGGAATCATAATATTTCAGCTCTTTTTGAGGATAAAGATAAGAAGTTATGGGTAGGTACTGATAGAGGAGTGTATTTATATGATATGATGCTGGATACATTTACTGTTTTGGATGATAAGGCAGAATCTGGTACCAGTTTGGATAATTGGGTGTCTAATATCGTTGCCGATTCTGTGGGGAATATCTGGGTGGTGATACCGGATCAGGGAGTGTTCAGGTACGCTAATAAAAAACTATACTTTTATGAAATTATAGACCGAAATAACTTTAAAAAGGAAACTCCGGATTGCATTCATGTTACCTCGAAGGGAGAAGTTTGGGTGGGAACCTGGGGCGCGGGCCTGTTCCGTTATGACACTGCGAAAGATAAATTTGAGCAGTATAAAGTAGATAAAGACAATAATTCTTTGACTGCACTTTCTATCAACTCTATATGTGAGAGTGACGGTTGGTTGATAATGGCTATCCAGAATGGGCGTATTATGAAGTATCATCCCTGTCAAAACATTCTTCGTAGTCTGGATATTGCAGACGTCAGTCATACATTTGTCAGGAATGTTCTAATGCATGGAGATGAAATCTGGGCAGGAACTCATGAAGGAGTGTATATTATTAATGAAAAGAAAGGGATTGTGGTACATTTAAAGTCCAATCTTATTGAGCCTTTCAGTTTGTCTGACAATATAATATATACAATGTATGAGGATGATGAAGGTGGTATGTGGATAGGCACTATGTTCGGAGGGGTTAATTACTTGCCTAATCGTGGGTTGATTTTTGAAAAATATGTTCCTTTGAATACCGGGCATTCGTTGAGTTCCAAAAGGATACGCGAATTGGTTGAGGACAGGAAAGGGAATGTATGGATTGGAACAGAAGACGGAGGCGTTAATATTTTATCTGCATCGGGACAAATCACACGGATGAAATCAAATGGTAAGGAACAACAGAACCGGACTATTTTGAATATGTCCATATATGGGGAGAACATCTATTGCGGGCTGTTCAAGGATGGAGTTGATGTGATAAAACCAACAGGGGAAGTTATTCATTATTCAGACAGATCTTTGAATATTGAGGAGGGAAGTGTTTGGGCATTTTGTATTGATAAGAAAGGATGCAAATGGATAGGAACCGGTTCCGGTTTGTTTATGGCGGATAAGGATTCTTTTTCATTTTCGAAAGTGAATGAAGTAGGATATGACTGGATTTTCGACATCTTTGAAGATCGTGAAGGTAATTTGTGGTTTGCTTCTATGGGCAGTGGAGTCTGGAAACATAACCCGCAGGCGAATTCTTTCGAAAAGTATATCAATAAGGAAGGTGAGCCTAACAGCTTAAGTTCGAACTCGGTCAGTTCGATCATGCAGGACAGTAAGGGTGGGATATGGTTTTCGACTGATAGAGGTGGCATTTGCCGGTATAATGCAGAGACGAATGATTTTACTTCTTTTTCTATAAAAGAAGGGTTACCGGATGATGTGGCCTATGAGATATTGGAAGATGATGCTCATAACCTTTGGTTCGGGACTAATAAAGGGCTGGTGAAATTCAATCCGGAGACGAAAGATATTCGTGTCTTTACTACCAAAGACGGATTGCTGGGGAACCAGTTTAATTACAAATCGGCTTTAAAGGTAAGCGACGGCAGGTTTTTCTTTGGAGGAATCAATGGGCTTATTGCTTTTGACCCGAATATCCCCCAACAACAGTTGGCTCCTCCTTCTCCTATTTATATCTCAAAGTTCAGCATCTACAATAAAGAAATAACGGTACATACTCCCAATTCTCCTTTGAAGAAGAATATTGTAGGTACGGAAGAGATAGTCCTGCCTTACAATCAGTCGAATATCAGTTTTGATATTGCTTTGTTGAGCTACTCTACCACAAAATCTAATCAGTACTATTACCGTTTGGATCCGTTGGACAAGGATTGGATAAAGGCGATTAGTAATCAGAATATCTCGTATGCCAAACTGTCACCGGGTAAGTATGTTTTTAGGATACAGGCCGATAATAGTAACAGTCGGTTGGCCAAGCGTTCTTTGTCTATTGTTATTTTGCCTCCTTGGTGGCTGTCCGTATGGGCGTATGGTTGCTATATCTTTATTTTCGTATCTTTTATTTGGGCTTGTTTCTCTTGGTATAAGCGACGTAAGGAACGGCAAATGACGGAGAACCAGAAACTTTTTGAAATACAGAAGGAGAAAGAACTTTACGAGTCGAAAGTGGAGTTCTTCACCGAAATTGCTCATGAGATACGTACGCCGTTGACACTCATTAACGGCCCTTTGGAGGTGATCCGGGAGATGCATTTTGAAGATTCAAAGCTGAACAAGAACTTGAATGTCATTGCGCAGAATACAAAACGTCTCTTGGATTTGGTCGCTCAATTGCTCGACTTCCAGAAGATAGGAGCAAATAAACTGAAACTCAAATTTGAAACGGTAGATATAACGTCGTTATTGAATGAAATCTGTGAACGTTTTGAGCCTACCATACAATACGAAAAGAAGGAATTGGCTCTCCAAATTCCAGAGGAAGTGATTACAGCTGTCGTCGATAAGGAGTCTGTCACAAAGATAGTCAGCAATCTGCTGAATAATGCATTGAAATATGCGAAGAAAGAAATACAGGTGAAGTTGGAGAAGAAAGAGAAAACTCTGACTATTCGCGTGGTGAGTGACGGAGAGAAAATTCCGGAAGATATGCGCGAACAGATATTTACTCCTTTCTATCGAATGGAATCTAATATGCAAAAGGCGAAAGGTATAGGAATCGGGCTATCTTTGGCTAAATCATTGGCTGCCTTGAATAAAGGAAAACTGTATCTGGAAATGGCGGACGAAGCATATAATACATTCGTGCTGACACTTCCGCTTAGTTTGACCGGTCAGGTGGAACAACAGCAACAAGTGGCGGATTCGTTGCCGGGTTTATTGCCGGATGACGGTTTGGTGGAGAATGAGGAAATAGATAAATATACGATTCTGCTGGTTGAAGACAATGATGATATGTTGAACTTCATACTGGAACGATTGAAGGAGAATTTTATAGTGGAAGTGGCTCATCATGGTCAGGAAGCATTAGATATATTGAGAGAAAAGCGAATCGATTTAGTGATAAGCGATGTGATGATGCCGGTTATGGACGGCTGGGAATTGTGTCGGACATTGAAGTCGGATATGGAATTATGCCATATACCTATTATTTTCCTGACAGCCAAGAATGACTTGGATAGTAAGATAAAAGGCTTGAAAATGGGGGCGGAGGCTTATGTGGAAAAACCTTTCTCGTTTAATTATCTGAAAGTTCAGATTTTATCATTGCTGAATAATCGGAGAAAGGAACGTGAAGCATTCTCCAAACATCCTTTCTTCCCTGTACATAATATGCAGGTGAACAAGGCTGATGAAGAATTTATGGATAAAGTTATTGAAATCATAAACGAGAATCTGACGGATGAGAATTTTAATGTGGAACGTATGGCGGATATCTTGTGTATGAGCCGTTCCGGACTATTGCGTAAGATAAAAATGTTATTCAATCTTTCTCCTGTGGACTTTATTCGGTTGATACGTTTGCGAAAAGCGGCGGAACTCATTCAAACAGGGCAATATCGTGTTGGAGAGATCTGTTATATGGTCGGCATTAATTCGCCGTCTTATTTTAGCAAGCTATTTTTGAAGCAGTTTGGTATGTCACCTAAGGATTTTGAGAAACAAAGTTTGGGCGGGAAGGAAAAGATTGATATTGACAGTTATTTAAAAATGAAATAAATGAAGACAAAGATGTAAAATTTGCGGATTTGTAGTGGGGTATCCGTCGGTTTGCGTCAAAAATTATATTTTATGTCCTATTTATAGGAGGACTCTTCTTTTGCATCGTTTAAATTTGCAGTGTTTTTTTTATGCTGATATTATGAAGAAAGAATGTAGAAGAATGTTTCTCTGTATGTTTCTGTTATTGGTGGCCGTCCAGTTTTCGGGATGTAGCCGGTCTACTTCAGAATGTTTAAAGGTAAAAGACTGGGAGATTATTTATAATAGTCGCTCCGGAGGAGTTGATATTTATAAGAATTCATTGCCTCTTTGCGGTTCTGTTTATTCTTCCTTTAAATATAAGGAGAGTCTGATAAAGTCTTGTGATTATCCTAATCACCGGATATTTTCCCGGAAGTATGAAGATGAGTTTGGAAAAGGATACTTATATCAGGTTGTCTATACGGATTCTGTTCTTCCTATGCTTGTTCATACCTTTTATATTTATCCGGATTACGACTACATATTGACTGACTTTACAGTAGAGGGCGATCAGGAATTATCTTCCAACTATATGGCTCCGCTTATTATTGACTCACTGGCGAATAGCTCTCTTAAGTGGAATGAAGATAGCCGTGTCTTAAAAGTCCCGTTTGATAATGATAAATGGGGACGTTATCATTCGGTGCCTTTGCCTTTTGAACAACTTACGAGTTATGAAGTGACAGCCCTTTTTAATAATGAAGAACGGAATGGAATAATTGTCGGCTCGGTAGAGCACGATACATGGAAAACTGTAGTTTCAATAGGTAAAAGTTCTCTATATAACAGAGGGAGTTTATGTTGCTATGGGGGCGTGGCGGATGAATATACACGAGATTCTAAACCTCATGGGAGCCTTGTGGGACGGTGTTTGAAGTCACCCAAAGTCTTTATTGGCTACTTTTCGGATTGGAGGAACGGGTTGGAAGCATACGCGAAGGCGAATGCTACCATCACTCCTCCCCGGAAATGGGAGGGAGCTGTTCCTTTCGGTTGGAATAGTTGGGGAGTTTTGAAGTTTGATTTGACATATCAGAAAGCGATAGAGGTTTCGGAATATATAAAAGATCATTTGCAAAACCGGTCTTTTGTTAATCCGGCAGGTGCAGTGTATATAGGACTGGATTCTGGCTGGAATAGCTTCACGGAACAACAGTTGGCTTCTTTTGTGAAGAAATGTAGGGATAACGGACAGAAAGCGGGAGTCTATTGGACGCCTTTTACGGATTGGGGGCGCAATCCGGAGAGGGTATTCGAGGATTGTCCTGAATATAAATATAAGGATGTGTATCTTTATGCAAATGGGGTACCACAGGAACTGGACGGAGCTTATGCATTGGATCCTACTCATCCTGCGGTAGAGACTGCCATGAAAAACAAATCGGATTTGTTCCGCCGGGCAGGATTTGAGTATGTCAAGATGGATTTTATGACTCACGGATCGATGGAAGCCGATCAATGGTACTGTGATACTATCCGGACAGGAATACAGGGATATAATTACGGAATGAAGTTACTGAACAAGTATTTTGAGGATATGTATATCAACTTATCTATATCCCCGGTTTTTCCTTCCCAATATGCGCAGTCGCGACGGATAGCCTGTGATGCTTGGAATAAGATAAAAGATACGGAATATACGATGAATGCCGTATCCTATGGCTGGTGGCAGGAGTTGATTTATCAATATAATGACGCCGATCATATTGTTCTGAAAGATGCGACCGAAGGAGAGAACCGCGCCCGGATAACTTCAGGGATTATTACGGGATTATATATCTTGGGAGATGATTTCAGTGTTGAAGGAGATGCATCGGCAAAAAGCAAATCTCTTTGTCTGTTGACTAAGGAAGAAATAAATCGTGTTGCAACGGGGGTAGCGTTTCGTCCCGTAGAAGGGAATGGAGAGGCTTCGGAAAACCAGTTTATGAGATTCAATGAAGACGGAAGCTGTGATTATGCAGTATTCAATTATTCTGATGAAGAAGTGGAAGGAACGGTGTCTTTGGATAGGCTTGGGTTGAAGGCAAATAAAAAATATACAGTGAAAGAGCTGTGGAGAAACCGTGAAGTAGAGGTTAAAACAAGTATGAATTATACAATTCCGGCTAGGGATGTCTTATTATTCAGATTCTATAAATAAACTAAACACTGTCTTACTATGATGCGATTTTCTATCTCTCTTTTAGTGGTGCTGATATCTGTTTCCCTTTCCGCGCAGAAGAAAACAATGAGCTGGGGAGATCAGGGGAACGGGACGTACGTTAATCCTATTTTGAATGCGGATTACTCTGATCCGGATGTGATTCGGGTAGGGGAGAAATATTATATGATCTGTTCCGATTTTCATTATTTGGGCATGCAGGTTCTGGAATCGGATGATATGGTAAACTGGAAAGTGATTTCTCAAATCTATTCTCGTTTTTTCCATGATGACTGGAATCATAACAAGAGATACGGAGCCGGTTCGTGGGCACCCTCTTTACGTTTTCATGATGATAAATATTGGATGTTTGTCTGTACTCCTCATGAGGGGCTGTTGATGAGCTATGCGACAGACCCTAAAGGTCCGTGGTCGCTGCTGCATGTGATTGAGGCTGCCGAAAGGTGGGAAGATCCATGTCCTTTGTGGGATGATAACGGAGAAGCTTATTTAGGGCGTAGCCAGTGGGGAGGGGGACCTATTATCGTTCACCGTATGAGTCCGGACGGCAGAAAATTATTGGATGAAGGAGTCACGGTTTATACCGGACCGGTTGCAGAAGGTACAAAGTTTTATAAGATGAACGGATATTATTATATCAGTATTCCAGAAGGTGGGGTGAGCACCGGTTGGCAGACAATCTTAAGGTCAAAGAACATTTATGGACCTTATGAGAAGAAAGTCGTATTAGAACAAGGCACTACTAATGTAAACGGTCCTCATCAGGGAGCCCTGGTAGATACCCCTTCCGGTGAATGGTGGTTCTATCATTTTCAGGCGACGGAACCTCTGGGACGTGTCGTACATCTTCAACCGGTTTGCTGGAAAGAAGATTGGCCTATGATCGGAGTTGATATAGATATGAACGGTATCGGTGAACCTGTGCGCACTTGGACAAAACCGAACATAAACAAGATGTCTGATCGGTTCTTACCTCAAACGGATGATGATTTCTCAACGGAAAAGCTGGGATATCAGTGGCAATTTAATCATAATCCGGATGATGAAAACTGGAGTTTGTCTGAACGTAAAGGCTGGATGATGATTCATTCGACCAAAGCGAAAAACTTACGTGAGGCACATAACATGATGACGCAGAAATGTATGGGATATATTAGTGAAGCTGTAACGGAACTAGACATCAAGCAAATAGCCGACGGGCAACGTGCAGGAATATTGGGAATCGGCAATGTATTCAATGGAGCGGGGATAACGCGCATCAAAGGAAAAAATTATGTATATTTGGAGCAGAATGGGGTAGCAAAGACTATTTGTGAATGGAAGGGTAACAGGATATTTCTGAAGGCTCGTTTCAATGTTCCGGAGAATCTTCATCAATTCTATTATAGTGCGAATGGAAAGGATTTTATGGCCTGTGGTGATTTATATTCGTTGCATAGTGGAGACTGGAAAGGTATTCGTACAGGCATTTACTCCTATAATGTGAATGATGAGCGGGGGAAAGTGTTTTTTAATAGTTTTATTTATCGCATGAATGACTTTAATTAATATGAGTAAGATGAAAAAGAGATTTATACTATTACTACTACTGTGTATTGCCCATATAGGTGGGTATGCGAAGATTACTTTACCTGGTTATTTTGCGGACAACATGGTGTTGCAGCAACAGACTAAAGTTCTTATTAGCGGACAATCTTCTGGAAAAGGTTTCGTTGAACTAAGAGTGGGGTGGGATAAAAAAGTGCATAAGGCAGATATTGGCATAGGCGGTGAATGGAGTATAGAAGTGGAGACTCCCAAGGCTGGTGGTCCCTATGATATAGTTCTATCCGATGGTGAGGAGTGTTTTTTGCATAATGTACTAATCGGTGAGGTTTGGCTTTGTTCCGGGCAGTCTAATATGGAAATGCCACTTGCAGGCTGGGGTAAGGTTATGAATTATGAGAAGGAAATAGCAGAAGCCGATTATCCGTATATCCGGTTGTTTCAAGTTAAAAAAGAGACCTCATTGACTCCTAGAAAGAATTTGGTTTCTACTATGGGAGGTTGGAAGGAATGCTCTCCCACAATGATTCCGAACTTCTCGGCAGTCGGTTATTTCTTTGCACGTAACCTATGGAGAGAGTTGGGCGTGCCGATTGGAGTGATTGATTGCACGTGGGGTGGAACCCCTGTGGAAGGATGGGCAAGTTATGATGCGATGAAAAAGATCTTAGGATTTAGTAAAGAGGTGGAAAATGCTCAAGCGCTAAAATTTAATGCAGATCTGTTGAGGAAGAAATATGACGAGGATAGAAAAGAATGGCAACAAAATTTGAATGACGCCGACAGAGGATATTCGGGTGACCGGAGTCTTTGGACACTATCTGGCTATCCGGACGAGAATTGGGATACCATGGCTCTGCCCGGATATTGGGAAAACAAAGGAATGGGTAATTTTGACGGCATTGTATGGTTTCGCAAGACCATTGACATACCGACAGACTGGAGTGGAAAACAGTTAAAATTGAGACTGGGCATGATTGATGACGAAGATGTCACCTATTTTAATGGGGTTGAGATAGCTCGTGGGTATGGATACAACTCACCACGTGAATATACTGTCCCCGCTGAATGGGTGAAAGCGGGGCAGGCGGTCATTACAGTCCGTGTTTCAGACTTTGGGGGAGAAGGTGGAATTCATGGGAAACCGGAGGATTTGTGGATCTCTTGCAGTGAAGAGGATAAGATTCCGTTGGCTGGAGAATGGAGATATAAGATCGGGGTTTCTATGAAAGAGGTTCCGCGTGTTCCGCTGTCACCAGTTGATAATGCCAGTTATCCGGCTGCAATTTACAATGCAATGGTGAATCCGTTGATACATTTTCCTGTGAAGGGAGTTATTTGGTATCAGGGAGAAGCCAATGTGGGACGTGCTGCTGAATATACAGACTTGTTTCAGTCGTTGATTCAAGACTGGCGCGATAAATGGCAAAACTCGGAGATGCCTTTTTACTTCGTCCAGCTAGCTAGTTATTTGGAACGTAAGGAGATACAGCCGGATTCAGAATGGGCTGCTTTGCGAGAAGCACAAAGTAAAGCATTACATTTATGTAATACAGGAATGGCAGTAGCCATTGATATTGGTGACGCTAACGACATTCATCCCAAAAACAAACAGGAAGTGGGACGCCGTCTGTCCTTGCTTGCTTTACAGAAGACGTATGGCAAAGGGAAAGTAACGGATATCATGTCTTATAAGGATTATGTTGTCGAGAAAGGCATAGTCCGTTTGATGTTCAAAGGCAATACCAAAGGATTCCAACCCTCGGATCTTCTGACTGGATTTACAATTGCAGGTGCAGATCATGTGTTCTATCCGGCAAAGGTGGAGATAAAAGGGGATGAATTGTTGGTTTGGTCGCCGGACGTCTCCAATCCGGTAGCTGTGCGTTATGGTTGGGCTGATAATCCAGATTGCAATTTATATGATAAAACAGGATTGCCGGTTGCTCCTTTTAGGACAGATTGTTGGTAATTACTTTTGTTTTATAGATCTTCATAAAAAATATTTGAAGCAGTAAAGAATATCCTTAATTAGCAATTAGGGATATTCTTTAATTTGTTATTTGGGCGAATATAAGTGTGATTAAAATGGATTATTAGGGGGAGAGAAGAATTATAAGTGCTTATCGTCTGCCATCCGCTCCCCACATCATCTTGGTACGGAGTGTATCGAAAAAAACATGATTGAACCTTTTTACCACTTTTACGCTGTAGTCAGCCCGACGGATAGTAAGTTGCGTAGTCTCTTTGCAGGTTTCGCTCCGACCGTCGATGGCGACGAGGAAGTTGTGGCTACGGCTTTCTACATCTAGTGTGATTTCCCAATCGTCGCGGATAACGATGGGACGGACATTGAGGCTATGTGGAGCTACGGGAGTGATGGCGATAGTGTTGGAGTGGGGCACAATGATAGGCCCGCCCACGCTCAATGAGTATGCGGTCGATCCGGTCGGAGTGGCAATCACCAGTCCGTCAGCCTGATATGTATTTAGAAAAGCGCCGTTAATAGCCGTGCGGATACTGATCATGGAGGAACTGTCCCGCTTTAATACTGCTATCTCGTTCAAGGCATACGGGCATTCCTGTAAATGTGTGTCGTCACAAATCAATTGCAGCACGCTTCTTTCCTCCACACTGTATCGTCCGGCATGAATTTCATTGAATGTCTCTTCCATTTCTTCGGGAGAGATGTCGGCAAGGAATCCTAAACGTCCCGTATTAATGCCAAGAATCGGAATCCCTTTCCTGCCTACACGGCGGGCGGCTTTCAGAAAAGTTCCGTCACCTCCGATACTGATTACCATATCGGCTGTAAAATCATCGCCATCCAGTAATTGATCGGCTTCGATTTCCATTTGTTCTGAAATCAAGAACTGGTAGAACTCTCTGCATACACATATTTCAGCTCCCTGCCTCTTCAATAATTGAAACAGGTTGGCGGCATGAAAAGACTTTTTGGGCTGATAAGTATTTCCGAAGATGGCAAATTTCATAAGCTGTATCATTGGTTTCGGTTGCAAATTTGGCATTTTTTCTTGGATTTCTACTTTAAATAACCAAAAAAGAACGGAGAATGCGTTTCGTATTATTAGGCAACTAATAATAATATTTGTATTTTTGCGGCAAATATTACGTAGAACTATGACTAAATTAAGTGTGAACATAAACAAGATAGCTACGCTGAGAAACGCACGGGGAGGAAATGTTCCCGATGTGGTGAAGGTAGCCCTTGATTGTGAGTCTTTTGGAGCAGACGGCATAACGGTTCATCCCCGTCCCGATGAACGCCACATTCGCCATTCGGATGTATACGCCTTGCGCCCTTTGTTGCGGACTGAATTTAATATCGAAGGTTATCCGTCACCTGAGTTTATAGACCTGGTGCTGAAGGTAAAGCCGCATCAAGTAACTTTGGTTCCCGATGACCCTTCACAATTGACTTCCAATTCAGGCTGGGATACAAAAGCAAATCTGGGATTTCTGACGGAAGTTCTCGACCAATTCAACAGTGCGGGTATTCGTACATCCGTTTTTGTTGCCGCCGATTCGGAAATGGTGGAATATGCGGCAAAGGCTGGTGCCGATCGTGTGGAGCTTTATACGGAACCGTATGCTACGAATTATCCGAAGAACCCGGAAGCGGCTATCGCCCCTTTTATCGAAGCTGCGAAAACCGCTCGTAAATTGGGCATCGGTCTCAATGCCGGTCATGATTTGAGTCTTGTTAATTTAAACTATTTCTATAAAAACATTCCTTGGGTGGATGAGGTTTCTATCGGGCACGCTTTGATTAGTGACGCGCTGTATTTAGGATTGGAACGTACCATTCAGGAATATAAAAACTGTTTACGCTGATGAATGCAATGATATTGTTAGCTCAAGGGGCTATGAATATGGCCGACTCGCTGGCTACCGCCAACCCCGTACTGACGGAAGTTGGCACTCCTGAAATGAATATGCTTGATATGGCTATCAAGGGGGGATGGATTATGGTTGTGCTGGGCGTACTGTCTGTGGTCTGTTTCTATATCTTGTTTGAACGTAACTATATGATCCGTAAGGCCGGGAAAGAGGATCCTATGTTTATGGAGCGGATTAAAGATTATATTCATAGCGGAGAAATCAAAGCGGCTATTAACTATTGCCGTACGATGAATACTCCTTCGGCGCGTATGATTGAAAAAGGTATCAGTCGTTTGGGACGTCCGATAAATGATGTACAGGTAGCTATCGAGAATGTAGGTAACATTGAGGTTGCGAAGCTGGAAAAAGGGCTTACCGTGATGGCGACTATCTCCGGCGGCGCTCCAATGCTGGGATTTCTCGGAACGGTGACCGGCATGGTGCGCGCATTCTACGAGATGGCGAATGCGGGTAGCGGGAATATAGATATTACGTTGCTTTCCGGTGGTATCTATGAAGCGATGATTACTACAGTCGGAGGTCTGATTGTCGGTATCATTGCCATGTTTGCTTATAACTATCTGGTGATGTTGGTAGACCGTGTCGTAAACAAAATGGAATCCCGCACAATGGAATTCATGGATTTGTTGAACGAGCCTGCCCAAAAGTAACTTTATAGCTGACAGCTAATCACTAACCATTAATCACTAATAAAGTGGGATTAAAAAGAAGAAATAGAGTATCGCCCAATTTCAGTATGGCTTCCATGACGGATGTCATATTTCTGTTGCTGATATTCTTTATGATAACCTCTACTGTGGTGTCGCCCAATGCTATTAAAGTGCTGTTACCGCAAGGCAAGCAGCAAACTTCGGCCAAACCGCTGACCAGAGTCATTATCGATAAGGACTTGAATTTCTATGCGGCTTTCGGCAATGAGAAGGAGCAACCCGTAGCGTTGAATGATTTGACATCATTTTTGCAGAGCTGTGCGGAGAAGGAGCCTGAAATGTATGTGGCATTATATGCGGATGAATCAGTGCCTTACTGTGAAATAGTACGGGTGCTGAACATCGCGAACGAGAATCATTTTAAGATGGTGCTGGCTACACGCCCGCCCGAAAACAGATAAGAATGATGGACAGAAGAAAAAAGGGTGAATACATAGGAGCGCTGGGTGCATTGCTGGTGCACGTGGCAGTGATTGCTCTTTTGATTCTGGTGAGCTTCACTGTTCCGCAGCCGGATGAAGATGCGGGTGGAATACCCGTGATGATGGGCAATGTGGAATCGGCGCATGGCTTTGACGACCCTTCGCTGGTAGATGTGGACGTGCTGGATGAGGATGCGGCAGCTCCTGCGGAAACACAGCCGGAACTACCTTCAGAACAAGACCTGTTGACGCAGACTGAGGAGGAAACGGTCGCTGTGAAACCGAAAACAGAAGAAGTTAAAAAGGAGACGGTGAAACCTAAGGAGACGGTTAAGCCGAAAGAACCTGTGAAGAAACCGGAAAAGACCGAAGCTGAGAAAGCTGTGGAAGCCAAACGGCTTGCAGAGGAAAAGGCGGAACGTGAACGTAAGGCTGCCGAAGAAGCCGCAAGGAAGAAAGTTGCCGGTGCTTTTGGTAAGGGAGCGCAAATGACCGGCAATAAAGGGATGGCAACCGGTGGCACAGGTACGGAAGGCAGCAAAGAAGGCAATTCTTCTACCGGTGCGAAAATAGGAATAGGAGGCGAGGGAACATTTGACCTCGGCGGACGTTCTTTAGGTGCAGGCACCAGTCTGCCGAAACCTGTTTATAATGTACAGGAAGAGGGACGGGTTGTTGTGAATATCACGGTAAATCCTGCCGGACAGGTGATTGCAACCAGTATCAATCTTTCGCATACGAATACTCCGAACCGTTTCTTACGGAAAGCAGCCGAAGATGCGGCAAAGAAAGCCCGTTTTGAGGCGGTGGAAAGAATGACGAATCAGATTGGAACGATTACGTATAACTTTAAGTTGAGATAGAGAATAGTTAACAATCAGTGCGCAGCCAATTGGCACATTAGCATATTGGCACATTAATACATTATTATATATGGGAACTGTATACGCATTTTTTGCAGATGGCTTTGAAGAAATCGAAGCATTAACTGCTGTTGACACGTTGAGACGTGCCGGACTGAATGTAGAAATCGTATCCGTTACACCGGATGAAATCGTAGTCGGAGCACATGATGTGTCCCTTCTTTGCGACGTCAACTTTGAAAATTGCGATTTCTTTGACGCTGAGCTTTTGTTGTTGCCGGGAGGAATGCCGGGAGCAGCTACGCTTGATAAGCACGAAGGATTGCGCAAACTGATTCTTAGCTTTGCGGAAAAAGGCAAGCCTATCGCTGCCATTTGCGCGGCTCCGATGGTATTGGGCAAATTGGGATTGCTGAAAGGTAAGAAAGCTACTTGTTATCCCGGATTCGAACAGTATCTGGAAGGTGCGGAATGTGTCGGTGAACACGTTGTCCGTGACGGAAATATTATAACGGGTATGGGACCGGGCGCTGCTATGGAATTTGCTTTAGCTATCGTAGAGCTGTTGGCTGGTAAAGAGAAAGTAGACGAATTGGCGGAAGCGATGTGTGTTAAGCGCTAAGCCGTTTATGAAGAAATATGTCATTATTGTCGCCGGTGGGAAGGGGTTGCGAATGGGGAGTGAGCTTCCGAAACAATTTCTTCCTATCGGTGGTAGGCCTGTACTGATGCATACGTTGGAAGCATTCCGGAAGTATGAGGCTACGCTTCAGATTATATTAGTGCTTCCCAAAGAACAACAGGATTTCTGGAAACAGCTTTGTGAAGAATATCATTTTGACGTAGGACACCTCATTGCCGATGGGGGAGAGACACGCTTCCATTCGGTAAAGAATGGTTTGGCGTTGGTGCGGGAATCCGGATTGGTGGGAGTTCATGACGGGGTCCGTCCGTTTGTCTCGGTCGACGTAATCCGTAACTGTTACGATTTGGCGGAGACAAGGAAGGCTGTAATTCCTGTTATCGATGTAGTGGAAACCGTACGCCATTTGACCGGCAATAGTAGCGAGACAGTCAGTCGCAATGATTATAAACTGGTGCAGACACCGCAAGTATTCGATACTGAACTATTGAAGCGGGCATATACGCAGGAGTTTACTCCGTTCTTTACAGATGACGCTTCTGTGGTAGAAACAATGGGAGTGCCTGTATATCTTGCCGAAGGCAACCGTGAGAATATAAAAATAACGACCCCTTTCGATTTAAAAATAGGGAGTGCGCTTTTGTAAATGTTCGATTTAGTCACACGAGACATAAAGTTTATCTCCGGTGTAGGTCCTCAGAGGGCCGCTATATTAAATAAGGAGCTTGGAATCTACTCTTTGCACGATTTAATTTACTACTTTCCTTATAAATACGTTGACCGGAGCCGCATCTATTACATTCACGAAATAGATGGCAATATGCCGTATATCCAATTGAAGGGAGAGATTCTCGGCTTTGAGGCTATCGGTGAAGGACGGCAGCGTCGCCTGACTGCTCATTTTTCGGATGGGACGGGTGTAGTGGATCTGGTGTGGTTTCAAGGAATAAAGTACATCTTAGGTAAATATAAACTTCACGAAGAGTATATCATTTTCGGTAAACCGACCGTGTTCAACGGACGTATCAACGTAGCGCATCCCGATATAGACAAATCGGATGAACTGAAACTTTCGTCCGTAGGTTTGCAGCCTTATTACAATACGACGGAGAAAATGAAGCGCAGCTTCCTCAACTCCCATGCAATAGAGAAAATGATGGCTACTGTCATTCAGCAGATACAGGAGCCTTTGCCCGAGACTCTTTCGCCCAAACTGCTGGCGGAACATCATCTGATGCCCTTGACGGAAGCGCTTCGGAATATTCATTTCCCTGCCAACCCCGATTTGCTCCGCAGAGCGCAATACCGTCTCAAATTCGAGGAACTGTTTTATGTGCAATTGAATATTCTTCGGTATGCCAAAGACAGGCAGAGAAGATATCGGGGCTATGTTTTTGAGAAGGTAGGGGATGTATTTAACACATTCTATGCCAAGAATCTTCCTTTTCAGCTGACGGGTGCTCAGAAACGGGTATTGAAGGAAATACGTAACGACGTAGGCAGCGGGCGGCAGATGAACCGCCTTTTGCAAGGGGATGTCGGAAGCGGAAAAACATTGGTTGCTTTGATGAGTATGTTGCTGGCTTTGGATAATGGTTATCAGGCATGTATGATGGCCCCTACGGAGATACTCGCCAATCAGCATTATGAAACCATAAAAGAACTGCTTTTCGGCATGGATATCCGTGTTGAGTTGTTGACCGGATCCATTAAAGGAAAAAAGCGGGAGGCTATTCTTTCCGGACTGCTGACCGGAGATGTGCATATTCTGATAGGAACGCATGCCGTTATCGAAGATACTGTAAATTTCTCATCTTTGGGATTCGTGGTTATTGACGAACAACATCGTTTCGGGGTGGCGCAACGTGCCCGTCTGTGGAGTAAGAATAATCAACCTCCACATGTGCTTGTCATGACAGCGACCCCCATTCCGCGAACATTGGCCATGACTTTATACGGTGATCTGGATGTGTCCGTTATTGACGAGTTGCCTCCCGGACGAAAGCCGATAACCACTGTGCATCAGTTCGACAATCGTCGGGAGAGCATGTACCGTTCGGTGCAGAAGCAGATTGATGAGGGACGTCAGGTTTATATCGTTTATCCTTTGATAAAGGAAAGTGAGAAGATCGATTTGAAGAACCTTGAAGAGGGGTATCAACATATCCTCGAAGAATTCCCCAAATGCAAGGTTTGCAAGGTGCATGGTAAAATGAAACCGGCTGAAAAAGACGAGCAGATGCAGCTTTTCGTTTCGGGAGAGGCACAGATAATGGTGGCTACTACGGTGATAGAAGTCGGAGTAAACGTACCGAATGCTTCGGTAATGATTATTGAAAATGCCGAACGTTTCGGACTTTCTCAATTGCACCAGTTGAGGGGACGGGTAGGACGTGGAGCGGAACAGTCTTATTGTATTTTAGTCACTAATTATAAGTTGACGGAAGATACTCGTAAACGACTGGAAATAATGGTGCGTACCAACGATGGTTTTGAAATAGCGGAGGCCGATTTAAAACTTCGTGGTCCGGGCGATCTGGAAGGTACTCAGCAGAGTGGTGTCGCTTTTGACCTGAAGATTGCCGATATAGCCCGCGACGGACAACTTCTGCAATATGTCCGTACCATTGCCGAAGAAATAGTAGAGCATGACTTTGCAGCGCAGAATCCGGAGAACGAGATTTTGTGGCGACAACTGAAAGCATTGCGGAAAACGAATGTTAACTGGGCTGCCATTAGCTGAAAAACGGTTAAACATACAGTTTATTTACGTAAATGTGTTGCAAAACATATTTAGTCCTTATTCTCCCTATTTATAGGAGTTTAGGGGATGATTATTAACCCGCTTACCGGCTAACCATCTGAAAAATAGTTAATAACTTCCTTGTGGTTTCATCAGAAAATGCTACCTTTGGGGGAATTTTTTAGTAAATGTATCGTTTAACCAATTTATAAAGTCGAGTATTATGCTTGAAAAAACGCTGGTCATTTTAAAACCATGTACCCTTCAACGGGGATTGATAGGTGAGATTACCCATCGCTTTGAACGTAAAGGATTACGGTTGGCCGGTATGAAGATGATGCAACTGACAGATGAATTGTTAAGCGAACATTATGCCCACCTTAGCGGCAAGCCATTCTTTCAACGTGTGAAAGATTCCATGATGACAGCTCCTGTCATCGTTTGTTGTTTTGAGGGTGTGGATGCTATTCAAACAGTCCGTACATTGGCGGGACCAACTAACGGACGTCTGGCTGCTCCGGGAACCATTCGTGGAGATTACAGTATGAGCTTTCAAGAGAATATAGTTCATGCTTCCGATTCACCGGAAACCGCAGCTGTTGAATTAACGAGATTTTTTAAACCGGAAGAAATATTCGATTACAAGCAGGCTACTTTTGATTACCTGTATGCAAACGACGAATATTAAATGATTTGACAAGAACGAATGAATTTTAACTGCATTATTAAAACCGGATTGGTGGCTGTAGCGGCTATGGTTAGTTTGAGCTCTTTCTCTCAAGACCTGATTGCCCGCCAAGCACCGATAGACAAGAAATTGAAAACTGTTGACTCTTTGGCATTGCAGAAGCAAATCCGTGCCGAACAGTCCGAATATCCTGCCCTTAGTCTTTATCCTAACTGGAATAACCAGTATGTACATGCTTACGGAAACGCTATTATTCCCGAAACTTATACAATCGACCTGACCGGATTCCATATGCCGACTCCGAGTACGAAGATAACTTCGCCTTTCGGTCCCCGTTGGAGAAGAATGCACAACGGTCTTGACTTGAAGGTTAATATCGGCGATACTATCGTGGCTGCCTTTGATGGTAAGGTACGTATCGTGAAATATGAGCGTAGAGGTTATGGAAAGTATGTCGTTATTCGTCACGACAATGGTTTGGAGACTGTTTACGGACACTTGTCCAAGCAGTTGGTAGAAGAAAATCAATTGGTGAAAGCCGGTGAAGTGATAGGTCTGGGTGGTAATACGGGACGTTCTACCGGTTCGCATCTTCATTTTGAGACTCGTTTCTTAGGAATTGCAATCAATCCGATTTATATGTTCGACTTCCCGAAACAGGATATCGTAGCCGATACCTATACGTTCCGGAAGACGAAAGGTGTGAAACGCGCCGGTTCTCATGACACACAAGTGGCAGATGGCACTATCCGCTATCATAAAGTGAAAAGTGGGGATACCCTGTCCCGCATCGCTAAGTTGCGTGGCGTATCGGTCAGCACGCTTTGTAAGTTAAACCGTATTAAGCCGACAACGACTTTGCGCATCGGACAAGTTTTGCGTTGTTCATAAATATCTTGCTTATAAAACAGTAATACAATATCTTTAGAAGAGGGCACTTTAATATAATTTAGAGTGCCCTCTTTCTGTTTTTACTTAATTATTGTTACCTTTGCGCACTATTTGGAAGAAAATGAAAGATACCAAGCAACAATTTGAACATGTCATCGCTTTATGCCGTGACTTATTCTCCAAGAAGCTGCACGATTACGGTCCTGCGTGGCGTATCCTGCGTCCGGCTTCGGTGACCGATCAGATTTTTATCAAAGCCAACCGGATACGTAGTATTGAAACTAAAGGAGTGACTTTGGTAGACGAAGGAATCCGTTCTGAATTCATTGCGATTGTCAATTACGGTATTGTCGGACTGATTCAGCTGGAATTGGGGTATGCCGAATCTGCCGACATCAGCAATGAAGAAGCGATGGCGCTTTATGATAAGTATGCCCAAGCGGCACTGGAACTGATGCTTGCCAAGAACCATGATTATGATGAGGCTTGGCGGAGTATGCGCGTTAGTTCGTATACAGACTTGATTTTGATGAAAATTTACCGCACCAAGCAGATTGAAAGTCTGTCCGGTAACACATTGGTGTCCGAAGGAATCGACGCTAATTACATGGACATGATTAATTATTCGGTTTTTGGATTGATAAAGATAGAATTTGAAGGATAAGAACTTACATATCATTCAGGAAGTGGTGGCGAACACCGGTCGCTTTATTCTGGCGGCTTCGTTCATATTCTCCGGATTTGTAAAGGCAGTTGATCCACTGGGATTCCAGTATAAGATACAGGATTATCTGGCTGCATTCGGAATGGCCTCTTGGTTCCCTTCATTTTTCCCGCTATTGGGAGGTATCGTGTTATCTTCCGTCGAATTCTTTATTGGTATCTCTTTGTTTTTCGGAACGCGGAGGACGATCGCTTCTTCATTGGCGTTAATGCTGATGATTTTTATGACGCCACTGACACTGTACCTTGCCCTCTTTGATCCGGTTTCGGACTGTGGTTGTTTTGGTGATGCTTGGGTTTTGACGAATTGGGAGACATTTGGCAAAAATGTAGTGCTCCTGCTTGCGGCTGTCGGAACGTTCCGATATAGGAAGATGGTGTTCCGGTTCATTAGCGTGAAGATGGAATGGCTGGTTTCATTATATACACTGTTTTTTGTGTTTACTTTGTCATTTTATTGCTTGGACCGTTTGCCTGTCTTAGACTTCCGACCGTATAAGATTGGGAAGAATATATCGGAAGGGATGACGATTCCCGATGGAGCGAAACCGAGTGTATATGAAAGTATCTTTGTGCTGGAAAAGAATGGCGAAAAGAAAGAATTTACGCTGGATAACTATCCGGACAGTACTTGGACATTTGTCGATACACGTACTGTACTTAAGGAAAAAGGCTATGAACCGCCCATCCATGATTTTTCCATAATGGATTTGAATACAGGAGATGATATTACGGAAGATGTCCTGACCGATATGGGATATACATTCCTGTTGGTTGCCCACCGGATTGAGGAAGCGGATGACAGTAATATTGATTTGATTAATGAAATATATGATTATTCGGTGGAACATGGTTACAGATTTTATTGCCTGACTTCCTCACCCGAAGAACAAATCGAATTATGGAAAGACAAGACCGGTGCAGAGTATCCTTTCTGTCAGATGGATGATATAACTCTGAAGACGATGGTGCGTTCCAATCCGGGATTAATGCTGATTAAGAACGGGACTATTCTGAATAAGTGGAGTGACGAGGATATTCCGGACGAATACGTGTTGACCGATAAACTGGAGAATTTGCCATTGGGACAACAAAAGTTGGAAAGTGATTTTCACACAGTGGGATATGTTTTCCTGTGGTTTGTTATCCCGTTGTTGCTTGTGCTGGGCGTGGATGTGCTGGTTATTCGCCGTAGAGAACGAAAAAAAGTTTTATTAACCCTTTAAATAAAGAAAACAAAATGAGAAAGAACATTGTTGCAGGAAACTGGAAAATGAACAAAACCCTTCAAGAGGGTATCGCTTTGACTAAAGAATTGAACGAAGCATTGGCTAACGAAAAGCCTAACTGTGATGTGATCATCTGTACTCCGTTTATCCACTTGGCTTCTGTCACTCCGTTGGTAGACGCTGCTAAGATTGGTGTAGGTGCTGAAAACTGTGCAGACAAAGCTTCCGGTGCATATACAGGTGAAGTATCGGCTGAGATGGTTGCTTCTACAGGAGCCAAATATGTAATTTTAGGACACTCTGAACGTCGTGCTTACTACGGTGAAACAGTTGCTATCCTTGAAGAAAAAGTGAAATTGGCTTTGGCTAACGGTCTGACTCCGATTTTCTGTATCGGTGAGGTTCTGGAAGAACGCGAAGCTAACAAGCAGAATGAAGTGGTAGCTGCACAGATGGCTTCTGTATTCTCTCTGTCTGCTGAAGATTTCTCAAAGACTATCTTGGCTTACGAACCGGTTTGGGCTATCGGTACAGGTAAAACTGCTACTCCGGAACAAGCTCAGGAAATCCACGCTTTCATCCGTTCAATCGTTGCTGACAAGTATGGCAAGGAGATCGCTGACAATACCTCTATCCTTTATGGTGGTAGCTGCAAGCCTTCTAATGCAAAAGAACTGTTCGCTAATCCGGACGTTGATGGTGGTTTGATCGGTGGCGCTGCTTTGAAGGTTGCTGATTTCAAAGGTATCATTGATGCGTTCAATGCATAATTAACTTTCACCACGGATTACACAGACTCGCACAGATTAACTTCATTCAATGAAAATCTGTGTTAATCCGTGTAATCTGTGGTGAACTATTTCATTATCAAATGAGAAAACTTGTTTTATTTGTCCTATTGCTTCTCTTGGTGGGTGCCGGTGCACAGGCGCAGGGCATTATCAGGAGTTTGGAGCGTACGGTGCCGGGGCAGGGAAAGGTGACCATTCACCAGGATCCCCGTATTGAAGCTCTGATTGGCATGGAGCGTCCTGCAACAGGCGAACAGAAGGTGATAAAGACTTCCGGTTTCCGGATACAGGCGTATGCAGGCAATAATACACGACAGGCAAAAAACGATGCTGATCGTGTAGCTTCAAGAGTCAAAGAGTATTTTCCGGAGTTGTCGGTATATACTTCGTTTATTTCACCCCGTTGGCTTTGTCGTGTGGGTGATTTCCGGAGCATTGAAGAGGCGGATGCAATGATGCGTCGGTTGAAAGCTACCGGTATGTTTAAAGAGGTTTCTATTGTAAGAGACCAGATCAATATTCCTTTATAAATCTGTCATGTTGGAAAAAGAAGAAATTGTCTCTCCGAATTTGGAGGAATTGAAGAATCATTATCGTAGTATTATAACTTTGTTGGGCGAAGACGCTGAACGGGAAGGGCTGTTGAAAACTCCCGAACGGGTAGCTAAGGCGATGCTGAGTTTAACAAAAGGGTATCACATCGACCCGCACGAAGTACTTCGTTCCGCTAAATTCAAGGAGGAATACAGTCAGATGGTGATTGTGAAAGACATTGATTTCTTCTCTCTCTGCGAACATCATATGCTACCGTTTTATGGAAAGGCACACGTGGCCTATATTCCTAACGGCTATATCACGGGACTTAGTAAGATTGCCCGTGTGGTCGATATATTCTCTCATCGCCTGCAAGTGCAGGAACGCATGACGCTGCAAATCAAGGAGTGTATTCAGGAAACGCTGAATCCGTTAGGTGTAATGGTTGTAGTGGAAGCTAAACATATGTGTATGCAAATGCGTGGTGTTGAAAAACAGAACTCTATTACTACTACTTCCGACTTTACGGGGGCTTTCAATCAGGCAAAGACTCGCGAAGAGTTTATGAATCTCATCCAGCACGGGAGTTAGCGTAGAACAACCCTATCCCCTAAGCGTTTTGCCATAATGCTTTGTACGGTTCTCAGCTCATTATAACGTTGCATTAGTGAGTCGCACTTTTCATTGTCATGAGCGAGCGCCGGGTCCTGCAGTGCATAAAGCATATGCTTCAGTTCTTCCGTAACGATTGCGTATTTAAAGTTAATCATCAACATGGGAACCAGTTCGTAGAGCCGTTCTTCATCTGTCACAATCTTCTGTGATTTGGAGTGGTATTTGCTGAGTTGATAACGTACATTAATCAGGTCTACGCTTAATTTACTGATAATCGGGTCGGGATGTGCCAAGAAGTAACGCTCCGCGATAAACCCCGAATCATGCATATGTGCGGCAGCTTCCGACAGCATTTGGCGATGCAACGGATTATGGAAAGCCAAATCATCCTCTTTCAAGTCATTGACAACATATTCTATGACAGTGACTGGGATTTCATTTCCTTCTTCGTCAGTCAGATTACACATGACTTTCTCACCGTAACGGACTACAGCCTGTAATATCAACCGCTCGAATTTATAAAACTCCTGCCCTTCTTTTCCTTCCTGCGGAATAAAAGAAGCATAGTTGTCTTCTTGTGGCGGGAAAGGGGATTCTGTATATCCTGCCTCAGCAATTTCAGGAGGCAATGGAACATCCCCATTGGGAGCAGGCATATTTCCGGCCTGTTCACCTTGTGGCATAGAGGCTGCCCTTTCGGCAATCCGTCGGTCCCGTTCTGTCTGTTCCGCCCGTTTCTCCGCTTGCGTTTCCCGTCTTTTGGCAACTTCCGAAACCAACAGTTTATCTTCTATATGTAATAGTTGGGCACATTCTTTGATATAAACATCCCGTACAATCGCTTCAGGTATGACCGAAATGCTTTGTACCAGATTGCCGATCAGTTCCGCACGTTTGATGGGATCTCTTCCGGCGTCCTCTAACAGCAAGTTAGTCTTGAAGCGGATAAAGTCCGTTTCGTGTTCCGAGATGAAAGCCTGGAATTCCGTAGAGTTATGTTTGCGGGCGAAAGAGTCCGGGTCATCACCATCGGGAAGCAGGCAGACTTTGACGTTCATACCCTCTTCGAGCAGCATATCAATACCACGGATAGAAGCTTTGATACCTGCGGCGTCACCGTCATAAAGCACCGTCATATTGTTTGTGAAGCGGTGAATCATACGGATTTGTCCCGGTGTAAGCGCTGTTCCCGAAGAGGCCACTACATTCTCGATGCCGGATTGGTGCATAGAGATTACGTCTGTGTACCCTTCAACCAAAAAGCAACGGTCTTGTTTTACAATCGCCTGTTTGGCAAAATAGATACCGTATAGTTCGTTGCTCTTGTGGTAAATATCCGATTCGGGAGAATTGACATATTTGACCTTAACCCCTTTGGTCGCACTGGCAAGCACACGTCCGCCGAAGGCTACTACCTTTCCCGAAAGAGTGTGTACCGGGAATATGACACGTCCCCAAAAGCGGTCCCGCAGACGGTGGTCATCCGTTTCATAACAAAGTCCCGTTTTCACAAGATACTCTTTCTTATATCCTTTCTGTATTGCTTCTTGGGCGAAAGCGTCGTGGCTGTCGGTGCAATATCCTAACTGAAACTTCTCGATGATATCATCCCGAAAGCCGCGATTGCGGAAATAAGCCATCCCGATACTACGACCGTCTACATGGTTCTTCAGTATATTCTGAAAGTAATCGCGTGCGAAGTTATTGACGATAAACAGACTTTCCCGTTCGCTTTGCACAAACTTTTCTTCATCACTCAGTTCCCGTTCTTTGATTTCGATATTGTACTTCTTGGCGAGGTATCTTAGTGCTTCCGGATAGGACATCTGCTCGTGCTCCATGATGAAGTGTACGGCATTTCCCCCTTTTCCACATGCGAAACATTTGCAAAGCCCTTTGGCGGGAGAGACATAAAAAGAAGGAGTCTTGTCGTTATGAAAAGGACACAAACCGACATAATTCACTCCACGCTTGCGTAGTGTGACAAAATCTGAAACGACATCCATGATCTGTGCCGCATCCAATATCCGGTCTATGGTAGCTTGATCTATCATTCTTTCTATCTCCTGTAAATCTGTTTTTGCGGATACAAAGGTACACATAAAAAAATCCCCTGCAAAGAACTTTTTTGCAGGGGACCGTTAAATCTTATGTGTAATCAGTGATTGCCGGTTACGGGTTATTTGATCTTTTCCCGAATCTTTGTCAGATACTTCTTCATTCCTTCCGCATCCTTGTTCTCAATGATTTCGAGAAGATTTTTCAGCTCGGTGCGGATGTTGGCCACCTGTCCCGGAGTGCGCGGGTTGAACAGAATTTCCTGAAGCAGGTAGTCATCTTCGCTCAGCAAACCTTTGGCAATAGCCATATGCTTCTTGAATGTGGTTCCCGGCGCTTCCTGGTGTTTCATTACAGCTGCAAATACGAACGTCGAAACGAACGGGATGGATAGCGAGTAAGCCACCGTTTCATCATGTTCGTCAAAGGTATATTCGAAGATGTTCAACCGCAAGGTTTGGTAGAGGTCTTTAAAAAAGATCTTACCCAAGTGATCTCCTTCACTGATGATAATGGCGTTCTCGCTGCTTAGATTGCTAAGGCTGGCGAAAGTCGGACCGAACATAGGGTGACTGGAAACATAACGGAAGCCGCTTTCTTCGTAGAACTTCTTCAGTCCCGTTTTAACAGAAGCGATATCACTGATGATACAATCTTTGGGCAGCACAGGCAACACTTTGCGGAAAGCGTCCAGTGTGTACTTTACTGTTGCGGCGTTGATAACCAGTTCCGGTTCAAAATCCTTGATTTCTTCCAATGTCGTGAAACGATAAGTGTTGTAGACAAAACGCAATTGGTGCGGGTTGACGTCGAACACGGCCGTTTCGTGTTGGAAGCTCAATATATCAGTAAAGAAAGAGCCCATTTTTCCGGCTCCGAGTATTAATATTCTCATGTCTATTGTTTATTTGTTGATAATCTCCATCTGTTGGCGGACAGACTCTTCGTGGATAGCCTCGAAGATTTTCTTCATGAATTCCGCATCCATACCGCATTGTTCCCCTTGTGAACCGCGCTTTTCCAGAATTTCATTGTAACGTCCGGTCTGGAGTACGGTGATATTATGTTCTTTCTTGTATGTACCGATTTCACGGGCAACGCGCATTCTTTTTGCCAACTCTTGAATGATGTTGTCATCACATTCATCAATCTGTTTGCGTAGCAGCCCCAGACTTTCGGTCGATTGGGTCTCGGTACGGATAACCAATAGATTGAGGATATAGTCGAGTACATCCGGAGTCACTTGTTGGGAAGCGTCACTCCATGCACAATCCGGATTGCAGTGGCTTTCTACGATCAGACCGTCGAAGTTAAGGTCCATAGCCTGCTGGCAAAGCGGAGCTACCAGTTCGCGTTTTCCACCGATATGACTGGGATCACAGAAGATGGGAAGATTAGGGATGCGGCGGCGCAGTTCGATAGGAATGTGCCATTGGGGTAGATTGCGGTAAATCTTCTTATCGTAGCTGCTGAAACCACGATGAATAGCACCCAGACGTTTCAGACCTGCATTGTTGATACGTTCCAAGGCTCCGATCCACAATTCAAGATCCGGATTTACTGGGTTCTTGACCAATACGGGGATATCAACGCCTTTCAGAGCGTCTGCGATTTCCTGTACGGCGAAAGGGTTGGCAGTGGTACGTGCACCTACCCAAAGAATATCGATTCCGGCTTTCAGACATTCGTAAACGTGCTTGGCCGTTGCAACTTCGGTTGCGACATACATACCGGTTTCTTTTTTCACCTCTTTCAACCAGGCAAGACCTTCGACGCCTATACCCTCGAAGCCTCCCGGTTTGGTACGTGGTTTCCAGATTCCTGCACGGAATATCTTCTGACCTTTCGCTGCCAATTGCTTGGCTGTATCCATTACCTGTTCTTCTGTTTCTGCGCTACACGGGCCGGCAATGACGATCGGTCTTTTAGCCTCAATGCCCGGTAATAAAATTGATTCGAGTTCCATAATAATAATGTATCAATATGCCAATGTGCTAGTAATTCCATTGGCAGTTGGGTTATCTAAACTATTTAATTGTTCTATTTATCGGCACATTGGCTGTCAGCACATTGTGCCATTGTTTTTATCCTTTCGAGTGCTTCCTCCAACTTGGCGTCTTTGCAGCAAAGAGAGATGCGGATATATCTCGCTCCGTTACTGCCAAAGATAAATCCCGGTGTGATAAACACTCTGGCTTCATGCAATACCTTTTCCGTCAACTCTTCCACATCTTTGCAGGAAGCGGGGATCTTTCCCCAAAGGAACATACCTACCTGTTTCTCATCGTATGTGCACCCTAGTGTTTTCATAATCTCACCGGCTAGGTGGCGACGGTTACGGTAGTTCTTGTTATTGCCCTCGTACCAGTCGGCTTCAGCTTCCAGAGCAGTGGCTGCCGCCAGTTGCATGGCACGGAACATTCCGCTGTCGATATTGCTTTTCACCTTCAGAATCCATTGTACAAACTCCGCATTTGAGGCCAGCATACCGATACGCCATCCCGGCATATTGTGGCTTTTGCTCATGGAGTTGAATTCGATACAACAGTCTTTGGCCCCCGGTACGCTCAGAATACTGATCGGTTTCTCGTTCAGGATAAAGCTGTATGGGTTATCATTCACGATTACAATATTCTTGCGGCGGGCAAAGTCAACGAGACGCCCGTATAATTCCGGAGTTGCATTGGCGCCTGTCGGCATATTCGGATAATTGGTCCACATCAGTTTTACACGGCTGAGGTCCATTCTCTCCAGGACTTCAAAATCAGGCATCCAGTTCTCGTCTTCTTTGAGGTCATAGTTGATGACTTCCGCACCGAGTATCTTGCTCAGCGAAGTATAAGTGGGATATCCCGGATTGGGAACCAACACTTGTTCTCCCGGATTGACAAATGCCAGAGTGACATGGAGTATTCCCTCTTTCGAGCCGATCAAAGGCTGTATCTCCGTGTTCGGATTCAGTTCCACTCCATACCAGCGTTGATACCAGGCGGCAAAACCCTTGCGAAGTTCGGGGATACCCACGTACGGTTGGTAGCCGTGTCCGTTGGGATCATGCGCATTGTTGCACAATGTTTCGATGGTTTTCTCGGAGGGGGGCATATCGGGGCTTCCGATACCCAGACTGATGACGTCCTTACCTTCCGCGTTCATCTGTGCTACCTCTTTCAGTTTTTTGGAGAAGTAGTATTCACTTACGCTTGCCAGTCTGTCGGCAGGAGCGATCTTATACATTTGACTTTCCTTCTGCATATTCGCCTAATGTTTTGAGTTCTTTGGTTAATGGAGTGATTGCTGCAATGGACTGCTTATATCTCAGATAATCGTTGAAAGCCACATCTACATAAAACTGGTATTCCCATTCACGTCCGATGATCGGTAACGATTGTATCTTGGTCAGGTTGATATTATAAAAAGACAGGATGGACAACACTTGTGACAAACTGCCTTCCGTATGCGGCAAGGTGAATACCATGCTTGCCTTGTTGGTAGCATTTGCATGATGTTGGCGTAGTTCATCCATCTGCCAGGGATCGGCAACTACCAGAAAACGGGTGAAGTTGTGTTTGTTTGTCTCGATTCCTTCTTGAAGCACCTTCATACCGTAACGCTCGGCTGCCGCTTTGGAACAGATGGCGGCGTGTCCTTTCAAGTTCTCGTTCTTGATGATTTCCGCGCTGCGTGCCGTATCCTCACCCTCTACTACTTTCAGTTGCGGATGTTGGTTCAGGAATTCGCGGCATTGCATCAGGGCGATAGGGTGGGAATTTACTTCCGTCAGGTCTTCCCAGCTTTCGTCGGGAAGGCAGACAAAACTGTGTGAGATACGCAATTTGTATTCGCCGATAATTTGTGTGCCGCTTTGTCTCAACAACTCATTGTTGTGCAACAAGCTTCCCGCAATTGTATTTTCGATGGCGAGCATTCCGATTACCTGGCTGTCTTTTCGTATCGAAGTAAACACGTCCTCGAAGTTGGCGCAGCAGATTAGCTCTATTTCTTCCCCTTCGAAGTACTTGTGTGCGGCGATATCATGGTAGGAACCTAATGTTCCTTGAATTGCTATCTTTTTCATTGTTCTAAATGGTTTATATAAAAAAATCCCGCGTCCATATTGGAGCGGGATTCATATGATTGATTTCTCTATTCAGTCCTTAAGCATCACTGTCACTTGATACATACAAACTCCCGCTCTACTTTGTTGCTAAAGTAAAAGTAAAAAAAGAAGTAATATGCATAAGTAAACGATTTCATTCGATCCTTTGTTTTTGCTTTGGTTTCTAATTCTGGGGCAAAAGTAATAATTTTCTGTTAGATGCAAACAAAAAGCGATACTTTTTTTCTATTCTTGCCTAAAAAATATAAAAAGGACACTTAGAAGATACCCGGAAGAGTTTCCGGCTTTGCTCCCAGATTCTTGAATTCACCGTTCAAACCGGCTTCATCTTTCGGGTTCAGCTCCAATGATTTCTTCATGTCCTCGATAGAACCGTCCTTGTCGCCATTTAACAATTTGGCACGTCCGCGTTCCTTATAAGCTTCTGCGAAGTTCGGATTCAACTCAATGGCTTCGTCAAAGAGTCCGATAGCTTCCGTCAGTTTCTTCTGAGTGATGTAAAGTCCTCCCAGATAGAGGTACGCCTGCTCGTTGAAAGGATTTATTTCCGTGACAAGTCGATAATCCTTTTCCGCTTCTTCGGACTCTCCGTTGTCCTCCTTCACCTTTCCACGCAGGAGTATCGCCGTTTCTTCTTCCGGATTCTGAGCCAATATGGCATCTACATCCTCCATTACCTCTTTGTATTGTTTCATTTTCAATAAGGCTTCTGCACGTAACAGGCGGGCTTCGATGAAATCATCCTTCAAGGTGATAGCTTTGGTGAGGTGGGCGATAGTCATCAGGTCGTCGTCCTGGCCTTTGCGGGCTTTTCCCAGCAGATAATGCGCTACGGCATTTCCTTCTTCGATGGCGATGGCCTTGTTGGCTGCCTCTTCCATAGCCTGATAATCTTCCTGAATGAAGCATACATTCGCCAATGTCAGGAAAGTATTGGTAACATGAGGTTCCATTACAGCCATTTTCTCCAAAAGTTCGCGGGCCTTTGCTGTTTCTCCCAATTGGACGTAGAGTTGGCTGAGATATCCCAATGTCTCGAAATCCTCCTCAATGGCAAGGGCTTCCGTGAAACATTTTACGGCATAATCCGGGCGTCCCATGCGTTGCGCACGCAAACCGTCATATTTGAAGATCTCGAATCTTTTCCGGTCGTTTTTCTGCTTTTCACTTTCCGGTGTCTCCGATTTCCCGGAGAAGAAAGATTTAAAAAAGTTCGGCATGATATGTTGTTTTTGAGTTACACTTGCAAATGTAATAACTTATTTTGATATATGTATCATTCCATCCTGCATCTTCCATTCGCCTTCCTCCAATAAATAGCGGATAACCTCTCCAACCTTTTCTTTCTCCGCTTCCATGTTATTGGCTATTTCTGCCGGAGTAAGCGGTTTTTGAATGAGCAGTCCGGTCATTCGCCTTTTTAATTCTTCAAAGGAGTCATCGGACAGACTGTCTGTGGCGCGGTGGCTGAGGCAGATATCGCATTGGCCGCAATTATGTTCGTTTTTCTCTCCGAAGTAGCGGAGCAGCATCCGGCTCCGACATACGTTTTCTGAAGTGACATAATCCTCCATCGCCTTGATGCGTGTTTCGTACCTTGCTTTCCGTTCTTCGTAGACAGAGGGAGGAATATGTACAAAACGCAGTTCCTGCCGTTCGCGCGTATATATAATATAAGGTGTCTTTTTGTGTGGAATATAATCCACGATGCGGCGTTTGGTCAATGTCACCAGAATGTTATAGATCTGTTCGCGTGTCAACCCTGTGCGTATCGACAGTGAAGCCTCGCTGATATAGGCATAATCCGTGAATACCCCTGTGTAGGAACGAAGGATTGTCTGTATCAGCGCTTCGGTTTCTTTTCCCATCTCCCGTAGTTTGTACAGCTCGTCCCGGCGAATCGTAAAAAGGATGCGGGAAGCATTATCCTGTTCGTCCGTATATTCCAGATAACCGGCTTGCGTCAGTATCTTCAGTGCACTGTCTACCGGGACCGGAAAGTATTTGAATTTCCGGCAGAATTCTTCCAGATTAAATTCGCGGACACATTGGAAACCGTCGCCCATCGCCATCTGATAGTAATATTGCAAATGCTCGTAAACATCGAGAATATACTCTTTGTCGGGGAAGGTGTCTGCCACCCGTTTGTGCAGGGTAGTCTTATCAGATTTGGCATATAGAATGACAGCGTATGCCTTTTCCCCGTCTCTGCCTGCCCGCCCGGCCTCTTGAAAATACGCTTCCGGAGAATCGGGGAGATCAAGATGAAGGACAATGCGGACATCCGGTTTGTCAATACCCATTCCGAAAGCATTGGTGGCTACCATTACGCGGACTTCCCCGTTTTGCCAGCGTTTTTGGCGGAGGTCTTTCACTGCATTATCCAGTCCGGCATGATAGAAATTAGCGGTAATATCTTCGTTCACCAGCAGTTCGGTGATTTCTTTTGTCCGTCGCCTGTTGCGGACATAAATGATGGCGCTACCCGGTATTTTCCGTAAGATATGCAATAACTCGTTCGTCTTGTTGTCTGTCTTGCGGACGATGTACGCCAGGTTCTTCCGTTCAAAACTCATGCGGAAGACATTGCCTTCATGGAAGTTCAGACGATTCTGAATATCCTTTACTACTTCCGGTGTAGCGGTTGCAGTCAGTGCCAGCACCGGAACTCCGGGCAGGAGTTCCCGTATTTCCGCAATTTTCAGATAGGCAGGCCGGAAGTCATAGCCCCATTGGGAGATACAGTGACTTTCGTCTACTGTGATCATGGAGACTTTCATCGCCTTCAGTTTGGTGCGGAAAATCTCCGTATCCAGACGTTCCGGAGAAATATAGAGGAATTTGTAATCACCGAAGATACAATTCTCCAGTGCGGTGAGAATTTCTTGGCGCGTCATGCCGGAATATACGGCAAGCGCCATGATTCCCCGCTTGCGCAGGTTCTGCACTTGATCTTTCATCAAGGCAATGAGGGGGGTAATGACGATGCAAATGCCTTCTTGAGCGAGAGCAGGCACTTGGAAGGTGATGGACTTTCCACCGCCTGTCGGCATAAGCCCCAATGTATCTTTGCCTTCGCCGATACTGGTAATGATCTCCTCCTGCAAGTCGCGGAAGGAGTCATACCCCCAGTATTGTTTCAATATCTCCTGATACTTATTCAATCGGCTTTATATCTTCAATTTGAAGTTGGACTTCGCCACGCTTATGCGTGTTTTCTTCGATGGTGTAGCAGATGTCGAACGAGCGTTTCGTCTTGATATAACGTACGTGCGAACTTTGCCCGAAGGCAATGCCGTTCATTACATTGTTCGATTTATTATCCACCAGTTCCAGTTTGATGTGCTCCTGATCACGTCCCACCACCTTGCTTGTTCCGTAGTCGTAGACATGGTGCGTACAGAAAATAGGTTTCATATTGTCAGGACCGAAAGGATTGAATCTTTTCAGATCATTGAAGAACTTGGATGAAATGTCTCTGAAATCTATCTCCGCATCAATGTCGATTACGGCACTGGTCTGCTCCGGTAAAATATGCTGCGAGACGTATTCTTCAAATCGTCTGGTGAACTCTTCCACGTTTTCTACTTTCATGGATAGTCCGGCAGCATACGTATGTCCTCCAAAGTTCTCCAGCAGGTCGCGGCAATGTTCGATTGCTTTATATACATCGAAGCCGGAAACGGAACGTGCGGAACCTGTCGCCATGTCGTCCGTCCGGGTTAGCACTACAGCCGGGCGATAGTAGACTTCTGTCAGTCGGGAAGCCACAATACCGATCACTCCCTTGTGCCACTCTTCGTTGTAGATCACGATAGAGCGGCGGTCGGCAAGCCCGTCCAGATTGGCGACGATATTGTTCGCCTCTTCCGTCATACTCTTGTCGAGGTCTTTACGAGTCTCGTTGTATTGATTAATTTGTCCGGCTTTCTCCAGCGCTACCGAGAAATCTTTTTCGGTGAGTAAGTCTACCGCTTCTTTCCCGTTCTGAATGCGTCCCGATGCGTTGATGCGCGGTCCTATTTTGAATACGATATCGCTGACGGTAATCTCTTTTTCGGAGAGTCCGCATACATCGATGATCGCTTTCATTCCGGTACTCGGGTTGCTGTTCAGCTGCTTCAACCCATGAAAGGCGAGAATACGGTTTTCACCCATGATGGGCACGATATCCGATGCGATACTTACCGCCACGATGTCGAGCAGCGGAATCAGATGATGAAACTCGATGCCGTTGCTGATGGCGAACGCCTGCATAAATTTGAAACCGACCCCGCAACCGGAAAGGTGTGTGTACGGATACGTATTGTCCAAGCGCTTGGCATTCAGAATGGCTACGGCAGGTGGAAGCATCTCATCCGGCACATGATGGTCGCAGATGATAAAGTCGATTCCTTTCTCTTTGGCATACGTGATTTCCTCCACAGCCTTTATGCCGCAATCGAGTACAATAATAAGCCCTACACCGGTTTCGGCGGCATAGTCCACTCCTTTTTTAGAAATGCCATACCCTTCATTGTAACGGTCGGGTATGTAATAGTCAAGGTTCGAATAGAACTGTTGAATAAACTTGTAGACCAATGCTACCGCAGTAGTGCCGTCTACGTCATAATCTCCATAAATTAGAATGCGTTCTTTCTTTCCCATCGCCTTGTTCAGACGTTCTACTGCAACGTCCATATCCTTCATCAGGAATGGGTCGTGCAGGTCGGGCAATTGCGGACGGAAGAATTTCTTAGCGTCTGCCGCTTTCGTAATTCCCCGTTGCACCAAAAGTTGTCCAAGTATCGGGCTAATCCCTAATTCTTGGGCCAATATCTGGCTTGTCTCTGCCTGTTCGGGTGTAATGGGTCGATAATTCCATTTGTGATTCATTTTATATATTGCTTTTTTCTTTTTCTGTTCTCAAGGGTCAGAAAGGCACTTCTTTCCAACAAGGGGTAAAAGTACGAAAAAAAGCGGAAGTGTAGGATAAGATATGACGAAAATATTTCATGATGGTGTGTTGAAACGCAAATTATTATGCCACCCTCATAGCAATAGAGTGGCACAATGTGTTCTGTAAGCAATCGGAAACCTAGAGCCCGTTGATAAACAGATTCGCTTTTTCCACTACGACGTTTGCCGGAGTCTTTAACAGTTGGAGCTCATCAAAACTTTCAAGTACTCTCTCCAGTTTGCGTAGTGTAGCAGTCTTGTTTTGGGTTTGCAGTTCCGTTTTCAGGATTCGGATTTTTTCGTATGCCTGTATGCCTGCCACCAGATTCTCGAAACGCAGACAGGTCCTTCCTCCCGGATAGAGAAGGTAAGTATCTCCGGCTCCCCATGTGTAGAAGCGGCTGTCTAGTAACGGTTCGATAGTCCAGCTGTTCAATGCCCAACGCAGGTATCCGTCCAGATTCTCTTTCGCTGCATACCAGGCTATCCAAGCGCCTTCTGCCGGGTTGCTGAATGTATATGTGTTGGGATGGGATTCTGCGCAACAGGTGTAGTAAGTTGTGATTTTTCCTTCTGCTTTCCGTTTCGCTTTCATCTCTTCACTGAATTTTTCTGCGATGGCAATGCAATAATCATTCAGTTCGTCGGAAAGTTCTTTATGGAGTGAGCCGGCAAGTGAAACCTTGAAATCCGGATCTGCTTCACGGATAATCTTCAGTGCTTTCAACATATCGGGCATGGGGCGTTCGTCCATAGCGATGTGCGTAATGTCAAACCAGCCTTTGGATTTTAAGTGAGTGGCAAAGTCTTTCAGCATACTTAGCCATAGGTCGTGATAAGCCTGCTCTCCCGGCTTGGATTTTAATTCTTTCATGCTGTTGGTGGCTTGGTCGAAATAGAGGAAAGACAGTTTCCAGGGAATCATGGAATAGCATCCGATCTCCTTTTTTACTCCCATATCCATCATGAACTCCACCCATTTGTCGAAGATCGTGTAGTCGAACCACCAGCTGCCGTCTATTTTCCGAACCCAAGTGATCATCGTTTCGTATGGATCGTAAGTTTGTCCGCCCCAAGGGTGGTGCATGATGGGGACGGTAATCACTTTTCCACCTGCCTCCGCGTATGGTTGCAGTTCTGTCTTTAAGATTCTGAAGTGTTCCTCCGACCATAAAGGAACCTGATGATAACGGGCCACTGCAAATGGGTTTTGCCAAAGGTCCAGATGGAAAGCCCATTGATCGGGTTGAGGCAATGTGCGTTGCTGAACCTGTACGGTCAGTTTTAACTTCCCGATCACTTCGTGATTATTCTTTATAAGTACATCGGATGAATAATTGCCGCTAATTGCATCTTCAGGAATCCAGACGCGTATCCAGTATCCTTGAGAGGTTTTCGCTTTTATCGGTAAAGCAGCGGCGAGATGGTCGATAGGGTCAGCTACCAGTGTGGAGTCGAATTGTGACAAGTCCGGCCGGGGACCGCAAGTACCTTTTTGGTTCTTGTTCAGTTCATCTGTCATCACATATCTGACAAACCCTTTCAGAATACGGTCTGCCGAAATGCTTTGTTTACCGGAGGAATGCGTCAGGGGAGCTATTTCTACGGAAACATTATCCAAATCGATAGTGGAAGAAACTACCAACTGTGCGGCGACTCTTTCTCCTTTCCATCCTTTGATATCAATCTTTTTCTGATTGAGACGTGGATTTACCTCTTTCTTATATCGGGTGTAAGTGTTTCCCCATGCGCAACGAGTGCCGGAAAGGTCTTTCCAAGACTCCCCGTCCGTTGGGGCCGGATTCTTGAGTTCCGTGTACTGTGTCAATGGGAAAGGAGCTTGCGAGGTTGACTGCCCGGAGTGGGTAACTCCCATCGGGGGTTGTCCGTTCAGGCTTCCCAGACTGCAAAGTCCGGAGAAGATGAGGACGATAGCTTTTACTCTAATGTTCATACGAGTTGTTTTTAATAGGTGATTAAAGGAAATATACTTTAGTTTGATTTAATTCAGAAGAATTTGGACCGATGCCGATGGTAAAGCTTCCGGATTCCAGTACCTTTTCCATTTTATTATTGTATATGCTAAAATCTGCGGAAGGAATAGTAAAACGAATCTCCTTCTCTTCGCCGGGCTGAAGATGGATGGAAACAAAGCGTTTTAATTCCTTTTCTCTTGGAATGACGGTAGCCACTTCGTCACGTATATAAAGCTGTACAATTTCTCTGCCCGCTACGGAACCTGTATTCTTGATTTTTATCCGTACAGTGACGGAATCTCCCTTTCGATATTCTGTCTTATCGGTAACGGGAGAGGAATATTTGTATTGCGTGTAACTCAGACCGAATCCGAATGGAAATAAGGCTCCTTGCGGTATGTCGGCGTGGTGTACTGTGTAAAAAGTTCTTCTGGCATTATAAACAATAGGAATCTGCCCCGCATGTCTGGGGAAAGTCTGCGAAAGTTTCCCTGAGGGATTTTCAATACCTGTCAGTAAGGCTGCTACGGCTTTTCCTCCCATAGTGCCGGGATACCAGGCTTCCAGTAGGGCATCGCAGTTCTTGATGACTTCATCCAATACTAGCGGTCGGCCGTTGAATAACACCACGATGATTTTTTTTCCGGTTGTCTTCAATGTTTTCAGCAATCTCATCTGCTGATCTGGTAACTCGATTTTGGCGGTTGAAACAGCTTCTCCAGATAAGTTGGACGGTTCTCCGAGACAAGCTATAATGATTTCATTTTTTTGTGCCAAAGCACAAACATCCGACAAATAGTCCGGTGTAATACCGGAGAAGTCACAAGCCCGTACATCAATCGGGATATCGGTACGTAAGGCTTTGAAGCCTTCTTCTACCGTAATTACCTCTTTACTGTTTCCTTTCATATTCCAGGAACCCAGCAAATGGTAGCGTGCATTGGCGAATGGACCAACTAGTGCTATTCTTTTAGAGTCGGATAAGGGAAGTGTCCGATCTTCATTTTTTAAGAGTACCATACTTTGACAAGCCATTTGGTATGCGTCTTCCTGGCTTTCTTTAGAATAAAGTGTCTGCTTTTCCCGTTCGGTATTAAAGTAGGCGAATGGATTGTCAAACAGCCCCAACCGGAATTTCAGTTCTAAGGCACGGGCGGCAGCGCGGTTAATCAGTTGTTCCGGAACTTTCTGTGTTCTTACCAGCTCCGGCAGGAATTCGATAAACTGTTTGGCGCTCATATCCATGTCTATTCCGCTTTTGATGCCTCTTTCAGCAGCTTCTTGTCCGTTGTCGGCGGCTCCTTCCGTCACTGCATGTTGGAAAGTTGTCCAATCGGTCATTAGCAATCCTTTGAACTGCATTTGTTTACGCAACACCTCTTCATTCATGAAATAGTTCATTGTCAGCGGCTCTCCATCGTAGGAGGTATATGCGCACATGACACTTGCTACTCCTGCATTAATGGCTGCTTGAAAAGGAGGGAGATAAACTTCCTGAAGTTTGCGCAGAGATACGTCCGTTTCTTGATAGTCTCTTCCTGCCATGACTGCCCCATAACCGGCAAAATGCTTTACGCAGGCAGCAATCGTATGAGGACTTGTCAAGTCGTCCCCTTGAAAACCTCGGACTCTTGCGGCAGCCAGTTCTCCGCACAAGTAAGCATCTTCACCGGATGTTTCCATAATACGTCCCCAACGAGGATCGTATGATATGTCAACCATCGGCGCGTAGGTCAGTTGGATACCTGCTGCGGCGGCTTCCCGCGCTGCCATAGCGGCACTTTGTTCTACTAGTTCCGGATTCCAACTACACGATTCGGCTAGTGGAATGGGGGGAATGGTGCGATATCCGTGAATGACATCTTCATGAAAAACTAAAGGAATACCTAACCTGCTATGTTTCAGAGCCTCCTCTTGTAGAGAACGGTTTAGTTCCGCTCCATTCGCTTTCAAAAAAGCACCGACTTTCCCTGCACGTATCAGAGACCGGCAGATGGAGTCGTCTTTCGTATAATAAGGTATTAAGTTCAGTTCTGCTATTTTTTCTTCAAGTGTCATGCGTGACAATAGATCTTTCACCCGTTGGGGGACGGGGATGGATTCCTTTTGATAAGGATAGGATTGTGCAAGGCATACCGAAAACACGTTTCCCACAAGGAATAGTGTTATAAAGATAAACTTGTTCATGTTTAAAGTCTGTTATGAGTTAAATTAATAAATATTACCGCAGACTTTTCTTATTTACACAGACAAACAGGGGATGTGGAAACATCCCGATTTTAATTGGAGAAGAGAAACACGTTGCAATATTAGGAATAATATTCGAAGTACACAAGTAAAGCGGGCAAAGAATTTGAAAGGGAAAATTTGTTCGTTACTTTATTTATTTATAATATTGCGGACTTTATCATCCAATAAAGCCCTACTTATATGCTAGATACTGATGAAAAAACATTCGAGAAGCTCTTTAGGGAGCATTATTCCCTTCTATGTAATTATGCGAATAGTATTGTCTGTAATGAGCAGGCGGTAGAGGACATCGTACAGAATTTCTTTATTGCCGTCTGGGAGAAGAAACACTTATCTATAACGGAGGATACTTTTCTTCCGTATGCCTATCGTGCTATCAAGAACAGTTGTATCAACTACTATAAGTCAGAGATTGCCAAAGAGAATTTTTTCACTGTGCTGGCGGAGGAATGGCAATTACAACTGCAAGAAGAAGAGGAGTTCAGATATAAACAGGAGGTACGTGCCGCTCTTCAGAAGTTACCGGAAAAATGCAGGAAAGTATTTTTGCTGAAGTGTGTCACCGGTCTCCGCTATAAAGAAATCGCGGAAATTTCCGATATTTCGGTCAATACCGTGAAATACCATCTGGGAGAGGCTTTTCGTGTCATGAGGGAAGAACTGAAAGACCTGATGATACTATTAATATTAATTTTTAGCTGATTGTACCTACCCATTTTATGGAAAGCAATTGTCATAGTAACAGAAAGATAAAAAGAAAATGATGAAACAGGAATTGATCTATCAAGCTATTCTTTCTACATTAGCTCATGAGGCTACCGATGAGGAACAAAAGATTGTTGACGAGTGGCTGCGTGAGTCTGAGGAAAACAGAGAGGAATATGAGGGGATGCGTCGTATGTATGAGAAAGCGACGGCTCCTCGTAAACCCAAACAATTTGATGCAGACCGGGCTTGGAAACAGGTGGCCGACCATACCATATATAAAAAGAAAAGTTGGTATCTGTCTACGTGGGTGCGCTATGCGGCCGTTGTAGCTGTTGTGGTGGCAAGCGGATTGTTCTTTATCACAGATTGGTTCCGTGCGGACAGTCCGGATGGGATAGACATGATGGCTTACAATGAGCCTACCCTACTTTTGGAAGGGGGGGATGAGATTGATTTGAGCGGGCAGTCCTTTACGATGAAGCGTGATCAAGCTTTGATAAAGAACGATGCGGACAACCTGCTCTCTTATGAGGCGGAAGACGGGGCGGATAAAGCGAAGATTGTTCATAACCGCCTGATTATCCCGAGAGGAAAAACGTACAGACTGGTGTTGGAGGATGGCACGAAAGTATGGCTAAATTCAGAAACGGAACTCTCGTATCCGAGCCGATTTGCCGGAACCAAGAGGGAAGTAATGTTATTGGGTGAGGCATTCTTTGAAGTCACTCCAGACAAGGAAAGACCATTCTATGTAAAGGCGAACGGAATGGATATACGTGTTCTGGGAACTTCTTTCAACGTAAGTGCTTATCAAGATAGCGAGAGTACGAGTACGACATTGGTGGAGGGATCGGTAGCTGTGAGCATGGCCAATGGTGCGGAACGGACAATAACGCCTTCCGAACGATTGGCGTATAATAAGAAAAGTCATCAGTTATCTGTGGAGAAAGTGGATACTGAACTTTATACTTCCTGGATCAACGGTGTATACATCTTTAAGAATATGCCTTTGGAGGAAATATTGGAGAAACTTTCCCGATGGTATGATTTCTCTGTTACCTATCAGGATGAAACATTGAAACACACCCGTTTTTCTCTTACCGCAGACCGAAAAACGGATATAGACAAACTCTTGGAAGTGATAAACTACACTTCGGATGTTAAATTGGAGAAACAAGGAAAGAGTATTAATGTAAAAAAACAAAGGAGGATACAATGAAGTAAGAAAGAACTGTGTCACGAAAAAACAAAATAGAGCCTATGCTGACCTTGATCAAGATGAAATGGATAGTGATGTTGTTCCTGCTGCTGTATACGGCAGGCAGTTACCTGCATTGCGCTGTTCTCTATGGGGATGTACTTGCTCAAAAGTACACGATTGTGCTTGATTTTAAGGATACTCCGGTAGAAGCCGTACTGGACGCCGTCACCAAGCAGACTGGAATCAAGATTGCCTATAATAACGAGGTACTCGACCGGAAGAAGCCGGTGACCGTCAAGATAGAGACATCCGATATTTTGGAAGCGTTGTATGCCGTATTGGGCGACGGCTATATCTGTCGGCAGATTGATGACTATATCGCTATTTCCAAACGGCCAAAACCGGTTTCGGACAAGATTGCCGGTAAATTGCCAACGATGGCGGAAGAAAAAGCTTCCGTCATCGTTAGCGGCTTGATTACGGATGGAGACGGAAACCCGCTTATCGGTGTCAATATTCTGGTGAAAGGGAAAAGCACGGGTGTTGTTTCCGATTTATACGGCCGTTATCAGATTGAGGTGACGGAAGGTGACCGGCTGGAATTTCGTTATGTCGGATATAATAGCGAGGAAAGGGTCGTGAGGAAGGTCCCGGTCATTAATGTGCGTATGATGGAATTACCGGTTGGGCTGGGAGATGTGGTGGTAGTCGGATATGGACAGCAGAAGAAATCCAGCGTCGTTTCGTCTATACAGACATTGGAATCGCGGGATATGAACGTGAAACAACGTAATCTGGCAACCAATATTGCCGGACGGATTGCCGGTGTGATTTCCGTACAGCGTAGCGGCGAACCGGGAAATGACGAAGCGGAGTTTTACATTCGCGGACAGAGTTCGTATACGGGAGGAACCAACCCGTTGGTGCTGGTGGATGGTGTTCCCCGTAATATGGAAGATATCGATGTAGATGAAATAGAGACTTTTACGGTACTTAAAGATGCCGCTGCCACTGCCGTTTATGGAGCTGAAGGGGCAAATGGTGTCGTGCTGATTACTTCCAAACGCGGAAGGCCACAGAAGACTCTCGTTAACTTCAGCGCACAATATGCCATTGCCACTCCTTTCAGAATGCCCCGATCGTTGGATGCCTGTGAGTATTTGTCCATGTATAACGAGGCGGTGTGGAATGATCGGGGAAATCCGGATAAAGATCATTTTCAGCCGGAAGTGACCGATGAGGTTATGGAAAAATACCGTTCGGGAGCGGATACCGATTTATATCCTTCCGTTGATTGGACTGATTTGCTGAAGAAACACACCCAAAGCCAGCGTTATACGATCAATTTCAGGGGCGGTTCCGAGAAAACACGCTTTTTCGTTTCGGGAGCTTATTATACGGAAGAGGGAATCTACCGTTCAAATCCTATTGAGGACTATAATGCCAATATTGACTTGAAGCGTTTTAATCTGCGCTCGAACATTGATATGACAATCACAAAGACTACCCAACTGTCCGTAGATTTGAGCGGGCAGTATGTGATGAAGAATAATCCCGGGTATAGTTCCGACCAGATATTTTCGTACATAACCCATAGCCCTACTCACGTTATTCCTATGTATTATTCGGACGGAACAGCTTCTATTTACAGTAATTTAGGCTACGGACACGACAAGCAGCCTTACAGTATGCTCAATCATAGCGGATATACCAAGACGTGGGATACATATCTCCAGTCGAAGGTTTGTTTGGAGCAAAAGATGGATTTTCTTCTTCCGGGCTTGTCGGTCAAAGGAATGATGGGGTTTGATGCGGACTTCGGAGCTTCGACGAAGAGAACCAAGTCTCCTAAAACTTATTTTGCGTTGCGCCGGAAAGAGGATGGTACTCTGGAGAAGAAAACGATGGAGGAGGGGACTGCCTTGAGCGATCCTGTCAAGGGAGAGACTTCGGGAGCCAAAAGGATTTATCTGGAGGCTTCTCTGAACTATCAGCAACGCTTTGCGGACAAGCATGACCTTTCCGCTTTGTTTCTGTATATGCAGAAAGAGATCCAGTACCAGCAGGAAGAAGGATTGTTGCGGCTTCCCTATCGGAAACAGAGCCTTGTATCGCGTATCTCATACGCTTATGATGACCGGTATATCGTAGAAGTCAGTATGGGAGCTACCGGAAGTGAGAATTTTGCGCGGAATCATCGCTGGGGAATATTTCCGGCAGTGGGAGTGGCCTGGTATATCAGTCATGAGAAATTTATGCAGGGGGTGGAAAACAGCTTGACCAAGCTGAAATTGAGAACCTCTTACGGAATAGCGGGCAACGACAATGTGTTCAGCCAAGATGGCGGGTTGGTACGTTTTCCATATCGGGGGCAAGTAACGACTGACGGTCCCGGATATGATTTCGGACTGACGCCCGGTGCCGGTGGCGGAATGTCCAATTGGGTGGGCGGGGTGTACGAACGGAGCTTTGCCAGTCCGAATCTGAGCTGGGAAACGGAACGGAAGTTGAATGTAGGGTTGGATGTCGGCTTATGGGAGGGCAGGATTGATTTTTCTGTCGACTATTTCAGCAACCGTAGAAAAGATATTCTGATTCAGCGGAAGACCATTTCCGCCGTTACGGGTTTCCGTACCGGGATGTATCAGAATTTCGGTATTACGACGAATAAAGGGGTGGACGCCAATCTCATTTTCCGACATCAGTGGGGACCGGTCGGTCTTTCCGCTCGCGGAAATGTAACGTATGCAAGGAATGAAATCATTGAATGTGATGAAATTGCTCCTAAATATAGTTGGATGTCACAGGTGGGAACCTCTATCGGTCAGCAATCTCTGTATATTGCGGAGGGACTGTATACTCCTGATGACTTCGATGTGACGGAACGGGGAGACGGTTCCCGGACTTATCAATTGAGGGAAGGATTACCGAAACCTTCGGCAAATGTGGCTCCGGGTGATATCAAGTATAGAGACTTGAACAAGGATGGTATTATCGATTCCTACGATAAGACCTACGACAGCGGATTCTACTCTACGGGCATACCGGAAATTGTATATGGATTCGGGGTGAATCTTTCCTGGAACGGCCTGTTTGTCGGGGCTTTTTTTCAGGGAGTATCCCATGCGTCTGCCAGTCTGATAGCTTCTCCTAGTAATATCATTCCTTTTACGTCGGGCAGGGACAATGGTTCCGCCCGCGATATTATACGTGACCACTGGTCGGCTGAAGCACCTTTCAATCAAAAGGTGTTTTTTCCGCGTCTTCACACAGGAGCGTTTCAGCACAACCAGTTGCCTAGTACCTGGTGGATGCGTGATGCGGCGTTTCTGCGTCTGAAGAATATAGAAGTAGGATATGAATTCGATAAGACGGTACTCCAACGACTGAGGATGGAGAATCTGCGTGTCTATGTGCAGGGGAACAATGTAGCGGTGTGGGACAAGATTAAATATTGGGACCCGGAATTGGGAAATGCTAACTCGGGAGCTAAATATCCGCTTTGCAGGAACTTTACCGTTGGTTTGGAAATCACTTATTAAAACGGAAGGTCACTCATTAAAAACAGAAAAGTCACTTATTTAAATTAAGGGAAGGAAACAAGATGGAACGAATTTGGAAGAAAACGATAGGGACACTCGGTTTTACGCTCTGCATGGCTTTGGCGGCTTGTTCCGATTATCTGGATGTCTCGAATGAGATTGCGGAGTCGTTGGATCTGGAAGCGGTATTCCGTAATCCGGCATATACACGGCAATGGCATGCCAATCTTTTTAACTGTATTTCCGAATATTCATGTACCGGCGGTAACAATGCCAGTGGGTTCACCAATGTCTGGTCGTCTCTTTGTGGTGAAACGTTGATTAGCAGCGGACCTTCCTCCCGGCTGATGGAAGCCGGTTACAATTCGAGTAACGCTCCCCTCCATCGTTGGTGGGTGCTTTATCGGGAGATACGTGACGCTTTTATTTTCTTGAAACGGGTAACGCCGTTGGGAGCGGTGGAAGATGAGCAGCAGTTGACGGAAGAAAGTGTACGCCGTATGAAAGCGGAAGCGAAGTTCTTGATTGCCTATTCCTATTTTTCCCTGTTTGAACTTTATGGACCGGTGCCTTTACTGACGGAAGAGGTTGATCCGGAAAGTAAGGATTTGAATTTTTCCCGGGCTACGGTGGATGAGTTGGTGGATTATATCGATCGGCTGCTCGAAGAGGTGATTCAGTCGGGCGATTTGCCGCCTACATTGATTAATGCCGCCATCCCTGACGGGAACGAGCGGTATAATTTGAATGAGATTGTCCGTCCTACCCGTTCGGCGGCTATCGCGCTGCGCGCCAAATTATGGGTATATGCCGCTTCTCCATTATTCAACGGAGGATATGCGGAAGCTTTAGAAGTGAAAAACAACGATGGAGAACATCTGTTTCCTCCTTATGATCCGGAAAAATGGAAGATAGCCAAGAAGCGCCTCGAAGAGGTACTGGAAGATGCGGAAGCTTGTGGATACAGATTGTACAAGGTTTACCAAACCGATGGCTCCATAGATGCCGACCGTTCTGTTTATGAGGTGTTCCAGGCTTATAATGATGAAATAATCTGGGCTACCGGAAGAAACTATTATCACACCGGAAGCCAGGATGGTGTAATGGAGGAGAATACGACTCCGCGTGATCTCTATAAAGGATGGGCGCACGTTTGTGTCACTCAAGAGTCGGTCGACGGTTTTTTCATGAAGGACGGACTGACCATTGATGATCCGGGCACTGGATACGATGAAAGCGGATTTACGGAGGTCGTCAATCCGTGCAACGATAGAAAACGTACCGATAAGAATATCTTTACGATGTATGCCGACAGAGAACCTCGTTTCTATGCTGCTGTCACTTATGAAGGGAAAAGCTGGCATATACAGCCACGTTTCAATTATGACTGGGGAGCCGGTTTTGCAAAAGGGGAAGGAAGCGATAACTCGGTTGGCGATTATCCTCGAAACGGATATTTGCTTTATAAGTTCAAGAATCGTCAGATTATGTACACCGGTGATTATATCAAGAAATGGGCACGTCCGTCCATCCTGTTCCGTTTGGCGGATTTTTATCTTTATTATGCGGAAGTCTGCAATGAAATTGATCCCGAAGACGAATGTGTCATTGATTATTTGGATAAGATACGCGAGCGTGCCGGGTTGCCTGGATATCGTGAGCTGGCAGCCACCGGGAAAAAGAATATCATAGGCGACCGGAAATTACAACGCAGGGCTATTCAGCAAGAGCGCAGGGTAGAGCTTTTTGCTGAGGGACAGCGTTTCTTCGACATCCGCCGCTGGATGATTTGCGGAGAAGGGGAGGATGCCGACCAGCGATTTGTACATGGCATGAATATGAACGGAGAAAGAAACCGCCCTTTGGGTACAGACCAATCTTTTTATCGCCGGACACTGATTGAAAACCGCCCCTGGAAACGGGCGATGTATCTACATCCAATACCCTTCGACGAACTTCAGGTGAATAAGAAAATCGTACAGAATCCTCTTTGGTAGGACTTCGGTATAATAAAATATGATTGATATTAAATGGTTTATAGAGATAAATATCTACTTTTGTGAGTTGATAAAGCAAGCGGACTATGAGCGAAAGTCAGAACATAGAATATAAGGAGTCGTGGCGTGACGAATATTTGAAGTGGATATGCGGCTTTGCCAATGCGCAAGGTGGTCGTATTTATATTGGCATAAGCGATAACCAACAAGTGATTGGTGTGACCGATTCTAAGAAGTTGATGGAAGATATTCCTAATAAGATTGTCAATTACTTGGGTATTGTGGCAGATGTTAATCTGATGCAATCTGATGAAGGAAAGGATTATATAGAAATTGTTGTGGAACCAAGCAATATCCCCATTGCCTATCATGGGCAATATCATTTTCGTAGTGGATCTACTAAACAGGAGCTGAAAGGGGTGGCGCTTCAACAATTTATCTTAAAGAAAATGGGAATTAGTTGGGATGATATCGTCCAGCCGTTTGCTTCTATCGATGCCATTGACCCGGCGGCGGTTGATTATTTACAGCGTTCGGCTATCAGTCATGGCAGAATGATGGAGAGTGACTACTCTTTGGATGTAAAGGCTGTATTAGAAAGTCTTGATCTGATAGATGAAGAGGGTCACCTCAGAAATGCTGCTCTTCTTCTGTTCGGTAAACGACCTTCGCGCTACTTTACGCTGTGTGATTTTCGCATTGGACGATTCATTAAGGACGAGACTGATCTTATCTTTCAAGATGTGATAGAGGGCGACATTCTTCGTATGGCAGACAAAGTCATTGAAGTGCTGCGTTCCAAGTATCTTACCACCCCCATTCATTACGAAGGACTCGGACGATTCGAGCCATTGGAAATACCGGAGAAAGCTTTGCGTGAAGCCATCTTCAATGCCATTATTCATAAGGATTATAGTGGTGTGCATATTCAGATGAAAGTATTTAATGACCGTATTGAACTATGGAACCAAGGTACATTACCTACCGGTTGGACGGTGGAAAAAATATTGGCTCCGCATTCTTCGCAGCCACGAAACAAACATATAGCAGCCGCTTTCTATAAAGCCGGTTTCATTGAGAGTTGGGGGCGGGGGATCGGTAAGATTATTGATGGCTTTTTGTCGGCAGGTCTGCCTGCACCAATATTTGAAGAGCATTGTGGCGGCCTGTTGGTTACAATGCCAAGACGGATGGCGGGTAATAGTAATGATAAGATAAATGATAAGATAAATGATAAGATAAATGATAAGATAAATCTATCAGAAAAGGAGCTTTCTATTCTCCATTTGATAGTTGATAATCCTGTTATTACATATCCGGTCATTGCCAGTACCTTGTCTATTTCTGTCCCTACAATCAGCAGAGCTATTGGTCGATTCCTTGAAGAAGGGGTTATAATTCGTCAAGGTTCAAAGAAAACAGGTTATTGGCAGTTGACGGATAAAGGAAAAAAGATACTGTTGCAACAATAAGAAAACTCCCTCCGTTACCGTCTGTTTTCTTCCTCGGTGGCGGAGGAGGTCTTCCCCGGTGCCGAACACTCCCTTCCCCGGTGCCGAACACCTCCTTCCCCGGTGCCGGACTTTTTCCGTGTGAATGGTACAAAAAATCTAGTCGATTCCGTAATCCATCCTTATATTTATATTTTCTTGATTGTCAACAAACCTTTCTAGAGATTGATACCCTTTCTTCTGAAAGCGCAGTATCTCCCGATTGCCGGTCTTTACGGTGAAGTTTCCCCGATTGTCACTTTTCCCTAGCAGTTTGCCGGTCGTTTTCTCATAAATCCGGACTTCGGGGATCAAGGTGGCCTGCACGTCTCTGATGACTCCTTGCACGGTTATTTGCCGTTCACTTTTGGGTAGAACCTGTTCCTGCCTGTTCACGACCGGCTGAGGCTGTCCCACTCGGATAGTCTTCCGTAAGAGAATATGGTCAGAGGCAGAACCTACTTGTATCTCAAATTCTCCCGGTTCTACGATGGCTTCATTCTTCTCATTCAGAATGGTAAGCTCACTGACAGGAATACTGAGACGGACAGTTTGAGTCTCGCCTGCTTGGAGAGCTACCTTGCGGAAATCTCTTAATTGGCGTACCGGCATGGCAACCGAACTGTATACGTCTGATACATACAATTGCACCACCTCTTTTCCTTCGCGCTTCCCGGTGTTTTTCAAATCTATCCGTACGTGAACGGTATCGTTGAGCAGATAAGACGTTCGATCCGTTTGTAGGTTGGAATACTCGAAAGTGGTATACGTCAGTCCGTGTCCGAATGACCATAGCGGGACAGGAGCGGAGAAAACATAATCTCTTCCCGGTGAGTCATAACTGCCGGGGGATTTGTAGAATCCGCGGTCAGAGCGTAGATGGTTATAGTAGACAGGGAGATGTCCGGTACTTTCGGGAAAAGAGAATGTCAGCCGACCGGAGGGGGATGCCTTTCCGAACAGGATGTCCGCTATGGAGTTTCCGCTTTGTTCCCCGGCATACCATTGTACCAGGATAGCCGGTATATTTTTCTTCTCCCAGGGAATGGCAAAAGGCTTGCCGGTTACTAAGACAAGAACGACAGGTTTGCCTGTGGCTTGAACCGCTTTTATCAAGGCGGGTTGTGCTCCTGTCAAGGTCAGGTCGTTGAGGTCGAATCCTTCTCCGCAAGTCGAACTTTTATAGTCGCGTGCCAAAGCCGCGCTGGCGCTTCCGCAAAAAAGCACACAGACATCGCTTTGCTCGGCGGCTTCGACCGCTTGCCGGATTCCGCTTTCATCCATAGATACCAAACTGCAACCTTTAGCGTAATTGACTTTCACGTTTGTGCCTGCCCATTTCCGGATACCTTGTAAGGGGGTAACTCCGAAACGGTTGTCGCGTGTCCATGTGTAATCACCGAATTGTATCTGGTCGGCGTTCGGACCAATGACTGCAATCGATTTCAACTTTCCGATAGAGAGAGGGAGTAGCTGCCGGTCATTTTTCAATAAGACGGTCGATTCGTCCGCTATCTTTTTCGATAGCGCTATCGCTTTCCCGGAGTGAATAGTCCCTTTGGCGAATTTTTCTCCGTACGGATCATCAAACAGACCGATCCGGAATTTGGCATACAATACCCGGCGGACAGCTTCGTCCACTATCTCGCGGTTCAGCTCTCCTCTTTCTATCAGTTCGGGAATGGCCGGATAGCAGTCACTCGAGGCTTCTACGTCCAGACCGGCGGTCAGTGCCTGCAAGGCGGCTTCTTCCGAATTGCGGGCTGTGAAGTGGAAGTTCTTCAGCATTTCAATGGCTCCCCAATCCGAGTAGACATATCCTTTGAATCCCCATTCTTTTCTTAGAACATCCGTTAGCAGATAGTGCGAGGCGGAATTAGGGATGCGGTTCCATGAGTTATAGGCGGACATCACGGCGAGGGTAGGCGCTTGTTTCATTACCATTTCGAACGGTTTCAGATAGACTTCGTGCAGGTCACGGATACTGGTTTCTACGGATGCGAGGTTGAGGCCGCTTAAAGGGTTGCCGTGCGGACCATAGTGTTTCAGCATGGGGGATATGCCGTTGTCCATATATCCTTTCACTTCGGCTATGCCGAATCTTCCGCAGAGATAAGGATCTTCTCCGAAAGACTCTTCCACTCTTCCCCACCGGAGGTCGCACACCACATCGATGCAGGGGGATAACACTTGCCGCATACCTACCGCATGAAGCTCGTCGGCAATCATAGATGTTTTGCGATAGGCGAGATCTGTGTCGAAAGTACTTCCTAGAGCAATGTTCTGCGGGAATACGGTAGCTCCCTCATGCACTACCCCGTGTAGCGATTCCGCTACGGTAAAGATAGGAATGCCTAAACGGGTTTTCTCGACCATGAAGCGTTGGATGGCTAACATATTCTTTGCGCAGTTCTCTGCCGTCAGGGGAAAACCCTCAACGAACCCCCAACTCATTCCCTGCGCTTTTTCTTCCAACTTGCGTTCGTCCAGCGCTTGTCCGTTGAATATTTCCCAAGAATGGATATGTCTGATTTGAGCGAGTTTCTCTTCCGGAGTCATTCGTTGTAACAAGTCTTTTACCCGCTCCTCAATAGGTAGATCCGCTCTTTGATAAGGCAGTTTGGGTGAGGCTGTTGCTGATGAAAAGGAGATTGCTGATGATACAGGCACTTGCAGAGTGGTGAGGATATTGATTCCATAACGTCGGTCGGGCGAAATCCACCAAGGAATATCTCCGTTGGCGCAGCGGATAGCAAAGCGGGAAAGGTGTTGGAGCTGTCGGGAACCGTCGGGTATCCATAAACCGAGTTTGTAAATGCCGTTCGCCGTCTTGGGGAGAGTCACTTGTCCTTTGATTGTGTGAATCAAAGGCGTGTAGGTTTTATCTCCCGGTCGATAAGGCTGGAAACTGTTGGTATCCGCATTGGTCAGGAACTCTTTCACTTGGTTGTGTTCGTCCACTAATACGAAGTAGACAGGGTGCTCATTGAACAGCGTAGAGAAGCCGCGGTTTATCAGAGTGAGCGAAAGGTCGAGGATATGGTTATCCGTATGCTTGAGTGTGTCGATTTGCAGTTCTTGCAGTTCGAGGCGGTATCCCAGATGATCGCGCACATATTCGAATGCGTTTCTTTGGGTTGCACTTCCGTCGTGTTTCCGGAAATATCCGTCAGAGACGGGCATGTGCTTCTCTTTCAGGTATTCTTCGCTGATGGGTGTTTCTTTCCAGTACATCATGGAATACTTGTCCGGTGCACCGCGTTCTTTGTAATTGTGGATGACGCTTAATGAGGTGTAATGCTCCAGGAATAATTGTCGTGCTGTCTTTTTGCCGTCTATGATCCAGCCGTTCGCGTCTCCGTTCTCTTTGTTCATGCTCCACGTTCCCCAAGGCAGTTCGCCGTCTACGGGCATGAATGCTCCTTCTTCTACAATCTGGTCGAAGTTGGGCGTACCTTCATGCATATTTCCGTCCCATCTGTGTGGGTCTACTACGATAAAGTCGTCATGGAAAGAGGTTTTCCGGTAGGCTTCGCTATCTTTGGACAACAGGTTCTTGTAGTCCGGCACTCTGACTTGTACCATCCGGTCTTGAGGTGTCATCCGACAGATCTTTTCAAGGACTATACGTTTGTTCGCGTCGGAACTTTCGATGTTATGCTTTGAACTGTGCCATTCTCCCCATGCACCGATAAATCCGGCTTGAAGAGCCAGTATGACATCTTTGTTTTTCTCGAGGTAAGGTTTCAATTGTTCCATATGGCGAAACATATCTTCCATTGTGGGACCTGACGAGACGGTTCCCATCGGTTCTGTTTCGTAAGCGAACCGGAGCAAAGCTTTCTTGCCAAGTTGGCGCAACTTGTTGAAGTAGACATCCATTGTGGTAAAAGCTTCCGGAGGTAGCTGTCGGCCTATATATCCATGCAGATAAAAATATGTTTGGACTAACGAGACACTGTCGCAAGCGTATTTGTTTATCTCTGATTCCAGGTAGTCGGTAATTCCCGGATATTCCTGCGGTTTCCACACATCGCATTTTTTAGCGATGTCTACGGCTATTTCCAGGCGGAAGCCTCTTTCCGGATTATATATTCCGGCAGTGCCGTTCGGATCGTCGGCGTAGATACCCCGATATGGAATGCGGGTTGTCTGTCCGGCAAATAATACGGGAAGGAGGGTAAGAAGAAATAAGATTGTCAAGTTGAACTTTCGCATATTAATAAGGATTAGATAAGATATGAATAGAGAGGTGTCAAAAGGAAGTGAATACTATCTTCCTTTTGACACATTCTCCTGTTGATAAGGTCGGTTATTCCACCGGTGTCAGTGCAAAATCATCGAACCAATAGGTGACACCACCCCAAGTGCCTTTACCCCAAATGTCGTATGGATCGCCATTCCCTTTGTAGGCGCAAGGTTTGAAAACAAACCGCACTAATACATTGTTGGGTATGTCTACTGTTACGGAACATCTGGTCCACTTTTTCCCGGCGTGGTATTCGCTGGTACAAGCCACGTCCCAAGTTGGAGCGGTGGAGATTTCCTGCGAACCGTCTGATTTGACGACAATCACTTTCTGTCCGGTCAGTCCCCAGCCTATTTCATCGGTATCTTCACAGACAACAATACTAAGGGTAAATGGCGTGTCGTCTTGATTGGTCTTGACATAATAACTGAACTCATATCTTCCGGCTTTAATGTTTTGTGATGGATAAGATAGGTTGACACACCAAGTGTTCATGACTTCCGATGCGGCATATTTCAATGAACAATAGCTGTTGTTCGCTCCTTCGTTATTGTCTATGGTCAGGCTGCAATCCGGTGCATCCCATCGGCATACCCATTGATCGAGATGGTTTAGAGTCTTTTCCCATTCAATATCTCCGGACATAAAGACACCGGGTTGTTTGCCTTCTGCAAAGGTATCTTCGAAACCACCGTTCTTGATAAGGTCCTCAGGAATTTCCTCATCTCCGTCATCGTCATTTCCTTTGTTCTCTTTCTCATAATACCGGACATACTCCACCTCCATGTGTGCAGGCAGTCCTCTGTCGTCAATCGGTCCCGGCCATGCGTCCTCACCGCCTACCGAATAGTTGAGAATCAAGTAATAGGGCACATCGAACGGCCATTGCTGCATAAGCGATTCATTCGGAAGATGCAGGTTCGGATAGCTGAAAGTCTCTTCCCCGTTCACCGTAAAGATAATCTTCTCCGCTGTCCATTCAATTCCGTAAATGTTGAACTCGCCGTCCCGATATTCTCCGTAGCCGTTGCGAGGAGGATTCTTGTCATAACCTAAATCCAGTGTATAATGCGTATGCACCGAATGTTGGGCAATCTTATCCATACTAACTTGTTCCATGATATCGATCTCACCGGGGTAACTATTGTTTACCGATGGATATTGCCGTTCTTGCGGCATGAGCCAGATAGCAGCCCATCCACCTTGAAAACTGGTGAACTTGGCGCAGACCTCCAGCTTCCCATATTTGAACCCCATTTTGTCCATTGTCCACACGCCACCGGTTTTGTATTCACCGTCCTTCTTTTCGGCTGTCAGGTATAGTTTCCCGTCTTTCACGTAAGCTTGGTCATAGCTTTCGGACATATAGCGATTCCACGGAGAAACCTCTTTGGCCGCCAATGACCAGATTTTGGTATTCGGAATGTTACTTTCCTGTTCAAACTCTTCCGACCATACCAGATTCCATCCATCTTTGTTTTTCGATACCTCCTTCACGTGCTGGGTATAGATATTTATTTCTTCGGATTGGCAGGATAGAAAGCTGATCCAGAAGACTAAAAAAGCAATGATCTGTTTCATATTGTCTCACTTTTAGTTGATTTAAAAAAGGGGGAGTGGAGGGAGTATGATTACTCCCAGCCACTATTTTGTGTTAAGTTAGGGTTCTTGTAAAGCTCTGTTTGGGCGATGGGATACAGGTACATCTTCTTGTCCCATACGCGTGTCTGGATTTTCGTGCGGGTATAGGTGTACTTGCTGCCCTTCTTGGTGATTTTAATCCCATAGATATCTTTTACCGTGTCCCCGTCCATCCACCGGCAAATATCCCAAAAACGATGATCTTCGAAAGCCAGCTCTACCCGGCGTTCATTGCGTAAACGTTTGGTGAAAGCTTCTCCGGTGTCCTCTATAAGCGGCATATTGGCAGCGGCACGTACCTGGTTCAAGGCTTCGCGGGCTGTAGGTCTGCCGGTAATCTTGTAATCCGGTCCGCCTAGTTCATTCATGGCTTCTGCATAGTTCAGCAATGTTTCCGCATAACGGAATAAGATGAAATGGTGAGGCTTGGTCACCGGCTCGGTCGGAGAGAGTGAAACCGTTTCGTTCATGTTTTTCCTCAAGTAATATCCGGTCAGTGTAGCGCCATTGAGAGGAGCACCGTTTCTGCCGCCTTCGTAAGTCTCGATGGGGGTATTCATGAATGAACTTCCGTTGTAGAGAACCGTTTTGTAGAAACGCGGGTCTCGTCTCACGTAAGGTCGTGCGGCATGTTTCGGGTTATTCCAGTCAAACGGCTTTCCGTCGGACATCTCGAAAGCGTCTACCAGATTCTGTGTAGGCGTACTTCCGCTGTTCCCGTTCTCGAAGCCGATAGGCAGATTCAGTCCTTCGAATGAGTTGCTTGCGCCATTGCGGCGTTCGAAGATGAGCTGCGAAGAACTAAGGACATCATTTCCCCCATTCACATTGTAGAGCGGGTCTACATCAATATTGGGCAAAGAATACCAGTTCTCTTTGATAATGTCATAAGCGGCTTCGGCGGCTTTTTTCCATTTGCTTTTCTCGCCGGACGGATTGTGCAGTTTGCTGGCGGCATAGAGCAGGGCGCGTGCCTTGACGGACAATGCCATGCCGCGTGTTACCCGTCCGGACTCGTTGTAAAACTCCTTTTGTGAGACGGGCAATGCCGGAGCCACTTCGCTGCATTCTTGGGCGATGAACTCGATTACCTTGTCGAAAGGAGTTTCGGATACAGTGTTGATTTCGTCAATTCCGTAAGTGCGGGTCAGCAGAGGGATGTCACCGTATCTTTTGGCCAGTTCCAAATAGTAGAAAGCACGCAAGGCACGTACCTCGTTCACATACATCTTGGCCTTTTCCATGTTCTCCTTGTAGTTGGGATTCCATTGGAAGCGTTCCAGCTTTTCCAGCGAATAGTTCTCCAGAAAAGAATTGGCGGCACGGATGGCGGTATAATAGTTGCCCCATACATCGTCTATGGGGTTGAGCGGACTCCAGTTGCCGTTATAGATGTCGTATACGCTGTTGCTGTTCCATGTATATACGGCATTGTCGGTTGCCGCATCCCGTACAGCACCGCCGATGGCGCCGTAATCTTGAGGCAGTTGGGAATAAATGTAGGTTGCCAGGCTTGAGATATTCTCGAAGTAGGTGTACATCTCGTCCTGTGTCTTACCGATGGATTCGTCGAAATCCAGATAGTCGCATCCCGACAGGGAAGTCACTATGCAAGCTATTGTGATATATTTAGTCAGTTTCATACAATCAATCTATTAGAATTTGATACTCGCTCCGAAATATACGGAGAACATATCCGGATAGTTAACACTGAAATCTTCGCAGTTCATGTATTTCACATGGTCGATGGAGAACACATTGTTGGCGCGGGCAAAAATCTGGCACTGTTCCAGTTTGACTTTTGAGATCCAGCGCTGCGGCAGGTTGTAGTAGACGTTAAGGTTGCGCAGCTTAAAGTAATCACCGTTTACCAGCCATTGGGTACTGTTGCGGAAGTTATTGCTGTTGTTCAGCGTTGTCAGACGCGGTACATTGGCAATGTCTCTCGTCTCCTCCGTCCACCGGATTTTGTCGTGCAGATACCAGTCGGATACATTGGTGTTATTGCGCAATGGCCAATATACACTGCTTACATTCATCATTCTGCTGTAGCCTGCCACTCCTTGAAATAGAGCGTCAAGACCAAATCCCTTGTATTCGAATCCGAGTTTGATGCCATAATATATTTCCGGCACGGAACTTGAATGTCCGATGGGATGCACGTCGTTGTCGTCAATGATCCGGTCTCCGTTTATATCCCTATATTTGATATCGCCCGGTCGCACTTCGGAAAACATCTGTTGAGGACTATTGGCGATATCCGCTTCATCCCGGAAATAACCGATTGCTTCCAGACCAAAAAGTTGTCCAGCGGGAAGTCCCTTGCCGGAAAGATAGTTGTAGGGAATATATCCTTCCCCGTTTTCTATTACTTCAGTCCGGATATAGTTCAGTGTGCCACCCACGTAGTAAGTGAAGTCTTTGCCGACTTTGTCTTTCCAGTCGATTCCCAAGTCAATCCCTTTGTATTCGGTCTTACCGTTGTTCTGTTGCGGGATACTGATACCGATGGCGGAAGAAATGACATTGCTGCCGCTTACCGGCATTTTGCTCCTTTTATCCATATAAGCGTCAACGGACAGGTTCAGCCTTTTGAATAACCGCATCTCTAGACCGACGTTATATTTGTCAGACACTTCGAGCGTGAGGTTATTCATGGCTAGTTTGTCCTCTTTCATACCCTCCGACTGGGTGTTTGCATCACCAAACCAATAGGCTCCACCCCATGCCCAATACTGGCGGTCCAGTTCATAACTGATGTCATCCCATCCGGCGCGTCCGTAAGAAGCACGCAGCTTCAGATAGTCAATGGCGGTAGCCTTCTTCATGAAGTTTTCGTTGGAGATGACCCAAGCGGCTGATACGGCAGGGTAGGTGCGGAATTTATCCCCGTCGGGAAGTACGCTTGTCCCTGTGTGGTTGACTAACGCGTGAATCAGATAAGTGTCTTTGTAGCTGTATCCGGCGGAAGCATTCACGTACATCCGTTTGTGGGCATTGTTACGTCCGATTCCTCTCTCCGATTCCAGGCGATACGAACCTAAAGCGCTGACGGTATGTTTCCCGAAAGAACGGTTATACTTCAAAGCGGCTTCCAGATTGGCGTTTATGTATTGTTCCGTCATATCGAGGTTGTTTACTTGCAAGGCACTGTTGTCACCATACACTTTGGAATCCGCTTCTATCTTGTCTGTGATTACATTTCTGACAGGCGTATTGACTTCATATTGGAATTTCTTGTAACCCTCTTCCTTGTAGACGGCATTGTTGTCATACGCTATGGCAGCCTCCATACTTAATCCTGGTGTGACGAGCGACAAATCCTGCCGGATACGGAAGTCGGCTTGCAATGTTCGCGGGTTTTCCTTGAAATAGCCGATGTCTGCGATATGGGCTATCGGATTCGTTTTCAGTACATCATTGCTGCCCCAATATCCATGAGACGTTTGCATGGGGAAGGCGCCGGACGGCGTGTTGAAAAGCCCGGCGAATAAGTCGTATTCACTTGTATTCGGACGTTTCCGTTCGCGGAGCTGGCCTAACATACTGAATTGCGCCAAAGTCGTCGGTGTGATGTCCACGTCAATGTTCATCCGCAGTCCCAGTTCGTATTTCCTCATCTGGGCGGTGTAGCGGTCGGAATATTTGGCGTATGTCTCATTCAGGATACCGTAGTCGTTCTTGTAGCTTAACAGGGTGAAGTAGCGAAGACGTTTGCCACCCCCGCGGAAGGAGATATCGAGCTGATTGTTGATGGTATGCTTGCGCAGCCCTTCTTTCATCCAATCGGTGTCGGCGTATAAATCCCGGTTGCTTCCGCTTCTGAACGCGTCCAGCTCCTCACGTGTGTATTGCGGTTCCAGCCCGTCGTAATAAAGCGCTTCGTTCAGTGCCGACGCATACTCGTATCCGTTGGCGAACTTGGGTTGGTTGATAGGGAAATCCATACCGAACTTATAGCTGGCGCCTATTTGCATTTTGGTGTTGTACTGACCTCTTTTGGTGGTAATCAGAATCACACCGTTTGCTCCGCGTGTTCCCCATACGGCAGTCGCGGCACCGTCCTTCAGCACGGTGACCGATTCGATTTCCTCCGTGTTCAGATAAGAGAACGGGCGTGCGAATCCGTCGACTACAATCAGCGGATTATTGTATCCCCGCAAAAGAGTGGCGGCGTCGTCCGTCCACCCCGTCTGCTGCATGACTGACAGTCCCGGTAGCAAACCATATAATGTATTGGATACATTGGGAGTGGCATTCTTTGATATTTCGTCGGCCGATATTGTGGAGACGGCCTGTGTCTTCCGGGCAATGCTATCCGTTATATCCTGCGCTCCTGCGACGACGTAAGATAACATGGCAAACCCCATTAGTATATATTTACGTTTCATACGTTCTTTCGTTTTTAATTAGTCTTTTGTTGATTGTTTATTCCCATCCCGGATTCTGTACGAGTCCGTACTTCTTGTTGATTTCATCCAGTGGAATAGGAATAAGGAAGTAGCGGTCTGTCCACCGTTTTATCCAGCCGCGAGGGTTGGCCAGCTTGTTGTCCCTTACATAATTGAAACTTTCATCTCCGTTCTTGGTGATAACGAGACGCTCGATGTCGGTCTTGAATAGGTCGGAACGTTTCCAGCGTACCAAGTCGAAATAACGTACCTCTTCAAATCCCATTTCTACGGCACGCTCGTGGAGGATGGCTTCTCTCAAAGGCAAACCGGGAGCCGCTTTCTGACTGGTCAGTGCAGGCATTTTTACCCGTTCGCGAACCAGATTGACATAATCGTAAGCATCTCGCCCGAATTCATCTTTATCAGTCGCTTTCCCCAGTTCGTTCATGGCTTCCGCTATGTTCAGGTAGATTTCCGGAAGGCGGATAAGCGGGCAGGAGTAGAACTTGCCGCCGACTTCCGTACTCCGGTCTCTTAGGAATTTGCGCATACCGTAACCGTTGTAAGTGGCTCTGGCCAGTTCGTCCGAATATCCGTCACATTGTTCCCGTCCGCCTTTGTATATTTCCAGTGTACGCCCTCTGAAACGGTCGCCGTTGACGAAAAGGGTTTCGTACAGGCGGATATCCCGGATCGGATTGTTATGCTCGTCAAAGAAAGGATTGGCGTACTTGTCCGGTTCTCCCAAAGCAAAATCATCCCAGTTGAAAGGCTCTCCGGTGGCCATTTCGAACATATCCGCATAGTTGGAGGTAGCGCCGCCCATACCATAAATAAGCTCGTTGAAAGCATTTCCCCATACATTGTAAGTAACCCAGCGGTGAGAGGCAAGCAGTACCTCGCCATTGTAACGGTCGAAATAGGCGGAGATAAAGTCCTCTCTGGGGTTTCCCGTGTTGACGAGTTTGTAATATTCGTTATTTTCCTTATTGGCGCGCAGAAATTCCAATCCGGCGTCTAAGGCGTTCTGCCAACGGGTCCGGTCATAATTGCCGTACCACACGTAATGCTTGTCGGCAGCTTCCCCACTCATGAAAGGGTCTTTATTATTGAACAGAGGACTTGCCGCAAATTGAAGCATTCTCGACTTCAGACCGAGAACGGCTGCTGCCGTCATTCGTCCCTCGTCGGATGCGGAAATGTTCCATGGTAAATCCTGTGCAGCTTCTTTCATTAGTTCGAGGGTCTTCCGGACGGTCTCTTCCACAGTCATACGGGTGAATGTCATCTCTTCATCCGGACGGTAAGAGCGGTCTACCCATGGCATTCCACCGTAGTAGCGCAGCATTTGTACGTAATGGAAGGCGATGATGGCTTTAGCTTCCGCCTTGCGTATCGTTTTCTCACGGTCTGTCATATCCGGCACGCGGTCGACATTCTCCAGAAAGATGTAGGCTTTGCGTATGCCCGTCATGGGAGCCATGCCTACGGTAGGGCCGTCTTCGGCAGGCGGTACATCCAGTCGGTAGGGCAGGGAACCTACGGAGGAGGCATTGACGTCTCCCGCATGATAGGCGCGTATGCCACCGGGTTTGGAAGTGTCGCCGAGATCGGTCATACACTCCAGTGTCGCCCAGGACAGTCTTCCGCCTGTGGGGAGAAAGTCGGGCAAGGAACGGTAGATCTCCGCCAACGCTTGTTCGGCATATACTTTGCGTGAAAATACGGTGTCGATAGTGACATCGGTTGTAATGGGCTTGTCGAGGAAGTCATTGCCGAACTTGAAGTCCTCGCACGCACTGACAGAAAGCAGTAGCATGGCTGCAATGCCGGTATGTAATATATTCCTTCGTTTCATGATATTGATGTTTTAAAAGGTGATGTTGACTCCTAGATTATAGATCTTGTTGATGGGGTATGAATCGGTCAGTCCCGGCGTACATTCGGGGTCCATGATCTTGAATTTATCGAATGTGAGCAGGTTGTATCCGCTTAGCTTGATGGCAAGTTCGGAGATACCGATTTTCTTCAAGGCAGCCACGTTGCGGAAGTTATACCCTAGTGTGACGGTCTTTAGCTTGAGATAGTTACCGTTCTTTACCCATAGCGAAGAAGTCTTGCTGTTGTGTGTTATAGTCTTCGTTGCGAATCGGGGCACAGTAGCGCTTCCGGCAGTCTCGGGAGTCCATCGGTTGTCGGCATGGAACTGCATCAATGCATTGTTGGAGTTGATTCCGAAAGGTATCCGGAAGAATTCTTCCAGCAGAAGTGAACGCTCGGCGGCTCCTGTCCAGTTCATGCTGAAGAAGAATCCTTTGTAGTCGGCCCCGTAATTCAGACCGAAAGTATAGGACGGACGTGTAGGATGGCCGATTTTGCATTGGTCATCTTCATTGATGACATGGTCGTTATTCAGGTCTTTGTATTTGATGTCACCCGGTTGCACATCCGCGTCGGGGACGGGCAGCCCGTCTTTCAATACTCCTCCGTTCGTAAAGTCCTCCTCGCCGTAGAATCCGTCGGCCACATATCCGAAGATACTTCCTACCGGTTGTCCGGTACGCCATAGGTAAGTCTCGTTCGGCTCTATCTCGTCCTGGAAGATAATCTTGTTTTTACTGTAAGATACATTGGCATTGATATAATAATGGAAGTCTCCTTTTATCCGGTCTTCCCATTTTATATCGACTTCGTATCCATGGTTTTTCACCTGTCCCATGTTGACCACAGGCATGATGTTGCTGTTCAGGTCGGTGAAGATGGGAATGGTCTTCCGCTTGATCAGAATGTCTTTCCGATTCTCGAAGAAAAGGTCGGCACTCACTTTCAGACGATTGTTCAGGAAGTTGACATCAATACCGTAATTGTGTTTTAAGGCTGTCTCCCAACTGACGTTCGGGTTGCCGATACGGCTTTCGATAGCACCGAACATCGTGTTGCTGTTGTTATACCCGAAGTTGTATCCGTGCTGGTAAGCTCCCCAGTTATCGGCGTTGCCCAGTTGGTCTACTGTCCATCCGTTGGGCAGGTAGAGGAAACGGTTGTCGTTCATGTTATCGTTACCCACCAGACCGACGGAAGCGCGCAGTTTCAAATAATCCACTACCTTTTGTCTTTTCATGAACGGTTCTTCCGAAAGCACGTATCCTACCGAACCGGCGGGGAAAGCGCCGAACCGCTTGTCGGGGGCAAAGTTTTCGGAACCGTTGTATCCGAAGTCAAATTCCGCGATATACCGGGATTTGTAATCGTAGGTCAGTCGGCCTACCAGACCGACGTATGCCGTCGGAACATCCGTGAATTCGGAAGGGTAGTACCTTTTATTCTGGTTGTAGAGCAATAGTCCGCCTACATTATGGTCACCGAATTTCCGGCTGTAGCGGAGACTCGCCTCAAAATACCAGTTACGTCCCCGATAGGTCTTTTCGGCATAGCCCAGCCGTTTGTTCTGTCCGTCTACCCGGTAAACGATGGTTTTGTTGTAAGCGGGGTCTTTGATATCCAAATCCGGATTCTCCAGTTCCGACTGGTAATAAGGAGTGTACGATTCGACAGAACCGTGACGTTGCTGTAGGAAGGAGTAAGAGGTATTGTAGGCGCCTTTTACTTCTACGGACAATCCTTTTGTGATAAAGTCCAACTTTTGCGTCAATGACAAGTCCATATTCATGGTATTGCTGGTATTCCGGTCGTATCCTTGCCCATAATAGCGTGCCAACGCATTATTATTCATCAAGATACCTTCATACTTTCCCGGATTGATGGTGACGAGCTTCCCGTCTATGATTCCCGGACTGTTGAATGGCTGCGCCATGTTGATGAGCGAGAAGAGACCGTACGCGTAATTATTGTCATTGGGCTCGTGGGTGATACCGACGATACCGCCGAGTCCTACTTTCAATAAAGTGCTTTTGGTGATGTCCAAATCGAGGTTTCCCCGATAGTTGTAACGGGTGTAGTTGAAGTTATTGTTATAGTCCAATTCCTTATATTGGCGGAAAAGTCCGTCCTGCCATAAGAATCCCATAGATATAAAGTAACGGACGCGCTCTGTTCCGCCACTGATGTTGAGGTTGTGCTGGGTTTGGATGGATGAACTCTTCATGATATATTTCCGCCAATTCATGTTGGGATACATGATCGGGTCGTCACCGAGCCGGAAGCGCTCCAATGCATATTCATCGAAAGAGTGCTTCGGCTTTTTGTCGTTGTCATTCATCTCATTGAAGAGCCGGGCGTAGGTGTAGCTGTCCGCCATCTCCAAAATCCGTGTGGGTTGTTGGATACCGACAGAAGAAGAAATGGATATCTTGGCTTTTCCTTCCTCTCCTCGACGGGTGGTGACCAGAATAACGCCGTTGGCCCCACGTACACCGAATACAGCCGTAGCGGAAGCGTCTTTCAAGACGGTCACGCTTTCTATCTCATTGGGGTCCATCTGGAAAAAGGAACGTTCCACTCCGTCTACCAATATGAGCGGAGCCGAAGCTCTTTCAGTCAATGATCCTACTCCGCGGATGTAGATTGCCGGATCTTCCTTTCCCGGTTGCCCGCTTGTGGCTACGGAAGAAAGGCCGGTGATTTGTCCGGCAAGGGAGGTGGCGATACTTGCATTGGGAGAGCGGAGCAGGACGTCCGTTTTGACAGAAGAGATGGCTCCCGTCAGTGTCTCTTTCTTTTGGGTTCCGTAGGCTACTACCATTACTTCATTCAACGCGTTGGCTTCTTCCTTTAGGATGACTCTGATTCTGGTTTTTCCTTTGAGGGGGATCGTCTGCGTCTCGTAGCCGACGTAAGAGATTTGTAATACTGCCGTTTGGGCGTTCGGTACACTTAACTTGAAATTACCTTCGGAGTCTGTAATGGCTCCTTTCTGACTACCGACAAGTAAGACTGTGGCACCGATGGCTCCTTCGTCTCTCTCATCCCGAACATTACCGGTTACGGTAACTTGGGCAAACATCCAGGATGTTGTGAATAGCATAGCCAGTAACAATCCGATTCGTCTGCCTTTTGATGCATAGTTTTTCATGGTGATTAAATTAATTGATTCATACCATTAACAGTCATGGGGTTTGAAATGGGTAGGGGGAATCCAAAGAATTTTTTTGGAACTTGGTGTAGTTCCTATTATTTCACCATTGTATTTAAGGTGCTTGGGCGCTAAGAATAAGGTCTTGCTGTGCGAAAAAGAGTGGGGTTTTATGTAGCCGGGTAGTCGTCACCTTACAAGGGGACAATGGTCACTTTGTAGAATGACAATAGTCACCTTATAAAGTGACAAATGTCATTCTATAAGGTGACTACCTATTTTCAAACGGACGTGAGTCCTAAAGATACAAAATTAATTGGTGAAAAGCAATAGAGGCGCAGTTTTTAATTTATAGTTTCTTGAGTGCGCTATGGATAGAGCCTGCCCAATAGTTGCGCAATCCGAAGCCGCGCGCTTTACCGCTTGTGATCCATTCTTCAATGATTTCCTTTGTTTCGGTATTGAAGAACACTACTTCATACGTGCCTCTGTTGTTCGATTTATCCAAGAACTGTGCGATAAATACCATACCTACGCCGGATGTTTTTTGGATAGGCAATGCGTCTATGGCAGCCTTGATTTCTTCTTTGCTAAGGCTGTATTCGCTTTTATAGGTCATTAACTTGGACGGATCGATATTCTCGTTCACTTGGTTAACCGCATCCAATGAGATCTCTGTTACTTCTTTTTTCAATTGTTTTCCTACGTTGTACTTCTTGGCTTCTCTGATGAATAGCTCATTGATACGTCTGAAAGCATTCTTGAATTGTATCGGTGATTCATATGCACCGAAAATCTTTACTTGGGAGTAGTCTACTCCATAGAACTTAATGGACTGGATGTCCTTCAACGCGCTCTTACCTTGTCCGAAACAGAACAGACTTGTACTTAGGGATACAAATAGAAATAGAATAAGCTTCTTCATATACATTAATGTTAAAGTGATAAGTTGGTTATTAACTCCCAAAAATAGGGAATTATTATCGCAAATCAATGAACTTTATCGTTTTTCGACTCATCGGGGGCATTTGTATTTTGGCGATATACTCCGCCGACTCGAAATTGATGCTTGGCGCCACTCTGACTTTCGAGCGGAACAGATCTTTAATCTCTTTGGCAAAGGCTTCGCTACGGTTCTCACTTCCGATACGGATCAGAATCTCATCCGTTCCCAATTCATTGGTATAGACTTCAATGATATAGTTTTTGACTGAAGGAATATTATCTAAAATATCAAATAATGCAGGGGGATACAATGTTGTTCCTTTGTATTTTATCATTTGTCCTTTTCGTCCGAGTATAGAACTTAGGCGGATTGTATTTCTTCCACAGGCGCAAGGTTCGGTATGATGATAACAAATATCACCCGTTTTGAAACGGAGTAGCGGCATACCTTTCACTCCGAGTGTCGTGATAGTCACTTCGCCTGCTTCTCCTTCAGAGACAGGTCGGTTGTTGTCGTCCAGAAACTCTACGATGATAAGTTCCGGTTGCAAATGTCCGCCGTGAAATTCATTGCACTCGGTGAAGGATGACTGCATTTCGGTGGAAGCATAGGTAGAATACAGTTGCAAGGCAGGCCATCTGTCGTGAATCTTCTGTCCGAGCGTATTTAACCGGAATTCTTGATTGCGTAGGGCTTCGCCGATACAGATACATTTCTGCATGGAACATGTGTTATGGTCGATATGGTTCTTTTCGGCAAACTCTATCAGTTTGATAAGGAAAGAGGGGACTACCATTCCACAAGTCGGATGTATTCGTCGAATCGTATCCCATTGTAGTTCCGGGATACCGTTGCCTACACGGATTACTCCCATACCGAGTTCACGGGCTCCCATATAATAGGCCAGTCCCGCCATGAAACGACGGTCGATGGTGGTCATTAGTTGCAGGATGTCTTGCTTGCTGCATCCGGCTGTAGTGAATGATAAATATTCGTTGTAGGCCAGGCGGTCCAGGTCTTCAGAAGTGAGCACGAAAGTTACCGGATCTCCCAATGTGCCGGAAGTCGTCACATAGTCGATAATCTCCTCTTTGTCTACGCAGATGAAATCATCGTTATAAAGCTGTAAATCCGTCTTGGTAGTGACGGGGAGCTGCTGCAAGTCTTCAATCGTCTTTATCTGATTGATATCAATGCGCTGTTCTTCAAACATTCGTTGGTAGAATTTGGAATGTGCTTGCAGGTAAGCTAATGCTGTGGCCAGCTGTTTTTCTTGATAGCACTTTATTTCCTCCGGTGAGCGAAACTGAATTTCTGGATTCTTTTCCATATTAGGAGTGTTTTTTGATTTTCTGTTGGATACGTTCTTTCTCTTGCAACTTGGGAATGGGTTTACTCAATGCCTTTCGCCAATATACGATGGCCTGTTGGGGCTGTCGTATTGCTTCGTAATAATCTCCCACTACTTCATACACATAATAGAGGGAAGGGTTGGAGGCCAAATATGTCTTTAAAGTATGGTCTTCTATTTTTTCTTTTCTACTGATTTTCTTCAATAAAAGTGGAGTCAGTTTCTTATAAGTGAGAAGATGTCGGAACTCCGGTGTTTCGATGAACTCGTCTTCCGGAATGGTGAGTTCCGGGATGAATACCTCTTGCTTTAACTTGATATAGCCTTTGAATATCTTGTTCAAGTCGTAAGCTATGTACTTTCCGCATTGCCAAGGAGAGGTGGAAACCCACATCAATAGTTTTTCCGGTTGGAAGATAACGGAATGATGGGCTATGAATTGGTTGATGGACATCTCGTTGGCCAGCCCCAAATCGGTTTCTTGCAGACCTTTGCGATTGCGTAGGATAGAGGCTGCGGCTTTGGTGTCCAGCGGTTGCTTCTCGTTGATGAGTTCCTCCAATCGGGCAAAACGGTAAGGACTGTCGGAAGTACGGATATTGTCGAGATTCCGTTCGTCTTCACTGAATGCTTCTGATTGATAATGGTTGGTACAGATGAGGCGGTTGGGCTCCTTACCGGTGAAAAGTACAGTCTTCTCGGGCGATTTCTCGATAATCACGGCCTTGCCGTCTTTGGCGGAACCTATTAATATGGATTCGGAGACGAATGTCTCCCGTTTTTTGGCGATGGCAAAGGCTTCTTCAATCGTTGAAGCGTATTGTAGGATTTCTCTGGTCAGGATGGAGATGGGAGTAGCCGAACCGGTCGGGACAGCGGATTTGGCAGCATTGATCGTGACGGTCAGCCCTGTTTCGTTCATGCCGGACAATACACCTATCATGCCGGGCCACCCGACGGAAGCAAACTTATATCCCTTCTCCGGTGCATAAAAAGCTACTTGTTTGTTTTCGGCGAAAGCGTCTCCTACGTAGAAATCAAAATTACGTCCGATGAGCAGGGATGAATCTGCACTTTGTGTTCCCCAAACAGCGAATGAACTGCATCCTACTAACATATAATCTTGCATGGCATGTCCCAGATCATGTGCCGAATGATAATTTAATTGGCGTTCGTAAGGAGTGCCGATAAAATCGTATTCATGGGTACACGATTGCGATATTCCATAAATCTCTTCTCGATATTCTTCAGGGACATTCGCACCCAGATTACGGTTGAATAGTACAATGAAGAACCGCAGAAATTTCAGATAACTGTCCGAAGGAATAATTTCGCGAATCTGGTCGATAAATACTTTCTCCTGATGATGGAGCAGATCGGCAGACAGTTTGCCGATGGCATCCCCCCTTTCAAGAGCATCCCCTCTAACGAACAATTCCCACAGCCCGCTTTCGCTGTGACGCAGGAAGTTGTCAGCGTAAAACCGGAGGTCAAGAGTGTCGTTGTAGATAACCTCTGCCGGAACCATGCCGATGATGGTGTCTGCATAAGACACTTCCCTCATTGGGATCATGGGCTCATGTTTGGGTTGCATCATATCCGCGGAATAGTAGAGGTAGCTGATGCCGGCTATCAATACGATGATGAGTGACAGGAAGATGTATCCTGTGTACTTGATTGTCTTTTTAATCTTTCTATGCATTTCCTACTTTTTTAGCCAGATATTCTTGTCCTACAAACTCCGCACAAGTCAGCATGGCAGTTAGTGTTACCCCTAATGCACCATGCACATTCAGGTTTTGCCCGGTGAGAAAGAGATTTCCCAAGCGGCTTCTTGTAGATACGAAACCAATTTGCGGACATTTATAATCTTTGATAATCCCATACGCGGAACCATCCACTGTTCCTGTATAGTCGCGATAGCTTAATGGAGTAGTGGTATACATCTCTTCTATATTTTCTGAAAGGTCAATGCCATGTCCTCGGATGAAGCGGAGAATCTGTTCTGCTTTCTCCTTTTTGAAGGATTGGTAGTCTCCTCCCCGATGTTCGGGAGTCGTGTCCTTCCAGGCAGACAGTTCATCTATATACATAGGTGTCAGGATGGAAATGACACTGGCATATTGACTGTCCTCGGAAGACGCTTGCATGGAAATCATACAGTTGGTGGTCCGTCCCGGATAGAGCAGTTTATCATACCACACTTTATTGTTCGCATGCAGATACAGGTTGCGGTTCTGATAGGGAGTGCTTTTTTTCTTCATTACCAGGTAGAGCGTAAAGATGCCGTAGGTATTTTCCAGCGAACGGATGCGGGAAATATAGGCATTCTTGATGCTACGGTTTTTATCCAGTATCTCCAATGTCCGTTGGGGATGCATATTGGAGATGACGAAGTCGCTTTCCAGTCGCTCTTCTCCGTTGATGATAACCCCTTGTACCTTTTCGTTTTCAACGATGATGCGGGTGGCTTCACTGTTATTGAGCACGGTCCCTCCGTTTGCCTGGATTATATTAATTAGCTCCAGACTGACTTGCATACTTCCGTCTACAAAACGGTAGGCACCTTCAATATAGGAGTGGTTAATCATGGCATGCTGGTAGAAAGTGGATACATCTTTCAAACCTCCGTAGAGTAAAGCTGAACCTGCCAGTACATTTCGTAAGGCGGGGTCCGGAGTGATATCCGCAATCAGATGGGCGGCAGAGGTACAAAAGTATTTCATACCCTCTAAAGCGAGTGTGCCTTGTTTCAGGTGGTCTACGCTAATCAGGTTTCCGACAGCCTGAAGCTGTTCGGCATAGCATTTCAAGTTTTCTTTCTCATGCGGGAAGGAACGGCAGATGGTTTCAATAAACTGCGGGTACCCCATTGCATAATCGTATGTTTTTCCTTTATAGTAGATCGTATCAAAAGCAGCATCGTCCAAGCGTTTTATTTTCAGCTTGTCCATGATACCGAAATAGCGGAAATACTGGTTCATCACTTGACCCTCATCCAGGCTTCCTACATAATGAATACCCGTATCCAACAGATGCCCTTTTCGTTGGTAAGTCTGGAAGCATCCGCCGAATTGCGCATTTTTTTCTACTACGCATACGTTGAATCCCTCTTTGCTAAGAATCGCTCCGCATTCCAGTCCGCCAAGGCCGCTGCCGATAATGATGATGTCATATTTGCTCATACTAATTCGGTTTTCTAAATATGTAAATGGTGTTTGATGTATATTTGTCATTAGGAATGATTTCGACAGCCATTCCACAGGCGACTGCTATTTCCCGTAATTGGGTTTCAGTGGTGAAATACAGCTCTCCGGTTGTCCGGTTGAAGTTGAAAATACGGGTGGATAGTAATTCCGTGAACCGGGTTAACCGGTGCTTGGAAGCGTTGGCTGAATTTCCGTCGCGTATGATAATCATTCCTTGTGAACGTAAGCGACCGGCACATTTCAACAATAGGTTTTGTTGATGTTCGTAGCTCATATAGTGAAGCATGTCGTTCAGGATAAAGACATCACTTTCCGGCAAGAGATATTCCAATGCATTGCCATGCTTGAACTGGAGATGCTCATTGCGTAACCATCCGTGCTGCGCCAGCGCTATTTTGTCTTCATCGTAATCAATACCTAGGATTTCCCGGTCCTCGGAAAGCAGAGACAGCATATAGCATAACGGGCCGAAGCCGCAACCGATGTCTGTAATTTGCCCTTGGACGGGAATCAACCGGTTGAATAGCCGGTAATTCTTTTCCATCTTTACTTTGATACGGATATACCATTCTACGACGGGACCTTTATAGATATAGTTCTGGATAAGAGCTTCGTAGAATGCAGGATTGTCCGTCGTGTTCTGTTCACGGCAGATACGGGCATAAACCTCTTTCATGTAAGCGGATATGCGTTTGGTACGCTCCTGATAAGTACTTCCGAAAGACAGATCGTCTAATGGTATACGGGGAAGTATTTCCGTATAGATGATTCCTTTCCGGATATTGAAAGGTTGTGCTTTGGCAATGATTTTGTTATTACCGTAAAGCAGGATCGGGAGAATATCCAGTTTCAATGCTTCTGCCAGATAGAATGCTCCTTTGTGGAAACGTTTCATCTTTCCGTTATAGGTACGTGTGCCTTCCGGGAAAATGGCGATGGAGTAGCCCTCCTTCACTTTTTTCCGCATCCGTTCCATATATTGCTCGTATCCTTCGCCTATATAATAGAAGTCAACATAACGAATGATGGCTCCGAAGAAAGGAGAGTGCCATACCCAATGGTTGGTTACCATCAGGATTTTAGATGAAAGAGACAGCAATACCAGAATGTCGATGAACGACTGGTGGTTGGCAATGATAATTGCCGGATGCCGGAAGCGTTCGTTGGCTTTGTTGATATGCTCTTTTTTGACGGCGGTGGCCAGTAGCAAAATTCCTTTGCAGGTGATTTGTATCAGGCGGCACACCAAACGCTGCTTGCTGCTTTTGCGCACAGGCACCGGATAAAGCAGAATAATCAATATACGGAGGACGATGCAGCCGATAAAGAAAAGCAGGAAGAGCAACACGGTACGTATCAATCCGATAAGCGTATAAGGCGGCAATCCTTTGGAAGCGGGGCCTGCGATGAAGAACCGGAAAATGAGTGGCTGAATGGTATAGGCCACCAATACCACTGCTATCATACCCAGAATGGAAATCAGTGAAATGGATTGCAAAGCCGGGTGTTTGGCAAACACAAGTGCTCCCATACCGACCACTGTGGTGAAGGCGGAGAAGAAGATGGCTGTTTTATGGGAATTCAACACCTTCTGACCTGTACGGTATTTGTTTTGTAGCCCGTCCATAATGAAGATACTGAAGTCATCTCCAATGCCAAAGATAAAGGTGGACAGGATGATGTTGATAATATTGAACTCAATTCCCAGAATTCCCATTAATCCTAAGATGATTACCCAGCTGATTAGCATCGGGAGAAAACTCATCAAGGTAAGCTCGATACGTCCATAGGAGAACCATAGTGCAAAGAATATCAGGAAAGAAGAGATGTAAAGAATCAGGTAAAAGTCGTCATTGATGGCCGATACCCATTTGTTGGCAAAGTAGGAACGGTCGAAGATGACTACATTCGGGTCTTTATTAAAGTTCTGGTACACAGCTTCCTTATTCGGTTCGCTGATCCGTATCTGGCTGATAAGCATGGTGATGGAATCGGCAGAGGTTTGCCATTCATTTAATAGCTTGCCGGATAAATCGTCTCCTTGCGCGGCGTAATGATATTCACCGAAAGGTTGGTTCATCCATTGATAAAAAGGTTCGAAACTTCCCGGACGGAAACGATATTCGGCAGCAGCTGTTTCCAGCTGTTCACGGACTTGTTGCTGTTTTTCATCCGTCCAGTAATCTTTCCATTTCTTCAGGCGTTTCTGCTGCTCTTGCGGAGAGATCAGAAACAGCGAGGCGGAGGCATACTCTTTGATGAGTCCCTGCTCTTTCAGTGCCGATAACTTCTGATTGGTCATTGCATAAGTTTCGGTAGCCTGATTCATGTCTTTGCCCACACTGACAAAAAGCACGGTCTTTTCGTCGTTGTCGAAGAGTTGCAGTAATTTTTCTTCTGATTGTTGGAGATGGCGGGGCTCATAGTTGAGACTCATCATATCGTTGTTGAAGCCTACCTTTTGCGAAGTAAACAAACAGATCACTGTAATGAGGAGGATGCCGCCTACCAGCCATTTATTCTTTTCGTAAGAATAAGCATTTATTTTTTCGATGATGCGTAGTATACGTCCCTGTTTGACGTCTGCCTGTCCTTTCAGAAAATGAGGCAGGTAAATGAGACAGAAGAGGGTGGTGCCCACCAATGCCAGAGAGGCAAACAAACCGAAGTCGCGTAACAGATCGGAACTGGTGAATATCAATCCCAGAAATGCGCCGATGGTGGTGAAACTACCTACCGTAAGCGGATAGGCTATCTCTTTAATAAGTTGTTGCACGGTGGAAACGTGGTTCTGATGTGCCAGCATGTGAATGGAATAGCTTAGTGCAATACCCATCACTGCCGAACCGGCTCCCACTGCAATGGCGGAGATACTTCCTTTAATAAAGAAAATGAGAAACAGGGCAAATAATCCTCCGAACAGTACCGGAGTAATAATCAACGGTATCGATCTCTTTCGTTTAAAAACGAGTGAGATAAATACAATGATGATAAGCAGTGCCAGGGAGGAGGTCAGGATGGTATCTTTCTTAATCTGACGGGCGTTGTAGACTCCCACGGAGGGACCACCGAAATATTCAGCTCGAATGGTAGGAGATTCTCCCTGTACGTGCTTGAGCTCTTCTTCGAGTATCTTTATCAGTTCGTCGTTCTTTCCGGTGCTGCCTGTACTGAATACCGGGGTAATGAACATAAGTAAGGTGGAGCCGTCTTTGGAGAAGATATGTTCGTCATAAATCTCGTAGTTGGCTTCCAATTGGAAATCTTGCAAATGTTTCAGGGTTTCGCTTCCCAGTCCGAGCGGGTCCCGGAGAATATAGCTTCTTAATGCAATTCCGGCAGGAGAGAGGAGGTTGGTATAATTCTTCTGCATGACAGCCTGTATCCCTTTATCCGTCAGTAAGGAATCGAAGCGTTGATAGTCCGTATCTGTCAGGAAAAGCGGAAGATGTTCATAAACGAAGTCTGTGGCTCCTTGGATGAGGCTTTGGTCTACCTGTGCGAAAATTCCTTTAATCAGTTTTCCTCCGGCTTTTTCAGTCAGGGTTTGTTGCAGTTGTCCGGCTGCTTCTATCAGGGAGTCGGGTTCTACGCGGTGGCAGGTATCTGCCGAGGATAACATAATGATGATCTTATCCTTAATCTTGAGATTGTCGAACACTTTGATTGTGTTCTGGGAATCTTTAGTGTCGGGGAAAAATTGTGTGATGTTCTCTTCGAACCTTACTTGCAGGGCAAAGAATCCCATTAACAGGACACAACTGATGAGTGACAAATAGAACAGAATCTTGTGCCTCTCGAAATAATCATATAGTCCGATAAAAAACTGGGTCATATCTTTTTTTTCCTACACGCCGTGAGCAGAATGAACGCGATGGTTCCTGCCAGTATGCTGCATACGACTGCAAAGATAACACTTCCTATTAAATATTGCTCTATGACTGATTTTACATTTTCAAAAGAAAGTTCGTTTAAATGCAGATTGACAGGATCTCCCAGCACTTTGCAGCCGGTTACGTAACTGCCGTACAGCAAAAATGGAATCATCGGAGGGATACTGATATTGGCTGCTACAATAGCTATGACTTTATTCAGTCTGAACAAATGTGCCAGAAATAACGTGATTAGCATTTGATATCCCCATACCGGAACGATACCCATGAATACGCCGAGTGTGATGGCAGCCGTGATCCGCAGATTAGATTCGGGGGAGTGGGTGACATGATCCGAGAAAAACTGCTTGCAGTTCTTCCAGGTCAGTTTACGGAAGAAGTTTCGGGGGATGATCCAAAAGAAAGTGACGAGCACCAGTACTGTATTCAGGATACTGATACGGGTGAAATCACGGAACGGTCGGAAATGAGAAACCCGCTCTTCCTGTGGCGGATAATAAACATGTACCGGAATGTTTTTAACGGTAATGCCTCCCCAGGCTGCAAAGACAAGTGCTTCCAACTCAAATTCGTATTTGGCGGTGTAATACCACTTGTCCACATTCATTCGTTGGATGGGGTACAGGCGGTAGCCGGATTGTGTATCTTGCAGTTTGATACCTGTTTCGAGGGTAAACCAGAAGTTGGAAAACTTATTGGCAAATGTATTCTTTCCCGGCATATTGTCCGAGGCGAGGTTACGGGCACCTACTAATAATGTGTCCGGTTCTTTTTCTATGGCTTCGATCAATGCGGGAATATCCGAAGCGAAATGCTGTCCGTCAGAATCAATGGTGATTGCATACCGGAATCCTTGCTTTTTGGCAAAGGATAGTCCATGTCTCAAAGCTACTCCTTTTCCTTGATTGACAGGGTGGGTGATGATATGTAAGTTAGATTCTCGGCTAAGTATTCCGGCAGTTTCATCTGTAGAACCGTCGTTGACAACAAGGATATCGGGGGCGTAGAAACGTACACTTTCTATGACGTCCGCCAGTGTCTTTCCATTGTTGTAACTTGGGATGATAACGATGATCCCTAATTGTTTCAACTTCTCGTGCCAATAGGCTGTACTTATTTGTTCCTTCATACTGTCGGGGTAAGTGCAGCTTTTAGTTTGATGAAACATTCGTCCTTTACGGTATTTTCCTCTACAGTGCTCTCTTTCACTGTACTCTTTTTTACAGCTTCCTTCTTTACACTCCCTTCCGCTTGCAACTGAAGTGTACCTTCTTCTGTCTCTTTAAAAGTCAGTGCCACCGAAATGTGCGGTGTTTCTATCGGATTGATAGCCGAAAGAAACTTGCAGGAAGACACTTGTGTTACTTGCAATTTTTGCTGGCGAATGTCTTCTACACATTCCTTGATAAGTTGTAACAGGCAAACTCCCGGAACTACCGGATGTCCGGGGAAATGTCCCTGATAAACAGGATGCCCGGGATTCAACTTTACCTGGATAGTCCAGATCGTTGAGTCCGATGATTCGGAGGAAATGATGGTATAGAAGTTATCAAGTAGCATATATTAAATCTCTTTAGATAGTTTATCCAGACGGATCGTTAACCGAATCCACGGATGTTTGATTTTTATTTGTGCGGGATCGCCCGGAGTATTGCCAGTGATGTAGACCACTGACTTTCCAAAGCCTTTTCCACTGGTTCTTTTTTCAGTAGCACTGTCTTTGGTCGCTTTCACACGAGTGTCTTTCCCACTTAAGAACAGACGTCTGAAATCCATCTCCAGAAGTTTCAGCACCTTTTCCTTTTTCATGGGTTCAATGCAACTGTTGACAGTAAACTGATCGTTGCGAAGAGAAAAATCGAAAAGGCTTAGTCCGAAGTAGGTAGACGCTACGATCCGGATTTCGTTATCAGGCATACGGCGTACTATTAGCATACCGCTCATGTGATGTTTCATGAAATCCAGTTGGATATTGTATTTTTGCGAGCTTTCTCCTTGTGTTAGTTCGATAGCGGGGGGCACGGTACTTCCTTCCCCGCTCATCCGTGGAGAGCAGGAAGTCTGGATCTGTATCCATAAGAATAGCAGAGCCGTCAGACTAACGAATCGCAAACTTCGTCTCATTCTTCAGGGAGTTGAACTTTTTATTATAGAATTCGTATTCTGTATAGTTTGTGGCTGTTTCGGACAGACGGAGTTTGTGTACCGACATATCTTTCTTGTCCAGATAGATTTCTATACCGGCAATATAGGCTTGTACCGCTTTGTTGGTCGGTTTTATTTTAACCAGATAGTATCGTGCGTCTTCAAAATACTCCAGCAGGTAGTTGGACGACATTTTAGACAGGTCGCCTATCATACATGCGGTCAGCATATCCTGCATCTGTGCCATCATTTTGTTCGAACTAAGATTCATGATACTTTTCTTGCCATCCGAAACGATTTTGAGCTTACTGCCGTTTATCACGATGAGGTAATCCATCGGGCGGAAATATTCCATGCAGATTTTATTGTTCTTCTGGTAGTAGAACTTCCCTTTGGAAGTAACCTTCTCATCGAATACATCGAGATATTTCACTTGGGTGAAATCGCTTTCGATGGACTCTACGGTTTGCGCCTCCTTTGCCAGGCGGCTTTCAAACTCTGTCTTTTGCGCCATCTTTTTCATGCCCTGGGCATGGGTAGAGGCTATTGACAAGAAGAAAAGCGATAAATATATTAATAAAGTTCTCATACCTTTTTTATTTTATGCCAATAGTTTGTCCGGACGGACAACGGTATATCCTTGTTCTTTCAGCAAATCCAAGATTTGTTTCACTAGCTGGTCGCTGTCCGGCATCCGGTCGTGCAACAGAATGATGGCTCCCGGTTCAAGACGTTTTCGAATCCTGGCAAGGACTTTATCCGGTGCTTGTTGTGTATCCAGTGTACGGATGCTCCATCCTATAGAGGTATATCCTAGCTGTCGAACGGCTTTCGCAATCGTTGGATTAGTGACACCGAACGGCGGACGAAACAAACTAACCGGCTGCGAAGTTACTCGTTCTAGTTCACACTGACAAGTTTGCAAGTCTTTTTTCATCTTGGAGAGCCCGTATAGCGGGAATAAACCGGAATGGGTATGCGAATGATTTCCAATCAGATGACCTTCTGCCACCATTTTTTGCAAGATTGCTTCATTCCCTTTTACCTTATGACCGATACAGAAGAAACAGGCGGTTACCTGATATTCTTTTAGTACCTGCAGAACTTTGGGAGTCTGTAGGGAGTCGGGGCCGTCATCAAAAGTCAGGGCGACAATCTTTTCCGCAGTATGCTTTTTGCAAAATGACCGGAGGTAAATTCCCGATTGAATGCTATAAGAGGCATAAACGAGAAAAGACAGGAGCAAGAGCAAGCAAAGAAGGAGACAAACGATTATCATACGCTTTTCCGGATTAGAATCAATGAATGATTGATGGAGTGGTGATGATTGTAAATCAATATATGGGTCGAGGTAGTGCAGTTGGCCGATTCGTTCACTGCTTTCCATACCGCATACGATGTTGCGGTAGGATATTCACCACATTCATTCTTAAAACTAAGATGAACACTTTCCGGGAAAAGGTTTGTTTCAAGCTCTTCATAAATAGAGTTGCCATTGTCGACAGTTTGCTTGTGAGAGTCATCTTGATTGTGTTGCTTCTTGTTTTTCCCGGTAACCAACCACTGAATATCCTGACATTCTAAACCATTTCGTTGCAAAAAACGGATGATTCGGGAGCTGATTTCTTCTGTAGTCTGTTTCCCGATGAAAGTTTCGATTCCCTGTATTTCAGCCAACGGATGCTCTCCGGCTTCCCGACTTAACAGGAAGAATTGAGCACCTTCTCCGGCTGCTATCCCTTTCAGCATTCCCAGTCGTTGCTGAATCGTGTAACTGGTTTCTGTCATTTCATCGATGGCTCCCACAAGTATATTCTCGCTTCCTTCTCCTATTTTCATCATAGCGTCCAATAAAGCACTTTCAAAACTAAGTCCACGGTGGACATAAGTCATGTTGTAGGCATGTATTTGATGAATCAGAGCTATTTGTGCACCGATTGTATTGAATGTCGACTGGATGAAAGGAGTAGGATTCAGCATCCGCTCTTCATTATCCAATAGGTTGTTCAGGAATTTTTCCGTATCTGTCAGGCAGCCCAATCCTGTCGCTGTGATGATTCCTTGTATCTTTTCAGGAGATAGTTCACCCATACATTCCAATCCGCAGGCCACCCCCATTTTTACGATACGGCTCATGCGTCTGCGCAAGGTCGCATTGGTGATAATATCCTTATAATCGGGTTCGCAAGCCTGAAGATAAGGGTGATTATTTTCTGGTGAATGATCCTTTGGCGGATGAATGGAAGCGATGCGTTGAATATAAACTGGCTGCATAGGCTTAAATACTTAAAGGTGCGTTCATGCTGGAAAATTCGTTGCGGAAAAGAGGAGCGATGAATCGTTTCCTCCGAAACCGAAAGAGTTGGATAACACATGTCGGATGGGGATTCCTTCTTGAAAAGAGGTTTCCGGTATCAGTCCTGTTTCCGGCATCGCATCCGTAAAGTTCAGGTTGGGATAAATCAGCCCTTTATCTATTGAAAGAACGGAGTAAACAGCTTCAATTCCTTCGGAAGCTCCTAAGGTATGTCCGATAAAAGCTTTTACCGAACTAAATGGCGGAACATATTCTCCAAAGATTCTTCGGAGTGCCATACCTTCTGACGCATCATTGCCGGGAGTACCTGTTCCATGTACATTGATATAATCGATTTCTTTGGGAGAAATGCCACTGGAGGCGATAGCTTCACTCATTGACAGAAAGGCACCGTCCCCTTCAGGAGAACTTCCTGTTTGATGATAAGCCTCATTTGTATTGGCGTAACCGCTAAGTTCGCAATAAGGAGTTCTTTGAAGTGAACTTTCCGATTGAAGTACTAAGTAACCGGCACCTTCTCCCAGATTTAATCCGGTACGTGAGCGGTCAAAGGGACGGCAATGTGTTTTGTCCAAAATCATCAGGGAGTTGAATCCATTGAGCGTAAACCGGCAAAGTGCATCTGTGCCTCCCACGATAGCAGCATCCAGTAGCCCGTGTTTAATCATTCTTGCTCCCAGCATGATGGCATTGGCTGCTGATGAGCAGGCTGTACTGATGGTGGTTATAAAATCATTGATACCCAAATACGAAGCAATCAATTCTGTGCTGGCTCCGCAGTCGTGTGAAATTACTTCCCGTAACCGTCCCTGTCCCGGGTTCTTCTTGAAAGATTCATAGAAGTGCTCGCTCAAATCCATGCCGCCAACGGAAGTGGCGGAAATAAACCCGATACGTACTGATGGTGTGAGTCCCGCATCTTTCATTGCTTCTTCGGCTGCTATCATTCCCAACAAGGCTGTACGTGATACAGTGCGTTGCGGCGGTAAAGAGATCAGTTTCTTTAGTTCCTCATTGCTACGTTTCACTTCGGATACGGGCACATCGAGAGCAGTCGGAAAAAGAGTTACTTTTCCGATGCCATGCTTTTTTTGTCTCAACGCTTCTATATTTTCGGAAACTCCGATACCGATGCCTGAAACAACTCCCAATCCGGTGACGTATATCTTCATCGGTTAAGCTTTGCGATTAGCAATGATGTAGTCTGCCAGTGTACGTACCGAGTAGAAGATTTGTTTTCCTTCACTGGGATTCTCTATCTTTATACCGTATTCGCGTTCCAGAATCAGGATGATTTCGAGTGCGTCAATGGAGTCAAGGCCAAGACCTTCGTCGCCAAACAGAGGGGCTTCATTGTCAATATCTTCCGGAGTGATTTCTTCAAGGTTCAACTCTTCGATTAGTTTCCCTTTCACTTCGTCCATCAGTTCTCTTTTGGTTTGATCTAAATTATCCATAAATCGTTGATATATTATTAAGTTGTTTAAATTCTGCTTGATAATGTCCGTCCAATAGTTCGCACCAGCCTATGATACAGGTACGTAACTTACCTTTCGCCATCACAATCCTTGCATAATCCTCTAATGAGGCAGCATCGGATTGTCGACGGACAAAGAATGTATTCTCTCCCTGAATCTTGTGCCGGATACAGATTTCTCCCAATACTACATTGGGGAGAGTGTAGACAAACACGGCAGGACTGGCTGCTTTGTCTCCTTCTTTACTGATGATTGCCTGATGTTTGCAGTCCGTATCCAGAGAGGAAGAAGCATTGGCAAGAATGATTCCAATCTCTTCCGGACGGTAGTGTGTATCTTTTAGTAAATATTCGGCAGCTACATATCCCAGCTTACAGAGGTTGTCCATCTTATAGAACTTCATATTGTTTTCTCCCAGATGCTTGTATGCTTCCCGGATGAATGGTGCAAAGTCTGTTTCCGAAGAGCTGAATACAGTTGTTCCTTTACTTTCTACTGCTCCCGGTCTGATTTTGACCATGTTACCCGATTCCACCACTGCTTTGCAAACTGACGGAGCACTCGCTTTGTCGGTTGCCTGTGAGTTTGCTTTCTGTTTCAGATAAGCATCGGGGAGGGATAATACCAGTGCAGCATTACAGCCTCCGAAACCGGAAGCAGTTTTGATGCAGCATTTCATCGGCATCGGCTGATGAGTGGCATAGATAGTGATAGGCATGGGAACACCGAGTGTTTCATACCCTAAAGTTCCGTAGTATCTTCCTTCTTTTAGTTGCTCTATGCAAAGTATGGTTTCGATAATGCCCGAAGCTCCTAATGTATGACCGAAATAGGGCTTAAGGCTATTCACCGGAACTGTAGCTAATCCCGCCAGATGTATGGCTTTGGATTCCATTTCATCATTGTAAACCGTAGCTGTTCCGTGTGCATTGATAAAACTAATGTCTTCGGGGAGTGCTCCGGCTTCTTCCATTGCCTGATTGATAGCTAGAGCTAAACCATCCCCTGTTCGGGAAGGACCGGATATATGGTTGGCGTCATTACTGATTGCTCCTCCGGAGAGAATAATATGATTCGTGTTTTCTTGAGTTTCTAAAAGAACAGCTCCACAGGCTTCGCCCAGACTTAATCCATCCCGTTGTATATCGTATGGTCGGCAGGGCTGTGCGCTGACAGATCGGAACGATAGAAAGCCGCTGGTAATGAAATGAGAAAGAATATCCCCACCTGCCACAATCACTCGTTTGTAACGTCCTGATTCTATCCATCTCTTAGCGACGATTAGTGCCGAGACTCCTGATATACAGGCATTGGAGATGACCTCTACCTGATTTGTCGCTCCAAAGAAATCTCCGATTCGTTCTGCCATTTTCCAAAGAAAAACCGGACTGTCAGCAGGTAATTCACTCAATAAATCAACATTTCCTTTAGTGGTAGATAATAACAAGGCGCAATCCGGCTCCCGCAAGTCGGCTCCCGATTGAGAAATAATCTCTTGGATAGCCAGTATGAATAATTGCTCCATCCGGGTATAATCCGTAATCTGCATCAGCTTCGCCCGTTTTTCCAGTTCCACAGAATCAATCATTCCCGCCAATAGGGGATGATCGGAAATTAGGCCGGCTTCTTGCATACGGATTCCGCTTCGGTAGTTATGGATGGCCTCCAGATTTTCCGGGATGCCGAAACCTAACGAACTAATCAGCGTATGGGCTGTGATGTATATGTTTAAAGGATATTCCATTTCTTTTTCCATTCCAGATAAAACGGAGGGTTCATAAGCTCCAATTCTTTATTCAGGTTCAGGAACACTTGTATGGTGCTTCCGGTAGCTACTATACTCTGGTCGGTAGCCCGGTAGATAACGTATTCAAATTTTATCTTGGCTGCCTCACAGGCAATATAGCGCGTCTCGACAATCGCTTCTTCACCAAAAGATAGTGATTGTTTGAACTGACAGGTTAAATCCACGATAGGAACCATGTATCCCTCTCGGTAAATACTCATATAATCCAAACCATACTGTTTGCCAAAAGCTTCTCTTCCATCTTCAAAGTAGCGCACATATTCACCATGCCATACAATCTGCATGGAGTCTATTTCGCTGAACCGCACTCTGAAGGTAGTCCGGTTAGTCAAAGCTGCAACCTGTTGATTCGTTTTCCGTTTCATTCTTTTTTTATAAATATTTTCATCCTGCATTCAGCTATCAGCTTGTCTTCCACTTTCACTTGTGCAGAAATCAATGTAATGTCGAATACCTCCTGTACAACGGTAATCTCGGTAAATAGTTTCATCCCGATCTTTGGCAAATCGTAGATTTTAAGTTTGTCTACCGAGCCGATAAACCCTAACGGTACTTTTTCACCCTGCCGGGTATAAAGAAATCCGATACGTGCTGCTGCCGATTGAGCGATGTGTTCAATAATTCCTGCCTCTTGCAGTTTTCCGGTTTCGCAGAAAATATTATCAGCAGTAACAGTCAGTCCGGAATAGGAATGATTCTCTTCGATACCAAAGAAACTGTCCACCATCTCGATGGGTGGACGCTGTGGAATTAAATTGAGTATTCCTTCTCCTTGTATGATAACTTCCCTGTTGTTCATTTCAATCTGCATTGTACAATGCTGTGTCCCATTCCTAAATGGTCATCTATCTTTTCAACTTCCAATCCCGCTGCTTTGATGCACCGTTCCATATCATCCGAATGATACATTTTGCTGTTACCATTTGCCATGGCTGTGAAATAAAGACTGATTTGTGTCAGGCAATAAGCGGCTGTGTCAAACTTTTGCCGGTTCCAGAAAGTTTCCATGATATAGAGGCGGCTCTCCCGGCTCATAGAGCGGGCTGCACGGGTCAGTATGCTGGTTACTTCTTCTTCCGAGAAACAGTCAAGGAACTGGCTCATCCAGATAGCATCGAACCCTGTTGGGAAAGGAACTTCGGGATCGAGCAGATTGGCGCCATACCCGTGGATACGCATTGCTCCGGGCAGTTCTTTAGTTTGTTGACGCATCATCTCCAATTGTTGCGGAAGGTCCATTATAGTTACTTCCACTGCGTCGTCATAGCTTACGCACTTGGTTGCCCATCGACCGGTATTACCTCCCACATCCAGTAAAGTCTTGGGATGGCGGGCGAAAACAATCGCCAAAGCTTCGTCAAACGAGCAATCCGAGTAATAATGATCGAAACCGAACCAGCTCTTTTGTACCTGTGAGGGCAGACTTGACAGCCCTTCATAGATGGTACTCCATTCGCCGAATACTTTCAGCCCTTCGGGACGTCCGTTGGTGAGAGCCTCTTCAAGATGGAACATTCCCAGATAGTTGACATCGTGGTTGAAATCCATATTGACACGTACCATCTTGTCATTGAGCAGGAACCATCCGGCTTTGGCAAGGCGGTAACGGTTTTCGTGCTGCAATACGGTACCGATGGTTAATGAGGCTTCCAACAAAACTTGTGTCGCATAAGAAGACAACCCACAAGCCTTGCTGATTTCTTCTTGTGTCATGCCAGCGCGTTCGTCGGCCAGTAACTGAAAAATACCGAATTTGAGCATAAGGCGTGATACCTGAAACACGACGGGCCCGAAAGCTATTTCTTGTGCCAGGCGTTGTGCCTCTACCGCGGTCAACGGTTCCTTATCATATTGATTCTGTTGCATCTTTATTTTGTTATATCTTTCTATTTCAATCCTTTGAGAGCGAACCGTCACTTGTGGTTTCCCAGAATGAGTAATAATTGAACCATTGTTCCGGATAGCGTTTCAGTATCTGGTCCAAAGCGGCCGTATATTGTTCGAGCAGAGCTGTCTCTGCTTTCTTTTCTTTGGTTCGTATGATTGGTTCCGTCCTTATAAAATGAAAACGGTAGGTTCTGCCCGGCTCTCTCATGGCAAAGTAGAATACCACCGGAACTTTCATTCGCGAACCAAGCAGGAAAGGACCGGCAGGGAAAGGAGCTTTCTGTCCCAGGAGTGTTCCTGTCAGCAGTTTCTCTTTATTCAGATAACGGTCGCCCTGAAAGCATACATATTCTTTCTTGTTTAACGCCTCGGTAATACGGAAAACGTGTGTCAGGTTATCTTCGTTGACGGGGATAATCTTAAAATCCTTGTCCTGACCATTTTTCTCCAATATCTCTTTGATTCTACGATGTTCTGCATCATACATCACGATATTGATTTTCTTTCCGTAATCGTCGAAGAAAGGAACACCTATTTCCCAGTTTCCCACATGGGCGCCAATCATAATCACTCCCTGTTCGCTGTTCAGCAATTGCAGAAATTCCGGATACCGTTCGAACTCGAACCGGTATTGATCGACTTTTCCGTTGCCAATGGCTACTTTGTCAATCAGGATTTGCCCTAACCGGTAATAGTTGCGTAGCAACATACCCAAAGAGCGTATTCGGTTGTATTTCAGAATGTGGCGGGCATAAAACCAGGTGCTTTTGGTGGCTTTCGGAGCAAACGGTATGAAGTACAATACTACCAGACTTAGAAATATATAAGCGGCAGTAATGCCCAGATACTTAATCAGGTAAATAAAGAATAAGTATCCGAATGTTCCTCCCCGGGTTTTGCCTTTCCACGTCGACATATTTACTTGGCTTCCTGCATACGGGTGATAACGAGATCGTAGAAGTCCTGGAAGGTTTTGATACCCGCAAAATCTTGTCCGGTTACGTTGAAACCGAAGTTCTTTTCTACCAGTACCACCATATCGACCAAGTCCAGGCTGTCCAGTTCAAGAGTTTCCATTAACGGTGCATCCGGCTGGATAACGTCGATGTCTACTTCAAACTCTTCTGCCAGAGTGGTTCTTATTTTCTCGATGATTTCTTCGTTTGTCATATATCTGTTTTCTTTAGTAAATTATGGATTGATTTTGCGTATGATTAGCGTGGAATTGGTTCCTCCGAATCCGAATGAGTTGGAAAGGAACGTATCAAATTCCAGGTTTACCCGTTGGGTAGGTATATTTAATTGTGCAGAGGCCTCGTCCGGTTCCTCGAAATTGAGGTTGGGAGCGATGAAACCGTTGTTCATCATGAGGGTGGAATAAATCACTTCACTGGCACCGGCCATCCACATTTCATGTCCTGTCATAGACTTCGTGGAAGTCACATACGGGTGATGCCCTTCAAATACTTCCGCAATGGCTTTCGCCTCGTTCAAGTCACCTACCGGAGTTGAGGTGGCGTGTGCATTGATATAACTGATCTGTTCGAGTGCAATCCCTGCATCTTTGATAGCCATTTGAAGAGAACGTTTCGGGCCGTCCACATTAGGCACGGAGATGTGATCTCCATTGGATGAAAAACCGTAACCGATGACTTCGGCCAGAATGGGAGCTCCCCTTTTTACAGCCGATTCATAACTCTCTAATACCAGACTGGCGGCTCCTCCACTCGGAATCAGTCCGTCACGTCGTTTATCAAAAGGTTTCGAGGCTTTCTCGGGGACTGCTTCCTGGGTGGAAAATGCGCTTAGTCCGTCGAAACTTCCTACTGCATAAGGATTGACTTCTTGTGCGCCACCGCAAAGAATACAATCCTGCAATCCCGATTTTATAAGCAGGTAACCCATACCAATAGCGTGAGAACCGCTTGCACAGGCTCCGGCAATGGTGAAGTTGACCCCTCTTAGTTTGAAAATAACCGACAGGTTCATTGTCACGGTGGAATTCATCGACTGGAAAATAGAACCGGAACCTACCAGTGCAGTGTTTTTCTTTTCACGAATGATGTCCACTGCGTTAATAACAGGAGCGGCACTACTATCATTGCCATACAAGATACCCACTTCATTGGCTTCGAGAAAATCCTCATTAATACCGGCATTACGGAAAGCTTCTAATGTAGCGAGATAAGCATATTCTCCCTGCTCCGGTAGACAGAGACGTTTACGGCGGTCCAACAACTTCTTCAAGTCGGGACGTTCCAATATCCCCGTTAATGCAGAAAAATAGCCCAATTCTTTCCGTACCGGGTCTATGCCAATTCCCGATTTCCCATGATATAGTGAGTCTTTTACTTCATCCAGATTCTTGCCGATGCAAGAGTAAATCCCCATTCCCGTGATAACAACTCTTTTCATTATTTTGTCTATTCTATGCTTTTATTTTAGGTATATAGTCCTCCGTTGATGGAAATCACTTCTCCTGTGATGTAGGATGAGGCTGGAGATGCCAGGAAACCGACCAGGTCGGCAACCTCTTCCGGAGTGCCGAAACGTCCCGCGGGAATATGTTTCTTCCATTCGTTCTCATCAATTCCTTCCGTCATATCCGTACAGATGAATCCCGGAGCTACTGCATTGACTGTTACTTTCTTCTTGGCAACTTCCTGTGCCAGTGCTTTGGTAGCGGCTATTACGCCACCTTTGGCTGCGGAGTAATTGGCTTGGCCGGGCATTCCCTGAATGCCCGACAATGACACGATATTTACGATACGTCCATAACGTTTGACCAGCATATTCTTCAATAAAGGCTGTGTCACGTTGAAGAATCCGTTCAGGCTGATATCGAGCACTTTGCTCCATTCTTCTCCTGTCATCCAGAGCATCAGGTTGTCTTTGCGGATACCTGCATTGTTTATCAGTACCTCGATATATTCGTCAGGGTGTTGGGAAGCCCAGTTGCCCAAAGCAAGGGTGATAGCGGCAGGGTCGGTCACATCGAACTTCATCAACTCGCCATTACTTCCTTTTTCTTGTACTAACTGCAATGTTTTCTCCGCTTCTGCGTCGTTATTCTGATAATTTATCAGTATAAAGTAGCCCATTTCCGCCAGTTTACAACAGACAGCACGACCGATACCTCGGCTTCCTCCGGTTACTAATGCGTATTTCATTTCTTCTTCTCTCCGCATTGTTTTAAAAGCTCATCTCCCAATGCGCGACGTACCATTTTACGCATCGCATCGTCTAAAGCGGAAAAACCTGTAAATATAGAAGCATTTCCTTGATAGCGTTTGGACTTCCATAGTGATTGGCCTTTCAAGTTGCATACTTCCGTAATGACACGTATGCGTGCGCCGTCGGAAGCCATACTCAAAAGATTCACTCCCTTTTTCTCAACAGATACTTTTAAAATGAAATCAGCCAGCTCTTTCTTTTCTACCAAAGTCCAGCGGTTCCACTCTTCTCCTGTGAGAGCTGTGTTGATGGCGTTTTGGGCTTCCGGAATGTTCTTCTTTACATCTACAAATTCAACATAAGCTTTATTCCCTTCCGCTACCAATTCTTTAAGGGTTTTCTCTTGTGCGTTGATAAGATACGCCAAATTGAGTAGGATAATGGTGAAGATGATTCTTTTCATAATGTGTTTATTTAATTTTTGAGATAAGTGATCATTTGTTCTATCTCTTTATACTTAGGTGTGTCTTCTGTAAATGCAGGGAAGAAACTACGTATTTCTTCGTAAACCTGCCGACTTTTAGAACTAAGTTTCTCTTGTATTTTCAAGTAGTCGATAGCTTGTACAATGCCCATGAACTGGATAGCCATTACCTGATATGAATTTTCGATGACCGTCTTTGCCAACAGGGCGGAGTTGGTTCCCATGCTGACAATGTCCTGATTATCGTTGTTGTTGGGAATACTGTGTACATACATCGGATTTGATAATGTCTGACATTCCGCTGTGGTGGATGTTGCAGTGAATTGCGAAGCCTGCAGACCATAGTTCAATCCAAGCACTCCCAGATTGACAAACGGAGGCAGAATACCGTTGATACGGTCATGGAACAGATAGTTGAGCTGCCTTTCGCAAAGCATGGTCAGTTTGGTCACGGCAATTTTTAGTTTATCCATCTCAAAAGAGATATAGTCTCCGTGAAAGTTACCTCCATGATAGATGTTCTGTGTTTCCGGATCCACAATCGGATTGTCACAGGCGGAATTTATTTCGTTAATAAGTACTTCTTCCGCATTTGCCAGCTCGTCATAAATGGGACCGAGTATTTGCGGAACACATCGTAAGGAATAATAGGGCTGTACTTTGTGTTCGAAGATTTTCTCTTTATGCACTTGGTTGTATAGCTCGTTTTCTCTTTGAAGTATGCATTGGCTGCCTGACACCCATTCTCTCATCATAGCAGCTATCTCTTGTTGTCCTTTATGATGTTTGGCTTCGTTCAAGGCTTGCGCCATAAAATCATCGTAAGAGGCGGCAATTTCATTCATCATGACAGAGGCAACTACCGACCAATGAAGCAGCTTTTGTGCATAAATCAGATTGACAATGCCGATTCCTGTCATCACGGAAGTGCCGTTGGTTACGGACAGGCCTTCGCGAATATGCATAGAGAACGGTTTTAACCCATTTTCTTGGAGCACGCTTGCTGTGTCGCACAGTTGGCCTTGATAGAAAACTTCTCCCTCACCTATGAGGGTTAATGCGATGTGAGCCAGCTGTACGAGGTCTCCACTGGCACCTACGCTTCCGTGTTCGGGGATGAAAGGGCAAATTCCGCGATTGATAAACTCGCAGAGAAGTAATACTAAATCCTTGTGTACACCCGACTTGCCTTGCAGAAAGGTATACAGGCGGGCAATCATGGCTGCTTTTACATAAAGTTCGGGAAGCGGCTTACCGGCACCGGTAGAATGGCTTCGGATAATGTTGTACTGGAGATCAATCAAAGACTGGTCTTCTATTCTATATTGTGCCATCGGCCCAAAGCCCGTATTGATTCCGTAAATGATTTTATCGTTGGAGAAAGATTGCAGGAAGTTGAAGCTTTCTTCTACTTTCTGAACGCATTCTTCAGAGAGTTCTAATTTTTCATCTTCAAACAATACTTTATAAAGAGCGGCTAAATTTATACTGTTGTCAGCTATCATTTTCTGTACTAGATATATTATACCTTACTAATGAGATGCAAAAATAGCTAATTTCTATTATATAGGGATATGAATTAAAATAAAACTTTTTCCTGCAAATTGGTTTTGTTTGTTCTGCCCCTTATTAATGGAACGTCTATTCCTTTTGCAAATCCCGTCCCTCATACTTGCATATCGCCTCTATCCACTCTTTTGTCAAGGGGATGGATTCATGCCTTTCGAGGTCGAAAGTCACCATGACGGACTTGCAGATACATTTTATTTCATTCGTTGCGGTATCAATGACCCGTTGGATGAGATGAAAACTCTTCGTACCTATTCTGGAGACAGCCGTTTGCACAGCGATGTGGTCTGAGGCGAAGATTTGTTTGACGAAGTCCGCTTCGATGTGAACGACGACAATTCCCATCTTTTCCCAATCGACTCCCGGACATACTGAAGCGAAGTATTCAGTCTTTCCCAAATCATAAAAAGAGAAATAAACAGTATTGTTGACGTGCCCGAATTTGTCTACGTCATTGAAGCGCAACTGGATAGGCAGAGTGTGGTGAAATACGATTTCTTCCATTGTTTTCACTTAATCTTTTTGAATTCGGCGCAAAAGTACTACTTTTGCGTGTTATTCTCAACAGAAATTAATCAAGAAATGATAGAAGATATTAAAAAAGCCTGTCAGGTGATGAATGAAGGAGGAGTGATTCTTTATCCTACCGATACCGTATGGGGAATAGGCTGCGACGCTACTAATGAAGAGGCTGTACGCCGTGTGTATGAGATTAAGAAACGTGCTGATAGCAAGGCTATGCTGGTGTTGGTGGACAGTCCTGTGAAGGTGGATTTTTATGTACAGGATGTACCGGCTGTAGCGTGGGACTTGATTGAAGTTGCCGACAAGCCGTTGACGATTATATATTCCGGTGCGCGCAATTTAGCGACGAACCTGTTGGCGGAAGACGGCAGTGTGGGAATCCGTGTTACAAACGAAGAATTTTCCCGAAGGCTCTGCCAGCAATTCCGCAAAGCGATTGTCTCCACATCGGCCAATGTGAGCGGTCAGCCCGGAGCTGCGAATTTTAGTGAGATCAGCGATGAAATCAAGTCGGCGGTGGACTATATCGTCGGTTTCCGTCAAGAGGATGTGAGTCGGCCGAAACCCTCAAGCATTATTAAGTTGGACAAAGGTGGAGTGATTAAGATAATTCGCGAATAAATGAAAGAAGAAAAACTGAGTTTATTACAGCGTTGTATCAAGTGGCGGGAAGCGAATATAAAGGAAAAGCAGTTTATCCTTATATTAAGTTTTCTGGTCGGTATCTTTACAGCGTTTGCCGCATTAATATTGAAATTCTTTATCCATCAGATACAGAATTTCCTGACCGATAATTTCAACGCGACCCAAGCTAACTATTTGTATCTGGTATATCCGGTAGTCGGAATTTTCCTGGCAGGCTGGTTTGTACGCAACATTGTTAAAGACGATATCAGCCATGGAGTCACAAAGATTCTGTATGCTATTTCCCGCCGACAGGGACGCATCAAACGACATAATATCTGGTCGTCTACCATTGCCAGTGCGATAACCATCGGTTTTGGTGGATCGGTCGGGGCGGAGGCGCCTATCGTCTTGACAGGTTCCGCCATCGGCTCCAATCTGGGAAGTGTGTTCAAGATGGAGCACCGTACATTGATGTTGCTCGTAGGTTGTGGTGCGGCGGGTGCGGTTGCCGGTATCTTTAAAGCACCGATTGCGGGATTGGTATTTACATTGGAAGTTCTGATGATTGACCTTACCATGTCGTCTCTGCTTCCGTTGCTGATTTCTGCAGTCACGGCAGCTACCGTTTCCTATATTACTACCGGTACGGAGGCTATGTTTAAATTCCACCTCGATCAGGCATTCGAATTGGAACGTATTCCTTATGTCATCCTGCTGGGTATCTTTTGTGGTCTGGTTTCGCTTTATTTCACACGTGCCATGAATTCGGTGGAGGGCGTGTTCGGCAAGCTCAATAATCCCTATAAGAAACTTGCTTTCGGCGGTGTGATGTTGAGTGTGTTGATTTTCCTTTTCCCGCCTCTCTACGGTGAAGGATACGATACGATTGAGCTGTTGCTGAACGGAACTTCCACAGCCGAATGGGATACGGTGATGAACAACTCCATGTTTTATGGTTATGGCAATCTGCTGTTGGTCTATCTGATGTTGATCATTCTTTTGAAAGTATTTGCCTCTAGCGCAACGAATGGTGGCGGCGGTTGCGGTGGTATCTTTGCCCCTTCGCTTTATTTGGGGTGCATCGCCGGATTCGTCTTTTCCCATTTCAGTAATGACTTTACTTTCTCCGCCTATCTGCCCGAAAAGAATTTTGCTTTGATGGGAATGGCGGGAGTCATGAGCGGTGTTATGCATGCTCCTCTGACGGGAGTATTTCTGATAGCCGAGCTGACGGGGGGATACGATTTGTTCCTTCCGCTGATGATTGTATCCGTTAGCTCATACCTGACGATTATCGCATTTGAGCCTCATAGTATATATTCCATGCGTCTGGCGAAGAAAGGACAGCTGATTACGCATCACAAAGACAAGGCTGTGTTGACATTGATGAAGATGGAGAATGTGGTGGAGAAGGATTTTGTAGTTGTACATCCGGAGATGGATTTGGGTGAACTGGTGAAAGCGATTGCCGCTTCCCATCGGAATGTGTTCCCGGTGACGGATAAAAAAACGGGCGAACTGTTGGGTATTGTCTTGCTCGATGACATCCGTAACATCATGTTCCGGCAAGAACTTTATCATCGTTTCACTGTTAACAAATTGATGACATCCGCTCCTGCCAAGATATTCGATACGGACGGAATGGAACAGGTAATGCAGACGTTTGACGATACGAAAGCCTGGAATCTTCCGGTGGTGGACGAGGAGGGACGCTATGAGGGCTTTGTCTCTAAATCGAAGATTTTTAACTCATATCGGCAGGTGCTGGTACATTTTTCGGAAGACTAGACTTTGCGTTTAAGTTAATGATAACATAGTTGGATTATGAAGAAAGAAGACTTAAGAATAGTATATATGGGTACTCCCGATTTTGCGGTGGAGGCCTTGCGTCAGTTGGTGGAAGGCGGTTATAATGTAGTGGGTGTGATCACAATGCCCGACAAGCCTGCCGGACGCGGACATAAAATACAGTATTCTCCGGTCAAGCAATATGCGTTGGAGCGGAACTTACCGTTGCTTCAGCCCGAGAAGTTGAAAGATGAGGTTTTTGTGGAGGCCTTGCGCGAATGGAAAGCCGACTTGCAGATTGTGGTTGCTTTCCGGATGTTGCCGGAGGTGGTCTGGAATATGCCGCGACTGGGTACGTTTAACCTTCATGCTTCTCTGCTTCCTCAATATCGTGGAGCTGCTCCTATCAATTGGGCGGTGATCAATGGTGACACGGAGACAGGAATCACTACGTTTTTCCTGAAACATGAGATTGATACGGGAGAGGTTATTCAGCAGGTACGTGTGCCTATTGCGGATACGGACAATGTGGAAGTGGTACATGACAAATTGATGATGTTGGGAGGGAAACTGGTTCTTGAAACGGTAGACGCTATCTTGGATGGAACGGTAAAACCGATTCCTCAAGAAGAAATGGCGGTTGTCGGTGAACTTCGTCCTGCTCCGAAGATATTCAAGGATACTTGCCGGATTGATTGGAATCAACCGGTGAAGAAGGTGTACGACTTTATTCGTGGATTATCGCCCTATCCCGCTGCCTGGAGTGAACTGGTCACTTCTGAAAATGAAACGGTAGTGGTGAAAATCTTCGAGACTGAAAAGATGTACGAATCGCATCAGCTCTCTGCGGGGACGGTTGTGACGGATGGCAAGAAATATATAAAGGTTGCCGTGCCGGATGGGTTTGTATCCATTCTTTCCTTGCAGCTTCCCGGCAAGAAACGTTTGAAAACAGATGAGTTGCTTCGTGGATACCGTTTGGCGGACGGCTGTAAGATGAAGTGATAAACCTTAAATATAGAAGAATTATGAAACCGATTATTGCTCCTTCCATTCTTTCTGCCGATTTCGGACATTTGGCGAAAGATATTGAAATGATAAACCGCAGTGAAGCGGAGTGGGTACATATTGATATAATGGACGGGGTTTTTGTCCCGAACATTTCATTCGGCTTTCCGGTATTGAAGTATGTAGCGAAGTTGAGTAAGAAGCCGTTGGACGTGCATCTGATGATTGTTAATCCGGAAAAATTCATCCCTGAAGTAAAGGCGTTGGGCGCTCATACGATGAATGTGCATTATGAGGCTTGTCCGCATTTGCATCGGGTGATACAGCAAATCAGGGAAGCGGGGATGCAGCCTGCCGTAACCATCAATCCTGCTACTCCGGTAGCTCTGCTGCAAGATATTATCCGGGATGTGTATATGGTGCTTGTCATGAGCGTGAATCCGGGATTTGGCGGACAGAAGTTTATCGAACATTCGGTTGAGAAAGTCCGTGAGCTGCGTGCCCTGATTGAACGGACAGGATCGAAAGCGCTGATTGAAGTAGACGGTGGTGTGAATTTGGAAACAGGAGCCCGACTGGTGGAGGCGGGAGCCGATGCGTTGGTGGCCGGTAATGCCGTCTTTGCAGCACCGGATCCGGAGGCGATGATTCATCAATTACATGACTTGTAATTATTGCATCCACCAATATCCTTATATGCGCCTGGTTATCCCTTGGATAGCAGGCGTTTTTTGTGGAGAACGCTTTTTCGACTGTTCGATGGATGTTCTTTGGGGAGTATCAGCTTCCATCTTCCTGTTAATCTTGGCTTTTCTCTTTCATTTCTGTGAGCATTATTCGCAGCGTTGGTGTTTCGGAGCAGTCCTGACAGTCCTGTGTTTCGCGGGCGGATGGACGGGAATAACTTGGCAGTTGCGGCAAACACAATATACCTTTCCTGACGATGACGTAATTTATCGGGCTCTGATAACGGATACTCCACAACCAAGGGAGCGTACATCTCTCTGCAGGGTACTTGTGAAAGAATATTATGATTTTATCGGTAGTCATCCGGTAGAGCGAAAAGCGATACTCTATCTGAAACAGGATTCAGCTGCCGCCTGCTTGAAGAGCGGGGATGAATTGTTGGTTTCTACACGCATTTCCCCACCTGCTAATCAGAAGAACTTCGATGAGTTTGATTATGCCCGCTACTTGATGCGAAGAGGTATTAGTGGGACGGGCTATGTCGCTGCCGGAAAATGGATAACACTACGTTCTGTGCAGACAAACGGAGCGATTCATTTGCGTCTTCGGTGTCTGGCCGATTTTTACCGTGAGAAAGTGATAGCTCTTTACCGTCAATTAGGCTTTACCGGAGATGAACTAGCCGTGCTGTCTGCCTTGACCATTGGTGATAAGACTGAATTAAGCGAATCTGTTCGCGAAAGCTATTCGATAGCCGGTGCGAGCCATATTCTAGCTCTATCCGGGTTACACATCGGACTTCTGTATGCTTTTCTTTTCTTTATTCTACGGCCTGTTGCCCGAAAAGGGCGGACCGGCAGATGTGTTCGTTCCGTGTCTCTTTTAGTCTTATTATGGGCTTTCGCCTTTTTTACGGGACTTTCTCCCTCAGTAGTCCGTTCGGTCACCATGTTCTCCATCCTGGCATTGGCGGATATATTCGGCCGTCAACCATTCTCCTTGAATACATTAGCTGCGACGGCATGGTTTATGCTGCTTTGTAATCCGGCAGGACTGTTTGATGTCGGCTTTCAGCTTTCCTTCCTTGCGGTTGCCTCCATTTTATTGATTCAGAGGCCGGTTTATCGCCTGTTTACTGTAAGAAACAGAGTGGGGAAGTCCGTCTGGGGACTGATGAGCGTATCTATTGCCGCACAGATAGGAACTGCTCCGCTTGTCATGTTTAACTTCTCCCGATTCTCCGTACACTTCCTTTTGACGAATCTGCTGGTCATTCCTTTGATTACTATTATCCTGTATGCCGCTATTTTCATGCTTCTTCTGACTCCTTTTTCTTGGCTTCAGATATGGGTAGCGGTAGGCGTCAGAAAACTCTTGGAGGGATTGAACCTCTTTGTGAGATGGGTGGAGCAACTTCCTTGCTCGCCTGTCGATGGAATCTGGCTTTATCAATTGGAAGTTTGCGGTATCTATGTTTTCCTGTTCGGAGCAGCCTGTTACTGTTTGCATAGGCGGCTTAGAACCCTGTTATTCTGTCTTCTTTCCGTTCTTTTATTAAGTATTTATCATGTTACGATGGTTTGGATAGACCGTCCGCAGAGAGGTTTGGCCTTTTATAATGTACGGGGTTGTCCGGCGGTTCATTGCATAGAAAGCAGTGGACATTCCTGGATAAGTTATGCGGATACGTTGCCGAACAAAAAAGCATTGAAACGTGTGACAGCCAACTATTGGAAACGCCGGCATCTTTTACCGCCGACGGAAATCACCTCCGACTGTCGGACTGGCGTATTTTCCCGACAACGGCAACTTGTATCATTTCATGGATGTAATATCTGTATTGTAAACGATAATCATTGGCAGACGTTGCGGAACAAATCGACAGCTCCCACGTTATATATTGATTATCTTTACTTATGCAAAGGCTATGACGGCCGATTGAAAGAACTTGCCAAATTCTTTCTTCCCGGTTGTATCATCTTCGATGCCTCCCTCTCAGAGTATCGTAGAGACCGTTTTAAGGAGGAATGCAAGGAATACGGTTTACATTTTATCTCCTTATCGGAAGAAGGTTCTGTCCGCTTTTTGCTCTAAGTACAAAGAATTATCGTACATTTGCACCTTGATAAAGAAAAAGAGTATGTTGACGAAAGTAATAGAACAAGCTAAAATAGACCATTTCACTAAATGGTTTGAGCGAGCTGACAAAATAGTAATAGTATCTCATGTATCTCCTGACGGTGACGCAATCGGTTCATCACTGGGATTATATCATTTCTTGGATTCTCAGGAAAAGACAGTGAACGTAATTGTGCCTAATGCATTTCCCGATTTCCTCAAGTGGATGCCGGGCAGTAAGGACATTCTTTTGTATGACCGCTATAAAGAGTTTGCGGATAAACTGCTTGCTGAGGCCGATGTCATCTGTTGCCTGGACTTCAACGCGCTGAAACGCATCGAAGATATGGCGGATGCCGTAGCTGCTTCTCCTGCGCGTAAGATACTGATAGACCATCATCTGTTTCCCGAAGACTTCTGTAAGATAACGATGTCCTACCCGAAGATCTCTTCTACTTCCGAACTGGTGTTCCGCCTTATTTGCCGGATGGGCTATTTCGACGAGATTTCTAAAGAAGGTGCCGAGTGTATCTATACGGGCATGATGACCGATACGGGTGGCTTTACCTATAATTCCAACAATCGGGAGATCTACTTCATTATCAGCGAACTCCTTTCCAAAGGCATTGATAAAGACGATATCTACCGTAAGGTGTACAACACCTATTCCGAGAGCCGTTTGCGGCTGATGGGATATGTCTTGTCGAATATGACCGTCTATTCGGATTGCAACTCGGCATTAATTACACTGACAAAAGCCGAACAAAGCAAGTTCCACTATATAAAAGGAGATAGTGAAGGCTTTGTCAATATCCCTCTCAGCATTAAGAACGTTCGCTTTTCCTGCTTTTTGCGGGAAGATACAGAAAAACCGATGATTAAAATCTCCCTCCGTTCGGTCGGGACTTTCCCGTGCAATCAGTTGGCTGCCGAATTCTTTAACGGTGGCGGCCACTTGAACGCATCCGGAGGTGAATTTTTCGGAACGATGGAAGAGGCAAAAGCTGTTTTCGAGAAAGCGCTTGAGAAATATAAGCCTCTATTAACAGCCAAAAGCTAAAGGCGGAAGGTTAAAAGTGAATATGGAAAGGTTAAAAGATACGAACTTTCAACATTGCTCTTTCAACTTTTAATGATTTTGAGATACATTTGTGCGGAATATAGCTAAATAACAGATAATGAAGAAACTTGTATTTTTATTTCTCTCTTTGCTGACTGCCGGAAGTCTGTTCCAGGCGTGCGATGATTCGAAGACATACGCGGAAATGCTGGAAGATGAGAAGAATGCGGTAAGCCAGTTCATCAAAGATAGTGCGATTCATGTGATTTCAGTCGAGGAATTCGAAAAGAATGATACGGTGACGAAAGCGAAAGCGAATGGGGACGCATACGATGAATTCGTGTCTTTCACCAGCGAGGGAATATATATGCAGATTATAGACCGTGGACGTGGTGATGATAATGGCGGAGAATATACGGACGCGGACAAGGAAAAAGATAAGTTCGTAGACGGTAACATCGTTTGTACCCGTTATGCGGAGACCAACATCGCTACACGCGAACTTGCGGCTTTTAATATACCTATGGAAGAGTATATGGACGCTTCACAGCTGTATGCCTATCCTGCCGTATTCCGTTATGTGAAGACAGACACTTATTCAGCCGGTACATTCATCGAAATGGACTATGTCTGGTCGTCCTATTACGCCAGTACGGCCGTACCTCAAGGATGGCTTTTGGCATTGCCCTACCTGCGTGACAATGCCCACGTGCGTCTGATCGTTCCTTCAAAGATGGGACATACTTCCGCTCAACAGTACGTAACTCCTTACTTCTATGATATCACCGAGTTCCGTAAAGCACGAAGCTAGAAACACTAACATTTAAATAAATCTTTAAGTAAAGAACCTATGACTCTAATCAAATCTATCTCTGGAATCCGCGGAACTATCGGCGGAGGAGCGGGCGAAGGATTGAATCCGCTCGACATCGTGAAATTCACCTCGGCTTATGCTACTTTAATCCGTAAGACTTGTACGGTAAAGAGTAACAAGATCGTTGTGGGACGTGACGCCCGCATCTCCGGTGAAATGGTAAAAAACGTAGTAGTCGGTACCTTGATGGGAATGGGCTGGGATGTAGTAGACATTGACTTGGCTTCTACTCCGACTACAGAACTCGCTGTAACGATGGAAGGCGCCTGTGGCGGTATCATCCTGACAGCTTCTCATAATCCTAAACAGTGGAATGCACTAAAGTTACTGAATGAACATGGTGAGTTTCTGAATGCGGCGGAAGGCAATGAAGTACTTCGTATCGCCGAAGCTGAAGAGTTCGACTATGCCGATGTTGATCACTTGGGCTCTTATCGCAAGGATCTTACCTACAATCAAAAACATATCGACAGCGTATTGGCTCTTGACCTGGTAGACGTTGAAGCTATCAAGAAAGCTGATTTCCGTGTGGCTATTGACTGTGTAAACTCAGTAGGCGGTATCATTCTTCCCGAACTTCTCGAACGTTTGGGTGTGAAACATGTAGAAAAACTATATTGTGAACCTACCGGAAACTTCCAGCACAACCCGGAGCCGCTTGAAAAGAATCTCGGAGACATCATGAACTTGATGAAAGGGGGAAAAGCGGATGTGGCATTTGTGGTAGACCCTGACGTTGACCGTCTGGCAATGATTTGCGAAAACGGTGTGATGTACGGTGAAGAATATACATTGGTTACTGTTGCCGACTATGTGCTGAAGCATACTCCGGGCAATACGGTATCCAACTTGAGCTCTACTCGTGCCCTGCGTGATGTAACCCGTAAATACGGTATGGAATACAATGCTTCTGCCGTTGGCGAAGTAAACGTTGTAACGAAGATGAAAGCAACCAATGCTGTTATCGGTGGTGAAGGAAATGGTGGAGTGATCTATCCTGCCAGCCATTACGGTCGTGACGCTTTGGTAGGTATCGCTTTATTCCTTAGCCATCTGGCTCACGAAGGAAAGAAGGTTAGCGAGCTTCGTGCTACTTATCCTCCTTACTTCATTGCGAAGAACCGTGTCGACCTGACTCCGGAAATTGACGTGGACGCTATCCTCGCTAAAGTGAAGGAAATCTATAAAGACGAGGAAATTAACGATATCGACGGTGTGAAGATTGACTTTGCGGACAAATGGGTACATTTGCGCAAGAGTAACACAGAACCGATTATCCGTGTATATAGCGAAGCTTCTACTATGGAGGCTGCCGAAGAAATCGGACAGAAGATAATGGATGTAATCAATGAATTGGCGAAGAAATAATTAATCGCCTGTCTTATAGTAGAAACGCGGATTAACGCAGATTGTCGCAAAGAGGAGTTACGATTTGCGATGATTGCGTTGGTCCGCGTTTTAATGTTTGGTTGTCAAACCATAAATCGATGCCTTGAGTAGGGTAATCTTTCGAACAGACATAGTAAGTGTTCGTTGCTGCTTTTCAATGTAGCTTCCGCCTGTGTTTTTTATCCGAAGAAACAATTACTTGGATAGAGAAGGTATAAGGGAGACTTTCTGCAATTCTCCTTCGAAGTTGGGGGTGAAAATCCCTTTGCCCAGATTCTCTTTTATTTCTTCGACTGTCCAGAACCGTCCGCCATCCAGTTCGTCACTGGGATGAATTTCTCCGTCATAAACGGTCTTGTGGACAAAGACAAGCTCCTTTTCACGTTCGGACTCGAATACATAGCTGGTAAGCCGTTCGGGAGTGAAATCTGTGATACCTAATTCTTCATTTGCTTCCCGTCTGAGGGCGATATCTACGCTTTCACCCAAATCAATATGTCCGCCTACGGCTGTATCCCATTTCCCCGGTTGGATATCTTTCCATTCGGGCCGCTTCTGTAGATACAAGTCTCCGTTGGCATTGAATATATGAAGGTGGACGACCGGGTGGAGCAATTTGCTGCCGCTATGACATTCTCTGCGTGTGGCGGTTCCGGTGATATTTCCCTGCTCATCTACGATAGGGAACATTTCTTGGTTATTATCGCTCTGTGCCATTGCTTTTATATTCGGGGGGAGATTATGGTATTAATAAAGAAGAGTCTCCATAACTGAGGAAACGGAAATCGTGGCTTAAGGCATAGTCGTAGATCGTCCGCCAATTGCCTTTTACAAAAGCGGAAACCAAAAGTAGCAGGGTGCTTTGAGGCTGGTGGAAATTGGTGACCATCGCTTTTACGATTTTATAATCATATCCCGGTGCTATGATAATCTGAGTACTGGTGTGAAGTGTTTCCATACCGTGGCGGTCGAGATACTCCAATATTTTCTGCAGAGCAACTACCGGAGGTATCTGGTCGTACTTCTCGTAAGGTTGCCATTGTCTGACGTGTAGTTCCTCTTCCGTAGCGTCCGGATTCTCAGCGAGAGTAACTCCGATATGGTAAAGGCTTTCAAGTGTTCTCACAGAAGTTGTTCCTACGGCGACAGCGCAACCGTCATGGTCGATCAGTTTCTTGATGGTACTCCGGTTGACTGATATATATTCCGTATGCATCTCGTGACCTTCAATCTCTTCACTCTTTACAGGTTTGAAGGTTCCCGCACCTACGTGCAGGGTCAGTTCTTCAAGTTCGATTCCCTTCTCTTGCAGTGCATCCAATACCTGTGGAGTGAAATGTAGTCCGGCGGTGGGGGCGGCGACTGATCCTTTTATCTTCGAATAAACCGTCTGATAAGTTTCTTTATCACTCTCTTCCGTATCCCGGTTCAAATAGGGCGGAATAGGAAGTTCTCCGAATACTTCAAGAATATCGGCAAAAGTCACTTCCGCATTATTCCAGGTGAAGTCTACCCAATGGCTGGTCCCTCTGCATTCTCCTCTCGTTGCGGTCAGAGTGATGGGAAATCCTTTCACTGTCATTTCCCGTTTCAGTTCCCCGTCTTTCCATTTCTTCAGATTGCCGATCATGCACAGCCATGCGGCGTGTTCCGTCTGCTGGAAGTTCAGTACATAATCATTTGGTTGAATCGGCTCAAGGCAGAACACTTCAATCAACGCACCCGTTTCTTTCCGGAAATGAAGACGGGCCTGGATGACTTTCGTGTTATTGAATATCATCAGGCTTCCTTTAGGCAAATAGTCAGGTAAAGAAGTAAAAATGTCTTCGTTCACTTCACCGTGGCGGTAGATCAGTAATTTGGACTGGTCGCGAACGGGCAACGGAAACTTGGCGATACGTTCATCCGGCAACGGATAGTTGTATTCACTGATTCGGATATGTTTCGGATCTTCTTTCATTGCTATAGGGCTATTCTTGATAAATATGGGTTTATTGTTCCAAATGTGTTCCACTAAAAAACAAATCAGCCACTTACTGTTTGTAAATGGCTGATTCCCAATGTCGGGGTGACTGGATTCGAACCAGCGACCACACGCCCCCCAGACGCGTACTCTAACCGGGCTGAGCTACACCCCGAATTGCGGATGCAAAAGTAGTGCTTTATTTTTAATTAGCAAATAAATTCTTTGAATTTTATTGTGCGGTGATTTTTTTTGTGCGGTTTTAAATCTTTTCTTATGTTTGGTAGAGGATAAATGAGGTATGGCAGGTTTAAAGTGACGAGGTGCGGATAAACAATTCACCAGTAGTTTTGTTTATGAATTAATGCAAATAACAGGTGTATTATTTCCGTAGAATAATACCATAATTCCACTGATGGTGCTTTGGTATAAGGGGATGTTATACATTTGTAGAAAAGACTAGTTTAGATTAGAAAGGCGTTAAATGTTAGACATTAATAATACAGAGACATTAGAGATATATGTTTTGGGTGATGACTTTAAATTTTACCAGAATCTAAAATACCTTCCTCTGACTTCCTATCCTTCCAATATCCAATCTGCTTTGATTGTATATAGTTTGAAGGGAAAAGCGAAACTTACTGTACATGAGGACGTACATTGGATACAGCCGAAGGAACTGATAATACTGTTGCCCGGACAGTTTGTCTCATTTAGTGATCCTAGCGAAGATTTCTTGACTGTAACAATGGTCATATCATCTTCCTTGTTCAGCGATGCGTTAAGTGGAGCTCCCCGATTTTCTCCACATTTTTTCTTTTATATGCGAAACCATTATTGGTATCCGCAGACGGAATCTGATGTTCTTCGGATCTATAATTTTCTGGGGATGATAAAAGGGAAAGTTACATCTCAGGATATATATAGACGGGAACTGATAATTCACCTGCTGCGATATTTGTATCTCGAATTGTTCAACGCTTATCAGAAAGAAGCTACTTTGATGACTGATAGGAAAGATATACGTAAGGAAGAGCTGGCAAATAAATTCTTCGGGCTCATCATGAAGCATTTTAAAGAGAATAAGGATGTGGCTTTTTATGCGGATAAGCTCTGTATCACCTCCAAATATCTGACTATGGTTATCAAGGAGACAAGCGGAAAGTCAGCGAAAGACTGGATCGTTGAATACGTCATACTGGAAATAAAAACACTGTTGAAGAATACAAATATGAATATTCAGGAGATAGCCATTAGGACAAATTTTGCCAACCAGTCTTCGCTAGGACGTTTCTTCAGAAAACATACGGGAATGTCGCTCTCTCAGTATCGAATGTCTCACTTGGGCTAAGGGAATTAAATTCCCATACATTCACGGTAAAAGTCCAACATATCAAAGATGGTATCCTTATCGGCAGTCTGGTTGATACAGATGTCTCCAATGTCTTTCAATAATGTGAAATTAATTGTTCCTGAAGTATTTTTTTTGTCATGTGTCATGAATGCGTATAGTTGTTCATATTTCTTGCAGTCGAAAGTGAATACTCCATAATTGTCTTTGATAAACCGGATTGTCTGTCTCATTTTCTCTTTCGGAAAACCGACTTTAGTATGGGACAGGTACAATTCACATACAATTCCCCAGGCGACTGCATAACCATGCAGCACCGGGCGGTTTTCCGCCAACGCCATGCTTTCGAATGCGTGTCCTACTGTATGCCCCAAGTTTAATGCTTTACGAATGTTACGTTCGAAGGGATCCTGCTCCACTATTTCTTCTTTCACTTGTACTGACTTGCCGACCAGCCTTTTGAGAGCGGGATAGTCGATATTGACGGTATCGAAACTGAGTAACTCTGCCCAATGTTCTACGTTGCTGATCAAACCGTGTTTCAGCATTTCTGCATATCCGGAAAAGAAGTTATGCGCATCCAGTGTGCGCAGGAATTCTGTTTCGAGTAGCACACTGTTGGCCGGAAAGAATGAGCCGATCTCGTTCTTCAGTCCGTTGAAGTTGATTCCTGTTTTACCGCCGACAGACGCGTCCACCATAGCCAATAGGGTAGTGGGTATATTGATATAAGCAATACCACGTTTGAAAGTGGCTGCGGCAAAGCCACCCAAATCCGTAACCATCCCCCCTCCGAGATTGATAAGCAGAGAGTGGCGGGTAGCTCCTTGCGTGCTTAATGCCAACCAGACGGAGGCGAGTGTATCCAACGTCTTATGTACGTCTTCGGCTCCGATACATATTTCAACAGCCTCTTTCAGCAATGAGGTTTCCTTTAGGGAAGGAAGACAGAGAGAGCGGGTATGCTCGTCTGTAAGAATGAATAATTTGTCGTGCGGACACTGTTCGATGGCACGGCGCAGGCTTGTTTCCAAGCTTTCACAGAGAATAACTTCTTGTTTACTCATGATTCTTTTGCTTTTCTGTCTGCAAATGTATATAAAATTATCTTTTTTGCTTACTTTTGTCTCGTTAAAACGTTCAATCATTCAATTATGAAAGCATTATTACCTGTCTATTGTCGTCCTTTGGGATATGTTGTCTTGTTGGTAGCTCTGTTCATTCCTTTTATTCTGGTGATGCAAGGGATGGTGACCGACAGCAATCTGTTGTTTTATAAAGAATGTACAAAGTTGCTGATGATGGCAGGATGTTTGTTGATAATCTTTGCTTTTAGCAAGCATGAAAGTCGTGAAACGGAGCAGATTCGTAATGCGGCTGTTCGGAATGCAATCTTTCTGACGTTCCTGTTTGTTTTTGGAGGGATGTTATGGCGCGTTATGCAAGGAGATGTCATCAATGTTGATACTTCTTCTTTTCTTACTTTCCTAGTCTTTAATGTGCTTTGTCTGGAGTTTGGTCTGAAAAAAGCGCTCGTTGATCGATTCTTTAAAAGATAATTATCTTCCCGATTAAACCTTTTACGATCTTATTTGTCAAAAGAACATTGCTATTGCTACTAATATAATCGTAAATAAGGTAAATGAAAAGATTTTCAGTCGGGTTGGTGTTGCTATTACTGAGCACCTTCTCTATTTTTGCACAAAATAAGGTGATTACTGTTTCGGGACGTGTTGTAGAGTCCGACTCGAAAGAGCCGGCGGCACAGGCTACAGTTCAATTGTTGTCATTGCCCGATAGCGCTTATGCTGCCGGTATTGCCAGTAATAATCAAGGTTGGTTTACTCTTCCCAAAGTGAAGGCCGGGAAATATCTTTTGAAGGTATCCTATATCGGTTTCCTCACAAAGTATGTACCTCTCCATCTTTATGCGAACATGACGGAAAAGCGTGTGGGGACGATAGCGCTGGAGTCTGACGCTGTTATGCTGAAGGAGGCGGTGATTACTGCCGAAGCTCCCCAAGTGACTGTGAAAGAAGATACATTGGAATATAATTCCTCCGCTTACCGTACTCCTGAAGGAGCTATGCTCGAAGAATTGGTGAAAAAACTTCCCGGTGCGGAAATTGATGATGAGGGGAATGTCAAGATCAATGGTAAGGAAGTGAAGAAGATCATGGTGGATGGTAAGGAATTCTTTGGCGGTGATGTGAAAACCGGACTGAAAAACTTGCCGGTTAACATGATTGATAAACTGAAGACATATGATAAGAAATCTGACTTGGCCCGTGTTACGGGAATTGATGATGGAGAAGAAGAAACGGTTCTCGACTTGAAGGTGAAGAAGGGAATGAACGAAGGCTGGTTTGGAAATGCGAGTGCGGCTGTCGGTACGGAAGACCGTTATGGGAGTAACTTGATGTTGAACCGTTTTGTTGATAACAGTCAGTTCTCCTTGATTGGTTCGGCTAATAATGTAAACGATCAGGGATTTTCCGGAGGTGGCGGACCCCGTTTCCGAAACAGTAATGGACTGACTGCAACCAAAATGTTAGGAGCTAACTTTGCTACCCAGTCGGAGAAATTGGAACTAGGAGGTAGTGCCCGTTATAACTTTAGCGACCGTGATGCGCTTTCTACCAACTATTCGGAACGTTTCTTGCAGAATGGAAATTCTTACTCGAACTCAAATAGCAAGAATCGAAGTAAAAATACGAACTTTAATGCTGACTTCCGTTTGGAATGGAAGCCCGATACACTGACCAATATAATCTTTCGTCCGAATTTCTCGTATGGAAAGTCTGACAGTCACTCTAAATCCGAGTCGGGAACGTTTAAGAGTGATCCATTCAATGTGGTACCCAATCCTAATGACTTTCTGGATAAAAGTATTTGGAATACGACGGATGATCCTTTGGATGATATCCGTGTGAATGCCAGCAATAGCGAGTCTTCGACTGAAAGTAACAGTCTGTCAGCTAATGCTTCTTTACAAGTGAACAGAAGATTGAATAATCAGGGAAGGAATATAACTTTTCGTGGCACATTTAGTTATGGAGATAATGATAGTGAACAGTTTAGCGAGTCGTTAACACGCTATTTTGATACGGCAGCGGGAAAATCGGATGATGAACGTAAGCAGTATATAACATCTCCGACCCAAAATTATGATTATACGGCAGAACTGACTTATAACGAACCGGTTGCAAAGGCTACTTTTTTGCAGTTCCGGTATAAGTTTCAATACAAATATAGTGAAAGTGACAGAAGTACGTACAGTCTGCTTCCCGATGCTGATAAAGGCCAAGACTGGATTTGGAATTATGGTGACGGACTACCTGAAGGTTACGAAAGCAATAAGGATATGAGTCTGAGTAAATATGCTCAGTATAAATATTATAATCATGATATTAATGCGGGGTTGAACATAATCCGTGAGAAATATCGGTTGAACTTTGGAGTATCTTTGCAGCCACAAAACACACGGTTGGATTATAAGAAGGCTGAAATAGATACTGTGGTTAAGAGAAATGTGTTCAATTTTGCACCTAATATTGATTTCCGCTATCGTTTCTCTAAAGTGAGCCAGTTACGTTTTACCTATCGGGGGCGTGCTAGTCAGCCAAGTATGGAAAACTTATTGGATGTTACCGATGATTCTAATCCGTTGAATATCCGTATGGGTAATCCGGGACTGAAACCTTCTTTTTCTCACTCTATGCGGTTGTTCTATAATACTTATAATGGAGACAAACAACGTGGAATGATGGCGCACGCCTTCCTCAATATGACTCAAAACAGCATTACCAATTCTACTACTTATAATCAGGCAACCGGTGGGGTGACAGTAAAACCAGAGAATATTAATGGTAACTGGAATGCAATGGGTATGTTCGGATTTAATACGGCTCTGAAGGATAAACGTTTTACTATCAATTCGTTCTCTCGTGTTAACTATACCAATGCAGTGGCTTATCTTTATAACGAAAGTACACAGGTGAATGATAAGAACACGAGTACAACGTTGACTTTGGGTGAGAATCTGAATGGAACTTTCCGTAATGATTGGTTTGAGTTTACTATTAACGGTTCGATCAACTATAATTTCGAGCGTAATGAGCTGCGTCCGGAGAACAATCAGGAACCATATACGTTCGGATATGGAGCAAGCACCAATATTTCTTTGCCTTGGAGTATGACATTGTCGACAAACATAACCAACAATGCACGTCGTGGTTATCGTGACGCCAGCATGAATAAGAATGAGCTTATCTGGAATGCGCAGATTGCTCAGAACTTTCTGAAAGGTAATGCTGCGACAATCAGTTTAGAGATATACGATATTCTGAGACAGCAGTCCAATATCAGTCGTTCGTTGACGGCCGATATGCGTTCCGTTTCCGAGTATAATGGAATAAACAGTTACTGTATGCTTCGTTTTTCTTATCGTCTGAATGTTTTTGGAAATAAAGAAGCTCGTGGCAATATGCGCCAAGGCGGATTTGACGGAGGTGGTCATCGTGGACCACGTGGACCACACGGCGGTGGTCCGGGTCGGATGATGCGTTTTTGAGGATAAGTGAATATAGATAAAAAGGAAGTCCCGGTGTAACGAACGAGAGTTGTTGCCGGGACTTTTTTGTTTATCCGATAAATTACTCTATATTTGTTGCTTAGTATCCGCTTTAAGAAGAGATTCCTATGATAGACTGGAATTACATACTTGCTCAGATTGCAACGGTGGCTTTTGATATTCTCTATTTCGGGGCCATCATCGGTACGATTGTTATCATTATCCTTGACAACCGGAATCCGGTTAAGACTATGGCTTGGATACTGATCTTGCTTTTTCTGCCCATTGTAGGTCTTGTCTTTTATTTTTTCTTTGGGCGCAGCCAGCGTCGCGAACGGATTATCGGGAGGAAGAGTTATGACCGTCTCCTCAAGAAGCCGATGGCGGAATACTTGGCGCAAGATTGCTCGGAAGTCCAATACGAATATTCCCGTCTTATCCAACTATTCCAGCATACCAACCAAGCCTTTCCGTTCGAAGGAAACCGGGTAGTCGTCTATACGGAAGGTTATACTAAACTTCAGTCTTTACTGCGTGAATTGCAAAAAGCGAAGCAGCATATCCACATGGAATATTATATCTTTGAGGATGACGCTATCGGGCGTATGGTCAGAGATGTATTGATAGAGAAAGCCATGCAGGGAGTTGAGGTACGGGTGATTTATGATGACGTAGGTTGCTGGCATGTTCCCAACCGCTTTTTTGAGGAGATGCGTAATGCGGGTATTGAAGTGAGGAGCTTCTTGAAAGTCCGCTTCCCCTTATTCACAAGTAGGGTGAATTATCGGAATCATAGGAAAATTGTTGTTATCGACGGGCAGGTAGGCTTTGTAGGAGGAATGAATCTGGCGGAACGTTATATGCGCGGTTTCTCTTGGGGAATCTGGCGAGACACGCACATCATGATAGAAGGTAAGGCGGTGCACGGTTTGCAGACGGCTTTTCTGCTCGATTGGTATTTCGTAGACCGTACTCTGATAACCGCTTCCCGTTATTTCCCGAAAATAGACTCTTATGGAAATTCACTGGTACAGATCGTTACCAGCGAACCTATCGGTCCTTGGAAAGAAATCATGCAGGGACTGACCGTAGCCATAACCGGTGCAAGGAAATATTTCTATATGCAAACACCTTATTTCTTGCCGACCGAACAGATATTGGCTGCTATGCAGACGGCGGCATTATCCGGAGTAGACGTACGTTTGATGTTGCCGGAACATGCCGATAATAGAATCACTCATCTTGGTTCTTGCTCCTACCTGGCTGATGTGATGCAAGCAGGTGTGAAGGTTTATTTCTATAAAAAAGGCTTCCTGCATTCCAAACTTATGGTTTCGGATGATATGCTTTCTACGGTAGGATCCACCAATGTGGACTTCCGTAGCTTTGAGCATAATTTTGAGGTGAATGCCTTTATATACGATGTGAACACTGCACTTGAGATGAAGGAGATATTCCTGCAAGACCAACGGGAAAGCACGCAGATATTCTTAAAGAATTGGGTGAAGCGTTCGTGGAGACAAAAAGCGGTAGAGTCTATTGTCCGTTTGTTGGCTCCATTGCTGTAAAACGAAAGATAGAGAAGTTCACGCTTCCATATACTCTCCTTTCTACAAAATACGGATTTTCCTCAAAGTTATTGTCCTTTCCGTGCTCCAATACTAATAAGCCTCCCTCTTTGAGTAAATTGTTTTGGAAGATAAGTTCGGGGATTGTCTCCAGTTCCTTTAAAGCGTAAGGGGGATCGGCAAAGATGAAATCGAACTGCTCGCGGCTGCCTTTGATGAATTTGAATACATCCCCGCGTATCGGCAGGCATTTGTCTGTCTTCACCTCTTTCATTATTTTGGAGATGAACGCATGATGAGCAGGTTCTTTCTCAATGCTGATTACACGGTCGCAGCCTCTTGATACAAGTTCGATACTTATGCTTCCGGTTCCGGCAAACAAGTCCAATGCGCTGACTCCCTCTTCGAAGTCGATATAATTATTGAGTACATTAAACAGATTCTCTTTGGCAAAATCTGTTGTAGGACGTGCTTTGAATGTTCGTGGCACATCGAATCTTCTTCGTTTGTAAATACCGCTGATTACTCGCATAAGATCATGACCTTTTATAATGTATTGAATATCACTGATGAAAAGCCTGCCTCCCCTGCTTGGAAGTAACAGTATAGTAACGACATTGATGAATCAGACTGTTTTGGTAGACTTTTCATGGTCAAAGATACAGATTCTTTTTGATATAGCAATATATATTGATTGGCGCTTACTTGTTACATTGAACACATTTGCTTACTTTTGCAGAAAAGATATTCCCCAATAGAATACAGCCCAAGTCTGACAGTATATCAATCGCCTGCCTCAATTGTGCTAAAAGAATAATACCAAAGTAGAATAAGATGGAACAACTCGAAGTAATACAGAGTAAGATTTATGACATACGTGGGCAAAAGGTTATGCTGGATAGAGATTTGGCAGAAATGTATGGAGTTGAAACCCGCGCTTTAAATCAAGCGGTGAAACGTAATACAGATCGTTTTCCTATTGATTTTATGTTTCAGTTGACAGATGAAGAAACGGAAATTTGGAAATCACAAATTGTGATGTCCAACTCTATAAAGATGGGGGTTCGCCGGAATCCCTATGCATTTACCGAATTGGGAGTGGCAATGCTTAGCAGTGTGCTCAATTCAAAGACGGCCATACAAATAAACATGGGCATTATGCGTACTTTTGTTGCTGTTCGTCAGTTACTGTTAAGTCCTCCTATCAATCCGGTACATGAACTACAGCGTGAAGTCAAGGAACTGAAAGAGTATATCGAAGAAGTGTTCGCAGACTACAACGACATCAATGACGACACTCGTATGCAATTGGAGTTGATAAATCAGACGTTAGCCGAATTGCAGGCGCAAAAAGCATTGGCAGACAAGCCGCGTAATCCTATTGGCTTCATTACCCCTAAGAAGAAATAAAAAAAACAGACTGCCTTATCGTCTCTCCGTTAACCACCGGTTATTCGCATGTCAATAAGGCCTGCATATCAATATTAGTGGCAGGATTCATGATAAATACCTGTAATATAAACTTTTTCAGTTCACTCATCAGAGTTTCTTTATCCGGAAGCGTCCCGGTCAGATGCAGTTCGTCCCTTTCCTGATTGAACTCCAATTGTTTCCAGACATACAACAGATAATAAATGCGGTCCTCCGTATGCGTGCATTCAAAAGAATTGGCTAAAAGCAGATGTCCCCGTTCAAAACAATAAATGTCAATCGCCTCCCGACGTATGGAAACATACATCTTTTTACTGTTGCCCAGCCTGCTCTTGACGGAGAAATAATCGATGAGCGGGGTAGATTGAGAATAGAAATGAGCTTCGGGGTATTGTTCGCTCAGAAAGGTATGTGCACTCTTGTCCATACCGAAAATGATAGCTACATTATTCTTTTTGAGAATATTGCAGATCACCGTCTCGTTTTCCCGTTTCTGATGATTGTGGTAAAATAGAAGTTCCGCCTGTTCCTCTTCAAACAAGTCCAGTGGCACGATAGTAAAACGCTTATCAGCCATCATGATGTTAACTCGTTTGTAGGAGTGGTTTAGAAAGTCCGATTCGCGGAAAGTGGCTTTCAGATTAGCGGTAAGAGACAGAGAAGCATCCGTCTCTTTCTCTATCGTCGACAGCGAATTGTCGTGAATCGGGTTATAGATAGAAAAAGAAAATCCATCCGTACTAAGACGGATGGATAAAGTATATTGTTGTGATTTAGTAAAATCAATCATTATTCCCAGTTACCGGCACCATTGTTCGGAGTATCGATAGAACCTACCATCAAACCGCAGTATCTACCCAATTTGCTCTGAACATCTTTTAAGTTAATGATTTCCTGTTTGTCAAGACCACCCAGATAAGTTTCGTACGGAGCTTTCACTTCGAACAAGAATACAGGAGCACCGGATTTAGCGGTATCATTCTTAACATTCATTTCGAACTGAGCACCGTTTCCGTAAGGAATATATCTCATGGAGTCCGGATTGAATCCTTTAGGGAAGATAGTATCCATAACGGCTACCCACATAGTATCACGTTTGAAACCTTCGAGTCCCCATTTCTTGACTTCGTCATATTTGCCTGTCTTCTTGGCTTTGTTGATGATAGCCATTGCCTTCTTTTCAGTCAGTCCGTCTTCCAACTGCTTGTCTGTCAACATACCCATTTTCATTACGAACGGTAGTTTTTGATTTTTAACGAAGTCAATCAGCGTATCAAATTTGTCTGTATACATTCCGTGGTTAAGCGTGCGGTATTCCTGCTGTGCTTTACGGATGTCAATCAAACGGGCAATGACTGCTTTTTCTCTGTCTTTTTTTGCGTTTTCAAAATTGATAGGACCCATGATACTGGCGTAGCAGATGTAAACCAATGCGGCAGCACAGAGCACCAATACAATATTAAATACTGTTTTCATGATAAATTATGTTTTTAGTTGTTATATTCGCATCGCAAAAATAGAATAAATATATTTAAATACGATAGTTCCTCGAACTTTTTTCTCGTACAAAAATGATAAATAACTATTTAGAAAGGCAAATTAAGGAAAATTTTCCTTACCAACCAACTTTAGAGCAAGAAATTGCTGTAAAATCTCTTTCAGAGTTCCTGTTGTCTACTCTGGCGGATGAAGTTTTTATCTTGAGAGGTTACGCCGGTACCGGTAAGACATCTTTGGTCGGAGCATTGGTGAAAACGATGGATCAGTTGCAGCAGAAGTCTGTATTGTTGGCTCCTACGGGACGTGCCGCAAAAGTTTTTTCGGCGTATGCAGGTCATCCCGCTTTCACCATTCATAAGAAGATATACCGGCAACAGTCCTATTCCAACGAGCTTACTAATTTCTCCATAAATGACAATCTTACTACAAACACCTTGTTTATTGTGGACGAAGCCTCTATGATTTCCAACGAAGGTCTGTCCGGCAGCGTGTTCGGTACGGGACGTTTGCTGGATGACTTGATACAATTTGTCTATTCGGGGCAGGGGTGTCGTCTTTTGTTGATGGGGGATACGGCGCAGCTTCCTCCGGTGGGGGAGGAATTGAGTCCGGCGCTTTTTGCCGATGCATTGAAAGGATACGGGCTTGAAGTCCGTGAGATTAGCCTGACTCAGGTAGTCCGCCAGGTGCAAGAGTCCGGTATCTTGTGGAATGCCACGCAGTTGAGGCAATTGATAGCGGAAGACGAATGTTACTCTTTGCCTAAGATAAAGATAACGGGCTTTCCTGATATTAAGCAAGTGCCGGGCACGGAACTGATAGAAGAATTGACAAGCTGCTATGACCACGACGGGATGGATGAGACAATCGTGATTTGCCGTTCCAATAAACGTGCGAACCTATATAATAATGGGATACGTGCGCAAATCCTATGGCGTGAAGACGAATTGAATACAGGCGATATGCTGATGGTGTCCAAGAATAACTATTATTGGACAGAGAAGTATAAGGAAATGGATTTCATAGCCAATGGTGAAATAGCCGTTGTCCGTCGTGTCCGTCGCACCCGTGAGATGTATGGATTCCGTTTTGCGGAGGTCACCTTGAGATTTCCCGACCAGAGTGATTTTGAACTCGATGCGAACTTATTGTTGGATACTCTGCATTCGGATTCGCCTGCGTTGCCGAAAGCGGATAATGATCGTTTGTTCTATACCGTGCTTGAGGACTATGCCGATATTCCCAATAAGCGCGACCGGATGAAAAAGATGAAAGCCGATCCGCACTATAATGCCTTACAGGTGAAGTATGCATACGCCGTGACTTGTCATAAAGCGCAAGGCGGGCAGTGGCAGAATGTTTTCCTGGATCAGGGATATATGACGGACGAGTATCTGACACCCGATTATTTCCGATGGTTGTACACAGCTTTTACTCGGGCAACGAAAACGTTGTATCTAGTGAATTATCCGAAAGAACAAGTGGAGTGATTCGGACTTTCAGGTCTTATAAAGTCCGGCAACGAGGAACGGTGTCTTACCTGGTGCCGGACTTTCTGTGGCTTTTGGATGAAGCCATTCTTCTTGATTTCATGCTTTCTATATTTATCACAAAATAGTTTGTTATGGATACACCTTTTTTTATACGGACGAATAGTCCAGACTTATCGCTGATAAGATGAAAAATCATCCTTACTATACCCAGTAACTTAGCCAGCAAGTGTGGTTTCGTACACCGGACAGTGGCTGTACGCAGAAAAATGTAGAAAAAGCTTTCAATAGTCTGATTGATCAATTAAACCTATTGTTTGCCAATATTATTGATACATTGACACCTAAACAGATAAATTTCCTGCTTGCTGTTGCTGATGGAGTTCCTAATTTTTCTTCTAAGGAAGTTTTGACTAAATATAAATTGGGAACTTCCGCTAATATAAAAAAACTGCGGAAAGCGACTTTGAAAAAAGATTTGATTGATGTATTGCCCGGAAACGTGATTGAAATTCAGGGTCCTGCATTCGAGTACTGGTTGAAGTATGTGTATAAGTAAGTGGTTGGAGACCAAAGAAAAGCTAAAGCATTAAAAAGGCAACTGACTTGCAATGAAGTAGTTGCCTTGTATTTTTTAATTTCTAGTTAATGTGAAACTTGCTTTAGGATGTTTATCTGTAAAGTTTGTATGCAAATATAACCAAGTGCTTCCTTTATCGTTGGAGCAGAATGGTATTAATGTCTGCATTCTTGCTGTTCCATTGGCTTCTAAATATAGCGTGCCATTATAAAATGCTCCAATAATATTACCAGTTGTTTCAACCTTTTTCCACGTATTAGCAGTTTTGGGATCACCAATTGTAGCATAACTCATTTGCCATAAAAGAGGATTTTCTTCATCAGGTTCATGAATCGTTTGCGGAATTGGAATACTTATTTGAGTAGTTTCTTGATTATAGTTCATAATTAGTGGATACTTTTTAAGAATTTGATCATAAGGTTGTATTCCATATACATAATAGGATTCATTTTCGACTTTCTCTTCTATTTTTATTGTGAATTTCATGTTTCCTGCCCATTGATTCCAAGAATTATTTGCCCATGAAATACAACTTGCTGTGACATTCCATTCTCCAAGATAGTATTTGTAATTAATACGGGTTGTTGTTTCTGAAGATGTAAAATCTGTTCTTCCGTATATTTGTCCAGTCCAATTAACTTTCTCTCCGTATAATGTTTCTCCAACTTGATTAATGATTGTTTCAGAATTCTTAGATATCTGTAAATTATAAAGGGCAAAATATCCCCAGCTGTCTTTTATTTGATTTAGAAATATAGAGTTGGGATTTCCTCCTTCTGTTAGATTTATAGCATAAGGACATTGTTTTCCCTCGTCAATATGACCTAGTTTATCCCATAAATTATAGTTTCCATAAACAGTGTAGTCTAATAAATCATTTACGTCTTTACCTTCGACCTCTCCTAAAGGATAATTGATAGAAGCACCACCATTTTCTTGCTTACACCAATATACTCCCAGTTGTTTATCAGGCATTATTTGCCGACACTCATAAATTAGACGGCTATATTGTTCTTGTGAAGGTGCCACTAAACCGGGATATCCTGTTACCTGGTCGTAGTTTGACCATTCATCATCAAAACTGATGCCGTCAAATCCATAGATATCCACATAGGATTTTAGTTCTTTAGCAAAATCTTTAGCGGCTTCATTTCCCAAACTTCTCATCCCAGCCGGTGTATGATCACCTAAAATGGTTAAATGTACTTTTATTCCTTTTTGTTGCAATGGGCGGATGAGCTTATCGGCATTCTCCAAAACAAAGGTTACTTGTGGGTTGCAATATACATATGGTTTTCCTTCTTCATTTAAACGGATATTAGCTGCAAAAACATTGACAATATCGAAAAAGGGCTTCCCGCTGTTTTCCATAGTATATTCGCCTGTATTCAATATATTCTCGTTATTCACCTCTATGTAACAAATTGTTTTGACTGTTCCTTTCTCCGTATTGGGCAGGGTAGCTTGTGGAGTTACAAGATAGATATAGGACTGATTATTGCTTGAAGTCTCAATTCCGTCTGAAGCAGTTGCAGATACTGCAACTGCATACGTAGTACCTATTGTTCCTCCGGACTGAATATCTAACTCAATAGATGAGGATTTTTGCTTCCCTGCCGAGATTGTTGTGACTCCTTCATTTTCTAATGAAAGCTTATCCGTCGGATACATTGGATAGTTGGTTCCATTGGCTTGATTGTAAGCTTTTAGCACTGATTCGTCGATTTTGAATGTAACCGTAATATCTTTATTGGCAGCTTTATTCAGTTCAAAATATAAGTGTCCAGTACCGTGTTTATCTCCATTAATAGTTATGGAGGTTAGGGCTTTTGCTCCGGCTGCAGATTTGACATAGCCAAAGTTACCTTCTATATTGCCAAATGATTTGTTTTCAGATGATATAGTAATATCATCTTCGCAGGCAATAAATAGATTACTCGTACAGGCTAATATCGCAATCCAAAAAGATAATTTGATAAATCTCGTATATTTCATAACTTAATTCTAATTAAAATTGTTGATAATTAATCCTCTTTAGCGGGAAGAGAAACGTCTACCCAGGTTAATTTTGAAGAGGGAGTTGCATTATTACCATTTACGGAATAATCTTTTATCTCGTCAATACCATCATTTAATTTCCAGTAGGCCACTAATCCTTGAGAATTAGGATCTACATCATATGCATGATCCTGTGCATTAATTTCCTCTTCACTTAATACACGGTTCCAAATTCGTACTTCAGCAATATCTGCGTCTAACCATCGTTCATTATTATATGAATAGCCTATCCAGAAACAGCGTGGTTTACCGTTAGATTCGTCGGAGTGAGGAATGCCCCAATCAATAGCACCAATATCCATTCGGCTATCGGTTACTAATTCTCCATTGTAGTAAGCTTTTAAATTTTTTGCACTTGCGTCATAGGTAATAGCGATATGTAACCACTCTTCTAATGGCACATCTCTGTTAATATGAATATTGGTCTGCGACGAAGTTCCTGCAATCTGCAAATGGTTTTTAGGTACATCATTATCACCGAAGCGGAATAAGAATTTTCCTTCAATACCCATCAACGTACTAATCGCATTGTTGAAACTGTGAGGACGGATCAGAGCTTCTGCTGTTAATGTATTGAGGTTATTAACAACTTCTGGATTTTTCCAGTCTACATAGATGTTATTCTCTTTGATATTTGCCACCTTGTTGATAAGTGAAGCCCCTTTAAATACATAATAGAATGTACGTGATGATGCGAGAATATTGATACTAGCACTGTTTACTGTGATAGGAAGTATGTATACTTTATCAATATTCAGTTGATTGATTTCTGTAAAAGATACGGTAATTGGAGCTGAAATAACGCTACCGGCCTGAATCTTTCCCGTTGTAGTAGAAAGAGAGTAATGTTTCTCCGGTAGTTCTTCTACATCATTTGTATAGTAAATCGCTTTGTACGTAGAGATTAATGAAGGATCCACTTTAATAGTGAATTCTACATCCGTAGCTTCCGGCTTTGCCATTTCTACCTGAAAAGTCCGTTCATCGGACTCTATATTGGATTTTACCAAGATATTCTCGGGAGTAGTGGAACTCATGAAGATATTGTTGGAAAAATTCTCTGTGTCATCGTTGCATCCTGTGAATACACTGATCAGTAGTCCCAATATAATACTGTATGATTTTTGTAGTTTCATGATAGTTGAGTTATTTGATGGGGGCTGGGTTCATAATATTAATAACCTCTTTTACATTACGGTAAGTACCGTTTGTTTGATAATAATCATTCTGAACATTATCAATTGCGATACCGGATTTATTATATTCCGAAGAAATAGATGTAATCCAGTAAGCCGTTTCAATGGTAGCTAGCTCTTTTCCCAGATAACCGGTTGTTGTATCAGAGGAATCTAAAGAAGGTGTGGAAACTGCCATTATAAAACGGTCAGTAGGTACTCCTGGCTCTAGGCAATCCTGAATAGTAAGAGAGAATTTATTCACATCGGTTACTTGATAGAATTCTATTATAATATGGAGAAAACGACTCAATTGCTCTTTCTTTATTATATTCTGTGGCTTTCCTTGAAAAGAAAGAAATTTGTTTTTGTTTTCTTTTTCCCATTCAGATATTGTATTAAAGAATACTTCTTGAGTTGCTTCGTAGGATACTCTATCCTCATCTGTCATGTATTTTGGGTTTTTCCCATTGAATTTGATGATGACTCCATCGAAAGTTTCCGAATATGCCAGTTGCTTTTTTACTTCTTCTCTTAGAAAGCCGTCAAATGTATTTTCTGAGTTTTCTTTCATTTGTATTTGGGAAGCCGTTATCTGCTCTTCGTCATATTTAGCTTTGATATCATCATAACTAACCGCATAAGCTACTTTTGTCCCTTTATCTTTTAAAATCTTTATTTCTTCTCTCTCGAAAGGTACTAACTCTTTCGGATGAGTTAATATAACAATGTCAATACTGTCAGGTAAGTCGCTCATGTGTTGCCCACGATTATAAGGAACCTTTTCACTATTGTCAAACCAAGCGTATACTAGCTTGTGTTCCTGGTTCTTTTTATATTCGCATAAGTTCTCCAAGTACTTAGTATATAACTCAGGATTCTGTTCCTGAATGTTAGGTTGTTTGATATCTATACCTTCAATATCTGTCCAATCACTACATGCTCCTAATGTGAAGCTTGTCGCAAAGAACAATAAGGTTGCTATTTTAAATTTATTCTTCATAATATTTAGATTTTATTCATTTGACAATCTAGGATTGCAGTCCCACCACATGTGAGTCGACATTTTATCTCCTCCTGGTAACGTACTGACAATTTGCTCTACATTAACTTTATTCGTATTATATTCTTGTTGTGGATATTTCAACCGACGGGCAAATTTACCATCAATAATTTCATTGCTCCTGTTATTTGGAGTAGATAATAATCTGGGGTAACCGGTTCTACGGAAGTCCGCCCATCCTTCCAAACTTAATGGGAAATTGGCAATCCACTTTTGAGTAATGATACGTTCTAAATTAACCTCATTGTCAGTTCCAGACCATTGTACAGAAACTGCGCTTCCTGGCAATGTAACAGTGTATGTACCTTTAGGATCTTTATAACTGCTAGGTGCTGTCGTTCCTTCCAGATAGCTTTCTACGTTACTTGCTCCATATTGGCCGAATGACAGACGAATACCTGTTTTATAATAGTTTTCCGGTGTATCTTTTGTATCCCATCCCAACAAAGCAGCTTCTGCTCTTAGGAACATAACTTCGGCAGCATTCATCCACATTAATGGGGCTGTAGCTGTAACATTCATACTTGAATACATTTTTGCGTCAACAGCAGTATGTGTATTGCCAATACGCAGCCCGTGATAACCATTGGTTATTGATGAGTCGGTAAATGTACTTTCTAATGCGTAAACTGAACGACGCGGATCTTCATAGGCATTCATGTATGTAAGTAAGTCAGCACCTATCCTGGAGTCTCCCCAGCCGAATATTGTATAAAATGGATTAAGAGAAACTTTCATAAATGCATTGTCATCATTGTTTTCCATTACACCGACCTGCCCATTTTCCGTACTGATAGCTTCTTTTACCATTTGTTCTGCCAATGTAGCATCCGCATAGCGAATACGTATAGCCATACGGAGTTTTAATGAATTGGCAAACTTTATCCATTTTTCAACCTTACCACCAAAGACTTGATCTGCATTCGGAGAAAAGTCATTTGTACGGTTGGCGGTCAAAGTAGTAATGGCATCAGATAATTCCTGAAACATTTTGGTGTAAACATCCTTTTGTGTGTCAAAAGGAGCTGTCAGTTTACCATCCTGTCCTACTTGTGAATAAGGGATGGGACCATATACATCAGTAACACGTACAATGGCAGTCACTTTTAGAATCTCTGCTACTGCCAACGGAATAGGATCAGTAGTTGCCTTTTTAACTTCAGCAAGGTTAGAGTAGATCTCAGGCATGATATCCAGATATACTTTCCCATTCCAATCTTCTGATTGATTAAAATATGAGAACGAATTTCCCCATGTTTTTGAGTCTGCCATATAGCCGCTAAAGACACCACCCAGCAAACATTCGGAGAATTGCGCAAGATGTTCTCCTACAGGCACAATCACACTTTGCATACCTACAAGTGCTGCTCCCAATTTGTGTGCATCCCGCTCCATTTCATCATCGGTCACTTCATATGGGTTTTTGTTGTAATCCATATAATTGTCCGTACAGGAAGTGATTGAGGTTATAGCCAATCCCCCTAACAGAAATAATTTTATAATTGATTTATTCATTGTATTTTAGTAAAAGAGGTTAAAACTTGAATCGAACATTGAATCCTAAACTACGTGCACTGGGAGTCATGAAGTTATCAATCCCTTGGTAATAGTTACCGGTAGTTGCAACAGCCTCCGGATCAAATGGTGCTTTACAATATAGCATCCAAAGATTACGTCCTACCAATGATACTGTGATATCAGCAATTCCCCATAATTTATTCTTGGGAATAGTGTATCCGATAGAAGCTTCCTGCAGACGTACATTAGTGGCACTGTATGTATAATATTGAGGAATACCGTTTTGTGCCCCGACAACCGAGTACCATTTTTGTGCATTAACTACATCACCGCCATTCACGACAACTCCACCGAAATCACGTGCAACTGCCGATGCCTCAGATACTCCGTAATAATCAAGATAAGATTGAGTTGCTGAATAAACAATACCTCCAAAACGTGCTGAAAGCATAAAGCCGAAATTTAGATTCTTCCATTTGAAATCGTTACGCCATGATAGATTACATTTAGGGAATACACTGCCTAGCTTAATGTCTTCTGATGCTACACTGGCAACTTCTCCTTTCTCATTCACATATATGTTACCGTTACTATCACGTTGCAAATCTTTAATGGAGTAAAGGTCTCCTAAACTACCACCTTTTTTCAAAACGAATTTTGCATCTGCCAAACCGCCGACTTCCAAGCGGTCCAATGTGATGATGGCTCCTGTTTCCGGATGCTTGTAATTTTCCATCAACTCAAGTATCTCGTTTTTATTTGCGCTGAAAGTAACGGTAGAACCCCATCTGAATTTTCCATTCCAGTCGTTATCGTATCCTAAAGATAATTCGATACCTTTATTACGCACACTACCTGTTTGTACATAAATTGTAGAATATTGAGAAGACACTGAGATGTTTGGTTCGAATGTCTGGTTATATGTCTTAGTTGTGTACAATCCTAAGTCGAAGTTGAAATGGTCAAGGAAACGTGCAGTAATACCTATTTCCCATGAATTAGTCTTTTCCGGTTTCAATTCATACATCGGGTAATGAGTCTTAACTGCCCATTTTTGTGCTTTTTGATCCCATTCGTATGTTGGATTTGCCAAGAAACGTGGGAAAGGAAGACCTACAGAGGCATAGGAGGCTCTTAGTTTCAAGAATGAAATCTGTTTAGGCATAGGCAACAGTTCTGATAGTATCACCGAACCACCAATAGAAGGATAGAAGAAAGCGCTTTTTACAGAATTCGGACCTGCCAATTGTGAAGGCCAATCTGTACGCCCTGTCAATGTTAAATAATAGGTACTTTTATATCCTAATTCTACACTGGCGAAAATAGATTGTGTCTGTTCGCGATAGCCGGACTGTGAGCGTTTGGTTTTATCATTATCCAGGTGAAAAACATTGAATACATTAGCAATACCTTTTGTATCACTGATAGGGCCTTCATTACTAAATACGTCTTGTCGCATATCCGAATAAGATGCACCAAGGTTAGCTTGCAAACTTAATACTTCTTTAAATGTTTTGTTAATGTTGACCATAAAGTCTGCATAAGTTTGCTTATCATTAGTTTGGTTAATACCATAAAGACCGTTCTTTGAATTTTCTACCAAAATCTCGTTACTGGTTGCATATAATTTACGAGTATATTTGGAATCTGAATTGTCAACACGTACACGTCCTGAAACGCTTAACCAATCCAATATCTTGTAATTTAACGCTGCACTCAGCATGTAACGATCTTTATCCGTTTCGCGTAAGTTGCGATAAGCAATCCAATAAGGGTTTTGCCCGGTTAAGCCGGAAAAATCTTGTGGCCAATATTGAGTATAGATTTTACGTGTGGTATCATAACGTTCGTACATCTTAATATCATTCCAATCATCACCACGAGGGAATAAGTAGGCAGTGACGAGAGGATTGGAGTAGGTTCCCTGATTAACCATATTACGATCGTTCTGCTTGACGTAATTAGCGCTTACATCCAAAGTCATTTTATCTTTCAGGAAAGATGTTGTGTTGCGGAATGTAAAATTATAACGATTGTAATCGTTGTTGGGTACCATGCCGTCTGAGTTTATCGCACTTGCAGAAAAGTAAGTTTGATTGCGCTCAGTTCCTGTAGAAAGAGCAACAGTTTCGGTTGTAACAACCCCTGTTTGTAAGAAATCATCTACGGGAGAATATCCCATATAATTCGCAGAATTCAATTTATGTCCCCAACTTTTTTCTACCGAAGAAGTATTGGACAGTAAATCTCCCGTGCCGTAGCGGTTCTGAAACTCCGGCATTCTGAAAGGACGAAGGAATTCTGTATTTTGACTTACAGTTAATTGCAAACGTCCTTCTTTTCCTTTTTTAGTCGTGATAACAATAGCTCCATTGGCAGCATGGCTTCCATATAGTGCAGCTGCAGCAGCACCTGTTAATACTGACATTGATTCGATATCTTCCGGATTAATATCAGCAATAGCTTCTGTTGTTCCTTTAGAGTCATTTTCTTGACCACCTTCACTTCCTAAGTTAAACATGGGAACACCATCAATGACATATAATGCATTACTGGATTGATTGATGGCTTTTGTTCCACGCATCACAACTTTACTTGCACCACCAACACCGGAAGATGAACTATTGATAGTGACACCTGCTACTTTACCAGACAAAGCATTAATAAAGTTGGCATCTTTGTTGGTGAGAAGTTCATCACTTTTTACTTCTTGTACATTATAACTCAAAGCTTTAGTTGCTCGTTTAATACCTAAAGCAGTGACAACAACTTCATCAATTACTTGTGTGTCATCCATTAATGTTATATTCAATGAAGTCTGACCGTGTAATGGAACTTCTTGGGTTTTGTACCCGATATAGGAATATACAATAATAGGATTGTTGCTCTTTGTAGTAACTTTGTAATTACCGTCCAAGTCAGTGATTGCACCGTCAGTTGTACCTTTTACCAAAATGCTGACACCAATCAACGGCTCTCCTTTTGAATCTAAAACCTGCCCTGTTATGGTGCGCTCTTTTCCTGCTTGTTGTTGATTAGAATTGAGATCTCCTTTTTCTGATAAATAAATTATATTATCATCTATCTTATAAGTGACATCCTTATTATTTAAAAGCTTGCTCAGAACTTGTTCTAATGAAGCGTCTTTTACCTTGAGAGGATCAACAGTGATAGTTGATAGTTTGTCATTGTAGAAAAACTGATACTTGGACTGAGACTGAATTTGTTTGATTACAGCTCCTAGGGTGGTACGGGGAGTTGATAAGGTCAGCTGTGCAGTAGCCCATTGTAAAGGAACTGCCATAAACAGGAGAATCAATAAAGTCCGAAATAGCTTTGGCTTTCGAAGCGAATGTTTGCTTTCCATACATTTAATTTAATGGTTATACTTTTATTAAACTCTACAAAGAAGAGTGTCGACTGTCTCTCCTTCTGTTAATAAAACAATGCTAATATAATAAACACTTAGTCTTATTTCTCATTTTTTTTAGAAAAATGAAAAATATCAGAAATCTTCTAGGGCTTTAGAGGCTTTTCTTACCAAGTACTTGGAGAACTTAGTATTATACAAACAATCCGTTCATAAGATAACGATTGCTTCGATAGATAATAAGGGCACTGCTCCAGTTTGTCGCAACGAGCATCTCACCGATCTGCCGGACAGTATTGATTACATTTGTTTGAACAATATCTTGGAAGTGAATGCCATGAATGCGGCTGAAGTAGCTGAAGTTCACAAGAAAGGTACGAAAGTAGTGGGCTTGATTGATTTCGATGCGATAGAGGCTCGTTGGAAAGCGATTCTTGATGAAGAAGCCAACACCCCCGCTCCGGAAGAATCTGAAGAAGGGGGCGACGGCGAGGAAGGAGACGAAGAGGTTGTGGTAGATCCTGCTGCCCGTTTCATCGATTTTTGCAAAACGGAAACGGCTAAGCAATTAGCGGCTTGCGATGTGCTTGGATTGGATGGAGTCGAATTGAACTTTACGGGGACCGACCTTAATAGTATCATAGGCGAGGAAGCTGTTGCAGCGGAAACCATGCGACAAGGCGCTTTCTTCGATTTAGTGAACGAATGGAAGGCTTCCTGCGGGAAAACGATTCTTTTCAAGGGATATCCGCAGAATGTGATTGATAAGCAAATATTATCCGATTGTGAGTTTATTATCATTAGCGCCCACAGTGCTAAAAATTATGACGAGATGTCTTATCTTGTTATGATGTCGTATATGGATGATATTCCCGCCGACCGTTATGTGATGGGGGTAAGTACTCCATATGTAAACGCTGCCGGAATAGCTACCGGTGAATTTGGCGATGGCACACTCTCCGTTATCGGTGCGGCTCGTTGGGCTATTCTTCCCGTATCGGGCTATGTGAAAGCGGGAATTTCAATTGACGCCATTCAACAGGACTACTTTAACGTCACGTTCGTATATCCTAATGCGCGTGAGGCTATAAACATAATGAATCCAACCGTAAATTAATCTATTATCGTATGAAACTAAATATATTATTATTTGGGGTTCTCTGTCTTGCCTTTTCCTTGGTCGGATGCACAGAAAATGATGAGAACTTCGACAACAAACTTTTCATTTCCACCTCTGTCTTTACGGAAGATGTGCTTTTCAAAGCGGGAATGCCTAACCAAGTCTCTGATATCTCGGTGGCTATCGCAAAGCCGGAAGATCACGAAATTAAAGTGACTATGGCTCCCGATCCGGCACTTTTGGAAACTTATAAACTCACTTATTATGAAGAAGACGTGGAACTTCTTCCCGAAGAGTTTTATTCGATGGAAGAAACCACGACGGTCATCAATGCGGGGTCGATAGCCAGTACGTCACTTCCTGTCACATTTGTGAATATCGGTAATCTTGATATCAACAAGGTGTATGTGCTTCCTGTTACTATTCGCTCGGTGGAAGGGATAGATGTGTTGCAGAGTGCGAAAACCTATTATTATGTGTTCCGTGCGGCATCGCTTGTCAATGTGGTGGCTACCATGACTCGCAACAGGGCTTATCCGGACTTTAATAATGACTCTAAGTTCAATAGATTGAGCGAGAATACGATGGAAATTCTGTTTAAGGCCAATTCATTCTCCAATGGCATCAGTACGCTGATGGGTATCGAAAGTCATTATTTGTTGCGTCTCGGCGATTCTGAACCTTCCAACCAGTTACAGATTGCTTCTACTAAGAATGTATCCAGTTCAGAACTGCAATTTGAAAGTGGAGTGTGGTATCATTTGGCAGTAGTGTTCGACGGTGGCTATGTCACGGTTTATGTCAATGGGGTCGAAAAATTGTCGAGAGCTTATGTAGGTCGAACTTCTGTTAATTTAGGTGCCAAGCATCATAATGAAGAAGACGGTAGCCGTGTGTTCTGGATAGGTTATTCTTACGAGGCTCAACGCTATTTCGATGGAGTCGTTGCTGAAGCCCGTATTTGGAATCGTGCGCTCACCGCTGAAGAGATTAAGGCTCCGAATCACTTCTACTTTGTCGATCCGGCATCCGACGGCCTGATTGCTTACTGGAAGTTCGACGAAGGCGCAGGTACTAAGGTGATAGACTATGCCAGCGGATACGATTTGACATTCGACAATGAGCCTGTATGGGTGCCAGTGTCATTACCTGAGAAGAAATAACAATTAACCAAACAAAATTCTGATTATGAATAGAATGAATACTATTAAATATGGCTTCTTGTCGTTGGCGGTATGTTCCGTTCTTTTCCTGACTTCTTGTGAGGAAGACATCAATGTAGGAAGCAATGTAGACGAAACCCCCTATTGGGGTGCTACTCAACTGAACGGTTTGTTGCTCGACGAGAGCACGAACAAGAACAATTCGGTAGTGGAATTGCGCGATGCGGAATATAGCACGAACGTGATATTCAGCCTTTCCAAGCTTCCGCAAAAAGGGGTGGATGTGAAAATCGCGGTGGATGAGGCCTATAAAGACACTTACAACGCTATCCATAACACCGACTTTGAACTCTTTCCTGCCGAGAACGTGAAGATTGCTCACGATGGAATTTTCTTGCTTGCGCCGGATGATAAAAGTACTCCGAGCGTAAAGGTGACGCTTACCGCTTTCGATGGAATGGAAGAAGGAAAAACCTATATCGTACCTTTGACAGCCTCTTCGCCTACCGAAGGGGTAACGTTTACCGAAACGTCCGCTCACATGGTACTTCTCGTAAAAGATTGCCGAAATATGCCGAACACTTTCAAAGGTGAAGGTGCTGTGACCAATGTGCTTTATTTTGAGGTAAATGATACTAATCCGCTGAATGCGCTTGAATTCTTGACAGCAAGCGGTAAGTATTTCTTCGACCACGTTGTGCTGTTTGCCGCCAACATCAACTGGAATTCCGTGACCAATCGCGTTTATCTCAAGAACAACGAAAATGTGCAGTTCTTGCTCGACAATAACGAACAATACCTGCAACCGCTCCGCAAGGCGGGCATGAAAGTCATCATCAGTATATTGGGTAACCACGACCAGGCAGGGTGTGCTCAACTGTCGGATATGGGAGCCAAAGAGTTTGCCCGTGAATTGGCGGCCTATTGCCGTGCTTACAATCTGGATGGTGTTGCTTTTGATGATGAATATTCAAACTCGCCGGATTTATCGAATCCATGGCTCTCAACTCACTCTGCTTATGCGGGTTCACGGCTTATGTACGAATGTAAATCGGTAATGCCCGAGAAAATAGTTTCACTTTACAATCTTGGAGCAATGTATTCAAATAGTCTTCAAGTGATTGATGGAGTTGAGCCCGGTCAATATTGTGATTATGCTGTAGCCGACTATGGTGGTTCTGCAAGTCCTGGCATTGGTATGACACTGAAACAATGCGGTGGTATGTCAATAGAGCTTCGCCGTGGTAGTGGAAGTTCAAGTGAATCAACTGCACGTTCTAAAAAAGTAGCCGGCTATGGATACTATATGTTCTTTGCACTTGATCCTTCCCTATATGGTTCACAAGTATATAAGTGTCAAAATGTATGCAGAGGTCTGTATGACGAAGAACTTGTTTATCCAAGCCATTATTACAGTAAAAATAGTACAGAGCGTAAGGCTCTCTAACAGAAGTTTATATTTCACTTAAAAAAGATAAAGATGGACTTTCTAAAAAGAATAATGATAACATTGTTAGCAGCTACCATGTTATGGAGTTGTTCCGATGATGAATCGATTAATAATGGTAACGAGGCTATTATCTCATTATCTACCAATACTATTCAAGCAGATAAGAATGGAGGTGATGTTACCGTTACAGTGACTAGTTCGGGAGATTGGAGATTGTCAGGAGCGTGCGATTGGGCACATCCTTCAGTTACATCAGGAAAAGATGGTGACGTAGTTACTTTCACCATCGATCCTAATACAGCAGACGAAAAGCGTATTGCGATCTTTAAATTCTTTACAGGTTCTGTTGTGGTACCGTTACAAGTGGAAACTTTCCCCGACTATATTCTAGATTTACTTTCTGATGACAATCTGTCTATTTCGAAGGAAGAAAACCTTGTGCAAATTCAGCTCAACACAAATATAGCCGAACCTCTCATTACTTGTAGTGAGGGTAGTGAAGAATGGCTGAAGTTTGATAGGCGTAGTGATTTTGGTGGTAAAGTAATTTTATCATTTAAAGCGGCAACAAATGTAACTTATAAGGATCGTTCTGCAACAATCACCATTTCCAGTCCATTCGTTACCGATCCTATAAATGTCAATGTAAATCAAAAGCGAACGGAAGCTATTATTCCGGAAACAAATCTCTTAATGTATGACCTCGCGGCACGTACCATCTCTTTTAAAGTAAAATATAACATTGAGTATACCGTTTCAGTCACTCAAGGAGACGAATGGATAACTAAACAATCAGTGTCTCAACCGCAACCGGAAGATGATGGTTTAACAACAGTTACTTTGACTTATGGTCTTAGTAGTGCTACAGATACGCGTGGTGGTCTTATCCGAATTACCGATACCGACAATACTCTGACAAGTGACATTGCTGTAATTCAAAAGAATCCGAACATAGAGTTGGTAAGTATCCCGGATGATAACCTAAGAGCGCTTGTTATAAAAAACAAATGGGTTCTCTCTATTGCAGGTGATCAATGTGCCGTTTTGGAAGCCGGACTAGAAGCAACCTCATTAACAAACACATCGTATTACAGTAAGTTGATGGATCTTACCGGAATAGAAAGCTTTCCGAATCTTACTTCATTAAGTTTGGGATATTGTAACGAAATGAAAAAACTAGATATATCTGGATTGCATAAAGTAGAATCATTATCATTCCGTAATACGGAAAATTGCGAAGAATATAACTTTGGAGACAATCCGATTTCCCGTTTTAATTTGGGTGGTTCTCTTGCATATTCATATGCGGAAAGCCTTAAAATAAGTGGAAGTAAATTGGAAACATTGGATTTGAGTTATACTTCGTGGTATGCAGATTATGACTGTGTAACTTCTATTGATGTTTCTGAATGTCCGATGCTGAGAGAATTAAACGCTAAACGTAGCGATAAAGTTAAAACTCTTTATTTGAAGAAAGGTCAGAATATTCCAGAACTAACAAAATATGATACAACGACTATTGTTTATAAATAAAGAGGTTGTCATTTGGTATAGCTCAGTAAAATAAAGCTGTTTAATTCATTACTTATCATCTTTAGATAAAATCCTCTTGCTTTATCTTATTCATATAGAATGGTAGAGCAGGAGGATTTATCATTTGCTTCTTAATAACTGTTTTGGGAGATGAATTGTGCCACCGCATTGTCACAACCGTGCCATTCCTTTGTCACAGTTGTGCCATCGAATTGGCACGATTGTGACAAAGGAGCGGCATTATTATGGCACTGTGGCTTGCTACCAATCATAAGCTTCGGTATACTCATCGAACTTTAGTGGCTGGGAAACACCGCAGTACTTAAGGATGTTTATAAATTGTTGTTGTTCGGCAGGAGAGAGTAGACGTTCACCTTTGCGGACACGGTAATATGTCCTTCGGTTGAAGAAACTTATTAAGTGGGAAATTACGTTTTCCATCTGCTTATGAGGCAGACTCTCTAAGATCCCGATAAATCCTTTTGCATAGCGTGCCTTGATATTGGAACGATAGTAGGGACAATCGCCTTTTATTGGGTTTAAACGTTTGGGACTGATAATTGACCAATATTCAACTTCCTCCGGTACACTTTGTTCGGCAAGTTGTCTGAGACAGGTGTCGGCCTTCGGGCATTGTTGATTAAGGCACATCGCATATTGGTAGGGGACTTCTGAGAAGTCAAGTTTCTCTTTCATTTTCATAAGGTGTTGTTTGTAGGAGCAAAAGTAGTGAAAAGATACTTCCCGGCTATTTCTTTTAGTAGGAATCTTGATAAAAAGAGGGGGATTGTGTGATCTGCTGTTTGTGGACAGCAATTTATGGCGTTTTTTGCTGTTTGCAAACAGCAAATACTTATATTTATCTTTCGCTTGGATAATTCTAACTTATTATATGCTCTCACTTCCCATCCTGGGAAAATTGGTACTGTACGTGAGACTTTTGCAGTCAACCTTGCCTCTGTGGATAGTTGGGTTCTTATATTAAGAGCTCCGTCACAGATAAATGTAAAAATAGTGTAGATTTAAATGCGGATTAACGCTAATTTGCGTTAATCCGCGTCTGATGGATTTACTCTTTTGAGAAAGAATAAGGCATATCCTCTTCTTTTGTTCCTCTGTCTTGATTGGGCTTGTTGCTCATATCTACTTTGATAGTTCCTCCATTGAATAAATCTCCGTGACGAAGATAATTCTTGGTATAATCGGTTCCGTTGAAACTCATGGAGTTGATATAGAAATTCTTCTTGCTGTTATTGGGAGCGTCAATCACCAGACTATTGCCGTTTTCGAAGTGAAGGGTGGCTTTCTTGAATAATGGAGCGCCTACAATATATTCATCCGTACCCGGACATACAGGATAGAAGCCGAGGGCAGAGAATACATACCAGGCGGAAGTCTGTCCGTTGTCCTCATCACCGCAATACCCGTCCGGTCCGGGAGTGTACATCCGGTCCATAACCTGTCGTAACCAATATTGGGCTTTCCAGGGTTGACCTGCATAGTCGTACAGATAAATCATGTGCTGGATGGGCTGGTTGCCATGTGCGTAGTTACCCATATTCATAACGGTCATTTCACGGATTTCGTGAATCACCTGTCCGTAGTAGCTTTCATCGAAAACGGGAGGTACGGCGAATACGGAATCCATCATAGTGATAAACTCTTTTTTCCCGCCCATTAGATCGATAAGTCCTTGAGGATCGTGGAATACGGACCAAGTGTAGTGCCAACTGTTGCCTTCCGTAAAGGCGTCACCCCATTTCAGCGGAGAGAACGGAGATTGGAATGTACCGTCCGCATTGCGTCCGCGCATTAGTTTAGACTCCTTGTCGAAAAGATTTTTATAGTTCATGGCACGTTTGGCGAAGAGACTGATTTCTTTTTTCGGACGTTTCAGTTCTTTGGCCAGTTTATAAATGCACCAGTCATCGTAAGCGTATTCCAAAGTACGGGCGGCGTTCTCATTGATTTTTACGTCATACGGAACATAACCCAGTTTGTTGTAGTATTCGTGTCCTAAGCGTCCTGTTGAAGAAACCTGAGGATGAACATTCTCTGTCCCGTGAAGCAAACCCTCATACAAGGTTTTTACATCGTCTACTTTTACACCTTTCATATAGGCATCTACCAAGACAGAGGCGGAGTTATTGCCCACCATGCACCCTCTGTGTCCGGGACTTGCCCATTCGGGGAAGAATCCGCTTTCTTTGTACGTATTGATAAGTCCTTCCTGCATTTCCTTGTTGATGGAAGGATACATCAAGTTCAATAATGGGAACAGGCAACGGAATGTATCCCAAAAACCTGTGTCGGTATACATATAACCCGGTAATACTTGTCCGTTGTACGGGCTGTAGTGAATGGGCTTTCCTGCCGCGTCCAGTTCGTAGAATTTACGCGGAAAGAGTAAGGAACGATACAGGCATGAATAGAATGTACGATATTGGTCAAGATTTCCACCTTCCACTTCTATCTTGCCCAAAACCTGATTCCAAGCTTCTTTTCCTTTCTTGGCTAGCTGCTCAATATTGTCTTTGCCCAACTCTTTCATATTGGTGGCAGCCTGCTCGAAGCTGATAAAGGAAGAGGCGATGCGGGCGTGTACCTGCTCACCTTTATGTGTCCGGAATCCGATGATGGCTCCGGCATGATCAGTCGTTTGTTCTGCAACGTTTTCTTGCAGATTGCCGTTGGCTACCGTTGCTTTATAAGTAAAGGGCTTGTCGAACTCGATGATAAAGTAATTCTTGAAGTTCTCGGGAACTCCTCCGCTATTGCGGGTAGTATAGCCGATGATCTTGTTTTCTTCGGGAATCACCTTGATATACGAACCTTTGTCGAAAGCGTCTACCACAATATATGAATGATCGTTTTCCGGGAAAGTAAAACGGAAAAGAACGGCACGTTCCGTCGGCGTCATTTCCGCCACTATATCATGTTCGGCAAGGTATACCTTATAATAATAAGGAGTAGCTGTTTCTCCTTTGTGAGCAAACCAACTGGCGCGTTTTTCTTCATCAAACACGGGTTTGCCGACTATTGGCATGATGGAGAATTGCCCGTAGTCATTAATCCACGGGCTGGGCTGGTGCGTTTGTTTGAAACCGCGAATCTTATTGGCAGTATAGGTGTATTGCCATCCGTCTCCCATTTTTCCTGTTTGGGGAGTCCAGAAGTTCATTCCCCAAGGACGGGCGATGGCGGGATAAGTGTTACCTGTTGATAACTCAAAGGAGGACTGCGAACCCATTAGCGGATTGACATACTGTGTCCAGTCTTTCGCTTTGGCAAAGAGTGTACAACCAAGCACACAAGCAATTAATAATATTCTTTTCATGGTATATGTGTTTTGTAATTAGGTTTGTCGGTCATACTGATTTCCATTGTTCCACCATTTGCTATATCCTGATGATTGAAGAATGGAGTGTCCAAAGATTTGCCGTTCAGTGATATGCTTTCAATGTATTTATTCTCTTTGGAGTTGTTTTTAACTATTATACTGAATGTTTTATCTTCGGGCAGATTGATCACTGCTTTGTCGAAAGCCGGACGTCCGATAGAATATACCGGTTTCCCGGGACATACCTGATAGAATCCCATGGAGTTGAGAACGTACCAGGCAGACATCTGACCGCAATCCTCATTACCGGATAATCCATCTACACTGTTAGCATACTGACTACGATAAACACTATCCACCAATTCTTGAGTTCTCCATGGGCGGTTCACGTAATTGTATAAATGAATCACATGATGGCTGGGTTCGTTGCCATGTGCATATTGACCGATAAGTCCGCTAATGTCTGACGATGTTGTTTCGCCTTCGAGTGATGAATCGGCCGTGAATAACGAATCGAGTTTCTGAACGAATGCGTCTTCTCCACCCATCAGATTGACCAATCCATTTATATCGTGAGGTACAAACCAAGTCCATTGCCAGGCTGTTCCTTCACAATAATCATCGTTGCGATGGGTTGATGCACGCGGATTGAATGGTGTGCGCCATTCACCTTTCGAATCAAGTCCGCGCATGAAACGAGTTGATTTGTCGAAATAGAATTCGTATGCTTTGGCAAAACGTTCGTATTTGGCTTTGGATTCAAAATCGTTCATTGCTTCTGCGAAGATAGAGATACACCAGTCGTCATACGCATACTCCAAGGCTTTGGCTACGGATTCGTTTTCGCGGTCGCAGGGAATATACCCAATCGCATTTTTATAATATTTCGCTTTCGGCATGAGATGAGGCAGTACCAAGTCCGGGCATTTGATACCGGTGGTATCATATTCGGCTGCACGCAGACAGGCTTTATAGGCTTCTTTTGCATCGAAGTTACGGTATCCTTTCATGTAGGCGTCCACTATGACGGGGACAGCATGATAGCCAATCATGGTGCCTGTATAGTTGGAAGCCAAATCCCACATCGGGTATATTCCGCCTTCCTGGTGCTTCTTTATCAGTGAATTGATAAACTGGTTATTCAGATCGGGGTCGATAATCGTCATTAACGGGTGCAATGCACGGAAGGTGTCCCATAAGGAAAATACTGTATATACGGGATTGGCGGTATCTCCCTGATGTACTTCGAGATCCATACCTAAATAACGTCCGTCTGCATCGCTGAACAGATTCGGGCTGATTCCTGTGTGATAGAGAGCGGAGTAGAAGATGGTCTTGTCTTCCTTGTCGGAAGTTGTAATATCAATTTTCGACAGATATTGATTCCATGCCTGTCGTGCGTCTTTGCGTACTTTATCAAAATCCCATCCGGGAATCTCTGATTCGACATTCTTGCGTGCACCTGCTATGTCGACGGCAGAGACGCCTACTTTCGCAAGTATTTGTTCATTCTTCTTTGTATTGAAATGCAACAGGGCTTTGCAGACAGGAAGACGTTTGCCGTCGTCCATGGTGATAGAGTCTGTTATCAATGTGTAAGAGAACGGTTGGGAGAATTTGGCATAGAAATTTATATATTGGTCGAAAGCCCAATAGGTCGTTTTCTTATGTCCGCATATTTCCGTGTCACTGATTACTTCTATTTCCATCTCCGAGTTTGTCTGTCGTTGCAGGCTGTAATCTAAATCGATGATTAAGCCGGATTCCGAACTTTCGGGGAAAGTATAGCGGTGGATAGCACCACGTTTGGTGGCTGATATTTCAGCTTTTACCTGATAAGTATCTAGAAAAACAGCATAATATCCCGGTTCGGCTACCTCATTTTCGTGAGAAAAAGAAGAAGCATAGGCTAGTACTTGACTTTGAGGATCGGTAGTCAGGTATTGTTGTTTGCCTACAGTTGGCATGAACAGTACGTCCCCATAATCACAGCACCCTGTGCCGCTGACGTGTGTGTGGGAGAAACCATTGATTGTAGAATCGGCATAATAATAACCGGAACAGGCGTCCCAACCGTCAATCCGGGTGTCCGGACTGGGCTGAATCATGCCGTGGGGAACTACTGCGCCGGGAAAAGTATGTCCATGTCCACCGGTACCGATGAAAGGGTTGACGTATGCACTATAGTCTTTTACGTTAGTGGGGGCTGTGCAGGAGCTAAGTGTAAATAAACCTCCTAAACATCCTACTAGAAGGAATGTTTTTAATTTCATGGTATTAATAGCTTTTTAGTTTCACACCTTATATTTCTTATTTAGGAGAAATAAAGATATTGTTTCCGACAATCTTATAATCAATAGGTATGGAGTTCTGCAATGATTTCAGTACGGATTCGATGTCGGACTTCCGTTTTAGTACACCGGAGTAAGTTTTGTCCGGTTTCATATCGGGAGACAGAATAATCTTCACATCATAGAAACGCTCCAATGTTCTGGTTATTGTGAATATATCGGCTTTTTGGAATGGAATCAGGTTGTCATGCCATACTGCATCCAACTTGGCGTCTACTTGTTTTACAGTCAGTCGGCCGTTGCTTTTGTTCAGTTCCGCACGCTGTCCGGGAGTAAGGATGATTTGTCCCTCTTCCTTGTTCCCTTTCACTTCTATTTCGCCTTCAATCAATGTTGCTTCGGCTACTCGGCAACGCTTGTCGCATTTGAAGTTGAATGTTGTACCCAATACGCGTACACGCATGGCGTCACTTTGTACGGTGAATGGCTTATGACGATTTTTGGTAACTTCGAAGTAAGCTTCTCCTTCCAAATGTACATTACGTTCTTTTTCGGAAAACTCGCGCGGGTACTTTAAGGTAGCCGAGTTGTTTAACCAGACTTTGGTTCCGTCCGGCAGAACGACTTCCTTCACAATACCTTCATTGGCAACTGCAACCATCATTTGCTGGTCGGTTCCATTGTGATAAAACCAATATCCGATTCCACCGCTGATGGAAAATATGATAGCAATGACTGCTGCATATTTCATCCAACGATGCATACGCAGTATTTTATTCTGTTTTCCTTTCTCCTCGTCCAGTTTCTTATAAAGTCGTTTTTCTGCACGAAGCATCCGTGGTCCGTCGGCATATTGGTCGAATTTACCTAAATGATAAATTTCTTCCATACGAAATAACTGACGGGCATTCTCTTCCGATTCCTTCATCCAAGCATTCACTTCGATAAGCTCTTCTTCGGAACATTGTCCTGTCAGATATCTGTTGATTATATCTTCACTCAGATTATTCATTTTCTTTTCCTTCATATTAATAATACAATTCAGAACATAAAAACACTTACCAATCTCTCCATAAAAATAAGAAAAGAATTATCCAAAGCGGATCGAGGCGGCTGCGCAAGTACTTCAAGGCCTTGTACATATGAGCCTCTACCGTGCGGAGTGAAATGCCGAGAGCATCGGCTATCTCCTTGTTTTTCATTTCGTGCAGATAGCTTAGTTTGAAAACTTCTTTGCACTTGTCCGGCAATTCATTAATGGCGTTGTAGATCTCCTTACGGAGTTCTCTGTCTTCAATTCTCTGGATTACTTCATTGTTGTCCGGCTGATAGAATTCTGCACGTCTTTGGTTTATTTCTTCCATAGCAGCACAGTAGCCGTCTTCCACATTGCGATGTTTCAACACGTTGAGGGCACGGGTATAGACGGCACGGTAGAGAAAAGCCTGTATCTGGTCGCCTATCTCTATGCTGTCTTTCCGTCTCCATAGCTCCACAAAGACATCCTGTACCACGTCTTCCGCCTCTTCTTCCCCTACCAGGCGGGTAGCGTAGAAGATGAGGCTGGGGTAGTACTTGCGGAATAATGCCTTGTAGGTTACATCGAAGTTTTCATTCATTATCTCAATAGATATTAGTTCAGATATACTTAAGGTCGTTTTTCCTCGAATATGACTCCGATTGTTTTTGGGGTACTGCCCATCTCGAATTCTACGGTGGCTCCACTCATGATTTGTTCATGGGTGATATACGTTTTGTCGTAGGGGTGTCCGTTTACTTTGGTTGACTGTATATAGATATTCTTCTTGTTTACATTAGGAGCCAGCACGGTAAATGTTTTACCGTTTGTCAGATGCAACTGCATTTCCGGAAAGAGCGGGGTTCCTATTTCGTACTTGCCGCTGACCGGATTTACCGGATAGAAGCCCATTGCGCTGAATACGTACCATGCCGACATTTGCCCGCAATCTTCGTTGCCGCAAAGACCGGCAGGCTCGTTCTTATAAAGTTCGTTCATTACTTTTGCTACGTAATATTGAGTCCGTTCATTGAAGCCTATTGAATTGAAAAGGTAGATGACATGATGGCTCGGTTCGTTTCCATGTGCGTATTGACCGATCATTCCCGTACTGAACAGTGGAAGTTCGGCATCTGCTGCCGGATGATAGGTGAACATACTGTCCAGTTTCTCGGCAAATCTGTTTTTGCCGCCTACAAGGTCTATCAATCCGTTGATATCGTGCTGTACCGACCAGAAATACTGCCATCCGTTGCTTTCGCAGATGTGTGGAGTATAGTCGTCGGCTTTGAAACCTTTGATAAAGTGCCCCTTGTCATCGCGCGGTTGCATGAAAGAGGTTTCCGTGTTATAAAGATTTCTATAGTTCCGGGAACGTTTGTAGAATGTGTCCGCAATGTCTTGTTTGCCCATCTTCTTAGCCATTTCGGCAATGCAGTAATCGTCGAAGGCATATTCCAGGGTTTTAGATAATGACCAGTTCTCAGCGTTGTAATGGTCTGTCACGTTGTAGGGAATATATCCTAATTCTTTGTAAAGCCCGATACCGCGATAACTGTCCAGATTAGCGGTTGCAACACAAGCGTTCAATGCTTTCTCCGCATCAAAATCACCGATACCTTTCAGATAGGCGTCTACGATGACAGGAATGGCATGATAGCCGATCATCATGTCTGTTTCACTTCCGTAGAAGTTCCATACCGGCAACCGGCCATTTTGCTCGTAGAAGGCAATGAAGGATTTTATCATGTCGTTGACACGCTCCGGCTCTGTGTAAGTGAAGAGAGGATGGGCTGCACGATAGGTATCCCACAGGGAGAAAGTGCTGTAGTTCACCCAGCCGTCTGCCTGGTGCACTTTCTTATCAGGGCCGTAGTAAGTGCCGTCCACATCATTGTAGATAGTCGGGGCAATCATCGAATGATAGAGAGCGGTGTAGAAGTTTACTTTGTCGTCTTCGTTATCGCCTTTCACTTCGATTTTACCAAGTTGGCGGTTCCAATTCGCTTTTGTTTCAGCCAGGTATTTATCGAAGTCGTTTTCGGGGACTTCCGCTTGCAGGTTTTTGGCTGCACCGTCCATGCTTGTGCCGGAAATGGCAGTATTGACGAGAATTTGCTCACCTTCTTTGGTATTGAAGTCGAAGCGGGCGATGACGGCTGTACCGATACGTTTGTTGTCTTTGATAATAGCCGTAGTGTCCAGTTCCATTTTCTCGAAAGGTCTGGAGAAACGGGTGCGGAAATAGATGTGCTGGTCGCGTGCCCAACCATCGGAGAAGCGGTAGCCTTGAATGGTAACAGAGTCTATCTTTTCGATATAAGAATCATTAGTGAAGTCCCAGTTCATGGCCTTTTTCAAATTTAGGAAGATGGCGGATTGGGCTTCGGGAAAGGTGTAACATTGGATACCGCAACGTTCAGTTGCAGTCAGTTCGACGTTGATATTGTAGTCTTTCAATCGTACTTGATAATAACCTGCGTAAGCGCTTTCATCTTCATGAGAGAATTTGGAATGAATGCCTAGAGGCGCTTCCGCTTCTTTATAAGGAAGGGTGACAGGCATAAAAGAGATGTCGTACAGATCTCCTGCTCCTGTACCGGAAAGGTGGGTATGGCTGAATCCGGCAATGGTACTGTCCGGATAGAAATAACCGGAGATGCGGTCCCAACCGGGAAGTCCGTTGTCAGGGCTGAGCTGCACCATGCCGAAAGGAGCTTGAGCACCGGGATACGTGTTTCCGGTGAAGTCGGTTCCGATGAACGGATTTACGTACAATGTGTAATCTGTTTCGTGTTTTTCTTGCGTAGGGGTACAGGAAACCAGCATGCAGGTTAACAGCAAGCATAGATAAATAGGCGTTCTCATTGCTCTTTAGGTATTAGTGATTACTTATTTTATTTATTTGAAGGATAAGAAAATAACTAATCTGTTGGCAAAGATAGGAAAAAACCGTAACAACTGGAATAAGGGGCTTGAATTTATATATAAAAAAGCGTGTCTTAAAGTAATTCCTACCTTAAGACACGCTATCCTTTTATCTGTTTACTTTTAGATTCCTGCCAGCTCTATCACTTTTTCAACTGCTGCCGGTAGTCCGTCGGCATTCTTACCTCCGGCGGTAGCAAAGTGCGGTTGACCACCGCCGCCACCTTGAATCAGCTTGGCAGCCTCTTTTACCAAGTTGCCTGCCTTCAGGCCGGTTGCTACGAGGTTGTCGCTCAACATGACTGTCAACATTGGTTTGCCGTTGTCCGTGCTTCCGGCTACGAAGAACAAGTTTTCCGTAATTTCACCGCGAAGTTGGAAAGCAATGTTCTTCACCACTTCTGCAGGCAGTGGAGCGCAAAGCTTAATAACCTTGACACCGTTTACTTCCTGTATATTCTTCAACAGTCTTTCTTTCAAGGCTGCTTCTTTTTCTTTCATGAAGTCTTCCACCTGCTTCTTCAAACCTGCGTTTTCGTCAATGTATTTACGGATAGCGATACCCAGATCCGGAGTATTGTTGAAGAGAGCTTTCAAGTCATTGAGGGTGTCTTGAATAGTGTCCAGCATTTCTTCTACCCGTGCTCCTGTGTAAGCCTCGATACGGCGGACACCGGCAGCAACGGAACTTTCGGAGATGATTTTCACCATACCAATGTTTCCTGTAGCAGCTACGTGTGTACCTCCACAGAATTCGATGGAAGATCCGAACTGTATCACACGCACTCTGTCACCGTACTTCTCGCCGAAGAGAGCGATAGCACCCAGCTCTTTCGCTTCTTCGATAGGAATATTGCGGTACTCCTTCAAAGGAATGTTGGCACGTATCTTGGCGTTGACAATGTGCTCTACCTTGCGGATTTCTTCATCGGTCACTTTCTGGAAGTGAGAGAAGTCGAAACGTAAGGAATCCGGTGTAACCAACGAACCTTTCTGTTCTACGTGTTCACCCAAAACTTCACGGAGAGCAGCGTCCAGCAAGTGAGTGGCCGAGTGATTGGCTGCGCAGGCAGCACGTTTGTCGGTGTCTACACAAGCCATCATCGGAGCTTCCGGATGTTCGGGTAACTTTTTGGTAATATGTATCGGAAGGTTGTTTTCTTTCTTGGTGTCGATCACTTCAATCGTTTCGAACTCGCTTACCAACACACCGGTATCACCCACCTGACCACCGCTTTCCGCATAGAACGGAGTATAGTCTAGTACAATCTGATACAAGGTCTGGTTTTTCTGCCTGATCTGGCGATAGCGAAGAATTGAAGCTTCGTATTCCGTATAGTCGTAACCGACGAATTCGGTCGTCCCTTCTTTCAGCGTGATCCAGTCACCGGTTTCGATTGCGGCAGCGTTACGGGCACGTTGCTTCTGCTGCTGCATCTCTTCGTTGAACTCTTCGATGTTGACGGTCATACCGTTTTCACGGAGAATCAGTTCTGTCAAGTCGAGCGGGAACCCGAAAGTATCATATAAGGTAAAGGCGTCTTTACCGCTGATTTCTGTTTTTCCGGCAGCTTTGGTATCTTCCATTGTCTTATCCAACAGACGGATACCTGTCTCCAATGTGCGGAGGAATGATTCTTCTTCTTCTTTGATTACCTTTTCAATCAATGTCTTTTGTGCAATCAGTTCCGGATAAGCCTCACCCATATTCTCAATCAGCACAGGAAGCAACTTGTACATGAATGCTTGCTTCTGTCCGAGGAATGTATAGCCATAACGGACGGCACGGCGGAGGATACGACGGATTACATAACCTGCTTTAGCGTTGGAAGGCAACTGACCGTCCGTGATAGAGAACGCGATGGTACGGATGTGGTCGGCAATCACACGCATAGCGATATCTTGCTGCTTGTCTTTTCCGTATTCAGTGTCCGACATGGCTGCAATCGCTTTCAGCATTGGCTGGAATACGTCCGTATCATAATTGGACGTTTTGCCTTGGAGTGCCATACAAAGACGCTCGAATCCCATACCGGTGTCGATCACTTTTGCGGGAAGCGGCTCAAGACTGCTGTCTGCCTTGCGGTTGTACTGCATGAATACAAGATTCCAGATTTCAATCACCTGCGGATGATCATGGTTCACGAGGTCGCGACCGGAAATCTTGGCGCGTTCTTCTGCCGGACGAAGGTCGATATGAATTTCGGAACAAGGTCCGCAAGGTCCTGTATCACCCATTTCCCAGAAATTATCGTGCTTGTTGCCGTTGATGATATGATCTTTCGGCAGGAATTGTTCCCAATAGGAAGCGGCTTCGTCGTCACGGCTCAATCCTTCTTCGGGACTTCCTTCGAATACGGTTGCGTAGAGATGTTCCGGATTCAGTTTCAAGACATCTACCAGATATTCCCATGCCCAACTGATGGCTTCTTTCTTGAAGTAATCGCCGAACGACCAGTTGCCGAGCATTTCGAACATGGTATGATGGTAAGTATCGTGTCCTACCTCCTCCAAGTCATTGTGCTTTCCGCTTACGCGCAAACATTTCTGAGAGTCCGCGACTCTTTTGTATTTTGCCGGGTGGTTGCCCAAAATAATATCTTTAAACTGGTTCATACCCGCATTGGTAAACATCAGGGTAGGGTCGTCTTTAATCACCATTGGAGCCGACGGAACGATGTGGTGTCCTTTCGACTCAAAGAAATTCTTGAATGAATCTCTGATCTCTTTTGCAGTCAACATATAATGAAGAATTATGAGTTATGAATTATGAACTATGTGGCTGTGGAATATGAGAGAAGGGAGGAATCTCCAATAAATCATAAATCACAGCTCATAAATTCGTAAAAACTGTGCAAAGATAGCTCGTTTTTATTACTTTTGCCGTATTAACAAGCGAAATATTTTCAAAAAGATGCGCAAAGTTTACTATATCTATAATCCACAGACGCAGACATACGATCGAATTTACCCCACCGTACGGCAGCGTGCGCTTAGTATTTTGCGTCGGCTTTTCTATGGTATGGGGTTGGGAGCGGGCTGTTTTATCGTGTTGCTTCTTATCTTCGGCTCTCCATCGGAGAAGGAATTAAGAATTGAAAACAGCCGTCTTTTGGCACAATATAATGTACTTTCCCGTCGTTTGGACGATGCTATGGGGGTACTTCAGGATATTCAGCAGCGTGATGATAACCTCTATCGGGTAATCCTGCAGGCCGATCCCGTTTCTCCCGCCATCCGTCAGGCCGGTTACGGAGGTACGAACCGTTATGAGGAACTGATGGACTTAGCGAATGCGAAACTGGTGGTGAATACTACTCAGAAGTTGGACGTTCTATCCAAACGGCTCTATATCCAATCGAAATCTTTTGATGATGTGGTGGATATGTGCAAGAATCATGATGAAATGTTGAAATGTATTCCCGCCATTCAGCCTATTTCCAATAAGGACCTTCGTCAGACGGCTTCCGGTTATGGTACACGTATTGATCCTATTTACGGTACGACGAAGTTTCATGCGGGAATGGACTTTTCCGCTCATCCGGGAACGGATGTATATGCTACCGGAGACGGAACTGTGGTAAAGGTAGGGTGGGAAACCGGATATGGCAATACCATTGAGATTGATCATGGCTTCGGATATCTCACTCGATATGCTCACTTGCAGGGGTTTAATACGAAAGTCGGAAAGAAGGTGGTGCGTGGAGAGGTGATTGGAAAAGTGGGCAGTACGGGAAAGAGTACCGGGCCGCATCTTCATTATGAAGTGCACGTGAAGGGACAGGTGGTGAATCCGGTGAACTATTATTTCATGGATTTAAGTGCTGAGGATTACGAGAAGATGATTCAGTTGGCTGCCAACCACGGTAAGGTATTCGATTAATTCTAAAAAAAGACAGGAGTGTTATGCTTAATACGGATAAAGAACTGAAACTATATTATTCCATAGGAGAAGTTGCCGATATGTTCGGAGTCAATACTTCTCTGCTCCGTTTTTGGGAAAAGGAGTTTCCGCAGATCTCTCCCAAGACTGCCGGTAGAGGAATACGCCAATATCGTAAAGAAGATGTGGAAACAATCGGGCTCATCTATCATCTGGTGAAAGAGAAAGGCATGACGCTTCCGGGCGCCCGCCAACGTTTGAAAGATAATAAAGAAGCTACTGTCCGGAATTATGAAATCATGAATCGGTTGAAGGCGATTAAAGAAGAGCTTCTGGCTATTAAACGCGAGTTGGACGGTAGATGATTCATTAGTCTGATTTTTATTTACTTTATATAATAAATTGAAAGGTTGTTGTGATACGTTCAAGTATTGCGACAGCCTTTTCTTTTTTGTTTCTTTCATTGCTGATACCAACTGTTGACGAGCTGAATTTTGCCTTAGGCTTGCTTAAAAAGTGTGTTTCTTATCATAAATGGTTTGTTACCTGTTAAATGCCGGAAAAAGGTCTTTTGAAAGTATTGCAAATTCATTTCTACAACTATATTTGTGCTAAGATTCATTCATGACTATTCGAATAAAAAGACTATGAAATACTCAATTATATACATATTATTTTTGTTTGTTGTTACTTCGTTGCATGCTCAATATATGCAAACGATTAACTGTGATAACGGATTAAGTAACCGGAGAGTTTTTCAGATTGTGAAAGATAAGTCAAATTTTATGTGGTTTGCGACGCGGGCAGGATTTGACAGATACGACGGTAAATACATTCGCCATTATACCCTGCCACAGCCTAAAGATTCTCGAATTTTCGGCTTGGCTACTACTCGTGGAGGAGATATTTGGGGGTTCAGCAGTCATGGAAATCTCTATTATTATGATAAGAATAAAGACTGTTATATTCTAGAACTGAGTTTGGATTCACTATTGAAGGAAGATGAACCATTCATATTTAAAATATATATCGACAGTCAGGAACGTATATGGATCTGTTCTTCTTATGGGCTTTATTGTTACTTTCCGCAGGAAAAGAAGTTCTCTTCGGTGACTGGTATTACAAATCAGACTGTTTATGAAATCAATGAGATTGGAAATGGGCAGTATGCACTGTTTACTGAGCGAGGATTTAGTATGTTGGAGATAACGGACAACCCTTTTAATGTAATCTCTACGGATATTTTACAGTCTGATTGTTCGATTTCTCAAATTCGTTCTTCTTACTATGACGCTCCAAGTAAAACAATTTGGCTGGGAAGTTTTACAGGAAAATTATTTATTTATCAATTAGAAAGTCGTGAGTTCCTTCAAATTCCTTTAGCTGGTAATCACTATGCTATTCGTACTATGACAGCAGATGATCATGATAATATTCTTGTCGGTACGGATGGAGGTGGAATTCTATTTATAGATAAGAACACTCACAAGGTGGTTACAACAATGACGGAAAGTGAAGATCAGGTAAATGATTTGATAAGTAAAAATGTCTATGACATTTATAGTGATAGAGGGGGGAAGATTTGGATTGGTACCTATAATAGAGGGATTTGCGTTTATAATCCGCATACATTTGATGTCACAATGACACAACATGAAAGAATGAACCCTAACTCTTTGGCGCATAGCTATGTGAATGCATTACTTGAAGATAAAGAGGGGGATATGTGGTATGCGAATAATAAAGGGGTAAGTGTTTTTATAGCAGCTACCCAACAATGGAAACATTTCTTTACACAGGATAATAGCATAATGTCGTTGTGTGAAGATAGGAATGGAAATATTTGGGCGGCTGGTTTCTCGGCCGGTGTATATTCTCTTAATAAGCGTACGGGAAATATGCGTCATTTTACTGTAACGTCTTCTAAAAAAAGAATGGTAACAAATGATATTACTGCTATATATGCTGACAGAGATAACGATATTTGGATTTCACAATTCAAAGGAGACGTATTACGTTATACTCCTCAAACAGATTCGTATGTTCGGGTAAATCTTCAGTTTGTCAATACATTCATAGAAAAAGATGCGCAGACATTGTTTGCTGGTACACGCTCGGGTCTTTATCAGATAAATAGGGATAATAATAAGGTGGAAAAGATATCTACCGGATTACAGGTGGAAGGTAGTTTGAATAATCCATATATAAATACAATGTATCTGGATAGTAATGGGAGATTATGGATGGGTACAGAAGGAGGACTGAGTTATTATGATATATTGACTAAAAGCATAGTCAATGTGAAAGGCTTTGAGTCTTATACTATTTGTGGTATTCAGGCAGATCAGTTTTCACATTTATGGATTAGTACTCATATGGGGTTGATTCGTTTGAATCCGCAGACAGGACAAACTTACAAATTTGGTATCGCTGATGGCTTTTTAAGTGAGGATTTTAATACGGGTGCTTACACGAGGAGGGCGAATGGGAATCTGGTATTTGGATCACCTATCGGTGCTGTTGAATTCTCTCCGGAGTCGGCTGCAACGAAAGTCTCTCAACCGAAACTTTATTTCGACCAGTTCTCTTTGTATAATCAAGTTGTTTATCCGGGAATAAAAGGTTCACCTTTGCAGACAACTGTTGATGAAACGGAACGGATCACTCTAAAGCATGATCAAAATACATTTTCCGTTTCATTTGTGAATATCAACTTTAGTAATCCGGATAAGTGGATGTTTACTTGGAAGTTGGAGGGATTTGATCGGGAATGGAGTCGGCCTACTAATCAGTCTGTTGCATCGTACAGTAACCTGGATGCAGGAAGTTACAAATTATTGGTTCGGGTATTTAATGAAAATGACTCTTCTGTAAGTGAGACTAGGACGATGGATATAGTTGTGCAACCGCCATTTTGGAATAGTATATATGCCTATATTGTCTATATGTTATTGGTATTATGGATTGCTTATATGCTTTATCGTTATTTTACCAATAGGATGGCGGAGAGATCTTCGCGTGAACGTACCAGATTCTTTATTGATACGGCACATAATATTCGTACTCCTATCACTTTGATTAAAGCCCCTTTAAATGAGTTGGAACACGAGGAATGTCTGAGTGCCCAAGGTAGGCATTTTCTTGATCTAGCGTTGAGGAATGTGGAAAAGTTGAATACACTGATTAATCAATTGATTGATTTACAACGAGCAGAGTCGAACGCATTGAAACTGACAGTTACTCAGTGTGAACTGGATATGTGGTTGAAGCGAAAAATGGAGAGCTTTTTACCTCTTGCCGGTCAGAAAAAAATTACGTTGTCTTTTGAAGATACAGGAAGGAGAGTCATGGCTTGGTTTGACACGGCAAAGATGGATACCATTTTTGATAATCTGATTTCTAATGCAATAAAGTATAGTCCGGAGGGTAGTACAGTCCGAATTATTTCCTATGCGGACGATACTTCTTGGGGATTCAGGGTGTCTGATAATGGAATAGGAATCCCTGTGAAAGCTCGGAAGCATCTTTTTAAACGCTATTATCGGGCAGACAATGCCATTAATACTTCGGAAACAGGGAGTGGGTTAGGGTTACTGATTACTCGCAGCTTGGTATCTTTAATGCAAGGAGAGATTTGCTTTAAAAGTGAAGAAGGAAAGGGTAGTACATTTGTATTACGCTTTAAAAATGGGAATCAGCATTTTCTTCCAGAAGAAATAGTGGATGATAAGTTGAATGAAATAGAAAATATAGAAAATGACGATGAAGAAATAACCGGATCTTTACCCGAATTGCTGTTGGTTGAAGATAATATTGAAATGTGTGAATATTTGTCAGCCAGTCTTTCTTCGCAGTATCATATACTTGTTGCCCACAATGGAGTGGAAGCAATGGAACTCTTAAAGGAACGTTCTCCACAAATTGTTCTTTCGGATGTGGTGATGCCGTTGATGCGTGGAGATGAATTGTGCAGGAGGATGAAATCGGATATGTCTTATTGCCATATACCGGTTATACTAATCACGGCTTTGGATGAGAAGTCAAATATTATAGCAGGATATGAAGCAGGTGCGGAAGATTATATCCTGAAACCTTTTGATATAGGGATATTGAAAGTGAAGATCGAGAGTATATTAAAAAACAGACTACACTTGCAGGAGGCCTTTGCAGCTAGTGCAGGAGAAGAAAAAATGGTAGAATATACTAATAATATGGACAATGAGTTTATGCAGAAGTCAGAACATATAATTGAACGTTATCTATCGGATGTGACGTTCTCCATTAATACCTTCTGTTCGGAGTTGGGGATGAGCCGTACGTCTGTTTATAATAAATTAAAGGCTTTGACGGGACTTTCTCCAAATGATTTTATCAAGATTATCCGGCTAAAGAAGGCTGCAGCATTATTGAGGGAACAACGTTATTATGTCAGTGAAGTAGCTTATTTGACTGGCTTCCCGGATGTGAAATATTTTAGTGTGGCATTTAAGAAACAATTTGGAGTGACACCTAAAAAATATAGTAATGTAGACAATGTCGAGAATGAAAATTAACCTATATAAATTAATATGCAATGAAAACAAGCCAAGAAAAAAAGATGTTTAAGCACTATCTGATTCTACTCGTTGTATTATGTTGCCCAATTGTGGCTTTTGCACAGCGAGATATTACCGGAAGTGTCATTGATTCGTATGGAGAACCGGTTATTGGTGCAACAGTGACGGTGAAAGGAACAGCTACCGGAACATTGACTAATGCCAATGGTACTTTTAATCTGAAGGTTCCTAAAGGAGGAGAAGTATTGGTCTTTTCTTATCTCGGCATGGAGACTGTGGAGATTCCTTTTAATCGTAAAAATCTTGTTTATAAGGTTGTGATGAAGGAGAAGTCTATTGATATGGATGAGGTCGTGGTAATTGGCTACGGAACTATTGCGAGAAAAGATTTGACGGGGTCTGTGGCTACTTTGTCCGGAAAGTCCATCGCGAATATTCCAATTTCGAATACTGTTGCTGCTCTTACCGGACGTATGGCGGGAGTTAATGTGACGACGACAGATGGAGCTCCCGATGCGGAAATTCAAGTGAGAGTTCGTGGTGGAGGTTCTATTACACAGGATAATAGCCCGCTGTATATTGTGGACGGCTTTCCTATGGATCGGATTTCTGATATATCTCCTAATGATATTGAATCGATTGATATCTTGAAGGATGCGGCGTCTACTGCTATTTATGGGGCAAGAGGTGCTAACGGAGTTGTGATTATTACTACAAAATCGGCTCAGGCGGGGAAAACGACAATTAATTACAACGGTTATGCACAATATAAGAAAGTGGCTAAGAAATACGATGTATTGGATTCGTATGAATTTGTAACTCTGCAACATGAACTGCTAACTCTTAAATACGGGGAAGATATTAGTAATTTTTTAAAGATTTATGGAGATACAGATGATTTTGATATATATAAGAATATAAAAGCTAGGGATACACAGGATGAGATGTATGGGCGTGATGCATGGGGACAGTCTCATAATATAAGTATTAACGGAGGTACAGATAAGACTAAATTTACAGCTAGTTTCACGTACTTGAATGAGGATGCTATTTTGTTAAATTCTTCTTTTGAAAGGTTCAATGCGAATGTTAAGTTGAATCATCAGATTAGCTGTGCATTGAAATTTGATCTTTCTGCATATTATAGTAATGCTGTTACGATGGGAGCCGGTACGTCTGCCACTTCTTCTACGCAGATAAAGAATGCGGTTAGTTTTCGTCCGGTTACGGGGCGTGATACTCGTGGGGATATTAATATTGAGGAGGCTGCGGATGATGATATTGAAGCGTTGAGTGAACTCTATGATCCGGTTCTTTTGATCAATCAGGATTATAAGAAACAGAAGAGGGAGGAACTTAATGTCAATACGGCCCTTTCTTGGACAATCAATAAGATGTTTAGTTGGAAAAGTGAATTTGGTATACAAACAAGCGATCGGAAAATAGAGCGTTATTATGGTCCCATTACCTATACGGGACGTAAGAATGCCGGGAAACCGGTAGCAGAAATACAAAGTCAGGAAAGACCTCGTTGGCGTACTGCACATACGTTGAATTTTAAATTGCGTAACCTGAAAGGTATCCATTCTTTAAGTGCTGTGGCCGGGTTTGAAGCAATGTCAGAAGAAAACCGTTCCATTATAAGTTCTTCCCGGATGTTTCCTGAGGATTTTACATCACAGAAGGCTTTTGATAGAATGCAGTCTGGTTCTACCGAATATACGATTACCAATAATGGAGCGGATACTCGTTTAGCCTCTTTTTTCGGGCGGGCGAATTATACATTGAAAGATAGATATTTGTTTACCGCAACAGTGAGGGCGGATGGTTCTACTAAATTTGCACCGGGAAATCAGTGGGGGATCTTTCCTTCCGCAGCTTTTGCATGGCGTATTTCGAGTGAACCTTTCCTAAAAAATGTCAGTCAGATTGATGATATGAAAATACGTCTTAGTTATGGTGAAGCAGGAAACAACCGAATAGATAACGATATGTGGAGACGTACCTATGTGGGGGCTATTACTTCTCCGGTAGCGGGAGTTGGAAATGTACCGAATTTGTATTATGAGAATACATCTTCTACATTGATAAATCCTAGTTTGAAGTGGGAGACTACTATCACAAGAAACTTTGGTATTGACTATTCATTCTTTAATAACCGGTTATCGGGAACTATTGATTTTTATTGGAATACGACTAAAGATCTGTTGCTGAAATCTGTTGTTCCAGCTTCGTCCGGTTATAATGACCAGTTGAGGAATATCGGACAGACGTCCAATCGAGGATTTGAATTCTCAATTACCGGACAATTGGTTCGTAAAAGAAACTTCTCATTGACAGCTACTCTGAATTTCTCTTTGAACCGGAATAAAGTCGATAAACTGGCTGGAGTTGATGAAACTTTCTATCGCAGCGGATGGGCAGAGGGACTGCGTGAAAGTGATGACTTTATTCTTCGTGTAGGGCAACCCACCGGTTTGATATATGGGTATGTGACGGATGGCTTCTATCAAGTGGATGATTATCAACAGGGTTCTGATGGTAAATGGTATTTGAAAGAGGGTATAGCCAACTCGCAAAGCATTACTCAAGCATATAATACAATTAATCAAGGTGCGGGAGTGCCGTCTCCGGGTTCTCTTAAATTAAAGAAAACAACACCGGTAGATCCGGATAACCCGGATACATATAATATTACTCCCGATGATCGTCAGATTATAGGTAATACAAACCCGAAACATACAGGCGGATTAAATCTTTCGGCGGTATATAAGAATTTGGATATCTCTTTGTTCTTTAATTGGGTATATGGTAATGATGTATACAATGCGAATAAAATACAATTTACTACCCAATGGAAAAAAGACTATTATAATATGTTGTCTGTAATGAGTAGTGCAAATCGTTTCAGATATATGGATGATGCCGGCAATAAAATTACAGATATGGAACAGTTACGTACTCTCAATGAAAATGCAACTATTTGGAGTCCGGCTATGAAAATACCAGTTTTGCATTCGTGGGCAATTGAAGATGGTTCTTTCCTCCGACTGAACAATATTACCATAGGATATACCTTACCTACAAAATGGACAAAAAGAGTCTTGATTAATAGATGCCGTGTTTATTGTACAGTAAACAATGTATTTGTGTGGACTAAATATTCTGGTTTTGATCCGGAAGTGAGCACTTGTTTGAGTACCCCGTTGACTCCGGGAGTTGATTTCTCTTCTTATCCGAAAGCACGGACATTTACCCTTGGAGCTAATATCACATTTTAAATCTACTAAGTTATGAGAACGATTAGAAAATATATTATTTTACTATTTACTGGGATATTGGGAATAATCACTTTTTCATGCAGTGATTTCTTAGATACTACATCAGGTTCACAATTAACAGATAATGAAATTTATCAGAATGAAGGGGATATCTATCGGGCTATTCTGAATATTTATGCCCAAATTTCAGAAGAAAAATTGTATGGACGTACTATTCCTTTGATTTATTCTTTTAATACTGATATTGAATTTGGAACTTGTAATGCAACTACTGATAATACAAGGCGTGGTATTTGGGATTACTCTGCTACAGATAACAATGAAGAACTGGTGAGTTGGGATTATATCTACAAAGCCATCAATACGGCAAATGAGTGTATAGCAGGAATCGAAAGCAGCCCGCTTCTGGAACAGAATCCGGCTGATACGCCATCGATGATAAGACAGCTTTATGGAGAGGCAAAAGGACTTCGTGCCATGCTCTATCTCGACTTGGTACGTGCTTGGGGAGATGTCCCTTTTAAGATGACTCCTACTATGCCTGATGATAACTTTTATCAAGGGGTAACGTCTCGTACCGAGATTCTTGAGACATTGATTAACGATCTGGTAGCGGTAGAGCCTGGAATGCTCTATGCATCCGAAATGTCTCAAAGTGTAGAACGGATGAATCGTGGTGCGGTTCAGGGGCTGATAGCTCGTATTGCACTGACTTTGGGAGGATATACATTAATGCCGGACTATGCTAATCCATCTTTTCCGGGTACTATTGAACGGGTTGAGAATTATATAGATTATTATGAAATAGCCAATACGTATTGTCGTAAACTTCGGGATTCTAGGAAGCATACATTAGCAAACACTGATTTTCTGCAAGTGTTTAAGAATCAATGTGAAGAAGTGTATCCTTCGAATGAGGATATGTTGTTTGAAATTCCTTATGCAACTACATATAGCGGGAGTGTAGGAGTGATTATCGGTCATAAAATAGAAGGAAGTTCTCATATTGCTTATGGAAAATCAGATGGTTGGTATTATGCTACTTTACCTTACCACGCTTCATTCGATTATAAGGATACCCGCCGGGATGTGACTTGTGCTCCGTATAAATGGGCATGGAATGATGAAAAAGGATATATAGAACAGGTGTTTACCGAATGGAGATCTATTTATATTGGCAAATGGTCAAGGATGTGGATGAAAACGCCTCAAGGTCCGAATGTGCAATATAGTTCGGGAATCAATTGGCCTGTAATTCGTTATGCTGATGTGCTTTTGATGTTGGCTGAAACGGAAAACGAACTTCACAATGGTCCCACAGATGATGCACGTGACGCTTTGAAAGAAGTGCGTCGTCGGGCATTTAAAACAGAAGACCATGCACGAAAAGTAGATGCTTATGTGGATGCTTTGGATGATAAAGATGCATTCTTTGAAGCATTGGTGAATGAACGTGCTTGGGAGTTTGGTGGTGAAGGCATTCGGAAGTATGACTTGATTCGCTGGAACCTTCTTCAGAAAAAGATTCAAGAGATGAAGGTTAAATTGGCTGAGATGAAGAATAATAGCGCATATCCTCAATCGGTTTATGTGAAAACTAACAATGACGGTACGTTGGAGATATTGAATTTTGATAACTCTCTGTCTAATGCCCCTTCAGGATACACGAAAAAAGCATGGGCAAGTGCTACCACTGATAATAATGGCGTACTGAATACGACTTTTGTAAAGAGTTATAAAGATGAATATATCGATGCTACTCCGATGGTGTATATTCTTCCTTTACATAAGGATGTCATAACAGATAGTCGGGGAGCTTTACAAAATTATTACGGACATTAAAATGAGGTAAGATGAGAAAGAATAGTTTTATATATCTAATATTGGTAATGGCCTGTTTGATTATATATCCTTTTGTTGTGACAGGTTGTGATGAAGATGAATTGGAAACTCCCCGTCTTTTTAAACCGAAAAGTTTGAAAGCGGAGGCTTATTATGACGGATTGATTGCTACCTGGACCGGTACGGAAGGTGCACAGGGATATAGACTTGAGATAGCAACGGATAAAGAGTTTACAACGATTGATAAAACGGTAGATACAGATGGTAAGACACGAACAGTAACACTGACAGATTTGATGGAAAATCAGCTTTATTACCTTAGACTATGTGGAACAATGGCGGACGAGTCGCTAAATTCCAAATATATATATGCTGAGGTAACTACTGGCATTGCATATTCTATTTTTTTGCCGGTGGAAGAAAATAATTTGTCTTTTAGAACTGCCCAATTAGAATGGCGTGAATCAGTAGAGGCCGATAGGATTAAAATAGAACAGACTTCGGGCTCTTCGGAAGAAAGAGTACAAATGTTAACTGAGGAGGATCTAGTTTCCCAAAGTGTGTTGATCACAGGGTTGAGCGAGGGACAAAGTTATATAGTTACTATGTATAATGGAGAAGAATCTCTAGGCGTTATGCGTTTCACTATGCCTACAAAACCTGAGGGTACGATTACAATAGATGAATCTAATGCATCTGCATTGCAAACACTTATTGATGAGGCTCCGGCAGGTGCGACGATTATGTTTACCGGTGAGACTGTTTATGATTATAGCCATGAATATATTTATATTAAGAAGAATATTACTTTGATAGGTGAACCGGGAGTAGCACGTCCTGTACTTTATGTGAAAGGAATCTTATTGACTGGTGACACTCCTGCAACAACGATTGAGAATCTGACTTTACAGCGTATTGAATTTTCAGGAATGTCATGGGATGGACAGACTGAAAATATAGCAAATGAGCCAGCGGCACAACTGATTGGAGTTGATCTGAAAGATATTTCTGAATTGTATGTGACAAATTTATTAGTGAAGGATTGCGTGATACGGAATTTTGCAAACTCATTTATAGAATTGATATCCGGAATTACTTCCTCTTCTAAGAAAGTAAGAATACAAGCACTCACAGTTGACAATATACAAGCGTATGATTTAGGACGTAACAAAACTGGATATGCTTCATTTATCAGTGTGACGAGTAAAAAGGATTATAATGCCTTCTGTCAGAAGTATTCGATTCGTAACAGTACATTCCACCATTTGATGAGGGGACTTATTGAAGCCCGTGTCTTTGATACGATAGATGGTTATACTAACCCCTCTATTGTGATAGAGAACTGTACATTTGATGAATTAGGGAATGATAAACCGATGATTGAAGGAAGTTGGACGGGAGATAATAAGGATATGGCTAAACCTTTTCTTGATTTAAAAGTATCGGGAGTGACTACATCTATTAAACCTGAAATAAACGGATGTATATTCGGTGAAATGTATACTGTGAAGCTTTCGAATAAATTTGTACAGGGAGTTAGCTTGCTTGTTGATAATTCGTATATGCTTAGTACTTCTAAGAATAAGTTATCTGGAGATACTACGGTTAAACCTTTATTAGATTTAGTAGGAACTGCCGATGGAATTTTCCCTGGAAGAAATAGCTATAATTATCAAATATCCCCGGATGCAGGAATTAGTAATGTCGGAGATCCTAGATGGTATTAATAAGAGTTGCAACAGTTAATTTGAAGTTACATATAAAACGGAATCAATGAAAAAGTGTATTATTCAGATTCTTTTGCTGATATTTCCTATGTTAAACTTCGCTCAGAAACTTGATATACCGAAACAATCGGTATATCAAGTGCGGGATAAGATGGAGATTCAGACATTGAATGGAAAATGGAAATTTAAATACGTTAAGAATAAAAATATCCCGTCCTCTTTGGCTGGGTTTACAGAGGTGTCTTTTGATGATTCTTCTTGGGAATATATTACAGTACCGTCTAATTGGGAAACGGAGGGCTTTAAGACGCCACAATATGGTGCTGATATTGTAGAAGCTTGGGGATTGTATCGGACTACTTTCAAAGCGAATCCAGCCTGGAGTAATAAACACGTTATTCTACGTTTTGATGGCGTGTTGTTTGGATATGAAGTGTATGTAAACGGACATTATGCAGGGAAATGGGGAAGTTCATTTAATCTCTGTCAGTTTGATATAACCCCGTTTATATATTTTGACCGGCCTAATGTGCTTGCAGTGAAAGTAACCACGCGAACTATGGGCTGGAGATTTGATTTGAATGACTGCTGGGCACTTGCGGGAATTTTCAGAGATGTTGAATTGTTCTCCGTTCCCGATCTTCACCTGAAAGATGTCACATTTGTGAGTCAACTTAAAGGTAACGAATGTGCAACTCTTACTTTTAAAGTGGATGTGGGTACTTTTGAAACAACTATCAGTGATAGGCAATATCGTGCACAAATCCTGTTCTATGATAAAGTAGGTCATCAGTTGTTCTCTTCTTCACAACCGATTAAACTACAGGACAATCACCAATCGTTACAGTTTACCTGTGAATTGGAACATCCCCATTTATGGACTGCCGAGACTCCTTATTTATATCGGATGGAAGTGAGGATTGTGAATAACAAGAATGAAGTTGTTCAACAGGTATATGAAAATGTAGGTGTGCGGGAGGTTATAGTGAAAGATGGTATTCTGATGGTTAATAATACACCGGTTCTTCTTCGCGGTACTTGCCATAATGAAATAGATCCGATACGTGGAAGGACTCTGACAGATACTGACCGTCAGAATCAGTTGAAAATGATGAAGGCTGCTAATGTGAATTTTATTCGTACGGCACATTATCCGTTCCATCCTAATTTTCATAAGATGTGTGATGAAATGGGCTTTTATGTTTGTTGCGAGGTTCCGTTTGGATATGGTGATTCTAATTTATATAAAGCAGAGTTTACTACAGAACTTTGTACGAGGGCTGAAGCGACGCTGACAAGAGATAAAAATCACCCGTCAATAATCATGTGGACGATCGGTAATGAAAATCCTTATACGGAGGTCGTGGAGAAAGTGGTGCAGTATGTCAAACTGAAAGATCCGACACGTCCGCGTGCGCTTCCGATGACAGGACATTATTTTATGGAAAATAGGGAGCGTCTGAGTGATAATCTTGATATCTATGCGTTTCATTACCAGTCTCCCCAAGCAGTGGTGAAAATAGCAGATTTGAAAGAAAAGCCTGTGATAACTACGGAATATAGTCATTCTTTAGGCTTGGCTTTCGATGTCTTGGAAAGCCAGTTTGACACGATTTTGAGTAGAAAGAATATTGCTGGGGGAGCCGTATGGTGTTGGAGTGATCAGGCTTTGTTACGCAATCGGACTGTTGATGATTTTATGCGTGATTCTGTCGTTATGGGAGTGTGGATTGATTCTTTGCGTTATCTTGACAGTTTCAAGGATAAAGGAACAGACGGAATCGTATATGCTGACGGATACCCTCAAGAAGACTACTGGCAGTTACGTAAAGTTTATTCTCCGGTTATTGTGCGTGAGCGGGATATCAATGTTCGCAAGGGAGAACAGATGATCAACTTTACGGTGGAAAACCGGTTTAATTTTATTTCTCTTGTGGGGTATCATTGTAATTGGTCGGTACGTAATCTGTCAAAGGAATTGTGTCGGGGTACTGTTGATTTGAAAGCGCAGGCGCAACAGATAGAAAATATCCCATTACAGATTACGTTACCTGCTGAAATTGAGAATGATGATTGTATGCTTTATCTTTCTGTGACTGATTATAGGGGGATGCCCGTATATGAAAAGTCCGTCTCTCTTTTGGTAAACAATCAAAAAACTGATTATACAAATTTGTTGAACCGTGTTCCGGACCAAAAACGTTTTAAGGTAAGAAAAACATCGACCACACTTTCTGTGGAAGGCGAAAACTATCTTTTTACAGTTGATCGGGAGGGACAGATTACTATCCAAGATGGAAATAAACGCAAACTGGTAGATTCTCCTCTATATTTGAGGGTTGGACGTAAGCCGAGTATTAATATAGAGAATTTTTTAATGCGCAAAAAGGTATTCGGATGGAATCCGTATATTTTAGAACCGGAAGTTATAGACTTTAAGTGTATGGAAAAAAAGGATAAGGTCTCGGCTATTTTGTATTGTAAATGGTTAAGAGTAGATAAGGTAGATGAATATGTAGAAGGAAAAGTTTGCTTTTCTGTCTCTAAGAGTGGACTTGTCTCGGTTGATTATGACTTGAAACCTTATCATGCGACAGGTACCTTATGGGAATGTGGATTGACTTTAACTCTTCATCCGTCTGTTGAGACATTCCGCTGGTTAGGGAACGGACCTTATACTTCTACTCCCGGCAAGACGGTGTATAATGAAAGGGATATATGGGCTTTGCATAAGGATGATATACACTTCATTGGTAACCGTGGAGAGGTAGATGTAGCCGTCTTATTGGATAATGAAAATACAGGTATTGGATTTATCGGTTCTGCTTCCGATCTGGCTGTTGAGAAGATTGGAGATGCAATTTATATGACAGATAATGCTATTGTATCTTCTTATGGAACCAAGTTGTCACAGCCGGTTGTGAACAATAAAGCTGATAAAGTAGGCAATATGAGGGGAAAATTCACCTTGTTGGTAATGGGAAAAGATGGGAATGTATTGTTGACACCTGTATTCTCTCCTTATCAGGAGGTGCTGCCTAATAGGCATTTTCTTAAAAGCTATGGACATTAATAATCTTTTTATGAAGTGATAATATGGAAAGAATAAAGGTATTAATTCTAGGATGTTTGTCTCTTGTTGCTTTCCCGATGATGGCGGCTATGGATGTTTTGTCTTTTGGAGCTAAGGGAGATGGAAAGACATTGTGTACTCATGCCATACAGGCAGCTATTGACAAGGCGGGAGTGCAGGGAGGGGAAGTACGTTTTCCTTCAGGAACTTATCTTACCGGCACTTTAATTCTGAAAGATAATGTTACATTAAATCTTGAACGTGGGGCTGTCTTGCTAGGTAGTACCCGGTTGGAGGATTATCCGCCTACTCCTTCTCATTATATATCTCATATAAATAGGTACACCCATTCCTGTTTGATTTATGCGGAAGGCGTAAAAAATATAGCGATAAAAGGTGAGGGTATTATTGATGGTCAGGGAACACATTTGAACTTTAAGGCTGATGAGAATGATGTACTTAAGTCCATTCTTCGGAGACCTTATATAATTCGTGCTGTTAGTTGTGAACAGATAAAGGTAAGTGGCATTACATTGAGGAACTCTCCTGCCTGGATGCAACATTATCTGAACTGTACTAATATCCTAGTGGATGGCATTACCGTGTTGAATCATGGAAACTATAATAATGATGGCATTGATATCGATAATTGTAAAAATGTTCGTATTGTCAATAGCAATTTTGATACAGATGATGATGCTATCTGTTTTAAAACCACGAATGCTACCGGTAAATGTGAGAATGTGGTAGTGGCTAATTGTATAATAGCTTCTAATTGCAATGCTTTGAAATGGGGAACTGAAACGAATGGGGCATTTTTGAATTTTACAGTAAGTAATTGTGCTTTATGGCGATCGGAACATCCTACCATTTATGACCGTGATGAACGGACGTTGGGAGCGATCGCATTAGAAACTGTGGATGGAGCTCTCGTGGATGGAATCCACATAGATAATATTGTTTCCAATGGTTTCATGACTCCTATTTTTATTCGGCTGGCAGACAGGGGACGTAACTATTATGATGGTGGTCCGTCGCAAACAGCAGGCATACTGCGAAATATCAGTATTTCAAATATGACAGCAAAGATGTATGGACTTGTCACAAGCTCTATATCAGGTTTAGTCAATCATCCGGTAGAGAATGTTAGTCTGAATAATATTCATATTATTTGTGAAGGAGGAGGTAGCGAAGAAGATGCACACCGACGGAATATAGGGGATCGTAATAAAGAGTATCCGGAAACTTTGATTTTTGCAGATGCACCGGCTTATGGCTTTTTTATACGTAATGTAGAGGGATTGAGAATGCAGAATATTTTTCTAGAATCTCAAAGTGAAGATCCTCGAAGTGCGCTTTATTGTGAAAATGTAGAGAACATGAGCTTACATCGGTTTACATTTGAAAATCCGGAACCGGGAGCGCCTCTTATCATTTTAAATCAGTGTGCAAATATACAAATTAGTGGAAATCTTCCGGTTGGAATTAATAATACACTTTTACAAGTGGAGGGCTCGGCCAACCGTCGTATAACGTTATATAACAACGATCTGTCAGTTTATAGGCAACCGGTACTTTTTAAACGGGGAGCTCGGAATGATGCTGTCAAGTGTTTGGATAGTTTTTAGAGACGATAAATAAACAGTTTTTATAGGACAAAATATTTACTATTATGATGAAAGGTGTATCATTTAAATTTTTATTGCTCTTATCTGCTTTTCTTTTGATGGGATATAGTTATGTGCATAGCGGAGAGCAAGATGGGAAAAAGGTGAAAGTTCTTCTTGCCGGTGATTCTACTATGCAGGATGTAAATCATGAGAAGAATACGGACTGGGGGTGGGGACAAGTATTGCCCCGGTTTTTCACAGAAGAAGTCGAAGTCTTTAATTTTGCTAAAGGAGGGCGTAGCTCACGGACTTTCATCGAAGAAGGGCGTTGGGATAAGCTAATGGCCAAAGCGGATAACAACTCTTATGTTTTTATTCAGTTCGGACATAATGATGCCAGTATTAAGAAGCCTGATCGCTACACATCTCCGGAGGATTATAAGAAGAATCTGATTAAGTTTGTGACTGAAGTTAAAACTAAAGGGGCTACCCCTATATTAGTAACTCCTGTGAGTCGTCGTAAGTTTAAAAAGGGTGTATTTAGTGACTCTCATGGAGTGTATCCGGAAATAGTGAAAGAGGTTGCTCAGAAAGAGAATACTCTTTTGATAGATTTGCAGGCTAAAAGTGCCGATGCTATCTCAAAACAAGGAGACGAAAAGTCCAAACAATGGTTTAATTATGTAGCGGCAGGCACAAATCCGATTGTACCGGATGGAAAGAGTGATGATACTCATTTCTCGGAGACCGGTGCTATGAAGATGGCTTCTTTGGTTGTTGAAGGAGTACGTGAATTGAATCTAAAAGGACTGGTTCAGAACTTGAAAAGATAAAGTAACAGATAATGAAACAATATATTTTATACATAGGTTGTGTGATAGTGCTTTTTTTATTTAGCACATCGGCGATACCGTGGGATGAGGAGGCGGAGTCATGTATTGTTTATCCTACATTCGAATCTTGCAGCTATTATGTGCCTTGCGATAAAGAAATAGAATGCCGGGTACATTATAGAAAAAGTGGGGAAATACATTGGAATGAGGCTTTTGTGCCCTACTATGACAAAGGCTTGCAAGAATTTCGAGGGAGTTTGGTACGTCTCTCTGAAGATACTTCGTATGAGATTCAGGTTCGGTTGTTCCGGGATGGCAAGAATACACGTACTATTGTAAAAGGTTTTACGACCTGGACTTCTACACCTGTTATTGCAAAGACGATACCTGTGAGTCAGTTTAAAACAGAATCGGATGGTACACTGTCCATTGTCGGGTTGAAAGGTACTTCTGACGGATGGATCAAAATAGTCGGTGATGTTCCGGTACATGGGGGAATTACCAAAGAGGCTGCTCTTATTCTAGATGATTGTCAATATCTGATATTTGAAAAACTGCTGGTCAGTGGAGGATTCCGTCATGGTATCAAAACAAATGCGAAGGTGGAGAATGTCCGTTTTGTGAATTGTGAAGTGACGCAGTGGGGGCGTGAAAGTATCCGGCAAAATCAGGATGGACATTATCTTGATAGAAATGGAAAGATGATAAACAACGATGGGGGCATAACCGTTTATCGTTCAAAGAATGTAGTAATAGAACGTTGTTATGTACATGATCCTATCGGTTATACCAATCCATGGAATGGATTTATTGAATTAGGGGAACTGGCAGGACAGAAATATACGTTTGCGCATCCGCAAGGTCCGAATGCTGTTTATGTCATGCAAGCAGGAGGAGGTCTGGTGCTTCGTTATAATGATTTTATCGGCAGCCAGACACATCGTTATAATGATCCTGTTGAGGGGTGGGAAAACCGAAGTGAAATCGGAGGGTTGGCTAAGGATGCAGATGTATATGGCAATGTCTTGGCTTTTGGACAAGATGATGCCATTGAAATGGATGGAGGACAATGTAATGTACGTATTTTTGATAATCGAATGGAACAGACTTATTGCGGGATAAGTACAGCTCCGAATCGTAAAGGACCTTCTTATATTTTTAATAATGTGATATGGAATCAAGGCAACTCAATGGGACTTGTCGGTAATGCGATAAAGAACGGAGGAGGGAATACCTTTACACAAGGAATGCAATATTTGATTAATAATACTATTATACATGCCGGTGGAGGAATGGCAGGTGTCGGGTATGGTAAAGATGCTAATAGAGAACTTTTTAATGCATATCTTCGTAATAATATTATTTATTCGTTGATTGCTGTCAATAATCCGGCTCGCAAAGGATATAATATTTATGATCCGCATCGAAACCCTCTTTGTGATTTTGATTATGACTTTCTCGGAAATATATGTGAACCTCGGCAGAAAGGTGAGATTGTTGCAGTGGAAGGAAGTGAAAAAAATGCTGTATATGGAGCGCCTGCTTTTGTCGATTTAGAGCAGGGATTGTTGACTCTCAGAAAAAAAGATAAAGGAATTGATAAAGGAATGAAAATTCCTAATTTTACCGATGGATATAAAGGGAAGGCACCGGATCTGGGCGCTTTTGAATATGGAAGTCCGGAAGTGATTTTTCCCCGTCGTCCTGTCGATATGGTAGCTGATAAATATTTAATCAGATTATCCGGAAAGAAATCAGCGAAGATTACCGTAAAGATTGGAAAAATGGTGTCGACAGGTTTCTGTATCCGTATGAGTGATGATATGAAACCTTGGTTGAAGGTCACTCCGTCAATGGGGAATATTAATTCTGGTGACACTGTTACTTTGACATTGGAAGTTGTGGGAGATGTGAAATATACAAAGAATGGGATGGTGCTGTTCCGTCTTGATGACGGTTTCTCTATACCTATAACTATAATGGAATAAAAAATGATGTTCAGGAAAATATATTACTCTTGGGTATTGGCAGGCTTTTTAGTCTTGATGGGGTGTTCTGAACAACCGATTGTCAAAGCAGTTCCTTTAGAATATTCCATCAAAGTGGCAGAAGCGATAATGTCTCGGTATGACTCTATTGTTCATCACATGGACCACCTTGATAAGAGGACTTCATGGCAATATGATTATGCTCTTTTGGCTGAGGCTATAGGAAAACTGGAACGATATACGAATAATCCGGTTTATGGGGAATATATGAAGGATTTCTTTGACTATTATGTGGATAGTGTGGGGAATATCCGGTATTATAAATTAGAGGAATATAATCTGGATAAGATTCGTCCGGCAGTTCCTTTGTTTTCACTTTATGAGGAAACTGGTGATTCTTGTTATGCAAATGCTTTGCATCTGGAGATAAAACAATTGGAAACACATCCGAGAACTGCCGAAAGAGGTTATTGGCATAAGAAGATTTATCCGCATCAGATGTGGTTGGATGGTGTTTTTATGGCATCGCCTTTCATGGCTGAGTATGCGGAGGTATTCGGTCAGCCGCAATGGTTTGATGAGGCTGTCCGGCAGATAACTTTGATTTATACCAAAACACTTGATCCGAAAACCGGATTGCTGTATCATGCTTGGGATGAAAGTAAGACTCAACGCTGGGCGAATCCTGAGAATGGGCAGTCTCGTCATTTTTGGGGTCGGGCAACCGGTTGGTATATGATGGCAATTGTTGATGTTCTTGATTTTTTACCTGAGGACCATGTCGGGCGGGACTCATTAATTTCTATCTTTGTAAATGTGGCTGAGTCTTTGATGAAGGTACAGGACCCGGAGAGTAAACTTTGGTTTCAGGTACTTGATTGCGGTGGGATAGAAGGTAACTATTTAGAGGCATCAGGATCTTCGATGTTTATTTATAGCTTTGCAAAAGGGGTAAGGAAGGGCTATTTACAGCCTTCTTACTTAAAAGTAGCGCATGAGGCCTTTGATGGTATCATTGCCAATTTAATGAAAAATGATGAGAATGGCAATCTGGTATTGACACAAATTTGTGGTGGTTGTGGATTGGGAGGAATCCCTTACCGCGAAGGTGACTATCAGTATTATGTAACGGAAAAGATTGTAGAGAATGATCCGAAAGGAATTGCTCCTTTTATTTTGGCCGGGATAGAACTGCATGAGGCGGATGTTGCCAAGTTAGAAGAATAAGTAATTAAAAAGATATTAATATGAGTCGTTTGCGTTTAATTTCCATAGTATGTTTCATTTTTGTTTTCTCTTGGATGCGTATGTCCGGACAACAAAAGTTGAGATTGATTCCTACATTTGAGAATTGTAGTTATTATTGCGATTCTGTATTCGATGTTACTTTTGATAAAGCGTGGAATACATCCGATGTTTTTCGTCTTTTATATAAAGCAAAAAATGAATCTCAGTGGTGTGAGGCTTTTCCTCCTTATTATGATATTCAACGTTTTCAGTTGAGAGGATCTATTATGAACTTGAAAGAGAATACCGAGTATGATGTTCGTTTGGAGAAAAAACGTAAGAATAAATGGATTACGGCCAAAAAGGGGGATTTTGTTACTTGGAACTCTTGTCCTCCTATTAAAAGAGAGTGGAAATTGAGTGAGTTGAAAGAGTACAAGGCCGGTTCAGGAGTTGTGTTGAAAGGAATGAAAGGACGTGCCGATGGATGGATTAAGATTATAGGAGACGTTCCTATTGAGGTATCTTCTACTTACAGGCAAGCGCTCGAAGTTGACGATTGTAGGTATCTCATATTGGAAAATTTTGTTGTAAAAGGGGGGAAGATCGATGCGGTGGCTATTCGTGAGAATTGTGAGAATGTCAGGATAGTCGGTGCGGATATTTCTGCGTGGGGGCGTGTTGCGGTCGATCAGGTACATCTGGAGGATTCTATTAATTATCCGGCCGTTAAGTATAAAAGGGATAACGCGTGTTTTATTGATGAAGAAGGAGTTGTCATCCGCAATGATGCAGGCATTTATTTGGGAACAGTAGGAAAAGTACCAGGACCTAAGGATATTGTTGTTGAACGGTGCTATATCCATGATCCGAATGGTCATTCCAATGCTTGGCATGGGATCCGTGAGATTGGACGGGCTAAAGGAATCCCTTATCGTTTCTGGCACCCTCAAGGACCGCAAGGTATCTACATGAGAAGTCGTGGTGGGTTGGTGATTCGGTACAATGATGTTGTCGGAATGGATCATCATCGTTTACATGATCTTCTTGGAGGCTTTAATAATGGAAAGATAGATGGGGGAATGAATACGGATGCCGATGTTTATGGAAACTATTTGGCTTTCTCACAAGATGACGGCTTGGAGATGGATGGCGGGCAGTGTAATATAAGGCTTTATAATAATCGAATCGAACAAGTGAGAGTAGGGATTAGTACAGCTCCTAATATGAAAGGGCCCTCCTATCTAATAAGAAATGTCATCTTTAACTTGGGGGATAGTAATAGGGAATATAGTTATGGTATTAAGAATGGGGGGGGAACCATGTATTCGCATGGGCTACATTATTTTATCAACAATACTTTCCATATATCCGGGAATTGTATTTCAAGTGTAGGATATGGTGGTGATGTTGACCGGGGAATGTTTCAGGGATATAGCAGGAATAATCTGTTTTTCAACCGTAAAGAAAGTAATCCTAAGGCTAGGGGGTGTGGTATTTATGAATCCCATTCTCATCCTAATAATCATTTTGACAATGATCTCTTTTATGATGAAAACAAGAAGGATAAAAAGGGGACAGCACGTCTGAAAAGTATAGGGTGTGAACAGCATGCTATATATGGAGATCCGTTATTCGTTCAGGCGGATGCCGGAGTTTTTACTCTTTTGCCTGAGAGTCCGGCAAGAGGTAAGGGACAATCTCAGTGCAATATTTCCGAAGGAGTTGAAGGTGTTGTCGATTTGGGAGCATTAGCGTATGGGGCTTCTTCTTTGATACCGCATCGTCCGATAGATGTACAAGTGGATAAGTATAAAATTGTAATGTCATCCCAGGCCACTGGAAAGGTCGAAGTCAAAGTTGGCAAGATTCCTGATAACTTGAGTTATCGGTTAACCAAAAATAACGATATGGATTGGTTCGCTTTTGAAACGGAGCAATGTGGTAAAATAATACCAAATAGCTCTTTCTCCATACTTTTCAACACAAAAGCGAGCGAAGGAAAGAGTTATCGGGGAGTATTCTTTATTCGTTTTTCTAATGGGTATTCAGTACCTATCAGCGTAAATATCCTTTAGTATTCACTGTCCTTTAGTGAGCTGTGTAGGTGTTATTACTCTTCTACACGGCTCACCTGTTTGATATTCTGAATCTTTTTCAGATTGTTGCAGATAGTCTTTACATCCTCCACATCATGAACCCATAGCTGTATTTTACCCTCAAATATACCGTCTTCGGTTTCGATGGTCAGCTTGCGGATATTCACATTAAGCTGCCGGGAGATAACTTGTGTCACTTCGTTCAACAGTCCCATGCTGTCTATACCTTTTATATATATATATACGAGGAATGACAGTTCTTTGTGGGTATCCCATTCTGTGGCTAATATGCGGTTGCCGTAACTGCTCTTCAGCTTGGAGGCAACGGGGCATTGGCGTTTATGAATGATAATCCGGTCGTTCTCATCCACATATCCCAATACGTCATCACCGGGAATAGGGTGGCAGCATTCTGCCATGATATATTTTTTCTGCAAACTCTCTTCTGTCAGTTTGAGCACTTGTTTCGGGTTGATCTTCTCTTTTTCCTGAGGTTCTTTCTCCTCTTGCTGCTTGTCTTTGTTGCCGTTGACAAAAGAGAAAGTAAGGTATTTCTTCCAGTTGCTGGTTTGCTTTTCTTTCAGTTCATTCTTGTCAGCTTCCCCCAGAATGATTGCTTTGCTGCCAATCGCTGCCAACAGTTCTTCCTCATTCTTGGCGTTATGGAACTTGCGTAACTTTTCGATGACAGCTTCTCCCGGTCGTATTTCCTCTTTTTTCAAGAACTCATTCAGTAGCTCTTCACCTATCTTTTGATTGGCTTTGCGCTCTTTGCGGAGAATTGCCGCTATCTTAGTGCGTGCGCGGGCGGTGGTCGCAAAAACTTCCCATTGCGGTTGCACACGTTGCGATTTAGAAGTTAATACCTCAACCTGGTCTCCACTTTGCAGCTTGTGACTAAGCGGCACTAATTTGTGATTGACTTTAGCGCCGATACAATGGCTACCGATGTCGGTATGCAGGGAGAATGCGAAGTCGAGTGCCGTTGAATTCTGCGGCATAGTCTTTAGTTCCCCTTTGGGTGTGAACACAAATATTTCGGAAGCAAATAAGTTCAGTTTGATAGTGTCCAAGAAGTCGATGGCGTCCGGTTGCGGATCATCCAATATTTCCTTAATGGTCTTCAACCATTTTTCCAGTTCTCCCTCATCCTCGCTGCCTCCTCCTTCTTTGTATTTCCAATGTGCTGCAAAGCCTTGTTCGGCAACGTCGTTCATCCGTTCGCTACGGATCTGGACTTCGATCCATTGCCCGTTGTTACCCATAAGAGTCACGTGCAATGCCTGGTAACCGTTTGCTTTGGGGTGGCTTACCCAATCGCGCAGGCGATCCGGGTGCGGCTTATATATTTTGGAGATAGATACATAGATGTCAAAACAATCATTGAGCTCTTCTTCCATATTGCGGGGCTCGAAAATAATCCGGACCGCCAGCAAGTCATAGATCTCTTCGAAAGGAACATGCTTGGTCTGCATCTTGTTCCAGATGGAATAGATTGATTTTACACGGGCGAGAATCCGGTATTTCAATCCCATCTTATCGAGTTGTGTACGGATAGGGGCTGTGAAATCATTAAAGACCTTATCGCGTTCGGCGGCTGTGGCGTTCAGCTTTTCCTCTATCTCCGCATATTCTTCGGGATGTTCGTATTTGAAGCTCAGGTTTTCCAGCTCGGTCTTTATCTTATAGAGCCCCAGGCGGTTGGCCAGCGGAGCGTAGATATAGAGCGTTTCACCCGCAATCTTATATTGCTTGTTGGGCAACATCGAACCGAGTGTGCGCATATTGTGCAAACGGTCGGCTATCTTGATAAGGATAACCCGGATATCATTCGACATGGTAAGCAGTAACTTTTTGAAGTTCTCTGCTTGTGCTGAGGCGCGGTCGCCAAATATTCCACCGGATATCTTGGTCAGTCCGTCTACGATCTGGGCAATCTTCGGTCCGAAGATGTTTTCAATATCCTCAACGGTGTAGTCGGTATCTTCTACCACATCGTGCAATAAGGCTGCGCAGATGGAGGTCGAGCCCAAACCGATTTCGTTGCATACAATACTTGCAACGGCAATCGGGTGCATAATGTAAGGTTCACCCGAACGGCGTTTAATACCTTTATGCGCTTGATTGGCGAAGTTGAAAGCTTTCGTGATGATTTCAACTTTCTTGCGATGTTTTGTGCTGAGATAATCATTCAGTAGTTGCTGGAACGCCTGATTGATCATATCTTCATCAGCTATTTCTTTTGGGGGCAGATTATCCATAATTGTTATCCTCTCATTTGCTTGGTTTTGCAAAAATAAGCAAATTTCCGAACGGTGCAAGCGGGAAACTGTTTATTTGTATATTTTCAATCGTTTTCCTGCTGCAATCTTCGTGTTAGACATTCCGTTCCATCGCTGTATATCCTTAACTCTGACTCCGTATTTCTCGGCAATGGACGATAAAGTGTCACCACTTTTTATCTTGTAATAGGTTGGTTTCCCTTTACCTGCAACTGCTGTCGCAGCCCTGCGTGTAGAAGGACTGATCTCTTTCACGGCAACGGTCTTACGGTTGCGGAACAATTCATCCGCACGATGTGTGAAAATTGTATCCTGCCTGTCGATAAAAGTGCTGATGGCTTCGATCGGTAGGCGGAGGGTATACGGTTTGTTATCACCCGGAATGATTTGTTTCTTATATTGCGGGTTCAGACTTTTGATTTGGTCCAACGGAACGTTGCACAAGTCGGCTATTTGCTCGAAATGCAGATTCTTGTTGACTTGTACGGTATCCGTGCTTGCCGGAATGTTGGTTTCCATCGGGCAGATGTTATGATCGCAATAATAAGTCATCACATAGTTGGCTGCGATAAAGGCCGGTACATATCCGCGTGTTTCTTTGGGCAGGTAATTGTAAATCTTCCAATAGTCGGTTTCACCATTGGCGCGGCGGATTGCTTTATTGATAGTGCCGGGACCGCAATTGTAGGCTGCAATCACGAGATTCCAGTCACCGTAAATATCATACATCTCTTTGAGGTAGCGTGCGGCAGCCCAAGTCGCCTTGATTGGGTCGCGACGTTCGTCCACAAGACTATTCGACTCCAGTCCGTAAATCTTTCCCGTACCGATCATGAATTGCCACAAACCGGAAGCTCCGGCACGCGATACGGCTGAAGGATTCAACGCGGATTCGATAATCGGAAGGTATCTCAGCTCCAATGGAAGTCCGTATGCATCTAATGCTTCCTCGAAAATCGGCATATAGAAGTTGCAAGCGCTTAACATGAAAGAAACCTGGTTGCGCAAACGTCCTGCATACATATCGATAAATTTGCGTATGATATCGTTGTAGGGCATTTCCATGACAGCCGGAATGCGCGACAAACGGTCGATGTAAACCGAATCGCTGAACAGAGGGTTGATTTCCGCTGTGCTGCAATCTTTACCCAAGTCAATATAGTTTTTGGCTTTCCAGTCATTCAACAGGCTGTCGAGCGGGTATGTCATACTTTTAGGCAAGTCAATGCTCTCTTTGCGCTCAGTTCCATTTTCACGAATCACTACATCTACACTTTGCGCTTTTACTTGCGATGTTGCCACTAGTAAAAGGAAAATCATCGAACAATAGTTAACTAATTTCTTCATGCTTCAATAATAAGATCAATCTAAATTGTGTTTTTTAAAATCGTAATACACATTGCAATCCCACCGATTTGTTCTTCAAACTGGTAGAGCGGAATTGGTTGTTATTGTCAATAACAGCCGGTTCTACTTTCATACTCAGGTCGGGGGTGATATCGAAGTTGGACAACTCCGCATCTACGTATGCGTCGATGATAGAGATCAAGTAAACTCCGATAAATGCAAATATGCTGAGGTCCCGATAACGACGGAACATATCTTTTCTTCGTTTTATTGTATTTTTCAACTGCTCTTCGTTGTAGGTGGCGTTGGGCGGCAACAAGTCTTCGTAACTTTTTGTATTCGGATTGCTGTCCATAATGTCCAGATAGGCTTGTGAGTAGTCTTTATACATCTTGCCATTCCAACTCAACGCGTATGCACATCCGGCAAATCCTCCATATATAATAGGTAGTTTCCAGTACTTGCGGTTGTAAATCTGTCCGCCGCCGGGAAATACGACTGCCAGCCAAGTTGCTTTGGTCGGATTCGGGATGAATATCTTTTTATTGATATCCTTTGCGGGCGGCACGCTGTCTGCCTTAACCATGATGGATGCCGGCTGCTCAATCTTTTTTAATTCTTTCTTGTTGGCTGCATCCAGACTGTCGGCTATTTGTATGCTGGCGGCCGATAGGCTGTCGAGGGGTACAAGCTCTTTGGAGGGGACAATCCGGATCGAGTCTTTCTTCAAAGAATCTTGTACAGCCGGTTCACGATGTCTGCGGGCACGGGCTTTCGGGGCTTCCCGTTGCGTGATAGTCGTGTCCCTTTTCATCGGGGTGACAGTGGACTGTGCATACACATCAATCCCTGCCACCTGTAAAATACAGAGAAGCAGGGTGATGACGAGTAACTGATATTTCTTACTTTTTCTTGTCATTTACTTCTTTAGCGTGTCGAAGATTTCCATGATACGTTCCAGCTCCTCCTCGTTGCCGAAAGGAATGCTGATTTTCCCTTTCCCTTTTTCGGAACAGGTGAGTTGTACCTTGGTGTTGAAAAAGCCTGAGAGTTGTTTCTTCAGTAAGTTGAACTCTTCCGGAAGTTTGGCACGCTTCGGAGTTATTTTCCGCGTACCGCTTTTCACAGCTTCTCCTTCGCTTAATGATTTAACAATTTCTTCTACTTTGCGGACTGAATATCCGTGTTCTTGTATTTCCTCAAATATTTTAACTTGCAGTTTCGGATCACCCAGTGAAATCAACGCACGCGCATGTCCCATGTCCAACTGCTTGTTCTGCAAAGCCATCTGTATGGGAGCGGGCAGTTTCAACAAACGCAGATAGTTGGCGATGGTTGTCCGGTTCTTGCCGATACGTTCGCTCAAGCGTTCCTGGGTCAGTTCGTACTGGTCAAGCAGGTGCTGGTAGGCAAGTGCGATTTCTACGGCATTCAAGTCTTCACGCTGGATGTTTTCAATCAGCGCCATTTCCATCATGTTCTCGTCGTCGGCAGTGCGGATATAAGCGGGAATTGTTTTCAGTCCGGCCTTTTGTGAAGCGCGGTAACGACGCTCTCCGGCAATGATCTGATATTCATCGTCCGATATTTTGCGTAAGGTGATCGGTTGGATAATACCGATTTCGGCAATCGAATCAGCCAGTTCCTGTAAAGCTGTTTCGTCAAACTCACGACGGGGCTGGTTGGGATTGACAGCAATCTTTGCCAGTTCTATCTCATTAATGGAAGAAGAACCTTCGGTTTTCACATCATCCATCGAGAGCAAGGCGTCAAGTCCGCGTCCTAATGCATTTCTTCTCTGTGTTGCCATATCTTCTTCTTTTATTTATTTCGGTTGATAATCTCTTTAGCAAGAGCCAGGTGGTTCTTGGCGCCGGTGGAATCCGCATCATAAAGAATGGTCGGAACACCGTAGCTGGGAGCCTCGCTCAGTTTGACATTTCGTTGGATAACGGTGTTGAACACCAATTCCTGGAAGTGGCGTTTCACCTCATCGTAGATCTGATTGGCCTGACGCAGACGTGAGTCGTACATCGTAAGGAGGAATCCTTCGATTTCCAGAGCCGGATTCAGTTTTGATTTGATGATTTTGATCGTGTTCAGCAGCTTGCTGATACCCTCAAGAGCGAAATATTCGGCTTGTACGGGGATAATCACGGAATCTGCCGCTGTCAGGGCATTAATGGTGATAAGTCCCAATGAAGGCGAGCAGTCTATCAGGATATAGTCATATTCTTCCTTCAAAGGAGTGAGCACTTCTTTCAGAATCTTTTCGCGGTTTGGGAGGTTCAGCATTTCAATCTCTGCTCCTACAAGATTGATGTGCGAAGAGATTACTTTTAAAGAATCGATTTCCGTGTCGAGGATAGCGTCCTGTACGTTGGCTCTGTCAATAATACATTCATAGATAGTGCATTCCGACTGCTTAATGTCTACTCCCAGTCCGGAAGAGGCATTAGCCTGCGGGTCGGCATCTATCACGAGTACCTTTTTTTCCAGTGTGGCAAGTGAGGCTGCGAGGTTAATCGTAGTCGTTGTCTTTCCTACACCACCTTTTTGATTGGCCAAAGCAATAATTTTTCCCATATTCTCTAAATTTATTGGCAGCGAAATAAGTGATAAATCCTTAGAGCGCCTACGAAAAAAGAGAAACTTTGCAATTTCTGTTGATAAGTCACCTGTTTTGTTAATAACTGTCGGACGAAACAGTTACAAAATCTTGCAGGTTCGTCATCTGTTTTTCTCTTTATGAGTTTGCAAATATACATATTTATATTGGATATCTATTCCTTTTTTTGCTCGCTTGCAGAAGATTAAGATTTGTAAACGGGTGGGAGAGGAGGAGATTCCGCTGCTTTCATAGAGTTTTAAAACTCTCTTTTTATTGTCACTTGTCACTTTTTAGACTAAACATGCTGATAGTCAAATGTAATTTGGTGATAATAGCGAGTGATAATAAGGTGATAACAGGAAAAATAAGGCCTTTTATTATCACCTTAATCCATTACTTTTTGGGCATTCGCGTGTATTATATGATTGATTATTAGTGTTTTGATGCGTAATCTGACTTTTGTATTCCTATGTATTAAGAAAGCCCTTTTTGACCGGAAGATTGAGCTTTTGCTGTGTTTTCTTCTGAATGAAGTAGTTGTTTAGTGGTTATGTTCTCTGTATATGATGCGGTATTTAAAGCCAAAGCCGGTAGATGTAACGTACAGACAGGGCACTGCTAATGTATTTGGTAGGCACTGCGTTCCCGTTTCACGTACGTGATTCGTTCGGATGATGTACGTGGACTTTCAGGTTTTCGTACGTGAACCGAATGGCTCATATACGTAAAACGAGTTATTATTACCGTCTAAATACATTAAACCTACCGTATAAATGTATTAAGCAAGCTGTATAATGTATTAAACAAGCCTCATGAATAACTCAATGTCCGGCTTGTATCCGGCTGAGAAAGTCGTTCTGACCGGAAAATGACCGCAGGCGGATTGAGTTTGTCGGTTGAACTTACGAAACTTCAAAGGATTATATTTGACCAATGTTGGCATTCCGGCTTCTTTTTGCTACTTTTGTGCGAATAATTAAAAAAGGAAAGGATTGAATATATGGAAAATAAGAGGCCGTTGATACTCGTTTCAAATGATGACGGGATTATGGCTAAAGGTATTAGTGAGCTGGTTAAGTTTCTCCGTCCATTAGGAGAAATCGTGGTAATGGCGCCGGATTCACCGCGTTCCGGTAACGGATGTGCGCTTACGGTGACACAACCTGTTCATTATCAATTGGTCAAAAAAGAAGTTGGGCTGACTGTATACAAATGTTCGGGAACCCCGACCGATTGCATTAAACTGGCTCGGAATACAGTACTCGACCGGATACCGGATTTGGTAGTGGGTGGTATTAATCATGGGGATAATTCGGCTACCAATGTACATTATTCCGGTACGATGGGAGTTGTGTTTGAAGGTTGTCTGAATGGGATTCCTTCCATTGGATTCTCTTTGTGCAATCATGCTCCCGATGCGGATTTTGAGGCTGCGGGACCTTATATACGCAAGATTGCCGCGATGGTACTGGAAAAAGGACTTCCTCCTTTGACTTGCTTGAATGTGAATTTCCCGGATACGGCTGATATAAAAGGAATAAAGATTTGTGAACAGGCCAAAGGGTGTTGGACGAACGAGTGGGCTGCTTGCCCCCGTCTGAGCGATCCGAATTATTTCTGGCTGACAGGTGAATTTACCGATCACGAACCTGAAAATGAAAGGAACGATCATTGGGCGTTAGCAAACGGCTACGTGGCCATCACTCCGACGACTGTCGATGTGACGGCATATCACTTTATTGATGAACTTAATAAATGGTTTAATTAGTTGAAAATTGAAAGTTGAAAAAGAAAGCATGACACTCTATTGGTCATCTATCCCTACCAACTCTCAACTCTCAACTCTCAACTCTCAACTCTATGAAGTATTATCTGATTGTGGGCGAAGCCTCCGGTGACTTGCACGCTTCTCATCTGATGGCAGCTTTGAAGGTGGAAGATCCTCAAGCTGAATTTCGTTTTTTCGGCGGTGATCTGATGGTTGCCGTAGGCGGTACGATGGTGAAACATTATAAGGAGTTGGCTTATATGGGATTTATTCCGGTGTTGCTCCATCTGCGTACTATCTTTGCCAATATGAGACGTTGCAAGGAAGATATCGTTTCCTGGAATCCGGATGTTGTCATTTTGGTAGATTATCCGGGATTCAATCTGGATATTGCCAAGTTTGTCCACGCAAAGACGCAGATTCCCGTATATTATTATATTTCTCCGAAGATATGGGCTTGGAAAGAATACCGTATCAAGAATATAAAGCGTGATGTGGACGAGCTTTTCTCCATTCTTCCTTTTGAAGTGGAGTTCTTTGAAGGAAAGCATCACTATCCTATCCATTATGTGGGGAATCCTACGGTGGATGAAGTGACGGCCTATCAGGAAGCGCATCCGAAAAATACGGCTGAGTTTATTGCGGATAATCAGTTGGAGAATAAACCGATTATTGCACTTTTGGCAGGAAGCAGAAAGCAGGAGATAAAAGATAATCTGCCGGATATGTTGAAGGCGGCTTCTGCTTTTCCCGGCTACCAACTTGTTCTGGCTGGCGCTCCTTCCATTGCTCCTGAATATTACGAACAGTATATAGGAGAGTCGAAGGTGAAAATTATTTTCGGTCAGACTTATCGTCTGCTGCAACACGCGGATGCGGCTTTGGTTACTTCGGGGACGGCTACCCTTGAAACGGCGTTGTTCCGAGTTCCACAGGTCGTTTGTTATCACACTCCGATTGGAAAAGTGATTTCGTTCTTGAGGCGTCATATTCTGACGGTGAAGTTCATTTCTTTGGTCAATCTGATTGCGGATCGTGAGGTTGTGAAGGAATTGGTGGCTGATACGATGACTGTGAAGAATATGCAGAGTGAACTGGAAAAGATTCTTGAAGATGACAAGTACAGGCGTGAAATGCTGGCGGAATATGAGCGTATGGCTGAACGGCTAGGTCCGGCAGGCGCTCCTCGTCATGCGGCGCGCAAGATGTTGGAGCTGTTGAAAAAATAACTTTCTTTTTCTGAATAAACGTAAAGCCGATGCAATATTTGCACGGCTTTTTTATTTATAAGACAGAAGGTTAAAAAAGAAAGGATCTAACATGAAAAAATTTAAATGGCTTTTAGGAATTCTATTGTTGGCATTGGTGCCAATGTTGCAGTCATGTGACGATGACGACGATTATTATTCTATCGGAGATTTCAGTTGGGACTGGGCGACCGTACGTACAACCGGTGGCGGCGGTTATTTCCTAGAGGGTGACCGTTGGGGAATCATTGATCCGGTCAGCTCTTCCATTCCTTGGTACAGACCGGTAGATGGTGAACGGGTGGTTGCATTCTTTAATCCTTTGGCTGATATGAAAGACGAAAAGGGCGTTCAGGTAAAAATGGAAGGCATTCAGGATGTCTTGACTAAAGGGGTGGAAGAAATGAAAACTACGGAAGAAGAGGAGGAATTTGGAAATGATCCGATTGTGATTTATCAAGGTGATATGTGGCTAGGGGGGAAATACCTGAATGTTATTTTCCATCAGAACCTGCCTCGTTCGACGAAACATCGTATCAGCCTTGTTCAGAATCTGATGGATACGACTGAACCCGGTGAACCTGGCGATCCATCGGCACCGGAGACGGTAAATGTTGCTGAAGACGGTTATGTTCATCTGGAGTTGCGTTATAATACGTATGATGATGTGACCGGTTATTGGGGATGGGGACGGGTTTCCTATAATCTGGAAGATTTCTATCCGACGGAAGAGGATGGTGAAACTACGATGAAAGGTTTTAAAGTTACTATAAATTCAAAAGAAAATGGAGAAGGAAGAGTGATCGTTCTTGATTTCGACCATCCGGTAGGAGTGCCGGAAAAGGCGAAGGATGTGCATTCCACTTCTTCAATCCGATAACCTCTAACTATGATTCGCTGTGTGTGAAAAAGGTCGGGATCACTTCCTGTGAAGTTCCCGACCTTTTCTTTTATGATGTTGGTTTGTTTGATAATCCGATAAAGCGATTGGATTAGAACCAGGTTAGTGCATACAGATAAACGACTGCTGCCGGAATAGCCATTAAAGAACTGTCAAAACGGTCGAGCATTCCTCCGTGTCCAGGAAGAATAGTTCCCGAATCTTTAACGTGCAACTGACGTTTCAGCAGTGATTCTGTCAAATCCCCCCATGTGCCGAATATAACTACGACTAAAGCCAGCCCTGCCCATTCCGGCATGGACATCAACGGGAAATAATGAGCGAGTATGAAGGCTACTCCGATCGCTACTACTCCGCCGCCGATAGAACCTTCCCATGATTTCTTAGGAGAGATACGCTCGAACAATCTATGCTTTCCGATAAGCGAACCGATGCAATAAGCACCTGTGTCATTCAGCCAAAGGAAAATAAAGATGGATAGTGGTAGAATAGGGTTATAACTTATGCTGCTGTATTCCGGATCGTTGTGGAAAGCTAATACATTCAGTAAAGCGAACGGAAGCCCGATGTAGAGTTGGCTGAGCATGGAATAAGCCCAGTTAAGCACGGGATTCTCTTTCTTCAGATACAGCTCGCTGATCATCATATACAGCAATAGCAGTACGTAGGGGATAAAGATTTTGGAATCAGCCGCGTCAATGCAGAATCCCATGATGGCAAGAAACAGATAAGCGCCGCCCAGCATATTGATGGTCTTGTTTATCTGAACCCCTTCCGCACGCATATTAACCAGCTGTCCGAACTCATAAATGGTGAGTGCGCTAATGGCGGTAAATAAGATGCCGAAGCTAAATGCGCCATAGAGGATGCATCCTACCAAAATAGCAACAAAGAGTACACCTGTGATGGCTCGTTTTATAAAATTGTTCACAATCTGCTCGTTTTTTAATTGATTAAACAGTGGCTTATTTTTCTTTATCGGTAGTCGGTTCCGTAGATGTATTTTTCTCTACAGTGACTTTAGAACCTTCTATGGTAACTTTTCCTTCCGCAGCTTTTTCTTCCGCAGAATTCTTGGCTTCCTCTTCTTTTATCTCTTTTTCTTCCCCTTTCAGCTTTTCAGCAAGTTGCTTTTCTGCTTTAGCCGCATCCTGGCTTTCTTTGGCTGCCATGATTTCTTCTGAACGGGAAGCCCAAGGACGCTTTCCGAAAATACGCTCAACGTCTTCCGCGAAGATCACTTCTTTGTCAATCAGTAATTGTGCCAATTGATTGTGGCCTTCCTGGTGTTCAGACAGGATCTTTTTGGCACGTTCATACTGTTCGTTGACCATCTTTTTTACTTCTTCGTCGATAAGCTCGGCTGTTTTCTCGCTATATGGACGGTTGAAGGAGTATTCTTCGTTGTTGTAATAACATAAGTTGGGCAGCTTATCACTCATTCCTAAATAAGCAATCATGCCGTATGCCTGTTTCGTAACTCTTTCCAGATCGTTCATGGCACCGGTAGAGATACGGCCGATAAATAAGTCTTCAGCTGCACGTCCTCCCAGCGTAGCACACATTTCATCGAGCATTTGTTCTTTTGTTGTGATCTGACGCTCTTCCGGCAAATACCAGGCTGCTCCCAATGCACGTCCACGAGGAACAATTGTCACTTTGATTAGAGGGTTGGCGTATTCCAACAACCAGGAGATGGATGCGTGTCCCGCTTCGTGCAAGGCGATAGAACGTCTTTCGGCTTCTGTGGTAATCTTGGTTTTCTTTTCCAGACCACCGATGATACGGTCTACTGCATCCAAGAAGTCTTGTTTGCCAACGAATTTCTTTCCGTGACGGGCAGCGATCAATGCCGCTTCGTTGCAGACATTGGCAATGTCGGCGCCGGAGAATCCCGGAGTCTGGCGAGCCAGCAAGTCTACATCTACCGTGTCATCTATCTTGATCGGGCGCAAGTGTACGCCGAATACTTCTTTACGTTCATTCAGGTCGGGCAGATCTACGTGTATCTGACGGTCGAAACGCCCTGCACGGAGCAAGGCTTTGTCCAATACGTCTACCCGATTGGTAGCGGCAAGAATAATCACACCACTGTTGGAACCGAAGCCGTCCATTTCCGTAAGCAACTGGTTCAATGTGTTTTCGCGCTCGTCGTTTCCTCCCATTGCGGGATTTTTACCACGTGCGCGTCCCACTGCGTCGATTTCGTCAATAAAGACAATACAGGGAGCTTTCTCTTTTGCCTGCTTGAACAAGTCGCGGACACGGGATGCACCTACACCTACGAACATTTCCACAAAATCCGAACCGGCAAGGGAGAAGAAGGGTACGTTCGCTTCACCGGCTACCGCTTTGGCAAGCAATGTCTTACCTGTTCCCGGAGGACCTACTAACAAAGCTCCTTTAGGTATTTTACCTCCCAGATCCGTGTATTTCTGCGGCTCTTTCAGGAACTCGACAATCTCTTCCACTTCCTGTTTGGCTTCCGCCAGACCGGCTACATCCTTGAAGGTGACTTTGATGGCTCCTCCTTTTTCAAAAAGTTGGGCTTTTGATTTCCCTACGTTGAATACGCCACCGGGACCTCCACTTCCACCACCGCTCATACGGCGCATGAAAAATATCCATAGTGCTACTAGCAGAACGAGCGGAAGGATCTGAATTAAGATAGCGGGAAATATGTCCGACTTAGGAGGGTAATCCGATGTTCCGTCAAAATGACCGGCTTCTTTTTCCGTTTGCAGGAATTCTTCCAACTTATCGGTAGACGGCGTCCGGCTGGTAATGACGGGGTTACGTCCCACCTTTGTGGAGTCTGCTCCGAATACAGCGCCAACAGCAGTGGGTTTCAGATAAGCTTCGATTGACTTATCTTCATAACCCAGCACTTTGCTGACATATCCATTTCTTACGTAGTCCTGAAACTCGCTGTAAGTAACATTTTTACTTCCGACACCCTTTGAATCACTGCCCCACCAGAGGCCGAGAAGCATCAGGGCAATAATCATGTACATCCAGTTCAAATTGAACTTTGGCAAGTTAACCTTATTGTTAGGTTTGTTGCTGTTATTATTGTTATTGCTATTCTTATTGTCCATAATCGTAATTTAGTCTAAATCGGGGATTTGAGTAAGTTTGGCATCAGCCCAAAGGTGTTCAAGATTATAAAAGGCTCTTGTTTCCGGTAAAAATACATGTACCAATACATCTGCATAATCCATAGCTACCCATTCGGCATTCCGGAGTCCGTCTACTGCAAAAGGCTTGCTGTCAGCACCCTTTCGTGCGGATTCTTTGATTGAGTCTACAATAGCACTTACTTGGCTGGGAGAGTTTCCCTGACAGATAACGAAATATTTACAGATGGTATCTTCTATTTTGGTTAGATCGGCAATAACGATATTCTTACCTTTTTTTTCTTGAATTCCCTCTTTTATTTTCTCGATTAATACTTTAGTATCGTTCATTCTTACATTTGATATTAATAATTCATGTTCTCTTTTGGTTTATAACAAAAAAGGCTCACCCTTTGTTTCTGATTATAAACGTGATATTTTTGACAAATATACGCTGATTTATTGGATACAAGAAAGTTATACTTCAATTTTTGTGTTTTTTAGTGGAGATAGTTGCTTAGGGAAAACTAATTTGAGGATTTTTGCAAAAAAAATAGCTGAAATGTTTTGATTTCCCAATTTATTTGTATCTTTGCACCCGCAAACGAAAATCATTGGGCTATGGTGTAATGGTAACACTACAGATTCTGGTCCTGTCATTCCTGGTTCGAATCCAGGTAGCCCAACAAATCACCAGCTTTTTACTGACAAAACCCGCTAAAAATGCAATTTTAGCGGGTTTTTTGTGCTTTGACAAATGCCATCCGAAAAAAGTTGACGCTAATTCGGTGGCTAATTAGGTGATACGGATGCTCTGATATTTGAAATTTGATTCGGCTGAAAATAAGAGGGGTGTCATAATGAATGATAAAATGCAGATTAACGGTAAATTATCACAGAAGATTCTATGCGTTGATAATATTCTATAGAATTCTTTTGCGATAATTTACCGTTAATCTGCATTCTGATACACTTTCCTGTATCTTCTCAAATCAGCGAGTGGATCACTCTTCAGCTTTTATTGATTCGTCAATTACCTTGATTTTCTGTAAAACCAAGTCCAGATCTGCTTTTAATTTGTCTACCTTGCGATTCAATTCAGTTAACAGGCTACTACCTTTCTTTGAAGTGGAAGTCAGGAAGCCCAGATTGTTCTCATATGTCTGTAGTTCGTTCTTCATATTCTCATAAGCACGTACCAGCTTTTCTCGTTCTCTGTATAAAGATTGCGGGCCACTTCCTTGAATATTGCTGATGTTAGAACGGAAGTTACTTAGCTTCTTATTGGAAGCATTGATGTTGAAACGATCAAACAATTGGTCAATCAAGCTGTGGTATTGCTTATAAAGTTTATCTTTCTCTTTGAATGGCACATGACCGATAGAGTTCCATTCTTTCATTAACTCCCGAACAAGTGTACTGGCTTCTTCCATATCCATGTTTTCGTCGATGGCAGACAGCTTTTCGATCAATGCTTTCTTTTTCTCCATGTTCTCTACTTCCACAGAACGTTGTGAAGAAGTAGCTTTGTTTTTCTGGTCGAAGAAATAGTCGCAAGCGGAAATGAAACGTTTCCATACTGCATCCGAATGTTTCTTGGCTACCGGTCCGATAGTCTTCCACTCTTTTTGAAGTTTGGTGAGAGCATCGGCAGTAGCTTTCCAGTCAGTGCTGTCTTTCAAGGCTTCCGCTTTCTCGCACAGTGCTTTTTTCTTTTCCAGATTTTCGTTCATTCCTTCTTTCAAGCTCTTGAAGAATTCTCCTTTTTTCTTGAAGAAGTCATCACACGCATGACGGAAACGTTCGAATATCTTCACATTCATCTTTTGAGGCGCAAAACCGATTGTTTTCCATTTGTTTTGCAATGCAATTACTTCCTGAGTCTTGTTTTCCCAAGCAGAGAATGTTTTCAGTTCATTATATTCTATCGCTTCTACGATTTCGCAGATAACGGTTTTTTGGTCTAGATTGTGCTGTTCTGTTTCCTTCAGTGACTCAAAATGTTGCTGATGGCGACGGTTGACAGCGGTAGAAGCCGCTTTGAAGCGGTTCCATATTTCATCACGCAACTCTTTGGCTACCGGACCCGTATCACGGAATTCCTGATGCAACTTTTGGAGTTGGTGGAAAGCGGAAACAACATCTTCCTCGTCAGCCAACTTTTCGGCAGCTTCGCAAAGGTGAGTCTTGATTTCCAAGTTCTTCTTGAAGTCATATTCGCGGAATTCGTTGTTCAGTTTCAATAAGTCGTAGAACTTCTCTACATATAATTGATAATTCTTCCACAGTTCATTTACTTTGCCTTGTGGAACCAGCTTTGTCTCATTCCACTGCTGTTGCAGCTTTTTGAATTCGGTGTAAGACTTATTGGCGTCATCTCCGGATTCTACTAATTCCTTCAGTTCTTCGATGATGGAAAGTTTGACTTGTAGGTTTTCTTCTTTTTGTCGTTCTAACTCGGCAGCCATTTTGCTTCGCTTTTCTTTGATAACTCCCATCAGACGTTTGAATTCTTCTTCTTCCGGGTCTTCCTGCGGAACAAAATCCTCAATGGCTCCACCGTTATCTGTGAACTCCTTTTTAGCAGCTTCCAGTTCGGCGTTATGTAACTTGTAGAATGATTGTTTCAGATTGTCGATATCCTGCTTGTTCGCATTTTCTGCATTCTGCGCAAGCTCCTTTAATTGGTTTAATACATCTTCCTTTGTAGCAGGTTTAGGAGCTGCTTCAGTTTGAACTTCGGCAGTAACTTCTTCAGTTGGAGTCTCTGTTATAGCTTCAGAAACCTCGACTGTTTTTTTTTCTTCTTCTAATTCCCCTTGGTTCAAGGGTTGATTAGTGTCATGAGCGTCCATCATTGTATATTAGTTTTGGGTCACAAATTAATGAAATAAAACGATTACTTCATACTATTTTGCTTATTTTTTTTTGTTTAGCCTGTTTTTATGATAATAAAACCGTAATTCCCATGTACAACATCATGCCGATAATGTCATTTGTGATGGCAATAAAGGGCCCCGTTGCAATGGCGGGATCTATTTTTAGCTTTTCGAGCGTCATTGGCACGAGTGTTCCAAAAATAGAAGCGAACATCACTACGGCAAACAGACTGATGGATACGGAATACGTAACCGTAGCCGTTGCGCCGAAGCGGATGAAATTATATGTATATACCAATAGAGAGATGATTGTAGCATTGATTAACGCCACTACCGCTTCTTTGGTCACTTGCTTGAATGTGTTTTTAGCATCCAGCGAGCTGTTTGCCAGCCCTTGCACGATGATAGCCGAAGATTGTGTTCCGACATTTCCACCTGTACCACCGATAAGCGGGATATAGAGCGCCATTTCAGGATGGGCGGCAAAGGTTGAATCGAAGTTACCCAGAATCATGGAGTTTCCGATACCGCCGAGCATACCGATCAATAACCAGGGGAGACGGGCAGTAGTCTGCTTGAGTACGTTGTCGTCGGTTTCTACGTCTTGCGAAAGACCGGAAGCCAATTGGTAATCACGTTCCGACTGTTCACGAACCTCATCCATGACGTCGTCGACAGTGATTTGTCCTACGAGCCGCCCGATGCTGTCGATAACGGGAATAGCCACCAAGTCATACTTCTCAATCGCTTGTACCACTTCATCGATAGGAGTGTCTACGTGCACGGAAATCGGATCTTTCTGCATCACATGCTTTACTTTGGACACGGATGGAGAAGTAATCATTTTCTTGAGCGGGAAGATACCACGCAAACGTTCGTCGTCGTCGATGACATATACATAATAGATCTCATCCAGCTCCTCCGCTTGTTGCCGCATCTCTTTCAGACACTCGGGCATACTCCAGTTCTCGTTGACAAGTACCATTTCCGTACCCATCAAACCGCCGGCGGTATTTTCGTCGTATTTCAACAAGTCGACAATATCTCCTGCCTGTTCGATGTCTTCGATATGCGAAAGAACTTCTTCCTGTTTGTCCTCGTCAAGTTCACGCATCAGGTCTACGGCGTCATCCGTATCCATATAGTCGACAAAGCGTTTGGCGATAGTCTCCGAAGGAAGCATTTCGAGAAGCTCTTTACGTGCGTCCTCGTCCATTTCGACCAGCACATCGGCGGCCGTTTCGTTGTCGAGCAAGCGATAAATGAATCTGGCTCCTTCCGCATTCAAGTCATTGCATAACTCAGCGATGTCGGCCGGATGAAGGTCGACGAGGAGTTCTTTTACCTTATCAGCGTCTTTCTGCTCTATAAGGTGTTTTACGGTATCAATGTATTCCTCGTTCATTGTTGTTTCAGTGCTTCTTCCACTTTATTGGTCAAGTCGATAAATTCTTCTACCGATAGTTGTTCCGGACGTTTATTGAATAATGAATCCTCTGTCAGCGGACAATCTTTGCCTAAGATCGGTTTGATGGAATTGCGCAAAGTCTTGCGCCGTTGGTTGAAGGTGGTTTTCACCACCTGCTTGAATAACTTCTCGTCGCATCCCAGCTCTTGGACTTCGTTGCGCGTCATACGGATAACGGCACTTTTGACTTTGGGAGGCGGGTTGAATACGTGTTCGCTGACGGTAAACAGATATTCCACCTTGTACCACGCTTGAATCAATACGCTGAGAATACCGTATGTTTTGCTGCCCGGTCCGGCGGCAATACGTTCGGCAACCTCTTTCTGGATCATACCTGTGCAACAAGGAATGATATCCTTATTATCCAACATCTTGAAAAAGATCTGGCTGGAGATATTATACGGGTAATTACCGGTCAGAACGAAAGGTTTCCCATCAAACAACCGGTGAAGATTCATCTTCAGGAAATCGTCTTCAATAATATGGTCTTCCAGTGACGGATAGGCTTCGCGGAGATAAGCAACCGATTCATAGTCAACTTCTACGACTTTTACCAACCGGTCTTTCTTCACCAGAAATTGAGTCAGTACGCCCATACCCGGTCCTACCTCTAAAATGGGCAGTTCGGGAAAGGTGTCGACCGTATCGGCAATATCCTGAGCTACTTTCAGATCTTTCAGAAAGTGCTGTCCGAGAAACTTTTTAGGCTTTACTAATTTCATTTACCAACTAAATAATTACTTTTGCAGTCGACAAAGGTAATTCTTTTAAATGAAGAACGTGCCACTAATTAAAAATAAATGATATGCCAGCGCAGCTAATGAAGAATTAAGGATGAAGAAACTGTTTAAAAAGACGCTGAAACTGATATTACCGATTGTTTTGGGCGGCTTTATTTTATTCTGGGTGTATCGCGACTTTGATTTTGCAGAGGCGGGCGATGTGTTGAAGCATGGTACAAATTGGTGGTGGATGCTTTTCTCGCTGTTGTTCGGAATATTTGCGCAAGTGTTTCGTGGCTGGCGGTGGCGGCAGACGTTGGAGCCTTTGGATGCGTTTCCTAAAAGAAGGGATTGTGTGAACGCCATTTTTGTTTCTTATGCCGCCAGTCTGGTCGTTCCCCGTATCGGAGAAGTGAGCCGTTGCGGCATATTGGCAAAATACGATGATGTGTCGTTTGCCAAATCATTGGGAACAGTCGTGACGGAACGGTTGGTCGATACGTTGACCATTCTCTTGATAACAGGGATTACCGTCTTGCTGCAAATGCCGATATTCGTCACTTTTCTTCAACAGACCGGAACGAAGATACCTTCCATGATGCATCTGCTGACGTCCGTATGGTTTTATATTGTCTTGTTCTGTTTCATCGGAGTGGCGATGTTACTTTATTATTTACGAAAGACATTATTCTTTTATGAACGGGTAAAAGGTTTTGTCTTGAATATCTGGGAGGGAATTATGTCCTTGCGTGGAGTGCGCAATATTCCTTTATTTATATTTTATACATTAGCTATTTGGGCTTGTTACTTTTTCCACTTTTACTTCACGTTCTATTGCTTTGCTTTCACTGAGCATTTAGGCATGATGGCGGCTTTGGTCATGTTTGTTGGCGGCACATTCGCAGTGATCGTGCCCACCCCCAACGGAGCGGGTCCATGGCACTTTGCCGTTATCTCTATGATGATGCTTTATGGAGTAAATGTGACAAATGCCGGAATATTTGCCTTGATTGTGCACGGTATTCAAACCTTTTTAGTAGTTTTGTTGGGCATATATGGTTTGGCGGCATTGCCGTTCACCAACAGACAACGAAAGTAATCACTTAATAAAAATAGATTTGTTATGAGTACTATTCTTTCTTTAGCTCCACAAAACGTATGGAAGCATTTTTATTCGTTGACTCAGATTCCCCGTCCGTCAGGGCATATGGAAAAAGTGACTGAATTTCTGATTAACTTCGGAAAAGGCTTAGGACTGGAATCTTTTGTAGACGAAGCAGGCAACGTGATTATACGTAAGCCGGCAACTCCGGGTATGGAAAACCGCAAAGGCGTGATTCTTCAGGCGCACATGGATATGGTTCCCCAAAAGAACAACGATACTGTACACGATTTTGAAAAAGATCCGATTGAAACTTATATAGACGGTGACTGGGTAAAAGCGAAAGGTACAACTTTGGGTGCGGACAACGGACTGGGGGTAGCTGCCATCATGGCCGTGCTGGAAGCAAAAGATTTGAAACACGGTCCTTTGGAAGCTCTGATCACTAAGGATGAAGAGACCGGGATGTATGGTGCGTTCGGTCTGAAACCGGGTACGGTGAATGGGGAAATCCTGTTGAATCTGGATTCGGAAGATGAAGGTGAATTGTATATCGGTTGTGCCGGAGGTATGGATGTCACTGCTACTCTGGAATATAAAGAGGTGGCTCCGGAAGAAGGAGATATCGCAGTGAAAGTAACATTGAAAGGATTGCGCGGCGGACATTCGGGACTGGAAATCAATGAAGGACGTGCCAATGCGAATAAATTGCTGGTTCGTTTTATTCGTGAAGCCGTTGCCAGCTATGAAGCTCGCTTGGCAAGTTGGGAAGGCGGTAATATGCGTAATGCTATCCCGCGTGAAGCACATGCGGTTATTACCATTCCGGCTGAAAATGAAGAAGAACTGTTGGGCTTGGTGAAATACTGCGAAAACCTGTTCAACGAAGAATATTCGGCTATTGAAACTCCGATCAGCTTTACGGCTGAACGTGTAGAACTTCCTGCCGGTGAAGTACCTGAAGAAATTCAAGACAATCTGATTGATGCAATCTTTGCTTGTCAGAACGGTGTGACACGTATGATCCCTACTGTTCCGGATACGGTAGAAACTTCTTCCAACCTTGCTATTATAACGATTGGTGAAGGAAAGGCAGCCATTAAGATTCTGGCTCGCAGTTCAAGCGATAGCATGAAAGAATATCTGACTACCAGCCTGGAGTCTTGTTTCTCTATGGCAGGGATGAAGGTAGAGATGACAGGCGGATATTCCGGTTGGCAACCTGATGTAAATTCTCCGATTTTACATGCGATGAAGGCATCCTATAAACAACAGTTTGGCGTAGAACCTGCAGTGAAAGTGATTCACGCTGGCTTGGAATGTGGCATTATTGGTGCTATTATTCCGGGATTGGACATGATTTCTTTTGGTCCGACTTTGCGTTCACCGCATTCACCGGACGAAAGGGCGTTGATTCCTACCGTACAGAAGTTCTATGACTTCCTAGTAGCAACTTTGGAGCAAACTCCAATGAAGTAACGTATTTCTCTTTATATAAATATTCTCCTATTATATAATAGGTAACCATAGTGAAGGTACGGATGATATTTCATCTGTGCCTTTTTGTCATATTTATTGCAGCGTATATTACAATTCTGCTTTATAACAAATAAATTAATTGATGCAAATCAAGAAATATGCTATAAAACATAAATATCTCTCTTTTTTAGATCAATGTATAAACAAAGGCCGTATTTTTGTGTTGTAAAACATGTAATTAGGAGGATAACAAAATGAAAAGGTTAAAAAGATTGTTTAGAAAGATCGGCGAAGCCGATGTACATGTTTGGGGATATTCGACAATTAATGCAACCCCTAACAAGTAAGTTTTAGTTTTCAGGAATTAGTAATTTAAAAGATTTAAGATTATGGCAAAGAAAATGAGTTCTTTAGTAAGAAAAATCCTCAGTGAAGTAGGTCGTAACGAAATGCTGTCATGGGGGTATAGAATTGAGAAATGAGAACGAGTACATTAACTAAGTTTAGAGTGGGGATACGTTATTGAAAACGATATCCCCACTTTGTTTATATCCTGTAAGGCCGGTTATCCGTTCTGTATATCTTTGAATTACAGTAAGGATGAAAGCAAAATTTAAGCTAAAAAGTACAAACCTTTAAACTTTATTTCTTTACTTTGTTGTTTAAGCAAAGATATCTATCAAACTTAAACTGGAGAGATTATGAAAATAAGGCAGATTTGTATGGTGGTGCTGTTTGGACTGGGAGTGATTCCGGCAATGCAAGCACAGACTTTCGACAAATTATGGAAAGAAGTGGAGCAGGCAGAGAAAAAGAGCTTGCCTAAGACAGTGATAAAACTGACTGATGAAATTTATCAGAAAGGAGAGAAAGAAAGGAATTCCGCACAAATGCTGAAAGCATATATGTGGCGGATGAAAACTCAGGATATATTGACACCGGATAGCTTTTATGTCGGTTTAAGAGACTTGGAGCAATGGGCGAAGCAGACAGAACAGCCGATGGATCGCGCCATATTACACTCTTTGATAGCGGAATTCTATGCCAATTATGCTGCCGACAACCAGTGGCAACTCCGGCAAAGAACCGAGATTGTAGGTGAGACTCCGTCCGCAGATATACGCGAATGGACGGCGAATATGTTTGTAGAGAAAGTACGGACTAATGTAAAGGAAGCTTTGGCGGACTCTCTCTTATTGCTCAAGACTTCTTCACGCAATTACATTCCTTTTGTGGAGCTGGGCGAAACCAGCGAATATTATCATCACGATATGTACCATCTGCTGGCTTCCCGTGCCATCAGGGCTCTGAATCAGATTGAAAGACTCGAACGCGGCAGCTTCAATGGTATCACAGTTTCTCCTGTGAAACAGGATATTATCAATATATATGAGCGTATGGCTGACGCTTATGAGACGGTCGGGCTTAAAGAGGGGTATGTATTGACCATGCTTCAATATCTGGAATGGGAACGTGGCAATGATAACAAATTGCAGCCTGTCCAACTAAGAAAAGGATTGGGCGAATGGACGGCAGACACATATAATGCCGCTTTGGACGAGCTTAAAAGGCAGTTCAAATCGGAGCCGATATGTGCGGAAGTCTATTTGGCACAAGCCCGCTATGCTGTTGAGAAGATGCAGCAAGTCAACGCTTTGCAACTTTGTGATGAGGCGATTCGTCTTTATCCGGGCTATCGCAGGATAAATGCGCTGAAGAATCTCCGTGAAGAGATTTTAGCGCCTTTCTTGAATGTCAGTGCAGTGAGCCAGGCCTTTCCGAATGAAGAAATCAAGTTGAATGTGGGACATAAAAATCTGGATGGCTTTACTGTTCGGCTGTATCAGGCGAAGAAACTGGTTAAAGAACAACATTATTCCGTTCTTCGTCCGAAAGATTATCGGGCAAAGGATACTGTATTTACATTCAAAGCTCCGGATTTGGGAACTTACGTGATGCGTATTATTCCGGATATCCGTGCCAAGAGGGATAGCGAAAGCAAGTTTAACGTGACACGTTTTAAAGTATTGACCTGCCGTTTGCCCGAAAACCAATACGAGGTGGTGACTTTGGACGGACAGACCGGCCACCCTATTCCCAATGCGAAAGTTACACTATACAGTAGTGACGAGAAAGTCTTGCAAGAGTTTACGACCGATAAAGAGGGAAAAGTGGTATTCCTCAGGAATGCCAAGTATCGGTATCTGAAAGCCTCGAAAGGCACGGATACGGCTATGCCGAAACAAGGAATTTATGGCGGAAGTTATGGATACTATGGCAATAAAGATAAAGCTGTTGAGGAAATGACGTTGTTGACCGACCGTTCTCTGTATCGTCCGGGACAGACTGTGTATGTGAAAGGTATTGCATTTGCCCAGAAATCGGACACAGCCGATGTGATTCCGAACAAAGCCTATACAGTGACTTTGTACGATGCGAACTATCAGGAAGTGGGACGGAAATCTGTACGTACCAATGAATTCGGTTCGTTTGCGACTGATTTTGCTTTGCCTTCCGCTTGTCTGAACGGAGTCTTTTCTTTAACGGCGGGAGAGGGTAGAACGACTGTTCGTGTAGAAGATTATAAACGTCCGACATTTGATATAACTTTTGAAAAGCAGACGGAAAGCTACAAGCTCGGAGATGAAGTGCAGGTGAAAGGTAAGATTCAATCTTATAGCGGTGTGTCGCTTCAGGATCTTCCGGTGAAATATACGGTAAAACGTTCTGCATATAACCTCTGGAGAATTTCGGGGGCTGTGCAGATTGCTTCCGGAGAGGTGACTGCCAATGAGAATGGAGAATTTACGATACCCGTCCGTCTGGAGGAAAGTGACGAGTATAAGAATAATGATAGAGTATATTACCGTTATTCCATCGAAGCTACTGTTACCAATGTGGCAGGTGAAACGCAATCTTCTACGGATGTGATTTCGGCAGGTAACCGTTCGTTGGTTCTACAGATGGAGTTGGACAAGAAGACGTGCAAAGACCGGCCGTTTGATATTGTGTTTAAAGCTCAGAACCTGAACGAACAGCCTGTGGAGGTGAATGGCAATTACTATCTGTATCCCCTCGAAGAGACAAACGTGAAAGAGAGTAGCCTGAAAGAAACCGGCTTTAAGAAGGCAAGTGAGAATCCCGTTGCAACAGGTACATTTACTTCTAATAAGGAAATGACGCTTGACTGGAAGAATCTTCCATCGGGAGCTTATATGCTGAAAGCGGTAGCGAAAGACAGTCAGGGAAAAGAAGTGGAGACGGAGGCTCAGACGATCCTATTCTCTATCGGCGACAAGCGTCCGCCGGTGAAATCACCTACTTGGTTCTATGCGGAAAATACGGAGTTTGATGCAACCCGCCCGGCAGTATTCTGTTTCGGTACTTCAGAAAAAGACACTTATGTGATGATGAATGTCTTCTGTGGTGACAAACAACTGGAAAGTAAGGCGTTGAACTTGTCCGATACGATTGTGCGTTTTACCTATCCGTATCTGGAGAGCTATGGAGACGGTATTTTTGTGAACTTCTGTATGGTAAGAGACGGGCAGCTTTATCAAGAACAGGTCTCCGTAGAGAAACGCTTGGCGGATAAGAATTTGACGATGAAGTGGGAAGTGTTCCGTGACAAATTGCGTCCCGGACAGAAAGAAGAGTGGAAATTGACGATTAAGACACCGCAGGGGCAGGCCGCCGATGCGGAAATGCTGGCTACGATGTATGATGCGTCATTAGATAAAATTTGGAATCGCCGACAGGATTTCCGGCTTTACTATAATCGGATACTTCCTAATTTCCGTTGGATGAATGGCTATTTTGGAAACAACTCATTCAATTACTGGTGGAACAATAAGACGCTGAAAGTACCGGTACTGGCGTATGACTATTTCGTAATGCCGTCAAGGATCGGAAATGTGTTCTTTGAATCCGAAATATTGGCCGATGGAGTGGTGGTTAGAGGGCTTGAAGTGCAGAAGAAAGCAGTGATGACGGGCAGTGTTGCAAGCCGGAGCAATGCGGTGGAAGTGAAATATGTGCCTGCCTTAGTCTCTGAGGCTACTGATGCGGAATTTGAAGAAGAAACCCTTCCTGATGTACCCGCCGACTTGCGTACGAACCTTGCCGAAACAGCTTTCTTCTATCCGCAGCTTCGTACGAATGAACGGGGAGAAATATCCTTCTCTTTCACTATGCCCGAAAGTCTGACACGTTGGAACTTTCGTGGATATTCCCATACCAAAGGAATGCTGACGGGAACGTTGGATGGTGAAGCTACCACGAGCAAGGAATTTATGTTGACTCCTAATCTCCCTCGCTTCGTCCGTGTAGGCGACAAGACGTCTATTGCCGCTTCTATCTCCAATATGACAGGCAAGCCGCAGGCAGGTACAGTCAGTATGATTCTTTTCGATCCAATGACGGAAAAAGTTGTCAGCACGCAGAAACAGAAATTCTCGGTAGCTGCCGGAAAGACAATCGGAGTGAATTTCAGATTTACCGTGAATGATAAATACGAGATACTGGGTTGCCGGATGATAGCCGATAGCGGTACGTTCAGTGATGGTGAGCAACAACTTCTTCCGGTGCTGAGCAATAAGGAACATTTGGTAGAGACGCTTCCGATGCCTGTGCGTGGAGAAGAAACCCGTACATTCTCACTCGACAGCTTGTTCAATCAGCATAGTAAAACGGCGACCGACCGCAAACTGACCATTGAGTTTACGGGAAATCCGGCTTGGTATGCCATTCAGGCACTGCCTTCGCTAAGCCTCCCAGTGAATAATAATGCTATTTCGTGGGCTACAGCCTACTATGCAAATACATTGGCTTCTTACATTATGAACAGCCAGCCGCGCATTAAGGCGGTTTTCGATAGCTGGAAACTTCAAGGCGGTACGAAAGAAACCTTCTTGAGTAATTTGCAAAAGAACCAGGAAGTGAAGAATATTCTGTTGTCCGAATCGCCGTGGGTACTCGAAGCCAAGACGGAAGAACAGCAGAAAGAACGTATCGCTACGCTGTTCGACCTGAATAATATCCGCAGCAATAACATAGCGGCTTTGACCAGATTGCAGGAATTGCAGAATTCCGACGGTGCTTGGTCATGGTTTAAGGGAATGAACGGCAGCCGTTATGTAACGGCTTATATTGCCGAACTGAATGCCCGCCTTGCGCTACTGACAGGTGTGCCATTGAGTGGAACCGCCCTTGACTTGCAGGCTAAGGCGTTAACTTATCTTCATCAGTCGGCTTTAGAAGAATACAAGAATATACTGAAAGCGCAGAAAAAGGGAGTGAAACAGACAGGAGTTTCAAGCGGTATTCTGCAATATCTGTATATTGTCGCGATTTCCGGTGAACAGGTTCCTGCGGCAAGTAAGATTGCTTATGCTTATTATCTGTCTAAAGTGGGAGAGTTGCTTACCTCTTCTTCGATGGAAACGAAAGCGATTGCCGCCATTGTACTTGATAAAGCCGGGCGTAAGAAAGAAGCCCAAGAGTTTGTCGCTTCCTTGAAGGAACATCTGACGAAAACGGATGAGCAAGGAATGTTCTTTGCCTTCAACGAGAGTCCGTATGCTTGGGGAGGTATGAAGTTGCAAGCCCATGTAGATGTGATGGAAGCATTGGAACTGATTGGCGGAAACGGAAATTGGGAAACAGTCGAAGAAATGAAACTCTGGCTGTTAAAGCAAAAACAGACGCAGCAGTGGAGCTCTCCGGTAGCTACGGCGGACGCTGTGTATGCCCTGTTGATGAAAGGCGCCAATCTGCTCGATAATCAAGGGGACGTACGTATTGTGATTGCCAACGAGGTACTGGAAACGGTATCTCCGAGTAAGACAACCGTTCCGGGATTGGGCTATATCAAACGTTCGTTCACACAGAAAAATGTGGTAGACGCCCGTAAGATTGAAGTGGAAAAGAGGAATCCGGGTATCGCTTGGGGAGCTGTTTACGCCGAATACGATTCTCCTATCAGTGATGTGAAACAACAGGGGGGTGCATTGAATGTAGAGAAGCAACTGTACGTAGAACGCATAGAGAACAACGTTGCACAATTGCAGCCTATTACTTCAAAGACCGTTCTCACAGTAGGTGATAAAGTTGTTTCCCGTCTGACCATCAGTGTAGACCGTACGATGGACTTTGTGCAGTTGAAAGACCAGCGTGGCGCCTGCTTCGAGCCTGTCGGCAGTATTTCCGGTTATCGCTGGAACAATGGATTCGGCTATTATGTAGACATTAAAGACGCCTCTACCAACTTCTTCTTCGACCATTTGGGCAAAGGTGTCTATGTACTGGAATACAGCTACCGTGTGAGCCGTGAAGGAACTTACGAAACAGGACTGGCTACTATTCAGTGCGCATACGCTCCCGAATACGCTTCACATTCCGCATCAATGACAATTATTATTGAATAACCAAAAGCGAAGATTTTCCTCCTCACCGGTGAAAGGGTGCTCCCTCACCGATGAAGAGGTGGTTCGCCACCGAGGAAGACCCTTTTCCTCGGTGGGGAACTTTTAGTCTGCAAATAAGGCATTACAGGTTCTCTCTGTAAGTAAAGTCTTTTCCCAATCTGTGTTAATCTGTGTAATCTGTGGTGAGAAACTCATCTAAAAGTCCTACATTTGTGCACCAAAATAAAAAAGTATCGCATGAAACGTAGTTTGCTATTTATATTTTCTCTACTCACTGTCGCTTTGGCAGCCGTTGCCCAACCTCGCATCTCTTCCAATAAAGAGACACATAATTTCGGACAAATAGAATGGAAACGCCCGGTGACGGTGGAATATACAATTACCAATACCGGTAACCAGCCATTGGTGCTTACCAATGTCACTACCTCTTGCGCCTGTTCCGTAGCCGACTGGACCAAAGAACCGATTGCTCCCGGAGGAAAAGGAATTGTCAAAGCCTCCTTTGACGCCAAAGCTTTGGGACACTTTGAAAAAACAGTAGGAATATACAGCAATGCCACGCCCAGTCTGATTTATCTGAAATTTATCGGTGAAGTGGTGCAAGAGATAAAAGACTATACCAAGACTCATCCTTATGCAATAGGTAATATCCGTATCGATCGTGACGAATTTGCCTTCCCCGATGTGTATCACGGTCAGAAGCCCACGATGACTTTTAGCATTGCGAACCTATCCGACCGTCCGTACGAACCGGTGTTGATGCATCTGCCTCCTTATCTTAAAATGGAAGCGGAGCCTAAGGTTCTGCTGAAAGGTAAAAAAGGCACTGTGAAACTGACGTTGGATGCCAGCCAGTTGAAAGACTACGGATTGACGCAGACATCCGTTTACCTTTCCCGTTTTTCCGGTGATAAGGTGAGCGAAGATAATGAAATACCGGTTTCGGCTATTCTTCTTCCCGACTTCTCGCGTATGACAGCGAATGATTCTTTGAATGCGCCTGCTATACGAATCTCGGAAACGGACATTGATCTTAGCGTGCCGTTGATAAAGAAGAAGAAAGCCAGTCATGATATCCTGATCGCTAATGCCGGAAAGACTCCATTGGTAATTAGTAAGTTGCAGGTATTCAACTCGTCGGTCGGAGTAAGCTTGAAAAAAACGGTACTTCCTCCGGATGGAATGACGAAGTTGAAAGTGACTATTCGTAAGCGTGATGTGGGTAATAAGAAACACCACTTGCGTATCTTGATGATAACAAACGACCCGTTGCGCCCGAAAGTTGAAATCAATATCAAACGTTAAATCTCCTATTGCTATGGAACATCCTGAAAATAGTGAAGAATATAAGGGGCTTGTTGTCAATAAAGGTATTGAACAGCCCTCGTCGGTGAACCCTTATCTGAAACGGAAGCCTAAGAAACGCCAGCTCTCGGTGGCTGAGTTTGTGGACGGCATTACAAAAGGTGATGTCACTATACTAAGTCAGGCTGTGACGTTAGTTGAAAGTGTGAAACCCGAACATCAGTCCGTTGCCCAAGAGGTGATAGAGAAGTGTCTTCCCTATTCCGGCAACTCGATCCGGGTAGGTATCAGCGGTGTTCCCGGTGCAGGAAAGAGTACTTCGATTGATGTCTTCGGCCTGCACGTGCTCGAAAAAGGCGGTAAGTTGGCTGTACTGGCAATCGACCCGAGTAGTGAGCGTAGCAAAGGAAGCATTTTAGGAGATAAAACCCGTATGGAACAGCTTTCCGTACATCCTAAATCATTTATCCGTCCCAGCCCGTCGGCCGGTTCATTGGGAGGAGTAGCACGTAAGACGCGTGAAACGATTATTCTTTGCGAGGCGGCCGGATTCGATAAAATCTTTGTGGAGACCGTGGGAGTGGGACAGAGCGAGACGGCAGTCCATTCGATGGTCGATTTCTTCCTGTTGATTCAGTTGGCGGGAACAGGAGATGAATTGCAAGGTATCAAGCGTGGCATTATGGAGATGGCGGACGGCATTGTGATTAATAAAGCCGACGGAGATAATCTGGAACGTGCCAAGCTGGCTGCCACTCAGTTCCGTAATGCGCTGCATCTGTTTCCTGCGCCCGAATCCGGATGGACACCAAAGGTTCTGACTTATTCCGGTTTTTACAATATAGGCGTTAAGGAAGTATGGGATATGGTTTATGAGTACATTGCCTTTGTAAAAGAAAATGGCTATTTTGAATATCGCCGTAACGAGCAGAGCAAATACTGGATGTATGAAAGTATCAATGAACAGCTTCGCGACAGTTTCTACCATAATCCGAAGATTGAAGCCATGCTTCAAGAGAAGGAACAACAAGTATTAAGTGGTAATCTTACTTCATTCATAGCCGCCAAAAGTTTGCTGGACACTTATTTTGAGGACTTAAAGATGTAGTTCACCACAGATTACAGTTCTTTCCCTATCTTTTCGAAGTCGGCTCTTGATTTGCTCTGTGTCACGATATATACTCCCAAGAACACGAGTGCGATAGCCAGTCCTTTCTGCCAGCCGAAGCTTCCTATCCCCATGATGATGGCAGCGATTGTAGCTACAATCGGCTGCATATAGTTATACATACTGACAACGGTGGGACGGAGTAGTTTCTGTGCGGTCATGATGCAGAGATAGGCAAGGAAACTGCCTCCCAATACTACGTAAAGAACCTCTATGATGGCGATTGTGGAGACTGCCTCCCATTGAATGATGGAAATGTCGTGATAAGAGAACGGTATGTAACACATCGAAGCGTAAACGAACATCCACTTATTGATAGTGACTGCCGAATATTGCTGGGATAATCCCTTGAATACGGTTAAGTAGATGGAGAAACTGATCTGTGCCACCAGACAAAGCAGGTCGCCGATTAAGCTTCCGTTTCCGTTGTTTCCCGCCTGACTGCTCATAATGAGGATAAGCGCTCCCATAGCGCCGACGAAAATACCCAGTACCTTTTTATTGGTAATCGGTTCTTTCAGATAAATAGCCGCTACGATCATAGTGACAATCGGTAAAGTAGTGGTTACGATGGAAGCGTCGATGGGTGAAGTCATTGAAAGGCCGAAAATGAATACTCCCTGATTGAACACCAAAGCAAACAGTGAAGCGAAGAATATCTTCAGCATATCCTGATGATTCACGTGTTCCTGTTTGCAGAAAATGGAAAGTATCCAGAAAGCCGCCGCCGCTCCCACCATCCGAAAAGTGGTGACGGATATTGCGGAGAATTCCTGAAGCGCTGATTTACCGATAGGAGACATCAGCCCCCACATGACGTTTGCCGTAAGTGCAAACAGATGACCTTGCAGATTCTTGTTATTCTTCATAAGTGCGTATACGCCTTTTTAATTGTTACCTTTATTGAAAACTGCTGCAAAGGTAGCTAATTTGTCGTATGATTTGTTTATATTTGCCTTGAATAAAATTGAATATTATGGAACAACAGGCCAACTATATCCGTCGTATCGAAATTCATGGACTCTGGGAGCGTTTTAATATAGGATGGGATTTGCGTCCCGATGTGAATATCCTTTCCGGTATTAACGGAGTAGGAAAAACTACCATCTTGAACCGTTCGGTAGGATATCTTGAAGAACTCTCCGGCGAAATGAAAAGTGACGAGAAGAACGGTGTCCGTCTTTTCTTCGACAATCCTCAGGCGACCTATATCCCATACGATGTGATCCGGAGTTATGACCGTCCTCTGATTATGGGTGACTTTACTGCCCGTATGGCCGATAAGAACGTGAAGTCCGAATTGGATTGGCAGCTTTATCTGTTGCAACGCCGCTATCTTGATTATCAGGTCAATATAGGTAACAAGATGATTGAAATGCTCTCCGATAATGACGAGAAAGTACGGGCCAAAGCAGCTACTTTGTCCATAGCCAAGCGTCGTTTTCAGGATATGATTGACGAGTTGTTCAGTTATACACGCAAGAAAATAGACCGCAAACGGAATGATATTGCTTTCTATCAGGATGGAGAACTGTTGTTCCCTTACAAACTTTCTTCCGGTGAGAAGCAAATGCTGGTCATTCTGTTGACCGTGCTTGTGCAGGACAACAGCCATTGCGTACTGTTTATGGATGAGCCGGAAGCCTCTCTCCACATTGAATGGCAACAGAAGTTGATTGCCATGATACGTGAGTTGAATCCGAATGTACAGATCATCCTGACTACCCATTCGCCGGCCGTCATTATGGAGGGCTGGCTGGATGCAGTGACGGAAGTAAGTGATATTTCAACATTATATAATAATGGCAACTTCACTACGAGATAACCTGACATCTTCTTATTTCAATGCCGCTCATAAGCTTTATTCAAAGAAGGCCCGTCGGCGTATCATAGCTTATGTGGAAAGCTATGATGACATTGCTTTCTGGCGTACGTTGCTCGAAGAATTTGAAGATGACGAACACTATTTCCAGGTAATGCTTCCTTCTACTACCTCATTGGCTAAAGGGAAAAAGATGGTCTTGATGAATACGTTGAATACCGCGGAACTGGGAAGAAGCCTGATTGCCTGTGTGGACAGCGATTATGATTTCCTGTTGCAGGGCGCGACCAATACTTCCCGTAAAATCAACCGCAACAAATATATCTTCCAGACCTATACATACGCCATTGAAAACTATCATTGCTTTGCCGAAAGCCTCCATGAGGTATGTGTGCAGGCTACGTTGAACGACCGTTTTGTGATGGACTTCAATGCTTACCTGAAAAGATACTCTGAAATCGTATATCCGCTTTTTTTATGGAACGTGTGGTTCTATCGCCAACGGGATACTTACACCTTTCCGATGTATGATTTTCATGCCTATACTTCTCTGCGTGAGATAAATCTCAGACACCCGGAAAAGAGTCTTGAATCATTGCAGCAACGGGTAAATCAGAAATTGTCGGAACTGAAGAAACGTTTTTCCCGCAGCATGAATCAAGTAAATGCCTTAGGGACAGATCTGAGAGAGTTGGGGCTATTTCCGGAAAATACCTATCTGTATATGCAGGGACACCACGTAATGGATAATGTGGTGATGAAACTTCTGATTCCGGTTTGTACGGTATTGCGCCGGGAACGGGAACAGGAAATCAAGCGACTTGCCGAACATAATGAACAATTTAAGAACGAATTGACTTGTTATCAGAACAGTCAGGTAAATGTGGAAATCATGTTGAAGAAGAATGTGGCCTATAAGCGGCTTTTCCACTACGACTGGCTGCGACAGGATATTCGTGAATACCTGGAACGAGGGAAATAAGAACAAGAAAGAAGAATAGAGAGAAGATTACTTATGGAAGAAGTAAAAGAAATAGTTGATACCGTGACAGTTGAGTTGGCCAATGGCGGAACACAGGAGGTGACTGATGTAGTGATTCAGGAAGTGAACCATGCATTGCTTTCGGCAGGAATGGATGAGGCTTTGGCGGATAAGGTGGACAACTTTGTCATTTTGTTGCTGATTATTGGTGTGGCCTTGTTGGCTAATCTGATTTGCCGTAAGATCATTTTGCGTACGGTAGCGAAATTGGTGAAACGGACCAAAGCTACTTGGGACGACATAGTGTTCGACCATAAGGTAATGGTTCACGTCAGCCGGATGGTAGCCCCGATATTGATTTACCTTGCTATTCCCATCGCTTTCCCGGAACATGCCGACTCCAACTTGCTCGATTTCCTGCGACGGCTTTGCCTTATTTATATCTTGGCGGTTTTCCTCCGTTTCATCAGTGTCTTTCTGTCGGCGGTATATCATGTTTACAGTGAAAAGGAGCAATATAAGGACAAGCCTCTGAAGGGGTTGTTGCAGACCGCTCAAGTCGTTCTTTTCTTTGTCGGGGCTATTATTATCGTAAGTATTCTGATTAAGCAGAGTCCGATGGTGTTGCTTACCGGATTGGGAGCTTCGGCCGCTATTCTGATGTTGGTGTTCAAGGATAGTATTATGGGTTTTGTTTCCGGTATTCAGCTTTCTGCCAATAATATGCTGAAAGTAGGCGACTGGATTGCTATGCCGAAATATGGCGCCGACGGAACTGTGATAGAAGTGACTTTGAATACGGTAAAAGTGCGTAATTGGGATAATACGATTACGACCATACCGCCTTATTTGCTGGTCAGTGATTCTTTCCAGAACTGGCAGGGGATGCGGGAATCCGGTGGACGGCGTGTGAAGCGTTCCATTAATATCGACATGACCAGCGTTCGTTTCTGTACACCGGAGATGTTGGCGAAATATCGTAAAATCCAATTGCTGAAGGAGTATGTGGAGACAACGGAGAAGGTCGTGAAGGAGTATAATAAAGAGCATCATATTGACAACTCCGTATTGGTGAACGGGCGTCGCCAGACTAACTTGGGCGTCTTTCGTGCCTATCTTACGAATTATCTGAAAAGCCTGCCTACCGTCAATCAAGACTTGACGTGCATGGTACGCCAGCTTCAACCTACCGAAACAGGTATTCCGATGGAACTTTATTTCTTTTCCGCTTCTAAGGACTGGATTCCGTATGAAGGCATACAGGCGGATGTTTTCGATCATGTGCTTGCCATTATTCCGGAATTTGACTTGCGTGTCTTCCAGAATCCGTCAGGTGCGGACTTGCGCCGGATAGGAGTAAAGATAGAAAACTGATAGAGGATATTGCAGTGTAATAACATTGCAACGACTCTTTCAATTGATTGTATTTTCTTTGTCTCAATCTTGTAACACAGGCCATCTACCTTTGCCGACGTAATCAAAAACGTAGAGTAAAGGTAGATGAAAAAGCTATTTCTTATCCGATTTTCAGTGGCGGCCTTCTTTTGTCTGTTGTGTGTACTTCCCGCATTGGCTGCCAATATCAAGATTAAAGGAGCTGTAAAGGACAAGTTATCCAAAGAGCCTTTGATAGGTGCGACGATACGCTTGCTTGGAACCCAGGCCGGAGCGGTTACCGATATGAACGGTAATTTTGAGCTAAACGGTGTGGGAGTGTTGGAGGGTATGTATGATATCGAGATTAAATACGTAGGATATAAGACTGAAGTACGTCGGAAGGTCCGCGTAGAGAATGGGAATCTGGTCATTCTGAATATGGAGATGGAGACGGATGCGCAAGAGCTGTCGGATGTGGTTGTTGTGGCGAAAAAGAACCGGGAAAATGAGAATATGGCTTTGCTGGAACAGCAAAAGGCGGTCATTGCCGTGCAGTCGGTCAGTGTGAAGGAGCTTTCACGCAAAGGAGTTTCGGATGCGGAAGGAGCTGTGACGAAAGTCGCCGGAATTTCCAAGCAGGACGGTGTGAAGAACGTATTCGTACGTGGATTGGGTGACCGCTATAATACTACTACGTTCAATGGTTTCCCTGTGCCGTCGGAAGACCCGGAATACAAGAATATCTCTCTTGATTTTTTCGGAACCGACCTTATACAGTCCGTAGGAGTCAACAAAGCATTTACTGCCGGGAACGGAGGCGATGTAGGGGGCGCAAATATTGATATCTCGTCCAAAGAACTGGTAGGCAACGGTTACATTAGCGCCAGTGTATCGGCCGGTGTGAATACACAGACCCTTTCCTCCGATTTTTTCCAACCGGATGGAGTGAATCTGCTGGGATTTGCCAATCGGACGGAACCGGGCACGGATGTGTGGGGATTTAAGAACAAACTCGACCCGTCGGCGCAAAACTTCCAGATGGACCGCAGTTATAATATCGCAGGCGGAAAGAAGTTTTATGTAGGTCGGCAACGGGATGCTCTTTCGTTCTTTGCCACTGTGGGGCATTCCGTTGATTATCGATATACGGATGAAATCATACGTAATACAAATACGGGCGGTACTATATACAAAGATCTGAACGGACATAAGTCAACAACGAATATCAGTCAGTTGGCATTGGCTAATGTAGATTATGATATGCACAATCGTCATCATTTGTCTTACAACTTCATGATGGTACATAGCAATGTGCAGTCTGTGGGAAACTACGAAGGGAAAGACGCTACTTTCAGTGACGATTACGGTAATCTGGGAATGACCCGTCGTCAGCAGGTGAACGACAATCTGTTATTAGTCAACCAGATCATGACGAACTGGGGATTGACAGACCGGCTGAGCGTTGACGCAGGAGCCTCCTATAATATGGTGCGCGGATATGAGCCGGATCGCCGTATCAACCAGATAACCCGGAATGAAACCGGATACGGATTGGTAGGAGGTAATACACAGTTCCGTACTTTCTCTTCTCTGACGGAGAATGATCTGAATCTCCGTGCCGGAGTGGTTTATCGCTTGAAAGACGATTGGGAAGAAATCTCCAGACTTCGGTTCGGATACACCGGACGTATCATTAACGATGATTTCAAACAGACGGAATACAATATGATTACCTTGAATGGTCCTTCATTTACTTCGGTGGACGATATTTCATTGGATGACTTTTATTCTGCGGCCCATTTCAACGACCGTTTCACGCTGGACAATGCGGTGGATAAATATGCGGTGAAGAAGAACATACATTCGGTTTATGCGGAAGCGGTCTATCAGTTCACCCGGCATTGGGTGGTCAATCTCGGCTTGAAGTATGACAATGTGGATATGACCGTAGACTACAATGTGGATAAAGGAAACTCCAAAGGCAAGAACAATATCCGGAAAAACTACTTCCTTCCGAGTTTGAACATGAGGTACAGCCTGAATGATAAGAACGCCTTGCGGCTTGGATTGAGCAAGACATATACTTTGCCTCAGTCGAAGGAAATTTCACCTTACCGCTATGTGGGTGTCAACTTTAAGAGTCAGGGTAACGCAAATCTGAAACCGTCGGACAATTACAACATAGACTTGAAATGGGATTTCAACCCTACATCAACCGAATTGATCTCTGTTACTGCTTTCTACAAAATGATAAAGAATCCTATTTCGCGTATCGAAACGCCAAGTGCCGGAGGTTTCCTTTCATACGAAAACGTAGCCGACCAGGCTACTGTGGCGGGGATTGAACTGGAGATACGCAAAAAAATATTCTCACGCTCGACAGCCAACAACGGTATGAACCGCCTGACGGCAGGATTGAACGGATCGTATATCTACACGAATGCCAAAGTGGACGACCCCGATATTGCCGCTACCGATACGGATGGCTCGCAACTGGAAGGGGCGGCTCCTTGGATTGCCAACTTCGATCTGTCACACACCTATGTTTCAGCCGGATATTCGTTTACCAACACATTGGTCTTCGGATATGTGGGAGAAAAAGTGTATACTATCGGTACACAAGGGTTTCAGGATGTGATGGAAGAGGGAGTGGCTACGCTCGACTTCGTATCGCAGGCGAAATTAGGCAAGCATATTGCCCTTACTCTTAAAGCACGCAACTTGCTTAATCCGTCCTATCAACTGAGCCGTAAGGCGAACGGTAGCGGTCGGAAAGTGATATTGGGCGATTATAAAAAAGGAATTAACGTGAGCTTGGGAGTGTCGTGCACATTCTAAGCTCTATATAAACAGAAATATTATCAATTAAACGCTAAAAAGATGAAAAGATTATTCTTAAGCATGATGGCAATGGCTGCTATCGCAACAACTTTGACTTTAACTTCTTGTGGTAGTGATGATGACGGGAATGATACTCCCGACGGGGCTTCTATTCTGGCTGCCGACGGTAAAACATTGATGGGAAACCTGACCGGTAAACAAACGTTGGAAGAAGGGGAATACATTCTGGGTGGAACGGTGATTATCGAAAATGGAGGCGAACTGACTATTCCTGCCGGAACAACGATTAAAGCGACTAAAGGTTTCAGTAGCTATATTCTTGTAGCACAGGGTGGAAAACTTTATGCTAACGGTACGTCTTCACAACCTGTCACATTTACTTCTGGAGAAGCGACAAAGAAAGCCGGTGACTGGGGAGGAATTATCCTTAATGGTAAAGCACCTATTTCCGGTGCGGGAGCAGAGGGTACTAATACAGCCAATGCGGAGATTAACAATGCTTACAAATACGGCGGTAGTGACAGAGCCGACAATTCCGGTGCGCTGACTTATGTGAATATCCTCTATGCCGGTGCACGTAATACGGCTGATATTGAGCACAACGGGCTGACTTTGAACGGTGTGGGTAACGGGACGAAAATCCAGAACGTTTATGTGTTGGAAAGTGCCGATGACGCTATCGAATTCTTCGGTGGAACAGTAAATGTGACTAATCTGCTGGCTGTCAATCCTGATGATGATATGTTTGATTTCACTCAAGGATATAAGGGCACATTGAGTAATTGTTATGGTATCTGGGAAGACGGGTATACCAGCACGGAAGAAGATCCGCGTGGAGTTGAGGCTGATGGTAATCTGGATGGAAACGGAGTAGACCATGTGGGGCAGTCTGATTTTATCATAGACGGAATGACGATTGTCAATAACACGGTAGGTGGAAATACGACTACCGGACAGAAGAATGCAATGGACGATGTAATCAAGGTGCGTCGTGGTGCAACTGCTACTATCAAGAACACATTGGTAGCTTCTACTTCGGCTGATGCACTGAAAGCAAAAGACCTGGTTGACGCTACCGACTCAAAAGGGGGAGGCACCGTGACTATCAATATTACGACTTCTTCTTCTTTCTCATATACAAACGAAAAAGTGGTGGATTATGTTGATAAAACAAATCCCGATAAGAATGTCGTTGGGCAGGGAACTGTCACACTGACTACGTCGGCTTCTAATGCCGGTGCAAACACTTCTGTTTTTGCATGGACAAACTATTCTTTTCCGACTTTGAATTAATAAAAGATTAAAGAGGTTTTTCAATTGTTTGATGCGTGCGTCGATACCGACGTACGCATTTATTGTTCCGTTTGTCAACTATTTTGTTTATACAGCCTTGAAATTTGAGTTGTAAATAACTGTTTGTAATGTATTTTTCTTATATTTGTATCTTTAAAAATCAATATTATGCATACAGACTACGAACGGTATCGTAAAATGGCTTCTTTGGCTCAAGTCGGATGGTGGGAAGCGGATTTGACGGGAGGATATTATCTTTGTTCCGACTTTCTTTGTGATCTTTTGGATTTGGATGGAGATACTATCTCATTTTCTGATTTTCTGAACTTGGTGCGTGAAGATTATCGTTGTCAGATTGCACATGAGTTCCGGGCAAATAGTTCTATCCATAAGGATTTTTACGAACAGACCTTTCCCATCTATTCGAAATATGGCGAAGTCTGGTTGCATACCCGTTTGGCTTCCCGTGAGAAAGGAACGGGGACTAATGGGGGAGACAAATCTTTTGGAGTGATTCAACGCGTAGAGGCTCCTGAACAGATAGAACAGAAGAAAGCTCTGAAACGTGTGAATGACTTGCTTCTCCGTCAGAATTACATTTCGCAGTCTTTATACCGTTTTCTTCGGGATGAAAGAGTTGAAGAATGTGTAACAGAGATTTTAAAGGATATACTGAATCTTTATAATGGAAAAGGACGTGTCTATATTTTCGAGTACAATAAAGAACACACTTATCGCAGTTGCACGTATGAAGTCGTTTCCGAAGGGATGTCGACAGAAAAACAATGTTGGCAAGACATACCGGTCGATCGGTCGGAATGGTGGAATCAGCAGATTCTGTCTGGCAAAGCTATCGTGTTGAATTCGTTGAAACAACTACCGGAAGAAGCATCGGAAACGAGACGAGAATTTGCTGAACGGGGAGTCTATTCATTCATGGTAACTCCTTTGATGGCTGGTGATCATGTATGGGGAGGAATGGGTATTGAATTGATAGATAGTTATCGTAACTGGAGCAACGAGGATTTTCAATGGTTCTCTTCGTTGGGAAATATTATAAGCATTTGTATTGAACTACGCGTAGCAAAAGATAAAGTAACTTATGAACAGTCTTTCTTACGTAATCTTTTCCATTTTATGCCAATGGGGTATATACGTATGTCTGTTCTTCGTGACGAGAACAACAAGCCTTATGATTATCGGATAACGGACGCTAACCAGATCAGTTCCCATTTCTTTGGCAAACCTTTGGAACAATATGTAGGTGTGTTGGCTTCGGATTTGGTTTCCGATCATTCAGAGAAAATGGATTTTATCCTTGAAGTTCTTGATGGTAAGCCTTACAAAGAAAAGGATGAGTATTTTCCTCAAACGGGATTGTACACTCACTGGATTGTGTATTCGCCGGAGAAAGATGAGGTGGTAGGATTGTTTACGGACTCAACTGAGGCTGTAGAGGCTAATCGTGCATTGGACCGTAGTGAGAAACTTTTTAAAAATATATTTGCTAATATTCCGGCAGGAGTAGAGATCTATGATAAGGATGGATATCTGCTTGATCTGAACAATAAGAATTTGGAAATATTCGGAATTGCCAATAAAGAGGATGTAATAGGTATTAACTTCTTTGAAAATCCGAACGTGCCGCAAACGATTCGTGATCGTGTACGAAATGAGGATTTAGTGGATTTCCGACTTAATTATTCTTTCGACCAGATTAAAGGATATTATCGTACCATGCGTTCTAATGTGATAGAATTGTATTCGAAAGTAACTAAACTGTACGATAGAGAGGGAGAGTTTATCGGGTATATTCTGATTAGTATTGATAATACGGAACGTATTGATGCAATGAACCGTATTCGTGATTTTGAAAATTTCTTTTTGATGATATCCGATTTTGCAAAAGTTGGTTATGCGAAATTAAATCTTCTGAATCGGAAGGGATATGCCATCAAGCAATGGTATAAAAATATGGGGGAAGAGGAAGACATTGCATTAAGTGATGTAGTAGGAGTCTATCGTAAAATGCATCCGGAAGACCGCAAAGGTCTGCTTGATTTCTATAAAGAAGTCAAAGTCGGGAAAAGAAAACATTTTCAAGGGGAAATGCGTATTCTTCGTCCCGGAACGGAAAATGAGTGGAACTGGGTAAATACGAATGTGATGGTAACCCAATATAAACCGGAAGAGGGTGAAATCGAAATCATTGGTGTCAATTATGATATAACGAAACTGAAAGAGACGGAGGCTGAACTGATTCATGCACGTGATAAGGCGGAGATGATGGACCGTCTGAAAAGTGCTTTCCTTGCCAATATGAGCCATGAAATCCGTACGCCTCTGAATGCTATCGTAGGCTTTTCCGATTTATTGGTGGAAACTGCGGATATAGAAGAACGGAGAGAGTATATGAAGATCGTGCGGGAAAATAATGATTTGCTGTTACAGTTAATATCAGATATTCTCGACCTTTCCAAAATTGAGGCAGGGACATTTGAATTTTCGCATGGAGATGTGGATGTGAATCTGCTGTGTGAAGATCTGGTCCGTTCTATGCAGATGAAAACGAAAGAGAATGTAAAGTTAGTATTCGAACCAAATTTTTCTATTTGCCATATTACTAGTGACCGTAACCGTATATATCAGGTGATATCCAATTTTGTGAACAATGCGATTAAGTTTACTTCAGAGGGCAGTATCCGTGTGGGATATGTGCTGAAAGATGAAGGATTGGAGTTCTATGTTCAGGATACGGGGATAGGAATAGAGAAGGAACAATTACCGCACATCTTTGAGCGTTTTGTAAAGCTTAATTCTTTTGTGCATGGCACGGGATTAGGACTTTCTATTTGCCAAAGTATTGTGGAACAATTAGGTGGACGTATTGGCGTTGACTCCGAAAAAGGTAAGGGATCGCGTTTTTGGTTTACGATACCTGGAATGGTCATGACGGAAGAAAGTCTTCAGTAAAAGACAACAAAGATAAACAAAAGAGCGTATGTCACCTTGAAGTGACATACGCTCTTTTGTTTAGATTCCAAATGCCAGTTTGTCGATAGACTGGTATACAACGCTTGCGATACCTAGTCCGATGATGCCCAGCGTGCAGAGTGCCAGTCCCCACTTTGTGCATCGGTCACTGCGGAAAGTCGGAATCGGGTTTTCGGACGGGGTGATATACATCGCTTTCACGATCAGCAGGTAGTAATACAGCGAAATTACTGTATTGACCAATGCTATAAACACCAACAAATGAAAGCCTGCATCGAAGGCCGCCATGAAGATAAAGAACTTGGAGAAGAATCCGGCAAATGGAGGAATGCCTGCTAATGAGAACAAAGAAAGGGTCATCAGGAGGGCGATCTTCGGATTCGTTTTATAAAGTCCCGCATAATCTTCGAGGGTGAACTTCTGGCTGCGCAATGCCACAATAGTGATTACGGCAAATACACCGAGATTGGCGGCTGCATACACAAGTACATAATATACTAGGGCTGTCATTCCCTGTGCCGTGCCACCGATTACACCAAGCATGATATATCCTGCCTGCGAGATACTGGAGAATGCCATCAGACGTTTCAGGTTCTGTTGGCGGATAGCGAATATATTCGCGATGGTGATGGAAGCTATCGTTACCCAATAGAGCACTTCCTGCCAATCGTTTATCATAGGAGCAAATACCTTGATGAGGATAGTCAGCAATACAAATGCCGCCGATCCTTTGGATACAACACTCAAGTAAGCGGTGACCGTACTCGGGGCTCCTTCGTAAACGTCTGCCGTCCAAAGATGGAACGGAACGAGCGATAACTTGAATGCCATACCCGTAAAGAAGAATACAAATGCCATAATCTGTAACGGGTTTCCGTCAATATGGGCGGGAAGGTCATCGAAATACAAGGTTCCGGCAGAACCGTAAATCATAGACAAACCGAACAACAGCAATGCGCTGGAGAAGAGTGCGGTAAGAATATACTTGGCTCCTGCTTCGGCGGAGTTGTGACGGTATTTATCGAAGGCAATCAAAGCTGCCATGGGAACGGAAGCAGTCTCCAGTCCGATGAAGAACATCAGGAAGTGTCCGGCGGAAATCATGAGATACATACCGAACAGAGTAGAGAGAGTGAGTACATAGAACTCTCCTTGCTTGAATGAAGTGTCTTCACGCTTCATCCATTCGTGCGCCATCAGAAAGACGATTAATGTACCTACGTTCAGGATTGACTTAATGACTGTATGTATGGGCACATAGTGGTACATACCGCCGAAAATGTCGGCAGCGGTACCCGGTATCAGGTTGATAGCCGTATGGATAGCCATCAGAATGACGGGAAACATTGTATTCAGTCGTGCCTTTCCATCGTTCTTGTGCGCATCCGGGCTCATGAAGAGGTCGGCTAGAAACAGTAGTAACAGAACTACTACGAGCGACAGCTCTTCTCGCATATGTAGAAATTGTGAATAATCCATCTTTATCAATTAAATTAGAGATTAAAAATTAAAGAGCTAGGGTATCAGTTGTGAGACAACGGGCAATACACTTTCACCAATCATGTGGCTTACCCAGAAAGGAGCCATACCCAGTCCGGCTACACAAACGATGAGGCAGATAACGGCTACACGCTCGTCCCAAGTTGCATCGGTCAGTTCGAGGTGATGCTTGTTGGTACAGGTCCCGTACAGAATCTTACCTACCAGACGCAAGATATAGACTGCTGTAATCACGATGGAGGAGCAGGCTATAATGGTCAGTGTGCGGTGGAATACATCATTGTCTTGGAAAGATCCGACAAAGATGGTCATCTCGGCAATAAAACCGCTCAATCCCGGCAGACCGAGATTGGCAAGACCGGCAATGACATAACATACACTCAGGAAAGGCATGATCTTCATTAAACCGGCAAGCTCGCGTACGTCACGGGTGTGGGTACGTCCGTAAATCATACCGATAAGCGCAAAGAACAATGCTGTCATCAGTCCGTGTGACAACATTTGGAGGATAGCGCCTGTGGCTGCTGTCTGGTTCAGCATGAGGATTGCGAAAAGAACTAATCCGCAATGGGATACGGAAGAGTATGCGTTGATATATTTCAAGTCAGTCTGTACACAAGCGGAGAAAGCTCCGTAAACGACAGAGATACCGGTCAGTATCAGGAATATCCAGGAAAGTTCGTTAGCGGCTTCCGGCATTAGATACATGGCGATACGGAAACAACCATAACCTCCTAATTTCATCAGCACTCCGGCATGAAGCATGGAAACTGCTGTCGGAGCGGAGGCATGACCGTCGGGACTCCATGTGTGGAAGGGGAAAAGAGCGCCTAGCACACCGAAACCGAGAAATGTCAGCGGGAACCAGATACATTGTTGTGCAAAAGGTATGTTGTGCAACTGTGCGATTTCGAGAAGGTTCATGGTAGTGGCTCCTGCACCGAAATAGATTCCGAGAATACCGATCAGCAGGAAAGCGGAACCACCCATCAGCATGAGTGTCAGCTTCATCGCTGCATATTCCTTACGTCCCGAACCCCATACGCCAATCAGCAGATACATAGGTATCAAGGCTATTTCGTAGAACATAAACATGGTGAACAGGTCTACGGATATAAAGAATCCGAACACTCCCATCGACAACAGCGTGAACCAAAGGAAATATTCTTTGGTCAACGGTTGCAAACGCCAGGAAGCGAATGTGCCGGTAAATACGATGATGGCGGACAGTAACAGCATAGCTACCGAGATGCCGTCTACGCCTACCGAGTAGGAGATATGAAGCGGTGCGTACCATAGTGTGTCTGCACGGAAAAGCATTTCCGCCGTGTTTCCGGCGCTACGCTCTCCCAAATACATGAATGTAAGTACGACAGAGGCTATCAGAAGCGCTGATGCGCCCGTAACCATAACCCCCCGGATAGCTTTAATTCCTCGTGCCGCCCAAAGTCCGGCCAACATCAGGAGGGGGATAAGTACGAATATTGATAAGAAATTCATCTTTATGATTTACTGTTTAAAGATTTACTATTACTTGTTTAGAGAACCAGCAGCAGAATAAGTGCCAGTGCACCGCAAAGGAACACATACGCATATTGTTGTACCTGACCGCTCTGTAAGCCGCGAATCTCGTCGCTTGTCGCATTCGTCGCCCATGCCAGGAAGTCAAAGAATCCGTCTACGACATGACGGTCCCACCATGCGATAGGAGTAGAGATGCAACGGAAAATAATCTTATGCGTAATGAACTGGTATATCTCGTCAATATAGAAACGGTGATAGGCAGCCTTATGCAATCCCTTGAACTGTTTAGCCAGCGAATCGGCGACAGGCTGTTTGGCGTTCTTATACATCCAGGTCGCGATGGCAATGGAAATAATCGCGATAACAACACTTGTGATAGCCACTGACGGGGCAAGATGAATGGAGTAGGATTCACCGTTGGAACTGATAAAGTGTCCGAAAGGAATAAATCCGGCTCCACAAGTCACTGCTGCCAAAAACATCAATGGGAAAGTCATAGCCAACGGACTTTCATGGGGAGTGTGATGCGCATGAAGTTCTTTGTTCTCTTTTCCCCAGAAGATACCGTAGTAAAGGCGGAACATATAGAAAGCGGTCATAGCGGCGATTACCGTCATCACCCAACCCATTACAGGGCTGTATTGGAAGCAAGCTGCCAGAATCTCATCTTTCGAGAAGAAACCCGAGAATGGGGGGATACCCGCAATGGCGAGACAAGCAATCAGGAATGTCCCATGGGTAATCGGCATATATTTGCGTAATCCGCCCATGGCCGACATCTCATTGGAGTGTACTGCATGGATAATGCTACCGGCACCGAGGAAGAGCAGCGCCTTGAACATGGCGTGCGTGAAAAGGTGGAACATGGATGCCATGTATCCCAAACCGCCTTCATGAGGATTCATTGATGTACAAACTCCTAAAGCCACCATCATAAAACCAATCTGCGAGATAGTAGAGAATGCGAGTACACGTTTGATATCCGATTGTACACAGGCTACACTTGCTGCATAAAAGGCAGTGATTGCACCTACCCAGGCAACCATATGCAACGTATTCGGAGCATATTCGATGAAGAGCGGAAACATACGTGCCACCAGATAGACTCCGGCAACTACCATCGTAGCCGCATGAATCAAGGCGCTGACAGGAGTAGGACCTTCCATTGCATCCGGCAACCAGATATGTAGCGGGAACATCGCACTCTTTCCGGCACCACCTACGAACATTAATCCGAGGGCTAATGGAAGCATGGCCGCTCCGCCGCTAACCAGCGATACCGTATCCGGAGTAAAACCGAATGTTCCTCCGTAATATCCGTAAATCAGGATACCGATGAGGAAGCCCAGGTCTGCAAAACGAGTGACAATAAACGCTTTCTTGGAGGCGGAGATTGCAGCAGGTTTTGTATAGTAGAATCCGATTAATAGATAAGAGCTTACGCCCACTAACTCCCAGAAAAGATACATCTGGAAAATGTTTGTAGCTACTACCAATCCCAGCATTGACATGGTGAACAGGGAAAGGAAAGCGTAATAACGTTGAAAACCGATCTCGCCTTTCATGTAACCGAAGGAGTAGATGTGTACCATTAGCGACACGGTAGAGATGACAATCAGCATCATTACGGATATAGGATCGAGCAGAATGCCCAAATCGAAATGTAACGTCTCTGTAAAAGGTAGCCACGTGAAATTATAAGGTATCAATGTGGCAAATGTTCCGTCTTCCAGTCGCGGGGCTGAGAAATATTGGAAAGCAGTCACGTAAGACAGTATTGCTACCGCTCCCAGTACCAACGTACCGATGGCACCTGCCGTCCGGTGTGACATCCATTTTCCCCCGATTCCCAATAGGAGAAAGGAGAAAAAAGGAAGAAGGAGTATTAGAATTGTTAGTTCCATACAGTTTATTTTAATTACTTGAGTTATTATTACTTATACTTACCATTTCAAGTCGTCCAGATTGCGTACCTGGATGCTTCGGAGGTTACGGTAAATGTTAATCATAATCGCGATGGCTATTGCGGTTTCCGCAGCCGAGATGGCGATGGAAAACAATGCAAAGAAATAGCCCTCCATTCCTCCCGGAAAGAGGAAACGGTTGAACACGGCGAAGTTGATATCTGTAGCGTTTAGCATCAACTCTACGGAAATCAGGATAGCCAGCGTGTTGCGGCGGGTAAAGAATCCATAGATTCCTGCAAACATCATGATGGTAGAGACCACCAGATAATATTCCATGTGTATCATATCAGTGATTCGTTTTTTAGTGATTAATGATTAACGTTTGCGGGCGATCATGATTCCACCGATGATACAGGCCAGCAATAAGATACTGACTGCTTCGAAAGGCAGTACATAACCGTACTTGTCGCTACTCAGCAAAGCGTGTCCGATCGTATGGATGTTTATCTCCTGCGGGGCAAGATTGGCTGTCTGCATGAAGTTGTGCTTCAGCGTGATGAACAGGATTATCGCCAGACCGGCAATCATTGTAAAGAGTCCTGCCAGGAACCTGCTTCGTTTCAGCCTTTCGGCACGGTCACCCTCTCCACTGGTCAGCAGGATGGAGAATACATAAAGCACAACGATACCACCGGCGTAAACCATAATCTGGACAGAGCCCAGAAAGGTGTAGCCCAGCAAGAAGTAGATACCCGCCGTGCCGAAAAGCACGAAGAGCAGGTAAGTAGCCGAGCGGACAATGCGTTGGGTAGTCACCGTCATGATGGACATAGCAATAATAAATGCTGCCAAAAAGTAGAATACTACTGTTTCAAGTGTTGATCCCATATCTATACTTCTTTTTTCTTTTCTATTACTTTACTGCCGGGACGGTTCAGTTGCAAGACGAGCTTCGTCCGGTCGAATACTGCGTGTTCGAAGTTCTGGTCGAACGTGATGGCATCATGCGGACACGCATTCACACAAAGTTGGCAGAAGATGCAAGATCCTAAGTCATATTCGTATTTAGCCAGGATTTTCTTCTTTTTGCCGTCTTCCGTTTCGATTGTTTCGCCGGTCACTTTGATAGTGTCATTCGGACAAGCCATCTGGCACAATCCACAAGCTACGCAGCGATGTTCATTATTCTCATTGTGGGGCATGTTCAGTGTTCCGCGGAACCGGTCAAACATTTTCAGTTCCTTACGGTTCTCGGGATATTGCTCGGTCACTTTCTTGCGGAAGTACACCTTGATACTGGTTTTCATACCCGTTGCCAGTGTACTGATGCCATGCACCAGACCACCTAAGTACGTATATTTTTTATCTTTATATTCCATAATCTAATCAAAAGTGGAGGCCGAAGGCTACGCAACATGCCATTAATAATAGGTTTACCATAGAGATAGGAACCAGATATTTCCATTCCAGATTCAGAATCTGGTCGATACGCAAACGTGGGAAAGTCCATTTGATCCACATCAGCAGGAATACTACAAAGAATGCCTTACCGAAGAACCAGATGAAACCGGGAATATAATCCATCACGGCATTGAATCCATCCAGCCCGACAATGTGCAACGGCATCCATCCTCCTAAAAAGATAGTGGCGGCAACGCTGGCTACGATAAACAGATTCAGGTATTCCGCCAAGTAGAAGAAACCGAAACCCATACCGGAATATTCGGTGTGGTATCCGGCTGTCAGCTCACTTTCCGCTTCGGGAAGGTCGAACGGACCACGGTTACATTCAGCGTTTCCGGCAATCAGGTAGATGATAAAGGCAATCACGGCAGGAATATGTCCTTTGAAGATAAACCATCCGTTGGCTTGTCCTTCCACAATCTCAGAGAATTGCATGGTTCCCATCAGTACTACCATCGTCATGATACTCATGCCGACGGAAAGTTCATAACTGATAATTTGCGCTCCGCTTCGCATGGCGCCAATCAGAGAGAACTTATTGTTACTACCCCATCCGGCGAGCAAAATACCGACCACACCGATACTGGAAGCAGCCAGCAGGAAGAATACACCTACATTGAAATTCAGAATCGCCGCTCCCTTGTTGAAAGGAATGCAGGCGAAAGTGAGGAATGAAGCGATAATTACCATAAATGGAGCAAGGTTGTAGAGGAAATGATCGGCGCCTTTCGGCATGAAGATTTCCTTTGTCAGCATTTTCAGCACGTCGCATACCACTTGGATAGAACCCCATTTACCGACACGGTTCGGACCGAGACGGCATTGGAAGAAACCGCAAACCTTACGTTCCATGTAGATTAGGATGATGGCGAGGATGGCGTACAATGCAACAAGGCACACACCGACAGCCACACATTCTATAAAGATGACCAATCCTTCCGGCATGACGGAGAGGAGTAGCTCATGTATCCAGTTTGTTACTATACTAAAGTCGAACATTTTTTAGTGTTTTAGTGGTTAGTGATTACCGGTCTATATCCGGAACTACGTAGTCTATTGTTCCGCCAATAGCGATCAAATCGGCTATCTTGGCTCCCCGACAGATCGTGTCTATCGCTGCAACAAGCGGCAAACCGGTAGAACGGTAGTGGAGACGATAAGGGGTTTTGTCACCTTGGCTTTCGAGGAATACACCGAACTCACCGCGACTTCCTTCCACGGCGGCATAATAACTTCCTTCAGGAACGCGGATGATGGGTTTCATCTTTTCCTGATAGGGCCCTTCGGGAATATTGTCTATCAATTGCTCGATGATATTCAGGCTTTCCATGATTTCGTCCATACGTACCAGATAACGGGCAAAACAGTCGCCTTCCGTATAAATGATTTCCTTGAAATCCACTTTATCATATACACCGTATGGCATTCGTTTGCGTACATCGCAGGCCCATCCTGAAGCACGACCCGTACCTCCCGTACAACCAAAAGAAATCGCATCTTCACGACTCAATACACCGACACCTTTCATACGGCTTTGTGCAATGATATTGCCTGTAAATATATCGTGGTATTCGTGGATAACTCCTCTTAAATAAGGAATGAACTCTTTTACTTGTTTGACGAAGTTAGGATGAAGGTCGGCCTGTACACCGCCAATCGTATTATAGTTCATAATCAAACGTCCGCCACAAGTCTCTTCAAAAATATCAAGGATCTTTTCGCGGTCGCGGAATCCATAGAAGAAAGCTGTCAAGGCTCCTAAGTCCATAGCCAGACAGGAGTAGAATAACAAGTGAGAATCAATACGTTGCAATTCGTCCATGATCGTGCGGATATATTGCACACGTTCACTTACTTCGATCCCCATCGCTTTCTCAATACACATACATAATGCATGACGATTCTGATGCGCACCCAGATAGTCAAGACGGTCTGTCAAGGCCAATGTTTGTGGATAAGTGAGGCTTTCATTCATCTTCTCGATACCCCGATGGATATAACCGCAGTTGGCGTCAATCTTACGGATGATCTCACCTTCTAGTGAAACACGGAAACGCATAACACCATGTGTAGCAGGGTGCTGCGGGCCGATGTTGACCACATATTCTTCTTCCCCGAAAAGTCTGGTTTCTTTGTTTTTAATTGTTCCGTCAGGGTTCAGCTCGATTTCTTGAGTTGTATCGAACGTCTCCTCATTGGTCATGCAGAGCGGGTTGTCTTTTTCTGGATCATTGTCTTTGCGCATCGGATGACCTACCCAGTCATTGCGCAGGTAAAGACGGCGCATATCAGGATGACCTATAAAGGTGATACCATAGTAATCGAAAACTTCCCGTTCATAGAAGTCGGCTATTTTCCATATATCGCTGACGGACGGGATTTCCGGTTGTTCGCGGTTTGTTGTCGCAGTTTTCAGTGCTATCCGTTCGCCCGTAACGGTAGATTCCAAATGATAGACTACGCCTAATCCACGGAGCTTCTCCGGAGCGTCTTTCTCATCTGCCACTCCCCAGTCCATACCGGTAAGGCTTTCGAGAAAGTCCATCTGCTTCTCATTTCGCAAGCGCAACATCTCGTCGTGTAATGCTGCAGGGGCTATAAATTGTATTTCTTGCATAAATCCTTTTTAATACCTTATTCTTCATTATTTAAATAGTCCGGCTTCTTCTCTTTTCTGTTCACTCCACCAAAGAATCGTTCTATTTTCACTTTGCGTTGCAATTGCATCATGCCATAATAGAAAGCTTCGGGACGTGGCGGGCATCCGGGAATGTATACATCGACCGGGAGAATCTTGTCTACTCCATTCACCACATGATAGGATTTCTTGAAAGGACCTCCGCTAACAGCGCATCCGCCTACAGCAATTACATACTTCGGATCGGGCATTTGATCGTACAGTCGTTTCAGTACCGGAGCCATCTTATTAGTGATTGTTCCACATACCATAATCATATCAGCCTGGCGCGGACTGGCACGGGCTACTTCAAACCCGAAGCGGGCCATGTCATAACGGGCGGCACCCAGTGCCATAAATTCGATACCGCAACAACTGGTTGCAAAAGTAAGCGGCCACAGTGAATTGCTGCGTCCCCAGTTGATGAAGTCGTCAAGAACTCCGAGAGCGACGTTTGCCCCTCCGGCATTGAGCTCTTTGACCAACTTTTCCAATGATTCATTGTCAATGAACTCCTCATAAGGAATTGATTTTATTTTTGGCTTTTTGGTTATTTCCATTCCAAAGCTCCTTTCCTCCAGGCATACGCAAGGCCCAGAACTAAGATAATAAAGAAGAAGAGAATACTAACAAGTCCCTGCGGGCCTAAATCTTGCATGACCACTGCCCATGGAAACAGAAAAGCTGTTTCAACGTCGAACATCAGGAACAGGATGGCAAACAGGTAATAGCCCACACGGAACTGCATCCATGATTTACCACGTGTCGGGATACCGCATTCGTAAGCCTCGAATTTTTGTGCGTTGTACGAACGGGGAGAGATAGCGCGTGAAAGAGCTATCACCACACCGACAAAAGCAAGCGCTGTCAGTAAAACAACAACTAAAAATGTAAAATTCATAATTCAATAGCTGTTTAGATTGAATATTATATAGAAATAAACAATTAGTTTGTCCACCCTCTGGGGGATAAAACCAACTGTAAGAGATGACGAATGAAAGTGTCGACTGTACCGTCGGCTAAACCACAATCTTTCTTAACCCATATATATAATAGGAGATAGGATCGTAGAAATATTCGGAAGAGTGAAGCGAAGATAAGGGAGGCGGACTTTGGAATTTATAATGCTCGCAGAAGTAAGTGATCAGTAACAGTATACTTTTATCTGCCGGAACATGTGCGACGTCCGTATGACTCATATCGCAAGATTGGGTGGAATAAAGATGGTAAAGGCGTTCCAAAGCATTATGTACCGGACGGTCCTGAGATACATAGCACTTCTCCTGCCGATAAGTCGGGGAGGAAGCTTTGCAATTGTTTTCCATTGCCCCGTCTGTAGCGCAATGAATGAGCAAAGCCAGTACCAAAAGTAGTCCGAATTTTAAGCTTTGTTTCATCTTTCTCTTTTAATGGCTGCAAATATAGAACTAATATTTATACTTTTTGCAAAGTCGGGGTAGCAAAAAAGGTTTTTTTAGCACTCCGATTAATTTATATCAATCTTTGTTTAGTTCTTCTTCCAAAAGTCGGAAGTGAAAAGCAATAATACCGTAAATAATTCCAGACGCCCCAACAGCATTAGGAAGGAAAGCAGCCATTTGGCTGCATCGGGCAATTCACTCCATGAGAAAGCCGGACCACACGTGCCAAGTCCCGGTCCCATATTGCCCATACTTGAGATAACTGTTCCCACTGACTCCAGAAAACCGACTCCAAAGCCCATCATAATGAGTATGCTGATAATAGAAATTACCGCGTACAAAAAGGTGAAGGCCAATACTGTGGATTGGATGGAAGGGGAGATAACCTGTTTGTTCACCCGTACCGGAAGTACGGCATTGGGATGCAGGATATGTTTGAATTCATTTTTTACTACCTTGAAGAGGATCACCATGCGGATACATTTGATACCTCCGGTTGTACTGCCTGCGCAGGCTCCGATGATCATTACGATAAGGAGACACCCCCAAAGAATAGAAGGCCAGAGCATATAGTCGGCTGTGGCGAATCCTGTCGAAGTCTGTAGTGAAATAACTTGGAAGAGGGATTTGCGGAATGCTTCTTCCACGCTCATCGGAGAAGTCTGATAGAGCCAGACTGCAATGAATATGGTGAAGAAAGATACGCATAGGAAATAGAATTTCAGTTCCGCATCATGGATAAATTTCTTTATTTTACCATTGAACATGAGCAGTAGCAACGTAAAGTTGATACCTGAAAGGAACATGAAAATAGAGATTACATAATCTATATAAGGCGAATGGTAATACTCGATACTGGCCTGTTTGGTGGAAAAGCCACCTGTACTGGTTGTTGTGAAAGCATGACATACACTGTCAAATATGCTCATGCCTCCCACTGTCAGTAATATAATCAGAGTTCCCGTCATTCCGGCATAGATTCCCCATATCCATTTGGCGGTGACACCAATACGGGGATGCACTTTGTCGTGCGTCGGTCCGCTGGCTTCCGCTGCAAATACCTGGATACCTCCCACACCGAAAATCGGTAGGACGGCAATGGTGAAGAATACAATTCCCAAACCACCTATCCATTGCGTCATTGCACGCCAGAATAGGATTCCGTGAGGCATTGATTCGATATTGTTCAAGATAGTGGCACCGGTACTGCTGAATCCGGACATTGTCTCGAAGAATGCGTCGGCGACATTGGGAATATATCCTCCTATATAATAAGGTAACATCCCGAAAAGGGAAAATGTAACCCACGCCACACTGACAATGACATATCCGTCACGTCGGTTGAGTGATTTTTCCGCCCCTTTGCCGATGGCGAGCAATACAATGCCTATACCGGCAGAAAGAGCTGATGAGATTAGGAAACTTTTTAAATCCCCTTCTTCATAGAAGAGCGAGACACCTCCGCAGCATAGTAACATGGCTGTTTCTATCAGAAGCAGAAAGCCCAGAATCCGGAATATCATCTTCGAGTTAATCATAACAATTACCTGATACTTACTATCTATCTAATTAAAGAACTTAATGAAAGAACTTCTCAATTTTCTTAATCATCATACTCAGGCAGAACACCACTACGTGGTCACCCGGTTGGACCAACGTATCGCCGGTTACCAGTATTCCCTCTCCATTACGGATCATACCTCCGATGGTAGTTCCTTTCGGGAGCCCTAAGTCTTTGATTAAATGCTTGGTTATCTTAGCTCCGGCGGGAACGGTAAACTCTGCAACATCCGCATTGGCGAATGTCAGGCATTTTACATTAGACACATCAGCATCCAGCATCATCTGGTAGATGTGGCTGGCGGCGATCATTTTTTTATTGATAACCGTGCCGATGTCGAGACTTTCCGCCATGCCGATATAGTCGATATTCTCCACCTCCGCAACTGTCTTTTCCACTCCCATGCGTTTGGCGGCGAGACAGGCAAGGATGTTGGTTTCGGAATTCCCGGTCAGGGCAACGAAGGCTTCTGTGTTTTTCAGCCCTTCTTCAATAAGAAGATCCATGTCACGGCCGTCCCCGTTGATAATCATAGTCTTGTCATCCAATAATTCGGTCAGTCGGTTGCAACGGTTGATATCATTATCGACGATTTTCACCTGCATATAGTCCGGCACATATTGGGCGGTACGGACAGCGATGCGGCTTCCACCCATAATCATTACATTACGCACGTCGGCATAATCCTCTTTCCCGGCTATCTTACGTATATAAGGAATATATTTGCGAGTAGTGGTGAAGTAAACAATATCATTTAGTTTGATTACGTCATCTCCGCGCGGGATAATGGTTTCCGTTCCACGTTTGATGGCTACTACGTGATATGGAATGGTGGGACCGCCTAACTGATGTAGGGGAATATTTAGAATTTCCGCTTTCTTACGCATCTTTGTACCGATCAGCACGAGTGCTCCTCCGCAAAACTCCCACCATTGACGTACCCAGCTCATACGCATGGAAGATACGATCTCTTTAGCAGCCAACATTTCCGGATAGATCAATGAATCTACTCCCAGTTTCTGGAAGAACTCTTTGTTTTTAGGCAGAAGATATTCGTAGTTGTCGATACGCGCCACTGTCTTCTTTGCTCCCAAGTTGGTAGCCAGCATACAGGCAGTCATATTGCGGCTCTCATCCGGAGTGACTGCGATAAACAGATCGGCCTCTTTGACACCCACCTCTTTTAGTCCGGAAATGGAAGAAGGAGAGGCGGCAACTGTCAGCAAGTCGAAGTTAGAGCTGAGAGCGCTTAGCTTCTCTTCGTCATCATCCATCAAGATAATATCTTGCTTTTCGCGCGATAACAATTTGGCCAAATGGGTGCCTACGTTGCCGGCACCGGCAATAATGATCTTCATGTCAGTTGATAAATTCTTTTATTTTAGTCAGAATACCTTCCTCGTCCATACCGCATAAATGATACAGCTCTGCAACTGAACCATGTTCCACAAATATATTAGGAATACCGATACGTTTTACGGTCGGCTTATATTCATTGTCGGCCATAAATTCAAGAATCGCACTACCCATGCCACCTTTGACGATACCATCCTCGATGGTGAGGATACGTTGATGTTTCCGTCCGATTTCATGTAATAGCTCTTCATCCAAAGGCTTCAGAAAACGTAAGTCGTAATGGGCGATAGACTTGCCTGGTTCCGATTCAGCACGGGAAATGGCGCGGGCGGCAGTGTTGCCTATCGGGCCGATTGTTATAACCGCAAGGTCGTCACCATCTTTCAGTTTCCGGCCTTTTCCTACCGGGATTTCTTCCAACGGACATTTCCAGTCAACCACTACCCCGCGTCCTCGCGGATAACGGATCACAAACGGACCTTTATCCGGCAGTTGTGCTGTGTACATCAATCGGCGCAATTCATGTTCATCCATTGGGGAGGAGATGGTCAGGTTGGGTATCGGACGCAAATAAGCCATATCGAAAGCTCCGTGATGAGTCGGACCGTCTTCGCCGACAAGTCCGGCACGGTCGAGACACAATATAACGGGAAGATTTTGTATGGCTACATCATGAATCATATTATCATACGCCCGTTGCATAAACGAGGAATAGATATTGCAGAATGGCAACATCCCGTCTTTAGCCATTCCTCCGGAGAAGGTAACGGCGTGTCCTTCGGCGATACCGACATCGAACGCGCGTTCGGGCATTTTCTCCATAAGAATATTCATCGAACAACCGCTGGGCATGGCGGGGGTCACACCGACAATCTTTGGATTAGCTTCTGCAAGCTCCACTAGGGTATGACCGAATACCTCCTGAAAGAGAGGAGGCATTCCCTCCGTGTTGGCTATGAAACGTTCGCCGGTGACAGGATCGAACTTGCCCGGAGCATGCCATTCGGTAGCGTGTTCTTCCGCCGGTGCAAATCCTTTTCCTTTGATTGTGTGCAGATGAAGGATTTTGGGACCTTGCAAATCTTTAATATCATGCAACACCCGGGCTAGGTTCTTCACGTCGTGCCCGTCTATCGGACCGAAGTAACGGATATTCATCCCTTCGAAAATATTCTGTTGCTGGGCAGCTATCGATTTCAAGCTATTGCCGAAACGTATCAGCGCTTTGCGGCGTTCTTCATTCAGAATACCGAGCTTGAACAACATCCGTGAAAGTTTGAAACGCAATTGGTTGTAACGGTTGGAGGTTGTCAGATTGAAAAGATATTGTTTCATTCCTCCCACGCTACGGTCAATTGCCATATCGTTGTCATTCAGGATAATCAGCAGGTTATTAGGCGTAGTAGATGCGTTGTTAAGTCCTTCAAAAGCCAGTCCGCCACTCATCGAACCATCGCCGATGATGGCTACGACATGACGTTGGGTTTCTCCTTTCCGGGCAGCGGCTACAGCCATACCGAGAGCTGCGGAGATGGAATTGGAAGCATGTCCGCAAGTGAAAGTATCATATTCACTTTCTTCCGGTGACGGGAAAGGGCGGATTCCCCCAAATTTGCGGTTCGTGGAAAAAGCCTCGCGCCGCCCTGTCAGAATTTTGTGGCCGTACGCCTGATGTCCCACATCCCATACAATACGGTCGTATGGCGTATTGTAGACATAGTGTAAGGCTACAGTCAATTCCACCGTCCCCAGACTGGCAGCAAAATGTCCCGGGTTGCAGCAGAGCTCTTTAATAATGTCTTGCCTTAGTTCATCGCATACTTCCGGCAGTTGGTCTACGTCTAGTTTTCGTAGGTCTTCGGGGTAATTAATAGCATTTAGCAAGTTATATATCGGTTCATTCTTCATGATTCGAGGAAATTTAGCGCAAAAATACGAAAAGAAAGTATACTTTTGCCCACGAAACGTAATAAAATGTAGGAAAATCATGATGAACTTTCAAACATCAGTGGAATTGCCGGTCGGACTACCGTCTATCAGCCATATATCTCCTATTCTTTTGATGGGATCTTGTTTTGCTGAGAATATGGGAACTTTCTTGACAGAGGCCAAGTTTCAACTGGATTTGAATCCTTTCGGAATTCTGTATAATCCTTTGTCCATATCCTCAGCTTTGAAAGAGATTATTACAAAGAAAGAATATACGGAGAAAGATTTGTTTACTTATAGAGGGGTGTGGCATAGTACTATGCATCATGGCTCTTTTTCGGCTACTATTCCGGAGGTTACGTTGCAGAATATCAATGCCCGTTTGCTGCAAGCCCATCAGACTGTGCCGAAGCTTGATTGGCTGATGTTGACTTTCGGAACAGCCTATGTTTATGAAGCAAAAGAGACAGGAAAGGTAGTCTCCAATTGTCACAAATTACCGGAGAATGATTTTAATCGCCGACTTTTGTCTGTGGATGAGATAGTAGATGAATACACTTCATTGATTACCGATATGGCTGCTTGCAATGCAACCTTGAAATTCTTGTTTACAGTCAGTCCCATCCGTCATATCCGGGATGGAATGCACGCCAACCAATTGAGTAAATCTACTTTGTTACTGGCCATCGACCGGTTGCAGCAATTGTTCCCGGAACAAGTTTTCTACTTCCCCTCTTATGAAATCGTATTGGATGAATTACGTGATTATCGCTTCTATGCGGATGATATGTTGCATCCGTCTCCGTTGGCGGTCCGTTACCTTTGGGAGCGCTTTTCCGAAACCTTCTTTTCCGCTGAAACAAAGCAGGTTATCCGCGAAGTAGAAGACATTCGCCGGGACTTGGCGCACAAGCCCTTTCATCCCGAGTCCGAAGCGTATCAACGCTTTTTAGGACAAATAGTGTTAAAAATAGAACGACTTATCAGAAAATACCCGTACTTAGATTTTCAAAAAGAAACAGAACTATGTCATACGCGATTGAATCCATAGCCCAAAGTATCGGCGCCCGCCGTGTGGGTGAATATGAAGCGACTATCGATTGGCTCTTAACAGATAGCCGTTCCCTGAGTTTTCCGGAAGAAACCCTTTTCTTTGCATTAACCACCAAACGCAATAGTGGAGTCCGCTACATCCCCGAACTGTACGCCCGGGGTGTCCGAAACTTTGTGGTCTCAGAGGAAGAGTTTAAACAAGTTGAGAATGGAGAGTTGAGAATTGAGAGTGCTATGCAGGGTGATGATGCGCAGCCAATTCTCAATTCTCAACTCTCAACTCTCAATTTCTCCTCCATTCTCAATTTCCTCATCGTTCCGAACCCTCTGAAAGCATTGCAGAAACTGGCTGAGGTACATCGGGAGAGGTTTAATATTCCTGTAATCGGTATCACCGGAAGCAATGGAAAAACCATTGTGAAAGAGTGGTTGCACCAATTGCTGAGTCCGGACCGTTGTATCGTCCGTTCTCCGCGTAGTTATAATTCGCAGATTGGTGTTCCATTGTCTGTGTGGCAACTTTCCGAAGAAGCAGAATTGGGAATTTTCGAGGCGGGTATTTCTGAGATGGGGGAGATGGGTGCATTGAAACGGATGATAAAGCCTTCTATCGGTATTCTGACGAATATCGGTGGTGCTCATCAGGAAAACTTCTTCTCATTGCAGGAGAAGTGCATGGAAAAGCTAACCCTTTTCAAAGATTGTGATGTCGTGATTTATGATGGTGATAATGAGTTGATTAGCAATTGTGTGGCGAAATCAATGCTGACCGCACGTGAGATTGCCTGGAGCCGTACGGATATTGAACGTCCGTTGTACATCAGTCGTGTGACAAAGAAAGAAGACCATACCGTTATCGCTTACCGTTATCTGAATATGGATAACACTTTCTGCATTCCTTTCATCGACGACGCTTCTATCGAAAACGTACTAAACTGCTTGGCTGCCTGTCTTTACTTGATGACTCCCGCCGATCAGATAACGGAACGCATGGCACGTCTCGAACCGATTGCCATGCGCCTTGAAGTGAAAGAGGGAAAGAATAACTGCCTATTGATTAATGATAGCTATAATTCGGATCTGGCCTCTCTGGATATAGCTCTTGACTTCCTGGTGCGCCGTTCTGAAAAAAAAGGACTGAAACGTACGCTGATTCTGTCGGATATTCTGGAAACGGGACAGAGTACTGCCACGCTTTATCGGCGTGTAGCCCAACTGGTGCAGAGTCGGGGTATTGATAAATTGATAGGAGTAGGACCGGAAATTTCTTCGTGTGCCGCTCGTTTTGACGACGGGATAGAACGTTATTTCTTCCCTAATACCGAAGCGCTTCTTAAATCGGAACTGCTCAAATCCCTTCATTCGGAAGTGATTCTGATAAAGGGTTCTCGTGTGTTCAACTTCGATCTGGTGTCCGAAGCACTCGAACTGAAAGTGCATGAAACGATACTGGAGGTAAATCTGGGTGCGATGGTGGAGAACTTGAATCATTACCGCTCCATGTTGCGCCATCCTGAGACGAAAATGATCTGCATGGTGAAGGCGTCGGCATACGGAGCCGGTTCATACGAGATAGCCAAGACTTTGCAGGAACATCATGTCGATTACTTGGCTGTGGCGGTAGCCGATGAAGGTTCCGAACTGCGCAAAGCGGGTATCACGTCCTCTATCATCATCATGGATCCGGAGCTTACAGCGTTCAAAACGATGTTTGACTATAAACTGGAGCCGGAAGTTTATAATTTCCATTTGCTTGATGCGCTGATTAAAGCCGCAGAAAAGGAAGGAATCACCAATTTCCCTATTCATGTGAAACTGGATACGGGAATGCATCGGCTGGGTTTTGAAGCGGAAGATATCCCCTTGCTTATCCGTCGCTTGAAGAATCAGAATGCGGTAATTCCCCGTTCGGTATTCTCTCATTTCGTGGGCAGTGATTCTCCTCAATTTGACGCTTTCACCCGGCAGCAAATCGAGTTGTTTGAAAAAGGCTCGCAAGAATTGCAGGCGGCTTTCTCGCATAAGATTTTACGCCATATCTGCAATACGGCAGGAATCGAGCGTTTTCCCGGAGCACAGTTTGACATGGTACGGCTAGGTATCGGACTTTACGGAGTGAGTCCGATAGATAATTCGATTATACATAATGTCAGCACGCTCAAGACAACCATACTTCAGATTCGGGATGTCCCCGAAGAAGATACGGTGGGATATAGCCGGATGGGACACTTGATACGTCCGTCCCGTATAGCCGCTATTCCTATCGGTTATGCCGATGGCCTGAACCGACACTTGGGGCGTGGAAATGCTTACTGTCTGGTGAACGGCAAGAAAGCCCCTTATGTGGGCAATATCTGCATGGATGTCTGTATGATAGACGTTACGGACATCGACTGCCGTGAAGGCGACCAAGCTATAATCTTCGGTGACGACCTGCCGATCACAGTATTGTCCGACAAGCTGGATACGATTCCGTACGAAGTGCTGACTAGCATATCGACGCGGGTGAAACGGGTATATTATCAGGATTAGTTCACCACAGATTACACGGATTAACACAGATTGAAGAGGATTATCAGAAGGGTAAATCAGGCGATAAACTATAAATCTGTGTTAATCCGTGTAATCTGTGGTGAAAATAATTATCTTTGTACCGACTAATAAAAACCTCTTTATCAAATAAACTTATGACAAACTTATTATTGTTAGGCTTTTTGCCTAGTGGGTCCGAATGGATTATTATCGCTTTGGTTATCCTTCTTCTTTTTGGCGGAAAGAAAATTCCTGAATTGATGCGTGGCTTGGGAAAAGGAGTGAAGAGCTTCAAAGACGGAGTGAATGATGCGAAAGAGGAAATAAATAAGGCAAAAGAAGACCTGGACAAACCGGCGGACTCAAGTAAGTAAAGCAAGTACGGATGGCAGAAATGACCTTTTGGGATCATTTGGATGAACTGCGCAAGGTACTTTTCCGGGTGATCGGAGTTTGGTTTGTATTGGCAATAGGTTATTTTATTGCCATGCCTTATCTTTTTGATCATGTGATATTGGCGCCTTGCCACAATGATTTCATATTCTACGATTTATTACGGCATATCGGTCGGGCGCTTGATTTGACCGATGATTTCTTCACACAAGAATTTCAAGTGAAGCTGGTCAATATTAACTTGGCGGCTCCTTTCTTTATACATATGTCGACAGCCTTTTGGATGTCGGTAGTCACTGCCATGCCTTATCTTTTCTTTGAAGTATGGCGCTTTATCGGTCCTGCCCTTTATCCCAATGAAAAGAAAGGAGTGCGTAAAGCTCTGACAGTTGGAACGGTGATGTTCTTTGTCGGTGTTTTGCTGGGTTACTTTATGGTTTATCCGTTGACGCTCCGTTTTCTTTCCACCTATCAGTTGAGTGCGGAAGTGGAGAATATTCTGTCGCTCAATTCCTATATCGACAATTTTATGATGTTGGTACTCTGTATGGGGCTGGCTTTTGAGTTGCCGTTAGTGACCTGGTTGCTATCCCTGCTGGGAATAGTCAATAAGTCTTTCTTGCGGAAATACCGTCGCCATGCGATTGTCGTCATTGTGATAGCTGCTGCCATTATTACTCCGACAGGCGATCCGTTTACATTGAGTGTTGTCGCTATTCCGCTTTATCTGCTATACGAAATGAGTATCCTGATGATAAAGGATAAGAAGAAAACCGAAGAGGAAATAGAAGATGAAATTGCCCTGTCAGAAGAGTGAAGCGATAGAATCTTATGAATTACTTTTAGCAGTCTGCAAGGCGGGAGAGGATGAACTGACCGTTGGTTACAAGCAGATGCGCGACTTGCTCGAACGTATTTGCCGGGCGCAAATGCAGAGCGGCAGTTTGCAAATGACCGACCTCTCGGCACGAATCAGTTTTATTGCCGCCAAGACCGGACTTTCGGTAGGAGAGCAGAACCGGCTTCATACTTTCCGCCTGACTTCCAATCAAATCCTGAACCGCCGTTTCGAACCGAACAGGGAAAACCTCTTGCGGGATGTTAAAACACTGGCCTTTCTGATCCGCAAACTTTCGGGAGAAAATATTCCGGATGAGTTATACCGTTTGCTTCCCCGTGCGGACGCTACCTATCTGGTTGCCCCTCCTGCCCGTGAACGAGTCCGGCGAATGCGTGTCTGTTTTCAATATGCGGACGAACAATATCTGTATGTGACTCCTTTGGACGAAGTCTCGGAAAAGCCCTATCTTGTCCGCTATAATATACCTCAAATAAACGAAGAGTTTGCAGAAACCTGTAAGCTGCTTTGGCAACATGCCCAGGTGAATCTGCTTGACGTTGCGATAGATGAGGCGGGAATCCTTACCCCTTCTTTCATCGTTCTCGAACCGGATTATCTGATTGATATCAGTTCGCTTGCAGAGTGTTTCCGCGATTACGGACACCATCCGGGAAACTACTTCCTTTCCCGAATGCAACCGATTGAGAATGCCCGTCCCCTGTTACTGGGAAATATTGCCAATCTCTTTCTGGATGAATGGATTCATGCGCCGAACGAGGATATTGATTATCGGACTTGTATGCAAAAGGCTTTCCGCCGCTATCCCATCGAATTGGCGGCTTGCCCCGATTTGCGGGACAGAGAGAAGGAGCGGCAATTCTTTGATGATTGCAAATTACATTTCGAGCATATCCGCGAAACGGTGAATGATACTTTTCATGCTGCCGGATACGAATTGGACAAGACGGATGCGGTGCTTGAACCTTCTTATATCTGCGAAGCGCTCGGACTGCAAGGCCGCCTTGATTATATGCAACGGGATATGTCCTCCTTCATCGAAATGAAATCGGGTAAGGCTGACGAGTACGCTATCCGTGGCAAGGTGGAACCGAAAGAGAACAACAAGGTGCAGATGTTGCTTTATCAGGCAGTATTGCAATACTCTATGGGGATGGATCACCGGAAAGTAAAAGCCTATTTGCTTTATACCCGTTATCCGCTTCTTTACCCTTCACGGCCTTCTTGGGCAATGGTGCGCCGTGTGATTGACTTGCGCAACCGGATTGTAGCCGATGAATATGGTATCCAGTTGCATAACAATCCGGAATATACCGCACGGAAGTTAGATGAGATCAATGCTTCCACACTGAATGAACGTGGCTTGCGAGGACGTTTCTGGGAAACCTATTTGCGGCCGCCCATTGATCGCTTTCAGGAGAAGTTGCAGAGGCTTTCCGCCATAGAAAAGAGCTATTTTTATGCGGTCTATAATTTTCTGACGAAAGAACTTTATACTTCTAAGTCCGGTGATGTGGATTATGAAGGGCGTACGGGTGCAGCTTCCTTGTGGCTTTCCACATTGGCCGAGAAATGCGAAGCCGGTGAGATTATCTATAATTTGCGGATTCGTGAAAATCATGCCGCCGACGAGCATAAAGCTTATTTATTATTGGTACGTTCCGATCTAGAAGAAAAGGAACTGCCGGAGACAGTGGGGGACAATGATATACAAAACGTACTTCCTAATTTCCGTCAAGGTGACGCCATTATCCTCTATGAACGAAACTGCGGGACGGATAACGTAACCAATAAAATGGTATTCAAGGGTAATATCGAACATCTGACCGATCATGAAATAGGTATCCGCCTTCGGGCTACACAGCAGAATCCTTCGGTGCTCCCTGCCGATAGCCTTTATGCGATAGAACATGACACGATGGATACGACATTCCGCTCCATGTATCAAGGATTGTACGCTTATCTCTCTGCAACACAGGAACGTCGCGACTTATTGCTGGCACAGCGTCCGCCGAAGTTCGACGAATCATTGGATTCTCTTGTTTCACAGGCGAAAGACGACTTCACCCGTGTCGCATTGAAAGCGAAAGCCGCGCAAGATTATTTTCTTCTTATCGGTCCTCCGGGAACCGGAAAGACCTCTTGTGCCTTAAAGAAGATGGTTGAAACATTCCATGCGGATAAAGGCGCTCAAATCCTCCTGCTTTCGTATACGAACCGGGCTGTCGACGAGATATGCAAATCGCTTGCTTCCATTCGTCCTGTCGTTGATTTTATCCGTGTGGGAAGTGAATTGTCGTGCGACGAGACTTACCGCACTCATCTGATAGAAAACGAGTTGGCCTCCTGCAACCGCCGTTCGGAAGTTTACGAGCGTATTCGGAGTTGCCGCATCATTGTAGGAACCGTAGCGGCCATTTCCGGCAAACCGGAATTGTTCCGTCTGAAACATTTTAATGTTGCCATTATAGATGAAGCTACCCAGATATTGGAACCTCAGCTATTAGGCATTCTTTGTGCACGTGGCGAAGAGGGTGGGAATGCCATTGATAAATTTATCCTGATTGGCGACCATAAGCAACTTCCTGCCGTTGTGCTGCAAAGTTCTGAACAGTCCGCTATCTACGAGGAGTCCTTGCTGTCTATCGGACTGACCAACTTGAAAGATTCCCTGTTTGAACGTCTCTACCGCAACTGCACCGCTCGTCAGTCATCCCTGACCTCTCATCCTTCCTACGATATGCTTTGCCGTCAAGGTCGTATGCATCCCGAAGTGGCTCTATTTGCCAACCGTGCTTTTTATGGAGGGCGTCTGATTCCCGTCGGATTGCCTCACCAACTGGAAGACTCCGATACTGTTTGTCGTCTGGCTTTTTATCCTTCCGTACCGGAGAAGACAGGAACATCTACGAAAATAAACCATTCGGAAGCCCGTATTGTAGCGGATCTGGTTGCCCGTATCTATGAGGATTGCCGGACAGATTTCGATGAGGCGCGTACGTTGGGAATCATTACCCCTTACAGAAGTCAGATAGCACTGATTAAAAAAGAAATAGCCGCATTGGGCATTCCGGCTCTGAACCGGATTATGGTTGATACTGTCGAGCGTTTTCAAGGGAGCGAACGGGATGTAATCATCTATTCCTGTTGCATCAACAGTTATTTTCAATTAAAGTTTGTATCGAATTTAACAGAAGAAGACGGTACGCTGATTGATCGTAAACTGAATGTAGCTCTTACCCGTGCGCGAAAACAGATGTTTGTGACAGGAGTCCCTAAGTATCTGAAGTCCAATCCACTCTACGAAAGTTTATTAAATTTAATGGAGTATAAGGAGTGATTTGCTAATTTTTGCAGATGTTAGTTTTTATTCTCTCTTTATGCGATTCATTAACACCTCTATGTTGAACAAACGCCTATATTTGCAGCACGTTTTTTTCATAGAGATTTAGATTTAAGGTTAGAAGAATTGTGGAAGTCGTGAGACTTCCCTTTTTTTCATCTTAACGTTTACTATTCTTCATTATGAGAATGCAATGACACTTCATCTCAAGTGTTGCAATTGGAAATATTGCAGGAAGATGGTGCAGAATAAGTAAACCTAAAAAGCCTTCTTCGTGAGAAGAGGCTTTTTTATTTTTCCTTTTTCAAAGAAATTTATTGTTAATACACAAGAGAGAGGGGGAACTCGCGATGAGTTCCCCCTCTTGTTTGTTATCTAACGTAAGTGGATGAATTAATCCAATACGATAGGTTTGTATTTCGGAACTAATGCTTTCATAATCACCCATCCGAGTAAGTAAGATACTGCACAGATACAGAACATGATGAAATATCCGGCAGGTTTGCCTTCAAATCCCATGAATGTCATGTGAGTTTCGTCAGCATGCACAAATAATACGCCCGCACCGTATTGCATAAGCATAGAACCTACGCCACCGGCCATACCGCCGATACCTGTAATACTTGCAATTGCGGTTTTGGGGAACATATCGCCCACCGTAGAGAAGATATTGGCCGACCATGATTGGTGAGCCGCTCCACCGATACCGATTAAAATAACCGGGAACCACGGAGAAAGTGTTCCTAACGGCTGTGCCAACAATACTACCAATGGGAAGAATGCGAAAATCAACATCGCTTTCATACGGGCAGCATACGGGTTCATACCTGTCTTATTAATAAAGATAGTCGGAAGTTTACCACCGTAGATAGACAACATGGTCACCGCATACAACGTGAAAATCAATGCCATACCCAATCCATCGGATGTCTTAATATCAAATTGGGTGTTCAGATAAGACGGAGTCCAGAACAGGAAGAACCACCACACACCGTCGGTCATAAACTTACCGGCGGCAAAAGCCCATGTCTGCTTGTATGTGAAGCATTGGAGGAAGCTCATTTTCTTTTCTTCCTTCACTTCTGCATTTGCGGGGATCTCACCTTCCTCAAACTTATCTTGTTCGATATAGTCCAATTCGGCTTTATTGACGTGCTTGCTCTTGTCGGGAGAAGTATACATGAATACCCACATTCCCATCCAGATAAAGCCGAGAGCACCGATAACGATAAAAGCCATTTCCCATCCCCAAGCCTTAGCGAGCAATGGGATAGATACGGGAGCGATCAGAGCACCGATAGAAGCACCGGCATTAAAAATGGAAGTTGCATAAGCGCGGTCTTTCTTCGGGAAATATTCGGCTGTTACTTTGATAGCTGCAGGGAAGTTACCGGCCTCACCAAGTGCAAGGATACAGCGTGCAGCCAGGAAACAGTACATACTTACGGTAGCCAGCACGACAACAACGTCTCCGGTAGCGGCCATCAGTTCGGCTGCGCTGTGCATACCTACGTATTGCTCGGTTACGATTCCGCAAAGTGCGTGCATACAAGCACCTGCCGACCATACGCCGATTGCCCAGAGATATCCTTTCTTGGTTCCCATCCAGTCGACAAAGCGTCCGGCAAACAACATGCAAATGGCATAGACAATAGAAAATACGGAAGTGATCGTACCATAGTGTACCTCATTCCAATGAAATTCCGGTTTGATAAATTCGTCCCAGGTCAATGAAAGAACCTGTCGGTCGAGATAATTGACTGTAGTAGCAAAGAATAGCATAGCACAGATAGTCCATCTGTAGTTTGTCATCTTTTCGCCTGTTTTTTGAAATGCATTCATGATAATGGATTTAAATAGATTTTGATTCGCTGACAAAGGTCGGTATTTCGACTGGATTTCATTTGTAAAAATTGGTCGAATTCATGTATTATCCGTTACATTATATATGTAATTTGTTTCAAAGGGGGCATCATAACGAATAATAAAACGCAAATTAACGCAGATTATCACAGAAGTAATTTTATAGGCCGTTGGTTAACCTATATATAATTAAAACAATCTGCGATAATTTGCGTTAATCTGCGTATTAACACATTCTCTTACTGATATGTGATTCAGAGCTGCGCAACGATTAGCGCATTTCTGTATATTTAATCTTGTCCATGTCTCCATAGTCCAGGTTCTCACCCGCCATACCCCAGATAAACATATAGTTGCTGGTTCCGGCAGCGGCGTGGATAGACCATTCCGGTGACATGATAGCCTGTTCGTTCTGCATCCAGACGATACGTTCTTCTTGCGGTTCGCCCATGAAGTGGCAGATTGCATTGCCTGCCGGTACGTTGAAGTAGAAATATGCTTCGATACGACGGCTGTGAGTATGTGCAGGCATTGTGTTCCATACGCTACCCGGTTTCAACTCTGTCAGTCCCATCTGCAATTGGCAAGGGCCTTCTTCAAGCACGTTATTGACAATCAGCTGGTTGATAACGCGGTCGTTGCTTTCTTCCATCTTTCCGGCAGGGAAAGAGTTCGCTTTCAGAGAACCTTTGCGTCCGTCGATTGTAATCAACTGAGTCTTGTATTCCTTGTGAGCAGTAGCCGAGTTGATGTAGAACTTAGCGGGATTGCTTGAATCTTTGCTCTTGAAAGTCACTTTCTGTTTGCCTCTACCTACGTACAAAGCATCTTTGAATTTCAATGTGTATTCTTTACCGTCTACGGTTACGATACCTTCACCGCCAATGTTGATAACACCCAGTTCGCGGCGTTCCAAAAAGAATTTAGCTTTCAGCGGGTCGATAGTTTCCAATACCAGCTCTTTAGTTGCAGGAACTGCTCCACCGAAGATAAAACGGTCATACATGGAATAAGTAACGTTGATTTCGTTCGGAACCATTACTTTTTCCATCAGGAAGCTACTACGCAGGCGGTTTGTATCATACGTTTTCACGTCTTGCGGATTGCAAGCCACTTGCATCTTGTAATTTACTTGGGCTGAAGCAGACATGGCTGCGATACCCAACATCATTGCAATTGCTAATCTTTTCATATTTCGAATTTTTATTGGATTATTATTATGTCATTGATTATTTGTTCTCTAATGCTTCTTTCGCATCTTTTCTAGTCATGCGGATACGGTTGTAAACAGCCATTCCGAGCGCAAGTATCACAAGGATAGCCGGGCCGACAATCTTCAGACTGTAAGTCAGGTGGAAGATACCCCAGCAGAAGAGACTAGAAGCGAAGTCGAGCGCACCGCCTTCAAAGCCTGCGGGAATATTTACTGTCGGGTCACCCGTAGCTGCATATACGTCTTTGGCAGCCAGTGTGAAGAATCCTGCCAGTTCTGTAACGAAGTACAGACCTACTATCAAGGCTACCAGACCGATGATGAATGATTTCACCACATTGCCTTTTGTGATAGGCAGAATCATCGGGAACAAGTAGAACATACCTGCCAGAGAAGCCAGCGGTAAGAAACGGTTGCCCGGAAGGATAACAGCCAGGAAGATAGTGACAGGAATCAAAAGCAGAGATACCACCAGTGTAGTAGGATGTCCGATCACCAAAGCGGGACTCATACCAATGCTTAAACCGGTGCTGTTCTTATATTTCTTGGCAATCAACTCGCGGGTAGCGTCGGAGATTGGTTTCAAACCTTCGATAAAGAGGCTGGTGATACGCGGAATCAATTCCATTACGGCTCCCATCTTGATACCCAATCCTAAAATGCCGGGAATGCTGTCCACTACTTCTTGCCAGCTTGCGCAACCCAGCGCTCCGATACCGCAACCGATTACGATACCCAGGAACAACGGTTCGCCCATCAGTCCGAATTTCTTTTTCATACCTTCCGAATCGATATTCAACTTATCGAATCCCGGAATCATATCAAGTAATTTATTGATAACAATAGCGAATGGAACAAAACTTTGGCAGAACGGCTGAGGGATAGAGATACCGTCCATCTTGTCATAAAACTTCTGGAAAGCGGGAGCAGTCATATCCGCCATTACAAGCGTGATGATGTAGCAGATGATAGCGGCGAAGAATCCCCAAAGAATACTGTCGGAAGCAAAATAAACGATCGCTCCGATAAAAGCGAAATGCCAGTAGTTCCAAAGGTCGATGTTGACAGTGCGTGTCGTTTTGGTAAGCAACATCAGCAAGTTGACTCCCAAACAAACCGGAATAATAAAAGCACCGACAGAGGTATTATAGGCTACTGCTGCCGCAGAAGGCCAACCCATGTCGAAAATACCCAATTCCAATCCGTAGATTTCTACCATTTTACTCAGTGCAGGACCCAGACTGCTGGTAAGCAACGCTGTGACTACCGACAAACCGACGAAACCGACACCTACTAATAAACCGCTTTTCAGCGCTTTCGGTAGTTTAATACCGATACATACTCCTAAGACTGTGAAAATGACCGGCATCATTACTGCCGCTCCAAGACCGATAATGTACTTGAATACTTCTTCCATTCTGTTCTTTTTTCTCTGTTTTAATGATATATTACTGTGTTTCCCCAGAGGGTATTAGTTGTAAACCGTGCCAAAAGTACGACCTTTTCCGCTTTCTTCCAAAACGAAACTCTTAATTTATCAGATATTGCATCAAAAATGGACATTTTTGACGTTTACGTGCACAAAATTAGTCGTTTCCGTGCACGAAAAACAAAAAATACACCTAGTTGACTAAAAAATCCCATAGGCTTTGGAGGAAAAGCGCTACTTTCGTACCGTGAAAAGACCTGAATGTTTAATCCTTAAAATAGCAATCCATGAGACGAACTCTCTTTTCTGATTTTTTTATATTGTTTTTATTCATAACAACCGTTCCTTTAGTCTTGTCGGCTCAGCAGGTAGACAGCAAATTGCCCTGGTCGGTGAGGATGACTGAATCGGAAATGATCCGTTGCCCCGAATCCTGGCAGCTTGATTTCCAGCCGAAGTTGAAGTGGGACTATTGTCACGGACTTGAATTGGGGGCTATGCTCGATGTATATGATGCGTATGGCGATAAGAAGATTCGTGATTACGCCATCGCTTACGCAGACACAATGGTACATGAAGACGGGACGATTACCGCTTATAAGCTGACCGATTACAGTCTCGATCGTATCAACTCCGGTAAAATCCTTTTCCGTATTTATGAGCAGACGAAGAATCCCAAGTATAAGAAAGCGCTCGACTTGCTTTACAGCCAGTTTGAAGGGCAGCCCCGCAATGCGGATGGCGGCTTCTGGCACAAGAAGATTTACCCGCATCAGATGTGGCTGGACGGCATTTATATGGGAGCTCCTTTCTACGCGGAATATGCGTTCCGCAATAATCTTCCGCAGGCTTATGCGGATGTAATCAATCAGTTTGTTACCTGTGCCCGCCACACATACGATCCAAAGAACGGGCTTTACCGTCATGCGGCGGACGTGAGCCGCACCGAACGTTGGGCGGATCCCGTCACGGGACAGTCCAAGCACACTTGGGGACGTGCGATGGGGTGGTATGCGATGGCTTTGGTTGATGCGCTGGAGTTTATTCCGCAGCATGAAGCCGGAAGAGATTCTCTGCTGGATATTTTGAATAATGTTGCCGTACAAGTGAAGAAACTTCAAGACCCGAAGACCGGAGGATGGTATCAGGTGATGGACAGAAGCGGGGATAAGGGGAATTATGTGGAATCTTCCTGCTCTGCTATGTTTATTTATTCCTTGTTCAAGGCGGTACGGCTGGGATATATTGATAAATCATATTTGAATGTGGCGTTGAAAGGCTATAAAGGTTTCCTGAATAATTTTATCGAAGTGGACAAGAATGGAGTGGTAACTGTCACGAAGGCTTGCGCGGTGGCAGGATTGGGAGGAAAAGTATACCGTTCAGGCGATTATGACTATTATATCAATGAAACGATTCGCAATAATGACCCGAAGGCGGTAGGTCCGTTCATAATGGCGAGTCTGGAATATGAACGTCTTTTGCCCTATGAGCAACAGCAAAAGCAAGACACGTTGGTTGTGTCACGTGATGGAACGGGTAAATATCGTAATATTCAGGACGCTGTGGAGGCGGTACGCGCCTTTATGGATTATACGGTGACTATCTATATAAAGAAAGGGGTATATAAAGAAAAGCTAGTGATTCCTTCGTGGGTGAAGAACGTGCAACTGGTAGGTGAAGATCCCGAAAAGACGATTATTACGTACGATGATCATGCCAATATCAATAAGATGGGGACATTCCGTACCTACACTGTGAAAGTGGAGGGTAGTGATATCACTTTCAAGGACTTGACGATTGAGAATAATGCCGCTCCTTTGGGGCAGGCAGTTGCCCTCCATACCGAAGGAGACCGGCTGATGTTTGTCGGCTGCCGCTTTCTTGGAAATCAAGATACCATTTATACAGGCTCGGAGGGTAGCCGTTTGTTGTTTACCAACTGTTATATAGAAGGTACTACCGATTTTATCTTCGGTCCTTCCACTGCACTTTTTGAGTATTGCGAGCTGCATAGCAAACGTGATTCGTATATCACTGCCGCTTCGACTCCTCAAAATGAAGAATTCGGCTATGTCTTTAAAAACTGCAAGCTGACGGCTGCCCCTGGAGTGAAAAAGGTCTATTTAGGCCGTCCTTGGCGTCCGTATGCCGCTACGGCTTTTATTAATTGTGAGTTTGGCGGACATATCCGTCCCGAAGGTTGGCATAATTGGAAGAATCCGGAGAATGAGAGAACAGCCCGTTATGCGGAATTTGGAAACACAGGAGACGGTGCGGATACATCGGGACGCGTGGCATGGAGCAAACAGCTTACAAAGAAGGAAGCCTTGAGGTATACACCGGAGAATATTTTCAAAGAAAATAGCAATTGGTATCCTTACAAGTAAGAGAAATGGGGTAAACGGTCCTTTGCCGGCTTGTTTCCACTTGTTTCGCCACAGCGAACTTTTTGTTTCACGGCATGAAACTTCGGTTTCATCGGCGTGAAACTGTAGTTTCACCGGTGAGAAACTCTAGTTTCATCAGTGGGAAACTTTAGTTTCAAGCGCTTGAAACTTTCTGTTCGGCTGCTTGAAACTCTTTGCTTTGTACCGGCAAACACTTAGCTTTACGGTGATAAGCGTTTGGCTTCACGGTGATAGGTGACAGATGGGTGATAGGTTGGTTATGAGGATCTGTCACCACCTTACTGTTTGATAATAAGCAGTTTGACTATCGAAGGTAATAGGTGATAGAGGAAAACGTTTTTTTTGTATGTAGGAGAGTAGTATAATTAAAGTAAGATAAGTATGAAAATACAAGGAAATAAAATGATATGGCTGCTGGCGGCGGCTTTTATTCTTTTGTCTGCATTCCGTGCGGATAAACCTGTTGTCACTATCTTTATGATCGGTGATTCGACGATGGCAAATAAAAAGATGGATGGGGGAAATCCCGAAAGGGGATGGGGAATGATGCTTCCCGGTTTCTTTTCCGAAGATGTACGGATAGACAATCATGCCGCCAACGGGCGCAGTTCCAAAAGCTTTATTTCTGAAGGACGTTGGGAAAAAGTGATTTCTAAAGTGAAGAAAGGAGATTATGTCTTTATTCAGTTCGGGCATAATGATGAAAAAGCGGATTCTACCCGTCATACCGATCCGGGAACTACTTTCGACGATAATCTCCGTCGGTTTGTCAACGAAACCCGTGCGAAAGGCGGTATCCCCGTACTATTCAATTCCATCGTCCGCCGTAACTTTGTTCAGCCAAAAGACGCTTCTATTGCGAAAGACATCCGACGGATACCCGGTACATCCAAAGAGCAGCCCAAAGAAGGAACCGTTCTGTTCGATACTCATGGGGCATATCTGGACTCTCCCCGCAATGTTGCCAAAGAGTTGGGAGTGACCTTCATCGACTTGAATAAAATCACGCACGACTTGGTGCAGGGACTTGGTCCCGTAGAGTCGAAAAAGCTGTTCATGTTTGTAGAACCCAATCGGGTTCCGGCCTTTCCGAAAGGACGTGAGGACAATACTCATTTGAATATCTATGGGGCAAGAACCGTAGCGGGATTGGCGGTGGAAGCCATCGGCAAAGAAATTCCAGAATTGGCGAAATATATCCGTCATTATAATTATGTGGTGGCGCAAGACGGCAGCGGTGATTTCTTCACTGTGCAGGAAGCCGTTAATGCTGTCCCCGACTTTCGCAAAAATGTACGTACCACAATCCTTGTCCGCAAAGGCACTTACAAAGAAAAGATAATCATCCCCGAAAGTAAGATTAATATCTCCCTGATTGGCGAAGATGGTACGATACTGACCAATGACGATTTCGCGAATAAGAAGAACGTATTCGGTGAGAACATGGGAACTTCCGGTTCGTCCAGCTGTTACATCTATGCTCCTGATTTTTATGCCGAGAATATCACCTTCGAGAACTCTGCGGGTCCCGTGGGACAAGCCGTTGCCTGTTTTGTTTCTGCCGACCGTGCCTATTTTAAGAACTGTCGTTTTCTCGGCTTTCAGGATACACTCTACACGTACGGCAAGCAAAGCCGCCAATATTATGAGGACTGCTACATCGAAGGAACGGTCGATTTTATTTTCGGCTGGTCTACGGCTGTCTTCAACCGTTGCCGCATTCACAGCAAGGGGGATGGTTACGTCACTGCCCCTTCTACCGATAAAGGAAAGAAGTATGGCTACGTTTTCTACGACTGCCGGCTGACGGCTGATGCGGAAGCTACAAAGGTCTATTTGTCACGTCCCTGGCGACCTTATGCACAGGCTGTATTTATTCGCTGCGAACTGGGTAAACATATTCTTCCTGTCGGCTGGAATAATTGGGGTAAGAAGGAAAATGAAAAGACCGTCTTTTATGCCGAATATGACAGTAAGGGCGCAGGGGCCAATCCGCAAGCACGTGTGGCATTCTCCCGTCAGTTGAAAAATCTGAAAGGTTATGAGCCGGTAACAGTGCTGGCAGGAGACGATGGTTGGAATCCGGTGAGGGACGGAAATCGGTTGTTGGATGTGAAACGTTGATTATATCTCCCGATTCTGCAAAATAGCTGTTGAAGATAGCGCCAGAATGCAAGTATTTTTCTATCTTTACGGCACAGAATCGAGTGATATATGATAAAGAAAACCTTAATTTCCGTAATTCTATTGTTGGCTGTCGTATTCACGGCACATACACAGCAACATTGCTTCTTTACCCACTATTCTACAGAGGACGGATTGTCGCAGAACACGGTCATGAACATCCTTCAGGACCATAAAGACAATTTGTGGTTTGCTACTTGGGATGGTATCAACCGTTTTGACGGATACACTTTCAAGACCTATAAGGCACGTCAGGGAGATTACATCAGTCTGACCAATAACAGGGTGGACCGTATGTATGAGGATTGTTACGGTTTCCTCTGGCTGCTGACATACGACAACCGTGTCCATCGCTTCGATCCCAAAACGGAGACTTTCGAGCAAGTGCCCGCTGCGGGAGAAGAGGGGAGTACGTTCAATGTACATACCATTGAAGTAATGCCGAACGGGACTGTCTGGTTGCTGACCGACAATGACGGAGCGATCCGTATCCTGACCCATCCCGAAGAAAATAACCGCCTGACATGGGATATTTACTCTGGCAAGTCGGAATTGTTCCCTTCTTTCCATGTTTTTAAAGTCTATCAGGATAAAGCGGGAAACGATTGGCTGTTGACGGATAACGGATTGGGCTTGATTCGTCCTGGCACGCGGGAACCTGTTTCCTACTTTACGGAGACAAAAGGAAAGAACGGTGGCATGAACCAGGCTTTTTATGCGGCGCAGGAGAATGACGGACACATCCGTTTCGCTTCCGATCATGGACGCATCTGGTCTTATCGGAAAGAAGGTGGCGACTTTACGTTGTTTGAACTGCCTACGAAGAGCCGCATCACCTCCATTCACGAAGTCGCTCCGGATCAGACGGTGGTCACAACGGACTCGGATGGTTTCTTTACCTATCATCTGAAGACGAAAGCTGCCGTACATTATTCTTCTCTGACTTGCAAAGCGTTGCCCGACCGTCCGATTCTTTCGGCCTACGTAGACCGTTCTTCTGAAGTTTGGTTTGAACAGGAAGAACCGGGTGTCGTGGCTCATTTCAATCCGGCAACAGGAGCAGTCACCCGTGAACAGATTCTGATTGAATACAGTAATCCCGAACGTTCGCGTCCGGCTTTCCACATTTTTGAGGACGTGAACGGTTTCCTCTGGGTGCATCCGTACGGTGGCGGTTTCTCTTTCTTCGACCGGCAAAAAAGGCGTCTGGTTCCTTTCTATAATGAATTGGGCAGTCACGACTGGCGTTTCTCCAATAAGATTCACTCGGCTTTTTCTGATAAACAAGGCAACCTATGGCTTTGTACCCACTCCAAAGGATTGGAAAAGGTGACGTATCGCAATGTTCCCTTTTCGATGATGATTCCCGTATTGCACGAGCATGAATCGCTGCATAACGAGGTGCGTGCTTTGTGCGAAGATAAATTGGGTAACCTGTGGGTGGGGTTGAAAGACGGTATGCTCCGTCTGTATGATGTCCGCAGAACGTACAAAGGTTATCTGACGGAGAACGGTACTGTCTCTACCACCGGTACTCCGATGAGGGGAACCGCCTATTTCGTCATTCAGGATTCAAAAGGTATCATCTGGATTGCGACGAAAGGTGACGGACTGATCCGTGCCGAGTCCACCTCTCCGGACGGTATGTCCTACAAGCTGACCCGCTATCTTCATCAGGAGGATGATATGTACAGTTTGAGTGATAATAACGTGTATTGTGTGTACGAAGACCATCACGGGCGTATTTGGGTAGCTACTTTTGGCGGAGGTGTCAATTATATCACGGAGGACAAGGACCGGAAGACTTTGTTTATCAATCATCGTAATAATCTGAAAGGTTATCCTATCGACCCTTGCTATAAGGCTCGCTTTATTACTTCCGACAATAACGGCCGCCTGTGGGTGGGGACTACTACGGGGGCTATCGCTTTCGACGAGAACTTTGAAAAACCGGAAGAGGTGGAGTTCCATCATTTCTCCCGTGTGCCGAACGACACGCAAAGCTTGAGCAACAATGACGTGCATTGGATTATCCCTACTCAAAATAAGGAACTTTATCTGGGAACATTCGGCGGCGGTCTCAACAAACTGGTATCTATCGACAAAGACGGTCATGCTAAATTCGAGTCCTATTCGGTGCAGGATGGGCTTTCTTCGGATATCCTGCTTTCCATCCGCGAAGACCATAAACGGAATCTATGGATCAGTACGGAGAACGGGCTTTGCAAGTTCAGTCCGTCGGAAGAACGCTTCGAGAGTTTTGATGAACGCAGCATTACTTTTCCGGTGCGTTTCAGTGAGGCGGCCTCTACGCTGACTGCCAAAGGAAGTATGCTTTTCGGCGCCAGTGGCGGTGTCTTTATTTTCAATCCGGATTCTATTCACAAGAGCAGCTATGTTCCGTCTATCGTATTCTCCAAGTTGACGGTAGCCAATGAAGACGTCGTACCCGGAGACGGCTCGTTGCTGAAAGTGGATATTGATGATACAGACCGGTTAGTGCTTTCGCATGACGAGAACATCTTTTCCATTCATTTTGCGGCATTGGACTACACCAATCCGCAGAATGTGCAGTATTCATATATTCTGGACGGTTTTGAAAAGCAGTGGACGTTTGCCGACAAGCAGCGGAGTGTGACTTATACGAATCTTCCGAAAGGGAAATATGTGCTCCGTGTCCGTTCTACCAACAGCGACGGGGTGTGGGTGGAGAACGAACGTGCGTTGGATATAGTGATTCTTCCTTCATTTTGGGAGACTCCTGTGGCGTATGTGATGTATGTACTCTTTGTTTTGATTATTATCCTCGTGGCTGTTTATATTCTGTTCACGATCTATCGGTTGAAGCATGAGGTATCGGTAGAGCAGCAGATCTCGGATATTAAGTTGCGCTTCTTTACAAATATTTCCCACGAACTGCGTACGCCGCTTACGTTGATAGCCGGACCGGTGGAGCAGGTGCTGAAGAATGATAGATTGCCGGCCGACGCACGGGAGCAGTTGGTGGTGGTAGAAAGGAACACCAGTCGGATGCTTCGTCTCGTCAATCAGATATTGGACTTCCGCAAGATTCAGAACAAGAAGATGAAGATGCAGGTGCAGCGTGTGGATGTCGTGCCGTTCGTCCGTAAGGTGATGGATAACTTCGAGGCTGTCGCCGAAGAGCACCGGATTGATTTCTTGTTTGAGACGGAAAAGGAACATCTTTATCTTTGGGTGGATGCGGATAAGTTGGAGAAGATTGTGTTTAACTTGCTTTCCAATGCTTTTAAATATACGCCGAACGGGAAGATGATTACGATTTTTATCCGTGAGGATGAAGAAATCGTTTCCATCGGTGTACAGGATCAAGGTATCGGTATAGCCGAGAACAAGAAGAAATCGCTGTTTGTCCGTTTTGAGAATCTGGTGGATAAGAATCTTTTCAATCAGGCGAGCACGGGTATCGGGCTCTCGCTGGTGAAGGAACTCGTAGAGATGCATCAGGCTACTATCAGTGTTGACAGCCGTTTGGGAGAGGGCAGTTGTTTCAAAGTGGATTTCCTGAAAGGGAAAGAACATTATGATAAAGAGGTTGAGTTTATCCTCGAAGATACCGACGCTCCGATGGAAATGGGGCAGGTGGTGGATTTGGCAAATTCCTCCATTCAGTCCGAAAGGTTGGTTGCGGACGCGGAGGAGGTGGGGACCGCTTCTTCTGTGGAAGAAGAACAGGAAACGGAAGAGGGAAACGCTAAGGAACTGATGTTATTAGTGGAGGATAATCAAGAGTTGCGAGTATTTTTGCGTAGCATATTCGCTTCGAATTATCGGGTGGTGGAGGCTGCCGATGGTATGGAAGGATGGAGCAAGGCGTTGAAGTATGTACCGGATATTATTATCAGTGATGTCATGATGCCGGAGAAGGATGGTATTGAGATGACGCGTGAACTCCGGGCGGATATGACGACCAGCCATATACCTATTATCTTGTTGACGGCCAAGACTACGATCGAGAGTAAACTGGAGGGGTTGGAATATGGCGCGGATGATTACATAACGAAGCCTTTCAGTGCGACTTATTTGCAGGCGCGTGTGGAGAACTTGCTGTCGCAGCGGAAGAAGTTGCAGAGTTTCTATCGGGAGAATTTGCTGAATATACCGGTTGTGGACTCGAACGGTAGTTTGTCCGGTGTATCCACAACGTCCGAAACGGTTGTCGGGGGTACCTCCGAAGCACAGAAGAACGATGTGGACGGACAGGTGTCGGAGGTTCCGGTGATGTCTCCCAACGACCGTAAGTTTATGGATAAGTTGGTCGAACTGATGGAAAAGAATATGGATAACGGAGAGTTGGTTGTCGACGATCTGGTCAGTGAACTGGCAGTCAGCCGTTCGGTATTCTTTAAGAAACTGAAGACCTTGACAGGACTGGCGCCTATTGAGTTTATAAAGGAGATGCGTATGAAGCGTGCCGTGCAGTTGATAGAGACAGGGGAGTTTAATATGACGCAGATTTCGTATATGGTGGGTATTAATGATCCGCGATATTTCAGCAAGTGTTTCAAAGCGCAAGTGGGGATGACACCGACTGAATATAGAGATAAGAAACTGGGAAAATAGGATTTGTTTAAATACGGATTAACGTGAATTAACGCGGATTTTCGCAAAGATAAACTCTTTATCTGGAGCCTGATCTGCGAAAATCCGCGTTAATCCTGCGTTTTATCCGATTGTGGTATCGCGGAATTTACTTTTGAGGAAACAAGTGATTGACCAGGCTGTTCATGTAGACTTCCAGATTGGTGTATTCTTTGCTAAGTCCATAAACCGCCCCGTCAGCAGGATCATTCGGATTCAATCCGTTCTTTTTCTCCCATTCGTCAGGCATACCGTCACCGTCTGTGTCGGCAGGTGCGGCGGTTGTTTTATATTCTGGCCATCCGCCTACATCTTTCGGTTGGTCGATCATTCCGTTGGTGCTGCCATGAGAACCTTCGTAAGTATACTTCCCTTTCTTTGTTTCTTCCACGATGCGTTGGTCTACCGCATCACGGCGATAAGAAGCTCCGGCAAATTCGAGAACATCCTTGTACGCTTTCTTGGCAGGTTGCAATGAGGCGCGTTCGGCTATATCGAATATTTTGGAAGAGAGAACCTCGTCTTCGGGTGCGAATTCCTTTTTGATAACCAGTCCGTAAGCATTGTCCCGGTTCACTTTGTAGAGAGCTTCCTTTTGTTTGTCTGTCAGACTGGAGCAGGTAGGATCCATATAGTTGCCGTCAAAATAGAACACTCCGTGAACTCCGGCTTTATTATTGTTCTTTCCGTCATCGGCGTATGCGGTGAACAGGCGTTTGTAAGAACCTTTGGTGGCGCTGAAAGGACCCGGCTTGTAGTAGTTGTTGATGAAGTTGTACGAACCGCCTTCTCCCGCGTATGCTCCGTCACTGCCGTAATTGTATATCACGTTATTGAACAGGTCTACCTTTTCTTCTTCTGGCTTGCCGGTATAGCGGCTTCCGCAGAGACGCGGTGTGCGGTTGGTGTGGTGCGCCAGCAGATTGTGGTGAAAAGAAGCTCCTTGACCGCCCCATATACCTCCGTAGCCGTGTGCTCCTTTTTCATGAATGGAGTTGGCAAGGCTTTCGCTGATGATACACCATTGGAGGGTGAAGTTGCGGTTGTCATAGAATGTGGCGCATTCGTCCGTGCTCCAACTCATGGAGCAGTGGTCGATGATGATATTCTGATGCGCTTTCGTTCCGTTCATGGCATCGTCGCCTTTTTGCTTGATGTCAACTCCCATACGTGAACGGATAAAACGGACAATCACGTTGTCCGCTTGAATGGAGAATGTGTAGTTCTTCAGACATATACCATCGCCCGGTGCTGTCTGACCTGCAATAGTCAGGTCTCCGTTATTCACTTTCAATGATTTCTGGAGTTCAATGATCCCGCTGACCGCGAAAACAATGGTACGCGGACCTTTTTGATTGATAGCCCAGCGGAGTGTTCCCTTCGAACCGTCATCGGCTAAGGAGGTGACGGTGTAGACTGCGCCACCGGCACCGCCTGTGGTGTATTTACCGGCTCCATCGGCTCCGGGAAAGGCGGGGACTTTGGAGCGGTCGGGGGTAGAGGTAAGAACTGTGGCATTGGCTGCCAAAGAAACGATCAGCAACGTATATAGTGCTGTTAAAATTCTTTTGCTCATAGTCTTATTCAGTTACTAGTTGTAGGATATAATGAATTTACCAGGCTGTTAAGATATACTTCCAGATTGGTATACTCTTTACTTAGGTTGTATTTACTGCCGTCATTTTTGTCGTTCGGATTCAACCCGTTTTCCGTTTCCCAGCTGTCGGGGATACCGTCTCCATCTGTATCGGTCAAGGTAGAACGGGATTCGATATATTCCTCCCAGCCTTCAACATCCGTTTGAGTATCAATGAGACCTGAAAGTCCGCCTATTGAACCGGTATAAGTAACTGTTCCTTCCCGTGTTTCTTTGATGATACGTGTATCGATTTTGTCGGGGATATTGGAAGCACCGGCATAAGCCAATACGGATTGATAGGCTGTTTGGGCTTCTTGCATGAAGCGGTAATCCTGCCATAGTACGAATTGAGAGGAGGATAAGTACTGTTCTCTGTTTGGAACGATGATTACTATACCTTCTTTCACCTCATTGCCTTTTGCATTTACAACTTTCATTTTGAATGCGCTTTCGGAAGTGTTGTCAGCATTGGCAGCCGCTATTTCTTCTTGCTGATTGGTAGTCAATCCCGTAACGGTGTTGTCCATATAGTTTCCGTTGACATAGAATTTTCCGTAAATACCTGCCGCTTGGTTTTCTTCGTTTGCGTCCACTTCGTTATTGATGTAGGCGGTGAAGAGACGGCAATGAATTTCGGCTGAAACGGAAGCCGGTCCCGGTTTATAGTAATTGTTCATGAGATTGTAATAACCGCCTTGCGCGCCGTAGGCTCCTTCGCCTGTCCAGTTGTAGATTACATTATTGATAATGTCTACATTCTCCATCTCTTTCTTATTGGAATAACGGCTTCCGCAAAGGCGTGGAGTGCGGTTGCTGTGATGGGCTATCAGATTGTGGTGGAAAGTGGCGGGAGTTCCTCCCCACAGACCGCCATAGCCATGTTTTCCTTTACCATGAATCGAATTGGTAAGGCTTTCGCTGATGATACACCATTGCATGGTAAAATTGGAATTGCCATAGAATGATGCACATTCGTCCGTACTCCAGCTCATGGAACAATGATCGATTATGATATTCTTCTTACCGGGGTATTCTTTCTGATAACCATTCATCGCGTCGTCTTCTGTCTGAGTCTCATCTCCCATACGTGAACGGATAAAGCGGATGATGACGTTGTCTGCACTGATATTCAGGGTGTTTCCTTTTAAGCAGATTCCCGGTTTGGGGGCTGTTTGTCCGGCAATGGTTATATCTCCGTTCTTGATTTGCAGTTTTTTGGTCAGGGAAATCACTCCGCCTACTGCGAAAACGATCGTTCGCTTTCCCGGTTGTTCTACAGCCCAGCGCAATGTGCCTTCCGAACCGTCATCGGCTAGAGAGGTAACCGTGTAGACAGTTCCTCCCGCACCTCCGGTTGTGTATTTTCCCGCACCTTCGGCACCGGGAAATGAAGCGATCCGTGAACGGTCAGGAGCGGAATATTCGGGTAGATTGTTGATATATTCATTATCGGTCTCACCTCCTGTTTGTTCGTTACTCTGTCCGTTTTCCTCATCACTGCATGCTATGGTGAAGAAAGATAGGGAGGTCAACAACAGACCGATTATATAAAGATTGCGTATATACATTGTTTTATGTGCTTTTTCGGTAAATGATTATTTGACAAATATAATTAATCTTCGCTCAATCCACCATATCTATTAACGGATTTAACCGTGTAAGTGGCGTCTTGGTCTTCTATTTCATAAAAGGTGTCTATTGTCTGTCCATCGTAGACTCCATCTTTGAATATCACGTAACAAATAGCGTTCGTTACTTTATCCCAATTCAGGGTAGCTCCGTTTTTGCTAACTTCCGGAGTGGCGGTTTTCTGCATATAAAGTTTGGGATTCCAGCCATCTTTGCTTTGGATGATATTTTCGTATGTATAGCGGGCGGCTTCTTCTGCTGTGAGGGTTGTTTTGGTGTACTCTCCAGCGTTATAGTGCGTTCTTCTTTCGCTAGTGTCAACGGGGTTACCATCCGCATCTGTAGTGTTGTATTCAGCGTATAGTTTAGGAAGCGTACTCATGTCTTCCCAGCCAGCCGGAGTTATGTTTATTTTTAATTTTGTATCGATGAATACAGTAAGCGGACTGTTTTGCCAAGGACGACCAAATACTGTAGAATTATTGGCTGCTTCTTCACCATCCACGATACAGTTTTTGATGACATATCCCCATTCGGTTCCTTCTACATGAGATCCGGCAGTTATTTTGCTTTGCTGGTCTACATTATAAAAGGTGGAATTCTCTATCACAATATTTCCTCCACCGTATACGTAGTCTACGCAGCCTTCTATCCAGCAATCTGTTGCGTAGTTCCGCATATTGATATTGCTTGATGAGCCGGATGTGTAGTTTCTTGTCCACCAAGTATCCTGATAGGAACGGAGACGGCAATGATTAAAAGCGATTCGGTCTGCTCTGGTAATCATTGCATCTGCTTGCGGTCCTCTGTTGCCCCGTTCGTCGGTTCCCCATTTATTCTCAAAAGAGATGTTTTCGGCATAAAAGTCGGTTGCTTGAAGTACGGTTGCTCCGTCTTGAGTGATAATGGATGCGTTAGCAGGATTACGGCTTGAGTAAGGCCATCCGGCATTATTTTCATCAGTAGTGCGGTTCATTTTGTAGGTAATGACTGTCTTTTCCCAGTCCTGTCCGATGAGATGTATGAAGGGTTTATTACTGTTTACATTCACTAGCTCTTCATACGTACCATTGGTTATGAATATCAGATAGGGTTGGGTTTGATTAGTTGGTGCTGCATTGATTGCTGCCTGCACGGAAGTATAGTCACCTTTGCCATTTTTATCGACTACCGCATCAAATAGTTTCATGGTTGGAACCAACGGAAAGTTTAAAGTGATCCCTTCGAAACTTTGTCCATAGAAGTCAGTCAAAGCCCCTTCCGGAATATCCAAAGTGAGTTTTGTTGCAGTAGGCAGGTCGAAATGGCAATACACTATATTGTTAGTGATAATCACTCTGACCGCTTCGCCGTTCATTGAGATGGTAGAACCCGCTGTCTGACGTACATTCTTGTTGAAAGTCAGCTGTACTGTGCCTGTTTCCGCTATTTCAGAACCATTATCAGGTGTGTAGGACAATAGCGTTAATACGCTATTGTCTGTTGTGTTATCATCATCTTTGCACGCTTGTACTGCGAACAGGAGCATGAGAGAGAGGATGTATGTACTGATTGTATAAATATATCTTTTATTCATGGTTATTCGTTTTTTAAGTTTATTCTTTCCAACGTGGGTCACCATAAGGGGCGTAAGTTGAATCTGTTACTTTGAATTTCTTATCGGATGAAAGATTAAAGAATTGTTCAGAGCTATATGTTGTTTTGGTTGCCCACACGACAGAGTAACATATGTTTGCCTCATTAGTTGTATATACATTATCTTTGTTCTTGCTGCTAATAGCATTTCCTAATGTATTATTAGGATTAGTGCTTGTATTAACATTACCAATAAGTGTATTACTAATGGTAATATTAGCGGAAGAAGCTCCTGAACGCAACCAAGATTGTATACTATTATATAACGTACAGCCATTTATGTTTAGATTAAATGGATTGGTTTGCATTAGTCTAAAGATATTTCCGGTAACGGTATCTACCGTAGAATTTGTAATTGATAAACTGTTGGTTGTATAGGTACCGGCATCCCCATCAATATGTAAATAAACTAACGAATAGTTTCCAATATTAGATATAACACAATCGTTGAAGTTTATGGTTGAGCAACTTCCTCCTGCTGCAGAAGTTTTTCTCACACAAAATACTCCTGCGGCCGTTGAGATATTGCAAGATTCAAATGTTAGATTTTCAATATTGTCATTGCCTGCTTGATTTATTATATAATTATTGTTGGAATATAAATTTAGATTATAGAATTGGATATTAGTTTTACCTCCTGTAAAATAGAATCCATAGCTTCCTAATTTAGGTTTCTCATCCTCTTTATATTCTTCATAATTTTGATTGTCGTAATCGCCTCCCCAAACTAGGAGTGAAGAAATAGTAGATGGAATTTCCAGTCCATTCGTGGTTCCTGTTATATCTATATTTGAACCACTAGGAATGATAATTGCAACATTTCCGGAATTACCGGTTAACGCTGTTCTCCATTCTGCCAAATTTGTAACTTTTACAATGGTATATCCAGTGGGGATACCTTTTAATGTAGTAAACGTACAAGTACTCCGTATATTCTTACCATTATAAATTACCAACGTATAAGTCGTATTTGAATCCAAGTCGGCGAGTGACAGTTTTCCATTGTTTTCTAATGCCTTTTGTTCTTCTGTCGGTTCTTGCGGAATATCCGTTACTTCACCTTCATATAGAATATAGCCGGTAATAGTACCGATTTCTTCCGCATTCCAAAGAATTGTGACCGAGTTGGCTGTCAAACTGCCTTCTTCTATTGTTGATTCTACCGGCTGTCCTAATTTAGTGGTAGCTTCAATTTCTCCTCGCAAAATATCTTCATTGTAAATACGGATCACATATTGGCTGAATTGTTGTAGCCCGTCAATCGTGGCTGTACTTGCATTCAGCTCATCCATAGTGAGCGGGCGGTTTATTACTTCGGTTTCAGTAGTACCTTCTTTCAGATAGCAAATCAGTCGGTTGACGTTTTTGCCGTTTGCATTCCAGGTTACTCGGATAGATTCACTAGTACAATCTTCATCCGTTACTTCATTCATGATTTGTTCGGTTGTCACCGCAGAAGATGTCATGCCGCGTACTGTTTCTGCATTATAGATATAGATTATATATGATGAGCCAAGTTCCAAACCGGTAATGGTAGCACTGCTTGTGGCAATCTCTTCGGCTGTCAGATCACGGCGTACAACATCTGTCTCACCTTCTTTCTGATAAGTTAAGTGAGTAACAGGCAAACCGGCTGCATCCCATGTAGTCCGAATAGTTCCCCCGTTGATATCTTCGGCAGTTATTTCATTCAGAATCTGTTCGTCCGTAGTTTCAAAGTTTTCATCAGACGGGTAAGACCAATAGGATTCTTTTCCGTTTCCTACAGCTTTGATGCGCAGGTAATATTCAGTGTCACTTTCCAGTCCCGAAAGAATATAGGGCGCTTTTCGAATGGATTGGTCTTGTCCGAAAATCAGATTTCCCTGACTACCTATTACGATGTCGTCAGTCAAAGGGCTTTTACTGATTTCGATGATGTAATATTCTGCTTCAGGAGTTGTGTCCCATGTAACAGAGGCCGTCAGGGCAGATGCGGTGATGGAAATGCTTTTTGGGTTTACCCGAAATAAACGGGCTGATGCAGTATTCGTTTCCCAATCGTTACCATCCGTACAGGAGAAAACTATCATTCCTAATAAGAATGCCAGAACTCCCGATGTTAATATATGGTTGAATCTTTTCATTACTTTCATGATTTAGTGTGTTAGTCAGAATATCCGTATGAATTGTGAATGCGTCCGTTCAGCGCGGAGATGGTAGTGGAGGCGATAGGCATCAGATATCGGTTGACTACCTGTACATTATCACCAACCAATCCGCTAGAGATACTTGGCAAGTATTCTTGAGAATTACGGGGGTTGCTGGTTGTTCTTTCACTGCCCCAAGCACTGACACGTGCATCGTATGTTGCTGCCCAGTTGCTGTTAGTAGACGAGGCGTAGTAACCGTCTCCCGTGATAGAATTGAGGTCTATTTTTGTTTTTTGAGCATCTGCATAATTGAATAACCAATACCTGGGATATGCCCCTTGTATCTGTTCGCTATAGTCATTCTTAAATTGGTTGATCTTATCTACCAGTAAATTCCAGCGGATCAAATCGTATTTGCGTACTCCTTCACCTGCCAGTTCCCATGCGTTTTCGTCAACGATGGCCTTGAAAAATTCGTCTTTATTACTTGGCAGTTGGTTGATATACGCTTCTTCTTCAGCAGAAGGATCGGCAAATGCGCGGCAGTGCACTTTAGATAGAGCTTGGCGTGCGGTAATTCCGGCACTTCCGGCGTAAGAGCCATCAGCACTGCCTGATAATTCGTTCATGACCTCAGCATACATCAATAATACCTGCGAATAACGCATTTTCACACAGTTGATTCCGGTAAACCATTTTGAGTCTCCGGCATTGAGTGCCACGTTTGCCAAATCATCCGGCATTTTACGTACATCCCATTTCCCACAGTATATTTGGAAAGGAGAATTCCCCAACATTTCCTCTACGGTTATTCCGGCACTGTTTTGTGTCAGTTGCAAGTTGGAACAAGTGATGTCCCGTCGTTCGTCATCCGGACGGTATGACCAATATAAAGTGGAGGTAAGACGCTGCTTTCCGGAAGAGTTGCCACGTGTGCCATATTCGGCTGTTTCTCCATTGATACGTACTCCGATTGTATAACCGAATTCGCTGCTGACACCTAGTCCCATCGGAATTTCAAATAGGTTTTCGCGGAAAGTCTCATCCAATTCCCTTCTATTCACCATTGTCCATTGATTTTCAAAAGACGAATTAAGTTGGTGTGGAGAGGGATTGCTCATGACGGCAGTCAGATGTGTCAAAGCCAGTTTTAGCAGTTCTTTTCGTTTCTCTTCACCACAACGTTGGGTGGGATAAACAGGGTCCGAACAGGTTCTATGAGTTTCGTAACCATTTTTAGCTTGCTCCCGTATAGCCCATCCGGCACGTGTCAGTGCGATGGTTGCCAATAGTGCGTGAGCATATCCTTTAGTTGCGCGTTCTGTGGTATATCCGGATACTTCTCCTGCCCATGGCAATAATTCTATAGCTTCTTTCAGATTGATAATCAGAGAATCCATTATTTCGTCACGGTCTGTCTTTCCTTTATACACATTACTCAGATCGGTGGATGAAACATCAGTCTTGAAAGGTATATCACCGAAAATACGGATTAAGTCCAGATAGAGCATTGCTCGTAAGGTAAGTGCTTCGCCTTTATAACGTTCCATGATTTTCTGGTCAGTTCCTCCGGAATGGATAAGAGCGCTGTTCTCAATAGTGGCAATGGCAAGGTTGGCGCTTTCGATTGTGGAATACATGGCATCCCATATTCTGGCAAGTTCTGACCATCCGGGATTAGCGTTATAATTCATGTTTCCCCGTTCGTTGGATGTGTTCTGAGCATCTGAGCCCAGTCCGTCGATAAGCTCACAATCTGTGTTGGTACTCATTGCAATTGGAATGTCACGGGAATAAGTTGCATCTTGTACAAGGCCGCCATAGACGTTATTGATCAACAGTCCCGTATAATAGGTACTTTCACTGAGTTCATCCCGGTTGAGTTCAGACGGGGAAGTCTGGTCTAAAAAGTCAGAACACCCGGTAACGGTCAGGATACCGGCAGTTAGTATGATTAGTTTTGATATATTCTTCATGATGCTGTCTGTTATGATAATTTAGAATGTGACATTAATGCCTCCTATGAACGAACGGCTTTTCGGATAAGCTGCATAATCTATACCCGGTGTCATAGCGTTTCGTTTACTGCTGGTATCTACTTCCGGATCGGCCCCTGAGTATTTGGTTATGCAGAATAAGTTATAACCGGTGACGTAGATGCGGACGTTTTCCATAAAGCATTTCTTTATCCATGATTTCGGAAATGAATAACCTATGGTGATATTATTGACACGTAAGAATGAAGCGTCTTCCACTGCATAGTCGGTCAACTGCATAGTTGATACGGCGGCAGGATTGTAGTTCGAGGCTTCAGAATTAATGGCATTGAGTCGGTTAATCAATCCTTGCTCACCTCCATATGTGTTGAGAACACTGGATGAAGGGCGTCCTAAATTCATTCCTGTTACCGGATCCACCCATGTATAGCGGTTTGCCAATGCAAAATCATTGTTTAGATTGTAACCTTCGCGGGAACTTGAATAAAAGGAAGTCGCCAGTTTGGCTCCGTTAACAATCTGATTTCCTATAGAATAATTGAAGAACAGGTTGAAGTCGAAGTTGCCGACACGTCCGTTTAATCCGAAACCGCCTACAACGGGAGCTACAGTATTTCCAAGCTTTTGTTTGATTGGATTTCCGTTTGCGTCACATTCAACTTTCAGTCCTCCGGGATAATAATTACCACCTGTAATGGTCGGACTATTGTCTGTAATTCCATCCTTTAATACCCATGTGGTACCGTTTAGGATTAATTCGCCTGTCGGATTGGTAACGGGATCGTAAGCAGTGAAGTATCCGTTGGTTTTGTATCCCCATACTTCGCCTAATTGTCCTCCTTTTTCTACACGGAAGTCTTCATAGCGGGCGATAGTACTACCAGCCCAGTTACTGCTTTGCCATGGATTATCGGAGTTTAATTCGTCAATGCGGTTTCTGTTGTAGGCAATGTTAAAGTTGAAGTTCAATCCGTATTTCTTTTTGTCCAAAAGCACGGCGTTCATACTGAGTTCAACTCCTTTGTTTGATGTTTTGCCAAAATTTTGATATTGGTAATTATATCCGCTGATGGATGGTATTTCCGTACGCATCAACAAATCTTTGGTCGTATTCCAATAAAAGTCTAAAGAACCTGATATGCGGTTATCCCAGAAACCGAAGTCAAATCCCAAATTGCGTGTGATGGTAGTTTCCCATTTTAATTCGGGATTGCTGAGATTAGTACCCGGAGTTAACATAGAATTACTGATATTATTCCAATACGGGGGCTTAGATGTATTTCCCGCTAGAGAGAAAGTCTCATTAATCAATCCGGAACTGATACGGTTATTACCTGCCGTACCATAGCTTAATCTTAGTTTGAGTGAAGAAAGCCAATTGCGTGTATTGCTCATAAATGCTTCGTCGGACATACGCCAGGCGAAAGCAGCCGATGGAAATACTCCCCATTGGTTTCCTTTAGCGAATTTGCTGGAACCATCCGCGCGTATTGTAGCTGTAAAAAGATATTTGTCGCTCAGCGTATAGTTGATACGTCCGAAGAATGAAAGTAAGTTATCTTTAGCTGAGTACGTCGTTTGTGTGGGAAGAGCTGTTCCTCCACCCATTTTAGATAGAATATCCTCTACTTTGGCATTTGAGTCGAATCCTACCGAAACCATTTTGTATGCTTTACTCCAACTACTGCTGATTTCATGACCTGCTAATACATTGATACGGTCACGTCCGTTGAAAAGTTTCTTGTTTTCGTAAGTTAGTGTATTGGAGTTGCGCCAATTCTTGATTGTTTCTTTTGCAACGTATGCCTGTGGCTGACCATTATAGCCATAATTTGAATTTTGTGTGGCATCTGAACCCCATGCTTGTTCTATATCGTCATACTTCCATCCGTAACCGAATTCGGAACGGAAAGTAAAGTTGATAAGTGGTTTCCAGTTTACTCCGGCATTGTAGTTATAGTTGGAAACATTACGTTGCTTATAAGTAGCTACAAGACGTTCCAACGGGCTTTTTTGATTATAAACTTCTTCATCACCTCCTACAGTCAGTTTTTCTACCGGACGATAGCGGATTGCATTGGCAACGATAGAAGTGGAAGCATTGGATTCATTGGTGTCCGAACCGCCACTCAAGCCATCGGTTGTCGTGTAACTCATTCGCACGTTGGCATCTAAAGTGATCCATTTATTCACTTCCGCCTTAATTTTGGCATTTACATTATCTTTACGATAACCGGAACCAAGCATGATGCTTTTTTCGTCATTATGAGCATAGCTTACATTATATTTAAATTGTTTGCTTCCGCCGCTTACATTCACATTATATTGAGCTTGATTACCGGTACGCCCGAAAATTTCATCTTGGTAGTCAGTGCCTTCTACACTTTTCCAAATGTCTAAATCACCGTATTCTCCATAGATAAAATTTGATAAGTTGTTCGCATCCAATTCATATTGGTAAGCTACATAATCGTATGGGCTTAGTACTTTAGTGAACTTTGTAGCTTTTTTAAAACCGTAAGAAGCTCCGAAGTCTACTTGTGTTTTACCCTCTTTACCGCTCTTGGTAGTGATGATGATGACACCGTTTGCCCCACGAGCACCATAGATGGCGGTCGAGGAAGCGTCTTTCAGTACATCGATACTTTGGATCTCGGATGGAGCGATGTCACTAATGCTGGACACGGGAAATCCGTCTACGATGTAAAGAGGTGAGTTATCTTGTGACAAAGAACCTCCTCCACGTACCCGTATTTTGATATCTGCATCGGGAGAACCCTCAGTGGTTGTGATATTAACTCCCGCCATTTTTCCGGTTAAAGCCTCAGTCGCACTTGATACAGGCACTGCCGCGATATCTTTTGCACTGACTGATGCAACGGAACCTGTGAGGTCTTTCTTACTCACTGTACCATAGCCGATAACAACGACTTCGTCCAAAGCTTTGGAGTCATCACTCATAGTTACGTTGATTAGTTTTCTTCCTTGAACGGCTATCTCTTGTGTTTTCATACCGATATATGAAATCACAATCGTCTTTTTACCGTCAATCTTAAGAGAAAAATTACCATCCAAGTCGGTAATTGTTCCATTGGTGGTATTTCCTTTTTCAACAATAGAAGCTCCGATAACCGGTTCTCCCGTAGTGTCTTTCACATTACCTTTTAAGGTAAGTGTTTGCGCTGATATTCCGATTGATATCATTGCAAATAACATTAGCAGCAAGGTGCGCATGTCTTTCATTGGGTTAAACAATCTCAGCATGTTTTAATTTAATAGTTATTGTTTGATGATAAATTTTTGGTTTTATAGTTATAAATTGAAGCCAATAATTACTTATTGAACACTGCAAAGGTATGGCTAATTCGATGTTGCAGTGTGTAATATTTGTTCTTTATATGGTATTTATTGAAATGGTAACCTGATTCGGAATGGCTGGGAAGCGGTCTTATGAGGTATTATTAAAAAATCCTCTCCATATTCTTATTTGGAATATAGAGAGGATAATTTTATTGACGAGAGTTGCATGGGGTATGGTGAGATGAAATCATAATTGGGGAATAAATTGCACAAGACTTTCACAAGTATCCTCCCGTCAATGCCTAAAATCATGGCAAAATTAACTAAATACTTTTTTGAATCGCAATAATTATTAATTTATCTTATGGTAATTATGAAATATTTAATATATTGAAGATATTTTGCACTAACTTTCTGTAACTCACTGATTTTTCCTATGTTTGCCGATCAAATATTAAAAGAAGGGAGTAAATATGTCCACACCTATATTATATAATGACTTTCCAACGTTTTTGAGGAAATACTTTTCTTATAAAGTACAGAAGATATCATTGAATGCCGGGTTCACATGTCCTAACCGGGATGGAACGAAAGGGTGGGGAGGCTGTACATATTGTAACAATCAAACTTTTAATCCCGATTACTGTCGGACGGAGAAGTCCATTACTACTCAGTTGCAGGAAGGAAAATACTTTTTTGCGCACAAATATCCGGAGATGAAGTATTTAGCCTATTTTCAAGCATATACAAATACGTATGCGGAGTTGGAGGGGCTAAAACGCAAATATGAAGAAGCTCTAAAGGTTGACGGTGTTGTAGGGCTAGTGATTGGAACCCGACCGGATTGTATGCCGGAAGGACTGTTGCATTATCTGGAAGAACTGAATAAACATACTTTCCTCATGGTAGAATATGGTATAGAAAGTACTTGTGATAAAACTTTGCAACGTATCAACCGTGGGCATACGTATGCGGAAACAGTGGAGGCTGTAGAACGAACGGCTGCCTGTGGTATTCTGACAGGTGGGCATATTATTCTTGGACTTCCGGGAGAAACGCGTGAAACGATGGTAGAGCAAGCCGGAATCCTTTCCCAATTGCCTCTATTTACCCTTAAAATTCATCAGTTACAGTTAATTCGGGGTACTCGAATGGCGCATGAGTACGCTGAAGCTCCGGACGATTTCCATCTGTTTACGGAAGTGGACGAATACATTGATCTGGTAATCGATTATATAGAACACCTCCGACCTGATATGGTGGTGGAACGTTTTGTTTCTCAATCTCCTAAAGAATTATTAATAGCACCGGATTGGGGATTGAAAAATTATGAATTTGTGGCACGTTTACAAAAAAGAATGAAAGAAAGAGATGCTTATCAAGGCAAGAAGTATAAGGATTCGGAAAAAAGGATTATTTTTGCAGATGATAAGTTTACCACTTAATAACTGAAGAATGGAACATAAAACAAGAATTAAAGGAAATGTCCACTATGTGGGAGTAAATGACCGTAACAAACACCGGTTTGAAGCGATGTGGCCATTGCCCTATGGAGTTTCATATAACTCTTATCTGATTGATGATGAAATGGTGGCATTGGTGGATACGGTAGATATCTGTTATTTTGAAGTCTACTTGCGTAAAATAAAGCAGGTGATTGGCGAACGTCCCATCAATTATTTGATTATAAATCACATGGAACCGGATCATTCCGGCTCTATCCGATTGATAAAGCAACATTACCCGGAAATTATTATTGTGGGTAATAAGCAGACCTTTGGTATGATTGAAGGCTTCTACGGAGTGACTGGTGAACAGTATCTGGTGAAGGATGGAGATTTCTTAGCTTTAGGACATCACAAACTGCGATTTTATATGACTCCGATGGTGCATTGGCCTGAAACGATGATGACCTTTGATGAAACGGAAGGAATTCTTTTCTCCGGTGACGGATTCGGCTGCTTTGGTACATTGGATGGCGGTTTTCTGGATACTGGCATGAATGTAGACAGATATTGGGGAGAAATGGTACGTTATTATTCAAATATTGTAGGTAAGTATGGAAGCCCTGTACAAAAGGCTTTGCAAAAACTGGGCGGACTTCCTATTTCTGCTATCTGCTCTACTCACGGACCCGTATGGACAGAGAATATTGCCAAAGTGATTGGTATCTATGACAGACTGAGCCGTTATGATGCGGATGAAGGTGTGGTGATTGTGTACGGAAGTATGTATGGAAATACGGAACAAATGGCTGAGGCTATCGCTGCAGAGCTTTCGGCACAAGGAATCAAAAATATAGTCATGTACAATGTGACGAAGAGCCATCCTTCTTATATCATAGCAGATATTTTCCGTTATAAAGGATTAATCATCGGTTCGCCTACTTACAGCAATCAGCTATTCCCCGAAGTAGATGCGTTGCTTTCAAAGATTCTGTTGCGTGAGGTGAAAGGTCGCTATTTAGGTTACTTCGGTTCCTTTACATGGGCAGGTGCTGCTGTGAAACGTCTGGCTGAATTTGCTGAAAAGAGCAAATTCGAGTTAGTGGGCGATCCTGTGGAGATGAAGCAGGCGATGAGGGATATCACTTATACTCAGTGCGAAAATCTGGCACGAGCAATGGCGGACCGCTTGAAGAAAGACCGATAAAACAGTGAATGAGATATTATTTATTAACTAACCTATAAAACAATCGACTTATGAGATTAATTATTCAACCGGACTATCAGTCTGTGTCTCAGTGGGCTGCACATTATGTTGCTGCAAAAATAAAAGCTGCTAATCCAACCCCTGAAAAACCATTTGTATTAGGATGTCCTACCGGTTCTTCCCCACTTGGAATGTATAAGGCTTTGATCGACCTGAATAAGAAGGGCATTGTTTCTTTCCAGAATGTCGTAACGTTCAATATGGATGAGTATGTAGGTTTACCGAAGGAACATCCGGAAAGCTACTATTCTTTTATGTGGAATAACTTCTTCAGCCATATTGACATTAAGCCGGAGAATACAAATATTTTGAACGGTAACGCTCCTGATTTGGATGCGGAATGTGCACGTTATGAAGAGAAGATTAAATCATACGGTGGCATAGACCTGTTTATGGGTGGTATCGGTCCTGACGGGCATATTGCTTTCAACGAACCGGGCTCCTCGCTGACTTCACGCACTCGTCAGAAAACATTGACAATGGATACAATTATCGCTAACTCCCGTTTCTTTGACAATGATATCAATAAAGTGCCTAAGACTTCATTGACAGTGGGAGTCGGTACTGTGCTTTCCGCAAAGGAAGTGATGATTATCGTTAATGGCCATAACAAGGCACGTGCTTTGTATCATGCGGTAGAAGGAGCTATCACTCAGATGTGGACTATCAGTGCTCTGCAGATGCACGAAAAGGGTATCATCGTGTGTGACGATGCTGCTACGGTAGAACTGAAAGTAGGTACCTATCGTTACTTTAAAGACATTGAATCCGCTCATCTGGATCCGGAGTCTTTGATTAAGTAAGAAGTGGAATATACTCTATAAAAACGGGCTGCAATCAATTCAACGTTGATGCAGCCCGTTTTCTATATGAACAATCAGAGTATGAACAATTATAAATGGTTCAATTCTCCTCCAGCCAGCCTTTTCCCTGACGCACGATTTCCGGTTCGTTTTCTGTGCATTTTACGACAGTTGACGGCTCTATGCCTCCGATACCTCCATCAATAACAAGATCCACGATATCTCCGAACTTTTCGTCTATAAGTTCCGGATCGGTCATATACTCCAAGTCCTCGTTTTCCTCATGAGGCAGGGTGGTAGTCATGATGGGAGCGTCCAGCAGCCGTGCTATCTCTCGGATAATATGATTGTCCGGCATACGGATACCTACTTCTTTTCGGTTACGGAAAATCTTAGGCAACCGGTTTGTTCCGTTCAGAATAAAGGTGAATGGTCCCGGAAGGTTATGCTTCATAAGCTTAAATACATTATTGTCGACTTTGGCATATTCGCTGATACTGCTCAGGTCATAGCAGATAATTGACAAATTATTCTTGCGCGGATCTATCTCCTTAATACGACATATCCGTTCTATCGCACGTTCTTTCAAACCATGACAACCGATAGCATACATCGTGTCGGTGGGATAGATGATAAGTCCGCCATCATTCAGGATATCAATGATTCGTTGTAAATCCTGCGGGTTATTATTTTTATCATATAGCTTCAGAAGCATAACCTTTTTCTCCTTTTTTATTTGAGTTTCTTCTTTAAGAAATCCAGTGCTTTCTCTGCCGCCTTTTCCGTCACTTTCTGCTTGACAGAATCTTTATTGGCGGTAGCGGCTGAATCCAGACCTAGTTTTTGTCCCAGTTTGCTGATAGCCTCGTCGGCTACGGCCTCAACAGCCTGGCTTGCCATGCTCTTTGTATCAACACTGACTTTAGGAGAGGTAAACGAGCCTCCGATCTTCAAGTCGAGAGTCATCAGCTTGGAAATGTTACCGGCAGAAGCGGGCAGCTTGATCTTTCCTGTATAATCGATGGTTTGGTCGAGTCCTGTACTACCTGAAAGATTCAAGTTGTAGTCACCCATCTTGATATCAAACGGTTTTGTTTCCACACGTCCGTCTTTGATAGTGAAATCCAGCGTCATATCTTTCACTTTCATTTCCTTCAGACTCGGCTGCTTCACAGCGTCGGCAATCTGGTCAATCGCTTTTACTCCACTCAGGCTGAGGTCGCGGGTGGAGAGGCTGCCGTCCCCTTGCATTGTGTCCAATACAGGGCTCATAGTTGCGTCCAGATCAGTCAATACATTGATACTGCCGGAGAAATTACCTTTCAGGTTTTCAAAGATAGGAGCCATCTTCTGTACCATATCCAGTTCTTTGTAAGCCTGTGCGAAAACGATATTCGACAGTTTGAATCCGGCTTTCATCTCCGGTTTCTTCACGTTGGCGGTAGAATAATATCCATTCATTACTACATTTCCTCCCATTGTATTCATGGAAAGGTTTTTCATGTCTACCTTACCGTCTTTCACAATGAGTTTGCCATTCATGTTGTTGAAGGCCATCTTATCGAACAATACTTCTTTCAGATTAGCGTCCATTTGGAAGTCAATGTTACGGGGGACTTCAAAGATTCCGGTTGAAGTAGCAACCGAGTCTGTTGTGGCTGTATTCGGTGTTGCGGCTGTTTCTTCGGCAGAATCACCCATGAAATCATTCAAATTAAAATGATTGGAGCGAATGTTCAGATTTCCCTTCAAGGTAGTTCCTTTCAGTACATATCCGATATAGTTCTCGAAGCGGCTATCGGCTGTGATATCATTCTTTCCGATATTGACGGTCGTTTCGCTCAACTGAAGATACTTCGGAGTAAAAGTGAAAAGGGATTTCTGGATTTCTACATCCGGCATATCTTTCATCTGAAGTTTCATGCCTGTCAATCCGATCGTACCGGCAGCCTGTATATGTTCATATTGTTCCTTTTCTATATAAGAAAGACGGCCGGACATCTGCATATCGGCATTGATCGTCCCATTCAGCTCCATATCACCGAGTGGATACACTTGTTTGATCATACCTAAATTAAGGATGCCCTTTGCTTCCGCTTTAAAGTCCGGGTCGCTGATTGGAGTTTTCACGTTGGCAGTCAGACTGAACGGATTTCCTGCCAGACGGAAGCTGAACGGATTGATGGTAACGGTAGTCAAGTCAATATTTCCTCCCGGATTCTGAACATTGGCGCTGATGTTGATTTGATCTACACCAGCCGGCAGAGCCGGATAGCGGAACATGGCATTCTTGACCTGCATATCGATATTGAATGCGGGTACGGTATCTCCCTGCAGAACGCCTTTGGCAGTAGCAGTCAGAGTAGCAGTCCCGTCAGTTTTCAGACTTGAGAACTCAGTAGCATAGATGGCCGGAATCAACGAAAGAATTTCTTTAAACCCGATATCATTCGTATTAAGTTTCAAATCCATGTCGATAGCGGGATCTTGTAGGGCAACCCAGCCGTCAATACCTGCCTGAATGGCATTAAGGCGGATAGTATTATCCTTCAATGTATATTTATTATTGGCTAAGTCGGCGTCTATATCCATTTTAGCGGAAATATTGGCATTTGCCAAGAAAGGAATGCCGTTCATCTTGTAAGTCAAAGATTGGGTTTCCGCTTCCAGTTGCAATGTGGTACGGTCACTTCCCAAATCGCCGGAACAAACGGCATTGAAGTCGCGGATGTCAGCATACATTTTTCCTTGCTGATCGTCATAAACCAAGTTCATGTTTTTGATGACAAACTGTTGTAGCTTCACCTTGAAAGGAGAAGATTCCTCTTCTGCCGTAGGCGTTTCCTCTGTTGCTGTGGTGTCCGGCTTCATGATATCCCAGTTCACTTGTCCGTCCGGCAATACAATAGCGTGCAGCCGGGTATCTTCAATGAAGATTTTAGAAATATCATAGCCACTATCTCCGAAAAGTGAGAATAGATTGATAGCTGCGGTAACCTCTCCGGCTTGTACGAGAGTATCGTTAGCGAATTCTCCTGTACCTTTCAGCCAGAAATCTTCGAGTGTGACAGAAGCCTGTGGAAAGTTGCGGAACAGGCTAATGTTAAGTCTCTCAAAATCAAATTGTGCATTAAGCATTTTGTTGCCTTCTGTCTTTACGATATCGGCTATCTTACCTTGGAAGGCGAAAGGGAGAAGGAGCATGAGGATGATAATAACTCCTACAGTGATAGCTGCGATTTTCAAACCTTTTTTCATTTACTTTTATTTTAAGAGTTTGACGAATATACAAGAAACAAAACTAATAAAACTTTTTGATAATAAAGGATAAAAGGAGAGTTTTATGATTTCTTTTTCCTTAGTTCTTCCGCAATTCTCCATTGCAGTGCAGCTTCTCCTTCTTTTCCTGCTTTTATCAGTGCATCTCCGAAAAGTTCGTGCGCGCCTGCGTGTTCCGGTTTCAGACTGGTGGCTTTATCCAAATCGGCAATAGCCCCTTCCATATGTTCAAGTTTCAGACGGAGTTTCCCCCGGTTATAGACAGCTTTGAAGTTAGCGGGATGGAGGCTTACGGCAGTATTGAAGCAGTTTTCCGCATCAAAATATTCTTTATTATTAAAGAGGGTAATCCCCTTTCGTATCCAGGCGTCCACATAATTGGGATCGAGGCTGAGCGCTTTGTCATAATTGGCAATGGCAGCTCGCGCATCGTGGGCTTGGGTAATACATTCGTTACCCATCAATAAATATTCATGAGCATATTGCCGCAGACGCTCCTGCTGTTCCTGTAATTGTTCCTTGAGTCTCCTGTTCTGTTCTTTCAGCGTATTGATGATACCCAGTTTGCGACGGATCAGCCGACGGGGAGCAGGCTTTTCTATATCATAACGGGAATGAATAGCACGGAAGAATTGTTCCAGGCATTCCTCCATGTCTCCTTTGTCGAAAGCACGTGCGGCGGCAACATATTGTACATCGGCCTGTGCTTGTTTCAGAGCCTTGTCAATAGCCTGACGATTATTAAACCGTCCGGCAAAGTTCACAATCTCGGGCCGGACGAAAACATCTGCCCGGCTGATGGGCTTTTTAAGCTGAATCCCCTCCAGAGAAGTGCACCGGCTGAGTGCCACGTATGCTTGCCCTCCGGCAAATACACCACCTGTGAAATCGATGACTACCCGGCTGAAAGTGAGCCCCTGACTCTTATGAACAGTTATCGCCCAAGCCAGCCGAATAGGATATTGAGTAAAGCTGCCCAATACCTCTTCTTCTATTTCTTTGGTCTTTTCATTGTAACGGTAGCGGATGTTCCGCCATGATTCCCGTTTTACATCACATTCTTTTCCGTCATCGGTGATAACGTATATCGTTTCTTCTTCCTCATCAATTCCGGATATGACACCGATCGTTCCATTCACCCATCGGCGGTCGAAATCGTTTTTGATAAAGATAATCTGGGCACCGGGTTTGAGTACAAGTTCTTGCGAGGTAGGCAGGCTGCTTTCGGGAAAGTCTCCTTCGATAACTCCCTCGAAAGTGATTGGATCTCCCGGCAGTTTCGCCAACTTCTTCTCATTGATAGAGTCTACTGTATCCCGTCTTGTAGCAAGAGTGATGTACATATCGGCTTCCGATTCCTCAATCTGGCTCCCGTATCGGGTATTCAGCAGTTGCAGATCGGCTGCTCCGGCCGTATTCGTACGGATATGGTCGAGAACGCTGACAAAAACAGGATCGGTCTGTCTGTATACTTTCTGAAGCTCGATGGATACCAAGTCTATCTGACCGAATACTCGTGCGGAGAAGAAATAGGGAGTAGGATAGAAGCGGTTCAATATATCCCGTTCATCGTTCTTTACGACCGGTTCTAATTGAAAAACATCACCCACCAGTAACAGCTGCTTTCCACCGAAAGGTTCGCGTAAGTTATGAGAATATACACGCAGAATACGGTCGATTGCATCAATAATATCCGCCCGTACCATTGAAATTTCGTCGATAATCACCAGTTCTATCTGTTCCAGTAACTTTCGATGCGGTTTCGTATATTTAAAGAATTCGTGGATGCGTCCCCGTTGGAGACTGAGATTCGGGTCATCCGGCGGCAGTGGATGAAAAGGCAGTTTGAAGAAACTATGCATCGTACTTCCTCCGGCATTGATGGCGGCAATACCTGTCGGAGCAAGTACAACATATTTCTTCTTGGTGTTTTCGCAGACGTAACGCAAGAATGTAGATTTTCCTGTACCCGCCTTTCCGGTTAGAAAAACAGATTGGCGTGTATATTGAATCAGGTTCAAGGCATCTTGAAACTCTGCGTTGTTAGTGTCTACGCTCATGTTGATAAATAGAGTAAATCCCCCTTGTTAAATAATTCCGAAATGTTTCATCGCTTTGCTGATACCATCCTCGTCGATCGGAGCCGTTACGTAATCGGCGGCAGCTTTTACGTCCTTTTCAGCTTGCCCCATAGCCACGCCGATAGCAGCATGACGGAGCATGCTGATGTCGTTTCCCCCATCTCCGAATGCCATCGTGTCTTCCAGTCTGATATCAAAATAACGGATTATTTCGTCTATGCCTTTTTGTTTGGTATCTCCTTTGGCGGTTATATCGGCAAAGGCGGGATACCAGCGGCCTATCTCGCAAGTTGGGATTGACGGGCGGATTTCTTTTTCTTCTTCCTCCGTAATGAAAGGAGTCATTTGTATAATCTCCTTGCCGGTCGCTTCTGCAAAAGAGACGGTTGGGATAACATCCACGTGTAGGAAATCATAAAAAATCTTCTTTACCATCTCGTTGGGCTGGCAAACGGAAATATGATGTTCCTCTACAAAAATGCAGGGTACTCCTTTCTTTTCGCAGAAATCTCCCATTGCTTTTACCTCTTCCTGGGGGATGGCGTTCTTATAAATAACTTGTTCTCCGACAAAACAATAGGCTCCGTTCATCGTGATGTATCCATCAATGAGATTCCGCTTCTGTAGCTCGGAGAGATTGTTGATAATGGCTTTCGGACGTCCGGTAGCGATAAATATTTTATGTCCTTTCGCATGGGCGGCTTCCAGAGCCTCGATAGTGGAAGACGGGATACGGTGAGTATGGAAGCTGACCAGTGTACCGTCTATATCAAAAAATAAAGCTTTCGTCATAGATTCCTTTTTGAATTGAAGACAAAAGTACTACTTTTGTCTCATATAACATAAAAACATCATGCAGTATGAACTATAATTTTGATGAAATAATAAACCGTAACGGTACGGATTCCGTAAAATGGGATGGAGTGGAAGGCCGTTGGGGACGCAATGACCTGATTCCTATGTGGGTAGCCGATATGGATTTCCGTACGGCTCCATTTGTGATAGAGGCTTTGAAAAAGCGGTTGGAGCATGAAGTGCTGGGATATACATTCGCCTGTAAGGAATGGGCGGCTTCCATTATCCATTGGTTGAAAGAACGTCACGGATGGTCGGTCACCGAAGAAATGCTGACGTTTACTCCCGGCATTGTTCGCGGGTTGGCTTTTGCTATCCACTGTTTCACGGAAAAAGGAGATAAAGTGATGGTAATGCCGCCTGTCTATCATCCTTTTTTCCTTGTGGCGCAGAAAAATGAACGAGAAGTTGTATTCAGCCCGTTAGTGTTGAGGGACGGACAGTATTACATTGATTTCGACCGTTTCCGTCAAGATATTCAAGGATGCAAATTGCTTATTCTAAGCAACCCTCATAACCCGGGTGGACGTGTATGGACCAAAGAAGAACTGTCTCAAATAGCCGACATCTGCTATGAAAGCGGCACATTGGTTATCTCTGACGAGATTCATGCTGACTTAACCCTGCCTCCATACAAACATCCTACCTTTGCTTTGATTTCAGAGAAGGCACGGATGAACTCACTTGTTTTTATGTCTCCGAGCAAGGCTTTCAATATGCCGGGACTGGCAAGCTCTTATGTAATCATCGAAAATGAGGAACTTCTTCAACGTTTCCGTACCTACATGGAAGCGAGTGAGTTTTGTGAAGGTCATCTGTTTGCCTATCTGAGTGTGGCGGCGGCTTATAGCCATGGTACGGAATGGCTGGATCAGGTGATAGCATATATCAAAGGCAATGTAGACTTTACCGAAAACTATTTGCGGGAACATATTCCTGCCGTCAAGATGATTCGTCCGCAGGCTTCCTATCTTATCTTTTTGGATTGCCGGGAACTGGGATTGAATCAAGAGAGTTTGAATCGCCTGTTTGTAGAAAGAGCGCATCTGGCACTGAATGACGGAACAACATTCGGCAAGGAGGGCGAAGGCTTCATGCGGTTAAATGTTGCTTGCCCGCGTGCTACATTGGAACAGGCATTAAAGCAGTTGGAACGAGCAGTCAATAATGGATAAGAACTTTATCGGATATCTGACTGCCCTTGTCCATTACAGGTGTTCGGCGGTTCTGTCGTCAGAATTTGTCGGATTGGCGTAACTGAACTGGATATTGCTTTGTTCATTTTCTTTCAGTTCCATATCGTTTCTGTTTTTGGCATACAATGTAATGTCAGATAAATTAAAGTTTCTCGTATAACATATTTTTCCGGGACTGTTTGTCGTTGCCTTGATGGCATGGAGATAGAAATTCTCCAGGCGTAAGGAATCGTTCCATCCGGAAGCAGAGATAAATTCATTTACGTTTTCTGCTTTTACATCAGACAGATACACGTTCCGGAAATGTGGATATCCTTTTTCCGGCGGATTAACGGGAGTCAGCATTACTTTCCAATGCTCGGGAATTTCTTTGCCTTCATATTCTTTAGGCAGGACGCTGTAGCTGTAATTGGGATTCCAGTTTAGATCCGCCGCCAGAACCTGTTGCACATTCTTAGCATTGATTCGGGTCATGTAGATGTTTTCGACCGTTCCTCCGCGATTCATGGCGCTTTTCAGTCGCAGTACCGTAGAAGTTCCTTCTGCATCCAGATTGTATCCTAATATATTACGGATACTTCCTGAAGTCTCACTTCCGCAAGTGATGAGGCCGGCGCCTTTGCGGGCTATACAGTTACGTATCACAATTTTTTCGGTAGGACGGTTCACCCGCAGGCCATCTGCGTCTCGTCCGGATTTGATGCAGATATTATCATCATTGCAATCTATGTCGCAATTTTCAACTAATACATGGGTGGATGAGTCGATGTCGATGCCATCCGTACTGGGACCGTGTCCTCCGATATTATTATTGATTGTTAATCCGTTGATGGTGCAATGGTCGGAATAAAGAATCTGACATCCCCAGAAACCGGTACGCATTAAAGTGAATCCGCTTAATGTGATATCCGAGCTGCGTTCAACGAGGATTCCCCGTACACGTTTGCAGTCATAGTCGACAATCCAGCGCAGTCCTTTCGCCTCATATTCTTTCCTCATTTCCCAGTATTTATCCCAAAATACCTTTCCCCGACAGTCCAGTGTACCTTCTCCGCTGATAGATGCGTTTTTCTCATCTATGATATTGATAACTGCCGATGGCCATATCATTTCGATTCCTGCAACTCTTGAACGGAATTCCGGATAATGGTGAATTTGAGGACTGGCCAGTAAAGTCACACCCTTGTCCAAATGGAGGTTTACTCCGCTTTTGATAAAGAGTGCCCCTGTCTGATAATATCCCGGTTGGAGAGTGACGGTTCCCCCGCCGGAGACGGCACAACTGTCGATTGCTTTTTGGATAGCTGCCGTACTGAGTACAGTACTGTCTGCTACCGCACCTAAAGAATTGGCAGATAGGGTTATATGATTGATAGGTTCTTGCCGGCTACCGACACTGTCAACCCATGATAAATCAGGCTGTTGCGGAAGTTCTCCCCATTGGAAGTCTTTTCCGGTTTGTTTGGCAGGAGTGCATGCGATAAGCAATGCCCCTGTTATAAATAGAGAAAGTATACCTTTATTTTTCATATATTATATCAGTTAACAATGGAAGGCTTTAGCTCGTCCGGTGAATCTTTCGTATAAGATTTCACATCTCTGGCTATTTTAGTAAATAATGTCTGAATCTGTTCGGGACTTATGCGTGTATTCGGGCGGAAAGCATCCGAATTCATATAATCAAGAATCGCTTTATGCATCTGACGGGCAACAATCCTTTTCTCCGGTTGGGAAGTGATATCCATGCTGGTCATTATCAGTTTGCCGTTCAATACATTAGCCTCGAATAGCATTCCTATTTTACGGCTGATAAACCAAGTGTCTATGCTTTGAATAGTCGGTTGGAACTCAGCGGGGAAATGCGTAAACTGCATAACTTGCGCTTTGTTCAATAGTTCCCACCATTGCAGGTTACTGTGATATTCAGTCGGAAAGTCACGGAAAAGCAGGTGATAATCATTTAGGAAAATACCTGTCGTATGCGGCGGGCGCATCTTGAACCAAGATGTATTCCAAAAAACGGGTGTGAAATATTGCTTGACCTCCCTGCCGTATTTTATTTTCCCGGCTGCTGTTATCAATACGTTTCCACCTTCCTGCAAGATGGATATCGCTTTCTCGTCCAATGTGTCCGTTGTGTATACGTTTCCTTGTGTAAGTTTCACTTTGTCAGGATATACCCAGAAGTCCCAATCGTTGACAATATCACTGTTTCCCAAACGTACTTCCAGATTCAGTTTTTGGGGAGTACGGATATCGTTCAGTTTCATGTCTATGCTGCCCAACGAGAATAGATTGCCGATAGGAATATCCCGTGTACTAACCACTCCGCGAGCATATATCTTGCCATATTTATCTTTTACGCAATAGACTGTATTTGCTTTTTGCAAAGCCTCTTTTCCGAAGTGGGATATTTCAATATCTGCATGAAACGTTTCGTTATTGGTGTATGTGAACTTGGGTATACGTGCCAACAGAACGGTCGGACTGCAAAAACGGCGGAACTCTGCGGCATTAATGTATCCTTTCTCTTCAAAGAATACATCCAGCAATCCTACCAGTGCCGTTCCCTGACCCGAATAATCATTGAGAGCTAATAGTTGGAATCCCGCATAGTCGGGAGTACGCAATGTCTTTTCTATCTCATGCTTGTAACAGATCGCTTGCAGCTTGCCGGAAGCCATCATAAAATCGTGTCCCATACCTCCCATGTGGTTATCATTCAATATATCCCGAAAGATTTCAAAGTTCTTGGCTTTGTTTACTCCGGTATATTTACGTATCTCGCTGAAGTTCGGGAATGCGCACCATTGTCCGGTTTCATGGGAAACATACGGCTGTTTTACCGTATCAATTCGGTTACGGTAGTCCGATGTGCTTTCCGGCTGTGCACCGGTCCAGCTGAGTCCGCGTGCACCGGCTTTTACATGATATTGGTTATGGGGCTGCCATTGCCAGCTGTTGCCTACGGAAGCTCCTGTATATACGTGGCGTGGGTCGGTTGCTTTCCAATAATCGACGAATTTGCTTACCCATGACACCCAGCGTCCGGAAGGCTCATTCCCACACGCCAACATACAATAAGAGGCGTAGTTTCCATACTGCTTGGTCAAGGCAATCGTTTCGTCCATCAGATACTTGTCGATAGGCTGGCCGTTGCCCAGTCTCGGACCGTGATTAGGCCAGCTTGGACCTTCCGGCTGCAAATAAAAACCGACAAGGTCCGCAGCAATAAATGCGGCTTCCGGCGGACAGAAAGAGTGGAAACGCATATGATTCAGCCCGTAGTTGCGGCAAATGCGGAATACCCGTTCCCATGAAGCTACATCCATAGGAGCGTAGCCGGTAAGCGGAAAATCACAATTCTCTACTGTGCCGCGAAGCATTGTTTTCCGACCGTTCACATAGAACCATTTACCTTTGATGGTAAATTCACGCATACCGAATTGTACTTCTTTGGCTTCTCTCTCTTTGCCACAGGTCAGTGTCGCTGTCAGTTTATAGAGTGCCGGGTCAAATTCGTCCCAAGTCAGAAAACCTTCTCCCATCGGTAGTTCCATTTCGATTTTGTTATCTCCGGAACGTACTGAGATATTCTGTTGTACAGTAGGGACAGAATGCTTTTTATCCGAGTTAAAACTTTCAGCGGATAATTGTAACGTTGCTTTGGCAGAGGCTGGTGCGTACAGACTGATTCGCACTGTGGCTTTCCGGTCTTTCAGGTCCGGATATATCTGTATGTCGCTAAAATGAACTTTAGGAGTGGTCTGTAACTCTATGCGTCCTACGATACCATTCCAATTGCCCTGAGTCTGGTCGGTAATACTATGAGAATCCGGTCCTACGTTGATATCCTTGATACGGTTATCAATGCGGATGGTAATCCGACAAGATTTTCCCGGAGCAACGGCAGCAGTCAGGTCATAAACGTGCGGCACACAGAGGCTATTCTGCATTCCTATCTCCCGGTTATTTACCCAAACGGTGGTTTCTATATGAGGACGTTCTAAAAATAAAATGATCCTGTCACCTTTCCAATCGGATGGTATGGTTACGTTTTTCTGATACCAGGCCACACCTACATAATGTTTGTCCGGAGTCAGGAAGAATGGTAGTTTTACTTGCCCTTCCATTCTGTATTTCTCCATATAAGGATTAAAATAGTAGGAACTGTCGTATAAACTTCCTGTCCATTGCGTGTGTACGGTCACTTCGTCACCTTTTAACTTCTCGGGCATGGAACCGGGCAGATTGATGTGGTCTTCCAATATTTTTCGAAACCATTGCTCTTTTACGCCTGTATCTTCCCGGTCTATTTGGAAATCCCACTTACCGGATAGATCAAGAGCATTGCTTTGACCTGTAACGGTCAATATCGAAAGAAATGCAAGAATAATACTGCCTAGAAAATGTTTTATCATGATATGTAAGATTGATATATTTTCGTTATCTTTTAAATTCTGGTGCTAAAGTAGGGCTTTTTCGAACTTCTTGAAATATAAAGATGTACAGAAACATAAACAATCGTATCAAAAATGGGATGTATAGATGTATGTGTACAAAATTGTATGAATATACCAATTAATCTATCCCTTTGCTTTTCGGTATCTTTGGAAGATACGGTATCTTTGCGAGCTGAATCTATTAATCTTAGAATGAACCATGAAAAATGTAATTGTCTGGATGATTTTGACCGTCTGGTCTATAATGAACGTTACCGCCGGAGATACCGTTTATCTCTTTTCCTATTTTATAAATAACAGTAAAGATGGCTTGCATCTGGCTTATAGTTATGATGGACTGACCTGGACGGCTTTGAATGGTGGTCGTTCCTTTTTAACTCCTACTGTGGGCAAAGATAAATTGATGCGTGATCCTAGTATTTGTCAAGCTCCCGATGGAACTTTTCACATGGTCTGGACTTCCAGTTGGACGGACCGGATTATTGGTTATGCTTCTTCCCGTGACTTGATTCATTGGAGTGAGCAAAAGGCTATTCCTGTGATGATGAATGAACCTGCCGCACATAACTGCTGGGCTCCCGAACTGTTTTATGATGAATCGTCACAAACCTATTATATCTTCTGGGCAACTACGATCCCCGGCCGTCATAAGGAAGTGCCTACCAGTGAAAGTGAAAAGGGACTGAACCACCGTATCTATTATGTAACGACTAAGGATTTCAAATCTTTCTCGAAGACTGCCATGTTTTTCAATCCGGATTTCAGCGTTATCGATGCTGCTATTGTGAAAGATCCAAAGAGGAACGATCTGATTATGGTAGTTAAGAATGAGAACTCTAATCCGCCGGAGAAAAATCTGCGTGTGACACGTACGGAGAATATAAGGAAAGGATTCCCAACCAAAGTATCGGCTCCCATCACAGGCAACTATTGGGCGGAGGGGCCTGCTCCTCTTTTTATAGGTGATACTCTTTATGTGTATTTTGATAAGTATCGTGACCATCGTTATGGGGCTGTCCGTTCCCTCGATCATGGAGAAACGTGGGAAGACGTTTCCGATCAAGTCTCTTTTCCGAAAGGAATCCGTCATGGAACGGCCTTTGCGGTGGATGCTTCAGTTATTCTTGATATGATACAATAAGGTTTCCATCATTTCATCGTTGTTTTCAAGGGTTTTCAGTGCGAAGATTAAAGATTTTCAGTGCATAAAACTAGTATAGTTTATGCATTCGGGTAGTTGTCACCTTATAATGGGACCATTTGTTTTTGAGAAGATGGAAACTTCTAAGATACAAAAATAATTAGTAAAAAGCAATAGTCGGACATGAAACTTGGACTGTATTACGGATAGATTCTACTTGTTTTTTCTGATCCGGGTTTTCTGAATTTATCAAAATATGTAATAGAACGGATATGAGATGTTCTTTTTGCCTGTTTATTCCATATATGTCCTATTCATCCCATATTCATTTGTACAAAAGGCAGTATTTTTTATGCTTATGTACAATATTGTATTGTTAATAACTGTATTGTTCTCTAAGTTTGCATCAGTTTTTAGGTATATAATATAAATAATGATGCCTGATTAAAACTTAATCTAACTTTTGTTTAACTTAAGTATAATAAAAATGATACACAATGAAAAACAAGCATTTTCTACTTTAGTTGCGATGCAAAATGAATTTTGTCGGCAACTTCTTTTCATTCCATATTATAATGGATTTAATCAACAATACATATTTATAAAAACTTTAAAATGCATGGTATGAAGAAAAACTATGTAATGACTGCTATTATTCTGTTATTCTTAGCAGGATGTAGTACTGATGTTAAGGAATCTGACATCAAATTTGCGGGAGAGACGGGGGTGAAAGTCTCTTTTAGTGCAGTGATCAATAACTCAACAGGAAGTACGTTGGCACCGACTAGAGCAACTGATACCCAATGGGAAGTTGGAGATTCTATAGGGATCTCTTGTGGAAATAATCAACAGAACATTCACTACAAATACACCGGTGATGCAAATAGTATGTTTGTAGCGAAAGGTGGAGTAGCAGAAGAAATTTGGGTGTTAGGTACACAAGAATATGATGTTGCTGCCTATTGTCCATTTGTTGGTACATCCGGTATCAGTCAAGGGGTAGTGCAGGTTTTGACTGATAGTGAAAGTCAAGCTACGGAAGCAAAGAGGAAATACCTTGACTTTCTTTATGCTACAGCAAAAGCAAGTGCTACTCAGCCAAATGTGCAGTTGTCATTTAATCACAAGATGAGCCGCCTGAAAGTGGAGTTTAAAGCTGGTGATGGAGTTGAGCTTTCGGATATTGATTGCTATCTCATCGGTTTGAAACTCGAAGGTACATTCAATACAATGACAGGGGCAACAACTGTTAACGAAACTGCAAAGCCTACTGACATTTATTGGGGTAATGTGGGGGCGATAGATGAATATAAGATGCAGGCTATTTTATTACCGCAAACTGTAGATAACAAGGTGAGTATTCAAGCACGAATGGAAGGTCGTTTGTATGAAGTAGAATTTCCCAAATTAACGAAGTTGGATATGGGTGTTTCTTATAATTATACAATTACGGCAAATATGTCGGTGGATCAAAAAGAGTATGTATTTAGTATCACGAAAGAGGGTACGCAAATAAATGATTGGACTACGGAAGAAGAAGATATTGAAGCCGAATCCACCGCTCCTGATACAGGAGCTACGACAGAGAATCCTAATTGGAATGTAGAAGAAGGGGAAATTACTGCTACTGAAAAACAATAGCCTATCTTTTAAACCTATTTATATATACATTAATCATTCAATAAATAAAAAATACGAATATGAAAATATATAATTATATATCAGCACTTTTGATTGCAGGTATTGCAAGTCTCTCTTCTTGTTCGCAAGAAGATTTGAATGTTAACGAAACAGGTTCTTCTAATGATTTCCGCATCAGTGTGACCGATGGTGGATTTATAGATACTACTCCGGGAACACGTGCAGTTGAAAACGGATATACTACTGCCTTTTCTGAAGGCGATGCGATCGGTGTCTTTGGAGTAGATGCAGGCGAAATAGTGACAGATATTAGCAACCGGAAGTTTACGATGAAGAACGGCAGTTGGGAAATTGAAGGAACTCCCATCAAATATAAAGGTGCCGATTTTAAAGATATGGATTTTTATGCTTATTATCCGTATGACGCAGATGTGATATTTAATGTCGGTCAAGAAGATCCGTTTGCTCAATATGTTGATAGTTGGGTGCTGGGTAATAATCAGTCCAACGAAGAATATACCAAAAACGACTTGATGACAAGTTCCGGTAGTGCTGTGGTAGACAATCGTTTTAAAGGTGAAATCAACTTTAAAATGATGCACCGTATGGCTTTGACTGTATTGAAAATGCCTAAACTTGTTTATGACTTTGCCAATAGAGACGTAACCCTTGATGATTATGAATTGCCTGTTACTGTTAATTCTTTAAAACTGAATGGTAATGAAGTGACTCCTTTTTATCAAGAAAGTACAGATACTTATCGCTTTTTGGTGAAACCGGGAATAGAGTTTACTATTGAAGGTACATATATAGGAACAAAGGAGATGTCATATGCGGCTACTGCTACATTGAATAATGGAACGGCTAAAGTATATACAATCAATGATCCTAATAAGTACAAATATATACTTGCTGTAGGGGATTATTATTGTGCAGATGGTTCAATTGTCAGCAAAGATACTGAAACTGTTCCTGAAAATGTAATCGGTATTGTATGTTATGTGGGAAATCCGCAACCATCGGTAACACATTCCAGTACCTATACGGAAACTAATGATATTCTGCATAACGACTATCCGGCTTGTAGTCACGGGTTGGTTATAGCGTTGGAAGATATGACTGAATCTGCTTTTCAATGGGGAACTAAAAATCCGTCTACTGGGGCTGCTGATGCATTGTTCGGTGATTGGTTTATGACTGACGAAGAATGGCAGAATCGCCTTGTAAGCAATTTAAATGAATCAAATAAGGGTGGTGCTCCTTATGCTGCTATTCCGGGATTTATGGGTTACAACAACACATTCCTGTTGACTTACTGTTATGAAAATATACGGCAGTTCCCTTGTGACAATGCTTATGTTAATCTTAACAATTACCGTTCGAAAGTAACTGTTCCTTCTGTGGTTACCAACTGGTATATTCCAAGCATTGTAGAGTTAGAACAAGTGGCTAAATCATTAAATGCTATTAATACAAGCATCAATTCCGCAAAAGGAACAGCATTGACAACTGATGCCGGATATTTTAGCAGTAATGAGCGTGCTGTAACTTATATGTGGTATCATAAACTTTCAGAGAATGGTCAGGATATAACGTTGCGTGAGCGTGGTTCCGGTGGCAAACCATGTCGTTTGATGCTTGCTTTCTAAACAGATAATTATATTCAAATAAAGGAAATAAGGCGGCATGGATATACTTTGCCGCCTCATACTCCTCTATCATGAAAATAGAAATATATGAATAAGAAAAACTTAATAAAAGGAACAACTTTACCTGTTGCCCTGTTTTTCTCTTTCGCCCTGATGCCGACTTTCGGCAATCAAGGACAGGCTGTAGCTGCTGTTGACATCGTTCAGCAACAAGGCAGTATTAAGGGAACTGTGGTGGACGATAAAGGCGAGCCGGTGATTGGGGCCAATGTCCTTGTTGTAGGTACTTCTGTCGGTACTATTACTGATATCGACGGTGTGTTTAAAATCAATGCGAAAGCAGGGGCGAAGCTGAAAATCACCTTTATCGGGTATACCGAACAAGTGGTAGTAGCCCAGAATAATATGCGAGTGGTTTTATCTGAAGACGCTACCACTTTACAAGAGGTGGAAATCGTGGCGTATGGTGTGCAGAAGAAAGTAACGATGACAGGTGCTGTGGCAAGTGTTAAGACCGAAGCCCTGACACGTACTTCTATCGGTTCTGTATCTAATGTATTAGGAGGTCAGATGGCAGGTCTGACTACCATTCAAACATCCGGTGAACCGGGTGCAGATGCCGCCGAGGTTTTTATTCGTGGTAAAGCGACGTGGGGAGATGCGTCTCCATTAATTCAGGTAGATGGTGTGGAACGTAGTATGAATGATATAGATCCGAATGAAATTGAGTCTATATCTATCTTGAAGGACGCTTCTGCTACTGCTGTGTTCGGTGTACGCGGAGCTAATGGCGTTATTTTGATAACTACCAAGCGCGGTAGAGAAGGAAAGGCACACATCTCTTTTAGTACTTCTGCTTCTATACAAATGCCTACTAAAATGGTGGAAACTGCCAACTCTTATGAATATGCAATGTTTTATAATCAAATGATGGCCAATGATACACCTGCGGGGGAAAAACCTGTCAAGACATTCTCGGATGGAGTTATTCAGAAATTCCGGGATGGTTCTGATCCTATCCGTTTTCCAAGTATCAATTGGATTGATTATATCATGGGAGACGCTACTCTGCAGAGCCAGCATAATCTGAATATTTCCGGAGGTACGGATAAGGTACGTTATTTTATCTCAGCAGGTGCTTATACGCAAGGCGGACTTTTCAATGAGTTTAGTTTGCCTTATGGCATCAGTTATCAATATCGCCGTTTCAATTACCGAAGTAATTTAGATATAGATGTAACGAAAACCACTACTATCTCGTTCAATGTGGCAGGAAACGTTAATTCTTCTGAGAAGCCACGCACTAGTCAAGGGTCATCCGGAATGGTTAAAAATATCTATTATTCTACTCCGTTTAGAAGTGCCGGCTTTGTAAATGATAAATTGGTATATACTACTACTGACTCACAGTCCGATGGGTTGAACTTACCTTTTGTCGGTGATGCAGATCCATTCACTTATTATGGGGGTGGGGCAGCACATAGTATCAACAACTCGTTGAATGCCGACCTTATTTTGAATCAGAAATTGGATTTTATCACTAAAGGACTTTCATTCAAATTGAAAGGTTCATACAATAGCTCATTTACCATTAATAAGAATTTGTCGGGTGGTACGGAAATGACTTATACACCGGTATTGCAGAGTGATGGAAGTGTTGGACTACGACCGATAGACGGTAGTAAGTATACTAATGTGAGCTATGGAATTACTCGGGGAAAATCACGTAACTGGTATATGGAAGCCGCATTGAATTATAATCATTCGTTTGGTGATCATAATATAGGGGCATTGGTGCTTTATAATCAGTCTAAAGAATATTATCCTAAAGAATATTCGGATGTTCCGCGAGGATATGTCGGTTTGGTAGGACGTGTAACTTATGACTGGAAAAACCGTTATATGGTAGAAGCTAACATGGGTTATAATGGTTCGGAGAACTTTGCTGCGGACAATCGTTTTGCTCTCTTTCCGGCAGCTTCCGTAGGATGGGTAGCGAGTGAAGAAAAGTTTTGGGAACCTGTCAAACCGGTAATAAGCTTTCTGAAACTACGCGCCAGTTTCGGTTTAGTAGGTAACGATAAAATCGGTGGCTCTCGTTTTATGTATACTGCTAATCCTTATCATGTTAATTTGAACGGATATGTAAGTAACTCTGGTTATGGAACTGGTAATCTTGCTCAATTACAGGCTGCCTATGGATATCTTTTCGGTCAGGGAGGACAGACTTCTACTGTGAGTTTAGGAGCACATGAGTGGGCGATTAACAATGCGAATGTGACATGGGAAAAAGCGTTTAAACAGAACTATGGTGTTGATATCAACTTTTTAAACGATCGTTTATCTGCTACAATAGAATACTATAAGGAACACCGGTGGGACATCCTTCTGCAAGACGGAACAGCTCCGAGTATGTTAGGTTTTGCTCAACCTTTCTCCAATTTAGGTGAGGTAAATAACTGGGGATGGGAACTTTCGTTGAAATGGAACGATAAGATTGGAAAAGATTTCCGTTATTGGGCGGGTATAAACCTTTCTTATAATCAAAATGAAATTATCGAGCGTAAAGAAGCTCCTCAGGAGTACGACTATCTGTACCAAAAAGGACATCGTATCGGCTCACGTAAGCAATATGCTTTCTGGCGTTATTATGATGAACAGACACCGGCACTGTATGAACAAACATTCCATCGTCCGTTTCCTACTCATTCGGTTGTTCTGCAAGACGGGGATGCTGTGTATGTCGATTTGAATGGTGATCGAAAAATCGATGAAAATGATATGGGCTATGATTACGGATTTACGGATGATCCGGAATACATGGTAGGTATGAATCTCGGATTTTCTTGGAAGAATCTGGAAGTGAATACGCAATGGACCGGTGCATGGAATGTGAGTCGAATGATTTCGGATGTGTTCCGTCGGCCTTTTTTATCTAGTTCCGGTAATGTTGCGGGTGGTTTGCTTGCCTATCACTTGACGAATACATGGACAAAAGAGAATCCGTCGCAAGATGCGAAATATCCACGTGCTACATGGGAGAATGCTGATAACAACTATGCGGAATCAACCCTTTACGAGCAGGATTCCAAATATTTGCGTCTCAAGACCCTTACTATTGCTTATAATTTTCAGTTCCCTTTGATGAAGAAGTTGGGGATGAGTACTTGTCAGCTATCGTTTAGCGGTTATAATTTATGGACTCTTACACCTTATCTATGGGGAGACCCGGAAGCAAGAGCTAGTAATGCACCTTCGTACCCATTGACAAAGACATATACACTGGGGCTGAAACTGGGATTCTAAAAACAGATTTAAAGATTGATTATTATGAAACAAAAATATAAATGGTTTATCGGAGCAATGATAGCAGGAGTGCTTGGTATAGGAGCGACTTCTTGCGTAGACGAGATTAAATTCGGTAACAGCTTTCTCGAAAAAGCACCGGGTGGATCTGCTACTCAAGATACTATATTCAATAGTGTTACTTATACCCGGCAGTTTCTGAACACCTGTTATAGCCGCCAATATTATGGTTTACCTTACGTAAATTCCTCTGTTGACGACTTTCCGGATTCTTCTAATCCCTATACAGGAAAGTTTGATGCATTGACTGATTGTTGGCAACTTCACTATTCGGGAACTACAATTTATAACAGTTATTATAGTGGTACACATACTGCTAATTACGGTGTTCGTGGGGATATTTTCGGATATACTCGTGAAGGTGTTTGGCAGACTGTGCGGTGGTGCTGGTTACTGTTGGAAAACGTAGACAGAGTTCCTGGTATGGGAGAAGATGAAAAAGTGCAGATGAAAGCAGAAGCAAAATGCCTTATTGCTGCTCGCTATTTTGATATGTTCCGCCACTATGGCGGGTTACCGCTCATTTATTCATCGTTTACGGGAACAGAGACAAACTACCAATTACCGCGCGCCACGGTGGAAGAAACCGTGAACTATATGGATAAAATGCTGGAGGAGGCTATTGGCTCCGGTGGCCTGAAATGGTCGTATGAAGGAGCTGATTTTAATTCCGATGGTGGTCATTGGACATTAGCAGGGGCTATGGCATTGAGATGTAAGCTATGGCAGTTTGCTGCTTCTCCTTTGTTCAATGATACTCAAGGATATGCCGGTGGACGTAGTGAGGCGGAGCAACAACATTTGGTGTGGTATGGAGGTAAACGTCCCGATTTGTGGAATAAATGTCTTGAATATTGCAGGCAGTTTTTCAACGCCATAGAGGCAAATGGCTTCTATGAGTTGCGGAAAGCAACAGGTGACAATCCTACTCCTACTGAATATCGGTATGCTTACCGGATGGGATATATCCTTCTGGATAGTCCTGAGGTCTTGCATTCCGTACGTGTAGCGGGCTATGAACGTCCGGGTGGGTCCTCTACTTATATATGGCGTACTTGGTGTAATAATGGACGTAACTCTTATACTCCCACCCAAGAGTATGTTGAAATGTTTCCTTGGGCGGATGGAACACCTTTTGACTGGAATAAGGCGGATACAGAAGGTAAGTTGAACGATATGTTTTTGACTGGCGAGTTTGTTAATGGAGAAAATACTCTTTCCAATCTCATACTGACTCGTGATCCACGGTTATACGAATCTGTTATTGTGAACAATATACCTCGAAATTTGGGATGGTCTTCTCCTAAAATGAGTGATTACCCATGGGAATTGTGGGTGGGAGGTACAGATGCAAAGACGGCTCCTGCATTGGAAAATATGCGTTTTGCTACCGGATATGATAATATGAAATATTATTTGAGCGATAGTGATTATGAACGCCAGCCTATTCATTGGGTTTATCTTCGTTTGTCTGATCTCTTTTTGACGTATGCAGAGGCTTTATTACAAGCCGATAATAATTTCACAGATGCTCTTTATTGGGTGAATGAAGTACGTAAGCGCGTTGGTTTAGGTAAACTGGAAGATTGTCTCCCGAATAAGAATCTGACGAGTGATAAAGATGCTTTATTAGAGGAAATACTTCGCGAACGTGCTTGTGAATTAGGTATGGAAGACAGTCGATATTTTGACTTGATTCGTTACAAACGTGCAGATCGCTTTGAAAAGAAACTGCATGGCCTATTAATTTATCGCTTGGATGAGGCGGGTAACCGTATAGAGAAACCTTGGAGAGATGGAACAGATGCGTTTGGTAAAAATGCCATGCAGCCTACGAGATTCGAATATCAGAAATTTGAGTTGCATAACAGAGCACGTGTTTGGTGGACGCAGGGATTCGATCCGAAATGGTATCTGTCTCCGTTTCCTCAGAATGAAATCAACAAAGGATACGGTTTGATTCAAAATCCCGGCTGGTGATGAGAAACATGAGTAAAATTGATTTTAGAACAGTGATATGAAAAATAATAAAATGCTGGTACTGGCTCTGTTGGCATCTTTGGGTATGCCGATAGGAGCACAGAATATGGATAATAAAGGAAGAGTGTCTGGAGATTCCGTCACTGTAGATGTAGGGGCTAACCGGACGTTCAGTCGTCATGAATCGACTGCGGCAGTCTCTACCGTTTATAATGAAGAATTTGATAAAAGGGCGTCAAAGAATATCTCTAACTCTCTTTTCGGACAGGGACTAGGATTAACAGCCTTACAGAATGCGGGTAACTTTTCCAGTACGGAACCTACTTTTTACGTACGTGGTTTACAAAGCCTATCTAGCAGTTCACCGTTAGTTTTGGTAGACGGGTTGGAACGTGATATGAGCCTTGTGTCACCGGAAGAGGTAGAATCGGTCTCTATATTGAAAGATGCCGCTGCAGTGGCGTTATATGGTTATAAAGGTATTAATGGAGCTATTCTGATAACAACCAAACGGGGAAAATATCATTCGAGGGAAATAAAGTTTACTTACGATCATGTAATCAATTTCCAATCACGTCGTCCTGATTTTGTAAATGCGGCTACTTATGCTGAAGCTGTGAACGAGGCACGAGGTTACGAAGGATTAGACGTACGTTATACTCCTCTCGAAATTCATGCGTTCCGTTATGGAAGAGTGAAGGGACTAGGTGATCGTATCAATGTGCAATTGCCTTATTTTTATCCGAATGTGGATTGGATTGATGAAACATTTCGTGATATGGGAGTTTCTAATAAATATAATATTGAGTTTACAGGAGGTGGCAGTAAATTCCGTTACTATGCTATGTTGGGGTTGATGACAGACAAAGGGTTTGTTGCCAATACTAATATGAATGACGGTTATTCTACACAAGACAAATATTCTAGTGCTAACTTACGCACAAATTTAGATATTGACCTGACGAGTACTACCAAACTCAAATTAAATCTTCTCGGCTCATTGTCTGAATCAAGTCGTCCGGGAACCTCTAGTACGGATTTGTGGGATATGGTTTATTCGATTCCTTCCGCAGCCTTTCCTATACTATCAGATGATGGCTCGTGGGGAGGAAGTTCCACTTGGTCAGGTACGATGAATCCGGTGGCACAATCGCAAGGAGCAGCTTATAGTAAGGGACATACACGTAGCTTGTTGGCAGATCTGACTTTATCTCAAGATTTGTCCGGATTAGTGAAGGGGCTAGGTGTGAGTTTTCGTTTGGCTTATGACAACTACTCTTCCATCTGGGAAGATCATAGCAAGACGTATGCTTATAGGGGATATACACCTAGCTGGCAGGATTCAAGCGCCGGTGGTCCGTTGTACACAGTTGTTACAGGTGGAAAACCCAGTGAGATGGCAACCGGTGCCGATACAAACGATTGGGCACGTCAGTTCAATTTCTCCGGAGGTTTTGATTATAATCGTTCGTTCGGCAAACATGATGTTTATTCGCAGTTGAAATGGGAGTATGAATTTCGTGACACTTATGGAGTGAATACCAGTATATATCGTCAAAATGTATCGTGGTATACTCACTATGGCTTCAATAAGCGTTATTATGTAGATCTGGCATTGGTCGGATCGGCCTCAAATCTATTGGCTCCAGGACATAAATGGGCTTTCTCACCAACTGTTTCTGCAGCTTGGGTGCTTTCGGAAGAAGACTTTATGAAAGAGGTTTCTTGGGTTGATCTTTTAAAGTTACGTGCTTCGTTTGGTGTTATTAATGCTGATTATCTACCGAAAGACGGTGACAACTCAGTGTATAACTATTGGGAACAAATCTATACGACAACGGGTACACGCTATCTGTTTGATGTCGGTTATGGATCCAATTTTGGAACTACTTACATGAATCGGTTGGCTACAATAAATTCGACACATGAGAAAGCTTATAAATATAATGTGGGGGTGGATGCGACACTGTTCAAAGGATTGAATTTGACGGTAGAAGGATATTATCAACGTCGAAAAGATATTTGGGTGGACCCTAGCGGTCAATACTCAACAGTACTTGGTATGGATTCTCCTTATGAAAATGCTGGTATTGTGGATAGTTGGGGCACTGAGTTCGGTTTGGATTATACGAAGCGATGGGGTGACTGGACTGTTAATGCCGGAGGAAACTTTGCTTTTAACCGGAACGAGATTAAGGAACAGAGAGAAGAACCGCGTTTATATGATAATTTGAAACGGACAGGACACCGGTTGAATCAAGTATATGGCTTGGTAGCAGAAGGAATTTTCAGAGATGAGGCAGAGATCGCGAGTAGCCCGGTACAGAACTTCAGTACAGTAGTTCCCGGTGATATCAAATATAAGAATGTAAATGGAGATGAAGTGATTGATGCAAACGATGTGACCGCTATTGGATATAGTACGGCTGCTCCGGAAATTTATTATTCTTTCCATTTGGGAGCAGAATGGAAGGGGATTGGATTAGATGCTATGTTTCAGGGAACAGGAAACTATTCTGCCGTCTTGAATACAAAGAGTATGTTTTGGCCGTTGATTAACAATACATCACTTTCCACGCACTATTATGAAAATCGCTGGACTCCGGAGAACTTGAATGCAAAATATCCGCGTCTGAGTTCGCAGAGTAATGCCAATAATTATCAGACTAATACGATCTGGCTTGCCGACCGTTCATTCTTGAAATTGCGCAATGTGGAAGTTTATTATAAATTCCCTCAACGTCTGATGAAGCGGACAAAAATATTAGGTAGTGCCAAATTGTATGTACGGGGAGTAGATTTGCTCTGCTTTGACCATATTGACGTGGCGGATCCTGAATCTTACGGTGCGACGAATCCATTGACTAAGAGTGTGATAGTAGGTGTTAAGATAGGGTTTTAATTATTAAAAACGAGGTAAAGAATGAAACTGAATAATTTGATATATGGTATTCTGACCATCTTCGCTTTTTCTTCTTGTGCGGACCAGATGGAATATTCGGAATACAATCCTTATGATGCGGGTTATGTAAAGCGTACTTTTTATGATGTAGGAGGATTGGTATCTAACATTTACCAGTCGCTCGACTCTGATTTCGGAAATTATAGTGGTGCTATTCTTGGTTCTGCTACGGATGAATCACAATATTCCTATACAGGCAATGCTATTGAGACTTTTTACAATGGGGCATGGAGTCCGGTGAATGCGCAAAGCAGTATGTGGACTTCCTGTTATAAAGCAATTGCTAATTGTAACAATTATCTGGAGGAATTTACCGGACTGACATTCTCGGAGTATGAACAAATTTCTGACTATGAAGCTGAAATGTATCGCTATAATAACTATCAGTATGAAGTCCGTTTCCTACGGGCGTATTTCTACTTTAATTTGGTAAGACAATATGGGGATGTACCATTTACCGACCATGTATTGTCAACCACTGAGGTGAATACGCTAACACGTAAACCTGCCCAAGAGGTATTCGACTGGATTATTAAAGAATGTGACGAGATAAAAGATCTGATTATACCGGATTATAATAACCTGGGGGCTTTGGTACCTTCCGGTGAATCGGCGGAAACAGGGCGTGCCAACAAGCGTACTGTACTGGCGTTGAAAGCGCGTACGGCTCTGTATGCTGCAAGTCCGTTATTCAATTCTCACCAGGAAGGGAGTCAAGGGTACAAGGAGTTGTGGTATCGCGCGGCCAAGGCCAATAAGGAATTGATCGAGACTTGCGAAGATGCCGGTATGAGACTGATAGATGACTACGAGAATTTATGGGATGCAAAAAGTTATAGTATTGCAATCGATGAACTCATTTTCGGTTGTCGTGCCATACGTGCTACCAATTCTTTTGAGAAATATAATTTTCCTGTCGGACTGGAGAACTGTCGAGGTGGAAACTGCCCTACACAGACATTGGTGGATGCCTATGAGTTGAAGGACGGTGGTGAAAGACCTGATAAGAAAGCGGATTATGATAAAAATAAACCTTATTACGAAGGACGTGATCCTCGATTTGAGAAAACTATTGCTAAGAATGGTGATACAAAATGGCCGAATTGGAATGAAACTGCGTTGGAAACCTATCAGGGAGGTGCAAATGCGGAACCCCTGAGCGGAGGGACGCCTACAGGTTATTATTTGAAAAAATATTGCCAAACAAGTATTAATACTACGACAGCGAAACCTACGACGGATAATCATACATGGATTATATATCGTTTGGGTGAGTTCTACCTGAATTACGCAGAAGCGTTATTCAAATATTTAGGTACTGCTTATGCTACCAATAATGAGTTCCCTATTCCTGCCAATGAGATGGTGAGCAAAACTCGTCGGCGTACAAAGGTAAATATGCCTAAATTTCCCGCAGGTCTGGATAATAAGTTATGGTGGGAGAAATACCAAAATGAGCGTATGGTAGAGTTAGCATTCGAGGGACATCGTTTTTGGGATGTGCGCCGTTGGAAGGAAGGCGACAAACATTTCAGCAGTATTGATGAAATGAAAATATATAAGAGTGGGGATTCGTATTCATATAGGCGTGTTACTGTGAATAGACAATGGGATGATAAGATGTATTTCTTTCCTATTCCGCAAAGTGAGAAAGCAAAGAATCCTAATTTGACACAGAATCCGGGGTGGTAGAGGTTACCCCGGAATTGAAAAATGATTGTTTAATATTAAAAGCAGAATATGAAGAAGTTATTATATATACTAGGACTGTTTGGATTATTAACATTTGGAGCATGTTCGGATACTGAACCGATAGTGGATGAGGAACCGGATTTCAATAATAATATTGTGGAAGAACCATTGAAAGACCTGCCTACGGAGATTATTACGGGAAGCCGTGCAATGTGGGTGAGCTATGACCCTATGTCGGATACTAATGAACATAATGCAACAGGAATTTCTTCTGCGTTAGTTAGTTGGAGAATGTTATTGACAGATCCGGAAGATGTAGGTTTCGATATTTATAAGTCGGAGGATGGGGGCGAAGAAGTTAAGTTGAATGAAGAAGCGATAACGAAGACTACTTGTTGGGTGGATGAGAATATTGATCCCACAAAGACTAATTATTATCGGGTGACATTGGCCGGTCAAGAAGAAACATTATGCGACTATACGTATACTTCTGATATGGCAACAAAATTTTATCGGGAAATTGTGCTAAGAAGTGATGTACCTGATGCAGCATTGACGTATGCTCCTGATGATATACAATTGGGTGAATTGGATGGAGATGGAGAATTGGAAATTGTAGTCAAGAGAGAACCGTATGATGGAGCTAATCAAGGAGGATGGCACAATGGGACCACTCTTTTGGAGGCTTACAAAATGGATGGTACCTTTTTATGGCGTATAGATTTAGGACTAAACATTCGTTCCGGTTCACATTATACCTCTTATATCTTATATGATTTCGATGGAGATGGTTTGTGTGAAATTGCATTCCGTTCATCCGAAGGTACTAAATTCCCTAACGGAAGAATTATTACTGATGCCAATGGGTTCGTGAATGATTATCGTTTAAGAGATACGAACGGTGTGGGATGGTATTCCGGAAAAAGTTTGTATTCTACTGCCGGACTAGTGTTGGAAGGTCCTGAGTATATTTCTATCTGTCGTGGCTTTGACGGTTGTGAAATTACCCGAACTCCCAACATACCTCGTGGCCGTGAGGATGAGTCAAAAGTAGCACGTGCCCAATATTGGAATTCTTATTGGGGAGATGATTATGGAAATCGTATGGATCGTTTCTTTATCGGAGCAGCCTATCTGGATGGTATACCTGATGAGAAGACTGGTGTAAGAAAAAGCAATCCAAGCCTGATTATTTCTCGAGGTATTTATAAAAACTGGCAAGTATGGGCACTTGATTTGCAAAGTAACCAGTTAGTGAATCGTTGGAAATTTGATACTGCTGATCATAGCGAAAAATGGTTGGCAATGTGTTCGCACGCTTTCCGTGTTGCAGATTTGGATGGTGATGGAAAAGATGAGATACTGTATGGTTCGGCGGCGATTGATGATAATGGGAAAGAATTATGGTGTACCGGAAACGGACATGGTGACTGTCTGTATGTGGGTAAATTCATCCAAAATCGTAGCGGATTACAAATAGTTGCCAGCTTTGAAGAAGAGGATACTTATAGCGTGCAGGGGCTTGGATATGCTTGTCAAGTAATTGATGCGAGGGACGGCAGCCTGATAACCGGGCACGGAGCGGGTAAGAATGGTGATGTGGGACGTTGTATTGTTGGCGATGTAGATCCGGACAGTCCGGGATTTGAGTATTATTCATCTTTACAGTCCGGTATGTATAGTTGTAATGGTGGTGGAGTTGTTTCTACCAATTACCCGACAGGTATCGGTAGTGGTGTGATGTATAATGCTGCTATCTATTGGAGCGGGCAAGGAACACGGGAAATGTATGATCGTGCTTGTATTGTAAGTTATAAAGATAATCCGGATGTAAATAAAACGAATAAGAGCCGTTTAGTGTATTTTGGTCATTATGGTAGTAATGATGGAAATCATGGGACCAAATATAATCCTTGTTATTACGGAGATTTCTTGGGAGATTATCGTGAAGAGGTTATCTTAGGCTCTAGTGATTATCGTTCTATTTATATTTTCTCTACAAATCATCCGACTACTCACCGACTTCGCCATCTGATGACAGATCATAATTATGATATGTCTCAAGCTATGCAGAATATGGGGTATAACCAAGGTACTAACCTAGGATATTATGTAGGTGCGGAAACAATGAAATAAAACATAAAAATCCCTCGATATAACGTGGTTCTTACGTATATCGAGGGATTCTTATGTTTTATTTCTTCAAATAATCCTTCAACGGACAATTAACCATTTTCAATCCTTCCGCAATACTTTCGGCATTCATGTGTGCTCCTTTTAAAGAAGTATGCGTATGGTCGTGATTGTAATAAGCGGCTGTCTTTTCGATACCTTTTTTTTCCAGTTTGTCGGCACTGATTTTATTCAAATCAATAAAATAGGCTCCGGTAGCTTCTGCTGCTTCACGTGTCCATTTTCCAAAAGAATCGGTGTTGCGTTCTATCTTTCCGTCTTTCCATTTGTTGCGTGGAGTATGGCTCAATACGATAGGTATTGCTCCTTTTTCCTGAGCATCCATGATGAATTTGCGAAGATACCAGCCAAAAGTATATACTACCTGATATTTGCCGGTCTTTTCCATTAGAAAGACTTTACTTTCCTCTCCGGAACCACGTAGTTCTGCACGGGCTTTTCCTGTATTGATAGCTCCTGCATCGTTGTGTCCGAACTGAATGAGTACAAAATCACCGGGCTGCAAAGCTTCGTATACTTTATCCCAACGTCCCTCATCCAAGAAAGTGCGGGCACTACGTCCTGCCATAGCACAGTTCTCGACGGATATTTTGTCAAGGTTGAACTCATCGGCTATTACGCTGCCCCATCCCCACATGCCATTTTTGTCGTTATCTTTATTTTTCACCGTGCTGTCGCCGATGGTGAATAATACCGGTCGTCCTTTTTTCCGGCTGGAACCGGTCTTTGTGTCTTGCGAGACAGGCTTTAGGTAATTGGCAAGTTCCAGTCCCTCGTAGGCTCGTATACCGTCAGCGGCAGATTTGGCATTGACCTTTGCTCCGAATGCACTGGTATGAATACGGTCGATATAGAACATATACTTCACTTTGTTTTTACCGAACTTTTCAAATTTGCGGGCTGAAATGTCATTCAGATCAATAAAAGGTACGTTCTGTTCTTCTGCTATTTGCTTTGCCCATAGACCGAATGTTTTATTGACACGTTTGATGATAGTACTGTCTTTATCTTCATAGGCGTAACGTGGAGTAAGGGAGAACAAGATGGGATGTCCGCCTTTGGCTTTGACATCACGGATGAAACGACGCATATATTCTCCGTATGTATATACCGTTTCTTTCACTCCGGTTTCTTTGATTGTCACGTTCAGGCTGTCTGTGCCTACTCCCGGAATAGAGGCACGGGCACGGCCGCTGTCATAAGGGCCATTGTCGTTATGGCCAAGTTCTATGATAACCCAGTCTCCGGGGCGTACCCCTTTGATGACATCCGGCCAAAGACGGTTATAAAAAGTACGGCTGCTGGTTCCTCCCAATGCGTGATTCTCTACTGTGATCTTGTCCGGATCGAAGTAGTCGCCCGCATAAAATCCCCATCCCCATTGTCCGTTGTTTCCGTTTCCCAATGTACCTGTACGCATGGTGGAGTTACCGACTAGGAATAATACCGGATTATCGCCTTTCCGGCTGGAACCGGCTATCGGTCTGGCTGTACGTGCCTTGTTCAGACTATCCAACGTGTTGTCGATTACTTGATTGACATCTTTCATCGGAGCAGCCACTTTATTTTGTGCTTGCGCCTGCAAACTGCTTGTAACGGCTGTCAGCCAACATAAATAATAAAATAACTTGTTTCTCATGATTTATTTTTTATAGATAATTGGTGCAAAAGTACGATGTGTTCTTCTTCTTTTCAATATAAATTCATTCATATTTATTCAATATTGTGCATAGTACAGTCTGAATGAGGTTATATCACAATTTCTATATAATTACGTACAATATTCTATTTTAATAAAAAGCTATGGCCTGTACCTTTGTGTATTGTTTTTTTAGTACTTTTGCCTGTCTAATTCATTATTAATCTGAAAATCTATTATGATAAACAGACATATCTTATTCTTCATCTTATCTATTGGTCTTGTGCTGAACATTTACGGGGCGACTGAACTTCGCTCTACACAAATGAGAACAAGTGATGGTTTGCCCAACAATTCTATTCGCTATATATATCAGGATACTAAAGGATTCTTATGGCTGGCAACCTTGAATGGACTGAGCCGTTATGATGGTAATTCGTTTCTGACATTCCGCCCGCAAGCCGGAGATAAAGTATCGTTGTCTGATAACCGTATTTTTGACCTTACAGAAGACAAGGATGGCTTTCTATGGATTTCTACGACACCGGAATTGATCAGTTGCTATGACCTTCAGCGTGCACGTTTCGTTGATTATACAGGTTGCGGAGATTTGAGGCAGAACTATTCGACTATATTCGTAGCGGACAATGGTGATGTGTGGTTATGGCATTCCGGAAATGGTTGTCGGAGAATCGTTCATCAGGATAACGGAGAGATGACATCGACTGTGTTTAAAACAGAACGGGGCAATATGCCGGACAACAGAGTGCGGTTTGTCAGTGAGGATACAGATGGGCGGATATGGATTGGGACACAGAGCGGATTAGTATCCGTTTCTAACGGTCAATACAGGATTGAAGACCGGTTGGTTCATTTTGCTTTTTCTCAGCCCTATAAGAATGATATGTATTTTCTGACGGAAGAGGGAGATGTCTATTGCTATCAGGCTACTACGCAAAAGATGAAAAAATGTGCTTCTATTGCTTCTATTGCGGGAAAAACATCACCTACCGGGAATTTTCTGTTGAAGGACCAATGGGTGATCCTTACTACTACCGGAGTGTATACGTATGATTTCAGTACCGGAGAAATAGCTGCGGATTCCCGCCTGAATATCAAAAATGGCAAATTAACGATGGATAATCGTGGTGATTACTGGATTTTTAATCACACAGGGTGTCTTACCTATATCACAGCCGATAGTGGAAGAATAAAGGAATTCCGGTTGATTCCCCAAGATAAGTTGAGCTATATCGATTTTGAGCGTTATCATATTGTGCACGATTCGCGTGGCATTATCTGGATATCTACGTATGGTAATGGTCTCTTTGCCTATGATACGGCTGAGGATAAATTGGAACATTTTCTGGCCAATATAAACGATAAAAGTCATATCGCTTCAGATTTCCTGCTTTATGTGATGGAGGATCGTTCCGGTGGAATCTGGGTAAGTTCGGAGTATTCCGGGTTATCCCATATCTCTGTTCTGAACGAAGGTACTTCCCGTATTTATCCGGAATCTCCCGATTTGTTCGATCGTTCGAATACCATTCGTATGCTGACTAAGACATCCGACGGAGATATCTGGTTTGGTACGCGTAGGGGAGGACTGTATACCATTGACTCGGATTTCCATTCGAAGATGACAAATCAGTATTTTCATTCCAACATTTATGCCATTACTGAGGATAAAGAAGGGAAAATGTGGATGGGTACTCGTGGAAACGGATTAAAGATAGCGGATTCATGGTATGTCAATGATCCTTCGAATCCGACTACATTATCCGCTAATGATGTCTTTTCGATCTATCGTGACCGGAAAGACCGGATGTGGGTAGGTACTTTCGGGGGAGGACTTGATTTGGCTGAACCAACTGCGGACGGGGGATATAAATTCAGGCACTTTTTTCAGGAAAGGTTAGGCCTGCGGATGGTTCGTGTGATAGAAGAAGATGAGAACGGTATGGTTTGGGTGGGAACCAGCGAGGGAATATGCATTTTCCATCCGGACTCATTGATTGCCGATGCTGATAATTATCATTTGTTCAGCTACACGAACGGTAAATTCTGTAGTAATGAAATTAAATGTATCTATCGGGACGATGAGGGGCGTATGTGGATTGGTACGTCGGGGTCGGGATTGAATCTTTGTGAACCACAAGAAAACTATGATTTGCTGAAATATGAGAATTACGGAACAGACGAAGGGTTGGTAAACGATGTTATCCAATCCATTCTCGGAGATAAAAACGGTGACTTATGGGTGGCTACCGAGTATGGTATTTCGAAGTTTAATCCGGTTACTCATTCTTCTGATAATTATTATTTCTCTTCTTATACTTTAGGAAATGTATATAGTGAGAACAGTGCTTGTGTGGGAAAAGACGGCAAGTTGCTTTTTGGAACAAACTATGGAATGATTGTCATTGATCCGGAGAAGATACAAAACAGTGATTCTTTTTCTCCGGTTGTTTTCACTAATTTGTATGTGAATGGAATCCAGATGAATCCCGAAATGGAGGATTCGCCTTTGCAACAGTCACTGGCTTATTCGGATGAGATTTCTTTGAAATATTATCAAAGCTCCATTCTGATAGACTTCTCAACACTGGACTATTCGGATAGCGGACGTACGAAATATATGTATTGGCTGGAGAATTATGATAAAGGATGGAGTGCTCCGTCTTCTCTTAATTTCGCATCTTTTAAGTATCTCAATCCGGGAACCTATCTGTTGCATGTAAAATCTTGCAATGGCTCGGGAATATGGAATGAAAATGAGACTACTTTGAAGATTGTTGTGGTTCCTCCGTTCTGGAAGACTAATTGGGCGGTATTCGGTTATATTCTGGTATTGATTATAGCCTTGTATCTTGCCTTCCGTATTATCCATAATTTCAATAGCTTACGCAATCGTATCAATATAGAGAAGCAACTGACGGAATACAAGCTTGTGTTTTTTACAAATATATCTCATGAGTTCCGTACCCCTCTGACATTGATTCACGGGGCTTTGGAAAAGATACAGCGTGTGACTGATATTCCGCGTGAGTTGGTACATCCGTTAAAGACAATGGATAAGAGTACTCAACGTATGCTGCGCCTTATTAATCAGTTGCTTGAGTTCCGGAAAATGCAGAATAATAAACTGGCTCTTTCCCTTGAAGAGACGGATGTAATTGCTTTCCTCTACGAGATATTTCTGAGTTTCGGTGATGTGGCGGAACAAAAAGCGATGGATTTTCGATTCCAGCCTTCCGTCCCTTCTTACAAAATGTTTATTGATAAGGGTAACTTGGATAAGGTGACTTATAATTTGCTTTCGAACGCATTTAAATATACTCCTTCCAACGGCATTATTATCCTGTCTGTAAATGTGGATGAGGTGAAGAAGATTTTGCAAATTCAGGTTTCAGATACGGGAGTCGGTATTCCGAAAGAGAAGCAGAATGAGTTATTCAAACGTTTTATGCAAAGTAATTTCTCCGGTGACAGTATTGGAGTAGGTTTGCATTTGAGTCATGAACTGGTACAGGTGCATAAGGGGACTATTGAGTATAGAGATAACGAAGGTGGCGGTTCTGTGTTTACGGTGTGCATTCCGACAGATAAGACAGTTTATGAAGAGAAAGATTTTCTGGTTGCCGGTAATGTGCTGTTGCAAGAAGCGGATAGCTGGAATCACCATTCGGAACAATTGCCGGAAGAATTGCCCGAACAGGATAAAATGACGACTCCTTTGAATAAACGGAAAATCTTGATCATTGAGGATGATAATGATATCCGTCAATTCCTGCAGGAAGAGATTGGCATGTATTTTGAAGTGGAAGTGGCTGCCGATGGAATTTCCGGATTCGAAAAAGCGACTACGTATGATGCGGACTTGATAATCTGTGATGTGCTAATGCCGGGAATGACGGGGTTTGAATTGACAAAGAAGCTGAAAACGGATTTTGCAACCAGTCATATACCGATAATTTTGTTGACGGCATTGAATTCTGCGGAAAAACACTTGGAAGGTATTGAGGCCGGAGCCGATGCATACATTGCGAAACCTTTCAGCATCAAACTATTGTTGGCACGGGTATTCCGTTTGATAGAACAGCGTGATAAACTGAAAGAGAAATTCTCCAGTGAGAAGGGAGTGCGCACTACGATTTGTGCTACCGACCGGGATAAAGAGTTTGCCAAAAGGTTGGATATTGTGATGGAGCGTAATCTGTCCCGACCGGAGTTTTCTGTAGATGAGTTTGCACAATTTATGAAATTGGGGCGGACGGTATTTTATAGAAAACTACGTGGCTTGACAGGTTATTCCCCTAATGAATATCTACGTGTAGTACGTATGAAGAAAGCTGCCGAGCTATTATCGTCGGATGAACGGTTGACGGTTTCGGAAGTGGCTTATCGGGTAGGGATTAATAGTCCGTTCTATTTCAGTAAATGTTTTAAGGAGTATTTTGGTGTAGCGCCTTCTGTGTATCAGCGCGGAGTAGACGGAGATGCTGTATCGGAGGAAGAGCTACCGGAAGAGAAAACCGGTGAACAAAAAGAAAATAGACCGGAAAACTAATAGGAATGAACGATTTTATATGAATTATTAAAGAAGAATGTACAAAAGTGCATTCTTCTGTTATTTTAGTCCATTCCTATTTACGGTGGATGTGATAACTTTGCAATGTACAAGTTTAATCAAAAAAAGTAATATCGAAGATGAAATTGATCATTGCATTTATCACACTTTGCTGCTGCTTGCAGGTTTTGGGACAAGATAAGTTCCCTGATGGTAAACTGATTCCTGACTGGTTCAGGAATAATGAGAGCGTGAATATAAATTCGCTCGGTAAGCAGTATAGGATAACAGATTATGGGGTAGTTAATGACAGTACAAAACTACAAACCGAACAGATACAGAATGTGATTGACCGGGCGGCGGAGAATGGCGGGGGAGTTATTGTGATTCCTAAAGGGACTTTTCTAAGCGGTTCGCTTTTCTTTAAACCGAAGACGCATTTGTATCTTGAAGAAAATGCCGTATTGAAAGGAAGTGATGATGCGGGTGATTTCCGAATTCAGCTTACCCGCATGGAAGGACAAACGGTAAAGTATTATACAGCTTTGATTAATGCAGACGGCATTGACGGTTTTACTATCTCTGGAAAAGGTATGCTTAATGGTAATGGTTTCCGTTATTGGAAAGCGTTTTGGTTGCGTCGGGAGTGGAATCCGAACTGTACGAATATGGATGAGCAGCGTCCCCGTATCATTTATTTGTCTAATTGCAAGAATGTTCAGATAGAAGGAATCAGTATTGCCAATTCTCCGTTTTGGACTACTCATTACTATAAATGCAGTTACGTGAAACTATTGAATCTTCATATAACGTCTCCCCGCAAGCCGATGGAGGCCCCGAGTACGGACGCTGTTGATCTGGATGTCTGTAACAATGTGTTGATAAAGAATTGTTATATGTCAGTGTGCGATGATGCGGTGGCATTAAAGGGAGGCAAAGGTCCTTGGGCGGACAAAGATGTCAATAATGGCGGCAACTATGATATTGTTATTGAAGATTGCCGATATGGTTATTGTCACAGTGCTTTGACCTGCGGGAGCGAGTCAATACATAACCGCAATGTAATATTCCGTCGCAGTACGATGGATCAGGCACGTATTCTTCTGCATTTAAAGATGCGTCCCGATACTCCGCAGAAATACGAATATATTTTGGTGGAAGATATAAAAGGAAATGCCGGAGATTTTATCTATGTGGCGCCGTGGACTCAATTCTATAATTTAGGAGACCGGAAAGATATCCCTATCTCATATTCTAATAATATTACTATGCGTAATATAGATTTGGATTGTACTACTTTCTTCAATGTGAAAAAGTCTGACCAATATCGGTTGTCCGATTTTTGTTTTGAGGATCTGAATATCCGGGCGAAGAAAGGCCAGTTTGATAAGGATATTGTTGACCGTTTTGTAGTTAAGAATGTAAAGGTCAATTCGCAAGAGGTACGCTAACGGGGTGGATGGAAATTCAAAAGTAAAACGCTGATTAACGCAAATTATCGCAGAAATAATGTTATAAGTCGTTGATTAATAACTGAAATAATACGATAATTTGCGTTAATCCTGCGTTTTTTGTATCACCCTCCTTCTTGTTTATTTAAGATAAACTTTGATTGCTTCTCCGAAAGGATTAAAATCGAATATGAATTTATCGCCAATTTTATGAACTGCCAGTTTTGTCTTTCCTTGTCTGGCTGTCATCTTTCTGACATCTTCTTTTTGAATGACCATTGTAAGCGGTTCTGTGAAAATCTCTTTATCCAGATCCAGTTGCGGGGTTATGATGAGTCCTTTCTTTTGTTGGCGAATGTCCAGGCGCGTATGTTTCTGTTCTTCGGTATAAGCTGCTACTTCCCGGAAAGTACCTACCCAGATCTTATCTTCCATAGCTTTTACTTTGTCCCAATGATCCCATAAACGTTGTGGATTCGGGAAGGCATCGTAACCATACGTCAACCCATGTGTCATACCCACTCCCCAATCATTTGTAGCAATTAATGTCGCCACCCATTTTTCCAAGTCTCGTGGAGTGGATTTTCTTCCTATGGAACGTTGTTTGGTCCTTGTTCCTACCCGGTTCTGTACGGCAATTCGTTTGCCTTCTTCTTTTTTGTTATTATTGGGATAAAAGAAAGTACGGGGCATGACGCCGGTATTGGCTAATATGGCACTATCATTCTTTACTATATCTTCCCGGATTTCCTCTAAGGGAAAACGAGAGAAATTCTTATGTGCCCATCCGTGATTTGTGATTTCATGACCTTTGTCGGACATTTCTTTTAACTGTGTCCAGGTCACTCGCGTGGTATCTGTGATGTGTTTGTTGTCTTTGTTGACTTTGACGCCATTCACACAGAAAGTTCCCCGAAATCCCCGTTTCTCCAGTTGGGGAGCAGCCAATGTATATTGTTCTGCCAATCCGTCATCAAAGGTATAACTGATGGCACAAGCTTTGTCTCCTTTATATCGGGCGACGTAAATGCTATCTGAACTGAAAGCATAGTTGGAAAAGAGTCCTAAAGTAAAAAGGTAAAAAAGAAATTTCTTCATGATATTTGAGTTTATTATATTAACTATGCAAAAGTAGGGAATATGATTTAGCATTTCTATGGATATATGTGCGGATTTCATGAAAAATAGTACATGAGGAAGTTGTAAGTGTATTATTTTATATGCATTCGGTAGAATTTATATAGGGATAGATGATTTTCCGGTTTATCTTTGTTGGGTGAATGATAACTATATGGATCATCCGTACAATTATTTAAGAATAATACTAAGAAAACAATCTAAGATGAAAAATTTTATTCTATTATCCTTTTTAGTACTGCAATCAGTGTTAGTCTTTGCGCAAGAACAGCCGCGTGTATCGCAATTATTTAATTTTGACTGGAAGTTTCGGGCCGGTGATTTGAAAGAAGCTCAATTGGTTACTTATGATGATGATAATTGGCGTGTGCTGGATTTGCCCCATGATTTCCAGATAGAGCAAACGTGGGATGAGTCCGCCGGAGGGGCACGTGGCTTTAAAGCTATGGGGACAGGTTGGTATCGTAAACATTTTAAGGTAAATCCTGCATGGAAGGGTAAACGTGTCTTGCTTGACTTTGAAGGCATTATGCTTGTTGGAGATGTTTGGGTAAATGGCAGGAAGGTAGGAAGTACCGATTATGGTTATCTTGGTTTTGAAACGGATATTACTGATTTGCTTAAATATGATGAGGATAATGTAGTGGCTGTTTGGGCTTCAACGGGTAAAAAAGACGGATCGCGTTGGTATACGGGCGGCGGTTTGTTTCGGGATGTTCATTTGGTCATCAAGAATCCCATTGCCATTGCAAGACATGGCGTATTTGTCTCTACTCCTAAAATCACGGAGCAAAGGGCGGAAGTCAGTGTACAAGTAGAGTTGGAAGGAATTCGCAATAAAAGTCTGGATATTGAAATCAATGCCCGAATATTGGCTCCTGACGGAAAAACGGTTGCCGGTACGAGAGGGAAGGCTCCTCAAAAATCGAAATTACAAACAGTTGAGGTTTCTCTTCCGATAGTAACGGTAGACAGTCCCGAGTTATGGTCTTGTGAGGCCCCTAATCTTTATACTGCTGAAGTTTCTTTGGTGCAGGATGGCAAAGTTATTGATTGTATGACGGAGACATTCGGCATTCGTACGTTAGAGTTCTCTCCTGATTTCGGATTTAAACTGAACGGCAAAAAATTGTTCCTAAAAGGTATTTCCAACCATCATGATTTGGGAGCTGTAGGAGTTGCCGCTTTTGACAGAGCTATCGAGCGGCAGTTTCAGCTAATGAAGCGGTTCGGTTATAATCACATTCGTTCGTCTCACAACCCTTATTCCGAGTCGTTCTTGAAACTGGCAGATAAATATGGTATTTTGGTAGTGGATGAGCTGATTGATAAATGGAGCGACAATAGCTATTGGGGTGGTAGAGTTCCTTTCACGCAACTATGGTATCAGATGATTCCCGAATGGATCAAACGTGACCGCAATCATCCGTCTGTTATATTATGGAGTTTGGGAAATGAATTGCAGATGCGGGAAGACTTAGCCGGATTTCCTACCGGTGATTGGGGTGTCACCACCTACCGTATCTTCGATATGCTTGTCAAGCGTTATGATAAGACTCGTAAAACGACTGTGGCTATGTTTCCGGCACGTGCCGGAGCTATCGGAAAGAATGAACCGGAATTTAACACAAAAGTATATCCTCCCGAGCTGGCAACTGTAACAGAAGTGTCAAGTTTCAATTATCGTTATCTGAACTATGCCCAATATCTGGAAAAGTGTCCGCACATGACCGTATATCAGAGCGAAGCTACAACGAATGAACTTGCTGCTCCTTTCTTTGGCATGGATCATGATAAGATGGTGGGACTCGCCTATTGGGGAGCTATCGAGTATTGGGGGGAATCGAACGGATGGCCGAAGAAAGGCTGGAACTTTTCTTTCTTCAATCATTGTTTGGAACCTTATCCGCAAGCCTATCTGATAAAGAGTGCTTTCTGCGAAGAGCCTTTGGTGCATATCGGAGTGATGGATAATGGCAAGGAAGCCATTGAATGGAATGATATTATGGTGGGAAGTTTATCTTTGGCTTCTCATTGGAACTGGGCAACAGGCAGTATGCAGAACTTATATACATATACCAACGCCGATGAAGTGGAATTGCTGGTTAATGGCAAATCTATGGGGATACGTAAGAATGACCGGACGGATATCACCCGGCGCAATATCATTTATTGGGAAAACATACCATACGGTAAAGGAGGAAATATTATAGCGGTTGCCCGGAATAACGGAAAAGAAGTGGCACGTCATAAGTTGGAAACAACCGGTAAGGCGACTGCTTTGAAAATGGTGGTAGAGAATCCGGAGGATTGGAAAGCGGATGGGATGGACTTACAATATGTAAAGGTATATGCGGTGGATAATAAAGGAAGGGTAGTACCTGATACTAAAGACGAGGTTACTTTTAAGGTTTCGGGGGCTGCAAGGCTGATTGCTGTGGACAATGGGGATCATTTTACAGATGAGTTATTTACCGGAAATACGAAGAAGTTACATAAAGGATTCATCATGGCGATCTTACGTTCGGACCGTTCCGGTGGCGAGGTAGTAATAACTGCATCCTCCAAAGGATTGAAGGATGCAGTAAAGAAGTTGGTTACAAAATAGTTATCGGAATCAGTTTCACACCTCCATTGAGGCCTGAAGGAAGGACTTCCCAACTGTCGTATTTATTCTTTTTGTAGTTGAGTCCTACAAAATTGATTTCTTTAAACTTGCGCCAGGGAACGTTTTGTCTGTCTAATTCTGCAATACGGTTAGCGGGAAGGTTGGTCACCTCAATCTCAATCAGATTCTTGCCCGGTTGCAGATATTTGCCGACCTTTAACCGGAAAGGTGCGGCCCAGACAGTTCCCGCTTCTTTACCGTTAATGCGTATGCGGGCGCTTTCCCGCAAATCTCCCAGATCGAGAATCCAATCATCGGCGTTCAGCGCAGGCAGAACTGTCTCAAGACTGTATAACCCTGTACCCATATTGATTTTTGCGTTCGGATGGTTGATTTCCGTCCATGAAGTCGGGCTATCGATAGCGAAAGTTCCTTCGATAGCGGGGGTACTTTGTACAAAACGCAACGTCCAGTCATGGTCGAGGCTGAGGCTGACAGGTTGCTCTTGGATATATTTCCATGTTTGAGTCTCAACCGGATGATCGAATGTTTGAAGAATCACACTTTCGCCGGACTGTAATTGCAGATATACTTGTAACTTTCCGTCCTTTATTCGGGTTTGCGCTTTTCCTTTTTCTCCGGTCATCGGATCAAACAGCATGGCTGTTGGTTCATTTACACTGAGAGTAATCCAATTGTCAACTCCTTTGTCTTGCAAAGAAGAGATGAAATAATGGTGTCCGGTGCTGTGTTGGCGGCGGATATATTGCAGACCGAAGTTCGTCTTCATCTCTTCAGGCATTACCTTGCATTTACCTAATGTCGCAGCATAATCCGTACCGGTTATGATATGTCCTTTTCCGAATGAACTGCTAATGCTTTGGTTAAAATCGCTGATGTCGGGAAGCTGTTTTTGAACTTTTGTGAAAGCATTTCTGCGACTTTCCAGATTACCGAATCCGGGAACATCTTTAGGATAATTCTCCATGAATACAATTGTTGCTCCTTGTTTTGCCAATGAAACAAGATGTGCCAATACTTTCTCCGGCATATATTTTACAGCGGGCACGATAATTGCTTTATAGTTACTGCCTCCTTCTGTACGGAGATTTCCTCCCTCGTAGCGGGTATTCTGGAGGTACTTGTCCGAAATATAGTCTACATCGTAACCATTGGAGGTTATCTGGTGGATGGTTTTTATAAACTTCGGAGCACGCTTGGCCATTTGGTGGATGTCGAATAAGAGAAGCCGTCCCGGTTGTTCTTCCCACATATCATATACTGGAAGATAAACAAGGAAGTCATTATCAGGCTTACCCATTTGCAGGAAACTCTGGCAACGGGTGATGTATTGGAAAAAAGCCGGGGCGTCGCGCCAGATGCTATTGGTCGGTGACATATTGATAGTGGCGTAAAATAACCAGCCCGGCCATTCCGCTTCTTTGGGAGAATAGGGAGTGCCGTGAAAAAACATATGGTTCACTCCGGAGATAAACATCAGATCCATATCCGGTTTACATTGAGACAGTGAAGTCCGGAAATGTTCCGTCAACCAGGTAAACGTCTCACTGGATGTATATGGCTTTCCTGTGATATGGGCAGCGGAAGAGGCATATTTCAGCATTGAAATGTCCGAATCGTTCTTGCGGGTAAGTGAATCCTGGCGTAATCCTTTGATATGGAATTGGGAAAGTCCGAAACCTTCACATTCCGGAATATCTACGGAGGCATATACATCAATCAGATTGGCGGGTGAACCATGCCCTTGGTTACGCGTGATACTTCCATGTTTATGTGCCCATGCGGTCCATTGCCGGGTGAAGTTCTCAATCAGTAAGTCGGAGATTGTCTCCCGGTAATCCGTTATGATGCGTGTAGTTATTTCCGGTCGTTTTTCATCCAGAAACTCGGGGAAGTAGTTTTCTAATTTGTATCCTCTTCGGCGGGCAAACTCTTCCAATAGGGTAGGTGTCCAATCGGCTTGGTACACTTCATACGAATCATTGAAGAATGTTTTGGGGTAAGCGACCTTATCTCTTTGAAAAGCCCTGTCGAATTTGTCAAGATAACGTTTAACGCTTCCCTTATCCAAGTGGTTCATTACATAACCTTCCCCTCCGGGAGCGGCACGCTTTACTTTTTGTTGTGTCTTTCCTATATATAATGCAATGATTCGCCATTCTCCTTTGGGAGCTTTCCATGTGAGCCGATAATCTTTTACTTTTGAGGTAATATCCAGTTTCTGTCCCTGTGCATTGTAGGCCATAACTTTATTCAACTTTGCAACCTTTGCTTGCTTAGGGGCTTTTACCTCCAGATTGAGAGTGCTTTCTTCCCCTCCTTCTATCTTGTATTCCTGAAATATGGCTTTGGTGGCAGCGTCCTCCAACGTAACTTCCGGTCCTCCGAAAGGCCAGCCGGTTCCGGTATTCATATCAATCTGCATACCGTTTCTATTTGCTTCTGCCTGGGTATGCTTTAACATAGCCGTCCATTCGGGTGACAGGAATTTCAGTTCTTTGTCGTCCATTCCTTGTACCCCGTAGATTGGAGTCACTTCCAATGTTCCCAATCCGGCTTTAGCATATTCATCGATGTTGTAAGTCAGATTTGGAATATCGACTGTGTTTCCCATCCACCACCATCTGCTGCCGGGACGTGCTTCTGTTTGGACTGCCGGCCAATCTTGTGCCGCTAAGGTTCCGCTGACAAGCAGGAGACCTATCAATAGTGTATTTTTCTTCATGTTTTTATATATGTATCATTAGCTTTGTGAGGCTGTTTCTTTTCACGTTGCTAAATTACGGCATTCTTTCCTCAAAAAAATGCATATTTGTACTAATACATAGAATTATGTACAAATGTACATTGTTTCGTACGATTAATCCATCTACTTTTGCGGCATGAAGTTTAATTAATCATTTTGAATACACATGAAAAATAATTTAGTGCTCTTATTCTTTCTTGCGTTGACGGTTTCTGTCAGTGCCCAATCTTTGCCCGACCGGAAGGAAACGCTGGCGGTCATGAAAAAAGTGAACGGTTACTTTATGAAAAAGTATGCCGATTACACGATTCCCAGTTTTTACGGTCGTGTACGTCCGAGCAATATCTGGACACGAGGTGTTTATTATGAAGGACTGATGTCGCTCCATTCTATCTATCCGCGTGAGGATTATTATGAATATGCTTATGATTGGGCAGCTTTCCATAAATGGGGAATGCGTAATGGCAACACTACCCGCAATGCCGATGACCATTGCTGCGGACAAACCTATATTGATTTATATAATATCTGTCCCCAACCGGAGATGATTAAGAATATCAAACTATCCATTGATATGATGGTAAATACTCCGCAAGTCAATGACTGGTGGTGGATTGACGCCGTACAGATGGCAATGCCTATTTTTGCCAAATTCGGAAAAATGACCGGAGAGCAGAAATATTATGATAAGATGTGGGATATGTATTACTATACACGCAGCCAGCATGACGAAACGGGTATGTTCAATCAGAAGGATGGCTTGTGGTGGCGCGATCAGGATTTTAATCCTCCTTATAAGGAACCGAACGGTGAAGACTGCTATTGGAGTCGTGGCAACGGATGGGTATATGCCGCTTTGGTACGTGTGCTGAACGAAATCCCGTCAGACGAGCTGCATCGTCAGGATTATATAAATGATTTCCTTACCATGAGTAAGGCATTGAAGAAATGCCAGCGTGAAGATGGTTTTTGGAATGTCAGCCTGCATGATCCTACCAACTTCGGTGGAAAAGAAACTTCCGGAACGGCTCTTTTTGTGTATGGAATGGCTTGGGGAGTGCGTAATGGCTTGTTGGACCGTAATGAATACCTGCCCATTCTCTTGAAAGCATGGAATGCTATGGTAAAAGACGCTGTCCATCCGAACGGATTCTTGGGCTATGTTCAAGGGACGGGTAAAGAGCCGAAAGACGGACAACCGGTGACTTATAAGAGTGTGCCTGATTTTGAAGATTACGGTGTAGGTTGTTTCCTGCTTGCCGGAACGGAAGTGTATAAACTGAAATAAGCATTCTTTAAGTAATAAAGAAACCAACTGTATTTTATTGAAACGGTTGAAAACAATTCATCGGAAAAGATGCATTGGCTTTCAACCGTTTTTGTATATATGTAGAAGAACCAAGATTTTGGGGACAGGAAAAGCCGCGAATGGATAATCCTCCCTGCATTAACGTATAATTTTCCATTATCCGATTACCTGATTCCCGCTATCTTTGCGATAATTGAGAGAACGCGATGAAATGTTCAACTTTAAATAATTCAGATATAATGAAAAAGATTGCATTATTGCTAAATGTTTTACTGGTTGCAACGATATGTGTTGCCCAAAAGCAGACCTATAAGTTCGATTTTAGTTCGGATAAGAAAGTAAAGGAGGGATATTTGAAGGTTACGCCTCAGACTTTGTTTAACAATGAACAAGGCTATGGGTATGATTTGCAACCCGCATGGGATGGCAAAAGTAACAAACCTTTCTTCTTTTCGGTGAATGTTCCTGATGGAAATTATAAAGTGACAGTGGTAATAGGCAGTAAGAATGAACCCTCCAGCACTACGGTACGTGGTGAGTCGCGCCGTTTGTTTATAGAAAACCTGTCTACCAAGAAAGGGGAATTGAAAACAGAGACGTTTACAATTAATAAGCGTAATATTAAAATATCCGGGAAAGAGAGAGTACGTATCAAATCCCGTGAGAAGAATAAACTTAATTGGGATGATAAACTGACACTGGAATTTAACGGAGAATCTCCCCGTTTGAACTCTTTAATAATAGAACCTGTGGAGAATGTTCCGACCGTTTATCTTTGTGGCAATTCAACGGTTGTGGACTACGACAATGAACCTTGGGGAGCTTGGGGACAAATGATTCCCCGTTTCTTCACGGATAAAGTGTGTATAGCCAATCATGCCGAATCCGGTTTGTCCGCTAATACCTTTATCAGTGGCAACCGTTTGAAAAAAATCATGTCCCAGATTAAAAAAGGAGATTATCTTCTCGTTGAATTCGGTCATAATGATCAAAAGCAGAAGCAACCGGGAACAGGGGCTTACTTTTCTTTTGTCTATAATCTGAAAATATTTATTGATGAGGCCCGTGCTAAGGGAGCTAATCCGGTGCTAGTCACTCCTACTTGCCGCCGTCGTTTTGACAAAGAAGGAAAATCTGTAAATACGCATGGGGAATATCCGGACGCCATTCGTTGGGTAGCGCAAAAGGAAAATGTTCCTTTGATAGAGCTTAATGGGATGACAACCATGCTTTGTGATGCTTTAGGAGTTGACGGCTCCATGAAATTATATGTTCACTATCCGGCAGGAACTTTTCCCGGACAAACGAGAGAGTTCAAGGATAATTCTCATTTCAGTACGTATGGCGCTTATGAGACTGCGAAGTGTGTGGTGGAAGGAATGAAAAAGGCAAAATTGGATATTTCCAATTATTTGAGAGCAGATTATAAAGGATTCAACCCTGCCCAACCGGATAAATTTGAAACCTTCAAATGGAATTTATGTCCATTTACGGAGATAGAAAAACCGGACGGTAATTAAAGAGGAAGCAATGGATGATTACCAAGTCATTTGCGTACAATCGTCCATTGTGCACTTCGATAAGTAGGCTTACATTTGCAAAAAACAATCGGAAAATAATAACTTAAAAATGAAGACATCAATGAAAAACATGTATCTGGCTGCCGCTATGGCAGTATCATTGGCTTTTACAGCTTGTAGTGATGATGAATCGGGAAAAGCGGACCGTGCTTATAATCCAATCGAGATTTTGGGAACTATCAATGATGCGACTGATGTTCAGAATACCCGTGCCGTCGGTTCAAGCTGGGGAGCTGACGACCGTATCGGAGTCACTGTGGACGGACCGGCGAGTGGTAATGCAGTCGATACTTATATCAATATTCAGTATCGTAAAGACAATGGCAATGCATTCCGTGTTGTAAACGAAGGTTCTGTGGATAACAATATCCGTTTGAAGGGTAATGGCGCATACACATTGGCGGCGTATTATCCTTATCAGGGAGAGAACGGTACTTTGCCGGGAGAAGAAGGAGTGATAACAAAGAAAATAAGCGGAGCGGACCAGTCTGCCGATAAACAACCTCAGATTGACTTCCTTTTCGCAGAGGCTACCGAAGTATATGCGGATTCTCCCGTAACATTTAATTTTACACATCGGATGGCTAAGATCATTCTTCGTTTCGCAGCAAAGAATGGTGCTACATTGAATGATATGACTGTACATCTGAAAAGTCTGCAACTGGAAGGTACATTTGATGTGAATACCGGAGAGGCGGTTGCTAAAGAAGGAGCTACTCCTGATTCTGAGTTGACAGTGGATGTAACCAAACCGTCGGAAGGGGAAATGAATGTTTCCATCATCCTGTTCCCGCAAGAAATGACTGAAAGTGTGTTGTTGGAAGTCAGAATGAATAATGAGACTTATACTGAATATGTTCCTGCACAAAATCTGTTGGCCGGTCATGCATATCCTTACAATGTGACATTTGAAAATCCTGCCATGACTATTAAGACTGCTGAAATTGCCGATTGGGTTGTGGAAAGTGACAAGGATGTGACAGCGTCAGTGACAGAGTGAATAAAGCATGATAAGGATTCAAAAAAAGAACGGTATGAAAAGAAATAAATTAGCCCTTTCTTGCTTATTGATGGTAACAGGTTTCTTCGGAGCGTGTACCGATATGGCAGAAGATGACTTTCAGAATAATAAGTATCCGGTAGAATTGATGGCGGAAAAGGCGGATATGACCTTTACCCGTGCTATTGGAGAAAAGACCTCTTGGAATGGTGGAGAGGAAATATCTCTTTATGATGGCGTTACGCAGAAATTATATGAGGTTTTGGCTTCCAAGGAAATGACAGCCAAGAATGACGATCCTCTTTATTGGTACACAACTACGGAGGAAGAGACTTTATTTGCCTGGTATCCGGCTTCGGAGACATTGCTGACCGGATGGACTGTACCGGAAGATCAGACTACTGAAGAGGCGTATAATCAGGCGGATTTCCTTTATGCGTATGAAAAGATGAAATTCCGTAGCGATCGGAAACTTACTTTCCGCCATGGAACGGTTAAGTTGATTATTAATGTAAAAGGAGATGACGATACGGTATCAGAGAAAGATTTGGAAGGTGCGGTATTTACTGTAAGAACTGTGACTAAAGCAACTATTTCCGAAGGGAAGATCAGTTCTGCGGAGGGTGTGGAGACTTCCGTGATGCATCCGTTTGTATCGGAAGTTAGAAAAGATTATGTTGCTTCTTATCAGATGTTGACGGTTCCTCAAGATATGTCAGGTAAACTGTTTTTTCAGGTAGAGTTGAAAGATGGGAGAAAGTTTACCCATACACCGGGCAATGGTGAAGGAATTTTGGAAAGCGGACACCAGTATACATATAATGTAGGAGTAGGAAAACCGGGACTCGTGGTAGAAGTAGAGAAGAATTCAGCGTCATGGGATGGGGATGATGAATCAGTGGAAGGAACTGATGATGCAGAATAATATTCAAAACTAAGAATCGGATATGAAACAATATAAATTTATACAAAAGCTGTTGTTGGCAGTGTTGGCATTGGGTTGTGCAAGCTGCTCACAGGATGAAGAAACACAAGTAAATCAGCAAAATCTGGTTGTATTGAATGTGACTGATACAGGGTTGGTAAGTAGTGAATCGCAGACGCGCACGGCTGACGAAGGATTTGTGACTACCTTCACGCAGGGGGATCAATTAGGACTGTTTGCAGTGAAGGATGGTGTGATTATGGATGAAATAAATAATATGCAACTCACTTACAATGGTTCTAGTTGGTCGGGTAAGCCGATATTATATGATGAAAGATTGGAAGGCGTAGTATTTTATGCGTATTATCCTTATCAAGCAGATATGACAGGTAAAACTGATTTGCAAGGAGAGGATGATTTCTTTGCTCCTCTTGTAGATAGTTGGAATTTGACTAATGCACAAAGTGACCAGAAAGAGTACGCAAAACAGGATTTGATGACTTCGGGTAAGACGGAGTTAATTGGTGAAAATGGAAATTATTCATTGAGTTTTCAATTATCGCATCGTATGAGTTTGGTTGTGGTGAAGTTGCCTTCTACGCATTATCTATTTACGGATGCAGAGGGAACAGTACTTCCGGAAGAAACTCCTTATATTGCGAAACCGAATCCGGCGAGTATTTCGTTTGAGATAGGAAAAGAGAAAATATTACCTTATTATGATGCAGCTAAGGATGAGTATCGCCTGTTGAGAAAACCGTCATCTGCAGAAACGATTACAGGGTATTATAATGGAAAGAAATGTTTACTAGTGACAGAAGGTAAAATGGAGAAAGGCAAATATAAACGCTTTGTTGTTGATGGTGGTCATCAGGAAAAGAAACATCATTTGCAGGTGGGTGATTTTTATTATGCAGATGGTAACATTGTCTCTGTGACAGATGAAAATCCTCCGGTCAAAGGATGTATTGGCGTGGTTTATTATGTGGGAAATCCTCAGCCTTCTGTTTTGTATAATAAAATGGAGAATCCTACGGATGGGTATACGGCAGACCAGGATGTATTATTAAGAGAACATGCGAATTGTACTCATGGATTAGTTATTTCTTTAAATACAGCGAAGAATACATTTGGTCCTAAAAATGAGATGAGAATCTGGTTTGTTAAGAACTTTGTGGGTGCTTCTAAATATATAGACTTATCTGGAAACTTTTATGATACGTCTACTGGAAAAACAACTTCAACTACTGTCAAAGAGCGTGATAGGATATTAGGCTACAATAATACTAGAATAATAGAATTATATAGTGAAAGCCAAACGGAAGAGTTTATGGCTTTGGAGGTATTGAAAGAACATCGTAATAGTGTTTTGGCACCCAATATAAGTTCTGATTGGTATTTGCCATCTGCTCAAGAATTGGTGTTGTTGCAGAATAAGGAAAATGTATTGACCAAGTTGATTGCTCCTCAAATTAAGAAAGTGTATGAAGAAAGTCAGATGTCTATAGCTGATACTTATTGGTCTAGTACAGAACGTAATGCATCAAATATGTATTATATGAAATATTCAGCAGAGAAAGCTAGCCCTCAAACAGGAGGGGTAAAGAGTAACACATTTGAATATCGTTTTACTCTTGCATTTTAAGTTTTAATTGTATTATTGAAAATATAAAGGAATTATGACAAAAGTAGTATTATCTATGGCATTAGCGGTGTTTACACTATTACCAGCCAATGCTCAAATCGTAAAGAATGACCTCTTGAAAGGTTATAAAGAAGGTGATGTTTTGGAAAAAACAGTTTATAATGATAAAAGAGCGCCTATCAACGTAGATACTTGGTGTGGTGGTTTTACTTCTAAACCGGTTGAAGGATCGGTAAGTCCTACGATAGGAAAGGCGTTGACTTATGAGGGATATAGTGAAGCGGGACCATCTATCACTTTGGGTTTTCCGCAAGGTGTGAAAGGCTCTCGTGTCAGCGTATATTCATTGGTTGAATCCGGAAAAGTATATTCTAAAGGTACATATTATATTACTTGTCTGGTGAACTTCTCTAAAGTCGGAACAAACTTGGCCGACTTCTTGGCTGCCAGTGCCAGTTATGTAGGTGGTGGAAATCGTGGTCAGGTATATGTGAGACGCGAAGGAAATGATAAAATCAAATTTGCAGTAGGATTGTTGAAAGAACGTGCTGAAGCTCCGATGGCTTATGATTGTAATAAAACTCATTTATTGGTCTTGAAGGTAGACTATACGAAGAATGAAGTTTCATTATTTGTAGATCCGGAATTGGGACAGAGCGAGCCAAAAGCTGATATAGTAGTTACTGGTGAAGAAGGTGCTTTGAAAGCAGGTCTGAAGTCTGTCGCACTCAGAAACCGTAATGGGTTTAAAGGAAGTATCGGTAATTTCCGCTTTGCCAAAGACTGGGCTGGTGCCATAGGAAAATAATAGAAGATTCATTTTTTATAAGACTGGGGAAAGCTGTATGTAAGGACAGTTTTCCCCAGTCTTATTTTCTTCAGTGCAACAAAATTGTCTTTATTTTAAGTTTTATACGGGGAAAAACAAAAATGTCACATCGCTTATAATCAGATACTTAATACTGAAAATACCCCTAAATTAAAGTAAGTTTACAGAAAACATAAGGTCGTTTTCGCTCTTTGGGGAAATAAAATTGCACTTTCTGGATAACAGTCTGTTCATCAGTCTGTTAGTTCTATATTAGCCTGCCTGTTTACGATTAGTCTGTTGCTGTTGGGCAACCGTGATGATGCACAAGTCTGACTTAATGGTTACACTTGTGTATTATTGAGGTTGCTCAAGTGTAATATCTTAATTCTATTAGGAGACTTTATTAGTATTACGGTATGCAATGATTAGTTTATGCGGGAGAAGTGCTTACCTCGTCTATATGTTTCCGATAAAGCATACGGTCTTTACGTTCCAAAGCTACGGGAATTGATACAAGTAAACCTTATATAATAATAAAGAAAAATATAATAATAAAGAAAAGTCCTCCGATCCGTAGAATCAGACCGGAGGACTTTTCTTATCAACCTTTTAATAAATGAATGCTAGTATTGTGTCGTCTAATTATATCCTTTATTTTGTTCATATAGCCCTTCTTTTACCTTCATTTGCGAGTCGGGTATCGGATAGATATATGAGTCTTTTGTAACCAATTTATATAGTTCGTATGTTTCCGGTTTGCTAATCACACCGTTCTCGTCCGAGCCATTAAACTTAAACATTTCCTGCAATACCTCTACATAACGGTTTTGGCGTACGAGGTCATGCCAGCGAATGCCTTCGGAAGCCAGTTCAAGACGGCGTTGCCAGTCTACAATTTCGGCAAACCTTTCGGGAGTAACATGATCGGGTACGGTTGGAACACCGGCACGTTCGCAAATGTCATTGACCAATGATTTTGCTTTATCGGTAGGTCCTACAATTTCGGCATACATCAACATTACATCTTCAAGACGGATTATCGGATAATTGATCGGGAAATAAGTACGGTCTGCAATCTGTGCATCAATATCTTCGTAACCTAGCATCTTGCGTTTCATCTTATGTTCAAAGAACTTTTGGAAGAAAGGACCGCCCGTATAAGGCACACCGTCGTCATCCACGAAATCATCCGTATAAATCGTGCTCGGACAACGTATATCCAAAGACACCCCTTCCGTATCCATTAATTTGAAACGTCCTGCCAGTCTGGCTTCACACCATATTCTATTACCGGACATTTCTAGTTTTGTATACGAATCATTCACTTGCGGAACCGAGTTGAACACCATCGGATTACCATAGTTTTTGGAAGCTATGTATTGAATTTCAAAAATATGGTATTTGTTATCATTGTCGCTGATCCACACTTTCTGCCATTCGTCACCCGTTTGTGCCCAATATTTGTTATTGGCGCGGGCATAGTCTATCACCTCACTGAATAGCTGTTCCGCCAATGCTTTCTTGGATTCGTCTTGCACGGGATACCCCGCCATTGTCAGATAAACACGTCCCAGCAAAGATTTGGCAGCGGCTAAGGTGGCGCGTCCGGCAGAAGCATTGTTTCCTTGATAATTCAAGGGAGTGTCTACCAGCTTTCTCACTGCATCTTCCAGATCGGGGACAATTGCGGTCTCGTAAACATCGACTTGTTTTGACTGTTTGATGGTCATTGCTTCATTCACCGATACAGGTTCCAATACGATGGGGATATGTCCGAAGTAACGAACCAGGTCGAAGTAAGCCAATGCCCGGAGGAATTTGGCTTCACCGATAAACTGATTCTTTATCTTTTCGTCGGAGAAAGTAACACCGTCCGTTTTGCTGAGGAACATATTGGCACGCGCTACGATTTCATACAAATCATTCCATGCAGACGAAAGAGTGCTGATGGTGGATATATTGGGATTAAACGTACCTATGTCGATATAGTCGCGCTGTTTGTCGGTGGTTTTATCTACCCAAGCATTGTCCGAACGAACTTCCGACAACATCCATGAATAATTGGCAATCGGCAGCAGACCGTTGTAGATACCGATCAATGCCTGCTCCATTTCGTTGGGAGTGGTGTAGAAATAATCAGTGGTACGTGTATCGTTGGGTTCTACTTCCAACCAGCTTTCACAAGAGGACAGAGTCAATGTCAGCGCCAGTCCTCCGCAAATGATATATTTATATAGTTTCATAGTTTATTGCTTTTTTAGAATGTAACATTAACGCCCAAAGTAATGACTCTTGCCTGCGGGTACGAACCGTAGTCGTAGTCTCCGCTTGAACCGGCGTTGTTGGCTTCCGGCGAGAATCCGCCGTCGTACTTATCCCACATCAGCAGGTTCTCTCCCGACAGATAGACACGTGCGTTCTGAATAAATTTCTTTTTGAACGGAAGACGATAGCCCAATGTAATATTCTTGATCTTGATGAAGTCGGTGCTGTACAGCCAGCGGCTGTCGTAGAATTGTCCGGTGTTGGCATTGTCGATACCGGGAGTCTTGCCGTCACCGGGTTCTGCTTCCGATTTCCACATATTTTTCCAATGTGCAAGCACGTTGATATTGGCGCCCATACCCGGACGGTCCATTGCACGTCCCAATACTCCGTAAATATGTCCGCCTGTCTGTCCTGTGATCAGGATGGAAAGATCGAAGTTCTTGTATTTGAAAGTATTGGTCATACCGAAAGTATAATCCGGATCAGGTTTCCCCATCAATGTACGGTCACTGTCGCTGATCACTCCGTCACCGTTTGCATCCCGATAGCGTACATCACCAACTTTGGTGTTCTGCATGACAGGATATTTCTGTAAGTCGGCTTTCGTCTGATACACACCGACTGCATCATACATATAGAATGATCTTAAAGGCTGGTTTACCATGAACACTTGTGTCGTTTTGTCGTATCCGGTGAATACGGTGCTGTTGTCATCTCCCAGACTGAGAACTTTATTCTTGTTGTAAGATACATTCAGAGACGTCGTCCATTTCAGTTTTCCCGTCAGGTTCTGGGTAGTCAGCTCCAGTTCAAAACCTTTATTGCGGATCGAACCGATATTTCCCCAAGCTTGGGTGAAACCGAGCAAGGCGGGAACGGTAACTTGATACAGCAGGTCTTTGGTTGTTTTTACATAATAGTCGGCAGATAGAAAGATACGGTTGTTGAACATTCCCATATCGAATGCGATATTCCAGCTTTCCGTCTTTTCCCAGCCAAGATCCGGATTGGCAAGCGATGTCGGTGCAAAACCGTTAATGATGTTTCCGGACGAGTAATTGGCACTGCTTAGTTTGGCAAGGGCGGTGTTGGTAGGGATTGAGTTGTTACCGTTGGCTCCCCAACTTCCGCGTATTTTAAGAGAGTTCATAAAGAAGTCTTTCGGCCAGAATTTCTCGTTTGAGATGCGGTAAGCGGCAGAAACGGCAGGGAAGACTCCCCAACGATTTTCCTTACCGAAACGTGAAGAACCGTCGCGACGGATACTGGCTGTCAGCAGGTAACGGTCATCATATTCGTATTGCACACGTCCGAAGTAGGACATCAGTCGGGAAGGGGTGGACAAAGAAGCTGCGGCTGCTGTCAGCACTACATCTGCCATGTCGAACACTTCCAAAGAATTATCAGGGAACTGCGTAGCGCTTAATTTGCTGGAAGAGCCTTCGGAGCTTTCCATCGAATAACCTGCCATCGCTCCGACAGTATGCCTGCCGAACGTTTTGTTATAATGCAGAATCGTTTGGAGAAGGAATTTATTGCTGCGTGCTTCCGAACGGCTTGCAGTCGTTTTGTACCCTTCGCTGTCTGTTCTGTATTTGGTGACGCTGCTCGGAATGAATGAGCGGCTTTGCGTACTGCTGAAATTGTAGGAACCGGTAACTTCCGCTTTCAGCCCATCCCATATATCCGCTTTCACATAGGCAGCGGAATTAAAACGGACACTTTCACCATGATTGGTCACTTCCTCCATATATGCGATAGGACTTACCTTGCTTGAACTGGTCCAGCGATAATAACCTTTGGAGCCTGAACCGGTATATATACCGTCTTCCGGTTCCGCAACGGGCACCATAGTAAGAACGTTGGTTGCCTGGCGGTCCTTGCCGTCTACCCGTCCGCCGTCACTCCAGTTGGCAGAAGGCGCCAGATTCACTCCGACGGTAATCCGGTTGAATAGTTTAGACTCTACATTGGCACGGAAGTTCAAACGTTTGTAACTGCTTTCGATAGCAATACCTTTCTGGTCGGTGTAGCCCAAAGATACACGGTATTTGGTATTGCCGCGACCGCTTGAAAGTGACAATTGGTAATTTTGTATCGGCGCCAGACGGAAGAATTCATCTTGCCAGTCAATCAACTGCAAGTTGCCGTAGCCGGGTTCTGTCCAGCGCGGGTCATTCAGGAAATAATAGCTTTCTTTGCCTCCTATCATTGCCAGACGGGTGGCGTAGTCGTCTTCAATAGTAGCTCCTTTACTTCCGTATTGGGAAATATACCGGTTATTATTGTATGCGGTGCGGAACTCAATCCACTCTTCCGGTGACAGGACATCCACTTTCCTTTCCAATGATTGGATACCGAAAGAAGCTTGAAACTGTACTTTTACTTTATCATCGGCGCTCGCTTGCTTGGTTGTGATCAAAACAACTCCGTTGGCACCGCGCGAACCGTAGATTGCCGATGAAGAAGCGTCTTTCAATACCTCGATAGATTGTATGTCACCCGGATTGAGACTGCCTAGATCGTCTACGGGAATACCGTCCACCACATACAATGGGGTAGCATCCGCGTTGATCGAAGCGGCTCCACGTACGCGAATCTGAAGTTCCGAACCCGGTTCTCCGGTAGTGCTGCGCACTTCCACACCGGCTAACTGCCCTTGCAGTGAAGAGGCAATGTTGGTTGTTGCCCGGTCTTCCAGTTTCTCAGCATTGACTTTAGCGATAGCGCCGGTTACATTTCCTTTCTTTGCGCTACCATAACCGATAGCAACAACCTCATCTAATGCAATGGCAGATTCGGTCAGCTTGATTTGGAGAGTTTTACCGGTGATTGTAACAGTCTGGGTGTTGTACCCTATAAAAGATACTTCCAGAAGTTTGGCATTCGCGGGAGCGGAAATCACAAATTTACCGTCCAAGTCTGTAATCGTTCCTTTGGAAGTACCTTTCACTGTGACGTTTGCACCGATAATCGGCTCATCTTTCTCATCTACTACCACTCCCGTCACAGCTCGGTTCTGTGCGAGCGACAGGGTAGATTGTAATACGAACAGAGTCATCAAAAAGAGAGATTGCATCTTCCTTCCCAGACTACCATTTCCATGCAGAATGTTTTTCATGTTGATATATCTAAGTGATTAAATTAGTAAATAACGGAAGAAACAAACAGAGCCTGACGGTCTGTCCGACTTCCGTTGCAAAGGAAGCGTATCGGAAGAAATTATGCGCAAGTATTCGTACGAAAAAGATGTAATATTATACTAATGGCTGAAAAATACTCCTGATATTTGTATGCAACCCCTTATAAAAGTACAAATATAGCCTTTTCATCGCAGTTTTTTTATCTGCTCGTACATCTGTTTGCCCAGATATTCGGCTGAATTCTGATTGAAATGAAGGCGGTCGCCCATCAATTCCGCATCCGACATATCTATCAGATAGGCATTCTTGTCTTCTTTCGCCAGGCGTTTCATCGCTTCTTCAACCTCACTGCCGTATTGCTTGTTCTTCCTGGCTACCGTACCGAAGATAAACGGAAGCTTGGAGTAGTCTTCTCCTGTCTTTTCACTCAGGTGGTTGCGCACATAAGAGACGACTGCTTTCAGGTTCTCGTAGTATTTGTCGCCGTATGCACGGTCGCTTTCTCCTTGATGCCACAGGAATGCGTCAATCCGGTAACCGTTCTTTAATTTCGATAAGGTGTTGTCGATGCAACCGTCTATGTCATTGATAAAAGAAAGCAATAAGGAACGTCCCTTTTGGCTGGTTGCCACGTTGCCGGATAGCCATTCGGGATTTGCCGACCAGTGAACCGACTTGTCCGAACTGGTGGACGGTTCGATAGAAGTGCCTCCGATAGCCCATTTGATAACGTAAAAAGGCTCTTGCCATAATTGCTCTAACCAATAGTAGGTGATGGCGTCATATCCCCATGTGTGGGGCTTGGCTCTTCTTTTGCTCTTCGGCCAGAAAGGACGGAACTTCCCGTCTGTACGGTTCTGGGCTATTTTACAGTATTTGTAGGCTCCTGTGGTGAAGGCCGTGTCTGTGGACATAGCTTTGATGTAATCCGGTAGACGGTCGTTGGGCACGCGTCCGTCGGTGTTTGACTGTCCGGCAGTGATAATGACATGGGCAGGTTGGTTATTGTCTGCCAGGCAATTGCAACAGAATGCAAGCATTAAAATGATAACTAAATTTTTCATGATGAAATGATGGTTTATGATTTTAAATACAAACTGAATAATAAAAAGTCCTCCCAAACGATAGAGACGTAAAAGAGGACTTTTTAATCAAACTAACAATCTTATGTGGGTTCTATATACCTATTGAAAACGAATCTATTTGATTGTCTCGAGGAACTCTGCCTCGATGATTCGTAGCTGATTCTTACTGCTGCTCTTTTCCAGTTCCATTTTGTTGGCGGCTTTCGCTTCTACTTCTATCAACTGCCCGAAAGCGTCCTTGTCACTTGTATTGCCTTTCAGACGGATCGTAATGGTATTGGCGCATACTGGCTTGTCTATGCTCAGGTGGACATATCCCAGACTCTTCTCTGTGTTGCCGCTCCATATCAACTCTTTGCCTGCATATACTTCCAGCGGGTAGCTGCGCGAACGCCATCCGTGCAGTTTCAGACAAACGTCATCTATCATTGCTTCTTTTTCCAATGTATAAGTAATCCATGCAGTGCTGAGCTTGCCGTCGTTTTTCCATTCAGACAGTTCTATATCATCGTAGCTCTTGGCAACATCTCCGCTGTTGGCTCCGGCCTTTGCCGATACAATTCGGATTCCTCTTTTGGTATCTTTATAAGAAGGAGTGGAAGGAGTCTCACCTCTGTCCAATCTACCTTTCAAACTAGCTTGAGGCAGATAGGAACTTAATCCATTGTTTACTTTCACCGGAACCGTTTCCAATGTAAGAGTGGCTGCAGGTAACCCTTTGGCTTGTGCGGTCAGTGTTATTTTTCCGGCGGTTGTCGTACTGCGGATAAGTGCACGGTTGATACCGCATTCTACCGGCAGATTGGTATCGAGGATATGGTTGTTTTCACCTTGTGCGATACCTCCGCGCCATTCGGCATTTCCCTTTAAAGTGAATTGGACAGTACGGTTATCCAACGGGCAACGTTTGCCGTCCTTATCTACTACCTCTACCTGTATCAGAGCCATGTCGGCACCGTCTGCGTGGAAGCCTTCCGGATTCTGGATGGCGGTAAGTTTCAGTTTGGCTGGTTCACCCACCGTGCTTACGGCGTAACGGCTGATTTCCTTTCCGTCCTTGTTGTAGCTGACAGCTTCCAGCTTGCCCGGTTTGAAAGTGACCTTGTCGAAAGTAAAGAGGAAGTTGTACTGCCGTTTGCCTTTTCCTAACGATTTACCATTCAGGAAAAGTTCCACATCCTCGCCGGTGGATACTACATGTACCGGTTTTACTGTATTCTCCGGGTAGTTCCAATGACCGATGATGTGGGTCTGGTCTGCTTCCGTATCCACCCATCCGTTCCACATGACCTGATGAGCGTAGAATGCGTCTTTCTCAATGCGCATGGCATCCGTCACCCCGCTTCTGCGGTAGTTCTCTTCACCGCGATAATGAGTATTGGTATCGGAGAAAATAATCTTGGTTCCACCGGAGCTGACTCTGTTGCCTGTTCCGGGACGTTCACGCCAATAGTCATACCAACGGTTAATCATAGTAATGGCAAGCTGGTCTTGATTGTGGTTGTAATCGGTAGCCGGTTGTCCTTTGTGAAGAGGTCCGTCTCCTTCTTTATGGAAAGGATAACTGTATTCATCCCAATATTTTCTTAAACCTTCGTCGCGGCAATATTCGGTTGCCCACATCGGATGATGTTCGCTTTTGTTGATATACAGCATTTCGCCGCCATATTCCTCTTCACGGATATCCAACATCTCGCGGGAACCGATGGCACGTCCGCCGAACGGATCATACTTGTCACGAACGGCTTTCATCTCAATCATGTGAGGCCGGCTGATCGCTTTGTTTCCACATTCATAGAACAAGATACTGGGATTGTTGCGATTATAAATGATAGCGTCACGCATCAGCTCCACCCGTTGTTCCCATTGGCGTCCTTCACGGTCTTTTTCCGAATCACCGGCAGGCATTGCCTGTATCAAACCTACACGGTCGCAAGATTCCACATCCTGTTTCCAAGGAGTGACGTGCATCCAGCGAACCAGGTTGGCATTACTCTTCACCATCAGGTCGTTTGAATAATCACTCAGCCAAGCCGGAACGGAAAGTCCGACAGCAGGCCATTCATTGCTGGTACGTTGGGCGTATCCTTTCATCTGGATCACCCGGTCGTTCAGCCAAACTTTTCCTTCTGCAAAACGTGTCTTACGGAATCCGGTACGAGTGCTTACTTCGTCGAATATACGGTTGTTACTGTCTTTCAGAGCTGTCTTTACCGTATACAAATAGCCATATCCCCAACTCCAAAAATGAAGGCCGCCGACAGGGGCAGAGGCTTTTACTGTTTTAGTTTCCCCTGCTTTCAAAGTCACTTTGTCGCCTTGAAAAGTCTTCACTTGTTTGCCGTCGGCATCTAATATAGTCACCTGATAGGTGAACTGGCGAGGCTCTTTACTGTCGTTTCTGACTTCCGATTCTGCACAGATCGTAGCTTTTCTGCCTTTGATGTCGATGTCCTTAGCGTACGTATATACTCCCGTCGTTTTCAGATTACTATACAGGGGAAGTGTCTGATATACATTGTCGGTAACGTAGAGGAATACGTTTTTGGGAATACCGCCATAATTGGCGTTGAAGTTACGGTCGTTCCATTGAAATTTGGACTTGGTTCCTTCTTCCCTGTACATCCAGTCGTTGTCCGTCCGTACGGCAATCACGTTTTCGCCTTGTTTAATATAAGGAGTCAGGTCAAAACCTACTGCCATCACCCCGTTTTCATGTCTTCCCAGACTGTGTCCGTTGAGGTAGAAGTCTCCACGCTGGCGTACTCCTTCAAATTCGATAAATACTTTCTGATTACTTTTTAAATCGGGAATGCGGAAACTTTTACGATACCACACCACCGTGTCTGTCAGTTGTTCGATAGAAACTTTGAATGCTTCATCTTCATTGAAGGCATGAGGCAAAGTGACTTGTTTCCACTTGCTGTCATCGAATGTTGCATCTTTGGCTTTAGGAAAATCTCCTGTTTGCAGTTTCCATTCGCTGTTGAAATTGTACTTTTTACGTTCACTTGCCTGTCCCTTGACGGCGGGCAATGCGACCAGCAAAAATACGAAAAGAAATAAGTTGTGTTTCATGATGATCAATTAAAATGTTTTGCTGCAAAGGAAGCACATTAATGGAAAATACGCCTATACTCCCGTACGGAAAGGATGTATTTTTTATCTTTTGATGAAAAAACAGTAATGGAGATTTGTACGCAAATCCGTAAGATAGTACACTGGGGCTTCTTTTCACCACAGATTACACAGATTAACACAGATAATAGATCTTGATTATTAATGCATTAAATTAATCTGTGTTAATCTGTGTAATCTGTGGTGAACTCGAACCATGCTGTCTTTTATTCTTCTGATAAATCGAAGGAGCGATTCCAAATTGGTTCTTGAAACATTTACTGAAATAATAAGGATCATTGATACCCACTTTATAGGAAATCTCGGCAACGGTCAGGTCTTCGGTCAATAACAATTCCGCTGCTTTCTTCATACGGATAACACGTAAGTATTCATTCGGAGAGTATCCTGTCACTCCACGTACTTTCTTATAGAATACGGTACGTCCCAATCCCATAAGGTTGGCATAGTCGTCTACCGAGAATTCGGCTTCTACCATGTGCTCGTTCAGTATTTCGTTCAGCTTTGCCAGGAACTTGCTGTCTTTGTTGTTGGTGCAGATTGCTGAATGGACGATTCCCGGCTCATTGGAGAACTTCTCACGGAGTTTGTCCCGTTGCTCTATCAGTCTGGATACTCTGGCGAGCAGCAAAGATACACTGAATGGTTTGGTGATATAGGCATCCGCTCCGGCCTCTATACCTTCCAGGTATTTTTCATCCATATTAAGGGCAGTCAGCAGGATGATGGGGATATGACTTGTTGCGAACTCATTCTTTAGTTTCTTAGTCACTTCAAATCCGGTCATTCCCGGCATTAACACATCACAGATAATCAAATCGGCGTCAAAGGTCTGTGCACGTTCAAAGCCACTGATCCCGTCCGCTTCGGCCACCACTTCGAAGTATTGACCGATTTCCTCTTTTAAGAATTCACGGACATCGTTGTCGTCTTCTATGATTAATACTTTCCGTTTATTCAATGGAACGGAAGGTTCTGCCGGTTCTTTTGTCTTGTCACTCGCAATAAATTCTTTATGGCGTTGTTCTTCTTCCTCAATCAGTATTTGGTTAGGGATGAGGAAGTCTTTTTCCTCGTAAACGTCGGCATTTGCCGGTAGTTCTACGGTGAAGATAGAGCCGCCTCCTTCATTTTCCTTATAAGAAATCGTTCCTTTATGTATATTGACCAGACCATAGGTGAGGTGAAGCCCTACACCTACGCTGCTGTGTGAGAAGCTGCTTTGCATGAAGCGGTTGAACAATTCGTTTCTTTTTTCTTTCGGGATGCCTACTCCTGTGTCCGTCACTTGGATACAAAGTTGTTGCTTTTGTTCCGAGATTTCTACCTTGAATATGATTTTCCCGTTGGACGGAGTGTATTTGAATGCATTTGAAAGTAGATTGTAAATCACCTTGTCGAGATTTCCTTTATCGACAGGCATTTTGTAAGAGGTATGTGACGGCTCGAAGCGGAAATCCATGTTTTTGGATTCGCTTACATCCTTGAAACTTAGGAATATCTCATAGCAGAAAGCGATAATGTCCGTTTCTTCTAATGAAAGGGCAAGTTTATTCTTCTGCATCTTCCGGAATTCCAGCAATTGGTTGATAAGCCGCAACATTCGCTTGGTACTCTTATCCATGATTTTTAGGGAATGTTGCATATCTCTGGAATGGTTTCCCATATTGACGATTCTTTCCAAAGCTCCTTGAATCAGGGTTAATGGAGTACGGAACTCATGAGATATATTGGTGAAGAATTCCAGTTTGTATTCCGTCAACTGGTTTTCTACTGTGATGCGGTTGCGCAATGCGTTGAAATTCCGGATGATACGGAAACTGAAATAGCCGGCTACTGCGATTAACAGGGCATATAACAGGTAAGCCCAAGTCGTTTTCCAGAACGGAGGGGCTATCACAATCTCCATCACATTCTCTTCTCCCCAGATACCTGCGGCGTTGCAAGCTTTCACGTGGAGTTTGTACTTGCCCGGAGGCAAGTTCCGGTAAGTGGCGAAGTTCAGGCTGGAAGGCGAACTCCATTCCGTGTCATAAGGGGGCAGGCAATAGGAATACTTGGATACCCCATTCAGATAGTTGAATGTGGAGAAGGAGATGACAAATGATTGTTGATAATATTTCAAGTTCAGCTCGTTGATGTATGGCATTGCCTCCTGCAAAGGAGAATCCTCCACACCGGGAAGCATATTGGCTCCGTTGATCTGAAGTCCGGTAAAGACTACGGAAGTCGGTTTGTCCAGATTCTCTATTTTATCGGCATTCAATACAACCAAGCCATAGTTGGTACCGAACAGTAGTTTGCCGTCATTGCTTACACAAGCGGTGTTCTCACTATATACATTTCCCAAAGTGTAGGAAGAGAAGAAATAATTCTCAATTTGCTTGGTTGCAGGAGTGAAGCGTGAAATGCCATATTCGGTAGCTATCCACATCTTATTATCCTTATCCTGAACAATGGACTGCACTACGGCATTGGACAACCCGTCTTTGATGTCGTAACAGTTGAAGGTCAGATGCTGATAATCGCCTTCCGGATGGCAGACGGCAAATCCGGCTCCGGCGGTTCCGATCCACATATTGCCTTCATGGTCATTCATCAGACAACGTATCTCATTGTTGGGGAATGTGCCGTTGACATGATTGTATATGATATAATTCTTGGGCGAAACGATGAGGGAATCCGGATGGAAGATGTAAATACCGTTATTGGTGCCTACCCACATCCGTCCGTTCTTGTCTTCTTCGATGACACGGATACGTTTCTCTCCATAGTTGTCCTGCAAGAAGTGCCGGAATTGATAGCCGTCCTTCGTCTTTACGGCTAAGTTCAGTCCTCCGCCGAACGTTCCCAGCCACATTCGACCTTTCCGGTCACGGTAGATGGAGAACACCTGGTCGTTGGAGAGCGAATTGGGATCTTTGCTGTTGTTCTTGTACCATTTGTCCGCTCCGATACGAAGACCGGTTCCTCTCATACCCAGCCATAGGTTACCTTCCGGGTCCTCGTTCATACTGTACACATTGTGGGTGAAATCCTCGCGGCGTATTGTCTTGGTCAGACCGGGGTCGTATTCGTACAGGCTGCCCATGCGGTTTGCCATATAGATATTTCCGTTTCGGGTTTGGAAAAGCATACGGATGGTATTGGAGCGGTCGGAACTGTTCTCGCCGCTGGGATGGAGACGTTGTGTGCCTTTGTTCAGAATCTCCAGATGAGATAAACCGGAAAATTCGGAGCTTACCCAGATACCGCCGGAACGGTCTTCCATTACATATTGGAGGTAATTAGAGTTAATATGGCTGGATTGGCCGATGTCAAAGGTGAAATGCTGCAAGTCTCCCGTAGCCAGCTCGTATGCGTAAAGTCCGTTTCCGTAAGTTGTAATCCAGATGATATCCCGTGAATCGTGTACGATACTATATCGTTCCACATCTATATAGCCGATATGTTCGGAAGAAAGGAACTGAAACGGTTTGATATTGCCCGTTGTAACGTCGACGTACCATAAATGTCCGGTATAGTTGTGCACCCATACATTCTTTTTATTGTCTTTGGTGACCGCACCGTTTTTGATATTCAGGTCGGAATAGCGGGAAAGTTTTCCGGTAGGGATATCCAGCAGATAACTGCCGTTGGCGGTAAACAATACCCATTTGTCTGCCAGGAGGAAGTTGCCCGTGACACGACTGTTGTCGTCAAAGCTTGCGGCAAGTGAACCTACTTTTTCCAGTTTGTCGGTAGAGTAGGTGTGACGGTAGATTTCATTCTTGTCGGTGATGATGCAGGTATATTGGTCATAAGCGATGATATGTTCCCAACTTTGGCTCTGCGGGTCCAGATTGTCAGTTTGCCCGTTCCGGTATTTCAATAGCCCTTTACGGGTTCCGATCCAGACTTCTCCTTTGGCGCTTTCCAATACAAACTGCACCCTGTCGGAAGGTAGATTTCCCAATTCTTTCTTATAAGTCTGTGACGAGAACTTCCCATCCTGATAAACGATTCTCCTGCATCCGTTTTGATTATGCCATAGCCAGACGGAATTATCGGAGGTAATGAAGAACTTAGAATAGTTTTCTTTATATTCGTTGCATCCGGTGAAATCCACAAAACGGCCGTGACGCAGGTCATAACAACTGATAAAAGAGGAAATCGTTGAAATCCATAGGAAGCCGTTCGGATCTTCTTCTATACTCCGGATGCGTGAGTCGGCCAATGAAAGCGGATTGTGGATGTCAGGGTAGATGTTGACAAAAGAATTGCCGTCATAATAACTTAATCCGTTGAGCGTACCCAGCCAGATGAATCCCTTACTGTCTTGCGACATATACCGGATGGAGTTATTGGCTAATCCGTCTCCGGTAGTCAGTTTATTGGAACGTACCTCTACGGAGGCGAATGCCGGGTACAAGTAGAATAACAGGAGGGAGAATATAAGTAACGTATTCTTCTTCATAGTGAATTTATGTGTTTTATCTTACGCAACAAAGATAAGGATAAAAAACGAAAATAAAAGTGGATGAGTGCAAGAAGGTTGTAAACAAGAGATTTGGCTCTCTGTCCCTCTATTAGTCGAGTACGGAGCGCAGCTATGGCAACGCGTACAACATGAACTTCGACTTTGGCTACATATACTACGGCAGTAAGGTCGGCGATTCTTTTAGAGTGCGTTTCTCTCTCGCTTTTTAAGCGCCCCGTAATCCCGCAGCATTTGCATGGCTGTAGAAGCCGTGAAGAAGCCCGGGCGATGCAGGCAAGAAAACGGTGAAGATATAAGCCGCAAAGTGTTCTTTGATATGTTGGGAAAACGAGAAACTTTCTCAAAAAGCATACGAGCTAAAAATAAAGTTCCACTTTTATAGTGGAACTTTAGGAATATACTCTATCTTTGCACAATAAACGATACGGAAAAATAATGGAAATAAGCTTTGATAAAGAATATCTGCGTCAATTGTATGAGGAAGGGATGACAGTGGATAAAAAACACCGCTTCCAACCTCATATTATAGCCCGATATCAGCTACGTATCAAGGTCTTGGAACAAGTCCGGGGTATAGAAGAACTCCTTGCAATCAATTCGCTGCACTATGAAGTGCTGAAGGGTGATAAAGCAGGCATCTCGTCCGTCCGGGTGAACGACCAATACCGCATTGAGTTTACAGTAAAGCAAATCTCGTCCGAAACAGTCGTGACGATATGCAATATTTTAGAATTGTCGAACCATTATAAATAAACGAAAGGCATATGGGAAAATATACATGTCAACGCCCCATACATCCGGGCGAACTGCTCAAGGAAGAGGTTGAAAGCCGCAAACTGTCGCAAGCCAAACTTGCTGCACAGGCGGGAATTTCGTACAAGATTTTAAACGATATTCTGAACTGCCGCCGTCCTCTGACCACTTCCACCGCGTTGCTGCTCGAAGCGGTTTTAGGGATAGATGCCGGACTGCTGATGCGTATGCAGTTGGATTACAACATGCAGCAGACCCGAAATGACAAATCTTTTATGGAACGTTTGAATCGGATACGACAATACGCAGCGTTGCTATAAGAGCCAGACTTTACCTACGGGAACATTTACCATAAGTACACTTCTCTTGTGGTACGTGCCGTTGTCGATTTTTGATATATTTATCCATTTATAAATTTGTCTATTTAAAACAGAATACCCGCTTCTTGGGCCGGGTCGGAAATATATTTGAAATATGGCTTTATCGGAAGATTTACCCAAACAAAAAGATACTCCGTTAGGCGTGGCCCGCCTAACGGATGGATATTACTTGAACTGATACCCTCTGAAAGTCTCTTTCTTCTTAGTGAGATCCGGCCCGAAATAGAATCCGGGTTGCGTTGGCTGGTTATAGCCAACATTCTGGGTAGCGATACTGATTCTGTATATGGGATCTTCCAGGAAGGTATGGAAGCGGTATTCAGTAGGAATAGTCGATACATACAGGCGCAGGGAACAGTTGTCTTCCGAGCGTAACACCACTTCTTCACGCCAGTCACCCACGATGTCACCTTGCAGACAGGGTACGGCTTTCGTTCCGTTATTGGAGAGAGCCCCTTCGAATGTTACGATTCTGTTTACCTTTTGTGCTTTCCAGTCATACTTGCTGATAATGTTCTTATCCAATAACTCGCGCAGCAAGTCGCCATCCCACCACACAGCCATGTTGGTAGGCAATCCTTTTATCCTGCCTGCAATAGCTTCTCCTTTTGCATTGCGCATTCCTGCTTCCCACGACCACATTTCCACTCCGGGCTGGGTAGGGTCGATGTCGGCTGCCATACAGCGGCCTACATCCTTGTTGCTTTTCACTTGGAGAATGATTTCTCCCGTTGCCGCGTCGCGATAAGTACTGCCGTCACGTTTGTTCTCATGGCAGTCCCACACTTGCAGTCCCTTGCGTGAAGGGTCAAAATGGGTAAGATGGATGGCGTCTCCGTGTCCCATCTTGGTAGAGTAGAGTCCTTTGCCATTATGGTCAATGGCGCAAGAACCGTAAATAATTTCATCGCAACCGTCACCGTCCACATCTCCTACACGCAGGTTGTGATTACCTTGCCCGGCATAATCTTCGCAACCGGGGTCATTACTATCGAATACCCAGCGTTTTTTCAGTTCTTTCCCGTTCCAGTCGAAGGCAGCCAGGACGGTGCGGGTGTAATAACCCCGACACATCACTACACTTGGATGAATTCCATCCAGATAGGCTACACAAGCCAGAAAACGGTCGCTGCGGTTGGCACGCTCGTCTCCCCAATCGGAAGGATCACCGCGCTGAGGGATATAGTCAATCGTGTGCAAGGCTTCTCCCGTCAGTCCGGAAAATACGGTTAAATACTCCTTGCCTTTCCATACCCGTCCTTGATTGACAATCGCGTTTCTTTTCTTGCTGAAAGTACCGGGTTCACGATAATCGGCTTGAGCGTTCCCTATGACATTCCCTTTTGCGTCAACACTTCCGTCTGCTGTGCGCATCACGACTTCCGCTTTCCCGTCACCGTCCAGGTCATATACCATAAATTGTGTATAGTGTGCCCCTGCCCGTATGTTTTTACCTAGATTAATGCGCCATAACTGTTCACCGTTCAGCCGGTAACAATCGATAAGCACTTCTCCGGTATATCCGTCATGCGAATTGTCCCGTGAATTGCTTGGGTCCCACTTCAAGATGATTTCATATTCTCCGTCACCGTCCACATCACCGATGGAAGCGTCGTTAGGACTATACGTATAGCTGTCTCCTGCGGGAGTCACTCCGCCTTCCGGTCTTTTCAATGGTATTTGCAGATAGCCGAGAGGAGAGTTCTTTGGTAAGGTATACTTGCCATCCGTATGGTGAGTCTCTTTGCCTTTTATCACAGGGCGTACTTCATAAACTGCCGTTGCCGGACTTCCGTTCTTGTCGCGAAACATCGTACCGGCGATAACGGGTTGGTCGTTCAGCTTCTTGCCGTCCCGGTAAACATTGAATCCGGTTTTTATCGGGTCGGAAGATAAATATCTCCAGGAGACGGCAACTTCCGAAGGGTTCTCACGGATAGCGATTACTCCGCGTCCGAGCTTCTCCCGTTGGAGTTTGGAATAGTTGTAATTGGGTTGTGCCATTACAGTCGGTATAGTAACCAATGTAAGCATACATAACAGTAACCAGCTTGTACTTCTTTTCATGTCACTCTATTATTTTGAGTATTAGATAATTCTTTTTATTTCATGTGGCAAATTTAGTCCTTTTTTGAATGCCTGTACATGGAAATATGTACAAAGACAATATAGAATTGTCCACCTGTGTATATAGGATTATCCATTCCATATAAATTTCTATCTTTTGTGTACATTCGTCTATTTCGCTTTCTACGGAATGCGGTAATTTTGCAATGTGAATAAAAAGGAGTGAATATGAAGTATCTTTTATCTATTGTACTATTGGCATTGATTGGCTTTACGAGTCCGAAAAGAACCATTACCGTTTCCGCGCATGACTGGGGGAATGTCCCCGTACAGCCCGATTTGTCGTGGGCGGAACAGGTAGGTGCGCAACGGGCTCCTAAGTCCGACTGTATCCATGCAACGGACTTCGGACTGAAAAGTGATACTTCCGTTCTTAGTACCCGTTTTATTCAGTCGGCTATTGACGCTTGCCATGAAAAGGGAGGAGGGACGGTTATCATTCCTTCGGGCGTTTACCATATAGGCGCCTTATTCATTAAAAGCGGAGTGAACCTTCATCTGAGCAAAGGCACAACGTTGATAGCAAGTGAGGATATCCGTGACTATCCGGAATTTCCTTCGCGTATTGCCGGCATTGAAATGACATGGCCTTCGGCCGTTATCAATATCATGGATGCGGAGAATGCAGCGTTGACAGGTGAAGGATTCATTGATTGCCGTGGAAAGGTGTTTTGGGATAAATATTGGGAGATGCGCAAGGAATATGAGAAGAAGAAACTCCGTTGGATTGTGGATTACGACTGCAAACGGGTGCGGGGAATCCTTGTCTCAAACAGCAAACATATCACTTTAAAAGATTTCACCCTTGTACGTACCGGTTTTTGGGCTTGCCAGATTTTGTATTCCGATCATTGTTCGGTGGATGGCGTTACTATTAATAATAATGTGGGAGGACACGGACCGAGTACGGACGGAATTGATATAGACTCTTCGACCAATATTCTGGTTGAGAACTGTGAAGTGGATTGCAATGACGATAATATCTGTATCAAAGCGGGTCGCGATGCGGATGGGCTACGCGTGAACCGACCGACGGAGAATGTGGTAATCCGTAACTGTACCGCACGCAAAGGGGCGGGATTGGTGACGTGCGGCAGTGAGACTTCCGGTTCTATCCGTAATGTGCTTGCCTACGATCTGAAAGCTTACGGCACGGGTGCGGCGTTGCGTCTGAAATCATCCATGAATCGTGGAGGAACGGTGGAGAATATTTATATGACCCGTGTGAAGGCTGATAGCGTAAAGTATGTATTGGCTGTGGGGCTGAACTGGAATCCCAAATACAGTTACTCCGCTTTGCCCGAAGAATATAAGGGGAAAAAGATTCCGTCACACTGGGTTACCATGCTGACTCCCGTCGAACCAAAGGAGAAAGGATATCCTTATTTCCGGAATGTGTATTTCTCGAATATACAGGCCGACAGGGCAAAACGTTTTATCACAGCTTCCGGATGGAATGAGGAGCTCCGCATTGAAAACTTCTACCTGTCTAATATTAATGCGAGTGTGGAGTCTGCTGGAAAAATCGCTTATAGCAAGAACTTCCGGTTGAAGGATATCCGTCTGACAGTGGAAGATAAGACTAAAGTGCAGGAGGCGGATAATATAGACAGTCGGATTGAGATAGATTATAAATGATTTTTCCTTTTGCAATAATACCTTATATATATTGATATGAATACCATGAAACGCTTTTACTTTTTTCTTTCTTTTATAGGGATGTGTCTTTCTCTTCCGGCAACAAATTATTTTGTGGCTACGAATGGTAGCGATACCAACAGTGGAACAATAGAGAAACCTTTTGCCACTTTGAGGAAAGCACAATCGAAAGTGGTTGCCGGAGATACTGTTTATATCCGTCGGGGGACATACAAGATAACGGAGTCTGAGGTGATGGAACACCATACGGTGGGGAGTACTACCTGGAGCCGTGTCTTTAAAATGGATAAAAGCGGGACGGGGAAGGATAAGCGGATTTGCTATTCCGGCTATAAGAACGAACGTCCGGTATTCGACCTTTCGGAAGTAAAGCCCGTCAATGAACGGGTTATTGTGTTTTATGTAAGCGGTTCGTATCTGCACTTCAGAAATATGGAAGTAGTGGGCACGCAAGTGACAATCACAGAACATACACAGTCCGAATGTTTCCGCAATGAAGGAGGCAGTAACAATATCTATGAGCATTTGTCTATGCACGATGGCATGGCTATCGGCTTTTATATAGTGACGGGCAAAGATAATCTGGTGCTGAATTGCGATGCATACAATAATTATGATCCTGTATCCGATAGCGGAAGAGGAGGAAATGTGGACGGCTTCGGAGGCCATCTGACTTCGGAGTCCTATACGGGTAATGTGTTTCGGGGATGTCGTGCCTGGTACAATAGCGACGATGGCTTCGATTTAATTAATTGCAAGGCGGCTTTTACCATTGATAATTGCTGGTCTTTTCTGAATGGATATACGAAGGAGGGGGATAAGACCGGAGATGGAACCGGATTTAAATCAGGAGGTTATGGCATGAGTGATAATCCAAAGGTGCCGAAGGAGATTCCGATGCATACCGTTCAGTATTGTCTGGCTTATAAGAATAAAAACAAAGGGTTCTATGCCAATCATCATCTGGGAGGGATTGCCTGGTATAATAACACGGGCTACCAAAACCCGTCCAATTTCTGTATGTTGAACAGGAAAAGTGCATCCGAAAAAGTTGATGTGCCGGGTTATGGTCATATTATAAAGAATAACATATCTTATATGCCGCGAAGTGCGGACAAACACTTGATAGACGTGGATGAAATACTGTGCGAGATTGTGAACAACTCTTTTGCTCCCGAAAGTTATGAACTGACTTCTGCCGACTTTATAAGTCTTGAAGATACGGAACTGATGAATCCGCGTCAGGCGGACGGAACTTTGCCGGATATTGGCTTTCTGAAAATAGCGGCAAGCAGCGTGCTTTATGGCAAAGGCATGGGATATGAGGCCAGTGGGCAAGTTCCTGTTCCCGATGAAGATCGATTCGGTTGGCTGGAAGCTACCGCTATCGCAGTGGAAGATAATATGGCAAGTGTGGTAGGACCGGATGCAGAGTTGTTTACCAGTTTTTTTGTGAACAACAATCGCGTATCGTTTACGGAAAGAAAAGTTGACCTTTCTTCCTATCAGGGACTTGTAATGTTGGAAGCAAGAGCTGCCAACGGTACTATTGTCCGGTTAAAGGTAAACAAATAATAACCTTGAAGATATTATTGATATGAGAAAACATCACATAATAACAAGAATTTTTTTAGCTACGGGAGTACTGTTCTGTCTCTTTCTCATTGCTTGCGGTAATGATAATGGTATGGATGACATAAATCCTGATATGCCTTCGGAGCAAACGCCTCATTTCTTGTGGGATACGAAAATCCTTTTGGAAGAACCGAACGGTTGGGGTTTGCTGGTACAGCCAGGTTCCGTTGCAATAACCAATCTTACAGAGGGTAAACAATACAGATTGCTATGGCAGGGAGATTGGTCTACGGGAAAGAAGGCTACTCCTGTTTTGAGAATTGTGGAAAAAGGGAAACAGACTGAAATCATAGTTTTAAAACAATTGGAAGTGTCTGTGATAAAGGACGGGCATTATTCTCTCACGTTCGGTAGTGATGATAGAGAGGGGGAGTTGGTGCTCGCTAAGTGAGAGTTTGCATTAGCCTTAATTTCTTTTATCATGGTTCTCGATCCATATACCAGAGCTCCCATGCTTAATCTGGATATTCGTCAAGAAGTGAAGATTGTGAAAGATCCGATAGTAGATTAGGTGCCGGATGCCCGTATGTAATACGTAAAGGCTACGTACCTGTTAGTAAGAACATACGTACTTAGTATGTAAAACGTCTGAGAATCGTAAAGGCTCACATTAATGAGCGGTTTTGTCCACAACTGTGAGCTGAAAGGTTTATGGCTGTTAGCTCAAGGGCTCACGAATGTGAGCCTTTATAAATATCGGGAGTTTAACAAAAGAAATAGGGTAGATTAACTTTGTCTGTGTTGTTGTTCTACATTAAACATACAGTTGTTCAAGGAGTGTATACTGCTTGTTTATATTTGAAACTCCTGATAGTAAGTATGAGAGTAAAAGTTACTCTCATACTTACTATCAGGCTTGCTCTCATTGCTGAAATGCCGATGAATAAGTCGATACAGCTGTTTATGAGGGTATGAGGGTAAAAAGTGATAAAATCTTTTCTGTAGTATCTACGATATATGCCGGTTTGAATTCTTCCAGTTCGCTTTTTGGACGAAAGCCCCATGTTACCCCACAAGCGGTTACTCCTGCATTGGCGGCCGTTTGCATATCTACTCCGGAGTCTCCTATGTAGAGAACTTCGTCTTTTTCTACATTGACCAACTTTAATATATCGAAGACAACCGTAGGGTCGGGCTTTACACTGATTCCCTCCCGCTGACCGAACACGGCAGTGAAATGAATGTTCGGAAAGTAGTGAGCTATCAGTTTCTCCGTAGCGGCCTGATATTTATTGGAGGCTACGGCAATCTGAATGCCGGCGGACTGCAGGTCGGTCAATAACTCAGGAACCCCCGGATAGGGGCGGCTATCATCCGCATTGTGAATATCATAATAAGGAATAAACTCTTTGCGGACACGGAGTACATTTTCCTCTGTTTTTTCTCCTTCGGGCAGGGCACGTTCAAAGAGTTTGTTGATACCGTTTCCTACCATGAAGTTATACTTTTCTATTTCATGCGTGGGATATCCTAATTTATTTAGAGCATAGTTGGTACTGTGTGCCAGATCGGCGATCGTATTTAGCAATGTACCGTCCAAATCGAATATTGCTAGTTTCTTCATTGTGGTTTGGGGTTATTATTCTAAGTTGCTTTTATTTGCAAAGGTAAAAAAGAAAAGACGCTCCTACAAGAATTTTGTGATGTGGGAGCGTCTTTTTAGTATTTACTTACTCATTTTTACTTCTTGGCAATGCGGAACCAATCCACATCCACCCATCCGCCATCATTAGTCACGATAGCCGGACGTGTGCAGAATGTTCCGATCTTGGTACCGATCCATTGTCCTTCTCTTGCTTGAAAAGGATTGCCTAGTGGTTGATATTTCTTTCCATCAAGACTGTAGCTGAAGTCACACATGACAAGAAGGTCATGTCCGCCTTCGCTGGCTTTGATTTTCTTTCCGTCACATTTGAATTTTACTTTCAGATAAACAGTGTTTTGAGTGAGGCTGACAGAAGCATTCGATTGTTCCGGTTTCCCTTTATCGGCTCTTTTGCATTCCACTTGCGACAGAGTAAGTCCCTTATCCGTATTTTCTAGGAATAATCCGGCATAATCCCTGCCCATCACAATCAATCCGGTACGTTCACCTTTGTTTTTCTGATTGGGAGTGAAGGTCAGTTTCATTGTGGCTGTGAAATTGTCAGAAGGAGTCTTTTGTAATAATAGGTTAGCTACATCCCACATATTCTTGTAATCTTGTACGACAGGGTAAGAGTATAATCTCACGTAACTCTTGTCACCTGCATAGTAGGCCCATTTCTCGTTGATATTAGCATGCCATTGCCATTGCGGAGACAGTGTGTAGCCGTCGAACTCGTCACTTTCCTGTGGAGTGCAGATAGGATAAGTCTTTCCCACATTAGGCTTCTTGTAAGTCAGGACCGGTTCACCACACCCGTCACCGTCTTTGTCTACCCCGATCACAGGCCAGTCGTTTATCCATTTCATAGGTTGCAGGTGCATGATACGTCCGTAAGCACCTACGTCTTGAAAGTGGAGAAACCAGTCTTCACCGGTAGGCGTATCTACCCATGCGCCTTGATGAGGCCCGTTGACGGGAGAGTTACCTTGTGCAAGTACAGTTTTCCATTCGTAAGGACCGTATACGTTTTTGGAGCGTAGCACCACTTGCCATCCTGTCGGCACACCGCCTGCCGGATGGAAAATATAATAATAGCCGTTTCTTTTATAGAATTTGGGGCCTTCACAAGTTTGGTGGGCTTCATGACCGTCGAAGACGATGCGTGAAGGAGTGATGGCCTTTGTGGCTTCAGCATTCAGTTCGCAGATAGTGATGACACTTTTTAATCCGGCACGGCTTCCCGCATATGCGTGTACCAGATATACTTTTCCGTCTTCATCCCATAACGGACAAGTGTCGATGATTCCTTTTCCGTCTTTTACCAAAACGGGCTCGCTCCATGGGCCTTTCGGATCTTTGGCTTTCACCATGAAAGCTCCTTGATCGGGATCTCCCCAGAAGATATAAAACTCACCATTGTGATGGCGGATAGAAGGAGCCCATATACGGTTGCCGTGTTCGGGACGTTCGGGAGTTTGGATAGGAGCAAGCACGTCGGGTACTGCTGCACCGATGAACGTCCAGTTTACCAAATCTTTGGAATGTAGTATTTGTAGTCCGGGCAGACAGCCGAAACTGGATGAAGTCATATAGAAATCGTCGCCTACACGGCAAGCGTCCGGATCGGAATAATCGGCATAGAGTACCGGATTCTTATACTTCCCGTTTCCAAGATCGGAAACCCATACTTCGGATACATAGTTGCTCTGTGCCAGAATAGGGAAGGCAGTCAGCAGGCAGAGAACCAGAGTCTGTGTCAGTCGTTTCATGATATAAATAGATTAAATAGTTTTATATAAATGATTTATACGATTTATGTGATGTGGCAAAGGTATGAAAAAAGACTCTGCACAAGGAGGAATAATTGTGCAGAGTCGTATAAAAATTGGTAGAAACCTCGTAAATTTTGTTAGTTGTATTTGTATCTACCTTATTTATATAGTGTGGATATCGCTTTGTTAGCGGATACCTTTAATTTTTACAGTTACCGGATGTGCCAGTTCTTCTTTCCATTTGCGGAGATAGGCAAACCAAGCTTCCGGAGTTTTATATCCGAATGTTTCTTTCATCGAAGTGAAAGTGGTATGATATTGGAAATAGTTGTTTCCCGGAGCGGTAATCGTATAGAGGAAGTTCGCTTTATCTTTTTCCTCCGATTGCACATAACGTTGCGGAATGCAGGTACCCAGCCCAACAGTTTCTTTGGCATATTTCACCGTATCATTGACAGGCCAGTCCGTACCCCAGCTTCCTACTAACCCCTTATGATCGGAGAAGGACTTGGAAGCGCCTACGATGTCCTGTACACCCGTGCAGAAAACTTCTTTATCGAGCGGTTCGTCAAAAAAAGCCTCGATGTGAAGGTCACGATGTCCGGCATACAGTGTGTAGCGGGTTGTCATGTCCAATTCCGTGCCTTGATATTTCCATCCGGTTACTTCTATTTCTGCAATTGCACGTACCGGACCGTAGGATATGATACGCTCCGTCCGTGTTTCTACCGGAGTGATATGCGTTGCCTTTTGTCCGTTCCAGCCTTTCAATGCACCCGGTCCGCAACTGTCGAATACGCGAAGTACGTCATCACCGAATCCTTTAGCTAACTGTGCGTCCGTTGGATAGAACTGAGATTCTTTGATTTCCAGGCCTTTATTGAATTTCCCATAGATGTCCGGTGTCTGCTTTTCGTTAAAGTAAAGTCGGTATCCCACCAGCTCCGATTCCAGAATCGGACCGTGAGGACGTACCATACTATATATATTACTGCTACCGGGAACGGTGATTGCCTGCACCCGCTGATGTTTCCCTTTCCGGTGGTCTGCGATAAACATATCGGCATATACCCGTTCCGGATAGGTCTTCGTGCTCTTCTCCGAAGAAAGAGTGACCTGGAATGTTTTTCTGCCATGAGCGGGAAGGTCGGCGACGAAAGCCAGTTCGTCCATCTTGCGGTCTTTGTCCAAATCATCTAGTTGGGAAGGAACCTCGTTCGTCCCTTCCATGACAACGGCGGATTTGATTTTGAAATCTGCGTGTAACTCATGCAGGTTGATAACAATCGGGGCGTCTGTTTTTGCCTGATTCCAATTGTTATGCACTTCTACCGTAATGGTTTTCTCCTGTTTCTGTGCTTGGGAAGACAAGTGGAAACCTCCTAAAAGGAAAGCAAGTATAATAAGATTCTTCTTCATGATTCTAAGGTTGATGTTATACGTCGTATTTCTCTTTGCAAAAGTAGTTGAAAAAAATAGCAGACTGTCTATCTTTGGAAGATAAAATAGTCTGCTATTTGAGCTTTTTACTCTATATAATGATATTGTGGTTTTCTTTTTTTGCACCACAGAGGACACTGAGGTCACAGAGGATTCGGTTTAATAATATAAAATCCATTTATTTAGATTTGTACCTCTGTGTCCTCTGCGTCCTCTGTGGTGAACTTCTTCTCTTTCGCCGATTCCTCATAAACCTTTCCGTCTATCGTCAGATTCTTGGCGTTCTTAACGTTTAATATATTGTTGCCTTTGGAAGATTCTACATATACATTTTCCAAAGTCACCCCGTCTACCTGGTTGATGACGATTCCGTCCGTTGCTTCTGTTATCACGACATCCTTAACAGTGACATTGCTGATCGGCATTTCAGGTAATCCGTTGAAGAACATAGCCCTTCCCGAACCTCTGCACACAATATTTGAAATGTGGATGTTGCGGAATGCGGGAGTTTCTTCTGTAACCGGGGGAATAGCGGTTTTCATGCGGTTCAACAGGTCTTCTTCCGATTCCTCACCAGCTCCCTTTCCACCGTAAAACAGGTCGAAGAGCAGCGGTTCGTTCGGTATGTTGATCATGTTGATGTTATTAATGTAGATGTTTTCTACCACACCGCCACGTCCACGTGTACTTTTGAAGCGCAGACCTACGTCAGTTCCCATAAAAGTACAATCTTCCACATAAATATTCTTCACACCACCGGACATTTCGCTACCTACCACGAATCCGCCGTGTCCGTGCAATACAGTGTTGTTTTTCACAATCACATTCTGACAAGGTTCTCCGCGACGGCGACCGTCTTCATCCTTGCCGGACTTGATACAGATCGCGTCATCTCCCGCATCAAACACACTGTTGATAATCAGCGCATTCTTACAAGATTCCAGGTCGATTGCATCACCATTCTGTGAATACCAGGGATTGATGACCATGATGTTGTTCACTGTAAAGTCTTCGCAAGACAGCGGATGCAGACACCAGCTCGGTGAATTCTTGAAGGTGACTCCTTCGAGCAGTATTTTTTTGCTTTTGGCAATGCTTAATAGTACAGGACGTAACCAAGGACGGATTTCATTCCACTCCTCATCCGTATTGATACCTTCGGGCACATTGAAATCTTTGCAAGCCATTGCTCCTTTCAGTGAACCGGGTGTAGGATACCATATTTCCTGTTTCTCGTCGAGTACACCGCCTGAATTGACCAGCTTTTTCCACTGTGATGCGGTCAGCTTTCCTTTTTTGACCGGCCGCCAGCAGTCACCGTTTCCATCGAATGTACCGTATCCTGTGATAGCGATATTTTCCGCATTGCGGGCTGAGATAGGAGATTGGCAACGGCGGGTTTCCAGCCCTTCAAAAGAAGTGGCGATAATGGGGTATGCTTCAAAGTCACCGGTGAAGAGTACCAGCGCGTTTCTTTCCGTATAAAGATTGACGTTACTTAGCAGTTCGATAGGTCCTGTCAGCCAGATACCTTCCGGGATAATCACTTTTCCCCCTCCATGTTGGTTTACGTCTTTGATAGCATCGTTGATCGCTTTCGTGTTCAGGAACAAACCGTCTCCTTTGGCTCCGAATTTTTCAATGTTCACTTCATAAGCAGGAAAAGCCGGTTGTTGTACTTTAGGCATTTCGAAAGGTAAATTCCGGTAAAGAGCATCACTTATCAAGTTCTCTTCTACGGCACACTCACTTTGTTTGCATCCTGAAATAAACGGCAAACAACATATAGCCATCCAGAGGAATCTTTTTGTCAATGTGTTCATTTAGTAATCTAATTTTCTATAGGGTTATACATTTTATTGTTTTTCTTGGTATTCTGTCGAGCACTGCAAGAACTCGTAATTAACGATTGCAAAGATAGGAGTGAAAGTTCAAGGGAATGTGGACTAATTGATAGAATACGTGTATTTTTTGTCATTTGTGTCTATTATTTGCACACTTCTCGTGTTTTTATGCAGAAATATCCTATCTTTGCACAAAATTTAACTATTAAAAGATATGAGTTACAACTTGTTGAAAGGAAAAAGAGGTATTATCTTCGGCGCGCTGAATGATCAGTCTATTGCTTGGAAAGTGGCTGAACGTGCTGTAGAAGAAGGTGCAACTATTACGTTATCAAATACTCCGATGGCTATCCGTATGGGAGAAGTCAATGCTTTGGCAGAAAAACTGAATTGCCAGATCGTTCCGGCAGATGCGACCAGTGTGGAGGATTTGTCGAATGTATTCAAGACCTCGATGGATATACTGGGCGGACAAATAGATTTTGTGCTCCACTCTATCGGTATGTCTCCCAACGTACGCAAGAAACGTACTTACGATGACCTTGACTATGGAATGTTGGATAAGACATTGGATATTTCGGCCGTTTCATTCCACAAAATGATTCAGTCGGCCAAGAAACTGAACGCTATTGCCGATTACGGCTCAATCGTTGCATTGAGTTATGTTGCTGCACAGCGTACTTTCTACGGCTACAACGATATGGCGGATGCAAAAGCGCTGTTGGAATCTATTGCCCGCAGTTTCGGTTATATCTACGGACGCGAACATAGTGTGCGTGTGAATACGATCTCTCAGTCGCCTACATTCACTACTGCAGGTTCGGGAGTGAAAGGTATGGATAAGCTGTTCGACTTTGCCAACCGTATGTCTCCGCTGGGAAATGCGACTGCTGACGAATGTGCCGATTATTGTATCGTGATGTTCTCCGACCTTACCCGTAAGGTGACTATGCAGAACTTGTTCCATGACGGTGGATTCTCCAGCGTAGGTATGAGTCTCCGTGCTATGGCTACATACGAGAAGGGGCTCGATGAGTACAAGGACGAAAATGGTAATATCATTTACGGATAATAAATTATGAAATTACGGATTTCTCTTCTTATTATAATAAGTATGCTTCTCGCCTCCTGTGGGATAAGCACAGGAAAAGGTACGGAGCAGAAAGAAGGAGAGATTTCTGTTCTGAGATATGATAAGCTGTTGAGCGAATATGTTCGCTCCAACAGCTTTTCTGCTATGCAGAAGTTGACGATGGATTACCGTATGCCGACAAAGATACTGATTGAGGATGTGCTGGCTATCGGCACGGTGAAAGATGATACGATTTCGCAACGCCTGCAAAAATTCTATTCAGATACGACGCTGGTTCGTCTGATGAATGATGTGGAAACTCAGTTTCCCAATTTGGATGCAGTAGAGGAGGGGCTTACTAAGGGGTTCCGGAAGTTGAAGAAGGAGGTTCCCAATACGGAGGTTCCGCTTGTCTACTCGCAAATCTCGGCGTTCAACGAGTCTATCGTTCTGGTAGATTCTCTGTTGGGTATCAGTCTGGATAAGTATATGGGAGAAGATTATCCTTTGTATAAGCGTTTCTATTACGATTACCAGTGTCGCTCCATGCGCCCGGAACGTATTGTGCCGGATTGTTTTTCGTTTTATCTTCTGAGCCGTTATGATATGGATTATCATGAGGGAACGTGCCTTATTGACTTGATGATACACTCCGGAAAGATTAATTATGTTGTGCAGAACTTGCTGGATTATGATAATATAGGCGAGGCGATGGGGTATTCGAAAGAGGAAAACGACTGGTGCAGGGAGAATGAAAAGGCTATCTGGGATTATATCTGTTCCAACGATCATCTTCATGCCCGTGATCCGATGGTATTCCGTTATTATATGAAACCGGCTCCGGCTGTTGAGATGTTGGGTTGCCAGGCTCCGGCATTGATAGGAACATGGGTCGGTGCGAGGATTGTTGCTTCGTATATGAAAAAGCATAAAGATATGAAGTTGAAAGATCTTTTAGAGTTTACCGACTATCATACAATGCTGAGTGAATCCAACTATCTGGCTTCTTGAGATAGATTAATTCTTAATTCTTCATTTAAAAGTGGAAACTGCCCTTTATTTGTTGCCCGTGACCTTAGGTGATACGCCTATTGAGAAAGTATTGCCTTCTTATAATAAGGAAATCATTTCCGGTATCCGGTATTTTATAGTCGAAGATATCCGTTCGGCCCGTCGTTTTCTGAAAAAGGTAGATAAGGAGATTGATATTGATGCGTTGACGTTTTATCCGTTGAATAAACATACTTCGCCCGAGGATATTTCCGGTTACTTGAAACCTCTGATAGGTGGTGCTTCTATGGGAGTTATCTCAGAGGCGGGGTGTCCGGCTGTTGCTGATCCGGGAGCGGATGTGGTGGCTATTGCACAGCGTAAAAAGTTGAAGGTGGTGCCTCTGGTCGGACCTTCTTCCATTATTCTTTCGGTGATGGGTTCGGGCTTTAACGGTCAGAGTTTCGCATTTCATGGTTATCTGCCGATTGAACCGGGAGAACGTGGCAAGAAACTGAAGGCATTGGAGCAGCGCGTGTATGCTGAGAATCAGACACAACTGTTTATCGAGACGCCTTATCGGAATCACAAAATGGTGGAAGACATTCTACAAAACTGCCGTCCGCAAACGAAGTTGTGCATTGCCGCCAATATTACTTGCGAAGGAGAGTATATCCAGACACGTACGGTGAAAGACTGGAAGGGGCATGTGCCCGATCTGTCTAAGATTCCTTGTATTTTTCTCTTATATAAATAACGTTTTTCAGGTGTTCGTATTCATCTTCGAAACAACAACTGAAGAAGCCTTTCCCTAGATTCTCTTCGATCTGTTTGAAATTCCATAACTTGCTGTTCTTGAAGCGGGGAGTACACAGAACGGAATCGTCCTCCAAATCGATGATAAATAGATAAATGAGACGGTTTGTCACTTCATTTTCAAAGTGATAGACGATATTGAATTCCGGCTTGATATCTTTTGCTTGGGGAATTGCATTACTGATCAGACGGTTGACACCTTCTGTCAAGGATTCTCCATAGCGAAGATAACATTCCATTGGAATATCCACTTTGTTCTTATCCAGAATGGCTGTGGACGGTCTGTCACAAAGAAAGAGCATTCCGTGTGTGGAGACAGCTATGCGTATCACCGGGTTGATATAGGTGTTCTTATAATTGATGGCTTCTATCGCGGGAGTCTTTCCAATCACGTCTCCTTTGGTATTGACAATAGGCACGTACTCTGTGTGAGCCATCAGGTGATTAAAGAAACGGATGGCGATCTGGTTGAACAAGATACTCATTATAAAGACTGTAGGAGGCAGTATCTTATAAAGTACAAACAAGCTGGTCTTGCTCAACGGAGACTGGAGAATAACGGTAATACTGATAATGATAAAATGAAGTATACCGAAAATCAAGACAATACGTGCCGATACGACAGCGGCTTCGGCTCCTTGGGCATATAAACGTTTTTTGCAAGCGCCTATCTGCCTTAAGAAATAGTTGATAAACCTTCTCTTATGCATATAAAGGCTTAACATGGGAATGAGAATACCTACTTCCAAGGTAAGCGGTAGAGCACCCGGCGGAACATAATCTCCCGGAATGAGTGCGGCTAAGGATAATAATGACAATACTCCGGTTGCTATGTATAGGATAAAGTTAGGGAGTAGTACCCCCTTTTGTCGGTGAGAAAGATATATACCTACGATACCTATACCTGTACCGATGTAAATAGCCGTGTCTTGCGTTATAAGTTCACACAATAAAATGGAAATAATAACGGGGACAAAACCCAGTGACATGTTAAATGCGGAAGAAAGTATTCCTTTATGCTCCATCTCTACTTAATGTTTATTTGTCGGTTCTGCTTATAAAACAAATAGTGCCTGTGTTTTGTTTGCTAACGGATGTGTTTCTCTGCATGGTAGGATGAACGGACAAGGGGAGCGCTCTCTACAATGTTAAATCCTTTTTCTAAACCGATTGTTTTGTATTTCGCAAATTGGAGGGGAGTTACGTATTCTGCAACGGGATAATGACGGTGGCTGGGTTGCAGGTATTGTCCGATAGTAAGAATCTGGCAACCGACAGTCAATAAGTCATCCATCAATGTTTCCACTTCTTCGGGCGTTTCTCCTAAACCGACCATAATGCCGCTTTTTGATTTCACTCCTTTGGAAGAGATGCGGCCGATTACTTGCAGACTTGTGTCGTAGTTGGCTGCACTGCGCACTAGCGGACTAATGCGGCGTACGGTTTCCATATTGTGTGAAATAATGTCGGGATGGGCCTCTATCACGAGATCTACCAGTTCCGTTTTTCCTTGAAAATCGGGTATCAGCACTTCGATGGTAGTCTGAGGATTCAGGCGCTTTATCTCGCGGATGGTACGTGCCCAATGTTCGGCCCCCAAGTCCGGGAGGTCGTCACGGTCTACGGAAGTGATGACAGCATGGTTGAGTTTCATGAGTGCGATAGACTCTGCCACATGAGTAGGCTCGTTACTATCCAGCGGATGTGGCCGACCGGTCTGTGTGTTGCAAAACTTACAACTGCGGGTGCAGATGTCACCGCCGATCATGAAAGTAGCCGTTCCTTTCCCCCAGCATTCTCCCATATTGGGGCAACGCCCACTGCTACAGATTGTGTGCAGGCAGTGGGAGTCAACTATTCGTTTGGTTTCAGTGTACCGTTCGTTGGCACCGATATTAATTTTCAGCCATTCAGGCTTACGTACTCTGTCAGCCATTACAAATTGTTCAAGAAGAAGTTAGTCAACCGGGTGTATAAGTGCTGACGAGTGTTTCCACCGTATATTCCGTGATTGCGATTGGTATAAATCTGCATATCAAACTGTTTTCCGAGTTGTACCAGCTGCTCGGCATACTCTGCACAATTCTGGAAATGAACGTTGTCATCTGCCATACCGTGTACGAGCAACAAGTTGCCATGCAGTTTGTCGGCACGGGTAAAAGCGGATGAGGCCTTGTATCCTTCTGCATTCTCTTTGGGAGTACGCATGAAACGTTCGGTATAAATAGTGTCATAAAAACGCCAGTCGGTCGGTGCGGCAACGGCTACGCCTGCCTTGAAAACGGGAGTACCTTCGCTCATGCTCATTAGAGTCATGTATCCGCCGTAGCTCCATCCCCAAATACCGATCCGGTCTTTATCCACGTATGCTTGTTTACCGAGATAGAGAGCGGTCTCCACTTGGTCTCTGGCTTCTTTTACTCCGATTTTCAGATAGGTACATTTCTCGAAGGCTTCTCCGCGTCCTCCTGTTCCCCGACCATCCACGCATACTACGATGTAGCCGAGACTCGCCATATAGGTTTCCCAACTGATTCCCCATGTATCCAATACTTGTTGCGAGCCCGGTCCGCTATATTGATACATCAACACCGGATATTTCTTCGATGCGGAGAAATTAACAGGTTTCATCATCCATCCGTTCAAGGTTACACCATCCGTAGTCTGGAAAGTAAAGAATTCTTTCTGCGGCACAGCATATCCGGACAGGGTCTGTTTCAACTTGTCATTCGTAACCAATGTTTTGAGAGTCTTACCCGAATTGTCGTTCAACGTAACCAACATGGGAGTATCAAGACTCGTAAACTTATTCATGTAGTACTTCATTGATTTGCTGAAGAGCGGGGTGTTGGTTCCGCTTTTTTGAGACAGCTTGGTCTTTTTACCTTTCTTATCTATCTTGTAGACTGCTTTACGCAAAGGACTTTCTTCATTGCTGGTGTAATAGAAAGATCCGTCCTCTTCGTCATATCCCAAGAAGTCTTTTACTTCGTATTTGCCGTTTGTAACCTTTTTGATCAGATTGCCTCCCATACTGTACCAATAGAGGTGGCTATAACCGTCACGCTCGCTGAGCAAACTGAAATATTCAGGATAGAATTCGATATTATCGAAGATGTTCTCCTTGATATAATAGGGTGATTCATCACGTAGCACCAGTTTGCAAAGTGTTGAACGTGGGTCGGCAAAATAAAGATCGAAGCGGTCTTGATGACGGTTCAGTGTCATGATGGCCAGCTTGTTGGCGTCTTTGGTAAAGCGGATGCGGGGAATGTATCCATCCGGATCCAACGGAAGTTTCATTGTGCGGGTGACGTGCGATTTGATATCATAAGTGCGTACCTCGACTTTGGAATTCGGATATCCGGCTTTCGGATACTTGTAGGTATATTCACCCGGATAGTCCTTCAAAGCATTAATGTGGGGTGCTTGTCCGGCAAATACCGGAAAAGAATAGGACGGTACTGCCGATTCGTCAAAACGGATGTAAGCGATTTGCGTATTATCGGCACTGAATTCCAACGCACGGTTAAAACTGAATTCTTCTTCATACACCCAGTCCGGGATGCCGTTGATAATAGAGTTCTGTTTACCGTCTTCGGTAATCTGGCTTTCACTATTGCCATAAAGCAGTTTCACAAGAAAGATATTGTTATCGCGGACAAAAGCTATCATTGTTCCGTCCGGAGAAAAGACGGGGACCTGTTGAGGTCCGCCGTCAGACAGCCGCTCAATAATGTTGTTTGTCGTAACGCCCTTATCATTTCGTTTCAAAGGGTAGATATAATGTACAGCTGTATATGAGTGCCGATAAATCGGGGTCGTCTTGGTAGCAAGCAGTAGTTTCTTTCCGTCGGGTGAGAACTGATAGCTGTCGAAGTGCTTGAAATCACATTCGCGGGCAGTCTTTACATCGAAGATCACCTCTACTTTTTCACCTGTCTTGAAAGAATATTTGATGATTTGAGTGCCGTCATCATTCATTTGTGTGTAATGTTCTCCATCAGGCATCGGAATTACGCCTTGAATATTTTCCGGGCGGAAACGTCCCGAGGTGATATCTTTTAAATCGAGTGCTTTTTGTCCTTGTGCCATTCCTGTCAGACAGAGAAGGCAGAGTAATAGAGTGATGCTGATCTTTTTCATCTGCTTTTTTAATTCGGTTTTGGTTTTTATTCGTAATTGCAAAAGTAACAATAAACTTAGATTCGACAAAACCTGATGGATTTTTATGCAGATTTGATAAGGATTATTGGGAAGTTTCAATCTCTTTGTGAAAAGGACTTTAAATATTACAAATAAACTGTGGGGCTAAAGGATTAGTAGAAATTCTGTTTCACAGGTATTTAATAGTAAGCTTTTCTTCTTAACTATAGCTTTTAGTTTACATTAACTAAATAAATTAGTTTATGAACTAAAACTTTTCGTTATTTGCAGCAAACAAAGTTGCAAATATGAAAGGATTAACAGCAAAAGAAGAAGAAATTATGGGCTTTTTCTGGGAAAAAGGCCCCTTGTTCGTGAAAGAAATGTTGGCTTTCTATGAAGAGCCCAAGCCGCATTTTAATACATTATCTACGATTGTGCGTGGGCTGGAAGAAAAAGGCTTTTTAGCTCACTATACTTTTGGGAATACTTATCAATACTATCCTGTAGTCAGCGAAGAGGATTTTCGTAAAGGAACGTTGCGGAATGTGATTAGCAAGTATTTTAATAATTCTTATCTGAATGCTGTTTCTTCTTTGGTTAAGGAGGAAGATATATCGCTGGATGAATTGAAGCAACTTATTCACGAAGTGGAACAGGCTGATAAGAAACACTAATCTTTTTAACGAAAATCTATGCTATGGGAGTTTTCTTCATCTATATATTAAAATCGTCAGTTTGTCTTGTTTTGTTTTACCTGTTTTTCAGGTTATTACTTAGCAAGGAAACTTTTCATCGTTTCAATCGGATGGCTTTATTGGGAGTGTTGTTCTTTTCATTACTCATTCCTTGTATCGAAGTAACTACCCGGCATCAGGTTGAGGTGCAACAGGCTATGCTTTCCATCGAGCAGTTGCTACTGATGGCAGAGTTGGAAGCTACCCCTGTTGAAGCCGGTGCAGTGCAGGAAACGGTGGCGTCCTGGATACAAGTTGTTTTGCTGGTCTATTTGGCGGGTATTCTATTTCTTGCCTGTCGGAGTATTTATTCGTTGATAAGTCTTTTCCGGTTGATACATTCCGGAAAACGGGAGAAGTTAGAGAAAGGGGGTACGCTTGTGATACACCATCAAGAGATAGCTCCGTTCAGTTGGATGAAGTATATTGTGATTAGTCAAAAAGATCTGGAAGAGAATGGGCGGGAGATTCTCATACATGAAATGGCTCATATTCACCACCGCCATTCTATTGACTTGTTATTGGCGGATATTTGTATCTTTTTCCAATGGTTCAATCCCGGTGCATGGTTGTTGAAACAAGAGTTGCAGAATATTCATGAGTACGAAGCGGATGAGACTGTAATCAATGAGGGTGTAAACGCGAAAGAATATCAACTATTATTAATAAAAAAAGCTGTTGGCACAAGGCTCTACTCTATGGTCAACAGCTTTAATCACAGTAAACTTAAAAAACGTATCACTATGATGTTAAAAGAAAAATCGAATCCGTGGGCACGGTTGAAGTATTTGTATGTACTTCCGTTGGCAGCTATTGCAGTAACTGCTTTTGCCCGTCCTGAAATCTCTGAAAAAATGGAAGAGATTTCTGTTGCCAAAGTTAATGATTTGGCAGCAATTGTAGAAAAAAAGAGTGAAGAAAATGTTGTTAAAGAACCGGCTGATACTGCTAAAAATAAGGTGATAGTAGTAGGGTATCGTGCAGAAAAGAAAGATTCTGTCTTAACATCCGGAGAAAAGAAGGTAGCTCTTTCGGTGCGGGGAGTTTCAGGTGAAGAAAAACCTTTAGTTATTATTAATGGGAAGGAGTCGGATTATGAAGTGGTAAATGCTTTGAATCCGGAACGTATTGAGAGTATCTCGGTTATAGGTGCTGAAAAGGCTATCAAGATTTATGGGGAAAAGGCTAAGGATGGATTGATGGATATAAAGCTATATTCGGAAAAGAAGTTTAAACCGAAAAAGATAGAAATAGGAAGTCTTAATAAAACAAGGTTAGACGCATTGAATAGTGGGGCTAAGAATTGGGGTGTTACGTTTCATTCTGCTACTGGAGGGAAGCCTTTGATTATTATTGATGGCAAAGAGGCTTCTGGTGATGATCCTTTGGCAAATATATCTCCTGATCGTATTAGAAGCATATCTGTATTGAAAGATAAGAATGCTTTGGCGGCTTATGGTGATAAGGGGAAGAATGGAGTGATTGAAGTGAATCTTTTAGTAAAAGAGGAATATCAAGTACGTCAGATTCCTATTCGTACTGTGAATGATACAGTAACTTCAACAATAAAAATAACCGCATCTGAAGAATAACAGTGGATTTTTCAAATACGGTCAGAATACATTATGATAAGAATTGACGGAGGTACGCCAGTATCTCCGTTTCTTGTTCCGGATGGAACCATTGTATTTCTTCATCCCGTTTGAACCAAGTCATCTGTTTACGTGAATAAATGCGGGAGTTTTGCTTGATTTTATCTATGGCAAAGGGGAGTTCCCATTCTCCATCCAGATACTTGAACAGCTCTTTATAACCTACTGTGTTGAGCGAATTGAGGTGGCGATAGGGAAGTACCGAGCGTACTTCTTCCAGTAATCCTTCTTCCATCATCATATCTACCCGACGGTTAATACGGTCATACAACTCTTCCCGGTCACGGGTTAATCCTATTTTAATAATGCGGAACGGACGTTCTTTCTTTTGTTGGGTGCGGAACGAAGTATAAGTGCGTCCGGTCATATAACAAATTTCCAATGCATGAATTACCCGTTTGGGATTCTTCAGATCGACTATCCGATAATATTCCGGATCCAGCAGGCGAAGTTCTGCACAGAGTTGTTCAAGTCCTTCTTCCTCATATTTCTGTAGCATGAGTTGGCGGGTTTCCGCATCAACGGTAGGAATATCGTCGATACCTTTACAAATAGCGTCTACATACATCATTGAGCCACCGGTAAGAACTACGACCTCGTGTTGCATAAATAACTTATCGAGGATTTCCAACGCTTCCGTTTCGTATTGAGCGGCACTGTAATAATCTGTCAAATGGAGCGTACCGACCAAATAATGAGGTACACGTTTGAGCTGGTCGGGAGTAGGAGCTGCCGTACCTATTTTTAATTCGGCATAAAGTTGTCTTGAATCAGCAGATACAATGCTTGTTTGAAAAGACTCTGCTATCCGTAGGCTTAATTCTGTTTTTCCTACACCGGTAGGACCTATAAGAACAATGAGAGTAGGCAAGGGGGATAAGTGGTTAATGGTAACAGATTAGTGATTTAATGATCTGTGGATAAAACGAATCTTTACCACACTTATCATTAAATCACTAATCGTTAAATTAATATTTATCTTCATCATAAGGGCTACCTGCATCGCCACCGATATCGAATCCTTCTTGGTCGAAGTCTTCCATATCGAAGTCTTGGTCGCCATAGAAATTTTCATCTAAATCAAGCGAACCGCCGCTAGCAGCCATTTCTTCAAAATCTACAGTCTGTTTGGGAGCTTCTCCGGATTTCTTGGTACATTTGGCACCTGTCATATTCTTTCCGGTGATAATCTCAGATAGTTCGATGAAGAAACAACGTTCTGTCATGTAATCGAATACGTAGAGTAATTTCTGCTTCTCATCTTCTACTAATTCGCTGATTGTAGTTTCTTTCATCACCCAGCTATCCATTTCGGGATTATCATCCATTTCTTCCAGAGTTACTTCTTTTTCTTTTTCCCAATCATCATCGCAGATAAAAAAAGAAGTCATCTGGTCGTTTGTATACCCTGCTGATTTCAGTATTGCCTCATGGAAGTCAAAGAAAGTAGCTTCCGGGTCAATTTGTATTTCTCTGACAAAATCGTCAACTTCATCAGATATAATAGTAAATCTGTATATCATAATATGACTATTTTGAACTGTTTATTTAATAATGCCACGCTCTGAGTTACGGATGAAGTTGATAATATAGTCAATCTCCGGACTCTTTTCAAATTCATCTTCAATTTTCTTTAATGCTTCTGTCGTATTCAAACCACTTTGATAGATGATACGATAGGCATTGTGAATGCTTTCGATCACTTCATTGGCAAAACCGCGACGGCGCAGACCGATGATGTTGATACCACTGAAGGCGATCGGTTCGCGTCCTGCGATGATGTAAGGAGGGATATCTTTGCTGAAACGACATCCGCCTTGAATCATTACATGACTACCTACATGACAAAATTGGTGCATCAATACGTTAGCACTGACGATTGCATTGTCGTCAATCACGATTTCGCCTGCCATTTTGGTAGAATTGCCTATGATACATCCGTTTCCCACTAATGCATCGTGCGCTACGTGCACACCCTCCATCAGTAAGTTGTTGCTTCCCACAATCGTGCGCCCTTTAGCTGCCGTACCACGGTTGATTGTTACGTTTTCGCGAATCAGGTTGTTGTCTCCGATTTCAGCGGTTGATTTTTCTCCGCGAAATTTAAGGTCTTGCGGGATGGCCCCAATGACGGCTCCCGGAAATATAGTGTTTCCGTTACCGATACGCGAGCCATATAAAATATTGGCATTAGCCATAATTTTATTATTGTCGCCGATAACCACGTTTTTATCTATGAATACAAAAGGCGCAATTTCTACATTTTCCCCTATTTTAGCTTCGGGATGGATATACGCTAAAGGACTTATCATTTGAATTTCCAATTGTTAATTACTTGTTTTTTACTATTTGTGCCATGAATTCAGCTTCGCAAACCACTTTCTCTCCAACAAATGCATAACCTTTCATGGTAGAGATTCCACGACGGATGGGGGCTAACAATTCCACACGGAAAATCAGTGTATCTCCCGGCACTACTTTCTGGCGGAATTTCACACCGTCTATCTTCATGAAATAAGTAGAATAACGTTCCGGTTCATCAACAGAGTTGAGAACAAGCAAACCTCCGACCTGTGCCATAGCCTCTACCTGAAGTACACCCGGCATAACGGGTTCTTGTGGGAAATGACCTTGGAAGAAAGGTTCATTAGCAGTGATATTCTTGACGCCTACAATATAGTTGGCACCAATTTCAATTACTTTGTCCACCAATTGGAACGGATAACGGTGAGGCAGTAGCTCACGGATACGGTTTACATCCATTACCGGTTCCCGATTGCAGTCATAGCCCGGTGCCTGGATTTCGTGCAGACGGATTTCTTTCCGCATCTGACGGGCGAATTTGTTGTTGATAGTATGCCCGGGACGGGTAGCGATGATACGTCCTTTGATCGGTTTACCGATTAAAGCAAGGTCACCGATAACATCAAGTAATTTGTGACGTGCACATTCGTTCGGCCAAACCAATGGCTTGTGATTAATATAGCCTAACTGGTTGGCGTCCATGTGGGGTACTCCCATCACATCTGCCAACTTATCGAAACTTTCTTGCGACATCTTACGTTCGTAGATTACGATAGCGTTATCCAAGTCGCCACCTTTAATCAGGCCGGCGGAAAGTAACGGTTCTATTTCGCGAACAAAGACGAAAGTACGGCTGGCAGCCACTTCGTCTTTGAATTTATGCATATCTTCGAGTGTTGCAAACTGATTCGGAATGATGGTTGAATCGTAGGAAACCAATACATTCAGGCTAAAATTCTCATCCGGCAATACGATGATGGATGAACCGGTCGTTTCATCCCGGAACTCTATTTTAGATTTGATAATATAAAAGTCCTTGACAGCATTCTGTTCTACTGTTCCTACACGTTCTATTTCTTGTACATAATATTGTGCACTACCATCCAATATCGGAAATTCCGGGCCGTTTACCTGGATAAGACAGTTATCAATGCCCAATGCGTAAAGGGCTGCCATACCATGTTCCACGGTGCTTACTTTAACTCCATTCTTCGACAAAACAGTACCACGTGTGGTTTCCACCACATTGTCGGCTACTGCATCGATTATTGGTTGTCCTTCTACGTCAATACGTTGGATTTTATATCCGTGATTGTCCGGAGCCGGATTGAATGTTACAGTGAGATCAAGTCCAGTGTGAAGACCTTTCCCGCTCAGTGAAAAGCTATCTTTCAGCGTTTTTTGTTTCAGCATTGGTTACTTATTTAATAGTTGTTTTAATTCTTCGATTTCTTTGCGCAGGTCACGTAGCTCCTTCTGCATATCCGGCAGGCTTTTTCTTACGATGGACGCTTTGAAATATTGTTTGGGGTCCATAGGTGGAGTTCCGATCAGCTGGCTTCCGGATTTGATGTCTCCGGGAACACCGGATTGTGCACCCAATCCTACTTTATCCCCTATTTTGATGTGTCCGGCAATACCGACCTGACCGCCGAACATACACCATTCACCGATTTTTGTAGAGCCGGCAATACCGACTTGCGCAGCCATTACCGTATGTGAACCTATTTCATCATTATGTGCTATCTGCACCAGATTATCTATTTTAGCACCACTATGTACTATTGTAGCTCCCATTGTAGCACGGTCTACACAGGTATTGGCGCCTATATCCACTTTATCTTCCAGAATCACGATTCCGATTTGAGGAATCTTATCGTATCCGTTCGGAGTAGGAGCAAAGCCAAATCCGTCCGCCCCGATCACAGCACCTGAATGCAGGATACATTCATTACCTATACGGCAGTCGTGGTAGATGTTGACATTTGAGTAAAGCAGACAATTATCACCTATTTTCACGCCGTCTCCAACAAAAGTATGCGGATAAATCTGGGTGTTATCTCCAATTACGGTATTTTCACCGATATAGGCAAAAGCACCAATGTATACATTCTCACCAATCTTGGCACTGGGGGCGACAAATGCTAGTGAATCAATACCTTGTTTTTTAGGTTTGCTCGTTTCGTAGAGATTGAGCAGTTTCGCCAGGCTTTCGTATGCATTTTCCACTTTGATAAGAGTGGCTTTGATTTCATGTTCAGGAGTAAAATCCTTGTTAACCAGGACAATGCTTGATTGTGTTTCGTAGATATAAGGTGTATATTTAGGGTTCGACAGGAAAGAAATAGCTCCGGGCATTCCCTCTTCAATTTTAGCGAATGTGTGTACCGTAGCGTTTTCGTCTCCAATGATTTCCCCTTGGATAAATTCTGCAATTTGCTTAGCCGAGAACTCCATGTCTTTTGTTTAAAATTTAATTAGTTCACAAATAACGGACTTTTTTTTCAGATTTCCGTGTTATTGAATGAATATTTTATACTTATCTGTGTAATCTCTGGTAACAGAGATAGTATTTCTTTACCTTTTTGGACAATAATGAGATGTTCAGCATGTCCGAAGCTTCGGCTATGTTTTTGATTGTGCCGTCGTTATAGATAATGTCAATACTGTCATCTGCCGGGTCGTACATATTCTTTTCGATGCTGGGGGTAGAAACAAAATAGTTCGCTTCGGAAAGGGGGATGTCTAGTTGTTGGCTGATTTGCAAAGTTAATTCTTTTTTTCTGTCCTCACTAATCGGTTCCGACGAAATTTCCACTTTGAAGATATTTCGGTTAATCATTCCCATACTTAAAGTAGAAAGTACTTTATCGGTATGTGTGCTCCATACTTTCAAAGCCGTCCAGATATCATTGTCATCCAGCTGGATAAAATTCTCCAGGCAATCGGGATTGCTGTAGAATTCTGTAGGAGTGATGTCGTTGTAAAGGAAGAAACGTAATGCAGGCGATGCGAACAGTTCTATTCCTTGTGAGGCTAGTTCTTTAGCGCGTAGAAGAGTACTGATCAACATTTTTTCGTATGCGACCGAAGTTTTGTGCAGGTATACTTGCCAATACATCAGACGGCGTGCCGTAAGAAAGTTCTCTATGGAATAGATACCTTTAGACTCGACTACGAGACGGTCATCGGCCACATCAAGCATTTTTATGATCCGTGCAGAGCCGATGTTTCCTTCTGTTACTCCTGTATAAAAACTGTCACGACGAAGATAATCAAGCCGGTCCATGTCCAGTTGCCCGCTAACCAGCTGATGCAAGAAACGTTTTGGATATTCATCCTTGAAGATTTGGATGGCAAGACTGAGTTGTCCGTTCATCTCCTTGTTCATCCGTTCCATCAGCATGAGGGAAATTTCTTCGTGAGGAATTCCTTTCACGATTGTATCCTCCAGTACGTGTGAGAATGGGCCATGCCCAATGTCATGCAGAAGGATGGCAGCCTGCACAGCTTCCGCTTCACTGTCAAAGATAAAATTACCTTTGGACGCTAGTTGGGTGATTGCTTCGCTCATTAGGTAGAATGCTCCCAGTGAATGTTGGAAACGGGTGTGCTGTGCACCGGGATATACTACCGATGAGAGTCCTACCTGCTTGATGCGGGTAAGACGCTGCAATAGGGGATGACGTACAATATCATACAGCAACCCCTTGGGGATATTAATGAACCCGAATACCGGGTCGTTAATTATCTTTCTTTCGTAGACCACTTAATTACTGATTGTTAATCACTCTCTTCAATTGTTCTGCCATTTGTGCCTGAACTTCTTGTGCGGCAGTACGGGCAGCTTCTGCAAACTTTTCTGTCTTATCTACGTAGATAATGCCACGGGAAGAGTTTACAATCAATCCACAAGTGCTATTCATACCATATTTGCAAACTTCTTCGAGCGAGCCGCCTTGCGCTCCGATACCGGGAACGAGAAGGAAATGGTCAGGAACAATTTTGCGGATATCTTCAAAAGCACGTCCTTGAGTAGCACCTACTACGTACATCATACGGTCATCGTTTGCCCATTCCTGTGATTTGCGTAGTACTTTTTCAAACAGACGTTCGCCATTTGCATCTTCTGTCAATTGGAAGTCATGAGATCCTTTGTTGGAAGTCAATGCCAACAGGATAACCCATTTGTTGTCGTAAGTAAGAAACGGAGTCACACTGTCTTCTCCCATGTAAGGAGCTACGGTTACAGAGTCGATATCCAGTTCCTCGAAGAAAGTACGGGCATACATGGCGGAAGTGTTTCCTATGTCACCACGTTTTGCATCGGCAATGATGAACTGATCCGGATAATTATCCTTGATATACTTTACTGTCTTTTCAAAAGCGATCCATCCTTTTACACCCATACTTTCGTAAAAAGCCAAATTGGGTTTGTAGGCTATGCACAAATCGGCTGTCGCGTCGATGATTGCCTTATTGAAAGCAAAAATCGGATCTTCTTCTTTCAGCAGATGTTCCGGGATTTTCTTGATGTCAGTATCAAGCCCTACACAAAGGAATGATTTTTTGCGTTTTATGTTTTCAAATAATTCTTTCTTATCCATTTTATTATTTATATATTACTATTTTAGAATCACTCTCAACTCTCAACTTTCAACTTATCTAAAGTTCGCTTTCCTTCAACCGTTCCGCATTTTCAGCTACGATCAGGTGGTCGATACAGTCTTGTATATCCCCGTCCATGAAAGCCGCAAGATTATAAATCGTGTAATTAATGCGGTGGTCGGTGATACGTCCTTGCGGATAGTTGTATGTACGGATTTTCGCAGAGCGGTCTCCCGTTGAAACCATCGTTTTACGTTTGGAAGCAATGTCGTCGATATATTTCTGATGCTCCTTGTCGTAGATGAAAGTACGGAGGCGGGCCAATGCGCGCTCTTTATTTTTGGGTTGGTCGCGTGTCTCGGTACATTCGATCAGGATTTCTTCGGCAACACCGGTATTAGGGTTCTTCCAGATATAGCGCAGACGCACTCCGGATTCTACCTTATTAACGTTCTGTCCACCCGCGCCGCCACTTCGGAAAGTATCCCATTTGATCTCTCCTTCGTTGATGACCACATCGAACTCTTCCGCTTCAGGAAGTACGGCTACCGAAGCTGCCGAAGTATGTACACGTCCCTGAGTCTCTGTGGCGGGAACACGCTGTACGCGGTGTACACCCGATTCATACTTCAATGTGCCGTAAACATTGTCTCCCGTGACGCTACAAACTATTTCCTTGTATCCGCCGGCAGTTCCTTCATTGGCGTTGGAGACTTCCAGTTTCCATCCTTTTACTTCGCAGTATTTGGCATACATGCGGAAAAGGTCACCGGCAAAGATTGCCGCTTCATCGCCTCCTGCTCCACCACGAATTTCAAGAATGGCATTCTTGCTGTCTTGCGGGTCGGCAGGAACAAGCATTAACTTGATTTCTTCCTCCAATACCGGAAGGCGTTCCTGGCTAAGGTCCATTTCCTCTTTGGCCATTTCGCGTATATCTGCATCCGACTCGGTGGCAAGGATATTTTTAGCTTCTTCGATGTTGCCCAGTAATTGAATATATTCCTTGCGGGCTTTCATCAAGTCATTCAGTTCCTTGTATTCCTTTGTCAGTTTGACATAACGTTTCTGGTCGGCAATGACTGCCGGGTCGGTGATGAGGGTTGATATTTCTTCAAAACGGGCTACAAGACCGTCCAGTTTCTCTAATATGGTACTGTTATCTGCCATTCTTTAGTATCTAAATTCTCCGAATTCACTCTTAATGATTAATTCAGTCTTGTCACATGCTTCGATACGCCCGACAATCTGTGCCGGTATTCCAAATGATTCGGAAATGGCGATAACTTCTTCAGCATGTTCCGGTGACAGATAGACTTCAAGCCGATGTCCCATATTGAACACCTTGTACATTTCCGCCCAATCTGTGCCACTTTGTTCTTGAATAGTCTTGAATAAAGGAGGAACAGGGAAAAGGTTATCTTTCACTACACGAACGTTTTCAACAAAGTGTAAAACTTTGGTTTGTGCACCACCGGAGCAGTGTACCATTCCGTGTATTTCAGGACGTAGTGCATCCAACAACTTCTTTACTACCGGCGCGTATGTACGGGTAGGAGAGAGTACTAACTTGCCGGCGTCGATCGGAGAGCCTTCCACATTGTCTGTCAATTTTAGATTTCCAGAATAAACCAGTTCTTCGGGAACTGCCACATCATAGCTTTCCGGATATTTTTCTGCAAGGTATTTGCCGAATACATCGTGGCGGGCACTTGTCAGGCCGTTGCTGCCCATGCCGCCGTTGTATTCTTTTTCATAAGTAGCTTGTCCGTAAGAAGCAAGACCGACAATTACATCACCCGGACGGATGTTGGCATTGTCTATCACATCCGAACGTTTCATGCGGCAAGTTACTGTGGAATCAACAATAATAGTGCGGACAAGATCACCGACGTCGGCTGTCTCACCACCGGTGGCATATACGCCTACTCCCATTTCGCGGAGCTCGGCAAGCAGCTCATCCGTTCCATTGATAATGGCGGAAATTACTTCCCCCGGAATTAACAGCTTGTTGCGTCCGATGGTAGAAGAGACAAGAATATTATCTACGGCTCCCACGCAAAGCAGGTCATCGATATTCATGATCAAAGCGTCCTGCGCAATACCTTTCCAAACGGATAGGTCGCCGGTTTCTTTCCAATACATATAAGCAAGCGAAGACTTGGTTCCGGCTCCGTCGGCATGCATGATGTTACAGTATTCCGGATCGCCTCCCAATATATCGGGAATGATTTTGCAGAATGCTTTAGGAAAAATTCCTTTGTCGATGTTCTTGATGGCGTTGTGCACATCTTCTTTTGATGCGCTTACGCCACGCATCATGTATCGTTGATTACTCATGAGTTATAGAATTATTTTGTATACGGCTGCAAAAGTACTGCTTTTTTTTTGTACAGCCAACTATCTTACTAGAAATGCCGTTGCCTCTTTTCAGAACTCTACCTTCGGTGCTTTTTCGCTACCTTCTTCCGCTTCGAAGTAAGCTTTCTTTTCAAATCCGAACATTCCGGCAAAGATATTCTTGGGGAAACGACGGATATTGGTGTTATAAGCCTGTGCAGCATCATTGAAATTTTTGCGTGCCACGTTGATACGGTTTTCCGTCCCCTCCAATTGTGCTTGTAGTTCAAGGAAGTTCTGATTAGCCTTCAAATCCGGATAATTTTCCGTGATCGCTAATAATTTGCCTAAGGCGGAAGTAACGGCACCCTGTGCTTTCTGATATTGAGCGAGTTTTTCCGGTGTCAGGTCGGCTGCATCGACTTTCATTTGTGTTGCTTGACTGCGTGCTTCAACCACTCCTTCCAGCGTTTCTTTTTCATGTGTCGCATACCCTTTTACTGTATTTACCAGGTTGGGAATTAAATCGGCGCGGCGTTGGTATTGAGTTTCTACATTGGCCCATTGACCATTTACTTTCTCATCCATAGCGACAAGACCGTTGTACATGCTGACAGCCCAAATGACAATGACAGCTATAACAGCTAAAATAATGATAACTGACTTTTTCATATTTATCGTTTTTATTGATTGATATTGATAATTTGATTTTAAATCTTGGTGTTTCCTTGACTTTCCTAGGTTTTAGTTGGAGTCGTGAATTGACTAGAATCGTGAACCGGCACCACCTCCGCCGCCCATTCCTCCACCGAAGCTTCCTCCGCCAAAACCGCCTCCGCCTCCGAAACTTCTGCCTCCGCCGAAACCACCAATAAACGGACCGCCGCCACCACCTCGGTGATGATAATCATTGTCATAACTTTGTTGGCGACGTGTGAGGGTGTGACCGCAATTTCTACACGTGTAAGTGATGTCTTCGGTTTTCACGCCATTGACTCTGGAGATCAGCCGGCTACCGCTTCTTTGTAACGTGTGCTTTCCGCATTTCGGACAACGGCTTTGCTTGCGTGCGGAAAGGAAAGCGATACCTCCACCAATCAGTATAAAGAAAAATATGGCGAGGATGAAATCGAATGAACCTCCGTTATTGGTTGAACCGGAAAGAGAATCGTTCTCCATAGAACCGTCAAGGACTTGGCAAGTCGCTTTCAAACCGGCCACCATTCCGGCATTCCAATTCCCGTCTTTCAGATACGGAATCATGTATTTCGTCTGAATCCTCTTGCAGATGGCGTCGGGGAGAACTCCTTCCAGACCGTATCCGGTATAAAATTGAATGCAGCGTTGGTCGGTTACCAATAGAATAACCAAACCGTTATTCTTGTCTTTCTTTCCTACCCCCCATTGATTGAGCAGTTGATGACAGAAATCGAAACAATCTTCCTCTCCAATGGAGGGAACCACTGCAACGACTGTCTCAATACCGGTTTGCAGTTCTAAAGCATAAAGCATGGAGTCTATACTATCACAGGCTGCTTTTGACAGTATTCCCGCAGGATTACATACATATTGCATTTTGTTCTGTAAGTGGACTTTCGGAAGATTGTCTACTGTGTACACTTTCTCCTGAGCCCGTAAGGGGGTCAGCAAGAAAGTAATAGCTATGAATGTGAATATTAATTTCATCGTTTAATGAATATATTGCCCGACAAACTTACGGACTTTGTCTGTGTACTCCTGTTTATTCTCTTTGTATGAAAGGGCGTGAGCCGCACCCGGTACTATCCAAAGTTCTTTAGGTTCCGGTTTTGCTTCGTAAAGCGGATAAACCATCCAAGTCGGAACGTATGTATCTTTGTCGCCGTGGATAAACAACATCGGTAGTTTGCATTTTGCTACTTGTTTCAGCGAAGAGGCCTCTTTGAAATTCCATCCGTACTTCTTTTCGCATAGCCAACTGGTGGTATACATCAAAGGGAAAGGAGGGAGACCGAAAGAACTTTTCAGCTCATGGGAAAATTCATCCCACACACTGGTATAACCGCAATCTTCCACAAAGCACTTGACGAAAGGCTGCTGCTCCTCACCGGATACCATCATTGTGGTTGCGCCTCCCATCGAAATACCGTGCACTACCATCTGCGTGCTGTCTCCAAAGATAGCATTGGTGATGTTCATCCATTGCAATACATCCAGACGGTCTTTCCATCCCATCTGAATGGCCCGACCTTCACTTTCGCCTTGGTGCTGAAGGTCGGGAAGCAAAATGTTGAAGCCTAAATCCCGATTGTAGAGGTAACCGATCATAAACATACGGATGGCATTATCCGTATATCCGTGTACAATAACTGCGGTTTTGTTTGTGGGTCTGGGAGCAGCCACATAGTAAGCATGAAGCTGTATGCCGTGCGGGTTGACGATAAAAGTGTCTTTCAGGGCATTTACTTGTCGCAGACTATCTACCCATGAACGCAGAAAAGGATAGTTTCTGTACATAAAAGGATAAGAATCAGCGTCTTTAGACAATATCTTGCCATCCGGCGTCAGAGATAAATTCAACATATAGAAACTTCCTCCAATGGTACAGCCGGTCAATATCAACATGACAACGATAATGCTATAGACAACTTTTCTCCTCATAATTATACCTCTTTGATTTGCCCCTGACTTCTTCTGCCGAGAGTGAGGGGAAATGTGATTTACTTATGCCAGATTTCCCAAGCGGCGAATGCTTGAAGAAGCAACATTTCCAGACCGTTTTTGACGACGGCTCCTTGTGCTTCCCCTTTTTTCATAAAAAGGGTAACATTCGGATTATATAACAAATCGTAGAGCAAATGGTTTGGAGTTACTAGATTGTATGGGATATTCGGGCAGAAATCGACCTTAGGAAACATACCTACGGGAGTAGTGTTGACGATAATCGTATGTTCCGCCATGATTTCGGGGGTTAGCTCTTCGTAAGTCAGCATATTGTCCGCTTTATGAGTGCGTGAAACGAATACACTTTCGATTCCCAGATTTTTAAGTCCGTGATAGACTGCTTTGGAGGCCCCGCCGGTACCTAGAATCAAGGCTTTCTTGTGATGGGGTTGCAATAAAGGCTGTATGGATTGGGTAAATCCGATAATGTCAGAGTTATAACCTACTAATTTTACTTTACCTTTTGGTTGGCGGATGATTTTAATCACGTTTACTGCACCTATCTTTGCCGTGTCACGATCGAGTTCATCCAGGAAAGGAATTACTTGCTCCTTGTAAGGAATGGTGACATTGAGTCCGCATAAATTGGGGTTCTCTTCGATGACTTCCATGAAGTTATTGATACTGGGAATCTCGAAATTCACATACTCTGCATCGATACCCTCGGATTTGAATTTCTCATTAAAGTATCCGATAGAAAATGAATGTCTCAGAGGATAACCGATTAAACCATATTTTTCCATAAAAGAAAAGGATTAAATTAATTAACTCACTATTTTGTCGCAGTATAAAGAGTGCAGATACCAAAGGTCAGCCGCTTGAAACTCACTTCACCGAATCCGGCTTTTGAAAGAACTCCTTTCATTATTTCCCCTTGCGGAAATACTTTGATGGTGTCCGGCAAATAACGGTAAGCGCTGTTGTCTTTGGAGAGAAGTTTGCCCAGTAACGGAATGACGATTTTTGAGTAGATGGAAAATAGTTGCTTCATCGGAAAGCGCTCCGGAGTGGTTAGCTCCAGAATCACAAGATGGCCTCCCGGTTTCAGTACACGGCGCATCTCGGAGAGACCTTTGTCGAGGTCTTCGAAGTTGCGGATACCGAAAGCTACGGTAATAGCGTCAAAGCCATTGTCGGCAAAAGAGAGTGAAGTACAGTCCTCCCGGGCAAAAGATATTTTGTCCGAGAGTCCTTCCTTCTTTACTTTTTCACGTCCCACATTCATCATACCTTCTGATATATCCGTGCCGATTAACTCAGTGGGTTGCAGCTCGCGGCAGGCAAGGATGGCAAAATCTCCTGTGCCGGTAGCTACATCCATCATACGTTGCGGATGGAAAGGGCGAAGCCAGGCTATGGCTTTACGTCTCCAACTGCGGTCTATCCCTAAGGATAAGGTGTGATTCAACTTATCGTAGGCATGCGCGATGTTGTCGAACATACGTTCCACCTGCTCGGTTTTCTTTCCTTCCTTGTCGTAAGGTTTGATATGTTGTTGCGGGTAATCCATTCTTATTCAGTCAAGAAATTCATAACGTTCTTTTCGATACGTTCAGCAATATTGCTGGTATCTTCTTTTACAAATTTCTCACCGGTGATGTTTTCGAACAATTCGATATAACGGTCGCTGATGCTCTGTACGATAGCCGGAGTCATTTCGGGCACTTTCTGACCTTCTTTACCCTGGAAACCGTTCTCCATCAACCATTCGCGGACGAATTCTTTAGAAAGCTGTTTCTGCGGTTCGCCTTTTTCGAAACGTTCCTGATAACCTTCAGAGTAGAAATAACGGCTTGAGTCCGGCGTGTGGATTTCGTCCATCAGATAGATGGTACCGTTATGCTTACCGAATTCGTATTTTGTATCTACGAGAATCAGTCCGCGCTCTGCTGCGATTTCAGTGCCACGTTTGAAGAGAGCTAATGTGTATTTTTCGAGAACTTCATATTCTTCCGGAGTAGCCAGTCCTTGTTTCAGGATTTCTTCTTTGGAGATGTCTTCGTCGTGCAATCCCATTTCGGCTTTTGTAGTCGGAGTGATGATTGGTTCCGGAAATTTCTCGTTTTCACGCATTCCGTCCGGTAACTTCACACCGCAAATTTCGCGTACGCCGCTTTTGTAAGCACGCCATGCGCTGCCGCACAGATAGCCGCGTACAATCATTTCTACCGGGAAGCCTTCGCACAATACACCTACCGTTACCATCGGGTCCGGAGTAGCCAGTTTCCAGTTCGGGCAAATGTCAGTAGTGGCGTCAAGGAATTTAGCTGCAATCTGGTTCAGCATTTGTCCTTTGTAAGGGATACCTTCGGGCAGTACTACGTCAAAGGCCGAAATACGGTCGGTTGCTACCATGACGAGTTTTTCGCCGTTGATGTTGTACACATCGCGCACTTTTCCGTGGTACACGCTTTTCTGTCCCGGAAAGTTGAAATCTGTTTTTGTTAATGCTTTCATAATGATATATATATTAAAATTATGCTTCTTTCTTTAATTTCACCACAGAGGACACAGAGTACACAGAGTCTTCATTGAAATATTTGGATTAAATCCTCTGTGTACTCTGTGTCCTCTGTGGTGAACCATTCCGTTCGGCTTTCGCTTCTTTGTCGAATTTTTCGTAAGCATCCACGATACGTTCCACCAGTTTATGACGTACGATATCTTTTTTGTTCAGTTCGACAAAACTGATACCTTTCACTCCTTTCAAGATACGGAGGGCTTGCACCAATCCCGATGTTTGTGAAGCGGGGAGGTCGATCTGTGTCATGTCTCCCGTCACAATCATTTTGGTGTTCATACCCATACGGGTAAGGAACATTTTGATTTGTTGCGTAGTGGTGTTTTGGGCTTCATCCAAAATTACGACTGCGTCATTCAGTGTACGTCCGCGCATAAAGGCTAACGGAGCGATCTGGATAACGTTCAATTCCATGTATTCCTTTAACTTGGCGGCAGGTATCATGTCTTGCAAGGCATCATATAAAGGTTGCAAGTATGGGTCGATCTTATCTTTCATGTCACCGGGCAGGAAACCGAGCTTTTCTCCGGCTTCTACGGCGGGGCGGCTAAGGATGATTTTCTTGATTTCTTTATTCTTCAATGCGCGTACGGCAAGGGCGATAGCGGTATATGTCTTTCCCGAACCCGCCGGACCGATGGCAAATACCATATCATTCTTGGCAAATCCTTCTACCAGTTTCAGCTGGTTTTCGCTTCGGGGGATGATGGGCTTTCCTGTGACGCTGAATACAATCACGTTCCCGGTTTGCTCTGCTTGCGGGGCATTTCCTTTTATAATGTCAATGATAACCTCTTCTTTCAGAGAGTTATATTCGGCACAGTACTTCTCAAGTTTGGTGATATTTTCTTCGAAAGCACACATTTCTTCCTCATCGCCCAGCACTTTGATGGCATTACCTCGGGCAACTATGCGTAGCTTTGGATATAAAGCTTTAATTAACTGTATGTTGGCGTTGTTTACGCCGTAAAAAATAACCGGATCAATGTCCTCAAGAACAATCAGTTTCTCTATCATTCAATTGTATTAAAGAAAAATTTCTGCAAATTTAATGAAACGTTTTGGATTCTCTGATTGTTTAGGGGCGAATTTTATTGCAATTTACATTCATTTCTTACGTCACCTGGCCGTAATATGGAAACAACCTTGCTTCAGCTCATATTTAATATAGCATTTTTCGGCTTTCCGCAAGTCTCTCAATACCTCTGACAGAACGAGTTTAAGGGTGTCTGCGCTGACATCCTGTAAAGGACGTCCGTCTTCATCTTCTACTTTCTTGAAGCGTTTCCAACTCACATCGAAAGTAGCCCCGAAACAATGTGCCGAATTGGCGGAAGCATTTCCGTTGCGACGGCGGAGACGCTTCACATCGTTTTGTGTACGCAGCACGGAGGTGACAATCACTTGATTCGGGTTCAACCCTTTGGCAGCCAGTGAATCGAGAAAGTTGGAGCCGATTGTATCGAGCAATGCGCTGGCACGTGGAACGAGGTAGGGGATGGAGTGTGTTAATGAATCTACTGTATAGAAATCATTATCAGTGATATGAGTCAGTTTTTCTTTCATAGTTTCCGCTTCCTCTCGGTCTGCCAACGGGCTGATACCTATCTTTTTAGCGGCTTTCAGATGTGCATCGTTCAAATCAGGGAAAGAGCGTTTGTAACTGACAACGCCACGAATGTTGCGGGGCTCATTCAGTTTCAGTGACATATCTTTCTTTTTGCACCCTGAAGTGAGTGTCGTGAAGCTAATAACTAGTAAAAATAGTGGTAATATGCGAAGCTTGTAAATAGTCATTTTGTCCTTTTTTGCCCGCAAATATACGCTATTTTTCCATACGTTCTATGCTTTGCATTATTTTCCGCTGCATATTCATAACGTACTAGGTTTTGAATTAAACAATGATAGCCTTCTTATTCTTATTGATTTCTATAGGCATTCTTTTATAATCGATTCACTATTTAGACTCATTTCATTCGTTACTTTTACTTCGTATAACTATAGTGTACTTTGCGTATGACTATAGTTATACGTAAGGAAGACTATAGTCAAACGCAAAAAGAATAAGTAATGCGGCTAATCTGATTAGGCAGAAAAAGAAATAAAAATAGTATTTGGCCCCTTTCCGCACCGTTTTTATACTGATTCGTATATATGAAAAAATGCACTGATGAGAATAAGACTTTTCTTTTTCTCATCAGCGCACTTTACTAAACTAATAAATTCGGATTATTTCTTTTTTTCTTCAGCTTTCGTTGCGGGCTTTTCTTCCGTTTTGTTTTCCGGATTAATGATACCTTTCACTGTTTCACCGATAGGCAACTTGTCCAATACACCGAGACTTGGTGCAACCGTTTTTACTAATGTATTCAAGAAATTACTTGTTCCTCCGTTTCCGCCGTCAAATACGGTGATATTTCCTAAGTTTATATGTTCGAATGCTTTCACCTGTTCACCGGCAATTTCTTTCCATTGGTCTACCATCTTGTATTGGATGGCGATAGCCGGATTTGATTCGGCAGCTCTTACCATTGCTTCGAAACCTTCCGCTTCAGCAAGTAATGAACGCTTTTTACCTTCTGCTTCCGCTTCCAGTTTCAGTTGGATAGCTTTTGCTTCTGCTTCCGCTTGTGCCAAAGTGGCTTTTGCACGGGCTTCCGCTTCACGGGTTATCTTTTCCGCAATAGCGTTTGCTTGAAGAATAGCTTCCTGCCTGGAGATTTCGGCAGGTACAATCTTTTCCGCCTTTAATGAAGATTCCACTTTCCGGGCTTTTGCTTCTTCTACTTCTTTTTGAGCGATTTCACGGGCTGTTTGTACTGCGGCTTCCGATCTTGCAGCGGCTTCACCGGCTTGCTTATCAGCGTTAGCTTGTGTTACAGCCAAATCCGCATTTGATAAAGCAACCTCTTTTTGTGCGTCATTTCGCCCGATAGCGGCTTTCTTCGCAGCTTCCGCCTGTTTGATTTCCATGTCGGAGTTCAGTTCGGCAATACGACTTTCTTTTTCGGTATTTGCCTGCTCGATACGGATATTCTTTTCTGCTTCCGCTTTGGCTACTTGAGATTCTTTTTCCGCATTTGCGATGGCTACTTGGGAGATTCTGTCCTTATCTGCATTGGCAACGGAAATTTCCTGCAATTTCTTTGTTTCCGCAATGGCGATATCCTGGTCTTTACGCGTCTCGGCAACCTTTGTTTCCCGTTCTTTTATTTGATTGGCAATCTTAATGGCACCTAATTTTTCCTGTTCCTCGATGTTCGCTTGCGCCTCATTCTGTGCCTTACTTTCGGCTTCCTTACCTAAGTTTACGATATAGTTGGCAGCGTCACGGATATCACTGATATTGATATTCATGAGGTACAGACCGAATTTGCGAAGTTCCGTATCGATATTGTCTTTTACTTTAGAAAGGAACTTGTCGCGGTCGGAGTTCAGTTCTTCAATCGTCATGTCGGCGATAACCAAACGCATCTGCCCATAGACTACATCTGTAATCAGATTCTGTTTGTCGTCCATTGTCAGCCCTAACATACGTTCGGCGGCATTTTGCATCACTTCCGGGTCGGTGCTGATGGCTACAGTGATAGTAGTCGGTACATCGACACGTATATTCTGTGCGGAAAGAGCCCCCGTCAGTTTGCAGTCGATCTGCATCGGCTTCATTGACAAGAACTCATACCCTTGGATAATCGGCCATACAAAGGCTGCTCCTCCGTGATATAGCTTTGCGGATTTTTTGTCTCTTCCTGTCTTACCGTATACAACGAGGACTTCGTCACTCTTACATTTGCGATAACGAGACAAGATACCGATAAAAGTGAGTAAGATGACCGCCACTAATATAGCGACCATGATTAGAATTTCTTGTGTCATAGATTTGTGTATTTTAAATAGTTACTGAATATACAATGTCCCGTTCTGATATCGGGTGATAACCGTATGGTCTCCCGTTTGATACGTCTTCCCCGATTCGGAGATTACGTCCACTTCGCGCATGGCTCCATCCCGTTTTGTCTGTACGGTGTATCTGCCGTCATTTTGCTTGAAGTAGATCGTACATTCGCGTCCGACCAACTGTTCTGTCTGTTCGGAACGGTTTACCTGTTGTAGTTGGAAAGCTTTTTTATACAAGAACCAGACAGCGAGAACGAAACAGAGTCCTACAAAGATTGCAACGGCATAGGTCTGAATCTCCGTATTTCCTGCCAAATACATGTACCAGCCAAATCCGATTCCGAAATGGGTGAGCCCCTTGAAAGAAACTACGCTGCTGATGTCAGTGTCTACGTCAACATCAGCGTCTATATCTCCGAAGAAGATTGATAGAATAAATTGAATCACAAAAATGCCTGTTGTGACGAGGGCGATAATGAGGAAAATAGTACTGCTCATAATTGGGTACAGTTAGTGAATCATCCATATTGTTTTTCAAATATACGAGTTTATGCGAACTATACAAAGATAAATAAGATAAAATGACTACTTTTGCACGCGAAAATTCAAAAAAGGAGGAATAAGCGTGCAAAGGTATTTTATTTATTTGGCTTATGATGGAACCAACTATCACGGTTGGCAGATTCAACCGAATGGAATTAGTGTGCAGGAATGCTTGATGAACGCATTGTCTACCTTTCTGCGTCGTGAGATAGAAGTTGTGGGAGCGGGGAGAACCGATGCGGGGGTGCACGCCTCTTTGATGGTCGCCCATTTTGACTATGATGAACCGTTGGATACGGAATCCGTTGCCGACAAACTGAATCGTTTGTTACCGCCTGATATTTCTGTCTACCGTGTTTGCCGTGTCCGGCCGGAGGCTCATGCGCGTTTTGATGCGACAGCCCGGACTTACAAATATTATGTGACCACTGCCAAATATCCTTTCAACCGGCAATATCGCTGCAGGGTTTACAGTCCGTTGGATTATGAACGTATGAATGAGGCGGCGAAAGTGCTTTTCGAATATACTGACTTTACGAGTTTCAGCAAGTTGCATACGGATGTAAAGACAAATATCTGCCATATTACTCATGCGGAATGGACACGGGAAGAGGACGCCACTTGGGTGTTTACCATCCGGGCCGACCGCTTTTTGCGGAATATGGTGCGTGCCATAGTGGGCACACTGATTGAAGTGGGGCGTGGAAAGCTTTCCATTGAGGGCTTCAGGCGAATTATAGAACAGAAAGACCGTTGCAAAGCCGGGACTTCCGCTCCGGGACAGGCTTTGTTTCTGGTGAATGTGGAATATCCCGATACGATATTCCTTTCTCCTACACACCTTTAATTCTTAATTTTTAATTCTTACTTATTTTCTATGTGGTTATTGTTGGCTTTTCTATCAGCTACTTTGTTGGGCTTTTATGATGTATTTAAAAAGAAATCACTGAAAGACAATGCGGTGCTTCCTGTATTGTTCTTGAACACTTTCTTTTCCAGCCTTATCTTCCTGCCGTTTATCCTGTTCTCTATATATGAGCCGAATCTGTTGGGAGGAAGTATATTCAATGTCCCTGTTGCGGGTTGGGAACAGCATAAATATATTATCATCAAGTCATTCATAGTGCTGTCTTCATGGATATTCGGTTATTTCGGGATGAAACATTTGCCCATCACGATCGTAGGACCGATCAATGCCACCCGTCCGGTGATGGTTCTTGTAGGGGCAATGCTCGTGTTTGGCGAGCGGTTGAACCTTTATCAATGGATCGGTGTGCTGCTGGCTGTTGTCTCTTTTTTCATGCTGAGCCGTTCTGGAAAGAAAGAAGGAATCGACTTCAAGCATAATAAATGGATATTCTTTATCGTGCTGGCTGCGATAACGGGAGCTATCAGCGGATTGTATGACAAGTATCTGATGAAGTCATTGAACCCGATGTTGGTGCAGTCCTGGTATAATGTTTATCAGGTTTTTATTATGTGTCCCATTCTATTATTGCTTTGGTGGCCGAAAAGAAAGTCGACTACCCCTTTTCGCTGGGATTGGACGATTATCCTTATTTCCATTTTCCTCTCTGCAGCCGACTTTGTCTATTTCTATGCATTGAGTTATGATGATTCCATGATTTCCATTGTTTCGATGGTTCGTCGGGGAAGTGTAATTGTTTCTTTCATTTTCGGTGCGCTTTTCTTCCGTGAAAAGAATTTAAAAAGCAAAGCGATTGACCTTATACTAGTGTTAATCGGAATGATATTCTTATATTTGGGGACTAAATAAGATAAATATGAAAATAAATAAATTAGCAGTCGCTATCTTTTTTTCTGTTGTCGGGAGCATTTCTATGACTTCTCTTCAGGCGCAAGAAGCTAAAACCGTATTTGTGAATATGCCGGATTCTTTGAGTCCTCTGCTGACCAAAGTAAATCGTGAAGACTGTATCGACTTTCTGGAAAGTAAGATGAGGGCACAGGTAGAGAACCGATTCGGTAAGAAATCGGAAATGACGGATTTAAGTAAAGACTATATCCGTATGCAGATGTCTCCACAGACTACGTGGCAAATGAAATTATTAGCGTTGAACGATACGACGAATATTATTTGTACTATTTCTACGGCTTGCGCTCCTGCTTGCGACAGCCGTATTCACTTTTATACTACCGACTGGCAACCGCTTGCAGCTTCTCAGTTTATCACTTTACCGATATTGAACGATTTCCTGAATACTCCGGAACCGACAGCTGTTTATGAATTTGATGAGGCTAGCCGTCCGGCAGATATGCTACTGATGAAAGCTGACTTTAATAAAGAGAATACAGAGCTGACCGTTACCTTGACCACTCCCGATTATATGTCAAAAGAAACGGCAGAGAAACTGAAGCCGTTTCTCCACCGTCCTATTGTTTATCGCTGGGAGAATGGAGTTTTTACCAGGTAAACTCTCCACTCTCAATTCTCCACTCTCAACTTTTTAAGCATTCGTTGATGAATTCCACCATTTCCGGTGTGTGAGCTTCTACGCTTTGCAATAACTTGAATTGTGCTTTGGTGCGAACCAAGTTATGTTCGGGATATTTAATCTTATAGTAAGTATCTCCATTGATGTAATCAGCCAAGAACCGTACACACTGCATATAAGGGAATAGAGCGGCTGCATAAGGAAGATTCTCGATCTCTATCGGAGTCAGGAATGACTTGGCGCCTTCCAGATAGCCTTTTGTAAATGCCTTGAATATTTCCATATTGAAGTTGACACGATCCAAATCCTTGTCGTCCTCATCGCCCGTATTGGCTCCCGTACGGAGGAAATCACCGTAGTCGGAGAAGATAAAGCTGGGCATTACCGTATCCAAGTCAATGACGCACAACACTTTGCCATCTTCGTCGAACATCATATTATTAACTTTCGTATCGCAATGGCAGACCCGTTTGGGGAGTTTACCTTCCCGATACAGACGTTCCGCTTTACACATTTCGTCTGCACGTTTTTCTATTTCATCCAAATAGTACTGTACTTCTGCCACTCTTCCGGCTGCATTCGCTGCAACAGCGTCACGAAGTTGTTTGAGACGGAACTCCATGTTGTGGAAGTCGGGAATCGTTTCGCCCAGTGTTTCCGGAATATCGGCCAGCATAGCCTGGAAATTACCGAATGCTTTTCCGGCATAATTTGAATATTCGGGATTGACCGTCTCGTAGGTCTTTGCACGTGGGATGAATACCATCACACGCCAGTAACTTTCACCGTCGAACCAATATGTCTTGCCTTCTTCCGTTTCGAGGAAGTTCAACACCTTGCGGTCAATATCCGCTTCGCCTGCTTCTGTCAGTTTTTTGCGTATATGTCCTGTAACGGCGGATATATTTGCTTGAAGCATTTCTACATTCTGAAAGATAGCATGATTGATGCGTTGCAGGACATAGTCGGGGGCATCTACCTCTTTGGTGTTTACTTTATAGGTGTCGTTGATAAGTCCTGTTCCTAAAGGCTTGATCTCTTCTACTGTGCCTTGAACTTTGAATTTAGCTACAATGCCAGATAAATCTTTCATGGGTCTTTTCTTTAAAAATTTATACTAAGGTTATCGATAATCATATTTAGCGGCTTCATTGGCCTGACCGGGAGAACGGACGGGGACGAGTGTGAATCCCCAATTGTATTCGCGATTGGCCGGAATCTGATAGATTGGTTCCGGACGTGAACCCCAACTGTCATAGCCACCCACGCCTTGTTGCTTCATATCCACACATACTTCCACGAAGTCTCTTGGAGTGATGTCATTGACATGATGCATTCTTCTCAGAACATTACGTGCCGCTTTTTCATTGTGATTGGCAACTTCTTCGGGGGTGAAGTTACTCCATTGGTAAGGATGAGGAAGCGCTTCTTCCGAATCGAAATCTTCGATGGAGTTGCGTAAAGTGTTGAATCCGACTAAGCTGTCGGCTACAATGACCAGCCCCTTACCTTTGTCCGGAGACAGGGCAATCCAACGTGTATCGGTGCGATGTCCGTTTTCTTGCGGACGAACATAGTTGAAATACATTTTGTCTGCCGTTGTCTTATATACACCGACAACTGTTCCGTGATTACGGTCGATGTAATTTTCTTCCGGACCGCGACCGAAGTATTGTATGTTATTCATCTGAGCCGGCAGACGGAAACGTACTCCGATGCGTGGAACCTCCAACTTGGAAGCCGCTTTGCGGGCTGCATCACTCCCGGGAGTGAAAGTAGCCATGCGGGTAGCTTCGGAAACTTCCGTTTCTGCCGCTTGCATATCCGTAGAAGTAAACTTGGCATTCACATTGACCACTCCGCTCGGATAGATTTTGTAAGTGACTATATAAAGGTTTCCGGCAGCCAACAAGTAAGTTGCATTTAATGAAACCACTTTATTCTCATTCGTCATGCTGACGTCCGTCACATGGAAGTTCTTGCTCGACTCTTTCCAAACTTGTAAACGTTTGGGAGCGCCGTTTCCATAATCATTGTCATTGGGAGCACGCCAGAAATTAGGTTGGATACCGAATCCATCCTTGAAATATTCAGTACCGTCTACTTTATAGGAAGTCACCAGACCGCTTTTCTTATTAAATACGAAATTTACCTTTGAAGATGATACAATGAGTTCATCTCCTTGTGTGGATGTGCTTAGTGCAGGTCCGCTGACTTTATAAGTTTCTTTTTCTGCCTGAACAGGAAGTTGGAACTGGTCGTATGCTATTTCATAACCAATCGGAATTAAAGGTTCCGGCTCCACTGTCGTTACGCTGAAGTTGACAAAATATTCTGTTCCCGGCTGTGCTTTCAGCCCATTGACCGGTACTGTGAATTCTTTGGAAGCTTGCGGTTCGATATCCAATGATACCTTGCCGCCTCTTATGATTTTGTTGTTAGCGACCACATTATAATGAATCTGATATTTTTTCAGATTAGTGAAGTAGAAACGATTGGTAATCTTGAATTTGCCGGATGCGATGTCTGTTGCTTCAAATCCTACATTCTGATGTACATACTTCACTTCAGCCATTGCGGGGTGCGGACCTCGGTCGGGGTTTACAAGACCGTTGCAAAGGAAGTTACCGTCGCTGGGCGCATTTACACCGAAATCGCCTCCGTATGCCCAATATTCTTTCCCGTTTTTGTCTTTTTGGAGAATACCTTGATCTACCCAGTCCCAAATATATCCACCCTGAAGATTCGGATACTTATAGATAGCCTGCCACTGTCCCCACAGGTTTCCGGTGGAGTTACCCATAGCGTGCGCATATTCGGAAGGAGCTACAGGGCGGTCACTGCCGTTTTTGCCGATACTTTCCAACCAATCGGCACCCGGATATTGAGGAACATACATATCGGAGTTCCACTCCCATTGAGCACGTTCGTAGTTAACGGGGCGTGCCATGATATTCTTATCCGCTTCTTTCAGCCATAGGTAAGTCTGATAGAAGTTATATCCGTTTCCAGCTTCATTGCCCAATGACCAGATGGTAACACTCGGATAGTTTTTGTTACGTTCGAACATATTGATCGTACGGTCCATGTGTGGTTTCAGCCATTCGGGGTTGTTACCCAATGTGCCGCCTTTACGGAGATCGTAGTACATTCCATGACTTTCTATGTTTGCCTCGTCATAGACGTACAGCCCGTATTCGTCGCAAAGTTCGTAGAAGCGGCGGTCTTGCGGATAGTGGCAAAGACGTACGCTGTTCAAGTTATGTTGTTTCATCAACTCGAAGTCACGACGCATCAAATCCTCTGGCACGTAATGTCCTGTAGCCGGGTTGTGTTCATGGATATTCACTCCTTTCAGTTTCAGAGGTTGGCCGTTGATGAATAAGCAGACATACGGCTGTCCGTTGGCGGCTTTTTGTTCGATCGGCTTAATCTCGATGCGGCGGAAACCGATATTGAAAGGAACCATTTCCACAATTTTATCTCCGTCCTTGATATACATCAGCAGTTTGTAGAGATTGGGGTGTTCTGAGGTCCATGTCTTTACATCGGGTATTTCTATTTCCGTATGTCCGAAGAGAGAAACCGTACTGTTGGCGTTGAATGCGGAATTCTTTTCGCTTTCGGCGATTACCTTATTTGTTTTCGGATCAAAAACCTTATATCCGATAATATAATCTTTGGAAGTTTGAGAACCGGTATTGCGGATATCCATAGTCAACTTGAAGATACCGTTTTTATAAGTATCATCCAATGTCGATGTTACCCGGAAATCCTTGATTGCCACTTTGGGCTGTGAATAGAGGTATACGTCACGTTCGATACCGCTTATACGCCAGAAGTCCTGACATTCGAGATAAGAACCCGTACTCCAACGGAAGATCTTTAGGGTGAGTACGTTCTTGCCGGGTTTCACATGTTTATTGATAAGGTATTCAGCGGGATTCTTAGAATCTTCGCTATATCCCACTTCCTGTCCGTTGATATATACGTATACACCGGATTTGGCTCCGGCCAGATGCAGGTAGATATCCCGTCCGTCCCAATCGGAGGGAATGTCGATATTCCGGCGGTATACTCCTACCGGATTCGCTTCGGGCAGGGTAGGAGGCTGAGGGTTACGCGGTTTGAACTCGTATCCGTGATTCGTGTAGATGGCTGTTCCATGTCCTTGTACTTCCCAGTTACCGGGTACTTGAATATTATCCCACGATTCTGTGCTGATATTCGGATCGGTAATGTTATCAGGAAGTTTTTTATAGGAATCTACAAAATAGAACTTCCATGTTCCATTCAATAAGCGGTAATATTTGCTTCGCTCAAACTTGCCGCTTAGCGCATCGTCGCGGTTGTCATACGTCATAAACACAGTACGGGGGTACTCTTTGTTGACAGCAACTACTTGCACGTCTTGCCAATAAGGCTTTACAGCGTTCTCAGCCGTCGCATTAAATGTTGTCAGGGAAACGATTCCCATGAAAATGCCTGTTAATAACTTGGGGGTTGGTCGAAATTTCATGTTTTTCAATATTGGTTTTTCATTTCTTGTTTATTTTATTTTTATATGATCAAATCCTTCTCCATACACTCCGATGACTGCACTTTGTGAAACAAAAGCATTCGGGTCTATATCTTTAATCAACCGGAATATGATAGGTGATTCCCGTTTTTTCGCTAATACGAACATCATCTTCACTTCACGTCCCGTATAAAAACCGGTTGCATTGATAATCGTCACTCCCCGATGTGGATATTCGTTAATACACCGCCCTATTTCTTCATATTTGTTGGATATGATAAAGAATTGTACGGATTGGCGTGCGCTGTTCACTACCTGGTCAAGAACGAAACTACAAATATATAGAGTTACAAATCCATACACCACTTTTTCCCAGTCTTTTAAGACAAAATAACTGGAAGAGATAATAATCATATCACAAATTAATACAACTCGTCCTAAAGTGATGTCTCTATATTTGTTGATGATGGCAGCGATAATGTCTGTTCCGCCTGTACTCCCGTTGGATGAAAAGGCTACACCGATACCACCTCCGCAAAATGAGGCTCCTATGACACATGCCATGAATGGCTGGTCGTGAAGCAGACTGATACCTGTCGCCATCTTTTGAATAACAGACAAAAAGAAGGTCAAAGTGAATACTCCAAAAATCGTTTTGATACAGAACTTCAACCCTAATAATTTAAGGGCAAGCAAAAGCAAGAAAAAGTTGATGGCGAAATATGTGTATTGCACGGGGAAGCCGGTAGCCCAATATACGATAGATGCGATACCCGGTACTCCTCCGGTGGTTATATCGTTAGGTAGTAAGAATACTGTCCAGCCGATGCCGTACAAAATCATGCCGACGGCAATCATTACATAATCTCTGGCTTCACGGATAATGCTCTGTTTGGAGGGTTTTGGAATAGCTGTTTTCATAAATGTATTTACTTTGTTTCATCCGCCATGTGTGAAAACGGGATTTCAACCGGAGATGAATTGTTCTCGATGGAAAGTCTGTTCAGTTCGGTGGGACGGGTAGGAGTTGCCACTTTGGGAACGAAAGCTGCTTGAGTTTTAGGTGGGTGTGTGCAGCTATCATGCCAGGTTAGCAGTGTTAGACCGATTGCAGTAACTGTAAGTAGTCTTTTCATCATATTTTATTTTTTAATAAGGGTTACTCCTCTTTTCATTTGAGTGTCAAAAGTAATAATTTTATTCATATTTCAAGTAGAAAATAGATATTACTTTTTTCTTAATCATTTGTACTTGTATGGAGCTTTGATAATATTTTTTATAATTTCTGTTTGTATAGTTTCGGTTTCATGGTGCAGAGATAATTTTGGCGGTCTAAAGTATATAAAAAAAGAGAATCCAATTTCTCAGATTCTCTTTAGAGAGCGGAAGACGGGGCTCAAACCCGCGACCCTCAGCTTGGAAGGCTAATGCTCTATCAACTGAGCTACTTCCGCAATTTTTGTGGGCAAAGATGGATTCGAACCACCGAAGGCGTAAGCCAGCAGATTTACAGTCTGCCCCATTTGGCCACTCTGGTATTTGCCCTTTATTTTGCTCTTGAGGAGGTTTGTTTCTCAATTGCGGTGCAAAGATACAACTATTTATTTAAACTCCAAACAAAATCAATCATTTTTATTGCAGTGATTGCACATTCGTCTCCTTTGTTACCCAGCTTACCACCGGCACGATCCTCTGCTTGCTCCATTGTATTGGTGGTAATTAATCCGTAAATTACTGGTATATCGCCAGTTGCGTTTAACTCGGTAATTCCTTGAGTGGCTCCCATGCAAACGTAATCAAAATGCAGAGTATCTCCTTTAATTACGCAACCTATTGCGATTATTGCGTCAATATCACAATTTTCCATCATTTGATTAGCGCCAAAGGTAAGTTCGAAACTTCCGGGTACGGTTTTTACCAGAATATTTTCATCTTTGGCTCCATGTTTTTTTAATGTATCGACCGCTCCTTTCAGTAAAGCACCTGTAATATTGAAGTTCCATTCAGATACAACAATGCCGAATTTCATATTTTCTGCATTCGGAACGGAGTTGAAATCGTATTCGGATAAATTATGGTAAGCTGTTGCCATAGTAAGTAGTAATTTGAATTTTGGGGATTGACTTTTAAACGTAAATAACGCAGATAATGCGGATTTGTTCATTTTGAAATTCGCGTTATCTGCGTTATCCGCGTCTAAAAAGTATAATATACTTAGTTATATATAATAAGGTATTTAGAGCCTTATTATTTTTTCATCAATTTAGCCTGTTCGATGTATTTGTCGATGTCCATTGCTTGGTAAGACTGGAAATATTTATCCTTAATCTTAGTATAAGCGTTTACTGCATCGTCATATTTTTCTTGTTTTACCAGGATTTCTCCGGCTTGCAACAGGAAGATCGGGCTCAGTGTATTGTTGTCAGCTTTGTCTGCTGCCGACAGCAGAGTAGAAGCCGCTTTATCCAATTGTCCAAGTTGTGCATAGCAGTTGCCGGCAGCACCCAAGATTGCCGGAGCAACCATCTGGTCGCTTCCATCGAAGCTATCCAACATCTTTACTGCATCTTCATATTTACCGAGTTGTGCGTAGCAGATACCTGCGTATGCTTTTGCCAAGTTAGCGGCTTTTGTTCCACTGTAGTCATCCGCTACTTTCAGGAAACCGGCATAACCGATACTGTCACCGTTCAGAGCCTGCTCAAAAGCGTCCTGCTCAAAGTATTCCTGTCCTTTGAAAAGAGCAGCTTGTGCTTTTTCTTCACGAGGTTCAGCATAGAGGTTTTTGTACATGATAAAACCTGCTACAATAATAATCACAGCAACAACACCGCCGATGATTGCGTTTTTGTACTTGATAAGAAACGCTTCCGATTGTGTCAGTGCATCTTCTACGTTCAGATGTTCATTCTGATTTTTTTGTTCTGCCATTTTTATATGATTCTTTTTGTTATTATTCACTGTTTGATATTTCGACTCGCAAAATTAGTTTTTTTATATCTACAAATGAAATTTAGAGCCATCTTTTTTTATTTTACCTCCGAAAACCACGAAAATCTTGCTACTTTTGTGAACAAATTAACGTGTAAACAATGATACTGAAACGAATATCCATATTGAATTATAAGAATCTGGAAGAGGTGGAGCTGGGATTCTCCGCTAAACTGAACTGTTTTTTCGGACAGAATGGAATGGGAAAGACCAACTTGTTGGATGCGGTGTACTTTTTATCTTTCTGTAAGAGCTCCGGTAATCCGATTGATTCTCAGAATATTCGTCATGAACAGGACTTCTTTGTTATTCAAGGTTTCTATGAGGCGGAGGATGGAACTCCCGAAGAGATTTATTGTGGAATGAAACGCCGTTCGAAGAAACAATTCAAAAGGAATAAGAAAGAATACAGCCGTTTTTCGGACCACATCGGCTTCCTGCCTCTGGTCATGGTGTCGCCTGCCGACTCAGAACTGATTGCCGGTGGAAGTGATGAACGCCGACGGTTTATGGATGTGGTGATTTCCCAGTATGATAAGGAATACCTGGATGCGTTGATCCGTTATAATAAAGCATTGACGCAGCGCAACACTTTGCTGAAAAGCGAACTGCTGGTGGAAGAAGAACTCTTTCTGGTGTGGGAGGAGATGATGGCACAAGCCGGTGAGGTCGTATTCAAGAAGCGTGAGGCGTTTATCAAAGAGTTTATTCCTATATTCCAGTCTTTTTATTCATTCATTTCTCAAGATAAGGAACAGGTTGGACTGTCTTACGATTCCCATGCGCGGGAGGCTTCTTTGTTGGAAGTATTGAAGCAAAGCCGGGAACGGGATAAGATTATGGGCTTCTCTTTGCGGGGAATTCATAAGGATGAACTAAATATGCTTTTAGGGGAGTTTCCGATCAAGAAAGAAGGTTCGCAAGGACAGAATAAGACGTATTTGGTTGCTTTGAAGCTGGCTCAATTTGATTTTTTGAAACGTACCGGAAGGACCGTTCCTCTATTATTGCTGGATGATATCTTTGATAAGCTGGACGCTTCACGTGTGGAGCAGATAGTGAAATTGGTTGCCGGAGATAATTTCGGGCAGATCTTTATTACGGATACGAATCGGGAACATCTGGATCGCATTTTGTATAAAGTGGGCAGTGACTATAAGATGTTTTTTGTTGAAAAAGGAATCATTCGCGAAATGGAGGCTGAACAATGAAACGTAATGACGCTGAACAGATAGGGAAACTGATACAGCAATTTCTTCGTCAGGAGAGTTTGGAGTCTCCGTTGAATGAACAAAGATTGTTGGATGCCTGGCCTAAAATCTTGGGACCTGCGGCAACTTATACCAGCAATCTTTATATCCGTAATCAGACTTTGTATGTGCATCTCACTTCTGCGGCTCTTCGGCAGGAGTTGATGATGGGGCGTGAAATGCTGATACGTGCGCTTAACACGAAAGTGGGGGCTACCGTTATTACAAATATTATTTTTCGTTGATGGTTATAATTATATCCATGCGGATGTCGAAAGATTCCGCAGGAACTTCTTCTACTAATTGGAACGGAAAACAGATACCTGCTTTGTAGGCTGACGGTATGCGTGGTAAAAGCCGGTCGTAATATCCTTTTCCCCGTCCCAGACGGTTTCCTTTCAGGTCGAAAGCTACTCCGGGAACAGCGATAAAGTCTATGGTCGCATAATCGGTAAATAATTCTCCCGTCGGTTCTTCTATGCCATAGCTTCCGGTTGCCATGTCTTCGGGACCGGTATATATCCGTAATTCTAAATCATCACCTACCACTACCGGGAGTAGAATACGTTTCTTTTTGCTCCATTTTTGTACAAATGTATGTGTATCTACTTCATCCTTCAGTGAATAGTAAAGTAAAACGGTGCTTGCCGCCCTAAAAGCCGGATGGGCTTCGAGGGCGGCAAGTATTTGGGTTGATAGCGACTTCCGCAACACTGAATTATAATGTGTCTTCAGTGTTGCTATATGTTTACGCAGTTCCTTTTTTCTTTCCATCTTTATTGGTCGGTTCTTCCTCTTCTACAGCTATCGGTACTTTTGGAAAGGCTTCTCCTTTTTCGAGTATTTCAATACCTTTGTTGACAGTGGCGTCACTCTTGTTAAAATACTGAAGATAAGCCTCTAACCCTAGCATATTGTAGATGATGTTGCCATAAATGTTTTTTTCTAACAGCTTATACGACTTTTGGATCAGGATATTTCTTCTTTTCACTCCCTTACTGTCAGCAAAGCGGACAAACTGTTCTACCAGTCCTTGACGGCGGAGATAATTCAACAGTTCTTCTTCCGTCTCGTACTCGCTGAGTTTTTTCCGGTTATTGTCGGTATATTGGAAAGTGAATTGGATAGTCAGTCCGCGACCGATAACCGTAGAAAGGTAAGAAGTGACTCCTGTAGTATCTTGCGGTACGAATATATCCGGCATGATACCGCCACCGCCATATACGGTACGTCCCAGACTGGTATTATAGCGTTCTTTTTCATTCTGCTTGATACTGTCGCGTGAGAAAAATTCTCCATGCTCATACCGGTTGTATAAATCCAGTTCGTAGTTCCGGTCTTTGCCACTTTCGTATGGGCGTTGGATACAACGTCCGGACGGAGTGTAATAGCGGGCAATCGTCAGACGGATAGCGGAACCGTCACTGAAGTCGATAGGTTGCTGTACAAGTCCCTTGCCGAACGAGCGTCGTCCGATAACTGTTCCCCGATCGTTGTCCTGAATAGCTCCGGTGAAGATCTCGCTGGCAGAAGCGGAACCTTCGTCAATGAGTACGACGAGCGGCATTTTCTGGCAACTGCCTGTGCCGTTAGCAAATTCTTCTGCACGGGGATATTTACGGCCTTGCGTATATACTATCAGTTTCCCTTCCGGCAAGAATTCGTTTACCATGCGGATAGCTGCTTCCATGTATCCTCCGGTGTTACCACGCAGGTCGATAATCAGCCCCTTGCATTTTTTATGGTTCAACTGTGCCAATGCGTTGAGCAGCTCTACATGAGTGGTACGTCCGAACTTGCTCACTTTTATGTAGCCGATATCATCGTTCACCATATAAGCGGCGTCTACAGTATTTTGAGGAATATCTCCACGTGTGATATTGAAGTTCAACAGTTCTTTTTCTCCCATGCGTTTGATTCCTAATTTCACTTGAGAACCTTTCGGCCCTTTCAAGGTACGCATGGCCCGTTCATTGGTTACTTTCTTGCCGACAAATAAACTGTCGTCCACAGTGACGATACGGTCGCCTGCCATCAGTCCCACTTTTTCAGAAGGACCTCCCTGAATGACTGCATTCACATGAATAGTGTCATTCTGTATGGTGAACTGAATACCGATTCCACTGAAACTGCCTTCCAACTCCGAATTGACTTCTTCGAGGTTCTGTGCCGGGATATAAGTTGAGTGCGGATCAAGTTCGGCAAGAATCTGCGGCATAGCTTTTTCTACGAGGTCGGTCATGTTTACAGTGTCTACATATTGGTCATCTACGATTCGCAATAGTGCGTTCAGCTTGTTGGAGGAACCATTGATGATACCCAAACGGTTACCGGCGAAATGTTTGGCATAAAATGTGCCGATAAGAATCCCGATTACCACGCTGATTGCTATGATGACAGGTGTAAAACGTGAAGAGCTTTTTGTACTCATGTCTATTCCTTTTTTAAAACGTTCGTCTTATTTATTCATCTTATTATTTGTCCGAAGCAGGCTTTTCATCCAGTTCTGCATAGATAACTTCGATTCCTGCCCGCTTTAATAACTCTATTCCATCTTCCAGGCGATAATGCTCCGAGTAAACCACCCGTTTGATACCTGCCTGTATGATTAATTTGGCACATTCGATGCAGGGAGAAGCGGTGACATACATCGTTGCACCGTCACTGCTGTTGTTTGAACGTGCTATTTTGGTGATCGCATTTGCTTCCGCATGCAGAACGTATGGCTTTGTCACGTTGTTTTCATCTTCACATACATTCTCAAAACCGGAAGGCGTTCCATTATAACCGTCGGAGATAATCATTTTATCCTTGACGATTAAAGCTCCTACTTTGCGGCGTTGGCAATAGGAGTTCTCCGCCCATATGCTAGCCATACGTATATAACGTTTGTCAAGTTCTGATTGTTTCTTCTCTGTGTCCATATTGTGTGTCGGATTAGTTACTGATTAACAACGTAAAAGACCATTCGAAAGGTCTGCTGACTTCCGGTAGGCTTATACAAAAGGTATAAATTTTTGCTGTCCCCTTCGTAAGATGTCGCATTCTTGAGACCTTCCAGAAAATTTTTGGCAAGTTTATCGCCTCCGTCCTTTCCTTCCGTGATATTGGCTTTGAATTTATTGTCTTTGCCGTTTGCACTCCAGGTTCCGGCAAGGGGATACGAAGTGATAACGCTTCCTCTTATGTTTCCTCTAATCAGATCATCTTCGGTTGTACCCTCAAATATAACATTATATGTACCATTTTTTTTAAGTTCATCCATACTTTTCTTCTTTTCCGCTTCACTTTCCCAAAAGCCGAACATCTCGTGCCCTCCATCAACAGTGATATAGTTTAGCTTCCAAGTCTTTCCTGTAAATATGGCGGCTACATCATCCGAATCATTACATCCTGAAAATAAAGGAAGTAATAATAATAGTCCTATTATTTGAAATATACTCTTCTTCATAGTTAATACTTATTTCTTTATTCCATTTCTGATTAGCAACGCGTCAATAGACGGTTCTTGTCCTCTGAAACGTTTGTAAAGTACCATCGGGTGCTCCGTTCCTCCTTCCGATAGAATGTTGTTACGGAACGAATCGGCAACTTCGCGATTGAATATTCCTTTCTGCTTAAACAGGGAGAATGCATCTGCATCCAATACTTCCGCCCATTTATAACTGTAATATCCTGCGGCATAGCCACCGGCGAAGATATGAGAAAATTGTGTACTCATGCAAGCTTCTTCGATGACCGGCAATATCTGCGCCTTTTTCCAGGCTTCCTTCTCGTAGGCTTTCACATCCCCCTCAAAGGCTGTATTGCGGGTATACCATGTCATATCGAGCAGACCGAAACTTACCTGTCGCAAACAAGCGTATGCTACATTGAAGTTTGAAGCGTCTACCAATCGTTTTATTAAATCATCAGGCAGGGCTTCACCTGTCTGATAATGGCGGGCGAATGTATTTAGGAAGTCCTTTTCTATGGCAAAATTCTCCATGATTTGTGAAGGCAACTCCACGAAGTCCCAATATACATTGGTTCCGCTCAAACTTTTATAGGTAGAGTTGGCAAACATACCGTGCAGGCTATGCCCGAACTCATGAAGGAATGTCTCTACTTCATTGAAAGTCAGCAGGGCAGGCTTGTTTTCGGTCGGTTTGGTGAAGTTCATAACAACGGATACGTGCGGACGGCTGTTTTCACCGGTTTGCTTATCTATCCATTGATCTTTGTAGCTGGTCATCCAAGCTCCGGCACGTTTTCCTAGACGCGGATGGAAGTCAGTATACAGGACAGCCAGGAATCTCCCGTCTTTATTGAATACTTCAAATGCCTCTACATCTTTATGGTAGACAGGAATCTCCGTGTTTTTGCGGAAAGTTATTCCATATAACCTTTCTGCAAGTCCGAATACTCCTTTCTTTACCTGTTCGAGTTCGAAGTAGGGGCGAAGCATTTCTTCGTTGATATTGAATTTCTTATCTTTCAGCTTGTTGGAGTAATAACTCCAGTCCCACGGCATTAAGACAAAATCCTCTCCTTGCTCTTTACGTGCCAACTCCTGTACCTCTTTGTATTCCTGTTGTGCGGTAGGTGTGTATGCTTCCAACAGTTGGTTAAGCAGCTTGTATACAGACTCGCTGTTTTCGGCCATCCGTTTTACGAGCGTATATTCCGCATAATCCTTGTAACCTAGCAATTGCGCTATTTTCATGCGCGTATTTGCTATCTTTTTTACGATCTCGATATTGTTGAATTCGTTGTCATGCGTACATTTTGTATTGTACGCCATGTATAACCTCTGTCGTAAATCACGGTTGTCGGCATAGGTCATAAAAGGAACATAACTTGGCGCGTGAAGGGTAAATGCCCATCCTTCTTTATCTTCGCTTTTCGCTGTTTCGGCAGCTGCTTCCACAATAATTTCGGGAAGTCCGGCAAGACTTTCTTTTTTCGTCAACAGCATTTGGTAGCGATTTGTTTCTTTTAAGTTGTTCTCACTGAAAGTCAGTGTCAACTTACTTAACTCGGTGGTTAACCGGCGGTATTCTTCACGTGCTTCTCCTTCCAGATTAGCACCGTGACGAACGAAGCTGTTATAGGCATTTTCCAACAACTTACTTTCTTCCGGATTGAGCTGTAAGTTTTCTTTTTGGTTGTATACCTCTTTTACACGTGCAAAGAGTTTCTCATTCAGCGTGATATTGTTACTATGCTCGCTGAGTAGCGGCATTATTTTTTGTGCCAATGCCTGCAGGTCATCGTTGGTTTCCGCACTGAGCATATTGCCGAACACGGCGGTAACTCTGTCCAGTAACTCTCCGGATTGTTCGAAAGCTTCTATTGTATTTCGGAAGTCTGCTTTTTCCGGGTTCTGTATGATAGCATTTATCTCTGCATTTTGTTGTTTGATTCCTTCAAGAATAGCAGGTTCATAGTGCTCGGTTTTTATACGGTCAAAAGGCACGGTTTCGTGCGGTGTCAAGTACTGCCCGAAGAAAGGATTCTGGGCATTTATTATATTACTCATGCTGCAAATTAGTATCAATGTTATTAATAATCTTTCCATAAGAACACAAAACTACTAAAATTGTAGCTTACTATGCGGATAAAAGCTTGCTTTTTAACAATATATAAAATGAATACAAAAAAACCGCTACGGTTATCCGCAGCGGTTTCTTATATGTTAATCTTCTAATTAAGCGTTAACTGATGCCATGTGAGCGATCAAGTCAAGAACTTTGTTAGAGTAACCGATTTCGTTGTCATACCAAGATACAACTTTAACGAATGTGTCAGTCAAAGCGATACCTGCTTTAGCATCGAAGATAGAAGTACGAGTGTCACCCAAGAAGTCAGAAGAAACAACTGCATCTTCAGTGTAACCCAGGATACCCTTCAATTCGCCTTCAGAAGCTTCTTTCATTGCAGCGCAGATTTCAGCGTAAGTAGCCGGTTTAGCTAAGTTAACTGTCAAGTCAACTACAGATACGTCCAAAGTCGGAACACGCATAGACATACCAGTCAATTTGCCGTTCAATGCAGGGATAACTTTACCTACAGCTTTAGCAGCACCGGTAGAAGAAGGGATGATGTTACCAGAAGCAGCACGACCACCTCTCCAGTCTTTCATAGAAGGACCGTCAACTGTTTTCTGAGTAGCAGTTGTAGAGTGAACTGTAGTCATCAAACCGTCAAGGATACCGAACTTGTCGTTCAATACTTTAGCGATAGGAGCCAAGCAGTTAGTAGTACAAGAAGCGTTAGATACGAATTGAGTACCTTTAACGTATGTTTTTTCGTTTACACCGCAAACGAACATCGGAGTGTCATCTTTAGAAGGAGCTGACATTACAACATATTTTGCACCAGCTTCGATATGAGCCTGAGCTTTGTCTTTGCTCAAGAACAAACCTGTAGATTCTACAACGTATTCAGCTTCTACTTCATTCCATTTCAAGTCAGCCGGATTTCTTTCAGCTGTGATACGGATAGCTTGACCGTTAACGATCAATTTGCTGTTTTCAACATCTGCTTCGATAGTACCATCGAATTGACCGTGCATTGTGTCATACTTCAACATGTAAGCCAAGTAATCAACCGGGCAAAGGTCATTGATACCTACGATTTGAATATCGTTTCTCTTCATTGCAGCGCGGAAAACGAAACGTCCGATACGTCCGAATCCATTAATACCTACTTTAATCATTTTGTTTAAACTTTTAAGGGTTTTATAATATTTGTTCAAATATCTCTCGGTCTCCGCATTTGTTTTATTTTTCAAATGCGGTGCAAAATTACAAAAATGTTTTTATATTCGCATATTAAATTCACATTAAATATTGAAAAAAGATGGGAAAGAGTACATTTTTACAGGACTTTAAGGCGTTTGCAATGAAAGGAAACGTCATTGACATGGCTGTCGGTGTGGTTATTGGTGGGGCGTTCGGCAAGATCGTATCATCGCTGGTTGCTAATGTAATTATGCCTCCGATCGGCTTGCTGGTTGGCGGTGTGAACTTTACGGATTTGAAATGGGTAATGAAGGCGGCTGAGATTGGAGCCGACGGCAAAGAGATTGCGCCTGCGGTATCATTGGATTACGGCCAGTTCTTGCAGGCTACCTTTGACTTTCTGATTATTGCCTTTTCTATATTCTTATTTATACGCCTGATTACGAAACTGACGGCAAAGAAAAAAGAGGAAGCGCCTGCCGCACCTCCTGCTCCTCCTGCACCTACGAAAGAAGAGGTACTGTTGACGGAAATTCGTGACTTGCTGAAAGAGAAGAGAGATTAATTCCGATAAAATAATAGGAGGAGATTCCGGGCATTATCCTGTGAATCTCCTTTTATTTTTCTCCTTATTATTAATAATAGATTGCGTACTTTTTTCTACTTTTGCAAATCATTTATTTAAAATCCAACCATTTATATGCAGGAAAAAATAATAATTCTTGATTTCGGTTCACAAACAACACAGCTTATAGGCCGTCGTGTGCGCGAATTGGATACATATTGCGAAATCATTCCTTACAACAAATTTCCCAAAGATGATTCTACAATTAAAGGGGTAATCCTTTCGGGCAGTCCTTTTTCGGTTTACGATAAAGATGCGTTTAAAGTCGATTTGAGTGAGATTCGCGGTAAATATCCGATATTGGGTATCTGTTATGGTGCGCAGTATCTGTCGTATACCAATGGTGGAAAAGTGGAACCGGCAGGTACACGTGAATACGGACGTGCTCATTTGGCTTCTTTCTGCAAAGATAATGTGCTGCTGAAAGGAGTGCGTGACGGCTCGCAAGTATGGATGAGCCACGGTGATACGATTACCGCTATTCCTGACAATTTCAAAAAGATCGCTTCGACGGATAAAGTAGAGATTGCGGCTTATCAGATAGAGGGTGAGCAGGTATGGGGCGTACAGTTCCATCCGGAGGTGTTTCATAGTGAAGACGGTACGCAGATATTGAAGAATTTTGTGGTGGATGTCTGCGGTTGCAAGCAAGACTGGTCACCGGCCTCTTTCATTGAAAGTACCGTAGCTGAATTGAAAGCCCAGTTGGGAGATGATAAGGTTGTGCTCGGTTTGAGCGGTGGTGTAGATTCTTCTGTTGCTGCCGTGTTGTTGAATAAGGCTATTGGCAAGAACCTGACTTGTATTTTCGTAGATCATGGCATGCTGCGTAAGAATGAGTTCAAGAATGTGATGAAAGATTACGAATGTCTCGGACTGAACGTGATTGGTGTAGATGCCAGCGAAAAATTCTTCTCGGAACTGGCGGGCGTGACTGAGCCGGAAGGTAAACGTAAGATTATAGGTAAGGGTTTTATCGATGTATTCGATGTGGAGGCTCATAAGATAAAGGATGTAAAATGGCTGGCTCAGGGAACAATCTATCCGGACTGCATCGAGTCGTTATCTATTACAGGTACGGTGATTAAAAGCCACCATAATGTAGGCGGACTTCCAGAAAAGATGAATCTGAAACTTTGCGAGCCGCTTCGCTTGTTGTTCAAGGATGAAGTTCGTCGTGTGGGGCGTGAATTGGGTATGCCGGAGCATCTGATTACCCGCCATCCGTTCCCCGGACCGGGCTTGGCTGTACGTATTTTGGGCGATATTACCCGTGAGAAAGTACGTATCTTACAAGATGCGGATGATATTTTTATTCAAGGATTGCGTGATTGGGGACTGTACGATAAAGTATGGCAGGCGGGAGTTATTCTGTTGCCGGTGCAGTCTGTCGGTGTCATGGGTGACGAGCGTACATATGAACGTGCTGTTGCATTGCGTGCTGTGACCTCAACCGATGCTATGACTGCCGATTGGGCACATTTGCCATATGAATTTATGGGTAAAGTATCAAATGATATTATTAATAAGGTGAAAGGCGTGAATCGCGTAACCTATGATATTAGTTCTAAACCGCCAGCTACCATAGAGTGGGAGTGACAATTATTCCTGGTTATATATCAAGACTTACCACAGATTACACAGATTTCCACAGATTTTTTATTAAAACGAACTTTTAATGTTAATCTGTGAAAATCTGTGTAATCTGTGGTGAAAAATTTAGCAATAGTCGAATTGTTTCGTTTATTGCAGAGCCACTTCTAATCGTTCACTAACTTCACTGCGTCCGGGATCAGGATCTCTTTCCGGCGTAATTCAAGCACACCGCTGTCTTGCAGTTCATTAAGAGCTTTGGAAGTATTCAGCCGGGTGTCATCCAGATAACGGGCAAGGTCGTCCATCTTTACCTTGAATATTTTTTCTCCCTGTGTTTTTTCGCAATGTAGCAGGAAGAAACGAATGATTTTATTTTTCAAGTCCTGAGCCGGTTCCTCCCATAAACGGGAATAGAGATTTTGTGCCCGATTGCTGACAATATTCATATAATTAAGCCGGAAAATATCATATTTGAACAGGTCGCTGAGCACAAAGGCTTTGCTGATACTTACAGTATGCGCTTCTGTATGTGCTATGTAAGAAGAGGTGTAATGGGTGCTCATTCCGAACAGTGACTGCGGCTCTATTAAATAAGGTGCTTCCATCTGTTCGATGACTGTGTATATATTTTGGGGGGAATTTGTGACGATTGAAACTTCTCCTTTCAATAGAAAACAAAGTTGTGTGCAAGCACTTCCATTTTCAATGATGGTCTCCCCCGCTTTATGTTTAATAAAGTGTAGCTTTACTTTTTCCAGAATACTGGTAAAATCTTCATTACAAAGACCTTGAAATAAAGGCAATTGGAGCAAAGTGTCGAACATTGTTTCCATACGTCGTAATTTCTTGTTAATCGTACAAATTTACTCATAATACGATACTGCTGTCAACATCTGACCTCTCTTTTTGTTTTTTTTATTGTTTGAATGCATAAAAATAGAGTATATTTGCAGAAAAAAAGGAGGAAATTATGTTCACAGGCTTTAATTGGCAGCAGATGGTCAGTGCGTTTATCGTACTTTTTGCCGTAATAGATATTATCGGCTCTATACCTATTATTATTAACCTGAAAGAAAGAGGCAAAGATGTAAATGCGATGAAAGCTACTGTCATCTCTTTCGTCTTGTTAATCGGGTTCTTCTATGCGGGTGATATGATGTTGAAGCTTTTTCATGTGGATATTGAGTCATTTGCGGTTGCCGGTGCATTTGTTATTTTTCTCATGTCTTTGGAGATGATTCTGGATATTGAGATTTTTAAGAATCAGGGGCCTATCAAAGAGGCTACTTTGGTTCCGCTTGTTTTTCCTCTGCTTGCGGGCGCTGGAGCTTTCACGACGTTGCTTTCTCTCCGTGCTGAATATGCAAGCATTAATATTATTATAGCTTTGGTGCTGAATATGATCTGGGTATATTTCGTGGTGAGTATGACCGGACGTGTTGAGCGTTTTCTCGGCAAAGGTGGTATCTATATTATTCGTAAGTTCTTTGGTATCATTCTATTGGCTATTTCCGTCAGATTGTTCACCGCCAATATAACATTGTTGATTGAGGCATTGCAGAATCATTGATGTTATCCTAAGTTCAAGTTATAAATGCGACAGTTGAGTGAGAATATAGTTTAGAAAAATATTTTTAGAGAGAAGCGGATGAAAAAAATCTTCATCTTGCTTCTCCCTTGGAATAAAGTTTCTATCTTGCTCCCTCAATCTCCTACCAAATCAGTCGCATGATGAAACAATTAACCGAAGGACAAAGATACAAATTACAAGCGTATCTGCAAGCAGGAATTAAAAAAGATGAAATAGCCCATTTGCTGGGTATTCATCGTAGTACCCTTTATCGTGAGTTATGTCGCAATAAATGGAATCCCACGGACTCTTATGATGCTGACTATGCACAGTATCGTTACGAACGTCGTAAAGAGCAACGTATTCGTCCACAGAAATTCACAGAGTGTGTCAAGGCCAGAGCCACAGCCATGCTTGTCCAGCTGAATTATAGCCCGGAACAAATAGTAGGAAGATGTAAGGGGCTAGGCTTCCCGATGGTTTCCGTGGAGAGGCTTTATCAGTGGATATGGGACGATAAACGAAAAGGCGGGGATTTATATCGGTCACTTAGAAGAAAGGGGCGGAAGCATGGAAAGAGAGGTTCCGCACATAATAGTAGAGGATGTATTCCCAATCGCAAGGATATTTCGGAAAGACCTGCTATTGTGGAGAAAAAAAAGAGATGGGGAGATTTGGAAATGGATACTATTATTGGAAAGAATAATAAAGGGGCTATTCTTACAATAAATGAAAGAAAAACTGGGTGGCTATGGACATACAAGTTGCCAAGTAAGGAAGCTAAATATGTGGCGGCAGCAACCGTGCAACTATTGAGACCATATAAAGGGCGAATACATACAATTACTTCAGACAATGGATCAGAATTTGCAGACCACCAATATATTGCGAAAGAATTAGGGATAGATTTTTACTTTGCAAAACCACATCACCCATGGGAAAGAGGAGCAAATGAAAACCTAAATGGATTAGTCAGGCAATATATACCGAAAGGCATTTCGTTCGAATATATTACACACCAATATATAGAGGAAATTACATTAGAAATTAATCAAAGACCAAGAAAAAGATTGGGATTTTTATCACCCAAAGAGGCACAAAATTTTAGAAAGATTAAGCAGCTCAAGAAAAAATTGAACTTATAAAATAAGGAGGTGTCGCATTTACAAATTGAATTCAGCTATTACTAAAACGATTTAAAAAATCATCTCTCATATCTCTCATAAAATAATGATAAGCTATTGATAATTAGTTGTTTGTTTTATGAGAGATACTTTAATGTATCTGTATCTCTCATACTCTATGTCGTTATCTCTCATTCCTTTCTCTGCTATCTCTCATACACGATTTGTATTATCCTTTCTGTCTTAAATTAAAGGCTGTTTATGTGTCGGATTACCGCATTTTTTAAGCGATTTAGCCTTTATTCTCCGTTTTCTAATAGACATATCAACCATTTCACTCCAGTGAATAGTTCTTTGCATTGAAGTGAACGGATCTATTCACTCTAGTGAGCAGATCTGTTCACTAGAGTGTAACGGTTGGGGTATCTTATTGGAAATCGGACTTTAGTAGTTGAACAACAGGAGTTTAAATGTTTGTTTATCTCTAAAATACAGTTTGTTGTTTTAAGGAATGCTGTTCGATGGAAAGAGAAAGGGGAGATTGCCAGTCATTTGGATTATAAGAGATTATAGAACAAAGATGAGTACAGGATTTAAAAATAAAAAGCTTTTTTATTTTAGTTTTTATCTATAATTTGTACTTTTGGCTCCAAACGAATGGGCTGATGAAGATGCATGAAAAGAATTTGAAGATAACAATAGAGGAGTTCGATAAGATATATAGTAAATATTATTCCCAACTCTTCTACTATGCCTATGGTTTCGTGGAGGATTCGGAGACTTGTCGTGATATTGTATCGGATGTTTTTGGACAGGCGTGGGAAAATATAGAGCGTTTGGAGAGAGCTACAATTGGAAGTTACTTGTATTCGTGCGTGCGAAATAAATGTATAGACTATTTGCGGCATGATCAAGCGGCTCGCCAGTATGTGGAATATTTGCAGGATGTTGTGGAAGATGATGAGGGAATGACTCCGGAAGAATATGAAGAACGGCTCAGAATCGTGAAACAGATTATATCGGAACTACCTCCTCGGACACGATTTGTTTTAGAACAATGTTATTTCAATAATAAGAAATATCAGGAGGTAGCAGAGATTCTCGATGTAACTTCCAGTGCAGTGAAAAAGCATATTATGAAAGCACTTTCTATACTTCGAGAACGGTTATCTGTTATAAAATCGTAAAAATGGTACCCAAAATGGGGGTAAACCGTATTAATATAAAAGTAAGTTGTAGCAATATGATAGAAAATATAGATGATAAAAAAGATATAGGGCTGATATTAGACTGTAAACGAGCAATGGCAATGGACAATATTCCTTTTCCTGATATAGAGGAGGAAAGGAAACGTTTTTGGGAGAAACAAAAACAGATTCGTTCATCTGTCAATGAAGTACGTTGTGACGAATCTGTGAAGATGCGGCGGCTGAAGCGTTGGTGTATTGCCGCTTCGGTGGCTGCCATATTGTTTTTAGGATTGTTTTTGGGAGTGTTTTTCTATCACCCTTCTGTGGTGCAGGTACAGGTATTTGCAGCCGATGAGTCGGCAGTAGATCCCAAGTTGAATTTCGGAGATGTTACTTATGTAATAAAAGAAGAAACGCCGGATCGTCAGTTATATGCTCATGGGATTGTTGCCACTCGTAAATCCATTGATTTGAGTGCGAAGAAAACGTCTGTTTTACCTTTGCAAGAACAGTTGCAAACACTGACTACTCCTTGTGGACAGGACTATACGGTTACTCTTTCCGATGGAACTACCGTATTGCTTAATGCTGCCAGTCAGCTAGTCTTTCCGGATGTTTTTGTGAAAGAACAACGAATCGTTTATTTGAAAGGAGAAGCTTATTTTGATGTAGCGTCGGATAAAGAACATCCTTTTATTGTGAAGACCGATTATTTCGAGACTGCTGTACTCGGTACTAAATTTAATGTGCGTTCTTATTCCAAGATAGATGCTCATGTCACTTTGTTAGAGGGTAAAGTGACGGTAACTAATGACAAAACGGAATCTTTGATTTTGGAACCGGGAGAGCAAGTTACCTTGTCTGAAAATGGAAAGTTAGAGAAGCAGGTAGTAGATACCTATCCATATTTAGAGTGGCAGAAAGGATATTTTTATTTTGATAATGTATCACTTATAGAGATAATGCAGGAATTAGGAAGATGGTATAATGTGGATGTTGTTTTTGAGAATGATGAGATGATCGATTATAAGATGCACTTTGTTGCCAGTCGTACAGAAAGCCTGATGTATGCGATACGTAATTTGAATGCGCTTGGCATATTTTATGTAACATTGGATGGAAACCGAATAATAATTCAATAAAATCTTCTATTTTTAATCTTTTTGCTATTTTCTTTTTAAAATTGGTACCCGATTATTGTTGATTACGTATTATTTGTGACTTTACATTTAAATTAGCAAATAATATATGATGAGACGATTGAATGAAGAGCTCCGAGAAAGATCGGGGGTACGGTATTGGAAGTACCTGGTGTGTTTCCTGATAATGTGCGCCTTGGTTACTGATTTAGCTGCGCAGGAGAAGGAAAAGAGGGTTACGATGAAATGCGTGAATGAAAAATTAACAGATGCTTTGAAGAAAATAGAGAAGCAGTCTAGTTATAAAATTGTATTTAGTTACAATGAACTTCATGCCATCCGTGTAAATGCTACTATTGAGGGATTGACTGCTCCGGAAGCTGTAAAGAAACTGATTGCCGGACAACCGATTAACAGTTCGGTAGATGGTAGGTATATTCATGTGTTCTTGAAAAAAGATTATTCGCAGAAAGGTTTCTTAAACGGTCAGGTAGTAGATGAAAATGACGAACCTTTGCCTGGTGTATCCGTGCGTGTGAAGAATGGACGTTCGACAGGAACATTGACCGATTTGAATGGTTGCTTTTCTATTCCGGTAAAAGAGGGACAGAGTGCGATGCTTACCTTTTCTTTTATAGGGAAGAAGACTGTAGAAAAAATGGTAAATGATGGCTGGGGAGTCCAGGTGAAACTGGAAGAACTGGTGAATGCTGTTGATGAAGTGGTAGTTACCGGTTATCAAGTGATGGATAAGCGTCTGATAGCAAGTTCCACTTCTATGGTGAAGATGGATGATATAAAAATTCCGACTCTCAATACAGTGGATAAAATGTTACAAGGTACTGTACCGGGGTTAATGGTACAGAATAGTTCCGGTTCTCCTAATGCTACTCCCCGTATTCGTATGCGCGGCTCTTCTACGATTTATGGAAATGCTTCTCCTTTGTGGGTGGTGGATGGAATTGTTTATGAAGATCCTGTTGATTTGTCTAATGATGAATTGAATAATGTGTTACAGGGAACAGGAGCAGATATGCTTGAACAGGTGAACTTGAATGCCACCCGTAGTTTGCTGGGGAATGCAATTGCGGGAGTTAATCCGAATGATATTGAATCCATTACATTTTTGAAAGATGCTTCGGCTACCGCTATTTATGGTACGCGTGCAGCGAATGGAGTCATTGTGTTAACAACAAAGAAAGGTAAGATAGGGAAACCTTCGATAAGTTTCTCGGCTTCTTTGGGTTTCACGGGGCGGCCTCGTTATTCGCAGTACAATCTTATGAATTCAAAAGAACGTGTTGGTATTTCTAAAGAGGTGGCAGAAAAAGGGTATTTATATGATTATATACCTTATGCGACAGGTTTTGAAGGTGCTTTGTTCGATTTTTATAATATGAAGATTACGAAGAGTGAGTTTGACGCACAGGTGGCTAAATATGAGACAATGAACACAGATTGGTTTAAGTTGCTTTGCCAAAATGCCTTTAATCAAGATTATAGTGCCAGTATTTCAGGAGGAAATGAAACTGTCAATTACTATACTTCTATTGGATATAATAATTCTAAAGGTACGACAAAGGGAGATAATTCAACCAGTTATAGTCTGACATCCAATATTTCCGCACGTCTTACAAAAAAGGTCAGAGCTTATACTCGTTTGAGCTTTTCGGAACAAAGCAGTGATGGATTTTACACTACTAATCCTTATTCTTATGCGTTAGAGACAACCCGTGCCATTGCTTCTGATGAGTACTATACAACCAAAAATAATACAATCGATGGGTTATCCAACAACTATCCTTTGACCTATAATATATTCAATGAGTTGGCACATACCGGCAATGAGGCTAAATCTCGTAATTTCAGTGGTAATGTGGGTATTGACATAGATATCTTGAAAGGATTGAAACTCCAGACTCTTTTTGGGATGCGCTATGTTAATTCTACTAACTATCAATGGGCGGACGAACGTTCTTATTATATTGCTAGTATTCGTGGATATGATTATGGTGCGGTAGCTCCTAACAGTGAAGAAGAAAAGAAAAGCGTGTTGCCACATGGGGGTATTCTCAATTACAGTTCTACAAATAACGTAAGCTATACGGCTCGTGCACAATTTTCTTATGCTACGCTTTTAGGGGCGATGCAACAACATGCTATTAATGCTATGATTGGCTATGAAGCCAATTCTAATCAATATGATGGATTAAGTGATGTGGAATATGGGTATTATCCGGATCGTGGAATGGCCATTAGTTATGAGTATGATAAGGAAAGTGCTGGAAGTGGAGTTCTGAATAATTCTTCATTGGACAAACATAATGTGTCGCGTAAGAACTCGAAAAGCAATACGGTATCTGCTTATGCCACTTTTGTTTATGCATTAAAGAATCGTTATATTTTTAATGCTAATTTACGTGGGGATGCCTCCAATCGCTTTGGACAATATACAAATCATAAATTTCTTCCGGTGTGGAGTATGGCTGCAAGATGGAAAGTGAATGATGAGGCTTGGTTTAGGGGATGGAAAGCTTTAGATGATTTTAGCATACGTTTTTCTTATGGTCAGCAAGGAAATATTCCGACTTCGGTGGGTCCGAATTTGGTAGCGCAGTATATGGCGCTTGCAGTCAACCGTTTCTCCGGGAATTACCAGTTGGGTATCAAAAGGCTTCCTTATCCGGATTTACGTTGGGAGAAGACTATAAGTACTAACTACGGATTGGATTTCTCTCTTTTGAATGGCCGGATATCCGGTACTGTTGATTATTATGTTCGTAAAGGAAAAGACCTGATTTTTAGTTTGCCGGTAGCCAGTGAATATGGAACGACTCAAACTTTCCGTAATGGAGCTAGTATGAAAAACTATGGTATTGAGGTAGGGTTAACTTTCATTCCTATCAAGACCCGTGATTTTACTTGGACATTAACTCCTATTTATTCAAAGAATACTAATAATATTAGTAATACTACTAAACAGGATTACACTTATCTTGATTATTTGGCTGGTAATGCCTATGAAGATGGAAAGCCTGTGAATGCACTGTATGCATGGGAGTTTACAGGGCTTGATCATGAGACGGGACGTGCTACGTTTGCGCATTGTTCAACAAAAGAATCGGATGTGGAGAAAAGTGACGACCCGAAAAGTTATTTGAAATATTGCGGTTCAACCGATCCGAAATTTAATGGCGGACTTTCTACTTCTTTGCGTTATAAGAACTTTATATTGAATGCCCAATTTGCTTATGCTTTTGGTCATGTGAGACGTCTGAATTTCTTATTCAACGGAACAATGAAGATGCCTACTCCACAGACAAACTTAACTACGGATTTTTTGAATTGTTGGCGTGAACCTGGCGATGAGGAGCATACAAATATTCCGGGCATTGCTTTTGGAGAGGCTCAGAACTATTATGTCTATACTCCGATTGCGAATGCATCTCAACAGAATACTTATGATATGTATAATTATTCAGATGTCCGTGTAGTAAAAGGTGACTTTTTCCGTTGCCGTAATCTGATGTTGACTTATACTTTTCCAGATAAGTGGATGCGTCCGTTAAATGTCGGAAGTATGTCTTGTTCATTTAATGTTACTAATCTTTTTACTTTGTGTAGTTCGAAATTTAACGGGCAAGATCCGGAGGTGGAATCTACAGGAAGCGTAGCATTGCCCATTACACGGACTTATTCATTTTCGGTAAGTCTTAGTTTTTAAATCTTAATATCTTTTGTAGATTATGAAAGTGAAAAATATATTAACAATATTCATTGTGTGTATACTATCTTCTTGTGGAGACTTTTTAAAAGAAGTCTCACAGGATGAATTTGAACCGAAAACCGCAACTGCTTATCAAGAATTGTTGAATGGAGAAGGATATTCGACGACAATCTGTCTGGATCCTATAACGGATGTATTGAGTGATGATGTTGAAGGGGTACAAGGGCAATCGTATAATTATACAGATGAGAATTTGGCTCATCGGGCGGTTTATACGTGGCAACCCAATATGTATTTGTTGTTGGCTGATTATGATATGACTAGTCTGTTGCACGCATATCAAAACCTCTATAAATGTATTATGGCTTGTAATCTTGTGATTGATGGATTGACTGATGCGGATGGAACAGAGGATGAAAAAGCACAGACAAGAGGCGAGGCTTTGTCGCTTCGCGCTTATTACTATTTTTTATTAGTAAATATGTATTCTATGCCTTATAATTGTCCGGGAAATACTCCGGAAACTCTTTTGGGTGTACCTTTGGTTATTGAACCGGAGATAAAAGATGAGGGCATTGCACGTAATACTGTTGCTGAAGTTTATGCTCAGATATGTAAAGATATTGAAGAGGCTTGTAGACTGCTTGATGACAAAGCTAGTAATAATATCGGATTATTCCGTATTAATTATGTTGGAGCTCATCTTTTAGCCTCTCGTATCTATTTGTATATGGAGAATTGGGATAAGGTAATAGAACATGTGAATACCGCTTTGACAAACGCACCGGCACTGGTCGATCTGACAACATATCAGTTGAGTAATACATTCTTACCGCAGTATTCTACTAATAATATTATTTCCAGAGACTTTCCGGAAGTCATATTTATCAATGGAGGTGTAACAGGACGTATAAAAACGGAAGCTACGCTTATTAAAGTGTCTGAGAGTAGATCGGACGGTGGATTATTAAGTCTATATGAACCTTCGGATGCTCGTAAAGGTATCTTTTTTAGTGAAATGAATATGTATTATAAATATTGGATGGCTAAACGGGGAACCCAAGAACAAGGCTTTGTATGGCGTACTGCAGAACTTTATTTAAATCGTGCCGAAGCTTATGCAGGCAAATATGCTGCCGGGGATAATTCTTGCGGGCAAAAATCGGCAGATGACCTGGATGCTCTCCGTAGCAAGCGTTTATCAGATTTTACAGCCTATACATTGACTACCCCAGAAGACTTGATTGAGTTTTGTCATGAGGAGCGCCGTCGTGAACTTTGCTTTGAGTCACACCGATGGTTTGATCTTCGTCGTTATGGTATGCCTTCTATCAAACATTCTTGGTATGATGCGTCGGGCAATCGCACTGTTTATACATTGAAAGAAAGAGATCTAGGTTATGCATTACCTATTCCGCAAGATGCGATGGATACGAATTCAGCTTTGAAACAAAACGAATTGGCACCGGAGCGTATTGGTGAGATGAATTAAGTACTAAACTAATATGGATAAATAAAAAATGATGGCATGAAGAAGTTTATATATTTAATGATTTGTTTGCTTTCTATTGGGATATATTCTTGTGGAGAGGATGATTTAACACCTTCAGAACCAATGACTTTTGGAGAGTTTCCTCAAGGAGACGCCACTTATGATCAGGAATTCGTAGAGTTTTATAATAAATATGGAGTTCAAGTATTATATAAATTTAGTGAAGCTGATTTTCGTTGGAACATTACGGAATATATTCCATATTATGCGATAGAAGCTGAGAGTAATAGTATCGAAGATGGATGGAGTTTTCTGAAAGAAAATTGTTTGTCTATCTGGAGTGATGATTTTTTGAGGAAGTTTATGCCCTATCGGATTTTATTGGCTTCAGAAGTGTACAGTTTAAAAGATACCTATCAATATGATGATGAAGGAAATAAAATCTATCAGAAGATTCCAAAGAAAGCTATATATGGACTTAATCATCTTACTTTTGGTGCGGTGAATGGTAGGTTATCTTCTCTTTCTGTTTCAGAGAAGAAAGAATTGATTGGTGAAATAGCTTTTGCTATTACAGGTTACGCGACTTCAAAAGAAAAGATGGAGATTCCGCAAAAGTTTCAAACTTATCATGACGATTATATCAATAATGCGGGAGGAGATTATGTGGGTGATTGGGGATACAATCGGGGAGGTATTCTAGAGTATCGTGATGGTGGCATGGATGTCTATTATGATTTTGGATTGTTTGTAAAGTATCTGGTGATGATGAGCAAAGAGGAGTTTGAGAGTACTTTCCTAACGGATGAATTTGATAATGGTACATACTATGATGCCAATTGGAACTCCTACCGGGGATATCCTGTAAAGAATAAATATGAAGCAGTAATTGATTATTTTCAAGACACTTTAGAGATTGACCTTCATGAGATTGGGGCCAGGATATCTCAGTTGCAATAATCAAAAACTCTAGAGCATAAAAACTAAGGTAAAAACAAAATGAAAAAGTTATTAGTATTGTTTGTTTTTTGTGCATATGTATTTAGCGGCTATGCACAGTCTCGTTTGTCCGGTATTGAAAAACCACAGGCAGGTTCTCTTATTTCATTTAATTATCAAGCAACGGGAGGACCGTTGGAGAACCATGATACGTTGTCTTGTACTGTTTATCTTTATGAAGATTATTTATGGAGAATGGACGATGTGACTTTAACCCGTGTTGAAAAGAATCAGTGGAAAGGTACTTATCAATTATCCGATAATTGTGCTTTGTTTGCTCTTTCATTTCTTGCTGGTGAAATGTGGAACCGTATAATAGATAATAATGATGAGAACGGGGGATATGTATTTACTACATTAGATACACAGGGAAAAATGCTCCCTGGTGGCTATTTAGGATGGGGGACATTTCGTAAGCCTTCCTGCTTCCATATTGGAAATTACTTTCAGAAGTTTGATATTCAGGATGAGGCTGTGGAGATGTGGACAACTAAGGAAATGGAGCATTATGCAGCCAACCTTCCTAAGTTTGTGGACATCTATATGAATATGGTAGCCTTACGTATGGGAGAAAAAAACAAGAAGGCAGTTGATTTTCTGTTTCAGAAAATAAATAAGGAGTTTGCCGTAACAGAATTTATTTATACTACTTTTGAGAATATCTATCGTTTTAAGTTGCAAGATAAAGAGAAGGCTGATTCGATAAAGGCGATTGTTTTAAAACAATATCCTAATGGGTTTACGGCCCGTGCCCAAATGTTCCATCAGATAGAGGCGATGCCGTTGGGTGAAGAACGTTTGACACAGACAGAAGGTTTCTTTAAAAAGTATCCTTATGAGGATTGCGTGAACGATCGGTTCTCTAAGCAACAAGCTTACATGTACTATAATCTGACACGTGTTTATGCTTCTACTCTTTTTGATGGAAAGCGGTATGATAGGTTAATGGCTGCTTTACCATCTATGAATTTTGTTACATTAAGTGAGGTGTTCCGCTGGAATATATTTCGTGCTTACAAACTGAGACTGGCAAAAAATGACTCGATTTATCCGGTAGCGAAAGCGCTGATGGAACAGTTAGTGCTGAAGCGGAATGATTTATCGAATAATACGGAGGAGTTAAGATATACTCCGAAGGAAGCGCAAGTATTGCTTGATATTCAGTTTTACGAACGTTTAGGAATCTATTTACAATTATTGAAAGATTTGAATAGAACAGAAGAGGCGTTGACTTGGTTGACTTATTACCGAGATGACCAATTGTCGTATGCAGATGCAACTGTTAATCAGACGCGTTATGATATCCTGGTAACAGCAGGAAAGGATGAACAAGCATTGGATGTCTTGAAAAAGTCAGTGAAATATAATACGATTACTACGGAAATGATGGCTGCTTTACGCAAAGAGGTTAAGCCTGTATCTGACGCTGAATTTAAGACTTATCTTGATAATTTGAAAGGGGTAGCTTTGAAAAAGGCCTTATATGAAGAGGTGAAGTCTCATATGACTGATGTAGAAATTCCTTCTTTTGAATTATTGGATATGAATGGTAACATTGTAAAAAGTGATAGCTTTAAAGATAAGATTGTAGTGATTGATTTTTGGGCCAATTGGTGTGCACCATGTAAACGGGCATTTGAGGGGATGAAAATAGCTGTAGATGCTTATGCAAATGATTCTGATGTTGTCTTTTATTTTGTAAATACTATGGATTTTGGCATCAAGGGCAAACCCGCTGTAGAAAAGTACTTAAACAATAATGGATATTCTCATTTTAAGGTATTGTTTGATACATTGAAAGAGGGGACAAAAAGTTACAATCAAACTTTTAGCATATTTTCGCAGAAGTTTAACTCATCTGGTATTCCCCGTAAGGTAATTTTAAAGAATGGTAGAATGCTTTATACAGCTGAGGGATATTCAGGAAGCCCCTCTCAATTGGCAGATGAAATCAGTTATGCAGTTGAACTAATACGGAAAAGATAAATGAAAGGATTTATTTGTTTGATGATGCTTCTTCTGTCGGGGATGGGAGAAGCATTCTCGCAGAAGCCTCCAATGAAATTGGATGACTGTAAAATGTGGCGTTCGGTGGATCAGATTCAGTTGTCTGCGGATGGAAAGTGGATAGTATATAATTTTCGAGCTCTCTATAGGCAAGATTTGGATACCACTTACATATATAATGTACAAAGCGGAGAGATAATTTTAAAAACCGGATTGTCTAATTTCTCCTTTATGGGTAATGGTAAATTGCTGAAATATGAAAAGAAGAAGGAAGGAAATGATTCCGGTTCAGGACGTCCTTTGGTTTATACGCTGAATTTAGCTACGCAAGTAGAAAAACAATGGCCTGAGAATATTTTTCTAGTTCCGATTGCGGGTACCGACATGGCTTATTATGTACAATATAAGGCAGCAGGAAAGATTGATTTTACTTTTGTCAATCTGTTGACGGAAGAAGAGGACCATATCACTGGTATTAATACTTTTGGACAGGTTGAAGCGAACCGTTTGATTTACAGTGTGTCGGATAGTTTGAAGTCTACTTTGTATTTGTGGAACAGAGGGAAACAAGTACGAATCGGAGAAGTGCCGTACTATATTACAGGCATTAGTGTCCCGGAGGCCAATGGTTGCGGAACTTTGACATGTGCTTCCGATTACGATACTCGTTTCGATGTCGCTTCTATTTATACTTTTGATTTGAATAAACGTCTGTGTACAAAGTTGCTGTCTTATGGTGATATTACCGGATTACCGGATGGGACGAAGATATCTTCTTCGTCTAGATTGATAAATAATAATACTCAACTGTTGATTGAGCTGGAACCGACCGTCTATCCACAAATGAGGAGGGAAGCGGATCAGGTGAATCTGGAACTATGGGTTTGGGATGAGAATATTTCACCCCGTCGTTCTTTCAAACGTTCCGGTTTTGACGTCTCTTCATATGATAAATATATTTATGATATTGTTGCCGGAAAATGTTTCAGTTTGCCTACGAAAGGATTGTCTTCGTTGGCTTTCCCGCAAGGACAGGAAGTGAAAGGATGTATTGCGTTTGATGCAACTCCTTGGTATAAGGAGTCCGATTGGACCATGTCTCCTAATAATGATGTTTATTATATCGGAATGAATGGTAGTAAGAAGAAGTTGGCAAGCCATGGTAAATATGATTTGAGTTGGGCTCCCGATGGAAGTCAAGCATTGCTATATGATCCGGCTCCTAAAGCATGGCGGTTGATCAATATGGCAACGGGAGATATTCGGGATTTGACAACTGGCAAATTACCTTATCCTATATATGAGGAAGATCATGATTACGTTTTTGACGCTTCTTCTTATGGTGTAGCGGATTGGAATATGGATAATCAGTCTGTAATAGTATACGATCGGTATGATTTATGGAGTATTGATTTGAAAAATAGAAAAACTCCGGTGTGTTTGACACAAGGAATTGGCAGAAAAGAATTAATTACTTTCCGTAAAGCTGAAAAACCGGTTTCTATATCGGGGGGAAAACTATATCTGGAAGGCTTTGATGAAAAAAGTAAAACTAAAGGGTTGTATGTGCTAGAAGGTAAGAGACTGCGTAAAATGGCTGTGGATCCTCATTATAATCTTGTGGTAAAAGCGAGTACGGCAAATCATAAAGTAGTGCTTTGGACGAAAGAAAACTATGGAGAGAGAGACTTTTGGGTGTCCGACTTGACGTTACGGAATCCGAAACGGGTGACAGATACTAATCCACAGGTAAAGTATATTAATTGGGGGAGTACCCAATTGTACACATGGACTAATTTGGAGGGAAAGAAAAATGAAGGAATCTTGTTTTTGCCGGAGGATTACCAAAAAGGAAAGAGTTACCCTGTGATCGTATTGTTTTATGAGAAGATGACACAAGGACTTAATAGTTATCGTATACCGGAATATAGTAGTGCAACTATTGATATTCCTTGGTTTGTAAGTAATGGATATGTTGTTTTCTGTCCGGACATTAGTTATCGTATTGGTGCACCTTATGAAAGTTGTTATAATGCGGTGATAAGCGGAGTTGAGCAACTTATAAGGGATGGAATTGCGGATAAAGAACGTATTGGTATCAACGGGCATAGTTGGGGAGGTTCGCAGACTGCTTGGTTGGTGACACGTACGAACTTGTTTAAATGCGCTTCTCCATGTTCTGCAGTAACTGATCAGGTGGCAGATTATCTGATGCTCCGTGGAACCGGGCAGCCCAATATGTATTTTGAGGAGGATGCGCAAGGACGCTTGGGCAAAACATTGTGGGAGGACAGACAATTATATCTTGACAATTCTCCGGTTATGCATGCAGACAAGATACATACTCCTTTGTTAATATTCCATGGTGAGAAAGATACGAGTGTGCGTGTTTATCAGGGTATGGCTCTTTATTTTGCTATGCGTCGTTTGGGACGTCCGGCCTGGCTGTTGAATTATCGTGATGTAGGCCATCAAATGGGAGGAGATGCCGAATGTCGTGACTTTATGCAGAGGTTGATTGGTTTCTTTGACTATTATTTGAAGGCTGCTCCTATGCCGGAATGGATGAAAGCTGAAAGTAACTAATAAAACGGATAGGAATGAAAGTAATATTATTGTGGGCACTGTTGATGATTGCTGGCTGCGCGCTAAAGGCTCAATCAACTCCGGAAGAGAAACTGATGCAAACGTTGTATGCAATAACGAATCTTTATGTTGATTCAATATCTAAAGAAGCTTATATCAATCATACAATTGCGGAGATGATGAGGAAGCTGGATCCTTTTTCTGAATACTTGCCGCCTGTACAGCTGCAAGGCAATGAGCAGGTATTGGGAGGGATGACAAATTTTGCTGGAATAGGTGTGGAAGGTACTTGGAAAAACGGACATTTTTATGTGACTTTTGTTGAGAGGAATGGAAATGCTTGGAAACAAGGTATTCGGGCGGGAGATGAGGTTGTATCGGTGGACGGAAAGACGCTGGGACAACTACAAGACGGGCAGATCTTTCGTTTATTGAACGGAGAAGAGGGAAGCGTGGTTACTTTGCAAGTAAAGCGGGGTAAGAAACTACTTCCTGAACGGAAGATAGTTCGTGCTTATCTACCGGTTTCCGGCATAAGAACTTCCTATATGATCGATGAGGAAACTGGTTATCTGGCTATTTCTGTTTTTTCTAAAAATGTCTCAAACGACTTTAAAAAACACCTTCAGGGGCTACTTCGTCAGGGAATGAAAAACCTGATTCTTGATATTCAAAAGAATGAAGGGGGACTTTTTGATGAAGCGGTGACGATAGCGGATGAGTTATTGGATGGAACTAAGTCTATAGTTTATGCAGATGGCGTACATATGGACCGGATGACATTTCAAGCTGGTACTAAAGGCCTGTTTGAACAGGGGCGGCTGACAGTGTTGGTCAGTGGGCAGACTAAGTCGGCGGCAGAGATTCTGGCAGGTGCTTTACAAGATTGGGATCGCGGAGTTTTGTTAGGAAGCCGTACTTTCGGAAAAGGACTTATTCAGGATACTTTTCCTTTTGAGGACGGGTCAGCACTCAGACTGACCGTAGCACGTTATTTTACTCCGAGCGGACGTTCTATTCAAAAAGTATATAAAAAAGAGGAGCAGCCATTCAAGCCATCAAGTGATATCTACAAATCTTTGCGTACTCATCGTACTTTGAAGAGTGGAGGAGGAATTATGCCGGATATTAGTGTGCAGGCCGATACAATGCATTTTACGCAATGGTATAATATGTTGGTGTATAGTGGGGTACAAAAACAAACTGTGCGTGATTTTGTGGTGGAACATCGAATGGCATTGCAGAAAAAATATAAGACTTTTGAAACTTTTCAAAGAGATTTCCAAGGAGATGATTTATTACAAGAACTATGTAGAATGGCAGGAGAGGCTAATATAACTTTCTCGGAAGAAGAATATGAGAAATCGAAAAGCTTCTTGACTGTACAGCTGAAAGCGCTTTTAGCCCGTGATTTGTTTAACGAAAACCGATATTATTATCAGGTATTAAATTCGATGAATCCATGTGTCCGGAAAGCCTATGAAATATTAAGTACCCCAAGTGATTATCAAATGATTTTAAGAGAAAATGACTGATATGAAATATATTGTAATAAACATCTTTATGCTATGTGTCTGTTTGTCTTCGTGCAGGCAGGCTTCTGTATTTAAATTGGAAGCGGATGTGCATACGAATGAATATGATAGTTTGTATATTTACATGATCCGGCCAGATGTAATTTTTAGAGAAAATGATCAGAAACTGGATAGTGTATTGATTCGTAACGGGCGTTTTAGCTTTGAGTGTCAAGTGAATGGTGAACCTTTTGTCGTCAAATTGGCTTTGCCGCCGAAAGATGATCATTTTATGTATGGTCTGCCGGAATGTAATTGTATTGTGGAGACTGGAGAGATAAAACTGGATTATACTTCTTTGGGAGTTCGATTGGAAGGAGGAATGCTGAATCAACAATATGATGATCGCCTTTTAGCCCTAAATCGGGAGATTAAGAAAAGAAATAATGTGCTTGTGGCTGAACGGGATTCCGTAGAGAAGTCACGTACTTTGAATCCGGAGGAAATGTCTGCCTTCAATCAGCGTATCGGTGCATTGTATAACGAACTGAAGCCGGCTCATGTCCGATTTGTTTCCGATTATATAGGAACAGAGGTTGGAGCATTTTTCTTTTTCTTTTATCCGGAAAATTATTATCCGGCAGATATTTACGCTAATTTATTGGCTTTGGTAGGCGAAAATTATCGATGCAAAGCAGAATTGAAGAAGGAAAAAGATAAAGAGGCTGTGGAGCATTGGAGAGAGTCCGTAGAATTAACAGAGATTGGTAATGTCTATCGTGACTTTATTTGTAGGGATTTAGCAGGAAAAGAGGTAAAATTGTCCGATTACGTACATCTTGGTCATGTGACAATGGTTGATTTTTGGGCATCTTGGTGTGTGCCTTGCGTGCAGGAACTTTCTTTTTTGAAATCGTTGTATCAAACCTATCACGGGCAAGGATTAGATATTGTCAGTGTTTCTCTGGATACGAAAAGAAGTGCATGGGAGGCTGCTGTGAAAAAACATCAGATTCCTTGGCCGCAAATCTCTGACTTGAAAGGTTGGCATGGTACGATAACTAAAGATTATGCTATAAGTGCGATTCCTTTTATTATTGTGATCGATCAGAAAGGGAAAATTGCAGTGCGTAATTTACATGATTATAAGCTGGAGAATGCAATAAAGGAATTATTGGCAGCGAAAAATAAATAAGATATTAATAGAACATAGCATTCGACCTTCGTACTGTCTCTGTGGTGACTCTTAGTTTTCCAAGACATATTAGGATAAAAATTGGGAACAAAGATTTTGCTGTAGCCAGCATGATACGCTGAATATCTTGCTTCACGACATTCTTTTCTTTAGATATTTTACGCAATACTACGAATATTTGCACAAAAACTGAAAATAAAAAGCCTTTTTATTTTTGTTTTTATCTATAATTTGTACATTTGGGCATTATACCCGTTGTATATACCGCTCTAGCCGATATATATGCAATATGACGGTAATATATATACAATATAATGACCAATAATTAACCTTTAAATAATGCACAACTATGAGTTATTTACGATTTGACAAGACCCTCATGACGAATCTCGAAGAGTCTCTTCAAAGAGAAATTCTTCGGACGAACAAGGCAGGAGCTTATCATTGTACAACGATTGTTGATTGTAACACACGCAAATATCACGGCCTGTTGGTGATTCCTATCCCCAATATAGACGATGAAAATCATGTGCTGCTATCTTCTCTTGATGAAACGGTAATTCAACACGGTGCAGAGTTTAACTTGGGATTGCATAAATATCAAGGAAATAACTTTAGTCCTAACGGGCACAAGTATATCCGTGAATTTGATTGTGAACATATCCCGGCGACAACTTACCGTGTTGGAGGTGTGGTTCTCCGCAAAGAAAAAATCTTTGTACATCATGAAAATAGAATCCTGATTCGTTATACGTTGCTGGACGCTCATTCGGCGACAACTTTGCGTTTCCGGCCGTTTCTTGCTTTCAGAAGTGTACGCGAATATACCCATGAAAACGCTCAGGCGAGCCGTGAGTATCAATTAGTGGAGAACGGAATCAAGACTTGTATGTATCCCGGATATCCGGAACTTTACATGCAGTTGAATAAAAAATGTGAATTCCATTTCCAACCCGACTGGTATCGGGGAATCGAATATCCGAAGGAACAGGAACGCGGATATGACTTCAATGAGGATCTTTATGTACCCGGTTATTTCGAAGTGGATATAAAGAAAGGAGAAAGCATTGTTTTCTCTGCCGGAATTTCAGAAACGACGACTCGCAGGCTGAAACAGACATTTGAAGCGGAAGTGGCCGATCGTACACCGCGTGATAGTTTCTATCACTGTTTGGAGAACTCTGCTCATCAATTCCACAATCAGCAGGAGGGCGAACACTATATTCTTGCCGGTTATCCGTGGTTCAAATGTCGGGCGCGCGATATGTTCATCGCTTTGCCGGGACTGACACTTGCCATTGACGAGATAGATCAGTTTGAAGATGTGATGAAAACGGCGGAAAAGGCAATCCGTAACTTCATCAATGAAGAACCTGTGGGGTACAAAATTTATGAAATGGAACACCCCGATGTGTTGCTGTGGGCTGTATGGGCTTTGCAGCAATATACCAAAGAAACTTCGCGCGAACAGTGCCGCCAGAAATATGGAGAGCTTTTGAAAGATATCATGGTATTTATCCGTCAAAGGAAGCATGATAACCTCTTCCTGCATGAAAACGGACTGTTGTATGCCAACGGTACGGAGAAGGCGATTACTTGGATGAATTCTACGGTAAACGGTCATCCGGTGATTCCGCGTACGGGATATATTGTTGAATTTAATGCGTTGTGGTATAATGCGTTGCGCTTTGTGGCTGATTTGGTACGCGAAGGTGGTGATGTAATCCTTGCAGATGAACTTGATGCGCAGGCCGAAGTGACCGGTAAATCATTCGTGGAGGTGTTCCGTAACGAATATGGATATTTGCTCGATTATGTAGATGGTAATATGATGGATTGGAGTGTACGTCCGAACATGATATTTACCGTAGCATTTGATTATTCTCCTTTGGACAGGGCACAGAAGAAACAGGTGCTCGATATCGTAACCAAAGAATTACTTACTCCTAAGGGAATTCGCTCACTGAGTCCGAAGAGTGGGGGATACAATCCGAATTATGTAGGTCCGCAGGTACAGCGTGATTATGCATATCATCAGGGAACGGCTTGGCCTTGGCTGATGGGATTCTATCTGGAGGCTTACTTACGGATCTATAAGACGAGCGGACTGTCGTTCGTTGAGCGTCAGTTGATTAGCTATGATGATGAAATGACAAGCCATTGTGTGGGTTCCATTGCCGAACTGTTTGATGGAAATCCGCCTTTCAGAGGACGTGGTGCTGTGTCATTTGCAATGAATGTAGCGGAAATATTGCGTGTTTTGAAGCTGCTGTCTAAATATTATTAAAGAAAGGAGGAACGAAGATGAAAGTTTTAATGTTTGGATGGGAATTCCCTCCGAAAATATATGGTGGTCTTGCAGTTGCTTCTTACGGAATAACTAAAGGATTGAGCTTGCAGGGTGATATGGAAACAGTATTTTGTATGCCTAAGCCCTGTGGTGAAGAAGAAAAGTTCTTGAAAATAATCGGTATGAACCAAGTGCCTATTGTGTGGCGTGATGTTAATTATGACTATCTGAAGTCACGCTTGCAGGGGGGGATGTCACCGGAAGAATATTATTCTTTCCGCGACCATATTTATGCCGATTTCTCCTATATGCATGTCAATGATTTGGGATGTATGGAGTTTGCAGGCGGTTATCCTGGAAATCTGCACGAGGAAATCAACAACTTTTCGATTATTGCCGGAGTAGTAGCCCGTCAGCAGGAGTTTGATATTATCCATGCGCATGACTGGCTGACTTATCCTGCCGGTGTGCACGCCAAGATGGTGAGCGGCAAACCGCTTTGTATCCATGTGCACGCTACGGATTTTGACCGTTCTCGCGGAAAAGTCAATCCGACTGTTTATTCGATTGAGAAGAACGGTATGGATCATGCCGACTGTATCATGTGTGTGTCCGAACTGACTCGCCGTACGGTGATTAATGAATATCATCAGGATCCAAGAAAAGTATTTGCCATGCACAATGCCGTTTATCCATTGTCGCAGGAACTTCAAGATATTCCACGTCCCGATCATTCAAAAGAGAAAGTAGTTACTTTCCTCGGACGTATCACAATGCAGAAAGGTCCTGAATACTTTGTGGAGGCGGCCGCTCTGGTGTTGCAGCGTACCCGTAACATCCGTTTCGTGATGGCAGGTTCGGGTGATATGTTGAATGCCATGATCAATCTGGTTGCCGAGCGTGGTATTGCCGACCGTTTCCACTTTCCGGGATTTATGAAAGGTAAGCAGGTATATGAGGTTTATAAGAATAGCGATGTGTTTGTTATGCCTTCTGTATCAGAACCTTTCGGTATCGCCCCGTTGGAAGCGATGCAATGTGGAACGCCTTCCATTATATCAAAGCAGTCGGGATGCGGTGAAATTCTCGATAAGGTGATTAAGACTGATTATTGGGATATTCATGCGATGGCCGATGCGATTTATTCCATTTGTACCAATCCGTCTCTTTTCCAGTATCTACAGGAAGAAGGAAAGCGGGAAGTGGATGGAATTACTTGGGAAAAGGTAGGCTTGAGAATCCGTGCTCTCTACGAGGATGTGTTAAGAAACTATGGTAAATAACGAAACAATATACAAAAATGAGAACTATCTGTCTTTATTTTGAAATACATCAAATTATACATTTGAAACGTTATCGTTTCTTCGATATCGGTAATGATCATTATTATTATGATGATTATGCGAATGAAACGAGTATGAATGAGGTTGCCGAACGTTCATATATTCCTGCTCTCAGTGCATTGATTGAGATGGCTAAAAATTCGGGTGGCGCTTTCAAGGTGGCGCTTTCTATCTCGGGTGTGGCTTTGGAACAGTTGGAGATCCATGCTCCGGCAGTAATTGATTTGTTGCATCAGTTGAACGATACCGGTTGTTGCGAGTTCCTTTGCGAACCTTATTCACACGGCCTGTCCTCACTTGCTAACGAGGATTGTTTCCGTGAGGAGGTGATTCGCCAGCGTAATAAGATGAAACAGATGTTTGGCAAAGAACCGAAGGTATTCCGCAATTCCAGTTTGATTTACTCGGACGATATTGGTGGATTGGTGGCTTCTATGGGCTTCAAAGGAATGTTGACGGAAGGTGCTAAGCACGTATTGGGATGGAAGAGTCCGCATTATGTATATCACTGCAATCAAGCTCCCAGTCTTAAACTTCTGTTGAGAGATTTTAAGTTGTCGGATGATATCAGTTTGCGTTTCTCTAACTCGGATTGGGCGGAATATCCTCTGTTTGCAGATAAGTATATCAGTTGGATTGATGCGTTGCCACAGGAAGAACAGGTTATCAATATCTTTATGGAATTGAGTGCGCTTGGTATGGCTCAACCGTTGTCTTCTAATATTCTGGAGTTCTTGAAGGCTTTGCCGGAATGCGCAAAGGCGAAAGGTATTACTTTCTCTACACCGACCGAAATTGTGACGAAACTGAAATCTGTATCTCAGCTTGACGTTGCCTATCCGATGTCATGGGTGGATGAGGAAAGAGATACTAGCTGCTGGTTGGGTAATGTCATGCAACGTGAGGCTTTCAACAAATTGTATAGTGTGGCGGAACGCGTTCATTTGAGTGATGACCGCCGTATCAAGCAGGACTGGGATTATTTGCAGGCAAGTAACAACTTCCGTTTTATGACTACGAAGAATACGGGTATCTGGCTGAATCGTGGTATTTATGATTCTCCTTATGATGCGTTCACTAACTACATGAATATTTTAGGTGACTTCATTAAACGGGTGGATTCATTGTATCCTGCCGATGTGGATAGCGAGGAACTTAATTCTTTGCTGACTACGATCAAGAACCAGGGAGATGAAATTACTGAGTTGGAGAAAATGGTTGAGAAGTTGCAGGCAAAGGTAGCTAAAGAAACTGCTGCTAAGAAAACGGCTACGAAATCCGTAGAAAAGAAGGCTGCTGCTAAAAAGGTTGAAGCTGAACCGAAAAAAACAACCGGAAGACCCAAGAAAACTAAAACAACTGAAAAGTAAAGAAGGAATAAGTATCTGATTATAATGAAACCCCGTGAATGAGATGTAATTTACATCAAACTCACGGGGTTTTTATTGTGCTTCTACGGGGGAGACTCACCACAGATTACACAGATTCTCACAGATTATTTTATAGAAAACTAAATCAGTTATTTCAATATTTAATCTGTGAGAATCTGTGTAATCTGTGGTGAACAAAATTATTGCTTGAAACTTGTAGAAACGACCTCAAGTTTTAATTTATATTTATCTTGCTCTTCGGGGGACGCTTCCGTTGCGTATGCTCCGCCTTTCAATCGTGCATAACCAGGCTTTAAATCGTGCTGTATGCTGATTACATTAGAAGAACTTCCATAATAACTGTTTGAGGAAGAGTCTTTAGTTACAAGTACTGGAATAAGTACAAATTTATTCCAATCTTCTCCTTTATCTTTATCGGCCAAACAATCATTTACCATCTGAGTGATGTTGTTGAATGTGTATGCGGTGAGACTCGTTGTAGAAGATGAATAATCAAACAAGGATGATTTTATACCGTCACTTAACTCATTGTTTTTAAAGAAATCGTCTTTATATTTTTTACGTATCAACAAAACACTTCTAGGAACTGACATTCCGAATTTCTTATCACTTGTCGCTTCATTATAAATAGGAATGCTTAATTTAACGGCATTAAGTGTATCATTTCCGAGTGTGTTCGATATTTCTTCGATAGGAAGTGTTACCTCTGTGAATATCCCTGCAGGACTTTTTAGGTAAGTACAGTCTTTTTGGTCAATACACTCGTCAATTTTTGTGCCATTCTCTAGCTTGTTTGCTTGAATAACTTCACGTGTGGATGTGAAAGAACGTCCAGCATATATCACGGAGTCTTTTCCTGTATACGTGTGTAATTTAGCACCTGTTATACTATCTCTGGCATGTTCAAGAAATGCTACGTCCATTTGCACAGCATTAACGTAGAGAATTGTACCATCTCCATAGTCACTTTCTACATATAGTCCGGGAAATATATTTTGGAATTCTTTATATAGATCTTTCGTACGTCCTTCCGTTAAAAGATCTCTTCCTAGTTTTTCCGTTCTTGCCTTATCTAATGTGATCTTAACATAAGGAGTATAAGTCGAAAGGTTGCGTATGGAGTCGCTAATGGATAAATCAACTGCCGTGTAGGATTTTCTACCTAATAAACTGGTCTCTTGATTATAATATCGGGTGGGATCTATGTCGGTATAATAGGCTTTCGGGTCTTTGTACCAATATGCTCCGTCTACTGTCTGATCCAATTCATACATACTCAAACGACAAGCAGTCAAAGAATCTCCAAAATAGCTGTCATACCAAAGATAAATATTAATTTGACAGTTGCCGATTGCACCATTATCTCCGTCTTCTGTTATGATCGTATAATTTTTAGATATGCTTTCATCTACCTTATCGAAATCCGTTATCATCTTTCCTGTACCACTATTGTAATCTCCTTTGAAAGCTTCAGGAAAGGTCATGCCTTCCGGACAGTTAAGTTGAGCTAAAAAGCCAGCTTGATAAGTTCCAAATATTTCATCTGTAAACTTTCCTACATATCCGATATTTGTTTTGGCGTAAACTTCTCCGACAGGAATAGATTTGGTTGTCACGTCAAATGTCGTTAGTTTTCCATTAATATTCTGGTCACTTCCCGGAAACATTCCTAGTCCCAAACCGGCTGTATTATCATCACAGCCGAAAAAAGTGATTGCCAATAAAGCTATTAAGGCATATTTTGCTTTCATGATCGTCGTATCTTGAATTTTTTATTCTTCTTCGTTATTGCTGGCAGTAGTTTCCCATACCTTATCGTAGAATTCATTGCAGGCATCTGCATAGTTTTCTGGATTTTGGTAATCAAGTACCAGCTTGCCTGATTGGCGGGCATATTCAATAATGGATTCGTCCACTTTTTCACTGTTTTGTATTACTCCATCGGAATAATCAACAGCTAGTTTGCAGAGAGCAGCATAATCTACCGGTTCTTTCAAATCACCCAAGTCTTTCTTTGTGATACCTTTCAACATCAATTTAGTTGCAAAGTCATCGCTAAGTGTATTTTTAAAGTCGTCTTCATAAACCGAGAATACTACTTTAGCGTCACGGAAAGAAGGCTCGTCTTTGTAGGCTTTCTTAATATAAAGAGGAGCCAAAGCAGTCATCCAGCCGTGACAGTGAATTACATCCGGACACCAGCGCAACTTCTTCACCGTTTCCAGCACGCCGCGTGCATAGAAGATGGCGCGGCTGTCGTTATCATCATATTCCACACCATTTTCGTCTGCAGTCTGCATACGGTTCTGGAAATAATCATCATTGTCGATGAAATATACCTGCATACGTGCGGATTGAATAGAAGCGACTTTTATGATTAGGGGGTGGTCAGTATCGTCAATAATCAGATTCATACCGGAAAGACGAATCACTTCGTGCAGTTGGTTTCTGCGCTCATTGATGTTTCCCCATTTGGGCATAAAGGTTCTGATTTCACGGCCTTTTTCTTGGATCGCCTGTGGAAGGTTTCTACCTATATTGGCCATTTCGGATTCTGAAACGTAAGGTGTAATCTCTTGAGTAATAAATAAAACTTTATTCGCCTTTGTCATAATAACAATAGTTCTCTATAATATTGTGCAAAGATACGAAAAAAAAGACACATTAAATAAGATATTCTTTCTTTATGTGGCAAATATTAGTTTATTTTGCAGAGTTTTTGCAAACGAGTAAAACATAAACCAATAGACGAAAATGAAAGTAGTGCACACTATCAAGGACTTACAGGCCGAATTGTCGGCACTGAAAGTCCAGGGTAAAAAGGTAGGATTGGTTCCTACAATGGGTGCTTTGCATGCGGGACACGCATCTCTGGTAAAGCGCAGCGTAAGTGAGAATGGTGTAACTGTAGTGAGTGTCTTTGTGAATCCCACACAGTTTAACGATAAAAACGATTTAGAGAAATATCCGCGTACGTTGGAGGCTGATTGCAGCTTGTTGGAAGAATGTGGTGCAGCATTGGTATTTGCTCCTTCGGTGAGTGAGATGTACCCGGAACCGGATACCCGTCAGTTCAGTTATGCTCCGTTGGATACTGTGATGGAAGGAGCGTTCCGTCCGGGACATTTCAATGGTGTTTGCCAGATTGTCAGCAAGCTGTTTGACGCAGTGCAGCCGGATAGGGCTTATTTCGGTGAGAAGGATTTCCAGCAGTTGGCGATTATCCGTGAGATGGTTCGGCAATTAAATTATTCTTTGGAGATTGTGGGTTGCCCGATCGTACGTGAAGAAGACGGGTTGGCATTGAGTAGCCGTAACAAGCGTTTGTCTGCAGAAGAACGTGAAAATGCTTTAAATATTTCCCGCACATTATTTAAAAGTCGTAACTTTGCGGCCACTCATACGGTAAGTGAGACGCAAAAGATGGTGGAAGATGCGATTGAAGCTGCACCGGGCTTGCGTTTGGAGTACTTTGAGATTGTAGACGGAAATACATTGCAGAAGATAAATGATTGGGAAGATACTTCTTATGCGGTAGGGTGTATCACCGTATTCTGCGGGGAAGTACGACTGATTGATAACATTAAATATAAAGAATAACTAAAAAGACGAAACCTTATGATGATTGAAGTGTTGAAGTCGAAAATTCATTGCGCGCGCGTCACGGAAGCTAACTTAAACTATATGGGTAGCATCACGATTGATGAGGATTTGCTGGACGCTGCAAACATGATTGCGGGGGAGAAAGTGTATATTGCCGATAACAATAACGGCGAGCGCTTTGAAACCTACATTATCAAAGGTGAACGCGGTTCGGGCAAAATTTGCCTGAATGGTGCTGCGGCACGTAAGGTGCAACCGGATGATATTGTTATTATCATGTCTTACGCATTGATGGATTTTGAGGAAGCCAAGTCGTTTAAACCGACAGTTATTTTCCCGGATCCTGAGACAAACAAAGTGGTAAAGTAGGAAAGTATCTTTGATATTTGAATAATAAGAAAAGCCCCGTTTACTTGATGTAGACGGGGCTTTCCTTATTCTATTTTTATTATGCTGAAGCAAGTGCCGGTAGTTAGTTGCCGGCATTTGCTTTTAGTTGCTCATTCATGGCAGCAGCAGCCTTGCGGCCGTCTCCCATAGCGAGGATGACTGTAGCTCCACCGCGCACGATGTCGCCGCCTGCATAAATCATGGGAATGGAAGATTCCATATTGTCATTAACGGCAATCGTTCCTTTGCGTCCTAATTCCAATCCTTTGATAGAACTCGGAACAATCGGGTTGGGAGATACACCTACACTGACGATAGCCAGATCGATGTCTATTGTTTCTGTTGCTCCGGGAATGGGTACAGGACTGCGACGTCCGGAAGCGTCAGGTTCACCTAATTCCATCTTTTGCAGGACTACCTGTTTTACGCATCCCTGTTCATCGGCTATGTATTCGATGGGGTTATGGAGTGTCAGGAATTCTACTCCCTCTTCTTTGGCATGTTTTACCTCCTCGATACGTGCGGGCATTTCTTCTTCCGAACGGCGGTAGATAATCATGGCACGTTCGGCACCCAGACGCTTGGCGGTACGAACAGAATCCATAGCTGTGTTTCCTCCACCGATAACCGCTACATTCTTGCCGAAAGCTACCGGAGTGTCGGATTCTTCACTGGCTGCGTCCATCAGATTGACACGGGTGAGATATTCGTTGGAAGACATGATGTTGATCGAGTTCTCTCCGGGAATATTCATAAAGTTCGGCAGTCCCGCACCGGAAGCCACAAATATGCCTTTAAAACCTTCTGCCTTCAAATCCTCCACGCTGATTGTTTTTCCTACGATGCAGTCTTTGATAAAGTTAACCCCCATCTTCACAAGGTTGTCTATTTCTACATCTACAATCTTGTTGGGCAGACGGAATTCGGGAATACCGTATTTCAATACACCACCAATTTCATGTAATGCTTCAAATACAGTTACATCATAGCCAAACTTAGCCATATCACCGGCAAATGCCAGTCCGGCAGGTCCGGAACCGATTACTGCTATTTTGATACCGTTCTTATCAGCGATGACAGGTACTGAAATTTGTCCGCTTTCGCGTTCGTAATCAGCGGCAAAGCGTTCCAAATAACCTATAGCGACCGGCTTCTCATTCATTTTCAGATGAATACATTTTGATTCACACTGTTTCTCCTGCGGACAAACACGACCGCAAACAGCCGGAAGCGCACTTGTCTCTTTCAAGGTTTTGGCTGCTTCGAGGAATTCTCCGCGCTCGATATTTTTGATGAAACGAGGAATATCGATACCTACCGGACAGCCTTCGGTACATCCCGGATTAGCACAGTCAAGACAACGTTTGGCTTCTGTAACTGCCTGTTCTGCCGTCAAACCTTGATTTACCTCTTCTTTGCGGCTGTGTGAACGGTACTCCGGGTCAAGCTCATTCATCTCTACACGGGGAATCGCTGTACGTTCTTTGGGTTTCATTGATTTGCGCAACTCCTGTCTCCAGGCTGCATTGCGGCTGTTTTCGTCTATTTCTTTAGTGGCTTCGCATTCTGACTCCAGCTTGTGCATTTCTTCGCGTTCGATATTCTTGAACGCACCCATACGTTTCAGCATTTCGTCAAAATTAACCTGGTGACCGTCAAATTCGGGACCATCTACACAAACGAATTTCGTTTTTCCTCCTACGGTAATACGGCAAGCACCGCACATACCTGTTCCGTCCACCATGATAGTGTTTAGTGAAACATCGGTCGGAATCTCATATTTTTTGGTTAGCAAGCAAACGAATTTCATCATGATTGCAGGACCGATGGCGAAGCATTTATCCACTTTCTCGCGTTTGATAACTTCTTCCACACCTTCCGTCACCAGACCTTTGCGGCCGTATGAACCGTCGTCCGTCATGATGATTACTTCGTCGGAACTTTCACGCATTTCTTTCTCCAGGATGATAAGATCTTTGTTACGTCCCGCCAATACGGTAATCACACGATTTCCGGCAGCTTTCAAAGCCTGTACGATGGGGAGCATCGGAGCAACACCTACACCACCACCGGCACAAACTACTGTTCCGAACTTCTCAATGTGTGTAGCCTGTCCCAACGGACCTACTACATCCGTAATGTAATCACCCTCGTTCAGCTCGCAAAGACGGGTTGAAGAAAGCCCGACTTCCTGTACTACTAAGGTAATAGTGCCTTTCTTTACGTCAGAACCGGCTATAGTCAGAGGCATACGTTCTCCCTTTTCGCCTACACGTACGATGACGAAGTGTCCGGCCTTACGAGATTTAGCAATCAGAGGAGCTTCAATCTCAAATTTGAATACTTTCTCAGAAAAGCGTTCTTTGCTAATGATTTTGTTCATTATCTAATTATTTTGTTGGTTTTATTACGTAACTGCTATCAGAATGTTATAAATTTCGGCAAAGATACAGCTTATTTACGAAAAACAAAAAAGAAAAGCCACTCTTTTGATGAGTGGCTCTTTATATACTTGCTCTTTTATTAGTCTATCATGTCAAAGCCGCAATATGGAACCAGTGCTTTCGGGATTCTGATACCTTCCGGAGTCTGGTTGTTTTCGAGTAAAGCGGCAACGATACGGGGGAGTGCCAATGCCGAACCGTTCAATGTATGGCAAAGCTCGGTTTTCTTGTCCGCATTACGGTAGCGGCATTTCAGGCGGTTGGCCTGATAAGTATCGAAATTGGATACGGAACTTACTTCCAACCAGCGTTTCTGTGCTTCCGAATATACTTCAAAGTCGAAGCAGAGCGCAGCGGTGAAACTCATGTCGCCACCGCAAAGGCGAAGTATGCGGTACGGAAGTTCCAGTTTCTGCAACAGGCCTTCTACGTGGTCAAGCATTTCCTGATGAGACTGCTTAGAGTGTTCCGGCTTGTCGATACGGACTAATTCTACTTTGGAGAATTCGTGCAGGCGGTTCAGGCCACGCACATCTTTGCCGTATGAACCTGCTTCACGACGGAAACATTGAGTGTATGCGCAGTTCATAATCGGTAACTGTTTCTCTTCCAGAATTACGTTACGATAGATGTTTGTCACAGGGACTTCTGCTGTCGGGATCAGATATAAATCGTCTACTTCGCAGTGATACATCTGTCCTTCTTTGTCGGGAAGCTGTCCTGTGCCGTAACCGGAAGCAGCGTTGACAACTGTCGGCGGCATGATTTCGGTATATCCGGACTTGCGTGCTTCGTCCAGGAAGAAGTTGATAAGGGCACGTTGAAGTTGTGCGCCTTTACCTTTGTATACAGGGAAGCCTGCACCTGTGATTTTTACACCCAGATCGAAATCAATCAGGTCGTATTTTTTAGCCAATTCCCAATGAGGAAGCGCATCTTTAGGAAGTTCTGTTTCCATACCCCCCATCTTTTCTACGACATTGTCTTCTGCTCCTACACCTTCAGGTACACTGTCATAAGGAACATTGGGGATCGTGTAGAGCACGTTCTGCATTTCTGTTGCAGCTTGTGTCATGACAGCATCCAATTCTTTGTTACCTTCTTTCAGTTCGGCAACGCGGGCACGTGCAGATTCAGCCTCTTCTTTCTTGCCTTCTTTCATCAGTTGTCCGATAGTACGCGAAAGCGAGTTGACCTCTGCCAGGTTTTTATCTAATTGATTTTGTGTAGTACGTCTCTTGTCGTTTAAAGCAATCACTTGGTCGATTGTCTCTTTTGCATTTTTGAAATGCTTCTTTTCCAGTCCGCGGATAACCGCCTCTGTGTTTTCTGTAATTTGTTTAATGGTAAGCATATCTATACTTTTAATGAACTTTCGTTTAATGGATGCAAAGATAAAGAAAAAACAAAGAACCAAGCAATGAAAACTGACATAAAAAAGAAAGGAGATGCAATCACTTGGATTACATCTCCTTCTCTTGAATATTTTCTGTAATGCAATTACGCTTCAGTTGCAGGAACAACAGAAACATATCTTCTGTCTTCTTTGCCTACCTTGAAACTAACTGTACCATCTACCAAAGCGAAAAGAGTGTGGTCTTTACCCATTCCGATATTTTCACCCGGATGGAATTCAGTACCTCTTTGACGAACGATGATGTTGCCTGCTTTGCAAGCTTCGCCACCAAATATCTTAACGCCTAATCTCTTACTTGCTGATTCGCGGCCGTTCTTAGAACTACCGACACCTTTTTTATGTGCCATTTCTTCTTACTTTTTAAATTGATTAAGCTACTACTTCTGTGATTGTTAACTCAGTGAACTGTTGACGATGACCGTTCAATTTTCTGTGACCTTTTCTTCTTTTCTTGTGGAAAACAAGTACCTTGTCACCTTTAACCAAGTTTGATACAACCTGGCAAACAACTTTAGCGCCTTCTACAATAGGAGCACCTACTGTTACGTTTCCGTCTTTGTCTACCAAAAGAACTTTTTCAAATTCTACTGTTGAACCGTTTTCTGCACCTTCGATGTGGTGAACGAACAACTTCTGACCAGCTTCTGCTTTAAACTGCTGACCGTTAATTTCTACAATTGCGTACATCTTATATATAATGTATAAGTTAGCTCCGGCGGGTGGTCTTTAATCACTTAGAGAACTCTTTGTCGAACCCGTTGCGGAATAATCGGGCACAAAAGTACTATTTTTATTCATACCCGGCAAATATTTCTTTTATTTTTTTGCTATCGGACTAACTCTTCAAGATTTCTCATGATGATTTTGTGTGGATAAGCTTGCAGTTCTTCTGCGGTAGTCATTCCGTTGAGTACTCCGGCAAAGTCCACTCCGGCGTTGCGGGCAGTCTCCGCATCAACGGTGCTGTCTCCGATATACAAGGTCTCTTGAGGTGCACTACCCAAATGTTCCAAAGCAAATCGTACTCCTTCCGGTGAAGGTTTGGCGGCTTTCACATCTTCTCCGCCCACCACAATATCCAGAAAATCTTCAGGCATATACTTTTCCAAAAAGCTTACTATTCTAAAACGATATTTAGTAGAGATAATGCCGATACGGGCACCTTGTTTTTTCAGCGCTGTCAATGTTGATAATGTGTCGGGAAAAAGACGGGTATTCACGTTCATGTGTATATCTGCTTCCTGCCTGTATTCCTGTCGGAAGGCTGCAAGTTGTGCCGGGTCGGTCACTCCGGTCAGAATGCTGAAAGATTCTTCGAGTGTTTTACCGATAGTACGTTTGATAGCTTCATCAGTGACTGTCAAATATTGGTGACGGGTAAGTACGATTCTGAAGCATTTAACGATGCCGCGTGACGAATCGGCCAGGGTATAGTCGAAATCAAATAAATAGGTTTTATAATTCATAGGGGAACTTTGGGGTTTAATTGTTAACGGATTCTGCCTCCGCTAATCCAATGTTTGTTATAGTAATCTTCACTTAGCCTGCTGACTATTACTCCTTTACTTGTGCTGGCATGAATGAACTTTCCATTCTTCAGGTAGATGCCGACATGGGCTACTTTTCTTTTAGAGCGGTTGCTGGTAAAAAAGAGCAAGTCTCCTTCTTTCAGGTTTCGTTTGGCTATCTTGTTGCTCCTGTTTTTCAGGGCCTCCGTGTTGCGTGGCACTTGAATGCGGTATACTTTACGATATATCTGATAAACCATGCCGGAACAGTCAGTACCTCTCTTTGAGTCTCCACCTCCACGATAGGGAGTTCCTATCCAATTGGCCGCTTCCAGATAGAGCTTGTGGTTATCTTCCATATTGATGTCCACCCCTAATAGGATAGAAGCCCGTGCCAATGCCTGATAATCCAGACGTGGAGCGGAGGTGCGGCAGGAACTGAGCATGGCGGTCAGCCCTACTAGAATAAGTATCAGTTTGAATTTTGCTTTCATCGTTTATTCTTAAATAGTAAATACCCTCATTCTTTCACATTAAAATAATCTTCCAACTCTTTTTCGGCTGAATTGTCCTTGTTGGTTATATCGCGGATGATTACCCCATATTCCAGCAGAGCTATTCGAGGACATACATCTACCGTATGATTCAGGTTATGACTGGAGATTATGACTGTTGCCCGGTATTCTTCGTTATATTTTTTCAGCAGATGTTTGATGACAGACTGGGAACTGGGATCGAGGAAATTGAACGGTTCATCCAATATCAATAATTGCGGATGATGAAGCATGGCGGAGATGATACCGATTTTCTGTTTGTTGCCGGCGGAGTAATTACGGATCAGTTTCTTGTGTCCGATCACTTCTCCGTTCATGAAGCGTTCAAAAGTAACCAGGCGTTCGTCCACCTCCTCCTTTTTTAATCCGTACATCTTTCCGATGAAGTAGAAATATTCTTCAGGAGTAAGATAGTCAATCAAAAATCCGTCATCTATAAATGCGCCTGTAAAGCTTTTCCAGTCTTCGCTTTGGCTTACGTCAATGTCATTGATCACTACTTTCCCGTTGTCCGCTTTTAATAGGTCGAGCATTAATCGGAAAAGCGTTGTCTTTCCGGCACCGTTGTTTCCTACCAAGCCGAGCATATCACCTTGATTGATTTCATAGTGTTCTATATCTACCGCAACCTTTTCACCGAAATTCTTTCTAAGTCTGTCAATGGCAATCATGACTTTCTATGTTTATATGGGTTAATGATTCATGAACTTTTTATTGGCGGCTGTCTCTGAAACCTTCCATATTTTCGTATCTCCGCTCCATGAAGCGATGATATACATTCTTGATCCATAACGGAGAAGTCAGGACAAAACCAAGCCCGATTACCAACAGGATGGTGTAAGTAATCGTTTCACCTAAAAATGTATTTAATAGGCTGTATAAAATAAGAGGGACACCGAATGCCCCAAAGTTGACTAACATCTGTATCGCACTGTTGGTTTGGCGGCTTGTTACTTTTTCGTTGAGGGGGACTGTCTGCTTATTGTAAACAGCCAGTTGGAAAAAACAGAAATAAATAAAGCCGATGGTATAGAAAAACCAGGCGAAAGCACCTAACAGAGTCAGTTTGTGCATGATGATGGCGGGAATCATCAATAGGAAAGGAATGATTTCACCTATACTATAAATGTAGTATTTAGCTTTAAGCAAACTTCTGATTGATTCTTTGCGAGACATCAATCCGTCGATGTAATTACCCTCGAATGACATTATTTGTGATAAGATGATCATTCCGAAAGCGGCAAAATTGTAAACGCAGATAAAGGAGGTCATGACGTTACCGTCATAGACACTCGAAAAACTGAGCAGGGTGGAGAAGGCTATAACTACGATGGTGATACTGCGCAGTGAGCCCTTACAACGGCGGTTGCGTAGGAGCATTTTCAGTTCCAGTCTCATGTACTCGCCAACTTCTCCGTAACGTTCGAAGAATTTGTATTCGGAAACATGCTTGATCCGGGTGTCATCTACTTTAGATAATTCGGCATAGATAAGTCCGGACATAATCTTGCGGTTGATCAGCCATAGAAGGATGATGACCAGTATCGTGCCGAGAAAATAGAGGATGTCCCCTTGAATATACCCGTCTCCCAGATCCATGAAAAAATAGAAGAGCGGACTGTCTTGGGGAATTAAAAGAAGGCAACCTGTTCCACCGTAAAAAACGATGGGTAACAGAATCCACCAAATACGTTCATTGATAAGTGTCCGGCAAAGCAAATACCAGTAATTGTTAGCGATAACCAGAAGTAAAATGCCTATGAGATAGGTAATGACTCCAATGGTACCAAAGAATTTGGTAATGGTGATGAAAGAAAAAGGGACAAATAGGAATAACCAGAACAGGTTGAACAGACTAAGTCCGGAACGGATAAGAAGAAAGTCGATGACGCGATTCCGTTTAACCGGCAGCAGGAGGTAGGGCTTTACCTCCTGTGTCGGTGTCTTTTGGAACGGAACACGCAACAGGAAATCGAGTGCCAGGATAAAAATCAAAACTACGCCGTTCATAACGTGATATGGTTCCCGATTGGGAACCATATCTGAAAAACCGAACGCGAACGTCGTACCGAAGAATATCAGGTAACCGGCCCAAAATGCGCCCATGACATAACCGAGTATTTTAGCTACTTTGTTCTTTTCATACATCGGATGCCGTTTGGCGGCGAGCCTTCCATGTTTGCGTAATTCGTTGAATATCATCATTCTGTTGATATGCTAGAGAATTTTATTTGGCTTCTTCCGGCATAGTCATTACAACTTGAATTTCGTTGTTCTGTTTCAGCAGCTTAGCGAGGAAGTCTTGCACTTCTTTTGCTGTAATGCTGTTGACTATCTTTTCGTAATCTTTTGTATTGTCGATACCTGTATAGAAGTATTCGTCCAGATTATTAAGCCAGTAGCCGTTTTCTTTCTGTGCATCTTTATATTTCTTCAACATATACTCTTTGATCTTCTGCATGTGTTCGGCAGACGGACCTTCTTTTGCCATCTTGTTCAATTGTTCTACGACAACAGCAGACAATTTATCTTTCTTGGCAGGGTCTGTTTGGAATACAATCTGAAGAATGAGTTCTTCTTTCGGATATTTTCCGAGACTTCCGTTACAGCTTACTCCATAAGTTCCACCCTCTTTTTCGCGGATCTCTGCTGTGTAAACCATATCTAAAGCCTGGTCAAGGAAGCTGAGCAGAATATTGTTGCGCAGATCGTATTTGCAAGTGCCGCTATAGAAGAACATGATGGTAGCCATCGGAGTTTCCTGTTTCTTGGCAAACTCATTCTTGTATTTTCCCTTGCGGATATACATCTTGTTATCTTTGAAAGTCTCTTTGCGGTTGATAGCCGGCAGGCTTCCCAGATACTTGGCAATCATTGGTTTTACTTTTTCCAAATCCACATTTCCTACCAGGTAGAAAGTAAAGTCGCTGGCATCTTTGTAACGGTCTTTGTACATATCAATAATGCGGTCATAGTTGATTTTGTCTACCATGTTTTCTTTCATCTTGATAGCACGCGGATGATTGTTGTATAATGCGCTTGTAATCGTGTCGCTGAAAGCACTCATCGGATTGGCGTCCGCATTTTGAAGTTCAGCTTTCAGGCGGTTCTTATAAGATTCGAAAGCTTCATTATCCTTGCGTGGAGAAGTGAATGTCAGGTAAGTAAGCTGCATCATTGTTTCGAAATCTTTCGGAGAACAGCTACCTGAAATCGTTTCTGTCGTATTACCGATACCGGCTCCTACGGATGCGCGTTTACCGGCAAGAGCCTTGCCCAAATCTACTTTGCTGAAGTTACCGATACCACCTACTAAAGCTACTCCGTTCAATTGGGCAATATCGATGATTTCATCGTTCGGGAATACACTGGTTCCACCGAGGCTTACACCTTTCATTACAATCTGATCAGCTTTGAAGTCAGTCGGTTTCACATATACGGTCACACCGTTGGAAAGTACTAACTTGGTAGACCCATAAATCTCTCCGGCTTTTTCGGATACGATTTTTCCACCTTTAAGATCTTCGGAGATTAACGGTTCATTAGAAACTTTGTCTTCATACGGCTTCAAGTCGAATGACTTCATTTGTTTCAATAAAGCGGCGATTTCTTCTTTAGTAGGATATTTTACTCCTTCTTTTTCCGGACCGGCCAACAGAACCACTTGATTGTTGTCTGTGATAAGTTGTTGCATCATCTTATTGATGGCTTCTACCGGAATATTCGGAGCCATTTGCTTGGTGAGCATATACTCGAATTCAATTCCCGGAATCGGTTCCTTATCAAGGAAGTTGTTTACATATTCGTTAACGTATGAACCGCTTTTTGTCTTTTCACGTTCATTGTAAGCAGATTCTACGCCTTGCATATAATTGGCACGTGCGCGTTCGTATTCAGTAGCGGTGAATCCGAAACGGCGTGCGCGTTCAGCTTCTTCCAATACGGTTTTCATTGCCAGGTCGATACCGTCTACCTTGCTTCTCGCATCCAGACTGAATGCTTCTTTTGTTTTGGCAAGGAAAAATTCTCCATATCCTGCACTTGCGTTGGTGAAAGGAGGGTTGGCGGTCTGGCGAAGTTCATTCAAACGGTTGTTCAACATAGTCATAGCCATGCTGAGCATGTATTGGCTGGCGTAATAGCTAATTGTATTTTTTAAAGAATCCGGGGTAGCTTCATGTTTGAAGAAGATGTTTACAGAAGGATTCTTCACCTCTTTATCAGTTCCGATATAAATAAGCGGTTCCTGGTTGTCTGATACCGGATAGTAGATACGTTCGGCAGGATTTACAGGCGCTTTCACATCTTCGAATACTTTTTTCAATTTGGCTTCCATCTCTTCCGCGTTGATATCGCCGACAATGACGATTCCCTGTAGGTCCGGACGATACCATTTGGCATAATAATCGCGGATGGCCTGATAAGGGAAGTTATTGATTACGTCAATGCTTCCGATGGGCATACAGTCAGCATATTTGGAATCCGGATATAGCGTGGGCTGTGCATCTGTCATGATGCGGAGCATACCACTGTTGCGGCTTCTCCATTCTTCACGGATCACACCACGCTCTTTGTCGATTTCCTTGTCGGCAAGGTTGATGGCATTTGACCAGTCATGAAGAATGAGCAGACAAGAGTCTACTACATTGGGGTTTTCTGTAGGAACGTTACTGATATTGTATACTGTCTGGTCCACACTGGTATATGCGTTCAGGTTTGTTCCGAATTTGATACCTTTTGTTTCACACCAAGGCACAATGCCCAATCCGGTTTCATCGCCGGGAAAATTCTTTGTTCCGTTGAATGCCATGTGTTCCAGGAAATGGGCTAAACCACGTTGTTGCGGCTCTTCAAGTATTGAACCCACTTTCTGTGCGATGTAAAACTCTACACGCTTTTCCGGAAGTGCGTTATGGCGAATGTAATAAGTCAGTCCGTTGTCTAACTTGCCAATACGGACATTTTTGTCCACAGGCAGTTGTTGCATCGGTTGTGCAAGTACGGACTGGAAATTGCAGCATATCAGAAGAACTGCAATAAATAATCCACGTAATAAATGTTTCATGTTCTATTTAATTTAAATAAATGTTTCTGAGTAATTTGTCGTAGTGTTTGGCGTTAAATCACAAATTGACAGCAAAATAGTTATTTTATAGCTTCTCTTATGCGGACCAGCTTGGTCAACAGACCTTCCAAAAGGTCCAGTCTGAGCATATTGGCACCATCACTCTTGGCTACGGCAGGATTCTCGTGTGTCTCGATAAATAGTCCGTCAGCTCCTACGGCTATACCTGCTTTGGCAACGGTTTCTATCAGTTGCGGCATACCACCGGTAACGCCACTGGTCTGGTTGGGTTGTTGCAAAGAGTGGGTGACATCCAGAATGACCGGATATCCGAATGACTGCATTTCAGGGATACCACGATAGTCTACTACTAAATCCTGGTAACCGAAAGTCGTACCGCGCTCGGTCAACATCACGTTTTTGTTGCCAGCTTCCACCACTTTGTCAGCGGCAAACTGCATAGCCAAAGGAGAAAGGAACTGCCCTTTTTTGATGTTAATTGTCTTTCCTGTTTTAGCCGCTGCGACCAATAAGTCTGTCTGGCGGCAGAGAAAAGCCGGTATTTGGAGAATATCCACATATTCGGCTGCCATTTCGGCCTCGTCTGCACTATGGATATCCGTTACGGTAGGAACCCCGAACGTGTCGCGTACCTTTTGTAGTATTTTTAGTGCCTTCTCGTCACCGATACCCATGAATGAGTCAAGCCGCGAACGGTTGGCTTTGCGGTAAGAGCCTTTGAATACGTATGGAATTTGCAATGTTCCGGTGATTTTTACTACTCGTTCGGCAATGCGCATTGCCATCTCTTCTCCTTCTATCACACACGGACCGGCCAATAGGAAAAAGTTACCGGCAGGATTGTTCTTAAGTTCTATCATTTTGTTATTTAATGAATTACAGGTTGTCAATCAATATTAGTTCGGAATAATAAGCGTTGTTCTTTCCGGAAGTACTCCCACTTCTAAAGGAAAGTGCTTGGGAAGCAGACGGCCATCTAAATCTACGGATGCGTTTTGTGCCCGAAGTACTTTTACCTTTTTGGTACGGTAGCTTTTCACTACCTTATGATTTAAGATTCTTCCTTGAATCAACATCCATAGTCCGGAAATAATCTGTAGAAATTCCGGACGATAGATTACGGAAACGTCCAACCATCCGTTGTAGGGTACGGCACTGGGCGTTTGTCCCCATCCCCAGGCACTACCCACACATACGGTCATGATGCGTCCGCGGATATGCTCGTCGTTGATGCGTAAATGCATTCTGTATAGTTTTCGTTCGAATATCAAAGAAAACAGGGCTGCAACGTATGACAGGAACTTTACTCCCCAGAAACGTTTGGTCTGGTCGGTGATCTTTACGATTCGTGCACCCAATCCGATATTGACGGCATTGAGGAAATAACGGCGATGGTGTTCTTTGCCGTCATAGAAGTTACAGTAGCCTACGTCTATTTTCTTCAGCCGATGATTGATGATGCAATCCACTGCTGGTTTGTATTCAGTGCTGAGTCCCCAATATTTAGCGAAGTCGTTTCCGATTCCGTTCGGAATCAGGCCAAGTGCGATATTTTCTTTGTCTTCAGCGTCGGATAGCATAATACCGTTGATGGCGTCATTCAATGCTCCATCACCGCCTACAACGACAATAGTACGATAACCATTGTTGGCTAGAATCTTTGCGAGACGTTCTACTGAACCGAAACCTTCGGATTGTACATAGTCATAATCAACACCTTTGTTGTCCATGTACTCCTTGATCTCTTTCCAGCGCTTTTTTACCTTTCGGGTACCAGCTTTCGGGTTGTAAATCACACCCCATTTGTTCGGTTCTACACTCATATTCGTATTCCTATCCTACTGTATTAAAATCTCACTTTAATAACCGACAAAGATACTAAATCTCTTTCAGTTTTTCTTTTACAAAAGCTATCTTTTCTTCCATTGGAAGTGTCGCATTCACCCAATGAATGTTAAATCCTCTTCTTTCCATGCCTCTGAACCAAGTCATTTGCCGCTTGGCAAACTGGTGGATGGCTATTTCCAAACCGTTGAACATCTCTTCATAGCTCAACTTACCTATGACGTACAATGTCAGGTATTTGTATTCCAACCCGTAATAGATCAAATCGTCCGGTGAAATGCCTTGTTCAATCAAACGTCGTACTTCATCTACCATTCCTTCTTCCAACCGTTGTTTCAATCGGCGGGTAATCTTCTCGCGACGTAGCTCCCGGTCGATATCTACTCCGATGATAAGGCTGTTCAGTGCCGGAAACTCACGTTCGGGAACCGGATGGGTGGCGTAATATTCCTCGATTTCTATGGCGCGAATGGCACGCTTTACTGTATCCACATCGGTAGAGTTATGCAATGTTTTGTAGCGGCTTAATATTTCTGTCAGTTCCTCAAGGGAATGATTCGCCAAGCGGGTACGCAGTTCCGGATTTTCCGGTACGGGCATTAGTTTGTATCCTTTCAGTATGGATTCCAGATACATACCTGTTCCTCCACATAAAACGGGGAGGCGGCCTTTTTGTTTAATTGATTCGTAAGAAATCAGGAAATCGCGTTGATATTCAAATACATTATATTTATATCCGGGCTCGGCAATATCAATCAGATGATAGGGAATCGTATGTCCGTTTATTGTATAGTCGGCAAGGTCTTTCCCTGTGCCAAGATCCATTCCCTTGTATATCTGGCGGGAGTCGGCACTGATAATTTCTGTGTTGAGTTCATAGGCCAAAGCAGCAGCAAAAGGAGTCTTGCCCGATGCGGTAGGTCCGAGTATGGTGATTAAATCATAGTCCGGCATAGCTTCATTCTTTATATATCCGCAAAATTACGAAATAAATTTAACCTATCCGGTATACAACTACTTTTTTATGAAGATTAGAGCTTGGGAAATTTGCAGAAAAGGGAGGAATACGTATTTTTGTCTTTAGTTTAAAGTGAACTATATAGCGTTTGAACAGGAATTTAAATCTGATTATATGATAAAACTATACTTCTTGTCTTTTTTATTTCTCTGGTGCTGTGTAAATTTATATTCTAATTCTGTAGATAATATAACCAGTAAGCCTGTTCGTTTTTATACTCCTTCTGAATATAAAAGTGATGCACAAGTGTGGAGTATTTCTAAAGGAGAATATGATGATGTTTATTTTGCCACAAATGAAGGAATTGTACTTTATGATGGAGTACGGTGGGAAAAATATGTGACTCCGAGTGAATGTATCATGAGAAGTGTATTTTATGATGAAGAAAATAAAGTGGCATACAGTGGTGGAGTAAATGAGTTCGGATATTGGAAATACGATGAATATGGTAATTTGCAATACACTGTCTTGTATGAAAATTCTCCTAGTGCTCCGACTCAGGAATTTTGGAAAATTGCAAAGGTGCCCGGTAGTCGTTTAGTTTATTTTGAGTCTCCATTATCACTTTTGGTGTATGATATGGTAACAGGTAAGATTACTCCGTTGGCAGATGATGGAATGAGATTTCATTTTTTGTTTATTGTTGGTGAGAAGGTATATGTACAGCAAAATAATTATCTTTATCGATTGGATGGGTATGAAAAACAGATGATAACGGATCAATTGGAAAACTTCTATTTGGTTTATATGTCTTTGGCGAGTGACGGTAGGCTTCGTCTTTTTAGTTCGGAAAAAGGGACATTATTATTGGATGAAAGAGGAAAAATTGAAAAACATATATCTTATGAAACCAATATGCGCATTACTTCTATGAGCCGCTTGGGAGAAGATTATTTAGTTGGCACCGGAAATACAGGTTTTTATAGAATAGATGAAAATGGTACGGTTCTTTCGAAAGTAGGAGAGCAGATGGGGTTGAAAAATACAGTGTTGAGTGTTGGGGTTAATAATAAAGGTGATATATGGTTAGGGTTGAATGGTGGAATTATGATGATTGAGGAAAGTGTTAAAGAAGAATCTTTATTGCTTGACCCTAAAGAAAGTATCGGATATGTATATTGTGCGGTGGATCGGGAGGAACAGTTGTATGTAGGTACTAATAAGGGACTTTTTTATATGAATAAGGAAGATAAACAAACAAAGTTTGTCTTGGTACCTGAATCTAAGGGGCAAGTTTGGGATTTATATCATATAGGTGATGAAGTGGTTGTAGCTCATAATAAAGGACTATTCAGTGTTTTTAATGGTACATTCCGTGAAATAAAACATAGTGGGGTCTATACATTAGTTCCGATTCCTTCTCGTCCTGGATATTATATTAGCGGAAATTACGTGGGATTATCGCTTTATGAAATGAAGGATGGCAAACTGACGTTTTGTAATAATATATCCGGTTACGATGATTTAGTACAGAACTGTGTATTCGATAAAGATGGAAATTTATGGATCACTCATTCAAGGCGGGGGTATATGCGGCTTCGTTTCGACAACAATTATACTTCTATTGTTGAGTCTGAAATTTATACTGTTCCCACTACATTATCCAAACGTGCTTTTATGGTAAAAGTTGGTAATGACCTTATTTTTATGAATAATGAGGGAGGAGTTTATAAATATAATGAGTTGAATAATACGCTTCAATCGGATGAATATTATGCTACTTTATTGTCAACAATCAATCGGGATATATTAAGGATTCAAGCTTTTGATGACCGGTTCTGGCAAATCAATGAAGATGGCGTTTGTTTATTGCAGAAAAATTATAATAAAGTGATGGTAAATGCCGGATTGTTCGCTCGTATGAAAGATCAGTTTATACCCAAAGGATTCCGTAAAGTGATTCAATTGCAAGATAGTATATATGCCATTGGTTTGGAGAATGGATTGGGAATTATGAATATTACTGCATTAAATGGTCAGTCTTCTATGAAGAAACCACATATTAGGAAAGCAGAGATTGTAGGAGAGTTGGAAAATCGGCTTTTAAGTTTGGAAGAAGGTAATCTTTCCATTCCTGCGCATATTAATATGGTACGGTTGTGGCTCACTGCCTTAAATAGGGAACGGCAAGTGGAATATCGTATTGTGGAGCGTGGCGATAAGTGGGAGAATTCTTCCGGAGGATATATTCAGTTGTCCTATCTTCGTTCAGGAGACTTTACATTGGAGATAAGAAGTACTAATGGCTATGGTATTCATTCGGAAACGAGTCAAGTAATGTTGCACATTGCATCACCATGGTATGCCACCACTTATGCTTATATCTTTTATAGTTTATTGGTTGTTGTCATTGTATTCTTGATATATGAAGTCATACTTATTCAAACTAGAAGGAAAGAAGAAAAGATCCGTTTAAATGAGGAAAGAAAACGTAAGGAGGAGATGGAACGTTATCAGTTGAATTGTCTTCAGGAAGAATTGGGAAATAAAAATAGTAAATTGATGAGTATAACAATGCTAGGTGTACAGAATAATACTTTCCTTAAAAAGATAAAAGATGCGGTGTCGGATATAGATACGGGCCAGTCACCTGTTATTAAGCAGCAAGTACAACGTATAGTGAAAGATATTGAACGGCAGTTGAATGACCAGAGTGGTTGGGATAATTTTGCCGAACATTTTAATAACACCTGCAATGGATTTTTCGATCGTTTGATAGAGAAACATCCGAAATTAACTAATAGTGATTTAAGATTATGTGCTTATATTCGTTTAAATTTAAGTACTAAAGAAATAGCTTCTTTAATGAATGTGTCTTCTTCCTCTGTAGAAATGGCTAAATATCGTCTAAGAAAAAAACTGGAGTTGGATGAATCTGTTGCTTTACCCTATTATTTGACGGAAGTTATAGCTACATTAAAATCTTTTGTTAATGATTGATTTGTAGGGGGGAGTATTTATTTGTTATATAATTGAAATATAATATGTTATGTTACTTGTTGTCAGGTGAATGTAGGGGGGTGATATTTTACTTTTTTTAGGTTGTATAGTGTTTGTAGGGCTTGGATTTTTGGGAACTGATTAAGCCTGTTTTATATTTGCACCAACCCCAAAAAGTAATAGTATGAAAAAACTTCTTTTAAGTGCAATTTGCCTGTCGTTGTTTCCAATCGCTTCTCTTTATAGCCAACATCGGTTGATATGGAGTGATGAATTTAATTCCAAACAATTAGATGAAAGTAATTGGACTATAGCATCCGGTTATGGATCACAGAATGATGGATGGGGAAATAAGGAACTTCAAAACTATACGTCAAACAACATCTCTTTTAAAAAAGGAAAACTGGTTATTACTGCAAAGAAAGTAGGTGATGACAAGAAAAGAGGTGATTATACTTCTTCCCGCATTTCAACCAAAAATAAACGAAATTTTCTGTACGGTCGTATCGAAGCCCGTATGAAGTTGGCTATCGGTAAGGGTATTTGGCCTGCTTTCTGGATGTTGGGAACAGAGGGAGGCTGGCCGGATAGCGGAGAGATTGATATTATGGAATATGTGGGTTATCAACCGGGTGTCGCTCATTCTGCATTGCATACGCGCTCTAGTCACGGTGCTACCATCAATAAAAAACAGGTAGAGGTAAAGAATTTGGAAAAAGGATTCCATATCTATGGCATCAATTGGGATAAAGATAAGATAGAGTTTTATATTGATGATCCGGAAACCCCTTTTTATGTATATGCACCGGAAAAGAAAACACCACAGAATTGGCCCTTTGACAAACCGCATTATATTTTATTTAATCTGGCCGTAGGTGGCAACTGGGGAGGTAAAAAGGGAATAGATAATTCGATCTTTCCACAAGTTTTTATCATTGATTGGGTACGTGTATATGCTAACTAATTAAAATATATTGAATACTATGAAGCTAATTTATACTTTCTTGATTTTATGTTGCTATTTGCTGAGTTCTGCTCATGCACAGCGAATTTCTATGAATGATCATTGGAAATTTGCCAAAGGGGATATTGATGTGTCTATGCTTTCTCAGCAAGCAGTCTGGACAAATATCACCCTTCCTCATACTTGGAATGGGTATGACGGGCAAGATGGCGGTGACGATTATTATCGGGGAACAGGTTGGTATATGCGTGCTCTTTCGCTTGATAAGAATGATCGGGGCAAATGTATTTATTTGCGTTTCGGAGCTGCTAACTATTTGACAGAAGTATATTTGAATGGGGTATTGATTGGTACACATTCGGGTGGATATACCGCTTTTGCATTTGATATCACTCCGTTTGTCCGTTATGATATGTCTAACCAATTACTGGTGAAAGTCAGTAATGCTGATGGATTGCCCATCCCTCCTCTTTCTGCTGATTTTACCTTTTTCGGAGGATTGATTCGTGGTGTAGAATTAATTAAAAAGAATAAATTACATATCACTGCAGAAGATTATGGTTCGAATGGTGTATATGTTCGTCAAGATAAGGTTTCGGATAAAGAAGCAATACTTTCCTTTACAGCAAAAGTGCGCAATACGGAAAAGAACGCTCAAAAGGCTGTGATCTCTTTCCTTATAAAAGAACGGGATGGTAAAGTGCTAAAAGAGACAAAAGAAGAAAAGATGATTCTTCCTAAAACCACTATGCCGATAACAAGCACTTTCCGGATAGGTAATCCTCATTTGTGGAATGGAAAGAAAGATCCTTATTTATATATTGCGGAAGTGAAGGTGAAGGTAGGCTCTGAAATTGTAGATAACTATACTTTTCCTTTAGGGATTCGTTATTATTCTATCGATCCGGATCGGGGATTTATACTTAATGGACGCTCATATCCTTTGCGGGGAGTATCGTTACACGAAGAGAGAAAAGATAAAGGGAATGCGGTTAGCGATACCGAACGCAAGGAAGATATTGACAGAATCGTCGCTATGGGAAGTAACTATATACGTTTATCTCATTATCAGCATGGTGATTTTACTTATCGTTACCTGGATTCTTTGGGAATAATTTGTTGGGCGGAGACTCCGGTTATTAATAAGATAAAAGATACAGAGGAATTTGCAGTAAATTGTGAAAACGGATTGAGAAGTTTGATTCGTCAATTGTATAATCATCCATCCATAGTGGTGTGGGGAGTTTCCAATGAGATAAACTACCGGAAAGGTCCGAATCCGGTTCCACTGATTGAGAGACTGAATAAGTTGGTACATCAGGAAGATCCGACTCGTCCCAGCACATTGGCTGCCATGTTTTCCGAAAGACCTACCAACTTGATTACTGACGTTTATTCCAATAATCGCTATGACGGATGGTATTATAATACCGTAGAAGAGATAGGTACATTTGCCGATAAACTTCATCAGAAATATCCGCAGCGCTGTATCGGTTTTAGTGAATACGGTGCAGGAGCACATCCATATCAGCATCAGGAGGGGAATGGGAAACCGGATATAGACGGGCACTGGCATCCGGAGGGTTATCAGACCTATTTTCATGAAGGCTACTTGAAAGCTATCCAGCAACGTCCTTATCTGTGGAGTACTTCCGTATGGGCGGCGTATGATTTTGCCTCGGATAGCCGTAATGAAGGAAATCAACCGGGAATCAATGATAAAGGTCTGATTACTCATGACAGACAGATAAAGAAAGACGCCTATTACTTCTATAAAGTCAATTGGAATCCGGAGCCAATGGTGTACATCTGTGAACGTCGGTTTACCGGACGTACCCAACCGGAAACAAGTGTGAGGCTCTATTCGAATTGCGAAAGAGTGATTCTGAAACTCAATGGAGAAGAAATTCCATTAGAGAAAAGGGAAAAACACATATTGGTATCCGGGACGATTGCGTTGAAAGTTGGAGTGAATCATGTAGAAGCTTTAGCTTATCAAGGAGATAAGCAGCTTGAAGATAAAGTAGTTTGGTATTATTTATCAGAAAACTAAAAATAAAATGCTATGAGAGAATATTTGAAAAAGACTTGGGTGCTCGCATCACTGTTGTGGGTACTGTTACCTTTGGGACAGACCGTATCTGCACAAAGCAATCCCAAACTGGATCCTCTTATCCAGAATGTATATGGGAGGCAAACTATTTCATTGAATGGTAATTGGAGCTATCTATTGGACCAATTAGAGGTGGGATATTATAATTATCGCCGTACACCCGATCCTAATGGATTCTTCAAAGATCCAGTAGTAGATAACGTTACTGCCTACAAAGAGTATGATTTTGATTCAGCACCTGTAATGGCTATTCCGGGCGACTGGAATACCTGGGAAGACCGTTTTTTCTTTTATGAGGGAACCATGTGGTTTAAGCATAAATTCTTTTATAAAAAGACAGATCATAGAGTCTATCTTTATTTGGGAGCAGCCAATTATGATGCGAAAGTTTATTTGAACGGTACAAAGGTGGGAGAGCACATCGGTGGCTATACTCCTTTCAATATGGAAGTAACGAGTCAGATTAAAGACGGAGAAAACTTTGTAGTTGTGAAAGTTGACAATAAACGTACTGCGGAGGGAGTGCCGACATTGAACTGCGATTGGTTCAATTTTGGTGGAATCACGCGTGATGTGATGTTAGTTGAGGTTCCTCAAACTTATATAAGCAGCTACTATGTACAATTGAAGAAAGGAAGTAAAGATACACTGACAGGTTATGTGAAGATGGACGGAGCAGTTGCTTCACATAAAGTTCAGTTAGAAATTCCCGGGCTAAGAATCAAAAAGGAGCTTACGACAGACGCTAAAGGTTATGCTTCTTTTGAAATAAAGGCAAAACCGATTTTATGGAGTACGGAGAATCCTTATTTATATCAGGTGTCTTTGAGCACGGATACAGATAAAGTGACGGATGAAATAGGTTTCCGTACAATAGAGACAAAAGGTCGTCAGATTCTTTTGAATGGCAATCCTGTATTTTTAAAGGGAATCAGCATTCATGAAGAAGCTCCTTTTCGTTCCGGCCGTATTTGCTCGGAAGAAGAGGATTTGACATTATTGAATTGGGCGAAGGAACTTGGATGCAACTATGTGCGATTGGCACATTATCCTCACAACGAGAAGATGGTTCGTCTGGCTGAAAAAATGGGGTTGATGGTTTGGTCGGAAATCCCTGTTTACTGGACTATTCAGTGGGAAAACAAGGATACTTACCAGAATGCACATAATCAATTGATGGAAATGATTGAACGGGATCAGAACCGGGCAGCGGTTATCATTTGGTCAATAGCCAATGAAACGCCACATGGAGAAGCACGCGACCGATTTTTGTCCAATCTGGCGAAAGCTGCCCGTGAAAAAGATAACTCACGCTTATTGAGTATGGCGATGGAACGTTCGGACAAGTCGGCTACGGTGCTTTCCATTCAGGATAAGATGAGTGAATATGTAGATATCATCTCTTGCAATCAATATCTGGGATGGTATGATGGATTGAATGAGAAGATAGACCGTGTGCGTTGGGAGGTTGATTATGAAAAGCCTTTGGTGTTTAGTGAAATGGGTGGAGGAGCTGTTGCCGGTTATCATGGAGATAAAGCACAGATTTGGACAGAAGAATATCAGGAAGAGCTTTACAAGAAAATGCTGAAGATGATTGATGAACGGATGCCGCCGGTTGCGGGTATTTCTCCTTGGATATTAATGGATTTCCGTTCTCCGAGACGACTGCTGCCGCAAGTTCAAGACGGATTCAACAGAAAAGGGCTGATATCCAATCGCGGGCAAAAGAAGAAAGCTTTCTATATACTTCAGGAATGGTATAGGAATAAGTAATAAAAGTATATTTTCTTTGATAAATTAACCAAAAGTAGTATTATGAAAAAAGTATGTTATTTATATTTACGATTTTTCTCTCTGTTGCTAGCTGCATTACCGTTGCAGCAGATTATGGGAGAACAAGTAGGTAGGGCTGAAGCGGTGACTATACAAAGTGTCCAGCAGCAAGGGAGAAAAATTACCGGTCAGGTAGTGGATGATAAAACCGGTGATCCGTTAATTGGTGTGAATGTGAAAGTTAAAGGGACTACTATGGGAACGATAACGGACTTGGACGGACGGTTTACATTAACCGTTACAACAAGAAATCCGGTAATACTTGTTTCTTATATAGGATACTCACAGCAAGAACTGACTGCATCCGGAAACCAATTGAACATCAAATTGAAAGAAGATGCGATGGCATTGGATGAGGTTGTAGTTGTTGGATACGGTGTTCAAAAGAAGAGCTTGGTGACAGGTGCTATCGCTTCCGTCAAAGGAAGTGAATTGGAAATGACCGGTATTATGCGTGCGGATGATGCTCTGCAGGGAAAAACACCGGGAGTACAGATTATATCTAATAGCGGACAGCCGGGAACTTCAACCTCCATTCGTATTCGTGGTGTCGGAACAAATGGTACGGCACAACCTATTTATATTGTCGATGGAATGGCGGTGGGGGATATAGAATACTTGAATCCTGCAGATATTGAATCCATTGAAGTACTGAAAGACGCTGCATCATCAGCCATTTATGGAGCTCGCGGAGGTAATGGGGTTATTCTTGTAACTACTAAAAAAGGGAGTGAGGGCAAGACTTCCGTCACTGCTAATTTTTCTTATGGTATTCAGAATCTGGCAAGAAAAGTAGATGTACTGAATGCGAAAGAATATTGTATTTTACAAAACGAGGCTGCGCAGAATGGGGGGCAACCATTACCTTTTACGGAAGAGCAAATTGCCGGATATAATAAAGGTACAGATTGGCAGGAAGCGGTGCTTTATCGTAATGCTCCTACTATGCAGGCGCAAGTATCTCTTTCTGGAGGGGATAAGAAAGGATCTTTCCTTACATCTGCTTCCTATTTCAACCAAGATGGTATCTTAGCAAAAGGAAAATCAAATTTTAAGCGTATTACGGTTAACCTGAATTCTGAACGTCGTTTCTTTGATGATCATCTTAAGGTAGGTGAAAATGTATCTTTATCAAAAGTAGAGCGGCAGTCGGTGACACAGAATAGTTTAACGGCAGGTCCATTAGTCAGTGCATTGAATATGGACCCGTTGACTCCGGTGTACGATTCAAAGAATGAAGATCCGCTTTATGGTGGTTTTGGTTCTTCAAAGTACGTATCTCAGGAAATAGTAAATCCTGTGGCCCGTATCCATTATTCTTATGGAAATTCCAATTATTTTAAGTTGATAGGCTCAGCTTTCGCAGAGATCAGCTTTCTGAAAGATTTTAAATATCGTTTTTCTATTGGAACCGAACGAACCTGGAATGTCTCTTATGGTTATACTCCGTTATATCGCTTGAATTCAACGACTGGAAATACAACGGCTAATGGAGCGAGTCAGAGTATGGAAAATACTTGGTCCATGAGTTATGAGAATGTATTGAATTGGGGGCATACCTATGGAGCCCACACTGTTTCCGCTTTGATCGGTACTTCTTATATTGACCGTTCTGCTACTTTCATGTCCGGCAATCGTAATGATTTGATTATTGACGATCCGGAGTATGCTTATTTAAGTATGGCAACGGCTGCTACAGCTGGAGTATCCGGTGGTATGCGCAATCCGTCACGTCTGCTTTCTTATTTTGGCCGTGCCAATTACTCTTACGACGACCGCTATATGATGACATTTACTTTACGTCGTGACGGTTCTTCCCGCTTCGGTCCAAACAACCGTTTTGGTACATTCCCATCTGTTTCTGTAGGTTGGAATCTGATGAACGAGCGTTTTATGTCACGTTTCAATTGGCTGAACGCATTGAAGTTGCGTGCAAGTTGGGGACGTAATGGTAATGAAAATATTGGTGACTTCCAATATATGTCTACCATCTCTACCTATGGTTTGGGCTATGCTTTTGGAAGTCAGTTGGATGGGCAGGCTATTTCTACGGGAGCTGCTCCTACTAAGGTCTTGAGCCCTGATTTGAAATGGGAGACAATTGAACAGACCAATATTGGGGTAGATGCTACTTTCTTTAATTGTTTGACAGTCAATTTGGACTATTATCGTAAGAACACAAAAGACTTATTATTGACTTCTCCCACTCCTTTATTTTTGGGAAATACATTCCCTACCATGAATGCCGGTTCGGTTCGTAATGAAGGATTTGAGGCTTTTGTAAGTTATAAAAAGCGGATTAACAAATTGAATATGACAGTAAGTGCTAATATGGCTTATAACAAAAATGAAGTGACGTATGTAGGTACTTATACAGGATTTGTGGCGGGTACTACCGTACAAGGTATGTCAGGTGCAGTCACAAGGATGGAGAAGGGGTATCCGATGGCATATTTTTGGGGATATAAGACCATGGGTATTTTCCAAAATCAGGAGGAGGTGAACTCTTATATACATATTAATGAGGACGGTACCAAACAACTGATCCAACCGGATGCGAAGCCGGGCGATTTTCGTTTTCAGGATACCAATAATGATGGGGTTATTGATGACAATGACCGCCAAAATTTGGGAAATCCTTATCCGGACGTAACGTATGGTTTCAATTTGAATCTTGAATATCGTGGTTTTGATTTGACGATCAACACAAGTGGAACGATTGGCAACAAGGTATTTAGCGTGTTGCGTAGAATGGATTTGCCGATGAGTAACTATCAGTCATGGGCATTAGGACGTTGGCACGGAGAAGGTACTTCTAATTCTATTCCTCGTGTAACGACCAATGATACAAATCAGTCGTGGAGCAAACCGTCTGATTTTCATGTGAAGGACGGTAGCTATTTCAGAGTAAGAAATATCATGTTGGGATATACTACCAAATTATTGAAGAATTATTATATCGAAAGCCTCCGGGTATATGCTTCGGTAAATAACTTGTTCACTTTTACTAAATATGAAGGCTATGATCCGGAAATAGGTGGTGGAGTAATGAGTACAGGAGTAGATTCCGGTGTATATCCTCATCCTAGAACGGTATCTTTCGGTATTAATGTAACATTCTGATAAATACATACGATTATGAATAGAAATAATATATTGAAATCATCTATACTGATGTTTATATTGGGACTTGTAACGTCCTGTGGTGATTTGTTGGATTTGGAGCCGCCTATGACACAGGTGACAGAGAATTTTTACAGAGATCAGAATGATGCTTTTCAAGCTCTGACTTCTGCATATAATATATTGAATTGGAGCGCTCCCAGTACAGCTGCGGGTAGCCCTCAGAATTGTGCCTTCGAGATAGTGAGTGAGATATTGGGAGACGCTTGTTATGCTGGTGGTGCCAATGCTAATGATATTCCTACTACAGGCCGTATTAATACTTTTGAGATGCGTGTGAACGATCCGGCTCCGGAAGCTTTATGGTATAAATACTTCACAGGTATCTATCGTACAAACCAGTTATTGGTAAAGATTGATAATATTAAGTTTGTAGACGAGAACTTGCGGACACGATATAAAGCTGAGGCTCTTTTCTTACGTGCTAATTATTATTTTGATGTGGTTCGCCTCTTTGGAAATGTACCTTTGATTTTGACTCCGATTACTCCTGCTGATTATGGACAAGAACAAGTTGCTCCGGAAATTATATATAAGCAAATTGCAGAAGATTTGTTGGAGGCTATCAATGCTAAGGATTCAGAAGGCAACTATAGTCTTCCGACCTCCTCTTTACAGTTGGACGCTGCCGATAAAGGCAGGGTAACTCGGGCTGCTGCCCAATCATTATTGGCAAGAGTCTGGTTGTATTACACAGGCTATTATCAACAAAATCAGTTACCGGAAGTAAGTGCGCAAGATATTGTCGGATACATTGAGGATGTTATCGAGAACAGTGGACACGATCTGATGCCTAATGCGTATGACAGAGAATATACGTTGGCTAGTAAAACATCTCCTCTGTTTGATGTAGCAAATAAGAATAATATAGAAGGAGTGTTTGAAATTCAGTATACTGATTTATCTAAATGGGGTGACTGGAAGAACCGGCAGGGTTGTTTAGGTAACCAAGCTGTCATTCTTTGGGGGATGCGTGATGTTGGAGGTGCATATGCAGCCGGATGGTCGTTTGCTCCTGTCAGCAAAACACTTTTCGATCGGTTTGAAGCCAACGATCCTCGTAGATTGGCCACTTTCATTAATGCAGAACCGGCAGTTGGTGATAATGACGGAGAAGGATTGAATTATACAAAAGGATATCAGAACACAGGCTTTTTTAATCGGAAGTTTACTCCGCTTACAGCTAATAATTGCCGGTATGGAGGCACACGAGAACTGAACTATCGTAACAATTATCCGATGATTCGTTTTGCAGATGTTTTGTTAATGGGAGCTGAATTAGAATTATTATACGGAGATAAGGCGAAAGCGTTGAGTTATTATAAACGTGTACGTGAAAGAGCATTGGGAGCGGGAAGTGTGAATCTTTCTCAGAATCAGCTGACACTGGATTTGATCGATAAGGAAAGAATCTATGAATTGTCTTTAGAAGGACACCGTTATTGGGATATCCTTCGTAGAGGACAAGATTATGCGGATAAAATATTGACTAATGGCGAACCGAATGAGTTTAGTGTGGTATATAATAAAACGAGAGCAGGATTAATGCCGATTCCGCAGTATGATATCAGTCAGTCAAAAGGTTCGTTGAAACAAAATCCGGGGTATTAACCATTAAAGAAGATAAGTTATGATAAGAAATAAATATTTATATGTTGTATTAGTTGTCATGTCGGTTCTGGCTAGTTGTTCGCCGGATGATAGGATGGGATTGGAGGAACCTATTCAGGACTTGAAAATTATTGTAATTCCGGGTGAAAAGCCTAATACATATACATTTAAGACAACCCCTGCCGATGTTATCGGATTTTGGGATTTAGGCAACGGAGTTGTTGCTGATGGTGTTAGTTCTGTGACAGGTGAGTTTCCTTTTCCCGGCAATTATTCTGTTACATTGAAAGCTTTTGGACAAGGCGGGCAAACTAATTCCGTTTCTATTGTACTTCCTGTGATAAAGAGCAATTATGATTTGCTGAGTGATCCGATTTATGAGAAATTGACAGGTGGTATTAATAATGAAAAGGGAAAGACTTGGGTAGTAGATTCTTTGCTTCCGGGACACCTTATCAAGAATCCTCAGAAGGGAGGAAATGGCGATTGGGCGGCTCAAATAGCAGGTCATCAGAATCGTGCAAATAATAAAACCGGTGGAGGTATGTATGATGATGAGATAACATTTAAGTTGACGGATACAGACGGACCTGCTTTTATTTACGAAAACAACGGCTCTAGTTGTGCGGCTTCTAATCCGATTGCAGCTGGAAATCCTAATGCAGGAGCCGGAATTTATTCTCTGTTGGTGAAAGATCCTGCATGGAAAACAACACGTGCGGATAAGATTTCTGCATTCTATCCGGGAGCGTCCGGAGATTATCTTGTACAGTGTACCCCTCCTGAGAAAATGACATGGACAATTCTAAAGGATGGTGCCGGTAATTACTCTTTGTTATTGCCGAAAACGGCAGATGGAAACGGTGGTTTTCTTTTCTATTTCACGGATTGGAGTGCCAATTATCAGATAAAATCAATAACGGATGATAAGATGGTAGTGTGGAAAAGCTGTTCGGATGGAGCTACCCGCCAGATTGTAATGATACGGAAAGGCTGGATTGATCCGGAAGCGGCAACAGAGCCTGCTAATTAAGTGAATGTTGACTATTAAAATTGTGATAGATATGAAAAATAATATACTGTTATATTTGTTGGGCCTTATCTTATTAGTGGGGTGTAACAAAGATGAAGAGAATAAGTATATATCCTTTGCGCTGGATACTGAACATAATAGCGTAGAAGGTAGTTTTGTGCAGGGAGCGGAATTATTGTCTAATTGTCAGGCTTCGATTTCTTATGTGAATGCAGTGGGTGGAACGGCTACATTTAGTTCGGAAGAGGTGAATGGAATCCGTATAGAGAAAACATCTTTAGCTTTGGACGATAAAGCCGGAACTGTAAAATTACGGATTATGGGTGTACCTGTGGAATTGGGTATTATGTATTTGCCGGTGTCGGTAGAATATATGGGTTATCAATATGAAACAACAGTATCTGTTGTAATCTTTGAAGATACAGATCCTTCCGGTAGTATTGAATTTAAAATGGAGGCTACCCCGATCACTAATATGAAGTCGACGGTTGAGATTCCATTTACAGTACTGCCTACTATGGCTGCGGTAACGGCCTCTGAACTTCAAGGGTTGAATGTGAAGATCACACAGGATTTGAATACCGGACAGGGTGTCGTTACATTGATTCCTAATGCTGAATTATTGTCAGGAACAGTAGAGATTACAGCCTCGTTCGGTGCACGTACACCGGTTGTAAAAGAAATCAGCGTAAATGCATTTAGTGAGGGAGCCGGTACGGTAGAATCGCCTTATCAGATTTCTGATGCCGACGGATTGAATAAGTTAAGGTTTGCTTTGGATAAAGCATTTATTCTCACGGATGATATAGAGGTAGAATCGAATTGGGCGCCGGTAGGAACATTAGAAACGCCGTTCGTTGGTGTTTTGAATGGAGATGGTCACCAGATAACTTATCATATTAATGCCCCTATAAATGACTCTCAGGCATTCTTCGGAGCAATAGGTACAGGAGCAGAAGTGAAGAATTTGAATTTCAGTGGTGAAGTGACCGGTCGTAATATTGTTGCCGGAGTAGCAGCTAGTAGTGTTGTGGCTCTAGAGAACTGTAATGCAGATAATGTACTGGTCAAAGGAGAAAATAATTTGGCAGTGTTGATTGCTTCCGGCGAGGAGAAAGATAGTCGTATATTGACAATTGGTAAGGATTTTCCGACATTGATTAATATTACACTAGGGGAAATGTCAGCAAGTGAATTACTTGATGTCCTTCCGTTGGATATATCTATAAATGTAGTTACAAATACGACAAATGCAGATATTTCTTACAGTTTCTCTGATGGAAAAATCACTGCTGATATTACTAATGGTGGCTTTGAGAATGGTGATATTACAATCGAACTGAAATTAGCGGAAACCGGAAGTGGATCTAATGTTATTTCTTTACCTAAGATTATCACTATTGCTTCAAAGAAGATGAATGAAGGTGGCGATGGTTCTGAATCTTCTCCATATATCGTAGCGGACGGAGAACAGTTGGCTGCAATGATGACAAATGCTCCTTCAAGCTATATTGTCTTACAGAATGATATTCAGCTGGCTGGAGAATGGGCGATGATAGGAGAATTTGCGGGTGATTTGGATGGTAAAGGATATACAGTAACAGGGTTGAAGATAAATGCAAAGGATGCTAATTCAGGATTTGTGAAAACTAATAAGGGAACCATCCACGATCTCAAATTTGTAGATGTAGATGTTGCTGCAACTAAGTCTTTCGGAACAATTGCCGGAATTAATCAAGGAACAGTTCGTGATATTGAAGTATCCGGAAAGATCGTTAGTACAAATACCGGTGATTTGTTGGGCGGTATTGTAGGTGATAACCTAGCGCAAGGTGTCATTGAAAACTGTTATGTAAATTTGGATATGACAGCTACTTGTGGTATGGTTGGTGGTATTGCCGGACGTAACAAGGGTACGGGCAGTGAAGCCATAGTACGTAATTGTACGTCGGAGGGAACTCTGACAGTCACCGGTTCCAAAACTCGTATTGCGGGTATTGTTGGACGTGGTGAGGGTCCCGACTTGATAAAAGGATGCCTTTCTTCAATGACAATTACTGCTACTACTTCTGGAGCTAATGGTGTTGGAGGTATCTTCGGAGCCAACAATAACAATGACATGAAGATTGAGGAATGTATGTTTACCGGAACCGTAAGGAGCGGGAATGATGTCGGAGGTATTGCCGGAGTAGGAGTTAATGTATTGAACTGTTTGGTTGAGAATGCTTCGGTAAGCAATACGGTGAGCGGCTCGAATGGTAATGCGGCAGGTATATGTGGTACTAATAAAAAGTATGCTACCAACTGTATTGTGCGTAATACCGATATATCCGGAATTGTTGGAACGAGTAAGGCTGTTACCGGAATTAATGGAAATTATCAGAACAATGGAACTACCAAAGGTTGTGTGGTAGAATCTACCACAATAAAAGGAGCCAAAGTGCAGCGTATTTCTGCTATCAATCCTGCAACTGTAAGTAGTAATCCGGGTGCTCCGTTAGCCGACAACTGGACATATAATGTCACACTCCTTGATGGAAACAATGAAGACATCAGTTCTTCCGCTATTGATGATGCGGCAGGGCTGGATGGTGGAACAGTTAGTCAGGCGCAGATGACGCAGTCATGGTATCAATCATTAGGCTTTGATATGAATGTTTGGGAATGGAAAGATGGCAAGCTGACCCTTAAGAATGTAGGTTATAAACGTAAATAAGAAGAACTATGAAAACAATAAATAAGATATTTACATTCATGTGCATACTGACTTTGTTCGGTGCTTGCACCAAAGATCAAATGATAACTGATCTTACGGATGAAGATGGAACTGTTACATCGTCTAATAAAGCAACTACCTATAAGCGTGGTTGTGGATTTAGCTTGGGAACAAGTACTGGACAATGGTGGGCGAATATTATAAATCTGAAAGCAAATTGGTATTATACATGGGGACTGACTGGATGTCAGGACCCATACGCTCCACAAAACGTGGAGTTCGTGCCGATGTTCTGGGGCCATACCAATGTCACTCAATCCAATATTGATATGGTAAATGATTTATATCGTCAGAAAAAGATATTCTATGTACTCGGCTTTAATGAACCCGATCTGAAAGAGGAGGGTAATATGAGTGTCGAACAGGCATTGGAAGATTGGAAGAAGCTTTCTGACGGACTTGATCCGGGTATTAAACTGGTAAGTCCTGCTGTCTCTTGGCCTGGAGCCGCATGGTTCAATGACTTTATGAAAGGGGTGCAAAGTCAGAATTTGCGGATGGATTATATTGCTCTACATATCTATATGGGACAATCTCCCCAGACATATTCAGACCAGGTTAAGAAGATATTCTCTACTTATGGTAAGAAAATCTGGATCACGGAGTTTGCCCCCAGAGATGATAGTGCCACTTCCGGACAGCCTGAAACCAACAAAGTTTCAGAAGAGTGGATTCGTAATAATTTTATAGAACCCGTGCTTACGGATTATGAGAATATGGATGAAGTGTTTCGGTATGCATGGTTTAGTGGAAGCCCGACAATGGCAGGCCTATGGACTTCAATGTTAGTTGATAAAGACGGTAAGTTGACTTCTTTGGGAGATTATTATGCAACAATTCATCCGAATGATGATGCTGCTCCTGCCAATGGAATGACAATGCCACAATGATGATGTATATGAAGAGTAACTGATTACTTTAATTCAAGTTGATTACTTTGACTCAAGATACAAGGTTTTTTATTCAGTTTTTATTGTCAATCTGTCAGGATAACAATTAATCCGCTGATTATCAGTGAAAATATAGCTGACAATAGATGCTGATAATAGGCTGACAATAGGAGATGATACTTTTATTGTCAGCCTGCTTTTTGTCTCTTTCCCAGGTGGATTGTTTGATAAATACGTGGTTATACGCTTTTGAGATACTGGAAGAATAAGGCTAAGCTGACGGTAAAGTAGTGTTGAAATGCCGGTATTATTCAGTTAGGGTGCCTTTATCTTTAACTCTCCACGACCGTGACGACTTCTCTCCACAGCCGTGGTAGCTTCTCTTCACAGCCGTGAGAAGATCTCTCCACGGTCGTGGTGAATTAACAATGTCGGTGTTTCAATGGAACAATACCGGCTTGATAAAACAGGGATAAAGGCACCTTAACACAATAGTGCTTGCTTGATAGGACAAGGATACCCTAATATAAAAGCTATTGAGGAGCTTGAACTGCTATCAATTGTTGATTGTTTGAACTATCCGGCATACCTTTCCGTTTTTGTCCACTCCCTCTATGGTTATATCTTCCGGTGCGGTACTGTCCGGAGTATAATATTCAATGGTTGCTTTTCCTTCTGCATTCAGTTGCAGTGCTGGATTCCAATAAATCGTACTTCTTAAATCCGAACGCTGTGCATTCTTCTTTTCAGGAGTATCGTAAGTGGGTTGATAGAATTCGACAGAATCGCTGTAGCCTAGCGGAGTGTATGTGATAATGCCTCGCGCGGGTCTTGCAGGAAGATCTTTGCCCTCTTTCAGTGTGATAACAATGGCGCCTGCCGCACCACGAGAACCTAATATGGCAGCGTCCGCTCCACGAAGAAGGCTCAGACTGGACATATCGCCAGTCTGTATCATAGTCAGGATATCATTGTCGTCTTCATACACAACGTCATCAATAACAATGACGGGTTGCTCGGGATTATTTCGGATATGTATCTCATTGCCGTTTGTCACACTGACTCCCGGAAGTCTGCTGACTGCATCGAAGGCTGTCTGTGCACCATAATTCTCCAATTTATCCCCTTCGATAGTGTAAGTGTTGATACCTCCTGTGTAGATACTCTCCGAACCGGGCTTTTTACGACTTCCCGTGACAAGTACTTCTTTCAGGTTATACACCCTCATACCTCCTTCCATATAGTATTGGTCACGTGTGTTGAGTAAATAGTCTTCCATAAAGGTTGCTGCTTCATTACGGAAAGGCGATTTTGGGGAGGCTGCCGGATATTTAGGAGTATCGATTTCTATGTCTACTCCGGCAAATCCCCTTTTGGTGCGTGCCTGTACGAGGAAAGTTGTACTATCTTTGAATGATGTATTCACGATAAATTCTCCTTTTTCGTCCGTAGTAGTGGTAGCAACAATCTTTTGTTTGGGAGCTAAGACACAGATAGGGCCTTTTTTCACATTACCTCCAAAGAACCCTTTGATTCGTCCACTGATCGTTTGCCCCTTTTCTATGTAGTTGGCTAGATTCAAAGAAGGTGGAGTTACTACATTTTTGATATGATGTCTGCGCCACCCGTGTGTCATCATTAAGAAGTCCAGGGTACGTAGAGTTCTGAGATCTTGGCGGAGAAAATAATATCCGGGATTTTCCACATAACCTTTCAGATCGGAAGTCAGAAGAAGGTTTGATACCATATTATCTGCTAGGGAATCCGGCCGGATACTTCTCCGATCGGTAATGCTGATAGAAAAACTTCCTTCTATGGGACTGCCGTTATGATCTTTAGCTGCGATTTGCAGAGATACCTTTTCTCTTTTTCCGTATGTCGGTTTGTCGGGAAGGATTTGCCACTGATGTGGATTACGGTCGGGGATGAAAACCAACCGCTCACTAAGCGCATTGCCCTGTTGGTCGATAAGCATAAAATGGGTGATACCGGCATGAAACAGGCTGTCATTCATTCTTCCGAAAGGTTTGCTCGCATTGATCGGTTGCAGAATAGCTAATTTGCCACGAGTATGTGCTATTAAGAATAACCTTTCAGGCCATTCGGTTGTACTTGTTTTCTGGATTTCATAACGTATCTCCTTTTTGTAGTGCGTCATAGAGAGGGTAATTCCTTGCTGTTCGACAGCGGGAAGATTGAATCGCTTGCTGATACCATCATCGGATTTGGCAATTACATAGTAGGAATTTCCATCACTTGGATTTAAGGTAAAAACTCCCATACCATCGTGCTCGGAACGAAAAACGGTCAAGGTGTCTCCTTGTGAGTTGAACAGGAAACCTTCTATTTCTTTTGACAGACCGTCCGCTCCCTGCGCTTTGAAAGCTATATTCTGGTGGGGGACAGCTAATAATGCACCGCCTTCCGGGAAGAATTTGATATCAAAATCTTTTGTGAATGAAGGCAGGTAGAAGGTTTTCTTATAGATGTATTGGGGATCGTCAAATTCTACTATGATCTGTCGGGTGGCGGCAGGTTTTAAATCCGGCAGGGAAATAGAAATAAGACCATGCTCGTCTGTCTTCCTCTTTCCTTTGTCTTCCACTTTGCCATTTTCGATATAACGGTAACGAATCGTTGTATTGTTGAACGTTTCCTGAGTATTGCTGGTAAATTTTATTTTAGCGGTGTAGTGTGTTTCATCTTCCTGTTGATATTCAATGGTGGAAACGATTGTATTATCAATCGAATTACCGATCTTCAGATTGTGAGAATAAAAGAATTCCGGTTCTTGGTTAAGCATCCAATTACTGTATCCTCGCAGGTAATAATCGCCTGCAGGGAGCGTGGGAGGAAGTGAGAAGGCATTATGGAATCCTAAGGAATCTCTGCGAATCTTTCTCCGTTCTATGATCGAGTCGGAACGATTGACAAGTTCTGTAATGATAAAGTTACTTTGTGTATTATCCTGATGTGTGACTGCATTTACCAAATACCCTTTAAACCATATTTTCTCCCCTGCTCCATAGAAAGGTTTATCCAGGTGCAGATATAGTTTTTCCTGAGGTACTTTTTCCAGCAGATTAAAATGGGCTATGATGGTATCTTGCATGTTTTGTGCAGATACGGTTACCGGTGCTGAGGAAATACACAACAGCATTCCGATGAGGAAAGCCATTGAACTTTGATTGATAGAAAACGTAGTCTTGCTTTTCATACTGTGTGCTTTACATTTACGACTTATGTGTCCAAATGGAAAAAATCTTCTTTCTGACTGTGAGTATATTGATTACAGATACAACGAGGAATAACAGAATTCCCATACTGACGGCTACCCATAATGAACCTGTTTCCAATTGCGGGAAAAGTAATTGGATACTGTTGAGGTAATAACCACGTAACCAGTAGACTAGTCCGATGGATAGGACAAGTACGACAATATTTAAACCTACCGTGAGTAATTGATAAGGCAATGCCACTCTGTTGGGACTATAACCGATTAATAATAAGCTTTCCAATTTTGTGGTGTTTTTCTGTAGTAACAAGAAGATACTTAGCATTAATATATAGAATGAGAGAATGCTGATAAATAAACCTACTCCCAATACTATTCCTACAATGAGGCGGAGAAAATAAGTGGTCTTTCCTGCATCCAGTTTTCCGTCTTCTGTTTCATATCCCTTTTTCTGGAAGTAACCTGCAATGGAAGAGTCGGCAGGGTTGTTGACTTCTATGATTAGTCGCGAAGGTTGTGCTTCTGCACCCGGAGCGAAGTTTTCGTTAGCCCATTTCATAAATGATTGCGGCACGAGAATGGTGTTCAGACGATTGGAAAAGCCGACAATGTTTCCTTTGTATTGTTCTACCCGTCCGTTGCCTCGCATCATTATGTCCATTTGGATAAGGCTCATCAATCCTTCCGAGAGCTTGGGCAGATTGCGGCTTTGGGCAAATCCGAAATTATACAGGTTCAGATAATTGCGGGGAATAATGATAGGGATTGTATGAGTGGATTCGTCAAAATGCCATTTGTCGAGTTTGATGTCGACAAATTCGTCAGGGACTGATTCGAAAAACATATCTGTGGAAAGGTGGATTCCTGCTTCCTGCATCCCTAATCCGGCTGATACTTTGAATTGTGAAGGAGTGAAAGCTCCTATTGTTTTAGTAAACGGCTGTTTTTTCAGGTCGGTGATGTCTTCGGCTGTGAATGTATTGCTTTTTCCTGCGAAAGCCCCCAGCGTGCTGATCTTCTTTGTAGCTATGATGAAATCTTTTTTCATAAAGCTGTCTCCTTCGGTGAATACCGGAATCACATCCTTATAGAATTGCATACTAAGCAATACAATCATCATTCCGAATAGGTTGGCCAAGAAGAAACCGGCCAGCTGGCCGATACTGATATGTTGGCGGAGGAGTTTCCAGACAAGAGCAGACATTTTGTTTACGATTTTACAGATTACAATTAACGGTTTGAAAGAGCGTGATAGTATTTTCTTATGAGACAGCTGGTCATAGTTGGAAGATGTGGTCGTAAGGTAAATCAATATGCTTGCCAATGGAAGTTGCGATGACTCCGGCTCCTTGCCTTTCAACTTCGGCTGTGATAATTTCTCCCATGATACGGCTGTTCTCATTGTCCAGATGGCTGATCGGCTCATCGAGGAAAAGAAAATCGAACGGTTGGCAGAGTGCACGGATAAAAGCAACGCGTTGCTGCTGTCCGAAAGACAGTTTACCGACTTTTACATTGATTTTATCTGCAATACCCAACTGCTCGAAGTATGCGAGAACTTCCTTCTTCTTTTTATATCCGGTAAGGTTGTTTTTCAGTTGTACGTTTTCGAGAGCGGTAAGTTCGGTAAAGATGCGCAAGTCTTGAAAAAGCATACTCAATGAATGTTTTCTCAAGTCTACCCATTGTTTCACGGAGTATGCTTTGATATTTGTTTCATCGAAATTGATAATCCCTTGATAATCGTTTCGATAGCCATAGATGTAACTGCACAACGAGGACTTACCGGTGCCGGAAGCTGCTTCAATCAGATACATTTTTCCTTTTCGGAAGAAAAGATCCTGATGCCATATATCCGAGACTATCGAATTACGGTCAGCAAACACTTGGGGAAGTGTTTGCTGTAAGTGAATACTATTCATACCGTTTGTTTACAGATTACATGCCGGCAAATTGCTTGGCAAAGTCAACGATTTGTTTAAGAGCATTGACATCTTTATCTTTCAGGCAAAGGTCGATTTCGCTGGTTTCACCTTCTGAACTGATAGATAGATAAGATACTTTGTTGGCTAATTCAAGGTAAGTCTTTACTTCCTTGCCTCCGAAACCTGTTATCATTTTAACAACGGGCAGATCGAGTATCGCTTCGGCATTGATAGCCATAAATACGGTTTTACCCTTCATGTCGGAAGCATAAGGAGTATCTTTGATGGACTTGTCTACTGCTTTGCCGACATTTTTGTAAAGTAACTCATCATTCGTCGCATACATTTGTTTATTCTTGATTCCATAGAATATATTCATGCTTTTTGTTTTGTAGACATATTCATCTTTTCCAAGTTCCAGAATGTCTTCACCTCTTTTCAGTCCCAACGACTGCTTGTTTTTATAAAGAGTTTCAAGTGCATTTCCATTTTTGACATCAGCGTATATCATAAAGGTCGGAGCACTGCTCATCGTGAAATTGATAAGGCCTCCGGAAACATCTCCATTGAATGAACTGAATAATTCTTTCACTTCGTCGGCTTTGGCAATGGATACCGTATTGCGGAATTCTTTATTTTCGCTTAGCAGATTATAAAGTCCTTCTCCTTTCACTCCTATATTGCAAAACATTAGTGTGGAAGCCGGGAAATATTTGACAAAAGTATTGTTGGCTTTCCCGAAAGATTCCATTTGCTTTTTCAGTAAAGCCTTTACAGCGTCGTTTTCGGTATAGTTCTCTGTCTTGAGGGCAATCTTGCCTTTCTCAAAATTCAATCCTCCCACAAGAGTAATATCTTCCGGTTTTACTTCGGCAGGTAGCCCCATGCTTACTTGATTGCGGTAATTGGAAGGAATGGCTGTCATGGATGCGAAGAAATTAATATCGTTTTTCTGCTTTTCCATTTTTTGGAAAGCTCCGGATTTTGCGATACTGTTCTCTGCTGTCTGTTTCATTAGAGTAACAATGCCTTCTTTGGCTTTTTCGGTCTGGGAAGCTCCGTTTACGTCGATGATCATCACAGTGAGGTTATTGAATACAAGCAAATCTCCGTTTGTTGTCGTAAAACTGTATTCATCGGCTTCGCTCACCGGCTGGCAGATCTGTTCTTTTGCCATTACATCCAATGAAGCATGCAAATTGTCTTCGTTGCTCACTTTTCCTACGATAGTGGGGTATGGGAAAGAAGAGGACGAGAATACATAGACCGGAGATTCCACGTCAATTCCCGATTCACTGGGGTTTTTCATAATCTTCTCCAATTGTTGGAAAGTAGCGGCGTTCATTCCACTCTTCAGTGCTTCCAGTATTTTTTGTTTGGCAGCTTCATTCTCTTTATCGTCCAATCCGGCTTTGCTTGCGAGGGATTTGAGGTTGATAGAAGCAACTACCGAAGCATCAGCCGGTATCACATTTGTGTACTCTGATGTCTTGGAACATGCTGCCAGAAAAACAATCAGTACTGCCAGTACCGAGAGTCGTGAAATCATTTTCTTTACCATACTTATGTTATTTAAAAGTTGTATAATCATCTATTCAGTCGATTGTTGTGTTATTGGTTTTGAAGATTCAATATATGACAGGCTGCCAAAGCGGCTGTCTCCGTACGAAGCCGTGATTTACCCAGACTGATTGGGACAAATCCTTGTTCAATGGCTTTCTTTACTTCCTCTTCGCTGAAGTCTCCTTCGGGACCTATCAGGACAAGCGCGTCTTCTCCGGGTTTGAGAATGTTTTTCAATAAAGGTTTGTCGCCTTCATAGCAATGTGCGATAAACTTCTGTCCTTTGAACTCACGGGTAATGAACTTATCAAAATCGGTCATTTCATTCAGTTTCGGCAATCGTGCTTTGAGTGATTGTTTGATAGCCGATATGAGAATCTTTTCGATTCGTTCGGTCTTGATAACTTTACGTTCCGAGAAACGGCAGTTGAGGAAGGTTAATTCGTCAAATCCTATTTCGGTAGCTTTCTCTGCAAACCATTCGTTACGGTCCATATTCTTTGTCGGTGCCATGGCAATGTGAAGATGACAAGGCCAGAGTGGTTCCTGAAATATGGTTTCCTTGATAGCCACCAGGCAACGTTTGTTGGTCGCTGCCGTAATTTCTGCTTTATAGAAGTTTCCCTCACCGTCGGTAAGGGTGATTTCATCTCCGATATTCAACCGTAAAACACGGATGCAATGTTGTGCTTCCTCATCGGGCAGTTCGTTACTTTTCTGTATATCGGGAGTATAAAAAACGTGCATAATGTTAATTACTGATTATTGTTTCTTGAATTAATCTGGTCCCGTATCCGGGCAGCCAGCTCGTAGTTCTCCTCTTTGATAGCCTGTTGCAATGCTTCTTCAAGAGATATTCCCTCATCATTTATCTGTCCGGAACGAGTTCTTTCTTCTCCCGACAGGTGCAGGCACTCTTGTTCAAGAATGGATTCATAGATAAGAATCGGGCAATCGGCACGTACAGCCAATGCTATCGCATCCGAAGTACGTGCGTCGATTCGTATAATCTCGTTGTCTTTTTTAAGATAGATATAGGAGTAGAAAATACCGTCTTTGGCTTTATAAATCAATACACGTATCAAGCTTGCCCCCAGTACGGTGAGGCTTGTAATGAATAAATCGTGTGTCAACGGACGGGGAGTTTTCACTCCTTTCAGGTATAAAGCGGTGGCTTGGGCTTCTGCCGGACCGATGATGATAGGCAATTGCCGCTCACCGTCCACTTCGCCTAACAGCATGGCAAATGCGCCTATCTGTGCCTGACTGTTTGTAATATTTATAACTTGTAATTCTACCTTTTTATCCATTGTTTTTTCTTACTTAATTAGTTTTGACTTTCTCGCTGGTGTTTGTATTTGAATACTAAAGCAAACAAAACACCTATAACGAGTGCATAAGCTGCAAATATCAGCCAAATATCTGTCCACTCGCGGCTTACCAGCCTGCCATCGGCATATACGGAGAATGCATCCACCACAGCGCCGCTGGCATATCCGCCGATAATCGCTCCCAATCCGTTGGTCATCATAAAGAATAGCCCCTGTGCGCTGGCACGAATGGAAGAATTGGTTTCTTGTTCAACAAACAATGAACCGGAAATGTTGAAGAAATCAAAGGCCATACCGTAAACAATCATAGAAAGGATGAGCATCCAAAGTCCGGAACCCGGATCTCCGAAGCCGAACAGTCCAAACCGGAATACCCAAGCGAACATACTGATCAGCATTACCTGTTTGATTCCGAAATGTCTCAGGAAGAAGGGGATAGCGAGAATGAATAATGTCTCGGACATTTGTGATATGGATAACAATATAACCGAATGTTTCACTCCAAAAGAGTCGGCAAATTCCGGAATGCCGGCAAAACTACTCAGGAAGAGATCTCCATAAGTGTTGGTGATTTGTAGTGCAGCTCCCAAGAGCATGGAGAATAGGAAGAAAATAGCCATTTTCTTTCTTTTGAATAACACCAATGCATCCAGTCCGAAAGCTGAAAGCCATGATTTGTTTTCAGATTTGGTAGGCAGGCAAGCCGGTAGGGTGAATGAATAAAGGCCGAGCAATAGTGCGGAAGCACCGCCTACATAAAGCTGCGCGCTCGAATTCTTGAAACCGGTAAGGTCTACCGCCCACATGGCACAGATAAAACCGATAGTTCCCCATACACGGATAGGAGGGAAGTCTTTGATCAGATCGCATTTATATTGCTCTAATGCATTGTATGAAACAGTATTGGCGAGTGATAGGGTAGGCATATATACCAGCAGATTAAGTAACATCGCCCAATACATATGATCGTAGTCCGTTGCTGTAGAGGCGTAGAAAAGGCAAGCGGCTCCTATGATATGGCAAAGTCCGTATAACCGTTCTGCATTAAACCATTTATCGGCTATGATACCGATGATACCGGGCATTACTAAAGAAGCGATTCCCATTGTGGCGAAAATGGCGCCGATCTGTCCACCTTCGAAGTGGAGTTCTCTGCCCATATAACCACCTAATGATATTAACCATGACCCCCATACAAAGAATTGCAGGAAGTTCATAATAATCAAACGAACTTTTATACTCATGACTTTTTAAATTTGTGTTTCTCTTTCTCGTTGATAGTTGATAATAGATGCAAATATAATATTTTCATTGGATAGGTGAACTAGTAATCGGAGAAAAAGGTACAAAAAAAAGAAGGCTATCTATCCCAGACAGCCAATCTTTGTTAACCTTAAATCTAATACCATGAAAAACACAGTGCAAAGATAAGTGGTTTTATGTTATACAACATAATGTCTTGCTATAAAACTTCTGTTTGTTAACTCTAATTAACTTTGAATCCTTCTTTTTTCTGCTATTGCTTGCTGTTTCACCACAGATTGCACGGATTCGGTTATTCTACATAGAGTACCAGCCCTTTCAGATATTCTCCTTCAGGATGATAAATGTTTACCGGATGGTCGGCAGGTTGGGTCAGTTGATGCAAAATGCGTACACTACGTCCTGACATCGCTGCGGCTGTAAACACGGCTGTACGGAAATTATCCTTGCTGACTACTTGCGAACAGGAGAAAGTAAACAGAATGCCGCCCGGCTTGATTTTCTCGAAAGCTTTGGCATTCAGTTTCCGATAACCTTGCAGTGCATTTCGTAACGCATCTTTATGTTTGGCGAAAGCAGGAGGATCAAGAATGATTAAATCATACTGATCGCCCATACGGTCAAGATACTTGAAAGCGTCTTCGGCAAAAGCTTCATGGCGGGGATCGCCGGGAAAATTCAATTCGACATTCTTATTTGTCAGGTCGATCGCTTTAGCGGAACTGTCAACAGAATGAACGAGCTTGGCACCTCCACGCATGGCGTAGAACGAGAAGCCACCGGTATAACAGAACATATTAAGTACCGAACGGCCTTTGGCGTACCGTTCCAATAAAGAACGGTTCTCGCGTTGGTCTACAAAAAAACCGGTCTTCTGACCTTTCAACCAGTCTACATGGAATTTCAAGCCATATTCTTGTGCGATATTATCGTTGCTTCCTCCTTTCAGAAAACCGTTCTCAGGGAAAAGGTCTGCTTTAAAAGGAAGGGTTGTCTCTGATTTATAATAGATATTTTCAATCTGATCTCCCATTACTTCGGACAAGGCTTCGGCAATAACCATACGGTCTACGTGCATTCCTGCCGAATGTGCCTGCATAACGGCAGTCTTGGCATAGACATCGATAACCAATCCGGGAAGATTGTCTCCTTCACCGTGTACCAGACGATAGGTATTATTGGTCGGATTCGTGGCGATACCGATACTGCGGCGCATATCGTATGCTATTTCCAGCTTACGCTTCCAGAAATCGTGATTGATAGGTTCCTGTTGAAAAGAAAGCACACGTACAGCGATACTTCCGATTTGGAAGTGTCCTTCGGCTATAAATTCTTTTTTTGAGGTGTATACTTCTACTACTTCACCTTCTTCGGGTTCTCCGTCGAAACGGGAGATAGCACCTGAGAAAATCCAGGGGTGAAATCTTTTGAGAGACTCTTCTTTGCCGGGTTTGAGGTATACTTTATGCATGATATTTTATTTATCTGATTCAATTAAATGTTCTTCTTTCTTCTCTTCGGGAGCAATTTCATAATTGCCCGTTTGCTTCAGTTCCTGCAATAAGTTGTATATGTTGAGGCAGGCCCATGCGTCGGTAGCGGCATATTGCTTTTGGCCGTCGCTCAGCACATCGGCTTCCCAATTAGACAAGCGTTGTGACTTGGAAATCTTCTCCTTAAACAGGATTGCATAAATCTTTTGCAGACTTTTATCCTGGATGCCGAACTGGCGTACGTAATCCTGCAATTCGATGCAATTTTGCTGGTTGAAAGGAGCACGTTTGTGCAACATCATAAAGTCATCCTTTAGTGAGAGACCGACTTTTATCACGTCCGGATTCTCTAACAAATCGACTAACGGCCGGGTCAGTCCGGTCATGTTGAGGCGAAACAGGAAACAACATTCTTCCGATGAAATCTGAAGGAGTGCCACTTTATGTGATTGCCCCTTTGTAAAGGAAGGGCGTGTTTCGCTGTCAATACCTACCACAGACCGGGATTGCAGATAAGCCACTGCTTTTTCCGTTTCCGTTTCTGATTGGATGACATAAATCCGTCCCGGAAAAACCGTTTTCGGGAGCTCCTTTACTTCATCTTTATTTATAGTTCTTCTTACAATCATTTTTATTTATTCATCGTGGTGACAATGACAGCCGTTCTCGTGGCAGTGGCAATCGTCATCGTGGCAATGGCACTCATCGTCTTCGCAACAGTTACCGTCGTCACTTGGTTCGTAAAATCCTTCTTCATTGTCCTCTTCGTCCTGTTGGCTGTACTTTACGTCGTGCAATGCGCGTAACGTGTTGACCAGTTTCTGTCCCCATAACATTCCGAAGTTTTCCTGGCAGACAGCCAATGAATCGTTCATCGTTTCGTTCAACCCCAATTGGAAAACAAAGATAAAGTCTTTGATATCCTGATAGATATCCGCCAGATCTTCCGAAATGGACTTCTTGATCGGCTGGTCGCTATAAACCATGTCTTGTACGAATACATCCAGATAATCATCCTTGTCACCCATCAATTCCGCAAGGTTGATACGTAGAATCTCATAGATTTCCTCCGTTACATACGTTTCGAGCACTTCCTCTCCGATAGTCTCACATTTGGGGAGCATAGATGCCTTGAGATAGAGTAGGGGAAGTATTTTAAGGGATGTGTCAACGAAATCGCTACGCTTCATGCGTTCGGCACGTTCGAGGAATGCGCAAAATTCGGCGGCTACCGTTACGAACTCAATTACATTCTTATCAAATATCGTTTGGCTTTCTTTTTCCATAATCAGCATTGATTTGAAACGCAAAGGTAAGAAAAAGGATTGAATGAGCGTAGTGCTCGTTATTTTTTTATTATTTTTGCAGCTTAGATTATGATCCCAGTTTTATAAAAAGAATAAAAAGACTCATGGCAAAGAAGAAATTAGATAAGGAGACGGAACGTACTCCCTCTTCCCCTAGCAAAATTATTGCAATATTCAAGAATGAGACTGTCCATTTTGTGATTGGACTGATGTTGGTAATCTTTTCTGTTTATTTACTTTTGGCTTTTTCCTCTTTCTTCTTTACGGGAGCGGCCGACCAGAGTATTATCGACAGTGGAAATCCGGCAGATTTGTCGGTCGTTGATAATCATGTGAAGAACTATGCTGGTTCACGCGGAGCGCAGTTGGCAAGTTATCTGATCAACGACTGTTTTGGAATCTCTTCTTTCTTTATCCTTGTCTTTTTGGCTGTGGCGGGATTGAAGTTGATGCGTGTACGTGTCGTACGACTGTGGAAATGGTTTATCGGATGTACCTTGTTGCTGGTCTGGTTCTCCGTTTTCTTTGGATTTGCTTTTATGGAGCATTATCAGGATTCCTTCATCTATCTGGGGGGAATGCACGGATACAATGTCAGCCGTTGGCTGATTTCCCAGGTAGGTGTGCCCGGCGTGTGGATGATTCTGTTGATAACGGCTATCTGCTTCTTTATATATATCAGTGCGCGCACGATTATCTGGTTGCGTAAACTTTTTGCTTTGAGTTTCCTGAAACGTAAAAAGAAAGAAGAAGTTGAGACGATTCCGGCAGGCGAAGATAATCCGGAATTTACTACTTCTCAACCTCAGGAAGTAGAATTCAATCTGAAACGGACTTATAAGCAGACTCCTCCTCCGGCTGTGGTGGATGTTCAGTCCGAAGAAGAGGAAGAGTTTCCAACAGAGCACGCTGAACCGGATGAGCCTTCTTCTGCGGCAGATGAGAGTGAAGGAGTTACGATGGTATTTGAACCGACTGTTTCTGATTCGGTTCCGTCGATACCTAAGGATACCGAAGATGAAGAAGAACCCGGATTTGAAGTGGAACCGGCAGTTGCAGAAGAGGAATATCAGGGCCCTGAACTGGAACCTTACAACCCGACTAAGGATTTGGAAAACTATCGCTTTCCTACGATCGACTTGATGAAACATTTTGAGAATGATGATCCTACGATTGATATGGACGAACAGAATGCGAATAAAGATCGTATTATCAATACATTACGTAGTTTCGGAATTGAGATCAGCACCATTAAAGCGACGGTTGGTCCTACGGTGACGCTGTACGAGATTACTCCGGAACAGGGAGTTCGTATCTCAAAGATTCGCGGATTGGAAGATGACATTGCATTGAGCCTATCTGCCGATGGTATTCGTATTATTGCTCCGATACCGGGTAAGGGAACTATCGGTATTGAAGTGCCGAACAAGAATCCGAAAATTGTTTCCGGTCAAAGTGTGATCGGAAGTAAGAAGTTTCAGGAGTCTAAATATGATTTGCCTATCGTATTGGGTAAGACTATTACGAATGAAGTCTTTATGTTCGACCTTTGTAAAATGCCGCACGTGTTGGTGGCAGGTGCGACAGGTCAGGGTAAGTCTGTGGGGCTGAATGCGATTATCACCTCCTTATTATATAAGAAACATCCTGCTGAACTGAAGTTTGTGCTGGTCGATCCGAAGAAAGTGGAATTTAGTATCTACTCGGTAATTGAGAATCATTTTCTGGCTAAACTTCCGGATGGAGGTGAACCGATTATTACGGATGTAACTAAAGTGGTACAAACTTTGAATTCGGTTTGTGTGGAAATGGATACTCGTTACGACCTTCTGAAGATGGCTCATGTGCGTAATATCAGAGAGTATAATGAGAAGTTTATCAATCGCCGCCTGAATCCGGAAAAGGGACATAAGTTTATGCCGTATATCGTAGTTGTGATTGACGAGTTCGGTGATTTGATCATGACGGCAGGTAAGGAAGTGGAACTTCCGATTGCGCGAATCGCACAGTTGGCACGTGCTGTCGGCATTCACATGATTATCGCTACACAGCGTCCGACTACGAATATTATTACGGGTACGATTAAGGCCAATTTCCCGGCACGTATCGCTTTCCGTGTATCTGCTATGATGGACTCACGTACTATCCTTGACCGTCCGGGTGCGAACCGGTTGATTGGTAAGGGAGATATGCTTTTCTTACAGGGAGCTGATCCGGTGCGTGTGCAGTGCGCTTTTATTGATACGCCGGAAGTGGAAGAAATAACGAAGTTCATTGCTCGTCAGCAAGGTTATCCTACTCCGTTCTTTTTGCCTGAATATGTGAGTGAGGATGGTGGTAATGAGGTAGGGGATATTGATATGGGGCGTCTTGATCCTTTGTTTGAAGATGCCGCCCGATTAGTCGTTATTCATCAGCAAGGTTCTACTTCGTTAATTCAACGTAAATTTGCTATCGGATACAATCGTGCAGGACGTATTATGGATCAGTTGGAGAAAGCAGGTATCGTGGGCCCTACGCAAGGCAGCAAGGCGCGTGACGTCTTGTGTATTGATGATAATGACCTTGAAATGCGTTTGAACAATTTGCAGTAACAGTTCGTTTATTAATCAAATGAAAAAGTACATTTTTAGTGTTTTAATAGCTTTACTGTCATTGCCTGTGATTGCTCAACAACAGCAGTCGCAGGCTAAGAGTATTCTGGATAAAACTGCTGAGGCTTTTCGGAAAGCAGGAGGAGTGAAGGCTGATTTTACGGTAAAGGTTATAACGGATGGTCTGATAGAAGGTGTCGAGCATGGAACGATCCAATTGAAAGGAGAGAAATTCGTATTGAAAACAACCGATATTGTAACCTGGTTTGATGGGAAGACGCAGTGGAGTTATGTAGCGAAGAATGATGAAGTGAATGTTAGCAACCCGACTCAGGAAGAGTTGCAGCAGATCAATCCTTATACATTTCTTTATATGTATCAGAAGGGATTCTCTTATAAGCTGGGAACAATGAAAACTTTTCATGGCAAAGCCATTTGGGAAGTGGTGTTGACGGCTAAAGACAAGGCGCAGGATTTGGAACGCATAACTCTTTATGTGACGAAAGAGGGATACGAACCTTTATATATATTGCTTCAACAACGTGCGCATCCGACACGTAACGCGATTACCGTTACGAGTTATCAGACCGGACAGAAGTATGCGGATACTCTTTTCACTTTTGACAGAAAGCAATATCCGAGTGCGGAAATTATAGATTTGAGATAAAATGTTTTTGATTAAATAAAACGATAAAGGTATAATAAAATGGCAGAAATAGAAAAAGTTAAATGCCTGATTATTGGTTCAGGACCTGCCGGATACACGGCAGCGATTTATGCAGGACGTGCAAACTTATGTCCGGTGCTTTATGAAGGGTTGCAACCCGGCGGTCAGTTGACAACGACTACGGACGTAGAGAACTTTCCCGGTTATCCGGAAGGAATCAGCGGTCCGCAATTGATGGAAGATCTACGTGCTCAGGCCAGCCGTTTTGGAGCCGATGTCCGTTTTGGCATTGCGACTGCGGCAGACTTAAGCAAAGCGCCTTATAAGATTACGATTGACGGTGAGAAAGAAATAGAAACGGAAGCATTGATTATCGCTACCGGAGCTACTGCTAAATACCTGGGATTGGAGGATGAAAAGAAATATGCAGGAATGGGGGTCAGCGCTTGTGCCACTTGTGACGGTTTCTTCTATCGTAAGAAAGTCGTGGCTGTTGTCGGCGGTGGTGATACAGCTTGTGAAGAGGCTGTTTATCTTGCCGGTCTGGCATCTAAAGTATATCTGATTGTCCGCAAACCTTTCCTGCGTGCATCAAAGATTATGCAGGAGCGTGTGATGAATCACGAGAAGATTGAAGTGCTTTTTGAACACAACGCTGTTGGTCTATATGGTGATAATGGAGTAGAAGGGGTGAACCTTGTAAAACGTTGGGGCGAACCTGATGAAGAACGTTACAGCCTGCCTATCGACGGTTTCTTCCTGGCTATCGGTCATAAACCGAACTCGGATATATTCAAAGACTATATCGATACGGATGAAGTAGGTTACATTATTACGGATGGAGATAGCCCACGTACGAAAGTGCCGGGAGTATTTGCTGCAGGAGATGTTGCCGATCCGCATTACCGCCAAGCTATTACTGCTGCGGGAAGTGGCTGTAAGGCTGCTATTGAGGCGGAACGTTATCTTTCTTCGATAGGAAAGATTTGATAGTTTGTTGTATTAGAGGAAAAGACGGAACTTAAAACATATTTGAACTGCCCCCTAAAAGTTGAATAAAAAACTTTTAGGGGGCAGTCATTATGAAGTATTCGTACTAAAAGTACTTGCAATTATTTTATCTTTCTATTTCAGTAGTTGTTCTTCGATGATTTGTACGTACTTCTCCGGAGTAGCTCCGACTTCAATAATCGGTTTGCCGCCTGCAGGTATGAAGAATAAGGTAGGCAATGCCTGTACACCGAAGTGATTGCATAAATCCTTTTCTTTGTCTGCATTCACTTTGTAGAACATCACTTTCCCTTTGTATTGCTCCGCCATTTTTTCCATTTGCGGAAGCAGGCGCATACATGGACCGCACCAGGTGGCCCAGAAATCGATAACTATAGGTTTGTCGCTTTTGCTCACGAATTCTCCACCTTTACGGAAGTCGAAGATGTGGTCGATGAAGAACTGACGGGTGATGGGAGTCAGCTTGCCGTCTTCTACTTTTATTTCTATCACTTTCGATTCATTTTCCGGGATAGGAGCTAGATCGAACGGCTGGAAATATACCTTTTGGTGACCGTAGTCCAGCGAGATGATACCGTAGTTCAATATCTCCTTTCCCAGTGTAGAACGTTTCAGTGACGGATTCTTAACAGCCGTAGCTTCTGTTATTTTAGTCTTTACAAACATAGTTTCCGGGAGTATCAGGCTCTCTTCATCGGTTGCGGTTTCCTTGTAGCCGTTGGATACTTTCTGCAATGTGCCTTTGGGATAGGTGGTACTCCATGCGGCGAAGTCCTTTTCGGTGAGATTTACCAAACCCTCGCTCCAAGTGTCAAGCACGAGGTTCACCTCTTTTCCTTGAATAAGGAGGGGACAGACATTGCCCAAACCCTGTATCAAGTTGAATCCGGCACGATAGTTCAGCTTCATGTACGAGGGGCGGTAGGGTTGCGTCAGCGTGATTTTCTTTCGTTGGGTGTCGATGGTAAGTACTGACGACCGGAAAGCGGAGCAGTTGATAACACCCATCACACCAAGCTTGCGCAGGTAAGGTTCGTCTTTTAGGATGAAAGCGGGCAGGTCGTTGGCAAAGATGTTGTTGCCTATCGTCAGTGTGCCGATGTTATAAATTTCTCCGGTGGCTACTTTCTTGAACTGGAAGTCTTGATATGCACTGAAAGAGCCGGGTTTACTTGTATCGATGCGTAGTTTCTTCACCGCTTCGGGGAGGAGGGCAGTGTGCCCGGCGAGATCGAGTACGAAATCGGCAGGCTCACCGTTTACGGTAGCGGCTATGATAATTTTTCCGTCGGTCATTTTAAACGGAATAACTTCCGTCATGCTGTTCAATGTCTGCGCCTTTATGTTGATGGCGGCAGATAATGCCATTAGGCAGACCAGCACGCGTGTATAAATGGTTTTCATATTTTTTATTTCTTGATTGGTTGTTTCTCTTTTTTTATTTCTATTTTCACTTCTTTTCCGTCCCGATTCACGAGGATGTAGCTCGTATCTCCGGGAATGGCATTCATGATAGCTTCCACTGCCATCTGGCTCATTTCGCAATCTTTCAGTGATATCCCGTTGATGTGGGTCACAACGTCGCCTATCTTTACTTGGTCTTTCATGCTGTCCCATACGGTGGTAATCTCAAAACGTTTGTTGAGAGGTAGTACACTGACGTTCCAAAGCGAGGGTGCGCCTCCCATGTCGGTAGGTCCCTTATCAAACGGTAGGAAGTAGAACCGTTTGCGCATATAGTCCACGATGACTTTGCCATACTTTAACATATCCACTCCGATGATGGTACCGTTCATTACTGTGGTGGTGCAGCCTACGTTGGTGAATTCTTTACCCAGAAAACGGAGCGAGGGAACCACTACCTTGTAGAGGTCGACAGGTTTGCCTAATCCGTTGATGCCTGCCGATACGATACCGAACCCGTGTGTCACAGTCTTCGCATGGGCGGCAGCTCCCGATTGTTGATAATCGTGAGTGGAGTAGAGCAGAAAGCCGTCAGCTCCCGTATCAAACAGCACCTCCTGTGTTGCGTCTCCCATTTGTATATTGACATTACACCGTTGCTTGTCTTGGTCAAGTAGGGGAACGCCGTCCGTTACTTTCAGCCGTTCCGGACGATAAGGGTAATTGATGACCATGATTTGTGAGCGTGAGTCGAATGTGATAACTGATTGTGCAAAAGCGTCACCACCTAAGATACCCACCACGCCTAGACCGGTAAAGAACGGGTTGGCAGGCAGTACCATTGTTTTCAGTTTCGGCACCTTGTATCCTTTACCGATACTGAAGTTAGTGATGTATGCTTCCTGATAGCCGGATGATTGGGTGTTTACATCGGATACACGAGTGTATCCTGCAGCGGTAGCTTTCATCTTCACAGCGGTTTCCCACATAGTTCCCGTTATTCCGCCCGTGTCAACAATGTACTTCACCTGCATGCCGTTGACAGTGACGGGGATGATGATTTTGTTGTGGACAAACTCATACGGGATAGTATCGCACACCTTATTGCTGATCTGTGCCATTGTAGATACTCCTTTTGTAAGCAGGAGAATCAAGGCGATGGTCAGCGTTTGCCACGTCATACGACCTGTTTTATTCTTTCTCATAAGCAATTTCCTTTTCTCCATTGTCGGTTCGGATGGTCAGATTTACTCGTTTCTTGTTTTTCAGTTCAGGAATGCCGTTGATAATACTTTCGCAGAAATCGTATTTGCCTATCGGTTTTCCGTTGATTTTGATTACCTTGTCGCCCACTTCCACTTTCCCTTTAGCACTGCTCCATACTGTGGAAACCACTAAATCACCGTCTTTTACCGTGAGGTCGAAATTGTTTGTACGATTGTCTATCTTATTTTCCACTTCATAAGCTTCGAAGTAAAAGCGACGGCGGGGATAGTCGATGGTCACTTTACCGTATTCCAGCACTTTTACTCCCAGCAGGGTGTAAGGTGGAGTTCCGGTTGTGGTAGTGAGGTTGCGGAACTTAGTGCTTCCCAGCGAGAGCAGGGGGATTTTTACCCGAAGCGAGGAGGCACGGGGGGCTTGACCTGCTACACTGATACTGCCTTCACCATATCCTTCAGACGTTACTTTCAAGTCTGCTTCCCCTTTCATCTTCTCGTAATCTTCTTTCTTCAACGAGAGCAAGCCGCCGCATCCGGTGTCGAATAAAGCGGTGAAGTTGCTTGCCGGGGCCACTTGCATACTGATAAGCGGCATGAAGCCGTCTTTAACGAATGGGCGCATCTTCCGTAAAGAGACTGCCGGAGCTTTTTCGGCAGTGGTGAGGGTGATGGTTTGGCTTTTGGAGTCGATGGTAACGATGGTCTGTGCTAAAAGGTCACTCCCAATGATACCGTCGGCTTCAAAGCATTCCCATCCGGGAATGCGGTCGAGGATGAGGACAGGCGCATTCGTAAATCCGAATACCCGGTCGGGGGTTGCCAAAGTCTTGATACGTGTGGTTTTGCAATAGCTTACCGCATTATTGGCATCCGTCACTTTCATAGAGTCGGTTACCGATAAACCCAATGCTTGACAGGCTTCGGTGGTCAGTGCGTTCCGTCCGCCTGTGTCGAACACAAATGGGCGGGGCTGCCCGTTCACTAACATTTCAATGATCATCTTTTGCCCCACCAGTTTGTAGGGAATCACCGATTTATGTTGTTGTGCTAGGAGGGAGACGGTCAGGCAGGCTGCCATGACCGTTCCCCAGAACCGTTTACTATTCATATCTTTTCAAACAAAGTGTTTATTTGCTTACTTTCATTGCTTCTTTCACAGCTTGGTAGGCGTTGACAATGCCACCAGAGATGCAGAGATCATCGAACAGGAACAAGTCTTGCGAGGGATTACCATTTACACGGATTCCCTTTTCCACTTCCACGCCCTTGCGTGAAGTGACACTCTTGATTAGAATGTCCCGGATTTGTGAGCCGGTCAGTTTTGGGAAGTAGGTCTTCAGCAAGGCTGCTACACCTGCTACGGTGGCGGTGGACATGGTTTCACCTGATCCTTTCTGGTATGTGTCGCCCATGTAGGTGGAATAAAGGTTTGTGCCCGGAGCATAGAGATCTACACTGTTGGCTCCGTAGTTGGTGTTCATCACCGGGTTTCCTTTCTCATCGGATGAAGCCACTACCATGAGGTTGGTCAGTTCTCCTTCCTTACACATCTTGCGGTGGGGGAAGTACTCTTCCTTGTCCAAATCTTCCGACAGATCCCATACGGGAACAATCACCAATACCCCTTTTTTTTCAGCATATTTCAATGCGTCTTCCACCCATTCTCTTTGGGTGGAAGGATAAAGACTATTTTGCTCAGGCAGGTTGATGATGCAGGCACCGTGGTCTACGGCATAGCGGATGGCGAGTGCCATATCTTTCAGATAAGTCTCACCTACGCCCGGATGTACGCGGAGCGTCATAATCTTGGCATGGTCAGCGATACCGTTTCCCCCTAGTCCATTGTCACGCTTGGCGGCTATCACGCCTGCTTTCATAATGCCGGTGGCAGCATCTGAGGTCAGTAAGACGTTGTTGCCGTAGTGGGTGTCGGTGATGTCGTTCGGGTCGTCGCCCACAATCTCTTTCCGGTTGTCGAAGCCGTATTTCTTCACAGCATCGTTGTATGAATCTTGCGAACGTTTTTCATTACCACTTCCCATCATTTGATACACTTTTTCCCATTTGTCCGTCTTGTAGATGCTAAAAGCGTAGGCGGCAATCATAAACGTCACTTCGGACAAGGTGTCCCGTTTGGCTTTGGGGTCGTAGCAAGTCTGAAAGTCCTCTACTGTCAGTTCCTTGCCGGGAAAACGTTGTTTCAATTCGCGGTCGAATTTATCAAAATATTCGTTCAGCACATAGCCTAGCTGTATGCCACCATAAGTACTTGCCAATCGTGATTGAGGGAGCACTTTGTTGCGGTAATACTCATATTCCTTCATGTTGGCGGGAGCAGGTACTTCCTGACGTTTACCATTGATGATTTTGAAGAATTTTGTACCGTCGGTGATATAGCCTCCGTATTGGTCTTTCAAGCGGTAAAATTCGCGTTCGCCTTCGCGTAGCAGGCTTTCCATCACTTGTCCATCTTTGCCGCCGATGAAGTTCCATCCGTTGATGTCGTCCACCAATCCGTTCTTGTCATCGTCTTTCCCGTTATTTTTTTCTTTCTTATTTACCCATATAGCGTGTTTCACGTCCTCATGTTCTACATCCATGCCTGTGCCGATAATGGCTACAATGGGATTTGCTTTGGCTTTTTTCTTGTGTGCTTTCAGTAGGTCGTAAGCTTTGTTTACTTCCGCTCCATACACACCGTCCTTGTCGAACGAACAATTATACCAGTCTAGTTTCGATTGCTCCTGCGTGTCACTAGTTTGTTGTTTTACCAATTGTGCTGATGTGGACGCGCAAAAGAGTCCGCAGACGATGGGCAGTATAAGTTTTTTCATGTCTCTAATATATTTTTCTTGAGTTAATATTATTTCTTTTAATTTCTGAGCTTTAAGATAGCTTCGCGTACCTGTTCGCCCCGTACATTCCTTGCGGCGAGTTTTCCTTTCTTGTCCACTACTACAAGGAAGGGGATGGAGAAGAATCCGTAGGCGTCTTGAATTTTGTTGGGCTTGGAGTCTTTAGGAAATCCTTCGTTGTCCCAAAGCATTACCCAGGGTAGTTTTTCCTCTTCAACCATTTTACGCCAGTTGGTTTCCTTGTCGTCCAAAGATACGCTGATAAATTCGAGGTCATCGGCTTTCAGGTCGTTGTAGATGGTGAGCATACTGCGCATTTCCTTTCGACAGGGACCACACCAAGAAGCGCAGAAGTCCAACACTACGATTTTACCACGGAAGTCTTTCAGGCTGACCTGCTTGCCTGTAGTGTCTACAAACGTGAAGTCCGGACATTCGGCTCCGATCACCTGATGGGACAGCACTTCTACTCTGGTCACCAGCCATTGGGCGGATTGCGAAGTACGTTTGTCGGTAGGAATCAGGTCAAGTAGCATTTTGTTGGAGCGATAGTCGCTAATGTTGGCTATATAGGCCAAAGCGGCTGCTTGTCCCGGTGTCAAGTTTCCTTTGGCAGAAACGGGAATAGTACGTTCATCGGGGTCTTTTTCGGTAGGCATATAGTTTTGCAAAGCAAGGTAAGCATCGATACCGGTGAATGTCAGCGAGCTTTTCTCGGGATGTAGTTCATCAAAGAATCCTTTGATGTCAACGGTGTTGTTTTCCAGATAGATGTTCTGTTCCGTTTTACCTATACAGAGAGTGTATACGTCGGGTACAATTTCTATACTTTCCGTTTCGAAAAGACCGTCTTTTCCGATGGCGGAACTAAGAACCGTCTTTCCTTTCAGGTCCTTTATCTCAAGTTGCGTTGGCTTAATGACACGTAGCTTGCCGGATATTTTTAGTCTGCCCTCTCCCCAGACAGTGCTAATGCTACATAAGAGCAATAATGTCAGTATGTAATATTTCTTCTTCATATTTGTTTCTTTTTGTTCCTTATTGTTATTGATTGGTATAGTCCAGGCTCCCTTACCATCCCCAATCACCCCACGGATCGTCGGGCTCTGGTTCTGGTTCTGGTTCAGGGAAGTTGCAAGAGTTCCAATCTGTAGGACCTTCAGCTGCTTCGTGCAGGTCGATACCGTAAGAGTCTTTCATGTATTGCTGAACAAAATTGAACTTCTCTTTGATGAATGGATATTTCTCTGTAGGATAAGCTTCTTCTATCTGTTCCTTAGTGTACCATAGACTGGTGGTGAGATAACCAATAAAAGTTTCTTCCACGGTAGGAGGAAGACCGTCCTGAACTCTGGAAATGGCTATAGCACCGGCGTTGCCTCCATAAACTTTTCCTATATAACCTCTTGTCAAATAGTAATTGGGATCTTCTTCGTCTGCATATCCAGTGGTGATATCGGTCGTGTGGTCGAATCCTGTATTGAAGGCTTCCGGAATCAGAAGGCTTCCTTTTTTGACTGCCTCTTCATAGATATGTGCCAATATCTTAGCTCTGAAGTCGCGATAATCCTGTTGGGAAACAGGGGTAAAATAGTCTTCGTTGGGAATGGCTGGATTAGAGGGAGGAGGAAGCTCGTCTCCAGTCATGCACATGGCCCAAAAGTCGAGTCCTTCGTTATAAAAGTCCTGTGCTTGATAATATTCAAAAATTCCCATAAGGCTGGCTTTCCGGTAGCAACCATACGATAGATACCAATACAGGGGTAATGTCTTGCTGGTAATGGTGGGAGTTAAGTAAGGAAATATGTGGCTCTTCATAAACTTGACATAACCTTTTACCAGTTCGTCATTCTGAGGCGAACCTCCATATAAGGAGGTACTGATGACACTTCCGCTACCACTCCAGCTTCGGTTGAAGTCGGCGTCTTTCAGTTCTTTGTATACCAGATACACTCCGTATTCTTCGTAGATTTGGGCAATATCTTCATCCCATGCATTATTTCCTTGCGGCATTTCATATCGTAAGATCATTCCATTCTCGCTAGGAGTAAGATCGTCTTCTTGGTAGCAAGAAGCCAATATGCCGACTGCCGATAAGAGGATTCCTAATTTATATAACTTTTTCATTGTTCTGTTTTTTAATGAGTAAAAAATAAGTCTTTTCATTAATCCTTCCGGGAGGGGGCCAATGGGTTCTGTTCCAGACTGGAGTTTTCTCTCAGCACCTCCTCAGGGATAGGCATGGTGTAGGAAGGGTCGTTCTTCTTTAATGTGTATACTTCTTTTGCCCACATACGACTGAAAGACGGCATTCCGTATCGGCGCAAGTCGAACCAGCGTTGTCCCTCAAAGCAAAGCTCTTTACGACGTTCGTTGCGGATGAAGTTAACCAAAGTCTCTCCGGTTAGATTGGCGGGTTGCTGGTAAGTATCCGTTTTGTAGCGCTTTTCGAGCAATGTCTTCATGGCATTGAGAGCTGCTCCTTCTTGTTGATTGAGGGCAGAAGCTTCGGCTAAATTGAGATATGCTTCGGAAAGACGAAGAGCAAGAGCGAAACTTTCACCACTCTGTGGGGCACCTTTAGAACTTATCTTAAATTTCCCATATACGCTATAGCTATCTAAGAATTCTGTATTAGTGTTATCGAATTCTTTGACAATGTAATTATCTTTTCGCAGGTCGTTCTCTTCAAATGAGTTAAGCAATTCATCGGATGCAATGAATACATCGCGGTATACGCTTTTTCCCGAAGGATCTTCTATTTCTAATGCAACGCTTTCGTTGATTCCGGCTAAGTCATCGATATTTCCAAAGAACCAGATTGCTTCAGGCGAATCTGGTGATACGAAATTGTAGTACGGCTCTTTCTTGGTCGGTTCGGGCAGGTTGTTCAAATCCAATAAAGAGAAGTTCCAATCGGTAATTACCTTATTCGCATATTTGGCTGCTTCCGCCCAATTCTCCATATAAAGGAAGAGGCGCGATTTTAGCAATTGGACGGCAGGTAGGTTCATCATATAGTCCAGTTGGTATTGTTTGGCTTTGGGCAGGGTAAGAAAGCAACGTTCCGCCTCGTTAAGGTCGGCAAGTACCTGCTTGTATACTTCACCCACCGTGTTGCGGGGAATTAAGACCTCATCTTCTGCATTCAATTTACTTTCCAGTTTTAAAGGTACGCCAAGCGCATCCTTGTCATAATTATAGGGTGCTCCAAAGTGATTGACCAGCATGAAGTAGTAGAATCCGCGTAAAGCTAATGCCTGAGCGATGACGTAGTTTTTTTCCTCGTCAGTGCCTTTTACATCACCAATGTAGTCGAGCACGGCATTGGTGCCCAATATGTATTTATAGTATCCCTGCCATATATTGTTATATGAATATCCTTGAGTTTCCATAGTGATAAACATATCCGGTTGCCAGGTAAAAAGAGCTCTCAAGGCGGTTTCTCGTCCAATGTCGTCGTCGGCAAACGATGCATCCAGTTTGTGAAATTGCCAATCATCACTGAAACAATCTACAAAAGTTAAAAATCTGTTTCCCCCGTAGGCGGTGGGATAAGCAGCGCCTATCAGTAGTTCTTGAAGTGCGTTTGCATCTTTGGGGACATATTCGTTGGGAGACTTAGGCTCCAGAAAATCAGAACAAGATGCCGTGCTCAGCAGTAGTAGAATGCTTCCGGCTAGCGTATATAATATATTCCTTTTTTTCATAATTTTATTTTTATCATTGGTTAGAAACTAACGTTGAGACCTAGTGAATAGGTGTGTGGCATAACACTATTGCCCAGTTCCGGATCGAACCCGTTGAAACGTTTGTCAGCGATGACAAATAGGTTGTCTACATTGAAACTGAGCGACAAGTTTTTAGCATGAATCTTTTCACACCATTCCGGCTTCATTTGCCAAGAAAGACTAAGGTTGCGACAGCGCAGGAATGTGCTGTTGACTACCATCGCATCTGATTTTTCCCACAACGGAATCTTATTGGTTGCGGTCGTTTTGTCGGGAAGTGTTATTATTTCACCGGCAAACGGGAGCGATGGGATAATGGTGTGTGCCTCATCTCCGGGCTGTTTCCATCTGTTGATCAATTCTCTGCTCAGATTATTTTCAGAGTCTGGCATATATATGGAACTTCCAAACTGGCTATAAGGAGAGGTTAAGCGTTTCTTTCCGCCTAGCAGCAAAGAAAAACTGGTATTTAAAGTCAATGATTTGTAACGGAACCCCAAACTGAGTCCACCGGTAAAGAACGGTTCTGTCTGACCGGAATAGACCAAGAAAGTGGTCGGGTCTATCTTTGCGTTGCGCTGGTCTTCCGGAATGTCAAGTAAATTAAACATAGCTTCACCATTCTCCGGATTTAATCCGGCAAAAGAATATGACCAGAATGCGCCTATTGGGTATCCTTCTTTCAACATGATGTCCGAACGACCGCTCAAGTATTGTTGTTTCAGATCGGATACTTTCTTTAAGTCGAGCTGTGAACCGCCTGCCTTATTCCAGTTTTTAGATGCATTCAAGCTAATGTTCAGTGCATAATCCCGTTTCTGAATAGGACTGAATGAGAGTGTATATTCAACGCCTCGGTTGTAGATAATACCTCCGTTTTGCTTCATGCTGCTTACGCCGTATTCAAAAGGAAGAGGTACGCTGATGATGGCGTTGGAACGTCGGGTATAATATTCTAAGTTCATGTGGAACTTGTTGAACAATCCCCAATCGATACCGAAGTTCCATGTCTTCGTACGCTCCCATGTAAGAAGCGGATTGGGAATCTGTGAAATATTTGATTCATATTGGTTGTAAACATTGGCTATACCGCCTTGTGTCAGAATCAAATCGGGACTTTCGCGTGTCAACGCGTTTCCTTGTATACCGTAAGTGGCGCGCAGGTTAAGAGACGAAATCCAAGGAAGATATTCTTTCATGAATTTTTCTTCAGACGCTCTCCATGACAAACCGAATGAATAGGTGGGGTCTAACCGATGTTTGGTGTCTTGACCGAAACGGTTAGACCAGTCGTTACGAATATTGGCATTCAATACGTAGCGGTTCTTGAAGGAGTAGGCGAATGTGGCAAACACAGATATAAAGTTGTCTGTCTGCGCCGTCTTTTTCCATCTGCCTCTATACATATCATTCAAAATACCCCAACCGGATATATTCCCTCCGCTGATAGGCTCGAATTCTTCCGGTGTAGTAGGACGTATGATGGTTTCCCCACGTTCGGGCACATACCCCCACACTGTATTTCCAAGTGTTTGCTTATCGGCAGAACGGATTTCCATACCCAGTAAGGCGTTCAGACGATTCTCCGAATCAAAAGCTTTGCTGATTTGCAGCTTGTTCTGAATGTTGTATGAATTTTGTTGTGCGTTGCTGGTGAATAACTCGCCACCGAAAGGGAGCATGGCAGCTTTGAACTCAGGGCTGGTAGGCGATACGCTGTTATAGTCGTATCCACGATAGGTATCCGCAATGTAATAGGTGCGTTCGCCCATCCACGATTCGCTATTGTTATTGTTGGCGGTATAGCCTCCCGTAAATTCGTAGCTCAACCAGTCGAGTATCTTCCATTGTACATCCAGTGCGGCGGACATATAACTTGACTTGGATTTGGCACCGCTATTGTCTCTTTCGTTCATGAAGTTGTAGGACAGTGATTTCACATTTTCATTGTATGTATATCCGGCCTGTATTTGGTAGAATGCATCGGGAGCAATGGCGCGGTTGGTGTTTGTAGCATAGCTCATTGGGTCTACACCTCCGGCAAATCCTTTGTTGGTGCTCACACTTCCGTTGATACTGGCATTAATAGTCAGCTTTTGTATGGGGCGCAAAGTAAGCGAGATGCGTCCGGTCAAACGTTCACTGTTGTTACCTATTTCCTGACCTTCGCTATTGTTATAGCCCATTGAGACTGAGTAGTTGTACTTATGTGTACCTCCCGAGATGCTTACGCTATGGTTGTGACTGAACGAACGGCGGGTAAGCAGGTCAAACCAGTCAGTATTGCGTGTTTCTAGTTGTTGAAGATAGGATTGGTATTCTTCGTTTGATATGTCGTGCTCCAGGTACATACGCAACAAACCTTCGTAGTTGTGGATTTGTTTGAACGGAACAAAGCGATAGGCTACACCTGCGTTGAAAGCTTCCTGGCTGAGTTGAATGCGCTCTTGCGAGTTCATTAAGTCAAACATTCCGTAGTTAGGGCGTGAACCGATACTGAGGTTGGCTGAGTAGTTCACCATCAGACGGTCAGTCGTGTTTTTTTTGGTTGTGATTTCAATAACACCGTTGGATGCTTTCGAACCGTAGATGGCAGTAGCGGAAGCATCTTTCAAAATACTGATGTTCTCAATGTCGGCGGGATTCAGCCAAGATACCTGGTTACCGATGATGGTTTCCAAGTCTTGCGTCATTAGGTTGCTGCTGTTCAGTTCCAATGGGTCTTCTTGAATAATACCATCCACTACCCATAGTGGTGAAGTATTACCTAGTAAGGTGCTTGTACCGCGAATCTGAATTTTCGGAGCAGTACCTACACGGCTACTGGAATTGGTCACAATCATACCTGCTACCCGTCCTTGCAACATCTGGTCGATGGTGGTGAATGAAGGCATGAGGATGTCGTCTGCTTTGATAGTGGTAATGGAACCGACTAAATCGCGGCGCTTGATGTTTTGATAACCGGTCACTACCACCTCTTCTATTTCAGTGTTATTGCTGGTTAGCGTAACGTTGAGGGTTTTCTTGCCGTTGTAGCGTATTTCCTTCTTTTCCATACCGATGAAAGAGTAGGTCAGTACCAGTCCCGGTTGGTCGGGCACTTTTAATGTATAACGACCGTCAAAACCTACGATAGCTCCTTTCTTAGAGCCCCGAATCATGACGGTGGCGCCTACCAACGCTTCTCCATCTGAGTCGCGCACCCATCCGTTTACGGTCACTAAGGGGCGTTCCAACTTCTTGATGACAATGGCGTTGCCTTTTACTTCAAACGTTAGATCAGTTCCTTCCAGGCACTTTTCAACAATTTCAATTACTGTTTTGTTTTTGACCGCTACGTTGATGTCGGAAACATTGGCTATGTCCTTCGCTGCATACATAAAGACGAACTTTGTTTTGTTCTGCAGATACCACAAGGCGGCTTCCAGGGTTTCACCTCTCAAGTCGACTGAGATGCGCTGGGCATCTTGCGCCTGAATAACTAATGAGGAAAGGGAGAATATCCAAAGCAGGCAGAGCTTAAGCAGTCGGCTGCCAATAGAGGACATTGTCCGTAACGGGGAAAAATCTCGTTTTTTCATACTCGCTTTTTATTATGGATTGATGTTAGTTGTATTATTTCGTGGTGATGTAAAGTGTATCATCCTTTTGACTGATTCTTACCAGATTTAAATCCTCAATCATGTCAATAATGGGATTCATGTTTTTATAACGGTTGAGATAAGCACCGATCTTTACTTTTCCGGCAGCTTCATCGCGGAACGAGTAACGGAACCCGTACCATTTGGACAGATAAGCGAACACTTCTTCGAGCGGCTTATTGATAAAGAAGAATGCTCCCGATTCCCAACTGGTGTATAACTCTGTGTTGACATTACGAATGGAGGTTTGACTACTGTTCTTGTCGTAAACAAAATGCTGGCACGGTGCCAGTGGATACTCTTCGCCTTCATGATTGATGGTGACGCTTCCATTTACTAAAGTGACACTCTCTTCCGGTTCATCGTCATAGGCACGTATGTTGAAAGAAGTGCCGGTCACCTTGACCATGTTGTGTGGAGTCTGTATGATAAAGGGGTGTTCCTTGTCTGTAGCTACATTGAAGTAGGCCTCTCCTTCTACCTCTACAATACGTTCTTTTCCGCTGAAACATATCGGGTAGGTGAGACGAGTTTGTGCATTGAGGTGTACGTTTGTTCCGTCCGAAAGGGTGATGTGACATTCCATGCCATGCAGGGTACGGAGCGTGTTTCTCATCTCTTTTACCTGTGGCTTGTTAGATGGAGTCTGGTAGTTAATTCCCTCGGTGTCGATAGTAAATACCTTGACAGCTCCTTCGGGAAGCGAATGGTCGGATAGCTTGAATGTATTGCCGTTGCTTAGAGTTACTTCTCCATCGTGGACGCCTGGTGTTATCTCGCTAATGGATTTTTCCGTCACCTTATTATATATAAGGAGAAAAGTAGGTAACAGAATAAATAAGATAACGGCGGCGTATTTTGAGGCACGTGCCCATGTTGGACGAATTTTGATTTGCCGGTTGTCTAATAAGGGTTTGATCCGTTTCCAGGCGTTGTGAGGTGGAAATTGTTGCAATAATCGGTTGTTGCGTTCGTAGTTCTCTTGATTGAGAATCCGGGTTCCGAGTTCACTATTTTCTGGATGTCCCTCTATCCATTCTTTATACATCTTTTCCTCTTCGGGGGTAGACGAATGAGTAAATAAGGAAGCTAAGATTTTTGCAATTTTAAATTTTTCTTTGAATGAATTCATCGTTTTTTCGATTTGTTATATAAGTAAAACAATCCAATCGAAAAAACGGGGTAATCAAAAAGTTACTTTATTTGCATAAAAATAGTAATAAGGTGTAGCTTATGCCTTTAAGGTTTTCACGAAGTTTGCGATAGGCGATTTTTTTTAACGTATGGACAGTCCCTTCTGAAATTTGCAATTTGTCAGCAATCTCATGGTTTTTTAACCCTTTCATTGAGTATAAGATGATATTCCGCATCTGAGTAGGCAATTCTTCTACCGCTTTGCGAACTATGCGGAACGTTTCCTGTTCAATGATGGTAGCTTCGAAACCATTATCAAACTCTTCTTGGCCGGAGAAAATAGGGATGTCTAATTGTTCGTGTTTGAGATGATTCAAACATTTGTTTCGGGTAACGGTATAAAGAAAGCTTTTTACTTTCAGAATGTCATTGAAATCTTCTTTTCGTTCCCAATAAGCTAATAATACATCTTGTGCAATATCTTTGCAAACTTCTTTGTCTTCGATATAATGGTTGGAGAAAACACAAAGAATAGGGTAGTAGTCATCAAATAGCTTTTTGAAAGCCTGTTTGTTGCCACGTTTTATGTCTGCAATTATATTTTCTATATGTATGTTCACTTTTAAGGTGGAGTGATTGGTGTAGGAACACTCTTAACCAATCTTACTTATTTTCTTCAGCTTTTCTTCTTCGATGATTTTGATCTTTCTTCCGTCGATTGTAATCAGCCGTTCCGTAGCGAATTGCGACAGTGTGCGGATGGCATTCGAAGTAGTCATATTTGATAGATTTGCCAGATCCTCGCGTGAAAGATAAATGCTCAAAGTAGAGCCGTCTTCTTCCAATCCATAACTTTCTTTCAAGAAGATCAAAGATTCGGCCAAACGTCCTCGAATGTGTTTTTGTGTCAGGCTGACGGTTCGTTCGTCAGAAATGCCGAGATCGATGGAAAGCTGGCGGATAAAGAACATGGCCAAGTCATTGTTCTGGGCAACTAAAGTCATGATGGCACTCATGGGAATCAAGCAAACAACAGAAGGTTCGAAAGCTGCTGCGGCAGTAACAAAATCCTCTTTGGCAAAATAAGCACGATATGCAAAATATTCGTGTGGCTTAATCATACGAATAATCTGACTTCTACCTCCTACACCATCTTTGAAGATTTTGACTTTACCATTGATAAGACACATTAGATGCGATGGCGTTTCTCCTTCACAGTAAATGGTTTCATTTTTTTTGTAGGTTTGAATCGTATAATTATTCATCAGAAACTCCTTTTGTTCATTGTTTAGAGGAGCTAACATATCGGATAACGGTTCCGAAATATCGATGTCTGACATATTCATTTTTACCATGAGTGCTACAAAACTGTGTTATACAGCACAAAAGTAGAAATAAAAAATGAAAAAATGAACGAATCTATAAAAAGATTGCACAAAAGTGAGAGCTTTCGTGCAATCTTACGGACGTTTTATTTGGTAAATAACAATTCCCTGTATTTAGGCAATGGCCATATTTCATCATCTACTTCCATCTCCAAGTGGTCGATGTGGTCGCGAATCTGGTCAAGATATGGGCGTACCTTTTCTTCGTATGCAAAGGCTCTATCTTTGTAGTTGTCCATGTGGTTGGCAACTTTTCGTGCCTCAGTCATTTCGCGAACCAATACTTTAATGGAAGTCACCCGGTGCGAAATCTCACGGATCAGTTCTTTGCGGTCGGCACTCAGTACTTCGTATTCTTCAGCCGGAAATATTTCTTTCAGTCCGCGAAGGTTTTCAAGCAAACGGTTCTGATAGGCAACCGCGGTCGGTACGATGTGGTTGATAGCAAGGTCACCCAATACGCGGCCTTCAATCTGAACCTTCATGGTATATTTTTCCAGTTCCACCTCCAGACGGCTGTTCAATTCGGTTTCGTTAAAGATACGTTCGCCGATAAGCACCGATTTAGACTGATTGTCGACGTAATGCATCAATGCTTCCGGAACGTGGCAAATATTGGTCAGTCCGCGTCGCGCAGCTTCCTGTTTCCATTCTTCGGAGTAACCGTCGCCTTCGAAACGGATTGGTTCGGAAGCGATGATTGTTTCTTTCAGCAACCGGAAGATGGCTTCGTCTTTTCCTACTCCGTCTTCCATCAGTTTCTCTACCGATGCACGGAATTCGTTCAATTGATTTGCCATGGCAGCGTTGATAGCTATCATTGCGGCAGCGCAGTTGGAAGAAGAACCTGCGGCGCGGAATTCGAAACGGTTTCCGGTGAAAGCGAAAGGAGAAGTACGGTTGCGGTCGGTTGTATCGAGCAAAATCTCAGGAATACGTCCGATACCCAGTTTCAGTGTAGTCTTTTCTTCCGGTGTCATTTTATCGTTTCCTACTTGGCGGACAATTTCGTCGAGAGTGGCGGAGAGTTGTGAACCCAAAAAGCAGGACAGGATGGCGGGAGGAGCTTCGTTGGCCCCCAGACGGTGGCTGTTGCTGGCACTCATGATGGAGGCGCGCAGCAGGTTTTGGTTCTTATAGACCATCATCAATACGTTGACGAGGAAAGTCAGGAATAACATATTCCCTTTCGGATTCTTTCCCGGAGCAAACAGGTTGATACCTGTGTCGGTGCAAAGAGACCAGTTGTTATGCTTGCCGGAACCATTGACCCCGTTATAAGGTTTCTCGTGCAAAAGTACGTTGAAGTGATGTTTGCGGGCGATTCGTTTCATCAAATCCATGACGAGCTGGTTGTGGTCGTTCGCCAGATTACAGTTTTCGAAGATAGGAGCCAACTCGAATTGATTGGGAGCTACTTCGTTGTGACGGGTTTTGGCGGGAATCCCCAGTTTATGGCATTCAATTTCGAGTTCCTTCATAAAGGCAGTGACACGTGGAGGAATAGAACCGAAGTAATGGTCTTCCAGTTGTTGGTCTTTGGCGGAAGAATGTCCCATCAGAGTCCGTCCTGTCAGGCAAAGATCGGGGCGCGCATTATATAAGGAAGAGTCCACAAGGAAATATTCCTGTTCCCATCCCAGATTCGTATATACACGTGTAATATTCTTGTCGAATAACTGGCAGACTTCCGTTGCAGCTTTATCTACAGCGGCTAGTGCTTTCAGTAGCGGAGTCTTGTAGTCCAGCGCCTCTCCTGTATAAGAGATGAAGATGGTCGGGATACAGAGAGTCGTATCTACTACGAATGCAGGTGAAGAAACATCCCATGCTGTGTAACCGCGTGCCTCGAAAGTATTGCGGATACCACCGTTAGGGAAAGAGGAAGCATCGGGTTCTTGTTGGATCAGCAATTTTCCCGAAAAACGTTCAATTACTCCACCGTCTTCTCCGAATTCGATAAAGCCGTCATGCTTTTCGGCTGTTCCGTCCGTCAAGGGTTGGAACCAGTGCGTGTAGTGTGTGACGTTGAGTGACTTTGCCCAGCTTTTCATGCCGTTGGCAACGAGGTCTGCCACTTCGCGGCTGATAGGTGTACCTTTTTCGATGGCATCGATGACAGCTTTATAGGCTTCTTTGGGAAGATACTCCTGCATCTTTTTGCGATCGAACACATGGCTGCCATAATAATCAGAAAGTTTGTTGGAAGGAGCAGTCACTTCCAAAGGTTTCCGGTTGGAAAGTTCTTGTAATGCAAAAAATCTCATTTTAGACATAAATGGTCTTCTTTTTATCGGTTGATGGCGCAAAAATATATGTTTTTTCTGAAAGTACCCCTATTTTAGAGGGGGTATTTTTAAAAATAGATGTGTTTTTAGAAGTATACCCCCTTCTTAGGGTTATACTCCTTTAGTTTGATTCGTCCGGTGATGATTCGTAGTCTTTAAGGTTATTCTGTGCAGGGAATTTGAAATTGCAGTGCAAAAAACTATAATAGTTTATGCACCCGAGTAGTGGTCCCCTTACATGGTGACCAATGTCACATTGTAACGTGACATTAGTCTGCTTATAACGTGACATTAGTCATTATGCAAGATGACCATCTATATTTGAAAGGATGGAAATCACTAAAGATACGAAATTAATCAGTAAAAAGCAAGAGGGAGCATAGAAAATATGAGCTGTTCGGACACAAATCTGTTTATTTCCGATGCAGTTATGTATTTATGCCATGCGAAGGTTTTCTTTTGATAACTCTTTTTAGTGTCTAACTCTTCTTGCTTTTCGATATTCTTTTTTATATTTGTCTCCGTTAATGAAGGAGATACGACGATTGAGATATAAAATATTGATAGTATGCATATTGGGCTTGTTCTTTTTTACTTCAAAAGGAACGGCTCACGATTATGTAATGAATCCGTATACGCGTCAGGAGATCTCCGCTGATTCCATCATAGAGCGTGTCATGACCTTTGCCCCTTTGTATGAAACGATCGTCAGTGATTATCGTGCCAGCCTATATATAAAAGGTAAAATGGATATCCAGAAAAAGAATTTTATTCTTCGCTATGTGCCCTCTATGTTCCGTCTGCAGAAAGGTGTACGCGAATATTTGCTCGAAACTTACAGTGATCTTCATTATACGGCTCCTAATATTTACGATCAAAAAGTAAAAGCCTATCAAGGTACTGTGCGGGGAAACAGAGGACTGCCGGGTTTGCTTGAATATTTCAGCGTCAATATCTATTCGTCTTCGCTGCTGAATGATGAACGGTTGCTGTCGCCGCTTGCCAAGAACGGACAGAAATATTATAAATATCAGATAGATAGTGTGATGGGAGATCCCAATAATCTCGATTACCGGATACGCTTTATCCCTCGGACAAAAAGCGATCAGTTGGTCGGCGGTTATATGGTTGTCAGCAGTAATGTCTGGAGTGTCCGGGAAATACGTTTTTCGGGACGGTCGGAGCTGATAACATTTACATGTTGGATTAAGATGGGAGAGGTGGGTAAGAAAGATGAATTTTTGCCGGTCCGTTACAATGTGGAGGCACTTTTCAAGTTTCTCGGAAATAGGGTGGATGGCAATTATACCGCTTCTTTGAATTATAAATCGATTGAACTGAAAGAAAAGAAAGTACGCAAGAAAGAAAAGAAAAAGTATAACTTGTCGGAATCATTCTCCTTGCAGTGTGATACGAATGCTTACAAGACGGATGCTTCGACCTTTGCTGTCATGCGTCCTATTCCATTGAGTGAGAGTGAGAAGAAACTCTACCGTGATTACCTGCTCAGGCGTGACACGGCGACAACGCATAAGCCATCCAAAAGTCAGGCTTTCTGGGGAACGATGGGTGACTTGATGGTAGAGGACTATAAATTCAACCTGGCTAATATCGGAAGTGTACGTTTTTCTCCATTCATTAATCCTCTATTGTTCAGTTATAGTGGAAGCAATGGCTTGTCATATCGGCAGGATTTTCGTTATAACCGTCTTTTCAGGGGAGATAAACTGCTCCGTATTGTTCCTAAACTCGGATATAATTTCACACGTAAGGAGTTTTATTGGTCATTGAACGCAGATTTTGAGTACTGGCCGCAGAAACGGGGATTTGTCCGCTTGAATGTGGGGAATGGTAACCGAATTTATAGCAGTAAGGTGCTGGATGAACTGAAAGCCATGCCGGACAGTATATTCAATTTCAACTTGATTCATCTTGATTATTTCAAGGACTTGTATTTCAATTTCCGCCATACAGTCGAGGTTGTCAATGGATTGGATGTCAGTGTCGGTTTCTCTGCCCATAAGAGAACTGCCGTAGAACCTTCACGTTTTGTGATAACCGGTGATTATCCGATGCCTCCTCCGGAGTTTATGGACAAATTCAAGAATACTTATATAAGTTTCGCCCCTCGTGTCCGGGTGGAATGGACACCGGGACTCTATTATTATATGAACGGGAAGCGGAAGATAAACCTGCGTTCATTGTATCCTACTTTCTCGGTTGATTATGAACGGGGAATCAAAGGCGTATTCAAGAGTACGGGCGAATACGAAAGAATAGAATTTGATCTCCAGCATCAAATCCGTTTGGGATTGATGCGTAATATTTATTATCGTTTCGGCTTCGGAGCGTTTACTAATCAGGATGAGTTATATTTTGTTGACTTTGCCAATTTTTCCCGTCACAATCTTCCCGTAGGTTGGAATGACGAAATCGGCGGAGTATTCCAAGTGCTTGACGGACGCTGGTACAACTCTTCCCGCCGGTATGTGCGCGGGCATTTTACTTACGAAGCCCCGTTCCTTATATTGAGACATCTGATGAAGTACACCCGTTATGTGCAGAATGAACGCATTTATGTCGGTGCGCTCACTATGCCGCACCTTCAGCCTTATCTGGAAGTAGGGTATGGCATTGGTACGCATATCTTTGATTTTGGAGTTTTTGTGAGCAGCGAAAACTGGAAATTTGGAGGAATAGGCTGTAAGTTCACGTTTGAGTTGTTCAACCGATAGTTTTCTTCGTTCCGGTTGTTTTATCGAAAGATTTTAGTTATCTTTCCTCTAAAAAGTAAAGTTCCCCTCAGCTACCATATTTGAATATTCGCCATGTGTATAGAATCAATTATGCTTATATTCTGTCTCCTGGCACATAAACCAGCTTAGGCGACAAGTCTTTTGTCGTCTGAACCAATAAAGTTTGTTACTTTCCTCTTCAGCCTAAAAAGGACTACGCCGGTGTCCAATTCCTCTATAGATGCAATAATTTTGTAAACGCGCTCATGTGGCAGCACAAAGATAATTATGTTGTCTATAGAGGTCTATCGGAATGGTCTATTTGACCACTAACGATTCTAATGTCCGGATTTCATTTATCCATTGTTCTTCCTTTTCAAGACGCCTGATGTAGACATCTATAAAGTCCTCATCTTTAGTCAACATGTGCCATACTGCGACTAATACTTTTCGAGCGATTGCCACTTGTATTTTCATCTTGTTCTTATGCCGTTGTGTGCATTGTACGTAGCTGAAGTTTGAGAAAAAGCAGTTTCTGGTTCTTGATGCGACCCAGGATATTTCAATTAATATCTGGCGTAGGAATCTATTCCCATGTGTAGTCCTATTGCTTTTTACTTTATTGTTACTTACGTCATTACGTGGCTTTAGCCCACACCAGCCTACAAGATTTGTCGCTTTTTCAAATGGCTTCATGTCAGCCCCAGTTTCCGCAATTATAGCCGAAGCCGCGCGTTCACTAACACCGGGTATGCTCTGCAACCGTTTGAATGGTTTTGGAAAATATTCCTTGCACATTGTAATGAGGGCATTCTTGCATTCTTCGATTTGCCGTTCAATCATGTTTATAAACTCTGTGTATTGCCTTATCAGACATATGTCCGCTTGGTGAAAGTTTCCGGTTACGGCGGATTTCAGGGTGTCATTCCCGAATTTTCGTATAGTTCTTCCATGAATCAGTTTCACCAACTTATCAGGATCTGTCACCCCATCTATTATTGCTTTGATGCACTTCCGGTAGCTTTTCCCCTTGATCCGCGAAACATAGTTGCTCAACCGAAAACCACAGCGTTGCAAGGCAGCGTCTAGCTTATTGGTGTTGTAAGTCATGTCTTCGTTCAGGTCAAAAATGCGACGGTTGTACTTGCGCATATCCTGCACTGTCTTATCCGGAACAAAACTCCCTCGAATCAGCTGCTTCAGCAGGCATTCCGCTATCCATTGGGCGTCTTTCACATCGCTTTTGCGACCGGGAAGCTGCTTTATGAAATAAGGATTTACCAGTTTGAGCGACATGCTGTCGCACAAGGCATTCCATACCGGTACCCAATAAGTCGCAGTACTTTCCATTGCGGCTTCTGTCACTCCATAAGAAATCATGTCGGAGCACATAAGTTGTAATTCAGGAGTCAATGTTCCATAAACATTTTCAAAAATAATGGTCTCGTTGTGGCTCATCACACACAAATAAATTGTATCTTTGTGAATGTCAAGGCCAGCCACCGTTCTGTTTCTGTCCATATTTATTTTTTTTAAGTTACACTCCTTAAATATAGACATTTACATCAATTACACGAGGTGTAAGGCAGAGTTTTTTACACTGGCCTTGGCTTTTTATTACGCCGGTATAGAAAAACTTGATTTTTCTATATACTTTTGTATAAGAGAGGATGAGGGCAGAATTTAGCATCAAAGAGGTGTAGTCGCCTCATAAGCACAGGTATTTTCCTAGAAAATAAATTCTAAGGTATAAATACCTAAATTTATTTTAGTAAATAACTCATCCTCTCTTCTCTCTTTTTTATATGCATATACAAAATGGACGGAATTTTAATAACGATCATTCCTCTAAAAAGTAAAGTTCCCCTCAGCTACCATATTTGAATATTCGCCATGTGTATAGAATCAATTATGCTTATATTCTGTCTCCTGGCACATAAACCAGCTTAGGCGACAAGTCTTTTGTCGTCTGAACCAATAAAGTTTGTTACTTTCCTCTTCAGCCTAAAAAGGACTACGCCGGTGTCCAATTCCTCTATAGATGCAATAATTTTGTAAACGCGCTCATGTGGCAGCACAAAGATAATTATGTTGTCTATAGAGGTCTATCGGAATGGTCTATTTGACCACTAACGATTCTAATGTCCGGATTTCATTTATCCATTGTTCTTCCTTTTCAAGACGCCTGATGTAGACATCTATAAAGTCCTCATCTTTAGTCAACATGTGCCATACTGCGACTAATACTTTTCGAGCGATTGCCACTTGTATTTTCATCTTGTTCTTATGCCGTTGTGTGCATTGTACGTAGCTGAAGTTTGAGAAAAAGCAGTTTCTGGTTCTTGATGCGACCCAGGATATTTCAATTAATATCTGGCGTAGGAATCTATTCCCATGTGTAGTCCTATTGCTTTTTACTTTATTGTTACTTACGTCATTACGTGGCTTTAGCCCACACCAGCCTACAAGATTTGTCGCTTTTTCAAATGGCTTCATGTCAGCCCCAGTTTCCGCAATTATAGCCGAAGCCGCGCGTTCACTAACACCGGGTATGCTCTGCAACCGTTTGAATGGTTTTGGAAAATATTCCTTGCACATTGTAATGAGGGCATTCTTGCATTCTTCGATTTGCCGTTCAATCATGTTTATAAACTCTGTGTATTGCCTTATCAGACATATGTCCGCTTGGTGAAAGTTTCCGGTTACGGCGGATTTCAGGGTGTCATTCCCGAATTTTCGTATAGTTCTTCCATGAATCAGTTTCACCAACTTATCAGGATCTGTCACCCCATCTATTATTGCTTTGATGCACTTCCGGTAGCTTTTCCCCTTGATCCGCGAAACATAGTTGCTCAACCGAAAACCACAGCGTTGCAAGGCAGCGTCTAGCTTATTGGTGTTGTAAGTCATGTCTTCGTTCAGGTCAAAAATGCGACGGTTGTACTTGCGCATATCCTGCACTGTCTTATCCGGAACAAAACTCCCTCGAATCAGCTGCTTCAGCAGGCATTCCGCTATCCATTGGGCGTCTTTCACATCGCTTTTGCGACCGGGAAGCTGCTTTATGAAATAAGGATTTACCAGTTTGAGCGACATGCTGTCGCACAAGGCATTCCATACCGGTACCCAATAAGTCGCAGTACTTTCCATTGCGGCTTCTGTCACTCCATAAGAAATCATGTCGGAGCACATAAGTTGTAATTCAGGAGTCAATGTTCCATAAACATTTTCAAAAATAATGGTCTCGTTGTGGCTCATCACACACAAATAAATTGTATCTTTGTGAATGTCAAGGCCAGCCACCGTTCTGTTTCTGTCCATATTTATTTTTTTTAAGTTACACTCCTTAAATATAGACATTTACATCAATTACACGAGGTGTAAGGCAGAGTTTTTTACACTGGCCTTGGCTTTTTATTACGCCGGTATAGAAAAACTTGATTTTTCTATATACTTTTGTATAAGAGAGGATGAGGGCAGAATTTAGCATCAAAGAGGTGTAGTCGCCTCATAAGCACAGGTATTTTCCTAGAAAATAAATTCTAAGGTATAAATACCTAAATTTATTTTAGTAAATAACTCATCCTCTCTTCTCTCTTTTTTATATGCATATACAAAATGGACGGAATTTTAATAACGATCATTGTTATCACCGCTTTCCTGGTTTATAAGATGATTTCCTCAAGCAGGAAACAGGAGGGGTATAAAAGATGGAAAGCAACAAGCAGTGGTAAGGAAGAAAAGACTACTAAGGTAAAATGGGAACACGGAGCCTGGCTTAGGCATGCTTTGGGGGGAACTGTTCCGAGAGCGCAGTATGTTCAAAAGTTTGATGAATCGGCTGTTGTTTGGTGCGCCAACTTGTTGGGAGTGGAAACGGCACGGTTGAAGGAAATTCTACGGGATGTTTCCGAACATTACCGGGAGTTCTGGATGAGAAAAAGAAAGGGAGGTTATCGGATGATTTCTGCTCCTGACAAAGAATTACAATCTATTCAAACCACTATTAATTCTCGAATATTATCATCTGTGACAATGATTCATCCGGCGGCAGTAGGTTTCCGGAGCGGTCATTCTGTGGTTGATAATGCCAGTCCCCATCTGGGAAAGCGGTATGTCTTGAAAATGGATATTCATGATTTTTTCTTTTCGATACGGAGTCGGAGGGTGAAAAAGACATTTGAGAAGATCGGTTATCCGGAAAATGTGTCTAAAGTATTGGGAGTGTTGTGCTGCTTGTACAGGCACTTGCCGCAGGGAGCGCCTACAAGTCCGGCGTTAAGCAATATCGTGGGGTATGAGATGGACAAGAAATTGGCTGCATTGGCAGCGGAATACGGACTGACTTATACCCGCTATGCCGACGACCTGACTTTTTCGGGAGATGTGTTCCCCAAAGAACAAATTATTCCCTGGATCAAGCAAATCATCCGTGATGAGAAATTCGAACCGAATCATAAGAAGACCCGTTTTATCAATGAGTATGGCAGGAAGATTATTACAGGAGTATCTGTCTCTTCCGGTGCGAAACTGACAATCCCTAAAGCCAGAAAGAGAGAGATCCGGAAGAATGTCTATTTTATCCTGACGAAAGGCCTGGCGGAACATCAGCGCCGGATTGGCTCGAGTGATCCTGTTTATCTGAAACGGCTGATTGGAGAACTTTGTTATTGGCGGTCAATAGAACCGGACAATGCGTATGTATCCGATTCTATTAACCGTTTGAAATATTTGGAGAAAGGGTATTAATCTAATTGGCAATCGTTACCTGTTCATTTTCTATCTTGGCGTAATTCCTTTTCACAGCTTCGCGAATACCTCTTTGCATGGCAGCGTCTATGTTCGATCCCATACGGGCAAAGCCGAACTGTTGTGCGCATGCTTTTATCAAATCTGCCGCAGGCAGGCTGATGGAGTCGGTCAATAGTTGCCGGATGGCATTGGCTATTTCTTCAGGTGGTATGTCTGTCGCTTCCCGGTCGGAAACCGGGCGATAGATTGAATAGGAAGCGCATTGCTCTTTGTCGTTCCAGCAGAAGACAAGTCCTTCGTATTCTGTGCGATAGATATTCAATGTGTCGAGTGCTGTTTCTATCTGTGCCTCTACCCGTGTTCCCAAGCGGCTGATTCCCCATTCGGACAGGATTTTCTTACAGAGCAGAGATTTACTGATTGGCGCCTCGCTTTCCATAATCTTCCGTATTTGGGAGAGGAGGATAGAGTAACTGTCCGTAAAGAAAAAGTCTTCCGGTGAATAATTGTATGGGGTAATCTTTGCAAACTTGTACTTTTGTTCTATCCGGTTTTGCGTAGAAAGAACGGAAGCTGCTTGCTTTTCAGGAGCAACAGGCGATGCCTTGAGCACGAATGAAATCTCATTGTTGGTTATCTGTGCCGTCGGTGCAGGTGCTGTCACTTCTGTCGGAGTAGAATTGATTTCGGCTGCTGCCATTGAGCCGACCTTTGAACTCTTTTTCCGGGCGATAGCCTCTTGGATAGTTGCCATTACTTCGTCCGGCTTTTCCCACCAGTCCATTGTCCATATCCGGTAGATGTCCCATCCGAGTGCTTTCAATACATTATTCTGCACAATTTCCCGGTCACGTGCGGTCTTGGTACGTTTGTAGTTTTTGCCGTCGCAGATAATACCTAACTGATAGTTAGAGGTATTTTCGGTGTCGACGATACCTATGTCTATTTTGTATCCGGAGCAACCGATGTCTGTATGCACGGTGTAACCCAATGAGCGCAGTCTGTCGGCAATGATCGTTTCGATGGAGGCTGTTGTTTCCGACAGTTGTCTTGGCACACTGCTGATGGTGCTTCGGGTTCCCTTCTCCGCATATTCGAGGAAACGTTTTAGTCCGGCTACTCCAATAGAAGAAGTCCGGTTCAGGTCGATCATATCCGACCTTAGGGTGGAATAGATAATCATCTCATACCGGGCACGGGAAACGGCTACATTCAATCTTCTTTCGCCGCCTGCCCGGTTCAGTGGTCCGAAATTCATGCTGACGCGCCCTTCTGCATCCGGGCCATAGCCCACAGAGAAGAGAATAACATCGCGTTCGTCTCCCTGCACATTCTCCAGGTTCTTGATAAATAACGGTTCGTCGCATTCCAGCGCAAGAGTTTCCAGTTCGGGATAAAAGATAAAGAGGTCAGATAATAAGTCTTCTATCAAGGCTTGTTGGACAATGCTGAAAGTGACTACACCGATACTTTTCTTTCTTAATTCCTCGCTTCTCAATCTTCTGGCTATTTCGTCCACCACAGCTTGAGCTTCCGCCCGGTTCTGGCGCGACTTGCCTTTATCATAGTAACCGTTGATGTTGACTATCCTGACTTTCGATTCAATGTTGTCCGGTGAGGGGAAAGTCATCAGTTTGTTATCGTAATATTCGGAGTTGCTGAAAGCGATGAGGCTCTCATGTTTGCTTCGGTAGTGCCATAATAAATATTTGGAAGGGATAGACAGAGCAAGACAGTCGTCAAGGATACTCTCTAAATCTTCCATTTCAATGTTGTCTTCATCAATGGTGTTGACCGAGAAGAAACTGGTAGGAGGCATTTGTTTCGGGTCGCCTACGATAATGACGTTTTTACCCCGTGCAATGGCACCCACCGCTTCATAAGTAGGCATCTGTGAGGCTTCATCAAAGACAATCAAATCAAATTTATCAGCGTCCGTATCGATGAATTGAGCGACGGAAAGAGGACTCATCAGCATACATGGGCACATACGCGACAACAAAGTGGGGATCTGGTCGAACAGCTTGCGAATAGATATGCCGCGGGCATTGTTGCGGATATTCTTTTGAAGGATACCCACTTCGGAACTTTGGATGGCTTCATGAGTGAAAGACGGAATGTTGGAGGCCAACCGGGCAAATAATTCTCTTTGCGTCGTTTCTTCGAATTTGGCGGATATTTGTTTGTATTTAGCAATGATGTCATTGAATATCTTGCCGTTGAATAATTCCAGAGTCGGCTCTTTGGCGATGATATACCGGATAGCCGCCTGATAGAAACTCTTGCGGAAGCTGTCTGTAAGTTGGCCGGTAGGAATATTCTTTTCCTTATATTCCGTTGCGATAAATCCTATTCCCAGACTATGCAGGGTTTGGTAGGCTTGTAGCCACTGATACCAGTCCTTGAGCTTGTCGAGGTTCTCTTTCCAGGTTCGGGCTTTTGACAAGGCAATCGTTATCCAGTCGGCTGAATCGGTATAAAGTTCTTCGATCGAGATACCCAGCATGCCGGACAATTTCTTTTCGGTGGCTGTGAGTGTATCTGCGAGCTGATACAGTTCGTTGAAAGAATGAGCATGAATGTCTCTGAATGTTTGAATTCCTTCAGTGAGTTGTACGGACAAATTCTGCTTGATTTGCGAAACTTTGGCGATGTCTTTTGCGTAGTTCAACAAATGCGAATGAAGGGAAGCCATGTCGTCGATTATCTGCTCAATGGTGTTCCAATCCTCGTTCTTGCCGGGGCGTCCGAATAGGGAGGGAAGTTGTCCGATGTATTTCCGGACGGCTTCTGCTTCTTCCTGATACCGGATAATGCGGTGGAGCAGAGGTTTGATATCTTCTGTTTCAATCGTTTTTAAAGCATATACGTTGATTGCCTTTCTGATTTTCCGCTGTCCGAAATATCTGGGAAGGAACCATTGACCGGATACCCGGTTCCATTCGGCTAACATCTGCTTTGCGTTGATGGACAGGATTTCTTGGGTGAATCCGGTTTCTATCTCTTTCCTTTGTTCATCCCGTTTCCGTCCGTGAACCACTACTTCCCGGTATTCATTCAGTGTTTCGTTGAGCAACGGCAAAGTCAGCAATCCGGGAGTCAGTTCCGGAATGTCGAGTATTCTCCGGATGATGTGGGCGATTGTCTGGAAATCCTTGCGTGTAGGGTGTATATCCGTATCTTTTAGAAGTATGGAGAATACATCCAGCTTCTGCCGGATGGTGGTCAACAGGTCGATAAATCCGGTGAGCAGTAGGGAGGATTCCTCCTTAACGGCTGATGAATATTCGGTAATCGAGATACCGGTTAATGGATGCTGGTAAGGATGTCCACACGCATTGGCCGTCCGGACTAGCAGCTCGATGGCATCTTCCCATTGGGCAAATGTGTCTTTATCTAATGTATCCAGATAAGCTTGTGGAATATCAAAACAAGATTCGACGTCCACGGATTGATAATGAATAATGGCGTCGTATAATGAAACTCCGAACGGGTATTCTTTATGCAGGGCTTCGATATATTGATTCAATTCCGCCCGTAAATTCAGCAGGCGTTCCGCTTCCTTTCTGAATTCTTCGGGAGGTGTCTGCCTGATAATTTCCGTAGTTTCTTTCAGTTGCGAGATAACGGCGGATTTCTTTGTCTTGTTGGAATGAATTTCCAGACAGAACGGAGCCAGGCCGATAGCTGCCAGCCTGTTTTGCACAACGGAGAGGGCAGCCATCTTTTCCGCTACAAATAAAACACGTTTTCCTTTGTAAAGCGCGTTGGCGATGATATTGGTAATCGTTTGCGATTTTCCTGTTCCCGGAGGGCCGTGCAGGATGAAAGTCTTGTCGTGTACGGCTTCGTAGATAGCTTCCAGTTGCGAAGAATCGGCGATGATGGGTAATACAATGTCTGCGGGCGACACTTGTTTGTCCATATCCGTTGCATCTATTTCCTCTGTGGCGGCTTCCCATTCTATCTTTCCGTTGATGAGGCTGGACACAATCTTGTTCTGAACCAGTTTGTTGGCATTGTTGTGAATGTCATTCCACATGATGAACTTGTTGAAAGAGAAGATACCCAGAATCGCTTGCTCTTCCACGTCCCATTTACGCTGGTTCTTAATGCTGTTGCGGATAATGGAATAGATCAGCTTGACGTTTACGCCGCTTTCGTCGGTAGGCAACGGGTCCAATCCTGATATGGCGATTCCGAAGTTTTGGCGAAGCATTTCCAATAAGGTGATGTTCATCATTGTTTCTTCTTCCCGGGAACGGATTACGTAACCTTTGGCTGCCGATTTGCGGATAATTTCAACCGGTAATAGCAAGATGGGGGCATATCGGGGGCGTTCGCTGGAAGGTGTCTCATACCATTTCAAAAGTCCGAGAGCCAGATAGAGCGTGTTGGCTCCATTCTCTTCGATAGAAGTACGCGAAGAGCGGTATAAGTGAGTCAGTGCCTTACCTAAATCGTTTTCGGGCAGATAGAAACGTAACCTTTTCTGTGAAAGTTCCGAGTTGATGAAACCAACCATGGGATCAGACTCCGGTATGGAGGAATAAATCCCGAAGTCCATCGCCGGACTTTCCCAATCGGCAGGGCGGTGAAGGATGCGGAATTCTTCTCCGTCGGCCAATGCATCTTCCAGACAGGATAGATTAGCCGGGATGAGTTGGAGCGTGTTTTTGGTAATCCGGATATTCAGCAAGTTGTTGCGCAGGCTTAAATCCAGCAACCGTCTTTCCCATAACAGTTGTTTGGTAATCACGGTCTGGGTTTCATTGCCCGATAAATCATACGGATTGATACTTTGCGGAGTGGCATGAACGGCACTTCTTTGAATGTCGGTCTCCTTTTCTTCTACTTCCCATACCTGCCCGTGCAGAATGCGTTGGGGGATGGGACGGATGCCCGAATGTCTCGCTCTTTTCACATCTATGGCAAGAATGAAACTGTTTCCATCCGTCAGCTTTCCGTTCGCTTTCTTCACTGCATCGTCGAAATCGGACGAATGTCCCATGTTCATGCAGGTCGTTTCAACTAAAGTAATGTCGTAGATTCCTTCGGCAGTCCGTTTGGTTAACAGGGAAACATCGTCAATGGTAGGATCCGGAAAAGTCTCCGGCACTAGCCAGGCTCCAGCAAAAGCATGCCCTTGAGTGATGATAATGAGAGCATTCAGCCCGATTGCTTCCAGACAGGAAGCATAGAGTAAAGCCATATCCAGACAGGTTCCCAGTTTTTGTGCCATCACGGAGTCGGCTAGCCGTACACGTTGCCCATATTCCTCGAAGCTGGCGGGGATGGTGCTGTATATAATCTGTTGTTCCGTGATAGCCGTGTAGATGGCGGCCATCTGTTTCCTTACCCGGTCCGGAGTGCGGCTTTGATATTCGTCGAGGGACGGATTGTCAGTCCATTGTCCCAGGATGGAAGCGGCTCTCTTGATGATCGGCACAATGGCTGTATGATTGGGGGTGATGAAAGCGGCAAGCATTTCGGGCAATACATTGAGCCCTCCCCATTGGTCGTATGCCAGAATGTCGATAGGGTAGGTTTGGCAGAATACGGATTCTGCTTCGGAAGTAATTTCAATTTTCAGATTGCCGGATAAACGTTCGGTCAGCTGTGTGAAATAGTTGGCGGACAAAGTGAGATTGAATGACGACAGGCATATCGATTCATTGGGCGGAATCTGTGCCACAGCTATCGGAGCAGCGTTTCCGAAAGTCGGTTCTGTCGTGATTTGTACCTGAATGTCCTTCAGCGGGGCAGGCGTTGTATTCTCAATAGAAAGCTGATGAATGATTGATGCACCGTTTTGTTGTATCGCAAAATTAATAAGCGGTAAATAGTCGCATTGCACCTTGACTTTGTCCAATCTCTCGTCCATGGCAAAAACTGTATAAATTAAAGATTGCAATATTACAAAAAATACGGATATAATTCTCTTTTCTTCTGCCATTCTTTTGTCAATCAAGAAAATATTCCTACCTTTGCGCCCGATTTATAGATAATATAATGTCTTATTTAATTAAAGTATTAAACAATTTATTTATTAATGGAAAACTTAAAGAACGTAGCTCCTATTGAAGATTTCAACTGGGATGCTTATGAAAATGGCGAAACAGTAACCAACGTTAGCCACGATGAACTGGAAAAAGCTTACGACGGTACGCTTAACAAAGTGAACGACCGTGAGGTTGTTGACGGAACCGTAATCGCAATGAACAAGCGTGAAGTAGTTGTGAACATCGGTTACAAATCAGACGGTATCATCCCATTGAATGAGTTCCGTTACAATCCGGATCTGAAGATCGGTGATACAGTAGAAGTATACATCGAAAATCAGGAAGACAAAAAAGGACAGCTCGTTCTGTCACACAGAAAAGCCCGCGCTACTCGTTCTTGGGATCGCGTTAACGCTGCTCTGGAAAATGAAGAAATTATCAAGGGTTACATCAAGTGCCGCACTAAGGGTGGTATGATCGTAGACGTATTCGGAATCGAAGCATTCTTGCCGGGTTCTCAGATCGACGTTAAACCGATCCGCGACTATGATGTATTCGTTGGCAAAACAATGGAATTCAAAGTGGTTAAAATCAACCAGGAATTCAAAAACGTTGTTGTATCTCACAAGGCTCTTATCGAAGCTGAACTGGAACAACAGAAGAAAGAAATTATCGGTAAACTTGAAAAAGGACAGGTTCTTGAAGGAACTGTTAAAAATATCACATCTTACGGTGTATTCATCGACCTTGGTGGCGTAGACGGTTTGATCCACATCACTGACCTTTCTTGGGGACGTGTTAGCGATCCGAAAGAAGTGGTTGAACTGGATCAGAAGCTCAACGTTGTTATCCTTGACTTCGATGACGAAAAGAAACGTATCGCTCTTGGCTTGAAACAACTGACTCCGCACCCATGGGATGCTCTTGACACTGACTTGAAGGTAGGTGACAAGGTGAAAGGTAAAGTGGTTGTTATGGCTGACTACGGTGCATTCATCGAAATTGCTCCGGGCGTAGAAGGTTTGATCCACGTTTCAGAAATGTCTTGGAGCCAACACCTGCGTTCTGCACAGGATTTCATGAAGGTAGGCGACGAAGTAGAAGCTGTTGTGCTGACACTTGACCGCGAAGAACGTAAGATGTCTTTGGGTATCAAACAACTGAAACAAGATCCATGGGAAACTATCGAAGAAAAGTATCCTGTAGGTTCTAAGCATACTGCAAAAGTTCGTAACTTCACTAACTTCGGTGTATTCGTAGAAATCGAAGAAGGTGTTGACGGCTTGATCCACATCTCTGACCTTTCTTGGACTAAGAAAGTAAAACACCCGTCAGAATTTACTCAGATTGGTGCTGACATCGAAGTTCAGGTATTGGAAATCGACAAAGAAAACCGTCGTTTGAGCCTTGGCCACAAACAACTCGAAGAAAATCCTTGGGATGTATTCGAAACTGTGTTCACTGTAGGTTCTGTACACGAAGGTACAATCATCGAAATGTTGGATAAGGGTGCTGTTGTAGCTCTTCCTTACGGTGTAGAAGGTTTCGCAACTCCGAAACACCTTGTAAAAGAAGACGGCTCACAAGCACAGTTGGATGAGAAACTTGAATTCAAAGTGATCGAGTTCAACAAAGACGCTAAGAGAATCATCCTGTCTCACAGCCGTATCTTCGAAGATGTAGCTAAGGCTGAAGAAAGAGCAGAAAAGAAAGCTGCTTCTGGTGCTAAGAAGTCATCTTCTAGCAACAAGAGAGAAGATTCTCCGATGATCCAGAACCAGGCTGCTTCAACTACGCTGGGCGATATCGACGCTCTTGCTGCATTGAAAGAACAGTTGGAAGGAAAGAAATAATAAAAAGTATTTCTAAATAAACAGAAGGGGGTGTGTCGTAATGCACGATGCACCTTCTTTTTTTTCGTTAGCTATAAAAATCAGTTAGTCTTCTTTAAGCAGCGATATTTTGACTATTACTTCGGTTTATGTGTTCCCAGCATCCAAATAGAGCAGCTGTAAGCTCATGAAACAGTTTAATCAGCCAGTTTATACCTTCTTCTTTCATTTTCGCACACATCTTTTTTATATTGAAGGCAATGGCAAAGAAGCAAAAGTCCATGAAAACCTTATCCTTTCCAAAATGACGGAAACGTTTGTAGTTCATATTGTATTTTATTTGTCCGAACACAGCTTCCGGTTCTATACATCTTTGTTCTCTATGTTTCAGCCCTTCCTCTGAACAGAGCAGCTCTTTGGCTTTTTGCTTGTATCTTCTGAGCCTGTGATTCAGTTCTATCGTCCTGTTTCCTTTTGCTTTAAAACATCGGCATCTTAGCGGACAGCCTTCACACCTGATAGCTCTGTACCTGGCATTTTCACTTACATATCCGGATGCCGTTTTCTGATGTCCGGTTCCTATCCTCTGCATCCTTTGTCCCATGGGGCAGATACAATAGTCATGTTCTTCATTGTAGTAGAAGTTTTCCGCCTTGAACGGATCCGGTTTGAATCTCGGCCGCTGTTCCATATGGAAGTAGTTGTATTTGACGTAGGCTTCCATGCCGTTTTCTGACATGAAGCGGTAGTTTTCCTCAGAACCATAGCCTGAATCGGCAACCACCGTATGCGCTGTCCTGTCATATCTGTCTGAAAAGGATTTTAGGAAAGGTATCATGGTCAGTGTATCCGTAGGGTTCGGGAAGAGTGCAAAATCAGTAATGAACTGGTTCTCGGTACCGATCTGAAGATTGTAACCGGGCTTCGTCTGACCATTGCGCATGGCATCTTCCTTCATTCTCATAAAAGTAGCGTCCTTGTCTGTTTTGGAATAGGAGTTCCGGTTCTGCAGAGTGTCCAGATGGTTGTCGTATTCCTGCAGTTTATCTCTGTGTTCTTCCAACTCCTTCAGTTGTTTGCGTTTCTTTTTCAGCTCAGTCTTTTCCTCTTTGGTGGAAGACTCCGGAACCTGTTCAAGTGCATGACGCAACTCTCTCGCCATTTCGGTCAGCATAGCCGGAGTGAATTCAACTTCCTCATTACTTTCCGATGATTTCTCCTGGGCGATGACATCGTCTATCTGCCCTAACAGAACGTGTATCTTCTTCATTAGGCGTTCACGGTTCCGCTCAACCGTTTTTCTCCAGACGAAAGTGTACTTGTTGGACTTGGACTCAATCTTTGTTCCGTCAATGTATTCCACATTCAGACTGATGAAGCCCTTGCAAGAGAGCAGAAGTACGGTTTGGGTAAAAACCTCGTTGATTTCCTTCTTCACCCGGTTGCGGAAACGGTTGATGGTAATGAAATCCGGTTTCTCATACCCGGCCAGCCAGATATAATGAATGTCACGATGAAGGAGCTTCTCTATTTTCCGGCAGGAGTAGATGTTGTTCATGTAGGCATACAGAATGACCTTGAGCATCATCTTGGGATGGTAAGGGCTGCGACCGCATTCTTTATATAACTTCCTGAAACTTTCAAGATTCAAACTTTCAACCAGAGCGTCAACCATGCGCACCGGATCGTTTTCTGCAATATCCTCATCAATTCTTTGAGGAAATAGCACTGTTTGATTGGGAATGTAAGGACGATAATGTATCTTTGACATAGTTAAATTTGTATGCTTAAAGATACAAAATCTTTAGGTAATAACAAAGCCCCAGCTTGTGAAAGTCGGGGCTTTGTCCATAAAAAAAGAAGGTGTGCATTTTGACACACCTTCTTTTTATTATTTATGTTTTTATGTTCTTTGAGGATTGTTTATAAAGCCGATATGGTAAAGTCGGCAGATAAACCTTCAGCGCTGTTTGTTCCTACCCATAATTTGAAATCTCCCGGTTCTACGTTGTAAGTCATATTATAGCCCCAGAAAGCCAGTTCTGAAACAGGCAGAGAGAATGAAACATTCTTTGATTCTCCGGCTTTGAGTTCTACACGTTGAAAAGCCTTCAGTTCCTTTACCGGACGGGTTACAGAGCCTACCTTGTCCTGAATGTAAAGTTGTACTACTTCCGTGCCGTCATACTTTCCTGTATTCTTTAGATCTACCGTGACTGATATCTCGCCGTTAATAGCAAGTTTGTCGGAAGTCAACTTCAGATTGCTATATTCAAAGGTAGTGTAAGACAATCCGTAGCCGAACGGATACAAGGGAGAAGCCCCGGCATCGAGATAGAAGGAACGGCAGCCAATAGATGTTTGCCCCGCTTCGACAGGGATTTCATCAATGAGCATTTCTTTCGGGTTGGCCGGGCGACCTGTGCTGTTGTGAGCATAATATATAGGTACCTGACCTGTCATACGGGGGAATGTAACCGGAGTCTTTGCGCTTGGATTAACCTTTCCGAAAAGGATGTCGGCAATGGCAGGTCCTCCCATAGTGCCCGGATGGAACGCATAAAGAACTGCATCCGAAGCTTCAACTTCATCAGCGATTGTAAGTTGGCGTCCTGCCATCACTATGGTTACTAATGGTTTGCCGGTAGTGGACAGTGCTTGTATCAGTTGGCTCTGTGCTCCCTGAAGATTTAGGTTTGCCAAAGAATGGGCCTCACCCGAAAGTATTGCTTCTTCACCGACAAAAGCAAGGACTACATCTGCGTGGCGTGCCGCGTTTACGGCTTTGGCGATACCGTTTAGGTTTTTGTCACGGCTATAACCGAGTGCAGGTTCGAAAATTACGTTAACCTGATCGCCATACATTTCTCTGATAGCTTTGAGAGGTGTTTGAGTATGGTCTTTTTCACCGTCGAACACCCATGTTCCCATCTGTTCATAGGGTGCGTCAGCCATCGGACCTACTACCGCTACAGTACGGATTTTGTTTGTAAGCGGTAATGTTTGTGTGTCATTCTTCAGGAGAATAACGGATTGCTCTACCGCTTCTTTTGCTATTTTCAAGTGCTCTTCCGCATATTTCACATTCTGTGGTGTAACAATATACGGATTTTCAAACAAGCCCATTCGGTATTTCAGACGGAGAATATTCCGTACGGCGTCGTCTATTGATTCTATGGAAACCTTATTCTCTGCTAAAGACTGCTTGAGGTTTTTGATGAACGTTTCACTCACCATATCCATGTCAACGCCTGCATTTACCGATTTCTCGGCAGCTTCCTTGCCATCTGCACAGAAACCGTGATTGATCATTTCGGCAGCCGAAGCCCAATCGGTTACTACCATACCGTCATATTTCCATTCATCGCGCAATATATCTTTCAATACAAATTTATTTGCCGTAGACGGTACACCGTCGTTATCGTTGAACGAAGTCATGAAAGTGGCACAACCAGCGTCTACCGCAGCTTTGAACGGAGGTAGATATACATTGCGCAGTACTCTTTCGGGGATAAATGTAGAATTATAGTCCTTACCGCCTTCGGATGCACCATAAGCTACAAAGTGCTTGGCACATGCCGCCATTGAAGTCGGACTGTTCAGCGAATCTCCTTGAAACCCTTTAATCATAGCTACTCCCATTACGGAAGTCAAGTAGGGATCTTCACCGCAACTTTCGGCTATGCGTCCCCAACGAGGGTCACGTGATATATCTATCATGGGGGCAAAAGTCCAACGGATACCATCTGCTGAAGCTTCTATGGCAGCTACACGTGCTCCGTTTTCTACTATCTGAGGATTGAATGTGGCTGCCTGTCCCAATGGAATAGGGAAGATGGTCTTGTAACCGTGAATTACATCGCGGGACACTAGTAGGGGGATACCTAACCGTGACTCTTCCATTGCGATTTTCTGTATTTTATTCACTTCTTCGGGATTCATATAATTCAATATGGAACCTATTTCTCCATTACGAACTTTGTTTGCCAGTTCGTTAGGATCCCACGGACTCAACTGATTCATCTGCCCTAGCTTTTCCTCTAAAGTCATCTTATCCAGTAAGGCTTCTACTTTGTTCTCTATCTCAGAATCTGAGTTGGCTTCTTTCGGAGAGCAGGCTGTTAATGCCAATGCTGTCAGTGTTGTGGTAAATAATAACTTGTTTATCTTCATAACTTGTTTTTTATTATAGATAGTTGTTGTTAATTCTCTTGCAGGAAAGTTGTGTTAGAATGCACAAATGGGTCTGTACGTTTCAGCACCCGGTATACCATGCCATCCCATTTCAGTACCATTTTCCATAAGATAGAACCCGTCATTAAAAGTGATAGAAGGGATATTCCCTGTTATTTCGGTTCCACCAATTTTGTTCAGTTGCTTATTGATATATTCCTGCCCGTTAGTCGATACTACATCTGATTGTATACCTCGTATCATGTATTTAAGCTCATTGAATGAAGGTGCATACCATATAGTGGTATTCGTTAATAGTTCAGTGTGATTGTCTAATGCTGTGAAGGATAGACCGGAACTTTCATCTTCTGCCGCCTCCTTTAGAACTTTAGTTAACTTGTAACCGTTTGATACATTTGTGTTGTTGTAGTCGTCTATTGAAGTAGCGGAAAATACAGAGGTTACAATATCTTTATTATCATTGCTCATACCAAATAACTCTCCATTCATACTTGAGACAATAAGACCATGTTTCTCATTATAACCGGGATAGCCCGTACTTATCAGATTATTTAGGGTACAGAAATCACCAAAATCTTTCATTATGTGGAATACAATTCCTTTACAAGTAAGACCGGTAGGAATACTAGCTGCTTTCCCAGGAATAATTATGATATTATTGCTGCTGTTAGATACACAATAGAAATCACCTATAGCCGGTGATATTTCTTCACTGCCCGATACGGTGCATGGAAATGTGTATCTTTTGCCGGAGCTAGTTATTATATCCTGGTTTACTGTCTTGACTGCTGCTTTATCGGATATAGTATAGAAATATCTGAACTCATCTTCCTGTAACAGGGATTTGTCTTTGATAAGACAGACATAAGTACCATTAATACTGCATAATGTATACATAGCCTCACCGATTGATAATGATACATTTGACATTTCTACATTGTAATCAAATGTTTCTTCTCCCACTGTTAAAGTTGATATTGCAGAAAGCGCAATCATGGAGAACGCATGTTTAAATTGTATATTCAGATTTGCGGAGGGATTCTCTATTTCGTATACGAGTAAATCCATCCGTTTAAGATCTTCCACTGAACTTTGGTCGGATACTATGGTTACGGTTTCCTTTAATTGATCTAAAGATGTAACTTCATTCGAGAGTTCTTCATTATACGGATAATAAGCAATAATTTTGTTTATACCCGATGAATAAGGCTGTGCATTGTCATTAGTCCAACCATTTTCTGTATAGGAGAATGGAATGTTAGCCAATTGTTTCCCGTCTTTATTTGTTAGTATCAGTCCTAACTTATCACCGTTTTCAAACTTTGTGGCATATCCTATATAAGATGAACGTGTAGTTTGATTTGCTTCGAAGTCGTTTTGTTCTACACTTTCTATTCTTATGGAATTTGCTGATAAATTGTTGTCTCGATCTTCTGGTAGAATATCATTATTACATGAAATGAATAGTATTGAGGAGACGATAATACTGTATAAATATCTTGCTTTCATATTAGTCCGGTTAGAATGTTAATATTAAAATTAATTTTCTTTCATCTGATCCCCAACTAGCTTTATAAATTTTTTCATTAGCATTATACTCATAAGCCCACATGCGTTCAGCATCAGTATATACATTGGAAGACCAATATTCACCTGTAAAATCAGCATAAACTCCAGAAACTTGGATGTCTGTCAATTGGGCTATAGAGGGGATATACCATTTTGAAGTTTTGTCAGGACATTGAATATCCAATGTGGTGAAAGCATACCAATAAGGAAAATGGGATTCTAAAGTTGCATATCCATCTAGTGCTGCACGGATAGATGTTGTCAATGTATATCCTAAATATCCTTCGTTTCTTTTTAAAGCGTCATCCGTATTCCCTAAACTTGCTAGTATGGTTCTATAATCAGCGTCAACGGTTGATATCCATGCGTATTTATTATTGTCGTTTAGCGATGTACATACGACATAACCACGAATCTTATCCATACCTGTATATAACTCTGGACTATCAGTTTTGTGTGCTCCAACCTTGAATACTCTTCCAAGAGTAGTACAATTACTTTTATCAGGATTGTTTCCCCATGTTCCGTCTGAATAGTAATAATCACCTACTACTATATATTCGTTTGTGTGGTAAATCTTTATATCAGTGGCTATATTGGTGAATGTATATGTATGAGTGTTTCCTTCCACGGTTCTTTCTATATCGCAAATACCTTCGTAATTTAGTCCTCCGCTTCCGTTTTCTGTATAAGAGACTGTGAAATTTTCACCGATAATAGTATTGTTATCCAAACCTATTATATTCCGATCTGTCAATTCTGGTACTGTAGCCTTAAATTTAGCATCCGTAACCTGATTGTCATCGATCTTTTCATTATCCCAATTAATTTCTCCGGATTCCATTTCTACAGTCAGTCCTTTTTTACTGACAGACAAGTAATATCTTTGCCATGTATTGGGAAGCAAATCTCCGGTTTTCTTATTGACGTCATTGGGGTTGGACTTACTTGGAGTATAGATATAGGTATCTTCTCCTATTTCTACTTTTATCAATGGTTTCTCCCACATTTCACAAGGAACCATCATAGCTTCGCCGTTTCTATAATATTCTCCTTTTGTGTTATGAGTAGAAATCAATTGGTCAGCGTCGCCTACCGTTGTGATTTCTCCATTAGTATACGTTACACTTCCATAACCGATAAACGAAACTTTTGCGTTGCTCACTTCTTTATCTTTATATCCTTCAAATTTCTGCAGTTCCCACCACATACGGGTCATTTTGTGTCTGAATACAAAATGTACATTCTTTGCTTCCACTTTCGCATTACTTGCCAATAAGTCACAGTCGAAGAGTTTCTCTTCGGTAGTTTGGTCTGTTAGGTTTATCTGTTCTGCTGTGAGGGGAGTCCATGCCAGCAGATCATAGCTTGTGCCATCCCATGTATAAGGTGTATCTTCAGTAGACATTTTTCCATTGGTTGTCACTTTGTAAGTTTTTACTGTTTCTCCCGCTTTCACACCTATCAGTTCGTCACCATCCCATGCGCTTTCTGTGGCTCTGCTCATCGTTTTTCCTACATGAGCTGAGAAAGCAATGTCGCCTTTATCCAGCGAATTGGCAAATTCCGTTTCGTTCGTACATGAAACCGCTCCAAGACTTATGACTGCCATAAGCCCTAAATAGTATCTTTGTATTTTTATTAAATTCATAATTTTAATCTTTAGCAGTTACATTGTTATTTATTTTAATTCAGGCTCTATAAGTCCTTTATCAGAATCCGGTCCGTTAAAATCCCATCCGGGAATTGAACCGTTTGAAGAGATATCTCCGGTATTAGTTCCGGGTTGTACTTCTATTGATTTCTGATAAACCCTGACATAGTCTACATACATACTTTGGGGGAATACAGTGTCTGCTGTGGGATTACCACCGAATGTACCGCCTACCGCTACATTCAGAATAATGAAAAATGGATGATCGAATATCCATTCGCCATCTGTTACATCAGCGGCTTTCACTCTTTTGTAAAGTACATTATCCACAAAGAAGTCTATTTTGGATTCATCCCATTCTACGGCAAATACGTGGAAGTCTGTGTCAAAACGTTGGTCCTCATAGCCAAAAGTCTGTGTTATGGGATTTCCACCCGAATGTCCCGGAAAATGTAGAGCACTTGATACGATATTAGGTTGGTATCCTTTATTTTCCATAATATCTATTTCACCGCATTTTGGCCATACATCGGTGGCATAGTTTGCTCCTAACATCCAAAATGCAGGCCAAAGTCCCGGACCGTACGGAAGTTTCAGACGTGCTTCGAAACGTCCGTATCGTTGTTCGAACAGTCCTTCGGTCTTTATTCTGGCAGAAGAGTAAGCTATTCCGTCATAATTGTCGTTCAAAGCTGTTATTTTCAGACATCCTAAACCTTTGTGAGTCGTGTATGAAGCGTTTTCTACTCTATCGGTATAGTTCTGAAGTTCCTGATTACCATATCCTGAAGCGCCTTTTTCATACGTCCACTTTGAAGGATCGGGTCTGTTGTCGGGAGTCGGTGTGTCAAATTCGTCCGACCACACCAATACCCATCGGGTGTTTTCTATCTCTTCTTCTTTCTCGCAACTTCCAAGTAACAGTGGCAAAGGAAGTATCAGCAAGCTAAGCAATATTGTTTTATATGGTTTCATAAGTTATCATTTTTAATAGAAATAAATATTGTCCAAAAGAATGTTCCTAGTGTTGTCATCACATGCCAATGCCAATTGTGGTATTAGTTTATTTTCTTTTTCAAGTTCCAGATCGAGTGACAACCACTGTTTTGATTTGAAATCAGGATATTTCTCCAATGTTATCGGATGCTTTATTTCCGTTGTTCCATAGTATATAGAGATTGTTATAATAGTGCTTTTACTTACTTCGTCCATGCATAATACATCCAGGTGGAGGTGAGTCTTTGACGAACAATCCGCTGTTTTGTTGAATACAATACCTACAAAGTTCAAACCGCTATACTGTGCTATATGATTATCACCGGTATCTATTTCCGTATATTCGGCTGTTGACCATTCCCATCTAGGATTCCAGTTTGCGGAAATCTTATTAGTATAAGAATCACTGAACAGAGACAACACTTCCGATTCGTCTCTCGTAGGTGTTGGAGCGAAATCGTAACAATGTACCTTTATTTCGCCTTCAGCCTCCTTTAACGATATAACGGCTTCTCCTGTTTTGTGCACGGTTATGTTACCATCATTTGTTACCGAAGCTACATTGGCGTCAGATGACTCGAATGTAAAATAATTAGGAGAGACCCGCATTTTACGGTTAATGCCGTTCGGAAGATTGATAGTCTCGGTCAGAGTTCCTATTGTCAGTTTTCCGGGAAAACCGGGGACCTCTATATCTTCTATTTTGGCATGAGCCAATGTACCGAGTTTTTCGAACTTGACCTCATCGAACCAGATGGTGTAGCCTTCGTCATTTACTGCACCGGCGGAGTAGTAGAATAATCCCTTTTCCGATAAAAGTTTTGCGGAATTAGGAATAGGGATGATAATCTTGCTCCAGTTTGTATTCAGTTGGACATCATTAACTTGAACCAGATATTCGGTAGTATCATAATTTCCTATTCCAACTTCAATAGCGGTAGCTACGGAAGACTTGGCATAAAAAGTCAGTGCGTCATATCCGGACAGGTTTCTGCCTGTAGCGGAATAGAAAGTACCTCCTGCCCAACTTCCCATAGGATCACTCGGATTGGGAACTTCTATTCGCATAGATGACGTGCCGTCGTAGGTGGTTTCAGTATCCACCCCAAAATTAGTTACTTTTCCCCATGCCTGGTATTGCAGGTCGGATGCAAATTCATCGATAAAGACATCAGACAAGTTTGGGTAAGTTGCCAGCACATCCGTATTTATATCTCTCGTACATCCTGTCAACGAAAAGAGAACAGCGACAACAGAGAGCTTACATGATATATTGATTTTGTGATTCATAAAACTATCTTATTAATTAGTTCGTAGATTAGAAAATGCTGAATGAAATGTAGGTTCTTATTTCCCATTCGTTGCCACGACCTGCGCCTACAATATCTGTGCTTGGTTCAAAACCACCGGAACCGTCCGGTATATATCCGGCAACGTAACGAGGAGAATATTGATCTAATGTTCTGAAAGTACCTCTGATTCCTACGCGAGTGGATACCGGGCCCAACCATTTAGGCTTGGCGAGACTGGTCGAAAAGTCTAACATACATTGGAAAGGGAAAGTAAGGTTAAAATCCCTGTGATAGTCGTACGGTCCCCAGTCATTAAACTTCACCATTGCGTTCAGCCGCAGTTTCTTATAAATCATTTTGGCGTCTGCACCTACCCGCTTAACTAAACGGGTATCATCTCCGTTGGCTTGGGCAGTACCACAGTAGATACTTGATATGATACCGAAATCTCTTGATATTCTAGACGCTATTTTCAGGTTTGTTTCCCATAAATCATGAGCCGGTGCAGCTCCTCCGAAAGCAAAGGTAGAACGCCCGTTGGCAAGTATACCTATGGCTGCATCCTGTGAAGTGGGATGATGGCGGTAAATGAAACCAAGTGAAGCGGCAAACGGTGCATCTTCGTTATTGTCATTCTCCCAGTCGTACATCCAAGTAGCGGGTGTCGGGTCATAAGTCAGCAACAATTCTCCCGCTGTTGTCTCCCTGTTATCCCTAACAGCAAAAGGATCATCAATAATATTTCGTAATCTTCCGGGAGCATCGATTCCATTAGGCATTGGCCCTACAAGCGGTTTCTGCCACAGGAAATTAGGGGCAACCTGGAAGTTGCCTATCTGATAAGTAAAACCGGCAAGGACGTTCGATTGATTTCCGCTACCGCTATCTTTCAGCCTCCATCCTGTTAAAGTCTGTGTGTAATCGGCTCCGCCACTGGCTACCAATCCCATTATCGCCCCCTGCGCATAGGCATTGAACTTTCCTCCGCTATATACCACTTTCATCTTCCCTCCGAATGTATCGGATGTTTTTATTACGTCGGAATATACGATAGCTTCTTTATTGTATTCTGTGGTAGCTTGAAATTCCCGTCCTACAAGCGTTGTTCCTGACCATAATCCGCCCGCTGTAATATTGAAACGTCCGAAACTTCTTTCCACCATAAGAGAGGCCCGTGTATTCTTGGGGCGGGGTATGGCGTAAGAAGTAGTCGTTCCTTCACGCTGGTCTATATCATAATGGAAAATACCTGCTACGTTATATTTACCTATATTCCGTTGGTATTTGACAAGCAGAGCCGGGTTTGCACCCCACCATAGTTCGGGACCGAAAGCAATTTTCAGCCCTTTGAAGTATTTCTTACCTTCAATTTCACTTCCGAAAGGAGCTTCGCCACCATAGATATCCATATTATCGCCGTAGCTCGCTTCTGGATACAATCCAAAGAAGTCTCCTTCGTATCCCCAATGATAGTGTCCCTTGCGGTAAAATGTTTTCAGATTAAAAAGTTTGCCATCCCAGTCAAAACTCGCACTATAAAGTCTTAAGCGTTCCAACGGACCCAGATCTACTACTTCTCCGCTTTCGTCCGTTATATATCTGGAGCGTCCTCTGTTCTCATAAAAGATTTCGTCTATCGGGTTCTCTGCCACATTTCCAAGAACATTTACAGTGACTTCCGCCTGTACATTCTCTGCCGGTTTTGAAGCTACGCCTACGTAGAACGATTCAGTATGGTCAAAGCCTTTAAAGCTGGGGAAACTTGTCGGATTCTTCGGTCTGGAGCTTGGAGTGGTAGTATTCTTTGCTCCTGTATTGTAGGTAGTTATGTCACCTCTCAGTTCGCTCAGGCGTATTAGCTGAGTCTTTTCGCCTTGCAAGGCAGTTTTATCACTTCTGGAGGATAAAACGGCTGACATTACATTGATATCGGAAAGTTTGCTTATTATCGAAGAGGTGGTACTTCCGGGAGAATAAGGATTAATCTTGTGGACATCTTTCAGCACATAGTATGCGGCACGCGGGTAAAGTTCGTATATTCCCCTGCTGTCAGGAGTTCCTTTTGCGCATATACCGAACCATTCTTCGTTCATATTGTTTTCACCGTTCACATAGTCAAATACATATCCGCCGTTGGCCCATGATGCATTGGTGTCATGTATGCTCAGGTTAGTATTTTGGCCGAATTTCCACCAACCGTCGGCAAATTGGAAAGTGAAACCTCCGAGTGAGTTATTGTTGTTGCCTAGCCCTGCCGCATTCAGATATATTTCAGTCCAATTCTTCAACAGAATGTCTGCTTGCTCTTTTTGTGCTTCACTTTGAGTTATGGCATTGAATGCATCGGATCCGAACTCTGTAAACAATACCGGTTTTCCATACTCCGCTTTTACCCTGCTGAACAAGTCGCCGAACGAGTCACCGCGATAGCAGTTGATTCCCAGAATGTCAACATCCTTACATTCTTTGGCTATAATATCAAGGAATAGAAGGTCACCGTTGCAAATGGCTATAGGAGCTGAAGCATTCATTTTCTTCATCTCGACAGTCGCTTCGTTGAACAGTTTATATAAGTGAACCGCTTGAATAGTGGATTTACGATCTTCTACCGGAATATCTTCCGTTTCTGCTCCTTGCCAGAATAAACCATAATTGTTTTCATTTCCAAGAAGATAGAGGAGTATTCCAGGAGTATTATTGTATTCCTTTACCAATTCTCTCGCCTCGTCGAGAAGTACTTTTTTTACTCTAGGGTCGGAATAGTCGGTGTTAGCCATCCATGCCCCGTCCAAAGCTACTCCATAGCGTCCGAAGGAGCTATATATCATTGTGTGAATACCATATTGCTCATAGATATATTTTACCCATCTGGGGGGAACGCCTATGTGTTGTCTGATAGCGTTTACACCCATGTTCTTCAATAAAGACATATCCGTATCGAGAGCAGCCTTGATTATATCGTCAGGCTTTGTCCATAAGGAATATGAATAATTGGTGCCGATTGGGAAGTAATCCCAGTTCATGCCATTCACCATAAAAGACTTACCGTTCACAAGCAACTTGGAACCTGTTCTGTCGTTGACTAAGGAGACTTTTTCCTGTTGTGCCGAAAGGGGAATGGACAAAAGGATTAGCAAAGATAATAATATTACATTTTTCATGATAAGTAAAATAACAAATTAGCACTTTGTGAAAAGAAAGCGTCTGAGATTACAAACGTATGTTTCATAGTTTGCTTTGGATTTAGTAGTTTCTCTTGCCTCATAGATTAAATTTAAAAAGTATATACTCGATTAATTTCTCGGAGGACAAAGGTAGTATAGTATAAGGTACGGTGTATATACAAGTAAATAGTAAGAGTAAATAAATAAAAAGTTAATATGTTGATTATTAATTATATAGTGTTTGGTGGAGGTAAATAGTTTATGAAGTAAAATGGTTTGTTTGCTCTCTCTATTTTTGCATTTTACCCAATGAACGTACCGTCTCGGTGAATTCTTCCTTAGGAATTATTGCCTTGTTTCTGGTTTTTAAACGATTATTGTAAACCGTCTGCGGAGAGCAATGAAGAAATTCTGCAATCTTTATACTGTCGTTTATTCCGAGTCTGACAAGCGCATATATCCTCAACTCCGTGTTCAGGAGTTCGCCTTCTTTAAGCATTATCTTTTCTTCGGGACGCAGGAGCGAATTGAAGTCTTTTACAAAATCGGGGTATACGTGTAGGAAAATAGCGTCGAAACTATGATAGAATTCCTTCAACTCACTTTGTACCATCGTAATGTTGGAAGTTAATGATTTGATATCGTCTATTTGGCCGGCTTTAAGTTTTCTGCTGATATTCTTCCTGTATTCTTCAAGTTTGGTTATATAATTGGAGCATATTGAGAATACATATCCGATGTATTCTTCTTTCACATAATTGGACTCTAGTAATTGGTTATTGATCACTTTTAGCTTTTCATTTACTTCGCTAAGTTCTCCGTTCACTTCACCCAGCATTCGTTGGGCTTCGGAAAGTTCTTTGACGTGTGAATTAAGCAGTCGGTTACTTTCGTTCAGTTTTTTACGTGAACGGGACAGTTTTCTGAATTGGAAATAAATGAGTAGTATGGAGATGAGCAATACAATGGATAATATACTTGTGGTGTAGAGTGATTTACGCAATTTGCTTTCCTGTATTTTGTTCCTTTCGCGATAGGCCTGCTGTAGTTTATCCATAACGGTCGATATGTTTATTACGCGCACCCTGTTGGGATACAGCAATGCGGCTTTAAAGCAATAACTGATGTAAGTGTAGCCTCTGTCTATGTCTTCACGCAAATAGAGGATATTGGAAAGTTCCTCCAATGAAGCTATATCGCGGTTGCAGATTTTAATATCGGCTATGGCAGAATAAATAAGGTATTTTACGTAATTATCTTCATCGCCTTCATTGTAAAACATGATAGCAAGCATATAAGAATTGATGGCATCCACCCGCGTGGACAATGATGACTTGTCTACTATATCTTTTAATTTTAATTTTATACTGTCTCCCTCTGCAGAACGGGGATATTCTCTATGTAGTGACGCGCAAAAACTATAATATGAAGGATGATCAGGAGTTATGTATTTCTTGGCTTCGTGCTTGAATTCCTTCTCAAGATTGTAATAAGAATTTGTCAGTTCCAGGCGGTTACCGATGAATTGTACCAAATGGGAGTATAGATAGATTTTTGTATCATAATACTGATACATATTTTCTTTACTTAATGAAGCTATATCTACATTCAATAATTCTTTCTCAGCCTCATTCAGTAGCCCCTGGGCTGCAAGAAGGAAAACTTTGTGCAGTATCCACTCCTGTTCTTTGTCCTTTCGGCCTAATGCGCCGGCTATCTCTATATTATTGTTTACATAAACCATAGCCGAGTCCGCATTATAGACAAAATATTCATCATACAGCATTTTGTTAAGCCATAGTTTTTCTTCCGGTTTTAGAGGCATAGACTGTTTCTTACGCAGTTCTTCTATTTTATCTTCTTTCTCTAAAACGTACTTTTCACTGTTTGTCAATACGGAATCCAATCTGGAAAACAATTGTTCCATTTCTTTATTCTTGGAATAAACATTCCCGAAAGCAATAAACAGTAGGAACAATACTGATAATTTTCTGTATATAAAGGGATTCGTCATATTAAATACTTCTTTTTCTGATACTGTGACCAGCTTTCATATCATGTTCTTGAAACCGGTTGTCGATATGCAAATATATATTCTTTTTTGATACTATATGGCAGGTAATAAGACTTTTGTTTCACTGCTTGCGAAATTAACATGTTTTTTTTCTATCTTTGCCGGAGATGGAAAAGTTTGAGTTACATATATTAGGGTGCGGTTCCGCTTTGCCCACTACACGACATTTTGCGACTTCACAAGTCGTCAATTTGCGTGAAAAATTATTTATGATTGATTGTGGGGAAGGGGCTCAGATGCAATTACGTCGTTCCCGGCTTAAATTTTCCCGTTTGAATCATATCTTTATCTCTCATCTGCACGGTGATCATTGCTTTGGACTCTTGGGGCTAATCTCTACATTCGGATTATTGGGGAGGACGGCCGATTTACATATTCATTCTCCTAAGGGGCTGGAAGAATTATTCGCGCCGATGCTAGCTTTTTTTTGTAAGACACTGACCTATAAAGTGTTTTTTCACGAATTTGAGACGAAAGAACCGATACAGATTTATGATGACCGTTCGGTGACTGTAACTACGATTCCTCTTAAACATCGAATTCCCTGTTGCGGATTCCTGTTTGAGGAGAAACAACGTCCGAATCATATCATCAGGGAAATGGTGGATTTTTATAAAGTCCCGGTTTACGAACTGAACCGTATTAAGAACGGAGCGGATTTTGTTACTCCCGAAGGAGAAGTTATTCCCAATCAGCGTTTGACCCGTCCTTCGGCCCCGGCACGCAAATACGCTTATTGCTCTGATACGATTTATCGTCCGTCCATGGTGGAACAAATCAGCAATGTAGATTTGCTGTTCCATGAAGCTACTTTTGCACAAACAGAACAGGCACGAGCGAAAGAAACTTATCATACGACGGCTGCACAAGCTGCGCAAATTGCTTTGGATGCGAATGTAAAACAATTGGTTATCGGACATTTCTCTGCCCGATATGAAGATGAATCGGTTTTACTTAATGAAGCGTCCGCCATTTTTCCGCAGACAATTTTAGCGAAAGAAAATCTATGTATTGACGTTGACGGAGGAACTGTATATGAAAAGTAGTCGGTTGTTTTGGGGAGTAATAGTATGTATAATTTGCTTGGTTGCTTGTAAAAAGGAGAAACCTTTGTCTCCGATACCGGATTCTCTGTCTAATCTTCAGGAACTGCTTAATCCAGCCTATCGGATCAGTGCGGATAGTATTCGGCAGATCATTCGTGTCTATTTGAGAGACAATAAACAGGCTACTGCCTGGGATTCCGCGTTAGTCTCTCATTATCAGAAGGAAGGTGATTTCTTATGGTTGAATGATTCATTAGTCTCCGATAAGCCGACCGTGCAGGCGGCGGACTCAATGTTGTATTGGCTGGAGAATATCTCGCGGCATGGGATTAATCCGAATCTTTATTCTGCGGATAGTATCCGTAACGGGCTGCAGCAGATACGTACATTGCAATTGCAGGATGGAAAAACGATGAATAGTCTGTTGGCGGATTTGGAATATCAGTTAACGACCGTCTACCTTTCGTATGTGTGCCGGTTAAAATTTGGTTTTCTACCTCCGGAGCGCAGATGGAATGATTCGATAGACCGTATTCCTCTGAAGCGTTGTGATATGAAATTTGCATTGTCGGCTCTTGATTCTTTGCGTGCCAATCCCACTGCCGCCTTTCATTGGGCGCAACCCTCTTCCCGTCTTTATAAGAAAATGCAGGAAGAATTGGTGCGCGTGAATGATTGGGGAAAGACGGATACTACGGATTATTACCGGGATCGTTTATTACTGAATCTGGAACGGGCGCGTTGGCAATATGCTCTGGATAAAGGGAAGAAATATGTGGTGGCAAATGTGGCGGCATTCATGCTGCAAGCCGTCAACGAGGAAGCAGACTCTATTCTGGAAATGCGCATTTGTGTGGGAAGTGTGAGGAATAAAACACCTTTGTTGTCCAGCAGAATCTACTATATGGAGCTGAATCCGTATTGGAATGTTCCTCAAAGTATTATCCGGAAAGAGATTATTCCTACTTATCGCAGAGATACGACTTACTTTACCCGTAACCGCATGAAGGTGTATGATAAGAATGGTACACAAGTCGATCCTCATAGTATCAAATGGGCGAGGTATGCGGGCAAGGGAGTACCTTATACTGTGAAACAGGATAATAAGACGGGAAATTCGTTGGGGCGTATCATCTTCCGTTTCCCAAATCCTTATTCCGTTTATTTGCACGATACTCCTTCCCGTTGGGCTTTCACGCGAAAGAACCGGGCGGTGAGCCATGGTTGTGTACGTCTTCAGAAAGCACTCGATTTTGCTTTCTTCTTATTAGAAGAACCGGATGAATTACTGGAAGACCGTATCCGCATTGCAATGGACCTCAAGCCGATAAGCGAGGAAGGAAAGAAGCTTCCTATCAGTGCGGCCTATCGTGAATTGAAACATTATAGTTTGGAGAAATATGTGCCTTTGTTTATAGATTATCAGACTGTTTATCTGTCTGCCGATAATAATTTGATGTATTGTGATGACATTTATAAGTATGATCCGTCTTTACTAAAGGCAATGACCGATCTGGATTTGAAACCATAAATAAACATAGAGATACAAGAGATTATGACCCCTTATAACGAGCGCGAAGTTCTGAAGCTCCTCCAGGAGGAGAGTACGCAGCGACAAGGATTTGAAATGATTGTATCGCAGTATAGCGAACAATTGTATTGGCAGATCCGTCGGCTGGTGCTGTCGCATGAGGATGCGAACGATCTCCTGCAAAATACTTTTATCAAGGCATGGACGAATATTGATTATTTCCGTGCTGAGGCGAAGTTGTCTACCTGGCTCTATCGTATTGCGTTGAATGAATGCCTCACTTTCCTGAATAGGCAACGTGCCGTCACTACCTTGGCCATTGATGATCCGGAAGCGGCGGTTGTGCAGAAACTGGAAAGCGACCCGTACTTTTCGGATGATGAGGCGCAGTTGTGTTTGCAAAAGGCATTAATGACTTTACCGGAGAAACAGCGCATGGTGTTCAATCTGAAATACTATCAAGAAATGAAATATGAAGAAATGTCTGAAATCTTCGGTACCTCAGTCGGTGCTTTGAAAGCATCTTATCATCATGCAGTGAAGAAAATAGAGAAGTTTTTAGAAGACATTGATTAAACCTTTGGACTCGGACTATGTCTAAATCAAAGAGAGGAGAAAAACGAATGAAAGAAGAAGATATCCTATTGAAGAAACTTGGTAAGGAAGATTCCTTCAAAGTTCCTGGTGGTTACTTTGAGAACCTGACTTCAGAGGTGATGAATAAACTTCCTGAAAAAGAGAAAGTGGTTTTCAAGGAAGAACCTGTCAGTACATGGACAAGACTGAAACCATTGCTCTATATGGCAGCTATGTTTGTGGGGGCTGCCTTGATTATACGGGTGGCGTCGTCAGATCGTAAGTCTGTTGCAGATATTGATGTGGCGGTGACTGAGATAGAAACTGAAGTCATATCCGATGAAATGATTGATATGGCATTGGATCGTGCCATGTTGGATGATTATTCGTTGTATGTCTATCTGAGTGACGCGAGTGTAGAATGATTTATTAAAACTGATTGAATACGGAAAATGAAAAAATTAATTGCATTACTTGTTTTGTTGTGTGGCTTTATGCCCCTTCTTTGGGCTGCCGACGGATGTGAACAACATTTATCTCGCGAGGAATTCAGAACAAAACAAAAGGCATATATTATTGAACAAGCAAAACTGACTAAAGAAGAAGCTGCAAAGTTCTTTCCTATTTATTTTGAACTTCAGGATAAGAAGAAAAAATTGAATGACGAATCATGGAATCTGATGCGTAAAGGCAAGGATGATAAAACTACGGAAGCTCAATACAAAGAAATCAATGAGAAGATTGCTGAGAACCGTATTGCTGCCGACCAACTAGATAGAACCTATTTGGGCAAGTTCAATAAAATCCTTTCCAGCAAGAAGATCTTTCTTGTGCAACGGGCGGAAATGCGTTTCCATAGGGAAATGATCAAAGGTATGCACCGTAAGGGAGAAAGTAAAGATACAAAAAAAGTAAGTGAATAAACCAGACGCTCTGTCGGAGTGCGGACAGACGTTTCGTCTGTGGGAAATGAAGGCTCTGTTTTCGTAGGAATAGAGCCTTCATTTTTTTCGGTATCAGGTTCATGCGAAACTATAATCCTTTTTTCTTGGCTTCGTTCCAAATGGCATCCATCTCTTCCAGGGTCATGGCTTTCAGATTCTTGCCTTCTTTGATGGTGTGCTCTTCCAGATAGTTGAAACGGCGGATAAACTTCTGGTTGGTAAGTTCCAGTGCATTATCGGGATTGATTTTATAAAGGCGTGCCGCATTGATAAGACTGAACATGACATCGCCGAATTCTGCTTCCGCCTTATCCTTATCCATATTGGCTACTTCCTCCTGAAACTCACCTATTTCTTCTTTCACTTTGTCCCAAACCTGTTCCCGTTCTTCCCAGTCGAAACCTACATTGCGGGCCTTGTCCTGAATACGGTAAGCCTTGATAAGCGAGGGTAGGGCAGCGGGCACACCGCTTAATACACTTTTGTTGCCATCTTTCTCTTTGAGTTTCAATTGTTCCCAGTTCTCGGAAACTTGTCCGGCTGTCTCTGCTTTCACCTCTCCGAACACATGCGGATGGCGGAAAATCAGCTTATCGCACAGTTTGTCGCAAACATCTTTGATGTCAAAATCTCCTGTTTCCGAGCCTATCTTGGCATAGAAAGCGACGTGCAATAATACGTCTCCCAATTCTTTGCAGATTTCTTTCTTGTCATCCCTCATCAGGGCATCGCAAAGTTCGTAAGTCTCTTCTATAGTGTTGGGACGTAGACTTTCATTCGTCTGTTTACGGTCCCAGGGACATTTAACACGCAGTTCGTCGAGAATGTCCAGGAAGCGTCCGAAGGCTTCCATCTGTTCTTGTCTGGTATGTGACATAAGTCTTTTTATTTAAAAGTTGATGCAAAGATATGACTAATAATTCATCCCGAAGTTCCAAAGTGGAATAATATTCCCATAACCGGTTTCAATATCGTCTTTCACAATATATCCTTCTTGTGCTTTAGCAATCTGTTGCTGTCCTTTGTTTTTTCCTCCTATTTCGAATGTTCTTTTTCCAATTTGAAAATCAGAAATCTTGGAAGATATAATATCCTGTTTAACTCGCATTTGATTATAAAAGAATGTTTCACGGATATTACCGGTATTGGAATTTTCTCTTCCTAACGCATAAATGAGATTAGTATTATCAAGATATATTTTTTCTACTTTTCCTAACCCTCTGATTCCACCTGTATCATCCCTAACCTGAGCTATCATTCCCGCTTTCTCAATATAAAGTAAGTAATCGCTTAAATAATTACGACTTACTCCGATGATGTCAGCGAGTTTCTGCATGACAGGTTTAAATGGGACGCTTTTGGCAATAATCATCAATAACTGTTTCAATTTACGTCCTGTCGAGACATTCATATTAGCGTATTGAGGAATGTCATTCTCCATAGTTTGGTTGATTACTTGGTTTAACTCAATTTCAAAAGTGGTATCTTTGCTAAACGGGTAATAGCCGTGTCGTATATATTCAGCGAACAGCGGAAGTGGATGTGCTATTCCCGGAATTTCAACTTTATGCTCCAGTATTTCTTCTAATGAGTAGGCTGGTACATGAATTTGATGGAACATACTTAAATATTCTCTGAAAGACAGTCCTTGCATTTCATAGATTGGTGCACGTCTGCTCAAATCTGCCGTTCCTTTATAAATATCCAGAATAGAGGAACCGGTAAAAAGAACTTGCATATCCGGATAAGAATCGAATATCTGCTTTAATTCACGAGACCAATTAGGATATTTGTGTATTTCATCAATGAATAAATGTTTGCCGCCTTGTTTGCTGAATTTGTCCGTTAGGTCAATCAGGGAATTATCGGCAAAATACATATTGTCTGCTGAAACATATAATGTATCTTTCGGATTCATGTTCTGCTTGATATGTTGCAGGAACATGGTGGTTTTACCTACTCCGCGTGGTCCGACAAGTCCGAGCATATGGCTGCCCCAATTTATTTCAGCATACTTGTATCGGATGAAATCGGTACTTGTAGCTTTAAGGAGTTTATTGAAGTTTTCGTATAATCTGTCCATGGTTGGCATATATTTATGCACAAAGATACATTAATTGCACAACAAAAGTGCAGAAATTAATAGTTTTCTGCACTTTTGTTGTGCAATTAATGTATAGGATTTCCCCAGTTCCCCATTTATTCCAATTATCGCCCTTCATTGCCTAATTTATTATTTCTCCGAGATCTCTATATTCCAATGAATCCTTAATTGATAATAGGGGGATTGTTCAAGTGCGGAGCGGGAGTTGAACCCTTTAGAGTATGTCTGTGAGAGTGACGTTATTATCTTTCGTAGTGTAACGGAGAAAGAATAGTCACAAGTTTCGTAGAGACATATGTGGTGAACGTAAGCGTTAATAAAAGAATGATAACTATGCCGCAATTTCAAAATGCTGGAATTGCAGGGAGTAATTACCAATCATCATCACTTATTTGCAATGGTTTCTTTAGAACTGTATCAATTTTGTCTACAAGGATTTTACAACATGATAGTGAATAAACAAAAGCTCGTGATGATGTCACTTTAGGGTGTTGTATGTTTTTTGCAAATGGATAACAATCAGAAAGTGCCCATATTTGGGTGTCTTTAGTAATGCCATTACCTGTTACACCAAAACCTCCACCAAACATTATTACATATCCACTATCGTCATTTATCTTCAATACCTCATAATTTTGTAGAGTGTATGTCATTCGGATGCGTTCTTCTTTAAAATTAAATTTAAGAAGTGGTCGGATGCTTACCCTATATGAATTATCTCCCATAGTACGTTTTGCAATATTAGGCAGATAACAACGTGCTATGATTGTTCCTTCTTCTTCATTTGATACCTGTATAGCTGACTTTGCATCGGAAGACATAGATATGATCCAATCCATAATTTTACGGTATAGTTGAGATTGGGACTGACCTTTATACTCTTTTATAATTGATAATGATAGTTCGCCCAATTCATTCAACTGATATTCATTGGATAGCTCCTTAGCCTTTGCTGACCAAGACATATTGCCTATGTTAGTATATTCTTCTAATTCTTGTTTAGTCACAATTTGGGCATTGATTGTATTACAGACTAACCCTAGTAACATTATAAAGATAATCTTTTTCATATTGACTTGATGTTTGCTGTTTAAAAATATAACCTTAATTCCACAACTTAATTCACTAATATTATTTATAAGCTACTGGATAATAATATATTACCAGGATTTTGTCATGTCTGATTTTTCACTTATCTTCGTGTTGCAAATCCAAAAACGAGCAAAATCAGTAATGACATGGTAAAAGTACAAATAAAATCAGAGAAGCTCACACCTTTTGGTGGAATTTTTAGCGTAATGGAGCTGTTTAATCGTCTTTTGACACCAATCATTGACAGCACTCCTTAGTCTGCGATGCCTCCTTTGGGGTTATCAGTACAGCGAGATTATCCGTTCTTTCATGTGCGTTTTCTTCTGTGGCGGTTCATGTGTGAAAGATGTGACATTCCATCTTATGCACCACCTTTCTCTCTACCCAATCCTTCAGACCTGTAGTGCGGATACCTTTCTTAGAACCATTGACGAGTTGGACAAGCATGGCTTACATTTTCGGCAGCGGAAAGGTATACGATTTCAATACGGCAGATAAACTCAATGAGTTTTTTGTAAATGCTCTGATTACTACAGGCGATTTGAAAACCGGTGAAGAATATGACATTGACTTTGGTCATCAGTTCATTGAAACTGAAAAGTATGCCACAAAGCCTGCCTACAAGAGGTTTCTCGGTTACTGTGCCGCAGTGGCTTGCATAGATGACAAAATAGTCAACATTGAAGGCATGATGGCAATGTCAATGTTCGCTTCAATCAGGTAGTCTGGGTTTATTATCAAATAAATTGATTTAGTTATGAAAGGTAATGTTGAAAATGTTCGTTGGGGAAGAATTGAAATAGAATCATCTTCTAATCATTGGAGGAGTGATGTACATCCACGTTATGAAAACTATGTATTAGCAGATTTATATGACAGTCCCCTAAATATGTAGTAAGCACTAAATTGCTTATTTGTATTATCAAATCATAAGTTAGACATTTGTGCCATAAACTCAAAAAAATATGGCAAGCAGCACAGATTTAAAGATTTTATGGGAACGCTGTCAAAAAGAAGGAGTTCCTCATTCCATATCGATCGTTCAGTACTGTCAGATGAACGGAATAGTCTATAACTAGTTTGAACGCTGGTATAAAAAATATTGTAAGGTTGATGTAGTACCTGTAGAGATAATACACTCAGAAAAATCTGCAGATGCGACAACGGCCTCGAAGATGTAACCTGTATCTTCACAATGTTGTCCGCCTACAAAAAGTAAACTGGTGAGTAATGTTGAAATAATGTTTCACAATGGGTTGACTGTCTAGTATCGGGATATTGACTACTCTTCGTTGAAGTTATTATCAAAAGTTTTCCACCCCTATTTGATGGCAATTGAAGAGGGATGGTATCCTTCAAAACAATATATAATTAGTCTTTAACTTATTCCTAAAAATAGTTAAGCTGCAGCTTGCCTTGTTTCAGCATGGTATTTCTGTAGCGCATCAACCATAACTTCTATCTGTTTGGCGTTATCTTTGAAGCATTTGCAATGGCTCTACGCTATTAACTTAGTCATGGCTGTGAGCATCGTTTCTAAGCATGCAAGTATGCGTTTCTATAGTGTCAAAGTCAACAGTTGTTCCTAAAAAGGTCGCCCATAATCTCATAATCAGAAAATCTTTTATCTAGGGCTAGTACGATATAGGTGATGAAGCAAAGCGTACAGTCTGCAATCTGTCCGTTAAAGTTATACCCTCCAAGTGATAGATAACTTTTGCTTTCCTTGTTGGAGTTATGCAAAGCTTTACATAAGTTCTTCAAGACCCTGAATATGGATTTCGATATACGCCCGGTGTTCCATAAAACTGACCAAGGAACTAAATCGCACCTCAATCTTGCAGTTTTGGCATATTGGGTGGTTTCGACGACCAAATATAATTTGGCACTAAAAGGAATTGATATACGGTGGAATGAGATTATTCGTATAATGAACGCACGAGTTTGAGTCACAGCTGAATTCGAAGCTGAAGGTGGCAGGACTATTGCTGTAAGACAAAACACACACCGGAAGACACTATGCGTAATATCTATGCCGCATTAGGAATCAGTCCTAATACGTTGACTGAAATGAAATCCATAGTGCACCCAAAAGCATCACTCCAAAAAAATGATGACTGATTTTCAATGGAATAGATTAGAAGTTATGCGCAATGTGGGTTAAAAAGATCTTTTGCCATAATGAAATTAGTCTTATCCGTTTTATATTAGTGTTGCAAATATCGGGATACTATGTGCCAAAACAAGGCACAATCTAAAATTATTTCTTTTTCCACTCCCTATACGAAATCAGTAGTCCTACCACCTCCGAATAATTTTTCCTACCACTTTCTATCTTGTTACCTTTCAGATAGAGGTCGTATATCCAATCCTGAACAGCACCGACTACCGGACTATATTTGGCCGTCCAATACGCTTGATTCTCTTTTGCCAATTCAATTATTTCAGGTCGGATGCGTTCAAGCAGTTGAGTGTATTCTTCTTCCGGCAATAACCTGTATGCATTTCCCAATACATGACCGAGCACAGAGAAATAACCGGAAAAACGAATACCCATCGCTTGGGAACAGGTGCATATCTGATAGGCATAAAAATTAGCTTCCGCTTCGCTGGTGATACCCAATAAATGGGCAAGTTCATGCGCATAAGTGGCAGGATAATTGACAGGAAGTAAATCTCCATTCAGCGTAAACTCACAAAAGAAAGGTCCCATGCTACCCGTTACCCCTACCATTGAGATAAACGGAGTGAACAGCATTGTTTTCGCTTTGAGATAATTATGTGGAGGACGGTGTACGCCCAGACTGTCACTCAGTTGATGATATAACCGTATGTTTTCTTCACGTACCAGCTTCTCATTGATACTGGTTACGGGGGTATATGAATGGTTCAATAAATCGATATATTCATTGACAAACGTTTGGAAATTCTCTTTATTGTATTCAGTATAAGGAATTTCCGTCCGTTGATAGAAATTCTTCTGAGAATAGTTAAGCCCCCAAGCGAGGTAAAACCAGACATAAATCCACAGAAGATATTCACCGTCATTCAGAAGGATCTTCTTCCAACGTAACTTTTTATGAAGACGAGCGTAGAAAGGATAGGCTATAACCCCTATGATACTGAGAAAGATAAATAAATCTCCTAGCGCGAACGGAATCCATCGGGAGAAAAATGACAGGCAATAAGATATGACAGGGTAAATCGTGCGTGCATATATTTCTCCCATAAACGGCAACATCTGAGTGAGCCATACCAACAACAGCAAACTGCCTAAAATGATATATCGAATCGTCCGCTTTCTTTTTTTCATACGTCTCGGCTATTTTCAAAGAACAAAAGTACTGATTCTTGCGCCTATATTCTACTTATTTATTAATTTTGCACCCGTATTTCGCAAACTTTCGCAATAAATAAATTTATTATATACATAAAGCAATATGGAATTAGCAAGTAAGTACAATCCCGCTGATGTGGAGGGAAAGTGGTACCAGTATTGGCTGGACAATCATTTATTCAGTTCTAAACCCGATGGCCGTGAACCTTACACCATCGTCATTCCTCCTCCTAATGTCACTGGTGTGCTGCACATGGGACATATGCTTAATAATACCATTCAGGATATTTTGGTTCGTCGTGCCCGTATGGAAGGCAAGAATGCGTGCTGGGTTCCGGGCACCGATCATGCTTCTATTGCGACAGAGGCGAAGGTGGTGAACAAACTAGCCGCGCAAGGTATCAAGAAAACCGATTTGACTCGTGACGAGTTCCTGAAGCACGCTTGGGACTGGACGGACGAACATGGAGGTATTATCCTGAAACAGCTTCGCAAGCTCGGTGCATCCTGCGATTGGGATCGTACTGCCTTTACTATGGACGAAAAACGTAGTGAAAGTGTTATCAAGGTATTCGTAGATTTGTTCGATAAAGGCTTGATCTATCGCGGAGTCCGTATGGTGAACTGGGACCCGAAAGCGCTGACCGCTCTTTCGGACGAAGAAGTCATCTACAAAGAAGAACATGGAAAACTGTATTATCTCCGTTATAAAGTAGAAGGTGATCCGGAAGGCCGTTATGCGGTAGTGGCAACTACCCGTCCGGAAACGATCATGGGTGATACGGCAATGTGTATCAATCCTAACGACCCGAAAAATGCATGGCTGAAAGGGAAGAAAGTAATTGTTCCGTTAGTGAACCGTACTATTCCTGTGATTGAAGATGAGTATGTGGATATCGAGTTCGGTACAGGTTGTTTGAAAGTAACTCCCGCTCATGATGTAAACGACTATATGCTGGGTGAAAAATACAATCTTCCCAGCATTGATATCTTCAATGATAACGGTACGTTGAGTGAAGCCGCCGGTATGTATATCGGTATGGATCGTTTTGATGTCCGCAAACAGATTGAGAAAGATCTCGAAGCTGCCGGTCTGCTGGAGAAAACAGAAGCCTATACAAATAAGGTAGGTTACTCGGAACGTACCAACGTAGTGATCGAACCGAAACTATCTATGCAATGGTTCCTCAAGATGCAGCATTTTGCAGATATGGCCTTGCCTCCTGTGATGAATGATGAATTGAAATTCTATCCTGCAAAATATAAGAATACTTATCGCCATTGGATGGAAAACATCAAAGACTGGTGTATCAGTCGTCAGTTGTGGTGGGGACATCGTATTCCCGCTTATTTCCTGCCGGAGGGTGGTTATGTAGTGGCCGCTACTCCGGAAGAGGCATTGGCGAAGGCAAAAGAAAAGACAGGCAATGCCGCTTTGACGATAGACGATCTTCGCCAGGACGAAGACTGTCTGGATACTTGGTTCTCTTCATGGTTGTGGCCTATTTCTTTGTTTGATGGTATCAACAATCCGGGTAACGAAGAAATCAAGTACTATTATCCGACAAGTGACCTGGTGACAGGTCCGGATATTATTTTCTTCTGGGTAGCCCGCATGATTATGGCAGGTTATGAATATGAAGGAAAAATGCCGTTTAAGAACGTTTACTTCACGGGTATCGTTCGTGATAAGCTAGGGCGTAAGATGTCCAAGTCACTCGGTAACTCTCCCGATCCGCTCGAACTGATTGACAAATATGGTGCTGACGGTGTACGTATGGGAATGATGTTGTCTGCTCCCGCTGGCAATGATATCCTTTTCGATGATGCGCTTTGCGAACAGGGACGTAACTTCTGTAACAAAATTTGGAATGCTTTCCGTCTGATTAAAGGATGGACAAATGGTATGGGTTCCGTTCCCATTCCCGCTGATGCACATTTGGCTGTTCAATGGTTTGATCAAAGACTGGATGCGGCGGCAGTTGAAGTAGCCGATCTTTTCTCCAAATATCGTTTGAGTGAAGCGTTGATGTTGGTTTATAAGCTGTTCTGGGATGAATTTTCTTCTTGGTTGCTGGAAATAGTGAAACCGGCTTACGGACAACCTGTAAATGGTTTTATTTATGATATGGTTCTTAGCTCTTTCGAACGTCTGCTTGAAATGCTTCATCCTTTCATGCCGTTTATTACAGAAGAACTGTGGCAGCAACTGCGTGAACGTAAACCGGGTGCCAGCTTGATGGTAACCCAAATGTTCGAGCCGAATGAAGTGAATGAGAAATTCCTGCAAGAGTTTGAGGTTGCTAAGGAAATTATCAGTAATGTTCGCAGTATCCGTTTGCAGAAGAATATTGCCATGAAAGAACAACTTGAATTGCAGGTTGTAGGCAGTCATCCGGTAGAGAAGATGAATCCGATTATCATTAAGATGTGTAATCTTTCTTCTCTTACAGTAGTGGAGAGCAAGCCGGAAGGTGCCGCTTCCTTCATGATCGGAACAACTGAATTCGCCGTGCCATTGGGGAATATGATTGATGTGGAAGCGGAGATCGCCCGTATGGAAGCGGAACTCAAACACAAAGAAGGGTTCTTGCAAGGAGTGCTGAAAAAACTTAGTAACGAGAAATTCGTTAATAATGCTCCGGCAGCTGTTCTTGAATTGGAACGTAAGAAACAGGCAGATGCGGAAAGTATTATCAAATCTTTGAAAGAAAGTATTGAGGCTTTGAAGAAGGTATAACTTTCTGATACTTTTTGTATATGTAAGGCATCTCAATTAGATTTGGGATGCCTTCTGTTGTTAATTCAATAAGTGCTGTTTCTTCTAAATTAACTTTTAATATTGAATATTTCGTTCCAATCTAAGCTGGAACGAATCAGCTTGATAGAAAGAATTGTAATTAGTGAAGGAGTTTATTTTTCTAACAACTCTTTTAAGAAATCGTCCAATTCCTTATCCAATCCTTTCAGAAGTTCATCGTTTACCAGTATTGTATCGTCGTCTATTAATAACAACTCGGCTACGGTTTCTTTTTCTTCATCTACCAGAACGAATGAGTAAGGCTTCAAGATGGTAATCTTCTCGAAGTCCCCCGCCTCCTTCATTCTGCACAGGATACTGCGCAAAGAAGGTTCTACATTCTCCAAAAAATCATCACCGTCGTATGTAGCCCATTCTTCTATCATGACGTTAGCTAATTCTTCATCATCATCGTTGTAAACATTAAGTTGCCCCGAAGTCTGGTCCGGTTGGAGGTGGATATCGGTTACTGCTGTTTGTTCACAGTTACAGGTGTATTTAGCGACTGCCTTTTGGATAGCCGATTCGATAATAGATAGTGATTGTTCGCTCAATTTCATGGGTTCCTTCTTTTTGTTAGCTCAAAGGTATAAAAAAAATAAGATTTGATACACGATTTCCTTAAAAATCATCATTAAATCGGCTCATTTGTAGCTTAAGCTTGGATAATTGGGCGTTTCTCTCCTTCAATTCGGTTAAATAGAGGCTGATGTAGAAGTAATTCGGTGCTTCATCGGTATTGATTTTATTGTTGCCGGTATTCTTTTTCAATTCTGTTTTCCGGGCGTGTTGTTGAGCGGTAGTAGCCCATTCTTCCGCTTTTGCCAGACTATCTTTCATCTCATAATAAACAGCTATATTAAGAGCTGCACGCATCTTTTTCTTTTCGTTTTTAGTCGATTGGTAGGCTTGATTCCAAAGTTCGTATGCTTCGTCCCACGAATTTTCGCGTACATAAATGGCCGCATCGCGCATGGGGACAGAGCCACCGGTATACAGATAACGCTTCCCGTTCTTCCAGATAGGGACAATATATTTTACGGGCACGGTTCCTGCGAACTCAGCAGCCTCTTTCAGCATATCTTTTGTGGGGATGATTTGTGCGGCGGCTTCTGTAGGTGAAATTCCGAAATCCTCCCAGAAAATGCTGTCATTGAGACGGATAGTAGCCATCGGTTTACTCCGTTCGGGCAGGTATACGGATACCGTTGGATAGACTTTCGCATCTATCGCACCTTGATAACACCCGAATTCCTCCAAGTAACGTACTGTTTTCGTTATTTTGAATTGCAGATTTTCCAAAGCAATAATCAGATCTACTCCCAGATCGGAAGCTAGTTGGCGGACTTCCTCTTGAGAAAGTGTACTTTCACGGGAGATTTTATCGTTTGCCCGCAAGGCAGAGTCGCAAATCACCACTTCGTCAAAGTAGTTCTGATGCGCTATCTCTTCCGCCATCGCTTCTGCCGCAACCTTAGGATCGCCATTGGTATAAGCTATGGCACGGCTTATTTCAACTCTATTGTCTTTCGACTTTTTAGTTTGGGGAGTCAGCTTATCGTCCGGTGCATTACTTGTATTATTTACGATGGCCACTTTACGAAGTTGAGGAGGAAAACTTAAATCGGCAGGTTGCAGATAATCAATGGAAATCTGTTCTATACTTTGACAGCTGCCGAATAGTAATAGAAACAGAGAAACGAATGCCAATGAATAAGATTTTGCCATAGTCAATACAATTTAATACATTTAGTAGTTTGAACAAAAGTACTATTTTGAAAGAACAAAAGAAAGCCTCAAACAGTTTTTAACCGTTTAAGGCTTTCTTTTATAATCGGAAGATAGGGAGCGCCGGGTACAAATCCTGTCGTCTGCTCCTTACCTCATTGATCAAAGATTTCTTCCGTGGCAGTTCTTGTACTTCTTACCGCTTCCGCATGGACAAGGATCGTTGCGTCCTACTGTTTTTTCGGCGCGAATCGGTTCGCGTTTCTGCTGTTCGCGGGTATCCTGATTGGCGGCAGCCTGCTGGTTCGGGTCGTTCAAATCCTGTTTGTTCTCACGATACTTGCTCATGTCCTGACGTTGTTCCGGAGCAGCCTGACGTACTTCTACCCGGCGTGCGGACGGTTCGTCCGGAGCTTCCTGTACAGGAATTTGTCCACGCATCAGGATAGACACAGTCTGGTTGTTGATTTTGTTCACCATTGCGTCAAACAGCGTTACGGATTCCAGTTTGTAAATCAATAGCGGGTCTTTTTGTTCATAGCTGGCGTTCTGTACCGAATGTTTCAGTTCGTCCAGTTCACGCAAATTCTCTTTCCATGCTTCATCGATCACATGGAGCAGGATTGATTTCTCGAATGATTTCACCACCTCTTTCGATTCCGATTCGTAAGCCGCTTTCAGGTTGCAAGAGATGTTGTACATACGTTTGCCGTCCGTAATAGGAATCAGGATGTTTTCATACATATGTCCTTGATTCTCATATACTTGTTTGATAACCGGATTAGCGATTTGAGCCAGACGTTCGGTCTTGCGTTTGAAATTCTCCATCGCAATGTTGAAAGTCTTGTCGGCCAACTTCTCTTTCTTCTCGTTGCGGAACTCTTCCTCTGTGAACGGAGTTTCCATAGCCAACGTTTGGAGCAGTTCCATCTGACAACCCTCGTAGTCATTATTTTCGATGGCATTCGCGCAACGGTCCCAAATCATATTTACGATATCCATACCGATACGTTCACCCATCAGCGCATGGCGGCGTTTCGTGTAGACAACCGTACGTTGCTTGTTCATAACGTCGTCGTATTCCAACAGACGCTTACGGATACCGAAGTTGTTTTCTTCTACCTTCTTCTGGGCGCGTTCGATAGAATTGGAAATCATTTTATGCTCAATCATTTCGCCTTCCTGGAAACCGAGTCTATCCATTACGCTTGCGATACGGTCGGAAGAGAACAGACGCATCAAGTCATCTTCCAGTGATACGAAGAATACAGAAGAACCCGGGTCACCCTGACGTCCTGCACGACCACGCAACTGGCGGTCTACACGGCGGGACTCATGACGTTCCGTACCGATAATCGCCAAACCGCCTGCAGCCTTTACCTCCGGACTTAGTTTGATATCCGTACCACGACCTGCCATGTTGGTTGCAATCGTTACCGCGCAACTCAAACCGGCTTTCGCTACGATTTCGGCTTCTTTCTGGTGCAACTTCGCATTCAATACATTATGTTCAATCTTACGCATGGTCAGCATTTTACTCAGCATTTCGGAGATTTCTACCGAAGTGGTACCTACCAACACCGGACGTCCTGCCTGAACCAATTGTTCGATTTCCTCGATCACGGCTTTATATTTTTCGCGCTTAGTCTTGTAAACGCGGTCGTTCATGTCTTTGCGGGCAATCGGACGGTTGGTCGGGATTACCACAACATCCAATTTATAAATGTCCCAAAGTTCGCCTGCTTCCGTCTCGGCAGTACCGGTCATACCGGACAGCTTGTGATACATACGGAAGTAGTTCTGCAAAGTAATCGTGGCGAAAGTCTGCGTAGCAGCTTCCACTTTCACGCGTTCCTTTGCTTCGATAGCCTGATGCAGTCCGTCAGAATAGCGGCGGCCTTCCATGATACGTCCGGTCTGTTCGTCTACAATCTTCACTTGTCCGTCGATAACCACATACTCGTCATCTTTCTCGAACATGGTGTACGCCTTCAATAATTGGTTGATTGTATGTACGCGTTCCGATTTAACGGCGTAGTTAGTCAGCAGTTCGTCCTTCTTCTGGAGTTTTTCCTCGTTAGTCAGGTCCGGCACATTCTCCAGTTCCGAGAGTTGTCCGGCGATATCGGGGAGTACGAACAAGGTCGGGTCTTCTGAGTTGCCGGTAATCAGGTCTACACCTTTGTCTGTCAAATCTACGCTGTTCAGCTTCTCGTCGATGACGAAATACAACGGATCAGTCACCTCATGCATACGCTTGTTGTTCTGCTCCATATAGATTTCCTCTGTCTTGAGCATACCGGCCTTGATGCCTTGCTCACTCAAGAACTTTATCAACGCTTTATTTTTAGGCAATGCCTTATGACTGCGATACAAAGCGAGGAATCCCTCTTCCATATCTTTCTTGTCACCGGTTGCGATCAGCTTCTTGGCCTCAGACAAATATTTGGTAGCCAATATCTTCTGCGCTTCTACCAGACGTTCAACCAACGGACGGAGTTGTTCGAATAATTGGTCATCGCCTTTCGGCACAGGCCCGGAAATAATCAACGGAGTACGTGCGTCGTCAATCAGTACGGAGTCAACCTCATCGACAATCGCGTAGTTGTGCTGACGTTGTACAAGGTCTTTCGGACTGATAGCCATATTGTCGCGCAGGTAGTCGAAACCGAATTCGTTGTTCGTTCCGAAAGTGATGTCGGCCAGATATGCCTGACGGCGTGCGTCGGAGTTCGGTTGATGGCGGTCGATGCAATCCACACTCAGACCGTGGAACATATAGAGAGGACCCATCCATTCGGAGTCACGTTTTGCCAGATAGTCGTTCACGGTTACCACATGAACACCGTTTCCGGTCAATGCGTTCAGGAATACCGGGAGGGTAGCTACCAATGTCTTACCTTCACCGGTTGCCATTTCCGCAATCTTGCCTTTATGGAGAACGACACCACCAAACAACTGTACGTCGTAGTGAACCATGTTCCACACCGTGTCGTTACCACCGGCCATCCAGTGATTCTGATAAATGGCTTTGTCTCCCTCGATGCGTACAAAATCCTTTGTTGCAGCGAGCTGGCGGTCGAATTCCGTGGCAGTCACTACAATTTCTTCATTTTCGGCAAAACGTTTGGCAGTTGCCTTAACGATGGAGAAAGCAACGGGCAATACTTCGTCCAATGCTTTTTCATATTTCTCCAGAATTTCTTTTTCTATCTTGTCTATTTGCGCAAATACTTCTTCGCGGTCTTCCAGTTCAAGGCTTTCGATACTCGCTTTCAGTTCTTCCACTTTCGCACGTTCGGTGGTTGCTGATTCGCGGATATATTTTTTGAGTTCTTCCGTTTTTGCGCGGAGTGCGTCGTTATCCAGTTTCTCAACCTCCGGGTAGGCGGCTTTAATCTTCTCCACCCAGGGCTTGATTTCTTTCATGTCTCGTGTGGATTTGTTTCCGAAAATCGAGCTTAAAAATTCATTAAATCCCATGTTCTATTATTTAGTTTATTATTTATCTTTTTTGCACCACGGATTTCACAGATTCTCACGGATCTTTTATACAGGACACAGATTTTTCTTTTCAATCTGTGTGAATCTGTGGAATCCGTGGTGGATAATCCCTGCAAAGTTACATTAAAATGCTGATTTATTTATGTTTTGCACCCTGTTTTTATGAGTAAACTTTTACCGCAAGTCGGTAATAGGGGCGGAGCTGCAGGCGTTGGGAGCCCGGATACGCATGAAATGAGCCAGTGTAGGCGCAATATGTTCAATGGTTACAGGAGTCTGTATGATAGCCGGTTTCACCGAGTGACCGATGAAAATCAGCGGTGAGGGGATGAACGAATGGCGTACCACCTTGTTCTCGTGGCTGTTCTCGTCAACGATTGACCATCCGGGAAGAACATCGATTACCAGATCCCCCGAGCGTTTACGATGATATCCGTTACGTATTTTGTGGATTTCCGGAGTCCACGAACCCAACAGAAGCCTGTTGGCGGAATATGCCTCATTCACTCCACTGAATTGCATCAGGAATTCGGCGGACTTCTCTTGTACTTCCGTCAGATTGAGTTGCTTTTGTTCCAGCAACTTATGATTCAGATAAATCTGTTGGTTGTGATAAGTTTCCACATATTTTCCTTCCCCGTACGTAGCCATCAGATACATATTCAGCAAAGCGGCGCAACGGTTGAGGTAGAACTCTCCTCCGGGAATTTTGTATAATCCCGAATCAGACGATTCGCTGTCTGTATATCCGGTGGAAGTGACGAAGATGAGCACGTTCTGCAAGCCCACTTTCCTGTCGAGCAGTTCGAGCAGGTTGGCAATGCTACGGTCAATGCGCACGTAGGTATCCTGCATTTCCATTGCACATTCCTGTACGGATTTATGTGCGTAGTTGCCGGCATAATAAGTCAGTGCCAATAAGTCAGTAATGTCGTCCATGCCGATTGAACTCTTGCTCAATGCTTCTTCGGCAAGCGCATTCACTTCATCGTTCACGAAAGGGCTGGTGATGAAACGGCGGTACTTGTTGTTGCGGTCGTCATCAAATTTATATTTGAAAACCATATCCCGCCAGTCTGGCAGGAATGTGTACATCCCGCGAGGAAATACCGGTTCCCATACGATATTCGCAATACGGAAATCGACGGCTTGGCGGTCGTTGTACTGACTTGCCCACCAAGGAAATTCTCCGTAATAAGTTGTTCCGCTCCATTTTCCCGTGTTGGGATTGAGCCAGAAAGCACCGTTCCCGGCATGTCCGGCGGCAAAAATCGCCGCGTCACATTTGGGAGCGATGGCATATACAAGCCCCTTGCCTTGAGTCGCTATTTTGAGCTCATCGGCAATGGTGGAAGTCAATAATTTGGAAGGAGAACACGTCTGGTCGGTATAGTACCCCATGAAAGCCGTGTCGTCTGTGCTGTTGACAGGACGTAGGGTAGCCGCGTCCATCCATCGCTTGGAGATGATTCCGTTCATGGAGGGAGTCGTTCCGCTGTAAATGGCGGCTATGGCAGACGAGCGGTCCACACCGCTGAAAGTATATTCGGCATTATAGAACACTCTTCCCTCTTTCCAAAGGCGTTTGAAACCTTTCTCCCCGTAAAGTGATGAGAATGCTTCCAGGTAGTCCGTACGCAGTTGGTCAATCGTCAGTCCCACCACGAGCTTGGGTGCAGCAGGCAACGACTGAGCTTGTAGCCCGGTGAAGGTAAGTACGGTGATAAGGGAAGTCAGTAATCCTTTCATTATTTCTTTTTAGATGTCACAATTAAGTTGCTCGCTGAACGTATCAGCAAACTGAGTGCCAAAGGTACAACAGCTAAGTCAAATCTTTGTGGAATTAGCGGAAAAAGCACTATAAAAAGTGTTAAAATGATCAAATTCAAGGTCAAATACCAACATTTCTTTCCTTTTCGGTCACAATAAATGATGTAGGGAAGGAAAAGAAGTTGTCCGGGGTGAAACACGAGCAATAAGAAATTGGAACTGACGGCCGGGTGTTCGGAAAAGAGAGCCAGAAAGGCAAGAACACAACCTACGATACCTGCCGCGCTGAAAAGGAAGAGGTCTACTCCCCATAGTCTGGTTCTTCGCCGGATACCGTAGATGGTAGCGCCGACTGTCAATATAAATAAAAGCAGGGCGCATTGTAGCGGAGTGAATATCCAGCCGCTTTCATCCGTCTCGGGAGTGGCGTCTACAATCAGTCGGGCGGCTTCCGCAAGCGGTCGCTGAATGGAGTCATTCTCAATTTGCGCTCCGGCAAAGGCATCCATCAGATAAAATGGGGCAAACATCATCTGCCGCTGTGTGATAGGACGGTCTGCTTCGCTTCCGATACATAAGTCAATGCCGAAGCGTGCCCACGTATGACCTTTGCAATATTGATGCACGATGTCGCGGAAAGACCGTGAGCCGTCCTGCGGTTTTGCGGGATAAATCACTTTTCCGGCAATGCTTTCTTCTATCTTGTCGCGGGGACGGGTGGCGCAATTGTCGTAAAAGAAATTATAACGGTACACCCGGTTCTCGGGACGATAATTCTCTTGTAGCAGACGGATTAATTCGGCCTTTTCTCTTTCGGTCAGGTTCAGAGTCTGTTGCCATACGCTACGTCCGAAGAATGCGTATTCTGCCGCAAAATGGGCATAATCGGTTGCGCCCAGTTGATAATCTGTCTCTCCGAGAGAGAAGCGAAGTATGAAGTTGGGGGTGTTGAAGCTGAACAGACCGTAGTTGAAAACTACATCAATCCCTTGTGAAGGATTTTCGTAACGGATGGCTGTATGTCCGAACAGAGAATAAATCTCCTCGCCGGGAGCACAGGTCAGCAGGCTGATACGGATGGAGTCATGACCGTCTGCGGCCGGGCCGTTGCTTTTCATTGCGGACGCACCGGTGGTGGAAAAGAACAACATGAATAGCACAAGCGGCGACATACAGCGGAAAAAGTCATTAAATCGTTTCATCGGACGTTTCTTTTGGGGAAATTCTTTTTTATTCGGCGGCGAATATACGAAGAATCGATGTATACTACTTATTGTTTTCTCTATATTATTATATTTATTAGAAAAAAAGCGTGTTATTGAGGGTGAGGGGCTCACCCTCAATAACACGCTTTTTTTCTAATAAAAGAGTATTCTCTCGCGCCTGCGTCCGTGTACGTTATTAATGAAGAGAATCATAATTATATAAAGAGAATCATAGGCTTTTACCCTCAAGATACCCTGTGCTTCACGGTAGCCATTTCTTTATAGCCGATTTTATTTTCATTATAGCTAATCCGGATTTCATTATAGCTAATTTTATTTTCATTATAGCTAATCGGAACTTATCAAATGTATGAAAATCTATAAAGCTTTCAAGTATATAAGCATGGTGAAATCACTTATATTTCAATGGTTTGCAACGTTTTTGATAAGATAATTCTTTTCGTATGCTTCATCTTTTCTTTTTTTACTATACCTTTGCGCCCGCTAAAGATAAAAAACGCATTGAATTTAATTATCGACATAGGAAATACGATGGCGAAAGTCGCTCTCTTCAATGACGGGGAGATGGTGGAAGTGCTTACAGAATCCAATCAGTCGTTGGATTGCTTGAAAGCGCTTTGCGCCAAATATCCGGTGAATCAGGGGATTGTGGCTACTGTCATTGATTTGAACGAACGGGTATTGGCGGATCTGGCTGCTTTGCCGTTTCCTTTACTCTGGTTGAATCATGAGACACCTCTGCCGGTAGTCAACTTGTACGAGACTCCTGAAACATTGGGATACGACCGTATGGCTGCTGTGGTAGGTGCGAATGAACAGTTCCCGCATAGAAATATATTGGTCATTGACGCAGGGACTTGCATTACTTATGAGTTCATTGACTCGAAAGGTCAGTATCATGGCGGTAATATTTCTCCCGGTATGCAAATGCGTTTCAAAGCGCTCCGGCAGTTCACCGGACGTTTGCCTCTGGTGGATACCAACGGGCGCAAACTCCCGATGGGACGGGATACTGAAACGGCTATACGTGCCGGAGTCTTAAAAGGGATGGAATACGAAATTTCAGGTTATATTGAGTCTATGAAGCATAAATATCCTGAACTTTTGGTTTTTTTAACGGGTGGAGATGAATTTTCTTTTGATAGCAGCGTAAAAAGTATCATCTTTGCAGATAGATTTTTAGTGTTGAAAGGATTAAATAGAATTTTAAACTATAATAATGGTAGGATTTAAACACACACTATGTGCGCTTTTGCTCACGATGGTTACCGGAATGGCAATTGCTCAAAATAATACAAACTCTCCTTATACACGATATGGCTATGGCGATTTGTCCGATCAAAGTTTCGGAAATAGCAAGGCGATGGGAGGAATTGCTTTTGGACTCCGTGATGGAGCGCAGATCAATCCATTGAATCCTGCTTCGTATACAGCCATTGACTCTCTGACTTTCATTTTCGAAGGAGGCGTCAGTCTGCAAAATATGAATGTCAATAACGGCGGTGTGAAGCTGAACGCTAAGAACTCTAGTTTTGACTATCTGGCAATGCAATTCCGCTTGCATCCCAGAATAGCAATGAGTGTGGGGCTATTGCCTTTCTCAAGTGTAGGATATAATGTGTCGGAAAGTCATAGCGGTACTGCGGAAACGGATGGTGCCAATAATGCAACGCCGGATTATACGAAAACACTTGCCGGAGATGGCGGGTTGCACCAGTTGTATGCGGGAGTAGGAGTGAAGGTTTTAAAGAATTTGTCTTTGGGAGTCAATGTCTCTTATTTTTGGGGAGATATCACTCGTTCATTGACAATGCTTTATCCGAATACATCTTCTTCTTATTCATTTGTGAGACAGAATGCTGTGTCTGTTTCTGATTATAAGTTGGATTTTGGCGCACAGTATACGCAGGACTTTGGCAAAAAACATTCGGTGACAATCGGTGCGGTTTATTCGCCAAAGCATAATTTGAATAACGATGTAACGGTAACCACACAGGCTAGTACAACGGTCAGCAATGAGTTGGATGCAACATTGGGATTGCCTAATTCTTTTGGTGTGGGAGTTACTTACAATTATAATAGGCAGTTGACAGTAGGTGTTGATTATAGTCTTCAGAAATGGGCTGATGTAAACTATAAGGGGGATGATGTGGACAATGATATGCATGAAACATATACTTACTGTGACCGTCATAAAATATCAATGGGTGCGGAGTACATTCCTAATTTGATAGGACGTTCTTACCTTGCCCATATCAAATATCGTTTGGGAGCTTATTATACGACTCCGTATTATAAGGTCAACGGTGAAAAGGCTTCCCGCGAATATGGAGTGACTGCCGGTTTCGGTTTGCCTGTTCCTCGTTCGCGTTCCATTCTCAGTATAAGTGGGCAGTTTGTCCGCGTCAAAGGATTGGAAACGAATATGGTGAATGAAAACATCTTCCGTGTGAGCATTGGATTGACGTTCAACGAACGTTGGTTCTTCAAGCGCCGGGTAGAATAATTAGTTGCAACAAAGTGAGAGAGAATAGACGACTTTATAATAACAACTAAAATTTAAATACAATGAAGATTAAAACGCTTGTGGCTATGTTGTTCCTTTCAGCAGGGGCGACTACTGTGGTAGCACAGGATGCGAACTGTAATTCAAACAGTAGTATCTCGCATGAAGCTGTGCGTGCAGGTAACTTTAAAGATGCGTATACTCCATGGAAAGCTGTGTTGGAAAATTGCCCGACGCTTCGTTTCTATACTTTTACGGACGGATATAAAATTCTGAAAGGCTTGATGGGACAAATCAAGGACAGAAACAATCCGGATTATCAGAAATACTTTAAGGAACTGATGAATACGCACGATTTGCGTATCAAATATACGCCTGACTTCTTGGCTAAGGGAACAAAGGTCTCTTCTCCTGAAGAAGCATTGGGTATCAAGGCTGTAGATTATATCGCTTTTGCTCCGAAGTTGGACGTAAATCAGGCTTATCAGTGGTTGAGCCAATCTGTTAACGCTGTGAAAGGCGAGTCGGCTGCCGCTACTTTGTTCTATTTCTTGCAGATGTCATTGGATAAGCTGAAAGCGGATCCTACTCATAAGGAACAATTCATTCAGGATTATTTGGCTGCTTCCGAGTATGCAGATGCGGCTATTGCTGCCGAAACTAAGGAATCAAAGAAGAAAGCCTATATGGGTATCAAAGATAACTTGGTCGCTTTGTTCGTTAATAGCGGAACTGCCGATTGTGAATCATTGCAAGGCATTTACGGACCGAAGGTGGAAGCTAACCAAACGGATCTGGCATACTTGAAGAAAGTAATCGATATTATGAAAATGATGAAATGTACTGAAAGTGAAGCATATCTGCAGGCATCATTTTATGCTTATAAAATGGAACCTACTGCCGAAGCTGCCACAGGATGTGCATATCAGGCATTCAAGAAAGGTGATATCGACAGTGCTGTGAAGTTCTTTGACGAAGCGGTGAACTTGGAGACTGACAATTTGAAGAAAGCGGAAAAGGCGTATGCGGCAGCAGCGGTATTGGCTTCCGCCAAGAAACTGTCTCAGGCTAGATCTTATTGCCAGAAGGCTATCAGCTTCAACGAAAATTATGGTGCTCCTTACATTCTGATCGCTAACCTTTATGCGATGAGTCCTAACTGGAGCGATGAATCCGCTCTGAACAAGTGTACCTATTTTGCAGTGATTGACAAACTGCAACGTGCAAAGGCGGTAGATCCTAGTGTGGCTGAAGAAGCGAACAAGTTGATTGGCAGATATTCTGCTCATACTCCGCAGGCTAAAGACCTTTTCATGTTGGGTTATAAAGCCGGTGACCGCATTACTATCGGCGGTTGGATCGGAGAGACTACAACGATTAGATAAATGTATGTTGCGAAAACGAAGAAAACGTTTATTGCATAAAAGCATGAGCATAACAATTGTCCTGGGGACAATTGTTATGCTTCTTTTATTTCCTTCCTGTGGCGGCAAGTCGAAAGCGATAGGTGAAGCTATCACTGAACGGGATTCTCTTCCGATGATGAGTACGCTAGGGGTCACTACCCTTATATCCGATTCCGGAGTGACACGTTATAGAGTGAATACGGAAGAGTGGCAGGTGTTCGACCGAAAGAAACCTTCTTATTGGGCATTTGAAAAAGGAGTATATCTGGAGCAGTTTGACTCTATCTTTCATATAGAAGCCAGTATCAAAGCGGATACTGCCTACTACTATGACAAAGAAAGGCTTTGGAAGCTGATAGGGAACGTAGATATACAGAACCGGAAAGGCGAACGTTTCAATACGGAATTGTTATATTGGAACGAAGCTACTCAGAAGGTGTATTCCGACAAGTTTATACGTATTCAGCAGCCGGACCGTACTATCACCGGACATGGCTTCGACTCCAACCAGCAAATGACAGTTTACACCATTCACAATATAGAGGGTATTTTCTATGTGGATGATGAAGCGGGCACTACGCAGCCGGAACTGAAAGCCTTGCCGGATTCCGTGAAAAAAGATTCTGTGAAATAAGCTATGAATATTTATATCTCTCTAATTATCACTATGGTTTTCTCCGCCTTCTTTTCGGGGATGGAGATAGCTTTTGTCTCGGTAGACAAACTGCGCTTTGAAATGGAACGTAAAGGGGGAGTCACTTCCCGCATCCTGTCTGTCTTTTTCAAGAATCCGAATGAGTTTATCTCCACTATGCTGGTGGGCAATAATATAGCCTTGGTTATCTACGGTATTCTGATGGCACAGATTATCGGAGACAATTTATTGTCGGGATTCATAGAAAATCACTTCCTTATGGTACTGGCGCAGACCGTTATCTCTACCTTAATCATCCTGGTAACCGGAGAGTTTTTGCCGAAAACATTGTTCAAGATCAATCCTAATCTGGTACTGAATGTTTTTGCCGTTCCGCTTATTGTCTGTTACATTATTTTGTATCCCGTCTCCAAATTGTCCTCCGGACTGTCTTGTTTGTTCCTTCGCATTTTTGGTATGAAGGTGAATAAGGAAGCGTCTGATATCGCATTCGGAAAAGTCGATCTGGATTACTTTGTACAGAGTAGTATCGACAATGCCGAGAATGAAGAAGAGCTGGACACGGAGGTGAAAATATTTCAGAACGCGCTTGATTTCTCGAATATAAAAATACGCGACTGCATTGTTCCGCGTACGGAGGTGGTAGCTGTCGATCTGACAACCTCGTTGGACGAACTGAAAAACCGTTTCATAGAGTCCGGTATCTCCAAGATAATCGTATACGACGGGAATATCGACAATGTAGTCGGTTATATCCATTCTTCGGAAATGTTTCGCGCCCCGAAAGACTGGCACGACAATGTGAAGCAAGTGCCAATTGTGCCTGAAACGATGTCGGCTCATAAGCTGATGAAGCTGTTTATGCAGCAGAAGAAGACGATTGCCGTAGTGGTAGACGAATTTGGCGGCACGTCCGGCATTGTGTCGTTGGAAGACCTGGTGGAAGAGATTTTCGGTGATATAGAGGACGAGCACGATAATACCTCCTATATCTGCAAGCAGATAGACGAACATGAGTATGTGCTGGCCGCCCGTCTGGAAATAGAGAAGGTGAATGAGACGTTCGGACTCGACCTGCCCGAATCGGATGATTATCTGACGGTAGGAGGGTTGATCCTGAGCCAATATCAGAGCTTCCCGAAATTACATGAAGTGATTCAGATCGGACGTTATCAATTCAAGATAATCAAGGTGACGGCGACGAAAATCGAACTTGTTCGTTTAAAAGTCTTGGAATAATGACGATAATCAAGAAATTTTTAGCTAATAAATAGAAGCATATTAGCATTTTTTGTATCTTCGTGCGCTAAAACGACAAAAGAAAGAAATAATAATAAACATAAATCGTATTAATCAAAATGGCAACGTTACAAAACATTAGGTCGAAAGGACCTCTATTGGTGATTGTTATCGGCTTGGCGCTGTTTGCTTTCATTGCGGGTGACGCATGGAAAGTGATGCAGCCGCATCAGGCGCATGACGTAGGTGAGGTGAACGGAGACGCTCTTTCCGCTCAGGAGTATCAGAATTTGGTGGAGGAATATACCGAAGTGGTGAAACTCATGCGTGGAGTGAACGCCTTGAACGACGAACAAACCAACCAGGTGCGTGATGAAGTATGGCGTTCATACGTAAACAATAAACTGATCGAAAAGGAAGCAAAAGCTTTGGGACTCACTGTTTCCACTGCTGAAATTCAGGATATTCTGAAAGCTGGTGTACATCCTCTGCTGAGACAGACTCCTTTCCAAAATCCGCAAACAGGCAACTTCGATAAGGATATGTTGAACAAGTTCCTTGTTGAATATGCTAAGATGAACGAATCACAGATGCCGGTACAGTATGCCGAACAATACAATAATATGTATAAATACTGGTCGTTTATTCAGAAAACTTTGATTCAAAGTCGTTTGGCTGAAAAATATCAGGCTTTGGTCGCTAAAGCTCTTCTTTCTAACCCGGTAGAGGCTCAGGACGCTTTCGACGCAAGAGTGAATCAATACAATGTGTTGCTGGCAGGCATTCCTTACTCTTCAGTAGTAGATTCTACAATCGTAGTGAAAGAATCGGAACTGAAAGAACTGTATAACAAGAAGAAAGAACAATTCAAGCAATATCAGGAAGCTCGTGACATCAAGTACATCGATGTACAGGTGACTGCAAGCCCTGAGGACAGAGCTGCTATCCAGAAAGAAGTGGACGAGGCAACTGCTCAGTTGGCTACTACAACAGACGATTACACTTCTTTTATCCGATCGGTAGGTTCGGATGCTCCGTACGTAGACTTGTTCTATAACAAGACTGCTTTCCCCTCGGATGTAGTGGCACGTTTGGACTCTGCTTCCGTAGGTGCGGTATACGGTCCTTACTACAATGGTGCCGATAACACAATCAACTCTTTCAAGATTGTTGCTAAGGCTGCTGCTGCCGACTCTGTCGAATTCCGCCAGATTCAGGTATACGCGGAAGATGCGTTGAAGACAAAGACATTGGCAGACAGTATCTACAATGCGATTAAAGGTGGCGCCAACTTTGTGGAGCTGGCTAAAAAATACGGTCAGACCGGTGATTCTAATTGGTTGACTGCCGCTCAGTACGAAGGTGCGCAGATCGACGGTGATAACCTGAAATTCATCTCTGCCATCAACAATACAGGTGTGAACGAATTGGTGAACTTACCGATGGGACAAGCAAACGTAATTCTGCAAGTAACCAACAAGAAAGCTGTAAAAGACAAATATAAAGTAGCTGTTGTCAAGCGTGAAGTAGAGTTCAGTAAAGAAACTTACAATCGCGCTTACAATGATTTCAGCCAGTTTATCGCAGCCAATCCTAGTGTTGAGAAGATGGTGGCTAACGCTGAAGAAGCCGGATACAGATTGCTTGACAGAGCAGACTTGAACAGCTCTGAACACGGTATCGGTGGCGTGAGAGGTACTAAAGAAGCTTTGAGATGGACATTTGATAAAGCTAAACCGGGTGAAGTTTCCGGCCTGTACGAATGTGGCGAAAGCGATCACATGATGGTTGTAGGCTTGGTGAGCATCAAACCGGAAGGATACCGTTCTTTGAAGTCTGTACAGGATCAGTTGAGAGCTGAAATCGTAAAAGACAAGAAGGCTGAAAAGATTATGGCGGATATGAAATCGGCAAATGCCACTTCATTCGACCAATACAAGTCTATGACTAACGCTGTAAGCGATTCTTTGAAGATGGTTACCTTCGCCGCTCCTGCTTATGTTTCCGCATTGCGCAGCAGTGAACCGTTGGTAGGCGCCTATGCTTCTGTTGCTGAAATGAACAAGTTGAGCACACCTATCAAGGGTAATGCCGGAGTATTTGTACTGCAAGTTTACGGCAAGGACAAACTGAACGAGACATTTGACGCGAAAACGGAAGAAGCTACGTTGGCTAATATGCACGCTCGCTTCGCCAGCCGTCTGATGAACGACTTGTATCTGAAAGCAAATGTAAAGGATACACGCTTCCTGTTCTTCTAACTTATTTCACCACAGATTACACGGATTTTCACAGATTAAAAAGGTGAGTGAAAATCTTTGAATGCTGTAATAAATTAGTGTGGTGCACCATATAGACGTGAATTAGTCGGATTATTATGAATGAATCCGGTTGATTCGCGTCTTTTGCGTTTTCTACATTTTCTACATTTTCCATGCTCTCTATCTTCTCTGCGTTCTCTATGTTTTTTTCTATCTTTTTCTGCATCTCTGCACCTGAGAATTCACTTCTTCCTTCTTCTTCCTCTTCTTAATCTGTGAAAATCTGTGTTAATCTGTGGTGAAACTGACTTTATTTCCTTACATTTGCAGATATAAACCATCAACAGAAAGAAGAATGTCTAAATATCCCCTTTTAGGAATGACCTTCGTAGAGCTTCAAGCATTGGCAAAAAGGCTGGGAATGCCCGGTTTTGCCGCCAAGCAGATTGCGTCCTGGCTTTACGAAAAGAAGGTGACCTCGATTGATGAAATGACTAATTTGTCATTGAAACACCGTGAGTTGCTTAAACAGGACTATGAGGTAGGAGCACTCCCCCCTGTGGATGAAATGCGTTCTGTGGACGGCACGGTGAAGTATCTGTACAGAGTGGGCGATAACCATTTTGTTGAATCGGTTTATATTCCGGATGACGACCGGGCGACGTTATGTGTCTCTTCACAGGTCGGTTGCAAGATGAACTGTAAGTTCTGTATGACCGGCAAGCAAGGCTTTACCGCCAATCTGACCGCCAACCAGATAATCAATCAGATCCATTCATTGCCGGAACGCGACAAACTGACCAACGTAGTGATGATGGGGATGGGCGAGCCGCTTGATAACCTCGATGAAGTACTTAAAGCATTGGAAGTGCTGACCGCCTCTTACGGTTACGCATGGAGTCCGAAGCGTATCACTCTTTCTACAGTAGGACTGCGGAAAGGACTGCGGCGGTTCATCGAAGAAAGCGATTGCCATCTGGCTATCAGCCTGCATGCTCCGGTGGCGGTCCAGCGTTCCGAGTTAATGCCGGCGGAAAAAGCGTTCTCTATTACCGAAATGGTGGAACTGTTAAAAAACTATGATTTTAGCAAACAGCGTCGACTTTCATTTGAATATATTGTTTTTAAAGGACTCAATGATTCGCAGATATATGCCAAAGAGTTGCTGAAGCTCCTTCGCGGATTGGATTGCAGAATCAATCTGATTCGTTTTCATGCCATACCGGGCGTAGACCTTGAGGGAGCGGATATGGATACGATGACCCGTTTCCGTGATTACCTGACATCGCACGGGCTTTTCACTACGATCCGTGCTTCGCGGGGTGAAGATATCTTTGCAGCTTGCGGTATGTTGTCGACAGCGAAACAGGAGGAAAATAATAAGAGTTAATATATAAAACCGAACATCATGAAAAAGTACTTTTCTTATTTGAGCATTGCTTTGGTAACCTTTGTCTTTGCTTCTTGTGGTCTGAAAGGAAACCACACTTCTAGTGGACGTGCATACGAGCTTTTGGTAGTAGTAGACCACGGTGTTTGGGATCGTGCGGCAGGAAGAGCCTTGCATGATGCACTCGATTCCGATATGCCCGGATTGCCGCAATCGGAACCTTCTTTCCGTATCATGTACACTTCACCCAAAGATTATGACTCTACGCTGAAGTTGATACGCAACATTATTATTGTAGATATACAGGATATATATACAAAGGCCTCTTTCAAATATGCGAAAGATGTGTATGCCAATCCGCAGATGATATTGACTATCCAGGCTCCGAACGAAGAAGAGTTCGAGAAGTTTGTGAAGGAGAACAGACAGACGATTATCAATTTCTTCACCCGTGCGGAAATGAACCGCCAGATCACTTCGCTCGAAAAGAAGCACAGCAACTTTATTTCAAGCAAGGTGGACAGCTTGTTCGGTTGCGATATCTGGCTGCCTGCCGAGCTGACTAATTCAAAGACGGGGGAAGACTTCTTCTGGGCTTCTACCAATACCGGTACTGCCGACCGTAACTTCGTGATGTACTCTTATCCTTATACGGATAAGGATACGTTTACCAAAGAATATTTTGTCCATAAACGTGACTCTGTGATGAAAGCCAACATTCCCGGATTCAAGGAAGGCGTTTATATGGCAACCGACAGCTTACTGACGGATGTCCGCCCCATCAATGTGCAGAACAGCTACACGATGGAAGCGCGCGGACTGTGGCGCATGAAGGGTGACTTTATGGGTGGTCCGTATGTGTCGCATACCCGTCTTGACGAGAAGAACCAACGAATCATTACAGCAGAAATATTTGTCTATTCACCTGATAAAATGAAACGCAACCTGGTTCGCCAGATGGAAGCCTCTCTGTACACGCTGAAACTTCCGAACGAAGTTCAGCAGAACCAGATTCCATTGGGAGAGGAAACTAAGGAAGCGGAACAAACTAATAAATAAAAACATGGAAGATAACAAAATAAGAATCGGCATTACCCAAGGAGATATAAACGGGGTAGGTTATGAAGTGATCTTAAAGACTTTCTCGGATCCTACTATGCTGGAGCTGTGCACTCCGATTATTTACGGATCGCCGAAAGTGGCTGCCTATCACCGGAAAGCATTGGATGTTCAGGCTAATTTCAGTATAATTAACAGTGCTTCCGAAGCGGGATACAACCGGCTGAGTGTAGTGAACTGTACCGATGATGAGGTAAAAGTGGAATTCTCCAAACCGGATCCTGAAGCCGGTAAAGCTGCATTGGGCGCATTGGAGCGTGCCATTGAAGAATATCGTGAGGGGTTGATTGACGTTATTGTAACGGCGCCGATCAATAAACATACCATTCAGTCGGAAGAGTTCTCATTTCCCGGACATACCGAGTATATCGAGGAACGGCTGGGCAATGGCAATAAGTCATTGATGATTCTGATGAAGAATGATTTCCGTGTAGCTTTGGTGACAACGCATATCCCTGTCCGGGAGATTGCGACAACGATTACCAAAGAATTGATTCAGGAGAAGCTGATGATATTTCATCGTTGCCTGAAACAGGATTTCGGTATCGGTGCTCCGCGCATTGCAGTACTGTCGCTCAATCCTCATGCCGGTGACGGTGGTTTGCTGGGAATGGAAGAACAGGAAGTGATCATTCCTGCCATGAAGGAAATGGAAGAAAAAGGAATCCTGTGCTACGGTCCTTATGCGGCCGACGGTTTTATGGGTTCGGGCAATTATACTCATTTCGACGGTATTCTGGCGATGTACCATGATCAGGGATTGGCTCCGTTCAAGGCACTGGCAATGGACGACGGCGTGAACTATACGGCTGGGTTGCCGGTGGTTCGCACTTCTCCGGCACACGGCACGGCATACGACATTGCAGGGCAGGGGCTGGCGAGTGAAGACTCTTTCCGTCAGGCAGTCTATGTCGCCATTGATGTGTTCCGCAATCGTCAACGGGAAAAAGCGGCCCGTGCGAATCCGTTACGGAAACAGTATTACGAGAAACGGGATGATAGTGATAAACTGAAACTGGATACAGTAGACGAAGAGTAAAAGAGTAATGACAAGAGCGGAGTTACAACAAGTGAAACAACGTTTCGGTATTATTGGTAATACCGAAGCTTTATCACGCGCCATTGATATTGCTATTCAAGTGGCTCCTACCGATTTGTCTGTGCTGATTACCGGAGAAAGTGGTGTCGGAAAAGAAAGTTTCCCGCAGATTATTCATCAATATAGCCGGAGAAAGCACGGACAGTATATCGCTGTCAACTGTGGAGCGATTCCGGAAGGCACAATTGATTCCGAACTGTTCGGACATGAGAAAGGTGCGTTTACCGGTGCGATCGGCGAGCGGAAAGGTTATTTCGGAGAAGCCGACGGAGGGACAATCTTCCTTGATGAAGTAGGGGAGTTGCCCATGCCTACTCAGGCGCGGCTGCTCCGTGTACTGGAGAGCGGTGAGTTTATCAAAGTCGGTTCGTCACGTGTACAAAAGACGGATGTGCGTATTGTGGCGGCTACCAACGTCAATCTTACGCAAGCCATTGCGGAGGGACGTTTCCGTGAAGACCTGTACTATCGCTTGAATACCGTGCCTATCCAGATACCGCCTCTTCGTGAACGCGGAGATGATGTACTCCTGTTGTTCCGTAAGTTCGCCGCCGACTTTGCAGAGAAATACAGAATGCCGGCCATTCAGTTGACGGAAGACGCTAAGAAAGAATTGCTGGCCTATCCGTGGCCGGGAAATGTGCGCCAGTTGAAGAATATCACCGAGCAGATTTCGATTATTGAAACTAACAGGGAGATTAACGCTGCCATCTTGCAAACTTATCTTCCCGCGCAGAATACACAACGTCTTCCCGCATTGCTGGGTACACGTGAGAGCAAGGGTTTTGAAAGCGAGCGGGAGATTCTTTATTCCGTTCTGTTCGATATGCGGCAGGAAGTGGCGGAACTGAAAAAGATGGTGCACAATCTGATGGCTGAACGTGCCGGACAGGTAAGCCCGGTCAGTGCGGTAGTTGCCACTCCGGTAGTGACGGCGCAACCTTCGGTTCCTGCCATTATTCATCCGGTGCAGCAACCGGCTGTCTGCAAAGATGATGACGATATTCAGGACACGGAAGAATATGTGGAAGAGTCCCTGTCGCTGGATGAAGTAGAAAAAGAAATGATACGCAAAGCACTTGAGAGACATCATGGAAAACGGAAGAGTGCGGCTAAGGATTTGAACATTTCCGAGCGTACACTTTATAGAAAAATAAAAGAATATGATTTGGATTAAAAAGATAACACGCCCTCTGCTGCTGGCGGTTTTGCCATTGGCGGTCATCGCGTGCACTGTTTCCTATAAGTTTAACGGCTCATCTATCAACTATGATAAGGTGAAGACGATTTCCATTGCCGATTTCCCGATAAAGTCGGAGTATGTGTATGCCCCGTTGGCGACGAAGTTCAATGAAGACCTGAAAGATATATTTATCCGCCAGACCCGTCTGCAATTGCTGAAGCCGAATCAGAACGCGGACTTGCAGATTGACGGTGAGATCACGGGATATAATCAGTATAACCAGGCGGTGTCCGCCGATGGTTATTCTTCGGAAACGAAGCTGACCATCACGGTGAACGTCCGTTTTGTCAACAACACAAATCATGCCGAAGACTTTGAACAGCAGTTCTCCGCTTTCCGTACCTACGACTCCAGTCAATTGCTGACGGCCGTGCAGGACGGGCTGATAGCTGAAATGTCAAAAGAGATCACCGACCAAATATTCAATGCAACCGTAGCAAACTGGTAATATAAATGACTTCTGTTAACTTTCAACAATGGATTCAGCATCCGGAGACGCTGAATAGGGATACTTTGTACGAGTTGCGCAATCTGCTTGCGAGGTATCCGTATTTTCAGTCGCTTCGCCTGTTGTACCTCAAAAATCTGTATATTCTCCATGATATCAGTTTCGGCGGGGAGCTGAGAAAGGCCGTTCTCTATATAGCCGACCGACGGAAGTTGTTTCAACTGATTGAAGGCAGCCGTTTCGATCTTCAGTCGCGGAAAAAAGGAGTTCCTTTGACTGAGGTGCTGAAAGACGAGCCTTCGGTAGACCGTACATTGGCTTTGATTGACGCTTTCCTGGCTACGGCACCGGAGGAAGTGACCGCCCAAACCGGCTTCGACTATTCGATGGACTATACTTCCTATCTGCTTGAGGAGACTCCCGGAACGGATGAATCGGCGGAGGAAGCGCCTAAGCTAAAGGGATTTGAGCTGATCGACGATTTCATAGAAAAGAGTGAAAGCGACGCTCCGTTGCATATAAAACCTTTGCGGGAGGAATCGGATGCAATGAGTGATGAATCGGATACGGTGAGTGGGGAAGAAGAGGAAGATGATAGCTGTTTTACAGAAACTTTGGCTAAAATCTATGTTAAACAGCAACGATATTCAAAAGCTCTTGAAATAATTAAAAAATTAAGCTTGAAATATCCAAAAAAAAATGCTTACTTTGCAGACCAAATCAGATTTTTGGAGAAATTGATTATTAACGCTAATTCAAAATAACTAAAAATGTACTTATTATTCGTTATCTTAATGGTGATTGCAGCCCTGTTGATGTGCTTCATCGTGTTGATTCAGAACTCAAAAGGAGGCGGACTTGCTTCCGGTTTTTCTTCATCTAACGCTATTATGGGCGTGCGCAAGACTACAGATTTTCTTGAAAAAGCAACATGGGGTTTGGCTATCTTTATGGTTGTAATGAGCATTGCTACCGCTTATGTGGTTCCTAGTTCGGCTGTTGCTACAGACGCAGTGTTGGAACAGGCACAGAAGGAACAACAAACTAACCCGTATAACTTGCCCGCAGGTACAGCTGCACCGCAAACAGAAGCTCCTGCTGCTGACGCGCCAGCTACCGAGACTCCGGCGCCGGCTACTGAAACTCCTGCTCCTGCAGCAGAATAATTAATAATTTGCCGTTATGCCAGTTTTCGTTCGGCGTTTCGCAGTACATTGGCATATTAGCATATTGTCACATTAACATATTGTTAGGCGCGGATTACGCGGATTACACGGATTCTCAATGTTCCGGGTGGTCAGTGTAATCCGCGCTTAATTGTTTTAGATTATTAATCACTTTTTAAATATAACAATGACAGAACAATTAAAAAAGAAATTGAATGACTCCGCAGTGTTACGCTGGAGTGTTCTTGCATTGGTCGCTTTTACTATGCTATGCGGCTATTTCCTCACTGACGTAATGTCTCCGCTAAAACCCATGCTTGAGAAAGAATTATTATGGGATAGCCTTGATTACGGTTTCTTCACAAGTGCATACGGCTGGTTTAACGTATTCTTGTTGATGTTGATCTTCGGCGGTATCATTCTGGATAAGATGGGTGTCCGTTTTACCGGAATGGGGGCATGTCTGTTGATGGTGTTCGGCTGTGGATTGAAATACTATGCCATTTCTACTACCTTCCCCGAAGGCGCCATGCTTTTCGGCTTCAAGACCCAAGTGACTCTTGCCGCATTGGGATATGCCATCTTCGGTGTGGGTGTCGAGATTGCGGGAATTACTGTTTCCAAGATTATCGTCAAATGGTTTAAGGGTAAAGAAATGGCGTTGGCTATGGGACTTGAAATGGCTACGGCACGTATCGGGACGACTTTGGCCATGGTGATGACTGTTCCTTTGGCGGACTTCTTCGGATATACGGACGAAGGCGGGGCGTTCCATACCAATATTCCTGCTCCTATTTTGTTTTGTCTCATAATGTTGTGTGTAGGTACAATCGCCTTCTTCATTTATACTTTCTACGATAAGAAACTGGATGCGTCGTTGGATGCGGAAGGATTGGAACCGGAAGAGCCGTTCCGTATGAAAGATATTGTGTATATCATTACCAACAAGGGATTCTGGTTGATTGCCCTTCTGTGCGTGCTGTTCTATTCGGCTGTGTTCCCGTTCATCAAGTATGCCGCCGATTTGATGGTTCAGAAGTATAGCGTGGACCCGAAATTGGCGGGAACTATTCCCGGACTGTTGCCGATCGGCGCTATTGTGTTGACACCGTTGTTCGGTTCCTTGTATGACCGTATCGGTAAGGGGGCTACATTGATGGTTGTCGGATCTGTCATGTTGATATTCGTGCATACCATGTTCGCTCTGCCTATCCTGAATGTATGGTGGTTTGCTACGATTATCATGATTATCTTGGGATTTGCTTTCTCGTTGGTACCTTCGGCCATGTGGCCTTCTGTTCCGAAGATTATTCCGGAAAAACAATTGGGTACGGCTTATGCCTTGATCTTCTGGGTACAGAATTGGGGATTGATGGGTGTGCCTTTGTTGATCGGATGGGTACTGAATTCTTATTGCAAAGGTCCGGTAGTGGATGGCGCGCAAACCTATGACTATACATTGCCGATGAGTATTTTTGCTCTCTTTGGCATATTGGCTTTGATCGTTGCTTTGATGTTGAAAGCAGAGAACAGAAAGAAAGGTTACGGTTTGGAAGAAGCAAATATTCAGAAATAAAAACGATGGCTGCCAAAGAGAAAACAAACCTGTTAGAGGTTATTCCCTGTCGCAGTGAACATATAACGGCAGAACGGGAAGGGGAGACTATTGTGCTCTCCTTTCCCCGTTTTAAGTATTCGTGGATGCAACGCTTTCTTGTACCGAAAGGGATGTCGAAAGAGCGTCGGATATATTTGGAGGAACACGGTACGGCTGTATGGGAACTGATAGATGGGAAACGTACGGTACGTGAGATTATAGAGAAACTCGCAGACCACTTCCATCATGAAGCGGGCTACGAGTCGCGTATCACTATCTATCTTTCTCAGATGCAGAAAGACGGATTTATAAAATTAATGAAGCCGATTGAGTAAAGAGAAGAAAATATGGATAATGCGTTCCTTCTATTTTCCTTCTTCTCTATCCACTTTAAGCAATCCTCCGGTATTCGGGTCAAAGTACACTTTGATAGTCGAGTTCTTATTGAATAGAACCGGAGCCAGATACTCTATTATACCAAACTGAGTGACAGGGAGTTCACCTTCATAAAGTTTCTTCTTTCCGTCGGTCAGTGTAACCAATGCCTGTCCGGGTACATTGTAAGCGATTCCTTCCAAGTCTTTTTTCTTCTTTCCGTCTTCCTGCGGTATTTTTACCGTTTTCAAGTCTTTCAAGCTGATATAGAACGGAGTTCCTGCCAAATCGTTGTTGGCAACCACGCCCAGTTTCTTGGAAAAGCGGAAAGCTACTTCATTACTGAACTCTTTATCCGGTGTAAGGCGTACGGTGAAGGTCTTTTCTTCTTTTTCCCGTATGCCGGAGAACATTTTGGTCATGGCTTCTTCCTGCAAGTTCAGGTTGTCTATCATGATTTTGAGCTGTGCGCCGTCCGACGGCATATTGTCGGCCTGTCCGCGTAATAATGCGTTTTTGCTTTCGCGGATATTATAGATTTCTTTGGCTACCAGTTCCGCCATCTTAGCGGTGGAGTTTGCCATCAGAATCTCTTCGGTCAAGAAGTCGCGGGGATTGGCGTTCACTTGCCCGGCAGGAGCGGTCGGAGTATTCTTCTTTGCAGAACCGTTTTGGCTGTAAGGCACGTTGATGGACTTTACGATACCATCCTCAGTCAGTTCCATAAGAGGAGCTACCGTTTTATCTTTCAATTTTACAAAGTAAGTAGCGTCGCCATTGGGCACTCCTACGGATTTCACTTTTACGCTTGCCAGTTCCCAATACACTTCGGGATCGGTAGAGATGTTGTTCAACCGTAAATAGCGGTCGGCGTACTTACTGAATTCACCCGGAGTATACTTCACTTTATTCGCTTTTATTTCAAGCTCTATTTGAGTCTTGGGAAGACTATATACCACTCCGTAGTCTTTTCCACGAGTGACTCCTGTCAATACTTCGGTCTGTGCGTAGGCGGAAGTCGTCATCAGCAGGCCCGCCGCTATAATCAGTTTTTTCATATTCGGTTCTTTTTAAACTGTTTTGAAAACAAAGTTAATGAAGTTATTTAAATAAACACTAAGTTCTTAACTTTTATTCGCTTACAAGCCGCCAAGCTGCGGGCAGGCAGGTGATAATATCACTTGCAATCAGCCCGGTCATACCTTGTTTCTTCTGTGCGATGTCTCCTGCCAATCCGTGAATGTACGTACCTATTTTGGCAGCTTCTTCGCTGGAGTACCCCTGTGCAAGCAGAGCCAGAATCACTCCTGTCAGCACATCGCCGCTACCTCCGGTTGCCATTCCCGGATTTCCGGTCGGATTGAAGAAACATTTGCCTTCGGGAGTAATGATGGCGGAGTAGGCACCTTTTAGAACGATGTGAACATGGGCGGTATGGGCAAGCTCACAAGCCTTCGTCAATCGCTCGTAAGAATCCTGACATTTGCCGGTCAGGCGTTCCAGCTCCTTCGGGTGGGGAGTGAGGATAGAGCCTTTCGGCAGATGTGTGAGTGTATGGCGATGATTGGCAAGGATATTCAGTGCATCGGCGTCCAATACTACGGGAGTCTGGCAATGTTCCAGTTGCTCTATCAGGGCAGCTTCTGTTTCCTCGTTCCGCCCCAGTCCCGGACCTATGCCGACTGCTTGGTAATCATCGGTGTCGGTCGGCACGGCGAAATAGTTTTCGCTGGCGTCCGTCTCTACCATAGCCTCCGGTGCGGACATTTGCAAAATATCATAATTACATATCGGGGCATGTACGGTCAGTAATCCTACGCCGGAACGGAGGCAGGCGCGGGCGGCAAGTACGGAGGCTCCCGCCATTCCTTTTGACCCTGCTATCAGCAGTGCGTGACCGAAGTTCCCTTTGTGTGCAAACTGTTTGCGTGGCTTGATAAGTGAACGGATTTCTTCTATCTCCAGCATTTCGTAGTTTGTCTCCGTTTCTTCGATTCCTTCTTCGCTCAACTGGATATCCAACAATTCCCATTCACCGACAAACTCTGTGTTTTCGGCAAAGAGGAAGGCAAGTTTCGGCAGTTGCAGGCTGAAAGTAACGTCTGCGCGGATGATATTGCTTTTCACGTTGAACGTGTTCTCTTCTCCCATCAGCCCCGAAGGAATATCGATGGCAACGACTGTGGCGGGAGAAGCATTGATGTATTTTACTACGGCTGCGAAACCTCCGCTTAACGGCTTGTTCAGTCCCGACCCGAATAGCCCGTCAATCACCAAATGTTCCGGTGTCAGAGTCGGCGGTACGAATTGCGTACTGATTTCGTGGAATGTAACTTCTTCCATCATTTCCACCAATTCCTTGTTCGTCTGGCAGTCGGGTGAAAGATTTCCTTTAGTATTAAAGAGGTATACTTCTGTCTTATATCCTTTTTCAGCCATCATGCGGGCTATGGCTAACGCGTCTCCGCCATTGTTTCCCGGTCCGGCAAAAACGGTGACGGGGGTATCCGTGCTCCATCTGTCTGTGATGGCTTTTGTCAGTACTGTTGCCGCACGTTCCATCAGGTCAATTGATGCAATCGGTTCGTGCTCAATGGTATAAGTGTCCAATTTCTTGATACTGCTGCTTGGAAATATTTTCATTGTGATGTTCTTTTTAGTTTTCTACCCACAAATGTACATGATTCTTCTGACTTTTCCGGTTTGTTATAGGAAGAAAACATATTTATTGTAGGTAGACGACCGTCAGAATATAGGTCGATAAGTTCTTTTCTACGGGATATAAAGTTCTTTTGTATAGGTAATAAACTTTCTTTTATCAGTAATAAAACTATAAACGAAGCCTCTGATTATATAAATGAAACTTTCGTTTATATAATCAAAGCCTTTGTTTTTATAAACGCAAGCTTCGTTTATAGTTTAGGAGTAGTAGAAAAGAACTTTATAACCTATCGTTAGTAAGTTTACATTCAATAGAGAGTAACTTTTTTAAGGCATTTTATTTAGTTTTTTGTACCTTTGCGCTCCATAAACTACTAAAACATAAACTCATGAGTGCATTGAAAGGGCATCCTAAAGGCCTTTATCTGATTTTTGCAACAAGCACGGCAGAACGTTTCAGCTACTACGGTATGCGTGCGATTTTCATTCTCTTTCTGACCCAAGCTTTACTGTTTGATAAAGAAGCGGCCGCGTCTATTTACGGCAGTTATACCGGATTGGTTTATCTGACTCCGTTGATTGGCGGATATATAGCCGATAAATATTGGGGCATTCGCCGTTCAGTGTTCTGGGGTGCGGTGATGATGGCCGTCGGGCAGTTCCTGATGTTTATGAGTGCTTCCACATTGAACAATACCGAACTGGCACATTGGCTGATGTATGGCGGACTCGGCTTTTTGATTCTGGGTAACGGTTGCTTTAAGCCGACGGTATCATCGCTGGTTGGACAACTTTACGAGCCGGGCGACAAACGGTTGGATGCGGCATATACCATTTTCTATATGGGAGTGAATGTCGGTTCTTTTGCCGCTCCGTTGATTTGCGGTTACTTGGGAGACACCGGCGATCCGCATGATTTTAAATGGGGATTTCTGGCAGCCGGAATCATGACGCTATTTACCGTCGTACTTTTTGAAACCCAAAAGAATAAATATCTTTTCTCTCCATCCGGTGAAGCTATCGGTATCATCCCCGATGCAAAACGTGAGAAGAAAGAAGATAAGGCCGATCACATCTCTCACCCGAAGATGGATGCACGGACAAAAATACGTAATCTCATAATAATAACTGTCTTGACTGCTGTTCTATTGGCATTCTTCGGCTACATATTCACAGGTGACTGGATTAGTGTCGGTATTTTCACGGCTTGTATCGTCTTTCCGGTACTTATTCTGTTGGATGGTTCGTTGACAAAGATAGAGCGTAGCCGTATTTTTGTCATTTATATCGTCGCCTTTTTTGTGATTTTCTTTTGGGCTGCCTATGAACAGGCGGGAGCTTCTCTGACCCTTTTTGCCTCCGAACAGACCAACCGCGATATTCTGGGTTGGGAAATGCCTGCTTCCTGGTTTCAATCCTTCAATCCGCTCTTCGTTGTTGTACTGGCTTACATTATGCCGGGAGTATGGAGCTTCCTGAACAAACGGAAAATGGAACCTTCTTCCCCTACCAAGCAGGCTATCGGCCTCCTGCTACTCTCTTTGGGATATCTTTTCATCTGTTTCGGAGTGAAAGATGCGGTTCCGGGAGTGAAAGTAAGTATGATTTGGCTGACGGGACTTTACTTTATCCACACTATGGGTGAAATTGCCCTGTCGCCTATCGGGCTTTCTATGGTGAACAAACTGAGTCCGTTGCGTTTTGCTTCCCTGATGATGGGTATATGGTATCTTTCCACTGCCACCGCCAACAAATTTGCCGGTATGTTGAGCGGTCTTTATCCCGAAGACGGAAAAGTAAAGACCATTCTGGGCTTCCAGATTGCAACGATGTACGATTTCTTTATGGTATTTGTGGTAATGTCGGGCGTCGCCTCACTGATTCTGTTCCTGCTGTCGAAGAAATTACAGAAGATGATGCACGGAGTAGAATAAGGTATTATATGTAGACAATGTGCAAAAAGAAAGTGATTGCCTCATTTTATTATACTATTTCTTTTATAGGATAGAAAAAACTAACATAATATATATGCCGAAATGATTTTTTATTAACTTTGCTCTTGATTTCTTTAATTAAGAGCAAATAGCTTATGGCAAAACTATATGATTTATCAGATAACAGCCGGATTGTAAAAGCGTTGAAAAAAGGAAATTCAACGGCTTTTGAGGCTGTGTATAAAGCATATAGTGGTTTGCTGCGTACTTATGCAACAAATATTTTACAAGATACCGATGCGGCTTATGAAGTGGTGCAAGATGCTTTCATGGCTATTTGGCTAAATCGTAAATCGTTGGATGACACGAAATCATTACGGAATTATCTGTTAAGAGCGGTTCATAATAATTCATTAAGATTGATTAAAGCGGAAGAAATACGGAGGGCCCGTGAAGAAAAAGCTATGGAGGAACAAATGATGGATTGGGAGGAAGTGCCTGTTTCTTCACAAAGAAACGAATTGTTGATTCCTGCCATAGAACGTCTGCCGGAACAGAGCCGCAAAGTACTTCAAATGAGTTATTGGGAAGAAAAGAAAAATGCAGTTATTGCTGATGAACTATCAATATCTATCCGTACAGTTGAGACTATTTTATATAAAGTAAAGAAGAAGTTGCGGAAGGAAATCAAGAAAAAATAACCTTTTCTCAAAAAAAATATCGAACCGGATACGTAAATTCATCAGGTGCAGTATTATATATAATGAGTAAATTTCATTATATATGGATACAAAACACGATATCCCGTACCGGGAGATAGGTGAACAAGACGATGAACTGCTGGAACAATTGTGGAAGCAGTTGCCCGATTCTCAGGAAGATCCTTTTATAGCCGATCAGGGGTTTAAAGACTTGCAAGGTCGGATTCAGAGAAAACTTCGTATAAAACGCAGGTTTCGTATATTGACAGCCGGTAGTATTGCTGCGGCATTGATTACGGGCGTTTTGATTTTTCGGACACTTATTCCGTCGGAACAGGTTTCTACTGCCATTGCGCAGTTACAGGATATGGGGGTCACTATATCTGATGATCAAGTTATATTAAAGATGGGGAATGAGGTTGTTATGTCCCTTGACAGTGCAGCACGTATTGAGCAGAATACAGCAGATAATGTGGCTCTACAAACTGCTGCCGGTAAAAAGCTGGCGTTAGCAAGTGAGCGTATCTTGAAACTAGAAGTTCCTGCCGGACGTCACTTTCAGATGACTCTGTCGGACGGTACGAAAGTATGGCTGAATGCTTCTTCTACATTGGAGTATCCTGCTTCGTTTGAAGGTAAGAAAGAACGTAGGGTGAGACTGACGGGAGAGGCGTTTTTTGAAGTCTGTCGTAATGAGAAATGTCCGTTTTATGTAGAAACTGGTAATCAGGAGTCTGTACAGGTATTGGGAACCAGCTTTAATATAAATGCCTATCCAGAAAATAGTAAACATTTCACTACGCTTGTAACGGGAAAAATCAGTTATCAGGTAGAGGAGGGGAAAGAACCTATCATCTTATCTCCTGATCAACAAGTGAGCTTCGATTGTGTGTTTGGAGATATGAAGGTGGCACAAGTAGACGCTTCGGCTTTTACGGCATGGAAGGATGGCTGGATTTATTTTGAGGATGAAACTCTTCCGGACTTGGCAAAACGCCTTTCAAGGGTATATGGGGTTGAAATAAAGGTTGCCGAGCGATTGAGAAACTATTCCTTTTCCGGGAAAATCAGTTATGAACGTGGCGTTGACTATATTACTCGCCTGATGGAGGAAACCAATGGGGTTGTCTGTGAGGTTGAGAATGGGGTGCTCTGGTTGAGATGAGAGATACAACAATATAAAAAGAATGAGATAAGAGTATGAAAAGGAAGAAAAGTTTTATTCACATTGATTGGAAGATAGGGCTTATATTTCTTGTGTTTTCAGTCTGTTGTCGTACTGTGTATGCTCAAACGGTAAGTGTGGAGCTGAAAAAAGCGACAGTGGCGGAAGCATTGAAGAAGATGAGTGCTGTCACAGGGTATGAATTTTTTTATAATTCAAAACAATTGTCGGAATGTCCGAAGAGGATAACAGCTAATTATCATAATATTTCTTTGGTACAGGCACTTCAAGAAATTCTGTCCGGTACAAATTTCACTTTTAAGGTTGAGAATCGTACTATCATTATTGTTCCGCGACCTGCTTCCGGAAAACAGGAACTGCGGGAAGAAGAGAAAGAAATGGAACTTAAAGGACGGATTATTGATGGAAGTGACCGATCTCCGATGATCGGAGTTTCGGTAATAGTAGGAGGAACAGAACCGGGAATGTCCGGCACGACCACGGATCTGAATGGAGAATTCAGTATAAAGTTACCGATAGAAGGCTGCGACCTAACTTTCTCTTTTGTCGGTTATGAAAAGATTACGAGACATTTTAACGGAAAGAATGCTTCATCTTTTGCAAATATCGTAATGCAACAACAGTTGCAGGAGATTAAAGATGTGGTGGTTACGGGAATCTATCAACGTAAAAAAGAAAGTTTTACAGGTTCTTCTACAACATTTAAGGGGGAAGAGTTGAAATCGGTAGGTTCGCAGAATGTCTTGCAAAGTTTGCGGACACTCGATCCTTCTTTTAAGATCATGGAAAATAATCAGTTCGGTTCCAATCCTAATCAAATGCCGGATATCGAGATACGGGGAAAGAGCAGTGTAGTAGGGTTGAAGGAAGAATATGGTACAGATCCCAACCAGCCGTTGTTTATTTTAGATGGATTCGAGACTACGCTGGAAACTGTGATGAACCTGAATATGAACCGTGTAGCTTCTGTTACGATATTGAAAGATGCTGCCTCTACGGCTATTTATGGTTCGAAAGCTTCCAATGGAGTAGTGGTAATTGAAACTAAAACACCGGAGAAAGGACGTCTTCAGCTTTCGTATAAAGGAGATTTTGGAGTAGATATAGCCGACTTGTCTGACTATAACCTGATGAATGCCCGTGAAAAGTTACAGTTTGAAACATTGGCAGGAGTATATGAGGACAACACCAACAGTCCTTCCAATCAGTTGCGTTTAAATAGCTTGCGGAACGAGCGGCTGAAGGAAATAGAAAGAGGGGTAGATACTTATTGGCTGAAAGAACCGGTACGTAACGGGTTTACGCACAAACACAATATCTACGCAGAAGGTGGTGAAGAAAAGATACGTTATGGAATAGGATTGAGCATAGGCCATGTGAATGGAGTAATGAAAGAATCCGAACGCCAGACGATTGGAGGAAATATCGATTTGATATATCGTACGGGAAAATTTCAGTTCAGCAATAAACTGACAATTGATTATTTGGAGACGGTCGACCCAACTGTTTCCTTCTCGGAATATGCGCAGGCGAATCCTTATTACCGGAAATATAATTCGGTAGGTGAGATAGAAAAATACCTGTATTATCCGGAGGATGGCACAAATGATTCTCCTGTTTCCAATCCGTTATGGAACGCTCATCTGAACAATTATAATAAAGGGCAGGAATTTGGATTTACCAACAACTTTATCATCGAGTGGTTTGCTACACATGATTTTCGTTTAAGAGCCAAATTCGGCCTGACGAAATCGGATGATACGTCGGATGTCCGTTTGTCTCCGTTGCATTCACAGTTTGATGATGTAAGTGATACGGAGAAAGGGTTATATACGCACACACAAACCAAAGGATTAGTATATGAAGGGGATCTGGCTGCTACATTTGGTCGTTTATTTGCCGATAAACACATGGTTAATGCTGTGGCCGGATTCAATTTTAGTAGTACCAAAAGAGAAAATTATGGATTCTCAGCCAATGGTTTTACGGATGACCAGTTTGATTCTCCATCTTTTGCCAATAGCTATCCAGACGGGGAAAGTCCGGATTACAGCCGGACGGAGAAACGTGCGGCAAGTTTTTATGTCAATGGCGGTTATGCTTATGATAATCGCTACTTGCTTGATTTTAATTATCGTAGTGATGGCGCGTCTATGTTCGGCACGGATAACCGTTTCCGGAATACATGGTCTGTCGGGCTTGGTTGGAATATTCATAATGAGAAGTTCCTTAGAGATAAAGACTTCTTTCAACTTCTCAAGCTGAGAGCTTCTGTCGGAAATCCGGGAAACCAGAATTTTGCTGCTTATCAGGCATTCTCGACTTACAAGTTCAATGGCTGGATGACGAATGTATTCGGAACAGGTGTGATCCTGAATGCATTGGGAAACAAAGACTTGGGATGGCAGGAAACAATCAATTATAATATCGGTACCGATATTACGATGTGGAATAACCGGATCAATGTGACTCTGGATTATTATTGGAAGAATACCGATCCGTTGCTGGCTGTCATCACGACTCCGGGTTCTATGGGAGTGACAAGCCTGACAATGAATGCCGGTATGCAAAAAACAAAAGGTTGGGAAGCTACATTGAAGTTTTCTCCTATTTATCTGCCGGAACAGGGAATCAATTGGAATTTGAGCGTGAATGCAACGCACTCTCGTTCGAAATATGCCAATATCGGTGACTCTTTTAGTGCTTTGAATAAGAGTGGACAGGCTTCATTGGCGGGTACTACCCGTTATTATGACGGGGGAAGTCCTACGGCTATCTGGGCTGTGCGGTCTGCCGGAATAGATTCGGCTACCGGTAAAGAGCTCTTTATAAAGAAGGATGGTACATATTCTTTTTCGTATGATGTGAATGACGAAGTAGTGGTAGGAGATACGGAACCTGATATAGAAGGATTGTTCGGGACTACATTCTATTATAAAGGCTTTTCACTCAGCTGTTTTTTCCGTTATCAAATAGGCGGGCAGTTATTCAACACTTCTCTTTTCGACAAGGTAGAGAATATAGGTACAGAAGAAGTGTACAACAATCAAGATAAGCGTGCGCTATACAATCGTTGGTCGGAGTCCAACCGTGAAGCGCAGTTCAAAGGTATATCTATGGTGCAGACTACTGAGAAATCTTCTCGTTTTGTGATGGATGAAAACACACTGACTTGCGAGTCTGTCAGTCTGGGCTATGAGTTCAATCAAGGATTTGTCAAGAAGCTAGGTTTGGCAGCTTTATCTTTACAGGCAAATATGAATGATATATTCCGTTGGTCTACCGTTAAGGCGGAACGTGGAATTGATTATCCTTTTGCACGAACGATCTCTTTGTCTATCGGTGCCACCTTTTAAACAATGGAAGAGAAAACTTATAAAAACGAATGAGTTATGAAGAATAAAATATATACAGGTATGTTGCTCGGTTGCTTTCTGCTATGTGGCTGTAGTAACTGGTTGGATGTGAAGCCTTATGATAAGATATCGGATGACGAACTGTTCTCTACGGAGGAGGGATTCCAAAAATTATTGAATGGCGTATATGTGGAACTGAATAATGACAAGCTATACGGATGCGCTCTGACTGTGGAAATGATTGAAATAATGGGAGGTGCTTATACAATAGGGACGGACAATTCCGTGTGGGGAAATTACAAAGATCTCGCCGACTATCAATATGAAACGGAATATTGGCGTGGAAGACTGAGCGAGACGTGGAATGAAGCGTATGCGATGATCTTGAATTGTAATGAGATTCTTGAGAATATGGAGAGCAGGACATCTCTTTTTACCGGTGATAATTATAATATTATACGCGGAGAAGCAATTGCCCTGCGGGCTATGCTACATTTTGACATGCTTCGACTGTTTGGCCCGGTGTATTCACGCAATAAAGATAAGCTGAGTATCCCCTATTATACAGCGCAGACCAATTTGCCGGAAGAACAGCTTCCTGCTTCAGAAGTGATTCGAAAGGTAATAACCGACCTAGAGGAAGCGCGAATCTTATTAGTGAATGATCCGGTAAAGACGGAGGGTACGATGATGAGTGGAGATGTAAATCAGAATTCTAACTTTTTGCGCTATCGTGCTTTACGGATGAATTATTATGCGGTGACAGGATTATTAGCACGTGTTTGTCTGTATGCAAGTAGCAATGATGAGGAAGGTGGAAGTGCAAGAAAGAAAGCATTCAACTATTCTACGGAAATCATAAAAGCGGTAGATAGCGGTATTTTTCCGTTTGTAGATAAAAAACTGGTTACCGGTTCACCGGATGATCCGGACCGTATTTTCTCTTCTGAAGTGATCTTTGCTCTCTCTCATGCAAGCCGTAACCAATTGTTTAAAAATTATTTTGACCCGACTCGTGTTCCTAACTATGTATTCAGAATGGATAATGATCTGATGAATAATCTCATTTTCGGAGGTACAGCTACCGGAGGCAACCAGGACGACTACCGTTATCGAGTGAATTGGGTGGCTTCAGGTTCTAACAGGTATTTCTATAAATATGCGGATATGGAGGATACCGGAAAAATAGAAAATACAATGATTCCAATGTTACGTATAGGTGAGATGTATCTTATTGCAGCCGAGAGCCAGTCTGCTTCTTTGACGGCAGGTTCCAGCTATGTCAATACGTTGCGACGGAATCGTGGGGTAACTACTGTTTCATCATTGACCCAAGATTTGCTTGTGTATGAATATATACGTGAGCTATACGGTGAAGGGCAACTCTTTTATCTCTATAAGAGATTGTACAGACCTGTTTTATTCTCGTCCGTATCTAGTAAAAATCCGGAAGCAAGTGATCAGATATTCGTAGTCCCTCTTCCTGATTCGGAAACAGAAAATTGAAAGTAAATGCTTTTAAATGAACAAAATAAGATGTATGATGAAAATGAAAAATAGATATATCGTGGTTTTTCTTAGCCTGCTGATTGGTCTGTCGGCCTGTGACGAACGCGAGCCCGGTACTTTTCAGAATATTAGCGGTATTTATTTTAATAACCGTTCTTCTGCGAGTGCTTTGCAGGATAGCATAGATGTTACTTTTGTCTACGAGAGTGGAGATGATATGGAAATTCCTGTGAAGATCCAATTGTTGGGACGTCCTGTAGATGAGTCCCGCCCGGTAGATATCCGTGTTAGTTCCGAAAATGCTGTAGAGGGAACGGATTATGTGTTGTCGGATAAGGTAGAGATACCGGCCGGAGCTTCAAGTATAAATTATATAGTTACTCTAAAACGCACGGAATCTTTGAAAACAATGAAAAAGACTATTTATATGGAGCTTCGTGCGAACGACTATTTTGCACTTCCTGTAACGGAAGAGATACAAGCTGGAGGAGATACAGTATCTACCTTGCGCTACCGTATTATATTTTCAGATATGTTTACCTCTGCTCCTGTAGCATGGGAAGAAAATCTGTTAGGAGCATTTTCGCAACAGAAGTTTGAATTGATATGTGATGTGCTGGATGTTGCACCGGCTGATTTTAATGACGTGTCGGTAATGACCTTTGCCATGCAGGTATATATTAGTTCGGAAATGACTCAGTATGTGAAGGAACAAGAGGGAAAGAAGAATGCAGGTGAAGAGTTTGATGAAAATGCCTTTGATGGAAATGGAGACCCTTTGACGTTTAAAAAGAACTGATATGATGAAGAATTTGTATAATAATTTATGGAGGATTCTGGTAGCAGGCTTTCTATTGGTGGCTTGTACGGAAGATAAAGGAAATTATGATTACCGTAATCTGACAGAACTTGAAATTTCCGGAGTGGATGATAATATTTCTGTCTTGACGCATAACCGGTTACAATTGACACCGGATTTTGGTACTTCTACTCTTCTTGACGACAGGTATGAATTTGAGTGGAAGGTAATCAATCAGGATATAGAGAATGAAGTGGAGACTGTGATTGGCAATACTCGCAATTTGGACTATGAAGTAGCTCTGAACGCTGATGTATACATCCTGTATTTTACGGTGACGGAGAAGGATACGGGTATATATTGGCAAAAAAGTTATACATTGACTGTCAGCGATACTACTTCTGAAGGTTGGATGGTGCTTTGTTCAGATGAAGAAGGACGTGCACGTTTGGATATGGTTTCTAAGGTTACAGGAGATACATACTTTGATCTTCTGAAAAATTATAGTGAAATCTCTCAATGGAAAGGTCCGCGAAAGATTCAATCTCTTTCATCGACAATGACGGATGCCCAGTCTCCTTTTTACTTGTTGACAGATGATGGAGCTACTCGTTTGGGAAAGAATAATTTCGAGTGGAAGGAAGAATATAATTTCGCTTATGAAGCAGCTGCAAACGGTGCATCTTTGCGTCCTTATTCTATTACTGCTGCCGGTTTGGGTAAAATGATTGTCAGTGGTAAAGAAGCCTATTACTGTGAAAGGGGGATGGGGATAGATGGTCTGTATCAGAGTGTGGTGAATAAGACTTTTGATGTAGCTCCCTACGTGGGGGCGAATGTGGCAGCATCAATGTATGTAGCTGTGTATTTACTGTATGATACGACTAATAAATGTTTTATGGCGTATTGTCCGATGATGGCTTATGAAGATTTAGGTAGTCTTGAACCTTTGGTGACGATGGATAAAATGGAAGAAATAGCTACCAGTTTTAAAGGTGATAATGGAGTGGTGCATAGTGTGTCTTATGATTATCCTGAAGGGTATGATTATGTTTATATGGAGAATACGAAATATGATCCGGGTAATGCCAAAATGGGGACAACTTATACTATTCTGACTAAGGATGGCAGGTCTTATCTTTATGGCATTCAGTTGGGGGATTTACTTTTATATGCAGATTGCACTTATGTGTTGGGAAAATCCTATTATGGTGACTTGTCCGGTTGTACGGGAATAGTGGAAGAGGGCACTTTGTATGCTTTTAGCTCTTTGAAAAATTATATGTATTATGCTGTGGACAATACGGTTTACCGGGTCGACTTATCTGTTTCACCTTTGGAAGCAGAACAGCAATTTGCATTGGATGGGGAAACTATTACTTGCCTCAAATTTAATCTTTATCGGGAAAGTGCCAATACCTCTCGTTCATATGATTTGGTTGTAGGAAGTGTAGACGGTGCTGGAAAGGGAATATTACGGGTTTATGAAGGATTGGAGTCAGAAGGCGATTTCAGTTCTGTTACACCGGAAAAGTATACTGGTTTTGCTCGAATCGTAGACGCTACCTATCGTGAAAGGAATAATTAAATTTTTACTAAAAAGGAAATATATGAGAAATTGTTTATTTGTAGTGTTGTTGGCCGGTTTGGTAAGTGCTTGTACCTCTTCCGGTAAGCCAGATAACATTGTGGTTACGTTTGATGTTAAGAATCCTACAGCTACCGAAGTTGTATTGGTGTATCATAGAACGGTAAATTCAGTTCCTCTGAATGAGCAGGGATATGGAGCGGATACAATTTCCGGTGTAAATGCTTTATATGCTAATTTGTTCTATGGCCAGAACGAACGGAAAATATATTTGGAAAAAGGAGATCGTGTACACATTACTTTTGATGGCAATGATTATGTCGGAACGTTTAAGTTTGAAGGTGAAAAGGCACCAGTAATTGATTATCTGAATACTGTTACACTCACGTCGTTGCCGGATGAAACGTATGCTCTTCCTCTGAATGAGTATATGCAGAAAGTAGAGCAGAAAGAACAGGAAGCATATAAATTGCTGAATGTTCGCGGACTGGATGGCATTGGTGATTTTAACAAAATGGAGGCGGCGCGTATTCATTATTCTTATGGAACAGGAGTAGTCATGTATCCGATGGGACATATTATGATGACGCAAGATAGTACTTATCGCCCGGATGAGGCTTATTACGATACTCTCCGGAAGTATATGGTGGAAGATGAGGATTGGCTGGATATGGATGAGTACCGTGACTTTGTTGTGGAACTGTCTCATATACTTGATACTCCTAATCGGGAAGTTACCGACTATTATCCGAAAACCGTTGCTCAAATGCGGTACATTGCAGATAATTTCAAGAATGAAAGAGTCAAAGAAGTGTTGCTGAACAGTCTGGCTACGGAATATGTAGAAAGGTTTGGTATTAAGAATATTACAGATTTGGAAAATATTTATCATACTTATGTGAAGGATACTGTGCTTTTGGCAGATTATCAGGATAAATATGAGAAATGGAATTTGTCTTCTCCCGGTAAGCCTTCTCCGGATTTTCAGGCGGTTGATATAAATGGAAAGTCTTATTCTCTAGCTGATTTTAAAGGAAAGTATCTTTATATAGACTTGTGGGCTACCTGGTGTGGTCCATGTCAGAGGGAATTACCTTTCCTAAAAGAGTTGGAGTCAAAGTTTGAGGGGAAGAATATTACTTTTTTGAGTCTTTCGATAGATCATGATAAGGCAAAGTGGGAGGCAAAAGTAAAAAGTGGAGATTTGTCCGGTGTTCAGTTGCTTATCGGGCGTGGAAGCTCTTTCCAAAGAGCATACAATATTGAGGGAATTCCCCGTTTCTTGCTTTTGGATAAGGAAGGAAAGATTATAAACAATGATATGTTGCGTCCTTCATCAGATGATACAGAACGTATATTGAATACTTTGGAAGACATTTAAATTTGTTGGATTAACATAAAAATCTGTATGAGAATATTTTGATATACTTTACAAATATTTGTGCAACTAATTACTAATTTAAAATTTACTGGTTATGAAAAAAATCTGGTTATTGATGTTGATGGTATGTACAGTGATCGGTACATTTACAGCATGTTCATCTGATGATGATGGTGATCCAACTCCACAACTTCCGGTTAGCAGTGTGAGTATCCCTGCTACAGCAGCAGTTGGTGGTGAAGTTATTATTAGAGGTACGGGATTTACGGCTTCTGGTATTAGCTTGTATTTAGAGAACTCTTCTAAAGAAAAAACAGTAATAGATGCTGCTTTTTCTAATGCAGGAGTTACATTTACTGTCCCTATGTCGTTAGTAGCAGGAGTTTATAATGTGATATTGACACAAAGTGGCAATGAATGGACACTTGGTTCTATTACTTTGACGGATGCAGATAGTCCGATTATAAGTCCTTCTTTGCCAGAAGTGGTTGTTAATCCGGGAAAAAAAGTGACACTTGGTGGTAGTGGATACGAGAGCGGGGATAAAATTGTATTGAAAGCTGAGAGCACAAGTAATATTGAAATTTCTGAGGTTACGATTTCTACTGATGGACTGACATTCACTTTGCCGGCTGACTGTCCCGAAGGAGATTATACTGTAAGTTTGATTCGTGGAACAAGTTCTTGGGTATTGGATAATGTTGTATTGACGGTACAAAAGGCTAAGAGGGTTAAATCAATCTTTATGGATGCAGGAGGAATGGGTACTCTTTTTTTAGAGTTAAAATATGATGCGGAAGGACGGCTGAGTAATGCCGCAGTAGGTGATATGGAATTTAATTGGGACTTTGAGTATGATGGAAATACGATAAAGACAGTTAGTTGTACAGCTGGCATTGATTTAATTTATACATTAAAAGACGGGAAAATTGTAAAAGCTACTGCTGCTGATATGTACGAGGAAACTGAAAAATTTAATGATTGGAGTTATGCAGGTGATTATTTATCTTCTATTGTAAATCCTGGAGAACAGTATGAAGGGATGGATATGACATTTGTATATAATGCGGATGGCAACTTGGAAGATTTTAATTTTGGCAGCGATGTACATTATACTTATGGAGAGACTTCTATATTGACTGTGCCTAATACAATTGATCCTGCTATCGCAATCCATTTGCCAAATCTTATTTATGGTAAAGAAGATGCTTCTTTAGCATTCTTGTTGAATAAGATAGGAAAAATATCGAAAAAGATCCCTGATTCATTTCAGGTCCCTGTTAGTCAGGATGAAACAACAGGAGAGTTAATTTATCAGACTTATACTGTTACAGCAGTGATGAATAACAATGTGTTGTCAATAGATTGCGGCAATGCTATGGCCGAAATTGGAATTCCCAATTTATCAATTACCTATGAAAATATAGATGATTAATAAGATATTTGTAATATAACAAGTCAGGGCGAGGAGGTATGTTTGCAAGAGCACATCTCCTCGCTTCTTTATAAAAACGTTCATATAGATTTCACTAAGTAGAATAAAAATTGTATTTTTGCGACAACTTTTTTAAAATAACCGGTTATGGATACCATTCAGATAAAAGACAAACAGTTTACCGTTTCTATTAAGGAACAGGATATTCAGAAAGAAGTGATTCGTGTAGCGAACGAAATCAATCGCGATTTGGCAGGTAAGAATCCGCTTTTCCTTAGTGTGTTGAACGGCTCTTTTATGTTTACCGCCGACCTATTGAAGCATATTACGATTCCTTGTGAGATCTCATTTGTGAAGCTGGCTTCTTATCAGGGAGTAACTTCCACAGGAGTTATCAAAGAGGTAATCGGCTTGAATGAAGACATTGCCGGACGTACGGTTGTCATTGTAGAAGATATTGTGGATACGGGGCTCACCATGCAACGTCTGCTGGATACATTAGGTACACGCAATCCGCAAGAAATTCACATCGCTTCTCTGCTGGTGAAACCGGAGAAGTTGAAGGTAGACCTCAACATCGAGTATGTAGCGATGGAGATACCGAATGACTTTATCGTGGGATACGGTCTGGACTATGACGGCTTCGGACGTAACTATCCCGACATTTATACAGTAGTAGACTAATTTCAAATACAAATTAATTTTTAGGTAAAAAAGATGTTGAACATTGTAATTTTCGGTGCTCCGGGTTCCGGCAAAGGGACGCAGAGCGAACGTATTGTAGAAAAGTATGGAATCAATCACATCTCAACCGGAGATGTATTGCGTGCTGAAATCAAGAACGGCACAGAACTGGGTAAAACGGCTAAAGGTTATATCGATCAAGGCCAATTGATTCCCGACGAATTGATGATTGATATTCTGGCAAGCGTATTTGATAGCTTTAAAGATAGCAAAGGTGTAATTTTCGATGGTTTCCCAAGAACAATTGCACAGGCGGAAGCATTAAAGAAAATGTTGGCGGAAAGAGGACAGGATGTTTCTGTAATGCTCGATTTGGATGTTCCGGAGGATGAACTGATGGTACGTCTTATCAAACGCGGTAAGGATTCCGGCCGTGCTGACGATAATGAAGAGACGATCAAGAAACGTCTGCACGTATATCACTCGCAGACTGCTCCGTTGATTGACTGGTATAAGAACGAAAAGAAATACCAACACATCAACGGTCTAGGCACTATGGAGGGTATCTTTGCGGATATCTGTGGAGCGGTGGACGGACTGTAGTCTTCTTTAAATATAAATCACTAACCAATTAATCATTAACCAACGTGGCTGAATCGAATTTTGTTGATTACGTAAAGATATACTGTCGCTCGGGTAAGGGCGGAAGAGGCTCTACGCACATGAGGCGCGAGAAATATTGTCCTAACGGAGGTCCCGACGGGGGCGATGGCGGAAGAGGAGGCCATATCATCTTGCGCGGTAACCGTAACTACTGGACTTTGCTACACTTGAAGTTTGACCGTCATGCGATGGCAGGTCATGGAGAGTCGGGAAGTAAAGGACGTAGTTTCGGCAAAGACGGTGAGGATAAGATAATTGAAGTACCTTGCGGAACGGTTGTTTACAATGCCGAAACCGGAGAGTACATTTGTGATGTGACTGAAGACGGGCAGGAAGTGATTCTGCTTAAAGGTGGTCGCGGCGGTCAAGGTAACTGGCATTTCAAGACGGCAACCCGCCAGGCTCCGCGTTTTGCGCAGCCGGGAGAACCGATGCAGGAAATGACTGTTATCATGGAGTTGAAACTACTTGCCGATGTCGGTCTGGTAGGATTCCCGAATGCGGGAAAGTCTACCTTGCTTTCTTCCATTTCGGCTGCCAAACCGAAGATTGCCGATTATCCGTTTACGACACTCGAACCGAATCTGGGTATCGTTTCCTATCATGATGGGAAATCTTTTGTAATGGCGGACATTCCTGGAATTATCGAGGGAGCCAGTCAAGGTAAAGGTTTGGGACTCCGTTTCCTGCGTCATATCGAACGCAACTCCTTGTTGTTGTTTATGGTTCCGGCGGACAGCGATGATATCCGTAAAGAATATGATATCTTGCTGAACGAGCTGCGTACATTCAATCCTGAAATGCTGGACAAACAACGGGTGTTGGCAATTACCAAGAGCGATATGCTCGATCAGGAACTGATGGACGAAATCGAGCCTACATTGCCCGAAGGCATACCGCACGTATTCATCTCTTCTGTTTCCGGTTTAGGAATCTCGGTGTTGAAAGACATCCTTTGGGAAGAACTGAATAAGGAGAGTAACAAGATAGAGGCGATTGTCCACCGGCCGAAAGACGTGACCTGCTTGCAACAGGAACTCAAAGACATGGGCGAGGATGAAGACATCGTTTATGAATATGAGGAAGATGCGGATGATGACGAGGACATCGACTATGAGTACGAAGAAGAAGATTGGGAAGAAAAATGATTTCACTCACAGAAGATAAAAGAATGTTGGGATATGAGTCGCTAAGCTCATATTCCAACATTTCTCATTTTGTAACTACCCGGCGGGGAGGGTACAGTGAAGGGGCTTATGCGTCTTTCAACTGTTCGCATTACAGTGGGGACGAACTGGCACGGGTGTGCCTTAACAGGAAGCTACTTTTGGAAGCATTGCCGCAGTCTCTTGTTGAACTGGTAGTCCCTGTGCAAACACATGGTACGGAGATTTTGCATATTGAGGACACTTTTACCGGATTATCTCCGGAACAGAAAGAAAAATCGTTGTATGGAATCGATGCGCTGATAACTGCCGAACCCGGATATTGCATCTGTATTTCTACGGCGGACTGTGTGCCTGTCTTGATGTATGACCGTACTCATCAAGCCATTGCGGCAGTGCATGCCGGATGGCGGGGAACAGTGGCACATATCCTTCGCAGTACTTTAGAGAAAATGCGCCGTATTTTCGGAACGGAAGGTAAGGATGTTACAGCCTGCATAGGTCCGAGCATCTCATTGGAGTCTTTTGAAGTGGGTGAAGAAGTATACGAAGCATTCAAAGAACAAGATTTTGATATGCTCCGTATTTCGACGTGGAACGGGCAAACCGGTAAACATCATCTGGATTTGTGGGAGGCTAACCGGATACAGTTGTTATCGTTTGGCATTCCTGACAGTCAGATAGAACTGTCCGGTATCTGCACTTATACCCATTGTGACGAGTTCTTCTCCGCCCGCCGTTTAGGGATTCGTTCCGGACGTATTTTGTCTGGAATCATGTTGGACACTGTATAAAAACTATTGTCATTGAATATGTATACTATTTCCATTTCTCAAGAGATTAAAGAAGCTTGTCCGGTATTTGCCGGAGCAGCTGTATATGCAACAGTCAGAAACACAAGTTATAGTGAAGGGCTCTGGCGTGAAATCAATGCTTTCACCGGGCAGCTGACTTCCACAACGCAGATGGAGGATATCAAACGGCAGCCTGTGATTGCAGCCACTCGTGAGGCATATAAGCGTTGTGGCAAGGACCCCGGACGTTATCGCCCGTCGGCAGAGGCTTTGCGCCGTCGCCTGATGCGCGGGATTCCTTTATATCAGATTGATACGTTGGTAGATCTCATAAATCTCGTTTCTCTCCGTACGGGACATTCTATCGGAGGGTTCGATGCGGATAAGATACAGGGCACGTGCCTTGAACTGGGGATTGGTAAGGCGGGAGAGCCCTTTGAGGGAATCGGGCGCGGTGTGCTGAATATCGAAGGATTGCCTGTGTATCGTGATTCTTTCGGAGGGATAGGAACACCGACCAGTGACCATGAGCGTACGAAAATGGATATCAATACTACCCATATTCTTGCTATTGTCAACGGTTATAATGGCAAAGAAGGTTTGAAAGAAGCTGCCGGAATGATTCAATCGTTGTTGAGAGACTATGCGGAATCGGACGGGGGCGAACTTCTATTCTTTGAATAATCCGCTTTGCCTGTATTACCCTTTCGTTGACTTACGGTATTCACGTGGTGACATTCCCATCATCTTGCTGAATAGTCGTGAGAAATAATAGGTATCTTCTATACCTATCTTATAGCATATCTGATTTATTTTCATGTCGGTTGTGTCCAGCAGCAGACAGGCCTGTTGTATCTTTAGCAGGTTGAAATAGGTGAGCGGGCTGTGTCCCGTTCTCTTTTTGAACAGCATAGAGAAATGTGATGGAGAATACCCGATCTGATCTGCTATGTCCTGCAGGCTGAGATGTTTCTCCATGTTTTCTTTCATATAATGAATGGCCAGCTCGATTATATTCTCGTCTTCCGTCTGTCCGTCACTTGCCGCATTGCGGAACTGCTGTACATATCTCAGTGTGCCCAGATAAAAATGAAACATCGAGAATGCGTATCGGAGGTTTTCATTGCTGTATCCGTTCTTCAATGTATTGAATATTTCCTCAAACAAATTGATCCGTGTGCTGATGCGAGAATGTAGCTCTGGTCGGATATCCATCGGCCGACCGGCTTCCTGCGCATAAAACGGTGCAAGGATTCCTTTGAAGTGTATCCAGTAAATAGTCCATGGGGAGGACTGGTCGGAAGCATAAGCATGAGGGACGCCAGCCGGAAGAATAAAATATTGGTTGGCGGATACCGTGTATTCCTGTTCCCCGATCCGATACCAACCGGCGCCGTCTATACAATAGATAAATACATATTGGTTGATCGGTTCTTTCCGTTCCCGGAAGTGATGTTTGGCTTTCGGATAATAACCAATGTCAGTGATGTGCAGCATAGAGGTCAACGGATCTTCTTCCATCCTGTCGACGATCATACGGGGAAGCACCAAAGCTCTTTCTCCGGTAAATCCATCTTTTAACTTTACCATAATCTCATAGTATATGATTTGACTGTTGGACGCAAATATATAACAATGTACGTAATCTGTCAAATAATACATTAAAAATAAGATTGTCCATCTTTATAAAATGAAATTCTATTTTTTGTGTGCCCGGCTACCTCTATCTTTGCAATATCAATTAATCAATCTTCTAATGGTATGAAAAGTTATAATAAGAAATTCGTCTATTTTATCTGTTTGGTTTCCGCAATGGGCGGTTTACTTTTCGGATACGACTGGGTAGTAATAGGAGGAGCGAAACCTTTCTATGAACTTTATTTCGGTATAGCCGATTCACCGACAATGCAAGGGCTGGCAATGAGCGTGGCTTTGCTGGGCTGTCTGATCGGTGCGATGGTAGCGGGCATGATGGCGGACCGCTACGGACGTAAACCGCTCTTGTTGATTTCCGCGTTTATCTTTTTCTCTTCCGCATACGCAACCGGAGCTTTCTCGACATTCAGCTGGTTTTTGGTAGCCCGTTTCTTAGGAGGGATCGGAATTGGAATTGCTTCGGGATTATCACCGATGTATATCGCTGAGGTGGCTCCGACTTCTGTTCGCGGCAAACTGGTTTCATTGAATCAATTAACCATCGTACTAGGTATTCTGGGAGCGCAAATCACTAACTGGCTGATAGCGGAACCTATCCCTGCCGATTTTACTTCCGCTGATATCTGCGCTTCGTGGAATGGGCAGATGGGATGGCGTTGGATGTTTTGGGGAGCGGCATTTCCGGCGGCTATCTTTTTATTACTGACCTGTTTTATACCGGAAAGTCCTCGTTGGCTGGCTATGAAAGGAAAGGATAACAAGGCCTGGAATGTATTAAGTAAGATAGGCGGGGATGATTATGCAGAGCAGGAACTTCAGATGGTTGAAGCTGCGGGTAACTCAAAGTCAGAAGGCGGACTGAAACTATTATTCAGTCGTCCGTTCCGCAAGGTATTGGTATTGGGTGTTGTGGTAGCCGTGTTTCAGCAATGGTGTGGCACGAATGTGATTTTCAACTATGCACAAGAAATATTCCAATCGGCAGGCTATTCTTTGGGGGATGTACTTTTTAATATTGTAGTGACCGGAGTGGCGAATGTAATCTTCACATTTGTAGCGATTTATACTGTCGAACGTTTGGGACGTCGTGCGCTGATGCTTTTGGGAGCCGGAGGGCTGGCGGGTATCTATCTCATTTTGGGTGCGTGCTATTTCTTCGAGGTAAGCGGTTTCTTCATGGTTGTCTTGGTGGTACTCGCCATCGCTTGCTATGCGATGTCTTTGGGTCCTATCACATGGGTGTTGCTTGCTGAAATCTTCCCGAACCGTATACGTGGCGTAGCAATGGCAACCTGCACTTTTGCTTTATGGGTAGGCAGTTTCACGTTGACATATACTTTCCCTTTATTGAATAGTGCTTTGGGCAGTTATGGTACATTCTGGATTTATTCGGCCATCTGCGTAGCGGGATTCATATTCCTCTTCCGTTCCTTGCCCGAAACGAAAGGAAAATCGTTGGAAACACTCGAAAAAGAATTGATAAAGTAAATATATAATCAGAATATTATGGTAAAAGCATGGAAAGAAAAGGTTGTCATTCCCACCTATGAAGTGGGGAAACCTGAAAAGAATCCTATTTTCTTAGAGAAACGTGTGTATCAAGGTAGTAGCGGTGTAGTATATCCTTATCCTGTGATAGAGTCCATCTCCAATGAAAAGACGGATAAGGAATATGAAGCGATTTATATTGAGAATGAATATATCAAGGTCATGATTCTGCCGGAACTAGGTGGACGTGTACAAATGGCTTATGACAAGATAAAGGAGCGTCATTTCATTTATTATAATCATGTGATAAAACCGGCTTTGGTAGGACTTGCAGGTCCGTGGATTTCGGGAGGTATCGAGTTCAACTGGCCTCAACATCACCGGCCGAGTACTTATATGCCTGTGGATACGATGATCGAAGAAAATGCCGATGGTAGCGTCACGGTATGGGTAAGTGAGATGGAACGTATGTTCCACCAGAAAGGAATGGCGGGCTTCACACTCCGTCCGGGACACGCATTTCTCGAAATCAAGGGAGTGCTTTATAACCGTACGGAGGTGCCGCAGACTTTCTTATGGTGGGCAAATCCTGCCGTTGCTGTGAACGATTATTATCAAAGTGTCTTCCCGCCTGATATCAATGCGGTGTTCGATCATGGAAAGCGGGCTGTATCCAGTTTCCCCATCGCTACGGGTACTTATTATAAAATGGATTACTCTGCCGGAGTGGATATTTCAAACTACAAGAATATCAAAGTTCCTACTTCCTATATGGCGGTAAACTCCCGTTTCAACTTTGAAGGAGGTTATGAAAATGACACTCATGCCGGTATGCTGCATATAGCCAATCATCATATATCTCCAGGCAAGAAGCAGTGGACATGGGGAAATGGGGACTTCGGACGTGCATGGGACCGTAATCTGACGGATGAGGACGGGCCGTATATCGAACTGATGGCAGGGGTGTATACCGAGAATCAACCGGACTTCACCTGGTTGCAGCCTTATGAAGAAAAGAGTTTTGTGCAATACTTCTTGCCGTATCGTGAGCTGGGTGTGATAAAGAATGCAAGCAGAGATCTATTGATGAACATTGATCCCGAAGGTGAAGACAGTGTGCGTTTGAAGGTTTTTGCGACCTCCAGGCAAACTGTAAATATTGTCTTGAAAGGTGAGGACGGTAAAGTTTATTATAGTAAAGAAGTCACGATTACTCCGGAAAATTTGTTGGACGAAACAATCAATGTGTCAGGAGAGTGTTTTAATAGACTGAATCTGGAAATTACCGCCAACGGAAAAGAACTGCTTTACTGGCACGCTGAACCGGAAGAAGTAAAACCGATTCCCGATGCAGCCGAAGCGGCCTTATTGCCGGAGGAGATAAAGACTACCGAACAGCTTTATCTGACGGGATTGCATTTGGAGCAATACAGACACGCTACCTACAATCCTGTGGACTATTACGAAGAAGCGTTACGCCGTGATCCGATTGATGTGCGCAATAACAATGCGTTGGGTTTATGGTATATCCGTAAAGGACGTTTCCATAAGGCGGAACAATATCTGCTTACGGCAGTGAAGACCTTGCAAAAGCGGAATCCGAATCCTTATGACGGTGAGCCTCTTTATAATCTGGGACTTGCCTTGAAGTATCAAGGACGTTACAATGAGGCTTACGACCGTTTCTATAAATCTTGTTGGAATGCCGCTTGGCAAGATGCAGGCTATTTTGCCTGTGCTCAGATTTCTACTATGCAAGGTCGTTTGGAGGATGCTTTGGACGAAATAGACCGTTCATTGATTCGTAACTGGCATAATCATAAAGCGCGTGCTTTGAAAGCAACGGTTCTTCGTCAGATGAATAAAACGGAAGAAGCTTTGCAATTGATAGAAGACTCGTTGGCTCTTGATAAGTTCAATTTCGGTTGTCGATATGAGAAGTATCTATTGACCAGTAATGCGGATGATTTGGCAATTCTGAAAACAATGATGCGTGGTGAAGCTCATAACTATGATGAAATAGCTCTTGATTATTGTGCCGCCGGTTGTTGGGAGGAAGCTGCTTCTTTATGGAATGTAGCTATTAGTGAGGGAATTGTCACTCCGATGACCTATTATTATTTAGGATGGTGTCTGGTTCAAGGAAATCTTGCCGGAGCAGAACAGGCATTCATAGACGCATCCACCACTTGTTCCGATTATTGTTTCCCGAATCGTCTGGAAGCCATCCTCGCTTTGCAATGTGCAATGGAGCAAAATCCGAAGGATGCGAAAGCACCTTATTATCTGGGTAATTTGTATTATGATAAGCGCCAGTATGATTTGGCTATGGAAGCATGGGAGACTTCTGCTGAACTGGATGATAAATTCCCGACTGTATGGCGTAATCTGGCTTTGGCATACTTCAATAAAAAAGACGAAGAAGTAAAAGCCATCGAATGCATGGAACGTGCTTTCCTGCTTGATGTAACTGATGCGCGTGTTCTTATGGAATTGGATCAACTCTATAAACGTGTGCATCGTTCTCACGTCGAACGTTTGGCATTCTTACAGAAATATCCGGAATTAATTGCACAACGTGACGATTTAATATTGGAGGAAATTACTTTATTGAATCAAATAGGTGAATACGAAAAAGCAAAAACATTGCTTGACGAACATATCTTCCATCCGTGGGAAGGAGGAGAAGGTAAGGTACCAGCTCAGTATCAGTTTGCACGTGTTGAATTGGCTAAAAAAGCATTGGTTGCCGGCAATAATGAAGAAGCAATTGCATTATTGGAAGAATGTCTGGAATATCCGCATCATTTAGGAGAAGGAAAACTGTACGGTGCACAAGAAAATGATTTCTACTACTTTATGGGTTGTGCTTACGAAGCTTTAGATAACAAGGCAAAAGCCGTTGAATGTTGGGAACAAGCCACTTTCGGTCCTACCGAACCAGCTGCTGCCATGTATTATAACGACGCAAAACCTGATAAGATATTCTATCAAGGACTGGCTTTGGTGAAGCTCGGACGTATGGATGAGGCTAACGGGCGCTTCCATAAGTTGACTTCTTACGGTGAAAAGCATTTGTTTGACAAGATTAAAATGGATTATTTTGCAGTGTCGCTACCAGACTTGTTGATTTGGGAAGATGATTTAACTGTACGGAATATTATCCATTGCAAATATATGATGGCGTTAGGATATTGGGGACTGGACCAAAAGGAAAAATCTGTCCGGTTATTAGTGGAGGTAGAAAGATTGGATATTAATCATCAGGGGATTCAGGCTCTGCGCAGTCTGATAGGATAAGGCTATTTTGTGGCGATACATTCGTATCGTCACAAAATCCTGTTTAAATTGTATAATATAAACCTTAAATGGCGAGAATATGAGAAATATTAAAAACAGTTCAATTATGAAAATCACAAATCTTATTGTGGTTGGATTTCAAGTTGTTTGCGGTATGGCAGCTTGCTCGGATGATCCTGTGGCTGTTGGCGATCCCGAACCCTCAGTTGTAGTTGTAAAAGTTCCTAATGGAAGTTTCGAAGACAATGCTGCTGAAACGGTTTCTCCTGAAGGCTGGACAGTTAGTGGAGAGCGTTCTGCGGCAAAGGTCGTAGAGGGTGGATGTGAGGGTAATTATGCGTTGCATTACGAGTCAGCTTCCGCATATACTGTAACCACTACCCAAACAGTCGATGGCTTGGAAGACGGGATTTACGATCTTGAATTTTATTATAAAAGTAGTGGTGGACAGACGGCCTGCTATGTTGCGGCAGGTACTGATATGGATAATAGGAAAATGACTTCTCTACAGGCATCTCCGACTACCTGGATTCGTTCTTATGTACGCGGTATTAAAGTAGAAGAAGGAAAATGTGATATTGAATTACACAGTCAGTCTGCCGGAACGAATTGGAGCCGCTTCGATGCGCTTCGCCTGAAAAAGACAGATAATGCGTATGATTTACTGAAAGGGGGCGATATATCGCAATTGACTTATGTAGAACAAATGGGAGGGAAGTTCTATGAGGATGGAGAGGAAAAAGACTGCATTGAAATTCTTAAAAACAATGGCTTTAATATCGTCCGCCTCCGTTTGTATAATGATCCGGGAAATCCGGATTATGCGCCATCCAATCGTTTGCCGGAAGGAATCTCAGGACCGGAAGATATTTTGCGTCTGGCTAAACGTGCAAAAGAGGCGGGGATGCAGATTTTGCTGACTTTTCATTATAGCGATTACTGGACAAATGGAGAAACACAGACCAAGCCGCATGATTGGGAGTCATTGGACCGCCTTGCATTGAAGCAGGCACTCTATGATTTTACTTCCGGTTTTATGAATAAAATGAAAGCACAAGGTACGATTCCCGAATTTGTGGCACTGGGTAATGAAACTCAATCCGGAATGTTGTATCCTGACGGGAGTTATGAAAACTTTGCACAACTTTCAGAACTGTATAATGCAGGTTATGATGCAGTAAAGGCAGTATCGCAAGATTCAAAGGTAATCATTCATCTGAATGCAGCCGGAGATAAAGATCTGTATAACTGGTATTTTGGTGAACTGAAGAATAGAAATACGAAATATGATGTGATCGGAGCTTCCTACTATCCTTATTGGACACAGAAAAACGCTGCACAGATGCGTGAGTGGGCGGACTATATCTCTGCAAAATTTGATAAAGACATATTGATTATGGAAACCGGTTATAGTTGGAACAAGACTTTGCCTGACGGAACTCCGGGACAATTATCTGATAATGGACCATATAAAGATTTCTCCCCGCTTGGACAAAAAAATTATATGCTCGAACTTATCAAAGAGATAAAACAAGCGAAGGATTGTCGTATACTTGGTTTCCTCTATTGGGATCCTATTTTTATTGAAGTTGAAGGTATGGGATGGGAATTGGGTGCTAAAAATTATGTAAGCAATACCACTCTGTTCGATTTTTCAGGAAATAGAATGGAAGTTCTGGATGCATTCAAATATAATAACTAAAAAGAATATACCATGAAGAACGTTTTAATAACAATCGGAAAACTATATCTGTTGCTGACGCTCATTTGCTTTGCTGTTGGCTGTGATGATGATAAGGAGGATGTGGCTCCCGGTCTTTATGTGGCAAGTGAAGAAATAGAAACATTTCCCGGTGACACGGTACTTGTATCGGGAACAGCTTCTAACTATGCCGGATTGGCAAGCATTACATTGAGTTGCGAAGGCTGGGGAATACATAAAGTTTACGACTTGAATGGTCAGAAACCCAAGGTCTTTAATTATGATTATCGGCTGGTTGTACCGAAGACTGCTGCTTTTGAAGAGAATCTGTTAATAACAATCTGTGATGTGAACGGATGGGAAACAAAGAAGAATGTGTTATTAACTTATATTGCGGATATGGAAAGTCCGGTCATGCAAACACAGCTTCCGTCTCGAATAGCGGTGGACTTTAATACGGCTACGAATAAAGGTAGTTGGAACCTGAATTTGAAATTTACGGACGATCGCGATTTAAAAAGTGTTCGTATGCAAATACCGGATATGCAAATAGATGAAACTGTAGCAGTTAGCGGTCGCAGTGGAGAACTGAAACGTACCATTGACTTTACTACTGGAGAGTTTCCTGTTACTTTGACTGTTACTGATGCAGGAGGAAATGAAACTATTGTCAATACTACGGTAGTTGTCATGTTGGCGGAGGAAGAAGATCCGTTTGAAGATTATCCTGTGATGTGGGTAGTCAATGCTTCAGAGAAAGCAGAGGATTATTTAGATGGTTACTATGCTCCGATGATTCACAAGGGAGAATATCAATATGAGGGGAAATTTTATGCTGATAAGGAAGATTTTCAGGTTTTCTTTACTTCCGGGAAGACAATGAACGGTGACCTTTTTGGTGTGAGTCCTTATGTCAATTCGAAGCTTATGAATAAAAACGGTTATGTAGTGCCTGTCACGATTGCTGAACCCGGTTATTACGGTGTGTGGATTGACCTGCAGGCACATACTTACAGTGTATGGAAACTAGAATTTTCAACAACTCCTTATACGGGTTCGCTTACTATATCCGGTTGTGGCTTCAGTGATTTTGCAGATTGGGGTACGTCTGCTACAGAAATGGCACGTGATGGTTATCGTTATACTTGTACTTTGAATCAAATTGGCGGTTATACTGCTACACGCCAATATTATGCGGCTTGTGTGTCTGATTGGGGATATATTCTTCGTTATTGGACTAGTGATGAGGGGTGCGGTTGGTGGGAAGACACCACAAATGCAGGTGGAGCTGTATGCAGTTATACGAGCGATTATGACGGAGAGGTACAAATCACTTTTGATACTGCTATTCTTTGGGCTACAATCAAGAAAATAACCGAATAAAACGAAATAGGTATGAAAACAATATATTCAATAAGTAAAAAGGCGGGATTGCTTTTATCCTTCCTGTTGCTGGCTGTTTCACTGATGGCACAGAACTCGATTCATGTGAAAGGAGTTGTAAAAGACCCGGTCGGTGAAGCTATCATCGGTGCAAGTGTGGTTGTTAAAGGAACTACCAATGGCTCTATCACTGATTTGGATGGGCATTTTAATCTTTCGGATGTACCTTCGGGAGCAGTGATAACTGTTTCTTATATTGGTTATGTTTCCCAAGAAAAGAAAGCGACTACTACGATGGAATTTATTTTGAAAGAAGATAATAAAACGTTGGACGAGATTGTCGTAGTCGGTTACGGTACTGCTAAAAAGAGCAGTATCTCCGGTGCGGTAGCTTCTGTAAAAGCCGATGAATTACCGACCGCCGCGTCCGCTTCGGTTGGCTCTATGTTGCGTGGACGTTCGTCGGGTATGAATATAACGCAGAATAGTGCAAATCCGGGTGCGTCGATGAATATTTCGATCCGCGGCGGCCTTTCCGGGCAAAACCCGTTGATTGTGATTGATGGAGTTCCTCAGGTTTCTTCTAAAACAGTAACGGCAGGTACTGCTTATAGTGGTGGTGAAAAAGACAATGGTCTGATAAATTTAAACCCGAATGATATCGAAACTATAGATATCTTGAAGGATGCTTCGGCTGCTGCTATCTACGGTTCAGATGCTTCGGGAGGTGTGATACTGATTACTACCAAACGTGGAAAAACCGGTAAACCGGATATTTCTTATTCGGGTTCGGTGGCTTTCCAGTACATGAAAGACAAACCGAATTTTCTGAAAGCACGTGATTTCATGATTGAACAGAATAAAGTGTTTGATGAACTGGGGCGCGGAGATGAAAAGAAGTATACCGATGGACAAATAGCCAACTTTGTAGGAGACGGAACGGATTGGATGGATGAGGTAACTCGTGTGGGAATTGTGAATGAACACAACCTTTCTGTTTCCGCGGGTACGGAGGCTACGAAATATCTGTTCTCCTTGAGTTATTACGATCATCAGGGAATTGCGAAAAACAATTCTATGAACCGTATCACAGGACGCTTGAATGTGGATCAGACTATTAACCGTATGCTGAAAGCCGGAATTAATTCTACTTTCTCACAAATCAAGTATCACGATGTGCCGTTGGGAAATGAACGTCAGGATAATTCGGCTTTGATCTATTCGGCCATGACATTTATTCCTACTGTGCCGGTATATGATGAAGAAGGTAAATATTCCGTGAATCCGATTCGTGATATTTATCCCAATCCGGTCTCATTATTGGATATTACCGATCAGACGGTTAGTCGTGACCTCTTTGTCAGTGGTTATTTGGAATTCAGACCTATCAAAGATTTGTTGTTGAAAGCCACTGTCGGTTTTGATATGAAAGATGTTCAGGCTGACCAATACATCCCTACTACCACAAAGAAAGGATATAGCATGGACGGTCAGGCTTCCAAGCAGAATGCGAAATCTCAAATGAATCTGTTTAATGCCATTGCCAACTATACGAAAGTCTTCAATGAAATTCATGATATAAATCTTATGGCAGGTTTCGAATATAAGAAATCGTCTTGGGAAGGGATGGGGATTGTAGCTTCCCAGTTTCCTTATGACGGTTCTCAAATGAACAATATCGGAACGAGTGAACAAGAGAAACCTACTATCAGTTCGTATAAAGGTGCTAATGAGATGGCGTCTTTCCTGGCACGTCTGAACTATTCGTTGGCTTCCAAATATATTCTGACTGTCAATCTCCGTGTAGATGGTTCATCCAATTTTTCGAAAGAACATCAATGGGGAGCTTTTCCCGGAGTATCTGCGGCTTGGCGCATGAATGAAGAAAATTGGATGAAGAATATCGGTTGGCTGAGTAACTTGAAACTTCGTGTCGGCGTGGGGCAGACCGGTAACGCCGGTAACTTGACAGGAATCAATACCTATTATTCCGTTTCGCAAGGAGCTTTTGCACCGAATGGAAGTTTGGTAAACGGAATGGCTATTTCCAAGATAGGAAATGAAAAATTGAAGTGGGAGACACTGACTGATTATAACTTCGGTATTGATTTCGGTTTCTTTAATAATCGTCTGTCCGGCTCGGTCGATCTGTATCAGCGTTTACGTAAAGATGTCATTATGTCTAAAGACTTGATGTCCTATCATGAGGTAAAGACAATTGATTATAATTCAGCAACGGTCTATCGTTCTCGTGGTATTGATGTAGGTATTCACAGTGTGAACTTTGATAATAAGAAGTTTGGTTGGACTACAGATTTGAACTTCTCATATTATCGTAATCATACTACTAAGCGTGATCCGGATTTCATTCCCGCCGTCTATCAAGATTACGTGGAAGATTGGGGAAATGTTTATGGATATAAGACCAATGGTCTAATTCAAATGGATAAGTCTTACAAACATTTACAGAAATCCGGTGCCGGTGCCATCTTGTATCAGGACTTATATGGTTACCAACTCGATGAAAATGATGAGAAAATGCGTGATGGTGAAGGCCGTTATATTCGCATTGCGGGAGAAGACGGTATTCTGGATGATGCTGATATGGTGGTATTGGCGAATAACACTCCGATTCCTTTTAGTATTAACAATACTTTCCGGTGGAAGAACTGGGATGCGAATATTTATCTGTACGGTTCGTTGAATGGATGGAAAGTGAACGATATCAAGTTGCAGTCTATCTATGGAATTGAGGATATCACGTACGGAGTTAATGTATTGGATGAGGTGAAAAACCGTTGGTCTCCTGCTAATCCCTCCGGAACGATGCCGGGTGTAGCCGAAGCTTCTTCGGGAGTCAATCCTAGCAAGAGTGACTTTTTCTTGGAGAAGGCTTGGTATCTGCGTTTGGATAATGTGTCTGTTGGCTATACCTTCCCTGCACAGTGCTTTAAGAATAAGATTCGTTCGGTCCGGGTGTATGCCGCAGGACGTAATCTTGCTATATTTACTCCTTATAAAGGGATGGACCCTGAAACGGGAAACGGTATCGGGGCTTACCCTAATCAGGCTTCATTTGCTATTGGCTTGGATGTGAAATTCTAATATATGATGAGTATGAAAACAATAAAATATATCGCTGCAACTTTGTTGATGTTGTCCGTGACTTCTTGTGAACTGGAACGACTGGATTATACGGAAATCTCTCCTGATAACTTTTTCAAGACAGAAACCGACCTGAAGCTGGCTGTTAATTCGCTTTATTATGATTTTAATCCCGGTGATTTCAAGTCTGTTTATTCGGCGGACTATTCCGGTTATCAGATAATAGGGGATATGACTACTGACGTGCTTTGGTCTTGTTGGGCATGGGAATCGGATGAACTTTATTTCCAACAATGGTACGCAACTGTGGGTGGAGATATACAGAACCATGCTTATTCAAATTTTGAACGGTATAATTATCTTTCGAAAGCACGGAATACGATTCGCCGCATCGAAGCTTCTCCGGTAAGTGAAGAGGCTAAATCACTTTATTCGGGTGAGGCAAAGGCGCTGCGTGGATGGATGGGGCTTTATCTTTATGATATGTTCGGGCCTGTACCTGTAGCTTCGGATGAAGTCTTGGATGATCCCCAGACATTTGTTTATCTGCCGCGACTGACAGAAGAAGAGTATGATGCAATGATGGAAGCAGATTTGCGGGATGCTATCCGTGATCTGCCTGAAATACCCGATGCTCGTGGACGTATGACAAAAGGTGCCGCACGCATGATTTTGTTGAAGTATTATATGATAAAGGGGTATTTTGATAAAGCGGAAACTTTGGCGCGGGAACTGATGGAGATGGAAGGACGTGTATATGGTTTGCAGACCGATTATAACTATATTTTCTCGAAAGAAGGAATAGGCAATAATGAAGTGATTCTGCAACTAGCCTGCAACAGTACTGCCAGTTGGTATTCGAACTATATGACAGCCGAAGTGCTTCCGGCCGATTATCCCTGGTCGGAGAAAGCGACCGGATGGGGCGGTTATGTAATGCCTTGGGACTTTTATGATACGTTTGAAGCCGGTGATAAGCGTTTGAAGAATGTGATAACGACATATACTAATAAGAAAGGTGAAAAGATAGACCGTACGAATAGTGCGCAGTTGGCCAAAGGCGCATTACCTCTTAAATATGGGAAAGACCCCGACATGAAAGATGGTCAGAGTGGCATTGATGTAGTGATCTATCGTTACTCGGATGTGCTGCTTACACTTGCCGAATGTATCAACCGTAATGAAGGCAGACCGACTACAGAAGCCATCGGTCTGGTGAATCGTGTTCGTAACCGTGCCGGATTGCTTGCTTTGGATGATTCGGAGACTGCTTCAGCAGAAGCGTTCAATGAGGCTTTGCTTTTGGAACGCGGACATGAATTTTATCTTGAGGGGCTTCGCCGCCAGGATCTTATCCGCTTTGGTAAGTATGTGGAATATGCCAATAAGCGTATTGATACTATCAATAAACAGGAAGGACGTGGCTATTTCAATGTGCACGACGGACACAACCGTTTTTGGATTCCCCAGAGTTTCATAGATGAGTCCAAAGGGGCTATCAAGCAAAATAACTATGACAGATGATTGTAAATGACAAATAGATTGAAAGATTTAAACTTATGAAGAATATTATAATAACATCAGCACTTTGTGCTATTACTACAATAAGTATGGCTCAGCAAGTATATGAGCTTTCGGCACCGGCAAAAGAGAAGACTATTTACACAGGTCATTTGAAGATGGGGGGAACCAGCCCCTCAGGTGGAAGCATTGATGTGAATAGCTATTATATGTCTATTGATGGAAAACCGGTAATCCCGGTGACGGGCGAGTTCCATTATAGCCGTTATCCGCACGAACAATGGGAAGAAGAGATTCTTAAGATGAAAGCGGGAGGTGTCAACGTCCTTCCGACCTATGTTTTCTGGAGTCTTCATGAAGAACAGGAAGGTGTATTCAACTGGAGCGGCAATCTTAATATACGCAAGTTCTTTGAACTATGTAAAAAACACGGTATGAATGTCATTGTTCGTATCGGTCCTTTCGGACACGGTGAGATACGCAACGGTGCTCTACCCGATTGGCTTTTTGCCAAGCCATTGGAAGTCCGTTCGAATGACGAGAACTACCTCTTCTACGCCAAACGTCTTTATGGAGAGATAGCTAAACAGCTTGAGGGACTTTACTACAAAGATGGTGGTCCGATCATTGGTACGCAGATAGAAAATGAGCATCAACATTCGGCTGCTCCGTGGGGCGTAAATTATCCGGGTGAACCGATGGATATGACTACCGCTACTTATGATTCTTCGATTACGATGATTGGAGTAAGCGTGCAGGATAAACAGATTACTACTGCCGAACAGGGTGATCTTCACATGAAAACACTAAAAAAGATGGCGGAAGAAGCGGGTATTATTACTCCTATCTATACAGCTACGGGGTGGGGAAACGCTGCTGTTATCGGTAATGAAGCTATTCCTGTGACCGCTGCTTATACCTATCCGTTTTGGGCGGAACCGGAAATGTCTCCTTTCTGTATGTTTAAGGATATCCAAAGGAATCCCGATTATGCTCCGGTGCGTTACGATACCGACAAATTTCCTTCTTTCTGTGCGGAGATGGGAGCTGGCATGCAGATGATTTACAAACGTCGTCCCATTGTCACGGCAAAAGCTGCCGAAGCCTTGATGGTACGCACATTGGGTAGTGGTGCTAATTGCATTGGTTACTATATGTATCATGGTGGTTCTACACCGAGAATGGCAGGCGGTATAACCTCGTTCAATGATGAGCCGATGGGTATGCCTAAAATTTCTTATGACTATCAAGCGCCATTAGGTGAGTTTGGGTTGGAGCACGAATCCTATCGTACACTTCGTTTGCTGCATTCTTTCCTTGCGGACTTTGCCGAACGTTTGGCTCCGATGGAAACAGTTCTTCCTGAAGATTATAAAAAGATGACTCCCGGTAACCGTGAAACTTTGCGCTATGCCGCCCGTATGAAAGATGATTCAGGCTTTATCTTTATGGTTAACTTTCAAGATCATGATACCGGGCGGATCGACCAAAAGAATTTGCAACTTCGTCTCAATTTGACGAATGAAACATTGCAAATTCCCGCCAAAGGAACATTTACTCTACCGAAAGATGAAAGTGTTATATTGCCATTCAATTTCCCAATGGGAGATGCTGTGCTGAAATACGCTACCGCCCAACTGTTGATGAAGATAGATGATAACGGTAAAGAACATTATTTCTTTTTCACTCCTGATGGTATGAATACCGAATATGTATTTGATAAGGCAACTGTGCGTGGCACAAATGTATTTACACCACTTCCCGGCATAAAGAGCACTTTCAGTATTAAAACAAGAAGTGGCAAAACAGTGAAAATCACAACCTTGACTCGCGAGCAGGCTTTGAATAGTTGTAAGGTGAACGGAAAGCTGCTGATTACCAAAGCGACAGTTCTTCCGGATAAGGAAAGAGTACAGTTATTAAGTCTTGGCAATCCTGCATTCGATTATATACTCTATCCTTCCAAACAGGGGTTTAAGACGCAAACTATTGAGGTTGGAACAGTAAAACCGGAATTTTCTTTCAAAAAGGTGGGGGCGCGTCGTCTGACGGTACGTTTCGAGGATAATGGAGAGTTTCCACAAGTACAGGAGTATTTCCTTCGTCTGAACTATACAGGAGATGTAGCGATGGCATTTATAAATGGTAAAATGGTTCTTGATCATTTCTATCATGGTGCGCCGTGGACAATAGGTTTGAAACGTTTTACCGAACAAATGAAGAAAGAGGAGCTAGGTTTCTATTTCCGCCCTCTGCGCTCTGACGCTCCATTTCTGATAGATTTGCCCAAAGAAGCAATTCCCGATTTCTCAAAAGGTTCGGTTTGCACAGTTAACAATGTAGAGATTATTCCTGAATATATAACAACGCTCAAATTCTGACAAAGATGTATCGATTTATAATAATCAATTTATTTCTTGCGTTTACGGCAGTTCTGCAAGCACAGGAATTGGTATACACTGATGCGGCGGGAACTATTCGCTGGAAGAAAAATAAACAGGAGGTCTCTTTATTCGGGGCCAACTATTGCTTGCCTTCCGCTTGTGATTTCCGTGCGGCAGCTTACATGAGAGGTGATCGCAAGCAAATGATTGCGGAAGATATGGATCATTTCAAACGAATGAACTGGGATGCTCTGCGCTTATGCTTCTGGGGAGATTTTCAGAATACCGACCGCGACGGAAATTTGCTGGAAAACGAGCATTTGGATTTATTGGACTGTTTGATTGCTGAGGCTGACAAACGGAATATTTATATGTTGTTGAGTCCAATTGTTACTTATAATTCGCAGTGGCCTGAAATGACTGATACAACCAATACGGGTTTTGCTAAATATTATCCTAAAAATACGCTTACTCACGATGAGAAAGCTATCCGGGTGCAGGAGAACTATTTGAAACAAATACTCCAACACCGCAATCCTTATACGGGACGTTGTTTGAAAGATGAGCCGAATATCTTGTTTGTAGAGTTTATAAACGAGCCGAGTCAGTTTCCGGATGACATACCCGGAATGGTGAACTATATCAACCGTCTGTATAAGGCTGTGAGGAGTACGGGATGTAAAAAACTAACCTTTTATAATGTGAGTCAGAACTTCGGAGTGGCTCCTGCTATACGGAAATCAAAAGTGCAAGGTTCTACACATGCATGGTATCCCGGAGCATTGAATAATGGTTATAGTCTTCAAGGAAACGGTTTGTTGTTTGTTGACCGTTATGAACAGATGATGGATCCGGAATTGAAAGGTAAAGCGAAGATCGTTTATGAATTTGATTCTACTGATAATTCTTTAGGATATATGTATCCGGCTATGGTGCGTGAGTTCCGTCGGGGAGGTATTCAGTTTGCTACGATGTTCTCGTATGATATGTTGCGCACGGCTCCGACAAATCTAGGATGGCAGACCCAATATTTCAATATGGTATACACCCCCTCGAAAGCAGTCAGTGGAATGATTGCGGCTGAAGTGATGCGCCGTATTCCTCGTGGCAAGCATTTCGGCTACTATCCGGAGAATAATGTTTTTGGTGATTTTCGGGTAAGTTATGACGAGCGGTTGAGTGAGTTGAATGCGGATGATATGTTTTATTATTCCAATACGACAACTACCCGCCCGAAGAACTTACAATCGTTAGCTCATATTGCCGGCGTCGGTTCTTCTCCTGTGGTAAATTATTCCGGAACCGGTATTTATTTTCTGGATAAACAATCGGATACTACTTGGTTGTTGGAAGTGTATCCTGACATTATGGAACTGGATGATCCTTTTAAGATGGTTAATCCTAATCGGATGGTGAGAAAAGCCGGTTGTAATAGTCGTACAATGAGGATAAAATTACCGGGACTAGATACGGTACTGACCGTTTTACCCGGGAAATATAAATTATCAGCGGGAAAACTGATAAGTAAAGAAGAGCTTCCGGCAAAGGATTTGTATCAGGAGCCGATGAAGAAATGGGAAGTCGCTAATCGGACTGCAACGGAGTTTGTATCGGGACAACCGATGACATTCAGATGCGAAGTGTTTGGAGATGAGCACCCCAAAGAGGTATCTCTTTATCTGATGTTGAATCCGTGGGGCTGTAAACGTATTCCGATGATGGCGAAAGACGGATTTTATTATGAGGCGCAAGTAGACTTGAATTGGCTTGAGAAAGATAGTTACCGGTATCATTATGCAGTAGAAACCGGTGATGAAACGTTGCTTTTTCCGGCAAAAACAGATTGTTTACCGGATAGGTGGGATTATTACGAACAGGATACTTATGCGTTTCGTCTAGTGTCTCCCACTACACCTTTATCACTTTTGGGAGAGCAGGATAGCTGGAAGCGTATACGATACTCGCGTACCTATTTAAGTCCGGAAACGACGTTCAGATCAGTCTCTTGTGGTGAAGAATTGATTCCTGCATTTCAACTCTCTGTTACAGATTTAGGGAAAAATGATACATATGTGACTCCTTGTGATGCGACATTTTCTCATTTTATCGGTGATAAGATTGCTTGTCGTGATATGAGTAAAGTATCTCCCTCATTTATCAAAGTTCGAGCTTATGGGTTGAATGGTACTGATAAGGCTATTTGTAATGTTGTAGATAAAGATGGCAGAGGATATGGCGCTGTATTTCAACTGGGGCAAGAAGTATCTGATATATTAATACCTGTTTCTTCTCTTGTTCCGACAAAAGCTGCTATGTTGCCCCAAGATTGGCCGGGAGTAAATTCTTATTGGTATCCGGCTTCTATGCAAACATATACTATTCCTTTGGATTGGACGATTGCGGAATTTGTTCAGGTTTCACTCCGGAATGAATTGTATGACACAAGTAATCAGAAGAATAAAGGGGTAATTGTGGAGAAGATAGAATTGTTGTTTTAATAATAATTCATAAATCGTTATCAGGAATTCACTTCGGAAAGTGACAATAGCATTTTCCGAGTGGATTCCTGATAGTCGATAACTTAATCAGTTTTTTCTGAGTTGAGGTAATTTTACTTCTGCTATTCCCACCCGGTCACTGCCCAATACGATACGTAAATCACTGGCAATTGTTTCTTTAAAGTTAAAAGTGAGTGGTCGGCTGTAAGTGTCGATTGTTCCGGAGTATACAGTAAGGAATTGCCCTCCGCCACTGGATAATTGAATCTCGAAATCGGTACTTACTTTGTTTTCACGGTTGAAAGTAATAGATATACTGTTTATCTTGGCTTCATTCTCTAAAGCGAAAGTAATGTAATCTCCTTTATTTCCTTCCCAGAAAGTGGATAAGTCATTATCAATAACATGATTGACAGTTCCTTGATTGGTACTTGCACTGATAGGCGAATCATCTTTTGTGTTTTTGGATATTACATTGTCACCATATCCGGAGACGGTTAATGTTCCATTTAGTCGGATATCCGTAGAGGAGGCTCCTATCATTAGCGTAAATTCTCCCGGCTCTACCACCCAGTGCATATCGGCATTCAGCAGTTCCAATGCTTTACGGTCTATTGGAAACGTAATTTCTTTTGTTTCTCCCGGTTTCAGATGTACCCGTTCGAACCCTGCCAGATTCTTTTCGTATGTTGTGACACTGCTTAGTACATCACGTACGTAGAGTTGGACAACTTCGTCTCCTGCCCGTTTGCCGGTATTCGTCACTTTACAAGTGACATACGTCTTTTGATTAGGAGTGATGATGGCTGGAGATATTTTCAAATCGGAATATTCGAAAGTAGTATAGCTTAATCCGAAGCCAAAAGGATATAGAGCACCGTTGACGCGTGACATATTACCGTTCAATCCCGGATTCTTGCCGCCGTCAATTTGAGAGGAAGGCTTGCAAGGGAAGTTGAAAGGTATCTGTCCCACTGTTTTTGGGAAAGTAACAGTCAGTTTGCCGCCCGGATTATAATCTCCGAAAAGTACGTCTGCTACCGCTTTTCCACCTTTCGATCCAGGATACCAGGCTTCGAGAATGGCAGGTACGAATTTATCCGCCCAGTTGATGGAAAGCGGACGTCCGTTGATTAGCACTAGTACAACAGGTTTGCCGGTAGCAACTACAGCTTTCAACAAATCAAGCTGACGACCGGGAAGAGCAAGACTGCTGCGGGATTTGTTCTCTCCGCAGGTACGTTGTCCACCGCCCAACACGACCACTGCTACATCTGCCTGCTTTGTCTGGCTGACGGCTTTCTCTATTTCTTCTTGTTCGTTCTCGCTCAAGGGATACTCCATCAATTCCGATTCCGGCCAGTTGGCGTCTACTAGTTCGCAGCCTTTCGTATAAAGAACCTCTGCTTTCCCTCCCAGTTTCTCCTGAATTCCTTTCAGTACGGATGTCACTTCAACGGCCAAAGGACCGTAATGGGTAAGTGCGTATGAATGTTCGTCAGCATTCGGACCGCATACTGCTATCTTTTTGATAGTTGAGGCATTCAACGGCAGTACATTCTTATCATTCTTCAAGAGCACGATAGACTCACGGGAGGCCTGTAAGGCTATTTCCTCATTAGAGGCTTTCTCTACTTCCTCATCTGCGCCCTTTAAATCAGTCTGATAAGGATGGTCGAACAGACCGACAAGGAATTTCACTCTCAGAATATCGCGTACACGGTCATTGATAATTTCTTCGCTGAGTCCACCTTCTTTCACCAATTCTCTTAAAGGCAGTACATACGAATCCGGTGAACGGAATGTGCACCGTATGTTCAAACCTGCTTCTACGCTTTGGCGGACCGCTTCTTTCATGTCTTTTGCCGTACCATGTTTGGTGTAAAGGTATTCCACCGCATCACTGTCCGATACTACATATCCACGGAATCCCATATCACCACGCAGACGGGTGGTCAGCCAATAATAACTGCTCTGAATCGGGAAACCGTCATAGTCGTTGTAAGAACTCATGACACCGAGCAGTCCGGCTTCACGAATTACTCTTTTGAAAGGGTAGACATGAATCATCTCTACTTCGCGTGGAGACATCTGCGGATCGACACGTGCCATACCTTCACGTGCGCCTTTGTTGTTGCTATATGCGATAAAATGTTTTCCGGTAGCCGCTACTTGATGATTATGTTGCATACCTTTTACCATTTCGATACCTAATTCAGCGACTAAATAAGGTGATTCTCCGTAAACTTCTTCGTAACGCCCCCAACGTTGATCCCGTCCTACATCAAGTATCGGGGCATATACATTGGTATATCCCAACATACGAGCTTCCTGTCCGGTGATTAGTCCTATCTGACGGAGCAGTTGGCGGTTCCAGGTATGGCCTAGCCCCAGTTGGGTGGGGAAGTTGGTAGCTTTGTAACTCTCCACTCCGCGAATTCCCTCATTGGTGAAATCCGTCGGAATGCCGAGACGTGTCTCCTCAATAAAGAAACGTTGTACTTCATTCAATGCCCAAGCGTGTTTGGAGGCAGGCCATACATATTCATTGTCCGATGGAGGAAGTCCCCATTGTTGGAAACCATTCAGATGTTCGTCGATAGCACCGATTCCGTCCTTCCATAGTTGGTTTTTCCATTCGGGTGTAGGCAAGTCGTCCTTCAGTACCCGTTTATATCCATAAAGGGTTACCATCTGGCACGTTTTCTCCTCCAGTGTCATCTGGCTGAGTAAATCTTCTATACGTGCGTCAATGGGTGCGGATGGGTCTTCATATACATCTTTAATATCGTTTTTATTGAAATCTATCCATCCTTTTTTGTACATTTCTGTACGGACAGGCTTATAAACAGTAGGAATCTTGGATGTTTTTTGTGCAGGGAGGGTAGCACAACTTCCTAGAAACAGGCTAATGAGTAAAAGTTTCTTCATGGTATTTTCTCGTGTTAAGAATAAATTTGCCCGGTAAAGATAATGCTTTGATATAATATTCACCAATGTCTTTTCGTTATTTAGAAAATGTTTCTTGTCTTTTATATCTGGTTGTGGTAGGGGAAGGTAGGAGTAAAGTGATAATAATTGCAAAAGAATGATGAACGATACCAAAACATTTTCTATCTTTGCATCCAATAAAGCAGAATTTTCAGCTTGTTGCAAAGTCATGGGGTTGACTGGATTTGACAGCGGGCAGAAATGGTAGGTAAGCATGCAGTGGGTCGGTAATTTCCACTTAAATCTCAGTTATCAAAATTTTATCTGGCGAAACTAATTACGCTCTTGCTGCTTAATCGAATCATAGTAGATTAGCTTAATCCAGGCACAAGGTGCCAGGACGAGACATCACTCGGAAGCTGTTGCTCCGAAGCGTTCCGGTTCAGTGGTGCAGTTACATCGGGGATAGTTGGAAGTGGCCTCGCACTTTTGATGAAACTTTAGAGGATAAGGCAGGAATTGATGGCTTTGGTTCTGTTCCTGTTCGAAAATCTAGGCAAAGATAAGCATGTAGAAAGCTTATGATTTCCTCGTTTGGACGAGGGTTCGATTCCCTCCAGCTCCACAAAAAAACATTGGTAGTCAATGAATTGGTGGAAATAAAAGATCCGATTTTACATACAGAAATGTAGTAAAGTCGGATCTTTTGTTTTGTATCGTATGTTTTTTATATATAATTCTTGCTTCTAAGAATATTTTGATAAGTTTGCTGTAATAATTGAATAAATGACTCATAGAAAGATTCTACATATCGACATGGATGCTTTTTACGCCTCAGTAGAACAGCGTGATAATCCTGAACTTCGTGGCAAGCCTTTGGCGGTAGGTCATGCAGAGGAGAGGGGAGTTGTGGCTGCTGCCAGCTATGAAGCCCGGCGTTATGGTGTCCGTTCGGCGATGTCCTCCCAAAAGGCGAAACGTCTTTGCCCGCAGTTGATCTTTGTGCATGGGCGAATGGATGTCTATAAAGCAGTTTCCCGGCAGATACATGAAATCTTCCATGAGTATACGGATATTATTGAACCTCTTTCTTTGGATGAGGCTTTTCTGGATGTGACGGAGAATAAGAAAGGCATTTCATTGGCAGTGGACATAGCCAAAGAAATAAAGCAAAAGATTCGTGAACAGCTCAATCTCGTTGCGTCTGCCGGAGTTTCTTATAATAAATTCCTGGCTAAAATAGCTTCAGACTATCGCAAACCGGACGGATTATGTACCATTCATCCGGAACAAGCGCTTGATTTTATCGCTCGTCTCCCTATCGAATCATTTTGGGGAGTAGGCCCTGTGACCGCCAAGAAAATGCATCTACTCGGCATTCGCAACGGGCTCCAACTACGGAAATGCTCTTTGGAAATGCTGACAGCGCATTTTGGAAAGGTAGGGGCTCTTTATTACGAATGTGCACGGGGGATTGATGAACGTCCGGTGGAGGCTGTCCGTATTCGTAAATCTATCGGATGCGAACGTACATTGGAGCGGGATATCTCTACCCGTTCATCGGTGATTATCGAACTATATCATGTGGCGGTGGAGCTCGTCGAACGACTCAACCATAAAGATTTCAAAGGAAACACCCTAACGCTGAAAATCAAGTTTCATGATTTTAGTCAGATAACCCGAAGTCTTACCCAGCCGCAAGAGTTAACAACCTTGGACCGTATACTTCCGCTTGCAAAAGAATTGCTTAAAAGTGTAGAATATGAACAGCACCCGATTCGCCTTATCGGACTTTCCATCTCTAATCCGAAGGAGGAAGCCGATGAACAACACGGCGTTTGGGAACAATTGAGTTTTGAATTTAGTGATTGGGATTGAACTTAAAATAAGGCAATGATGAGTACGATTTTGGAGGTATGTACTTTTTTGTCATTAGGTTCGTATGATTTACTCACCTTATTTTATAAGATATACACTATCTTTGCCTTACTTAAATGAACAAAAATACCATGAATCGAATGAAACATTTGCTTTGTGTTCTTTTAGTAGCCGCTTTAGGAAGTTTCACTTTCAAAGCCAATGCTTACACCGAACGCAATATGCTGCAAAAAGCGGCAAACGAATCTACATTGAAAAATGTGTTAGTGATGAAACAAGCGTGGGTGCCTTATCCTGCTTATACGGATCGTGCCGCTTGGGATTCGCTGATGGGTCCCAACAAACAACGTCTTATCGAAGCCGGTGAAAAACTTCTCAACTACAAATGGCAACTGATTCCTGCCACCGCTTATTTGGAATACGAGCGTAGCGGCAACCGGAAAGTGATGGAGGTTCCTTACGACGATAATCGTAGAGCACTTAATACCCTGATGCTTGCCGAACTGGCGGAGGGAAAAGGACGCTTTATCGACCAACTGCTCAATGGAGCTTATATGAGCTGCGAAATGAATTCATGGGTTTTATCCGCACACTTGCCCCGTCAGAGCAGTAAACGTTCGCTTCCCGATTTCCGCGAACAGATTATTGATTTGGGCTCAGGGGGGTATGGAGCCTTGATGGCGTGGGTACACTATTTTTTCCGTAAGCCATTCGATAAGATCAATCCTGTAGTATCCCTACAAATGCGTAAAGCAATCAAAGAACGTATTCTCGATCCTTATATGAATGATGATGAGATGTGGTGGATGGCTTTCAACTGGCAACCGGGGGAAATTATCAATAACTGGAATCCTTGGTGTAATTCCAATGCTTTGCAATGTTTCCTCTTGATGGAAAATAATAAGGACAAGCTGGCCAAAGCCGTTTATCGTTCTATGAAGTCAGTGGATAAATTCATTAATTTCGTAAAGTCCGATGGCGCTTGTGAAGAAGGAACCTCTTATTGGGGACATGCTGCCGGAAAACTCTATGATTATCTCCAAATTCTTTCCGATGGTACAGGAGGCAAGATATCCTTGTTTAATGAACCGATGATTCGCCGGATGGGTGAATATATGTCCCGTTCCTACGTAGGCAATGGCTGGGTAGTGAACTTCGCCGATGCTTCGGCACAGGGTGGGGGTGACCCTCTGTTGATTTACCGTTTCGGTAAAGCGGTCAGCAGTGATGAAATGATGCATTTTGCAGCTTACTTGCTGAATGGCAGAAAGCCGTATGCTACTATGGGCAATGACGCTTTCCGTTCCCTTCAATCCCTGCTTTGCTGTAATGACCTGGAAAAAGCGACCCCGAAACACGATATGCCGGATGTTACCTGGTATCCCGAAACTGAATTCTGCTACATGAAAAATAAGAATGGTATGCTGCTCGCTGCCAAAGGCGGATTCAATAACGAAAGCCATAACCATAATGATGTAGGAACGTTCTCTTTGTATGTAAACACGATTCCTGTATTTATTGATGCCGGAGTCGGTACCTATACCAAGCAGACGTTCGGAAAAGACCGTTATACTATCTGGACAATGCAAAGCAATTATCATAACTTACCGATGATAAACGGAGTTCCGCAGAAATTCGGTCAACAATATAAAGCGACCAATACTGTTTGCAATGAAAAGAAGCGTACTTTTTCTGCAGATATTGCCACAGCTTATCCGGCAGAAGCAAAAGTAAAGAGTTGGATTCGTTCGTATGCATTGGACGACCGTAAACTGATGATTACGGACAACTATACGTTGAATGAGGCACTGGCTCCCAATCAACTTAATTTCCTGACTTGGGGAAAGGTTAGCTTTCCTTCTCCCGGCAAAGTGCGTGTTGAAGTGAAAGGACAGAAAGTAGAGTTGGATTATCCGTCTCAGTTTAAAGCAGAACTGGAAACTATTAAATTGGATGATCCCCGCCTTTCTAATGTTTGGGGCAAGGAGATTTATCGCATCACACTGAAGACAGAGGAGAAGAAAGCGACTGGGAATTATAAGTTTGTCATTCAACAAGTGAAGTAAAATAAGAACTTAGAATTATAAAGGTATTAAACAATTAAATCACAGTAAGATGAAAAAAGTAGTATTTGCCGGCCTTTTGGCTATTGCAGGAGTAAGCGTAAGCGCTCAGAATCTGATTAAAAACGAGAAATTCGCAACAGAAGTAACGAACAAGGTGACCAATCCGAATAAGGCGACAGCCGGTGAATGGTTCATCATGAATAATGAAGCTGACGGTGCAACTACCATTGCTTGGGAACAGACGGGTGATGCCAAATATCCTAATGCCATGAAGATAGACAACTCCGGAGCTGCAAAGAACATTTCCTGGTACAAGGCTTTCTTGGGACAGCGTGTTACAGACGGGTTGCAGAAAGGTATCTATGTCCTTACTTTTTATGCGAAAGCAAAAGAAGCCGGTACTCCGGTAAGTGTATATATCAAGCAGACGAATGAAGAAAAGAATGATAATGGCAAGTACAATACCACCTTCTTTATGCGTCGTGATTATGATGCTGATTCTCAACCGAATGCTTCGGGAGCACAGTACAACTTCAAAATTAAGGATGCAGACAAATGGACGAAAGTGGTAGTTTATTACGATATGGGACAAGTTGTGAACGCTATCAGCAGTAAGAAAGCGAATGCAAATTTGGAAGTATCTGATACGGATGATGACGCTGCTATCTTGAAAGACTGCTATGTAGCTATTCTTGCTCAGAATAAAGGTGGCGTTGTAGAAATCAGTGATGTCACATTAAGAAAGAAATAAGAGGAAAAAGTGGTTAAAGCGTAGATTAACGCAAATTATCACAGATTATTTCAAGGACATTTACTGAATATCCCTAAAAAAAGAGGTTGTAAATTAAACTGTGTCAACAAAGGGAATGAATAAAATATTAACTTTGCAAACACAGTTTATTTATGAGCGAAGAATTTGATTTTGAAAGTATCAAGAACAAGGCCATCGAACAGCTAAAAGCCGGTAAGCCCTTGTTGGGAAAGGATGGAGCGTTTGCTCCCTTATTGGAGAGTATTTTAAATGCGGCCCTTGAAGGCGAGATGGATGCCCATCTCTCCGATGAAGAGCGTATGAGTGGCAATCGTCGTAACGGAAAGATGCGGAAGCAGGTACAGACTTCCATGGGTGAAGTGACCGTATCTACTCCGCGTGACCGCAATGCCACGTTTGAGCCTCAATTTATAAAGAAGCGTGAGACCATTCTTGCCGAGGGTGTTGCAGACCGCATCATCGGGCTTTATGCTTTGGGAAACAGCACACGTGAGATAAGCGACTGGATGGAAGAGAATCTGGGTAACCGTGTATCTGCCGAGACAATCAGTTCCATCACCGACCGTGTACTTCCGGAGATAAAGGCATGGCGTTCCCGGAGTCTGGACCCGGTTTATCCGATAGTCTGGCTCGACGCCATTCATTACAAGGTAATGGATGACAGAGGTTGTGCCGTCAGCCGTGCGATCTACAATGTCCTGGCTATAGACAAGGAAGGACGTAAGGACTTACTTGGCATGTATATCTCTAAAAATGAGGGCGCAAACTTCTGGCTGAATGTGTTGACCGATTTACAGAACCGTGGCGTGCGTGACATCCTCATAGCTTGTGTCGACGGTTTGAAAGGCTTCCCCGATGCCATCCAAAGCGTGTTCCCCAATACCGTCGTCCAACTCTGTATCGTCCATCAGATACGCAATTCCGTCAAGTATGTCGGCAGCAAACATCAAAAAGAGTTCATGAAAGACCTGAGACGTGTCTATGGCGCTGTAAGCAAGGAAGCCGCGGAAACAGAGCTTCTTAATCTGGATGAGAAATGGGGTGAGAAATATCCGATTGTCATCAGGTCATGGCAGGACAACTGGGAAAGGCTTGCTGAATACTTCCAGTTTACACCGGATATACGCCGCATGATATATACCACCAATACTGTCGAGGGCTATCATCGCCAAGTACGGAAAGTTACAAAAAACAAGGGCGTATTCCCTAATGATACCGCCCTTGAGAAGCTTGTCTACCTCGCTTACCGCAACATACGCAAGAAATGGACCATGCCCATTGCTAATTGGGCGGCCATCGCTGGGCAATTAGCGATAAAGTTTGGAGATAGATTTAAATTATTGTAATTTTACGCTCGTCGGGACGGGTGGTCCCGCCCCTTGGCGCTGGCCGCTCCCCGACCGATGAGTTTGAAAGGAAAATAGAGCATGACACAGTTTATTTTACGCCCCCTAAAAAAAGCAACTAATTCGCAATGAAGTAGTTGCTTTTTTTATTTCAGGATATCCTTATCTCAATTATAGGACTTATATCTTTTAGTTGATTCCGAGTTTCTTTCTCAATTCTTTCGGCAGGGAGTCTTTGTGTACCATGACGCAGATTGTTTTAGCGCGTACATAGCTTTCGGACATATTAAGATATCCCCCGAATTTATTACCGTCCGCTCCCCAAGAGTTTTTAGTTATATAGTATTTAGTGCCGTTTTGGTCTTTGGCAATACCGGTGATGTGCATTAAATGGTCATCTGTCGTTACAAATTTCTCGTAGCCTTCTTGGCGGATTTCCGGTGTTACCTTGATTTCCGGATAAGGATGTTCAAACTTAAAAACTTCATCCAGACGTTGATATTTAGGCATCTCTTCAAAACGGGCACGGTCGGTAGTGGAGTAGTCTTTTATATCTTCCACTTGCGGATTGATGGCAATTCCGTTCTTAAAAGAGAAACCTTGTTCGCTGACGTCCCCATCCCAACATACGGTATACCCCTTGTTTAGTGCATAGTCGATGGCTTCTATCAATTCATCCAGAGGGAGGTTATACATTGGCTGGTTTTCCCAATTATCGGGTACTTCCGGTGAGAAAGTTTCATAATAAGGTTTGTGGGTAAAACTGGTCAGCTCGATATAATTATCCATATTCAGTCCCAGACTTTCAGTGAAAGACTGCGGTGTATATTCTTTTCCTTTATAAGTGAACTTCTCCGGTAGTTTGCCCAGATACGTATCGAATAGATTATCAATAAGTGAATAATACTGTGGTGTACGTTTCTTGGAAGCGATATTGGCATCGACCAAAGCTTTGAAGTAGCGGCATAACGCTCCGTGATTATGATCCGTATTACCATTGATCAGACCGGAATAGGCTTCTTCCGGTACGATCCCCACTTGTTTATAGGCATTTTTGAAAGTATGTGCCAGACTTCCTTCTCCAATGTTTCCTTTGCCCCGGCGGAGGTAGTTGTCTTCCATTTGGTTCATGTATTTTTGGCGGACAATAAACATTTCCGAGAGGTCGTATTCCCCCTTTCCCATACGAAGTAATTCGGATTCCATGAAAGAAGCGGTGGCAAAGCACCAGCAGGTTCCGGTGGAAGCCTGGTCCTTGACGGGAGTCGTTTTGTGCGATACGATGGTTGTGAATTCATAACCGGGTGTTTGTGCAAAGGTGGTTGCGGCTAATAAAAGTACTGCAACCGACATCAATAGTTTCTTCATAATCTATGTGTTTTATTATTTATTGAGTACAAATGTATAAAAAAAGCGAGGATACTCGAAAGTTCCTCGCTTTTTTCAATATAATTAGTGTGTTTATTTACATGGCTACCTGCTGTGACAGCAGTTTTTGAAGTTTACCGTTCAAGGTTTGGCACATAGCGCCGTTTCCCATTGCTTGATAGCGTTTGATACGGTACTGTAACATCATAATCTTTTCATTTGCATTCTTTTTCATAATTCGTTTCCTCTTTTTTGCCCTCCACGTTTTGAAGAGCGGTTTTACATCTTGTTTTCTTTATTAACACTGCAAAGGTACGAAATGTTTTTGGATTATATGCTGTAAAACATAAAAATCTTCTTTATCCTTTAAAAAAACTTTTTATAAGAGGTTCGAACACGGTGGATGTTACAAACGTATTACATACATTTACAGAGAGTTATTCCGTATTCATTATTGCCGACACATTCAATCGGGTAGTCTTTGTCTCGCAAGGGTATACTATTGGTCTTGGCGAGCAACTGATGAAGAGCATTCGTGGATTGTAGCCATTACTCTCCGGACGGTAGTTACATTTCGTTCGTATTCGTCGATATGTACGGTTCCGCCCATAGATACCGATTCATTCTTATACTTCATCCCGCTTGGAATGTTTTCGCGGGCAGAGAAATGAAACTCCTGTATTCCGGTTTCTCCGGCAATGCGGGAGATGTTCTTTTCATTTACGCCACATCCGGCGAGTAAGGTGATTCTTCCTGCGGCTTGACGGTGTAGTTTTTTGAGTAGAGGAATACCTTGTTCGGCTGTAGGTTGTTGACCGGAGGTCAGAATCCGTTCGCATCCCAGTTCTATAATCTGTTCCAATGCTTCATCGGGATTGCGACAGACATCAAAAGCACGATGGAAAGTGACGGATAATCCATGCGAAGCTTCCATCAATTCTTTCATGGCAACAGTATCAATATCTCCGTTTGCCGTCAGACATCCGAAAACCACTCCATCCACTCCCAAATGGCGGGCTATCTCTATATCTTCCAGCATTATCTTTGTTTCTAAGGGAGAGTAAAGAAAGTCTCCGCCTCGTGGACGGATAATAACGTGCAGGCGAGCAGTGTTCAAAACTTTACGTGCCATTGCTATTTCTCCGTAAGAAGGAGTAGTTCCGCCTTCCGGAATACCTGCACATAGTTCTACCCGATTGGCACCTCCTGTCTGAGCTGCTAGGCAACTTTCTATGGAATTGGCACAGACCTCGAATTGATACTCTTTCATAGTTTAATAAGACTACTCACCACAGATTACACAGATTCTCACAGATTAATCATTAAACTGTTGTTTTTTTAATGAGAATAATCTGTGAGAATCTGTGTAATCTGTGGTGAAATTATTCTCTGTTTTTTATTTAGCGAAGCTAACCGCACGTGTCTCACGAATAACGGTGATCTTCACTTGCCCCGGATAAGTCATTTCATCCTGAATCTTCTTGGCGATTTCACCGGACAGGTTTTCAGTCTGTTTGTCGTCAATCTTATCCGCACCTACGATAACGCGAAGTTCACGACCGGCCTGAATAGCATACGTCTTTGTCACACCCGGATAAGACATAGCTAACTGTTCAAGATCGTTCAGACGTTTGATATACGCCTCTACGATTTCACGGCGAGCACCCGGACGTGCACCTGAGATGGCGTCACAAACCTGTACGATAGGAGCGAGTAAACTGGTCATTTCCGTTTCGTCATGGTGGGCACCGATAGCGTTGCAGATATCCGGTTTCTCCTTATACTTTTCCGCAAGCTTCATACCCAGCAATGCGTGCGGCAATTCCGGCTCTTCGTCGGGCACTTTACCTATATCGTGCAACAAACCTGCGCGTTTAGCTTTCTTCGGGTTCAATCCCAGCTCCGAAGCCATCACTGCACAAAGATTGGCAGTTTCGCGTGCGTGTTGCAAAAGGTTCTGACCGTATGAAGAACGATATTTCATCTTACCTATAATACGGATTAATTCAGGATGCAGACCGTGGATACCCAAGTCGATTGTTGTACGTTTACCGGTTTCGATAATTTCTTCTTCCACTTGTTTGCGTACTTTCGCCACTACCTCTTCAATACGGGCAGGGTGGATACGTCCGTCGGTTACCAACTGATGGAGAGCCAGACGGGCTACTTCACGGCGAACCGGGTCGAAAGCGGAAAGAACAATCGCTTCCGGAGTATCGTCAACAACGATTTCAACGCCGGTAGCAGCTTCCAATGCACGGATATTGCGACCTTCACGTCCGATAATACGTCCTTTGATTTCATCCGACTCGATATGGAATACTGTAACGGAATTCTCAATAGCTGTTTCTGTAGCTACCCGTTGGATAGACTGTACTACGATACGTTTCGCTTCCTTGTTAGCAGTCAGTTTCGCATCATCCATGATGTCGTTGATATAGGACTGGGCTTGTGTTTTAGCTTCCTCTTTCAATGATTCCACCAGGCGTTCTTTAGCCTCTTCGGCGGACAATCCGGAGATTGCTTCCAACTTCTCGATTTCCTGCTGTTGCAGTTTGTCAAGTTCTTCTTTTTTCTTGTCTACAATGACAAGTTGCGCTTCCAGATTCTCTTTGACAGCTTCGGCTTCCATCTTCTTGCGTTGAATTTCTTCCTGGCGCTGTCCGAGTACCATTTCGCGTTGTTTCAGCTTATTTTCCGCTTGCTGAATCTTTTGATTTCTGAGTGCTACCTCTTTTTCAAGATCTGCTTTCTTGTTCAGGAATTTCTCCTTCACTTCCAGCAGCTTGTTCTTCTTAATTACTTCCGCTTCCGTCTCTGCTTCTTTCAGGACATTGTCGTATTTGGACTTTAAAGCATACCTGAACAGTATGTACGAGAGCACTCCACCTACGATGAAGCAAGCAATTGCTGTTGCTATTATTACTATCATTCTACATTTAATTTAAGTATATAAATAAAAACGCACCACCAAATATCTAAGCAAGTTCTTGCTCGGATATTGTGCAGTGCGTGGTTGTTTTCTCTTATCAGCGAATAACCGGATAAAATTTATTCTTTCTTGAAATAATCCTCCAGCAATTCAGTCAGTTCTTTTACCTTTTCCGTATAGGGAGCGGTATCATTACGTTGCAACAATTGCAGTTTCTCTAATGAGAACTGATAGGCTACCATAACTATAATTTTTTCCGGTTCCAAATTCAGATGCCCCCATTTTTCCCGGTACTCACCAAGTATGGTATTAACCTGCTTGGCGGCCGCCCGTACTATCTCCTCATTCTCTGGATTGATAAATACCGGATAACACGCATCTGCCATATGCAGGTTTATTCTTATTATATTATCGCTCATACATCCTTTCCTTCTTATTCATTCAACAAAGCGATGCATTTATCGACTTCACGCACTAATTTTGACAATCGCAGCTTCGTCTCTTTTACGTCGCTGCCGTTAAGGCTGATTGCCGTAGCTGTTTTTAGGTTCGTATAGTTGACTTCCAATTCATCGTATTGAGCCTGTATCTTCTCATTTTTCAATTTTTCGAAATCAAGAAGCTTTTTCAACTCGACATTCTCACGCTTTAACTCATCATGCAAATAGAGCAAATGCCGTAGCCGCGTTTCAAAGGTATTCAATAACTTTTTTTCTTCTTCTGTCATTACTACACCAAAATTGTACACAAAAATACGATTAACTCTGATATTACAAAAACTTTTCGGGATAAAATGCTGTTTTTTCTTTAAAATGGTGTTATTATGCGGTAAATGGGAGTAGATTTCTCTTGCGAAATCAAATATTTCAAAACATTTTGTACCTTTGCGTCATTGGTCAGATTTTCCAATAAAAAACGAGCTGCTGTTATGATTAATAAGATTAGGATACGGAACTTTAAATCTATTGTTGATTTAACTCTAGATTTAGGGCGCGTCAATGTTATTATTGGCGCAAACGGTTGTGGTAAAACCAACATATTGGAAGCTATTACTTTTGCTTCAATGGCTGGGCAGGATAAATTGGGTAATGAATATCTTTTCAACAGAGGCGTGAGGATAACAGCACCTCAATATATGATGAACGCTTTTGATGATGCTAATAATAATGTTCCGATCCAAATTGATGTAGAAGGAGATAATAAAGCTGCGTCGACCAATGCTTGTATACTTTATAATGAATCTAAAAAGGAATGGTTTAATATTGGAAATATAGTAAATCGTGATAAAATACAGGCCTTTTTATCTGCACTAACTCAAGATGGGTATAAAATAAGTGACATTGCTAGAATAGAGAATGATAATCCGGATCTGTTTCAATCATTGCAGGATTTATTAATAGAAAAGCCTTCTTTGGCTTCGTTTCTTATTTATCGTCCTATTGAAAATGTATTGAGAGAGGCAAATACACAATCTCCCATACAACCTTTAGGGATAAGAGGAGAAGGGTTATTGCAGTATTTGAAACAGGTTAGTCAAAATATTGAATATAAGAGCCTTATAGAAAATATTAATGAAGGCTTATTCATGTTGGATTGGTTTGATGGCTTCAATATTCCCGATGATTTATTGTCCAATGAATATAAGTTGTCCATTGGTGACAGATATCTAAATGAATCATTACATTATTTTGACCAGCGTAGTACAAATGAAGGATTTCTTTATCTATTGTTTTATTTGACCTTGTTTAATTCTAAAGAAACTCCCTCTTTTTTTGCGGTAGATAATATTGAAACTTCATTTAATCCCAAGTTGTGTATCAAATTATCGGAGTATTTGATTAGTGCGGCTCAGAAAAATAACAAACAAGTGATATTGACAACACATAATCCATATATATTGGATGGTTTGGATTTATCAGATGATGAGGTTCGTTTATTTGTGGCTCGGAGAGATCTTGACGGACATACTCGTGTTACAAGGATACCTTATAAAAGAGAGCGCGTTAATAAACTGTCTGATGTTTGGATGAAAGGATATATTGGAGGGCTTCCTGACAATTTTTAATTTATATAATATGAATATTGGATTGATTGCGGAAGGTGCTTCGGAATTGACAGTCTTGAAACACATCCTAGGACGTTATCTTGGTGAAGAGCATAATTTGAATGAAATTCAACCACAAACAAATATGCAAGGGCGGCAGGTTACCGAAGGGGGATGGAATAGAGTAATACAGACATTTGAAAAAGGAAACAGTATAAAAGACGCTTTAGTGGATAATGATTATATCGTAATTCAAATAGATACTGATCTTTCCGAAACCGAGCCTTATTCAGTTTCTAAAATAGGGGCTAATGGTCAATATTGTGGTGATGAAGAACTTTGGAAACGAACAAAAGACAGAATTCTAAATAACATTCCTAATATCAATGAAGTAGAAAAAGGGAGGATTATATTGGCTATCTGCATTAATGAAATAGAGTGTTGGTTACTTCCTTTGGTTTATAATGATCATCATTGTGATAAAACGACTCAATGTATAAGTCTTTTAAATAATAAAACTTCGCAAAAGAGATTAGGAGTTCTGACTAAGGAGAATAAGAATAGGTTTCAAGGTGTTAGAATATATAATACTTTATTGCGTGATCTTAGAAAGATTAGGGATATAGAGGAATGTGCCCGGCATAATTATGGTTTTATAAGGTTCATTGAGCAATTAAAGGAAATTGGATGATTTATTGCCACATTTTTGTATTTATTTTTAAGTTTATACGGGGAATAACAAAAATGTGGCATAGCTTATAATCAGTGACTTATCATATAAAAATGACTTAAAATAAGAGAAGTTTACACGAAATATATATAGAGTTTTTGCCTTGTGGAAAGAAAAAAATGCATTTCTCTCTCAATTATTTGAAATTCAATATCTTGACTGTTCTACAGTCATGTTTCCATCCATTTTCTATCTCCGCATATTGTTCCAACTCCTTTGTCGTGATACCTCTTCCCGTATTCAGTCCCATTTTTTTATATACTTGCTTCAGCATACTTTTCGCTTCCTGAACGGAAAGTTCGGAGCCTATGGGGAAAGTTCGTTGGATAGATATACGCATTTGTGCCGATTTCTTGATGGTGTGTTCGCTGCTTACGTTCAATGCCGTGCGCAACTTATTCTCGTTATAATCGGATTGGCGGATAAAATCCGCTCCGAAACAGCAGAAGCAATCGTATATGTATCTGTCGGCAGTCGAAGTAATCAGGTTGCCTAGCATACGCTGGTAGCGTTTTTGTAGCTTTTTATCAGTTGTCCTACTCATCTTCTCCATCTCTTCCAGTTTACGGACGATAAGTTCCGCCCTTTTTTTCTTTGCCAGCCGGTGTTGTATCGCCATGCGTTCATTGTCGGAAACAGGCATTAGACGCTCTTCATGAGAGAAAACAAAATAATCGGTCTGCCGATAGGCATCGCAAAGCAGGTCAGTAGAAGTGTATAGTCGTTTCACCTGTTCCTTTTCGTAAAAGTTGGCAATCAGGAACGGATCCGGTTTGCCTTTGTCGTCCAGATAGGGGAGGTATGAATTTTCTCCGATCGCTTCCTGCAATAGAGTCCGTTCGCCAATATTAGAGGTACGTGTCAGTTGGGATTTCCAGTTGTTGTAGACGGTGGAAGCGCCACGAATCCAGTCGTCGATTTCTGTGGATGACATACATTCCAGATCCGGACGGATGGAAGCGATATGTGTCACGCTATTTACTCCGCCACGAAACCGACCGATAATCTGAATCGCTTCGGTAGCAGGATCGATAACCGATTGGGTAGCACCAAACAAATCGCTAATGAAAATCACGTGCGGAGGGTTGGGAGAGATGATATCTACGGCCGAGTAAAACCTTGAGGTGAAGAAATTGTAACGTTCCAGTTCGGTAATCATCATTGACTTTTTCCGGTGGTTGCCTTTCCAAAGTTTATATTGCCCGTCTTCACTGCAAAAGGTACAGGCGTTGCTCAGTTCCGGAATCAGACGGTAGAAACTGTCTATCGAGTCAATGCTGTTGCAGAAAATGCAGACTGTTCCTCGTTTGGCTTCGATTACTTCCTGCAGTGTCTCCAGCACATTATTTGTAGTAATTAGTTTTAATTTCTGCCGGTATGCATAGTCCGGTTGGATCAGTACCCGTGCGAAGCCGTCGAAACGGTTGTCTTTTTCGGGAATAATGGGAGTTGCGGAAATCAGCGCCTTATTTTGGAAGAGGAAAAAATCGTTCATCGGTTCGCGGATAGAGTCACGGTAATGTACGTCCTGCACTAATTTCTCACATTCGTCGAATAAAATGAAACATTCCTCGTACATATTTATGCCTACCGTTTGCATCGCCTCTTTTATCTTGGCGAAACCTTCGGGAGTAGTCAGCAGTTTGTAATGCCTGTCGTGATTATCTTCCAAGAAATCTATAATTTTCCGGACAGTCACTCCTTTGTAGACGGCTAATGCATTCTTATGTTTTTTAGCTTTTGATTCGATGACGGGCACATTAGGCTCGATGATGATTGATTTTCGTGGAGCTATCAGTTCGCAATGCGTAGCACCCAGTCCGGGCAGTAGCTTGTTGATGATACAATTAGTCGGTATAAATTCTTTCCCGGCACGCTTCAACGCATCCGCAAAGTATTCGCCTTTCCGGGTGGAGTAAGTTCTGGTGTATTCCATTTTGTTCTAGTATTTGCGTTTGTTGTGTCTTTCGGGATTGTACTTCTCAAATCCGGCCGTTGCTATACGTTTCTTCAGTTGTTTTTCAGCTTTGAATACAACATTCTTTATTTCTATGGATTCCGCCCGATGATTTTCGCCGGGTTGTTTGTCCTTGCAGAAACTGCCGTTCAGTGAGAAACTGCCGAAGTCGTCCAGATTGAGGATGTTTCCGTTTTTCAGAACAGCTTCTATACCTTCCAATACCATAGTAAGATTTTTGTATGCATCCCCTTTCGATAGATTGTTCTTGTCCGCCAGGTACTCAACGAAGGCTTTGGTGTCCAATGTATCCCATGACAGGAGCTGTACGCGTACGTTCGTTTCTTTGTTACCCGTAAAGGTATCTGCAAAACGGGTTGGTTTATAAAGTATGCTCACGAGTGATCGTTTTTTATGGTTACTACTTGTTTGCAGTTGAGTAACTTCCGAGTAGGACAAGTGTAGCTGGCGAGTTGCACAAGTGCGGCTGGATGGTTGCTCAAGTGCAACAGATTAATTCGTGCGGATGATTTTGCTAAAAGATAAGGGGAAGTTATTAATCTGTGCAGTAGAATTTATTAAATCTTCCTTATGAGTCGGTAAAAACATCTTGTCGGTTGCGACGGTACAAAGATAGGACTTTTCTTATTATAAATAGGTATGATAATTCATTTTTATATGAGCATTATTTAATCTGTGACATCTTTTGGACTATCACGGTTTACTATGTCAATAATTTACCATTTTTCAATATTGATACTACTTTTACCTTACTTAATGTTTGGAAAACTAATTTTTTTTTCTAAGATACAGCGTGCTAATAGCTGATGTCTAGAAACTTATTACTAGTTTTGATAGAAGTACAATCCTCTGTCTTTTGAAGCTTGAAGAAATACTTTTTCTTCGGTTATATCTCTGTGATTTTTATTTATAGATATTTTTTATATGATGAGTAATAAGTATTGTATTCATGTGTGTAATCCATGATATATATTCTCCGTTAGGCATATTTTGTATATTAAACACTTTTGGTTGATATCATTTTGTTTAGATGAGTGAAAAGAAAGCAGAATAAATTTTCTTTTTTCATTGCTGTCAACTTTCTGATATTCTGTTGGTTCTATTAAATAAAACTCTTTCCCTAGAGAACAAGATTGCTTTAATTTGGAGAATATTCAGTAAAATGATATTTTTTGTAAAAATGTATTGTTTTACCGCATAGAAAGTAACGATCGGTTAATTAAGTTTGTTTGTTCATTACTCTAGTTAATGAAATTAATTTCTTTATAAAATTATTGTAAAGAGGTGATATGATGTATATACTGCTTGCACACCCTAGTGTAACTAATATAGTGCCAATTATACAGAATGAAGTAGGGATATTCTCCATGGCGATATATGTCTTTTGTTCTATAAGACTTATGAATTCTAGATAATAATATCGTATAAATTCATCCATAAGGAATATGATTAGGCTATTTTTACCTAAAAAGCGTATAAATGAATTGCTTTTATCTTTAGAAACCGTTAAAATGAAATAAATTCCTCCTAAAGCTGCAACTAAAAAATATAATATATTGCCTAAAGTTGGTATGCATATATTTACCGTGGAATTTGTATATGAGAAAAATATAGTTAAGACTAAAGCGACAGTTCCCCATTTATATTTAATAGTATGAATCCAATTATTTAATTTACAATAATAGCCTATTGTGAAAAAAAATAGTGCTATTGGAACTGATTCAAATTTAAAAGGAATATATTGTGTTGACACTTTTGTTAGTAGATATTCTGCTAATAGACAACTGGCAAGTATGAGGAGTATTAGTCTAGAATGTGTATTGTTAAGTATTTTGCTAATATAGTAAAAAGATGTATATACGAATGCTAGGCAGGTGATAAACCATAAAGAACCACAAACATCTGGTTGTCCTTTAAAAAAGTAGAATATAGAAAGTGCTCATTTAAATTTAATCTTCCGGATACGGCATAGAGGAAAAAACCTATTATTATGAAGAATAGATAGGTAGCTATCATTGTTCGGAATATTTTCTTAAATAAGTATCGGGAATTGGGGTATTTCTCTAGTGTAAAGAGAAAACCAGATAAAAAAAAGAATAAAGGCATATGAAAACTAAAAATAAAATTAAATGGATAGCTACCATATGTGAATAAATGACCTGCTATTACTAAAATCATTCCATAACCTTTGGCGGTATCTATGATGTGGTTCCTGTCTTCCATAATTAGATGTGTTTTGTTAAATTATAGTATGTTTTATATTGTTTGTTTTATTTTGTGTCAAAGATATTACTAAATATTAGTAAATGCAATTTTTTTGATTGAAAATATTGGAGATTAGGTTTACTGCTACAGGCTGGTCTATACTATATTTTTAATAATTTTTTGGTCAAAATAGCCCCAAAGATTTTAAATGCCATTCTCGTATTTATAATTGTCTTAGTTTTCCTCTAATTATGAACTATTTCGTATCTTTGCCTGTATATAACGAATAATGGAGTGAATATGACAAAAATAACAATACCTTATGCAGTGGCCGACTTTGTAGATCTTCGTGAGAGAGGTTTTTATTATGTAGATAAAACGGAATATATTTCTATTCTTGAGAATTATAATGCTCCGGTTTTTCTGCGTCCTCGCCGTTTCGGGAAAAGTTTGTTGGTTTCTACATTGGCTTGTTATTATGATCGCACTATGACGCATCGTTTTGATGAGTTATTTAGTGAAACTTGGATCGGAAGTCATCCCACATCGGAACATAATCGTTATATGATTATCAGATACGATTTTTCGGCGATGGTGATGGCTGATAGTATGGAAGGGTTGGCACAGAATTTTAATGATTTGAATTGCGGTCCGGTAGAGGTAATGGTGGAACATAACCGTGATTTATTCGGTAACTTTCAATTTACTAATAGAGGGGAGGCTTCGAAAATGCTTGAGGAGGCTCTTACATACATTCGTTCTCATGGATTGCCGAAAGTTTATATTTTGATTGATGAATACGATAATTTCACCAATCAATTGCTTACTGCTTATAATGATCCTCTTTATGAAGAAGTAACTACCAATGATAGTTTTTTGCGAACATTTTTCAAGGTAATAAAGAAAGGTATAGGGGAGGGAAGCGTTCGCACTTGTTTTTGTACGGGGGTGCTGCCTGTTACTATGGATGATTTGACTAGTGGATATAATATTGCCGAGATACTGACGTTGGAACCTAACTTTTTGAATATGCTTGGTTTTACATACGAAGAAGCGAGGACTTATTTGCGTTATGTACTAGACAAATATGCGACTGGGCAAGGCCGTTATGATGAAATTTGGCAACTCATAGTCAGTAATTATGATGGATATCGCTTCCGTCCTAATGGAGAACGGCTTTTCAATGCTACTATTCTTACTTATTTTTTCAAAAAATTTGCTGCTAATGCAGGAAGTATTCCTGATGAACTGATAGATGAGAATTTACGTACGGATATTAACTGGATACGTCGTCTTACTTTGTCTTTGGATAATGCAAAGGCTATGCTTGATGCGCTGATTATAGATGACGAGTTACCTTATAATGTTGCTGATCTTTCCAGCAAATTTAATAAGAAAAAATTCTTTGATAAGGAGTTTTATCCGGTAAGTTTGTTCTATTTGGGCATGACTACGCTTAAGGATAATTATGTGACAACCTTACCTAATATGACTATGCGTAGTGTTTATATGGATTATTATAATCAGTTGAATCAAATTGAAGGAAATGCCCAACGCTATGTCCCTGTATATCGAGAGTACGATATTGACCGTCGTTTGGAACCATTGATAAAAAATTATTTTGAACAATATTTGGGACAGTTCCCTGCGCAAGTTTTTGATAAAATAAATGAGAACTTTATCCGTTGTTCGTTTTATGAACTTATCTCCCGCTATTTAAGCAGCAGTTATACTTTCGCCATCGAGCAGAATAATACTGCCGGTCGTTCGGATTTTGAGATGACGGGTATTCCCGGTACGGATTATTATAAGGATGATAGAGTCGTGGAGTTTAAATATTATCGTGGTAAAGAAGCTGATAAAATGTTATCATTTACTGAACCGTTCCCACAACACGTGGAGCAAGTAAGAGCATATGCTGCGGATACCAAAAGAAAATTTCCTAATTATAATGTCCGTTCTTATGTAGTGTATATATGTAGTAATAAAGGTTGGAAATGCTGGGAAGTATAGCATCATGATATAATTTAGCTTTACTGAATCTAATTCTAATTTTATACGATTAAAGAATATATGTTGAAAATATTAGTGACCTACGCCGTCCAAGGCGAATTTGTAGAGATAAAATGGCCTGATGTCGAACCGTATTATGTGCGCACAGGCATTGGAAAAGTAAAATCGGCTTTTCATCTGGCAGAAGCAATCCGCCAGGTACAGCCGGATTTGGTGTTGAATATGGGAAGTGCCGGGACAGTCAATCATCAGGTAGGAGATATCTTTGTCTGCCGTAAGTTTGTGGATCGTGATATGCAGAAGATGAAAGAGTTCGGATTGGAGTGCGAGATTGATTCATCGGCTCTGCTCGAAGAAAAAGGTTTCTGTAAACATTGGACGGAAAACGGGATTTGTAATACCGGAGACGGGTTCCTGACGGAATTAACCCATGTAAATGGAGACGTTGTAGATATGGAAGCTTATGCACAGGCATTCGTTTGCCGTTCGAAAGAGATTCCTTTTATTTCCGTGAAATACGTGACGGACATCATCGGTCAGAATTCTGTGAAACATTGGGAAGATAAACTTGCAGATGCACGCCAGGGGCTATCTAATTATTTCAATGTCTTGAAAGAAAGGATATGATAAGTGACTCCTGCGGCAATCAGTCCCAAGAGAACCTTTACCCATGTCAGGGGAATCAGGAAGAAAATACAATAAAGCATGGTTCCCCACATTAGTACGAGGGAAACTATCTTGGCGCGGAGAGGAATCGCTTTGTTTTCACGGTAGTTGCGGATATAAGGACCAAAATAACGATGATTGAGCAGCCAGTTATAGAGACGGGACGACCCTTTGAAATAAAGGGCTGCAGTAAGTAGCAGGAAAGGCGTGGTAGGCAATAGCGGCAGAAAAATGCCGAGAATGCCGAGTGTCAGGGAAATCGTTCCTATAACAATATATAGAGTCTTCATGCGGCAAAGATAGTGTAAAAAAGGGATTCTGCAATATCATAAAAGTATATGTGCGGTGGCGAACATTTTTTCCTCCGGCCTTGTTGTAATAATACTGCTCAATTGGATAAACAATGTAGCGGAAGAAGCTTAAATTATTACATGATATATTATGAAAGTAGGTTTGTTTATTCCTTGTTATATCAATGCTATATATCCCAATGTGGGAGTGGCATCGTATAAGCTATTAAAAAGTTTGGGAGTAGACGTCGATTATCCGTTGGATCAGACTTGTTGCGGACAACCGATGGCGAATGCCGGTTTTGAAGATGAATCAATGAAGCTGGCACTCCGTTTTGATGATTTGTTTCAACAATATGACTACATTGTCGGTCCCTCCGCCAGTTGTGTCGCTTTTGTGAAAGAGAATCATCCGGGTATTTTAGAGAAAGAAGGTCATGTCTGTCAGAGTGCGGGAAAAATTTATGACCTTTGCGATTTCATCCACGATGTGATCAAACCCACGAAACTGCCTGCACGCTTTCCGCACAAAGTCAGTATTCACAACAGTTGTCACGGTGTGCGTGAATTGTTCAACTCCGCCCCCAGCGAATTAAATATCCCTTATTACAATAAATTGCGTGATTTGCTCAATCTGGTAGAAGGAATCGAGGTATTCGAACCCAGCCACATTGACGAGTGCTGCGGCTTTGGCGGAATGTTTGCCGTAGAAGAGCAAGCTGTTTCCGTATGTATGGGGCGCGATAAGGTGAAAGACCACATGGCTACCGGAGCCGAGTATATTGTCGGAGCGGACAGTTCCTGCCTGATGCATATGCAAGGCGTTATCAAACGGGAACATCTGCCCATTCAGATTATCCATATTGTAGAAATTCTAGCATCGCAATCATGAGTACAAAACATTCAAAGGCTGCCGAGAAGTTCTTGCAGGACAGCAAGATGGCAGCATGGCATAACGAAACCCTTTGGATGGTCCGTGCCAAGAGGGATAAGATGAGTAAGGAAGTTCCCGAGTGGGAAGAGTTGCGCAACAAGGCCTGTGAACTGAAACTATATTCCAACAGCCATCTCGAAGAGCTCCTGCTGGAGTTTGAAAAGAATGCTACCGCCAATGGCGCTATCGTGCATTGGGCGAAAGACGCTGATGAATATTGTGCCATTGTGTACGAGATACTGAATGAACATAATGTGCATCATTTCATCAAAAGTAAATCCATGCTTGCAGAGGAATGTGGGTTGAATCCTTTCCTGATGGAGCGTGGTATCGATGTTGTGGAGTCCGATTTGGGCGAGCGTATTCTGCAATTGATGCATCTCGAACCGAGTCATATCGTGTTGCCTGCCATCCACATCAAACGGGAACAGGTGGGTGAACTCTTTGAGAAAGAGATGGGAACGGAAAAAGGTAACTTTGATCCTACTTATCTGACTCATGCCGCCCGTAAGAACCTGCGTCATCTTTTTCTGAATGCCGAAGCTGCCATGACTGGCGCTAACTTTGCCGTAGCTTCGACCGGTGATATCGTGGTGTGTACCAATGAAGGAAATGCCGATATGGGAACTTCATATCCGAAGTTGAATATTGCTGCTTTCGGTATGGAAAAGATTGTGCCGGACCTGGAGGCGTTGGGGGTATTTACCCGTTTGCTGGCACGTTCGGCTACCGGACAACCGGTTACAACCTACACTTCCCATTACCGTCGCCCTCGCGAAGGAGGTGAATATCACATCATTATTGTGGACAATGGCCGGAGTGCATTGCTGTCCAAGACCGACCATATCAAGACACTGAATTGTATTCGTTGCGGTGCGTGTATGAATACTTGTCCCGTATATCGTCGAAGCGGTGGATACTCTTATACTTATTTTATTCCCGGTCCTATCGGGATCAATCTGGGTATGGCCCATGATCCGGAGAAATATTATGATAATCTTTCTGCCTGCTCTCTGTGTATGTCCTGCTCTGATGTCTGTCCGGTGAAAGTGGATCTTGCCGAACAGATTTATAAGTGGCGTCAGGATTTGGACGGACTGGGCAAGGCGAATACGGGAAAGAAGATCATGTCCGGTGGAATGAAGTTCCTGATGGAGCGTCCGGCATTGTTCAATGCTGCTTTGTGGGCGGCTCCGATGATAAACAGCCTGCCACGATTTATGAAATACAATGATTTCGATGATTGGGGAAAGGGACGCGAGTTGCCGGAATTTGCCAAAGAATCGTTTAATGAGATGTGGAAGAAGAACAAAGTGCAGGGAAAGGAGGAATCTAAATGAGCAGTAGAGAAGAAATATTAGCCAGTATCCGCAAAAATACGCAAGTTCGTTATGATAAGCCGGATATTGCGGATATGAAACGGTTGTCATATCCCGATAAAATAGAACAGTTTTGTGCTATCAGCCGTGCGGTGGGAGGTCTGGCTGTTGTATTGGGTGAGGGAGAAGATGTGAATGCGGTGATTCGCCGGACCTATCCGGAGGCTATGCGCATTGCTTCCGTGTTGCCGGATATTTCGTGCGCGACGTTCAATCCCGATAATCTGGATGACCCGAAAGAGTTGGATGGTACGGATGTGGCTGTGGTGAAAGGGGAAATCGGAGTTGCTGAGAACGGGGCTGTCTGGATTCCGCAAACAGTAAAGTATAAAGCTGTTTATTTCATTTCGGAGAAGTTGGTTATCTTGCTCGACCGGAATAGAATAGTAGATACGATGTATGACGCTTACCGTGAATTGGACGGGCAGGAATATAAATTCGGCACGTTTATTTCCGGTCCTTCAAAGACTGCTGATATCGAACAGGCTTTGGTGATGGGAGCACATGGAGCAAAGGACGTATTGGTAATATTGATGTAGTTGTTAAATGTAAATGATATGTATGCCAATAAAGTAAAGAAAATAGCTGCCATTCATGACCTTTCGGGGATGGGGCGCGTATCTCTCACGGTCGTTATCCCTATTCTTTCATCTATGGGCTTTCAAGTCTGTCCGCTGCCTACGGCTGTGCTGTCCAATCACACGCAATATCCCGGTTTCTCTTTTCTCGATCTGACGGACGAAATGCCGAAGATTATTGCCGAATGGAAAAAACTGGAAGTGCAGTTCGATGCTATCTATACGGGATATCTGGGCTCTCCGAAGCAGATTCAGATCGTTTCCGATTTTATCAGGGACTTCCGGCAACCGGATAGTTTAATCGTGGCTGATCCCGTGTTGGGAGATAACGGTCGGCTGTACGCTAATTTTGATGGGGAGATGGTGAAGGAGATGCGTCACTTGATTACAAAAGCGGATGTAGTTACCCCGAATTTGACAGAACTGTTTTATCTGTTGGACAGGCCTTATAAAGCGGACAATACAGATGAGGAGTTGAAAGAATATCTTCGGCTCTTGTCTGATAAAGGTCCTGATGTGGTTATCATAACCAGTGTTCCCGTACATGGTGAACCTCATAAAACTTCTGTTTATGCTTATAACCGTCAGGGAAACCGTTATTGGAAGGTGACTTGTCCTTATCTGCCTGCCCATTATCCGGGTACAGGGGATACTTTTACAAGTGTTATCACGGGGTCTTTGATGCAGGGTGACAGTTTGCCAATGGCGTTGGACCGTGCCACGCAGTTTATTCTACAGGGTATTCGCGCTACTTTCGGATATGAGTATGATAACCGCGAGGGTATTTTGTTGGAAAAAGTACTCCATAATCTGGATATGCCGATACAAATGGCCAGTTATGAACTGATTTAATATTTAACACTCGTAAGCTTTTGTCTTTCAGGTATTTCTTTTATTTTTGCGGTCGTTGAATTAATCTGAAATAATTATATCTAATGACTCAAACACTGAAAACGACTGAACGGCTTGGAGTAGTGGACGCTCTGCGTGGGTTCGCTTTGTTAGCTATTGTATTATTACATAATCTGGAGCATTACAATCTGTTTTTTATGCCGGAGAATGTACCCGCATGGTTGCAAACAATTGATAAGTATGCGTGGGATACTATATTTTTCTTGTTTGCGGGAAAGGCTTATGCGACTTTCTCATTGTTGTTCGGGTTTAGCTTTTATATTCAGTTTCACAATGCGGAGAAACGGGGAATCGATTTCAGGGGACGATTTGCATGGCGGATGTGCCTGCTTCTCCTGTTTGCACAGTTGCACGCATTGTTCTATAACGGTGATATTCTTTTGCTATATGCGGTAGTCGGGTTTGCACTGATTCCGGTTTGTAAGTTGAAGGATAAGACGGTTTTCTGGATTGCTTTGATTCTGCTTTTACAGCCATACGAGTGGGGACGTGCCATCTATGCGCTGATAAATCCGGATTATGTGGCGGTGACCGGTCATTTTATTCCTTATGCTATGCGTGCTGAGGCAGCGACAGCCAACGGCAGTTTCTTTGATGTATTACAGTCTAATATCATTGACGGACAGTTGTATAGCAATATCTGGCAGGTGGAAAATGGACGCTTGTTCCAGACGGCTGCTCTGTTCATGTTCGGGATGTTGTTGGGACGCCGGAAATATTTGATAAAGAGTGAAGAGTCCGTACGCTTCTGGAAAAGAATGTTGATAGGTGCTGTCATTGCCTTCATTCCTCTCTATTGCCTTAGAGTTTTTATTCCGGATTTTATTACGGATTCCTCCGCACTGATTCCTTATAATATAGCTGTTCCGTCTTATGCTAATTTTGCGTTCATGGTGATTCTGGTTTCTCTCTTCACCCTGCTTTGGTTTAAGAAAGAGACAGGATATAGCTGGCAAAGCCTGCTGATTCCTTACGGGCGCATGAGTCTGACGAATTATATTTCCCAATCTATTATGGGAGTCACTATCTATTATGGATTCGGGTTGTCTATGTACAAATATGCCGGAGCAACGGCAAGCCTGCTTATTGCATTGCTTATCTTTACCGTTCAGTTGGTCTTCAGCCGTTGGTGGCTTGTTCGACACAGGCAAGGACCACTTGAATTCTTATGGCGCAAGGGTACCTGGATTTAGTGGTTTGCGTTAATCGAATTTGACGGTTACCTCCGCCTGCTTATTTCCGTATGTCCAGTCTGGTCCTTCCTGAACCAGACGGATTGCCTCTTTATCGGAAGATTCGCAGAGACTCTTCTTTACTTTAATGTGGAAAGGCCGTCCGTCCCTATTGACCAAAAAGGTCAATACTACTTTTCCTTTCACTTGTGCGCACGTTTCGTCCGTCGGGCGGACCAGATTCTCTTTCAGATATTTCTGATATTTACGTTTTCCGTCAACGGGTTGCGGAGTGTTATCTTTATTTGCCTTTTTATTGACTCCGTATCCCACTACTACCACTTCGCTGAGTCCTTTTGGGTCTTCGTTCATGGCAATGAGCATTGTCCGGCTGGTATCTACCGGAACTTCTACCGGGTCATATCCGATATACTGTGCTGTCAACTGCTTGTTCTCTGCTTTTTTGAGTAATGAAAATTCTCCATTCACATCTGTAACGGTTCCGATATTCGTTCCTTTGTACATTACGCTGGCGCCGATAAGCGGTTCCCCTTTTGGGTCGGTCACTTTTCCTTTGATCATATCATTGGTGGGAATAACTGCCATTTTAGCTATTCTCATCTTTTTGGCGGATTCGGGATCAGAAGCTCCTGTTGTCATTATTACTTCTTCGTCTGTCGCTGCAACCGTTTGATCCGAAGTTTCCTCCTCCATAGGCATTGTTGTAATGGGAGCACTTTGAGACTTGGAAATGGTAGTCCGGCTTTTGGCGATGATATCTTTCTTATCCGCTTGTTTCGTGGAGACTGGGGAAATAGGAGTGGAATCCGTCTTTGTCTTTGTGGGAGCTAGTGTGATTTCCTTTTGTGGAATTATCGGAATGACAGGCTCTGGTGTCTCTTTCAGGAACAGGAAATAGCTGCTGATTCCGAATCCGATCACCAGACAGGCGGCAACACTCCAAATGATAGCGTAGGTATTTCTTTTCTTTGTAGAACGGGCAGAGATTTGTATCCGCAGTTGCTCAATTCGTTGTTCGTGATTTCCCTCCACTTGGTTGTATCCATCTATCGCATCAGCCAGGAAAGGGTCTTTCATCGACTCTTTTTCCAACCGATGTGCTTCTTTTCCTTTGCGGAGTCCTTGTATGTAGTCCGATAGTCTCATAGGGTTTGTTTCTTGATACAGATTTTTAAGTTTCGCTTTCCGTTCTGGATATAGCTTTTTACATTATTCAGAGTAAATCCGGTCTGCTCGACAATATCCGCATACGACATTTCCTCTAAAAAGAAACGTGTAATGCTCGTCCGTTGTTCTTCGGGCAACTTTTCGAGACAGTGATGTAATGCTTTTAACCGGTCTTCCGAACTTTCCTCTTCACTTAATAGATGCAGAAATTCATCGGATTCCATAATATTAATGGTATAATCTAACGGAATTTCTTTATTCTCCTTCCGCAGAAGTTGCAAGCAATGATTTTTTGCCACCCGGTAGAGCCAGGGCTTGAACACTTTGATCTCATAATTTTCCAGCTTAGGCAATAAATCTTCAAACAACTGCATGACTGCTTCCTGTGCCCGGTCTTCGTCTTGCAGATATTTCAGGCACAGTCCATACAGTAACGGGATATAGCGGTTGTATAATTCACCGAAATATTCCGTATCACCGGACTGAGCGTAGTGTGTGAGTAGCTCCTCGTCCGACAGTTTGGATATGGTTCTTTTAAAAAACAATGCCTATTCTTCTTCGTCGTCAATAATGACTTGATATTTTTCTTTCATTATTTCAAAATCATTTGCAATCTGTTCCAATATTTCATGTATATCCGTGCTCTTTACCAATGTGGGCATACCGTAATAGATAGATGCTTTATATGGTAACAGTATCATTTTGCCTTTGGGAAGAGAACGTCCCATGCCGGTCATGAATACGGGAATATATTTTACTTCAGGTCGCAGAGACAGGATGCGGGCTATGCCGGATTTAATTTTTCCCATCTGTTCCGGCTTTCCTCTGGTTCCTTCCGGAAAAAGAATCAGTGAATATCCTGCATCGATGGCTTCAAGCATTTTGCGGATCGGGTCATGTTCCGAATCTTTTTCTCCTTTCCTTCTGATTAGCAGTGTGTTGATGAAATAGTTACTTATGGAAGCCTGAAAGCGGTTTTTACCGAAATAATCTTCTGCTGCTACAGGTTTGACTTTCCATAAAAGTTTTCCGGGCAGAGAAGATAATAAACTTAAAGTGTCCAAATGGCTGTTGTGGTTGGCAAGAATGATGAACTGCTTTTCTTTCTTGAGGAATCGGCAATCGGTGAACTGAACTCCTACGATCAGTTTCAAGAACCATTGGCATATACCTTTATATATAATCTGCATGATAGCAGCTTGCATGAATCTCTTTTCCATTCTTTCCGTTTAATATGCAATGTAATAAACTAAATGAAAAAAGACGGGAGCGGTGTAGGACAGAGAGTCTATCCGGTCGAATACTCCTCCATGACCGGGAATACTGTTCCCCATGTCCTTAATTCCTTTATCCCTTTTGATGGCGGAGATGACTACGTCTCCCGAGAATCCGGCAATGGCAATAAGAGCGCTTACCAGAAGAACGTTAGGAGCGGAGAGGGGAGTCAGAAAACCGAGAAAGTAACCAATGGCGGTAGTGCTGATTACACCACCTAAAAATCCTTCCCATGTCTTGTTCGGACTTACTTTCGGAAGTATCTTATGTCGTCCGAGAAGTTTGCCACAGATAAATTGCATTATATCGTTGATTTCCGTAAGGAATACAAGGAACAATAACAGGCCTCGTCCTCCCGCATTGAATCCCGGCAGTTCGGGAAGTGACAGGAGATAAGCGAGGTGGCTGATACCGAATACCGAAAGCATTAGAATCCACTGCAACAAAGCCATCGACTTGGTGATTCCGTGAGTGTCTTCTTTCAAAACCAGTCGTAAAGGTAATACGAGAAACATAACTACCGGGATGAAGATGATGAATGCTCCATACCAGGCAAGGTAAGCAAGGTAATATTGAATGGGAATGGCCAGTATCCCCCAAAACAATGCTCCGCGATCTGCCTCTCTGAATCCCAACACCGAATACAGTTCTCTGAAAGCAATGAAAGAGAGAAAGGCAAGGAAGAAATAAGAAATGTTATAGCTGATAAATACAGCGCCGATAAACATGCCCGCCATGATCCACCATGAACGTGTGCGGGCGGAGAGTTCGCTGATATTTGTTTTTGGAGAGATCTTCTTTACGAGAAAAAGAATAAGGCTTGCCGTAATGAGCAGTCCGATGATGAGCGAAATGACGATAATCAGTTCATCGCTTAGCGTAGGAAATATGGTATCCAGTAGTTCTTTCATTTTATTTCATTGTTTGTTGTGTGTGACATGAGGTACAGACGGTGTATCAGTGTTGCGACAAGGCCGACATTTATAATTATCAGGGCTATGAGACATACCATCCGGTCGTATCCTGCATGAATGGTGCAGGTGGCTACTACAAAGGCAAGCGTGAGCAATGCCATGCGGTGTTGCTTGGCCATCGGACCGTTAAAGAAATGCTGGTGCGTTTTGTAGGCTCCTATCCAGCGGAAATAAGCTGTCATCACAGCAAGAAGAGCAGCCAGCCATCCTAGTTCAATACCGAATCCGCCTGCTACATATCCGACGGGAATGATGAACAAAGCATCGGCGAATCGGTCGGGCATATCATTGTAGAGATCCCCGTTGGCGCTTTTCTTCCCTCCTTCGATAGCTACCATCCCATCGAACAGGTTGCAGAGTAACCGCGACTGCATGCAAACGATGAACAGAATGTAGGCTACATACTTGTTAAAACCGGGATCAATGACTGTGCCGATCAACAGAAGGCATCCCACCATAGCGAAGAATATGCTCATCATGGAAATTTGATTGGGAGTGATACCCCAACGAGTTAGTTTGCGGGCGATAATAGTAGCCCAGACCGTGTTTCGTGAGGCTATTTCCCGCCTTCCATCAACTTCGTTTTTCATATTTATGATATGTTTATGTTTGGCAAATATACATATCATATTAAGAGTTACAAAGGAATAAGCAGGAATTTTTAAGTGACTTTTTTCCGCCCGGATAAAAAAAGTTCAGGTAATTTATGGAATCTGTGTGAAATCCGCATCTCTATAGTAAAAGCGATGAATAGTAACATTTTAAAATAATGAAGTTATGAGAACAAACCAATTCAGAGCAATCATGCTCGTACTGCTGATGGCAGTTATTTGCTTAGGAACAATGAATGCGCAAACTATTACCGTGACCGGTATTGTGACGGACGCAGCGGATGGAACTTCGATTACCGGTTGTTCGGTAGTGAATAACCGTTCCAAAAGTGGGGCAATCACAGATGTGAACGGTCGTTATTCCATTCAGGCCCAAAAAGGGGACGTATTGTTATTCCGGTTTATCGGGTATAAAGAAGAAAAAAGAGTGGTTAAGTCGGCCAAACTGGATGTTAAAATGAAGACTGATGATGTGGCGTTGGAGGAGTGTGTCGTAGTGGGATACGGTACAATGAAAACAAAGGCAGTGACCGGTGCGTATGTAGCGGTGTGTCCGACTGCCATGTATGATATGGATGCGAGAATGAATACGGAAGAGTATGGCCGGATTCAGGAGAATGGTTTCAAGAGTGTAGCGGATACTCCGCTTTCTACTTTCTCTATTGATGTGGACCCTGCTTCTTATAGCAATATGCGTCGTTTTATCAATAGAGGAGAATTGCCTCCTGCCGATGCAATCCGTACGGAAGAATTAGTGAATTACTTTTCTTACGACTATCCGAAACCAACGGGTAACGATCCTGTGAAGATAACTGTGGAAGCCGGAACTTGTACTTGGAATACAGCTCATCGGCTTGTTCGTATCGGATTGAAAGCTAAAGAAATTCCGACGGAGCAGTTGCCGGCGTCCAATCTTGTATTCTTGATTGATGTTTCCGGTTCTATGTGGGGGGCTAATCGGTTGGATTTGGTAAAGTCATCGCTCAAACTGTTGGTGAATAATCTGCGGAATAAAGATAAGGTGGCAATCGTGACTTATGCAGGCAGTGCCGGTGTGAAACTGGAAGCTACTTCGGGCGGTGATAAACAGAAAATCCGTGAAGCGATAGATGAATTGACCGCAAGCGGAGCTACTGCAGGAGGCGCGGGTATTCATTTGGCGTATCAAATAGCTAAAAAGAACTTTATCTCTGATGGCAATAACCGTATCATACTTTGTTCCGATGGTGATTTCAACGTCGGTGTTTCTTCTGCCGAAGGATTGGAACAATTGATAGAAAAAGAACGGAAAAGTGGCGTACATCTTACTGTACTAGGCTATGGAATGGGTAACTACAAAGATAAGAAAATTCAAGTATTGGCTGAAAAAGGAAATGGGAATCATGCCTATATAGATAACTTGCAGGAAGCCAACCGTGTTTTAGTAGGCGAATTCGGTGCTACATTGCATACTGTGGCAAAAGATGTCAAACTGCAAGTGGAATTTAATCCTTCTCAAGTCCAGGCATATCGTCTGATTGGTTACGAAAGCCGTCTGCTGAAAGACGAAGATTTCAATAATGATGCGAAAGATGCCGGAGATATGGGAGCAGGACATACGGTAACAGCTTTTTATGAAGTGATTCCCGCAGGTGTGAAGAATGAATATGTAGGTAAAGTAGACGACTTGAAATACCAAAAGAAAGAAAAAATGACGCTGAAGCCGACCGGATCTGATGAACTCCTTACTGTGAAATTGCGCTACAAAGCTCCGGATAAGGATGTCAGCAGGAAAATGGAACTTCCTTTTGTAGATAACAAAGGAGATAGTGTTTCTTCCGACTTCCGTTTCGCTTCGGCAGTAGCCATGTTCGGACAGTTGCTTCGTGATTCTGACTTTAAAGGAATTGCCGATTATGACAAAGTCATTAAGCTGGCTAAACAGGGGTTGAATAATGATGAAAGAGGATATCGAAGAGAGTTTATTCGACTGGTTGAGGCTGCTAAAGGATTGGAAAAGACGAGTAAGAATTAGTATAAGAGAGAGTTTTCAAACTGAGCCGAGAGTAGTAACTTATCTGTGAGGCAATAATAAGAAAACCGCAAATGGCTTGACGACTATTTGCGGTTTTCTTTTTGCACGGGAGGAGAGGCTCGAACTCCCGACACCCGGTTTTGGAGACCGGTGCTCTACCAACTGAGCTACTCCCGTGTTTGCGGCTGCAAAGGTAGTAGAAACTTCTGAATCTCCAAACATTCGGGTAAATAAGTTTTGAACTATTTTAATTTTTCCCATTCATCGGGCTTGAAACCGACCAATACAAAACTGTCTGTTACTACTAGGGGACGTTTCACCAACTTACCGTTTGTAGCCAGCAGTTCTATTTGTTCCTCTTCGCTCATGCTTGGCAACTTCTCACTCAGTTTCAGTTCTTTATAAACGAGTCCGCTAGTGTTGAAGAATTTCTTTATAGGCAGACCGCTACGGGGAATCCATGCTTTTAGCTCTTCTACTGTAGGATTTTCTTCTACAATCAACCGGTTTGTATACTCAATGTTATTTTCTGTTAACCACTTTTTGGCTTTTTGGCATGTGCTGCATGCCGGGTACTGCAAAAATAAAGGTGTCATACTCATTTCTAATTTATTATTTGATATTTGTTGTTTCACATTTAGGGTAGTAACTGTAAATCCTGATACATGATTCGATAGGCAGCCGCTTTCTTATCCAATGCCAATGGGTATGCTCGCGATGATGAAGGCATACGATACAGCCTCATTGCACGTTTCTCAAAAACAAACTCCGAATAATCGCCGACTTTCGGTTCTTCTACATCCAATTGTTGCCGGAGTGTGTCAGTAGCTTTCTGACCGGTAGTAACGATGGCCTTACATTCGGGAAGCCGACGAAGCATTGCGGCAATATCGGTGGCTTCCACAACCTCCAGAAACTTATCGGATGCATTGTCTTGTAGTCGGCGAACGGACGAGGCCGTATCGAACAGTGCAATTCCTTTCTCATTTAGAAAGTCTATAATCCGTTCACGGCAAAACGCTTTCCGTGTAGGATTTAGAAAGTAGTCTTTGTCATTAAAAAATAACACACCGAAAATACGCCACATATCATTATTCAGGTTCGGGTAATAGAAGTCCATAGACCAACGCTTTTTCTGCGGTGGAAAACTTCCCAGCATTAACAGTTTGGCTTTTGCCGGAAGAAATGGTTCTAGTGGATGTTTCTCGATTTCCATCATTATGTATCATTTTAATTTCATGCAAAAATAGTGATAATGTTTATTTCGTTCAAAATCAATGTGAAAAAATGCAATATATAAAATATTTACGTATTTTTGTGGCATAATGAATAGACAGTCTTTTATAATATCATTGAGAGTTCAAGTTGTTGTAAGTTGTTTATTGAGTTCATTCTTCTTTTTAAGCGAGAATGGTTACGCTTCGGAACAAGTTACGTTTATAGAAACCATAGAAACCCCTACGGATAATGCGACGGCAACGGTAAGGGGACGTGTTGTCGATACCAACGGCGAGCCGCTTATCGGGGCAACCATTCGTGAGAAAGGAGGAGCGAACGGAACTGTCAGTGATATAGACGGTAGCTTCTTTTTGTCCGTTCCGGATAGCGCTATTCTGCAAGTTTCCTTTATCGGTTATGAGACAGTGGAAGTCAAAGTAGCGGGTAGGGCAATGCTTGAAATCTCCCTTCGGGAAAATACGGTCATGCTTGATAATGTAATTGTGACTGCTCTAGGGCTTGAAAAGGATGAATCTACTTTGGCCTATTCGACTCAGAAAATAAAAGGAGAAGAACTGAATCGGGTAAAGGAGATAAATATGATAACAGCCCTTGCCGGAAAAGCTGCAGGAGTGCAGGTCAACAAGAATTCTTCCAGTATGGGTGGTTCTGCCAAAATCACTCTCCGGGGAGTCCGTTCGGTATCCGGAGATAATCAGCCGCTTTATGTAATAGACGGTGTGCCGATGTCCAACACTTCTTCGGAACAGGCTTATTCGGCGATTGGCGGAACGGCAAATGCCGGAAACCGGGATGGAGGAGATGGTATCTCCAATCTGAATCCGGAGGATGTAGAAAGTATCAGTATCTTGAAAGGCGCCCCGGCAGCGGCTTTGTATGGAAGTCAGGCTGCCAATGGAGTAATCCTGATCACTACCAAAAAAGGAAATTCTACAGGGAAAAGAAGTATCCACTTCTCTACCGGACTTACTTTTGAAAAGGCTTTCAGCTTGCCACGGATGCAAAATAGCTATGGGGTGAGTGATGTGATAGATAGTTGGGGTGAAAAGGAAAGTTTGGAGGTGCATGATAATCTGAATGATTTTTTCCGTACCGGACTTACTTCGATGACTTCCGTATCCGTCAGTCACGGAAATGAAAATCTGCAAACTTATTTCTCTTATGCCAATACTACCGGACGGGGTATTATTGAAGGGAATAAATTAAAGAAGCATAACATCAATCTGCGTGAAACGGCTGCCATGTTCAACAAACGTCTGAAGTTGGATGGCAATGTCAATGTTATGAAACAAACGGTTGAGAATAAGCCCGTCTCAGGAGGTTTCTATATGAATCCGTTAGTAGGGCTTTACCGTTTTCCGCGTGGCGAAGATCTGTCTTATTATAAGGAGCATTTTGAAACTTATAATGAAGAGCGTAATTTGAATGTGCAGAATTGGCATACGTTTACCGAAGATTTCGAGCAGAATCCATATTGGATAGTGAATCGCATCCAAAGCAAGGAAACACGCACACGTGTCATTCTTGCTCTTTCCGCCACTTTCAAAGTGAGTGGTTGGCTGACGATACAAGCACGTGGCAATATGGATTATTGGGCTGACAAATTGCGTCAGAAATTCTATGCTTCTACCGCAACTGCTTTATGCGGAGTGAACGGGCGTTATCTTGAAATGGACTATCAGGAAACGCAGATGTATGGTGACGTGATGGCTATGTTTAAGAAAACATGGGGTGATTTTACTCTGGATGCGGCTATCGGCGGCAGTATCAATGATAAGGTGGTGAACTCAACCCGTTACGACTCGAAGAATGCTTCTTTGAAATATGCCAATGTGTTTAATATTGCCAATATCGTGATGAACAGCTCTGCCAGTATTGATCAGAAGATAGATGCACACCGGCAGTTGCAATCACTTTTCGGTACGGCTCAGATAGGTTATAAGGAAAAGATATTTCTTGATTTGACAGCCCGTAATGACTGGTCGTCCACGTTGTCCTATACCAAACATGAAAAATCAGGATTTGCTTATCCGTCCGTCGGTCTTTCCATATTGCTTGATAAATGGCTGAAATTGCCTGAATGGATTTCTTTTGCAAAGCTACGCGGGGCTTACAGTAAAGTGGGAAATGATATCCCTTTGTACATCACAAATTCCACTTCGCACGTCAATGCCGGTGGTGAAGTACAGGCAAATGATGCTGCGCCTTTTAAAGAAATGGAGCCGGAAATGACTCATGCTATGGAATTCGGAACGGAATGGAAATTCTTCCGACACCGTTTGGGAATTAACTTGACTTATTATCGCACAAATACGTATAATCAGTTTTTCAAACTTCCTGCTCTCGCCGGTGATGAGTTTGCTTATCGGTATGTGAACGCCGGAAATATTCAAAACAAGGGATGGGAAATTACGCTGAATGCTACTCCGGTGTTAACTTCTGACTTCACATGGAAGACGTCGCTCAACTTTTCTTCCAATAAGAATAAGATTGTGAAGTTACATGATGACTTGAAGGAGTTTGTTTACGGACCTACAAGTTTTTCTTCAAGCTATGCTATGAAATTGGTGAAAGGCGGTTCTATCGGGGATATATATGGAAAAGCTTTTGTGCGCGATGATAAGGGAAAGATTGCTTATGGGACGGAAGGAGACCATAAAGAGCTGCCGTTGGTGGAAGGAGATGGTAATACGGTGAAAGTGGGAAATGCCAATCCGGTCTTTTTGATGGGATGGAATCATACGTTTTCTTACAAGGGATTCAGTTTTTACTTCTTGCTCGACTGGCGTTATGGCGGTAAAGTCCTTTCGCAAACGCAGGCGGAAATGGATCTTTATGGAGTGTCGGAAATAACTGCAGATGCTCGTGATAAAGGATATGTTGTGTTGGAAGGGGAACGGATAGACAATGTGAAAGGATTCTATAAGAATGTGGTAGGCGGACGTGCCGGAGTGACGGAATATTATATGTACGATGCCACTAATCTGCGTTTGCGTGAAGTGTCGCTGAGTTACAATTTCCCTAAGGAATGGATGCAGAAAACTAAAGTATTGAAGAATGTGCAACTTTCGTTTGTAGCCCGTAATCTGTGTTTCTTGTATAAGGAAGCACCTTTTGACCCGGATCTGGTACTTTCTACAGGAAATGATAATCAAGGTATCGAGGTGTTCGGAATGCCTACTACCCGTAGCCTGGGTTTTACGCTGAAATGTGAGTTTTAAAAGCTGAAAAGGGAAAATGAAGAAACGATACATATATTTATATTTGATAGGCTGGTGGCTTTTTTGCGTAGCATGCACGGGTAACTTCCGCGATTATAATACCGATCTGTCCGGCATTACGAATGAAGATCTGATCATTGACGATAATGGTTATGGAATCCGTCTGGGGATTATCCAACAAGGCATTTATTTTAATTACGATTACGGAAAGGGGAAGAACTGGCCTTTCCAGTTGATACAGAACCTGAATGCGGATATGTTCAGTGGATATATGCATGACGCCAAACCTCTGAACGGCGGTTCCAATAATTCCGATTATAATATGCAGGACGGTTGGAACAGTGCGATGTGGACACATATGTATTCGTATATTTTTCCACAGATATATCAGTCGGAGAATGCTACCCGTGACACCCATCCAGCCCTGTTCGGCATTACGAAAATATTGAAAGTGGAAGTAATGCATCGGGTGACGGATTACTATGGCCCTATTATTTACAGGTATTTTGCGAATGCGGAAAAGCATTATCAACCTGATACACAGAAAGAGGTCTATTATGAATTTTTTAATGAATTGGATTCTGCCGTTGTCGCTCTTACCGGTTATATAGAAGAAAAACCGGAATCCAATGGGTTCGCCCGTTTTGATATTCTGCTGGATGGCAAGTATTCCTCTTGGGTGAAGTTTGCCAATTCTTTACGCTTGCGTTTGGCTATGCGTCTTGCATCAATTGCTCCCGACAAGGCACGTTCGGAAATAGAGAAGATAAAGGAAAATGATTACGGTTTCTTTGAGAGAGGATCGGAAAAAGTTGCGGTTTCTACAAAATTGGGATATACTAATCCGTTGGGAGAACTTAATCTGGTGTGGAATGAAACGTATATGAATGCTTCAATGGAGTCTATACTTACGGGATACGATGATCCCCGACTCAAAGCCTATTTCGTTCCTTGTACGGATGAAAAGTTTAGGGGAGAGTATCGTGGCATTCGTCAGGGAACCTGTTTTGCACATAATCATTATGCAGGGCTGTCCCGATTGTCGGTCACACAGGCTACGGATGCACCTCTGATGACGGCTTCTGAAGTCTGGTTTTTACGTGCTGAGGCCGCTTTACGCGGTTGGACAGACGAAGATGAAGAAAACTGCTATCGGAACGGAGTGATGACTTCTTTCGAACAATGGGGTGTCTATGGAGTAGAAGATTACTTGAAGAGCGAACGGATAGCTTCGAATTTTGTAGACACTTATGAAACGGAGAATAATGTGGAAGCTCGTTGTAAGGTATCACCAAAATGGAATCCGTCGGATGATAAGGAGAAAAAGCTGGAGAAGATTATTACCCAAAAGTGGATTGCCATGTTTCCCGAAGGCTGTGAAGCTTGGGCTGAACAACGACGTACGGGATATCCCCGCTTGTTTCCCGTACGTTTCAATCATAGCAGGAACGGATGTATAGATTCGGAGACGATGGTACGTCGACTTCACTTTCCCGGTACTTTGCAAACAGAAGATCCGAAGCAATATTCTGCCCTTGTGAAAGCTTTGGATGGAGAAGATCATGAAGGTACACGCCTATGGTGGGACACAGGAAATAATAATTTGAAATAAAAAATCTGTGTAAGTAATGTGTGTATATGTGCAGGTTTAACTAATTTTGCGCTTTCATTAAAAAACACATTTATTCATGAAACAGATTATTGCTGCTTTTTTCCTTTGTATGTTGCTTTGGGCCGTGCCGGGATTGCGGGCTCAAAACATACAGTTGCATTATGATTTCGGACGTTCCCTGTATGATAAAGATTTAAAAGGTCGTCCTTTGCTGACTTCTACCGTAGAGAAATTCCATCCCGATGCTTGGGGAAGTACCTATTTCTTTGTTGATATGGATTATACTTCCGACGGGGTGGCTTCCGCTTATTGGGAGATTGCCCGTGAGCTGAAATTCTGGAAAGCTCCTTTTTCCGCACATCTCGAATATAACGGTGGTTTGGCAAAAGGATTTTCTTACAATAATGCTTATCTGGCCGGTGTTACCTATACTTATAACAATGCTTCTTTCTCAAAAGGTTTCACTGTGAGCGCCATGTATAAGTACATTCAGAAGCATAAATCACCTAACAATTTCCAATTGACAGGTACTTGGTATATTAATTTTTGCCATAACTTGCTGGCTTTCTCCGGGTTTGCCGACTGGTGGCGCGAGGAAACGGATTATGGGAAAACGATCTTCCTTACCGAACCACAGTTTTGGGTAAACCTGAACCGTATTAAAGGAGTAAATAAGAATTTCAACTTAAGTGTAGGCTCGGAAGTGGAATTAAGTAATAACTTCGGTAATCGTGATGGCTTTTATGCAATCCCGACACTAGCCCTAAAATGGACATTGAATTAAATGAAAACAGATTTAATCTACGGTGTTGAAGACCGTCCTCCTTTTAAGGATGCGCTGTTTGCCGCTTTGCAACATCTGTTGGCTATCTTTGTTGCCATCATTACACCGCCACTTATCATTGCGAGTGCTTTGAAACTGGATGTGGAGAAGACGAGCTTTCTGGTCTCTATGTCTCTTTTTGCCTCAGGAGTATCAACTTTCATTCAATGTCGCCGTTTCGGAACGATAGGAGCGGGGCTGCTCTGTATTCAGGGAACCAGTTTCTCTTTTATAGGGCCTATCATTGCCACAGGGCTTGTCGGTGGATTACCTCTAATTTTCGGTTCCTGTATGGCTGCCGCGCCCATCGAGATGATTGTCAGCCGTACTTTTAAGTACTTGCGTAATATCATCACTCCGTTAGTATCCGGCATTGTTGTGTTACTTATCGGATTGAGCCTGATAAAAGTCGGGATCGTGTCTTGCGGAGGCGGATATTCTGCTATGGATAACGGAACTTTTGCAACTTGGGAAAATCTGTCTATTGCTGCACTGGTGCTTTTAAGTGTATTGTTTTTCAATCGTTGCGGAAATAAATACCTGCGCATGAGTTCCATTGTTCTTGGGCTTTGTCTTGGTTATGGCTTGGCTTTCGTCTTAGGAAAAGTCGATATGAGTTCTCTGAATGTAGAAATGCTGATGAGTTTCAATATTCCTCAACCTTTTAAATACGGCATTGACTTCAATGTTTCCTCTTTTATAGCTATTGGGCTGGTTTACTTGATTACGGCTATTGAAGCGACGGGCGATGTGACTGCCAATTCTATGATATCCGGTCTTCCGATTGAAGGTGATTCTTATCTGAAACGAGTTTCAGGTGGAGTAATGGCAGACGGATTCAACTCTTTCCTTGCCGGAGTTTTTAACTCCTTCCCAAACTCTATCTTTGCGCAGAACAACGGTATTATTCAACTGACTGGAGTAGCTAGTCGCTATGTAGGTTATTATATTGCTACAATGCTTGTACTTTTGGGCTTGTTCCCCATTGTAGGGGCTGTTTTTTCACTAATGCCCGATCCTGTATTGGGTGGCGCAACCTTGTTGATGTTCGGTACGGTAGCCGCCGCAGGTATCCGCATTGTCTCTTCTCAGGAGATCGGTCGTAAAGAAACGTTGGTATTAGCAGTCAGCCTTTCTCTTGGCTTGGGAGTAGAATTAATGCCGGACGTACTGCAACAAGCCCCCGAAGCGATTCGAAGTATCTTTTCATCGGGAATCACTACCGGAGGCCTGACTGCAATTATTGCAAATATAGTAATACGTGTAAAAGAGGAGAAAGATTAATCTTTAATACTCAGATTACTCATTTTGTCAGTTATATGGAAGGGGAAATCCGGATATTCGTAGAGATTGAAACGAGGTTCGGTTTCCCCGTCTCTACAATATCTTCTTTCTCCCATGCGCGGATATTTCCATAAGTTTCTACCAGTCGTGGCGAGTAAAGAATATAGCTCCGGATCGCTTCATTGTTATATCCATATCCCGTAACATTGAGTAATGACAGGTAATAAGGAATGGCAAAAAAATGAAAGCGAAAGTCATTCCACCATTCACTCACCAGTCTGTATTTCTCTTCATAACTCATCCCTTCTTCAAAATGAAAACGTGCCGAAGGCTTCGACTTTTTGTTTTCAATCTTTTGAATCAGTAGATGTAACATCCGCTCCTTATTCTCATCCCGCACTTCCCGTACCTCTTCATCCAATCCTGTTTCCCAACGGTCATTCCGGTTTTTGATACGTTGCGGAGACGGTAAAGGTATTACATCCCCTTTCAATCGTTTGAACATTTGAAAGAGTTCTATGAATAAATCTGTCGGTAACTCCATGTCTTCTAATGTTCCCGTCAGAAAATCATAAAGCAACCGTATTGTCTGTATTGACATATCCTGTCCCGTAGACAAGTTCATGGACATCCTGTCCATCATAATGGAGTAAAAGTCGAATTTGCTCCCTAGCCTCTTTCGCAGTCTTATTCTCCATTCTGCAAGTCTCCAGAAATCGTTGCATTTTAGAGCAACTTATTTTTTCGTTTCCGTGTCATCATTCTTGCGTTTCGGCTCTTTTTTTGCCAATAAGACAATATTATACACATAATCCGTCATCCACTGTTCCGAGTATCCCAGACGTTCCTTGTATTGACGTACAGCCGCTGCAGTCTTGTGCACATCATCAGCTTTCCATACAGTCTTTGTGCAAACATCGTGGACCGTTTTCTGAGTCATGCCATAAAGTGCTTTCTTAAAGATAGACGGCATACGGAACTTCCATTGCATCAGATTCCCCATCAACATCATCAAGTCGTTAGAAAATCCTTGATACATAAACAGATAAGATTGAATATCATTCTGAGTACGGCAGTTGCGTTTTACGGAAGAATCGATTTCTTTAAAGAAACTCTCATTCAATCCATAGTCCTGCATCAACATTTTGCGCGAAGCTGACTTTTCGGCCAATCCTAACTTGCCATTTTGTGTAGGTACCTTGAATAAACGTTTGAAGTTGGCTACATCCGGCAGGAAGCGGATATTTGTGATACCAAGGTTAGTGGCGATAACTGACTGGAAATAGACCCGGGTCAGAGAAATGAAATCTTCTACATTGCCGACTTTTGTTTCATCGGATTTTTTCTTGAATAAACCAAATAAGCCCATTGTTGTATTTACAATTTTATTATTTACAATTTACTAATTGAACGTGTGTGATAGCTTTGTTGCATACCAACCAAGCTGATATTTCGTGTGCAAAGGTACAAAAAACAGTTGGGTTTCACCAACATTCCAACTCCTTTTCAATATCCGGCATTATCTCTTTTCTGAAAACAGGATTCTGAATGCCGACTTTCTTCTGCGATGAGCCGAAAAGTACCATCATTGTTTAGCATAAAGTCTCTAATGTAATTGCGATCATTCACCTTTCATCCGGAAGTAGAATTTATGATTTTCGAATACAGGTTCTGCAATACCATAACGAACGAATTTGGCAAGCAGATGTTCGGCGGCACGGCGTGAGATTCCTGTCTGACGACAATAACGGTTGAGTGATAGTAAAGTACCGTGTTCCAGTTGATCGAGCAAAAGCTGTTCACGTTCAGTGTAACGGATTAGTTCGCCACGGGGATTGTCGCTCTGTTGCCACACGCGGAGATGTATAGGTGTCGCCAATATGTTTTCGTCCTTGATACGGAGATAGGCGAGCGGTTTTCCGGTTTCGTCTTTGGCATACACCGGTTTGTGAAGGGTCTCTTCGATAGTGACTACCAATACCTGTCGTCCTTCTACTATGTATGTTTGCATTGTATATTCCACTTCGGGCACACAATAAAGTTGTGCGGCCGCCTCAATCATATATTTCTCCTCTTCGGAACGTACGCCTGCTATTTTTCCATTGTCTTTCACGCCAATAAGCAATCTTCCTCCGTCGGTGTTGGCAAAAGCGGACAAGGTTTTGGCTATCTTGCGTGCATCGGAAATTTCAAATTTGAAGTCCTGTTGTTGATGCTCTCCTTCAGCAATCAAAGTATGTATATAATCGGTATCTGTAAGCGGTTTCATGGCTACAAAGGTAGGTAAAAATGGCGAAAAGACCTTTTTTTGCATTATTTTCAAAGAATATTTCAAAAAAAATATTGTTTTTATGCGTTTATTTCGGGAAACAGTGTATTTTTGCGACACATTATTAACGAAAAAAATAAAAGGATTATGAAAGAATTGGTAGAAAAAGTAGCAGCTCTGTATGCTGACTTCGCAAAAGATGCTAACGCTCAGATTGAAAACGGTAACAAAGCAGCAGGAACTCGCGCTCGTAAAGCTTCTTTGGAAATCGAAAAAGCAATGAAAGAATTCCGTAAAGCATCTTTGGAAGCTTCTAAAAAGTAAGATTAGAAACTACTAAGATATCAAAAGAAATGAGAGGGTATATCATCTACGATATATCCTCTTTTTATTTTTTAAGCTTCTCTTTTTGTAACTTATGTACTGATAATTCATAAAATGATAGTAAGTATTCGTTCTGAAAATAGCACTTTTATTAAATAAATTTCCTCCTAGAAACTTAAATCTGAAAATAACTATAATAATGATTGTACCTATACAACTTTTTATAGCTGCAGTATGTATGTTTATTTGTTTAATTAATTAAGGAGGAATAAGATGTTGAACGTACTGACATTTATGAAAGAAGTAGCCGATGGGTTACAAATGGGAGGAAACTTTGGGACCGCCCATGTATATCGCAGCAGTCTCAATGCCATTATCGCTTATTGTGGGGGTGAAGATTTTACATTTAACGAGATCACGCCGGAGTGGTTAAAGGGGTTCGAGATTCATCTTCGTAAGCGCAAGTGCAGTTGGAATACAGTGTCCACTTATATGCGCATACTTCGTGCCGTGTATAATCGTGCTGTCGACAACAATGAGGCGAAATATATCCCTCGTTTGTTCCGTTACGTTTATACCGGAACCCGGGCGGAACACCAACGTGCTTTGGAGACAGGGGATGTGGAAAATATATTTGCCGGATTAATTTTATTATCCGGAGTAAATCCAGCCATGCAACGCGCACGACACTTTTTTATTCTTATGTTCCTGATGCGCGGTATGCCTTTCGTTGATTTGGCTTATCTTCGTAAAAGTGATCTGCATGGCAATGTCATCACTTACCGCAGACGGAAAACAGGACGTCCCCTTTCGGTGACCTTGACTAATGAGGCGATGAGAATAGTAAGAATGTATATGAATCAGGATGTACATTCACCCTATCTGTTTTCGTTCCTAAGAAGTCCTGAAGGGACAATGGAAGCTTATCGGGAGTATCAGTTGGCACTACGCAGTTTCAATCGCCAATTATTGATATTAGGAGAGTTTTTGGGAATACCGAACAGATTAAGTTCGTACACCGCCCGGCATACTTGGGCTACTACCGCTTATTATTGCGAGGTGCATCCTGGAATTATTTCACAGGCTATGGGGCATTCATCCATTACTGTGACCGAGACGTATTTAAAGCCTTTTCAGAATAAGAAAATTGATGAAGCCAACAAACTTATTATTGATTTTATTAAACGCTCTTCCGATTGTGTAATCATCTGATATATTGCCTGTTACTTTGTAGGTAACGGCATTAAACAGCGCTGCAAAGATGCATATATTTCCGGAAACAAGCAAACAAAAATAATATTATTTCGGAGAAACTACTAAAAAAAAGAAAATAATAGGGCAAAACTGAGGATTTCTTTCTACCGGACTTTTTATGATCTGAGTAATTGATATAATGATTTCCTTCCCCTCTGCCGTTTTTACTAGCAGGGGTAAAAAAGTTTCATCTCCATTTGAAATGCTTTTTCCATATAGACTACTCAAAAGAGCAGGAACAAAGGTTCTCCCGTTACCTACAAAGTAACGGGGATGCTATTATTGAAACTTAGTGTTTAATAATATATTATTAATGTAATTTTTAAGTAGTTATGAAAAGAAAATTTGTAAAAGTGATGTTCCTTGGAGCGTTGACTTTGTCCACAGTCACCTATGTAGGCTGTAAGGACTACGACGATGACATCGACAATCTGCAGACACAAATCGATGCAAACAAAGCCAGTATTGCTGAGCTGCAGAAATTTGTTAAAGAGGGGAAATGGGTTAAAAGCGTTGAGCCAATCACCGGAGGTTTCAAAATTACCTTTAATGACGGAACACCCTATGAAATTGTAAATGGAGCAAAGGGGGATAAAGGAGATACTGGAGCAACTGGAGCAGAAGGTCAAAGCTCTATTTTGACTGTTGACCCTACTACAGGCGAATGGCTGATTAACGGTGAAAAGACCGGATGGTCGGCAAAGGCTCCTTATATTCAAGACGGATATTGGTACTACTGGAGCAAAGAAGCTGGTAAATTTGTGAAAGGAGATAAAGCTACAGGTGAACAGGGAGAAGAGGGGCCGGCAGGTGCTAATGGTTTCTCTCCTTATATAGCAAACGGTACTAATGGTGATAAAGGATATTGGTACTTCTACGAACCGGACAATAAAGATGCCATTACTAGTGGTGACTTGAAAGGTTGGGTGAAAGGAGCTTTCACTGATGCAACAACGACCCTTACAAAGATTGAGGATAGACCATGTTGGCTTTTGACACAGCTTGACCGTGATGAGACTAAAGAGGTTATTTTGCCTACAGCTGACAATTTGATAAACATAAAAGGAGTAGCTATTAGTGATGATGGAAAGATATCTACTGACGGAACTAAAGAAGTGACATTATATTACGGAATATTACAAAATGAGGTAAAATTTGGTCCTAAAGAGGACCAAAATATTTATTCTAAAGATAAAGTTTTGACCAGTAACAATGCCGTAATTAATGTGATGGTGAATCCGGTAGACATTTCATTAGAGGAATACACTTTTACTTTACAGAATTCTAAGGGAACAAATACTTATCTTGAACTTGGAAAACCTGTACAGAATGTAACTCCTAAGGCATTGACACGTGCTGAAAGTACTCCAAATATCGGTCTCTATGATTTGTCCGTTAAAATAAAAGACGGTTTGAATTCATCTGCAGAATTGCCGCAGGCAGTTTATGCTTTGGCTACAAAGAATGCTTGGGATAAGACAATTATGTCCGCTTATGATGTAAAGGTTACATTGAGCAACCAGAATATTCCAGAATTAACAGATCAGACATTGGCTGCAATTAAGAATTGTGATGAGACTTATGTTTTGGATGACCTGCTTAAAGAGGCAGGTGAGACAAACCTAGGTTATGTTGCAGATTATTATTACACAGCAGATAATGTGGAGATTAAGAAAGATGTGGAAACCGGAAAATGGCAGATTCTTTCTAAGATTGGTCAGTCTGTAATAGTAACTGTACATTATTTGACAGTAGAAGGTGTAGAAAAGTCTTCTACATTAACCATTCAGTTCAAGAAAAAACTGGAAATGGTAACCGTTGATCCTATTAACTGGACTGTGACAGATGCAAAGGATGGTAAAGAGAAGAAGGTATCTTTGGAAGTAATCAAAGACTTACTGGATAAAGAAGATTATAGCGTAGTTTATCTAAGTAAGGCTGCTTTGGATGAAACTCCTGCTGAAACTGATATTGATTATGCGGTTGCTCCTGTTGTTAAAGCTGAAGATGGAGGTATTGCTTTGTCAGTAGCAAAAGATGCAAAGGATAAGAAGTGGTATTTAACGGCTACTTTCGATGAAACGAAAGTTACTGCAACAGAACATACTATCCATTTAGCAGTGAAAAACGCAAAAGGCGAAGACGATCTTGGTACATTATTGGTGAAAGGTATTGATCTGAAAGTTAATATTACAATGTCTAAAACTCCAGTTTTTGTATTTGATAGAATTCCGGGCTATTTTAGTGAAAATGGAAAAGGTAATACAGCTAAAGCATACGGTACTCCTGTTGCTGTTACTGAAGGTGAAGATAAGGTTACTTATGATTTGACAAAACTTTACACTAATGTAACGAATAGTATGGCTAATATTTCTTATGCGGAAGATGACTCGGAAGCATGGAAGGGTGCTCAATGGTTGCAAAGTGATGTAAATCCTGTTTTGTCATTACCTGTTGGGCCGGATAATATCAGTAAGGCACATGGATTGATAGTTAGCTATCAACCTTATGGGAATAAGAATTTAACTGCTATCTTGGATGAGTTTAATTTGACAGTTTTGTCTGAAATCGCAGAGGGTACGGAAAAAGGTACTGTTTCAAATAAGTATCTTTCTAATGTAGTAAGGGAATTTACATTGAATTTGACAGATTTTGTATGGAAGGATTATAAAGGTGAATCTATAGTATGGAGCTCAGATTCAGAAAACAGAATTAAATCAATTACATTAGTTCCAAGTTATACAGCTGGTAAATATATGGATTTATCTGCTACTGACTTCAAAGCAAGCACTCCAATTAAAGTGACCTTGAAAAATAGCGTAGGTGTCATCTTATCACCTGAGTCAGAAGAAAAGAGCTACATCGAAATGAAGGTTCTTGACGCTTGGGGTATAACTTCTACGGTTAAGATTCCTGTACCTATTAAAAACGAAAATAAATAAGATTTCTTCGCAACTAATGATGTGAAGAATATGTCGAGAAGAAACAACAAAAGGGATACCTCCCTTATTTCCCACAGGTATCCCGCATAGTATTCTAAAAACATCTTTTTGATTTGTTGCTAGGTGAAAACTAGCGCCCTCATTTTCCTAATATAAAAAGATGTCTTTTAAGAATATAGAAAAAACCGGGCTTGTGAAAGTCTGGTTTTTTTGTATTCTTAAGATTAATCGTATATTTGCGACAATAATCAGATTGGAAATCATGAATGAAAACGTCTTAGCTAAACTGAAGATACTTGCAGAATCTGCCAAGTACGATGTTTCCTGTTCTTCCAGTGGTACGGTGCGTTCCAATAAGCCGGGAACGCTGGGAAACACTGTGGGAGGATGGGGGATATGCCACAGTTTTGCCGAGGACGGTCGATGTATCTCGCTATTGAAAATCATGCTTACCAATTATTGCATTTACGATTGTGCCTATTGCGTCAACCGTCGTAGCAACGATCTTCCCCGCGCTACCTTTTCCGTTTCGGAATTGGTGGAGCTGACGATGGAATTCTACCGTCGTAACTATATCGAAGGGCTGTTTCTTAGCTCCGGAGTGGTCCGTAATCCGGACTATACAATGGAGAGACTTGTGCGTGTAGCCAAAGATTTGCGGCAAGTGTACCGTTTTAACGGTTATATCCATCTCAAGAGTATTCCCGGAGCCAGTCGCGAATTAGTGAATGAAGCTGGATTGTATGCCGATCGTCTTAGCGTCAACGTCGAAATTCCCAAAGAAGAAAACCTGAAACTTCTGGCACCGGAAAAAGACCATAAAAGCGTATTTGCTCCGATGAAATACATTCAACAAGGCGTGTTGGAGAGTAAAGAAGAACGGCAGAAGTTTCGTCACGCACCGCGTTTCGCACCTGCGGGACAAAGTACCCAGGTGATTGTGGGAGCTACCTCCGAATCGGATAAAGATATTCTTTTTCTTTCGTCGGCACTTTACGGGCGCCCCACCATGAAACGTGTCTATTACTCGGGCTACGTTTCCGTGAATACGTATGATAAGCGTCTTCCGGCATTGAAACAGCCGCCTCTGGTACGTGAAAACCGGCTCTATCAGGCTGACTGGTTATTGCGTTTTTATCAATTCAAGGTAGATGAAATTGTGGATGATTCTTATCCGGATCTCGATCTCGAAATAGACCCGAAACTTTCGTGGGCTTTGCGCCATCCCGAACAGTTTCCTGTCGACATCAATAAGGCAGACTACGAAATGTTGCTCCGTGTGCCGGGAGTAGGGGTGAAGTCGGCGAAACTGATTGTTGCTTCCCGTCGTTTTTCGCGGCTGGGATTTTATGAACTGAAGAAAATAGGAGTGGTGATGAAGAAAGCGCAATATTTCATCACTTGCAAAGAACTACCTCTCCAGATGCAGACAGTGAACGAACTTTCTCCGCAACGGGTGCGCAGCTTATTGTTGCCGAAACCGAAAAAGAAAGTGGATGAACGTCAGCTGTTGCTTGATTTTGGCGAATAGTAAATATGCTTGGTGTTTTTTATGAATGTTTATATTTACGATAAAACCTTTGATGGGCTGCTGACGGCTGTGTTCGACGCCTATTTCCGCAAGACTTTTCCCGATGCTTTGTTGTCGGAAGGAGATGCTTTGCCTTTATTTTGTGATGAGCTGCATACGGTAGTGACCGATGAAGAAAAGGCCGGGCGTGTGTGGCGGGGATTGCAGAAGAAAGTTTCCTCTTCTGCTTTGGGTTGCCTCACGCAAAGTTGGCTGTCGGAACTTCCGGAAATAGGAATACTTATTTTTCGATATATCCGTAAAGCAATCGATGCCTCCCGCTCTATTGAAACCAATTTTGGTGATCCGGACGTTTTGCAATTAGCGCAAATATGGAAGAAGGTGGATGGCGAACGCGTACACCTGATGCAATTTGTCCGTTTCCAGAAAGCTGCTGACGGTACATTCTTTGCCGCTTTCGAACCGCAGTATAATGCGCTCCCGCTGACCGTTCACCATTTCAAAGACCGTTTTGCCGATCAGAAGTGGATTATTTATGACATGAAACGCCGTTACGGATTTTATTATGATTTGCAGGAGGTGACAACTATCTCGTTTGATGATGACAGCCGTGAATCCCATTTGATTACGGGGATGCTGGATGAAAGCCTGATGGACAAGGATGAGAAGCTTTTCCAACAACTTTGGAAGACATATTTCAAGGCCATTTGTATCAAAGAACGCATGAATCCGAGGAAGCACAAGCAGGATATGCCTGTACGCTATTGGAAATATCTGACGGAAAAGCAGAAGTAGATTTCCATTTTGGGAGAGGAGCGGAAGTCTGACTATTCAATTCGCTGCACCGTTACATCCGGAAATTCCTGTATCAGCGAAAGCAGATGCCCTTCATCATTATTTCGCTTCGACTTGATAACCATCGTAACCTGATAATATTCTGTTTCACCCGTGTGTTGCGTTTCCATCTCGTAAGAGACTATCAGGTAGTCTTTAGAGTTGAATCTGTCCGCTATCTGTTTCAGTATGTCTTTGTTGGGAGTTGAGAAAGAAACCATCGAGCTTTTCATTCCGATGCTTTTAAATAGATAGCTAAGTAGTTCCAGTCCGACGAGGGTTAACACCGTGGCGGCAATACCGATGGTGTACATTCCTGCACCTACCGCCAAGCCGATACCTGCTGTTGCCCAGATTCCTGCGGCGGTAGTCAGTCCGCGTACAATCTGTTTTTGAAAGATGATGGTTCCTGCACCGATAAATCCGATACCGCTGACAACCTGTGCCGCCACCCGACTGGGATCGAGTGTGACACTACTTTCTTTTATAATTTCCTGAAATCCGTATTGGGAAACAATCATAATCAAAGCACTACCTAGCGACACGAGAAAATGAGTGCGGTATCCGGCTTCTTTGGCACGGTATTCACGATCCAGTCCAATGATGGTTCCCAGTATTCCGGCGACCAATAAACGGATTACAAAATCCATATTCAACATCATGTGTTCAATCTCCTTTCTGTTTTTTATTGTTTGTGGAAAAATGCTTAAGACTATAAATATACAATTATTTCCCCTTTTTGTATCAATCATTTAGTAATATTTGAACGTATCCAATTCATTTTATCGTATATTCGCAGATTCAAATAAATGTTTAATCCCGCGACCGAGCAAATAATGAAGAAAAGAATTTTTTATATAATCAGCTTTCTGGTGATCTTCTGTATTGAGGTGTTGATAGCTTTGTATGTGCGCGACCGTTTCATACGTCCCTATGTCGGAGATATGCTGGTTGTAGTGCTGGTATATAGCTTTGTACGTATCTTTCTACCGACGGGGATTCCGCGGATGCCGTTTTATGTCTTTCTTTTTGCCTGTTTCGTAGAAGTGTTGCAATACTTCCAGCTGGTGGAAACATTGGGTATTACGAACCGCGTAGCCCGAATTGTGCTGGGTTCTACGTTCGATTGGGGAGATATTGCCTGCTATGCTGTGGGATGCGTTTTCATTGTCTTATTCGAGTATTTCGTCCGGCGTAGATCGTAGAGGATTTATTTCTCTTCCGCTTTGGTTTCGGATGGGTCCAGGCTGTGGCCGCAATATTTGCAAAACTCTGCATTATCTTCGTGTCCGGAGCGATGGCAGTTGGGACATTCTTTGTCTCTCCTGCGTTTATACTCTTTCATCATGGAGGCAGATACGATACCTGTGGGTACGGCAATAATCGTGTAACCGATCAGCATGACACAGGCGGAAAGGAATTTTCCGAGGCCGGTGGCGGGAGTAATATCTCCATAACCTACGGTAGTCATGGTGACGATAGCCCAATAGATGCTGTTCGGGATATTGTTGAACTGGGAGTTGGGTTGCGTTCCTTCAATCATATACATTAACGTTCCGATGGAAGTCACCAGAATGACGACAAACAAGAAGAACACTGCAATCTTCTTACTACTTTCACGCAAGGCAGTGAGCAGCCGTTCCCCCTCATTCAGAAAGTTGAAAAGCTTGAAGACGCGGAACACACGTATCAGGCGGAAGGCACGGATGATGAGTAGATAGCGGGCACCCGGGAAGAGCAGACCAATGTAAAGAGGCAACGTGGCCAGTAAGTCTACGATACCGAAAAAGCTGAATATGTATTTCCGGGGACGGGGTGAACAGTAGATCCTCGTCAGGTATTCGAAAGTAAAGAAGCCGGTGAAAAGGAATTCCATAATGACGAACGGAGTCGTCAGATAGGTGGGAAGTCCTTTCAGACTTTCGATGATGACGAGCAATACGCTGACCAGAATACAGGCGATAAGAATCACGTCGAACAATTTCCCGGCAGGGGTGTCCGATTCGAAGATGATGACGTATAACTTTCGTTTCAGTTTCTCGTCATGCAAAAAACGATGGATTCTTTCTTTCAGTTTCATATCAATAGTGCTTGGCCGGAATTAAAGAAAAAGCCTCTTTAGTCGATAACCCACTGTTTATTGTAGGCAACGGTCTTTTGCGGGTTGTAATACATTCCCTCTTGTGTGGGAATATAGAGAATGTATGTCTTTCCGGTCTTGTTTTTCAATGAAGTGTCGCGCAGCCAGGGGTTGGCATCACGGAGTTGGGCATAGGTGATTCCCTGTGACTTTGCGTAGTCGTTCAGATTGTCGATAGAAGTGTTGACGGTTACCTCTTTATAAGGAATAGGCGGATACAGATGTTCCCGTTTCAAGAGGAATCCGTAACGTTGCGGGTTATTGAATATCTCTTTGGCTGCCAGCAGGCGGAACATGTAGCGGGAAGTTTCCTCTACCAGCCATAAGTCCATGGCATGACTTGCCAACTGTTTTTCAAGTTGGGAGGAGATGCGTCCCTGTCCGGCGTTATAGGCGGCGGAGACAGCCATCCAGTCGCCATATTTGGCATACGCTTGTTTGAAGTATTTGCAGGCGGCAACGGTTGCTTTTTCGATATGATAGCGTTCGTCTACGTTATCGTTCACTTCCAGCCCAAATTCCCGTCCGGTGGCAGGCATAAATTGCCACAGACCTGCTGCTCCTGCCGGAGAGCGTGCGATGTTATTCAGATTGCTCTCGATGACCATCAGGTATTTGAAGTCATCAGGAATACCGTTTGCTTTCAGTATCGGTTCGATGATGGGGAAGTAACGGTTGGCACGCTTGATTAATAACATGGTGGTGGAGTGCATATAGGTGAAGGCCATCATCTCGCGGTCCATCCGTTCGCGGCGGTCATAGCGCCGGAGGTCGATCGTTTCCCCGTCGAAGGTGACCTGTGTGGGAACAGTAGGCGGAGTGACACAATAAGGCACTTCCGATTTGGCGGAATGTTGTTCGTTCACTTGGCTGCTGCCTGTCAATATTGGGATGGAAGCACCGATGCAAAATACTAATATAAGTGTAAGAATATAGTTGATTTTCATTTGTCTTTTCATTTTATAACCTTTTTGGATGCTTCAATGTTTACGTCTATCTTGCAAAGATAACCTCATTTTGCTTTTTTCAAAGAACTTTTCTTGCATTTTATACGTTTTTCTAATAGAGTTAAAATAAACAACGAATCAAGATGAATATAGCAATGACCGGAGCTACCGGATATATAGGTAAACATCTTTCTAATTATCTTACAGAAAAGGGCGGACATCGGATCATTCCTCTGGGAAGGTCGATGTTTCGCGAAGGTATGTCCGGTTATTTGATTCAGACACTGACCCATTGTGATGTTGTCATCAATCTGGCAGGTGCACCTATCAATAAACGTTGGACACCGGAATATAAACAGGAGCTTTTCAACAGTCGTATTGTCGTAACCAATCGTATTATCCGTGCTTTGAATGCAGTCAAGACGAAACCGAAACTGATGATTTCGGCTTCTGCCGTAGGTTATTATCCTTCGGAAGCGGAGGTGGACGAATATACCCGTACCCGTGGAGAAGGCTTTCTGTCCGATCTTTGCTATGCGTGGGAAAAAGAGGCGAAACACTGTCCCGAACCTACAAGGCTCGTTATCACACGCTTTGGCGTAGTGCTTTCTCCGGACGGGGGAGCGATGCAGCAGATGCTTCGCCCTTTGCAAGCTACCAAGATAGCTACCGCCATCGGTCCCGGTACGCAGGCTTTTCCGTGGATATCGATACGTGATCTTTGCCGTGCAATGGAGTTTTTTATCACTCACGAAGAGACACGTGGGGTATATAATCTGGTTGCTCCGCAGCAAATCTCGCAATATGCTTTCACCCGTGCGATGGGAAAGGCTTATCGGGCATGGACGACGATGGTGGCCCCGCAAAGAATTTTCCGTATCTTATATGGTGAAGCGGCATCCTTCCTGACTGCGGGCCAGAGAGTCCGCCCAACGCGTCTGACGGAAGCAGGATTTCATTTCTCCATTCCCAATGTCGAACGTCTTTTCAGAGGTACAAACCATAGTACGGTTACCTCTCTCGACCTGCACCGGTATATGGGACTTTGGTATGAAATAGCCCGCTACGAGAATCGCTTTGAATACGGACTTGTAGACGTCACGGCTACTTACACGCTCCGTCCCGACGGCATGATTCGTGTGGAGAACCGGGGATGCAAACGTAATTCTCCTTACGACATCTGCAAGACTGCCAACGGACACGCCAAAATACCCGATCCCACACAGCCGGGCAAACTGAAAGTGTCTTTCTTCCTTAGTTTCTATTCTGATTATTATGTCTTGGAACTGGATGAAGAGAATTACAATTATGCCCTGGTAGGCAGCAGTACTGATAAATATCTCTGGATACTAAGCCGTACACCCCAACTGCCGGAAGAAATCAAGAAGAAACTCGTCACCGCTGCCGAACGTCGTGGATACGATACGAGCCAGTTGAAGTGGATCGAGCAACTCTGATCGCAATCTGTGCCTGATAACCTAAGATTATTTTGCCGGAGTGCTTAACGAACAATGAGACAACTTTAAAACAACAGAAATTATGGATTACGAAATTATTCATCAGCCCGAACAAAAATTGTTCAAGATAGAAGTAGACGGTCGCACCGCCTTTGTACAATATCGCCTGATAGGTGATTCTCTTGATATTATCCACACAATTGTGCCACAACCCATTGAAGGACGGGGGATTGCCGCTGCTTTGGTAAAAGCTGCTTACGCCTATGCATTAGCTAACGGGATGAAGCCGAAAGCAACATGCTCTTATGCAGTGAAGTGGTTGGAAAGACACCCGGAAATAAATGGTGGTGTTGATTGATTTCAAAGAAGATACTTTGTCAGCTAAAAATGCGTCAGAAACATAATTCTTAATAGTTTCCGACGCATCTCTGTATTACTGATTTACTGTTTCCACCTCTTCAACTGTGGAAAGTACTCTTTCATCGTTTTCCGTGCTTCCTCCACTGTATATTTCACTTCCGAGTCTTTATTGAACTCATCCAGATAATTCAGATTAAGCTCGATCATCTCGTCCATGGTACACTCTTTCGTGAAATGTCCGTCCGCATAGCAATAGTGGCAATAATCTTCGTTCTTGCTACCGTCCGCTTCTTTTCCAAAAGTTGAGTCGTCTATCGGCATACCGCAACTTTGACAAAATTTTTGTTCCATCTTTTTTTGTTAGATTATCAGTTTATGTTACAAGACAAATGTAAGTAGAAATATTGGAAAAGAAGTGATCCGGTCTTGCTATTTATTCATTTATTTCTTTCCTGGTTTACTTTTGGTGTTAATTGGTTTTCACGGGCAGCCGTTTCCATATCCAACGGGGAATCATTTTCCAGAAAAAGACCAGTATTCGGTAGCGCCAGTCGATCACTACTATCCGTTGTTTCCGCTCCAGTGACCAGGCGATGTGACGTCCCACTTTCGCTGCATCCATCAATAGCGGATAATGTTTCCCGTCGTTGAGCAAGTCGGTGGCAACAAATCCGGGACGGATATCAGTAAAACGGATATTCAGTTTTTGTAAATATGAAAGTTGTTCGAGAGCATCTATGTAAGTGTTCTGGAAGCGTTTGGTGGCAGAGTAGGCAGGAGCCACTCCAAGTCCTTTCGTTCCCGCGATGGAGCTGATGACTGCCAGGTGGCCTCCTCCGCTTTTCCTGAAATAGATGAAAGCGGTATCCACCATGCGGATAAATCCCTCTACATTGGTGTATGCTGTGTTCAGTTCCACCTCCATGTTCAGATTCGTATTCTGGAAACCGATGCCCGAGCTAAGAAGAAACAAATCCATGCCGCCCACCTTGTCGATGAGCATATTCAATTTCTCGCCTGCATCTTCCTGGGTTACGTCCAACGCTTGAATTTGAATCTGATCCGGTGCTGCCCGTTGCAGGTTTTCGAGAGCAGATTGCCGTCTGCCGGCTACTCCGATTTGCCATCCATCCAGTAACAGACATTTTGCAACTTCTTGCCCGATGCCGGAGGTAGCGCCAATGATAATGGCTTTTTTCATTACTGATTTTTTTAGTAAGTTATAGGTTCAATAAATGTCGTATGGCCTGCCAGGGTGCATAAAGCAACATCCTCGGTCCGGAGAAACGCATCACCTGTCGCATTCGTTCGCGCATGACGGGCTTGTAACAATGTACGGTGCATTCCTTGCATGCACTCTTCTTCTCTCCAAACGGACAATGGTCGAGACGGGCGTGGGCATAGCGGAGCAACTCTTCACAGTCGGCACAAAGAACTGTATTTTTTTCTTTTTTCCGGCAATAGAGGCGGATCATCAACTCTACCGTTTTCTTTTCGTGCGCAATGCGTGATGCTTTCATCTCTTTCTTTTTTACACTTTGGAGTGACAAAGATAGCGAAGATTATGCAGAATTTGTATCTTTGCAGCATGAAAAAGTTATTGTGTCCGCAATGCAAGATTGCAGCTATGTATGTGAAGAATGAACAGGGTGACAGGCTGCTGGTTTATGTGCTCGAAGATGGTGAAGTCGTTCCCAAATATCCGGAAGATTCAATGGAGGGGTTCGATTTGACAGAAGTCTTCTGCCTGGGATGCTCGTGGCATGGTTCACCTAAACGGTTGGTGAAACGATAGACCAGGGGCATTCATGCTCTCATGCTGATTTTTTTGATTTATGTCAACTAAAAGAGGAACGCAAATCGAGAACTAATTCATTGAATTTTCCGTATCTTTGCGCCCGATTTTAGAACATAGACGTATGGCAACTTCTAAAGAAATGACGGCAGGGCCGGCATTACCTCTCATTTTAAAGTTTACATTGCCGCTTTTACTCGGCAATCTCTTACAACAAACGTATTCGCTTGTTGATGCTGCAATTGTAGGAAAGTTTTTGGGAATTAACGCGTTAGCTTCTGTTGGAGCCAGCACATCGGTTGTTTTCCTGATTCTCGGATTCTGCAATGGATGTTGCGGAGGTTTCGGGATACCCGTTGCGCAGAAGTTTGGTGCACGTGACTACAGTACGATGCGCAGTTACGTTTCCGTCAGTTTGAAACTGGCAGCGGGGATGTCTGTGGTCATTGCTCTTGTTACCAGTATCTTTTGTGCGGACATACTCCGGATTATGCGCACGCCGGAGAATATTTTCGAAGGGGCGTATGCTTATTTGCTTGTTACGTTTATTGGTGTTCCTTTCACTTTCTTCTATAATCTTCTTTCAAGCATCATCCGTGCGTTGGGAGACAGCAAGACGCCTTTCTGGTTTTTGCTGTTCGCTGCTGTTCTGAATATCATTCTCGACTTGTTCTGTATTCTGGTACTCGGCTGGGGAGTGGCGGGAGCTGCCATTGCTACTGTCTTTTCGCAGGGGCTGTCGGCTGTTCTCTGCTATATTTATATGTACCGGAAGTTTGAAATATTGCAGGGTACTCCGAAGGAACGCCGGTTCCAGTCGAAACTGGCAAAGACATTGCTTTACATCGGTGTGCCTATGGGATTACAATTCTCTATCACGGCTATCGGCAGTATTATGCTTCAGAGTGCGAATAATGCGTTGGGAACGGCGTGTGTGGCTGCTTTTACATCTGCCATGCGAATCAAGATGTTCTTTATCTGTACGTTCGAGAGTCTGGGAATTGCGATGGCTACGTATAGCGGACAGAATTATGGGGCAGGGAAACCGGAGCGTGTCTGGTTAGGAATCAAAGCGAGTGCTTTGATGATGATCGTTTATGCGGCATTTACGTTCGTTCTTCTGATGGTGGGAGCCAAATATTTTGCATTGATCTTTGTTGATCCGTCGGAAACGGAAATACTGTTGGATACCGAGTTATTCCTGCATATCTCCTGTATGTTCTTCCCGATGCTTGGATTGTTATGCATCCTGCGCTACACGATTCAGGGAGTGGGATATACCAATCTTGCCATGTTTTCGGGAGTGGCGGAGATGATTGCGCGTATCCTTGTCAGCATTTACGCTGTGCCTGCATTCGGCTTTATTGCTGTCTGCTACGGTGATCCGATGGCTTGGATAGCGGCAGATTTGTTCCTCGTACCGGCATTTATCTACGTCTATCGCAGGTTGAAGAAGCAGGTGTTCACAAGTACGGTTACTGTTTAGAAGTCGGCCTCTTTCTGTATGCGTAGAATCTTTCCGCTGATGGGATGACGGAACTCTATATATTCGGCGTGGAGGTATAGTCTGTCCGCTTTCTTTCCGTAAAGTTCATCCCCAAGAATGGGGCAACCCAATCCCTCCGGATGGGCGGCGTGTACCCGTAATTGGTGTGTCCGTCCGGTCAACGGATAGAAAGCAATCCGGGTGTGTTTTTCTGATTTACTGATGATTCGGTATTCTGTAATCGCTTCTTTCCCATGTTCTCTACTGACGATTTGCCGGGGACGATCAAGGGGATTCAAACAGAGAGGGAGTTCAATTCTTCCTGTTCTTCCGGGCGGCAGTGCTGTCTTCTCTACTGTTCCTGTTACCCCATCCAACACGGCTACATAGCGTTTCTTGATACTTCTGCTTGCAAATTGTGCCTGCAAATGTTGATGTACCTTTTTCGTTTTAGCTACGAGCAGTAATCCGGAAGTCGCCATATCAAGGCGATGTACAATCATAGGTCCGGTAGCATCGGGATACTTCTTTTTCAGGCGATGATAGACTGAATCTCTGTCCTCCTCCTTTCCCGGAACGGACAACATTCCTGCCGGCTTATTGACTACCACTAACCATTCATCTTCATATACGATTTCCAGTTCTTCATCCTCATGGATGGAGTTCAGCAACGGATTCTCGTCTACTTCCAATCCTTGCAACATGTGATGCAAAATAGGTTCACATTTTCCCTTGCAGGAAGGATAATAATATCCATGATGCCGGATTTCGTTTTTGGGAGAGTCTCCCCACCAGAATTCGGCCATAGCCAATGGCTTTAATTGATGAAGATATGCATATTGCAACAACTTAGGCAAAGCACATTCACCCGCACCGGCAGGAGGAACTTTCTGAACTGTCTGCTCGAAGATTGTGTATAGGTCTTTCACTTCTCCTCTGGCATTCAGCATCCGGAACTGCTCGAACAACTTTCTTTGCAAGGCTGCCGAACGTTCTTTCCGTTCGGTTTTCAGTTGTTCTATTTCAGTCTCGAAGTGTCTCGTTTCCGTTTCGAGTTCTTCCAATCGTTTCTTCCATTCTTTTTCCAGTCGTTTGTATTCCGCTTTCTGGTATTGGCTTTCCCGGATCAGGGAGGCTTGTTCCTCTTCGGAAAGGGTAGAGGATGATTGGCGGCGAATCTCTCTCGCCTCCTTTGCTGCTTTGAGTTCTGCTTTAGCCTGATTCAAAATAGCTTTAGCCTGTTCTGTTTCCGTCTTCCACTTTTCTTTTAAATCGAGATAAGAACGATTGTTTTCTAATTCACGAATACGGATATTGATGGAAGATATTTGTTCTTCTTCAATTTTGAAGAATCCTTCCGGTTGCAATAAGTCGTAGACAGGAGGGACAAAATAAGGATGCAGATTCTTTCCTGCCAGATTGCCGGAGAAAGCAGCGAGATAGCCAATTTCATTGACTGCTTCTTTTTTTGTAGTCTCTTGTTTATTTTCTTTTTGTACGATCAGTACCCCGAACATTTTTCCGAAAGCTAACTCTTCTTGCCATTCCTTCCGGCTCGCGATATGTTTTTTCACTTCTTCCGCTGCCAACACGCACAATGGATGAGGCGTATAGTGGAAAGGATAAGTGAATTTATCCGGTAACGCAAGGTGAGAAATGGGTTGCTTGAAAAAATGTATCATCGGTTTATATATATGAATGAATGTGATTACCTTTGCAAAAGTAAAGTAAATCCGTGAATTATTGAATGAAGTAACATGAATAGAATGGGAGAGAAACCTAAATTTGCCTTTCTTGGCAACAGTCACATGGCATTTTGGGCATTGGATGTCTACTTTCCTTCATGGGAATGTCTGAACTATGGTGCTCCCGGTGAAGGGCTGGCTTATGTGGAGTCTTTTACCGTAGACACTTCCGATTGCCAAGTCGTCATTCAATTCGGAACCAATGATATTTATCAGTTGAATGATGAAAATATGGACGATTATGTGGAACGTTATGTAAAAGCGGTTCTTGCCATCCCTTCACTGAAAACATATCTTTTCTGTATTTTTCCACGTAATGATTACGATGATTACAGTACGGCTGTGAATCAATTCATTCGTGTCCTTAACCGGAAGATATACGAGAAATTGCAGGGGACGGACATTGTCTATCTCGATATATTCGACCGTTTGTTGCTGGATGGCAGGCTGAATCCGGAGTTGACTCTCGACGATTTACATTTGAATGGCAGGGGTTACAGTATTTTGTCAGAAGCACTGAAACGGGCTTCCGGTTTGTAAAACATACCTAAATACTTCATTCCTTGCTTTTATTTATAAATTTGGTGGCATATCAGTTTATTTTTCCTATTTTTGTCCCCAATTTAATAGTAAATAACCCCCATAAAAACGATAAGACTTATGGAAAAAGTAATTATCAATTCGTATGAAGAATTCGAAAAACTAGTAGGCCAACAGATAGGTGTTTCCGATTATGTGGAACTCTCGCAGGAACGTATTAATCTTTTTGCTGATGCAACGCTGGATCATCAATGGATTCATGTAGATACGGAACGTGCGAAAGTAGATAGCCCTTATCATAGCACGATTGCTCATGGCTACCTGACATTGTCTATGCTTCCTTATCTGTGGAATCAGATTATCCAGGTAAATAACCTGAAGATGATGATTAACTACGGTATGGATAAGATGAAATTCGGTCAGGCTGTATTGTCAGGACAGAGTGTGCGTCTGGTGACTACTTTGCACTCATTGACCAATCTGCGTGGTGTGGCAAAAGCAGAAATTAAGTTTGCTATCGAAATAAAAGACCAACCAAAGAAGGCGCTGGAAGGAATTGCTGTATTCCTTTATTATTTCAATTAATGGCAAGCAGTTAAAGAAACAGATTTTATCCCCGGAAATGATCGAAATACGTCTCAAAAGTTAGATACAAAAACTTTTGGGGGTGCTTCAGATGGATCGTTTCCGGGGATAATTTTATCCTTTTACTCCCATAAATCTGAACGGCTGTGTCGGTTGAAATTCTTTCGTTGCATTTCCATGATAAGTTTCGCCGTTGGCGATAGATAATTTGAGTACCGGAGCTCCTTCCGATAAGTCTGTTTCCCGCAGGTTTACCCAGAATGTATTAGGTGTCAGACTTGATTCGAAGAAGTAGAGCAGATTCTTACTATCCGATACCGTTCTCCATTGTGTGGTGGAAATTTCCGGAAATTCGGGAGTGGATATGCCATAAGGAACAGAAGTATTACGGATAACGCTGAATACACTTGCCACGGCTATTCTCACATCATCTGTTGGGGGCAGGGCATTGATATAAAAACTGGCTCTTGCAAAACGGTCGGACGGTCGGTTGGTTCCGGGCAGGAAGCTCAATCCTCCTATTGATTTCCAGTATTCGTTTAGTGCCAGTTGCTTGTTGTAGGTAGGGGAGTTGGTCATCACTTTGTACTCCTTGCTGTGGTAGACAGTCAGCTTTCCACCCGTATATTCGAATATCGCACAATCGCCCGTTGCGTCGGAAATAGATAAATGCAAGGTTGCCAAGCGGGAACCATCCGGCATCAGGTCTGATACCACTTGGAAAGTGTTTTCATCAATGGAAGCGACAGCCTCGTCTACGGTGGCGAAGTTATCCAGCATATATTGCACCCATGCAGTAATGGCAAGTCCCGGTTTACTTTGATCTCTGACCGGATACTCCGTTTCGGGCAACCATAACAGATTGGCAACCAACCCTTTTTCATTCATCCCGTCTGTACTGGCAATCTCGAAAGCTGAAGTCACCACGCTGCCATACTTGGACGTCCATTTCAGGGAGTTGGCTCCCGTTTCTCCATTTCTTTCCATACCTTTGGGAAATACCCAAAGATTGCTGTGCATTTCTGTTTTCCAGTCCATAGACCGGCCGGTTGCCACCATTCCATTTTTTCCCGAATAAACGACTCTTGTACACATAATTTTAATTTCTAGTTAAAGGTTTATTATAAGCTGCTTTCACGGGGTATCCAACCGATGCGGATTCCTCTCGCAAAAGCATATTCTCAAAACAATAACGTTCCATTTATGTTTTATAATAAAGCATTGATATATGAAAATGAAAAAGATTTTAGCAGTTTTGTTAATCCTGTTGCTTATACTTGTTCTGGTTTTGGTAGTACGGACCGTAACCTATAAATTTGGTAAAGTGCCCAAGAATGCGGATGATAAAGAGCTGGTGAACACAGCTCCTTCGGAGCAATCCGTACGTCGTTTTGTCGGAGGAATACGAATCCCGACAATCAGTAATGAAGTGTATGAAGAGACTGATTTCAAGCCTTTTGATGAATTTATGAAGTACCTGTCCGATTCTTATCCGGAGGTATATAGGGTGATGGATGCAGATACCATTAATACATACGGGCTGGTGTTTCATTGGAAAGGCAAGAACAGTGATCTGAAACCTATATTATTCTTGTCCCATTACGATGTGGTTCCGGTTGTCGGATATGATCCGTCTACGGCGACTGTTGCAGATACGGTTTTCCGGTTTCACGACAAACCGTTAGCTCCCATCGGTACTTATTCGGAGAAGTGGGATTATCCTCCCTTCTCGGGAGCTGTTGCAGGCGGACGCATATACGGTCGTGGAACACTTGATATGAAATGTATGCTCTTCTCTCTGATGGAGGGAGCGGATAACCTGATAGCCGAAGGCTTCCAACCGGAAAGAGATATCTGGTTTGCTTTCGGGCAAGACGAGGAAGTGAGCGGACGTCAGGGAGCTTTCAAAATAGCTGATTATTTTAAGCAGAAAGGGCTGCGTTTCAGTGCGGTTTATGACGAAGGAGGCATCATTGCAGCTCCCGGTTCAGCAATAGAATCCATACAAGAACCGTTGGCATTGGTGGGAGTGGGAGAAAAAGGCTTTCTGACCTTGCGCCTTACGATAAAAGGGATGGGAGGGCATTCTTCGATGCCACCTTCAAAGAGTTCTCTGGTGTATGCTGCAGAAATCATAGAGAAGCTGAATGACAACCAGTTCCCGGCAGAAATCATTTCTCCCATAGCTGCATTCTTCGATAATGTAGGAGGGGAAATGGGATTCTTTTCGCGGATGGCGATAGCCAATCAATGGCTGCTCGAACCGTTACTGCTGAAGACTATGGAAAAATCTCCCGCCTCCAATGCGCTGGTACGCACTACAACCGCCATCACGATGGCTAAAGGCAGCGATGCGGCCAATGTATTGGCTTCGGAGGCTGAGGTTACTGTAAACTTCCGCATTTTGCCCGGTGAATCGGTTGCCGGGGTTATAGAGCATGTAAAGAAGTTGTGTGAAGGTTACGATGTTGCCATCCATGTGGTATCGGAACGTGAGCCTTCAAACATTTCTCCTGAAAACGTTAGAGGCTTCGAGATTATCAAGGAAGAGATGGCAAAAATATATCCCGCAGCTATCGTTACCTCTTATATTACGATCGGGGGTACCGATTCCTACAAATATCAGACGGTGAGCGATGACATCTACCGTTTCTTGCCTATTTGTCTGAACCAGTACGAGCAGCGTACGATACATAACGAAAATGAGTATATATCTCTGGAGAATTTCGGGAAGATGCAATGGTATTTTAAGGAATTGATGAAGAATTATTAGTTCTTCTTTGCCTTGATTGCCTTCAACGTGTTTTTGCGCACAGAGCGGATAGCGGGAACCAGAAATTCGGGTTCCATGATTTCCAGCATTGTGCGCAATTCCTGTTGAAGCTCCGGGATGGAACGGGTCAGTTGGTAAGCAAGTTTGATGCAAAGTGACTGCACTCCGGGTGGTTCCTGCCGGGATACCATACGCTCTATGCAGAAATCCAGCAAGTCCACACGTGGAGGGTCGGCTAGCGGTTGCTGACATAGCAGGTTCAGGAGCATTCTTCGTTTTCCTGAATGCGGGCAGGTAAGCGCTGCATCAATCAATTCATTTTGTTTCCCGCTCAGCCATTCTACTTCCGGTTTCGAGAAATGGGTACAAACCCATAGTGCCTGGTAAGAGACGATGCTGTCCTCATCATATATCAGCCGGTAGATTTCTTCTCTGAGGCGTTCATCGTCTTGTATGTAATGAAGTATCTCTCTGATATTCTCGATGTGTACACGCTCAGATAGTCTTGCACGCAGGTTCATATGGCTCTCGTTTTTTGGGGGAATGAGTTGTTTTTACTTGTTGCCGTTCTCTGCCTCCGGCAGTTGCAGATGGAGAATCGGATAAGGCTTGCCCATACCGTCTGTTTCATCTCGGCCTATGATCCGGAATCCCATGCGGAGATAAAATCCGAGCGCTTTGTCGTTCTGCTCGTTTACATCTACTTTGTTCATCTGTTTTCTCCGGATGGCGTATTCCAGCAATCGTCTGCCATATCCTTTTCCCTGTTCGCCGGGGCTTACGAACAGCATTTCGATGAGTTCGTCGCTCAGTCCCATAAAGGCGACAATCTTCCCATTGGTATTGCGGATGATATACAGTTCTACAGTCGATAAGTAGTGGTTGCGTACCAATGGTTTGTAGAATTGGATATGCTCTTCCGTGAGGAAGTGATGCGTATGGCGCACGGAATCTTCCCATACTTGCAGAATCTCGTCGTAGTCTTCCGAAGCAGGTCGGCATATATTAGGCAGATAATAACACAGGTGATCGTATATATTTCCGTTGTAAGTAAGTTCCGCCTGATGCAGTACACCTTCACAGATAAAGCCGTTGCGCTCCAATACTTGCTGAGACCGCTTGTTGTGCGGATAACAGTTGGCGGTGATGAGGCTGAGCTGAAGTTCGTTGAAACCATAGTTAAGCACAGCTTGTACCGCTTCCGTCATATATCCTTTTCCCCAGTGAGCCTCGTCGAGCCAGTATCCCAGCATACGTACTTGCGGGTTCTCCCGCTTCGGGTCGGGAACGATGCCGATGGAGCCGATGAGCTGTCGGGTGTCTTTCAGTGTTATAGCCCAGATATCCTCCTGACCGATAAACACGTTCTGGAGGATTTCACGCGATTCTTCTATCGATTTATGGGGAGCCCATCCGGCATTATTGCCCAGATTCGGATTCTGGCAACAAGCGAAGAATGTTTCTGCATCATTTTCCCGGAAAGGCCGGATGAGTAAGCGTTCCGTTTCAAACGAACAATCATCCTGTGGTTCGTCTGCCTGCGGGGGGCATACGCATTCTATCCGGTTACCGTCAAGATCAAGAACTACACTTTCGAAATAACCATCTCCCGAAGTACGTGGCTCGCCTGCTATGGTGTATCCCTCGGAGCGCATTTGTTCCGTGAAGCGAAGCACTTCTTCCCGACTGGGGAAGGTGAAGGCAAGATGCGTCAGTCCGAGACGATTCTCTTCTATCGGAGTATTTTGTATGTCTGTCCGGCTCATCAGTTCCAGAGAAGGGCCTTCTCCGAAAGAGATGAAATAGGACTCGAATCCTTTCTTCGGATTGATGTATTTTTCATTACTCGTTCCACCCAGAAAGCGGACATAGAAATCTTTTAATTCTTCCAGACGAAAAGTCCAGATAGCGATATGATGTAGTTTCATGCTGATTTTGATTTTAATTTTTGTCTTTATCTTTATCGTTGTTGCCATATTACTTTGTTGTCCGGATTACATATTTATAGACAATGCGGGAAATATCGGCGATAATCTTACTGTTTTCCAGACTACTTTCCGCAGAGTCTTTCACGAAAACGGCTATACTGTATGCGTGTCCGTTGGGCAGGAGAACGAAGCCAATGTCATTGCAGCCTATCTGCTGCCCTTTCGCATTGAAATCTCCCGTTCCTGTTTTATGTCCTACGGTTATCCCTTTGTCCAGTAACGGAGCAACCAGACGGTCCTGCCCGGTCTGGCATTCTACCATTGTCTGATAGATGAAGTCTTTGTAGGCTTCATCGAACAATGTTTTGCGGCGGAATATTTCCAGTAATTTGGCAGCAGCCAGTGGTGTGCTCCAGTTGCTATAGCAGAGGTCTAAGTCTTCGTGCATATCATTCTCCGTATGAGTGATCTCGCAATCACGAATCCCCAGTGATTGTATATACCGGTTGACAGAATCCGGTCCGCCTTGATAATTGAAAAGAATATCACAAGCATTATTGTCGCTCTGTTGCAGGGTGTATTTCAATAAATCAGCAATACTCATTTCGAATCCTCCCTGTGGGAACTGATCTCGCAACGGACTGTATGTATTCGGTTTTAAATCTGATTTCTTAATTGACAACAGAGTCCCTAACGGCAATTTCTTTTTATCCATATAATCGGCCAAGGCCACTGCCTGATGGAACTTGAAAACACTCATCAGCGGATAGTGGATGTCGTTATTCACAGTGACCGTATCTTTTCCATCGATAATAACGGCAATCCCTATTTCCGCCTTTTTCCCTTTAATAGCTTGTTCTAACAGTGTCTTGAGCTGGCTCTGTCGGGCAAAAAGGAGAGTCGGTATCAGACAGAGAAGAATAATGAATGAGCGCATAATCTATTTTTTGTTAAACAGGTTTCTTATTTCTTGTTGAAAGCACAAAGATATGAATACTAAATTTAGAGACAAATTCTTATTCAAAAATAGTGATGTCGGACAAGAAATACTTATTTTTGTGAATTAAACAATTAATGAGTCGATGTTATGTTAAAATGCCAGTCGGAATTGTTTCAGCCGTCATTAAATTTGGTGGATGGCTTGAAGATGAGTACAAAAGAAGAACTAAAGCGGATGGCGAAAATCCTGCTTTTATCTGTTCCTACCAAGTTGCGCAAAGATGAGTATGTAACTTATTTTGCAGAAGCGGTTTTAGCCTGTCCTGATATGTGGCTTCCTCGGTTGACACATTATGAATTGACATTACTTGATAAGTTAGTGAAAGCGGGATCTGGTAGTTACGTAGAATGTACAAATTCTTTTTTGGTGACTACTTTGGAAATTCTTTCTTTCATAGCAACGGACTGTAATCACATGGATGAGAGTAAAGTCCGTTATATGATCTGCGATGAATTGCGTGAGGCAGTAGCTCCTTATCTGAATAAACTGTTGACTTCCAAAAAGCAATCTATCCGTTTTATGGTAGAACAGTATGCCTGTGGGATCGTAAATTTATATGGCTTTCTCTCTTATTCGGACTTATTGTATATATTGGTAGGCTATTTGCAGCATTCGGCGACAAGAGAAGAAATAGCTGACAGTTTGGCTAATTCGGCATTGATACAGCGACTAACCTTTGAAGTGGAAGATGGTTATAATACAAACCTTTACATAGAGTCTCCTTTTTTGGATGATTTTGAATATCTGGAGGAACAATTGTATCTACGTCGTGATATACCGGACAGGAAGAAGTTTTCTAAAGAGGAAGCCTTTTCAGCGGGAATGATGCCATTGAGTATCATTCCTAATCCGTGTTTGGATGAATTGAAGGGATATATGATGAAGAAGTTGCGGTATACGGAAGAAAAGGCGGATAGCAGTTTATTGTATATGTGGTATACTGCCCAAACTGTAGATAATCCAATGTCTATTATCAATTCAATGATTAACCGTCAGCTTTCTTCCATGCAAGAACTTCAAGAGACCATTGAAATATTTATGGATTATTTGAATCACTCTCCCCGTTGGTTCTTGAAAGGTTATTCTTCAGAGGAGGTATTCGTTTTATTTGAAAAAGAAAAATTGAAAAATAATCCTCCCCGTATTGTCGCAGGTCCGAATATGAAGGCTGCCGGTATGGATATTACTCCGGAAATGCAGGCGATGGTGGACAATATGTTTCGTGCTGTACCTACCGGCCACACAGTCGGAAGAAATGATCCTTGTCCCTGTGGAAGTGGGAAGAAGTATAAAAAGTGTTGTGGAAGAAATAATTAAGCGGAAGATAATTGTGAAAAGAATGTGACATAAATACAGAAGAGGGTACGAATAAGAAGGTTATACAAAAGAGTAAAATATTCATTATGATTGCATTGGATAATTTTGAGAGCTGTGTGCCATATAGAATATTACTGCGCGGAGAAGAGTATTATGAAATAGGGGCTGTTTCTGAATTGGAAGAAGATTCGCCTGGTGAATGGACTGCGACAGTAGAGGGTACGGAGAATTATAGCGTAGAGATATCTATGGACGGAAAAGAAATAAAGTCTTGGTACTGTGATTGTCCGTATGATGGGGAGATTTGTAAACATGTCGTAGCAACCTTACTGGCAATTCGTGATAATGAGAAAAAGGTGAATCGCAGTGCCTTTTCCAAGATGAAAGTAGAGGTAAAGGAAGCCGTTGTTATAAATGAAACTGTGGACATGCAACAATTGCTGTCATTCGTTAACCCACAAAAACTTTCACAATTTATATATGAATATGCCTCTATGCATCCGGAGTTTAAAACAGCCCTTTTGAATCGTTTTATGGCTAAAGAGTTGTCTGCAACATCAAAAGAAAAGGATTACAGAGCAGAGATTCAGAAAGTGTTTAATGACTCTTATTATAACAAAAAGTCTCGTTATCATAATCGTTATGATGATTTTGACTGTGATTGGGAAACTGTTTTCAATCGGATGGACACTTTTTTGGAGAAAGCAGACTTCTTTTTGAATGTGGGAAACATAGATACTACTATTGATATAGCTCTTCAAACTCTTCGTTCAATCGGTGAGAATTATGAGGATGAACTTTTGTATAATGATGATCTCTATCCTTCTGATTATTGTGAGCAGGCAGGAGATTTGCTGATAAAAGTAATCGAGCACCCTAAGACCACCCAAAAGCAAAAGACAGCGATTCTTCAGGAACTAGGTCAGCTGGCTAAACTATCTACTTATCGTGATTATGACCTTTATGATATAGACGAATTGCTGATGCAAATAAATCTTTCCATTCAACCGGCAGAAAAAGCGTTGGAATTGATTGACAAACTCTTGGAAGAAAGAAAAGATACTTACGACTTATATCAAATCGTTCTTCGGAAAGTCAATCTGTTAACCGAACTGCATGAAGAGCAAAAAGCGGCTGATACGATTCGTCAATACCTTTATTTAACTGAAATTCGAGAAATGGAGGTGGATAAATTGATTGCCCGTTGTCAATATGATGAAGCTATCCGTTTGCTGAATGAAGGAATAGAGATTGCGGAAAAAGAAGAACATATCGGAACCGTAGAGGAATGGTTGAAAACTAAGTTGAGGATTTACGAGATGACTCATCAAACTGCTGAAGTCATTAATACATATCGTTTATTGTTTGTGTCGGGTAGAGATCAGTTAGAATATTATAGTAAACTTAAAACTCTTGTTCCGAAAGAAGCATGGAAGAGCTTTCTGGATACAATGATGAAAGAAACTCAATTTAGTGAATATTTTTCTTTTGGTAGAAATGATGAGGCTGAAATTTATATGAAAGAAAGAGATTATGAGCGTTTGTTCAAACTGTTGTCATCAATCAGGTATAATCAGTTGGAAGCATTGATGAAATATTCTTATCATCTGAAAGATACTCATTCGGAGCAATTGATTGCTATATATACCTCTTTGTTGAATGATTACGCGGAACAGAATGTGGGACGGACTCATTATGAATTGATAGCACAGGCGTTGTTGTGTGCAAAGAAACTTAATAGGGGACAGGAAGCAGTGAAAAGGTTAGTTGCAGAGTTCCGGATAAAATATAAACGTCGTCCGGCAATGATGGAAGTATTAAGGAGATTCTAAAAATACTTTATTATAAGTTTTTCTGTATCTCTGTTGTTTGGAGATAGCAAAGTTCGTACCTTTGTAAGGTTATCAAATAAGCTTGATTATGAAAAAGTCTATAAAACGTTTACCCAAACGTACGCAGGAAGAATTGACAGTCTTGCTGGATTTAGTGTGTAAGAGCATCAGGAATTGTCAGATGGTTATCCTGTTCGGAAGTTATGCAAGGGGAAACTATGTTTTATGGGATAGTAATATAGAATTCGGTGTCCATACTTCCTATCAGAGTGATTATGATATTCTTGTGGTCATAACCGGACCGGCTAAGCAAGTGGAAGAGAAATTACACCGTATTACGAATAAATATCATGACTTGTTTGCAGACCGTCGTCATGCTTTCCCGCAATTTATAGTGGAGCATATTAATACAGTAAACCGTAATTTGGAAATCAGCCAGTATTTCTTTACGGATATAGTAAAGGAGGGTATCATGTCTTGTTTTAAAAAAGGTTGACTCCTAAAATCCCAATTATGGAAAAGGATCAAACATTAGGTCTGTCATCTGCCTTGGAGCGGGTGAAAATGCATCATCACATCTATGAGATGTATTATGTCAACAAAAAATCAAAAGCGGATATTTTTCAGGAAACAGGTCTTTCCCGTTCTTCTTTCTATCGAGTTCTTCGTACCTTTGAGTCCTGTAATCCCCAAATCGCTGAAGAGATGAAGAAACAAGGCAAGGATGTCACTCCGGCAGATTATGACAAGCTCAAGCAGGAAGTGGCATTATTAAAGAAGCGACTGGCAACAGAGAAGCTGCGTGCCGACTTCTATGAAGAGATGGTCAACTTCGGTAAGGAAGTATATGGCATTGACTTAAAAAAAGCTGGCACCAAGTAGTCAGCAGGCTTCACACACGCGATGTCAGGGTTTATCCTGTGACGTCGCTGTGTGGACTGCTTGGTAAGAGCAAACAAGCCTATTACAAACATGTGGACACCCTGATGTCCAGACTGGCCGAAGAGGCTTTCTGCGTGGAGTATATCAGGGAAATCCGCGGTAAAGATCCCGGTATAGGTGGGGGCAAGCTATGGGAGATGTACAACAAGAAGTTTGGTAAAGATCACGGTGTGGGCTACAATCATTTCTACGACATCGTTGAGAAGTACAACCTCAAGGTACGCAAGAAGAATCGCCGCGCCCGCACCACGAACTCCGATCATGCCTATCCTACCTATCCCGACCTGACACGACGGCTCATCCCAGAGTCCTCCAACCAGTTATGGGTAAGCGATATTACCTATATACCATTCTGGACTGTACCGGAAAAGGGTCTATATGATTTCTGCTATCTGTCACTGGTTACAGATTGTTACAGCAAGGAGATTGTCGGTTACAGCGTTGGCGCAACATTGGAAACTCTATACCCGATGGAGGCTCTGGAGATGGCCCTGAGACGTATAAAGGATGTCAAAGTCCTGAAAGACTCTCTCATCCATCATTCTGACCGTGGCGTGCAATACGCCAGCTACGAATACACCGGTCGCTTGAAGAGCCTCGGCATCAAGATCAGCATGACTGAAACTGGGGATCCGAAGGACAACGCTGTGGCCGAGAGGGTAAACAATACCATCAAAAACGAACTGCTCAAGGATATGGAATTTTTCAGCATCCACGGGGTGAAAGCTGCCGTCGAAGCCGCCATAGACTTCTACAACAACGAACGGCCTCACATGAGTCTGGACGGAATGACGCCGACAGAGGCGGGCAAGCAGGTTGGAGAAATAAAAAAAAGATGGATCAGTTACCGCGAGAAAGCCATCAAAGAGGTTGCAACTTAGGGAAATATCACTAACTTTGCATTGACCCACAAAGAATGTCCTACACAACCGCAGGGAGAGAGGAATCATACCCTAAGATAATCTCCTCGCTATTGTTTGATATTTTTTAAAGTCAACCTTAATAGCAAATAGCGAAAAAGAGCGTCAACTTGTAATAAAAATAAGTATTAACTGAGTCAACCGACTTTGAAAATAAGCCTTAAAGTGGTCAACTAAAAACATTAAACCACATTGAAACTTTAGTTTCATACGCTTGAAACTCTAGTTCCAATTACTTGAAACTATTGGTTTCTTGCCGATGAAACTAGAGTTTCTCTTAGCTGGAACTTTAGTTTCAAGCAGAGAAAAATAACTTGAACTGTGGTTTAATGTTTTTAGTTGACCACTTTAAGGCTTATTTTCAAAGTCGGTTGACTCAGTTAATACTTATTTTTATTACAAGTTGACGCTCTTTTTTCGCTATTTGCTATTAAGGTTGACTTTAAAAAATATCAAACAATAGCGAGGAGATTATCTTAGGGTATGATTCCTCTCTCCCTGCGGTTGTGTAGGACATTCTTTGTGGGTCAATGCAAAGTTAGTGATATTTCCCTAAGTTGCAACCTCTTTGATGGCTTTCTCGCGGTAACTGATCCATCTTTTTTTTATTTCTCCAACCTGCTTGCCCGCCTCTGTCGGCGTCATTCCGTCCAGACTCATGTGAGGCCGTTCGTTGTTGTAGAAGTCTATGGCGGCTTCGACGGCAGCTTTCACCCCGTGGATGCTGAAAAATTCCATATCCTTGAGCAGTTCGTTTTTGATGGTATTGTTTACCCTCTCGGCCACAGCGTTGTCCTTCGGATCCCCAGTTTCAGTCATGCTGATCTTGATGCCGAGGCTCTTCAAGCGACCGGTGTATTCGTAGCTGGCGTATTGCACGCCACGGTCAGAATGATGGATGAGAGAGTCTTTCAGGACTTTGACATCCTTTATACGTCTCAGGGCCATCTCCAGAGCCTCCATCGGGTATAGAGTTTCCAATGTTGCGCCAACGCTGTAACCGACAATCTCCTTGCTGTAACAATCTGTAACCAGTGACAGATAGCAGAAATCATATAGACCCTTTTCCGGTACAGTCCAGAATGGTATATAGGTAATATCGCTTACCCATAACTGGTTGGAGGACTCTGGGATGAGCCGTCGTGTCAGGTCGGGATAGGTAGGATAGGCATGATCGGAGTTCGTGGTGCGGGCGCGGCGATTCTTCTTGCGTACCTTGAGGTTGTACTTCTCAACGATGTCGTAGAAATGATTGTAGCCCACACCGTGATCTTTACCAAACTTCTTGTTGTACATCTCCCATAGCTTGCCCCCACCTATACCGGGATCTTTACCGCGGATTTCCCTGATATACTCCACGCAGAAAGCCTCTTCGGCCAGTCTGGACATCAGGGTGTCCACATGTTTGTAATAGGCTTGTTTGCTCTTACCAAGCAGTCCACACAGCGACGTCACAGGATAAACCCTGACATCGCGTGTGTGAAGCCTGCTGACTACTTGGTGCCAGCTTTTTTTAAGTCAATGCCATATACTTCCTTACCGAAGTTGACCATCTCTTCATAGAAGTCGGCACGCAGCTTCTCTGTTGCCAGTCGCTTCTTTAATAATGCCACTTCCTGCTTGAGCTTGTCATAATCTGCCGGAGTGACATCCTTGCCTTGTTTCTTCATCTCTTCAGCGATTTGGGGATTACAGGACTCAAAGGTACGAAGAACTCGATAGAAAGAAGAACGGGAAAGACCTGTTTCCTGAAAAATATCCGCTTTTGATTTTTTGTTGACATAATACATCTCATAGATGTGATGATGCATTTTCACCCGCTCCAAGGCAGATGACAGACCTAATGTTTGATCCTTTTCCATAATTGGGATTTTAGGAGTCAACCTTTTTTAAAACAAGACAAACCGTAATTGAGTGATAACGATCCCGTTTCTTTCGGCTAAATAGGCACTTGATATATCAATAATTTTCTATATTAAAATCTTGTTTTTCTTGTCGGTCCCGAATAATATGAGTAATTTAGCAGTCTCAACGATCACAAAGGCGCTGACAAAACAATTTATTATCAAATTAATGAAAATTACTCAATTTCGTAAGAACGAAGATACGATAGCGCTTAGCGTAATGGATCTTGATATACTGGTAAATAAGATAAAGACAGAAATAAAATCCCGTCCTGTTTCTACATTCAGAGAACATTTGCGATATACCCTTCCCGATGAACGGTGTATGTTTGCCAATAAACTTCCTCAGATAATTCCTGCTGCCGAATTCCGAAAAGTAAACGGTCAGAAACAGATGAAAAACTACAACGGTATTGTAGAACTGACCATCGGTCCCTTGTCCAATAAGTCGGAAATCGCTTTAGTGAAACAAAAAGCCTGTGAGCAACCACAAACCCGTTGTGTTTTTATGGGTTCAAGTGGCAAAACGGTGAAAATATGGACTACCTTTACCCGACCGGACAACTCGCTTCCCAATACACGGGAAGAAGCGGAATTATTCCACGCCCATGCTTATCGATTGGCTGTGAAATGTTATCAGCCCCAGATCCCATTCGATATACTTCCCAAAGAACCGACTTTGGAACAATATTCACGCTTATCCCACGATCCGGACATCATATATCGTCCGGATTCGGTCCAGTTTTATCTCTCTCAGCCATCATCAATGCCCGAAGAAACCACTTTCCGTGAAGCGGTTCAGGCGGAGAAATCTCCATTGACTCGTGCTGTACCGGGATATGATGCGGAAAATGCATTTCTGATGCTTTTCGAAGCCGCTTTTCGGAAAGCTTATGCCGATCTTAGGGAAGCGGGGCTCGAATTGTGTGAAGACACATGGCATCCTTTAGTTGTCCAACTGGCTAAAAACTGTTTTACCTCGGGACTTCCGCAAGAAGAAGTTGTGAAGCGTACCATTTTCCACTTCTGTATGTATAAACAGGAAGAGCTTATCCGGCAAATGATTGGAAATATATATACAGAGTGCAAAGGCTTTGGTAAGAATATCAGCCTAAGTAAAGAGCAGCAACTCGCCTTGCAAACAGAAGAATTCATGAAACGCCGCTATGAATTCCGCCATAACACTCAAATTGGTGAGGTAGAATATCGTGAAAGGCTTTCTTTCCGTTTCCGCTTCAATCCTCTCGACAAACGTGCGCTGAATAGCATTGCTCTGGATGCGCAAATGGAAGGCATCCCGTTGTGGGACAGGGATATTAGTCGTTATATTTACTCCAACCGTGTGCCTGTATTCAACCCGTTGGAAGATTTTCTCTATCGGCTTCCTGCTTGGGACGGTAAAGACCGTATCCGCGCATTGGCAGCCACCGTCCCTTGTAAGAATCCGTATTGGATGGATTTGTTCCACCGTTGGTTCCTCAATATGGTTTCTCATTGGAAAGGAAGTAATAAAAAGTATGCAAACAGTGTTTCACCCTTACTTGTCGGACCGCAAGGGACACGTAAATCCACCTTTTGCCGGAGCATAATGCCCCCTACCGAGCGTTCCTACTATACCGACAGTATTGATTTCTCCCGAAAGAAAGATGCCGAACTTTACCTCAATCGTTTTGCGCTTATCAATATCGATGAATTTGACCAGGTGAGTTCGACACAACAAGGCTTTCTGAAACATATTCTGCAAAAGCCTGTACTGAATGTGAAGAAACCTCATGGCAGTGCCGTGCTTGAAATGCGTCGTTATGCCTCATTCATAGCTACGAGTAACCAAAAAGACCTGTTGACCGACCCTTCCGGCAGCCGTCGTTTTATTTGCATCGAAGTGACCGGAGTGATTGACACCAACCGTCCGATAGACTATGAGCAGCTTTACGCACAAGCTATGTATGAACTGGAACATGGCGAACGTTACTGGTTCGATCAGGAGGAAGAAAAGATCATGGTAGAAAACAACCGTGAATTTGAACAAGTCCCGCCGGAAGAGCAACTTTTCTTCCGTTATTTTCGTGCCGCGCAGCCTGAAGAAGGGGAGTGGCTATCTCCAGCAGAGATTATGGAAGATATTCAAAAAGGTAGTTCAATCCCGATGTCTGTCAAGAGGGTTAATTCCTTCGGAAGAATACTGAAAAAACAAGAAATCCCTTCCAAACATACGCGTAGCGGTACGCTTTATCATGTTGTAAGACTAATAACCAGGTGACGGCAAAAATGCCATCACCCTGCTGTCACCTCTTGCTGTCACGGACTTATCGGTTCATTACTAAACTATTAACCCCTAATCTGTGACAGATGACAGCAACTTACCAAATATATTCTTCTGTGTAGCGTTGGTAAGTTGGTTCTTCTTTTATCCCTTTATTACGGAATAGTTGTCTGATATAGGCTTGGTCTTTAGGCATAAGCCCCGTTCTCCACGATAGAACCGATAATATCCTGTTTTCCCGTAGTGTCCCACTAATTGTATTCTGATACTGACTGCATCCTCATAAGGAATTCTGTTAAGCAACTGTTTAAGTCCCCATGCCACATGGACTTTTACAGCAGTTTTAAAACATTCGTATTGATTCCCATCTGCAGGATAACGTGCCGGATTAACAATGGAGATATAAAGATTATCAAATTGTATCAAGTTGTGTAGCTATGTGGCGCAGGCATTTGGGGGCTTGTGGACATTGATCGTTGAAGCAACGGGCAAAATTGTAAGGGACAGACAGGCTGTCGGGTTCTTCTTTCATCTTGTTGGGCTTATTTTATTTGCGAAATACTGTTGTAAATATAGCAAACAGTATTCTTCACAAAAGTAGGACTTTTTTGGGGGAATGGGAAGCGTTGGGAAATATTTTATTGATGTTTGAAATGATTATTTATACTTTTTGCCAGCTAATAAACCTATTGAAACAAAATGAGTGATAAGTGTTATTATTTTTTCTCTTTCTGCAAAAGCTTTGGTTTGGAGTAATTCCTTGAAAATAGTACTTTCAGGGTCATTAAAATCTTCATAACGATAAGTCGGAGCTACACGATGATTAAATGAAAGGTTATTCAGGCTATTACGAATAGTAGTGGTTACTTTTTGAGTCTGTTGGAAGAGGTCTTCACTTAATATCAATCCTAGCGCAATCATCATTTGATGTTCTACGTTACATATTTCTTTGCTCATAGTTACTCCAAATTGTTCCATTTGTTCACGAAACATAGCTTGAAATCTAACGAACGCAATAATATAATTTTGAAATACTAACATCGCTGAAGCGACATCGTCATCAAAGAATATTTTGTTTTCAGTTGCATATTGATCAATCGCCAGGAAGGTTTCCCTCATTTCATCACTATTCTCCAATATTTGCGGTGAATGAAGGTATTTGGGCCTTTTTATTTCACATTCCTGCATTATTTGAAGAGCCATACTACAATTGGCCGGTGTATATTCTACCTGATTGTTTAGTGATTCCAGACGTTTGAATATTTCTTTATATATAGGTATTTTCTTTTCTAAAAGTAATCCTTCTATACGTGTTAACTCATCTTTGCGTGTGAAATATTTGGATGTTATATAGCCAAGTACAAGCCCGGTTACTACCGTTACGATAATACCTAAGATTCCTTGTCCGATATAGTCGGGTAAAGAGTTTATAAACTGTGATATTTTATCAAGCATGATGATATTGAGAATTAAATATTGTATGAAATTTGTTTATGTATTTATGTTGTATATCCTTCGGCAGATTGTCAAACTCATCACGAGAAAATTTATTTGAATAATGTATATACATGAACATAATACACAAATATTGAGGATAATGGAGAAGTTGGGAGTTTCCATAAAGACTATAAAACAAATGGTAGTATGCCCATGTTGCCTGACGTCCTATCCAATTGGTTTGGCTGATATATTTTTCTAACCAAACAATCAATTTTCGACGAATTTTGTTGTAGGATCTTTTTAAATACTGATCTTCATAATTCAAGTGGATATGCCTCAACTGAAAAGCTATTTTTTTATCTATAATTGCATAAAAACGGGCGAAGTCTCTTTGTAAAGCTATACCAACAACCTGATAAGCCAGATTTATATGTTGCTGTATTGTTTTGTCATCAAATTTGTTATTTATAATATGTTCTGTATCGACAAATGCATCTAATAGTTCTTTTATTTCTGTAAGGTACTCCATATATTGAGAAACACATTCTTCCATAGGGTAGTCAAAGTACACTTTTTCTTCTCCAGCGATAGCACCTATTTCACGATAATATTCATCAAAACATTGCTGATTTTGAAAGAAACTGCTATATTCTAAGTTTGTAAACTTATATGGCTGTCCATCAAGTAGTTGTCCTAATTTGATTTGATCTTGATAGGAAGGGGCAATAAGATTATATATCTTGTATGTCATCTTCGCTATTCGTTCGTAAGCTGCTAAACGAAGTTTAAGAATTTCACTTTTAATCTTGATTTCATATTCTTTTCGTTTTTGATAGTGCGAAGCAAAGGCTCCGAGTATTAGACCTACAGCCAGAACTTCAATAACTTTAAATATTAGTTCCCATATAAATTCTGGTATGGATAAAAACTCGTTCATATATCATGTGTATTCTTTTTGCTTTGTATTATTTATGCATATAGATAACTGTGAATTCTTTGCAACGACGATTTTCTTGACGAATGTTGCTTAATGAAAAGCGGGAGAACTTTTCGAATATGTCCAGCCCACGTCCTAAATTAATAGTCCAACCATTATCCAATTCTATTTTCCGGTCATGTTCTGCATCAAACATGAAATTGAAAGTAATTCCATAAGATAATAGTTCCTCTTGTAGGTCATTAAATATATCAATCATTTCAGGAATCTTTTCTTCTTCATTTTGAGTGTGTAGTTCGATTTCCAGCTCTTCGGGTGTCATACATGTTTCACGAGCCATTTGTATGAATTCTATTAGGTTATCAATCTGATGACCTAATCGGATGAATGGATCGGTTATTGTTATTTTCTTAGCTGTACGTATATAATCTCCGAAAAGGGATTTGTATGACACACCGCGTTGATTGAGACGGATTTCTATTTGTTTAGAAGCAAGCTGAACAATGCGTGGACGTGGCGTAAGGCGGGGAGATGATATCGATGGCTCGGAAACATCTTCTTTTGTAGGTTCTTCTGTCTGAATTTCTTCTTCCATTACAGGATTTTCAATCCGTTCGAGTGTCTCGACTTGTTTGGTTTCACCGGTTTTGAGGATTAGATATTCAAACTTGGCAGGTTCTGCTCTAAATGTCTCGTCAATGATATAGAGTTGATCTTTTACACGTTTACGGCATTCTGCTGCAAATTCAATGATTTCGAGTGCTTCTTCATCCGTATATTTTCCGTCCGGATAAAGTAATTTAATCATACCGGAGAATGTTTTACGAATAGCCAGATGGTCGCGTTCAGAAAGTGTTCCACTGAATCTTACATAATTCTTTAGCTCGCTTGAAAAGTCTTTATTACGTAAGGCATGAAGTACTGCGGCAATATAATCGGTGATTAATCCATACCCATTACTGAAACTATCTTTTTTGAGCATCTTAATCTCCCATCCCGGATTGTAAAGATGAATCCGGTCAAGAAAAGCCCCTTTTATGAATGCTGTAGGAATAGACTCGAAGAGGTGTGAATTCTTTAGCATGTATGAAACGGTATGTTTCGTGTTGCCGACAAAACTCATTGATGCCGAAGCTTCATGAGAACCCTTGCCACGGTTGAATGATTTATTAGCCAGGTAGTTTTGCATCGTATCTATAAGAACAGGATCTACTGATTTTCCTTTTTGCTGTTCGTATTCATCCCAGGCAACTACATCCCAATATCCAACAAGTCCAAGTATTTCCCTATTTCCACTAATCTTCACGAACAACCGGGCGGAAGTAACATCTCCGCCACTGACAAGTACGCCATAAGGGGATAATTCTTGAAAAACGTGTGATTTACCTGTCCCTTTGGGGCCTAATTCCATAAAGTTGAAGTTATTTTCAACGTGTGGAAGTAATCGGGAAAGAACTATAAATTTTTCCCGACGGTTCAAATTCTCCGGTTTTAGTCCGACAGTATGAATAAGAAAATCAATCCACTCATCAGTAGTGAATTTTTCTCTTTGTATAATGTATTCATTAATGTTTATATTGGATATTTGGATGGGTTTCAAGCTCTGAATATCCCATCGCATCTTAATGTCTTCTCCGCTGATATATCCGATAGTAACGATACACCACACACCATTGCCTGAAAGAAGTTTGGGGTTCTTCTTTACAAATTCTGCAGGAATAGGGATATTGGAAAGTCCGAGATTGGCAAAAGTCGCGTCATATTCGTCTGACCTGTCATTGAGAATGACTGATATCTTATCGATAATACGATATTTTCCGGCTTCTCGTATTTTGCCTTTTACTTCTTCGGCATCAGCTCGATGAACATAGTTATTACGAATGACATCCTTTACCTTTTCGAGCCCTTCTTCAATAATAGCCGTATCATCACTTGCACAGTATTGTCCCAACAGATATTCGAGCACATAAGTTGGTACAGGCAGGTTACCTTTGACAAGAAATGCCAGATCTTTTCTTACTACTTTCCCGATGAAGGCGTCTAATATTTTTTGTTGCAGTTCCATAGGTGTTAGAAATCTTGTTCTATTAATGTATTGTTCGTAACGGTTTCTTTAATAAGAGGGTTAAGCATGTCTTCTACATCAAAGATACGGAGTTGCATGATGCTCGTACTTGTCGATTGGTTTAGTGTTAACTCCACATCGAAGATACGATTGTTGTAATTATCTATATCGCTGCTATTCAGACAAAGCCTTTTTTCAGTAGTGACGAGTGTGTCATTGGCATAAACGGCGCATACGATATTACGTTCCAAGGTATCCATATCAACTGGTTCCGATTGCATAATTTTAAATTTCAACCGACTCGATACAATAGAGAGATTACGGGTTATCAAAGCAACATTCACTTTTTGCTTCACATTGTTTTTCTTGTTTTTACTATGTATTACAGGAATGATAAGTTCTTGCAAGGATGCTCCTCCATGAGCGAAGTTGTATCCTCCACCTTGAGCGGCAAATCTGTTTGTCCCTTCAGGTACGGCCACAAATACATTATCATTCATGCCGGAAACTTCGGATAAGGGGAACTTGATAACTCCTTGTATGGGAGTATCAGATTTGGTAATGTAATATCGCGACTTCTTTTCCATCGTTTCTTCGGAAACCGTTATTTTATCTTTTTCTTCAAAAGCCATGTCGTTATATAAGAAACCATGATCTGAAGTAAGCGTTACATTAGTCACATTGTAACTGGCATGAAGGCTTCGGATTAACTTTGCCAACTGTTCTATCGTTCGGCGACAGGCAGAAACTACTTCCATTGGATTATTTGAATGGCCTATTTCATCAATCGTATTATGGAAAATATAGACAAGAGGCTTTTTGAATAGTTCCCGATTTACATCTTTGGTTCCATTTACTACAGTAACATAATCTGTACAAACTGCACCTTCACGATAAAGAGCTACGTGTGCAGAGCGTTTCTCCAGCGTATTTAGAATCTTATCATCTATAGCTAAATCCATTTCTGTATCATTCTTATATAGCCAGATGGAACGATGAGGGAGTAGGGCAGGCTTACAAAACTTAGTTTCGGTAGGTAACATGGCAAGCGCGGCATCCAGTGTCGCAATATGTTTTTCTCTGCCGAGATATTGCATCAATTCTGCGGCTACTTCGTAACGTAATGCATCACTGATGATAATCACTTGTTTGGTTTGATTGTTTTTTTCTTGTTCGTAAAAGTCCTGTTGTTTTGTCAGGCTGATTGTGTTAAAACTGCTGCCTTTCTCTTGTAGGCAGGTAAGCCATTCCAGGTTAAGGATATTACACAATTGGGCATAATCAATATCAAGTTGTTTTTTGACTTTTTCAATGGCACTGATTATAGGAGTATTGTCAGATAGCTGATGATAGTTCTCTAATGATTTACGGTAGAACATATCGAGCAAGTGGGCTTCCGATATGTATTTACGTACATACTCGTCGGGAGTATTTAGTTTTAACGAACCTAATGAAGTGGCTTTGCTGTAATAATTGGCTACTTCTATTCCGTAGTTGATAGCTTTTTGAATGGCTGTATTGTTTTCTTGTTTTAAGAACAGATCACGTAATTTGTCACATGCGGCTTCCGGGGTCTCCGTAAGTTGCTTTGCAAATATTTTCTTTAAGATTTCCCAACACAGTTCGGTGGGGATATAGAAATAATTGGCATCAATACCATAGGTTTTGATGATTTCTTCAACTTTTATTCCGGTAGCTAATGTATGAAAGGTTGTAAAAAACAAATCACTTCTTACTTTAGACTGATGGATGGCTTTCTCAAGTAATTTATTTATTCGGTCTAAAGCTAGTGAACTGTTTATTTTATACCGTTTATAATTGTCGTTTGCATCGACAGCTAAGGTCTGTGTGATAGCATTGTATTTAAAAGATTCTGCTATTTCTTTTATCTTTTCTTCGTTGTTTGGATTATAAGATATCCCAAAATAGGATTCAAGTATATTTTGTAAAGTTGTGTAGATGTCTACGTTTCTCTCTATCGAACGGTAGAAAGTTATCTTTTTCTTTTCTTCGCCCGGTGATGACAGGAGGAACATCCTGATAATGATAGAATCCCAGTCTAATAACTGATTCTCACCTAAATATCCGGATATTAATCCTCTGCATGCAAGGCTTTTATCAAAATTTTCAGTATTATAGTAAGGACTTAAAATGCGATTAAACTTTTCCAATTGCAGTTCATCAATGTGCTTACGGATAAAGTCGTGACAGCTTTGAGGAATGTGATGTTGCTGTATAAAGGCTGCATAGTCATCGCTTTTGTATTCCATATTAGCACATAATACATCAAGTAGTGGGAACTTTAGCATGGAAATTGTTGATGTAAATGGGCTTGCCTGTTTGAAAATTAGAATGACTTTATCTTCTTTCCATTCATTTTCTAAAGCATATTTTGTTTTGAACCAAGCGCCATCGAATTCGATGAAACGAAATCCGTCACGCCAGGATACGGCATGAAGTTCCGAAGCAATGGCATCCATCGGGTCGAATATAAAAAGTACTTTAAGCTTTTCGTTTCGTTCAAAGTAATTGTATATCTTGTTTTGTATCATATCTAATTCTTTATTGCTTTAAGTTCATTTTCTAATTCTTTAATAGAGGGTAAAGTGCCCTTGAAATCTTTCGGATAAAGTTTGGTTAACTCATATTCGGAGATACCTATAGGCTGGTTGCTCGCTTCAAGGGCATATTGTGCCAGTACGTTATCTTTGGTCTTACAAATTAGCAGACCAATGGTCGGATTATCTTCAGGACGTTTTAATATATGATTGACGGCAGAAATATAAGTTCCTAATTGCCCTACATTTTCTGAATCAAACTCATTGATTTTAACTTCGATTACCACATAACATCTTAGATTTAAATTGTAGAAAAGCATATCGATAAACTTCTCCGTATGACCGATTTGAAGTCTGTATTCTCTTCCAACAAAAGCAAATCCGGTGCCTAGCTCTAATAAGAACTTGGTAATATTGTGCATTAAAGCGTCTTTTAGCTCTTTTTCCCTATATTGTTCTGTGATAGCCAAAAAGTCAAAATTATAGGGGTCTTTGGTCATCTCCTGGGCCAGATCACATTGTGGCATTGGCAGTGTCTGGCTAAAGTTTGAAATTGATTTTCCTTCTCTTTGATATAGGTCAGTAGTAAGAAAGTTTAGTAAAATGGATCGCGACCAATTGTTCTGAAGTGTTTTTTTTATGTAAAAGCATGCTTTTTCTGGATCATCAAAGCATTTGTCGATGATGCATTTGTGATGTCCCCAAGGGATAGCAAACAATTCACCCCCAGGCTGGGGGCAGATTGCGTTTTCTGTACCTTTTAAATTGCCCTCAAGTTGGGGGCATAATTTATCTGACTGTGAGTAAAGAAGATAAAACCGCTTAATATAATTAATATTAGTGATAGAGAATCCTTTGACACCCGGTAGGCTTTTTTGCAAATCCTGACTGATGGATTGAATGATACCATCCCCCCATTTGCTTTCAGCTTTAAGATTTACAATGTCAGCCCCCAAAGACCAATAGAATCGCAGCATTTCTGTATTCACTTTAACAGCTGCTTTCAGTTGACTTTGTCTATACCGTTCACTTAGATTTTTAATCCATTGTTGGTATTCCGTATCTATTTTTATTAGTTTACTCATTATCCGGATATTATTTGATTTTTGCTACTACATCTCTGAACTTAGCATGATTTACTAACACTCCATCATCTAAATCAAATGCAATCTGTTCATCAGCTATTATATGTAAGCGATTGTGGTATTCTTGACATTCGTCTAAATCTTTGCGTAGCTTATCCAACTTTTTACGTTCTTGAGTAGAGAGGGAAGCTACCCGGTTTTCCATTTCTAAAATGCGGTTGGACAGATACTCAATATGTGGAAGCAAATATTTGCTGCGTATTTTTTCTACAGTGTAAGCATCCATACGATGCATATAGGTAATACACTGGAAGGCTCCTTTTTTTGAAGAGAATAACCAGTAAATGGGACGATTCTGATACATCTTTTTATGATCTTTCCAGAAGTCTTTTACAAAATAGTCTTCAAGCGTTTTTCCTAGACTTTCTTCTATGAAATTGAGGTTTTCAGTCAAGGTCTCTGCACCGAATGTTGTGCGGACAAAGTCTGTAAAACGACTGACTGCATTATCGTCAAATGCACAGTCACGAGACATAAAGGGGATAATAGCGTCATCGTCAATAGTAAACTCTTCGCCATTGTAGAGGTAGGGAGCAGTTTCTTCCTCTGTTGGATTAGGATGTGCTATTTGAAGTCCCGGACGATCAAGACGGTAGCGTCCCATCCAGCAGCCTACGGCATAGCTGATGAATTGTTTCATTATGACATCAGCATTGAAAGTTATTTCGTTGTCTTTGATGGTGATTTCACCTTGTTGGAGGATAGTGATTTCCTCTAATGGTACATCAGGGGTTAGCTCGTCTTGTAAACCGTATATTTCGATGAATTGGCGGTTAAGTTCTTCTTCGTTGGAGTGGAGTTGCATAAATAATACTTTCCACTTTGACATATATTTATTATATTTTTCTTGTAAATTTCCACGTAGCGATATAGATATATCAACAGGTTCATTAATTATTGAGAATATTGTGTTTTTAGAATACTGTCTATGAATAAATACTAGTTCATTTCCTTTGAAATTCCAAGATGTTTCGTGAGAATCCCAATCTTCTTTGGCTATTTTATATCCTTCTTCAGCTATTTTTGTTATTGTAAGCTTTTCTTTCTCATTAAATTTTGCTGGTATTGGAAATCTTATAACATCTCCACATTGTAATGCAAGAGTTGGATTAATAAGATTAGCAAAGATTTTATATGGTTTTGAGTTTACAGAACCAAGAAGTAAAAATATATCTTCTACATTGAAAGGAAACATACTCATACCATTAACATCAAAAATTGCAGCTTCTGGGTTATATCTAAAAGCACAACCTATTGAAGATGTTAGTGACCAACTGATACTTTGTTTGAAGTAGTAGTTCGGATTACGAATAACGGGTCCCTGAGTTTTTTTGATTTCTTCTCCGTCATTTTCCCAGTTAACAACATATTCTTGATTTCCATACCATTTACGTGTGGAACCACCTTTATTATAAGGAAACCATTTTTTATTTTTTGCGCGAGCCGCTAACGCGGCATTTGTGAAGCCTAATCCTAATTTTACATCAGCGATCTCGAACCAGAAGCGGAGAAATCTTGCATTATCTGAAGTTTGCAAGCCTGTCAATGGCTTGACAACTTCAGATAATGCAAGATTTGAGGTGAATACTTCTTTGACTTTGTCGTTTACCCAATAAACTATCGGTGAACCAGGAATTTTTTCAAAGTCTTTTTGAATTATATTTGGATAATAGCTCTCTTTTTTAAGGAATATCTTTTCTTTCTCCTTACAACTTTTTCCTTCAATAAGTCTATAATAAATACTAGAAGTAAAGGGCGGAAATTTGCAAATGACAAAGGTTATATTCTGTACCACCTCTCCGCTTAATTCATCAAATGTTCGAGGTCCCAAATGGAGCATACTGTCTATTTGATAATTCTTTATAAAGTATTTGCGAAGTTTCTCAAAAGATGAAAGAAACATCCAGCTTTGCATATTAATCATTCCCATTTTACCTTGTGGGGTAAGCAACTGTATAGATACATACATAAAGACAGAAAATAGATCAGCTTTTCCATCTTCATAGTTATCTTTTACATATTTAGCTAGTTCAGGATTCATATTTCCACTTCCCATATATGGAGGATTTGCTATCACTGCTGCATATTTATCTGTCAAAGCCAATATCAACCTAAATGCGGAAAGGAAATTTCGAATCATGATCGACATTTCTCCCATAGTCTTATATTCTGCCAATCGTCGTACGATAATTTCACGTGTAACTTCTGATATATCAAACTTCATGATAGAACCTAAATTGTCTGCTTGCTGTAACAATTTCATTGTATCCATCAATTCATTCAAGACTTTGTTGTCTTTAGTGAGTAGTATATCTGAAAGATCGTTTCTCATCCTGTCATACAACACAGGAATGCCACTCATATCAAGTACCTGCGGTAGAATGTTAGCTTCGAGGAAATAAGTATCTTTTTTGCATGCAGCCATTAGTAGTGCAAACATCGCTAACTGTTTGGCGCGTGTATCGAGGTCAATCCCTAATAGGTTTTTGGTTAAGATGGCTTCTACTGCTTGTCGACGAGAATATCCTTCTTCCTGATACATCTGATAAAATAAATCAAATGCCTCAATCAGAATATGTCCCGAGCCACAGGCAGGATCTATCATTTTCATTGTTTCTATATCAGATATAATCAACTTTGCCTCTTTGGGGGCTGGCTCGGATGGTTCTACCAAGTACTTCATCTGTTCTGCTAAGCTAGAATAGGGATTATTATCAAGATATATGCGACCTATGGTGTTTTGTACCATATACTTAACAATCCAGTTAGGAGTAAAGATTTGTGTTGCTGCCGGAATATCTTCGGCTTCTGCTTTTTTTGATTTCTTGAACGATGCAAATACTTCGTCTTTCTTTTCTGAAATATAGAACTGATAGAGCCAACCAATCAGTTCCGGTGAGCAGTAATCTTCATCAGAGATAAAATCTGTATGATTAAGAAGATCGATAAATCCACCTTCTGCAAGAATATTTTTGGGTAGTAATAGTTCTGTATAATCATTGACACTGCCAAAGCAAGCCTTTAATATAGGATTAAATTGACAAAATGCGATAATAAGATAAGTAAATTGTTCTGTCACTTTGTTGTCGTCTTCCATGTATTCGAGCAATGCACGACGATTATCTTCGGTCATGGTCGGCAATATGCCACGGCGTGCTTCTGCTACAATGTGGGGAATATGTACGATTTCACTTTCGTATGCAAGTATAGGAGATATAAAACCATTTTTTTGCATGATACGGATAGCCATCAGACGATTGAACCAAGTGTAGGCAGCTTCTTCGCATACTTCTTTAACTCCTTTTTGCTGAACACGTTCATAAAGCGATATCCATTTATCATAAAATGTATCATCCGCAATATGTGTTCCCATAAATATAGCACCGGGTTGAACTTTTAGAGGCTTATTTTTCTCTTCTACTTTACCGTGAGTATCAAACCCCAAAGAAGTTATTTTGTTAAGGACTCCTGTTTTGAGTATATTGCGTGCCTCAATGGCGAATTTCTTGATCTGATTTGTTTCCATATTATATGGTGCAAAAATGTTATTTGGTAACCATTACTTCACAATTATTGTCTATGAACTTCATCAATTGTTTTTTCAATCCTTGAAGATATTCATCAATCTCTGCTTCTGACTTCAGCGGTTCAAAAGTCTGAATGTTTAATTTGACATTTCGTGTTTGCTTTACTACTACTTTAATTTCATTTTTAGTATCCTTATTTTCTAGTTTATCTTGTGGGATATGGGGAACTGGAATATGTTTTATGATGATATCCAGTTGTTCGTTATAAAAGTCATTGCTAGTATTGATATTATTTTCGAGCATCAAGATATTAGAAGAATTCTTTTTCTGCATAATGCTAATATCTCTTCTTGCAAAACTATCACGATCCACATCCTTAGATGCAGCAAACTTCTCCAGTTGATCGAATATATCATTATAGACACGTTCTATTTCAAGAACCTTAGTCTTTTTAACCTCTTCTAACTGTGCGTTCAGTTCACGCATCATTTTATTATAGGGAACCATTTTATCAATAGGCCAAGGTTCATTTATTATAGACTTCAAACTTTTGACAGTATCTGCGCATGATTCAGGAAGAAATAACCAGTTGTCGCGGTTATCATCAACGAAATCACAGATTATTTTATATTTAGCTAATTGATCTGTGATAAATTCTCCTATCATTTTACGCTTATCTATTAGTGCTTTAGCAGATTGGCGCGCATTGATTATCTGTTCGAAGAATTTCTTCGGTTCACGTTCCGAATTCCAACGGCTCAATTCGCTGATTGTGTCATTGAGAACTGTGACAAAGGGATAGCGGGCTATTCTCTTGCAATCGTTTTCTGTATTTTGAATATTTTCGGTTAGCTTGGTTTTGCATTGGTTGAAAAGTTCATTGCTATCTATACCCGATGAAATGCTGACTGTTCCGAATATATCTTTCCAACTTTCAACAAAACGGTTGATTAAATCCTGCGATATTTTTTGGGCAGGACGGACCGCGAATTTAGCTTGATCTCTCAATATATTGTTTGCTACGATGGATCGCTCTACATTTGGATTGTTGTTGTAAGAGAAATCGCGAAGATGTCTGCGTACCAACTCATTGACAATGTAAATGGTACAAATCTCATTCCATCCATAGGGAGCAGCGGCATAACGAGTCACAATATCTTTGAGGTTTACATCGTTGACTTGTCGATTCAAATAGTTTTCTACTTGTCGTTCAGCTTCTGTCAGCGTATTATTCAGTTCATTGTAGTCACCAATTTCTACTTTTCGTAGAATCTTGGACTTTAGTTCTTCCGAATTGCGTGGCATATCCGTAGAGTCAACAAGACGTGCTTGTGGATATAGGTTTGCGAAATGGCGATTTAGGACTTGTTTGTAGCGATCCTGACCTTTACCGGAACCTAAATCTTCGAGAATGTTCAAACCGGATATAACCGGACAAGAGTCGAAGATTTCGCGGAATGGCTTTTCTATCTTACGTTGGTAGATGTCTTTTGCCCGTTTGCTGAATTCTTCCCGTGTTTTCTGGCGAAGTTCGCTTGTGACAGGAGTTCGCATATATTTTTGTACTTGACAATACCAATAAAAATCATTCTTGAGTGTCCGGTTTTCTTTATAAAGTTCCGACATAAAAAAGACCATCTTATTGTTTGTATTGCTAAAAGCGTAAGTATGCGGATTGTCTTGGTCAGAATCCATCACAAATTCGACATTGATATCTGCATTGTTGGACAAGAAATTCTTTCCCATAATATTTACTCCTACAGTAAAACGACTGGAATAGAATACTTCACGTGCAGCAGGAGTAATATATGCGAAGAATATCTCTTTCAACTCCTCGGCCATTGTATTATTATCGATTACTTGAGTTTTTATTAATTGGGCTACTTCTATTTCGTCTTCGGAATAGAAACAATATGTTTCGGGAACTCCCTGCTTGGCGGGTTCGTTACGAATAATGTTTTTGTCACATAGAAAATCCAGTACTTTTTGAACTTCATTTTTGAGTGATAACTTTTGAGCATCGATATCACTCATCAATAGGCAGGTAATGTTGTCGACAGTGGCTGGAAATATTAACCGATCTGTTTCCGAAAGATTACATATCATGAATAAAATGTTAACCACTCGTTGACCGAAAGCACGATCGCTATACTCTTGTATCATATCGTTTGCTTTCTGGATAGAATGTTGCCCTTTAGCCATCAGACTACCTTGGAACATGGCATTGAAGAATTGATCGAAAGCAATGAAATTGCCAACTTCCTGATCTTTAGTTTGCTTGGCCGTACTGTGGGTTACTTTAATAATACTTCGTTCATTGCCTTTTACCTCTTTCTCTACATATCCTAAATTAACGAAGGAATTGAAAACCTGCATTATCAATTTAAATTGATAGGGTACAAAAGGGTAGTATCCGATAAACTCTTCGCGTGTTTGATAAGCATTGTATGATGTAGGAAGTTGGAATTGTGCTGATATAGCATTTTTCTTTTTATCATATAATTCTCCTAATCTTAACTCTGCTGTCGGCTTTTTCTCAAGAATACGTTTTTGAGTGATGTATTCGGGCTGTGTTCCTTTCAAAGAAACTTTCACTTCGAAGCGTCCCATAATCTTTCCATAATCTTCGGAAGTTGCAGATATCTGGCAACTTTCTACGATTTCCGATAAATCTTGCTGTGCTGTACAGGCTACCCAAATTTTATCTTCACAGGCTTTATGTAATTCTGTGACAATTTGTTGCAACTGTAATAAAAGTCCTTTTCGGTCATCAATAAACTGACTGACTTCGTCCACAAGGAAAATCAAACGATATTTATCTCCTTTGTCTGCAAGATATGATTTTAGCTCGTTCATGAACGTTTCGACGCTAACAGCAGTGTCGTCTCTAATGATTCGTTCACGAATAATGTCTGTTGATAGGGTCGGTATCAGTTCTTTCCCGATTTCGAGAATGAAATCTAGTTCATTGATAGCCAGGTCACTTGCCTGTAAATCCCAGTCGAAACCTTCTTCTTTTATACGTTCTTTGAACTCATCGAATTTATTTTTCTCCAGAAGAACCTTCTCGAAATGTTGGGCAAGGGCTAAATTGAATTTATTGAACCCTCGAAATTGATTCAGTTCGCTCCAGAATATATCTAAAAAGACACGTTGCTGATCACCATGAATATTATGGACTGTACCAATATTGAAAAGAATAGTGTCTACGGTAGCGTCCTTTAACCAAATCGTTAAATCACGCATATCCGAAATTTCTACTTCCGACTTACTTTCCGGTATTTGTAACGGGTCACGAAGTTTCACTGCTTCTAATAAGCGTTCAAGAGCCATTTCCCGATATTGGGAAGATAGACAATAATCCAAATATTTTAAGAAATGGGATTTACCGGAACCAAAGTAGCCATTTATCCAAATTCCATCATGGCTGACATTGCGGTTTTTGATAGCCGATAGTATTTTGTAGAGTCCATTAATGATCTCGTCTGTAAATACGTATTCTTCAATTTCTGTTTTGACTGTTTTATCAGAAAAGTCGCTTGCGGATACTGCCGGATTGACCGTACGGTTTATGTCTTTTTCGTATATTGCTTCTAATTTCATATCGGTGTCTTTTTAATCGTTAATCAATAATGTTGCGCGGTATGTGTGTTGATCGTCAAGACGGTCAAATAAATTGAAGTTATTATCTTCACGGTGGCCGGGATAGAATACTATAATTTTGTATCGGCTACTTCGGTTGTACTGTTCGTAATTGGCCAAAAATACATTCGTACGCATATATGGGAACATATTGCCTATCCCATATAAAAATACATAAGGACGTATCTTGTCATCATCAATTGTGATATGGTCAATGATGCGTTGATGAATATATTGATAAAAAGCTTCGCTATTAGCTTTATTGGTAAGAGAAGATGTTACCGCATCCGGAGTGTTTTCGTCTTTTTCAAGTAAGTATTTCAAATACGAAGGATGCTTTTTCCCGAAGGATTGTCCATCAAGAAATTTACAAAACTCATCAAATAGATTGAGAGTAAGTACATCTATGTAATTACAAGGGCGAATTAGTTTCGCCTTGAATTCCTGTATCTGCTGCCGTATTTCATATTCCTTATTGGCAGGATATTGAAAGATGAAGAAGTTATAGAATAAATCTCCATTTTCTGTATCTTTGAACTCTTTACTGGAGAGTTTCTGAAATAGTTGCTCAACTGTCATGCTTATAGTATGGATTGTTTAATGCGTTCAATTTCATAAGGTTGTAACAGACAGGCTTCAAGGAACCATTGTTCTTTTTGAAGCAAGTAATAGTTCCAGTCAGTATCTTTTATTTGCAGAGGGTGAAGTTCGGATGTTTTTTCGTCTAACATACCAATCTTCTTAAGCATTGATAAAAATGTTACAGCTACTTTATTTTTCGTCTGATCACTCCAACTGTCAACAAAATCATCATTGGCTGATATTTCATTGATTGCTATTATAATGTCGTTTTTACTAACTTCCCGTTGGATAGAGTTCCATTTGGAAAGAATGACATTCAGTTGAAAATCAAAGAAAAGTTTATAACTTTTGAGCATGACATAGAACATGCCCACATTCTGGGCTTCTCGGGAGAAGGACTGGTATTGCATCCAAAATGCGGGAGGAACAGAATTGTATCTAAGCCTGAATTCTGCAACAGCACGTTTCCGCGTGTTCTCTGTATTCATCATTAGATATTTGTTTTCTACAATTTCCTTTTTAAGTAATGCATCTTGTTCTGGTGACATTAATAATGGCAGAATGTTATTCATTTCATCTGGCATATATCCACAACCTGTAACAGATGCACTATATGGACTATTATATTTATTATTCATTTATATTTTTGCTACTGTTTATTAATTCCCGAATATCTATTTCGAGAAGTCTTGCTATTTTTATTAAAGTATTTAGATCTGGTTGTGAAGTATTAGTACACCATTTTGATACAGTGGCAGGATCTTTACTAAGCTGCTCTGCTAACCACTTATTGGTCTTTTTCTTTTCAACAAGGACCACTTTTATTCTATTAATATCCGTCATTTGATATTTCCTTTATTGCGTTTGACGCAAATTTAGTGAAAAGAAAAATAGGATACAGCATCTTGCTATGATTTTTTCTTCATACATGATGTAATTGGGCAGTCTTCTTACATCTTATCGACTCTTAATTGGTATAATATAGTGTGTGAATGGAAATGACACTTTAATGTTAGTGCAAAATCTCACTTAACTTATCTCCGATAATTTTCTTTTCATTACTACCAATAGTAGATAATCTCACCAATGGAATTCCGTACAACTCTAAGATACGATCCTTTTTAATATCACGTTCTGATTGACTTGTCCCCGATTTATGGAATGTATAACCATCCGTCTCAATAGCCAGTGCAGGTTGTTTGCTCACACGATTATAAATCAGAAAGTCAATATGAGTGTTTATATTTGCAGCATATTTGCTTTCCTCTTCATTCAACAGAGAATAATCCTGAATCAACATATAGAGTGGTAAATGGCAAATGATATTCAAATGACGCATATTAATATTTTCTTTCAGGATATCTTCGAGTAAGGCAAATGTAAGATTCTCGGAATCGTATTCGGATATTTTCTTGTGTTTTTTCAAATAGGCAATTCGAGCATCTGTATATTGCTCATATAGATAATCGAATATAGAATGAATCTTACTAGTGGAAACAGTGCCATTGTTATATTCGATATAAGCAATCAAATCGCTGATATTGCAGTCTTTGGGTTGTTCGTTTCCCGATACGACTAAATAGAATTGTGACTTAGCCCGCGAAACAGCAACATTGAGCAGGTTAGGATCGTCGGAAAAGGAAGTGATGATATCGTCGACAGTGGTCATAATGATAGCATCCTTTTCTCTTCCCTGAAATTTATGGACTGTTGCGACATCAATATCCTCTTCAAGTGCGGATTTTACTGCATCTACTTGTTTGTTATATGGAGCTATGACGCCAATTTCATCTGTTTCATAAGATAGATTCGGTAGTACTTCCTCTTTGATAACATCTATTTCTCGTTGATTCATATGACTGCGGGAGTGGTTACCTTTGGCTGTCCGTATGGCACAAATGACATCCTCTTCTCCTTTATCACGTGTCATGATGACAAGGTCTCCACCATAAAATTTCTGATTACAGAAGTTGATGATTCGAGGATGGCATCGATAATGTTCCCGTAACAAGGTCTGTGGTACATTCGGAATAACTTTGCAGATAGATTGCAAAAAACTCATATTGGCACAATCATATTCCGGCTTAATCAGGCAGGCACTAGTGATAAAGTTTAGCTTTTCCTTATCTTCTTCTGTGACTACATTGGGGAGTTGCATGGTGTCACCGACAATGATTGCATTTTTAGCACATGACAAGGCTAAAGCTCCGGTCTCAACGGAAACCTGCGACGCTTCGTCCATAATGATATAATCATATACAGCATCTCGCTGTAGACTGCTTAATGATGAAAAGGTCGTACTTAATATAATAGGGTATTCTTTTTGTACCTCTCGCCAATTATTTCTTAGATCAGGGAGTGTAAAGATGGGTTTGTCATGATTATTGCCATAGGTGTGAAATAACTGATTCTTTAGATATTTCATTGATGTATCAGCCATTTGTCTAGCCATTTCTGCTGCATCTTTGTTGGCAAGTTCCTTTTCTAATGTGTCTATTTCAACTTCCAGTTCTGCATACTTTGTTTGGTAGAATAAGATTTGGAAGTCGGCGATAATCAAACTCATCTCCCGTTTATAAAAACCTTTATCGGGGATTTTACAAATCGCTTTGCTCCTGAATTTAAAGAATAACCATTTCAACCGTTGAATAAGAGCTGCTATTCCCCGAAGACTTGATGATTGTTCTTTTTCTGCAAATTGCTGACATTCATTCCATAAATTCAGAAGGTCTGCCGAACTGGAACTCTTTCGTTGTTGGAGAGTAATTTCTTTTGTGCCGAACTCTTGCAGATAATGTTGCCACTCTATTTTTAAAGCTTGTATTTCCTGTCTTGCCATGGCAAGGCGTTCCTGTTTGGAAAATATGCTTTTTAGTTCTTCTGTCTGATGATGTATCTGATTGAGAAATTGAGGTTGGTTGGCATCCGCATCATACCATGACTCAAAGCTCTCCGGATATTGTTTTTCCTCTTCTTGAGTCTCGATGAATTTCTCTTTGTTAGCAGTGCTGCCAAGCAATGCAACAATGAAGCCCATATCGTATTTGGATAACTTCTCAAGTACATTGACGATGGCGGAGTTGTTATTAGATACTACCTGAACAGTCTTACCACGCACAAGGATGTTGGCAATGATGTTCAGAATCGTTTGTGTCTTTCCGGTTCCCGGAGGTCCTTGCACAACGCTGATTTGATTTTCAAAAGCTGCCTGGACTGCTTTTTGTTGGCTTGCATTACAACCGAAAGGAAAAATCAAGGTTGAGGCAGTCTGGGTCTGCATTTTATATTTTTGAGGATTCAGATATACAGCAATAGCTCTGTTGTTTGCGATGAAATGAATCTTTTCATATTGTTTTGCCAATAGCTTCGTTCCGTCATCAGCTTTCAATTCGTTCGCATCGGCAACTTTCTTCAAATATTCGAATATACTTTTCGAACGACTCTCTCCCAAGCATGATTCGATAATTTCTAAGTCCTTTTCTCTGTAATCATACTCTGTACCATTCTGAAAACGAATGTGCCAATAGTTGTGTGATTTGGCCTTAAAAATAGATAAAGCTTTAATGTTTGATAAAGTTCTCCCTTTACTGATTATTTGATAATTATTGGGGTCCGGTTTGTCCGGATCAGTCAGCCAAAGAACATTTTCTTCTTTGTAAGTATACGCACTGGGAACATTCCGGAATACTACCTTGTAGTTGCCATTATGATTTTGGCAGCTTTCTATTTCAGGAGTCTTGATTTGACCTTTTATAATAATCAGATTTTCGGAAGTATCTATCATAGGCTTGTGTGTAAATATAATAAGTCGTGCTGCTGTTTTTATTTATTATTTTGGATATAAAAGTAAGAATATTTTCCAGAATATCAAAACCGAAGTAGAAAAAACAGTGAATGACTTTATTCAGCTTTGTATTGTTATAAATATAGAGTGAGATTCGGTTTGGGAGTATTGAACGTGATAAAAGAGATTTGTTTTGCCAATGAAATCATTATCTTTGCTGCATGAAGTTACGAAAAGAGTGTAATTTATTGGAAATGAGCGTAGGTTAATTGCTCTTGATAGTAATAGGTTACGATTTAGTTAGTTATCTACTGCATTATCCTTCTGCGCGTTGCGTAACCTTCAAAGAACTCTTCGTATGCAAAAGTAGCTATTTAATTCGAGATTTTGATATAAACTCCCGTTTTTTATCCCCTCATTCATAAGAATTTTCCGTAAAAGCGGTATTGTCCGTCGGCACACCATTGCCCAAAACGAGTTTGGAACAAACGTGTGCCGACTACCGCATAGCTGGAGAAAAGGGCATTGCCTCACGCCTAAACGATGTTTAGACAGATGAAGCAATGCCCCTTTCTTTTGCGCCTATGCCAAGAGGTGCTTTTACGGGTTTTCAAATGATTTTTCTTTTTTCGCTGTCTCTTTTGCCGGAAGCGGAAAGTGAATGCAGAGTGTGTCAGCCTGCCCCATGAATGAAACAGGCGCCCACACACAGCCGGACAAACCGGGAAGAATGATTGTTGCCACCCGGCTGAACAAGTTCCGTCGGATCGGAAACAATCATACTTCCTTTGTTGTGGTTTGCCCTTTTCACGCTTCCGGTGATGTCTTTTTCCTTTTGGTGATTCTTTTTTTTACGGATTTTCCCCTGAAGTTTTTTTCTACACAATCTGCCTCTGTTTTCGTTTACCTCCATTTTGCGCCTTTCAGTAAGCCGCATCAGTCAGTCATTTTCGTTCTGGGCGCAAAGGTAATTCCGGGATTGGACGGGAAAGCAAGGTCAAGCCTCCTGTTTTCGGTAAAAATCTCCAGCCCTGCGGGTAGTATTTTGACCGAAAAACCTTGCATTCCCTAATCCCTACCTTTTCAAGCACCCGAAACGAAAACGACCGATGCGACAGAAAGACGCATAAAAAAAATGTCGGATAAACGAGAGGCAGATAAGATAGTTTGAAACTCAACTCCCTCAGCTCTTGAATCCGCATTAAAAACAAAAAAATCAAAAACAGCGAAGATATGACGGCAACGGCAAATTTCAGACAAATGGCGCAACACATCGGGTTGGCGATATGCGGCTTGATGATGCGCACCGCCTTCGGGGTGTTCGGCATCCTTTGGGGCATCATCAGAGAGATTGTAAACGGAGTGTTCCGAGTGGCGATAGGTGTAATCGTGGCTATCCTTTCCACCATTGCCTTCTTTGGCTTCATCCTTTGGTTATTCACCCTTTAACCCTTACCGACATGGCAAAAAGAAACAGCAAGACGGCAGCGCAGCAGTGCAGATATTACGAGGTGGACAACATCTTCGTGTATATGGTGGAAACGTACATCAACGGCAATTTTGAAACTTTCCGAAGATTGTACCACGAACTGAACAAGGACGCACGGAGGGATTTCATGGACTTCCTTCTCAGCGAGGTAGAGCCGACCTATTGGAGAGAGATACTGAAACAGATAATCTAAAAATGACAGCGATATGAAAGGAACAGACCATTTCAAGAGAACGATATATATGTACTTGGAACAGCGTGCGGAGGAAGATGCGCTATTTGCAAAGAAGTACCGCAACCCTGCCAAGAACATGGACGAGTGCGTGACCCACATTCTGAACTATGTGCAGAAAAGCGGTTGCAACGGTTTCACGGACGGAGAGATATTCGGGCAAGCCATCCACTACTATGAGGAAAACGAGATAGAGGTGGGCAAACCGATGGACTGCCAAGTGGTTGTGAACCACGTTGTGAAACTCACGGCAGAGGAAAAGGCGGAGGCACGTCAGAACGCTGTCCGCAAATACCAAGAGGAGGAACTCCGCAAGTTGCAGAACCGCCACAGACCGTCAGCGAGAAAAGAAAACCAACCCCAACCCTCATTATTTGATTTAGGCTTATGAAACCGAAGACCAAGATACAGAAAGAGGTGGCAAGACTTTCCGCCAACCTTCGCCCCATATCAGCGACACAAATAGATTGGGCATACCGCCACTGCGTTGAGCATATCGGCTACCGCACCAAGAAAGGGAACATCACCTGTTCCGACTGCGGTCACGAGTGGCACAGCGACAGCGGACTATGCGACACCCTTGAAGGCTGCACCTGCCCCAAATGCCATGCCGAACTCAAAGTGCAGGACACACGCAGACGCATCTACAAGGAAACGCAGAATTTCAGCGTGATAACCACCTGCAAAGGGTATCAGGTAATCCGCGTGGCGCAGGTCAGATGCGAGAGCAGGAAAGGCGAACCGATGCGTTTCTACTGCCACGAGGTCGTGCAGCGTTGGATTTCACCCGACGGCAAGGTTACGGACATGGCGTTGCTCCGTGGCTTCCTTTTCTGCTATTGCGATGTGTGGGCATTAGGCAGCGATATGGAGGTAAGACCGCACAACAGCCTATACGATGATGTGGTGGCAAGAAGCTGTGCATATCCAAAGATGAGGATATTGCCCCAACTCAGACGTAACGGCTTCAAGGGCGATTTCCACGGCATCTCCCCCGTGCGTCTTTTCAAAGCCTTGCTTTCAGACCCAAGAATTGAAACCCTTATGAAAGGCGGTGAGATTGAGGTCATGAAACACTTTCTTTTCAATACCCGTACTGCCGATGAATGTTGGGCATCATATCTGATTGCCAAGCGTCACAAGTATCAGATAGACAACCTCTCAATGTGGTGCGACTATCTGCGTATGCTCAAAAAACTCGGTCAAGACCTCCGTAACCCGAAGAACATCTGTCCCGAAGATTTCATGGCGGCACACGACAACGCAACCCGAAAAATTGAAGCCATACACGAGAAGGAAAGAGCCGCAGAGCAACGCCGTTGGGAGATTGAAAGGCGTGAGCGTGAGCAACAGCGACAACTCCAACGAAAGAAAGATGCGGAGGATTTCATCGCCAACAAATCCAAATTCTTCGGCTTGGTAATCACGGACGAGGAAATAATCGTCAAGGTGCTTGAAAGCATAGACGAGTATTACAACGAGGGCAAGACGCAGGGCATCTGCGTGTTTGGCAGTGGATACTACAAGAAAGCCGACACCCTCATACTATCGGCAAGGATTGGCGATGAGATTATTGAAACCGTAGAGGTGGACTTGCGAACCCTCGAAGTGGTGCAGTGCCACGGCAAGCACAACCAGGACACCGAATATCACGAGCGCATCATAGACCTTGTGAACAAGAACGCCAACCTTATCCGTGAGCGGATGAAAGCGGCATAGCATAACCCCTAAAACAACATTGATATGGAAGTAAGAATTGAAAGTATGATTTGTGTGTGGGATGATGCAATCCCCACGATGTTCCTTGAATTTGTGAACCTCCTCACTCTCACAACGAGTGAGGGGGAATTGAGAAAGAGCGTAAAGGAGTTTGCCGAGAAGCACGAACTTGACAAGTTTTTCCTTTACGGCTTCGGCTCACACCATTTCTACCTGCACCAACGCTACACAAGCAACCCCGAAATGGTGATGAAGAACAGAGTTCTGTCAGTACATTTTTAACCATCTAAAAAGCAACATTATGACAACACGAATGACCATCAACGGAGTAAGCACCTGCGCGGAAGCAGGTACGGAGAAATACGAGCGTTTCCAATCGGGTATCGGAAGACGCAGGCGGACACTTGTGCAGTACGACTACCGCCACCCCATAGACAGAGAATTGTTCTCTTGTGTCAAACCCACGTTGGACGAGTGCCGAGCCGCACGGGACAAGTGGCTGAACGCAAAGAAGGGAAAGGAGGACAGACTATGAACACGACCTATCAAACGCTGATAGTCAAGTTCAGCGAACCTATCACGGCATTGGACGGTATCTTTGACGATACCGGAGCGTGGGGAACGGACACCCTCAAGGGGTGGATAGATGATTACGAAAGCACACGTTTCACCGCCACCGACAGCCATACGGCAGTCATCACGAGCGAGTACAATATGGAATGTGTGAAAGAGTGGCTACAACGGCAGACCCCCATTTCCGAAATGCGAGAATTTTGAACGGGATGGCGGTGTCCGCACCGCCAATACTTAAAACCCTAAAAACAAAAGATATGATAGCCAAGACGATATTACAGCAGATAGGCGGAAAACGCTTCACCGCCATGACAGGTAGCCGTGATTTCATAGATATGGGCAACGGCTTACGGATGAGCCTTGCAAGGAACAAAACAAGTGCCAACCGCCTTGACATCATCTATGACGAAGGGGCAGACCTCTACAATATGCGCTTCTACCGCAGGACGTTCAGCAAAAAGACCTTTGAGTGCAAGACAAAGGACATTGCCGTACACGAGGGTATCTATTTTGATATGCTGGAGGAAATGTTCACGATGGTGACGGGACTTTACACACGCTTTTGAGTGGCGGGGCGGCGAGAGCCGCCCTACTTTCTTTCAGTGAGCATGATGGCGGACAAAGAAAGTAGCAAAGAAACCTTTGTCCAATCTGCGATAACTAAAAAATCCGCAAGTAAAACTTGCGGAGGCTATATATTGGGTCGTTATTTTTTGGTGGAGGGGAATGATAATCTCGAACCGTTGAACTACACATTTCTGCTTCGTCTCCATTTCCCCCAACGATTTGATACGTTCAATCATTTTTGTTGTTCCTTTCTGAATTTTCCTAAATACTTTCTTCATAATTTCGCTATACTTTTTATGGTTAATAACTATGTTTTGTATTGCTCTCACAACACTTACAACTTGAAGTGTTATTTGGAAACCGATAGGCAAAAATGGCTCAACGATGTCAATTAACGAGAAAATCCTACGATAATCTATCAAGTGATAGAGCAAAAGACGTGCCAAGTTAAATATGGCACGTCTTTTGCCAGTTTTGTCAGTCCTTTTATGGGATATACAACAGCGCAAACTCCGCCTTTCTCCGTTTGAGCAGCATGGCGTGGCGTTTTCCTTTGTAGTTGCAGAAGGCTATATACTCACGGTAGATGTTCCTGTCACCAGCTTCCAGCTTCTTGATTAAGGTGCTTTTGGGGATTGTTTTGCTGCCTAACAGCTTCGCCGGTCCCACATTGTAAGCTAACGTGCCAAGCAAAATCGAATCAACCCCGAATTTACGGAACATGGCGACAAATTTGCGCAGGTCTTTCCGCAAAAGTTCATCCGCATCCCGTTTTGTCATGGTTCGTGCCGAATACTTCTCGTTTGGCAAAAGTTTGTGACCCCAACCGACGTATGGGTAGTGTTTTTCTGAGTGCCAGCCTTCAAAGTAGCGGCAGCATAAAAAAGCACGTTCCATAAGCGGCAGTCGGTAGATTGCCGCCTGCCCGTCCGTTCCCTCTTGGCGGCTGATCTGCGCGGACACAGAACAGACCGTCAGAAGTGAACAGAGCATTGTCATGAATACACGCATCATTTCAACAAGGGGCTGAAGTTGCCGATGGGAACGATGGTAAGATCGTCGTCCTTTACATTCCTGTTGTTGAAGTCAAATTCCAGTTCGTAGGAGTTGCTAAAGTTATCCTCCACCACCACGATGAAATTATGCGCCTCATCACCCGCCGCCGTGTAGTACAGGCGGAATTTTTCGTTCTCCAGCAGGTAGCGGTCGTTAGGCAGGAAGGTGATGCCGTTATCCATTTTGAGCGAGCCTTCCCCCTCGAACTGGAAATAGCGGATGGTATAGAGCGTACCCGAAAAGTCGCCCTCCTTTTTCAGTTCACAGCGGATTTCCACTGTCTGCCCCTTTACTACCTTGTTCGGCACGGGCATGACCTCCACCGTGAAGGGATAGGACTGCTGGATGTCCATGTCATCGTCACATGACACGAGGGTGAATGACATGGCGGCTATCAGGCATAACGCCACTGCCTTGAATATTGATGTTCTCTTGTTTCTGTTGTTCAGTATGTTCATTGTTCTTCGATTTTTAGATGGTTGTTTTTCTGTTTTTTCGTTGTCAGTTGCAGGTACTCGTTCAAGTCCTTGCAACCGTCATAGAGGGAGGAACGGTCGGTGACACGTTCCCCGTATCGCATGGTAAGTGCGGCAAGCGTCCGCCGTCCGGCTTCGTCACGGTCGAGGAAGCAGCCGATGCGCCCGTATCCGTCCAGCAATCCCGCCGCCTTCTCCACGTTGGCGACTGAGTTCAGCACAAGACAGTCAGCGTTACCGGTTACACCAAGCGTCACGGCAGAGAGAAAGTCCATGAAGCCCTCGAACACGAGGCACTCGTCAGCCGGGATGTCATTCGCCTTTACCAGTGATACAGACTTCGGAGGTATGCAACCCTTGAAATATCGGCTTCTGACTTCATAGCCACCTGCCATGTTCGGAAAGCCAACGGCAAAATACCGTTTCCCACGCACACCGTAGTTCAAGCGGCAGCAGTGACGGGATGCGATGGCGTAAGGGATGCCCCGTTCCTCTAAATACTCCGTCAGCAGTGAGCGGAGCAGCGGAGCGACCTCCACATCCTCAAAAACGGATTCGGTCGGCTTCGAGAGATAGACGGGCTTTTCCCATCCGGCAACCGTCATATTGGCGGCTTCCGCTATGAACTTCGCTTGCTTCATGAAGTCATCGCTTTGCAGAAACTCCCCGGCAAGCGTGAAGATGTCGCCGCCCTTGCCCAAACCGAAGTCGTACCAGAGCTGTTTCGCCACGTTCACACGGAAAGAGGATGTGCGCTCGCCCCTGTACGGGGCAAGATACCACAGCTCGTTACCGCTCCTTCTGACAGGCTCATGCCCCAGCCGTGCGAGAAAATCCGCAAGCGGCATCCTTCTGACAGCATCTATTTCCGTCCTTTCCATGCCCGTGTCAGTTGATGATGAACTTGATACCGACCCCGAACTGCGTGTGGAACTTCCGTGTGTCGCCACCCCAAAGGCAACGCTCCCGCAGGTTGGCAAGCAGGGCGATACGGTCTGCCACGTAACACTCCACATCGAGCGTCAGCGCACCGCCGTAGATGAAGGCGTCCCGGTCGTGCAGCGTGGAGCCGTCATGCAGCACCTTCTTCCCCCAATTTACCGCCTCATATCCGGCGAGAGCCGAAGCCCCGGCATAGACGAAAACAATCTTTCGGGCGTCCGACAGTATCTTGAAGTAATAGCCGCCCTCCGCCGTGAACTGCGCCACGGGTATCTTGGTGTCCTTGTAGGGATTGTTCTTCAACAGGTATTCGCCACCGAACACCCACTTGTTCCCCTTCTTCGTGTAGGTGGAGAGAGCCGCCCCGAAGCTGTACCCGCCGTCCTTGCCGCCGAGATTGAAGCCGTCCGCCATGTCCGCCCTCACCTCGATGCCCTGCATCTTCGGCAGACACCGCTGGGCGTGCGCCTGCCCTGTAAAAAGGGCAAGCGACGCGATGATTATTGCGATGTACTTTCTCATGGTCAGCGTACTTGAAGTTCGTTGATGGTACCCGCGCGTACCAAATCCTCGTTCTCAATCACGAAGGACTGGTGACGGCCGCCGTTCTTCTCGTTCAATTCCACCACGAGGCACTTGTCATCGGGGATGGTGAACTTCGCCATCGTGAAGACCGTGCGCTCGCTCTTTTTGCCCGGCACGAGGGTGGCGTAGTTCTGCGCGCGGAGCGGCAGAATAATCTGCTCCTGCACGGCAGTACGCTTCGCAACCTTCTTGTCCACGATTTTCCAAGTGATGTAGTCCACATCGAAAGGCACGTTGCTCTGGTTCTTTATCTCCGTGTGGAAATAAAGCAAGCCGTTGTGCGTGTAGATGCCTTTCAACAGGTATTGGATGCCGAAACGCTTGCAGCCGATATGCTTCACCTCGCGCTTGTTCTGTTTGTGGATGGACTTCATGATAAGGCGCACCAGCATCGGGCTTTCGCTGCCCAGCTCTTTCAGATAGATTTCCTGCGCGTTGTTCGGGCGGTTCACCGTGCTGCCGTCATGGATGAAGTCGCACATCTCCACGTTGAGCAACAGCGGTTCGGCGGCGTACTTCACGTTGAAGGTGTAGAAACTGCCGTCCTCCGTGATGACGGACATATTCGTTTCGTTGGGAAAATTCCTTACGGTAGCCTTCACACGGATGATGTTCTCCGCTCCGTCGGCTTTCCCGGCAATCAGGTCGGGCGAGCCTAAATCGACATAGCGCACCTCCGCCGGAAAAATGACGTGGACGGTCTTGTCGTAGGTCACTTCCAGACCGTGCGGCGGTATCATGCGGTCGAAGGTCAGCTTGCGTGACAGCCCGTGATATAGGTCGCCGTCCGCCTCCTTCTGCGGATAGACCTCCTTCGTCAAGGTCGGTTGTTCACTTCCGTTGGTCGTTTCAACGGTTACATTCTCCTGCGCGTTGGCAGTTATGATGCCCATAGCGAGGGCAAACATGATGATTACTTTTCTCATTACTTTTGGATTTTAGTGGTAATTTTTATTGTTTTCAATATTTTTCTTGGTAAAGCATGACCCTGTACCCGGCTTTCAGATGCACCTTGACGGTTCGCATCTTTTTGGCGATGTACTGGCTCGTGCCTTGTATCAGCCCCTTGCCCAAGTCGGAGGCGAGCTGCGCCCCGGCATTGGTGGAGATGTTGATGCTGCTTCCCAGCGAGCCGCCCATGTTGGCGGCGACCTCCCGGACGGCGTTCATCTCCATCGAGTTCGGGATGAAGATGCCGGGCTGTCCGTCCGTGTCATAGACCGCAAGCTCCACGGGGATAATCGTGCCGTCGTATTCCAGCGAGGTAATCTCGATGTCGAGCCGCTCACCCTGTATCTTGCCCGTGCCGACCACCACCGCACCCCGGGGTATTGTCCTGCCTGCCACCGCCATAGGCTCCAGCAGGCGCAGCCTTACCGTCTGCCCGTCCGTCACGCTCTGCGCCCCATGCACGCACGCCGGTATGGTGTTCCTGTCCAATACCTCCGCCGTGCCGACAGCCGTGTTGAAACCCCGGTTGCGTTCCTGCGATAAGGCGGCGACAAACTCCGCGTTACTCATAGGCTGTGAGAGTGAAGAAACTACTTGATGCTCCACCTGTCTGATAGGCATTGCCTTGTTCTTCTTCCCTTTCTGCACGGTAGTTGGCTCTGCCCTCTGTTCCGCCGATGGCTGTCCTCCGTTCTGACCGCCCATGTACTTTGCCGCCAGCTCGTAGGACTTCTCCATAAGAGCCACCTGCTCGTCCATAGAGGAAGCCTTGCCCCTCTCGCTTTCCAGTTCCGACTCCAGCGATGCGATGCGCTCCAACAATTCGTCCATCTCCGCATTGTCGTTTTTCGGCTGGTCGTAGAAGTTTCCGAGCGTGGCGTTCAGGTCACGGTAGGCGGCTGCGGAGGACTGGATGGTCTGCGGCGTGGCTGGCTTTGCCCTTTCTTCCTTGCCGCCCGGATTGGCGAGGTCGAAGTCCACTCCGTTCTCCGTTCCCGCTATCTCGCGGTCGAACATGTCGCCCAGCTGCCCGATGGCACGGTTGCGGCTCTCCTGACGCTCTTCCATCTCCCCATGCTCGTAGGCTTTCAGCTTGTCGCCGATAATCTGCCGGTTCGCCTTGTCAGCGTCGGGCATCTCGGTGTTGTATCCGTCCGTTCCCGGCGGTTGCTCCTTGCCGGAGGACGGGGCGAATATCAGCCACATCGCCCCGATGAACACCAACACCATAGCGGGCAGCACGATCATCTTCTGCCGTTTCAGCCGTTGCGCCTCTGTCAGCGGTTCGCGCTCCTTTTTCGGTTTCCCCGTTTCGGGAGCAGCTTTGTTCTCTTTCGTCGGTTCATTCTTTGTCTGTTCCATATAAATAAGGTGTTAAGTGATTGCCTGTTTCCGCCGGGGTCGGCAGTTCCACCCGTCCGGCGTGTCCCGTTTCCATATGTGAGCCGTCGTTCCTGCCGATGTCATAGACGGCTCTGCCGAAGGTGTAAAGGGCAAGCACCGCGAAGGCGGCGAACATCCCCAGCACGATGCGGCGGCGTGTTTCCGGCGGCAAGCCGTCCAGATACCCTTTGAGACTTGCCGCCAAGCGTTTCCGTTTGTCGTGGAGTTTCCAATACATGCCCCACATTGATTTTCTGATACTTTTCATGTCCTGTTACCGTTTGATAGTCTGTAAATCCTTGTTCTCAATGATGGTGAAACCCTCGATGGTAAAACCGTTCGGGTTGTCATCCGACCGCGATGCGTTCAGCAGGCGGCAGGTGGTCACGAGGCTGCGCTCGGTGACGTTGCTCTGCCGGATGATTTTCTGTGTGGCGTAGGTCACGGCACGGTAGGGATAGGCGTTGAAGTCGCACACCACGCTGTCCACCTTCAGCACTTGGTTGATGTTCCCGGCGATGATGCGGTTGTAGTACCCCTTCTCCGCGAAGTCCGAATAATAGTGGTACACGCTCTTGTCCGCCAGCAGCAAGGCACGTTTCACGTTGTGTTCAATCGCGCTTTTTTCAGGTGATAGCGTGAAGAACATCTCGTGGAAACGGCGCACATGTTCCCGTGCCTCCGCCGGGCGGTTCTGCGACAAATCCTGAGACAAGGCGAGCATCAGGCTCTTGCCGTTGTCCAGCACATAGATTTTCTCCCGTTGCTTCTCTGCGAAACGGTAGGAGTTCCACACGCTCCACACCGTCACCACGGCGCACAGCGAGAGGAAGACGATACCGAACAGGCGTATCTGCCTGAACGACGATTCGATGTTTCTAAGTGATTTGAATTCCATTTATATTTTCCAATTTATGATTGCACATTGATTATTTCAGCAATTTGCCGACACGTCCGACTGCGTTTCCTGCGGCTGCACCCGCCACGCTGCCCGCCATGCTTCCGGCTCGTCCCGCCATCTGGTTCACGTTGCGACCGTAACCGCCCATGCCTCCGGCTTGGATAATCCAGCCCGCAACGGTGGGAATGGTAAAGTAGCCGATGATGCCGATGCAGAGGAATACGATATACACCCCGTCGCTCGAATCCAGCGAGAAGTTCGGGTCTGCCTGCATCCGCTCGATGTCGTTTTGCAGCATCAGAACCTGTATCTTCGCCAGTATGGTGCTGAACATGTCCGATACCGGTAGCCACAGATAGACCTGTATATAGCGGCATATCCACTGCGTGAGCGTGTTTTGGAAACCGTCCCATACCGACAGGGCGAAGGCTATCGGACCGAGAATCGCCAGCACCACGAGAAAGAAGGTGCGGACGGTGTCTATCACGAGGGCGGCGGCTTGGAACAGCAGTTCGAGTATCTCGCGGAAGAAGTCGCGGATGCTCTTCTTCATGTTGTACATTCCCCGGTCGATATACATTCCCGCCATCGTCACCATGTCGGAGGGCGACCAGCCGAGTTCCTCCAGTTGCTTGTCAAATTCCTCGTTGGACACGAGGTAGGCGGTTTCGGGGTTGCGTACCATCGCCTCGTATTCCAGTTTGTCCTTCTGCTCCCGGTATCGGTTCATGTCCAGCGTTTCCGCCTCCAGCATCTTTGCCGTGCCCTGTACGACGGGTGAGAGGATGCTGTTTATCGTGCCCAGCACCACAGTCGGGAAGAACATGATGCACAGACCGATGGCAAAAGGACGGAGCATCGGGAATACGTCTATCGGTTCAGCTCTCGCCAGCGACTGCCATACCCGGTAGGCGACGTAGAACAGCGCACCCAGCCCGGCGATGCCTTTCGCCACACCAGCCATGTCCCCACACAGCGGCATCATCTGCTCATAAAGTGAACGTAAAATCTGATGAAGGTTGTCGAACTTCATAGGCTACCAGTATCTTTCGTTCATGTTCCCGTACAGCCCCATGATGCGGTCGAGGTCGTTCTTCTTTTTCGCACGCAGGTAACTCACGGAGATGTTCTTGTTCGTGTAGTAGCTCACGAGGTTGCGGTAACGCTTCATCTTCGAGTGGCAGCGTTCCACCACGTCCATGCGCTCCTTGTCGGTCATGGAGAGCGTGGTGATGTTCACCACGTTCCTGAGTTCCGTCAACACTTCGTTGCTTTCCTCCAGCAGTTTCGTGTAGCCGAAAGCGATTGCGGAAAGCTCTTCGGGTCTGAAATTCCCGTCACGGAGCATCCGTTGGAAACTGTTCACATAGATGTCTGTGATGTCGCCCACCATCAGGATGGTCTGCTGCACCTTGCGGGCGTCCTTGACCAGATTGTTCACCGATTTGAGGGCATCGTAATACTTCTTGTCGAGTAGGTCGGCATCCTTGCGGATGCTTTCCCCTCTAAGAACCGTACATGATACTTTCGCATCATACGGCTCAAGCAACTCAAAGTTTCTGTTATGAAACCGGCTCATATTCTTCTTTGTTAAAGGGTTTGACATTAAACCTGCCGCAGTGGTTATGCACAAGCGTTCGCTCGGCATGTCCGTTTACCGTTTTCTCGGAAACCCTCCAAAGGGTATTCCGGGTTATGGGTTCCCCGCAGCAGGGACATCTGCGCTGTTGGCGTTTCCAGATTCTGACAATCGTGTTTCTGCCTCTCGCAGACTGGAGCATCAAGCGGGTTTCCCGCCTCTCGAAATACTCCCGCCATTCCGGATCATAGGGATTGGCATCGCATTTCAGCTTTGCATAGCGGGTAATTTTAGTATCCGTCAGCCACTTGATCGGGAACAGTTCCATTCTGCCCTCCTTGTCGAAAGGTGCGGCAAAAACCCATGTCCTGCCCCGGTGTCTGTGGAAATACTTTTCGACTACCCACCATTTCCCTTTCGCCGGATGTCGCCGGAGCGACCATTGCAAAAGTTTCTGGTAGATGTGGAAGTCCATCTTCTGGAAAATCCTGCCTGACACGACGTGTTGGTAATAGTTCGCCCACCCGGTTATGACCGGATTAAGAAGCCTGATGAGTGATTCCTGCGGGATTGTTTTGTGAGAATTGACGATCTCATTTACTTTCTGCTGGAATCTCTTTTGGCTCTCTTTAGACGGCATAATGAGGAGCTTGCCCTTGTACTTCCGAATATTGAAGCCCAAAAAGTCAAAGCCATCTTCAATGTGAGTTATCTTCGTCTTCTCTTCTGACAGGGTAAGCCCCCGGGCTTGAAGAAACTCTTTGATCATCGGCATGACCTCCTGTTCCAACATATCCCTACGTTGAGCGGTGACGATGAAGTCATCTGCGTAGCGGATAAGATGCACTTTCGGATAATACGTTCTTCGGGGCCCATACAAATCAATTCTCTGAAATCTGGTTTCGAGCATTGCTTGCAGGCCGTCAAGCGTCATGTTCGCAAGAGTCGGTGATATGATACCTCCCTGGGGAGTACCCTCTTCGGTGGGAAAGAGCTGTTTGTTGAATACAAAACCGCTTTTAAGCCATTTCCGGAGCATCACTTTATCCATCGGGATATTGTTGAGCAGCCATTCATGGCTGATGTGGTCGAAGCATCCTTTAATGTCGCCCTCCAGAACCCACTGCGGCGATGATTCTTTGGACAGATTGATGTAGCATTGATGGATGGCATCACCCGTGCACCTCTCTTTGCGGAATCCGTAGGAATGGTTGTCCGCAGTAGTTTCTGCTACGGGGTCTAATGCCATGAGATACAATGCCTGCATGGCTCTGTCTTTCATCGTGGGTATTCCCAACGGGCGTAATTTCCCGTTGCTCTTGCGAATGTTTACCCGTTTCAAAGGCATGGGTCTGTAATCCCGCCTTCTCAACACACGAATGGCATTCGCCTTGGCAGCAGGAGTAGACCATAATACCTTGTCCACTCCCGATGTATTCTTCCCTTTGTTGGAAGTCACTCGTTTCACAGCCAGAGCTTTGGCCGTGAACGAGTGGGTCAGCAGCCACTGCAAGGATTTGACCTTGCCGTAGCGACCTTCCTTTTGAGCCTTTACAATACGTGCTTGCAGCTTTCTAACCTCCCGGTCGCATTTGTCCCAGTCGATATTCTCCCAGCGCGGCTGTCGGTCAGTAGGCGCACACGATCTTTTCATCTCGTTCATTTGCTTTCCTCCTTTAAAAAGTTCAACAAGTTTCTTGTAAAGAGTTACCTAATGCGGAAGTCTGCCCGGTTTCCCGTGGAGTAACATTGAAACTCCTATCCATTCCATTACAGAAGGGCATTCGCTTTTTCCGCAATCCTATACCCGCACCCCATTCGGTTCGCCTTGCGGCTCACTTACCTGTCCTTAAACAGGAGAGATACGGGCTTGCCACGTTTTACATAAATGACATCGAATGACTTAGGCTCTGTCTATACACCGGCAGCGCTTGTGTCCGTGTAACCCCACAAGGTTCGAGGTTATCCGGCTGCTTACCTTTTGGTTCAAGCCTTATAGCATCTTTAGCTTGTTTCATACCTTACGATGCGTCAATGACAGTTCACTTACGTTAGCCATATCACTCAGCCTCGCTCCCTAACCGCCTGATGCTGGCGATAATTGCGTCTGCCTCACGGCTTCCGCTTTCCTTGCGGCGGGCTACTTTGTCCGGGCGGCTTCGTACAAAACAATTGCTTGTAATGCACGCGCCCGTAGGCTACTGCTGACGGAACAGCAGGTTTAAACTCCGGCTTCCATACACGATGGACTATCCTCTGTTAAACAGTCATTTATGTAACTTTTCGTGTCACACGCCCTGCTGATAGATTTTCACCGTCTCCTGAAAGTTGCTCACCATGTTCGTGGCGGTCTTGGAGGTATGGATGATGTTTTTGGAGGCATTGATGATGCCCTGCGCTAGATTGCCCGGATCGCTTACGACCCACTGTGCGCTTGCCCTGCCCGCGAAAAGCAGGCACAGGCAGATAATCATTGTTATTCTTGTTCTCATGTTACTTTGGATTTTAGTGGTTGTTATTCTTCGGTCGGATGTCCCGGCTGCGGCTTCACCCGCACATAGTCCCCGTTTGGCGAGAAAGTCAGCACATCCGTGGCCTCGTTGTAGGACACGTCGATGCGGAAGCCGGTGTTCATGAACAGGTTGCCGTTCTCCTCCTGCAAGAGATAGGTTTCCGGCTTGAGCTTGCGGCGCAGACCGCTACGACGGAACACCGTCACTTTGTAGGCTTCGCCCTCCTTGTAGATAAGCACGTCAGGTTTTCCCTCCACGCTCTCCCAGTTCCCGCACAGCATGTCGCGGCGGTTGTCGGCCACGTCGCAGGATTGCAGCATCATGACCGCCAATCCGATAAGGCACTTGCTGACTTGCAGCATTTTCACTTTTGGTAAATTCATACGCGTTTTTCTTTTTTGGTTGATACATTCTGTTTTTTAGTTATTCCTTGTTTCTCCGCCTTTCGGCAAGCTGCCGGATGGCGGCTTCGATGTCGTCGCCCAGCTTCTCCGCCAGACGGTAAACCTCCACTTTTTCCGTTTCCTCGGTGGTGTACGCCAGATACTCTTCCGCGCTGACCTCCGTGGCATAGACCGCCGACTGCGTGCCGCCCAAGCCTATCCACACCTCCTTGTAGAGCCGTGAAGGGTTGTTCGCCATGTTGATGGAGAGTATCTGCGACTTCTCCTTTTCCGTCAGTCCGAGCAACGCCTGTATCTGGTCGAACTTGTTCATATATTTCCTTTGGTCAAGCAGGATTTTACAATCCGAGTTGTTGATAATGCTCTCTTTGACCACCGGAGAACTGATAATGTCGTCCACCTCCTGCGTCACCACGATTGCCTCGCCGTAATATTTTCTGACCGTCTTATACATATAGCGCAGATATTCAGCCATGTTCGCCGATGAGAGGGCCTTCCAAGCCTCTTCCACGATAAGCTGTTTCCGCACGCCTTTCAGCCGCCGCATCTTGTTGATGAAGGCTTCCATGATGATGATGGTCACGACGGGGAACAGTTCGCGGTTTTCTTTAATCGAATCTATCTCGAAGACGATGAACCGCTTGCCGAGCAGGTCGATGTTCTCCGTGGAGTTGAGCAGGAAATCGTAACGCCCGCCCCGGTAATACTGCCGCATGGTGGTGAGCATGTTGTCGATGTTGAAGTCGGACTTCTCCACCTTGATGTCACGCTGTGCCAGTTCCTTGCGGTAGTCGTCACGCATATACTCGTAGAAGGTGTTGAACGACGGCACGATGCTACGGTCGGATTGGATGCGCTCAATATAGGCACTCACGGCACTGCCCAGCTCGCCGCTCTCCGTCTTTGTCACCTTGTCGTCCTCCGACTTCCAGAGCGTCAGCAACAGGGTCTTGATGCTGTCCTTCTTCTCCACGTCGAAGATGTAATCGTCGGTGTAGAACGGGTTGAAGCTGATGGGCTTATCTTCCGTGTAGGTGAAATACACACCGTCCGCTCCGCCTGTCTTGCGTCGGATCATGCCGCACAAGCCCTGATAGGAGTTTCCCGTGTCCACCAATACCACATGTGCGCCTTGCTCATAATATTGGCGCACGAGGTGGTTCATGAAGAAAGACTTGCCGCTGCCCGAAGGACCCAGCACGAACTTGTTGCGGTTGGTCGTGATACCTCGCTTCATGGGCAGGTCGGAGATGTCAAGGTGCAGCGGTTTTCCCGTGAGCCTGTCCACCATCTTGATGCCGAAGGGCGAGAGCGAGCTGCGGTAGTTGGTTTCCTCTGTGAACAGGCACACCGCCTGTTCGATGAAGGTGTGGAAACTCTCTTCCGCCGGGAAGTCCGCCGCATTGCCGGGTATCGCCGCCCAGTAGAGTGTCGGGCAGTCGATGGTGTTGTGGCGCGGCACGCATTCCATGCTTGCCAACTGGCTGCCCACGTCGTTCTTGATATGCTTCAGTTCCTCCGCATCGTCGCTCCACGCCATGACGTTGAAGTGTGCCCGTACCGAGGTCAGTCCGTAGGAATGGGCTTCGTTCAGGTATTGGTCTATCCACTCGCGGTTGATGCTGTTGCTCCTTGAATAGCGAGATAGCGACTGCATGTTACGGGCGGACTTCTCGAACTTCTGCAAGGTTTCCTCACTGTTGTCTATCAGCACATACTGGTTGTAGATATGGTTGCAGGAGAGCAGAAGCCCCACCGGGGAGGCGAATGACAGTCGGCAGTCACTCCGGTCGGTGGAGAGCTTCTCGTAACGGGTGTCGGTAGCCACCTTGCCCGGCAGGTCTTCCGCGTCGGAGAGGGTGTGCAGACACAGGCGGTTGTCGCCGATGCGCATCTCCCTTGCCGAAAGCTCGATGTCCTGCAAGGTGGTGTCACCTTCCGGCATGAGCGAGAAGTAGCGTTCAATAAGTCCCGTCTTTCCCTCAGTACCCACAATCTCATCGGTGGAGAGGCGGCGCAGCCTGACAAGCCCGCTGTCGTTCATGATGCGCTCGAACTGTTCGCAGGCTTCCAAGAACTTGGTCGTGGTTTCCCTGTCCAGCTCCTTCGGGATGATATGTCCCCGGCACAGCGTGCTGAAATTGCTCTGCATCCGGTTACGCTCCTTTGTTGTCTTGGTCAGGTAGAGGTAGCAGGTGTGTTTCAGGTACGGACGCTCGTTGAAGTGACGCTCGAAAGAGCGGCTTAAAAAGCTCATGTCGTCCTTCTGAAGCTCCGGTTTGTAGCGTTCCTTGATGAACCAGTCCTGTTTGTGGACGACGGAGTAGTCCGGCAGCACCTTGATAGCCTTGCACCAGCAACTGTGTATCGCCTCGTACTCCGCACCCGTCACGGTGTAAAGTTCCGGTAGTTCCACCTCGAAAGCCACCGTGATGTCGGCGTCCTTTGAGATGATGCAGCCATGCTCCACCGCTAAAAGTGGGAACCTGTTTTCCAGTGTTGTCATTTTCGATGTATTCCTCATTGTCTTTCTTCCTTTCGTTGTCGTTTGAACAGACGGGTTATCCGCCGCCGGTTGATAAGGTATCGGGGATGGCTCCGTGCCGCTCCTAATTTCATCAGCCCGTGTTCACCGTACCGGGCGTTCAGCGCGAAGGTCTGCCATACAAGGAGGGAGGACGATGCCGCGCCGAAGCCGATACATATCCACTGGTCGATACCGACCATGTAGAGGATGACGAACAGGACGAAGAGAGCCAGCAGACCTCCGCAGAAGATGAAGAGGTACTGTGCCTTCAAGCCCTTGAACTCTACCGGACGGCCGATACCCTTGTTGATTGGGTATTCAGCCATACATTATTTATTAAAGGAAGAATGAGCGCAGGATGGTGGCGGCAACAATCAGGAAGATGCACGCGCCGAACCACGAGGCGGCTGTCTTGCTGGTGTCGGGGTCGCCCGATGAAAACTTGCCGTACACTTTTACGCCCCCGATAAGCCCGACGACTGCACCGATGGCGTATATCAGTTTAGTTCCGGGGTCGAAATAAGAACTCACCATAGAGGTGGCTTCGTTGATGCCCGCGATGCCGTTTCCCTGCGCGAAAGCGGAGGCGGTTGCGGCGATGACAAGTGCCGCGGAGAGGATTGCTTTTCTGTTTTTCAAGATGTTCTTGTTCATAAACTGTTCTTGTTTTTTGCCGTCAAAAGGGTGGATGGTCCTTTGTCGGGCGGTTGATACTTTGTTTCTTTACTTTGGTTTTAGTGGATGCCCGTTTGTTTCCACGGACGTGGGCGTGTCCGTTGCGGATGGGGATGCGCCTTGCGTTTCCTCGCCGCGTGGGTTGATGTCATTCTTTCATGTTCATTTCTTTTATTGTTGTCATACATAGTTGCGAATGTCGAACTCCTCGATGTTGTCCGGCACGACGAACTCCTTTTCAGATTTCTTCAGCCGAATCTCGATAAGCCCCTTGATGCGGATGCCTATCTCCGAAGAGCCTTCCATCATTTTCTCGTACAACTCCGTGCCCTCCATGTCGGTGAACACCTTAGCCGCCTTTTCACGTTCCGCCTGTGTCGCGTCCGGGTTTTTGGCGGTCTTGCAGGCGTCGTCAATCTCGTCAAAGCTGCTGCCCGAAGCCCGTGGCGTGTCCGAGGCGTCCTCTTCCGGTTCGTCGTCCCCGTATCCCAGTTCCTCCGGCGGTATGCTCGTGAAGGTCTCATCGAGTTTTTCCTCCGGGACTTGTGCCGGGCGGGATGCGTTTCCCGTTTTTCCGTCGTCAAAAGTAGCCTCTTCCTCCGACAGCTCAATGCCTTTTTCAATAGTGGCGGCTTCTTGCGTCGGTATGGCAGCGGTTGTCCGGGTGGATGCCATCCTGAAACGGCTCTTGCCGATGATGTCCGCCTTTTCCGCAGGGACTTCCTCGTGTGCCGCTATGCGTTTAGCCTCATTCCCGTCCAGTGACCGCCATAATCCGACAATGCCCTTGAAGAAGCGGACAATCCGCGTGTCCATGATGCGCTCGTAAAGGAGCAGGAACAGGAACCAGAGGTTGCAGCCGACCGATACCGCCAGCAGAATGTCTGTCATGCTGATTGTGTAATTCATATCCTTCCGTTTTTGGTTAGAATACTGAATTGTAATTTCGGGCATAAAGGCTCTTTATCGCATCTTCGCACTGGTTGAAGTGGTGCGTCAGCACATGGTCGATGTAAGCGGACAGCGTAAGCCGGTCATGCCCGATTACACGGGTGATACGCATGATACGCTCGTGGTACTCCGGGCGCACATACGCCATCTTCCCCTCACGTGCCTTTACTTCCGGGTCGCGGATGAACAGGCGTTCATAGTCCTTCTCACTGCATTTGCCGCTTACCGGGACAGGCGACAGTATTTCCACACTCGCCTGCACTTGGGTAAACATACCTCCGCAGTCTTGCTGTGGTCTTTTTTCATTCGGTGTCATTTCTTTTTCCATTTTCAAATCAGATCTTCACGTTGTTTCTTGTACAGTTCGTTGATTCTCTCCTTGTGCTGTTCCAGATGCTGGCGCAGCACGGTATCCACATATCCGCCTACTGAGATTTCCCCTCCGGCGATGTCGTTCACGATTCTGAGGATCTTGCCGTGGACGTCACGGCTGATATAGACACATTGGCGGGTCTTTATCTCGTTGCGGCGCAGGAATAGCTCGTTGTAGTCCTCGTCCTGCCTTTTCCGGCGTCCACTTTCCCTCTGCGCTTTTTCCCGTGTTACGGGTTGCACAGGAGATGGTTCCGGTGCGGCGGTGTCCTCTTCGGTCGGTGCAGCTGCGGGTACTTCCTGTGCGGGGCGCAGTGTCCCGTCCTGTGTGCGCCGCCCGATGGAGGCTAACAGCAGTTCCTCGTCGATGCCTTCCGTGTTCACTTTCCTGCTGCCCATGCTCACTGCGGTCTGATGATGTCGCTTATCTCTTCGGAAAACTCCCGGATGCCACTCCCTTTCAGCAGTGCCGTGTCCATCGGGAAGATGGTGGAGCGGAAAACGCTCTTGCGCTCTTCCGAAAGGTCACGGCGGAACTTCTTGCTGTCGGGCAAGCGGGTGGAAAGTACCGGAAAGCCCATTTCGGCTATCACTTCCTCGTAGATGCCGTACAAGTCGTTCCTCTCCCTGCCGTCCACCATCGTCCAGAACAGATGCAGCCCCTTTGTTTTCGCCTGTCCGGTAGTCATCAGCCTGTCGCGGAACATCGTGACGAATTTCAGGGTACTCTCCACGACAAAGCGGTCGGCACTCAGCGGAGTGAAAATGTAGTCCATCTGCGAGAGCGTCTTTATCACGCCGTTGCTTCGGAGTGTGCCGGGCATGTCGAAGAACACCACGTCGGGTTTCACGTCCTCAGTGGCAATCATCCTCTCGGCATCGTCGAGGGCGTTCACCGCATTGCTTTTGACGATGGTGTAGGCGTTCTTTTTGATCCGGCGGAAATGGTCGCAAGCGAGAGCCTTGAAGTAGGTGCTGCTGTCGATAAGCCCCATTTCGTGTTCGCGCAGCCCGTGGATGCTGTGCTGCGGGTCGTCGCAGTCCACGACGGCGACATTGTAGCCTTTCACGTTGTGCAGGTAGCTGGCGGCAAGTGCCGTGACAGTGGATTTGCCGATGCCACCTTTCTGTGTTGCGAATGCAACGAAGATTTCCTTACTCATAGTTCCATTTATTTTAATTGTTGATGATTTGTTTTTCTGTTTCCATACGGATTTGGCTGTCGCACCATCCGCTTCCGTGACTACACACGCAGGCGGGTCGTCGCGTATCCGGTTCTGTGGTGAAGCGGTGCGTCGGACAAATGGTGATTGACGACATTGCGTCATGAAGTCATTGAATCCATACGTCACCGAATTGTCGGAGAACCGGGTTTCCGACGGTTCGGGTATCCGTTTCGGCAAGTATCCGAAGAAGCGGATTTCCGGGTATTTGAATGTTCCGTTTATCATATCTTCAAATCGTTCGTTTCTTGAATCATGCTGCAAATAAACAAGTATATTTTGGAACCTGTATCACTTCTCCGGCAAGTGGCGGCACGTTGCGCCGGTTGGCAGTCATTGACCGGGTCAAGCATCTGTCCGATACCGCTTTAAGGGCGTAACTTTGCACCCGGACAGCAGGGTTCGCCGATGACGCGCGGCCCGGAGTCCTGAAAGGTATTTTCCCAATCCGTCCCCTGACGGATTTTTATGTTCACCTGAACATAGCAAGATGTCTTTTCAGCCGCTCAAAATATTTTGAGCAGCCACGAAAAGCACTTGCCCTTGCAGGGGGCGGGCTTTCCCTCCGAAGTCGGGAAGCCTTTCAGAACTGCGGTGCTGTAATCCGAAGCGGCGGCTTATGCCGTCAATCCGCTAAATCCAAAGTAATATGAAAGAGAAAAGGAAAAGCAAATCAGGGAGAAATCCCAAACTTGATCCGGCGGTGTACCGGTACACCGTCCGTTTCAACGAGGAGGAACACAACCGTTTCCTCGCCATGTTCGGAAAATCGGGTGTCTATGCACGGTCTGTTTTCCTCAAAGCGCACTTCTTCGGGCAACCGTTCAAGGTGCTGAAGGTGGACAAGACGTTGGTGGACTATTACACCAAACTGTCGGATTTTCATGCACAATTCCGTGCCGTGGGTACGAATTACAACCAAGTCGTGAAGGAACTGAGGCTGCATTTTTCAGAGAAAAAGGCGATGGCGTTGCTCTACAAATTAGAGCAACACACCGTCGAACTCGTGAAACTGAGCCGCCGGATTGTGGAACTTTCAAGGGAAATGGAGGCAAAATGGTCGCAAAAATCAGTGTAGGAAGTTCGTTGTACGGCGCGATTGCCTACAACGGGGAGAAGATTAACGAGGCGCAGGGGCGGCTTCTCACCACCAACCGCATCTACAATGACGGTTCGGGAACGGTGGACATAGGCAAGGCGATGGAGGGTTTTCTCACCTTCCTGCCACCGCAGATGAAGATCGAGAAGCCGGTGGTGCATATCTCTCTCAACCCGCACCCGGAGGATGTGCTGACCGATATTGAGTTGCAGAATATCGCCCGCGAGTATCTGGAAAAACTCGGTTTCGGAAACCAGCCTTATCTTGTATTCAAGCACGAGGACATCGACCGCCACCACCTGCACATCGTGACGGTCAACGTGGACGAGAACGGGAAAAGGCTCAACCGGGATTTTCTCTACCGCCGCAGCGACCGTATCCGCAGGGAACTGGAACAGAAGTACGGATTGCATCCGGCAGAACGTAAAAATCAGAGATTGGATAATCCGTTGCGCAAGGTGGCCGCATCGGCAGGTGATGTGAAGAAGCAGGTAGGCAACACCGTGAAGGCTCTGAATGGGCAGTACCGTTTCCAGACGATGGGCGAATACCGTGCGCTCCTTTCCTTATATAATATGACGGTGGAGGAAGCGAGGGGCAACGTGCGCGGACGGGAGTATCACGGGCTGGTCTATTCCGTCACGGACGACAAGGGTAACAAGGTGGGCAACCCGTTCAAATCCTCGCTTTTCGGGAAGTCCGCAGGCTATGAAGCCGTACAGAAGAAGTTTGTCCGTTCCAAATCGGAAATCAAGGATAGGAAACTGGCAGACATGACGAAACGCACCGTCCTTTCCGTGCTGCAAGGCACTTATGACAAGGACAAATTTGTATCCCAACTCAAAGAGAAGGGCATCGACACCGTACTGCGCTACACAGAGGAAGGGCGCATCTATGGGGCTACCTTCATCGACCACCGCACGGGATGCGTGCTGAACGGTTCGCGCATGGGTAAGGAGCTTTCGGCGAATGCCTTGCAGGAACACTTCACCCTGCCATACGCCGGACAACCGCCGATACCGCTATCCATCCCTGTGGATGCTGCGGACAAGGCACACGGGCAGACCGCCTACGACAGTGAAGATATATCGGGCGGTATGGGCTTGCTCACTCCCGAAGGTCCGGCGGTAGATGCCGAGGAAGAGGCTTTCATCCGGGCGATGAAGCGCAAAAAGAAGAAAAAACGCAAGGGCTTGGGTATGTAATCAGAGTATCAACAATTAAAAAATCAATGTATGTCACAACAAGAAGACGATTTGAGGGCATTGGCGAAAATCATGGATTTTCTGCGTGCCGTGAGTATCATTTTAGTGGTCATGAACGTGTACTGGTTCTGCTACGAAGCCATCCGGCTGTGGGGCGTGAACATCGGCGTGGTGGACAAAATCCTTCTGAACTTCGACCGCACGGCGGGGCTGTTCCATTCCATTCTCTACACGAAGCTGTTTTCCGTCCTTTTGCTTGCCTTGTCCTGTCTGGGTACGAAGGGTGTCAAGGGTGAGAAAATCACTTGGGGGAGAATCTGGACAGCATTTGCCGTCGGGTTCGTGCTGTTTTTCCTGAACTGGTGGTTGCTGCCCCTGCCGCTGCCGCTTGAAGCGGTGACGGGACTGTATGTCCTTACCATTGGAACGGGCTATGTCTGCCTGTTGATGGGTGGTCTGTGGATGAGCCGCCTGTTGAAACACAATTTGATGGAGGATGTTTTCAACAACGAGAACGAGAGTTTCATGCAGGAAACGAGGCTTATCGAAAGCGAGTATTCGGTCAATCTGCCGACACGTTTCTATTACAGGAAACGCTGGAACAACGGTTGGATCAATGTAGTTAATCCCTTCCGTGCGTCCATCGTGTTGGGTACGCCGGGCAGCGGCAAGTCCTATGCCGTGGTAAACAATTTTATCAAGCAACAGATTGAAAAGGGCTTTAGTCAATACATCTACGATTTCAAGTATCCCGACCTATCTACTATTGCCTACAACCATTTGCTGAACCACCCGGACGGCTACAAGGTAAAGCCGAAGTTCTATGTGATCAACTTCGACGACCCGCGACGCTCTCATCGGTGCAATCCCATTCACCCGGATTTTATGGAAGATATTACGGATGCCTATGAGAGTGCCTACACAATAATGCTCAACCTCAATAAAACGTGGGTGCAAAAGCAGGGCGACTTCTTCGTGGAGTCACCTATCATTCTGTTTGCCAGTATTATCTGGTATCTCAAAATCTATCAGAACGGGAAGTTTTGCACGTTTCCCCATGCTATCGAGTTTCTGAACCGCCGTTACGAGGATATATTTCCGATACTGACCTCTTATCCGGAGCTGGAGAACTACCTTTCGCCGTTCATGGATGCGTGGCTTGGAGGGGCTGCGGAGCAGCTCATGGGTCAGATAGCGTCGGCAAAAATCCCGCTTTCGAGGATGATTTCACCGCAGCTCTACTGGGTGATGTCAGACAGCGAGTTTACGCTGGACATCAACAATCCCGAAGAGCCGAAAATCCTCTGCGTGGGTAACAATCCCGACCGTCAGAATATCTACGGTGCGGCACTCGGTCTGTATAATTCCCGTATCGTGAAGCTCATCAACAAGAAGGGGATGCTGAAGTCATCGGTCATCATCGACGAGTTGCCCACAATATACTTCAAAGGGTTGGACAATCTTATAGCTACCGCCCGAAGCAACAAGGTTGCCGTGTGTCTGGGCTTTCAGGATTTCAGCCAGTTAGTGCGTGACTACGGGGACAAAGAGGCGAAAGTGGTGATGAACACTGTCGGCAATATTTTCTCCGGTCAGGTGGTGGGGGAAACAGCCAAGACGCTCTCCGAGCGGTTCGGTAAGGTGTTGCAGAAACGGCAGTCCATCTCCATCAACCGGCAGGATGTTTCCACCTCCATCAACACGCAGATGGACGCGCTCATTCCACCGAGTAAGATTTCCGGGCTTACGCAGGGAATGTTTGTCGGTTCTGTATCCGACAACTTCAACGAGCGTATCGAGCAGAAGATTTTTCATTGCGAGATTGTGGTGGATGCCGAAAAGGTGAAACGGGAAGAAAGTGCCTACAAGAAAATTCCCGTCATTACAAACTTCACGGACGAGGACGGCAACGACCGCATGAAGGAAACGGTGCAGGCGAACTACCGGCGCATCAAGGAAGAGGTGAAGCAGATTGTGCAGGAGGAACTGGAGCGTATCAAAAACGATCCGGTGCTGTGTAAACTGCTACCAGATAATGAGACTGTCTAACAAGTCCCCAAAATTGAAAATTATCCCTATCGAAGTTTGAAGTGACCCCCAAAAGTTGGATACAATTTTTTTGGGGGGCACTTCAGTTCTGACGGGTAAAATCGTAAAATTCGGACTTGTTAGACAAATACTTACGCGGTTTCAACCTCAGGTACTGAATCTATCGAATTGACAAATTTAACCAATTGCGGATCTGAATCTTTTTGTATGAGGTTTCGGAGACTCTTTTTCAATTCATAAGCATCATCCCCTGCTGTATTTATTAAATCCATATAAAAATCTTTGTTTTGCAGAATCAATGAACGGCATGCCCCATCGGAAATTACAGGTTTCACTATTTTATCAATAACGTCTCCAGCTTGACTTTTCAAATTACCATGCGATCTAAGCCATGTTTCGAAAAATTGAAACTTTATTGCATTGATAGTCTTTTTACCGATGCAGAAATCATTTCTTATATCGGTAACTGTCGATTTAATTTTTCGTTTATCCAATCTTTCAACTATATTCTTGAAACAATTAGGGAAAGGATTCAAACTTTGAGTTCCAGAAGCAATATCCATCAGAATCTTTTTGCCAAATTCAGTCAAGTTATCTGGCAAGGATTTGATTTTAGCCAGTAAATGTTTTATTGCGACAAACCAATAATATGATGTATGTGCTGTTCTTTGGGCGTATAATGTATCAACACTTATTTCAGACAACGCTTCGAACGCTATTTTATTGATATGATCGGTCAGGACATTGCTTATTTTAGTGGTCAAATCGTAAAAAGATGCGTCAGGAATTACATCTTTAATATTGTTCTTAGTGATATACTTATCCAAATCGGTATTCCACTCTGCTAAATGCTCGATAAATACCTCATCCGTTACACCTATTCTGTTCTTAATATCTTCAAATTGGGGCAATATGTCTGAGAGCAATAATTTATAGCCAAGTTTATGATTTACCATGTATTGTAGTGTTTCATTTAATAGCGGTATATTCCATCCCACACTATTTACTAATAAGTCTCCATGATCCACATAATAGTCCATGAGTTCTGCAACATATTTTATATCTCCACCCTCTATTAAGGAAACGGAATGACCATGTGCCAATTGCATGGCGACTAAATCGTAATATCCAGACTCTTTAATGTTTCGGCCATCAGTTTCTAATTCAGAATGCAACTGATTTATGTAGGTTGAATCTAACGTTACAGGTAAAGGTCTTTCTTCGTCAGATGCCAATAAACGATAGGTTGTAAATATAGCCCCTATATTATCTTTATTTACATTCTGTTCATCAATGCAATTCGTGATCGCTTGCAAAAGCGTTGGAAACGTATAGGTAGAATTATCTTTTAACGTTTTTACAATATCTGCATGGTCGAAATTATCGGGTAGTAAGTTTGCCAAATAATTATCGAGCGCCTCCGAATTTGTTGCTACTTGATAATATTTATATGCTTTAGTTGTCGCGTTATCCCGATAGGCAGCATCTGTTGCATTTGCAGCTTGAATATAATCGATAAATGTATTTGGCTTGACTGTTTTTGCTTCAATCAATGACGTAAAATCGCACGCCAACTTATTTTGCGCAATAAACCTGTCTATTGCATCTAACGTTTTGAAATAGTCGCCGCCATTGAAGTCATTGAACCGAACTATCTTCTTATATAATTGAGCAATCACATGGTTTTGGCTTTCCGTGTCTAAATGCAACAGCAGTTCTTGGTATTCGACAGGGAACACCTGCTTCTCTATGGATTCTTTTAATTTCAATTGTGCTATTCTTTGCCATACACGCAGAATAACATCGCTCTTTCGAGTTAATTTATGCAAACAATGTATAATCTTATCGATAAGCGCATTGTCCATACATTGTATAACTTCTTCTAATACAGTGTCAAATTGTTTATTAGTCTCTGCATATTGATTTATGTCGTGGTCTTCTTCTCCGTTGATGCAGCCTTCAATATATTTTTTCAATGGAATTTGTCGAGCATCTTCAACATCGACACCATATACCAAAGCTGCAATTTCGCGTTGTGTTTGCAGATCATTGTTAATTATTGTTTGAATGCCATTCAGATAGTCGCCGGACAATATTTGTTCTACTGGATTTGCCAGAATATCCGTCTTCTTCAAACAGAACAATGCTATGTTTATCATCAAAATTTCGTTACACCACTCTTGTTTAAGAGCGACCATCTCATTGATATATGATATAATTTCCCTAACATTGGCATTAGGATTTACCAATCTGAATATCCGATTTATAGTTTCTTTCGCTTCATTTTCTGTTTCTCCAAATGCTTCAACAAACAGTTTGTTGAATATACTTCGATAGTCGGTAATAACAGGAGGAGCAACACGATAAACAATAGGGAAAGTTTTATTGATAAAATACTTGGTCAGTTGTTTCGTTTGTTCGTCGGTCTCATCTCCGAATGCACAAGCTAAATGTGTTTCATCGAAAGGAATAACAGCCCAAACATTTTCAAAACCGCTATCGGCGAAGAACGTATGGATAGAAGACCATAATTCTTTTACTTTTTCAGCGGGGAGACGATCCATGTTGTCAAAAACAAGGACTAATTTACGTTGTCCTTTTTCCTTGATAAAATCAGAAATGTCTTGCATCCATGTTTTGAACTCGTAAACCGTTGGTTCGTCTTCGCTCAAAGTCTCATAGCAAACGTCCTTTTCGACTTTATCTTGATAAATAGCTAACATATAACTCCATCCATATTTATGATCTTTGCTATATGCCCATTTCCAAACGCACAATGCAATAAGAACTGGCAGTGCAGCTATGATAATAGACAATAAAGAAAACCACCATGTTGTGGGTGTAGGTTTTACTGCATACGCAATAAATGTAAATATCGGAGTTAAAACTGCAACCAAAAATGCCGCAACCATACCATTACTGATAAGGGGATATTTTTCGGTTACGGTCTCCGTTTTACGGGCTAATAAATATTTCAGCTTTTCAGACCATGATACGGTTTTCGTACCTCCACCTTTGACTTTTATTGTTGCATTTCCAGATAGGATACCATCATCAATAAGTTTGCTTGTAAGCAATTCCAATATAGAGCGGCGTTGCAAGTCCTCTTGATGTCCCCATGCGTCATACTCAAAAAAGTAATAGTCGTCTGATAATTCACGTTCCAACATTTTAACCACGTTGGATTTTCCAGATCCCCAAATACCTTCGATGCCGATAATTCGAGGTAAAGTACATTCCTCATCCAATGAATCATTCTGACAAAAATGGCGAGCAATAGTTTTTGCCAACCTTTCTTGCGAACCTCCATCGAATTTGTCAATACCACACGGTTTATTTTGGATAAACCGCGGATATTGCTGTTTGGATTGTAGTTTTGTTTCCATATACGTAATTTATTGATTATACGAACTCCAAATAATTCTCCCGATTTACCACATGAAACTCGGCATAGGGATAGGCTTCTTGGAAGGCTTTCGGTGCGGCCGGCATTTTATTTCCCCACTTGAACTCCAAGGCGGTAAGACTGTCGGCACTCTCCTCAATCAGGTCGATTTCCTGTTTGTCGTAGGTGCGCCAGAAATAGAACTCCCTGTGCAGTCCCTCATTGAAGTTCGCTTTGCGCCGCTCTCCGATGATGTAGTTCTCCCACAGCGCACCGACATCCTGCCGAATGGCCAGCGGTGAGAAAGCCCCGATAATGGCATTGCGAATGCCGTTGTCGTAGAAGTACCACTTGCCAGCTTTTGTAACCTCCTTGCGTAGGTTACGCGAATAAGCCCCCAGACGATAGATAACGAAGACCTTTTCCAATAGGTCGAGGTATTTTTCAACGGTCGTCTTGCTCATGCCGAGTTGTTTACCTAACTCTTCGTAAGAAACTTCGCTGCCCAACTGAAAAGCTATCAATCGCAGTAGATCGCGCATCTTGCTCGAATTTTTTAAGCCGTCAATTGCTAAGATATCTTTAAGCAGGTATGCACCGACAATATCACGTAGGTAGTCTGTTTTACGTTCATAGTTCTCCATCATTACTACTTCGGGATAGGAACCGTAAATCAAGCGCGCTTCGAGGTTCTGGCGGGTTTCAAGTGCCGTTTCCGTCTGTGCGATTTCCCGTTGCGAGAATGGTGTAAGGAGAAATTGCGTACTGCGGCCGACCAACGGTTCACCAGTCTTATTCAGCAAATCGAATGACGAAGAACCACTTGCCAAGACACTTATTCCCGGTATTTCATCAACTATCAACTTCAGAATACTACCGATTTGTGGTATGTTCTGTGCCTCATCAATAGCCAGCAAATCAATACCATCCAATAAATGCCGATAATTGGCTATTGAGCGATTCTCCAATAGTGCTAATGTGTCGTAGTCTTCGCCGTTGAGCATCATCGTCCTACCTGAATAGTTGTCCACAATTTTACGCATCATTACCGTTTTACCAACACGGCGAGCACCAAAAATCAGTACTGCTTTATTGGGCGCGATTCGTGCTGTAATCTTCTCTTGAAGTATTCTATTTACTGTTTCCATACCTTATAAAATATAATGCAAAGATAATCATATTTTTTTAATTGGCGAATTTTACAAAAAAAACGGGCTATTAAATGGCGATTTTTACAACCACAATCTTATGGAAGTTGTTTCATTGTTTTTAGTAATGATATATGTTCATACTATGATGACTCAATAATTTACCAGACATACGTTTCTGAAATTTGTCCTTATAGGAATGAAAAACTCACATATATTGTGCTAATTAATATATAATTAAATGAAAATAAAAAGACAGGATACGAGTATTCCTGTCTTCTCATATGTAATGGATATTTTTTTATTTTCTCATCCGCTCCAACTCCTCATCACGCAACATTCTCTCGTTCAGTTTTTCCTGCATCCTGTCAATGAAATAGGTGCGGCTTTCGTTCTTCCGGCGTTTGATATCAGTGTAGAAGCGGTAGCAGTCTTTAGAATCAACCCCGAATATCTTATAGAGAAGTGGGGCGAGCTGTTTGAGCGGCATATTGCCGTTGTTGATGCAGCCCATCACGTCTATGCCGTAGATAAGTTCCACGAGGTCGATGGCATTGCCCGTCCATTGAAGAAGGCTGGCGGTGGTTTCTGTTGCGTTGTTGGCGGATATTAGTGGTGGCACTTGGGGCGTGGCAAGGAATTTCTGCATCTTTCTTACGAAAGACAGAGCCTTGCTGACGTAGGCGGCAATCTCTCTTTTTTCTTCTGACAGATTACGTACGGGATGGTGCTGCAACTCGATTTCGATGTAGGCAAGCGCGATGACGGTAAGGTTCATGTCCATGCCGCCGTTGCACAGTTCGATCACTTGGGTGGCGAAAGCCGTGTATGCCGTTTCCATATTGCAGTCGCCGGCTTCGTTTATCAGGCGGAAAAAGTCGGTTTCCGCCAGCAAGAAATAATTCATGGTTCTGTCAATTTTGAAAATTACACTTTGTTTTCTGCGTGCGCACATGAATATAATTGGCAAAAAACGCGGCAGAAAATAAAAAATCCAACACTCAATTTTACAAAGTGCTGGATTTCAGAGGTATAAAATTCAGTATTTTTTCACAAGGACAAATTATCTCCGACTTAAATTGTTTGTAATCGGAACATTTATTCTATTCCTGAAAATAGAAATGTATGCTTGCCGCACATTTTGGCTATCTTGCTTTTTTATCAAGGATATAGATAATGCGACATACACCGTTGGGATAGCTTTTCAAAGAGGAAAGCGTCCAGTGTTGCTCTGGCAGAGCCGACTTAAAAAAATGTCGTCCGCTTCCGGATATGAAAGGAACGGTGTATAGTATGATTTCATCCACAGCGTGCATCCGCAGCAGTCCGTTTATATAGTCTGCCGTGTCCGGTGTGGCTTCCGCGAGGTAACGGATGTTTGTGCAGTCTTTTCTCCATTCGTGCAGCATTGAAATGGAATAGTCCGGTGTCACACGGTAAAAGGCTTTCTTCCTGATTTCATCAAGACCGCAACGGTCAAGGCACAAATCCTGATGTGCTTTATCATATAACTCTGAAGAAAGACATCCGTCCATCGTCAGTACGGCGAGAATCTGAACTTTACCCATAATCGTTTCCTTTCGTTAGGCAAGGGTAAAAAAGTAGCGTGCAATTCACACTACCTTCAAGCGATGGCTCTGGTAAAGCCTTTACGGAGAGTACGTGAATGCACGCTATGCGTAAGCATAGCATAAGCATCACGCAATCGTCTCCGTAGTTCCAATTTACCAGATTTTCGCTTGAAACGCCTTGCGGTCTTATCCTATATGTTGGCGGCGAAAAGCTCCTGCCAATCGCCGTTTTTCTCAAATGTTATGCAAAGATAGCCAAATTCAGTGAATTACGGGCTATGATTGCTTGAATTTATATTTAAGTCCATACTCTTCAAGTTTGCTGTATAGTGTTGTCCTGCCTATGCCGAGCAGTTCTGCGGCGACACTCCGGTTGCCGTTTGCCTGTTTCAACGCACGCAATATCCGCTCCTTATCCTCCGCGTCATTGCGCAAGGCGAAGCTGACAGTAGAGGTCGGTTTCGTCACGGCAAGTTCCAGATGCTCTTTCATGACAACACCTTCCTGCGCCTGCAATACAGCACCCATAACTTTCTGCCGAAGTTCCCGCACGTTGCCCGGCCATGCGTGTGTCAGCAACGCTTTACGTGCTTCGGAACTGAACCCGCTCACGCTACACTCCAGCTCTCTGTTTGCCATATCACGGAAGAACTCTGCCAGCGGCATAATGTCTTCTTGACAGTCACGCAACGGAGGAACGGTTATCCCGAAGTCGTGCAGGCGGTACAGAAGATCCTGCCGAAAACGCTTTTCATTCACCGATACCTCCAAATCTTCATTGGTAGCAGCGATGATGCGGACATTGAAATTCCGGTCTGCCTTGTCTCCGACCGGGCGATACCGCCTCTCCTGTATGGCACGGAGCAACATCTGTTGGGTTTCCAACGCGAGGTTTCCTACCTCGTCCAGAAACAACGTGCCGCCTTCCGCCTCATGGAAATATCCTTTCTTGGCATTGTCCGCACCTGTAAATGCACCTTTGACGTGTCCGAAGAAAGCCGACGGTGCAAGCTCTTTGGAGAGTGAACCGCAGTCCACCGCCACAAATGGCTTGCCTGCACGTTTGCTCTTGTCATGCAACAGGTGGGCAATATGCTCCTTGCCCGTGCCGTTCTCACCAAATATCATCACGCTCATATCGGTGGCGGCTACCAGCCTTATGCGGTGCATGATTTTCTGAAAGGCGGAACCTTCACGGGCGAATATAGGCATACGGCGTTGTCCTGCCTGACGTTCTTTCAGTATGGAACGGATCAGGGGGACAAGTTTATCCTCCACAAGCTGTTTGGGAATATAGTCTATCGAGCCGAGTTTCATGCTTTCCACGGCGGTATTAACTTCGGCGTAGTCGGTCATAATGATGAAGGGCTGCATCTTTCCCTCCTTTCGCATCCAGCACAAAAGGTCTATGCCACTGCCGTCAGGCAGACGCAGGTCGGCAACCACGATATCATTATCTGTTGCCTGTTGCAGATGTTTCTTCGCGGTTGAGAGGTGGTAAGCCTTCATATTGCGGTAGCCCTCCCGTGACAGCATATTGCAGACATATTCGCAATACACGATGTTGTCTTCCACCACAATTATTTTTGTCTTATTCATCTTCGTATTTTCTCCTTTCCTCTTCTGCCAACCGTATTATTTCCACTCCCTTATCCAGCACGGCAGTCACGGCATGGCTTAACGCTTCACCATCCGGGAGAGCATCGCCACGAAGCAATCCGTAAAGTACATTCAGCGGTTGGTCGGCACGGAGCACCTCCCACGAACTGCGCAGGTGGTGGATCAGGGAATCCAGCTTTTGCAGGTCTTTTTCTTTTGCTGCATCCCGTACCGCCTGCATTTCCTTTTCTGTTTCAGTTATCAACTTTTCCAGCATGACGGCTTCATTGCCATAGGACAATAAGGCGGAAAAGTCCGGTTTCCCGTCCGGTGTCGCTTTTATGGCACACCTGTCGGAAACCTCCATCAGTTCCGATATGGAGAACGGTTTGAACAGGCATCCGGCAAAGCCTTTTGCCAATAGTTCCCCTTTGTTACAACTGCCCGAAGCGGTTGCCACAACCACCGGGATTGTTGGTGAATTGCCCACGTTGGACGAACGCAACAGTTCCAGCAATTCGAAACCGTTTATATCGGGCATATTCAAGTCTGTCAGCAACAGGCTGTATTCTTTCTGGCGTATCATTTCCATCAGTGCCGCAGCATCGGTGCAAGTGTCGCAGTGTATTCCTTCTTGGGAATACATCTCTTTCAGCATCAGAAGTAATACCTCATCATTGTCAATGGCGACAACATCATGGAATTTATTGTTATGATAAACAGGTGTATTGCTTGTATATCCAAGCTGTTCTTCAGCTTCCTGCATAGAAATTTCAACTGTGAAACGACTGCCTTTCCCTTTCTTGCTGTCTAAACGGATTGTTCCGCCAAGCATCGACACAATATTACGCATTATGGCAAGCCCAAGCCCGAAACCCTCCTTTGCGGCGGCATTTGATAGACGTTCAAACGCACCGAACGCTTGTTTCTGTTCCTCTTCTGTCATGCCTGTACCTGTATCTTCAACGACCAGTGTCAGAACTCCATTATCATATTCAGTAATCAAAGAAACACCGCCTTCTTCTGTGAACTTGACAGCGTTTGACAGCAGGTTATTCCCGATTTGTATTATTCGCTCTTTGTCGGTCAATACAATGGCATCGTGTCCAGTCTTCACGGACAAGGACAGCCCTTTGTTCACGGCAACAGGCATGAACTCCGTTTCAAGTGTGTGCGTGATTGCTGAAATCCGGCAGGGTGACAGACGGGGCTGTTCCTTGCCGTTGTCCAGGCGGAAGAAGTCAAGCAAAGTGTTAAGCATATCCCGCATACGGTCGGAGGATTGCAGTATGTTTTGGATATACTGCCCGGACTTATCCTCACACTGTTCTTTCCGTATCAGTCCGGCATAGCCTGTTATTGCTGTCAGCGGTGTGCGCAGTTCATGGGTGATAGTATGTACCGCCTTCTTCCTTGACGTTATCAGTGCCTCGTTCCGTTGTACGGATTGTTCCAGTTGCCTTATCAAATCAGTTGTCTTGTGCTTGTATTGTTTAATGCTTTTTGCATCACGATGTATGATGATGTAGGAAATTAACAACAATAGAAGAACGAATCCCATTAAACCGCCTACTTGCATAAATGACTTTTCACGCATGGCAACTATTTCGTTTTCCCGGCTTTGCAGTTCGGTTTGTACCTTTTCTTCTATTTGGCAAATCAATTCTTGCAGTTGTCTGTTAAGTTCTGCATTACGAGCTGCAAGGCTGTCGGCTTGTTCCGACAATTGGCGATCCTGCACTTTCTGTTCGCTGATTACGTTTCTATTGACCGAATGAAGGATAGTGGTTGATACTGCTGGAGTTACTTCCTTTTTTTTGCCGAATATGCCTAAGAAACCTTTTCGTTTTGGCTTTTTGGACTGTTCCTGCACACTTTTCTGTACAATAACCGGAATTTGATTGGCTATCTTCTTGTTAATAGATTGTTGTTCATCCATTAACCGGACTATCTGGAACATCTGTCGTTCCTTATCCTCTAAAAGACTGCGCACACTATCGATGCGCTCTGCTGGATAGGTGGCCTTGAAACGGCAGAGCATACTGTCCATTGCCATACGCCGTGCATGGTAATGCTCGATATCTTTATCGTTCCATTCCAGTATTGTTTCACCCAATAGAGAAAATTTTATCATTTGAATATTGATATTGTTTATTTCTTTTCGGAGCTCGTCTATTTTTTTATTGCCAAGTTCTAATGCTTCTATCTCCTGCCATTCATAGAGGCTATTATATGCCATACATCCGATAAGAATGGAGATAAGTATATATCCCAACCGTATTGCCTTATAGAAATTTCCTGACCGCTCCATTATTTTAATGACATTGATTTTTGGAACATGAATAAAAGTTTATCTTTTTCGTTCATGCGGATATTATCAGAATAACCGTCTTTTGTTATTTGATACCCACATGGCTTAACCATAAAAATGCCTAAGCCCTTAGTGTACGAACTTACTTCTGAGGCATAGTCTTTACTTGTATTTAATGGAACTTTCCCTTTAATATGACACCACTCATTATTACAACTGATGTCTTCAATCTCAGACATCAGTTTTTGCAAATCTGTAATAGCTTTGGAACTCGCTACTTGGGGTATCTGCAACTCAAAACAGAGCATCGGTTCGAGAATGTCCACACCTGACTGTTGCAAAGCCAGCCTGAAGACATAAGGGGTCAGCTGTCTGAAATCAGCAGGTGTACTTACCGGGCTATAATACTCGGCTTGAGTAAAAGTTACTTTCAGATCTGTCACTTCCCATCCATGTAAACCAGATTGGCAAGACATACGAATCCCTTCAAAAACGGCATTTTGAAAAGAATGGTTCAGATAACCATAGGAGATGTCACTTTCGATTTGCAACCCTGCCCCTAACGGTAAGGGTTCAAGAGTCAGCCCTATTGTGGCCCAGTAAGGGTTGGGTGGTACTTCGATCTGAATAATCTTATTGACCTTTTTTATAGGTCGTTCTTTGTAGATAGTCTTGATCTCATCAAAATGGACCTTTACGGAAAATCGTTCTTCCAGCAATGTCTGTATGATTTCCTTTTGGGTCAAACCATATAACGAGATTTCCAATTCATCACTATATGAGTTTATGGAAAAGGACAAAGACGGGTCTTCAATCCACAATGTATTCAGAGCGGATATCACCTTGCTTCTCTCTTCGGGCTTATTTGGCCGGACGGAGGATTTGAGAGCGGGATGCTGATGAGATAATCCTTGAATCAAACAAGGTTTAGCACCTAAATAATCTCCGATTCGAAAATCTTCTATATCTTCTACAATCGCGATATCATTGGCACCCACTTCATCAACATTTATCTCTCTGCCCTGATAAATAGTCTTTAGATTTTTAATCTTGATGAATTTTTCCGAATCGTTGATTCTTACAACGTCTCGAAGTCTCAGACTTCCGTCAATTATTTTAAGAAAACTTCTTTTATGCCCTTTGGGGTCATGCTCTATCTTATAGAGATAAGCTGAAAGTCTGTTTGAGACTGATGCCGGAGGAAGTATAAAAGAAGAAATGGCGTCCAACAACTCATTGATACCGATATTGAACATTGCTGATCCATGTAGCACCGGATAGACTTTGGCTTTTGCCACAAGAGCGATTATCGTATTCCAATAATCAGCCGGTGAAATTTCGCTATCCGCCAAATATCGTTCTAATATATCGTCGTCATGGTTGCATACAAATTCTTTGTATTCTTCCTTTATATATGTTTGGGAGCAAACCGGATAAACCGATCCATCGACAACAGTTTGCATAAACAGGACATCTTGCGACAGATTTGTTTTTATATCCATATACAAACGCTCCAAATTCACACCGGCACGGTCAATCTTATTGATAAATATAATTGTCGGGATTTGCAGCTTTTGTAAAGTACTGAACAGCAACTTTGTCTGCGCTTGTATGCCTTCCTTTGCGGATAAGATGAGGACTGCTCCATCAAGCATTTTGAATGTCCGCTCCACTTCCGCAATAAAATCCATGTGTCCCGGAGTGTCAATGATATTGCATTTCACTCCATTCCAGATAATAGATGTCGTAGAAGCCCGGACAGTAATTCCTCTACGTTTCTCTATATCCATAGAGTCCGTTATGGTGTCACCATTATCCACACGGCCGCACTTTTCCGTTGCTCCACTGGCAAACAGCAGATTCTCGGTTACGGAAGTTTTTCCTGCATCAATGTGAGCAAGAATTCCTAAATTTATAATATTCATTTGGATTAAGCAATAATATACTACAGTAGATGCATTGTCGAAACGCACCTTTTAATACCTCCTCGTAGCATATGAGAACTACAGGATTACTAACTCGTATTAATATGTATATTATTACTGCCGCATAACGATTACAAAATTACACAAAAAAATATATCTAACAAAAGTGGGAGGATTTTTTAACTTTTTACCATAGACATTTTATTAGGGAAGCGTAGGTTCAACTGGCAAGTACAAATAAGTAGAAATGTTTGAACAACACCGTTTTAGGAAGTTGAAAAATCAAGTTTCTCTCTCGGTATAGCGTTTATTTTGGCCAATATCTTCTTTAGTTTAGCATTTGTGTATTTCCCATTCGTGTTCTATTTAGCTCCTTATTATGAGTATGTAGCAAGTTACTTATCAAATTCAGCCTCTTTGAGGGTCAAATATGGTTTTGCAAATGGTGACTGACAAGACATAAACAAGGTCAGCAGGAATTTTTTACATAAATGGACATGAATGTATATAACCTAAAATAAGAATAAATTTTAATAAGGGCTGCCCAAAAAGAAAAAAATGCAGTTGCCATCCTATAGATACTTGCAGAAAGGATAAAATTTACTTTTAGACCTTTTGGGATAGCCCTTATTAATACTTCAGATAAAATTCCTTAGGTTATATTTTCAATCCTTTGGACCGGGTTTCCTCCTTGGCATACAGTCCCGGACGCCCGATTATGACATGGTTGGCAACGATACTATCCGCCGGACTGCGTATCTGCGGCGGTGCATTTTCGGGATATTGCGCCTGCCTGTTCCTCACATCTTCCGCTTCCGGCTTGAGCTGTTGCCCTTCATTCTCCTTTTCTGCGACTTCGGGCGTGGGTGGCGCAAGCTCCAGCTGAATTTTTCGGTCAAGGGCGGCAAGTTCGGACTTCAACTGCTTCAGCTCGTCCTCCTTCTTCCACACCTTACCCGCTATCTCCTGTAACTGCGGTATCTCCATCTCCAGCACCTCGTTCTTCGCCTTGTACTGGTCGATGATGGAGGGTATCCTCTCCATCGCGTTGAGGAAGTTGCGGGCGGCGGCCAACGGGTCAGCCATCGCCAGATGCCCGTTGTTGTAGGTGTACTTGTAGTTCCCCTCGACCACGAAGCGGTTGTCGGTGAACTCCAATCCCTCTTTGAGTATCCTTTCGCTCACCACCTTTATCGGAAAACCGTAAAGTTCACCGACCTGCGTGTACAACCCTCCGGTCGTGGCATTCTTGGCTATCTCCTGCAAACGCTTTCCGATGACCTTCTCATCGGCGGAATCCACTCCGTCCACCTTTATTATATTAAGGCGGTTGCCCTCCTTGTCGGTCTGCACCACCGACAGGAAGCGGTTCCAGTCCTCCGTCATGGCATCTATGAAAGCCGTGTTGTTGCGCAACTCGCCGGTCTTTGACTCCAGCTTGAACTCCGAATCACGCTTGCCCTTGTTGAACGACTTGCGTTCCCCTTCGAGCGATGCGATCCGCTTTTCCAGTTTCGCCTTGTCCAACAGGTCGGTATTGCCGGAGAGCAACGCCATGTATTCCGAGAAATTCATGCCCGATTTTTCGTCCATTGCCCCCTCGTCGATGGTACGCGCACCCATCGCACCGCTTTTGAGCTGGCTTATGAAAGTCTGCTTGCAGTGCAGGAGGTTGAACTTGTAGCTGTCCAGTGACTTCTCCACCGCGTAGATGATTACATCCACGTTGTTCCCGGCGAAATGTTTGGCAATCTCATTACCTGCCCTAACTCCGCGTCCGTCACGCTGTTGCAAGTCGGACGGTCGCCACGGCGTATCGAGATGATGGATAGCCACACACCGTTTCTGGGCGTTCACACCCGTTCCGAGCATAGAGGTAGAGCCGAACAGCACACGCACCGTCCCGGCGTTCATGGCGTCTATCACCGCCTTCCGCGCCTTGTCGGTCTTGCACTCCTGAATGAAGCGCACCTCGCTTGGCGGTATACCGTAGTCCTCCGTCAGTTTGCGCTTGATTTCCGAATAGACGTTCCACCCGTCGCCCGGCTGGTATGTCCCCAAATCAGAGAAAACGAACTGCGTGCCTTTCTGGGCGTCGTATTTTTGATAATACTCCGCGATCATCTTGGCACAGTGACTCGCTTTGTTGTCGGGATGATCTTCGTAATTCGGGTCTATCATGCGCATGTCGAGTGCCATTTTCCGGGCATAGTCCGTGGCGATGAGCATCTTCGCCTTTTCTTCCGTTTCCGAAAGCGGCAGCCTGCCCAACAAGGTGGCATCGCCCGTCTTGGCGAACTGCATCAGTTTCTGTATGAAGTCCTCCTGTTCCGGCGTGGGCGGTATATGGTGCAGTATCTCGTTCTTGGCAGGACGGTCAACGCCCACATCCTCCGCCGTGCGGTAGTCCGTGATTTCATTATAGAAGGCGGCAAGCTCCGGCACTTTGATGAAGTAGCGGAAACGCTCCTTCTGGACCACATTGTTCGTCACGTTAAATTCAAAATCCGTCGTCTTCTTGGCAAATATCGCCGCCCAAGCGTCGAAACACCTTATGTCCTGCCGTTCCAGCTCCTTCGGGCGCAGGTACTTGAACAGCAGGTACAATTCAGTCAGTGAGTTGCTGATAGTCGTGCCGGAGAGGAAGGTCGCACCCAAGTCTTTTCCTGTGCGCTCCTGTATGGTGCGTATGGCAAAGAGCATGTTAAGTGCCTTCTGGCTTCCCTCGCTGTTTCCCAATCCCGCCACACGGTCGTGGCGCGTGTTGAAAGTCAGATTCTTGAACTGGTGGCTCTCATCTATGAAGATGTGGTCGATGCCCATCTGCTTGAAATCCACCACGTCGTCCGTGCGTGACTTTATGGCGTGTTCCACCTTCTCCAGCTTCGCTTCAAGGTTGTGCTTGCGCTTCTCCAATCCTTTCAGCATCGCCCGCGACACGTTCTTTCCCTGCTGCCGTAGCACTTCGAGGTTTTCCTCCACCGTGTCAAGCTCTGCTTGCAGGATGCGCTGCTGCAATTCCGGCGACTGCGGTATCTTGCCGAACTGGTCGTGCGACATGATGACGCAATCGTAGTCGTTGTTCTTTATATTATTGAAGAAGCGCACACGGTTGGCGGTCGAAAAGTCCTTCTCCGAAGCGTACAGAATACGTGCGTTGGGATATGCCGCCTGATAGGTGGCTGCAATCTCCGCAACGTTGGCTTTCAGCCCGATAATCATCGGCTTGTGTGCCAAATTCAGACGCTTCATCTCATGCGCGGCGATGCACATTATCAGCGTCTTACCGGTTCCCACCTCGTGGTCGCAAATTCCGCCGCCGTTCTGTTTCAACATCCAGACGCAATCCATCTGTGAGGGATAGACGCTCTTGATACCCCGGCTTGCCAGCCCTTTCAGGTTGAGGTCGGGAAAGGTCTGATGGGAGCCGTCGTAGCGCGGGCGCACGAAACAGTTGAACTTGCGGTTATACATCGTCACAAGCCGCTCCTTGAACTGCGGCGACTGCTCTTCGAGCCATTCGGAGAAGCCGTTTCGTATCTCGTCAATCTTGGCGTTGGCGAGTTGTATTCCCTCGCTGTCGCGCATCTTGATGTCGTTGCCATGCTCGTCCTTGCCGATGGACTTCATCATGTCAGGGCAGGTGTTGTGCAGGGCGTGTTTTAGGAGGTGCATACCGTCATAGTTCCGGTAATACCCCTTCACCAGAAACTCGTCCGTGATTTTCATGGTGCGGTAGCCGCACACCACCGAAAACTCGTCCATGCTTGCGGAATAGGCGATTTTCACCTCCGTGTCGAACAGCCGGCTCATGTAGGCGGCATAGACACCCGTCGGAATCCAGCGTTCCCCGAAATTGAAGTCCAGATCCTCGAAGGCGATGCGCTGCGGCTCGGCATCTTTCAGAGCCTCCAACGCCTGCTTCACCTCCGGCATACGCTCATTTTCGGGATTGTCACCCATCCATGCCTCTATGCGTTCCGCTTTCTCTATGACATTTCCGGCGATGAAACGGTCTTTGATTTCGTAACCGGTCACGAGCGGATTGTAGTAGATGCGCCCTTGCAGGGCAGTGAGCAAATCCTCCGCCGTGCTGTCGGTTATCTCCCGCATATAGTCGAGATTGACCGTACCATATTTGTTGAGCGACGCAGACAGGGCTTCTTCGGGAGAGCCTACGTTGGCATGGCTCTCCACCGCGAAGGAAACAGGATGCTCGAAGATGTCCGCCTTGACGAACTTTCCGTTTTCCATCCGTTCCAGCGAAAGGATGTCGCGCCCGCCCGCATCCATCATCACTAACTTCACGTTCTGCTTGGCGTTGAGGTTGCCGTAGCGCATGACAAACTCATCGTAACAGGTATTCAGATGCTCTCGCCACGGAACATTTGCCTCGCGCCGGAGCGATTCATAACGGTACAGACGCTCGTAGGCGTCACGCAGCGACACATACAACAACGCCTTTTCCTTCTGGTATCCTTTCAGGTCGAGCGGCTGGAATGTCGCCCCGTATGGCGTGATGTCTTTCAGGTAGCCGATGTTATGACGCCCCCGGTCAGCCACCAGCGACCCTTCGCGCAGGTGCATCTCCGGCGTGCGGTGGTAGGCACGCGGAGAAAGGTCCACGACTTCCTCCTTCGGCTTTTCCGCTTCGATGTCGGGGAAAAGGAAAGTCCCCACCGCTTCCGATGGGGTATCTGTAACGGCAGGTGCGGCGACTGCCTCCGGCTGTGTTTCCTCCTGTCGTGGCTGCTCACGGGAAGTTTCCGGCACGGCTTTCACTTCCGTCTTTTCCGCCACTTGTTTCTCGTTATGCTGCCTTGCCAGTTCCCGAAGTTCTTTCCTACGCTCCGGCGTCAAACCCATCATCATTTCATAGAAACCGTTGATGGGAGGATTGGTATCCCAGTCCAGTGTGGCATAGATGTCGTCCGGGTCGGCAGGCTTGGCGGTGTTCTCCGCTTTCACCTCCTTATTCTCCATTGCGGGTTTTGCAGTTGGAGCTGTCGGTGTAACCGTGACTTTCGGTTTGGGCGGAGTGGACTTTGCCGTAACTGCCTTTTTCACCGTCTTTTTCTTTTTGGAGGTTTTCGGTTGGCTGACCTCTTCCGTCATCCCCCAGAGGTCAAGCAGGGTGAGCTGCACGCCTGCGGAATATTGCGGGCGCGGTTCTATCTCCGGCTTTTCATCTGCGGGTTGCGGCTTTTCTGTCGGAGTTTCCACCGTCTGCGCCGAGGATACTGTTTCCAATTTTATGGCAGGACGCTCTACTTTATTTTGAACGGCAACTTTTTCTTCCGTTCCTGCCTGCCGGATTGAACCCGAATACAAGCGCATGGCAAGCCTGTAATGGAAATCCTCGTCGAGCATACGGCGCAAATCCCCGGCGATGCCTGCTGCCTTGCCCTCGTGCAGATAAACCATAGCGGGCTTCCCGTAGGGGTCTGTGTCAAGTTTCGCCATCGTATGCACGATGCGTTCCGGGTGGTGGATGAAATAGGCGTTGTCGGTCAGGGCGGTTTTCGTGTCCGTCTGTATCACGGTCATCAGCCGCTCGTCCTGCGACATTTCCTTCTTGCTGAGGTTCTTTTGCAGGACAATCAGGTCACTGCCCACCTCCGTGCCCGCGTTGTCCGTGAACAGGTTGTTGGGCAGGCGTATCGCGGATACCAGATTGGCCTGACTGAACAGCTCGTTACGCACGGAGGTCTTGGTGCTATTCAATACCCCTTGCGAGGTGATGAACGCCACGATACCGCCGTCACGCACGGCATCCAGTCCTTTGAGAAAGAAATAGTTGTGGATGGTTTTCTGGGCGGAGCGTCTGCCGAAAGAGTCGCTCCGCTGAAACTCCGCGTCGAACACGGCAATGTCACCGAACGGAATGTTGGACACCGCCAAGTCGAAATAATTGTTGAACGGTCTTTCGATTTTCTCAAAACCGCAGGTGCGCATTTTCTGGTCGGGATAGAGATGCCTCAAGATTGTACCCGTGAGCAGATCCTTCTCGAAAGCCATCACATCCGCATTGGGGCTGTGCCGCAGCATGGAATCCACGAACACGCCGACACCTGCCGACGGTTCGAGCATACGGGCGGGGCGGACGCTGTAATCTGCCAGCACGTCCGCGATGGTGTCGGTTATCTCTTTGGGGGTGTAGAAAGCGGTCAGCACGGACGCTTTCAGCGAATCCACAAACCGCTTGTACTCTGTTTCGTCCTTGCTGTTCTCACGGATAAGCCTGTGCAGCTCCACCGTCGGGGCGAACAGTTCGAGGTCGGATTTCGCCCACCGGACGGCATCCGTCAGTTCCTTTGCAGGGTTGAGGATACATTTCAGACCGCCGAAACCGCAGTACCTTTGAAGTATGGCACGCTCTTCGGTTGTCGCTGTCCTATTTTCCCTGTCAAGGATGAATGCCGTCCGTATCGCCTCGATGTTGTCCCGCAGTTTCTGTTTGCGGTTAAACGCCATATTCGTCTAAGTAAAGGACGGTTGCTCCCGTCAGCTCCGTGTAGAGCAGGTCGTAATCGGAAGACAGGGCGAAATTGTCATCCGAGAGGTCATAGACGGAGAACACGTTGCCGACAAGCGGCAGCAGTTTCAGGACAAAGGCTTCACGCTTCTCTTCCGGCACTTCATCGGCAAACTCGTTTTCCACGACTTCGCGGAGGATGGCGTAACGGGAATAATGCAGCCCGCGCAGCAGCGTGTCCATCGCCAGTTCCTGCGCACCATCGGCGGGATAGCCTTCAAGCCGTGCCCTCTCATACGTTTCGGCGGCACGGTCGGCCCGTTCCCGTATGAAAGCGGTGTCGTCAGCCTGTTCAAACTTGTTCGTGCGGAGATAGTCCAGCAGGTACAGACCGTAATAGGAAAAGTCGGTCTGACCCTCGTTTTTCTTCTTGTTGTTCATTACTTTGGATTTAGCGGATTGATAATTAACGGGATAATCGGTTGGAAAAAGGAAGAAAAAGGCACTCGGTATCCCTCCGAGTGCCACCACTAAATCCAAAGTATGAGTGTAATCCGGTATCGAAGAACAATTCATTACTCTGAACAAGTGGCAAAGTTAATACTATTTCTTCCGTCCTGAAAATTTCTTGTCCTTTTTAGCCTCCGGGAACACAAAAGTCGTGTTATATTCCCCGTCAAAGGCGACAACAGCATCGAAACTCTTGCCCTGTTTGCTCTTGAACCCTTTGAGCAGCTTGGTATGCCCTTCGGTGAGCAGGTCTTTGATTTCATCGTCGGACAGGGTGCGTCCCGCTTTCAGCCGGAACACGGGCAGTCCGCACTCCGTGTTGTCGCAGCGTACCACCTTGCCGTAGAACCGCATCCTGCCCGTGCCACACTTGGGACACGCGCAGCCGGAGTCACGGCTGCCGAAGAGCTTGTCGCACGAGATCAGTTCGGAGGTTATCTCACGTGTGTACGCCTCTATCTCCTTGCGGAAGGTGTCGTCGGACAGTTCCCCGCGCTCGATACGCGCCAGCTCCTTTTCCCATTCGCCCGTCATGGCAACATCGGCGATGCGCATCGTCTTGACGACGGAATTGAGGGCAAGTCCTTTTTCGGTGGGAACAAGCGACTTCTTGCAGCGTTCCATGTAACCGCGCTTGAAAAGCGTTTCGATGATGGAGGCGCGTGTGGCGGGAGTACCGATGCCACAGTCCTTCATCGCCTGCCGCAGTGCGTCGTCCTCAATTTCCTTGCCCGCCGTTTCCATTGCCGAGAGCAGGGTGGCTTCGGTATGCAGCGGCTTGGGTTTGGTCTTTCCTTCGGTAATGGACGAGCCTTTCGGTGTCAGCGTGTCGCCTTCCTGCCAGCCGGGGATGGTAATTTCCTCTTTTTCCTCGCCATAGACGGCACGCCATCCGGTTTGCTTCACGACGCTGCCTTTTACGGTAAACTCCACTCCGGCACATTCCGCCGTGACAGTGGTCACATCCTTGACGCATTTCTCAGAGAATGCCTCGACCATGCGCCCGGCAATCATCTGATAGATGGTATTGTCCTCTTTGGAGAGGAAGAGCGGTTTCTCACCCGTGACGAGCAGGGCATGGTGGTCTGTCACCTTGCCGTCGTCCACGCTGCGGCGTGTCGGGGCGGCTTTTGCCCGCACCTTGTCTTTCCATTCGGGCTGTGTGCCGATGAAAGCGAGCAGTTTGGGAATTTCGGCAAACACGTCTTCGGGGATGTAGCGGCTTCCCGTTCTCGGATAGGTTATCAACTTCTTTTCGTAGAGTTTCTGCGCGATTTCAAGCGTCTGTTCCGCCGTGAAGCCGTGCTTGGCGTTGGCTTCTTTCTGGAGCGTGGTCAGGTCGTAGAGCAAGGGAGTTTCCTCCGTCTTCTCCTTGCGCTCGGCTTTCGTGACAGTGGCGCAACCTGCCGCCTTTACCTTATTATATAGTTCCATCGCCGGTTCTTTCTCTTTCCATTTCTCGGAGGATGAGAATTTCACGACTTCGCCGTCGCAACCGTCCGTTGCGATATGGAGCTGCCAGAATGCTTCGGACGTAAAGCGGCGGTTCTCCCAGTAGCGTTCACATACCATAGCCAACGTTGGTGTCTGCACCCGCCCCACGGAATACGTGCCGTGTCCGGCGGCGATGGATAACGCCTGTGTGCCGTTGATGCCCACGAGCCAGTCGGATTCGCTCCGCGCTTTGGCGGCGAGGTAGAGGTTGTCGTATTTGCTGCCGTCTTCGAGTTTCCGCAGTCCCTCGCGGATAGCTTTGTCGGTGAGAGAGCTGATCCACAGGCGCACGAAAGGAGTGGTGCAACCCGTATAGTGGTAGAGGTAGCGGAAGATAAGCTCTCCCTCGCGTCCGGCATCGGTCGCCACGATGATATGTTCGCTTGTGTCGAACAGTCTTTTGATGACTTTTATCTGCGACACCACGCCGCTGTCGGGCTTGTAACCTTTCTCCGTCCTGACCTGACGGGGGACGAGCGTGAATGTGTCGGGAATAATCGGGAGGTTGTCACGGACAAATCCGCGCACGCCGTAGCCGTCGGGCATGGCAAGCTGAACGAGGTGTCCGAATGCCCATGTCACGGCATAACCGCCTCCCTCGAAATATCCTTCCTCTCTCTTTGTCGCGCCCACGATGCGGGCGATTTCACGTGCCACGGAGGGCTTTTCTGCAATGATTGTCTTCATGTCTTCTTCTTTTTTGTTGATACTTTGGATTTTATTTTGGATTCAGTGGCGGACACGGGATTACATTTTCATGCCCTTGCCCGTTTTCTTCTGCGGCTTCTCCTGCTGCTGTTGCTGGCGGGCGTCCTTCGGGTTGGTCTGACCTTTCTGCAACGGCTCTCTCAGATTCTTTGTAGCCTCGTTGGTCTTGCCATCGTTGTTCACCGCCACCTGCGTGCGGCTCTCGTTGGACGGAGCAACCTGCTGTGCATTGTCAGGGTTCGTGTCGTAGCGGTACGGGCGTCCCTTCTCCGGGTTGAACTTGATATACATCGTGGCATGGAAGCCCTGCTTGTCGGTCACGTTCTCCAGCTTCACGGCTTTACCCGCCACATAGTCGGCTTTCTGCTGGTCGGTGAAGCTCACGCCGCTCCATTTGCTGATGGGGCGGATGCTGCCGTCCTCGTTCGTCCACGTGTTGCGGCGTTGCTCCTTCTTGGTCTGTGCGGCATTTTCCCCGCCCTGCGCCTGACTTTTCGATGTGTCGCCTTTGGTTTCCTGTGTCTGTGCGGTACGGGGCGACTTGCCGGTTCCCGGCACGAACTCCACGCCGCGCTGCTCCACGTTCACTTGCAGGGTGGTGACGAACTTTCTGCCGTCGTTGCGCTCGATGAGCTTGTCGCGTACGGGCAGTCCGGCGCGGAGCATGTCCCGCTCCTGCGTGGTGATTTCCGTCTTGCCGATGCGCTCCGGGATGCGCACCCTGCTTGCCGGAATGTCCGTGATTTCATTCGTCTTGCGGTCGATGCTGATGTAGGAGGGGATGATCTCGCCCGTTTCCCTGTCCACAATGTCCACGACCCTACCGAGATTGCCCGTTTCGCGGAGGTTCTTCCGGTCATTGTCGGAGAATTTGTGTTCCTTGTACTCATCCAGCTTCTGCTCCTTGCGGATGAAGTGCGGCACGAGGCTGATGTTTCCCTCACCGTCCTTCTTGAAGGAGAGGCGGGCGTCCAGCTCGAATGATTCGCCGCCGAAGGTCGGTTTGACCTTTACCAAGTCGGACTTGCCATAGTTGAGCATCTTCGTAAGGTCGCCGGACTTTTCAAGGTTGTCCCGCTTTACGCCCCATCTGTCCTCCAGCTCCTGCCAGTTGATTTTACTCTCGTCGATGGGCTGGTAGCCACGTTTGCCCTGCATCTGTTCGGATTTGTCCTGTTGCTGTTCTTTCCGTTGTTCCATGTTCTCCTGTTTTTGAGGTTCTTGTTTCTCTGTCTGTTGTGCTGCCATCTCTTCCTGCACCTTCTTCTCATAGTCGGAGGTGTCCACCTTGTGAGGGGCGAGCAGCTCCTTGTTCGCTTCGGGGTCTTTCAGCAGTTGCTTCATCACCTCTAAGAGATTTTCAGCTTGGTCTGCCGCAATGCGGTAGAAACCGAAGCGGCTGGGTTCCTTGCACTGCCGGAAGAAGTTCTTGAAGAAGTTGTCCAGCACGTCGCCATGTCGGTCGAATTGCAGGAAACTCTGCGCGTTCTCCGCTTTTGCGGGGGTGCGCTTGGGTGTGCCGTCCGCGTTCAGCCCGGCTACCACGCTGATCTCGCCTGTCTTCTCGTCACGGACTACCAGCACGTCCTTTTCGTCTTTTTTCTTTGCCATCTGAAAAATGTTTTAATGGGTTATTTATGAAAGAAATTATGGATACGAGCCTTGTAGAAGGCTATATCTTCCTTTTTGAAGTCCTTGATATGGTTGGAAAGGAATGTCAGCACGTCCTCCTCGCTGTAATAGGTCTTCTTGCCCAGCGTCTTGTAGGGCAATGCGCCTACGCTGCGGTAGCGTTGGAGGGTGCGTTTGCTTATCTGGAGCAACATGCACAAATCCTGATTGTCGAAAAGGCGGATGCTTTCCGTGATAGTGGGCTGTTTCCCCTCAGCCTTCATCGCCAGCAGCAGTTCGTCCTGACGGTCGAGCCGTTCCATCAGCTTCTGCATCCAGCCCTCGAAGTTGTTTCGTGTGAGCAGTTCCATGACCTATGTCCTCCTTCCTTTTGGTTTGCCGCCCGTGCGCAGCGTGTGGTTGTGGAACAGGGTGTCTATTGTCCCTTCCTCGTTCCTTACTGTGTTGTCCTCCAATAGCCGCAGTATCTCGGAAAGGCGGTAGCGGCAGCTTCCGCGTACCACCACATACTCGATACGGTGGTCGGTGCGCATACGCTGCATGGTGCGCTTGCTCACGTTGAGCATCTTCGCCGCCTGTGCCGTGTCAAGCAGCTTGTCTTCGGTTTCCCGCTTCCGTTTCTTCTCGTCCCTTGCCTCGCGGATGTACCCTGCGATGTTCGCAATCTGCGCCATCATCTCCTTGTAGGCGGAACTTTCCATTGTTATCACTTTCATGTTCAGTCCTTTCTTTTTGTTTCTGCGACAAAATTCGGCAATAAACAAAAGGGGCTTTAACAACTCACTACGTGACTCACGTAAGATTTTTGCGGAAGATGGCTCCGTAACCCGGTCAAACGGCGCAACAGGCAGCCTTTCAGCGGAAAACGATACGTCTTGTATGCCGTTTCGTTACCTTTGCGGCAAACTCTAAATGACATGAATATGGAAATAGTATCTATCGAGAAAAAGACTTTCGAGATGATGGTGGCGGCATTCGGCGCACTCTCGGAGAAGGTCGCCGCCCTGAGGCGCAAAAGCGACACGGGGCGCATGGAAAGATGGCTCACGGGCGAGGAGGTCTGCGGGCAGTTGAGAATAAGCCCGCGCACGTTGCAGACGCTGCGTGACAGGCGGCTTATCGGCTACTCGCAGATAAACCGCAGGTTCTATTACAAGCCAGAGGAGGTGAAGCGGCTGATACCGCTTGTCGGCACGCTCTATCCGCACGGCAGATGATTTGATTTATTCACCCACTGAATCCGAAGTTATGATGAACGAGAACAACGATGTTTTTACGATGGAAGACGAGCCGATAGCCTCTGTGGTGCAGGATATGCGCAAAGGCTCGAAATGGCTGTCCGCATTTCTGGAAAGCTACCGTCCTCCGCTGGACGGGGAACGTTACCTGACGGACGGCGAGGTGTCGGAACTGCTCCGTGTGAGCCGGCGCACCTTGCAGGAATACCGCAACAACCGCGTGTTGCCCTTCATACTTTTGGGAGGGAAGGTGCTTTACCCGGAAACGGGGCTGCGCGGGGTACTGGAAGCGAACTACCGCAAGCCGCTGGAGTGAGGCGGTTTCATGAAAAAGTAAACGGGTGACACCTTTTGTGGTGCTACCCGTTTACTTGTCTTATGGGGTATGTGCAATCAGCAATACCCGGCTTTTCCGTTCTGTATGAACATCACGTATGTCTGCCGTTTCTCTTGTGAGAGTGCCTTTCCCACCAGCCATGTGCGGAACAGGTGGGTGTTGTAGGTATTCACCCTGAAAGCGACCGGGATGATGATTTCAAGGGCGTACACGTCCGCGTGCAGCCCGTTTTCAAGCTGCATGTAGCGGCACACCTCGTAGTCGTTCAGCACGTCCGACTTGCGGACGGCTCTGATGGCGGCGTTCACTGCCGGGACGGTCGTATGGAACAATCCGGCTATTTCGGTGGCGGTCATCCACACGTCGTTACCGGTTACGCTGACTGCCTTGTCCTCGATGATGATTGTGTCACGTTTCATGGCTTTTCTTTTTAGATGGTGCAACCTGCAAATTCCTCGACGCCGTTCAATCTTGCGGCAAGGTTCTCCATGTCCTGATTGAGCTTCTCTTTGGTTATCTTTGCGTAAATCTGCGTCGTCTTTATGCTCTTGTGTCCGAGCATGGAGCTGACCGTTTCGATGGGAACACCGTTGGAGAGGAATATCGTCGTGGCTGCCGTGTGGCGGCTCTGATGCCACGTGATATGCTTGGTGATGCCGCAACGCTTGGCGACGGCACGGATACCGGCAAGGCACGTGTTATAATGCGGAACGGGAAATATCCTGCCGTCCCCGCACAGTCCCCGGTATTTGCCGATTATGCGGTTGGCGATGTCGAGCAGGCGGATGTTGGACACCACGCCCGTTTTCTGGCGGTTGATGTTTATCCACTCGTGTTCGTCGAAGTAGGTGCGGATATTCTCTTCCGTAAGGTTGCGCATATCCGCGAACGACAGCCCCGTGAAGGCGCAGAACAGGTAGAGGTCGCGGTACAATTCCTGTTTGGCGTTTTTCAGTTTCCCCTCCATCAGCAGGCGGATCTCATCTTTGGTCAGGAAACTGCGTGTTGTTTCCTCCTTCTTGATTTCATACTCGCGGAACGGGTCGCGCGTCAGCCACTCGTTGTTGATGGCGATGAATACCATCGTCCGTAACGGGCAGACGTACAGCCACACGGTATTGGTGCAGCAGTGCTTGTCCGTGCGCAGGAACATCTCGAAGTCGGAGATGAAAGCCGGGGTAAGCTCTTTTAGGGCGATGTCCTTCACATGGTAGCGGATGTCGAGGAACTCTTGCATGTGCTTGTAAACGGTGCGGTACTTCAGCAGCGTGCCTTTGGCTTTCATGCCTGCCTCCACCTGCTTCTCGTAGTCCTCGTTGTGCTGGCGGAACACCTGCATCAGCGTGTGGTAGCGGTGTTCCAGTCCGAGAAAGGCGTTCTTCACCTTCTCCGCCGTGACGAAGTTGTCACGCTCCATGATTTCCTGATAATGCCTGTTGATGCGTACCCGCATCTTGTCAAGCATACGGTTCGTTTCGAGTGCCGCCGTGCTTCTGCCCGTGACACGTCCACCTTTGGTGTCCCACAGTTTCGGATCGACAGTCAGTTTGCAGCTGAACTGTGTCTGGCTGCCGTCCACCGTGATGCGTCCCATGACGGGAACTGTCCCGTCCTTTTTCACTACCTGACGCTTGAGGTAGTAGATTACTGAAAATGTACTCTTCATTGTCCTTAATTTTTGGGTTTCAAAATTAGTTGGTGAAGAGTCCGGTGTTGGTACGCAAAACGGGGAGGAACGGCGCAATCTTTTTCCGTAACCTGATTTTTCGCATGAGTTATGGATAACTCACTATTCCTTAGAGCCTTGTTTCGCTATTCGTACCCGTTTGTCGCATTTTCGGGCATGGTTACGAACAAGTAACGTAGCGGCGTCAGGATTTGGCTTCGGCAGGGATTGTAATGGCTTCACGGATTATCGCCACTTCAACCAAAACCCTTGTAACTCAATTCTATCACTATATCTTTCCGCATTTCACTTTTTTGTAGTAACTTTGCAAGGTATATATTAATGAACGAGGAGGATATTATGCTTGCATACACATATATTGAACACGGAAAGTTTGAATTGCAGGAGAAAGCGAGACCGGAAATAAAGGATTCACGGGATGCAATCGTACGTGTAACACTTGGTAGCATCTGCACCAGTGATCTTCATATTAAACATGGCAGTGTGCCGCGTGCTGTGCCCGGAATAACTGTCGGGCATGAGATGGTAGGTGTGGTAGAACAAGTGGGAGCTGATGTCACTTCGGTGAAGCCTGGTGACAGGGTGACTGTGAATGTCGAAACTTTCTGCGGTGAGTGTTTTTTCTGTAAGCATGGATATGTGAATAACTGTACTGATCCTAATGGCGGTTGGGCTTTAGGTTGTCGAATTGATGGCGGTCAGGCGGAATATGTCAGAGTTCCTTATGCGGATCAGGGGTTGAACCGTATTCCGGATACAGTGAGTGATGAACAAGCTTTGTTTGTCGGTGATGTGCTTGCAACAGGTTTTTGGGCAGCACGCATCTCGGAAATTACCGAGGAAGATACTGTTCTTATCATCGGTGCCGGACCTACCGGGATTTGTACTTTGTTGTGTGTGATGCTGAAGAAGCCAAAACGCATTATTATCTGTGAAAAGTCTCCAGAAAGAATTCGGTTTGTTCGCGAGCATTATCCTGATGTGTTGGTGACTGAACCGGAAAACTGCAAGGAATTTGTTCTCAAGAACAGTGACCATGGTGGTGCAGATGTTGTTTTGGAAGTGGCAGGGAGTGACGATTCCTTCCATTTGGCTTGGAATTGTGCCCGTCCTAATGCTGTTGTCACGATTGTAGCCCTCTATGATAATCCACAGCTTCTTCCTTTACCTGATATGTATGGCAAGAATTTGATTTTCAAAACAGGGGGAGTGGATGGCTGCGACTGTGCCGAAATCCTTGCGCTGATTGAGGAAGGTAAAATTGATACCACTCCTCTTATTACACATCGATTCCCATTGAATGAGATTGAGGAGGCTTACCGTATTTTCGAGAACAAGTTGGATGGGGTTATTAAAGTAGCAATTTATAAATAATCCATTATGCCTATTATTGAAATATCATCTTTATCTCATCCTGGAGTTGAGATATTCAGCGCTCTCACTGAAGCTCAGTTGCGTAATCACATTGAACTTGATAAAGGGCTTTTTATAGTAGAAAGTCCGAAGGTTATCAAAAGGGCCTTAGAGGCTGGCTATGAGCCTTTGGCAATTTTGTGTGAACATAAACATATTATTGGTGATGCTTCTGATATAATAGAACGATATGGTAATGATTTACCAGTCTATACTGGTAGCAGGGAATTGCTTTCTAAGCTTACTGGTTATGTTCTGACGCGCGGTGTCCTTTGTGCAATGCATCGTCCTATTTTACGTAGGGTGGAAGAAATCTGTCATGAGGCCCGGCGTATTGTCGTGATTGATGGCGTTGTTGATGCCACTAATATTGGTGCTATTTTTCGTTCAGCGGCAGCATTAGGGATGGATGCTGTATTGCTGAGGCGCAATTCTTGTGATCCGTTGAACCGCCGTGCGGTCAGAGTATCTATGGGAGCTGTTTTCTGTATTCCGTGGACATGGATGGACGGTTCTCTCTCTGATCTTAGTAATTTGGGCTTTCGTACAGCTGCTATGGCACTTACAGATAATTCGGTATCCATTGATGATCCTATCTTGATGGCTGAACTTAAATTAGCTATTGTGGTGGGTAGTGAAGGGGATGGGCTCGCACATGAAACGATTGCGGAGGCTGATTACGTAGTCCGTATTCCGATGTCGTATGGTGTTGATTCACTTAATGTGGCTGCTGCGGCTGCTGTAGCTTTTTGGCAACTTCGCGTTCCGTAAGTTCTTTTCATTTCCCAATCTCTCCATTTATTCGTTTTCTTACTATGGAATATGCCTTTTGGAACAAAGCGGAATGTTCCATCGTCTGCATCATTTCATGGAAACGGTGTATTGGTATAACAAAGGTAAGCTCATTTGTCGGTATCAACGGACGTGCAGACGGGTCTAACATACCGATAAAGCAACTTCGACCATTCTTCCGGTTTTCTTGTATGGCAAAGGTCACAATGCTACAACATCCCGATGCGAACCGTGTACATACAGCATCATCTGCATCGTTGTCGTAAAAAGCCCATGTACACAAGCCCGAAAGTATATCAGGTGTGGCGAAAAACAAAATACCTTCCACTTCATCGAGAGAGGATAGTTTATCCATACGGACAAAATTCAAATAAGGCTTATCCGTCAGGTGGATGTCTAAGCGATGTATGTATTTCTTGATTTGTTCGGGAGTCTGCTTGTAGTGTTCCGTTTCTGACACAAATTTGGGTAGCCTTTCTTGCATAGGGGCAAAGGCAGTGTACAGGCTTCCTCCACCGCACAGTACATTGTCGGCACTTAGAGTCAGTGAATCACCTTCACATACTTTGCGAATGGTACCTATCATGCAACGCGGTATTTTATTTATCTCTGTAACAGGTATATGGCTATATCCGAAAGTGACAGGAAGTGGAACTGCATTACCGAACGCCTCCTTATATGTTTGCAAGAATTTCTGTATCATGGTGTATCACATTAACTTTCTTCAAAGTTATAAGTTTAATTTCAATTTTCATCATGTATTGTAATAAAATACAGATTGAGATAAGAACTCCAACTTGTTTTTATCGAAGAATCTGCTGAGCCTTAATTTGGAACAGTCCCCCAAAACCGGTTTGAACTCTATACTGTACGGAAAGGAGCCAAATACTATTTTTATTTCTTTTTCTGCCTAATCAGATTAGCCGCGTTACTTATTCTTTTTGCGTTTGACTATAGTCTTCCGCAAGAGTAACTATAGTATACTTTGCGTATAACTATAGTCATACGCAAAGTATACTATAGTTATACGAAGTAAAAGTAACGAATGAAATGAGTCTAAATAGTGAATCGATTATAAAAGAATGTCTATAGAAATTAATAAGAATAGGAAGGCTATCATTGTTTAATTCAAAACAAATCAAAAGAAACAAATTGAAAACAACTGGAGTTTCGGATGGATCCCTTAATTAGTTCATTTTAAATTAGGAAACTATTAGGAAACAATAGTGCTGATTTAACCTAATTTCGGCTTCTGAATGATTACCATCAATAAAAGAAAAAGTCCTCATAAGTATTTAACTTATAAGGACTTATCTTGGGTGGCAGATGGGACTCGAACCCACGACATTCAGAACCACAATCTGACGCTCTAACCAACTGAACTACAGCCACCATATCTGCGTTTCTCTAACGCGGTGCAAAGATAGATATTATCTTTTAATCTCCAAAAGATTCTACTACTTTTTTTTGTAAAAAGTATATTCTTTTATTCCTCGATTGTACTTGTTGAAGAGGGATCGCGTATCATTTACGAAGATCTTCAGAGAGTTACGAGCATTTACAGGAATGGAGTCTGTCGGTAAGTTGACAGGGAGTAATTGGTGATTTTTCTTTCCTGATTGTGTAGGTCGGGCAGTCCATACTAAACTATACTCACATTTGTTGAGACGGGTTGCGCTGTCTTTTACCAACTCCATCTTTACCATAAGTCCTCCGTCTGTGTGACGTGCAGACATATTGGAAATATAATTCCCCAATGAATAAACTACAAGATGTTTATCATTTGTCACACTATCTTCACGAACCTCAATTGGCTGAACAACGTGAGGGTGGGAACCGATCACATGATTTACTCCTTTTTGAATCAACCAGTCTGCAAGGAATTTCTGTTCCTTATCCGGTAACGACTGGTATTCGATTCCCCAGTGCATACAGGCGATAATAGCATCCGGCTTCATTACTTTACTTGTTTCTATATCTTTGGCAATGATTGCGGTATCAATATAATTGACGATGTTAGGAGGAGTAACGTATATGCCGTTCGTGCCATACGTATAGTTAAGTAGAGCAATGCGAAATCCTTTTTTTTCAAGAATGAGCGGATATTTCTTTTCACGTTCTTCGGGATTAATATATGTTCCGGCGTGAGGAATGGACAAGGAGTCGATTAAGCGGATCGTACGTTCCAATCCCGGTTTGCCACGGTCAAGGCTATGATTGTTGGCTGTGACAAGAACATTAAATCCGGCATTGTGTATGGCGGTGAGAAACTCATCCGGTGCACTGAAAGCAGGATAACCTTTGTATGGTTTTCCTCCTAAAGTCACCTCAAGATTAGCTATGGCGAGGTCTGCTTTCCCTATTTCCTCTTTGACATACTCGAAGCAGGTAGTATAGTCATATCCTTTAGCGGTTCGTGCTGCATTGATCTGCCCCTGATGTTGCATAAGGTCTCCCACAAAGAGAAGACGGAGAGTATCGGCAGGTATGCAACTTTTGCTAGCCGAGAGTGTGTCAAGCGAGTTGTTATTAATAGAATCTCTCCTTGTCTGCGACCGTGAAGTGCAAGACAAGGAGAGAAATATGATTACCAAAAACAATGTGTATCTCATTGATAGATGGCTTTCTTACCGGCTAAAAGTGTATTTTTCATTAACGATACAATCGTCATCGGTCCGACACCACCTGGTACCGGAGTGATGTAGGAGCATTTGGGTGCCACTTCGTCGAACTTAACATCACCTGTCAGTTTGAACCCGGATTTTTTAGTGGAATCCGGTACGCGGGTGGTACCTACGTCGATTACTACCGCGCCTTCTTTCACCATTTCGGCTTTTACGAAATTAGGTTGTCCCAAAGCAGCGATAATGATATCGGCTTCTTGGCATTCTTTTACCAGATCCTTGCTGCGGCTGTGGCATACGGTAACAGTCGCATCTCCCGGATATGCTTTCTGCATCATTAATGCAGCCATTGGTTTGCCTACGATATTACTACGTCCGAGAACTACGCACTTTTTACCTGAAGTTTCTATCTGATAGCGTTTCAGTAATTCAAGAATACCATTAGGGGTGGCAGATACATAGCAAGGAAGTCCGATAGACATACGACCTACATTGATCGGATGAAAACCGTCCACATCCTTACGGTAGTCGATTGTTTCGATTACCTTCTGTTCGGAGATATGTTTCGGCAACGGAAGCTGAACGATAAAACCGTCTACATCATTGTCTTCATTCAGCTCACGCACTTTGGCCAGCAGTTCTTCTTCAGTCACATCACTCTCATAACGAATAAGAGAAGATTTGAATCCACAAATTTCGCAAGCTTTTACTTTGGCGGCTACGTATGTTTCACTGCCACCGTCGTGCCCTACGAGGATAGCTGCCAAGTGCGGGCGTTTACCGCCGCGTGCAACAATTTCAGCTACCTCAGCGGCAATTTCTTGTTTCACTTGTTCGGAAATTGCTTTTCCATCTATCAGTGTCATATTTTCAAGGTATTTATTGGTGGGTTATCTTTTTATCTTCGGCATCATTTTGCCCATTTTGCTGCTGGTAACCATCTTCATCATCTTGCGAGTCTGGTCAAACTGTTTCAGCAGGCGATTGACTTCCTGAATGGTCGTTCCGCTACCTTTGGCGATACGTGTACGACGTGAACCGTTCAATATTTCCGGGTTGGAACGCTCTGCCGGAGTCATGGAGTAAATGATAGCTTCGATACTTTTGAACGCATTATCGTCAATATCGATATCTTTGATTGCTTTTCCTACTCCCGGAATCATGGAAGCAAGATCTTTCAAGTTACCCATTTTCTTGATTTGGGCAATCTGGCTGAGGAAGTCATTGAAGTCAAATTGATTCTTTGCAATCTTCTTCTGCAAGCGTTTAGCTTCTTCTTCGTCATATTGTTCTTGCGCACGTTCCACCAGTGATACGATATCACCCATACCGAGAATACGGTCGGCCATACGAGCTGGGTGGAACTGATCTATTGCGTCCAACTTTTCGCCTGTACCGACGAATTTGATAGGTTTATTGACTACCGAACGGATGGAAAGAGCTGCACCGCCACGTGTGTCACCATCGAGTTTGGTCAGTACTACACCGTTAAAGTCCAGACGATCGTTAAATTCTTTGGCTGTATTTACTGCATCCTGACCGGTCATGGAGTCTACCACGAACAAAATTTCGTTCGGGTTGATTGCTTCTTTGATGGCTGCAATCTCGTTCATCATTTGTTCGTCTACTGCCAGACGTCCGGCGGTATCGACAATGACGAGATCGTATCCTTTAGCTTTAGCTTCCTGAATAGCGTGCTGTGCGATTTCTACCGGATTTTTGCTGTCCAGTTCGCAGTACATCGGTACTTCTATTTGTTCAGCCAATACGCGTAACTGTTCGATAGCTGCCGGACGATATACGTCACAAGCTACCAGTAACGGTTTGCGATTCTTTTTACTTTTCAGCATTCGTGCCAATTTGCCGGAGAAAGTAGTCTTACCCGAACCTTGCAGACCTGACATCAGGATCACTGCCGGGCGAGAATCGATATTAATCTCGGCTGTCTCTCCTCCCATTAACTGAGTAAGTTCGTCGTGCACAATCTTCACCATCAACTGGCTCGGTTTCACTGCCGTAAGCACGTTCTGACCAAGCGCTTTCTCTTTCACCGTATCAGTGAAATTCTTTGCCACTTTGTAGTTTACGTCGGCATCAAGAAGAGCCTTGCGTACGTCTTTCAGCGTCTCCGCTACGTTGATTTCGGTGATTTTGCCTTCACCTTTCAGAATCTTGAATGACCGTTCTAGTCTTTCACTTAAATTATCGAACATAGTTGTTTAATTACTAATTAATATTTGAGCCTGCAAATGTACAAAAATCTCTCGTATTTATATCTTTTTATTCTGCCATTTTGCTTTTTTGAGGTAAATATAACTTGTTATCAGCAGTAAGGTATAGTACAGTATCTCAATTGTAAAGCAGATTTCAATCGGTGCTTTCAGCCACATTCCAATGAAGATGATATATGACCCGTAGATGATTATTGTGATCGTTTCGAGCAACAAAGCCGCTTGTGTGTTTCCTGTTCCTGAGATACCATTGAACACGACATTGGCTACCGATGCAATCAGCATGGCGCAACAGATGACATATACTGAAGGTACGGATTCTGTAATGAGTGCGTTTTCACTGGTATAAACGGAAAGCAGGAACTGCGGGAACAATGCTGATAATGCAACCAGCCCTAGCATAATGAAAAATGAGAACCGGGCGATTTTGTTGATGAGCGGCATTACATATCGGATACCTCCCGCACCGATGGCATTGCTCACAAGGCTATTGGTCGTGGTTGCCAGCGCATTGACTGGGATTAGCAATACTACATAAATACTCCGGACGATGTTGGCGATAGCCAGTTCCCGCTGTCCCAATCGTTCAACGGCTACGAAAAATACGAACCAAGTGGCCATCGACAGGAAGTATTGTAGCATTGTGAAACAGGAAATACTCAGAATCCGCATCAATAACGCCGGATCGAATGTGCGTAATCGATTCAGACCGTATTTTTTCAGGTCGACCGTGATATATGTGTAGATGAGGAAGAAGAGAATAGAGGAGGCTTCTGCCAGTACGGATGCAATAGCAGCTCCTTTAATTCCCATTTCGGGCATACCGAACTTTCCGAAGATCAGCATATAATCTAATATCACATTGGTCAGTGCCATGACAACAGCATTGATTGTTAATACTTTGGTGCGTGTGATACCGATATATAACGCCCGGAACATAACGTTGACGAATGAGAAGAAGAAACCATAGATACGCCAGTCCAGAAATTCCATTGTCCCTTCGTAAATGGACTCGGAAGAAACGAGCAAGTGCATGATATCTCCTCCGAATGCTTTGGTGAATCCGAACAGCAACAATGCCATAGCAAACAAGAACATGACTCCCTGAATCATAACCGGACCTACATCTGTATAACGTCCTTCACCATTACGCCGGGCAATAACTATTTGTGAACCGGTACTGAATCCGAATGCAATGGTGAATACACATATATAGAACAATCCCCCCATTGCGGAAGCTCCGAGTGCTACTTCACTTACGTGCCCGAGGAATGCCGTATCAGTGACATTGATAACATTTTGTGCCAGCAAGCTTAGCAGTATCGGGTAACTGACACTCCAAATTTGTTTGTTGGTATACATAATTAAGCGTTTAAGTTTACATTTTGCAAAGATAACGCTTTATTTCGATTCGGAAACAATAGGGTAGATGAAAACTATTTCCGGATTTTCGGGAGCTTTCTGATTAACGAAGTAGTTTCCACCGAAATGCTGTAATAATAACAGGTTGATATCATGCCGTATGATGGTCTCTTGCGATACAAACGCAGGGTCTGCCAAAGGTGAATTGCTGATTTGGAAATGTAATACGTCTCCTTCCCGGCTTAATATGAAGCGGATATTCCTCTCTTGTCGATGCTCTTGCGGATAAACCAATGCACTGAGTAAAGCCTGTGTCAGTCGTCTTGTATCGGTATGGATGATTATTGGGCTATCTATCTCGGTAGAGAAATCGACATTGATACCTGTTTGCTCATTTTGTACACGTGCCATATAACACACCTCTTTACATAGTTCGATGGCATCATAATCTTGTACTTGAAATTTCATCATTTGAGCTTCCAGTCGGGATAAATCGAGGACGTCATTGACGAGTTTCATTAATTTCTCCGAACTTTGGTGTATGATATTAGCGTATTCCTGTCTTGTCTCCTTGTTTATATTCGGTTCGCAGGCAATGAGTTGTGAAAAACCGACCACATTGTTGAGCGGAGTACGGATATTATAGCTCATTTTTGACAAAAAGCGATTTTTCATTTCGTTGGTTTGTCGCACAGCTTCCATAGCTTTCCGGATTTCGTATTCCGAATGTTTTAAAGCTTTGCGTATCATGAAGAGCCTTGCCATGAAAATAAACAGCAAAATCAGAATAACGAATATAAAAACTAGATATAGGAGTTGAGTCCTGTTATTTCGTCTCTCCTGTTCTAATTCATTCTTTTCTATATTGTATTTCTTTTTTATCTGTTTCATCTGGGTGTTTGAAAGTACTGTTGTGACAGAATCTTTTAGGGACAACGCCTGTTCGTAGAATTGGATAGCTTTCTCATTTTGCCCTACCTGTTTCCATATTCTTGCTTTTTCAAGTAACTGTTCGGCATAGTCGTTGGGAAAATCCTTTTTCAGCATTGTCAATGTTGTATCGATATAGTTCAAGGCTTGTTGATACTTTCCTATAGCTCGGTTGTATTGAGCGAGTGTATCGAAATAGAGTATTCTGTATGTGAAATATGTATTCTTATTTAAGTATTCCTTAGATTTTATCAGATGGGGATATGCTTGTTCGGGAGCGTTGATATTCAGATAATAATAACTGTAAAAAAGTTCATTGAAAAGGTATGCATCGGTAAATCCCTCTTTCAAAGAAGGATTCTCGGCAATATGTTTGTGAAGGATATTTTCTTGTTCTTGTATATATTTGAGTAGTCTTTGATTATCTTTCTTTTCTTTAGTGACTGATATTAACTGTGACAGTACTGAAATTCGGTCTACGGGATGATCTTTTGCAGTAAGCATTCGGTAAGCCTCTTCCAAAGCCTTAATACCTTCATCCCAACGCTGACTACCTACATAAGCATTGCTTAGGCATTGGTATGCGGCTATGAAACCTCGTTTATTGTTTATTTGGATAGATTGCTGCTTCATTCTTTGGGCCTCACTGATCGCAAGTTCATATTGTCTGCTGTTGGTATATAAGTTTATCTGGAAGCGTTTTGCTTCAAAGAAATAGTCCCATAATTCGGACTTCTTGACGTAAGGTCGCATGATGTTCAACCATTTACTTACACTATCTTGGTCGTTATGATTATAATAGTACAGGATGTGATAATAAGCTGACATTCCGGCGTATTTATCGTTGTTTGATAGTAATGCTTCTTTCATTAATGTATCTGCGTATTGGACACATCGGCTATTATTCTGTTCTATTCTGATGATTTGGCTAATGATATTCAGACGAATGGTATCGTGAGGTATTGTCTGTAATACTCTCAGCAAACTGTCAGATGCGGAAGTGTAGATACTTGCTTTCCCATTTAGGGAACAGCATAGCGCAAAAAGCAGGAGGATTATTTGTTTCATGCGATGTCCTCCTTTCTTGATTGTCTGTAAATGGGATGTGTGAATAGGAAGCGTGCTCCTTGATTGTAGTCCGGATCAATCCATATTTTGCCGCCTAATTGTTCGATAATGAGTTGGCAGATGGATAGGCCGAGTCCTGTGCCTTGTGCATTCTCGTCTAGTTTCTCAAAGCGGTTGAATATCTTGTTTTGGTGATCTTTGGGAATTCCGCAACCTGTGTCGGTTACAGAGAATAGTGCTGTATCTTCTGTCTGTTTTTCCAACTCCAATGTGATAGTTCCTTGCGGAGTGAATTTTGTGGCGTTTATGAGCAGATTAATTAATAGTTGTTGTAATCTGGCATTGTCTGTGGTCAGTTGGAGTGATTGAAGGATAGAGGAGAAACGTACTTCTGCATTTGTTTGCTTAATCTTTTCAACCATATCGATTACATTCCTACATATTGCCACTGCGTCACATTGTTCGTAGTTGAATGTCATTTTACCTACCTCAAGACTAGACAGATCAATAACATCATTGATCAGTTTAAGCAGCAACTCGGAATTTAGTAAGATGATATCGCTGCATTGTTGTCGAGTTTCATTATCAATAGTTTCTTCTGTTAAAATAGAAGAGAAACCGGAAAGAGCGTTGAGTGGCGTACGGATCTCATGGCTCATATTAGATAAAAAAAGACTTTTGGCACGGATAGAATTCTCTTCTTGTTTCCTGGCTATTTCCAGTTTTTGTTGTGATTGCTGCAACTTTTTGTTACTTCGTTTAATCAATATGATAAATAATATAATAAGTATGACAATACACGAGATCGTGAGCCAACTCCAATAGAGAATTGTTTTTTGCCTGTTTAGGTTGTCCAGTTCATTTTTATCAATTTGGTAAAGAGTATGAAGCTCATTGATTTGCTGGATATAATTCGTTGCATCCAGCGAGTCTTTGAGTGTGTTAAGGGATTCGTAGGCTTGGCATGCCTCTTCATTCTTTCCCATCAATGCCAATAATTGAGCTCGTTCTTGTTGTATGAGAAGAGATTTATATGAATCGGCAGTTTGAGTATGTGATAAAATTGTATCGAATATATTTAATGCTTTGGTGTATTCTTTTGATTCGGTATAGTAACAAGCATACAGATATTCAATCATCAAAAAGAAATAGGAATGCTGGCATTGTCGGTTTATAGACTCGGCTTGTTGCAAATAATTAAGGGCTTCCGGTAGATGACGCGTCTGAATATTATAGAATGCCTGACAATAATTAAGATAAAAATCATCTCCGAGATTTTTGTTTTTGTTTGAAAGAGCTTCCAATTGCCGGATATCTGCTTCTATATTTGTCATTTGCCGGAATTTAAGCTTTGTCAGAATGATATGAGTTAAAATCTTCTTGGCATATTGGTCTGCATCAGGTATTTTTTTGATGATTTCCAATGCTTCTTTATAAGATTCGATTGCCGCTAAAGGCGTTGATGAATTTAAGTAAGTATTTCCGATTGCTTGCAGCGAAAGTGCTGTTCCTAGCGGGTAACTCATCTCTTTCGCTTTTTGATACATCGAGTTCGCTTTGTCTATGGCCAAACTGAAATGACCTTCTGTAATCAATGCCCGGACAGTCAGTAGCTTTAATTGGAATAAAAGTGAATAATGTTGTTGCTCTTCTAATTCGGGTTCCAATAATTTATCCCATGCAGTAATACTGTCGGTAGAAACCTCGGCACTGAATGGTGTATTGTATTTGATTAACGGTTTTAGCAGAGACAGGCGTACCTGGTTGGTGTGCGCCGCATATAGAGTAGCCGATATAAGCATGGCTACAGCTACTGCTATAATATGATGTTTGTGCTTATTCACTTAATAATTAGCTGCTTGCTTGTTAGTTCATCTGCAAAAGAAGTAAAAAGAGCGAAGATTACAAAACAATCTTCGCTCTTTTTACTATTTTATTTTCTTTTTGAGAATTTCGCGTGCTCCGGGACCTTCGTGGTTGGGATAACCCGGAGTATGTTTTCTGCAACGTGGGTCGGCGTCTACTTTCAGAGTATGGTAATCATCTTTAGTACGTTTGATATAGTCATCGAGCATTGCACGGTGTTCTGCAAGAACTTTGGCGTATTTAGGATCTTTAGCGAGATTTTTACGTTCTCCCGGATCTTTCTTCATGTCGTAAAGTTCTTCTCCGTTACCTTCCAGATAGTGGGTGTATTTGTATCTTGGTCCACGCACCATGCGTCCGGGAGTAGTGATATATTCATATTCGCTGTGCCATTCGGATACTACATACGGATGAGTTTTCATCTGCTTTGCTCCCTTTAATGTCGGGGCAAGGCTGATTCCTGCTTTTCCGGCTGGAACGGAAATTCCTGCTAAATCACAAAGGGTAGGCAAGAGGTCGAGTGTCGGTTGTGTGAGGAGATGGTCTACGGGCTTTTTCTGTTGTTTGATGCCGGGTCCTGCAAAGATAAACGGAACATTTGTCATTTCATCGTAGAAACTGATGTGTTTAGTTACCATACGGTGGGAAGCCATTCCGTCACCGTGATCGGCTAAGATGACTATGATGGTATTCTTACCGGCAGGTGTGGAATAGAGTGCTTTTAAAACGCTGTCTACTTGCTTGGATACCATTTTTGTATAATGTTGGAAAGCGGCAATGTAATGGCGGTAGTTTTCTTCACTCCAATGTGAGGCTTGTGTCATTCGTCGATGGCTGCAACAAATATATTGTACCGGAGTAGGTATGTTGTTCCAATCTTCTACGTCGAAATTGGCAGGTAGTTCGGGAAGAGTACCGCTAATAGGACGATCGGTGTGTACTCCTTCGTTTGCTCCTACAAATCCGCATATATTGTGTGGATTTTGGAAATCGGCAATGCAAATAAAAGGCTTTTGGGGAGGATTACTTAAATAGGCTACTGCATCTTCACAAGTTCCTACATCCAGGAAGCTGTCGTTGTTGACTGGAAATTCCGGATCGGTAAATGGTTTGGCTACCGGTTCTTTATGTTTAAAACCTCTTAGTGAGCCCATGTCGTGAGTCTTTCCAAAGTGTACTGCATCATAACCGTTTTCGGAGAAAAGGCTTCCTAATGTCGGTATGTTTTCCGGTATGCGTGTGTTGATAGGTTCACTGGAATTGGAACGTACATTTGTTTCGTGAGGCATCATACCACTCCATAACGCTGCACGTGAAGGTTGGCTGAGGGGACAGCCCACATAGGCATTGGAGAAGATCACTCCTCTGGAAGCAACTTCGTCCATAGGGAGGGTGCAACCTTGTGTTTGTCCGTAAGCTCCTACGACACGTTGTGTTAAATGGTCGCATTGGATAATCAGGAAATTGGGCTTTTCTTGTGCCTGAGCTGCTACGCTACATAAGGCTAATCCCATGAATGGATAAATCGTTTTCATTTCTGGTTAGAATTAAGTAATAATTGATTTGGAAGCAAAAGTAGCAAAAAAGAGAATGCAGAAAAGACTAGGGGAGTCGTTTTGGACGTCAGTGATAGTAATTTGTACAAAAATGGAATAGTGTCGAGGAGGAGAGAAGTGGAATAGGCTGTAGTTAAAATGCAGATTAACACAGACTGGAACAGATAATAAGAATTAATCTGCGGCAATCTGTGTTAATCTGCATTCTTAAGAATTTATTTGTTGATTTCCTTTTTAGCTGTTCATACTCATAAGGAATTCATCGTTATCTCTGGTTTTTTCCAGACGGTCTTTTACAAAATCCATAGCTTCAATCGGATTCATATCTGCAAGGTATTTACGTAATATCCACATACGGTCAAGAGTCGTTTTGTCAAGTAACAAGTCATCGCGACGAGTGCTGGATGCAGTGATGTTGACAGCTGGGAAGATACGTTTGTTAGACAGGTTGCGGTCAAGCTGCAATTCCATGTTACCTGTACCTTTAAATTCTTCGAAGATAACTTCATCCATCTTAGAACCGGTGTCAATCAGGGCAGTAGCAATGATAGTCAGTGAACCGCCGTTTTCGATGTTACGCGCAGCTCCGAAGAAACGTTTCGGCTTGTGAAGTGCATTTGCATCAACACCACCGGAAAGTACTTTACCTGATGCTGGAGAAACTGTATTGTATGCACGTGCCAGGCGAGTGATAGAGTCCAAGAAGATTACTACGTCATGACCGCATTCTACCAAACGTTTTGCTTTTTCCAATACGATACCCGCGATTTTCACGTGACGTTCTGCCGGCTCGTCGAAAGTGGAAGCGATAACTTCCGCGTTTACGCTGCGTGCCATATCGGTCACCTCCTCCGGACGTTCGTCAATCAGCAACATAATCATGTATACTTCGGGATGATTGGCTGCGATTGCGTTGGCGATGTCTTTCATTAAGATAGTCTTACCCGTCTTAGGCTGAGCAACGATCAATGCACGTTGACCTTTACCGATCGGAGCGAAAAGATCTACTACACGGGCAGACATAGAATCAGAATAACCGCCTTTGCAGAGTTTGAACTTTTCATCCGGGAAAAGAGGGGTTAAGTGTTCAAAAGGAACACGGTCGCGGACGAAAGCAGCGTCACGTCCGTTGATTTTCGAGACTTTTACTAGCGGAAAATATTTTTCTCCTTCCTTAGGTGGACGAATCACTCCTTCTACTACGTCGCCTGTTTTCAAGCCAAATAATTTGATTTGAGATTGCGATACATAGATGTCATCCGGAGAGGAAAGGTAATTGTAATCGGACGAACGGAGGAAACCGTATCCGTCCTGCATAATTTCTAAAACTCCTACTCCGTTGAGGATGTCATCAAATTCGTAAGGTTTCTCACGCTCAATCACTTTACGCTCTTGCGGTTGCTGTGCCGGAAGGTTTTCGCTCGCATTGTTTTGCTGCGTAGCGCGTGGCATTGGCAAGCGTTGTTGGTGCTGATTCTGATTTTGGCCTTGATTTTGGTTGTTGTTACGCTGGAAATTATTATTAGCGTTATTGTTTGCATTGTTGTTGTCGCGTGGACGGACAATGCGTGGACGTTGTTGTTGAGATTGAGACTGTTGTTGCTGAGGTTGGGCTACTTGTTCGGGAGCTGATTGCACAGGCTCTGTCTTTGTTGCTTCAAACTTACCGAAGAGTTCTGTCGGAAGTTCAATCTTTTCAGACGGCAGATCTTCAATTGGAATGAAATCATCATCGTCAGCACCGGTCAGGATATTACTTTCTTCATCGATAACCGGTTCAGATTTCTTTTGCGGTTTGGCAACCACCTTTTTTTCTACAGCTTTTTCTGCAGCGGGTTTATCTTTTTCCACAGCAGGTTTGCTAGGCTTTTCTTTCTTCTCGGTAGATTGTTGCTGTGCCGGAGTTGTTTTTTCCGTTGTTTCGGGTGCTTTCTCCGCAACTACAGGCTTCGCTTCGACACTGTTGGAAGCTACCTGCTTCGTTTCTTCAACTTCTTTTTTATCAGTTGTATCTGAATTTTTGCGCGGACGGCCTACTTTACGTTTAGGAGCAACAGCGTTTTCTGTTTTGGTTTCAACAGCAGGAGTTTCTTTTTCTTTGTTTGTTGTTTCTTCTTTGGGAGCTTGCTGTGCTTTTGCAGGAGCAGCTTCTTTTGTTTTTGTTACTTCTCCGGTCTTTGTTGCGGAAACCACTTTGTCCTCTTTTTTAGCCGGAGTTACACGTGAGCGCTTTTTCTTTTCTTCCTTGCGTTCTTCCTTGAGTTTGTCTGCGGCTACTTTCTTGGTGGCTCCTACAATAGCTTGTTCATCGAGTATTTTGTAAACAAGGTCTTCTTTCTTGTATGAGTCTGTTTTTTTTATGCCTAGTTCTTTGGCAATAATTTGAAGTTCCGACAGATCTTTGTCGTTTAATTGGATAATGTTATACATATAGTATGGTAAGTTATTAATATTTCTTTTTTGCTGAATTATGGACAGTATTGCTATAGCTCATGGCCATAGATATGCGAGCATATATGTTTGTTCTTTATTATGAATTAGGGATGTATATGTTGAATCGTAGAATGTTTCAACGGGGCAAAGATAATAATTTTTTTTGGATTCATATACAATCAACCGTTTTTTTCCACGTAAAAGTGTATCTTTGCTAGATAAAAGAAAATAGTATGACAGTAAATGAAGCTTATTTAATTTATTTTTCGCCCACCCATACTTCTAAACAAATAGCGGAAGCGATTGTTCAAGGGGCAGGCATAAAAAATATTTTTCCTATAAATGTAACTCAGCAAGCAGCGGAGGAAGTTGTGATTCCTGCATCTGCATTAGCCATTGTGGTAGTTCCTGTATATGGAGGGCATGTCGCTCCTTTGGCGATGGAACGTTTACGGAACATTCGTGGTTTGGATGCTCCTACGGTGTTGGTGGCGGTCTATGGAAATCGGGCTTATGAAAAGGCTTTGATGGAGTTGGACGCTTTTGCCACACCTCATGGAATGAAGGTGATTGCCGGGGCTACTTTTATAGGGGAGCATTCGTATAGTACTGACAAGTATCCGATCTCAGCCGGACGTCCTGATGATTCTGATTTGGCTTTTGCTGCGGATTTTGGGAAAAAAATAATGGAAAAGGTGCAGGTTGCCGAGAATATGGATAAACTTTATCCGGTAGATGTGCGCGCCATCAAACGTCCGAGTCAGCCTTTTTTCCCTTTGTTCCGTTTTTTGAGAAAGGTTATTAAGTTGCGCAAAAGTGGTATACCTCTTCCCCGTACTCCGTGGGTAGAAGATGAGAGTATGTGTACTCATTGTGGATTGTGCGTGACGCGTTGTCCGGTAGGAGCTATAACGAAAGGAGATGAATTGCATACGGATGAGACTAAATGTATCAAATGTTGTGCCTGTGTGAAAGCCTGTACTAAGAAAGCGCGAATCTATGATACTCCTTTTGCAGCTTTGCTGTCTGACTGTTTCAAAAAACAGAAACTTCCTCAGACCATTCTATAGATAATCACCCGTTTAGTTGTTTCGTCAATACGAAAGCGGTTATCTGTTCGTTCACCTATCAACCATGCGATGCGTTCTCCGCAGCAGAGTACCCATTGACGTTCCTTTTGGCTGATAGAAAACTTGCGGTCGGTCAGATAATCGCTTATTTTTTTCTTTCCTTTCATTCCGAAGGGCACAAAGGTGTCACCGGTCTGCCATTTCCGGCAACAGATTTCTTCATTCAGTTTGTCTGCATCGAAACAGGCTGTTTGTTTCTCTTGTGGAATCTGAAAGTCGGAAGTATATTCTTGTTCTTCTCTGATCAGTTGAAAAGGAGGAGTCGCTTTGCTTACAGATTGAACGGCTTCCAATAACAAGAATTCTCTATCTTTTATTATTCTCCATTCTTTACAGCAAAATTGCTTTCCCGGTTGACTGTGGAGCGAACTGGCGATGTCTTTTATTTGTGTAGAGTTGAAGCCTAATGGATGCAACACCTCAAAAAGGATGGCTTCGGGGGCTGGCTCTTTTAGCAGAGAACTGATCCGTATACCTTCTGCTGTAATGATTTTTGTCTTGGCTTCTTCTATATATTTATTATATAGAGTGGCTACATCATTTAAGTAATTGCTGGTTTCTATCAAGTTGTTTTTGACGGACGGATTGATCGTCTGCATGAGTGGAAGAAGGTTGAGGCGTATTTTGTTGCGGGTGTATTCATCTTCCAGATTCGTGCTGTCGGTTACGTATTCCTGTTGGATACTTTGAAGGTAGTGAATGATTTCTTCCCTATTAATACAAAGTAAAGGGCGTACGACTACTCCGTTACGGGGACGGATTCCTAACAAACCGGTGATTCCTGTTCCTCTGATGAGATTCAGCAATATTGTTTCTACGCTGTCATCTTGATGATGGGCGACGGCGATGACATCCGCCTGGCAATCCTTCCTCGTTTTTTCAAACCAATTATAACGTAGTTCACGGGCGGCCATTTCGATGGAAATATGTTTTTCGGTTGCGTGTCGGGTAGTATCAAAATCAATGGTATGCAGGTTTATTTTATATTTTTCGCATAATTGGCGGACGAACTGCTCGTCTCGATTTGATTCTTCACCGCGCAGGTGGAAATTACAATGCGCAGCTTCACAACGGTAACCTGCTGTATGCAGGATGCATAACAATGCAACTGAGTCGGCACCACCGCTCAATGCCACCAGAATCTTATTTTCAGAAGAGAATAAACCTTCTTTTTCTATATATTGTGTAACCCGATGTTGTATCATATTTTGCAAAGATAATGGTTTATTGAAGTATCTCAAGTGAATGTCGCTTGTTTTTAATGGCAGATGGATATTTTGTGGATGAAAATATCTGTTATTTAAAAACAATCTAAATAATTTGCGTGCTCCAAAGTTATGAATTATCTTTGCCGAAAATTTTGAGAGTTATGCGTTTGTCCGAATTAAAAACAGGCGAAAAAGGTGTCATCGTTAAAGTATTGGGGCACGGTGGTTTTCGTAAACGTATTGTGGAGATGGGCTTCATTAAGGGAAAAACGGTTGAAGTGCTGTTGAATGCTCCACTAAGAGATCCCATTAAATATAAGGTTCTAGGTTATGAAATTTCTCTTCGTCGTCAGGAAGCCGAAATGATTGAGGTGGTCAGTGAAGAAGAGGCTAAGAAATTGGCTGAAGAGACTATTTACCACGAGGGACTGCCTGAGGATATTTCTGTAAAAGAAGAAGACATGAAACGGCTGGCGCTGGGTAAACGCCGTACCATTAATGTCGCTTTGGTCGGCAATCCAAACAGTGGCAAGACTTCTTTATTTAATTTAGCTTCCGGTGCTCACGAGCATGTGGGAAATTATAGTGGTGTGACCGTGGACGCCAAAGAAGGGTATTTCGATTTCGAAGGTTATCATTTCCGGATCGTTGATTTACCGGGAACATACTCTTTGTCTGCTTATACACCCGAAGAAATTTATGTCCGTCGCCATATTATCGACGAAACTCCGGATGTCATTATTAATGTGGTGGACTCTTCCAATTTGGAACGGAATTTATATCTGACTACCCAATTGATTGATATGAATGTCCGCATGGTCGTGGCTTTGAATATTTATGATGAATTGGAGAACAGTGGAAATACATTGGACTATCGTTTATTGAGTAAATTGTTCGGAGTGCCTATGGTGCCTACTGTCAGTAAAAAAAATCGTGGATTGGATACCTTGTTTCATGTCGTTATAAATCTTTATGAGGGAGTCGACTTCTTTGATAAACACGGAAATATGAATCCGGAAGTTCTCAAAGATTTGACTGAATGGCATGATTCTTTGGAAGACCGGAAACACCATGAAGAGGAACATCTCGAAGATTATGTGCGGGAACATCGGAAGACCGGACGTGTCTTTCGCCATATTCATATTAATCATGGTCCCGATTTGGAGAGGGCTATTGAGGCTGTGAAAGAGGAAGTATCAAAGAATGAATATATTCGCCATAAATATTCCACTCGTTTTCTTTCTATTAAGTTATTGGAGAATGATCCGGATATAGAACGTTTTGTACGTACTTTGCCGAATGCTGAAAGCATTATCGGTATTCGTGATAAGATGGTGAAACGCATACAGAGCACGATGAATGAAGATTGTGAGTCTGCCATAACAGATGCGAAATACGGTTTCATCAGTGGTGCATTGAAAGAAACATTTACTGATAATCATTTGGAACAGACGCAGACGACCAAAGTGTTGGATGCTATCGTTACTCACCGTATTTGGGGCTATCCTATTTTCTTCCTGTTTATGTATTTGATGTTTGAAGGGACATTTGTACTCGGCGAATATCCCATGATGGGGATTGAATGGCTGGTTGAGCAGATTGGTGATTTGATTCGTAATAATATGTCTGAAGGGCCATTGAAAGATATGCTGGTTGACGGTATCGTTGGCGGAGTAGGAGGTGTGATTGTTTTTCTGCCGAACATCTTGATTCTGTATTTCTGTATATCGTTGATGGAGGACTCCGGATATATGGCACGTGCTGCATTTATAATGGATAAGATCATGCATAAAATGGGGCTGCATGGCAAATCGTTTATTCCGCTCATTATGGGGTTCGGATGTAACGTGCCCGCTATTATGGCTTCCCGTACGATAGAGAATCGAAAAAGTCGGCTTATTACCATGTTGGTTAATCCGTTGATGTCTTGCAGTGCTCGTCTGCCTATCTATTTATTATTGGTAGGAGCATTTTTCCCGAACAATGCGAGTCTGGTCTTGTTGAGTATTTATGCAATAGGTATATTTTTGGCGGTCTTGTTAGCGAGACTGTTTAGTAAGTTTTTGGTGAAAGGGGACGATACTCCGTTTGTGATGGAGCTTCCTCCGTACCGGATGCCGACAGCAAAATCTATCTTCCGTCATACATGGGAGAAAGGGGTGCAATATTTGAAAAAGATGGGAGGAATTATTATGATTGCTTCTATTATCATTTGGTTTCTGGGATACTATCCGAATCATGATGCGTATGAGACGGTAGCCGAACAGCAGGAAAATTCATATATAGGTCAGCTTGGGCGTGCGATAGAACCGGTGATTAAGCCTATGGGGTTTGATTGGAAGCTGGGTATCGGTCTGATTTCGGGAGTAGGAGCGAAAGAGTTGGTGGTAAGTACTTTGGGGGTTTTATATGTGGATGATCCGGAGGCTGATGAGGCTAGTTTGGCTGAACGGATTCCGATAACACCGTTGGTTGCATTCTGCTATATGTTGTTTGTTTTGATTTACTTTCCATGTATTGCGGCATTGGCAGCTATCAAACAGGAATCCGGAAGTTGGAAATGGGCGCTTTTTGCAGCTTGCTATACTACGGTATTGGCATGGATTGTGTCATTTACTGTTTATCAGATTGGAGGATTGTTTGTATGAATAATTGGCAGGAATGGGTAGTGGGAGTACTGGTTGTACTCTGCATTGCCCGATTGGTATATGGTATTTATACTTTTTTTCGTCGTACGCGAGATAGTGGAAATCCTTGTGACAGTTGTGTAAGTGGCTGTGAACTAAAGGATATGATGGAAAAGAAAAGAAAGGAGTGCGGTGTAAAGAAAAAAAGTACAAAGAAAAATTGCTGTGGATAGTTGGTAGTTTCAAAATTTGTACTACCTTTGCAACCGCAAACGAGAAAAGACGGTTCCTTGGATGAGTGGCTTAGTCAGCGGTCTGCAAAACCGTGTACGGCGGTTCGAATCCGCCAGGAACCTCCAAAAGCAAGAAAGGATTAGAAAGAAAATTTCTAATCCTTCTGTTTTTTTAAGTACTTACGTCCTCTGTGGTGGAAGGATTGGAAGAAAAAATTTCATAGTTTTCAGCTTTTGTTTTACAGTAAAACAGCCCAAAATTGTAATGAAAGCTACGATTAAGATTGAGTTGTGCAAGGATTACGCAACCAAAGAAGGCAAACAGATGGTTTGTCTGCGTTACACTGCTTACCGTCGTTCTACTTTAATTAGTATGAACATAGCAGTTTACCCCAAACATTGGAACAAGGTATCGAACATGGTACGTGGTTCTGAACCTCGTTGTTACTACTACAACAAAATCACCAGTGAAGTTGATCAGAAGGCAGATACGATAGTAATGGAGAACTTCTTTACATCGTTGCCTATCCCTCAATTCTTGGAACGCCTGAAAGATAAACATCACGGCAATACCTATACCAACGGAAAGGGTAAAGCAGATAGCAGAAGCAATGTAGTCTGTCGGATAATTTAGGCAGGCTTTTGTTTCGCTTATTATTTCCCGTATCGGTTTAGGGAAAACGGAGATAGGAAAACTATCTTTTTGTTGATCAGGCATATTATCAGGGGTTATCATGTCAATTCATTTACAAGGTAACGCCCCATCCGGGAAGTGTAACTTTACTTTCTCGTGTGGTGGATGAAAAAGAAACCTGCATATTCAACTTTTTGTTTAGCAATCGGCTTTACTTGTTATTATATTCTTTAATAGAACTCTCAAAAATCCGATTATCGGCAGTCGCTTTCAGTACGCCTGCTGCAACAAGGTTTGAAATATTTTTGTGAGAACGTCCCATCATTCTCGCCACTTGGTTAATACTATAAGTCTTTTCAACACTCGCTTCAGGCAGTTGCGGCAACTTCTTATTCAACACTCTCTCCATTATCTTTTCGATAACGGCTTCTGTAGTTACAATCACTGTTTCCATCTTTTCTTTCTGATTAGAATTTTCGTTTATATTGTTAGAACTAAATTTTATTTCTTATCTTTGTGGCTGCTAATATAGAAAGAATATATTAAGGCTAAATTATTTATTTAGTATTTAACTTTTAAATACAATCTTATGGTTCATCTTGAAAGAATAAAAGAGTTGTGCGAAAAGAAGAACGTGACAATGAAACAGGCTGCTGTTGAACTGGGCATGACGGAGCAGAGTTTGCATAAAATCATCAAAGCGAACTCTACCAAGATAGATACGCTGCTAACTATAGCTCAATACTTTAATGTAGAGCCTGCCTATTTCTTTGATAACTACTCTCCTAATATAGAGAATAGCATATGTATTGATAAAGGAGAGTTGGAAGGATTACTGAAAAAGGTAATAGCCTATTCGATTCACGGCTTCGGGATGGTAAAACTCGAATGGGATGCCCAAGAACAAAAGTTTAATTCATACTTCGATATACTAAAGAAACAGTATAGTCCTGATGCTGCGGATTTGAAATATATTTCCTCGTTGTTAGAATCGGAAATTACGATAACAGATAAAACCACCCCGAAAGATGTGGCAAGGGTATTGATGTCTAAAGATGAATTCGACTTTACGTCTACCTACTACTATGGTATCCGAAAGATGGAAGCACAAGAAGAACTACAGAAACTTATGTCTTTTTTGGATAAGCACAATATTCCTGTTACGGATTCTATCAAGAAGGATATTGATGAACTGAAAGGTAGGGTTAAGTATTATGAGGGGAAAAGTATTATAGGGAACAATAAAATCTAACCATAGGCTACAATTGTTTTATGATTATGGAACAGATATTAAATAAGGAACAGCAGGAAAAAGCGCAATTCATTTTGAATCATCCTTTAGCTAAGCTATCGGATTTGCGCTCAAATGAAATAAAAGATTTGGCGGTAGTGTGGTGCTACTATTCAGGTAAGATTGAAGGTAATACCTATACTTATGTGGAAACAGAAGCATTGCTCAAAGATGGTATTACTTCCGAAAAGAAGTATGAAGATGCTAAGATGTTGAAAAACCTATATAATACTTTTATTTCCGAAGTGGAGTATATCAATAAAGGGAAGAATCAAGAAGTGATTGATGAACGTACTTTGTTTAGGGTGCATCAATCTATATCTACGGGATTGGTTTCCGATGAAGAATCGGGCTATTTAAGAACAAGAGCCGTCCGTATCAGCGGTACGGAATATATTCCCCCGAAGGACTTGCACGATATTCGGGCTAAGTTGAATGAAATACTTTATCAGCAGGAGCAATATACCAATCCATTGGAGCGGGCTGTTTATCTTCATTGCAACATAGCTAAGCTGCAACCTTTCATTGATGGAAACAAACGTACTTCCCGAATGGTGGAAAGCATTGCTTTAATGAACGCTGACATTATCCCCGTCTATTCCTCCAAAGATGCCGATATACTGAACTACAGGAAAAGACTGATTGCCTTTTACGAAACAGGCGATTATTCTCCTTATGCCGATTACTTTCTGAATAAGCAAGTGGAACGAATTAAAGAAATAGAGTAACCATGAATGAAGATATTAAGGAATTACTGAATGAAGTGGATGTGCTCAAAGATCAACTATCGATTTTGCGTCCACTCCCCGAAGAAGCCTTGAAGAAGATTCAAGATGCTTTGGATATTGAATATACTTATGAGAGTAATCGTATAGAAGGCAATACACTTACCTTGCAGGAGACTGCCCTTGTAGTAAACGAAGGTGTTACGATTTCGGGAAAGTCGATGCGTGAACACTTGGAAGCTATCAATCATACCGAAGCCATCAGTTATATTAAGGATATTGCCAAACAGGACATAGAGATAAGTGAGCGTACCATTAAAGAGATACATGCTCTTATTCTTCATGGCATAGACCGCGAGAATGCCGGAAGATATCGTACCGTTCCCGTTATGATTTCAGGTAGTACGCATATGCCACCACAACCTTATCTGATAGAGAAGCAGATGGAAGATTTCATGCTCCGTTTTAGGCAAATGGAAGAAGAAAAAGTGCATCCCGTACTCGTAGCTGCTTATTTGCATGATGAGCTGGTGCGTATTCATCCATTTATTGACGGTAATGGTCGTACTTCCCGACTGTTGATGAACTTATACCTTCTTCGCAATGGCTACGTTATTATTACCCTGAAAGGTAGTAACGATGCCAAAATCAATTATTACAAGGCATTGGAAAAGTCACACACGGAACATCTGACGGAAGACTTTCAGCAGTTGGTTGTTGAAGCGGAGATAACTGCCTTGCAAAAGTATTTGTCTATTATGGCTTAAAGAAGAAATAGAATAAATCTTTCCATTTTTTCTTTGCAGATCAAAATTATCAGTTTAATCTTTGTGATTATTAATAAATGATTTAAACAGAATGTTTGTTTTGCAATTGTTTTACAGTAGCGAAGCTAAAGAGATTCTAATTAATTGTAAATAAAAGGATTATCTTGGTGGTTTAAAATCCGCCAGAAACCTCCAAATTGGGGAAGGATTAGAAAGTAATTTCTAGTCCTTCTTTGTTTTTTTAAGCATTCAAGGTCTTTTGCATCCAAAAATTAGTCAGACTTAATTTATTAGCCTGTCGTTTCTGCTCCTTTTCCGCAGTATACCCTTGTCTTTCGAAGAATGGGCGGGCAGTTAAACTCACTTCTGATGTAATTCGTTCCATTCCCTGTTCAATAGCATATCGTTCTATTTCTTTCAAAAGTATAGTCGCAATGCCTTTACCTTGAAAGTCTTTGTGAACGAACATTGAATGTAGATATCCTTGCGAAGTGATAGAAGAGAAACCTACGATTTGTAATTGCTGGTCAACGGCAACAATAAAGTAATGGGTTTCTATCATTTTCTCTATTTTAGAAAGATCATTTCCGCATGAAGCCCAGTCTTCAACTTCTTCCTGTGAATAATCACGTCTGTTTATTATAAGTACGGTATTTTTGTACAAATCTCTTAGTTCAACACTGTCGGATTGTCGGGCTGTTCTGATCGTAAAGTTCGTTTTCATATTGCATCTCAAATTCATTTTTCCTATATTAGTCGTCGCAAATATAGGAAAATAAACAATACAGTCTATCATGCCATAAAGAAGAAAATAAAGTCAATCTTTCCATTTTATCTTTGCACTTAAAGAAATATCAGTCTATCTTTGTAGTTGTAAATAAACGATTAAAACAGAATAGTTAAAAACCTCATGAATCGCATAAAAGGTATACTCTATGCGGCAGTATCTTCCTCCACTTTTGGGCTGGCTCCGTTCTTTTCCATCACTTTGTTAATGATTGGATTTTCAGCTTTTGAAGTACTTTCCTATCGTTGGGGGGTAGCATCAATTGTGCTGACTGTGTTAGGCTTATTTTCCGGGTGTAAATTCCGCTTGTCCGTAAAAGACTTCAAAGTTGTCTTTGGCTTAAGCCTATTGCGGGCGATCACTTCATTCAGTCTGATTATTGCCTATCAAAATATAGCCAGTGGTGTGGCTTCCACCATTCATTTTATGTATCCGTTGGTGGTTGCTCTGGCAATGATGTTTTTCTTTCGGGAGAAGAAGTCGCTTTGGGTGCTATTTGCTGTTTTGATATCTTTGTTAGGTGCGGCTCTGCTTTCATTAGGAGAGTTGGACGCAAATAATGGTAATGCGATGGTTGGCTTAGTGGCAGCTTGTGTTTCTGTACTCTCATATGCGGGGTATATCATCGGAGTGCGGACCACACGAGCTGTGAGAATTAATTCTACTGTATTGACTTGCTATGTCATGGGGCTGGGAACTCTTTTTTATCTGATAGGTGCTTTTACCACTTCCGGTTTTCGTTTGGTAACAGACGGATATATATGGCTGATTATTCTAGGACTTGCATTACCGGCTACGGCTATTTCCAATATCACTTTAGTACAGGCAATAAAGTATGCAGGGCCTACTTTGACATCTATTTTGGGTGCTATGGAACCGTTGACAGCCGTCGTGATCGGTGTTTTTGTATTTGAGGAGTTTTTCACTGTCAACAGTGTTATTGGGATTATCCTGATTTTGATAGCTGTTAGCTTGGTTGTATTCCGAAAGCAAAAAAACTAGAAAAGAATTTTCTTTAATGAAAGAAGCTGCTTATCGGTATGATAAACAGCTTTCTACTTTGAAGAGCCTCTTGTCGGATTCGAACCAACGACCCCGAGATTACAAATCACGTGCTCTGGCCAACTGAGCTAAAGAGGCGTTATTTTCTTTTGCGGGTGCAAAGGTATGAATTTATTTTAAAAATGCAAATACGTCATGTGCTTTTTTTATATTTGCAATCTCACTAATGATTATACGAAGATGAAAAAGAAAATTATGAATGTGTGTGGTATGGCTTTCTTAGCCATAAGTGTATTGGCGTGCTCCGGTCAGAAAAAAGGAGCGACGGATACTGTGGTTTCGGCAGATAGTACAAAAGTGATTGCTGATGTAATGACTTCGGAAGCAGATAGTACAGGATATATTGTTCGGGTAGGAGAGACAGCTCCGGATTTTACAATCACACTGACTGATGGAAAACAAATGAGTCTGTCTTCTCTCCGTGGCAAGGTCGTAATGTTGCAGTTTACAGCAAGTTGGTGCGGTGTTTGTCGTAAAGAAATGCCGTTCATAGAAAAAGATATTTGGTTGAAGCATAAAGATAATGCGGAATTTGCATTGATCGGCATTGACCGTGATGAGCCACTTGATAAAGTCCTTGCTTTTGCCAAATCTACCGGAATCACTTATCCGTTGGGATTAGATCCGGGAGCTGATATTTTTGCAAAGTATGCTTTGCGCGACTCCGGAATAACAAGGAACGTATTGATAGATAAAGAGGGAAAAATAGTAAAACTAACTCGTTTGTATAATGAAGAAGAATTTGCTTCTTTGGTGCAAATGATTAATGAAATGCTGAAATAAATAGAGGATTTATAAAAAGGGGAATGAGGGTATGTTGAAATGCAAACTTACGCTGATTATGATTCATTACGACATACCCCGTGTTTTTGTGAATTTTCTAAGCAAGGCTGAGTTTTACCAGGTAATCGTAGTGTTTTCCTTCTTTTACCAATTCAGCTTTGAAACCGTATTCGGAAGCATATAAGTTAAGTGTTTGGAAATCTACATATAACCAATCGAAAGTATCTCCTTTTATATCCTTATATTGCATCTGAAAATCAATTTCTCCGTAATAATCTCCTGCCAAGTCGATAACTATACTTCCGTCTTCTTCTTCAAAAAGATAACGTAAGTCGCTTGAATCCATCAGTATACACCCTTTAGGACGGAGCATGCGCTTCATTCGTTGGAAAAAATCCGGCATATTATTTAGTTTTCCGATAATGCCGGAACCATTCATTAGCATTAAAATCGTATCGAACGTCTCATCGAATGTTTCGTCAAACAGATTGGTAAGACGAACATCATTTACTCCACGTTGTTTCATTACTTCGACAGATAGCGGAGAAATATCAATGGCACACACCTCCTTTTCCATCGCTTGGAGGGCCAAGGCATGACATCCACTTCCTGCTCCTACATCCAATATCCGTCCTGTAGCCATTTCTAAGGCTGTGCGTTCCAATGCGGGCATAGATTGAATCGTACGGAATAACTCTTTGACAGGAATTTCATCCTCCTCAAATTGAGAAGAAAATACTCGTAAGCGATCGGCTTTGTGATGAGTGAAATAATCATAAATAGCGGCTCCCATCGGATCCTTTTCTGCAGGAAGAATTGTTGTTGCCATTAGTGGTTACGTATTGTTTTGGTTGGCAAAGATAAATAAATCCGTAGAAAAGGATTATATTTGTAGCCGGAAAAGTGAATATTAATAAATGATTGTATGAGTATAGAAGAAGCAATACAGGGCGGAATCGTCTTTAAAGGCAAGAAAGATAAGCCTAAGGAAGAGGAAAAGGTGAAAACGAAAGCGAAGAAAGCAACCTATATTCGTGGACAGCATGGTTCGGGTGCCGCAAAGATGAAAGCAGATATCCGGAGAAAAAGGGCAAATCGACATAAAAAATAAGTCTATCATAAAAAAGACGGGGCAGAATGATTATCCTGCCCCGTCTTTTTATATACTTACTTTTGTGGAAGTATCTCAATCCAATAGTCATCCGGGTCATTGATGAAATACAGCCCCATAGCTGTATTCTCGAAACATACACAATTCATTTCTTTATGATAAGCTCTGATGGCATCATAGTCACCGGCCACCCGAAAACAAAGATGACTTTCATTCTCTCCAAGTTCATATGGAGCGGCATGATCTTTTAGCCATGTCAGTTCCAGAAGAAATCCTGTTTCATTGTCTGTTAGGTAAACCAGCGTGAACGAACCGTCGGAAGCCTCTTTTCGATGGTGTTCTTTCAAACCGAGCGCTTTTTCATAAAAGGCAATACTCCGTTCCAAGTCCGTGACATTGATATTGAAATGGTCAAATTTACTTTTTATTTCCATTGTTGTAATCTTATTATTTTTTCATTAAGAGCTTCACAATCTCTCCGACGTATGTGCGGGGTTGTCCGGCTTGTGGAGTAGTCTGTGAAGGCAATTTCTTACATTCTATAACAGCCGAAGGAGTTGTTTGGTTCGGAGCATAGAGTTTCAGCGTATAATTGTCCGCTTTTTCTATGGCGTCATAAGACTGATCGGGGGAAAGAGTACAGTAAGCTACAGCCTTACCGGACTGGTATCCCAACGCACCACCAGCGTTTGCAGTCATATTGGTCATGTTAAACTCGTCTTTTCCGATACTGATAACCAGCTTGCCACTTCCCATCAGAGCATATACCTCACCCGGAATTTGCTTCAAGTCAATTTCTACGTAACCCGGCATATCCGATGAAGCTTTACCAACCGGAGTAGCGGGGGTAAGAGTGGCGGCAGGAACTGTATTGGCAGGTTCGGCAGTCGTCACCTTTATATCGGTCTTTTTATCTGCGCCGCCAATGACAATCGGACCTGCGGCTGCGACAATTGACGGAGTTGTCTTCTCTTCCTCTTTTTTCTTCTTTTCGGCTTTAGGACGAGTATCCGGTGCTCCGAAAGCGACGGCTACATCCATAAATATATCATCTGCGAAGTCTACCGTTTTTCTACGCCATTTAGCCAGACCACGTACCAACTTGGTCTTTGCCTTATTAAGCGCATATTTATCGGTAATCCATTCTTCTGCCTTATATTTTTCTGTTTCGCGATAAGTAAAACGGATTTTTTCCAGTTCTACCAGGCAGTTACCGGGTTTACAGGTAACGGTAATCTGGTAATTGATGAGTGTACGGTCTAACGACAAAGCACTGGAACTGAAAACAATCCATTCTTCGCCGATACCGGCAACCGTACCTTTAGCTTCATCGGAGAAGACTACCCGGCTTTCAATATTCTTATTCTCTTTCAAGCGTTCTTGCATCCATTTCATAATAGTGTCGTAGATTTGCGCCTGACTCATTCCCGGAATTTGAAATTCTTTGGAAAATACGACCTTACCATCAACTTCAGGAACGGCGCCTGTAAGGTATCTGGTGTCGTCTCTTTTTTCTTTTGCAGATTCTGCCTTCATTGCCACCGGCAATGCAAGAAGCAGGGTAAGAAACAGAATTGTAAATTTATTCATAATTATTATGTGTTTATTTGGTAATCTCAAAACTTTCGCCCCGATGGGTGATGTTGACGAAACGGCAACCTGCATTTTCGGCAAAATTACGAAGCGCATTACCGCCTTCATAATCTTCACTGAAATGCATGGGCACAAATATAGTAGTTTTTATTTGTTCGATGAACTGTTTTGCTCCTTTCATGTAATCTTTTCCCATTCTTCGATCTACCGGAAACAGCACTAAATCAATGTCCGACGCTCTTTCTTTTAAATATTTAACTTCTGCAAGGAAATCACCGTTGGCTTTTCGTATCTCTTCTTCGGTAGATTCTTCGCTCCAATGCCAGTTATTTAAATCACCGGCATGGAAAATACTCCAGTCTTGGAGGTGAAGCAGAAATGAACTGCCGACATCCGTCGAACCGAATGCATCGATTCGTATCGTATCATCTTCGTACGCTTCTCCTTTTTTTATGAAGAAAGCGTCTTCGCTTTGGGCACGGTGTGATTTCAGAATATCTTTGGAAAAGATGTACTGAATATCGGGCCGTTGCTCTTTCCATGTCAATATTTCACGATTAAAGTGATCGGGGTGGAAGTGTGTAGCTAGTACGTACAATTTGCCCGGCCTTTGTAAAAGGTAATCATGTACGATTCCCCGATTATTGTCAGTCTCGGAAGAATCTTTATAGTAATCGATGATAACGGTTACCCCTTCTGCTTCGATGGCGAAACCGCTATGGTATATATAATCCAGTATCATAAGCTGAATATTTTAGAATTGCAATATTAAGTATTCTAGTTGAAGTTGCCAAAAAAAATCGACGAAATCAAGGAGCAAGACGACTGATTTCCCATTCTCCATTTAGTTGTAACGTATATAGGAAGCGGTCATGTAGACGGTTCGGCCGTCCTTGCCAAAACTCAATTCTGGTAGGAACAACGGCATATCCGCCCCAATTATCAGGCCTTTCTACTTCTTTCCCTATCCAACGTGCCGCCTCTTTGATGAAAGCACGTATCAACTGCATTCTGCTTGAAATCGGTTGGCTTTGCGGGGAAACGCGTGCACCGACCCTACTCTTATAAGGGCGTTTCCGGAAGTATTCGTCCGACTCTTCCGGAGCCACTTTGCTTGCTACTCCTTCTATATGTACTTGCCTTTCGAGTGTATGCCATACGAAAGAGAGGGAAATATATGGATTGTGTGCCAATTGTTTTCCTTTACGGCTTTCGTAATTTGTGTAAAAGACGAACTTGCCGTCGTGGAGCCCCTTCAGTAATACGGTACGTGTGGACGGCTTTCCTTCGGGAGATACAGTACCAACGATGACAGCGGTCGGTTCATCTACTTTTGCGTCGATGGCTTCTTGCAACCACTGACTGAAAAGCGAAAGCGGGTCGTCGGGAAGTTCATTTTCCCGCAATCCGCTTTTAGTATATTCTTGCCGGATATCGGCTATATTTCCGTAATTTCTCACATCGGTACTTCTATTAATAGAATATGCGAGTCTTTCAAAGTTTCCAATTCAAAACTATTAGTTTCGTAGATCCCCATTCCGTCACGACGTTTCAGCACCTCGCCTTCTACTGCAATTTCTCCTTCAATAAGGAATATGTATACACCTGCATGACTTTGATGCATATGATACCCCAGTTTCTTGCCGGCCTCTACTTTGCCTATTGAGAACCAGGTGTCTTGCAAAAGAGATGCGGGAGTACTGCCGTCAGGTGATACGATGACTGCCAGCTCGTTGGGACGTTCCAGCTCACTGATGTTGAAATCCTGATAAACGGGGCGTGTGTTCCGTTCTCTCGGCATAATCCAGATTTGCAGGAACTCAACCGGTTCTACGGGACTGGCATTCACTTCGCTATGGAAAATTCCGGTTCCGGCACTCATAGTCTGGATTTCTCCGACGGTAATAATCCGGCTGTTTTTCTTGCTGTCTCCATGTTGCAGATGTCCTTTCAGAGGAATGGATACAATTTCCATATTCTTGTGAGGATGTGTCTGGAATCCTTCTCCGGGCGCCACTTTGTCATCATTCAATACGCGAAGAGCACCGAAATTGATACGGTTGGAATCGAAATATTCATCGAAACTGAAGGTGTGATAACTATCCAGCCAATCGTATTGGGAATGCCCTCTTGTATCAGCTCTATGTATTACTTTTTTCATAAATAACTCCTTTTTCTTGTTGTTTATATGCTTCGTAAACAAAGTGGGAGGATAAAAGGTTTATCTCTTCACTTCATTTAGCAGAGGCTTGTGATTGATAAAATCTTTTATATTTTGTAAAGTTGTCATAGCTATGTTTTCCATTGCTTCACGTGTGAAAAAGGCTTGATGAGAAGTGACGATAACATTGTTGAACGAGAGCAAGCGGGCAAGCACATCATCATCGATGATACGGTCGGACTGGTCTTCATAGAAGTATTCGCTCTCTTCTTCGTAGACGTCCAATCCTGCCGATCCGATTTTCTTGTTTTTCAGGCCTTCAATCAGTGCATTGGTGTGAATTAACTGTCCGCGGCCGGTATTGATAATCATTACACCGTCTTTCATTTTACTGATAGAATAGTCGTTAATAAGATATTTTGTTTCTTCAGTAAGCGGGCAATGCAGAGAAATGATATCCGAACTATGATACAGTTCGTCCAACGAAGTGTAGACAATTTGTTCTTCTCTGGCAAAGTTATAATCCGGATAAAGATCGTATGCCAGCACATTCATTCCGAAACCTTTTAGGATATGAATCAGGATTTTTGCTATTTTCCCCGTACCGATGATTCCGGCTGTTTTTCCATGCATATCGAATCCCATCAAACCATGAAGGGAGAAATTTCCGTCTTTCGTGCGCCAGGATGCGCGGGGGATTTTCCGGTTCAATGATAACATCAGAGCTACGGTGTATTCGGCAACGGCATAGGGAGAGTAAGCGGGAACACGTACTACGGTGATTCCGGCAGTAGCCGCCGCATTCAAATCTACGTTATTGAATCCCGCACATCGCAGTGCCAGCAATTTTACTCCGTTCTCTGCCATAATGCGGATGACTTCTGCGTCAGCGACATCATTCACAAAGATGCAGACCGCATCTACGCCTTGTGTCAGCAGTACGTTGTTCTTATTCAGATGTCCTTTATAATAACGTATTTCAAATCCGAACTCTTTGTTTTTATCGTTAAACGACGATTCGTCATAAGGCTTTGTGCCAAAAAATGCAATTGTATAGGCCATAATATTCTTCTATAATTTACTTATAATATAAACGTAAAAGCCGGTCGATTTGTTTGGACTTTATTAAGTGATAAAAATAGATTGTTTCATTAGAAACAGTTTGCTTTTTCAATTAAAATAGGGGCGTAATAGAAAATAAATGCACAAACATATATTTCGTGTGCAATAATGTTATATCTTTGCGCCCGAAATAATTTAAAAAAGATTTAGATGAGAAAAATTTCCTTGATTGGATTTGTGATGTTAATCGTTTCAATTCCAACTTTTGCCGGAGGGCTTCTGACAAATACTAATCAACATGTTTTATTTTTGAGAATGTTAGCTCGTGATGCATCCACGCAAATTGATGCTATATATTCTAATCCTGCAGGTTTGGCCTTTATGGAAGATGGTTTTCATCTGTCTTTTAATGGGCAGAATGTTTATCAAACGAGAACGATAACTTCTACTTTTGCTCCATTTGCCGGTTTTGGAGGAAATCAGACCAAGACATATAAAGGCGAAGCTTCAGCACCTTTTGTTCCAAGTCTTTTTGCTGTATATAAAAAAGGAAATTGGGCTTTTTCCGGTAGTTTTGCTATAACTGGTGGTGGTGGAAAGGCTACTTTCAATGAAGGGCTTGGCTCTTTTGAATCACAAGTTGCTTTGATTCCAGCAATGTTAGTGGAAGCTGGACGAGGTATGGTTGAAGGAGGACTAGCTCCTACAAATCCATATACTGGTACTAATCAATATTCGGTTAATAGCTTTATGGAGGGAAAACAATATATCTTTGGGCTTCAGTTAGGTGCTACCTACAAAATTAATGAATATTTGTCTGTATTTGGAGGTGCACGTTTTAATTATGTGAGTAACTCTTATTCAGGATATTTAAAAAATATCCAAGCGAATTTAGCTGGTGGAGATATGGTAAATTTGAATCAATCTTTTACTAATACCGCGATTGCTGCTCGTCAGGCTGCTGCAGCCTTTACTGCTGCTGGTGATTTAGCTTCTGCCGAGAAATATACAGCTATGGCTGATAAGGCTGAAGCGGTAGCTGGACAAACTGCTGATATGGAGTTAGATTGCGAACAATCAGGATGGGGAGTAACTCCTATTATTGGTGCTGATTTTAAAAAAGGAAAATGGAATATTGGTGTGAAGTATGAGTTTAATACGAAATTGAATGTCGAGAATAAAACAAAAGGAAATCTTCCTCCACCTAGTACTGATGGTTCCGATAAATTTGCAAATTATCGTGATGGAGTAAATACACCACACGATATTCCGAGTTTGCTGACAGTAGGCGTATCTTATGAAATCTTACCAGCATTGCGGGCTTCTATTGGATATCATCATTTCTTTGATACTCATGCTAAGATGGCAACGGTACAGGATCCGATAACTGGGGATTTGGTAGACAAACGTAATTATATAGGTAATGGAACTAATGAATATTTAGGGGGTATTGAGTGGGATATTTGTAAATGGGCTCAAATAAGTGCAGGAATGCAACGTACTAAATATGGAGTGAAGGATAATTATCAAACAGATATGAGTTTTGCTGTAAGTTCTTATTCTTATGGTTTTGGTGCTGGATTTAATTTGATGAAAAACCTCAAATTAAATGTAGCCTATTTTTGGACTGATTATGATAAGTATACTAAAAATATGGATGATTATAATGGAACAGGGATTGCTGGTACAGATGTTTTTACTCGTACCAATAAGGTGTTTGGTGTAGGGCTTGACTATAAGTTTTAAATTCATAATCCGAACTTTTATATATGAAGAAAGTCATTTCAAACATTGTTTTGAAATGACTTTCTTGTTTTTTGTAGTAATGATAGTGGGTTAGAAGGAATACTGCATCAGCAAGTTTAACCGGTTCGCGTGACGGGTTGAAGAGCTGAAATCTGTACGCCATCCTCTCAGATATTCAACTCCGACCTGCATATTGTTGCTGACATTCCAGAAGGCATTGGCTACTAAATACTGGCCTTTGCGGTATGATTCCGGATTTCCGCTTGGGTATCCGTTTTCGGAATATAGTCTGGACAGGCTGTACGTTCCGGAAACAAAGAAGCTTGGGCAGAAGTTGTACTGTAATCCTGCATACCATCCTAACATAGGAAGAACCTGCATTTTACCTTCATTGTCCGGGTCGGGGACGATATCTACATTCAGATTACTCAAGTCGTTAAGATAAGAGCCGATTCCCTTGCCATAGTTGAACTGTCCGTAAGCCTGTAATTTTTTTGTGACATTGAATGTTGTAGACGCTTGCAAACCGAATCCGGTTTTGGAATAAGCTTTGTCGTACACATTACTTGAATAAGTCATGCTACGTATAATAGCGCTTAGTTTGATATGGCTGTTGCTGTTCCAGTTATATTGTGCGGAAGTAGCAAAGTCCGGCATACGTTGCGTGTTGATGGAAACATCGCTGTTGGTTGTACCGTCTACCGAAGGCATTTCCATAGCGACACCGAACTTCCAGTTTTTCAACTTGTCATACATATAGCTTAATTGCGTAGTACGGTAGAATGCTGAACCGTTAGGGCCTGCAAAGTCGATAGTGGGAGGGAGAGCGGCGAGGTCCATGAACGAACCGTAACTGTAACCGATGGTGAAACCGAGAAATTGTGCATAAGCATTTTGTAATTCAAACGTTTTCCCGTCTCCACGAAAGTTTCCGGCAGTATAGACAACAAAGTCTCCGAGATGCTTCGTACGTCCTACCAATTTAAGGAAGAGGGTAGAAGTGGTGATGTCCATCTGAAACTGATTTTTGGCGAAATTTCCGCTTCCACGTTGCGGAATCAACGCCGGGTAGAAATCCACATCATCTACAATACCGCCAAAGTCATATTCTGCTGTCGCACGGACGTAGCCTCCGATACCTAAAGCGAATTTTCCTTTCTGGTCAGTCAGCAGGAAGCGGGGAGCATTCGGATCATGGAAACGCAGTTGCGAACGGTCGTTCATAATCCGGATGATCTCGTCTCCTGCTTTGTCACGGGAGATAAACATGATGGAATTAGGTTCCTCGTCTTCGATGATTACCTTTTTCTGCGCATTGGCACAGAGGGGGAAAATTCCCATCCCCAGTAGCATTGCTACCATTTTAAAACTAGTTTTCATTATCAGTTAAGTTTTAGGTGAATGCCCAAAGAACAACTAAAAAAAGAAATGGTTGAGAGGGGCAAAGGAAAAATTGCCAAACTAATCGGAAGAATTGCTATTTATAATCATTCTAAAAAGACGGATTTTTGTACCGTAGTAATCAGATAAAGAAAATACGACGATGGAAAAAGTAGAATTTACTCAAGGAATATTAGCGATACAGCCGGATTTACACCGCTTTGCATATAAGTTGACGTCAGACCGTGATTCTGCCAATGATTTGGTGCAGGATTGTGTGTTGCAGGCATTGGATAATCAAGAGAAGTTTACGTACAGTAAGAACCTGAAGGGGTGGATGTATACACTGATGCGGAACATTTTTGTCAATAACTATCGTCGCACCGTTCGCGAAATGAATATCATGGATGATAATTATTCTATCAATCAACAATATCAGATTGAGGATGAAGATGCGGACCGATTTGAATTTACATACGACATGAAACATCTGTATCGTGTGATACATTCGATACCGGAAGAAATGAAAGTTCCTTTCCAGATGTTTGTGGCAGGATTTAAGTATCGGGAGATTGCCGACAAGTTAGGGTTGCCGATGGGAACGGTAAAGAGCCGTTTATTCTTTATCCGCAAACGGCTAAAGGAGGAACTTAAAGACTTCTCTGCTTAAAGCAAATTCTTGATTTTGAGTGGTGTGCCTGTTTTTCTATATATGGATAATAGAATTCGGCAGTCTTGATGCGCTTGTTTCAGTTTTATTTTCTATCTTTGCACCCCGAAAGATAAAAATAAAGTATGATGCCGTGAATAGCGGTCGTGTATTCTAGAACACCACGTAAAAAACAGGAATTATGAAAGAAAAAGTATCCGTACCTTTTATGCTGCTGGGCATTTTATTTAATGTATGCCTTATTGCGGCGAATCTTCTTGAGACAAAAGTAATCCAGATTGGTAGTCTGACCGTGACTGCAGGATTGTTGGTTTTCCCAATTTCTTATATTATTAATGATTGTATCGCCGAAGTATGGGGATTCAAGAAAGCACGCTTGATAATTTGGAGCGGTTTTGCCATGAATTTCTTTGTTGTCACTCTCGGACTGATAGCCGTAGCCATTCCGGCTGCCCCTTTCTGGGAAGGAGAAGAACATTTCGATTTTGTATTCGGTATGGCTCCCCGTATCGTAGCTGCCAGTCTGATGGCTTTCTTGGTTGGCTCGTTCCTCAATGCGTATGTGATGAGCAAAATGAAAATTGCCAGTCAAGGGCGTAACTTTTCCGCTCGTGCCATTTTGTCAACCGTTGTAGGTGAAACGGCGGATTCGTTGATATTCTTCCCGGTGGCTTTCGGTGGAATCATCGCTTGGAAAGAGTTGCTTATTATGATGGGTATTCAAATTGTGCTGAAGTCCATGTACGAAGTGATTATCCTTCCGGTAACTATCCGTGTGGTGAAAGCTATTAAGCAAATAGATGGTAGCGATGTTTACGATACCGATATCTCCTATAATGTACTGAAAGTCAAAGATATTTAAGATAGATTTATGAATAGAGAAGCAGCATTGGTTGTGTTCAGTGGAGGACAAGACTCTACTACGTGTCTGTTTTGGGCAAAACGCAACTTTAAGAAAGTGTATGCCCTGAGTTTCCTGTATGGTCAGAAACATCAGAAAGAAGTGGAGTTTGCACGGGAGATAGCCTGGAAAGCGGAAGTGGAATTTGATGTGATGGACGTGTCTTTTGTCGGGCAACTTGGACATAACTCTTTGACTGACACTACAATGGTGATGGATCAGGAAAAGCCTGCAGATAGTGTTCCCAATACTTTTGTGCCGGGACGTAATCTGTTTTTTCTGAGCATTGCAGCGGTGTATGCCCGTGAACGCGGTATAAACCACTTGGTAACAGGGGTTTCCCAAACCGATTTCAGCGGTTATCCCGATTGCCGTGATTCCTTTATCAAGTCTCTCAATGTAACGTTGAACTTGGCTATGGATGAACAATTTGTGATTCATACTCCTTTGATGTGGATTGATAAAGCGGAAACATGGGCTTTGGCCGACGAATTGGGTGTGCTGGAGTTGATTCGTAACGAGACTTTGACGTGCTATAATGGCGTTCAAGGGGATGGCTGCGGACATTGTCCGGCTTGTAAGTTGCGTCGGGAAGGATTGGAGAAGTATTTAAAAAGTAAGAATCAATAATATCTCTACACAGAGATTAAAATGTATTTTTGCTGTCATCTGTCACATTCTTATAGATAAACAATTGATTATAAATTGTATAGCTTGTGACAGCAAGCAGTGATAGCAGTTGAATTTGAAGTTTTGTTGTCACATCTGTTGTCACCGGTAAGCTCCGGCTAGCAAGTGATAGTAAGCTTTGTATCTACGGTAGTTTTGTCTGATAAGCGGCGGTTTAAATTAGTTTCAACAGCTTGAAACTGTTGTTTCATCGGTGAGAAACTAAAGTTTCAGCGGCATGAAACTAAAGTTTCCGGCGCTTGAAACTATGGGTTCTGCCGTAAGAAACTATCTGTTCTCCAGTGTGAAACATTCTGTTTCATGCCGTGAAACACACCGTAACAAGTAAGATGAGGATAAAGCAAACGTGGGCTGGGAGTTGATGGTGATAGGTGATAGATGTGGTGATAGGTTGTAAAATGAATCATTCACCACTGAAACATCGATGAATAAGGCATTTGAGGCTTGTCGGTGATAGGTGATAGAGAAAATACGTTTTTTGTTTAGTGTAGAGGTTGTAACTAGTAAGTGCAATGACTGAATTAAAAGACCAGCTTTCCTTATTGGGAAGAAAAACCGAGTATAAGCAAGATTATGCTCCGGAAGTATTGGAAGCCTTTGATAATAAGCATCCTGAAAATGATTATTGGGTACGTTTCAACTGCCCGGAGTTCACAAGTCTGTGTCCTATTACAGGACAGCCGGATTTTGCGGAAATACGTATCAGCTACATTCCCGATATAAAAATGGTAGAAAGCAAGAGCTTGAAACTCTATCTTTTCAGTTTCCGTAATCATGGAGCCTTTCATGAAGATTGTGTGAATATTATAATGAAAGATTTGATAAAGTTGATGAATCCCAAATACATTGAAGTAACGGGAATATTTACTCCTCGTGGTGGTATTTCCATCTATCCATACGCTAATTACGGTCGTCCGGGAACAAGGTTCGAACAGATGGCGGAACATCGGCTGATGAATCGGGAGTAATTTGTGAAATAAATATAGCTATTAACTTGCATTCGATTCATTTTTATGCCTATCTTTGTCATATAAGGATTATAGTACGATAGATGATGGAGAAATATATTACTCAATTTTCGGCATATCTTTTTGGGGATGTCAATAAAGACGATTTAGATATGGAGAAGCATTCACGGTATATTATAAAGAGAGTGCTTGAATATGGAATGTTACAAGATTGGAATATTGTAAAGCAATATTATGGAATTACCAGAATTGTTGAAGAGGCTAAAGGGTTTCGTGAATTGGAGCCTAGGGCTTTAGCCTATCTTTCAGCCATTTCACAAACTCCTAAAGAACAGTTCAAATGTTATACTTATCAACGGTTGAATCCACAACATTGGAACTAAGGATTTTGTAGATATCTATTTTTTTTTGTTGAAAACGTATTCATTGAATAATATATTGGATTTCTATGCTCAAAAATATTCCGACTCATCTTCTTTTATGGCAATGAAAAGTTTAGCCTATTTTGAAGATGCGGAGGAGGATCCAATGCCTTATATGTTTGTAGATGTGTCTTGGGACGAGATTAAAAGATCCATATTATCTCATTTATAGTATATGAGATAATGTTTTTATTCGTGATGATACGGCCCTCCATTCAATATAGTCATCGCCCGATAAATCTGCTCGACGAATATCAACCGGATCATCTGATGCGAGAAAGTCATTTTTGACATTGAAATCTTTTCGTGTGCCGCTTGATATACTTTTTCCGAAAAGCCATACGGTCCTCCGATAATGAAAACCAGTCGTTTGTTCACCGTATTCATTTTCCGTTTCATATAATCGGCAAATTCAAGGGAACGCATCTCTTTCCCGTGCTCATCCAATAACACCACCACATCACCCGGTTGAAGGGCTTTCAGAATCAGCTCCCCTTCCTTTTCTTTCTGCACCTCCATCGAAAGACTTTTTGTATTTTTCAGTTCGGGGATCACTTCTATATCAAAAGTGATATAACGTTTCGTACGCTGTATATAGTCGTTGATAGCTGTAATATAATGCTGTTCTACGGTTCGTCCTACGACGAGCAAGGTTGTTTTCATATCTCTGCAATTGTATTTAATTGCACAAAAATAGGCATTTTTTATGTTATTCTGCAATTAATGCTTACCTTTGCCTATCATTAGTTGAAAGTCTAAACCTTTAGACTACAACTTAAAAGCTTGTATTTATGAGAAAACGAGTGCTCGTAGGAATGGCCGCTTTGCTTCTTTCCTTCTCGTTGCTAATGGCGCAGGAGATACCGGCAGGAGTGATTACGGCATTTAAAAGAGGAAGCTCACAAGAGCTGAGTAAGTATATGGGGGACAAGGTAAACCTGGTGCTCCAAGGTAGCTCGACAAACGTTGACAAACAGAAAGCGACCGCTGTGATGCAAGACTTCTTCACGAAGAATAAAGTCAATGGGTTTACAGTGAACCATCAGGGAAAGCGGGACGAGTCAAGTTTCGTTATCGGTACGTTGGCCACAACGAACGGAAACTTTCGTGTGAACTGCTTTCTGAAAAAAGTACAGGATAAATGTTTAATACACCAAATAAGAATAGACAAAATCAATGAATAAGGAAAAAGAACTGATCGACAAACTGATCGATCTTGCTTTTGCAGAAGATATAGGCGATGGTGACCATACCACCCTTTCATGTATTCCCGCTACGGCAATGGGAAAATCAAAATTGCTTATCAAGGAAGCCGGTGTGCTGGCCGGTATCGAAGTGGCTAAAGAAATCTTCAATCGTTTCGACCCGACGATGAAAGTCGAAGTGTTTATCAATGACGGTGCGGAAGTGAAGCCGGGTGATGTGGCAATGGTGGTGGAAGGTAAGGTGCAATCCTTGCTTCAAACCGAACGCCTGATGTTGAACGTGATGCAGCGCATGAGCGGTATCGCGACCATGACACGCAAATATGCGAAGAAACTTGAAGGCACTCATACCCGCGTATTGGATACCCGTAAGACAACTCCCGGTATGCGTATCCTTGAAAAGATGGCGGTAAAGATTGGCGGTGGCGTAAATCATCGTATCGGGTTGTTCGACATGATTCTGTTGAAAGACAATCATGTGGATTTTGCCGGAGGTATCGACAAGGCCATCACCCGTGCCAAAGAATACTGCAAGGAAAAAGGTAAAGATCTGAAGATAGAAATAGAAGTCCGCAACTTCGACGAACTGCAACAAGTGCTTGATTTAGGTGGTGTAGACCGTATCATGTTCGATAACTTCACTCCCGAAATGACTAAAAAGGCAGTAGAAATGGTGGCTGGCAAGTATGAAACCGAATCTTCCGGCGGTATCACCTTTGATACTCTTCGTGATTATGCCGAATGTGGCGTTGACTTTATCTCCGTCGGGGCTTTGACGCATTCCGTGAAAGGACTGGACATGAGCTTCAAAGCGTGCTGATTTTTTTTCACCACAGAGGACACAGAGTACACAGAGGAATAATGATAGGAAATTTTTCCTATAAAGTAAGTTTAAATCCTCTGTGTACTCTGTGTCCTCTGTGGTGAATCTGTTTAACTTCTTTTAGCAATATTCCTTGCAGCATTCCTCAAATTCTTGCGTCTAATGAGTAAAACGACGCAGACATACGTCCGATTTTAAAAAGGTAATTGACTTTGGAAAACGAGATAGAACTGATAAAGGGCTGTCGGGCAGGAAAGGATTCAGCCCGAAAGGAACTTTACACCCTCTATTCCAAACAAATGCTGGCGGTATGTTTCCGCTATACGGGTGATATGGATGTGGCGCACGATGTACTGCATGACGGTTTCATCAAGATTTTTACCAATTTCTCCTTTCGGGGCGAGTCTTCGCTCTGTACATGGATAACCCGAGTGATGGTGACTCAAGCACTTGATTACCTGCGGCGGGAGAAACGGGTAAATCAGTTGGTGGTGCATGAAGAGCAACTTCCCGATATCCCCGATATATCAGATTCGGGAGGAGGGGCAGGCATCTCCGAAGAGCAATTGATGACATTTGTTGCCGAATTGCCGGATGGTTGTCGAACCGTTTTCAACCTTTATGTGTTTGAAGAGAAGTCACACAAGGAGATAGCCAAGCTGCTTCATATTAAAGAGCACTCGTCTACTTCGCAGTTACACCGGGCCAAATATTTGTTAGCAAAAAGAATTAAAGAGTATAGGAACCATGAAGAAAGAAAATGATGAAATAACCGATCTGTTTCGCGCACGTCTCGCCGATACCGGGATGAATGTACGGGATGGTTTTTGGGAAGAGCTTTTGCAGGATATTCCTGTGGCTTGTCAACATCGTCGTCGGCTCCTGCTCTTCCGTGTGGCGGCTGCGGCGTCCGTACTGCTTGTTCTGGCAGCTTCGTCAGCCACTTTCTTGTATTTCTCACCTAAAGAAGAGATGGAGGAAGCGTTTACCAAGATAGCCGCGACGAATGGAGGGCAGATGGACGGAGACGGGATACGTGTCAATCAACTGCCGCTGCCGGTAGAACCGGTATTGCAGAAACCGGCTCCCCAGTCATTCGGAATGTTGTCGCAATATACGGAAGATGAGGACTCGCTTGCCTTTACTTTCTCGATGTCGTTCTCTTTCTCGTCCACGGCTACAGGGCATGAGCGGCCTTACGGTAACGAACGCCATAGTGGTTATTGGCAGGTAGCGAATGGAAATATGGAAACTTCTGTCGGCCGGGAGGAAGAACGGGCGGGTTTGCCTGTGACTTCGGAGAAAATAATGAAGAAACGTTGCTGGGCTGTGAAAGCTCAAGTAGGCATGGCGCTTCCGGCAGAGGACGGTACTTACAAGATACCTGTTTCCGCAGGAGTAACAGTAGAACGAAAGTTGAACGACTATCTGGGGATAGAAACCGGACTGCTTTATTCAAATCTTCGTTCGGCCGGACAGCATTTACATTATCTGGGTATACCCGTGCGGGTAAACGTGACACTGGTAGATACGAAGAAAGTAGACCTTTATGCTACCGTAGGCGGAGTGGCGGATAAATGTATAGCCGGTGCGACGGATAACAGTTTTAAGGAAGAACCTGTCCAATTGGCGGTAACTGCCGGTATTGGAATCAATTATAAGATTAATGACCGGCTTGCGGTTTTTGCCGAGCCCGGTGTTTCGCATCATTTCAGTACCGATTCGAAACTGGCTACGGTACGCACGAAGCGGCCGACTAACTTTAACTTGCTCTGCGGACTTCGCATGACGTATTAACCCTTATGAAAATGAAAAAAACACTATTAATGCTGTGGATGGCTGTTTGCCTGATTGTATCTTTTGCGGGATGCAGCAGCGAAGAAATGGATTATAACAATCCGGATGTTGATCTCTTTGTGAAACAATTGAAGGCGGGTACATATAAAATGAAGAATGATAAAGGAGTGGTGGAAGTGCCTCATTTCATGGAGGAGGATATTCCCGAACTTTTGAAATATGCGGAAGATCTGACAATTATTCCTTCGTTCCCGTCGGTCTATAATACGAACAACGGTAAGATCCGTTTGGGTGAGTGTATGCTTTGGGTGATCGAGTATATCCGTCAAGGTACACCTCCGTCGTTAGGCTGCAAGATGGTGCTGGCAAATGCTGAAAATTATGAGGCCATCTATTTCCTGACCGATGAGGAAGTGCTCGATGCAGCTGCCTGTTACCGTAGCTGGTGGGAGGAACGGCAATATCCTAAAACCCGGTGGACGATTGACCCGTGTCATGATGAGCCGCTTTGTGGAACAGGCTATCGTTGGTGGTAAAAAGGGGAGAGCCTTCGGAAGATAAAAAACAATAAAAAATGAGGAAACGTTTATTTATATCGGCAGTCTCACTGCTGCTGACAGGGGTATGCTATGCCCAATGGTCTGTGCAAGATTCGCTCAAACTGCAAAAGTTGTTGGAAGGCAGTGAAGAACTGAAGCTGAACCCGAAGGCGGTCAAGCAGATTGATTTCGGCGGTGCGGTGGGTACTCCCCGTATGTCGGAGGAGAAGCGTTGGATGTTGCCCGATGAGTCGCTTCCCGAAGCACTGCCTAAACCGAAAGTTGTGTTGACTCTTATGCCGTATAAGGCAAATACCCGCTATAACTGGGATCCAGTTTATCAGAAAAAGATCAGAGTGAACAAGAATACATGGCGGGGAGATTCTTTCTACGAACTGCGTCGGCAGAGATTCTATACGAACCGGACACGTAACCGGAAAGCGAATGAAATACGGATAGGGGAGAATGTCTCAGTTTGTGGCGGAACTATTAGCGGGCTTGATTTGATGGCTGCCTTTACGAAAGAATTCTGGAACAAAACAGGAAGAGATAACCGTATCCGCACGTTGGAAGTGTTGAAAACTTATGGAGATTCAACTACCGTGTTGATAAATAAACCTATCGAACAGATTACCCGGTAAAAGCGTTATATAAAATGTATTGATACATTATTTATTATGAACAGAATAACTTCTCTTCTAGGGATCCGGTATCCCATTATTCAAGGTGGTATGGTTTGGTGTAGCGGTTGGCGATTGGCTTCCGCAGTGAGTAACGCGGGTGGCTTAGGACTGATCGGTGCCGGATCCATGCATCCGGAGACTTTGCGCGAGCATATCTGTAAATGCCGTGCGGCAACGAGATTTCCTTTTGGGGTGAACATTCCTTTGATGTATCCTCAGATAGAAGAAATAATGAATATTGTGGTGGAGGAAGGAGTAAAGATTGTCTTTACTTCTGCAGGAAATCCGAAAACGTGGACAGGATGGCTGAAAGAACGTGGCATTACGGTGATTCATGTCGTTTCTTCTTCCCGTTTTGCAGTGAAATGTGAGGAAGCGGGAGTGGATGCGGTAGTTGCCGAAGGTTTTGAAGCCGGCGGGCACAATGGACGTGAGGAAACAACGACTTTCTGTCTGATTCCGGCCGTGCGTGAAGCTACTACATTGCCGTTGATTGCGGCAGGTGGCATCGGTACGGGGGAAGGTATTCTAGCAGCTATGGTGTTGGGAGCTGAAGGAGTGCAGATCGGAACCCGTTTTGCCCTGACGGAAGAAAGCTCTGCCAGTCCGGTATTCAAAGACTATTGTTTGAGTTTGGGTGAAGGAGACACGAAATTGCTGTTGAAGAAACTGGCTCCGACACGTTTAGTGAAGAATGCTTTTCGGGAAGCTGTGGAGAAAGCGGAGGATAGTGGTGCTACTCCCGAAGAATTAAGAATCTTGCTCGGACGCGGTCGTGCCAAGAAAGGTATATTTGAAGGTGATTTGGAAGAGGGTGAGCTGGAGATCGGTCAAGTATCCGCCATTGTATCCCGCAGACAGTCAGTATCGGAAGTCATGACGGAATTGGTGGAGGCTTGGCAACGGGCGGCGGAGAAGAAATATTTCTAGTAAGGCTGTATCATAATTCATCACAGATTTACACGGATTTTCTCAGATTAGATTTTAATATATCAATAATCAATATTTATTATCTGTGTAAATCCGTGTAATCTGTGGTGAAAATGAGCGTTAAGGCAGAATACTGTAGGCTGAGATGAAATGAATGCCGGAGTGGTTGGTTACAGACATTCGCTGCCCTGCTTATTGATTTTCATGCTTTTTCCATAGAGACCCACTCGGGCTATGTTGTTATAAAAGGGTTCTGCTATATCGTATTTAAAAGGAAGTATTTCTTGATTTTCTTTGTCTATGTATCCCCATTTGGCGGATTGTTTTTCAATGCAGACGGCTGCCAGTCCTTCGGAAAAAGGACAACCGTTGTCATATTCTAATGGAATGACGACTTTGCCTTTCATGTTGATGAATCCCACCTTACTATTAAGAGAGACGAGTGCCAGTCCTTCGGTGAATTGCTCTATCAGACTGTATGTTGGTGGAAGAATATAATTGCCTTGTCTGTCGATCAGCCCCCATAATCCGTCATTGCATACTCGTGCACATTCTTGTTCGAACGAATGGGCTGCTGAAAAGTTAAAAGGAATTTGTATATGTCCTGTGCGGTCGATATATCCATATTGGGAGTCGCGTACTACCATAGCTAAGTTCTCTTTGAAGGAAAAAGCCCGTTCATATTGTAAAGGAATGATGATATCATATCCTTTGTTGATGTATCCCCATTGTATTGTACCTCTAGCCGGAGCTAATCCCTCTGAAAAATGACCGATTGCCGAAAAACGCTTTTTCTTATTAGCCACCCCGTAGGCTAATAAAGATGCAAAGAACTTTGTAATAATGTTGTTCATTTTACGATTGTTTGTTGTGGTAGTATGCGTCCAGATACCGTATATATACAAAAGAAGCGTGGACGTCGTTAGTTCATCTTGTTCAGGGCTCTGGTAAACCTATTGGGAAATGAACAACAGAGTCCACGCCCTTGCATATAACAAAGACGTGAACGCTTAGTTGCCATTATCTCCCCAATAGATGAATTTACCAGATTCTGACCAGAGATAATATTCTAAACGCTTCTACGTTATTAATCGTAATAAGTGGGAACAAAGATATTGTTTTCTTGTTGAATAACAATGCTTTTGGAGGATAAATATGAAAAAAGAGTAGTTTTAATTCACCTGTTTTGGATAATCACTTGGTGACATACCTGTTATTTTCTTGAATATAAGGCTGAAATGCTGTACATTCGGATAGCCTAATTGACGGGAAACGGCAGTGGGTGTGGCACCGTCTTTCATCAGCATTCGTTTAGCAGTCTCCAATCGTTTGAGTTGGAAATACTGTTCCAAAGTCTTGCCTGTTTCAAATTTCAGCAGGTCTGTAAAATAAACAGGAGAAAGATTGAGCCTTTCCGCCAGATAGTCGGGTGTAGGAAGTTTGCCATTTTGTAATTTCCCCAACTCTATATAATCCTCAAGCAACTGTTCCATTTTTCTGAGAATTGCCTTATTCCTGTTTTCGCGGGTGATAAACTGACGTTCGTAGTAACGAGTGCAGTAATCCAGTAATAGTTCGATATGCCGTGAAAGGATAGTCCTGCTATGTGTATCAATCGAATGATGCAGTTCTTCCTCTATATTCCATAGACAGCAGGTGACTTTCTCTGTTTCACGCTGCGATAGATGCAATGCCTCTTCTTTGTGGTAGTGGAAGAAGGTGTAATTATTGATATGGTTCTTCAATGTGGTCTGAAACAGCAAGTCCGGATGAAACACCAGCAAAAAGCCTTTGCTGGGTAAGGTCTTTTCCTTGCTCATTCGGAAAACTTCACCCGGTTTAAGAAAGACCATTGTCGCATTGGAATAATCATAATACTTCCGGCCGCAACATGAACATTCGTCCGGACAGTCTTCTATCAGTAAGATAGCGTAGAACTCGAACTTGACAGTATCCTGCTCCAGACACGGATTCTCCAAATTAATAAGACTCACCTGAGGATGCAATGTTTTGCAGTCCAGACAACGATTGCATTCATGCACGGTATTCAAGTCCAATGTATTTTTCTTCTTCATATTCTTTTCACAGATTATTCTGTACACGGTATTCGTTAGGAGTACATCCTACCCGTTTTTTGAACAGGCGGCAAAAATGCTGCGGGTACTGGAATCCCAATGAGTAGGCAATCTGGCTGACTGTATCTTCTGTGCCGATCATACGTTCCTTTGCCATTTCGATTACTTTTTCCTGAATATGTTCCTGTGGTGTCCTGCCGGTTTCTTTCTTTACCATATCGCCGAAGTAATTGGGGGAAAGGCATATTTTGTCAGCGAAATATTTGACAGTAGGTAAGCCGTTTTGTTCTGCAAAAGTTCCTGAAAAGTAGTTGTCAAGTAATTGCTCGAAACGAGTCAACACATCATGGTTCGCTTTACTGCGGGTGACGAATTGTCGTTCATAGAAACGCATACAGTAGTTAAGGAGCAGTTCTATATAGTTTACAAGCAATGTTTTACTATGCTTATCCACTCCGTGCTCTAGTTCAAGGCGGATGATTCTCAGGCAATCCATAATAATATTCCGTTCCTCTTCAGAAAGATGAAGGGCTTCGTTTACTTCATACGAGAAGAACGTGTATTTCTTGATTGTCTTGCCAAGTGATGTTCCTAGTAATAAATCCGGATGAAAAAGTATGCCAAGTGCATTCACTTGCACGCGATCTGTGATCAATGTCGTTTCCGCATCCTGTCCGGGAGCAAAACATACAATGGTTCCTTCTTGATAATCATAATTTTGCCGCCCATATCTGATGTCACACGCTTTTTCGAGTTTCAGGTAAAGTGCATAGATACCATAATGCCAGTGTGCATAATTCATCTGCCGGGTGGCTTTATTTAAATCGATCACACTGACCAACGGATTCAAAGTTTCAAGGCCGTACAATTTATTGTATTGGTCTACACTGTTCAAGTTGAATATCTTGTTCATAATTATTGCTGTTTAATGTTTTAAAAGCACTTCCGTCGTATATCGTTTACAAAAATACGGGATAATTCTGTCATTCCAACAACCTTAATTACGGATTATATAACCTCAGTTACGGATTCCACCTTACTTACAGCTTCCGTCAGTATTATAAAATCTGTAATTAAGGTTATGATTGAGATGTAATATCAGTAATTTGTCTACCGGGGTTAGGCATAAATCTATCTAATTTTGTAACATTCCTAAAAGGGAATAGAAAAATGATTGATAACATAAATAATAGAATGTATGAGACGAACATTGAATTTTTCGCGTGTAGTAATGACAATATGTCTTTGTATTGCAGGCAAGCTGTTGTCAGCAGGTAATCTTTCTGACAGAAATAATAAGTTTACGGAAAAGAAATTAAACCTGATTCAAGAGTGGGACAAGACGTTTCCCGAAAACGATAAAGTACGTCACTCGAAAGTTACTTTTCACAACCGTTATGGTATCACGCTTGCTGCTGACTTGTATATCCCCAAAAATGCAGAAGGTAAATTGCCGGCAATCGCCATTAGCGGCCCGTTTGGTGCGGTGAAAGAACAATCTTCGGGACTGTATGCCCAAACGCTGGCAGAAAGGGGATTCTTGACGATTGCTTTCGATCCGTCTTATACAGGTGAGAGTGGTGGTGAGCCTCGTTATGTGGCTTCACCGGATATTAATACGGAAGATTTCAGTGCAGCGGTGGATTATCTTGCCAACCGTGACGATGTGGATACGGATCGTATCGGTATACTCGGTATTTGCGGCTGGGGTGGTATGGCGCTCAATGCGGCGGCTATCGATACTCGAATCAAAGCAACAGTAACGGTTACGATGTATGACATGAGCCGTGTGAACGCTAATGGTTACAATGATATAATGGATGCCGACGCCCGTTATGAATTACGCAAGCAACTCAATGCTCAGCGAACCGAAGACTACCGCAATGGTTCTTATACACTTGCCGGAGGGGTGATTGATCCATTACCGGATGATGCTCCACAATTTGTGAAAGAATATTACGACTATTACAAAACCGAACGCGGTTACCACAAACGTTCACTCAATTCTAATGATGGTTGGAATAAGACTTCTTCGCTTTCGTTTATCAATATGCCTATTCTGTCCTATAGCGACGAGATACGTAGTGCAGTGCTGATGATTCACGGAGAAAAAGCTCATTCCCGTTACTTTAGTGAGGATGCGTTCAAGAAACTGAAAGGTGACAATAAGGGATTATTGATTATTCCCGGAGCCAATCATGTAGATTTGTACGATAATCTGCAAGTAATCCCATTCGATAAGATAGAACAGTTCTTCAATAATAATTTGAAATAGCAGAATAAATATGATACAATGAAAAAACTCCCTTTGCTGATGATTTTGCAAAGGGAGTTTATAGTGGGTATCAGAGTAAATGGCTAATTGGAGAGATTCGGATTAGCTTCAATAGCACTTTGAGGAATGCGTAAGGTATAGCGTTCGTCATTCTGTTCCAAAATGATGGTCTGTCCGCTATATAAAGTTTTTTCTATTCTCGGACGGGTAGTACGGCGTAAGTCAAACCAGCGATGACCTTCGAATGCCAATTCGCGGGCACGTTCATCCAATATTTCAGAAATTAGAATTTCTTGCTCCATATTATTTATCTCATTCTTTTTCAGCTCATATTTTTCCGGATTATATCTCTTTTCCATTAATTGTAATAAGCGGTTTCTGGCTTCAGATAAATGACCTAGACGGGCAGCTGCTTCTGCTGAATTCAAATAAAGTTCACCGACACGGAAGCTACATTTATAATCTACACTTCCGCTTGTTTTAATTATGGGATAATAATCAACCTCATTGTCCTTTTCTCCGAAATATCTTATAGGGCGTAAATCTCCTTCACTAAACATATCTACAAATGATTGTGTAGCTTTTGATGCATCTAATGTGTTGGTTGGCCCATAAATCCTCTCATACGCAGTAATTGATTCAACAGAGGTATATAAATTGGCTTTGGCATCCGGATTATTGTAATCTTCGAGTGTCGCTTTTTGTTTTAAGACACGTTCTGCTGCAGCGTATGCAAGTTGCCATTCTCCTTTGTAAAGGCGTACCCGTGCTTCAAAAGCATCTACGGAAAGAGTGTTGAACCGATAATTATAACCTAATTCCCATTCTTTTTTTGTAATGAGATTGCGTGCGCTTTCTATGTCCTCAAGAATAGAAGTATATACTTCTTCTACTGTATTGCGTGATGGAATCTCTTCAAGGTCGAGGGTTAGTTTCAATGGAATGGATTTTGTCTTCGGTGCACCCTCTTTGGTGTAAGGTTGCCCGTAGAAGTTGACCAAAAGGAAGTGCATATATCCTCTCATTAAATAGGCTTCTCCCACCAATTGGTTGATGTCCTGTTCGCTTCCTTCCGTTATTTCATCTTGCTTGTCGATGATGGCATTGGCATAATATATATTTTCATAATAATCTAGCCAGCCGAATTCTCTGGCAGATGTACTATTGTTTATCCATTTTTCTATATCGCCGTAATCACTTTGGTCTATGTTATCTTTTTTTATGGTGATGTCTTTTGTACGCATATCACAAACACTCCTGTCCAAAAGGTCTTTTGAGTATGCCGTAGTCATCAATGCTCTGTATTCTTCTAGAGTGTTGGGGATGACTTTTCCGACAGGCTGTATGTCGAGGTAGTTACTGCATGATGTCATGACAATGCAACCTGTCAATACAAGAAATCTATATATTGATTTTATTCTTTTCATATTGGAGAATTACTTAAAAATTAAGACTGAGGTTGAATGTTACTGATTTGGGCACCGGAGTGGAATAGAGATTGCTCATTGATTCCGGGTCCATATAGTTTTTGTAACTAGAGCCAAAAACTAATAGATTACGTCCTTCTACAGCAACAGTCGCTCCGTTGATGTTGATTTTACGGAGCCATTCTTGCGGTAACTTATATGCTAGTCTTATATTCTGTAGGCGTACATAGTTGAGACGTTTTACCCATAAGTCAAGGTTCTTATAAATAGCAGGTAGATCACCGAAAAGTGCATAATCGGCAGGATAATTATTTTTTGTGAGTAAAGCCGGAAACTTTCCACTATGGTTTTCGGGTGTCCAGCGTTCAAGGATATCCTGATTTGCATTATGTCCGGGGTCAAATCCGACAACATTGTAAGAAGGATTTGTACGTACATGTGCACCAAAGTAATATGAAAAGTTGAGATTCAATTCCCAATTGCGGTAGTTGAATGTATTGATTAAACCACCTGTGTAGGGAGCGTCATTTGTTCCGGCATATTCGTATAGGCTTTGTTGGAATTCTGCAGTCGCATCATACTCATAAAAGCCTCCAAATCCTCCGGTTAGGTCTACCATTTCGAATAATTTTTCAACAGTAACAGCTTCATCGCTTCCTTTTGGATAGATAAGTATGCGTCCTGTTTCCGGATCAACCTTGCTTTTGATTGCAAAAATAGTACCTACCGGGTAACCTTCCAGTCCTGGAGTCGGGCTGTTTTCCTTTTTATGATCTTTAAGTACTTTGTTGTTGTTATAAGCAAAATTGAATGTAGTGGACCAAGAAAAATCCTTAGTTGTTATATTACGGGTTTCCAGGTTTATTTCTACCCCCTTGTTCTCCATGCTGGCCCAATTGATTGCTTGTGAGGAGAAGCCGTTTTCCAAAGGCAAGTCCTTGTAGCCGATAAGGTCGCTTCCCCTTCTGTAATAATAGTCTATACTGAGATTGATGGCTGATTTGAGTACGGAGAGATCTATTCCGGCATTGTAAGACGCAGTCTTTTCCCAACGCAGTTTGTCGTTGGGAGCTGAACCGATGGTTATAATTGTCTCATTTTTATCAATTACTGTTTGGTTACCATAATTACCGAGCAAGAAAGGAGAGGTATTTTTATCAATATTACCTTGCAGACCGTAGGATAATCTCAAAGCTAAATTATCCATCCATTGATTAGCCGGTTTCAAGAATGGCTCATTGGAGATTCTCCATAATCCACTGACAGAGTAAATGGGTAAGAAACGGTACTTCTTGTCTACCCCGAATAGATCGGAGCCATCCATACGTACGCTTGCTCCTAATGTGTAACGTTTCATAAGTGTATAGGAACCGTTAGCATAGAAAGATGCAAAAGCGTTTTCTGTATAAGATTTTATGTGCAGCGGATAATTGTCAGCGTCTCTTAGGTCAATGTTAAGTGGTTTTGTTGTGAGTGTCTTAGGATCATAACCGTAAGCGGTGGATGCAAGTGCATCATACCAGTTTTTGCGGATTTCCGAACCACCCATAATTTGTACCTCATGGATATCTTTGAAAGTCTGGTTCCATTCGCCTTGTATCTTCCAAGTGATTTGCGAGGTAGTGGAGTTGCTTACTTTATGCATTCCTCCTTCCGGAATAATATAACTCTCTCCATCTTTGCTCTCTTCGCGCATATAACGCATGGAGAATGTGTTTGGACCGATATATTGTTCAACTTTAGATTGTTCCCATTGCAATCCGACTTGTGAAGTCACTTTCCAATGATCATTGAAACGTAAATCAACATTGAAGATCGAATTAATAGCAGTTGTCACTGTCTCTTTACTCGTATTGGCACGTTCTTCAAGGATATTGAGCCCTCGTTTGAGGTCCGGTTCGTTATCACTTGTCGAGCGGATATCGTAGTCGTAGATATAGTTATTTTCCGCATCGTATATTTCCTGATATGGGTTTGCCACACGCGAATAATAAATTGGATTTGAGTAACCGTATTTGTCACTTACAAAATCTTGGTTCTTCCGTCGGTTGGCAAATATGGAAGCCCCGATTTTTAGCATTCGGTTTACCTGATAAGAGGTTTTGCTTGTCAGGTTAAAACGGCTCATATCAACACCTGGTACATTACCATTTTCTTTAGAGTAACTTAATGAATTGTAATAGGTGGTTTTTTCGCTACCTCCTGAAATACTGAAATTGTATTCTTGGGTAAATGCACTTCTGAACAAGAGGTCGTTCCAATCAGTATTAATTGTTTTCAATCGGTTGATAGCGTTTTGAGCCTCGCTGCTTAATCCGTCCCATCCTTGCTGTTGGTAAGTTTCAAATAAATTGTATTGCCTTAAGACAGAAGCGACTCCTCCCTTGCGATAAAAAGGATGGGCAGTGAATATGTCATCCGGTTCTTTCATCAATTCCAATTCCAAATTGATTTTCTGCTCGGAATTTAATAGATTCAGTCGCGAAGTATTCAAATTGGGCGTATAACTCAATCTTGTGTTGAAATTGACTATAGGTTTACCTGTGCGTCCTCTTTTGGTAGTAATTACAATTACACCGTTTGCTGCGCGTGCACCGTAAATAGCTGTTGCAGCAGCGTCTTTCAAAATTGTAATACTTTCAATGTCGTACGGACTGATTCCGGCAATAGATGATTGTCCTATGTTTACAATATCATTATCCGTATCACTGTCTAAATTCGGAATATCCGTCCCTTCCAATGGAATTCCGTCCAACACCCACAGCGGGTCTTGCGTTCCGTTTAGCGACGCTGTACCACGAATACGGATACGTGCGGGGGCACCCGGAGCACCGGAGGTTGTCGTAACGGATACACCGGCTATTTGTCCGGCTAATGCCTGGTCGATACTTTTTGCGGCACCTACCATTGCATCTGTAACATCTACTTTGGCAATGGAGGCGGTCAGTTTGCGGCGTTCCAACTCTTGATAACCGGTTACTACTACGTCCCCTAATGTATGTGATGAGGCTTGAAGTACAATACGGTAATTTTCTTTTCCAGATTGTAATGGTATACTTTGCTCTTCAAAACCGATGTAGCTACAATGAATCCGGGTTACTTTTTCCGGGACAGACAAGGAAAACTTTCCGTCTATATCTGTAATCGTACCTAGAGATGTTTGTGATACTCCGGCTTTTTTCAGTTCATCGGCTGATACGTAAACTGAGGCGCCGATGAGTGGTTCATTATCTTCACCGGAGATCACGACTCCGGTGATAGTGCGATTCGCGGCATTGGCAAAAAACAATGCGTTGGCGAAAAGGCATATCAAAATACAAAGATGTCTTTTTCTCATTAATTGTAAATGTTTAGTGATTGATTTGTTTTATTTGACTCCTAGAGCTGTGTTAATTCGTAAAATCATATCTTCATAATGGTAGCGTGTAGCCGTATCGGAAGTTCCAAGACGATTCTGCAACAGCTTCTTGATACGTAACAACTCACCGCGCTTTACTGAGATTGCATCTGAGATGCGGTTAAGCTGGCTACCGTAGAAGTTGAGCACACGTGGAGCTCCCATGCGGTCTTCCTGGCGAAGTGCCCGTTGTTCAGCTGCATAACAGCTACAGAACGGAGTGGCATGGTCAAGCAAGAAGTGTTCATCGGCAATCTTTTTGTTGATTTTTACTGCTTCGGGTTCTGCTGCGGCTGTCAGCAATGCATCAAGGAAATTTTTTTGTAAAGAACGTTCCATGACATTGGGGACACCTCCCCGTTCGGTAACTCCAAAAATATTTTTATGAAGTCCATCCATCAGTTCTACTACCGTAAAGGCCTTTTTCCCATTGACGGATTCATTTTCAATCATACGCATCAAGCGATTGTTGCCCAATAAATCCCAAAGAATGTAAGCCTGTGCATTTTTGAGAATCTGAGTAGGAGCGTTCTCCTGTTTTCCCACCGGAGTATTACGCAGGAGATAGGTGTACTGTCCCACTTCCGTGTCAAACAACCATTTAGGATAGGTCAATACCTCATTCAACAGGAACTTAAGTGCGGCCTGTTGCTTCTCTTTTTCTACGAATGTATAGGTCCTGATGCCATCTCCCACAGTTGTATTTTCGATATAAATACCACCGATGTTGGCGAGTACATGATATAAGTAGTTGTTCCACTGATTGATGACAGCATAATAGAGGCGTGACGCTTCTTCATAAGTCTGTCCCTTTTCTCCGGTTGTAGTCCATTGGAGAATCTGTGGCACAATACGTTTCAGGTTCTCAATACCTAGTAGGGAAGAACGAACCGGGTCGTCACCTAAATCTTCATTTTGTGCGCGCGGATCTACTGCGTCACGAACATCTTGTGCTTCGCTATATTTATAGAGGCGGTCGGTGTGTTTGCTCAAAAAGTCAAATAAGAGAGCTTTTTCTTCTTCCGGAGTATTTTTCCCATACCAACGGTAACCGTATTCGATAGCGAACATATCGTATGGACCGATGTGCGGAGAAAGAACCTTCACACCGTCTCCCGGCTGGGCGATATAGTTGAAGCGTGCATAATCCATAATGGATGAAGCTGTAGAATTCATTCTGGAAGTGAATGTTTCGGAACGCAATGAATCCGTCGGGAAAGCCCACGATCCCATCATGTTATGACGTAAGCCCAATGAGTGTCCTACTTCGTGGCAGGCAACGAACCGGATGGCGTCTCCCATCAAGTCATCGGGCAGTTGTACTTTGCGTGCTTCGGGGCAAACGGTTCCGGTCTGTACCGTAATCCATTCACGTACCATAGAAAGCACGTTGTGCCACCACATGATATCCGCTTCCAGAATCTCTCCGGAACGAGGGTCCAGAAGAGAAGGTCCCATTGCGTTTTTCTTTTCCGAAGCAGCGTATGTCAGCACGGAGTAATTGACATCATCCATGTCTACGTGCATACTGTCCGTTATTTCTTTGGCGATAATCGCATTTTTGAAACCGGCTTTCTCAAAAGCGACCTGCCAATCTTCGATTCCTTTTTTGATGTACGAACGCCATTGGTAGGGAGTTGAGTTATCAATATAAAATACGATTGGTTTGGCAGGCTCCACAATCTGTCCTTTTAGATAGGCTTCACGGTCTTCCGGTTTCGGCTCCATGCGCCAACGGGTAATGTATTGTGTCTTGTCCGTTCCTTGTTGGGCGTCGCTGAAGTTCAATAAAGGGTTGGTGAAGTATCCGACTTTCTGATTATCAAAACGTCCCATCATCGGTGTTTCGGGTAATAAAAGAATGGAAGAACTGACTTCCACTGTCACATACACTGTTGTAGTTCCTTCTGTCACTCTGGTTGTCAGCTCGGAAGTTGCCACGACATTGTTTGAGAAAGATTTGATAGACAGGATACGTGATAAATTCTTGATAGCCGATGTGCCCAGATTGATATTGGTAAACACATTATTGATACTGGTTTCCGTGCCGTCATAAATATCATTCACTTTGATTACCAGTGCAGTAGAATCGGCATTGACAGCTTCGATTTTGAATGCGGCAATCAATGGAGAAATAAAATTATCTTGTACCGAACGGAAAATGGCGTCAGTACGGGGCGCAAGAGGTAACGGGCGTTGTTGGCGGAACATCAGTTTGCCATTTGCTTTGTCCCATTCCATGCAAACCATCTGATTCTCGTAGTTTACTCCACGATTCACACCTGCCTCATTCAATTCGGCAGGAACCCGTTGCAGTTTATTGACAACCAATAAGTCGCGTCCTAAAAGTGCGGTAGGAATTTCAAAATAGAAATCATTTTTCTTTTGATGTACAGCAAACATTCCTTTTGTCGTTTTGCTGCCTTCCACTAGTTTCTCGTAGTCACTTTTACTCTTCTCTTCTCTCTCTTCTGGTTTTTTCTTTTTCTTCTTAAACCAACTCAGATTTTCTGTAGCGGGGGTAATTGCAAATGCCGAAAGGGCTTCTCCACTCAGCAATATACATGCAATGACCGCTGCCATTACTCTTACATACATTCTCATTGAGTTCTTTATATTTAATTATAATTAAAAAACGGATACAAAAATACGAATATAATGGATTTAAGGCAATAATGAATCTAATAATAAAAGAATTATTAACTAGTCTCTTATTGCATCATTCTTTCTGGATATTTCGTAATTTAGTTGGAATAGTGTACATTTGCCGGAAGTAAAAAAGAGAATGGAATGATAAAACAATATATCACTGCTTTGATGTTGGCTTGCTGCATCGGAGGTTATGGGCAGGAAAAAAAGCAAGCGACTTTTGTGCCCCCTTTTGATTTTCCTCTTACATTGAGCGGAAATTTCGGCGAAATCCGTTCCAACCACTTTCATGGCGGGTTGGATTTTAAAACAGGAGGTGTGATCGGCAAACCGGTTCGTGCCCTTGCCGATGGTTATATCTCGCGTATTCGGGTGACTAACGGTTCGGGGTATGTGCTTGATGTCTGCTATCATAATGGATATTCTACTATTAACCGGCATTTGAGCGGTTTTATTTCTCCCATTGCCGAAAGGGTGGAGGAACTTCAATATGAGAATGAGAGCTGGGAGGTTGAGATTATTCCCGAACCGGATGAATATCCGGTAAAAAGCGGACAGCAGATAGCTTGGAGCGGGAATACCGGATATTCTTTCGGTCCGCATCTCCATCTGGATATGTTTGAAACGGAATCGGGAGATTATGTAGATCCTATGCCTTTCTTTAAATCGAAAATAAAGGATACACGTGCTCCGAAAGCTGATGGCATTATGTTTTTCCCGCAGCCCGGTGAGGGAGTGGTAGACGGAAAACAAGAGATAAAAACGATACTCCCGAATAGTGAACGTCCGGTGGAGGCGTGGGGGGTGATAGGTACGGGTATTAAGGCATACGATTACATGGATGGCGTAAACAACCATTACGGAGTATATTCCGTTATTCTTACGGTGGATGGTAATGAGGTGTTCCGTAGTACAGTAGACCGTTTCTCTCAAGAGGAAAACCGGCTGATCAATTCGTGGACGTACGGGCAATATATGAAATCTTTTATCGATCCGGGAAATACGTTGCGTTTGCTGAAAGTCTCAAATGAAAATCGCGGTCTGGTCACGATTGACGAAGAGAGGGATTATCAATTTCTGTATACTTTGAAAGACGCTTTTGGAAATACTTCAAAATATAGCTTTATCGTGCGTGGGCGAAAGCAGCCGATTGAACCTTTCAATTATCGGGAAAAGTATTTCTTTGCTTGGGATAAAACCAATTATCTGCAAGAACCGGGATTGAGCCTGGTGGTTCCGAAAGGAATGTTATATAAGGATGCTCCGCTCAATTATCAGGTAAAAGCCGATAGTGGGGCAGTGGCGTTCACCTATCAGATTAATGATAAATCCATTCCGCTTCATGCGGGTTGTGAACTCCGTATCGGACTGCGTAGGAAAACGGTTGCTGATACGACCAAGTATTATGTGGCACGGGTTACTCCGAAAGGAAGTAAGTACAGTGTAGGAGGAAAATACGAAGACGGATACATGAAGACGTCTATTCGTGAACTGGGGACTTATACTGTCGCTGTTGATACGGTTCCACCGGAAATTATCCCTGTCAATAAGAATCAGTGGGGAAGGAATGGAAAGATAGTCTATCGGTTGAAAGATAAAGGAAGTGGCATTGCTTCTTATCGGGGAACGATTGACGGAAAATATGCACTTTTCGGACGGCCTAATATTGTAAAGTCTTATTGGGAATGCAAACTTGATCCGAAGCGTGTGAAGAAAGGGAGAAAACATACTGTTGAATTTACGGTTGTCGATCATTGCGGGAATACGAGTATTGCCCGTGAAAGTTTTGTCTGGTAATTATAAAAAATGAATGATATATTATGAAGAGAAGTATTATTTTGTGTTTTGCCGTATGGATGACGGCTGTGGCGAATACTTTCGCCTGTACTAATTTGATTGTCGGAAAGAATGCGTCCGCTGATGGTTCGACCATTGTTTCCTATTCAGCCGACTCGTATGGCTTATTCGGAGAACTTTATCATTATCCGGCAGCTACGTATCCGAAAGGAACCATGTTGAAAGTGTACGAATGGGACACCGGTAAATATCTGGGAGAAATCGAGCAGGCTCGTCAGACTTACAATGTGGTTGGCAATATGAATGAATATCAGGTCACTATTGGGGAAACTACTTTCGGCGGTCGTCCCGAGTTGACGGATTCTACGGGTATTATTGATTATGGAAGTTTGATTTATATTGGATTGCAACGTTCGCGTACTGCTCGCGAAGCTATAAAAATTATGACTGATCTGGTACAGGAATATGGATATTATAGTGGGGGTGAGTCTTTTACCGTTGCCGATCCGAACGAAGTATGGATTATGGAGATGATTGGTAAAGGTCCCGGCATTCGCGGAGCGGTTTGGGTAGCTGTCCGTGTGCCGGACGATTGTATCTCGGCTCATGCTAATCAAGCGCGCATTCATCAGTTTGATATGAATGATAAGGAAAACTGTATGTACTCTCCAGATGTCGTTTCTTTTGCCCGTGAGAAGGGATATTTTAATGGAGTAAACAAGGATTTTAGTTTTTCATTGGCTTATGCCCCTCTTGATTTTGGTGCACGCCGCTTTTGTGAAGCTCGTGTATGGAGTTATTTCAACAAATTCACTGATAGAGGAAATGAATATCTTCCTTACATCGAAGGAAAAACCGATACTCCGATGCCGCTTTTCGTTAAGCCGAAGCAAAAATTATCCGTGCAGGATGTGAAAAATATGATGCGCGATCATTACGAAGGTACTCCGCTTGATATCTCCAATGATTTTGGAGCCGGTCCTTATAAAACACCCTATCGCCTTTCTCCTCTGAACTTTAAAGTCGATGATAAGGAATATTTCAATGAACGTCCTATCTCTACTCAACAGAGCGGTTTTGTATTTGTTGCACAGATGCGTGCTCATATGCCGGATCCGGTAGGGGGAGTACTTTGGTTTGGTGTGGATGATGCGAATATGACTGTATTTACTCCTGTTTATTGTTGCGCTACTAAGGTGCCGGTATGTTACACACGTGTGGATGGTGCCGACTACATTACGTTCTCATGGAATTCCGCTTTCTGGATTTTCAATTGGGTGTCCAATATGGTTTATCCGCGTTATGATCTGATGATTGGGGATGTGCGGGAAACACAGAAAGAGATGGAAAGCACATTCAACACAGCACAGGCTGGTATTGAAGAAATGGCAGTCAAACTATTGGAAAAGGATAAGGATGCAGCAATCAATTTCCTGACAAATTATACTAACATGACCGCTCAAAGTACTTTTGATACTTGGAAGCAATTGGGTACGTTCCTGATTGTAAAGTACAACGATGGGGTAGTGAAGCGTATGAAAGACGGACAGTTTGAACGTAATTCTATCGGACAACCTACAGGAGTGCTTCGTCCCGGATACCCGAAAGAGTTTTTGCTGGAGTATGTGAAACAAACCGGTGACAGATATTTAGTGAAATAGTTATTTAATGGATAATCGATAATTATCCATTAAATAACTAGGAATTGTAAACTTATTATTTTACATTTGTGTGCTCAAGAAAATAGCAATGAATAATTCATTAACCAATAAATAACAATCGAAATGGAAAATCAGGAACTAATTAAACAGGTCACTGAGAAAGCCGAAAAATGGCTGACCCCAGCTTATGATGCTGAAACTCAGGCTGAAGTGAAACGTATGTTGGAAAACGATGATAAAACCGAACTAATTGAAGCTTTCTATAAGGATTTGGAATTTGGTACAGGCGGTTTGCGCGGTATCATGGGGGTAGGTAGCAACCGTATGAACATTTATACAGTAGGGGCTGCCACTCAAGGGCTTTCCAATTATCTGAAGAAGAACTTCAAGGATCTGCCACAGATTTCTGTAGTAGTAGGTCACGACTGTCGTAACAACAGCCGTTTGTTTGCAGAGACTTCTGCTAATATTTTCTCTGCCAATGGCATTAAAGTGTATCTGTTTGACGATATGCGTCCGACTCCGGAAATGTCTTTTGCTATCCGTCACCTCGGTTGCCAGAGCGGTATCATTCTGACTGCTTCTCACAATCCGAAAGAATACAACGGTTACAAGGCATATTGGGATGATGGTGCACAAGTGTTGGCTCCGCATGATAAGGGTATCATTGATGAAGTGAATGCCATTGCTTCTGCTGCTGACATTAAATTCCAGGGAAATCCTGATTTGATTCAGATTATCGGTGAAGACATTGATAAGATTTATCTGGACATGGTGAAAACCGTTTCTATTGATCCGGCAGCTATCGCCCGTCACAAAGATATGAAGATTGTCTATACTCCGATTCACGGTACAGGTATGATGTTGATTCCGCGTGCATTGAAGATGTGGGGATTCGAAAACGTATTCACTGTTCCCGAACAAATGGTTAAGGACGGTAACTTCCCGACTGTTGTATCTCCGAATCCTGAAAATGCGGAAGCTCTTTCTATGGCTGTGAATCTTGCCAAAGAAATTGATGCTGACCTTGTAATGGCTTCCGATCCGGATGCTGACCGTGTGGGTATCGCTTGTAAGGATGACAAGGGTGAATGGGTACTGATTAACGGTAACCAGACTTGTATGATGTACCTTTATTATATTCTGACTCAATACAAACAACTGGGTAAGATTAAAGGTAATGAGTTCTGTGTAAAGACAATCGTTACTACCGAACTTATCAAGAAAATCGCAGATAAGAATAACATCGAAATGCTTGACTGCTACACCGGATTTAAGTGGATTGCCCGTGAAATCCGTCTGCGTGAAGGTAAAAAGAAATATATCGGTGGTGGTGAAGAAAGCTACGGATTCCTTGCTGAAGATTTTGTTCGTGATAAAGATGCTGTATCTGCTTGCTGTCTGATTGCTGAAGTTGCTGCATGGGCAAAAGATAATGGCAAATCTTTGTATCAGTTGTTGCTCGATATCTACGTAGAATATGGATTCTCTAAAGAGTTTACTGTAAACGTAGTGAAACCGGGTAAGAGCGGTGCTGAAGAAATCAAAGCGATGATGGAAAACTTCCGCGCTAATCCTCCGAAAGAATTGGGTGGCTCAAAAGTGATCTTGAGCAAAGATTATAAGACTCTGAAACAGACAGACGATAAAGGGATCGTAGCTGTAATTGATATGCCGGAACCATCTAATGTTCTTCAATATTTCACAGAAGACGGTAGTAAAGTCTCTGTTCGTCCTTCAGGTACAGAACCGAAGATTAAGTTCTATATGGAAGTTCAGGGTGAAATGGGATGCCGCAACTGTTATGCTTCTGCCGAGTCTGCCGCCATGGAAAAGATTGAAGCAGTGAAGAAATCATTGGGTATCTGATATTGTCTCTTCTGAAATTTCAGATATAGATCATAAAAAGATAAATAATAAAATAGAAGGTGTGTCAAAATGCACACCTTCTTTTTTTATGGACAAAGCCCCGACTTTCACAAGCTGGGGCTTTGTTATTACCTAAAGATTTTGTATCTTTAAGCATACAAATTTAACTATGTCAAAGATACATTATCGTCCTTACATTCCCAATCAAACAGTGCTATTTCCTCAAAGAATTGATGAGGATATTGCAGAAAACGATCCGGTGCGCATGGTTGACGCTCTGGTTGAAAGTTTGAATCTTGAAAGTTTCAGGAAGTTATATAAAGAATGCGGTCGCAGCCCTTACCATCCCAAGATGATGCTCAAGGTCATTCTGTATGCCTACATGAACAACATCTACTCCTGCCGGAAAATAGAGAAGCTCCTTCATCGTGACATTCATTATATCTGGCTGGCCGGGTATGAGAAACCGGATTTCATTACCATCAACCGTTTCCGCAACCGGGTGAAGAAGGAAATCAACGAGGTTTTTACCCAAACCGTACTTCTGCTCTCTTGCAAGGGCTTCATCAGTCTGAATGTGGAATACATTGACGGAACAAAGATTGAGTCCAAGTCCAACAAGTACACTTTCGTCTGGAGAAAAACGGTTGAGCGGAACCGTGAACGCCTAATGAAGAAGATACACGTTCTGTTAGGGCAGATAGACGATGTCATCGCCCAGGAGAAATCATCGGAAAGTAATGAGGAAGTTGAATTCACTCCGGCTATGCTGACCGAAATGGCGAGAGAGTTGCGTCATGCACTTGAACAGGTTCCGGAGTCTTCCACCAAAGAGGAAAAGACTGAGCTGAAAAAGAAACGCAAACAACTGAAGGAGTTGGAAGAACACAGAGATAAACTGCAGGAATACGACAACCATCTGGACACTCTGCAGAACCGGAACTCCTATTCCAAAACAGACAAGGACGCTACTTTTATGAGAATGAAGGAAGATGCCATGCGCAATGGTCAGACGAAGCCCGGTTACAATCTTCAGATCGGTACCGAGAACCAGTTCATTACTGATTTTGCACTCTTCCCGAACCCTACGGATACACTGACCATGATACCTTTCCTAAAATCCTTTTCAGACAGATATGACAGGACAGCGCATACGGTGGTTGCCGATTCAGGCTATGGTTCTGAGGAAAACTACCGCTTCATGTCAGAAAACGGCATGGAAGCCTACGTCAAATACAACTACTTCCATATGGAACAGCGGCCGAGATTCAAACCGGATCCGTTCAAGGCGGAAAACTTCTACTACAATGAAGAACATGACTATTGTATCTGCCCCATGGGACAAAGGATGCAGAGGATAGGAACCGGACATCAGAAAACGGCATCCGGATATGTAAGTGAAAATGCCAGGTACAGAGCTATCAGGTGTGAAGGCTGTCCGCTAAGATGCCGATGTTTTAAAGCAAAAGGAAACAGGACGATAGAACTGAATCACAGGCTCAGAAGATACAAGCAAAAAGCCAAAGAGCTGCTCTGTTCAGAGGAAGGGCTGAAACATAGAGAACAAAGATGTATAGAACCGGAAGCTGTGTTCGGACAAATAAAATACAATATGAACTACAAACGTTTCCGTCATTTTGGAAAGGATAAGGTTTTCATGGACTTTTGCTTCTTTGCCATTGCCTTCAATATAAAAAAGATGTGTGCGAAAATGAAAGAAGAAGGTATAAACTGGCTGATTAAACTGTTTCATGAGCTTACAGCTGCTCTATTTGGATGCTGGGAACACATAAACCGAAGTAATAGTCAAAATATCGCTGCTTAAAGAAGACTAACTGATTTTTATAGCTAACGAAAAAAAAGAAGGTGCATCGTGCATTACGACACACCCCCTTCTTTTTTCTCTGTACATAGCCCTGATTCTGCCTATTTTCGGGTATTTTCCCTCACTTGGTACAGTTCTTTCATTTCCTTTGCATTCTTTAAGTCGACTTGCAAATCCTTCTTGCGAGAATCTTGTTGTATTGGCATCATCTCAATTTCAACAGGCAGGCTGCGGATATACACATGTGTTGTTGATGCTTTAGAGTGATACGTTCAGTTTCATATTCGTAAGTTGTTCGTTTGTAGTTGTGCATATTTCGTAGCCTGCTTTTCTTCCTGTTATTTCTTGGTTCCTATCCAAGTCCATTTATGCCATATTGTTTCCAATGGGCCTTGTTTATGTTTAGACAGCCACCATTTGCAGAACTTAACCTGTAACAGGAAAAGAACGATACCTATAATCAAGCTAAGAGTATATCCACAGTAAGGAGCAAGATAAAGCCCGAATGGGAAATAGATAATAGCTCCTAAAATAGATTGGGAAATATAGTTGGTCAAACTCATTTTTCCGTAGAATCGTAGGTTGGATACGGCTTTCTTGAATTTATCCTTCTGATAAAGCAATATGAAAGAAGAAACAAGTACAATCGTGAATGCAAACTTCTGCCACATATCAAAAGCAGTACCTACTGTTTGCTGAATCAGACTGCTGTCACTTTGCATGATCTGTTCTTTTAAAGAATATAATGGTGCGAAACTGATAGCTGTGATAATGAGCGCTTTCGTCCAGAATTTCAGATGAGATTCGGTGGCTACAAACAATTCTTTGCGTCCGATATACAAGCCAAACAGGAATAGTCCGGCAGTTTGCAAAAAGCGTCCCGCACCGATAGCCCAGAACAGACTTGCTTTCTGTCCCAGAGTGATATTGCCTATCAGAAAATCCCAGAAGTTTCCGGCTTTGGTGTAATCTGCTACTTCAGCATACATTGCTCCGACATTCAAATCGGGTAGGGTATAGGCAGGATTGAAAAGACTCATTATGTAATGGAACCATTCAATCGGTTGCAATGAAAACAAGATGGCGGTGATTAGAATAGCTTTGTCGCTCCACTTACGTACGATAAACAGTACGAGACTGACTACAACGAACAGCAACAGGACATCTCCTGCGGGAAAGAAAGCGGCATTAAGAGTGGCAAATCCTGCAAGTAATACCATTCTCCATAAAAAACGGTAACCGAAATCTTTTCCTTTTAATTGCTGGTTGTGCGACTGGATAAAGAAAGTGAATCCAAAAAGCAGAGCGAATATGGCATAAGATTTTCCGGCAAGAAGCGAGAAGGTTGCATTCAATACTCCCGCATCCAAAATGGTGAGCCATTCGGGAGAGCTTTCCGGATAAACAGGGAAAATAAAATGTTCCAGGTTATGTACTAAAAGGATCGCCATTACAGCAAATCCTCTAAGAGCATCTACTACTTCAATTCGGGGTGTTTTTGTTGATAATTCCATGGGTTGATTTATGATTATTAGTTTGCTACATGTTCATTTGGATGCTCAATCCACCAATCGATCATCTTTCGTGCAAGACTAAGTTTTCTGGGAAGTTCGGGCAAATGATCCCTTGTGTAAAAGTCTCCCGAACTCAACTCCTCATCTTGGAGTGTGATTTCCCCTCCGGCATAATCTGCCATAAAGCCAACCATCAGACCGCTGGGATAAGGCCAGGGCTGGTTACCAAAATAAGTGATATTCTTTACGTCCAGTCCGGTTTCTTCTTTCACTTCACGTGCTACACATTCTTCTAATGTTTCTCCGGTTTCCAGGAACCCGGCAACGAGACTGTTGAATGTTCCTTTAAAATTGCGGGCATGCACTAAGAGCAGTGAATCTTTTTTTCTCACTAATACAAGAATCGCTGTGGATATGGAAGGATATGCCTCCCGACCGCATTTGGGGCAACGTTTCATGATAGACTCTTTCTGTTCCATCGGCGTGCCACAGGCGGAACAGAAACGGCTGTTTCTATCCCAATGCAGAATCTCATGCGCTTTTCCTGCAGTCTGGTAATGCGATAAAGTAAGATAATCGTAAGAGGCACGAAGTCCTGTCATTGCCCATTGCTCCGATTCTTCAATGGGAGAGGAGAGGGAGAAAGCATTGCAGTTTCTCCCTTCCAGTGTTGTGATATTGTGTACTGTTGTTTTTTCTTTAATAACGATAGGAGAACTTTCTCCACATGGGACGGCATACTTACCATCCCCTTTTTTCTCAAGAAGCAGTTGATCTTTATAAAAGATAAACCACCATGATTGTGTTGTCTGATCCATTTTATTCCAATTCTTTTCTTCGCGCTGCGAAGTTATAAAAAACTAGGTTGATATTTAGACTTACCGGATAAAATATCAATAGGCTAGCTTAATAAAATACGTTGCTCGATACCGATTTCCTGAATAAAATAATCGTCGTGTGAGATTGCAATTACAGTACCCGTATAGTTCTTGATGGTAGCAGTGATGATTTCAATGCTCTGTATATCCAGATTGTTGGTTGGTTCATCCAGAATAAACATATCGGGAGTATTATTGCTAATCATCAGGCAGCAGAAAGCAAGGCGCATTTTCTCTCCACCGCTAAGTTTCCGGCAGGATTTGTCCCATTCGGAAGCGGGGAATAAATAACGGTTCAGAATAATCTTTATTTCATGCTCCGGCAGGTTCCGGTTATTAAAAGCGTAAGCCTGTTCCAGAATACTGTTACGGTCGTCGATGATAGAATATTCCTGATTCAGATAGACATAGGTGAATTCCATGCGTGTCAGGTTTCCTTCCTGTGGCTGAAGCTGTCCGGTGATTAGCTTCAAAAGAGTTGTTTTCCCACTGCCGTTGGCTCCTTCTATACGGAGGCGGTCTCCACTCTTTAGTTGGAAGCTGATGGGTGTTTGCCAAAGTTGCTGTTTGAAGTCACCATTATCCTGAATATCATTACTGTCTGGACCGGAATGATTACCTGTATCAGCAAGATTTGCTTCATTATTCATCTGAATATGACTGTTGATTGAATGGGGATGATAACCGAAGTTAATCTCTTTTGCTGTCACCAATATCTTTCCGGTGTGGAGCGAGGAACTATTAAAATCTGTTTTTAGTGTGGCGGTCGGGGAGAGCGAACCTCGAAGCTGGTTGCGTTCGTCTGTTAACTTCTCGGCTTTTTCCTGATGGGCACTGTTAAGTTTACTGGTACTCTTTTCCGATTTTCCTTGAAGCGCGTTGAGCACAATACGAGGAACTCCCTTTTTTATATTATTCTTTTCTCCGCGCACATTTTGTTTGTCCCTGCGTTCGGCCGTTTCGCGTGCCACTTTGCGGGCAATGCGCAGTGCTTTCTCTTTTTCTTCGATACGTTGCTGCAATGCTTCCTGCATCAGCGTTTTTTGTTCTTTGTAGAATTCATAATTTCCTCCATAGTAATTGATTTGATGCTTTTCCAGTTCGCATATTTCGGGGAGAAGATTAAGCAGAGTGCGGTCATGACTCACCACTAACAGCGTGGAGCGACATTTCTCTACCCAGTCATATAAACGTTGTCTGCCGGAAGAATCAAGATGATTGGTCGGTTCATCCATAAGTACGACAGATGGGTGATGGATGTCCATCCCTGCCAGAAATACACGGGTCTTTTCACCGCCGCTAAGCAAATTCATCGGGTAGGATAGAGTAAACTGTCCTAGCCCCCATAAATCGAGAGCGGCAATGGAACGTTCTTCAATATTCCAGTCATCATCCAGGACGACGAAATTTTCGTTTGAGGCATCTCCTGACAGGATAGCATGTAAGGCTTGTTGCTTGCGTTCTATCCGGAGTGCCTGGGCGATAGTCAATGAATCATATTGCCCGAAATGTTGCGGGATATAATACAGGTCGTCCGGATGGACAATGACACCGGAAGAGGGTGAAAGTTGTCCGGCAATAATTTGCAGCAAAGTAGATTTACCGCAACCATTGTTACCGACTAATCCCAGTTTCTGCCCCTTGCTGATGGCGAAATTGAGATCACTGAATAATACTTCTTTATCCGGATGGATATAGCTGATTTGTTGAATACTTATAGACATGATGATCTATTGGGTTTGAGGTTGATAATAGAGTGAAAGAAAATCACAGGATAGGGGAACGACAAACACAATACTGGCTAAACAACACGGATTTCGTGATGCTTAACAAAATAGAAAAAGCATATAAGAAAAGTGATGTTTACTTAGAAGTGTTGTCTTACTTACTAATTCTCATTGCGGTAGGTATATAGTTTAACTTGGTTGCAAAGATAACACTTTCTGTTAGATTTCACTCTATGAAGGTTGAAAAAGAATAAAATTCATTTATTTAGAGGCTCTGTTTGCCTCATCCAGAGCCTCTGATTACTCCAAATACAGCCTCTGTTTATCCTATTTAGAAGCTGTGGTTTATATGATAGTTTATAACTACGGAATGAGCAACAACTCATAATCCACTACTCCCAGCCAGCGATTAAATTTCCGCCCAACTTGCTCATATCCGGCTACTTGCTTAAAACCCAGTTTCGCATGTAAAGCGTAACTGGGTTCATTCCCTTCCGTTATGCAAGCAATCAGCGCATGAAAACCACTCTCTCGACACTCCTCTATGAGTCTTTGCATGAGTAGTCGCCCGATACCTTTTCCAATATGTTTTGTAGATAAGTAGACTGTTGTTTCTAATGTATATCGATATGCAGCTCTTTCTTTCCACAGATGCGCATAACAGTAACCTGCCACTTCATTATCTATCTCATAAACAAAATAAGGGAAGTTAGCAGAAATCTGTGTTATGCGCTCACGCATATCTTCAACAGCAACAGGTTCGGTTTCGAATGTGGCCGTACTATTTATAACGTACTCGTTATAGATTGCTGTAATTGCTTTTGCATCTTCTAAATCTACTTTCCTTATCATAATTTCGTATAGCTAGCGGAATCCTCCTTTTTATTAGGGAGTTTTCCTGTATTCAATCAATTATGGAACGAAGTACGTTATTTTTTCTGTTTTTTGCAAGCAAACAGCCTATTTATCTTATACGTCAAATAATTGGTTTAATCCTTCACTCATGCTGGGGTGAGTAAAGATGAAATCGCGCAGGAAAGTGGCATTCTGCCCTGTCTTTATTGCCATAGCTACAATATTTATAATTTCCGAAGCGTCAGCGCAAAATAAGGTACATCCCATAATTTTTCCATTATGATTGTTGATGATTGCTTTCAGCATACCGTCCGTCTGTTGCAATGTACGTGAACGGACAACGGAAGTTGCCGGAAGTCGGGATACTTTGAACGAATAACCTCTTTTCAGTGCTTCTTCTTCGGTAATGCCGATATGCGCTAAAGGCGGATCAATAAATACAGCATATTGAACAGGATCCCTATCGCCGATATCACGCTTTTTATCTCCGAAGAGTTGATCGCGTATAATCCGAAAATCATCTAGTGAAAGATAAGTAAATTGCGGTCCGCCTTTTACGTCTCCCATTGCCCATATGTGAGGAACGGTGGTGCGCAACTGATCGTTTACAACAATTGCTCCGTGTGCATCTACTTTTACACCTGCTGCTTGTAAATTCAATCCTTCGATCATCGGTTTCCGCCCTGTTGCGATAAGAATTGCGTCTCCGTCTACAAAGTAAGGAGTGCCGTCAGATACATCCGAATAAGTCAGTGTCACTCCGTCACTCGTATCATGAATAGACTGTGCGCGTGTATTCAGATGAATCTCAATGCCTTTTTTCTCCATTACATCTTTGACATTGTTAGCGATATCTTGATCGTTGCGAGGCATAAAACGGTTGCCTCCTTCAAGAATCGTCACTTTACTGCCAAATCCGGCAAACATCGAAGCGAACTCCAAACCGATATATCCGCCGCCGACAATAATTAAATGTTTTGGCAGGACATTCATATCCAAAAGTGTGGAGCTGGTATACACATACTTACTTTGTTGAATCCCGTCGATTGCCGGAATAATCGGAGTGGAACCGGTATTGATGAAAATCTCCTTTCCTTGCAGTTCAATATCTCCGTCGGGAAGCGCTACTTTTATAGTGTTAGGCGATACAAAGGAAGCTGTCCCTGTATAAATAGTCACATTCGGACGCTTGCTTAGATTCTCGTAATTAGTTTCCCGGAGAAAAGAGGTTAGCCTGTTCTTACGGGCAATAGCCTGCTTATACATATTAGTCTGCTTCAGAAAATCCCCATGGTATAGCAGTGAAGACATCTCTGCTTCATGTATCAATGTCTTTGTCGGGATACAGGCTATGTTAGGGCAAGAACCTCCGTACATCATGTTGGAGCGTTCTACGATGGCAACTTGCCATCCTCGATTGGAAAGTTCGGCAGCCAGGACTTTTCCTGCCTTGCCGAATCCTATAATAATTGCATCATACTGTTTCATAACTTCTTTGATTAACGATTTGTATTAGGCTATATAACACAGGGTAAAGCCTATTTGTTTCGTTATCTCAAGAAGTCGGAACTCCTTACGGCAGTCAGATTAGTCTTTTTTAATTATTTTGAGTACGCGTTGTGACGAGTCGGATAATAATACTACAGCACCGGCTAGGATCACAATGTCTTTAATCACCAGCCGCCCTGCACCGGAGAGTAATGGAAAGCCGAATTCTCCACTACCCAGATTAGGAACCCATACTTCGGGAGTCGTGACGAGAAAGGAGAGTGTGCCGAGTGTCATGATAATGGCTAATGTGTCACCTATCAGTCCTACTTTCGGGAAAAAGATTCCAAGAAATACTAGAATGCCGATACTCATGATGAGCGCTCCCAATCCATAGGAGAAAATATATGTATTGTTTGCTTCGTGCCATGCACGATTCTCCGGCACGAAAGCGCCTTCCGGATTTTTGTATTCTTTGTACTCGGGTGCGTCTTTAGCATAGAAGAAACTCATGAAAGGACTGTTGGCAACGAACGGAACAATCCCGTCAGCTTCATAGTGAAAATACTTCAATCCGCCAATCCATACGAATACTACTAAAATAGCTACGCGGATAAATTTGATACCGAAATTCTTCAGACCGGATGTGAAGGTTAGTAGAGTGATAAATTTCTCTTTCATCTTGTTGGGGTTTTATTGGTTTAATTTACACCGCAAAGATCGTGCTTTTCCAATACTTTCCCAATGGCAATACTTCCGTATCCCTTATCAATTTTTCCCTTCTTGTGTATTTCTAAATTGTACGGCACTCTGTCCGGTTATATTTTTAAAGAAACGGCTGAAAGAAGCCTGATCCTCAAAACCTAGAATATCAGCAATCTCCTTTGCACTTTTGTTGCTGTAAAGCAGGAGGCGTTTGGCTTCCGCTTCTACTCTCTCGTGAATCACTCGGAGCGGAGAGGGGAGTTTGCATGTGGAAAAGATATTCGATAGTGTTTTGGGGGATTTGTGTAACATATCGGCATAATCCTGAACCTGCTTCTTCGTACGGAAATGCTCGTCAACCAGATTGTAGTATTGGCGTACGATTTCAAAGCCGGATTCTTTTTCGCGGGTGATATTCATACGGTTGCGTGCAATGCGCGTACATTGAATGATGAACCGTTTCAGCAGGATACGCAACATTTCTTCCTGCAAACTGTCAGTTACGGTGAACTCGTTTTCCAATGCTTCGGTGATGGTATCCAATTCCTTGCGTTCTTGCTCATTCAGCATGAAGCGGATCAGATGGGACGAACCGTTGAATAGAAAACCGCTGCATGATACTTCATGGTCATTCCCATAAATACAATAGAAGTTGCTGTTGAATAGGAGGGTCAGGTATTCACCGTCGATTGATTTGAATTCGAGGTGTTGCAGATGGGTAAGTGAGATTACTTCATCCTTAATCAATATCATTTCCTGGTGGTCAATTTCTACCGTTATACTTCCGTCGCGCACCCATATAAACTTATAGAGTCCTTTTTCTTTTTGTAACGCTTTCTCTGTCAGATAAGAATCCGTGAGTGCGAGAGTGCCTTTTAGTTTTGTGTGATATTGTTGTAACATACTTATTCCTCCATAGCTGATGCGTCAAATGATAGCGGTAGCAAATCACCTATATTCTTTATTTCGTAAATACATTCTTTGCCGTAGAGCAAGATACGTATTGGTTGCCCATAGCGTTTCTCCGTTTCCAGAATCACTTGTCGGCAGGCACCGCACGGAGGAATCGGTCGGTCTATAAAATCTTTTTCCGTTCTTGCTGCAATGGCAAGGGTAACGACCGGTTGGTCGGGATATTGGGAATTGGCATAGAACAGCGTGGTACGTTCCGCGCAAAGTCCCGACGGGTAGGCGGCATTCTCTTGATTTGTTCCTGTTACGACAATTCCGTTGCCGAGAAGTGCGGCGGCACCTACCGAAAAATGCGAATAAGGGGAATAACTGCGTGCTGTTGCATCTTTGGCGGTTTTAACGAGTGCCTGGTCGGTCTCATTCAGCTCATCATATTGATATACTTTAATCACTGCGGTAATTATGAGGTCTTTCATACGCGTTACGGTATTGGTTTCTACAATTAATGTTACAAAGTTAGGAAAGAGATTGATAATCCCAATTATTTTTCGGATTTTTGTGTCCTTATAATACATATCTGAATTAAAATGGAGAACAAACTGTATAGACTTGTCTTTTTAACCGTAGTTTTCTTCTTTGCCATAGGGATGCAAGCGCAGAGGCGGAATGCCCGCTATGTAGAATATATAAACAAGTATAGCGAGCTGGCTGTTGAACAAATGAAACTTCATAAGATTCCCGCCAGTATCACGTTGGCGCAGGGATTGCTGGAAAGTGGTGCAGGATATAGTCAGTTGGCGCGAAAGAGCAATAACCATTTTGGTATCAAATGTGGCGGCAGTTGGCGAGGACGCAGCGTCCGTCATGATGACGATGCGCGCAATGAATGTTTTCGTGCTTATAAGCACCCGCGTGATTCTTACGAAGACCATTCCGATTTTCTTCGAAGAGGAGCCCGTTATGCCTTCCTTTTCAAACTCGATATTACCGATTATAAAGGATGGGCGCGCGGATTGAAGAAGGCGGGATACGCAACTGATCCTTCTTATGCTAACCGCTTGATTACGATTATCGAAGATTACGATCTCTACAAATATGACCGCAAAGGTGTTTATTCGGAACGTAAGTTACGCAAAAAACCTTGGCTGATGAATCCTCATCAGGTATATATTGCCAATGATATTGCCTATATCGTTGCCCGTAACGGCGATACCTTTAAAGATTTAGGTAAGGAGTTTGATATTAGTTGGAAGAAGCTTGTGAAATACAATGATCTGCAACGTGATTATACGTTAGTAGAAGGAGATATTATCTATCTGAAGAGCAAGAAGAAAAAGGCTTCCAAACCTTATACCGTATATATTGTAAAAGATGGAGATTCCATGCATGGCATCTCTCAAAAATACGGTATCCGCCTTAAGAATCTGTATAAGATGAATCGTAAGGATGGCGAATATGTCCCCGAAGTAGGAGACCGTTTGCGTCTGCGGTAGGTTACTGCTAGATAAAAAAGAACTTTTGCTAAAACTTATTGACTCATTCATCTGTTATTATTTGGATAAAACATGATTGGAATATGAGTCTTAACATAGCAAAAAATAATAAGAAACGGGTCGTCATAGTGGGCGGCGGTTTCGGTGGTCTGAAGTTGGCAAACAAGTTGAAAAAGTCAGGCTTTCAAGTCGTGTTGATAGATAAGAACAACTATCACCAGTTTCCTCCTTTAATTTATCAGGTAGCTTCGGCGGGTATGGAACCGACTTCCATCTCCTTTCCTTTCCGCAAAATTTTTCAGCACCGGAAAGATTTCTACTTCCGTATGGCGGAGGTGCGTGCCATTTTTCCCGAAAAGAACATGATACAGACTTCCATCGGGAAAGCCGAATATGATTATTTGGTTTTGGCGGCGGGTACGACCACCAATTTCTTTGGCAATAAACACATTGAAGAGGAAGCAATGCCGATGAAAAACGTGTCGGAGGCAATGGGGTTGAGAAATGCTCTTTTGGCTAATTTGGAGCGGGCTCTCACTTGTTCTACCAAGCAGGAACAACAGGAATTATTGAACATTGTCATCGTTGGAGGCGGAGCGACGGGAATAGAAGTGGCCGGAATACTTTCAGAGATGAAGAGGTTCGTATTGCCGAATGACTATCCGGATATGCCTAGCAGCCTGATGCACATATATTTGATAGAAGCGGGACCGAGATTACTTGCCGGGATGTCGGAGGATTCGTCATTGCACGCGGAAAAATTTCTTCGTGAGATGGGAGTGAATATTTTGCTGAATAAGCGAGTGATAGACTATCGCGACCATAAAGTTATACTCGAGGATGGAACAGAAATCGCTACACGTACTTTTATTTGGGTAAGTGGTGTTACCGGAGTAACTATCGGTAACATGAACCCATCGTTGATAGGTCGTGGCGGACGTATTAAAGTAGATCAATTTAACCGTGTAGAAGGAATGGATAATGTATTCGCTATCGGTGATCAATGTATTCAATCTACTGATGAAAGTTATCCGAACGGGCACCCGCAATTGGCACAAGTCGCTATCCAGCAAGGTGAACTGTTGGCAAAGAACCTGATACGTCTTGAAAAAGGACAGGAGATGAAACCTTTCCATTATCGTAATCTGGGCTCTATGGCGACAGTAGGACGTAACCGTGCTGTTGCGGAATTTAGTAAAGTGAAGATGCAAGGCTGGTTGGCTTGGGTTATGTGGTTGGTAGTCCATCTGCGTTCCATTCTTGGAGTGCGTAACAAGGTGGTCGTGCTTCTTAACTGGATATGGAATTATTTCACTTATGATCAATCTATGCGTATGATTGTCTATGCGCGAAAAGCAAAAGAAATTCGTGATCGGGAAAAGGTGGAGGCAACTACTCATTTAGGGCAGGATTTGCTGTCGGAAGATCAGTAGCCTTTCCATCATACATAACCGGATACAGCTTTGTGGAAGGAATAAAAATATAGGGCTATTTGCATTGTTTTCAATATAATAACTTATCTTTGTGCACATAATATTGAAAACAACGCTGGCTTTTGCTTATGAATCGACGATATTGCTGTTTGTTTGTAGTTATCTTTTGGGCTGTTCTTATTCAGGCGGCAGCTACGGAACGTACATTCAATATACTTTTCTTACAATCTTATACAGCGCAGACTCCTTGGCATAGCAGCCTGAACCAAGGATTGGCAAAAGGATTCAGAGAGAGTGGGATAAAGGTGAATATTACAACAGAATATCTGGATGCCGATTTTTGGACATTCCGGTCGGAGAAGGTAATCATGCGCCGCTTTTGTGAACGTGCCCGTGAAAGGAAGACCGATTTGATTGTTACGGCAAGTGATGAGGCCTTTTACACGCTTTTTGCCTGTGGAGATTCGTTGCCTCTACAGATTCCGGTAGTGTTTTTCGACATTAAATATCCTGATGAAAAATTGATTGCTGCCCATCCTAATGTTTGCGGGTTTATTGCCAATCCTGACTTTGATGTGATTCTCCGTCAGGCTCAGAAAATATTTCCTTTACGGAAAGAAGTGCTTTGTGTGATAGACAATAGTTTTCTGAGTGCAAGAGGGCTTAATGACTTTCAAGAGGAGTGGGACATTTTTCAGAAAGATCATCCGGATTATGATATGAAAATCTATAATACCCAGAATCATACGACCAGTCATATTATTGCAGCTATTTGTTATCCGCGTAACAGTCATGGGCGTCTTGTCATAGCTCCTAAATGGTCTCCTTTTCTCTCATTTGTTGGGAAGAACTCTAAGGCTCCTGTGTTTGCAAGCCAGAATGTGGGGCTGACTAATGGTGTATTCTGTGCCTATGACAGTGATGCTTATACTTCGGCATTATTGGCTGGGCAAAAGGCTTCTCAAGTATTGAAGGGGATATCTCCACAAGAAATAGGAGTAACGGAAAGCAAGCAGGGATTTATATATGATTATAAGCAATTGGATTTCTTCTACGTTGATCCTGATAAGGTAGCCTCAAGTGGAATAATTGTCAATGAGCCTTATTGGGAGAAGTATAAATTCCTATTTATTCTTCTTTATCCGTCTATTTTGGCGTTGTTGGTTGTTTCCGTCGTATGGCTGATGAGGGTTAACCGGCGCGAGTCTAAACGGCGGATTCAAGCACAAACCCGTTTATTGGTGCAGAATAAGTTGGTAGAACAGCGTAATGAGTTTGATAATATTTTCCATTCTATCCGCGATGGGGTGATAACGTATGATACTGATTTGCATATTCATTTTACGAATAGTTCTCTGCTGAAAATGCTTCATCTGCCTAGTGAGGCGGGAGGACGTGTCTATGAAGGGAGGATGGCAGGCAGTATTTTCAATATATATAATGAGGGGCAGGATATTCTTCATAAGATGTTGAAACAAGTGGCCGGCACAGGGGAGAGCGTGCAGATACCTCAGGGTTCTTTTATGAAAGAGGTGCATAGCGATAAGTATTTCCCGGTGTCTGGAGAAATTGTACCTATCCGTTCAAGGGGTATGATTACTGGTATGGCGTTTTCCGCCCGGAATATCTCGGATGAAGAAATGCAAAAACGTTTTTTTGATATGGCGATGGATGAAAGTTCCATTTATCCGTGGCAATTCGATGTGGAAACAAATTGTTTTATCTTTCCTCAGGGCTTTTTGACACGTCTGGGATATGAAGAATCGGTTACGATAATCTCACGTGAGGATATGGAGCGGACGGTTCATCCGGACGATTTGAAGGAAGTGAAACTGTTATTTGACAGGGCGCTGACCGGAGAAGATACGAATACGCGCCTGAACTTCCGTCAACGTAACGCCGATGGTGAATACGAGTGGTGGGAATACCGTTCTTCCGTTATCACAGGATTGACGCAAGACTCGCTGTATAATATATTAGGTGTCTGTCAAAGTATTCAGCGATATAAGACGGCCGAACAGGAAATGAGGGAAGCGCGTGATAAAGCTCTTCAGACTGATAAACTGAAATCAGCCTTCCTTGCCAATATGAGCCATGAGATTCGTACTCCATTGAATGCTATTGTTGGTTTCTCCGATTTGCTGAGTGATACAAGTGGGTTTACAACAGAAGAAGTTGCTCAGTTTATTGCGACTATTAATAAAAATTGTGGTTTGCTGTTGGCATTGATTAATGATATTCTTGACTTGTCCCGTATAGAGTCAGGTACGATGGAATTTATCTTTGCGGAACATAACTTACCTCTGCTGTTGAAGACTGTTCACGATTCGCAGCGGTTGAATATGCCTCCGGGAGTGGAACTGCTGCTACGTATGCCCGAAGGGGATAAAAAGTACCTTCAGACAGATAACGTACGCCTGCAACAGGTAGTGAATAATCTGATTAATAATGCGGCTAAGTTTACATTCAGCGGTTCTATCACTTTCGGTTATGAAGAAGAGGAAGAGCCTGGATATACCCGTATCTTTGTAGAAGATACCGGAGTCGGCATTTCGGAAGAAGGTATCCGGCATATCTTTGAACGGTTCTATAAAGTTGATAATTTCACACAAGGGGCAGGATTGGGATTGAGTATCTGTCAAACAATTGTCGAGCGTTTAAAAGGGACTATCTCTGTAACTTCCGAAGTGGGTAAGGGAACCCGTTTCACTGTGCGCCTTCCCGATTATTGCGAATAAATCGGACTGTTCTTTTTTGATTGTGTCAAATAAGAACACTTCTTCCGTCAAACAGACCTTTTTTTGTCCTTAAATACCCGTACCTTTGCCCCGCTCAATTCAATAGGATTTTAAGGTATGAGACTAATCGTAAAAGGTACACTGACGCTCTTTCTTTTATTGTTAATCAGTATTCCTCTAAGCGCACAGTATGTAGTGCAAGGAGTGGTGACTGATTCTCTGACAAAAGAATCTCTACCTTATGCATCTGTACGTCTGAAAGACACGACTGAGGGAACTACGACCGGTAGTGACGGACGCTTTTATTTCAAGACCAACCGTTCCGAAGCAATTCTTGTGATATCGGTCATCGGCTATAACGAAAATAGTCGGAGGATTTATCCAGCCCGTAATTTATCCTACAAAGTAGCGCTTGCGCCTACTGCTTATGACCTTTCTGAAGTTGTGGTAAAGCCCAAACGGGAGCGTTACCGGAAAAAAGATAATCCGGCAGTGGAATTTGTTCGTCGGATGATTGAGAGTCGTGATAATCATTCTCCAAATGAAAAAGATTTTTGGCAACGCGAACGTTATGAGAAGACTACTTTCGCGCTGAATAATTTTGATGAAGAGAAGCAAAAGAAGTGGTTATATCGTAAATTTGATTTTCTTACCGAGTATATAGATACTTCTGCCGTCACCGGTAAACCTATTCTTACCGTATCAGCCCGAGAGTTGCTTGCTACGGACTATTATCGGAAATCTCCCCGCTCCGAGAAACAATGGGTGAAAGGACGCAAACAGGCGGGTGTTGATGAGTTCCTTTCCAAACAAGGGATGCAGGCTGCTATCAACGAAGTTTTCAAGGATGTGGATATTTACGAAAATAACATTTCCCTGTTTACCAATAAGTTTGTCAGTCCACTGTCCCGCATCGGTACGGGATTCTATAAGTATTATCTGATGGATACATTGCAGATAGCCGGTGAACCTTGTGTAGATCTGGCTTTCACCCCATTTAACTCCGAGTCTTTCGGGTTCAACGGACATCTGTATGTAGTGCTCGACTCTACTTATTTTGTCAAACGTGCCGTGTTTAACTTTCCCAAAAAGATAAACCTGAATTTTGTAGACTATATGTTGCTCGAACAGGAATTCAAACGTGCCGAAGACGGTACGCGCCTGCTCGATCATGAAAGCATTACGGTTGAATTTAAGTTGACCGAAGGACAGGATGGGATCTTTGCCCGTCGTGTGGCGGATTATAGCAATTATACATTTGCACCGACTGCAGAAGCCGACAAGGCTTTCACCAAGCCGGAACGTATCATTGAAGAAACGGAGGCTTTGGCGCGTTCCGAATCTTTTTGGGCGGAGAATCGCCCGGAAGCCGCTATCTCGCAACAAGAAAATTCGGTAGATCACTTGATGGCACAGTTGCGCAGTTATCCGGTCTATTATTGGACAGAGAAGGTGCTTTCTATCCTCTTTACCGGATATATCCCGACCTCTAAGGAAGCACCTCTTTTCTATATTGGTCCGATGAACGCCACTATTAGCGGTAATACACTCGAAGGTCCCCGTATTCGTGCCGGAGGGATGACAACTGCCTGGCTCAATCCTCATCTGTTTGCAAAAGGGTACATTGCGTACGGTTTTAAGGATGAACGTGTGAAAGGATTGGCGGAACTGGAATATTCGTTCAAAAAGAAAAAAGAATATGCTAACGAATTTCCTATTCACTCTTTGAAGTTACGTTACGAGTCTGATGTCAACCAATACGGGCAAAACTACCTGTATACGAGTAAAGATAATGTGTTTCTGGCTTTGAAACGTGAAAAGGATGACCGTATCGGTTATTTCAAACAGGCGGAAATGACCTATACCAATGAATTCTATTCGGGCTTTTCTTTCCAATTGACAGCCCGCAGGCGGACGGATGAGTCTTCGTATCTGATTCCTTTCCTGCGAAAAGAGGGCGATGTTTATACTCCGGTCAAGGATTTTTCTACCAGTGCGGCAGAGTTGAAGTTGCGTTATGCTCCTAATGAGAAGTTTTTCCAAACTCAATGGAACCGTTTCCCCGTTTCGTTGGATGCACCTGTCTTTACCTTGTCGCATACTATTGCCGGTAAGGGTATTTTAGGTAGCGATTATACATATAACCATACTGAGGCCGGTATCCAGAAGCGGTTCTGGTTTTCTGCTTTCGGCTATACGGATATTATTCTGAAAGCGGGTAAAGTGTGGGACAAAGTTCCTTTCCCCTTGTTAATCATGCCCAATGCCAACCTTTCTTATACCATTCAGCCCGAATCTTATTCATTGATGAATGCGATGGAATTTATGAATGACGAATATTTCTCATGGGATGTTACCTATTTCCTCAACGGGTGGTTATTCAATCGTATTCCATTGTTAAAGAAGCTAAAATGGAGGGAGGTTGTCTCATGTCGCGGGTTGTATGGGCATTTAAGTGATAAGAACAATCCGGTCTTGAGTGATGGTTTGTTCGCTTTTCCGATAGCGAACACACAGTCAATGGGGAAAACACCATACGTGGAGGCGGGGATAGGTATTGAAAATATTCTCAAGGTATTACGCTTGGACTATGTGTGGAGGCTTACATACCGTGATGCACCCGGAATTGACAAATCAGGCTTGAGGATAAGTCTCCACATGACCTTTTAAAAGTTAAATCCTGCTAATTGCCATATTTATATGACAAATAAAGCTCGTTTTAGTAATTAATTAATCTTATTTTTGCAACAATTTTAGTTTAATTTTAATAGAATAGAAATGAAACAAGAAATTAAGCCCGCTACCGGACGTCTCGGCGTGTTGGTAGTTGGAGTGGGTGGAGCAGTTGCTACCACAATGATTACGGGTACACTAGCCTCTCGCAAGGGACTGGCAAAACCGATAGGATCTATTTCACAGTTGGCTACTATGCGCATGGAAAACAATGAGGAAAAACTTATCAAAGATGTTGTACCTTTGACAGATTTGAATGACATTGTTTTCGGAGGTTGGGATATTTTCCCGGATAACGCATACGAGGCTGCAATGTATGCAGAAGTCTTGAAAGAAAAAGACTTGAACGGAGTAAAAGACGAATTGGAAGCCATCAAGCCAATGCCGGCCGCTTTCGATCACAATTTTGCTAAACGTCTGAATGGTACTTATATCAAGAATGCTGCTACCCGTTGGGACATGGTAGAACAACTCCGTCAGGATATCCGTGACTTTAAGGCTGCTAACAACTGCGACCGCATTGTTGTTCTTTGGGCTGCCAGCACAGAAATCTACGTTCCGTTGTCTGACGAACATCAGTCACTCGCTGCTTTGGAAAAAGCAATGAAGGAGAATAATACGGAAGTTATTTCTCCGAGTATGTGTTACGCTTATGCTGCTATTGCAGAAGGTGCTCCGTTTATTATGGGTGCTCCTAACTTGTGCGTAGATACTCCGGCTATGTGGGAATTCTCTAAGAAGATGAATGTGCCTATCTCAGGAAAGGACTTCAAGAGTGGTCAGACTTTGATGAAGACTGTATTGGCTCCGATGTTCAAGACTCGTATGTTGGGTGTGAGCGGTTGGTTCTCTACCAATATATTGGGTAATCGTGACGGTGAAGTGCTTGATCAGCCGGAAAACTTCAAAACAAAAGAAGTCAGCAAGCTGTCTGTAATCGATACTATCTTCGAACCTGAAAAATTCCCCGATCTTTACGGAGATGTTTATCATAAGGTACGTATCAACTACTATCCTCCTCGCAAAGACAACAAAGAAGCATGGGACAACATTGACATCTTTGGATGGATGGGCTATCCGATGGAAATCAAGGTGAACTTCCTTTGCCGCGACTCTATCCTTGCTGCTCCTATCGCGCTCGACCTTGTATTGTTCAGTGATTTGGCAATGCGTGCAGGTATGTGTGGCATCCAGACTTGGTTGTCATTCTTTTGCAAGAGCCCGATGCATGATTTTGAACACCAACCGGAACACGACTTGTTCACTCAATGGAGAATGGTAAAACAGACATTGCGTAACATGATTGGTGAAAAAGAACCTGATTATTTGGCTTAAATAGGAAGATATAATAGAATGAAATATGCGTTAATAGCCGCAGGGCAAGGTTCTCGCCTTGTTTCTGAAGGGGTGAAGGTTCCTAAACCGCTTGTACAAGTGGGGGGAACTACTCTATTAAGCCGATTATTTCGCATTTTCCTTGATAATGATGCAGAGTCTATCTGCATCATTATTAATGAAGAAATGTCCGAGGTTCGTTGTTTTTTGGAACAACAACAGCGACAACTACCCATACCTCTGAATGTGATTGTAAAATCCACTCCCGATTCTTTCCATAGTTTTTATGAACTTATGCCTTATCTGCAAGGCGAAGGAAAATTCTGTCTGACAACGGTAGACCCGATCTTTCGTGAAGCAGAGTTTGCTGATTATATTCGTACTTTTCGTGCTGATGAATCTGCTGATGCTTTGATGGCTGTCACGGATTATATTGACGACGAACGTCCTCTTTATGTCAAGACAGCGGATGATTTGCGGATTACGGGATATGCCAGTGAGGCTTATGACGGTTTGCGTTATATATCGGGAGGAATTTATTGTATGAATCAGCGTGCTTTGGCACAGTTGCCTTTAGCGATGGAGGCAGGCGTTTCCCGTATGCGCGGTTTCCAGCAATATCTGGTTGATGCCGGTTTGCAGTTGCGGGCTTACCCATTCTCAAAAGTAATAGACATAGATCATGCGGCGGATGTGAAGAAAGCCGAACTTTTTTTAGATGAACAACTGATTAAATGAGATCCTTGATTTTTGCGGGAATACAGCGATATTCTCTTTTTTCACCCAATCATGTCGGCAATGATGCCGCCATCTTTTCGGCTGTTGCCCAGTATTTGAAAGAAAATGGTCATCAGGTGAATATGTATACGGAACAGGAATTCCTGACTAATTCGTTGAAAGGCGAGAAGTATATATTTACCATGATGCGTAGTAAGGCTTCTGTGCGGAAGTTGCAGAAGCTGGAAGAAAAAGAGGATTGCTTTGCGATCAATTCCGGACATGGTATCGAGAATTGTACACGTGAGCGAATGACTACTCTGCTGCTTGAAAATCAGATTTCTCACCCTCGAAGTTTGATATGGGATACGAATGATGGTGTCCCCGAAACATTGATAAAACCTGTATTTGAGCCTTGTTGGTTGAAACGTGCGGACTTTCATGCCATTCATCGTGAAGATGTAACGTTTGTACGTACTTCTGCCGAATTGCAGGAGGTCATTGCGGAATATGCCTTACGTGGTATTGAGCGTGTGGTGATTAATGAGCATTTGAAAGGTGATTTGGTTAAATTCTATGGAGTAGCCGGTACTGATTTCTTCTATTGGTTTTATCCGCAGGAGGGTAATCATAGCAAATTTGGCCTTGAAGAGATTAATGGTGCTCCGTCCGGCATTCCTTTCTCGGAAGAGGGGTTGCACCAACTTTGCAGTGATGCGGCGAAAGTGCTGGATGTGACGGTATATGGTGGCGACTGTATCGTAGCATCGGATGGAACGATTCGTATCATTGATTTTAATGATTGGCCTAGTTTTGCTCCTTGTCGTCAGGAAGCGGCGAAGGCGATTGGTGGAATTATCATAAGAAAAGTAGAGAACGTAGGATTATGAATAATGAAGTAAGTGCAAAGGGGCTGGAGGCAACCTTGAAGTCTGCTGATACGGAAGAATGGATCGACTTGTTGTTCTACCGTCCTATCGGTTATCGTTGGGCTCTTCTGTTTCGTCATTTGGGAGTTACTCCTAACGCTATCACCATAGCTTCTATTTTTCTGGGGATAGCTGCCGGTATATTGTTTTATTATAATGATCTGCTGATAAATATAATAGGTATGTGTTTGCTCGTTTGGGCGAATATGTATGACAGTGCTGACGGACAGTTAGCACGTATGACTGGGCAAAAGTCTGAAATTGGTCGTATTCTGGATGGAGTATCCGGTGATTTTTGGTTTATTTCTATTTATGTAGCTATCTGTTTACGGCTGACACCGGAATGGGGGTATTGGATTTGGCTATTGGCTGCGGTAGCAGGATTTTCGCATAGTAAGCAGGCGGCTATGGCGGATTATTACCGGAATGTGCATCTTTTCTTCTTGAAAGGGAAATCCGGCAGTGAGTTGGATAATTCCGTACAACAACGCGAGTTGTATCTTTCGTTGTCATGGAAGAAAGACTTGGTGCGGAAAACATTCCTTTGGTTTTATACGGGTTATACGCATTCGCAGGAACAATTCTCTCCGGCTTTCCAGCGTTTTTTTGCGGCGTTACGTGAGAAATATGGCGAAGTATATCCGCAAGAGGTTAGAAACCGTTTTCGTGAAGGTAGTCTTCCACTAATGAAATACACCAATATTCTTTCATTCAATACACGTGTTATTGTGTTGTTTATTTCGTTATTGGTCAATCTGCCTTGGATTTATTTTGTCTTTGAACTGACCGTACTTAACGGATTACTGATATATATGATATGTCAGCACGAGCGGTTGTGCAGACAAATGTACCAAAACTTATAATATTTATGAAGAGTCGTTTTAGAAACATTTTCCTTGTGTTTGGCATTGTAGCTGTTGTTATCATGCTTTTCACTTTTGATGTATCTTATGAGGAGTTGTTAAACAATCTGAAGCGTGCGGGGATTTACTTGCCGTTGGTGTTGTTGCTGTGGCTGGTTATCTATGCCATTAACGCTCTTTCCTGGTATATTATTGTGCGTAGCGGGGGAAAAGTATCTTCATTGACTTTCTCTAAGTTATATAAATTTACGGTCTCCGGATTCGCAATCAACTATGTTACTCCGGTGGGACTGATGGGAGGGGAGCCTTACCGTATCATGGAACTTACTCCCTACGTAGGAGTGGAACGTGCTACTTCGTCGGTCATCCTTTATGTGATGATGCACATTTTCTCGCATTTCTGTTTATGGTTGAGCGCTGTCGTAATTTATGCGGTGTTCTATCCCGTCAGTTGGGAAATGGGGATTGTACTGGGACTGGTAACGGTTTTCTGTTTGTTGTTGAGTATTCTGTTTGTGAAGGGATACCGTCATGGGATGGCAGTGGCTTGTGTCCATTTGGGAAGTAAAATACCGTTTCTGAAGAAATGGGTTATCCGTTTCTCGGAGACTCATAAGGCGAAACTGGAAAATATAGATAGCCAGATTGCCTTGTTGCATCGTCAAAAGAAAAGTACATTTTATAGTGCATTGTTTTTGGAATATCTCGCACGTATTGTTAGTTGTATGGAAGTATGGCTTATATTGAATGTGCTTACTACTAATGTCAGTTTTGTGAGTTGTGTTTTGATTTTGGCATTCTCTTCCTTACTGGCCAATTTATTGTTTTTCTTGCCTATGCAGTTAGGAGGCCGTGAAGGCGGATTTGCTTTGGCGGTAGGTGGCTTGTCCCTGTCGGGAGCCTATGGCGTATATACAGCACTGATCACCCGTGTTCGCGAATTATTCTGGATTGTGATAGGTCTTGCATTAATGAAGATAGGAAATAAAAAATGATAGATAAAGATAAGATAAAAGCGGTTGCTTTTGATTTTGGCGGAACGCTTGACTCGCCTTTTTTGCATTGGATGGATATTTACATTCATCTTTATACGACGAAGTTGAATCTTCCTTTGACAAAAGAAAATTTTCGAGATTCGTATGTATATGCGGAGCGGATGATGGAGCAATTACAATTGGTAAAGCCCGGACATTCCCTGCTTGAGACGCAGGCATTTAAGACCGACTTACAGTTTAAAAGTCTGATAGAACGTGGTGTTTTGCCGGATACACCGGAGAATAGGAAGAGTTTGCCTTTAAAAGCAGCCCGCCTTGTGACGGATTATTCATCGGATTATGTGGTCGCATCCCGTACTGTACTTGATGAGTTACATCGCTCATACACCCTGTTGCTTGTTTCCAATTATTATGGAAATCTTAAGAAGATTGTAACGGATTTGGGAATTGTATCTTATTTTCACTCTATTACAGATTCGACGCTTGAAGGTGTCCGTAAGCCTGATCCTTCCTTGTGGAAACGGGCAATTGACCGTGCCGGATTTGCCTATGAAGAAGTGCTGGTTGTCGGTGACTCGATGAAAAATGACATCCAACCGGGATTGTCTCTTGGTTGTCAGGTTGTTCAAGGTTGTCCGGAAGGTAAAACAGGAGAAGCCGGTATACCTTTTATTACCCGTTTATCGGAGCTTCCGGCATTGCTTTCTATATAGTTCCAATAACAGAGAAACGGCGTCTCGTTACAACGAGACGCCGTTTCTCTGTCTATTTGATTTCGATTTCTTCCTTCATATCGATTTCCTCTCCATGTGTATCGTAGAATACATATTGTAGGAAAGCGAGTTTCTGACTTGGAATAACCTTAATACCGAATCCGTATTTCATCTGCCATTTCCGTTTCAGAGAAACGAGTCCCTGATTGATATAGGCGGCAACATACGGATGGACATGTAACGAGAATTTCTTAACCTTCAGTTTGTTGACCAGGTAGTCAATTTTACTCTCCAAAGTGTCCGTAAAGAGAATGGACGATTTGATAGTGCCCTTGCCGAAGCAAGTAGGACAAGTTTCGGTCGTGTTGACGTCCATTGCCGGACGCACACGTTGGCGTGTAATCTGCATCAGCCCGAATTTGCTGAGCGGCAGAATATTATGCCGTGCCCTGTCTTTTTGCATATTGGCACACATACGTTCATAAAGCTTCTGACGGTTTTCGGCTTCATTCATGTCGATAAAGTCGACGACAATGATACCACCCATATCTCTTAATCTCAATTGGCGTGCCAGCTCATCGGCGGCTCCAAGATTTACTTCGAGTGCGTTACCTTCCTGCCCGTTGGCATTCTTGGTGCGGTTGCCGCTGTTCACGTCTACTACGTGAAGCGCCTCAGTGTGCTCAATAATCAGATAGGCACCACTCTTGTAAGAGATTGTTTTACCAAACGATGATTTAATCTGTTTGGTGATACCGAAATTGTCGTAAATGGGAAGTTGGCCTTTGTACAGTTTTACGATATTGGCCCGGTCGGGCGCAATTAATGTTACGTAATCTTTAATTTCATTGTACACGGCCTCGTCGTTGACGTGGATGTTCTCAAAAGAAGGGTTGAAGAGGTCGCGCAACAAACCTACGGCGCGGCTGGTTTCTTCATAAATCAACGTCGGATACTTGGTGGCTTTCTGTACTTTCACCATTGCATCTTCCCAATGTTTGATCAGGACTCTAAGCTCTCCGTCGAGTTCGGCTACGCGTTTTCCTTCTGCTACGGTACGGACGATGACACCGAAGTTTTTCGGCTTGATACTCATCAGCAGTTGTTTCAGACGGGCGCGTTCTTCGCTCGATTTAATTTTTTGTGATACGGAAACCTTGTCATTGAAAGGGATGAGTACGAGATAGCGCCCAGCAAACGAAATTTCGGACGTCAGTCGCGGTCCCTTGGTGGAGATCGGTTCCTTTACGATTTGCACCACTACTTCTTGTCCCACCTTGAGTGTGTTGGATACAGTCCCATCCTTGTCGAGGTCGGGAAGCAGGGTTGCCTTGCTGATGGAGTTCAGCTTCTTTTTGTCGCTTAAAGTCTGCTTTACAAACTTTTCGAGTGAGTTAAATTGAGGACCCAAATCTAAATAATGGAGGAAAGCGTCTTTCTCGTAACCAACGTCCACAAAGCATGCATTCAGTCCGGGCATCAATTTCTTGATACGTCCTAAATACATATTGCCCACAGAAAAGGAAATATTTCTTCCTTCGCTTTGAAGTTCCACTAAGCTCTTATCTTCGAGAAGAGCGATGGAAACCTCTTTAGGCTGTACGTCAACTACTAGTTCACTTGTCACTGTTTTGTTTCCTTATTATTGATTGAATCTCATTTGTATGAACAACTATTTTAACAAATTGTTCATTTTGAGTTAACTACTTAAACAAAGAACAAACTTGAAAGACATTAGCTTCGCAAGTTTGTTCTTTATTTCTGTGTGATCCAGACCTAAAAATTATTTTTTGCTTTTATGTCTGTTCTTTCTTAATCTTTTTTTACGCTTGTGCGTAGACATTTTATGTCTTTTCTTCTTTTTTCCGCTTGGCATAGCTTCACATTTTATGGGTTAATACTCTTGTTTATTATTTCTTTACTGAAATTGTAAATGTCTTAGCCGGTTTGAAAGCCGGAATGTTGTGCTCAGGGATAATGATAGTAGTATTCTTTGAAATATTACGAGCAGTTTTCTGTGCTCTTTTTTTCACTACGAAACTACCAAATCCACGTAAATACACATTTTCATCGTTAGACAAAGAATCTTTTACAGCATCCATGAAGGCTTCTACTGTAGTAAGAACTGTCTGCTTGTCAATCCCAGTTTTCTTTGTAATCTCGTTTACAATATCTGCTTTAGTCATTTTTCCTTAAAAAAAATATTATTACTATGTTATTGCTAATTTTTTGGACTGCAAATATATAGCTTTTTAAGCTCCTAAAAAAATATATTCTACACATTTTTCTAAAAAAATGGTTGCATAGAGGTTTCTTAGAACCAAAAGAGTTACTTTTGTCGGAAAAAAGATATACTGATGTGCCAATATGCTAATATGTTTACGGAAACGATTATAGAATGGTATAAAGAAAATAAACGTGATTTGCCGTGGCGTGATTCTTCTGATCCTTATTTGATATGGATTTCGGAAATTATTCTTCAACAGACGCGTGTAGCTCAAGGATATGATTATTTCCTTCGTTTTATCGGACGCTTTCCCGATGTATCTACATTGGCGGATGCGGAGGAGGACGAGGTGATGAAGTATTGGCAGGGGTTGGGATATTATTCCCGTGCCCGCAATCTTCATGCGGCGGCAAAAAGCATGAATGGTGTTTTCCCGAAAACGTATCCGGAGGTACTGGCTTTGAAAGGAGTAGGGGAATATACGGCGGCTGCCATCTGTTCGTTTGCATATAATATGCCTTATGCGGTGGTGGACGGGAATGTGTATCGTGTACTTTCGCGCTATTTTGGTATTGAAACACCGATTGACTCGACAGCAGGGAAGAAACTGTTTACAGAATTGGCGAACGAGATGTTGGACAAGAAACAGCCTGCCCTGTATAATCAGGGTATTATGGATTTCGGGGCGATTCAATGTACACCGCAGTCACCCGACTGTCTGTTTTGCCCGTTATCTGCCGGCTGTTCGGCTTTATTGAAGGGGCTGGTTACCGTGCTTCCGGTGAAACAGCATAAGACGAAGACAACGAATCGTTACTTCAATTATATCTATGTACGTGCGGGCGCGCATACCTTTATTAATAAACGGACGGATAATGATATCTGGAAGAATCTGTTTGAACTGCCTTTAATAGAGACTTCATCCTCTTTGCCGGAAGAAGAGTTTTTGGCTTTGCCGGAATTTCAGACGTTGTTTGCAGCCGGAGAGCAACCTGTGGTGCGTTCGGTATGCAGAGAGGTAAAACATGTATTGTCGCATCGGGTGATTTATGCTAATTTTTATGAAGTGATATTGCCCGAAGGAACTGCTTCTTTCGGTAAATTCCAAAAAATAAAAGCTGAGGAATTGGAGCGATACGCTGTTTCCCGCTTGGTGCACGCTTTCATTGAGAAGTATATCGGTCTGAAATAAAAGTTATAACAATTCTTGCATTCTATTGTTATTCTGTTTAATTTTGGCAGCAGATTTGAATTTAAGAATCATAAACTTGATACGTATATGTCAGTAAATAAAGTGATATTGTTAGGAAACGTGGGTCAGGATCCACGTGTAAAATACTTCGATGCAGGCTCGGCTGTAGCTACTTTTCCGTTGGCAACAACAGAACGCGGTTATACGTTAGCAAATGGGACTCAGATTCCCGACAGGACAGAGTGGCATAATATCGTTGCATCCAACCGTTTGGCTGAGATTGTAGACAAATACGTACACAAAGGTGACAAGTTGTATCTGGAAGGAAAGATTAGAACCCGTTCGTACACAGACCAGGCTGGTGCTACACGTTATACTACAGAAATTTATGTAGATAATATGGAAATGCTGACTCCGAAAGGAACTAGCCCCGGTGCGGGAGCTACAGCTTCCACGCAGCAACCCGTTGCCGCTCCGGTACAGCAGCCGCAACAGTCACAGCAATCGCAGGCTCAATCAATACAAGATAATTCGGCGGATGATTTGCCGTTCTAGATAATATGGTAGTGTGCCGACTGGCTTTCGCAAACTTATAGGCACATTATCTTTTGTTTAACTAAAATATAGAATCTTTGGACTCAGATGGTTATTTAAGCCAGTTAGCTGGCATTTTCGACGGTATTACCGTACTTACTCCTTCTATCTCTGCTATTATCGCCATAGTATTGGCTGGTGTGCTCCTGCTTGCTTCCGGTTTTGCTTCGGCTTCTGAAATAGCTTTTTTCTCGCTTTCTCCTTCGGACCGGAATGATATTGACGAACGCAATCATCCTTCCGATGAAAAAATAAGTGCACTTCTTGGTGATTCCGAACGCCTTCTGGCGACGATACTGATCACTAATAACTTTGTGAACGTGACTATTATCATGCTCTGCAATTTCTTTTTCATGAATGTGTTTATCTTCCATTCTCCATTGGCAGAGTTTCTTATACTGACTGTAATACTTACTTTTCTGTTATTGTTGTTCGGTGAAATAATGCCGAAGATCTATTCTGCACAGAAAACTTTGGCTTTTTGCCGTTTCTCCGCACCGGGAATTTATTATCTAGAGAAGATATTCCGTCCGGTGGCTACTGTCTTGGTACGTTCAACGGCTTTTCTTAATAAGCATTTCGCCAAAAAGAGTCATAATATCTCTGTTGACGAGTTGTCGCACGCATTGGAACTGACAGATAAGGCGGAATTGTCTGAGGAGAATAATATCTTGGAAGGAATTATCCGTTTTGGCGGAGAAACAGTGAAGGAGGTGATGACATCACGTCTGGATATGGTCGATTTGGATATCCGTACACCTTTCAAGGAAGTGATGCAATGTATCATTGAGAATGCTTATTCGCGTATTCCTATCTATTCCGGTTCGCGGGATAATATCAAGGGAGTGTTGTATATCAAGGATCTTCTGCCTCATGTGAACAAAGGGGATAACTTTCGTTGGCAATCGTTGATTCGTCCGGCTTATTTTGTGCCGGAGACGAAGATGATCGATGATTTGTTGCGTGATTTTCAGGCGAATAAGATTCATATAGCCATTGTTGTTGATGAATTCGGAGGAACGTCCGGATTGGTGACGATGGAAGATATTATTGAAGAAATTGTGGGTGAGATTCATGATGAATATGACGATGAAGAACGTACATACGTTGTATTGAACGACCATACTTGGATTTTTGAAGCGAAGACACAATTGACCGATTTCTATAAGATTGTAAAAGTAGACGAAGATGAGTTTGAGAAGGTGATAGGGGATGCGGATACTTTGGCTGGTATGTTGCTTGAGATAAAAGGTGAATTTCCTGCCTTACACGAGAAGGTGACTTATCATAATTATGAATTCGAAGTACTGGAGATGGACAGTCGCCGTATCTTGAAAGTGAAGTTTACGATTTTGCCAAAAGAACCCGAAGTGTCGGAAGGAAAAGAATAAGATGGCGTTATACCTGCGACATAGGGAAGACGGCATACAATGGGCTGTCTGGAAGATGGAAGAGTCTTTGGACGTATTATTGTCTTTGTTGCCCAATACACGGAAAATATCTTGTGAAAAGGAATTACTGCGTTTTACTTCTGAACGCCGGAAGATGGAATGGTTGTCTGTTCGTGTTTTGTTGTATTCGATGTTACAGGAAGACAAAGAGATTGTTTACTCTTCCGAAGGAAAACCGTTTCTTTCAGATCATTCCTTTTATATCAGTATTTCTCATACAAGAGGATATGTGGCGGTAGCACTTAGTTCTTTGAATCCTGTTGGCATTGATATTGAGCAATACGGGCAACGGGTTCATCGAGTATCCGACCGTTATATCCGCCCTGACGAACAGGTAGAATCTTATCAGGAAGATCTGACTTGGGGGCTGTTGTTGTATTGGTCTGCTAAAGAAACAATCTTCAAGCGCATGGAGAACGCCGATGCAGATCTCCGTAAACTTCGTCTGGCGCATTTTATTCCTCAAGTGGAGGGAACATTTCAGGTTCAGGAATTCGCAACGCAGCAGCAAAAACTCTATACGGTTGGTTATCGTATTGAGCCGGATTTTGTGTTGACGTGGGCGGAGAACTGAGTGCAGGCTGAATAAGAAATGTTCACTAATGCTTTTGACGGACATTTACTGATTTGTGTAATTAATTCTTCTGTTGTTATATTCTCGATTTGTACCCACAAGAACATATGGTAGAGAATAAAAAGAAGCGTCAGACTTCCCAAGAAGTAGCCTAACGCTTTCTTATTATTTTTGCGACTATTTGTCTTTTTATCTATAAATCACACTCTTGTTATTGGAAAGTTATGGTTGACGGGAACCAATATTCACCGGTGTAATCAATAATAGCTTTTTGGGTTCCGGTCACTCCATCGACTACGTAAATATAGGTATTTAAATAATGTGCTCCCCATCCGTCTTCTGTATAAATGAGGTATACGTCACCATTTTGGGGATTTACCTGTATGCCTGCACCATATCCGGAGTAATTTGTTGGAGCAGTGAAGAATTTATTTACGCTTTGGGTAGTAATATCAAATTTATAGATATCTGTGCCGCTGAAATTGGGTGCATGAGCAAAATATAGAGCATTTTCTGTAGTAGAAGCGCATAAACCGCTTGGTCTGTAAGCAAATTTGTCAAAAAAGATGTTTAAGTCGTTTGGCAATTGAATCTCCTCGCTCTCTAATTTGTTAGTATCAATTTTGACTAGTTTGTTACCATTTGCAGCCCATAATGAACCGTCTTTGGCTTGGGCAAAGCCTGCATTTGCTTGGTTGGTAAGGCCTTTTTTAAAACTAAAATCATTTATATTATATACTTTTATCGTATTCCCGTCCAAAATGAATAGCTGCTCCTTTATTTTATATATGTCCTTACTATTGCTAGTATTAGTGAGTTTATCTTCAACTGTAAGTGGATTTAATTTCACTTTGTATGCCCCACTGCTGGTGGTCATGACAGCTGTCTCTTGATTGATAATGCAAATATTGTATCCTTGTCCATCTATATTATCGATTTGACCTGTATTACTGAAATTGTCCATATTCATTTTGGTTAAGTTTGGTGAAACTTTAGAGACAATGTACATATAGTTTTCGTAGATTACTCCTATTGTTGCGGTTAGACCTAAGTCTTCAATAATCTTTTTGTTCCATTTGCCTTCCTTGTATTGATTAATAGAGGAATATTCTTTTCCTTCGTTAATGACATAGAATGAGGCTGGATATGCAACAGTGATATTTATCTCTTTTTTAACAGTATTATATTCGTTATTAACTGTTAGTTGTATTGTGTAGGTTTTGACAGTGTCACTTTGGAAAGTATATATGTTTTCTGTAGAAACTTCTTTTCCATTTATAACCCATGAGTAACTAGTTGTTCCGTGATTATTGTTGATCTGCGCTTTTAGTTCAACAGCTTGCCCTGCATTAACTGTTGCACCATCTTCAATACCTAGACTAGTGATTTCAACTTTTGGATCATCATCATCGTCACTACATGATGATGAAATGAATGGCAATGCCAGCAATGCCAACATATATAGTTGGCTAACTAAGAATTTCATCTTTTTCATTCTTCTTTTAATTAAATAATTTATACATAATTGTTTATTGTTTCCCAAAATGTAAATCTTCAACAGCTTGTATTTCGGTTGAAATTTCTCCCATCCACCCTGTATTTTGATTGACAGCTGTGTAAATTCTAACGAAATCAATGCCATCTAATTGAACGGGATGTCCATTTTTGTCTACTGCCCAGTCTATTTGAAATTTACTTTTTTCTGTGTTATTAGGGTGATTGTCTGCATATCCGTATGGATAGCAGTATCCTACCCAATGTTCTGGCATATCTTCACGAGGTTCATTCACAGCGTTATCTTTCAAACGGCTACCATGGAATGTCATCTCGTTCTCTTCTATCCATAATGGATAATATGAATTGGTAGTATAGAAATCATTTCTGTTTACATATCCCTCGTTTCCTTGATTATCTGTCCATTTAACTTTATCCAATATTGATGTGGGACGGTGATAAGTAATAGTATAATTTTTTATAGTTGCGGAAGACGTATATTCGCTGCCGGCAAGCTCATACCATTCATCATCAGGTAACTGGTTACCATTAACATCTTTCGAAACTAATACAATGCCTGGCTCTGAGCTTCCACCAAGCTTTCCGGTTAATGTCCCGAATGCGTCATAGTACGCGTTGCCATATATTTTGAAATCATATTGTCCGGGAACGTTAGGTACTGTATGATCAAATCCTACCGTGATATAACCTCCGTATGCTCCAAGACTAAGAAGACATAGGTCTGGATCTTTGAGTAGCTCTTCTGCGTATTTTCTCACATCTTCAGATGTATAGTTTTCGTTATAAGCAGTTGTGGATGTATTCATAAACTGGCAGGGAGCCGGTCTGTATTCCAATACTCTAGTGGCAAATGCAGAGGGGGCATTCGAATCCGAGTCCTCTTCACTGCTGTCTCCTGATGATACTTTGTTGCTGAACACAACGGTATTAGGGTTCAGTCCGACACGGTTGATTCTGAATTGCAACTGTCCGTTCTGATTGAAGCAAAGTATGTCACCGGTTATGGTGTAACTATATGCTTCCGTTATGTAGATATTGTCACTGTATGGATTGATATTAATACCGTAAGGGGTGTTGATCCGGGTTCCGTCTGTGATAAAGTTGTCGCGTATAGTCTGTCCGGTCTTTAGATTGAAAACCTTGATAGAAGATGACTCTGTATTGTAGTTGTAATTATATAAATAAGCGATATTGCCACTGATTGCAAAATTCATGACTTTTTCGTCATGAATATGTGCTACTTCATCTGTTCTGCAGTCTATCTTTACAAAGTGGAAGTCACCATCTGCTATGTTATTTCCATGAGTAGCTACATAAACTGTTTCGTCTGGTCCTGGTACAATACATCCGGGATTGGGACCGACTGTTATTTTCTTTATTTCTGTAAAGGAAGTGATGTCGATCACGGAAACTGTATTGTCTACCCCTAAGCCTGCAGAATAATCCAAACCACCGGAATTGGATACATATAGTTTGTTATTTTGTATACAGATATTTTCCGGGTTTCTTCCGGCTTTTGTCAAGGCATCTATTTCTAAGGAAGTAGTGTCGATCCGTGCAACGGTACCATCGTATGAACATACGTATGCCTTGTCTTTATGAAACGTGATATGGCGTGGCTGTCGTGAACTGCCGTTTTCTGCCAGCATAGGGATTTGTTTGATAGAAACTCCTGTTTGGAAGTCTATTACTTCAATGGTGCTGGATACATTGACTACAATGTATAATTTGCCACCATATAATGCCATATCATTGGCTGTATCACCCAACCCTCGTTTGTTTAGGTCCTTGAAGTAATTTTTAGTAAGCTTTCCTTTTTTGAACGAATAACGAGCCAAAGAACTGTTATTCAAGTTAAACAATCCTTCGCTTAATATATATAGCTCTGCAGTTCCGGTTTCGGAGATATTACTGCCATCAATGTTGGGGATAGATGGCTTGTCCTCCATATCATCACAGGCAATGAATAACAGTAAGAGCATCCATAACCATGTCTGCAATATATATTTTCTATTTATGGTTATTTGTTTCATAGTTAATATTTGATACTGAACGTTGCTCTAACAGAACGTCCAGGCATTGGAAAGTTCTTGATAATCTCATAATTGTTATTGGCTATATTTAATACTTCTATATGAATAGAAGTATTAATCTTCCGTATAGTTAACTCCTTCCCCACAGAGATACTATGGTCACTATAACTCTCCATTCTATTCTCTGTGATATTTTCTCCTTGTGTATATCGTTTTCCTGAGAACAGGAATGAGTAAGATAAATTAACCCAAGACGTCTCGATACCTACCTGTCCCGAACCGGAAACACGGGGGGTATAAGCTATCTGATGTTTGTAAGTTCTCCCTTCTTCGGAAGCAGGGTCAGAGTTGGTTACGTCCAAAGCCCGTTGGTATGTATAATTCCCCGAAAGATTGATACGGAGCTTTTCACAAGGCTGGAGGGACACGTTGCCTGTGACATCAATGCCTTTGATTTCTACACTGCCGAGATTTCTCATACTCCAGACAGCAAGGTTCTTGGTAGGATAGGCAATGATTTTATCCGTTATCTTGTTGTAATACGCATCAACAGTTGCCGAGAGATAAGGCAGGAACGGGCATACATCCTTACTGTATGTCAGACCGATATTATACTGCCGTGCATTCTCCGGTTTCAACTTGTTGTTTCCAGTTTCACCGTAGTATAAATCGTTGAAGCTTGGCAGGCGAAAGATATCTTTGTAGAAAATTCTGATACGGAATTCTTCCTTGTCGAAAGGCTTGAACGAAGCGCTGACATACGGAGAAAGTTTACGGTGATTACCTGCACTTCCCCCTTTATCGGCCTGCTCGTAGATGACGGTTGCCAAAGCGGATGCAGAGAGAGTAAGCCAATTGTTTACATATTTTCCCGCAAAAGCTGTCAGCCACGAATAGCGCGTAGGATGGGCAAAGTCATTCAGATTGGCATTCATCGTGTTGATACTTCCGTCAGAAGAAAGCGAAAAAGACAAATTATTCAATAACCTGTAAAGCACGGCCCCCGAAAGGTAATACTCCTGCTGGTAATAACTGTTCTCTATTTCTCCGGTAGAACCTTTGTAATCGGGATCTAAATAACGTTGATAGCTCCAATTCCACTTGGCAGAAGTCTGGAACACCCATTGCCGGTTAAATTCTTTCTTATATTGACTTTGAATAAATGTATTCTTGTCCCAAAGACGTTGTGAAGAATGAGTATAATAGAAAGTTGTGGCGTTGGGTAATCCGCGGGAAGATTGGAAATAATAGGCTTTTAGCCTCCATTGTTCTTTGTCGGAGAAGTTTCCGTAAAGCCCGGCTTCTGCACGAAATGTCTGTACATCCGTGTTCTTTCGCTTTTCCCGTGAACTCAGATCCCCTTCTTCATTTCCGTAATATAAGGTATATGGATAATGCCCGTCCGATGACATCCATTCGCCGTTGGCAGATACAGTCCATTTCCGACTGATCCGTTGTTCCAATAACAGACTGGGATTGACCAATCCCCATGAACCGGTCTTGAAAGACGCACTTATATTCGTGTGCTTTCCGTCCTCAAATCGGGGAGTGAGTGTTTGTATATTCAGTATCCCTGCTGAAGCAAAGAAACGGGCAGGCTGGAAAATGTTGTCGCTTTGACCGTTACTCAACGACAGTTGGTCGACATTATCGAGAGAGAAACGTCCAAGGTCGATTTGTCCCGTTTGACAGTCAGTCAGTGTGATTCCGTCGTAACCTACAGCAGTATGTTGCGCACCCAAACTTCGTATGGATATCGTTTTCAGTCCGCCGATCCCCCCGTAATCTTTCACAGTTACTCCTGCAAAATGTTTCACGGCATCGGAAACCTGCAGGGCATTCAGATTCTTTAAAGCGTCTTTAGAAAATATCTGTAATGGGGCGGTAGAGCGAACCTCACGGGTCTGATAAATATCGGAAACGGTTATTTCGGGGATGAAATAGGTACGTGCAGTATCCACCCTTTGCTGTTGTGCAAAAAGTGAAGTCGATAAAAACAGTTTGCAGCTTACTGCAAAGATTGCTAAAGTCCTCTTTTCCATTTCCTCTTTTTAGGTTTAAAAGTGTCCGGGCGAAATCCCTTCGACCGGACACGCATAAATAAACTTTTGGCAGAGTTTATTACAACATACTTTCTCTGAATCAGAATGATGAATGAAATGATAGACGGAATTGTCCGGTTCATTAGATTCAACGCTTTTTCCTCGAAAGCAGTGAAATTGGTTGCATGGCAGGTCTTCTGACTTGTTCCTGTTGCGAGCGCCTTCCCGGAAATTCTTCTTCCAGTGGCTAAAAGTAGGTTGCTTGCAACATAATATAGAACTTACAGCAGCGGGACTGTTCAGGATTTACACCTGATTCCCTTTTAATCGCTTTCCTCGTGTGAGGTATGCGAACCAATGCGCGACAAAGATAGGTAGTTTATTTGTTTTTTGCAAGGAGTTATGGATGTAATAACAGATATTCTTCAACAGCTTGTGCAGTAATGGCTTTTTAAGTGGTTTATCTCTCTTTCGCCAATGTAAATACAAATTCCAGTCCGCCTCCCTGATTATTTTTCGCAGAGATACTTCCCCCGTGAATGATAACCGCATTCTTTACAATGGCCAATCCCAATCCTGTCCCGCCTAATTTCCGTGACCGTCCTTTGTCTACCCGATAGAAGCGTTCAAAGAGTCGGTTCAGATGTTCGGGTGACACACCCACACCGGTATCGGCAAAGCTGAAATAGTAGAAACCTTCATCTTCGCGGAAACAGTTTATATTGATTTGGATATTTGCTCCGGCGTATGCAATGGCATTATCCATCAGATTGCGGAATATGGAATAAATCAGCGAATAATTTCCTTTGATTTGTATGCTTTTCTTTAAGGAATTGACAACCGTGATATGCTTCTCGTCCAGTTCCAGCGCAACCTCATTGATAATATTGCCCACCAATAAGCTGATGTCCACCCGTTCCATATCAATCATGTTGGCAGCTTCGTCCATGCGGGTTAGTACGGATATATCCCGTAGCAACCGGCTCAGTCGGTTACTTTGGGCATAGCAGCGTTCCAGAAAAACATTAATTTTCTCACGCGGGATATTTTCGTTGCTGACAATCGTCTCCAGATACCCTTGAATACTGCTGACAGGAGTTTTCAATTCGTGGGCAATGTTCTGTGTCAATTGCCGTTTCAAGTTTATCTGTTCTTCTTCCTGAGTGACATCATTGATCGAAATCTCAAAGCTGGCATCTTGAAAGATGATACATTCCACGATAAAGGTTCGTCCGTTTTTATTGATTGTGATAGACATTCTCTTTTCGTCTTTTCCTCCCGAACGCTGTCTTTGGTTTTTGTTGATGAAGTGGATGATCTCTTTCAGTTCGCTGATAGCAAAGACTTCTTCCGTAGTTTCCAGATTGGAGTCTGAAATCAGATTACTGTATTGGGTAAAGAGGTTGTTGACCAGAATTTCCTTTTTGTCTTTCGTAAATACTCCCAGTCCTTCATGCGAAATCTGGAGGTGGGTGATCAATTTCTCACGTTCGATGTAAAGTGCCTCTTTGGTCTCGTGCAGCCGCTTGTATATTTGTATGATATGTTGCGATATTTCCCCCAGCTCGTTATGCGGGAAAGCTGATTGCATAGCCATTTCGATAGGCTCGTTCCGGTCGGCACGCATGGCGAACTCGCGAAGCTGGTTGATGGAAGTTCCCAATTTATTCGTGAACTTATAGAAAATAATCATCAGCAACAGAGTCACAATGACCGTAAACCATAAATAATGCGGGTCGGCTTTCAGATTGTTGATGAGGCTGACATTATAAGGTAGAGCCGAGCGGACAATATAGTCTTTGTAACGTGTAGCCGAATAAAAATAGGGGACACCGGTCGTCTCGGAAGTACGCCGTACGTCATATCCATTTCCCTGTTTCAGCGCCTTTTGTACTTCCGGACGGTCTAAATGGTTTTCCATCTGCCCGTTGTGGTTCGAATAACTGTCGTAAAGCACATTTCCGTCTATATCAATAAGAGTTACACGTAAATCTTCCAGAATATGGTTGTTGATATAACTGGTAATAATTGAACTGTCCGGCGATTGCCTGCTCAACTGTTCATAGAGCCGGCTGTTGTAATCCTGTAATTTTGTGTTCAGCAATTCCACCTTATATTCCCGCTCGCGTTGATACTGATACGCGATAAAGCAAACGGCAAATACCAGAAACAGTGAAATGACCGAGAGAAAAAGCTTTCGGCTGAAAGAGAGGAAATGTTTTTGAGTTACAGGCAGATTCATAGGGGAGTAGTTATTACGCTTCAAAACAGTATCCATATCCGAGACGAGTGACGATGCACTTGCCGTATATTCCTATCTTCTTGCGCAGACGGGTGATATTTACGTCAATAGTACGGTCGAGTACATATACCTCATCGCTCCATATACGTGCTAGAATATCTTCACGTGAAAATACCCGTCCTTTATTCTGTACCAACAGAAGCAATATTTCAAATTCTTTTTTAGTCAACGGCACTTCTTCTTCGTCGATACTTACCTTCTTTTTCGTGATATCAATGACGAGCGTCTGGTAAGTAAGCCGTTCGGGAACTCTTTCTGTTTCCGCTGCAGCCGTGCGTCTCAATACAGCTTTTACACGGGCAATGACCTCCCGCAGCGAAAATGGCTTCGAGATATAATCATCCGCGCCTAGATTGAAGCCGGTCACGGTGTCGTTCTCGGTATCTTTGGCTGTGATAAAGATGATAGGCACTTTTGCCGTTTTCTTGTCCTTTTTCAGTATGTTCGCCATTTTGAATCCGGAGATTTCCCCCATCATCACATCGAGAAGAATTAGCTGATAACTACAAATATCCATCTTCAAAGCCTCTTCGGCGGAGTTTGCGGTATCCACCTCGTAACCTTCATTTTCAAGATTGAATTTCAGAATCTCGCAGAGGTCTTCTTCATCGTCGACAACTAGAATACGGGTTTCATTCATAAGCTATATGTATTAATATGACAAAGTTACGTTTTTATTTTATTTGATGCAAAGATGAGGATACTTTGTTACGGTCAGATGAAACAGATATTACAATCTTGTTACGATTAATTATAAAACAAACCGGAGCATGAGAATCCGGTTTGTTTTATATGGGGGATAATTTGATGGCTAATTAATTATATTAGCTGACTTATTTTAGACATCGTTTGTTTTTGAATGAAGTATGATGATATCTTTTTCTAATAAGAGTATTTTGCTGCAGCTTCTACGGCAGCGATAGAATCGGCTATTCTAATAGAGTCGGCAGTATTGCGAGCACGTTCTTCTGCGCTAAGATTATATTTTGTTTCATAATTTTGGTTCTTTATTTCTTCCCAAAATTCATCTTTAAGCGACATAGTAGGGCATGTGTACTCTATTTTGATGTTATTATTATCTTTATATATTACAGCTCGTGCTGCGTTATCTAATTTTAGTAGAACAGGAGAACCTTCTCTCCTTTTTTCTGTTTCGAATCCCAAACCAACAAAAATATTTTCTATGGCATTGATAATATTCACATACTTTTCCGAAGCTTTATTTTTTCCTCTTGTATTTATTTCGATGAAATACATACTTTGCTTGTTATTAAAATTGTATCCTTTTATTTCTTCATCATAAAACCCCCAACCATAATTGACTCTTTCTTTAATAGGGGTTACAACCATTTCTGGAAAGTAACAAGATATTTCATGATAAAAATATTTTGTGTCTTTGTCGTAACTAATATGATAACTCCCTTTATAATCTTCTTTTGATGAATATTGATTCTTATCTTTGAATATCTTTTCTGGGCTGTCTTTAAAAGAAACTCCATCAATTCCTGTTAAAGCGATATTTAACTCCTTACGTAATGCAGCTTCATAATCCAAATAATCTGATTCTATCATTCTCTCTGGATATTCAGATGTGAAATAGTCTGTTTTGATTTGTGCATATTCTTTCTTGCTAATCTCTTTTCCTGTTTTATCTATTAATACATAGTAATCGTGACTTCTTGCGTATGCGTATTCTCTGTTATAAAAGGGGTAAATTTTATCGTATTCAAAATTACAAAGTATTTCACCGTTGTAATCAATGATCCCCCATTTCTCCTTATCCTTGACACAGGCGAAATCTGAGTTGTAAAAATCAACGTCTTGATATTTTGCGCGTACCAACACTTCTCCTTTTTTGTCTATGAATCCCCAATATCCATCTTTTTGGAAAGGAGCAGCTTCTCCTTCGAAAAGCCTTAATTTGTTAATACGGGAAGAAGGTTTTATTACTTTTTCACCTTTATTGTTCAAACAACCCATTTGATCGAAATCATCTTCGTTGCAGAATAAAAGCATGCCATTATGATAAAGTGACATAGTACAGATTTGGGACAAATGTATATCAAATAAAATTTCTCCTTTACGATTGATAGCTAATTTCTTGTCGTTTTTGTCTGTAATTAAAGCGATGTTTTCTTGAAAAATACTTGCTGAAGTGTATTGTGGCTTAATTACTACTTCTCCTTTAGTGTTTACATAACCATACAAATCGTCTTCTGTTCGGAAAACAGCTAGTCCTTCTATGAAATTGCTAACACTCATTACTGCCTTATTTTCATACTTGTCAAAAGTAAAAACAGTCTTTCCGCTTTTGTCAATAAATGAAATTGGTTGGTCTTTCTCAACAACAGGAGTGACATCCTCAATAAAAGGTTGAATTGCGACATATTCTTTTCCTATTTTTTGAGGCTTAGCTTCTATTGTATAACATTCATATAGCCCGTTACTGTTTTTTAAGAAAAAACGCCCGTTCATTATGGCTGTCGGTTCTTCTTGAAATTCATTTTCGAATAAAATTTTTCCTTCCAAATCAATTAGTCCCCATCGATCTTTAATGTCACTTTTAAAAGCTAAATAAGATACTTTTTCTTCTTTATGACTACATGCTGATAATAGAAAAATAGTCACACACAATAAAAATAAATTTTTCATGATAGTATATATTAAAATTATTTGTATTCAGTAATCTTAAAGATTGTAGGATGTATATACTCTTCTGTTCCTAAATAAATTTCAATCTGTTGTGAATTGAAACCATGATTACGCAATATTACTATACAATCTTGATTTATTCCATTTCCAAATTTTCCTTTACATAAAAAACTTAATGTATATTCATTTTGCTCTATATGTTGATTCCATAATTTTTTATTAATAGTTAATTCGAGCTTTGGATCTCCAATTCTGCTTTTTAACATAAAACATTTGTTAGGAACCCAAATTAATATAAGATCACATTCTTCCCATTTATTCCAATTGAGTGAGGCTGAATTACAAATGTAGATCTTATTGTTTTTGTCGGTTACTTCTTTTATGAATTGTTTGAATGTGCTTAGAGGAACGTCTTGTCCCTGCCATTCTACTTTACCAACACTTTGGATGTTACCATGAAAATCGATATAAGCCGTATATCCACACCCAGCGTCTGCACTACAATATTTATTATCAGGATTGTAACAAAAGAAACTTTTGCGTATCTTTATAATATCATGATTTATAGACTCTATGTTAGCGGCAGGAATATCTAAATCAAGAAAAGAACCATTTATTGTATTCAAACAAATGGTTGTTCCGGTTGCTATTGTATTTGAAAGACCATCACCAGCTATTAGAATTTTGCTTTTATCTCCAGATACATAACATGAATCTATGATGCCACGAAATATAATCGGTTTTTCCGTATTAGTGCATTTTATGCCTTTGTCACTGTTGCATATGATAATGGGAATAGTGGTTCTTTCTAATAGATCATATTTGAAAAAACTGTCATAACAAGTAGTATAATAAGCGTCATGATGTAAATAATAAATGCAATGACGTTGTATGTCAGGATATATTCCGACAATTGTATGTTGTTGAACATCTAGTTGATTGAAAAAAAATGATATTTCTTTTTGAGCGTTTGGAATAGTACATTTTTGTGCATTTCCAAAATTTGTACATAGTAGAAACATGATTATCCATATTTCCCTCTTCTTAAAATAGAAGTTGATAAGGAGATCTAATTTCAAAGAAAAAATATGTCTCATTTTCTTTAAATATTCTTCCAGTAGATTCCCCAGAACCGGATGGTTCATCAATTAGAAAAGTTAATGTTTATATAAAAGAAAAGCGCGGGAATCTGTACCTGTTACTCGTCCCACACTTCAAGGCTCTCGCATTGCCCAATCTGTCTGAACGAGCAACGCAGAAGCCCACGCCGATATGTATAACAAACCATGTATACTTTTATTTCAAAGCACACTTAGAGGTATAAACATATCCCGTAGACATCTACTATTGCTTTGCTTTTGACAGATTTTCAAAACTTGCGAGATTCTGAAGTGTCAAGACAAAACGTTAAGTAAACGTCTTTCTCTATATAAATATATCCCCATACCACCCTTTACCTCGCAAATTGAGGTGTCGGCGTGAGAGATGCGGCAAATATATGCAAAAAAATGTGATTAAAGATGTTTTTTTTCTTTTTTTTTATACGCTGTGAAAATAGGACTGTGATAAAGAATACAAAATCATCTATACTTTTTCTTTTTTAATAATATAATTGTTTATTCCTTATTACGTGTTATCCATTAGTAAATGGACATTGTATAATGGGGGATGGAGTAGTTAATGTTTTCTGAATATATTTTATGGAAATATTTAAATCTTCTGAGATTGTATTATTCAAGAAACAAACAATATATTATCTTTGTTAGCGAGAAAAGATAGAGATGTTTGATTAATAGATACTACAAACGATGATAAAAGTTGACTTGAAACGACATAGACGCGAAGTAATAGGTGCGGTTATCGTGTTGCTGCTTCTGCTTGGCGGAGTGTCCGTCTTTAAATATACCACATTCAATCTCGGTTTTGAGATTGTTGATGATTTGGGAGGAAATATCTTTCCTTCGGCTATTCTTTCCGTAGCCACAACCGATGCGCAAGTCATTATCCCGTCGGATTCCACCAGTCTGGGAAATCCGAAATCCTGCATTGCCATTCGGGTAAAGTCGCGGGCGGCATATAGCCGGGTAAGGATTGAGGTGGCTGAAACTCCTTTCTTCTCCCGCTCCGTCTCAGAGTTTATCCTGAACAAACCACGAACGGAATATACGATTTATCCGGATATAATCTGGAATTATGAAGCATTGAAGAACAACCTTCAGGCGGAACCCGTGAGCGTTGCCGTGACAGTGGAGATGAACGGAAAGGAATTGGGACAGCGGGTGCGTACATTTTCCGTGCGCAGTGTCAATGAATGTCTGTTGGGCTACGTGGCGAAAGGTACCAAGTTTCATGATACCGGCATTTTCTTTGCCGCCTACGTCAACGAAGAGAATCCGATGATCGATCAGTTGCTCCGTGAGGCGTTGAATACCCGCATTGTGAATCGCTTTCTCGGTTATCAAAGCAAGGCTAAAGGAGCTGTAGACAAGCAGGTGTATGCGCTTTGGAATATATTGCAGAAGCGGAATTTCCGTTACAGTTCGGTTTCCAATACCAGTCTTTCGAGCAATGTCGTGTTCTCTCAGCGTGTCCGTACGTTCGATGATGCGCTGGAATCTTCGCAGATTAACTGTGTGGATGGCAGCGTGCTGTTTGCCTCCTTGCTTCGTGCCATCAATATCGATCCTATCTTGGTGCGTACGCCGGGACATATGTTTGTAGGCTATTATACCGACAATTCGCATACCGATATGAACTTCCTGGAAACAACGATGATCGGTGATGTCGATCTGGATGATTTCTTTCCCGATGAACAGCTGGATTCTACGATGGTAGGCAAATCACAGAACGAGATGTCATTGCTGACTTTCGAGAAATCAAAGCAGTATGCCAATAAAAAGTATAAGGAGAACGAAGAAGGTATTCATTCCGGAAAGTTGAACTATATGTTTTTGGAAATCTCCAAAGAAGTACGCAGGAAAATACAGCCGATAGGAAAATAATTCGTATTTTTGCCAAGTAATCAAATGTAGAAAAAGAATGCAAGGCAAGAAATTTATCTCTCCCGGAGCATGGTTTTCGATGAACTATCCTTCGGACTGGAATGAGTTTGAGGATGGCGAAGGCTCTTTTCTCTTCTATAATCCCGATGTGTGGTCGGGTAATTTTCGTATTTCCGCATTCAAAGGTAAAGCCGGTTATGGCAAAGAAGCCATCCGGCAGGAACTGAAAGAGAACGATTCGGCTTCGTTGGTGAAGGTCGGGGCGTTGGAGTGTGCGTATAGCAAAGAGATGTTCCAGGAAGAAGGAACTTACTATACATCCCATGTATGGATTACAGGCATTGACGATATTGCTTTCGAATGCTCGTTTACCGTACCCAAAGGTGGAACGGTGAAAGAAGCCGAAGAAGTCATTGCCACGTTGGAGATACGTAAGGAAGGACAGAAGTATCCGGCCGAATTGATCCCCGTCCGCCTTTCCGAAATCTATCAGATTAATGAAGGATATGAATGGACGGTATCTACCGTGAAGCAGGAATTGAAGAAAGATTTTCAAGGAACGGAAGATGACCTCGAAAAACTCCAGCAGATAATTGACAGCGGTAAGATCGGTCCGAAGAAAAAAGACGAGTGGCTGGCTATCGGTATTACGATCTGCACGATCCTTGCCAATGAAGTGGACGGTATGGAATGGAAGACATTGATTGACGGCAACCGGGAAGCGCCGGTTCTTCAATATAAGAACGGCATTATCGACCCGATGAAACTGACATGGAGCAAAATAAAAGTCGGAGAATCTTGCAACGTCATAGAAACTTATAAGTCTGCGCTTACTGCCGACTAACCTTAATCGCTAACTCCTAATCACTTACTTACGTGACAGTACCTTATTTACAGATAGATAACCTGACCAAGTCCTTCGGTGACTTGGTCCTTTTTGAAAATATATCTTTTGGCATTGCTGAGGGGCAGCGTGTCGGATTAATAGCAAAGAACGGCAGCGGAAAGACTACGCTGCTGAATATCATCGCCGGAAAAGAGGGCTATGATAGTGGAAGCATTGTTTTCAGACGCGACCTTCGGGTGGATTATCTGGAGCAGGACCCGCAGTATCCCGAAGAATTGACCGTGCTAGAGGCCTGTTTCCATCATGGCAACAGTACCGTTGAGCTGATAAAAGAATACGAGCGTTGTATGGAAACGGAAGGACATCCGGGACTGGAGGATCTTCTGGTTCGTATGGACCATGAGAAAGCGTGGGAGTATGAGCAGAAAGCGAAGCAAATCCTTTCGCAACTTAAGATTCGTAACTTTGACCAAAAGGTGAAGCAGCTTTCCGGTGGGCAATTGAAGCGTGTAGCTTTGGCAAATGCACTGATTACCGAACCGGAGCTGTTGATTCTTGACGAGCCTACCAACCATTTGGATTTGGATATGACCGAATGGCTCGAAGATTATCTTCGCCGTACCAATCTCAGTCTGCTGATGGTGACTCACGACCGTTATTTCCTCGACCGTGTCTGTTCGGAAATTATTGAAATAGATAATCGGCAAGTGTATCAATATAAAGGAAATTACAGCTATTACCTCGAAAAGCGACAGGAACGGATGGACGCTAAAAGTGTGGAAATAGAACGAGCCAACAACCTTTACCGTACGGAACTCGACTGGATGCGCCGAATGCCGCAAGCGCGCGGACACAAAGCCCGTTACCGTGAGGAGGCTTTCTACGAATTGGAGAAAGTGGCGAAACAACGGCTCCGCAACGATAACGTAAAGCTGGAAGTGAAAGCGTCGTATATAGGAAGTAAGATATTCGAAGCCGACCATTTGTTCAAGAGTTTCGGGGATTTAAAGATTCTGGATGATTTCTCCTATATCTTTTCCCGTTATGAGAAGATGGGGATTGTGGGAAACAACGGAACCGGCAAATCGACTTTCATCAAAATATTGATGGGACAGGTACAGCCTGATAGCGGTACGGTGGATATTGGTGAAACGGTTCGTTTCGGTTATTACTCGCAGGACGGACTCCAGTTTGACGAGCAAATGAAAGTGATTGACGTGATACAGGATATTGCCGAAGTCATAGAGCTGGGAAATGGGAAAAAGTTGACCGCTTCGCAATTTCTGCAACATTTCCTGTTCACTCCCGAGACCCAGCACAGCTATGTCTATAAACTGAGTGGAGGCGAACGCCGCCGCCTGTATTTGTGCACTGTCCTGATGCGCAATCCTAATTTCCTTGTGCTGGATGAACCGACCAACGATCTTGATATTATTACGCTGAATGTGCTCGAAGATTATCTTCAGAACTTCAAAGGTTGTGTGATTGTGGTTTCCCACGACCGTTATTTTATGGATAAGGTCGTAGACCACTTGATGGTTTTCAACGGACAGGGAGATATTCGCGATTTTCCCGGCAATTATAGTGATTACCGTGATTGGAAAGAAGCAAAGGCGCAAAAGGAGAAAGAAGCCGAAAAGCCGCAAGAGGAAAAGACTGCCCGTGTCCGTCTGAACGACAAGCGTAAGATGAGTTTCAAGGAGAAGCGCGAATTTGAACAATTAGAGAAAGATATAGCCGAACTGGAATCCGAAAAGGCGCAGATTGAGGAGCTTCTTTGTAGTGGTACCCTTTCTGTTGACGAACTGACGGAGAAATCGAAACGTTTGCCCGAAGTGAATGATCTGATCGACGAGAAAACAATGCGTTGGCTGGAACTCAGTGAGATAGAAAGCTAAGCAATGTCGATAGTAAGAAAAATGAATAAACCGGTATAACTCGAATAACCCTTGAATAAACCGAAAAGATGACAAACTTGACTAATTATCATAGCCATTGTCTGTATTGCGACGGACGAGCCAATATGGAAGATTTCATTCGTTTTGCCATTAGTGAAGGTTTTTCTTCATACGGCATTTCCTCTCATGCTCCGCTTCCATTCTCTACTGCATGGACGATGGAGTGGGATCAGATGGATGATTATCTTTCCGAATTTTCCCGGCTTAAAGCAAAGTATGCTGATGAGATAGAATTGGCTGTCGGCCTTGAAATAGACTATCTGAATGAGGAAAGTAATCCTTCGTTGTCTCCTTTCCAAGAATTGCCTCTTGACTATCGCATCGGTTCCGTTCACATGCTGTACTCTCCGGAAGGAAAGGTGGTAGATATTGATACTCCGGCAGATCATTTTCGTGAATTGGTTGATGCGCATTTTGGTGGCGATCTTGATTTCGTTGTCCGCCTATATTATAAGAATCTGCTCCGTATGGTGGAGCTGGGTGGTTTCGACATCGTAGGTCATGCCGATAAAATGCACTATAACGCTTCCTGCTATCGTCCGGGTTTGCTTGATGAAGCATGGTATGATACGTTGGTCCGCAATTACTTTGCGGCGATTGCCGAACGCGGTTATATTGTGGAAATCAATACCAAGTCTTATCACGAACTGGGTACGTTCTATCCGAATGAACGTTATTTCTCTTTCCTAAAGGAACTGGGTATTCGGGTGCAGGTAAATAGTGATGCGCACTATCCTGAAAGAATAAATAATGCCCGCTTCGAAGGATTGTCCGCTCTGAAGAAAGCTGGCTTTACTTCTGTGGTGGAGTGGCATGGGGGGAAATGGGAAGATGTGTTATTGGCGTAGATAAAAGATTTCCGAGTAATTATTTTTATAATCTTCAGATAAGATCTCACCACAATGTTCGGCTATTTGTCTGATTATAGACAATCCTTTTCTTTTAGGGATACGGATGCTTTCTCCGACCAGTAACATATCATCGAGGGTTGGCTTTCCATTATTATTGACAGATGTAGCATGTTCACCATTATATCCGGTAGAACACAAGGTAAGATCATAGGCAGGTGCTAAAGACCATTTACCGTTTTTATAGACAAAACTGAAATTTTTGGCATGATCGTCTTTGTTATCTGTGAATACGTTGAACACCATACGACGGAACATCTCGTCTACTTGGAGAGGGTCTTGTGTAAGAAAGCCGGTAAGATGAAGTAGTGTTTTGTAATCTAATCTTGGTTGGAGGATCGATTCATTTAGGAGTGCTCCGGCCGTTGCAATGTGTAATCGTTCGCCAGCTTCGATATCAAAACGTTTTGTGGCAAAATATTTGCCTTCCAATAGTTTGAAATCGGGAACAGTGATCCCGCACTGGCGGGCTATTTTATTATATCGGTATTCCATAACTCCCATATCTTTTGGGTCGTAAGTATGTCTGAATTTTACCAACCATGAACCTTCGGTATCATGTAACAGGCATTTAGGACGGCAACCACCTGAATTACCGCTATTAAAGTAGAGAATATCTTCATCTTTATCTGATTTTTCAGACAATACATTCAAGGCTATTTGTTGAAGGTTGTCCAAATCGGGGAGTGATTTTTCTTCTCCGATATAAGTTTCAGGAATATAACATAGAGCTCCCATACCAGAACAACCGACGATGCTCAATCGTTGGATAGGAGTTAGTTTCATATCGTCTATTCCTTGTTTTTTCAACAGACGGTTCAGTAAGTAGCGACCATAACCATCGGGTAGACTGTCCTCAAAAATACCAAAGTTGCCCCAAAAAGGTTCGGGACGGGCAATAAACAAGTTAGGTTTTAGCGGTAACTCCAATGGAGAGATGGAAAAACCGTTAATTAACCATTCTTTATTGTATTGGAAAGCGCAAAGACGGTTATCGGGAGTCATAGTTAACTCTCCCACAACTTGTTTGTGATAAGTTACTGTTAGCTTATTTATTAATCTCATTACGTCCTCGCTTCCTGTTTTTATTTCGGTTGATGGTATCTAGCTCTTCCATAGTATTATAGAGTGGCTCTGCTAATAAATTTTTAATTGATTTAGAGTATCCCAACGCTTTTGCCAATGCTACATACGAAGCCAAAGAGATAGTATGCTTTTGTTCGAACTTTGCGATTGTTGGTACGGGGATTCCGCTCAATGTAGATAAAGCATCTCTTGACAGACCTTTTTCCAGTCGGCGCTGTTGAAGATTTTGTGCTAATATGATTAGCAACTCTTCTGGGGTGTCTATATCAAAATTGTATAGTAAAGGCATATTATAGTATTTCTTAATATTGTATTAGGTTATTATTGGATATTATTGTATCTTATACAAAGATATTCCTATTACTTGAAATTTCAAAATAAATAAGCTGTTATTATAAATGTCTCTCCCCATACAATATTACGACCAACAGCAGAAGAGAGGGCTTTCGATGAGAAGATAACCGATAATGGTATGTCACTGATAATAATCGTAAGACTTTGATGTCTTTATATCTATGTAACTCAACCCGGTGAAGCAGCCGAAAAGGAACATGTCACGGACGAGGTTTGTCTGCTTGTCCACAAACACGGTATTGGCTACGGTTTGCAGTTCTTCCTCCGTGAGGTAGCCCCGGTCTGTCTCTTCCATTTCGAGCTTGTACTCGCTGAACGGGTCGGTGCGGATAATTCCCCTGCGCCAAGCCTTGTCGGTACGTTTCTTCTTCTCCCACACGAAGGATTCGAGGTGCTTGTAAACGGTCAGGTACTTGTTATAGGTGGACTTCGCACGGAGTTTCTTTTCCACCATGTCGCCAAATTCCTTGTTCATGGTCTGGAAGTCTTTCAGGATGCAGTTCTCCATCACGCCGATACCAAAAAGGCGTTGCGCACTTTCTCGGAAGTGACAAAATCGTCCGCCCGGAGTATCTGGTAATAGTGGTTGTTGATTCGGGCTTTGATTTCTTCCAATTGCGGGTTGATTTCTACGGCTTGGTAATTACTTTCCCGTTACCACGAGTTATGAAGAATTACGCAAAATAGTGAAACAGAACTGATTACCGTTATGGTAGGGTGTCATGGGTTAGGTAATGACTTAGTACCTGAACTATGGCTTAACCCTACTTTTGGGGGCTTTTTTTGCCGGAGGCTGTTTCTTTCCGCTTTGCTACTAAGATGCTGACCTGCTTATTTTTAAGCTAAATTTTGCTTTTCTTTGCGCCTAATCCCGATTTTTTTGATAAAATAATTAATATCTATGTTTTGGCTGTATATAATTTAAAATTATGTATTCATATCTTCGGATATTGAATGATTTATGGTATCTTTGTGAATAAATGGGATAGAAATAAAACATGTTTGTTATGGCAGTTATAGGATATTTGGTCTTGGGAATAATAATATTGGCAGTTGTTGGGTATTTGTTTTATCTTTTGCGAACTGTTATTGTAGTGGCTACTCTATGATTTCAAATCACAATAAACGGAAAAAGTCAGCTAAGAGAGCCATTAATTATAAATTATCTGTTGATGTGGTTGATTCCATTCTTTTGGCCGTTTCTTATTTTTCAAACATTTTTCCGTGATAAGCCGGCGGGTGTATTGAATGAGTATGACTATGAGCAATATTTGAAATCCAATGGGAAATAATAGATTGAATTTTTTTTGAACGGCTATATGGTCCAGAAATAGGTGAGAGATAAACTTTACTAGGTTACTACCAAAAAGGTTAGATATGCTAAAAGGAAAGGCATAGTAACAGACATGCAAAATAATTTTCTTATATTCGCATATTATTTAGCTATTATATAGACTGGAAATAAAGAGTGATTGATATGGACATCAAATTATATACAGAAAATGTCAAAATCATAACCGAAAAATGGTCTTTTTATCAATTGAAAGAATGGAAAGATAAAGGGAAACTGATTTTTGGTAACGAGCCCTCCAGTAAGGTATGGTCACAAGATCGGCGTGCGAGGTGGATTGAATCAATCTTGATGAGTATCCCCTTGGCTCCCATTTTTACTAATATGGACTATCAAGGCCGTCTTGTGATTTTCGATGGGGTTAACCGTTTGTCTTCCGTTTTTGCTTTTATAGATAATGAATATTCTCTTAAGAAGATTCCAATTCTTAACAAGTATAATGGGATGAATTATACTGCTCTTCCGCCATATCTTCAAAGCAGGATTAATAGTGCTTCCATTCAACTTTGTATCATTAAGCCCGGAACAGATGAGAAAGTTACTGCCAGTATTTTACAACGGGTAAATATACAATCAACCGCTATAGATAAACGAATGATTGTGGAATCATTAAATAAAATAAATAAAAAATGATAAGAGCTCTCGATATTTTTGATTATAAATGTTTGCATACCGCAGAAATGATGTTTGGAAAATTGAATCTTATAACAGGAAAGAATTCTAGCGGTAAATCTTCTGTAATTCAAGCATTGAAGTTGTTTGCAGACAATTTAGAGAATAAGTCTACTAGCGGATCTAAGGTTACTGTTTCCAGTTCACAGTATGACATACGTCCATTCAGTGAAACTTGTAATATATATACTGTTTCTTCTGAATATGTAATTAAAGTTCTCTTGGGAGATTCACACTCTTTTAGTATGACTTTTACTCCAAGTGACGAGAGCCGGGTGAATACAATGGTTACCGTAGAAGAGAATGTTCTCAATGCGGATGACAAAGAGGTTTTTCCAGCTATCTTCCATTTACCTGCTACCAGAATAAATAATCAGGATATCTATTTGATGAATAATACTCCGAAAATTCCATTGGGAAAACAAGGAGAGTTTGTCATCGATTATTTCTTTAATCACCGTCAAGATCGATTGGATGATAAATTATTAGTGGCAGAAACTAATGATAATTTTTTGGATACCCAAGTAAACCATTGGCTATATAAGTTAACAGGCTATACGATGGAAGTAGAACGCAGAAGCGAACAGTATGACGTATATTTTAAAGATTATATAGGTAACAGGATTCGCCCTTCGCAGGTAGGCACAGGAGTAGGCTATATTGCTGCCGTTCTTATCGTGTGTTTGGGCAGTCCTATCGGCAGCTTTATTGCGATTGAGAATCCCGAAATCCATTTGCATCCAAAAGCTCAATCTGATCTAACCGAATTTTTGGCAATAGTAGGAGCCGCCGGTAATCAATTGTTGATAGAAACACATAGCGACCATATTATTAACGGTATGCTGGTCAGAGTCAAAGAGGCGGAGGTTATCAATAATGATGACTTGAAGATTTATTATTTTGAGGAGGATGACGACTGTGAGAATTGCATGGCTCCAAAATTGTTGGCTGTTTCTCCAAAGGGAAAAATATCTAAAGCGCCAAGAGGCTTTTTTGATCAGATTCAGATTGATTTACGTAAATTATTGGGCATGTAAATGGAAGAACATTCAGAATTATTTTTGCTCTTGCCTGAATCGGAAACGAGCATGCGTACATCGGCTTTCCTGACATTTAAGCAAAAGAAGGGAAAAGATGAGTTTGAGAAGATTATTGAGGGTATTGGTAAAGTTCATGACTTTTTTGACTATGAATGTTGTTTAATGCTGTATGACTCCTTGAACAGGGATGCTTTTGATTCTTTGCTGCAAGAAGTAGATGTATCGGATGAGTATCCGAACCTCTCTCAGACTTTTGTTGTATTCATTAGTGAGTGGGATGATTGGCGAGATGCTCCTGAACAATTGGAGGAGGATGAATATGTATTGGAAAGCAGTCCGATATTAAACGATTCGTTTTGCGAAGTGGTTAAACGCGTGGATTTGCATAGTACAAATACATATCTTCTTTTAAATGCAACAGATTACACTCCTAAAGATCAAAGAGCGTGCCTCGGTTGTAAGAGTCAAGGTATAATGCATGACCATGACGTGGATGTATGTAAGCTGGATATAAAGGATATTTATGTTTGGTTTGGGAATAACAGAAGGCCCATTCGGAGCTATCTGTCTAATAAGAAGAAACATGGCGAAGAGGGAAAAGGAGGAAGAAAAAGGCAAAAAAATGGAGACTCTGTAGGGCGTCTGCTGTGTAAAGATGAAGAAGCGGAAAAGATGCTTCACATGGCAATTGGAAAATCTCCGTTGTGTACTAAACTGTTTTGCTATGATGAAGAACGTGAGAAATATGTACAGTTTATGAATACTTCACAAGCGGGTATAGAAGGAAAATATCATGCTTTCCATATCGAGGTGAATCAATTTCGGGCTGATGAAATCAGTATTAAAAAGAAAATTGATGAACTAAGAGGATAGTAGTAATGTGTTTTAGGGAGAGGAAAGATGATAAAAAATTGTCTGAACAATTTAACTGCTTAAGTTTAAATTGTGTGAGATAGTAGTTTGAGAGCATTCTCTTTAACCTCTTTGATGTATAGAACCAGAATGATCGGGTCAATATATTTTTTATTTCTTCTACATGTGATATGAAGGTGAGGTTATCTGAAATTTAGTATTATTCAAAGTTAAGAATCGTTATACCTTTTTCTCAATAAGCTAAATATCAAATTTATGAAAACTTCTTTTGATAATAATAGTATGGTGAGACGTTACTTTTGCACTTTCAAATGCTTACAGTTCAGACATTATACTATCCCTCAATTTTTAAAGTCAAAGAGACGCTAAGATTTAACTCACTCTGATAATAAAATAGTCATTCAAAATTCATTTAACAGTTAAGTGGAAATCTGGTTAATGTTTTCCGATGCAGATTATAGAATCTAATTATTGGCAAAAAAATATTTTTTGATAATAATATCATATAAACTTTTTATGCAATATAATATATTTGTATCTTTAGACATAAATTATAAACTCATGAACCTTACTGAAGGTACATTATTGAGATTTATTTAGTTTTAAATAAATAGGTTCATCAGCAATACTTACAGTTATGAAAAAAGACACAGTTCAATTATACAAACTCAATTGTTTTTTCAAAAATGGGGGTATGATTGAAAACAGAGTTTTTAACTCTTTATTAGATTTAAAAAATATCCAAGTGTACAAAAGTATACTGTTTAAAAATTGTATGTTCTCTAAAACTATATTGCTATCAAATACACAATTAGAAGAAACCATCAAGTTTGTTGATTGCACCTTTAAAGGTGATTTTATTATTGGAGATGATGAAAATAATCAGACATGCACCAAAACTAACCAAAATATCGAATTTACAAACTGTATTTTTCATGGTCAAGCCTCGTTTGACGGACTACTATGTTTAGGAAGCCTTGTTTTTTCTAGATCAGAATTTCAAAAAAAAGCAAGCATTAAGTATGCAAATATTGCAAACAAGCTCGATATTATCGATTGTATTTTTCATAATAGTCTAGATTTAAATTCTACCAAAGTCGGTCTTGCTATTTTTATAGAAAACCCAATATTTGCTAGCACAGATGGAGAATTGGACATTAACGCAGTAATTGCTCAAGGCTTTATTGTTGAAGGAGGTTTCTTTAAATGCAATAAAATCCATGGTGACATTTCAACCAAGGAATATTTTACTTTCACATATTACAAGTTAGACAAATCTGTCAACTCAAAGGAGAAACTTACTCTAATAGATAGTAAACATAGTATTGCTGAATTAGCTATGGATTATGGTGTAGCTTTAAACCAGGATTATATAAATATATTAGAAACCAATGATTTTTTTCTAAAGTTTCTATACGAAGATGCAAATATCAGGAATAATGGTTTGTTTTATATTGTAAAAGAAAACGATGCGTGTTACGACTTATACAAAGGAACATATATTAAAAATGAAAAGTTGGATCTATCTTACTCCAATTTCGGAAAGAAGATTCAAATTAATGCCGTATACATTGAAAGTCCTGAAATTCTATTTGATTATGTTACATGTAACCATTTGGATTTTGTAGATTCCCATTTTGACTCTCAGTCCTTTTTTTCAATGGTTTCAACTGAATTTCTAGGAGACTACAGGTTTCAAAGTTGTACGATTATATCTGGATCGTTAATGTGTAACGGGATTAAAGCTAGAAATATATTCCTACAAGATGTCCTTTTTAAAATGCTCAAAAGTACAGATGATGTAAATAAGTCTAATATAGATTTTTCCTTTGGAAAGATATCAAATACTTTTCAGATGAAAGATATTACATTTTCTTCTACTGAACAAAATCCATATTTGAATTTCTGTTGTACGGAAGTAGGTTTCAAATTTTCTATTGACAATTCATTCAAAATAGAAAAACCTATAAAAGTCATGATATTAGATATTAACTCATCAAAATTTAAAAATTTTGTTATTAAAGATGTCTTAACAGATTCAGATACCTATGTTTTCAATTTCAACAATTTTTCCTTTGATGTTTGGTATGACGCTTGCGAGAATGAAACAGCCCGATGGCAGCAATTAGTTAAAAGACAAACTCTGCAATATTTTACAAGAGATATTTATGTAGAATTAGAAAAATATTATAGACATAAAAATAATGATACAATAGCAGATGAGATATATTACCATGGAATGTATGGAACCTATTTAATTAAGAAAAATCAATGGAGTATTATAAGGCGCACTTTAGATTTCTTTTGGAGAAGTTTTGGATACGGACTATATCCCTTGCGAATTTTTTACATTATTCTAATGTTCATCACATTAGGTACAATTGCAGTGTATTATAGTCAAAGTTATACTTATTTTAGTATCATGGCATTGTTTAAATGCATAGTTCAAAGTATCATAGCATTTATTCCTTTTGAAGGTTTTACCGGTCTAGACATCAAGTCCTATACACAAAATGGATTTATTTCTCTATATATGAACATACACAAAGTTTTTGGATATATTTTAGTGCCTTTATGGATTGCCGGCATGACTGGTATAATGAAGAAAAAGTAGTATCATCCATTCAATGAAAATAATAAAGATGTCGATGTGTTTTTTATTTGTGCCCAGGATAGCTCTGAGATTGCACAATATGCCGATACATGCAAGGTGAAATCGACCATGTACCTGATCAATCAAAACAGGAAAAGAAAGCTGGTAAGCTTTTACAATCCGATAAAAGCTGCATGCAAATTTCTGAAAAAAAGCTGGGTATTAATTCCGATAAGATGGGCGCATCAGATTTTTGTATTATCGACAAGGGGAATAAAATCATTTCGCAAACTAATTGGGAAATGAAAGATGACGAATATTTCAAGCAGTTAAATGCAAATTTTAAAACTGTGGTTGATTAACATGAACTGCGGAATGTGGAAATAATAAGGGATATTCCTTTTTGCGTTTATGGGGTTCATGGTTGCTATGTGTTTTCTATGGGCTTTTTTATCTCTTATTTGCGACATATTTGCGACACGTCTTATTTGGCGATAAGGTACAACTTAGATTGATATAAACCAATTACGCAATCAGTGATTGCGCAATTAGGCGAATATAATTTTACCCTCCCTATCAAGCATTTGGGCTGGATGCACAACCTGATACTCTTACAGCAGGTCAAGGATATTCGCGCACGGTATTGGTATATGGTACAAAGTATTACATCGCATTGGAATACACGCTATCTGCAAGAAGCCATAAAGTTGGACGATTACGGCAAGCATGGAGCATTGGCAAATAATTTTACCGAAACACTGCCTGCACCGGAGGCAAACGATGTAAAATCCATGCTCAAAGACCCGTACATATTCGATATGCTGACTTTCACCGACCAGTACAATGAGCGTGATGTGGAAATTGGTTTGATGAAGCATGTGGAGAAATTCCTTGTGGAAATGGGAGCTGGATTTGCCTTTATGGGGCGGCAGTATCACATCGAGGTATCGGGCGATGATTACTATATCGATATATTGATGTACAATGCTTTCTTGCACCGCTATTTAGTGATTGAACTGAAAGATACAGAGTTCATGCCGGAGTATATCGGCAAACTGAATTTCTACTGTTCTGCCGTGGATGATATTCTTTGCCGTGAGGGCTACAACCGTACCATTGGACTGCTACTTTGCAAGAGCAAAGACCGTATCAAGGCGGAATATGCCTTGCGTGACATTCAGAAACCCATCGGTATATCCGACTACGAATTAGGACAAGCCTTGCCTAAAGACTTCCGGGACAGTCTGCCTACGATTGAAGAGATTGAGAAAGAATTGGAAAATGACAACGCACCTGATAATTGATAAAATCAGATAGAACTACTCCGAAGCTGTTATTATAAATGTCTCTCCCCATACAATAAATCAACTTTTCTCTTTCAACCTATCACTACTGCTCTGAAATCCTTTATTCATCATGCTTTCAGAACGGTGATAGGTTGTGTGTCACCTATCACCGTATCTGTCACCTATCACCTCTATAATATGTATATTTATACTCTTTTAGGCTTGGTACGTACTACTTTATACACATTTCCACGTTTCGTATGTATGGAAGGTACTTGATTCTTCTGTAATATTCTGCCAAATTGTATAATATTGCAATTGGAAATACGGATTCTACTGTCGTGTTGTATTTGCTCCATTATTTCAATCGCGAGAAGTTGTTCGTACGCTTCTTCCCCTTCTTTTGCAGCCCGGAAATACTCATGGAATAATTGTTCGGCTATCGGCATTACTTGAAATTCCTGATTGTTTTCGGTCATAACCTCCTCATCTTCTTTGTTGAACCAATAGCGTTCACCTTTGTAAAGGTCGTGCATGGCCTGCGCATACAACTGCTCATAATCAATGGGAGAGCAATCTATCGGCCCTTCTACGTAAATCACGATATATCGACGGCTGCCGGAAGTATCGGTCAGCAAATCTTTGTGGTTGCTTGTTCCGATGAAAGAAGCGTAACGGCGTAACTCTTGTGTGGCTGTGCCATGCGGACGGCGGACATTGATGACGGGTTTCTGAATGATATGCTTTAGAAAGGCCTGTTGACTTTCCCGGTTTTGGTCGAATTCGTCCATATTGATTAGAGCAAAGCGATTCAGAGCCAGTTCTGCATCCCGTTTGTTGCTGAAATCGATATGATCGGTATAATATGCTTGTAACTCGGGTGGAAGCAGGCTTTTGCAGAAAGTGGATTTCCGGTATGCCTGCGGTCCGACAAGTAGTGGAACCGTGCAGTTGGCATATTTACGATCAGTCTGTCTCCAATGTGCTACCATATTCAGAAACCAGCGATAGAATAGATCGGGCCAATGTATGTTATTGCAAGGAATGCGGACTGCCAATTCACGGATTCGGTCGCGCCCGTCCCAATGGACATCCAGACCGAAAAGAAAATCTTCTATCGGGTTGAAAATCGGGACACGGTCGGAATCCAGATAACGGACCACGTCTCTATCCCAAAGATTGAGCCCTTCCAGACGTGCGTTCATGGCAATACTGTTACGGATACGGTTGTTTATCGGACGGAAACAGAAACAAAATGTGTTTCGTTCGCGATACTCTGTTGTGGTAGTCATGGTGTTGTAGCGGAACTCATATCGTCGTTGCATATACTCTTCCGTCCGAAGTTCCAACTCCTGTTCTGTGGATAAAGGAGTTTGCTTCCCGAATCCTTTTGCATCCATATATACATTCTTCACAGTCTGCCGTATCAGGAATGATTTGTTCTTGGTGTAGAAATGGGCAATGCACCACCGTGCAGTCTCTTCTTCGGGTATGCCCGCCTGAAAGCAGTTTTCCGCCACTTGGACTAACAGAGGCTTGAGATCTTCGTCAGAGTGGGCATGCAATCTGGGATACAGTTCGTTTAAGGATTGATAGGCTTTCTGTAAGGCTGCCTCGAAAAGGGCTGATAAAGTATCGAAACTGTCATATCCCGGAATTAATCGTTTGAACGGTGATGTTTCAGCTTGTACCGATTCTTTATAAGTCGTTTCCGAAGGCATTTCCATAGGTTGGCGCATATAGATAACGGTGGCTTCGGGGTTGTAGTAAAGTTCCGGATCGTAGGTTTGCCGACAGTATTGTTCCAATGTCGGATTTTTAAGTTCGATAGGATAGGAGAGTACCGGTTGATACAGGCTGACGGCTTTTCTGTAAGCGTGTGCCTGAAACATTTCCGCTTCTTCCCGGCTGGCAGGGAGAGTCTTGTCCGGTCGTGTGAATTGTATCCATATTTTCACGGAATGTCCGCCGGATCCCATAAAGGCAGCGAATGTTTGCGAGAGTTCTGCCGCTTCCTGTTTGATACGGTTTACTTCCAGCCGGTTGGCAAGATGATTTACTTCTATTTGTACCAGTCCGTTGTATGCGGACATTTGTGCTCCATTGGTGGTTTTGCGGAAAACGGCAGCAGGGATAATCTTGGCTATTTTCTTACTCTCTTCCAATTGACAGTCCGGTGATGCGTAACGTATGCTCGTGCGTAGATTGCTTATCGGTCGGGCTTTCGTTTCATGCTTCATCGCTTCTATCTGTAGGTTTATATCCAACGTCCGCATGGTCGATGTTCCGCCGTTGTCCCGCATCAAAGTTAATTTCATGATAAATGTATTAATTGTTTGTGCCTCTCTTTTGAAAGGTCAACAAAGGTAATATTTATTATCTTGTATACCAAGAGATTTCTACTTTATTGCGGTCAATGTGTCTGCTTCGAGCGGTAGAACTGTCGGTTGCTATAGGAGAACTGGTTGTTTCAAGCGTGGAAACTGGAGTTTCATACGTATGAAACTAGAGTTTCTGCTACTTGAAACTAAGGTTTCTGTTGCTTGAAACTAAGGTTTCTGTGTGGTTTAATGTTTTTAGTTGACCACTTTAAAGCTTATTTTCAAAGTCGGTTGACTCAGTTAATACTTATTTTTATTACAAGTTGACGCTCTTTTTTCGCTATTTGCTATTAAGGTTGACTTAAAAAATATCAAACAATAGCGAGGAGATTATCTTAGGGTATGATTCCTCTCTCCCTGCGGTTGTGTAGGACATTCTTTGTGGGTCAATGCAAAGTTAGTGATATTTCCCTAAGTTGCAACCTCTTTGATGGCTTTCTCGCGGTAACTGATCCATCTTTTTTTTATTTCTCCAACCTGCTTGCCCGCCTCTGTCGGCGTCATTCCGTCCAGACTCATGTGAGGCCGTTCGTTGTTGTAGAAGTCTATGGCGGCTTCGACGGCAGCTTTCACCCCGTGGATGCTGAAAAATTCCATATCCTTGAGCAGTTCGTTTTTGATGGTGTTGTTTACCCTCTCGGCCACAGCGTTGTCCTTCGGATCCCCAGTTTCAGTCATGCTGATCTTGATGCCGAGGCTCTTCAAGCGACCGGTGTATTCGTAGCTGGCGTATTGCACGCCACGGTCAGAATGATGGATGAGAGTGTCTTTCAGGACTTTGACATCCTTTATACGTCTCAGGGCCATCTCCAGAGCCTCCATCGGGTATAGAGTTTCCAATGTTGCGCCAACGCTGTAACCGACAATCTCCTTGCTGTAACAATCTGTAACCAGTGACAGATAGCAGAAATCATATAGACCCTTTTCCGGTACAGTCCAGAATGGTATATAGGTGATATCGCTTACCCATAACCGGTTGGAGGACTCTGGGATGAGCCGTCGTGTCAGGTCGGGATAGGTAGGATAGGCATGATCGGAGTTCGTGGTGCGGGCGCGGCGCTTCTTCTTGCGTACCTTGAGGTTGTACTTCTCGACGATGTCGTAGAAACGGTTGTAGCCCACACCGTGATCCTTACCAAACTTCTTGTTGTACATCTCCCACAGCTTGCCCCCGCCTATACCGGGATCTTTACCGCGGATTTCCCTGATATACTCCACGCAGAAAGCCTCTTCGGCCAGTCTGGACATCAGGTTGTCCACATGTTTGTAATAGGCTTGTTTGCTCTTACCAAGCAGTCCACACAGCGACGTCACAGGATAAACCCTGACATCGCGTGTGTGAAGCCTGCTGACTACTTGGTGCCAGCTTTTTTTAAGTCAATGCCATATACTTCCTTACCGAAGTTGACCATCTCTTCATAGAAGTCGGCACGCAGCTTCTCTGTTGCCAGTTGCTTCTTTAATAATGCCACTTCCTGCTTGAGCTTGTCATAATCTGCCGGAGTGACATCCTTGCCTTGTTTCTTCATCTCTTCAGCGATTTGGGGATTACAGGACTCAAAGGTACGAAGAACTCGATAGAAAGAAGAACGGGAAAGACCTGTTTCCTGAAAAATCTCCGCTTTTGATTTTTTGTTGACATAATACATCTCATAGATGTGATGATGCATTTTCACCCGCTCCAAGGCAGATGACAGACCTAATGTTTGATCCTTTTCCATAATTGGGATTTTAGGAGTCAACCTTTTTTAAAACAAGACACTGTTACTTGAAACTGAAGTTTCAGTGTGGGGAAACAAAATTGAAACCGACAGGTGACAGGTGATAGGTGACAGGTGTGGTGATAGGTTCCGCACAACCTGTCACCGTGTATGAAAGTGCGATGAATAAGTACTTTCGGGACTTACGGTGATAGGTGATAGAGGAAAGTGCGAAATTTATTGGATGGGAATCACCATATTCCATGATTTATTTGCATTCTCGAATCCGCCGGGACCATCCATCGTTGCAAAAAAAGCATGGGTCATTTTTCCGTTTTCATCGAATAGTAGGAAAGGACGTTCCAATTGCCCCTGCTTTTCCACTTTCCCATCTTCCCATTCTACGGTGAGAGAATAGGCTTTAGGATCCTTATCGACTGTCCAATGAATGCCGTCTTTGGAGTGAGCCATCACTCCGCCACCTCTTTCTCCGGTGAATTTTGCCACATGGTCTTTGAATATGGCATGATAACCTCTTTTGTCTTTCCATAAAAACGGATCTTCCGCTTCCCCTTGACCGTCTACCTGGAAAATAGGCTGGTCATTGTTGAGTACGGTATACGGTCCTTCGATAGAAGGAGCGTATGCAATACCTAAAGACATATCGGAGTGTTTACCGTTGGGAGTATAGGCACGTCCTTTGAAAATCATCATTACCGAACCGTCCTCCTGAAGGACCGGAGAAGGATTGGAAGTCAGAAAACTATAGAACGTATTGGGTTTTGTTTTCAGTATCGGTTCATCAAAACGTTTCCAAGGACCGTATGGACTGTCGGAAACAGCCAGACCGATTCGTTTATTGGCACGTCCTACGGTGCACCAAGGGCTACTTAGAGTCAACTCGGCGTATGTAGGTTCGGCGAAAGGATGGGTAGACCCCATATAGATAAGATAATATTTACCTTTATATTTCAGTATGCGTGGGTTGTGCGTAGAACGTCCGTCCCAATATTGTGCACCGCGTGCCGGTAATGCCACATCACTGAATCTATATGGTCCTTGAGGAGTATCAGATATTGCATGTACAATTTCCGAAGCTACCATCCATCCGGGATGAAAGGGCAGGGATTTTGGAAAGCGGGATACAAACATATGATATTTTCCATCCTCGCCTTTTACGACGGAGCTTCCCCATACCCAATATCCTTCGGATTCAAAAGCCGGTGTGCGAGGAGCCTTCTTCAATTTGTGGAACAATTCGTTTTTCGATTGTTGCTTGAGTTCTACCAGATTATCTATTTTCTGTGCGAAAACTATACTAGTGGAAACAAGGGTACACATGAAACAACTGATGAAATATAAAAAACTTTTTTTCATGGCTTTTCTTTTTTCTGTGAGTGACATATCTGTTTTTCATCTGCAAATAACGGTTGTTTTTACCGGAATGAGGTGTATTATACGTACATGAATAGTACTTTCTGCGTACACTTTATTCTTCTTCCTCTTCGTTATCTGCATTTTCTCCTTTTCTGTATGTCTGTGGCACAACACGATACTTTTCCTTGAAACATTTACTGAACTGTCGGGGAGAGGAGAACCCTAGCCGGTCGGAAATCTCGGAAATATTGAGTTCCGGGTTTTCTTTGAGCATGATAGCAGCCCGTTTTAAGCGGATAGTTAGAATAAATTCATAGGGTGTTTGTCCGGTAATTGCTTTCAACTTGGTAAATAGTTTGGTACGGGCAATACCGGTTTCACGCGCTAGGATATCCACGTTGAACTCCACATTGTCAATATGACTTTCGATTACTTTCATAGCTCTATCAACTAATTCTTTATCCATAGCATTAGTGGCTAGTATCTGTGGAGTAGCTTGTGGTTGTTTGCTGAATTTCTCTTGTAGTATGATACGATTGTTTACCAGATTATTGCAGCGGGAAAGCAGGATATTGATATTAAACGGCTTGGTGATATAGTCATCGGCTCCCAGACGTAAACCCTCTAGGTTGTGTTCTATTGCTGTTCGTGCGGTGAGCAATACCACAGGGATATGGCAGGTTTCTATGTTTTCTTTGATTAGTTTACAAAGTTCCGTTCCCGACATTTCCGGCATTACAACATCGCTTAACACAATAGCGGGCTGTTCAGATTGTATTTTTTCCCATCCTTCACGTCCGTTGGCGGCTGTGCTGACAACATAAAACGACTCGAATATCTTAACGAGCATTTCCCGTAGAGAATCGTTGTCTTCTACAATGAGTATGCGGGCCTCTTTGCTTTTCTCAATGTTTTCGTTGCTCATGACCTCCTGCTCGTTCAACAACTGTTCTTGGAGTTCCTGAAGAGGAATATTATTTTCTAAAGCCAGTTGCGATTCTTCTTGCCGTTTGCTGAACTGTTCAGGTGTAAAGTGTTCATTTCCGGTTTTGAGATGAACGCTGAAAGTCGTTTCTTCTCCCGGTTCACTGTATACGTCGATAGTACCATGATGTAATTCAACAATACCCTTAGTCAAGGATAAGCCTATCCCCGTGCCTGTGTACGATAATGACTCTATTTGATCGGTTTGATAAAAACGATTGAATACCTTATTGATATCTTCCGCAGCAATACCGGTACCGTTATCTGTTACTTCGATAATAACCTCCCGGTTACCTTTACGTACTGAAACGCTGATTTCACCTCCTTCTTTGGTGTGTTTGAATGCGTTTGATATCAAATTGTTCATAACCTTTTGTAGCTGTTTGGCATCATACCATACATTGATGGAATCATTTGTTTTTCGGAAGTTGAAAGAAATCTGGCGTTGCAAGGCGTATTCTTGAAAAAGGAGGTAGTTTTCATAAAGGAAATCTACAATATTGTGTTCACTCACTTTAATTGTCATATACCCTTGTTCTTGTTTACGGAAGTCAAGAAGTTCGGTGATTAATTCCCGCAATTGCAGGCTGTTTTTATAAGCACCCAGTATTTTATTGTAGACTGTCGGTGCAAATGAACGGACTTGCAGTAACATTTCCATCTGGCCGATAATCAATGTCAATGGAGTACGGAATTCATGTGAGATATTAGTGAAAAAGCGTAGCTTTGCCTGATTAAGCCGCTCTATATCCTCGGTGCGTTTCTTTTCGTATTTTAAGGATTCTTGTAGCTTGATGCGGTTGTTGTAGGTACGGATCAGGTAATAGAGTACACCGGCAATAATAATAAAATAGAACAGATATGCCCAAATGGTCAGGTAGAATGGAGGAAGTATTACAATGTCCAGCCGACTTTCCGGTATTTGTGACTGGTTGTTTTTGATACGTACCAATAGAGTGTACTTCCCGGGACTCAGATTGGTATAAGTAATGGTATTTTGCCCCCGGGTGGTAGTCCATGTCTCAGAAAAACCTTCCAAAAAATATTCCATCTCATTTTTAGCGGCGGGGATATAATTTGAAATTGCATATTCGATGCTGAACATGGATTGGCTGGATTTGAGTACAAGTTTTCGGGTTATACTCAAGTCTTCCTTTAAAATGCCGCTATCATCATCTACATTTACATCTTGTCCGTTGACAATAAGACGGAATGGAGCAATGGTATAGCCTTTAGGAATATAATTGATATCTTTTTCCTTGAAAGAAATCATGCCGTCGATTCCTCCTATAAAGATTTCTCCTTGTTGTGATTTATATAATGAACGTTCATTGATGGCAGATAGCGGAACGCCGTTTTCATGATCGTAATTTTTGAATCTCTGTGTCTGATAATCTAAGATGGAAAAACCGACATCCGTAGTAAAAAGAAGTTTGCCGGGTGATAATTCACATACATCATTCACGCAGTCGCTTGCCAGTTCATTCTTTTCTCTATCAAAGTTTATAAAGTCGTCCGTGTCATATCGGTAAAGGTCTATACCGCTTTCATTGCTGCATAGCCATAGTCTGTGCTGGCTGTCTTCGTAAATCCGGTTGATACTATTGCTGCTAAGGCCATGTTCCAGTGCATGATTATGTTTGTAGTTTGTTATCTTCTGGTTGTCAAATTGATAAGAATATACACCATTGCCACCTCCGCAAATCCATAATGTTCCGCGATGGTCGATAAATATTCCAGCGGCATACGTTATTTTATAAGGTAATGTCTGGAATAATCGTTTTACTTTGCCGGTTTCCGGATTGAAAATGCAAACTCCCGCATGGCTGGCGATTATTAACTGCTCCTTATAGGGAATAATATCTCTGATGATATTGGAAGGAAGTGACTCCGGATCGTTTTCATTATGGAAATATTGAGTGAATTTCTTTGTTTTCAGATCCATCTTATTTAGTCCGCCCAGATGAGTTCCTATCCAGATAACTTCACGTAGCGGATCATAATAAAGTGCTTTCACATTGTTGTGTGAGAGACTGCCGGGTAGCTTGCTGTGTCTGAACCATTCGAATTTTCTGCTTTTCGGGTCGTACTTATTTAATCCTCCGCCTTCGGTCCCTATCCATAGGTTGTGCTGACTGTCTTCCGTGATACGCCCCACGATAGGAGAGCTCAATCCTTCACTCTCTGTTTTTGCTGCTTGATATTGATGATAGATCTGACTTTCCGGATTGAAGTAATTTACTCCGCCAAAATAAGTCCCTACCCATATACTTCCTTGATGGTCACAGAGAATGCTCCAGACGGACGAATGGCTCAAGCCGTTCTCACGTTTCTGGTAACGTGTGAATGTCTGGCTGGAAGGGTGGAACATGTTAAGGCCATTAAAGGTTCCTATCCATAAATTACCCTGTTTGTCTTCACTGCAACAGCGGATAAAATTGGAACTGATGCTGGACGGGTTTTGCTCTTCGTGCCGGAAATTGCTGATTGTTTCTCCATTCATCATGAAAAGACCTTCTTCCCAGCTTCCGATCCAGTATTTTCCGGACGAGTCTTGAAAAATGGTTGAGATATTCCCCTTGGAAATGGGATGAGATAATTGGTGGTGGCGGTCCAAACTGAACAAACCCTGATTTTCCGTGCCGATCAAGATTTGATTGTCGTTGACGTGCAGTGCTGTAATTTTGCTTTTCTGAGGCAATTCATAATAAAGGCTGAATTGTTTGCCATCGTATATATAGATACTGTTACTGTGGGCTGCATATAATTGTTCATGATAGAACATAGCCCGTATTTCTTTTTGTATTAATGTTGTAAATGTGTCTTTTCTGATATTGAGAGCGGATATTCCTTTGGGCGTCATGAAGTAAACTTCTCCCTTTTTATTTCCGGTAATATGATTGATATTATTGTAAATTAAACTATTGGAACTGTTCTTTCGGAATTTATATACTTTAAATTCATTTCCGTTATAGAGATTGGCTCCATTTCTAGTTCCGATCCATATAAATCCCCGTTCGTCTTGGTACATCGTCATGACCGCATTATTGGAAAGTCCTTCATTGGTGGTCAGATGACCGAAGGTAATATCTTGAGCTTGTCCTTTTATGATGCAGACAATAAGAAAACAGATAAAAAGGAGGTGTCTTTTGATTATCATAGATATCAGGATACTAAAATTCGTAACGCAAATATACGTTTTTCTATTGAAATATAACTGTAGTATGAGTACATAATATATGAGCTGTAAGTACATTGCCGGTTTCTTGTGTTGTTGTACGTACAATGTATATATCTTGTATGTATGGCTCGGTAACTATTGGACAATCGCCTTTATATTTGCATCATCATTAAAAAATAAATAGAAAACGAACCGTATATGAAAGGCTCCTTTTTAACTTTTATGGGAATGATTGTCCTGATGATGACAGGATGCACTTCGAAGAACACGACTGTTGGTGATATAGTCGCTGATAACATAACGAATGCGGTATCGCAATACTCGTTAATGACAGATCAGATAGAAAAGAACGGCCATATCTTAAATCCGAGAACATTGGATAAAAATGGTGAGGTGGTTTATGTCCCTTATGATGATTGGACAAGTGGATTTTTCCCAGGTAGTTTGTGGTATATGTATCAATTGACAGGAGATGATAAATGGGAGAAACTGGCGGAGAAGTATACTGAGGCCTTAGACTCTGTACAATATCTTACCTGGCACCATGATGTAGGATTTATGGCAGGATGCAGCTACCTTAACGGAATGCGTTTTGCAGATAAGGATTATCGTTCCGTAATCATGCAGTCGGCGCAATCGCTTTCTACTCGTTTTCGTCCGAACGCAGGCGTTATCCAGTCGTGGGATGCGGACAAAGGCTGGCAAGCGGAAAGGGGATGGAAATGTCCGGTGATTATAGATAATATGATGAATCTGGAGTTGCTTTTTGAGGCTACACGTTTGTCCGGTGATTCTACCTATTATAATATAGCGGTCAGCCATGCCGACCGGACATTAAAAAATCACTTTCGTGCAGACTATAGTAGTTATCATGTGGTAGATTATGATCCGGAAACCGGTATGGTACGTGGCAAACAGACCGCACAAGGTTATGCGGATGAATCGGCATGGGCACGTGGACAGGCATGGGCTATTTATGGATACACCGTTTGTTATCGTTATACGAGAAAACCGGAATATTGGGAACAGGCTTCCAACATTTATGATTTCATTTTTACTAATAAGAATATGCCGTCGGACTTGATTCCGTTTTGGGATTATGATGCATTGAATATTCCTAATGAACCCCGGGATGTTTCGGCGGCCGCCATAACGGCTTCGGCTCTTTATGAATTAAGCACTTATCTGCCTAATCCTAAATATAAGAAGACTGCCGATAAGATACTTGCCGCGTTAACTACATCTGCTTATCGGGCAAAAGTAGGAGAGAACGGTCATTTTATTTTGATGCATTCCGTAGGAAGTGTTCCGCATGAAGCGGAAATAGATGTTCCGTTGAATTATGCGGATTATTATTTTCTGGAGGCTTTGAGCCGTAAACGTGATTTAGAGAAGGATACCAATTCAGAAACAGTGAAGTAAGCTCCTATAGAAATAAGAATACATTATCATAAGGAAAGCGTGTAGCTCAATGAGTTACACGCTTTTCTTGTTTTTGGCCGTACACAATAATATTGCTATCTTTGCGTTATTATTATAAACATCTGTACCTCATTTGTATCTCGAAACTATAGTAGATAATGTGCGAAACTATGGGGCGCAAGATAATTAGTAACAATAACATAGAGATATTAGTATGCCTGGATCAAAGTATAAGATAGTGCGGAAGTGTCCTGTATGCGGAGAAGAATTCTTCGCACGGACTTTGGAGTCTTGGTATTGCTCGCCAAAATGTTCCAAAGTAGCTTGGAAACGCAAGCATGATGAAGAAAAGCGTCAGTTGGAATTAGACAGCATAGCCAAGAGTATTCCCAATTATAGGGATTATATCACAATAACAGAAGCGTATGCTTTGTTTGGTATTAGCCGAGATTCCATTTATCGGCTAATAAAACTGAACCGAATCTCATCTATTAAGCGTAAAGGAGCCAAAATCAAGGTCAGCAAAACGGAATTGATGAAGTTATACCCACTTCGGCAATCTCCGCTTGACACCAACCCAAGGAAACCAGTTACCATGTACCGCATGGAACCAGAGGATTGCTATACAATAGGTGAGATTTCCAAGAAATTTCATCTGGATGACAGCACCGTGTATGCTCATATACGAAAATACTCAATACCGACCCGGCAAATCGGTAATTATGTGTATGCTCACAAGGAATCAATAGACAAACTTTATAAAGATATAAAACCATTATGAAAAGATTAGATTATACTAAAGTCTCCGTCAAATTAAAGAAAAGTGAGTGGAGAGATGAGTGGTTCATCTATCTTGAAGCTTATCCTGTTTATGAGACGGGAAGTGACAAACCCAAACGAGTGCGTGAATATCTCAGGAGGTCTATTACTACTCCGATATGGGATAAAAGACGTAGTGAGCGAGCCGTTGCTGGTAGAATAAAGTACAAGCCCAAGCGAGATGACAATGGCGTTATTCAGTGTAAATCCAAGCAAGATATGGAAACTTGCCTTTATGCGGATGGCGTTCGAGTCCTGCGTCAAAAAGAATACGACAATATGGCTCTCTTTACTGAGCAGCAAATGGAAATGGCAGAACAAAGCGAACGCTCAAAATGCAATGTTCTGGAGTATATTGAGAAGCTAATCAAAGAAAGAGAGGAAACTGCGTCAGAATCGATAGTTGTCAACTGGCGCAGATTGCACACACTGTTGTCAATGTTTGCCAAGTGTGACTACATACAGTTCTCGCAGATTGACATGAAGTATATTGAGGCATTCCGTTCCTTCTTGATAAAGGCACCGCAGGGTGGTTCTAAGAAAGGAACTATTTCAAGGAATACGGCATCGACGTACTTCTCTATCTTCAAGGCGGCACTCAAACAAGCTTTCGTGGATGGCTATCTGAATTGTGATATTGCTGCCAAGGCTAAGAATATCATGTTTCAGAGTGCTCGAAGAGAGTATCTGTCACTCGAAGAACTTAATATATTGGCAAAGACTCCGTGTGATGATATACTAAAACGGGCAGCCTTGTTCTCTGCACTGACAGGAATGCGACATAGCGATATTCAAAAGCTTAAATGGTCAGAGGTGGAAGAATACAATGGTGGGTACCGTCTCAATTTCACTCAGCAGAAGACTAAGGGCGTTGAATACATGCCTATATCGCCACAGGCATACAAGCTTTGCGGTGAGCGCAAGAAAGACGGAGAACTGTTGGTGTTTGCCGGACTGCCTGACCCTTCATGGATATCAAAGCCTTTGGAACGGTGGGTAAAAGCATCAGGGATTACCAAGCACATCACCTTTCATTGCTTCCGCCACACCTATGCAACATTACAATTGGCTAACGGTACAGACATATATACAGTAAGCAAAATGTTAGGGCATACCAATGTAAAAACTACGCAAATCTACGCAAAAGTAATTGACAAGAAGAAAGATGAAGCTACAGAAGCTTTTAAGTTGGACATAGATGAATAGTGATTATCATTTGTAAGCACTTAGTATAGAAGACCACTTGTATCAATAAGTCCTTTATTGTACAGGTGGTTTTTAGTGCCTTTCATTTTCATCATTCTATGTAATGATGCTATTGTTTTGGCACTTTAACCTTTCGTGGAAACCAAACATTTATAACAATAAACAGATAAAAATGAAAAAAGACAGCCTTTTTTGGCTTCTCTCTTTTTGAAGAGAGCAAGCGTGTCCACAAACATGTGGAGTGTACAGAAGACTTCTACAGAGAACTGTATGAGTTGTTTGAGATCGCAAGAAGTTGGTATCTTCAAGCTGAAAAGAATCATATGAAGACAGAGTACTTCATAGAACTATTTGAGCGCAGTCACCAATATATTGACTGTGATTGTGCACGTTGTAAGAACTCGCGACAGATGGCAATTGGCATTATTGGTACTTTGTTTAGAGACTCTAAGTGTGTGTCAATAATCAAGAAAAAAGAAGATTATTCCAAGCAGGAACTTATTGAGTTGTTTCTTCAACATGTGGGTACTGGTCTGCCAATCCTTACCCGAAAGAAATCGTCCATCCTCACTTTTGGATGCCAATTGTCAGACAGACAGATGGATTTGTTGGTAGAACTTGTCCAAAGTCACGACATATTTGATTTTGCCGACAACAGTGATGTGCGTAGCGAGTTGTGTCGCCTATTCAAGTGCGACTTGGACGCATCTATCCGTGTAAAAAATGTACGTAATGTAGCCATACTGTTTGACGCTATGGCTCAATACCATTTGATAAACAATAATTGGCAATATGTCATGGGAGAAGGTCGCTTCTTAACCAGTATCAAAAAGGACGGAACAGAGAAATTCATAACTTCGAGTTGTCTTTCCTCTTCTCTTTCAAGGATAAGAAGAAACGTTTCCATGACAGCAAGTCAATATGCCATCTGCAAATCCATCGAACAGATATTAAGAGAGGAATAAATCACAATAATTCTGCTAAATGCAAGTAAAAACGTGATAGTTTGGTTGATACTGCCTTACTATCACGTTACTTTTTCTATTTAGTGACAGTCTCCCCATAACTTTGCATCAAAAATCATAAAAAATAATTAGCATGGAAGAAAATAGTATAAGATTTGAAGATATTCCCAACGCTATAACGGGGGTACTGAAAAAGCTGTCATCATTAGAAGACAAGATTGATGGTATATATGAACTTGTTCAATCAGAAAAAGAAGAAACATGGTTTACGGTTGCTGAATTATGTGCTTATCTCCCAACACATCCGGTAGAGCATACCATATATTGCTGGACAAGCAATCGGGAAATACCGTTTCACAAGAGAGGCAAACGCATCATGTTCCTCAAATCTGAGATAGATGAATGGCTTCAAGGAACCAAGGGCAAATCGAAGAACGAGATTCAAAGAGAAGCAGAGGAATATGTACTATCTACACAAAGAAAGAATAGACGGCTAATATAACCGTGCTACTGTCTGTAAACAATTTAATTAAGGTACGTGACACATGAATGAAAGACATTTTAGACTCTATGAGCGAATTGTCGCAATAGAAGACAGTTTGGAGGCTTTGGGACCTATTGACAAACTAATAGAGCGAATCGAGGAATTGGAGAAGATGGTCAAGCAGACCAAAACCGTCTTGGGGTTTGACGAAGCATGTAAGTATATTGGTGTTTCTGAAAGCCTGCTATACAAACTTACAGCCGCAAAAGAAGTTCCACACTATAAGCCAAGGGGAAAAATGCTGTATTTTAATAGAGAAGAAATCGACAAGTGGCTGCTCCAAAACAAACAAGAGATTATTGGAATGGTAACGAAAACAGAAATTAATAATCCGAAAGAATGAAAATGGAAGAAAATAACAAACATGTACAGCCTAACTCAAAAGAGGAAGGAGTACAGCGTCTCAATCGCATATTGAGCGAATCGTTGATAAAGGCAACAGATACTTATAAAACACCTCCTCAGATTATATGGGTTGATAATTCCAGCATAGCCACATTGGGCAACTTCAGTGCTTCTACGGGTAAGGCAAAGGCGAAAAAGACCTTCAACGTGTCTGCCTTGGTGGCTGCATCACTCTCCAACGGTAAGGTTCTTAACTATCGAGCCAGTCTGCCAGAGGGAAAGCGCAAGATACTGTATGTAGATACCGAGCAGAGCCGCTATCATTGTCATAACGTGCTGGAGCGCATCCTGAAGCTCGCCGGTCTGCCTACAAGCATCGACAACGAGAATCTGGACTTTATCTGTCTGAGGGAGTACACACCCTCCGTCAGGATAGAGGTCATAAACTATGCGCTTGCCCAAGACCAAAGCTATGGACTGGTCATCATCGACGGAATCAGGGACCTGCTTCTCGACATCAACAATGCGGGAGAATCGGTCGAGGTCATCAACAAGATGATGGAATGGTCATCAAAGTATGACCTGCACATCCATTGCGTATTGCATCAGAACAAGGGCGACAATAACGTGCGCGGGCATATCGGTACGGAGATGAACAACAAGGCAGAGACGGTGCTTGTCATCACCAAGAGCACCACCAATCCCGATATCAGCGAGGTGAAGGCTATGCACATCCGTGAGAAGGAATTCAAGCCGTTTGCCTTTACCGTCAATGAAGAAGGGTTGCCAGAGATTGTCGAGCACACGCCGGAGAAGGAAGAAGGTGACAAGCAACCGTCAAGGTTTACTTACCAAGACTTGACATCCGAACAGCATAACGAGGCACTGACGGCTGCATTCAAGGAGAAACCTATCAAAGGATTCGATCGCATGGTGGAGGAATTGACGCAAGCCTATGCAGACATCGGCTTCAAGCGTGGCAGAAGCGTTATCATCAAAATGCTGAAATATCTGATGAACGAGCAAAAGCTCATAGTGAAGCGGGATAATCACTACTATTTCGGATATACTCTTGCGGAGATTGACCTGTTCCATGAAGAGGAATAAAAACAGTTCAGAAACCAGTTTAGTTTACGTCCGTGCCTATATATAAGAAATAAGGCCAAAGTAAACCGAAATCGGAGGCTGAATTGGGAAGCGGAAAAGTAGTTTAGCAAATGGTTTAGTTTACGGGGGTGCCTATATAGGAGAAAGGGTAAAGTAAACTGTTCCATGGACAAAGTGAAACCGAACAAATGAAATGCAATGAATATTGAACAATCGAAGAAACTGAGCATTATAGACTTCTTGGACAAGGAGAATGTAACGCTGAAAAAGAAGAAGGGCAATGCCTACTGGTATCTGTCACCCTTCAGGGACGAGAAGACCGCATCGTTCAAGGTCAGCAAGAAGGAGAACCTGTGGTACGACTACGCCATTAAGGAGGGTGGCGACCTTGTGGAGTTGGTAAAGCGCATGTATAACAAACACTCCGTTTCCGATGCCCTTGCCTACCTTGCGTCCAAGAATATCACCACTGTGGATAAGGCGATAGAGACCGCCATCGCAGCCAAGGAATACACGACAACCAAAATGAACGATGTGAAGCTGCTTCCTCTGAGCAACCATTCTCTGCTGTCCTATTTCAGTAGCCGACGGATAGACATCACCATCGGCAGGATGTATTGCAGGGAGATACACTACAAGGTTGAGCAGAAGCATTACTATGGCATTGCCTTTGGCAACCTAAGCGAAGGACATGAGGTGCGCAATCCCTATTTCAAGGGCTGCATCGGGCATAAGGATATCACCCTGCTTGCCCATACATTCAATGAGTGGCAAAGCGGTTGTCTGGTTTTTGAGGGCTTCATGGATTTCCTTGCGTATATGACCCTCGTCAAACAGCAAGATAGATGGTTTGTCGTTGAAAGCCCTTGCGACTATATGATACTGAACTCAGTCGCCAACATCAAACGAGCATTGCAGTACCTTGACCGTTACACCCACATCCATTGCTTCCTCGACAACGACCAGGCAGGACGCAAGACGGTTGAGAGTATCAGCAATGTATTCGAGTACAGGGTGACGGACGAGTCCTTCAGGTATGCCGACTACAAGGATGTCAACGACTATCTTATGAGGAAAAGATAACCTGTCAATGAATAAATTGTTTGGATTCCGACTCAAAAAAGCTCTTAAAACCGCTTTTCATGTTAATTTATCACAAATATGTGCGATTTTGAAGAGAAATATCGATAAAGTTCCCTTTTAATGGGAATTATTTATTATCTTTGCACCAAAAATAAATGCTGAATGCATGATTAAAGTTGAAATACAAGACGATGACCTGCGTGAACTCATACTATATGGAATGAATGCAGGAAAATATAAAAGAATCGCTCGCGACAAGAAATTTGTGAAGAAGCTGACTGATATATACAACCTGATGAAATCAGTGGAGCATGTCTCCAAATTGAGGGATTACAGTTTCCTTCACTACGAGCAACTGAGACATATATCCTTAAGCTCTGTCAGGATATTCAACAATAGAGTTGAGCGGCTGCTGTTCCGGGAAACAGAGACAGGATTGGAAATAACGTTAATAGAATTAAATGATGACCACTATGGCAACAAGAAATGAAAGCAAGACCCCTTGGACGGCAACCCATCCGGGTACCATTCTGAGGTATGAATTGGAAGACAGAGAAATCTCCCAAAAGGACTTTGCAGTCATGATTGGTATGCAAAAGTCACATCTGAATGAGCTGATAAAAGGCAAGAGACCCATAACAAAGCCCATTGCAGACAAGATAGAAGAGGTTCTCGGCATCTCTGCAGTATCGTTGGTAAACATGCAGACCCAATATGAATATGACATGAAGGTGATAGAGCAGAGAGGCGTTGAAGAGTTTGAAGCGCAAAACGCCCTCAGTCTTTATAATGAAATCTTTGATGTCAAAACCTTGTTCAAGCGAATCGGCAAAGAACTGACTACAGCGGTTCAACAGATGCAGTATATTTCCGAAACCCTTTGTCTGCCCCAGCCTGCCGAGCTGAAACTGGAGACATCCGGCATGTTCAGAAAATCGGCAAAGACAGGTCAAGACCCTCGTATGCTGATGACATGGAAGCTTTTGGCAGAATCAAAAGCCAAGAGACAAAAGGTTTCACAACCATTCAACCAGGAAAGAAGAAATGAGGTGGTTGCAGCATTGGTAAGAGCCTTGCATGACAATCGCTCCACGGAGAATACTGTAAAAGAGATATTGGCTGCCGAGGGAATAGCCTTCTGCATCGAAGAAAAGGTGGATAAAGCCTCTGTGGATGGTTATTCTTACATAGAAGACGGCATACCTTATATAATATTGACAAGGAGATACGACCGCATAGACAATTTCGCTTTCGCACTGATGCACGAGGTCGGGCACATCTATCTGCATTATCTCGATGGCCGCCGAAGCGATTGTAAACTCAGCATCCCAGATTATGACAACGAGAGTGCAGAGGAAAAAGAAGCCAATGCCTTTGCTGCCAATGCCCTCATACCAAACGAAGAATGGAAAAATGCCCCGAAGGTAAGGTTAAATCCTGCGATGATACAGCGCAAATATACCCAATGGGCTAATGAGAAAGGCCTGAACAAGTGGATTGTGTTAGGCAGAATATCATACGAGACAGGAATGTACAAGTTCCGCTCTGACGAAAGCAGAAGAATCGGTTAATCGGAATATTGGCATCAGCCAAACCAATAGAATAAGCTCTTCCCTATCGGAAGGGCTTTTTTATGCCCTTTGAGTTTGATTGATGAGAATTGGCTATCTAATGAGAAAGAAACGAACGGCATCGGAATGACATTATCAAGACGAAAACATTATCATTTGGTGCAGAAACGGCTCAAATGCATTGAAATTACATATCAAATCTGCACTTTTTCGCCAAAATATGCCTGATTCTCAATTATTATCCTTATTTTTGCATCGTTTTAATGTATCATTAAAATGTAGCAGAATGGAATTGAAAAAAGAAATAAGGATATTGGGCAGACGCATTGAGGTGGAACCTCGTGCCAAGGAAAGCTTGAAAGGTATCACTGTCGGAGAGAAACTCTCATACAGTTTCTATGACGGCACATACCAAGGCATGTCCCTGCTGTTCGTTAAACCTAAGAAAGAAGTCAATCCCTCTCCACGGGCTTGCGCCATCACGGGCAAGCGATTGACTGAAGCCTTGGGACTGCCCGCAGTATTCATCCTTGCGCCCGGACCCACCTACGAGCGGCACAGGCTGGCGGACAAGGGAGTCTTCTTTGTCATGTCCGAGGAGTATGCCCACTTGCCTGGCATCATTGCATTGGAGAAGACAAGCAACAGGAAGATAGCTGAGGTACTGACTCCTGTGGCACAATACATGCTGCTCTACCACCTACAGGTCGGCAGTCTCGAAGGAATGTCGCCAAGAGACATTGCGCCCTTGCTTCCCTATTCCTATGAAAGCGTCACGTTGGGTGTCACCTGCCTTGAAGACGTAGGGCTGTGTCAAAAGATTCAGAACGGACAGCGCAGTAAGGTGGTACACTTCGAGCTGAAGGGCAAGGAACTGTGGGACAAGGCACAGAACGTCTTGCTGTCACCCGTAGAGAACCTTATCTATTGCGATGACATACGCTTGGATGCGGAATATCCCGTATGTGGCATCAATGCCTTGGCGCATTACACCATGCTCAACCCCGACAGGGAACAGATGATGATGATGACAAGTAAGGAGTACCGTGCCGTCAAGTCGGCTGATGTCATGGAAAATCCCAACATCTATGACGGCAACTATATCATAGAGGTATGGAAATACCCTGTCGTCAGCAAGATTGGCGACAAGAACCAGTGGGTTGACCGCCTTTCCCTTGTCCTTTCATTGAGGGAGGACAATGATCCGAGAGTGGAAAAAGAAGTAGAACGAATAATCAGTGAACAGAAATGGACGGATTAGATAAGTTCCGCGAGGCTTTTGCGGAATACTCAGACAACTATGTAGTGATAGGCGGTGCAGCCTGTGACATCACCATGACCAATACCGTGGTGCGCCCCCGCGCCACACACGACATCGATATGATAGTCATCGTAGAGAACATGACCGAGGCATTCGCCAACCGCTTCTGGCAGTTTGTACGTGAGGCAGGCTATCGACCTGAAAAGAGGAAACAGGAGGCTGGTGAACCACCAAGATATGAAATGTACCGCTTCCTTGATGGCAAAGATGGTTATCCCGAGATGATAGAACTGCTGTCACGCCACCCCGATGTGCTTGGAGAGCCAAAGGGATTTGTCATAGAACCTATCCCGACCGATGAAGATGTGTCGAGTCTCAGTGCCATCATCATGGACGATGACTACTATCACTTCACTATCGCACACAGCCAACTGACTGATGGCATACGCCATGCCAATTCCGCTGCCTTGATAGCGCTGAAGGCAAGAGCCTACCTCAATCTCATGGCAGACAAGAGGGACGGCAAGCATGTGAACACCAAGGACATCAAGAAGCATCGTTCTGACATTCTGAAGAATGTGGTCATAATGGCCGAGGACAACATTGAGGCACCTGCTTCCATAGTGGCATGTATAAGGGAGTTTGTCGCCTCCATCAGAGCCGACTGGTCAATTCTCGCAGAACCATTGTCAAATTCGCTCGGTCAAGACGAGGCATTTGTGACTGGACTGTTGGACCAACTGGATGAATTGTTTATGGAAGCATGAACAATATGAAGATACAATACGCATCCGACCTGCACCTAGAGTTTGCCGACAACTGGCGGTATCTGAAAGCCCACCCCTTGGAGGTGACGGGCGACATACTGCTGCTTGCCGGTGACATCGGCTATCTCGGTGATGATAACTACTCCAAGCATCCCTTTTGGGACTGGGCATCGGAGAATTACAAGGAGGTGCATTGCTGCATGGGCAACCATGAGTTCTACAAATACTATGATGTGGCGACATTGCCCGACGGCTATCTCTTGGAGATACGTCCCAATGTATTCAGCCACTACAATGGTGTTGTGAGGATTGGCGACACCGACATCATCCTCTCCACCCTTTGGTCGAGGATTCCTTTGGAAGACGCTTACTTCACCGAGCAAGTGATAAGTGACTTCCGCCGTATATTATATAAAGGTGAACTGATGACCCATGCCCAATTCAATGCCGAGCATAAGCGTTGCCTCACGTTCATCAAGGACGCTGTGGCACATTCGCAAGCAGTCCATAAGATTGTTGTCACCCATCATGTGCCGTCGTTCCGTATGCTCCACCCCAAGTTTCAGGGCAGCAAGGCAAACGGGGCTTTCACTGTAGAACTGGAGGACTATATCACCGATAGCGGCATTGACTATTGGATATACGGACACTCGCACACCAACATCAATGCCAGGATAGGCAACACCCAATGCCTGTCCAACCAGTTGGGCTATGTATTCTCCAACGAGCATCAAGACTTCTCCCACGACAAGCATCTGACCATATAGCCATCCACATTTTCTCATCCACCCTCTTTACAGGCTCTTCCATATCGGAAGGGCTTTTTTTGTGCCTTTCGAGTTTGATTTTTGAGTATGATTATGAGTGTAATCAAAATTAGAGTTAAGATTTGGCTCTGCGGAAAGGCATTTCGGTTTAAGATTGAAGAAAAGGTAGTTCCTTTGCACTGGCAATAAGCCAAATCATAGTAAAATCAAACTTGAAAATATGAAGTCATTTGTAATATTCGCCATTGTCGTGACCGTAATCTATGTCATCTACTATACGGTCATCATCGTGCAGGATCTGTACGGAAAGCCCAAGGACGAGAAGTCACAGGGCGAGTCGTTTGATGTCAGTGACATGACCGATGAAGAAGAGTCGATAGCGGTCAGCGAGAGCGACGGCGGCTTCAGCGTAGGCGATAACCAGTATGAGACAGCCTACGAGGAGAAGCAGCTTGCAGAGCCTACAGAGGAGGCAGCCGCCACTGCGGAAGAGAGCAAGCCTCATGTGCTTGAAAAAATACAAAGCGCAATCGAGAAGAAGATGGAGGAAGTGAATACCACCTATTCCGACCCCATGTTTTCGGAAGAATTGATAAACACCATCATCGCCCGTGGCCTCCGTCACAATGGTCGTGAAATGGTCAAGGTGGAATCACTCAATAATGAGATATGATGTCAAAAACAAGAAGTGCATTTCTATCATTATATGCCGCTTTAACCCCAGTTCTGGCCAGTGCTAAGTGTGGCAACGTGGACTACAGCTGGGGAGCGGACGCACTTGCGAGTGCCCACGACTATGCCGTGACGATGATGCTCTATATCGTCTATATGTGCTATGCAGTGGCGGGCATCGTGGTCATTATCAGTGCCTTGCAGATATATATAAAGATGAATACGGGCGAAGAGGGAGTGAAGAAGAACATCATGATGCTGGTGGGAGCCTGCCTGTTCCTCATAGGAGCGACCATCGTCTTCCCCGCCTTCTTCGGCTATCAGATTTGAGATACAGGTGATACGAGATAAGATAACTCAAAGTGTAACAAATTAAAAGGTAAAAAGAATGTTTGAAAGGATTAACAAGAAGGTGAAGGGACTCTTCTCTTCACAGCGCATGAAAACGCTCGCCCTGATGCTGCTTGTCGGCACCACCGCAGCAATGGCACAGAACGCAGCCGGCGACTACTCAGCAGGCACGACCGCGCTTACCACAGTGACGGAGGAAATTGCCAAGTATGTGCCTATCGTGGTGAAGCTCTGCTACGCCATAGCCGGTGTCGTTGCCATAGTCGGTGCGATCTCAGTTTACATCGCCATGAGTGCGTCCGTAGTGGTTGCATGATAAATACCTCTTTTGCAAGAGGTTAGGTCAGGGTTCAAGTGACCTACTTCCACCCAAATAAGCCCGAGGGGAAACCTAAAGGTGAAAATAGCACTTTGGGAAAGCAATAAGTCAGTCAATAGCCAGACTGCGACTGAATTGCGAGGGAGAAAGACAGATATGAGGATAAAGTCCATACTGATTGAACGATAGCCCAGCGGCAAAAGATGTAGCTGCGACGGAAGGCTTTTACAAACGTCGCATTGTGGCACTTAGACAACGTCATTGGTGTTATAGCAAAGAACCTGCCACAACGCAACCGCAATAAGCGGAGAAAAGGGCGGAAGTCGTATCCGACAATCTGTCGTGCTAATAGTTATCATGCAGCTAAACGGAGATTACCTAAGTTGGAAAGCCATGCAAGTGGCTATGAGTTTTGGCTCTGAATATCCAATATGGTAACGGAGTTCCCATAGTAGTCCGAGCAAGGTAACGCCTTGTACATGGCGAAGGGGAACAGTTAGTAATGTTTTAATACAAATTTTGAAAACGTGTAAGACGTATGGAAAAATCAGAAAGAGTATTGAAAGCTCTAAGTGACCACAGTCAAAGTTCGGATTATAAGTACGAACGGCTGTATCGGTATCTGTTCAGTGAAGAGATGTTCGCTGTTGCCTACCAACGCATTTATGCGAAACAAGGCAACATGACACCCGGCACTGACGGCAAGACCATCGACGAGATGAGTCTTGAAAGGATTGAAAGATTGATTGTGTCCTTAAAGGACGAAAGTTACCAACCCCACCCTGCACGCAGAGTGTACATACCGAAGAAGAACGGCAAGAAACGTCCGCTCGGTATTCCCTCATTCGAGGACAAATTGGTGCAGGAGGTAGTTAGACTGCTGCTTGAAGCCATTTATGAAGGTCATTTTGAAGGCACTTCACATGGTTTCAGACCGCACCGAAGCTGCCACACGGCATTGGGTATGATACAGAAGTCTTTTGCGGGAGCAAAGTGGTTTATCGAGGGAGACATCAAAGGCTTCTTTGACAACATCGACCACAATGTACTGATAAGCATACTTCGTGAGCGCATATCAGACGAACGCTTCCTCAGGCTTATCCGTAAATTCCTCAATGCAGGGTATGTGGAGGATTGGAAGTACAACAAGACGTATTCAGGAACTCCGCAAGGTGGAATTGTAAGCCCTATATTGGCTAACATCTATCTTGACAAGTTCGACAAGTACATCAAGGAGTACGCAGCCAAATTCCGCAAAGGTGACAGACGCAGCATCAATCCCGACTACTGGCGTTTGAACAATAAGAAGAACAGACTGAAACAGAAGTTGCAGAAAACGTCTGATGAGCAGATGCGGAAAAGCTATCTGTATGAAATTGCCCAACTGAGCAAACAGATGCTGTCCATTCCTCACAAGGATGCAATGGATGCAGACTTCAGAAGATTGCAGTATGTAAGGTATGCGGACGATTTCCTCATATCGGTTATCGGAAGCAAGTCTGAATGCGAGACCATCAAAGCGGACATCACCCAATTCATGAGAGAACAACTCAAACTTGAATTGTCTGACGAGAAAACTTTGATAACACATGCACAAGACAAGGCAAAATTCCTTGGATATGAAATCTTCATCAGAAAGTCAGACGCAGTGAAAAGGAACAAGGACGGAGTACTCAAAAGAGACTTCAACGGCGCAGTGGTGTTAACCCTTAACTCGGCTGTGATACAAAAGAAGCTCACTGAATACAACGCTTTGGAGGTCAGAAACATTGACGGCAAAGACATTTGGTGGTCTAAGCCTCGCAGATATATGACTCCAATGAAGCCCGAGGATATTCTTGCACAATACAATGCGGAAATCAGAGGACTTTACAACTACTATTCACTTGCTACAAACGTGTCCAAAGAATGTGCATCTTTTGCCTTCATCATGAAGATGAGTATGTTCAAGACACTTGGCTGGAAGCTGAACACTTCCGCAAGGAAGGTTCGCCAAAAGTATCAGAAGGACAAGGATTTTGTCATTCCGTACAATGACGCTAAGGGTAAACAGAAGTACAGAGTCTTCTATAATGAAGGTTTCAAAAAGAGAAATGCGCAGTTCGATGTTGACTATGACAAACTGCCACAGACCATGTATGTGCCATATCCAAGCCTTGTAGAAAGGTTGAAGGATGGCAGATGCGAACTATGTGGCAAGGAAGGAAAAGTAGTCATGCACCATGTGAGAAATCTCACCAAGCTGAAAGGCTGTAATGAGTGGGAGAAACTGATGCTCAAAAGACATCGCAAGACACTTGTTGTCTGCGAGGATTGCAACTCAATGATTCAGAACTATGGTAAAGAGTAATATTACTAATGGAAAGCCGTATACATGGAGACATGTAAGTACGGTTTGGGGGCGAGTACTCGGAAACCGCCCACCGCAAGGTGGGTATGGCGCTGGGTGCTTAGCCCACACAACGAGGAACAGGACGTGAAAAAGAAGATCATGATGGTCGTCGGCGCATGTATTTTCCTCATTGCAGCAGCCCAGGCACTGCCTCTGTTCTTCGGCATTGGAGGTTAAACGCAGCGTGAGATTGTGAGTATGTAGAACGTTAAAACACTGACAGTTATGGCAGAGGCAAAGCAGGAGCGATTTCCTGACTATCCCATTTTCAAGGGACTGCAACGTCCATTAGAGTTTTTCGGGTTGCAGGGACGCTACATCTACTGGGCGGCAGCCACCGCAGGAGGAGCCGTTGCGGGCTTCATCCTCGGCTACTGCATCTTCGGTTTCGTGGCAGGACTCGTGCTGCTTGTCCTCGCCGTGGCTGTCGGTGGCGTTCTCATCGTCATGAAGCAGCGCAAAGGCTTGCATAGCAAAAAGAGTGACAACGGAATATTCATCTATGCCTATTCAAAGAAAGTGTAAAACAAAAAAAAGAGAATCCATTATGTCCAAGTGGAATGCTATCAATGATTGTAAGTGAATGAAGGTGGGGGCATCACGTATGAGGGTGCGCCCGCCTTTTTGTGATTAAAAAAGAAAAGAACAATGACCCTATACATCATACTCATATTCTCAGCCATCTGCGTGGGCATGGCCATCAGTGTCAAGGCATTCGGCACGGGAGGCAAGCGCAAGCGCATCTTCCAGGACATCTACTTCTCCATCGAGGAAGTAGATGGCATCGGTGTGCTCTATACCAAGACGGGCGAATACTCCGCCGTGCTGAAAATGGAGAACCCCGTACAGAAATATTCCGCCAATATCGAGGCCTACTATGAGTTCACCCACCTCTTCGCCGCCCTTGCCCAGACCTTGGGTGAAGGCTATGCCATGCACAAGCAGGACGTGTTTGTGAGGAAGGCGTTCAAGGAAGAGAATGCGACTAATCATGAGTTTCTGAGCGAGAGCTACTTCCGCTATTTCAACGGCAGACCATTTACCGACAGCGTCTGCTACCTGACCATCACACAGGAGAACAAGAAGAGCCGCCTGATGTCGTTCGACAACAAAAAATGGCGCGACTTCTTGGTGAAGATACGCAAGGTGCACGACCAACTGAGGGATGCTGGTGTAAAGTCCCGCTTCCTCGGCAAGACGGAAGCCAGCGAGTATGTTGACCGCTTCTTCTCCATGAACTTCCGTGACAAGGTGGTGTCGATGACCAACTTCAAGGTCGATGACGAGACCATCGGCATGGGCGACCGCCGCTGCAAGGTGTATAGCCTTGTGGATGTGGATTGTGCCAACCTGCCGTCGGTTATCCGTCCCTACGCCAATATCGAGGTGAACAACACCAGTATGCCCGTTGACCTCGTGAGCATCGTCGATAGCGTGCCCGGTGCCGACTGCGTGGTGTTCAACCAGATGGTGTTCGTGCCCAACCAGAAGCGCGAGCTTGCCTTGCTCGACAAGAAGAAAAATCGCCATGCCTCCATGCCCAATCCCAGCAACCTGATGGCTGTGGAGGACATCAAGCGAGTGCAGGAGGTGATAGCGAGGGAAAGCAAGCAGCTCGTCTATACCCACTACAACCTCGTGGTGGCAGTGAGCGGCGACACCGACATACAGAAATGCACCAACCATCTCGAAAACTCCTTTTCGCGCATGGGCATCCATATCAGCAAGCGCGCCTACAACCAGTTGGAGCTGTTCGTCAACTCCTTCCCCGGCAACTGCTATGGCATGAATGCCGACTACGACCGTTTCCTCACCCTCGGCGATGCCGCCACCTGCCTGATGTACAAGGAGCGCATCGTGCACAATGAGGACACCCCGCTGAAGATATACTATACCGACCGCCAGGGCGTGCCCGTAGCCATCGACATCACAGGAAAGGAGGGAAAGGAGAAGCTGACCGACAACTCGAACTTTTTTTGTTTGGGTCCTTCGGGCAGCGGCAAATCGTTCCACATGAACAGCGTGGTGCGCCAGTTGTGGGAGCAGAACACCGACATCGTCATGGTCGATACGGGTAACTCGTATGAGGGACTCTGCGAGTATGTGGGCGGCAAGTACATCGCCTATACGGAGGACAAGCCCATCACCATGAACCCCTTCAACATCAGCAAGCGGGAGCTGAACATCGAGAAGATCGACTTCCTGAAGAACCTGATTCTGCTGATATGGAAAGGCTCGGAGGTGCAGATACCCGAACTGGAGTTCCGTGTGGTGGAGCAGTTGGTGACGGAATATTACGACTTCTACTTCAACGGCGTTCAGCCCTATCCTTCCTCACAGAAGGAGACACTGAGAAAAAACCTCTCCACCATGGAGAAGCGGCGCGGCACGGAGCTGACTCAGATACACGACAAGGTGGAGAAACTCATCCACGGACTGGAGGAGCGGCGCATGGCATTGGCAGTGAAGACGCTGTCCTTCGACTCGTTCTATGAGTTTGCCTGTGAGCGTCTCGACCAGATATGCATCGAGAACAACATCACCACCATCGACTGCGACAACTTCGCCTACATGCTCCAGAACTTCTACCGTGGCGGCAAGTACGACAAGATTCTCAACGAGAACGTCGATAGCACCCTGTTCGACGAGACCTTCATCGTCTTCGAGGTGGATGCCATCAAGGAGAACAAGCAGCTCTTCCCCATCGTGACGCTCATCATCATGGACGTGTTCTTGCAGAAGATGCGCCTGAAGAAGAACCGCAAGTGCTTAGTCATCGAGGAGGCATGGAAAGCCATCGCCTCGCCGTTGATGGCCGAGTACATCAAGTACCTCTACAAGACCGCCCGAAAGTTCTGGGCGAGCGTGGGCGTGGTGACACAGGAGATACAGGACATCATCGGCAGTCCCATCGTGAAGGAAGCCATCATCAACAATTCCGACGTGGTGATGCTGCTCGATCAGAGCAAGTTCCGTGAGCGTTTCGACGAGATCAAGGCGATACTGGGCTTGACCGATGTGGATTGCAAGAAGATTTTCACGGTCAACCGATTAGAGAACAAGGAAGGACGCAGTTTCTTCCGTGAGGTGTTTATCCGACGTGGCTCGACGAGCGGAGTCTATGGTGTGGAGGAACCGCACGAGTGCTATATGACCTACACCACCGAGCGAGCTGAGAAGGAGGCATTGAAATTGTATAAGCGAGAACTGAAGTGCAGCCATCAGGAGGCTATTGAGCGGTATTGCTGGGACTGGGATGCCAGTGGCATCGGGAAGTCGTTGGCATTTGCGCAGAAGGTGAATGAGGCGGGAAAGGTGCTCAATCTGAGGGACAACAGCCCGATGACAAAATCATCGGGAACGGACGGAGTAGCGAGAGGAGAGTCCCAAACTCGTTTGGGCTATCCCGAGTCACGTCGGACGAAGACGAAGTCAACGGTGGCTGGGTAGTAGATACTATCAGTAGTGAATACTACCAATAGTAAATACTACAAGTAGTAAAGTAGTGGAATAGTAGAAACTGAAAGTAGTAGAAACGTAAAGTAGTGAAGCAATGAGACGTATACACCTTATTATAATATATATGTGTCTGACGCTTGTCGTGGGAAAGGTTCATGCGCAGTATTACAGCGTGAACTATGACAAGCAGACCGTTGCCGCCATGGCTGCCGCATTCGGTGCTGGAGCTATGGCTGAGAGCTATTATAACGAGCAGGCGGGCGAAATCTTGAAGCACTACAATGCCGCAGAGGTTGCCACTGCCGGTATCTTCGCCGCCAAGTTCTTGGAGCGCAAGGCATTCACCGACCTCGGCATCTGGAGCAGCAGTACGGAGAACTACTATTACCGCCGCATCCACAATATGGTGGCAAACAAGATTATGCCCAAGATCTGGACGGTGGCAGGCATGATGCTGAAGAGTCCGCAGACCGCCCTCTATTGGGGCAGTTACCTGATGAAGATATGTGCCGACACCAAGTCGCTGTGTATGCAGTTTGAAAGCGTGGTGACCAACAGCAGCCTGACCTTTGCCGACATCCAGTTTTTGGAAATCAACCAGGAGATAGCCGCCATCCTCAAGCTCTCGGAGATAGGCAATGTGGATTGGCAGCAGCTGTTGGACGACATCGCCAGTGTGCCTGGCAACTTCACCGTGGAGAACCTCACCGCAGACATCGAAACCCTTTACAACATGGGAGCATCGTTGGCTACGGCAGGCATCAACGGGGCATCGGACGCACTCTTGCAGAAGAGTGCCTTCAATGAGTTGTTCAATGGCAAGGTGAGCAAGATACTGGACATCTATGACAACTACCATGACCTCTATGAACAGGCAGAGAACGGCATCGGCAGCACCCTCCTCAGTCTGGTGGGTGGCGAGGACAACGTGGCAGCCCTCTTTGACCTCTCCAACTACAACATCACCTCGTGGATGACAGACTATCTGAGCGAGACGCAGGGCAACTACTACACGCAGCGTTGGTACATCGCCCGACGAGACCAAGGCAGCGTGAGCCTCTGTGACTACTATCCTCCGACCGATGACAACAGCATTCTGAACGGTGACCATTGGTATCGCATCAATACTTCCGACCCCAACTTCTACCCTAACAGCACGCAGCGAGAGCAGATATTGACAAACTCGGAAAACCATGCCGGATGGAGTCGCAGCCGTGTGCAGCAGCTCAATGCACAGAACGACGGCTTCACCTATACGATGAACTACTGGATGTCCGCGTACATCATCAGCCGTGGCGGCAAGCAGACCAAGAAAGCCTATGCCTACGAGATACACGTCTCCAAGAGTTGGAACAACGTAGAAGAGGTGTATGAGGATGTCTTCGACTCCTACAGTATGGACTTGAATACCTTCAAACGCCAGTTGCAGGCACGTCTCTCGGAGTACAACGACAACGAAGAGGGCTATGTCTATTACATCGGCAGTGATGCACGCCGCTACTACCAAGCCACCGATGCCGCCAAGCTGAAGGGCGTGGAGAGCGTGACCATCAGTGTCACCTGTTCGGACGGTGTCACCCTCGGACAAGGCAGCACGCGGTACAAGTGCCGTGAGTGCGGCGGTTCGCTCAATGCCCACAGCAAGGAGTGCGCCATGAGGACAACCGTCACGGAGAACAATCTTGACCTCTCGGAACTGGACGAGAAGGAACGTGAGGCAAGCAACAAGATAGCCCTGTTGGAGGCGCAGATAAGCCAGTTGGAGACAGAGAACAAGAACCTGCTCACGCAAATAGCCAATGCTTCCGTAGAGGAAGCCCCTGCCTTGCGACAGCAATACAATGCCAACAAGACGAAGATAGACAACCTGAAAAGGGAGTTGGCGACATGGCAGCAGCAGTTGGCAGACATACAGGATGCCAAGAGCGAGGCGGCTAACGACAATGCCACAGCCACCGATGACTACTACCGCATTCCTGCTATCATGCAGGATGTGAAGTCAGCCTACAACCTCACGTGGCAAGGAGCCGGTTCGTGGAACGGCTATACCTACGTGCGCACAGCCACCATGCCTAACATCAACGGCATCATCACCTTCAAGGCAACACTCTCCATAGCGAGGAAGCCCAAGTACTTCCTTGGCATCAAGATACACCGTGCGATACTGCAAATTTCGTGGGAACTGACCTCGGAATACACCGACACACAGGTAGTGGATGTGCTGACCCTTGACCCGAATGCCTCTGATGAGGAAAAGACGCGGCAGGTGAACAGCCGTATCTCAGAGATAGCCCAGGAGTTCCCGACGTGCAGCATCACTACGGAGTATGCCAAGAGCGAGGCGACACAGACTGCTGACAATGACGATGTGATACACCTGCTCTGGTCGAGCGACCGCCTGGAGATAGCCCGTGAAGTAGATAGCCGTATCACCAATATATACGCCGACTTGGTATCATTAGAAAAAATGATGCACTACAAGCGTAGCATTATCGACGTGCTGAAGGACATTCTTCCCTCGATAGATGCTGACCAAGGTCGCAGAAGGACACTCATTGAAGAGTGCTACGAGCGATGGAGAGAGAATGCAGACCCGAACAGAGGGGATGGTGACGAAAACGAGAACGAGAATGAAAATGAAAATTGAGGGAGGAACAAAGAATGAGACATACCATCATCATAGCTCTCCTACTGATAACTCTCTTCCCCAAGACAGCCTTGGCGCAATGGGGCTTTGATGCGGTGTCGGTAGAAGCATACATCAACGACCACAAGATGCAGCGAAGCCTCTTGTTGGCACGAAGTACCTTGGAATACAGCAACCAACTGCTGCATGAATACAGTAGCGAGGAGGTGGGCAAGTACAAGGAACTGAACGTGGATTTGGACAAATACACCCGTGCCTTTGACATCATCGATGTGATGTACCAGTCATTGCGCACGGTGCTGAATGTGAAGAGCACCTATCAGACGGTGAGCGACCGCATCAGTGACTACAAGAACCTCTTGGAGGACTTTAATGATAAGGTCATCAAGCGGAAGCACATCGAACTGGCAGACACGATGCTCATCAGCATCAACAAGAAAGCCATCGACAACATATACAACGAGGGAAGTCAGCTCTATCATAGTGTCAACGACCTCGTGTTGTATGCCACGGGAGCGGCAGCCTGTTCCACCTCTGACCTGCTGATGGTGTTGGACAATATCAACAACTCGTTGGACCTGATAGAGAAACATCTGAACCAAGCATACTTCCAGACATGGCGGTATGTACAGCTGCGCATGGGCTACTGGAAAGAGAAAGTGTATCGCACCCGGACGAAGGAAGAGATACTCGAAGATGCCTTCAGCCGATGGAAAGTGGCAGGAAAACTTGACTATTGACGGATTGCAAACAAAAGAAGAATGAATATGAAGAAGACAATGATACTCATCATGGCGGCTGTAGCCACCATCACAGCCACAGCCCAAAGCGTAACCTACAACCACGACTCATCGAAGCAGAACCAGATAACGGTGATGGAGACGGGTGGCGGTTCTCTCACCCCTGAGTTCTATTATTGGCTGTTGCACAACAGCTACAAGAAGACGGCGGCAGAGAAGAACAAGTTGGGCTTCCGCACCCTTGCCGGCATCAACCTCTACAACCAAGTGGATGATGCGGAAAAGATAGACTCTGCCCTGACCAAGCGTGCGGAGGTGGAAGCCCTGAACGTCGCCGACCGTGAGATAGACCTTGCCTGGCTTGCCGAGAGCAGCAAAATCAACGGTCAGTTGGACAAGATGAAGGCGAACATCGACCACATCATCCCCACAGGCGGCACCATCAACGACAAACGCCGTTGGGAGGAACTGTACAATATGTACCAGTGTGCGGTGAAGTCCACTAAGGATGCCTATATGCCCAATGCGCAGAGGAAACGACAGTATCTGAGCATTTATGCCGACCTGACGGCACAGAACGAGACATTGCTCAAATATATCGTTCAGCTCAACACCCAAAGACAGACCACCGTCCTCTTGGCAGCCACCAACGACCGTGTGGTGCAGAAAGGCAGCATCATCAGCGATGCCAAGAGCCGTTGGCAGGAGAACATGAAGGGTGTGAGGAGCACGACAGGCACTGACGGCGATGATTCCAGCGGCGGCGATGGTGAAGAAAGTGTAAACAGATAAATCAGAACAGAGATGGATAACAACATTCAAATTTTCAAAAACCCAGAGTTTGGACAGATACGAACACTGGAAATGCCCGACGGTCAAGTTGGCTTCATGGGAAAGGACGTTGCTGAAGTTCTTGGGTACAAGAATCCCTCCAATGCCATTGTGAATCACGTAGATGAAGAGGACAAAACCTCATACCTAATTCAGGTATCAGGTTCCAACTACAAGGCTAACACCGTCTTTATCAACGAGTCAGGACTCTACGCGCTCATACTGTCATCCAAGATGCCCAAGGCACGTGAGTTCAAGCATTGGGTGACATCGGAGGTGCTCCCCACTATCCGCAAGCATGGTGCCTACATGACACAACAGACCATCGAGAAGGCATTGACAGAGCCAGACTTCCTGATACAGTTAGCTGTCAATCTGAAGGAAGAGCGACAGAAGCGTCTGCTTGCCGAACAGGAGTGTGAACACCAAAGGACACGCATCGTTGAGTTGGGTTCCAAGGTGGATGACCTGCAGCAGGAAGTGACGGAGATGAAGGACAAGGTGAGTTACCTTGACATCATCCTTGCCACGAAGAGCAGCGTCTTGGTCACACAGATAGCACAGGACTATGGCGAGTCGTCCATCCGCTTCAACCGACGGCTTAAGGACATGAATATCCAGTACCAGCGCGGCAAGCAGTGGATTCTCTATGCCGACTACAAGGACTGCGGTTATGTGACCAGCGAGACCTACCTCATTAAACACAAGGACGGCTCGGAAGATGTGCGCATGAACACCAAGTGGACACAGAAAGGCCGCCGCTTCCTCTATGAGAAACTGAAGAGCGTGGGAGTCATTCCTGTTATCGAAAGAACATAAAACAAAAAGAAGTAGCTATGGAATCAATATCAAAAATACAGTTGCGCCTCTATGCCGCCAAGAGAAAAAACGGCAAGTGGCAGTTGGAGATGTCGAGGATGCCGAAGCGAATCAGCGTCATCGGCAGGACACCCATCGTTGATGAGCATTATATGCCATCTGATTTACAGGTAGTTTCAATGTCAAAGCTTCACAAACATGTCGGAAGTTACTACGGCAAGATTGTGAAGACGCTCAAAGAGGAAGGAATCATCACCAAGGAATATGGGATGTGGAAACTGCGTGAAGACCTTCAGGACAAGGGCATTGCGGTTTATGTCACAGGCAGGATGCGCTGCTTCTACCACTTCTATCTGTCGTGGACACCGGAAGGCGTAGAGTTTATCAAAGAGATTATCAACCATAGAACCCAGCACTGATGGCAGACAACATACTCAGCGATTTCGGCATCAACATCCTCGAAGAGGAGATTGACGATGTGATATTCCAGACCAACGAGTTCCTGACCGATGCCACCTTCACAGGCTCACAGGGGCCATTCTGGTGGATTCTCCAAATGTGTATGGCATTGGCGGCACTATTCTCCATCATCGTGGCGGCAAGTATGGCTTACAAGATGATGGTGAAGAACGAACCATTGGACGTGATGAAACTGTTCAAGCCACTGGTGGTGAGCATCATCCTCTGTTGGTGGTACCCACCTGCTGACACAGGCATGACCAATAGCGGCAGTAGCTGGTGCGTATTAGACTTCCTATCCTATATCCCGAACTGCATCGGCAGTTACACCCACGACCTCTATGAGGCAGAGGCGACGCAAATCTCCGACAAGTTTGAGGAGGTACAGCAGTTGGTATATGTCAGGGACTCGATGTACACCGACCTCCAGGCACAGGCAGACGTGGCGCATAAGGGCACGTCAGACCCCAACCTGATAGAGGCGACGATGGAGCAGACGGGCGTGGACGAAGTGACCAACATGGAGAAGGATGCCAGCAAACTGTGGTTCACCTCACTGACGGCAGGGGCTGTGGTGGGCATCGACAAGATAGTGATGCTGATAGCCCTAATCGTGTTCCGTATCGGTTGGTGGGCAACGATATACTGTCAGCAGATATTGCTCGGTATGCTCACAATATTCGGTCCGATACAATGGGCATTTTCATTGCTGCCCAAGTGGGAAGGAGCGTGGGCGAAATGGCTGATACGCTATCTGACAGTACATTTCTACGGAGCCATGCTCTACTTCGTCGGCTTCTACGTCCTGTTGCTCTTTGACATAGTGCTCTGCATACAGGTAGAGAACCTGACGGTGATAACAGCCAGTGAGCAGACGATGGCAGCCTATCTGCAAAACTCGTTCTTCTCGGCAGGCTATCTGATGGCGGCGAGCATCGTGGCGTTGAAATGTCTGAACCTCGTGCCCGACCTTGCGGCATGGATGATACCAGAGGGCGACACTGCCTTCTCAACGAGAAACTTCGGTGAGGGCGTGGCACAACAAGCCAAAATGACGGCTACGGGAGCCATGGCGACAGTGATGAGATAACAAGTGAGTGTGCGGTGAGACACCGCACCTCCTATTGAAACAATAAAAAGTATAAATTATGGTAATCAAGAACTTAGAAAACAAAATCAAGCTGGTGGGCATTATCTGCACCGCCTTTCTGATTGGCTGCATCATCATCTCGGTGTCGAGTATCTGGACGGCACGCTGCATGGTGACGGATGCACAGCAGAAGGTGTATGTGCTGGACGGCAACGTGCCTATACTGGTGAACCGCACCACGATGGAAGAGACGCTGGATGTGGAGGCAAAGAGCCATATCGAGATGTTCCACCATTACTTCTTCACGCTTGCTCCCGATGACAAGTATATCCGTTATTCGATGGAGAAGGCGATGTATCTGGTCGATGAAACTGGTTTAGCGCAGTACAATACGCTGAAGGAGAAGGGCTTTTATAACAACATCATGGGTACGAGTGCCGTGTTCAGCATCTATTGTGACAGCATCAAGTTCAACAAGGAGAAGATGGAGTTCACCTACTACGGAAGGCAGAGGATTGAGCGAAGGAGCAACATCCTGATGCGTGAACTGGTGACGGCGGGACAGGTGAAGCGTGTGCCAAGGACGGAGAACAATCCCCACGGACTGCTCATCACGAACTGGAGAACCTTGCTCAACAAGGACATTGAGCAGAAGTCGAAGTCAAACTTCTAATATCGCAGCGGTATGAGTGTGAAAGGAATCAGACGGATGCTTGTGGGCGAAGAGATGCCCGACAAGAACGACCCCAAGTACAAGGAGCGATATGAGAAGGAGGTGGCGGCAGGGCGCAAGTTTGCCAAGACTACGAGGATAGACCGTGCGGCGGCTAAGGTGCAAGGCTTCGCCAATGCACACAAGACGCTGTTTCTCGTCGTCGTCTTTGGCTTTGTTGCCACCTGTTTCGGCATCAATATCTACAGGATGGTGCAGTACTACGGTCATCGAACGGAGGCGACAAGTGCCATTGAGCGGCAGGAAGGGCGCATACGGCAGGTGATGGATGCCGCCCATTGCACACTTCCTCCCGTGAAACATCAAGTTGGTGATGGAATCCACAAGAAGTCAAACGAATCAAAATCAGACAGCGATGAAAATAACAGATAAGATAAACTTCCGTCAGCCGAAGTACATGCTGCCAGCCATCGTGTACATCCCATTGCTTGCCACAGGCTATTTTGTCTTTGACATGTTCGATACGGAGGTGGCGAAGAAGCAGGACAAGAACCTGCAGACCACCGAGTTTCTGAACCCCAACCTGCCAAGTGCAAAGATCAGGAAGGGCGACGGCATCGGCGGCAAGTATGAGAACATGGCGAAGTCGTATGGTCGCATAGCCGACTATTCGGCTGTGGATAACATTGAGCGTGACAACGAAGAAGAGAAAGAAACGTATGAATCCAAGTACACAGAAGAAGACCTTGCGGAACTCGTCCGTCAGGCAGAAGAGAAGGACGATGCAGCCGAAGTGGCCGATGCCAAGGCGCGAGAAGCGGAAGCACTCGAAGCACTCAACAAGGCACTCGCCGAAGCGAGGCTGAGAGGACAGGCTGCTGTTGCCCCCATGGTACAGGACACCACACAGGCTGAACCTCCCAAGGAGCCGATTGAGGTGAAAGGTCAGATTGCCGAGGACAGCAAGGCGTTGGATGAGGAGGATAAGGCACAGGAGGTGGTGAAGAAGGTGAAGGTGACTTCCGACTATTTCAACACCCTGACGCAGAACGAGCATGAGCCGAAGCTCATCAAGGCCATCATTGACGAGGATGTGAAAGCTACGGACGGATCGAGAGTGCGGCTGAGATTGTTGGACGACATAGAGATTGGTGAGACCATGGTGAAGAAAGGGTCGTATCTCTATGCCACCATGAGCGGTTTCGGTTCTCAGCGAGTGAAGGGCAGCATCAACTCTATCTTGGTGGATGACGAGCTGATAAAGGTGTCGCTTTCGCTCTATGATACGGACGGACTGGAGGGCTTGTATGTCCCCGGTAGCCAGTTCCGTGAAACAACCAAGGATGTGGCGAGCGGTGCGATGCAGAGCAACATGAACATCGACCAGAGTGGAGCGAACAACAGTTTCTCGCAATGGGGAATGCAAGCCGTGACCAATGCCTACCAGAAGACGAGCAACGCCATCAGCAAGGCTATCAAGAAGAACAAGGTGAAGCTGAAGTATGGGACGTTTGTGTATCTGGTCAATGGGAAAGAGAAGAGGAAATAGACACTGCCCGATGACAAAATCATCGGGAACGGTGGCTCATCAAGTATAAACATCAATAATATCAACAATTATGAATATCATTCAGAAGATTAACGTCTGTGCATTGTTGTCGCTGAGCGTGCTTTCAGCCAAGGCGCAGACTACCTACATGGAGATGGAGCAGCTGACTGTCAACGACCAAGTGACCACCGTCATCACCGCCTCCGAACCCATCCGCTTTGTCGATATATCCACCGACAAGGTGGTGGGCGACCAACCCATCAACAACATCATCCGCCTGAAGCCCAAGGACAACGTGTATGCCGACGGCGAGGTGCTGGCGATAGTGACCATTGTGACGGAACGCTACCGCACGCAGTATGCACTGCTCTACACCACGAGGATGCAGGAGGCTGTAACCGACAAGGAGATAGAATGCTCGGAGCGCAATGCCTACAATAACCCGGCTGTGAGCCTCTCCACTGCCGACATGACCAAGTATGCGCGTCAGATATGGTCATCGGCTGCCAAGTATCGCAATGTGGCGACGAAGATGCACCGCATGGTGATGCGTCTGAACAATATCTACAGCGTGGGCGAATATTTCTTCATCGACTTCTCCGTGGAGAACAAGACCAACATCCGCTTCGACATTGACGAGATGCGCATCAAACTGTCGGACAAAAAGCAGAGCAAGGCTACCAATGCGCAGATAGTGGAGTTGACCCCAGCCCTTGTGTTGGACGATGCGAGGACCTTCAAGTACGGTTATCGCAACGTGATTGTGGTGAAGAAGATGACCTTCCCCAACGACAAGGTGCTGACCATAGAACTGTCGGAGAAGCAGATAAGCGGACGTACCATCTCGCTCAGCATCGACTATGAGGATGTGCTGTCAGCCGATTCGTTTAACCATATACTGTTGGAGGAAGAATGATGAAAATGAAGAGTGAAGAATGTAGAATGAAGAAACAACGTTCGGCGGCCAAAGGGAAAGCCAATAGGCTTGCGCATACATTATTGCTGATAGCCATCTATTTTATGGCAAGCATGACTCCGGCAATAGCGCAGCAGAATAGCGACCGCATATCCTTGGGGTTCGGCTGCCTGTATGAGCGAGGACTGGACGTGACGCTGTCTTACGAGCATGAGACGAAGTACCACAATGCGTGGGAGTATTTTGCCAATGGCTACATCAAGTGGGACGAATGCGCCTCGTGCGGTCATGTGTGTCCTGAGAGCTTCTGGAACAACTACCGCAGTTATGGTTTCGGCTTTGCCTATAAACCCTGTGTGGTGAGAGGACGCAACCACCATGGCAACATGCGCATCGGAGCATCTGCTGGTAGCGATACCGACAGGTTCTTGGGCGGCATCCACCTCGGCTATGAACATAACTACACCTTGCGCCATGGTTGGAAACTGTTTTGGCAGGTGAAGACCGACGTGATGATTAAGGGCGAAGACCTGTTTAGAACGGGTATTGTCCTGGGTGTGAAACTTCCTGTAAAATGACTATGCGTATGAAGAAGCTATTATCAATACTTGCAGTTGCGGCAACGGTGTTGCTGACTGCCTGTGACGAGCATCAGGACTTTCCCGATACTGCCATGAAGGTTACCCATATCTTGACCACTGACGGCAAGGTGATGCCCTACGAAACCTATGAGCAATCGGGCAAGCAAGCCATTGCCGTGGTGTTCAACATCAACCAGAGGGAAGAAATGGAGGGTAACGGATATGCCGTCTATCTGTGGGACATCGTTCCCGAAGCCTTTGCCGACAGCATCGGTGTAGAGCAGGACACATCCTGTGACCTCACCGCCTACGATGGTAATGCCAACACCTTTGCCCTCTATGGCACGGCCGATGTGAAGTCGCCCTTGGCAGAACGTGTCTTCGACATGTGGCGTTACGGTCAGAGTGCCTATATACCGAGCGTGGCGCAGATGCGTCTGCTCTATCATGCCAAGGACATCATCAACCCCTACATCTTGAAATGCGGCGGAACACCCATCCCCGATGAGGATGATGACTGTTGGTATTGGACTTCAACGGAGGTAGAAGGACAGGCGACCGCCAAGGCATGGCTCTACTCCCTTGGCAGCGGTGCCATACAGGAGACTCCCAAGTGGCAGCCGCATAAGGCGAGACCCATCATCACGATTATGGATTAGTCCATATACAGACATCGAGAATCACCCGTATCATCATCAAAGTACAACAATTAAAAAAGAAAAAGCATGAAAAAGAATTTGTTTCTAATGTTGGGACTTGGAGCCGTGCTCCTCACGTCCTGTGACCAAGACATCGTCAATGAGATTTACCTGCCTGGTGGCGGCGGTTCTGTGGTCGTGACCGACAGCACATCAACCAAGCAGCTTCAGGTGTTTACCAATCTGGAGATGCTGCAACCTACCGTTTCCACACGAGCCGTTGACAATCAGTGGGAACTCAATGATATGATTGGTATTTCTTCCACAGGGATGATCAACAACATGAAGTTCACCCGAAGCGGCGGCACCAATCAGTTTGTGTCAGCCAACAAGGTGTTTTTCACGGACACAGACACCCACACCTTCAATGCCTACTATCCCTATACGGCAAATCCTACCAACGATCTCATAGAGTTCCAAGTGCCGGAGGCAGCTGTACAGAGTGAGCAGAAGGTCAATGATTTCCTGTTTGCCAGTGGAACGGCATCATACGCCAATCCGAGTCTCACATTGAACTTCACCCATCAGATGGTGCGTGTCATCATCAAGGTCTATACCTCGCCCGAATACGGTTTCACTACCAACGATTTTGCAGGAAGCCTACTCACGTTCATCGGTTATTTTGACAGCGGCACTTTCAACATCAAGACCGGAAAAGTGGAATGTAGTGACGAGTCGGTGACAACCTATTATTTCGGCGACCCACAAAGTGACCACATGGAATATACGCTTTATGTTCCTGCACAGGTTATGCCAGACATGACATTGCAACTGAGTAATGGGGAGAACTTTGTATTCCTCACAAACGACACTTGGAAAGCAGGTCATTCCTACAGCTATTCATTGAAGCCTGTGCGTAACACCTTGGAGGTCATATCTGCAACTATCTCTCCGTGGACAGTAGAGTCTGAGAAGACCATCAACGGCTACGAATAAAACTCAAAAGAGGACAGAAGGGTGTCCACCGTGGCATCCTTCTTCCTTTTCTCATTATCACCCAAAATCATTGTAAAGTAAATGGAAGAAAGCAAAGAGTTACAGGGTTTTTACAAGATATTCAGGGCGGTGATTTACGTCTCCATCCTGATGGAGTTCTTCGCCTACGCACTGGAGCCGGAACAGTTGGACTTCTTGGGCGGCGTGGTGACGGACATCCACGGGCGCATCAAGCGGTGGATGATATACCATGACGGCAACCTCGTGTATAGCAAGGTGGCTACGTTCCTGCTGATATGTATCACCTGTGTAGGAACGCGCAACAAGAAACATCTGGAGTTTGACGCTCGTAGGCAGGTGCTTTATCCGCTGCTGTCGGGAGTACTGCTGATTGTGCTGTCCGTATGGCTGTTCGGTCATTCGATAATGCTCCGTTTCTATACTCTCCGTTTGAACACTTGGCTCTATATGCTCACTTCCATCGTCGGTGTTGTGTTGGTGCATATTGCCCTCGACAATATCTCCAAGTTCCTGAAGGAGGGCTTGCTGAAAGACCGCTTCAACTTCGAGAACGAGAGCTTCGAGCAATGCAGGGAATTGCAGGAGAACAAGTACAGCGTGAACATACCGATGCGCTATTACTACAAGGGTAAGTTCCGCAAGGGATGGGTGAACATCGTCAATCCGTTCCGAGGCACATGGGTTGTGGGTACTCCTGGTTCTGGTAAGACTTTTTCGATTATTGAGCCTTTCATCAGGCAGCATAGCGAGAAGGGCTTTGCCATGGTGGTGTACGACTATAAGTTTCCCACCCTCGCCACCAAACTCTACTATCATTACTTGAAGAACAAGAATGCCAAGGACAGTAAGATGCCCAATGGCATGAAGTTCAACATCATAAACTTTGTGGATGTGGAGTATTCTCGCCGTGTGAACCCTATTCAGTTGAAGTACATCAACAACCTTGCCGCAGCGAGCGAGACCGCCGAGACTCTGCTTGAATCCCTGCAAAAGGGAAAGAAGGAAGGCGGCGGTGGCAGCGACCAGTTCTTCCAGACCTCTGCCGTCAACTTCCTTGCCGCCTGCATCTATTTCTTCTGCAACTATGGCAAAGAGCCCTACGACAAGGACGGGAAGATGCTGATTGCCGAGCGGCGTGAAGACCCAAAGACGAAAAGGCTGATACCCACAGGACGGGTGTTCGACCATTCGGGCGCGGAGGTGCAGCCCGCTTATTGGTTGGGCAAGTACAGCGACATGCCACATATCCTATCGTTCCTCAATGAGAGTTATCAGACCATCTTCGAGGTACTTCAGACCGACAACGAGGTAGCCCCCTTGCTTGGCCCGTTCCAGACTGCCTTTGCCAACAAAGCCATGGAGCAGTTGGAAGGTATGATTGGCACGCTACGTGTCTATACCTCCCGTCTCGCCACCAAGGAATCTTACTGGATATTCCACAAGGACGGCGATGACTTCGACCTGAAGGTCAGTGACCCGAAGAATCCAAGTTATCTGCTCATTGCCAACGACCCCGAGATGGAGAGCATCATCGGTGCACTGAATGCCTTGATTCTCAACCGCCTTGTAACGAGGGTGAATACAGGACAGGGCAAGAACGTTCCTGTCAGCATCATCGTCGATGAGTTGCCGACCTTGTATTTCCACAAGATAGACCGACTGATAGGCACAGCCCGAAGCAACAAGGTGAGCGTGGCACTTGGCTTTCAGGAACTTCCGCAGTTGGAAGCCGATTATGGCAAGGTGGGTATGCAGAAAATCATCACCACCGTGGGCAATGTGGTGAGCGGTTCGGCAAGAGCCAAGGAAACCCTCGAATGGCTGTCGAGTGACATCTTCGGTAAAGTAGTGCAACTCAAAAAGGGCGTGACCATCGACCGTGACAAGACCTCCATCAACCTCAATGAGAATATGGACAGCCTGGTGCCTGCAAGCAAAATCTCCGATATGCCCACAGGTTGGATATGTGGACAGACCGCCCGTGACTTCGTAGTCACCAAGACCGGGATGAACGGAAGCATGAACATCCAGGAGAGCGAGGAGTTCAAGACATCCAAGTTCTACTGCAAGACCGACTTCGATATGACGGAAATAAAGAAGGAGGAATCGGAGTATGTCCCTCTCCCTAAGTTCTATAAGTTCAAGTCGAAAGAAGAGCGAGAGCGCATCCTCTACAAGAACTTCGTTCAGGTTGGTGAGGACGTGAAAGCCATGATCAAGGAGATACAATTATTCAAGTCAATGTAGTATTCAACAAAACCAAGAGAATGAACATAAGAACAACAGCATGATACGACCTATCACAATAATTCTGTTGAGCATATTATCCACTTGCCCTGTACCCTGTCACAGTCAGCAACCAGATAGGGTACTTTTTGAACGTCTTGTCACCTCGACAAAATATTTTGAGGGATGGCATACGCAAAGCAAAACGCCTGGGCATGTCGGATATGGTCACAAGATTCAACAAGGAGAACATTTCCGCAATTCACTGACTCGCCGACAGGCGGATTCCCTGTTAAGAAGTGACCTTATACAGCACTATCGTCTATATTCGCGATATGGTAAGGATGCCTATCTTCTCGCAGCTCTTTCATACCAAATAGGTCCTGCAAAGTTGTTGGGCAATACGAGATATCCAAAGTCAACCTTGCTCATCCGTTTGGAGAAAGGTGAAAGGCAAATTCTGCCTCTCTATTTGAAGTTTTGCAAGTGGAAAGGGAAAGCCATACCTTCTATCCGAAGAAGACGATTGGTAGAGTATAATTTGCTCTTCTCTCCATAGTTCTTTATTTTGTCCTCACTTTATATATTGATCAGAGTGGCACATGCCTGTATGTGCAGATACTTGGGCTTAGATGTGCACATACTTTGCCATTTATGTGCACATACTTTATGATGGCATAATAAGTGTTTTTTTTGACAATATGGCTTTTTGACGGATTAAGTGGCTCAAATTTGATGTTATTAAGCACCTTTTCTTATACAAAAATTCGGAATACGGTAATTTTTATAGTTAATTCGTGTTAATTTTAAGATTTGTACAAAAATTTCTTTTCGGTTGTTATCATCTAATTCAAAAATTATGCGTACCTTTGCACTTGGACTATTAGCCTTTCGCTCTATCTGTCGCAGTTAGACGTGTTCTTACATGGCATTAGCGAGGCAGCCTACGCCGTGCTGAGTATGGCGGAGTCACATGATGACAAAGCAATACAAAGCGGGCATTGGGTGGGAAAGATAGTCCAGACATAATGAAGGCGTTTACTTGACGCTGTGTTTGAGACGGTCTGTAATCTAGCAAGTCACAGAAATGTTTGGTCTTGAACGTAGCAACGGTAGATGTCCCGGGTGTGATTATATCACTCCTGCGGAGACCTTGTAAGCACGAATTGTACCTTTTCGGGTGCAATAAAATTGTTTATATAGGTCTCCCAAAAGTAGCGCAAACCGAAAGCGGAACCGCCAAGCTGGCTTGAGCGTTTTGCTGAGTTGTCGCCTACTTTATGCAATGGAGCGATTACTCATATCGGCGTGGGCTCTGACGTTGTCTGTTCAACCAAAATAGGCAATTGCTAGAGCCTCAGACCGTGGGACGGACAACAGGACGATCTCCGTATTCTATGCTCAAGACTAATAACCTTGTTCGTAAAATGCACGCTTGTGAGACTATGGGTGCAACAACAGTTATCTGCACTGATAAAACAGGCACTCTTACACAGAACAAAATGCAGGTTAAGGAGTGTACTTTTGGGAAATTAACTCCAGAATTGGCAGAAGGAATTGCTGTAAACTCTACTGCATCACTCGATTTCTCAGAAAGCCAACCAAGACCTATTGGTAATCCTACGGAAGGCGCATTACTCTTGTGGTTGCATACCAACAAATATGATTATCGTCGTCTTAAAGAAGCATCTAACACAAAGAATGAAATTCCATTCTCTACTGAAAGAAAATACATGTCAACCACAGTTTTTTCAGCAGTAACTAATAGGGAAGTTACATATACTAAGGGTGCTCCTGAGATAGTCTTTGGCATGTGTGATTCTTCCGATATTGACGAGGTCACTCTGAAGGAATCACTTCAGAAATATCAAGATAGTGCTTATCGTACACTTGGTTTTGCCATAGACAAGCACTTCGTAGGTGTAGTTGCTATTGAAGATCCTGTCAGAGAAGATGTTCCTGATGCAGTTAAAGAATGTATGAATGCTGGTATAATGGTCAAGATAGTAACTGGTGATACTCCTGGAACTGCAAAGCAAATTGGTCGTGAAATTGGCTTATGGGCCGATGCCGACACCGATCGTAACATAATAACAGGTACAGAACTTGCAGAACTTTCTGATGAGAAGTTGCAAGAGTGTGTACTTGATTTGAAGATTATTGCTCGTGCACGTCCAATGGACAAAAAACGTCTTGTTGAAGCACTACAAGCACGCAATCAAGTAGTCGCAGTTACCGGTGATGGTACAAATGATGCTCCAGCACTGCATCAGGCAAATGTTGGTCTGTCGATGGGTGCAGGAACTGCTGTTGCAAAAGAAGCATCTGATATTACAATCATCGATAACTCATTCTCTAGCATTGGCAAGGCTGTAATGTGGGGGCGTTCTCTATACAAGAATATCCAGCGTTTCTTGCTTTTCCAGCTCACAGTGAACGTAACAGCTTGCTGTATTGTTTTTGTGGGTGCATTGGTCGGAAAGGATTCTCCTTTGACCGTAACTCAGATGCTCTGGATCAACCTCATTATGGACACATTCGGTGCGATGGCATTGGCATCATTGCCTCCTTCAAAGGATGTAATGAAAGACAAACCTCGTAAGCGCGGAAGTGAACATGTAAATAAAATTGGAAACTGGGCATATTTTAAGGAGCAGTGGAAGCTTGGTGCATTTATCATCAACAAGCCTATGCTTGGCGAGATTCTTAGTGTTGGCATATTCTTCTTTGTATTGTTGTTTGCCTTCTTGCTTATATTCCAGCACGCTGACATCAATAGCATGACTGACTTTTTGAATATTCATTTCTCAGGCAATGGCGAAGTTTCTCATTACGAACAAACGTTGCTATTCTCAATCTTTGTATGGACTCACTTCTTCTATCTGTTTAATGCACGTGCTTTTGAAACAGGTGAAAGCGTCCTTTTGAATTTGTTCAGCAAAAAGTTCTGGAGCAAGGGCTTCTGGACTATCGTATGTGTAATTGTCTTCGGTCAGTTACTCATTACTGAAGTGATGTTTAAGTTCTTCAATGTTGAGCCAATGCTGCATAATGCAGAGCATCCTAATGGTTGGTTAGATCTGCTAATTATCATTGGTTTCTCATCTCTTGTTCTTTGGATAAGAGAAATCTGGCAATTGTTTAAGAAATAGTTCATCTGGTTAAGGAGGCAGAGCTATAAACTCTGCCTCTTTTTTCAATATGGTTATAGAATAGAAAATGAGTAATAACATTAATCATCCATTAGGTGATGCACCATGGTTTCACGTTATATTATCAACAGGATTTGGTGCAGGCTTTGTCCCGATTGCCCCAGGAACAGCAGGAGCATTAGTTGCACTTGCTTTATGGTGGGCAGGGTACAAGTTTTTACCTGTAGATGTTTTATTTTGGGTTACACTGATAACAACAATCGCTGTAACTGTTGTTGGGGCTTGGACTTCTAATATTATGGAAAAATATTGGGGGGAAGATCCAAGAACTGTAGTTATTGATGAATTTATAGGTATCTGGATTCCTGCTCTTGTTGCTCCTTGTGGAGAAAACACATGGTTATTGGCGATATTGGGATTTGTTGCTTTTAGAATCATTGACATCTTCAAGCCATTAGGATGTCGATGGGTTGATCAGAATGTGAAAGGCGGTTGGGGCGTAATGTTAGATGATGCTCTCGCAGGTTTTTACTCTCTGATAATTTGTCTCATTGTCAAACAGTTTTTGTAAATGAAATCTTATAAATATCATATAGGTAAGTAACTGTTCAAAATTAATTTTATACGTATGAATAATTCACAAATAAGTTCGTACCTACAGATGCGAGAGCTCTGTTCGTACAATAGAAGAGCGAGTCCTTAGTATTGTAATCAGCAGGTCTTATCCATTTGCCTTTCAATATGCGCCACAGAGTTTCGGCTGGATTAAGTTCCGGAGAGTATGGTGGAAGATAGAAAAGGAATAATCCTCTGTCCTCCCATATTTTTCTCATTTCCTTTATCTTCCGATTTCTATGGACAGAAGCATTGTCAAGAACAACTACCGTTTTCTTCTCAACCTTAAAAGAGAACCTGTCAAGGTAATCCACAATCCTGTCTGCATTGATGGATTCCTGTGTCGTAAAGCCTTTATACTGATTTCTTCGGGTAATCATACCAAAGATATTAAGTCTTGCGGCTTTCTCGGATGGAATATAGACATACTCATCTTTGAACTGCCATCCGTAAGGTACATAACCATCGGTACATACATGACTTTCATCAGCATAATAAAGTTCTATTTTACCTTTGGAATCAAGGCTTTCAAGTTCTTGCAACTTCTCTTTCTTGTATGAGTAGAGTTGCGGTGAGGGGGTACCCCTTGGGCGTTTCCTTATTCGCTTATATCTTGCACCAATGCTCCTAAAAAACGTTTGAAGGTAATGTCGCTGGCTTTTTTGCCGGAAGCTTTTTCCCAGGCTTCACGTGCTTTTGATACACTCTGACGGTCTTCCTCTATAGCCTTACGGACTAATTCCTCATCAGAACAATCCATTATTGGTTTACGACCTTGACCGGGACGTGTTTCCAAGCCTTTGATACCATTTTCTTTATAACGTTTTATCCATGCGTATACTGTTGGTATTGTCACATCGAATATTTCAGCTATTTCTGAAGCTGATTTTCCTGACGACTTCAACAATATGGATTTGCATCTGATACGATAGTTATGAGTAGGCTCATTATGATAGCCTTTCTCTAATTTGAGGCGATCAGCCTCACTTAATTCGAGCACTTTAATATGTTTCATGATTTACATGTTGCAATAACATGATACAATATTAATATTTTGTGCTGAATATAAAAATATTTTAGATCACTTACTTATATTAATACTAATAATACTTCTTGTTTTAACGATACCTTATGCATGGAAGTTAGTACAGATATTATTCTTTCCTAAGCATGTTAAGATATGGCAGCAACTATCCTTGTTCCAATGGGTTGCTATAGGATTCGTTGGGTATTCTTTCATGAGACGATTTCTAAATAAGAATGCCTTATGGCTTGAGACTTTCACGCATGAACTGACACATATTGTTGTGGCAATGCTATTCCTTCGTAAGGTGCATTCTTTTCATGCAGAAGAAGGTTCTGGTGTAGTATATACGAGCGGACAATCAAATAACATGATTCCACCAATGGCATTGGCTCCATATTGCTTACCGATATACACTTTCCTGTTATTATCTGTACGATGTCTAATGAACTTTCACGGAATGTGGATATTTGATATAATAATAGGTGTAAGCCTGTCTTTTCATGTAAATTGCTTTATTCATCAAACTGGTAAATATCAAACCGATATAAATCATCACCCTTTGTTGTTTTCATATCTGTTTATATACGTTGCTCGACTAATTAACTGCTGTATTATACTTGTGGCATTCTTCCCTCATTACAATGTGTTTACGTCATTCTGGAGATTGTTGAATGCTCAGTATGACAACATTATATATTTCTGGTCGCTTCTTTTTTGATTTATATGGCAAAAAAATATCGGAGAAAGTCAAGAAAAAAAGAAAATAAAGGGTTATTTTATTGCATTAAAAGGAGATATATAAAATTCCTACACCGTATTCGACCATTGTCTATATGTACATTGTGTGTCACCATATTTTGTGCTATATGGCATCTTTATAATAATATAAAAATTGCTTATCCACAGAAAGAACGTACAACAATTTTTTCAGACGACTATAATGGTATAGATGTCTCTAAGTATCAAGGAAAAATAGATTGGGAAAAAGTCGCTTCTGACCCCAAAATACAATTTGTATATATAAAGGCAACTGAAGGTGCGAGGCAAGTAGATAATAAGTATCATGATTATGTGGATGATGCAAGAAAAGAAGGCCTCAAGATAGGTAGCTATCATTATTTCATCGGCAGAAAACCTGCGAAAGACCAGTTCCGCAATTTTAAGAAGCATATAGACAAACACACGCAGGATTTGATTCCAATGGTTGATGTTGAAGAAGCAGGAAATAGCTCTATTTCTAGAGACGAACTCCAACGTAAGTTGAATGAATTCATGCAACTTGTTAAATCAGAGTATGGCAAATATCCTCTACTGTACAGTCAATATGGTTTTTACAAGGAAAAATTGTCTCCTGAATTTGATAAATATTTCCTCTTTATTGCTAGATATGGGAAGAATCCACCGACTCTTAACAGCTTTGGAAGACACAATATTTGGCAATACACAGAGAAAGACGAAATCCATGGTGTCAAGGGATATGTGGATCTTGACAGATTCTGTAATGGAACCACGCTTTCTGATATAGAATTATAAAGCTGGATGTAATTGTTTGTTCATATTGCGAAAACATCCTAATCAACTTTGAACGCAGTGGAGACTGAGACTTATGACAAATGGAAATGTCAGAATTTTGGACTGTAGTATTTTTTTGCTGCGGTATAATGTATATACCTCTTTGGGGCGATTGGTGACTTCTGTATGGAAGAATGGAACTTGTGTTATTGAATATTTATCTGAGATTTTGAGACATTCATTGTGTATGATGGCTAATCCCAAATACAAACGCTTGAATGGTTTTAAGGATTAGAGAATAACACCAACAATTTCAAAAATGAAAAGAACAAAACGGCATGAAAAAGAACATTATGTTTGCGATAATTCTTATACTTTGTGCATGTAAAAGCAATAAGACTGGCGGAGATGCTTTGGTTGAACAAGACTCTATCTCTACTGAATTAAATGATGATAAAATATCTGCACTAACAAATAGGAACATAGATGATGTGGAGATTACGGGTGAAGTTCTTCATACAAGAATGACCTATTTTAATTTTGATAGTGTCAAAAATCTTGTTTCTTTTTTTGAAGAGATTGAATTAAAGCATGAAAAAATAGTCTTTTGTGAAGAAGATAAATCAACAGTTGATAGGTGTATATTACAAATAGATAAATACCGAAAAGGGTTATGCAAATTCTATCCTGACACCTTGGTTTATAAATCTTTATCATACTTAGGACATGGTGCAGCATATATTGACAACCATAGGCCAGGTGTAGATCTTACTTATGCGGAGTGGTTTATGATGTTAGTTGCTTATTACAGTCCAGACATCACCTGCTTAGTTAACATGCAAAGTCCAGATCATATAGTTGGTGTGCGTAATTTTGGCCATGAATACAATCACAATCCTTGGTGGTCATATTTATTTGTAAAACGCACCAAAGGGTATGAAGTCAGAGCCATTGGGGAGGACTGTTCACTAATAACTAAACTATATCAATTGGAAGATAGAAATCATCGAAAATATTATCTTTGTTCAAACAATGATTATGAATTATCTTTCATGCATTACCTTTATACGTTTGACGTAAATGGAAAATTGATTGAGGTGAAACCAGAATGTAAAATAAGATTCCCGAATGTACAATATGATGAGATTTACTTCAGCCCCGAACATTTGGAATGGTCTTTGTGTAAACTCAATAAGAAAACAGGCAAATTGGTTCCTGTAACAGAAAAACCATTAATGAAGTTAGAACTCAAAGGAGAAGAATCTTTTTTTTCGTCTTCCTTTAGATAAACCATCTGAACAGGGATTACTTCTTTGAGTTTTTACATCAAGTTTATAAAGAAATGTAATACTTAATGGCTATTCGAATACTGTTCATTTTGCTTCTGCTCGTTGTGTCGTCCACATCACATGCTCAGACACGGCGAGCTATTGTCATTGGCATTGGCAAACATGAGGATAAGACATGGGGAAAGATAAATGGTGATAAGGATGTGCCCTATGTGGAGGAGATGCTGGTAAATGCGAAGTTCAAGGCGGGTAATGTCAAGAAACTCGTGAATCAGCAGGCGATGAAGGCAGCTATTGTGAGTGCCTTCAAGTCTTTAGCATCGCAGTCAAAGCGTGGGGATATGGTGTATGTACATTTCTCAGGGCATGGTCAACAGATGAAAGATGTGCATAATGACGAGAAGGACGGACTGGATGAGTGCTGGATTCCATACGATGCCTACAGAAAGCCATGCGAGAAAGACAAAGGTGAGAAACACCTCACGGATGACGAAGTGAACTATTATCTGAATGCCATCAGAGACAAAATTGGAGATTCGGGCAAGATGCTGGTGGTGATAGATGCTTGTCATAGCGGTGATGCAACACGTGGTGATGAGGATGAAGTGGTGCGTGGCGTGGAAGACATATTCGAAGCTATCAAAACCTTTATCTGGGGAGCTTCTACTGATAAAGGCAAGACGGATGTAAATCCAAATGCCCAGGTGAATAAGGAAAGGTGGATTACCATCAGTGCTTGCAAAAGCGACCAAGTGAACATTGAAATGAAAAGTCCGGCTGTGGGTAAACTTACCTATGCAATATATAATAAGGTAAAGGAAAGCACAGGAAATGACAACGATGATTTCTTTCGAAGAATAAGAATGTTTGTCAATTCCAATACGGGCAGCAGACCTCAATATCCAGTAATGACTGGCGAGACCGATAGATTTAGAATAACAGACATCATACAGTAATGGCAAAAACAATACAATTCAGAGCCCCCATACAAGAGAACGAAGCACGACTTGTAGCGGGTATAGCAGACAAAGGTCGGCGCACTCAGTACGAGCTGTACGCATACTGCTCCGATTACTTTTGGGACAACTATAGGGGTGTGTTCTTCGCTGACGATAATGCGGCGGCAGAGATTCTACAGAACACCTTTATTGCGTTCTGGGAGAACATAGAAAGAAGAAAAATTTATGTGGAGGATGGAATCGTGATGGGAAAAGACAACAAGCCCCTGAACGGCAGCATCCTCACCTACTTTATGAGCATAGCCCGAAACAAGTATTTAGAATACGGACGCGAGCATCCTGTATATGCTGACCCCGAAACAGAATTAGGACGGTTGCTAAGGGCTGAAGGCTTCGACCCCAACGATTATATAGATATGCTCTATGATTCGGGCGAGAACTTGATGCTTGACATTATAGCGGATGTCATATCACACATGTCACCAAGGTGCAGTCAGATACTCACCAAATTCTATTACGAGGAGAAGAAACTGGAGACTATCCTGAAGGAAATGCCGACAATAGAGTCATACAATGCCTTAAAGACGAAGAAGAACAAGTGCATGAACTCTTTGCGAAAATCGGCGAGGGAAATCTATAAGAGAAAGTTGAACTCATAAAGAATTACAGATATGGACGAAAAGTTTCAAGACAGAATAGACAACTACCTGCTTAACCGCATGGATGATGCCGAAAAGACGGAGTTCTTGCGTGAGATAGAACAAGATAAAGAGAAGAAGGAACAACTGGAGTTTACACAGGACGTGAAAGACTGCATCCGAAGTCGTGAGGAGAAACTAAAGGCACTAAAACAGTTCCAACGACAGTATGAACAAGAACGAAAAACTGCTGCTTATCGTGCTACAGGTACTAAACAAGCAGCATGTTATTGTCCTGCTCCAGAGGTTGCAGCAACAGAGCCAGTGCGGTCAAAGAAGAAGATATGGCTGTGGATTTCTGGTGTGGCAGCTGTGCTTGTTGTAGGTTTCTTTGCCATCAAGCCAATGTTTGATTATGAGTCATCTCCTAACTATAACGGGGCACCTATGGAGCAGATGCGTGGAGGGGATGAAGTGTTCAGCCCTGCCCCGGCAGACAGTACGGACAACGATACCATAAAGTATAATATCGAGAAGAAAGTAAATCCAGATGAATAGAATCATAGTATTCGCATTGATGTTTTTCTGCATGACAATGCAGATAGAAGCCCAGACCCTGTCAGAGGAAGAAGTGACTGCTAAAATGTATCAGGCATTTGAACTGAACAAAGCCGCCAAGAAGGCAGAAGCACTTGAGTTGTTTCTTATTGTTGGAGAGAATACCAAGCAGCAACGCAACGAAGGCGAGCGGCAAGTGTACGTTTGTAGTCAGACAATGGCATGTCAGTGTTATGAATTGCTTGGCAGGTATAAAGAAGGGTATCTTTTAGGAAAGAGTTTGCTTCAAGGTAAGTTGAATGATACAGAAAGAAAAGACGTCGGCCATCTCTATGCTATGAATGGCTATATGTATGCTTGCGAATTTATCCAGCGTGATGAAAAAGGACGTGCCGATTATAAGCGTGGAAGGGAACTCATATCAGAAATACTTCCCTATTCTGACGGTCAGGTAAAAGAATACGCGGAGACAAAGATTCCTCTATCATGGTATTTTGAGGGAGCGCAATATGCGATGACACAGAGTTATGACGAGGCGCTTTCTTCGTATGAAGAAGCCTTGAATGGATTCAGGGATTTGGGTAGGGTGTCTGAAGAAGTAGATGTACTCTCCGGCATAGCATCGGTAAAAGCACACCTTTGCAAGTTTGACGAAGCAAAGCGAGTTTACTATCAGGCATTTGTCTTGGCACATCAAAATGGCAAGGTGAACAAGCAGATGGATGTGTTGAGGGAGTTGTGGTCGCTGGGCAATTCCACTGGTGACATGAAACTGATACGCTCCGCTTCGGCTTCCATGGATTCGTTAGTGGAAAAGGCAGGAGATGTGAAAATGAAATTTGCATACTACCATCAAAAAGGTGACGAGGCGAAATCCAAAGGTCAGTATAATTTAGCCGAGAAGTGGTATATAAAGGGCAAGGAACTGGCTGAAGGGGACAACAAAGACCCTGCGGCAAGTAAACATCTGGCATATAACAAGCTGAGAAATCTATACATTGCCACGGGGCAATATGACGATGCCATCGCATACGGTCGCAAAGTGTTGGAAGAATACCAGAAGCAGATGAATCCAGAGGAAGATGCGTATTATCTTCCGTATAGCCTGGTGGCAGACATCTACAGACTGAAAGGAGACAAGGAGAATTGCTTTGCATGTATAGACTCTCTCTTTAAGAGTGAAAGCAGGATGAAAGAGCCAAGGGAACTATGTCAAATGTATATGGTTCGGGCACGCTGCCATAATGGCTTCAAAGAATACTCCGCAGCTCTCGCAGACTATAAGAAAGCAGATGAAATACTTGCATCGAAATATCCCCAAACGGAAGAGAATAGGATAATGCTCCTTGCATCCATGGGAGGAACGGAACATCGCCTTGACATGTATGATGAGTCTGAAAAGCATTATCAACTCTATGCGGATTACACAAAGCAACTTTATGGCGAAAAGAGCATGGAGTATATCAATGCGCTAATGATGCTCGCCAATGCAGAGGGATTCTCCAAACATCTTGATGCTGGTTGCACACACTATACGGATGCCGCTTTCAGGTTGAAAGAGTTGATGAAGGAGCGTATTCCGATGATGAGTGTCGAGGAACGTGAGAGTTTGTGGTCGCCAGTGTCTTCACTGTTTACGATGATGACACCATACGCCATTGAAGCCAACAGATACCAGGATGAGTTTACCGCAAGCTGCTACGATGCGCTTGTCATGTCGAAGTCTTTTCTGCTGGAGTCTGAACGCTCGTTGTTTGACGTGGTAAAGAAAGAAGGTACTGATGATGATATGAAGGACTATATGCTGCTTACCTTGATGAAGAACCAAATAAAGGAGTGGGAGAAGGAACAAGCACATTATGCCGATAGCATATTAAGTATGTCACAACGGGCTGATCAATTGGCGGCACGTCTGACCGAAAGATGCCGCAGTTTCGACAATATCACACGTTTCATGGATATAGACTATGCGACAGTTAAGAGTGCTCTGAAGCCCAATGAAGTCCTTTTGGACTTTACTGATTACGTTTCAGAGACCATGGGGCGCAAATATGCAGCCTATATCATCAACAAGAGCGATGAATACCCATTGGTGAAATACCTGTTCGCCGAAAGACAGATTGATTCGTTGGGCATCACCCGACCTGATATGTATTATAATCAGGACTATGCCCCAGAGGTACTGAAACTGTTATGGGAGCCATTAAGAGCATACATAGCTGAAGGTTCGACTGTTTATTATGTTCCATCACAACTGCTGTTCCAAGTGTCATTAGAGTCATTGCCTCTGGCTGACGGTTCGTTATTGGGAAACCATTACAACTTCGTAAGGTTGTCTTCCGCAAGGGAACTGGTAAAGGCACAGTCGCCAGTCTTGGCATTTGCACCGCATTCTGCGGTGTTATATGGTGGACTGCAATATGACATTCAACCGACAGCAATGATTGAGGAGGCGAAGAAATATGACTTGACAGATTTGTTGGTGATGCGTGGCGACATGGTTCGTGGGGATTCTGTCTTCTGTGAACTTCCTGGCTCCAAGCAGGAGATTATGCAGATTGAGTCTCTGCTGAAAGCCAGCAAGTGGCAGGTAACACCCCGAATGGGAATGGAGGGAACTGAGGAGTCGTTCCTCAGTATGCACGGAAATGCTCCTCAGTTGTTGCAGATAGCCACTCACGGATTTTATTATACTCCTGAACGTGCCGCTCATGTAGATTATCTGAAAGGTTATTCTGATGCCATGATGCTCTCTGGCATTGTACTATCAGGAGGCAATGCGGCATGGAGAGGCAAGGAATTGCCTGATGGAGTGTTAGGCGGTATTCTTACAGCCAACAACATCGCTCGCCTCGACCTAAGTGGCACGGAGATGGTTGTGCTCTCAGCTTGTCAGTCGGGACAAGGCAAGGCTACTTCCGAAGGTCTTTACGGCTTGCAGCGTGCCTTCAAGAAAGCCGGTGTTGGCACTATGGTCATGGCTCTATGGAGTGTCAGCGACAAGGTGGCTACAGAGTTTATGACTGCATTCTATGAGCAACTGGCATCCAAACAATGCAAGTGGAACAAACGTAAGGCATTTGAAAACGCAAAGTCCATCATTCGGGAGAAATATCCCGACCCATACTATTGGGCGGCATTTGTGATGCTGGATTGAGACATACAACACACGAGTTAGAAACTGCACCATTCAACAAGTTTGATTTGGTGCAGTTTTTTTTATTGATAGATATGGTTACTAATCACGCTCATATACCATAAAGAGTATAACAAATATAATTGAATATGAGACAAGAAGAAATAGTGAATGAAATTAGGAAGAAATGTGGGCATGTGGAAATGTTGCCGTCAATGGGTTGGCATTTTATCTACCACGACAGGCATTTCTTTTATATGACTGGGAGAAATGAGGATATGATACGTTTCTGTGTCCCTCATTTAGTAAAGGCAAACGAGTACAACACTGAATTATTGTCGGATGCTATCAATGAGACAAACAGGAACGTGAAATTTATCAAAGCAGTCAAACTGGACTGTGGCAGTGTTTCATTGGATTATGACCACAAAACGACATCAGATGAATCGGCAGATACGATTGTCCCTCATATCATCAATGCCTTGGATTTCGCCTCGACCTATTTACTCAACAAACTGAAAAGGACATGAAAAAGTTAATCTCAATTATAATCATAACGCTCGGCTTTCTGCCCCTTATGGCGCAAAATGACTACTATATCAAGCAAGCCCAATCATATCAGCGTGAGGCGGAATACTACACGAAGCAGGCATTGGGCTATGAGCAAGAAGTCGATTACTATAACCGACAAGCACAAGGTTATCTCAGAGAGGCTGAATACTACTCGAAGCGGAAGAACTACGATAGTGTGAAGACATATCAGCAACGGGCAAAGAATGCCACGGACAAGGCAGAAGATTACGCACGAAAAGCAAAGAATGCCCGAGAACGTGCTCAGGACTATATGAGAAAGGCAGAGTATGCGCTGAAGAGAGCAAAATAATAACACCACAGATAAAACAAACCATCAAATACAACAACAATGAAAACATTTACTACACATCTGCAGACCATGATTCTAATGGTTCTGTTCGCATTTGCAACAGTTCAAAAGGCGAATGCTTCGGCAAAAGCCGGAGAAGCATCAGTCTATGAAGGAAGTACCGTAACCATAGCGTTGGCTGACACTTACAAACGTACACTTATGCAGTCAACGGGTGTTACCTATCAGTGGTATTCCGAGAACAATTCGTATGCCACCGTGACCAGTTCCACTCGCTATAATGCCACTGTCAAGGGAATCAAGGCAACATCTTCGTGCAAAGTATATTTTAAATGTAGCTATTTCATTGATGGCTTCTATCGCACTATGGACTTTTACTATACGATCACCGTAAAATCGACAAGTGTCAGTGTGACAAGTGTAACACTGAGCCAATCGTCCATCAGTATGAAAGAAGGAAATACCTACCAACTGTCAGCCTCTGTCTATCCTACAAATGCAACGAACAAGAATGTAAACTGGTCAAGCAACAATACATCTGTGGCTATGGTGAACAACGGACTTGTGTCGGCAAAGTCTGCGGGAACTGCTACTATTACATGCCGTGCTGCGGATGGCAGTGGGAAATATGCTACTTGCAAGGTTTCCGTAGAGTCTGCAACGGTATATGTTACAAGTATAACACTGAATAAGACTTCTGCTTCTCTGTATGTTGGAGAAACCACACAACTTAATGCAGCTGTTAGCCCAAGTTCGGCGACCAACAAAAGTGTTAGTTGGACATCCGATGACACGTCTGTAGCCACGGTGTCATCCACTGGACTTGTCACTGCAAAATCTGCTGGCACTGCCACTATTACATGTAAGGCAAAAGACGGAAGCGGGAAACAAGCAACGTGCAACATATCGGTAAAAGAGAATGTAAAGCCGACATCTATAACGCTCAGCGCATCCAAGGCTTCACTCACCGAAGGAGAAACATTACAATTGACAGCCACGGTAAGTCCATCTGATGCTGTCGATAAAACCGTGACATGGATGAGCGACAATACAACCGTCGCAACCGTGGACAACACTGGTCTTGTCACCGCAAAGAGTGCCGGCACAGCCAACATCATTGCTACAACTTCCAACAATCTTGCCGCTGTCTGTGCTATAACCGTGAATGAGGAAGTCATAGGAGAAACAACAGTATGGTCAGGGAATTATAGGGTCGCATCCAGTCATGTGGAGAACAATCCCACGAGGGAGTATAAAGATGGATTCGAAATGACTATTACTGAGAAGAATGGATCGTATTATATCACTTCCATGTTTGGTGATGACCTTACGGAATACAATGACGGAGGATTCAAGTTGTATGACAATGGAGATGGTACTGCAAAGATTGATGTATCATACTACAATATCCTGAAATATACCGATAATGACAGTCCGTTATATGCAATATATGTGTTTGATGAGACAACGGATGATTGGGCAGACACATGGACACTGAAAATGAATGAAGACGGAACGATAACTGTAGGGGACTTCTATGTAGCAGCCTTTTCATGGGTGGAAGATGAGGAGAAATGGAAAAATGGACAGTTGGAGGCATTGTATTACAGCATGACGGCCAAGATAGAAGATGTCACAGGTCTTTCTGAGACAATAGCCGAATCGCCTGTTATTCATATAGAGGACGGAACCGTTTGGCTGGATGAAGCGTCATACATTACGGTGTACAAAGACAATGGAACCAAAGTCTATTCTGGAAAGACCAACCGCATCGAGAACCTGTCCAGAGGGTTGTATATTATCAAGATAGGCAGTCAAAGCAAGAAAATCCTGATAAAATAATGCTCCAAGGGGTTACTATGCCTAACTACCCTTCATAAACAGACAAAGGAACAATAATAACAAACTTAGAAGTTGCGCCCGATGACGTATTAGGGTATAAGACAATGAAGAAGATTTTTGCAGTTGCATTTGCTCTCATCGCTTTAGTAGGTGCCAATGCACTTTACATAAATGCGAAAACTACCAATGCTGAAGTTGCGCCTGTTACATCGGATGTCACTGTGCATGTAGCAGGGAATGATGACGGACACTGTCATTATTGCGGTCCCAACAAATGCCCGTATTTTAGAGCGAAGAGCGGTGCCGACCCTACGACATGTAAGTGTGGTCATTCCAAGCGTTCTCATATTGACAAGTATTGAGTAAATATTATCACCTAATTTTAGAAGTTGGGCGCGTCACAAATCAAGCGTATATAGAAATGAAACATTTTGGAATTATGCTATCAATGATGTTTATGTGCTTAATAGCAAGCGCACAGATGGTTGGGGGCTTCCAGCAAGGTAACGATGGACATATCTATTTTGTTGCGAATAATCAAACAGGTGCAACATTCAATATACAGATTGTCGCAGCCTCTACGGACAGGAATAACTCTGAAACTAAGACAATGACACCTAACGGAGGCTTCTATCTTGGGCCTACAACCCCATGGAGATGGTATTGGAAGAGAGGAGATAAAATTTCAGTTGTCTATGCCAATGGACAGTCTCAGACGTGGGTCTGCCCTCAAAGCGACAGCGCTTACAATCGTTCTAATGTTACATTTCGAGGGAAACATTGTACAGGAACGGTAGGTTGTAGTTGTTCGGGATTCTCTCCCATCACCAATGGAGATGTATGGCAACAAGCATACTGCAAGCATTGTGGACACAAAAAGAGTTGTCATAAATAGAAGGGTATTATAAGGCTATGACATAAAGAGGTGGGGGCTTGATGTTCCTGCCTCTCGTCATAAGAATTATTCATCATATTAAAACGAACGATTATGAAGCGGTTTAAGAACAATGAGACCATTGAGGTCTTGGGAGCATCTTTCAATGGTGTGAAAGAAATGATAGAACACGCAAGGAAGCGAATGCCAAAGGATGGTGTGTATGTGGGCGAAGACTCACAACTCTATCCTTGCTTTGACAGCGAGGACTATATGTATGAGAATCGTTATTTTACCAATCTGGTTTTCGCTAAAAGCCTAGAGGAGATAGACGAGAAACTACGCATACTGAATCAGGTGGAAAGACATGGTAACTACAATAAGCTGAATTGCGAACTTCATCCAATGGCTTATTGGCAGGGCGATATATGTCATGATGTGCTGTTGACAGAAATGGGAGATGAGCGATGACGACAATTTGTATAATTGAATAATATGAAGATACATTACGCTACAATCAGTGAAACGGGAAAGCGTCAGAACAATGAAGACGCTTTCCGTATCGTAAATGGTGAGGACGGTAACCGTTGGTTGGCAGTGGTCTGCGATGGCATGGGAGGTCACGCCATGGGAGAAGTGGCAAGCGAGACCGTTTCAGATGCCATTGTGGATTACTGGAAAAAACATACGGACGAGCCTGACAGTAAGACAAAGGTGGAAAAGGCCTGCGCCCATGCCATGAGGGCACTTGACAAGAAAGCCAACTCGTTAAACCATTGCCAAATGGGAACGACGATGGTGATGGCAAGCATTGAGGGCGACACCGTGACCATTACCCATGTGGGTGACAGCAGATGCTATTTGCAGCGTCCTAATGAAGGGCTGCTCTACCAGACGAAGGACCATGTGCGTTTGGATTATGGCTGGGAGGTCATTGACCGTTGCTTTTTCTCCTATCATCATGAGGCAGATGTCCCGGACATAGTACAGTTCAAATTGAAGGCAGGCGACAGAATGTTGCTTTGCTCCGATGGCTTGTACAAAAGCATGGCTCCAGACATTCTGTTGGCAAGGATGATGGATGAAAAGCCGCTTGCCGACATTCTTGATGTTTATGATTTCATGTGCGAAAAGCAGGGCGATGACAACTATACGGCAGTCTTGATTGAGGTAAAAGAATAAGATAGGACAGATAGTATGAAATGGTTTGGTATTATTGCCATGACATTGTTGATGACAATGACTGGCTGCAAGAAAGAAATGGGAACGCAGTATCGTGGATGCTTTGAGAATGACGATGCCGTCAGTCTTAAAGACATAATCGATATTTATGACAAATACGCAAGTGCGAAGGAAGACAGCACGGACTTTGACCTCTTTGCTGCCTTCTATGGACAGGATGCGGCAGACAATGTTCTCGAATACGAGATTGTGAGTGATACGGCATTCGCCCTGCAATTGCCGGAATATGCCGCAAGCAAACAACCGTTTCTTTCCAATGCAGAGGTGTTCTACAACTCTTGCCTGTTGGCTTTCAACGTGTGGAGCAATCACGAGTTGTGGCTGAGAGGATGTGATGGTTTTGAACTTGCTGAAGAAAAAGACGTTGTTGCCGGCATCAAGGCTATTAGCGAAGATTGCATCAGGGACAAAGAACTCCGTAAGGCTGCCAAGATTTACAAGGACAGCATCGTCATTATGATGAAGCGTTCTCCAGAAGAATGGGGCGAAGACGAACATTCCATGGATCTGTTGATTGCCTTTGGCAACAAGATTGAAGCCAAGTCCTATCAGTATTTCACTGATGAGGGGAAGTTTGTCGATTCCTTGAATGCCATGACCAAGGAACTGACTGATGCGACAAAGCCAACTCTTGAACTATACAAGCAGGTTGAGGCAGACAAAAGAGTGGAAATGATGCTGACTAGCTTGAATGACTGTTCCACTTTTGACGAGCAATGCTCCCTGTTCCTAAATTGGGCAGACAGTCCGGAAGCAGATCTTGAAGACGAGTGGATTGTGGCTGTGGCGGAGAAGCTAATGGACAGCGGCAAATACAACCCTTGTCTTAACAACATTTGGATTATATGGCGATGTCTGTATCAATATTGCTATGGCGGAATATCCCGTGATTCATCCATTCCCAACAGCATCTATAACGATATGCGCAAGAAATGCTATCAGACCTGTCTGAAGAGGATTGAGAAAAATCCTAATGATGTTTTTGCCATGAACTGTGCGGCAGCAATTGGGGGCAGGGTGAACATCAACCGCTTCGGACAGAATATGTTTGGCAATGAAGCTGTGATAGAGAAGCACACCTACTTATCCGGTCGTGACGATAAGGAGGATAAAGAAAGTGAAGAAGCTGAAGATTAAAGAAAGATAATGATTATGAGACAGAGTAAACGAATGACAATGGTTTTGGCATTGCTCCTCTCGGTGATTGGAGCTGATGTCTTTGCACAGAAGGGGGCGGATTCGGTCTGGGTAGATTCCGTTGAAGTGGATTCCGTGGCACTTGCCGAAGAGTTTAAATCGGATTATGACTCGGAAGAAGACAAGGCGAGGATGGACAGTTTGATCCAGTCACGTTACGTCATCGTCTCCATGAATGGGAAGTATGGTATCTATGACCGTGAGAAGAACGACAGTGTCACGGCTGTGGATATGGAATACATCGAGTATTCCCACTATTTCCAACCAGAAGACGGTATGTGCTTCTGCTATTTCTACTATGAGAAAGGGCTGCAATGCGGAAAAATCGGCATCAATATGAATGACAACACGAAAATGGAAGCGTTTGCCGACAATCCAAGACTCGTGGGGAAAGTGGAAGACTTTCCTGCCATAGACTCATTGATTTCGGCGAGGAGTTATGACGTGCTGAGTGAATGCATGGCGGCTATTGATGGAATCCAAGGACAGGTGTCGGTCATTGACGTAAGGACAGGTGATGTCTTGACATGGGGAGCATTGGAGAATGTAGAGGGTGACATTGTGTATGCTCCTCTTCTTAAAAGGTTTTGCAGTTCGGAAACATATATGCCTTTCGTGGCTGCCGACTGCCTCGCCCAGTCAAAAACATCTTTGGAGGACAGCGTCGATACAGGACAAGGTATTTTTGTGTTGAACGACAGCGTGCGGATAAGAGACCATAATTGGCGCAGAGGTGGTTACGGAATGTTGACATACAGACAGGTTCTGCTCAACAAGTCGAGAATTGGAATGTATCACGCCATGATGACCTTGCCTGACGGCATGGATTATTGGAAGTACGCTACTGACCAGACAAAGAACACCAATGCGTTGGAACTGGCTACGGTGTTCAACAATATCTTCCATTTGGATTCCGTGAACGTCTCTGCGGAAAGACGCGGCAATATCCGTGCAATTGCCATCGGAATGTTCAAGGAAGAAGGCATACAACATAAGCGTGCACCGAAGGACTTGGAACTTGGAGGAGTATATAATGTGGCTGATGACGGAACGGAGCAGACATTCACGTTTGTAGGCTGCTTCCCTGCCAACAAGCCGAAGTATGCTGTCAGCATGGTCGTGCAGAGAAAGCATAAGCTGCCGGCATCGCCTGCAATGGTGTCAGACAAAGCGAATGAATTGATTGAGTGGTTAAACAAAAAGTAAATACGAATATAATGAAGCAAAAAGTATTTTGGCTTGATTTGGCCGTCTGTTCTTTATGGCTGTTTGTTGCATTGGCAAACTGTAGTTGGTGGTCATTACCAACTCATTTTCTTATGGTAGTCACAGTCGTGATGAGAATCATTCTCTCCTTCACCCTTTATCGTGGGGAGAAACGAAGTTGGATTCCATTGACAGTTTTCTCGGCTCTGTTTGCCTTGCTGTCTGTTGAGGGACCGGTTATGAGGACAACGGGTGATTTCGCTGATTTGCCGTTTGTCGTTATGGGTATAAACAATGACCACTTGACCCATAACATTATAAAATGCATATTGTTGGCATGGCTATTCTTGGGACCGATAGCTGTATATATTGTTGGACTTATCAGGAAAACAATGAAGTCATCTACCTTGACTTGGAAGGATGCTTTGGGAGCGATTCTCTGGAAGGACAAAGGGACAAAGGCCTATTGCCAACTGATGTTGATTGCCATCTGTGCGTTATATGCAGGGCTTGCCATGGACATGAGAATGTGTCGTTTCGCTTGTGTCGTCCTGCCGCCTCTCAGTCTATATCTGATTGCCAGATATATGACTTCCTGTAAAGATACAACAGAGAAGAATCCTGTTGTCGGCAAACTTTGGATGATGGTAGCTGCTATGGTACTATTCTTCTATGCCCAACGCTATGCCGGGATGTGGCGCGTGTGGATGCTCGTTGCCAGTATAGCAATGGTTGCTTACGTATGTTGGCGCACTTTTGGTAAGCTAGGATTGGCAGGAATAAGCATATTGGCTACCGTATATTTGGGAATACTCCTCCCAACCTTGGCAATTGGTTATAATCAATACGCCTGTATAGAATATGGTCGCCGAGGGTTATATACGTTGGAACCATTGAGAGGCATTTTCTATATCAAGGACACTAATACGGACAAGGTCGGCTTGCGGGACAGATACGGCATACTTGTCGAACCTATATATGACAACATTGTTCATAATTCACGCAATCGCCCATTGGGAATCTATGAACTAAGAAATAACGGATGCTATACTTTGTATAATGTATATCAAAACAAAATGATGACATCAAATATCAGCGACCCGAATCTACAGGACAGTATCTGTCAAATACTTGATAAATATTGTGACAGGAATGCTTATGGTCACAGAGACAGGTTGGAAATACGTGTTACCAATAAGTTCAAGGCGGAGATTCCTCTTTCTCACGTCAAGATGACGAGAAACGGAATTAACTCATACTATGATTACTCAGACCAACCGTATATATCGGAAGACTCGGTGACTCTTCGTTCCGGGGAGTTTGCAACCGACTCTGTTGTGCGCTATGGTGACACTTTTCATGTACTCCATTACTCCTATGACGTGAAGCGTGACAGCACGGTATTATACAATATTGACCTGAAGACCGCAAGACAAAGTACACCACAACATGAGGAGTTGAATGAGTTGGCAAAGAGCATAGAAACACTATTGAAGCAATGAGTTAAACCGAAGCAAGATGAAGAACCTGATAATGCTTTTCATTGCTTTCATCACCCTTATAGGTTGTGGGGGCGGCCACCAGCAGGAAGAGAATACTTCTGAATGGGGTGACAGTATAGCCACGATAAACAACACGGCTTACTATTGGCTGCAATTAGCAGACGACTCTGCACGGATTTCAGCAGTCAGAGACAACCAGTTGGTAACTGAGTGTGTCGTTAGAGGACCAGTATATGGCGCAAGGCAATATGATGACGGAGAAATATACATCCTCTGCGGTCAAAACCAAATCACTTGGTTTGATGTCAGAAACATCCCAAGCGAAATAGATTTGATGACCGATGAGGATTTGGATAACTATGATCAGTCGCAAGAAAATGCTGATGCAATAATCGATATAGGCATGTGATATGAACGCAAGCATCCGACTGTTTCTAACTTATAGAAAACGTCGGTCTATTGTGATAGAAAACAGGTTACTACAGCATCTTTTACTACTCCAAGAAGTAATGTGACTGAAAAATCGAATTGAAAAATGGAAGAAAATTATATGGCTACCACACGGAATGGACACGAACTGAAGGATATGTACAATCCAGAAACTAACACGCTGGATATACGTTCCAATGGTTTGTACCCATCCAATGTGCTCAGCAATTTGTGCAGCAACGGTTTCCGCCTCGACGGAATGGTGTGCAGCAGTATGGAGGGTTTCTTGCAATCTCTGAAGAGGAAGGAACTCGACAAGCAGCGGCAGATATGCAGCATGAAGGGCGGCAATGCTCGGAAAATGAGCGTCACATCGTGGCAGACTGACCAGATTGTGTGGTGGAAGGGGCAGGCAATAGACCGCCAAAGCGAAGAGTATCAGCGAATCATACGCCGTGCCTATCAGGCGATGTTTGAACAGAGTGAACGGTTTCGTGCCGCACTGATGCAGACTCGTGGCATCAAACTCGTTCATACAAGCGGTGAGCCGAGTTCCTATAAAACGATACTTACTCCTGCTGAATTCTGCGACATCTTGATGAACATGCGCGACAGCTATGACCTTCGGGATAAGACAAAGGAACTGGAGGAGAAGTCTATCCGAAGGAAGAAACTCATGTATCTTCATGGTTTCGGCTCGTCGGCTGCCAGCGGAACGGTAAAGACTCTACGAGAGCTGTTGTCAGACTTTGATGTCGTTGCTCCCGACATACCCGTTGACCCTGCCGAGGCTCTGCCCTTCTTGCGAGGGCTGTGTATGAACGAAGTGCCGGATGTCGTCGTAGGCACCAGCATGGGAGGCATGTATGCACAGCAGATGCGTGGATATAACCGCATCTGTGTGAATCCCGCTTTCGAGATGTCGAAGAAGAGCAAGATGCTCACGGTTGGCACACATGAATACTTCAAGCCGAGAAAGGATGGTACTACTCATTTTGAGATTACCCCAGAAATCATCCACAACCATGCGGAGATGGAAGAGCATCAGTTTGAAGGGATTACCGAGGCCGACCGCAAGCAGGTATGGGGGATGTTTGCCGACAACGACCAGCAGGTGAATGGAGAATCTTTGTTCCTGCAATACTATAATCAAGTAATCCACTTCAGTGGCGAGCACCGTATGGATGACAGGGTAATAGAGGACGTTCTTGTACCGCTGATTTATAGATGTGTCGCAAAATGAACAACAGAATATTTGACATCATATTGCTGTGTGCGCTATCCCTGATATTGGGAAGCTGCAAGAAGAGTACCCCTGTATCTACATCAACAACAGAGCAGAAATCTGTTGTGCCTGTTGTTTGTGTATATACGTTGGGCGCAGTCAATGTAGATTTACAGCGTGCCATGATGGATTCTTTAAGAGTTCATTATCCCAAATGCAGAATGGCCGGTAATATTCACTTGCCCGACTCTGCCCTTACCACTAAAAGGAATGACCACAAACGATATAGGGCTGATGTACTGAACAAGGTGCTATGTCATTATAAGTCTGATTCAACTATTGTCGTTGGACTTACGCAGGCGGATATCGGACTTGATAATTTCAGAGGTCGTGCCCATAGCGGAATTATGGGACTTGCCAGCGGTATAGGGACAGGTGTGGCGGTATTCTCGTCCTATCGTCCTCATGGCAACGGGCAGTTGTTTAGCGTAATGCTCCACGAATTAGGTCATGCCCAAGGCTTGCGGCATTGTCCTGATATAAAATGTATGATGCAGGATGCCAAAGGTGGTAATCCTTTCCGCAAAACAAACGTATTCTGCGACAAATGTAAGAAATATATGGAATCCAAACACTGGAAGCTATAATACCTTTTATAGGAGAAATAATAAGTAGAACATATGTTAGTGATACATCCAAAAGACAAAACCACGGCGATGCTTTCAGCCCTATATGATGGGCTGGAAGCACAAGTCGTTGCCGACTACCGCACAACCAAGGAGATGGGGCGTTTGTTGCATCATGTCTCTACACAGGAGCGCATCATGTTGCTGGGGCATGGCTCAGACAAAGGACTGTTCTTTCGTGCGGATGACAGCAAGGACGAGTTCGACAAGATAATCGTGAGCCATTCCCACGCTTATCATCTGCGCAAGCATGGAGGCAACATTGTGGCTGTGTGGTGCAATGCCGACCAGTTTGCCCGTGCAGAAGGCTTGCATGGTTTGTTTACGGGGATGATAGTTTCAGAGTTAAATGAGGCTCTTTTATATCAGGTAAAGACGACGCAAGAGGAACTTAATCGTGAGAATGTGAAGTTGGCCCGTAGGCTGAGAGCATTGATTGATGAAAGAATCCCCCTGAGCGAGATACCTAAACGTATGCTGGCAATGGATGATGTCCACTCACCCTTGACCACATTCAATTACAAGAATTTCTACTATTTATGAGGATTAATGAGATGAAGATCAAGAATCTATTTTTTGCCATATATGACCAGTTGACTCGCAAAGGTGCTTGGAGAAACATCTTCGTGACGCACAACGCCTTCGGCATTTTCAGCCGATATAGCCATACGGCACGAGGAAGCGGCAAGCAAAAGATGTCTTACCCTACGAAAGCTGTTGCTTTGAGGGCTGCCAAGGCAATGAGCGAGAAGCATGGTGTGCATTTCTCCGTCTATAAATGCGCGTGGTGCGATGGGTGGCATGTGGGAAAGAATGCCCAAAACAAGGTCGTCCATGAGAACAAATCTGAGGCGAACAACCTTTCAGTTGTCAACAAGCCCAATGCTCTGTATGAGGCATTGATGCGATACCCCATTGTTGACCTTGCCCCTGTCTATGACAAAGGAGTGAGAGGCAGGACTATGTCGGGACGTGGCAGCAACTGGTTGTTGGCAAAGGTGCGTGATGCCGGTGTAAAGGTCATCATTGACCTCCGCACGGCTGACCATACCGACCGCTACGACCGCAATGTGGTAGAGGCTGGCCTGGAATACCACAGTCTGCCCATCGACAGCAGGAACACGGACGTGCATCAGATTATTAGCTCGCTTCCGCTGCTGTTCGAGTTGATGGACAAGGGTGGCTTCTATATTGCCTGTGCTATGGGCAGACACCGCACGGACATTGCCATTGCGCTTTACTATGTGATGCACCCTTCCGTTCCGTTTGAAGAGGTGCCGGAGATGAGAGGGCATCGCTATGTGGAGAAAAAGGAGTTCCGCTGTGATGACATTGCCGCAAGGCTCAACAGCATTATCAAGGCAATCACTCCCGACGAGCTTGCCATGCTAGGGTTGCCCGCAGACTATGAGGCAGAGTTTCTGAGACGTAAAAAGCATTTGTTTGATGTAAACCGTATTTTTGAATGAACATGAACTACAAGATTTGCTTTGTATGCACAGGCAATGCCTGTCGGTCACCATTCGCAGAATGTGTGACGAAGAAACTCTTGGCAGACGCAGGAATGAATGGCATCGAAGTATTCTCACTTGGTACATTGGACTGTGGAGAGTATCCTCGTGATGCTGCCATGGTGGATGTGGCGAAGGAATTGGGATATGATTTAAGTGGTACGACCACGGTTATGACACGTGAGAAACTGATGGCAGCTGATGCGGTCATTGTGTTTGACGAGCGTCACCGTGATGCCATAACACGAGTATTGGACTATAGCTATTGGAACAAAATCGTTCTGTTCAACAAGATGGCATTTGATGAAGACGGCAATGTGGAAGACCCTCATTACCAGACTGCAGCTGTATATCATCGTGTGGCTAAACACATTGAAAACGGTTGTAAACGATTGGTAGAGCAGTGGAAACTACAGCCACCAAAGCCTAAAGATTGAAGATTGCATGAATGCAATGATAATATCCCTTTGGCTAATGTGGCAAACAGGCACAATAGACCAAAGGGATATTTTTTTTCAGCAGAAAGTAGGGATAGATGATAGAGAATGGTTACAAATGCCACTCTCTTATCATAGAAGTAAAACAAAACAGTGGAGGATAGAAAGATGCATACGTCAGAAGCCGAGAAAGATTGGTTGCGCCGCATCTGCGGAGGACAGCCGGTGACAGAACAGCAGACAGCCCCTGCAAAGGAGGCTGAGCACAAGCCTGTAGCAGAGAAGAAAGCCAATGGTCATGGATTTGGAGACATTGCCGGCATGAACGAGCTGAAGGAGTTTGTGACCGAGGGATTTATCAACGTACTGAAGAACCGCAAGTGTGCCGAGGTATATGGCATCAAGCCTCCCTCCATGCTCTTTTATGGTCCTGCAGGTTGCGGCAAGACGTTCTTTGCCGAGAAGATGGCCGAGGAGATAGGCATCAACTTCATGAAGATCGTGCCTGATGACCTCGCCTGTACATGGGTACATGGAACACAACAGAAGATAGGCGAAGTATTCAAGGATGCGGAGAAGAAAGCACCCACACTGCTGTTCTTCGACGAGTTTGATGCCATGGTGCCCAAACGCTCCGGTGACGAGGCAAACCAACACTATGACAGTGAGGTCAACGAGTTTCTCTGTATGCTCAACAATGCCTCCGAACGTGGTGTATATGTCCTTGCCGCGACCAACCATCCTGAACGCATCGACAAGGCTGTGCTACGGACAGGACGTATCGACGAGATGGTGTATATAGACATGCCCGACAAGGAAGCCCGCAAGAGTCTGTTCACGTTGGCACTCTCCAAACTTCCCTCGGATGAGGGGATAGACATCAACAGACTGGCAGAGCTGAGCGAAGGTTATAACTGCAGCGACATCAGTTACATAGTGAGGTCGGCGGCAAGAAAGATGTTCAATGCCACTATCAAGGGCTGCACAGACGAGTACCAGCCTATCAGCCAGGCTCTGCTCGAAGAAGTCATTTCCAAGAAGCGTCCTTCTGTCAGTGGCAGAGACCTGCGGGAATTCGAGCGAGTGAGGAGTGAGTTCTCTCCAAAGGATGAGGGCTGTCGCCACGCCACTATAGGTTTTAGATGAATAATAATCAAATTTTTGTCATGTACTTAAAAGTTGTTTGTAAAATGTTGTAAATGTTAATATTTTGATTGTTTATTACGAAAACTTGCGCAAATAATAAAATAGGAATATATTTGCATACGACATCAGACAACATATAAAGAATTAATGTTTAATTTTAAAATATAATATTTATGAGTGAATTAGGTTTGGTATTGCTCTTGTTGGCAGGTTTTGCTCAAGGGTCTTTTGGCTTAGGTATGAAGAAACAGTCTCCATTGTCATGGGAGTCGTTCTGGTTGATTTATTCATTGTTTGCTATGCTTGTCGTTCCTTTTGTATGGGGATACGCAGGTTTTGATTCCTTCATGGAGTCAATATTAATGACAGATTCGAAAGTAATTATGACATCACTGCTTTTAGGCTTTTTGTGGGGTATTGGTGGAATTTTATTTGGAATGAGTGTCTCTTATGTTGGAATATCTATAACCAATGGGGTAGTAATGGGATTGGCCGGAGGTCTTGGAGCCATAATTCCTTTGTTTGGCATAGAAGGGGCTACTCATCAGCCGTCGTTTATTTATGTGATATTAGGAGTGGCTATAATGTTGGTTGGCGTGGCTCTTTCGGCATATTCCGGAATTCTTCGTGAAAAAGAACAGAATGTAGGTTCCTCAAAGGTGAATAACAGTCAGAAATCATCTTTGGTAAAGGGACTCGTAATTGTTGTATCGTCAGGTATTCTTTCTTCTCTTCTTAATGTAGGTTTCGAAGCTGCGATACCGATTATTGACAATGCGAAATCTTTGGGTGCTACGTATTCGGCTTCTTCTATACCGGCAAGGGCTGTGGTTGTTTTTGGAGGATTATTGATGAATGCGGGTTATGCCATCTTTCTGTTATGTAAGAATAAGACTTGGGGTGATTTTAGTTTTAAACAACAAGGAAGTATCACGGCTTCAGTATGGGCTGTAATTACAGGCTTTTTGTGGTTCTTGCCTTTAGGTTTAAGTGGAATTGTCTCGGTTTCTATAGGTGAACTTGGAAATGTTATAACATGGCCGGTAATGTTGTCGTTATCATTAATATTTGGTAATATATGGGGGTATCTGACAGGTGAATGGAAAAACACCAAACACTCGTTTCTATTGATGATAGTTGCTTCTGTCATATTGATTGCAGCTTGTATGATATTGACTTTTAAAGATAGTTTTATAAATTAATAAATTCCAAAGTTATGAAAATAAAAGATATAGAAGTCTTTTTGTTGTCCGACCAATTGGATGAGGCTTTTTATTTCTCGCAGTTTAGTTATTCTTCACGTTTGATTTGTATTGTAAAGGTTACAACCGAAAGTGGTTTAGTAGGATGGGGCGAGGGATACGGCCCGGCAAATATAATCAAGAGTGGAATAGAATTTTTAAAACCTTTGGTGGTTGGAAAATCTCCATTGGATAGCGATATAATTTGGTCTGATATGTTCAGACGTTCTATAGATTATGCAAGGAAAGGAATTTTGCTTTCTGCCATAAGTGCTATTGACGTTGCAATTTGGGATTTGAAAGGAAAAATTTTAAAGCAGCCTGTTTCTACTTTGTTAGGTGGAAGATATAGAGAGAAGGTCCAGGTTTATGCAACAGGTTTGTATTTCACGGAAAGTATGAAAGACCGAATGTGTGAAGCATTGGCTGAAGAAGCTTTGATGTACAAAGAGCAAGGTTATTCAGCCGTCAAAATGAAAGTCGGACTTGGAATAGAAAAAGATATCCAGAATGTGTTGGCTGTTAAAAAGGCAATAGGAGATGATGTTAAACTGGCAATTGATGCCAATCATGCATATAATTTCCGTGAAGCGCTTCGCCTGTCGAAAGCTCTTGAACCGTATGATATAATGTGGTTTGAAGAACCTGTCTCTCCTGATGATTATATGGGATTCAAAGAGTTACACCGAAGAACTACTATTCCGTTGGCTGCCGGTGAATGTGAATTCAGGGCTGATGGATTTAAAACATTGTTGGATAATATGTGTGTAGATTATATACAACCTGAAACAGGAACTACGGGTGGTATTACTGAGGCAAAACGCATATCTGTTATTGCCGATACGCATCACGTAGAGATGACACCACATAATTGGGGTACAGGTATCATTATAGCTGCAAATCTCCACATTTCGTCAAATCTTAAATATGCACCGGGTCGTATGTTCGACAAAGAGCCGCTTTTGGAATTTGATCGCAGTCCTAACAGAATCCGTGAGGAATTGATTACTAAACCTCATGTGGCAGTGAATGGATATATAGATGTGCCGACAGGCTATGGATTGGGAATAGAAGTGGATGAAGATAAATTGAATTACTTTAAGTTGAATGATTAATTTAACCTTTATATAGTTATCATGAAAAAAAGATTATTATTATTAGCAATGTTGGCCCATACTTTGGGTTCTACAGTCTCTGCACAGCAGAATGCATATGTGGCAGCAACAGAGAATGCATATGTTAAAGCTCGTGGAGCCGATATGGGAGAAGTAAAATGGACAAAAGGTTTTTGGAAAGACCGTTTTGATATGGTAATGCCGAATCTTATTCCTGCCCAATACAAATATTTCATGGAATTTTCCGAATATAACTTCAAGATTTTGGCTGATGGAGCAGATGGCTCTAAAGGATTTAAAGGTACATATTGGCAGGATGGCGACTACTTTAAATGGCTTGAAGCGCAAATCGCTGTTTATGCAGTGACAAAAGACCCTGAACTATTGAAAGTTATTCAGGAAAAGGCTTCCCGTCTGGCACGTAGTGTGGCCGAGGATGGATATTTTACTACACATACTCAGATAGGTTTCGGTGTTACAGGTTCAGAACGTGCATGGAATAAGCCATTTAAGAATACTCAGAGATTTAAGGGACCAGGATTTCATGAAACATATAATATGGGTCATTTCCTGACATTGGCCTGTGTGCACTATCGTGTTACAAAAGATCGCACTTTGCTGGATGCAGCTATCAAAGTTGGTGATTTCCTGGATAAATATTTTGCAAAAATAACTCCTGAACTTGCTGACGTTGATTTCAACCCAACCCAAATTATGGGACTTATGGAATTATATCGTAGCACAGGCGAAAAACGATATTTGGATTGTGCAAACCGATTCATAACCGGTAGAGGAAATAAAAATGGTAAAACACAAAACCAGAACGATACAAAGCTTAGAAAAGAGCATCGTGCTGTAGGACATGCCGTTTTAGGTCCGGTATTGTATATAGGTGCCGCCGACTATGTAGCTGAAATAAATGACAAGGAACTACTTGTTGCCCTTGAAACAATCTGGAATGATATGTACAATAGAAAGGCTTCTTTTACGGGAGGCTTGGGTAATGTGCATAGAGGTGGTTCGGAAACTCCGCGAAATGCTACTGAATGTGTGCATGAAGCATTTGGTTTTCCATATCAGTTGCAAAATTCTACGGCATATAATGAAACATGTGCGACTTTTTATGGGGCATATTATAGTTGGCGTTTGTTTATGTTGACTGGAAATCCTATGTACTTGGATGTTATGGAGAAAGCGTTCTATAACAACTTGTCGTCCATGGGGCTTGACGGAAAGAGTTATTTCTATACGAACGTGTTGCGTTGGTATGGTAAGCAGCATCCGCTATTGTCGTTGGATTTTCATCAGAGATGGACTGAAGAATGCACTTGCGTTTGTTGTCCTACAAGCTTGGTGCGTTTCTTGGCTGAAACAAAAGATTATGCTTATGCGAAAGATGAAAATTCTCTTTTTGTGACTCTTTATGGAAGTAACGAAATAGACACAAAAATCAATGGCAAAAATGTCAGGTTTGAACAAGTTACAAATTATCCTTGGGATGATAAAATAGAAATGAATTACAAGGGTGACAAGAATGCTGAATTCTCATTGAAATTGCGTATTCCGGCATGGGCTATAGGAGCAACTCTTAAGGTAAATGGTATAGATATGCCTATCAATACTGGAGTATTTGCTGTGGTTAATCGTAAATGGAAGTCTGGTGACAAGGTAGAACTTGTATTGCCAATGAAACCTATATTGAACGAGGGTAATCCAAAAGTAGAAGAAGTACGCAATCAGCTTGCTGTCTCTTATGGACCTTTGACATATTGCGTGGAAGGAATAGATTTGCCTAATAAAGTCAAGATTGAAGATATTCTTCTGCCTGTAGATGCTAAATTTGACGTTAAATATGAAAAAGACCTTCTTGGCGGAGTAAAGACTCTTACCACAGATGCTTACGTACGTACAAAGAGATTTGATGAAAACAAGTTGTATGCTCCTTTGCAAACTGGATATAAGCCATTCAAATTGAAATTGATTCCTTATTATACATGGAGTAACCGTGGCGAACATGAAATGAGTGTATTTATACCTGCTAAATGGTAATATATAGTCCAGGTCGAAAGGAATATCCTTTTGACCTGGTTGGAAATAATATTTAACAAGATGATACAAATGAAAAATTCATATATTCTTTCTGCCATTTCTTTGATGTCTATACCTGCAATAACAACATATGCGGCAGAAAAAAAAGTTTTAGATCCTAAGCATCCGGAAAAGAAAAACGTAATTTTAATTCTTACCGATGATATGCGTTTTGATATGTTAAATTATGCAGGTGGCAAGGCTAAAACTCCCAATCTGGACGAATTGCGTAATTCGGGTACAGACTTTTCTAATGCTTGTACCGTGACAGGCCTGTCGTCGCCTTCAAGAGCTGCTTTGTTTACAGGACGCTTGGCTCATCGTACCGGTTTGAATGATAATCTTCACCTTTGGCATTGTAAGGATATGACTTTGCCCATTGAGCAGAGTACTATCTATGAATGGGCAAAGGATAAGAATTATAATGTGGGTTATTTCGGTAAATGGCATGTGGGCTATGTTACTCCTGATGTCCGTGGTGTCGACCAGTATGTAGGAAGTGCAAATGAATGTTTAAGGGTCAAGCCAAAACGGCCAAGTTTCGAGGCTATAGAAAGGTATTATGACAAAAAGGTCTTCAAGGATAAAGCAGATAGTCCTGAAAAACCGGATTATTACTGCACATTAAAGACTACATACGAAAAGAGTGAACCTAAGAAACAAGTTGATTTAGGTATTAAATTTTTGAACGAAGCCGTAAATGATGAGCGCCCGTTCTTTCTTACTGTAAGTTTCCATTATCCACATCCGCCATACAGGGTGCCGTCGCCATGGAATAAAATGTATGATTACAGGGATGTACAGCTTCCTCCTTCATACAGGAAAGATATGAAGAAAGGCCTTGAATATCAGTATTCCGTAATGTGGCCATGGATGGATTTAGGACATATGACAGAAAATGATTGGAAAAAGACCATAGCTTATTCCATGGGAATGGTAACGATGTTGGATCAAGCTTTGGGAGAACTATTCCAGACCATAAAAGATAAAGGCTTATGGGATAATACAATGATAGTTTTTGCATCCGATCAAGGCAGTATGCTGGCCGAACATGGATTGTATGATAAAGGTCCGTATGCCTATGATGGATTAATGAGAATCCCATTGCTTATGAAGGTGCCTGGGGCGAAACCAGAAGTGGTAAAACACCAAGTGTCTCTTATTGATATAAATCAAACGTTGGTAGAATATATGGGACTTCAGCCACGCCAGTCGAATCAAGATAGCCGTTCTTTGTTACCTTTGGTATACGATGGTGACGAGGCATGGAAGAATGTTCCGGATGAATCTTTCTTTTTCTACGAATATTATAACGGTCATTGGTTTGGCGAAAGGGCTATTCGTACCCCGGAATATAAATACTGTTTCAATCCGTGTGGCGATGATGAGCTTTATGATTTGAAAAACGACCCGCATGAAATGGTTAATCTTATAAATAAACCAGAATTGAAAAATGTTATTAAGGATTTGCGGGTTCGTCTTTACAAGCATTTAGTTAAGACGGAAGACGATCATGCTATTAAGCTTTTCCGCGATTATACAGGAATCGGCAGGGAAGATGAGTAATTTTAAAGATTATTTATATGAAAAATATAATTAGCAATACTACGTTAGGGATAGCGGCTTTTTTAGGAGTTTCCAATAATGTAATGGCTGCATCCAAATCGGTAAAATCATCGGCAGAAAGTAAAAGAATGAATATTGTAATGATGTTTGTTGATGACCTGGGATGGGCAGACCTTGGTTTACGTAATCCTCATTACAACACTCCGAATGTAGATCGCTTATTTGCTGATGGAATGAATTTCGAACGTGCATATGTCACACAGCCGGCATCCAGTCCAAGTAGAGCGTCGCTTATGACTGGTAAACAGCCGGTAAGATTCCAATTGGTGAGACATATTGACAATAAAGTGGCAGGTACCACCGAACCATATTCTTATTGGCCTGAAAACTCTCCGGAATTAAACGAGTATATGCCTTCGCGTAACTGGCTTCCTATGGAAGAAACAATTTTTCCTCAACTTATGAAAGAATGCGGATATTATAATATGTTTGTGGGAAAATGGCATTTGGGAGGACCTGAAGTATGGCCTGACAAGCGTGGGTATGACGAAGTTTATGGATTGTCCGATTTTGGAAATGTTTCAAATTATTATGCTCCATTTTTCCGTATGCGTGGTGCTGACACAACGAAAAAAATAGCCAAAAATGGAGACTATATTACAGATTTTCTAACAGATAAGGCTGTCAGCATGATAGAAAATTACGACCGCGACCAACCGTTCATGCTTTCAATGCATTATTATAATGTTCACAGTCCTAATATCGGAAGAAAAGATCTGTTCGATAAATATAAAGCGAAAGGAATGACAGACATTCAAGCAAACTATGCAGCGCAGATTGAGGCAGTTGATGAGTCTGTAGGCAGGATAAGGAAGGCGATTAAGGACCGTGGAATAGAAGATAATACTATAGTTATATATTTCTCTGATCAAGGAGGACTATATTCGAATTATCCTCTTCGCGGATGTAAATTGATAGATGATACAATGGCAGAAGGAGGAATCAGGGTGCCTCTTGCCATTTATTATCCGGGAGTTACTAAAAAAGGTAGTGTTTGCCAAACCCCAGTGCAGGCTTTGGATTTCTTCCCTACATTCATGGAAATAGCCACAGGAAAGAAATATAAGAACAAGGAGCTTGACGGCGAAAGCATTATGCCTCTTTTGAAAGGAAAAAAGATGAAAGAACGTAATCTTTATTTTTTCCGTGCATATAATACAGACCAGTATGCTGCTATTATCAACGGTGATTGGAAACTGATAAAATATCATTCAGGTAAATATCAGTTATATAATCTTCGTGACGATATAAGTGAGACTACAGATTTGCAGAATGTTTATCCCGAACGTTTCGAAAAAATGAAAAAAGATTTAAGAAACTGGGAGACTAATGTTGTTCCCGAATATGAAAATGATTATAGAAAACGTATAAATTATTGATTATGGATTTTGGTGTAAAAAAAATGTATATAGGCGGACGCTTGTGTGAGAGCGTTGCCGGAACGCAGAAGGAGATTATTAGCCCTGCAACAGGCGAATGTATTGCAAAACTTTGTGTAGCGTCAAAGGAAGATACCGAATTGGCTTTGCAGGAAGCACAGAAAGGTTTTGAATATTGGTCAAAATTGTCTTTGTCCGAAAGAAACGAGTGGATTGCCAAATTGCGTAATGCCGTTATCGCACATAAAGACGAACTTCATTATGCTGTGATGTATGAAATGGGAAAGACATGGGAATCGGCAGACGAAGATATTGACATGATAGTTGATGCACTTGAATATTATCCCAACGAGATGTTAAGAATGCGTTCGCAGGTATTGCCCGATTTGCAGGGGTCGCATACCAATATCCTTGTTCACGAACCAAGAGGTGTGGTTTGTGCCATGTTGGCATGGAACTTCCCGATTTTGAATGTGGCATATAAAGTGGCACCGGCAATAGCGGCAGGATGTTCCATAATAATCCGTCCGTCTATTGATTCTCCTGTTTCAGCCTACTTGTTTGGGGAGATTTGTGCTGAAATAAATTTCCCGGCAGGTGTCATTAACGTTCTTACAGGTTCAAGTAAGGATACAAGCATTCCTATGTCAGAGAGCCTTATCCCAAGAGTTCTTACCATGATTGGTTCGAGTGCCACAGGAAAGAAACTTGTAGCGCAGTCTGCAACATCTATCAAAAAATTAGGCCTCGAACTCGGCGGAAATGCTCCTGCATTGATTTTCGATGATTGTGACATGGATAAAGCAGTAAATACAATGGTTGGACTAAAATTCAACAACAGTGGCCAGGTTTGTGTTACGCCTAATCGTATTTTTGTGCAGTCATCTATTTATGACGAATTTATGTCGCGTTTCACGGAAAAAACTAAAGCTATCAAGGTCGGCTTTGGTAAAGATAAAGGTATAAATATGGGACCTGTCATCAATGTTAAGGCTCGTGAACGCATAATGGAATTGATAGACGATGCTGTAAGCAAGGGAGCCAAAAAGTCTCTTGGAGGAATACCGGAAGGTATGCCTGAAAGAACAAGCTATCTGAATCCTACGATTCTTGAAAATGTAACTCCTGATATGCGTTGTTTCAACGAAGAGATGTTTGGTCCTGTTGCTACCATCATCAAGTTCAATACGGAAGAAGATCTTGACCCTATGGTGAATGTTCCAGATGCAGGTCTCGCTTCGTATGTGTTTACAAACAGTCTTGAAAGGGTACAGAAATATTCTAAATTTATAGAATGTGGTGAAGTTCAGGTCAATGGTGTCAAGTATGGTATAAATTTACCACATGGAGGTATGAAAGACAGTGGATTGGGACATGATTGCTCGCATCTTGCACTTGAAGATTATCTGTACATTAAACGTATTTCAATAGCACTTTAATTATAATTTATGAGAAAGTTACACCATTTTGGCATACCGGTAACAAATCCGGTAGATGGTGAAACTCACAATGATGAGCTTCATCTTTTCTGTACTGATGTGGCAGCGAGTCCAAATAAGATTGAATTTTTACGTTTTGAAAAGGGGTGTCCGTTTCCCGAACTTGTTCAGACAATGCCGCATATCGCATACGAAGTAGAGTCCATGGACGAAGAACTTAAGGATGCTAAACTTATTTATGGTCCTTTTATTCCTGTTCCTGGGATGACTGTTGCTTTTATCGAGGAAGAAGGGATACCTGTAAAATTAGATTATTTTTCATGAATAGATTAATATAAAGACACTATGACTGTAAATTATATAAAACAAAAAATGAATGATGGCCACGCAGTATTGGGCCCATTCTTGAAAATGAATGATCCTGCTCTTATTGAACAGGCGGCTTTGGCAGGTTTTGATTTTTGTATTATAGATATGGAGCATGGACCAATCAGTTTTGAGTCTGCCCAGAATCTTATCCGTGCTGCAGAGCTTCATGGAATGAGTCCGATAATTCGTACCACCGATACAAGTGATGAGAATATCCTTCGTGCGCTCGATTTGGGAGCGCATGGCGTGGAAGTTCCACAAGTAAACAGCAAAGAGTCGGCTCAAGCCGTAGTTAGTGCATCTAAATATTTTCCGGAAGGGACAAGAGGGGTGTGCCGTTATACACGTGCTGCCGAATATACTCATGTAGAAAAAAGTAAACATTTCAAGTTGTCTAATGAACGTACCATGGTATTGGTACATATTGAAGGACTGGAAGGAATCAATAATCTGGATGAAATCCTTGATGTGAAAGGCCTTGATGTAATATTCCTCGGCCCTTACGATTTGTCCCAGTCTTGCGGAGTTCCGGGCGATGTCACAAACCCTATAGTAGTAGAAAAAATGAAGGAAGCTGTAAAGAAAGCTGCTGCCAAGGGGGTTAAAGTAGGTACATTTGTAGAGTCGGCTGAGAATGCAAAATTTTGGCGTAATCAGGGTGTGTTGTATATAGCCTATTCTGTAGATTGCGGAATTTATTTCAATGCTTGTAAGAATATTGTTGATAGTGTAAACAAATAGTATCATGAAAGACAAAATATTTCCATTCCTTTCATTGGTTGTTTCGTGTGCATATGCATCAGAAAAACCAAATCTTATTGTCATACAAACCGATGAACATACCATCAATACATTGGGATGTTACAGGAGATTGGTTGGCGATATAAACGATTCTCCATGGGGTAAGAATGTTGTTCAGACACCTAATATAGACAGGCTGGCAAAAGAAGGAGCCATCTGTACCAGGTATTATGCTTCATCTCCTGTTTCTACTCCTTCAAGAGCATCTTTCCAGACAGGACTTTATCCTGTATCTACAGGATGTCCGATTAACGATATGCCTATGAATCCAAATTTGATTACATATGCTGAAATGTTGAAACGTGACGGCTATCAGACTTCATACGTTGGAAAATGGCATTTGGGCGGTGTTCCCAATATTGGTCGTCCATATTTTGAACCAGGATACAACTTCGGATATATGGATCGTACTTATATGTTCAATGATGGTCACTGGAAATATTTTGAAATTGTAAAACAACCCAATAAAATCCGTTCGTATTGGTCGGGCCCGGTTAAACCTGGATTTATCCATGTTACGGAGTATCTCACCGACAGGTGTCTTGAATTGCTTGAACGCGACAAGAATAAACCTTTCTATATGATGTTATCCATTCCGGATCCTCATTCTCCAGATATAGCGAGCGAGGAATATCTTCAGAAATATATCAATCTTGATTATGAAGCTCCGGAAACGATGGTCACAAATGATACTGACCAACGTCCGCGTTGGGCCAGGGGTGGACAATACAATGTAAACAAGGATAAGTTTGACAAGAAAGCGTTGGCAAACTATTTTGCCATGGTGGAATGTGTAGACGATAACGTTGGCCGTATTTTGGATTTTCTTGATAAAAATAATCTGACTGACAATACTATAGTTGTTTTTACTGCCGATCATGGGGATATGCTTTATGAGCATAGCCGAGTAAACAAAGGACTTCCTTATGAATCGTCTGCCAGAATTCCGTTTGTTATACGCTATCCTGAAAAGATAATTCCTGGCAAGATTGTCAATACTGTATATACATGTGTAGATTTTGCTCCAACCATTCTTGGATTGATGGGAGTGAAACAGATTCCTGGTTTGCAAGAGGGTATCAATGATGCCCAGGCATTTACAAACAAGGAAAAGAATGTCAAACAAGACAGAATAGTTTATACTACAGCCTCTCCGTTTAACGATTGGACGATGGCTACGGACGGACGGTATAAATTAGTCCTTTCTTGCAGGGAAACTCCTTGGTTGTTCGATCTTGAGGTCGACCCGGATGAGATGAAAAATTTCTATAATAATCCTAAATACAAGGAGATAGCTGACAGAATGCAAAAAGAACTTATCAGACAGATGAAATTATACAAAGAACCAGCTTTGTCAATCGGTTTACCATATCTTTATAAATCTACTGATAAGGTAAATTATAATCCTGCTAAATATAAGTCTAAAGTACAGCCCAATGCATTGCTGCCTATGATACATACGATTGAGAAAGTGTGTATGCGTCCATTGAAATAAAATTCTATTATTTAAACTTTGCAAGTCTAACTTATACTTTGCAAGTTGACAAGAAGACAAGTTGACAAGGTTTCATTTCATCAAAATATACAGATGGGAAAGCTATTTTTGCAATATGTAAAAATAGTATCTGTATGGGAAACCTTGTTGGCTTGTCAATCAACTATTAAGTGCCCCACTTGCAAAATCTTGATTATATTATAAAAAGATAATTACCATGAAAAGACATTTATTTTCAGGCCTTTTCCTTTTGTTTTCGTTTGGGATGGGAGCATATGCATCCCAAGAAAAATATGTGAGTTTCAATGATAATTGGTTATTTACTTTGTCGGATTCTCATGATTATTCATTGACTACATACAATCCTGAAGGTTGGAGGCAGTTGGATCTCCCTCATGACTGGACAATAGAAAAACCATTTGACAAGAATCTCGAAGGATGTACGGCATTTACTCCCGGTGGTATAGGATGGTATTCTAAGATTTTCAAAACTGAAATCAGTGAAAACCAGAAATGTTATATCATCTTCGATGGCGTGTATAACAATGCGGATTTTTGGATAAACGGTATGCGTTTGGGAAACCATCCTTATGGATATGCCCCCATTTGGTATGATTTGACGGATTTTATTGAACCGGAAAATGGAATTAACAGATTGTCGGTAAGGGTAGACCATAGTAGATATGCCGATTCCAGATGGTATACCGGTTCTGGTATTTACCGTAATGTGAAAATGTTGATTACGGATAAATTGCATATTCCTGTTTGGGGAACATTCATTACGACTCCCGTAATTAATAAAGAATCAGCTTCTGTTAATATTCGTGTAGATGTGGAAAATGATTATTCTGAAGCTAAATCGGGTAGAGTATATACTGACATTTATGATGCGGATAATAAAAAAGTAGCCACAGTGAGCACAGCTTTTAATCTTGCTTCAGGCGAAAAGGTTACCCTCAATCAGGACGTAGAACTATTCGATCCCAAACTTTGGGATATAGATTCTCCATATCTCTATATCGCTAAAACATATATAGTTAGTGGCAATGAAACGATAGGAAATCGCGAGACCAGATTTGGAGTAAGGACTATACATTTTGATAAGGACAAAGGTTTTTTCCTTAATGGAAAGAATATGAAAGTAAAAGGTGTATGTTTGCATCATGATGCTGGTATCGTAGGAACTGCCGTTCCGAAAGATGTATGGAAACGTCGTCTTGCCATACTTAAAGCTGGAGGTTGTAATGCTATCAGGACAGCTCACAATCCTGCTTCGGATGAATTCCTCGATTTGTGCGACGAAATGGGCTTTCTTGTTCAAAATGAGTTTTACGATGAATGGGATTTGCCAAAAGATAAAAGATATAATATGCACGATAAAGAAGTAGATTATATTACCAGAGGACATTCTGAACATTTCCAGCAATGGGCAGAGATTGATTTAAAGAACGTAATGCGTTCTTCGCGCAATCATCCTTGCATATTCCAGTGGAGTATTGGAAACGAGATTGAATGGACATATCCAGGTAATAGATCTGCAACAGGATTGTTTGGCAATACGGATAGGAACGATAAGATGGACTGGACTTTATGGCGTACTCCCGTACCACCAAATTCTCCGGAAGTTGTACGTGAGTTTTGGCGTAATTATCCACGTCAGACTTTCAGTATAGGAAAAACGGCTGCAAAATTAGCCAAATGGTCACGCGAGATGGATACCACACGTTATGTAATAGCCAATCTTATTCTTCCTACTTCAAGTTTTGAAACAGGATATACCGATGTATTGGATATTGCAGGTTTCAGTTACAAACCAGCGCAATATGACTATTTGCGAGAAAAATATCCAAATAAAATTATGATGGGTACCGAGAATGTCCCTAGATGGTACGAATGGAAAGCTTGTATCGAAAGAGATTATATAGCAGGAGTTTTCTTATGGACAGGTGTCGATTATTTGGGTGAACGCCGTGCACAGCAATGGCCTCAGAAAGCTACGCCTGAAGGACCTTTGGACTTGGCAGGATTTCCGCGTGGATCGTATTATCAGTTTAAGTCGTTTTGGACTGATGAACCGGTTATTGCGATATATACTCAAACAGCTAAACTTTCAATTTTTAAGAAAGATGCAGATGGCAATGTTGTTGAGAAGAAAAAAGATTACTGGAAATTGGCTCCAAGAGTATGGCAAAATGTTAATCCGCACTGGAATTACAGCGAAGGCGAGAAAATCATAGTGGAGATTTACTCTAATTGCGATGAAATTGAACTTTTCCAAAATGGAAAGTCATTGGGAAAACAAAGTTTGAAAGATCAGGAAGACAGAATCTTCAAATGGGCAACAGATTATTCAAAAGGTAAACTCACGGCAGTAGGTACTTATAAAGGAAAGAAAGTAAAAGAAACTCTTGAAACCGTTGATGAGGCGTATTCTATTAAACTCGTTCCAGACCGAAAGATGATGACGGCCAATAATACAGATGTGCTCCATGTTGTGGCTCAGCTTGTAGACAAGAAAGGTAGAGAGGTCAAGAATGTAGACGACGAGATAAAGTTCACTATTTCAGGTGATTATCGATTCCTTGGAACAGACTGTGGAAAGACAGAGAAAATGGATTCATTTAAGAAAAAAATGGTAAAAACGGAATTTGGACGTTGTCTTTTGATGATACAGTCCACCAAGACTCCTTCTGACATAACTATAACAGCTACAAATGAGTCTGGTAGTTTAAAGTCTAAACCATTGGTTATACCGGTAAAAGAATTTAATTGATTTTTATGATATTTGCCTTAAGAAATAATTATGTTAACATTCAAGTTTGCGGTTTTATTTATTCTTTTGGAAGTTTAAACTAAGGCATAATAAATAAAAACAGTTTCTAATCGTTTTCTGCTTCTAAGTATTTGTAAGTTGCGGTAAAAACAGAAGATTTGAGTATGACATGATATCTTTATAGATGGTCGGTTAGTGATACTTGAGATAAATAATGTTTAAATGATCACTGTATAACAGAGAATGTGAATTCCCGTCAGGAGATGAGCATTCTCTGTTATTATTTTATTATTTAACTATTCCAATAATAAATGTTAATAATTTATTTTTCATCTATTAATACTTTGTATGTAATGTAATTATTTATACTTTTGCATTGTCATCAGACAACACATGATATATTCTTTAGGTAAAAAGTGAATTGAAATAATATAGGGACAAACGATATACAAATTGATTGAGTCATAAAATTATAATTGGATAAAATTTCAGGATAGAATTAATAATGCATTCATGCTTTATAGAAAGTTTATTTTTTACAGAATTCTAATATTAAGTATTTTGAGGTAGAAAGAGAGTTTTCAGGTAACTTTTGTGTGTTTGTAGTCTATATTTGAATATTCTTGTGAGAGTGTGCAATAAGGTAAGGTCATAATATTGGATACACTTACATAGTAACTTAAATATTTAATTAATCATGAAAAAAAAAAACAGTTTCTCTTTATTTTTTTATTGATTCCTGCGTTAATAATGGCATCGGAGTCTGTAGAAAATGCAGAAAAGAAAATTTCTAAATTAAATTCATTGATAATTGAGGCTAAAAGCAAAGGGCTTGATGTACAGCGTGAAGAACTTGCAGTATGGATGTCCAAGACATTTCTTGGCTATGCAGCTTGGGATGAGAAAAACATTGAGCCTAATGTTTATCAGTTCAGAGCATGGCCGGCTTATAAAAAAGATGCAGAAAAGATGGCTGCAGAGCTTGCCGAATTCGAAAGAGATGAAGTAAACAAAATGCTTGATACCGCTATCGAAGAATTACAAGGTGTTATATCAGGCAAATATGTACGTCGTCCGGTTCCTTCTATAGATTGGGAATCCATTAAAGTAAAAGGAAACCAATTTGTGAGTGGCAATCGACCTGTATATATAAATGATTATTTTACGAAGCCCGACTTCATGGTTAATGAATATTGTGGAAAAGTCGATAGAGTTTCATTGGCGTTACCATCCATAAAAAATGAGAACGGAGATCTTTCGTATATGGGTGTTGAAAAGATAGCCAAATATCCATCCAAATATTCCGGTTATGTACTTTTATGGCATGGAGTAGCTCCAAAATGGGCCTTGGACATTGACCCTGATTTAGGTATAGGCTCAAGATACTTTACAAAATACGATATTGACAATCCTAACATACGTAGATTTTGGGAAACGACATTTAAATCTACGATACCTTTAATGAAAGGCAAGGCCTATACGGATATGGGGTATATACTGTCAAATGAACCGCATTGGTTTTCTATGCAGAAAACGTGGGCTACTGGTGTAATCTCGAAATATACAATGGAAAAGTTCCGTGTTTGGTTGAAAAACAAGCATGGCAATATAGCTCATCTCAATAAATTATGGAATACATCATTCTCTTCTTTTGATGAGGTGGAGTTTCAAGTTCCGTTTGCCGTAAATCTTAAGGGAAAACCGGCCGGCTATGATTGGATGTCGTTTAATATGGATAGAGTGACAGAATGGTTCAAGTTCCTTGATTCAGGAATAAAGAAATACGATTCTGATGCAAAAACACATTTAAAAATCATGCCACATCTTTTCTCGGACGATAAGATAGATCATGGTATTGACATGGAGGCTCTGACAAAACTTTCAGATATAATCGGTAATGACGCTAAAATAGTAAAGAAACAGTGGAACCACAGAAAGGAAAAAGAATATTGGGAAGGGGTTTATTCTTTCGATTGGAAAGAAGTGACTATGACTTATGATTTTTGCAGGTCGGTTTCTCCAAACAAGCCAAATGTAAACTCGGAGTCACATTACCTTTCCTCGTCACAGTATCGTAACCTTTATATGACACCTGACTTTGTTCGTTCTGCATATTGGCTTGCAACCCTCCATGGTATGAATGTTAATTATACATGGTTTTGGGCAAGAGAAAAAGACGGAGCTATACGAAAAGATCTGATGAATTATAGAGGGCCTGACAATGCGATGAACAATGCATATGCGGCAAGTGTGGTTCAGCAGCCAAGGGTGGCAAACGAAGTTGCAAAAACAATGATGGATCTTAATGCTTTCAGTAGTGAAATCGCAGCAATGCAAAGCCTTAAACAGCCTATACGCCTGTTCTATTCTAAAACTTCTGTCATCAACAAGTGGTTCCATATGCAAAACCTTTTCGATCTTTATCGCAAAATGTATTTCAACGGTGTTCCATTGGGATTTGCTACGGAAGATATAATCAACAGTCAGAAAAATAATCTTTGGGAATTGATAGTAGTGTCGAAAACAGAATTTGTGACAGATGCAGAGTTTAATTCCATACAAAAATATCTTGACAATGGCGGCACGGTTATTATAGATTCTGTCAGTTTGAAGAAAAATGAATATGGACAACCTCGGAATATCTCCTTGAACGCATCTAAAGGCAAGTTAATCCCGATGGATGGCATTGGCAAAATAACGAACGAAGCATTTAGAATTCTCGAACAGAAGAAACTTACGCCGGATGTGTTCATTGTAGAGAAAAATGGAATAAACACAAAAGGTTGTATGTGGAGAGTCGTTCCGACAGGCAATAACAAATATGTCATGTCGATTATAAATTTAGGATGTACTGATGCCACAGTGACTTTGAAGTCAAAGAAAGGAAACATAAAGAACGTCGTAAATCTTATAAACGGAACGTCGCTGGGACAACAATTCACTTTGACTCCTGAGAAAACAATACTGATAGAAATTCAGAAATAAAGAACTGATAAGTAACTTAAACTTAACATTGTAGATTTATGAAAACCATAAAAACATTATGTTTAGCTATGATGCTTGCATCAGTAAATGGTGTGGCGCAGAATAGGACAGAGTGGTTAGACCCTGAAGTAAACCAGGTGAACCGCATGCCGATGCATACATATTATTTTGCTTATGAGTCTGAAGAACTTGCCATGAAAGGTGATAAATGGCTCTCGGAAAATATCATGTCTTTGAATGGAATATGGAAATTCAATTGGGTAAAAGATTCGGATATGCGCCCTCTTGATTTTTATAAAACAGATTTCAACGACCTCGGATGGGGCAAAATGCCAGTGCCCGGAAATTGGGAAATGAACGGATATGGCGACCCGCAGTATGTCAATCTTGGCTATCCATGGAGAAGCCAGATTGAAGACTGCGAAATAAACGACCTAACCCAGGCATGGACCAACAAATATTATCATACTCCGCCTAAATTTCCTGTTGAGAATAATCATGTAGGCTCTTATAGAAGAAGTTTTGTCGTTCCTGCCAATTGGAAAGGAAAAACAGTCATAGCACATTTTGGTGCGGTGACATCAAATATCTATCTTTATGTAAATGGAAAATTCGTAGGATATAGTGAAGATAGTAAACTTGAGGCAGAGTTTGATCTCACCCCTTATGTGAAATTTGGAAAGGAAAACCTTATTGCTTTCCAGGTATTCAGATGGTGCGATGGAACTTATCTTGAGGACCAGGATTACTATAGGCTGAGTGGCGTGTCGCGCGATTGTTATCTTTACGCCAGAAATAATAAACGTATTGACGATCTCCGTATAATGCCAGATTTGGACAAAACATATACTGATGCTACACTTGACGTTTCTTTAGAGCTAAACGGACGTCAGACTGTATCTCTCGAACTATTCTCTCCGGACGGACAGCCTGTCGAAACCAAGACGGTTTCAGGGAGTGGTCACCAGACAGTAAGCTTCAATGTGAAGTCTCCTCTGAAATGGACTGCAGAGACTCCTAACCTTTATAAACTTCTTGCCATTTCAAATGGTGAGGTAATTCCCGTAAATGTTGGTTTCCGCAAGGTGGAACTGGATAACGAAAAAGGACAAATTCTCGTGAACGGACAGCCTGTATTATTCAAAGGTGCCGATCGTCACGATATTGACCCGGATTATGGATATGTAATCAGTAAGGAAAGAATGCTTCAGGACATACGTCTCATGAAAGAATTAAATATAAATGCCGTACGTACGAGCCATTATCCTAATGATACATATTGGTATGATTTGTGCGATAAATATGGAATTTATGTGTGTGCAGAAGCTAATATTGAATCACATGGGATGATGCTCTTCGAAGATCGTTCGCTTGCAAAAAACAAACAATATGCTAAAGCGCATCTCGAAAGAAACCAACGCCATGTTCAACGTAACTTCAACAATCCTTCCATAATATTCTGGTCTTTGGGTAATGAAGCAGGTATGGGACCTAACTTTGAGGCTTGCTATAATTGGATTAAGAATGAAGATCCTTCTAGGGCATGTCAGTTTGAACCGGCTATGTCTCAGGTTATCAGAGACCTTAATAAAGGCATGACATTAGAAGAATCCCTCAAGAAGAATCCTAGTGTTGACTATACAGATATTTTCTGCCCAATGTATGCCGGATATAGCCCTTGCGAAAAATATCTTAAGGCTAATCCTAAAAAACCGCTGATTCAGTGTGAATATGGACATTCTATGGGTAATTCTATGGGAGGTTTCGAACATTATTGGAATATGATTCGTAAATATCCGCAATTCCAGGGAGGTTTTATATGGGATTTTGTGGATCAGGGTATACGTCAGTATGATGACAAAGGTAATATGTATTATGCTTATGGTGGTGATTTCAACCCTTATGATGCATCCGATAATAACTTCTGTGCCAATGGTCTGGTAAGCCCGGATAGAGTGCCTAATCCGCAAAGCTATGAAGTGAAATATTTCCATCAGCCAATTTGGACTACGCAGTCTGATATTAAAAATGGCAAGGTTAATGTCTACAACGAATATTTCTTCAGGAATATTGATGCTTACAACATGAAATGGAATCTGGTTGTAAATGGTAATGTAGTTGAAGAAGGCGTTATATCAAATCTTGATGTACCGGCACAATCTGCAAAAGAATATCAGATACCTTTCTCGTCATCAGAATTTACTGCCGATGATGAGGTTTTCCTTAATGTATATTACACCTTAAAGAAGGCAGAACAGTTACTTAATGCCGGTTATGTAATAGCCAAGAGTCAGATTCCGGTTAATACTTCTGGATTTGTGTTTGAACAGTTGGCTAATAAAGCTAGTGGACATCCTGAAATCTTAGCTCCTAGAATAAAGGAACCGGATGTTAACAGAGTAATTGTCGAGGGTGAAAACTTTAATATTGAATTCAGTAAAGTTGATGGTTTCTTGTGTCGTTACGATGTAAACGGAATCTCAATGCTTGAGAAAGGAACAAGCCTTATTCCGAATTTTTGGCGTGCTGGAACGGACAATGACTATGGAGCACGTCTTAACCTCAAGTATAAGGTCTGGAAAAATCCTGTAATGAAACTTAAGGGAATAAATTCCCGGGTTGAAAATTCAATGGTATATGTCGATGCTGAATATCAAATGCCGGAAGTGTTCTCTATATTGAAACTGTCGTATGTCATCAATAATGAGGGGGATATTCAGGTTACCCAGAAACTCTTGACGGAAAAAGGCAAGAAGGTTCCAAATATGTTCCGTTACGGAATGCGTATGAGAATGCCTAAGGAAATGTATTATAGCCATTTCTATGGACGAGGACCTGTAGAAAACTATATAGACAGAAACCACAATTCGTTTGTCGGTATATATAAAATGACCACACAAGAACAATTCTACCCATACATTCGTCCGCAAGAAAATGGTTGTAAGACCGACATCAGATGGTGGAACCAAACAAATAAAGGTGGTATAGGTTTGAATTTTGTGGCTTCAAAACCTTTCTCTATGGTAGCATTGAACTATACAATTGAATCTCTTGACGATGGTGACCTCAAAGATCAAAGGCATTCAGGTCAAGTAGAACCTGCCGATTTTATCGAAGTATGCATAGATTACGCCCAGCAAGGATTAGGTGGCGAAAATAGTTGGGGTAGCACCTGTTTGCCTCAATACAGGCTAACATATAAAGATTACGAGTTTACATATCAGATTAAACCACTGGATACAGTTTATTAATTAATTTTTTTGTTTAGGGTATCGCAAGCTTACATATCGAAAAAATATTAAGCTTGCGATTTTTTTCTTTATCCAAAGTCCGTCCCATGTCATATAATCCGAAAGTTTCTTTCCCATAGTCCTAAATAAGTATCGCAAAAAGCATAGAATTTACATTGTGTTTATTATAGTTAAATATCACCCTTAAGTGTGATTATATTTTAAAATTATTTGTATATATAGAATATAATCCCTAAACTTGTAAAGACATCAGACAACCTACATTTGATTTAAAGTCTAAAAGAACGATATTTAAGAGAAAAACAATAATTCATAAACTAAAATTTAATTATCATGAAAACAAAAGTATTATTTCTAGGCTTGGCTATTGCCTCTCTTACAACAGTTAGTGCACAGACATTCAACAAGGCTAATTATGCGTTTGAAATTGGTAAAATTCCTGCAAATTCGTCTAATAAAAGTTCATGTAACTGGTGGATTCAGAACAATGACGTGTTTTCTATAACTGATTCAAAGAATCATACTCCTAATGGAAAGCATAGTCTTTATTTCAAGACAGAGGCTGCCCTTGAAAAACAGAAAATGGCATGCGCTTCTTTCAATCCTGATGGTATGGTAGAGTTGAAAGACGGTGAATACACTGTCAGTTGCTGGGTTTTCGTTGAATCTGGTAAGATAAAGAACTTCAGCATGATATTTCCTGCTACAAAATATAAAGATGGAAAGAAACTTGCTCCAAAATCAAAAGAGTCTGCCGATTTTGAATCTCCATATTTCTCAGCTATGATTCAGACTGCTAAAGTTCCTGCCGGCAAGTGGGTGAAAGTAACTTCGCGTCCTTTCCGTTCAAAGAATGGTACTCATATTGATCATGTTAAAGCAGCTCTTCAGGTAGTAGCTCCAAAAGGAACAGAAAATGTATCATTCTATGTTGATGATATAACTTTCGAAAAAGTTAAATAACCTGTATTCATTTACAGGCTTTTGTAATAATGTTAGGTCTATTTTTACGACATCTATATTATATGATTTATAAGATTGTATACATATCTTTTTTTCTAATGTTTTTATTGTCTTTTTCTTCAGGGTGTAGCTCTGAAGAAAAAGATATTCCAGATCCGGATTCTGGAATTCCAGGAGGTGATGAAGGTTCGGATGATGGAGATAAGGAAACCGATAAGGTTTCTCCTTTCATGTGTACACCATACAACTCTGACAAGTTTGAAAAGCAGATTTTGTATTCGTGCGAGTTTGACCGTGGCTTTGATACTGAATATTGGGAGAATCCTAAAGACGACAAGTTTGCAACCTGGACTTTCTTTCCGGAAAATGTAGAAACACGAGATGGAAAGCTGGAATTGAAAATCAAGTATTACAAGCATAAAAGAGGCACTAAAGACTTGTATTTTACTTCCGGAATGTTGCGTTCAAAGTCAAAAGTCGGTTATGGGTATTATGAGGCGAGAATAAAAGGAGCAGATGTTTGGCCTGGTACATGTTCTGCTTTTTGGCTTTATACTTTTCCCAGTGAAATCGATAACTCTAATGGAAAGAAGAATGATGTTGTCTACAATGAGATTGACGTAATAGAACTTCAGCAAGTCCCTAAAAGCAAGTTTATTCTTAGTCAGAATATGCATATATGGATATTAGATGAGGATTTGAAAAATGAACAGATTAAAGCCGGACAATACCCTAAATTAGGTAAGAATGAAACAACTGTCAGTTGGAATCCTGAAGACGACTATCATGTTTATGCAGTGGAAAACCGTCCTGACTCTGTTGTATTCTATGTGGATAATGTAAGGGTTGCATCCAAACCGAATTATTTTTGGCACATGGATATGTATCTTACTCTATCCTTAGGGCTACGAACTCCATTTGAAAAATACGAAGCTGATGGTCAGCGTTTAGCGGTCAATCCAGATGGGTTGGATAAATCTGTTTTAGATAATGAAGGTGAATTTATCAATCCTGAATCTCCACAGCGATTCACTTCGGTGATGTATGTGGATTATATACGTTCATGGAAACGTGATTATGAGAATTTTGAATCTTCTAAGCGTGCTTTTACTGATGAAGATAAACAAAGATTCAAATAGAAAATGTTAATTTATTAATCAAAATTTTTACTCAATGAATGAATACTTGGAATATAGATTAAAGAGCCTGTTATTGATGATAATGGGATTAGTCTTTTCAGTTCAGGTTTTTGCACAGGCTATTACTGTTAAAGGCGTTGTAAAGGATAGTGCCGGTGAGCCTGTAATAGGTGCTAATGTTGTGGTTGTAGGGACTACAAACGGAACAATTACCGATTTTGATGGAAACTTTACAATCAAGGCTAATAAAAATGCCAAACTTGAAATATCATTTATAGGATATAAGAACACCGTAGTCAAAGTGTCGCCGAATATGAATATTGTTCTTAAGGATGATACTCAATTATTGGATGATGTGGTGGTTATAGGTTATGGTGCGGTAAAGAAAAAAGAATTGACGGGTGCTGTAGCACAGGTGAAATCGGAAGATATAACCAAAATCAATACGTCCGACCTTGGAAATGCCCTTCAGGGGATGGTTTCCGGTGTAAGTGTAACGGCTGAGAGTGGTGCGCCTGGTGCTGGTTCGGAAATTCTTATTCGTGGTGTTGCTTCAGTAAACGGTCAGAATACTCCTCTTTATGTCGTGGATGGTGTTCCGCAGGAAGGTGACCCGCGTATCAGTCCAAACGAAATCGAGACTATAGATATCCTCAAAGATGCCGCTTCTTGTGCAATTTACGGTACTCGTGGTGCAGCAGGTGTTATTCTTATCACAACCAAAAAAGGTAAGGAAGGTAAAATGTCAGCAAGTTTTGATGCAAGTTATGGTATCAAGAAAATCACGTCAACGGATTATCTGATGAATACACAGGAACAAACATATTTTAATCTTTTGTTCAAAAGAAATACTGGTACTTCCAATACGTACGATGATACCACATTGTTGGACTTGTATCGTAGCCTGCAGTACTATCATAACGATACTAATCTTTTGGATCAGGTTTTTGTAGACAATGCTGCCACACAAAACTACTCATTGACATTGAGTGGAGGTAATAATGGTCTCACATATAGCATAATGAATGGTTTTTATAAACAGGATGGTAGTGTTATCAATTCAGGTTTCAATAGATACAATACACGAATTAATCTTGGCTATAAGAGAAAACGTCTTACCATGAATGCCAGTGTAGGACTTTCTGTCGAAGATACCGATTATTCTCCTGCTGGACTTATTCTTCAGGCTATAAAATACAGCCCTACCCAGCCGGAAATCAAGCCCGGTGATACTTTCGAAACAGTAGGTGGCAATGAACAGAACAGATTGACTTATGTTCTCGACAGTTTCTTCTCTGAGGATTATCAGAGAATGACTAATTCTTTTGCTAATTTCAATATCAATTATGAGCTTTTCAAGGGTTTCAATGTCAGCGGTAGAGTTGCATTGAAGGAATCAGGTGGCTACCGTCGTAACTTCCGTCCATATAAGGAAATAAAAGACCAGGATGGCGAACTTATTACTAAACCTGAAGACAGTTATATTTCCATGATTTCAACTAACAGGAATTCTATAGTATGGGATTTCGGAGCACAATATCGTAAGACTGTCAAAGGGCATAAAGTAACTGCTTTTGCAGGTGTTACCGGCGAAGAATATGTTTACGAAGGTTTTACTGCAAAGAAACAGGGTGTAGTCGATAATGACATTAAGGTATTGAACGGTGGTTCTCTTAATCCTTCTGCCACTTCAAGTGACAATTATGTAAACAGGCTTATAGGTTCTATAGGACGTCTTCAGTATGATTGGAGAGGAAGATACCTTATAAGTGCAAGTATCCGTTGTGATGGTTCTTCGCGCTTTGCTTCGAACAATAGATGGGGATTCTTCCCTTCAGCATCTGCTGCTTGGAATATTAGTGACGAACCTTTCTTCAAGCCACTTGCTGATGTTGTGAATAACTTTAAATTGCGTGGAAGCTATGGTACTACAGGTAATCAGAATTTTACTCCTTATACGTTTAGCGGAGTCATTACCAACGGATATGATTATGTTATAGGAGATGCATCTAATCAGTCTTTGGCTATCGGTTCTATCCAGAGCGAATATTCAAATCAGAATGTAAAATGGGAAACTACACGACAGTATAATATTGGTGTAGATTTGGCTTTGTTCAATAATAAGTTCACTTTGGCTGCCGAATACTATTCTACCGACAAGAAGGATATGCTTTTCCCTGTTACATTGCCAGGCTCAACAGGAGCTACTAAAACTCTGGTAATGAACGTAGGTAACATGACCAACTCAGGTTATGAGCTTACTGCAAGATATCGTTCTGCAATCAAGGGATTTTCATATGATTTTAGCGGAACATTCAGTACCAACAAGAATAAGGTGACAAGAATAAATGGAGATGGTACACGCATCAGTGCATATCCTCAAGGACTTGTTTCAGGTGCAGCAGCCCGTTCACAGGTAACTTTTATAGCAGAAGGTTATGAAGCGGGAGCTTTCTTCCTTTATCCTACAGATGGAATCATAAATACACCAGAAAAACTTGCCGAATATCAGAAAATCAATCCTACTGCACAGATGGGTGATTTGATTTTTGTTGATACCAATAAGGATGGAAAAATCTCTGATGACGACAGAGTATATTCCGGTAGTGGACTCCCTAAATATGAAATCGGTTTCAACATGCAATTCAGATACAAGGGTTTCGATCTCTATGCAAATCTTTATTCTGCACTTGGACATAAAATCATGAATGGTTCCCGTGCTACTGCATTTGGCTATGGACGTCACAAAGATTTGGTGGCACAATATACTGAGTTTAACACTGATTCGCCTATTCCTACTTATAGAGGTGATGTGAAGGGCCATGAAAACTATAGGGCAGATACCGACTTATGGCTTGAAGATGGCTCCTATTTACGCTTGAAGTCGATAACCTTAGGATATTCATTATCAAAGGCTTTGGTTACTCGCATGCGTCTGTCTAATTTGCGTTTTTACATTTCAGGACAGAATCTGTTTACTCTGACCAAGTATTCAGGCTACGACCCTGAAATAGGTGGAGGCATCAACAAGCGAGGTATGGATATGGGTAACTATCCTACATTTGCAACATATTCTGTGGGTCTTAACTTGTCGTTTTAAATTAGAATGTCATGAAAAAATACAATATATTTAGAAATATAGCCTTAGGGGCTCTGGTGGTATCTTCTTTGTCTTCTTGTGAAGACTATTTAAGCTTGTCAAATCCTAACAAAACAACGGTTGAAACATTCTGGACTGATTTGAAGGATACGAAGTCAGGTCTCTATGCTACATATGCAGCTCTCAGAAATGACTATGTACTCAATATTCGTGAAGAAGCATGGAGAAGTGACTTGTGTTGGCCGGGATATGGTAGACCTCAACCACAGAACAATGCTGAAGGTTGGAACTGGTATTGTCAGAATTATACTAACAGTACTGTCGCAATATCCAGCAAATGGGATGCTCTTTATATCAGTATCTGGCGTGCCAATCAGGTAATCGAGGCTTTAGAAAGAATTAAGGATACCGTTTCGGGTGATGAAATTGAAACATGGAATATTCAGATGGGACATGCCCGATTCATCCGTGGTCTGATGTATTTTTATTTGCATTCTTCTTTCAATAACGGAAGTGTTGTGCTCCGCACAAGCACTGCACAGTCTTTCAACTTGCCTTTGTCTCCTGCAGAAGATGTCTTGAAATTCTTTAGAGAAGACTTGGAAGTTGCTTACGATTTGCTACCTGTGCCTCAGGATGTAACTTCTGATTATGAGGGTTTGGCAACAAAAGGTACTGCAGCAACTATCCAAGGTATTTCATACCTTTATGAAAAAGAATATTCCGAGGCAGAAATGAAATTCAAGGATGTAATTGATAACTACGGCTATGAACTGGAACAGGACTGGACTAAAATGTTTACTAACGCAGGTGAGTTTAATTCTGAGTCTATTCTTGAAATTTCATATTCGTTGGATTACAGACAGGATATCACAACTTGGGATATGAATTGTATGTATAATCGTCTTGCCACTCTTTCCACTAGTTTGGGTGGATTCTTGCCTGCAGCTTGGTTGGTCAACGAGTTTCTTAATGATAAACCTGACAATAAGGATTCAAGAAACACAGGACGTCAGGTCTCTCTCAGAGCGTCTGCTATGGTAGCTTTGGTTAAGGATGAAGTTACTCCATATTATATCAATGGTAATGCTTCCGAAAAATGCCCTATGGGTGGTCCATTGGCCGATTGGGGATTCGGAAAGTTCAAGAAATATACCAATCATGATATCGTAACAAAAGAGAAGCCTTCAATGTCCGGAAAGAATGTCGTTGTAAACAGACTGTCAGATGTATATTTGATGTATGCGGAATGTCTTTTGCAGAGAGAGACGCCTGATATAGCAGGTGCATTGTTGTACATCAACAAGGTGAGAGCACGCTGGGGTGTTGAACTTTTGGGTATCGAAGCAGAGTTTGCCGGAATTCGTACATACGACGGAGAGTCTTATACCAAAGATGAATTGATGGAACATCTTATGTTTGTTGAACGTCCTCTTGAACTTGCTACTGAAGGTCATCAGATTAGATGGCAGGATTTGCGCCGTTGGGGATTATTGGAAGACGATGGTAAAAATATTTTCAAACTCCATCATGATAATGACGATTTCTGGTCTGTAGAATATACGGCCAAGAAACTTAACAGCAATCAGACTCAGACAAAAAACAATTCTACCGTACAAGAAGGAAGTGGTAATCTGAGCTTGAATTATGAATTTGAAATTGCTGCACAGAACTATAGTAAAGAGAGAAACCTGTATTTCCCTATCCCTCAGAAAGAATTGATGAATAATTCAGCTATCAAAAACAATAACTAATACGCTAAAAATATGATTAGAAATATATTTTCAAAACTGCTTTTACCATGTTCTATTGCCGCAGTACTGGCAACAAGCTGTAGAAAAGAGTATGAACCGCTTGATAAGGTCAGCGATTTGGCGTGGTATACAAGTGAGACAATCAATCAGGGAAATTCTGAGTATGTAGTAAATGTAGATACATTTATCTCATTTATAGATGCTTCCCAGGGATTTACTTCACACAAGTGGGTAATCGAAGAAGGTAGTAATTTTATGATTGATGACTTCGACTATAAGAAGCCTCCTATCAAAAATCAGGTAGATCCCAATAAGGGCCTTGTTTCAAAGAATGCCGCCGAAAGCATATTTTTCGGCACTCCGGGTAAGACTACAGTTACATTGGTTGACACATTCAACGAATGGGCGACTTCTCATGAGAAGAATCCTACTCAGACAGTTCTCGAAGACGGGATCTGGGTACTCCGAAAAGTGTTTACTGTAAATGTTTATGCAAAGCCAAGGCCTGCTTTCACTGTAAAGAAGTCTGACGGGACTGTATTGCTTAATGTTTTGCCGGACGACGTAGTTTCTTCTGATAAGTCTACATGGAAGAATGTAGAAGTGGAAGCCGGCGAAAGTCTGACTTTTGTCAATAATACGCCAAACCAGGAATTCGAAACTGTTGAGGGTATAACATGGAGTGTTGAAGGTAGTGTACAGAAAACTTCTGCTGCCAACGAAGCTGCTTTCACTTTCAATGTACCAAGCGAAGAGGGATATAGCGAACATTCTTTGGCTGCACGCCGTGTAGAAAAACCGGTTGCCAACGTAAAGAAGTCCATACCGCTTGTCATCAAAGTTGTGAAATCATCCAAACCATTTGAAGTTGATACAAAATCAGGAATGTCCACTGTAGATATAAAGACAATAAATATCAAGATATCAAGCGGAGCTTTGGCGTCAATCGCTACAGATGAAAAGTTAAGGTCAAGTTTCACGGTGAAGTGTGGTAGCGAAATAATCCCGGTTTCCAGTGTGACAGCAGATGCTAACGGAACAAAACTTAAGATTTCTCTAAGCGCTCCGTTGTCGGAAGGAGCACTTGTTAAAGTATATTATGATGGCACGGGTGGCATAGAATCGATGGATGGTCGTAGCCTTGAAGGTTTTGAAATATCCGTACCGAATACGGTAACTTCTAATCTTATTCCTAAATCTGTTTCAGGCTTTGAAGTTGGTGGTACTACACCAAGGGAGAACGGCTGGATGGTAGATAACAAAAATACAGGCGCATCTGCCGTTGTAACGGCCGATCCGGTTAATACCACTAACAAGGCATTGAAGATTGTTTCTGGTACGGCCAATGACAAATATGTATCCTTCCAGTTGGCTAATCTATTGGATATTGATGGTGGAAAATTCAAAGTGTCGTTAATGGTATATACAGACCAGGCGATAAACGACGCGCAGATAAGAGTCCAGAAGAATGGTGCTAATCCTCTAGAGAAAATTTCTGATTTGAATGTTACTTCAACAGGTACATGGACTAAAATTACATCTGAATTTGATACCGGTACTGACAAGGTTACAAACCTTCAGTTATTTTTCCCTGCAGGAAAGTTGCCTGTAAATTCTAAAATATATTTTGATGATATTAAGTTGGAATACGTAAATTAATAGACTTATGAAAAAATACTTTAATTATATATTAATGACATTTTTAGGGGTACTCATATCATGTACCCCCGAAAAATGGACTGAAGAGCCTACAGTCATGACCGATATATATCGCCTTGAAAATCTTCGTGATGGGTTAGCCATTGATGTGTATAGAAATCTTCCATTGATGATTGAAGAGAAAGGAAATCTCTTGACATCCTTTGCCACAAGCGATTTTGTTGATAATTCGACAAATAAAATATACAGTTTTTCATATTCTGTAGTCATAAAGTCCAAGGCAGATACTAAGTCGGGCGATGAACAGACAATACTTAAGAAATATGTATGTGATGGTTCGCGCCAGTCAGGTATGGCTAAACTTGTAGTAGAGACTTACATAAATGATGTATTGGATAAGGAGGAGAAATTCTCATCCTTGGCTCTTTATGAATTGCAGCGTCCTACGTCTGCTGCCGATGTTCCTGCTTCTGAAATTCCTTCGGATGTATTCTGTATAGCTGTCGATACATTTTTCGTTGATCAATCAAACACCAGAAATATCTGTGTTCGTGCCAATGCTCCGTTTGGTCTTGTCGAGAATTCAGGATTTACTGCTATAATAAATAATGATACGGTAGATATTTATGGAGTGACCGTTAGTTTGGACAATTCTTCTATCCTTAAGGTAAGGGTAGACAGGATGTTGACAGCCGAAGATGTCGTAACATTGAGTTATGATGGAAAAGGAAATATCAAATCGTCTATTGGCAAGCTGCTCGAACCTTTTGAGAAGTTGCCTGTAAAGTTTGTTGAAGAGCCTGAAGATGAAGATGATGATGGAGAGGTGGACCCCGACTCAAGAGAAAATATATTCTTAGGAGATAAATTCACATTTAATTCCGATGCCACAATAGGAAATCTTGGATGGAGTATTGCTCCCAATGGTGCAATTGTAAAGGATTCGCAAATCAAGTTTGGCGATAAAGGATACTCGCTGAAGATAACAGCCTCGGGCACTTCCGGTAATTTTTATTTAATGAATTTGGCACAACATACCATTGACATACCTTCTGGAAATTATGAATTGATTTTTTATGTGTATTTCCCTTCCGAAGGCTATATACCGACAGGAAACTTCAATTTTGATTTTTTCAAGAAGCCGGATTCGAAAAATCCTACCACATTCACGTTCTCTAATGAAATGCCAAGGGGTAAGTGGATAAAGCAGAGTGCAAACATCGCTATTGAATCCCAACTGTCAGGGATGCAATGCAGGTTCATGTTTAATACTCTTGTAGGAGTGGGAACTTTCTATCTTGACCAGTTGGAACTTCGCAGAATAGGAGAATAGTATAACTTTAAATTAAGGAAAAATATGAAACTAAATAAGATAATAGCAGCTTCGGTACTGATTTCTACAGCTTTTGCTTCCTGTTCTAAGGATGATGCTGCTGCAAGCAATGCCATAAATCCTTCGTATTCGGTGTTTGTGAACGGAGTAAAGATTGTTTCTGCTGATATGCAGAATTCTTCACCCGAATCCAAGGAGGTAGAGGTGACACAGTATGACAATGTCAGTTTCTGTAACAGTTCGGTAAATGTATCTGCAGCAAAATGGGTCATTTCTTCTGAACAGAACTCTATAGAGGCTGAAGAAGATACGCTGCGTATGCAATTCCCTAATGCTGACGATGTGTATAATAATATTAGTTTGTCTTTGACCGGTATTTCTGCCGGTCAAAAGATGAATCTCTCGGTTCCGGTTACGTTTAATGTAAAGTCTTTTGAGTATTCTGGTTCCGGCGAAGGTGAGAACCCTTCTGTAACTGACGAGTCTTATGATATTTTGGGTGAAAATAACACGACATCAATGCTTATATCTGATGATATGCCTGATGTTGTCAAAATCGATTTAGGTGGAGATTTGGATTTCAAGCTCATGCCTTATTCTACCAAGGGATTCACGGTAACAAGCACACCGTCGTCAGTATTTTCAATTGATGGCAATTCTTCGCTTCTTGTCTTGAAGGAGGTTCGCCGTTCTCAAGAAGACGGTTCGGTGCTCGAATTGAAATTAGAGCAGGCAGTAACAGCAGGAGTTAGTGTTTCGGTTGCATACGATGGCACTGGTGATATTATGTTTATCAATGGTAAGAAACTGGCAGCATTTGATACTGCAAAACATCCGGATAATGATGTGGAAAATAACGTACTGCCTTTTACTTCCGACAAACTGAACTTTGTAATTGAAAATAATGACCCTGATTTGGTTGTTATAACCTTTAAGGAAGAGCAGTCCGCTTCAGCTTTTGCAGATGGTATAACTTCTGTAGGATTATCTGTAAATATTGATAGCAAAGCAGCAACAATCAATAGTATCACTATGTCCGACGATAAGAAATGCTTAAAATTACAACTCGCTGAGAATGTAAAATATGGCAATAATGTTACAATTTCTTATGATGGAAACGGAAATATTGCTTTGAATAATGGAGTTAAGTTGGAAGCCTTTGGTAGCGTGAATATAGAAAACAAGGTAGAGATGCCTGTAATAGAAATTTCAAATGATATGATTTCTTTCTATAATAATCAATCTGTAACAGCAATATCTATAAAACCAGGTTTAAAGGAAGATAATTTTAAAACTCCTACTAATCTGATTAATAGCTTTGAGGTGTATGCAAATGGAAGTCGTGTAAATATCCGCTCTGTAAATATTGCTAACAATAATATCAATGTTATACTGCCTGTTGCTATAAGAGCAAATGATATTATTAAATTGAAATTTAAGGGAAAAGGACTGGAGACTGAAAATAGTTTTGCTGTAGCACCATTCGATTTTGATGGTTTAACTCATAAGGGTGCTGATAATACCAGTGCTTTTGACCCATTCATGCATGGTTTTGAACGTTACTTGCAAAATCCAGATGAATTTCAGTTCTCCAATTTTGTAACTCTGGGTTGGTCTGTTGCAAGCGATGTTGGTAAAGAAACTAATACTCCGGTAAAATATGAGAATCTGACTGAGGGTAAAAACAAGAATATGGTCTTGGTTATTGATAATACCGGTAACATAAGTTCAAAAGGTCAGATTTATTTTATGCCAAAAACTGATGGAGGACAGGTGGTTTCGTTTCCTAAAGCTGGAACATATAAGTTGAAATTCAGATATAAAGCTAACATTACTGGTACAGCAGCTTGTGTCTTCCAATATAAAGATACTTCGGCTTCGAATTTTATGAAAGCCACAGATGTAACATTGTCGAATAATGGTGAATGGACTGTTTTTCAGTCTGGAGAATTCACTTTTGATAAAGATTTGACAACTTATAAATTCAATTTTGCCAGGTATGCCATCCCTGATGGAACTAAAATCTATATTGACGACATCCAGCTTATACCTGTTAATAATTAAACCACAATAGAAGGGAGCATCCATAAAATGTTCCCTTCTCAGCTATAAAAATAACACAATAGTATGAAACGCTTATTATTCTTAACCACAGCATTTGCAACATGCCTTTTCACTGTCAATGCTATTATCAATGATACTCCGCAGAAGAAACCGCTTATTAAGCACGATTCAGCTATTACCGAGAAAGGGAAACAGGTGGTAACTCCGCATACCGACCCGCAACTTTTCGAGGTAGTGGAACAGTACACTGACGATTTCAACGGGACAGAGATAGATAAATCAAAATGGAATACTCCGTGCAGACCGTTTGCTACTGTAAGCTTCAGCCCTGATAACGTGAAGCAGGAAGATGGAAATCTCAATATCACAATTAAACACCATGAACATGATTTCAGTAAGGCATTCCCACATTATTATTTCCAGTCGGGTATGCTGAATTCAAAAGGTAAGGTGACATACGGATATTTTGAAGCAAGGATTAAGGGAGCGCATGTGTTCAGAGGTACATGCCCTGCCTTTTGGCTTTATTCTCTTCCTGGTGATGGAAAGAAAATCAAGCCTCAGAAAGAGAATACGGTGGTGTATAACGAAATAGACATAATCGAACTGCAGCAGGTTCCAAAGGATTTTCATATCATGAGTTGTAATTATCATATTATGGTGCTGAAACCGGACGGTACTAACCCTGACGGCAGCGAGAAGTTTACCAACAAGTTTCTCCATCCACAGAGCATGTGGGGACATAATGAAACTGTGGTAGATTGGGATTCACGAGACGATTATCATCTGTATGCATGTGAGAACCGCCCAGACTCAATAATATGGTATATTGATAATAAAAGAGTGGCATCTGTTCCTAATTATTATTGGCATCTGGGAATGTATATCACATTGTCTATGGAGCCTCGTACTCCGTTCGAGAAATGGAATAACGGCAAGCGTTATCCTGTTCCTACCACGAAAGAGCAGGCCGATGCAGCCGGATTTCCTTCGACTATGAAGGTGGACTATATTCGCACATGGAGGAGAAAGGACTATTCACAATTCAAGTCTTCCAAGAGGGAGTACAATCCTAATGATTTTTAAGCTTTCATTTGTATGGATGTACTGCTCGGAAATCTTTCTTGAAAAATGCTGTATAACATATATTGTTAAATAAATATTAAAAAGCTTGCTGTTATGCTCTTTAATATGTATTTTCGTGTAGATGTCAGACAACAGAAAGTTCTTTCCTTTAAAAACACTGCGATGTTAGGCTGTATATCTCGTTAGGATTTTTATTTGTTTACGAATACTAATTAAATAAAATATATTAATATGAAAACAAATCAAACAATTATCGAAAACGGTTCTTTGAAGGACGTTTCTTATGAATCCCCCAAGTGTGTAGTGATTAATGTTGAGTCGGAAGGTGTCTTGTGTTCAAGTAACCCCGAAGGTAATGGGATGGAGAATTTCGTAATAAGTCAATCAAATCGTTTCGATTCAAGCATTTGGAAATAACCATTTAAAAATTTGAAATTATGATTAGAAAATTTTTTTGTATATTGAGTCTTGTAACACTTGCAACATCTTGTACTAAAGATAACTTTGGGAATGATAAAAATAGCGGTGATACGATAACCATGAATGTTTCGGCATCTATGCCAACTCCGAAACAAGAAACTATGCTTGAATCAAGAACAGTTGTTGATCAGATTACAAACAATTATATATCATTAAAATGGACAAATACTGATAAAAAAGCTTATGCTATTACTCTTTATACCGACAGTAACGGGCAACAATTAATGGGGCGGCCGTCTTTTAATATTGATCGTTATAGTGACGATATGAAATCCGTGTATTTTAATGCAAGTTTTAATTCAGGATTTAAAGAAGCATATTTTCATTATCCCTATGGTATTAATACCGCTGATAAAAAAGCTAAAGTTCTGACTATACCGGCAGAACAAACTAAGGCAGGTTTTAAAAAATACAATGTAATGATTTCAGATAAAATAACGCCAACTAAATCCGGTGATTTGTCTGTAACGTATAAACAGTTGACATCAATCGTATATGTAGAAGTAGAGAATATTCCTGAAGGTAAAACTATTGATAACATTACTTTTTATCCATCCAATAATGATGGAGGTTCAGCTAAAACAGTTGTTTTAGACAAATTGACTTTAGGATTCAATGAAACCCAAACACTGACTCAAACTTATGAGTCGAGTTTAGATTCGGAAAAGTGGATGATATATACATTTAACGAAGGTGAAGAAGCTGGTAAATGTATGTTTATTATCTATCCGCCGGCTATGAATAGTGTTAAGGCGGATGATATGACTTTCACTGTAAACTATACAGACGGAACTAAGAAGAATTCAAAATTATCTTCTAATAGTGTAGGTGTAAAGATGCTTCAAGCTTTTAATGCTTTGAATGCAGGAGAAGTGTTATGTCTGACTATACCAGGCTCTCCGGCAACATCGGCTAACTAAAGATATCTATTATAGTGCAGTTAACAAAATCCTCAATCTAACTGCCGGATTTATACACTAAAAATATTGGAGCATTCTTTTTCTATCCAGTTAAATTCAAGCGTCTCGACGTTTTGATTAAAATGACGAAGAATTTAAGAGAAAACGTTTCATCGTTTTATCCAAAATGCCGAGGCGTTTTTTTGTGATTCGAAATTGCTGTGAATCAGCTTTCCCTTTTGCTTTTAGCATAATTGGAAAGTATTGTTTTTATAAAATAAAAATATATTATACTATGAACAGATTTTTGTATTTATCATCAGCTTTGTTTCTTTCTGTAAGTAATTCGTCTTGTGTTAAAGATAAGATTGATGTAGATAAGCCCAATTTACTTGTAATTATGACTGATGAACATTCTATAAGGACTTTGGGGTGTTATAGAGAACATATGGCAGAATGTCAGAGAAACTTGTGGGGAAGTTCGCTTAAAATAGAGACCCCAAACATCGACAGGCTTGCTTCTGAAGGAGCTTTATGTTTGAACTTTTTCACTTCCGCACCTGTATCAACACCGGCCAGGGCGTCATTCCAGACTGGACTTTATCCTGCTGCTGCAGGGGCGCCTATCAATGGTATGCCAATGGATTCAAATCTCATGACTTTTGCTGATGTACTTTCTGAAAATGGATATTCGACTACTTACGTTGGCAAATGGCATCTGGCAGGAGTTCCTAAAATTCCTGGCAGAATGTACTACGAGCCTGGCTTTTCTTTTGGGTGGCAGAATAGAAACTATATGTTTGAGACAGATCACGAGAAGTGGTATAAGGTGAAAGAAAAACCCAATAGAATATACATCACCAATAAGAATAAAGAAGGGGATGATGCTTATGAATACAGTACTGACTTTTTGACAAATAAAGTCATTGAATTGTTGGAAGAACGTGATAATCGTCCGTTTTGTATGATGCTGTCGATTCCCGACCCTCATTCACCTGATCTGTGCAAGGAACCTTACATATCACAGTATGCTAAAATTGAAATTACCAACCCATCTACAAATACTGAAGAGTTGCTTAATGCTCGTCCGGGATGGGGGATAGGGGGAAAAGCTCAAGCAGAAAAATTTGTTCCTAAAAATATCCGGAATTATTTTGCTATGGTTAAATGTATAGATGACAATGTTGGAAAAATCTTGAAATATCTGGATGATAATAGTCTGACTGATAATACGATAGTTGTTTTTACATCCGATCATGGAGACATGCTTTATAATCACATGAGAGTTGATAAAGGTTGCCCTTATGATGATGCAATAAGAGTTCCTTTTATTGTGAGATATCCTTCACGTATAATGTCGGGGAAAGTGATAAAAAGAGCTTTGAATACAACTGATTTTCCTCCTACTATATTGGGACTGATGGGCTTTAATGAATTGGGTGAAGTTCATGGTGAAGATGAGAGCTGTATTTTGAAAGATACAGTCAGTGTCGTGGAGAATGGCAGAATGGTATACATCACTGACTCTCCTTTTAGTGAGTGGACTGCTATCACAGATGGGAAATACAAGCTTGTTTTGTCATGCAAGGATAAGCCTTGGTTACTCGATATAGAGAAAGACCCTTTGGAAATTCAGAATTATTATGATGCTCCTGAATATTCGGATATTAGGAAAAGATTTCAAGATGAATTAATTTTAAAAATGAAGAAATATGATGAACCTGCTTTAAAATTAGATCGTCCTTTCCTATATAGCAGTGACGATGATATAACATATAAATCTCCTTATTATGGAATGAACAGAAAACAGATTAGTGAGGTTGAAAAGGGAACTTTGGAGAAATATATTATCGAAATGCATAGAGATTATTATCGAAAATATTAAGAATGAAGTAGTTTTTGTACTTATATTGTGATTTTAATCACAGAAAGTTTCCGTTATTTAAGAAAAAGTTATCATATTTGCATCATAATATGACATCAGATAACTTGAATAAAAAAATAATAACAAAAAATAATAACATATGAGTTCGGATTTATTGAAAGGATTACCAAGTTTGGCCAATGAATCTGTGGCTAAACAGGTGACGGATATTTTGACAGATTTAATCGTGTCGGGAAAGATTAAACTTGGCGAGTATCTCCCCACTGAGGAAGACTTGTGCCGCGAGTTCGGAATAGGCAGAAGTTCTGTAAGGGAAGCCATCAAGACCCTTGAGTCGAGGGGAATGGTAAAGAAGTTTCACGGCAAGGGGATGGTAGTGATAGACGAAAGCGCGGCGGCTACTGCCAAACTGCTGCAGATATCGCTGAAAATGAAAAAAACTACGATGAAGGATATCATGGAGTTCCGAAACTCGATAGAAATCAAGATGACGGAGTTGGCTGCCAAACGTGCCACCGACGAACAGATACAAATTATTTCCGGTCATTTGGAAAAGATGAAGAACGAGGAGTACAAGCTTGACACATTTGCTGAATTCGACTATAATTTCCATAAATCAATAGCCGACGCTTCCGGCAACAGTGTGTTCTCGCTGATGATGGAAACCATGCGTCCGATGCTTTATAATCATATCATATATACGCTGAATCCTACATTCAATCCTGAACATTCGAACCATTATCACGAAAAAATCCTTCAAACCATCAGGGACAGGAATCCTGAAGAGGCGGTAGAGGCCATGCGTTTGCATCTGACCGGAACGGAAAGGATAATAGAAGAACTTGAAGGCGTAAACGTCACTATATAGGTGGCTGCCCATCACGATAATTCAAGCCCTGCCATTGCCGATATGTCTGTCGGCGATGGCAGGGCTTTTGTTTTTAACATATAATATTTATTGAAAAATTTACAGAAAAGCTTGTTTGTATGATAATAAGAATGTATTTTTGTGCAGATGTCAGACAACATAGCTCGTGCGTGTAGCTTTCGAACAACAATTGTTGTATTATTCAATCTGGGCGTGTCTGATGAGTATTATTCATTTTTAAGATATAGCGTCAAAAAACATTTTAACAAACTTAATTTAACTTATGACTTCCAAGATATTAAATAGTTTGCCTCATTTAGCCAATGACTCTGTGACTAAGCAGGTGACAGACATACTGTCGGACTTAATAGTTACAGGCAAAATTGTAGAAGGGGATTTTTTGCCAACAGAAGAAGATTTGTGCCATGAGTTCGGTATAGGGCGTAGTTCGGTGAGAGAGGCCATCAAGACGCTTGAGTCCAGGGGTATGGTGAGAAAACTCCATGGCAAGGGGGTGGAAGTGATAGACGAGAGTGCCAAGGCCACAACCGAAATGCTTCATATATCGCTCCGGATGAAGAAAACGACGGTACGTGATTTTATGGAATTCAGAAAGTCTATGGAAATCAAGATGACCGAAATGGCTGCCTGTCGTGCCACGTCTGAACAAGTGAAAACCATCGAAGAAGTTTTAGAGAAGATGAAGACGGACGAATACAGACTTGAGACATTTGCCGATTACGACTTCATGTTTCATAAATCGATAGCCGATGCTTCGGGCAACAAAGTCTTTTCGCTGATGATGGAGACCATCCGCCCCATGCTTTATTCTCATATCATTTATACGCTCAACCCGAATTTCAATCCGGAGCTGTCGAACCATTTCCATGAAACCATACTTGAGGCCATAAAAGCTAAAGACCCCAATGCAGCATCAGCCGCCATGGCTGCACATTTGGTGGGAACAAAGAGTATAATAGATGAACTGGAAAGTGCTAATGTAACGTTGTAACTATTATATTTAAATTGATATCCATGAAAAGACGTGAATTTTTAAAAAAATCATTCCTTACAACCACTTTTTTATCTTGTGGGGGATTTTCCATCGCAAGTCAGGGCAATGAATTTAAGCCGAGAGAGTATTGGCCTAAGCGTGACGACAACTGGAAGTATATGGGCAAAAAGGATACTTCTACAGTAAAGCGCGAAAAGGAATACACTTTTGATGTTGCAGTGATAGGTGGTGGAGTGGCAGGATTGTGTGCAGCGGTTTCAGCAGCGCGACATGGTGCCAAAACGGTGCTTGTGCAAAACAGACCGGTACTTGGTGGAAATGCATCCAGCGAGATTCATGTTCCTATAAACGGCTCTTATCATTTCAAGAATAAATTTGGAGTTGACAGGGAAACAGGTATAGTAGAGGAAATCCAGTTGGAAAACAGGTACTATAATGTCCAGAATTCTTGGGAGGTATGGGATCATGTAATGTATGATTATGTAACTCGCCAGGAAAATCTTACATTGATGCTGAATACTCAGGCCATGGAGGCTGTCATGGACGGAAATTCAATAAAAAAGGCCATATGTTTTCAGTTCTCTACGGAATCAAAGATAATAATAAGTGCCGATGTCTTTATTGACTGTTCCGGTGATGGAGCTCTCGCAGCGAGTGCCGGTGCCGAATATAGGACAGGCCGGGAAGGCAAGGCCGAGTTTAATGAAAAATATGCGCCTGACGAACCCGACGGATGGGTGATGGGCGACAGTATTCAGTTCAGTTCAAAAGATATGGGGTATCCCGTACCATTTAATCCGCCATCGTTTGCAATAAAATATGACCCAAGTAAAGCTAATAAACGAAATATCACACAGTTGAGTTGTGGATTCTGGTGGGTAGAATTAGGTAGCGACTTGGATATTGTTGATGTTACAGAAGAGAACCGCCACAAATTGTTGGGATATCTATATGGTGCTTGGGATTATGTTAAGAACTCTGGAAAATTCCCTGAAGCCGCCAATTTGGTACTGGATTGGGTTGGTTCCGTTCCGGGACGGCGTGAGTCAAGGCGTTTTATGGGAGATTATATCCTGAATGAAAACGATTTGACGAAGTTCACTCATTTTGATGATGCAATAGCATACGGAGGCGGCTGGTCGCTCGACGAACACTGTCCCGGCGGAATTTTGAATGATAAGGAACCTGCAAGTTATTTCCATCAAAGATTTGAAAAAATGTTTGAAATACCATACAGATGTATTTATTCTAAGAATATTGATAATCTTATGTTTGCAGGAAGAAATGTAAGTGTAACTCATATAGCTCTTTCAGCAACCAGACTTATTGCAATTTGTGGTCTTGTGGGACAAGCTGCGGGTACTGCTGCTGCCATGTGTATGGAGTATAAGACTTCTCCAAGAGGAGTTTACAAGAAACACATTCCGGAGCTTCAGGAAAGACTTTTACGCGATGACTGCTATATTCCGAACCGTCCGGCAAACGACGGGGCTGACTTGGCACGCAAGGCGAAGATTGAGGCTTCGTCTACCACATCAGGTAATGTGGCTTTGCTGACTGACGGATATAGTAGGGATGAGGTGGACAGGATACACCATTGGCAGTCGGACGGACTGAACCCAGACTTGATTCTTTCTTGGGATAAACCGGTTTCGTTGTCTTCTGTAGAAATAAAATGTGATTCTAATCTTCATACTGAAATACAGATTCATCCTAATATAGAAAAGAGAAGAAAGCAGAGACCGGGAATGCCTGTTGAACTTGTAAAGAAAGTTTCTGTTGAGGCTGAGGTAAATGGTGTGTGGAAAGAATTGACCGAGATTGACAACAACTTGCACAGGCTGATAAAATTAGAATTCTCACCTGTCCGTACTTCCAAAATACGTCTGAACTTAAAAGAAACTTACGGAGCTTCTGATGTAAGGCTTTTCGAAGTGAGATGCTATTAACTATTTTATATAAGTAACTAATTAAAATTAAGCAGCATTATGTTTAAGTTTAATACCCAAGGTATCCCCGACAGCCGCCAATGCCCTATTGACGGTGTAAAAGAGGTTGTCGCTACTTGCATAATCCTGCGGTCTGATCCATTTAGTTTTCATTATTCTCCACAAGGTTTCTGCAAGATTCAGGTGAGGGGAATACGGTGGAAGGTAAAAGAGAAAAAGTCCGCGTTTCTCCCACAGTTCTCTCAATTCCTTTATTTTCTTGTTTCGATGTACGCTCGCATTGTCAAGCACGATGAACGTATCTTTCTTTATGTTCAAGGAAAAGGTGTCAAGGTATTCAACGACCTTGTCCGCGTCAATACTTTCAGTCGTGGTGAACCCATGATAGCGGTTGTTCCTGTCTATCATGCCGAAGATGTTGACCCTTTGTGCCTTTTGGGATGGGATATACACGTCTTCGTTACGGAATTGCCAGCCGTAAGGCACATAGCCTTCGGTGCACACATGGCTTTCATCGGCGTAATAGAGGTCTATCTTGCCGTTTATGTTCAGATGTTCAAGTTCTTGCAACTTCTCGGTCTTATACGCATAGAGTTGCGGCGAGGGGACTCCCCTTGGGCGTTTTCTTATTCGCTTATATCTTGCGCCAAGGCTGATAAAAAACGCTTGAATGTCAGGTCGCTCGCTTCCTTGCCAGTGGCCTTCTGCCAGGCTTCCCGAGCTTTGCTGACGCTCTGCCTGTCCTGTTCTATGGCCTTGCGAACAACTTCCTCGTCCGTACAGTCCATGATAGGTTTTCGCCCACGGCCGGGACGGGTCTGCAAGCCGTCGATGCCTTCCGACAAGAAACGTTTTACCCAAGAGTTGACAGATACATGTGACATCTCCGTCTGCAAACCTATGGCCTTGCTGGAAAGTCCAGTCGATTTGAGCAGTACGGCACGACAGCGCATCCGAAAGCAATGGCTGTCTCCCTGTCGGAAACCCGTTTCCAACGCCAAGCGTTCGGAATCCTTTAATATGATTGATTTGATTTTGCCCATAAGTGCATATTTGAATTTTATGAGGCAAAGGTATCAAAACCTTATGATATAAACCAATTATGAACATCTACTTAATGTAATTGATATGTGTAATTTATTGCTTTTAGGAATAGGAGGTCAGGAGCTGATCTTTATAGCTCTAATCATTTTGTTGTTGTTTGGCGGGAAAAAGATTCCCGAACTGATGAAGGGTCTTGGTAAGGGGGTTAAGAGTTTTAAGGATGGTATGAACGGAATAGATGAAACTGTAGAAGAAACAGTAAGCCTGGAAAATAAGAAAAGTAATACGGAAAAGTGAAAGAAAAGGACTTAAGCTTTTGAAAAAAAAAGTGTCATGATTCATTAAATCACGACACTTTTTTAATGCTCAGCTTTAGAAACTGATTGTAGTATCTTCTAATCCCTTTGATGATAGATTAATGACTGTTTTTTCGTTTTTGCCGTTTGACTGCACAGTGACAAGCAATGTACCGTTTTGTGCCTTACGGCGGTCGGTCTTGAAATTTCCTGTATAATACAAGTTAGGTGAGTCTATACCGATAAGTTTTGCTCCACCCGTTACGGTAACGATGATCTCATTTTCAGCCTCTGGGACAGTCCTGCCTTTATCGTCTGTTAGCCTTATCTCTATTATATTAATATCTTTTCCGTCTCTTGACATTTCTTTCCATACCGGATTGGCCTGAATCTTAGAAACAGATCCTGTTGTTTCAAGTTTGCATGTACCGACTTTCTTTCCGTTGCGGTAGCCTATAGCTTCAAGTTTGCCGGGTTTGTATGAGACCTCAAACTCTGCATAATAAGTGTCCTTTCCTGTTTCCTTTCTTCCTAAAGACTTGCCGTTTAGCTTGAGTTCTATTTCATCACAGTTGTTGTATACTGTGGCAAAAGTTTTCTCGCCTTCTCTTTTATTCCAGCTAAACAACCTTTCTTTGCTTAATACGAAAAGAACAAAGCGGTCATGATGGACCAAATTTATTTAGTAATTATAATTTTTAACTTGTCCTCTAATTTTTAGTGGACACTAGTGACTTCAATTTATTTAAAGCCAATATTTATTATTGTTAATGTATTGTTAAAATACTCTCATACTGTTTGAAATTATATTGTTATTTATTTCTTTTGCACTGAGAAGATGTCAGATGACATATAAATCCTTTGTTGCTTCTTAGATTGACAGCATTGAATTTTATACTAAATATAAAAATGTTTGTTTTAAAATTTATTTACTTATGAAAGATGTAAAAAGAAAAGTCAAATGCTGCCTTACAGCCCTTTTTGGTTTGGCAGTTTGTACTTCTTCGTTCGGGCAAGTCGGTAAGACAGTAAACGGAGTAGTAGTAGATGAAAGCGGTCTTCCTATAATAGGAGCCAACGTACTTGAGGCAGGTAGCCAGTCCAACGGAACAATTACTGACCTTGACGGAAAATTCCAGTTAGTACTTTCCAAAGAAAATGCTTCCCTTTTGTTTTCTTATATCGGGTATACAACCATTGAGAAAAAAGTAAACGGGAATACAGTCTTTGAAATTGTCCTGAAAGAAGACAGACAGACTCTCGATGAGGTAGTGGTAGTAGGTTATGGTGTCCAGAAAAAGAAGCTGGTTACAGGTGCTACATCACAGGTTTCTTCAGACGATATCATGGGATTGAGTTCAAATGGTATACTTGGTGCCATGCAGAGCAAAGTTCCGGGCGCAAATATCACATCCACTTCAGGAATGCCTGGAAGTGGTCAGAAAGTGGTCTTGCGTGGTCTTGGTACTGTCGGTAATTCAGAACCTCTTTATGTCATTGATGGAATTGCAGGTGCCAATATAGCTATGCTGAATCCTTCAGACATTGAGTCAATCGACATCCTTAAAGATGCTGCTTCAGCGGCAATTTATGGTTCGCGTGCTGCTAATGGCGTAATTCTTATTACCACCAAAAGAGCAAAGGAGGGAAAGATGCAAATAAGCTATGATGGATATTATGCTATTCAGAATGTGGCTAAGAGTGTTGAAATGTTGGGTGCGAAGGATTTCATGATGATGCAGGACGAGCGCTTGTGTAATGCATCAAACGGTCAGCAGAAAGGTTATGACTGGCAGACTATGTTGCCTGGATACCTATATGATTCTATAATGTCAGGTGAATGGGATGGTACAGACTGGCTTGGAGAGGCAGAAAACAAGAATGCTCCTATGCAGAATCATGCCATAAGTCTTGTGGGCGGTACTGACATTTCCAGATTTTCTGCTGGATATTCTTATACCACTCAGGAAGGTATTTTCGGAAAGCCTGTTACCCCTAATTATACCAAGCACAATGCCCGTATGACTTCCGAGAATGTACTGCTTAAGAATGAAAAGCATGATATTATTACTTTCAACACAAGTATGATTTATTCTTATGTTGAAAATTCGGGTATCTCTACCGGTAATAGATTCAGCAATGATATCCAAAATCTTATGACAGCTCCTCCTATCATGCCTTTGTATAATAAGGATGGCGGATACTATAATGCAGAGGATAAATTGGAAGAAGGTTGGAATTTCGATAAGTTCGCTGCAAATCCTATAGGTCTTATGGTTGACAGAAACCGTAACCTAAAGAAAACTCATCGTCTGATGGCAAATGCTTCTGTAGAGATACAGCCAATCAAGGATTTGAAGATAAAGAGTGCTTTCGGATATAAGCTGCATGCACAGAGTTCCAGAGAATTTACTCCTCAATATAACTATGCGGAAAATGATGCTAATGGCAATGAGAAAGTAACTCAGGCAAGCCAGTTGTATTATGCATGGACCTGGGAAAATACTGCTTCTTATAAATTTGATATAAACAATCGCCATGGCTTTGACATCGTACTGGGTCAGTCTGTCGAAAAGAGTGGAGTAGGAGAACAAATGTCAGCTTCAAACAGCAATATGGCTTTCCCTCAGGAATTTGATTATGCATGGCTCACAAACACAAAAGGAGTAAGTTCTGCCAATACATCTGTATCAGGTAGCCCTTATGTGCGCAATATGCTTGCTTCTTTCTTTGGTAGGGTCAACTATAATCTTGACGAAACATATATGGCTTCTGTAATGATGCGTGCCGACGGAAGTTCGGCATTTGCTCGCGGTCATCGTTGGGGATATTTCCCTTCAGTTTCTGCCGGTTGGGTTATTTCAAATGAGCCATGGATGAAATCTACGTCTAAATGGTTGGATTTCCTGAAACTTAGAGCGAGCTGGGGTCAGAACGGTAACTGTAACATTCCTCTTTTCCAATATCTAGGAACAGTGGTATATCCTAATAATGCTTTGTATTTCTTCTCTAACGATAAAGTGGCACAGACTCAGGGTGCATATGCAAATGTATTGCCTAATCCTGATATTACATGGGAAACTTCCGAACAGCTTGACTTGGGTATTGACGCTTATTTCTTCAATTCAAGACTTAAACTTGCTTTCGACTGGTATAATAAGATTACACGCGACTGGCTTGTACAGGCTCCTATTCTAGGGTCTTATGGAACCGGTGCTCCATATATCAATGGTGGTGAAGTACAGAACAAAGGTGTAGAAGTAGGCTTGTCATGGAATGACAATATCGCAGATTTCAGATATGGAGTAAATGTAAATATGGCATACAACAAGAACGTGGTAACTAAAATTGCCAACGGTGAGGGCATAATTTATGGACCTAATGATGTTCTTGACCAGAATACCGGTTATCTGTTCCTGGCTCAGGAAGGCTATCCTATCGGATATTTCTATGGATACAAGACTAATGGAATATTCCAGAATGCCGAACAGGTTGCAAATACTGAAGCTAAGGTTGTTGATGCAGCTCCTGGAGACCTGATTTTTGTAGATACAGACAAAGATGGTGACATCGACTCTGACGACAGAACTATGTTAGGTAATCCTCACCCTGATGTGAATCTGGGATTCGGCTTGAATATGGAGTATAAAGGGTTTGACTTCAGTATTACTGCAAACGGTGCATTTGGTCATCAGATAGCTCAAAGCTATAGACCTCAGACAAACAAACTGTATTATAATTATACAAAGCAAATGATGGACGAGCGTTGGCATGGTGAAGGAACATCCAATACATTCCCTCGTCTTGGCAATGCCGCAAATTTCAATAAGGTATCAGATATATATATACAAGATGCAGATTATGTAAGGATACAGAACATCACTTTGGGATATGATTTCAAGCGTTTGTGGAAGAAATCTCCATTAAAACAGATGCGCCTGTATCTGTCTCTGCAGAACTGGTTTACATTTACCGGATATGACGGCTTTGACCCTGCTGTAGGTTATGGAGGTGGAACTGATTGGGCTTCTGGAGTTGACCTCGGATTCTATCCATCTGCCAAATCATTTATCATTGGTGCCAATCTTAAGTTCTAATTAGAGTATTAACATTAAAATTTATATGAGATGAAAAATATATTTTGGTCGTTATGCTTGGGTGTATGCCTGTGCGGATGCGAAGATTTTTTGGATACAGAAAATTTTACACAAAAGAATACCGGAAACTTTCCCCAAAGTGTAGAAGATGTCAATGCTATGTTGACGGGTGCCTATGCAATACAGAATACATCTAATGATGTAGTGAAAAATCATCCGTATTTTGTATCTGAAGCTGCTTCAGATGAACGTCTTGGAGGTTGCGGTGAGAACAGTACAGATGTTCAGAGCCTTGACAAATTGATGACGCCTAATCCTAATAATTTTGAGCCAATCTGGCTCAATCGTTATCAGGGCATATACAGAGTGAATATGTTGCTCGAGACAATAGACAGATGTAAAGATTTCAAGACTGAGGATGAGAAGAATAAGATAATGGGTGAGGCTTATTTCTTGCGTGCATTGTATTATTGGGACCTTGTTCAGTTGTTTGAAACTGTACCATTGACAATAAAGACCGAACCGCAAAATTTGCCTAGAGCCACTGTTGAAGAAATGTATGCTCAGATGGGTAGTGACATGATAAAGGCTATCGAGTTGATGCCATCAGTTAAGTATGACATGACAGAACCCGGAAGAGCTACCAGATGGGCTGCCGAAGGTTATCTGTCTAGAATCTTCCTGTTCTATACAGGATTTTATCAGAAAGAGTCTATGCCTTTGAATGATGGTAAGACCCTTACCAAGGCTGATATGATAGCTTATCTTGACGACTGTATTAAAAATAGTGGTCATGATCTTGTAGGTGACTTCCGTAACCTATGGGCTTACAGCAACAGCCATACAGCAAAGGACTGGCAGTGGGCCATCGATAATAATCTTAAATGGGAAGGCGATAGCAATAAGGAAGTTATGTATGCGTATAAATATGCTAAAATCGGTTCAAATGGTACTACCCAGATGTATAAGAATTTCTTTATGTTATGGCAAGGCTTGCCTACTAGAATCAATATAATGAAAACTTTCCCATATGCCGGTGGATGGGCTTTAGGCTCTGTTTGTCCGCAGATTTGGGATGAGTGGAAGGCTGCTGAGCCGACAGACATTCGTCGTCAGGGCAGTATCATTGATTTGGATGCCGAGGCTCCTGCATACAGAGCCGAAGGTTTTGACTCATGGGAAGAAACAATGTATAGAGCAAAAAAATTCATGCCTGTTTCTGCATATGATGATAAAGGTAATTTGAAATGCTCGTTTACAGTTCTTGAATGGGGAGTGCCTAATATCATGGGGCGGGCGTATATCACAGATTTCCCTTTGCTGCGTTTTGCAGACATACTGTTGATGCATTCCGAATTGTCGCAGACTACAACCGGTATAAATAGAGTTCGTAATCGTGCCGGACTTCCTCCAATAGGAGCATACTCTTTGGAAGCTTTGCAGAAAGAAAGACGTTGGGAACTTTCTTTTGAAGGTGTAAGATGGAACGACATCCGCAGATGGCATATTGCTGAAGAACTGTTGGACAAGCAGATTGGTGTGACTGTCTACAATAGAGGTTTTGAAACCAAGATGCCTGCTTTGGGTGGCGGCTATAGCTCAAGATATCGTGCTACAAACGGGGGATTCTGGGCAATACCTCAAAGCCAGATTGATTTGTCAAATGGAGTGTTGACTCAGAATAAAGGCTGGGAAGAAGGCGACAATTTTGAGTATACCGGATGGCATTAATGTCTTTTTAAAGTAATGGTTAATATGGATGCTTCTGCTAAATACTAGTATATATGTATTATGCAAAAGCATTCCTTATATAAAATCTAAGTTTATGAATAAAAGTTTTCATTTGGCTTCTGCTATAGCCTTTACGGCTTTATTTTCTTCTTGCGTAAAAGATACTGTTAAGGATAAACCGAATCTCCTTATTATAATGACAGATGAGCATTCTATCCGTACTTTGGGCTGTTATAGAAATTATCTCGCAGATTCACAGAAAAACTTGTGGGGTGAATCACTCAGGATTGAAACCCCTAATATCGACCGGCTTGCGGCGGAAGGAGCTCTATGTCTTAATTTCTACAGCTCTGCACCTGTTTCTACTCCAGCCAGAGCTTCTTTCCAGACCGGACTTTACCCGGCATCAACAGGCGCTCCAATAAATGGAATGGCTATGGATGCCAATTTAGAGACTTTTGCCGATGTACTTGCAGAAAACGGTTATTCTACTACATACGTCGGGAAATGGCATCTGGCAGGTGTCCCTAAACTGAGGGGAAGGATGTTTTATGAACCTGGATATTCATTCGGATGGCAAGACCGTAGATTTATGTTTGAATCAGACCATGAGAAATGGTATAAGGTGGTTGAGGAACCAAATCGCATCCATATTACAAATTCCAGAGCGGAGGATACAGATGGTTACCATTACAGTACTGATTTCCTTACTGACAAAGCCATCGAGCTGTTGTCGCAAAGAGATGAACGTCCGTTTTGCCTTATGCTGTCTATACCTGATCCTCATTCACCTGATCTGTGTCAGGATCCGTATGTGTCACAATATGCCGGTATTGAACTGAAAACACCAGAGACTAATTCAAAGGAACTGTTGGATATGCGTCCGGGTTGGGGCGTTGGGGGAAAGGCTCAGGCTGAAAGATTCGAACCTGGGAAGGTTAAGAACTATTTTGCCATGGTAAAATGTATAGACGAGAATGTAGGGAAGATTCTTGCATATCTTGATAACAACAATCTCGATGAAAATACCATTGTTGTATTTACTGCCGATCATGGAGATATGCTCTATAACCATATGAGGGTTGACAAGGGATGTCCATATGACGATGCGGTAAGAGTTCCTTTTATAATAAGATATCCATCTGTTATAAATAAAGGAAAACTGGTGAAAAGAGCTTATAGTATAACTGATTTTGCTCCTACTGTTCTAGGTCTGATGGGTATGCGCGGAATAGAGAATGTTCATGGAATAAATGATTGTAGTACTCTGACAAATTCCAGTGACATTGTTCCAGCCGACCGTATGGTGTATATTACAGATTCACCGTTCAGTGAATGGACTGCTGTTACTGATGGCAGGTATAAGTTGGTATTGTCATGTAAGGAAAAACCTTGGTTGCTTGATATAGAGAAAGACCCGTTGGAGACTGTTAATTATTATGAAGATTTGCAATATTCTGAAATAAGAGACAGACTTCAGAAACATCTTCTGAAATCAATGGAGAGCTATGATGACCCAGCCTTGAAACTGGGTAGACCATTTCTCTATAACACTTCTGATTCTGTTACATATGTCTCTCCGTATCATGGAATGAACAGAAAACAGATTAATAAGATTGAAAAAGAGACCTTGGACAGGTATGTTCTGGAAATGTATTCCGATTATTACAGAAAATACTGATTTTATCTTGTCATTATATAAAAAAGTTTACATATTTGCATTATTATACGATGTCAGACGACAAAAAGAACGTGATAAACATATGAGTGCAGAATTATTGAAAGCATTGCCAAGTTTGGCAAATGATTCTGTTGCCAAACAGGTTACAGATATTTTAACAGATTTGATAGTAACAGGAAAAATAAAGCAAGGTGATTATCTTCCGACAGAAGAAGACTTGTGCCGTGAATTCGGTATAGGACGAAGTTCTGTAAGGGAAGCCATAAAGACTCTTGAATCAAGAGGAATGGTAAGAAAATTCCATGGGAAGGGTGTGGTTGTCATAGATGAGAGTGCACAGGCTACTGCCAAACTCCTTCCGATTGCATTGAAACTGAAGAAAACTACCATGAAGGATATTCTTGAATTCCGTAACTCTATTGAAATCAAGATGACAGAGCTTGCAGCTTCTAGGGCTACTGAAGAACAGATTAAAGTTATTTCAGACAATCTTGAGAAGATGAGGAATGAGGAATACAAGCTTGAGACCTTTGCAGAGTATGACTACAATTTCCATAAATCTGTTGCCGATGCTTCTGGAAACAGCATATTTTCGCTAATGATGGAAACTATGCGTCCTATGCTGTACAATCATATCATCTATACTCTGAATCCTGAATTCAATCCCGAAAATTGCAATCATTTTCATGAAACCATTCTCAATACTATAATCAGTAAAGATCCTGTTGCAGCATCCGAGGCCATGAAATCTCATCTTGCAGGAACAAAGAGTGTGATGGATGAGCTGGAAAGAGCCAATATAACTATTTAGTTATACAGAGTTTGTATTCTAAAGATGTACCTGCAATAACTATGTTTTTTTATTTACAGAGACAAGTTTGTTATTGCAGGATACATATTTAGACTGAAGCTATTGTACATTTGCCTCTGCTAATCAAAAATAAAATAAAAAGAAATGAAAACACAAATTATCTGTAGCTTGTTTATTTCAGGGTGTGTAATCCCTTCTTATTCCCATACCAGACCCTATATTGATGCGACGCAAAATTCATGCGCTAAAGTACATTGTCTAAATATGGGTGAAGTGGCATGGTCAGACGGATTCTGGAAAGACCGTTTTGATATGGTTATTCCAAATGTAATCCCGGCCCAATATGACTATTTTATGGGTTTTTCTGAGTATAATTTTAGAATAGTAGGAGATAAGGCTGACCCGAAAAACGGTTTTAGAGGAACACACTGGCAGGATGGCGACTATTACAAGTGGCTTGAGGCGCAGGTTGCTGTATATTCCGTAACTAAAGATCCGGTCCTGCTGGATTTGATAGAAGAAAAGGCTGCCCTTTTGGCCAGGTCTGTAGCTGATGACGGATATATAACCACTCATACACAAATAGGTTTTGGCCTTTTAAGCGAAAAGAAAAAATACAAGAATACGAAGCGTTTTATTGCTCCAAACCAGCATGAAACATATAACATGGGCCATTTCCTTACTCTTGCAACTACTCATTATAGGGTGACAGGCAGAAGGACATTGATAGATGCAGCAATAAAAGTCGGCAATTTCCTTGATTCTTACTTTAAGGTTATGACTCCTGAACTTACTGATATTGACTATAATCCTACACAGATCATGGGGTTGATGGAGCTTTACAGATGTACCGGTGATAAACGTTATATGGATTGTGCCAACAGATTTATTTCTGCCCGCGGACAGAAAAACGGCCGTACTGAGAATCAGAACGATACTAAACTAAGGTCCGAGAAACGTGCTGTAGGGCATGCCGTGCTGGCTCCTGTTCTATATATCGGTGCAGCTGATTATGTGGCTGAATCGGGAGATACAGTCTTACTTGGCGCGCTGAAGAATATTTGGGAGGATATGTATTTGAGAAAGGCCTCATTTACAGGAGGTTTGGGCAATGTTCATGGAGGTCCTTCGGAAAAAAACCGTAATGAGGTTGTACATGAGGCTTTTGGATATCCTTATCACATACATAGCGCATCTGCATACAATGAAACATGTGCCACTTTCTATGGGGCATATTTCAGCTGGAGAATGTTTATGCTTACCGGCGAGGTGAAATATCTCGACACTATGGAAAAGGCTTTCTATAATAACCTGTCCTCAATGGGACTGGACGGCAAGAGTTATTTTTATACTAATGTTTTAAGGTGGCATGCCGACAATCACTATATGCTTTCAATGGATTATCACAACCGATGGACTACAGAGTGTGCGTGTGTTTGCTGTCCTACCAGTCTTGCCAGATTCCTTGCCGAAACAAAAGAGTATGCGTATGCAAAAAATGATGATGCACTGTATGTGACTCTATATGGTTCTAATAATATCGAGACCTCTATTAAAGGTCAGAATGTTGCATTCAGTCAGTCTACTGATTATCCTTGGAACGGAAATATTAGAATGACATATAAAGGTGACAAAAATGCGGATTTTATACTGAAATTGCGTATTCCTGAATGGGCAGACCAACCACAGGTGATGGTTAATAATGAAAGTGTTGAGACTCAGGCAGGGACTTTTGCTTCAGTTGCCAGAAAGTGGAGGAAAGGTGATGTGGTGGAAATAAGCCTGAATATGAAACCGCAAATAGTTGAGGCAAATCCTATGGTTGAAGAATTGAGAAACCAGGTTGCCGTTTCATGCGGACCTCTGGTATACTGTGCTGAGGCTGTCGATTTGCCGAATGGAGTAGAAATGAAGGACGTCATTATTCCTTCTGATGCAGAGTTTATTGAAAAGTTTGACAAGGCATTGCTGGGAGGTGTCAGGACTTTGACTACAGAGGCTTTGGTCAGAAAGTCATCTTTTGATGAAAACAACCTTTATTCTCCTTTGAAGCGCGGATATGATGATTTTACATTGAAGCTTATACCTTATTATGCCTGGGCTAATAGAGGGGAATGCGAAATGACGGTTTTCTTCCCTTTACGATGGTGAAAAATTTGATAAATCTTACACGAACAATAAATCTATAAACACATGAAAAGACGTGAATTCTTAAGAAGCTCTATTCTTACAACAGCTTTTTTGTCAATGGGAGGATATTCATTGGCTAATGTAGATAGTAAATTCAAGACAAAGACCGATTGGCCTAAACGCGATGATAACTGGAAGTATATGGGCAAGAAGGATACTTCTTCTGTAAAACGCGAAAAGGAATATGTTTTTGATGTAGCGGTAATAGGTGGTGGAGTAGCCGGATTGTGTGCGGCTGTATCTGCAGCCCGACATGGGGCCAAAACTGTTTTAGTTCAGAACAGATCGGTTCTTGGCGGTAATGCTTCAAGCGAAATTCATGTACCGATAAACGGTTCTTATCATTTCAAGAATAAGTTTGGAGTCGACAGGGAAACTGGTATAGTGGAGGAAATCCAGTTGGAAAACAGGTACTATAATGTCCAGAATTCTTGGGAGGTATGGGATCATGTAATGTATGATTATGTAACTCGCCAGGAAAATCTTACATTGATGCTGAATACTCAGGCCATGGAGGCTGTTATGGATGGAAATTCGATAAAGAAAGCTATCTGTTTCCAAATGTCTACCGAGTCTAAAATCATAATAAATGCTGATATATTCATAGACTGCTCCGGCGATGGTGCGTTGGCTGCAAGTGCCGGTGCTGAATATAGGAGCGGAAGAGAAGGTAAGGCTGAATTTAATGAGAAATATGCTCCAGACGAGCCGGACGGATGGGTGATGGGAGACAGTATCCAGTTCAGCTCCAAGGATATGGGGTATCCTGTACCTTTCAATCCTCCTTCTTTTACTATCAAATATGATCCTAGTAAAGCAAATAAACGTACAATTACACAATTAAGTTGTGGATTCTGGTGGGTAGAATTAGGTAGCGACTTGGATATTGTTGATGTTACAGAAGAGAACCGCCACAAATTGTTGGGATATCTATATGGTGCTTGGGATTATGTTAAGAACTCTGGAAAATTCCCTGAAGCCGCCAATTTGGTACTGGATTGGGTTGGTTCCGTTCCGGGACGGCGTGAGTCAAGGCGTTTTATGGGAGATTATATCCTGAATGAAAACGATTTGACGAAGTTCACTCATTTTGATGATGCAATAGCATACGGAGGCGGCTGGTCGCTCGACGAACACTGTCCCGGCGGAATTTTGAATGATAAGGAACCTGCAAGTTATTTCCATCAAAGATTTGAAAAAATGTTTGAAATACCATACAGATGTATTTATTCTAAGAATATTGATAATCTTATGTTTGCAGGAAGAAATGTAAGTGTAACTCATATAGCTCTTTCAGCAACCAGACTTATTGCAATTTGTGGTCTTGTGGGACAAGCTGCGGGTACTGCTGCTGCCATGTGTATGGAGTATAAGACTTCTCCAAGAGGAGTTTACAAGAAACACATTCCGGAGCTTCAGGAAAGACTTTTACGCGATGACTGCTATATTCCGAACCGTCCGGCAAACGACGGGGCTGACTTGGCACGCAAGGCGAAGATTGAGGCTTCGTCTACCACATCAGGTAATGTGGCTTTACTGACTGACGGCTATAGTAGGGATGAGGTGAACAGGATACACCATTGGCAGTCGGACGGACTGAACCCAGACTTGATTCTTTCTTGGGATAAACCGGTTTCGTTGTCTTCTGTAGAAATAAAATGTGATTCAAATCTTCATACTGAAATACAGATTCATCCTAATATAGAAAAGAGAAGAAAGCAGAGACCAGGAATGCCTGTTGAACTTGTAAAGAAAGTTTCTGTTGAGGCTGAGGCAAATGGCATATGGAAAGAATTGGCAGAAGTAGACAATAACCTGCACAGACTCATAAAGTTGAACTTTTCGCCTGTCAGGACGTCAAGAATACGTGTAAACTTAAAAGAAACTTATGGAGCTTCTGATGTAAGGCTTTTCGAAGTGAGATGCTATTAACTATTTTATATAATGTAATTGATATGTGTAATTTATTGCTTTTAGGAATAGGAGGTCAGGAGCTGATCTTTATAGCTCTAGTCATTTTGTTGTTGTTTGGCGGGAAAAAGATTCCCGAACTGATGAAGGGTCTTGGTAAGGGGGTTAAGAGTTTTAAGGATGGTATGAACGGAATAGATGAAACTGTAGAAGAAACAGTAAGCCTGGAAAATAAGAAAAGTAATACGGAAAAGTGAAAGAAAAGGACTTAAGCTTTTGGAGGATGTAAATTAAACTGTGTCAGCAAAGAATAAAATATAAACTTTGCTAACACAGTTTTTTTGTATGAAAGAAGAATTTGATTTTGAGAGTATCAAGAACAAGGCAATTGAACAACTAAAAGCAGGTAAGCCTTTATTGGGTAAAGATGGTGCCTTTGCTCCTTTATTGGAAAGTATCCTTAATGCAGCCTTGGAAGGTGAGATGGATGCACATCTTACAGAAACAGAACGTCAATTGGGTAATCGCCGTAATGGTAAGATGCAGAAACAGGTACAGACTCCATTAGGTGAGGTAACTGTATCCACTCCCCGCGACCGTAATTCAAGTTTTGATCCACAATTTATTAAGAAGCGCGAGACAATTCTTGCTGAAGGAGTTGCTGACCGTATAATAGGCCTATATGCTTTGGGAAACAGCACAAGGGAAATCAGTGACTGGATGGAAGAAAACCTTGGTAATCGTGTCTCAGCTGATACAATCAGTGCCATCACCGACCGTGTACTTCCGGAAATAAAGGCATGGAAATCACGTATGCTTGATTCGGTTTATCCAATAGTCTGGATGGATGCCATTCACTATAAAGTGACAGATGAACGCGGTTGTGCAGTATCCCGTGCAATCTATAATGTGTTGGGTATTAACCGGGAAGGACATAAGGAGCTGCTCGGAATGTATATATCAAGAAATGAGGGAGCAAACTTTTGGCTCAGTGTTCTGACAGACCTCCAGAACCGTGGAGTCGAAGACATTCTTATAGCCTGTATAGACGGCTTGAAAGGTTTTCCTGAAGCCATTCAAAGTGTTTATCCTAATACAGCTGTACAACTTTGTATAGTACATCAGATACGTAATTCCATCAAATATGTAGGCTCTAAAAATCAAAAGGAATTCCTGAACTATTTTGCTTATTTTTTCTACAGAAAAGGACAATGGGCAATATATTGAAAATTGTTCTATTAGAGGTTCAGATGGTTGTTATATTGTGGATTATTCTTTTTTCAGCCTGGAAGTAATGGCGCATCGCGTTTTATAATCTGTAGATTAGTGAAGAACTTTCTTATAGCAGATGCTGTTATCAAAGATAATTATACTAAATTTTGCGGATTGACTTTAGTTCCAACCACAACTAAGGGAGGTGATAAATGGGAAGTATCTCTCCCTACGAATGGTGAAATCAGGAATTGTAGTATATTGAATGCAAATTCAGGTTATGGCTTGTGTCAACTTCATGGTGCTCAGAGCATTTATTTTAGAAATATATATGCAAAAAGTGGTGTAACTTTACGTTTGGAGTCAGGAGTAGGTGGTATATATGCAGGTGTTTTTGATATACAGGCTAAGAATGTCAGAAATGAGAACGGACGAACTGCTGTTATGATGAATCCTCATACAACTCATAATGGAACAGTGAAAATAGATAGTGTGTGGTCTAAAAGTTCATCAGCATGTTTGTTAATTCATAAAGGGTTTATCGATAGAAAGCATAAGGATGATCCTGATGCAACTATTGGTTCATATGCTAATGATTCGGAAATAAATAATGTACATGCTATTTTTGGTGTAGACGCTCAGGTTGACGATAAGGAAGTTTATGTACTTGAACCTGATGCTGAGATGTATAAACTCTACCGTAACAACTGTTATGGAAATGTCAAGTCATTTGATGATCCTTCTCTTGTACCTGTATTTATAACTGTAGAAGATACATGGCAGATTAAAGTGACAAATGCAACATTTGAAGGTTTCAAAGAAAATGTTAAAGCCATAGTTACATCGGAAGATGTAAGGGAAAGAGAAAAAATTAAGTGGAAAATTGTAGATAGTCTACCAAATGTAGAAGTTAATAGGTATTCCGAGTAATTAATTCTGACTTTATACAGAGAGAATATGGTGGTGGACAATTGAAAATAGACAAAATAGCAAAATCTTTTAATACTCCTAATAATAAAGTTGAATCTATTGCAAAATGGATTGAATTGTCATCTGGTAATGACAGTGATGTTAAGAAGAAAGCTGTACATCTTTTGTCCAGGTATGTAAAATTATATATAGTACCTAAGGCTAAATGGAAAGGGTAGTATGAGGAGAATAAAACTAAGTTGTTTTTTTAAGATATAGACGGATATACATTTGTAACTGATTGATTCTTATTGAGAGATACATATTTTATACTTAGAGTTACATCATAGTAATGGGCTCTAATTACTTTTGTGAAGATTTTAACCTAAATGTAATTTTTAATATTTAATTTATGAGACACAGACTAATATTTTTTTGTTTATGTTTCTTTTGCTCATTAATTGTCTATGGGCAAAATATTTCCATTACGGGAAATGTTAAGGATAAAAATGGAGATCCTTTAATTGGTGTTACAGTACAGGTCAAGGGTACTACAAGTGGAACTGTTACGGATTTTGACGGCAACTATGTCTTAAATGATATTTCAAAAAAATCCGTTTTGGTGTTTTCGTACATTGGAATGGTAACTCAGGAGATAGAAGTGAAAGGCCAATCTTCTATCAATGTTGTTTTGAGAGATGATTCTGAGTTGCTGGAAGAAGTTGTAGTTGTGGGTTATTCAACACAGAAAAAAGTTAGTGTTACTGGTGCGGTTGCAGCTATATCCAATGATCAGATTAAACAGAGCCCTTCTGCGAATCTTGTCGGTTCTTTGACAGGTAAATTACCGGGTTTGTCAATTATGCAGAATAGCGGACAACCTGGTGAGGAAGATTTTCAGTTGAGATTGCGAGGAGCAAGTACTATGAATGGACAGAATCCTTTAATATTAGTAGACGGTGTTCCGCGAGAAGATTTGTCATTGCTCGATCCAAATGAAATAGCAACCATATCAATCCTTAAAGATGCTTCAGCAACTGCAGTTTTTGGTGTTAGAGGTGCAAATGGTGTGATTTTGGTTACAACTAAGGTTGGAGAGCAGGAAAAACCTTCATTAAGTGTGTCTGCAGAGTATGGTATCCAAGAGTTTACAAAGAATTATGAAATGATGGACTCTTGGCAGTATGCCACTTTATATAATCAGGCTTTAATGAATGACGGTCTTCCGGTAAAATATTCAGATAGACAAATTCAATTATATAAAGATGGTACAAACCCTTATTATGCCAATACTGACTGGTTTGATGTAGTGTTTAAGGATCGTTCTATTATGAGTAGATATAATGCAAACCTTTCAGGAAGTACCAAAAGGGTCAAGTATTTTGTGAATGTCGGTATGCTTAATCAGGGAGGTATGATGAATACTGAACCTAGAAGTAAGCTTGGATATGACCCTCAATTCAAATTGGATAGATATAATTTTAGATCAAACCTTGATATTAAGGTTACAGATTGGATTAAAGCTGACCTTAAAATTGCAGGATATATAGATAAAGTTGGTAAACCTAATTTTAAGGATGATCAATATCAGTTTATTAGAAAGATTTATACAATGTCTCCTGTAGTTCCGGTTTTTCCAGACGAAAGTTTTGGTATTCCTATGGATGCATTGGTTTCAACAGATGATTCATCACCTTATGGTGAGTTAAATTATTTGGGTTATCAGACACAGGATAAGAGTAAGCTGAATACTTCATTAGGTTTTGATTTTGACCTTAATAAATTTGTAAAAGGCTTAAGTACAAAAGTTCTTCTTGCATATGATGTAAATGCGAATTCCATTATAAAAGGATCGAAGAGTGGTTATAATGTATATCAGTTGTCAATATTAGAGCAGAAAGATGAGAATGGTAATATAAATGACGTTTACTCATTAACATCACGGAATGAGTATCAGAAGTATCAGCTGTCATTAAATAAATCATATAGTTTCTCTTATTCGTTGAACTTTCAGTGGATTGTTAACTATATGAGAGATTTTGGAAAGAATAATGTAGGTGCGATGTTTGTTTTCCAGAGAGACAATAGTGAGGCAGCATCAGGAACAAGTATATATTTATTGCCATATAACCGTTTGGGATTTGCCGGACGTTTGACTTATAGATATGCCGACAGATATATGGGCGAGTTTAACATAGGATATAACGGTTCGGAGCAATTTGCTAAAGGAAAACGTTTTGGCGTATTCCCTGCTTTCTCTTTAGGATGGCTTGTTTCTAATGAAGAATTCATGAAGGATGTAAAAGCTATATCAAATTTGAAACTTCGTGCATCTTTTGGTAAAGTAGGTAACGATAAAATTGGAAGCCAGAGATTCCTGTATTTGGATAATAATACTATAGTTGATTGTCCACCGACAATATTTTATGATACAGTCTTAGGTAATGGTCAGAAGGTTCAAGAGGTACTAATCGGTAATCCTAATCTTACCTGGGAAATAGCATATAAACAAAATTATGGTATAGATTTAGGTCTGTTTAATAATGATTTGACAGTTACATTTGACTATTTCAGGGAAAACAGAAAAAACATCCTTATCACCCGTAATACAGTGCCTTCCATATTAGGTAATTTTCAATCAGTGTTGCCTAAAGCTAATCTTGGTGAAGTTTTTAATCATGGTTTTGAGTTGGATATATTTTATAATAAAAGAGTCAACAAAGATTGGTCTTACTCAATAAGAGGTATGCTTAATTTTGCTAGGAACGAAATAATTTTTAAAGATGAATTAAATTTAGGAGATGATTATTATTGCCCATATAGAGGTCAGGGCTATTCAATGGGACAGAATTTCGGATATTTAATTGACTGGGATTCGCCGGGGCATGGTTACTTCTTGTCTGAAGAAGAAATTGCTGCTTATCCTGAGTATTCAGGAATTAAGCCTAGGGTAGGTGATTTTGTATATAAGGACATGAACGGTGATAACGTAATTGATGAGAAAGACTATGCTCCAATAGGTAAACCTTCACTTCCTGAATTTAATTATAGCTTGACATTAGGTTTTTCTTATAAAGGATTTGATTTTTCTGCATTACTATATGGTATAGGTAATTCACATATAAATTATAAGGGATCTATGGGTGTTGATGAAACGAAATCTGTATTCCAGAATCATCATTTGGGAGCATGGACACAGGAAAAATATGGTAATGGAGAGAAGATTTCATATCCAGCTTTGACCACTTCTGGAAGTTCTTCGCTTGAACCTAACGATTATTTTATTAGAAACAGAGTTTTCTTGCGATTGAAGAATCTGGAAATTGGTTATACTTTTCCTAAGAAATTGACTAAAAAGATAGGAATCAATAAATTAAGACTTTATGCAAACGGTCAGAATCTTCTTACTTTTGATAATTTGCCGTTTGAGAATATTGATCCGGAACAGAAAACTACAACATCAGTTTTACCTGTATTAAAAGTAATAAATTTTGGTGCTAATATTAATTTTTAGATTATTATGAAGAAAAATAAATTATATACATTTTTTCTAGTTTTTTCAAGTTTGTATTTATTTTCTTCTTGTTTGAATTCACTAGATGTAATCCCGGAAGGTCAGCACTCATATGACGAGATTTTTGCTAATGAAGTAACTACCGGAGCATATTTAAATTCTTGTTATGAAGATATTCCCGGGTTTGCGGTACAATATTCGTGGGGAACAAACTTACCTATTATTCTAACAGACGATGCATGGGAATATACTACAAATACCAATTATGTAGGAGTTGCATATAAGGGAATGAAATCTGATAAGTGGAGTAATAAACTGATTGCAGACAACAATAATTGGGGAAAGGGTAACAGGACATCTTGGGATTTGTTTTTCAGAAACATAAGGAGATGCAATTTATTTATAAGCAGAATTGACAATGCAGTAGTTCCAACAGAACAGGATAGGGCTCACTGGAAGGCTGAAGCAAGGGTACTTCGTGCATATTATTATTGGGAACTAATATCCAGATTTGGAGGTGTACCTATTATAAAGGATGTGCTTCCTGTTGATTATGATGGTGCAGATTTAAGAAGAGAATCTTTCAAAACTTGTGCTGATTTTATAATTTCAGAATGTGAAGAAGCAATGAAGGTTCCTGAATTCCCTTGGAGATATGAAAAAGCCGGAGAGGAAATACGAATGACCAAGGCTATTGCTGCAATGGTAAAATCAAGAACTGCATTGTATATGGCAAGCCCTTTATTCTGTGATGGACAGAATTATTGGGCTGATGCAGAACGTATAACAAAGGAAAGTCTTGATGCTTGTCTAGCAAATGGTTATGAACTGTATACAGAGGTGAGGAATACGAATCTGTATGGAGATAATGCATTTTATGAATATTCTACTTCACAGGCTGATTATGGACCTTCTCCAATAGATAAAGAAACAATATGGATAGCTAAGTTTCAGATGGGAGGAAATGCTTCGATTAAATTTAACGGATTACCATCAAATGGTGCTAGTAAATCCGGTATTTGTCCTACCCAGGAACTTGTAGATGCATTCCCAATGAAAGACGGTACATATGTATTAGATTTAAAAGAACCCTACAAAGACGAACTTCATCTTGAGCCAAACTATGCAAGCGGAACTACATATAATCCTCAAAAACCTTACGAGAACAGAGACCCACGTTTTTATGCAATAATATTTTATAATGGTTCGCAAACAATGAATAAAAATCAGAAAATGTTCGATATATGGACATATAACGGGGCTAAAGATGGTATAAAGATGGGGGATATTAAAAGAACATGTACAGGATATTATATGCGCAAGTATATGCGCCCGGATTCTTATCCTGGATCATGGTTAAAAATTCATTGGAGAATGATGCGTTTGCCGGAATTATATTTAAATTATGCAGAAGCTGCTATTGAGAATGGTAATTGGAAAGATGCAGTTGATGCTATAAAGCCTATAAGGGATCGCGTAAAGATGAAAAACATTAATCCTTCAAATCAGGAGGAAGCCAGATTGATGGTTCAGAATGAAAGGAGAATTGAAATGGCTATGGAAGAATGCAGATATAATGATATCCGCAGATGGACTAAACCTGGTGAGGAGATGAAGTATGGTGGAAAGCATCTAACTGCGATGTGGATAGAGAAGGTAGGTAATACTTATGAGTACCATAGATGTCCGATAGGTCAATCTTACGATAAGAAGACAGACTCTTTTGTAGGAACACCATGGACAAGAGAAACTTATAAAAGTAAGTATTTGCTTCACGGTTTAGAATTAGACGAAGCAAACAGACTTGAAGCAGTTACAGGAGTAAACTGGCAAAACCCAGGTTGGGATTAAATTTCATTTATAAAACAAAAAATATTGGATATCATGAGAAAATACTATATAAGTAAGTTTTTCGCATTGTCTGTAATATTGATGATGAACTTAAACTTGATAAATGCTCAGTCTCGTTCCATAAAGGGATATGTATGTAATGATTCTGGAGACAGACTTCCTGGAGCTATAGTTAGATTAGTAGGTGAAGACGATAATATAATTACTGATGCGAATGGTGAGTTTAGTGCAGAATTGTCTAACGGTACAAAATATTTGTTGGTAGAGTACGTAGGATATTCTACTAAAAAGATTAAAATTAATGACAAACTGAATTTGTATGTAAAGCTCGATAGAGACGTCAGCAATAAGTACCAGGAAGTAAATTTAATTAAAGATGTCCGTCCTTCATATTCTGTAGGAGGTTCTGCTATTGTCATAACCGGTGATGAGTTGAGAAAAACTCATAATCATCATTTGGCGGCAGCATTAGCAGGTAGAGTTCCCGGATTATATGTAAAGACAACCGGTAATGAGCCTAGTAAAGAAACATATTCATTGAATATAAGGGGAGCTTCTACAGTTAATGGTAGAGCTACTTTGATCCTTATTGACGGAATGATAGGAAGTCTTGATAATGTTAACGTCAATGATGTCGAAAGTGTCACTATTATGAAGGATGCATCGTCATCTGTCTTGTATGGTATGCAGGCTGCTGCCGGTATAATATACGTAAAGACAAAGCGTGGAGGAGTTTCTGCTCCCTCTATTAACGTAGACGTGAACTATACGTTACAGAATGCAATAGTAAGACCAAAGATGATATCTTCAGGTGATTATGCAACAATGATTAATCAGGCTTGGAAAAATGACGGTTTTGGTGATTACTATATATATTCACAAGATGAAATAGATAATTATTATAATGGAACTGATAGGAATCTGTATCCAAATAATAATTGGTATGATATGTTTATGAAGGATGTTGTACAGACTCAGAATATTTATACCAGTGCTCATGGTGGAACTAAATATGTCAAATATTATGCAAGTTTAGGATATATGCATCAGGATTCTCCATTCAAGACCGCTGATGCATTGAAAACTTACGGTCTTAACAGATTTGACTTCAGATCGAATGTGGATTTCCTGATAAATGACTATATCAAGGGATATGTGAATATTGCAGCGCGAATAAATAAAGAATTGTCACCGAATGCTACAGATGGAACCGGAGGTGTTATGAGTTCTATATTTGATATGTCTCCCGTCATATATGGTCCGTTGACACCGGATGGAAAGGTTGTAGTAACTCCTGAGAATACAAATCCTACATTTGGTAGGCTGAACAGATCAGGATATGTTAAAGGAACAGACTATAATTTGTCGACTAACATTGGTTTGGAATTTGACTTAAAATTCATAACTCCAGGTCTTAAAACATCAGGTAATATTATTTATTTCAATAATACTACATCTCAAAATAAGGGAAATACTGACTATGAGCGCTGGACAAGGGATTTGACAAATACAAATGAATTATTGTTTTATCAATATGGCACTACAGAAAAGGAACCTCTTCTTTTCTCAAAATCAACACAAAGTTCTATCAGGTCACAATATGATTGGAATATTGACTATAACAGATCTTTCAACAGACATAAATTGGGAGTAAATTTGTTTTTGTCTCAACAGTACTATAATGCAAATAAAATTCAGGGAGTACAGCCTGTATTGAGAATGACATATGGAGGTCGTTTGTCATATGGTTATGATAATCTGATTTTTGCTGATTTTACAGCAGGATATCAAGGTTCTGAACAATTCTCGAAAGGAAACAGGTATGGTTTCTTCCCTTCCGGTTCTTTAGCTTTTGTCGCAACTAATCTGGATGCCTTGAAGAACAATAGAGTATTGTCTTACTTAAAGTTCCATACTTCTTATGGACTTGTTGGTAATGATAATTTTGGTGATGACAGGTTCCTTTATAGAGATTATCTGGCTAGTGCAGCAAGTAATGGAGGAATAAATTATTTATCCAAACCTATAGATATAATAAGATTGGGTAATCCGAATTTGACTTGGGAAAAATCAAAGATATTCAATGTAGGTGTAGATTTCAGCTTATTTAATCAGTTGTCTGTTGGTGTTGAATATTATAATGACAGAAGAACAAGCATATTGGTTGATGATAATATCACTCCATTGTTGAACGGACTTTCTTCTGATTATTTAAGCAAGATAAATCTTAGTGAGATTCATAATTCCGGAGTTGATTTGTCTCTGGGTTATTTCAAGCAGATTAATAAAGATTTTTCTCTTGGCTTAAGTTCTAATTTCGCATTTAACAAGAATGAAATTATTGAAATTGGAGAATTGCCTAAAGCAGACGATTATGCATATAAATATAGGCAGACAGGATATAGAATAGGTCAGACTTGGGGATATGAAATTGATTATTCTAATGGTAACGGATATTTTAACAGTCAGGAAGAAATTGACAAATCAGGACTTACTTATGTCGGTAAATCTCCAAGACCTGGTGATTTTATATATATAGACCAAAATAGTGATAATATAATTGATGAGAAAGATATAGTTCCTATTGGCGAGTCAACAATACCTCAGATTGCTTGGGGGGCAGAATTGTTCCTTAAGTGGAGATCATGGGACGTTTCTGTTTTATTCCAAGGATTGGGCAAGTTCGGTGGTTTCAACAATGGAATAGGATATTATGAAACATATAATAACGGTACTTTCTTTGAACATCACTTAAAAGCCTGGACATCTGAAAGGTATGCTAATGGCGAGGTGATACTGGCTCCTGCTCTGACAAAACAAGGAAGTTCCAGCCAAAAGAACAATAACTATTATTATCAGAATAAAGGCTTCGCCAGACTTAAGAACGTAGAAATTGGTTATACAATGAAGGATAAAGCTTTTATGAAGAAGATGCATATTAACCAATTAAGATTTTATATCAGTGGTATGAATCTTTTAACTTGGGATCATATGAAAACCAATGATATAGATGTTGAAGGTGGAAAGGTATCCAATTTCCCAACTTCTCAGTATTGGACTGTAGGTTTAAACTTAAACTTTTAAATTAATTACTTATGAAAATAATTAATATAATAACATTAGGAGTGACAATATTATTGAGTTCTTCGTGTGAAAGTGTTTTCGAGTACGATGCTGATGACAGAAAAAATTATGACGAAATTTTTTCTGATTATAATATGACTGCACAATATCTTAATACATGTTACAAGAAAATGCCGGGTTATGGCAGATATAGCGCCGGTGGTACTTTTATTGCAAGTTTTACTGATGAGGCGCAGGATGCTAATGATGTGAAGGGTTCTAAAGCTTATTCTTATTATTTGGGTTCTATGAGTTCATCAAACAATATGATGAATACTAACCTATATAAAGACCTTTATGAAGGTATATATCATTGTAATGTATTTATAGAAAATGTTGATAAAGTTCCTGTTTTTACTATACCAGCATATCGTAGTAGATGGAAAGGAGAGGCATACTTATTACGTGCTTATTATGCATGGGAATTAATTAAACATTATGGCCCGTTGCCTATAATAAGGACCTCAAATACAGAAGACTATGATTATTCAAAAGTTGAAAGACCATCTTTTTATCAATGTGTAAAGGATATAATTGCCGATTGTGATATGGCGTTGAGCGAGCCTGAATTATTGTGGAGAGTAGAAAATGGAACTGAAAATGGTTCAATGACACGAGGTATAGCCTATGCTATAAAATCTCAAGCAATATTGTATGCTGCAAGTCCTTTGTGGTGTAACGGTGAAAATCATTGGAAAGAGGCTGCAGAAATAACCAAGGAATCGCTTGATAAGTTGTTGGAAGAGAGTAGATACGGTATTTATAATCCAGCACCTGCTAAATTGGTCAATAAAAAAGCGTATGGCTCTTATCAAGATTATTTCCTTCAAGGGGTTGGTGTAGGAACTAAACCTATTAATACTGAGGGAATTTATGTGTCAAAGAATAATATAAAAACTCTTTGGGCACAATATGGATTGCCTATTTTTAAGGATGCAGGTGTTGTAAATAGTGGTATTTCACCTTCTCAGGAATTGGTAGATGCATATGAAACAATTGATGGCGTTCCAATATTAAATCTTGAAAAGCCATATTTGGATGAAGATCATTTAATTCCTAACTATAATCCTGAAGCTTTAAAGGAAAATGGTGGTAAATATGATCCGAATAATCCTTACGAAAATAGAGATTTGAGATTAAAATCAACCATATATTATAATGGTATATTCCATAATCAGGAAAATAATACTCAAGTGGTAGAAACTTTTGTTGATGGTAATTGTGGAATTTCCTCTGTAAGCGAGCAATATACAAGGACAGGATATTATCTAAGAAAGTTCATGCATTGGAAAACCAATAAAAATCAGGATCTTAACGGATATTGGTCATATTATAGACTTGCAGAAATGTATTTAAATTATGCTGAAGCAATGTTGGAATATAAGGGAGCATGTGATGAAGTCTATGATGCTATCAACGTTGTCAGAACTCGTGCAAAAATGCCTAACCTTGTTAAAGGTACAATGGATACAGATGAGCTGCGTTTAAGATTACGTAATGAACGTCGTGTAGAATTTGCTTTTGAGGAACACCGTTATTTCGACCTCAGACGTTGGAAGTTGAACGATAAATATGAAGGTGTGGTTACAGGTATGAAGATTGAAAAGAATGATGATGGAAACCTAACTTATAATAGATTTGTTGTTCAAAAGAGAGATGTAGTAGATGACAAATATCGTATTTGGCCTATTCCATTGGAAGAAGAACTCAAATATGAAAGATTAAATATTGATTTCCAAAACCCAGGATGGTAATTAGTGTAAAACTCTGATTATCTATATTTTATCCCTACTAATAGTATATGTCTAATAGTAGGGATAATATCAATTAATAAAATTATTATATTAACATATATACATATCATAGTAAGTCGGTTTTGTAACTGTGAATAACGTAAATATCCCAGAAGAAAGACTTAGACTTTCATAGGCTGCAAATACTGATAGAGAAATATATTATAATATAGTCAATGTGGTGTATAGAGTTGATTGGTCTGATATTGTCCATATACCTTACTTCCCCGTTTCAACGATAATAAATATATAAACCTTATTATATTATGATTGACACAATTCCTTATTCAGATAATGAACTTCTTAAAATGGTAAAAGAAGGTAATGAAGAGGCTTTCAGGCAACTTTTCTTTAAGTTCTATCCAAGACTTCTCAGATATGCAGTGAGGTATGTAAATGATGAGGATATAGCTGAAGATATCCTTCAGGATTGCTTTATCTCTTTTTGGGAAAGAAAGAGTAGTATCAGATATATTTCGTTATCTTCTTTATTGTTTTGTATGGTTAGAAATGCTTGTTTGAACTATATAAAACATAACTCTTTGATTGAGAATATTTCTGTTGATTATGTATTTGATATAGGAGGAGAGGAGAAACTGTATTCATTGGATATGCAACTTTCGCCGGATGAGATACTTTTCCAAAAAGAGCTTAAGATACAAATATCAAAAGCTATATCATTATTGTCAGATAGAACTAGGCAGGTGTTTGTTTTAAGCAGGTTTAGAGGACTTAAAAATAATGAAATCGCTGATAGACTTAATATTACTACTAAAGCAGTAGAGAAACATATTACAAAATCTTTGAAAATAATTTCATCTTACTTAGAGAACCAATCTCTTGATACTAAGTATTTTATAATAGTATCTCTGTTTTTCTTATCCTAAAAGAAAAAAAACTTATAAAAATAGGTAGGGTAAGAATGGATAGAATTGTTTTATCAGTAGAAAGACTAATGATATGAAAAATATGGAAGAGATAAAATCAACAGCTTTTTTGTATTTTCAAGGTAAAATTTCTCTTGAAGATGAAAAGGTCTTGTTTGATTTTATAAATGATAGTAATGAGAATATGAAACTGTTCCGTCAATGGGAAAGTGAATGGATAAGTGGATATATTAATGAATATGAGATGGCAGATAAATGGGCGAGACTACAAACGCGGATGAATACTTCTAGAATATCTTTATCTCATGACAGGAATAGAAAGTTGAATTCGGGATGGTTGTCGGTAGCAGCTTCTATCATGATTATAATATCATTGTCTGTTTACTTGTATGATAGATTTACCGGAAAAAGCAATGACTTATATTTTGTAAGTGAAGTACCTTCAGGTCAAAAGTCGAAGTTGGTTCTACCGGACGGAACTATGGTGTGGTTGAATGGTGGGTCAACTTTGAAATACCCGAATAATTTCTCTGATAAAAAGCGTAATGTTGTGTTGGATGGCGAGGGGTATTTTGAGGTTACATCCAGAAATGGTGTACCATTTACAGTTTCAACGTCGGCATACGATATAATAGTAAAGGGAACTAAATTTAATGTATGTGCGTACGATATTGATGCAACTTCCTTGACAAGTCTTATTGAAGGTAAGATTGAAATAGATTATAAAGATGAGTTGTATGAAGTATCACCTGGAGAAGGTGTATGTATAAATAAGAATAAAGGAACTGTTGAAAGTTTTAGGTCGGATGTTGATGATTCAAATGCCTGGATTGATGGCAGGATAGAATATGAAAAAATTACTTTAGCGGACTTTGCTGCGAAGCTTTCAAGAAAGTATGGTGTAGAGGTGTGTATTGAAAACAATGAAATAAAATGTCATACGTTCAGAATTTCTTTGAAAAATAATGAAACACTAGTGCAAGTTCTGGATGGTTTGCAATTAATTATACCGTTTGAGTATACTATTGATAAAGATAGAATAATAATTAAATAGCTAGAGATATGTAATATATTTTTCTAAATTCTAAAATTTAATCACTATGTTTAACCGAACATGTCTTTTAAGATTACTGTTAGGAGCATCCATAGGTTGTGCAACTCTTAGTATTGATGCGCAAACAGTAAGTAAGACCTTTACAAATCAGTCTTTTAAGACTGTTTTAAAGGAAATTGAAACTCAAACAGGAATGTCTGTCATTTACAAAACGGACGAAGTAAATGAAAGTAAGAAGGTGACAATTACCTTGACCAATGCTTCTGTTACAGATGCCTTGTCAAAAGTTCTGGATCCTAATCTCACCTGGGAGATTCGTGATAAGATGATTGTCATATCCAGAAAAAATCAGTCTTCGTCTGCAAAGAAAGTTACTGTAAAAGGAAAAATCCTTGATTCTCAAAACATGCCTGTTATAGGAGCTTCTGTAATAGAAAAAGGAACTTCTAACGGAACAATAACAGATTTTGATGGAAATTTTACTTTTACTGCATCAGAAAACTCTGTATTGCAGGTCTCTTATGTGGGCTACAAGTCTCAACAGTTTGCTGCAGTTGGAGGTAAAGAGTTGTCAATTGTACTTAAAGAAGATACAGAGGTTCTTGATGAAGTGGTTGTAATAGGATATGGTACTACAACTAAAAGAAAATTGACTGGCTCTGTTTCAAGCCTAAATGCAGAAAAACTCGAATCAACACCTTTCCCGAATGTTACACAAGCTCTTCAAGGTCAGGTTCCTGGTCTTATTGTAAATAGTTCTGGAGGAGCTTTGGGGGAAATGCCATCAATATCCATTCGTGGTGGAGAGACGCCATTGTTTGTAATCGATGGTGTTATTTCTGATGCTTTCGTATTTTCAACCTTAAATCCTGAAGATATCGAATCTATGTCGTTCTTGAAGGATGCTTCTGCTACTGCCGTTTATGGTTCTAAGGCAGGTAACGGTATTGTGCTTGTACAGACCAAGAAAGGTAAAACCGGAACTCCAAAAGTGAGGTATTCAATGAATCTGCAATTGAGTCAGCCTACTGTTTTGCCAGCTCCTCTTGATACTTATGAATTTGCAGAAATGGCTAATCAGGTATATCTCAATGAGGGAAGCGAACCATTCTGGACACCGGAACAGATGGCTTTGATTGGTAAAGATCCTGATTATCCCAACAACAATTGGCAGGATTTGGTACTGAAGAATTTGTCGCCGGAACAAAAACATACGTTATCTGTAGGCGGAGGAAGTGAGCATACCAATTATTATGTGTCTTTAGGATACATGGGACAGGAAGGTATATTAAAGTCTGACGCTTCTAATCTTGATAGAACTACTTTAAGAAGTAATGTAACTACAAAGTTTGAAAATATCGGTCTGGAAATAAATACAGCCCTTAATGGAAGTATTCAGAATACTAGAGAGCCTTATGATGGCAGTTGGTTCCAATTGTTATATAATACTAGACCATATGTACCTGGTTATAATCCGGATGGAACACTTGCTGCCGGCAATGAAAATCCTTTGGTTAGGTTTGACAAGGATTCCGGTTATATAAAGAAAAGAAAAAAATATCTGAATGGCCAGATATCTGCAACCTGGAAACCTAAATGGGTAGATGGCTTGTCTTTCTCAGGAATGGTAAACTATAATGATATAGATTATTTTGAAAAATCATGGAATGCTACGGCTAAGCAATACGAGCTTGACGGTTCTTTATATCAGTCAAGTGTAAAACCCTCTATGGATGTAAAATCCGGTTATAGCAGGATCTTTGATATGGAGTTTAAAGCTGCCTATCTTAAGACTTTCGGAAAACATACGTTAGATGCAACTTTTGTATATACCCAGCGAAAAGGTTTTTCTGAATTTGTTAGTGCAGGTAGAAAAAATTATATATCTACATCAATGGATCAGCTGTTTGCCGGATCTGTAGATGGACTGACAAATGATGGGTCGGCTGCTGAATCTGCCAGTATGGGTTATGTAGGTCGTCTTAAATATGACTATCTTTCAAAATATATTATTGAATTCAGTGGACGTTATGATGGTAATGACAATTTTCATCCTGACAAAAGATGGGGATTTTTCCCTGCTGTATCAGCAGTTTGGATGATTTCGGATGAAAACTTTATGCAGAAGCTTAATGATAAGAATATTCTAAACAGTCTAAAACTTAGAGCATCTTATGGAGAGACAGGTATCTCGGACGGCGTTACCCGATTTGGGTATATGGCATTGTATAATCAGGGTGCAATGAAGGAATATTATAATGCAGGTAATATATTGAATGTCACTTTCTCTGAAGGAAATCTTGTTAATCCGTTGGCTTTGACATGGTATACCAGAAAGTCATTTAATGTTGGCTTTGATTTTGCTTCCTTGAACAACAGACTTGAAGGTTCTTTAGACTATTTCTATTATAAAACGTCAGGATATCTGATGAGTCCTAATAATATTTATGCTACTACGTTAGGAAAACCACTTCCTGAAATTACTTCTGGCTCAAAGCATCGTCGTGCCGGTTTTGAACTGAACTTAAGATATAAGGAAAAACGTGGAAACTGGTACTATGAAATCGGTGGAAACATCTCCTATTACAACCAGTTATGGGAACAGCTGGATTCTGAAGACCTGGCTACATTGAAGAATCCTTATACAAGGCAGACTCATGAAAAGGATTACTTTTATTCGATGTATTTAAGTGACGGATTGTTCCAGAATAAGGAGCAGATATTGAATTCTCCTAGACCATTGCCTTCTACAGAAACTTCAATGGGTGACATAAAATATATTGATGCAAATGGGGACGGTAAAATAGACTCAAATGATATGCGTAGGGTAGGACAACCTTCTATGCCTCATTTGAATTATGGTTTTGATTTTAGAGTAGAATATAAAGGATGGTCGCTTTCAGCTTTATTCCAGGGAACAGGTGACAGATATATAGCAATGGGACAACAGATGCAACGTGGTGATTATGCAAGTGTTATTACAAAGTTCCAGGCTGATTATTGGACGCCTGAAAATACGGATGCAAGATTCCCCCGAGTAACAAAAGCTGGTTACCCGAATGGTGAAAACAATGCTCTTGTTACTGATTTCTTTAATATGAATGCCAAATATTTCCGATTGAAGAATTTACAGATAAGCTATAATTTAAAACGTGATTTGCTTAAGAACTGTAATTTTATTCAAGGTTGTAGGATTACATTGAGCGGAACTAATTTATTTACAGTATCAGACGTTCTGGATTTCACTGATCCTGAAGCGAAGATGATAGAGCCAGATAAGATTGAGAAAAATCTTCGTTCTATATCTGGTGCTTCATATCCTGTCTTCAGGACATACTCTTTAGGACTAAATGTTGAATTTTAAAAATTAAAGATATGAATAAGTTTAAGATATTAATATCGGGTTTTGCTATTGTTATGGCAATGTCTTCTTGTGATGATTTATTGAATACAAAACCCCTTGATAGTTATTCAGATGATTTGATTTGGAGTGATTATAAACTTGTTGAGGGTGTTATAAACAATGCATATAAAGATATAGTTAAAGAATATATTTACACTCCTTTGGAGTTGGATGCTTATTATGGTGCTGCTAATGATGATTATTCTGATAATATTATAATCTCAACTAATAATGTGGTGACTATAATAAAGGATCAGATGACTCCGGATAAGGATTATCGTTGGTCTACTGCCTTTCCTCTTATCAGGCAGGCTAATCTGATTATAGAGAATGTCGGTAAATCTGACTTTCCTGATAATATAAAGAAAGAAATGATAGCAGAAGGAAAAATGCTTAGGGCTATGATATATTTCAATAAAGCTCGGTTATTTGGAAAGTTTGTTTTAATTGATAAGGTTCTTACACCAGAAGACGAACTGCAATTAGGGAGAAGTAAGACCATAAAGGAAACTTATGATTTTATACTTAAAGACTTGAAGGATGCTGCTTCCGGCTTGCCTGAGAATGCAGAGAATGGATACTTTACCAAAGGTGCAGCGCTGGCACTAAAAGCTGAGGTCGCTCTTCATGGAGCTTCTTATATTGAAACAGGAAAAGAAGACTATTACAAGGAAGTTAAAACCAGCAGCGAGGAGTTGTTCAAATTAGGTTATTCATTGGATAGTGACTATAAAAAGATGTTCAATGATTATGATTATGCTTCAAATTCTAAGGAAATTATCTTTGCTTTGTGGAGAAATAAATCAGTTACACAATATAAGGATACTCCAATGCAACAATTTACACCAAATGCAGAGACTAATGTGTTGCATGACTTTGCATGGCCTAAGCTTAAACAGAATTTTTTGGGTTGGGGAAACAGGTGGCCTTCACAGGATTTGGTTGATGAATATGAGGTAATAGACCGTGACGGTAAGGCCAAGAAGTGGAATGAGACTTCGTATTATGAGGATTATATTAATAATCCGGGCACATATTGGGTTTCAGATCATTTATATAAACATCGTGACCAACGTTTTTATGCATCAATAGCTTATGATTCTACTTATATTTATGAAAATTTGGTTGTAACAAGAATTACAGGTAATATGCATAGAAAATCCTTAAATAAGGCTTCAAAGCTTTCTACCAGAACCGGGTATTTTGTAAGAAAGACCTTATATGAGAAGGAGCCTATATTCGCTCAAAACTATACTGACTATCATCATGTAATTTTGAGATTAGGAAGGTCTTATTTGAATTATGCAGAAGCGTGCCTAAGGTTGAATGAAAAAGATAAGGCTATTGAGTATATTAATAAGACCCGTACTTTACACGGAGGTCTTCCAGCTCATACAGCTGCTGCTATGACTCTTGATGATGCCTGGAAGGCATATAAATCTGAAAGAAGAGTTGAACTCTTTTTTGAAGGTGACAGATATTGGTCTTTGATTCGCTGGGGTAAAGCTGATGGTTTGGAAGTTATTCCTGAATTGAATCATGCATTCCAAACATTGGAAATTGCTGCTGATGGGCATTCGTATGAGATGATTGATGTACCAGATGTACATGGACTGAATTCTCGTGCTTTTTCAGCTAAGAGATATTTGTTCCCTATTCCTAAGAAAGAAATGGAACTAAACAAGAATCTTGCAAATGATCAAAATCCTGGTTGGAACTAATTAAAATTGTAGATTATGAAAAAAATATATAATGTATTGCTTTCCTTATTTCTGATGACAATGATTTCTTCATGTCTGAAGGCGGGTTTAGAAGAGCTTCCTGCATATGAGGATGCTGATATTACTAATTTCAAGTTTGAATATCGTTGGTTTGATGATGCCAAGAACAGAATGTGTGTAGAACAAATGACTGTTAAGACCATAATAGATAAAGAGAATCTTATTGTAACTTGTGATATTACAGTTCCAAAGGCTGATGATGATTTTCCTAAAGAAATTAGGGACGGTGTCTCTTTATCAAATTTGGTAGGTTACTGTGATATATCTACTGCTGCAGTTATAGCGCCAGTTGGTGATTCTCCTAAACTAGGAGAGATACAGGATTTTAGTACACAGAATGAAATGAGTTATAAAGTTACAGCGGCAAATGGTGATAGTAAAACTTGGACTCTGAAAATAGATTCATTCAATAAATAATAATCTATACCCGTTGGCGGAATTAAATTGATAAAATAAATATGTATAAAAGGTTGTACATATCGCTGGTTATTAGTAAATTAGAAGTGACCAAACTATTAATTTACAATAAAGCTATGCACAACCTATATGCAATATTCGCAAAATTCCTGAACATATGCAAGCAAGTTGCAGGTAATTTAGTAAATGAATCAGGTAATATTCCCAGAAGAGGTGTTGTTCCACGATTCTCCGATCTTGAAGTAATTGCATTAAATATGACTTCAGAAGCAATGGGAATTGACAGTGAATCCTTGCTGTTTTCTAAATTGCAGGATTATAGAAAGGAAATTCCCAATCTCATCTCGCGCAGACAATACAATGACAGGCGTAAGATAACCTCATCTCTTTGTAATGCAATCAGGGAAAGGCTTGTTAAGGATATAGACGGTGGTGAAGACTATTTCTGTATTGATTCAAAACCTATAGAGGTCTGTCGTTTTGCACGTGCAAAACGCTGTAGTATGGGAAAGAATAATTTTGAGAAAGCGCCGTCAATCGGATACTGTGCCTCACAAGGAATATATTATTACGGATATAAGCTGCATGCAGTCTGTGGTTTAAGTGGAGTAATCCATTCTTTTGATCTTACCAAGGCAAGTGTACCTGACATTCATTATTTGAATGATGTCAAGGTGGAATATTGCAACAGTACTTTTATAGGTGACAAAGGGTATTTAAGTGCCAGTGTACAATTGGATTTGTTTGAAACAGCAAATATCAGGCTGGAAGTTCCATACAGAGCTAACCAGAAAGATTGGAAACCTGTATTCCCCGGGTTTGCCAAAGCAAGAAAAAGAATTGAAACCCTATTCTCACAGCTATGTGACCAGTTTATGATTATAAGAAATTACGCCAAAGATACAGATGGATTGTTTGCCCGAATTATAGGGAAGATTAGCGCACTTACAATCCTACAATACATCAACTATAAAAACAACAAACCCATTGGCAAAGTTAAATATGCGCTGATTTAATTCCGCCAACGGGTTAATCTATATATTATTTTATGTGTAATGTATGAGGGTGTGTCAAAATGATACATCCTCTTTTTGTTATCACAAAGCCTCGACTTTCCCAAGCCGAGGCTTTGATATATCCTAAAAAATAAGTATCTTTAGGAATGACATTTAAAGCCCTTATGTGGTGTCTGCTGTGGAAAGTTTGTTTTACCATAGGATTATGGTTAGGTTTTCTTAGCCATATCAGACGATATCAGTAATACAAAAAGAGAGGCGTGTTACCGCCTCCCCAAGTAGCATTACTGCGTACCGTCAGGATGTTTATTGCTGGTAGGTTGCTCCTCAGCAGAGCCTACTTCCTATTAACATCCTGATACAAAGATATAAAACTAAAGTTAATTATTAATGAATTATCCAACTTTGTTTGGATTTTAAATGGAAGTATTATGAGTGTAAAGAATAAATCTTTTTTAGTTTCTGATAATGATGTGTTTCTGGATGTTAACCTTACTGTCAGTGAGAGTAAACGTCTTATAGCAAAAGGAATAATCAATATGCCTTTAGTAAAAGATAAATTACAAAAAGGTATGATTATAATAACAAAAGGTTCTACTAATTCATATATTGCAGAGGAGTTGATGAAGAAAACAATAGAACATGGCAGTTTCCTTCTTGGACATTTTATTCCTGCAGGAAAAGAAGCACTAAATATTAAGAAGAACCATATTAAAGAAATAGTATTTGAGAATGGAAAACTTATTGATATAAGTTATTCTGAAGCTCTAAGGTTATTGAAACCCGGAGATTTGGTGTTAAAGGGTGGTAATCTTTTAAATTATTCTAGAAAACAGGCTGCTGTCTGTATAGGTGCATATGATGGCGGTACAACTCATAAGTTTCTGCCATATGTAGGTGAGAATAAAGCCAAATTGGTAATTCCTATCGGTCTTGAGAAAGAAACCTCTCTAAACTTGGAAGATTCTGAAAATGTTTTAAATGCTAATAATGAAAGATTAGGTTCTATACCTAAACTTTATTTATTTAAAACCGGAATGATTTTTACAGAGATAGAGGCTATTCAACAGTATGCAAATGTAAAGGTCTTTTTATACGGCCTTGGTGGATTGTCTGGAAGAGAAGGAGGTATATCATTTATTGTTGTAGGGACAAAGGAAGAAATAATAAAAGTGAAATCATTTATTCAAACTATTAAAGGTGAACCTCCTTTTTAGATTAAAACTTCATGGAGTGATAAAATCTATGTGTCTAGTATTTCAGAAAGGGGGAAATGGGATGCCAATGTCATCTTTCAGAACTGACAGATAGCCATTAAAAAAAGTGTCATGATTTAATGATTCATGACACTCTTATTATGGTCAGCTTAGAAACTGATTGTGGTATCTTTTATTCCCTTTGATGATAGATTAATGACGGTTTTTTCGTTTTTGCCGTTTGACTGCACAGTGACAAGCAATGTACCGTTTTGTGCCTTTCGACGGTCTGTCTTGAAATTTCCTGTATAATACAAATTAGGCGAGTCTATACCAATAAGTTTTGCTCCACCCGTTACGGAAACGATGATCTCATTTTCAGCCTCTGGGACAGTCCTGCCTTTATCGTCTGTTAGCCTTATCTCTATTATATTAATATCTTTTCCGTCTCTTGACATTTCTTTCCATACCGGATTGGCCTGAATCTTAGAAACAGATCCTGTTGTTTCAAGTTTGCATGTACCGACTTTCTTTCCGTTGCGGTAGCCTATAGCTTCAAGTTTGCCGGGTTTGTATGAGACCTCAAACTCTGCATAATAAGTGTCCTTTCCTGTTTCCTTTCTTCCTAAAGACTTGCCGTTTAGCGTAAGCATCCGATAAAGTACACTATAAAAAAAGGCTGTATCTCCTTTCAAGTTAAGCAGCCATCTATGGTTGTATCTCCATCATTCTTTATTCCTTTCTTTCCATTTGTGTGGCAACATTTGTAGCAGTTCCTCATAATTTGCCTTCTGCATATATGGCATTCTTGCTATAACGTCATTCAGATACGTGCGCGGATTTACTTTATGCGCTTTGCACGTTGCCAGCAACGAACAGACGACACTCATGCTGACGGCCGCCTGATGGTCTCCACAGAACAGGTAGTTCTTTCTACCCAGTGTGATTGGTCGGATGGCATTTTCAGCCAGATTGTTATCAATATGGATACGTCCGTCCTGCAGATACCTCATCATGTTCTCCCAGCGGGTATAGGCGTAGGTTATCGCCTTCCCGGTCAGGCTGTTTGGGCTGTATTTTATCCCTTCTGTTTCCATCCATAGCTTCAAGGCATCCATAATGGGGCCGGCAAGTTCCTGACGTTTTCCCATTCGTTCATTTTCTGTAAGCTGCATCTGGTCACAGTCATGTTCTATGCGATATAGAAGCTGTATTTCTTTTAAGGCATGTTCCGCCATCTGTCTGTTTTCAGCAAGTGCCTGCTCAAAATACCTGCGTATATGAGCCATGCAGTTAACAAGGCGCACGTTCGGGTTGGCCTTGAAAGCAGATTCGTAACCCTCAAAGCCGTCACATTGGAAATAACCCTTGAAGTCTTTAGCCAGTTGCCCTATCACCGTACCTGACCGTGATCCTTTGTCATAATGGAAAAGCACCAGTCGTTCGACTACTGCCCTGACCATCCACAAGTATTCCTTGTTGGTCTGATGTCCTGCCTTGTCCAGTACAGGTACGGTCGTTTCATCCCCCTGTATGTAGTCGGATTTCATGATTTCCTGCCTGAGTACCTCGTAAAGTGGCTTGAGAAGTTCAACCGCAGGCTTGAACCATCCGTCTATGGTACTTTCACTGGCCTTGAAGCCCAGGTGATGCAACTGTTTCACCTGGCGGTAGAAGGGAAGATGATACTCATATTTCTGCAGGAGTATCTCCGCCAAAAGTGTAGGCCCCGCTATCCCTTTGTATATAGGCAACAGCGGCATGGCTGCTATCTCCACTCCTTTTCTGCCGAGGGGTGGAAGTGAAGTGTTGTCTTTAAGGGCATACTTGGGGCGTACAATCTCCTTTATATACAGTTGTCCGGGCTTATGTTCCACCACACGGGTCACTTCCTCACCAATCTTCCTGTACAGTTCCAGGTCAATGTCTTCCGGCTCGATGATTACCCTTTCAAGTACGGGAAGACCTTCCATTATCCTGCGGTTATTCCGTTCCCGTTTCTTGCTCTCCACCGTTTCTTTTGTGATGGTCTGCACCGCTGCTTCACGCGCTTTTTCCAGTTCAGCCGCATTATCAGGAAGAAAGTCACCGAACAGGTCAGGCTGGCTGGAATCAAGAGACGGGAGTTTCTCTGACTTGTGACCGAAAAGCTGGCGGTTCAGCCATGCGACTTGAGCCGTCAGCTCATTGAGACGATTCTGTAAGGATTCATTCTGCCGGGTAAGCCTGATGATGGTCTCAGCCTGGGATGCGTTCACCTGCTGCAGGGACTGCAGCATTGAGTTCATCTGTGAAAGCATCTCTTCCTGAGTCATAATCCGTTTCTTTTAATTACACTATAAATGTACAAAATATATCCCGGACAGACAAGGAATACGACATCTATTTTTATACGGTATATACATTTCGTTCCGCCCTCAGACGTCTCAAACGCTGCCCGGGAGATTCCCGGATTCCTTCCACCATAATGACAAGATCGCGCCATTCCATCGGATAGCTGCGCGACTTCTCATCATATTCGGGAACCTTGAAATGACCGGCTTCAAGGCGTTTGACATACATCACCAGACCGCCATCCTCGGCATGGAGAAGCTTCATCAACTTACGGCTGCTGCCTATGAAGATGAATACATCACCGTTCCTGACACTGCAGCCCATACGCTCGTGTACCACACCGCAGAGGGAACTGATACCCTTGCGCATATCAGTCCTGCCGGGGCAGAGAAAATACCGCATCGTATCATTCAGACAGAACATGGCAACAGGTGTATTGGTTAATCAAACGGGAAGCGGCCTCTTCCATACCGGCACCCAAATGGGCGCGGACGCCATTAGGAAACAACAGGGTCATTCCGGAAACGGAAGAGGAGGAAGCAATACAGGGGGACTTGAGGCTGATGGGAGCTAAGACTGATTGGGGAGCAGATGTTTCGTGATCGGGAACACTGGAAGATTTACGTTTCCAATAATTGTACGTGGAGTAACTGACATGTTCACGTTGCAGAAATTTCACAAGACTCAGACCGCTTAAACGATGCAGTTCCTGTAAAGAGCTAAATTGTTCTTGTGTCATAATGAAAATATGTTAGAAGTTCATGCAATATTGCAAAGGCAAAGGTGCAATGAAAATATAACAAAGAAAACGGGTACTTTATCGGATGCTTACCGTTTAGCTTGAGTTCTATTTCATCACAGTTGTTGTATACTGTGGCAAAAGTTTTCTCGCCTTCTCTTTTATTCCAGCTAAACAACCTTTCTTTGCTTAATACGACACGTTCGCCAGCCTGTCCGTATGTAGTGTATTCCATAGGTCCTGATGCTGAGACATCGCAAGAAGTGATGAAAATCCTTGGTTCTTCAGTCCAACAAGCTTCGTACAGAGCTCCTTCGTATTTCTTGTTTAATGTAAGATCCAGTAGTGATGAGTTCCATCCTCTTCTTCCAAGTTCTTTGGTTTCTCCTAGGTAATCTATACCTGTCCAGATGAATCCTCCTATTACGTAAGGGTTGTCTCTCATTGCTATATGGTAGCAGAGTTCTTTGTTGACTTCACTTCCAAAGCACAGTTTCTCAGGGTATTTTTCGTGCATGGGTCTGTACATGTCCTTGCTGCCAAAATCGCGTTCTATGTAATTGAATCCCATAATAGGCAATTGTTCTGTTACTCCATTCTTATCTGTAAGTTTACAATTGTTGTCGCCTACACATGATGGTCTGGTTGGGTCTAATTCCTTGCATAAAGCCAACATTGGTGCTATCGTTTCTCCTGCGTGTTTATAGTGCCTGTAATCTGGAATCTCATTTCCTACTCCCCAGATTATTACTGATGGATGATTTCTGTCTCTTTTTATCATATCTGCCAAATCGGTACGCCACCATTCGTTGTAGAGATGGTTGTAACCGTTCATGGCTTTACCGGTAGGATTTTCTGTCCAGTTTACGTTCCATCCGGTAGTCCATTCGTCGAAAGCTTCGTCCATTACATAAAATCCCATACTGTCGCATACTTCATAGAAGGCTGGTTCGAAAGGGTTATGTGATGTCCTTAAAGCATTACATCCCATTTCTTTTAATTTACTCAGACGATATATCCAGACTTTTCTGGGTACTGCAGCACCAAGACTGCCAGCCTCATGATGGAGACAAACACCTTTCAACTTTGTTTCAACACCATTGACAAAGAGTCCTGCTCCGGGTACGAAATCGATTTTTCGGATACCTATCTCCGTAACTGCATCGTCCAAAAGTTTGCCATTGTATTCTATCTCACTTTTTACAGTATAGAGATATGGTGTTTTGTCGCTCCACAGATTTGGATTATTGAAAGTAACGGTTTGTGTCGCTTTATAGTTCGTTTCGTAGTTTTCGATGACATGATTGTTTTCTGTTCTTGCCACTTCTTTTCCTTTATGGTCGTAAATTATAGTACGGATAATACAGTCATGTTTTCTTGGAGCATTCTTCCATTTGTTCTCTTCACGCAGCCATCTGTTTTTCTTAAATAGTTTTATTTCATTCTTATCGAAGAATGTGCCCATGATTTCATAATTCGCTTTTATTGTGGCTGTATGTTTTTCTGCTATAGGAGTGGTAATATAGATACCTCCATTATGGCGGAAATGAACATAGTTTGTTTTTATCAGATGAACGTTTCTGTATATTCCTGACCCGTGATACCATCTGTCTGCTCCGGGATTACTGTTATCAACCCTTACAGCTATTACGTTTTCTCCTCCAAACTTGAGTTTATCAGTAAGGTCATATCTGAATGTTGAGTATCCGTATGGTCGTCTTCCAAGGTAGCAGCCATTAATCCACACTTCGGAATTCATAAATACACCGTCGAACTGAATTACAAACTGTTTGTTTAAATCTTCTTTGGCGACAGTGAAGGTTTTTCTGTACCATCCTAATCCCTCGGGGAAGAAACCGTTGTTTTTTCCGGCAGGGAAATCCGGTGTATAGTCTCCCTCAATGCTCCAGTCGTGTGGCAGATTAAGAGTTCTCCATTGTGAGTCATCATAGTTGATTTCTCTTCTTTCAGGGCTGTCTCCTAATAAGAATTTCCATCCCATGTTGAAATCTTCTGTAACTCTTATTTTAGTTTCTGTAGAGGGGGCTGCTTTTAACAGTGCCCCCATGAGAATTAATGTCAAGGAAAGTAGTAGTTTCATATTCATTTTGTAAATTTATTATTATAATTTTTCTCCGGCTCCCTGAAGTGAAGCATCGTGATTCCACATTATGTACCAAGGATCTTTAGTCTTCAACTGCCACTCTTTCAGCTCTTTTTTCATTTGTTCGAGTATGTCTGTATAGTCTTTTTTCAAAGCCAGATTGTTTATTTCATCAGGGTCTTCTTTAAGATTATAAAGCTCGAATTCTGGTCTGTGAAGATAGGAGTCAGTAGTGCGTTTACCGAAGTGTGTCAAATTGTTTCTGTAAATGCTTTGCCATGTTGACGAAATCCATAAATCAGATGCAAACGGATATTCCAACGAATGAGCTATGTTCCATATTATTTTATAGTCACCTTTTCTCATTACCCTCATTGGATAATACATTGTGATTTCATGGAATGTATGTGAAGCGAAAATCCTGTTCCATCCTTCGTGAGATTCACTCTCTATAACCGGTAGGAAGGAGCGTCCCATGAATCCTTCATCTTTGGTGTTTATACCTGCCATGTCGAGTATGGTAGGGGTCATGTCGACCCATGAAATCATTGCACCATTTGTAATTCCTTTTGACTTAATGAATGGTGAGCTAATGATACAAGGTAACTTTAGCCCTGGCTCATACACAGTAGTTTTTGCTCCAGGGAAAGCCATGCCATTATCTGAAATATATATAATTATAGTATTGTCAGCTTTTCCTGATTCTTTCAGATATGAGAGAAGTTTACCCATTCCCTGGTCAACTCTGGAAACTGATTGATAATATTGTGCAATTTCTTCTCTCGTTTCTTTGTTGTCAGGGAGGAATGAAGGAACAATGACACTGTCCGGCGAATATACTATATTGGAACATCCTTTGTATCCGTCTTTTCTGTTACCGAATGGATTGGGCGAACTCCAGTCGTCTACTTTTTCTGTAAATCCGCTACGGTGTGGGTCGTCAGTACAGAAATAGAGGAAAAACGGTTTTTCAGAATTGAAGATCTCTTTACAGTTTTCAGCCATTTCTACAGTATTTCTTGGATTGCCTGTATATACTTTATCGAAATGATATACGGATTCAGGGGCTACATGATATTTGCCTATTCTACCTGTAAAATACCCATTCTCTGAAAGGATTACAGGAAGGGAACGCACATCCTTAAAAGTACTGAAATGATGGTAGTCGTGTGTATGGCCGTATGCTCCGATGGCATGTCCGTATTTACCTGTTAGCAGGACGGAACGGCTTGCTGCTGAACTTGCACTAGTGCAATATGCCTGAGTGAACCTTACTCCATTAGCGGCAAGCGAGTCCATATTAGGAGTTTTGATAATGTTGTTTCCGTAGCATCCCAATGCATCCATACCATGGTCGTCTGTCACAAACAGTATGATATTAGGGCGTTTTGAGGAGGTGTTTTCTTTAATTTTTCCGGTGCTGTCACTGCATCCGTAAAGTGTGGGTATGAATGTCAGTGCATAACCTAAGTTAATTATATTATTGTTCATGACATATTATTTTAGTATATATCCTTGTTTTTTGTTAAGTCCCGTGCCTTTAAACTCTTGAAGTTGTTTCATCAGCTCTCTTTGCATCTTTTGTGCTATTGCTTTCTTGTCTGCATCATTATAGCAGTTCTTAAGTTCAAACGGATCTTCTTTCATGTCGATTAGCCATGGCGATTCTTTTTTGTCTATTACCAGTTTGTATCTGCCGTCTGTTGCAGCAGCCCACCAGCCTTCGCATTGTGCAAAATGTACTATTCTGTTGCCATTTACAATTTTATCTTTGTTTGTGAAGTCGGCAGAAGTATCCTTACCATGGAATTTTACGTCAGTTTTTATACCCATAAGTGAAAGTATGGTAGGAGCAAAGTCTGTATTCACATATGCTTTGTTTATGACTTTTCCCGCCTTGATTTTTCCAGGGTATCTTATTACAAACGGTATGCGAGACGAGGCTTCGTATGGAACTCCTTTGTTCCTTCTTTTATGTTCAAAGAACATATCTCCGTGGTCGGATGTAAATACCACTATTGTATTGTCCAGTAAGCCGTTGTCTTCAAGGAATTTAAGAATCCTGCCTACACTGTCGTCTATGTGTTTTACCATACCAAAATACTGTTTCAGGGCCTTTGTATCGAATGTCTTTGCCTCGTTCTTGTCTTTTTCGCTGCCTTTTCCCCAGCTTGGTCTTTGTGATGCATATTCAGGTTTCATCGTAAACGGCATTTCCGGCTTCAGATTTTTGTACATATCGTGATATGGTGGGCGTGCATAGTCCGGTGTATGCGGATCCGGAATGGACAGCATGAGGCAGAATGGTTTGTTTTTGTCTCTTTCCAGTATATCGAGTGCCTTGTCGGTAAAGAAGTCTGTAAGATGGATTGTTTCATTCGCAGGAAGTTTTGCGGCAGCTTTATCCCCGATACCTGCCACTACTTTACCGTTTTTTATATGAAAGTAAGGAGCGTGTCCTCCTGTCATCATGTATGTATTGTCTTGGAATCCTCCATTATATTTTATGCCGAACGTGTATTTATTCTCATCTCCTGCAAGATGCCATTTGCCTACATACGATGTGACATAGCCATTTTCGCTTAATATGGATGCAAATGTAGGTATTTTATCACTTAGGAACATTCCGTTCTTGGGTGCTCCTGTGGCTTGGGGGTAGAGGCCTGTGATCATTGAAGCTCTTGAAGGTGTCGACACCGGCGAACTACAGTAATATTTCATACATATAGCTCCTTCATTAGCTATTCTGTCTATGTTGGGGGTTGTTGAATTGCATCCTTTTCCCCAAACAAAAGCTTCTTGTTCAGGCATAAGGTTCTGATAACAGCTTAAGGTTCTGAAACTGTGCTCGTCTGTATGGATTATGACCAGGTTTGGTTTTTCGGCAGCTGATATTCCTGTAATTGGTGCGCAGCCTGTTAACACCATTAATGTAAATTTATTCATCGCTTGTTATTGTAAAATTGTTATTTGATCAATACTTGGTGTAGCATCATTGCTTACACTTTTTAAGGTTATATTGTTTGCTCCGGAATATATGGTTATAGGAACTGACATTTCACGCCAGTGGAAACCAACACTTCCTGTATCGGTAAATTTAATTCTTTCCAACAGCTTGTCGTTATTATACAGCTCCATATATGAATATGTGCTGCTACTTTTCTGTGAGTATCTTATAGAAATTTTGGCATTGAATTTTCCACCATCATTTTCCTGATACCATGTGATAGAACCTTTACCTGCTTTCGGTATAACAAATCCGTCGCCGAAATACCCTTCGCCATCTTTTTTAGTTTTGACACAGTTAGTGAGACTGGCTGTTTCAGCCTGTTCTCCATTGAACTCGCATGCCGGTTCTCCTGGCTTTCCCCAATATAAGCCTTCGTTTGGACCAAAACTTTCCTGCATGTAAATTTCATCTTTACCATTTATATATATAACAGCTTTAACTGTAGCCGCCTCTTTTAGCGAAAATGGGGCATTGTATTTTTTACAATTCTTGTCAGGTTTCCTACCATCTGTAGTATAATATATCTCAACATTATCTTGGGGACTCTTTCCTCTTAATGAGATGCTTTCATATAAAATTGAAACTTTGTCTGAAGCCCATAATTTCTTATCGCCTGATATACATCCAAGATATAATGTAACGGGCGAATTTTCATTATAACCTGTAGACTGGATGAAAATCCTGTTAAGTCCAAAGAAACATCTTTTTGATTTTGCAATGAAGTTTGTTTCTGTATCAACAGGGTTACCGCTTTCAAATGATAGGATTCTTGCATCACCTTTTATATTGGCATGTATTCTGTTTTCTCCATACGGGTATAATATTCCGTTGTTGTCTTTTTGACTTATGGATATAATGCTGATATCTTGACAGTCTGCTTTCAGATTCTTGTTTTCGATGTCAATATCAATTTTAGCAGGTGTGCCCGCTGTGGCTTGCGATGTCCTGGCTATTTCTTTTCCCTTTCTGTATGCTATTGCTTCAATCTTTCCTGGTGTCCATGGGACTCTGAATTCACATTGCATTTCATTCCATTTTTCCCCTTTTTTTATTTTCCCAAGAGAATTCCCATTGAGTAAAAGTTCAACTTCATCGCCTGTTGTATACACCCATACAGGTATTTCTGTTCCTTCTTTCATTTTAGGATGTGTCCAATGTGGCAGAATATGAACCATATCCTTTGTTGTCCATTCACTTTGGTAGAGAAAGTACAAGTCTTTTGGAAAACCTGCCAAATCAAGTGCACCAGATTGGAAAGCTCTGAACGGCCATCCTCCATGTACATATCCTGCTTCGCCAAGGTAATCAAAACCAGTCCATCTAAAACTTCCGGAGAACCAGTCTTTGTCTCTTAACGATTCTATGATATGTCTGGCTGTAACTCGCACGGTGGCATTATCATACGAAGAGTTGAATATCTGTTTTGCACTCTTTCTTCTGTCTGGTGATGTCCAGTCATATGAGAAAATCTCTTTATCCGTAAGGTTGGGTATGAACATCGGATCTTGTTTCTTATTGGGGTACTTGTCTCTATACCACGTCTGTGTTCTATAATATCCTCTAACTTGCCATGTATGAGGGTTTTCTGTTCCTATGAATGCTCTATTTCCCGGCTTATATGTTTCAAGAAAAGTTTTCTTTTCGCTCCATCCGTTCACGCCATATACATCCATATCTTCAGAGTTTGAGTCTCCTGAAGTGACTAATCTCGTATGATCTTCCTCATGGCATATTTTTACCATCTTTTTGGCAACATCGCCTTTGGTTTCATTCCCTATACTATATAGGAACACTGAGGGATGATTCCTGTCCCTTCTAATGAAATCTCTTAAGTCTCTCTCATACCAATTGTCGAAAGCCTGGAATCCATAGTCAAAGTCTGCTTTTTTGTGCCATCCGTCGAATATTTCGTCCATGACGAACATTCCAAGCTCATCGCAAACTTTATAGAAAATAGGCAGATGAGGGTTGTGAGCCGTTCTGATGGCATTACATCCCATATCTTTAAGAAGTTTAACTTTCCATCTGATGAGTTGTTCTGTTGTAATGGCTCCAGTAGGACCTCCTTCCATATGTTCGCATACGCCTCTAAGTTTATACTGTTTTCCGTTCAGTATAAATCCTTTATTGGGACTCCATTCTATATATCTGAATCCGAAATCGATACTTTTCGTTTCGATTATATTGTTATTTCTGTCGGTAAGTGTTATTCTTGATGTATATAGGTTAGGATTTTCAGGAGACCACAACTCGGTCTTTTTGATTTTTAGGTTGAAGTTGATTTCTGCATTGTTGTTGTTAGTGGAAAACTCTAATGTTTCCGATTGTGCTTTGCATTTACCTGCTTTGTCAAAAATTTCCAGTTTGGCTAAATAGTTGGCAGATTTTTCGGCTGAAATAACTTTTGCGTTTACACAGACTTTGTCTTTCGAGGGGGTAGTGATAAAAATTCCATCTTTTTCAAAGAAAGCATTTTTGTGGCTTCTTAATGATACATTTCCATATATTCCGCAGCCATGATACCAGCGGGCGCTGGGTTCCATACTATTGTCTACTCTTACTGAGATGATATTTCTGCCTTCCACAAGGTATTTCTTTATATCGAATGAGAACGGAATGTATCCGTATGGTCTTTCTCCTGCAAAGTTACCGTTTATCCATACCTGATTGTTCATGTATGAAGCCTCGAAGTCTATGAAAATAAAATCATCTGACAGGTCTTTTTCAGTCAGATATATCTCTTTGCGATACCATCCTATACCGCCTCCAAGGTAGCCACCCTTGTCTTTCTGTGAGGCATTTGCTGAATATCCGTTCTCAAAAGCCCAGTCGTGAGGTATGCGGATGTCTTTCCATTCTGAGTCATCAAAATCTACATATTTTGCTTCTGGTATGTCACCGTAAAAGAATTTCCAGTTATTGTTCAAGTTTTTTATATTTGCTGAGATATTCGCTATGTTTAATAACAGTAAAAGTGTTAAGATAAATGTATTTCTCATATAGGGTATAGGATTAGATTGTTTATTGAGTTTTACAATATTTATAGCATAGGGAACATCTGTCTGCTTAGTTTTTACCTATGATAGTAACAGATGTTTCCTATATTTAATGCTATAGAAGTAGTAAAAGGTTCCAGTATCTTTTTATGTTATAAAAGTTCTTTTGGAGTAGCTTCTTCTATCCACTTGTTCAGTCTTTCAAGCATATCTTTTGTCCTTTCCGGATATACGTTGATAAGATTTGTGGTTTCGCTTTCATCATTGCTGATATTATAGAGCTGCACCTTTCCGCTTCTGTATTTAATCAGTTTCCATTCGCCGTTTATTATAGCAGCATTCTGGTCTTCGTAGCTTCGGAACATAAACAAGTCTCTGTCTTTTAGTTTCTTACCCTTTAGAACTGGGACGAGGCTCTTTCCTACTACCTGTTTGTCCTTACATGGTTTGCCTGAGGCAAGTTCTACAAGAGTAGGGTAGACATCGATTGTTTCTACCGGCTGAGTTATAGTCTTGCCCATCATTTTCTTATGAGTAGGGTCGTATATGATGAATGGTACGCGTGAACCGCCTTCAGCCAGTGCATCTCCTCCTATCTTGCCACCTCTTAAATGTCCGTTCTTGAAAGCCCCTCCCTGGTCGGAAGAGAAGATTATAACTGTATTGTCAGCAATTCCTTTTTTCTCTAGCGAACTTCTGATTTCTCCTACAGTCTCGTCAAGCGCCTCAATCATCGCTGCATACTGTGCGTATTTTCCGGTAAGCCCTTTCTTTTCATATTTTGCCACTAAGTCTTTTCTTCCTATTTGAGGGCCATGTACTCCATAATACCACACGTTGAGCAGGAAAGGTGTCTTTTTGTCGTATTTATTAATGAAATCTACCGCTCCGTCTCCAATGAGATTTGTCAGATAAGTATTCTTTCTGGCTTTTGGGAAAGGATTGTTAGTCTTGAAGAACGGTTGGTAGTAGTTGTTCGGATGTCCGTGTTCGCATGTACCGTACATAGCGTCGAATCCTTGTTTTGTAGGGAAATATGGTTCTGTGCCAAGATGCCATTTACCTACAAACATGTTATAGTAACCGAATTCTTTAAGTCGTTCAGCATAAGTGATTTCTTCCAAGGGGAGATACGCTCTCGACTTCATTTTGCCGGGGTCTTTGTCGAATGTTTCAAATTCAAGGCTTGTATCTTTGCCGTATATATGTCTTACGAATCCGCATCTTAACGATTCTTTGCCTGTCAGAAGCGATGCTCTGCTCGGGCTTGAAGTAGCACTGGCTACATAGGCTCTTGAAAAATACAGTCCGTCAGACTTTAGTTTGTTGATGTTTGGAGTATCGAATACAGGGTTGTTATATCCCAAATCAGCCCATCCAAGATCATCTACAAACAGCATTACTATGTTGGGCTGCTCCTGTGAGAATGCCGTTACCTGACTTCCTAGCAATAGGGCAGAGACAGTTATTAGATTCTTCATAATTATTCGAATTTCAGATTTTTATTTCCTTTAATTTTCAAAGTTTCTCTTGATTTCTTGTCGGCTTCCAGTACTTTAGCCGGTTTCAGTCCTGTGTGTATATTATCCTCGATTGTGACATTTTTGCAATTCTCCAACTGGAAAACCGGTGCGTCAGGGAACGGGGCTTTTTCCTCATTGTTAAGGTTTATTCTGTTGCCTTTGATAATAAGGTTTTCTGCTCTGTCCGCCCATACCACTCTCGGATTAAATCCGTCAATCTCATTGTTTATGATATTGATGTTCTTGTCGTAGCACTCAGTCTGGTCGAAGTTCTTGCCAAGTCGTGGAGTGATGTATATTGCGGCATGAGGTTTTCCGCAGTCGGCATAGTTCTTGAACTTGTTATTTCTGATTGTCACGTCGTTTACAGCACCGGATTCAAACCAGAAGAATGTTTCGCCTCTGAAGAGTATTGCCGACATCATTGATGACAGATTATTGTTTTCAATAACAGTTTTCAAAGGGGTTTTCAGAATGAGATTTCTTGCCCTATGGTTTCTTATAGTACATCCTCTCACTGTAAATGTCGGATTCCATGTTTTGTTTTCCACTACATCTCCTGTTTTCAAATCAGACGGAATAGCATTGGCGAAAGTCAGATCCATGTATGTTTCGTTAATGATGTTGATTTTTGTGACTGTATTTGTTTCAGCTCTGGCCGGTGACGGATACTTTATGAACCAAACCTCGTCGCCGGGGGCAGCAAATTTGAATCCCAACTGTTCGAAGTGTTTCAGAGCTACTCGTATCGTTTTGGAGTCGATAATCTTGTTTACTTCCACATATGTGCCATGTACGTTAGTTCCGTCATCAAGCATATTCTCAAATGTGCACCCTTCAATCAGAATATCTCCCTTACAGTTGGCAAAATGTGTGGCGTCTGCAGTAGATGAGATTACTCTGTCTGAATTAGGGGGAAGAACAACTTTACAACCTCTTATTTTTATGTTTTCAGAACGTTCGAAAAGATATGCCATACCTAGGGCATGATGTACCGTTACGTTGTTGAGAGTGATGTTCTGACACTCCTTAAAATCGAATGCAGGAGCATATCTGTCCTTTTCTCTGTCGCCCTTAGAGCTTAGCAGTGAGCCGATTGGTGGATAGTATTTTTGTTTTTCGTATATACGCAGGTTTCCGTTAGGAAGCTCCACCACCTTTGACGGGTCACTGTGCATATCTTGTGCACCGGTTACTACTTTCTTCTTTTCCTTGTCGAAAGGCAATGTGCTGCCTAATATGGAATAGTTAAATCCGTCAATGTTAGGGAACATTATTTTATTCTTCTCTATTTTCCATGAGAAACCATCCCTTAATGGTCTTACTTCCCTCCATCCTTCTTTGCGATTGATGTCTATGACTTCAGCAAGGAATGTAAAAGGTATGTCCCAGTTTATGGTAATGCCTGATATATTCACTTCATTACATTCCTCTATCAGGAAAGGGAATAACTGACCATGACATAAGATGGTAGCTCCGTTGCCTTCTATTTCCACTTTCTTGAAGCCTTTGATAGGGAATATGATTTTCTTTGAACCATTGCCGTGATTTGTTATTGCACAGTATTTTTCTGTTGCATAGTCCGGCTTGCAGAAATATGTTCCTTTTTCAAGTACTATTTTTATATCATCTGTCTTCGCACTTTCTATAGCCATTCTTATATTCATAGTTACCTCGCCATTCTGTAGCGGAATGTTGATGATTTCTTTTGCAGCTGTATATGAATTTGTTATCAGTGTTAATACAGACAGAAATGTAATTCTTTTCCAGATTTTGGGTATAGTCATAAATTTTTGAATTATTTTAAGAATAAATATCCGGACAGTGGAGTGTAAAGATTATCTCCACTATCCGGCAGTAATAGATTTATTTTAGAGTTTCTCCTTTTTTATTCGGATTGTAGTATTTTCCTACAGAATTTAGGAATTCGGCCTTCATTTCTTCAAGCATTTTGCCTTCTTTAGCAGCCAAATCTTCATTCTGGGCAAAATCATTTTTCAGGTTATATAAAGCAAAATCTTCGACAGTTCCGAGTTCATTTCCTGTTTTGTTTACCTTTTCACCTTTGTATGGAGGTATAAGTGCATAGTCGCCTTTTCTGTATGCAAGGCGGCCCATTGCTTCAGTTATAAATGATTCTCTACCATCAGTAGATTCTCCCATGAACACCGGTAAGAAGTTCTGGCTGTCAAGTCCTACAGGAATTTCTTCATCTATCAGCTCGGCAAATGATGCAAGCATATCCATATGCGAAATAAGGGCATCCGATTTGACCGGCTTGATATGACCTTTCCAGTAGACAAAGAATGGAACCCTTGTTCCTGCTTCGAACAGACTGTATTTACCTCCTCTTAATCCGCCTGCCGGTTTGTGGTCGCCAACAAGTTCCGGTGACTGGTCTTTGTAACCGTCGTTAAGTACCGGGCCGTTGTCGCTCGAGAATACTATCAAAGTATTTTCCAACAGGCCTTCTTTCTCAAGCTTCTCTATCAGTTGGCCAACACACCAGTCTGCCTCTATAATAGCATCTCCGCGAGGTCCCATTGTCGTTTTGCCGGCAAAACGCTGGTGAGGGGCGCGTGGTACATGTGGCTGGTGAAGTCCATAATAAAGGAAGAATGGTTTTTCTTTGTTTTCGTCAATGAAATTCATTACTTTACCTACGAAATAATCAGCCATATCTTCATCCACCCATTTAGCTTTCTCTCCACCTTTCATATAGCCTATACGGGGAATACCGTTTACTATTGAATTGTTATGTCCGTGCGCCCAGTGCATTTTCAGCATTTCCGGATGGTCTATGGCTGTAGGTTCTCCTTCAAAATTCTTTTCATAACTCACCTGAATAGGGTCTTCAGGGTCAAGTCCGACTACTGTACCATTTTCAACATAGACTGTAGGTACACGGTCGTTTGTCGCTGCTATAAGACATGAATAATCGAAACCTATTTCATTTGCCCCGGGAGTTACTCTCTTGTTCCAGTCCGGATTTCCCGAACCCATTCCAAGATGCCATTTGCCAATTGCCGCCGTAGTATATCCTGCATTTCTGAACATTTTCGGCATTGTAAACTGTGCTGTGTCAATCAGAAGAGGAGCGTCGCCCGGAAGAATCTTGGCATTCTTGTTTTTCCATGGGTATGAACCTGTAAACATCGCATAGCGACTAGGTGTTGATGTAGCAGAAGTGGCATGCCCATCAGTAAAACAAACACCTCCATTCGCTAATTTGTCAATATTTGGTGTAGAGATGGTTTTACTTCCATATGCGCTGACGTCGCCGTACCCTAAATCGTCCGCAAGGATTACTATTACATTCGGTTTGCTTGTTTTCTCTGTTTTCTCTGTTGAAGAACATGCAGTCGAACTTATGGCTAAAGGAGCCAAAACAGAACTGAATAATAAATAATTTTTCATGATAAAATATTTTAAAGAATTTGTTCCCTTTTTTTATATCTGCAAATATAAATTGTAAATCCATACTGTGGGTATCTTGTTGTATAATAGATGTATCTGTAGGTATTATTATGTTTCTCAATTGCTTAAAGATACATTCCTGTACCTGCAGATACGATAAATATACCTATAAATACATATTAATATGATGGTATTGGTATTTTTGTGTTCGAAGAAAAACAATAACCTTTAAAAATTATGAAAACAGAAAGTTTTACATCATTATTTGCTCTTTGTATGCTGGCGTCTTGTTCAGTGTCCGAAAAGAACAAATTAGAGAGTCGCCCTAATGTGGTATTTATCCTGGCTGATGATTTGGGATATGGCGATGTGAGTTGTTATGGACAGGAGAAATTCACTACTCCTAATATAGATGCTCTTGCCTCCGAGGGTATGAAGTTTACTCAGTTTTATGCCGGATGTACGGTGTCTGCACCGTCAAGGTGTTCGCTGATGACAGGATTTCATACAGGCCATGCTCAAGTTAGAGGTAACAGAGAACTGAAAGGTGAAGGCCAGTTGCCGATGGCGGAGGGGACATATACCATTGCGCGCATGTTTAAGGATAATGGATATGCCACCGGGGCTTTCGGAAAATGGGGTCTTGGCTTCCCTGGATCTGAAGGAGATCCTAATAATCAGGGATTCGACGAGTTCTTTGGATATAACTGTCAAAGACAGGCTCACAGATATTATCCTTCTCATCTTTGGCATAATCAGGAAAAAGTCATTTTAGAGGGGAATGATACCAAAAACAAGACAGTTTATGCTCCTGATCTGATACATGAAAAAGCCCTGGATTTTATCAGAACTAATAAAGATAAGCCTTTTTTTGCATTTATTCCCGTGATACAGCCACATGCAGAACTTCTGGTTCCTGAGGATAGTATTATTGAAAAGTATAGAGGAAAGTATCCGGAAACTCCTTTTGTGGCAGACAAAGAAGGTGCGGAATATGGAGATCCGGACTTCGATGTGAAAGCTTACTGCTCGCAGCCGGAACCTCATGCCACTTTTGCTGCTATGGTGTCAAGGGTGGACAAGTATGTTGGCGATGTGACAGGTTTGCTCAAAGAACTCGGAATAGACGATAATACGATAGTGATATTCAGCAGCGACAACGGACCTCACCTTGAGGGCGGAGCCGACCCGGATTTTTGGAATAGCAATGGTGATTTCAGCGGATATAAAAGGAGTATGACGGATGGTGGCATCAGAGTGCCTATGATTATAAAATGGGGTGACAGGATTAAAGCCGGCTCCGTAGAGCAGCATATTGGTGCCTTTTATGACTTCATGCCTACATTTGCGGATCTGCTTGGAGTGGATGTAGACAAAACTGACGGTATATCTTTATTGCCTGTCATTACTGGGAGTGGAGAGCAGAAAGCTCACGAATTCCTCTATTGGGAGCATCAGGGGAACGTGGCTATAAGAATGGGCGATTGGAAGGCTATACGTACAGGGCTGCTTAAGGACAAGGATGCACCTCTGAAGCTTTACAATATCAGTAGCGATGTGGCTGAGGTGAATGATGTGGCTGCTCTCAATCCGGAAATCGCAGCCAAGGCGATGGAGATTATGAAAAGGGAACATACTGTGAATCATAATTATCCGCTTTATGCTTCGGAGAGAAAGAAATAATGTTATATTAAGGTTTTAGTGGCTTTTAAGGTAAAAGGATTTGGATAACATTACTACTTGCCATATGGCAAGTAGTTTGTAAAATTTAATATAAAAATGTTAGTAAATGAGTTCGCTTTAATAAGTAAGTAAATTTTTGTTATACGGTTCAAGCGGTACTATAAAATACTAAATGTTTTTATTATAAAAAAACTCTAAAAACACAAAATATGCCCCTCCTTAAAGGACATCCAGAATATTTATTAGATCATAACTATTTATTAGTTATGCTTTTGAAGCATTCTTCAAACAAATTTATACTGGCTTTCTTCTCATACTCTCAGATTCATTAGCGAAGTACGTGATGGACTCCAATACAGGAGCACTATTTGTCTTTTCAAATAAGACTGAGTAACGGCGATAAAGAACATGCAAACTTATCACTGTACCCGTATCCTTCCTTTCTCACACATGTGGCTACAATAATATGATTGTAAGCATTGGGATGACCGTTATTGTATTCTTCATTACCTTCAGTAAACAAACTGTTTGAAGATTGCTTCGGGAATCGTTAAGGTTATTTCTTCATTGGGCTTTTTATTCCATTTAGAAATGTTATCTCAGTATCGGCTTAAAAGAGAACACATCATACCAGAAGATTTATTGAACATATCAAAGTGTTTAGCAGAGGGACTTTTCTTGAACATATAAATTTTCCATATCATTTAATATTATGATACAATGATGTTAAAAAACTATTTAAAATAGTATAAATTCAAAGTACTAAATTAAAATTTGATATTAAAAATTAAGCTCCATTTATTGAGGTGAATTCAACATGTTAATATTGTACAAACAATGAGAAAGAAATCTTTTATTACGGCACTGCTTGTCAGTGTCATGCCTGCATTGGTGTCGGCAGGTAATATAAGCTCAATAGACACAAAAGGGAATATCGTGATGAAAGTGCGTATAGCCAAACGGGGGAATGATAATATAATTATCGGCTCGGATTATAACGGAGTAGTCCTTGCCACCGACTATAAGGGCAACATCATGTGGAGAACAGATGTTGGCCACGGAAGCATGAACCATGACCTGTGGTGTGCTGATATAGACTCCGACGGCAAGCAGGAAATCTTTGCAGCCAATGCTAGCGGTAGAGTGGTATGTCTTGATTTGAAAGGTAATATAAAATGGACATTCACTCCTTATGATGGCGTACATCGCACTCCGATGTATTCCGTGTGCGTAGTGAAGAAGGAGAACAAGCCATATGTAGTCTGCGGTGACTTCTCTACAGACTGTTATTATCTCGATGCCGTGACTGGAAAACTCGTACAGAAACTCTCGAGCAGGGACTATTCCAAGGCTAAGGTCTTCAAGATTGACAAGAAATTCAATTCTCTGCATATAGCGAATTTCCTCCGTCCTATTCCTTTAGACGGGGAGAACGACCTGCTCTTACTCCATGGCTCGAACAATCACATGCAGTCCTCGGGTGAGTTTTATGTAATGGAACCTTTGACTGACAAGGTGCTTTCGTATGTGGCAAAACCCTTGAAGCAGAAAGGTACGGTGGGCGATGTGCGTGTGGCCGACCCTGATGGTGACGGCACATATGAGGTATTGTTCGGCTCGTCGGTGCTCAACGGCAACGAGTTCGGAAGAATAGAGTTCTCCGATACTTATACTCATGCCAAATTATTTTCGTATCCCATACAGCAGAAGAATATAGGAAAAGTATCCTACAGAGTGAACCAGCCTTTCATCTTATACGGCAAATCGGGCTATGACTATGGAGTGCTTTCGTCAAATGCAATGGTTTTCTTTTCCTCGGAAGGATATTCAAAACAGATTAAGGACAAACTCCTCACGACATTTGCCTATAATGATATGTGTCAGGACGACAAGGGTAATATCATACTTGCAAGTTGTCAGGACGGAGGCAGCTGCATCCATATTATCGACACCGGAAAGTCCTCGTGGAAGTACGACTATGAAGATCTGATGCCGGAGGGAAACATACAGCGCATAATGGACTACACCACTGAGGTGAGAAAACAGCTGAAGAACTTCAGAAAGCCCGAATGGCAGCGCGAGCCGGTCTGTGTCACCGGATTTGAGGGTTCAAAAGAGCCTATATTCCAAGAACTTGATGACTCTAAATCCCTCGTCCTTTTAGGCTCGCCATGGAACAGAGGACATAATCAGGAATCTTCGTGGAGATTACCACTTTATGAAGGAAACATATATCTTAATTCAAGGGACAGAAGAAACAAGTATGACCGTTCAGCAAAGGAAATAGTTGATTATTTCACTCCGTCGTATGATGGAGTGAAAGGTATTTCAACGTGGGCAGGCCATGGGAATGATCCGTTGTATTATTCTCTTGACGTGCTTAAGGAAATTGCATCGTATGGATATGAGCATGATGGGAAAAAGACCATATACATATATCCGGAAATGAACCATACAGATAAGGATTTTGGGTTCGTAATGAAAAATCAGGTTTATCCGCTGGTGGAATTTATGGGTACCATAAAGTCTAACGTGGCTTTCCGTGCAAAGAATGTATTCTGGCAAGGACAGGTTTACACTAAAGATTGGGAGCCGGTCGTTTCAGGTAAATATGCAGCCGAAGTCATTCCTATCCTGGAAGAAACAACTGACAAGACGCAGGATTTGAGTATAGCCGGACGTATGGGGCTATGGACAGCCGGAAGTGTTGACGGATGGGGGGTACGCTGTTCGCGCGATGATCCAAGTTTCGACCGTTCGCGTCAGTTCTCATCACAGAAACTCTCCAATCATGTTTTGAGAAAGACCGTCTACAGCCTTGCTTGCGGAGCAAAATACATTCATAACACAGCAGAGTCAGACAATGAGACACTGGAATACCATGCAAGCCTCGCATACGAACTGCTTGCCAAGGAAGCCCTATACGTTCCTAAGCGAAATGAGATACTGAGCATCTCGCCCGTTCATCTGAGCATGTATAATCCGCAGGAAAGCTATCTTACTGAGGCCGAAGACCACAAATGGTGGATATATTTCGACAAGGACAGAGAGGAGACACAGCCGAAAGTGTTCAGCCATATGAACGCCTCATGGCTTGGCGCTTCGCTCACTCCATGGGATTTCTCCACCTATGCATCGGGCGTGACAGACAGAAGACAGAACTCCATCCCGACTTATCCTAACGGCATGGTGCTCATCACACCCGTACAGAACAAGGCTCTGAGAGAGAAAAACTCTGTCAGAGGCAATCTTGCGGACAATCTGCATCCTTTCTACAAATCCATAATGAAGGAATACATCACCGACGGAGTGGATTATCTCTCTGCCGACGGAAAGCAGCGTTTTAAAGCCGATGAGTTCTACAAGCAGATAAAGAAGGACATAGAAGAAGGAGCGAAGAAACTGCCGGTGCTCGTAAAAGGTGAAAAGACAGGATGGGTGGTGGCTCAGGTATCGCCTACCCACTTAAGACTCACTCTTGTCGACGGAGGATATCTCGCCCCGATGGACAGAAAGGTGAAAGTAACGCTCAACAATCTCGCAGTGAAGAAAGTCAGCGACATACTCGACGGAACTTCCTACAGCGTCAAGGACAGCTCGTTCGATGTCACCGTTCCGTGTGGCATGTTCAGATTCATAGATATAGAGCTGCAGAAACCTTTTATGTAAATGTTTGATACATAACCAGATAAACGATTCAAAACTTTAATTAGTCCGGCTGATTGTAGGTTTGTATGTGCAACCCTAAGTCCGACCGGGCTATTACATGCCGCACTCGAAAACATAGTTCCACAGACTGGAGCCATACGCGACGTGTGCGCACCAAACAGGCGGGGAAGAAATGAATTGCCTTGAAAAAGTGAACAGCTTAGATTACAACCTTACCCTCTACACACCTATGAACAACGATGCAGTGCTAAGTAAAGCCAGAGTGCACTGGTGCGGAAATTCGGTAACAGTAGCTGAAACCTCCCGTGAACTCCCGATGCTCGTCGAAGGAGCCTCATGGAGTCTGTTCAGGATAGACGACACCCACTCGCGCCTTTTGCTCATAGACCCCGGATACGTCTCGCCCTCGAAGATTAAGGCAAGAATAATGCTTCAGAATGCCAGACCTATCAAGGCCACAGACATTCTTACGGGCGAAGAAATAGAAACCGGCAAAGACATCATAACGATAGAAGTCCCTGCCGGTTCGATGAGATTTATAGATTTTGAGTATCTTAATAGGTAGCAATCCGACAATTAGACGAGTTGACAAGGCTGCCATCCAGGCGGTAACATAGTTCAACTCGTCTACTTATCAACTCGTAACTGAAGCCTTATTATTTAATTTTCTTGCTATAGTCCAGAGCTTTACCCATATACGGATACTTGTCGAAGATATCCCCTTTGCCGTACATTCTCGGGTCGCCGGTTCTCTTCAGCTCATTCTCCATACGTTTTCTCAGCTTGTCCATCACCTTTCTGTATTCAGGGTTCAACGCCTGATTCTTCATGCAGTGTGGATCCTCCTTAATGAGGTAGAACTCCTCGCCCGGGCGTTTTGCGAACGCCATTTCGTTGTAGCGGTAATCCTTGTCGCCTGGTTTCAGTCCCGTCAGGTACGACTTCGTAGGCGAGTTGTCGCAGTTTCTGTAGTCATACTCTGGATTTCCCACCGGCCATCTTTCCGGCTTATAGTTCACCACATACAGATATTCGTCCGTTCTTATGGCTCTCACCGGATAACCCAAGTTCACTCCATCCTCATTGGCGCGTCCCACATCGTGTCTTTCCTTAATCAGAATCATATGGTCGCGCTTCTTGTCTATGCGTCCGCTTTTCTTCGATGTGAGCAGGTTTATGAAGCTCTTTCCCGTCATGCCGAAGTTTCCGTCTATCTGTGCAGCCTCCAGCAGGGTAGGAGCGATGTCGTGGAAACCGATAAAGTCGTCTACCGAGCGTCCGCCCATTACCTTACCCTTCCAGTATACTATGAACGGCACATGAAAGCCTTCCTCATATATCTGTCCCTTGATACGAGGAAACGGCATGCCATGATCTGATGTCACTACAATCATGGTATTCTCCAGCATACCTTTCTCCTTGAGAATCTGTACCGCCTCGCCCACATGCTTGTCGAACCATTCCACCTCCACGGCATAGTCCATTATGTCCCCCCTCACTATCTCGTTGTCCGGATAGAAAGGCTGCACATACACGCTGTCGATGCTCTTCCCGTTCTTCTTCCATGAGTCCTTCTCGTAGAATCTGTGCGGTTCCTTACAACCCAGCCAGAAGCAGAAAGGCTTTCCCTCTTTGTTATCGTCGAGGAATGCCCTGAAGTTGCCCGAGTAGTCAGTGTTGAAGATACCCTTTGCCGGTCTGTCCTTCACCGTCAGCTTGTTATACTCCGGTCCTGCAGGGTTGTCCTTTGTGTCGTACGTTCCGGGACCCCAACCTTTGCCCGTATACCCCACGTAATAACCGTTCTCCATCAACACCTGCGGATAGAGTGTGAACTCCGCCGGGAAATGCGGAAAATGGTTGGTAGCTTCCTTCAGCTGCCACGAGTATTTCCCCGTCAGGATGCACGCTCTCGACGGAGCACTCTTAGGGTTCTGCGTATAAGCGTTTGTAAACACCACTCCTTCCGATGCCAGAGCATCGATAGCCGGAGTATTACAGTTTCTTCCTCCATAAGCTCCGAAGCTTTCTCTCGAAGCGTCGTCGGCAATACAGAACAGTATGTTAGGCTGTTCGTTTTCCCCCATCACCGCTGCCGAAGTCGCAAGCAAGGGGAGTAGAGTCAGTTTGTTTTTAAGCATGGTTTTTTAGTTGTTAGTTGTTAGATTTTATTTGTTAGTTGTTAGACTTCAGAAACTCAACAGTTTCAAATCCTATGAGATGATATCCCGCCAGGTTCGGATGATGGTCGTAGTACCACTCCTTGTATCTTCCTAAGATAGGGTCCAGAGAGTTGTCGTCCGCCAGCACCACCTTCCGCGTCCTGCCCTTCTGCGTATAGTCATACGTGAAAGGCTTCAGCCACTCGTGATACTTCTTGTCCACCTTCTCAAGGTCAATCCTCCTCACATGATAAGTGTTCGGTCCGGACTTCATCACAGCCTCCTTATAGGGCGTATAGATATCAAACAGAGGCAGCCCCATATCCTCCGCCACCTCCTTTATCAGTCCGTTCACCACCTCACATTCCTCGAACGGCATGAAAGGCACAATCGTCATCACCACAAGCCTCGACCCGTCGAAATCCCCCTCAATCCTCCTCAGCAGCGATTTCAGGTTTTCGGGGAACTCCTTCTTCAGGTTTTTACACTTGAACCAGTCGTTTATGCCATACCTCACGAAGATATAATCCGGTTTTCTATCCTTCAGAGGCGCTATCTCCTCCTCATACCGTCCACTTTCCACCACCGAGAGAGCCGTTTCTCCACCACGGCTGCTGTTTATCACCTTTACAGCCGGCATCGAAGGCTCCAATGCCGCAAGCTGCTCTATCATTTCCTCCAGATGAATCCCGTCCGGCTTTACCCGTCGCGGAGTCGCCCCCTTCGTAGTGCTGTCGCCTATTAGCAGCACCGTCAGCGTATCCCTCTCCGCTGCCGATGCTACACCCGGCGCACACATCAGCAGCGCAATACACAAGCACAGCGTCTTCATTTCTTCTCCTTTTTATTTTTCTTACTGTCCTTTCTTGCTTCCGACGCGAATTTCTTGTACTTGTCACAAATCTCCCCGTCCGTCAGCTTCTTCCATTCCTCCGGATAGTTCCTCATCACATAACCCCTCACGTCGCCCATATCCTCCGGCACCCTTCTGTCCATGTCTTTCAGTCCGCAGTCCTTATGCCTCTTCTGCCAACTGTCCATTCTGAACCTCATATCCTTCAGCACGTTTTCATACTGCGGCAATCCGGCAAGGTTTCTTGTCTCGTGTGGGTCGTTCCTCAGGTCATACAGCTCCTCGGCCGGTTTCTTCTCCTCCATGAACTGCATCTGCACACTGCTCAGCCTGCCATCCTTTTTCAGCTCTCTCAGCACATGAATAGCCGGACGGTGAAACTCCAAATACTGCTGATGCTCGTCCCATCCCTTCTCCGGCATATAGTTCCTTATGTACTTATACCTCTCGGTATTAATGGAGCGCATACAGTCTATTATCTCGTCCCAGTTGTCGCGTGCGGCATAGAACGTGTCGCGTCCCCTTGCAGCCTTGCCCGTAGCGCGGTCGAACAGAGGCTTGCCGTCAAGATAGTCAGGCATCTCCGCACCGGCCAGGTCCAGAACAGTGGCCGATATGTCGAGAGTGCTCACCAGTTCCTTCACCTCAGACGGCCTGATGCCCTTTCCCCACGCAATCATCGGAATCTTCACCCCCGGTTCGTACAGATAACCCTTGCCTTTCACCTCACATCTTCCGTTGTCGCCAATGAAGAACACGATAGTATTATCCATCATCCCCTTCCTCTTCAGTTCGTCCATGAGCATCCCCACCTCATTATCCATATATTCCACCTGATCCAGATACGAAGCCCACTGCCTGCGCACCCTCGCATCGTCCGGCAGATAAGGAGGCAGCTCCACACTGTCCGGGTTCACCGGATGCTCCGACCCCGCTGTTACCCTCTTCCACCAGTCCCCCCTGTGCGTCACCACAAGCTGCACCTGAGCAAAGAACGGCTGGTCCTCCGGCGTAAACTCATCATACTTGTCGAACAGTCCGAACTTGTTTTTTCCGTTCCATTCTCCGAGCGGTGTATGTTTGAAGTTGCAGTCTGTCTTTCTACCCTTGTTCATGACATTCGAGTTGCCCAATATGCACGTATACCCCGCTTCCCTGAGATAATAAGTGATGGGCTTCACCCCATCGCCGAGCGGCACATCCCTGTTGCTCCTGTGATTATGAGCATTGATTACTGTTTGATGCACCCCCGTCATCATAGCCGAGCGGCTTGGCGAGCTTATGGGAGCCGTACAGCACGCTGCGCGGTATATCACCCCCTCCTCAACCATCCTGTTCAGGTTAGGCGTACGCACCGCCTTCATTCCGTAACACTCCAGGTCCTGTCCCATATCCTCCGCCATAATCCAAAGGATATTGGGCTTTTGCTGAATTTGAGCGGCAGTCGTCATGCCTATGAAGGCGGCTGCCGTTGTTACTTTAATTTTTCTGTTCATAGTCTAATAGATTATCTTATTTCCACTTCCATATCACCCTTAAGTTGTCCGTCGCTTACGATAATTCTTGCCTTTCCCTTTCTTTCACCAATCCGTATCAGAGCAGTGGCTATACCAGCTTCAGCTTTCACTCCGTCCCTATTCATCAGTTCTATGCCTTCAGGCAGTGTGATATCGATAAACTCCTCATAGTCTGGGTTTACTGTACCGTTTTCATCTCTGGCAGAGATATACACGAATGCTACGTCGTTGCATCCTGCCTCAATGGGTTTTCCGCTGATGTCTATGTCGCAATGCAGCTTTACTGGAGCTTGAGGAGTAACTACTGAGTCTTCTAGCACCTTTTTCCCGTTGCAGAAAGCCACAGCTCTGAGCTCTCCTTTCTCGAACCCTCTGGTCTTGAAAGTAAATGGTGGATGCTTCAGGTTTGTTGAGATTGCATCACTATCTGGTTTCTGTCTACCTATGAGCTTTCCGTTGAGATAGAGTTCTACCTCATCCGCATTGCTGAATACCTTCACGTCTGTAGGAGATTTGCTGTTCCAATAAGACGCTATTTTCAGCACGCAGTCCTCTTCGCACTTCATATCCCTTTGACTGCTGTAGAAGTAGTATGCGAATTTCGGTAAACGGAAGATATCCATAACCCCCGAAGCCTCTATGTCATCGTGATAGCCGCGGTTGTAGTCAAACATCACCCAGTATCCATCACCTGTAGCAGGAATGTTCATATTATCGTTATGCGCTTCCTGCACATTGCGAGCCTGGCGCAGCAGTCTTTCTTCTCCGTTCTTTCTGAACTGCCTGCTCGAAAATTCCAGTCTCATGTTCTTCGGCATCTTGTGTTGGTTCAGCCCAGCATTATTGGAATAATACTCCCAGTCGCCGTATTCAGATACTATATACGGTTTGTCGAATGTCATCCTGTCCTTGTGGAGTATGCGGTGTTGTCTTGCCTGGAAATAAATGTCATATACCTCAGGCATCCATCCGCATGAATACACGTTTTCGCCGGGATATTCCTTATGTACTATACTGTCTAAAACCTCCATGAAATCTATAGGCATCTTTGTTTCGTTGAGCGATACTTCCCATGCCATCACGCACGGATGGTTTCTGTCCCGTCGTACCAACTGTCGAGCCGAGCGGTAACACTGGTTGCGAAATGCATCATTGTCGGCAAAATACTGCCATCCCAATATAGCATCTGCCACCACAAGACCTAACTCGTCGCATGCATCCATAAAGGCCGGCGAATGAGGATAGTGAGACAGGCGAACATAATCAAACCCAGCTTTCTTTATCTTATATGCATCTCTATATTGTGCATTGTCGGACAGTGCATAGCCTATGTATGGGTACTCCTGATGGCGGTTCACCCCACGCAGGTAAGTCTTTTTTCCGTTTATGTAAAGCTGATTGTCCTTGAACTCGAACTTCCTTATCCCGAATCTCTCCGTATTTCTGTCCATTACCATTCCGTCCTCGTCATAGATGGTAGTCTCCAATGTGTAGAGCGTAGGGCTGTCAGGTGACCACAACGCAGGGCTGTCCATTTCCACCGTGTAGCACCACGTATTCCCCTGCTTCCCTTTTCTCAGGATTATGTCTGCCGTAACCTCTTCTACTATATCGTTTCCTTTTTTTATCACATGCTTTATTCTTGCTCCTTTGTCATTCTCCCCCTCGTTTATCACGTGAGTCTGTATTTTCACTTCAGACATTTTCTCGTTCACTGTAGGGAATGTAATGAACACACCTCCTCCTGCTTCTATATCTGCAATCGAGGGATTAGAAATGTAGATATTGTTTTTCTCTATGAAGTTCACCTCTCTATAGAGCCCTCCATACATGTTGAAGTCCAAAATCTTAAGCGGTTTCGGTCCTGTAGTAGGATTGTCTCTGTTGTCCAGCCTTACGCGTATAGTGTTATCCTTTTCTTTCACATAGTCCGTAATATCTGCAGCCACAGGCAGATATCCTCCCATGTCTTTTTTCAGATGCTTGTCGTTTATCCAAATATCAATCACGTTCATAGCACCTTCAAACTCGATGAAATATTTCTTCTCTTTGCTGAAGTTTGAAATGTCGAAGGTTTTGTGGTACCAGCATATTCCCTGCCACTGGTCGTTCACCACGAGAGGTTCTATGTTTGCCGTATGTGGTAATCTTACGTTCTCCCAGCTGTCCGTCTCGAAGTCTGTAGCTGAATAATCTATATGATAATTTAAAGTGTCCTCTACTATGTGGAAAGCCCAATTCCCGTTAAAGTCGGTTTGGTCATTTTTTCCAGTCCGACCGCATGAGAGGAGTAAGGATGCGACCAGCGTTGTTGATAGAATGGATTTTAGTTTCATGGTTTATAAATAATTAAATAAGGGTTTTTTATTACCGCAAAATAATAAAATTCACGTAATAATAATGTATCTTTAAGTACATAATAAGTATCTTTTAAAAAAAAGAAGATATATGATGGACTCTTGAACAGAAGATAATGAAGAGTCTTTATCGTTTGACATGTATCAAACTAAATAAGGAAAGAACTTAATGTTATAAAGGAGTCTGTACATTACTTATTATTTAATTAAACGATTATCTACTATGGTTGATTTTGATATATTACCCTTAGCTACATTTAAAATACTTATAGCTACCGTTTGCTTTATGTGTTACTATACTTTTGCATTAGTGAAAATATAGTTTAACCATAAAATTTAGAATTACATGAATTTTAAAATTACTACAGTTAAATCTTTTGTATTTGCGGGTTTTCTAACTATTGCTTCGGATGCATCGGCAGGTATCAATTATTTATATAATAATGTATACTCAGAATCATTTCTGTCTAATTCAAATAAGGAAGAAGAAGCTTCGGGTAAAATAAATGAACTGCGCAAACTTATAGCCAAAGCAAAAAAATCAGGCATAAACACTTTAAAAGAAGAGACGGCTTTGCGTACGGCTGAAATTTTTATGGGATATGCTAAATGGGATGAAAATAACATTGATGCTAATGTGAAAAACTTTTCATTGGTGAAAAAGTATAAGAATGAATCTGAAAAATATGCAAAACTTCTTCCGGATTTTGAACGACAGGAAATTATAGAGATGATGAATTCTTCAATCTCAGAACTTGAAGCGGTGATGAGAGGGGAACTCAAGCGCTTGCCTACACCTGTTGTGGATTGGACTAAGGTGAAAGTTGATAAGGATATGTTGGTTTACGAAGGCAAGCCTGTCTTTCTTGCTGACTGGACATGGAAACCTCGTATAAAGGAGTATATCGAATATCATGGTAATCTTGACGGATTCTTCATGACAAATGCAAATGTCATCAATAATAAAGGGGATATCAGCCCAAAAGTCATTAATGAACTGCAGGAAAAAGAAGACGGAAGTATAGGTTTTGTATTCTTGAATCATTCAAACTTCCCGAAATGGGCAGAAAAGAAGGATCCTACTGTGAAAGATGGTCCGGGTATTAAATATACAATGTATGATATCAACCATCCGCTTGCAAGGCAGGTGAATTCTGATTTGATTAAAGGTACAGTACCGTATATGGCAGGAAAGCAATACACAGGCTTGGGGTATATGCTTTGTAATGAACCTCACTGGAACTGCATAGAGAAGACTTGGGCTTCGGCACCTATATCAGAATATGCTTATGAAGAATTCAGAAAATGGCTTAAGAACAAACATGGTAACATTGACCGGTTGAACGAGTTGTGGAGCACGTCTTATAAAGACTTCTCATCTGTGGACGGGCCGAGAATAATGCAAGCGTCAATGCAGGGTTCTCCAATGTATTTTGATTTTATGGCTTTCAATATGGACAGAGTAACAGAATGGTTTTCTTTCCTGAAGAATGAAATCAGGAAATACGACCCACAGGCTAAGACTCATATCAAGATTATGCCAAATCTTTGGTCAGACAATAAGCGTGACAGTGGTATAGACCTTGAAGCTCTTACGAGAAACAGTGAGATAATAGGAAACGATGCCAGTTCATGCGGTGCATGGATGTGGGGAAAACCTAAATCTTGGGAGAAAAACTATGCATTTGACTGGGTGGAAATATGTATGGCATACGACTTTATGAAGTCAGTGAGTCCTGACAAAGTGATGTTCAATACCGAAGGACATATGCTTTCTACAGGCAAGTACAGAGATTTATATCAAACAAAAGAATATGCCAGAGGTAATTATTGGTTGGCAACCATTCATGGACTTACTGCAACCCAGACATGGTACTGGTGCAGAAGAGAAGATGGGTCTTCAAGAGGTCATTCCGACTCTAATGGTTACGCAGCTTCGAATAATCACCAGCCGAGGATTGTCAATGAAGTGCATGCCACAATGATAGACCTGAACTCCGTGTCGGACTACATTATGTCGTTCCAGCGTCAGCGCAAGCCTTTGAGAATTTTCTACACTAAAGCATCGTCTATAAACAAAGCGGAGCACATGAACGATGTATTAAGAATTTATGAGAAACTCAATTTCAGTGGTCTTCCAATAGGATTTGCCACAGAAGGAATTCTGAAAAACAATCCTCATGAATGGGATGCAATAGTAGTATATAAGACTCCTTATGCTTTCAAATCTGATATAGAAACTGTACAGAAGTATCTTGACGAGTGTGGAACTGTCATTATTGACAACGAAAGTTTCAAGACTGACGAGTATGGCAGAAAGATTGATTTGACCTTAAAACAAGGTAAAGGTAAGCTTATTGTAGTGTCAACACTAAATGAGATGAAAAACGAGGCATTGGCTGCTGTAAAATCAAATAAAGGAATGCCTATGATTTCTATTGCTGAAACAAATGACAGAAACATGCCTGGATGCGAATGGAGAGTTATAGCAAAAGATAAAAATAAGTATATTGTAAACATTGTTAATATAGGAAAGTCGGATGCTACAGTCAGTATGTCTGCTGCTAAAGGAAATATCAAGTCTGTAAGCGAAGTACTCACAGGCCTTAAATCTGCAACAAAGATAGTATTGAAACCTAATGATGTACAATTGCTTGAAGTGAGTTTAGAATAGAAATATCATGTCTATTAAAAAAAGAGAATGGGAACATTCTCTTTTTTTGTTTATTACCATAAAAATATTTAGTTTTGTTATCAAATAACTTAATATTCTTATTATACTCCTTTTATGAAACATTTTGTGTGCTATATAATATTTATGATGACCGCTATTAGTATGTTTTCAAGTAATGAAAATATATTATCATTATGTAATATAAATAATGTAAATATCTCTAATGGTTTGTCTCATAATGGAGTAACGGCAACAATGCGAGATTCGAGAGGATATTTGTGGATTTGTACATACGATGGTTTAAATCAATATAATGGATTTACCGTAAAGATATACAAAAACACATTATCTGAGAATCTATTCAATAGCAATAGAATCAGGTGTATTGCAGAAGATGAATATGGCAGATTATGGCTTGGAACCGATGAAGGAATTACAGTCTTTGACTATGATAAATATAAGTTCTATCGTTTATCTGTAGACAATAAGAATGAATTCAAGTCGAATTTTAATTTTATAATACGACGAATTATGTTTGACAAACATAGAAAAATTATGATTTGTCTTTCTGAAAGTAACGGTATATTGGAGTATGATATGAATTTATCGTTAGTTACTAATATATCATATCCTAAAAGACTTGAAGCTAATGATTTATGTGCGATAGATGCCAATAATTATCTTTTGTCTTCTAATATTGGAATATTTTGTTATAATACAACTAATAAAGAATTATACAAGATTAATAATGATAAGATAAAAGACTCTTCTTGTTTGCGAGTGTCGAGAAATAATAATATATATATAAGCAGTGGCTCTATCCTATATGATTGCAGCCATGTAGTTGACAATGGTATTCTTTCTGAAATAAAAATACATAATACGTTTAATATAGGAAGTGCTATAAAAACGTTTGAATTGGAGGATAATGAAAGGATATGGATAGGTACTGTAAATGATGGTGTAATGGTTTATCCATCAGACGGTAACTCTGAATATCAAATGAAATTACTTGACTACAAAAGGATTAGTGAGATATCGTTTTTAGACAATAGCTATTGTATATCTACATTCGATGGAGGTATTCATTTTTACAGCTTTAAAAATGAAATCTTCAAGAAAGTTGATTTCAAAGGATTCAAATTTTATCAAGTAGCCGCGTACGGTGATGGCTTATTGGTAAAAAATAACAAATCTCTTTATCTTTATGATTTCAGACAGAATAAAATCTCAGAATTTGCTTCTGTCATTAGTAAGGAATTACAAAACAATGTTAAGTCTTTTTATGTAGATTCATTAGACAGACTGTGGATTCTAACTAAAGAGAACCGATTGTTCTCTTATGATAAGAATACCAAACTTAAAGAATACAAGGACGTTAAGCTGTTATTATTGAAAGACGACTCCCCTCAGATTTTTTATTCAGATCCTATGGGCAATATTTGGTTAGGGTATATAGATAATCTTTATCGTATCTCTTTTACTTCTGACCATGAGATAGACGAAGTGGAATCGATACATCAAAATGTAATGTTTGATTCTTGTGGCATATCTAAGATACGAGCAATGTATTGGGATAGTAGAACTTCATCTATGTTTGTAGGAACAGATGTGCAAGGAATGTATCAATTATATATTGACAGACAGAAACCTATAAAGGATATCAAGATAGAACATTATATGTTTGACAAAGGAGATAAACATTCTCTTTCCAGTAATTTTGTGTCAAGCATTATACGTGATAAAAGTGGAATATTATGGTTTGGAACTGAACAAGGAGGTTTATGTAGGGCTATAGAAGAGGATGGACAAAGGATGAAGTTTATTTCCTATTCAGAAGAAGATGGTTTGTCAAATAATGTAGTAAAAAGCTTACTGGGTGATAAATCAGGAAATTTATGGATTGCAACTAATATAGGATTGAACATTTATAGAAATGATAGTGGTTCTTTTCATGTTTATAGAACATCTGATGGTCTTCCTTTTGATGATTTCTGGTACGCAAGTTTTATGATGAATGACGGAACATTGGTTTTTTCTAAATTTGAAGGATTTTGCTATTTTAATCCGGATTTGCTTCCCAATAAAGAGGAACTTCCACAATTACATATTAGATCTTTTAATGTATTGAGTGATAAAATATTACCGAATGAAATATATAATGATAGAATTATTATTGATTCAAGACTGTCTGATAATGATGTTTTAAATCTTAAATATAATGAAAATAGTATCTCTTTTGATATTGATGCTTTATACTCTAAGGTGGCTACCGATCATTTTATAAGATATAAGCTTGAGCCGCTAAATGATGAATGGATTCAAATACCGGCAAAAGATCAAAAACTTTCTTTTAATGGTCTTAAACCCGATAACTATAGACTCTCTTTGTCTGCTTCTAATTCATTTGATGAATGGACTAAGCCCATTTCTATAGGTATAAACATAGCTCCTCCATTTAGCAGGTCTGCAATTGCATATGTGATTTATGTTCTGCTGGCTCTTTTGTTTATTTCAATTATTGTGTATAATCTTATGCGTGTTCAAAGATTAAAGTATGAGTTACGAGAAGAAGCTATACAGAAAAGGAGTTTAGAATTGTTGAATATAGAGAAACAGAGATTTTTTTCTAATATTTCACATGAACTTAAAACACCTCTTACTTTAATTCTTGCCCCTATTACAGTGTTATCAGAAAGATTTTTACTTGATATTGATGTAAAAGAAAAGCTTGCTATAATAAAGCGACAGGCTAAGAAGATGCTTAATTTAATTGAATTGTCTCATGAACTTCAATTAAATGAACGGAATATGTTAAAGGTGAAACCATGTATGTTTTCATTCAATAAATTCTTAAAAGATATTACTGAAGATTTTATGTTTATGGCAAAATACGATAATAAAGATTTTGTTGTAAACTATCCTAATAAAAATGTAAACGTTTATGCTGATTACAGTATGATAGAGCAGATGTTGAATAATCTTCTTACCAATTCTTTTAAACATACCGTTCAGAGAGACAAAGTAGGTATAGATATTTCTTATCATGATCAACTTTTAACTATTAAAGTGTATGATACAGGTGATGGCATATCAGAAAAAGACCTACCTTATATATTTGATAGATTTTATCAGGCCTCTAATCAGGGCTTGAAAAACATAGGAGGAACAGGTATAGGTCTGGCATTCACAAAACGTCTTATAGAGCTGCATTCAGGTAATATTGGTGTTGAAAGCAAATTAGGAGAAGGTTCTACTTTTACTGTAAATCTACCTATCATACAAAATGTAACAGAGGCTGATGTTATTGATGAAACTAATGAGCAAGAAGGTGAAACTGATTTATATGTTGGAGATTGGGATATAAAATCAATTGAGATAGATTCTAAATATTTACGTTTTTTGGTCTATTTAGTTGAAGATAATACAGAGATGCGTTCTTTCCTGACTGAGATTATTGGTCAGTTTTTTACAGTCAAATCATTTGCTAATGGTAAAGAATGTCTGGATGGTATGAATAAAGAGTGGCCTGACATAATAGTAAGCGATGTTATGATGCCGGAGATGGATGGTAATGAACTGTGCAATGTGATAAAATCAGATTTAAAGACAAGCCATATCCCTGTAATACTATTGACCGCATGTAATACAGTAGATGACAAGATTAAGGGATTACAGTCCGGTGCTGACGCTTATATTCCTAAACCATTCTATCCTAAGCATGTGTTGACCAGAATATGCACATTATTAGATAATAGAGCTAAATTATGGGAAAGATTTCAATCTGGTGTACCATTGAATATCGCTGCTAACGAGAATGAAGTTTCAGCAAAGGACAATGAATTTATATGTGCATTATATGCTAAATTTAATGAATATGTTGATGATGAATGTGTTGATATGGAACTTTTAGCAAAAGAAATAGGAGTAAATCGTTCATTATTTTTTCAAAAAGTTAAAGCTCTTACAAATGATTCTCCATTTGAATTATTGAAGAATTACCGGCTCCAAAGAGCGGCGGAACTTTTAGTTAAAGAAGAATATAATGTTAATGAAGTTTGTATGATGACAGGATTTAAGAGCAGAACTCATTTCAGCAGACTCTTTAAAGAAAAATATGGAGTTGCTCCGAGTAAATATAAGGAAAGCGTGGTAAATAGAATCTGATAATGACTTAAATACTCTGAAATACATATTAATTATTTATTGCTACACAAACCTTTATTCATAAGATTATATTTGCATATGAAATTTAAAACCTAATAATCTTATGAATAAAAGTTTAATCTATCTTTTAGGCATATTCTTGTCATTTATATTTATTAATCAGGCAAGGGCTGTCTCTGATTCAACAAGGGTACATAAATGGTATTGCTTGGGAACTGGTAGTAGTGAAATACCTGAGAGAAGTAAAACAGTTAATTGTGATGTTGCGGTAATAGGGGCTGGGATGTCTGGTATAAGCGCTGCGGTAGCTGCTGCCCGGCAAGGCGCAGATGTTGTTCTTATAAACGACCGTCCTGTGTTAGGGGGTAATGCTTCAAGTGAAATTAGAGTTACTGTAAATGGGGTTCAGACTTTAAAAGCTAAGAATCCCGTTGAACGTGAAACCGGAATCATTGAAGAGATACTTCTTGAAAATAAAAAATACAATCCGCAAGAGTCATATCCCATTTGGGATCATGTTTTGTATGATTATGTAGTAAGGCAACCTAATCTGAGACTAATGCTGAACACGCAGGCTATAAAGGCTATAATGGATGGTGAACGTATAAAGTCTGCTTTTTGCTGGCAATCTACTACCGAAACAGAAGTTGTTATAAATGCTAAAATCTTTGTTGACTGTTCTGGAGATGGGCTTTTTGCTGCAACTTCAGGAGCCGAATATCGTACTGGACGCGAAGGAAAAGCTGAATTTGGAGAGAAATACGCTCCGGATGAACCGGACGGATGGATGATGGGGGAGAGTATAATGATGATAACCAAAGATATGGGGCGTCCAGTACCTTTCTATCCGCCGTCTTATACAAAGAAGTTTGACGCTTCAAAGGCTGTTGATCGTAAAATCAAAAACCTTAAGGAGGGGTTTTGGTGGGTAGAGCTTGGTAGTCCTAAAGATATTATAGCAGACCGTGAAAAGAATAGACATGATTTGATGGCCTATTTTTATGGAGTGTGGGATTATGTCAAAAATTCAGGTGAGTATCCAGAGGCTGCAAATTTGGCCTTGGAATGGGTGGGATCCCTTCCTGGTAAGCGCGAGTCAAGACGTTTTATGGGTGATTATATTCTGACTGAAAAAGACCTGCTTAGCTATAAACATTTCGATGATGCTGTGGCTTGGGGAGGGTGGTCTTTAGATGAACATTGTCCGGGTGGGATTTTGTCATTGGATCAGCGTCCGAGTTATTTCCACGAACGTTTTAAAAAAGTGTATGAAATACCTTATCGTTGTCTTTATTCAAAGAATGTTCCTAATTTAATGTTTGCAGGACGTAATGTTAGTGTGTCGCATATGGCTCTATCCTCTACTCGCATAATTGGTACTTGCTGTATGATGGGACAGGCTGTTGGTGTGGCGACTGCTATGTGTATAGAAAAAAATATAAATCCGCGCGAAATATATCTTTCTTATATTGATGAACTTCAAGAAAGAATGTTACGAAACGATTACTATATTCCTAACAGACCGGCTAATGACTCTAATGATCTAACTCGAACTGTAGATAAAGTTTGGGCTACTTCTACATCATCAGGTGATGTCCATAATTTGTTTGATGGTGTAGCAAGAGATGAAGAAAATAAAATTCATCATTGGCAGTCTGATGGTTTGAATGAAAAGTTGTTCTTGGAGTGGAAAAAGCCTGTTGAAATGTCGAGTGTAGAAATAAAGTTTGACACAAATCTTCATAGAAAGATAATGATGCATAAGAATCCGGCAAAGAATTTTGATCAAGTTCCTGGTATGCCTCCTGAACTTGTTAAAACATTCTCGGTAGATGTTTATTCTAAGGGACGATGGCATACTGTGGGTGAAATTACTGATAATATAAAAAGATTTGTTCCAGTCAGTTTCCCGGCAATGTCAGTGACTAAGGTAAGAATTAATTTGAAAGAAACTTACGGATGTCCACATATCAGACTTTATGAGGTTAGATGTTATTGATATTAATATTCTTGTTTTTTATATTTAATATTATGCGAATGAAATTTACTTTTTTGTTGTTATCGGTTTTTATTTTTAATATGCTGCTTACAGCATCTTGTTCCTCAAATATTCATGGTGACCTGAATTTTACAATATCATTAGAAGAAGGCGATGATGCTACGTCATGTGTTTATAACATAATTAATAAACTTAGTTATGATGCCGCTGCTACTATTTCTTTCGAAAAAGGTACTTATCATTTCTATCCTGAATTTGCTTACGAGAAATATTGTTATATTTCCAATCACAATGATGTGATGGCAAGAATAGCATTCATGCTTAAAGATAAAAGAAATCTGACCATTGACGGGAATGGTTCTAAGTTTATTTTTCATGGTAGGATGATTCCTTTTTTAATGGAAAAATGTAAAAATATCAGAGTGAAAAATCTTTCAATTGATTTTGCGGAACCGTTCCATAGCGAGTCAATTATAACATCGCATAACAGTGATGGCTCTTTTGATATGAGTATATCAAAGGAATATCCTTATGAAATACGTAACGGACAATTGGTTTTTGTTAAACCATATTACGAACATTCTTTGGGGCAGAGTATATTATATGACCCGACAAGAAAGGCTATTGCTTATCAAACAGAGATATATACACCTTTAACAACATTGACAAAAGTCAAAGAAAAGAATTATAAAGATTTTGAATATAAATATAAAACGGATTCAAAAGATGATTATATAAGATATAGAGGGAGACGTAATCAGTTGGAGGTAAAACAATTGAAACCCGGTCTTGTGAGAGTGTATAACCATAGGAAAAAAATGCCTCCAATAGGAATGGTATTAGCTTCAAAAGGAGAGCAGGGTGAAAATAGATTTGCACCAGCATTCAAGGCTAATGATACAGAGGACTTTTCAGCAGAAAATGTAATAGTTCATCATGCAGGAGGAATGGGATTTCTTTTTGAGAACTGTAGTAATGTGGATTTATATAAATGTGTCGTTGAACCATCTGGTAACAGGATGGTGTCGACTACTGCAGATGCTACTCATTTTGTAGGTTGTAGAGGAAAAGTTTCCCTTCGCAATTGTGTTTTTCATAATCAGCTTGACGATGCAATGAATGTTCATGGTGCATATCAGGAAGTTTATGAGATAATTGATGATAAAACTCTAAGAATGAGAGTTGGGCATTTTCAGCAATTAGGTTTCAGGCTTGCATGCACTGGAGATACAGTAGGATTGGTTCGTTTGTCTGATTCATTTCATGCCTATCATAAATTGACTGTAAAGGGGACGGATCAGATAAATGGACGCTATCAGATTGTATATCTGAATGAATCTATACCTGATAACATAAAAGTGGGCGATTTGCTTGAAAATCTTTCAGCTTACCCTGAAGTTTTAGTTGAAAATTGTGATATTAGTAGAAATAGAGCCAGAGGTTTGCTTATTTCTACTCCTAAAAAAACTGTTGTAAAAAATAATTATTTCTCTACAGAAATGGAAGCTATACTTCTCCCTGTTGAAAGTTCTTCTTGGTTTGAATCTGGTAATGCTGCAAATGTTACTATTGAGGATAATACTTTCCAAGATTGTACTATTGGCGGTATGGATAGAGGGGTTATATGCTTTAGAACAGATGAGAAAAATAAAAATATGGCTTTTAGTAATATTAATATTAAATCAAATACATTCAATCATTTTGACAATCTGATATTGCAAATCACTAACGTTGATGGGTTAACTTTTACAGATAATATTATAACTAACAGTGGAACATATCCACAACAATTTCCAGATAATCCGGTTATAAGTGTTGTGTGTTCAAAAAATTTAAAGTTTAATAACAACGTATATAAAGGAAAGGCAAATAAAATGCTTGAAGTAGTGGAGACTGAAGAAAAAATAGAATTTAAATAATTTATGCGAATTAGGAGCTGGCGCCCTGATTCAAAGATTAAAAATTAACATAAAAAAGTAGGCAATAGCTTGTGTAAAATAAGACTGTCGAGGATGTAAATTAAATTAGCGAGACCGTAATTCAAACTGTGTCATTTCCAGATAAGTCAGATTTTCAATAAATATTACTTTTGGATAAACCTTTGAAATCCAGATGATTCTAAAGTAAATTTGAACTAAAGAAATGTAAGCATTCTATTTTCCGCCTTGACACGTATGTTTCCTAAACCTACCTTTGCGTCATAACCAAATAACATCAATGATTATGGCGAAAGAAAAAGTAAACTATCAGGAGGTATATGACCTCTACCGGTTATGCAGCGAGACCAAGGATCTTCGCGAGTTCTGTGCGGATTATGGAGTAAACTACGACAAGTTCATGAACTGGCAACGTCATCAGCTATGGAGCGAGAAGTTAGGCAAGACGGTCCAGGTTGAGCAACCCAAGGTTGCAAAAGTCCAGATAATCGGTAAACCCTGCAATAGTCCAACCGTGAAGATGGAAGTGAAACAGCCGGAAGGCGAACCACCAATAAAATGGGTTAAGTTACAACTGGCATCTGGCGCAACACTGTTTCTGAGAAACACCACAGTTCTTGATTTGAGTCTGTTGCTTAATAAAATGATAGGATGATATGCTTGGACTGAGTGCTAACCTAAACTATTACCTGTTCAACGGTAATGTGGATTTGCGGAAAGGAATCTTCCGCCTGTGTGAGAGTATAAGGGAAGAGATGTCACTTGACCCGAGCGATGCATCCAATGTATATATGTTCATGTCCCGTAACCGGAAGGTCGTTAAGATACTTCATTACGAACGCGGTTTTTATGTGCTTTACGAGAAACGTCCTGTCATGGGAAAGTTCAAGAAACCTGTGTTTGATGAAGTTTCCAGATGCTACCGGATACAATGGTCGGACATGGCCTATCTTACGGAAAGCATAGTAGTTGACAAGATGTACGTCAGTCCGAAAGATTAATATTAATACATTGATTATCAATAAAATGACACAAAAATAAACGATAAAAAATTTGCGTAACTGCCTGATTTTTCGTACCTTTATATCATGATTGATGAAAGAGCATACGAGTTACTTTGCTGCCAGCTGGGTCTGGCGAATGAGGAAAAGGCGGGGCTTCGCAAACAAGTAAACGAACTGATTGCGAGGCTTAAGGCTATTGAAGAATCAAACAAAGAGAACTCCAAGGCTATGGTTGATACAATCAATGAGTTGTCTACAACAGTCGAGAATAATCGAAAGGAAATGGAACTTATGAGAAAGCAGCTTGAGGCAAAAGACGAGGTGAACATGATGCTGGCAAATGAGATATCCAATCTCAGGCTTCAGCTTGAGGACGGCAGGAAACACCGTTTCGGCCGTACCTCAGAACAAAGAAGGCTGCTGAACAACCGTAACATTGATAAGTCTGCAATGGAGAAGTCCGAGTACGACGGTTCTGGCAAGAAAGGTGATGATGATAATAAGACCGATGGTAACGGTACCGGCAGCAATACCTCTTCCGGTAACGTACCTGCACAGAACTGCAGGCCTTCAAGGAAAAAGGAAACTGCTCCCCGTGCAGCAAAGACCAGGCTGAAGGTGGATAAGGTAATTGTTCATGAAATAGAAGACTATTACCAACTCCCGGATGGTGCAAGGCTTATGAAGCGTAACGGAATGGCTGATGTGTGGGAATACAGGTTTATAGAACATGTACGTGCTCATAACGTGGAGCATGTGTACAAGGTGGCAAGGGTAAAGCTTGCAGATGGCACTTTCACTAACACGATGGAGCATCCCTTGAAAAACCTTGGAGGAATCTTTTCCCCTGATTTGCTTGCCCGTCTGCTTTGTCTGAAATATGACTTCAGTATGCCTGAGAACAGACAGATAAGACTGCTTGCAAGAGAAGGCATCCACATAAGCAATACCACGCTGAACGGCTATATCCATAACGGAATCTCCAGGCTTAGGGAGTTTATGGAAGATGTCTTCAAGGAGTTTGTACAACAGGCAAAATACCTTATGGTTGATGAGACTACCGAACTTGTCGGAGTTGAAACACCGGAAGGTAAGGCTTACAGGAGAAAGTACTTATGGGCTTTCTTTGCAAAGCATGTCAAGTTGGTTTACTATCATTACAATAACGGCAGCAGAGCCTCTGATGTAGCAAAGACCTTCCTTGAGCATTTTATGGGATCTATATCTACAGACGGATATACGGTTTACAGGATGTTCGACGGAGAAGAATCAAAGGTGCTTCATATAGGATGCTGGACACACTGCAGGAGGTTGTGGGTTGATGCCTTGCCATCAGACAGGACGGCGATGGACATAATAGATTCTATCGGTGATTTATTCAGGAATGAAGACCTGTTCCGCACAATGAAACTCAGCGGCGAGCAGATAAAGGAAAAAAGACTTAAACTTACAGGACCTATTCTTGAACGTATCCATCATAAGGTGGTCATGATGATGCATGATGCGAAGATTATGGCTAACGAACTGATGAGAAAGGCTGCGAACTACACGATAAACCAGTGGAAATCCTTGAGAAATATCCTCAAGGACGGTTCAGCGGAAATATCCAACAATCTCTGTGAGCAAAGAATGAAACCTGTAAAGCTGCTGCTCAAGAACTGTATGAATATAGGAAGTGAGGCAGCCGCAGAAAACTCGGCATTCATCTTCTCCCTGATAGAAAGCTGTAAGTTGAACGATATAGATCCTCAGGATTACCTGAAACACTTGTTTGAATGTGTTCTTCATGGTAAGGACTGCGACAAGAAGGCTCTTCTGCCTATCTTTCTCATCATACACATAGTAGTGGGTTTGTGGATTCCCATAGTGGTCATCCCTTTTTACCGTTCCTCTAAAATCACCTTTCTTAAAGAAATACTGAAATGGTACTATTAAACTGGTATCTGTATTATCGAATTGGACATATACCATAACACTTAGTTTTCCCTTGTAGAGCCATAGTCCTTCTACCACAGAATTCCAATTATTTCCTTTTCTTCTGTCGGGATTAATGTAAAATTCATAATCCCTTGTACCTTTTCTTCTTCGTCCTGTTTCCTTGACGATTTTGAGTATGGTTTCTTCTGTTACTCTTCCTAATTCGGTCTGTGTCAGATTTTCTATAATTTCAATCTTTTTCACAGGTGTAGTTCTCTTAAAAAGTTCAATATTTACGTTTATCATTTCTGTTATTATTTAATGGTGAAACAAAAAGAGGAGGCATAGATTATCTCGGTTTATAATTCTGTTTTCTAATAAACTTTGATATTCTATACCTCCTCCGGTATCTTACTAAAAATAATTATTCAATGAACCATCCCCATTTATCATCTTCTCCCGATATTGCTTTCGTAATACCTAAAGATATATCATAAGCGTTTATAGTTCTTTCCATCATTGTATCGATGTAGTTATTCTTATAATTAGTGAGTAATTGATAAAAATTCCATCCGGACATGTTCTTTCCGAATGAAGCGAAATTTTCATCAGAATAGTAATCTCTCACAGCTGCGTTTATCTGAGCTTCATTCAATATCAGCTCCGGCAACTGAAGATCTGTCTTTACACTTTGAGGCAAGGCTTGGTACATCCTCGCTTTACCTAAAAATTGTGCAAAAGTTGTTACGTCAATAAATGTGTTCTTAAGAGTTCTCATTTCCTCGACATGCTTTATGTAATTGTATCTGCTGAAAAGTTCCATACAATATTTATACAAATCTGCTGTATTTGTCACTTTTATGTCAAGTTTAACTCCGTCTGTACTTAATAGCATGTTAGTGCATACCTGATTTAGGAATCCTACACCAACTCTAAAAAGCTGTTTCTGGCTGGCATTTCCAAGCAAGTTCGTTTCACTGTAAGACCTCACACCTACAATCTGTAATGTAAGATCATTTCCTTCAATGTTATAAGTTATACTTGGAATTTCTATAATAAACATCATTCTCTGATAATATGAGCCTGAATCTTCGTCTGTTAGATTTTCAACAAGCTTTCCTGAACCTTTACGTGTTCTTAGCTTCATTTCGTGACTGACCCTTATGTTAGGCTCCAAAAACTGCTGCCCTTGATAAAAAGTCTGGGCGGCATCAAATACTGTATTAATAAAGTCGTTATGACTGATTGTCTCGACATTATCTCTACTAAATACAGGTACCAAATAATCATCCTGTAAGTTCTGCAATTCTATTCCCCTGGTATTCCCAAGGATAAATGCTTTTTTTTCTTCAGGCTGGTCGATAATAACAGCATCTTCCACATCCTGATACTTTGTTAGTCTTGTTTCCATTTTACTTATCCTTAAAATGTTAAAAACTTGTGTATCGGTATTCTATCTTCTCCCTTTACACATCCAATCTCTAATTTCCCTGGTGACTATAGTAATAATCTCCAGAGCAATGACAATTACGTCCTTGTTCATTACTTTAATTTTTTAGTTGTTTCTAATTTTTCATTTCTCCTTATATTTAAATCGTTAATTATTAGTTGTTTATATCTATATATAAGGGTTTTAAGGATTATAAAACGGGGTAATTTATTAAAATTAGTCACTAGTGTCCACTAAAAATTAGAGGACGAATTAAAAATTATAATTACTAAATAAATTTGGTCCATCAAGACCGCTTTGTTCTTTGACATCATTGAATTTAGTTTTGCTGAATAGATTTCTTAATGGAGTCTTGTCCGTAAGAGAAATACCAAGAATTTGTAGAACCTCGTATGTCGATCTGTTAAGTTTCATATCATGTTGCATGATAGCCACAAGACAGTAGGCAATGATTGCTGAGTAGACTTGTATCTTTACAGCGTTCTCGGAAGTACCCCAAAATTTCTTTATTTTCAGGTGCTGCTTGAGCCATTTAAAGAACAGTTCCACTTGCCAACGATTCTTGTAAAGTTCCGCAACCTGTAAGGCTGGAATATGTTTTGCATTTGTCAGATAAACGAACTCCCGTTCGTCTTCTTCATCCCAAAACCTCACCAAACGAATCGTTTCAGGATATGATTTTTGGGTATAGAAACCGGTAAGTTCAATCTCACAGTCTGACAATATATTCTTGGGTAAACGTCGTTTCCATTTGAGTACTCTTGCCTTTATGTTTGTCTTAGCCCGTACAACAAAGAACGAATCCATCATATGTATCTTGTAGAGACGATGATAATCGTTATATGCACGGTCGAAAACATAGAATGAGCCAGATTCATAAGTTATTACGTCCATAGCCCTGACATCGTTTATCTTTGCTTCGGTTATATGGATAAAGGCAGGAACTTGAGTTTCGACATCATATAAAGTGTGGATTTTGATACCTCCCTTATATGTACTAAAGTTAGCCCAAGGGAACAATTTCAGACACAAGTCAATTGTGGTAGAATCGAAGGCATATACATTTCCGTTTAGTTTGAATATGTCATTTACTCTTTTCTTTCTGGCTTCGCTTATCATGTGGAATGCGAAGTCCTCAAAGATACGGTAGTCCCGGTTCTCATTTGCTTTTGCAAGGTTGCTTCGGGTGACATGTTTCCCAACTCCAAGATGGTAGCATTTCTCTTGATGTGCATTCAGTGCAACAATCAGATCACGAAGACTTTCACGATTGCACAATTGTCCGAACATCAAAGTAAGAAGTTGATTCCAGCAAGTAAAATGCTTAACATACTTGTTGCCATCATACTTCTTTACGATACGGAGAAACTTGTAGTTGTCTAAAAACTCAACCATTTGGGCGAAAACGTATTTGTCTTTATTCATATACAGCCTAACATAAAAGGCTGCAAAGTTATGATTTCAAATCGTTGCGCAAGAAAATCTCTTCTAATAAACTGTAATTCAATTATTTCAAAGAACTATTTGCGATTTTTAGTGGACAATAATGAAAATTAGTGGTTCTTAATCAAATTCCGTGCTACTTATTTATGTTCAATTACCTTATTCATGGCTATTCTGGAGTACTTTAAGATGCATATAGTTTGGATAATTTATTTGTTATTTCTAATATGCCGATATCCCTTTATCCATCGGCCTTTCAATGAGCTTTACTAGCACGGAATTTGATTAAGAACCAAATTAGTCTTATTGAACAGCTCGCGCAAGTGAGTTCTATCAGTCAATGATATGCTGATAATCTACAATGTTTTATCGGTCGAGCGTTACAACTTCATATGATATATGACAATAGTTACAAATCAGGAAGTTTGGATTTTAACATTAGTAATGAATGTTGAGATACCCCTAAAATTTCAGAGGCAAGCTTTTGTAAGATTCAAGTTTATGATACTCAGCACCATATCAGACCTGAAATACTTGGATAATAGATATTTTTATTCCTTTCCTTGAAAAAAGGAAAGAATTTGCTATATTTGTCCTTTAAAAAAGGAAAGACTATGAGAAAGGATATTATAAAATCTCTGATTGCTATAAAACAGAGTGAAATACCGTTCGATGTTATAGATAGAGACACTAAGCTGCCTTTAGCACGTAAAAAGATTATAACAGTACCAGGTGTGCGACGATGTGGAAAATCTACCATGATGGAGATAGCTATCAACGAACTTGTTGCAGGCGGAGTACCTTCTAAGAACATTTTATGGTTAGGTTTCGACGATGAACGATTAAAGAGCATGGACGCATCACAACTTGATGAGGTGGTTGTAGCCTATATGGAGATGTATCCTGACGTGGCATTCAAAGATGTACATATCTTTTTGGATGAGATTCAGTTAATAAAAGACTGGGAATACTTTGTGCTGCGCCTTTACAAATCTTACTGCAAGAATATTTATGTATGCGGAAGTAATGCTACGATGCTATCCAAAGAATTAAGTTCCGCATTGAGAGGATACCCTTTGGAATACGAAACTTTTCCTTTATCATTCAATGAATATTGTCGGTTTATCGGTGTTAGAACTGATAGTTATCTTGAGCAGGACATAGCCAGACTACGGAATGCTTTCTTGGAATATAACGGCGTAAGTTCCTTCCCAGAAATAGTTCTTACACATACTCGTTCCGAACAGATAAAGTTGTTGCACGGATATTTCGATACAATGATTCTTAAGGATATGGTAGAGCACTACAAGATTTCGAATATCGGTATGGTAAGATATTTCGTTAAGAGGATAATGTCCAACCTGACCAAACCTACATCTATAAATGCCATATATAAGGATATAAAGTCGCAAGGTCTTAAAGTTACAAAAGACGACCTTTATCTTTGGGCCGATTATGCGTGTGACATTTTTCTGTTCATCAGAATTCCCAAATATGAACGTTCGCTCAGCAAAGAACAGAAATCACTCGACAAGTATTATTGTATAGACAATGGTTTACGCAGTGCTGTCATTATGCCACAGAGCAATGACAATGGAAAGAATCTAGAGAACAGCGTATTTATGCATCTGTATAGAAATCGTATGCCATCAGATAAGATTTCGTATTATCAAGGCAACAGTGAATGCGATTTCGTAATACAACGGGAGGAGTCTGTGGTGGAGCTTATTCAGGTGACATGGGATATGAGCGATGCTGAAACAAAAGAAAGGGAGATACGAGGTATTATTGAAGCATCGTCCGCTACCGGGTGTGATAATATGAAAATCATAACCATCGACTATGAGGATGTTATTTACATAGAAAATAAAAAGATTGATGTTATTCCTGCGTGGAAATGGATGTCTGCCTTGTAAGCAATAAAAAAATAGCAGAATACTGATTTCTCAGTACTCTGCTATTGTCATAAGGATAATATGAAACAACTTCTAAAACTAATCATCATTCGGTTAGTTTTAGAAATGGCTTCTAATACAAATCTTTTTGCATATAGATATTATCCTCACATATATAATGAAGAACCTTGTCTGAAACTCTTCGCTTTAACTTGGCTCTTCGATAGACAAATCAGGTTTCGATATAAAGACTGTAGCTTTATACTTACTTCCTGTCATCTATCCTTCCAATCCATATTCATGCCATCCTCTGAAACATAAATAGGACCAGGTATCGTATTTTTGTTTTTGATTTATAGTTTGATTTTTCTATTGTTATTGTTTATTTCATATATAAGGGTTTGAGGGGAATGGGAGAGGAATAAAAAAATCCTGCCATTGTTTTATGACAGGATAAATGTTTATAGTAGTGATTGTAAATTTTACAAGGACATTGACAATTCTATTTTACATCCCAATGCATTCATTATTCTGTAGAAGGTGGAAACTTTAGGTTCTGTTTGTCCACTTTCTACCCTTGAGATGTAAGAACGATTGGATCCTATTCTTCTTGCCAGTTCAGCTTGACTTATTTTTGCTTTCTTTCTTGCATCCTCTATAATCTGTCCGGTATAGAATGCATAGGCTTTTTCCTCAGCTTCAAGTCTGCTTGCCGTACCTTTAGCCCCGAACTTGGCATCAAGTACTGCGTCATAATCTACTAGTTGATGATTGTTTGTCTGCATAATATGCCTCCTTTATTTTTATGGCTTTTTCTATTTCACTATTTGGAGTCTTTTGAGTTTTCTTTTGGAATCCATTAAATAGTATTACTATATTTCCTTCATCAAAAATAAAAATACCCTATAAATGTTCCCTCCATATTCAGTGCGTAGCTCAAAGATACCGTCTCTGATACTTTTTACAAATTTAGTGGATAATCTTTCTTGTGTTTTGAGTAGAAGCAATCCATATTGTACTTTTTCTTGCTCCTTTTCATTCAGAGTCTCCATGAATTTCTCAAAGTATCCTCCGTATGTTCTTATTTTTCTTTCAGTTTCCATGTTGCAAAAATAATCAATGTTGCTCAACTATGCAACAATTTGTAGAAATAATAGTATTGTCCTTTGAGTATATTAACGTTGTGGAGGTTAAACTAGTATAAAGTATAGGTGGGGGAGAAAAAGGGGGAGTAAGAGTTATTATAAAAAAGAAAAGTCGCTGATTTTCAGCGACTTATGATTTCGATTGTGGTGCCACCAGGATTCCGTAGAGGTGGCAATGAAACTGTCTATCCGCAACTCGCGAAACTTTGCCTATAGCCATGAGGGCACACGTGCCTCGATGGGCAAGGACACCAGCACGCGCATGAACTTCTTCTCTCGCCTCTCGTGCATGAAGATGCAGGAGGCAGACGGATGCGCAGCACCTATGTCGGCAGAGGAGCGGCACAACCTATATACCAGTATGGCAGACGAAGCTTTTGATGAGGAGGAAGGAAAATGAGAACGAAGATAACATCAATGAAAAGGGCTTTCATTCTGTTCTGGCATGGGTTGACCGCCCTCCTCGTTGGCATTGCCAACTGGTTTACGGTGATATTGGGCATGAGGGATGACTCCAAGTATGGCAAGATTCTCCGTCGAACAGTGGGCAGCTGCTTTGCGTTCCTGATGCTGTTGCTGGCCATAGCCGCAGGTTGGGATTTTTGTCGTACTGCTTGCTATCGGTTGGAGGTAAACAAGCATTTTGATGGCTCGTATTACGATACGCAGTACATCTCCCGCAATGTCACCTATTACACCTACTACGATGAAGACGGTTTCCTAAAGACTGCTGACGGCAAGAAGACCATTACTGGAATCAGGTGGATAGCCAAGCCACTGGGTATGGACTCACTGATATGCTACAGTGACGGCAAGAAACGCGGCTATTTCAATATGTTCACAGGCAAGCCTGTCATTGAGCCGAAGTACAGCCATGCGTGGATTTTCTCCGATGGACTGGCATCGGTGGATGATGGAGGCTGGATCAAGTTCATCGACGCATCGGGCAAGGTGGTGATAGACCCACAGATTCCTTATATCCCCGGAGCAGAAGGCTATGTATTCCACAAAAACCGCTGCATTGTCCACAATGAACGTCGTGATCGTTTCGGGCTGTTGGACAAGCAGGGCAAGTGGGTGTTGCAGCCAGAATATTTCTCCATCGAATCTTCCGGGAACTTCTGGGTTGTCGATAACGGAGAGGGCAAAAGCGTATTGGACAGTACGCTGAACACGGTTATTCCGTTCACGAAAGGTCAAATTTGGGTAAGCAGCGAATATATCAGTGTTACTCTCAGCAACCACATCATTCAACGTTACGACCATAGTGGTGAGATTATCAATGATTTCTACATCAATGACGTAAGTTATATGACCTATGAGTCTGATGAGTTGCGCTACTCTACCTCTAAGAATTACAATGAGGAAGGTACACTCACCAGTGAGACGGAAAACATTGAACCGTTGCCAGTGGAGAAGATGGCAAAATGCCGGCGTTATGAGGCAGAAAGCGGATGGTATGGACTAATGACAGCAGATGGCAAGGTCATCACACCTCCGTCATACTGTAGCATCCAGGCAATAGGTTATGACATGTACCTTTGCAAGGACAATGACGAAGATGGTGTGATACTGAATGGAAAAGGTGAAAGGATTAGTTAGTTTTCAGGATTGGCAGTGTTCTCGGCAAACATATTGCTCATAGATGTTTGCTTTATAAGATTGAGCAGGATGGCAGGATTGATGTTCTTGCCATCCTTTTTTAGTGTCAAATGAAGATGTGGTCCAGTGCTACGTCCACTGTTTCCTGTCATGGCGATGACGGTGCCGGGATAGACGTGGGTGCCTTTGGTGACGAGACTTTGGGAGAGGTGGCAATAGCTGATGGTGAAGTCGCCGTGACGGAGGGTGACATACAGACCTGAACGTTTGTCCCTGCCTACCTTGATGACCTCGCCCTGCATCATGGCGTATGCGGGTTCATAATTTGCCTTCAAATCAAGCCCGTTATGTAGTGCTTTTCTTTTTGTGAATGGGTCTCTGCGATAGCCGAAAGGGCTGGTGACAGATATGTGACGGAGTGGACTGACAAGCGCCGGGAGGCGGTCGGTCTGCTCCGTTTGGGTTTGTATTTGGGCAAAAGCAAGAGAGTCTCGCCGCTGACACGGCGAGAACGGGGGCTGTTGTTCAGGTGTTGTGGACTGCGTCGTTTTTGGCACTGCCTTGCGGTGTGCCTTAGTCTGCGTGACGGTATTGAACTGAGCGAATACTGTTGCTGATGAACAGAATATTGCTGCTATTGTGATGAGTAGAAATCGTTTCATGGTGCAAAGTTAACAAGCAATTATTGGACTGGCATAATGAACAAAGGGAAGACAAGAAGATTGTAACATAATATAGCAATCGAGTTTGATTTTTGAGCAGAAATCAAACTCAAATAATAATAATCGTCAAAAATAGCACGCATTATCTTATGTAATTCTGCTTGTCTCTGAATAGGTGTATAACTTTGCACGAGTTTAATTTCAAATTCAAAGTTAAAGTATGAAGCAAGTACGATTTGAAGAGAGCGAGGTGCCTTATCAGACACTGGCTCGTTTTGGTCTCACACAGGAAAAGATTGAAGACCTGCCCTTGTGGGCATTGGAAGATATTGGTCAGGGACGACGTTCGCCACTGCTACCCATTCAGGTGACTAATGAGGAGGGCGAGACATTGAAGAGCCGCACCCGATTTGCGTTGGTCCGTATGGAGGACGGCAAGGTGGATGTCGTGTTCTATCCGCAGTTGGAGAAGTCGCCGTTAGAGTCATTCACTCAGGAACAGCAGGAGGACTTGCTGGCTGGAAAGGCTATCCTTGCTGACGTGAAGGATGCGGAAGGCAGAAGCAGCAAGGCTTTTGTGCAGATTGACACGGAAACCAATCAGGTGATGTCCGTGCCAACGCCTGTCATCGGGCGCAACTTGGAAGTGCTGAAGGATGAACTGAAACTGAGTTCGGCAGAGCTGACCGTGATGCAGAAGGGTGAGCCACTCACGCTCATCATGGAGGACGAACAGGTGACGGTGGGCATTGACCTGAATGACAAGACCGGCATAAGGATTAACCAAGGTGACAGTCAGAAGTGGAAGGAGAACACCAAGAGAGAGTGGGACAAATACACCTTCGGGTGCTATGGCTGTTGGGTTATGGACGATGACGGCAATCTCGACTATGTGCCTGAAGAGGAATACACCGAGGAGCTTTGGAATGAGCAGAAGAAGAATGGAGAGCGCAACCGCGCCTCTTTTTCCATGCACAAGTAATCTACACATAATATAATAAGTATATGGCATCAAATAAATATTATCCAGAGGATGTGCTCGTCGAGAAGATGCAAAGCGGCGAGTACGGATGGTTGGAGTTTATCAACCATCATTCTGCTGAATGGCAGGAAGAATACGAAAGCTATTGTCTGAAAAACGGACTCTGCATTTGTGAAGAGAGTGCGGAGCAGTTTGTCCATCACAAGGATGAGGAGTTGGAGAAGGCAATAGAGAACGGAGAAGCTTGATAAATGAAGAGTGAAGAATAAGTATGGCGATAAGAAAGAATACGAATCCCCAACCGATGGAGCAGCGAGAGGAGAGACCAAGATTTTCTTGGGCTATCCCGAGTCGTGACAGAGGAAGACAAAGTCAACAGATGGACCTGCAGCCAGAGATGCGTGACCTGCTCATGCGCAATGGTATGCAGGCGCATGTGGTGAGCAATGGCAGCGGCTATCAGCTTGTGGTGCAAGGCCACGACAGTCCGCTGCTCACCTATAACATCACAGAGAAGCAGATGTTGGCTCTGACCGACTGGGGAACGAATCATGCCAACAAGTTAGCCTACAATACCTTTACGGGCATTGTGGGCAACGACTTCTATATGCCCAAGAACTTCGTCCATGCACGCAATGCCAACGGTCGTGTGGCCATGGGACTGCACGGTTATCGTGTTGGTATCGGCGAGTATGGACGAATGGGGCGCATCGGAATGCCACCACCCTTTTTAGGTTGGACACCACGCAGTCAGGATGGATTCCATCTTCGCAGAGTTGGAGGACGATTGTTCTTCCCCGAATCCCCGATTGTGCCTGAACGTTGGGACGGCAGAATGAAGCCTGGGGAGTTGCAGAGCGGCGGTTACGGGTTCTACTATAAGGGGCTGCAACAGAGTTATAGCCCTCAGCAACAGGATGTGCTGAAAGATTTGGAAGGAATCATAACGCCTTCCGTCAACAGACCAAGAAGCACAGAACCTGCCAAGCCCTATAAAGAACTGATTACCTCGCCTGTCTATTTCACCAATGAGAAGTGGCAGGAGTGTTTGGCATCGCATGGCATCATCATTGATGAAAGTGCGAAGACGTTGACCATCCAATCGAACAGCGTCAATGCCGACATGGTGTATGACCTGACGGATGAGGAAGTGAAGAAGCTCACCTCCAACTCCATCAAGGAAGTGCCCGTCGTTCAACGCTTGGAGTTGTTGAATGGCATCATCAAGGACGACTTTGCTGACAGAATCCTGATGGACACACTGAACAGCAGGGAGCGCATCGACCTGCATCTGCATCCCGAACTTGAACAGGAGTTGCAGCAGAGACAGCAACAAGACGAGGAACGTTTGCTTCCTTTGGAAGAGGAAGATACTGTCAGACGGGACGTGTTGCAAGGTGATGCCATGGTGAGAGGTGAAGACCTTGCCTTGATTAATGAGAACAAGGGTTGGTATCGTGAGGGAGCGCACGGACGTGAGGTGGAAGTCGGCGATATTATGGTGGAGAAAGTACCTCCAGCAGAGGGAGAAAAGAAAGGCGAAGCCAAGTATCGCATGACCGCCATCATCAATGGTGAAGCTATCACGCACGAAATCAAGCAGAAGGACTACGATAAGTTCTTGGCAGTGGATGACTACCATCGCATGAAACTGTTCTCCAAGGTATTCAATGAGGTGGATATGAAGACACGTCCCGAAGCCAATGCCGGACTGGGTACGAAGATACTGGCAGCACTGACGGCAGGAGCGGTCGTTACGGCTGAGGTTGCTCATGACATGAACCACCATCACCACCATCCTGCCCCGGAGTTGTATGCCGAGCATCATGGTGGTCCACGTCCTTACTTCAAACCTGGTGTGGATTCACCACAGGAGATTGCGGCAAGGTACTTTGAGGCAGAAGCCAATCATGTTGCTACGGAGATTAGACGAGGATATTAGCCCGAAAGCAAAACTTTCGGGAACGGTGGCTCTATATACGACAACATTGACAACAAAGGACAACAAAACAGCAAGACGATATGGCTGAAAAAGGGAAAGCGAACGAGCTGACATACGATGACTTTCTGGACAGGTTGAGCATACAGGAAGTGCTGGTGGACGCAGGTTATCATCTGAACAAGAGGGATGGCTTGCGTTATCCGTCGTATGTGCGTACTGACAGCGAGGGCAGACGGGTACGTGGCGACAAGTTCATCGTCACGCAGAACGGAAAGTGCTGCTTCCAACCGCCGCAGCAGAAGGTGTATAACGTCATTTCTTTCATCAAGGAGCATCCTGAAATGTTTTCAGAGAACAAGGCTGGAATGTCTCCTGACCGCCTTGTCAACCTTGTCTGCAACCGACTGCTCAACCAACCCATCGAGGACAGACCATCGAAAATCGTAGAACCGAGAAAGGACAGCAAGCCATTCAACCTGAATGACTACGACATCCACAAGTTCAATCCGCAGGACAGGGAAACACAGAAGAAGTTTTATCCCTATTTCAAGTTCCGTGGCATTGACCTCTATACCCAGTACGCCTTTCATCGGCATTTCTGTCTGGCTACCAAGCATCGGACGGATGGACTTACCTTTGCCAACCTTGCCTTTCCGCTTGTACTGCCCATGGCACCCGACAAGACCGTGGGCTTTGAGGAGCGAGGACGACCGAAGATGGACGGCAGTGGCGGCTATAAGGGCAAGGCAGAAGGAAGCAACAGCAGTGAAGGACTGTGGATTGCCAACCTGACGGGGAAGCCGTTGGAGAAAGCCAACGAGATTGTATGGTTTGAGAGTGCATACGATGCCATGTCAGAGTATCAGATAAATCCTGTGAAGATGGTGTATGTATCTACGGGCGGTACTCCTACTGAAGGGCAGATGCGAGGACTACTGTCCGTCACTCCCAACGCAAGGCACTATTTGGGTTTTGACAAGGATGATGCCGGACGGCAGTTTGTGGCAAACTTCAGGAAGGTTGCAACAGAGATGGGCTTCCGTCATGAGCACGTGCAAGCTTATCATCCGTTGGGTTGCTACAAGGATTGGAACGATGCGCTACTCAACAAGAAGTCTGCGGAACTGATTGCAAAAGGCGAGCCAGACACCTTTGACTATGCCGAGTTCATCGCAGCAGGCAAGGCAGAAAAACAAAGGGAAAAAGAAGAAAAGAACACATATCATAGAAGCGTATGAGACAAGAAGATAATAGCATCATCACCTTGCGCCCCAGCATCGGGCAGTTTTTCATCAACGAGCTGCCTCTGTTGCTGTTGTGCGTGGCAATGCTCCTATTCGGAGGATTGCCCGGTTGTGCGTATAGCACCCTGTTGCTTGTCATCACTCTCTTGTTCTCCCTCTGTTTACTCTACCGATTCATCTATCTGAGGAGCATCCGCTACCATATAGGGAGCGAGCAACTCATCTGTGAGCACGGAGTGTTTCAGCGGAGCGTGAATTATATGGAGCTGTACCGAGTGGTGGACTTTGCGGAGCATCAGACCTTGATGCAGCAGTTGTGCGGACTGAAAAGCGTGACCGTGTTGTCGATGGACAGGACGACTCCAAAGTTGGAAATGACCGGCATCAAGAACAGCTATGACGTGGTGAGTGTGATACGAACAAGAGTAGAAACGAACAAACGAAGAAAGGGCGTGTATGAGATTACGAATAGATAAGATTTGGCTCATTGTCGTGGCATTGGTACTGAGCGTGCCGTCAGCCCATGCACAGATTGTGACAGCCAACCCTTTGGAATGGATGGCACTGGCAGAGGGCAACGAAGCCATCAACGGTGAGATAGAGAAGGAAATCAAGGGTCAGACCAAGACAGCCCTGTTGCAGAACACCATCGCCGCAGAGTTCACAAAGATACACGAATGGGAGAAGAAGTACAACAGTTATCTGAAAACCGCCAGCGGTTATGCCTCTTCCCTCAAAGCCTGTACCTATCTGTACGACGATGGTGTGAAGATATTCATCACCTTGTGTAAGATGCACAAGGCCATCAGCAACAATCCGCAAGGCATCGTCGCCACCCTCTCGATGAACAACTTGTATATGGAGACCGCCACGGAATTGGTGTCCGTCTTCACACTGCTGAAAGATGCAGTCGCCAAGGGAGGCAAAGAGAACATGCTGACTGGTGCGGAAAGGAGCAAGACGCTGTGGGCACTGAACGACAAGCTGAGTGCCTTCAGCAAGAAACTGCATCGGCTCTACCTCTCCATCCGCTATTATACGTTGACTGACGTTTGGAACAGCGTGACGGCAGGGATGATAGACCGCAGCAATGGGGAGATAGCAGCTCAGGCTTTGGGACGGTGGAGACGGGCGGCGAGAGTGAGTGGAGAGTGACAGACCGACAACGGAATTGTCGGGAACGGTGGCTAATCATAAAGAAAATAAGATATGAGAGTTATAGTTGTTTATTCCATATTAATGTTGTCATCCTTTGCAGGAGTGCGGGCGCAGAACGACCCGACTCTTGCGGGGATGATTCTAATGTATACCAATAAGGCAGAGAAAGAACTGAAGAACCAGGAGAAGGTGATGCTGTTGCAATCCACCGGCCATATCTGGACCAAGGAGGAAGTGGAAGCCACTACCGACCTGCAGCGGGAGTTCAACAACTATTTGGATTCCTTTCGTTCCATCGTCAGCTATGCCGCACAGATATATGGTTTCTATCATGAGATAGGTCAGTTGGTGGACAACATGGGAGGATTGGTGGCTCAATTAGATGCCCATCCAGCTAATGGACTTGCCGTAGCCCTGTCTGCCAAGCGCAACAAGATATACCGCGAGCTGATTATGAACAGCATCGAGATTGTGAATGACATCCGCACAGTATGCCTGTCGGGCAACAAGATGACCGAAAAGGAGCGTGTGGAGATAGTCTTCGGCATCCGTCCCAAGTTGAAGAAGATGAACAAGCAGTTGAAACGACTGACGAGGGCGGTGAAATACACCACCATGGGCGATGTCTGGATGGAGATAGATGAAGGGGCAAGACCCGCCAAAGCGAACAAAGCCGAGATAGCGGCGGCTGCCAAGAGGCGGTGGAAGCAGGTGGGCAAGAACGTAAAACCGTGATTAAAAAACGATAAGATATGGGATTTTGGAGTTCATTATTGAAATATGGTGGCAAGGCTGCACGAGGTACCGGCCATGTCATCGGAGTAACTGGAAAGACCTTAGGCAGCGCAGCACTCCACCCGCAACGCACCCTTATGGGAGCTGGCAAGGCTATGCAGACAGCCGCAGTGGGTAGTGCCGCAGGCTATGTGACATGGGAGAAGCTGACCACAGACAAGAGCGTGGCACGCATAGTAGGTGATGCTGTCATCGGCGAGAATGCCACGGAAGCGGTGGCGCAAACTGCCAACGATGTGCAACGTCTGACGGGCAAGGCTGGTGAAGCCGTTGATGCGGTGAACACTGTAGCCGGAAAGATGGACATCCAGTTTAGCGGTATCAGTGACTTCTTCCGGAATATGTTTGGTGGCGGAGGATGCGACATGATAGGCAATCTCTTTGGCAATATCGGCAAGGGTAACGTGTCAGGTATGAGCATCGTCGGACTAGTGGCTGCCGCATTCATGGTATTCGGACGCTTTGGTTGGATGAGCAAGATTGCGGGTGCCCTGCTTGGAGCGATGATTATCGGGAACAACTCTAAGGTGGCACAAGCTCTGCCTAACGGAGGCGGCACGTCTTCGCATGGGCAGAACATGGAAGAGGCAGAGACTCAGAACAGAGGGATGAAACGATAACCAATATACAGCGATATGAGATATACAGAAGAAATGATACTACGCTCATCGAGCGGCTACTGTATGCCGTTTGAGGAGCCAACAAAGCAGGACGTGCAGATGTCCTTGGGTTACGGAGAGCAGAAGCACCCCGTGACGGGAGAAACATTCTTCCATCACGGCATAGACTTCTCGGTGAACCACTACCTGCTATCGGCGGTGGCCACAGGAACCGTGTCAGCCATCGGGTCGGACGCGGAGCATGGCATCTACCAGACCATCCGCTACGGCAAATACGAAGTGACTTACAGACACCTCTCCAATGTCTTCGCCAACTTCTCCCAAAACGTCAAGGCCGGTCAGACCATTGCCATCAGTGGCGACATGCTGCACATGGAGGTGAGGTTTGACGGAGAGGAAATCAATCCGTTGGAATTCCTCACCATGCTCTACGGCAACATCAAGGCATTGGAGAACAATTCCAAAATGGGCATCAATGAACTGGACATGAACATACCTTCACCCTACGACACCGACCATCAGGAGATAGAAACATTGATGCTCCGCTTCCTCCCCTCCTATTTCGAGGACCTGCAGCAGGGAGCATATAGTCTGCCTGAACATACGGAGCAGTCATTAAGAAACATCTTCTCGTTGGGAGCGAGCAAGCATTACTTCTACGAGACCATACCGAGCATGGCTAATCCCTTGGGCATCGGCAACCGCTGTATGCCTTTGGCGGCTAAGGTGCAGAACCTGCTCATTGCCGACTTTCTCAACTATCTTGCCATGCGACATCAGGTGTATCTCTCCACGATGGACGAGGTATTAAAAAAAAACTCCAAGAGCAAGCCCTGACGCATGACGGCATCATTGATTCTCTTGCCGATTTGGACGTGGATATCCAGAGCTTCGACATACCGAGGATGGTGAGCGTCTATCCCGACCGGGCTGGCGTGAGATGGTGGACAAAGGCATGGTTCAATGGCAAGGAAGAGGGAGAACCTTCCGTGGAGATAGAGGAACGTATGGCTGTGCAGTTCATCCACCGCCAAGTGGACAAGGACGCATGGTTGGAGGAACACTATCCTAAGCAGATGGAGATATATCACAATGCCATCGAGCAGACAAAGGAACAGATATTACAGCAGTATAATATATAAAAAGGTATATGGCAGTAAAGAACAGTCAGCGATTCGCAGAGATAGAGCGTCTGATGGGCGACTACTTCGGGTGTCACCTTGCCCCCGTGATGGGCAGGGTGCAGCGGGACTTGTCCAACAGACAGGCAGACGAGATGCGGGCCTACTCCAACAGTACGGCTGGCATCCTACGCTCATTGGCCACTGCCAATATGCCCGGTGATGACCCATACGCCACTCTGAGGATTACAGGCGAGTGGAACAGCAAGACCACAGAAGACTATCTGGCGATGTGCAAGGAGGCTATTGTCGGCAACAAGGACATGCAGCGTGACCTTGCCGTGATGGCTGAGGAATGGCGCAAGGCAGTGGTGACGGAGATAGGACGAGAACGGTACGATGCACTCTCTAAACAACTCGGTTGTGATTTGGCATACGCCTATATCGAACACTGCATGGAGCAGCTGATGATAGAAAAACTGGTGAAAGACCGTATGCCCAAATCCTCTGCCGACTATATCATCCGCAAGGCGGCACAGAGCAGTCTGTTCGGTCTGCCCTACGAATTGAACAAGTCACCGCTTGCCGCAGAGATAGAAGCCAGAGGAGAGGCAGCCTATAAGCCCTCTCGGACAGAGAAGGCGGCGGGATGGGCTGCCGGAGCGAGTGCCGATGCCGTGGCCATGGGAGGTATCGACTCATGGGCGACCTTCGCCAAGTTTGTCGGTATCGATATGGTGATGAATGTCGGCATGGAACGCCTTGGCAAAAAAGGCAGCAGCCATGAGGTCAGTGTCGAGGAGTGTATCAGCAAAGGAGTTTTCGGTACGGACACCAACGTCTTCGCCTCATTCCGCAAGCAGGCAAAGGTCATCAAGAATCACGAGAACAGCTATATCAAGGCTACCAACAGCCATTTCAAGAACAAGATTCCCACGAGCAATATCACATTTATGGATTGGACGAAACAAACTGAACATACCTCATTCCCATGGAATAAAGGTACGTTCCTTGACCCTCAGAGAAACGAAGCAGCCAAACGTACAGACAAGTACAAGGATGTGCCCTTGATAGTCGCACCCGGACAGGAAGACGAGTATCTGGAGGTTAAGGCGAGACTTGATGCAGAGGCTGAGAAGGAGAAGAAAGCAGAACCGCAGGAAACTCCTGATTCATCGACTGAAGAGGCAACAGCATCTGTAGAACCGCCAGAGCAAGCCGCCTTGCAGACCAATGAAAGCGGATGGGACGGACTTTTACAGAGCTTCGGGCTGAACGGCTTTTCTGACATTGGCAAAAACCTTGGCTATGTGTTGGCAATGCTGCCCGATGTACTGGTGGGACTGTTCACGGGCAAGACGAAATCGCTGAATATGGACAATAGCCTTCTTCCTTTGGCCTCCATTGTGGCTGGAATGTTCGTAAAAAATCCCATACTGAAGATGTTGTTGATGGGTATGGGAGGTGCCAATCTGCTCAACAAGTCGGGACATGAGGTGCTGGGCAGAAAACAGCAGGAAGGCATTGCACCAACTGTGGTGGGTTCTGGTGCGCCACGTGTGCAGTACCGACAATATCCTGATGAGCCACTCAATCCTCGCATCAGCAACCCGATGCTGCAAGGGCGATGTCTTGTTGCCAACATCGATAATGTGCCATGTACCATCCAACTGCCAGACAGCGTGATTGGGGCGTATCAGTCGGGGGCATTGCCACTGAATACATTGGCTAACGCCATACTCGCCAAGAACGACCAAATGCGAAATATGGCAGCAGTGCAGTACGAAGAGCAGGCACGGGAGAGCGTAGTGCGACCGAGGGGGATTCAGTGAAGCCCGACAACAAAATTGTCGGGAACTGTGGCTTGGTAAGCCAATTATAGAATGTGATTGAGATAAACAAAAAGATAAAAGCATGAAAGAGAAATCAGATTTTGAGAAGCGGGCGGCAGAGAAACAGGTGTCGCTGCTGACTGAGGCACTGACGAGTGCGGTAGATGCCAAGGGACATTGGTTGAACGCAAGCGGTAAACTCTATCCGAAGCTCTATCCCAAGGGCTTTTCGGTCAGTCCGTTCAATGCCCTTGTCCTTGCCCTCGACTCCGATGCCAAGGGCTGCAAGAGCAACCTGTTTACGCAGTTCTCCGAAGCCAAGGCACGGGGTGAGAGCGTGAGGGAACATGAGAAAGGCGTGCCCTTCCTGTATTACAATTGGAACAAGTATGTCAACCGCAACAATCCCGATGATGTCATTACCAAGGAGGCATACGCAGAACTGTCGGACCAGGACAAGCAACAATACAAGGGAGTGAAGAACCGTGAGATACGTGTGCTCTTCAATATCGACCAGACCCTCCTGCCAATGGCTAACGAAACTGCTTACACTACGGCCTTGAAGAAAGACGGCACGATGGAAGACAGAGGGTACGGCGATAAGGAGGACAAGCAGCTGCATGGGCGCGTCAACGGATTCCTTCAGAAGATGAAGGACAACCTCGTGAATGTCCGTCAGGACGGCACAGGTGTGGCGCATTATGACACAGAGAAGGATGTTATCTACCTGCCACGGCAGCGTGACTTTGAGCATTACAACGACTATGTACAGGAAATGATGCGTCAGTTGGTGTCTGCCACCGGTCATCAGCAGCGGTTGGCACGTGAAGGCATGGTCATGAAGAACGGCAAAGCCCCGTCGGAGGATGCCGTGAAGAAGGAGAAGCTCATCACGGAACTTGCTTCGGGTGTGAAGATGCTCGAATTGGGACTGCCTGCTCGTCTGTCTAAGGACAGCCTGGGCATGGTGAACTACTGGACGAGGGAACTGAAGGAAGACCCTTGCCTGATTGATGCCATCGAGAGTGAGGTAAACGGTGCGCTGAAGGTATTGAAAAAAGCGGAACTGGGTGAAAAGGTGGAGTATGCAACCGACCAGCATCAGCGAGAGACAGCGCAGATACAGGGGCAGTTGCCCAGCCACTACTTTGTGGCTGACGAAATCAAGCAGCATCCCAATGAGGAGCAGCGTACCGTGGTTATCGTGCGTGATGATGCCAGTAAGACCGCAGATGTGGTGCTGCCACAGGGTGCGTCGTTGGAGGTGAACAACGAAATTAAGGGCATGAACAAGCAACGCTTCACCAATGCCTTGCAGAAAGAGGGTTATGACAACGTGCGTTTCTATAATCCCGATGGTGCCTTGGGTTTCCGTCCCGATGACAGTTATTTTGCCGACAAGAAAATCACGGTATCGAGGTTGCGCAACTGGTCTATCGAAGACCTATCCTCGTTGGATGCTTCTGAAGCCGTGATCCATAGCCGTGACATCGGTTTCGACAATGTGCAGTTGGTGAAGGACGACAAGGAGCGGTGGGCATTGTACATCAAGCCCGAAGGCAAGGAAGGCTTCGCCGTCTATCCCGACAAAGGAGACCTCAATCATTTCTTCACCACCTTGAAGCAGTCGATGGACAACATCGAGCGTGTGCGTGAAGAATTGGCACAGAAGTATTATGCCATGGCAGAGGCGAAACCCGACCTGAAGGTTGACATCTTTGGTGGCAATGAGCAGGAGGTTGATCTGAACCGAATCCAGCGTGTAGCGGTGTTTCGTGCCAAGTCGGGCGAATGTCTGTGTGCAGCCACTATCGACGGCAAGAAATTGCAGCCGAGAAGTGTCAGTCCGTCCCAATGGCAACGATTGTGGGTGGCTCCTGACAGGGATTCATACAAGCAGAGCCTTGCCGCCTCGCTGTTTGCCGATGTATTGCAGAAAGACAACAACGTCGAGCAAAGTACACAGGAGAAGCAGGAAGAAGCGACAGAGGTGAAGCAAGCAGAGACGGCTACTGTAGAGAAGCATGATGAACAGAAGGAAATGGCACAGCAGGAAGATAAGCCTTCAGACCAGAAAGAACAGGCATCAGAGCAAAGAGAAGAAAAGAAAGAGGAGAAGGAAGAAGCCAAGGCAGCCAAGGGGGCTATTTCTCCACTTGTCCAGCAATATCTTGACTTGAAGAAGAAACATCCTAATGCCATTCTATTGTTCCGTTGCGGCGACTTCTACGAGACCTACAAGGATGATGCGGTGAAGGCATCCAAGATATTGGGCATCACGCTGACGAAGAGCAACGGGCGCAAGGATGATGAAGGAAAGCCGTTGGCAATGGCAGGATTCCCATATCATGCTCTCGACACCTATTTGCCGAAGCTCATTCGTGCGGGAGAACGGGTAGCCATCTGTGACCAGCTGGAGGTGCCGAAGCAGACAACATCGTCGAAGCGTGGAATAACGGAGATGGTGTCACCTGGAAAAGAGGCTGGAAGGCCGATGGCACAGGAGAACCAGGAAACAGAACAACACACCAGTCTAAGGAGATAGGCGTATGGGAAAGAATGCAGCGTATGCCGCACAATATGCGGAGGAAGCCAAAGAACAGATGCGGAGGTATGGGATTCCTGCCTCTGTCATCTTGGCGCAAGCCATTTTGGAGAGCAGCAACGGACAGAGCCAACTGTCTCGCGAATGCAACAATCACTTCGGCATCAAGGCTACGGATTCGTGGCTGAAGAATGGCGGTGAGTATGGAGTCTATACGGATGATAGGCCCAACGAGAAATTCTGTAAGTACAAAAGTGTGGGTGACAGCTATGAGCATCACTCGCAGTTCCTGAAGCAGAACAAGCGATATGCGCAGTGCTTCACGCTTTCACCTGACGACTACAAGGGATGGACGAAGGGCATTGAGAAGGCTGGCTATGCCACTGGCGGCGGTTATGCAGCGAGTCTGCAACGCATCATTGAAGCCAACGGACTGGACAAGTATGACCGTGAGGTGATGGCTGAGATGCGGGCAGAAGGTAGGTCGTTCGGGGTGGAGAATAATCCTCGCAGAGAAGAACCTGCTGCCCATGTACCGCAGTCTGCCGGGTATTCCTATCCTGTGGAGCGAGAGGAATTTCTCTTCATCACCTCGCCTTTCGGCAATCGCCAAGACCCTATGGATGCCACCAAGCAGCAGATGCACAAGGGCATTGACATCAAGACGAACCATGAGGCGGTGCTGGCTACGGAGAACGGCGGAAAGGTGGTGGCGGTGAACCATAATGCGAACACGTCAGGAGGGAAATCCGTCACCGTGGAATACAGCCGTGAGGATGGCAGCAAGGTGCAATGCTCCTACCTGCATCTTTCCGACATAGCAGTAAAGGTAGGCGACACGGTCAATGCCGGACAGAAGTTGGGGGTGTCGGGAAATACCGGCACACGAACCATTGGCGAGCATCTGCATTTCGGAGTGAAGAGCGTATCGGCTGACGGCTCAAAAAGGGATATGGATCCATCTGCTTATCTGGCAGAAATCGGACAGAAGGGCAACATCAAGCTACAGGCACTGCATAACGGCGATGACCTGTTGGCGAAATACAAAAGTGACGTGCCGCAGGAGCAGAATGTGTCACCAGAGGACTGGATGAAGAAACTGCTTTCCTCAGAGGACAGCGGTGTGGGCATTTCGGGAACGAATGACCCTATACTTGACATGGCGATGACCACCTTCATGTCGCTGATGATGTTGGCAGCGCAGATTGACAGCAAGGATGAGGAACGACAAAAGGGACTCATCTCTGCCATGGCAGCCAACCAGCTTGTAGATTTGACCTCGCTTGTACCAGGCATGAGGCAATGCACCATCGCTGTGGGTGAGAACGGCAAGGCTGTGCTTCATGCAGAGAGCGGTACGGTGAAAATTGACCGTGAACTAACTTCCTCGGAGATGAACCGCCTATCGCTCATTTTGGGCAATGCCAATCTGTCGGAAGAAAGCAAACGGACGAAGATTGCTGGAATGGTGACAGGCATCGTGGCGACACAACAGGCTTCGCAGAATTTCGAGCAAGGGATGGAGGCTGAGAGTCAACAACAAAATCTGCAAAGGAAATGAAAAGGATAGCAAGTCATCTGTGTACAGTGTTGATGGGTATGCTGGCAGTGACAGGACACTTCATGCTTACCCAATGGCTTTTCGGTCAGACCGTGGCCATCATCCATCTCGGCTTCCAACTTATCATAGCAGCGTGGATGGTCTATGAACTGATACGTGCGCCAGTATATGATGATTGAAAAGAGATTATTGACATTGCGAAGACATTTCACTTGGACAATGGAGATGTATAATTCAAAAAGTATCGAGCAATGATCAAATGTAATGTAACAGTGTGCGGAACGGTCAGCAAGGTTGCGACCTGCCGCACGAACAAGGAGGGCAAGGCCTTTGTGAGCTTTGCCATGAACATAGTCATTCCGGCGAAGAGCGGGATTAACAAGACTATCGAGGTGTCGGTCATCAAGGACGGGACACTTACGGATGTAGGCAGCTGCAACATTGGCGAGCACATTGAGGTAGTCGGTGTATTGGTACCGAGGAAACGGGGCGATGCCCTTTATTTCAACCTGTCGGCAAGCAGCATCAGCCACCAGCCTGCCGAGGCAGAGGACTGCATCAAGGGCGTGATGGAGTTCCGCGGCAAGGTGGGCAAGAGCATTGAGGACAAGACGGACAAGAATGGTGTGCCGTACTGCCAGTTCTCCGCTTTCAGTGCAGAGAAAGTACAGGACGGATTTGAATACATCTGGGTAAGTTTCTTCCTCTTCGATGGCAAACGTGAGGCATGGCTGCAACCGGGTGTGAAAGCGAACATCAAAGGGGCGTTGTCTGTCAGTGTCTTCAATGACAAGTTGGACTTCTCCTGCCGAGTGTCGGAGATGAGCGAATATGTTCCTCAGCCCTATAATGGTTAATGACTATGGGAAAACCTTATACTAAAGAAGGTCCGAGTGCCGAAGACAAGGCACTCGACCTGTTTGCCGATATGATGATTGAGCGTATTCAGTCGCTGTCGGGCAAAGACGGATGGAAAAAGCCCTGGTTTACTGAGGGTACGCTGCAATGGCCGAAAAATCTGAACGGACGAGAATATAATGGCATGAACGCTATGATGCGTGCGCCAGTATTGGCTGCGTAATAAATATCTCTTTGGCAAGAGATTAGGTGAGGATTCGAATCACCTACTACCAACTGACTTATCCGTAGGGGAAACCCGATGGGGAGTGTAGCATGTCAGTAAAACCCTAAGTCAACTAATTGCCATGTTGCTACTGAGGGGTGAGGTAGAAAGATAGATACAAGGATGAAACCTTGATTGGTTAAACGATAGTCAAGTGGCATACGCTGTGGCTGCGTCGGAAGGCAATTACAAACGACGTATCGTAACACCCTCATTCAAAACATCAGTCTGAGTGGCAAAAGAATCGGTTACGACACACTGCAATAAGTAGAAAAAGACGAAAGTCGCATCCGAAAATCTATCGTGCTAATAGTTATTACGTAACTAAACTGGGATTACCTAAATCGGGATGCCGAAAGGCTATGAATTATAGGTTCTGAATACCCGACATGGTAACGGAGCTCTCGTAGTAGTCCGAGCAAGGGAAAGCCTTGCACATGGCGAAGGAGAGCAGTTAATAACTTAATACAAACAAAGGATAATGTGAGAGACATTATGAGAAATCCAGAGCAAGTATTAAACAATCTAATCGTTCACAGCAAAGTTTCGGATTACAAGTTCGAAAGGCTGTATCGGAATCTATTCAATGAACAGATGTTCTATATTGCTTATCAGCGCATATATGCAAAGCCAGGCAATATGACACCTGGAGCAGATGGCAAAACTATAGACCAAATGTCAACTCAAAGAATAGAAAGACTCATCGAAAGCCTCAAAAACGAGACTTACCAACCAGTTCCGGCAAGAAGAACGTATATACCAAAGAAAAACGGAAAACTCCGTCCTCTTGGTATTCCGTCCTTTGAGGATAAACTTGTGCAAGAGGTAACAAGAATGCTTCTTGAAGCCATATATGAAGGGCATTTTGAATGCACTTCTCACGGCTTTAGACCTTTCAAGAGTTGCCATACTGCAATGGATGACATCCAAAAACACTTCACTGGTGCGAAATGGTTTATCGAAGGAGACATAAAAGGTTTCTTTGATAATATTGACCATAATGTACTCATCGATATTCTCAAACTGAGAATTAGTGACGAACGTTTTCTACGACTAATCCGCAAGTTTCTCAATGCTGGCTATATGGAGAAATGGACATATCACAAGACGTACTCGGGAACACCCCAAGGTGGAATCGTTAGCCCAATTTTGGCAAACATTTATCTTGACCAGTTCGATAAGTATATCAAGGAATATGCCGAAAACTTCAACACTGGAAAAGGCAGAAGGGTCAACCCCGAGTATAACCGTTTCTGCAACAAACGTAATGCACTGAAACGCAAGCTTAAAAGCGAAATGGACGAATCTGTTAGACAACAACTAATGGACGAAATCCAAGCATTGAAAGCCAAAATGGTTACAATTCCGTACAACATGGCAATGGATGAAAACTACAAACGAATGAAATATGTTCGTTATGCAGACGATTTCCTAATCGGAGTAATTGGCAGTAAAGAAGATTGCAAGAAGATGAAAGAGGACATCACGATTTATATGCGTGATAAACTGAAGTTGGAACTTTCCGATGAAAAGACCTTAATCACTCACTCGCATGAACATGCTAAATTTCTCGGATTCGAAATCTCAGTCCAAAAGTCAAATACGCTACGAAGAAATAGCCTTGGCTTCACCCGTAGGTCTTTCCAAGGGAAGGTTGTCATATCGCTCTCTCCCGATAATGTCGAAAAGAAACTTTTGGCTCTAAAGGCCATAAGAATCAAGGACATTCAAGGAAGAAGATTATGGTGGCCCGAATCTCGTGGATATTTAGTCGGTAAGAAGGAAGAAGAAATCTTGATGCAATACAATCTTGAAATCAGAGGTTTCTACAATTATTTCTCTATTGCCAACAATATAGCTGCGGTAGGAAGCGGATTTGGCTATGCGATGAGGTTTAGCCTATACAAAACCCTTGCCAACAAGCACAACAGTACTATCAGTAAGGTAAGAAATAAATACCGAAAAGATAAGGACTTTGTGATTCCCTACAAGGATAAGAATGGCAAAGAGAAATGTGTAGTGTTATACAATCAAGGCTTTAAGCGCCAAACTATCAACGATTTTCCCGAAGTGGACAATCTGCCAAATACTTGTTGGCTTCCTGAGCCAACTCTTGTTGACAGACTTAAAACTTCATGTTGCGAACTATGCGGTCAAACTGGCAATGTAGTGATGCATCACGTGCGTAAACTCACACTTTTAAAGGGTGAGAACGAATGGGAAAAACTTATGCTCAAAAAGCGCAGGAAAACGTTAGTAGTATGCGAAACATGCAATGCGAAAATCCAAAGAGCAAGTGAAAAATAGATTGATGTTATTAATGGAAAGCCGTATACATGGAGACATGTACGTACGGTTTGGGGGCAGATATTTGGAAACCTACCACCGAAAGGTGTCAAGGCGTCGAATATCGAGCCTACTACTCCTGCATTGCGAGAAGGAGGGCTACAAGATTCCTCGCTTCTGTACCTTCGACCGCATACAGCAGTTTAACAAAACTGGCAAGAAAGACGAGGAACAGAAGCCTCGTGTGTCGGTATTGAAGGGTGAGCATTCTTTCCCCGTGATGCTCACCACGTTTACGGTGGTCAATAAGGAAACAAAAGAGCACATCAAGTGGGAGGACTACAAACTGCTCTCTCAGGAGGAGCGCGAAAAGTACAATGTATATCCAAAGCTTCAGACTTACCATGTATTCAATGTGTCGCAGACCAACCTGAAGGAGGTCAGACCAGAGTTTTGGGAGAAACTGGAACAGGAATACTCGATGCCTAAGGTGGAGAAGGACGAGCAGTTTGCCTTTGAACCCGTGGATAGGATGATAGCGGACAACCGTTGGATATGTCCCATCAAACCCATGTTCGGTGATTCCGCCTATTTCTCCATCAGCAAAAACGAGATTGTGATGCCGGAGAAAAGGCAGTTCAAGGATGGGGAGTCTTTCTACTCGAACCTTTTCCACGAGATGGGACACTCAACGGGTGCGGAGGGACAGTTGGACCGCATCAAGCCCGCTACCTTCGGCTCGGCAGAGTATGCACGCGAGGAACTGGTGGCAGAACTGACGGCTGCGCTGACCGCTCAGCGATATGGCATGACGAAGCACTTGAAGGGAGATTCGGCTGCCTATCTAAAGTCTTGGCTGGATTCGCTGAAAGAGTCGCCGCAGTTCATCAAGACCACGTTGCTCGATGTGAAGAAAGCCACCTCGATGCTCACGCAGCATATCGACAAGATTGCGATGGAGATAGACCAGGAGAAAAAGGCTGAGCAGACGGAAAATGTCGGCAATGAGGAGAAAATGGAGGGAAGTAAGGATGCCGGGCAGGTATATTACGCTTCCGTTGCCTATCTCCAATCAACGGATGACACATCGGAACTGGATAAGCTGAAAGATCGAGGAGACTATGATGGACTGCTGAAACTTGCCAAGGATTACTATGACGGTAACGGCATGGACGAGAAGCAGACCTACAGGAAGCCGTGCCAGAACAGAGGCGATGACCTGTTGATTGAGGACAAGGACTTTGCAGTGGTATATAATGGCAGTGTCGGTGGCACATACGAGGTGTTCCTAAAGCATACGGAACAGGAGATACGGGACCATATCACTCGCTATGGCATAGGACGTGCCAGTGAGGACGTGAAGGCTGTGGCGAGGGAGATGACCGCCGAAGAGTTTTCGGAATTGGCGCAACGAAAGATGCCGATATTCCAGATGCCAAATGGCGGTCTGCTGAACCTGCAATATAACAAGGATAAGGATAGTCTGGATGTGGGGACTGTGACCAATGCAGGACTCTCAGTGAAACACTCCTTCCCTTTCAGTCATGACCATTCTATGGATGCAAACATCAGCTCTGCGTATGAGCAACTGCTCGACATGGAGGAGTACCAGAAGGAAGAGGTACAAGAGGAGCACGTTGCCAAGTCCGCTTTCCGAAGATGAGAGTAGTATCGTAGTATATACTAATCGTAGGCTTTACTACTCATAGTAGGTACTAACAATAGTCAGCCGCAAGGAGTATTGTCCCTGCGGTTGCTTTGGTTATGGAGTTACTTTTGACAGTCTCTTATCCACTCTTTCCAATCTATGTCATCAACAGTTAATTCTTTGGTCTCCCAATCGTAGTCGATGTTTGGCAAATTGGAATATGGGAAATAGATGCTATACCCGATTTGCCCATAGGAGCAAAATAACGGAGTGACTGCGAGTTCTCGACCATAGTAAGAGGATGGTTGAAGATAGTTCCTCCAACAAAAGCGGTCTCGTTTAATGCAGCGGCAGATATGCCTGATAAGTTGATTTCTGTCCATTATCTTTTGTCTTTGGGGGTTATCATATGATGTTCACTTCTTTTCCATTCTATTCAGGAAAGTCTGTAAATCCTCGTCTGGAATGCTCTTCAGTTTCACCGGCTTGAAACCGTCCAATTGCTCCACTTGAAATATCTCGTCCACTCCATATTTGGAGCCATCCACCTTTACGCTCTCCATTTCTTTGACGGAGGTATAGCCATACTCCGTTTCATGCAGACCGCATACGATGGTGAATAACGTGGTGTCGTTACCTTCCTGTTGCCCTTCAAGTACGAACCAACGGACGTGTCCGATGAAGAATATTGCCACACAAACGGCATCCTTGCCTTTGCCGTCCTGTGAGTAAAGAGGATAGGATTTCAGTCTCTCCTCCAACGTGGGTGTAATCAATCTGCTTGCCATAGTCAATCGTTGTTAAGTGTTCTGTAATACATTCTGTTTTCAACAAGGTGTTCGATGGTCTCTGCTGCCAATCGGCACACCCACTCGTTACGCTGGTCATAACGACCTTTTTGATAGTCGTTGGCAAGGCGTTCCAAGAAGGCAAACACCACCTTGCCCTTTTCGTTGATGAGATAGCGATGGTCATCTGCAAGGGCATTGCCTACCTTGGCGGCTGAACCCATCTGACCGTTTACGAACCGTGAGAAGCACTCGATAAATGCCTTCTCGTTTTCTGATAATCTGTTGTTCATATCCTTTGAATTAAGAGTTAAATACTTGCCTGATAATAGATGTTTGGCTCACTGCTGACGTTGTAGATGTAAGCGTCTCCGCGATTCTATATAGTGTATTAAAATAAAAAGGCTAATGATCCCTTTTTAGTCATTAGCCTTTTCCCATCTGTCAGGAAGCAGTTCCCTGTATTTTTCAATTGGTGTGTTCGGTTGCCATTCGGCTGTTCTGTTTATCACATCCGTGAGATACTCAAATAGATTCACTTTATGCATCCTACAAGTGAGTGCTATCGTATAGAGTATGGCGCCTCGTTCGGCCCCCTTATGGCTGCCGAAGAACAATGAGTTTTTTCTTGATAAGGATATGTACCGGTTCATCCGTTCAACCATATTGTTGTCCAGATAAGTGTCACCATAATTAAAGATGTCCACCACTGCATTCCACTCATTGCGAAGATAGGTAATGGCTTCCTGCAGTTCGCTCTTAGGTAACAAATCCCCCCGTTCTTCTATTTCATCAAGCACATCTTTTATTTCTCCGAGTATGTCCGGCGCATACTTTTTTCGATGCATAAGATTCTGTTCTACCGTCCATCCCTCAACCCCAACTTTATGCTTATGCTCGTTTTGATAAAGTGCGTTTATCAGCTCCACGATCCTTTTTGCATCCGGGTCCTTCTCACCGCAATCTATAAATTTACGTTTTATATGTTGCAAGCACGGGATGCGTGTGATATTGGGATAAGCATCGCTTTCGAGCTTCCGGTAAGGTGAGTAACCATCGCTTTGTATGATACCTTTGCAACTGCCTAATTCGTTAAGAATAACTCTTTCAGACCGGGAGCCGTCATCATAGAGCAAGTATATCATCCTGGTGTTTATGCCGACAACCACCCAAAGATATCCCTTCCTGACTCCTTTTCCCTTGCTGTTCTTTTCCGGGACGAGTATTTTGTAATAGGTTTCATCGGCTGCCTTATAAGGATCACTCAAAGCTGTCTGCCGGATGCACTTATAAAGATTTTCGAAGAGGCTTGAGGCTTTTTCTATCAACTTATGAGCCGTAGGTTTCTTCAGCGTAAAGCCATGACTCTCGAAGTAGTTGATGATTCTTTCAACAGGTAGCGATTGTATATAACGTAATTCCATCAATCCGGCAATAAATGAACCGTCATAGCTGGAATTCAAGAAGGCCGAAGCCGGTGTTTTTCCCTCAAACAGGCGACCTTCTTGCGTATAGGTGTGTATCTTGTAGACATGCTTGATGAAGCGCATGGGTACACATTCATAGCGGACGCATATTCTGGGAACAGTGGTAAACAACCGGGCCTTATTGATGTCAAAATCGGGATCATCGGGATAAACGACATGTTCTTCTTCCTCCATCTCATAATGCATGTCACGTTTGGCCCCATTGTTCTTTCTTGCTTTACGCTTATCTGCTTTTTCCGCTTCTATCTTCTGCCGCTCTTCTTCGGATATGGCAGATTGGGGAGCCTGTTGCTGTTCGGATGTGTTGGATACAAGTTTGGCGAGTCCCTTAGTAAGGCGCTGTTGCTTGCTAAGAGATTCGCCTTTTTGAAGGAGTGCCTCTTTAAGGGAAGAAACCTCCTTTATCAAAGCATCTATTTGGTCCAAGAGTCTGTTGTTGTCATCTCGTAATCCCTTGATTTGTTCCTTCAATAACTCTATGATCTCATCCTTTTTCATGGCATAAAGATATAAAAAATCAACGAATTGGCCAAATAAACCGGATGATATCTTTAGCGCAAATAACTAATAATCAAAATGTTGAATTAGATCCTAAAACGCTTTCTCAACCGTACAGACTTTAATGACACTCCATTTAAGATAAAAGACAAAACCTGATAAGAAATCTCGTAATTGCCTGTATTGGGGTTAAATGTCGGTAACTCAAAACTTCCACCTTCGAGGCGCTTGTAGTACAGAAGAAAGCCATCGCCATCCCAACGCAGTATTTTTACACTTTGTCGGTTTTTACCAAAGAATAAAAAGATATCTCCGGAAACGGGAGACAAGTCCTTCATTTCCGATCGTATAATTTTGAATAAACCGTCAATGCCAAGGTTCATACGAACAAAGCCCTGGTACAGATAGTATCGATTGGCTGATGTTAGAGAATACATGGATCTCCCTCCTTTCTTTCGTAATCGCGCAACATTTTAATCACACCACCGGGTGTGGCCCGTTTGACCGAAATGGTGGTTCCACTGTTAAAGGTGATTGTGATCCCGGCAAGACTAAACTCTTCTTCCGACAACATGGCGGGTGCTATTTGAGTGAACGCAGGAGAGGTAGTGCTCAGTGGGGACGGTTCAACGCCGCCATAATAATCACGGACCACATCTGCCTTGGCTTGTTTAACGCTATAGCCCCGTCTGGACATCCAGGAACTCATACCACCAAAAGTGGTATGCTGATCGCGGCAAACATCGGCTAAAGAACAATTGTAGTCTACTTTCAATACTTCAAGGAAATGTTTCCAAGTTTTTCCAAATCGATTTTCTGCTAAATCCATAATGCTTCATTTTTATACATAGCAAAAATATAAGAATGAAAAAAGGCCGACAAGATAGAATCGCGGAGACGCTTACTTGTAGATATAATCTCCGCAACGCACCAACAAGGCATCCATGCCATAGTAGATGCGCTTCATGCCTTTGATGCTTCCGCTCTTGTGAAAGTTGGGGAAACGGCTGATATTGCACTGCTTTCCTTGTTCTTTGCTCAATCTTCTTGTCCTCATATCGTTTAATGTTTGAATGTTCAACTTGTTTTTAACTTCGTTGAAGAAACTCACACTCAGCATAGTGAATATATTCCCTCTACGTTCGCATAACCGTTTCTTTCTTCCCTCCTTTTGAAGCCTTTCGGCTCCGCTTGCCGGGAACAGATTTTTCGTGCATCAAAAGACTGCGGAATGAGGGCGATAAGGCAAGGAAACAGACAGAGGAGTTAATGAAATACCCAAATCTTTGATTTGCGGAAAGCTGTCGTTCAGTCCTCTGCCTGTTAGCATGGCGGTACTTGACCATTCGCCCGGGCAGTAACTTTGCAAAGAAAAATGGGCATCGGCAAGTGGACCTGATAAAGCGAATAGAAAAAAATGTATATAAAAGGGAGAGAGCTTATCCGTCACGGACAAGCCCCCTCGCTTAAAATTTATCAATGAAAAAAAGTTTTAGTGCTCTTGTTCGGAGCTGTATGTCTGGCTATAGATACAACATAATTCTGGTATGGCGGTTCGCCTCATTGGGCGAGTAATCGTCAATGCCGCCATCGAAAATCTGAGAGATGGTGCCACTTTCCATACCACGTTTCATCAGTTCCTCTGCAATGAATCTGGCACGGGAACGGCTGAGGTTATCATTGATGGCTTCACTGCCTGTGGCACTGTCGGCAGCGCCGATGACCTTAACTTTCAAGCCATATTTCTTGGCGATGCGTGCTACTTCGTCGAGATTGACGAGCTGCGACCTGTTGAGCAACCTGTCAGTGCCAAGTTCAAAGAAGAAATAGATGGGCGCACCTATGCAAGCCTTTCCTGAGTGGATGAGCGATAGGTAATCGTCTTCCGGCTCACCTTCAGCATTGCCATATTCTTCTGTACAAGAGGCGGACTCCATGACCTTTGTCTTTTGACCATTACCATACTTGTCTCTCATTCTTGCACGCAGCGAGTTGAGACCGCTGTAGTCGTTTCGAGGATAACCGTTTGTGACGGAGGAAGTGGCATCGTCAGAAAAGAGGTGGCCGTATTTGTCCAGAAGTCCCTCGATTGCAAGAATCTTACGCAGCTGTTCCAGAGTCTGACAGTCTCGATCGTGCTGGGCGTGATAGCGGCTGTTGCTGTCAGAAAGGGATGCGGCGTAGGCGGAAAGCCATTCGTTCTGTGCGATGTACGGACGAGCGTCTATCACTCGCTTCCAGCCAGTCTTGCCAATGCGGACAGAGAGGCCGAGGGATGCGGACAGCAGATGGTCGCCAAGGCGGTGTGCCTTGCCATAGCCGTCAAAATCCTGCATGGTGGTCATGTTGCCTATCTCTGCCGTAACAGCAATGCGTGGGGAGAGATGATACAGCCCCTGTATGCCGTAGGAAATGGTAAAGGGCTTGTGGGCATTCACCTTGTTGTGCAGCATACCCACGCCCACGTATGGAATGACACACCATCGGGCAAGGGTGTGTACATCGTCCTTGTAGAGGTTGCCGAGGACATTCCACATGAAATCAGCACGAAGGTACTGGTAGTCCTGCGAGGAGTTGTTGCAGTCGTTGAACTGCATACCGCCATAGTTCAGACGACCGCCGACGGAAGGTGTGAACCATTTGCCGATCGACACGGAGAATGCCGGTTTCATGCGACCGAATAGGTCGTTGCATCCGAGCGGTTTGCCGAGGAAGACCGTAGTTCCTCCTGCCGCTTGGACAAACCAGTTGTCCGTCCACGGCGAAGCGACCAATGCCCCTTTCATGTAGGAAGGTTTAAGCGGACGAAGCATACCGTCTGCCGAAAGTCTGCGTACAACGGTGGTGGTGTCCGCCGTGCGGTGATAGTCTTTGGCTTGTACGCCCAATGACAGGGCTAAGCCAAGGGATAGAATAAGTATTTTTCTCATGTTGTTCAATTTAATCTGGTGAATACTATAACAGGTGATACGTGACAGTGCCGCTTATCGTTTCTTCTTTTTGCCGGAAGAGGGGCGCATCATGCGTGCAGCCTTCATCATGCATCGGCGTGCCCAAGCGCGTTCATCCTCGTCATCGTCACGTCCCCATTTGAGGTCGGACGAACTGCCCCCACCGCCATGACCTTCGGCAAAGGTGGTGGCATCATCGACGTAGCCGAGGAATAGAAGCGTGGCACAGTACATCACCTCCGTTCCATTCTCTGCAAAGGCCTGAAGCAGGGAATCGTCAAACACGTCCTTGCCCTCATTGGAAAGCCGTGCCACACGTTCGGAGAACTCGCTGACCATGTTTTCGAGAAGGGCATTTCTGAGAACGGTGTCCGCACCTTGTCGGATAGTATCGGAATATCTGTGTGCCTCCTGCCGCAACTCCTCCGTGCGCTCTTTCATGGCGGTCATCTCCTCACGCAGGGCATCGAGCTTGCGGTCAGCCTCTGAGAGCTTTTCCTTCTTGTCGTCCAGTTTCGACTGGATAGCGGACAGTTCCTGCTCCAGCTCTTGGACTTGCTGACGGAGAGCATCAGGATTGTCGTGACCCGCAAGAATCTGCCGATGCAATTCAGCAAGTGCCGCCTCCTTCTCAGCCTTCTCCTGCAAGAGGTTGTTGACCATTGAGGTGAGTCCTTTTACTCTCCGCTCTGCCAGACGGATGTCCGACTGGAGCGAGGCGAGTGTCCGCTGATGGGCGGCGACGGACTGCTCAATGGTGGTGCACTGTTCTGACAGCTGGCGGCGGTACTCTTCGGTGGTGCGGTGGCGTGCTCCCGTCTCTGAAACAGAAGTCCCGCGCTCCATGCCCCAACGCTTGTTGACCTCGGCGAACTCGCTGTGCAGGGCTTTCATCCTGGCAGAAAACTCGTACTTGTCCTTTCCGGCAAATATCTGCTTGTACGCAAACTTGCCGTCCTTGATTGGCAAGAGGGTGCAGTGGACGTGCGGATTGGTTTCGTCCAAGTGTACGATGAAAGCGACGATGTTCTCCTCACCGTATTTGTCCGCAACAAAGCGGTAAACATCCTTTGCCCATTCCTCAATGTCCTTGCATCGGGTAAGATGCGAATTGTCCGCTCCATGAGTCAGATCCACCTTCTGGTCACCGAATGCCAGTTCCGTCATACGCTCACGAGAGCCTCCGAAGATGAAATTGACCACAGTGCGGAAGCGCGGCTCTGCCAGTCCCTCGTTGGGGTCTTTGATTCCACGGCTCCGCAGGATGTCAGCCATGCGCTCCGGGATGCTTCGGCTCTTGTCAATGGGATAGACCTTGCCGCCCCGAATCTCGAAGTTGAGCCGCTCACGGCTGCGGTCGTAGTTGCCTGTCGCTTCAGCGGATCCCCAACCCTTTTCCGTCCAACGGCGTTGGTGCTCGTTGCTCTGTGCTGTGGTGATTCCCTTAGATGGTCGGAAATCCATAACCTGTTTTGGTGTTGCCATAACCAATTTCCTTTTATGTGTGTACAACTCTCCTGTCCCCAGCTTGCTGCTTGTAAGGACAGCCTCCCGATGGTCGGAGACCAAGAGGGGTATTAGGCTACCCAAATTCCCTCATTTCCGACCAACGGGCAAGCCCGATTATTTTACAGCAATGGCAGACGTGTGAAGCACGGTGCCAGTAGAAAAGAAGAAGCGTTATACGATGATTATTAGAGGTCATTAGAGCCTATAGTAGGACAGGAAACCTCTTGGTTGGCTATAATGGCAAGGAAAGGTCGGCAGAGCGACTGGAACTGCGACTTGATGGCTGCGCTTTCCTGCTGCAAGGCTGGTGAGCTGCCATCCAATGCCAATTCTGATATTGCCTTTGCCGCCTCGATGAATGAGAGCCAGTCTCCTCCCAGGTCTTTGTAAAAGAAGGGAAGAAGGGAGGTAGCGAGGGCGTTATCTGTTTCCTGCGAAAGCACCTGATGGAAGGTGGCTTCGCAGACAGCTGTGAGTGCAGTCATACAAAAGGCGTGTCCTACAGATTCGGGAATGTTGCTTCCGCATGGCACCTTGCCAATTGAATTGCCATTGTCGGCTTTCTGCAAGATAATGGCTACTTCCTCTGTAGCATCTTCGTAGAGTTGTTCACATTCCGAGGCGCAAGCCGATGCGGACATCTTGCCGCTTCGCCATTCGTCCAATGCGGTACGCATCTTCTGGCGGAACACATCCAAGGCTGCGTCAATCGGAGAAACGGCAGGTGTCTCAGCCAACATCGGGATGGTGATGATTTGGCTCTTCGTGAGACGGGTGACGGAAATCTGGTTCATCTTCTCCAACTGCTCGATGAAGGTGCGGACAGTGGCGCGGTGCCAATGCCAGCATCCTGCCAGTTCGGTAATGGTGATTACAAACTGCCCGTTGGACAGGCTGAACTCCTGCTTGCACAGATCCTTGGGGATGTACTGTACAGAAGCCTTGTCCACAAGGTCAAGGTAGGCTTCGAGCTTCGACAGCCTTATCCCGGACCTCTCTTTCAAGAACTCCAACAGGGACATCCGTTCAGACATCTTGCCGGAACTCGTTCTATGTTTCTGTTTCTTCATTTCAATAATCTGTTTGGTGAATACTGTTGTTTGTCGCCAGCTCCATTATACAAAAGGAACGGCATGATACAGGTGATACTTAATAGTAGTATATGATGAGCATTTCTGTGTCTTCGAGGAGCATCTTGCGGTCAGCCTTGTTCTTCCACAGCGATATGACTATGCGCGAGGGATAGAACAGTGATGCCAGAAGGACAAAGGAGATGGTGACAGCAAGCGTGAACAGATGAGGAGTGAAGACAAACACCACTGCCGCCAACGCGGCGATGCGGAATGGTGTCCGCTCCTCGTGCAGACGCTGCAGCCACCTCTCTACATCCATAAAGACAAAGAATATGGCAAACGCTATGGTGGAAGCCACTACGCCTATGTCGTTATAGTGTACACAGAGGTAGAGGAAGTGGAACACGTACAGCAGGATGAGCAGCATCAGCCGGTAGAGCTTCCTTGCTGTCACAAGCGCGGTCATGCGCAGATAGAACCGTGTCATAAACTGTCTGCGGCTTCTGTGCAGAATCATCGGCACAAAGAAGAACGCCGACATCAGGATGAGAAACAGTATCTTACTTGTCATAATATGTATAGCATGTGAATAATGGAAGTGGACTCAGGTCGGGCTGGACGACACCGTGTGTGGCAGTGGATATGATACGCTCCACATCCTCCAGTGTCAGTTCTCCCTTGATTATTCTCTGACGGAAAGCCCCGTCGGTTGTCCGAAGGCTCTTGATAGCCTGTTCCATGTCGTACTCGGCTATCTGCCACACTTGCCCTCTCGTGTAGGGGAAATGATGGTGGATGGCCTTGACCACAAGCACACGGCTGAGGATGTCGGTCATTCTGCCGTTCCTGACTATCGTGTGGTTGCGGACAGTGGCGATGCTCTCAATCTCCAGCCATGTGCGGTGACGGTCGAGAAGATGGATAATCTTCATGTAAAGCGTTTCCTTCATCAGATGGTCGGGAGTTTGCGGCATGACTTTAGCTTTGGTTGTGGACAACAGAATGGTGCGTTGTTGCGGTAGAACAGGACTGTCATCTGGCAAATGTAACTTTCAGATGAAGTCGAGCAGGACTTCCTCCTTGGGCTTCATGTATTTGAAGAATCCGTTCTTGCAGTGCAGGCTGAGGTCGAGGCATACATCTGCCGACATGTGCTCCAGCGAGTCATAGATGGTCACTTTTATCTGGCTGACCATGCCACGCTCATCGGTGGAGCCGTTGACCTTGAACATCCGTCCGAAAGAGGGGTTGGAATAGGCACAGCAGCTGTGCCCGAACTCCGTATGACGGCTTGGAATGTGGTGATAGAGGATTATCATTTCCATCTCGTCTTCGAGCATATCCATCACTTCCTCTATCGTGAAAGGGGTGTTCAACTGGAAAGTAAGAAGCACGTAATCGTCATACTTGACAGGCTTCTCCATCTTGCGCTTGTCCAGCAGTTCTGGCAACTGCAAAGGCACGACGGCAAGGAAATCATCGCAAAACTGTTCTAACATAATCGTATTCTCTGTTTGGGGTGTTTATAATCTTGTAACATAAATCTTCATCATGAGAATGGGCATATCTGACAGGCGTTGCTTGTCGAGGTGCAGCTTCTTGGCCAGGTTGTCCATCTCCTTAGGAAGCGCATCGGCTATCTTGTAGAGGTCTGCCTTGTCCTTGTCGGAGAGCACGCTCACGGAAAGGTCATCCATCGTCATGAACGGCTGCATCATCATCAGGAGGTAGGCGTGCATGGTGTGCTCGTCCTTTACCCTGCCACTTTTCAGATCCTCGATAGCTGCTTGTGCATTGCGCAGCAGACGGAGGTTGGTGCGCATGGAGAGATAAATCATGGCATCCTTGTGTGACAAATCCTTGCGGTCGGCGGCACGGAGTATCTCCCGACAGCATTGTTCGGTATTCCGTCTGATGTCACCGATGTCATCGTCAGCAAAATCCGGCAGGTATTGCAGGAAGGATTTGAAATACAAATGCTCTTCCTTGATGAAAGCGAGCAGGTCTTCCTTGCCGTGAATGCCTTGCTTGGCGGATTTTTGCAGGAACAGCAGGTAACGCTTCAGTACCGCCTGTTTACCACCTTTATTATATATAGGCAGGCTGTCCAAGGAAGCAAAGAACGGCTGTGCTTCCTTCACGGCTTGCTGTAGTTCCTCATCACCAACATGGGAAGAGGTCTGTTCTCTGAGATAGAGCAGGTCGTGAAAGGTGCGTTGCTTAGACATCGCCATACGGCACAGCTCGATGTGGATGGAGTCGTTCAACTCATGATATACCGTGAACGGGTATGAGTGGGCTTTCCTGACAGTGTCACGTGAGATGCACGATGTCACGGAATCGTCCAACACGCGCCATTCGTTGACAATCTTAACTAATGTCTGAATTGAGACCTTGTCGTTCTGTCGAAGAGTGGTCAGAAAGCCATGATACTCTCTGATGGCTTCATCGCTCGAATGGAACGACTTCGTGCCGTTTCCGTCTGAACATGCTGTCAGCATGACTACGGCAAACGCAGTGGCAATACAAATGGCAAGTCTGATACAGCCATGCGAGTTTGATTTTGCATTATGCAATATTTGCTTCATGCAATGGAGGTTGGTTTGTCCTCCGAAAAGTTGGGTTTCATATTTCATTGTTGTCATTATTTTGAGTCTGATTTTGAAATTGACGGTGCAAAGTTAATGCGTTTTAGCGATATATTTGCAAGAATGAAAGTAAGTTTAATCTTATTTGTGCATCATACTTGCGAGTATGATTTTCAATGAAATCAAGTGAAAAGAAAATGGCAAATTATCGTGTTTAAGTATGATTTTTCGTCCAAGTATGATTGTTTCTCGGAAAAATAGTGTACCTTTGCACTTGATTTCATTTAATAGCGTACAACAGTATGGCAAAAGTAGGTTACATCTTCATCGCCACCAATGGCGAAGAGTATGCAGAAGACAAGGCTTGGATGCAGCAATACGGCTGTGTACAGGTGATAGAAGAACTGTCCGAACACGAGAGGCTGCGCCCGATGTGGAAGCAGCTAATATCGAGTCTGGAGCGCGGCGACGAGCTGGTGGTGTCGAGATTCAGCAACGCACTGCGTGGCACCCGTGAACTGGCTACATTCATAGAATACTGCCGTGTGAAGGTGGTTCGCATCATCTCCATCCAAGACCGCATCGATACTTTTGACGAACTTTTTCCCGACACCAAGCCCTCACAGGTCATCCGTATGTTCGGGTCACTCTCTGAGGAGTGTGCCGTGCTGCGCAAGGCATCGGCACACATCATCCATCTGCAACAGAATATCCGGCCGCCCAAGAAGTCGGAAAGGGCACTGTCGAAGCTGGAGCGTGAGAAGAATATCGTGAACATGTACAACGAGGGGCACAGCATTGATGACATCTTCGCTATCAGTGGCTTCACAAGCCGAAGTTCCGTGTTCCGTATACTCAACAAGCATGGTGTGACGCTGAACCGTGGGCCGCACAGCGGACCATTGAAGAAAAGGAATAAAAGAGAGGAATAAGAAATGGAAGATATTAGAAAGGTTTTCACGATTCAATGGGTTGGTCCATTCGATACTTTTACGTCTTTGTCCGAGTATTTGAATGACCCAAATACTTGTGACTGTCATTTGTTCAGCTTTTATTATTGTCCGGGTAGCAAAAAAGGTAAAGGGCATCCCATTAGCAAGGATGACTATCGGTATTTTGGCCTCCATCGCTCTGGAACACCAATACATACGAGAGTGGCTCCTTGGCACGAACATTTAAGAAACTTTCGAGAACCTTTTTCTTTATGGATTGGTAGTTTTAGCGATTCGACTCAACAGACTCCACAAAACGTTGAGGACGTTGAAACAGTTTTCATTTCGACATACAAGGATGTCCTTACAGAAAACACACAAAAGAAAAAGGCAACACCTAAAGAAAGCATCTGTATCATAAACCTTTGGTATAGGTCTAATGAGAAAAGATGGTTGAATAAGAAACGAGACATCAAGATCTTCGATGATGTGCTTATTTATGAGGCAGAAAGCATGACCTATTCCAAAGGTAATTTGTCAATAGTTTAAAATATGGAAACATTCAAAGACGTTATATCAGGCGACCAACTGGTCTTGGTCGATTTCTTCGCCACATGGTGCCAGCCATGCAAGATGATGCACCCCATCCTGAAGCAGGTGAAGGAAGTGTTGGGTGACAGAATACGCATCATCAAGGTGGATGTGGACAAGTATGGGGTGGCTGCAAGCCAGTATGGCATACAGTCTGTGCCCACATTGATGCTGTTCAGACACGGCGAAGTGTTGTGGAGGACGAGCGGTGTGATGCAGAAATCAGAGTTGCTGGCAACGATTGACCCGTTTTTAAGATAAAAGAGCAGAAATGTCAAAATCTAAATTAAAGTCTGTCCTCATGTCCATGGACAAGAGTGAGATAATAAAAATGGTATTGGAACTTTATTCTGCACGGAAAGAGGCAAAGGAATATCTTGACTTCTATGCAGAGCCGAATGAGGGTCAGAAGTTGGAAGAGTACAAGCACATCATACGAGAAGAGTTCTATCCGAGCAGAAACAGAGAGCCAAAGACACGCTTCTCAGTGTGCCGCAAGGCATTGTCCGACTTCAAGAAACTGAAGCCTTCGGAAGATTCTATAGCAGAATTGATGGTGTTCTATATGGAGAACGCCTGTCAGTTCACTTACGACTATGGAGACATGTGGGAGCAATTCTATGATTCTGTTGAGAGTAATTTCGACAAGACATTGCGCCACATCGTGCTATATGACCTTTGGGACAAGTATGATTCCCGAATCAAGCAATGCCTTCGTTGGGCAAGCCCTTGTGGATGGGGATTTCCTGACGCACTGAATGATATGTATGAGGAAATGAAGGCGCATAATGAGGAACTCCGAAAGAAATACAGGAATTTCAAGATGCCCATCAACGCTGATTAATAAACGAATATACTCAAATGGGGAAACCGAAGAAAAAACATAAGAAGGCGAAACAACTACCCTTAAGCAAAGAAGAGCAGATTTATCAAGCGGCAAGAGACCTTGCAGCTGAAATTGGCATATCCTATTCTGAGGCATTAGGGTTTACCTTGGGCATAAAGGACGTAACGTATGGTTGGGAAGACGACTATACGGAAGAAGAGTTTCAGGCACTGATTGACCATGCTGTGGGAGACACTGATTATGAGCACACCCTCTATTGAATCATCTACACGAGAGGAACGTTTGGATTACGTTCTGAATGAATGGAAATGCCTACACAACTGTGAGATATGCGGCAAATGCCATGTTCTGAAAGGCAGAAGTGAGGAAATGCTCTATGCCGACTATATTGACGGCAAGCGGTCATATATGGATATAACACTGGAAATAAGAAGTAACAGATAATGATGTCACAGAAATACATATATCCATCGTTGTTCCAGGAGGAGGATCCGCATGAGAGCATTCCTTCTGAGAAAACAGAGTACGACCTGACCAATCTCTTTGAGAGGCTGGCAAAGTCTGACTTTCGCAGCCGTTTCCATCTGTCCAAGAAAGACAGGGAGTATGTAATGGAAAAGGGATTGCCGACGATACGAAAACACGCAGAGGACTTTGTGGCAAAAAGACTTGCTCCGGCTGTCATACCGAACGACGGCAAACAGACTCCAATGCACGGGCATCCTGTTTTCCTGGCTCAACATGCCACTGGCTGTTGTTGCAGGGGATGCTTCTTCAAGTGGCATCACATCCCAGCAGGCAGGGCACTGACCAAGGAAGAACAGGAATATGCTGTTGCCGTATTGATGGCATGGATTGAAAAGCAGATGAATAAAGGATGAAGATAGAAGAAGCCATAATATATGTGATGGTAAAGCGAAATGGCGGCATGACAACTGACCAGATTGCCGATGCCATCAATCGTCATGGGCTGCACCTGAGAAAGGACGGTCAGCCTGTGACAAGCAAGCAGGTGTATGCAACAATCTGCCGTTTCCCTGAAATGTTCACAAAAGAAGCTGGCAGAATCATGTTAATGATATGACGTAACGATATGACAATAGATACAACCAACATGTGCTCACACCTTCAGAAGAAGTTGTTTGAACCAGAAGGTGTGTATTATCCTATATGGCAAGCCATGCAGGATGATGAGACCTTGACGGCTGTGGTGCGAAGCAGGCAGCTGCACATATACAGGAATGGGAAGAAGATCCTCGTTCTGGCAGGCAAGGCACAACCGAAAGTAATACGAGAAGATAAGTTGAATGAATTGATAACACAATAAAAAGAAGTAAGAATGAAATCATTTGGACAAAAATCGTGGATGCTTCCACAGCCGGTACTGATTATCGGCACATACGACAAGAACGGCAAGCCCAATGCAATGAACGCTGCTTGGGGCGGTCAATGGGACGCAAAGGAGATTATGATTGCCATGGGCGCACATGCCACTACGGAGAACCTGAACAACTGCCCCGACTTCACCGTGGCATTTGCTACAAAGCAGACCATGGTGGCAGCAGATTTCGTAGGCATCGTATCTGCCAAGAACGATGCGGATAAGATGGCGAAGACAGGTTGGAACGTCGAGAAGGCAGAGAATATCAACGCTCCCGTCTTTACAGACTTCCCCATGACATTGGAATGTCGCATCAAAGAGAAAATCGATGAGTCACCAGAGGGTTATTATATCGTGGCAGAGATAGTAAACATTCTCGTAGATGAAAAGTATCTTGCCGAGAATGGCAAGCCAGATATGGAGAAGATGGAACTCATCGTGTTCGATCCCATACATCACGGCTACATTGAGCTTGGCAAGACAGTTGGTCACGCATTCTCAGACGGTAAGGCTTTGAAGGGATGATACTCAGATACATCTTCCATAGCGGCTTCTTGCTTGAAACGTCTCAATGCATCCTGGTATTTGACTACTGGATGGATCCTGCTGGTGTCATGAGTGTGTACATGAATACATGTAAACCTGTGTACGTGTTTTCAAGTCACTTCCATGAAGACCACTTCACAAAAGAAATCTTCAAGTGGAAGAATCGCATTCCCAATGTCACATACATTCTGTCAAAGGACATACTCAAACGAAGAAGAGCTCAGAAAGAGGATGCAGATGTTTGGATGGTAAAAGGAACAGTCTGGGAAGATGAGTATCTGAAAGTGACAGCAACAGGCAGTAACGATAGCGGTGTAAGCTGGATAGTAGAAACTGAAGGAAAAACTATCTTTCACGCAGGAGACCTATGCAACTGGTACGCACGCTTCCTCGCCGACAACACACCTGAAGGAGAGGTCTTCAGCGAAGAGTTCGGTCAATATATCAATCCTGTGGCGGAGGAAAAGCGATTCCTTGGTGAACTTAAAGACATTCGAAAGATAACTGATTCCTTTGACCTCGTGATGTTTCCTGTGGACGGACGCATCGGTAACGGCTATACGCTGGGAGGAAGGCAGTTTATTGAACGTTTCAAGGTTGGAATGTTTGTCCCGATGCACTTTGTCATGAGTGGATTTGAGAGTGTATGGCGCATGGAACCTTTCTGCAAAGAGAAGGAAGTTCCCTTTTGGTGTATCGAGCATGAAGGAGACAGCATAACAATTTCATAATCAAATCATCAAAACAATGGACGCAAAAGAAAAAGTATTGGCAACAATGAAGGAGGCTGGTCAGCCTCTCAACGCAGGTAAAATCGCAGAACTCAGCGGTCTCGACCGCAAAGAGGTTGATTCTGCAATGAAACAGTTGAAGGCAGAGGGTGCAATCGTCTCTCCTGTGCGTTGCAAATGGGCACCTGCAGAGTAAGGTTTATACTGCTGTCTTGAAATATAGGCAGCAGTATCTTTAGTTTTTATCAAAATGTTAAGGTGAGGAATCTGAATATCCTTGCCTACGGACATGAATATCCGCTGCATCTTTTTGGGGTAAGGTGCAGACGTGTGGCTGTCAGCGTATCTTGGATTAGAAACGCTTAGCGGTCACGGCGAAAGTCATTTCGTCTCTCTCCGCCGAACAAAGCTCTGAGCACATTGCCCAAAGCTCCGAACACGAAGCAGCAAACGATGATTGCAACAATATCGTCCATAAGCATTTTCTGTTTTATGGGTTATACACTATTATGAAGATTCACTATGTCCAAGCCCTGCTGCTTGGCTTCTCTGACGGTGTAGAATGTGCCGCCCTTGGGATTGCCATTGAAGTAGGCAATGAGCCGTGAACTGCGGTTGACCATGTAGTCGTTGCGCCTCAGAAGGCAGCCATTATAGTATCGCTCGCTCAATACGACCACGTCATCCACGATGCGTAGGATGGCATCATATTTGGCTTGCTCTTCCTTGCCCCACCTATCAGACTGACCACGGAACGGCACAACGGCTATCACCTGCAAGTCCTTCAACTCGCATTGCAACGAAAGGGCGGCTTCTGCCGCCAGCAGGTCAAATCCCATTGCCATGCCACAATAGAAATACCGAGTATAATAGTATAAAGTATTTACTAAGGGGATTATCGACTACGAATAGTAAAGTAGTACAATAGTATTTACTACGATTAGTTGAGTTCATAGAAGAGATAGCGGTATCATCGTCTGTCCGGCGATGATACCGCGCGGCACTCATGTGTCATGCCGCTTTAGGTATTCGGTCATTGCCTCATTGACAATATTACGCAAGGACATCCCTTTCTTGATGGCGAGGTACTTCATCTTCGTGTGGATGCTCTTGTTGATAAGGAAATTGCAATGCACCGGCACTTCTGTAGTCTCAGAAACAGACACTGGTGGGGCTTGTGTGTTTTCTGTGACTATCTGCTCTTTACTCGGCTTCTTGGTGGAAGAAAGGAGTCCGTTGAGACCGCCTTTCATTCCCTCTTTCAACATACTGCTCTTGCTCATGGCCATACTATTTTAGTTTCAACACTTCCTTTGCCAAAGACATGTAATCACTGGCACCATTGGACTTGGGATTATACTCAAAGATAGTCTTGCCGTTGATGGGGGCTTCTGCCAAAGCCACATTGTCACGGATGACGGTCTTGAAGACTTTCTCGTGAAAACTGTCATTGACGATTTCCCTCACGCTTCGGTTCAACGTCTTGCGGCGGTCGAACTGCGTGATGACAATGCCGCCCACTTTGAGGTTGGGATTAAGCCGCTCCTGAACGATGCGGATAATATCCATCAACTTTGCCATACCTCTCATGGCAAGGTATTGTGCTTGAACAGGGATGATGATGTAGTCTGCTGCGGTGAGGGCATTCAAGGTCAGCAAGCCCAATGATGGTGGGCAGTCGATGATGATGTAGTCGAAATGCTCTTTGGCGATGGCTTTGGTGATAAGTCCCTTCAAGATAAGTTCCCGTCCCGGCTCACTGATAAGCTCTGACTCAGCCGCTGAAAGGTCAAGACAAGAAGGAACAACCGTGATGCCATTGTGCAACTTGACCAACGGCAAGGTGTACTGTCCACACATTGCGCCATAGACTGTCTGTTCTTCCTCGATGGACAATCCCAAGGCTTCTGTGAGGTTAGCTTGTCCATCCATGTCAATAGCCAAGACGTGCTTCATACTCAGTTGCAGAGCTGCCGCAAGGTTTACTGCGGTCGTACTTTTCCCTACGCCTCCTTTGTGATTTAGAATTGCAATTATCTGTGTCATAACGCGATACTACTATTAGTGAATACTACTTTACTATTCTGCTACTGATAGTACATACTAACCATAGTAAAATAGGATTTACTACGATTAGTACGTACTACTCTTAGTCAATACAACCCTCAGAATGGAAGGTCTTCGCTCTTGTCCTGCGGTGCATCGGCTGGCGGTACGGGAGCCTCGCCCTCTGCCTTGGCTGCCTTACGTGCCTTTGTTGCTGGGGTGTCGGCGGCATCTGCATTTTGACCGTTGTCAAAAGCCTTCCCTGCATTGACAAAGGCGATGGAGTCAGCTATGATGCTATGCTGTATGTGGTTCTCTCCGTTGCGGTCTGTCCAAATGGAAGAAGTCAGTGTGCCTTCCACAAGCACCATACGACCCTTGGTGAGGTATTCAGCCAAGCGGATATGGTTCTCCTTGCTGCTCTTCACCCTTACCCAAGTGGTGATTTGCTTGCCCTTACTGTAGTCGTCCACTGCGATGTCAACAGCCATGAATGTTCCGTGTGTACCTGTGATGACGCGGCAATCCTTTGCTCCGATGCGTCCGATAGTGTGAGTGTAAATCATAATGTAAAAATGTTATAGTGGCAAGTTGGTTAGGCTTGCCGTTACCTTGTTATTAATATCCTTTCTTCGTCTGCCTTGTATTGGCGACAAAAGACTTGTTGCTGCCTGTGAGACTGATAGAGCCGCAATTAACAAACTCTCCGTCGGAATATACCCTGTACTTCTGTCCGCTTACCTCATGCTTCTGTTTGATGCGCTCTCGCATCCACTTCTTGGCTGCGGTCAATGAGCAAAAGGTCTCGCTCTCCTTGGTAGTCTCGTCATATACGATGCACTGGGTCATACATGCTCCTCCTTCATCCATGCACCTATACTCGACGTGACATAGTCCAACTGACCGCCAAATATGTCGCTTGGCTCTATGTCGTATTGTCCATCCCTCACTTCCTTGTCCTCTCCGAGAAGCGACAAGTTGCCGTCAGAATCCAAACGTGCCGCATCTATGACTATATCACGAGGCTCGTCAAAGAGATAACCTGCCACGATGGGCTGCTCTCCCTCGAAATGCACCTCAAAGCCTCCGTCCACCTCCGTGCCGTACTTGCGAAGAGCCGCTTTCAGCTCGTCCTGCTCCCGGTGCTGCAATGCCAGGAGTTGTCCGTGGATGGTGAGGTCTTTAAGTTCCGCCTCTCGTTGGGTGTGAGTCGCCTCGCCGGTCTTGCGGTCGATGTCGTACTTGTGGTAAACCACTGGGATATGGTCTGCCGATGTGACAAGCCATGTGATGTTGTTCACTGAGAAGCCCTGTCTGGTGAGGAACTCCTCGATGTCAGAGCCGATAAGATGGTCGGCTACGTCAAGATACTCGATGCGTGCGTCAGCATCATGCAGGATGATAATCTTCATTGCCTTTCAATTTTAGTGATACAAATAAGTTTGTCGCCCATGTCGCTGGACTTGGTTTAACTACGTTGAAGAAACTTACGCTCAGCATAGTGGATAAATTCCCTCTGCGTTCGCTTAACCGTTTCTTTCTTCCCTCCTTTCGAGACCTTTCAGCCTGTGGAGGGATATTTTCTGCTCCCAAAAGCCGCAAGAAAAGACATAAAGACAAATTATGTGTGAAGAATACTCTTTTCCGAGGAAAAGGAAGATTGTTCACAGTCACAAGACCTCAAGCAGAATTTGACGATTGTCTCAGACGCGGCTAACTTTGCAGGAAATATGCCTACCACTGCGCTGATTGGAAGAAGATTATTGATATTGGCTGCAAGAGGAATGATGTGTTATATATAAAGAGGTAAGAAGAAAGATTGAAACAGTAAGGGTGGGCTGTGAAGCGTTTGCAGGTCTGCTGTACCGGCATAAAGCGAGTGTGTTGGCTGACCGGGATGCAAGTCATCAAAGCTTCTGCCTTGATAGCTTGTAGCACGGACAGACTATTCTCTCGCGTCGGTACTTCGGCATACTGTCAGCTTTGGCTAATAGCAACGTGTTGCCATCAGCCAAGGATGTCTGTATGACGACAGACCATGTAACGCTTCGCTAAGGTGTGGGGCGTAGCAGTATAATTAAGAGGTAGATAGTAACGTATATCAGGTAAGAAGAGACAGTTGCGTAACGGACAAATCGGGCACTCTTGTCAGCATGACAAATGTGCCTTGTCCTTGCCGCAGGACACTGAGGCAGATTGGACGTAGCAGACATGTCTGCCACATTCAATATGCCTGAGTGGACAAGAACTGGCTCTTGTATAGCAGAAGAAATATTGTAAAACAGTTGATTAGTGGTAAAAGTGGTATGGGTGGGCAGAATGGCATTACACGGTCATTGCCGAAGCCCGATAATGGGACAGCCAGACAGCAATAAAGGCAGTTATCAGAAGTGGCAGTTTCTGATAGTGCCATTGTAGGCACCTGTCACATGGGCATTCGTGCGGTGTCCGTACAGTAATGCCGTTCTGAAGGTGTGGGGCGAAGCGGTACAACGCATATGGACGGACACGCCGATTATAGCAGAAGATATTTTGCAGTCAAAGAGAAGAAGAACAGTAAAGCAGGCGTGGGTGGGTAGTGAAGCTGGCGCCAAGATTGACGGTCTGAACATCAAGGCGAGTGGATAGCCAGTAAAGGACACAATTATCAGAAGCCTCGGCTTCGGCATCTTGTGGCATAGATGGCAGTCCTCTCGCGTTCAGACCTTGGCGTTCAGTCTTTCTTGGCTAATAGCGACCTTGTTGCCATCAGCCAGGAATGTCTATATGCCAACCATCTTGGTGACGCTTCGCAAATGGAGAGGGACGAAGTGGTTAGGGTAAAATGAAGACGGCATCGCCGATATAATCGATGACTGAACGAAGGCTTTATCTGAGGAGATAAACGCTATAACAGCATATTGATATCCCTGAGCAAAACAAAAGCGACCCGAAGGTCGCCTTGTTATGGAGAGGAAAGGCTATTTCTTGCCTTTCTTGGTTGCTGGCTTGGCCGGCTCTTCCGCAGGAGTCTCCTCCTTGTCGGGACACTCGTAGAACTTGGTTGCAACCATGATGATTCTGGAGTGCTTCACGCCATCCTTGTCTGTCCATTCCTCTGGCTTGAAGAAACCCTCGACGGTGAGCAACGTGCCTTTTGTGAGCTTGTCGAATGATTCGGTGTGCTCGTTCTTGCGCCATGCTTCCATATTCATGAAAGCCGATACGCGGTTGGTTTCCTCGCCGTTCTTCTCCTGACGGCCTACTGCCAATGAGAAGCGTGCTACGCTGGCGTTTGCGAACTGACGGATTTCTGCATCCTTACCTACGAAACCTGAAACTGTGAAGTTGTTCTCGATCTTTTTCATTTTGAATTGAATTTAAAAGTGAAACTTAATTTTTACATGCATTCAAAAGCAGGGATGTGACACCATGTGGGAAGCACCATGAAAATCGTTCGCAATACTCTTTTTCTTGTTGGCGATGAACGACAGAGAGGAAGAAAAAGGAAGATTACGCACTATTTTATTGGTCACAGCGATAGCGGCCACACAAGAAGGAGGAAGTCCTTCGCAGCATCACGCTACCTTTGCATGGTAAAAATAAGTGGCTTTCAAATAACTCAATTCAGAAAAAGACGGGGCCAAACAATGGAACAAAGGTTGTAAGCAAGGAGGCAATCCGTATGCAACTGACAGAGGCACTGCTATGGCGGTATGCCTGGAGTAACGAAGCGGGAAATCCGACCTTACAGCTGTATCAGCAGAAGATGGAGGAGCATGAACAATGATGCACAATGAACGACAAGCCACAAAGGTGCAGCTTACCAACAGAGGCATCAAGCCAAAGGAGGATAGACATCAGAGGATTGGCGATAACACTCTCATCATGCCAAAGCCAAGTTCTGTGTCCGACAAGGAAGAGTTGCAAAAGACAGACGAGTAAAACCAAAAGGCGAAATAACCATTCCTATAACAAGGTAAAGAGACGCTTAAAACGGCGAAGGGACTTTGGCGACGTGTAGCTATACAGCTGTCGAAGCATAGCTTCTATAACAGGACTGGAGCAAGTGAGCAAACCGCACAACTTGCTCCTAAGATATTTCAGTTACAACAACCATAACCTCATTGGAGGATTGTCCTAAAAGAGTTTTTGCAGTCAAAGGAGAGGTTGTAAATTAAACTGTGTCAACAAAGGGAATGAATAAAATATTAACTTTGCAAACACAGTTTATTTATGAGCGAAGAATTTGATTTTGAAAGTATCAAGAACAAGGCCATCGAACAGCTAAAAGCCGGTAAGCCCTTGTTGGGAAAGGATGGAGCGTTTGCTCCCTTATTGGAGAGTATTTTAAATGCGGCCCTTGAAGGCGAGATGGATGCCCATCTCTCCGATGAAGAGCGTATGAGTGGCAATCGTCGTAACGGAAAGATGCGGAAGCAGGTACAGACTTCCATGGGTGAAGTGACCGTATCTACTCCGCGTGACCGCAATGCCACGTTTGAGCCTCAATTTATAAAGAAGCGTGAGACCATTCTTGCCGAGGGTGTTGCAGACCGCATCATCGGGCTTTATGCTTTGGGAAACAGCACACGTGAGATAAGCGACTGGATGGAAGAGAATCTGGGTAACCGTGTATCTGCCGAGACAATCAGTTCCATCACCGACCGTGTACTTCCGGAGATAAAGGCATGGCGTTCCCGGAGTCTGGACCCGGTTTATCCGATAGTCTGGCTCGACGCCATTCATTACAAGGTAATGGATGACAGAGGTTGTGCCGTCAGCCGTGCGATCTACAATGTCCTGGCTATAGACAAGGAAGGACGTAAGGACTTACTTGGCATGTATATCTCTAAAAATGAGGGCGCAAACTTCTGGCTGAATGTGTTGACCGATTTACAGAACCGTGGCGTGCGTGACATCCTCATAGCTTGTGTCGACGGTTTGAAAGGCTTCCCCGATGCCATCCAAAGCGTGTTCCCCAATACCGTCGTCCAACTCTGTATCGTCCATCAGATACGCAATTCCGTCAAGTATGTCGGCAGCAAACATCAAAAAGAGTTCATGAAAGACCTGAGACGTGTCTATGGCGCTGTAAGCAAGGAAGCCGCGGAAACAGAGCTTCTTAATCTGGATGAGAAATGGGGTGAGAAATATCCGATTGTCATCAGGTCATGGCAGGACAACTGGGAAAGGCTTGCTGAATACTTCCAGTTTACACCGGATATACGCCGCATGATATATACCACCAATACTGTCGAGGGCTATCATCGCCAAGTACGGAAAGTTACAAAAAACAAGGGCGTATTCCCTAATGATACCGCCCTTGAGAAGCTTGTCTACCTCGCTTACCGCAACATACGCAAGAAATGGACCATGCCCATTGCTAATTGGGCGGCCATCGCTGGGCAATTAGCGATAAAGTTTGGAGATAGATTTAAATTATTGTAATTTTACGCTCGTCGGGACGGGTGGTCCCGCCCCTTGGCGCTGGCCGCTCCCCGACCGATGAGTTTGAAAGGAAAATAGAGCATGACACAGTTTATTTTACGCCCCCGTCAAAGGAAGAAAGAGTCTGCAAGCACATAGCCAACAGACTCTCTCCTGATTATTCACAGATGACAACATCATCCTTGTACTCCGTCACTTCCTTGCCGTTGATGAGCTGGACAATGACCTCACAACCCAAGTCCTCGACAATCGTTCCCTCTGTCTGACCTCTTCGGGGATAAAGCAAGGTGCAGAAACACCCTACAACGCCGTCCAACTGCTCCATGTCTATCGTTGCCATATCCGTTCCTCCTTGTTAGCCGAATGTGATTGGATTGATGCAGAAGTTCGTGTCCTCTGCCTCATACTCGTATTCATTGATGAAGTCAATCATCTTCTGTTCGTTTCTTCCGTCCTGTGAGATACCTGTCTTTTCACACCACAACTTGATGGCATCACCAAAGGTGGAGTAAGCACCCTCACAATCCTCAAAGAGTTCTCCGTATGCAGTGACATAGCACTCTTCGGGGAAGAAGTCGTTCTCATCGTGCGTATAGAAGATGTCGCAACCTGGCTCAATCTCTCGGCAACTGATTGAAAGTTCGTCGCCAAGTGCCTTGTTCACCTCCTCAAAGAACAAGTCGCAGGAAGACCAAGCACTTTCGGTGTCAAAGGACAAGAGGGCATAATCGTCTTCCACGTTCTCCTCATACTCTGCCCAATAGATGTGTCCTCTCACCGAGATGCCTTTCTTCTCGTAGTCAATGCCATAGTGTTCTGCCAAGAGATACAGATACACATTCTTACTGTTCACCTCCAACTCTTGGAGTGTGTTCCAAAGGTCTGCCACGGCTTTGCGTGAGCCTGTCACCTTGTACTGAGTGTCGCAAATGTTAGCCATAAGATAATATTTTATTTTCTTCCCTTATGTAGAACCAACTACCATCGGGATTGATTAAAGAATTATGTTGCCCCAAAAGGTGTTATGGCTCATCAATGCAAGGTTTTGCCGTCAAATACTACCTCTGCCACAATCAGAGCGTGGAGATTTCACGGACAAACCACAGGCACCGACCTTGCAGGATGAACGCCATGACAGGTACCTTTGCAACACAATTCCTATCAAAGCCCGATGGGGTGGTACATGGCAGACAGCATGGTACAGCAGTATGACTGAACGTTACAAGTGGAGAAAAGGCTATAAGAGGTTTTTGCAGTCAAAGGAGAAAAGAGTCCACAAAGTGCAGTATCTACAGGACAAAAACACTTTAGTTTACCTTGGTTAGCTTTTATATATATGCTAACCTAAAGTAAACTGTATATATGTCTGTTTGAAGCTCGAAAACCGTACGGGTCAGCTTACGTCAGAAACAGAAGCACAGAACCATATAAGAGGTTCAAGAAGTCTTTCTTCCTTTGACTGCAAAATATTATCTTTGCACGAATCATAATGGTCCTGTAGGATTTAATATAATTTAACGCTCTTTGTTGAATGCAAGGAAGGAACAGCTTCAATATACTGAATATCAGTAGTATATCATTGTATTGACCCTTAATCTGTAGAAAAGGATGTTATCATACAAAGTAATGTCCATTTGTACTTTTTCTATATGGTTTTATACTTACATTTGCATATCATTTGTACCTTGCTAACAGTAACTAATTGATTATCAATATACTTTATATTTGAGGAAGTTAATTAGTAATTTAATCAAGTTATATTATGAAAAATGGACAATTATCGAAGCGTATCAGCTTATTGTTGTTAATGCTTTGCTCGTTCACCTTTAGCTATGCACAGATATCTGTTAGCGGCAAGGTGATGGATGAGGCTAATGAGCCTGTCATTGGAGCAAATGTGATGTTAAAAGGAGGAAAGACGGGAACGATTACAGATGTGAACGGTATGTTTAAAATCTCTGTTCCGAAACAATCTTCCGTACTTGTAGTTTCGTTTATCGGTTATGCGACTAAGGAAGTAACCGTAGGAAACAAGAAAACACTGAATATTGTACTGAAGGAAGATGGGATTACTTTGGATGAAGTGGTGGCTGTAGGATATGCTACAGTGAAAAAAAGTGACCTGACGGGATCTGTTGCCAAAGTGGATATGGGTGAACTGAACAAAAGCCAGGTTTTGTCTTTTGACCAGGCTTTAGGAGGTCGGGTAGCCGGTGTGCAAGTGGTTACCAGTGACGGACAGCCGGGAGCGGAAGCGAACATTGTGATTCGAGGTAGTAATACGATCTCTGACACGTCGGATGGTACTCCTTTGTACGTAATTGACGGATTTGCTACCGAAGACGCCAATCCGGCTGCATTGAATCCCAATGATATAGAGTCGATAGATGTATTGAAGGATGCATCCGCCACTGCTATTTATGGTGCGCGTGGAGCAAACGGAGTGATTATTATCACAACTAAACGGGGTATGGAAAGTGCTCCACGTGTTACTTATGACGGCTATATTACATATCAGGCAAAACCGGATTTCCTGAATTTGCTGGGAGGACAGGAGTTTGTCGCTTTACAGCAGGAAATACTGAGCTCTTCGGAGATGGCAAAGACTTATTACAGATATGATGAGGCATTGGGACGTAACCGGGTATTGGGAGACTATGCAAATCTTCCTTCAACTGATTGGCAAGATGAAGTGTTCCGTGCTGCTCCGATGACCAACCATCATTTGTCACTGGTAGGAGGAACGAAAAACACCAAATATAGTTCCAGTGTTTCCTACTATAATCAGCAGGGAATTATAGTCAGCTCGTCTTATGAGAGTTTGAAAGCGCGCATGACACTTGACCAGCAGATATCTAAGAAAGTAAAGGCTGGGGTCACGTTTAATTTCTCTAATAATACCTCCAAGGGATCTGCTCCTTCGCAAGGAGGGGGAGGTTCAACTCAGTACTTCTTATATCAAGTGTTGGCCTATCGCCCTATTTTTTATTCGGATTCGGAAGATGCGGAGGATAAATTGTTGCAGGACAATCCGAATTATCCATATAATCCGGTCAAGACTATTGAGAATACCTACTCAAAAACACGTAGCCGTCAGTTGAGTATGAATGCTTATTTGAATTGGGATATTGCTAAGAACCTGACTTTCAGGGCAACGTTTGCTTATAATTGGCGTACGGACCGCAGTGAGACTTTTAATAATGCGGATACTTATTGGGGAGATCCGCGTTATTCAGCCAAACATTCAAACGGTAACTTTAGTTATCGGGAATGGGACGGTTGGTCTAATGAGTATACTTTGACTTATCGGAAGAAGTTCCGGGGACATAATATTACTGCCTTGCTGGGAGGTTCATTGAACAGCCGTACGACTTCCGTGTTGGGAGCCAGTTCTTCTATGGTACCTTGGGATGCGCTTGGCTTTTGGGGAATTTCTAACGGTACGCCTGATAAGCTGAACTCTACTAACTTTGATGATAAGATGGCCTCTTATTTTGCGCGTTTCAACTATGACTGGAAATCACGTTACTTGTTGACTGCCACTGTCCGTGCTGACGGAACATCTCGTTTTCCTTATCATAAGTGGGGCTATTTCCCTTCCGGTTCGTTCGGATGGCGTATTTCAGAAGAAGCATTTATGGAGCCGGCTCGTAAATGGTTGTCTAACTTGAAACTGAGAGCCGGGTGGGGAGCTACCGGTAATTGTAATACTTATCGTAATTATCCGTCACAGTTATTATATTCGGGAGACCAGAATTATGCGTTTAATAATTCGATAGATAATCCGGCTATATATATTTCTCAAATGCCGAATAAAGAAATGAAATGGGAGACAACTTACCAGACAAATATAGGGCTTGATTTTGGCTTGTTCAATAATCGTATCAGTGGTGAGATTGACATTTATAATAAAGAGACTAAGGATTTGCTTCTGAATGCGGATGTTCCTTTGTCCATCGGTTTTGATAAAATACAGCAAAACATAGGAAGTATCCGTAACCGTGGATTGGAAATATCTCTTAATACTGTAAACTTTGCCGGAGAAAGAGGACGTTTTAAATGGACTACCAATTTCAATATATCTTTCAATAAGAGCAAGATTACGGGGCTTTCAGGAGATCAGGATTTTCTGGTATCGGGCATTCAATATCCTACTATTGATAATTTGTATATTGCCCGTGTGGGACATCCGCTCTCGGAAATGTATGGTTATGTGTATGATGGCGTTTATCAGTATGAAGATTTCAATGAAGTGTCTCCGGGAGTCTTTGTTTTGAAAAACGGTATCCCTAATAATACACAGGAACGTAATACGATACAGCCGGGAGATATGAAGTTGCGTGATATCAATGGAGATGGTAAGGTGACGGCGGAAGACCAGACTGTGATCGGACATGGTTTGCCTATCCATACCGGAGGTTTTACAAATAACTTCTCTTATAAGGGATTTGACTTAAGCATATTCTTTCAATGGTCGTACGGTAATGATGTGATTAACTATAACCGTGCCAAACTGGAGGATTTGCGCGGACAGCATACTAATCAACTGGCTTCGGCTATGAATCACTGGACGCCTAGAGTGGATAATGGTGATGGAACATATACGGAGGGTAATTATACCAATTATTTGTGTGCGGTCAATCGTAATCTTACCAATCTGAATACTAGCCGGGTGGTGGAAGATGCGTCTTTCCTACGCCTGAAGAATGTACAATTGGGGTATAATTTTCCGGTGAAACTGATCAAACGTATAGGAATTAGCTCATTACGGTTATATGTCAGTGGGCAGAATCTATGGACTTGGACTAAATACACCGGATATGATCCGGAAGTATCCACTCGTAACTCTGCTTTGACGCGTGGGTTTGATTATTCTGCTTATCCGAAAACTACGTCTTATACGTTCGGCATAAAGCTTGGTTTGTAAAATAATAGATAGTAAAAAAGAACATTATGAAAAATATAATTTATATAGCCGGTTTGGCAATGTTGACCTTTTCATCCTGTGATTTTCTGGAAACGGATATATACGGTAGTTTGGATGAGAAGAACCTTTACCATGATGAAGTCAGTTGCATGGCAGGACTGACAGGTATTTACGATAAACTCGGTGCGGAAGGAACTTATGCCTGCAATCTTTGGGGGGACCTGGACGCCGGAACGGATATATTGGTTTACAACCGTGAGTATGGCAAGGATTACATACAAGTGTCCAATTATAATTTTAATAATACCGATTCTAAAATAGAGCGTGCATGGCAGGATTTATATGAAGGAATCAATCGTGCCAACGATTATATTGCCGCTATTTCTATTCGTACGGATGAAGAGTGTGGTGGAGAGCAAATGAAGTCTATGTTTATTGGTGAAGCAAAAGCATTGAGAGCTCTTTTCTATATGAATCTGGTCGCTTTTTGGGGGGATGTGCCGTTGCGGCTTGAAGTTGTGCGTGATTTATCTCATCAGCAACTGAAAAAGTCTCCGCAAACGGAAATTTATAAGCAAATCATTCAAGATTTGCTGGATGCGGAGAAGGTATGCCGTCCTGCTGATGAATTGAATGCTCCGGGACGTATCTCGAAGACTACCGTACAAGCTTTATTGGCACGTGCTTATATGTGGCAGGCCGGTTATCCGGTAGAAGCTGATACTTGGGAGGAGGCTTTGACATGGGCACGTGAGGTAAAGAGAAGCAATTTGCATCAACTTTATAAGGAGGAAGATGGTGTGAACGGTTACCGGGCTATGTTTATCAATATGTGCTCGAATAAATATGATTTGACTTACCGGGAAAGTATGTTTGAAGTGGAATTCTATGGCAATGGGTTGGATAAAACGAACGAAACCGGACGTGTCGGTTTGTATTTGGGAATCAGTCAGGGGAATCTGACCGATCCGGACTATCCTTTTGCTTATGCCTGGTATGATGGTACACGAATCCTTTTCAAGATGTATGAAGAGAAGGATACGCGTAAATGGTGGAATTTTGGTGATTATAAATATGAAACGGTAAATAATAAGGTAAGGAAAGTGATGTACACTGAACAAGAAAAGAAGAATAAGACAGATGGTAATCCCGGAAAATGGAGGGCGGAATATGATCCTATCCGTCCGTGGGCACGTAATTGTTCTTCCATCAATTTTCCTATCATGCGTTATGCGGATGTCTTATTGATGATTGCCGAGTGTGCCAATGAATTTGAAGGAGGACCTACACAAGAGGCTATTGATGCAGTGAATGAGGTGCGTAGTCGTGCCGGAGTGGATAAAGTCAGTTTAAGTGATTTCTCAGGACAAGAAGAGTTCAGGGAGTTCATTCGCGAGGAGCGTACTAGAGAGCTTTGTTTTGAAGTACCACGCCACATGGAGTTACGCCGATGGGGAAAACAGTATTATCTTGACCGTATCCGGATGTTGAAAGATCAGTCTATAGATGAGCATGGGAGTACAATCGGTTATAGTCTGTCCAGTGTGAAGGCAGTGCCGGGTATCAATATTGCGGACAAACATTTGTATCTGCCTATACCGCAGGCTGAATTGAATACAAATCCCACTTGTGGGCAGAATGAAAACTGGTAATATAAACTTTGTAACAGAATGAAACTATGAATAAGAGATTTTTATATTCGTTGTTATTAATGGCAGGGGGACTGTTCGTCTCCTGTGATCCCGATAAGGTGGATGATATTGATTTTGATGTGAATCTTCGTAATAATGCACAGGAAGTATATGTTGGAGATGAGGTAGTCTTTGATTTTAGTGGAAATCCGGATTATATTGTTTTCTATTCGGGTGAAGATGGGAAAAAATATGCCAATAAAGATCGTTTGAAGGTGGAAGTGGAATCTATGAAACTGTCTTATACCATTAAACAGCAATATACCGAGCCTCCATATCAAAACAGGGCTAGTATACATATTTATATTTCTGAGAATTTTAATGGAGCTTATACAGCCGATGGAATTAATAAAGCTACTTGGGTAGAATTGTCTGGTACGGAAGAAGGACAGTTGAAAGTGCCTACATGTACCGGCAGCAATGTACGTGCTGAAACCGTTTCGGATGAGGCTGATTTTTCTACTTATAAAGATAAAAAGTTTTTTCTGGCATTCCGTTATGAAACTCCGGAAGCTCCTGAACTGAATAAAGACCAGCCCCGTATAGATGTTCAGCCTCTGACTTTGGTAAAGGAAGTGGAAGGTAGCATTATTACAATGACGAATCCTTCTAAAGAGTTTGGTTTCAATTATGTTTATTTGAAGGGGAAGACACAGAAGAATTATGGTGCGGATGACTCAAAGCTATTGTTCCAACCCAAAGAAACGCAAAATGAAGAGATTGACGTGTGGGCTATTAGTCAGCAGATGGATGCGGCATCAGTTGCTCCCGACCAAGGCGAACCGATTAAAGCTTTGGATATGAAATCGCCTTCTTATAGTTATACATATAAGTCTCCGGGTGAGTATACGGTTACGTTTGTGGCTTCGAACACGAATATGTGGAATTCTGAGAGTGCTGTAAAAGAGATGAAAATAACAGTAAAGGAAAGAGTGGAATGATGAAAAAGAGATGTTTATATGTCATCGTGTCTTTTTGGATTGCATTGTCTGCTTCCGCGCAGAATGCCGAAAGAATTTGGGCATTCGACAATTATCATCGTTATTATGAGGAAGGACAGCAGATTAAAGACAGCAAGAAAGAAAAGGCCATAAAGGAATATCGTGAATATTATTCCGGACATGGATACCGGGCTTATTCATTGCCCAAGAACCTGTTGGTTTCTGAAATTCTGAATAAATGGGAGGATACCGGGATATTTACAGATTTGGCGGAAACGGAAAAGGGGATCATGGAGAGTAAAAACCAGGAAAAGATAGGCCTTTTTCTTACGGAAGCATTCAATCGTATATGGAAAATTGCAGAAGAATTCCGTGCAGACCGTATGGGAGTTTCTTTGGATAAAGAAGTTTTCAAAAAATGTCAGAAAGCCATATTGTATTATGGGAATTTGGAAGTGAGCCGAAGTAACCGCGTACATCGTTTCCATGCGTCTTGTTTTGCCATTCCTACTGCCGCTGTAAATACTTATTTCTGTTTCTTTAAGCAAATGGAGGCTGTGGAAAAAGGAAAAAGTAAGGACACAGAGTTGATAGCGGCCTGTGATATGTTGAAAGTATTAGGACTACAAGCATGGACACAGCCGTTACGAGATGATGAGACGGATAAGAATGTGGTTAGTATCAATCGTTTCCGTAATCATGTGTGGTGGGTAGGTGGAAATGCGCTGGCTTATCGTTCTTTGCTTCCTGTTGCAGTAATGTATAAATCTATTCCGATGATTGATGTTTTGGGTGAGGTGGCACAGAGAGGAATCGACTACACATCTCAGAATACATATAAGGATGCATTTTGGACTGAAGGTTGTACGGCGGATGGTGCCGGATGGGGACATGGTATGCAGTGTCTCGTTTGGGGGTATCCGATTGATGGAAATATTTATGCGCTTGACGTGCTCACAGCGTTGAAAAATACTCCGTGGGAGCGTAAGTTGAGTAAACAGAATGTGGAGACCTTATTTAATTTCTTTCGTGGAAGCAGTTGGTTCTACTATAAAGGCTATACATTACCTTATTTGGATCGTGCTACGGCACAATATAATCCGGCGGGCAAAGATATACGTACTTTATTGATGGTCCGTAAGTTATTGAAGGATTGGCTTGATTCCTTTGACAGTAAGCAACGTGAGGAACTGAGAAATTTTCAAAAGGATGCGGAAAAACATCAATTGAAAATGAATGGATATGCAGATGGATTGTATAATGGTACCCGTTGGTTTTTTAATAATGACAAGTTGATAAAGAAGAACGAACGCTATCATATTCTGGTGAATATGGCTTCTGTCCGTTGTGACGGTTTGGAGAGTGCAATCAACTTCGCTGATGAATATAATTTTTATCCGACGGATGGTATGACTCTATTTCAGAGGAAAGGAAATGAATATACAACGGTTATAGGGGCATGGGATGTGACGGCAACTCCCGGAGTCACAGCTCGTGAAGGTATGGACAAACTTGTGCCGACAACTAACTGGCGTGGATATTGTAGCAAGCATAACTTTGCCGGGGCGGCTACTAGTGGTGGTGTGAATGCTGTGGCGGGGTATCTTTTTGAAAAGATGAATGCTGCAGAAAAAGAAGGAGTCAATGATAAGGGAAGTTCTGCGAAGAATGAGGTTCTTTATGGTGTGAAAGCTTATAAATCATATTTCATGTTTGGTGATTATATGTTGGCACTGGGAGCCGGTATCACTAATCAACATCCTCAATTGGAAGGAAATATTCGTACTACAATTGATCAGACTTTGCATGAGAGCCAGGTAGTGGCTATGCAAAACGGAAAGCAGATTCCGGTAGGTAAGGGGAAATGGTCGTTTTTTGTCGGAGGCAAGCCGGTATGGGTAATGCAGCAAGGTAAGTTTGCTTATACGGTGTTGCCGGAGTATACCAAGAATGCCTCTTTTATGTATGAGACAAAAAAGACGGAATGGGTGAAACGTAATCGCTCGAACAGTAATAAAAAGGATTTGCCGGAAGAAGTGAATATTCTTCATTTATGGGTAGATCATTCCCAAACTCCGGTTGATGATACTTATGGTTATGTAGTCTATGCAGGTGATGGAGTGCCTGCTACGGAATTACCATTTGAGGTTCTTCGCAATGATACATTGGTTCAGGCTGCCGGAACTAAAGACGGTAATACGCTAGGAACTGTTTTTTATCAGGCAGGGGCAACTTTGAAAGTAAATGATGTGGAACTTATGGTGTCTGCCCCATGTACGGTATTGATTGAGAAGGATGGGGTAGGGGGACGGATTTCCGTAACTGACGCTACAATGAATCCGGATTTGAAAGAAATAATAGTGACTTACAATGGTAAACGTATTCCGATACAAATGCCTCAAAGGGCTTTCTGTGGGAAGACAGTGACTGTGAATTTATAAATTAACGAAAATAAATGAGATACAATATGAAAAACTATTTGTTTAATGCCGTAATGCTATCAACAATGGCATTTGTACTCGGTGCCTGTAGCGATGATAATTCAGGAGACGAACAAGTATCACAAACACCGATAGTATTAATGGGAAAAGCATATACTTTCAATCCGGAGGATGCCGGAGAACAGTGGAAATCGGGAAAAACGGTCGGCATTTATATGTTGAAAGAGAATACGGTAGAGTGTATTGAACCCTATTGTAATGTGAAATATCAGACAACAGTAATGCCGGAAGGATATTTCACTCCGGCTGTTATGGAGGATGTGATATATTATCCGGAAGATGGCAGTAAAGTGGATATTATTGCTTATTATCCACGTAAAGACAATTTAACGGATAATCTTTATCCGATGAATGTTGCTAACCAGAAGACAAGTTCCAATTTCAGTTTTCTTTATGCAGGTAATGGTAAAGGATTAAGTAAGGATAACAAAAAGACAACGTTACAGCTTCGCCCCGTTTTATCTCAGATTGTGTTTCAATTAAAAGCTGGAGATGGGGTAAAAGATGAGTATTTGACTGAATCTGTCATTAAGGTATCAGGGATGAAAACGAAAGCGGAATTCAATCTGTTGTCCGGGACATTTGAACCGGCAACAGAAGTGAAGACGATAGAGTTTGTGACTTTGACGGATGAGAATGGAGCGTCTGCACAAGTGCTTCCTGCTGCTTCTACCGAAGGATATGAAGCGGAAATTAAATTGCCTAATATGAACCGTACGTTTAACTGGAATCTATCGGAAGGTACAGACTTATTAGAACAGGGAATGCGGTATATTTGTACGGTGAGGGTTGATTTGGATAAAATAGAAGTGAAGACGGAAAGTGAACCGATAGAAGATTGGGAATCGGGAAGTACGAATGAAGGAAGTGCGGCTGAAAATTGGATACAAAATTCTATTGAAGAATTGCCGGTAGGGAATTGGAAAGCGGTTGCTAATCCGATAAAAGAAGAAGAAGGAACTTGGTGTTTTCAGACGAAAGGAACTGTTACTGTAGGAGTAGAGCTGGATAATGAAAAAGGACGGAACGTGATTCACGGAAGTTTTGGTGATGGTGCGGGAAGTTGGTATGGGCAAGTAATAGCTCATCGTATGAAAGATGCTAAACCGCAGGTATATTCATTGCAATTTAATGCAAAAGGTACAAAAGGAAAGAAAATGAAATGTTATATTAAGACTGACGATGCTACGACTGGAGGACGTGCTACTAATGTTTTTATGGCAAACGAGAAAATTCCAGGAGCTAAACCTTATGCTGGATATGTTGAGTTTATCCTTTCTGATACTTATGAGGCTTATTCATTAGATTTTGATTTTTCTAAATTATTAAAAGACCCTTATTCCTATACGGAGGAACATATTTATGAATCAACTTCGAAGGCTCTAGCTGATTTCTTCATTGCCTTTTTCCCGACAGGTGGGGGCATTGAATTCTATCTGGATGATGTTGTGCTTAAAAAGAAAAACTAACCATAATTAAAACAATGCCAATATGAAAAAACAATATATATTAATGGGAGCAGCCATGGTGTTCACTGCTTTATTCGCTTCTTGTAGTCAGGAGAATAACATGGATGAAGCGTTCTCTCAGTCGGAAAAAGAAATTATATTTGATTTGGGTATTTCTCAAACCCGTACGGTAACAATAGATAAGAAAACATCTTTTGAGGATAGTGATCATGTTGGAATCTATGGATTGAAGCGTGGGGCTACAGAAGTCTTACATGATAATCTTGATTATCATTATACTGCAGATAATGGAAAATGGGTTGCTGAATATTCTATCACTTTTCCGATTGATGGCAGTGAGTTGAATTTTTATGCTTATTACCCATATAATGCTGATTTGGAAGGAACAAGTTTTGATTTTTCCGTATCTCAAGACCAATCGAAAGATGGCTATAACCAAAGCGATCTTTTATTGGCAAAGAACGAAATTGCCAGTGTAGACGATGAATCGATAACTTTATCATTTGTGCATAAATTAGCATTGGTAGAAGCTGAAGTGATTTTGCCGGAAGGAGAAGTTATTAAAAATGTAGATATTTGTGCAAAAAGAACAGCTACAGTGAATTTGACCGAACAAACGGCTATAGTAAAGGCTTCTGAGGCAGCGGAATATATTACCATGCAACCTGTTGAAGGAAATGTGTTCCGTGTAGTAGTGCCGGCGCAAAGTATGAGTAAAGGGAAGGTCTTTAGGATTACGGCAGAGGATGGAGCAATTTATTGGTATAAGACAACTGAAAGTATGGAATTGGTAGAGAATAAAATATCAGCTTTCTCTATTGATTGTACGGGCTCATCATTGTAAAATCAAAGATTCTAGTCTATGTTGTCTATGAAATCGATAATGAACAGTATAGCTGCCTTTTTGTGTGCAGGTAGCTTACTGTTCTCTTTTCCATCTACCCTTGTGGCACAGAAATGTTATCCTGTTCCCACTTTGGAGTCGTTGATTCCCCAAAAGGAAGAGTTGGATCAAAGAATGAAATGGTTTGATGAAGTGCGTTTTGGGATGTTTATTCATTGGGGTGTTTATTCTTCTCTGAGTGGTACTTGGAATGGCATACGCTATCAAGGATATGGCGAACATATTCAGCGTATGGCAAAAATACCGATTGCGGAATATCGGGAAAAAGTGGTGGGTACTTTTAATCCACAGCAATTTAGTGCGAAAGAATGGGTAAAGTTGGCAAAGGATGCAGGAATGGGGTATTTGGTGATCACAGCCAAACATCATGATGGTTTTGCCATGTATGATTCGCAGGTAAGTGATTATAATATAGTCAAGGCGACTCCGTTTGGCAGAGATCCAATACGTGAATTGGAAAAAGAGTGCCGGAAAGTAGGATTAAAGTTTGGTTTGTATTATTCTCAGGCCTTTGATTGGGGAGAAAAAGATGCACCGGGTAATGATTGGGATTATAGGAATCCCGGTGGGGATCTGTTATTGAATGGCAGAGACTGGTGGAAAAAAGATTCTCTATTTCTGAAAGAGCATGCCCGAAAATATGTGTGTGGTAAAGCAATACCTCAGTTGGAGGAACTTATTAGGAAATACCGCCCGGATTTGATCTGGTTTGATACTCCGCATAAATTACCGGAAGAGGAAAACTTGCGTATTGTTGCGGCTGTACGTCGGTTAGCTCCTAATGTGGTGATTAATGGAAGGGCTGTTGAGGCTTGTGCGGATTATGCGAGTACTTCCGACAGACCGGCTGAGTTTCATGTAATGCCTCGTTATTGGGAAGGAATCCCTACCACGAATAATTCATTTGCCTATAATGCTAACGATACAGTCTATAAATCCGATGCTCACTTCGTACGTTTATTGGTAAAAGCAGCAGCTCGTGGCGGAAATATTCTAATGAATGTGGGACCTAAAGGGAATGGTGGTATCGATGTGCCGGACAGACGAATTTTGCAAGGAATTGCCCGGTGGTGGAAAATTAATGGCGAAGAGTCAATTCGGGGAACACAACGGACACCGTTGACGGTACAATCTTGGGGAGAGTCGACTTGTAAAGGTGACACGCTTTATTTGCATATCTTTCAATGGCCGCATGAGGGCCGGTTGTTAGTCGGCGGATTGAAAAATCCGGTGAAAAAGGCTTGGTTGCTGTCGGATCCTTCAAAAGAACTTTCGTGGGAGAGTAAAGGAAAAGATGTGTGTTTGGCAGTTCCTCGTGAATGTCCGGATAGTATAGATACGGTCATTGCAGTAGTCTGTGACGGAGAGCCGATGGTGGATGATCGTCGTTTATTGAACGGAGATATGACTGAAACATTGCGCACGTTCGATGCACAGTTGGAAGGAGGGCTACGGTATGGCAGTGAGGCGGAGCGTTTCTCTTATGTGCAGAACTGGAGAGAACTCAAAGACGCCGTGCTTTGGAAAGCTCGTTTAGCGAAAGAAACCGTTTATGATGTGTATGTGCGTTATGCTGCTCCTGAACGTAAAAAGAGTGAACTGATAGAGGGTGATGCCGGTAAGGAATTAAAAAAAGAAACTTTAGGAGGAGCCGGAGAATATGAAATACATTTTGCAAATCAGAAAATGACTCATGTTGTTTCGCAGGGAGACTTTATTCGTGAACATATCGGACAAATTACATTACCTGCCGGAGATTTGGATATTCGTGTAAAGGCTGGTGATATCAAAGGAGATGAACTTTTCCGTTTGCGTTCCTTGATATTGGTTCCTGTTAACTCTAAATAAATGATGGCCCTATGAATGTAAAATATTTGCTCTTCTTTTTATTGATGGGGGGAATGATATCTTGCCAATCGTCCGACGAATATAGTGAAGAGACACAAGAACCGAAGAAAGAGCAAGAGGAAGAAAGTACTTGCCAGGCTTGGCAGGATTTTGTATCTCGAAGTGAGCGGAATGTGTTATTGGATTTTTCATACGCCGGATACAAACGTGGAGAAATGGCTCCGCCGGATATTTGGACTCTAGGTTATAAAAAATATGATATAACGAAATATGGGGCTGTTCCCGATGATGGCAAATCGGATCGGGCGGCTTTTATGAGAGTATTGGAGGAAATTGGAATTAATCATAATCCGAATGCCAGGGCGATTATTTATTTTCCGGAAGGTGAGTTTGTTTTGTATGATGAAAATGATAAAGTTGACGGAAAGTCGGAAACAATGCAAATCAGGGCTGGAAATCTGGTTCTGAAAGGAGCCGGAAGGGCTAAAACCTCTATCGTGATGAAAGCACCTTATCAGCCTTTGGAGGGACTGGACTATGCGGGACCAATGATTGAATTTAAACATTGGAGTGGGTTTACTCCGGAATTGTCTGACATCGTCGGGGATGCGGTTAAAGGAAGTTTCTCGATAGAAGTGGCTTCTGCCAGTGGACTTTCTGCCGGTGATTGGGTATGTTTGAAATTGGAAGATAACTCACCGGAACTGATAGCACAGGAGTTAAAACCGTATGCGGTATCTGCGCAAATGACACAACTTAGAAATAAGGGGGTGCAAGTGTATGATATTCATCAGGTAAAGTCTGTTCGGGGGAATAAGGTCACTTTCTTTGAACCACTCTTATACGGAGTGGAGAAAAAGTGGAAATGGAAACTTTGCCGTTATAACTATTATGAAAATATTGGTATAGAAGATATGAGTTTTTATGGAAATGCTCCTAAAGAATTCATTCATGACCAGTGGGCTATAAATTCTGCCTATAAACCGATAAACTTTCATCGTATAGCTAATTCATGGGTACGTAGAGTCGATTTTTATAGTGTGAGTGAAGCTGTAACATTTACGGAATGTGCCAATGTATCTGCCTATGATATTCGCATAGGGGGGAATCGTGGACATTGCGCTGTGCATACGTCAGGATCTTCCCGTGTGTTAATAGCGGATGTGGTGGATGAGGGAGAATCTTCTACAATGAAGGATGCCGGACAATGGCACGCAGTCGGGGTCAGTAAGCATTCCTTAGGTACGGTTATCAAGAATTGCGTTTGGGGAAGGGATACTAATTTCGAATCTCATGCCACGCAGCCACGTGCTACCTTGATTGACGGTTGTTCGGGAGGATTCATACAATTTCATCAGGGAGGGGCTACCGATCAGTTACCCAACCATTTGGATGATCTTACTCTTTGGAACTTTAAAGCTACTTATGTACTTCCGGGAGAGGCTGTTGAATGGAAGTGGTGGAATGAAGAACGTGATTGGAAATTTCTTCCGCCTACGATTGTAGGTTTTCATGGGGCGGATGTACAGTTTGTTGCTTCTCAGGTTAAAATAGATCAAGATCATGGAAAAGCTGTAACTCCGTGGTCTCTTTACGAAGCGCAATTACAACGTAGACTAGGATATTTGCCTGATATCAGTTATTTGAAATGAAAGTTTTATATTTAAGATTAGATATAACCTTGCTAAGTCTCTTTAAATGCGACGGACTATGTAGTCCGTCGTTTTTTATAAATGCCTTTATTCCGTCCTCTTGCAAGCATTTGCCTGAAAGAACTCATTCAATGTATCCTCAAAGTTCCCATGAATGAGAATATGATGATTTCCCAACGGATTTTTTAAGAAATACTCGGCAGGAGTATTCATCCGTATGCGTACCTGTGTGCGGCACATATTGATATAATTTGTATTTTCGGATAACGTTCCCGTAGACAGATAATATTCGTCGAGGCATTCGCCACCGCATTTGACGATAGTCACGTCTCCGGTGGGAAGCAACCCCTGAATGGCGATCCCCTTTTCTGTTTCAAAATGGTTGCGGATGATATATCTTTCCGCCTGTTTGAGACCGATGGTGCAATGAGCTAAAATAAGTTCGTTGGTGCGTGAATTGATCATAGAGGGATTTGCCATGAATCCGTCCTTTTTGGTGAGCGCTTTAACAGCCAGCAAGGTGAAGATAGACTGCAAGTCGCCTTCGCAACCCGCCATGATTCCATCATCATTAAGTAAGGATAATGCCAGGCAGCCGGTAGTGTCGATTTGTTCAATCAGTTTGAAGCAACTTAAAGTCAATGCTTCCAACCGTTCCTCCTCGCATACCTTCTTGATGGCCCGGTATAATCGCATCGCTTTGATTAAATCTTCGGGAGTGCCTTCACGACAGGCAAGCGCCTGTGAAGCGACTGCGGCACAGGAGGCGCCTACTTCATCATCCGTTATTTGTTGGAAATGTTCATAAATCCGTTCCAATGGAATATCCATATATTCAATACCCCAGCGACGTTTTGCCAAAAGATAGTCAACATTGCTGGCAACCAGCCATGAAGAAGGAGTTCCGATGACTCCGATACGCTTGCCGAATAAAGAACGTTGTGCCTGGAAATTATTGTAAAGTGTATGGATACGCTGGATGATGACCGGTAATTCCCCGTGCAGGATTTCACTTTTCATGCCGCGTCCCCGTAACCATGTGGAGATTTCCAAAGCCGCAGCCAGCGAGTTCTGCATACCGTCTGCCAGTAAAATAGCGGGGCGGGGAAGGCTTTCGAAGTGTTGGATGACCAGCCGTTCCACTCCGCCGGTAGCGATAAAAATAATCTTGAAATCATCACTGTTCAGTTTATTCATATCTTGATAATCGATGAATTTTACAGTGTAGTATTTTTCAAGTTCACTCAAAATCGCTTCGTGTGAACTACGCAATGAGACTTGTTTATGAAGCAGTGACGCGAATGAGATAAGGTGTATGGTCATTATGGTATTGTTTTAAGTTTTCTGTGTGACAAATGTATAGCTTTCTTTTCAAAATCCCATAACGATTTTAACCTTGCTAAGGTTTTTAAAGTTTTTATGTCTCTGTATTCAAATTATTGCGTACATTTGCAACTTCAAGTAGAAAAAGTAAATAGTAATTAGTAATTTGTAGTTAAAATTATGCCAACCATATCCATTCGCGGAAACGAGATGCCTGCATCTCCTATCAGAAAACTGGCTCCTTTGGCAGACGCTGCCAAGCAACGGGGAGTCCATGTGTTTCACCTGAATATTGGACAGCCTGACCTGCCCACTCCTCAGGCCGCGATTGATGCGATACGCAATATTGACCGTAAAGTGCTGGAGTATAGTCCTAGTGCAGGTTATCGTAGTTATCGCGAGAAACTAGTGGGATATTATGCCAAGTTCAATATCAATCTTACAGCAGACGATATAATCATTACCTCAGGAGGTTCGGAAGCGGTGCTTTTCTCTTTCCTTTCCTGTCTGAATCCGGGTGATGAGATTATCGTTCCGGAGCCGGCATATGCTAACTATATGGCGTTTGCTATTTCTGCAGGCGCGAAGATTCGTACGATTGCCACAACCATCGAAGAAGGTTTCTCACTTCCCAAAGTCGAGAAGTTCGAAGAGTTGATAAATGAACGTACGAAAGCAATCCTGATTTGTAATCCGAACAACCCGACTGGATATCTCTATACACGTCGTGAGATGAATCAGATTCGTGATTTGGTGAAGAAATATGACTTATTCCTTTTCTCCGATGAGGTATATCGCGAATTCATATACACCGGTTCTCCTTATATCTCCGCTTGCCATCTGGAAGGTATCGAGAATAATGTGGTACTGATTGACTCCGTATCAAAGCGTTATTCGGAATGCGGTATCCGTATCGGTGCGCTGATTACCAAAAATAAAGAGATACGTGATGCTGTCATGAAGTTCTGTCAGGCTCGTCTGAGTCCTCCGTTGATTGGTCAGATTGCCGCTGAGGCTTCTTTGGATGCTCCCGAAGAATACTCACGCGAGACGTATGACGAGTATGTGGAACGTCGTAAATGCCTGATTGACGGGTTGAACCGTATTCCGGGTGTTTATTCGCCCATCCCGATGGGGGCTTTCTATACAGTGGCAAAACTTCCGGTGGATGATTCCGACAAATTCTGTGCATGGTGCCTTTCCGATTTCGAATACGAAGGTCAGACGGTATTCATGGCTCCCGCTTCCGGTTTCTACACAACTCCGGGTTCGGGTATCAATGAAGTGCGTATTGCATATGTATTAAAGAAAGAAGATTTAACCCGTGCGCTTTTTGTTCTCCAGAAGGCTTTGGAAGCGTATCCGGGAAGAACGGAATAAAAGTCTATGTCCTTATCACTTTTCATAGCTCAGCGCATCTACCGCGAAAGCGATGGCGGAAAACAGGTGTCACGTCCTGCAGTGCTCATCGCAATGGCGGGTATTGCTATCGGACTGGCTGTTATGATTATAGCAGTGGCGGTCGTTATCGGCTTTAAAAGTGAAGTGAGAAATAAAGTCATTGGATTCGGATCGCATATCCAGATAACTAATCTGGATGCGGTCAGTTCTTACGAAACCCATCCGATTGTAGTGGGAGATAGTATGATGTCGGCGCTTGCCGGTTATCCGGAGATAAGCCATGTACAGCGTTTTTCTACCAAACCGGGTATGATAAAGACGGACGATGCCTTTCAAGGAATGGTACTGAAAGGGGTAGGTCCGGAGTTTGACCCCCGTTTTCTGCAAGAATATCTGGTGGAAGGAGAGATTCCTGTTTTCAGTGATTCGGTTTCCAGCAACCGGGTACTTATCTCCAAGTCTTTGGCTACAAAGATGAAGTTGAAGTTGGGGGATAAGATATATACCTATTATATTCAGGATGATGTCCGTGCGCGCAGGTTGACTATTGCCGGAATTTATCAGACAAATTTCTCCGAATACGATAATCTTTTTTTATTGACCGACCTCAGTCTGGTGAATCGGTTGAACGGTTGGCAGCCGGAGCAGGTGACAGGGGTGGAGCTTCAGCTGAAAGACTATGATAAGCTGGAAGATACGACGTATGAAATCGCAATCGATACCGATAACCGGAAAGACGAATATGGAGGTACGTATTATGTGCGCAGTATCGAACAGTTGAATCCACAGATATTTGCATGGCTTGACTTGTTGGATCTGAATGTGTGGGTGATTTTGTTTCTGATGATAGGTGTTGCCGGTTTTACCATGATTTCCGGTTTGCTGATTATCATTATCGAACGTACGAATATGATTGGTATCCTAAAAGCTTTGGGTGCCACTAATTTTACAATCCGCAAAACTTTCCTTTGGTTTGCTGTTTTCCTGATAGGCAAAGGTATGCTTTGGGGGAATGTTATCGGTCTGGCATTCTGCATTCTTCAGTCCCGGTTCGGCATTTTCAAACTCGATCCGGAGACTTATTACGTAGATACGGTTCCGGTATCTTTCAATATTATCCTTTTCCTGCTGATTAATATCGGCACACTGCTGGCTGCTGTCCTGATGCTGATAGGTCCTTCATATCTGATAACCAAGATCAACCCTGCCAACTCTATGAGATATGAGTAGTTTATCTTCTCATGAAATCTCCTTTACCCCGCAATAGACGACAGAGCTTGAACTTCAACGACTGCAACGGTTGCAGGATATCGAATACTGGCAATGAGAAATAATATTTCCGGTTGCCGCCCATATCTTTGGCTGTTTGGTTAATGACAATGGCTTGCACCGTGTAGCGAATCAGCCATAGTAATAATGCGATACCTGCTACTAACCAGTGGAAATCGAGAATGCCTAATACGATACCTGCAATGCAAGTGGCGTAAAATAACAGGCGTGATAGGGTTTCAAAGCCTAATAGGTAGCGTTGTGCCCCATGATAAAAGCGTGCGGTGGCCATATAACTGACCTTTTCTTCTTTCCAGTCTTTGTAACGGTAGACAGGCTGTATCCGCATGGTTGCGTTGAAATCCGTTTCTACACGGGTGTTACTGCTGTTGGCTATTTGATTGATGAACAGGTCATCTTCTCCGCGTTGAAGGTTCAGGTAGCTTGAAAATCCTTTTTGCTTGAAGAATAATTCTTTCCGGTAGGCAAGATTACGTCCGATGCCCATATATGGCTTTCCGGCCAGGGCAAGACCTAAGTAACGCAATGACTGGAAGAGTGTGTCGAAAGCGACACGTTTGTGCAACCATCCTTTTGTCCGGTCATACTCGCTATATCCTAACACAACTTGTGTCTGTGATGTAAAATTGCGTGCCATCAGCTTTAACCAATCCTTGCTTGCCGGTATACAGTTTGTTTCCGTGAATACGAGCCAATCATATTTGCTGGCTTTGATACCTAATGTCAGCGCTAATTTCTTATGACTGATATAACGTGCGCTGTCGGGAGTAAAACTATGGTAAAGATGAGGGTATTTTTCCTCCATGAATCCCAATACATCCTCTGTCTCGTCGGTGGAAGCGTCATTGATTACAATGACTTCGAACTGGGGATAGTCCTGTTCCAGAATGGCAGGAAGGACTTTACGCAGATTGTCGGCTTCGTTGCGTGCGCAAAGAATGACGGAAAGGGGCGGCAATTCCCGCGTGAAATGAGTTTCTTCCTTGCGTACAGCTTTGTTATGCGAATGTATCCGGTTGTATAAACCGAGATAATAAATAACTTGGATGATAAAGAGAACTCCTGCCGCTGACAATAATATCAGCTCGGCAGTATTGAATGTAAATGCTTCCATTGAATTTTAGTGTCGTTTTACGACTGCAAAAGTACGCAAATTTTCGGTAGTTTCGTCATCCGGAAGGTAGGTTATTTTATGAATCCAGGTATTCTTTCTTGAACATATTGACGAACAGAAAAAATAACGAGAGTAATAACGGACCGAAGATGATTCCCATAAATCCGAATAACGGCAGACCGATCACAACTCCGAAGATTGTAATCAACGGATGTGTATCCGCCATCTTCTTTTGAAGAATGAAGCGAATCAGGTTGTCGGACTGCGATACGACAATGGCTCCGTAGGCGAAAAGTCCGATTGCATGAAACCAGTCTCCGCTGATAGCCAGATAAGCGGAGACGGGAAACCACACTAATGCGGTGCCTACCATCGGGATGATGGTAGCGAAGCAGGTGAGGAAACCTAGCAGTAAGACGCTGGGGGCTCCGAAAATGAGATAGCCTATCATGGCAATGCCTCCCTGAATAATGGCCAGCAGTGGAATACCGATCGCATTGGAGCGCACGATCATGTTGATTTCATGAATAACTTCCCGCGTGTTCGTTTCATTGAACGGGAGAATATCATTGATATATGCTTCCATCTTTTTACCTCCTATCAGCATGAAGTAAAGAACAAATATCATGACGAACAGATTGACGGCGAGACTGCTGATACTTGACATAATCAGTTGTCCGATTCGTGGAAGGATGGAGACTATGAACGACAACGTATCTTTCCCTAATACATCGTATCCTGTCTTTTCTTTGATAAATCCTGCTACTTGCTGGATGGGCTCTACGAATGTCTGCGGAGCCAGATTGATGTCTTGAAGTTTGTTTACTATCATCCAGATGGTCAGTCCGAGAGGCACAAGGAATACAAAAATGGTTTCTGCCGTGATCAGTAATGCGCTGATACTGCGTTTCATTTTCTTCTTTTCCGTCAGATGATGCATCTGCGTGCGTACTAATATGTAAATGGTAAATGCTCCCAGCAACCCTCCCAAAAAAGGAGTGATTTGCCGGAAGATGATAACTCCCATAAACAGAATGATGACAATGAGGGAATATTTCCAGTATTGTTCTTTGAGATTCATATTGTGTAAGTAATTCGTTTATATAATAAACACAAAAAATCCCGGAAAGGTTTGCTGCCCTATGCTATATATCTGAGTCACGCTATCGGGCATTCGTTAATATCCGATAGATTTATGTTAAATGTTAACGAATCTACTATTTCTATTAAACCATGTTATAAGACACGTTGCTTTTTCCGGAAAATTTGGAGATATGCAGAAAGTCCGTATCTTTATTATCCCGTCTGATTATCAACTTATTAGAGAGTTGGTTATTAAATATTGTGCTAAATATCTCATTTCAACCGCTACAAAGATAAACTTTTTAGTCTATTCACTAAGTAAAATTAAATAAGAAATCACTTGGACACTTCCCAACCTCCTTTCAGTTGAGGGTAGTATGTCAACATCCTCATTCATTGTTCTTCTTATAGAAGCAATAATTCCATTCTGTTGCCATCTGCCACCTTATCCTTTTCTTTCAAGATGAACATATACCTCAATAATTCAGAATGTATGTTTTGCATTAGCTTTACCTGATTCTTATCAGTAACTTTGCTGTAGATAAATCAATTAACAACCTATCTATTTTCACACAAATATGCAAGTAACACCAAAGAAGAGTACCGTGATTCCTTATTTACCACAAGAGATTAGAGAGACCACATATACAGATATTATATACAGACCTGTGACAAGGGAGATGTTAGAACAACTATTCTCAAATTCATCTAAGAAGAATAAATGCAAATTGGTAAAGAAGAGAAGGAAGTAAATTAAAGGCAGCAAGTGAAACTCAAATGCTGCCTTTAATAATTAATAGTTGTATCTCTTACTTAATTATCAGAATGAATAGGAAGATAAGAATTACATCAGGATTTTCTTACTCATCTTTGCGATAAACACATAAGTCAGTCACGGTTACGTCAGGCAGAATATCTTCGGGGATTAGCTTAGCAGATTCACCCAAACTTGCCGAACCAGCTTTGCTTTTGCCTTGTTCAGTTAGAATATCCCCACCTTCACCCATCCACCAACCAAATGCGTGGATTTTGCCAATTGAAATAGAAACTCCATAATTCCAGTCCATTGCTTCTCCGCCTTCTGCTTTCGCTCCCTCCAATTTCACAAAATCCCGCATGAACATTCCTGTCCGAGCACCGTTTGTCATTGATATTCTAGGTGAATATATGTGTAACATCACGATAGGAGCTTTTGCACCATTTAAAGAGAAACTTGCAATCTTCTCTTCATCCCAGTAGAGGGTATAATCGTACACAGTCATTCCGCTTGATTCATCTACATAGGATTCTTTCTTTACTTTATTATACAACCCTTCATCACTTTCCGACATATCTTTGAAAGGCTTCATCATTTTCAAACTACTTACTCCGGCTTCGGTCAAGACAAAAGTTTTGGCATTGTTTGGCTGTACCGCATTTTCTACAACCGATACTGAATCCGAAGATGTTTCGGAATAGGTAGACTTGGCTTTATTACCGTTACAGGCAACTAACACCATTGTTGCAACGCTGATTAAAAATAAATTCTTCATATTGATTATATTTAAATGCTTACTACGTCAATAGTTGTTGGCTGTTTTCTCCATTGGGAGACAAAGTAATAAACTAGAATAAGAGTTAGCAAGATAATTCCTAAAGAAATATATGTATAGTTCGCATTCAGTCTACTTATAACCTCACGAAAATCAGGGGCATCATTCGGTATTGCACGTATTTGCATTGGGTAGAAGAGGTTCCAAAGCGTTTGATTCAAAAGTATATAGCAAGAAATGACGATTTTAAGCGACAAGCTTGCGGAAGTGCTCCAGATAAACAATAACATTCCGACAACCAAACAAACAACTCCTGCGCTACTTGTTATCTCCAAAAGTGAAATATCAGCAATCATTCGACTTCCAATAAATATATTTAAAACATCCAACATTCTTCCTATCAATAAGACGCCAAGTCCCATTTTCGCTCCAAGATTCAGACAGGCTTTTGGAGAACATAGTAACCATACATATACTACAACAATAGCAAGCGTCCAGAAAAGTCGATATCCTATATATACCCAAAGAGAAGTTCCAAAGTTGATTCCTTGACATAATATATTTAGTACAGAACTAGCTACTAGAATGAAGAAATAAATAACCAACGCATCTCCCAATATCTGTTTATGAGCAGGAATTTCGTTACATTTATAAACCTCTTCCTCTTCTGGTGTCATATTAGGAACACCGTTCTTGATACGTCCCCATGCGGAAAGTACCATGAAAAATACAACTAACGTAATGATTCCTTCAATGATACCGCCAAATAGAGGAATGCACCCCAATACGTACCCCACCAACGTCCAGATTGTACAAGAATAAAGAGCCGACGCACCTTGTCGAGCTTCGTATGGAAAAGTAATTGATTTCTTCAAACCACGATAGCCAGAAAGCATCTTGACGTATGCAATTACCATTAGCACAAAACTTGACAGCCATCCTATCATGGGAACGAAATCTACAATGAGAGCAACCAGCAACAGAATATAAGCTGTACGGACGGTCGATACGTGTTCACCGTCTTGTTGGTTAGATTGCAGACGGGCAAAGCGTGTCAACGAACGGAAAAATAAATAATAGCCCACAATCACCAATAGCGAGAACATGCTTTCGATAATGTCTCCTATACTCAATGTAGGGGCACCGTTTCCACTCTCCATAAGGTCTTTGAGCATACCCATTACTCCAGAAGGATTAAGAAGTTCATTCACCGCTCCGGTGATACTGGCAGCTAGGTCTGCCAACGTGTAAAGCCAAATAGCACCTATCAGTGTTCCGACTGTCTTTTTCCAATAAATGTTTTCCATAATAATATGTATAATGAAATAATATCAATTCTTTAGAAGTTTAAGTAACCCCTTTGTCAAGCTGCTATATCTATTCAATCTTTAAATGATTAATTTTATTTCAATCATAAAATTATCGTAAATTTAATAAAATGTCAACATAAATAAATACTTAATTGTTTTATTTAAAGATTAAATACATTAAAATTGTAATTTTAACATAAAATAAAATTTGCAAAGCTAAGACTATCACATAACATTGCGGATATATTTCCGTTTCACAAGAAAGAAATATCCAATAATCCTACAGGAGAGAAATTCTATCCTATCTCTTATTAAAGATAGGAGTACTAGTTAAGAACGAAAAGAGAGTTAGATTAATTGGAATGGAAACTAAAAGGCAGCAAGTGAATGTTACTTCAAATGCTGCCTTCAACCTATCTTTTGAGGATAAATTTTAATAGGATTCCGTAAGATATCCTGATACATAAATTGCCCAATCACTTTTCTTATATATATCTAAATATCCTCTAGGAACAATTAGTTCCCTACAACCTAGAGAACTATTATCAATAATAGGCGGTACTATAGGGGTACAATATATTTTATTAAAGAAAACCTGAGCATTGTCATTCTCTTCATTTGAGGTACTAAAAGCACCATATCCGATAAATTTCAAATTTTTACCAAGTACTAACTCCCTATTGTTGGTTAATAAATTCTCACAACCTTTAAATGCTGTATTTCCAATTGTTTTTACTGCATCAGGTATTACAATATTACCTTTGAAATTTGCACATCCTCTGAAAGCGTCAGTATCAATTGTTTCTAAATTTTTCCCAAATTGTAAATTACCATCAAAGCCTGTACATCCTTTAAATGCACCTTCACCTATATTGACTACATTATCAGGAATTAATAAATTACCAGTTAAGTTTGTACATCCCTCAAAAGCTCTTGCACCTATATTAACAACACTACTAGGAATGATAAGTTCTCCCGCTAGGGGGTATCCTGCAAATGCATCGTCTCCTATTGTTTCCAATGTTTCAGGTAATTGGATATAGGTCAAACTCTCACATTCATAAAACACTCCATTTAAAACAGTTATTCCTGTTAAAGAGAAGTTCTCTACAGTTGTTAGATTTTTACAATTCAGAAAGATATAATTATCTCCTAAACGCATTTTATTATTTAAGTATCGTGTTGGAAACCTTACTGTTTTAAGATTATGACAATCCCTAAAAGCTAGAGGAGCTATGGAATCTCTATACATTACAATCTCGTAAGTTTCAGCTTCGCTTTTAGGTGGATAACGAACAAGTGCATTATTCGTTTCATCATATAATACCCCATTTTCTCTAACAATATAATTTCCATTACCAGAACCGACCATTTTAAATGTCTTCAAATTGGAGCAAACACTAAAAGCATATTCCCCTATGGTTTTGACAGAACGAGGTATTGGCATTTCTTCCACTAAAGGGCACATAAATGCTCCATATCCAATACTCTCCAATAGATTACCTTCTTCATATTCAACAGTTCGAACTTGATTACAAGTCCCAAAAGCACAAAAACCTATTGATTTTACATTTTTACCTATTGTAATTTTAGAGATATTACTATAATAAAAAACAGAGCCTTCCTCATAGTATTCTGAAGAAGGAATGTCACAATCAATATACAATTCTCCTGTTGTTTTCCAATCAAAAGCTCTACGAGATAAAGTTTGGACACTGTTAGGAATATTTATAAATTCACTTTTTGTGCATTCTCCAAATGAACGTCTTCCTATGTATGTTACAGTATTGGGTATTATAATATTGATTAGCCCAGTTCCATAGAAAGCTTGGTCGCTAATTTTTGTAACATTCTCAGGATACGCAATATCAGTCAACTGGCTACATTCTTTAAATGCACGTGCTCCAATCTCTGTCACCTCATTTACAAAAGAAAACGTAACCGTATGTTCACCTTGTGTAGCATAAGTATGTGTACTGGAAACTCCACTAGTACCATCCCCATAATCAATACCAATCAAACGATTGCCTGCACCCGCTATTGGATATGCGTCAATATCATTTGCTATTTTGATGGTCTGATTGGATGAGGTAGTTTTATATGTAGCAGTAAAAGTATAAACAGGAAGCGAAGGAACTACACCTATATAATCAGAAATATAAGTCGATTCACTATCTTCCAGCTTCAATGCAACCTGAACTCCCTGTGTACCTGCAAAGAAAATATCATCCAGATTCTCACCTGAAACCTTCAAACTCAATATGCCATTTTCTGCACTGACAGCCAATACAGGGAACTGTATAAAGTCAATGGCTCTAGTCCTAATACTGGTATATACTCCTTGTACTGATACCACACCATCATATTCCACCAATAAATCCGTACTTTCTTTTGGGGAGATTTCAAAGTCCAGTTCTATGTAACTGTCCGCTTTTGAAGTGCCAACAACAGTTGCCTTGCCATCATCATAACGGGGGATGTATGATACGGACTTAATGCCGTTTACTATTGACAGGGTATTCTTAGGGATTGTCAGTACAGTACCACTTGGAAGGGTAAACTCCACATACCCTTCTTTCTCTTCCACGCTCTCAAAGAAACTGTCACCATCTTTTCCCGCATCTCCAGTTGCCTGTCCCATGTCAGTCCATGTCTCCCCGTTAAACAGAAACCATCTTCCGTTTCTGATTTCAAGTTGTGGACTTACAGCGTCTTGCCCGTCCTCTCCAGTTGTGGGTATCTTATTTCCTTTCTTATCAGTCAACCACTCCCCATTCACCTTCCAATAATATGTTTCACCGTCTTGGTCTACGGTAATAACAGGGGTAGTACCATCATTGCCTTTATCCCCTTGTTCCCCCTTATCACCTTTTTCACCATGATAGATGGTGATAGGCTCGCCTTTGAGAAATGAGATTGTATAGCCTGTTACTTTCTCTCCTTCCTTTATTGGGGTGACTTTGGTAATGCTGTTGTTGTCCTGCAATGCCTGTACCAGTTTTTGTAATGAACTGATATTGCCATTCATCTGTTTACATAAATCTTCCAATGAAGTAACCCTTCCATCCAGTTGGTGGATGCTGTCCCATAAATCATCAGTGTTTGTCTTGCAACTGTAAAATGTAGTAGCGAAAGTTGCAACAATCAAGAGAAAGAATGCTAATCTCTTCATCATAATTAATAAATAATATTGCCACCTCACCCCATAGCGGCTGTAACATATTCAAAAAGAAAGTGTGGAGTAATTAGCCTTTCCATCAGTTCTTGTACAGATTCCAAACCATATCCCTGTTTTTGTTGGAACCGCATTGAAACCTTCTAACAGGAAGATACTAAACACTTTCATTATAGTATTGTCGTACAGATATTTAATTGACGTAACAAAGATAGAGAATTTTATTTATATTACTATATAGATTACACTTATTCTTAACTAACCTCAATTTAGGCTAAATATCAATACAAGTATAAAATCCTTACTTTTGTATCTAAAGGTCAGACAATCATAAATCTACACTAACTTTCTGTAATTGTTGATAATATGTGCTTTACAAAAAAATAGTCCTGTAGAATTAAAGGTAGCAGATGAATTTTACTTCAAATGCTACCTTTATTGATTAATAATAGTGCTTATTCCATTCTAGTAAATGTTTCTGTAAAGTTTCCACTATGGCGGTGGTCTGGTTCACGTTCTGGGTCTGTTTGTACATTGTCATATTTATAACGAAGTACTAATTTGTCTGATGTCAATATCTCAATTACAGGATTTGCATAAGAATCAAAGTAACCATCACTATTTTCTACAACTAATGTATGACCATTCAAGGTCACATTTTGGCTACTTCTATCCTTATTCCACTGTGAACCTGAATAGTAAAATCCCATCACAGAATAATTATTATCTGTTAGTTTCTTGATAACTATCTTCGCACAATCTCTATCTGGATTAAAAGGGTCAGAAGACTCGTTCCATTCATCTTTTTCAGTTTCTTCACTGCAAAGTTCCCAGCCTTCACTGCGAACTAACCCCCAAGTTCCCTCTAATTGGTTTACATCTATTTCCTCCTCATCATCACCACAAGCTGCAAAGTTCAAACTCATAATAATGGCTACTACCGCCATACCAATAAATCTTAGTGTTTTCATTTTATAATCTGTTTGGGCTTCTACGTTCCTAATAGAGAGCGTTACTAATTGAGATACAAGTGTGAGGAACACAACATAGAAAGTTGCACACTTCTTTAATAAGATTACTGATTGGTAAATTAGATAGACTGTCTGTTTCTTATATTTTTGTATTTAATGCCAACCTGTTCCCTAGAGTTGGCTACTACATACAAAAGCGTGGGAACTACTGAATATTACTACGTTGAGGCTCTGGACTGCCCTAAGTCAAGTAATAAACAATAGCCCACGCCAAACGATATATAGACTATCCATATAAGATAGGTATATAACATTGACGTGAGCGTTCTTGCTTATTATCCTTGACTTATGAAATTGTCCAGATTTCAACGTAGGATAATATTTTAAACGCTCTTCGTTAACTATGTTCTTTCAGAACTATCTCCATAGAAGTCTGAAATTGCAACAAAGTTACTAAAAGTTGTTTAATTAGCAAGAACTATTGCTTATTAAAAATTGAGAGATACCTGTAGTCTATAATTCAAGGCTGGTATGAAACTTGCCAAGTCTCCATATAAACAGGAATTTAGAACTTTCATACCAACCCAACTATTAGAAGCTAAGACAGTCATAAGTATTAAGTAACTCTTCCTGTCTTAGTCCCAAGTATCTTTTAGTAATTGATACACTTGAATGATTGAATAACTCCATCAATTTAACAAGTGCAAGCTCTGAATTATCGTTATTCATGTTATACACCTGTCTGCCAAAAGTCTTTCTAAGAGAATGACATGAAAAATTGCCTATTTGTAGCCTGTATTTCTTCTTAATCTCTTTCAATACTTCATTTATCCTCTGAATACTGAAAACTGTTCCTTTCTGGCTTATCAGGATAGGAGCATTAATACCAACAGGCTGTATATGCTCATAGCAATCCCTGATATGCTTTTTCAGTTGTAGATTTACTCTGATAGTCCGTTTCTTTTTCGTTTTATGTTCTATGATGGTAAACTCGTCTGTATCTAATATCTGATTCCATCTTAAAGAAAGAATATCAGAAATTCTTAGACCTGTGAAACAACCCAAAGCAATAAGAAGTGACATTTTATAATTACCGTCTTTTGCCAACTTCCTTTTAAATTCATGGCTTCATCCCATAGTAGGAAATCAGCCGTTGTATTACTGTATTTCAAGCTCATAATGTTCAGTTATGTGGTTAAACAAATAAAAGTGAAAATTAATTTCTAACTGGAATATCTAACTTGCTGATTACTAGGCAAACATTCACTAATTGTCAAAGTGAACATTTTTATAAAGCAAGGACACCAAACAAATAATGTCCTTACTTCATTTTGCCTATATAAATGGCAAATAGGCTTCATCCAATACACCGCTATCAACTATCCTTTTACAAAGTTCGTGCGATGCCTGATTCCTAAGGTCTGTGCCATAGTTCTTGCTACCAACCATGCGGATAATCTCTACAATGGTTTTCATTAATTCCTGCTGTAGTGTACGGTGATAATACCTTGTACTTTCAGCAAATCTTTTTGGATTCCAACCATAATCGTTCAAGGCTCTTTCAAGTTCTTGCGCTGCCTTGTATTCGCGACTGCCTTCTATTACCATATTCTTTAATATTTAAGAGGTTTATAAATGAAAAGAGCACCTGTATAGATGCCCTTTGTTTCTCTGCATTTCAATGTGCTATCTCAACATAATAATTTGAAATATTGATATATAGTCCAAATAAGCATCAAGATGAATGCGATAGGTGAAATTGCACACGCAATAAAGAAAGCTATAATCCAAAATGTAGCGATTAATAATGCTTGTAACATAATCTTTGATTATTAATAAGTGATGGAATAAAGAAAGGACACCTATACTTTATTATATAGATGTCCTTTTTCTGTATTTGACAATCCTGTGTATTCTCAAATACCACTAACTAAGAAACCACTGGTATTTGTTGTCACCATGTAAAGCGGAACATATCCCTGTTGCCAATTCTGTAGCATTATAGGCTCTATCCAAGAATGAATCTATATAGCTGCTCTTATTAGCACCTGTGAGCAAGTTGTAGAACTTCCACATAGACAAGTCATTTCCCAAACTGCCAAAGTTCTCATCATTGATATACGCTTTAGCCACATTGTTAACCTGTGTATCAGTTAGCAACATTTTAGGTATGTCCTTTTGGTAGCCTTGCGGTAATGACTGGTAAAGTCTCATCCTTCCAAGTAGTTGGCAGAATTGATGTTCTGTCATACTGGTATTGCCTAAAGTCTGCATCAAATGTATGTGTTTGGCTGCATCATATTTGTGGAACATCTCTAATACAGCTTGATATAAATCCCTTGTATTAGTAACTTCCAAGCAACTAAGATAGCCGTCTGTAGACACACATAGATTGGTGCAAACCTTACAGGTGAAACCAATAAAAACCTTGAATCTTTCAGCTCCTTTTTTGCTGTAGAGGTTCGTGTGGTTATAGGCTCTGACACCACCAATAGTAAGTGTTAGCCTGTTACCATGTACCGTCTCATAGATAGTAGGAATTTCAATAACGAAAGCGCACCGCTCGTAGTAGATAGTCTTGTCACTCTCTAATAACTGATTGGCTGGCTTATGTATCGCTTCCGGTATTCTACCTTTAATCACATGAGAAACACAAATGTCTGGCGATTCAATTTGTTCACCGCTAAAGAATGTATTGGCTGCATCCTGTACCGCTTCAATGAAAGCCACATGAGACAATGTAGCTTCGTTGTCCTTTGCGAATACAGGTATAATACAATCATTCCTTAGATGTTCCAAACTGGCTTCAATCGTGTTGGCTTCAATGAATAACGGTCGCTTCTGTTTGGTAGGTTGCTCTTCAACTATTACCGCTTCTTCCACATAATCACCAAAGTTTCTACTACTAGTTCTCTGTACTGGCATAATCTGTAACGTTTCCATAATCTGATAAATTATTAAGTTAATATGATTAGTAAATAGTGCATTTAAGGACAAAATGATAGTTTGACACAAAGAACTTTCCACTCTCTTACAAATGTGTAATCATGTAGTAAATCATAAATAATCTGCCTTTACCAGATTGGCGATTTACACAAAAAACTCATTGGGAGAGGGAAAGTGCTTTATGTGCATCTTTTCATTTTTCCTACCAATTGGTGAGGGGTGTAAGGGTAAACACAACAGTTAAGCGCATGATATACATCTGATATATCCCTACGTACTTTCTGACAAATCAAATATTTTACTTTATCAAAACATGAAGTCCAAATAGAAAGTACTTCCTCAATAGAAGGGGCGGGGGTATGATTTCAAGTACCTATATTTTTGAGTTGGGGATATACAAACAAAGCCCCAAACCTTATTAACGGTCTGGAGCTTTATGCTTGCCTTGTTCTGTCATATTGGTAGATTCTTATTCAAAGGTGAGTACCATCCTGTCAAGTTCATAGCCACTGACAGTTTTCCCGTCTATCTTCCTGCTAGCCTTCTCCACATGGTAAAGGGTACAGTGCTCTATCAGGTTGGCTTTTGGGGATAACTTGATTCCCAATCTGCCAAACTCATCCTTCAATTTATTTTTCAAATCCTTATTGCTGATAAAGCCAGACTGATATATAGCCAAGAAAGCCTTATCCATCCGTCTCTTATCCTCTACTGCTTTTAGAATCTTCTCCCTGTTCCATCTAAGGGTATTCATTTCAGATTCCTTCAAGTATCTTTTGATTAGGGGAAATTCAGGATATTCCTGTTCATAAGATTCGGAAGGGGAATCCAGATAATCTTTGAGCAGTTGCTCATAACTGACAGTCACAGCCTTTGCCAGTTTGATATTGAAATCTTCCCATTCATTCTGGTTGGTCAGTTCGAATCTCTCTGACTGCTGAAAACTGTCCCTGATACTGATTCCATCCTTATAGACTTTTCTTAGTTCCTGCTTGTAAATGAATGACTGCTTTTTCAGATTGTTATATACCATTCTGCCATTAATAATGGAGACTAGTTCTGTGTCTAGGTTCATCCTTTTAATATAGGTCTGCCTTTCTTCCTTGTCCAGCTTGTTCCACCCGCTTAGTAGCCTGTCAGCTTCATTCTCCTTATCCTGCATCAGCATTGCAAACTCTTCATCGCTCATAACATTCTTATTGGTGGAGAACAGATGGACTATCACATTCCTAAAGATGTTCTGGTATTCATCATTGATTCTGATTCTTCCCGCTATCTGTTCCATTGTAGTACTTATATCCACCAAAGTCTGCGTCCTGTATGCGTCACTGGCTACTATTATCAGCCCGTTATTGGTGAAAAGGTTGCATCCCTGAAAGCATTTCTTTGTAAAGAAGTTAATCTTCTTATTGGGACTGCTGACTGATTCTATCTGGTATTCACCCAATAACTTGCTATTCCTGATTCTGTCAGCACAGCATATTTTCACATCATCAGGATTCAGTTTCAATGTGTCCGCTATCTGCCTGATACTGGTCACTGAATTGATGAAAATATACAGTTCTTCCACTTTGCTGACATTGCCGTTTATATCCGGAACTGATATACCCTCATCCAGAAATATCTGTATGAATCTAGCCAGTCCTTTGGTTAATTGCGTCACCTTGTATCTGATAGGAGTTATTTTCGTCACTCCATCCCATTGGACTTTGTAATGTGGAAGCTGTTTCAGGAAATCTATCTCAAAGTCAAGGTCAATTGGAGTGGCAGACAAAAAAGAATAATGCCTGAACTTCTGTATCTCTTCCATCAAGCCGTTAATTGCATCGTACCTGAAATCCATATCTTCCAAGATTAGATGGTACTCATCCACCAATACTTTCCATCCTTCTGTACTGCCCAACCATCCAACCAACTTGGGCAGACTGTCATAGGTCACGGCTATTTTATACGTGGTATTGTTTTTGATATACTTCCTGAACTGGTATTCTCTTACGCCACCATAACATTTGAATACCTCATACCTGTTATTCCTATCTGCCGCTATACTATCCACCAAGTCCTTGAACGGGCAAACGATAATATAGTTACTGCTGCAATTGGCAGCTACATAAGTACCACCTACATCTGTCTTTGTCTTATTTACGATTCCAAAGGGAATACCGTCTTTAAATCTTTCTAATTCTCCCAAGTATCTGGCATTGCCGCCATTAATGATTTCTTGTTTCATTACGTATAGATTAAGTTTGATTTATAAAATTGCAATCTGTGTATTTGAAATATCTGACTTTAGGTTAAGTTTAAACAGGGTTATATTTTCCTTCTTATATAAGGACGATTTGAAGAAAAACTCGTCCATAAGAATTATGCCATAAGCACATCATAATGTCTGTAGATTTACAGCGTGATTGGCTCAATCGTAAATTTGTGCGGTGTCTGCATTGTAGTGAACGTGTATCAGGGAGACTTGGAGCAGGACATGTAAATCCATGACCTGATTTGTACCTGTATTGGTAAATGGCAGAAATGAGCCACACCCCCTATTTGAACATTGGAATCCTACAGCTTCAAATGCCAATATGTTTTTGATTCCCATTACAGGCTCACATGGTAACAGGTAATTGGATTTGGTAGCATATCCAGTTGGGGATATATGTCGCTCTGATACCTATAAACACGAAAAGGGAGAACCGTTTGCACAGTCCTCCCTTCACTAGAAGTCATTCATATATCATCTTACATTTTCATATCCATTTTCATATCCAATCTTCTAACAAAGTTAAGCGTGTGCTCTGTGGGATGGATTGGGAGTAAAGTACCAAGTCACATACGTCTCTTCATATTCTGCACATTGCTCCATAATAAGCCGCTCTGCATCTTTGGTCTTAGTGATTACATTTCTGCATTCCTCCCATTGCTCTTTCCAGTCGTCTGCAAGAGTAAATAGTATGCCATACGCCCCCTTTACGTAAGGTAATATTTCAATGAGTGGACTCATATCCTCTGTCATACGATTGACAATTCCAATAGCCTCTTTCATTAGATTTAATATAGCTTCTGGGTCATTGAACTCCTTCATCACCCATGGAATCTCAACTTTGGACACATTTTTCAAGCTCAATACATCACTATACATGGTGGTCATAGGATTATCAAGCCATTCCTGAATGAAGTCAGGGCTTGACGGTACTTCCATCCCAAATACCATACAATTATAAAGATTCATGTTAATTATCTCTATTGCTCTTTCCAACTCTGTTACCTTCTCATTATACTTCTCAATATTAAAGCTTTTAATCATTTTATAATCACTCATAGTTCTTATTGTTTTGTAAATTAATATCATTCATCTTGACATATACGGTGTAAACCTTGTTATCTCTTTGCTTGCGTCTCTTGGAATAGCCATTGAGCTTAGCCCATATCCCAATCACGGTTTTACTGTCTTCTACTTGGTGAGCCAATGCAAGCTCACGTAGTTCTTCAAAATTAAATTCATTCTTCTTCATTAGGAAAATTCATTAATTTGTTAATTGTGGTAATCTGTAGTGTTTCGCTATTGGCAAGAGCAGAGCCAACCTTTTAGAATTGGCTCTATTCATGCTCAAAGCATAGGTATATGTGTACTATACCATTCACATTCTTGGCGACAAGTCTAGGGTTGTAGATTGTCGTGTTCGCTATGGAAAGTATGAGATACGGGAACAGTATGTGTGATGCAAATGCATCCAGTTGTCCTGACACATATTCATCTGTCATGTAATCTGGTAGTATGAAGCTATGCAAATAGACCTTCACGTCTCTGTATCGCTGCATCTTAAGCTTTATAATCTCTCTTTTGTCTAAAATTGCTACTGGGATGTCTTTAATGAAGTAGCTCGAAGTGGTAAATTGCACATTCATTGCCATTATACATAAATTTGAATTATAGAATGTGAATCTTGATGTGGTGAGTGGTACAAATTCAAGTAGTAGATTTCAGATATACTTCAAGTCGGTAATTCACTCGTTTCAGTAGTACCACTCTTGTCTCATGTTGATGGTGCAAAGATACTGCACTTCTTGAAGGTGGCATAACAGTTTTCTAACTTTCTTGAAACTTCGTGTAGAGGGTTTCATGAGAAGAAAAGGAGGTCTGTTCCGGTAGCCCTGACCTCGATTCCGACCGTTTATGGAGTGTTTGAAGGTCGGGAATGGAGTGGGATTAACCTGCGTCTGTCTTGCCCTGTCTCATTTTTGCATCTTGGTGTATCGGTAGCAGCCCGAAGCCCCTGTGAAGTCTTGCGGACTTTATGGCGTGCTGTAGTGCCGATTCTCGGGTGGCGGGATAGGTCAACCTTTTCGATTTGAACAGACATCGGTCTGTAGTGGTGAATCTAGGTGACGGGGAAAATGACCACCGGACTTTGAATCACAGCGCAAAGGTACGGCTTTTAGGGGAAGTAGCCTAATGGTAGGGTGGGTTTATGGATATTCGGAGTTGAGGCTGCTCTAAAGCCCGGATTCTCCCCATGACCGTAGCCACTCGGGGAGAATCTGACATTCAGGCTTACCGGAAGCCCTGATTCTTTGAGACAGGAAAAAACACTGTCAAACAGAAAGAGGACGAACCTTTGAAAAGGAACGTCCTCTTATTATATCATGTACAATCCGGTTATCTTTATTGTTGTTGAGTTTTGCGCATCGCAACAACACGTTCTATGATTAATTGCTGAATGCAGCTAATCTTATCTTCGCAATTAGCTGCTGCAATTTGCAACTTTTCAGTTGCTTCAATGCTGTTCAATACATCACAAACTGTATCAAAACCATATTGCAAAATGCAATAATTAATGGCTTTAATATATCTGGTCTGTTTTGCAGCTTTTACTCCAAAGGCTTCTACTGTTGCCTTCATCAATAGTTCTGCCTGCTGATAACTTCTGTATTCTCCTGTAAAAGAAGAAGAATTTATAGCAAGGGCTTTGTTTTGTAATAAAGCAACGGTAGTAGTCATTCCAAAATATCCCTGTACGGCAGTACCGGACATACAGTATATTATACCGAACTTGCGGATGTTCAGTAATAATTCATTTCCCGTAACAATACCCGCATATCCTATCCACTCATCCTTTGAAGGGCATTGGGAGAGATATGCAGTTGTTGCTACTCTGCGATAAGCGTCAGAAACACTATCGCATTCCACTATTTCAACTTGTAATGGCTCATCTATCAGACCGAACAGATTAACATTATCGGCTTTGTCCAGATAGACCATTACTGCCGGAGCATTATCGGGAAGACTCTCAATCTTCCTGCCGTCATAATCGTATAGAGAAACATTCTCTGCGTAAAATGGTTCTGCACTACAAAAGCAGAATTTGGTCGGCAAGAGCTTGCTCTTATCTATAGATTCATACACTTTATCCTTCTCAAAGTTTTTACGTTTGATAGAATAATCGGTGAAGGCAGGAATGATTTCTAGGTCTTTGCCATTTATATTAATTGTGGCAATATGATACCACTTGGGAGCGTCTTGGCTTCCGAGATTTATTGTTTTCATATTGTTATTATTTATTATTATTGATAATAATAGTACAAGTTTATACCGTATATTTACGATTCAACATGTACCCGGCAGGTAGCTCCCACTCTATAAATAATATGTAGATAACAATTATGAATAATTGCCACAGCTTCTCACTTCCAAATAAAAAGTGATAGCTTATAGCACATAAGTGCCGGTGTCAGATTGTACATGATGTCAAAGAACGAGTTGTCCAATGCTTACTCATCAACAATATGAGTTAATCATTTAACTGCTGCAAAGGTAAGTCATTTTACTGATAACATCCAAATTTTACAGTCATTGTTTTTTGTAAGTGCTTGATTTCGTCCGGATTAGCTACAAGATTAGATTTCTGTTAACGTCAGTTAATGAAATTCTATCATGCCTAAATTCTCCTTACAGCCGTATCTGTCCGGAGAGAATATGGCGGTTTGGATAGTATTCCGTTCCAAAATCACTTTCCGTTTTCCTTGTCTTTAGCCTTCAATATTGCTGCTACAATTTCTTTCATGTCATTAAGGCTGTCATTATCCAGAATACCTATTCTGAAAGCCTTGTCAATAATCTGCATGATGGTTTCCATATTTACCTCTATCTTTATACATTTGACAATTAGCAATTTAAGCTCATCCCTCAAATTGGACAGATTACCAACAGACAGCCGCTCAACATATTTATGGGCTACCTCAAAGCCGGAGGCAGGAGATTGCATAAAAGCCTCCACTTCTTTCACAATACCACTTATTTCGCTATTGTAATCATATAGCTTGCCATCTTTCACATACCCCATACGTTCAGACATATCACAGGCTTTATTGATTTTAGAAGCGAAAAATTGAGTGTCCAACAGAGTATCGAAGGTTATATTATCAGTCACGCTTGCAGTTGAAATTGGTTTCTTAGCCGTTTCTTCTTCATTCATATCTACCGTGTTGTTTGTCTCTCCAATCTTGAATAATGTACTACCTTCGATTTTCTTTAAAGAATTAATGAGCCTTGTCCCTTTGTCATTTACTGTTTCGTGCAAATAAACATCGTCTATCATTGTGGTATCTGTATGTGCGGTTGCTATTATAACATCTTCTTTAGGAATCCCGAAGCGACACATCAAAGTGATAAAAGTATGTCTTGCTGTTTGAGTATGAATCAGCTCAAATAGTTTCTTTCTCTTTTTGACTATATTGCTGCCTATTTGTTCAACATAGTTTATATCGCTATCCAGTCCCGCTTTTTTGCATACCTGTTTTATTGTTTTATTCAGCTTAGCTTCATTTCTACTGATTACTTTTTCATCTTCTGTAAGCAAATCTATATGCTTGAAACCTGTTTGCTTGTACCTCTCTAAAATTTCTTTTACTACAGGAAAGAGATGTAATGTAGCTTGTTCTGTGGTCTTTTGGACTATAAACGAAATCACTTCATTACCATCCTCTAGTTTTGTAATCGTATATTCTCCCTTAAATATTTTGGGTAAATCTGAAATACGCTGTCCTAACAAGCACTGACAAATAAACAAATCTTTAGCTTCACTCTCTTTGGCATTTAAATCAGTGTAATTATATATGGCTAATAATTGTTCTTCTGTTAATGGAACTTGTTTACTTTTCTTCTGCTCTTTACTTCGTTTATCTTCCAAGTACGTTATGCCGTTAGTATTTATGTTTGCTTTTATAGCTTTATCTTTATTGGCATGGTTGATTAACGTTACAATCCCCTTGACTTTGTTAAGGAGAGTTTTAATTCTCGCAGGATTCCTTTCCAGTAGAAATTGTTGATAATCTTCCAGTACATCTGTATTTATGGCAGATAACCTGTTGCTTATACCTTTAGCTTCCAAATACTCTTTAAATGCCGTTACATATCCCAGATATATCTTTCGACTATTCTCTGAAGGAATATTCCTTTCTGCCATTTGACTTAAGATAAGTGTTGCGGATAATTGGTTGTTATCTTTCATAATTGCAAAACGAGTTTTGAGATTAGGATTAATAGCTTGCCTCATTTCCTCAAAAAGGAAATCTATCCTTTCTAAGTTTTCACAAAGATAATTCTTCTTCTCTTCAAAGATAGCAAGAAGCGACCTTATTTTTTTATTGACTATCTCATTATTCCGATTATCCAACCTTGTCTGCCCATTGCTAACAGTGGCTATTTGCTTTCGCTTATTCCATTGTGTTGGATAAACTTTTGCTCCAATATTGACCTTGTATTGTCTCCCTCTAAAGGTAAACAGAGCATAAATAATAGTTGGCATATTTTTCTTTGTCTGCCGTAAATTGAAATTTAAACTGAAATCTAAAAATACCTGTTCGCTCATCTTTGTTATTACCAAGTGTTATTAAAATCGGTTATTACATTTGGTTATTAATGAGATATTTTATAAGGTATGTCCGTTTTGTAACCCCTTGCACAATATATTGAAATAAAGTTTGGTTATTAAACAGAAAGTCCGTATCTTTGCAATGTGTTTTTCATAGTATTAGATTTAAGGTTAACAAAAGATTGGCTGTCTGGGATAGATAGCCTTTTTTTATGCTAAAAAAGTAACAACGAAATTTACACATAACACAAAGGTCATATTATGAATACTTTCTTTGTTAAGACGCTCCGTATTATGATGCTTTTCCTCTTTATTATTTCGTTAGCATTAGGCTATGTGATATATGAGGATACATTAGCGGTATGGTGGATTCCTGTTGGCGTGGCGCTTTTGATCGCTCTTGCCACTTTGCCTTTTTATAGAAAATGGTCTTGGCTGACTACAACAGAGGGTAAAGTGATGAATGTCCTATGTCATATTGGTTGTGTGGGCGCTATTAGTTATGCCTTGTTTCTTAGTGGCAATTATTGGCTGGCCGATACTGCTTCCATATATGAAGAAACGGTTATGGTGCAGAAAAAATATATAGAGACCCATAAGAAAACCCGCAGGGTCGGCAAACATCGTTATGTATCGAATGGAGTGCGTAAAGAATACTATTTGCAGGTTGCTTTTGAAAATGGGAATGTGGAAACGTTGCATGTATCCTCTGCTGTTTATAACAAGACGCGGCAAGGGAAGGAGAAAGTACTGACTTTGCAAAAAGGCTTCTTTGGCTTGCCGGTGGTTACGAAAGGACTTTGATTCAATACACGGTGATTCGTTCAAACATTCGTGATATGTTACTTGTTAAGAGTTTCAATTCTAAAAAAATGATTGATTATGAAAATGGCTCTTTACGACTTCGTATTACGGAAAAAAGGAATCTATGGCATTTTGCACATTGTTATTCTTCTGCTTTCTCTTTTTCTGATCATAAGTATCTCTATTGATACTTTCAAAGGTATTCCTTTCTATACGCAGAGTGTGTACATGAAAGTACAGTTATGGATCTGTGTACTGTTTCTGGTTGACTTCGTTCTCGAATTTATTCTGGCGGATAATAAGAAACGTTATTTCACTACTCACTTTATATTCCTGCTGGTTGCCATTCCCTATCAGAATATCATAGCTTATATGGGGTGGACGTTCTCACCCGAAGTTACTTATATGTTACGTTTTATCCCTCTGGTACGTGGCGGATATGCGCTGGCTATTGTAGTGGGGTGGTTTACTTACAACAGGGCTTCAGGGCTTTTTGTATCTTATTTGACGATGTTGCTGGCTACCGTCTATTTTGCCAGTCTCGCTTTTTTCATTACTGAACATACGGCCAATCCTTTGGTCACTAAATATACAGACGCTTTGTGGTGGGCATTTATGGATGTTACTACAGTTGGCTCGAATATTATAGCCGTGACCACTACCGGGCGGGTACTTTCGGTTGTACTGGCGGCTTTGGGGATGATGATGTTCCCTATCTTCACTGTCTATATAACCAGTATTATTGAACGGAGAAATAAGGAGAAACAGGAATATTATGAAGAGAAAGGAGAGCCGGCACATAAGCAACAGGCAAATACTGCCGCCCCTCAATAAATCTTGTAGATTCAGGAACTGAAAATATAAACGATGAGTCCGGTTATCGCCACATACACCAAAGCATACGGGATGGCCGCTTTTAGTATCTCACCTTCCTTACCCTGTTGGTTTCCGGCAGAGGTAGCGATGGCAATGCTCTGCGGAGAGATGATTTTTCCTCCGGTAGCGCCTACTGTATTGGCTGCCGACAGCCAATCCGGACTGACATGAATTTGTCCTGCCACACTTGCCTGTAACTTTCCGAAGAGAATATTGGATGACGTATCACTTCCCGTGATGAACGTTCCCAGACAACCAATCACCGGAGCGAATAACGGATATAGACTTCCTGTAGCCGTAGCCAGTGCGGTAGCAATCACGGCAATCATTCCGGAGGTATCCATAATGGTAGATAATCCGACAAGGCATATCACTGTGATAAATGTTTTCTTTAGCTGCTTCACCGTATTCCAAAGAACGGTAAACAACTCTTTTACTTTAGCTCCTTGTATTAATCCGCCGACAAAAGTGCCGATAAAGAGCAGCACTCCGGCATGAGTCAGCCAGGAAATCGTATAGTTGGCTGTAGAGGAATTAATGGGCAGACTGATTCTGGTGACCCAGTTATTTTCCAAAGTATGGCGTAATCCTGGAAAAAGAGGGCTGGTAAGTATAATCAGAAATAAGATCAGCAGATAGATACTCCATGCGTTCATTATATCTTTCACCTTCAGATGGCTTTTCCGCGCTTTTTCTTCTTTGGATGCGGTCAGCTTTCCATACAAGACAATCACAATAATGGAAAGAATGCTTCCGATGATAGCCGGAGATTCGGCTCCCATATATTTGGCTGCCATATATTGGCTGATTAGCGAAACGCTTCCTACCAGCAAGGCAAGGAAGATGTTCTTTGGTAGTGATTTGATTTTGGAGTCGGTAAGAAAAAGCAATACCAATGGAATAAGGAACATCAAGACCGACAATTGTAATACGACATTGGTACTGAGATGCAACACATCCAGATTGGTTTCTTTGGCTAATACCAGTACAGGAGTTCCGATCGCTCCGAAAGCGGTAGCCACACTATTGGCTATCAGACTTACTGTAGCCGAGAATATAGGTTTGAATCCCAGACTGATAAGAATCGCTGCCGGAATGGCGACTGCTGTCCCGAATCCTGCCATTGCTTCCAATAACCCGCCGAATCCCCATGTCAGTAGCAAGACTTGGATACTTTTATCGGTAGAGATAGAGGCGAATTGCTGTTTGATAATCTCCATCTTCTCTGTTTTCAGTAATACATTGTAGCTGAAGATAGCCATCAGAATAATGATTAAAATAGGGGAGACGGCTTTCAGTGCTCCATATATAAAGGAATAGAACAGATTGTCCGCAGAAAAAGAGAAGCCGAAGAGGGCAATCAGCATTGTTACGATCAGAGAAATGATACTGCTTTTGTCGCCCGGCATTTTGAAGAATGCCATTAATACAATTAATAGTAATACCGGAATAATAGCAAGGACTAAGGTCATAATCATATCAGGTTTTAAAAGGTGAAACGTCCGTTGGTTAGTTGTATAACAAATGAAGCTCTCACTTGGGTCGGTGAGGGAAATAGATTTTTCGAAAATAAATAGGATTTTACGTCTTTATATGCAATAAAATATTTACTTTTGGCAGATAAGTACATTTTATTCCACTATGTTATGGACAGTGAACGGACAGTAAAAACAACGGCTGAACAATTAGAGGCGCTTACTAAAGAAAATGAGCGGCTCAAACAAGAACTTTCAGCTCTTAGGCAAGAGAAAGAAAAAGCCAATCCTATTAGTTTTAAAGAAAGGTATGCTGTAAAGATCTTGAATTCTTTGCCGGATATGTTGACTGTTTTCGATCATAACGAGATAGGCATCGAAGTGGTATCCAATGAAGAAACGAATCATGTCGGAGTGACAAACGAGGATTTTGTAGGGATGCATATGCGTAATATGGTTCCTCCGGAAGCCTATCAGAACATACATTCCAATATGCAGCACGCAGTCGCAACGGGGACTGTCTCTGCCGCACATCACGAATTGGATTTCAACGGCAAGCGTCACTATTACGAAAACCGCATTTTCCCATTGGACGAAAAGTATGTACTGATCATGTGCCGTGACATATCGGAGAGAGTGGCTACTCAACGGCAATTGGAAGTTTTTAAGAGTGTACTTGATAAAGTGAGCGATAGTATTCTTGCCGTGTCGAAGGATGGGACATTGGTGTACGCCAACAAACAATTCATAGAAGAATACGGAGTGACTAAGGAACTGGGGACTCAGAAGGTATATGATTTGCCTGTTTCCATGACCACGAAAGAGGCTTGGGAAAAACGACTTCAGGAAATACGGGATAATGATGGCAGTTTTGCCTACCGTGCCGCTTACGTACGTATGGGAGAGACGAAGAAGCGGGTGCACCAGGTGTCTTCTTTCCTGACACATGAGAATGAACAGGAGCTGATCTGGTTCTTTACGCAGGATATTACCGATGTCATAAAGAAACGGGATGAACTTCGTGAGCTGAATCAGTTGTTGGACGGCATTCTGAATAATATTCCGGTCTATCTGTTTGTGAAAGATCCGGCAGATGAGTTCAAGTATTTGTATTGGAACAAAGCATTTGCCGAACATTCCGGTATCCCTGCTTCCAAAGCGATAGGGCATACGGATTACGAAATTTTCCAGTCAGAGGAAGCTGAGAAGTTCCGTAAGGATGACCTGGAATTGCTTCGTACCCACCAAAGGATTGATATACAGGAAACGTATCTGACGGCTAACGGTGAAGCGCGTATTGTGCAGACGCTTAAAGCGCTTGTTCCGATGGAAGACCGTGAACCGTTGCTGATCGGTATTTCTTGGGATACCACGAATCTCCAGAATATAGAACAGGAATTGATTAAAGCCAGAATCAAAGCAGAGCAGTCTGACAGGTTGAAGAGTGCTTTTTTGGCGAATATGAGTCATGAAATCAGGACACCGCTCAATGCGATTGTCGGGTTTTCGCAGTTGTTGCCTACTGCGGATACCCCCGAAGAACAGAAACTTTATTCGGATATTATCAACCAGAATTCGGACATTCTGTTGCAGCTTATTAATGATATATTGGATTTGTCGAAGATAGAAGCGGGCACGTTGGAATATGTGAAACGTCCGATGAATCTGGGGGAAGTCTGCAGGACAATCTATGCTGTTCACAAGGAACGTATAAAAGGAGGTGTGGACTTCATCTTTAATAATGGAGAAGAGGACTTGCAGATGGAGGGCGATCCGAATCGTATTATGCAGGTTATTACGAATTTTATCACCAACGCTACCAAGTTTACCCATACGGGAGAGATACGTTTCGGATTTGAACGAGAAGGGGAGAATGTCCGTGTATATGTGAAAGATACGGGAATAGGAATAGAAAAAGAAAAGGTGGGACATATTTTTGAACGCTTTGTCAAACTGAACAGCTTTGTGCAGGGCACAGGCTTGGGGCTTTCCATTTGCCGGATGATTATAGAGAAGATCGGCGGAGAAATAGGGGTGACTTCCGAACTGGGTAAAGGTTCGACTTTTTATTTCATAATACCGTGTACGGAAGTTGATTGAACTTCCGCACATATACAGTTAGTTGCAGTCTGACAGTTTAGAACTTTATTTCAGGAACCAATATGAACTTTGTCTCCGGGAAGTGTTTCTCCAACCATGTCCGGACGAAGTTCATCGTGTCGTTCTGAATCGTCTTGTCTTCTACCGTAGGATACATATTATAGAGAACGGTATCCAGCACAATCCCCCTTTTTTGTATGGCTTCAAGGCTAAGCAAGGTGTGATTGATACTCCCCAGTTTGCCGGAAGTGACAAAGATAAGCGGATATTTCTCTTGGGCAATGTAGTCTATCGTCAGCAGTCCGGTGGTTAGCGGGACCATGAGGCCGCCTGCTCCTTCAAGTAAAACATAGTCGTATCGTTCGCTCAGTTTCTCAGTTGCCCGTTTGATTTTATTGAAGTCGATAGGGCGGTTGTCCAGTTGCGAGGCAAGGTGGGGGGAAGCGGGATAAGAGAAAATCTCCGGCATAGTCAGTCCTTCTTCATCTTCTTTGGTGAAGAGGATTCCCATAATGCGACGATGCAGGTCGATGTCTTCGGAATGACCTACATTTCCCGTTTGAATAAATTTCTGGGTGATGGTACGTTGTCCGTTCTTGTTCCATTCACGGGCTAGAAAGCCGGTGGCATAACTTTTTCCGGCATCGGTGTCGATACCGGAAACGAAAAATACATTCTGTTTCATGCTTCTTTCTTTTTTGCGATGATATAAATAGGGTGATAGGTCAGAGACACGGAAGTGCCCCGTGTGAATTCTTGGGTATAACGCTCGCTGAATCGCTGTAAATCACGACGGGTCCGCAGTTGCCCGGAAGATTGTCCGGATATTCCGGTTACTCCCGTTTGCTTCAAGTGATAAAGAACTTTTATGGGATTGTCGAACGAAAGAGGAATCAGTTCTTCTTCCGAATGGAGGATGTCAAAGTCGGCCGACAAGGCGGTTTCGAGTTCTTCTCGTGAGCGGTAGGGAAGACCGTTGCCTGTTAGTTGGCGTATCTCTTTCATATTCTTTTTGCCAAAGGTGCTGAAAGCGAAATAGCCTTGTTTGTTGAGCAACGTGTTACATCTCTTGAAAAAGTTTTCGGGAGATTCGAACCATTGCAAGGCGGAACAGGAAGTTATCAGGGTACTTTCGGCAGGAAAGGGCGCTGTTTCCGCATCTCCCGGCAGGAAAGACACTTGCTCTTTCTTTAACAAATCCTCGCAACAATATTTCATCTCCGGGCAGAGGTCGTTCAATAAGAGCATTTCCGGACGAAGAGTCTGAAACAACATACGGGAATAGATTCCCGTGCCGCAACCGAACTCAATCACTTTCGGGCAGGGAGAAGGTAGATGTTCCGTAAGCAGGTGAATCATTTTGTCCGCTATTTGTCTTTGTACGTTTGCTTCTTGCGGATAAGTGGCGATGGCTTTGGTGAAACGTTCTGCGATTAGTTGTTTGTTCATAATCGATATTTATTTGGTTTGTAGGATTACGCTCTCAAAGAGTTCCTGTTGGTAGTGGGCAGCTTCTGAGTATTCAAGAATATCTACCTTGTTTTTCCATGCAAGCCGTTGATTGTCCGGTAGGAAGATACGGTCATTCTTTCCTATGATGGCTTTTTGCCATACGAAGTCAGAAGGCGGTAATGACAAGTATTGTTGTTGTATGGCGGCTAGTTCTTCCTTGAGCTCATCGGCCGGACGTTGCGGAGCTACTGTTTGAAATACTTTGTATTCGGCTGCCGAACCGCACATCCTTCTTTGAAACTTTTGCAGTGTTTGTTCATTCAACCCTTGCAGTGTTCCTTCGAATATAGCGGGTTCAATCCCTTTCGTTTCGTGTATGGGATAGGGAGTCCCATTGATAGCGATACTATGCGAGATGGGCAGAGACGGGTATTGTTTCATGAGTTGAGAAGCTACCCATATCCCCATCGACCATGCGATGAGACGGATTTCGGAATACTCTTGTAATAAGTCGGTATCGAACTCCAAAGAACGATAGTCATAACAAACCATCCAATCAGTATCTGTCGGGCGGATTTGCAGGAAAGGAATTTCATCCATTCCCCAGCCTGCGAAGAAAAGCAAGAGGCGCTTGGAATTATTCTTTATGATAAAATGTTGTTTCATCCGTTAATCAAGGCTATAAGTTGGTCGATTTCATGTTCTGTGATGTCCGCCGTCAATGAGAAGCGGATACGGGAAGTTCCTTCGGGCACGGTAGGCGGACGGACAGGTAATGCGTAGAATCCTTTACGTTGGAGTTCTTCCGCTTGCAGTATGGCATCTTCGCTCGCTCCTATAATCATGGGGACAATGTGGCTTGCTGAGGGGCAATGGTATCCTTTGCCGGTAAGTGCTGTCTTTAGTTTCTCACTGATGCGCAGGAGGTGGGTTCGCTTATATTGAAGAGCGGAGAGATGTTGCAATACCCATGCTGTCCATTGAATATTGACAGGTGGAAGGGCAGTGGTGAATATAAAGGTACGCATCTTGTTAATCAGGTATTCCCGAATAACCTGGCGGCAGACAATGTAAGCTCCTGCTGAGGCGATTGCCTTTCCGAACGTGCCTACCAGGAAATCTATATCGTTGATACAGTCTTGTTCTTCGGCACATCCTAGTCCTTTTTCTCCCCGTACACCGAAGGCATGAGCTTCGTCTACATAAAGAAGAACATTGGAATAGCTCTTTTTCAATCGGACGAGAGCGCGAAGATCGGCTTCATCTCCATCCATACTGAAAATACTTTCGGTAACAATGATGATTTGTGTATAAAGATTGTGATTCTCGGAAACCAAACGTTGCAGTTGGGAGGCGTCATTGTGGCGATAACGGATACATTTGGCGGACGACAATCTGATTCCGTCTATCAGGCTGGCGTGCACCAGCTTATCGGCAAGAATCAGTGTTTGCGCATTGCTGACGGCAGGAAGAATCCCTGTATTGGCATGATAACCACTGTTGAATATGAGTGCGCTTTCTGTTCCGAACATAGTTGCCAACTGTTGTTCCAATGCTTGATAATCGGAAAAGTTACCTGTCAGCAACCGGGAAGAAGAGGAAGTAGGCAGAAAAGTTCCGGGAGTCATCGTCTTTAAGAACTCCTCTCTTAATGATACATCATTAGCCAGTCCGAGATAATCATTGGAGGACAGATTCAACATCCGTTGTCCATTCAGAATAACCTCCCGTCCATCGTGAATCAATGGCGGGAGAGAACGGTAGTTTTTCTTTTCTTTGAGAACAAGCAGTTCTTGGTTGATAGAGTCTAATATCATTATTTATGATTTTGGGTAACTACTAATTTTGAATAACGTTGAGTAATCCGGAGGTCAGTTTACTTAGTTGTTCGGGAGTAATGATGAAAGGTGGCATCAGATAAACCAATTTACCGAATGGACGTACCCAAATACCTTCCTCTACAAATCGCTGTTGCAGGTATGCCATATTCACCGGACGCTTCATCTCAATTACTCCGATAGCGCCCAATACCCGTACATCGGCTACTTGCGGGAACTCCCGTGCAGGAGCCAGCTCTTCTTTGAGTTGGCTTTCGATTCGTTGCACATTCTTCTGCCAGCCGGATTCGAGCAGCAGGCGAACGGATGCGCAAGCCACCGCACAGGCAAGCGGATTGCCCATGAAAGTGGGACCGTGCATGAAAGCTCCCGGTGCATGATTGGAAATGGTGTCTGCTACCTGATTGCTTGCCAAGACTGCGGAAAGTGTCATATATCCGCCGGTCAACGCTTTACCGATACACATAATATCGGGCTCTACTCCGGCGTGTTCCCAAGCAAAAAGTTTCCCGGTACGTCCGAATCCTGTCGCTATCTCATCGAAAATCAGAAGAAGGCCATGCTTCCGGCAGAGTTTTTCCGCTTCACGCAAGTATTGCGGATGGTAGAACCACATACCGCCTGCCCCTTGCACGATCGGTTCAAGAATCAGTGCCGCCAACTCTTTGGAACGTTTTTCAATGGTTTCCCGTAAAGGGATGATATCTTCTGGATTCCATTCTCCATCAAAACGGGAAGTGGGGGACGGGACAAAATAACGTACAGGCAATGCTGAACCGAAAAGACTGTGCATCCCCGTCACCGGATCGCAAACGGACATGGCATTCCATGTATCTCCGTGATAACCGGAACGGATGGTCACGAAATTATTCTTTTCGGGCTGTCCTGCTGCATACCAATATTGTACGGCCATCTTCAAGGCCACTTCTACGGCTACCGAGCCGGAGTCCGCATAGAATATCTTTTGCATGGACGGAGGTACTAAAGGTAACAGCAATTTTCCCAGTTCGATGGCGGGGTCGTGTGTCAGACCACCGAACATGACATGGGACATCTTGTCTAATTGTTCCTTTGCCGCTTGGTTCAGCACGGGATGGTTGTATCCGTGTACGGCGCACCACCATGAAGACATTCCTTCAATCAACACCCGTCCGTCTTCGAGAGTGATGGTTGCGCCGTCCGCCCGTTTTACTTTGTAAACAGGGAGCGGATCGGTTGTGGAAGTATATGGATGCCAAAGATGTTCACGGTCAAATTGGGAGCTGGCAAAATGATAACCTTCTTCTTGAATCATTTTCTTGTCCTCCGAGACTTTAGAACCGAGTGTGGTAAGCAAGTCGCCTACGATAGCCGAGTTGATACCGATATGCAGTGCCTTGTGCATAGCTTCGGGAGAGAGTTGCGAGCGTCCGCCGGCAAAACGGAGAAAAGCCGTCGGATTGATGAAACGGAACAGGGCGATTGTCCGGAGAATTTCTTCTTCGCTCAAAGGTTTTTCGTTTTCCAATGGTGTTCCGGGAATCGGGCTTAGCAGATTTATGGGGATGGATTGGACATTCAGTTCCTTCAGAATAAAAGCGAATTCAATCCGTTGTTCCATCGTTTCTCCCATGCCGATGATGCCTCCGCAGCAGATATCCATTCCTGCACGGCGGGCGGCGGCAAGTGTGGCAAGTTTCTGCTCTTGTGTGTGGGTGGAACAAAGTTGGGGAAAATAAGAAGGAGCAGTTTCCAGATTGCAATGATAGCGGGTAATTCCCGCTTCGTGCAGGGAATGCAGTTCTTCTTCATTAAGTAGTCCCAATGAGGCGCAAAGTTGGATAGACGAATGTCGCCGCATATGGCGGACTGTGTCGCAAAGTTGGGTAATCTGTTTGGGAGAGGGTTTCCGTCCGCTGGTGACGAGGGAGAAACGGTTGATGTCTTGGGCTTCATTATACTGTGCCTGTCGGAGACATTCTTCAGCGGGGAGGAGGTCATAGACTTCGGCTTGCGTCTTGTAGTGGGAGGATTGTGCGCACCATTTACAATTTTCGGGGCATCTGCCGGATTTGGCGTTGATGATGGAACACAGGTCGAACTCGTGTGATGCACGCGCGACGGTAATCTCATGTGCGGCGGCGTAAAGCGCCTCGCTGTCGGTCATGTTGGCCAGCCAAGCGGCTTGCTCGGGCGATATATCAATGCCTGCCAGCACTTGGTCTTTAATTTCTTGAGGTGTCATAAATGTATGATAAGGGATAGTTTGTGCAGCATTCTGCTTACGAAGGGCAACATCGACTACATTGGTATGCAGATGCCCGATACATACTTCGCGTCCTAAGCTCGCAAAAGCGGCATAGTTCTTTCTTCCCCAATAGCGGAAACGGGAAAGAAGGGCACGTGTGGTCTGTATGTGGCGTTGTTGCTTCATTGATTTTTTATTTTTGTTCTTTTAAAACGGGGCAAATGTACAAAGATTCTTTGGATAAGCAAGCAAGTTGCCTATTTCTAATACTCCCGCTTTGTTTTCTTTTTCCTGTATTCTTTGCGCAGGTGGAAGTTGAAGCCGGCATATACCTGAAGAGTGCCGAACCCATTGTCCAAGGAGAAATTGTTGCGATGATAGTTATAGTTCTTTCCGACGAATGAAGTGCCGACGAAATATTTTCCATTGTTATAGACAACGCCTGCCCGGAGCAGGAAATCCAGATTGAACTTACTATACCATGCTTTCCCTTCCTGCGTTTCCGCGTCCACATCGGAGGCCTTGTAAGCAATGGCGGGAGTGAGCGACAGGCAAGCCAGACAGTTGCGTGCGAATACCCAGTTATAAGCATAGCCGAAACTGATGTTGGCGTTGGTGTATTTTATCTTGTTGACTTTCATGCCGGGATTCATTCTCTCCTGAATATATGCCGGAAGTTGCTGGTAGTCAAAGTCGAGATTGTGTTTTGAGATGGAGAACCCGGCTATGAATGTTCCTGCATTGCGCCGTTGGTTGGTGGACTGGCTGAACGCGGCCGGATAAGAAAACTTCCGGTTGTTGAATATATAGTATAAGTTCAGTCCTTTGATGTCTACTTTCAAGCCGCTGAAATCTTCGGAGTAGTCGGAAGGTATTTCATCATAGAAACCTCTGATCTTGTGAATTTTATAATTGTTTCCCGTGCGGCGGTAGAAGATGTCCACGCCTAATTTGGAACTATACAGGCTCAAATCAAACTCTGTCCCTTTGTTTTTCCGGTTTGTTTTGCGGTAAATATCATCAATGTCGACAGACCATCCTAAGAAGATCCATCTCCAACCGAAATACAATCCTATCTTGTTGTGGGGATTGGGAGAGAAGCTAAGTTTCTGCGGTTGAGGAAATTCGCTGGTGACCGAGTAATATTCAAAGTTGCTGAAATGCGTAGCCATCAACGCGTAGTTATAGCGGTTGGGGCTGATGTAGAGCGTGTCGAAATCACTGAAATTCATAAATTTCTTAATCGCTCTCTTGAAGGCACTTGGCTTGGGGGTGGTGATAGAATCTTCCTGTATGCTGTCGTTTACGGTTATACCCGCCTTTTCAGACTGTGCCTGCAAGGAGAACGACACTAACAAAGAGATATATAAAACAAGCTGTCTTACCATACGGTTCCTTATAACTGTTGGGAATGTCTTTTGTTTCACGAATGTACGACCTTTCATTGATTTATGCTAGTAATCTTCTAAAAAATGTTTTGTTTCCTAAACAATAAACTTCTATGTACTGTTAGTATAACTCGCAAATATATTTAAAGTCACAGAAAATTATGAGAATCTATTTACGTTTATTAGCAGTGTTTCTTTTGCTTTTTGCAGGAAACATATTGTATGCGGAAGCGCAACAGGAAAAACGCGTGACGGGTACGGTCATCTCTGAGGGGGAACCTCTGCCCGGTGTCTCTGTACAATTGAAAGGAGCTTCCTCCGGAACTATTACCGATATTGATGGAAACTATTCTATTGAGGCTCCCGGTTCCGGAACTTTGGTGTTCCGTTTTGTAGGAATGCGCACGGTGGAACAACCGGTCAACAACCGGAGTGTGATTAATATTACGCTGGAGGCGGAAAGTAAGGAGTTGGATGAGGTTATGGTAGTCGCTTACGCTACCGCAAAGAAATATAGCTTTACCGGAGCTGCTTCGACCATGAAAGCAGGGGAAATTGAGAAGTTGCAGACTTCCAGTGTATCCCGTGTATTGGAAGGTACGGTGTCTGGTGTGCAGGCAAGTGCGGCAAGCGGTCAGCCGGGAACGGATGCGGAAATCCGTATTCGTGGTATCGGCTCTATCAATGCCTCCAGTGCTCCGCTTTATGTGGTGGACGGTGTGCCATTTGACGGTAGCGTCAATGCTATCAACCCGGACGATATCGCTTCGATGACTGTGTTGAAAGATGCGGCTTCGGCTGCTCTGTATGGTTCACGTGGTGCTAATGGAGTGATTATCATTACTACCAAGCAAGGAGAACAGAACTCGAAAGCAACGGTGAAAGTGAAGGCTTCGTTAGGAGGTTCCAATCGAGCCGTTCGTGATTATGATCGTGTCAGTACCAATCAATATTTTGAATTGTATTGGGAAGCACTCCGTAACCGGTATGCCGGAAGTCCGGATTATACTCCGGCGACCGCCGCAGCGCAGGCTTCCAAAGATTTGGTTACCAAATTGATGGGAGGCGGTCCCAACCCTTATGGTCCGCAATATGCGCAACCGGTGGGCACGGATGGCAAATTGGTGGAGGGCGCACGTCCGTTATGGGATTCCGATTGGAGCGATGCTATGGAGCAACAGGCACTCCGTACGGAACTGAACCTGAGTGTTTCCGGTGGTGGTAAAGCCAATCAGTATTTCTTCTCTGCCGGCTATCTGAATGATAAAGGAATTGCGCTTGAATCCGGCTATCAGCGTTTCAATATCCGCTCCAACGTTACCAGTGAAATGACTTCTTGGTTGAAAGGGGGTGTCAATCTGAGTTTTGCCCATTCCATGCAGAATTATCCGGTTTCTTCCGACTCTAAAGTCAGTAACGTGATAACTGCCGGACGTACCATGCCGGGTTTTTATCCGATTTATGAGATGAATACCGACGGCAGTTATAAATTGGATGAGAACGGAGACCGTATCTATGATTTCGGCTCTTACCGTCCTTCCGGTTCGATGGCGAACTGGAACTTGCCCGCTACGCTGCCTTTGGATAAGTCGGAGCGTATGAAAGATGAAATTTCCGGCCGTACCTTTCTGGAAGCTACGATTATCGAGGGATTGAAGTTTAAGACAAGTTTCAATTTCGATTTGATAAACTATAATACTTTGGATTATACGAATCCCAAGATCGGTCCAGCTAAGGAGAACGGGGGAAGTGTCAGTCGGATGAATACCCGTACTTTCTCTTGGACGTGGAATAATATTGCTACGTATGACAAGACGATTGGGGAACATCATTTCAATGTTCTTGCCGGTATTGAGGCGTATTCGTATCGTTACGATGAACTGACTGCGTCACGTTCAAAGATGGCGCAACCTGATATGCCGGAACTGGTAGTCGGCTCTCAGTTGACAGGAGGATCGGGATATCGCATTGATTATGCATTGGTGGGGTATCTCACGCAATTGTTATATGATTATCGGAACAAATACTTCTTCTCGGCTTCTTACCGCCGTGACGGTTCTTCACGCTTTGCACCGGAAACCCGTTGGGGTAATTTCTGGTCGTTGGGTACTTCTTGGCGTGTAGACCGGGAAGAGTTTATGGCAAGTACTTCCGACTGGCTTTCCGCACTGACTTTGAAAATGAGCTACGGTGCGCAGGGAAATGATAACTTGGGTACGTATTACGCAAGTAAGGGACTTTATTCCATCGTTTCCAATTTGGGAGAGAATGCGTTGGTATCCGACCGTATGGCAACCCCTAATCTGAAATGGGAAACGAATCTGAACTTTAATTTGGGAATGGATTTCTCACTGTTCAATAACCGTTTCTCCGGTTCGTTCGATTTCTTTACACGCCGTTCAAAAGATTTGCTTTATTCCCGTCCGATCGCTCCCTCTTTGGGGTATGGTTTTATTGACGAGAATGTGGGAGCTTTAAAGAATACAGGTATCGAATTGGTGCTTAACGGAACGGTTATCAATCAGAACGGCTGGGTTTGGAAGCTGGGTATGAACCTGACTCACTATAAGAATAAGGTAACGGAACTTCCATTGAAAGATATGCCGCAGAGTGGAGTAAACAAACTTCAGGTAGGTCGCTCGGTATATGATTTCTATATGAAAGAGTGGGCGGGCGTAGATCCGGACAATGGAAAGCCGTTGTGGTATGCAGATGAACTGGACGCTGATGATAATCCGACGGGCAAACGTGTGACAACGAGTGATTATGCTTCAGCCGATTATTATTATGTCAATAAATCCTCGCTTCCTAAAGTGTATGGCGGGTTCAATACGTCGCTTTCCTGGAAAGGGTTCGACTTGTCTGCTATTTTTGCTTATAGTATCGGAGGGTATATCTACAATCGTGATATAACGATGATTCTACATAACGGTAGCCTGGAAGGACGTGCCTGGTCGACTGAAATCCTAAGACGTTGGACACCGGACAACCGCTACACGGACGTGCCTGCTCTAAGTACGACTTCCAATAACTGGAACTCGGCGTCCACTCGGTTCTTGCAGAATAATTCTTATATGCGGCTGAAAAACCTGACGCTCTCTTACAACCTGCCCAAACCGTGGATCAGTAAGCTGGCATTGAGCAGTGTGCAGGTGTATGTGCAAGGAGATAATTTATTTACCATTCACAAGAATCAAGGATTGGATCCCGAACAGGGAATTACCGGAATTACCTATTATCGTTATCCGGCTATGCGGACTATCTCCGGAGGTATTAACATTGCTTTCTAAATCAGACTAAATTATGAGAAAAATAAAAATACAATCTATTCTGGCAGCCATTGCCGGACTTCTTCTGGCAACGAGTTGCAGTAGCAGTTTCCTGGATACAGATCCCACAGATGCGGTGAGTTCCGAGAAAGTGCCTGTGCCCGAAAATGCGGAGGCGCTTGTGAACGGTGCCTGGTATAATCTGTTTGACTATTCGAGTACTTATGCCAATATCGGTTATCGTGCGCTTCAGTGTTTGGATGACATGATGGCAAGTGATGTCGTTTCCCGTCCGAAATACGGTTTCAATTCTTCGTATCAGTTCGATGACATTGCTATATCTTCAAACAGCAGAACGGAATTTGCCTGGTATCTGATGTATAAAACGATAGATAACTGCAACACGGCTCTTTCCATTAAAGGGGATTCGGAAGAACTCCGGAAGGCTCAAGGGCAAGCGTTGGCCCTGCGTGCCTTTTGCTATCTGCACTTGGTGCAACATTATCAGTTCACGTATTTGAAAGATAAAGATGCGCCTTGCGTACCTATTTATACTGAGCCGAGTAATAACACTACCGTTCCGAAAGGGAAATCAACGGTAGCTCAAGTCTACCAACGTATTTTCGAGGATTTGGCTTTGGCGCAGGATTATTTGAAGAATTACGTTCGGAGCGGTGATAACCAGAAGTTCAAACCGGATCTGGCTGTGGTAAACGGACTTTTGGCCCGTGCCTATTTGCTGACCGGGCAGTGGGAGGAAGCTGCAAAGGCTGCCGCATCTGCTCGTAAGGACTATTCATTGATGACGACTACTGCCGAATATGAGGGATTCAATAATATCTCCAATCAAGAGTGGATATGGGGATTTCCTCAAATCCCTTCTCAATCGGATGCGAGTTATAATTTTTACTATTTGGATGCGACATACGTCGGAGCTTACAGTAGTTTCATGGCCGACCCTCATTTGAAAGATACTTTTGTTGAAGGTGACATCCGTTTGCCTTTGTTTCAGTGGATGCGCGAAGGATATCTGGGATATAAAAAGTTCCATATGCGTGCGGACGATACAGCTGATTTGGTGTTGATGCGTGCTGCTGAGATGTATCTGATAGAAGCCGAAGCGAATGTCCGCGACGGTATGGAATTATCTCAGGCTGTGATTCCTTTGAATACGTTGCGCAATGCTCGCGGAGTAGTGGATTATGATGTGGCGGGAAAATCACAGGAAGATGTGATTAATGAAATCTTGATGGAACGTCGTCGAGAACTTTGGGGAGAAGGCTTTGGGATTACGGACATACTCCGCACTCAGAAAGCTGTAGAACGTACTGCTTTATCAGAAGAAATGCAGAAAACAGAAGTAGACTGTTGGCAAGAAGGAGGTGGATTCGCCAAACGGAATCCATTGGGACATTGGTTCCTCCGTTTCCCGGACGCTACACCATTTACAGCAAATAGTACTTATTATCTGTATGTCATTCCGCAAAAAGAAATAAATGCTAATCCTAACTTATAAATAGCTCTCTTAATTTTTTGACTTTAACCTTAACTTGTAGACCGGTATACGTCGCGATGATGTATACCGGTCGCTTTTGCATTAATTCTGAAAAAAATGTCTTATCGGGATACTATGTGCGGAATATTTGTACCTTTGTGAACAGATATCTCTTAAAAATAGAATATACATATTAAATAAACTCAGTACGCATGAAAACGAAACACGTAATTACAATATTGATGGTTATCATCTCCGGTTTGGGAATCGTATCTTGTGATGATGATAATGAACGTTTCTTCCTTTATCAGATAGATGAAGTCGTTTTTCCCGATCAAGCTATTAGTAGTACTGCCATAAACATAGTAGGTGGCGGTAGTGTCGGAATCACAGGAGGAAAAGCTCCTTATACAGCTGAAATAGAAGATGAACAAATAGCTACGGTGAAGGTCGATGAAGATAGGGTAAGAATATCTTCCGTAAAACTGGGAACGACTAGTCTTATAGTGAAAGATGCGGATGGGTTGACCGTTAAGATTGGAGTTAAAGTGGTGGAATTTGTACAAAGATTTATGAGTAATGCCGTATACGTGAAGATTGAAGGTGAAAATGTTAATGATGCAAACAAAGAGACATTAGAAGAATTAGAGGCTCAAGTCATTGCCGATGGCTTTTTAAAAGCTACCGGATATGTGAGGTTTGTGTATAACACTAAAGATGGCGGTGAAATGACATTGCTTGCGGAAAATACAGCTGGTGCTAAAATAATAACTGCTCCTTTTGAAAAAGTAATTAAGCGGATAGGTGAAAAATCATATTCTGCATTTTTAGTAAACTATGAAGATAGGACACATGAGTTTTACTTAACTGCTCCCGAAAGGCCGGAACCGGATACCCGTTCATTGGGACCTATGCCATGCTGGTTGGTGGAAGATGTGACGGAAATATATAAAGCACAGTATTCGGAACTAGGTTTGACTTCTGTCCGCCGAGTCTGTATTGGTAGCTTAAGCCGTTAAATATCGGCTATAAAGATTCACATCTTATAAAATAAAGTGCCCCTCAAAAGTTCGGATTATAACTTCTGAGGGGCATTTTATTGGGCTTGTTACAATTTTAAAGAAACACTATGGTTGCCAATCAATTTTCTTTTTCTTCAAATTGGGTAGAAAGAAGGTTACTAATCCCAATAGCGGCATATAAGCACAAATATTATATACGTATTCAATGCTCGTTTTATCTGCTAAATTACCGAGAACGGCAGAGGCTACACCGGCCACTCCGAAAGCAAATCCAAAGAACAGACCTGATATCAGTCCGAGCTTGGTCGGAAGCAATTCCTGTGCATAAAGTAATATAGCCGGAAAAGCGGAAGAAAGCATTAATCCCACGCAGAAACTAAGAATAACAGTCCACATCAGATTGGCGTGCGGCATGAGTAAACTGAATGGGGCGGCTCCCAGAATAGAAGCCCAAATTACATACTTACGACCGATACGGTCACCGACGGGACCTCCGATTAGCGTTCCGATGGCAGTAGCAACTAGAAAAATGAATAGATACAATTGTGATTCCTGTACTGTAACATTGAATTTGTGAATCAGATAAAACGTATAATAACTGGTCAGACTTGCCATATAGATGTATTTCGAGAAGATCAGTATTAATAAGATACCGATAGAAATAGCAGTTTTATCCATAGGTAGGGGAAGAAGAACCGGTTTTCTTACGCTGACGGTTTGTGCCTTCATTCGGTTCAGATAAGATTTATACCATTTGCAGATCGGATACATGACCACGATAGCTGCAACGGCCACAAATGCAAATATGAAAAGATGTTGTCGTCCATAAGGTGCAACCAGCAAAGCTACCAATAACGGCCCTAATGAGCCTCCGAAATTACCGCCTACCTGGAACAGTGATTGTGCGAGTCCGCGTTTTCCGCCGGAAGCAAGGAAGGTGATACGGGAAGCTTCCGGATGAAGTACCGAAGAGCCGATTCCGATTAAGAACACAGATAATAGTATCCAATAGAGATTGTTGGAAAATGCTAAGTTCACTAAACCTACCATTGTGAAACTCATTCCGATAGGCAGCGACCATGCAACGGGATATTTATCGAAAATGATTCCGGTAATTGGCTGGAATACCGAAGCTGAAAGCTGATAGACCAATGTGATAAAACCGATTTGTGCAAAACTCAGTCCTAAATCATCTTTAAATAGCGGATAAGCTGCTGAAACAACAGATTGTAAAAGGTCATTGAGACAATGTGAGAGACTTAATGCTATTAAAATGGAGAACGTAATTTTCCCTACGGGTTGTTCTTGATTTTGTACCATAATACCTATTATCTATTGAAATGTTCCTGAAAAATTGACCGCAAAGGTACATAAACTTTTGCAAAGTAAAGAGAAATATGAGTTTTAAGACTAAGGATTGTAAATTGTGGTTAATTCATTTTTCATTGGCTGAACTATTCTTTGCACTTACTGTTGTTACCTAAAAAAGGAGGATTATATGGGCTTTATTTGGTATATCATTATTGGTATTGTGGCTGGATTTCTTGCTGGTAAAATAATGCGTGGCGGAGGTTTTGGTCTTATCATAAATCTATTGCTTGGTATTCTTGGAGGTGTGTTAGGCGGTTGGGTGTTTGCACTTTTCGGTCTTGCGGCTTCCGGATTGATTGGAAGTCTGATTACTTCCACAGTAGGTGCTGTCCTGGTGTTATGGATTGCTTCGTTGTTCTCGAAATCTCGATGAGTAGTAGTATTTTATATAATTTATTAATCTAAAAAACGAACTTAATTATGGAATGTAGACATGGTAATTTCTGGATTGGACTCGGAATCGGGTCGATTCTAGGTGCGGTAGCTTATCGCCTCTCACGTACCGCAAAAGCAAAACAATTGGAGAATGACATTTATGATGCGATTCATCGTATAGGTCGTGATGCGGAAGCGGCAGCAGCTTGTGCTGAAAAAAAAGCAATGAATTTGGGAGTTAAAGCTGTGGAGACCGGAGCTGACATCGCCAATAAAGTAGCGGAGGAAGCTGATAAGGTAGCTGGTAAGGTAAAGGATAAATGGGAAAAATAAGAAAATCAGAATGAGGGTGTGTCGTAATGCACGATGCACCTTCTTTTTTTTCGTTAGCTATAAAAATCAGTTAGTCTTCTTTAAGCAGCGATATTTTGACTATTACTTCGGTTTATGTGTTCCCAGCATCCAAATAGAGCAGCTGTAAGCTCATGAAACAGTTTAATCAGCCAGTTTATACCTTCTTCTTTCATTTTCGCACACATCTTTTTTATATTGAAGGCAATGGCAAAGAAGCAAAAGTCCATGAAAACCTTATCCTTTCCAAAATGACGGAAACGTTTGTAGTTCATATTGTATTTTATTTGTCCGAACACAGCTTCCGGTTCTATACATCTTTGTTCTCTATGTTTCAGCCCTTCCTCTGAACAGAGCAGCTCTTTGGCTTTTTGCTTGTATCTTCTGAGCCTGTGATTCAGTTCTATCGTCCTGTTTCCTTTTGCTTTAAAACATCGGCATCTTAGCGGACAGCCTTCACACCTGATAGCTCTGTACCTGGCATTTTCACTTACATATCCGGATGCCGTTTTCTGATGTCCGGTTCCTATCCTCTGCATCCTTTGTCCCATGGGGCAGATACAATAGTCATGTTCTTCATTGTAGTAGAAGTTTTCCGCCTTGAACGGATCCGGTTTGAATCTCGGCCGCTGTTCCATATGGAAGTAGTTGTATTTGACGTAGGCTTCCATGCCGTTTTCTGACATGAAGCGGTAGTTTTCCTCAGAACCATAGCCTGAATCGGCAACCACCGTATGCGCTGTCCTGTCATATCTGTCTGAAAAGGATTTTAGGAAAGGTATCATGGTCAGTGTATCCGTAGGGTTCGGGAAGAGTGCAAAATCAGTAATGAACTGGTTCTCGGTACCGATCTGAAGATTGTAACCGGGCTTCGTCTGACCATTGCGCATGGCATCTTCCTTCATTCTCATAAAAGTAGCGTCCTTGTCTGTTTTGGAATAGGAGTTCCGGTTCTGCAGAGTGTCCAGATGGTTGTCGTATTCCTGCAGTTTATCTCTGTGTTCTTCCAACTCCTTCAGTTGTTTGCGTTTCTTTTTCAGCTCAGTCTTTTCCTCTTTGGTGGAAGACTCCGGAACCTGTTCAAGTGCATGACGCAACTCTCTCGCCATTTCGGTCAGCATAGCCGGAGTGAATTCAACTTCCTCATTACTTTCCGATGATTTCTCCTGGGCGATGACATCGTCTATCTGCCCTAACAGAACGTGTATCTTCTTCATTAGGCGTTCACGGTTCCGCTCAACCGTTTTTCTCCAGACGAAAGTGTACTTGTTGGACTTGGACTCAATCTTTGTTCCGTCAATGTATTCCACATTCAGACTGATGAAGCCCTTGCAAGAGAGCAGAAGTACGGTTTGGGTAAAAACCTCGTTGATTTCCTTCTTCACCCGGTTGCGGAAACGGTTGATGGTAATGAAATCCGGTTTCTCATACCCGGCCAGCCAGATATAATGAATGTCACGATGAAGGAGCTTCTCTATTTTCCGGCAGGAGTAGATGTTGTTCATGTAGGCATACAGAATGACCTTGAGCATCATCTTGGGATGGTAAGGGCTGCGACCGCATTCTTTATATAACTTCCTGAAACTTTCAAGATTCAAACTTTCAACCAGAGCGTCAACCATGCGCACCGGATCGTTTTCTGCAATATCCTCATCAATTCTTTGAGGAAATAGCACTGTTTGATTGGGAATGTAAGGACGATAATGTATCTTTGACATAGTTAAATTTGTATGCTTAAAGATACAAAATCTTTAGGTAATAACAAAGCCCCAGCTTGTGAAAGTCGGGGCTTTGTCCATAAAAAAAGAAGGTGTGCATTTTGACACACCTTCGTTTCTTATGATGGTCAACTGCTGTCTGTATAAATTGAATATTAGTTGTGTGTCCGTGCACACTTTACACATTTCATCTTTCTTCTCAGTCTTTTCTGAGGGTAAAACTCCCTCTTTTTGATACTTCTCTTTCCTTTGGAATATACTTTTTATTAATTATTCTGTTGTATTTCTTATGTTTAACAACATGAATGTATTTCTTTGTTTCTTGTTAAATACTTGAATATTAGTGATATATCTTCTTTGTTGTGCAATAGTGTGTGCGCACACACTATTGCATAATTCAATAATTCATTTTACTTTTGTCAGCGAAAAACAAGATACTTCTTACTATATGGATAAAGAATTCTCAAATATTCGTATTGTAGACATCGCTAAAATGGCTGGTGTCTCTGTCGGTACGGTAGACCGGGTTATTCATAATCGTGGACGGGTATCTGAGGAAAACAGAAAGAAAGTACAGGCTATTTTAGAGATGGTTCACTACCAGCCCAATCTTATGGCGCGGTCATTAGCCTCTAAAAAACAGTATCATTTTGTTGCCATTATTCCGTCTTTTACTCAAGGAGAATACTGGGAAGCTATTTCAGAAGGTATTGACAAAGTAGCTGCGGAAATGGAAACATATAATATAACTATTACCAAGCTTTTTTTCGACCAATATAACAACAAGACTTTTGATGATATCACCCGTAATTTATTGGATGAGAAGGTGGATGGGGTGTTAATAGCCACATTGTTTACCGATTCTGTGATTCGTCTTTCGCAGGAGTTGGACAGAAACGAGATTCCTTATGTTTATGTCGATTCTAATATTGAAGGGCAACATCAATTGGCTTATTTCGGTACGGAATCATACGATGCGGGAGTCATTGCAGCCCGATTGCTGACGGATCGGCTTTCGCCCACCTCAGATATTTTGATGGCACGGATTGTTCATAGTGGTAAGAACGATTCCAATCAGGGTAAGAACCGTAGAGATGGATTTTGTCATTATCTGAAGGAGGTAGGATTCTCCGGAAAGTTGCATGAAGTGGAATTGAAAATCAGTGATTCGGTATATAATTTTGCCAAGCTCAATGAAATATTCGAGTTAAATCCTGGTATAAAAGGGGCTATTATATTCAACTCCACCTGCTACATTTTGGGAAATTACTTGAAGGCGAGAGAGATGCAAGCGGTAAAACTGGTAGGTTACGACCTTATCGAGAGAAATACCCAATTACTCTCCGAAGGTGTTATTACTGCACTGATTGCACAGCGTCCTGAAAGACAGGGGTATGAAGGAATCAAGTCGCTATGCAATTATTTGTTATTCAAGCAAAAATCGGAAAAGGTGAACTTAATGCCGATTGATATTCTCTTGAGAGAGAATCTGAAGTATTATCTGAACAATAAACTATAAACATATAAATTTTTAGAACCATGAATGAATTATTTAACGTAAAAGGCAAAGTAGTTGTAATTACCGGTGGAGCCGGAATCTTAGGTAAAGGTATTGCTGCATATCTTGCAAAAGAAGGTGCAAAAGTAGTGGTACTCGACAGAAGTGAAGAAGCTGGAAAAGCATTGGTAGAAAGTATCAAGGCAGAAGGAAACGAAGCTATGTTCCTTTATACGGATGTAATGGACAAAGAAGTTCTGGAAGGCAACAAAGTGGAAATAATGAAAGCGTATGGACGCATTGATGTTTTGTTGAATGCTGCCGGTGGTAATATGGCAGGTGCTACAATCGCACCGGACAAGACATTCTTTGACTTGCAGATTGACGCATTCAAGAAAGTAGTGGATTTGAATCTGTTCGGTACAGTATTGCCTACAATGGTATTTGCTGAAGTCATGGTTGAACAGAAAAAGGGTTCTATCGTAAACTTCTGTTCTGAATCGGCTCTTCGTCCGTTGACCCGTGTGGTAGGTTACGGTGCAGCGAAAGCAGCGATCGCTAACTTCACCAAATACATGGCTGGTGAACTGGCTTTGAAATTCGGTAATGGTCTGCGTGTAAACGCTATCGCTCCCGGATTCTTCCTGACAGAACAGAACAGAACATTGTTGACGAATCCGGATGGTTCACTGACTGACCGTTCTAAGACTATTCTTGCGCATACTCCGTTCAATCGTTTCGGTGAACCGGAAGACCTTTACGGAACCATTCATTATCTGATTAGTGATGCCTCTAACTTCGTAACAGGTACAGTAGCTGTTATCGATGGTGGATTTGACGCATTCTCAATCTAATTTTAACTTTCAATTTTTTATTTAGCAATATGTATTTATGTGAACAAACTTGGCGCTGGTACGGTCCTAATGATCCGGTGAGCTTATGGGATATTAAGCAAGCAGGCGCTACCGGTATAGTAAATGCCCTTCATCATATTCCGAATGGCGAAGTATGGACTGTAGAAGAAATCATGAAGCGCAAGCAGATGATTGAAGAAGTAGGACTTACATGGTCTGTTGTAGAGAGTGTACCCGTACACGAACATATCAAGACGCAGACCGGCGATTTCATGAAGTATATTGAGAATTATAAGGAAAGTATCCGTAATCTGGCAAAATGTGGAGTAATGGTAGTTACCTACAACTTTATGCCTGTATTGGACTGGACACGTACGGACCTTGCCTATACAATGCCGGACGGCTCTAAAGCACTCCGTTTTGAAAAGGCGGCTTTCATAGCTTTCGATCTTTTCATCTTGAAACGTCCGAATGCGGAAAAAGACTACACTCCGGAAGAAATAGCTAAGGCTAAAGCCCGTTTCGAGCAAATGAGCGAGGATGATAAGAAACTGCTGGTTCGCAATATGATTGCCGGACTGCCCGGTTCGGAAGAAAGTTTCACAGTGGAACAGTTCCAGGAAGCTTTGGACCGTTATGATGATATTGATGCAGAAAAACTTCGTTCCAACTTGATTTTCTTCTTGAAAGAAATTGCCCCTGTTGCCGATGAAGTGGGAGTGAAGCTGGTGATTCACCCGGATGATCCTCCTTATACAATTTTAGGATTGCCGCGTATTCTGAGTACGGAAGAAGATTTCAGAAAACTGATTGAAGCCGTACCTAATGAGTCCAACGGTCTTTGTTTGTGTACAGGCTCTTTCGGTGTGCGTGCCGATAATGACCTTGCAGGTATGATGGAACGTTTTGGCGACCGTGTGAACTTTGTGCATTTGCGCAGTACGCAGCGTGATGAGGAAGGCAACTTCTACGAAGCCAACCACTTGGAAGGGAATGTAGATATGTACAACGTAATGAAGGCTTTTATTCTTTTGCAACAGCGTCGTAAATGCTCTATCGCTATGCGTCCCGACCACGGACATCAGATGATTGATGACTTGAAAAAGAAAACAAATCCTGGATATTCATGCTTAGGCCGCCTTCGCGGATTGGCGGAACTTCGCGGCTTGGAAATGGGTATCGCCAAGTCTATCCTCTAATCGAAGTACATAGTTAGCACTTTATTATCAAACACTACGGCTATTATTGACTGAAATAATAGTTGTAGTGTTTTTTATTTGCCTTCTTTCGCTTCTATCGTATCATCATAAGTTAATCCGTGAATAGCCGTTGTCCATTGTGTATAGTAATTGGGAGCAGGATGGATTGATTTTCCGGCTAAGCCATAAAATAGATAAAAAAGCAGATGGATTGTTCGTGTAAAAATATTCATTATTAGAGAAAAACCTTACCTTTGTAATGGATTGAACATTTTTATTTAATGGATTGAACATTTTTGCTCAAGTGAATAAACATTTTATAGATGATGGGATATAAAAGAGAACAATATTCAGAAGTGATGGCACGCATTAATGAACCTCGCGGAAAAATGCAGGTTATTGTTGGGCCACGCCAAGTGGGTAAGTCCACATTGATTGGTCAAGTCCTTGAAGTCTGCAATATGCCTTATGACAGTTATTCGGCTGATGATGTCGTAGGTGCATCTGCAGACTGGCTGGCAGGTGTATGGCAGACAGCTCGTATGCGTATGGACATACGTGGGGAAGGGAAACGCCTATTGGTGGTAGACGAAATACAAAAGATAAACAACTGGAGCGAGACTGTAAAGGCTGAATGGGACAGAGATACCCGTGAAAAACGTGAGCTCATAGTCGTATTATTGGGGTCATCACGCATGTTAATCGAAAAGGGACTCACCGAATCATTGGCCGGCAGATATGAGCTAATTCGGTTGACACATTGGACTTTCCCTGAAATGAGGGAATGCTTCGGTTGGAATCTCTATCAATATGTCTATTTTGGTGGGTATCCGGGCGCAGCATCTTATATCACCGATGAGCGTCGTTGGCGAAACTACGTCAAAGACTCTTTGGTTGAACCATCCATCTCGAAGGATGTACTGATGGATACAAAAATCATGAAGCCACAACTACTCCGCCAACTGTTTGAACTCGGTAGTAGTTATAGTGGCGAGCTACTGTCTCTTACCAAAGTGGCCGCTCAGCTTCAAGATGTAGGCAATGTCACTACGCTGGCTGGTTACCTCCATCTTTTGGATGAATGTGGTTTGCTGTGTGGTTTACAGAAATATGCCGAAGACGATGCTCGCAAATACAACTCAATTCCTAAATTTCAAGTCCATAACAACGCTTTGCGCAACGTGTATGCTGATAAGGACTTCACGGAAATGGCTGAAGATCCTAAAGCTTGGGGGCGTTATGTAGAATCAGCAGTTGGTGCCTATATTGTAAGTCAGGCACAGATTTGTGATTACAAGGCTTATTACTGGCGTGATAGCCACGACGAAGTTGACTTTGTGCTTCATAGAAGAGGCAAGACAATCGCCATCGAGGTTAAAAGCGGAAGACGAACCACCAACAATGGCTTGCCTAAATTTGAAAAAGCTTACCATCCGTATAGGGCCTTTGTGGTCGGTTCCGGAGGCTTATCCTTTGAAGAGTTCCTATCAATGGATTTGAATTTACTCTTCAAGTAGGCGTATAACAAAAATTTGCCCATTCAAAAAAAAGAAAGAGACTTACCTGTCATCGGGTAGGTCTCTCGTTTTCCTCCTACTCGATTTTGTTTTTTTTATCGGTTGGGGAATGAGTGGAGCGAATAAATCTCCAACATATGTATCTTTATCGGGGTTCTTCACTTTTTTTGCTTTTTTCGGTTCGGGAATGATAAGCAAAGCTATTTGTGCGCAAGCTTCAGCATCTGCCAATGCATGGTGATGGTTGGTCAGGTCATATCCGCACCGGGCGGCTACTGTGTGTAATTGATGATTCGGGAGTTCTTTTCCAAACACTTTTCTTGAGGCGCGGCAGGTGCAATAGAATTTATATGGAGGATAAGTCATTCCATATAGTTCATGAACCGCACGGAGGCAACCCTCATCAAAAGGACTGTTGTGAGCTACAAGTGGCAGACCGTCTATCAGCGGTTTGATTTCCGCCCATACTTCTGGAAAATCATCCGCTTCTATCGTGTCATCGTACGTGAGTCCGTGGACAGCTGTCGTCCATTGGGTATAGTAGTTGGGGGCAGGACGAATCAAACGATAGATTTTGTTTATAATCTTTCCTTCCTTTACAATGACAACACCAACACTGCATACGCTGGTACGTTTGCCGTTGGCTGTTTCAAAGTCGATAGCTGCAAAATTCCTCATTTATTTTTTTTATTTTGAGATACAAATGTATGAATTAGAATTTATTCTCTCTATATTTGTTTGCAAAATATATCCATGTATACAGAATATCAGCCTTCTCATTTATTTGTTCCCTATATTGATAACTATTGGGAGTTTAAGGGTAATCCGGATTATGGTATGCGCATCCATATTCTGCCGGATGGTTGTACCGATTTTATATTTACGCTGGGAGAGGTGGCTAATGCTGTTGAAGAAGGAAGTCTGATGATGCAACCCTATCGTTCCTATTTTGTAGGACCTATGACAAAATATTCGGAACTCGTCACTTATGCAGAATCGGTTCATATGTTTGGCGTTCGTTTTTTACCTTGCGGGCTCTCTTGTTTTACAAACCTGCCTCTGCATGAGTTTGTGAATAGTAGAATCAATGCCAATGAGATGAAGGCTGTTTTTGATGATACTTTTATTGAAAGATTGTGTGAGCAGAAGCATATTGCAGATCGAATACGAGTAGTGGAGGAATATTTGCTGGCATATTTGGCTCGCCATTATCAGCCTGCCGATTCGCACGTCGCTATGGCAGTGAACATGATTAATCATTCCGGAGGAAAACGTTCAGTTCGCAGCTTGATGGATGACGTCTGTTTGTGTCAGCGTCATTTTGAGAGAAAGTTCAAGCATTATACCGGATTTACTCCTAAAGAATACAGCCGTATTGTCAAATTTAAGAATGCTGTGGAATTATTGAGAACCACAACATCAGCCAATCTGTTAACTACGGCAGTCGATGCAGGATATTATGATTTAGCGCATTTTTCAAAAGAGATTAAGTCGATGTCCGGCAATACTCCTGCGTCTTTTCTTTCCCTTGCCGTTCCGGAAGAAAATACACTTACTTATATCGAACCACAAAGATAGATAGGTAAAAGTCGCTTTTTTACAATAGAATGGGAAGATATGCCGTTACCTTTGCAGGATTAATAAAAAAACAATCAGCTTATGACCACAAAAACAATGAAAGAGAAAGCAACAGAATTGTTGCAGAGATGTGAAGTAGTTACCCTTGCTTCTGTGAATAAAGAAGGTTATCCCCGCCCTGTACCGATGAGCAAAATCCTGGCAGAAGGAATTTCCACTATCTGGATGTCTACCGGAGCAGATTCATTAAAAACAATTGATTTCTTATCGAATCCGAAAGCAGGATTATGCTTTCAGGATAAAGGAGACAGCGTGGCGTTAACGGGGACAGTGGAAGTTGTAACTGACGAAAAGATGAAGCAGGAACTTTGGCAGGACTGGTTTATCGATCATTTTCCCGGTGGCCCCACTGATCCCGGCTATGTCTTGTTGAAATTTGAATCGAATCACGCAACTTATTGGATTGAAGGAACATTCATCCATAAGAAACTCGACTAATTCTACTCGGAAAGATAAGGAATAGCGGATTTAACGAGGCTGTTCGAGAACAGCCTCGTAATTCATTTAGAATTCAAATTTTTCCAATTTCATTTCAGCCAATTTCTGAATGATACCTACATATTGAGCGAAATGAGGAGATTTTTCGTGTGCTGCCAATACTTCGGCATTCTGCCAAGTTTCGCAAATCATGAAAACGTCAGGACGCGTGCTGCTTTCGAAAGTATCATAAGCAATGCATCCTTCTTCTTTTAAAGAACAGGCAGTCAGTTCTTTTGCCGCTTTTATCGCTTCTTCGCGGTTGGATTCGTTTACACGAACAAAAACATTTAATCTGATCATAGTCTTTTTATTAAATAGTTAGAATTTACTTTATCACGTTCTTGTGAATAAATCACGGGCAAAGATAACATTTTTGTGTATTTCCTAATTGTTTGTTCTTTAAAATTTACGACTCTTTGTCTGACGCCAAAGACGATAATAACATATTCCAAGCCTTTATCCCCATGAGATAAGGAAATTCTTGTGTCTGAGTGATTCTGACATTAACTTCCGGCAGTACACAATTGCCGATTCGAATATTAAACAGATGCACAGTGAGACTGTCGTTTACTGTATTCTCCTTTAGTTGCCTTATGGTTTCTTCTCCGCCTATTTCTTCGGTTGTCAGTACTCCCGCTTCATGCCATGCTAATACACCTTGCGGAGAGACAGTGAATTCACTATCTTCATCTGATAGTTGAAAACAGGTTTTACTACCGTTCACTATGACAGATACAAGTTTTCCTTTATCAGTAATTTCCATAGGAAGCTCGAGCGTCTTATCTTTTCCCTGAAAGGTATATACAGGGTGTTTATTCGATTCAATAGCCCGTATTTCCGACATAACTTTCGCTGTTTTTATTTTCTCTCGATGTTCCCTTATACGTCCGTTACGAGATTTGCATCTGAAGAGTATCAGCAGACATAGAAATAAAATGAATATGAGTACAGAGACTAAGTAATCTTTGCATTTTTCTCGGAGTCTATTTAGAGAGGAAGAAGATTTTCTCATTGTTGTTGCTTTTAAATCACCCGATGCCGCAACACCAGATATGAAAGGCTTATTTCCTATAAGTCTCAACTGTTAGTTCAAGCAAAGATAAATAATATCTCTATTACTAACCATGTTTTTGCTTAAAACTTAATGGTTGTATCGCATAAAGTTATACCTTTGTATGCGATGAATTAATCGTCTGACTATAGTGTACTTTTCGTCTGACTGTAGTTTAATTTTCGTCTAACTATAGTCAGACGAAAAAGTAACTATAGTCAGACGATTAATTTTATGTATAGTTAGGACTAAATCCTCGTATTGAAGAGATTAAATGTTAGTCAAAAGGAGTATAAATACATAAACCTAATAAAACGAAGATACTTATGAGTGCAAAGTATGATTTATATGAGACACCGGACGTTCAGAATACAGGAGAACAACAACCTCTTCATGCCCGCATTGTCCCAAGCGGAACCTACTCGAAAAAAGAGTTTCTGGAACGTGTGTCTCACTCTTCCCAAACATTTAATTATAATGTGATAGATGCAGTGGTAGGAATTGTGATCGATGAACTTGCCGAAGCTTTATCAGAAGGATATGTTGTAGAACTTGGCGAACTCGGGCATTTCAGCATCTCTTTGAAATGTACGCATAAAGTAATGGCTAAACGGGAGATTCGTGCCGAATCAATCTGTTTTGATAACGTGCATTTGCGTACTTCCAAAGAGTTCAAAAGGAAGATTAAGCGTGAGATAGAGTTGGAACGTGTGGACAAATCCAAACATTCTTCTCAAAAAGTGAAATTTTCTATGGAGCAACGCCAACAGCTTTTACAGGAATTTCTGAAGAAAAATGGTGGTATTACCCGATTGGAATATAGTCGCCTGACCGGACTTTCCCGGCTGAAAGCAATAGATGATTTGAATACTTTCATTGAGAAAGGGATTCTTCGTAAACGTGGAGCTGGAAGAACCGTGTTTTATGTTTGGCAACAAGAGTAATGACAATCAATTCAAAGATTTCTTCTTGTTATTGCTAACAATTTTGTACCTTTGTTTGTCTATAGAAAAAACAGTTTAATTATGGCAAGAATAACTATTCCTTATGCAGTAGCAGATTTCATAGATTTGCGTGAGCGTGGATACTATTATGTAGATAAGACAGAATACATATTCAGGCTTGAGGATTATAAGGCTCCCATATTTCTGCGCCCCCGTCGCTTTGGAAAAAGTTTATTAGTCTCGACTTTGGCTTGTTATTATGATCGTACCAAAGCGAATCGGTTTGACGAACTGTTTGGAGGAACTTGGATTGGTAATCATCCGACAAAAGAACATAACCGTTATATGATTATTCGCTACGATTTTTCAAAAATGGTGATGGCGGATACTATTGAAGGATTGGCTCAAAATTTTAATGATTTGAACTGTGGTCCGGTAGATGTGATGGTGGAGCATAACAGAGATTTGTTCGGTGACTTTCGGTTTACCACTCGGGGAGACGCTTCTAAAATGTTGGAAGAAGTACTAAGTTATGCCCGTTCTCATGAATTCCCCAAAGTTTATATATTGATTGATGAATATGATAACTTCACTAATCAACTGCTTACAGCTTACAATGACCCGCTTTATGAAAAAGTGACCACGAATGATAGTTTTTTGCGCACTTTCTTCAAGGTGATAAAAGCTGGTATTGGTGAAGGTAGTATCCGTACTTGTTTTTGTACAGGTGTGTTACCCGTCACTATGGATGATTTGACCAGTGGATATAATATTGCAGAGATATTGACTCTTGAGCCTAATTTCCTGAATATGCTTGGGTTTACATACGAAGAAACTGAAACATATCTACGTTATGTGCTTGATAAGTATTCTACGGGACAGGATCGCTTTGACGAAATATGGCAACTAATAGTGAGCAACTATGATGGTTATCGTTTCCGTCCGAATGGAGATCGGTTATTCAATGCCACTATCCTTACTTACTTCTTCAAGAAATTTGCAGCCAATGCCGGTAGTATTCCGGACGAATTGGTAGATGAAAATCTACGTACTGACATTCATTGGATTCGTCGGTTGACTCTTTCGCTGGATAATGCGAAAGCGATGTTGGATGCATTGGTAATTGACGATGAATTGCCTTATAATGTGGCTGATCTTGCCAGTAAGTTTAATAAGAAAAAGTTTTTTGATAAAGAGTTTTATCCCATTAGTTTGTTTTATTTGGGAATGACGACGTTGAAGGATAAATTTGTGACCACATTGCCTAATATGACGATGCGTAGTGTATACATGGACTACTATAATCAACTGAACAAAATAGAAGGCAATGCACAACGTTATGTTCCTGTGTATCGACACTATGATTCCAATCGAAGTCTGGAACCACTCGTTCAGAATTATTTCGAACAATATTTGGGACAATTCCCGGCACAAGTTTTTGATAAGATCAATGAAAACTTTATCCGGTGTTCTTTCTACGAACTGGTATCGCGTTATTTAAGTAGTTGTTATACCTTTGCCATCGAACAGAATAATTCAGCAGGCCGATCAGACTTTGAAATGACCGGTATTCCCGGTACGGATTATTATACGGATGATCGCGTGGTCGAATTTAAATATTATCGTATGAAAGAAGCTGAAAAGATGCTTGCACTTTCCGATCCTCTTCCCGAGCACGTGGAACAGGTGAAAAGATACGGTGAAGACACTAAGAAAAAGTTTCCTAATTATAATGTACGGACATATGTGGTGTACATTTGTGCTAATAAGGGATGGAAATGTTGGGAAGTATGAGACTTCGTTGTTTTGCGGTTACTCTGCTGATGTATATCTGTAATTCGGGTATCTTTCTCTGTAATTTGTCTACATTCGATATACTTTTATTTCTCTATTTTTGCAAAGTGAATCATTGATAAAAGGATTCGGAAAATATAAAATAGTAAAGTTATGGCTAAAAAGGTTCTGATACTTTCGTCCAGTCCACGCAGAGGTGGAAATTCGGACGTACTTTGTGATGAGTTTATGAAAGGTGCTCTTGAAGCAGGTAATGAAGTGGAAAAGATTTTTTTGAAAGATAAGACGGTACATCCTTGTACAGGGTGCAGTGTTTGCAGTATGTACGGAAAACCTTGTCCGCAGAAAGACGATGCGGCTGAGATTGTGGAGAAGATGATTGCCGCCGATGTCATCGTAATGGCAACACCGGTTTATTTTTATACTATGTGCGGACAAATGAAGATAATGATCGATCGCTGCTGCGCACGGTATACGGAAATAAGCAACAAGGAATTTTATTTTATCATTGCGGCGGCTGAAAACAGTAAAGCGATGATGGAACGCACTATTGACGGTTTTCGTGGGTTCCTCGACTGTCTGGAAGCACCACAGGAAAAAGGGGTTGTCTATGGGGTAGGCGCTTGGAAAGTAGGGGAGATTAAAGATACTCCACATATGAAGGAAGCCTACGAAATGGGAAAACGTATTTGACGAAAACCAATTATTTTAGTAGATAATAGTCTGGATTGTTTGTTCTGCTACGGAATTGTTATAATTTTGTGGCAGAACTTTTTGTCATGTGCAATATCTATCTAAAAGTACATTATTATGAATTATAAAATAACCACTCTGGTGGAGAATTGCGTTTATGGGCGCAAGCTACAGGCAGAGCATGGGCTTTCTCTTTATATTGAAACGGCAGAACATAAATTACTCTTTGATACAGGTGCGTCGGATTTATTCATTCGCAATGCCCGTCTGCTTCACATCGACTTGCGGGAAGTAGACTATCTGATACTCTCTCATGGGCATAGTGACCATACGGGAGGTTTGCGCCATTTTCTGGAATTGAATACCATTGCAACAGTTGTGTGCAAGCGTAGTATTTTCTCTCCTAAATTTAAGGATGATCGTGAAAATGGAATCAAGCATACCGAAACGTTCGACTTATCCCGTTTTCGCTTTATTGACCAACGGACGGAATTGCTTCCGGGAGTTGTCTTGTTTCCCTCGATAAAAATCGAAGATAAGGAAGATACTCATTTTGAACGGTTCTTTGTTCAACAAGATGACGGCAATAAGATTCCCGATACTTTTGAGGATGAACTGGCGGTGGCGCTGGTCGGCGATGAAAGTTTCTCTGTACTGAGTGCCTGTTCCCATCGAGGAATCACTAATATATTGCGAACGATACGGAACGCATTTCCCGGTCTCCCTTGTGAGCTGCTTTTGGGCGGCTTTCATATTCATAATGCGGAAGAGCAAAAATATCATATGATTTCAGATTATCTCCGACGGTATATGCCTCGTCAGATAGGAGTGTGCCATTGTACGGGAGTAGACAAGTACGCTTTTTTCTGTAAGGATTTTGGTGACAGGGTATTTTATAATCACACAGGAAGAGTTATTTAGAAGGACTGTTTTAGACATAAATATAGACTAATTAAATATGAAGAAACTTATCACTTGTTTATCGTTTGCGCTGGCCGCAGTATCCGTCGGCTATGCTGCTGTAACTCCTTTATGGATGCGCGACGCGCGTATTTCGCCCGATGGAAGCGAAATAGTCTTTTGCTATAAGGGCGATATCTACAAAGTATCCGCACAAGGAGGAACTGCCGTCCAATTAACAACACAAGCCTCTTATGAAGCCAATCCGGTCTGGTCGCCCGATGGAAAGCAGATTGCTTTTGCCAGCGACCGCAATGGGAATTTTGACCTTTTTATTATGTCTGCCGATGGAGGCGCTGCCCGGAGACTGACTTATCATTCTGCTTCGGAAATTCCCTCCACCTTTACACCGGATGGGAAGTATGTGCTTTTTTCCGCTTCCATTCAAGATCCGGCAACCAGTGCATTGTTTCCTACAAGTGCCATGACGGAACTGTATAGAGTGCCTGCCGAAGGGGGAAATACCGAACAAGTCTTGGGTACTCCTGCCGAATGGGTTTGTTTCGACAAGGCCGGGAGGAATTTCCTTTATCAGGACCGTAAAGGGTTTGAAGACGAATGGAGAAAGCACCATACGTCATCCATCACAAGAGATATCTGGCTGTACGATACTCAAACAGGAAAACATACCAATCTGACGAACCGCGACGGGGAAGACCGTAATCCGGTTTACGCTCCCGACGGGAAGTCTGTGTATTTTCTGAGCGAACGTAACGGAGGTTCATTCAACGTATATTCTTTCCCATTGAATGCTCCGCAGCAAGTGAAGCCTGTAACGACTTTCCGTACTCACCCGGTGCGTTTTCTTTCTGTCAGTGATAAGGGAACCTTGTGCTATGCATACGATGGGGAACTTTATACGCAACAGCCGAACTCCCGTCCGCAAAAGGTGAAAGTGGAACTTGTCCGTGATGATGACAAGGATATCGCATCATTCAGATTCTCACAGGGAGCTACTTCCGCCTGTATTTCTCCGGATGGCAAGCAGGTAGCGTTCATCGTTCGTGGCGATGTTTTCGTTACGTCAACTGATTATCCGACCACTAAGCAGATAACCAATACACCTGCCGGAGAGTCGGGTCTTTCATTTGCTCCGGACAATAGGACGTTGGTGTATGCCAGCGAACGGACGGGCAACTGGCAACTGTATATGGCAAAGATTACACGTAAAGAAGATCCTAATTTTCCCAATGCAACTCTTATTGAGGAAGAGGTGTTACTCCCCTCTAAAACAGTGGAACGCAGATATCCGCAATATTCTCTCGATGGGAAGGAGATTGCCTTTATCGAAGACCGCAACCGTCTGATGGTACTCAATCTGGAGACGAAGAAAGTACGTCAGGTGACGGATGGATCTACATGGTACAATACAGGGGGCGGGTTTGATTATGAATGGTCGCCGGACGGCAAATGGTTTACGTTGGAATTTATAGGAAACCGTCATGATCCGTATTCTGATATAGGTATTGTCAGTGCGCAAGGAGGAGCAATCACTAATCTGACAAATAGCGGTTATATGAGCGGTTCTCCGCGTTGGGTACTTGACGGGAACGCTGTTCTTTTCCAAACGGAACGCTACGGGATGCGTGCCCATGCTTCGTGGGGCTCACAACAGGATGTTATGTTGGTATTCCTGAACCAGGATGCATACGATCGTTATCGGTTGAGCAAGGAGGATTTCGAATTACTCAAAGAGTTTGAAAAGGAACAGAAGAAGGCGAAAGAGAAAGACGAGAAGAAAAAGGATGAAAAGAAAAAGGACGCCGGTAAAGATAAAAAGAAAGACGGAGATAAAGATGGAGACAACGGCAAGTCCGACAAAGATAAGGAAAGTAAAAAAGAGATTGTCGTAGAGTTGAAAGGTATTGAAGACCGCATTGTCCGCTTGACACCCAATTCTTCGGATTTAGGTAGCGCCATTGTCTCGAAAGACGGAGAGAACCTCTACTATTTTTCTGCTTTTGAAGGTGGTTATGACCTTTGGAAAATGAATCTTCGTGAAAAGGAGACAAAGCGTCTGCATAAGCTCAATACCGGTTGGGTTTCCTTATCTATGGATAAAGATGGAAATATATTCTTGTTGGGCAGTAGGAATATGCAGAAGATGGATGCAAAGTCGGATGCGTTGAAACCGATTAGTTATCAAGCGGAGATGAAGATGGATTTGGCTGCCGAACGGGAAGCTATGTTTGACCATGTATATAAGCAACAGCAGAAACGCTTCTATAACTTGAATATGCACGGAGTGAATTGGGATGAGATGAGTGCGGCTTACCGTAAGTTCCTTCCTCATATCGACAATAACTATGATTTTGCCGAATTGCTGAGTGAGTGGCTGGGCGAGTTGAATGTATCCCATACCGGAGGCCGTTATTTTGCCAACGGTAAGGGAGATGTTACTTCCAATTTGGGGCTTTTGTTCGATTGGGAATATCGGGGAAAAGGCATGAGAATTGCTGAAGTGATAGAGAAAGGTCCGTTTGATCATTCCCGTACCAAAGTAAAGGAAGGATGCATTATTGAGAAAATCAATGGACAGGAAATTTCTCAGGAAAATGATATTACTGTTTTGCTGAACAACAAAGCAGGCAAGAAAACATTGATTTCACTATACGATCCGCAGAGTAAAGAGCGTTGGGAAGAGGTGGTTATGCCTATTTCCGGCGGGCGTTTAAACGGACTGTTGTATAACCGTTGGGTAAGACAACGTGCTGCGGAAGTGGAAAAATGGTCGAACGGAAGATTGGGATATGTGCATATACAGTCTATGGGTGACGGAAGTTTCCGTACTGTCTATTCTGATATTCTGGGTAAATATAACAACTGTGAGGGGATTGTCATCGATACTCGTTTCAACGGTGGAGGCCGACTGCATGAAGATATTGAAATTTTGTTCAGCGGGCAGAAATATTTCACGCAGGTAGTACGTGGGCGTGAAGCTTGTGATATGCCGAGCCGTCGTTGGAATAAACCTTCCATTATGTTGCAATGTGAAGCGAATTACTCGAATGCGCACGGTACTCCTTGGGTATATAAACACCGGAACATCGGCAAGCTCGTCGGTATGCCTGTGCCGGGAACGATGACCAGTGTTTCTTGGGAGACTTTGCAGGATCCTTCATTGGTATTCGGTATTCCTATTGTCGGTTATCGTTTGGCTGACGGTAGCTATCTGGAAAATTCTCAGTTGGAGCCTGATATTAAGGTGGCTAATAGTCCGGAAACTGTTGTAAAAGGTGAGGATACACAATTGAAGGCAGCAGTTGACGAATTGTTGAAAGAGATTGATAGTAAAAAGAAATAGATAGATTTGCTATATAAAAGAATAAGGGGTGCGCCATAATTCATTATGACGAGGTTGTAAATTAAACTGTGTCAACAAAGGGAATGAATAAAATATTAACTTTGCAAACACAGTTTATTTATGAGCGAAGAATTTGATTTTGAAAGTATCAAGAACAAGGCCATCGAACAGCTAAAAGCCGGTAAGCCCTTGTTGGGAAAGGATGGAGCGTTTGCTCCCTTATTGGAGAGTATTTTAAATGCGGCCCTTGAAGGCGAGATGGATGCCCATCTCTCCGATGAAGAGCGTATGAGTGGCAATCGTCGTAACGGAAAGATGCGGAAGCAGGTACAGACTTCCATGGGTGAAGTGACCGTATCTACTCCGCGTGACCGCAATGCCACGTTTGAGCCTCAATTTATAAAGAAGCGTGAGACCATTCTTGCCGAGGGTGTTGCAGACCGCATCATCGGGCTTTATGCTTTGGGAAACAGCACACGTGAGATAAGCGACTGGATGGAAGAGAATCTGGGTAACCGTGTATCTGCCGAGACAATCAGTTCCATCACCGACCGTGTACTTCCGGAGATAAAGGCATGGCGTTCCCGGAGTCTGGACCCGGTTTATCCGATAGTCTGGCTCGACGCCATTCATTACAAGGTAATGGATGACAGAGGTTGTGCCGTCAGCCGTGCGATCTACAATGTCCTGGCTATAGACAAGGAAGGACGTAAGGACTTACTTGGCATGTATATCTCTAAAAATGAGGGCGCAAACTTCTGGCTGAATGTGTTGACCGATTTACAGAACCGTGGCGTGCGTGACATCCTCATAGCTTGTGTCGACGGTTTGAAAGGCTTCCCCGATGCCATCCAAAGCGTGTTCCCCAATACCGTCGTCCAACTCTGTATCGTCCATCAGATACGCAATTCCGTCAAGTATGTCGGCAGCAAACATCAAAAAGAGTTCATGAAAGACCTGAGACGTGTCTATGGCGCTGTAAGCAAGGAAGCCGCGGAAACAGAGCTTCTTAATCTGGATGAGAAATGGGGTGAGAAATATCCGATTGTCATCAGGTCATGGCAGGACAACTGGGAAAGGCTTGCTGAATACTTCCAGTTTACACCGGATATACGCCGCATGATATATACCACCAATACTGTCGAGGGCTATCATCGCCAAGTACGGAAAGTTACAAAAAACAAGGGCGTATTCCCTAATGATACCGCCCTTGAGAAGCTTGTCTACCTCGCTTACCGCAACATACGCAAGAAATGGACCATGCCCATTGCTAATTGGGCGGCCATCGCTGGGCAATTAGCGATAAAGTTTGGAGATAGATTTAAATTATTGTAATTTTACGCTCGTCGGGACGGGTGGTCCCGCCCCTTGGCGCTGGCCGCTCCCCGACCGATGAGTTTGAAAGGAAAATAGAGCATGACACAGTTTATTTTACGCCCCCCATTATGACACATCCCTTATTCTTTTATATAGTTAATGGTTCCGGTTTATTCTTCTTCATTCTCTTCTTTATTTTTCTTTCCCAGTCCTAAAAGGCCGAAAATGAAATCTTTCAGATAGCTTATTATGCCGATGACCACTAAAGCGGCAAATCCATAGAAAAGAATACTGCCACCCCATTTGTCCCAAAATGTAGGAGTGGGGATAAGGCTGCTCAGTTCTTCCACATTCAAGTCTTTTTTAATGACTTCTGCGTATTCGTCTGAAATTTCATAATAAGTGTCGGGCTTCGATTCTGAGAAGAGTACTAAAGTACGTTTTCCGTCTTCTTCGATGTACCCTAAATCCAAATGAGCACCTTCATCTGTTTTGTAATAAGAACTATCCGGAAGAGCGGCAACTTTCGGGATACTGTTGTCTACCGGAATTCTGATTTTCATACGTGCTTCGGCATTGCTCACGAAAAGTCCGGCAATGACAGTCAGGATAAATAGAATTTTTTTCATAATCATAAAATATAAAGATTTAATAATGTGTAGTTGTTAGTCGCAATCACAATTAATCTGTTTTTGTGCTCCAAAGATAAATGAAAAATACGAAAACCAAACAATTGTTTGGTTTTTTATTTGATTGAATAGTTGAAAAATAAGAATAGGTTGATGTATACTGTCTGTTATGACAATTACATCAACCTATAAGAGTATATAGTGAATTGGTAGTATGCTTTATCCGATAAGTGCAGTGATATCTTCTACAATCTGTTCATCCGTCAGGTGATTGGCACGAAGAAATTCCTGTAGATCATAACGGTCTACAAATTCTTTTTTGGCTCCGTAATTGAGAACTTTCATGTCGGAAGTACCATAATAGCGGCTAATCTTTTCGCCGAATCCACCATCCAAGACACCATCTTCTAACGTGATTACTAATTCATGGTCGGCTTTCAGCTCATTCATGAGCTCGCTGTCTATTCCGGTGATGTAACGCGGATTGATGAGTGTCGCGTCAATATTTTCTTTTTCTTTCAGGAGTGATGCGACCGACTGTCCTAATCCATAGAATGAGCCTAAAGCTACAATTGCCACTTTCGAACCGCGATGAGTGACTTTATAGCGATTGAGAATGCTGTAATCGGAGTCCACCGGCTCTCCGCAACTAATAACCTCGGTAGCCGGAACACGGATGGCAACCGGGTGTTCATTTTGACGGATGCTCCATTCTAACATGGCAATATATTCTTCTTTGCAAGTCGGTGCCAGATAAACCATATTGGGAATATTGCTGATGACCGGAATATCGAAGAAACAGAGATGTGTCACATCATTCATTCCGGATAATGTACCCCAGAATACGAGCAGGACAGCCGGATTATTGTTGATGCAGAGGTCTTGTGAAAGTTGGTCGTAAGAGCGTTGGATAAATGTACTGTAAACTCCATAAACCGGTTTTCCACCGTTGGCTGCAATACCCGAAGCAAGTGCTACCGCGTGTTCTTCAGCAATACCTACATCTACGAATTGTTTGCCTGCTTCTTGCCGACGGTCCGGAGTAAAGCCCAGAACGGCGGGAGTGCCCGAAGTAATTGTTACTACACGCGGGTCTTCTTTCATCTTTTGCAGCAGGAATTGGGCGGTTACTTCGCTATAATCTTCTTCTTCGTCGTTAACTTTGGCTTCTCCGGTCTCCGGATTGAATGGAGTACGCCAATGATAAGTCTCTTTATCTTGCTCGGCACGTGCATAGCCTTTACCTTTGAGAGTATTGATGTGTACTACTATCGGATGTTGGATATCTTTTATTTTAGAGAAAGCTTCGATTAATGCCTGTACATTGTTGCCATCATTTACATACATATAATCCAGTCCCATAGCTTTGAAGAAGTTACACTCACATTGACCGTTGCTGTCACGTAATTCTTTTAGATTTTTGTATAATCCGCCATGATTCTCGGCAATAGACATTTGGTTGTCATTGACGATGATAATCATGTTGGTACCCAGCTCTGCCACATAGTCCAACCCTTCGAATGCTTCACCGCCACTTAAAGAACCGTCTCCTATGACAGCTATGATATTTTCATTACCGCCTGTAAGGTCACGTCCTTTTGCCAGTCCGCTGGCCAGGCTGACGGAAGTAGAGGTATGACCGATGATAAAGAAATCGTGCTCACTTTCTTGCGGTTCGGTATACCCTGATACATTGTCGTATTTGGCCGGATTGAGGAAAGCGTCTTTACGGCCGGTCAACATCTTGTGTACATAACTCTGGTGCGATACGTCAAATACAATTTTGTCTTTGGGCGAGTTGAATACATAGTGTAGGGCAATTGTCGCTTCTACCATTCCGAAGTTGGGGCCGAAATGTCCGCCATGTTCACTTAGCTTTTGCAGAAGTGCGGCACGGATTTCACCGCTTAATTTATTAAGCTCTTCAATCGATAGCTTTTTTACATCTTCAGGCGAATAAATATTTTCTAAATACATACCAAACAGTTTTTATAAATAATCTTTTTACTTATTGCTTTATGACATTGCAAAGATACGGCAGAATTTGTGATTTACTTGTATATGAATTACGGATTAACTTACCCCTATTACTGTTCTTTTTCATAGGAAGAGTGTCTGTCTTTATCTTTCTAAAAAGATAATAGATGTTAATTAGGCTTTTGCCTTGTGAACTAATATTTGATACAATATGTTGTTTGAAGTAAATAAAGAACTTAATTATGAACTAAAAAATTAGACATGGCTAAACCAAGCATATCTAATGATTTAGCAGGTAAAACATAATATTTTAAACTTATGATTATGAGAAAATCTATTATTCTATTAGCTTTTGTATTGGGTGGATTTACAGCAAATGCCCAATCTGTCGTAGAAGGTACAAAATTAACGGACAACTGGTCTGTAGAACTAAAAGCGGGTGCGGTAACTCCTCTCACCCATAGTGCTTTTTTTAAAGGGATGCGTCCCGCGTTCGGAGTTGGAATATCGAAACAGTTAACTCCCATTTTCGGATTAGGATTTCAGGGTATGGGATATGTTAACACGACCCAAAGTAAAACAGCTTTTGATGCTTCGGATGTCAGTTTATTAGGTAAGGTGAACTTGATGAATCTGTTTGCTGGTTATAACGGTACTCCTCGTCTCTTTGAAGTGGAAGCGGTAGCCGGAATGGGTTGGTTACACTATTACGCAAGTGGTGATGGAGACGAAAACTCTTGGTCTACCCGCTTCGGATTGAACCTGAATTTTAATTTAGGTGAAAGTAAAGCATGGACAGTGGGGCTTAAACCAGCCATCGTATATGATATGCAAGGTGGCTTCCCGGAGTCAAAGAGCCGTTTCAATGCCAACAACGCAGCGTTTGAGTTGACAGCCGGATTGACATACCACTTTAAGACAAGTAACGGAACACATCATTTTGCGAAAGTGAAAGTGTACAATCAAGCGGAAATTGATGGTCTGAACTCTTCAATCAATGCGCTTCGTTCGGAAGTGAATAGCAAAGACGGTGAAATCAACAATGCTACCCAGCGTATCAACGGATTGCAAGAAGAACTTGAGGCATGCCGCACAAAGGTTGTTCCGGTTGAGACTGTGGTACAAACCGCTCGCGTACCTGAGTCTATCATTACTTTCAGACAAGGCAGGTCATCTGTTGACGCATCACAGCTTCCTAATGTAGAACGTGTAGCGTCTTATATGAAGAAGCACGCTGATTCTAAAGTGGTTATTAAGGGATACGCTTCTCCGGAAGGTAGTGTTGAAGTGAATGCCAGAATTGCCGCAGCACGTGCAGAAGCTGTAAAAACGATCCTGGTCAACAAGTATAAAATCAGTGCATCTCGTATCACTGCTGAAGGTCAGGGTGTAGGCGATATGTTTACTGAACCGGATTGGAACCGTGTAAGTATATGTACTATTGAAGATTAAACTGATATATTACAGAAATAGAATAATGAAGGCTGCCCCAAAAAGGCAGCCTTTGTTGCATATCTTGGGTTGTATTTTTGAAAACTCTGAAAGTTTAGTAGACAGATTTCTTTGTACATTACATAAAATGGTTATTTTTGCAGGTATTGTTCATGCGCATTCTGTGTTGAGTGTGCAAATATCAACCATTAAAAACTGTATTATGAAGAGAGTATTCGTTTTTCAAGATTTTAAATCGCAGAAATTCTGGAGTATAGATGTAGTCGGAACAGATGTTACTGTAAATTATGGTAAGTTGGGAACCGACGGACAAACACAAGTGAAAAACTACGCAACGACTGAAGAGGCTGAAAAAGCAGCCGGCAAACTGATTGCGGAAAAGACCAAAAAAGGGTATGTGGAAACTACTGAAGAAACCGCACGTGAAATGAAAGTGGAAGCCAAGAAATATACTTTGAGTTACGATGAGTATGAAAACAATGTGAATCTTCTGGATAAGATATTGAAAGATAAACATCTCTCTGAATATAAACAAATAACAATCGGTTGTTGGGATTATGAGGGTGGCGACTGTTCTGCCTTATTACAGGGAATGATTGAAAATAAGGAGAAGTTCGCACAAATAGAAGGCTTGTTCTGGGGAGATATTGAGCAGGAAGAACAGGAGATTTCATGGATTGAACAAGCTGATATTAGTCCGCTGCTCGATGCCATGCCTAAATTGAAGGATCTGAAAATCAAAGGAACCAATAATCTGCGTTTGGGAAAGACTTCACGGCCGGAGTTGCGGTCACTGGAAATTATCAGTGGTGGCCTGCCTACTGAAGTGGTAGAAGATATTCTTGGTTCTGATTTCCCCAATCTGGAAAAACTGATTCTATATGTTGGTGTGGAAGATTATGGATTTGAAGCTGATATTGAGATATTCCGTCCGTTGTTCTCCAAAGAACGTTTCCCGAAGCTGACTTATCTGGGGATCGTCAATTCTGAAGAACAGGACAAGATTGTAGAAATGTTCCTGGAGTCGGATATTCTTCCCCAACTTGAAACAATGGATGTTTCGGCCGGTACTCTCAAAGATGAAGGTGCCCAATTATTGCTGGATAATATGGATAAGATCGCTCATTTGAAGTTTATCAATATGCGCTACAATTATTTGAGCAAGGATATGAAGAAACAGCTGCAGAATCTTCCTATGAAAATAGATATTGCTGAAACTGAAGAGGTGGATGAATATGATGGTGAATTGTGGTATTACCCGATGATTACAGAATAGGAGATGCAGATAATCGTTGTCAGCAACTCTCTGTCCAAACGTATAGAATACTTTATTGAAGCAGGCAAACACTTGCAGACGGAAGTTCGTTTTATGACTTACGGGGAACTTTTTAACTGCTTGCCGCAATTACGGCAGGCAGTTATCAAACTGGAACCTTGTGTAAGCGATGAAACGGATTTCCAGAAATATGCGCTGTTGAATCAGGCATATAAGGAAACACTGCAACGTTTGGGCGAGATGAGGCTATCTGATGACGTGTCCTTTTTGAATACTCCCCATGCTTTGTTACGTGCTCTTGATAAAAAGGAGACTAAACAAGTGCTGATGGACAGAGGTTTGAAAGTGACTCCGATGTTACCTTCTCCCCATTCTTTTGATGAGTTGAGAGAGCTTCTTGCCGGTTGCGGTAGAGGATGCTTTTTGAAACCCCGTTACGGTTCGGGGGCGGGAGGCATTATGGCTGTTCGCTATCAACCCAACCGGAATAAATGGGTAGTCTATACTACCTTGCAACAAGTGGATGGAGTCATTCATAACACCAAACGTATCCACCGTTTGAGTACGGAAAAAGAGATGATCCCGTTGGCGGAAGCGGTGATGCAAACAGAAGCTATTTTAGAAGAATGGATTCCTAAAGAGCAGTTGCAGGGAGAGAATTATGATCTCCGGGTAGTGTGCCGGGAATCTGAAATTGATTATATCGTTGTGAGATGTAGTAAAGGAAGCATAACCAATCTGCATCTGAACAATAAGGCACATTGGTGGAACGAGTTGTCTTTGCCGGAAGTAGTGCGGCAACAAATCTATTTTCAGTGTCAGGAAGCGGTCCAATCCTTGGATTTGCAGTATGCCGGAGTGGATGTCCTGATGGAGAGAGGAACAGATATACCTTATATAATAGAAGTCAACGGACAGGGAGATCATGTGTATCAGGATATGTTTGCTCATAATTCTATTTATATTCAACAGATAAAAAACATAAAAAAGAGATATAACCATGCAAATAGATGAACTGCCGGCTGGCGAACAGACCCAAAATCCGGATCTGGATATGAATCAGGTGGTGGGTACTCATGATATATTGATGCTTTGCTTTGATACCTTGCGTTATGATGTCAGCAAGGAGGAAGAAGCGGCAGGAAGAACACCGGTACTGAACAGTCACGGAGGAGAATGGGAAAAAAGACATGCGCCGGGAAATTTTACTTACCCGTCTCATTTTGCCATCTTTGCAGGATTTCTGCCTTCTCCGGCGGAACCTCATTCGCTACGCAGCCGTAAGTGGTTGTTTTTCCCTGTGCAAGCTGGTACGGGACGTATTCCGCCTGCGGGAAGTTATCCGTTTACGGAAGCAACTTTTGTGCAAAGCCTTGCCAATGTAGGTTATGAAACGATTTGTATAGGAGGGGTGAACTTCTTCAGCAAGCGTAATGAACTGGGGCGTGTGTTTCCCGGTTACTTTACTAAAAGTTATTGGCTGCCGACCTTTGGATGCACGGCACCCGATAGTACTGAAAAACAAATTGATTTTGCATTGAAGAAACTCGAAAACTATCTGGAGGACAAACGGATTTTTATGTATATCAATTTTTCTGCTATTCATTATCCGAACTGCCATTATGTGGAAGGCAAAATGAAGGATGATAAGGAATCACACGCTGCCGCGCTGCAATATGTCGACAGTCAGCTACCCCGTTTATTTCAGGCCTTTCAGAAACGGGGAAATACACTGGTGATTGCTCTTTCCGATCATGGCACTTGCTATGGAGAGGATGGATATGAGTATCATTGCATATCTCACGAAACGGTTTACACAGTCCCTTACAAACACTTTATTTTAACGAAAAAATGAATCAACCGCTACCACGATATGTAGACTATATGTATAGTTATCCACATAAAACTGCTTATCGTTCTTTTCCGTCCCCGGTTTCGCTGGTTCCTTACCTGAAACAGGTGGAAGGACAGAAAGCATCGCTTTATTTCCATATTCCTTTTTGTAGTCATAAATGTGGATATTGCAACCTGTTTTCTCTGCAAACAAATCGTGCGGATTATATCGCAACTTATTTGGAAACTCTTCACAAGCAGGTGCAACAGTTGTCTCCACTCACTACCGGACTGGCATTTGATAGTTTCGCCATTGGAGGAGGCACACCGTTGCTCCTCACTGTTCCTCAACTGGAATACCTATTGGATACGGCTGCCTTATTCAGAGTGCATCCTTCACATACCTTTACTTCCGTAGAAACATCGCCGGAATATGCCGATCCTGCCCGTTTGGACTTGTTGAAGCAAGCAGGAGTAGCTCGTGTGAGTATTGGCGTACAGAGTTTCCTTGACGAAGAATTAACAGCTTTGAAAAGACGTCCCCGGCAAGACATGATTAATCAGGCGCTGGAGGCTATCCGGAAGAGGCAATTCCCATTTTTTAATATTGATTTGATTTACGGAATCAAAGGACAAACTGTAGCCAGTTTTCTTTATTCATTGGAACAGGCTCTTCTGTTTCAGCCTAACGAACTCTTTATCTATCCGCTATATGTACGACCGGGAACGGCTATCACGGAGCGGGAATCCGACGATGTCTGTTTTCAGATGTATTGTGCCGCTTGTGATTTGTTGAAAGACAGAGGTTTTCTACAAACTTCGATGCGACGTTTTATTCATCATCCGTCTACTGATGCGGAAATCTCATGTGGGGATGAAGTGATGCTGTCGTGTGGCTCCGGGGGACGCAGTTACCTGGGTAATTTGCATTATGCCACCCGGTATACTGTTTGCCAGCGTTGTATTGCCGGAGAGATAGATGATTATATGGGCACTACTGATTTTACAGTGGCTCGTAATGGATTTATTCTTTCGCAGGAAGAACAGCGACAACGTTTCATCATTAAAAATCTGATGTATTATATGGGGCTTGATAAGGCCGAATATAAGCGTCGCTTTGGAGAATCACCGGATAATGTGCCGTTGTTCCGACAGTTAGCTGAACGGCAATGGATAGAAGATACGGATAACGGTCGTGTTTGTCTGACTTCCGAAGGAATGGCATACTCCGATTATATTGGTCAGTTGTTTATTACTCCTGAAATAAGAGAACTGATGGAAACTTATTCTTATTGAACGAAATAGAAATGGAAAACGAAGGCTCTTTACTTTCCTTCAGGCGTATATATTATCGCGGCAAATTGAATAGCTGCAACTATACCTGTTCTTATTGCCCTTTCGGCAAGAAGTCGCATCTGGCAGATACGACCCAGGATGAACAGGCATGGAATCGTTTTATAGCAGCTATTGAACAATGGAAAGGGGAGCCGTTGCAGTTATTTATTATTCCTTACGGTGAAGCATTGATCCATCGTTATTATCGGAAAGGAATGATGCATTTGGCTGCATTGCCACAGGTGGCTGGAATTTCCTGTCAGACTAACCTTTCTTTTCCGGCTAAACACTGGCTTGATGAGATTCGTGTGACTCCCACTGTGATAAGTAAGATAAGGCTCTGGGCCAGTTTTCATCCAGAGATGACTTCGGTAGAGAAATTTGCGCATCAGATTCATATACTCCATCATGCGGGAATACAGGTATGTGCCGGAGCGGTAGGAAATCCCTCTGCAAAGGCCGTACTCAATGATTTACGGAATACTCTTTTGCCGGATATTTATTTATTCATTAATGCTATGCAAGGGTTAAGGGCACCATTAAGTCAGGAAGATATTCAGTTTTTCAGTCAACTGGATAATCTTTTTGAGTATGACTTGAAGAATGCTCCGGCACAATGGGAAGTTTGCGCAGGAGGAAGGAATAATTGTTTTATCGATTGGAAAGGGGATATGTATGCTTGTCCCCGAAGCCGGGTGAAGATTGGTAATTTTTATCAAGGTGATGGAGCTGTTGTGCCGCTATCTTGCGAGAGGAAGGTTTGTGATTGTTATATTGCGTTCAGTAACCTGAACAATCACCCTTTACATCGAATCATGGGAGAAGGGGCGTTCTGGCGAATACCTGACAAGCCACTTATTACGACTGTTTTCTTCGATGTGGATGGAACACTGACTGATTCACAGGGAAAAGTTCCTGAAAGTTATGCTAACGCTTTGCGATATATGGCACAGTCCGTTTCCTTATATCTTGCCACTTCTCTGTCGATGGAGCAGGCGAAGAAAAAGCTGGGAAAGGCTCTTTTCGATTTATTCAGGGGAGGAGTGTTTGCAGATGGAGGTTTATTATCTTATTCGGGCCAGATCAGGTGTTTGCCGGTGAAAGTATATCCGGAGGTATATGGAGAATCTGCAAAAGTCACTATTCATAGTTATGAAGGAGTGGTTTACAAGTATAGTATATTGGTACGTGATAAAGAACAGAGAGAAGCTATTCTTACCCGGTTGAAAGAGAATCCCTGCCAGGTCTTTCATAAAGCTCCGCTGATAACAGTCATTCATCCTGAAGCAAGTAAAAAAGAGGGGGTGATTCAGTTATGTAAGGCTTTGACTTTATCTTTTGAACACACCTTAGTTGTAGGAAATTCGTTAAAGGATTGGCCGATGATGTCCGTGGTTTCTCATTCTTGTGCCGTAATGAATGCGGAACCCTTATTAAAAGAACGCGCACGTTATACGCTGAATCCGGATCGGTTGGCAGCTTTCTTTCGTTTTTCTAACGGAGATCCTATAGATCAAACCTCGTCTGATAATAGTTGATATATAGCTAGTTACATCTCCATAAGAAAATAAAAACCGGTTAAAATTTGGTAATTATGAAAACAAAGCCCATATTTGCAGCCCTGAAATAGGGACAGGCATAAAAATCCTCATCGGAGGGTGCTATAATAATAATTATAGTGCTGGATAAGATGAATGGTGCAAATCATTCGCTTGTCCGGCACTTTTTTTATGTTGTAACAAAATAAGATAAAGAGGAAAAGTATCGAAGAAACTATGAAAGAGTTAGATTTGACACAAGGAAGCGTACCGAAGGTATTGTTGCAGTTTGCAGTACCTTTTTTAATTGCTAATGTACTTCAGGCACTTTATGGCGGGGCTGACCTTTTCGTTGTCGGACAATATGATGATTCGGCAAGTGTGGCAGCCGTAGCTATTGGTAGTCAGGTGATGCAGACAATTACAGGTATTATTCTGGGTATTACTACCGGGACAACAGTGCTGATTGCTATTGCTACCGGAGCCAAAGACAATCGGAAAGTAGCTTTTACTATCGGGTCTTCCGTATGGTTGTTTTCAATAACCGGTGTAGTGCTAACTTTGGTCATGGTACTTTTTCATGATCGGATAGCAGAACTGATGCATACTCCCGTAGAAGCTATGGCAGATACGAAAAGCTATATTTTGGTATGCTCTCTGGGTATTCTGTTTATAGTGGGATATAATGTTGTATGTGGTATTTTGCGTGGACTGGGTGATTCTAAAACACCACTTTATTTTGTTGGGCTGGCATGTGTGATAAATATAGTGCTCGATTTTATATTGGTCGGTTATTTCCATTGGGGGGCTACGGGAGCGGCTATCGCTACTGTAACTGCACAAGGAGTCAGCTTTGGAATAGCGCTCTGGTTCTTATATCGGCACGGATTCCATTTTGACTTTTCACGGAAAGATATTCGATTGAACCGAAATCTGTCTAAAAAGATCTTGGTGTTGGGAGCACCTATTGCTTTGCAGGATGCTTTAATCAATGTTTCTTTTCTGATTATCACTGTCATTGTCAATCAGATGGGAGTCATTGCATCTGCTTCCTTGGGTGTTGTTGAGAAAATCATCGTGTTTGCTATGCTGCCTCCGATGGCTATATCATCGGCTGTGGCAACCATGACTGCACAGAACTATGGAGCGGGACTTATCAAGAGAATGAATAAATGTCTGGCTTCGGGGATTGGGATTGCTCTTGTTTTCGGTGTGTCGGTTTGCGTGTATTCGCAATTCCTGCCGGAGACTCTTACTGCTTTCTTTACGAAAGATGCTGCTGTGGTGGCAATGGCGGCAGATTATTTGCGAGGGTATAGCATCGACTGTATCGTGGTTAGTTTCGTGTTCTGCATTAATTCTTATTTCAGCGGACAAGGAAACTCGTTATTCCCGATGATTCACAGTCTGATAGCCACTTTCCTGTTCCGTATACCGTTGTCATACTGGTTCAGCCAGATAGATAGCTCGTCGCTGTTTATCATGGGATTTGCTCCACCCATTTCAACGGTCGTTTCATTATTGATTTGTATCTGGTATTTACGATATACCCAAAGGAAGTTATATTTGAGAGGCACAATGATGCCTGCTATGTCGAATTAGGTGTTTTTAAGTGACTAAAATGAAAAACTCAATACCTCGATATACTTTTTATAAGCATAAGTATGGGAGTGAACTTTTGGTCGATGTAGTAGAACTGAAGTATGTGAAGAAGTTCCTGGCTAAAAGTACTGTCCACACTCTCAACTATTATGATATTACTTTCATAACAGAAGGTAAGGGAGCTTTTGCAGTTGATAACCAAACCTATGAAGCAATTCCATGTGACGTCCTTTTCTCTAAACCGGGGGAAATCCGGAACTGGGATACTCATCATATCATCAATGGGTATGCGCTGATTTTCGAAGAAGAATTTTTGTCTTCCCTCTTTAAAGATTCTTTGTTTGTACGGCATCTTTCGTTTTTTCAGATAGAAAGTTTTTCATCGCGACTACATTTGTCTGATGAGCTTTGTACACGCATACTTGAAACCTTGCATGATATAAAGATGGAGATTGATTCGTATCAACAGGGCGATGTACACGTTTTGAGGGCATTGCTTTATGAAGTCCTGATGTTGCTGGATCGTGCTTATCTTAAAATGATTTCGATGGAGGAGGGCAGAAGTAGGGAAGTTTCCAATAATCATGTAAGTAAATTCATGAATTTGGTTGCGACACATGCAAAAGAACAACATTCGGTTCAATATTATGCAGATAAGCTCTGCATTACTCCTAATTATCTGAATGAGATGATAACCTCGACCATGGGGTTCAGCGCAAAACAATATATTCAGAACAAGGTGATGGAAGAGGCTAAGAGGCTGCTTGTTTATACTGACTTTCCTATAGCTGATATTGCATTTGAACTCTGTTTTTCAACGGTTTCTTATTTTATCCGTAGCTTCCGACAGCATACGGGAGAAACTCCGTTATTGTATCGTAAAGCGCACAAACCGTAAAAAGTGCTATTTCTACCTTTCTTTTTATTGCATTGCTTTCCTGGTATTTCTCTACTTTCGCATCAGATAATAAACCAATAATAAAAAAAGTAAAATGATGAGAGACGCGGAAAAAACAGTAGGCAACATGATTGATAAGCTGAAAACAGCTTTTATCGGTTCGATAGACGGTGAAGGATTTCCTACCATCAAAGCGATGCTGCAACCCAGAAAAAGAGAGGGGATAAAAACGATTTATCTGACAACAAATACTTCGTCCATGCGTGTGGCACAATACCGGGAGAACAACCATGCATGTGTCTACTTCTGTGATACGAGATTCTTTAGAGGGGTCATGCTACGCGGTATGATGGAGGTCTTGACGGATAGCGCCAGTAAAGAGATGATCTGGCAGGAGGGAGATACCATGTATTATCCGGATGAAGTGACGGATCCTGATTACTGTGTATTGAAGTTTACTGCTGTTTCAGGACGTTTCTATAGTAATTTTAAATCGGAAGATTTTGTGGTCGGATAGTGTGTAAGTGCCCTCTTGTTATAGTAGTTCCGAAATGTTCAGAGTTGTTTTGGCTGTTTTACTTGCCGACGCAAAAGTGCTGAAAGATATTTTGCAGTACCATATCATTTGTCACTTCTCCTGCAATATCGGAAATAAAGAAAATACATTCGCGTATGTCTTGTGAAAGGAAATCTCCTGAAAGATGTGAGTCAAGTCCATTTTGTACTCTATGAATAGCATCTAAAGCTTTGCTTAAGGCCTCATAATGTCTTACATTTGTTACGATGACATCATTTTGTGTTACCGTTGGCAAATGCGCAGCATTGATAAGCATTTTCTGTAATTCATTAGTGTTCTCTCTTCGTTTAGCTGAGATGTAAATATGCTCTGTAGATTCTTGTGGGAAATTCTCCAATAAAGCTGATAAATTACTTTTTTGTACATCTTCAATTAAATCAGCCTTATTGAATACTACGATTAAGTGCTTTCCTTCACAACGTGGGATAATCTTTTTGGATAACTGTTCAATTTGAGATGCGGCGTTTACAGAATCCACCATCCAGAGCACAATTTCTGCTTGATCTAACTTTTGGAAAGTACGTTCAATACCTAAACTTTCAATTTTGTCATTAGTTTCCCGGATTCCGGCAGTATCAATAAACCGGAAAGTAACTCCTCCGATATTAATAGTATCTTCAATAACATCGCGTGTTGTCCCATGAATATCACTGACGATGGCCTTATCTTCATTCAATAAAACATTCAATAAAGTAGACTTTCCCGCGTTTGTTTCACCGATAATTGCTACGGGAACACCATTTTTGATAGCATTACCCACATTAAAAGATTGTACTAGACGAGAAATGACTTGTTCTATCTCATCTGCTAACTTTCTTAATGCCGACCGATCTGCAAATTCAACATCCTCCTCGCTGAAATCCAATTCCAGCTCAATCATAGAAGTGAAGTTCAATAGCTTGTTGCGTAAATCAGTTAATTCTTTGCTGAAGCCACCCCTCATCTGACTCATGGCTAGCCGATGGGTAGCGGCAGATGAGGATGCGATTAAATCGGCAACAGCTTCCGCCTGACTTAAATCCATTTTTCCATTGAGAAATGCCCGCTGCGTATATTCTCCCGGTTGAGCCATGCGGCAACCCTTTTTGATCAGCAGTTGCAGCACCTGTTGAAGAATGTAAGAAGAACCATGACAAGTAATTTCCGTGCTATCTTCTCCCGTGTAGGAATGAGGCGTACGAAAAAGGCTGACAAGTACTTCGTCGATAATCTCGTCTCCGTCGTATATACGTCCGAAAGTCAAAGAATATGGCTTTTGTTCACTGAACAATTTGTCCGGTTTTGCCGGTTTGAATATAAGGCTGGTGATGGAAATAGCTTCCGGACCGGAAACACGGATGCTTCCGATAGCACCGCCTTGAGCGGTAGCAATAGCACAGATAGTATCTTGGTTCATCATATTTCTTTTTGGAGACTGCAAAGATAATTGTTTCTGAGTAAAAAAGATAAGATTCGGTACAACTTGTACTTTATTTGTTTATATTTGCTGTGTGCAGTGATATGCCAAATGAAATAATATAATGCTTATGGAGCCAGACACAAATTTATATTCCCAAAGTGAGAATAGTGAAATCATACGGGAAAATTCACAGAAAATACTCTCTGTACTTGCTGCACATCAAATTGCTTTGTGGGAATATGATATACCTACAGGAAAGTGTTCCTTCACGGATGACTATTTTCGTACATTAGGCTTGAAAGAAGCTGGAATTGTTTTTAAAGATATCGATGACTTTTATCGCTTTGCCTATCCGGAGGATGTGAAGGCCTATCAAACTGCTTTTTCCAAGATGCTTGCATCGGATTCAAAAATATCACAGATTAAAGTACGTTGTGTAGGCAAGCATGGTGAAGTGATCTGGCTGGAAGATCATTTTCTGTCTTATAAGGGTACTCAGGACGGACGTCCTGCTGATAAATTATTGGCATATACGGTAAACGTCACTTCGCAATGTGAGAAAGAACAGCATATCAATCATCTGGAAGAGCACAATCGTAAGATAATAGAGGCGTTGCCAGAATTCATTTTTATTTTTGATGATAATTTTTTTATTACCGATGTGCTGATGGCACCGGGTACCATTTTGCTTCATCCGGTGGAAGTGTTACGTGGTGCAGATGGGCGAGATATTTATTCTCCCGAAGTCAGTGATCTGTTTCTGTGTAATATTCGGGAGTGCTTGCAAGATGGAAAATTAAAAGAAATAGAATATCCACTTGAAGTAGATGGAATCCGGCATTATTTTCAGGCACGTATCGCCCCTTTTGAAGGGAATAAGGTACTTGCTCTGATACACGATATCGGTGACCGGATTCGTCGTTCGCAAGAGTTGATCGAAGCTAAGCGGCGGGCGGAAGAAGCTGACAAGATGAAGTCTGTCTTTTTGGCAAATATGAGTCATGAGATTCGTACTCCGTTGAATGCTATTGTCGGTTTTTCGGAGATAATTGCAGTGACAGAGAACGAAGAAGAAAAGCTGCAATATTTGGAGATCATTCAAAAGAATAGCAATTTATTGTTACAGTTGATTAATGATATTCTGGACTTGTCACGTATAGAATCCGGAAAATCGGAAATGCACTTCCAGCAGATTGAAATCTCCGGGCTGGTAGAGGAAGTGGAAAAAGTACATCAGTTGAAGATGAAAACAGATGTAGAATTGAAAGTTATCCGCCCGGAAGGAGAATATTGGACATCTACCGATCGTAACCGGGTGATGCAGGTGCTTTTCAATTTTTTGTCGAATGCCATAAAGAATACTGAAAAGGGAACCATTACGTTGGGGCTGAAACATGAAGGAAACTGGTTGAAATTGTATGTCAGTGATACCGGGTACGGAATAGCTAAAGAGAAACTTCCGCAAATCTTTACCCGTTTTGAGAAGTTGAACGATTTTGTGCAAGGCACGGGATTGGGACTTTCAATTTGTAAGAGTATCGTAGAACGTTTGGGAGGACGTATAGAAGTTGTTTCTGAGCTTGGTAAGGGGAGTACGTTTGCGCTTTATTTGCCTTATCAGGAAATGCCGAAGGAAGTTGTTGAAAGAAGGCTTGTGTCAGGAAAAAGTATTGCTGCGGATAGACGTAAAAAGATATTAGTCGTTGAAGATGTAGAGTCGAATTTCGTTCAACTTAATATTCTTTTGAACAAAGAATACATTATTTCATGGGTACGTAACGGAGAAGAAGCAATCAATAGTTTTGTTCGTGAAAAGCCGGATTTGATTCTGATGGATATCCGTATGCCGGTGATGGACGGTATTCAAGCTACTGAAAAGATACGTACCATTTCCCTTTCCGTACCTATTATTGCGGTTACGGCATACGCTTTTTATACGGAACAGCAACAAGCCATTCAAGCCGGATGCAATGCTGTGATCTCCAAGCCTTATTCTTTGGAAAAACTGAAAGAGACAATCGAATCTTATATCGGATAAACGATAAAAAGTCAGTGTCACCATCATAGCAGAATGGTGGCGCTGACTTTTTATATATTTATATTCTGTCAAGAACAGTCTTAATCAACGTATCAATGGTATTTTTATATCCGGTGTTGGCTTCCTTAATCAGTCGATTGGCAATCACCATACAGACAGTCATAGCTTTATGTCCCATCAGCCGACTGAGACCTGCCAAAGCCGAACTCTCCATTTCGAAATTGGTAATCTTGAATCCTTTATACTCAAATGCTTCGATTTTGTCGTTTTGTTTCGGATCTGCCAAAGGAACACGTAGCTCACGTCCTTGTGGACCGAAGAACCCTCCGGCGGCAATTGTAACGCCACGTACCATATCGTCTTGGGCAATCCGTTCAATCAGTTCCTCGCTTGCATCAATTACATAAGGAGCAGGGGCGCACATATTTCCCGTCCATCCCATATGATTAAGAAAAGCACGCTCGAAAGGCAGATCACATACCTCATTGCGTCCGGCGTAGAAGTTCAATAAACCGTCGAAGCCGATAGACTTCTGTGAACAAACGAATGTACCTACCGGGGTATTGGGTTGCAAACCGCCGCATGTACCGATGCGTACTAATTCCAATTGACGGAACTCATCCTTTTCTTCTCGTGTATTGAAATCAATATTAGCCAGTGCATCCAACTCGTTCATGACAATATCGATGTTGTCACAACCTATTCCGGTGGAAACTACGGTGATTCGTTTTCCTTTATACGTACCTGTAACCGTCTTAAACTCACGGCTTTCCACTTCGCATTCTTTGTTTTCAAAGTGAGAAGCTACGAGTGCTACACGTCCCGGATCGCCTACCAAGATTACTTTATCTGCCAACCATTCAGGTTTTACGTGAAGGTGGAATACCGAACCGTCTTCATTGATAATTAATTCAGAGGATGGAAAGTACTTTTTCATGCTATTAAAAGGCTTTAGTTTTACAATATGTTGTTGCTATAAAAATAAAAACACCGGAACCGGATTTAAGTTCAGAAGAAGACTCTTTCTTTCCCGTTAGGAAAGGGGAGTACATCTTGAGACTGAAATGAAATCAGATTCCGGTGTTTGTTGTAACTTATTTGCTCAAAGGCTGATTCCCTGCATTGCCTGCTGCCGGTTTGGCAATCGTTTCACGCATGGAGGTGTCAGCTTCGATATTCTTCATCCGGTAATAATCCATGATACCCAAATTTCCGCTACGGAAAGCTTCTGCCATTGCTTTCGGAACTTCCGCTTCCGCTTCGATTACCTTCGCGCGTGCCTCTTGTGCTTTCGCTTTCATTTCCTGTTCGGAAGCTACAGCCATAGCACGGCGTTCTTCTGCTTTTGCCTGAGCGATATTCTTGTCTGCATTAGCCTGGTCAATCTGCAAAGCGGCACCGATATTCTTGCCTATATCGATATCCGCGATATCAATAGATAGAATTTCGAAAGCAGTTCCGGCGTCCAGTCCCTTACGGAGTACAAGCTTGGAGATAGAATCCGGATTTTCGAGTACCGATTTATGATTCTCGGAAGAACCGATAGATGAAACGATACCTTCACCTACACGGGCGAGGATTGTATCTTCTCCGGCACCGCCCACCAATTGACGAATGTTGGCACGTACCGTAACACGAGCTTTGGCAATCAACTGGATACCGTCTTTTGCGACAGCCGTTACCGGAGGAGTATCAATCACTTTCGGGTTAACGGACATCTGTACGGCTTCAAATACGTCACGTCCTGCCAAGTCAATAGCGGTAGCCATCTGAAAAGGCAACTCAATATTCGCTTTTGATGCGGATACAAGCGCATGGACCACTTTTTCGACATGTCCACCGGCTAGATAGTGGGCTTCCAGTTCATCACGGGTGATGTTTTTTAAACCGGCCTTGTGAGCTTCGATCATGCCCGGTACGATGATATACGGCGGAACATTACGGATACGCATTAAAAATAATTGTATCAGCGAGATGTGTACTCCCGATACTTTGGCCGACAACCACAGGAAGAACGGCACATAATGGAAAAATATTATCAGGAAGATAATACCTCCGGCTATCAGAAAGATAGGCAAATAGAAAGATGTTTCCATTGATAGTTTGTATTAAGTGAATATTATTTCTGTAAAAGAATAATTATTTTCTGTGTTTCTCAACCATAATTGTTCCGTCACTGATACGGTTGACGATAATCGGAGTCTTTTCGTCCAGAAAACCGTCCATCGACTTTACTTCCACAATGTTACCATTGATTTCCGCATAACCGATTTGTGCGAGGCGGGTAGTACTTATACCTGTATCACCTACTTTTATACTTTGTTCTGCGCTGCGGTCTACTTTCGAATCGATGTCTTTTTTCAAAGCCAGCTTATCCAGCATCTTTGAGCGCATAAACCAGATCAGTGAACCGATACAGGCAATGGCCGATATGCCCAAAGTGATAAATCCTCCTGCCATTCCAATATTTGCAAACGCATAATAGTTGGCATAGATAATGCATCCCAGTGCTGAGATTCCCGCCAGACTAATGCCGGGAATAACGAACAGTTCTACTAAGAACAGTATAACTGCGGTAATAATGAGAACGGCGATAATGAGTATATCCATAGTTCAGTGTTATTAATTATTTTGTTTTTTCTGCATTACGCACATTTATTTCGAGAGCAGCCAATTCCTCTGACATCTGTAATATCCGCTTTTCCAGGTCGAGGATAGCGGGCGTCATTCTCTCTTTTCCCTGTTTATTGCCGGTGGAATACTGTTGTCGCAAGTTGTTCAATTTTTCTTCCTGTTGCAGATAATCTTTTTCCATTTGTCGGTAACGCAGGAAAAGCTGTTTGGCTTTGGAGGACTTAAAGTCAGTCATCAGGTAATAAGTTGTATTATCGTCAATGACAAATTCAAAATCGATCTTTCGACGTTCTTTGGGCTTATGGCTGATAGCGGCTTCCAGACGTTGCAGGGCTTCTGCAACCGTTTGTTTATCTTTCCAGGTTTCTTTCAAAGAATGGATTTGTGCCAGCCGAATCATCTGCTTCCGATCCATCGCTTCGTAGTTGTAAGTCTGTTTTGAATTATTGGGAATGAATACATAGATACATACCTTTCCTTCCGGTTGGAAACGGTCGGAAGCGAACCAGCCTAGATTGTTATATTCGTCAATGACGTACATATAATCATTGTATGGAGAATTGAACGGCATACCTACGTTTTCCGGTACTAAATAAGTATCGCTATTGGTATTGTAACGGGTGACAAAAATATCATAACCTCCCAATCCTTCACCGTCACTGGCATAATAAATAGTCACACCATCTGCCATTACATAAGGATAGTTTGCGTTTCCTGCATCATTGATACTACCCGGCAGTGGTCGTCCGTTGCTCCATTCATTCTGCAACTTGTTTTTGGAAAGTATATCCAGACTACCTCTTTCACCCTTCTCGCTGTAATAGATTTTATTCCCGATTTCAGTTTCGTAGACAGTACCCTCATGATCTCCTCCTGTTTGGAAGAAGTCGTTGAAAGTAAACAGTTTTCCCGATTCCTCACTAATTTTATAAGCATTCAGAAACGTAGCTTTATCTACAACGAAACTGTCGATAATACAAACATCTTCAACACCTTTCAACATACGGAGATCAGCTTTGCTCTTTTCCAGTAGTTTCTCTGCTTCTTCGGTTGCTCTTTTACGCTTCTTCAAATCAGCGATATACTCTTCAAAACATTCTACTGCCTCTTCGAAACGATATGTTTCGTTATAAGCCTGTCCTAAATAAAGCTGTCCGCTAGCTACACGCTTCTTGACTGCCATTTCGAGAGGTTTCACCGCTTCTTCGGCTTCTCCGGTTTTCAGGCAGCACACGCCATACCAATAGTTGTAGTTTCCGTTGGACGGTTGAGATTTTACGTACCTTTTAAAGACAGGTTTGGCTTTCTCATATTCGCCTTTCGTGAACAAAGCGCGCGCCTGTTCCAATGTTTGCGCAGAAACTTCGCATAAGAAGAGACTGCAAAATAGAAATAGAATATATTTTCCTTTCATCGTTTTTAGCATTTATGGGTGGCGGATTATTTAAAAGTATTGTTGCTTTTGGAAATCTGCCAACTAATCAATTGTTCAAAAGTACAAATTTATTAGAAATAAACCCTTTTTCAGAGATTCTATTATGTTAATTCTTCTTTAAATCATTCTTTTCGCTTACTTTTGCAGCCGATTTTTGAAGATATGACACAATTTACCGAAGAAGAGAAAGCTATTCGCCGCATTGAACGGCGGTTTAACAAAGGAGTGGTGCAATATGGGCTGATAGAAGAGGGGGATAGAATACTCATCGGACTGTCGGGCGGGAAAGATTCGTTGGCGCTTGTAGAGTTGCTGGGAAAACGCGCACGTATCTACAAACCTCGCTTTTCTGTCATTGCAGTTCATGTGGTGATGACGAATATTCCTTATCAGAGTGATACGGAATACCTGAAAGCGCATTGTGAAGCGAATGGAGTGACTTTTGTGCAATATGAAACTTTTTTTGATCCTTCCACAGACACCCGTAAATCTCCTTGCTTTCTTTGTTCTTGGAATCGCCGTAAAGCATTGTTTACGGTGGCCAAAGAACATGATTGCAATAAGATTGCTTTAGGACACCACATGGATGACATTTTGGAAACTTTATTGATGAATATTACTTATCAAGGGGCATTCAGTACAATGCCGCCCCGATTGGTGATGGACAAATTCGATATGACGATTATCCGTCCGATGTGTCTGGTTCACGAATCGGATTTAATAGAATTGGCAGCTTTGCATCATTATCGGAAGCAGGTGAAGAACTGCCCTTATGAATCGCAATCCAGCCGTAGTGATATGAAAGGCATTTTACGGCAATTGGAAGCGATGAACCCGGAAGCGCGTTATAGCCTTTGGGGAAGTATGGCGAATATACAGGAAGATTTATTACCGAATAAAATTGATTGAGTTATGAAAGGATTCTATACTATTTTGTTACTGATTGTGTCCAATATATTTATGACCTTTGCTTGGTACGGACATCTGAAAATGAGACAGGAATATAATTGGTTTGCCGCTTTACCCTTGATAGGAGTAATTACATTCAGTTGGGCAATCGCTTTTTTTGAATATTCATGTCAGATTCCGGCGAATCGCATTGGATTTATAGGTAATGGTGGTCCTTTCTCATTGATGCAATTGAAAGTGATTCAGGAAGTTATCACTTTAATCATCTTCACATTATTTACTACTGTGTTTTTTAAAGGAGAAGCGTTGCATTGGAATCATTTAGCTGCATTTATGTGTCTGATTGCGGCGGTGTATTTCGTATTTATGAAATGAGAAAAAGTTTTGTCTATATTTCTTTTATGACCTTTGCTTTATAGTTGAATGAGCGGTCATTTCACTTGCAATAAGGGTATTTGTTACCTTATTCTTCCTGCATTCTTGTGATAATACAGCATTGTTCTTTGGTTGGCTATTAGTTATTTCTATGAGCTCACTATTGTGAGCTGAAAGGCTAACACTAGTGGATATATATGTTCATTGATGTTAGCTTATTTGTTCACATTAGTGAGCTCTTGTAAATATCGAGAGCTTTTGCAGAGAATATTAAGAAAGTATCTGTGGAATGACTATATATTAAATGATGAGACACCTGAGAGCATAAGTAACCCTCAGGCTTGCTATCATAACTGAAAAACCGATGAATAAAGGAATGCAGGTGGTTTATGAGAGTATGAGGGTAAAATGCGCAAAACTTTTTTTAGTTGGCTTTTTCTTTCTCTTCTTCCTGCGGGATGCGGAAAGCTGTGTAAAGTTCGAGTATGGCGGCAATTGTAAGACAAGCAATCCATTCGTTACCACGTGTTGTGAACATGAATGCTCCGGTGAGAATCAGGGCTAATGCTCCGAATATTTGTTGAATGCGTAAACGTTTCAAAATTTTGCTTTTACCTTTGACGGGTGTGTTTACTTGTGCCAGTGCGATAAAACCGGCACCGACGGTGTATATGTAGGGAGCATACGTCCATCCGGTGATAAATACGGCAGCTCCGGCAAGAGCCATTATAGCACCGACAACGAACAGTGCGGGTATTAATTGTTTCATTCTCTATTCTTCTTCAAAAACGTAAATATCTTCGTTGGGTTTCTTCATCAAGTACTTTTCGCGGGCTATCTGTTCGATTGCATCCGGATTGGTACTTATTTCGTTGAGGCGTTTCGTATTCTCTTCATAATCCGTGCGATACTTTTCTATTTCTTCTTTTAGCTGACTGATTTCGCGTTCATATCCGAGACGGCGCACCAAACTGTTCTCATCCAGAAAACCTATGATGACAGCGAATGCGACAATGGTAATAAGATACTTCCGTCTGCATATGAAATTCCAAATACTGATTAGTTTACCCATAACCTACCTTTATAAATATCCGCAAAGATAAAACTAATAACTTAAAAACTTATCTCTTCCGCTTTAAAACTTCTTTCTCTATCCCTTATTACTTATCACTTTTTTATGTACTTTTGCACTGAAAGCAAAAAATAAAGAAAAATAGAGGAATCCCGGATATGGAAAACTATATTGTATCAGCCCGTAAATATCGTCCGTCCACCTTTGAATCGGTGGTGGGACAACGGGCGCTGACCACTACGCTGAAAAACGCGATTGCTACTCAGAAACTTGCTCATGCTTATTTGTTCTGCGGGCCACGTGGAGTCGGAAAGACTACGTGCGCACGTATCTTTGCCAAAACCATTAACTGCATGACACCTACTGCTGATGGCGAGGCTTGCAATCAGTGTGAGTCTTGTGTGGCTTTTAATGAACAACGGTCGTACAATATCCATGAACTGGATGCTGCTTCCAATAATTCGGTGGACGATATCCGCCAATTGGTGGAGCAGGTGCGTATCCCGCCACAGATCGGTAAATATAAGGTATACATTATCGATGAGGTACATATGCTCTCCGCGTCTGCTTTCAATGCTTTTCTGAAAACGCTGGAAGAGCCTCCCCGTCATGCCATCTTTATTTTGGCTACAACGGAGAAACATAAGATTCTTCCGACCATTCTTTCCCGTTGCCAGATTTATGATTTCAACCGGATTAGCGTGGAAGATACTGTAAATCACCTTTCTTATGTCGCTTCAAAAGAAGGAATTACGGCAGAGCCGGAAGCATTGAATGTGATTGCCATGAAGGCGGACGGTGGTATGCGCGATGCTTTGTCTATTTTCGACCAGGTGGTGAGTTTTACCGGAGGCAACATCACGTACAAGAGTGTAATTGATAATCTGAATGTACTTGATTACGAATATTATTTCCGTCTGACCGATTCTTTTCTTGAAAATAAGGTAAGTGATGCATTGTTGCTTTTCAATGATGTGTTGAACAAAGGTTTTGACGGGAGTCATTTTATAACCGGTTTGTCTTCTCATTTCCGTGATTTGCTGGTAGCTAAAGATGCAGTGACATTGCCTTTGTTGGAGGTCGGAGCGAGCATACGTCAGCGCTATCAGGAGCAGGCACAGAAATGTCCGTTGCCTTTTTTGTATCGGGCGATGAAGCTCTGTAATGAGTGTGATTTGAATTATCGTGTCAGCAAAAATAAGCGTTTGCTGGTAGAACTGACCTTAATACAGGTTGCGCAGCTTACCATTGAGGGGGATGATGTGAGTGGTGGGCGTAGCCCTAAAAAGACTATAAAACCTGTATTCACCCAACCTGCCGCAGCACAGCAACCGCAGGTGACTCCTGCTACTTCAGCGTCTCAGACTGCTGTTCATCAACAAACGCCTGTTCGTCAGCCGCAGACATCTGTGGCAACGCAAGCGGTATCATCATCTACATCATCATCTTCTTCTTCGAATTCCACTACTTCCGTTCCGTCTCAAAGTGCGGGAATTGTTCAGGGAGGGCAGGGAGAACGGAAGATTCCTGTCATGAAGATGTCCAGCCTGGGGGTATCTATCAAGAATCCGCAGCGTGATCAGGTTGCTCAGAAAGAAACGATGCCACAGTCCGGTAAAGTACAACAGGCTGTAGAAGAGGATTTTATCTTTAACGACCGTGATTTGAATTTCTATTGGCAGCAGTATGCCGGTCAGTTGCCGAAAGAGGAAGATTCTCTTACGAAACGTATGCAGATGCTTCATCCGGTACTGCTCAATAACTCGACGACTTTTGAGGTAGTAGTGGACAATGAGATTGCTGCAAAGGATTTCAGAAATCTGATTCCTGAATTGCAGAATTATCTTCGTGTCCAGTTAAAGAATAGTAAAGTGGTGATGACAGTGCGGGTTAGTGAACCAACAGAAACGGTACGTCCCGTCGGCCGTGTAGAAAAGTTTCAGATGATGGCTCAAAAGAATCAGGCATTAATGCAGTTGAAAGACGAGTTCGGATTGGAATTGTACTAGTGCTTAATGGAGGGGTATAAAAATGAGCCACATTCGATTGATTATTGTTTGATAAGAAATCGGATGGGCTCTTGGTCTTAATGTAATCTGTTATTCATGCGGTTTTCATATCCGTCTGAAGGCATTTTGTAAGGCATGACAATCCACAAGATTATATAGATGATTACACCAGCGAAAGCTGTGAAGAATGTGGCTAATACGTATACGATTCTTAATAAAGTTGGGTCCCATCCAAAATATTCGGCTATTCCGGCACATACACCTGCAATCATTCGATTGGAAGATCGGTTCAGTTTCTTTTCATTTTCCATATTTATTGTATAATTGTTTAGTATAAGTTTGTTACTTATCAGAGTTTACTTTATCTATTGTTTATGACTTTTATGGGGCTGAGTTCTTTCCATGCTCTAATCGATAAAAGTGCTTTGCGCAAAGATATAATAATTAGTTGGTATAATTCTATTTCTTATATTTTTCTTCTGCCTGATGCCCTCTATAATAATATGGGAGCGAGTTACTCATAGATGTTATTTTCGTATAAAGACTAATTCTGTGAGCGGAATTCATTGGGAGTACAACCCGTAACCCGTTTGAACATCCGGCTTAGATGCTGCGGATATTGGAATCCCAATCTGTAAGCAATTTCACTTGTAGTCTTGTCTGTTGACAGCAAAGCCTCTTTAGTGCGTTCGATCAGTTTATTTTGGATATATTCCGAGGCGGTCTGTCCCGTCTGTTTTCTAATCATATCTCCGAAATAGTTGGCTGATAGAAATACTTTGTCAGCAAAGTATTTAACGGTAGGTAACCCCTCTCGTAGCGGAGTCTCGTTATCGAAATACTCATCCAGCAACCGCTCGAAACGGACGATGATGTCTTTGTTCACTTCTTCGCGTGTTGTGAACTGTCGTTCGTAGAAACGCATGCAATAATCGAGCAGTAGTCCGATATTGGCACAAATTAACCGGCGGCTGTGCTTGTCTATGTTGTGTTTCAGTTCTATTTCAATCTTATGCAGGCAATCCATCACGGTCTCCCGTTCCTCCTCTGAAAGGTGTAATGCCTCACGGGTTTCGTAGGAAAAGAAAGAATAGTTCTTGATCTCCTGACCGAGTGCCGTGCCACGAATCAGATCGGGGTGAAACAGGATGCCATGAGCGTTTGGTTGGACATCTTTAATCATCTTTGTCTCTACTATTTGGCCTGGAGCAAAGCTGACAATCGTACCATCCTGATAGTCGTAACTCTGACGTCCATACATGATATTCCCGCAGTAGGTATCTTTCAGGTAAAGAGCATATACGCCGTAGTTGATTTTGCAATGTTCCGGCCATTGCGTTGCTTTTGACAGATCAACAACACCAACCAACGGGTGTCGTGTTTCAAGTCCGAAAAGTTTGTTGTATTTATCTATCTCATCAAGTTTAATAACCTCTTCCATAATCCTTTCTTTAATATTCTTTATCGCAAATATAATTCATTTTATTTGAATTATAGATGGCTTTATTGCAGAATCGAGGATTTGGGTACAAATATCAGTAAATCATATACAAGCCCACTCGTTTTATCGTAGTAAATTTGCAGTCAGAAGTTTAACAATGAAAAAACGAAATGATTATGAATAAACTCTTTTTATTTTCAGTATTTAGTATTTTAACACTCAATGTTATGGCACAAGAAAAGATAGTACAGACGGCAGGACGCGACCAGTTAGGAACGTTTGCACCCAAGTTTGCGGAACTCAATGACGATGTTCTCTTTGGAGAAGTTTGGAGCCGCACTGACAAACTCGGTCTGCGTGACCGCAGTTTAGTAACCATTACCTCCCTTATCAGTATGGGAATCACGGACAATTCGCTCGTTTATCATCTTCAGTCGGCGAAGAAGAACGGCATCACCCGCACGGAGATCGCAGAGATTATCACTCATATAGGTTTTTATGCAGGTTGGCCGAAGGCGTGGGCAGCGTTCAATTTGGCAAAAGGAGTATGGTCTGAAGATATTGTTGGTGAGGATGCCAAAACAGCTTTCCAGCGTGAGATGATTTTCCCTATTGGCGAACCCAATACAGCCTATGCGCAATATTTTATTGGTAACAGTTATCTTGCTCCGGTTTCGTGCGAGCAGGTGAATATCTCTAACGTTACTTTTGAACCGCGTTGCCGCAATAACTGGCATATTCACCGTGCAACGAAAGGTGGCGGACAGATGCTTATCGGTGTAGCCGGTCGAGGCTGGTATCAGGAAGAAGGTAAACCGGCGGTAGAGATTCTGCCTGGTACGGTTATCCATATTCCTGCCAATGTGAAACACTGGCACGGAGCTGCTGCCGACAGTTGGTTTGCTCATCTGGCTTTCGAAGTTTCCGGCGAAAATACTTCCAATGAGTGGCTTGAACCGGTTACAGATGACGAGTATGATAAACTCGAATAGACTAAACGATGTCTAAACTAATTAGTGATAAGAAATATTTAAAATTAAAATAAAATGAAACAGATTATATTCATATTTATGAGTCTCCTTTGCTTTAGCTGCTCATCAAAAGCGCAGAATCAAACAATGGATACTAATGTACAGTCCGATAAGAAAATCCTGATTGCCTATTTCTCTTGTACTGGAACTACAGAAAAAGTTGCCGATGCCATTGCAAAAACGGTTGGCGGCAAACTTTACCGGATAACTCCCGCTACGGCTTACACTTCAGCTGACCTCAATTGGAACAACAAAAATAGCCGTAGCTCAGTTGAAATGACGATTGAAAATTCACGTCCGGAATTGGATGGAGAAACACTTAATCTGAAAGATTATGACGTGATATTCCTTGGTTACCCGATATGGTGGAATTTATGTCCACGTCCGGTCAACACATTCCTTGAGAAATATGATTTCTCCGGTAAAACCGTTATTCCATTCGCTACTTCCGGAGGAAGCTCGATAACTAATAGTGTAAAACAGCTCAAGAAACTTTATCCAAAAATTACATGGGGAGAAGGGCAGTTGTTGAACGGAAGCGTTAAGCAAGCCGGAGAATGGGCAAGGGAGATAATTAGGTAGTGGTATGGAAAGTTGGAATTTACTGATATATGGGCATACTATTTAAATTCTCATCAGTTCATTGCAATCGGTTTTGTAATCGAAGTTTGGCAGGGTATTTGAAGAATAGGAATGACAGGAATGAGGACTGGGCAATCATTAGATTTTAGAAATAGTCTTCGGCATAACCGAAAATTCTGATTGCTTTGATTTTCGATCCTTTTTTGAATTCAGACGGTTGTAATATTGTCATGTCGTTATCGAAATCCGGTCCACCTTCTTTAATGAAGTCATTGCCGTCAAGAAGAAACTGGATTTTATCTAGGCGTGGAGTCTCGATTACATATATGTCACTAACATAAGAGTACCAGATCTTGAGATCAGGATACGCTGCCATAAACTCTTCGATAGTTGATTTTAACCCTATGTTTTCAGCAGTTCTGAACTTGTCGGACAGTATATAAATATTGCCGATTTTATCAGAACCTTGTCCGGTATAATACTCATCGAAAGGTTCTATCTTCAGTATGCTCCTTTCCTCTTCAGATATCGTATATATGGGTACGGCAAACTCTACTCCCTCTTCCATTCTCGTTTCGGTACTTTGGGTTATCGAATAGCCGTTTGCCTGAGTTGGTATGATCTGTCCGATTGAAAATATATCTACTCCACCTTCCTTAATCAAATACTTTTGTTCGTAAGAGATAGTCTTATTTATCATTTCTATGGAGTCAGTTTTTGTTAATTCAAATTGTAGGGTATCAGTCTTGCTACTATCTGTAGATGTAATAACTGTATTGGCGGTAACACCTAGGGTATGATCGTTTTCAACTGTGGTATGCTTTTTCTGTCCCTGTCCGACACAGGAAGAAAATGTGAAGACTAAGATAAATAAAGTTATTTTCATCTCAAAATATTGATATTTGTAAGTTTGCGTTAAGAATATGGCAAAGATAACGAACCGGGCTGTAAACGCCAAAGTATTCCGAATAAAATAGTTGGCTTAATAACTTTGTACGCCTCTTGCCATTAGGTATTGGGAGAACCAAGGGGATAATCACAAAAAAGAAAAAGCTCTGAAGTTCTTGAATTTCAGAGCTTTGCTTTAATTTGCTGTTTGCTTTCGCGGTGCGTACGGGACTCGAACCCGTGACCCCATGCGTGACAGGCATGTATTCTAACCAACTGAACTAACGCACCAAATCTTAATTGGATTAACTCATTTCTATTCTCTTTGCTTCTTAATGAAAGAAGCGGTGCGTACGGGACTCGAACCCGTGACCCCATGCGTGACAGGCATGTATTCTAACCAACTGAACTAACGCACCAGAATTTCAATTTATTAATCTGCATCTCTCTCGATTGCGGGTGCAAAGGTAGTTGTTTTTTGTAAACCTGCAAGCGTTTTGAGAAAAGATTTTTTCAATAAAAAACGAGAAAAATGCTTAGTGTCTCATTTTGAGTGCTTTTGTAATGAAAAAAAATATTCGTTTTCCTTCAGATCGAATAGTAAGGAGAACCGATCTTTATAGTGATACTATTGCGACGAAATGGCGTCACTATCCGAAGGCAATGATGTCGCTATCCTAAAGTTTGTCATTCTTTTCATAGAAAATGGCTCCCGATATCTTTCTATCTGTAAGAAATCACCGTTTTTATATCAACTTTCTGCTTGATTAATTCGTAATTTTGCAATAAATCGTTATTTTTGCGGACTAAAATTAAAAAGGTAGAAAAGATTCTGCCTGGAATCGTTAATTAGTAAAAAGAATGATGACAACAGCCAAACTGTTATTGCACTGTCCCGACAAACCGGGAATCCTTGCGGAAGTGACAGACTTTATTACGGTAAACAAAGGAAATATTATCTATCTGGATCAGTATGTAGACCATGTAGAGAACATCTTCTTTATGCGTATTGAATGGGAACTGAAAGATTTTCTGGTTCCACAGGAAAAAATTGAAGATTATTTCAGAACACTCTACGGGCAAAAATATGAAATGGATTTTCGCCTTTATTTCTCTGATGTAAAACCACGCATGGCTATTTTCGTATCCAAGCTGTCGCACTGCCTTTTCGATATGCTGGCCCGGTATACGGCAGGAGAGTGGAATGTAGAGATACCTCTTATTATAAGTAACCATCCGGATTTGCAGCACGTGGCAGAACGTTTCGGAATTCCTTTCTATCTGTTCCCTATCACCAAGGAGACAAAAGAAGAACAGGAACGCAAAGAGATGGAACTGCTTGCCAAACATAAGATTACATTTATTGTATTGGCACGCTATATGCAGGTGATCTCCGAACAGATGATTAACGCTTATCCGAATAAGATTATCAATATTCATCACTCTTTCCTTCCCGCGTTTGTAGGGGCGAAGCCTTACCATGCAGCTTTCCAGAGAGGAGTGAAAATTATTGGTGCAACCAGTCATTATGTAACGACCGAGCTGGATGCCGGACCGATTATTGAACAGGATGTAGTGCGCATCACTCATAAAGACGCCATTGAAGACCTCGTAAATAAAGGAAAGGATTTGGAGAAAATCGTTCTTTCGCGTGCAGTGCAGAAGCACATCGAGCGCAAAGTCTTGACCTACAAAAATAAAACTGTAATATTTAGCTGATGAAAGTAGCAGTTGTAAAATACAATGCCGGCAATATTCGTTCTGTAGATTATGCCTTAAAGCGGTTAGGTGTAGAAGCGGTGATTACTGCTGATAAAGAAGAACTCCAATCGGCTGATAAAGTCATTTTTCCCGGAGTAGGAGAGGCGGAAACTACCATGAATCACTTGAAAGCTACGGGACTGGACGAACTGATAAAGAATCTCCGTCAGCCTGTATTGGGAATTTGTCTCGGTATGCAGTTGATGTGCCGGTATTCCGAAGAAGGAGGAGTCGATTGTTTGAATATCTTTGATGTGGATGTAAAACGTTTTGTCCCGCAGAAACATGAAGATAAAGTGCCTCACATGGGATGGAACACCATTGGGCAAACGAATAGCAAATTGTTTGAAGGGTTCACCGAAGAAGAGTTTGTCTATTTTGTGCATAGCTTCTATGTGCCGACCTGCGACTTTACTGCTGCTACCACTGACTATATTCATCCGTTCAGTGCTGCGTTGCATAAAGATAACTTTTATGCTACCCAGTTCCATCCGGAGAAAAGCGGCAAGACAGGAGAGAAGATTCTGACGAATTTCTTGAACCTCTGCCGGTAACAGTATGGATGATGTGTCATAAAAACATTTCGATGTTTGAAATAAATATTTAGTGAATCGTCAAATAGTAAATAAATAGATGATAGAAATTATTCCAGCCATTGATATTATTGATGGAAAGTGCGTACGTCTTTCCCAGGGAGATTACGATAGTAAAAAGGTATATAATGAGAACCCGGTGGAAGTAGCTAAAGAGTTTGAAGCGAACGGTGTTCGCAGGCTTCATGTGGTAGACTTGGACGGTGCTGCTTCTCATCATGTCGTTAACTATCGGGTGTTGGAACAGATTGCGACACGTACTTCTCTCGTTATAGATTTTGGCGGTGGAGTAAAGAGCGATGAGGATTTGAAAATTGCTTTTGAGAGCGGTGCGCAGATGGTAACTGGGGGAAGCATTGCGGTGAAAGATCCGGAACTATTCTGTCATTGGCTGGAAATATACGGTAGTGAGAAGATCATTTTGGGAGCAGATGTAAAAGATCATAAGATAGCCGTCAATGGTTGGAAAGACGAAAGCACCTGTGAGCTTTTTCCGTTTCTGGAAAATTATATGGATAAAGGCATACGAAAAGTAATCTGTACGGATATTAGCTGTGATGGAATGCTGAGTGGCCCTTCTATCGATTTGTATAAAGAGATGTTGACAAAATTCCCCGATCTCTATCTGATGGCCAGTGGCGGGGTAAGCAAGGTGGATGATATTGTCGCTTTGGATGAGGCCGGTGTTCCCGGAGTTATTTTCGGCAAGGCATTGTATGAAGCCCATATCACCTTACAAGATTTGAGAATCTTTTTATAATTCGCATATCAGAATATACCTTATATAATAAGGAGAAGTTATATAAGAGGATTTGATATAATAAGAAAAATTTAAGAAGCAAGCTTAGGCATATAGATTGTAAATTGTTGAACAGTAAATAAAATAAGATTGTGTTAGCAAAAAGAATAGTACCTTGTCTGGATATAAAAGACGGACAAACCGTGAAAGGAACGAATTTTGTCAACTTGCGCCAAGCCGGTGATCCGGTGGAGCTGGGCCGTGCTTACAGTGAACAGGGAGCAGATGAACTTGTTTTCCTGGACATTACTGCAAGCCACGAGGGACGTAAGACTTTTACGGAATTGGTAAAACGGATTGCTGCTAATATCAATATCCCGTTTACCGTAGGGGGAGGAATCAATGAATTGAGTGATGTAGACCGTCTGCTGAATGCGGGAGCGGATAAGATTTCCATCAATTCTTCCGCTATCCGTAATCCCCGATTGGTTGATGAGATTGCAAAGAATTTCGGCTCACAGGTCTGTGTATTGGCGGTAGATGCGAAACAGACCGAGAACGGTTGGAGATGTTACTTGAACGGAGGACGCATCGAAACGGATAAAGACCTGTTCGAGTGGACTAAGGAAGCGCAGGAACGCGGAGCGGGAGAGATACTCTTCACGAGTATGAATCATGATGGAGTGAAGACCGGCTATGCGAACGAAGCACTTGCCGCTTTGGCTGGACAGCTTTCTATTCCTATCATTGCATCGGGTGGAGCAGGCAGTAAAGAACACTTCCGTGACGTCTTTTTGCAAGGAAAAGCAGATGCGGCATTGGCAGCCAGCGTTTTTCATTTCGGAGAAATTAAAATTCCCGATTTAAAATCGTATCTTTGCGGCGAAGATATTATAATGCGTAAATAGTAAATTAAGATATTGAATAAAATGGAATTGGATTTCGAGAAAATGAACGGACTTGTTCCGGCTATCATACAAGATAATGAGACGCGCAAAGTCTTGATGTTGGGCTTCATGAATAAGGAAGCCTATGATAAAACGGTAGAAACCGGAAAAGTGACATTCTTTAGCCGTACAAAGAATCGTCTGTGGACAAAAGGCGAAGAAAGCGGTAATTTCCTTCATGTTGTTTCTATCAAGGCCGATTGCGACAATGATACGTTGCTCATTCAGGTTAATCCGGCAGGTCCTGTGTGCCATACAGGTACAGATACCTGTTGGGGTGAGAAGAATGAAGAACCTGTGATGTTCCTGAAAGCATTGCAAGACTTTATCGACAAACGTCACGAAGAAATGCCCGCAGGCTCTTATACAACCAGCCTGTTTGAGTCCGGTGTCAATAAGATGGCGCAGAAAGTAGGTGAAGAAGCAGTCGAGACAGTGATCGAAGCAACCAACGGCACTGACGAACGCCTGATCTACGAAGGAGCCGACCTTATTTATCACATGATTGTATTGCTGACTTCAAAAGGCTATCGCATTGAAGATCTTGCGCGTGAACTGCAGGAAAGACATAGCAGTACATGGAAGAAGCATTAATAAGTAAAGATTAAAAATTAAAAATTAAAGCGGGAGTCGGCATGGATGACGAGGCGTTGATACGATATAAGAACGTAGAAATCCATCAACAGGAACTCTGTGTGCTGAGTGATGTAAATCTGGAATTGCACAAAGGAGAGTTTGTCTATCTGATCGGAAAAGTAGGCTCGGGAAAGACGAGTCTGCTCAAAACCCTTTATGGCGAACTGGATGTAATTGACGGTGAAGCTAAAGTACTGGATTATAATATGCGGTCTATCAAACGTAAGCATATCCCGCAACTGCGCCGCAAGTTAGGCATTGTATTCCAGGATTTTCAGTTGCTGACAGACCGTACCGTTTACAATAACCTGGAATTTGTACTTCGTGCCACAGGCTGGAAGAACAAACAGGAAATCAGGGAACGTATTGAAGAAGTGCTCAATTTGGTAGGAATGTCCAATAAAGGATACAAACTGCCGAACGAACTTTCCGGTGGCGAACAGCAGCGCATTGTGATTGCACGTGCCGTACTCAATTCTCCGGCCATCATCCTGGCGGATGAACCGACCGGCAACCTGGATACGGAAACGGGGAAATCGATTGTTGAATTGTTACATAATATTTGCAGTTCCGGTTCATCCGTTGTGATGACCACGCACAATCTGCAATTGTTGAAAGAATATCCGGGTCGGGTGTATCGTTGTGCCGACCATCAGATTGTCGATGTGACCGATGAATATATGCCCCGGCAGAGAACAATAGAAATAGATTTAAATATAGATAACTAAAACAGTAACGAAAATGAAAGTTTTAAAGTTTGGAGGAACTTCCGTAGGTTCTGCTCAGCGCATGAAGGAAGTAGCCAAATTGATTACCGATGGTGAACAGAAGATTGTTGTTCTTTCTGCTATGTCGGGAACAACGAACACATTGGTGGAAATTTCGGACTATCTGTATAAGAAGAATCCGGAGGGTGCCAACGAGATTATCAATAAGCTGGAAGCTAAATATAAACAGCACGTTGATGAGCTATTCGCAACTCAGGAATATAAACAGAAAGGTCTCGAAGTCATCAAGTCTCATTTCGACTACATCCGCTCCTATACGAAAGACCTTTTCACTTTGTTTGAAGAGAAAGTGGTTTTGGCGCAAGGAGAACTGATCTCTACGGCAATGGTGAACTTCTACCTGCAGGAATGCGGTGCGAAGTCCGTACTGCTTCCGGCTTTGGAATTCATGCGTACTGATAAGAACGCGGAGCCGGACCCCGTATATATTAAGGAGAAGTTGCAGGCACAGCTCGAACTTTATCCGGATATGGATATCTACATCACGCAAGGTTTCATCTGCCGCAATGCTTATGGTGAGATAGACAATCTGCAACGTGGCGGTAGCGATTATACGGCTTCTCTGATCGGAGCAGCGGTGAATGCTTCCGAAATTCAGATCTGGACAGACATTGACGGTATGCACAATAACGATCCGCGTATCGTTGACAAGACAGCTCCGGTACGTCAGCTACATTTCGAAGAAGCAGCCGAATTGGCTTATTTCGGTGCGAAGATTCTGCATCCTACCTGCATCCAGCCGGCTAAATATGCCAATATTCCTGTACGTTTGCTGAATACGATGGATCCGACCGCTCCCGGCACATTGATTTCCAATGATACAGAGAAAGGAAAAATCAAAGCAGTAGCCGCCAAAGATAACATCACTGCTATCAAGATCAAATCTAGCCGTATGTTATTGGCTCACGGTTTCTTGCGTAAGGTGTTCGAAATCTTCGAAAGCTATCAGACATCCATCGATATGATCTGTACGTCAGAAGTCGGTGTTTCTGTAACGATAGATAACACGAAACATCTTAATGAGATTCTGGATGACCTGAAGAAATACGGAACGGTAACCGTTGATAAAGAAATGTGTATCATCTGCGTTGTAGGTGACCTGGAATGGGAAAATGTCGGTTTTGAAGCCAAAGCGCTTGATGCGATGCGCGACATACCGGTGCGAATGATCTCATTCGGAGGGAGCAACTACAACATCTCCTTCCTCATTCGGGAGTGTGACAAGAAGGCGGCTTTACAGTCGTTGAGCGATATGCTTTTCAACGGCAAATAATTCCATCAATAATATGAGCGCTTTTACCGAACTGATAAAAGCGCTTTTTTTAACCAACTAAACAAGTTTTTGAGTTATGAAGGGAATATTTCCAATCGATAAATTCCGCACTTTGCAGACACCTTTCTATTATTACGATACCAAAGTGCTGCGTGATACATTGTCGGCTATTAACCATGAGGTTGCCAAATATCCTAATTATTCAGTACACTATGCTGTCAAAGCGAATGCCAATCCGAAGGTACTTGCCATCATCCGTGAAAGCGGAATGGGAGCCGACTGTGTGAGCGGTGGAGAGATCCGTGCCGCTATCCGTGCAGGATTCCCGGCCAATAAAGTCGTTTTTGCGGGAGTGGGTAAAGCAGACTGGGAAATCAATCTCGGATTAGAATATGGAATCTTCTGTTTTAACGTAGAATCTATTCCCGAGCTTGAAGTAATCAACGAGCTGGCAGCCGCTCAAAACAAAATAGCCAATGTCGCTTTCCGCATCAATCCGGATGTAGGCGCGCATACTCACGCCAATATCACTACCGGTCTTGCCGAAAATAAATTCGGTATCAGTATGCAGGATATGGATAAAGTGATAGACGTGGCTTTGGAAATGAAGAATATCAAGTTTATCGGCCTTCATTTCCACATCGGCTCGCAGATTCTCGATATGGGCGATTTCGTCGCCTTGTGCAATCGTGTCAATGAATTGCAGGACAAGTTGGAAGCACGTCGGATTCTGGTAGAACATATAAATGTCGGTGGTGGTCTGGGGATAGATTACGGCCATCCCAACCGTCAGGCTATCCCGAACTTCAAAGATTATTTTGCCACCTATGCCGGACAACTGAAACTGCGTCCTTATCAAACACTTCATTTTGAATTGGGGCGTGCCGTCGTGGGGCAGTGCGGTACGTTGATATCCAAAGTGCTGTATGTGAAGCAAGGAGCCAAGAAGAAATTTGCCATCCTCGATGCAGGTATGACCGACTTGATCCGTCCGGCTTTATATCAGGCATACCATAAGATGGAAAACCTGACTTCCGAAGAACCGATGGAAGCGTACGATGTAGTAGGTCCGATATGTGAGTCGTCCGATGTTTTCGGAAAAGCGATTGATCTGAACAAAGTCAAGCGTGGAGACCTGATAGCCCTTCGTTCTGCCGGTGCATACGGTGAAATAATGGCTTCCGGCTATAACTGTCGCGAGCTTCCGAAAGGATATACTTCCGACGAGCTGGTGTAAGTAAAAAATGAACCGCCACAATCAAAGTGTGAATGTAGTTTAAAAATGCGGGGTGCATGGAACAATGTGGACTGAAATCTTGTTATTTTTGTAATGAGTTCAAAAAGAAACTACATTAACAACTTAATAAAAGATACGATTATGATTTCAGAAAAATTACAGAATGCAATTAACGAACAGATTACTGCTGAGATGTGGTCTGCTAACCTGTATTTGGCAATGTCTTTCTATTTCGAGAAAGAAGGTTTCAGTGGTTTTGCCCATTGGATGAAGAAGCAGTCTCAGGAAGAGATGGAGCATGCTTATGCTATGGCAGATTATATTATCAAACGTGGAGGAACCGCTAAAGTTGATAAAATAGATGTTGTTCCTAACGGTTGGGGTAGTCCGTTGGAAGTATTCGAGCACGTTTACAAACATGAATGCCATGTTTCTCAATTGGTAGACAAACTGGTTGACGTAGCTGCTGCTGAGAAGGACAAAGCAACACAAGATTTCTTGTGGGGATTCGTTCGCGAACAAGTAGAAGAAGAAGCTACAGCACAAGGCATTGTTGACAAAGTCAAGAAAGCCGGTGATACTGGAATTTTCTTTGTAGACTCACAATTGGGACAGCGTTAATTTATAGTAGCCTAAAAGATTTATATGCAAGAAGTTGTCTGAATTTCATATTCGGGCAACTTCTTTTTTTGACTTTGTTTGCCCTTATTTAAAAATCAGTTATCTTTGTACCTATCGTATGGAGTATAGAAGGCGAATGGCTGCTTTTATCCAAACAAACAATAATATGGATATGGACAAACACGGACAATGGAGTAATATTTTTGTTACACTTCTATTATTACTAATAGGGTTGAGTAGCTGTTCCCCGAAAGAAGAGCATCGCATATTGGTCATACATTCTTACGAAGAAGCTTATAGCGGTTATCCTGATTATAACAAAATGATTTCCAGACAGTTTGAGAAAAAGAATATAAAAGCGGATATTCGCACACTCTATCTGGATTGTGAGAATTATCTCGAAAAGCAAGAATTGGAAAGAATGTTTCATCTGTTGGATTCTGTGTCTGTAGACTGGAAGCCGGAGGTGATTATAGTAAATGAAGATCAAGCCACTTACTCTTTGTTGAAATGCGGTGCACCGTTAGTAAAGGAAGTTCCTGTTATATTCGGAGGGGTTAACTATCCGAATTGGAAGTTAATAAGTCAATATCCTAACGTGACGGGATTTCATGATAAAATAGATTTCAAGAGGAATATAGCCATAGCTAAAAAAATCTTCGGTAATGCAGTATCGTTATTTACAGTCCTTGACTCCACTTTTCTAGACAATCAGATTAAGCAAGACGCTCGTGAACAGCTGAGAGGATCTAAGGTGATTGGTTTTATTGACTCGATAAAGACTGTGCGTACTCCCAAACAAGAATTGCAAATAAAATTGAAAGAAGGATATACGCACTTTCTTGCAGTTTCCGCACGTGTTTCCGGGAAGAATGATGTTAGTTTGATGTGGATACTGAACAGAAGTTATCGTGAGCGGTGTTACATTCAGCTAAAGCGTGATTTCACTACAGAGAATTTTGGTAATGTATGTATGAATCCCTGTTTGACCGCTATCAATGAGGGGTTTGGATATGGAGAGAAGCTAATTGGAGGTTACCTGACCACATTGCCTGTTCAAGTGGAAGAAGAAGTCAATGCCGCAGTTTGTATTTTGCATGGAACGTCTCCTTTGGATATTCCTATAGCCGAAAGTCGTAAAGAGTATGTGGCAGACTGGAATGCTATGCTGCGGATGGGATTAAGGAGCGAAAGAATTCCTTCCGACTTTACAATTATAAATATACCTTTTAATAAGAGATATCCTTTGTTATGGGGGAGTATACTAATTACTTCAATCATACTACTTCTCTTTCTTTTTGCTTGTTTGTGGTGGCTTTATCTCCGTGAGCAGAGAAGGAAAAAACAGGCACTTTGTGCGTTAGCCCATGAAAAAGAAACATTAGCATTGGCCATTGCAGGGGGAGCAACATACGCTTGGCAACTGGAGACGAAAACATTTGTTTTTGAAGATGCATTTTGGCATTCGCAAGGAATATCCCCTCGGAAACTGACATTCGAAGAACTCAAACATTTAATTCATCCCGACTATTGGGAGAGTGTGCAAATTAGTTGGAAGAACCTGCAAAATGCACGGAAGAAAATAGCGCAACTTCCTTGTAACTTTGACGGAAAGGGTTATCAATGGTGGGAATTTCGTTATAGTACCAACCCGATTGGAGGAGGGCAGTACAAAACTGCGGGATTATTACAGAACGTGCAAAAAGTAAAGGATAGGGAGGAGGAGTTGGAAGCGGCACGTTTGCTAGCTGAGAAAGCCGAACTCAAACAATCTTTTCTGGCGAATATGAGCCATGAAATACGCACTCCACTAAACTCAATTGTCGGCTTCTCCAATATTCTGGCGGTAGAAGAGGATTTAACTCCCGAAGAACGGGAAGAATATGTAGATACCATAAATAAAAATAGCGAACTATTGCTTAAACTGGTGAATGATATTTTGGAACTTTCCCGTATCGAATCCGACTATATGTCTTTTGTCTATCGGCGGTATCAGGTAAAAGATTTGATTGATGATGTCTATTCCACACATCAAGTACTTATTTCTCCACGTTTGGAATTTCTGAAAGAGACGGAAGAAATAGCTTTAGAAATAAATGTGGATAGAGACCGCTTGATACAAGTACTTACCAATTTCTTGAATAATGCGGAAAAGTTTACGGAAAGCGGTACTATCAGAGTAGGATATCATTATTTCTCCGACGAAAGTAAAGTTGAAATCTATGTTGAAGATACTGGTCGTGGCATACCATTGGAAGAACAACGGATGATATTCGGTCGTTTCTATAAGCAGAATGAGTTTTCGCAGGGTGCGGGATTAGGACTTTCCATCTGTAAAGTGATTATAGAGAAATTGGGTGGAACGGTTACCCTTCAATCCGAGGTCGGTAAAGGAAGTCGTTTTGCTGTGATCCTTCCCTGTTGGGTGGTGGCTTAATGATTAGCTCTGCTCTTTCCCTTCTCCATCGTTCCCAGATAAATCTCCAGCGAACGGGTGGAAATCTGTATTTCGCGGAAAGACACGCCCAATGAAGCGATAAGCAACAGCAGAGCCACTCCGAATACATAGGCGGACAGCAGTTGCAGTCCGATATAAATGAAAAACATACTGACCACACAGAGAAACAGGCTCGCAATTCCCAGTCCTTGCATGGTGCGGGTCAGATTCAAACGTTTTCGTAAGTTCTCTATTTGTGCTACCGTGATATCCGTAGGATTCTCCATATAGCGGTCGCGTAACTGCCGCACAAGCTGTGCGTACGATAAGAAACGATTGGTGTAAGCCAATAAAATCAGTGAGACTGCCGAGAAAAGAAGGGCAGGAGTCGTGAGAGTCAGTTCTTCCATATATAAATAAAAAAATCTTCCATTGTTATCTTGTCGGCACTTCTAATGCACCCCAACAATAACAATGGAAGACATGAAAAAGTTTTATTTCAATACGCCGAGTTCTTTACCCACTTTGATAAAGGCAGCGATACATTTGTCGAGATGAGCCTTCTCGTGTCCTGCAGAGATTTGCACACGGATACGCGCCTGTTCCTTCGGAACCACCGGATAATAGAATCCGGTCACGTAAATACCCTCTTCCTGCATACGTGCAGCATAAACCTGAGACAACTTCGCATCATACAGCATAACAGCGCATATCGCACTCTGCGTCGGTTTGATATCAAATCCGGCAGCGGTCATCTTGTCGCGGAAGTAATTCACGTTCTCTACGAGCTTGTCGTGCAGCGCATTGCTTTCTTTCAGCATTTTGAACACCTCAAGGCTGGCACCGATAATGCCCGGAGCCAATGAATTAGAAAACAGATACGGACGGCTGCGTTGACGCAACAGGTCGATAATCTCTTTGCGGCCTGTCGTAAATCCTCCCAGCGCACCACCAAAAGCTTTGCCCAGCGTTCCGGTGTAAATATCCACGCGGCCGTGTGTCTTATACAATTCGCTGACCCCGTGACCGGTGGCGCCTACCACTCCTGCCGAGTGAGACTCGTCTACCATCACCAGTGCATCATATTTCTCGGCCAGATCGCAAATCTGATCCATCGGAGCTACATTGCCATCCATAGAGAACACACCGTCCGTCACGACAATACGGAAACGTTGCGCCTGCGCTTCTTGCAGACATCTTTCCAAATCCTTCATATCGGCATTGGCATAACGATAGCGTTTCGCTTTACACAGACGCACACCGTCGATGATGGAAGCGTGGTTCAGCGAGTCCGAGATAATCGCATCCTCTTCGGTGAAGAGCGGTTCGAACACCCCGCCGTTCGCATCGAAGCAGGCAGCATATAGAATCGTGTCTTCTGTCTGGAAATAGTCGGAAATAGCCGCTTCCAGTTCTTTATGAATATCCTGTGTCCCACAGATAAAACGGACGGATGACATACCGTATCCTCGGCGATTCATCATCTCTTGGGAAGCCTTGATCAATCGGGGGTGATTGGACAGTCCCAAGTAATTGTTGGCACAGAAGTTCAGTACCTCTTTACCTTTTACTGTAATGGCAGCTTGCTGCGCACTCTCAATCAGGCGTTCTTCTTTGTAAAGTCCGGCCTCCTTGATTTCAGCCAATGTCTGGCTGAGGAATTCTTGCATTTTACCGTACATGGTGTTTATGTGATTAAGTTATATTGCAAAGGACACAATTTTTCTTGGAATAACAATGTCTTTTTGATTAAAATCTGAAAAAAAAGTGCTTACTTTGCGCACTATTTAAGCTTATTATTCTAAGTCAGAAGAAAAAATGGAACACATTTTGATTATTGGAGCTACCGGACAGATCGGGTCCGAACTTACAATGGAGTTACGCAAACGCTATGGAAATACAAATGTTGTAGCAGGTTATATACCGGGTGCAGAGCCTAAAGGAGAATTGAAAGAGTCCGGTCCTTCGGCGATTGCCGATGTGACGGATGCGCAGGCGGTGGCATCTGTGGTAAAAGAGTATCACATTGATACGATTTATAATTTGGCTGCACTGTTGTCCGTAGTTGCCGAGTCGAAACCCAAATTGGCTTGGAAGATAGGTATTGATGGATTATGGAATGTGCTGGAAGTGGCACGTGAACAAGGATGCGCGGTGTTCACTCCCAGTTCTATCGGCTCGTTTGGTGCAAGTACGCCTCACACCAAGACGCCGCAAGACACGATCCAGCGTCCGCGTACCATGTATGGAGTCACGAAAGTAACGACAGAGTTGCTGAGCGACTACTATTTTAATAAATACGGTGTCGATACCCGTGCTGTCCGTTTTCCGGGCATTATTTCGAATGTGACCCCTCCGGGAGGAGGTACGACCGACTATGCTGTCGATATTTACTATTCGGCAGTGAAAGGAGAGAAGTTTGTGTGCCCCATTAAGCAAGGCACTTTGATGGATATGATGTATATGCCGGATGCGCTGAACGCGGCGATCACACTGATGGAAGCCGATCCGGCAAGACTGATACACCGCAATGCTTTCAATATCGCTTCCATGAGTTTCGACCCGGAAACGATATATCAGGCAATCAAGAAGCACGTGCCGCAGTTTGAGATGGTTTATGAAATAGACCCCTTGAAGCAGCGCATAGCCGATAGCTGGCCCGACAGTCTGGACGACACTTGTGCCCGCGAAGAGTGGGGGTGGAAGCCCGCCTACGATTTGGAAAGCATGACGGTGGATATGCTTGAAAAGTTACGAGAGAAATTAAAATAATGAAAAAACTAATTGCAGGGGTCATATTGCTCGGTATACTGAGTTCCTGTGGAAACAAGAAAGCTAAGATTGACCCCTTCGCATCTATTACAAAAGAGGTGGATTCCATCCGGTACAAAACCGATTCAATCCACCAGGAAGAATTGCCGGAAGAGCCGCAGCCTATACAGGCCGACGAGTCTTTCGACGATTTTATCTATAATTTTGCCTCCGACGACGTGTTGCAGCGTCAGCGTGTGAAGTTTCCGTTGCCCTACTACAATGGAGACAAGAAGCTGAACATCGACGAACACCATTGGAAGCATGACGACTTATTTACCAAGCAGCATTACTATACGCTCCTGTTTGATAAAGAAGAAGATATGGATTTAGTAGGAGATACTGCGCTTACCTCTGTGCAAGTGGAGTGGATATTCGTGAAGACACGGATGATGAAAAAGTATTACTTTGAACGCATCAAAGGAGCGTGGATGCTGGAAGCCATCAATTTGCGTCCTATCGAGCAGGACGACGATGAGGACTTTGTGGAGTTCTTCGGCCGTTTTGCCGTCGACAGCCTTTTTCAGAGCCGGCGCATACGCGAACCGTTGATTTTTGTTACCAGCGATCCGGATGACGACTTCTCCATTTTGGAGACAACGCTCGACCGGGACCAATGGTTTGCCTTCAAGCCGGAACTTCCTTCTGAACGCCTCTCCAATATCAACTACGGACAGAGAAACGACGATAACTCGACAACGAAGATTCTTGCGTTGAAAGGTATCGGCAACGGTTTCTCCAACATCCTGTACTTCCGTCGGAAAGCCGGAGGATGGGAGCTGTATAAGTTTGAAGACACCAGTATATAACCTTTTTAAACAGATAGATTATGTATTCTCTTTTGCCCTACAATACCTTCGGCATTGATGTCAGTGCCTCCCGTTTTCTGGAATACGCCTCAGTAGCGGAACTGAAGGAGTGTATTGCGCAAGGTGCCGTTACGACACCTTTTTTGCATATTGGCGGCGGCAGCAATCTGCTGTTTACCAAAGACTACGACGGGCTGATACTGCATTCCCGCATCGGAGGTATCGAAGTGACGGCCGAAGACTCTCAGACCGTATCCCTGCGTGTCGGCGCGGGAGTTGTGTGGGATGATTTTGTAGCCTGTTGCGTGGAGCATGGATGGTATGGAGCGGAGAATCTTTCGTTGATTCCCGGTGAGGTGGGAGCGAGTGCCGTGCAAAATATCGGAGCCTACGGAGTGGAGGTGAAAGACCTGATAACGGCGGTAGAGACAGTGAACATTCAAGGATACGAGCGTGTTTACTCTGTCGAAGAATGCGAATATGCCTATCGCAACAGCATTTTCAAGCGTCCTGAGAACAAATCCGTTTTTGTCACCTATGTCCGTTTCCGCCTTAGTAAAGAAGAACGGTACACGCTGGACTATGGAACGATCCGCCAGGAACTTGCAAAGTATCCTGCACCGACATTGCCCATTGTCCGTAAAGTGATCATTGAGATTCGCGAAAGCAAACTGCCCGACCCGAAAGTGACGGGAAATGCAGGCAGTTTCTTTATGAACCCCATTGTGGCGAAAGAAAAGCTGGAAGCCTTGCAGCGGGATTATCCCCGCATACCTTACTATGAGCTTCCTGACGGGCGTGTGAAAATCCCTGCCGGATGGATGATCGACCAATGCGGATGGAAAGGAAAATCCTTAGGACCCGCCGCCGTCCACGATAAACAAGCATTGGTGTTGGTGAATCGGGGTGGAGCGAAAGGCAGTGACGTTATCGCACTCTCAGATGCGGTGCGGGCTTCGGTACGCGATAAATTCGGTATCGATATCCACCCGGAAGTAAACGTAATTTAATGAAGTATGAAGGTAAGAATCATTGGAAGTGGAACATCGACAGGAGTGCCCCAGATTGGTTGCACGTGTGCAGTTTGTACTTCTGCCGATCCGAAAGATAACAGGTTGCGTGCCTCTGCCATTGTAGAGACGGAAGATGCGCGCATATTGATAGATTGCGGTCCCGACTTCCGGGAGCAAGTACTGCATCTCCCTTTCGAGAAGATAGACGGAGTGCTCATTACGCATGAACATTACGACCATGTGGGCGGGCTGGACGATCTTCGCCCGTTCTGCCAGTTTGGTTCAGTTCCTATCTATGCGGAAGAATACGTGGCACGCGGATTGCGTTCGCGTATGCCCTATTGTTTTGTGGAACATTCGTATCCCGGTGTCCCTAATATCCCTTTGCAAGAGATTGTGGCGGGACAACCCTTTTACATAAACCATACCGAAGTGCTTCCCTTGCGTGTGATGCACGGGCGATTGCCGATTCTCGGATACCGGATCGGAAAACTCGGTTATATCACCGATATGCTGACCATGCCCGAAGAATCCTATGAACAATTGGCAGGCGTGGATGTTCTGATTGTGAATGCACTCCGCATAGCCCCGCATCCTACACATCAGAATCTGGAGGCGGCTTTGGCGGTTGCGCGGCGCATTCAGGCAAAGAAGACATACTTTATACACATGAGTCATGATATGGGCTTGCATGCCGAAGCTGAACGGAGACTTCCGGAGAATATTCACCTGGCATTTGACGGATTGGAAATCCTTCTTTAATTGTCGGTGAATTTTTTAGCAAAAGTTTTGTTTTCTTTGTAGAAATTATTATTTTTGCACCGAGCCGATAAACAGCGAATATTATGAAACTTCGTACGATAGTGAAAATAGCGGTCACTTCTTCTGTTGTACTTCTGTGCGCAGGTTTCGTCATGTACTCTTTTTTCAGGCTGTCGGCGGCTGACGGACAGAGAAATTTCAATCTTTACGAGCTGGTTCCCGCCACTACTTCGGCAGTGTTTGCTACTGATGATGTACTTGAGTTTGTGACTGAAACCGACAATCTGACTTGCAGCAAAGAACGGCAATACCTGTATGTATCCAAGCTGTTTTCCTACTTAAAACATTCCCTGTACGAACTTTCCGAAGATAGTCCCCACGGATTGAGTCGGCAAATGAATCAAATGCTGATAAGTTTCCATGCTCCGGACAGCGAACGCGACCAAGTGCTCTATTGCAGATTGGGAGAAGGAGATAAGGAGTTGATAGACAGATTCGTGCAAAAATATATTTCATCACTCTATCCGCCGAAAACCTTCGATTACAAAGGAGAAAAGATAACAATCTACCCGATGGCGGACGGTGATTTCCTCGCTTGCTATCTCACGTCCGATTTCATGGCGTTGAGCTTCCAGAAAAAACTGATAGAAGAAGTAGTCGACACCTACAAGAAGGGAGATTCTCTGGCGGATGATCCTGCTTTCATGCAGATAAACGCACCGAAAAAAAGCAGAGCGGTCGCTACCATTTATACCCGTGTGAACGGCATGATAGGGTGGACGGAGTTTGACATGAAGATGAAGGACGATTATGTCTATTTTACAGGTGTCAGCCATGATCCGGATACCTGTTTCGCCTTTGTCAACCAGCTTCGGCAACAAGAATCTGTCAAAGGATTTCCGGGCGAAGTGTTGCCTTCCACCACTTTCTATTTTAGCAAGCAAAGCGTTACGGACTGGACCTCTCTGCTTGCCTATGGCGACAGTCGTGAATATATACCGGCAGGGGTGGACGATGATAGCGGAATGCAGGAAAGAAACCGTGAAATCTCGCGCTATCTGATGGAAAACACCGGGCATGATTTGGTGACCTGTCTTTTCCAGCGGGAAGATACATTGCGGGATGCGGCGGCTGTGCTGAGTCTTTCTGTACCCGATGTGACGGAGGCTGAGAGGATGATGCGCTCCCTGACAAATACGGCATCCGCTGTAGAAAGGCATAAGAATCCCCGTATAACTTTTTGTTATACTGCGGATAAAGCCTATCCTGTCTACCGACTGCCTCAGACAACGTTGTTTACGCAACTTTCCAGTTTCGTGGAGCCGACTTCGGAACTGTACGCTGCCTTTTATGCCGGTCGTTTATTATTAGCACCGGACGAAGACAGTCTGTCGGACTATATACTCCGGTTGGATAAAGGCGAAGTGCTTGACGGTGCTGTTACCTATAAAGCGGGGATGAGTAACCTGTCCGATTCCTATCACTTTATGCTGATGGCGGATTTCGAACACCTCTTCCGGCAAGTGGAAAAACAGGTCTGTTTCGTGCCCGATTTCTTTGTGCGCAATGCGGAATTTTTTCGCAATTTCATACTTTTTGCTCAGTTCACTTGTGCTGATGAAGTGGCATATCCCACCATCGTTTTGAAGTATAAAGCTGACTAAAGACAAGCTGGAAAAATCATTTCGGGTTGATTGGAAAAAGATTTCCGAACTGAGAAAAACCGGATTTGAAAAGAGGAAAAACAGGTGAAAAAACTACCTGCGAAAAAACGCTGCTTTTGCAAAAACTAAAAGCGCTGAAACGCCTTCTGGCAGGGCGCAAAAACCCAACCATAACCCAACCATAACCCAAGAGAAGAGAAAAGAAGAGATTAGAAGAGAATAGAAATACTATCAGCGATAGTATTTCTGGGTTTTGGTTGCCGACGTTATTGCTGACCTTTTTTCACCTGTGGGCTTATTTCCCTGAGCCCGTGTCCGGGTGTTGTTCATCTGTGGGCTGAGAGGTGTTTACCTGTGGGCGGAATCTTTACAAAGTGCGGGCATAAAAAAACTCCCGGCAAAAATCAAATTCACCGGGAGTTTTTCAGTGCGTATCGTTACGCCTTGATTTTTTTGTTTAGAAAGGCAGATCGTCTTTCGCGTCGCCCGGAGTAAATTCCGGAGTAGCGGACGGAGCCGGAGGAGGAACGGGAGCACCCGGAGCCATTGGAGCGCCTGCGCCTACACGTTCGACTTTCCATGCACGGATACTGTTGAACCAGCGATCCTGCCATTGACGGGCGTCAACATCAAATGATACGGTCAGTTCTTCGCCCATTTGAATATTGAACTGCTCGATTTTGTCTGCGCCGAATACGTCGAAACACATTTTACGCGGATATTGGTCGTGATTTTCGATAACGAACTCTTGTGATTTCCACTCGTTGCCGCTTGTTCTTGATACTCCACCTCTCGGAGGGAGAATAGCGATGATTTTTCCTGTAAATTCCATTGCGATTAATTTAAATTCTGCGGCGAAGTTACGACTTTTTAGGAATATCCCTCACACAAAGACTGTTTTTTCTTTTGTTTTATTGGGTTGCCCGAATCTTTTTTCGTAACTTTGTGCGTTAGAATATTTAAAACTTAAATACACGAAAATATATGAAATTTATCGTTTCAAGTACTGCTCTTTCTAGCCATTTACAGGCTATAAGCCGCGTGATCAATTCGAAAAACGCATTGCCTATCCTCGATTGTTTTCTCTTCGAACTGGAAGATGGAACATTGTCTGTCACCGTATCCGACAGCGAGACAACGATGGTTACTACCGTAGAAGTGAATGAAAGCGATACGAACGGACGTTTTGCCGTAGTGGCGAAAACGTTGCTGGATGCACTGAAAGAGATTCCGGAACAGCCATTGACGTTTGACGTCAACCCGGACAATTATGAAATTACGGTGCAGTATCAGAACGGAAAATATAGTCTGATGGGACAGAATGCGGACGAATTCCCTCAGTCGGCTACATTGGGAGACAATGCAGTTCGCGTGGAGATGGAAGCGGAAGTGCTTCTGGGAGGTATCAACCGCTCGGTATTCGCGACTGCCGACGACGAACTCCGTCCGGTGATGAACGGTATTTATTTTGATATTACGACAGAAGACATCACGATGGTCGCATCGGACGGTCATAAGCTGGTGCGTTGCAAGACATTGGCGGCTAAAGGCAACGAGCGTGCGGCGTTCATCCTGCCGAAGAAACCGGCTACGCTGCTCAAGAATCTTCTGCCGAAAGAACAGGGCATGGTGACAATCGAATTCGACGAACGCAACGCCGTGTTCATGCTCGAAAGCTATCGCATGGTTTGCCGTCTGATCGAAGGGCGTTATCCGAACTACAACTCGGTAATTCCTCAAAACAACCCTCATAAGTTGACCGTAGACCGCCAGCAGCTGATGGGAGCTTTGCGCCGTGTGTCTATCTTCTCCTCGCAGGCAAGCAGCTTGATCAAGCTCCGTATGCAGGAAAACCAGATTGTCATTTCCGCGCAGGACATCGACTTCTCCACCTCTGCCGAAGAAACACAAGTATGCCAATATGCGGGAGCTGCCATGAGTATCGGATTCAAATCTACGTTCCTGATCGACATCCTGAACAACATTTCCGCAGACGAAGTTATTATCGAATTGGCCGATCCCTCACGAGCCGGAGTAATCATTCCCGTAGAGCAGGAAGAGAACGAAGACTTGCTGATGTTGCTGATGCCGATGATGCTGAATGATTAATACGTTTCACCACAGATTAACACAGATTCACACAGATTTTACTTCTCCTAAAGAAAAATATCTGTGTGAATCTGTGTTAATCTGTGGTGACTCAATAAAATAACCAGAAATGAAATTAAATTTGAAAAATCCCATCGTCTTTTTCGATCTTGAGACGACCGGAACCAATATCAACACAGACCGTATTGTTGAAATCTGTTATTTGAAAGTTTATCCGAACGGGAATGAGGAAGCCAAGACTTTGCGTATCAATCCGGAGATGCATATTCCCGAAGCCTCTTCCGCCGTGCATGGCATTTACGATGCGGACGTAGCGGATTGCCCTACTTTCAAGGAAGTGGCAAAGAGCATTGCCCGCGACATTGAAGGATGCGATTTGGCAGGATTCAACTCCAACCGTTTCGACATTCCTGTGCTGGCGGAAGAATTTCTGCGTGCGGGAGTGGATATCGACATGACGAAGCGCAAATTTGTGGACGTGCAGGTGATTTTCCACAAAATGGAGCAACGCACCCTTTCGGCCGCCTACAAATTCTACTGCGAAAAGAATCTGGAGGACGCGCATACGGCGGAGGCGGACACACGTGCCACTTACGAGGTGCTGAAAGCGCAGCTCGACCGCTATGACGAGTTGCAGAACGATATCGCGTTTCTGGCGGACTACTCCAGCTATTCCAAGAATGTAGACTTTGCCGGTCGCATGGTCTATGATGATAATGGAGTGGAAGTATTCAACTTCGGAAAGTACAAAGGAATGTCTGTAGCTGAGGTCTTGAAGAAAGATCCCGGATATTACAGTTGGATTTTGAACAGTGATTTCACGCTGAATACGAAAGCGGTATTGACAAAAATCCGTCTGCGTGAAATGAGCAATCTGATAACGAAATAATGCTAAAAGGAAAAAAGATAATTCTTGGAATTACCGGCAGTATTGCCGCGTATAAGGCTTGCTACATCATTCGTGGGCTTATCAGGCAGGGAGCGGAAGTGCAGGTCGTGATTACTCCGGCGGGAAAAGAATTTATTACTCCCATCACTCTTTCGGCGTTGACCAGCAAGCCGGTCATTAGCGAGTTTTTCGCACAGCGCGACGGAACGTGGAACAGCCACGTGGACTTGGGGCTGTGGGCGGATGCCATGTTGATTGCTCCCGCCACCGCCTCTACCATCGGCAAGATGGCAAACGGGATAGCCGACAATATGCTGATTACAACCTATCTTTCGGCCAAAGCTCCGGTGTTTGTCGCTCCGGCAATGGATCTCGATATGTATGCGCATCCTTCTACCCAAAAGAATCTGGATATTCTCCGTTCGTTCGGCAATCATATCATCGAGCCGGGTACGGGAGAGCTTGCCAGCCACTTGGTGGGGAAGGGGCGGATGGAAGAACCGGAAAATATCATCCGGGTATTGGACGAGTTTTTTGCCGCAAACGGTGAGCTGAAAGGAAAGAAGATCATGATTACAGCCGGACCGACGTACGAGAAGATTGATCCCGTCCGTTTCATCGGCAACTATTCTTCCGGGAAGATGGGATTTGCTTTGGCGGAAGAATGCGCCCGTCGTGGTGCGGAGGTGACGTTGATTGCGGGTCCCGTGCAACTGGAAACACGGCACTCCCGTATTCGCCGGATCGATGTGGAATCGGCGGAGGAAATGTATGCGGCTTCGCAAGCGTGTTTCTTCGATTCCGACGCAGCCATACTGTGTGCCGCGGTAGCCGATTTCCGTCCGGAAATGGTGGCCGGCAAGAAGATCAAGCGCGAGAAAGAAGAAGAGCTGACGCTGCATCTTCGGGCAACCAAAGATATTGCCGCCAGTCTGGGGGCTGTCAAAAGAAAAGACCAGTTGTTGGTAGGCTTTGCCCTCGAAACGAACAACGAGCAGCAGAATGCCGAAGGAAAACTCGAACGGAAGAACTTCGATTTTATCGTGCTCAACTCTCTGAACGACGCGGGAGCCGGTTTCCGTCATGATACCAACAAAATCAGTATCATCGACCGGAAAGGCCGTACCGACTATCCGCTCAAGTCGAAGATAAAAGTGGCCGTCGATATTATAGACCGCCTGTCTAATGAATTAAAACACTTAACTCTCAACTCTTAACTCTCAACTCTCAACTTATTCAAATGTTACGTTCACTATACATTCAGAATTACGCATTGATAGAGAAACTGGATATTAGTTTCGACACCGGCTTTTCCGTTATTACAGGTGAGACGGGAGCCGGGAAATCAATTATTCTGGGAGCCATCGGGCTGCTGCTCGGACAGCGTGCCGATGTAAAGTCAATTCGTCGCGGAGCTTCTAAATGTATCATAGAAGCTCGTTTTGATATATCAGCTTATGGGATGCGCCCGTTTTTTGAAGACAATGAGCTGGAATATGATGAAGAGTGCATTTTGCGTCGTGAAGTGCAGGCGTCCGGTAAGAGTCGGGCGTTTATCAATGATACGCCCGCTTCGTTGGCGCAGGTGAAGGAGTTGGGAGAGCAGTTGATTGACGTGCATTCACAACATCAGAATCTGTTGCTCAACAAGGAAGGCTTTCAGTTGAATGTACTTGATATTCTGGCGCATAACGACACTGCGTTGGAGAAATACCACACCTGTTATGCCGGATGGAAACAGACGGAACGCGAATTGGCGGAGTTAGTCTCGCTTGCCGAGAAAAGCCATTCGGACGAAGATTACATCCGTTTCCAATTGGAGCAACTCGAAGAAGCCCGTCTTGTGGAAGGAGAGCAGGAGGAGTTGGAACAGGAAGCCGAAATACTGAGCCATGCGGAGGAAATCAAGGCAGGGCTTTACCGGGTGGAGCAGGTGTTCGCCTCAGACGAAGGAGGACTGCTTTCTTATCTGAAGGACAATCTGAACACGCTGAACAATCTGCAAAAAGTCTACCAGCCTGCCAAAGAACTGGCGGAACGTATGGAGAGCGCTTATATCGAACTGAAAGATATCGCGCATGAAATCTCTTCGCAGGGTGAATCGGTGGAGTTCAACCCGGCACGGCTGGAGGAAGTGAACGAGCGTCTGAACTTGATTTATTCCTTGCAGCAGAAACATCGGGTACAGACGCTTGATGAGTTGCTGGCTTTGGCGGAAGAATACCGTGTCAAACTGTCCGACATCACTTCATACGATGAACGGATTGCCGAATGGACCGTCCGCAAGGAGGAACAGTTCAAACAGGTGAAGCAGCAGGCTGCCTTGCTGACCAAAGCCCGCGTCAAGGCTGCCCGTGAGGTGGAAAAGCAGTTGGCCACCCGTCTGATTCCGTTGGGAATGCCGAATGTCCGTTTCCAGGTGGAGATGGGATTGAAGAAAGAACCCGGATTGCAGGGAGAAGATACGGTCAGCTTCTTGTTTTCCGCCAACAAGAACGGTACATTGCAGAATATTTCTTCTGTGGCTTCGGGGGGTGAGATAGCCCGTGTCATGCTTTCCATCAAAGCCATGATCGCGGGAGCCGTGAAGTTACCGACCATCGTGTTTGATGAGATAGATACCGGAGTTTCCGGTGAGATAGCCGACCGCATGGCGGATATGATGCAGGAGATGGGCGAGCAGAACCGTCAGGTGATCAGCATTACCCACCTGCCGCAGATTGCCGCTCGTGGACGGGCGCATTATAAGGTGTACAAGAAAGATAGCGATACGGAAACCAACAGCCATATCCGCCGTCTTACTGATGAGGAGCGGGTGGAGGAGATAGCCCATATGTTGAGTGGCGCCACTTTGACCGAAGCCGCGCTTAGCAACGCCAAGGCGCTGTTGAACAGTGATTAGCGGTGTGTCATTGCCGTTACGGTAATGTATAAATAGTAATTCGTAAATATAGTACAATAGTAAATAAATAAGATGCTTGACAAAAGTGAAATGATTTTCGGCGTTCGTGCCGTGATAGAGGCCATTCAGGCTGGAAAAGAAATAGATAAAATCCTCGTGAAGAAAGATATTCAGAGTGATCTTTCCAAAGAGCTTTTTGCAGCTTTGAAAGGTACGCTGATACCCGTTCAGCGTGTTCCGGTGGAGCGTATCAACCGTATCACCCGGAAGAATCATCAGGGTGTGATCGCTTTCATTTCTTCCGTGACTTATCAGAAGACGGAGGATCTTGTTCCTTTCCTGTTTGAGCAAGGCAAGAATCCGTTTTTTGTAATGTTGGACGGAGTGACTGATGTCCGCAATTTCGGCGCGATTGCCCGTACTTGCGAATGTGCCGCCGTAGATGCGGTGATTATTCCCGCGCGTGGCAGCGCGTCGGTAAATGCCGATGCGGTGAAAACATCGGCGGGAGCGTTGCATACGCTTCCCGTATGTCGCGAACAGAGCTTGCGTTCGACGCTTCAGTATCTGAAAGACAGCGGCTTCCGTATTGTGGCGGCTACCGAAAAGGGAGATTACGATTATACGAAAGCTGATTATACGGGACCGTTGTGCATCATTATGGGAGCGGAGGATACAGGGGTGTCATACGATAACCTGGCGCTCTGCGACGAATGGGTGAAGATACCGATGCTGGGCACTATCGAGTCATTGAATGTCTCCGTAGCTGCGGGTATCTTGATTTACGAGGCGGTGAAACAAAGAAATAATGAGTAATATTATGAAGAAGATTTTAATTCTACCTTTGGCGCTTTTCTTTCTGGTGCAGGGAAGCATGGCGCAGACCCCTAAATGGGTAGAGAAGGCGAAACGTGCGGTCTTCTCGGTCGTGACCTACGATAAGAATGATAAAATGCTGAATACCGGTAACGGATTTTTTGTCTCCGAAGACGGACTGGCATTATCCGATTTTTCTCTTTTCAAGGGAGCGGAGCGTGCGGTGGTCGTGACGGCGGACGGTAAGCAAATGCCGGTCAGCCGGATATTGGGAGCGAATGATATGTATGATGTCATAAAGTTCCGTGTAGGAATTACTGAAAAGAAAGTGCCTGCGCTGGTGGTGGCGACTGCTGCTCCGGCAGTGGGAAGTGATGCGTGGATGCTTCCTTATTCCACGCAGAAGAGTATCGCCTGCGTTTCCGGCAAGGTGAAGGAGGTGTCCAAAGTGGCGGGAGAGTACCATTATTATACATTGAGTATGCGGATGAAAGACAAGATGGTGAGCTGTCCGGTGATGAACGCGGAAGGACAGGTGTTCGGCATTGCGCAGAAGTCGTCGGGGCTGGACACGATAACCACTTGTTATGCGGCAGGGGCGGCTTTTGCGATGGCGCAGAAGATCAATGCCCTTTCTCTGGGGGATGCGACGTTGAGAAGCATTGGTATCCGGAAGGGATTGCCCGAAACGGAAGACCAGGCATTGGTCTATTTGTTTATGGCTTCCTCTCAGATGTCGGGAGACGACTATGGCAAACTCTTGGATGATTTTATCGCTCAGTTCCCGAACAACGCGGACGGGTATCTCCGCCGTGCGAATTACTATATAGCCAAAGGCAAGGATGACCAGTCTTGGTATGATAAAGCCGTTGACGACTTTAACCGCGCGTTGAAGGTGGCTCAGAAGAAAGACGATGCATATTATAATATAGGTAAGATGATGTATTCTTACCAGCTGTCCAAGCCGGAAAAGACGTATAAGGATTGGACGTATGATACCGCTTTGGAGAATGTCCGTCAGGCGATAGCTATTGATCCGTTGCCTGTTTACATTCAGATGGAAGGCGATATCCTGTTTGCCAAGCAAGACTATGCAGGTGCTTTGGCTGCTTATGAGAAAGTAAACGCCAGCAATCTTGCTTCTCCCGCTACCTTCTTCAGTGCCGCCAAGACAAAGGAATTGATGAAAAGCGACCCGAAAGAGGTCTTGGCCTTGATGGATAGTTGCATTGCCCGTTGTCCGCAGCCGATAACCGCTGAGTTGGCTCCTTATCTGCTGGAACGTGCGCAAATGAATATGGCGGCCGGTCAGGCACGGAATGCCATGCTTGATTATGACGCCTACCATACCGCAGTGAAAGGACAAGTGAATGATGTATTTTATTATTATCGTGAGCAGGCGGCACTGAAAGCCCGCCAGTATCAGCGTGCGTTGGATGATATCGCTAAGGCTATCGAGCTGAATCCTGCCGACTTGACTTATCAGGCGGAACACGCGGTGGTGAATTTGCGCGTAGGCCGTTATGAAGAGGCGGTTCGTATTCTGAATGATATGCTGAAAACAGATCCGAAATATGCCGAAGCCTATCGCTTGTTGGGGCTTTGTCAGATACAGTTGCAGAAGAAGGACGAGGCTTGCGGGAACTTTAAGAAAGCTAAGGAACTGGGAGATCCGAATGTGGATGAGCTGATTCAAAAATACTGCAAATAAAAGGAATGTGTCAAAATGAACTGCACCCCAAAAGTTTTGTGTCTAACTTTTGGGGTGCAGTTCATTTGAGGTGAACCCTCGATTTTGATGAAAGGGGAAAAGGGAAGGTTTCAAACCTTCCCCTTTCATTTGGGGACGTTAATTAAAAAACTCTCTCTTTCTCTTTTAATTTTCCCCTTCTGTTCAAGCTCAGGTTGTAGGTTAATGATACATGGTTTGATTTGCTACTTTTTCTTTGTTTTATAGGTTAAATGCAGGAAAATAGGAAATACTGCACGGGATTCGGTTATTTTTTTATTCTTTTCCTTAAAGAACTTTTTTTATTTTATTTTTTTTATAACTTTGCTTCCATATAATAAATGCACGATGAACAACTCACTTATTTATTAATATAAATTTTATAAATTATGTTCAAAGCTCCTTTTTCTTTTGACGGTCGTATTCGTAGAATCGAATATTTCCTGTCTGGTATTGTTGGTGGTATAGTAACTTGGATCGCTATGCTGTTGGGTGTAGGTACTTTTATTTTTGGTGCTTCCAGCGGTTCTGCCGGTGGCTCCGTATTCGGCTTGCTGATCGGTCTTGCCGCTTTGGTTGCTTCTGTGTGGTTCTCTCTGGCACAGGGTGTGAAGCGTCTGCACGACTTGAATAAATCCGGCTGGTTGATTCTGTTGATGTTCATTCCTATCGTGAATGCTATTTTCGGACTTTATATGTTGTTTGCTGACGGTACTGTAGGTCCTAACCAATATGGTGCTGACCCGAAGAACCGTATGCCTTACCAGGGACAACCTTCTGCTGTCAACGTTACGGTAAACGTATCTAGAGAAGATGTAAAGGTTGAAAAACCGGTTGAAGCTGCTCCTGCACCTGTTGAAACTCCTGCAGAAGAAAAAGCGGAATAATCTTTTCGAATAAATAATAAAAAAACCTCCTGTGAGATTCGTTTCACAGGAGGTTTTTTGTTTATGTTTCGTTTTCTGATATCAATGAGAGAAATCTACTTATATTGGAAAAACCAAAATAAAAGAGATGGCTGGATATTAAAAACGATATTTTATAAAAGGGGGATAGAATATTTCAGTAATTCTGGAAAACTTCTGTTATTGCCTTATACAAAAGACTTTGGGAGAATTACCCGATTTTGAGGTAATGACTTGGCAACTGTGCAATCTGCTGCGTTCTACCTTGAATTGCTTACAAGGAACTCTTATTTTGTTGCAAAGATACGAATTTTACTTATATATAAAAAGCACTGTACTATTTATTATGTCCCTTAGATAGTACAGCACTTGAATATTTGTCTAATTTCTTTTGATATAGAAAAAATGTTTTAAAGGCTATTCTTTGTGATAAGAAACCATATCTCCCTTATCATTTCGATACATCTCTATATAATCCAAACAACTTGGCTTTAATGCGCCATTAAAGTGGAAAACAAATGTTCTTCTTCCATCATTTGATTCACAACGTAGAGTTGATTCATCTTGTTTTGTTACACGTCCTACAACAAGAGGATTGTATGGTGGTATCATAAATTCAAACGTGCCCTTGCTAAATTTGTAGTAGATGTCTCGTTGGGTTGGACTATCTATAGTTTTTTCTCCATTTCTCCATAAACAGTTTCTTGGTGAACTAAAGTGATTATAATCTTGCCCTGAACCGATTTTATGTGCTCTTATAAAATAGCTCTTCACATAACTACCATAATCAGAACACATTTGAATATTCATTTTATAACCATTAATACCATAATCCCGTTCTTCTACTCCATAGTGTCCTTCTCCATATTTTACCATGTATGAAAACACCTTATCAGCAACATTGAAGTTTCTTGATGGGATCTTATCAATAAGACCTTCCGAGAAGTAATCTAATTCAAAGTCAATCTGATAAGAACCTTTCAGATAAAGATATGCTGCAAGATAAATAGCTTCTGCTTCAAGGTCTTTTGTATTAAGAGGCATGTGTTTTTTCAGGTCTGTTACACTTTCCTTTACATATTGTTCTATAGGGTCCATAGATGGAGCTTCTGATTGCAGAACTGACTTTATCGTAGATTCAGACTTACAATTGTTTACACTTGAAGATGATTGTGAACTCACATTTTTATCTTCCTTTTTACCGAATAAAAAATCAAAAAAATCCATATTATTTGTATGATTTAAAGTTTAACACTCTTTTTCTTGTTTCTTTGTAATTGTACCTACATTCATATTGCAATATCTTAAATAAAGATTCAATATTACGACTTGTTAATTTGCCATCCTCCGCACAGATTACTGTATAAAACAACAAAGCTATTGATTTTGCCTGCTCGTGTTTTGCTGATACAATTTCATTATATGTTTTTTCTTCAATATCAACATATCCTCCCGTATCATTAGGTCTAATAGATGCGTGTTGATAATAGGTAAGTGATTTCATATTATACTTCCATCCCGAAGATATTGATATTTGGGTTGCTAATTCATTACAATAATGCGCATAGTACATATCAGAAATGTACAACAAGTCAGGATTGATATTTATTGGAATTATATACCTTGCCATAGAATCCATAGCAATAGATGCCCTATTTACATAAGCTTCCTGTTGAAAGATTTCATCATTTGTTGTACAGGCTAATTTCGTCAAATATAGATAATCATATGAATAAATCTTTCTATATAGTTCCATATGGTTTTTAGGGCACATCAATAGTAATAATCTAAAAGTATTTGCTGCCCCAGCTAATCCATAATCACTATTCCAATATCGATTCGGGAACATTGCAAGTTGATTTATACTTCGATAAAGATAATTTAGCCCTTCTTCGAACTTTTGCCCATACATATACATACCTGCTATATCAGCAAGTATATATGGATGCTCTGTATCTTTAAATTCAAATATGATAGAATTTAATACAAAAGTAGGAATTTCATATAATGCTAATGAAATTCCCCTTGTACGCCAAGGAGAATTTAAATCTCTGAATTTAGGCTTGTCATTTTGTGCATTTTGAACTTTGAGGACATAATTATCCACAAACGAATCATCTATGCACAAACTTCTATCAATCATAGTAATTTCAGACATTTCATAATTCTTACATTTATTGTGTAGATACAGTCCCAACTCTTTAAGTAAAGATATGATATACTCATTGTGTATTTTATTCACATAAAAATCAAACATCATAGGAAAGAGCCAATTGCCCTTTTTCTCTTGAAAACAAATGGGATGTTCATGTGCAAATTGACTGAACGATTTTGGGTCAGCAGACTCAATTTTCTCAAGGAGAGTTTTGATGTAATAATTATCTTCCATACAAAAAACTTAATTATCAATGTTATGATAGATTTTCTCCCTGTAATGTTATCAACCGCTTCTTAACAGTCTCGTTCTTACAGGATTTTACTATAGAAATTATGACTTCATCCATACGTGGCACTTCCAATTTTCTGTATTCATTTGTATCATCACAGAAAACCACAAGATACATCTTTTCGATAATTATGTCATAATTTCTTTCGAGAATATAGCGATATAGGTTCTGTTGAATACAATAATGCCAATATGGCGTATCCTCAATTTGATTGAGTTCACCTAACCCTTTCTCGCCATAGTTGTTTACAGCAATCGGTTTACCCCAAAAATCGACAATGCGATGACTACGTTTCCAATCATATATGTCAAAAACATCTCCACGTTTATGTATCATATCTATTGTACCAGCAATTTTTAGTTCGTCATCATATATAGCCCATTCTGTTCTAAACGGTTTAAATTTGTGGTTTTCGAGAAACTCTATGAATTGCATATATTCAAGTTCAAGAGAAATTTGTTCTTCTATGTGAACATATTTTCCGTCATATTTGAAAGAGAATTCTTGTTGATATGGAAGTCCCTTATAATAGTTTTCTATTTGTTGGTGCATAAAAGTTCCGACATCACGTGAACACGCACCTTTTGAATCCCATTCTTCAAGAATCTGTCCTTGTGATATATTTCGTTGATTAGCTTTATATTCTGACCAATAGTATGAATCAAATGGCTTAAAGAAACAAGATATCACACTGCTGACAGGAATAAATTGTTCCTGTCCATCATATAGATAAATATGTTCTTGTGGATAGAATTGAATATGAACGTCTTTTTCGCAAAAAACAGGTTCTCCTATTTTATAGTTTACTTTTCTATTTGAAGAAAACACCAATGGTTTCATTCTCTTGGCACAAACCCTTTCTTTTTCCGTTTGTGTTATGTCTGCAATTTCAAGTTTCTCATTGTCAACAATACCAAATTCATGGTTCAAGTATTTCTCGCGAGTATTTTCACTTGCCATAACTTTGGCTTCGATTTCTGTCCATCGTTCAATTTCCTTTGGAGTAGAACATGAGAGAAAATCGATTGGTAAAACCATAGAGGGTTGTATATAATGAAGAACTTGTGCTATAAAAGCCGCACATCCCTTAGGATTGAAAAAAACTTGATATTCAGTAAAACGAATAACAATCCATCCGATATTATTCAGAAGTGCATCACGAAAATCATCTCCACATCCTATATAATGTATAGGTTTTCGTGTAAATGCAGCATATGGTTCGTCTATTTCAATGTCTATTCTTATAGATGGGTGCTTTTTGCATATAATCGCTATATCTGGTTCAAAAGGCCTGTTATCTTCTACAGGAAGTATATTGCAATCACCGAGTATAAGTAAATCACATCCCCTGAAAGTATCTTGTAGATACTTTTGGAATTTAGCTTCACTGAACCCTCTTCTTGCTATAGCTTTTCTTCTGTATGGAAAAACAATACAGCCATTTTCAGGATATTTAGTTACTGGATATTTCCAGTTACTCTTATCTTGGACAACTGATGGCATCAAATAATCAACATATTGAATATCAAAATCATCAACCACTCCAACAGCATAATCACTTTCTATTTTTTTCTCTGTTTTGCAAATGACATCTATCAATTCTTTATCTACGCTTTTAGACAAAGCAAAATCTTTAACCTTCTTGACTTTTTCTTTTGCCGTCTCAATATCAGCAGACTTTAATGCATTAGAAATAGAATTGATTTCATCTTTTATTTGTTTTTGTTGCTGCACTTCTATGTTCTTTTTATCAATGAGTTTTTGCATCTCTTCCCGAGAAAACTCTTTCATTAAAGAAATATAAACAATACAGGGCTTTTGATGCTTAAATTTCTGTATTACAGATTCGCATCTTTTTACAAACAAGTCTTGTGTTGTTACTCCATCAATAATAACAACATAGTTTGAAGATAATTCATCTATATGATGGAGAGCACATGATTGAAATCCAAGTACAGCCAAATCAAGAGTTAAAAACTGAACTTGAAGATTTTCATCGAATTCAGCCCCATATGCGATTACTTGCACAGGGACACCCAATGATTTTATAAAGTTACTAATCTCTATGTTGATATAAGAAGGGGTATTTATTTTTCCCTCCTTATATTTATCTATATTAATGTTATTCTCTTGCGTCTGTTTAAAATGAGTGTAATCTAAATCGGTTGCAGTGCAAAAACTTGAAAAAAAGAATTGCCATATGCGATATTCTCCTTGTATGATATTTCCTTTATAGTCGGTTTTTTGAAAATTCATGTTATAAAAATAGCAACCAGAATGTGGCGTTGTAGATTTTTTGCTACGACATAACTTACTAAAAGCTATTTGTGCCTTTTCCCATTCTTCGGTACTTAAAAACTCTTTTTGCCGCCTATCGAAATCTATTATTTCCGTAATATTACTTATTATTATTGATTTGTTTGCAGAAGGATGTTCTTTTTGCCAACAAGTAAGTCCATCTGAATAGTTGGCTTTAATCATATTATATTCAGTTGATACCTGCTTTTCTCGTTGTATTCTTTCCAATTCGAGCTTTTCTCTCTTTTCCCATTCAACTTTAGGGAATGAGAGGAATTTGTTTATATCTTGTTTTGTAAGATTGTTTTCAGACTGGAATATTCGTAATTCTTTTCGAAAGAAAGAGTATGCATTAGGATATATATCTTTTTGATGCTTAAATTTCTTTATTAAACGCTTGGTTGATAAATTTGATATAAATATAAAAGCTATAAGAATGGCTATTAAAATTCCTATAATTATGCATACGACTTTAAAACCTTGAGTAAGTCCCCAAATTATAAGTGCTAGTAGGGCATATCCAATACAACCCCATTTTTTTTCTGAATCCATAATTCTTACTTATAAATATATAAAGCGTGAACTGCACAGCCACGTCTTTATTTGGAGGTCGTAGGAAACCTTGCATACAGATGTAGTAATAGCAGCCCACGCTATAGCGTGAGAACCACTATGCCATCTGAGTATGCAATTTGAAAATTTCCTACGTTTCCAAATACTTGATGCGCATAACGCTTCTTTCTTATCTAATATGTTTTGGAAAGAGTTACCTCAATCCGATACAAAGGTAAGAAAAATCCGTGATCTGCCATTCAAACATCACGGATTTTTTTGATTTACAGTTTCATACTCCTATTCTGTCTTGGTTTCGGTATTCCGATAGCTTCTCTAAACTCATTCATTTTCTTTCTGAACCAGTTCACGTGTGAAACCCCGTCTATCTTGAAATCGAATCTACCGTTTTCGTCCTGTCTGATGGAACAGACGGAGTGTCGGGTATCAAAACTTCGGTTAAATTCGGAAGAATAGAGTTCGCCTTTTATCCCGACCTCCTTGAACTCGCACAGTCTTCTGATTATTCCGTCATTGAATCCCAATCGGTCACGCAGGAAGTTTATTACAGGCATCAGCTTCTCCACATACGGGAAATAGCGTCTGACAAAATCCGTAAACTCCGACAGCTTGCGGTGCTGTTGCTCGTAAGCGTTTCTTATCTCCTGTATCTGTTCGGCTTGTTGCCGTTCCCGTTGTCGGGCTTCGTCTTCAAGTTCAAGGATGCGGTCTTGCAAGTCCTCGTTCCTGCGTTCCAACGATTTCATTCTTCCACTTCCGAAAAGAGAACCCACACTGCTTGCAAGGGCGGTTGCCGTATCGGTGGCTGCGCTTTTGAGCTTGTCGGTACGGATTTCCGCTTTCACCTGCTTCAGTTCCTCCTGCGCCTCGGCTTTCTTCTCCTGCAACAGTCTGGTTTCAGTTTCGAGGACTTCATTCTTCTTTTTCAAGTCCCTATAATACTGCATGGTGGTGGTGTGCCGTGCTTCCGAACCCCGTACCCCACGCTGCAATCCGTATTTCGCCATCACCCTTGCGTAATTGTCGTGGTAGGCGACCAGGGTCTGGCGGTTGAACAGGTCATCGGCACACAAACGGACGGAATTTGTTTTCTTGCGGTACTTGCGCTTACCGTCCGTCTGCTCTTTCTTGGCTTTGCGCCTTTCACCCGTCACGATGGGAACAACGGCTGCGTGGATGTGCGGAGTCTTCTCGTCCATGTGCAGATGTGCGGCAACCACATTGTCTTTGCCGAATGTGGCTTGCAGCCATTGGATGCTGTCGTTGCACCATTCATCGAGTTCTCCTTTTTCCTGTATGTTCATCATGTCCTCGTGCGTACCCGACAAGACCACCCGAACGACACGGACTTGGTCGTGTGTGATTTTCCGTCTGATGCCTGCTGTGTTCAGTCTGTGCGCAATCGCTTCATCCCTGCCGTGAACGCCATCGGGGTATTCGACAAGCACCCTGTTCAGATGTGTCCTTGTCGGGTCTGCATTTTTAGGTATTATCTTTCTCTCTATATGGTCGGACTGCGTGGTGTCCGATGTACCCTTTGCTTTCTTAATGTCCAATGAAAAATATCCCATATCATTACTGTTTTTGCGGTTATCGTTATGTTTCTTCTCTCTGCCTGTGGCATCGGCTCACAGGGTTTATTATGCAAATGAACCATTGCAGCACTCGGCATAATCCAAACGAGTTTGGCTTCTGCTCTCGTTTGCACAGGGTTTCCAAAGGGATTTCCCTTTGGCTCGATAGGGTGTTTTTAGCGTTACGGAGTAATGCGTGAAGAAAACGCCCTATTGAGCTATGGTATTTCTGCCTAAATACCTTTCGGAAAGCAGACGAGCATATTACAGATGAAATCCCCCTTTCTTTTTCGGTGGCTGCATCATCCGCCTTGCGGATTGGACTTGCTTCTTCTCCTTTATCGGCTCTGCCGATTGGGACAAGGGCTTACCGCACAGGTAATCGTTCAAGTCCTTATAATCACGATAGTACATTGACTTGTCAAGCAGCCGTTCCCCAAACTTCTCTTTCAGCTTCTTGCAGGTGTTCCGTCCTGCCGTGTCGTTGTCAAGGAAACAGCCGATTTGGGTGTAGGTCTCCAATATGCTTTCCGCTTTTGCAAGATTGGAAACAGAGTTCAGTATGACATAGTCCTGCGTGTCCAATCGTGGGTATTGCGGATTGTTTTCTACTCGGATGGTAAGGAATGAAAGGTAATCCATGAACCCCTCGAACAGGTAACACATACATCGTTGTCCGCCCTGCTGTCGGATATGGGTGATATCTTTCGGGGCGACACATCCCTTGAAGTATCTGTTGCGCACTTCATATCCTCCTGCCATGTTCGGAAAGCCGATGGCAAAATAGGGTTTGTCGGCATTCATAAACCGAAGCTCCCTGCATTCTCTTTTGGCAAGTCCGATGTTTATTCCCCTTTCTTGCAGATAGGCGATAAGTGCAGGGGAAGACAATTCTCCAACCTTTAATCCCTGATAAGTCCGATTGTCGGAATGCTGTCTGCCAAAAGAGAACGATGCAGGGCGGATGTATGCTGTCTGCTCCTCTATGCGTTTCAGCAGATAGGCTACATCTTCCGAACGGTAGAGTTCCGCTGCCAATGCGAGGATGTTTCCGCCTTTGCCGATGCCGAAGTCGTACCATTTTTCAAGCTCGGTGTTTACCTTGAACGATGCGTCCATTTCTTCCCGTAGCGGTGATTTATACCACAGGTTCTTGCCTTGTTGCTTTACAGGCGTATAGCCCAGACTTTGCAGGTAGTCTGCCAGTTTGATTTGTTTTACATCTTGGATTGTCATATTACATACGGTTTTGAAGTTGATGAAAATTTGTTGATTTGATGAATTGTCAATGTAGTATGTTTATATACAGCTTCGTAACCTCTCAACATCTTCTCAACAAACCGCTCACCAAAAGAGAAATCCACAAACGGGTGTCGGTGGTCTCTCAACTTCTCTTTTGGCTTGTTGAGATTTTGTTGAGAATGTATATCGTTTATTGTCAGTGTATTTATACCCATATTCAACAATTCAACAGAAAAATGATAATATTACAGGGATTCAAGTTGCTCCCTTGTGACGGTGTAGAAGCGTCCCACTCTCCTTATCGGCTCATACCGACACTCCCGATTGCAGTTGAACTGGTAGGTGGTATAAGTCAGTCCGTTTGGCGCAGGGGTCAGTTTCCAACATTCCTGCAACACTTTTCGGACTTGGTGTTTCTCCACCTTTACCTGTGAGTGTACCAGCAAAAGAAGAATGTCGCTGTAACAGAAAGAGAATGTATCCGTGCCGACACTGTCCATGATGTCAAGGACAAGTTCGTGCATCTCTATCTCCAACCGGTTGCGGTTGCTGCGGATAATCTTCTGCAAGGCTTCTGTATGCAGCAATGTGGGGTTGAACCACATCCGGCTTTCCTTATCGGTGGATAGCTGTCTGTATTGCAGGAAATGGAGAAAGGCGGGTATCTCCGCTTTCAGCTTTTGCAGGAAGTCGGTGTCATCGGACTGCAGGCGGTCTATCTTGCGCACCCAATAGCGTGTTTCCCCTGCGTCTATGATTACGGGCAGATGCTCGTTGTTGGAACACAGCACGAATTTGGCGAAGAACGCAATCTCGTCACGGTCTTTGCCTTTGGCTTCCACCTTATAGGAAAGTGTGGTGCTGAGGTTCTTCAACCGCTCGCTATCCTCCCTGCGGTTGAGCAGCACCTCATCCACCACGATAAGCAACTTGCCAGCCCAGTCGGAATTGAACTGGCTGCGGAAATCCTCGTTGGTGTTGAAAGTCACATTGTTCTGAAAAAGGGCTTTCAGAAAGTTCAGGAAGGTGCTTTTGCCCGTGTTGCGTTCTTCCGACACCAACAGCAGGATAGGCAACTTCTGAATCGGTTGCAGGTAAAGCAGTTGCAGATAGTCCATCCCCAACTCGTATTGTTCCCCGAAGATGTGCCGTACCAAAGATTGGATATGCGATAAATCGCCCTCCTGCGGTCGGTGGTCTATCGGTTCGTAAAGGTTAAGGAACTTGCCGACCACGGAACGGTAGCCGATGTGTTCGGGTACGGTGCAGAAGCCGTCATACTTGGGAACGCTGCCGATGTAATCCTTGCCGTAATCCTGTCGCAGGGTCTCGTAGTTCCATGCGATGCGTTTCTTCACATACCCTCCGTTCAGTCTCGGTTGCTCCACAATCTTGTAGAGCGTTGTCCCGACACGGATAAATTCTTCCTTTGCCATGCCGCCATCCGATGGCGGTCTGTGGCTGTCCTGTTGTTCGATAGCTGACATAATCAAATGGTTTTAAGTTTGAAAATTACCAGCTGCAAAAATATAATCAATTATCGGATAGGTTGTTATGCAAAACACGGCAGAATGGTGACAAATAGCCACCGAAACAAAAACTTTCAATGGTTTGGGGCAGGAAACGGGTTGTGCAAACGGAAAAACTCCCGAAAAGCAAATGTCGGATTACGCTTTTCGGGAGAAAAAATCAGAGCGTCTGTCGTTCTGTCGTACTGACTTAATGAATTACTGACTTACCGAGTGAATAATGTCAGGCATTCAGCTACGAGAAGTATTCGGATTTGGATATACCGTTGGTATTCAGCGAGAAGAAGATGCTTGTTTTCTCTTTTCGCAGGTACAGTCTTTCAAGAACGGCATTGCGTACCCGTTCCGCTCCGAATGTGCCGATATGGAAAGCGAGGGCAACTATCGCTTCAAGGTTGTAAACCTCCATACTGCAATTATCGGATACCCGTATGCTTCGCCTTATCCCGTATTCCCTTAAAACTCCGCTCTTGCAAAGAGCCTTCAGCCCTGCACGGAATGTCGGGGCGGTTACTCCGAACAGGTCGCAAAGTTCCCATTCGCTCATGGCGGTTGCGCTAATGTCGGTCGGCAAGGTGATGTTGCCGTTGCCGTCCGTTGTGATGATGCTTCGTTTCATGGCTATGCTTGGTTATGGGGTTACACTTCCGAACGATGCGTTCAGCTTGTTGCCGAACATCGTCAGGTCATTGTCAAGTTTCTGCGTGGTTATCTTCGCATAGATTTGAGTCGTGACAATGTTCGTATGTCCCAGAACACGGCTCACGCTTTCAATGGGCATCCCCTTGCTAAGAGCCAGTGTTCCAAACGTATGACGTGCGCAATGGTAGGAGATTTGCTTCTCTATTCCGCATTCCGCCATTACCTTTTTCAGCTGTTTGCACATCGTCCAATAGTTGATTTTCCCGAAAACCAGCTTGTCTTCCGACAGATACTTGTACCGTTCGATTATCTGCAAGGGAATATCCAGCAACTTCACTTGGAACGGGACATTTGTCTTGTGCCGTTTCGACAATATCCATTTCTCACCGTTCACCTCCACTATTTCATCCGTTGTGAGTTTTTTCATATCCACGAAAGACAAGGCGGTGAAGCAGGCGAAAATGAACAGGTCTCGCACCAATGCGAGGGTGGGGTTGTCAAACTCGTGCGCCATGATTTTTTTGATTTCGTCCTCTGTCAGATATTCCCGTTCCTTAACATTCGGGCTGATATGGAACTGCGCAAACGGATTTCTCGGTATCAGTCCGTTATAGTGCGCACGCATCACCACTCCTTTTAGCCACATGCAGTTCAGCCAGATGGTGGCGTTTTTCAGTCCCCGTTCAGCCGTAAGATAAGCCGCAAACTCCTTGATGAAGTCGGGTGTAAGTTCCAGCATGGACATATCCGTCCGTCTGTAGAATGACTTGATAAAGGCTGCGACATAGTTCCTTGCCCTTACCATGACCTTGTATGTGCCGATGCTGCGGTCTTTGCCGACACGTTTCAGGAAGTTGGCGCAATCCTTGTCAAAAGCCTTTATCAGTGTCTCATACTCGCTTCCTACCCCTTGGTAGGCATTGCGCACCATTTCAGCCGTTACGTATGCCTCTCGGTCGGATATGCGCTGATAGTGCTTGATGATTTGCGCCTTGATGTTGTCCAATGCCAGATTGATGTTCCGTGCTTCGGCGCTCTTGCCTTTGGCTCGGTTGCCTTTCGCATCCCAAAGGGTTTTCGGGATGGTCTGCTTGCAACTGAACTGCGCCACAGTACCGTTGATTGTCACTCGTCCCATGATGGGGACAATACCGTCTTTCTCCTTGCTGCCGTTCACGTAGAACAGCACTTTGAATGTACTTCTTGCCATACTCGTTTTTTTTGTTTGCAAAGTTAAATATCAACGAGTTAGACCTTGATACGCAAATCGGTGACAAACGGTGCAATAGCATCTCTCATATGTTAAATCTTACTCTTTCACGGGTAATGATTTGCAAACCATTCTTCTTCTTAAATCCGCTTTTCTTTGCGTTTTCCGATTTTTCGGCTTGTCATCATTTGACACCGTAACAACTCTGATATTAAGTTGTTTAGCGTCATTTCTCCCGTTTTTCGAGGTTATTCCAGAGATTTTTTATAACTTTGTATCTTATATAAATGACAATTATAGAAATATGAAGAAAGTAATTTGCAGTGAGAAAGCTCCCGGAGCTATCGGTCCGTACAGCCAGGCGATAGAAGCGGGCGGAATGGTATTTGTGTCGGGACAGTTGCCTATTGACGCCGCTACGGGGCAGATGGCGGAAGGGATAGAAGGACAGACCCGCCAGTCGTTGGAAAATATAAAGCACATTCTTGAAGAGGCGGGATTGACAATGGGCGATATTGTCAAAACCACCGTGTTTCTTCAGGATATGTCCCTTTTCGCAGGGATGAATGGTGTGTATGCCACTTATTTTGACGGAGCTTTCCCGGCACGCTCGGCGATTGCCGTAAAAGCTCTGCCCAAGGGCGCGTTAGTAGAGATCGAGTGTATCGCGGTTCGCTAACAGATCGGCGACAATGAAACTGCTGCCTCCCACAAAGATGAAGTCTTTCGGGGGGCAGTCTTTTTTTGCCGCCTGCACCGCTTCTACCACAGTGGGGTAAGCGTTGCCTTTCAATCCGGCCTTCCGGGCCAGTTCCTGCAACTCGTTCTCCGGAAGCGCGCGTTTCACGCTGGCTTTGGTGAAATAATAGGTGGCGTCTTTCGGCAATATTTTCAGTACACCGCTGATATCTTTGTCATTGACCATACCGAATACGATATGGATCTTTTTTCCGTCGTTTGCCCGGATAGCTTCGAGCTGCTTGCAGATATACTTGATTCCGTCGACATTGTGTCCGGTGTCGCAGATGATGTCCGGATAGCTGTACACTTTCTGCCAGCGTCCCATCAGTCCGGTGAGTTCGCATACATTGGAAAAGCCCTCGAAATAGTTCTTGGGTGAGATGTGGTATCCCATTTTCACCAGTTCGTCAAGGGCGGTCAGGATAGTAAAGCCGTTCTCGACCTGGTAGAGACCGGTGAGCTCCAGAAAAATACCGTCCTGAAAATGATTATTGCTGAGTTTTATCGCGCTTTTTCTTTTGTCGAGTATTCTGTCCATCGCGCGTAGGGCATTGTCCAGATTGAACGTAGACAGTAACTTCTCCAGAGACTTCTCATTTTTCCGGTGTTTGTCTTGTAGCATTTTGAACATTTCGAGACCTTGCCGCGTCATTTCGTAAAAGCTGTTCCTTTCTTTCTGTAATTCCGGATAGCTATATATAGCGACGTCGTTGCCCGCGGCAGTCTGTTTCGTATACGTGATGGGGGCGTTCATCTCCTCCGCTTTCGCGGAGAATACTTTTTTCACCGCTCCTCTAGCCCTTCCGATAACCACCGGTACGCCTTCCTTGATGATTCCGGCTTTTTCTTCAGCGATCTTTTCGAGTGTACCGCCCAAATACTGGGTATGGTCAAGACCGATGTTGGTGATGACGCATAGGTCCGGACGGATGATGTTGGTGCAGTCCAGACGTCCGCCCATTCCTACTTCGATAACGGCTACATCTACTTTTCTGTCGGCAAAATAACGGAATGCCATAGCGGTGGTAAGCTCGAAAAACGAAGGTTGGAGAGGTTCGAAGAAAGGACGGTGCTTTTCCACAAAGTCAACTACGTATTCTTCGGGCGCCATTTCGCCATTGACGCGGATGCGTTCGCGAAAGTCCACCAGGTGCGGGGAGGTGAATAATCCTACCCGGTAGCCTGCCGATTGCAATACGGCGGCGATAGTATGCGAACAGGAACCTTTTCCGTTCGTACCCGCAATGTGTATTGTTTTGAATTGTTGATGAGGATGGCCGAAATATTCGTCTAATTTTTGTGTGGTTTCCAATCCCGGCTTATATGCTTCTTTCCCTACTTGCTGAAACATAGGTACACTTTCATATAAGTACTTTAAAGTGTTCTGATAGTCCATGTTTTATAATATTTAACGCCGGGCAATCTTTATTGCCCGCTAATTTGTTTATCTTTAGAACCGTCAACCGGACTGCGATAAGTGAGGTTGACGAATTGAGATTGCAAATATCAACATTTAAATCTAAGAAATCATGGGAACTAAGAAAAATTTTGTGCTAGACACCAATGTTATTCTTCACGACTATAATTGCTTGAAGAATTTCCAGGAAAATGATATTTATCTTCCCCTTGTCGTGCTTGAGGAGTTGGATAAATTCAAGAAAGGAAACGAGCAGATTAATTTCAATGCCCGTGAGTTTGTGCGTGAGTTGGATGCGCTGACGAGTGACGAGATTTTCTCGAAAGGAGTGAAGCTGGGCGAAGGCTTGGGACGCTTGTTTGTGGTGACCGGTCAGGTGGAGGCTCCCGAAGTATGGGCTGCTTTTCCGGCGAAGAAGCCCGATCATTTTATTTTGGCGGCAACTGAGTTTCTTGCTTCCAAATATCCGAAAATGAAAACGGTATTGGTGACCAAAGACGTGAACCTGCGTATGAAGGCGCGTTCCATCGGTCTGCTGTGCGAGGATTATATCACGGACAAGGTGGTGAATGTGGATGTCTTTGAGAAATCCAATGAAATCTTTGAAAATATAGATCCGGCATTGATTGACCGTATTTATTCTTCTAAGGAGGGTATCGACTTGAGTGAATTTGATTTTAAGGATCTGATTCATCCTAACGAATGTTTCGTACTGAAGAGTGACCGGAATACGGTGCTGGCACGTTACAATCCTTTTACTCATTCTATCTGCCGGGTGATGAAGGGTAAGAACTACGGAATCGAACCACGCAACGCGGAACAGAGTTTTGCTTTTGAGATTCTGAATGATCCGAATGTGAAGCTGGTAGCGTTGACCGGAAAGGCGGGAACGGGTAAGACGCTGTTGGCATTGGCTGCCGCTTTGGGCAAACTGACCGATTACAAGCAGATTCTGCTGGCACGCCCTGTCGTTGCGCTTTCCAACAAGGATATAGGTTTTCTTCCGGGAGACGCGCAGGAGAAAGTGGCTCCTTATATGCAACCGCTATTCGACAACTTGAACGTGATAAAACGCCAGTTTGCTGCTAACTCTACCGAAGTGAAGCGTATAGAAGATATGCAGAAAAGTGAACAGTTGGTCATTGAGGCTTTGGCATTTATACGTGGCCGCAGCTTGAGCGAGATGTATTGCATCATCGACGAGGCGCAAAACCTGACGCCGAATGAGATAAAGACCATCATTACTCGTGCGGGAGAAGGTACGAAGATGGTGTTTACCGGAGATATCCAACAGATTGACCAGCCGTATCTGGACAGCCAGTCCAATGGTCTGGTATATATGATTGACCGTATGAAAGACCAAAAAATCTTTGCGCACGTGAACTTGGTAAAGGGAGAACGAAGTGAGCTAAGCGAGCTGGCAAGTAACTTGCTGTAGAAGAAATTAAAAATAAAAAGATGAAGAATGAAGAATTTACTATGCAGCATTAGAGCGCAGATAATCCTTCATTCTTCATTCAAAATTTATTCTTCGTTTAAAATAAATTCTTCGTTTAATCTTTATTCTTTCTTCCCGAAGTATTTCAAGAACTGTGTACGTTCAAAAGTATTAATGCCTTGAATATCCTTGATATTCAGTTTGCCTTTGAACTGTGCAATGCTGTTGAAGCCTTTGCGTTCCATCCATGCGGAGAGGAAGCGGTTGGCTTCGCCGATGAATGCGTTCGTATTCTGGTAGATCGCGCTGCAAACTTCTACGGCTGAAGCACCGGCAAGAATAGCCTTGACTACTGCTTCTGCATTGGCCACGCCACCGGAAGCTGCATAGTCGATCTTGTCTACTGCGGCAGATGCTATACCGATCCAACGGAGAGGAGTGGCCAGGTCGGCAACAGTGCTGAATACTTCGCCTGAGATATGCTCCATCTTTTCAATGTTGATGTCCGGCTGGTAGAAGCGGTTGAAGAGAACAACAGCCGCCGCACCGTTGGCATACAACTGATCGATCAGTGCTACGGGATTAGTCAGGTTGTCGCCCAATTTCATGATGACCGGAATGCTTACCGTTCTTTTGATGTGGCGGAGAATATCAATGTGACGCTGTTCAAAAGAACCGTATGTATATTGTACGTCCGACTGCAAAGCCAGAATATTGATCTCTATCGCATCGGCTCCGGCTTCTTCTATTTGTTTGGCAAAGTCTACCCATTCGGAATCACTGTAACAGTTAATGCTGGCAATGATAGGAATCGGGCATACCTTCTTGCTTTCTTTTATCAAAGTCAGATATTCGGATAACTTGTGTTCACGAATGTACTCTGCCAGGTAATCACTGCCTTCCGGATAGAAAGCCGGATCTTTCAGTTGTTCTGCTTCCAGCATGATTTGCTCTTCGAACAGTGATTTCAGAACGATAGCACCGGCTCCGTCTTCGGCCAGCTTCTTGTTTTTGCCGACACTGTTGGTCAGTCCCGAGCTACTGATGATAATAGGGTTCCTGAGGGAAAGCCCTGCGAAAGTAGTTTTTAAATCGGTCATGGTGATAATGATTGGTTAAATATTATATTCTCGTTCTCCGAAAATCTTGCTTCCTACCCGTACTAACGTACTTCCGGAGGCAATGGCTTCGTGATAATCGTGCGACATACCCATCGACAATTCCCGAAAGGCGTCCGAGTCGGCGAACCAGTTTGCTTTAATCTCCTTAAAGAGACTGTTCAATAAACGGAATTCACCGTTGATTTGTTCGATATTATCGGTGTTGCTTGCCATTCCCATCAAGCCGCAGATACGCACGTGTGCCAATGCTTTCCACTCTCCGGCATCCAGCATTTCCCTGCATTCTTCGGGGCTGAAACCGAATTTTGTTTCTTCCTGCGCCACGTGTATCTGCAACAGGCAGTTTACGGTACGTCCTGCCTTGCCTGCCTGCTTGTTGACTTCTGCCAGCAATTTATAGGTATCAATGCCATGTATCATCGCTACGTATGGTATCATGTATTTGATTTTGTTACTTTGCAAGTGCCCGATAAAATGCCATTCGATGTCTTTGGGTAAACTTTCGTATTTAGCTGTCATTTCCTGCACCTTGCTCTCTCCAAAAATACGCTGTCCCGCCTGATATGCTTCTTCTATCGCTTCATTGGGATGGAATTTCGAGACAGCAACCAGCCGGACTCCTTGCGGGAGTTCGGCCAGTACTTGCTTTAAATTGTCAGCAATACTCATTGTCATTTATGCTTTTGCGGGGTCAAACTCCGGTTTGTCATTCGGTCCGGCACTGTAAGGGTAGACGTCCATCAACGGAGTCTCGGATACCATTCCGATCTGATAATCGGCCATTGTACCTTTCATTCCCTCGTCCAGCTTCTTCACCGCGTCTCGCAGGTCGGCAGCCTGTACCAACACTTGAGTGGATGTCTTTTTCTCCGCGCCGCTTTTTTCATCCAGCGTGATGAAAATAAGTTTGCATTTGAACCAGCGATCGGCACTTTCTTCGTCACTGGGGAAAAGTTCACTATAGTTGGCACGTTTAATGTCCGAAACGGTAAATTCTCCGGAGATAAACGGAGTCATTTCCTCGATGATTCGTGCCTCTGCTTCTGTAAAGCTGAGTGCGTCAACCAGATAAGGTTCTGTAACTTTCTTCTGCATTCCGTTTTCCATTACTTTCTCATAACGGATCTTGCACTCAAACCATGTATGCATTGCCATAATTTTCTTTCTGTTTAATTAGTTGATTCATGTAAATTGCCTACAAAGATAAACAAAATACCAAAGTAAGTGCCGAAAGATTTTTATTTTCTTTTATGTAAATTCTTTAGTTCAAATGAAAGCATGACACGGAAAAGTCCGATGATGAGGAATGCGAAAGAGATCATGTAGACTGCATAAAGGGCTCCTATGGCTGGTTGCCACAATATCAGCAATGAGCAGAGGATAGCCAGAATGCCGAATGCCATATACCATCCCCAGTCGCGGGTCCCGTAACGTTTCAGGTCGATGGAATAGCCGGTAGAAGAGAAACCGCGGAACATGAGCCAGAAGGCGATGATAAACGGAATGACTTCCATGCTGACCATCGGGTAAGCGATCAGGTAAATGCCTAGGATAAGGTCGATGATTCCTCCTACAACGTACCATCCCCAACTGGGAACACCTTTCTTGTTACTGATGGCGAAAATGATTTCCAAAATTCCGCTGACCAGCATAGATACGCTGAAGATAATACTTAAAGCTATGTAACTGCTTACGGGGGAGAACATGAGCCAAAGGGCTACGATAATATACACGATTCCCAGAAGAAGGGAAGTCCACCAGTTCTTTACTGAATGTTGAATCTCATTGAATACTGTTTCCATACATTTTCTATTTTAAATTGTTACTAGAATAATTTCGTTGTGAGATAACAAATTCAATTTGGAAAAGGTTTTCCGTGAACATATTTTGGGTAATTGTTGTTTCTATATAAAGTAATTTTTAAATAGATATGCATTATGGCAACAACAAATTTCAAAGGACAACCGGTAAAACTGATCGGTGAATTTATACAAGTAGGTAAAGTCGCTCCCGACTTTGAATTGGTAAAAACAGATTTGTCTTCTTTCTCATTGAAAGATCTGAATGGCAAGAATGTGATTCTGAATATTTTCCCAAGTCTGGATACCAGTGTTTGTGCTACTTCGGTACGCAAATTCAACAAGATGGCTGCCGGACTGAAAGATACGGTGGTATTGGCTATCTCCAAAGACCTTCCTTTTGCGCACGGCCGTTTCTGTACAACGGAAGGTATTGAGAACGTGATTCCATTGTCTGATTTCCGTTTCTCCGATTTCGACGAAAGCTATGGAGTGCGCATGGCGGACGGTCCGTTGGCAGGGCTGCTGGCTCGTGCGGTGGTAGTGATCGGAAAGGATGGCAAAGTGGCCTATACGGAACTTGTGCCGGAGATTACGCAGGAACCTGATTACGATAAGGCATTGGCTGCACTGTAAATCAGGGGGATGATTGCTTAGGATTAAACGCAGATAAACGCGGATTAACGCAAAAGATTATTTCTATTTGCGAAAATCCGCGTTTATCTGCGTTTTATGTTTTGAAGTTTATTTCTTCTTCATTCCTTTATAAACCAGGAAGGCAACGATAAACACACCGAGGGCAATGAAGCCATAGCCTATTTCGTGGCTGTATTCCGTTACTTTGGCAATCAACTGTTCCTCACTCTCGATTCCCGGCACTTTGGACAAGTGGTAGCCGATAATGGCTAGAATGGCATTCCACAATCCTGCTCCTAAAGTGGTGTATAGCAAGAAAGTGGTCAACTTCATCCGTGCCAGCCCGGCAGGTATGGAGATCAATTGGCGGACAGCCGGAATCAGTCGGCCGATAAATGTGGAAAGCGCACCATGTTTGTCGAAATAAGTTTCAGCGTTGCGCACTTTGGCTTCATCAATAAGGCACATATGCCCGAAACGGCTGTTGGCAAACTTATAGACGATAGGACGTCCCAACCACTTTGCCAGAAAATAGTTAATCAATGCTCCGATATTGGCTCCGATGGTAGCGAACAAAATCACCAGATAGATATTAAGCTCGTCGTTGACTGCGGCTTTATATGCTGCCGGCGGGATGACCACTTCCGAAGGGAAAGGGATAAAGGAACTTTCGATAGTCATTAATAAAGTGATAGTCCAATAATTCAAATGATCCAGACACCACTGGATAAAAGCTACTGATTCCATGATTTTTAGGGCTAGGGTTTATTAAATTGATGATTATTTTCCTTTGTTTTTCTTACTCTCCTTTTTCTCCTTTTTCTCCTTTTTCATACGTGCCAGTATCTTCTTGAATATTTTCCGTTGTTCTTCGTTCTGACACGCATAATTTATCAAATCCGAAAGGGCTTCCTCTGTGACCGGATGCGCGCAGTCGTTGTTATATTTGAAGAAACTTTCTATGTCCCCGTAAGCCAGACTGCAAACGCTCAATTTCTCCGCAACGTCTTCAAATTTCGGATCAAGAGCATATACTTTCTCTAAGTAATATTGACTTTCGATCTCATAGTTGTTCTCCATATAGGCACAGGCTATCATGTAATACATATCTATGCTGGAATCTATATCCGATAACTTGATGAAGCAGATTCTGGCTTTTTCAAGTTTCCTTTCTAGCAAATAGATTTTGCCTTCGGTCAGGAGGATTGTCGCGTCTTTCGGATGGATTTTGCTTATTTTCTTACAAGTCTGATGTGCTTCCTTGTATCTTCCCAATTCGGCTAAGGCATTCGCTTTATTGGTATAAATGTCTATTGATAAAGCAGACTCATTACCGTTGCTTTTTTCTAAAAAATCGATTACTTTGTCATAATACTCATTCGCTTTTTCCCAATCTTCTTTGGCGCTGTAACACAGTCCGATGAACATATAGCCCATATCGGGGGAGATGGCCTTGCATTCCATCGCTTTCTTATAATTTTCGATGGACTTGTCGAAGTTGTTCAGTTGGAAAAAGGAATGTGCTTTGGTGGTATATGCTTCTCCGTCAGATTCATCGGCTGCCAATGCGAAATCACAGGCTTCGATAGCCTTGTCCCATTTTGATTGGAAGAAGTAGCATTTTGCCAATCCTGTCCAATAAGGGGTATTATAAGGCTCTATATCAAGTAATTGATTGTATATCTTGATTGCTGAGTCCAATTGTTGGGTGGCTAATGCGTAATCGGCTTGGAGAGCCATAAACTCTTTTGCCTCAGAGTATGTCTTTTCCCCTTTTTCCATCCATTCTTTTGCCATATCGGGATATCCCATCTCCAGATAGAGATAGACAACCTCGCAGATTCTGCCGAGTTCGTCCGCATCTTCAATGGTAGCTAATAGTGACCGGGTTTCTTCGAGTTGCCCTTCATTCAGTAACAATTCGGCCTTCAGCATTTTCACTTCGGGATCATACGCTTCGGTGATGGAATCCAGTACCTGTTTTGCTTTCTGCAGGTTCCGGGTGTCCAAATAAAGGTATGCCTGTTCCACTAGCAGGTCGGTGTTTCCCGGATGTAATTGAAGTCCGTAAGTGACGGCTTCTTGCGCTTCCTCAAATTTACTTCTGGAGGCATACCAATCAGAGATATCAGCCAATTGGTCTCCATCCAGATAGAGTTGTCTGTTTTCGGCTTTTGCAGCCTCGTAGTTTGTGATCAGTTTTTCCAGTTCTTTTTTTTCAGACGGAATGTTTTTTCTACTCATTATTTTATATTTTATTTATTGATCTTGCCCCATGTGTCTTTTAATCCCACAGTGCGGTTGAAGATCAGATTTTCCGGTGTTGAGTCCTTGTCAATATTGAAATATCCAATCCGTTGGAACTGTAAGTAGGAGAGGGTGGGCAGTGTAGCTGCGAACTTTTCTATGTAGCAGTTAGGGAGAACTTTCAATGAGTCCGGGTTAATAATTTCTTTCATGGCTTCCAGTGCCTCGCAATTTTTCGCTTCGCGGATGGCAGCCAGTTCGTCACGCGGATTTTCTACTTTCCACAGACGGTCGTACAAACGCACCTCTGCTTGTATGCAGTGGTTGCAGCTCACCCAGTGAAGCGTACCTTTCACTTTGCGGTTCGCGTCCGGCATACCGCTGCGGGTGTTCGGGTCATATTCGCAGTACACTTCCGTGATCACGCCGTTTTCATCTTTCTTGCAGCCGGTACATTTCACGATATAAGCATTCTTGAGACGTACTTCCTGTCCGGGTGTCATGCGGAAATATTTCCTGGGAGCATCTTCCATGAAGTCTTCACGTTCCATCCACAACTCGCGGCTGAACTCAATCAAGTGGCTTCCCGCTTCCGGATCTTCCGGGTTATTGATGGCTTCCAATTCTTCTACTTGTCCTTCCGGATAGTTCGTGATGACGAGTTTCACCGGATTGATTACTGCGGACACGCGGGTAGCGCGGCTGTTCAGGTCTTCGCGGACAGAACTTTCGAGCAGTGCGATGTCATTCAGCGCGTCGTATGTGGTATAACCGATTTTGTCGATAAACTTATGGATGGATTCCGGCGAGTAACCGCGACGGCGGAAACCGCAGATGGTCGGCATACGGGGATCGTCCCATCCGTTCACCAGCCCCTCTTTTACCAGAGTGAGCAGGTTGCGTTTGCTCATCAGCGTATAGCTCAGGTTCAGTTTGTTGAACTCGGTCTGACGGGGACGGTTGTCATTCAGGTCTTTCCCTTCTTTCAGCCAGTCGATGAAGAGGTCGTAGAGCGGGCGGTGTACCACAAACTCAAGCGTACACAGTGAATGGGTCACCCCTTCGAAGAAGTCGCTCTGACCGTGCGCGAAATCATACATCGGGTAGGCTTTCCATGTAGTGCCGGTACGGTGATGCGGATGTTTCACCACACGATAAATAATCGGGTCGCGGAAGTGCATATTCGGGTTGGCCATATCGATTTTGGCGCGAAGCACCATAGCGCCCTCTTCAATCTCTCCGCTATTCATTTTCTTGAAAAGTTCGAGACTCTCTTCAATCGGACGGTTGCGGTAAGGGCTTTCCACACCCGGTTGGGTAGGAGTGCCTTTTTGCTGTGCGATCTGTTCGGAACTCTGTTCGTCGATATATGCTTTACCTTCCTGAATCAGACGGATGGCGAAGTCCCATAATTGTTGGAAGTAGTCGGAAGCATAATATTCATTTCCCCAACGGTAGCCTAACCATTGGATGTCTTCTTTGATAGCTTCTACATATTCCACATCCTCTTTGGTGGGGTTTGTGTCGTCGAAACGAAGGTTGCATACACCGCCATGTTTTTCTGCAATGCCGAAATCGAGGCAAATGGCTTTGGCATGGCCGATGTGAAGGTATCCGTTTGGCTCGGGCGGGAAACGTGTCTGTACTTTTCCACCGTTTTTACCTTCTTTCAAGTCTTTTTCTACTGCCTGTTCTATAAAGTTCAAGCTCTTTTTTTCACTTGCTACTTCTTCGTTTTTAATATCTGTCATAACGTTTTATGCTAATACATGATTCAGGCTACAAAAGTAGGACATTTTTTTTATTTAACCGGAATATAACCGCTCTTTTTTATAATGTCCTGTCCGTCGGGAGAAAGAATGTACTGAATCAAAGGATCGATTTCCGCTTTCTTCTTTACATTGTAATAGTAGTAAAGCGGGCGGACGATGGGATAAGTCTTGTTGGTGGCATTCTCTACTGTGGGGGTTGCATAATGTTTTCCGTCGTAGGATACGGAAAGGGTTTTGACACGTGGAGATACATAGGCAAGTCCGACATATCCGATGGCTCCTTTGGTCTGGCTGACCGACTGGATGATGGCGCCCGTTGCGGGCATGGAAAGGCTGCTCGCCATATAGTTTTTGTTTTTGAGTACGCTCTCTTTGAAAAATTCATAAGTGCCGGAAGAGGTCTCGCGGGAGTAAACCACAATTTTGCGGTCGTCACCGCCTACTTGCTTCCAATTGGTGATTTTCCCCCGAAAAATGTCTTCCAGTTGTTGGCGGGTGAGTTGCTTTACCGGGTTGGAAGGATGTGCTACTACGGCAAGGGCGTCATACGCCACAACTATTTCGGCTACATCTTCTCCCGCACTCTTGATTTTCATCTTTTCGCTGAACTTGATAGGGCGGGAAGCCATTGCGATGTCCGTCGTGTTGTCCAGTAGCGCGGAAATTCCTACGCCGGTTCCTCCGCCGGTCACGGTGACACGGGTGTCTGGGTATTGGTTCATAAACCGTTCTGCTGTCTGCTGGGCGACAGGTAGTACCGTATCACTGCCTTTGATGCGTTGCGCGCTGGCACTGATTGACAGTAAGGACAGGGCTATTAATAAATTTCTTCTTACTTTCATAAATCTTCTTTTTTTGTACGGATGCAAATGAATACGGATGCAAATAAAGCAATCGGATGTTACATTTCTATTGCATCCGGCGGGCAAAAGGTGTTTGTAACACAAATGTAACAAGATTGAAACATTTCCTTCAAACGTTAGTCACACCTCCTTAATAAGGAGGCGCTTTCTTTGCATCAGAAATCGACAGGTATGAAGAAATTTTTAGAAAAGATTATAGAAGGGATTCTGACTTGCAGCGGTTTCGTAACAAGTATTACGATTCTGCTGATTGTACTCTTCCTGTTTACGGAGGCTTTCGGGCTATTCAGAAGCAAAGTGATCGAGGAAGGTTATGTGCTGGCGCTGAATAAAAGTAATAAGGTAAGCGTTCTGAGTCCGGCTCAGATAAAGAATGTTTTTGACGGGGAGATAACCAATTGGAGGGAACTCGGTGGGGAAGATCTCCCTATCCGGGTTTTTCGTCTGGAGGATATTACACAATATTATACGGAGGAGGAACTCGGAGCTGCCTATGAGTATGCGGGAGATAAGATAACGGAACTGGTGGAGAAAACACCGGGTATCGTGGCTTTTGTTCCGCAGCAGTTTATCGTTCATCCGGATGCGGTGCATTTTATAGAGGACAACACCATTTCCGTGAAAGATGTCTTTGCGGGAGCCGAATGGTTTCCGACAGCGACTCCGGCCGCACAGTTCGGCTTCCTGCCTTTGATTGGCGGTACGTTGTGGGTGAGCCTGTTTGCCATTCTTTTCGCGCTGCCTTTCGGACTTTCGGTTTCTATCTATATGTCCGAAGTAGCCCATCCGAAAGTACGGAACTGGCTGAAGCCGGTCATTGAATTGTTGAGTGGCATTCCTTCCGTTGTCTATGGCTTTTTCGGTTTGATCGTCATTGTCCCGTTGATTCAGAAATTGTTTGATCTTCCGGTAGGGGAAAGCGGTCTGGCAGGGAGTATCGTGTTGGCTATAATGGCGCTGCCTACTATTATAACAGTGACGGAAGATGCGATGAGGAATTGTCCGCGCGCCATGCGTGAAGCGAGTCTGGCGCTGGGGGCTTCACAGTGGCAGACTATATATAAGGTAGTGATTCCTTATTCCATCTCGGGCATTACGTCCGGCGTGGTGCTGGGTATCGGGCGGGCTATCGGAGAAACGATGGCGGTATTGATGGTGACGGGAAACGCAGCCGTGATTCCGACCACTATTCTGGAGCCGTTGCGTACGATTCCTGCCACCATTGCGGCGGAATTGGGAGAAGCACCGGCGGGAGGTCCGCATTATCAGGCATTGTTCCTGCTGGGTGTCGTGTTGTTCTTCATTACACTGATCATCAACTTTAGTGTGGAATACATTTCTTCTAAAGGACTAAAACGAAGTAAATAATATGGAAATAAGGAGTAATAATAAAGCCAAGCACCGTTCGCAGAAGATCGCTTTCGGCCTGTTCCGATTGTTGAGCCTTTGCATTGTGCTGATATTGTTTGTGATTCTGGGATTTATCATCTATAAAGGAATCGGTGCCATCAGCTGGGAGTTTATCACTTCGTCTCCTACGGATGGAATGACGGGAGGAGGCATCTGGCCGGCTATTGTCGGTACTTTTTATCTGATGGTGGGCAGTGCGCTGTTTGCTTTTCCGGTGGGGGTGATGAGTGGAATCTATATGAACGAGTATGCGCCGAAAGGCAAATTGGTGCGCTTTATCCGGGTGATGACGAACAATCTGAGTGGTATTCCCTCTATTGTGTTCGGTTTGTTCGGTATGGCGCTTTTTGTCAATTATATGGGGTTCGGTGATAGTATTTTGGCCGGTTCTTTGACATTAGGCTTACTTTGTGTACCTTTGGTTATCCGGACGACGGAAGAGGCTTTGAAGGCGATTCCCGACAGTATGCGTGAGGGAAGCCGGGCGCTGGGAGCGACGAAGTTGCAGACGATCTGGCACGTTATTCTTCCGATGGGCATGCCGAATATCATCACCGGGCTGATTCTTGCTTTGGGACGAGTGTCGGGAGAGACGGCGCCGATTCTGTTCACCTGTGCCGCCTATTTCCTTCCGCATCTTCCGGCAAGCATTCTGGATCAGTGTATGGCGTTGCCTTATCATCTGTATGTGATTTCTACAAGTGGAACGGATATGGAGGCGCAGCTGCCATTGGCATACGGTACGGCATTGGTACTGATTATGATTATTCTGCTGGTGAATTTGCTGGCGAATGCGTTGAGAAAGTATTTTGAGAAAAGGGTAAAAACGAATTGAGTTAGTATATATGGATACAGTGAAAATAGATGCGCGCGACGTGAATTTCTGGTATGGTGATTTCCATGCGTTGAAAGGTATCAGTATGCAGATTGAAGAGAAGTCGGTTGTTGCCTTTATCGGGCCTTCCGGTTGTGGTAAATCTACCTTCCTCCGGCTTTTCAACCGGATGAACGATCTGATTCCCGCCACCCGTCTGGAAGGGGAGATTCGTATCGACGGGCAGAATATCTATTCTAAAAGCGTGGCGGTGGACGAACTGCGCAAGAATGTGGGAATGGTGTTTCAGCGTCCTAATCCTTTTCCGAAAAGCATATTCGAGAATGTGGCTTACGGACTTCGTGTGAATGGAGTGAAAGATAACGCTTTCATCCGCCAGCGTGTGGAGGAAACACTGAAAGGGGCGGCGCTTTGGGATGAGGTGAAAGATAAGTTGAAGGAATCGGCTTATGCCTTGTCCGGCGGACAGCAACAACGTCTTTGTATTGCCCGTGCTATGGCGGTGTCTCCTTCGGTGTTGCTGATGGACGAACCTGCGTCTGCGCTCGACCCTATCTCTACGGCAAAAGTGGAGGAGCTGATTCACGAGCTGAAAAAAGACTATACTATTGTGATTGTGACGCACAATATGCAGCAGGCGGCCCGTGTTAGCGACAAAACGGCTTTCTTTTATATGGGCGAGATGGTGGAATTCGATCAGACCAAGAAGATATTCACAAATCCGGAGAAAGAGGCTACGCAGAATTATATTACAGGTCGTTTCGGATAGAACGGTCTCCCTTGCCTGTGTTAGAAACAGAATATTAATCATTTATATATAAGTAGACTATGGTAAAGTTTATAGAATCGGAACTTGTTCTATTGAAGAAGGAAATTGACGAGATGTGGACGTTGGTGTACAACCAGCTCGACCGTGCCGGAGAGGCTGTATTGACTCTTGACAAAGAGTTGGCTCAGCAGGTGATGGTTCGCGAGCGTAGGGTGAATGCCTTTGAACTGAAGATAGACAGTGATGTGGAAGATATTATCGCGTTATATAATCCGGTGGCGATCGACCTGCGTTTTGTGCTGGCTATGCTGAAAATCAATACGAATCTGGAACGTTTGGGAGACTTTGCGGAAGGGATTGCCCGCTTTGTGATTCGTAGCAAAGAACCGGTGTTGGATGCGGAGCTGTTGAACCGTCTTCGGTTGGCGGAGATGCAGGCTGAGGTGTTGTCCATGCTGGAACTGGCGAAACGTGCCTTGAATGAGGAGAGTATTGAACTGGCGGCAGGTGTCTTTGCCAAAGATAATTTGCTGGATGAGATCAATGCCGGGGCAACAGGTATCATTGCGGACTATATTACCGAACATCCGGAAGCGGTACATACGGGTGTGGACTTGGTCAGCGTGTTCCGCAAATTGGAACGTGCAGGAGACCATATCACCAACATTGCTGAGGAAATCGTATTTTTCATTGATGCCAAAGTGTTAAAACATCGTGGAAAAACGGACGAAAATTATCCGGAGAAGTAATTTGGGACGAATTTTTAAACAGAAATTAGGTCTCCTTAAAAAAATATCTTATATTTGACTCCTGTAACGGGCTAGTTACAGGAGTTTTTGCGTCAAATGATAATAAATCCAAAGATTTTTCAAAAAGATGTTATATGACATGTTTTATAATTTGGATAGTATCGGTAAAAGCCCCTATATTTGCACCGTTATCCTGAAAACAATCTTTTTACCTTAAAAAAAAACTAATACCTATTGAAAACTGAAGAATGGAGCTTTGTGAAAAGCCCCATTTTTTTATGTCCTTACATTTGGGCTGTTTTAAAGTGTTGATTATCATGGTTGTGTGAAATTTTGGTTTTGAAAAAGGTACATATGTAAATAACTTTAAGTACCAATTTTAAGTACCATTTTTAGAACCATTTAGAGTTGCTAAAATATAAGTGATTGATAATCAGTAGGGATAAGAAAGATGGAAAAACAGCTTTTTGTAAAATTAAGCCTGAACTTCAATCTAAGAAGTTTCAAGGACGAGTCTGTAATGGCAATAATTTATGCAGTTGTAAATTTCAATGGTCAACAATTTAAGGTGAATACTAATATGAAAGTTTATAAGCCTAATTGGGATTATAGAAATCAGAAAGCTAAAGTAGAGTCTTATTTGACTAAACAAGAAAATTTGAATAATAGTATCGCTAACAAAAAAATAATCGAAATTAGGGAGAAGTTTGAGGAATTGAAGTTATTGTTTAATAAGTCAATTGACAACATTACACAAATGAAGGGGTTGAGGACTATAGATTGCGGACGAAGAAAATTCTCGATAATGATGCAACATCACGTTTTGCGCTAACTGATGGTGAACTTTATTAATGCAGTGCGACGATAGATTGAAGAGAAGTCGATAACGTGGTGGAGGGGCATTATGACCAACAGCAAAGGAGGGTGCTTTCAATAAGAAGATAACCCATATAGAGGCATGTTCAAATAATCGTAATATTTTGAAACACAATCAAATAAAATGAGTAACTTTGCAAATAAATTAAAGAGGAATATGGCTGACATAACAAACATACAAGAATCTGAATATGATGCAATTCTGCGACAGGCTGTCGCAGTTATTGACAGGACAAGAACAATGATAGCAACAACAATATGCTCTGCCATCGGTTCTGCCCATTGGGAAATCGGCAAATTGCTTCATGACAGAAAACTTGAAAGCAAGCATGGTAGCGGTGTCGTAAACCGCCTATCCTACGACTTGAAACATCGCTATCCGCAAATGGGTGTTTCTCCAAGAAATCTGTGGGATATGAAGAAGTTTTATGAACGTTTCTGCGACAGTGAGGCAAAACTGCGACAGGTTGTCGCAGTTTTGCCGTGGGGACATACATTGACCCTGATGCGTAAGTTCGGCGATGACGACAAAGCCATATTGTATTATGCGCAAGAAATTATATCAAAAGGATGGAATCGTGAACTGTTATCCAGTGCCATCACCCTTAAAATGCACTTAAAGAAGAATGAAACCTTGGATAATAATTTCGAGCAGATATTGCCATCCACACAAGCGATGTTTGCCAATGAAGTGTTCAAAAGCAGTTATAATCTTGGATTTCTTGGCGTAAAAGACACTATCTTGGAAACGGAACTGGAAACCCGATTGGTGGAAAAGGTTAAACATTTTCTTTTGGAACTTGGCAAAGGTTTCACCTATCTTGGTAATCAGTATGTGCTTGAGTATAACGGGAAACGGAGCAAGGTCGATATGCTTTTCTTCCACCGTGGTTTGCACTGCCTTGTAGCCATAGATTTGAAGATTGGCGAGTTTAGACCGGAATATGCAGGTAAGATGAACTATTACCTGTCATTGCTTGACCGTTTGGAACGAAGAGAGGACGAGAACCGTTCTATCGGCATCATATTGTGTGCAGAGAAAGACCGCGTGGAAGTGGAGCTTGCTTTAGAAGATATGGGCAAGCCTATTGGTGTGGCAGACTATCAGTTAATTGTTCCACAGGAGGAATTAAAGAAAGTGGTCGCAGACGAAATGGAAGCGTTTGGCAAAGAACTTCCTCTACGCACAGAAACCAAGAAGGAATAAATCAGCATTAGGAAATAACATGAGAAAGAGTCTCATAATTGAGGAATAAGGATAAAGGCAGCATTTTTACATTTATTCTTTTTGGGTGAATTTGAAAATAGTTGTTCTAACATCTCCCTTGTTACAGGTCTGTATATAATATCTGTATATGTGGTCTCTCTAATCTCTTGTGGTAAATAAGAGATCACGGTGTTCTTCTTTGGTGTTACTTGCATATTTGTGTGAAAATTAATAGGTTGTTAATTGATTTATCTATTGTAAAGTTACTGATAAGAATCAGGTAAAGCTAATGCAAAACATACATTCTGAATTATTGAGGTATATGTTCATTTTAAAAGAAAAGGATGAGGTAGCAGATGGCAACAGAATGGAATTATTGCTTCTATAAGAAGAACAATGAATGAGGATGTTGATATACTACCTTCAACTGAAAGAAAGCCAAGAAGCAAAGAACTATGCAGAGAACTTTGCCAAGTATTATGAGAGATATACTTAACTTAGACAATAATTAATTAAAATTGAAAAGCCGGTTATCAAAATTGATAGCTGGCTTTTTTATTTAAGTATAAGTTGTTAATTAGGACTGTATTGCATATTGCACCGGCTTATAATTTTAATGAACAATAGTTCTTGCTAATTAAACAGCTTTTAGTAACTTTGTGGCAATTTCAGACTTCTATGGAGATAGTTCTGAAAGGACATAGTTAACGAAGAGCGTTTAAGATATTATCTTGCATTGGAATCTGGACAATTTCATAAGGTGAAGATAATAGGCAAGAACGCTCACGTCAATGTTATATACCTATTCTTATATGGATAGTCTATATATCGTTTGGCGTGGGCTATTGTTTATTATTCACCTTAGGCAGTCCAGAGCCTCAATGCAGTAATATTCAGTAGTTCCCACGCTTTTTGTACGTAGTAGCCAATCATAGGGAACTAGTTGGCATTAAATACAAAATATAAGAACCGGACAGTTTATCTACTTTACCAATCTGTTTATTAAGAAGTGTGCAACTTTCCATGTTGTGTTCCTCGCACTTGCATCTCAATTATTAATGCTCTCTATTAGGGACGTAGAAGCATAAACAAATTATAAAATGAAAATACTAAGATTTATTGGAATGGCAGTAATTGCCGTGATTATGAGTGTAAACTTTGTTGCTTGTAGCGATGATGATGAAGACATTGATACAACACAGCTGGAAGGAACTTGGGGATTAACCAACGATGAAGGCTACGAAGTGTATGAAGGGGAAAAAGAAAGCTGGAATGACCAATATGACCCTGCTAATCCAATATCTGATTGTGAAAAGGTGATAATATCTAAGATTGCTGATAATACTTATTCAATGACTTATTACGATTATTACAACAACCAGTGGCATCAAAACGATACTGAGAAATTTACTTTAGATGGCAACAATCTGATTCCTGTGGATGGAGGTACAGAATTTATTTCTGTCAAATTACTTGTTGTTAATTCCAGTCAATTGGTAGTTGAACAAAAAGAAACTGACGAAGATGGAGACTTTTACCGTAAAATGACATATAAACGTATGTAATTTTCCACCCTTTCGGATTATAAGGTAGCATTTGAGAGATTCATCTGCTGCCTTTTTTACCATCTCTCTTGTCACAGGTCTGTGTGTAATATGAATTTTTTATGCTCTTATTTTCTATCCTCCTTGCTTATTCGTATCTTTGGCCCTTGCATTAAAGGAGTGCTTTAAACGTAGAATAGTAAATCATGAAATAATAAGTAGAATTATGTTTTCTGGAATTGTAGAAGAATATGCTACTTTGGTGGCGCTGGTGAAAGACCAGGAGAATATACACTTTACATTGAAGTGTTCGTTTGTGAATGAGTTGAAGATTGATCAGAGTATTTCTCACAATGGTGTATGTCTGACAGTCGTAAGTATGACGAATGACACGTATACGGTGACTGCTATGAAAGAAACGCTGGAACGGTCCAATCTCGGTCTGCTGAAAGTGGGAGACAAGGTGAATGTGGAGCGCAGCATGATGATGAACGGCCGGTTGGACGGTCATATTGTGCAGGGACACGTGGATCAGACCGCCACTTGTGTTGACATAAAGGATGCGGAAGGAAGCTGGTATTTTACATTCCGTTATGCGTTTGATAAGGAAATGGCGAAACGTGGATATATTACTGTGGATAAAGGTTCGGTGACGGTAAACGGTGTCAGTCTGACGGTATGCAATCCCACGGATGATACGTTCCAGGTGGCCATTATTCCTTATACTTACGAGCATACCAATTTCCATACGTTTGCCATTGGCAGTGTGGTGAATATAGAGTTTGACATTATCGGTAAGTATATCAGCCGGATGATTCAATATAAATAAGATGGAATACAGTGATTTTCTGCAATTAGTACTTTCCCGTCAGAGTGACCGGGCGTATGATAAAGAACGTCCGGTGGAGACGGAGAAGTTAGAGCGGATTTTGGAGGCAGGTCGTCTGGCTCCTTCCGCTTGCAATGCCCAACCTTGGAAGTTTGTGGTGATAACCGACCGTGAACTGGCTGTGAAGATTGGCAAGGCTGCAGCAGGACTGGGAATGAATAAGTTTGCCAAAGATGCGCCTGTGCATATCTTAGTTGTGGAAGAGTCGGCCAATATTACTTCGATGCTCGGGGGAAAAGTAAAAGATAAACATTTTCCTTTGATTGATATCGGGATTGCCGCCGCCCATATCACCCTTGCTGCTGAAAGTGAAGGACTGGGTTCGTGCATGATAGGCTGGTTTGACGAAAAGGAAATGAAGCGGCTGACTGGCATCCCTTCGTCCAAACGTGTATTGCTGGATATCACGATAGGCTATCCGGTGAAGGAGAAAAGAAAGAAGATGAGAAAACCGAAAGAAAAAGTGATTTCCTACAACAGCTATAAATAGGCTACAAATCCTTGAGTAATACTTTGCTAGCCTTCTTATAGTATTCTTCTCTGGATTCGGTCAGCACTTTCCATTCGTCGCTGAATTCTTCATCTTTGTCTATCTTGAAATTCTCCGAGCCGTATGTATCCAAGCGGTCGAGCAGGATGGCTACGTTCAGTTGATTGATGTCCATAGACGGCTGATAACCGATTTCCTCACTTTTTGCATCTGTGACTACCTCATGAATCAAGTCTATTTCCTGTAATTGATAAAGTACTTGATTGGTGAGTCTGATCGGTATTTGATGTTCTTCCGAGATTTGCGCGGCTGTATAAGGCGGCTCGTTTTTCTCAAACCGTTTGGCGATGAGGGACATAATGAGGATGGATATAAAGTCTCGGTAGCGCCTGCTGATATTGCGGGTATCCTGGTCGAAACTGAAACTCTGGATATTCTGACCTGCATAGGCCAGCTCCGCACCGAACAGACAGATAGTCCAGGATATTTGCAACCAAAGCAGGAATAAAGGTAAAGCGGCAAAACTACCATAGATGGCATTGTATTTTGATACTCCCAACTGGCTGCTGATATATAGGTATTGGAAAGCCTGGTAGGCGGTTCCTGCCAAAACACCTGCGATAAGCGCGTGCTTGAATTTCACTTTCGTATTCGGCATGAAGATATAAAGTCCGGTGAACATCAGCCAAGTCAGTACAAAGGGTATAAGACGTATCATGAATTTCATGATAGGGGCCAGCAGCACAAAATCATCCATCTGCTTGAGCATGGTGCTCATAAAAATGGAAAGACCGCCGGAAACCACAATCAAGATCGGCATTAACAGGAACATGGAGAAGTAGTCCGTTATTTTACGGTACATAGACCGGGCTTTCTTTACTTCCCAGATACGGTTGAATGTGATTTCTATATTGCTGACCAGATTGATGACCGTCCATAACAACATCACCAGACCGATTCCGATGAATACTCCCCCTTTGGTCTGCGAAAGGTATGAATCGACAAATGAGAGGATAGCTTCTGTTGTTTCAGTGTTTCCTCCGAATCCGTTGCGGAATTGGTGCTCCATCAAATTATTAAATCCAAAACCGCGTGCCACTGCAAACAGGATGGCAAGTATCGGAACAATGGCAAGCAGGGTGCTGTAAGTCAGCGCGGAGGCTTTGTTGGCCATCCGGTCTTTGGTGAACCGGTTGATACAAAGATAGATGGTCTTTATAATATTGTAAAGTGAGAACTTGGTTCGGGTCACTTCATCTTCCGTAATACGCCAGATGTCATACGTGAGGAATTTCCATATATCGGTGAATTTCTTCTTCATGGCTTAGAATTTTAAAAAAAAGAAAAAGCAGTCAGCCTATAAGCCGAGTTCTGTACCTTCTATAATTTTACTTATAAGAAGTGCCTGTCATTTATCTGAGTGGCGTGTCACCACGACACTTTAGCGGTCTACCCTCCGACATGGAGCGAGCAACTCTCATAACGCCGGTTTACATGACCTTACAACTCCTAAGACGTACAGCCCGATATGTCACCATACGGCTGGTGGGCTCTTACCCCACCTTCTCACCCTTACCTCTCCCCGAAAGGAGTGGCGGTTATTTTCTTCTACGTTACTCTACCCTCGCGGACAGCTTTCTGTTAGGAAGTAGGATGCTCTGTGTTGCCCGGACTTTCCTCCTGCACGCTGACGTGCACGTGACAGACCGGCCAACTGCTTTAGACTGCAAAAATACGTCATTTATTTTGTTTTAGCTAAAGAAAGTATCACAAATAGAAATATTTTCTAACTTTGCTATCATTAAAACATGATTCAATGAAAAAAAACATTCTCTTTTTCTTTTATTTTCTGGCAATGGCGACACTCAGTCTGAAAGCTCAGGAGATACGCCCCATGCCTGCTGATTCTGCGTATGGGGTAGTGCATATTTCAGTTTGTAATATGCGCGAAGAAGGTAAGTTTACCTCCGGCATGAGCACGCAAGCATTATTGGGTATGCCGGTCAAAGTTCTGCAATACACCGGCTGGTACGAGATTCAGACTCCGGATGACTATACCGGCTGGGTACACCGGATGGTGATTACTCCTATGTCAAAAGAGAAATATGATGAATGGAACCGTGCGGAAAAGATTGTTGTAACTTCACATTACGGATTTACTTATGAGAAACCGGATGCAACTTCCCAAACCGTGTCTGATGTAGTGGCCGGTAATCGTCTGAAGTGGGAAGGTAGCAAAGGACATTTTTATAAAGTGTCTTATCCGGACGGCAGACAGGCTTATATTCCGAAATCCATCTCACAGCCAGAAAACCGATGGAGAGCTTCGTTGAAACAAGATGTTGAAAGCATTATCGAGACGGCTTATACAATGATGGGAGTTCCTTATTTGTGGGCGGGCACTTCTTCAAAAGGAGTGGATTGCAGCGGTCTGGTCCGGACAGTGCTTTTTATGCATGATATCATCATTCCGAGAGATGCGTCGCAACAGGCGTATGTGGGCGAACGTATCGAAATAGCTTCCGATTTTGCCAATGTGCAGCGGGGAGACTTGGTTTTCTTCGGTCGGAAGGCAACGGGCGAACAAAAAGAGGGAATCTCACACGTGGGGATCTATCTCGGCAACAAGCGTTTTATCCATGCTTTGGGGGATGTGCATATAAGCAGTTTTGAACCTTCGGATAAGAATTATGATGCATTCAATACGGGACGTTTGCTTTTTGCAGTCCGTTTCTTACCTTATATTAATAAGGAGAAAGGCATGAATACTACGGATCGCAATCCCTATTACGGCAATTAAAATGAAGAATTCTTCATTAATTTATTTATTTTATGCAAAACAGAAGAGATTTCTTGAAGACGGCGGCTTTGGCTGCTCTAGGTTCCGGGTTGGTTGTACGTCAGACGTTGGCTGGAGAATCATTACTTTATAATATAAATAAGCTTGGTTTGGGAGGAAAGATGAAAATGAAATTCTTTCCTTATGAGTTGAAGTTAAGACATGTATTTACGGTAGCTACCTATTCGCGTACAACGACTCCCGACGTGCAGGTGGAAATAGAATATGAAGGGATAACCGGATACGGAGAAGCTTCCATGCCGCCTTACTTGGGAGAAACGGTGGAGTCCGTTATGAATTTCCTCAAGAAAGTGAATCTGGAACAATTTAATGATCCGTTTCAATTAGATGACATTTTGTCATACGTCGACAGTCTTTCACCGAAAGATACGGCGGCTAAAGCGGCGGTTGATATTGCCCTTCATGATCTGGTAGGAAAACTGTTGGGTGCTCCCTGGTATAAAATATGGGGGTTGAATAAGGAAAAGACGCCTTCCACTACCTTTACGATAGGGATTGATACGCCCGATGTGGTGCGTGAGAAAACAAAAGAGTGCGCAGATCGGTTTAATATATTAAAGGTGAAATTGGGACGGGACAATGATAAGGAAATGATTGAAACCATTCGTTCGGTAACGGACCTTCCTATAGCTGTTGACGCGAATCAAGGGTGGAAGGACCGTCTGTATGCTTTGGATATGATTCATTGGCTGAAAGAAAAAGGGATAGTGATGATAGAGCAACCTATGCCGAAAGAGCAGTTGGATGATATCGCTTGGATCACGCAACAAAGCCCGTTGCCGATATTTGCCGATGAATCTTTGCAGCGCCTAGCGGATGTGGCGGCTTTGAAAGGGGCTTTCACGGGAATCAACATCAAACTGATGAAGTGCACCGGTATGCGTGAAGCGTGGAAAATGGTGACTTTGGCCCATGCACTGGGTATGCGTGTTATGGTAGGATGTATGACAGAGACTTCCTGCGCTATATCGGCAGCGTCGCAGTTCTCTCCGTTAGTGGATTTTGCTGATTTGGATGGTAACCTGCTCATCTCTAACGACCGCTTTAAAGGGGTGGAAGTGGTGAAAGGTAGAATCACTCTGAACGATCTGCCCGGTATCGGTGTCGTGAAAATCTGACTTTACTGAATGAATGTCAGAGTGTTAAAGCCATCTGACATACAACGAATGTAAATTTGTCAGTTGTTGTCGTTAAGCGCTGTTAAGCTCCAAATATTCTCTGTTAAAAGTGGACAAAAAAGAGTGACAAGTAGAATAAGTGAACGATATTTGTTATTATTTTAACGTCGTAAAAGTTAAAACAATGTCGAATATTAACATTTTAAAGAATTATAAATCATGAAACAGACAACAAAGAACATTCTGGGAGTAGGAGCAATCGTTCTTCTTAGCTCAGGAGTTGCAGGGTTGACAACTTACAAATTGTTGCAATCTAACAAGGCTGCCACAGAGACATCTTTTAATGAGATGTTCAAGCAGAATCCCAATGTGAAATTGGCTGCTTTTGATGCTGTGAACGCTCAACCGATCGATTTGACCCAGGCTGCGGAAAACTCGCTTCATGCTGTTGTACATATAAGATCTACCCAAGAAGCTAAAACAAGAACTGTTCAGCAAGCGCCGGACATTTTTGATTTCTTCTTCGGTGACGGACGAGGACAGCAACGTCAGGTACAATCTCAACCTCGTGTAGGTTTCGGTTCGGGAGTCATCATTTCAAAAGACGGCTATATCGTAACGAACAATCACGTGATTGAAGGTGCGGATGAAATCAGTGTAAAACTGAATGATAACCGTGAATTTAAAGGACGTGTGATCGGTACTGACCCCAGCACTGACCTTGCATTGGTAAAAATCGAAGGTGATGATTTCCCTACTATTCCGGTTGGTGATTCTGAAGCGTTGAAAGTAGGAGAGTGGGTATTGGCGGTAGGTAACCCGTTCAACTTGAACTCTACCGTAACTGCCGGTATCGTAAGTGCGAAGGCGCGTTCACTGGGAGTCTATAATGGAGGTATCGAATCGTTTATCCAGACGGATGCGGCTATCAATCAAGGTAATAGTGGTGGCGCTTTGGTGAACGCTAAAGGTGAGCTGGTAGGTATCAATTCAGTGCTTTCTTCTCCGACAGGTGCTTATGCCGGATACGGTTTTGCCATTCCGACCAGCATTATGACGAAAGTAATTGCCGACCTGAAACAATACGGGACAGTACAGCGCGCATTGCTTGGTATCCGTGGTGGTTCTATCGGTAGTAGTTTGATGGACGACCGTCAGCCGATTGATAAATCCGGTACTACTTTGGCGGATAAAGCTAAAGAATTGGGTGTAGTAGAAGGCGTTTGGGTTTCTGAAATCGTAGAAAACGGTTCTGCATCGGGAGCTGATATCAAGGTGGACGACGTAATCATCGGTTTGGACAACAAGAAGGTGTCCAACATGGCCGACTTGCAGGAAGCTATCGCTAAACATCGTCCGGGCGATAAAGTGAAAGTGAAACTGATCCGTAACAAGAAGGAAAAGACTGTCGAAGTAACGTTGAAGAACGAACAGGGTACTACCAAGATTGTGAAAGATGCAGGTATGGAAATACTGGGAGCTGCTTTCAAAGAGCTGCCGGACGACCTGAAGAAGCAGTTGAATCTGGGGTATGGTCTGCAAGTGACAGGAGTTTCTTCCGGTAAGATGTCCGACGCGGGAGTTCGCAAAGGATTTATCATCCTGAAGGCAAACGACCAGCCGATGCGTAAGGTCAGCGATTTGGAAGAAGTGATGAAAGCAGCGGTGAAATCTCCGAATCAGGTATTGTTCTTGACAGGAGTATTCCCATCAGGCAAACGCGGATATTTCGCTGTCGATTTGACACAGGAATGAAGATATAAAATAAGGTAAGAAGATTATAGGATAAGCTAATGAAATAGAAAAAGGATGCCGGCTATCAACTTGTCGGCATCTCTTTTTGTTTTATTAGTTGAAAAATATAATGCAAAAGTTGCTTAAATTTGTATGTTAACAAATTATTTGTCGTAACTTTGCACACCAAATCTGTTTTTAAAGAATGAGACAACTAAAGATTACCAAAAGTATCACTAACAGAGAGAGCGCTTCTCTTGACAAGTATTTGCAGGAAATCGGTCGCGAAGACCTGATTACTGTCGAGGAAGAAGTGGAACTCGCTCAACGCATTCGTAAGGGTGACCGTGTGGCATTAGAGAAACTGACACGTGCCAATCTTCGTTTCGTCGTATCTGTGGCCAAACAGTACCAAAACCAGGGTTTGAGTTTGCCGGACTTGATTAATGAAGGCAATTTAGGACTGATTAAGGCTGCCGAAAAGTTTGATGAAACACGTGGATTCAAGTTTATCAGCTACGCTGTATGGTGGATTCGCCAGTCTATTCTGCAAGCATTGGCAGAGCAGTCGCGTATTGTTCGTCTCCCGTTGAATCAGGTAGGTTCGCTGAATAAGATCAGCAAAGCCTTCTCGAAATTCGAACAGGAAAACGAGCGGCGTCCGTCTCCCGAAGAGTTGGCAGACGAACTGGAAATTCCGGTTGACAAGATCTCTGATACGCTGAAGGTATCCGGCCGTCATATTTCGGTGGATGCGCCTTTTGTGGAAGGGGAGGATAACAGCCTGCTGGATGTGTTGGTAAACGATGATTCGCCCATGGCGGACCGCTCTCTGGTTAATGAGTCTCTTGCGAGGGAAATTGATAGAGCTCTTTCTACGTTAACCGATAGGGAAAAAGAAATCATTCAGATGTTTTTCGGTATCGGACAACAGGAAATGACATTGGAAGAAATCGGCGATAAGTTTGGTCTCACACGTGAGCGCGTTCGTCAGATTAAGGAAAAAGCAATTAGAAGACTTAGACAAAGTAATCGTAGTAAATTGCTCAAATCTTACTTGGGATAAGTAAGGAATATCAGTTTCTGAAAGAAAAAAGAATTTGAGTCGCATAAGTAGCACTTTTCATATCGGAGAATGTACTTATGCGACTTTTTTTGTTACCTTTGCCACAATTAAAATTATATGATATGAAATACGTAAAAATACTATTTGCCATTGCACTTGTGTTTACCATGTGCTCCGCTTTTTCTTTGAAAAAAGGTAACTCTAAACCTGTGTATGCTTTTGGAATTTCGGCTTCATTTACTGATTCGGTCGTCTATTTCACGGATATCCAGGTATTGGATAGTGCGAAGATCAGTAAAGACGGTTTCTTGGCGCATCGTGAGTTGTATAGCTATCAGTTGAAAAATTATCTGGAAGATAACGGATTACAACAAAATAGTACCTGTATGATTTATTTTTCGGAAAATAGAAAGAAGCTGGAAAAAGAGGCTACGAAAATTCTGAGTAAATATAAGAGGAGTAATAGAATAATAGTAACACGGGTTGATTCTGAAAAATTCCGCTTTACAAAGCCGGAAGAGTAATAGTAAGTGATATTTACTCATAACAATATTTTAATTGTTAATATGATAAGAGATGCAGACTTGCATCTCTTATTTTTTTATCTTTGTGCCGTTATTAATGAGAAATATTATGAAAAAGATTAAAATACTATTTTTGTTTGTATGTTTGTCAACTTTTTTATCGGCATGTGGTGATGATAATGATGCCTCTGTTCCGGTGGCGGTAAAAACAGTCTTGATGTATCTTGTTGGAGATAATGATATTAGTGGTCAGATATATGACAATATAGCATCTGTAGAACGAGGATTGAGTGAAGTTACGTCTCCTGGTACATTTGTAATTTATTGGGATGGTGGCAGTAGAAAAGGTGAATTTCCTGTTCCAACTCTGTTTAAATATGAAGTGGATGGCAAAGGTTCTGTCAGTAAAAGAGAGGTAATAAAAACTTATAGTAGCCAGAATTCCGTATCGAATGAGGTGGTAATTAATGTTTTGAAAGATGTGGAGACTTATTGTCCAGCTGAAAGGTATAGTCTGATTTTTGGCTCTCACGCTACTGGATGGTTACCTGTAGATGCTAGTAAAAGTCGCTCTTTTGGAGATGATAGTGGAGCTAAAATAAATATTCCTGATTTATCGAAAGCTTTGGCGCAATCCGGTATCCATTTTGATTATATATTATTTGATGCTTGTTTAATGTCGCAAGTTGAGGTTGCTTATGAATTAAGGAATGCTGCTGATTATTTAATTCTTTCTCCTGCAGAGGTTATGAGTGCGGGATTTCCTTATTTCAAGATGACGAAATATTTATTGTCTGCGGATAATTCAGAGCAGAGTGCTATAAATATTGCAAAGGATTTTATTGATTACTATAAAAATGAATATAGTTATTCGTGGGGTACTATTGCGGTAATAAAAACGAATGAAATATCGGCATTGGCGGATGTTACTTGCTCAATTATGAAGCAGTATCAGGGCAATCTGGTTAAGTTTGATAAAAGTAAAATAGATTATTTTCAGGCCCATTATGGTTATGGAAGATCTCCTTTGGATCATTCGACATATGATTTTCGAGCTTTTATACGTGAACTGACCGATGGTAATATTCCTTCTGATTTTGAAGAACAATTAGATAGAGTTGTTGTGTATAAGGATTATGTTGATGATGATAAATTAGTGGATATAGATTCAGATATATATTCGGGTATTGGGTGTTATATACCGGATACTAGGTATTTGAAATGGAATGCTTTTTTTAGGACTCTGCAATGGTATTCGGCTGCCGGATGGGATGGGGTAGGCAGGTAAATGCAGGAGGAATATTTTTCAGATGTCAACTAGGTGAGAGTTGCCCCCCAAAAAAAAGTTATGAACAGTCCGGCGGGTACAAAAGGTACAGTAGATGCACCGTATAATTTTCTCACACACGCGTGCGCGCGTATAATAGGTATAGAAAGTACCGCTTGAGACCAAGTGGTCTCTATTGACAATATTAAAGATGTTGTCATCACCTATCAAAGGAGATTTATTGCCACTGTCGATTTTATAAGATCTTACCTCACCTTGCGAGACCTCTCAGTTGTTCTTGTGTGCCTGTATCCTGTTGCTCGTTTTTCCTTCATAAATTGAAATAATACTATACTCATCTGATTGAAACGCCTGATTGAATGCAGAGTGTTTGTCAATGCAGGTGATAAGGGTACTATATAATACGCGTGCGTGTGCGTGTGTAAGAGAGCCCCGAAAAAATGTACCTTCTGTACCCGCCTGTTATTAACAGGGTAGTGGTTTGTTAATGCTAAAGCAGTGCTTTACGAGTGCTAAAGCATAGCTTTATGCTCTCTAAAGCTATGCTTTTTAAAAGTTCTTCCATAGTGTCTGTTATAACCTGACTTAGGTTGACTCTTTAGTGTTATTACTCTTATTTTTTTTGTGTATTCCCATCTTCCTCTTTTCGCTGTTGAAAAAAATATGTTCTACAACACCATTATAATTCAGCGAGTTAGCGTTTTTCTTTCAAAAAACTTCAAAAAAATAGTGGAATATATTTGGATGTTATGTATAAAGTGTCTACTTTTGCACCCGCTTTGCTAGAGAGACAGAGCCTAATGATTGACATTCTGCTAAAGAGTAAGGGTTCAGAAAATAAAAACAAAAAACTTTCGAAAAAGTTTGGAGGTTATCTGAAAAAGTCCTTATCTTTGCATCCGCTTTCGCAAAGAAAGCAGGCGCGGCGGAAGCCACGTTAGTTCTTTGAAATATTGATAAACAATACAAGTAGTACAAGTTAAAATAGAACCGTCAATGCTTATATAATATAGGTATAGGAATAGAGTCAATAAATTGTACGGCATCCTGAACAGAGCAAAACGCTATCCTGAGGGATAGATGAAAATACTTTTACAATGAAGAGTTTGATCCTGGCTCAGGATGAACGCTAGCTACAGGCTTAACACATGCAAGTCGAGGGGCAGCATTTCAGTTTGCTTGCAAACTGGAGATGGCGACCGGCGCACGGGTGAGTAACACGTATCCAACCTGCCGATAACTCTGGGATAGCCTTTCGAAAGAAAGATTAATACCGGATGGCATATGATTATCGCATGATAATCCTATTAAAGAATTTCGGTTATCGATGGGGATGCGTTCCATTAGTTTGTTGGCGGGGTAACGGCCCACCAAGACTTCGATGGATAGGGGTTCTGAGAGGAAGGTCCCCCACATTGGAACTGAGACACGGTCCAAACTCCTACGGGAGGCAGCAGTGAGGAATATTGGTCAATGGACGGGAGTCTGAACCAGCCAAGTAGCGTGAAGGATGACTGCCCTATGGGTTGTAAACTTCTTTTATACGGGAATAAAGTTATCCACGTGTGGATTTTTGTATGTACCGTATGAATAAGGATCGGCTAACTCCGTGCCAGCAGCCGCGGTAATACGGAGGATCCGAGCGTTATCCGGATTTATTGGGTTTAAAGGGAGCGTAGGTGGACAGTTAAGTCAGTTGTGAAAGTTTGCGGCTCAACCGTAAAATTGCAGTTGATACTGGCTGTCTTGAGTACAGTAGAGGTGGGCGGAATTCGTGGTGTAGCGGTGAAATGCTTAGATATCACGAAGAACTCCGATTGCGAAGGCAGCTCACTGGACTGCAACTGACACTGATGCTCGAAAGTGTGGGTATCAAACAGGATTAGATACCCTGGTAGTCCACACAGTAAACGATGAATACTCGCTGTTTGCGATATACAGTAAGCGGCCAAGCGAAAGCGTTAAGTATTCCACCTGGGGAGTACGCCGGCAACGGTGAAACTCAAAGGAATTGACGGGGGCCCGCACAAGCGGAGGAACATGTGGTTTAATTCGATGATACGCGAGGAACCTTACCCGGGCTTAAATTGCATTTGAATAATCAAGAAATTGGTTAGTCGTAAGACAAATGTGAAGGTGCTGCATGGTTGTCGTCAGCTCGTGCCGTGAGGTGTCGGCTTAAGTGCCATAACGAGCGCAACCCTTATCTTCAGTTACTAACAGGTGATGCTGAGGACTCTGGAGAGACTGCCGTCGTAAGATGTGAGGAAGGTGGGGATGACGTCAAATCAGCACGGCCCTTACGTCCGGGGCTACACACGTGTTACAATGGGGGGTACAGAAGGCAGCTACACGGCGACGTGATGCCAATCCCAAAAACCTCTCTCAGTTCGGATCGAAGTCTGCAACCCGACTTCGTGAAGCTGGATTCGCTAGTAATCGCGCATCAGCCATGGCGCGGTGAATACGTTCCCGGGCCTTGTACACACCGCCCGTCAAGCCATGAAAGCCGGGGGTACCTGAAGTACGTAACCGCGAGGAGCGTCCTAGGGTAAAACTGGTAATTGGGGCTAAGTCGTAACAAGGTAGCCGTACCGGAAGGTGCGGCTGGAACACCTCCTTTCTGGAGCGATGCCGTAATAAGTTGAGAGTTGAGAGTTGAGAGCCAGGAGTTTACTCCCATTATCTGGACTTGCTTTCTCACTGAAAAAAATGATGACTTTAAAGGTTCTGTTTTTGTACTACTGGTACTTGTTTATTTATAGATATAGATCAACCATCTATAGCAATTATAGATAGAGATAAACAAGAGAAAAAAGAAGCCGAGTCTAACTCAACAGGTAGACAAGGTTGAACTAGTCCTATAGCTCAGTTGGTTAGAGCGCTACACTGATAATGTAGAGGTCGGCAGTTCAACTCTGCCTGGGACTACCAAGCTCAAGAACGACAGTAATTCTTGATAACCTCTTGGGGGATTAGCTCAGCTGGCTAGAGCATCTGCCTTGCACGCAGAGGGTCAACGGTTCGAATCCGTTATTCTCCACGATCTCTGAAAAGAGAAACGATCTTTGACATGATGATACAAAAAGTAAAATTTTAGTAAGAGCTAAAAGTATATATCGAACCGTACGTTTCCGGTATACAGGCTAGCAATAGTCTAATATACAGGGAAGTCAGTTTGAAAGAAAGTAAGCAAGGGCGCATGGCGGATGCCTTGGCTCTCGGAGGCGATGAAGGACGTGATAAGCTGCGATAAGCTTCGGGTAGGTGCAAATAACCCTTGATCCGAAGATTTCCGAATGGGACAACCCGACATTCTGAAGGAATGTCATCCATCCTAGATGGAGGCTAACACAGGGAACTGAAACATCTTAGTACCTGTAGGAAAAGAAAATAATAATGATTCCCCAAGTAGTGGCGAGCGAACGGGGATCAGCCCAAACCAATGTTGTTACGGCAATATTGGGGTTGTAGGACCACGACATCGCAAGAACTTTAGTGAGAAGAACCCTTTGGAAAATGGGACCATAGACGGTGATAGTCCGGTATTCGAAGCTAAACGAAGCGTAGTGGTATCCTGAGTAGCGCGGGACACGAGGAATCTTGCGTGAATCTGCCGGGACCATCCGGTAAGGCTAAATACTCCCGAGAGACCGATAGCGAACCAGTACTGTGAAGGAAAGGTGAAAAGCACTTCGAACAGAAGAGTGAAATAGTCCCTGAAACCATGCGCCTACAAGCGGTCGGAGCTGCGCAAGCAGTGACGGCGTGCCTTTTGCATAATGAACCTACGAGTTACTTTTTCCGGCAAGGTTAAGCATTTCAAAATGTGTAGCCGAAGCGAAAGCGAGTCTGAACAGGGCGACCAGTCGGAAGGAGTAGACGCGAAACCAAGTGATCTACCCTTGGTCAGGTTGAAGGTTAGGTAACACTAACTGGAGGACCGAACCGATAAGCGTTGAAAAGCTTCCGGATGAACTGAGGGTGGGGGTGAAAGGCTAATCAAACTTGGAGATAGCTCGTACTCCCCGAAATGCATTTAGGTGCAGCCTTGTGAGTTACTAATGTGAGGTAGAGCGACTGATAAGATGCGAGGGCTTCACCGCCTATCAAGTCTTGATAAACTCCGAATGCGCATTAGTCCTATCACAGGAGTGAGGGCATGGGTGCTAAGGTCCATGTCCTAAAGGAGAAGAATCCGGACCATCAGCTAAGGTCCCCAAATAGATACTAAGTTGAACTAACGAAGTCAGATTGCTAAGACAGCTAGGATGTTGGCTTGGAAGCAGCCATTCATTTAAAGAGTGCGTAACAGCTCACTAGTCGAGGAGTTTGGCGTGGATAATAATCGGGCATTAAGTATCTTACCGAAGCTATGGGATGTGTAAACATCGGTAGGGGAGCATTCCACTCTGCGTCGAAGGTGAGGCGTGAGCCTTGCTGGAGCGTGTGGAAAAGCAAATGTAGGTATAAGTAACGATAAAGGGGGTGGGAAACCCCCTCGCCGAAAGACTAAGGTTTCCTGATCAACGCTAATCGGATCAGGGTTAGTCGGGTCCTAAGGCTCAGCCGAAGGGTGAGGCCGATGGCAGAACAGGTTAATATTCCTGTACTACCTTAAGGAGTGACGTGGAGACGGAGGAGTGACAACGCCGCGGACTGACGGAATAGTCCGTTGAAGGGTGTAGATGCTGATTATCCCAGGCAAATCCGGGATAAGAGTCGAACCTGATAGTATACCAAATTCTTCGGAATAAGGTAATAGTGCGTGTAAACATACTCCCGAGAAAATCCGCTAAACTTAATCTTTAAGGTACCCGTACCGCAAACGGACACACGTAGTCGGGTTGAATATACTAAGGCGCTTGAGTGATTCACGGTTAAGGAACTAGGCAAATTGACCCTGTAACTTCGGGATAAAGGGTCCCAACGAGAGTTGGGCGCAGAGAATAGGTCCAGGCAACTGTTTAACAAAAACACAGGGCTGTGCCAAATTGAAAGATTACGTATACAGCCTGACACCTGCCCGGTGCTGGAAGGTTAAGAGGAGATGTCATCGCAAGAGAAGCATTGAATTGAAGCCCCAGTAAACGGCGGCCGTAACTATAACGGTCCTAAGGTAGCGAAATTCCTTGTCGGGTAAGTTCCGACCTGCACGAATGGTGTAATGATCTGGACACTGTCTCAACCGTGAGCTCAGTGAAATTGTAGTATCGGTGAAGATGCCGATTACCCGCGATGGGACGAAAAGACCCCGTGAACCTTTACTATAGCTTAACATTGAATTTGGGTAATTGATGTGTAGGATAGGCCGGAGACTTTGAAGCGCAGACGCCAGTTTGTGTGGAGTCGCTGTTGAAATACGGCCCTTTGATTATTTGAGTTCTAACTCGTAGAAACGAGGACACTGTTTGGTGGGTAGTTTGACTGGGGTGGTCGCCTCCAAAAGTGTAACGGAGGCTTCTAAAGGTGCCCTCAGGACGATTGGTAACCGTCCGCAGAGTGTAATGGCATAAGGGCGCTTGACTGGGAGACATACAAGTCGATCAGGTAGGAAACTAGAGCATAGTGATCCGGTGTTTCCGCATGGAAGGGACATCGCTCAAAGGATAAAAGGTACTCCGGGGATAACAGGCTGATCCCTCCCAAGAGCTCATATCGACGGAGGGGTTTGGCACCTCGATGTCGGCTCGTCACATCCTGGGGCTGGAGAAGGTCCCAAGGGTTGGGCTGTTCGCCCATTAAAGTGGCACGCGAGCTGGGTTCAGAACGTCGTGAGACAGTTCGGTCTCTATCTATCGTGGGCGTATGAAATTTGCGTGGCTCTGACACTAGTACGAGAGGACCGTGTTGGACTGACCTCTGGTTTACCAGTTGTGCCGCCAGGTGCATTGCTGGGTATCTAAGTCGGGATTGGATAAGTGCTGAAAGCATCTAAGTACGAAGCCAGCCACAAGATTAGATTTCTTAGGGTCGTCAAAGACGATGACGTTGATAGGATGCAGGTGTACAGGTGGTAACATCAAAGCCGAGCATTACTAATTGCCCGTCCACTTTCTTTTGGACTTGTACGGATCGCGATATATACGTTTAGCGGATTACTTCGGAAACGGGTAATACACTGAGATTTTACTTTTCATCATGTCATACCCTTATTCAGGTGGTTATAGCACGAGGGTTCCACCTCTTCCCATTCCGAACAGAGAAGTTAAGCCTCGTCACGCCGATGGTACTGCGTAACAGTGGGAGAGTAGGTAGCCGCCGTTTTTGAAGAAGCCCCTTGATTCAGCAATGAGTCAAGGGGCTTTCTGTTTTCCGCGTTTTTATATATTTGCTTTCTCGTTTGAGAAATCAAGAAATGTGTCATTTCGTTATATGAAAAGGGAAGAAACGGTATAAAATCGGTATATAACTGTGATTTTTTTGCAAGGTTACCTTTTTTCTTTCCATCTTTCTCTTTTTTATCAAATTGATTTTTGTAAATTTGGCGAGAATCTAAGAAAGGTACACAATTAATATAGTAATAATACTAAATACTCCTGTTGATATGGAAAACAAAATTCAAGAGTTGACCGATAAGATTTATCGTGAAGGCGTGGAAAAAGGAAACGAAGAAGCGCAGAGACTTATCGCGAATGCTCAGGAAGAAGCAAAAAAAATTATTGAGGATGCACGCAAAGAGGCAGAATCAATCGTTAATTCCTCTCGTAAATCTGCCGACGAATTGGTGGAAAATACAAAATCAGAGTTAAAACTGTTTGCCGGTCAGGCTGTAAATGCACTCAAATCTGAGGTTGCTACTATGGTAACTGACAAGTTAGTAACTGCTTCCGTGAAGGACTTCGCTCAGGATAAAGATTATCTGAATGCGTTTATCGTTGCATTGGCTTCAAAATGGAGTGTGGATGAACCCATTGTCATTTCCACTGCTGATGCGGAATCACTGAAAAAGTATTTTGCAGCTCACGCAAAAGCATTGTTGGATAAGGGAGTGACTATACAGCAGGTGAACGGTATCAAGACTTTATTCACTGTTTCTCCGGCGGACGGTTCTTATAAAGTGAACTTCGGAGAAGAAGAATTCATGAACTACTTCAAAGCGTTCTTGCGTCCCCAGTTAGTAGAAATGCTATTTTAAAAAAAGCGACTATGAGTAGTAAGTACTATTACTTAGTAGCAGGTTTGCCGGAGCTTTCGCTGGAAGACAGTAAACTGAGCTACACAGTAGCCGATTTTAAAACTGAAATCTACAACGGATTGTCTGCTTCAGACCGGAAGTTGATCGACTTGTTTTATCTGAAGTTTGATAATGCTAATGTGTTGAAACTTCTCAAAGATAAAGAAGCGGAAATAGACAAACGGGGAAACTATTCTGCCGGAGAACTTATCGAATATATTTCTATTCTAAGGGAAGGCGGAGAAATCAGTCCGAAAGATTTTCCGGCTTATCTTTCTACATTTATCGTTGATTATTTGAATACACCGGCTGAAAGTACGGTATTGCAGGAAGATTATCTGGCTGCATTGTATTACGAATATGCTATGAGATGTGGAAATAAGTTTGTTTCCGCCTGGTTTGAATTCAACCTCAACATCAATAATATTCTTGTTGCATTTACCTGTCGTAAATTCAAGTGGGATATTGCCTCCAATATTGTAGGAAACACGGAGGTATGCGAGGCATTACGTACATCGAGCGCCCGTGATTTCGGACTGTCCGGTGAGGTGGATGTTTTTGAGTCGTTGGTGAAAATCAGTGAGATTACAGAATTGGTGGAACGTGAGAAGAAGCTCGACGCTCTGCGGTGGAACTGGATGGAAGATGCTATCTTCTTCGATTATTTCACCATTGAACGTATTTTCGCTTTCTTGTTAAAACTGGAAATGATTGAACGGTGGATTTCATTGGATAAGGAAAGAGGAAATCAATTGTTCAGGAGTATCATCGAATCACTAAAGAACGAAGTGCAGATTCCTGCAGAATTCAGATAATAAATTATTAAAAATATATGGCAACAAAAGGAACTGTTAGTGGCGTTATAGCCAACATGGTGACCCTTGTCGTTGACGGACCGGTAGCTCAGAATGAGATTTGTTATATCTCGACCGGTGGCGATAAGTTGATGGCGGAGGTGATTAAGGTTGTAGGTTCACATGTATATGTCCAGGTGTTTGAAAGTACACGTGGGCTGAAGGTGGGTGCCGAAGCCGAATTTACAGGACACATGCTCGAAGTGACGTTAGGTCCGGGTATGTTATCGAAAAACTACGATGGTCTGCAAAATGACCTTGACAAAATGGATGGCGTTTTCCTGAAAAGAGGACAATATACATATCCATTGGATAAAGAGCGTGTATGGCACTTCGTACCGTTGGTAAATGCAGGCGATAAAGTGCAGGCTTCCGCATGGCTGGGGCAGGTGGACGAGAACTTTCAGCCGTTGAAGATGATGGCTCCGTTCACGATGAAAGGAACGGCTACCGTGAAAACAATCATGCCGGAAGGTGATTATAAGATAGAAGATACGATTGCAGTCTTGACAGATGAGGAAGGAAACGATATTCCTGTTACTATGATTCAGAGATGGCCGGTGAAACGTGCCATGACGAACTATAAGGAAAAGCCGCGTCCTTTCAAATTGTTGGAGACGGGGGTACGTGTAATCGATACATTGAATCCGATTGTGGAAGGTGGTACAGGCTTTATCCCCGGACCCTTCGGTACAGGTAAGACCGTGCTTCAGCATGCCATTTCCAAACAGGCGGAAGCGGATATCGTAATTATTGCAGCTTGTGGTGAGCGTGCCAATGAGGTGGTGGAAATCTTTACGGAGTTCCCGGAACTAGTTGACCCGCATACCGGACGTAAGTTGATGGAACGTACCATTATCATAGCTAATACTTCCAATATGCCGGTGGCTGCCCGCGAGGCTTCCGTATATACAGCAATGACACTGGCGGAATATTATCGTTCAATGGGGCTGAAGGTTCTGTTGATGGCTGACTCTACTTCCCGTTGGGCGCAGGCTCTGCGTGAGATGTCCAACCGTATGGAGGAGTTGCCTGGTCCGGATGCTTTCCCGATGGATATTTCGGCTATCATCTCCAACTTCTACGGTCGTGCGGGATATGTGAAACTGAACAATGACGAAACAGGTTCGATTACTTTCATCGGTACGGTATCTCCTGCCGGTGGTAACTTGAAAGAGCCTGTGACTGAAAATACGAAGAAAGTAGCACGTTGTTTCTATGCTTTGGAACAAGACCGTGCCGATAAGAAACGTTATCCGGCTGTGAATCCGATCGATTCTTATTCTAAATATATCGAATATCCGGAATTTGAAGCATACATCAAAGAGCACATCAACGGTGAATGGATTGGTAAGGTCAATGAACTGAAAACACGTTTGCAGCGTGGTAAAGAGATTGCCGAGCAGATCAATATTCTTGGTGACGACGGTGTACCGGTAGAATATCACGTTATTTTCTGGAAATCGGAATTGATTGACTTTGTTATTCTGCAGCAGGATGCATTCGACGAAATTGATGCGGTAACTCCGATGGAACGTCAGGAAGATATTCTGAACATGGTAATTGATATCTGTCATACGGAGTTTGAATTTGATAACTTCAACGAAGTAATGGATTACTTCAAGAAGATGATTAATATCTGTAAGCAGATGAACTATTCTAAGTTCAAGTCTGAGCAGTATGAAGGATTCCGGCAACAACTGAAAGAACTGATTGCCGAAAGAAGTATCAACTCATAATCTTAAATTTATAATTTTTAATTATCAAAGATGGCAACAAAAGCTTTTCAAAAGATATATACCAAGATTACTCAGATTACCAAAGCTACCTGTTCGCTGAAAGCGACGGGAGTAGGGTATGACGAGCTTGCCACTGTGGATGGTAAACTGGCGCAGGTGGTTAAGATTGCCGGTGACGATGTCACTTTGCAGGTATTTGAGGGTACGGAAGGTATTCCGACCAATGCCGAAGTAGTGTTTCTCGGAAAATCACCGACATTGAAAGTAAGTGAGCAGTTGGCTGGACGTTTCTTCAATGCTTTCGGTGATCCGATCGACGGAGGTCCGGAAATTGAAGGCCAGGAAGTGGAAATTGGCGGACCTTCTGTGAATCCGGTTCGACGTAAACAGCCGTCGGAACTGATTGCAACAGGTATTGCCGGTATCGATTTGAACAATACGTTGGTGTCCGGTCAGAAGATTCCGTTCTTCGCCGATCCGGACCAGCCTTTCAACCAGGTTATGGCAAACGTGGCGTTGCGTGCCGAAACGGATAAGATTATTCTCGGCGGTATGGGTATGACGAATGATGACTATCTGTACTTTAAGAATGTGTTCTCTAATGCCGGTGCGCTCGACCGTATCGTGAGTTTTATGAATACAACCGAGAATCCTCCGGTGGAACGTCTGTTGATTCCGGATATGGCATTGACTGCAGCCGAGTATTTCGCTGTAAATAATAACGAGAAAGTCTTGGTACTGTTGACGGATATGACCAGTTACGCCGATGCGTTGGCTATCGTATCCAACCGTATGGATCAGATTCCTTCGAAAGACTCTATGCCGGGTTCGCTTTATTCGGATTTGGCAAAGATTTACGAAAAAGCGGTGCAGTTCCCTTCCGGTGGTTCAATTACTATTATCGCAGTGACTACGTTGTCCGGTGGAGATATTACACACGCTGTACCTGATAATACGGGTTACATCACCGAAGGTCAGTTGTTCTTGCGTCGTGACAGTGATATCGGTAAGGTTATTGTTGACCCGTTCCGTTCATTGTCTCGTTTGAAACAGTTGGTTACCGGGAAAAAGACGCGTAAAGACCATCCACAGGTGATGAATGCCGCCGTACGTCTGTATGCCGACGCCGCTAACGCCAAGACAAAGATGGAAAACGGTTTCGACTTGACGAACTACGATGAGCGTACGCTGGCTTTTGCAAAAGATTATTCCAATCAGTTGTTGGCTATCGATGTCAATCTGGATACTACTGAAATGCTGGATGTGGCTTGGGGCTTGTTCGGCAAGTACTTCCGTCCGGAAGAAGTAAATATCAAGAAAGACTTGGTGGATCAATACTGGCCAAAAGGCGAATAATAATAAACTTGTAATTAATAATTTATAATTAGTAATTGACAACGTGGCTATAAAGTTTCAATATAACAAGACCTCTCTTCAGCAGCTCGAAAAGCAACTGAAAGTGCGGGTGCGCACGCTTCCTATCATCAAGAATAAGGAAAGCGCCCTCCGCATGGAAGTGAAACGCTGTAAAACGGAAGCTGCCGATCTGGAGGATAGGCTCGAAGAACAGATTCAAGCCTATGAAGCCATGTTCGCCCTTTGGAATGAGTTTGATGCTTCATTAATAAAGGTGAATGATGTTCATCTTGGCGTGAAGAAAATTGCGGGTGTGCGCGTGCCGTTGCTCGAAAATGTAGAGTTCGAGATACGTCCGTACAGTATGTTTAACGCTCCCAAATGGTATGCCGACGGTATACACTTGTTGGAAGAGCTTGCACATACGGCCGTTGAACGTGAATTTATGCTCGCCAAGCTGAATTTGTTAGAACATGCAAGGAAAAAGACCACTCAGAAAGTGAATCTTTTTGAGAAGGTACAGATACCGGGCTATCAGGATGCATTGCGAAAGATCAAGCGATTTATGGAAGATGAAGAGAATCTGTCGAAGTCTTCGCAAAAGATCATGAAGTCCCATCAGGAAAAAAGGAAGGAGGTAGAGGCATGATTACGAAAATGAAGAAACTCACATTCCTGGTTTATCACAAGGAGTACGAAGAATTTCTGAACAGTCTGCGTGAACTTGGTGTAGTCCACATTGTGGAAAAACAGCAAGGGGCTGCCGATAACACGGAACTGCAGGAGAATATCCGTCTTTCCAACCGCCTGGCAGCTACAATGAAGTTGCTCCAGAATCAGAAGCATGAGAAGAATGCCGTGATTGCAACGGAAGGTGGAACAGCCGGACGCGGGATGCAAGTGTTGGATGAAGTGGATGCTTTGCAAACGGAACACGGGAAGTTGTCTCAACAGCTACAAAGCTATGCGAAAGAAAAAGAAGCGTTGGAAGCGTGGGGAAACTTTGAGCCGGCAGATATTCAGAAATTGAAAGATGCTGGTTATGTGATCGGTTTTTATAGCTGCTCGGAAGGAAACTACAAAGAAGAGTGGGAGACGGAATACAATGCGATGATTGTGAACCGTATTTCTTCCAAAGTATTCTTTGTCACGGTAACGAAAGCCGGACAGGAGGTAGACTTGGATGTGGAGCAGGCAAAACTTCCAGCATACTCTTTGGCACGCCTTGAAACGATGTATGATACGACGGAACAGGCGATCGAAGAGAATGAGAAGAAGCTCGTTGCATTGTCTGAGACGGAAATTCCTTCTTTGAAGGCTGCCTTGAAAGAATTGCAGGGACAGATTGAATTCTCTAAAGTCGTGCTGAGTTCCGAACAGGCCGCCGGTGATAAACTGATGTTGATTGAAGGATGGGCTCCTGCATTCAGTCAAGTGGAAATCGAGGCTTACCTGAATGACGCACATGTGTATTATGAAATTACTGATCCGGTTCCGGGCGATAATGTTCCTATCCGATTGAACAACAAAGGATTCTTTGCCTGGTTTGAACCGATTTGTAAATTGTATATGCTTCCGAAATATAATGAGCTGGACTTGACACCGTTCTTTGCTCCGTTCTTTATGATTTTCTTCGGACTTTGTCTGGGAGATTCGGGGTATGGTTTATTCCTGTTCTTGGGAGCTACGGCATATCGGTTGATAACGAAGAAACTGACTCCGTCTACAAAATCAATCTTGTCATTGATACAAGTATTGGCTGTTTCGACCTTCTTCTGCGGTTTGCTGACGGGTACGTTCTTCGGAGCGAATATTTACGATCTGGACTGGCCTATCGTTCAACGTTTGAAACACGCTGTTCTGATGGATAACAATGATATGTTCCAGTTGTCGTTGATTTTGGGTGCTGTCCAGATTTTGTTCGGTATGGTGCTGAAAGCGGTAAATCAGACGATTCAGTTTGGCTTCAAATATGCGGTGGCGACAATCGGATGGATTATTTTGTTGGTTTCGATGGCTGTTTCGGCTCTGTTACCGGAAGTAATGCCGATGGGAGGCACAGTGCACCTTATCATTCTGGGAATTTCGGCTGCTATGATCTTCCTTTACAACAGTCCGGGAAAGAACATTTTCCTGAATATCGGACTGGGGTTGTGGGATTCGTACAATATGGCTACCGGTTTGTTGGGTGATGTCCTGTCATACGTCCGTCTGTTTGCTCTCGGACTTTCCGGAGGTATTCTGGCAGGAGTGTTCAACAGTCTGGCAGTAGGTATGAGTCCGGATAATGTAATAGCAGGCCCTATCGTGATGGTACTGATATTCGTTATCGGTCATGCCATCAATATCTTTATGAATGTACTCGGTGCAATGGTTCACCCGATGCGTCTGACGTTTGTCGAGTTCTTCAAGAATTCCGGATACGAAGGAGGCGGTAAAGAGTACAAACCTTTTAAAAACTAAAAATTAATATTTTAAGAATTAAACAATAAAAATAGAATAAGATTATGGAAATGAATTTGTTTATTGCCTATATTGGCATCGCGGTTATGGTTGGTTTGTCGGGCATTGGTAGTGCTTACGGAGTAACTATTGCAGGTAACGCTGCTATCGGAGCATTGAAAAAGAACGACAGTGCATTCGGTAACTTCCTTGTATTGACAGCCCTTCCGGGTACACAGGGACTTTACGGTTTTGCCGGTTATTTTATGTTCCAGACTATTTTTGGTATTTTAACTCCTGAGATTACGGCTATTCAAGCGTCTGCCGTTTTGGGTGCAGGTATTGCTTTAGGCTTGGTAGCTTTGTTCTCGGCTATCCGTCAAGGACAGGTTTGTGCAAACGGTATCGCTGCTATCGGTCAGGGACACAATGTATTTAGCAACACATTGATTCTTGCTGTATTCCCGGAACTTTATGCTATCGTTGCTCTAGCTGCAACCTTCTTGATCGGTAGTGCATTAGCATAATTTTTTCTGCAGGAATATTCCTAATAAAAAACATTCAATCCCCCTGTATATGGAGCTTTGCATATGCAGGGGGATATTCTTTTTTTACTGGATGCGGTTCTTTCTTTCTTCTTCTTAACTCATATTTTTTGCATAAAGTATTATTTTTCAAAGAATAATGTGTACTTTTGCACCCGCATACTAAAAAGAGTTTTAATATATTATATGGTAAAAGATTTATTAACCCCCGATTATATCTTCGAGTCCAGCTGGGAAGTATGTAATAAAGTAGGAGGGATATATACGGTCTTGTCGACCCGGGCAAATACATTGCAGGAAAAGTTTCGTGACAGAATTTTCTTCATAGGTCCCGATGTGTGGCAAGGAAAGGAAAACCCTCTGTTCATCGAGTCGGATAATCTGTGTGCTGCTTGGAAGAAGTATGCGCTTGAGAAAGATGAACTTTCTGTTCGTGTCGGACGATGGAATATCCCTGGTGAACCCATAGTCATTCTTGTTGATTTCCAACCTTTTTTTGAGAAAAAGAACGATATATACACTGAAATGTGGAATCGTTATCAGGTAGATTCGTTGCACGCTTATGGCGATTACGACGAAGCTTCCATGTTTTCGTACGCTGCGGGAAAAGTGGTAGAGAGTTTCTATCGTTATAACCTGACAGAGACGGATAAGGTGGTATATCAGGCTCACGAATGGATGACCGGAATGGGAGCGCTTTATGTACAGGAAGCTGTGCCTGAGGTGGCTACTATTTTTACAACCCATGCTACTTCTATCGGCCGTTCAATTGCTGGTAACAACAAACCGTTGTATGATTATCTATTTGCTTACAATGGTGACCAGATGGCTCAGGAACTGAATATGCAGTCGAAGCATTCGATTGAAAAGCAGACAGCACATTATGTGGATTGCTTTACGACAGTAAGCGAAATTACCAACAACGAATGTAAGGAATTGCTGGATAAACCGGCAGATGTAATCCTTATGAACGGTTTTGAGGATGACTTTGTGCCGAAAGGAAGTACATTCACCGGAAAGCGTAAACGTGCACGTACCTTGATGTTGAATGTAGCGAACAAATTGTTGGGAACAAATCTGGGTGACGATACGTTAATTGTCGGAACCAGTGGAAGATATGAGTTTAAGAATAAAGGAATCGACGTATTTCTGGAATCGTTGAACCGCCTGAACAGGGATAAGAACTTGCATAAGAATGTGCTGGCGTTTATCAATGTCCCCGGTTGGGTAGGTGATCCGCGTGAAGATTTGCAGGAACGTCTGAAAAGTAAGAAGAATTTTGATACTCCGCTTGAAGTGCCGTTCATTACCCATTGGCTGCATAACATGACGCATGACCAGGTGTTGGATATGCTGAAATATCTTGGAATGGGCAACCGTCCGGAGGATAAAGTGAAGGTGATATTCGTTCCTTGCTACTTGGATGGTCGTGACGGTATCATGAATAAGGATTATTATGATATATTGCTCGGACAGGATTTGAGCGTATATGCTTCTTATTATGAACCGTGGGGGTATACTCCGTTGGAAAGCGTTGCATTCCATGTGCCGACAATCACTACAGATCTGGCCGGATTCGGACTTTGGGTAAATAGCCTGAAGAACCAGCGGGGTATTAACGATGGAGTGGAGGTGCTGCACCGTTCGGACTATAATTATTCGGAAGTGGCGGATGGCATCAAAGATACAATTACACTATTTGCCGATAAGACAGAAAAAGAAGTGAAGGAAATCCGCAAGCGTGCCGCAGAAGTAGCGGAGCAGGCTTTGTGGAAACACTTTATACAATATTATTATGAGGCTTATGACATTGCTTTGCGCAATGCAATGAAGCGTCAACTTAGTTAAGAGAAAATTTATTATCAATAAGTTAATTAAAAAACATTATGAAAATCAAAGTTAGTAATGTGAATATTCCCAACTGGAAAGAGGTTACTGTGAAATCACGTATACCGGTAGAGTTGGAGAAGTTGTCTGAAATTGCACGCAACATTTGGTGGGCATGGAATTTTGAAGCGACAGAACTGTTTAGAGATCTAGATCCGGAACTTTGGAAAGAATGTGGTCAGAACCCTGTGCTGTTGTTGGAACGCATGAGCTATGAAAAGCTGGAAGCTTTGACAAAAGACAAGGTGATTCTGAGAAGAATGAATGAGGTTTATACGAAATTCAGAGACTACATGGATGTGAAGCCGGATAGCCAGCGTCCTTCTGTTGCCTATTTCAGTATGGAATATGGTCTGAGCAGTGTCCTGAAAATATATTCCGGTGGTCTGGGTGTATTGGCCGGTGACTATCTGAAAGAAGCTTCCGACAGCAATGTTGATTTGTGTGCGGTAGGTTTCTTGTATCGTTACGGTTACTTTACGCAAACTTTGTCTATGGATGGACAGCAGATTGCTAATTATGAAGCGCAGAACTTCGGACAGCTTCCTATCGACCGTGTGCTCGATGCAGACGGCAAGCCGTTGGTAGTAGACGTTCCTTATCTGGATTATTATGTTCATGCTAACGTGTGGCGTGTAAATGTAGGACGTATCTCTCTGTATCTGCTGGATACGGATAACGAAATGAACAGCGAGTTCGACCGTCCTATCACTCACCAGCTCTATGGTGGAGATTGGGAAAACCGTTTGAAACAGGAAATCCTGTTGGGTATCGGTGGTATCCTGACTTTGAAAGCACTAGGTATCAAGAAAGATATTTATCATTGTAACGAGGGACACGCTGCACTGATCAATGTTCAACGCATCTGTGATTATGTAGCTACCGGATTGACTTTCGATCAAGCTATCGAGTTGGTTCGTGCTTCTTCTCTTTATACGGTTCACACTCCGGTTCCTGCCGGTCACGACTATTTCGACGAAGGTCTGTTTGGTAAATATATGGGTGGTTATCCTGCTAAAATGGGTATCTCTTGGGACGACCTGATGGATTTGGGACGTAACAATGCCGGTGACAAGGGCGAACGTTTCTGTATGTCTGTTTTTGCTTGCAATACTTCTCAGGAGGTGAACGGTGTAAGCTGGCTGCACGGCAAAGTGTCTCAGGAAATGTTCTCTTCTATCTGGAAAGGTTATTTCCCGGAAGAAAGCCATGTGGGATATGTGACGAATGGTGTTCACTTCCCGACTTGGAGCGCAACGGAATGGAAGAAATTGTACTTTAAATATTTCAATGAAAACTTCTGGTTCGACCAGTCTAATCCTAAGATTTGGGAAGCTATCTACAATGTACCTGATGAGGAGATCTGGCAGACTCGTCTGACCATGAAGAATAAGTTGGTTGACTACATCCGTAAGTCATTCCGTGATACTTGGCTGAAGAATCAGGGAGATCCTTCACGTATCGTTTCATTGATGGATAAAATCAATCCGAATGCATTGCTGATCGGTTTCGGTCGTCGTTTTGCTACTTACAAGCGTGCGCATCTGTTGTTCACCGACTTGGAACGTCTTTCTAAGATTGTGAACAATCCTGATTATCCGGTTCAGTTCCTGTTTACAGGTAAGGCTCATCCGCACGATGGAGCAGGACAGGGCTTGATCAAACGTATCATCGAGATTTCACGTCGTCCGGAATTTTTGGGTAAGATTATCTTCCTCGAAAACTACGATATGCAGTTGGCTCGTCGTCTGGTTTCCGGAGTTGATATCTGGTTGAATACTCCGACTCGTCCATTGGAAGCATCCGGTACATCCGGTGAAAAAGCCTTGATGAACGGTGTTGTTAACTTCTCTGTATTAGACGGATGGTGGCTGGAAGGTTACCGTGAAGGTGCAGGTTGGGCGTTGACTGAAAAACGTACTTACCAGAATCAGGAACATCAAGACCAGTTGGATGCTGCTACTATTTACAGTATCCTTGAAACTGAAATCCTGCCGTTGTACTATGCTCGTAACAAGAAGGGATATTCTGAAGGCTGGATTAAGGTTGTGAAGAATTCTATCGCACAAATCGCTCCTCATTATACAATGAAGCGTCAGTTGGACGACTATTATAGCAAATTCTATTGCAAGCAAGCAAAACGTTTCCACGCTTTGGCTGCCAATGACAATGCGAAAGCGAAAGAAATCGCAGCATGGAAAGAGGAAGTGGTTGCTAAATGGGATTCTATTGAAATCGTATCTTGCGATAAGGTAGAAGAACTGAAGAAAGGCGATATCGAAAGCGGAAAAGAATATACAATCACTTATGTAATCGATGAAAAAGGTCTGAATGATGCAGTAGGACTGGAATTGGTTACTACTTATACGACTGCAGACGGTAAACAACATGTTTACTCGGTAGAGCCGTTCAATGTGATAAAGAAAGAAGGCGACTTGTATACATTCCAGGTTAAACATAGCCTGTCGAATGCAGGTAGCTTCAAGGTGTCTTACCGTATGTTCCCGAAAAATCCGGAACTTCCACATCGTCAAGACTTCTGCTATGTTCGCTGGTTTGTTTAATTGAAAATGTAAGGTAGGGGGGAGGATTCTCCCTGCTACTTTATATATAAAAATTAGCCCCTGCAATCTCTGAGGATGCAGGGGCTAAATTTTTTCTGTTTGTTACAAAGAGCTTCAACACAGTCTGTTCCACCACAGATTAATAGTGGTGACTTATTTTACAACTTCTGCTATTTTGGCTTGTAGTTCTTCTCCATGGAGACCACGTGCGATAATAGTACCTTCACCGTCAATCAAAACGGTGTGAGGAATACTGTTTACAGCATAAAGTTGTGCACCTTCACTCTGCCAGAATTTAAGGTCGGACATTTGCGGCCAAGTCATGTTCAGCTTTTTGATGGCATCTTTCCATGCAGCGTCATCCTGGTCGAGAGATACACCTACGATTTCGAAGTTTTTACCTTTATATTTGGCATAAGTTTCTACCAGGTTAGGCATTTCACGACGGCAAGGACCGCACCAGCTTGCCCAGAAGTCAACCAATACCACTTTACCTTTACCTACGTAATCCGATAGTTTTACAGGTTTTCCATCCGGAGTCTTCATCTCGAAATCAATGAATTTCGTACCAACGGCAGTTTTTTTCTGCTTGTCAGTCAGTTCTTTGATTTTTACGATTGCTTCATCGTTCTGAAAGTTAGCCGGGATTTGTTCTAGCAATTCTGTATTTTCGGCAGTGGAATTGTTGTAGAAAGTCTGTTTGAACAAGAATATTCCTACTGGGTTAGTAATATTCTTTTTTACAGCTTCTTTGATGGCATTGTCATATTGTTCCTCCAATTGAGCGCCTTCTTTCTGTTTCGCTTCTTTTTGTTCGTCACTCAATGTAGTGTCACCCATTGCTTCATAGATGGCATTCATCTTTTTGCTGATATCATTGATCTGTCCTCTGAGTTCCTGGTAAGCGTCATTGTTGGCTGTACCGGTAGCAGAGTCATCATTTTTGCTTAAGGCAATATTGATCTTTCCGTTTTCGAGGAAGAAATCAATCATCAACGGTTCTCCGTTTACTTCGCAAGTGACATAACGGCTTACTACCGAATCTTGTGTTCCTTCGAAAGTAAACGTGCCCTTAGAAATCACGGCTGTATCGAGTTTGATCAGATTTCTGCCATTAGCTTCTTGAAGATAAACGGTGTCACCATCGGCTGCACCTTCTACTGTACCTGTAACAACATAGCCGGCTTTGTTTCCACCGGTACAAGCTACCATACCTAAGGCTGCCGTTGCAATGACTAAATAACTTAATTTTTTCATGCTTTTGTAAGATTAGTGAATAAATATTTATGCAAAGATAGATTATTTTTCTATCTGGCCTCGAAAAACACTGTTATATTAGATTAACACGTAGGTGAAAACCGCAGAAATGTGTACCTTTGCAACCCAAACTTTAGTATGAATATGCAAGAAGATAAATCCATCATTGAGGTGAGCCATGTATCGAAGTATTTTGGCGAGAAAACGGCATTGGATGATGTGAGTCTGAACGTGAAGAAGGGCGAGTTTGTCACGATACTTGGACCTTCCGGTTGCGGAAAAACCACATTGTTACGTCTCATAGCCGGTTTCCAGACAGCTTCGGAGGGCGAGATCCGAATTTCGGGTAAGGAAATAACACAGACTCCTCCCCATAAGCGTCCGGTGAACACGGTGTTTCAGAAATATGCCTTGTTTCCGCATTTGAATGTATATGACAATATTGCTTTCGGCTTGAAGCTGAAAAAAACACCGAAACAGACCATTCAGAAGAAAGTGAAAGCTGCTTTGAAGATGGTAGGGATGACGGATTATGAATATCGTGATGTTGATTCTCTTTCCGGTGGCCAGCAACAACGTGTCGCTATTGCCCGTGCCATTGTCAATGAGCCGGAAGTATTACTTTTGGATGAACCTTTGGCGGCACTTGACCTGAAAATGCGTAAGGATATGCAAATGGAACTCAAGGAAATGCATAAATCCTTGGGAATTACGTTTGTGTACGTCACTCACGACCAGGAAGAAGCGCTTACGCTGAGCGACACGATTGTTGTGATGAGCGAAGGAAAGATTCAGCAGATAGGTACGCCGATCGATATTTATAATGAGCCTATCAACTCGTTCGTGGCAGATTTTATCGGAGAAAGTAACATCTTGAATGGTACAATGATTCATGATAAACTCGTTTGTTTCTGTGGTACGGAGTTCGAATGTGTAGACGAGGGGTTTGGTGAGAATGTTCCGGTAGATGTCGTGATCCGTCCCGAAGACTTGTATATTTTCCCGGTATCCGACATGGCACAATTGACCGGAGTGGTGGAGACTTCCATATTCAAAGGTGTACATTATGAAATGACGGTACTTTGTGGTGGTTATGAATTCCTTGTGCAGGATTACCATCATTTTGAAGTAGGAGCGGAAGTGGGGCTACTGGTAAAACCGTTTGATATTCATATCATGAAGAAAGAGCGTGTATGCAATACTTTCGAAGGAAAAATGCTGGATGCTACTCATGTGGAATTTCTTGGCTGTAGCTTTGATTGTACTCCGGTGGAAAACATAGAACCCGACACAAACGTTAAGGTGGAAGTAGACTTTGATAAAGTGATTCTTCAGGATAACGAGGAAGACGGGGCGTTGACAGGTGAGGTGAAGTTTATCCTTTATAAAGGAGATCATTATCATTTGACTGTGTTGTCCGACTGGGACGAGAATGTGTTTGTAGATACGAATGATGTATGGGACGATGGCGACCGCGTAGGTATCACTATCCCCCCGGATGCCATCCGTGTAGTTAAAATAACCGATTAACAGGAAAGGAAGTGAATAAGAGGTTTTTAGTGTTTTTGTCATCACGTAAGAGTTGGGCGCTCCCTTACATTATTTTTTCGGCGATCTTTGTGGTCATACCGTTGTTCTTAATTGTTGTGTATGCATTTACCGATGATAACGGCCATTTGACGCTCGCCAACTTTCAGAAGTTCTTCGAACATCCCGAAGCTATCAATACCTTTGTCTACTCTATCGGTATTGCTATTATCACTACTATTGTTTGTATTTTGTTAGGGTATCCCGCAGCCTGGATATTGAGTAACAGTAAACTGAACCGTTCTAAAACGATGGTGGTTCTGTTTATCCTGCCGATGTGGGTAAATATCCTGGTGCGTACGTTAGCTACTGTTGCCTTATTCGACTTTTTCAGTGTGCCGCTGGGTGAGGGGGCATTGATATTCGGTATGGTCTACAATTTTATCCCTTTCATGATTTATCCTATCTACAACACTTTGCAGAAGATGGATCATAGTTATATTGAGGCTGCGCAAGATTTGGGAGCCAATCCTCTGCAAGTCTTTCTGAAAGCGGTTCTTCCACTTTCTATGCCGGGAGTCATGAGTGGTATCATGATGGTGTTTATGCCGACGATTTCGACTTTTGCCATTGCCGAACTGTTGACAATGAACAATATCAAACTTTTCGGTACAACGATTCAGGAGAATATCAATAATAGTATGTGGAACTACGGAGCGGCGCTTTCGCTTATCATGCTGTTGCTGATTGCAGCTACTTCCTTGTTCAGTACGGATGATAAAGATAACGCTAACGAAGGAGGAGGATTATGGTAAAGAAGATACTGGCTCAGGCTTATTTATGGATATTGCTGTTGTTGCTTTATTCTCCTATTGTGATTATTGTCATCTATTCATTTACCGAAGCAAAAGTACTGGGTAACTGGACGGGCTTTTCCACTAAGCTTTACACCTCGCTTTTCACTACGGGCACACATCACTCTTTGATGAATGCCTTGATTAATACGATCACTATCGCTCTGCTTGCTGCAACCGCCTCTACGTTGTTGGGGAGTGTGGCCGCTATCGGTATCTTTAACATGAAATCCCGTTCGCGTAAGGCGATTGGTTTTGTGAATAGTATTCCTATTCTGAATGGAGATATTATTACCGGTATTTCGCTTTTCCTTTTGTTCGTTTCAGTGGGGATTACGCAAGGATATACTACCGTAGTGCTTGCGCATATCACTTTCTGTACGCCGTACGTTGTGTTGAGTGTCTTACCCCGTCTGAAACAGATGAACCCGAATATTTATGAGGCTGCCCTCGATTTGGGAGCTACTCCTATGCAAGCCCTGTGGAAAGTCATTGTACCGGAGATTCGTCCGGGAATGATTAGTGGATTCATGCTGGCATTGACTCTGTCTATTGATGATTTTGCCGTGACTGTATTTACCATCGGCAATCAAGGATTGGAGACGCTTTCTACCTATATCTATGCCGATGCCCGTAAAGGAGGGCTGACACCGGAACTTCGCCCGCTTTCTGCCATTATTTTTGTTGTAGTGCTGGCATTGCTTATTGCGATTAATTACCGGGCAGGGAAAGCGAAGAAAAAAGATTAACGGATTACTAAATGTATTACTACGTAAATAAGATGAAAAAGATAATTCCTGTTATCCTGTTAGTGTTGAGTTTGACCGGGTGTTACAACTCCGGCGAGCCCCGTGAGCGGATTCTCAAGATTTATAATTGGGCGGATTATATCGGAGATAGTGTACTCGAAGATTTTCAAGCGTATTATAAGGAGCAGACGGGGGAGAATATCCGTATCGTTTATCAGACATTCGACATCAACGAAATCATGTTGACGAAGATAGAGAAAGGCCATGAGGACTTCGATGTGGTATGCCCTTCGGAATATATTATTGAGCGTATGTTGAAGAAACATTTGCTTTTGCCCATTGATACGAATTTTGCCCATTCTCCTAATTATATGCAGAATGTGGCTCCATTTATCCGTGAGCAAATCAATAAGCTGAGCCAACCGGGAGAGGAAGCGAGCCGTTATGCGGTATGTTATATGTGGGGAACAGCGGGAATCCTGTATAACCGTGCGTATATTCCCGATTCGGTCGCAACCTCATGGGAGTGTCTTTGGAATAGGAAGTATGCCGGAAAAATACTGATGAAAGATAGTTATCGTGATGCATACGGTACTGCTATCATCTATGCTCACGCGAAAGAGTTGGAAGAAGGAACGGTGACGGTGGAGGAACTGATGAACGATTACTCTCCGCGTGCGATGGAGTTGGCGGAGAAATATCTGAAAGAGTTGAAACCGAATATTGCCGGCTGGGAAGCGGACTTCGGCAAGGAGATGATGACGAAAAACAAGGCTTGGCTGAATATGACGTGGAGTGGTGATGCGATATGGGCGATTGAGGAAGCCAATGCGGTAGGAGTGGACTTGGATTATGTGGTTCCTGAAGAGGGGAGTAATATATGGTACGATGGTTGGGTGATTCCTAAATACGCGAAGAATCCGAGAGCAGCCAGCTATTTTATTAATTTCATGTGTCGTCCGGACATTGCTTTGCGCAATATGGATTTCTGCGGCTATGTAAGTTCGGTTGCCACTCCTGAGATTTTGGAAGAAAAGCAAGACACCACTCTCACATATTTTTCCGACTTGAGTTATTTCTTTGGACCGGATGCCGATAGTATACAGATTGATAAGATACAATATCCGGATCGCAAAGTAGTGGAACGTTGTGCCATGATTCGTGATTTTGGTGATAAGACCAAAGAAGTTCTTGATATTTGGTCGCGTATCAAAGGAGATAATCTGGGAGTCGGTATTACTATCCTTATTTTTGTTGTCGTTGCTTTGATGAGTGGTTGGATGATTTATAAAAGATGGCAAAGTTACAGTCGCCGTAAACAACAGAGACGCAGAAGTAGAAGGAAAAAAATAAAGAGGTCATAATGAATAATAAAATGCAGATTAACGCCTTTTCATACTTCGAAGAACATCTTTAGTTTTTTTATCTACGCGGAGAGATTCGATCGTTTTCTGCAATGATTTATTATAGGTCCAGTTATCCAGCTTACTATGTTTCAGATATTCCATTGTCTTTTCGGGGAACTTAACGAAACAGATTGATATCATCCAAGCCATAGCCATACGTGCATAATAAGCGTCATGGCAGAATGAGTCGGCGTATTTCAACAGTAGATCAATATGTCCTTCATCTATATAATGGAGAAGCATGACAATTCCGAAACGTAGCTCGAATTCTTGGGTGGATTTTAAATAAGGCTGTATAAATTGCCATACTGTTTCTTTTCCTTTTTTTACGGCAGTTTTCAGCTCGCCGCAAAATATGTCACAAACTGCCCAGTTATCGATACGGGGAACAAATCTCTCTACGTATTTCATTTGTTCGTCAAGTGCCGTTTTAGATCGTCCGATAACCATTCCTTGAAGCATAGCTTCTTCATAAAACTTGGTATCGGTTGCCTCGACAAATATACGCCAATCATCTCTTTTGGCTATTTCTTTGGCCATTACTCTCAGTTGTGGAATGCGTACGCCTAGAATATTTTCCGTTCCGGGAACTAAGGCAGAATGGAACTCCTGATACTTGGAATCTACTAACGCCTGTAACTCTTTTCGAATGTTTTCCGTTATAGTCATTTTTACATAACATGGTTATTTCACAAAAGTATAAAAAAAGAGTATGTCTTCACACTGAAGCATACTCTTTTTTTGCTTTCAAAGTAAAAGGTTGATATTTATCTTTATTTTACCAGTTTCTTTTCACTGTGCGATATCCGTATCCGATAATCACAAGGAAACAGATAAATGGCAGAATGAATGAAACATTGACAGCCGGAAGCCAACCGATTTCCTTCATGTCAATAATGCATGCCTGTAACGGTGGCAGGACGGAACCTCCCAAAATAGCCATGATAAGACCGGCTGCCCCGAATTTGGCGTCGTCTCCCATACCTTTCAAGGCAATACCGTAAATGGTTGGGAACATCAGTGACATACAGGCGGAAACTGCTACCAGACAGTAGAGTCCGAAAATGTTTTGAAGGAAGATGGTGCCCAATGTGAAAAGACCTCCGAAGATAGCAAGAATCATCAGTAATTTTCCGGCATTGAGATAACGCAGGATAAAGGTGCAGATAAAACGGCTGACACAGAAAATGACCATTGCTATGATGTTGTATTGCTGGGAAAGTACTTCTGCGCTTTTTTCATCCATACCGAAATCCGGTGACATGAACAGATGTGTTCCGTATTGGATGATAAATGTCCAGCACATAATCTGTGCGCCTACATAGAAGAACTGTGCGATTACACCTTCACGATAACGTGTTTCCATGAAAATACGTTTGAGAGTAGGGAAGAAGTCTATTTTGTGGTTCTGATCTCCGTTTTTAGGCATTTTGACAAGCCGTATGACGATGAGCATAGCCAAGATAATCAGTCCGATAATAAGGTAGGGGGCAATCAAAACTGTAAGGTCGCTTTCTTTGATAGCTTGAAATTCACTATCATTGAGCAGTGACCGTTCTTCGGTACACATCGGGTGTAATTTTGCCTGGATAAACTGCATTGCCACATACATACCCAAAAGGGATCCCATAGGATTAAAAGATTGGGCAAGATTCAAACGTCGTGTGGCTGTTTCCTCAGTTCCCATAGAAAGAATGTAAGGATTACAACTTGTTTCCAGGAAAGAAAGTCCGCAAGTCAGAATGAAGTAGGCGATTAGGAACGGGTAATATTCCCCTGTCATTTTAGCGGGGAAAAATAAGAATGCTCCGAAAGCGTACATTCCGAGCCCTAGCAATACACCTGCTTTGTAGGAGTATTTGCGGATAAATATTGCGGCGGGAAAAGCCATTGCGAAATATCCTCCATAAAAAGCTACTTGTACAAGTGCACCATCAGTAGCGCTCATTCGGAAGATTTTGGAGAATGCCTTTACCATCGGATTGGTAATGTCGTTTGCGAATCCCCATAACGCAAAACACGAGGTAATGAGAATAAAGGGAATAAGATAACTGACGCCATCTTTTGAGATGATGGACTGTTTAGTGTGTTTCATGGTCATTATAATTCTATTTTTTTAGGATGATAAACTTGTGGTGTAACGCTATGTCTTACAATCTCTCGCAGTTCGTGAAGATCGGATATCTCTCCTTTGGCCATTGCTTGCGTCAGGATATTTCCTATCGCGGTAGCTTCTACCGGACCGGCATATACGGGAATGCCAAGTGCGTCGGCTGTCAACTGATTGAGTAATTTATTTTGTGATCCTCCACCGATAATGTTGAGTTGGCGAATTGGAGAAGGAAGACAACGGTTGAGTTTTTCCACCGCTTGCTTATATTTGAAAGCTAAGGATTGGAGCACGCATTTCACCATTTCCGCTTTGTTCTGTGGAACCGGAAGGTCGTGTTGTCGGCAGTAATCCATAAGAGCGTTTTCCATATTTACCGGATTCATGAATAGTGCATCATCTACAGGGATGATGGAAGCAATCGTTGCTTCGGCTGCTTGTGGGATGAGCGTGTCATAGCTCTGTTCTTCACCACGTGTTTTCCATTCACTCATCAGACGTTGCAGAATCCATAAACCTGTGATATTTTGCAGGAACCGGATACGGCCTCCCACGCCACCTTCATTCGTAAACTGAGCCAGCCGCGCTTCCTCTGTCAGTATCGGTTCGTCTACTTCTACTCCCAACAGCGACCAAGTGCCGGAACTTAGAAATGCGATAGGAGATTCCGTAGCGGGAACAGCGGCAACAGCGCTAGCCGTATCGTGTGAACCTACTGCAATTACGTCTACAGATCCTAAGCCTGTTTCTTGGGCAATATCCTCTTTTAAAGTTCCTCTGATAGTACCCGGATAGATGATTTCGCCGAACAAATGTTCGGGAAGTCCGAGTGTACGAATGGTAGATAAAGACCATGTTCGTTGTCGTGCATCGAGTAGTTCGGATGTAGAGGCAATGCAATATTCATTGTTGGCTATTCCTGTCAGAAAGTAGCTGAAAAGGTCGGGCATGAATAAAAGCCGTTGGGCTGCGTCTAATTGCGCATCCTTACTTTTTTTCATGCTGTAAAGCTGGAATAACGTATTGATCGCCATTACTTGTATACCGGTATCGGCATAGTGTTGCTGCTCGTTTAGGAACTTGAACACTTCTGTCGGCATTCCATCCGTTCGTGCATCCCGGTAACAAACTGGGTTTCCTAGCAGATTACCATCCTTGTCAATAAGCCCGAAGTCGACTCCCCAAGTATCGATTCCGATTCCTTTAACGTCGTACCCTCTTTGTGCGGCCTGTTTTAATCCGGTCTTCATATCCTCAAACAAGGCGGGAAAATCCCAATAAACATGATTGCCGAGTTTAACCTGACGATTGGGGAAGCGGTGAACTTCCTCCAATTCCAGCTTACCGTGGAGAAGAGAGCCGGCGATAATACGCCCGCTTCCTCCTCCAAAGTCTGCTGCTAAATAAGTGTTTCTATGCGTATCTTTCATGGTATGTGTTTCCGGATACTATTTTGTTTTCTTTCCCAATACATAGATTTCCAGATCTTCTATCTCCGCCGGAGTCAGTACTGAGTAGTCTCCACCGGATTGGACAATGATACGGCAAGCCATTTCAAAGAAAGTAGCCCGTTCATATACCTGATCGAAATCTTTTCCGCATACCACTTGCCCGTGATTGGTCAACAACACGGAATTATGATTCAACATGGCTTCTACCACTGCTTTGGCCAGTTCCGGCGAACCGGGACGGTAATAGGGAATCACCGGTATTTCCGAACCTACATGGCAAGGAATTTCTGCCGTTACATTGAAGTTGGTCGGCTTGTTTTTCATGCAGGAAACGGCCGTTGCATATTCCGACTGAAAATGGAGAACTACATTTACATCCGGGCGTTCGCGAAGAATGCCCAGATGGAAGGTACTTTCCATTGACGGTTTTACTCCATTTGTAGAAGTGCCACTGGCAATATTGCAGATGGAAACTTTCTCCTTATATAAAGTCGGTACCCAAGACCCCGTACCTGAAATCAATGCTTCTTCACCAATTCGCCAAGAGAGATTGCCGCTACTACATAACATCAATTTGGCAGCTCCATAGCGATGTGCCTGTGATAGAAACTGTTCAATATGTTCGTTGGTAATCATAATCTGCGTTTTAATCTTATTTATAAATAGGACCGTAAGTTGTACAAGCTCTGTAGTCTGCACCCTCTTTGTCCATACCGAAAGCGTTCCATGCGGCTGGGCGGAAGATCTGGTCTTCTTCTACGTTGTGCATACATACAGGGATGCGGAGCATAGAGGCAAGAGTGATTAAGTCCTGTCCGATGTGTCCGTAACTGATAGCTCCGTGATTGGCTCCCCAATTGTTCATTACTGAATATACATCTTTGAAAGCCGGTTTATCGCACAGACGGGGAACAAACCAGGTAGTAGGCCATGTGGGGTCGGTACGCATATTGAGTTTTTGGTGAATTTCCGGGTCAATCTCAACTGTCCATCCTTCTGCGATTTGCAGGACAGGACCAAGACCTTTGACCAGGTTCAGACGCATCATAGTGACAGGCATTCCACCTTTTGACAGGAAATTGGATGAGAAACCGCCTCCACGGAAGTAGTCACGGTCCGCCGGATACCAAGTTGTTGCCTTCAGGCAGTTTTCTACATCTGCATCAGTCAGGTTCCAAGGTTCTTTCATCACCGGATTGCCTTCCGCGTCTACCGATTGACCGGAACCGTCGAGCGTAGTGGCACCGGAATTGATAAGATGGATAATACCGTTTGCTGCCAGACCGCTCAACTCTTTGCCGGTCACACGTTTCACGGCTTCGGGGCTCCAATAAGTACGCACATCTGAGAATATTTGAGCGCGATTAGTCAGCAAGTGACCGAACAGCATAGCTACACCGTTGCAGGCATCATTTTCAGTAGCTACTACAAATGCTTCACGGATACCGTTCCAATCGAAGGAAGTATTGAGTAAGGCTTCCGGATAGTCACCGTTCGGATAGAAGTCAGTCCATTGGCGTTGTCCCTGGAAACCGGCTGCGATAGCGTTATGTCCCAAAGCTTCTTCCTTGAATCCCATCTCTTTGAGTTTCGGGTTTCCGGTCATCAAGTCACGCATGATAATCATCATCTTTACGATAAATTCCCAGTCTGCGTCTTTCTGCTCGCGGGTTTTACGTTTTTCGGGACGGTTCTTGAAGTCATCGCCCTCGTTTACCTTGCAATACTTTTCAGTCCATGCCATTGCTTTGGCGTATTCTTCGTGGTCGTAGATACCCTCTTCCATGCGGCGGATAATCTCTGTCAGGTCGATAGATTCATTGCGCATACCCAAATATTCCTGGAAGAAATCAGGATTGACGATAGAGCCGGCAATACCCATAGATACGCTACCCATTGACAGATAAGACTTGCCCCTCATGGTGGCTACTGCCTGTGCGGCGCGTGCAAAGCGAAGAATCTTTTCCGCTACATCTTCGGGAATTGCGTTGTCGTCCAGATCTTGAACATCATGTCCGTAGATTCCGAATGCGGGAAGTCCTTTTTGTGCGTGTCCTGCCAATACTGCTGCCAGATATACAGCACCCGGACGTTCTGTTCCATTGAATCCCCAGACTGCTTTCGGGTAATACGGGTTCATATCCATTGTTTCCGCGCCATAACACCAACAGGAAGTTACAGTGATAGTGGAACCTACACCTTCTCTTTCGAACTTCTCTGCACAAGCTGCACTTTCGGCTACGCGGCCGATGGTACTGTCGGCAATCACGCATTCTACGGGACTTCCGTCACCGTTTTTCAAGTTGCTGCTGATTAATTCGGCTACGGCTTTAGCCAAATTCATTGTTTTTTCTTCAAGGCTTTCACGAACGCCACCCTGGCGACCGTCGATGGTGGGACGAATCCCGATTTTCGGATACTTTTTCATGGTTTCTTTTTTTAATATTATATGATTAATTGAACTCTGTGCTGAACTGTGCTGAATATGCGGCAAAAAAAAATTAGAGGGATTTTCGAAGCCTGACTCCGGTAGGGAGGTACTTCTGTACAGAGGCGTCATTGAGAACGAAGTTTGCCGCTTCGTTCCCCATCATTTCCCAGTCAATAGTCAATGAGGTAATTCCTTCGTCAATCACTTCGTAAGAAGGAATATCATTGTATGCCAGCAGGCCGAAATCTTTTCCACATTTCAGTCCCTCCAATCTTCCTTGTTTGACCACCTTTACAACGTCTTGTTGCTTGATGGCTATATAGGCTGCCCCTTTCTGCACTACTAGATTTTCAATGTCTTCCTGTATCTCGTATGAGAATCCTTGTTCTTCGCAGAAACGGGTAAAATATTCTTTGCTGCTTTGCGGATGTTTTAATCCTTTAGAGAACAGGAATACGATCTGACGGTATTTGTGCATTTTGTCTTTCAACGTCAGTAATGCCTGATAGAAAGACTCGTCAAAATCCTGACAGATATAGAAATACTTGCTTTTCTCGAATTTACCGAAGTCCAGAAGAAGCAGTCGTGCAGGATTAATTTTGTTAAGGGCTGTGCTGAATTTCTCGTTGTCGAAATTCATCACTATATATTTGTTGTATTTTCCTACGGATTCGCGAATGATGGTATTGAACAATCGCTCGTTGTATTGGTGAAACAACAGGTCGACCTTATAATTAATAGGCAGTCGTTTGATGAAACTGTTGTATAAAGCTTCTTTGAAAGGGGTATATTGGTCGAGTAACAATAAGACATTAGTCACCTGGCTGGTCACATAGTAACCTTTTCCGGGAGTGGAGTCAATCAGCCCCCGTTCACGTAAATCAAGAAAAGCCTTGAACACCGTATCACGCGATACTCCATAGTGTGCACTCAACTGGTTGATGGAAGGCAAAGAATCTCCTTCAAGAAATTCTTTCCTGGAAATAGCCTGACTAAGTGTGTCTGCCAATTGTGTGACCTTAGTTGCCTGTTGTCCGAATGTTGCTTTCTTATCAGTTCGTTTCATGCTAATATTATAAGAGTTAACCGTGCTGAACTATGCTGATGCAAAGAAAGGCATTTTATTTTGAAAGAAACTAATTATTTACTATGTTTTATAGCAGAAAATAAAAAAATCCCCTTCGGAGAACCAAAGAGGATTTATTGCTTTTTCCTAATTTCTTATTCGGAACCTGCTGAAAATTATTCAGCAGCAGCTTCTGTTGCAGGAGCTTCTTCAGCCGGAGCTGCAGCTTCTTCTGCGGGTGCTTCAGCAGCAGCTTTTTCAGCAGCCTCAGCAGCTTTCTTTTCAGCGAGTGCTTTTGCTTTCACTTCGTTGATTTTCTTTTCTGCTTCCAGACGTGCTTTAGCTTCAGCTTTCTTAGCTTCGTCTTGTTTAGCTTTCAAAGCAGCCAAACCTGACTGTTTGTTGTTTTTCCAAGCTTCGAATTTAGCTTCTGCTTCTGCTTCTCCGAATGCGCCTTTCGCTACACCGCCCAGAAGATGTTTCTTCATGTAAACTCCTTCACGAGAAAGGATATTACGTACAGTGTCGCTTGGTTGTGCACCTTTCAGTACCCATGCCAATGCAGCGTCGAAATTCAAATCTACTGTAGCAGGATTGGTGTTAGGGTTGTAAGTACCAATCTTCTCAATAAATTTACCATCACGTGGTGCTCTGCTGTCTGCAATTACAATTGAATAGAACGCGTAACTTTTACGTCCGTGTCTCTGCAATCTGATTCTAGTTGCCATTTTTAATAATTGTTTTTAATGATTGATTTGAATTATGCCATTATCTCGTAATAGCGGGCACAAAGATACGGCTTTTCTTTTGATTGACAAACATTTCGCTATTTTTTTACGAATATCGTTTAGGGTAGCGGAATAGGATGGCTAGCAATGCGCAGGCTCCCATCGTGAAAGGATAATAGAGATTACCGATGATACTGATAGGGGAAATATTGGCAAGTCCTGCAGCAATCAGCATTTGAGCACCGTATGGAATAATGCCCTGTATCAGGCAGGAGAAGGTGTCGAGAATACTGGCGGTTTTCCTCCGGTCGAGATGGAATTTCCGGGCGATATCTCTTGCTATCGGTCCTGTTGTTATGATGGCAATAGTATTGTTGGCGGTACACAGATTGGCGATACTTACCAAAGCGGCAATGCTTAGTTCCGCACCCCGCTTGCCGTTGACGTGGCGGGTAAGTTTCCGGATAATAAAATCAATGCCTCCATTGTAGCGGATTGTTTCCAACATTCCTCCTGCCAGTAGGGTGATGATGATTAATTCTCCCATTCCCGTTATTCCTGTTCCCATAGCTCCGAACCAGTCGAATATTCCGAAACTTCCGGTGGCAATGCCGATAATGCCACTTGTCAGGATACCTATAATTAATACAAGCATCACATTCATTCCGGCAACGGCTGTTCCTAATACTATTATATAAGGTATCACTTTTATCCATTCGATCGTTTGGATCTGAGTGGGGGCGGTGATGGATAATCCTTGAAAGATATAAATGCCCAATACGATGATGGCTGCCGGGACAACGATCATGGAGTTTACCCGGAACTTGTCACGCATGACGCATTCCTGTGTTTTCGTAGATGCGATAGTAGTGTCGGATATAAATGATAGGTTATCTCCGAAGAAAGAACCGCCGACTACCACTGCCACCATGAAAGGAAGCGCTATTTCCGTTTTTTCTGCCAGCCCCACAGCTACAGGGGTGAGGGCTACGATAGTACCCACGCTGGTTCCGATAGACAGGGAGATAAAACAGGCTGCAATAAATATACCGGCTAGCAGCAGATTATCCGGAAGAATATGTAATGTCAGATTGACGGTGGCGTCAATCGCTCCCATCTGTTTGGCACTGTGTGCAAAGGCTCCGGCAAGAATAAATATCCATATCATCAGTAGGATATTCTTGTTAGCGGCTCCTACGGAAAACTGGTAAATACGTTGATCGAGCTTCAATCCTTTGGTGATAGCGATTGCATAGCAGGAGGAGACCAGAAAGGCCACTGTAATAGGCACTTTATAAAAGTCGTTGATCAGGATAGATGTTACCAAATAGAGACATAAGAATACGAGCAAAGGACTTAATGCCCACCAACTTCCCGTCCGGTCTTTATGTATTTTTTCTTCAGTCATAAATTAATATTGCAGTATTTATTTGAGCTGCAAAGATAGTAATGAAACACATAAGTACGATAAAAGGCTCAATATTTCATCTCTTCTTTTTCTGTTTCATCCCTGTCTTTTCCGTCTCGGAAACTTTAAAACGGTTGCTTTCTCTTTTTTCGTCTATTTTCGTGTCGTTGATAACATAATTTATTTTTAGAACAGAATGACAACGACTAGATTCTCATTATGTATTTTTTGCCTTTGCCTGTTTGCTTCCTGTGGAAGAGGAGAACAAAAGACGGATGAACCGATACGGGTGAAAGTGGCAGAGGCGGAAACTTTGGTTCCTTCTTCGGAACGCGAGTTTTCGTTTATCTCAAAACCTTTTAAAGAGACGGAACTTTCTTTCAGAGTTGGCGGACCGATTGACCGTTTTGAAGTATATGCCGGAAATTTTTATCATCGTGGAGATATCATTGCAGAAATAGATTCCCGTGATTTTCGTATCCGAAAAGAACGCGCGGAAGCTGTTTACAATCAGGCGAAAGCAGAGTTTGAACGGATAAAGGTGCTGTATGAAAAAGATAACCTATCGGCCAGTGCTTATGAAAAAGCGCGTGCTGACTACACTTCAGCCAAGACAGCTTTTGAGACGGTGACGAATGAATTGGACGATACCCGGTTGATTGCTCCTTTTGACGGATATGTAGGAGAAGTCTATATCGAGAAGTTTCAGGATGTAAAAGCTACTCAGCCGGTGGTGTCTTTTATTGATATTACCCAACTGAAAATAGAAGCCTATGTCACACAGGACATAGCGCTTCAGGCAGAAAAAATAAAAGAAGTGGGTGTCCGTTTTGATGTCTGTACAGAGGAAGTATATCCGGCAAAAGTAGTGGAGGTTTCCAAAAGCACTACCCGGAATAATCTGTCTTTCTTGCTGACGGCATTGCTACCGAATAAACAGGGAAAATGGCCTGCCGGTATTTCGGGAAAGATGTTGTTGGACTTTCCGGCTTCTTCATCTGTCGCAATGGTGACTGTACCTCAAACTGCCCTTAGTCACCGGCCTACTGAAGGGGATTATGTCTGGACAGTGGACAATGCTACGAGAAAAGTCTCAAAGAAGAAGGTGATATTGGGTGAGTTACTCCCGAATGGAAAAGTCGAAGTAAAAGGTGGATTGCAGGCGGGAGAAACGGTGGCTGTCAGCAAACTGCGTTTCCTGTCGGAAGGGACTCCGGTAGAAATAATGAACCGGGAAATGCCGGTAACTGCTCAAAAGTAAGAGGAAAGTATGAAACTCGTTAAATATTTCTTGCAGAAGAAGTCAGTGACTATTCTGCTATTGCTACTGGTATTGGGTGGTGGACTGTTCTCCTATGTTAAGATGGGAAAGCTGGAAGATGCTCCGTTTACTATCAAACAAGCATTGGTGCTGACTCCTTATCCGGGGGCTTCGCCTTCCGAAGTTCAATCACAGGTGACGGATGTATTGGAGGAATCTATACAGTCGTTGGGGGAACTGTATTATCTTAAAACTGAAAATCGTGCGGGACTTTCTAAAATAACAGTCTATGTAAAGAAAGAAATCCGTGCGGACGAGATGCAACAGCTTTGGGACAAACTGCGTCGAAAAGTCAATGATGTGCAATCTAAATTGCCTGCCGGTGCGGGTCCGTCGGTGGTAAACGATGATTTTGGCGATGTGCTGGGAGTCTTTTACGGACTGACTGGAGAAGGATACTCATATCGGGAACTCGAAGAGCAGGCGAAACTGATTAAAAATGATGTGCTGAGGGTGAAAGACGTTGCAAAAGTGGAAATCTATGGCGTGCAATCTCCTACGATTGATGTAATCCTCAGTCCCTCCGTCATGGCGAGGAGTGGTATTACTACGGCTGATATTTCCCGTGCCTTTGAAGCTCAGAACCGGGTGGTGGATGCCGGAGGTATCGACACGGAAGTCAACAGAATACGTATCGAGTCTACCGGAAACTTCTATTCGTTGGATGATATTCGGAATTTGACTATTGTATCCCGTACAGGAGAACATTTCCGATTGGCGGATATTGCTGAAATAAAAGAAAGTTATCAGACTCCGCCTAGCAATAAAATGCGGATTGACGGAAAACCGGCGATAGGAATTGCTATTTCCACTGTACCCACAGGCAATGTAGTCGATATGGCAGATGCGGTCAAAGTGGAGATAGAACAATTTTCGGAGACAATGCCCGAAGGTTTTGAGTTGCAGTCAATTTATGATCAAGGATATGAATCCGCTGTAGCGAATAAGGGATTTATCTTGAATCTGATTATTTCCGTCGTGACGGTCGTTGCTATCCTGTTGTTTTTTATAGGGGTCAAAAACGGTATTCTGATTGGTAGCGGATTAGTGTTTTCTATCTTTGCCACATTGATAGTCATGCTGGTGCAAGGAATAGCTTTGCAGCGTATGTCATTGGCGGCTATCATCATTGCTATGGGAATGTTGGTGGACAATGCTATCGTAGTTTCCGATTCGGCGTTGGTCAATATGCAGCGTGGAATGCGTAAACGGATAGCTATATTGAGAGCTTGTTCTTCGACTGCATTGCCGCTACTGGCAGCTACTGTGATTGCGATTCTGACTTTTTTACCAATATATTATTCGCCGCATATTACTGGCGAGTTATTGTCATCCTTAGTTGTAGTTATCGGCGTTTCGCTGATGTTCAGTTGGGTCTTTGCGCTGACACAAACACCTTTCTTTATTCAGGAGTTTGTCCGTCGGCCAAGACCCGACGAACTAAAGACGGCACTTTTTTCAGGTAAATATTACGATAAGTTCCGCTCTTCTTTGGGATGGGTAATTCATCACAGGTATGCTACTGTAGGATGTATGGTTATATTGCTGGTGTTGTCCGCCTGGAGTTTTAAATTTATCCCGAAAGTATTTGTGCCGGCATTGGATAAACAATATTTCACGCTTGATATGTGGTTGCCCGAAGGGACACAGATAGAAGAAACGGATAAAATGGCGACAGAGATGGCGGACTTTATTCGCGGACAAGAAGAAGCGGAAATGGTATCTACCTATATAGGAAGGACACCTCCGCGTTATTACTTGTCTAATGTGGCTTTCGGACCTCAATCCAATTATGCGCAGATATTGGTGAAGTGCAAGACTTCGAAACTTTCCCGTCAATTACACGCACGCTTACAAGATTCAATTTCGATCAAGTATCCCGAACCTCTGATTAAAGTGAATAATTTTGAATTGAGTCCATTGACGGAAGCGGTTATTGAAGCTCGTTTTCTCGGACCAGACCCGGCCATACTCGATTCGTTGGTAGGTCAGGCAATAGAGGTGATGCGACGGAATCCTAAAGTAGCGGATGCGCGAAATGAGTGGGGAAATATGGCAATGGTTATCCGTCCGGTTTATGATCCGGTGAAAGCCGGAGCTTTGGGGATTACGAAAGCGGCTATGATGGAGTCAGTGAAATCTATTAATGACGGCTTGCCTGTCGGCATTTACCGGGATGATGAGAAAAAAGTTCCCGTACTTTTGAAATCGGGTAATGTGAACATCACCGATGTACATTCCTTAGGCGACTTCTCTATCTGGAACGGTGAAAGGTCGGCTCCGCTTTCACAAGTGACGGAACGTATAGAAACGACTTGGGAATTTCCACAGATACGGACTTACAACCGTCAGCTTTCGATGGCTGCCATGTGTGGCGTGAAGCCAGGACATACAATGGCGGAAGTACACGGAGAAATCAGGGAAGAGATTGAGAAAATGCAACTCCCTGAGGGATATACTTTCTTCTGGGATGCGCAATATAAGGATCAGGGAGAAGCGATGCAGGCCATTGCTAAGTATTTCCCGTTGGCATTCCTTGCGCTGGTGCTTATTCTGGTTGCTTTGTTCGGCAATTTCCGTGAACCGATTATTATCATCTGCATCTTGCCGCTGTCGCTCATTGGTATTGCTGTGGGGATGTTGCTGACGGGATTTGACTTCGGTTTCTTTCCGATAGCCGGCTGGCTGGGACTTCTCGGAATGATTATAAAGAATGTGATTGTACTGATTGACGAAATAAATGTGCAACATCGGAGTGGTATTGATCTATATACTTCTATTGTTGAGGCTACGGTTTCCCGAACCCGTCCGGTATTGATGGCGGCTACGACGACGATTTTTGGTATGGTACCGCTGTTGTTTGATGTCGCATTCGGCGGTATGGCTGCCACTATTATCTTCGGACTTACATTTGCTACGGGACTGACCTTGCTTGTCACCCCTGCATTGTATGCTATGTTCTACAAAGTAAAAGGAAAATAAAAATGAAAAAGAGAATATTTTATCCGTTATTCTGCTGTTGCGCTTTTCTGTCTGTACCTCTTATGGCTCAACAAAGTCCCTTGTTGGAGAAATACCGGATGATGGCATTGGATTATAATCATGATTTGAAAGCGGCTGAGAAGAATATCGCCGCTAGTGTGGAGATAGAGAAATCGGCAAAAGCGGATTTGAAACCCAAGCTTTCGGGAGCTGCGAACTTTCAATATACAGGCAATCCGTTGGAGCTGACTTTGGATGTCCCTTCTATCGGATTGTCGAAGACGGTGGAAGGAAAGCAATTGAATTATGGAGGCTCTCTTTCTCTCTTGCAACCGATTTATACGGGCGGACGTGTATTGGAGTCTATCCGTATGGCGAAACATCAACAATCATTGGCAAGCAATCAGGCGAAGGTTTTGAATGACGCAGTCTGTTATCAGACGGATATGCAATATTGGAGTGCTGTAGCGCGACAGGAGGTTGTATCTGTTGCCGAAGATTTTCGTAATTCGATAGCAGCTTTGGTAAAGACCATCAAAGAAAGGGTGGAAGTGGGGCTTGTAGATCCGCAGGATTTATTAATGGCGGAGGTGAAACTGAATGAAGCGGAGTATCAATTGCTACAGGCGCAAAGTAACTTCGAGACAGGTAGAATGGCACTGAACTCAATGATCGGAGTCCGATTGGAAAATGCGACGGAACTGGATGATCAGATACCGGTGGTCGTTATTGAAGATTCTGTCTGGTTGTCTACAGGTGCGGAACGTCCTGAAATCCGGATGGCCTATGACCGGATCCGTATAGCGGAGAGTACGAAGAAACTGAATGATTCACAGTTTAAGCCGCAGTTTTATGTGGGAATAGATGGTAGCTATTCTTCTCCCGGTTATAATTTCAAGAAAGATTTAGACCCCAATTACGCTGTTTATGCTAAAGTGTCCGTCCCTATCTTCGAATGGGGAAAGCGGAAAAGTGAGAAGCGTGCGTCGTCCTTTCGTGTCGGTATGGCGGAAGATAATCTGAATAAGGTGATGGATCAGGTTGAGCTGGAGATAGGTGTAGCACGGAAAGCTTTGTCGCAAGCTATCGAGCGTGTTCGCTTGAGTGAAAGTTCATTGGCAAAAGCAGAGGAAAATGAAGCGAAAGCTGTGGAGCGTTATAATGAGGGTAAGGTGTCTGTGGTGGAAGTAATTGATGCGCAGACTTACCGGCAAACCTCGCAGGTAAACTATGTGCAGGCCAAAGCTGCCGCTCAGGGACATTATTCGGAATTAATAAAAGCTCTTCATGGTTATGATTATCGGTAAAAAACAGTAACTTTGTATGAAAAGAACTGCCAATATAATGAATGTGAAATTTAATACCTTATTTTATACCGCATTATTTTCAGGATTGGGAGTGTTCTCTTTTCTGTTGCTGATCAATTATGCCGCCTTTCCCGATAAGGTTGCCGACATTCTTCATTCTGTCGGTACATTGGCTTTCTTTGTGCTGGCATTCAACGTGTTGGGATATGCGACGATGCGGTTGAGTACGTGGGTGGATAATCAGTATGCACTGAATCTGCATCGTCGCTGGAAATTGATATCTGTCTATGTCGTTGTGATGGGGATGTTCTTCCTGTTGAATTACGGTTTGCTGGTAACAGCCAAGCTGCTGGCCGGAGCTTCCCATCCGTTCATGTTTCCCAATGGAGGGTGGCGGATTCTGATTACGGTATGGCTGGTGGAACTGGTCATTCTAGGTTTGCTGTTGGCCAATCGTTCCATACGGAATGCCTTGAAACTGCAACAGGAAGCGGCTGCCTTGCAAAAAGAAAACAATACGGCACGTTACACTGCCTTACAAAATCAGTTGAATCCTCATTTTCTGTTCAACAGTCTGAATACATTGATTTCTGAAATTCGTTACAATCCCGCTAATGCGGAATTGTTCACCCAACATCTTTCCGACGTATACCGTTATACGCTCCAATGCCAAAACCAACGGCTGACAACCTTACGGGAGGAGTTGAACTTTTTGAATTCTTATGTTTTTCTGCATCGGGTGCGGTTGGGGGACTGTATTTATATTGATAATCGTATTCCGGAGTCTTGCCTGGAATATCAGCTTCCACCGCTGACTATACAGCTGCTCGCTGAAAATGTGATAAAACATAATGTTATCCATATGGGAAAGCCGATGACGATTGAGCTTATCTATGTGGAAAAGGAAAAAGAGCTGGTTGTTAGAAACCGGATACAGGCGAAAAAAAGTGCAACAGCTTTCGGTACGGGATTGAAGAATCTTTCTGCCCGGTATAAATTGTTGTGCAGTCGTGATATTGTGATAGAAAATGATTCGCAAGAGTTTACTGTAAAAATACCTTTGCTCTATGAATAAGATTAAAGCTGCTATAATAGAGGATGAAATTCCGGCTGCCCGTCTGCTTCGCGACACTTTATTGTCTCTGCGCCCTGATTGGGACGTACAGTTACTTCCGGGTAATATAGAGGAAGCGGTAGAGTGGTTTGCCCAGCATCCCCATCCGGACATTCTTTTTCTGGATATTCAGTTGACGGATGGCAATTCGTTTCTCTTTATTGAACAAGCCCATCCGGAAAGCATGATTGTGTTTACTACTGCCTATGATGAATATGCCGTACGTGCTTTTACGGTCAACAGCATTGATTATCTTCTAAAACCAATTCATGAAGAACGCCTGTTGCAGGCTATCCGGCGTTTTGAGGGACTGACTAAGAAAAATATTCATGATTTCAATTCGGAAAGCCGGATGATGGAAGTTTTGCAGCAGCTTTCTGTTGCACAGGAGTCTTTATCGTCGGCGCATAAAAAGTATCGTACGCGGTTTCTGATTTCCAGTGGAGAGAAACTTCTGACTTTGCAGGTTAGTGACATTGCTTATTTTTATTCGGAGAATAAGTATACCTTTGCGGTGACGCACAAGAGCCGGGAGTATCTTATTGATTTGGCTTTGGATAGATTGTGCGAGCAATTGGAGCCCGACCGTTTTTTTCGTACGAATCGTCAGACTCTTGTCTGTATTGATGCAATTCAACGCATTGAATCCTATTTTTTAGGGAAAGCAATCGTACACGTATTGCCTCCCTTCAAAGATAAAATTATTGTCAGTAAGGATAAGATGGCTTCTTTTAGGATGTGGCTGAATTATTAGAAGTTTACCTTACAGTAAGATAATGCGTTTCTGCATGATGTCTTTTAGCTGCGCCTTCAATAAGTTGGCATTGATGGGTTTAGGCATATAACCGTCAAAGCCGCTTTCCATTACCCTCTGTTCATCTGAGGCAAAGGCAAAGGCAGTAATGGCGATAATAGGTACTTTGGCCGAATATTTGCGGATCTCTTTCGTTGCTTCATATCCATCCATGACCGGCATATTGATATCCATCAATACGATTTGCGGATTGTACTCCTTGAATAGGTTTACAGCCTCTTGTCCATCCCATGCGTGTATCAAGCGGTAATCGTATTTCAAAATAGACTCAAACAGTTTATAATTGCTTTCGTTATCTTCGGCCACTAGGATAATCAGTTTGTCTTTTTCTATCGCAATGGTCTGGATTTCTTTTTGGGGAGCTTTTTCTATTATGTTGCTTGCTTCTTTATAAGGTAATGTAAACCAGAATGTAGAACCTTTTCCTTCCTCTGATTCTACACCGATTTTACCGCCCATATTGTCTACAAGAGTCCGGCAAATGGAAAGCCCCAACCCTGTGCCTTGAGCAAATGAGTTCAGTTTGACAAAGCGACCGAAAATACTGTCCTGTTTATCTTTGGGAATGCCGCAACCCGTATCAGCAACATAAAAATACAATTCATCTTTTTGGCGTTTGTACCCGAATCGGATGCTGCCTTCAGTTGTGAATTTGATTGCATTTGTTACAAGATTGATAATCAATTGGGATAATCTGTTTTTCTCTATATGTGCGCAGCAAGGTTGTTCGGGAGCGATGAACTCCAGTTTTACCTTGTCCGATTTTAGTTTCAGTTGGCAGCTGTTTTCTAAATCACTCATTAAATCGTTAATCTCTACATTGGAATAATTAAAGTCCAATGTCCCGGCTTCTATTTTCGATAAGTCCAAAATATCACTTATAAGTTGTAATAACAGGGTGTTATTATTCTCAATGATACTTACATATTCTTGTTTTTCCTCTTCTTCCTCGGTAGAAGCCAATATGCCGGAGAAGCCGACAATGGCATTGAGTGGAGTACGTATCTCATGACTCATGTTTGCCAGAAAAGCAGACTTCAGACGATTTGATTCTTCGGCACGGTTTTTTGCATTAACCAATTCCTGCTCCATCTTTTTTCGTTCGGTGATGACTAATGAAGAACCTACTAAGGTCAATGGAGTGCCATTTTCATCTCTAGTCTCAACTGCCGCCTGAGCTTCTACCCAGTCTATTCTGTGAAGACCTTTGTGAGGGTTGACGATACGATATTCTTCTTTTACTTTGTCCGAACGACCTTCTATCAAATTTTTGTAAGCCTGCTCTACCCGTGTACGGTCTTCTTTGAATATTTTGGCGAAATATTGATTATCGGGCACTGCCAATTGTTCTTCAGCTACGTCTTTCCCGGACGCGCTGAGCTCTATCGGTTTGTTTATATCGCATAAAATAGTGTGGCTTTGTAAATCCCATTTCCATGGCACGATATTAGCCACTTCGAGCGACATGGAAAGTTTATTGTTGATTGTACTTAATTTTTGTTGTGCCTTGTGCAGTTCTGTGCTGTCCAGACAGAATACGTCAATAATATTGCTATGTTGTGTTCCTTTGAGTATTACATCATAAAACGTATTGCTTTTCTTAAAATAATAAGGGAATGTGATTGCTTTATTTTCATCAAGTGCTTTTTTTATAAAATGTAGGAATTCCGGCATAGATTCAGGGAAAACCTCACTTGCCTTTTTGCCGATTACCTCTTCTTTGCAAAGAAAGTATTTCTCGAACTGGGCATTTACTTTCCGGTAAATCAGTTCTATGGGCATGCCTTTTTCATCGGTGATTAATTCTTCCTGCATATAGAGAATAGGCATATTGTTCACCAGATTTTTGTAATTCGTCATGGCGTCTATTTCTTTCTGTTGCATTTTTTTTATGATATTCAAGTTGTGAATGCGGTAAAAGAAAAATAGTGCAAGCAGAAAAATGAAAGATAAAGAACCTATAATGAAATATTTGTTTAGTTCCCAAAACGAAAGCGGCTTGTGTAGGAAATGTGTATCCGGGGGACATATGGAAGGGGAGAGCCCTTTGCGGAGCAATGTGGTATAATTGATGATCGGTGCACCGTCCGACGGCATATAGAAAGGCAGGTCTCGGGCTTGCTTGCCTTGAAATATGTCGGAGATAGTGCGGACTAATTCTTGACTGTATCTTTTTTGGTTGTATGTGTAGCCTCCTATCATACCGCCGTTTTCTTCGGTAATGTCTGTCATGTTAAGAGTAAAGATTGGGGCAGGAGTTGTTACGATAAGCTTGTGGTCATTAGACATTAGCGAAGTGTTTCCGGCAAAAGTTGTTTTGTAAAACCAAGATGCAAATAAAATGCCTGTTGTTTGCGGGTCAACACGATACAATGAGTCCAGCAATTGGTTAGTGGTCATCTTTTGCGGTGTTAGAAATTGGTATTCTATCTTTGGATTTTTTACTTTTAGTTCATTTTGAATATCTAGACTTGCACTTAAATTAACTTCTCGTTTGTCACCGATGAATATGAACTTTTTTATATTGGGTTTTATGTGGTTGATTAGTTGTACATTTTCGCGGAGATATAGTTCTGAGTACAAGAAAACCATATTGTATGGCTTTGAGAATTGAGCGATCGGAGTTCGGTCTTCCGGTTTGATTGCTTGTTTTTGGAGATAGGCTTCATGTGGCCCTTGAAACGCCTCCTCAGAACAGAGTACAATGGGGATATCGCCCCATAGTTTTCTGTATTCGTCTCGTAATGTGAATGCAGGACTTCCTAACAATACCAATAAGCGAGGATGTGGTTGCGTATACTTCTGAGACAGCATATTTTTGAATTCCTTCAGAATGGAATCATTGTCAATCATGAATGTGTTCATGTGTTCGGCATACAAAGCCAGTTTAGGGTCTTTTTGTACGTATTCTGATATAGTCGAAATCATTCGGGTACTCCATGGCGTTGATTCGGCATAAGAGTTAATACATAGAATATAATTCGGAATATCTATATAGTTTCTTTGTGCTTGGATGGATGGCGCAGATAAGAAACATAAAAAAAAGAGCCATAAGCATTTTTTTATATTCATGGGAAATGTTTGTCCGTGATATTTTAATAGGTTGTTTCCTTTACAGTTACAAAGGTAGTGAAAAAACGGATTGAAAAACTATTTCCATGATTAAATTTGCCGGAATACTTATATTATATGAATTCTCTGGCTCTTTTTTATGTTAAACTTGCTTTAAGTGGTATAGGACTTGATTAATGTCTATTTTAACGCCTTGATTACCTGTGGCATCATTGTCCAAATGGTATTTTCATCTTGAGCAGTGAAAAAGTTACCATCTATCTCTGATTTTTCATCAGTAGCTGTTCCGTTTTGAATGGCTGGTTTGGCTAATGGGTGAACTGCTACTTTCTTCCCTTTGGTAATTCCTGTAAAGTCAAACATCATTGCGCCGGCGCAATGTCCGATCATCATTTTTCCCTTATCTCCGAAAGTTTTAATGACTTGCATTAAATCTACATTGTAGGGTTTATCAGCATTCTGCTGAAATACAGGCACTGCATCGCCACATGAGAAAACGAGTGCGTCGAATTCATCTTCGTGTCCCTTCAAATTGGCGATCACGTCATCTACTGTCAGGCTGATTCCTGAATTTGTTTTAATATCCTTCGTATCCGATACGGCAAATACTTTATATGAAATGCCATTTTCGAAAAATGCTTCCAAATATTGGAATAGCCCACAACCATTTACCGGATTCACTGCTAAAACTGCAACTTTCTTTGCCATAATCATAATTATTTAAATGAAACAATAGTTATTATTAGTAAGTTTATTACTTTTGTGATGCAAATGTATCTTTCTTGTTTGAAAAATGCAAGAACGTACTTGAAAATAAGGAAGTTACATAAAGGTAACTATTGCTGAATTTCAATAAAATACAAAACGTTAAAGAATGAAAAACTTTCATCCGACAGGAAATTGTCCGATAAGAGATGTGCTAAGCCGTTTGGGAGACAAGTGGTCGATGCTGGTGCTTATTACGTTGAATGCCAATGGCACGATGCGTTTTAGTGATATTCATAAAACGATAGAAGATGTTTCTCAAAGAATGTTGACCGTTACGTTACGTACTTTAGAATCAGACGGATTGGTGGAGCGGAAAGTGTATGCCGAAGTACCTCCCCGTGTGGAGTATTGCCTGACAGATACGGGTGGCACTTTGATTCCTCATATTGAAGGACTGGTAGGATGGGCTTTGGAGAATATGGATACCGTTCTGGAACATAGGCAAATGAGTCAGCAACATGAATGAATTGGCAATGGCAGAAATGAATCAGATAGAATTCAATGACTAAAAAGATGGAAGTAAAGCTAGTAACTTCGGATAAAAAAGAATTCATCGAATTATTACTCTTGGCTGATGAGCAGGAAAGTATGATTGACCGGTATTTGGAGCGCGGCGATATGTTCGTTCTTTATGATAACGGATTGAAAGCTCTTTGTGTAGTGACTCGTGAGGGGGAAGGTATTTATGAAATCAAGAATATCGCTACCGTTCCTTTCTTTCAACGGCAGGGGTACGGAAAACGTTTAATCGAATTTTTATTTGAATATTATCAGGGAAAGTGTTCTGAAATGTTAGTGGGTACAGGCGATGTACCTTCTTCCAGATCTTTCTATGAACACTGTGGTTTCACTATTTCTCACCGGATAAAGAATTTCTTTACTGACAACTATGACCATCCGATCTATGAGGATGGCGAGCAACTGGTGGATATGATTTATCTGAAGAAAACTTTTAGTGTGTAGTGCTGGATATTCAATCATTTGGATGAAATAAAGAATTTTGTTCGTTTATGTTACTGTGTGAATGAACGGTTTATTTATATCCTTTTATTGTGTGAAAGTGTGTTTCTCTATTTTTACATTCGGAGAAGGCATTCTTAATAAACGCAATTTCTGTTTATAATAAACTTTTGGATAGTTTATTATAAACGGTATCAGAGTTTATTAAAAACTATTTTGAGCGTTTTTAGAGATCACAGAAAAAGAAATGTGTATAAATATAAACAAAACAGGGCAATGATCGCTAAATCATTGCCCTGTGATATATCTTCGCTAATCCTAAATTAGATCAGTTTAAAAGCTTTTTATGTATCTATTTTTCTTATTATATTCATACCATTTATAGATTTTGTTTTCTCAAAGATACGAAATAAAAAGCCGTTTGTCAAGTGTTTCAGAAAAAAAGCCGGTTATTCATTGAACCAGTCTATTTTCTTTGAGAAATACATCACTATTGCCAGTATAATAAACAGTCCTAAGCTACCTGCCAATAATGCGAAAGTCTCTAGTTGGATAAGGACAAATATATAAATATAGAGTATACCCAACAATCCGGACATGATTAATGACGGTTTCTTTTTCCTGGTGATTCCGAACATATATCCGCCTACCAGTGCAATGGTCAGTGCCGAAGATAATAAATAGGCTGGATTGAATCCGATGTGTTCGGAAAAGGAAAGGAGCAAACTGTAGAATAGACAGAGTGCGAGTCCTACCAATAAATACTGCAAGGCATGAATACGGGTCTTATTCATAATTTCGGTGAAGAAAATCACTCCGAAAGTCAGTAAGATAATCAGGATTGCATATTTTGCAGAACGCATGGACTGTTGGTACTGTTCCACCGGGATTTTGAAGTTAACACCGAAACTGGAGTTCTCAATGTCCTTGATGTTCGAGTTGTTGTAGTCAACCATCACTTGTGAGTAATTCCGGTTCAAATTTAAAACCTGCCATTGTGCAGAGAATTCTTTCTCTGTAATGTTGCGGTTATTAGGTAGATAGTTACCCGTGAAGCTAGGCGTATTCCAGTTGGCTTTCAGATCTACACGGGTTGTTTTACCCAATGGAATAAAGTTGAGTGACTGCGAACCTTTCAGTTTGATTTTTATTTCATAAGGTAGTTTTTTATTCTGTTTCAACTCCGATAAGTTTGCGATTGCATGAACTCCGGTGTTATCTATTCCTCTGTTGTCCATACCCGGTTCGAATATATAAACAGAATCTCCCAAAGTGATGCTGATTTGTTCGCTGATACCCCGCATATCGGTCAGATTCAGGCAAATAGCCGCCCTGTCAAACTGCAACTGTTCCATATCTATTCTGCTCTTTTTCAATTCTTCCGAACTGAATGATCCTTTCAATGTCAGTTCCGATTGATATACGTTGACCTCGTAGATACTTCTTTTCAGAATTTCAGTCTTTAGTTGCCCGTTGACCATAAGCTCGTCGGGAAAAAGTATCAGGTCTTTGATAGAAACCTTCTTCTCGCCGTTGTTTTCAATGACGACCGGATACTGGAGATTCAGGTAGGGGCCCGTGATGGTCTGTGCCAGACTCCATTTTTCACTTACCTCGTCGATAGCTTCTTCCTGGGTTCGTCCCCGTTCGGAAATAAGATTTTCAATCATGAACATCGGTATCATCAGGAGAAGAATTAATAACCCGATGATGACAACCTTGATTGTTTTGGAGAAACGGTGGAGACATCCCATAGGTTGCTGCGCCTGTTGCTCATTTGAATTTTCATTGAAACCGTCCATAAGCCTGTAGTGTTTTGATGAATTATTTATTTTGATTTTAGAAATTTCTCTAAAGCTTCAATATGAGATTTGAAAGCTTCTCTGCCTTGCGGGGTTGCTTGAAAAACAGTTCGTGGCTTTCGTCCGACAAAACTTTTGTTGCATACGATATATCCCAGTTCTTCCAGGGCACGGGTATGGCTGGCAAGATTGCCGTCTGTCAGAGAGAGCTGCTCTTTCAGAAAATTGAAGTCGGCTTCCTCATTTACCATCAGAATAGCCATGATACCGAGCCGGACCTTGCTTTCGAATGCTTTATTAATATATTGGAATGCTTCTATCATTTATGATCTCTTTCTTTCGTAGTGTAAATAGAACAATATGCCATAAAGAATATGGAAACCGCCGAAACCGATGGTCCAGAACAGCAGTGAATGACCTTCCAAAAAACAATCTACGACTCCCAGGCAAATGAAAGCATATCCTAACCATACTACGCTGGAATAGGTGAACTTAGATACATTGACCAATGCCAGTCCATAGAATAAAAGCATAATGGTTGCCAGAATGTCGTAATATTCGTGCATTAGGATAGAAACACATACAACACCTCCGGTCAGCATCGGAAGAGAAAAGTTCCACAATGCCCGGTAAGTAAGTCGGCTAAAGAACTTCTGTCCCGTCTTTTGGGATTTGCAATAGGATAGGATGCCGGCTGTGACGGCTGCCGCTGCCAATACGGACATGGCTATTATTGCCATTAATTTCAGAGTGTCGGATAGATACATATCCGATGTGATAACTTGTGTCGCGATATACGCACCAGCCAATGCGTAAATACCTGCAAGGATTGCGGCGAGACCGCTGACAGAGATAAATTTTGAGGACTTTTCCATCAACTCTTTTATCTCAAAAACTGATTCTAATGCTTTATCTTTATCCATATAAAAAGAACTTTGTGATGCAAAGTAAAGGAAAAGATTTAAGATTAACAAACTTTCTGCCAGAATATTTCGATCATAAGTGATTGAGTGATAGGATGAGGCTTTGATATGAGAGGATACAAAAGAGTTGCTAGCCTGTTCAACTTATCGTTGAGTAGAGGGTAGCAACTCTATTATCTTTATCTATGTATCTTTGTCTTCGGTATAAATTGTTGTATTGGCTAAAGGCTGTTTACAAAGTTACACCTGTTTTGAAGATTGCAATCTCGCGATAACCTTTCTTTTCGTTATTAACAAACTCACCGCTTGCTACTTTGATAACATAATCAATGAAGCGTTCGCAAGTCTTTTCCATTGGTTCGTTTTCTACAATCACACCGGCATTAAAGTCAATCCATCCCGGTTTGTTCTTGGCTAAAGTAGAATTGGTAGAAATCTTCATAGTCGGAACGAAAGTACCGAAAGGAGTACCGCGTCCGGTGGTGAAAAGCACCATGTGACATCCACTTGCTGCAAGAGTAGTAGCCGCAACCAAGTCATTGCCCGGAGCAGAAAGCAGGTTGAGTCCTTTTTTCTGTAATCGTTCGCCATAAGGCAGCACACCGGATACATAGCTCTTTCCGCATTTTTGTGTGCATCCCAATGCCTTTTCTTCCAGAGTGGAGATACCACCGGCTTTGTTACCCGGAGAAGGATTTTCACCGACAGGCTCTCCGTGTGACAGGAAGTATTCTTTGAAGTCATTAATCAGATGTACTGTCTGTTCAAACAAATCTTTGTTTTCACAGCGGTTCATCAAAATTGTTTCCGCACCGAACATTTCCGGAACCTCTGTCAATACGCTTGTACCTCCCTGTGCAATCAGAAAATCGGAGAACATACCCAATAGTGGGTTGGCGGTAATGCCGGAGAAACCATCGGAACCACCGCATTTCAATCCGACACGAAGTTCGGACAAAGGCACATCAGTACGTTCATCTTTAGAAGCTTTAGCGTACAGATCACGCAGGATTTCCATTCCTTCTTCATATTCATCACCTACCTTTTGAGTAATCATGAATTTGACACGGTCTTCATTATATTCACCTAAAAACTCACGGAATACATCCGGCTGATTATTCTCGCATCCCAAACCTACTACCAGCACAGCACCTGCATTGGGGTGGAGTACCATGTCACGAAGAATCTTCTTTGTATTCTCATGGTCATCGCCAAGTTGCGAACAACCGTAATTGTGTGGGAAAGCGACAATAGCGTCCACGCCTTTGCCTTCAGTCTCACGACGTAATCTTTCAGCCAATTGACCTATAATGCCATTTACACAACCTACGGTCGGAATGATCCAAATCTCATTTCTTATACCTACGTCACCGTTTTTGCGACGGTAACCTTTGAAAGTAAGATCTTTGTGTGCGATATCCAAAGAAACCTGAATCGGGTTGTATGTGTAGTCCAGCAATCCGGCAAGATTGGTCTTGATGTTCGTTTCGTTCATCCAGTCTCCTTGCTGCTTAGCCATTAAGGCATGGCCGATAGGATAACCGTACTTGATTACATTTTCACCTTCAGCGAAATCCTTCAATGCGAATTTGTGTCCGGCGGGAATGTCTTCGTTCAATGTAATCTCAATGCCATCTACAGAAAGATGCTCTCCTGCCGGGAGGTTAACAATGGCAACGGCAACGTTGTCGGCAGGATTGATTTTTAAATACTTTGTTTCCATGTAATGTACTTGTAAAGTTGTATCTCTTTTATTTGTTATGATAATAATCTATTGTTTCTACTGTCAGCAGGTCAATGGGCATATAGTTAATGCAGGTCACTTCTTTTTTGAAAATAAGGTGATCGCAAAGGGCTTTAATTCCATTGGCGCCTTGCAGCTCCGGTTGTTGGGCGATAAGGAAAAAAACACTTCCTTCTTTCAGACAGGCGACATTCCGCTCCAGAAGGTCATAGCCTATCAGGTTGAAATCTTTCTTTCCGTGACTTTGCAGGTATTCGCCGATGATGTAGACTTTGGAATTGAAAGTGATTCCGTTCTTAACAGTCGGGTGGGAACGGAAAAATTCATCCAGCATTTCATTGTCTTCGTCATTGCGTTCGGCGTGCAAGTCGAGCTCCAATATATTACAAGACGGATGATGTTCTTCCATGTACTGTCTAAAACCGATTTCTCTGTTCTCTTGTTGGTTGGAGCCCACAATTCCTTCATGTATTTTGCGGAAAATAACGATTTCCTTCTCATCGCGTGCCAGCAACATCATCATCCGTGCGGCAAAATATCCGCTTTGACGTGAGTTCTGCCCGAAGAAGGCGAGGGGAGGAACATTCTTGATATTTGAGTCTATATATATATAAGGTATATCTGACGCCTGCAACCGGTCGGTGAACCCTTTGGTGTACTGAGGGGCAGTGGGAGCCATCATGACCCCGTCCGGTTGAAGCGCCAGGATCGCTTCGCTGGCGTTGACAAAAGAATGATAGTCGTATGGATCGTAATAGTTGATTTTTACCGAGGTATTAAAATCCGAATAAGTAGCAATGGCTTCATGGATACCCAGCTCTACGGCTGTCCAATAGTCACCTTCCAAATGCTCCGGCAAAAGACAGATAAATGTATATTTTTTATTGGACGCAAGAGCACTGGCATACATATTGGGTTGGTAATCAAGCTGCTTCAAGATTTCTTCTACACGTTTTTTGCTTGCTTCCGATACTCCGCTACGCCCGTGAATGACACGGTCTACTGTTCCCACCGATACATCTGCCAAACGGGCGATGTCTTTGATTCTGATCCTTTCGGGCAATTTATTCATACGATAACCTTAATTTATATAGGTATTTGTGCTCGCACACAATAATAATCTTAATATTTTCGATACAAATATATAACAATTTTTGTAATTACGAAAATTGTTGTATCTTTGTGCCCGCACACGAAAGATATGTGATGTTGACCTTATAATAGATTAACAGACAAATAATCAGTGTGTTACTCCTAGAAATAGGGCTGAAATGATAAATTGAAAGTTCATAATATTAATAACTTAGAATTTAAAACATAAGATTATGGGAAAGAAAGTCGTTACATTAGGCGAAATCATGCTTAGATTATCAACTCCGGGTAATACTCGTTTTGTTCAATCTGATTCTTTTGATGTAGTATATGGTGGTGGTGAAGCTAACGTTGCAGTAAGCTGTGCCAACTACGGACATGACGCTTATTTCGTAACCAAATTACCGAAACACGAAATTGGACAGTCTGCTGTTAACGCATTGCGTAAATATGGCGTAAAGACAGACTTTATTGCTCGTGGTGGCGACCGTGTAGGTATCTACTACTTGGAAACAGGTGCTTCTATGCGTCCTAGCAAGGTTATTTATGACCGTGCTCACTCTGCTATTGCTGAAGCTGACGCTGCTGATTTCGACTTTGATGCAATCATGGAAGGTGCTGACTGGTTCCACTGGTCTGGTATCACTCCGGCTATTTCTGACAAGGCTGCCGAGTTGACTCGTCTGGCTTGTGAAGCTGCAAAACGTCACGGTGTAACTGTTTCTGTTGACTTGAATTTCCGCAAGAAACTGTGGACTAAAGAAAAAGCACAGTCTATCATGAAACCGTTGATGCAGTTTGTAGACGTATGTATCGGTAACGAAGAAGATGCAGAACTTTGTCTGGGCTTCAAACCGGATGCTGACGTTGAAGCTGGTCACACAGATGCTGAAGGTTACAAAGGTATCTTCCAGCAAATGATGAAAGAATTCGGATTCAAATATGTAGTTTCTACTTTGCGCGAATCTTTCTCTGCTACTCACAACGGCTGGAAAGCTATGATCTACAACGGTGAAGAATTCTATACTTCAAAACGTTATGATATTGATCCGATCATCGACCGTGTAGGTGGTGGTGACTCTTTCTCCGGTGGTATTATCCATGGTTTGATGACTAAACCTAATCAGGGTGCTGCCCTTGAATTTGCAGTTGCTGCATCTGCTTTGAAACATACTATCAATGGTGACTTCAACCTTGTTTCTGTAGAAGAAGTAGAAGCATTGGCTGGTGGTGACGCAAGCGGTCGCGTACAGAGGTAAATAAGTTGAGAGTTGAGAATGGAGAGTTGAGAGTTTGAAAAATCATTCATTTAAAATAAGAAAATTAAAATGGCAAAATTCGATAAAATAGCTGTATTAAATAAGATCGGCTCTACAGGAATGGTTCCTGTATTCTACCACAAAGATGTGGAAGTTGCAAAGAAAGTAGTAAAGGCTTGTTATGACGGTGGTGTTCGTGCTTTCGAATTCACAAACCGTGGTGACTTTGCACAGGAAGTATTTGCTGAAATCGTTAAGTTCGCAGCAAAAGAATGTCCTGAAATGGCAATTGGTATCGGTTCTATCGTTGATCCGGCTACTGCTGCTATGTACTTGCAACTGGGCGCTAACTTCGTAGTAGGTCCGTTGTTCAACCCTGAAATAGCTAAGGTATGTAACCGTCGTTCGGTTGCTTACACTCCGGGATGCGGTTCTGTATCGGAAGTTGGTTTTGCACAGGAAGTAGGTTGCGATCTTTGCAAAGTATTCCCGGGTGATGTTTATGGAACTAACTTTGTAAAAGGCTTGATGGCTCCGATGCCATGGTCTAAGCTGATGGTGACAGGTGGGGTAGAACCTACTAAGGAAAACCTGACTGCATGGATCAAAGCCGGTGTGTTCTGTGTAGGCATGGGCTCTAAACTGTTCCCGAAAGATAAGGTGGCAGCAGAAGACTGGGCTTATGTAACTGCCAAATGTGAAGAAGCTCTCGGTTATATCGCCGAAGCTCGTAAATAAGATTAGAGAGCGGGAGCTTATCTATAATAAAAGGAGGTTGATGCGACAGCCTCTTTTAAAATATGCCTCGAGGGTTAGTTAGTTTAGTTAGTATATGAGGCATATTTTCATTTTGTTTAAAGGTGTTTAAAGGGGATAGGCCATCGGAATGAGTCACTCATTTCGATGGCTTGTTTTTTTATTCCGGAACATAAATAATCTCACCGTTATCCAGTTCGTAGGCTATCCCCACTTTTCTTCCTCTTTTTCCTGAATCCTCCTCTTTCTGACCGGAAGGCTTGTAAGTATTGATTTTCTTTCCTTCCTTGGAGATGATTTCCATATTTTCCTTACCAGGGTTCTTCACGATGGTGAAATCTTCCTGTCCGAAAACTTCCGTCATATTCATGTGCATCACCATTGCTACCATCAATGCCACGGCAAATACCATTGCCACGTCGAACAGGTTTACTACTACACTTAGCGGGTCGGTATCCTCTTCTTTGAGGAATTTGCTGACTCTTCTATTTCTTTTCATTATTGGGTTCTCCGGTTGTTTCGTTTAATACTCTTGATACATAATCGAGGTTGTTGACATCTTTGGCATACCAACGTTGCTTGAACTGCATGGATATCAATCCTACAGCACTAATAACCAGACCTACAACGGTCGTTGCAAATACTACCTGCATATTATATGCCATTCCGGAGATGTCTCCTGTAGAAAGTCCAACAAGTGCCGGACTCATGGAAATCAATGTTCCTATCAATCCGAGAACCGGACCTATCTTAGCCAACATTTTAGAAAGAGACACATCTTTCTCTGCTTCATTCTCGAATTTTGTTATCAGGAAGTCTGAATAATCTGCACTGGCCGGATGGTAGAGCAGATCGCGGAGATAACCCATATATAGTGAATTGTCTTTGTCGGGTAAAGCTGCTTTCAGATCGTCTATCCGTGCATCTTTAATGAGTTGGTCCAGTGCTTTGTCATTTTTACGTTTGGTCATGTACATGTTGTAGGTGCCTCCGATCAAAATAAGTGAGCGAACGAACAGGCACAGCAAAATAATGATATCGGGTATAAGTAAACTGTTTGCTACCCAGAATAATAATTTAGAAATGAGTTCCATATATATTTTTTATTGATTGATTTTACTTCTTTTTTTTAATTCTCTACGTTGTAATAAAGGCCATTTCAGCTTGTTCCAGGCGAATCCGATAAGAAACAGGACAACGAACAGACCGATGGACAAGATAATAGCTTTCCAGTTGAGCGCCTCTTCGGTGGCAGCATAGGTCGTTTTCCCATTGACAGTGGTCAGTAGTCCGAGGATACAGATGAATAAACTGACAAGGAAATGAACTTCCAACCGGAGATCGTCTTCGGGTACAAGATACTTCATCAGCCGGCTTAATAATGGGATGGCGATAACCACTATCCCTGCAAGTGACCAGGCTGTTACTGAAAAGTCTACGCCAGGTAACCGGAAGATAGCTTCTGTGAGATAGTAGAATAATACGGGGAAGAGCAACAAGCTGGGATACCAGCGAAGTAATTCCGCCCACCATAAATTCTTCTTACCATAAAGTCCGCGCAGGAAAGCCACGCAATAGCCGAAGCAGAGTGCTGACTCAAGCGTTATGATAATAGCCATGTTTTGCAATGCTTCCGTGTTCTGCAGATAATCGGCAATCTGTGTCTTTGACTGGAGAATAGCATACTGCCAGGTGCCGGCCACAAAAAGACCGGCAATCAGGCTGTATATTACGGTTTGCCAAAGTTTCCAGAAACTGAGTTTGAAACTGCAGTTAATCACGATAAACAGCATTAATATGTGAATGATTAACTCCATATTACATTACTTTTTCCGTTTCTTTTTAAGTATTAGCAACATGACAACAAATGCTACCAGAACAATACCTGCGATAAGACCTCCATTCAAAGAGTTTTGCTCTTCCTGTGCCCCTTGTACGGCATCGCTCGATTGCTTCTTCAATACCATGCCCCCTTTGGTTGCTTCTCCGTCCAGGGTGGCTTGTTTCATTTGTTTCAGTTCTTTGTTGTAGTTGGCTGCGGTTTGCGCATCTACTTGAGAGGCGATGAACTGCTGTAATTTGGCATTGTCTCCGGTAAATCCGCTGCCCGAAGGACCGAACTGTCTGACAAGGTCTGTATGCAGCTTGGCAATATTGGAGAGTTGTTCCGGAGAAGCTTTCCAATATCCTTTGCGGGCAGTTTCCATCATCACGGCAGTCACTTCCTGTAAAGCTGCGGGATTTTGTTTTTCAAAGAAGTCTTTTACATTCAGTTTGTATTCGTCTTTGACATATACATCATATATGTTATCCCAAAGTTCCTTGTCGATAGCAGTAGGTTTCATCACATTCCAGCCATACGTATTCGTTACAGTCTGGGCAACCTCGCTTGCAGCAGAAGAACCGCCTTTCATTTTCTCTTTGATATAGGTAGGATTCAGAATTGTTGTACGGCTTTCTACACCGACTGCTTCTTTAAGTTCCTGCATTTTCATGTTGTTACGGTTCCGGTAGTCGCTAAGATAAGCGTCCGGGTCTTTACCGGTAACATTGCGTACGGCAAGATTCATACCTCCCATAAATTCATATACGTGGTCGAGGCTCAATGCTCCCCAAGTGTTGCTTTGGCGGGGCTGAACGACAACATCAGTACTGTTCAATGCTGCTTCAAAGGCAAATTTCTGAAAGACTTCCCAGTGTTTTTCGTCACCGTAGAAGGCTCCCATATTGTTGAGGTAAGTATCTGCAATTTCCGATTCACTTTCCCAGCGGTCGCCGGATTCCACCATTCCCTGAATTCCTGTACCATACATGCCATTAGCACCTCCGAATACTCGGAAAGAAGCCATTTCGCGGGCATCTTTCGGACTGACACCTTTTTCGGTCAACACTCTTTCAGCTTCTACCACACTGGCGGCTACCTGATTTTCAAACTTGTCGTCTTTCGCTGCCGCAGCCATTTCTACTGCACGGTTAATCAGGAAGAGGCGGGAAGCGGCGATATCACGGAGTTGTCCGGAAGTCTGGACTACTACGTCGATACGTGGACGTCCCAGTTCGGCTGAAGGAATCAGTTTTAGATCACTGACACGACCGAATGCGTCACGAACAGGTTCTACTCCCAACATATACAGTACTTGAGCAATAGTAGCCCCACCGGTTTCTATAAATTCGGAAGACCAGAGAGTATAACTCACTTTACGTGGGATTGAATCATTGTGACGTTGCTTGTAAGTATCAATCGTTTGTTTGGCTAAAGCGATACCTTTTTCCCAAGCGGATTCTGTAGGAGTTGCTTCAGCATTGATAGCATACATATTACGTCCGGTTGGTAAAGCATTCGGATTAGCAATCGGATCACCTCCGGGAGTAGGAGCGGTGTATCCACCTTTCAATGCATTCATCAGACTGCTTAACTCTTCTTCGGGACTTGTCAGAAGTGCGTTTTTGTAGTTGCCTACATTCTTGATTGTACGCTCTACTTCAGCGATGGCAAGTGCCAGTTCGATTTCTTCTTTACTGTATTCTTTCGGAGCTTTTCCCATAGCGGCCATCATAGCAGCCATACCTTGAGGCTTTTCTTGCTTTCCGCTGTTTCCCTGTTTGTCAGAAGATCCGGCAGCTTTTTCTTTATTAGCTTTCATTCCGGCTTCCATTTTCTTCAATGCTTCCGGACTTGCTCCCATAGACTTAGCCATTTCCATAGCTTTTTCAGGATCCATGTTGGCGCCCATTTTCTTCATGGCCTCTTTCATGCTTTCGGGCATTTGACCATGAGGAGAACCCTCTTTGGAGACAGATGCCGGATGTCCTTTACCTGCTTTCTTTTCGTCGGATTGTTCACTCTTTGCCGATGCAGCCATCATCATTGCCATCATACCTTTCGGAGCATTGCGGTCTGCCTCTATTTGACGAGCCTTGGCTAGTTCCTGTACGGTGATACCGGCTGTACGACAAATCAGTTCATCTGTGGCCAGTGCAGGATTAGCGAGCAACTTTTCTACCAGATGGCGAGCAGGAGTCAAGTACTGTTGTGTAAAGAGGCTGCGGTGCTTGCTAACGGCATCTGTCGCTTTACCACGTTGCTTGTCAAGAGCCAGCAGACTGTATGCGATAGGTTCTGTAGCCATTGCATAGACGGAAGAAGTGATCCGTTCCGCTTCATAAGGAACTCCCATTGTGTAGAGTTGTCCGGTGATTTTCTCGGTAGCCAGTTCTTCTGCGAAGTTTTCTACACGGGCGATTTCATCTTCCGTATATGGTTTGTTGGCAATGCTATCCAAACCTAAATCACGGTGAATTCCCATTTTCACAGTCAGCGTTTTGACAGCTAATGATTCCTGATCTTTATTCTCTTTGTGAGAGTTATTGTAAATCTTGATTTTTTCCATCAGCTCCCGATAAATACCACGCACACTGCTTTCAAGGAAAGGAGGAGTGAGGTACGACTGTATGGTGGCATACGAACGGCGTTTAGCCATCATCCCTTCACCAACATTGCCAATGGAGTAGATATAGAAGTGCGGAACTGCTCCAACCAGGCGATCCGGCCAGTCGTTGCTGCATAATGCCACTTGTTTTCTGGGAGTAAATTCAAGACTTCCGTGTGTACCGAAATGGATCAGTGCGTCAGTCTTGAAGCCATGTTGCATCCACAGATAGGAAGCAATATAAGTATGAGGAGGAGCCATATTAGTGCCATGAATCACTTGGAAGGAGTTGTCCCCGCTTCCGGCAGCATTTTGTGGCATTAAGACTACATTCCCGAATTGCAGACGGGCAATACCCAATTTACCGTCGTTAGTCGCCATATAGTTGCCGGGGAATTCGCCGAAAGCATCCACCACTTCCTGATATTTTTCAGGGCGGAGTGATTCTTTCACCCAACTTTCATATTGATCTTTGGTGATAAGTTCGGGATGTCCTTTTTGCATAAAGTCATTAAAGGCTCCCTCTGCGTAAGAGTTGAACACAGCGCCTTGAGCCTGTATCATTTTACCCAGTTCTTCAGCATTTGCAGGCAGACCGGATATGTTGTATCCTTCCTGTTTCATGCGGACCAGAAGATTGTATAGGGAAGGAACCACCTCCATACCGGCAGCGGTCAATGCATTTTGCCCCGGACCTTTATAATAGTAGATAGCTACCTTCTTCTCGCTGTTCGGCTTAGTATTCAGATTCAAATAATTGTTGATTGTGGATACGAAAGTCTTCAAGCGTTCGGGTACTGCATACGAATGGCGCAATCCTTCTTCATCCTCATATTGTGCAAAGAGAGCGAAAGGACGGATGGCACCGTCGATTTCCGGAGTCACGATACTTTGTGACATAAATCCTCCTGCCATTCCCATCGGATCTTTCTCCCATTCGTCTACCAGGCTGTTGATGGTGAGCGGAGCAAACAAGAGGATATTCTTGGCTTTCAGATAATCCACCATTTTGTCTCCCATGCGTCCGTGTGCCATGTTGATGATTGCGTCGGGCTGCACTTCGTCAATAAATGACATGAATTTCGTCATTGACTGAACCGGATAAACATTGTAACCTTCTTTTTCAAGAGCCTCAATAAGTCCGGTGGCATCAGCCATCTGTCCGGTTATCATGATTTTACGTGCTCCTTCTTTATAAAGACGGTTGTCTTTCATGAATTTCTCATAATCTGCCACGGTGAGGAACTCCAGTTCATCATCCGGGTTGGTGAGTCCGGCGTGATAGAGCATGTCGCTGGGTCTTTCTGCCGGGTCTTCCACTTCCGGTATGGAAGAGATTTTACCGTCAATAGCTTTACGGATATAATTTAGCATATTCCGGTAGTTGGTCTTTCCTCCGTTGGTCAGATAACCTCGTATCAGATTCTGTTGTACGCTGTCCAGATTACAAATGTTGTTGGCCGGGTTGGTAGCCATGGAAGTATATACAGGAATACCTTTGTCGGCAGCCTGTTGTATCTGTTGACGTTGTTCCTCGACGATACGCAGACCCATTCCGTTGATGAATACCATGTCGTAACCGGTCAGACGGTCGAGGTTGTCGAGCGATACTTCACTGAGTTTGATGGATGAATTGTCGTTGGCTTTCGATATACTTCCCTGCTGTATGGTCTGGAAGTTGATGAAAGCAATCTTTGTAGGACTGAACCAGGTATTCCATACGGACATCCCTATCAGAGCTGCAGCAACGATGCATACACCTAAGATGATTTTACTTTTCTTTTTCATTTCTCTTATTTTTAGCTTTGTATGTAGTTTAACTCTCGTTATAGTCTGAACAAATCGGCAAGATTAATTGAAACAGTTCCGATGAAGCCGATACCTTGCTGTGGTAACTGGATTCCATAATCGGCAGATTTATCTTTGTAATTGAATAAATTGTCTATACCCAGTCCCACAGAGATACCGCGAGGAAAACTTGTACTAGTGTTCAAGGTGCAAATAGTACGTGGAGAGTAATTATATTCAGTTATAGTATTGTCAACGGAATAATAGGAGTATGTGTGTAATTTGGAACTCCACTGCCCGTTCAGTGAAACGGAAGTATTGACTTTACCGAATTTACGGTTAAAGGATGCATTGAATGTTAAACTATGAGGCCGTGTCATGGATAAATTGTATCCTTTATATTCTTCTTTCTCATGGACGTATGCGTAAGAACCTTGCAACATCAGTCCGCAATCCATTTTTACCCGTGCAATAGCTTCCATACTTATACTTTCAGCATTGTCGGAATTCATGTATTTCATGTCCGGCATACTTTTCCCGTCTTCAATATTATCAAGATAAGCTAATGTAATTTTATTCTTGAATTTATTGTAATAGCCGGATATGGAGGCATAAAAGATGTCTTTGTTAATTTCGGCAGACAGGGAAAACTGCTGGCTGTTCTCTGCTTTCAGATCCTTATCTCCATGAATGGTAAACATCCCCAGACCTCCCATGTCATATTCTTCATACAGTTCTTTTAAAGTCGGTGTCCGGTAGCCTTGTGCATAGCCGGCACGCAGGGTTAACAGTTCTACCGGCCGATACATCACCGATAGTTTAGGAGTCATACGGAAGTGGTATTTGGAATGGTAATCAGTCCGTATGCCCGCTATCAGATTGAACTTCTCGGAGATTTTCCAGTCTTCTTGCACATAGAACACGTATGATTGCTGGTTATAATTGGTACTGTCTTTGAACATATAATGTTTTAAATATTCAAGATTGGCTTCCAGTCCTGCTGTAAATGTATGTTGGTCGTTGAAATTTCCGGTATAGTTCAAACGCGCTGTTTGCACGAAGTTATCGTAGTTCTTTTTGGTATATCCTGCTACAAAATAGTCTATATCCTTTCTATAACTATCGAAGATGTAGGAAAGATCCAACCTGTGATTGACATTAAACAAATATTTTAATTTACCATTTACCGAGTAGTTTGAAAATATATCATTGGTTTTTGCATTAGCCGTAGCATTATCGCGTTTATTCCGATAATATGTTCCTTTTATTTCCGCACTAAACTGGTCGGTAAAAGCATAACCGAACTTCTGAGAGGCATCCCAGATCTGATATCCCCGAATGGTACTGCTGTTAGCACTTTTATCGATGGTGATTGAACCGTCCGGATTGATGACTGTTCTTTCTGTTTCTTTGTCATCAGAAATTGTGTATGTATCTCTTCTTCTGTGGGATATGGTAGTAAAAGAAGAAAAACGATTTTGTTTGGTTCCACCTGAAACAGTGTATTTTTGTCCACTGTTATTGCCGTAACGTGCGTTTACATTTCCTGTAAAAGGTCTGTTGGCGCTTTTCGTGATGATATTGATCACAGCACCCAAAGCATTTGAAGCATAGAGAGTGGATTGAGCTCCTTTGACGACTTCAATGCGTTCAATATCATCTATATTGAAACGGCTGAAATCGGGGTTATGATCCGAGCCTTCACCACTTATACGTTCACCGTCAACCAAGAATAATAAGTATTCACCACTCATTCCTTGATAAGTGATTTCCGGCAATTTACTCATGGAATTGTAATTGAATTGTATACCGGGTAGCTCATACTGTAAAAGGGTCTCTATATCCATAGGATTTAAAGCCTGGATTTCCTTTTGCCCGATCACTCTGGTTAGTACCGGGACATCTTTGAGCGGTTTTTCTGTCCGTGTACCTGTAACGACGACCTCTTCCAATGAGCTTTGGGTCGGTTTCAGGCGTATGACAATGTTATTGTGTTCATTGTCTTGAATCTTGTATTCCACAGGAGTATAACCGATGAAACTGGCCCGCAAGATAGGAAACCCTTTATCTCTTAAACTTAATGTAAACTCGCCTTGTGTATTAGTGCCGGCACCGATTGTCGTGCCTATTACAACGATGGACGCTCCGGGCAGGGGAGTGCCGTTTTCATCTAATACAACTCCTTTGAAACGCCGCGTAATAGCGTTATCGTCCTCATTGTTTTCGTAGAGGCGCCCCGTCTCCGCTGTCGTATACAACGTGGACAGGACACCCAATAACATCATAAAGATTCTTTTCATGATTGGTTATTTAACAGGATACTCGTAATTAAACGTGACGTGCCCTTTTACATTATCCGCATTTGCAAAATCGGTGAACTGGAGTTTTGCATATGTCCCGTCTTTACATTTTAGAACGAACACATTGTTGGTTGTTGCCAATGTTCCGGCCATAGCCGAACCTTCGGTCCATACCATTGCAGTATTACAGTGGCTTTTCACGTAGCAATCATCTGTTGGCGGCATAGCGAATCTGACGAGTATGTTCTGTTCACTTTCATCTGCGACATATCCGCCTGTCGGAATTGTAGTCACCTTGCTCATATCCGTCATATCTGTTTTTACAACAGAGCCTCCATTGGTTTTTACTTCCGTATAGCGATGTATGGCAATCTGCCAGTCAATGGTAACTGCAGATTCGTCATCACTTCCTTCCATAGTTACGGTTTGGGTTTTGCCGTCTTTAAGATTTACATATACCCATTGATTATAAGCAGTAGCGTCAACGGTCAATGTTTTCATCTCTGTTTCTTCTTTCTTTTCGTCGTCATCGCTGCAAGACGTCAATGTTGTTGAGAGTGACAGTGCCATAAAGGCAACCATCCAAAAGTTCAAGATTTTCATACTCTGTTAATTTTGATAGATAATGATTGTTTAATTTTCGGTTGCAAAGTTACAGGGAACTATAAGGATGGAAAATACCTAAAAGAAATGAAAAATAACCAAGCTTTAGTTATATGTAGGTATTAAAAGTGAGGAAGTCGCTTCTTCTGAGAAGGAATATTGTATGGCTTAAATAAAATCCGTACCTTCGCGCCCTTAACTAACTAACCTTTATTTTTATGTTTACTGACTTATTGCATTCCTCTTATTTCTCCCTTTTCCTGATAGTCGCGTTGGGGTTTATGCTGGGAAGAATAAAGATCAGAGGATTATCTCTTGATGTGTCGGCAGTTATTTTCATTGCCCTTCTTTTCGGGCATTATGGTGTTATTATTCCTAAAGAATTAGGAAACTTTGGTTTGGTGCTCTTCATATTCACCATCGGTATTCAAGCGGGGCCCGGATTCTTCGATTCTTTCCGTAGTAAAGGAAAGACGCTCATTCTTATTACTATGCTTATTATTTGTTCTGCCTGCTTGACTGCAGTCGGGTTGAAGTACGCATTCGATATTGATACACCGAGCGTTGTCGGTCTGATTGCCGGTGCGCTGACCAGTACTCCGGGTCTGGCGGTTGCTATTGACAGTACCCATTCTCCTTTGGCGTCCATCGCTTACGGTATCGCATATCCGTTTGGAGTGATCGGCGTGATTCTGTTTGTCAAACTGCTGCCTAAGATTATGCGGGTAGATTTGGATAAAGAAGCCCGCCGCTTGGAGATAGAACGTCGTGGACAATTTCCGGAGCTGATTACTTGCATTTATCGGGTTACCAATTCTCATGTGTTCAATCGTACTCTGATGCAGATAAATGCGCGTGCCATGACGGGCGCTGTCATTTCACGTCTGAAACATGATGATGAAATATCCATCCCTACGGCCCATACGGTGCTGCGTGAAGGAGATTATATACAAGCCGTAGGTAGCGAAGAGTCGTTGGACCAGCTTGCCGTGTTGATTGGCAAGCGTGAAGAAGGTGAGTTGCCTTTGGATAAAACGCAGGAAATAGAATCTTTACTATTGACCAAAAAGGACATGATAAATAAGCAGTTGGGTGATTTGAACTTACAGAAAAACTTTGGATGTACAGTGACCCGTGTCCGTCGAAGCGGTATTGATTTGTCTCCATCTCCCGATCTCGCTTTGAAGTTTGGCGATAAATTGATGGTTGTCGGTGAAAAAGAAGGACTTAAAGGAGTAGCCCGTCTGCTGGGTAACAATGCGAAGAAACTGTCTGATACGGATTTCTTCCCCATTGCGATGGGTATTGTACTGGGAGTGCTGTTCGGCAAAATAAATATATCTTTCTCTGACAGTCTGTCATTCTCTCCGGGACTGACCGGTGGAGTGTTGATGGTTGCCCTTGTGTTGAGTGCGATTGGTAAGACGGGCCCCATCATCTGGTCTATGTCCGGACCAGCCAATCAATTGCTGCGCCAGTTAGGTCTGCTTCTTTTTCTTGCCGAAGTAGGAACTTCTGCCGGTAAGAATCTGGTAGCCACTTTCCAGGAAAGCGGATTGCTGATGTTTGGCGTAGGTGCAGCCATCACATTGGTGCCGATGCTTGTTGCCGCCATTGTCGGACGTCTGGTATTTAAAATCAGTCTGCTCGATTTGCTGGGAACGATAACGGGAGGCATGACGAGTACTCCGGGACTTGCTGCTGCCGATTCAATGGTGGACAGCAACATACCTAGCGTAGCTTACGCGACTGTTTATCCGATTGCTATGGTATTTTTGATTCTGTTTATACAAATCATAGCTTCGGCGGTATATTAACAGTATTTTGTCTAATCATTGATTGTGAAATAAATAGTTTGTATCTTTGCCGTCCCAAAGTGAAAATGAGGTGAAACGATTGGTCTTAAATATAACACGCTATTTCTTGCCGATACTTTTTATATCGTATTTGGCAAGTATTACATTCTTTACCCACGTTCATGTGGTTAATGGCGTGACAATTGTCCATTCGCACCCGTTTAAGCAAGGGACGGCGCATCAACATTCAACAGTCGAATTGTTGCATATCCATATCCTGTCTCATCTGATAACGGATAGTGCGACTGTTGTTTTTGCCCTTCCCCTTTTTGTTTCTTTTCTATTGTGTTTGCTGCTCGGACGCTTGCCGCATACACATTTTCATGCTCCTTATCATGGAGTGACAGCACTGCGTGCTCCGCCTGCTATTTGTCTTTTCGCCATTTAAATGATGATACCATGTCTCGTTTGAGGCAGGGAATTATCTGTATGTACATACAAGTATTAAACGAAAACAAATAACAAACGGAAAATGAAGAAATACATCTTTTCGCTTGTCTGCCTGTGCTGCGCATTGTTGCCTGCCCTTGAAGGACAAGCTCATGAATATCCTAATCATCCTGAATTACGTAAGTCGGACGCCAATATCATTGGTCATATTCTTGATAAAAACACCAAGGAACACTTGCCCTATATAACAGTCGCCTTGAAAGGTACTACCATCGGAACGGTAACCGATGCTACCGGGCATTATTTCTTGAAGAATCTTCCCGAAGGCAATTTTGTGCTCGAAGTTAGTTCGGTGGGGTATAAAACCGTCAGACGGAATGTGACGCTGAAGAAAGGGCGCACATTGGAAGAAGATTTCGAGATAGAAGAAGATGCGGTTGCCTTGGATGGCGTAGTAGTATCTGCCAATCGTAACGAGACTACCCGTCGCCTGGCTCCGACGCTGGTGAATGTGGTGGATCTGAAAATCTTTGAGAATACCAATTCCACGACTTTGGCGCAAGGATTGAGTTTTCAGCCGGGTGTCCGTGTAGAGTCCAATTGTCAGAATTGCGGCTTCCAGCAAGTGCGTATCAATGGACTGGATGGTCCTTATACGCAAATCCTGCTCGATTCCCGTCCCATTTTTAGTGCACTGTCCGGTGTGTATGGCATCGAGCAGATTCCTGCCAGCATGATCGAACGTGTGGAAGTGATGCGTGGAGGCGGATCTGCTTTGTTCGGTTCGTCTGCTATTGCCGGAACAATCAATATCATTACCAAAGAACCGATACGCAATTCCGGTATGTTGTCGCATACCATAACAGGTATTGGTGATGGCGATGCTTTCGATAACAGTACAGCGTTGAATGCGTCACTTGTGACGGACGATCAGCGTGCCGGTTTGTATATCTTCGGGCAGAACCGCCATCGTTCTGCGTATGACCATGATGGTGACGGATATTCCGAAATACCCAAGTTGCACGGGCAGACAGTCGGGTTCCGTTCATTTTTGAAAACAACGACTTATTCGAAACTGACTTTTGAATATCACCACATGGAAGAGTTCCGTAGGGGAGGAGACCTGTTGAACCGTCCGCCTCACGAAGCGAATGTGGCAGAGCAGACCGAGCACTCTATCAATGGCGGAGGACTGAAATTTGATTATTTCTCTCCTAACGAGAAACATCGTTTCAATGTGTTTGCATCAGCGCAGCATATCAATCGTGACAGCTATTATGGACCGGGTGATAGAGATCCGTTAGATGCTTACGGAAACACCACCGACTTAAACTGGATGGCAGGATCGCAATATGTCTATAGTTTCGGAAAATGTATCTTCATGCCTGCTGACCTGACTGCCGGAATAGAATTCAATCAGGATAAACTGGAAGATAATATGTGGGGATACCACCGTACAGTAGACCAGAAAGTGAATATCGGTAGTGCTTTCTTTCAGAATGAATGGAAGAATGAGCATTGGGGATTTCTGATTGGCGGTCGTTTGGATAAACATAACCTGATTGACCATGTGATATTCAGTCCGCGTGCCAATCTGCGGTATAACCCGACAGAAAACATCAATCTTCGTTTCAGTTACTCATCCGGTTTCCGTGCTCCGCAGGCTTTCGATGAAGACTTGCATGTGGAGAATGTAGGCGGTAATGTAGCGATGGTCGAACTGGCTGATGATCTGAAAGAAGAAAGGTCGCAGAGCTTGAGTGCCTCGGCAGATATTTATCATCGTTTTGGTGCGTTTCAAGTTAACTTCCTGGTAGAAGGATTTTATACAAAGTTATCAGATGTATTTGCCCTTACCGACGGAGAGGTCGTGAATGGAATCCTGACACGTACACGATACAATGCACCGGGAGCCCGTGTGATGGGACTGACATTGGAAGGAAAGATGGCATATCTGACTAAATTCCAGGTTCAGGCGGGAGTCACTTTGCAGCAGAGTCATTACAACGAACCGCACGTGTGGAATCCGGACGCTCCGGCTGTGAAGAAAATGATGCGTACACCGAATACTTACGGTTATTTTACAGCAACCTATACCCCGATAAAACCATTATCTATCGCTCTTTCCGGTACATATACCGGTTCGATGCTGGTTCCCCACGAACCAGTTCCGGGATTCCTTGAAAATCCGATAACGGTGAATACGAAGGACTTCTTTGACATAAGCCTGAAGGCTGCATACGACTTTAAACTCTACAAGTCAGTGAATTTGCAAGTGAACGCCGGAGTGCAGAATATTTTCAATGCCTATCAGAATGACTTTGATAAAGGAGCCGACCGCGATTCCGGATATATCTATGGTCCGTCCTTGCCGAGAAGCTTCTTTGCCGGAGTGAAAATCAGTTATTAATTCGGTTGTTCGGTAAGTTATATAACGCTACCCGATAGCTTCTCTTCCGACAGATTTGGTCTTTTTATACCGCCCTTCACCTTTTCGCTATAATACCCTATTCATAGGCGTTAGCGGGTGAAGGGTATATATTTCACCCGCTTTCCTCTTTTTAAGCTATCTATGTATACCGATAATTGGTCTGATGGCGACCGGATATTGTAGATGAACTTCTTTTCTATAGGATCTAAACTTCCTTTCTATAAGAACTAATTTCTTTTTGGTTATAGATAAACTATAAACAAAGGCTTTGATTATAAAAACGAAGCCTTTGTTTTTATAAACGCAAGCTTTGTTTTTATAAACGCAACTTGCGTTTATAGATTGTGATTAGTGAAAAAGAACTTTATATTCGCAAGAAGAGAAGTTCATCTATAATAGAAAAGAAGTTTAGTGCCTATAAAAAGGAAGTTTGCTGCTAATGAACCGGAGGTGTATTGCAGGTGAAGATGCCGCCCTTCACCCGCTAATGCCTATGAATAGCGGGTTACAGCAAAAAGGTGAAGGCTATTAATAATTAATTATAATTATCTCCGTAATGAAAGAAAAGAAAAATTTGACTGAATTTATGCTCTCTTTGGTGCAGACTCTGGAAGACGAACATCGTTTTGGCTCCGCTCATGTCTACCGTAGTACTCTCCACACTTTTACCACTTATTGGAATAAGCGTAAAGGGAGAAAAATCTTAATGGCAGTACGTAACGTATTTACCGTAAGCGTCTTGCGGGAATTTGAGGAGTATCTGAGAGGCAAGTTGTTGAAGATGAACACTATCTCCACCTATATGCGGATGCTGCGTGCGGTATATCATCGGCTTTTGAAAGACGGTGAAGTAGATTATACGGCCGGTCTTTTTGACAGTGTCTATACAGGTACTTGTGCCGACGTGAAACGTGCGCTTTCACCCGCCGATATGGCGAAGATTTTATCTTTCCCGTTGCCGGACTTAGGTAACGTGGCGGTTGGCGCTTCTGTTTCGTCTTCGTTGGTACAAGATAATTTGCAAGAAGCCCGTTGCTGGTTCTCCTTGCTGTTTCTGCTTCGTGGAATACCTTTTGCCGACCTTGCCCGTTTGCGCAAATGTGATTATAAAGACGGGGTAGTCAGTTATTGCCGTCAAAAGACGGGGCGTCGTCTGACGGTGACCGTACCGAAAGAGGCGGAGCCTCTGATTCGAACCTGTTCTGATACTAATCCTGCTTCTCCTTATCTTCTTTCTATTTTGGATGGAGGAAAAGCGGGTGGTATCGGTAGTCGTGAGGAATATGACCGATACCTGTGTGTTCTTCGCGATTTCAACCGACGATTGGATCACTTGGCTTACGTTATTGGGATAAAGTGCAAACTGTCCTCTTATACGCCCCGGCATACTTGGGCTACTCTTGCCTATCGCAAAAAGTGCCCGATTGGTATCATTAGCAATGCTTTAGGACATTCTTCCATAAAAGTGACGGAAACTTATCTTAAACCTTTTGAAACGGAAGAATTGGACAAGGCAAATAGAATGGTAATTGCTTGCGTAAAAGACGGTCTTAGGAACGGGATAAGATAATGATTGGATTTGTATTTGTTTGTTTATGAGTTGATTATGCACCCGTTACTTTGTAGGTAACGGAAAATGAGATGCGCAACAAAAGTATTGGTATTGATTAAAATATGCAAATAAAAATGGGTTTATTTTCCAATAAAGCATACTAAATAGGAAGTTACACACATAAAACACCCTATTTTTTACATTTATAGCCATCGGATTGCTAAAATATGCAAAACACTTTTCCCTCTACCATAATTCTAATTAAGCGGAGGTACTAGACTTTTATTATTTATTGAAGTGCTTTTTAATAGAATGTCTTTGTAAGAACGCTGAATAAGTTTTTTCCCGTTACCTACAAAGTAACGGAAAATGAAAAGGACTGAATATTCATTAAAAACTCAACGACAATGCAGATACACAAATTTTATCTTCTGCTTTTGTTCCTGCCGCTCTTGCTACCTGCCGTTTCTATGGCACAGACACCCGACACTCTTTATGTCTTTCGTTTTGTTTCTCATAAGGATATGTTTTATATTCCTTGGAAAGGGAACGGCACGCAATTGGATCATCTGTTATCTCTTGTAGAAAACCACAAAGCCGCTATTTTGAGTGGTGAAGCTCCTTTGCTGGTAGATGGTTATTGTGCTTCGGAACCTACGGTTGCAGAGAATCTGAAACTGGCTAAAATTCGCAGTAATCGTGTGAAATCGGAACTTATCCTGAGCAAAGAAATCAACGAAAACTGCTTCATCACTCGTAACCATGCTGAAACTTATGGGGATTTGCGCCATGTGGTCATTGTTCGTCTTCGTCTACCCAAAGATGAGGCGGCGGCAAATGTAAAAGAGGACTCTGTAATACCTGTAATAAAGGAAAAGGAAATGGAGGCTATTTCGGAAAATACTGAACAGGAAGCTTGTCCGGAAACAACATCTGTCGGTGTTTCTTCGGAGAAACCTCTGGCTTCATCTGAAACACATCCGTCTTATCGCCTTGCTTTGCGCGCTAACCTGCTTCGTTGGGCTACGCTGACTCCCGACCTAGGTGTAGAATGGCGTGTAAACCGCCACTTGGGTGTTTTAGTCAACGGCAGTTGGACTTCATGGAGTTGGGATGATAAAAACCGTCGCTACGCTCTTTGGAAGGTTTCTCCTGAAATACGTTACTATCTGGGCGGGAAAAGTCGTGGCTTTCTCGGAGCGATGTATCATACGGGCGAGTTTCACTACAAACTTGGTAATACCGGTCGTCAGGGTGACTATCTGGGTGGGGGATTTACAGGCGGGTATCAGCTAGACCTGAACAGTAATCTTTCGCTCGACTTTCATGCCGGAGTAGGTTATACTTACGCCGATTATGACGAATACACGCTTATCAATAAGGTTCGTGTACGCAAAGATTGTAAGACAAAAAATTATTGGGGTATTAACCAATTAGGAATCACACTGATATGGAAACTATTAAAATAACTTCATGTGCCGCTCTCATTTGCGGTGCTGTTTTTCTGATGTCCTCCTGTGTCAAGGATGATGTATATCACACTCCTCACCCGACACAAGGAGCATTGCTGGTGACGACAGATTGGAGTGACCGCTCCTCTGAGTCTGTGCAGCCTGTATCCTATCAGCTTCGTGTTTCCGGTCGTTCAGGAATGAGTGACGAGCAATCCGTGAAAGGAAATACCAACCTTTATCATGCCTTGCTTGAACCGGAATCTTACGAGTTGCTGGTATATAATGTACCCGAATCCATTACAGTTTCCGGTGATATAGCTACGGTGACTGCTGTGGGCGGAAACGGCATAGAGGCTCTTCTCGGTTATCTGTTCTCTGCGGTGCGAACATTGGATATGGCGAAAGACGACACGCTCTCTGTTACGGTTAAGATGCGGCAACGCATTCGCCAATTGACATTGGTGCTGAAACTAAAAGAGGGCGACCATGACCACATTACCGCAGTGAATGCTACTTTAAGCGGCATTGCTTCCGGTATAAATCTCAGAACCGGAGCTTTGGTCTCTACATCGGGCACATTTCTTTCTCCCGTTTTTATGAAAAACGAAGCAAGCGACGGAACTCCTGCACTGACCGCAACGATCCGTTTGCTTGGTATTCTTCCGGAAGATGATCAAGAACTTACCGTAGCTGTGACGTTAGACAACGGAACTGTGCAGACAATAGAAACAGATCTTACCGAAATATTGCATGAGCATTTTGACGATGGTTCGATGACTCCGTTGATATTGGGAGCAAATTTTGATTTGCCTTCTCAGGCGGACTTCTCCGGAAGCATTACTAATTGGAATCCGGTGGACGGGGGACAAGTGGATATTCATTAATTGCATTATGGCTGAATTTAATAACAATAATATATTGAAACGGAATGAAAAATAAGAAACTAGTACTGTATATCGCATTGGCTGTCTCATTGGGAGCTTGTGGCAACGATAATGAGTCGGAATCCTCGCCTGTACCCGACGGACGCACGGCATTGACTGTACAGGGGAAAATAAGAGTAAAGAGTACTTCCGAAAGTCGTGCCATAGATACGGACTGGGGATATAATGATAAAATCGGCGTTTTTATGGTGTATTCCGGTAACGGTGCGGGGCTGACGCAGGAGAATATTTGTGGTGGAGCGGATAATAAATGTTATGTGACTACGGGAGGAGATGGCAATTTTAAACCCGATGGAACAGAGACGGAAGGGGATAATACGAATATTATCTATTTCCCCGTTGTCGGTGCAGTGGATTTTTATGCATATTATCCTTTTGTCTCTCCGCTGACGGATTATACTTATCCGTTGGATGTGGCTGTTCAAAGTAATCAGGAAGCTATCGACTTCATGTATGCCGGCAAAGTGGAAGGATGCACAAAGGAGAACCCGAAAGTAGGATTCAATTTTGTTCATAAGCTTTCTAAATTAGTATTGGAAATAAGTCCGGGCGACGGATTGAATACGGCTGACCTGAAAAATCTTAGCGTCACAGTTGGAGATCAGCCTATAAAAGCGACTTTCAATCTTTCTAACGGTACGCTTGCGTGCGGAGCGGATAAGTCGGATATCACATTGCTTACAACCGAGTCCGGCACTTTGAGCGAGGCTATTCTATTACCCAATTCAGCTAAGTCACGTGTGCTGACTTTTGATTTGAATAATGGAAATGACGAACCTTTCACCTGGACAATGGATAAGGCATTGGATGCAGGCAGCAAGTATACATATGAAGTCCGTTTGCATCGTACGAAAGTGGAAATAACAAGTGCTAGTATCACCGGTTGGACACCGGAAAATGGAGGTGCTGTGGATGCACACTAACTGGTCAATAAGATTAATGATAAATATAAACTAAAAAATACAGTTATGAAGAAGATTTATTTTTATGTTGCTGTCTTGGCTGCAATATTTGCGGGATGTGATAATGGTGAAATGGATAATGTCGCTAACGATGGGCAAGTAGCAATTGAGGTATCGGCCGGAATTGAGGGAGCGAAGACGCGTATGGTAGATACGAAGTGGGAGACAAGGGATAAAATAGGAATTTTTGGAAAAAGTGGTAAGTTAGAGTATTCGAATCGTTGTTACAATTGGATAAGTGGCAATACTTTTGAGGCTAGTTCGAATATTATTTATTACGGTGCTGAGACAGGTTCTTTTACAGCATATTATCCGTATGCAGAAAATAAAGGGAGTAATATTCAAATAAAAGATGGAAAGCTCACAAGAAACTTGCTTACGCAGGTTACTTATGACTTAGATAAAAGTGTAGACTTTCTATATGCTGAAGCGACGGGTACAAAAGATAATCCTAAGATTGATTTTCAATTTGAACATAAAATGAGTAAATTGACTTTGAAATTAGTACCGGGAGAGGGTTATAAAACCATGTCGTATCAACCGGGTAATTTCTCGTCGTATTGGAATTTTAGTTTTTCAAGTTTACATTCTAAGGTTTCATTTGAGATAGCAACAGGGAAAGTAGAGCCGCTGGAGGATGTAGGGAAGCTGGATTTTGTTTATTTCCAAAATGGTTTTAATGGGGGAGACTATGATACGGATGAAAAAGTTACTTATTATACTTTTATATTATGTCCGGGTGAATCTGTTGAGGGTGGTCTGGGCGTGGACCTGACATATGATAATACTGATGGGTATACCCTTCATACTAAACTATTAACTGGCGATAATGTATTTGCAACAGAAGCAGGAAAAGAATATATGTATACTGTGACTCTAAACAAGACAAAATTAGATGTGTCAGATACGACTATAAAATCATGGGATCCTGCTACCTTGCCTAATGATGGAAAAGCAGAGGCCGGTTTATAAATGTAAAAAGCTCATGATTATGAGAATAAGATATCTTATTACATATGAGTACAAAGGTTACATTGAAGACAAATCTGTAAAAATACCCAGCTAAATCTGTAATGTGAAATCCTGTACGAAAAACGTGCAGGATTTTGTATTTATACCAATCAGACCATACCCTTGTTCACTCCGAATTTCTCATCTGTCTGACATTCTCCGGCAGGCTCTACGTGTACTAGAATATCATATACATTGTCTACGGAGTCTTCTATGCTTTTCTCTACGGCTCCGGCAATTTCGTGTGCCTGTGTGATGGTTATATGAGGATTCACTTCAATGTCGAGAGTGATGATATACCGGTTTCCTATCATTCGTGATCTGACCCGATGCGGATTGCTTGCGCCCGGCACTTTCTCGACGGCTTCGAATATCTTATTGTATACATTGACATCTTTTACACCGTCCATAAGCTCTACATTTGAGTCCATGAAAATACCGATGGAAGATTTGATGATAAAGAGACTGATTATCAATCCTGTTATTGAGTCGAGTATGGGTAACTTAAGTAGGAAAGTAAACAGTAAGCCTAATAAAACTCCTGCCGAAATAATGACATCATTACGCATATTAATCGCATTTGCCGTCAGCATGGAACTGTCTATTTTCTTTCCTTGCTTGTATTGATATGAAGCTAATAGTAACTTGCCGATAATAGAGAATATAGTCACATAGATAGCGATGGCTGACGGTATCTCTTTCATTTCATCGCAAAAGATGTTTTGGATGGATGATACCAACATCTGCATACCAGCATAGAATATTACAAGTGATAGGATTTTAGTCGCGATCCCTTCCGCTTTTTCATAACCGAACACATATTTCTTTGAAGGCGGACGATTCATCACTCTTGCCGTAAAAATCATAACGATAGAGATGAGGACATCGGTTGCCGAGTCGATACCGTCACCTATTACCGCTAAACTACCGGTAAATAAACCGATTATGATTTTGGATGCGGACAGGATTGCATTGCCGATTGTGCTGATCCATGAGGTTTTGATTAGTATGTTCTCTCTTGACATTGAAGTGATCCTTTATAATTGTTTTGTAATGGATTGGGGAGCAAAGATAAACATTAATAGGAGTTTGTGACATGAAGTCGCGAAAAACTTTTTCCGCCTTTTAGTAGTTTATGCGTTTTAGTTGTATTATATATAGATGGTCAATTAAAAACAGGACAAATCATTTATTAAATAGTTAACCGCATGTTCAAAAAATTAAGTAGCTCTTTACTCATTGTGTCAGCTTGTGTCTTTTCTTCTTGTACGTCTACCGTCAAGCAAGAAATTGCAATCCTGCCTACCCCCGTTAGTCTGACCGAGCAGTCGGGCTCGTTTGTTTTAAAAGATGGCATGAAGATCGGAGTTTCCGATCAGTCGTTGTTTCCGGCTACCGGATACCTGCAGGAAATTCTTCGGAATGTCGTATCGTCTTCTGTTGAAGTCACTACCGATAAGAGTCAGGTAGATATGTATTTTCAGTTGAAAGATACCGTTGGAAAGCCCGGCTCTTATAAACTTGAATCTACACCGGAGTATATTCGGGTGGAGGCAACTGACTATTCGGGCATTATTTCTGCCATTACTACTATTCGCCAGTTGCTTCCTGCGGTGACAGAAGTGCAGGGAGAGAAACAGAATTATTCTATCCCTGTCGTGCAAATAGAAGATGCGCCACGATTTGAGTGGCGTGGATTTATGTTGGATGCTTCCCGTCATTTTTGGAATAAAAAAGAAGTGAAGCATATATTAGATCTGATGTCTTTGTATAAACTTAATAAGCTCCACTGGCATCTGTCCGACGATCAGGGTTGGCGTATAGAGATCGAGAAATACCCGTTGCTTACGGAAAAAGGGGCCTGGCGTAAATTCAATACGCAGGATCGTACCTGTATGGCACGTGCGAAAGAAGAAGATAATACCGATTTTCTGATTCCGGAAGATAAGATACGCATTGTGGAAGGAGATACGCTGTATGGAGGTTATTACACTCATGATGATATAAAAGAAATAGTAGCCTATGCTACGCAAAGAGGTATTGATGTCATTCCCGAGATTGATATGCCGGGACATTTCCTGGCAGCTATCGGTCAATATCCGGAATTGGCGTGCGACGGATTAATCGGGTGGGGGGAAACTTTCTCTTCTCCTATCTGTCCGGGCAAAGATACAACGCTGGAGTTCTGTCAGAATGTGTTCAAAGAAGTTTTTGAACTTTTCCCTTATGAATATGTGCACATGGGTGGTGATGAAGTGGAAAAAGCCAACTGGAAGAAATGTCCTCTTTGTCAGAAACGGATTCGTACGGAGAAACTGGGTTCGGTAGAAGAGCTTCAGGCATGGTTTGTACGTGACATGGAGAAATTCTTCCTTGCCAACGGAAAGAAACTCATAGGCTGGGATGAAGTGGTATCCGACGGATTATCTTCTGATGCTGCCATTACCTGGTGGAGAAGTTGGGCGAAAGATGCATTGCCTACGGCAACTGCACAAAAGCAGAAAGTGATTGCTTGTCCGAATGAATATTTCTATTTCGATTATGCGCAGGATCAGAATTCAGTAAAGAAAATACTTGCGTATGATCCGTGTGCAGACAATCGGTTATCGCCGGAACAGGAGAAATATATCTGGGGTGTGCAGGCGAATCTCTGGGCTGAATGGATTCCGACCATGAAGCGCATTGAATATTTGATTGTTCCCCGTATGATAGCATTGAGTGAAATAGCTTGGGCGGAGCCGACAGCCAAACCGGATCTCGAAGAATTCTATCGTCAGCTTGTTCCGCAATTTAAGCGGATGGATGTGATGAGGGTAAATTATAGGGTGCCTGACTTGCAGGGATTCTATAAAGTGAATGCATTTATTGATGAAACAACTGTGGAATTGACTTGTCCGTTACCCGGTACTGAAATACGGTATACGACAGACGGTAGTATGCCTACCAAAGAATCAGCTCTTTATAACGGGGCTTTGGAAGTTGGGAAGACTACGGATTTCGCTTTCCGCACTTTCCGTCCGGATGGCTCTCCTTCAGATGTGGTGCGTATCAAGTATGTAAAGGCTCCTTATGCGGAGGCGGTGACTGCTCCGGCTGCTTTGCAACCCGGCTTGAAAGCAGTATGGCACGATTTCCGTGGTAATCTTTGTGCGGATATTGATGCAGCTCCTGTCAAAGGGGAGTATGTGGTGGAATCGGTATCCATTCCCGAAGAGGTGAAAGGAAATATCGGTCTGGTATTGACCGGCTATCTGGAAGTTCCTGCCGATGGTATCTATGCATTTGCCCTTCTCTCGGACGACGGTAGCACATTAATGCTTGACGGTGAATTGTTGGGAGATAATGATAGAGCACATTCGCCGGTAGAGATTATTGTGCAGAAGGCTTTGAAAGCCGGGCTTCATCCGATAGAAGTGCGTTACTTCGATTGTAACGGAGGCGTATTGCAGATGGAACTGGTGAATGAAAAAGGTGAAAAAGAAGTATTGCCAAGTGCATGGCTGAAACATGAATAACTATTCTGTTGCCTTGTTTGTATTTGAGTGAATCGTTTCTTCTACAGCCTGTTCCTTTGAGTATAATCTACTATCAGGAGACTGCCTTCTCAGAAACGATTCACCTCAGATAAACTACATACAAACAAAGCTAAACTTATGCTAAGGTTATCGCTTAAACTGCTATCTTTATACCTTCTTTTTACTGTGGTCTTTCATGTTAAGGTGAAATTAGCTAATTTCTTGTTTCACTTGTTCAGCCCATGCGCTGATACGTTCGTCTGTTTTGCTATCTTCGTTGACTTCGTCAAGTGGAAGACCTACAAACTTACCGTCTACAACGGCAATGGAAGAATCGAAGGTATAGCCTGCAGTATCTGTTGCTCCACAGAATTTGCAGTGGGTATCTTTCAGATCTTCATAAAGAATACCTATTGCGTCACAGAATGTGTCGCTATATGAGTCAGAGTCGCCGCAACCGAACAGGGCTACAGATTTATGGGATAAATCACACTTCTTTAAAACTTTTACTCCATCGTACCAGTCGTCTTGAAGTTCGCCTGCTCCCCATGTGGAAGAGCCGAGCACCAATACGTCATATTCATTGACTAACGCCTCTGTTAGCTTGGATACATCAAATACATCTGCCGATGGTACATCTAATTTCTCTGCAATTCGACGGGCAAGCTCTTCTGTTGTTCCGGTTGTAGAACCATAAAATACACCAATTTTATTCATCTTTGATTCGTTTTTAAATGTAACGCTGCAAAGATAGAGGGTCTTAAAGAAATAGGAAATCCCCATTTATAATGGAAGATTTGTCTCCTTCTCATTATAAATGGGGATATATGGAATAAAAAATGGTCGATCTTTTTAATGGTGGAACAAGCGGATGCCTGTAAATGCCATTGCCATATTGTATTTGTCGCAAGTTCCAATCACATGATCGTCACGTACTGATCCGCCCGGTTGTGCAATATAGCTGACGCCACTCTTGTGTGCGCGTTCTATATTATCTCCGAATGGGAAGAATGCATCCGATCCTAAAGCTACACCTGTCATCGTATCCAACCATGCTCGTTTTTCTTCGCGTGTCAGTATTTCAGGCTTTTCAGTGAAGAACTGTTGCCAGATACCGTCTGCCAGTACGTCGTCATAATCTTCCGAAATGTAAACGTCAATCGTGTTATCACGGTCTGCACGACGGATTTTTTCAATCCACGGCAAGTTCATCACTTTCGGGTGTTGGCGTAAATACCAGATATCTGCTTTATTTCCTGCCAGGCGCGTACAGTGGATACGTGACTGCTGACCTGCGCCAATACCGATTGCCTGTCCGTCTTTGGCATAACATACAGAATTGGATTGTGTATATTTTAAAGTGATTAAGGCAATGATTAAGTCGCGTTTTGCATCAGCCGGGATTTCCTTGTTCTGCGTAGGCGTCTCTTTCAAAAGACTTTCATCGATCTTCAATTCGTTTCTTCCTTGTTCGAAAGTTACTCCGAATACATCTTTATGTTCGATAGGAGCCGGGCGGTATGCAGGATCTATCTTTATTACATTATAGGTTCCTTTTCTTTTATTCTTTAGAATCTCCAGTGCTTCGGGAGTGTAGTCAGGAGCAATGACGCCGTCGGATACTTCACGGTTAATGATGCGTGCTGTTTCTTCGTCACAAGTGTCGGACAATGCGATAAAGTCTCCGTAAGACGACATACGGTCTGCTCCACGTGCACGGGCGTATGCTGTAGCCAATGGAGATAGTTTCATGTCATCGACAAAATAAATCTTCTTCAGCGTATCGCTCATTTCTACCGCAACAGCAGCACCTGCAGGGCTGACATGTTTAAAAGATGCGGCAGCCGGTAGTCCGGTAGCTTCTTTCAGTTCTTTCACTAGTTGCCAACTGTTGAATGCATCCAATAGATTGATATAACCGGGACGTCCATTCAATACTTTGATGGGGAGTTCACCTTCTTTCATGAAGATACGGGCAGGCTTTTGATTAGGGTTGCAGCCGTATTTCAGTTCGAGTTCGTTTGCCATTTTAATTATAAATTATGAGTTGCTAATTACAAATTGATAGCGACAAAATTACGAAAAAAAGATAAGCTCGCCTAGACTTGTATTGTAAAATAGTAACATGTAATTAGTATTTAGAATATTGTAATGATTCAAAATACCTATAAATGGTGATTGCGATTTCGTGAAATATTCCGTTTCTTTGCACTCGCTAAATATAAATAGGTAAGATGGATAATTTACAAAAATATAAGCCGACTGATAAGATGATTGATCTTATCAGTGACAATTATTCCTTGTTACAGGTAATGAGCCGTTTCGGGCTTTCGTTAGGGTTTGGAGATAAAACGGTAAAGGAGGTTTGCGAGCTGAATGGAGTAGATTGCCGTACTTTCCTGATTGTAGTTAATTTTATGGCTGAGGGTTTTTCTCGGTTAGATGGAGACAAAGATGATATTTCCATCCCTGCATTGATTGATTATCTGCGGCAGGCACACATCTATTTTCTTGATTTTTCTCTTCCCGCCATCCGGCGCAAATTGATTGAAGCCATTGACTGCTCGCAGGACGATGTTGCTTTCCTTATTCTGAAGTTTTTTGATGAATATACCCGTGAAGTGCGTAAACATATGGATTATGAAGAGAAAACCGTATTTAAGTATGTAGATGCGCTTATAGCAGGAAATGCCCCGAAAAACTACCAGATCAGTACATTCTCCAAACATCACGACCAGGTGGGAGAGAAGTTGACCGAACTGAAGAATATCATTATTAAATATTGTCCGGCCAAAGCCAATGAGAATCTTCTGAATGCGGCGCTTTTTGATATTTATGCTTGTGAGGAGGGACTGGAATCTCATTGCAAGGTAGAGGACTATATTTTTGTTCCTGCTATTCTGAACCTGGAAAGGAGGATGATGGAAAATGAAAAATAATGAAGTTATCCGGATTGCAATTGCTGAGACTTCTGTAATTATCCGTGGCGGGCTGACTGCTGCGTTGAAGCGTCTTCCTAATGTGAAAGTGCAACCTATAGAGTTGCTTTCTATCGAGGCTCTGCATGACTGCGTCCGGACGCAGTGTCCTGATATGCTGATTGTCAATCCGGCTTTCGGTGATTATTTCGATGTAGGTAAGTTTCGAGAGGAAACGTCCGGTAAGAAGATACGGGTGATAGCATTGGTCACTTCTTTTGTAGATGCCTCCTTGTTGAGCAAATATGATGAGTCTATTTCTATATTTGATGATTTGGAGAGATTGTCTAAGAAAATCTCCGGTTTGCTGAATGTACCTTCTGAGGAAGAAGAATTGGAAAGTCAGGATGCGCTCAGCCAGCGGGAAAAGGAAATTGTCATCTGTGTGGTAAAAGGAATGACAAATAAAGAAATAGCGGAAAAGCTGTTTTTATCTATTCATACGGTTATCACGCATCGGAGAAATATTAGCAAAAAATTGCAAATACATAGTGCGGCGGGTTTGACTATTTATGCTATTGTAAATAAGCTGGTTACGCTGAATGATGTGAAGGATTTATAGCAAGGAAAAGTGTTATAAAATATAAAACCGTTTGCGCACACGGAAATTATTCGTACCTTTGCAGTGCAATTGGGAAATTGCTGTTAGTTTATAAGGTAAAAGAAAAAATGTAAGGTATTAGATTAAGTAAAGATTTAAGGTATTAAAATTTTTATTCAATAGGAAAGTTTTTATAGTTAGGTAAAAAGGATAACAATAGGTAAAGACGTTTTAGAGGTAAAAAAGAAGATTAGTTTTCAGGAAAAAATGAGGTACTATGGAAAAGCCTTTTGGCTTTTCTGATGCGGTGGCGAGTGATTCTATAAAAAGAATTAGCTCGTTTTTTTATTGCTCGCGAATAAAACGGCTAAATATTGAGAGCAGTAGATATTTCGGTTCAGTATAAAAAACAAAATCCCGACGAAATCACTTCGGCAGGATCCTATTTCATTTTTACTTAAATGTGGCTACGTAATAAAATTATGACTAATTAATTCAATTCTGATACTGCAAAGATAGTGCATCTCAACATATGTCACAATCCCCTATATAAGGTATATTGCGTAGCTATTCTCATTATTTATAGTTATTGATGGCTGATTTTTCTACTTTTTTCCATTCATTTGTTTCAAAATCATATGATTTGATAACTTTTGCGGGGCAACCGGCACATATCGAATAGGGAGGGACGGAATGAGTGACTATACTTCCGGCAGCTACAACACAATGCTTTCCTAAAGTCACTCCCGGAAGAATGACTGAATTGGCGCCTACCCATACATCATCCTCAATAAGAACCGCTTGTGTGCTGACACCCTGTTCGTCAATTCTCTTTTCCACATTCTCATAATTATGATTGAGTCCTGTGACGGTTACATTCTGAGCAAGGTTGACGTGGTTGCCGATAGCGGCCGGACCAATGATTGTATTTCTTAATCCGATTCGTGTATAATCTCCGATAGTCAGGTCGCCTACTGCATTGTTGAGGCAGGAAAAATCCTCAACAACGGAATATCTTCCTAAAGAGAACTGGTTGAAAGGAGGGAGATCTTTGCGAACGCTTCGATAAATCACGGAGCCTTTACCTCGTTTAAGATATACGTAACCGAAGATACGTATCCACCAGTTAGGACGCGTTTTGACAGGATGCATGATGAATCGGTGAACGGCCTGTTTTAAACCGGAGTTTTCTTTAATTCGCTGCTTAAGTGTTTTTTTCTCCATATTGAGTGTTTTTTCTTCTTTTTGTCTTCTACCAGATAATCCGGAATCGCCAGACTGTATACAATGAATAAACCGAATAATATGCTCCACCAACCAAGTGATGAAGTCCAGTTATATGTTGTCATCAGTAAAGCATAAATACCGACGAAGATGCACAATTTCAGCGGAGAGGGTATTAATAGCTGCATAATCCGATTAAGGAAACTCCAGTTACCTTCTAATAGAGAGGGGAGCAAATAAGAGATCATTTTTCGGGGGCGCTTCCGATAAGGACAGGTCGGATAGGATTCGCAGTAAACAATGGCTTCCGGAAGATAGTCGATATATATGTTCTGTCGAAGTAACTTCCGTTCGATATTGGTTTTGGAACTTTTCAGATTTTTCTGTAACCATGCCAGATCAATAGCCATATTGGTTCCAAGCAAATTGGATGATAACCCGAATTGCGTATTGCCTGCCCTGTACAGGCTGTTTTTTATTTCATCACGCATCACTCGAAATTTAAAACGAAATCCCTTGCAGCCTTTTACGAGTGTATGTAGCTGGATTGCCTGTATTCCGGCATCATAAGCGTCATAAATCTTGTCCAACAGTTGTGGGGACAGAGTACGGGCGGTATCAGGCAGGATAAGAGCCAAGTCGTAATGTTCTTTGTCTAAACTGTTGATACCTTGATATAGATCGCTGTATGTGATGAATTCGTAGGGTGATTCTTTTCCATATAAATCGGGAAGGGGACTGCTTTCACGAATAAGGATGGCGCAGCGATATTTTTTTTGAGCTTTAGGGTATGTGATATGTTTGAAATGTGAAGCGGTGGATAATACAAAAAGGTATAGAAACAGAATCCCTGTAAGGAAGAATGCCAGATCATCTATTATGTAGATATAAGAGTCCATCACTTAAGGGAAGTTATACGTTCTCTTTTTGAATAAATGCAGTAACTGTCTTTAGAATAATCTTTATATCCAGCCAGAAAGAAAAAGTTTTTGCATAAGTGATATCCAATTGTTTACGTTCTTCAGCGGAAAGTTTGCCTGCTTCACCTCTTTTCTCTACCTGCCATAGACCGGTTAGCCCGGCAGGACCTATGAAGCGGTCGATGTGTTCGTCGCTAGTCAGTAATTCGGCTTCATAGAGTGGGAGAGGTCGATTGCCGACTATTGACATATCCCCTTTTAAGATATTAAAAAGCTGCGGTAACTCGTCGATACTGTATTTGCGGATAAAGCGTCCTATCTTTGTTATTCTCGGATCATTTTCCAGTTTAACAAAAGCATTGCTTTTCTCTTTGGATTTTTTGTGAATATAATCTTCTTCGGAGATAACGAAATCATCGGATACTAAAAGAATTTCTTCTTCATCGCCTTCTTCATTCATGTCTGTATCGATGTCTTCTCCCCATATATCGGGCTCCTCCTCTTCTTCCTGCTGGTATTGGTTAAGAGCATTGAAATCTTTCAGATGCTTGTCCGCGTCAGTATACATGGAACGGAATTTGAGAAAATCAAATATCTGATAGTTGCTTCCGACTCGTTTGGATTTATAGATGACTGCTCCTTTACTTTCCAAGCGAATGGCTAATGCGGTAAATATCAAAAGAGGGGAAAGACATAATATAGCCATTCCCGAAAATAATATATCAAAAATTCGTTTCCATAAAGGTAACCGGAAAGCTTTGATATTTTGTGCCTTGAGCTGGAGATCTTTTATTTTCTGTTCCTTGCGGCGTTTGAGAAAAGTTGATAGGTCTGTTAAGGCTTCATGAGTCATTTCAAATTTAATGGTATTGTTGATTCCGGCTTTCAGATATTGTGCCGCTTCTTCTTTAGACAACGAATCCATAACAAGTACCATGTAAAGTCCCGGATATTTCTTGCGCATATACCGGATATCTGCAATATCTTTGGAGAGGTCTACTTGTTCAAAAAATAGAGCTATATCATATTTTTCACGTATTTTATCTACTGCTTTAATAGCTTTGCTACAATTGGGAACAGCATAAAATACCCCTACATTTAATCTGGAAAACAACTCTATCGTCTTGCTATCTCTACCTATATAAATAAAATATTGCATGTAGCAGCCTGGTATTAGTCAATAATCTTTTTGATTCGGACTTTGAGTTCCAATGGGTTGAATGGCTTTAATATGTAGTCTTCCGCTCCTTCTTCCAATAGTCTGATTCTTTCCGTCGTGCTTTCCTCACTGGATAACATGACAATAGGGATTGACTTGAATAATTCATTATTTTTCATGTATCTTAAGAACTCGTCTCCTGTCATGAGAGGCATGCGGATATCCGATATGATAAGATCGGGTATATTGCCCTCGTTCAGCCATTCGATAGCTTTGATAGGATCTTCCCGATAGGTAAAATCATAATCTTTTCCTAAGTATACACCGGCTACTTTTCCAATTGTCGCTTTATCGTCGACTAGTAATATTTTCTTTTTCATACGAATAGACCTTTCTATCGCTTGCTTTGTTATCAGGTTTATAGATAAGTTTGTTGTTACATAAAATTTACAAGCAGTGCAAATATAGATATTATTTTAGAATAACACCTATATTTAAACAAATAAAATCAAATAAGTATGATAATAGGCTCCTATTTCAAACTTTAGTGATTTCTCCTATCAGACAAGAGTTCATTTTGTACCGAATGTCTTGGTTGGATAATCCGTGTCCCAGCAGAAACATCAGTTTCGTAATGGCGCATTCGGGGGTACTGTCATATCCGCTGATAACACCGGCTTCCAAAAGATGCATTCCTGTTTCATAACGTCCCATTTCCACAGCTCCGGACGCGCATTGGGTAATGTTGACAATGATGATTCCACGTTCCGTCGCTTCCTTTAGCTGGCGGATAAACCATTCTTTTTGCGGTGCGTTTCCCGATCCGAAAGTCTTCATTACGACAGCCTTCAATCCCGGAACATGAAGGAGGGAGGTCACGATACTTTCTTGAATACCGGGAAAGAGCGTCAGAATAACGACATTGGTATCAAATAAATAATGTGGCTTTAACGGTTTTGTCGGATCGGGTTTGCGAATCAAGTTAGGCTCATATTTGATATGGATGCCTACCCGTGCTAATGGTGGGTAGTTGAAAGAACGAAATGCGTTGAAGTTTTCCGCATTGATTTTGGTTGTACGGTTGCCACGCATCAAATGATTTTCAAAAAATATGCAGACCTCAGGAACGATGGCTGTTCCGTCCGGGTTCTTGGCGGCAGCGATTTCAATGGCTGTGATAAGGTTTTCTTTTCCATCCGTCCGTAAAGTCCCGATAGGAAGCTGTGAACCTGTGAGGATGACAGGCTTGCTCAGGTTTTCGAGCATAAAACTTAATGCGGAAGCTGTGTAAGCCATTGTGTCCGTTCCGTGAAGAATGACAAAACCATCGAAATAGTCGTAATTATAATTGATAATCTTTACCAGTTTTGCCCAGTAAGCAGGTTCCATATCCGAAGAGTCGAGAGGGGGTTCGAATTGATAGGAAGAGATGCGGTAGTTGAATCTTTTTAATTCGGGTACATGCTTGAGTAGATGATCGAAGTTAAAGTTTTCTAAAGCACCAGTTTCTGGATTTTCTATCATTCCGATCGTTCCACCCGTGTAAATTAACAAAACGGAAGGGGTCTCTGCTCTCATAATTGTTGAATTACTGTTAAAACATTGGCAAAGATATGAAATAATTGTGATTTATGATTGATGAGTTTTCGAATAATTTTGTGGATTCCTCATTTGTATGAATAAGTTGTGGCGGGAAATATAAAAAAGATGGTTGCTTTTTTTAGATTTCCCGCCATCTTTTTATAAAAGATGTAAGCAAAGCGTGAGAGAGGATTTAACGACTCAGAGTAAACTGCTGATCCACATCAATAAATCATTTCAACCCAGCTTTTAATTTGAGTATTGCTTTCTCCGGATCTTTTTCTTCTTCAAGCAAAGTAACGAATCTGCTGCCTATGATTGCTCCGGAGGCGTGTTCGCAAGCAGCTTGAAAAGTCGCTTTATTGGAGATTCCGAACCCTACCATTAACGGATTGTTGAGGTGCATGTCCTCTATTTTTTTGAAATAGGCCCGCTTCTGCTCATTGAAATCCTGTTGTGCTCCGGTGGTTGCCGCTGATGAAACCATATAGATAAAACCATCCGTATGAGCATCGATTTCCCGCACGCGTTCTTCGCTGGTCTCCGGGGTAATAAGCATAATCACCTTGATACCGTATCGTTCGGCGATGATTCGGTATTGTTCCTGATAGTCACGGAAAGGGAGATCAGGGATAATGACACCGTCGATACCACATTCTACACATCTACGGCAGAAATTCTCAAATCCGAATTGCATGATCGGATTTAAGTATCCCATTAATATCAATGGAATTTTCACATCCTTTCGAATATCCCGTAGTTGTTCAAAAAGAAGTTTTAAAGACATACCGTTGCGTAAAGCTTGAGTAGCGGCATTCTGAATGACAATGCCGTCCGCCATCGGGTCGCTGAAAGGGATTCCGATTTCGATCATGTCGACTCCGTTGTTTTCGAGAGTACGGATTACGTGAGCAGTCCCTTCTAAAGTAGGATCACCGGCGCAGAAATAGATAGAAAGTATGTCTTTCTTATCGCTATTGAAAAGTTGATTGATTCTATTCATGATTATTGAGTTTTTTAATTATGATTTTAATTCATTTAGGAATGTTCGGATCCGGTCTGTATCTTTCTTTCCGGGTTTCACTTCAAAACGACTATTGAGGTCGTATCCGGCAAGGAGGGGATGGCTGAATCCCTTGAGAGAATGGGCGCTGCAGGAATGGATTCCTCCGCTTAATATAAAAGGTACGTGTCCTTTGTACGTATGCAATATATTCCAGTCAAATTGATTCCCCGAACCGCCATATTGTTCGCATTTAGTGTCGAACAGGAAAAAATCGCAAGCTTTCTCATATTCATATACCTTTGTCAAGTCTTTGGGTAGGGCTATCGAAAATGCTTTGATGATTTTCAGTCCCCTCTCTTGTAGTGACCGGCAATATTCCGGTGATTCCGTCCCATGCAGTTGTACATAGTCAAGCCCGAAACGGTCAGCATACATACTGACTGTCGGCTTATCTGCATTTACAAATACTCCGACACGCTTGGCGTGAATAGGAAGATAAGCGGGAAGTTCATAGATATATCTCGGAGATTTGGGATAAAAAATAAATCCCAGCATATCAATACCTTCGAGTGATTCTACGTCCCGTATGTTTTCTGCTTCACACATTCCGCAAACTTTGATGATTTTTCTGTTGATCATAGGGTGGTCTGTTTTTAGGCGATTGGTTATTGCATTGCTTGCAGGAAATTCTGTAAGGTTTCTCCTGGATGTTCCGTTTTCATCAATGTCTCGCCGATCAGGAATCCGCGAAATCCGGCTGTCCGAAGACGTTTCACGATTTCAGGATTGGAGATGCCACTTTCTGATACCAATACAGAATCTTGGGGGAGTTGTTCGGCGAGACGGAAAGAGTTTTCCACATCCGTAAAGAAAGTCCCTAAATTACGGTTGTTGACGCCTATCATATCTATTTCCTCATTGATATATGATAGTTCTTCAGTGTTGTGAATTTCCAATAAGACCTCCAAACCCAGTTCATGAGCTTTTTCTGTAAGCTCATTGCATTTGTCCTGTTCAAGTGCGGCTGCGATAAGAAGTATGGCATCTGCACCGACTATTCTCGCTTGATAAAGTTGGTAAGCGTCGATGATGAAGTCTTTCCTAAGAATGGGGATCTCTACCAAAGGGCGTGCAGTGCGGATGTCCTTCAGGCTTCCTCCGAAAAACTTCTCGTCGGTGAGGATGGAAAGGGCAGAAGCTCCTGCTGCTACATAGGAGGGAACAATCTCTTCCGGGCATGCTTCTTCCTTTATCCATCCTTTGGATGGAGACCGACGCTTGAATTCAGCGATAATACCCGATGCAGACGAGGCTAATGCCTGCTTCATAGAACGAGAGGTCAGAACTTCGCTGATACCTTCCTGTAATTGCTCGATGGAGATAGCCTGCTTTTGCAGGTCAACTTCAAATCGTTTGTTGGCTATAATCTCTGATAATATATCTTTCATCAGTTCGTAGGTTTTTATATTTATGATGATTTAGGCACGGATTACACGGATTTTGCGGCTTCGGATTAACAAGAACTGTGTAATCCGCGTAATCCGTGCCTAATTTTACATTTAACTGTTCAATTCAATGAATTTTTTTAGGGTAGCTAATGCGCGTCCACTTTCCAATGACTCTTTGGAGAGAGCAATACATTCTTCAATAGTCTTCTCCGGACAAATCACATGGATGGCGAAAGCTGAATTGACTACCACTACATTTTTTTGAGCTTCTGTAGCCGTGTTATTCATGATCTGGTCGAAAATCTTAGCTGCATCTTCCGGTGTTTGTCCACCATCCAGATCAGTTTCCTTATAGCGGGAGAATCCGAGACTCTCGGGAGCGTAAATCTTTTCATGATCGCTGGTCGCCACTTTAAACTCATTTGTCAGAGAGATTTCGTCATATCCGTCGAGACTATGAACAACGGCAAATTTCGTCTTGCTTTCCTGATAAGTATAGGTATAGAGGCGAAGTAACGGGAGGTTGTAAACTCCTAAAAGCTGATAGGCCGGTAATACCGGATTAACCAACGGACCGAGCATATTAAAGAAAGTGCGCACTGCCAATCCTTTACGAACCGGAGCAACTGCTTTTAATGCCGGATTGAATAAAGGAGCATGCAGATAGGCAAGATTACATTTCTCCATGCTACGGTGCAGTTGATCGACGTCACTGGTGAACTTTACACCGTGTTGCTCCATCACATTACTGGCACCGCTGACTGATGTTGCTCCGTAATTACCATGTTTCACAACCGGGAAACCGGCTCCGGCAACAGTAAAACAGGAAGCTGTAGAGATATTAAATGTATTTTTTCCATCACCTCCGGTTCCTACGATATCTATCGGAGCAAATTCACTCAAATCAACCGGAATACGCATTTCAAGCAATGCATCGCGGAAACCGCATAATTCTTCCACAGAGATATTACGCATCAGAAAGACGGTAATTAAAGAGGCTACCTGTACATCATTATATTTTCCTTGTGCGATGTTCTGTAAAATGGTGCGAGCCTCATCGCGTCCCAGATATTGATGTTCGAAAAGTTTGTATAGAATCTGTTTCATAAGTTTAATCGTTTAAGAAGTTTTTAATAATTTCTTTTCCTTGCGGAGTTAATACTGATTCGGGATGGAACTGAATACCATGCACATTGTAGGTCTTATGGCGGATTGCCATGATTTGTCCTTCCTGACTTTCTGCCGTTATTTCCAGGCAATCGGGAAAACCTTCCCGGCTGACTACCCAGGAATGGTATCTTCCAACAGGGATTTCTTTTCCCAACCCTTCAAAAAGCAAATCCTGGTGAAGGATGGTAATCGGAGTCTGTACCCCATGATATACTTCTTTGAGATTTTCCAAGCGTGCTCCGAAAGCTTCGCCGATGGCTTGATGACCGAGGCAGACACCCAGAATACTTTTGGTCGGAGCATATCTTTTGATAATGGGTAATAACAGTCCGGCTTCTTCGGGTATGCCCGGTCCCGGAGACAGGATGATTTTATCAAATCGGTCTACTTCATCAAGCTCTATCTGGTCGTTGCGAACTACTTCTACATCTGTAGCCCCTAATTCTTTCACTGCGTGCAGTAGGTTATAAGTGAAAGAGTCGTAGTTATCTAAAAGTAATATTTTCATTTTTATTGTCATTGTAAAATGGTTGTTCAAATACTATCTCTGCTTTCAATTTTTTAATTTGACAGCTAAATCAATCGCCTTTTTCAGTGCTCCCAGTTTGTTGTTCACCTCTTGCAGTTCATATTCATCCTGACTGCGTGCTACAATACCTCCTCCGGCTTGGAACCAGAGTTCATTGTTGCGGCTTACAAAAGTACGGATAGTGATAGCCTGATTTAATTCGCCGTTCAATCCGATAAAACCGATACAGCCACCATAGGCTCCACGATTATGTGGTTCGATTTCGCTGATTAACTGCATAGCGCGTACTTTGGGAGCACCGCTTAATGTGCCGGCAGGAAACGTATCAATAAACGTTTTTATTTTATCTGCGCCCTCATTCAACACACCGCTGACACGGCTTACCAGGTGAATGACATGACTATAATATTGTGGTTCCTTATAGAATAGTACGCGTACATCATGACAATTACGGGAAAGGTCGTTTCTGGCAAGATCAACCAGCATGACATGCTCTGCATTTTCTTTAGGGTCGGCCAGTAAAGCTTCTGTCAGTTCCCGGTCTTTTACTACATCTCCGGTACGGCGGGTAGTTCCGGCAATCGGATCGATGTAAGCACGACCATCTTCGATTTTGCAATGTGTTTCCGGTGAAGAACCGAAGATGCGGTATCCTCCGAAATCGAAGTAGAAAAGATAAGGAGAAGGATTGGTGCTGCGGAGTGCGCGGTACACTTTGAAATCATCTCCGGCATAAGGTTGGATAAATCTTCTGGAAAGTACGATTTGGAAAACATCTCCACGCATACAGTGCGCAATTCCTTTGCGGACATTGGCTTTATGCTCCTCGTCGGTGATAGGGCTGGTAACGGGACCTGTTACAGAGAAGTTGTAAGAAGCATAATTCCGGTTTTCGATGGCTGCTTCCAGTTCCGGTAAGCCGCTTTCTTCTCCTTCGGACAACATTTCAACGAGTGTCAATTCATTTTTGAAATGATTGAAAACAATGACATATTTATATAATATGTATAGCAAATCCGGAGCGTCATTTTGCTCATCGTGACTTTCTTTCACCGGGATGTGCTCGAAGTATTTCACAGCGTTAAACGTCGTGTATCCGTAAAGTCCACATACATTCTTATTATCCCCGGTCACCTGGAATTGATTGATAAACCGGTTCATAGCCTTTTCTACATGGAAGGTTTTTGTCAGGGGTTCTTCCGTGCGGCTGTTATCGGGATAGTTGGCAGTGACAATACCGCCGTTTATACCGATACTTGCCAGGGGACAGAGGGCTATAAATGACAAGGAATTTTCTCCGGCATGATAGTCGGAACTTTCCATTAATGCAGATTGCGGATACATGTCGCGCACTTTCAGGTAAATGCTGACGGGAGTATGCATATCTCCGAGCACTTGTTTGCTATGAGTTGTATAATTAAATGTTTTCATTTCTATAATTGCTTGATTATTGATTACGAATGATGGTTTACTAATTACTTATTGCTGTTCATTAAACGATAAATAGGTTTCAATATCTTTGTCTCCTCGTCCTGAAACAGTCAATACAACGATATCTTCCGGTTTGAACTTCAATTTTCTCAAAGCTCCTAATGCATGGGCGGATTCCAGTGCAGGGATAATACCTTCGAGTTTAGTCAGTTCGTAAGCGGCTTCTATTGCTTCGTCGTCATTGATTGCCAAAACGTTGGCACGTCTTTGTGCGGCAAGATTGGCGTGTATCGGACCAATGCCCGGATAATCCAGTCCGGCGGAAATCGAGTAAGGCTCTTCAATCTGTCCGTCTTCGTTTTGGATGACGTAAGTACGCGCTCCGTGGATAATTCCCATTTTACCAAGTTGGATGGTGGCGGCGGTCATTCCGGTTTCTATTCCTTTGCCTCCGGCTTCCGCCAGAATGATGCCTACCCGTTCATCATTGATATAATGATAAATCGTTCCGGCAGCATTACTTCCTCCTCCAACGCAGGCTATCAGATAATCCGGATAGTCACGCCCTTCTTTTTCTTGCAGTTGTTTTTTTATTTCTTCGCTGATAACAGATTGCAGGCGTGCCACCATATCAGGATAAGGATGAGGGCCTACGGTAGAGCCGATAATATAATAAGTGTCGGCAGGATGGCAACACCAGTCGCGGATCGCTTCGTTGGTTGCGTCTTTCAAGGTCATGTTTCCGGAAGTAACGGGAATAACGGTAGCTCCCAGCATTTTCATTTTCTCCACATTGATATGTTGGCGTTCTACATCCGTCTTTCCCATATAAACGATACATTCCATATCCATCAACGCACATACGGTAGCTGTTGCTACTCCATGTTGTCCGGCTCCGGTTTCGGCGATGATGCGCTTCTTTCCCATGCGGCGTGCCAGCAAGATTTGTCCGATGGTGTTGTTGATTTTGTGTGCACCGGTATGATTCAGGTCTTCCCGTTTCAGATACAACTTGCAACCATACTTTTCGGAAAGGCGTTTTGCCAGATAGAGTGGGGAAGGGCGTCCTACGTAGTCGCGTAATAACTGCTCAAATTCCTTTTTAAACTCTTCGTTTTCAATTACTTCGAGGTACTTGTTCGTCAGTTCCTCAACACATTTGTGGAGGATTTCCGGTACATAAGCACCACCGAATTCTCCGTAATAGCCATCCTGGTCAACTAAAAAACTTTTCATAATCCTATCTATTTTTTTATGTTATTATCTAAATCTGTTCGAAAATGGGCAAATAAAAAGAGCCCTGCCGCAAGTTGCGACAGGGCTCTTTCAAATCTGTTATATCTTTAATGAGGTATATACATACGAGCACTGCTCCCTTACGACTGTCGGAGTTGTAACGGGTGCCACCACCAATATGTATTTACTAACATTGTTCTCATTGTCTTTTGTAATTTTATGGGGGCAAATATAGACACTTTGTTCGAAACAGCAAACAAAAAATGACTTTTTTTCTCTTTTGCCTTCATTTTTCTGATATAGAACAATTTTCAACCTGAACTGTTCTTATAAATATTGAATATTTAAACAAAAACAATTATGAAACAGAGAAAAGTTTTAGTAGGTATTGCTATTGCCATTTTCATTATATTATTATTGTATTGGTTATTGGTAGCAGAGGATATGAAACCTTGGTTGTCGGCTATGGTTCCTTCCGTGGCACAACAATTCTTCGCTTGATTCTGACAGGGTTCGGATAAATCATGTATCTTTGCAAGGATAGTGACTAATAACCAAAATAATAACAATAGACTAAGATATGGAAAATTTTATTTTTCAAAATCCCGTGAAACTGATAATGGGAAAAGGGATGATTGCCCGGCTGGCTAAAGAAATACCGTCCGACAAGCGTATTATGATTACTTTTGGCGGTGGAAGCGTGAAGAAAAACGGAGTGTACGATCAGGTAAAGGAAGCATTGAAGAATCATTTTACAGTAGAATTCTGGGGAATCGAACCCAATCCTGCCATTGAAACTCTCCGTAAAGCTATTGCTTTGGGAAAAGAAGAGAAAGTAGATTATCTGCTGGCTGTTGGTGGCGGTTCCGTTATTGACGGTACGAAATTGATTTCCGCAGGAATCCTGTATGATGGTGATGCCTGGGATTTAGTACTTGCCGGACAACCAATCACTCATACTGTACCTCTTGCCACTGTATTGACTTTGCCCGCTACCGGTTCGGAAATGAATAACGGGGCAGTTATTTCCCGTCGTGAAACAAAAGAGAAATATCCTTTTTATGCTAACTATCCAATCTTCTCTATTCTTGACCCGGAAGTAACCTTTACCTTGCCTCCTCATCAGGTGGCCTGTGGTTTGGCTGATACCTTTGTTCATGTGATGGAGCAATATATGACTACTCCCGGGCAGAGCCGCATTATGGATCGTTGGGCGGAAGGCATTTTACAAACTTTGGTAGAAATAGCTCCGAAAATCCGTGAAAACCAGCATGATTATCAACTGATGGCTGATTTTATGCTTTCGGCTACAATGGCATTGAATGGATTTATTGCTATGGGAGTGTCGCAAGACTGGGCAACTCACATGATTGGCCATGAAATTACTGCTTTGCACGGATTGACACATGGTCATACGTTAGCCATTGTTCTTCCTGCCACTTTACAGGTGCTTCATGAAGAAAAAGGAGATAAACTTTTGCAGTATGGTGAAAGAGTCTGGGGAATTACTTCCGGTACGCGAGAAGAACGGATTGATGAAGCGATTTGTCATACCGAAGAGTTTTTCCGTTCACTTGGGCTGACTACACGTTTGCATGAAGAGAACATCGGACAGGATACTATTCTGGAAATCGAACGCCGATTCAATGAGCGTGGTGCTAAATATGGAGAGAATGGAAATGTAACGGGTGCTGTTGCCCGCAGGATATTGGAGACTGCACTTTAAGCATACTCTTACATTAAAAATATAGGATAAAGAGGATATTGGAACATACTTTTCACCATATCCTCTTTTCTTTTTATTATTTCTCAATTTTCTCTGACCTTGGAATTCTGAACCAGAAGCGAGAGCCTTCTCCTTCTTTAGATTCCACTCCGATAACCCCGCCCAGTCTTTCTACTATGACGCGGCAGATGGCTAGTCCGAGTCCTGTCCCTTTAATAAAGGAGTTCAGTTTGACGAAGCGTTCAAACACTTTATCTATCTTGTCAGCAGGAATTCCGATACCTGTATCTTTTACATAAAAGTATATTTCATCTTTGGCTTCTTCAATCCGGTATCCCATTTCGATAGAACCTTTAGGGGTGAATTTCAAAGCATTATTTGTAAAGTTGATGATAACCTGTGATAGACGTATGCGGTCGGTATACATCATGCATTGATCTGCTTTCTCTGTGAATAAGATTTGAACGTCTGGGGAAGAATTCTTTTCTTGCATTTGCCTGCAAATACCTTCCATCAATTCATTGATATCAGTCTGTGCAAATGTGAATTCCATAGTACCGGCTTCAATTTTAGAAAGATCGAGAATGTCGTCTATCAGTTGCAATAATAAGATATTGTTGCTGGAGATGATTTTTACAAATTCTTTTCTCTCTTCCTCTTCCTCCGTTTGGCAAATTATTTCGGAGAATCCTACAATTGCATTTAGCGGAGTTCGTATCTCATGGCTCATATTAGCGAGAAAGGCAGATTTGAGCCGATTGGATTCTTCGGCTTTTTCTTTTGCTTCCTGCAGCATTTTGTCCATCTTTAATTTTTCAGTGATGTTTTCAAAACGAAGTAATCCTCCAATAATTTCACTTTCCTTTTCATTGCCGAATACAGGTGTTGCGGTCACTTCAAAATCTACATTGTCTATTCTGATGGTATGCCGGATAATTTTGCCCTGTTCGATAGCTTTTTTGAAAGCACATTGTTCACACGGTTCATTACGAAGTGCACTGGTCTGATAGCAAATTTTTCCCGGTATGTATCGTCTGCCTTTTACCAGGTTGGTTATTTGTCTTGTTTCCTCCCATTGTACGCGGTAATTTTTATCAATATAGATAAGGCCGAAGTCGATACTTTTTAGAGCTAGTTTTTGCTTCTTCAATGCTTTTTCCAGTTCTTCCTTGGCGGCAACTAATTCTCTTTCATAATTCTTGAGTTGTGTGATATCCCACCGGGTTGCCAACAGCCATTTCTTTTCTCCTTCCCATGAAATAATAGATTTAACGGCAATAGTATCATGGGTGATTCCATCGGAAGTGGTGTATTTTTCTTCCTTACGATATACTTTATCTGCTTGTATGAGTTCTTTGTCGGTATGCCGGTATTTTTCACCTCTTTCTTCTCCGTAAATCTCATAATCAGTATGTCCGATGGCTTCTTCACTGCTAATGCCGGATTGAGCGGCTGATTCTTTATTCCAGTAATAGTATCGGAAATCGTTTGTAATATCTTTTACAAAGATAGGAAAAGGAAGGTTATCGAGAATATCAAAGGAGAAACGGTAGGAATGATTGGTCTTTTTAATCGTTTTTTGCAATTTACGGATTCTATATAGTAAGATGCTGATGACAAGGAGCAGAATAATTACCAGTAAATAATTATAACCCCAATGAACTTCGTTAATCCAATAATTCAACAAAATATTGTTTGCCATAGAATGTTTGATATAAATGAGGTGTAAAGATATGAATTGTTCTTTAACTTTCAAAAAAATAATACATAAATATCTCGTCTTTCAGCGTTATATTGTGAGACTGTAATTATATGTGATGAAGAAATAGTGGAGGTATGGTGTCTCGTAGTTCTTGTATGGTATCATATTTTGCTTGATTTCGAGTCTTTTTTCAGAGGGAAAATGTATTAAAATATTAAATGATGCCTCATGAACTAAAATCATTTCTAATTTGTTTTAATAACGCTGGAGTATTTTCTATTTTTGTTCACCTAAATAAGTTTTGATAGAGTCAAAATAAAACAATCATTAAATTACGTATGCTAATAACCATTATTATTCTCGTTCTTTCGGCTGTCTTTTTCGTGAACGGCAAGGTTCGTTCGGATATTGTGGCACTGTGTGCACTGATAGCCTTACTTATTTTTCAGATATTAACTCCTGATGAAGCACTTTCCGGTTTTTCCAATTCGGTAGTCATTATGATGATCGGATTGTTTGTAGTGGGAGGGGCTATCTTTCAAACGGGATTGGCAAAGATGATTAGTTCCCGTATTCTTAAACTTGCGGGAACCAGTGAGATCCGGTTATTTTTGTTGGTGATGTTGGTGACTTCGGCCATTGGTGCGTTTGTCAGTAACACAGGTACGGTGGCACTGATGCTTCCTATTGTTGTCAGTCTGGCAATGAGTGCCGGTATGAATCCGAGCAGGCTGTTGATGCCGTTGGCTTTTGCAAGTAGTATGGGAGGTATGATGACTTTAATTGGTACTCCGCCGAACCTTGTGATACAAAATACGTTGACTTCTGCCGGACTTGAACCGCTTTCCTTTTTCTCTTTCCTGCCTGTCGGCATTGTCTGTGTGATTGTCGGTACGCTGGTATTGATGCCACTTAGCAAATGGCTTCTTTCTAAAAAAGGCCAGAAAGATGATAATAAACGTTCGGGCAAGTCACTGAAACAGTTGGTAAATGAATATGGGCTTTCCAGCAATCTGTTTCGTTTGCAGGTAATAAAAGATTCCCGGCTTTTGGGCAAGACGATTATTGACTTGGATATTCGTCGCAAATATGGTTTGAATATCATGGAAGTGCGTCGTGGTGATGCATCGCAACATCGTTTTCTGAAAACGATTACCCAGAAGTTTGCTGCACCGGACACAATGTTGCAAGCCGAGGATATTTTGTATGTGACAGGAGAATTCGATAAGGTACAGCTTTTTGCAGAAGATTTCCTACTAGAGATTTTAGGTGACCATGCAACGGAAGAAACTCAAAGCGCAGCTAACTCTCTGGATTTTTATGACATCGGTATTGCTGAAATAGTGTTGATGCCAGCTTCTAATTTGATAAACCAAACAATTAAGGAAGCCGGTTTTCGTGATAAGTTTAATGTGAACGTATTAGGAATCCGTCGTAAAAAGGAATACTTGTTGCAGGATTTGGGAAATGAGCGGATTCATAGTGGTGATGTGCTTCTGGTTCAGGGAACGTGGAATAATATAGCTCGTCTTAGCAAGGAAGATTCTGATTGGGTTGTTTTGGGACAACCTTTGGCGGAAGCGGCTAAAGTTACATTAGATTATAAAGCTCCGGTAGCGGCTGCTATTATGGTATTAATGGTAGTAATGATGGTATTCGATTTTATTCCGGTTGCTCCGGTTACGGCTGTTATGATAGCAGGTATATTGATGGTATTAACCGGATGTTTCCGTAATGTAGAAGCAGCTTATAAAACGATCAACTGGGAGAGTATTGTATTGATTGCAGCTATGCTTCCTATGTCTCTGGCATTGGAGAAAACGGGAGCTTCGGAATACATTTCCAATACGCTGGTTAACGGCTTGGGATCATACGGACCTGTTGCATTGATGGCAGGTATTTACTTTACGACTTCGTTGATGACGATGTTTATCAGCAATACAGCTACGGCTGTCTTACTCGCACCGATTGCTCTGCAAAGTGCCATACAGATCGGAGTAAGTCCGGTTCCCTTCTTGTTTGCTGTGACGGTAGGTGCAAGTATGTGTTTCGCTTCTCCATTCTCTACACCGCCTAACGCCTTGGTGATGCCTGCCGGTCAATATACTTTTATGGATTATGTAAAAGTAGGATTACCATTGCAGATTATTATGGGGATTGTGATGATTTTTGTTTTGCCTCTGATTTTCCCCTTTTAATTTTTAGTTTTTATCCTTTCAATAGGGAAATGAAAGAACTCGGGATTTTGTAGTGCTCTGTAGTACTGAATCTTTGTCGTTTAATTGAGAGTTGCATAGAATATGCAACTCTTTGTTTTTTGCTGCATACTGCAATGTTTATACTTCTAAGTTTTTTATATTCAATGATGTATCCGCCTATCTCTCAATGGAAACAATTGGATTTTTTATCTTCTAAAAGATGTTAACTATGTGCCGAAAATACAACTTTAACTGTCTTTTATCTATAAATACAACTATCTTTGTGTGTTCATTACTGATTGTTGATTAGTGGTGATTTGTATTTTGTGCAAATAAAGCAAACTTAAGCATTCAAAGATTATGAAACAGAACATTGCAAAAGTCTTCACTTTTTCGTTGTTGGCGTCCTCCATCAGCTTTATCAGCTGTGTTGATAATGAGAAAAATCTGTTTGATGCAGATCAATTAAAACAAATTTACGAAGAAACTTTTCCTGTAAAAAATATTGATCCTGACGGTGATTGGACACTCTCCCGGAGTGTAACTGCACATATCTTAGTTAATGGCTATGAGGGAGTAAGCTACAAGATACGGATATTCGATGCCGATCCATTAAGTTCGGAAAGTACGGCAAAAATTTTAGCGGAAGAAGATGCAACTCAAGGAACAACACTTACTGTGGTTTTTGATTGTGCAATTGCCTTGAATAAAGTATTTGTTGCGCGTGTAGACGAGCATGAACATTATATGGTGCAGCCGGTGGCCATTGAAAATGGAGAAGTGACAGCACGTCTTGGATATGCGGATGTATCTACGCGTTCTATGTCGCGAGCTGTAACGACTGGTATACCGACTATGAAAGCTCCTTATACGGCTGATTTTATTAGTGCTAAAAAGGAGGATGCTACTCCAGTTGAGGCTGGTTGGGACCTTAGTGCAGGTCCCGGATGGTTTGAATATGCTAAATTACCTGTATTCAAAGAAAAAATACGTTGGTTTAAGATTCCGACTGGAATTTTTAAAGCTGGATTAAAAACTTCTGGAATCAGTGGTGGAGCAGAGGCTATCAAAATAATTATTCCACAAGGAAGTATGTGGATGATTGAGAATAGTAATCAATTTGATAATATCACAGAGATTATAGTTGAGAATGGTGGAATAATAAAGATAGCTGAAAATGCGACTTTGATATTGACGCAGGCTTCTTATATAACTGTAATGCCAGGTGGAAGTATTATGGGGAAAGGAACTATCTATATGACAAATAGTTCGGCCGGATTTACTAATTATAACGCAGGTATAATTGATTGTGATTTATTGAAGATTGATGGAGGTGGAAGTGGAGTTGATTTTATGAATTATGGAATACTTAAATTGAATTCTTACAGAGCTTCTACAGCTGGCACAACACTGACAAATCATGGAACGATTGAGGCTGTAATTATCGATGGTAATAATAATACCCATATAAAAAATGGTTGTTATCTGAAAACTGATAAATTCCAATTTGGTACACTTGTTATGGGAAATACTTCCGAAGCTATTTGCGAGGAACTTGGGAATAATGGTAATAACAATGACATTGTAATGGAGGCACAATCCATGTTGACTTGTACAGGTAAGGCCAGCTTATATAGAACGGTTACCGGTCCAACCGTTGGTACTGCTTTATTGAAAATTAATGAGATTGCTAATACTGATGGTTTGGCTCAATCTACTTCTAAAGTGACGAATAATATTATTTGTGAAATTACGGATCAAACATATAAAGGTGAAGCGCACTATGACTGGTCTCCTTTTGCGTGGTTAGTGAATAAAGGATTGCAGCAAGGCGCTACTCATTGTAATCCGGGTAAGGCTGACTTTATGCTTCCTGCTGACGGCGAATGTATTAAAGAGGGATATGGTTCTGATGAAACTCCGGACGATGTGGAGATTCGAAATGCTGTTTATTCTTATGCTTTTGAAGATAATTACCCGAAAGCAGGAGACTATGACTTCAATGATATTGTATTGAATGTAACTTTGCCTGCTGCCGGTAATAATGTGAAAGAATTGAAATACACAGTTGTTCTTAGGGCAGTTGGTGCTGTGAAGCAACTGGGTGCCGGATTGAGAATAAAAGGAATAAATAAGAGCAATGTAGAAGAAGTCAGCTTCGGGACAGGTGCTACTCAACGTAGCAACTCTTTGAGTTCTGGTATATTTGAAAATGCAGCTTACGAAACCAATGGAAGTGAACTTGTGATTCCTTTATTTGGAGATGCCCATCATATATATGGATTTACAGGAACGCGGCGTCCGATGTTAAATACAGGAAATATGACTAAACCTCTTGCAGATATATATACTCTTGAAGTGACAGTTAAACTGAAGAATGCGATATCTATTCCTAGTGCGACGAATGATTTGGACTTCTTTATTGCATATCCAACCACAGGTCAGAAGAGAACGGAAGTTCATTTGAATCGATTTAACTCCGCAACTGCAAATGGGCAGTTGGCGGATAGTTCTGTACTGGATGTGATCAAAGCTGTCAATAATACATGGGCTCTTTGTGTTCCGGATAAATTTGCTTATCCAACGGAAACGACGGTAATAACGAATGCATATTCTAAATTTACCAACTGGGCGCAAGATCAAAGTACAAATACTGATTGGTATAATACTGTAAGCAGTGATAAGGTTATAAAGTACTAAGCTATTGATTTTATAAAAGATCAGTATAATATAATTCTCCTGAATATAGAAAGACGATTAATACGAAGGATTTTCCCGATATTAATCGTCTTTTTTACATCATATACATCATATACATCATATAAACTGTACATAGAACGGACATGAAATATTACCCTCCTAAGAAAAAGCCACTAAACTATTTTGAACGTCAACAGAAAAAGTTGCATCCAAAGAAGCATCATTATTACTTCTTCGATTATATGTATTATTGTGGCGAGAAATGGAGTGAGAAAGGAAAAGGAGCAAGAACGAGCGGAATGATTGTACTCTTTTCATATTGGAGCTTTTGCATTATCCTGCCATTGTGTATGTACCTTTCTTCGGTTTCAATAGTATCACGTACAGATGGTTGGCATATCATTGGCCTGTTCTTTCTTTGTATTATCCCACCGGTCGTATTTTGCATGTTACGTTATCGAACCCAACGCCGTTCTGCCCTTATGATTCATTATCGCCGTAGTGAATGGTGTAAAGGAATTCCGGTGTGGCTGGCATGTGCAATGTGGTTTCCGCTTTGTATATTGGAACTCTGGGTATTGATCGGGATGGGCTGGCTTTCAACCTAAAATTATTAAAAGCTTGATTATCCCGATAATTATCTTGGCTTTATGTGATTTGGTACCAAAGATGGACTAAATCGCTTTTCTTCTCATTACTACCAGCTGCTCAAATCGTTTTTGTGACGGAGTGCCAACCTCAACTTCTTTTGGAGGAAATTGTTTGTCGAACTCATTAGCAGCAGATCTATCAATCTGATATATTTCATCTTCTATATAACGGCCTTTTGCATTGGCTAAAGCATTATCATATAATTCACAAACATGAAGAGCAGTAGCATACATATTATCTTCAGTGCGAATCCCTAATGTTTCGGCAGGAATGAATCCTTGTCGGAGATAATAATCCGGGTCACCACAAAGTAAAATAGCACGAAATCCCATTTCGGAAGCTAATTTTTTGGTAAGTGCAATCATTTTTCCTCCGATACCCTGCTGTTGGTATTCGGGGAGAACAGAAATGGGACCCAGGCTCAAAACCTCATATTGGTTACCGTCATCTGCCATGATAAATGATTTGAGGCAGACAACATTACCGACAATCTTGTTATTATGTTCTGCAACAATATCGAGCTCCGGCACAAACTTAGGATGATTACGCATAATATGAAGGAGGTAATGTTCGTCACATCCCGGAGAATAATGATTCCAGAATGCTTCCCGTGTAATGTTTTCGGTTTCATGATAATCCGAAGATTGCTCAATTCTAAGTTTTATATCCATATTGTTTCAAATATATAGTTGCACAAATATAAAGAACAAAATCCGAATACCTAACTCTTTTAAAGATGAATTTATACATTATAGCAAGATGAGACAAAAACTCCCGATACTAAGTCTGGATATACTGGTATCAGGAGTTTTTTTATATATTCATTCATCAAGATTGCGGAGAATCAGACCTGTTCATGTTTTGCGTGTATAAGCTATCTATAATACCGTCGGACAGTCCGATGGTAGGTACAATAATTCCGGTAGCTTTTACATGAGTAGCTATCTCGAGAAATATTTCTGCAGCAGGAACAATAACATCGGCCCGGTCCGGTTTCAACTTATATTGCTTAATACGTTGTTCGGTAGAGAGGGTTTTCAATGTTTCATATATATCTTGCAGTGATTCGATGGGTAGGAGAGACGCTTTTTTATCTTTCTTGTCCGCTAAACGAAATAACTTATTAATATTTCCTCCCGAACCGATGATACTGATAGGGGCATACTCTGTGGCAAGCCCTATCAGATCAGTGCGCAAAGCTTCCTTTTCCTCTTCCTTTACCATGCCGCTAAGCATACGTACCGTACCTATATTATATGAACGGGAATTTTTCAGTTCGCCGTTGCTGATAAGATTGATTTCCGTACTACCACCTCCCACATCTGCATACAGGTAATTTTGTCCTGAAGCAAATAACTGTTCGATATGATTGTCGTAAACAATATGCGCTTCTTCCTGCCCGTCGATGATTTCTACACGGATACCCGTCTTTTTGACGATCTGTTGAACGATATCCTTGCCATTACGTGCATCACGCATGGCAGAGGTGGCACACGCACGATAGTCTACCACATCATATATCTTCATTAATTGTTTGTAGGCTTTCATCAGCCGAATCAGTTTCTTCTCTTTTTCTGCAGAGATAACCCCCACAGTAAAGGCGTCTTCTCCCAACCGTAACGGAATACGGATGAGCTGCACCTTACTCATTAATTCGGGCGCATTCTCCTCGTTTACACATTTTATCAGCAGTCGTACCGCATTAGAGCCTATATCTATTGCTGCATAATTAACTTTTTTCATACTTATCATAATGTATTCTTGTATTCGTTATATAATTCTTCTTGTGAGCGGAATGGGACACTGTTTTCTTCCCGTTCTTTTTCCCAGTTCTCACCTGTACCATCTACAATTCTTCCTTTTGCCGTATCCCGGAATCCGTAGCAGACAATTCGTTTTAAATCTGCCTGAATTTCTTTATCATAGACCGGTGCCGCCACCTCAATACGATTATCCAGGTTGCGAGGCATCCAGTCGGCAGAACCAATGTAGTATTTTTCTTCTCCACCATTGGCGAAGATGAAAATGCGCGAATGTTCGAGATAACGGTCGATAATACCATTGATGTGTATATTCTCGCTGATACCCGGAACGCCTGTCACTAAAGAACAGTTACCGCGTACTACCAGTTCCACTTGAACACCCGCTGTTGAGGCTTCGTATAGCTTTTCAACAAGTGCACGGTCAGTAATATGATTTACTTTAGCAAGGATATAAGCCTCTTTTCCCTGTTCCTTATTTTTTATCTCTTTGTTGATAAGCGCAATGAATCGTTTACGCATATCATTGGGAGAAACGAGCAATTCTTTGAAATCAACAGGAGTATAAGGCTTTTCGATAAAATCGAATACGGCATTGACTTCCCGTACAATGGGACGGTGAGCAGTCATAATGGTATAGTCAGTATACATACGTGCATTTCCTTCATGGAAATTTCCTGTACTGATGCAGGCGATATCTCCGTGCCGAGTGCCGATATGCAGCAATTTAGAATGGATTTTCAAACCCTCTACTCCGAAAATAACATGAATCCCCGCATCCTGCATTTTCTTGCTCCAGTTGATATTAGACGCTTCATCAAAACGTGCCAACAGTTCGATAACTACTGTGACTTTTTTCCCGTTTTTGGCTGCACAGATTAAAGCTTTTATCACTTTGGACTCTTTAGCCAAGCGATAAAGCGTCATCTTGATGCTTTTTACTTCTTTACTGATAGCGGCTTCGCGCAACACACGGATAAAAGTATCGAAGCTATGATAAGGATAATGTAAAGAACGATCTTTCCGACGAATCAAAGTGAGCAGACTTTCCATGCCATTCAGTTCAGGCTTGAAAATAGGTTCCCAAACTGGATATTTCAGTTCATGATGACCGCAAACCGGAAATTTCATTAAATCCTTGAAATTGTGATAGCGTCCTCCGGCTACACGCGTGTCATTCTTATCCACGTTCAGGCGGCCGGCCAACTTTTTCAGCAAGTCTTTAGGAATTTGTTCGTCATAGACGAAACGGATCGGTTCCCCTTTCTTCCGGCTTTTCACACCTTTGGAAATCTTCTGGAGTACCCCTGTCCGTAAATCACTGTCGATCTCCATTTCAGCATCTTTCGTGAATTTGAAAGTGTACGCTTCATAATCTGTATACTTCATACCGACGAAAATCATCGGCAAACAGTAACGGATCACGTCGTCAAGAAACATGAGATATGTTTTTCCATCCGAATCAGGCAATTGAATAAAACGGCCGAAGTCTTCGGTCGGTAGTTCAATCACTGCATAGTCTTTCTCCTTTATCTTTCCCGTTTCATCTTTGCGTAGCAGACGGATGGCAAGGTAAATATCCTCATCTGTCTGATCGTCCAGCGGGCGGGTTCCATTGAGGAAAAGCGGATTGGTAGAACCATTCAGTTTGTTGCGATAGAAAGAAGTGACGAATGCTTTCTGTTCGTCTGTCATTTCCGTATCTTTGATGACGTAGATATTCTCTTTCTTCAATTCCTCCATAATGGAAGCGAATGTTTCCTCAAACTGCTTGTAGTAACGATTGTGCAGCTTCCCTATTTGTTTCAGAGTGCAAGCGGCAGTTTCTTGTTCTGCCTGTATGTTTTTATCAGCATATTCAATAATCCGGTTCAGAGTAGCTACACGGACACGAAAGAACTCATCCAGGTTATTTGAATAAATCCCAAGAAAAGTGAGCCGTTCCAATAGTGGCACTTCGGAGCGGGCAGCTTCCAGCAGAATACGTTGGTTGAAGTACATCCAACTGATGTCACGCTCTACATAAGGGTATTTCTTTTTTATTTCGCTTTGTTTCATTGTGAAAAAGGAACTGTTTAAAATTTCTGCAAAAATATCAATGTGAGATGTAATCGTCATAACGATATTATTACGAACTTATTACAATGTTTATTTGTTATTTTTATATATCAGTAGAAACACTTATATTCGCAAAAGTATTGGAACAGACTCTGTTAAAAAATATAGAATTTATGAAAACAATGAATTATTCCCTTATTCGCATTCTCTTCGCACTTGTGATTGGATTGGTACTCGTGATTTGGCCCAATGCGGCTGCCAGCTATATTGTCATTACGGTAGGTGTTGCCTTCTTGATTCCCGGTGTTATCAGCCTTTTTGGCTATTTCGGCCGGAAAAGACCGGAAGGTGAAGCAGCTCCCCGTTTTCCGATAGAAGGAATCGGTAGCTTATTATTCGGACTTTGGCTGATTGTGATGCCTGAATTCTTTGCAGACGTTCTGATGTTTTTATTGGGATTTATCCTGATTATGGGAGGAGTGCAACAGATTGCTTCTTTGTCGATGGCTCGTCGGTGGATGCCCGTTCCGGGAGCTTTTTATCTGATTCCTTCGCTGATTCTTATTGCGGGTATCATCGCTTTGTTCAATCCGACAGGAGCGCGTAATACTGCATTTATAATTATTGGTATCAGCAGTTTGGTTTATTCTCTTTCCGAATTGATAAACTGGTTCAAGTTTGCCCGTCGCCGCCCGAAGGCTCCGGTTATGCATGACGATGATGATATTGAAGACGCAAAGATTATCGAATAAAAAAAGAAGAGGATTGCTTCACAGCACTCCTCCCCGCAAACTTAAAACAACCAACAAAAGAAATAGATAATTTTTTTTCTATCTCACAAATAACAGTTCCCTGTATTTTGGAAGCGTCCACATCTGATTGTCAACAATCAGTTCCAACTTGTCGATGTGATAACGGATTTCTTCCAGTGCCGGGACAATCGTGTCGTGGTAGGCAATGGCTTTTTCCCGTTCGCTTTCTATCTTGTTTGCAACCTTACGAGCCTCAATCATTGCATCTACATGCTCCTTGATGAAAGCTGTACGGTCGGCAATCTCTTCAATAAGCTCCAGGTTCTTAGCAGACAATTTCGCTGCCTTTTCTGCCGGGAAAAGAGATTGCATCTTATAGACATTATTAATTAAGTCCGTCTGGTATTGAGTGGCAACCGGAATGATATGATTCATTGCCAAGTCACCCAATACACGTGCCTCAATCTGAATCTTCTTCGTATAAGTTTCCCATTTCACTTCGTTACGGGCTTCCAGTTCTTTCTTGGTCATTACACCGGTAGCTTCGAACATGGCAATTGTTTCCGGTTTCAGGTAATTGTCGAAGATAACAGGAACACTGGTTTCACAATCCAGTCCACGACGGGCAGCTTCTTTCTTCCATTCGTCACTGTAACCGTTACCGTCGAAATGAATGGCTTTACATTCTTTGATATATCCGCGGATGATTTCAAGAATGGCGGAAACTTTGGGTTCTCCCTTTTCAATCAACGCATCCACGTCCTTTTTAAACTTCACCAATTGATTTGCTACGGCCGAGTTCAATGCAATCATGGCAGAAGCACAGTTTGCTTCGGAACCTACGGCACGGAACTCAAAGCGGTTGCCAGTGAAAGCAAATGGAGAAGTACGGTTACGGTCTGTATTATCGATCAGTAATTCAGGAATCTGCGGAATATCCAACTTCATTCCCTGTTTACCGCTAAGGCTGATTAAATCATCTTTCGTACTGTTTTCGATATGATCCAATACCTGCGACAACTGTTTTCCAAGGAAAGAGGAGATAATTGCAGGAGGTGCCTCATTCGCTCCCAGACGGTGGGCGTTGGTAGCACTGGAGATAGAAGCTTTCAGTAGTCCGTTATGATGATAAACTGCCATCAATGTATTGACAACGAATGTAACAAAACGCAGATTGTCTTCCGGAGTCTTGCCCGGTCCCATCAATAAGATACCTGTATCAGTGCCCAAAGACCAGTTGTTGTGTTTACCCGAACCATTGACACCTTTGAATGGCTTTTCATGAAGCAGTACGCGGAAACCGTGGCGACGGCTCACCTTACGCATCAATGACATAATCAGCAAGTTATGGTCGTTGGCCAAGTTACATTCTTCAAAGATGGGAGCCAGCTCAAACTGGTTTGGAGCAACTTCGTTGTGACGGGTCTTGACAGGAATACCCAGTTTCAGAGCTTCAATTTCAAGGTCTTTCATGAAGGCAGCCACACGGGTGGGAATAGCACCGAAGTAGTGGTCTTCCAACTGTTGGTTCTTGGCACTGTCATGTCCCATCAAAGTACGTCCGGTCAGCAATAAGTCCGGACGTGCGGCATATAAACCTTCGTCCACCAGGAAATATTCCTGTTCCCAGCCTAGATAAGCAACCACTTTCTTAACTTCCGGATTGAAATAATGACATACGTCTACGGCTGCTTTATCTACGGCGCGTAAAGCTTTCAATAAAGGTGCTTTATAGTCGAGAGCCTCACCGGTATATGCGATAAACACGGTCGGGATACAAAGCGTATCATCTACAATAAAAGCAGGTGATGAAGGATCCCAGGCACTGTAACCACGCGCTTCGAATGTATTGCGGATTCCGCCATTCGGGAAAGAAGAAGCATCCGGTTCCTGTTGCACAAGCAGTTTGCCTGTAAATTCTTCCATCATGCCACCTTTGCCGTCATGTTCGACGAAAGCATCGTGCTTTTCTGCCGTACCCTCGGTCAGCGGTGCAAACCAGTGTGTGTAATGAGTGACACCCATTTCGATAGCCCATTTCTTCATGCCGGCAGCTACCTCGTCGGCAATGCTGCGATCTAGCGGAGCACCGTTGTCAATTGCATCAATCAGTGCATTGTATACCTTACTGGGAAGGTATTTGAACATTTTTTCCTTGTTGAATACATACTTTCCGAAGTATTCCGAAGGACGTTCGGCAGGGGTTGCTACCTCAACAGCTTTCTTTTTAAAAGCTGTCTCTACTACTCTGAATCTAAGTTTTGACATAATACCTGATTTGATTTGTTGTTAAATATGTTAGAGTTTCTCTGTTTTAACTGTTGTATGCGGATTCTCCATGTTCATAGATGTCAAGTCCCTCTTCTTCCACCCGTCTGTCGACGCGGATACCGATGAGTGAATCCACAATTTTGTAAAGAACAAAAGTGATGACCGCACTGAATAAGATAGAGACTACTGTTGCGACAATCTGCACCCACAACTGATGCCAGTCACCATAAAGAGCTCCTTCTACGCCGCCTTCACCAGTGATGTATTGAGTGGCAAAGACTCCGGTAAGGATAGAACCTACGATACCACCGATTCCGTGTACCCCGAAGGCGTCGAGTGCGTCGTCGTATTTGAATTTGGGCTTCACTACCGCTACCATGAAAAAGCAGATAACCGGAGTAATCAGACCGATAAAGAAAGCACCCAATAAATCTACCGTGCCCGCTGCCGGGGTAATGGCAACCAATCCGGCCACTGCGCCTGTACATGCACCTACCGTTGTCGGTTTTTTATTGCAGAACCAGTCAATAAGCATCCAAGTGACTGCTGCAACAGCTGTGGCAATATGCGTTACCATGAAAGCGTTGGCTGCAAGTCCGTCGGCAGCCAAGCCACTTCCTGCATTGAATCCAAACCATCCCAACCACAGGAAAGACGTTCCCATGAATACGAAGGTGATGTTATGCGGAGTAATCGGGTGACCGATCCGGTAATCCTCTCTTTTCCCCAGCATGATCGCCATAACAAGGGCTGAAATTCCGGCATTGATATGCACTACCGTACCACCGGCAAAATCGATGGCTCCCATTTGCTGAAGGAATCCGCCTCCCCATACCCAATGTGCCATCGGGAAGTAAGCCAATATTACCCAGAGGATAATAAATACCATGTATCCGGAGAATTTGATTCTTTCGGCAAATGCTCCCAGGATAAGTGCAGGCGTGATGATGGCGAACATACATTGGAACATGACGAATGTCAGTTCGGGAATATCCCCGGTAGTTAACGTATTGATGGTGATTCCGTGGAGGAATGCTTTGTCGAATCCTCCTATAATGGCTCCCAACGGATTGCCTGATTCCATAAAACTGGTACCGAATGCCCAACTATAACCGAAAGCGACCCATAATATACTGACTACACCGACAATGAGTAATGTCTGCATGATGATACTCAATATATTTTTCTGGCGTACCAATCCGCCATAGAACAATGCGATACCGGGAATACTCATTAATAAAACGAGAATGGTAGCTACGATAAGCCAAGCTGTGTTGCCGCTGTTGAGAACAGGAGTTTCTTCTACAATTGTTATCTCTTCTGATAACTTTACAGTGTCTTGTGCATAAGCACTGGGAGCAAATAAACAGGCCATAATGATGGCTGCCATGATTCCAATTTTGGAAATGGCATATATAATATGTCTACTCATGATGATTTTACATTATTAGTTATACGGATAGCTGTTGGGGAGAAAGAGTTATCTTTCTTGTTCTGCGTTGTAGAGTGCGATATCTCCTCTCTCGCCGGTACGGATGCGGATGGCGTCTTCAATAGGAATAACGAAAATACGTCCGTCTCCGATTTCTCCCGTGTGTGCGGATTTTAGAATAGCTTGTACGGTCTTTTCTGCATTCTTGTCGCGTACTATAATAGAGATCAGGATACGTTCGATAGAACTTGTGTCGTACATAACACCGCGATAGATACGGGCTTCCCGGGCTTTTCCGATGCCTCTTACATCGTAGTAAGAGAACCATTCGATGTCCGCTTCGAGGAGAGCTGTTTTCACGTCCTCGAATTTGGTTTTACGGATAATAGCTTCAATCTTTTTCATATACCTTAAATATTAGTGTTGTTTATTCCCTATACGCTCTTTGATATTCTAAATTCTCTCTCTTAAAAACTTAATCCGAATGCGAAGTAGGTTCCTTCTGTCCGTGGATTGACAGATACCTTGGCAAATACCGGAACGGAGAAGGAATCTGTGATTTTGATATCCTTGGAAGCTCCGAGACTTACATCTGATACGCAGAACCCACTTGTATAGCCATTGTAGAAAGTTGTCTCCCAAGGAACCATACCTAAATCTACTGTCCAGTCGAGACCTCCCAATTTGAATGGTGTGCTAAGTGCGAGGTAAGAAGAATAAGCTCTTTTGCCATTTTCTTTCACGCCGTCGGCACCTGCAAAATTTGTATACCAGTTGACTGCCAGTGGTCCGAAGTCATATCCGACTTGTGCTTCAAATACATGAGCCGTTGAATGAGCTCCGTATTTAAAATACTTGTTAGTTGCTACTTGGGTATTAAACCAATAATCCGTCACTGAAACGCTAAAACCACCTGTCGAATAGCCGAGAGTTAAATCGAACTCTTTCGTATCTGTCGATTCGAACCCTACCGATCCCCATGCTCCGAGTGAGAAACCCTTGTAAGCGATTCCCAATGAAGGCTGAATACTAACTCCGCCTAAATCCTGGCCACGCCAGATGTAACCACTCACCAGATCGGCTCCAACGGAAGCTTCCACTTTATCTTGCGCCAACATTGCGGATGGAGCAAACCCTGTCAGTAATAATGCTACTATTATTACTCCCCATTTTTTGTTAATCGTCGTTTTCATCGTCTTTTTACCTTTAAGTTAGAAAAATGTGGATGTACGGTCCATGTATATAGTAGCGCGCGAAATACTATCTTATAACCAGTTTTTTATTCTTCTCATTGCTTCGATACAGTCGTTACGTTCGCCAAAGGCAGTCAGACGGATGTATCCTTCACCGCTTGGTCCGAAGCCTACACCGGGGGTACCGACCACATTGGCTTCATACAACATCTGTTCGAAGAATCGCCATGACGAAAGTCCGTTCGGAGTTTTCACCCACAAGTAGGGAGCGTTGACTCCTCCATACACTTTCAGTCCTGTGGTTTCCAATCCCTCTTTCATAATTTTGGCGTTGGTCATATAATAGCCGATTGTTTCTTTAATCTGTGCTTTGCCTTCTGCACTGTAAACGGCTTCTGCTGCCCGTTGAGTAATGTAAGAAGTACCGTTGAACTTGGTGCACTGGCGGCGGTTCCACAATCTGTTGAGTGGGATGCGGTCTCCTTCCAATGTGGCGGCAGTAAGCTCTTTCGGAACTACGGTATATCCGCAGCGTACTCCGGTAAATCCTGCCGTTTTTGAAAAACTACGGAATTCGATTGCACACTTTTTAGCTCCCTTAATCTCATAGATAGAGTGGGGGACATTCTCGTCCTGGATATATGCTTCATAAGCGGCATCGAACAGAATCAATGTATCGTTTGCCAATGCATAGTCCACCCATTTCTTCAGTTCCGGTTTGGTTAAGGTCGTTCCTGTCGGGTTGTTCGGATAGCAGAGATAAACAATGTCTATCCGTTTGTCCGGAATTTCCGGAATAAAGTTGTTCTCACTTGTGCAAGGCATATAAGTAACATTACTCCATTTGCCCGTCTCTTCTTCCAACACTCCGGCGCGTCCGCACATGACATTGCTGTCTATATAAACCGGATAGATGGGATCTGTAACACCTACGCTATTGTCATGGCGAAGAATATCGCCTATATTTCCGGTATCGCTTTTGGCACCGTCACTGACAAATATCTCGGATGCCGAGAAGTGAATCCCACGTGGAATAAAGTCATTTTTTATAATTGCTTCAATCAGAAAATCATATCCCTGTTCAGGACCATATCCGCGGAATGTATCTTTGCCGGACAGCTCTTCTACCGCTTTGTGCATGGCTTCGATACATGCTTTCGGAAGCGGTTGGGTGACATCACCGATACCCAACCGGATAATATCCTGTTTAGGATGTGTTATCTTGAAGGTATTTACCTTTTTCGCTATGTCCGAGAATAAATAGCTTCCCGGTAACTTCAAAAAATGTTCGTTTACTAATGCCATCTTGTTATTGTTTTAAGTTCTGCAAAATCTAATACTCAATACCTGATACTTAATACTTTTTTAATATCCTCAATCTCCCCATCGAAAACTTTGGTTGCCGGTCCGGTCATTAATATATGCCCGGAGATTTCATCCCATTCAATGGTGACTGTCCCTCCATCCATGATTACATCGCTTTTTCTTCCTGTAAGTCCGTTGATGAAGGCGGCTACTGCTGTGGCACAAGCACCTGTTCCGCAAGCTTGAGTGATTCCCGATCCTCTTTCCCATACCCTCATCCGTATGGTGTCTTTGCTGACAATCTGTGCAAACTCCACATTAGTTCTATCGGGAAAAAGAGGATGATTCTCCAGTTCAGGACCGATTTCCGGTAAATTAATCCGGGTGATATCCTCAACAAATGTGACGAGATGCGGATTACCCATTGATACTTTGGTTGACCGGAAAGGATACTTTCCTCCCCACTGAATCTCTTCTGTTTCTAGTGGGCTACCCATATCTACGGTGACTGCACTGACTGTTTTTCCCTCTACATGCAGTTTCAGAATTTTTATTCCAGATCGTGTATCCAGTGTAATTTCTGTTTTGTCAGTCAAGCCGTATTCATATACATATTTGCCTACACAACGGCTTCCGTTGCCACACATCATAGCTTCCGAACCGTCCGCATTGAAAATACGCATGCTGAAATCCGCTTTATCAGAGACACCAATCAATATAAGTCCATCACTTCCGATTCCTGTATGAAACTTGCTCCATTCGATTGCCTTCTTTGCAGGGTCGGCTATCGGATATTGGGTTGTGTCTACATATATGTAGTCATTTCCAGCTCCATGCATTTTTGTGAACTTAATCTTTGTTGTCATTTTGATTGATATTTATTGGTTGTTGTAACCTTTTGTTTTATTACAATGCAAAGGTATGACTTTTTGCTTTATATTTTGCTAAAAAGTATATCTAATATCTATTTATTTTCTTCAAACTTATAATCACTTTATATACGGCTGTATTTAGTTATAATTTGAAATTATACCTATTTATATATTAATAAACTGTTATTTGGATGAATTGTTTTGCATATTTTTCCATAATATATGAAGAATATTTAGCCTTGATAATTGGTGAAATCAGCAATAAAAACAAGAAATAGATCCTTTTCCTTTTGACGATATGAAAGTGAAAATCCTTATTTATCTATCATATTGCTCGCCGGATATTCTGAAGAACCTTTTTCTGTATTCATTGTTTTAGCACTATCATTAATATAAAAACGTAGAGATATGAATATAGAGAAACAATTAGAGACAGCAGTTAAGACCAACCATTTGGTGTTGGTAGTATTTTATGCCGACTGGTCACCTCATTATGAGTGGATAGGTCCTGTGCTTCGGACTTACGAAAAGAGAACTGTAGAATTGATAAGAGTGAATGCTGAAGAAAATAGAACAATAGCCGATGCGCATAATGTAGAAACAGTGCCCGCCTTTCTTTTATTGCATAAGGGACATGAATTATGGAGACAGGTAGGAGAGCTTACGGTAGGAGAGTTGAAAGAGGTATTAGATGATTTCCAGTAAATCGTTTGTAATCTTTTATTGGCATATATGAAAATGACCTTTTCTTTTTCAGATGAAAAAAATGAGTGTTCTTAATATGCTGGTATTTAGTTTGTTATGAAAGCTCATTTTTCCTTTTAAAGAAACGGGTGGTTCCTTTAAAAGGAATCACCCGTTCGACACCGGGAAACATCCTGTTTCTTTTAAAGGAACGAGCTGTTTCTTTAAAGACGGATATTAAATAGTTTACTTTGTAATGATTTTATCTTATTGATGTTTTTTCAGTTCTTCTTGTAAGATGACTGGTTCGTTGGTGGTAATGAAATCTACTTTCTGTTCGATCAGCGATTTCATATCTTCCACTTCGTCCACAGTCCACACATTTACTTTCAAGCCGAGTTCATGAGCTTCTTTGATCCATTCGGGGTGTTTCTTAATCACTCCCATGTGATAATCAAGACCGGCAGCACCGAGTTCCTTTAATTCTTTGGGAGACAGTTCTCCGTTAAGGTAAAATACCGGAGTACCGGCAGGAGCCAGGCGGATAAACTCTTTCATGGCATGCAGGGAGAACGTGATATATTCCATGCGGTTTTCCAGTCCCATTTTCTTCACCATGGCAAGGATTCCCTGTACGGCTTTGGTTTCCCGTTTCTTATTGCTATGTGCTTTCAGTTCGAGAATCAGTCGGGTATTACAGTTTTTCCCGGCTTCCAGATATTGTTCCAGGCTGGGTAAGTTTTCTCCGTTGGATAATTTAAGTCCGGTCAGTGCGTCACCTTTGGAATACTCCATCGGTCTCATCTTGTATACAGGATCATGGTTGACCACCAACTTGTTATCCTTAGCGATCCATACGTCAAATTCTGAACCGTAACAACCGATGGAATCTGCTTTTAGAAGTGATGAAATACTGTTTTGTGATGATCCCGGAGTTTTCCAGAATCCACGGTGGGCTATCACTTTTGTCTGTGCCTGCATACAGCAAGCAGCCATTAGAAGGGCAGAAGCCATCATCATTTTTTTTAAATTCATTTGTTTGGTCTTTTAAAAGTTTGATAGATTTAATTGGGTTTGGCCTCAAAATTATAAAAAAGAAAACGCAAATCAGACAATAATATGCTAATCTGCGTTAATTGTGTTTTTTAGTGAGAAGAGAAAAGAAAATATTTATTGTTAGATTACACTTATATTAATAAATACTGTATATTTGTTCTATATCAAATAAAGGAAGGAGAATAATATGGACGATACATTAAAATTAACAGATTCTTATTGGGAAATGTTGAAGTCTTTAAGTGATGAAGTAAAGTTACGTTTGGCTACTCGTCTAACTGCGTCCGTTGTTGCTGCTAAAGCGGTTAACGCGGATACTACAGAAGAAATGCTGAAAAAACATATGGGGGTGTGGAAGGATGATAGAACTACCGAACAGATAATCGAAGATATGTATGCGGGGCGTCAGAATACTAAAGCACCTTTAAATTTTGATTGAAATGGAGAATAAGTATTTGCTTGACAGTAATATCTGTGTTTATATCCTTAGAGACAAGAAGGCTATGCGCGAACGGCTTAAAAAGGCTGGATGGAATAATTGTTATATATCAGAAATAACAGTTGCAGAATTACTGTATGGAGCTGAATGTAGTAGTGCGGTTGAAGAAAACACGAAAGCAGTCTTGTCTTTTTGTTCTGATATGAAAATAATACCGATTAGCCTGGCGTTGGCTGAATATGCCAGTCAGAAAGCGAGGTTGAGAAAAAAAGGGATATTGATTGATGATTTAGACCTTTTTATTGGCTGCACAGCGGTTACGTCCAATTGTATAATGGTCACGGAGAATGTGAAACATTTGAACCGCATTGATAATATTCACATAGAGAATTGGGTTGAATAATATGGAAGTCCTATATTTTAAGAATTACCTCAAAATATAGGACTTATCTTTTGCTAAGGTAGTTAATATATAACAACTTCCATATATTAACTTTTATAGGCCTCTTCGTGTATTCCTCTCACCGCACGTCCGCTAGGCTCATTTAGATTCCTGAAAGCAATATCCCACGCCAGCGCTTCTGCTGTGGAACAGGCCACACTGGGAACACTCGGTACGGTGCGTGCTGCACTTTCACTGGGGAAATGCTCTTCAAAGATACTACGATAATAGTATTCTTCCTTGTTTTGCGGAGTATGGATGGGGAAGCGTTCGGCAGCATGTTCCATTTGCTCATCGCTAACGGCAGCCGCTGTGATTTCTCTCAAAGTATCGATCCATGAATATCCCACACCGTCACTGAACTGTTCTTTTTGTCTCCACGCCACACTTTCCGGTAACATATCGGCAAAGGCTTCGCGAACAATCCGTTTCTCAATTTCCTTTCCGGGGCACATTTTAGCTTTCGGATTCAGGTTCATGGCTACGTCGAGGAATTCTTTATCAAGGAAAGGAACACGTCCCTCTACGCCCCATGCTGATAGACTTTTATTGGCACGGAGACAATCGTACATGTGTAACTTTGAAAGTTTACGTACCGTTTCTTCGTGGAATGCCTGTGGAGTGGGAGCTTTGTGGAAGTATAGATACCCTCCGAAAACTTCATCGGCACCTTCACCGCTCAACACCATTTTAATCCCCATCGATTTGATGACACGTGCCAGTAGGTACATGGGAGTGGAAGCGCGTACCGTGGTTACATCGTATGTCTCGATGAAATAAATGACATCACGCAGGGCATCCAGACCTTCCTGAACAGTATAGTTTATTTCGTGATGGACAGTACCGATATATTCAGCCACTTCACGTGCTTTAATTAAATCGGGAGCACCTTTTAATCCGATAGCGAAGGAGTGGAGTTGAGGCCACCACGCATCACTCGCTCCATCTGTTTCTATACGCTTTGCCGCATATTTTTTGGCAATAGCGGAGATAACAGAACTGTCTAGCCCACCCGAAAGAAGCACTCCATAAGGTACGTCACTCATTAACTGACGATGTACGGCATCTTCTAATGCTGTTTTTACATCACCGGTTTGTGCGTCATTGTCTTTGACGGCTTCATAAGCTATCCAGTCGCGTGAATACCAACGTTTCATTTTCCCCTCTTTGCTATGGAAATAATGTCCGGGAAGGAATACTTCATATTCGTCGCAAAATCCTTCAAGTGCTTTCAGTTCGCTGCCGAAGTAGATTCTTCCTTCTTTATCTTTCCCTATATATAAAGGAATAACCCCTATCGGATCACGGGCAATCAGAAATTCATCCTTTTCTTCATCATAAAGAACAAAAGCAAAGATACCGCTAATATCTTCCAGAAAGTGGATGCCTTTCTCTTTGTAAAGAGCAAGAATGACCTCACAGTCACTTCCTGTCTGAAAGTTATATTTTCCGGCGTATTGAGCACGAATATTCCGGTGGTTGTAGATCTCACCGTTTACAGCAAGCACCTGTTTACGATCAGGAGAGTATAACGGTTGTCCGCCGCTCTGCGGGTCGACGATTGACAGGCGTTCGTGTGCCAGGATGGCACTTCCACCTACATAGATTCCACTCCAGTCCGGTCCGCGATGACGGATTTTCTGGGCCATCTTTAGTGCTTTATCTCTTAGTTCTTTCGTTTGAACCTTTATGTTGAGTATACCTGCTATTCCACACATAACTTTAAGTTTTTGGGGGTGATGTAATATGTTAATTGTTTATTCGCTATTGCTAAGAAGCCCGATTGCTATTATTTATTCGTTCTACCTAGGTTGACTTTTCGTTCCACCATGGTTGTCTTTAAATTCTACCTAGGTTATCCTTAAGTTTCACCTAGGTGGAACGAACCGATAATAGCAGTCAGACCTCTTAGTATTCCTTACTTCGGAGATTATTTCGTCAAGTAAGTGTCTATTTCCGCAGCCGCTTTTCGTCCTCCTGCCATGGCACGTACGACGAGGCTGGCTCCTGTATCCGCATCTCCGGCAAGGAATACATTTTCGGCAAACTTCGGCTGTTCCGGTTTCAGGAATCCCATCGCCAGTAATACCATGTCCGCTTCGATGACTTCCTTCTTTCCTGTCGGTTTCATCGTGGGGCGTCCGCCATCTGTTGCCGGAATCCATTCCACTTCTTCCACTTCTACGCCTGTCACTTTTCCATTCTTTCCGAGAAACTGATTGGAAGCCAGACACCAACGGCGTGTACAACCTTCTTCATGGCTGGAAGTCGTTTTGAAGACTACCGGCCATTGAGGCCATGGGGTAGCCGGATTGTATCCGACAGGAGGTTTCGGCATGATCTCTATTTGAGTGACACTGACGGCTCCTTGTCGCACGCTGGTTCCGATACAGTCGGAACCGGTATCACCACCACCTATCACGAGAACCTTTTTGCCTTTGGCATTTACCAATTTGTCTTTCGGGAAAGTCTGTCCTGCCAGAATCCTATTCTGTTGTGCCAGCATTTCGAGTGCGAAATGAATCCCTTTCAGTTCACGTCCCGGAATACTCAAGTCACGTGCTGCCGGTGTTCCGGTACAGATGCAGTAAGCATCGAATCCTTCCGGTAAATGATTGACATCTATTTCTACTCCCATCTCAAACTGGATTCCTTCTGCGGCTAATATCTTCATCCGTCGGTCGATTACATTCTTGTCCAGTTTGAAATTAGGGATACCAAATCGCAGTAATCCTCCGGGAGCTTCATCCTTATCGAATAGAGTAACGCTATATCCTTTTATATTTAACTGATTGGCAACTACCAGTCCGGCAGGACCTGCACCAATCACCGCTACTTTCTTTCCGTTTCTTTCCGGAGTCTTTACCTGTATATATCCTTCACGAAAAGCCGCTTCCACGATTGCCGCCTCATTTTCACGAATGGTTACCGGCTGATCGCACGAAAGTTTCAACACGCATGATTTCTCGCAAAGGGCAGGACAGATACGTCCTGTAAATTCCGGAAAATCGCAAGTAGACGACAACACCTCGTAAGCCTCTTTCCATTTCCCCCTGTACAATGCATCCTGCCATTCCGGTTGTTTATTCCCTATCGGACATGCCCAATGACAGAAAGGTACCCCGCAATCCATGCAGCGTGATGCCTGCAACTTACGGCTATTTGTATTCAATGTCTGTTCCACCTGACTGTAGTCAGTGATTCGCTCGCTCACAGGGCGATATCCCGCCTCCTGACGAGCTATATTTAAAAATGCTCTAGGATCTCCCATATAAATTAAAAATTGAGAATTAAAAATTGAAAAATAGTTGGTGATCGAGAAGTTGTCTAATAGTCTCTTTGCATATCTGCAATTTTTTGTTGTAACTTTCTCATTTGTTCTTCCTGTAGTACTTTTTTGTATTCGATGGGCACTACTTGGATGAATTGATCTACGTAATGATTCCAGTTGTCGAGCATAGTGCGTGCCAGTTTCGAGCCTGTGTAGAGGTAATGCTGGCGGATTAGTTCGTGCAACTCTTTCCGGTAGCTGGCTTCTTCGATGAGTGATAGTTCTACCATTTCCATGTTGCAGAAATAATCGAAGTTGCCGTCTTTGTTCCATACATAAGCCACACCGCCACTCATACCGGCTGCAAAGTTACGTCCGGTTTGTCCGAGGACTACCACACGACCTCCGGTCATGTATTCGCAACAATGGTCACCTACGCCTTCTACGACGGCAACTGCGCCGGAGTTACGAACAGCGAAACGTTCTCCTACACGGCCGTTGATATATACTTCACCGCTTGTTGCGCCATAAAGCAAGGTATTACCGGCGATTGTATTTTTTTCGGCTTCGAAGTTGCTGCGGATAGGAGGCAATACGGAGATACGTCCGCCACTCAATCCTTTACCCAAGTAATCATTCGCTTCACCTTCCAGTTTAAAATTAACTCCCGGTACGAGAAAAGCTCCGAAAGATTGACCTGCCGAACCTTTGAATTTTACATTCAGCGTATGTTCCGGCAATCCTTTGGCACCGTATTTCTTGGCGATTACTCCGGAAAGCATAGCACCTATTGCACGGTCTGTATTGGCAATCGTATATTCTAAAGAAATCTCTTTCTCATGTTCGATAGCTTCCTGTGCGGCATCGATGATGGTTACATCCTTTACAGCAGAAATTCCATGATCCTGATCGATGACATGACGGATAGCCGCACTGTTGTCAACACGTGCCAGCAATTTGGTGAAGTCGATTAAAGCATGTTTCGGATTCGGGTCATTGACATCGGACTTGCGTTCGATTAAGTCTGTACGTCCGATGATGTCATCCATCCGGGTGAATCCCATTTCAGCCAAATGCTCACGGACTTCCTGTGCCAGGAATGTGAAAAAGTTTACTAAATATTCACTGCGTCCATGAAAGCGTTTACGTAACTCTTCATTCTGCGTGGCAACTCCTACCGGACAAGTGTTCTGATGACATTTACGCATCATTACACAACCCAATACGATTAATGCGGAGGTGGCGAAACCATATTCTTCGGCACCCATCAATGCCATTAAGATGATATCCCGTCCGGTTTTCAGCTGTCCGTCGGCTTGCAGAACTACTTGGCCACGAAGTCCGTTCAGAACCAGTGTTTGCTGTGTCTCGCTCAATCCTAATTCCGGCGAGATACCCGCATAGCGGATAGAAGAAGCAGGAGAAGCACCCGTCCCCCCTTCGGCGCCAGAGATGACAATCAAATCCGCCTTTGCTTTTGCCACACCGGCGGCAATCGTACCGACACCACTTTCTGCTACCAGTTTTACACTGATTTTGGCCTGTGGATTTACATTTTTCAAATCGAAGATCAGTTGAGCCAAATCCTCAATCGAATAAATATCATGATGGGGCGGGGGAGAAATCAGCGAAATCCCCGGAATGGAATGACGTGTTTTCGCAATCACATCATTTACCTTAAATCCCGGAAGTTGTCCCCCTTCACCCGGTTTGGCTCCCTGTGCTATCTTAATTTGAATTTCGTCCGCATTCACCAGATACTCTGCCGTTACACCGAAACGACCGGAAGCTACCTGCTTGATCGCACTTCGTAAAGAACTGCCATCCGGCAACGGTTGGAAACGCGCGGCATCTTCACCACCTTCACCGGTATTACTGCGTCCGTGGATTTTATTCATGGCAATAGCCATTGCCTCGTGGGCTTCTTTGCTGATGGAACCAAAAGACATAGCTCCTGTGACGAAACGATGCAGAATATTTTCCACCGGTTCCACCTGATCGATAGAAATAGGATTACGGCGGAATCCCAGGAAGTCACGAAGGAAAATAGGCTTCTCTTTTTCGTCTACCAGATGGGTGTACTCTTTAAATTTCTTATAACTCCCCAGTCGTGTAGCCAATTGCAGAGTGCTGATTGTTTCCGGATTCCATGCGTGCTTTTCTCCATCTTTACGGAAAGCATACAAACCGTTATTCTTGAGAAGTTGAGAGTTGAAAGTTGAGAGTTGAGAGTTCCCATGCGGAGCCTCACTTTCAACTTTCAACTTTCCACTTTCAACTTCTTGCCCTTCTTTATGGAAAGCAATGGCATCTCTGGCTATTTCTTCCAGACGGATACCTCCGATCGGTGAACCGAGTCCTCCAAAATAAGCCTTGCTCAATTCTTCACTCAAACCGACAGCTTCGAAAATCTTAGCACCACGATAGGAGCGGATCGTAGAGATACCCATCTTACTCATGATTTTAAACAAGCCTTTACAGATGGATTTGATATAGTTCTTTTCAGCAGTGGTATAATCCAACTGAATATCCTTGTCTTTTACCAGTCGGTCGAGGACAGCGAATGCCATGTAAGGATTCAGGGCACTTGCTCCGAACCCCAACAATAACGCGGCGTGCATCACTTCACGTATTTCACCACTTTCTACGATCAATGCCGTTTGCACCCGTTTACCAACTGAAATCAGGTGATGATGAACAGCGCTTACTGCCAGCAATGATGGAATGGCAGCATGGGTAATATCCACCTCACGGTCCGTCAGGACAATGTAATTTACACCTTCCGTCACGGATTCTTCCGCCATTTTACAAAGATGGGTCAGTGCTTCCTGCAATCCGGCTTTCCCTTTTGCAACCTCAAACAACATGGGTAGTTTGACTGTTTTGAAGCCTTTATACCGGATATTACAAAGAATATCCAGTTGAGTATTGCTTAAAATCGGATGATTCAGGCGTACCATTTTGCAATGACTTTCACTGGGCGTCAGAATATTCATACCGACTGCTCCAATGTATTCCGTCAATGACATCACCAGTTCTTCACGAAGTGGATCGATGGGCGGATTGGTTACCTGTGCAAATTGCTGACGGAAATAGTTGTAAAGCAACTGTGGCTTATCTGAAAGTACGGCGAGTGGTGTATCGTTACCCATTGAATTGATCGGTTCTGCTCCGGTGCTTGCCATTGGCATAATCAGCCTCTCGATGTCCTCTTTGGAGTAGCCGAAAGTACGAAGCATCCGGTCGTAGTTTTCTACGTGATGAGGAACTTTGCGCCCGCTTTTCAGTTCATCCAGCTCGATTCGGTTGGTAGATAGCCAGGTGCGGTAAGGCTTGGCTTCAGCCAACTGTTTTTTTAGTTCGCCGTCATAGTAGATCTCGCCTTTTTCCGTATCCACCAGCAAGATTTTGCCGGGCTGTAAGCGACCTTTTTCTTTGATGTCTCCCGGTTCGAAATCCATAACACCGACTTCCGAAGCCACTACCATCATATCGTTTTTAGTAATCAGATAACGGGCAGGGCGCAGGCCATTGCGGTCGAGCATACCTCCGGCAAATCGTCCGTCACTGAATAGTAGTGCGGCCGGTCCGTCCCATGGTTCCATCAGGATGGAGTGGTATTCGTAGAATGATTTCAGATCCTCACTGATCGGGTTCTTCTCGTTGAAAGATTCCGGCACGAGCATAGCCATGGCATGTGGCAGGCTCAATCCTGACATCACCAGGAACTCTAGTACATTGTCCAGAGAAGCACTGTCGCTCATGCCCGGTTGTATAATCGGGCGGATTTCTTTTATATCGCCTAAAGTGGGAGTGGAGAGTACACTTTCACGGGCTTCCATCCATCCTCGGTTACCACGGATAGTATTGATTTCACCATTGTGTGCCAGCAGGCGGAATGGCTGTGCCAATCCCCATGTGGGGAATGTATTGGTACTGAAACGAGAGTGCACCAATGCCAGTCCGCTGGTAAAATAGCTATTTGTCAGGTCCGGATAGTAGTTGCGCAGCTGTAATGATGAAAGCATACCTTTATATATAATGCTTTTGGTAGATAATGACACAACATAAAAATCGTCTTTTGCCGGAATAGATGACAATCTGACTTTATTTTCGATTCTTTTCCGGATCAGGTATAACTTCCGGTCGGCAGTTTCCGTTTCCGTAAATCCGGTAATGAATACTTGTTTGATGTCCGGTTCGTTTGCCAGAGCCGATTCTCCCAGGATTTCGGGGCAGGTGGGCACATTGCGCAAATGCATCAATGTGAGTCCTTCTTTTTCAATTTCTTCAATAATAATACTTAGAATAGCTGCCTGGTCTTTTTCGTTTTTCGGCAAAAACAATAATCCTGTGCCGTACCGTCCTTTTTCGGGGACAGGAATGCCTTGTAATAAAATAAACTCATGCGGAATTTGAAGCATGATACCTGCACCGTCACCGGTCTTGTTATCCGCACCCTCGGCACCGCGATGGCGCATGTTCTCTAATACCTTTAAAGCCGACTCAACAATGTCGTGTGACTTTTCTCCATGAATGTTAACCAGCATACCGACACCGCAGGCATCGTGCTCGTATGCCGCATCGTACAAGCCCATCTGCTGGGGCTGTCGTTGGTAAAGGAATCCTTCTGTTACGTTGTTAAAAAGTTCTTGTTTCTTCATTCTTACTAGCTTTATTGTATGATAATACCTATTTGATGTATCAAATTGTTTGGCAAAGTTAATATTTTAATTTCAAAATGATAGTGAATTTCATCTTTTGTGTGACGCGAAATAAGAATAGGAATCCTTATTCTTTTAATTTGTTATTAAAAACAGGAAATTTACTTTTAATTTGTTAGCTTATTTATCCTTATTTGAAGCTGATTGTAATTTGTTTCTTTTTGAGCTAAAAATAATATATTATTTAACTTTTTGATGTGTTTACAACTTTTTTGTGCGTTTCTGTCAAATAAATATGCTTTTTGTTGTCTTTATGTTATTTGTAATGTGTATATTTGCAGGCGAAATAAAAATATCATAATATGTGTGGAATAGTAGGCTATATTGGTAAACGAAAAGCCTACCCTATCCTTATCAAAGGGCTGAAGCGACTGGAGTATCGTGGATATGACAGCGCGGGGGTAGCAATCATTAGTGATGACCAACAGTTAAATGTGTATAAGACGAAAGGAAAAGTCTCTGATCTTGAAAATTTCGTCACACAGAAAGATATTTCCGGTACAATCGGAATTGCCCATACCCGTTGGGCTACTCACGGGGAACCTTGTTCCGCTAACGCCCACCCTCATTACTCTTCTTCCGAAAAGCTCGCTCTCATTCATAACGGTATTATTGAAAACTACGCCGTTCTCAAAGAAAAACTTCAAGCCAAAGGCTATATTTTTAAAAGTAGTACAGATACCGAAGTCCTCGTTCAATTAATAGAATACATGAAAGTCACTAATCAGGTCAGTCTGTTGACGGCTGTTCAGTTGGCGTTAGGAGAGGTGATTGGTGCTTATGCAATTGCGATTCTTGATAAGGAGCATCCTGATGAAATTATTGCTGCCCGTAAGAGCAGTCCGTTGGTAGTGGGAATTGGAGAGAATGAGTTCTTTCTTGCTTCGGATGCTACTCCGATTGTAGAATATACCGACAAGGTGGTCTATCTGGAAGACGGGGAAATCGCTGTCTTGAATCTGGGGAAGGAGTTGAAGGTGGTCAACTTGAGCAATGTCGAAATGATACCTGAAATAAAGAAGGTGGAACTCAACCTCGGTCAGTTGGAAAAAGGGGGATATCCGCACTTTATGTTGAAAGAGATTTTCGAACAGCCCGATTGTATTCATGATTGTATGCGCGGACGTATTAATGTGGAAGCTGATAATGTGGTACTTTCTGCAGTGATAGATCATCGGGAAAAGCTGCTGAATGCCAAACGGTTTATTATTGTTGCTTGCGGAACTTCCTGGCATGCCGGACTGATCGGTAAGCATCTGATTGAGAGTTTCTGCCGCATACCGGTGGAAGTGGAGTATGCTTCCGAATTCCGCTACCGTGATCCGGTGATTGACGGGCAGGATGTGGTGATAGCGATCTCCCAGAGTGGTGAGACGGCAGATACATTGGCTGCTGTGGAATTGGCGAAAAGCCGCGGAGCATTTATATATGGTATTTGCAATGCGATCGGCTCTTCTATTCCCCGTGCCACTCATACCGGTTCATATATTCATGTGGGTCCGGAGATCGGAGTGGCTTCTACCAAAGCATTTACCGGACAGGTCACTGTATTGGCGATGTTGGCATTGACACTTGCCAAAGCGAAAGGAACCATTGACGAACAGCATTATCTTTCAATCGTACAGGAGTTAAATCATATTCCGGAAAAAATGAAAAAGGTGTTGGAATTGAATGATACTTTGGCGGAGTTATCGAAAACTTTCACTTATGCGCATAATTTTATTTACCTGGGACGCGGATATAGTTATCCCGTTGCTCTGGAAGGTGCATTGAAATTGAAAGAAATATCGTATATCCACGCCGAAGGTTATCCGGCTGCGGAGATGAAACACGGACCGATTGCTCTGATTGATGCGGAAATGCCGGTAGTGGTGATTGCTACGCAGAATGGATTGTATGAGAAAGTATTAAGTAATATTCAGGAGATCAAGGCACGGAAGGGAAAAGTGATTGCGTTCGTGACGAGAGGAGATACCGTTATCAGCAAGATTGCTGACTGTAGTATCGAACTTCCTGAAACAATCGAATGTCTCGATCCGTTAATAACTACGGTACCTCTCCAACTTCTTGCTTACCACATTGCGGTATGCAAAGGGATGGATGTGGATCAGCCGAGAAATCTGGCGAAGTCGGTAACAGTAGAGTAACTTTAAGTAGTAACTAGTATATAGAGAGATGGAACAATTGAAACATGAATGTGGCGTTGCCATGATACGCTTGCTCAAACCGTTAGAGTATTACGAGAAAAAGTACGGGACATGGATGTACGGTCTTAATAAACTCTACCTGTTGATGGAGAAGCAGCATAATCGTGGACAGGAAGGTGCGGGACTGGCGTGTGTGAAACTGGAAGCAAATCCGGGCGAAGAATATATGTTTCGTGAACGCGCTTTAGGTTCCGGAGCCATTACGGAAATCTTTGAAAACGTTCAAAACAATTTTAAGGATCTCACTCCCGAACAGTTGCACGATGCAGCGTATGCCAAACGAACTTTGCCTTTTGCCGGTGAAGTATATATGGGACATCTTCGTTATTCCACTACGGGAAAATCCGGAATCTCTTATGTGCATCCATTTTTAAGAAGAAATAACTGGCGCGCCAAGAATCTGGCTCTCTGCGGAAATTTCAATATGACGAATGTAGACGAGATATTTGCCCGTATCACTGCCATTGGTCAGCATCCGCGTAAATATGCCGATACATATATCATGTTGGAGCAGGTGGGACACCGTCTTGACCGTGAAGTGGAGCGTGTATTCAATCTTGCCGAAGCCGAGGGGCTTACAGGCATGGGAATCACTCATTATATAGAAGAATATATTGATTTGGCAAACGTGTTGCGTACTTCCAGCCGCGAATGGGATGGGGGATACGTGATCTGCGGATTGACCGGAAGCGGCGAGTCCTTCGCCATCCGCGACCCATGGGGAATCCGGCCTGCATTCTGGTATCAGGATGATGAGATAGCTGTTCTTGCTTCCGAGCGTCCAGTGATCCAGACGGCTTTGAATGTTCCGTTTGAGGAAATCAAAGAATTGCAACCGGGGCAAGCATTGTTAATCAGCAAAGAAGGTAAAATCCGTACTTCGCAAATTAACAAGCCGCGCGAAAATCATGCCTGTTCTTTCGAACGTATCTATTTCTCCCGTGGGAGTGATGTCGATATTTATAAGGAAAGGAAACGGTTGGGTGAAAAGTTGGTTCCGAGAATATTGAAAGCTATCAATAATGACATCGATCATACGGTTTTCTCTTTTATTCCCAACACTGCGGAGGTGGCTTTCTACGGAATGTTGCAGGGACTGGACGACTACTTGAATGAGGAAAAAGTGCAGCAAATTGCCGCATTGGGGCATCATCCGGATATGGAGGAACTGGAAGTCATTCTTTCCCGTCGTATCCGTAGCGAAAAGGTGGCGATCAAGGATATTAAGCTCCGTACGTTTATTGCCGAAGGAAACAGTCGTAATGATCTGGCAGCCCATGTATATGACATTACATACGGAAGTCTGGTGCCCGGTGTCGATAATCTGGTGATTATTGACGACAGCATTGTGCGTGGTACTACGCTGAAACAAAGTATTATCGGTATTCTCGACCGTCTCGGTCCGAAGAAGATTGTGATAGTATCTTCCTCTCCGCAAGTCCGTTATCCTGATTATTACGGTATCGATATGGCAAAGATGAGCGAGTTTATCGCTTTCAGGGCTGCTGTCGAACTTTTAAAGGAGCGGGATATGAAAGATGTGATTGCGGCTGCCTACCGTAAATCGAAAGATCAGGTGGGACTGCCGAAAGAGCAGATGGTAAACTATGTGAAGGATATCTATGCTCCGTTCACCGATGAGGAAATCTCTGCCAAGATGGTGGAACTGCTGACTCCCAAGGGAACAAAGGCGAAAGTGGAAATTGTCTATCAACCGTTGGAGGGATTGCACGAGGCTTGTCCGCATCATAAAGGCGACTGGTATTTTAGCGGTAACTACCCTACACCGGGAGGCGTGAAAATGGTGAACCGGGCGTTCATCGACTATATAGAACAAATGTATCAATTCTAACAACCATACAACGATTCAATAATAAGAATGAGAAATGTGACATTAATCCTTGACGACGGGAGCCGGTTTTCCGGTAAGTCGTTTGGCTACGAGAAGCCGGTGGCAGGCGAAGTAGTTTTTAATACTGCCATGACCGGATATCCGGAGAGCCTCACTGACCCTTCCTATGCCGGACAGTTGATGACGCTTACCTATCCTTTGGTAGGTAACTACGGTGTTCCTCCTTTTACCATCGAACCGAATGGACTTGCCACTTTCATGGAAAGTGAGAAAATCCACGCGGAAGCGATTATCGTAAGTGACTATTCTTATGAATACAGCCACTGGAATGCGGTGGAAAGTCTTGCTGATTGGTTGAAACGTGAGCAGATTCCCGGTATCACAGGCATTGATACGCGCGAACTGACTAAGGTTCTTCGTGAACATGGAGTAATGATGGGAAAAATCGTTTTCGATGATGAACCGGATAATGTGCCTGAAGCAGCATACGCAGGCGTCAATTATGTAGATCGTGTATCTTGCAAAGAGATTATTTGTTATCTTCCTGCCGGAACTTCACAAACTTTCTCCGTAAATAGTTCTTATGCGCAGCTTAATTCTCAATTCTCAACTTTCAATTCTCAATTTAAGAAGGTTGTCCTGGTAGATTGCGGTGTAAAGACAAATATTATTCGTTGTCTGCTGAAACGTAATGTAGAAGTGATTCGTGTACCTTGGGATTATGATTATAACGGACTCGAATTTGACGGGTTATTTATCTCCAACGGACCGGGTGACCCGGATACTTGTGATGCTGCGGTGCAGAATATACGTAAGGCGATGGCAAATGAAAAATTGCCTATCTTCGGCATCTGTATGGGTAATCAGTTGCTTTCAAAAGCGGGCGGAGCCAAGATTTATAAATTGAAATACGGACATCGTAGCCACAACCAGCCGGTGCGTATGGTAGGTACAGAACGTTGTTTCATCACTTCACAAAATCACGGTTATGCGGTAGATAATAATACGTTGAGTGCAGATTGGGAACCGTTGTTCATCAATATGAACGATGGATCCAATGAGGGAATCAAACATAAAAAGAATCCTTGGTTCTCTGCGCAATTCCACCCGGAAGCTGCGAGTGGACCTACGGATACGGAATTCCTGTTCGACGAATTTGTAAAACTATTGTAACAATGAAAGAAAATATAAAGAAAGTATTGCTATTGGGTTCAGGTGCCCTGAAAATCGGTGAGGCTGGTGAATTTGACTATTCCGGTTCACAGGCACTTAAAGCCTTGAAAGAAGAGGGGATTGAAACCATTCTTATCAATCCGAATATTGCTACGGTACAGACTTCCGAAGGAGTGGCAGATCAAATTTACTTTCTTCCGGTGACTCCGTATTTCGTAGAGAAAGTGATCCAGAAAGAAAAACCGGAAGGTATTATGCTGGCGTTCGGTGGTCAGACAGCTCTAAACTGTGGAGTAGCATTGTATAAAGAAGGTATTCTTGAAAAATATAATGTGAAAGTGCTGGGTACTCCGGTACAGGCCATTATGGATACCGAGGACCGTGAACTTTTTGTTCATAAATTGAATGAGATCAATGTAAAAACCATCAAGAGTGAAGCCGTAGAAAATGTGGAAGATGCACGTCGCGCAGCAAAAGAACTGGGTTATCCTGTAATTGTTCGTGCCGCTTATGCGTTAGGAGGCTTGGGGTCCGGTTTCTGTGATAATGAACAACAGCTGGATGTGCTGGTAGAAAAAGCATTCTCTTTCTCCCCACAGGTATTAGTGGAGAAATCACTTCGCGGCTGGAAAGAAGTGGAATATGAAGTGGTACGTGACCGTTTCGATAACTGTATCACCGTTTGTAATATGGAAAACTTCGATCCGCTGGGTATCCATACTGGTGAGTCTATCGTTATTGCTCCTTCACAGACGCTTACCAATAAAGAGTATCATAAACTTCGGGAATTGGCAATACGTATCATCCGCCATATCGGTATCGTGGGTGAATGTAACGTACAATATGCCTTCGATCCCGAATCCGAAGATTACCGGGTGATCGAAGTAAATGCCCGCCTTTCCCGTTCATCGGCTTTGGCATCTAAGGCAACCGGTTATCCGCTGGCTTTCGTTGCTGCCAAATTGGGATTGGGTTATGGACTCTTCGACCTGAAGAACTCTGTAACCAAGACTACTTCCGCTTTCTTCGAACCGGCATTGGATTATGTCGTATGTAAGATTCCTCGTTGGGATTTAGGTAAATTCCACGGTGTAGATAAAGAGTTGGGTTCTTCTATGAAATCTGTGGGTGAAGTGATGGCTATCGGACGCACTTTTGAAGAAGCTATCCAGAAAGGTCTTCGTATGATCGGACAGGGAATGCATGGTTTTGTGGAGAACAAAGAATTGGTTATTTCCGACATTGACAAAGCCTTGCGCGAACCGACCGATAAACGTATTTTCGTGATCTCGAAAGCGTTTCGTGCCGGCTACACCATCGATCAGGTGCATGAATTGACTAAGATTGATAAATGGTTCTTGCAGAAGTTGATGAATATCATGAAGACTTCTGAAGAACTGCATAGTTGGGGAAACAATCATAAACAGATTGCCGATTTGCCGAACGAATTGCTTCGTAAAGCTAAGGTTCAAGGTTTCTCCGATTTTCAGATTGCCCGTGCCATCGGTTACGAAGGTGATATGGAAGATGGAATTCTTTATATCCGCAAACACCGTAAAGAGGCAGGCATTCTTCCGGTAGTGAAACAGATCGATACGTTGGCAGCCGAATACCCGGCACAAACCAATTATCTGTATCTTACTTATAGCGGTGTAGCAAATGATGTGCGTTATCTGGGCGACCATAAATCCATCGTCGTATTGGGTTCCGGTGCTTATCGTATCGGTTCTTCCGTAGAATTCGACTGGTGTGGCGTACAGGCTTTGAATACCATTCGCAAAGAGGGATGGCGCAGTGTCATGATTAACTATAATCCTGAAACCGTATCTACGGACTATGATATGTGCGACCGTTTGTACTTTGATGAATTGACTTTTGAACGTGTGATGGATATTCTGGAACTGGAGAATCCGCATGGGGTAATTGTATCTACCGGCGGCCAGATTCCAAATAACCTTGCTTTGCGTCTGGATGCACAGAAGATCAATATTCTAGGCACGAGTGCCAAGAGTATTGATAATGCCGAAGATCGTGAGAAATTCTCTGCCATGCTTGACCGTATCGGTGTGGATCAGCCCCGTTGGCGTGAATTGACTTCTATGGATGACATTCAGGAGTTCGTTGAAGAGGTAGGTTTCCCCGTACTTGTTCGTCCGTCTTATGTGCTTTCGGGAGCTGCGATGAATGTTTGTTCCAACCAGGAAGAATTGGAACGTTTCTTGAGACTGGCAGCTAATGTATCGAAGAAACATCCGGTGGTAGTAAGCCAGTTTATCGAACACGCCAAGGAAGTGGAAATGGATGCGGTGGCGCAGAATGGAGAAATTGTAGCATACGCTATAAGTGAGCATATCGAATTTGCGGGAGTACATTCCGGCGACGCAACGATTCAGTTCCCGCCGCAAAAGCTGTATGTAGAAACTGTTCGCCGTATTAAGCGTATCAGCCGTGAGATTGCTAAGGCTTTGAATATCTCCGGTCCGTTTAATATTCAGTATCTGGCGAAAGACAACGATATCAAGGTGATTGAATGTAATCTGCGTGCCAGTCGTTCTTTCCCGTTTGTCAGCAAAGTGTTGAAGATCAACTTTATCGAGCTGGCAACGAAAGTAATGCTCGGTCTGCCTGTAGAGAAACCGGAAAAGAATCTCTTCGAACTGGATTATGTGGGAATCAAGGCTTCCCAATTCTCCTTCAACCGCTTGCAGAAGGCCGATCCGGTGTTGGGAGTAGATATGGCTTCTACCGGTGAAGTGGGTTGTATCGGAATGGATACTTCCTGTGCCGTACTCAAAGCTATGCTTTCCGTGGGCTATCGTATTCCGAAGAAGAATATCCTGCTGTCTACGGGAACAATGAAACAGAAAGCCGATATGATGGATGCGGCCCGTATGTTGGTGAATAAGGGATACAAACTCTTTGCAACGGGTGGTACACACAAAACGCTTGCAGAGAATGGAATTGAAAGTACTCATGTCTATTGGCCGAGTGAGGAGGGACATCCGCAAGCATTGGAGATGCTTCATCGCAAGGAGATCGACATGGTAGTCAATATCCCGAAGAATCTGACAGCCGGAGAATTAAGTAATGGGTATAAAATCCGTCGTGCTGCCATTGACTTGAATATACCGTTGATTACAAATGCCCGTCTGGCTAGTGCATTTATCAATGCCTTCTGTACGATGAGTGTGGATGATATAGCTATCAAGAGCTGGGCAGAGTATAAATAAGCAGAATGTCATCTTTTTGAAAAGAGGCTGACATCACATTGAAATGAAAATGGTAAGGCCGTTCCTGTTATTCGGGAGCGGCCTTTGTTGTTGTAGAAATGTAATAACTCTGTCATTCATTTGTATTTCCATGTCGTTTACTTTGCGCCTGCAAAACGATAGAGATACGATATGAGAAAAAGAAACATGATTCTGGTTGCCGGTCTGTTGGCATTTACTTCAGTATGGGGACAAAACACGACTTCCGGTTGGGAAGATGAATCGGGTAAGATACCTGTAAAGGCTTATTTTGAGAGTGGAAAACTTCACTTTGCTTCTAAAAATGAAAACTTTCATTTATGGTTTGATAATCGAATTTATTTGGATGCAGCGGTTTATTCGCCCACATCGAATGTGGATGATCTGACATCCAAAACGAACAAGGATCTGGAGGACGATGACAATCAATTCCGTTTTAGTAACGGGGTGAGTATTCGTCGTGCACGTTTCGGTGTGAAAGCCACTTTATACAAAAAATGGTTTGCAGAACTGGATCTGGATTTCGCTTACAATGAAGTGGAAATAAAAGATATGTATCTGGGCTATAAATTTAATAATCATTTCTTTGTAAAGGCGGGAAATTTTAAAGTTCCGATGAGTATGGAACGCACAACAAGTTCTAAATATCTGATGGCTTCGGAACGTCCGATGGCAGTGGAAGCTTTTGCTGACGGGCGCCGTCTGGGACTTGCCGGAACTGGTTGGGGAAAACATTGGTGGGCTTCCGCTGGAGTATTTGGTAGGGAAGTGGATATCATTCAGAAAGAGCGTAATAGAGGGAATGACGGTTATGCGCTGGCTACCCGTGTAGCAGTGTCGCCTATTTACAATGAAGATATGACGATTCATGTCGGCGGATACTTTAACTATCAGACACCTTCCGGTTCAGGGCTGGAGGATAAGACGGTTCTTTTCCGGACTTTTCCGGAGAGCAGGGTAGACCGTCGCCGATTTGTGCAAGCCGAGATTTCGAATGTCAATCATTATTATACTACAGGCTTTGAACTGGGATTCCGTTATCGTAAGTTGCTGACTTATGGAGAATATATTTATAACAACATATCCCGCTATACCTATGGTGCTAATAATCAAAAGACTGATTTGAAAAATGCAGTATTTAATGGTTGGTATGCTACGGCATCTTATATGATATTGGGAGAAAACCGTCAATACTCCCCGGATGAGGCGGAATTTGGTCCAATGAAAATGCGTCGTAAAGGGGGGAATTTGGAAGTTGCGGCTCGTATCAGTAATATAAATATGAATGATTTCCATGATCCGGCTGCGTATATTACAGGAGGTAAGGCAACTAGCTATTCTGCTTCGTTGAACTGGTATCCTGTACGTAATGTGGTGATTGGACTGAATTACATTTATATGAATAATGATAAATATGCCGACTCTAAAGGACAAATTACCAAAGGAGGTAAACCTTTAAGTGAAGTAATGCCTTCAGGAATCGATTTTAATGTATTTCAGTTGCGTACAATGATTTCTTTTTAAACGCGAATAACGATATAAACTAAAAAAAGATGATTATGAAAAAGTTTTTGCTGATGAGCACACTTTGTGCTTTGGCTTTAGTTGGGTGTAAAGATGACTCGGAACCGGAAATTCCTACTGATATTGATTATTCAGGATTGGTATTGAATGAAATTTGTGGAAACGATGGGAATGCAAGTGAAGAAGATTGGATTGAGATTTATAATACTTCCAATACAACAATTAATCTCAATGGCGTTAAACTGGTGAAAACTGATGAGGAAGGTGTTTCGGAGGTTATTTATACGTTTGGGGAAGGTACAACCATTGCCGGTAAAGCATATTTGCTGAAAGTCAAAGGCGTTGATTTTACTCAAGGAATATCAAATACTAAATCTGTTTCTATCACTTTGCAAATGCCCTCTGGTAAAGATATAGACAAATTTGATAAGGATGCGGAATTTGGTGATGGAGGTAAACATGAAGTGGGAGGAAGTTATTCACGTATTCCTGACGGTACGGGAGAATGGACTGTTGTATTGAAAGCTACTAAAGGAACGGTTAATAAAGTTATGGAACCTGAAGGACCTTCCGATATTGATTATACTGGATTGGTGCTGAATGAGTTGGATGGTAATAAACCCAAATATATTGAGTTGTATAATAGTACAGGTCGTGAACTGGATATAACCGGAGTAAAGATTAAAAAAGATGATGGGGATATTGTTTATATAGCTCCCGAAGGAACTAAAATACAGTCTCATGGTTTTTTAGTGCTTCTTTCGGATCAAGCGGATTATTCTACAGGCTTTACAAGTGGACTCTCCGCTAAAAAATCTGTGAAGATTGAGCTTCTTTCACCGGAAGAAACTGCCATAGACGTATTTAAGAATCTAACGGATGCCGGTGAAGAGGTTTGGGGAGAAACACCTAAATACAATGGAGAAACAGAGGGAATGGCGTATGCCCGTAAGGATAACGGTGCTGAATGGTATATGATGAAAGCCACTCAAGGTGAGAGTAATAGCACCACTGCCGGACTAAGTACAAAAATAGAATGGTAAGATTATAATTGTAAGGAATGAGAAAGCTAATCCTTTTATTATTTACGGGAATTCTTCTTTTTAGCTGCACCGCTGCCGGAGCAGACGAAGGAAGAATTCTTCGTTTTATATATTGTTCAGACGTACATTATGGTCTTGAACGTGAATTTCGGGGAAAAGAAGTGGGAAGTGATGAGGTAAGTCGTGCTATGTTGGCAACCTTCAAATTGCTTTCTGAAACTCGGCTGCCGGAAGATAGTGGGGTGGGCGCAGGAATAAAATTCGGTTCTCCTGATTTTGTTGTTTGTACGGGTGATATTGCCAATCGGATGGAAGAAGGAGTTCAATCTGCTACTACATCATGGAGTCAATTTTGCAGTGATTGGGATTCATCGATAAGTTCTCCTTTGTATCTGGTACCGGGTAATCACGATATTTCTAATGCGATAGGTTATCCCAAGGTTTTATCTCCTGAAAAAGATGCATCCAGTGCTGCCGGTATTTTCAACCGGATGATGCGCCCTGCGGTGGAACGTACGGCGGAGACTTTTAATTATCAAACGGATAAGGTGCATTATTCCTTTGTAAAGGACGGGGTACGGTTTGTTTTTATGGGAATGTGGCCTGATGCATATATGCGTCAATGGTTCGATCAGGAAATAGGAACCGATACGATTACTCCTGTTATTTTATTTACCCACGATCCTCCCATTGCCGATACCAAGCATTTTACGAATCCGAACGGTAAGCATACGATCAATTCAGTAGATAATTTTCAGAATTTGTTGGCAGATACCTGTCTGGTGACTGATGTCAAAAAGAAAGCCACAAAGAATTGGGAAAAGCTGGAGCAGTTTATCCATTCTCATTCTATGATTAAGGCTTACTTTCATGGAGATAAGAATTACAATGAATTTTATACCTGGAATGGGGTAAATGGAACAATTGATTTACCTGTTTTCCGGGTAGACTCCCCTATGAAAGGTGAATATTCTTCTTCTGACGAACGTCTACTTTCTTTTATTGTAGTTACCATGGATGTGGATCAGCGCTTGTTGACGGCTCGTGAATGTTTGTGGAATACGGAAAACAAAACCAGTATCCAATGGGGAAGTTCTTGCACTATCACTTTCTGATAATAGGAGATTCTATCGGATTATGACAAAAGTGTTCTGTTTTTCTTGTAGATTTGGACATTTTGAAGTACCTTGCACACCTATTTTAAAGAATATTTTTTTAACAGGAGAATAACAGGTATGGATAATCATGTTGTAATAATGGCTGGTGGCATAGGGAGCCGCTTCTGGCCGATGAGCACTCCGGAATGTCCTAAACAATTTATTGATGTAATGGGATGTGGCCGGTCGCTGATTCAGTTGACGGCAGATCGTTTCGACGGTGTTTGCCCTAGGGAAAATATGTGGGTCGTAACTTCTGAAAAATACATTGATATTGTTCGGGAGCAGTTGCCGGAAATTCCGGAAAGTAATATTTTGGCGGAGCCTTGTGCGCGCAATACTGCGCCCTGCATTGCTTTTGCTTGCTGGAAGATCAAGAAAAAACATCCGAATGCTAACATTGTAGTAACTCCTTCGGATGCATTAGTCATTGATACAGGAGAATTCCGTAGAGTGATGGAGAAAGCCCTTCGTTTCACAGATGATGGCAGCGCCATTGTAACGATAGGTATCCGGCCAACTCGTCCGGAAACCGGATACGGATATATTGCTGCTGCCGATCAGCTCCAGACAGATAAAGAAATTTACACCGTAGATGCATTTAAGGAAAAACCGGATAAAGAAACTGCCGAAAAGTATCTGGCAGAAGGCAATTTCTTCTGGAATGCGGGAATCTTTGTATGGAATGTGCGTACTATTACTTCCGTGATGCGTGTATATGCTCCGGGCATCGCACAAATTTTCGATCGCATTTTCCCCGATTTCTATACAGAGAAAGAAAATGAAACGATCAAGAAGTTATTCCCTACTTGCGAAAGCATTTCTATTGACTATGCAGTGATGGAGAAAGCACAGGAGATTTATGTACTTCCCGCTTCTTTTGGCTGGTCAGATCTGGGTACATGGGGAGCACTTCGCGGTTTGCTTCCACAGGATAAGTCTGGAAATGCAACCGTAGGAACCGATATCCGTTTGTACGAAAGCAAAAATTGTATTGTGCATGCCAGCGAAGAAAAACGAGTAGTTATTCAAGGCTTGGATGGATATATCATTGCAGAGAAAGATAACACATTATTGATCTGCAAGTTGGAAGAAGAGCAAAGAATTAAGGAATTCTCGAAATAAATTTTATTTCGAGAATTGATATTCATGTGGTGTCATTCCTGTCATTCGCTTAAAGAACTTCGAGAAAAAAGAAGGATTAGGGAAGTTCAACTCATCAGAAATTTGATAAACAAGCAGATTGCTATGTTTTAGCAATACTTTAGCTTCTAATATAATGGACTGGTTTATCCAGTCCATTACTGTTTGTTGACTGGTTTGGCGGATGATAGTATTAAGATAACGAGGAGTGAGACATAGCTTATCCGCATAAAAACTAACATTACGTTCTCTCTTGCTATAAGCATTGACTAAAGAAATGAAACGCTGGAAAATCTCTTCCTGATGTGTCTGACAACTTTGTTCTTTTTGATTGTTGTTTTTGACAAGATACTCTATATTGCACAAAAGACTGATTAGTAGATATTGAGTAGCTTCCCGTCGGAACGTTGGTTCTTGTAATATATTCCATATTAAAGCAAAGTAACTCTTAAACAAGTCGTATTCATGTGAGGTCAGAGATAATATGAGGTTTTTCTGTAACTGTGAAAGATGAGTGAAGAAATTGTCTTTTCCGGCTATAGAAAGAAATTCTGCATCCATGCCTACCATCTGCATATCAAAATTCGGAGAGACTTCTATAATCTGAAGAATGGAATTCGGAACAATTACTAATAGCTTGTCCGGCTGAAAAGTTTCTTCTATCAGGTTGATTAATACGCGTGCATATCCCTGTTTGATGACTGCAATACGTCCCTCTTTGATACGGTAAGGTTGATCCACTGTGATAAGATTGGATTCTATTTTGGCGAAGCTGTTTACGAATCCGAAATGCGGAGATATAAAACGAAATTCGTTAAATCGGACGACATCCGGATTTACTAAGATTTCGAGACCTATGTTCAATGGTATTTTCTTTTCCATTTCTATCTGTTTTTCCGCCAAAGATAATAAAAATCAGCAAATAGCCTTTTATTCTTTCTCTTTATTGAACTATTGGAACATTTTTACTAACTATCGGAATGTGAATGTATTTTTGAAACCTCTATCTTTGTCCTTTGAAAAAATTAAAGAAATGATGTGTATGAAAAGAATGTTTTTCAGTTTCTCCTTTTTATTGTTTGTATCGGGAATACATGCGCAGATAACGTTGGAAGAATGTCAACGGAAGACGCAGGAAAATTATCCGTTGGTACATCAGTATGGTCTGGTGGAGAAAACAAAGGAATATAATCTTGAGAATGCGGCAAAAGGATATTTGCCACAGTTTGCCCTTTCGGCTAAAGCTTCTTATCAGAGTGAGGTAACAGAAATTCCGGTGAAGCTTCCCGGAGTGGATTTGAAAGGACTGCCGAAAGATCAATATCAGGTGATGTTGGAGTTACAACAGAAAATCTGGGATGGCGGAGGAATCCGGATGCAGAAGAAACAAACGACTGCGGAAGCGGAGATAGAGAAAGAAAAGCTGAATGTGGATATGTATGCGCTGAATAGTCGTGTAAATGACCTTTATTTTGGAATTCTTTTGTTGGACGAGCAGCTGAAACAGAATGCATTGTTGCAAGATGAACTGGAGAGAAATTATCGCCAGATTACTGCCTACGTAGAAAATGGCATTGCCAATCAGGCCGATTTGGATGCTGTAAAAGTGGAGCAGTTGAATACAAAGCAGAAAAGAGTTGAATTGGTTTCGTCGCGTATGGCATATTTGAAGATGCTTTCACTTCTGGTAGGAGAGAAGTTGTCGCAGGAAACGGTTTTGGAGAAACCTGTTCCTCAAGATGAGATTTCGGCTGTCAGTGAGATTCGTCGTCCGGAATTGTCTTTGTTTAATGCGCAAGGAGTCGGATTACAAGTACAGGAGAAAGCTTTGAATGTGCGTCATCTTCCACAGTTCGGATTGTTTGTGCAGGGAGCTTATGGAAACCCCGGACTGAATATGCTGAAAAATGAATTTTCTCCTTACTATATTGCGGGTGTTCGCCTTTCATGGAATTTCGGTAGTTTGTACACCTTGAAGAATGACCGGAAGGTAATTGAAAATAAACGCCGGCAATTGGATAATAACCGGGATGTATTTCTTTTTAATACAAGATTGGAGATGACACAACAGGATCAGGCCATCCAATCATTGGAAAAGCAAATGCAGGATGATGATGAGATTATCCGTTTGCGTACCAATATTCGCAAATCGGCAGAGGCTAAAGTGGCGAATGGAACATTGACGGTGACCGAGATGCTTCGGGAATTGACCAATGAGAGTTTGGCACGTCAGTCGAAAGCGTTGCATGAAATTCAACGGTTAATGGGAATTTATCAATTGAAATATACTACGAATGATTAATATAACTTCTTTAGATATGGAACGAATGACAAAGATAGGAATGGTTGGAGTGGCATTGATAATGTTGGCTGCTTGTGGTAAGGGAATACCCAGCTATGATGCAACCGGCACGTTTGAAGCCACAGAAGTGATAGTCTCTGCCGAAGCTGCCGGAAAGTTGTTGCGACTGGAGGTAGAAGAGGGGACAAGACTGAAAGCAGGTGAGGAGATTGGACTGGTGGATACGGTGCAATTGTATTTGAAGAAATTACAACTGGAGGCCAGTATGAAATCTGTGGAAAGCCAACGTCCGGATCTTGCTAAACAGATAGCTGCTACCAAACAGCAAATAGCAACAGCTGAACGTGAAAAGAAACGCGTGGAAAACCTGCTTGCCGCTGGAGCGGCGAATCAGAAACAGTTGGACGACTGGGATGCACAAGTCAAATTGCTTGAAAGGCAGCTTGTCGCACAGGAATCATCATTGCAGAATAGTACAAATAGCCTGATAGAACAAGGAAATTCGGTTGCCATACAGGTTGCACAGATGGAGGATCAGTTAGCTAAATGTCATGTCCAGTCGCCTATCGAAGGTACAGTATTGGCAAAATATGCAGAAGCCGGTGAATTGGCGGCGATAGGTAAACCGCTGTTTAAAGTGGCTGAAGTGGATCGCATGTATTTGAGGGCTTACATTACCTCCGAACAGTTGTCGCAAGTGAAACTGGGAGATGAGGTAACTGTGTATGCCGATTATGGAAACTCGGAGCAGAAAGCTTATCCGGGGGTAGTGACCTGGATTTCCGACCGTTCGGAGTTCACTCCCAAAACGATTTTGACGAAAAACGAACGTGCTAATCTGGTATATGCAGTGAAAATAGCCGTGAAGAATGACGGAGCATTGAAGATTGGTATGTACGGAGGAGTGACATTGAAAATTAATGATTAAAAATTAAAGGAGAGGAGATGGAAAAGGGAGAACCCATAGTGGTTGTGAAAGAAGTCGGCAAGAACTATGGAACAGTGGAGGCGCTGAAAGAAGTTTCTTTCGTTGTGGAACGGGGAGAAATCTTTGGTCTGATAGGGCCTGATGGTGCCGGTAAGAGTTCCTTATTCCGTATTCTGACTACTTTGTTGCTGGCGGATAAAGGAACGGCCATGGTTGCCGGGCTGGATGTGGTAACGGATTATAAACAGATTCGTACGAAAGTGGGATATATGCCCGGTCGTTTTTCACTTTACCAGGATCTTTCGGTAGAAGAGAATCTGGAGTTTTTTGCTACCGTGTTCCATACGACAGTTCAGGAGAATTATGATTTAATTAAAGATATCTACCAACAGATAGAACCGTTCAGGAAAAGAAGGGCAGGGGCTTTGTCAGGTGGTATGAAGCAGAAACTGGCATTGAGCTGTGCTTTGATTCATAAACCGGATATTTTATTTCTGGATGAACCCACTACCGGAGTAGATCCCGTGTCGCGTAAGGAATTCTGGCAAATGCTCCGAAACTTACGGGAACAGGGGATTACCATTGTCGTTTCTACTCCCATCATGGATGAGGCCCGGCAATGTGACCGGATTGCTTTCATCAATCATGGACAGATTCATGGCATTGATACTCCCGAACGTATTCTTCATCAATTTGCGTCTATCCTTTGCCCTCCTTCTTTGGAGCGGGAGGAAGTGAAGCATGAAGTAGCTCCGGTCATTGAAGTGGAACAGTTGACAAAGTGTTTTGGAGATTTTACCGCAGTAGATCATATCTCCTTTCAGGTGAACCGGGGCGAGATATTTGGCTTTCTGGGTGCTAATGGAGCAGGAAAGACGACAGCTATGCGTATGCTTTGCGGATTAAGTAAACCGACATCAGGCATCGGAAAAGTGGCAGGATATGATATTTATTGGGAGGCCGAACAAGTTAAGAAACATATCGGATATATGAGCCAAAAGTTTTCGCTATATGAAGATCTGAAAGTGTGGGAGAATATCCGTCTGTTTGCCGGAATTTATGGTATGAAGGAACAAGACATAGAACGGAAGACAGAAGAATTGTTGGATCGTTTGGAGCTTACTGCCGAACGGGATACTCTGGTGAAGAGTCTTCCGGTGGGATGGAAACAGAAATTGGCTTTTTCAGTATCAATATTTCATGAACCGAGAATCGTTTTTCTGGATGAGCCGACCGGCGGAGTAGATCCTGCTACGAGGAGACAGTTCTGGGAATTGATCTATCAGGCAGCCGATCAGGGTATTACCGTGTTTGTCACTACCCATTATATGGATGAAGCAGAATATTGCAACCGGATATCTATCATGGTGGACGGTCAGATAAAAGCACTTGATACACCTGCCCGTCTGAAACAACAATTCGGTGCGGAAACGATGGATGACGTTTTTCAGAAATTAGCCCGCGGTGCGGTGCGCAAAGCAGATTGATTATGAGACAGTTTATAGCTTTTATAAAGAAAGAGTTTTATCATATTTTCCGTGACCGGCGAACCATGCTGATTTTGTTGGGGATGCCTGTCGTGCAAATTATTCTATTCGGTTTTGCTATCAGCACGGAAGTGAAGAATGTTCGGTTGGCGGTGCTCGACCCTTCTAATGATGTGGTAACGCGAAAAATAATTGATCGTTTGGATGCCAGTGAGTATTTCACCGTTACTGCACGTTTTCATTCGCCCCAGGAAATGGAAGCTGCTTTCCTAAAGAATGAAGTTGATATGGCGATTGTCTTTAGCGAACGGTTTGCGGATGATCTCTATACGGGTGATGCTCGTGTACAGCTGATAGTAGATGCAACAGATCCCAATATGTCGACTTCGCAAGTTAATTATGCGACAGGAATCGTTTCTATGGTAGGCCAGGAGATGATTCCCCCTAATATGTCGGCTGCCCGCCTGACTCCTGATATCAAATTGCTCTACAACCCGCAGATGAAGAGTGCTTATAACTTTGTTCCGGGAGTGATGGGCTTGATCCTGATGCTGATTTGCGCCATGATGACCTCGATTTCCATTGTTCGTGAGAAAGAAACAGGCACGATGGAAGTATTATTGGTTTCACCTGTGAAGCCGCTATTTATTATTTTGGCAAAGGCTGTACCTTATTTTGTGCTGTCGTTCGTCAATCTGATAACGATTCTTTTGCTTTCGGTCTTTGTGTTAGATGTTCCGGTGGTAGGAAGTTTGTTCTGGTTAATCACGGTATCTTTGCTGTTTATCTTCGTATCCTTGGCATTGGGCTTATTGATTTCATCAGTCACACGTACACAGGTTGCGGCCATGCTGGTTTCCGGATTGATGCTGATGATGCCCACAATGCTTTTATCGGGCATGATTTTCCCTATAGAGAGTATGCCGGTGATACTTCAATGGATCTCGGATATACTTCCGGCACGTTGGTATATACAGGCTGTGCGTAAACTGATGATTGAAGGAGTACCAGTTGCATTGGTGTATAAAGAGATTGGTATCTTGTTATTGATGGCGACGGTACTTATTACGATCAGTATCAAGAAATTTAAGTATAGATTGGAATAATAGGTCGATATGCCAATTGGCTGCATGAATACTATACAGTGTGCTAATGGGCAGATTGATAAATGGAAGAATTATTTATGATAAAGTTCCTGATAGAAAAAGAGTTTAAACAATTGCTTCGCAATTCGTTTCTTCCGAAATTGATTCTTGTATTTCCATGCATGATTATGCTGTTGATGCCTTGGGCGGTAAACCTGGAAATCAAGAATATACAGCTGAATATTGTGGATAATGACCATTCGGCTATTTCACAACGTTTAGTCAATAAGATTGCCGCCTCTACCTATTTCCGTCTGGTGGAAGTGCCGGCTTCGTATGAAGAAGGCCTACGGAATATTGAAATTGGAACGGCGGATATTGTGATGGAAATTCCGCGGCATCTGGAACGGGATTGGATGAATGGCGAAGATACCCACATACTGATAGCAGCCAATGCTGTGAATGGGACAAAAGGAGGGCTGGGGAGTTCTTACCTATCTTCTATTATTAATGATTATGCAGCCGAGCTGCGTTCGGAATATCCTGCAACTGCTACAGTCTCCGGTTCTTTCCCTTCGATAGGCATTGATACACAGGGATTGTTTAATCCGAATCTGAACTATAAACTCTATATGATTCCGGCATTGATGGTCATGTTATTGACTCTGATTTGTGGTTTCTTACCTGCATTGAATATAGTTAGCGAGAAGGAAGTAGGAACGATTGAGCAAATCAATGTGACGCCGGTTCCGAAGTTTATCTTTATTTTGGCAAAGCTCCTGCCTTACTGGTTGATTGGTTTTGTGGTGCTGACTGTATGTTTCATATTAGCCTGGTTAATTTATGGCATAGTGCCAGTCGGTCATTTTCTATTGATTTACTTTTTCGCAGTTCTTTTCGTTCTGGTAATGTCCGGTTTCGGACTTGTTATTTCCAACTACTCGGCAACGATGCAACAGTCTATGTTTGTTATGTGGTTCTGTTTGTTGGTTGTAATTTTGATGAGTGGATTGTTTACACCGATTACTAGTATGCCTGAATGGGCTCAACTAATAACACTATTTAATCCTTTACGTTATTTTATGGAAGTGATGCGAATGGTGTATTTAAAGGGGAGTGGTTTTGTGGACCTGTTGCCACAATTGGGTATATTATTATTGTTTGTTGTTGTCTTCAATATTTGGGCGGTGCTTAGTTATCATAAAAATAAGTAATTAGTACTTATGTTGCAAAGAGAATACTCTAAAAGAACAAAGGCGGAGCAAAAGACTTTATCTTTGCCCGCCTTTGTTCTTTTAGAGTATTCTTATTTAGAATGTAATACCAATACGTAATCTAGGTTCGATGTATGTTTTAAAATTCGTTACCCGGTAATTATCGGTTGTTTCTTCATTTATAGAATCTTCGTGAGTAGTGGTTTGACCATTTACGGTGTTTTTAGTGATAGAGGTTGCGTCATATTCCATTTTCAGTGTTTTGGCTGACTGACAACCAAGTCCTAATTCTGTTCCGATATAAAGTCCTTTATAAATATAGAATTCTACACCTGCAAAAATAGCAGCGTTGATGTTCCATGTTGCTCTTTGGGCTTGCTCGAATATATTGCCACTATTATCTCCACTGACGATAGCACCGTTCTTTAGTTCTCCTGTTTTTGATGTTTCAATTATTTCTTCTCCATTGGATGTATTGGATATTGTTTTTGAATAGTCTTTAACTTTTGTAGATGCAAAATTCTTTCCAAATCCAATGCTACCTCCTACATATGCATCCAATCTTTTCCATAAGTCAAAGTGGCGTTCATAACCGAAGTCGATATTAAAATTTCCCATTTTATATTTGTATTCTTCGTTATAACTACTTTCAGTGTCTTCATCGAACTCATCGTTTGTATATTTTGAATTTATTGATTTGATTCCGATTTTTAATCGAACAGCATCTTTATCACTAAAGAAATAACGTACTTTTAGACCATCTAGACTAAAAGTTTCACCATCCTGATCAAAGGGGTTAATTTGGACTTCTGTACTCCATGAACCTTTTGTCGGTTTGTTTTGTGCAAATAAATTTCCCGCCATTAATAGAGTGGCAAATAAAATAAATACTAACTTCTTCATAAGTTTTGTTTTAATAGTTTTATTAATATTATCTTAAAAATACTGCAAATATATTCAATTTTTTTAATATAAACCTGATAATTCTTCTCTTTTTCTTTATATTAATAAACGTTGTTCTTGTGTGGGGAGTATATACAAAAACAGCTCTTCTCAAAAAATGAGAAGAGCTGTTTAGATTACTCTACCACCATTTTAGGTGGTATATAGATTACTTTATTTCAATTTGCCGATTTGGCTTCTTCACTTCTTCTTCAGAGAGTTTCGGAAGTTCGATGTTTAAAACACCATGTTCTACGGATGCGGCAATTTTTTCTTTGTCCACATTGTCCGGTAGAATCATTGTTTGCTGGAACTTAGAGTATGAGAATTCGCGACGCAGATAGCGACCGTCTTTCTTTTCCTCCTTGTTTTCAGCCTTCTTCTCCATGCTGATAACGAGGTTGTTGTCTTCATCAATGCGAACATTGAAATCATCCTTCGTCATACCAGGAGCAGCCAATTCCACTTTGTATTCTTTTTCTGTTTCCAAAACATTAATTGCAGGTGCAGTAGCATTTGCTTTTACCATCCAATCGTTATCAAAGAAATCATTAAAGATACTTGGTAACCAACTTTGAGTTCTTCTAACAGGCATCATAATTTTAGTCTCCTATCTTTAAGTTAAACATTCAATTAATAAATTTTGAACTTCGGTATTTTCACTTCCGATGGTATCGGTTGTCCCGCCTTCCATCGTCCGCTCTCGAACCGTTGTTCGCTTCTATAAATGCAAACCTTATGCCAAGAGTTTTTGGAGACTAAAATTGTCTATTTGTCATTGTGATAATGCCAAATTTGCAATATAGGTGACAAAATGTATTCTGTTTTTATTTATTTTATATAAGATAGATATTAATTTGATAACCTGTTTACTTCTTCTCGATCAGTTTGAACCTTATTCTTAGTGTTTGCCTTTCTTCGTCATAATCATGACTAATGATTTTAAAGGTACCCACTTCAGAAGTATTGGATACATGCAATCCGATGCAGGCGCAGGCATCATAATCTCCAATGCGGACAATGCGAAGAGTTTCACTTGCATCGGCAGGTAGCTTACTTAAATCTACGATGTCTTTGGCCTGTTCATGAGTCATAAACTCAACTGTCACAGGTAGGTTCTGACTGATTGCCTCGTTCACTTTATCTTCAATAGACTGGATTTGTTCCGCTGTCGGACATGACGAAAGTATATAGTCACATTTGCTCTTTTTCCTTTCGATGTGGGCATTGCGAGAACGTGGGCAGCCAAAGGTTTTCACCATGGTGGCATTGAGTAAATGCTCTGCTGTATGCATAGGAGGATATTCCTGCTTATTGTGATCGTTGAGTTGAATTTGTTGTTCCATTGGATTTAGTTATTTGAATTGATTGTTTCTATTTTACGATAGATCCTATACGTATAGATATAAAAAAAAGGAGCAACGCCTTGCTCCAACCTTTGTTAACCTTAAATCTAATACTATGAAAAACACATTGCAAAGATACGGACTTCTGTGATATTCGCAAATAATCCAAAAAAAAATGCATGTTATATAACATAGATTAAGAAAATGCATTCCTGTCTTAACGGTTATTCGGAATTTTACTGTCTATGTACAGAGATTTTTTTATCTTTGCGTCCAATATCTATTACTAATACCTAATATAAATATGGATAAAAGAAGAATGTATCAATGGTTACTGTTGGCAATTATTTGTTTAAGCTTCTCAATGGGAGAGAGCTATGCACAGAAAAAGGATTTTGCAAATTTAGCTCGTTATTCAAAACAAAATGCTGCGCTTCCGCAAGCGACAAAAAAAGATAAACGGGTTGTTTTTATGGGAAATTCCATCACTGAAGGTTGGGTAAGGACTCATCCGGACTTCTTCAAGACAAATGGATATATTGGTCGCGGAATCAGTGGGCAGACTTCTTATCAATTCTTGTTACGTTTTCGGGAAGATGTGATTAATCTTTCTCCTGCTTTAGTAGTGATTAATGCCGGAACAAATGATATTGCCGAAAATACACAGGCTTATAATGAAGATTATACGTTTGGAAATATCATCTCCATGGTCGAATTGGCTAAAGCGAATAAGATTAAAGTTATTCTGACTTCCGTACTTCCTGCCGCTGCATTCAAGTGGAGAATGGAAATTAAAGATGCTCCTCAGAAGATTAAATCTTTAAATGATCGGATAGAGACTTATGCAAAAGCAAATAAAATTCCGTATGTGGATTATTATCAAGCATTGGTTGTTTCTGAGAATCAAGCATTGAATCCTCAATATACAAAAGACGGAGTACATCCGAACAGTGAAGGATATGATATCATGGAACCGTTGATAAAGAAAGCGATTGAGAAAGCACTTTGAATACGAAGATAACGTATAGACATAAAAAAAGGAGCAACGCCTTGCTCCAACCTTTGTTAACCTTAAATCTAATACTATGAAAAACACAATGCAAAGATACGGACTTCCGGCAACTTTGCAAATTATCAGTCATTGATAAGTGTTTTTATAACTCTAATTAACGGAATGGATGCCGTGATACAGGTTTGTTAAGATTTTCTATGCTTGATAATCAAGTTTGTAATAGAAGAGAAGTGGGGAAATCTATCCCCATTTCTCTTTCATTAAGTCTTCCAATTTTAATAATTCGTCACGATATTGGGCAGCTTCAATAAATTCAAGCTTTTTGGCTGCTTCCTGCATTAGTTTGCGCGTACGTTCGATACTCCTTTCCATTTGTGCTTTACTCATATACTGTACTACCGGATCTGCCGCAATGTTCGGAGTTGTCGGTTCAATATAGGCTTGTTTTTCTTTCAGCAATTCATTTGTTTCCGAATTAGCATTGCCGAATACATCCAAGTTTCTCGCTTTCTTGATCTGCTGTGGAGTAATGCCGTTTGCCTCATTGTATGCCAACTGTTTCTCTCGTCGACGATTGGTCTCGTCGATGGTCAGTCTCATGCTGTCCGTAATTTTATCGGCATACATGATTACTTTTCCGTTCACATTACGCGCTGCACGTCCGGCTGTCTGCGTCAACGAACGATGGGAACGAAGGAAGCCTTCCTTGTCTGCATCAAGGATAGCTACAAGAGATACTTCCGGCAAATCGAGACCTTCACGTAGCAGATTGACCCCGATCAGCACATCGTAAATTCCCTGTCGGAGGTCATCCATGATTTTTACACGTTCGAGAGTATCAACGTCGCTATGAATATAATTACACCTTATATTATTGTTGAGGAGATATTCAGTTAGCTCCTCCGCCATGCGCTTGGTAAGAGTAGTAACAAGAACACGCTCTTCTTTCTCAATACGCAGTTGAATTTCTTCCATCAGATCATCGATCTGGTTCAAGCTCGGGCGTACTTCAATAATCGGGTCCAACAGTCCGGTAGGACGGATTACCTGTTCCACTACAATCCCTTCGGATTGGATGAGTTCATAGTCTGCCGGTGTAGCGCTGACATAGATCACTTGCTTCGCCATTTCCTGAAATTCTTCAAATTTCAACGGTCGGTTATCCATGGCGGCAGGTAGGCGGAAACCATACTCCACAAGATTGATTTTACGTGCCTTGTCGCCTCCGTACATTGCACGGATCTGAGGAACACTGACATGGCTTTCGTCAATGACAATCAGAAAATCGTCCGGAAAGAAATCCAGCAGACAATAAGGACGGGTACCTGCAGCACGACCGTCGAAATAGCGGGAATAATTCTCAATGCCGGAGCAATGTCCCAATTCCCGAATCATTTCCATATCGTATGTGACACGCTCGTATAGTCTTTTCGCTTCATATTCTTTGCCGATAGACTCAAAGAAAGCGACCTGTTTGGTCAAATCATCTTCTATCTCATGAATGGCTCGGAGGGTTGCCTCTTTAGTAGTCATGAACAAATTGGCGGGATAAATCTTATAAGCCTCGAAGGGGGCGACAGTGACTCCGCTGACTGGGTCTACCTCCTCTATGCCATCAATCTCGTCTCCCCAAAATGTGACGCGCAACAGGTTGTCCGTATATGCCAGATAAATATCCACAGTATCTCCTTTGACGCGGAAATTACCACGATTAAGGTCGATATCGTTGCGGACATACAGACTGTCTACCAGGCGGCGGAGGAAAACATTGCGGTCAATCATGCGTCCCCGTTCTATTTCAATCACATTTTTATAAAAGTCCGAAGGGTTTCCCATACCATAGATACAGGAAACGGAAGAGACCACTACTACGTCTTTTCGTCCGGAGAGTAGGGCGGAAGTTGCGGCGAGACGGAGCTTGTCTATCTCGTCATTGATGGCAAGATCCTTTTCTATATAAGTATCGCTGCTAGGCAAATAGGCTTCCGGCTGGTAATAATCGTAGTAAGAAACGTAATATTCCACCGCATTATTCGGAAAGAATCCCTTAAACTCTCCATATAATTGGGCAGCCAGCGTCTTATTATGACTCAAAATCAATGTCGGCTTATTGATATTAGCGATTACATTGGCAATGGTAAATGTTTTTCCCGATCCTGTGACCCCCAATAAAGTCTGTGCGGGAACTCCTTGAAGTACCCCTTCAGTCAGTTGTGCGATTGCTTCCGGCTGGTCTCCGGTAGGTTTATAAGCTGATGTTAGTTCAAAATTCATAGTTAATTCTAAAATTGGAACAATATTCGGCAAAATAATCGAGATTACAAATCATTTTTCCAAATAAATCCTTTACTTTGCAACAAAATAATTGAAAATTGAGAATTGAAAATTAAAAAGTATTGCAGAAGCAGATAATTCCCTTTCATTCTCGATTCTCTATTTTTTAATTTTAATAATGAAAAGCATGATTTGGAATGAGAGCATTGAGTGTATGGATCGTGAGAGTCTTCGTAAGATTCAAAGCATACGACTCAAGAAAATTGTAGATTACGTTTATCACAACACACCCTTCTATCGGAAGAAGATGCAGGAAATGGGAGTCACTCCCGACGATATCAATAGCATTGATGATATTGTGAAACTGCCGTTTACCACGAAACATGATTTAAGAGATAATTATCCGTTCGGGCTTTGTGCTGTGCCGATGAGTCAGATCGTACGTATCCATGCTTCATCCGGTACGACGGGAAAACCGACGGTTGTCGGCTATACTCGTAAGGATTTGTCTTCATGGGCGGAATGTATTTCTCGTGCCTTTACCGCATACGGGGCAGGCCGATCGGACATTTTTCAAGTATCATACGGATATGGACTTTTCACAGGCGGACTGGGGGCACATGCCGGAGCCGAAAATATCGGAGCTTCTGTGATTCCGATGTCTAGCGGTAATACTGAAAAGCAGATAACGTTGATGCATGACTTCGGTTCGACAGTACTTTGTTGCACGCCTTCTTATGCACTGTATCTGGCAGATGCGATTAAGGATTCGGGGTATCCGCGTGAGGAGTTTAAGCTGAAAGTCGGTGCTTTCGGTGCAGAACCTTGGACGGAAAATATGCGCCATGAGATTGAAGAAAAGCTGGGCATTAAGGCATACGATATCTATGGATTGAGTGAAATTGCCGGACCGGGTGTGGGGTACGAGTGTGAATGCCAGCATGGAACCCACTTGAATGAAGACCATTACTTCCCCGAAATTATTGATCCGAATACATTACAGCCGGTAGAACCCGGTCAAACAGGCGAACTGGTGTTTACCCACCTTACAAAGGAAGGTATGCCGCTGCTCCGTTATCGTACGCGCGACCTTACCGCTCTACATTATGACAAATGTTCCTGTGGACGTACATTGGTACGCATGGATCGTATCTTGGGACGCAGTGATGATATGTTGATTATTCGTGGTGTCAATGTATTCCCGACACAAATAGAATCCGTTATTCTTGAAATGGCGGAATTTGAACCGCATTATCTGCTGATAGTGGGACGCGAGAATAATACCGATACGATGGAACTTCAAGTAGAAGTACGGCCGGAATTCTATTCTGATGAAATCAATAAGATGTTGGCTCTGAAGAAGAAATTGGGTGCGCGTCTGCAGAGTGTACTCGGATTGGGGGTCAATGTGAAGTTGGTAGAACCACGTAGCATTGAACGCAGTGTGGGTAAAGCGAAACGGGTGATTGATAACAGAAAACTTTAAAACTTAAAATTAATACTCTACGATTATGGTAGCAAAACAACTTTCTATCTTTTTGGAAAACAAGTCAGGTCGTTTGACGGAAGTGACTGAAGTGCTGGCGAAAGAAGATATCAATCTTTCTGCTTTGTGCATCGCTGAAAATGCTGATTTCGGTATTTTGCGCGGAATTGTGTCCGATCCGGATAGAGCATATAAAGCTTTGAAGGATAATCATTTTGCAGTAAATGTGACCGATGTGGTCGGAATCAGTTGTCCTAATGTGCCGGGAGCTTTGGCAACTGTATTGGGATATTTGTCCGCTGAAGGGGTATTTATCGAATATATGTACTCGTTTGCCAATAATAATGTGGCCAATGTAGTGATTCGTCCTAGCAATCTGGATAAATGTATTGAGGTGTTGAAAGAAAAGAAAGTCGATCTGCTGGCGGCTAGCGATTTGTATAAACTTTAATCGTCTTTTTCTCCCCATTTGTCGATGTTTAACGCCTTTTATGTATTAAAAAACATAGATTAATTGCTAAATTCCCTGCGAATAAGTAACTTTGCGCAATATTTTAAAATAGGATGAAGAAAAATATCATTATAACTTTGCTTGCGGCAGCTACTCTCACTTCATGTGGGGAGTATAATAAATTGCTGAAAAGCACCGATTACGAATACAAGTACGAAGCCGCTAAAAACTATTTTGCAAAAGGACAGTATAACCGTTCGGCTACTTTGTTGAACGAATTGATTACTATTCTTAAAGGAACGGATAAAGCGGAAGAATCTTTGTATATGTTGGGCATGAGTTATTATAATCAAAAAGATTATCAGACTGCGGCTCAGACTTTTATCACCTATTTTAATACATATCCCCGTGGAACTTTTACTGAATTGGCACGTTTCCATGCAGGTAAAGCGTTATTTTTGGATACTCCGGAGCCACGTTTGGATCAGTCAAGTACTTATCAGGCTATCCAACAATTGCAGATGTTCATGGAATATTTCCCGAACAGTAGTAAAAAGCAAGAGGCACAGGATATGATTTTTGCTTTGCAGGATAAGTTGGTGTTGAAAGAACTTTATTCAGCCAAATTATATTATAACTTGGGTAATTATTTGGGCAACAACTATGAGTCTTGTGTAATCACGGCTCAAAATGCACTGAAGGATTATCCTTATACTGATTATCGCGAAGAACTTTCCATCTTGATTCTGCGTGCAAGGCATGAGATGGCTATTTATAGCGTGGAAGATAAGAAAATGGATCGTTATCGTGAGACAATCGATGAATATTATGCTTTTAAGAATGAGTTTCCGGAAAGCAAATATCTGAAAGAGGCTGAGAAAATTTTCAATGAATCACAGAAAGTAATTAAAGACTAAATTTAAATAGATTTATGGACTACAAAAAGACGAATGCTCCTACTACAACGGTAACCCGTGACATGATGGAACTCTGCTCTGATACAGGGAATGTTTATGAAACAGTTGCCATTATTGGTAAGCGTGCTAATCAGATTAGTGTGGAAATCAAGAACGATCTTTCTAAGAAATTGGCAGAGTTTGCTTCTTATACTGACAACATGGAAGAAGTGTTTGAAAATAGAGAGCAAATCGAGATTTCTCGTTATTATGAGAAGTTGCCGAAACCAGACCTGATTGCTACGCAAGAATACATCGAAGGGAAAATATATTATAGAAATCCGGCTAAAGAGAAGGAAAAACTTCAGTAATTTATTTTCTGACGAAAGAATTGATAGTCAAGTAGTAAGTGGGATGACAATCCCTGCTCCTTATTGCTTGGCTATTATTGTTTAACTCAACTACTATTTATACTATTTATGATTCAAAGAATTCAAACAGTTTATTTACTGATTGTTACAGGTTTGCTGATTACAGCAATGTGCTTGCCGATGGGATATTTTACTGATGCGATGGGAGAGCACTCTTTTAAAGCTCTAGGAATAGAAATAAACGGTGCTTACGAGTCTACATGGGGCTTATTCTGCATCTTATTGCTTAGTACTATTGTTGCCGTAGCTACAATTTTTTTATATAAAAATCGTATGTTGCAGATACGTATGACGATTTTCAACAGCTTATTGCTGGTAGGCTATTACATTGCTTTTCTTGCTTTCTATTTTGCATTGAAGAATGATGCGAATATGTTTCGGGTGGGGTGGGCTTTGTGTTTGCCGCTTGTTTCCATTATTCTGAATATATTGGCTGTTCGTGCTATCGGACGTGATGAAGTGATGGTAAAGGCTGCGGATAGATTAAGATAAAGTTTTCCCTATACTCTCTGAGTAATTCGTTAATAATATAATAGACAAAAAGCATAGCTTTAACTCCTATAAAGCTATGCTTTTTGCTATCTAAAGCTACGCTTTGGCATCTCTAAAACGATGCATTGCAAATGTGGAATTTTTTTTCGTGTAGGAGGATTTTATTTCTTCAAATCGAATAAATAAGTGAGCTTTATTGAAATTGTTCCATGCGCTGCACGGGCAAAATAATCCTTTTTGGTTGTCTTGTAGAAATCGGATAAGGCAAAATAATAACGTCCTTCCACTATAAAACTACCGGCTTTTTTCGTTCTAAGCTCTACACCACCGCCTCCGGTAATGCCATAATCAAATTTATTCTGAATCTTAGTACCGTATACCGCTTTTTGGGTACTTGACAACTCATTCATATCAATTCCTTTTATTGTTTCCGATTCACTGATCAAAAAGCCTATCTGCGGGCCTGCATGAATGAAAAATTGCAATCCTCTGTCTCGTCCGAAAGCTAGGTGGGCAAGAAAAGGAATATCGATATAGGTCATCTTGCGGGTATAAGTTTTACTTGGATCTTTGGAAGTCACTTCATTTCCATTATCGTCTAGTGACACGATTTCAAATAATTGATCCCAACCTCGTTGTGAGAAGTTCAGTTCGACCTGTGCCCCACAAATCATGGCAAAATACTTTTCAGAAATATAACGGGCTGTCAATCCTCCGGTTATTCCCATCAGGCTGTTCTGTTTGATGGTAGGAGTGAAGGATACACTATTTAAGTTGACACCTCCGTTGACACCTACAGAAAAATTGCTTCGTGCCTCTCCGATCTGAGCAGTGGCGGAGAGAGTGAATCCTGTTAGCAGAAGGCCTGCGATCAAAAATGGTTTTATCTTTATCATTTTCCGTATTATTCGAAGTCAAGTTTTACTAATTCAAAGTTTTTAGTGAAACGAATGAAGAACACTTTCTTATTAATAAATCCTCCCCAATTGTTCACACGTTGGAATTTGAAGCCGGTTTGAATAGGAGTCAGATTCATTTTAGACAGATTATTTTCAAGTTCCGAGCCATAACGTGACAATCCCTTCAAGAAAAAGAATCCGGTGTCAAAACCAAGCATTGCATAATTGGGATACTTGCTGATTAAGTCTTTACTGTACCATTTATGGTAAGCGTTGGTAAACTGCACGGCAGCTGGGAATAGTGTGTTCGTATAAAACGAAGAATAGAAATACACGTCTAGTTCAAAGAAACTTTCCAAATGATCTCTCGTGTAAGTCTGCCATTCCGGATAGCCGAACAAATGGATGTTCTGTCCTGTATTATCTCTGACTAACAGCGTCAATTGCGGGAGTACTTTAATAAGCAATACATTTTTTCCTGAGGTAGGAATAAAGATGTTCTCCTTATCATTGCGGAGCGCTGCTTTCAACGTTTCTTTTGTAGCATTCTCATTGACCGTTTGCATGGAGATGCCCTTATTCTTTAGCTCTTGTTTCAGGCCACTGATAAATTCAGCCTTTTCTTTGTCGGCACTGATAGGCTCGATAAAGATAACATGCGCATTGGGAAATTGACGTGTGAAATGCTCGTAAACTTCTGAATATAAATAGGATTGCGGTGTATTGATCTGATAAACAGCCGGATTATTGAATACCTCTTCACCCTTCTGAGAGAAAGGAATCACCAGACGTATATCATTCTTTTTTGCGAAATCAGACAGTGGCTTGATTTGGTTCTGATGCATCGGGCCAAAAATAACATCCATCTTCTTCATCTCGTTCTTTGAAAGAATCGCATTCAAGGTAGAAACCTCTTTTCCACTGTCATATACATATAAATCCAAAGAAGTACCTGTACGTTTCAGACTATCCACTGCCATAAGAAAACCTTCGTAGTATTCCACCATACGTTTGTCTTCCTGGAAAGGCAGTATCAATGCGGCTTTAATGGTCGACATCTTCTTGGGAGTCTCCTTACTTTCGCGGAAAAGTTCGCTGTTACTTGGAGGAATAGCGTATGGATCTTCTTTTTGGGTGGGTTGCGTGGTTGTTGCCGCCGGGTAGGGGATACAAAGAAGTTGTCCTTTTTTCATCCCTTTTTTAAGTTCGGGATTAGCGGCAATCAGTTCCTCTTCACTGATTCCGTATTCGCGGCTTACGCTAAAGATTGTTTCTTTGCGTTTCACTTTATGCATTTCTTTGCATCTGGGAACCACAGGACCTTGAATATTACTTTGCTCAGTCGGTTTTTGGACGGTAACGACCTGTTCCTTCTCCTTTTGCGGGATAAGGATCACCTGTCCGATACGGAAATTCTCAGCGCTCAACCCCGGATTCGCTTCACATATATCCTTAGCGGATATATTGTACATTGTTGTCAGTTTATACAGTGTCTCTCCGGCTTGAATCGTATGGAATGTTTCTCCTTTCTGGCTTTCTTTTCCTTTGGGAATTTTAATGGTTTGTCCGGCATAAATTTTCTCGTCACAACCGGGATTCAAACGGATAATATCCGATGTTGTGACATTGTACATCTTGGATATAGAATATAAACTTTGTCCTTTTTCGATGGTATGCAAGAAATAGGATTGATTCTCTTGTGCATAACTGACAGCGTATGAAACGCTTATAAAAAGCAGAAATAAGAATATTCGGTTTATCGGTTTCATCAAATTATAACTATTGGTTCTTGAAATCAAGGAACAAAGGTACGAATAATGCCCTATATCTTCATAAGATTTGAGTTAAGAAAATAATATTGTGCTTTTTTAGGAGCATATTTCGGGCGGAAACATTAATTTTGTAGCATTTATGAAGGATATGAATATGCAGGAAACAGAATATATTAATGTGTACGGTGCGCGCGTGCACAATTTGAAGGATATTGACGCTGAGATTCCCCGTAACAGTCTGACTGTCATCACCGGATTGAGCGGCAGTGGGAAATCTTCTTTAGCTTTCGATACGATTTTTGCAGAAGGGCAGCGCCGCTATATTGAGACCTTTTCAGCGTATGCCCGCAATTTTCTGGGTAATCTGGAGCGTCCGGATGTCGACAAAATCACAGGTCTGAGCCCGGTTATTTCCATTGAGCAGAAAACGACGAACAAGAATCCCCGTTCTACGGTGGGTACGACGACTGAGATCTATGACTACCTCCGTCTGCTATATGCCCGTGCCGGAGTAGCTTATTCGTATTTGTCCGGCGAGGAAATGGTGAAATACACCGAAGAACAGATTTTGGACTTGATCCTGAAAGATTATAAAGGAAGGAAGATCTATTTGCTTGCCCCGCTGGTTCGTGCACGTAAAGGACATTACAGGGAACTGTTCGAGCAGGTGCGAAAAAAAGGATATTTATATGTCCGGGTGGATGGTGAAGTGCGTGAAGTAACGCATGGAATGAAGCTCGACCGTTATAAGAATCACGATGTGGAAGTGGTGATTGATAAACTGGTGGTGACCGAAAAAGACGACCGGCGGCTGAAACAAAGTGTGGCGACTGCCATGCGTCAGGGAGACGGCTTGATGATGATTTTAGATGCCCAGTCGGAAAGTATCCGTCATTATAGTAAACGTCTTATGTGTCCTGTGACAGGACTTTCTTATCGCGAACCTGCCCCGCATAACTTTTCATTCAACTCCCCGCAGGGAGCATGCCCGAAATGTAAAGGGCTGGGCGTTGTCAATCAGATTGACGTGGATAAGGTGATTCCCGACCGTGAATTATCCATTTATGAGGGGGCAATCGCACCTCTGGGAAAATATAAAAATGCCATGATTTTCTGGCAAATCAGTGCTTTGCTGGAAAAGTACGACGCGTCATTGAAAACTCCGGTCAAGGAATTGCCGGATGATGCCATCGAAGAAGTTCTCTATGGCTCTGATGAACGGATTAAGATCAAAAGCTCGCTGATTGGTACTTCCTCCGACTATTTTGTTACCTATGAAGGTGTTGTGAAGTACATCCAGATGTTGCAGGAGAAAGACGCTTCCGCAACAGCGCAGAAATGGGCGGAGCAATTTGCTAAAACCACTGTTTGCCCCGAATGTAAGGGAGCCCGTTTGAATAAGGAGGCATTGCATTTCCGTATCCATGACAAGAATATCAATGAGCTGGCGAATATGGATATCAACGAGTTGTACGACTGGTTGATGAAGGTGGATGAATTTCTTTCCGACAAGCAGAAAAAGATATCAGTGGAGATTTTGAAAGAAATCCGTACACGTTTGAAGTTCCTGTTAGATGTAGGGTTGGACTATCTTGCCTTAAACCGTAGTTCCGTTAGTCTGTCCGGAGGAGAAAGCCAGCGTATCCGTTTGGCCACTCAGATCGGTTCGCAGTTGGTGAATGTGTTGTATATTCTCGACGAGCCGAGTATCGGTCTGCATCAGCGTGATAATTTGCGCCTTATCAATTCTTTGAAAGAACTTCGGGACATCGGTAATTCCGTGATCGTGGTAGAGCATGATAAGGATATGATGCTTGCTGCCGATTATGTCATCGATATGGGACCGAAGGCCGGTCGTCTTGGTGGGGAAGTGGTTTTTGCAGGCACTCCACAAGAGATGCTGAAAACCAGTACAATGACTTCGCAATACTTGAACGGACAGATGAAGATAGAAGTTCCAGCCAAACGCAGAAAAGGAAACGGAAAGTCTATCTTGTTGAAAGGAGCGAAAGGAAATAACCTGAAAAATGTGGATGTGGAGTTCCCGTTAGGCAAACTGATTTGCGTAACAGGAGTATCGGGAAGTGGAAAATCCACCTTGATTAATGAAACCTTGCAACCGATTCTTTCACAGAAATTCTACCGTTCTTTGCAAGATCCTTTAGAGTACGATTCTATTGAAGGACTAGAATATATAGATAAGGTGGTGGATGTTGACCAGTCTCCGTTGGGACGTACCCCCCGTTCCAACCCGGCTACTTACACAGGCGTATTTTCGGACATTCGTAATTTGTTCGTTGGATTGCCGGAGGCTAAGATTCGTGGTTACAAGCCGGGACGTTTCTCCTTCAATGTAGCGGGCGGGCGTTGCGAAGCGTGTTCGGGAAACGGTTATAAGACGATTGAAATGAACTTCCTTCCGGATGTATATGTGCCCTGTGAAGTATGTCATGGCAAACGTTACAACCGCGAGACGTTGGAAGTCCGTTTTAAGGGGAAATCCATTGCAGATGTGCTGGATATGACAATCAATCGTGCTGTGGAATTCTTTGAAAATGTTCCACAGATTCTCAATAAAATTAAAGTTCTGCAAGATGTCGGATTGGGCTATATTAAGTTAGGTCAATCTTCTACCACTCTTTCCGGTGGCGAGAGCCAGCGTGTGAAACTGGCTACGGAACTGTCGAAGAGGGATACGGGCAAAACACTTTATATTTTGGATGAGCCGACTACCGGACTTCATTTTGAGGATATACGGGTGCTGATGGGAGTATTGAACAAACTAGTCGATAAAGGTAATACAGTTATCGTTATCGAGCATAATCTGGACGTTATTAAAATGGCGGATTATATCATCGATATGGGTCCGGAAGGTGGTAAAGGCGGGGGAGAACTCCTTAGTTGCGGGACACCCGAAGAAGTTGCGAAGAGTTCTAAAGGATATACACCAAAGTTTCTTCGCGAAGAATTAGGACTTTGACTTTGCAAAGAATGGTGACCTTGATGATCTGAATAATAAATGCCAATTTATAGAAGATGAAAATCAATAAAACAAATGCTGCCCGCTTGTTGGATAAAGCAAAGATAACATATGAGTTAATCCCATACGAGGTAGATGAGAATGATTTAAGTGCCGTGCATGTGGCAGCCAGTTTGGGTGAGAATATTGAACAAGTATTCAAGACGCTTGTTTTGCACGGTGATAAGAGCGGATATTTTGTATGTGTTATTCCGGGAGAGCACGAAGTCGATTTGAAATTGGCGGCTAAGGCTTCCGGCAATAAGAAATGCGACCTGATACCTATGAAAGAGCTATTGCCGCTTACCGGATATATCCGTGGCGGTTGTTCCCCTATTGGTATGAAGAAGCATTTTCCGACCTATATTCATGAGACTTGCCGGAAATTCCCGTATATTTATGTAAGTGCCGGCACAAGAGGGCTTCAAATAAAAATAGCTCCGGACGATTTGATTCGTGAATCCGGAGCGGAAACTTGTCGTTTGTTTGAAGACTAGTTTTACAAATTATTTGTGCAAAAACTCAGGAAAAAGTATATATTTGCAAGAAATATTTATTTAATTCAATCAATTATTAATTCTAAAAACTTATATCTATGTTCAGTAAACACCCTAAAGGTCTGATTGCTGCGGCTTTAGCTAATATGGGAGAGCGTTTTGGCTTCTATATTATGATGGCGATTTTGACGTTATTTATTTCAGCGAAATTCGGATTGTCCGAGACGACTACCGGATACATCTATTCCGCATTTTACGCATCCATTTATATTTTGGCTTTAGCGGGAGGTGTTATTGCTGATAAGACGAAAAATTTCAAAGGCACTATTTTGGTGGGATTAATACTGATGGCTGTCGGTTATTTGATTATTGCCATTCCTACTCCGACTCCGGTTCCTAATATGGCTCTTTATTTGGGGCTGACTTGTTTCGGACTTTTAGTGATTGCTTTTGGTAACGGATTGTTTAAAGGAAACCTGCAAGCCCTGGTAGGTCAGATGTATGATGATCCTAAATATTCAAATCTTCGTGATGCCGGTTTCCAGATATTTTATATGTTTATTAATATCGGTGCTGTTTTTGCACCGTTTATTGCTATCGGTGTGCGTAACTGGTGGTTGAAAGTGAATAACTTTGATTATGATGCCACTTTGCCGGAGTTATGTCATCAATATTTGGAAAAAGGAAAAGATATGGCTCCACAGGCTATGGAAAATCTGACTACGTTAGCTAATAGTGTTGTCTTGGATAAAACTCCTGTAACGGATATGGGCGTATTTGTGAATAATTATCTTGATGTATTTAATCGCGGTTTCCAATATGCCTTTATGGCTGCTATCGGTGCTATGATTATTTCGTTGATTATTTATATGGCAAATAAGAAGCGCTTCCCGGATCCGGCAACGAAAGCAAAAACAGATAAAGGAACTGCAACTGTGAATAAAGAGGAAATCCAAATGAGTGCTACTGAAATAAAACAGCGTATCTATGCTCTGTTTGCAGTATTTGGCGTTGTTATTTTCTTCTGGCTGTCTTTCCATCAGAACGGTTATTCGTTGACTTATTTTGCACGTGATTATGTGGATTTAAGTGTTATTAATATCGATTTGGGCTTTACACAGATCAAAGGTGCTGAGATATTTCAAAGCGTTAATCCGTTCTTTGTTGTATTCCTGACTCCGTTTATCATGTGGATGTTCGGTTCGATGAAGAAGAACGGTAAAGAACCATCTACTCCGATGAAGATCGCTATCGGTATGGGTATTGCTGCATTAGCGTATGTATTCTTGATGGTATTCTCTTTTACATTGCCTTCAAAAGAAGTGTTGGGCACTATGAGTGCTGCCGAAATCAATGCTATCCGTGTTACTCCATGGATTATGATCGGCCTGTATTTCATTCTTACGGTTGCCGAACTGTTCATCTCTCCTCTGGGATTATCTTTTGTATCTAAAGTAGCCCCTCCTCATTTGCAAGGATTGATGCAAGGTTGCTGGTTGGCTGCAACAGCTGTGGGTAATTCACTGTTGTTTATCGGTGGTATCCTTTATACAACTGTTCCTATTTGGGCTTGTTGGTTGGTATTTGTCGGAGCAACAGGTGCTTCTATGATTGTAATGCTTTCAATGGTAAAATGGCTGGAGCGCGTGGCGAAATAAAATCTAGCCATTAACTAAATAAACAAAATGCCCCGGAACAAGTATTATAAATGTTCCGGGGCATTTTTGTATATCAAATATCCAGTCCCATAATATAATCATTCATATAATACCCGTTACCAATCGGGAAATCACCTTCCCGCAACTTTCTCATTCCCATGTGCTCGTAAAACTGCAAAGCCTTATTATTACGATTTACGTTGAGCTCCATCAAACAAGGTTCCGGGTGTATTTCTTTGATACACTTGATTGCTTCCTTGAATAAAAAACTGCCGCAATGCGTGCCCTGAAAACGGGGGAGAACATATATCTTCTGAAGATGGAATACATCTTTCTCCTGTTGTTGAATGGAAACGTATCCGCATGGTTCATTCTCCTTATAAGCAATGGAGTACACATGTCCTTCTTCCTCCATTTGTTTGCGCACATTGGAAGGAGCATACATCCAGTCCATCATATAATCCAGTTGTTCGGGAGATAAAATTTCCTTGTAGGTGGCGGGGAATACCTCCTTTGCCATCTTATGAATAAGCTCGCAATCGGCTACTGTTGCTTTTCGAATTGTAAACATATCTATTATCTATTCTTGGTTTAATGGGCACAAATATAGCCATTATTTCCTTCTATAATAAGGTGGAGAGTCTCTAATGTTTTAATTATTATTAATTTATAGTACTTTGCAATGCAAGGTACTAAAGTAATGCATATATTTGTGCATCTAAAAGAAGTGAATAATGAAAGTAGACAATGTAAAATCACAGATGAGGAAAGGCATGCTTGAATATTGCATCATGCTTTTGCTACACAAGGAACCCTCTTATGCTTCTGATATCATTCAAAAATTGAAAGAAGCCCAACTGATCGTAGTGGAAGGCACCTTGTATCCATTGCTTACCCGTCTGAAAAATGACGACCTGCTAAGTTATGAATGGGTAGAATCTACCCAAGGACCTCCCCGCAAATACTATAAATTGACCGAACAGGGAGAAGTCTTTTTGGGAGAACTTGAAATTTCCTGGAAAGAACTCAATGAAACAGTGAATCATATTGCCAATAGATAATCCGAAAAAGAAGAAATAAAAATGAAAAAGACATTGACCATAAATTTAGGAGGAATTGTCTATCATATAGATGATGATGCCTACCGATTGTTAGACAATTATCTGTCTAACCTCAAACATTACTTTCGTAAACAGGAGGGTGCGGAAGAGATCGTAAACGATATTGAAATGCGTATTGCCGAACTGTTTGCCGAGAAAGTAAATGGAGGGAAACAGGTCATCACAGTTTCGGATGTAGAAGAAATCATCGCCCGCGTCGGCAAACCGGAAGACTTTGGAATTGCTGATGAGGATATGGACTCACAGAAAAGAACGGAACAAACATCGTCTGCTAATCAAGGCAGTACACAAACCTCTGCTCAACGCCGCTGGTTCCGTGATCCGGATAATAAATTGTTGGGAGGTGTAGCGGCAGGATTGGCAGCTTACTTCGGTTGGGACATCACATTGGTACGTATATTGATGATTATCCTGGTATTTGTTCCTTATTGCCCGATGATTATACTTTATATTATTGGATGGCTTGTTATTCCGGAAGCCCGTACTGCCGCAGAAAAATTGAGTATGCGTGGGGAGGCAGTGACCATTGAGAATATTGGCAAAACAGTGACAGACGGTTTCGAACGCGTAGCGGACGGAGTCAATAACTATATGAATTCCGGCAAACCTCGTACCTTTCTTCAAAAGATAGGCGATGTATTTGTTTCCATTGCTGCTGTTCTCTTTAAAATATTTCTGGTAGCTCTTGTCATTCTCTGCTGCCCTGTCTTGTTCGTACTGGCCGTTGTACTGGTAGCACTGGTGTTTGCAGCAATTGCCGTGGCAGTTAGCGGAGGAGCACTGCTTTACGAGATGCTGCCTGCCATCGACTGGATGCCGGTTGCTTCCGTATCTCCAATGATGACACTGCTAGGTACGATTGCCGGAGTTGCCCTCATCGGCATTCCGTTAGGAGCTTTCTTGTATACTATCTTGCGGCAATTATTCCATTGGTCACCGATGGGAACAGGTTTGAAATGGTCGCTATTGATTCTATGGATATTGGGTGCAGTCATCATGATTATTAATCTTTCAGCTCTTGGCTGGCAACTGCCTTTGTATGGCTTGCACTGCTCTTAACGAAGTCTCATTCTATTAAAAAAGGATAATATTTATTCTTTTATAAGTAAATGTACCCCGATAGTGTGTCCGGGGTACATTTTTTGTTTACTCTAATTCATCGTAAATCGAGAAATTTTTAGTAAGTTTGTAAATACGTATTCAGGAAATAAAAATGGGTGAACATATATGTTTTAGGAGAAACGAACGTTTAGCGACAGTCAACCCTTATTGGAGAGGAAATCCGATGGTGCGCGGGCGTTTTTTTAATCGGCAGCATCGCTTCCGTCCGGGGATGGGGAGTGTACTGAAATGGCGTCTTTCGCCTAATCCCCAACGCAAGGAGAAGAAAACGGTGAAATGGGATCCGAAAGTTTGTTATCTCCGTTCATTGGATGCGGTGGTAGGAGATTCCCTGATATGGCTCGGACATAATTCTTTCTTTCTGCAATTAGCAGGTAAACGAATCATGTTCGATCCTGTGTTCGGCAGTATTCCTTTTGTGAAGAGACAGAGCGAGTTTCCCGCTAATCCTGACATATTTACAGGGATTGATTATCTACTTGTCAGCCATGACCATTTCGATCATCTGGACAAGCAGAGTATAGCACGCCTATTGAAGAATAATCTGCAAATGAAACTCTTTTGTGGATTGGGAACCGGTGAACTGATTCAGGGATGGTTTCCTGAAATGAAGGTGATTGAAGCCGGATGGTATCAACAAATGGAAGATGAGGGATTGAAGATTACTTTTCTACCGGCACAACACTGGAGCAAACGTTCCGTACGCGATGGCGGCCAGCGATTGTGGGGAGCCTTCATGCTGCAAGGAGATGGAATCTCCCTTTATTACAGTGGTGACACAGGTTATTCCAGCCACTTTCGTGAGATTCCCGATCTGTTCGGAGCACCGGATTACGCTTTGTTGGGTATCGGGGCATATAAACCTCGCTGGTTTATGCGTCCCAATCATATATCGCCTCACGAGTCTTTGACTGCTGCCGAAGAAATGCATGCAGGACTTACTATCCCCATGCATTATGGCACATTCGATTTGTCTGACGAGCCTTTGCATGATCCCCCGAAAGTCTTTGCAACAGAGGCAAAGAAACGGAAGATCTCTGTGGAAATTCCTTATTTGGGAGAGATTGTGAAATTGAGGAAACAGAAATAAGAATACTTAGATACAAATAAAGAGATGAAGAAATTAGAAGTAAAAGACCTGAAAGAAAACTTTTTCGAAGCAATCGGAAAAGAGTGGATGCTCGTAACGGCGGGAACAAAAGAGAAGTTTAACACCATGACAGCAAGTTGGGGTGGCATTGGCTGGTTGTGGAATAAACCGGTTGCTTTCGTTTTTATCCGTCCCGAACGGTATACATACGAGTTTGTGGAGGAGAACGATCACCTGACACTTTCTTTCTTAGGAGAAGAAAATAAGAAGATTCACGCTGTTTGTGGTTCCAAGTCGGGACGTAATATAGATAAAGTAAAAGAAACCGGATTGAAACCTGTATTTACAGAAAAAGGTAATGTCCTGTTCGAGCAGGCACGTTTGAGTCTGGAATGTAAGAAACTTTATGCTGACGCTATCAAACCGGAATGTTTTTTGGATAAAGAATCAATAGAAAAGTGGTATGGTGGTGCTCATGGAGGTTTCCATAAGATGTATATTGTAGAAATTGAAAATATTTATTCGAGGTAAAAATTAGCGGATTTTGGTTGAATGTAATGGAGAAGGCTCTGAACTCAAGTAGATTGAGAACAGAGCCTTCTTTTTACTTTATAGGAATATGCACCGTTTTTATTTGGACGGCGCTTTCTTTACCCATTTATCCAACCATTCAAAGAATGTGCGTTGCCATAAAACTCCATTCTGTGGCTTCAATACCCAGTGGTTTTCATCCGGATAAATCAGCAACTCTGCAGGAACACCACGCATCACGGCAGCATCAAAAGCAGCCATTGCCTGATTAGCCAGAATACGGTAGTCTTTTTCTCCATGAATACAGAGAATAGGAGTATCCCATTTCTCTACGAATAGGTGAGGAGAGTTGGCAAACGTACGCTGTGCCACCGGATTCTGTTTTTCCCAGTATGCGCCTCCCATATCCCAGTTGGCAAACCATTTTTCTTCAGTTTCCAAATATTGCATTTCCATGTTGAAGATACCATCATGAGCAATGAATGCTTTGAACCGTTTGTCGTGATGTCCGGCCAACCAATATACGGAGAATCCTCCGAAGCTGGCACCTACGCATCCCAGACGATCTTTGTCCACATACGGCTCTTTTGCCATTTCATCGATAGCAGTGAAGTAATCCTTCATACACTGGCCACCGTAATCGCCGCTAATCTGTTCGTTCCATTCCACACCGAATCCCGGCAAACCGCGACGGTTCGGAGCAACGATGATATAATCATTAGCTGCCATAATCTGGAAGTTCCAGCGATAAGACCAGAACTGGCTTACCGGACTCTGCGGACCTCCTTCACAGAACAGCAAAGTCGGATATTTCTTGTTCGGATCAAACTGTGGAGGATAAATCACCCATGTCAACATCTGTTTGCCATCTGTTGTTTTCATCCAGCGACCTTCTACTTTACCCATTTCCAGCTGGTCATAGATTTGTTTGTTCTCCTGTGTCAGTTGAGTGGTAGAACCATCCAATGCCACAGTGTAAATCTCATCACCCATACTCATTGAATGGCGTTTCGCGATCAGCTTATCTCCGAAAAGAGCTACCCCTTCGTAATCGTACATTCCTGAAGTAATAGCCTTTACCGAATCGTTTGTCAGGTCAAGCGCATAAATCTGTGACTCTCCATGCCATACACCTGTGAAATAGATCACTTTTGCATCTGCTCCCCAGACAAAAGCATCTACATTCGATTCGAATGCCTTGCTCACAAAACGCTTCTCGCCAGTTTCCAAGTTCATGATGAACAGACGGTTCAGATCAGCTTCGTAGCCGTCACGTTCCATACTTTGCCAAGCGATATACTTCCCATCCGGTGAATATTGTGGATTGGTATCGTATCCTTTGTTCTCTTCCGTTATATTCTCCGTTTTCTTTGTGTTCAGGTCATAAATATAAATGTCCGAATTGGTAGAAATCGCATATTCCAGTCCCGTCTTTTTGCGGCAAGTATAGGCCACCTTATCCGAAGTCGTATTCCAGGCAAGTTGTTCGATACCACCCCAAGGTCTCATCGGACTTTCATACGGTTCGCCATCCAAAATGTCTATGACATTGGAAATTTTGTTTCCATCAAAATCTGCAATGAACGGATGCGGTGCCATCGTGACCCATTCATCCCAATGCTTGTACATCAGGTCGGTAACGATGATGCCCGTAGCTTTAGGTAAATCCGGATACTTATCTACTGTGCTGTCTTTAGTCTTTACTTGTGAGATAAACAAAAGCTTTTTGCCATCCGGTGAGATGGAAAATCCCTCGATATCTCCGTCGTAGTTAGTCAGTTGTCTGCGTTCGCTACCATCCGGATTCATCTCATAAAGCTGACTACTACCGCTATCATTGCTTAGGAATGCGAGTTTGCTGCCCCCTTTTATCCAAGTCACCTCATTCTCCTGATAAGGGGTACGAGTGATTTGTTGGTTATCGCTTCCATCTGCATTCATTACAAATACTTCGCGGTTACTCTTGTTCTCCGGCACACTGTAATACGCTACCGTATACGCAATTTTCTTTCCGTCGGGCGATACAGCGAATCCGCCGATACGTCCCATAGCCCAAAGTGCTTCGGGAGTCATACGCTTCCCTTCGATCTTGATATCCGATTTCTTGATAAGCACCTGATCCGTTTTGCCTGCGTCTTTGGTTCCTCCGCAGGCAGTTAACAACATTGCTGCCGACATCATAAATAAATTAGCTTGTCTCATATATTTTATAAAATGTTTATTTTCTTGCGAAGATAGTGAAAAAAGAATTTAGATTTTCTTTTTCTGCCAGTTTCCTTTCTTCATGTATTGATAACAGAAGAGCAGGATGAAAGTACCATACACGCTTTCCGTTGTCCAAGAGAAAGCGACATCCATTTTCAGATAGAGAATGAAGTACGTGGCATAGGCTACATAAATTGCCAATACGCAAAGCTCCATTGCCAATGCAGTCCGCGTATTTCCCGTACCGGATACCGATTGGAAATAGACATTGGCGGGAACTAACACCAGATAAGCGGAGCACAAGACCCATAATGAAGGTACAGAGGCAGCCCTTAGATCCGGCATATCCGTGTAAATACTTAGAATCAGGTCGGGAAACAGACAGAAGAAAACCAAAATCGGCAATACGAATACGTATCCGATACGGATATGCTGTCTGATGGTTCCTCGAACACAATCTTGTTCGCCCGCCCCGATGAGGTTGCTGACCAGCGAACCGCAGGTGGCGGCAAAAGCCATTGCAATCATAAACGGTATTCCCGATACGTTGCGGATAATATTGGCGATAGCCAGTGAGCGTTCTCCCAGATGTTCTACGAACAGGAAGAACATGAACCAGGTAGACAAAGAAACAAAATTTTGAATCATCGTCCACACCGAAACATTGAGAATCCGCTTCAATGTTTTTCTTTGGAATTTGGGTAATATATTCAATGCATATTTTTTGCAGTCAATCCGCTTCCAGGTATAAATGATAAAGAAAATCACCGATACCATTTCCGCCAATGAAGAACCGATAGCGGCACCGGCAATTCCCAGTTGCGGGAAACCGAACTTACCGAAAATCAGGATATAGTTGAATACCACATTCGAAAGCACCATGACAATGGAGTTCAGAGTCAGTGTCTTTGTTTGTGTCGTACCAACAAAGAATGCACGGAACATCACCATGACAAACGAGAAAAAGAAACCATACACACGCCAATGGATATAACTTTCGGCTGCATCATAAATATGTGGTGACGAAATGATATTCCTTAGAATATGTGGTGAAAATACGATGGACAGCGTGAATAGAATGACGGCAACAGCCAGCAGGAAATAGATTCCCTGATAGAAGATCGGTCCTATTTCCTTGTAGTTTCCTTCTCCGTTACGGCGGGCAATTAATATTTGCGCACCGATACTGAATCCGAATGCCATCATGAAAATAGCCAGATAATATACACCGGCAATGGCGGACGCGCCCAGTTCAATTTCCCCGACACGTCCCAGAAAAGCAGTGTCCGTCATACCGATCATTTGCTCCATGATCAGACTGATGAGGATAGGGTAGGCTATTGTCCAAATTTGTTTATAAGTATATTTTGTTTTCATCTTATTTCATTTTTAGAGAAAGAAAGCCGGGCAACCCAAGTAGGATGTCCGGCTCTTTCAGAATATAATAGGATTTTCTTCCTTATTTCTTATTCTGTCTTTGCTGCTGCAATAACTCTTGTTGTTTTTGCATTGCCTCCAGGCGGGCAGCAAATCCGGTCTTTTTCATTTGTTTCGGGTCTTTCTTTTTCGCTTCCAGGATAGCCAGCAATTTTGTTTCGTCAGTCGTTTTGCGAAGCAGAATCATGGTACCTACGCTAATCAAGGTCGACACGAAGTAGTAGTAGTTCAAACCTGACGGATAATCGTTCAAGACAAACAGGAACATAATCGGCATCAGATACATCATCCATTTCATAGCCGCCATTTGCGGTTGCGCTCCATTATCCTGCATAGACATTGTGTACTTCGTATTCAGAATATTAGTCACCGTCATCAGCAAGCAGAACAAACTGAGGTGGTTGCCTAAGAACGGGATATGGAATGGGAATGTAATGAATGCATCGTATGTAGAAAGGTCGTCCGCCCACAAGAAGCTCTGTTGGCGTAGTTCGATAGCACTCGGCACGAACATAAACAAAGCCATCAGGATAGGGAACTGTAATAACATCGGCAGACAGCCGCCCATCGGACTTACCCCGTATTGGCTGTAAAGCCCCATCACCTCCTGTTGCTTCTTCATCGCATCTTCCTGCTTCGGATATTTCTTGTTGATTTCGTCGATTTTCGGTTTCAGTACACGCATCTTGGCAGATGACATATAGGTCTTCCACGTAGCCGGATAAACCACAACCTTCACCATGATGGTCAGAATCAACAGCACGATACCCATGCTCAAGCCCCAGCCCGACAGCCAGTCGAATACGTTAATTGTGATAAACTGATTGATCCAGCGAATTAAGGGCCAACCCAAGTATACCAGTCTGTTCAATTCCCATTTTTCGTCACGTCCCTTATCCAATGCTTTCAACGTTTTGAAGTGGTTCGGACCAAAATAGAAATACATCTCTGTCGGCTCTTTACCCGATGGATCGAAGAAAGTATTCATTTCAGCAGAATAATCTTTGATATATCCGCTTCCCTGTTGCTCCATTCTTGATTTCACGGAAACCTTGTCGAAGTCCTGCTCGGCAATGAATACCGAAGAGAAGAACTGGTTCTTGAAAGCTACCCAGTCAATGCGGTTTTCCAATGTCTTGCTGTCGTCTTTGGCTGCCGACAGATTATCCACATCATCTCCTTTGATCTTATAAGTAAGCTCTGCCAAGCGGTTTTCGTAAGTGAATCCTTTTTCCAGTTGGCGGGCACGTTGTGACCAGTCGATATCCACATAATTGGTGTTTGCCAATTTGTCTGTCATACCTGTCGCCTTGATTTCAAAGTTCATCAGATAGCTGTCCGGTTTCAGCGTGTAGATAAAGTCGATATAACTTGCGCTATCTGCCGCCAGACGCATGACCACACTGCTATCCGTCTTGTTTGCCACTTCAAAGAAATAATCCTTTGTCTGGATAGCTCCTTCCTTATTATAGAAGTTGAAATTCATCGATGCATCGTCACCGTCAAACAGTACAACCGGTGTCTTCTTGTCCTGTGCCATGTAATCCTTCAGCATGGCCGAATAGACACGTCCGCCTTTGGTTGTGAAAGTGATTTCCGCTACATTGTTTTGGATACTGACTTTAGAGTCTGTTCCCTGCAATGCATTGAAAAACAGGGAGGATGAATCGGCAGCAGATGCCGCCTCTTTCTTGCTGTTAGCCAGTGCTGCCTCCGTTTTTGCTTTCAGCGCCTCTTCCTGCTGTTGTACAAGAGCGATAGAATCGTAGTATCTTTTTTGCGCAGCTATCTGCTCCTCACTGGGACGGCTCAGAAAGCTGAATCCTACTAACAATATACCTATTAAAACGAGACCTGTGATGGTATTTTTATCCATTCTTATTTTAATTACAAATTACTAATTACTTTTCGTTTTCGATAGCCGCTTTCACAAACGCCACGAACAACGGGTGCGGGTTCAGTACCGTGCTTCCATATTCCGGATGGAACTGTGTACCTACAAACCATTTCAATGTCGGAATTTCTACGATTTCCACCAGATCCGATTCGGGATTGATACCTACACATTTCATACCGGCAGCTTCGTACTGTTCCTTGTAGTCATTATTGAACTCGTAACGGTGACGGTGACGTTCCTGAATATGTTCCTCTCCGTATGCCTGATATGCTTTAGAGCCTTTCTGCAATACACACTCGTAAGCACCCAAACGCATGGTTCCGCCCATATTGGTGATCGCTTTCTGCTCTTCCATGATATCAATCACGTTGTGCGGAGTCTTCTCATCCATTTCGCGTGAGTTGGCGTCTGTATATCCCAATACGTTGCGGGCAAATTCGATGGCGATACATTGCATACCCAGACAGATTCCGAAAGTCGGAATATCATGTGTACGTGTATATTTGATAGCTACAAACTTACCGTCAATACCCCGTTGGCCGAATCCCGGTCCGATCATGACACCCGCCATACCTTTCAAGGCTTCACCCACATTCTCGTCTGTCAGCTTTTCGCTGTTTACGAAATGTACTTCCACTTTGCGGTCGTTGTAAGTACCGGCCTGCGACAATGCTTCACGAATAGATTTGTAAGCATCCTGCAAGTCATATTTTCCGACCAATGCGATGTTAATAGGCTCTTTGGTCTCAGCTGCGTGGCGGCGTTCCAAGAATTTACGCCATGGACCGAGTCCCGGAGTTTCTCCTACCGGCAGTCCCATCTTTTCGAGAATGGTGCTATCCAAGCCTTGTGCCTGCATCAGGATAGGAACCTCGTAGATTGTTTCTGCGTCGATAGACTGCACTACGGCTTTATCATCCACATTACAGAATTGTGCCACTTTCTTGCGCAATCCGTCGCTTAACGGGTGTTCGGCACGCAGTACTAGTACATCCGGCTGGATACCCACACTTTGAAGTTCCTTCACCGAGTGTTGAGTCGGTTTAGTTTTCAATTCTCCGGCGGCAGCAAGATACGGGACATAAGTCAGGTGCACGCAAAGAGCATTCTTACCGAGTTCCCACTTCAACTGACGGATACTTTCGAGGTAGGGGAGTGACTCGATATCGCCTACCGTACCACCGATCTCGGTGATGACAAAATCGAATTTGTATTTGTTACCGAGCAATTTCACATTCCGTTTGATCTCATCCGTGATATGCGGAATCACCTGAATCGTTTTACCCAGATAGTCTCCACGACGCTCTTTGTCGATAACGCTTTTGTAGATACGTCCTGTAGTAATGTTGTTCGCCTTAGTCGTTTGTATGCCCAGAAATCTTTCATAATGTCCTAGGTCGAGGTCGGCTTCGTGTCCGTCTACCGTTACATAGCATTCTCCGTGCTCGTATGGATTCAGTGTTCCCGGGTCGATGTTGATGTACGGGTCAAACTTTTGAATGGTTACATTATAACCTCTTGCTTGCAGCAACTTACCGATGGAAGATGAAATGATACCTTTTCCTAATGAAGAGGCAACACCACCGGTGACGAAAATATACTTTGTTTCTCCCACAGCTATAACTGTTTTTAAAATTGTTTACTTAGTAGTATTCTTATGAACTTAAAAAGCGCAAAATTATAAAAAAAAGAGGAAGAATGCAGACTTTCGTCTCTACAATTTTATTAAAAAATGCAATTTTGAAAGAATCCTATGATTTCTGAACAAAATAATGTAGCTTTGCAGCCTAAACCATAAACAAATATGATGAGAGTTACTACTTTATATTCAGTTTTTATCCTGTTGTTATTTTCGTTATCGCTTTTTGCACAGGAAAATGCCGGCAATTCTTCACTTCCCAAATCTTCAACGGTAGTGGCTAAGGCCAAAGTCGTAAAAGCGGATACACTTTCGGCAGAACTCCAGAAATATTTAATGTTAAAACTCAATATGTCCGGTCCGACACCCCAATTGGATACCGTTTCTTATTTATATAATAAGTATATAGCCCAATTGGATTATCTGAATGATCCGTCTGTGCCGCCACGTTATATTCCGTCGGATCCCGACTATTTTCGCCTGTTTACTCCTTTGGCGTATTACTATGCCCCGATGGCGCAGTATTCAAGACTGGAATGGAAACCTGTGCAGCCGGACACCACCCCCAAACTGACATCGGAACTTTTACCATACGACACATTGGCGTTTACCAAAACCCGACGTGCCAATACATTAGTCAATAACGCTTTGATGGATCTTTATCTGCAACATCCGAATTTGGTTGTTACTACGGAAGACCGTATCATGAGTCGGGATGTTTTCCGGCATGATGTGAAACCGAAGATCTCCCCCAAAGCCAATGTGATTCATCTGTTTCAACGTGAAGATATGAATGATAATGTAGGAAAGGCCGATATCAAGATCAGCCGTCCTAACTGGTGGGTTGTAGGAGGTAACGGTTCATTACAGATCAGCCAGAACCACCTTTCGGACAACTGGTATAAGGGGGGGGAGAGCAACTTCTCCGGATTAGCTACTTTTCTGATCTTCGCAAACTATAATGACAATGAGAAAGTGCTGTTTGAAAATCAGCTTGAAGCGAAAGCGGGTATGACTTCCACTCCGTCGGACGAATACCATAAGTATCTCTTTACAACTGACCAACTTCGCATCTATAACAAGCTGGGATTGAGAGCTTTTAAGAATTGGTATTATACGATCTCCTCTGAGTTCAAAACCCAGTTTTTCAATGGATACAAGGCCAACAGCGAAGATCTGGTTTCAGCTTTCATGTCTCCGGCTGATTTGGCGGTCAGTATCGGTATGGACTATAAACTGAATAAAAAGAAATTCAATCTTTCTGTCTTTATGGCGCCATTGACTTATAACCTGCGTTATATTGACAACTCGGAAGTGGATGAAACGAAATTCGGTCTGGATAAAGGCAAATGCTCCAAGAATGACTTCGGTTCGCAGTTGCAGTCGACATTTAACTGGAATATCATTTCTGCCGTGTCATTGGAATCCCGTCTCAACTATCTGACTAACTACCATTGGGCTCGTGTAGAATGGGAAAACACATTCAATTTTGTTCTGAACCGTTATCTCTCTACCAAACTTTACGTTCACACCCGTTTTGATGATAGTTCCAAACCCACTGAAGGTGACAGTTATTTCCAGTTAAAGGAACTGCTCAGTTTCGGTATTAACTACAAGTGGTAGGTAATTCTGGGTAAACTCTAAAAAAACAATATTAAGAGGCTGTTTAACAATAAAAAGTTATTCAGTCTCTTTTTTTTATTTCCATATTTGTTATATCACTAATTGTTTAATTCAAAATATAGCTTATATGGCAACAGTAAAACTCAAATTTCGTCCTTCCTCTGTTTTGGATAAAGAGGGGACTTTGTTTTATCAAGTGATTCATGACAGGGTTGTGAGGTGCATAAACACCGGTTACAAGCTTTTTCCCTCAGAATGGGATAAACGGTTGTCGTTAATCATCATTCCTGCTGATGACGCAATACGTGCACATTATTTGGTTACAATGAGAAAATGTATTTTAGAAGATCAGTCCCGACTCAGGGAAATTGTTTTGAGGCTCAAGCGAACTACGGCTACCTTTACCTCAGAAGATGTGGTGAAGTCTTTTCAGGATTCTTTAGCTGGTGGTTTCCTTTCGTTTGGACGGGAACTTGTTATGCAGCTGGAGCAGGTTGGTAAAGAGCGTACTGCTGAAACTTATACGGTGGCCTTGAATAGTTTTGAGCGTTTCATGGGAAGACGTGGAGATATCCTTATTGAAAGTATCGATTCTGTTCTTATGGTCGAGTATGAAACCTATTTGAAATCCGCCGGAGTATGTCCCAACAGCTCTTCCTATTACATGAGAAATTTGCGGGCAATATATAATCGTGCCGTAGATAAAGAGTTGACAGTGCAACGTAATCCGTTCAAATATGTTTATACCGGAATTGACAAGACTATGAAACGCGCTGTGCCCATAAAAGTAATCCGTCAAATAAGGGATCTGGAATTGAAATTTTCTCCATCGATGGATTATGCCCGGGATATCTTTATGTTTTCGTTTTATACCCGTGGGATGTCATTCGTAGATATAGCGTTTCTCAAAAAGAAAGATATCCGGAACGGTATTTTGTCTTATCGGCGTCACAAAACGAATCAGCAGCTTTTTATCAAATGGGAAAAGCCTATGCAGGAGATTATCAATAAGTATGATACGGTAGATACACCTTACCTGCTACCGATAATAAAAGATATTGCAAAAGATGAGAGGCGGCAATATCAAAATGCGGCACATTTAATCAACAGGAAATTGAAAATGATTGGAAAACTGTTGAACTTGAATGTAACGCTGACAACATATGTTGCGCGCCACGCTTGGGCAAGTATAGCCAAAAGTAAAAATATCTCTATTTCAGTGATTTGCGAAGCTATGGGACACGATTCTGAGAATACTACGAAAATTTATCTTGCTTCATTGGACACTTCTGCTATTGATAAGGCTAATAGTCTTATCATCAACTCCTTATAATGACTTAAAAAAGTATGAAAACACGTTGTTAATCTGGTACTTTTCTTATCAAGAAAAGTATTAAACGGTGCAAAATTACAAAAAACAGGGTATCTCTCATTATATTAAATAAACTTTTTTATTTTACAACAAATAATATTAGCATTTTTTGTCAAATGTTAATCGGAATGACATATCCATGTAATGCAAATATGTAAATATCAGATATTCAGTGTTAGTGGTACTTTTCTTGATAAGAGAAGTATCAGATAAGGCTATAAAAAGGATATGATTGGGGGATAAACATATTTACAAGGGAAACTTAAACAGTTATATTCTTGGATTATCGGTAAAATGTATGTCTGTTTGTAGCTTTACCTGTTTGGATGATATTTCATGGGAAATAACAACAATATTTTAGCATAAGAATACACATAAATGATGAAACTAGGGATTTTTTTTCTGATAATAGTCATGAATATTGTGGCTCATCCGGTTTGTGCACAAGATGTGGCAGTAAAGACCAATATTTTATCCGATGTTTTTCTAAATATAAATACCAGTTTGGAGGTAGGGCTGGCTCCTCGTTGGACGCTCGACATTTCCGGAGAGGTCAATGCATGGACTTTGTCTCATGATCGCCGGTGGAAGCATTGGGCAGTGCAACCTGAAGCTCGTTATTGGTTTTGCGACCGTTTTGCGGGGCATTTTATCGGAGCCCATCTGCACGGCGGACAATATAATATAGGTGGCATTGATACAGATTTTAGTTTACTGGGCACTGATTTCTCGACGCTTAAAAGCACCCGGTATCAAGGCTGGTTTGTAGGCGCGGGTGTTGCCTATGGGTATGCCTGGATATTGGGGCGGCATTGGAACATCGAGACGGAAATAGGTGTCGGTTATTCCTATACCCGTTATGATCGTTTCAGGTGTGCCGGATGTGGAAAGAAAGTTAGTGAAAATAAACCGCATAACTATTTCGGTCCCACTAAGGTAGCGGTAAATCTAGTCTATTTATTCTAAAAGCGTTTAGTTATGAAACAATTTATTTTTATTATAGCAGCATTGCTGGGAATAGGTTGTATGTTGAATGCCCAGCAAACAGTCGGAGTGACAACCGATAGTCTTAGGATTGAACGGAACGGTGAATATATAGTGGTTGACATGAATATGGGCTTGTCCCCTTTGGAAGTAGATATAAACAGGGCTGTATTGCTTACTCCCCGCTTTGTGTGCGCTACAGATACGCTCGAACTTCCGTCAATAGGAGTTTATGGGCGTCAACGTTATTATTATTATGTGCGTAATGGAGAAAGTATGCTGTCCGGTGCAAAAGAAATGTCATTTAAAGCGCGTTCAAAACCCTCCGATGTGGCATACCATGCCATTATTCCATATTATGGATGGATGAACGGAGCAGCATTGGAATTGTATCGCAGTGATTATGGCTGTTGCAACACGCTATTGGCAGAATGTGTGGAGCCGTTGGGCGGCTATATGGAAGTACTTCCGTTGTCTCCGCAGTTGCTCTATGTCTACCCTCAGGCAGAGGCTGTCAAGAGTCGCTCGCTCTCCGGTTCGGCCTTCATTGACTTCCCGGTCAACAAGACGGTCATTTATCCTGAATATCGTCGGAATACGCATGAACTGGGTAAAATCCAAGCCTCTATAGATTCTGTGCGGAATGACAAGGACATCACTATCACTTCCGTATGGCTCAAAGGATATGCGTCGCCCGAGAGTCCGTATTCCCATAATCGAGATCTGGCAATAGGTCGTACGGCAGCTTTGAAGCATTATATCAATCAGTTATATCATTTCAAGGATAGTGTGATAATTACGGACTATGAGCCGGAAGATTGGGCTGGTTTGCGCCGTTATGTCGAAAAAACTAATCTGGCACACCGTACAGAGATATTGGACATGATTGACAGCAATCTGGAACCGGATACTAAAGAAGCGAAGATAAAGCGGACTTATCCGGAGGAATACCGCTTCTTGTTGCAGAATTGTTATCCGGCCTTACGTCATACAGACTATCGTATAGACTACGTCATCCGTAGCTTTAGTGATGTCGAAGAGATAAAGCGCGTCATAAGGGTGCAACCCCAGAAACTTAGTCTCAATGAATTCTATCTTGTGGCACGGACGTACGAACCGGGAAGCGTTGAGTTCAACGACGTGTTTGAAACGGCAGTGAGAATGTATCCTGATGATGAGACTGCCAATCTGAATGCAGCGAATTCCGCAATGCAGCGCAAGGATTTTGAAAGTGCAAAACGCTATCTTTTCAAAGCGGGAGATTCATCACAGGCGGTTTATGCTCGTGGAGCATATGCCTTTCTTATTGAAGATTATGATAATGCGCGAAGGCTCCTCAATGATGCGAAAGCGATGGGAGTAGAACAGGCTGATATAATCCTTATTGAGATAGATAAAATAGAGAAAGCTAAAAATAATTTATTAATCCATTAACATTTAATTTTATGAAGTTATCAAATTTATTTTGGGGCTTGCTTGGAGTAATGGTGTTTAGTGCTTGTTCCAGCGATGAAATTATGCCCGAAACCAACGGTCCGGAATTTGACGGTCAGAGTCGTTTTCTGTCTGTTCGGATTGCTAATCCGGCAGCTATCAGGACACGTGCAGAAACAAATCCCGGAAATCAGGATGGAGATTTGTTTGAAGAAGGGTTGGCGAATGAAAATGAAGTGAAGTCGATACGTTTTTATTTCTTCAAAGCAGATGGTTCTGCTTGTCCGGTAAGACGTGAAGGAAAAAATTATTATGATTATTCACTTGAAGGCAAAGATTTGGGAAGTACTGAAAGCGAGATGCCTAATATTGAGGAAAAAGTGGATGCAGTGCTCGTTATTGAAACGGATAAGGATGACAATGTAGATGGTCTTAAATCTATGGTTGCAGTACTTAACGGTGGAGTAGGTACCAATTGTTTCTTAGGTGATGCTAACAAGTCTTTGAGTCAACTTCGTGATGAGATAGCATCGTCTGGTTCTGCAGATGATGGTTTCTTGATGACAAGTTCTGTTTTTGGTTCCAAGAGTTTCTGTTGTGAGGTTGAGGTAACTGCAGATAAGTTGAAAACTAGACCAGAGGCTGCCACTGAGGATCCGGTAAATATCTATGTAGAACGCGTATGGGCTAAAGCAAGATTGTATACTGCATGGAAAGAAGGAGTCTCTTCCAAAACAGTAACATTAGAAGAAGATGGCGTAGCTAAAGAATATGTAGCCGTTCCGTTGAAAACAGCAAAAGACAGTGACACCAATATAACTGTTGGTGAAGGAGAAGACGCAAAAGTTGTATATGCTATTTTTACTGGATGGGATGTGACGGGTACTGCTGATAAAACATATCTTTTCAAAAAAGTAGATTCTGACTGGAATTTAGGTTGGACTTGGAATATGTCTGCTCTTTATCGTTCTTATTGGGCACAGAACCCGGCAAATATTACACTTGGTTATTTAAGCTATAATGAAATAGCTAAGAAGGTGGGCACTATAGGAGTTGAAAATGGAAATTCTACTTCATATGATGGTCATAATGCATACTGTCTTGAAAATGCGGCAGATAATATTGATGGAACAAAGTCCACTTACGTCTCGGCTGATGCTCTAAGCAATCGTACTCAGGCGATTATTGCAGCCCGATTGGTGACAGTCGATGAGAACAATAAGGCTACTTTTGTTAGTTTGGCTGAATGGGGTGGAACACAGTATACCGAAGCCGGTGCATTGACAGCAATGTTGGGTATTGTAAATACTCAGATTTATACAAAAGAAGAAGATGGCGAGAATGAGAAACTGGTATCAATTAGTAAGGATATGGTGAAACTTGTTTCCGGTATAGATGCAGGTGTCGCTGATAATTCTTCAGAAGACAGTAAGAGATATTTGAGCTATTTGCAGTTGAATGAAGAGACGGCAAAAGATGTGACATTCTATAAAGCGAATGGAGAGGCGTATACTACCCATGATGACGTAAATAAGATACTTGCCAATAAGAATTCGATTGGTGCAAGAATATGGTCATCCGGTAAAACATATTATTATACTGACATTAAGCATGAAGAAAGTGCGGAAGAAACTAAGGGTAAGTTTGGGGTAGTACGTAACCATATTTATGATATTGCCATCACTTCTGTTGCTGGCCTTGGAACTCCGGTTTTGAATCCTGATGAAAAGATTGTTCCGCAACATCCGAAGAATGATGATACTTATCTTGCTGCACAAATCAATATTCTTTCATGGAGAGTTGTAAAACAGAATGTTGATTTGGAATGGTGATTATTCATAGCAAACAGAACCATAAAAACAACCACTAAGTAATCCTGATGGCGGGACCGCTTCCCGTCGGAAGAGAGTTCCGCCATCCCTTTAATGTAAAGAAAGCGCTTGGGCTATCGGCGCAAAGAGAGATGCCGTTTTTGAAATCCCGAAGAAGATTCTGGGTTTCCGCTTAATTAGAAATTTCCACTGCGGTTCCACCCGTAGACTATATATATTGGTCATTAATAAAAAATGATAGATAATGAACACACTGTCTTATATCAAATGTTGGGGAATAGCAGCATTGACAGTCGTAGTGCATGCTTTCCTGTTCGTATCGTGTGATAGTATGATTTATAACGAAGAAGGCGATTGCTCCGTGCGCTACCGTCTGAAATTCCGTTATGATATGAATCTGAAGTTTGCCGATGCTTTTGCTCATGAAGTGAAGTCTGTCAGACTCTACGCGTTCAATCCTGAAGGAGAGCTGGTATGGCAGTCTGCCGAACAAAGCAGTATCCTTGCATCAGGTGATTATACCATGTCTCTTGACCTTGATCCTGGTGATTACCATCTTGTCGCATGGTGCGGACTTGATAACGAAGAATCCTTCACTTTGCCCGACGTATCGCATAGATGCCATCTGGAAGATTTGCATTGTAAGTTGAAACGGCAATATGATTTGGAGACAGACGAAGCAACAGGTACTCAAAAACGTATCACTTGTTCTAGAAAAGACTTACATCCATTGTTTCATGGCACTCTCGATGTCAGTCTGCCTGTAAATGATGATGGGGGCGAGTATACATATGTCATGCCCCTGACGAAGGATACGAACGTATTTCGTGTGGTGCTTCAGCATCTTTCCGGAGAAGACATAAACGCTGACGACTTTGTCTTTAGCATTGAAGACCGGAACGGCTGGATGGCACATGATAACTCATTGATCAATGATGAGCCGATTACCTATCGTGCTTGGTCCACCTATTCGGGTGAAGCTGGTGTTGATGTACTAACAAAATCCGGTGTGGATGTAATGCCCGAAGTCGGGAACCGTGCTGTGACAACAGTCAAGGCTGCCGTAGCAGAACTTACGGTAAGCAGGTTGGTGAAAAGAGACTGGAACCTGTACTCACGTCCGATGTTGACGATTCATACTACGGAAGGAAAACTAGTTGTTTCCATTCCCGTTATTGACTACGCTCTGTTGGTAAGAGGCGAATGTAACAGGAATATGTCCGAACAGGAATTTCTCGATCGGGCAGATGAGTATAATATGACATTTTTTCTTGACGAAGACAATAAATGGGTAAGTACAGTGATACAAATCCTTTCATGGAAAGTGGTACGTTCTAATGTGGATATAGAGTGAAAAAAATATCGCGATATACAGTATGGATGGCAGCATTTGCCGGTTGGGCATTACTGTTGGCAGCGTGTAGCAGCGGAGAGAATGGCTGTATGGACGAAGTACAGCCGGATACTTCCACCGCTACACTCATCCTGCATACCGCTCTTCTTGATAAAACCCGTGCGGTTGATATCTCTGCGGATAACTCTGTCGAATATATGTACACGTTACGCATTGTTGTCCTCCATGCGGACGGCAGTGTGGAACATAACGTCTATGTTGATTTCGGTAACTTCCCTCAAACCGAGTGTTTCAGAATATTAGAGGTGACACGGAATGAAACGAAGAAAATATACCTGATAGCTAACGAAGAGAGTGTATCTTCCGAACTTCATGGAAAATTGGAAACATTGACAGTCGGTGATAATACATTCAGGAGCATTGTGGACGAATTGTATTTCACTCCTGATTATAGGAACCCCATTCCTATGAGTTCGGTATATGATGTTCCGGTCAATGCGGAGAGTCTGGTAGAACGGCAGTTCTATTTGGTTCGTGCTGCTACCAAATTCGCATTCCATTTTACGAACGAACGTGAAAATGCTGTCAGTGTGGATGCAATTACTATTTCCGGAATAGTGGGGACAACCTATCTGATCCCTCATAAAAAGGAAAAGGAGATGTTTTTTGAGGACGAGCAGTTCTTTTGGGTTGATTGGATGAAAAAAGTGGCGGATGAGTCACAAAAGCATCCGGAGGATGTGACGCTGGCGGATAGGAGAGGATGGATACAGGATTACGATATTCCTTCCGGGCAGGCTCACGAGGCAGTCATTGTTCGTTCTCCGACTCTTGTTCCCGGTCTCACGTATCATGTGAATGAAGCTCCCACTCCCGGTGAAAAAATGTTCCCCGTATTTTATCTCCCGGAGAGTAAGAACCTCAAAGATGGAACGCAAGAATATGGAGAGCAAGCCTATACGATGACCCTTCATCTGACAGAGAAGAATCTTGAAGGAGAAAACGGGGCCTCAGAAGAGAAAGAAGTATTGTTTACCCGGCTTTTTCCGAATCTGAAAGCCCTTTTCCGCAATACTCATATACTGGTCGACGTCACTTTCTGGGAGGAGGGTGTGAAAGTGGATGTAATACCTTATAGCGAGGTTGTTCTTAACCCGGATTTCGGATTATAAATGAAACGACAGTAACATACTAAGAAAGAACGATAATACGGTAAGATGATGAAACGTGATATATTATATACATTTCTGTTCATACTTGTCCTCAGCATGGCAAGTTGTGTGGACGACTGGTTTGAAAGAACGGAATCACTTGGAGAGGGGCAGAGCACGGTGTCTGCCACCGTAGATTTCCGTCCTATGGCTTCGGGGCTTACGCAGAACACAAGGGCGGCGGGAGATGCGATTAAAGAAATAGAGACACTTTATGTCTTGTTGTATGATGAAAGCGGAAACCTTGTGGAGAATCAAAGCCGTCAGATTCTGGATTTTGAAATAACCGATGAGAAACGTGTGGACGCAGACGCAGACAATAAAATATCTGCAGAGACACAGACTCCACGTGCCACTTTCAAATTAAAAGAAATACCTTTTGGCAGATACTATATTTATGCTGTTGCCAATGTTCCCGATCTTCTAGCCAAGAAGTATTCCGATTATATCAAGACCATAGACGGACTTAAGCGTATTCCGTTAACCTGGCATAATGTTTCCGGTGAAGTTGGCAAAAACAGCCAGATGCTTGGATATTTCACATCGACCAAGAAAGACCAGCCTGAAAACGAACCTCTTACCATCAATAGACCGAGCATCTACCTGCATTCATGGTTGCGCCGGGCTGCTTCGAAGCTTACAATTGCTTATGACGGCAGCCGTCTGAAAGAAGGTGTTTTTGTGTATCTCAGGTCGGTACAGATAAAGGATATTCCGATGCAATGTTATTTGGGGAAGGATAATAATGTAGGTGCCGAGGGATACGGACTGGATAAAACTTTGTTGGACGGTGAGGAACTAAAATACTATAAAGGCAGTTTGCCTACAGCTTACGACCATGAATATAACGGCCCGCGTATCACACGGGGAAAACCTTATTATGGTTCCCATCATGAAGACTCCGTTGCTGTATACTTTTATGAGAATATGCAGGGGGAAGGTAAGGACAAGCGGCAGGACGCTGATGGAAAAGACGGGCTTGACGCTCCCGGAATGCCGGGAGATCCCGGTTATAAATTTAAGGATGGCATGCCGTATGGTACATATGTAGAAGTAGATGCATATTATGTATCCATTAATTCAGAAAGAATTGGCAATGGTTCTATCAAATACCGGTTCATGCTTGGTCAGGATATTTACAAAGACTATAACGCCAAGCGCAACTGTCATTACAAACTGACGCTCAGATTCAAAAATTTTGCCAATGATGTAGACTGGCATATCGAATATGAGGAACCGGAACCAGGTGTTATAACTCCGGAACCCTATTTCATATCATATTTGTATAATCATTCAATGATGTACCCTATCAAAGTAAATACAGGTGGACGTGAAATTGAATACATCAAGGCGGAAATTACGGATAACCGTTGGGCTCCGTATAATGCCAGCGGCTTGATATATTACTCCCAAATGGACAAAGTGAATGCTAATCAGTGGAATGGTTTCCTCTCATTGCATAAGACTGTAGATCTGGTTATTCGCAAAACGACCACTTCGGTAAACGTGGATTCTAATAAAGAGCATTATGAAAAAGCTCCTAAAAGAGGAGAACGTACATATACAGACATGAGTGTGGGAGAACATACTACAACCGGTTCCGATTCGACAGACACATACCGTGTGGAACAACATCCTACCGAAGCGAATACATACAATATCTTTATACCTATGTATACGCGTGCCAAACAATTGATAAAAGAAACGGCTTATACCGGTAACAATCCTTATGTCGCATATCATCGGAAGGCAGAAGTCAAAATTACTACCAAGCTGAAAGGTTTGGAAAAACCATTTGAAAATATGGTAACCATTTATCAAGTGCGCCGTATTGTCAATCCCAAAGGCATATATCGTAGCAGCGGAAAGAGTGAACCGTTTCATGTGGTGTTGAAACGCTTGCCAAAAGAGAATGCAACCAAATTTGAGACATTTGTGTCAGAAGGTCCGTGGAAGGCATATATTGTAAGGCATTGCAACAGCGATGGAAGTTCAGTGCGGGTTATCAACCTTGACAAAGGGAGTGGAATGTCGGAATGCATAAAAGATACCGTATATGGGAAAAACGGTTCTGAGATTGATTTTAATGTCAATTTTGACGGGACGTGTGATGCCAATACTTCTCGTTATGCCATCATAAGGGTAGAATACCACAACTATACTTGCTATCACCTTATATTTGTACGGCAGGGGGATAGTCCGGATGACTTGATAGCCGGTGGAACGAGATGGCATGCCAAGAATATGAGGACAAAGACGGAAGAAGCGGAATCTCCGCTGGATGAAGGCTCTCTGTTCGGGCGTGGTAATTGGACCTACCCTATTGATGCGTTGAATAATAAGAATCCCAAAGAATATTGGGTTAATGTCGTACCTGAGGATTTTAAAAAGTCATACCCTGAAGATGGCTTCTTTACAATAGCCGGAAGTGGTGAAAAGAAGAAGTGGAGTGATATAACCCGGAATGAAGATTTTACGGAGCCCAAAACCGGCTGGAAGGTTGCCAGTGCCTCGGATTATCAGGCATTGTTTGATAGTGATTATATAAAACAAGGATATGGAGTGTTATATGGAGATGGGGCTAAAGAAACTGCTGATGATCTAAATGACGTGTACGGTTATGATTACACAACCTCAAAGATACGTGGAATGAGAGGATGTTTTGTTTATAACGAACAAACAGGAAAAAATCTATTTTTCCCGATAGGTGCTTCCGGTTATGGTCATAGGAAAGATTCTAGAGGGGAATTAGCGGAAAATCAATATAAGGGAATTTTGCGATATGCATCAAGTAGAAATACATATTTCAAGCCGACTGATGTAAGTGCTGCTTATCCTAATGGTGTCAATGACTGCCCATTGTTTTATGACATCTATATGCGTCCTGGTGCGATATACTGGTATGATAAGACCGGAGAGAATAAGGTAAATGGTACAACGGAAAACAATGTAGGATGGGATTTTAATTATTTTACATTCGATTTTTATCCTATGGGTAGTTGGGGTACAAGTGGCGGTAAGGATGCTTGCTTCGTTCGCTGCGTAGAAAAATAATCCTTTTATGTTCGAAACTGTTTTACTCACATATTTTGATTTGTGAGTAAAAAGAAAGTTTTTTTCTTGTTTGTTATTTATTATTTTATCTATCTTTGTACCAAAATTCATTCCGTTGTCCTAAAAATAGCGGAGAAATGAAGGATAAATATACATGATCATTAGAAAAAATGACGATCAGAATCTTCTGCCAACAACTGTGATTGGCAGAAGCGTAGCGCGCTCAAAACGCTGGCTAGTGGCGGTTGTACGCATATATCACGAGAAAAAAACGAGTGAGCGGCTAACGAAAATGGGGATTGAAAATTTCCTTCCTATTCAACAAGAGGTTCATAAATGGAGTGATCGTCGTAAAGTGGTAGATCGCGTTTTACTTCCGATGATGATTTTTGTCCATGTCGACCCTCAAGAACAAAAAGAGGTGTTGACGCTGTCCGCTATCAGCCGCTATATGGTACTGCGTGGGGAAAGTACTCCGGCTGTTATTCCTGACCAACAAATGTTGCGATTCAAATTTATGCTCGATTATTCGGATGAAACGATCAGTATGAGCACATCGCCGTTGGCACCGGGAGAAAAGGTACGGGTGATAAAAGGACCTTTGGCAGGCTTGGAAGGAGAGTTGGTAAATGTGGACGGCAAGTCTAAAGTTGCTGTTCGGTTAACTATGTTGGGGTGTGCATGTGTGGATATACCGGTGGGATGTGTAGAGCCGGTATCAGAATAATCAAAAAAAATATTTTCATGAAAAAATTTCTAGCAAACTCTTTGCTACTCTTGTGTCTTGCAGGAGGGCTGACCTCCTGTGTCTCATCTAAAAAAATGCTTTATCTGCAGGGTGCAAATTCGTTAGACCCGAGTTCACAGAAAGTACTTGATGATTATGAATTGCATATCAAGCCGGATGACCAGCTTTATATTACTATTAATAGCAAGGCACCGGAGTTGTTGACACCTTTTGCCAATAGTCAGGTGTTGGGCTCATCCACCACTAGCGGAGCTTCGCAAGAACTGCAAGGACTTCTGGTGGATAAGAATGGCGATATTGAAGTACCTGTTTTGGGAAAAATACATGTAGCCGGTCTTACACGTTTGGAATTGGCAGGGGTAATCAAGAATAAGTTGATAGAAGGTGAGTATATCAAAGATCCGACGGTAGAAGTCCGTTTTAAGGGAGCGAAAATTTTGCTTTTGGGAGAAGTCAACAGTCCCGGTGTGAAAGAACTTCCTAGCGACAGGGTGACTATCTTGGATGCGATAGGGCTAGGCGGTGATTTGCCGCCAACAGCGAAACGGAATAATATACAGGTGATTCGGGAAGAAAACGGAGAGCGCAAGAGCTATACGGTAGATTTGACTTCCAGTGAAGACATTTTTAATTCTCCGGTTTATTATATGCAACAAAATGACGTGGTTTACGTAGAGCCCAATAAATCAATTAATGTGAAGGGAAGTTCTGCACTGACTTACTTATCTGCCGGTAGTAGTATTATAGGTGTGTTGGCTTCCGTACTGTCATTAATCTTTATTCTTGCAAAATAAAAATGGAATATACTCAAGAAAACAAGGAGAAAACGGCTGGAGAGAGTGGTTTTAATATCACTTTACGGGATGTTGTAGAATTGATCATAGCTAATTGGTATTGGTTTGCCATTTCTGTAATTGTCTGTGTGAGTGCTGCTTACTTGTATACTCGTACACTGGTTCCTGTTTATCAGCGTCAGGCCGTCATGTTAGTGAAGACCGGTGGAAAAACAGCTAATTCGGATATATCCGCCATGCTGGAACTTCAGGGAGGAGTAACAGGAAGCGGGGTTGAAAATGAAATGTATATCCTTCGCTCACATCAATTGGTACGTGAGGTAGTCAATCGTCTGCATTTGGATGTGTCGTATGAGGAAGACGGCTTTTTTCGTAATACTTCCTTGTTTGCAGAATCTCCGGTTGAAGTGACTTTTTTTGATCCTTATCACTCTTTTGTTTCAATGAATGTCACTCCGCTGGATGTAAAAAACTACACGATTTCCAATCTTGTCGTAGGAGGAAAGAAGCTCTCAATAAATGGTAATCATGCCTATGGAGACACATTACAGACAGAAGCAGGACGAGTGATTGTCAATTTGAAACCTGAGAACCTCTCTACATACATAGGTAAGCCTGTCTTAGTAAAACGTATGAGTCCGGAAGCGGCTACGGCTATTTATAAAGGAGGTATTTCTACTTCTTTGGCAGGTAAAGGTACTACGATGGTACAAATCACCTGTGTTGGCAATAATGTTTCACGTGCCGATGCGATATTGAGTGCTTTGATAAATGTGTATAACGAAACGATTATTGAGGATAAAAATCGTATAGCTGTAAATACAGCTAAATTCATAGACGAACGCATTGCGGTGATCGGCAAGGAACTGGGAGATGTAGAAGAAGAATTGACAGACTTTAAACAGCGCAATCGTATTATAGGTACAGAAGGCAACGGCTCTCAATATCTGGCTGAAAGCAGTCGTGTGAAAGGTGAAACCTTGCAGATGGAAACAGAATTGTCTATTGCACAATCCATTAAGAGTTATTTGATGGATGTAACCCGCAACAATCAACTGATTCCTAATGTTTCCGGAGTAGGGGATGCAAGTGTGCAAAACCAGATTACCGCTTACAATGAACTTATGCTTCAGCGTAACCATCTGTTGGCTGAATCCGGAGAAAAAAATCCGGTAGTCCAGACGGCTGATAAGAATTTGGCGGAGATGCGTACCGTAATTTCCGGTTCAATGGATAATTATATCAAAAATCTTCGTCTACGATTGGATAGGACACGTGCTGTGGAACATCAGATTAATACTGAGATTCAAGCGGTGCCCAAGCAGGAAAAGATGGCGTTGAGTATTATCCGCCAGCAATCCATTAAAGAGGCATTGTATACTTTTCTGTTGAATAAGCGTGAAGAAAATGCGCTTCAGTTAGCTGTAACGGAGGCTAATATTCGTGTTGTGGAGTCTCCATTTGGTTCTAATGCGCCTATTGCCCCTCATTCTACAACTTTTTTGCTGGCTGCTTTAGCGGTGGGATTAGCTATTCCTTTGGGGATACAAGTGTTGTTGATGCTATGGAATACTTCCGTTCGGGGACGTAAGGACATAGAAGATTATACCACCATTCCGGTGTTGGGTGAGATTCCTTCCCGTAAGGAAGAAGTAGCAGATAATTTCATAGTAGTAGATGAACATAAGAATGATCTTATCTCTGAAGCCTTTCGCTTATTGCGTTCAAATATAAATTTTGTAGCAAAGGATGCCCGTGTAATTATGTTTACGTCTACCATGCCCGGTGAAGGAAAGTCTTTTGTGTCTCGCAACTTGGCAGTGGCATTGGCTATAGCCGGAAAGAAAGTAGTATTGGTAGATACAGATTTACGTAAACGGACTCAAGGTAAATTAGTGGGTGTCAAACATAAGGAAGGATTGAGTACTTACCTTTCCGGTTTGCATGATGATATAGACAATATACTGGACAAAGGGCTGATTCATCCTGCTGTAGATATGTTGTTGGTTGGCCCTGTGCCTCCTAATCCTTCCGAACTTCTGATGAGCGATCGTTTGGAGAAATTGGTAGATGAGTTGAAGAAAAAATATGATTATATAATTTTGGATAATGTCCCTGCGCAGGTGGTAGCAGACGCTACGATTGTAAACCGTGTGGCTGAATTGACTTTATATGTGGTCCGTGATGGAAAACTCGATCGTCGTTATCTTCCGGAGTTGGAACGTTTGCATCAGGAAGGTAAGTTCAAACATCTGTGCATTGTATTAAACGACAGCCATATTGAAAAGAAAAAGTATGGTTATGGCTATGGTTATAGCTACGGTTACGGATATGGCTATGGGGATGGCTACTACTCGGAGACGAATAAAAAAAAGAAATAAGGGGAACTTTTTATTATTGGGGGATGAAAGAAAAATTGAATGCTTTTATCCAGTATATAAGTAGAACTTACTTTAGTTACTGGATAATATGGGGAATTGATTTGTTTATTTCAGTATTGTCCACTTGTTTTACTTATTGGTGGATACATTATAACGCTGAAGTGTCTTTAGATAGTGGGGCTATGATTCGAATTGGAATTTTAGCCGCTATTGCGACTACGATAGCTTCCTATCTTTTCCATACTTATCGTAATACCATTCGTTATTCCCAGTTGCGTTGTTTATGGCCGTTGATCTGTTGCTCATCATTCAAATCGGTATGTATAGCGATTGCTATTTTCTTATGGATTGAACCGTTCGGATTGTCTGCCAATCAGAGGTTGATGTTTGTCTTATTTGATGGGATGTTGACTTTGATTGCTTTGTCTACTTTCCGTATGTTGATGGTGATAGTCTACGAGGCGTTAATTGAATTGATGAATAAGGAGAATATGCGTATTCTCATTTATGGTACAGACGATAAGAGTGTAGCACTGAAGACCCGTTTACTACATAGTTTTCATTATAAAGTTGTCGGATTCTATTGTTATGGAACTATTTACAAGCATCGTCGTTTGGCGGGATTCCCTATTTATTATTTCACCAATGAACAAGATTTCCAGCAGCTTATTCGTAAACGCCGTATTCAAGGTATTTTATTTGCTCATAATGAGTCTACCCGTTTAGAGGAAACTCGTTTGCTTCAATACTGCAAGGATAATCACATCAAGACTTTGATAGCTCCTTCTATCAGCGAAGCGGATGAAAACGGTAACTTTCATCAATGGGTACGTCCGGTCAAGATTGAAGACTTGTTGGGACGTCCGGAAATTAATATCAATATGAGTGAAGTTGCCAATGAATTCAGCGATAAAGTAGTAATGGTTACGGGAGCAGCCGGTAGTATTGGTAGTGAACTTTGTCGTCAATTGGCACATCTTGGAATCCGTAAACTGATTATGTTTGATTCGGCAGAAACACCATTACACAATATTCGTTTGGAATGTGAACGCCGATTCCCACATCTTGATTTTGTTCCTGTGATAGGTGATGTGCGTGTCATAGAGCGTTTACGTATGGTGTTTGATACCTATCATCCTCAAATTATTTTTCATGCAGCTGCTTATAAACACGTCCCGTTGATGGAGGAAAATCCATGTGAAGCTGTATTGGTTAATGTGACCGGTACCCGTCAAGTTGCGGATATGGCAGTTAAATATGGAGCGGAAAAGATGATCATGGTTTCCACAGACAAAGCTGTAAATCCTACTAATGTGATGGGGTGCTCCAAACGTTTGGCAGAAATTTATGTACAGAGTTTGAGCTATGCCATTAAAGAAGGCAAAGTAAAAGGATGTACTAAATTTATAACTACCCGCTTTGGAAATGTATTGGGTAGCAATGGCTCAGTTATTCCCCGTTTTAAAGAACAAATAGAAAATGGTGGTCCCGTAACGGTGACTCATCCCGATATCATACGCTATTTCATGACCATTCCGGAGGCGTGTCGTTTGGTAATGGAGGCCGCCACTATGGGGGAAGGATATGAGATCTTTGTTTTCGAAATGGGAAAACCTGTGAAAATAGTAGATTTGGCTGTTCGTATGATCGAATTGGCGGGATATAAACCGAATGAAGATATTGAAATACAATTTACAGGACTACGACCGGGTGAAAAACTGTATGAGGAGGTATTAAGTGATGAAGAAAATACGATTCCTACCCATCATAAGAAGATTAAGATAGCTAAGGTGCGTCGGTATGAGTATGAAGATATTGTGGAAACATATGATGAGTTTGAGAGATTATCGCGTTCAGTACAAATTTGGGAGACGGTGAAGTTGATGAAAAGGATAGTTCCTGAATTTAAGTCTAAAAATTCCAAGTTTGAAGAAATAGACCGGAAAAAGTAAAGGAGTATTTGTACCTTTTTCCAGGGAATGATATAATAATATCTTCTACATACCTTACACATATGATAGGGAAAGAAAGATTATCTAATTTTGAACTTTTGCGCATGGTAGCCATGTTTTTGGTTTTACTCGTTCATGCTGATTTTTTTTCATTGGGGGAACCAACGGCAGAAGAATGTGTGACAAATCTTGTGGATGTTATACCTAGATTATTGTTTTGGTCACTTAGTATAGCATGTGTTGATATATTTGTACTTATATCTGGCTGGTTTGGTATAAAGCCTAGAGTAAAGGGGATATGTAGTTTCCTTTTTCAGTGTTTCTTTTGGCTTATAGGGATCTATATTATTACATTATTTATTGGGATTTCACATCTTTCTGTTAATGGAATACTTGGTTGTATTGTGGCGACAGAACTCAATTGGTTTATAAAAGCCTATCTTGTTCTTTATATAATGTCCCCGGCTTTGAATAGTTTAGTAGAGCATTCTTCAAAAAAAACATTGTGTACAGTATTAGTGAGTTTTTATATATTCCAATTTATTTATGGTTGGATATTTCCTTCCGCAACCCGTTATATATGGGGAGGATATAATCCTTTATCATTCATGGGGCTATATTTGTTTGCAAGATATTTAAAAGTTTATGGTTCAAGATTTCTTCACTACAATAAGATTACTTATATATTATTGATTGTTGGATCCATAATTTTTGTGTCAACTTTGTATATACTGCCCTCATATCTTGGTTTTCATACAGTAACTTTGGGCTTAATATTTTTAAATTACATCTCACCTACAACTCTTCTTGTTGCTGTAAGTTTTCTATTATTGTTCTCTAAAGTTGAAATTAAAAGTAAATTTGTAAATTGGTGCGGAGCTAGTTGTTTCGCAGTATTTCTTATACACACTAATCCTAATACACTTTATAGATATAAAGATTTTTTTATTGAACTACATTCGAATTATACAACTATAACATTTTGGATACTATCTTTTTTGTGTATGTTTGTTGTATTTTTTTTGGCAATAATAATCGACCAACTTCGATTAAAACTATGGAACGTATTATGGCCTATTTTAGAGAAAAAATTAGTTAGTATGCAATTTGTTGAATAATGGCAATTAATCAGATAAAATCAGGGGCAATTTTGTCATATCTGACCATATTCCTTGGTACTATGATCTCGATAGTTTACACTCCTATTATGCTTCGGATGTTGGGACAAGGTGAGTATGGATTGATATCTTTAGCACAATCGGTAGTAGGGTATTTAGGCTTGTTGAACTTAGGATTAGGTTCAGCAATGGTACGTTATATAACTAAATACAAGGCAGAAGAAAACAAAGAAATGGAGTATGGAGTGATGACTCTTTTTTTGAAGATCTTTGGATTTCTTAGTTTGGTAATATTGTTGGTAGGAACATTGCTCGTTTTTAATATTCATGGATTGTTTAGCCAGTCTCTTACAGAAGAAGAATTTAGTAAATTACAAAAGTTGATGATTTTAATGACGTTCAATGTGGCTATGAGTATGCTCTCTAGTGTTTTTTATGCTGTAATGATGGCTTATGAACGTTTTGTGTTTACTAAGGCGGTTGGTATTATAAATATAGTAATTAACCCTCTTATTATGCTTCCTTTATTGTTTCTTGGTTCTAAATCTGTTGGCATTACAATAGCCTCTACAATGTTGAATCTTATTAATGTAGTAGTTGTTGTTTATTATGTATTCGGTATATTAAAGGTAAGAATTAAACATGTGAAATTTGAACGAAGTTTTCTTAGGGAATTATTTGGTTTTTCATTCTATGTCCTTTTTGCACTTATCGTGGATAAAGTATATTGGGGTACAGATCAGTTTATTCTTGGAGCAGTAGCCGGAACAGTTGTAGTGGCAGTATACAATATCGGTGCTAATTTTGTCTCATATTATATGCAATTTTCAACTGCGATAACAGGAATGTTCCTTCCTCGTCTTACTACTATGGATGTTAATCATGTCTCAGATACAGAATTTTCAGACTTATTTACTAAAGTGGGGCGTTTACAATATCTTATTTTGGCCTTTGTTCTTACAGGTTTTATTCTGTTAGGGAAGCGGTTCATAGTATTGTGGGCAGGTTTAGATTATGAGGAGTCATATTATATAGCTTTATTTGTGTTGATACCTTTTACAATTCCTTTAATACAGAATTTAGGCCTTCAAATGATGTATGCTAGAAATCTTCATAAGTTTCGTTCGTTGGTTTTGTTTGGTATTGCTATACTTAATGTTTGTATTTCTATTCCCATGGCAAGAATATATGGTGGCTTGGGGTGTGCGGCAGTAACTGGAGGTACTTTTATTTTAGGTCAGTTCTTCATTCTTAATTGGTTCTACAAGGTAAAAATGCGAATTGATATTTTCAAATTTTGGAAGGAGATAGGGAAATTGATTATCTGCACATGTGTTATACTTGTAATATCTTATTATGTATGTAGCTTTATGGTAGTGAATACATGGTTGTACTTGTTTATTAATGCTTTTTTATATGCTATTATATATGTTATTATAATGTGGTTTTGGGGTATGAATGCATATGAAAAATCCTTGATAAACTATTTTAGGAGATAATGGTAATTTGTGAAAATCAGTAAAGAATATGGTAACTTTATCTTAGAAGTTGCTATGAGCACAATATCTTTATTTTACTTGCTAACACAATATCCTTTATTTAAGATATAGTAGTAGGTGATTTTATTGGTAATGATATTTATAATTTGTTAACAATTTGATTGATGTAATTTGGTAGGTATGGGTCGAACTAAAGTGCTAATTGTTGTAAATTATGTATTAGAAGGGGGGCTTACTCATGTTCTTTTAGATGTGCTTAGAGCATTAAATAATCGTTGTGATGTTACAGTATTAACTATTTTCGATTTATATACGGAATATATTGAAGAAATTAAGATATTAGCTAAGTATAATACACTTGATTGTTGGCGTCGCAAAATATCAAACAATGTATTATTATCTTTATACAGCCGTCTTATTATGGATAATAGGGCATTTCAAGTTTTTCTGTACAACTATTATGTTAGTCGTCATCAGTTTGATATAGAGGTCGCTTTTGCTGAGGATTGGGCAATAAATGTAGTAGCTAAGTCGAAGTCAAGAAGTCGTAAATATGCATGGATACATACAGATTTTTTATGTGATGGCGTGAATGATAGGGAAACTTTGATAAGTAACACAAGATTGATGTTACAAAGATTTGATAGAACTATATTTGTGAGTGAGTTGCTTAAACAGAAATTTACCACACTATTGTCATTATCAAAAACAATTTCCGTCCCAAATGCTGTGGATGTTGATGCGATATATAAAAAATCATTATGTTCATGTGATATTACAATGAATCAAGATGTTTTGAATCTTGTATTTGTTGGAAGACTAAATCATGAAAAGGGAGTAGAAATACTAATAGATTCTATGGCGTGTCTGCCAGAGGAATATGTAAAGAGATGCCATTTGTATATTATAGGTGATGGATGCGAACGTAAATTTCTTGAAACCAAAATTCGAGAAAATAATTTGAAGAATATATTTTTACTGGGAGCCAAACAGAATCCGTTTCCATATGTCAAACAGTCTAGTTATTTAATTTTACCTTCTAAGTATGAAGGTTTTGGACTTGTGCTGATTGAGGCAATGGCATTAGGAGTGCCATGTATTGCTACAAAAACAGTTGGTGCAACCGAGGTTTTGGATAATGGAAAATATGGCATTATGGTTGATTATAATAAAGAATCAATTAGTAATGCTATCAAAGAATGTATTCTTTATCCAGAGAAACGTATTGCTTATCAATCTTTGCAAAAAACAAAGTTGCAGGCTTATACAATGGACAAATATAGAGAACAATTAAATACATTATTTCAATGAAGAAAATTGTAGTATATGCTAATGGAGCGGCAGGAAATCATGGATGTGAGGCACTAACACGTTCGATCTATAGTTTGCTTTCTACTGGTGTAGACGATATTAAGTTTGCTTCCTCCAATATAAAAGAGGATATTTCTTATGGTTTAGGTGATATTGTCCATTTTATGCCTCTTCATTCGGAAATTAAGAAAAATCAGTTTAAATATTTTAAATATTTAGTTTCACAAAAACTTTTTCCTTCTGATTATAGATATTATAAATTTTTGTATACAGACTTTTTAAGGTCTGTGGATAGAGATAGCCTTTATATTTCAGCGGGAGGAGACAATTATTCCTATAATAATAACATTTGGTTAAATTGTCTAAACACTGAGATAAATCAAAATGGTGGTAAAACAATTCTTTTGGGATGTTCAATATTGGAGAATATTTCAGATCTTAGTATGATTAAAGACCTTTCAAATTATTCTGCTATAATCGCTCGAGAATCTATTTCATATAATGCTTTAAAACAGGCTGGTGTAGATAGTGATATCTATTGTTTACCAGACCCAGCATTTATATTGCGAACAAAAGAATGCAAGTTACCTGAGGGGTTTATACCTGGAAATACTGTTGGTATAAATATCAGTCCTATGATTATAGAACGTGAGCAATCAGAAGGTGCTGTTATGAATAATTATTTCTTCTTGATAGATTATTTACTTAAAAATACTAACTATAATATAGCATTGATACCTCATGTTGTTTGGTCATATACAGATGATAGAAACCCATTGAGTGAAATTTTCAACAAATATAGAAATACCAAACGTGTGTTACTTATATCAGATCATAATGCAGAAGAATTGAAATATATTATATCTCAATGTCATTCTCTTATTGCAGCTAGAACTCATGCATCTATCGCGGCGTATTCAACAATGGTGCCAACTTTAGTTGTTGGGTATTCTGTTAAAGCACGCGGTATTGCTCTAGATATTTTTAGGGACATAGAACATTATGTAATTCCAGTTCAGAAGTTAAAAAATAGGGATGATCTTACAAAGGCTTTTTGTTGGCTATTGGATAATGAAGCAAAGATACGTGAGAATTACCAAAAGAATATGCCTGAATATGTAAGAAAGTGTGAACAATATGCAGGAATAATTAGTAAATATATGTAATAATGATACCCAAAATTATTCATTTTACTTGGTTCTCTAATGAAGTTTATCCGCAGAAAGTTAGGGAGTGTATTGACTCATGGAAACAATATATGCCCGACTACGAGATTATCCATTGGGATATGAATCGTATTAAGGATATTGGGATCCCTTTCTTAAAAGAAGCATTGGCTGCAAAGAAATGGGCGTTTGCTGCTGACTACATCAGGCTATATGCTGTATATCACTATGGTGGTATATATCTTGATACAGATGTTCAGGTATATAAGTCGTTTGACACAATGTTGGATAAGGAATGTTTTATCGGTCGTGAAAACAGTTGGCACTTTGCTAATGGACATGATACTGTATGTTATCTTGGTTCACATTGTTTTGGAGCTGTGAAGGGACATCCATTTATAGGAGATGCCTTGGAATACTACAATAGTATACAATTTCTGAAGACAGATAATCCAAACGTACCAAATGTATTGAAGCAGAATATAACTATTATACCATACATTCAAGCCGAATATGCAAGAAAATACGGATATAATTGGAATTACTCGGCACCACAGCATCAGTTGTTGGAGAATGGAATTGAAATCTATCCATGTAATTATTTTGATGGAATGGCTGGTGATCCTGAGGCATATTGCGTTCATTTGGCTGTAGGTTCATGGCGCGAAGAGTATAATACTTATGCCGATAATACGATCTCTTGGAAATACAAGATTGAATGGCGTATCATAGCACTCCTGAAGAAAATTCTTCGCAAGCATCAATACGACATTATTAAGATTACATAGATGAAAAAGAAAGTTCTTTTTGTAATCGAATCTCTCTCTGGAGGTGGCGCTGAGATGGTGCTGAACACTTTGGTGCAGAAGTTTGATTACAACAAATATGATGTGACGGTATGTTCGTTAGTTGATGTAGGTAAGTACAACGATGTCATCAAACGTACTTGTAACTATAAATATGTGATACCTGATTCTACAGGAAAATCACTCCTTTTTCGTCTGTGGTGTAGACTACTGTATCATTTGGTCTATTTTTGGCTACCATTAAAGTGGGTGTATAAACTCTTTATTCCAAAGGGATTTGACACGGAGGTGGCATTTATAGAAGGCTTGGTTACAAAGTTGTTACAATATTCCTATAGGTGCAAAGTAGCATGGATACATTGTGATTTGAAAGAATTTCCATGGCCGGTGGATACTGGAATATACAAGAATCTTGAAGAGGAAAAGAAAGTGTATTCGCAGTATGATAGGATTGCGGTTGTCTCTAACTCATCGAAGAATCATTTTATTGAAATCTATGGACTTGATGATCGTACGCGATGTATCTATAATCCGATAGATAAGAAATTAATTCGAGAAAGAGCCGGTTCGGAAAAGCGAGACTCTAAAGATAGCAAGTTCCGTTTCATTACAGTGGGACGTCTTACGGAAGCAAAAGGCTTTGATCGTTTGATAGAAGCATCAGCTCGTTTGAAACAGGATGGTTTTGATTTTGAACTTTGGATAGTTGGTGAAGGTGCTGATCGCGGGAAGTTTGTAGCTTATAGCTTAGAACTTGAAGTTCAAGAATATGTGAGATTCTTAGGGTTTCAGGCGAACCCTTACATGTATATGAGTCAATGTGATTGCTTTGTGTGCTCAAGCCGAACAGAAGGCTACAGCCTTGTTATAGCCGAAGCAATGTGTGTGGGGCTTCCTGTCATCAGCACCCGATGTGCGGGGCCTGAAGAGATTCTCGAAGGTGGAAAGTGGGGGGTGATGGTTGATAACTCCACCGATGACCTGTATGAAGGCATGAGGCAGATGTTGATTGATGATAAGACGGAAGAGTATAAGGAGCTATCATTGGAGCGTGCCAAGAGCTTTGATATCGAGAAAACAATGAGTGAAGTTTATAGTGTGTTGTAAATAGTTGATAATTAAATGTTAATAAATGCTATAGGGGGGTAAATCAGGAAGCAAGAAAGTCTTCAGATCCTCGAATTTTGAACTCTTGCGACTTGTTTGCATGCTTTTGATAATTTGTGGACACATCATTATGATTCATGGATATGATACGGTAGGAGATAGTTCGTGGTACATAAAGCAGATTTTCACCCCTTTCTGTACGGTTGCTGTAAATATATTTGTTTTAATTTCCGGTTATTTTTGGTATTAAACTAAACACCAAGAAACTTTGGTCGCTAAACTGTATGTGACGTTATATTGTGTTCCTTGTTCTGGCTCTTGGTTTAGGAATTCATGCATTATCCATATCGAAAGATTGGATGCAGCTTGTGCCTGTTGTTACAAAGCAGTACTGGTTCATTACGGTCTATTTTGCGTTATGTTTGATTAGTCCCTTCTTGAACAAGCTTGTGGAGGTACTGGATAAGGAAATGTACAAGAAACTATTGATAACGAGCATTGTGCTCTTCTGCATTCTACCCACTTTTGCTGTTATTCTCAACTTTAAGACAATAACTCTTGATTCTGGTTATGGCTTGGTGAACTTTGTGTTCCTCTACCTTATGGGAAGATATATTCGGTTGCATAATAGATTTGAACTCAGCAAATACAAGTATCTTGGTTTATACATAGTATGCATGTCCATCATGGCTGCTTTCCAGATATGCTATTCTAAACTTCTGGGGTTCGACTTTGATGCACTCATTAGCTATGATACCTTCTTCACTTTCGTGGGATCTGTAGGTTTATTCATGTATTTTCGTGAATTGTCGTTCTCAAATACTATGATAAACCAACTTGCTAAGCCTTGTCTTGCAGTATATGTCATACATCTGAATCCTTTGATATTTCACTACATCTTTGATGATATTCTGCATACAAAAGCATATAGTGGATACAGCTATGTTACCTTCCTGCTGGTTGCACCACTTGTCATCTATCTCGCATGTGCTGTAATCGAGTTGTGTAGAAATAAAGCAGTTTTATTACTTATAAAACAATAGAGTTATCATGCAATTACTTGCATTCAATAAAGACAGAACAAATGTCATCAAGGGAGTAGCGATCCTTATGATGATATGGTTACACGCTTTTGAATCTTCTGATTATTCACGATACATCTCATTTGTGTGGATAAGTGGAAGGCCATTGGCGTCATGGCTACATGATGCTTGTAATCCTGTAGGTATATTTATGGTGGTGAGCGGATATGGAATGTTCTTTTCATACCTCAAAGCAAAGAAAGACGGGTTGTCAGCTATCAAATGGCAATATTCCTTGGCAAGAATAATACGTCTCTATGTGCCATTCTGGATAGCCACATTACTTGCAACGTGCATAGCAAGACCACATACTGTTGTGGATAAGTTGACTGATATCCCAATGTTGATTGCCAATCTTACTGCCTATAATCCTACTTACAACATTGTAGGTTGGTATATAGCTCCTTTTGTGTTGACAAGTCTCTTAATAGATCGAATTTTCAAGTGGTTTGAGAAGTATGAAATTGTTTTTCTTATTTTCGGATTATTGTATTACTATGGCATGGCAAAGGTTTATGGCATGGCGTACGATAGAATAGCAGAACACCCTTGGTTATTAATATTGTGTAGGACATCCGAGTTTTATTTGCCAATGATGCTTGGTGCATCAGCTGCAAAACATTCGTCATGGAACTGTAAGTTTATAATGCATGAAAAGATTGTTACAGCTATTTGTGCAGTTGTTGTAATCCTAATGTTTGCATATAGCTCATGGAAGGGCATTCCGGCTTATCCTGTGTATTGTGCGGTATTGGTGCTGCTGATAGCCAATATCAGGTTAAGTAGATACTCAGAGAAGATATTTGTATTCCTTGGAGTACACTCCATGAACATTTGGTTTATACATGCTTTCTTTTTCAAATGGGCGTTTATGGCTCAATATCCTATATTTATTCTCATAACTGACATTATAATCAGCATAGGACTATCTTATGTGATTAATTTTCTGTCTAATCCCATTGTAACAAGACTTATGAAGCTTGCGCGAGACTATTAATGAGAGGGTGTTTTACTTTAAAAATGTAACCCTAATTAATTGGAAGGGTACTATGGTTAAGATGCTGAATAAGATAATAAAATAATGGGAAAACAACGCACAATATATCTTGATATAATTCGCATTGTTGCTTGCGTCATGGTTATAACAATGCATGCGCCCATTCCGGGGGAGGGAGCATCGGCACATGGTCCATTCCTTGTTTTTAGTAGTTATCTAACATCTCCTTGTGTCCCTTTATTCTTTATGGTTAGTGGATCTTTATTACTACCATGTAAGGAGGGGATAACAGCTAGCTTATATATAAAAAAACGTATAGGTAAGATAGTAGGTCCTACTATTTGCTTTTCAATATTTTATATAATGTTGAATATTAGTAAATTATCTGTTTTAGGGGGGATGACGGACTTGTTTTCTATTCCTTTTACTGCACAAGGACATGGAATTTTATGGTTTATGTACACACTTGCAGGTTTGTATTTACTCGTGCCGGTTGTCTCCCCTTGGTTGAGGAATGCATCAAGACATGAGATTGAGATATACTTGGCTTTGTGGCTTGTTACACTACTTTATCCTTATATTGGGCTTGTATTGGAAATAAATACAAGCGATACAGGCTTACTATATTACTTCTCAGGTTATGCCGGATATTTTTTGCTTGGTCATTATATGAGTAGATATGCGTTACCGTTGAGATGGTTAGTGTCCGTAGTCTTGCTGGTGCTACCTCTACCGGTTCTTAATAAAATACTTGGGTGGGAACTCGACTTTTATTCTGTGTTTTGGTATTTGTCAGCTCCTGTTGCTGTAATGGCGGCAGGGTGGTTTGCTTTGATTAAAATCATATTTGAGAAGATAGAGATGGGGAAAGCTTTATTGAATTTCATAGTTACAGTGAGTAATTTAAGCTTTGGTATGTATCTTGTTCACATATTTGTGATGCGTACATTGTTGTATAAATGGTCGTTCATACAAGATTTTAATGATTATTATATACAGACCTTTGTTGTGGTTGTGTTAACATGCATAGGTTCATTTGGCATCTGCTATATAATTTCAAAATTGCCACTATCGCAGTATATCATAGGATATACTGTGCATAAGAAAAAATAGTATGAAGAAACGTGTGTTTATCAATATCCATTATTTAGAAATTGGTGGAGCTGAGCGTGCTTTATTGGGGTTACTGTCTGCTCTTAATCCTGAAAAAGTAGATATAGATTTGTTCGTAAATCAGCATATAGGAGAATTTATGTCGCTGATTCCAGATTATGTAAATTTGTTGCCTGAAATACCGGAATATGCTTGTGTTGAACGTCCTATAAAGAGTATTGCTAAAGAGGGACATATAGGAGTGGCTTTACGTCGTATGTGGGCAAAGCATAAACATAAACAGTATCTTAAAACTTTGTCCATTGAGGAACGGCAGCACGATGCCAGTGTATTCCAATATATTGCAAATGCTGTAGAGGGTGCTTTACCATCTTTGGAATATTTTAATGAATATGACCTTGCAATAAGTTTTTTGCAGCCCCACAACATTGTTCTCAATAAAGTAAAGGCCAAAAAGAAAATATGCTGGATACACACTGACTATTCCACCCTTCATGTGAATCATGATTTGGAGTTGCCCGTGTGGAAAGCTTTTGACTACGTGGCTTCAATTAGTGATGATTGTACAAAGACATTTTTGCAGACATTTCCTGAATTGAAGGATAAAATTGTGCTGATAGAGAATATCCTTTCGCCTCTCTTTGTGCGTCAGCAAGCCGAATTAGAGGATGTGTCGGTCGAAATGCCTGATGAATTAGGTGTGGTGAAGATTCTCACCATAGGCCGTTTTTCTCCCCCCAAAAAAATAGAGGGTATTCCTCATATTTGTTCCGAGATGGAGCGATTAGGTGTCAATTTCAAATGGTATATCATAGGCTATGGTCACGACACTAATATTCAGGAGACACTTGATAAGTACCAGATGCGCCACCGTATGATATTATTAGGTAAGAAAACCAATCCTTATCCTTACATAAAGGCTTGTGATATTTATGCTCAGCCCAGTATATACGAGGGGAAAAGTGTGACTGTGCGCGAGGCTCAAATGTTGTATAAGCCTGTAGTAATAACTGATTATCCTACTGCGAAGAGCCAAATAACAAGTGGGGTAGATGGAGTGATTGTATCACTCGATGAGATGGAGACTGCAAAAGGAATTGTAGAGTTTATAAAAAATAAAAAGTTGAGAGAACAAATAATAGAATATCTTCGTACTCATGACTTTGGTAATGAGAAAGAGGTGGATAAAGTTTATATGTTGATGAAATAGAGTATGATTCCTGCATATTTATATAAATATATCTATCTGCTGCTTGTTACCGTTTTAACATTGACGGTAGTGAAATATAGAAGAAGTTTAAAAGTGAATGAAAGTATCATTGGCAGTGCGTTGCTGTGCTCGTTTATGGTACTTTTCATAGGTTTCCGACCGCTTTCTGTATATTTTGTGGATATGGTCAATTACGCCCACTGGTGGGGAGCTACTTGGTGGGGATTTAATTGGGATGTGGAGAATTTGTTGTTTGATAATCTATATCAATATATGGGAAGCGTTTTTCCCGATGCTACTGTTTTCTTTGTGCTAATGGCTACCATTTATTTCACTGGGATGCTCGTTGTTTGCCGGAAGTTGTTTCCATCCAATACGTTAATCGTGTTCTTAGTTTATTTAGCTGCTTTTTCTACCTTTTCGTATGGTACGAATGGTATCAAGGCGGGGGCAGCTGCTTCCTTGTTTTTGGTGGCGTTGGCTTATAGAGATAATATCGTAGTTTCCATTTTATTCTTGTTTTTGTCATGGGGCTTTCATCATTCTATGCAAATGCCGGTAGCTGCATATATTCTGACTTTAATATTTAAAAATAAGAAGTGGTATTTCTATGGATGGCTATTTTGTTTATTGATGGCTGTGGCGCATGTATCTTTCTTTCAGGAACTTTTTGCCGGAATGACGGATGAGTCAGGTGCAGGTTATCTCAATTGGGATACAAATGACGATTGGGGAGGGAAAAGTGGCTTTCGCATAGACTTTGTAATATATAGTGCAATGCCTGTAGTTATGGGATACTATGTAAAATTTAAATATCAATTAGAGGATAGGTTTTATGATATAATACTATATATGTATTTAACTTGTAATGGAATATGGATGCTTTGTATGTATGCACAGTTCACAAACCGGATAGCGTACTTATCGTGGTTTATGTATCCGATATTGTTGGTTTATCCATGTTATGCCATTGTTGATAAGAATCATCCGTTAGTATTGGTACGGCAGAAGGTTGTATTGTTGCATTTGGGATTTACACTATTTATGGTCTTAATTTATTATGCTTAATATGATACCTAAAATAATTCATTACTGTTGGTTTGGCGGTAACCCGCTCCCGGAAGATGCGAAGAAGTGTATTGCATCGTGGAAAAAATACTTGTCCGATTATGAAATTAAAGAGTGGAACGAAAGCAACTTTGATGTCAATTACTGTCCTTATGTAAAAGAGGCATATGCAGCAAAAAAATATGCCTTTGTGAGTGATTATGCACGTTTTTTTGTACTTTATCAAGAGGGGGGACTGTACTTCGATACAGATGTAGAGATTATAAAGAATATAGATTACATAATTGCTGCAGGAAATTTCATGGGATTTGAGAAGAGCTTAGCTACGAAGCTGCAGGAAGGTGGGGCTACACCAAGAACTTCTGTTCTTGGTGTAGCTCCGGGACTCGGCCTTGGGGTGAACCCGGGGCTCGCTTTGTTGGGTGAATTGCTTGACTTTTACGAAGCAAAAGAGCATTTTTCAATTGAAGATGGTACAGTGGTAGACTACACTACCGAATTGTTGCGAAAGCATGGACTTGTAGAGGAACATCGCTTACAGAAGGTTGCTGATATAACGATATATCCGGCTGATTACTTTTGTCCTATGGACTCTACGACAGGAATCACGACTATAACAGAAAATACCGTTTCTATTCACCATTATTCGTGCTCATGGATAGATCATAATACGCTTAATTGGTATCTGCATATTTTAAAGAATAAACTTATCGGCTTGTTGGGCGAAAAATGGGTAATGAGGATCAGTAGAATATTAAAAAAGATAGCTAATGGTAAGCAGTCAAAAATTGGCTCATAATTGAAATCTCTATCTTCGCTGCGAACAAAAATTTTAGAATTTATGTATAGCAGTGAAGATCTTGAAAGGTTTTACTTTCAGTACCAGACCGAGGCTTTGCCTCATGGAGAATCTCTCCAATCGTTTTGTGTTAAGAACAAAGTTCCTTATAACATCTTTCAGAAATGGTACAGGGATACCCGTAGAAAAGTAGTTGAAGTCCAGGTTGATGGTGCTCCTGCAATTGGTCATGAGGAAAAATCCAGTGACATTGATCAATCTCAACCGGTATCACCAGGCAGAAATGATCACCCGGTTCGTATTTGGGTTGAGATTCGTATCAGCAATGGCTTGCATTTGTCCCAAAAGAATTTAAGCTACCCGGATTTGGTTCGTATGGTAGAGAAACTGGAGGGGTTATGTTGAGTGTTACCGGTCTGAATCATTTTTATTATGTCCGTGACTTTACCGATATGCGTTGTAAGCACAGCCGTGTGCTGTCTGTCATTCGTGAACGGCTTCACCGTGAGCCCAATGATGGAGACGTCTTTATAGTCATGTCTCGCAATCGCAGGATAGTCCGTATGTTTTCATTTGATAATCGTTCATATAGTCTGTTCGAAAAGAAGTTTGTGGCAGGCTATCAGTTCATGAAGGTGGAGCGGAACGGGGCAGATATTGTTTATCGGATTGCCTGGAAGGACGTGGTTTTGATTCTTGAGAATCCTATAGTTAAAACATTAAAAATCAGATAATCAATCTATTTATCCACTTGCGGTTTTGTGATTATTTTATTACCTTTAATGCTGTAAATCAAAGGTTTAAGTATGATCGATCTGCAAGATATAATTACAACAAAACGAGAGTTGTTGAGTAGGGAAACCTACTCACGCAACCCTATAAATTATAGTGCAGGTATGGCAGAGGATCAGAAAGAGCGGTACATACAATACCTTGCCGAACAGAATCAGGATCTTCGGTTGACAAGTGATGCCATGAAGCTTGTTTTGGAGGATTTTATGGCTCAGATGAAGGATCTGAAGGCTCAGGTGTCCTCTATGGAATCGAAACATGCTGACCTTGAAAATCGGTTATCGGAAGAGCATAAACTTCGCAAATCGGCTGAGCGTAAGATAAAATCACTTCAAGAAAAACTTGATTATGCCCATCAGGAACGTTTTGGTGATAGACGTCAAAAGATACAATCTAAAGCTAAAACAAGTGATTCAGACCGCCGGAAGGAGAAAGATGATTATGATGGAACCGATGATACGCTTCGTACGGATTCGGTTGATCATGCTCCATCTCAAGAGGTAAAAGAGTCTTCCAGGAAAGAGCGTGATTTATCCAATCGCCCTGACGGTTATAAAAGGATGGGAGTAGTTGGAGAGGCGACAGAGCATCCTTCCGATTTGACAAAGGTTCCCGGTCGCATCATTGAAAGGAGAATGGTACGGGTGTTCAGTTTCCGTACTTTCCTTACGGAAGAATGTTTTGAGATGGTTCATTATGCAGAGCCTGGTAAAAAGCCCAGGTGGGGTTATTTCCCTTCTGAAGGCCATCCGGAGGTGGTGACCAGATTCGAGGGTACTAAAGCTACTCCTGAATTTCTGCAGGCTATCGCCTATGAAGTTTATGTGAAGAATGTGACTTTCGGTCTTCTTCACCAATGGCTGACAGATATGGGCATGACCGTTTCTAAAAACACATTGCGCAACTGGCTTAAGAAAGGTAAGACATACCTGGATGAATTGGTCTGTGTATTGAAGTCCATAGCTTTGGAAAAAGACTCGATAGTGAACTGCGATGAGACCTGGTGTAAGGTGCGTAAATACGATCACTATAAGAAGTGCTATATTTGGGTTCTGGTCAACAAGGCTCAGAAAACAGCCATTTTCTTCTATGAGAATGGCTCGCGCGGTCGTGATGTACTTACAGACTTTTTGGGCGATGCAGAGTTGAAGAGTATTATGTCCGACGGATACAATGCTTATGTATTTATCGGCAATGAGCTGAAATCAGCCCGGTTTAAAGATACTGTACACCAGGTTTGTATGTCACATGCCAAGAACAAGTTTGTCAAGGCTTCCAATCAGGGTGGTGAACCGACTGCAGAACGCTTTTCCGAAATTTTAAAGGAGTTCTTTATGAGGGAGCGTAAATACGATGATGCCGGATTAACTCCCAAGGAAAGGTTCCGAGAAAGGCAAAGCCTGGCAACGAAGGAACTTCTGATAGAGTTACGCAGCTTGTTGGACAGTGAACTGACAAAGGATTCAGAATTTAGAAGCCGGTATTATAAAGAAGCTCTCAATTATCTGAACCGGTTCTGGAAAGAGCTCTTTGCTTACTTGGATGATGGTGAATTACCGATAGACAACAACCTGGCTGAGCGAACCATTCGAAAGCTGACTACCCAACGCAATAATTCACTTCATTATGGTAGTGATGCCGGTGCAGAGATGGCAGCAACTTATCACAGTGTGATTGGAACGGTAAAGCTTCATGGCAGTTCTGTCTGGAACTTCATCGGAACTTTTTTCAAAAATATCTTTAACGGATGCAGGGATTATGTTAACATGGTTCCTGACAAAATCACTTTGGCTACCAGCCAATGTTAAATTCAAGACTAATTAATTAACAAAACTCGGTTTAGGGCACTGAAAAGTGCCCTTTCAAAGGGGGATGCCCTAAATTGAGTGCTTACTAGCTAATGAGTGAATCACCTCGTATAACTGTTATTATGGGCATATACAATTGTGCCGACACTTTAATAGAAGCTCTTGAATCGTTGGAGAACCAGACGTATAAAAGATTTAAAGTTGTTCTTTGTGACGATGGGTCAAAGGATAATACTTTAGAAGTTGCATATAAATGGGCGGAGACGCATCCCAATTATATTGTGATATGGAATAAACGAAATATTAAACTTGCTGCTACACTCAATCATTGTTTGGATTATGTCGATACAGAGTATGTGGCGCGTATGGATGGTGATGATATTTCTTTGTCGACTCGTTTTGAGAAGGAGATAGATTTTCTTGATAAACATCCTGAGTATGCATTTATAAGTTGTCCAATGATTTATTTTGATACAGATGGGGATTATCGAATAGGGAGGGCTAAGGCTGAACCGACTAAAATAGATTTTACTCGTAATACACCTTTTTGTCATGCTCCGGTATTAATGCGTCGAAATGCTCTTGAGGTAATAGGCAGATATACGGCAGAACCTAAAACAGAGCGTATAGAGGATTATTATTTATGGCATAAGTTTTATTGTAAAGGTTATAGAGGATATAATTTACAAGAACCATTGTATAAGATGCGTAACGGACGTGATGCTTTTGCTCGCCGTAAATTCTTAGATCGTTGGCGTGGGTATAAGGTAACTACTGAAGTTTGTCGGAATCTGGGCTTCTCTTATCCTTGGGTTTATGGAATACCAGCTTTTTTGAAAGCTTTTGTTCCTAGTTTTTTAGTTAGAATTATAAAAACAAAGTTACGTTAATATTATATTGGATTTGTTTTTAACAAGTATGGAATTTCCTAAAATAACGGTCATTGTACCAGTTTATAATGTTGCCGCTTACATAGAAAGGTGTGCCGTTTCCTTATTTCAGCAGACTTTGGATAGTTTGGAGATTTTGTTTGTAGATGACTGTAGCCCTGACAATTCTGTAGAAATTATAAAAGATACCCTCAAAAAATATCCGAATCGGAATTTGCTTACACGAATTATTCGGATGGCGTCTAACAGCGGCCAAGCCGCTGTTAGACGCCAGGGGGTAATTGAGGCTACAGGACAATATATAATTCATTGTGATGGAGATGATTGGGTGGACTTGGATTTATACGAACGATTATATGATACTGCTGTAGAGAAAGGGGCGGATATTGTAGTATGTGACGAGATACATGAATGTTATGATGGTTCCCATTTGCAAAAAGTGGGACTACTGCCCGAACATTGCAAGGATGTTATAAAGAATTGGTATAAAGCTACACTTGGAATGTTTTGTCACAACAAATTGGTGAAACGTTCGCTCTATACAGAACATGCTATATTGCCATGGGTAGGGTTAAATATGTGGGAAGATAATGGCTTGTTGGCTCGTCTATTTTATTACGGTGATAAATTGGCGCAGGTTCATGATTCATATTATCACTATAATAGAACTAATATAAATGCTATGACCTCAGGATATGGAATTAAACAGGTAGAACAGATGATAAGTATTGCAGAGCATTTAACTGAATTTTTTGAGTCTAGGCCTGACACTAAGGATTTTGATAAAACTGTGAAAGCTTTTCAGTTTTTAGCGAGAATAAATTTTGTAGTGGATAGTTTTGCTAATTTACGTCGATATAATAATACTTTCAAAGGTTCAGAAACTATTATTCATGAACTCGATCTGAATGCATTTTCGGCAAAAGGTCGCTTTCGCTTCCGTATGGTGAAGTATCATTTAGGATGGCTTTTTGTGTTAATGTTCAAAATAAAAAAATTCTTATACAGATAAGAATGGATAAGCCTAAAATAATCCGTGCGTGCACGGTTCCTCAGTCATTGGGTTTTGTGAAAGGTATGCTATCCGATCTTCAGGAAGAGTACGAGGTCGTGTTGCTTTCATCATCGGGCCCTGAGTGGAAAGAAATACGCCAGTCATATTCTGATGTGAAGTGTATTGAGCTGAATATGGAGCGCCACATATCTCTAGTGAAAGACATAAAGTCATTGTGGCAGATGTGGCGTACATTTCATAAGGAGAAGCCAAGAATGGTACACTCCATGACTCCCAAGGCTGGATTACTTTGTATGGTGGCGGCTTGGATGGCTGGTGTACCTGTACGGGTACATACATTTACGGGCTTGTTATTTCCTACTACTGTTGGATTGAAACGAAAGATTCTGATGGCAACGGATTGGATCACTTGTGCTTGTGCCACGTACATTATTCCTGAAGGGGAGGGGGTAAAAAATGATTTGTTGAACAATGACATTACTAAAAAGCCTATTAAGGTATTGGGATATGGCAGTTGTCGAGGTATTGATCTCACACAATTTGATAAAACCTCAGAGGTGATGGAGCAGGCCGCACAATTGCGTAAAGATGGTATTTGCACTTTTATCGCAGTGGGGCGTTTGGTGGGTGACAAGGGGATCAATGAGCTGGTTGAAGCTTTTGTTAAACTAAACAAAGAAAATAATGATACACGTTTGATCCTTGTAGGGTGTTATGAAGATAATCTTGACCCTCTTAAAATAGAAACGCATAATTTGATTGAAAGTTGTGACGCTATTGAATATGTTGGTCAGCAAAGTGACGTACGTCCTTGGTTTGCGGCTTCGGATGTTGCTGTGCTTGCATCTTATCGAGAGGGATTTCCAAATGTGGTAATTGAAGCAGGAGCTATGGGACTTCCTCAAATAGTTACTGATATAAATGGAGCACGAGAAATCATTATTGAGGGTGAGAATGGAATTATTGTTCCTTCAAAAAGTGTCATTGCTCTGTACGATGCTATGAGGTGTATGCTTAATGTAAATTACCGCTACTTACTTGCTGTGAATGCACGTAGGCTCATTGCTTCGAGATATGAGCAAAGTTTTGTACGCCATTGTTTGTACGATTTTTATGATAAGATATTAAATAAGAATTTTAACGACTAACTGATTTATAAGTGATTGTTGATATAATAAATAAATAGTAAGCAATGAAAACAGTAATAGTATTTGGGGCTACAGGAAACCTTGGAGCATACATAGCTTTACATTTGAAAGAAGAAGGATACAATGTGATCGCAGTAGGTCGTAGAAAGGATGATAACGGATTCTTTGCTTCCAAAGGTATGAAGTATTTATCGGTCGATATTACCAACTTTGAAGATTTCAAGTGGTTGCCTCAGGATGAGGTAGACTGTGTGGCTCACTTTGCAGGAGAGTTACCTTCCCGTTATTCTTTTCATGCTAGTGATCTAGTGCAGTCGATCACCATTGGAACACTTAATGTCTTGGAATATATGCGTTCATGTGGTTGTAAGAAAATTATTTTTCCGCAGACTCCTTCGGATATGTGTAAGTATCACAATAATGGTTCTGTAATACCTGTTGATGCTCCTCGCCATTTTCCACTTACCGGTGATCATAGTATATATACTATTGCTAAAAATGCAGCGGTGGATCTCATAGAGCATTACCATGCGGAGTATGGGTTTAGCCGTTTCATATTACGTTTTTTCACAATCTATCAATATCATCCCAACGCTTATCACTATCGTGATTTCCAGTTTCATCTTATGCCATATCGTATGCTTATGGACCGGGCTTCCAAAAGTCTTCCCATTGAAGTATGGGGAAACTGTAAAAAAGCCAAAGAAATGGTTTATATCAAAGATTTTGTGCGTGTAGTTGAGAAGTGTGTTTCATCCCCACTTGAAGGCGGTATGTATAATGTGGGTAATGGGTGGCAGGTATCGCTTGAAGAACAGATAAAAGGTATTATAGAGGTATTTTCTCCAAAGGATAAGCCTTCAGAAATTATTTATTGCCCCGAGAAATCTGATCCTTTGGAGAATGCCTTTGACGTAAGCAAGACGTTCAGTGAACTTGATTATAAACCTGAATTCAGCTATATTGACCAACTCCGTGACTTTAAGAAAGAAATGGAGGAGGAACCGATGGCTCAATTGTGGGGTGTAAAGACAGATTATCCCAAAAACTGTAAAAACAAATAGGATGTACGCACATTTTTTTAAACGCATAATAGACTTTTGGATAGCATTGGTCACCCTTATACTTATCAGCCCAGTCTTGTTAATAATCACGATTCTTCTTTATGTTTTCAATGAGGGTGCTGGCGCTTTTTTCTTGCAGGAACGTCCGGGATTACATGGAAGGATATTTAAGATTATAAAGTTTAAGACTATGAATGAACGCAAGGATGCGTCAGGCAAACTTCTTCCGGATGTACAGCGTATTACCAAGTTTGGTCGGTTTGTCCGTAATACATCTCTTGACGAACTTCCGCAGTTGATTAATGTGTTGAAAGGGGATATGGCACTTATTGGTCCTCGTCCGTTATTGGTTAAATATCTTCCTCTTTATAGTAAAGAACAAATGCGTCGTCATGATGTCCGTCCTGGTATGTCCGGTTGGGCACAGTGCCATGGACGTAATAATTTGTCATGGACTAAGAAGTTTGAATTGGATGTCTGGTATGTGGATCATGTAAGTCTGAAAACAGATTTTGTAATAATCTTTACTACCATTAAGAAGGTGCTTTTTAAAGAGGATATCAATGCGGATAGTCAGAAAGTCAAAGGAAAGAACCTGCAGGTGACTATCCCGGAATTTAATGGTAATAACTAAATAATATTAAGTAATGAAGGTGAAATCGTTATTCAATTATTTGTCCAAGTGTAACAGACGAATAAATGAGTTAGTAAAAGTTAATCGGGGGGGGTACTTCTTGATATGGATTGATTATATAAGTGCGTTCGTGTGCCATGGCTGTTTAATAGATCATTATGTAGATGGGAGGTTCTATATGTATAGCGAAAGTGTTCGTAAGCAGATAATGACTTATCGTCGTTTATGTAAATTCATCCGTATATGTAATAAACCTGAAGAGATAGAACTGCTGAATAATAAGATTGAGTTTAATCAGAAATTCTCAAAATTGGTTAGTCGTAAATGGGTACATTCGACAGAGATGAATCGCGATCAGTTTGGAAACTTGTATAATAACTGTGATAGGTTGATCATAAAACCTTTGGATAAATGCGAAGGCAAGGGAATATATGCTTTAGATTTAAAGCATACAGAGGAAGAACGTAATCAGGTCTTTGAACAACTTTCAAAACAAGATTTATTAATCGAGGAGTGTTTAGTACAGCATCCTAGTTTATCCTTCTCGAATGTGTCAGTGAACACGATTCGTGTTAATTCTTTATTAGATAAGGATGGTAACGTGCATCTTTTTAAAGCTGTATTAAGAGTAGGTATCGGCGACTCTGTTGTAGATAATTATAATGCGGGTGGTGTTGAATATCCGATAGATATTGAGACTGGTATTATTTCATCCTTGGGCTTCCATGATAATAAATTACATTGCGTATATCATCCATTGTCAGATAAAGTAATGCCAGGAGTTAGTATTCCTTATTGGGATAAGGTGCTTTTTTGCGTAACAGAAGCGTCAAAGCAACTTCCATTATGTCGTTTCGTTGGTTGGGATGTTGCGATTATAAAGGATGGAGTTGAGCTAATTGAAGGTAACCATAATCCAGGATATGTGAGTATGGAGTATTTTGGTGAAATTGGTTGGTATGGTAATCTTAAAAAGTATTTGTAAACATGATGCATACGATTATATATAAATCAAAGAACGCTTTACTTCAGATTCTTTCGAAGCGTATGGGGAAGGCCGCAACTCGAGCGGAGTTGTATAGTAAGTCAAAAGATATGAAATTGCCCGAGTTGACTGTAGCCGAGAAAGAGGCTGTTAGTGTATTTTGGAAAGGTTACCCTATAAATTGGCGCTATTGGAAATTCTATAAAAAGGCAGGCTTCTTTAGTGCGGACTTAGTACCAGATGATCTTTATACAAGGTTCATATTGCGAGTCTTGAATCCTCTATGTTATTCTCAGAGCCTGCATGTAAAGAATTTATATCCGATATTTTTTACAGCACTGGAGCAACCTAAGGTCCTGATAAATAGAATAGGAGGGGTTTCGTATGACAGTAAACAAAATATATTATCTGAGAAAGAAGCTCTGCATATTCTAAAATCAGTTGACAAACTAATTATCAAACCAACGAGTGGAAGTTGTGGTGGAGATGGTATAAAAATAGTTTCTCCTCACAGTTGCTCCGTGGAAGATATTGCCAATATATTGAAAGACTATGGGCATTCTTATATCTGTCAGGAAATATTGGAGCAGAGTGAACTGACGGCTCAATTTAATAGAACTTCCTTGAATACATTCAGAATTAATACGCTTAATCTGAATGGTAAGATTACTGTAGAGAACATCATGTTCCGCCATGGTCGCAACAATTCGATTGTAGATAACTTCGGTTTAGGCGGAGTCTGTTGTGGTGTTAATAACGATGGCACATTTATAGGTCGGGCAATAGATGCATCGTTGAATAATTACGATAAAACTCCTTTTGGGGCCTCTTATTGCGACATTGCTATTCCGGAAACATCCATCATTGTCGATTACGCAATAAGGGCGCATCGACAGTATTTACCAATGATAGGTCATGCTGCATGGGATTTTGCACTGTCCGAAACAAATAATCCAGTTTTTATAGAGGTAAATCTCGGATGGCCGGGGCTTGTTTCAGAACAGCTATCATCCGGACGCTCTATTTTCAATGATAGAGTAGATGAAGTGTTAGCTTATGCACAAAAATACTATGGCAATCTTAGATTTACAGACTTCTTAGGTAATTGGCTTTAATCCTATTGAATAATGAAATATATAGAATTAAATAATGGCGTGCAAATGCCGCAGGTGGGCTTTGGCACTTATCGTATAGATAATGGAATGCTCCCTCGAGTATTAAACGAGGCATACCAATTGGGATACAGACAGTTTGATACTGCTTGGAGATATGGCAATGAATCTGTTATTGCTAGTACATTACACGACTATAATATCAAGAGGGAAGATGTCTTTATTACGACAAAAATTAATTTGGACTCTCTATATTTTTGGGGTTATCATTATGGTATTGATAGACTAAAGAATTGGCGCAATTTTAAGTCAATAAAGAAGGCTGTTCAGGAGTCTTTTGATAATCTGAGAATGGATTATATAGATTTGTTCTTAATTCATCATCCATACCATAACTTCATGGAAATGTATGAGGTTTTGACAGACTTCTATAAGCAAGGAAGAATAAGGGCAATTGGTGTTAGTTCATTTTTGCCTTGTCATCTCAAGGCTCTGCATGAAATTTCGGATGTCGTTCCTGCTGTGAATCAGTTTGAAATTAGTCCCCTTAATACTCAGAAGGAATTGATAAAATATTGTCAAGATAATGGTATAGCTGTTGAGGCAATGTCTACCTTCAGCCATTTCAGATCTAACGAACCGCGTAAGGAAATAACAGAAAGTGAGGTGATTAAGCCTATTGCACAAAAGTATAATAAATCTATTGTTCAAATTGTCTTTAGATGGCTAATACAGCAGAATATCATTGTGATACCAAAGACATGGTATCCTCAGCACATGAAGGAGAACATATCTGTCTTTGATTTTGAACTGACAGTTGAGGAAATGGCGATAGTAGATACAATGAATCAGGGACGTTATCTTAACTATGACCCTACAGCTATGGCTAAGTATGCTCCTAAAAAATATCGTTAAATATATACCAATGTCTGAAGGTTTAAATTTACTAAATATTCAATCACCTTGCTTCGTCTTAAATGAACAAGACTTTAAGCAGGGAATCCATGAGTTTGATTATGCATTGAATAATCATTTTCCTCACCATATCGTCGGTTATTCAGTAAAAACAAACTCCCTGCCGTATGTTGTAGCAAAGGCGAGGGATTTCGGTTGCTTTGCGGAGGTCGTTTCGGATGATGAACTGGAACTTGCTTTAGCATGTGGATATGGGATGAAGGAAATTGTTTTTAACGGTCCGATGAAGTCGAAGTCTCAGTTCCTTGAAGCTGTAATGGGAGGTGCAATTGTCAATATTGAGACGCATCGAGAAATAGCTTGGTTGAAGGAACTACCGATTGATGGGCATTATAAGGTAGGCATCCGTCTCAGTGTGAATATCTCGGATATTTCCCCCGAAGATGCCGATGGGGATAACGATTTTAGTCGTTTTGGCTTCAACGACTCCACAGACGAGTTTGCGCAAGCAGTAGCGGCTATTCGTGCTATACCTCAGGTATGCCTTGTGGGACTACACATTCATCGTACGACCCATGGGCGTAGCGTTCAGTTTTATCGTCGTTCGGTAGCCTATGCTGCAAATGTGATATGGAAGTATGGGCTATGCTTGGATTATCTTGATGTTGGCGGTGGATATTACGGGATATTTCGCAATGCTCCAACCTTCAATGAGTATGCTACCGCTATCTATGAAGCTTTGGATGAAGCGGGGTTGATAGATTTGACTATTATCGTGGAGCCGGGTAATGCGCTGATTGCCGCTGCCTTCAGTTATTATTCAAGGATAATTGATGTGAAGCGTTTGCCCGATTGTACCATACTCACTACAGATGGTAGTCGTAATGATGTAGATCCCTTCTTCCATAAAGACCGATATATGACAGAAATACACAGGAAAAAAGAGAGTGCAAAAGTTGTGCCGTTGCAAATAGTGGCGGGTGCTACTTGTTTGGAGTATGACCAATTGTTCAGGTTAGAAAACCAACAGGAAATGGAGGTTGGTGATGTGATTGAATATAAGAATGTAGGTGCCTACACCTTATCGTTAACGCCAATGTTTATCAACTATTTTCCAAGAGTATATTCACTTTCTTCTGATGGGCTGAAACTTGTTCGTGATAAATGGACAGCAAAAGAATACATACAAAAATCAAATATATAATCCCAATGAAACCTAGTATTTTGTTTAGCAGTGCAGGAAGGCGTGGTCGTTTGCTTCGTAACGCACAAGAATCGATCGGTTCAAAATGTGATATCAATGCAACTGATAATAATTCAACAGCCCCTGCACTGTACTTTGCGACAAACGAATATGTTGTTCCGCGTATCAATGATCCCGAGTATGTTGATACGGTGCTTGATATCTGTAAAAAAGCTAATGTAAAGGCTATAACCACTCTCATAGATCCTGAGATTGAGATTCTCTCTGCGAATCGTGAAAAATTCCTGGAGGCTGGTGTGTTGCCGCTTTGTCCTGCAGATGAGATTACTGCTCGTTGTTGTTTTGACAAATATGAGATGTTCAAATATCTCACGGAGAAAGGTATTCCTACTCCGTTGACTTATCATGACTTTGATGAATTTAAGAAGGGAATAGATGAAGGTAAGATCTCTTTCCCTATATTTATGAAACCCATTTGTGGAAGTGGTAGCGTTGGTGCTCATAAAGTGAATACTATGGAGCAAGCCGAGGCTGATTGGTTCTCTGGTGAACATGATTATATTATTCAGGAATTGATGACTGGGGGAGACTGTGATGCGGATGTTTATGTGGATGCTATTAGTCATAAAGCTGTCGCAGCTTTCTTGAAACGTAAGATTGAAACTCGTATTGGTGGAGCAAGTAAGACGATCTCTTACAAAGATCCTATGTTGTTCGCTTTTATTGAGAAGGTTGCTTCAGTATTCAAATTTTGCGGTCCTCTTGATATGGATTTCTTCATTAAAGATGGTCAGTATTATTTATCAGAAGTAAATCCACGTTTTGGTGGTGCCTACTTACATGCTTATGGAGCAGGTGTCGATTTCTTCCCTCTTATTTGGAACAATATGAATGGAATAGAGAATCAATCTCAGATTGGTCAGTATGACGAGGATATACTTATGCTGATGTACGATGATGTGGTTATACGAAAGAAATCTGAGTTAGTGAATGATAATTTTTCAATATTGTAAAGTCAAAAGCTAGATAAAGTTAGAGAAACTATCTTTGATGGTACTAAGAAAGTGATAATTAATTAACATTATGAGCTACATTCCTGAAAAAACAATTTACCTCTGCCTTGCTCACATGAGTGAGGAGGGGATTGAACAGAAATATGTAAAAGAAGCATTTGATACTAATTGGGTAGTACCTTTAGGACCAAATGTGAATGCGTTTGAGAATGATCTCAAGAACTTTGTCGGAGGAGAAAATGAGGTTGTGGCTTTGAGTGCCGGTACAGCCGCTGTGCACCTTGCTCTTATCGGCTGCGGTGTGCAGCCAGGTGATGAAGTATTGGTGCAATCCTTCACTTTCTGCGCTTCTTCGCATCCTATCACTTATCTTGGTGCAAAGCCGGTATTTGTGGGTTCGGAAAAAGAGACTTGGAATATGGATCCTGTACTGCTTGAAGAGGCTATCAAAGATCGCATTGCAAAAAACGGTAAAAAGCCTAAGGCTATTGTGCCTGTGGCGCTTTATGGTATGCCTTATGATTGCGAGCGCATCATGGAGATTGCCAATCGTTATGATATTCCTGTGGTAGAGGATGCAGCTGAGGGATTCGGCTCCAAATTCGGTGGTAAGGTGCTGGGCACTTTCGGCCGTTTCGGTGTACTTTCTTTCAACGGTAACAAGATGATTACTACATCGGGTGGTGGCGCCCTAATCTGCCGGAATGCTGAGGATAAGAATACCATTATGTGGTATGCGACCCAAGCTCGGGATGCTTATCCTTACTATCAGCATACTGCGATCGGTTATAATTACCGCATGAGTAATGTCTGTGCAGGTATAGGTCGCGGGCAGATGACCGTTGCTGATGCTCATATTGCTCACCATAAGCATGTGCAGGCACTTTATGAAGAATTGTTGGCGGATGTGGAAGGCGTGCATATTCACAAGCAACCTGCTGATTCCCGCTATGATTCTAATTTCTGGCTTTGTACTGCTACCATCGATCCGGAAGTGAAGGTGATAGGGCAGGAGAATGCCTATAAGGAAGTTATCAAGACTGCTGTGGGTGGTGCTGCCGGTGTGATTAAAGCCGTAGATAGTGCTATAACTGACTGTCAGCCGAATGAGAATGTGGAAGCATTACGTATATTCATGCTATCTAAGAGGATAGAATGCAGGCCTGTCTGGAAGCCGATGCATAAGCAGCCGGTTTATGCGGATGCTCCTTTCTATACTAACGGGGTGGAAGAGGATATTTTCAAGGTAGGATTTTGCCTACCTGCAGGTCCTTATGTGACGGATGATGATGTGCGTTATATTGTGGAATCAATCAAAGGAGCGATTGTAAGGTAATGTATAATTAATTGATTGGAATTAACAATTTAGACAATTAAACTGATAAAAACGAATGGCTGACAATGAAATCCTTTGTCAGCCATTCGTTTTTATCAGCTTATATTTGCAAATATTCTTTCACCGCATCAAAGCATGGACATCCTTTCATGGGATTCAAATCATGATGTCCCACAATCAATGCTTTCGGAAACTGTCTTCTCAACTCTCTCAACAAAGCAAGCAAAGCCCCTTTCTGCTCCAATGTGCGCGTATCCTTCGGCTTTCCGTCCGCATCCAGTCCGCCTTCATAACAAACACCTATCGAATGGGCATTATGATTCCGGCAATGTGCCCCGACCTCTTCAAGCGATCGTCCCCTGTGGATTTCTCCGTCCCGTGTGATATAGAAATGATACCCGATGTCGCGGAACCCACGATGGTGGATATGGTCCAGACGACAGGCTTCCGCCGAAAGGGATTTCCCCTCCGGCGTAGCACTGCAATGAATGATAATCAGTGTGATCGTTCTCATCGGCCTACATACAGCTTTGTATTCCGAACACTCCTCCGATAGCGGTGGCTACAGTGATAATGATTTTGAGAACTAGGCCCCATACGGAGCGGCGTGATGATGAATTGCTCATAAAACTACATTTTTAGTGATAAAATAATAAGAATTTAAAGGTAAGTCCTTCATTATAAAGAAGGACTTACACATAGATCGTGACAAGAGATTACTCTGCCGGGTCGGGAGCTTCTCCTCCGTTATCATCCGGGTTTGTATCCGGTGTATTGCCCGAATCGGAACCGCCACCGGAAGCGGTAGGTTTCTGATACTCCGCCTGCTGCTTCAGCTGGCTGTCGAGCTTCAGATTGGTAGTAGACAGATTACCGGTGGCACGGGCTCTGAGGCGCATCCCGGTGATATTCTTCTCCAATGAGAACTCTTCCAGCGTTTCGGCAGCTTTGCTGCGTATGCCCACACCGAAGATGGCAAGGTCATCGATTTTCACACTCTTGCCGTCAAGCAATAACTCCTTGATGCAATCCACCATGTCGGTGAGCACACCTTTGATGACACCACCGGAATACGGAGAATTGTGCTTCGACATGTGTTCGGCAAGTTTGCCGAGGTCATACGTCTCATCGCTTACCGCACGGGCGAACCACTTACCCGCATTCACACCTTTCTTCTGCTGGTTCTGATAAATTTTGTAACGAATCATAAAACAATAAATTAAAGGGTTAAACATTGTGCCGCAGGGATTATTTTCCCTTTTGACGATACAAAGATAACACCTCGAAACTCCGGATAATCAGTAAAGTACGGTTACGGTCATGCTTTGTCTGTTATGTGCAATTATGGTCGGTTATTCAATGGGAAAGCGTTGGCTATGTAGAAATATTTTGTTACTTTTGTGACAGTAAATCAGAAACTTATCCATCATGAAAGAATTCAAGATACGTGCGTATGGCCGTATGGAACTGGCGCAACTCTATTCCCCTGAACTAACCGGCATTGCCGCTTACCGGAAGATGAAGAAATGGATCCTGCGGTGTCCCGGACTTCTGCAACGCCTGTACGATTTAGGTTATCAACCGGAACATCGCTCTTATACACCGCTGGAAGTGCGGGTGATTGTGGATGCTTTGGGAGAGCCTTGATAGAGCAGTGCTTTACATAGGCTAAAGCAGTGCTTTACGACCTCTAAAGCTATGCTTTAGGACTTATAAAGCACTGCGTCTGCCTGACGGTGGGTGTAGCGGGGGTAATGCGCCTATCGGGTGCGGCGGATACGGCGGGTACAACGGGTACACTTTTCCGGGCCTCCCTTACACACGCACACGTGCGCGCGTATAAGTTCCTTTACCGTCCACATTGACAAGCACTCCTCTTTTCGTCAATCGTTTCAACCAGGCGATGGCGGTATTTTCTTTGACTCCCATGTTGACAGCCTGTTCCACCAACTGTGCGCGGGTAAACTCTTCACCCAACTGCTCGAAGAGGAAATCACGGTCGGCATTAGACCGGTGGCTGGTTTCTACGGCAGGAAGGAAAGACAGAATGTGCGTGGCATGACAGTAGAGAGGTTCCGCAAGTGCAAGCACAGCCTTGAAGTCCTTCGGAGTAATGGTGATGTTCCAACGGGGGATGATGCCGTCACTGATGTTGTCGGTAGGAATCTCCTTGTCCGGAGTAAAGGTGGAAACGGGGGATGCCTTGAGCTGATAGGGTTTCGGATTTTCGAGGACGCGCAATACGGCTACTTCCGCCATGATACGGCATAGGTTGACAGCCAGGCGGGCTACGAAACTGTACATTTCTTTGCCGTTAGCTATGCTCGAACGGGTGAACAGGTGGGAGAAGAGCGCGTCGAATTCCTCTTTCTGCTCCATCGTGAGCCGGAGTGTGTGAATCCCATGTGCTTTTATGATGTCCAGTTTCTCTTTCCATTCCAATCCCATGATGGTAAATATCTCTTCCAAATCTATCTTGTCCTCTGTGAACTGGCTTACCCATTTCCAGATGCCATGCAGGTAGTAGTATATTTGACGGGAGAAAGAACCGTCTTCCGTTGTCGGAATAAATGTCTTGACCTGTGACGGAGTTCCGGAAATCAGGACGGAAAGAAAGCTCTTTTTCACTTCACGGTATTCCTGCTCCGTACGTCGGTTGTAGGACAGACGGTCGTGGTCGAACGCTTTGCGGAGCGTGTCACTCCAATGGCCGTAATCCGAGCCTATGGCGGTGGAGAGGGTATCCGCTTCGGCTTCACAGATAAGTCCTGTCCCTTCGGAATCCATGATGTTCTGCAGGATACCCGTACCGGTATTATTGCCGGAAATGAGAAACATCCTGTTGGCGGGCATTTGCGGAGCTTCCATCTTTGCACGTTCTTTGCCCATCGCTTCGTAAGCCGCTTTCTCTTTTTTATACACTTTCATCTGTGCGGCAACTTCCGCACGGATCTGGTCGTGGAGGGGTTCTACGAGTAGCCGGATATAGGAAAGGATGCTTTTGCCGGAGGCGGAAGGAGCGATGATGAAACATTGCATACAGGGATACTGGTATTTGCCGCCGTAAGAACAACGCACGTGCCGTTCCATACAGGAACCTAAAGCTGTCAATGCTCCCAACAGCATGATGTCATGTTGTGCCGTAGTGTTGCCGTAATTTATGATGCGTTGCAGAAACTCCGGCCAGTCGGCTTCGGGGAAGGTGGGGAGCGGGTGCTGCGGTTCACTGCCGGGCAATAGTTCTTCTTCTTCTCCTTCTCCTTCTCCGGAAGTTCCGTTGTTTTGTACCTTATTACGCGCGCACGTGTGTGTGGAAAAAAGGCGGGGTGCATTTACTGTACCTTTTGTACCTGCGGAGCTGTTCATAACTTCGTCTTTGCGGATGGTTACTCCTGCTGTTTCGGCGAGATGGAATACTGTGCCCAGATGCACGTCCCCGTGTTTCGTGGTGAGCGCGTTGGAGAATACCCGTTCGGCGTGTTCGCGTTGATATTTGGCGGACAACCGGCAGATGCGGTGAAAATACTCCCGTCCGGCTTCACCGCAGTCTGTCGCGATGGCAAAGGCCAGTTGTACATATTCGATGTAAGTGGGGGCAATGTCTGCCCCTGCCGTCTCGACAGCTTCGACAAGACGGTGTAAAGATTCGATTTCATCCATTTTTTTTGAGGATTGATTATAAATTATGTTAGATAGTTCTGAACAGTGCTTCCGGGTCGTGGCTCAGGAAACAGGCCCTTACCAGGTCTTTTCCCGAACCGTCTACGCCTTTGGCGGTTGCCGTGGCGGAGTTGTCCGTTTCCGGACCGTACGCCATTTCGACATATTGCATTGCTTTGTCTGTGCTTTCTGTAATATTCCGTACCTCGTCTGTCGGATGTGGCATTCCGGCGGGTATGAAGGCTTTCACACCCCGTCCGCTCGGGCTGATATAGACAAGCACGGGGCGAAGGAAGGGATCGTCGAACAGGGTACGGCGCATTCCGACGGCTTCTTCATAGGAGTCGAGGTGGTCTACGTCTATCACTATCAGTCGTGAGGGGGATACGAAACACTTGCCGGAGCGACGGGTGAATGTGCCGCAGGGAGTCACGTAGGGCAGGAGTGTGGCTTTTGCCGTCCGTATGTCCGGGGTGTTGCGTACTTGCTCGGTCAGGAGCCTGAGGTTTTCGTTGCAGGTAATCATCTGGAAAACCTGTTCGACGGAGACTTCACAGAAGGGGAGAAGTGTGGCGGGAGTGACTATTCGTCCCTGTTCGTCTCTGAGAGGGGCGATGGGAGGCATGAAATAGGACATTCTGTAATTGTTTGACATATTATATTGTTGTAATGAGTTTTAATATCTACCTTTGCGGAGAAATATAAATGTGCTTTATAATATGGCGTAAAATTAATAAATACAAAATAAACCTCATCCCGACATGTCGGGATGAAAGTGAAAATAATTAACTATATCGGTGTATATTTAACATTAAACAAGAATGAAAAAGGACAAAATTTGTTGTGCGGCTTTAGGAACTTACATTGTAGAGTTGCAGAACCGTGTGAAATTGAGAAATGTGGATGTATGTAAGGCACTATCCATCGGGCACTCCGTCTATAATGATTTAAAAAAGGGGTAGATAGCAAATCGAGTAATTACACGAAAGTGATCATATTCTTGCTTGATCACCTCAGTAAGGAGGAAGCCGAAGCGGACTGGGATAGAGGGAAGTTGCTGTATCTGAAGTACAGGGAGAAAAAAGAGAGGGAGAGAGGAGAACGGTGAAACGATAATGGAGGAAGTAAAGGCAGGCGGGAAAAAGTTTCCTGCCTGCCTGCTTTTTGAACGGATATTTTTTGTAGCTTTGTGAAAAATATGATTGATATGGAAGCTTTGCAAAGATTATATCCTATAGGGATACAGACTTTTTCTGAAATTCGTGAGAAGAATTATCTTTATATCGATAAGACGGAATACGTTTATCGCATGACTCATTTTGCGAAATATGTGTTTCTGAGTCGTCCTCGCCGTTTTGGTAAGTCTTTGCTTGCTTCTACTTTGCATAGTTATTTCTCGGGTCGTAAGGATCTGTTCCAAGGGTTGGTTATGGAGAGGTTGGAGAAAGAGTGGACAGAGTATCCGGTTCTTCATTTTGATATGAGTACGGCCAAGCATGTGGATAAGGAACAATTGTTGCAAGAGCTGAATCTGAAACTTTCGGAGTATGAGGGTGTTTATGGAAAAGGCCAGGAGGAGATTAATCCTAATCAACGTTTGATGGGGTTGATCAAGCGTGCCTATGAGCAGACGGGCCGACAAGTCGTAGTTCTTATAGACGAATACGATGCTCCTTTGCTTGATGTGGTGCATGAAAAGGAAAATCTAGGCGTATTACGTAATATCATGCGTAACTTCTATAGTCCCTTGAAGGCTTGTGATCCTTATCTGAAATATGTGTTTCTGACTGGTATCACCAAGTTCTCTCAGTTGAGTATCTTTAGTGAATTGAATAATATCAAGAATATCAGCATGGATGAGCCATACGCTGCAATTTGCGGAATAACGGAGGATGAGATGCTAACGCAAATGAAAGAGGATGTGGAGAGATTAGCTGTGAAACTGGAAATAACACCTGAAGAAGTCTTGCTGAAGTTGAAGGAGAATTATGACGGTTATCATTTTACTTATCCGTCTCCCGACCTCTATAATCCTTTCAGTCTGTTGAATGCTTTTGCGGATGGTAAGTTTGGTTCTTACTGGTTCGGTAGCGGTACTCCTACATACTTGATAAAGATGTTGGAGAAGTTCGGTGTTGAACCTTCTGAAGTCGGAGGAAAAACAGCAGCTGTGGAGGATTTTGACGCACCGACGGAGACTATGTCCAGTATTACTCCGCTGTTATATCAGAGCGGTTATATCACCATCAAGGGTTATGATAGCGAGTTGGGACTGTACACATTGGATATTCCTAACAAAGAAGTTAGGGTCGGCTTGATGAGGAGTCTGTTGCCTTATTATGTGTCTACACCTACTGAAAAAACGAATACCATGGTAGCTTATCTTTCTCGTGATATCCGTAATGATGATATGGATTCTGCGTTGCGTCGGCTGCAGACTTTCTTGTCCACCATTCCTTATTGTGACAATACGAGGTATGAAGGTCACTATCAGCAGATGTTCTACATCATTTTCAGCTTATTGGGCTCTTTTGTGGATGTTGAAGTCCGTACTCCTCGTGGTCGAGTGGATGTGGTGCTTCGTACGAAAACAACCTTCTATGTGATGGAGTTGAAGCTTGACAAGACTGCCGGTGAAGCTATGGAGCAAATCAACCTGAAGAATTATCCTGAACGCTTCGCTTTATGCGGGCTTCCGGTCGTGAAAGTGGCGATCAACTTTGATAGTGAGCGGGGGACGATAGGAGACTGGATGATTGAAAAATAATACTAGTTCTAAAGAAAATATAGATATTGATATGGAAGCTTTGCAAAGATTATACCCTATAGGGATACAGACTTTTTCTGAAATTCGTGAGAAGAATTACCTTTATATCGATAAGACGGAATACGTTTATCACATGACTCATTTTGCGAAATATGTGTTTCTGAGCCGTCCTCGTCGTTTTGGTAAGTCTTTGCTTACTTCTACTTTGCATAGTTATTTCTCTGGTCGTAAGGATCTGTTTCAAGGGTTGGCTATGGAGAGGTTGGAGAAAGAGTGGATAGAGTATCCGGTTCTTCATTTCGATATGAGTACGGCCAAGCATGTCGGAAAAGATGAATTGATAAGTGAGTTGGAACGTAAGTTGACAACTTATGAAAGAATCTATGGCCGAAATGAGGAAGATATTTATGTCAATCAGCGGTTGCACGGTCTGATAGAACGTGCTTATAAGCAGACGGGCCGACAAGTTGTTGTTCTTATAGACGAATATGACGCTCCTTTGCTTGATGTGGTGCATGAAAAGGAAAATCTAGGCGTATTACGTAACATCATGCGTAACTTCTATAGTCCCTTGAAGGCTTGTGATCCTTATCTGAAGTATGTGTTTCTGACTGGTATCACCAAGTTCTCTCAGTTGAGTATCTTTAGCGAATTGAACAATATTGAGAATATCAGCATGGATGAATCATATGCTGCGATCTGTGGAATAAGCGAGGGTGAGATACGTTCGCAGATGAAAGAGGATGTGGAGAGATTGGCTGTGAAACTGGAAATAACACCTGAAGAAGTCTTGCTGAAGTTGAAGGAGAATTATGACGGTTATCATTTCACTTATCCGTCTCCTGACATCTATAATCCGTTCAGTTTGCTTATGTCTATGGCTAAGGGTAAGATCGATTCTTACTGGTTCGGTAGCGGCACTCCTACATACCTGATAAAGATGTTGGGTAAATTTGGTGTAAATCCTTCTGATATCGGTCCCAAACAAGCGAAAGCTTCCATTTTTGATGCTCCTACCGAGACCATGACGAATATCACTCCTTTGCTATATCAGAGCGGTTATATCACCATAAAGGATTATAATAAGATTCTGGACCTTTATACGCTTGATATTCCGAATAAGGAAGTTCGTCTGGGTCTTATGGAAAGCCTTCTTCCTAACTATGTGGGCAATGAGACCCCGGAAGCCACTACTATGGTTGCCTATCTTTTTTATGATATTCAGAACGGTGATATGGATTCTGCGTTGCGTCGTTTGCAGACTTTTTTGTCTACCATTCCTTATTGCGACAATACTAAATATGAGGGGCATTACCAGCAACTCTTTTACGTCATATTCAGTCTGCTGAATTATTATGTGGATATTGAAGTCCGTACCCCCCGTGGTCGAGTGGATGTGGTGCTTCGTACGAAAACCACCCTCTATGTGATGGAATTGAAGCTTGATAAGACTGCCGGTGAAGCTATGGAGCAGATCAATCTGAAGAATTATCCTGAACGCTTCGCTTTATGCGGGCTTCCAGTCGTGAAAGTAGCGATAAACTTTGATAGTGAGCGGGGGACAATAGGAGACTGGGAGATTGAAAAAGGCTGATAAAGGCTGATAAAGTGTACAAATCGTAGCCATATCTTTTCCGTGTGCGATAACGCGGACGCAAAAAATAACATTTTATTATGTGTAAAAAAATAGGGAGAATGCTTCGTAGTTCATAAATAATGATTAAATTTGCCGCGATTTGTAATGTTGAGTTTGCAAAATGACGAATAATACTATAAAGCATCTGGGTATTGTGGAAAACATACAGGGTTCTCATCTGTCGGTGAGGATTGTTCAGACATCGGCTTGTGCGGCTTGTAGCGCAAAGGGACACTGTTCCTCAGCGGATAGCAAGGACAAAATCATAGATATTATCGATACGGCGGCATCTTCCTACCGGGTAGGAGAGAAAGTCATGGTGATTGGCGAAACGTCGATGGGCATGATGGCGGTGGTATTGGCTTTTATAATTCCTTTCGTACTTCTGATATTTTCACTATTCCTTTTTATGGCGCTGATGGAGAATGAACTGTATTCCGCTCTTCTTTCTCTGGCTATACTTATACCCTATTATTTCATTCTCTGGCTCAACAAAACACGATTGAAACAAAAATTTTCATTTACTATAAAACCAATAAATAACTAAAACATTATGAATTTGATTCTGATTGCAGTGATTTCATTGGGAGCGATAGCGCTCGTGCTGGCCGCTATTCTGTATGTGGCTTCCAAGAAATTTGCCGTGTATGAAGACCCGCGGATTGCCCAAGTGGGGGAAGTATTACCCCAGGCTAATTGCGGTGGATGTGGCTACCCCGGTTGTAGCGGATTTGCCGACGCTTGTGTCAAAGCCGGTTCACTGGAAGGTAAGTTCTGCCCTGTAGGCGGACAGCCTGTCATGGCAAAAGTTGCTGATATTCTCGGACTGGCAGCCGGTGAGGCTGAACCGATGGTAGCAGTGGTGAGATGTAACGGAACCTGTGCCAACCGCCCTCGCATCAACCAGTACGATGGTGCCAAGAGCTGCGCTATTGCCGCTTCACTGTACGGTGGTGAGACAGGATGCAGTTACGGTTGTCTGGGATGTGGTGACTGTGTGGCGGCTTGTCAGTTTGACGCCATCCACATGAATCCCGAAACGGGTCTGCCGGAGGTGGACGAGGCTAAATGTACGGCCTGCGGCGCTTGTGTGAAGGCCTGTCCGAAAGCGATTATCGAGATTCGCCCGCAGGGTAAGAAGTCACGCCGCGTATACGTTTCTTGCGTGAACAAAGACAAAGGCGCCGTTGCCCGCAAAGCTTGTACGGTAAGCTGTATCGGCTGTGGCAAGTGTGTGAAGACTTGTCCGTTCGAGGCTATCACATTGGAGAATAATCTGGCTTACATTGATCCGAACAAGTGTAAGTCTTGCCGGAAATGTGTGGAAGTTTGTCCGCAGAATTCCATTATCGAGCTGAATTTCCCTCCTCGCAAACCGAAGGCGGAAGAAGCTGTGGAAGCTCCGAAAGCACTAGTTGCTCCGAAAGCTCCGGCTACTCCGAAAGTAACAGAATAATAACAGAATAAAATACAGAATTGTATGTTAAAGACATTTTCAATTGGTGGAGTTCATCCACACGAAAATAAATTGTCGGCACATCAACCTATCATCACGGCGGAGGTTCCTGCAAAGGCCGTTATTCTGCTGGGGCAGCACATCGGCGCACCTGCAAAACCGATTGTTGCGAAAGGTGATGTGGTAAAGGTGGGCACTAAGATTGCCGAACCGGCCGGCTTTGTTTCGGCAGCAATTCACTCTTCCGTCAGTGGCAAAGTGGCGAAGATTGATACGATAGTCGATGCCAGCGGTTATGCGAAACCTGCTATTTTTATTGATGTGGAAGGTGATGAATGGGAAGAAACGATTGACCGTAGCGCAACCCTGGTGAAAGAATGTGAGCTTTCGTCGGAGGAGATTGTGAAAAAGATTGCCGAAGCGGGAATCGTCGGTCTGGGTGGCGCTTGTTTCCCTACTCAGGTGAAACTTTGTCCTCCTCCTTCTTTCAAGGCCGAATGTGTGATTATCAATGCGGTGGAGTGCGAACCTTATCTGACGGCCGATCATCAGCTTATGCTGGAACACGCGGAAGAGATCATGGTAGGTGTTTCTATCCTGATGAAAGCTGTGAAAGTGAACAAGGCGTTTATCGGAATCGAAAATAACAAACCGGACGCTATCGAGCTGATGACGAAAGTGGCTTCCGGTTATGCCGGTATCGAGGTAGTGCCTTTGAAGGTGAAATATCCGCAAGGAGGTGAAAAGCAATTGATCGATGCGATAACCAAACGCCAGGTGGCGAGCGGCGCCCTTCCTATTTCTACCGGAGCGGTCGTTCAGAACGTGGGTACTGCTTTTGCTGTGTATCAAGCCGTTCAAAAGAACAAGCCGTTGTTTGAACGGGTAATCACAGTGACCGGTAAGTCGGTTGCAAAACCTTCCAACTTCCTGGCCCGTATCGGTACGCCGATGAAGCAGCTGATTGATGCTTGCGGCGGTCTGCCGGAAGATACGGGAAAAGTGATCGGCGGTGGTCCGATGATGGGTAAGGCTTTGGTCAATACGGAAGTTCCTACCGCGAAAGGCAGTTCCGGTATTCTGATCATGAATCAGAAGGAAGCCAAGCGTGGTGAGGCACAGAACTGTATCCGTTGCGCGAAGTGTGTAAGCGCTTGTCCGATGGGACTGGAACCGTACTTGCTGGGAGCTTTGTCCGAAAACGGTGATTTTGAAAGAATGGAAAAAGAAAGAATCATGGACTGTATCGAGTGCGGCTCTTGCCAGTTCACTTGTCCTGCCAACCGTCCGCTGCTCGACTATTGTCGTCTCGGTAAAGGCAAAGTGGGAGCTATGATTCGTGCACGTCAAGCTAAAAAATAACGAATATGGAAAATAAATTAATCGTATCACTATCACCCCACGTTCATGGCGGAGACAGCGTACAGAAGAATATGTACGGTGTGCTGATTGCACTGATTCCGGCGTTTCTGGTGTCTCTCTATTTCTTCGGACTGGGTGCTCTGATTGTTACTGCTACTTCCGTTGCGGCCTGTTTATTCTTCGAATGGGCGATCGGAAAATATTTGATGAAGAAACCTACTTCAACAATTTGTGACGGTTCTGCTGTCATCACAGGTGTGTTGCTGGCTTTCAATTTGCCGTCCAACCTACCTGTATGGATTATTATTCTGGGTGCATTGTTCGCTATCGGTGTAGGCAAGATGTCTTTCGGCGGATTAGGCTGCAACCCTTTCAATCCCGCATTGGCAGGACGTGTCTTCCTGTTGCTTTCGTTCCCCGTACAGATGACTAGCTGGCCGGTAGTAGGTCAGTTGACAGCTTATACGGATGCTACTACCGGAGCTACTCCGTTGGCGCTGATGAAACAGGCTATTCACGGTGATATGTCCGCGTTGAGCCAGATCCCAGACGCGTTCAGTCTGCTGATCGGTCAGAACGGTGGCTGTATCGGTGAGGTCAGCGCGTTGGCTCTGCTGATCGGATTGGGCTATATGCTTTGGAAGAAAATCATCACTTGGCATATACCTGTGTCTATCCTGGTCACTGTATTTGTTTTTGCCGGTATCATGCATTTGGTTGATCCTGCAAAATATGTATCTCCGGTATTGCAGTTGCTTTCCGGCGGATTGATGTTGGGTGCCGTCTTTATGGCAACCGACTATGTGACTTCTCCGATGAGCAAGAAAGGAATGTTGATTTATGGTGTTTGTATCGGTCTGCTGACGGTTATTATCCGTCTGTTCGGCGCATATCCCGAAGGTATGTCGTTTGCCATCCTGATTATGAATGCGTTCACTCCGCTGATTAACACCTATTGTAAACCTAAACGCTTTGGGGAGGTAGCGAAGAAGAAATGAAAAAGTTAGAATCATCTTTAAAGAATATGTTGCTGGTACTTACGGGGGTGACTGCCATTTCCGTAGCATTGCTGGCTTACGTGAATGAACTGACAAAAGGTCCTATTGCCGAAGCGAATGCGAAGACATTGAACGAGGCCTTGAAACAGGTTCTTCCGGAATTTACTAATAACCCGGTAGGCGAAAGCGACACGATCTTCAGCGAGAAAGACGGAAAGAAAGTGGTGGACTTCATCGTTTATCCGGCAAAAAAAGGAGAGGAATGGGTCGGTTCGGCAGTTGAGTCCAAAGCTATGGGATTCGGTGGCGAGCTGAAAGTGCTGGTCGGCTTTGACGCTGAGGGCAAGATTTACAATTACTCTTTGCTGGCTCATGCCGAGACTCCGGGACTGGGCTCGAAAGCTGCCGACTGGTTTAAAGAAGGAAACAAGGGAAGCATTAAAGGTATGAGTCCGGGCGAAGGTGAACTGAAAGTCTCTAAGGACGGAGGCCAGGTAGACGCTATTACCGCTTCCACTATCACATCACGTGCTTTCCTGAAAGCTGTCAACAAGGCTTACGAGGCTTATAAGACGGGAGAAGTAAATACAGTGTCGGGAGCTACCCGGAAAGATGAACCTGCCACTGCTCCGGAAACTGAAACGGTGAAGCAAGATTCTATTAATTAAGAAAGGAGGAGATTAAGATATGAATAATTTTAAAGTAATGATGAACGGGATTATCAAAGAGAATCCTACGTTTGTGCTCCTGCTTGGTATGTGTCCTACATTGGGTACAACTTCATCGGCTATCAATGGTATGGGTATGGGACTGGCCACTATGTTTGTGTTGATTTGTTCAAACGTGGTAATTTCTTCCATCAAGAATCTGATTCCGGATATGGTACGTATCCCATCGTTCATTGTAGTCATTGCGTCTTTCGTGACATTGCTTCAGATGGTGATGCAGGCTTACGTGCCGGATTTGTATGCCACACTGGGTCTTTTCATCCCGTTGATCGTAGTAAACTGTATTGTGCTGGGACGTGCTGAAGCATTCGCCGCGAAGAATAACCCGGTGGCTTCCATGTTCGACGGTCTTGGTATGGGACTTGGTTTTACGATAGCCTTGACCCTGCTGGGAGCTGTTCGCGAATTCTTGGGAACAGGCAAGGTTTTCAATCTGACAATCATGCCGGAAGAGTACGGAATGTTGGTGTTTGTATTGGCTCCGGGTGCTTTCATCGCTTTAGGATACCTTATTGCGTTGATCAACAGCTTGAAGAAAGCCTAATTCAATTAAATAAGAGAAGAATATGGAATATATATTGATTTTTATTTCGGCAATCTTTGTAAACAACATCGTGTTGTCGCAGTTCTTGGGTATTTGTCCGTTCTTGGGCGTATCTAAGAAAGTGGAAACTGCGATGGGTATGAGCGCTGCGGTTGCTTTTGTGCTGACCATCGCTACCATTGTCACTTTCTTGATTCAGAAATTTGTTCTGGATGTTTTCGATCTGGGATATTTGCAGACAATCACTTTTATTCTGGTGATTGCCGGACTGGTGCAGATGGTGGAAATCATTCTGAAGAAAGTCTCTCCGGCTCTGTACCAGGCGTTGGGTGTATTTTTGCCATTGATCACAACCAACTGCTGTATCTTGGGTGTGGCTATTCTGGTGATTCAGAAAGACTATGATTTGTTGACAGGCGTTGTATACGCGTTCTCAACAGCTCTCGGATTCGGACTGGCGCTGGTGCTTTTTGCAGGATTGCGCGAGCAGATGAGTCTGGTGAAAATTCCGAAGGGAATGCAAGGCACTCCGATCGCATTGATCACCGCCGGTCTGCTGGCTATGGCATTCATGGGATTCTCCGGCGTGGTATAAGATTTACAGTTGATAATTAAATATGGATTGGGAACTCGGCTGTGTGGAGACATACAGATAATGAGTTCCCAATTCTTTTATAAATAAAATGGTTACGGAATATTGCATTCTCATTTTATTTCCATACATTTGTAGCTCAAACAATAATAGACCGAAGAACTAACCATATAAGTAAAGAATATGAAAGAAAGAATTTTAGTGACAGGGGGAACGGGATATATTGGTTCCCATACTGTTGTAGAGCTGCAAAACAGTGGGTATGAAGTAATCATCATCGATAATTTATCAAATTCCAGTGCTGATGTTGTCGACAATATAGAAAAAGTTTCCGGTATCCGTCCGGCTTTCGAAAAGTTGGATTGTCTTGATTTTGAAGGTCTTGATGCCGTATTCACAAAATATAAAGGAATTAAAGCTATCATCCACTTTGCCGCAAGCAAGGCGGTAGGTGAGTCGGTGGAGAAACCGTTGCTTTATTATCGTAATAATCTGGTTTCTTTGATTAACCTTCTCGAACTGATGCCGAAACACGGAGTGGAAGGTATTGTATTCTCTTCTTCTTGTACGGTGTATGGACAGCCGGATGAATTGCCGGTGACAGAAAAGGCGCCGATTAAGAAAGCGGAATCACCATACGGAAATACAAAACAGATTAATGAAGAGATTATCCGTGATACGGTAGCCTCCGGTGCTCCGATCAATGCAATCATGTTGCGTTATTTCAATCCGATAGGCGCGCATCCTACTGCATTGCTGGGTGAGTTGCCGAACGGTGTTCCCCAGAACCTGATTCCTTATCTGACTCAGACAGCTATCGGTATTCGCGAGAAGCTGAGTGTGTTCGGTGACGATTATGATACGCCCGACGGTTCTTGTATCCGTGACTTTATCAATGTTGTTGACTTGGCTAAGGCACACGTGATTGCTATCCGCCGTATCTTAGAGAAGGCGCAGAAAGAAAAAGTGGAAGTTTTCAATATCGGTACGGGACGTGGTGTCTCTGTATTGGAATTGATTCAAGGCTTCGAAAAGGCTACCGGTGTGAAGTTGAACTATCAGATCGTCGGACGTCGTGCGGGAGATATTGAAAAAGTTTGGGCAAATCCTGATTTCGCTAATTCCGAATTGGGATGGAAAGCTGTGGAAACTTTGGAAGATACTTTGCGCTCTGCCTGGAACTGGCAGTTGAAACTTCGTGAAAGAGGTATTCAATAAAATAGCATTTTTTTGTTTTATCATCTAATAGCTCAAACAAATCAATGTAGATTTGTTTAATTTGATGTGATCGACCTGAAGCTGTTTGCGGGTATGTGAATATACAAGAGCAGTACTTATACTTCTTTGGTATAGACAGGTAGATTGCACAGTAGTTTTGTCGTGTTTTATTTTGTGTTTGTGTTGTGACGGTACTACGACGTGAGTCGTGGTACCGTTTTTATTTAAGTGTTCCTGTGAAGCAGAACGTATCCGTTCCCCAATCAATTTCCGGTAACAGTGCATCGGGTGTGAATAGTCCGAAAACTGAAGAACCGGAACCGCTCATGGATGCGTAGAGCGCTCCGTGATGATAGAGCTCTTTTTTTATATCTCCGATGATGGGATGTTGCGGGAATACGCTGGCTTCGAAATCATTGATCAGGGTATCTTTCCACTCTGCAACCGGACGTCGGATGACCTCTTTGACGGGATATTCCGGATGATGAGGGCGGATGTTTGCAAAAGCTTCCCGAGTGGATACGAACACATCCGGTTTGATAATCATGATTTGGTAGCCGCTTAATGAAAGATCGACCGGAGAAAAGATATTACCGATTCCTTCGGCAAAAGTCGGTCTGTTTTTGATAAAGAAAGCACAGTCTGCTCCCAAAGTGGCAGCGTATACCTCCAATTGTTCTTCAGATACCCCTAACTGATAATGATTATTGAGCAACTTCAGCATGAAAGCTGCATCGGATGATCCTCCACCCAGTCCGGCTCCGGAAGGAATGTGTTTATATAGATGGATCTCTACAGGAGGAAGATGGAATTCCTTATCCATCAACAGATAGGCTTTTACCACCAGATTATCTTCCGGCTTGCCCGCTATTTCCATTCCGTGTTGGTAAAGGGTAAATTTCCGGTCAGTGTCGGGAGAAGTACGGATTTCCAGCGCATCTTCCAAAGCCACCGGATAGAACACTGTTTCCAGATTATGGTATCCGTCCGGGCGTTTTTCCGTAATGGAAAGCCCCAAGTTTATTTTGATATTGGGAAAAGCAATCATATTCAATTAAAGATTAAAAATTAAAGAAAAAGCGACACAGGGGACAAAGTTAGTAAAAACTTCATTTTTCCTTATCTATTCTTCGTGATTATGTTCTATCTTTGTCCTCCCGACCGGAAAAAATCTGTTATGAATGAATATGTCCAGTCGTAACTTTTAATTTTTAATCTTTAATTTTTAATTGAATTAATGGCCGAACAGAGAAGAAACACCCGCAATACGAAGTCTGCTAAAGTGCAACCGGTAAATGATTATGGGCGTATTCAGCCGCAGGCACCTGAGCTGGAAGAAGCGGTATTGGGGGCTTTGATGATTGAGAAGGACGCTTATTCGTTGGTGAGTGAAATTCTTCGTCCCGAATCTTTTTATGAACACCGGCATCAACTGATCTATGCCGCTATCACCGATCTTGCCGTAAATCAGAAGCCGGTGGATATTCTGACTGTAAAGGAACAGCTTAGCAAACGCGGAGAGCTGGAAGAGGTCGGAGGTCCGTTCTATATTACTCAGTTGAGTAGCAAAGTGGCCTCTTCGGCGCATATTGAATATCATGCACGCATCATAGCACAGAAATCATTGGCGCGCGAGTTGATTACTTTTACCAGTAACATTCAAAGTAAGGCGTTTGATGAAACGCTGGATGTGGACGATCTGATGCAGGAAGCCGAAGGAAAGCTTTTTGAGATTTCGCAGCAGAACATGAAGAAGGACTACACGCAGATCAATCCGGTGATTGACGAAGCGTATAAGCTGATTCAGAAGGCAGCGGCACGAACGGACGGATTGAGTGGCCTTGAAAGTGGTTTTACGAAGCTGGACAAGATGACTTCCGGTTGGCAGAACTCCGACCTTATTATTATTGCCGCCCGTCCTGCGATGGGGAAGACAGCTTTCGTCCTTTCTATGGCGAAGAATATAGCCGTCGATTATCGTAACCCGGTAGCGTTGTTTTCTCTTGAAATGAGTAATGTCCAGTTGGTGAATCGTCTGATTACGAATGTCTGCGAGATTCCGAGTGAGAAAATAAAAAGCGGACAGTTGGCGAATTATGAATGGCAGCAATTGGATTATAAACTGAAGGATTTGTTGGATGCACCGCTGTATGTGGATGATACTCCCTCTCTGTCGGTGTTTGAGCTTCGTACGAAAGCCCGTCGTCTGGTGCGTGAACATGGGGTGAAAATCATTATTATTGACTATTTGCAGTTGATGAATGCTAGTGGAATGGCGTTCGGAAGCCGTCAGGAGGAGGTCAGTACCATTTCGCGTTCACTGAAGGGATTGGCGAAGGAGCTGAACATCCCGATTGTCGCATTGTCGCAGTTGAATCGTGGTGTGGAGAGTCGTGAAGGAATTGATGGCAAACGTCCGCAGTTGAGCGACCTTCGTGAATCGGGAGCCATCGAGCAGGATGCCGATATGGTATGTTTTATCCACCGTCCGGAATATTACAAAATTTATCAGGATGATCGTGGTAATGACCTTCGCGGTATGGCAGAGATTGTGATAGCCAAGCATCGTAACGGTGCGGTGGGTGAAGTGCTGCTCCGATTCAAAGGTGAGTATACCCGTTTCTCAAATCCGGAGGATGACATGGTGATTCCTATGCCGGGTGAGCCTGCCGGTGCTATGCTGGGGTCTAAGATGAATGCCGGAGGAGCCGGTTCTGTTCCGCCACCGCCGGCACCGGACTTTACTCCGCAGTCGGGTAATCCGTTCGGGGCACCGGTAGGAGGGGATGGACCTTTGCCATTTTAGTTGCGTCCTCTGTGGTGAAATAACCTGCAATTTTTTATCTAACCTTTTCGGTCAACCGAAAAATCTTATTAACTTTGCGAATCTTTTGAGAAACAATAAAAAATTAACTATATGAATATCTCTTATAACTGGCTGAAAGAGTATGTCAACTTTGATTTGACGCCTGATGAAACGGCGGCTGCGTTGACTTCTATCGGCTTGGAAACAGGTGGTGTGGAAGAAGTGCAGACCATTAAAGGTGGTTTGGAGGGACTTGTGATCGGTGAAGTGCTGACCTGTGTGGAACATCCTAATTCGGACCATCTGCACATTACTACTGTCAATCTGGGAGAAGGCGATCCGGTGCAGATCGTTTGTGGAGCTCCTAACGTGGCTGCCGGACAAAAAGTGGTAGTCGCTACGTTGGGGACAAAACTCTATGACGGGGACGAATGCTTTACCATCAAAAAATCAAAAATCCGCGGTGTAGAATCTACAGGTATGATTTGTGCTGAAGATGAAATCGGTATCGGTACGGATCATGCAGGTATCATCGTTTTGCCGGAAGATGCTGTTCCGGGTACTCTTGCCAAAGATTATTATAATATCAAGAGCGATTATGTGCTTGAAGTGGATATCACGCCTAACCGTGCGGATGCCTGCTCTCACTACGGGGTAGCCCGTGACTTGTATGCTTATCTGATTCAGAACGGTAAGCAGGCAACCCTGCAACGTCCGTCGGTGGATGACTTTAAAGTGGAAAACCATGATTTGGATATTGAAGTAAAGGTTGAAAACAGTGAAGCGTGTCCGCATTATGCCGGTGTTACCGTGAAAGGAGTGACCGTAAAGGAAAGTCCGGAATGGTTGCAGAATAAATTGCGCCTGATCGGTGTGCGTCCTATTAATAATGTAGTGGATGTCACTAATTACATTGTCCATGCTTTCGGACAACCGTTGCATTGCTTTGATGCCGGTAAGATAAAGGGTAATGAAGTTATCGTAAAGACAATGCCCGAAGGAACTCCGTTCGTTACGCTGGATGAGGTGGAACGTAAGCTGAGTGACCGCGACCTGATGATTTGCAATAAGGAAGAAGCCATGTGCATTGCGGGCGTATTTGGCGGATTGGATTCCGGTTCTACGGAAGCTACAACGGATGTTTTCATCGAAAGTGCTTATTTCCATCCTACATGGGTGCGTAAGACGGCACGCCGTCACGGCTTGAATACCGATGCTTCTTTCCGCTTTGAACGCGGCATCGACCCGAATAGTGTGATTTACTGTCTGAAACTGGCTGCCATAATGGTAAAAGAGTTGGCAGGCGGTACTATCTCTTCTGAAATAAAAGATGTATATACTGCTCCTGCACAGGATTTCATAGTAGACCTGTCTTACGAGAAAGTACATTCGCTGATTGGTAAAGTGATTCCGGTAGAGACAATCAAAAGCATTGTGACGAGCCTGGAAATGAAGATAACCAATGAGACGGCGGAAGGACTGACATTGGCCGTTCCTCCTTATCGTGTGGATGTGCAGCGTGATTGTGACGTGATTGAGGATATTCTCCGTATCTACGGATACAATAATGTGGAAATTCCGACTACGTTGAAATCCAGTCTGACTACTAAAGGCGAGCATGACAAGTCGAATAAATTACAGAATCTGGTTGCCGAACAATTGGTGGGCTGTGGATTCAATGAAATATTGAACAACTCATTGACCCGTGCGGCTTATTATGACGGTCTGGAAACTTATCCTTCCAATCGCCTGGTTATGCTGTTGAATCCGCTAAGCGCTGATTTGAACGCCATGCGCCAGACTTTGCTGTTCGGCGGATTGGAAAGCATTGCCCATAATGCCAATCGTAAAAATGCGGATCTGAAATTCTTTGAATTTGGTAATTGCTATTATTTCGACGGGGACAAGAAGAACCCGGAAAAAGCGTTGGCTCCTTATTCGGAAGATTATCATTTGGGTCTGTGGGTTACAGGCAAGAAGGTTTCCAACTCATGGGCGCATCCGGATGAAAACAGTTCGGTATATGAGCTGAAAGCATACGTGGAGAATATCTTGAAACGTTTAGGACTGGATTTGCACAATCTGGTGATAGGCAATCTGGCTGACGATATCTTTGCTGCCGCACTGTCTGTACATACGAAGGGTGGCAAACGCCTTGCTTCTTTTGGTGTAGTTACTAAGAAGCTGCTGAAAGCGTTCGATATAGACAATGAAGTTTATTTCGCTGACTTGAACTGGAAAGAATTGCTGAAAGCGGTCCGTTCGGTTAAGGTCAGCTACAAGGAGCTTTCCAAGTTCCCGGCTGTACGGCGCGATTTGGCTTTGCTGCTCGACAAGAATGTGCAGTTTGCCGAAATCGAGAAGATCGCTTACGAGACAGAGAAGAAGTTGCTGAAAGAAGTGGAACTCTTCGACGTATATGAAGGCAAGAACCTGGAAGCTGGTAAGAAATCGTATGCGGTCAGCTTCTTGCTTCAAGACGAGAGCCAGACATTGAACGATAAGATGATTGATAAGATCATGTCGAAACTGGTGAAGAACCTGGAAGATAAACTAGGAGCCAAACTTAGATAAGTTTAAAATTTCAATCTAAAAATATAAACCAATGGGAAGAGCATTTGAATATAGAAAAGCTACCAAGCTGAAGAGATGGGGCCACATGGCTAAAACATTTACAAGACTGGGTAAACAAATCGCTATTGCTGTAAAGGCAGGTGGTCCGGAACCCGAAAACAACCCGACACTCCGTTCGGTGATCGCTACTTGTAAGCGTGAAAACATGCCGAAGGATAACATCGAGCGTGCCATCAAGAATGCGATGGGTAAAGACCAGAGTGACTATAAGGGCATGACGTATGAGGGATACGGCCCTCACGGAGTAGCTGTATTCGTAGATACACTTACCGACAACCCTACCCGTACCGTAGCGGACGTGCGTTCCGTTTTCAACAAATTCGGCGGAAACTTGGGTACAATGGGTTCTTTGGCATTCCTTTTCGACCATAAGTGTGTTTTCACTTTCAAGAAGAAAGAGGACTTGGATATGGAAGAGCTGATTCTTGACCTGATAGATTATAATGTGGAAGATGAATATGATGAAGATGAGGAAGAAGGAACAATTACGATCTATGGTGATCCTAAGAGCTATGCTGCCATTCAGAAACATTTGGAGGAATGTGGTTTCGAAGATGTCGGTGGAGATTTCACTTATATCCCGAACGATCTGAAAGAGGTTACTCCGGAACAGCGTGAGACATTAGATAAGATGGTGGAACGTTTGGAAGAATTTGACGACGTGCAGACCGTTTATACCAATATGCAACCGGAAGGCGAAGAATAACAGCTCATGGAATATGTTTATAAGACGAAAGGCACTTGCAGCACCAACATCGAACTGAATGTGGAAGATGGAGTGGTGAAAGAAGTGGCCTTTTGGGGAGGATGCAACGGCAATCTTCAAGGTCTTTCGCGCCTGGTAAAGGGAATGAAGGTGGAGGACGTGATAAGTAAACTTGAAGGAGTACGCTGTGGTGGCAGACCCACTTCGTGTCCGGACCAGTTATGCCGTGCATTGCATGAGATGGGGTATTGATATCATCCGGTCTCAAGTATAAGATAGGAAACGCGGATTAACGCAAATTATCGCAGATTAAATTTAATCTTTGTGTAAGTTTGCGTTGATCCGCGTTTTTTTATGATACTGCTTTGGGCTTTTGATGTTAGTAGCGTTTTCCTTATTTGTCGGTATTTTGAACCAAAATTGATCTCTACTCGTTATTTATAAGTATATTTGTACTGAATAAACTATTATGCAGCAATGAAGAATCTTTTTCAAGACTTAAAACGCAAAGATCATAAACGCTATCTGGGTGGACTGGATGTTTTCAAATATATTGGTCCGGGGCTTCTGGTGACTGTCGGATTTATAGATCCCGGAAACTGGGCTTCTAATTTTGCCGCCGGATCCGAATTCGGCTATTCATTACTGTGGGTGGTTACCTTGTCCACGATTATGCTGATCATCCTTCAACATAATGTTGCTCACTTGGGGATTGTCACCGGACTTTGCCTTTCGGAAGCTGCCACCAAATATACTCCCCAATGGGTGTCCCGTCCTATTCTTGGTACGGCGGTACTGGCTTCCATCTCTACTTCGCTGGCAGAGATTCTGGGTGGAGCCATCGCATTGGAAATGCTGTTCGATATTCCTATTGTATGGGGAGCTGTGCTGACTACGCTTTTTGTGTTCATCATGCTTTTCACCAATTCCTATAAGAAAATAGAACGTTCCATCATTGCCTTTGTGTCTGTCATCGGACTTTCGTTTATTTATGAGCTTTTCTTGGTGCAGATAGACTGGCCGGCTGCAACAGCGGGGTGGGTGACTCCCTCGTTTCCCGAAGGAAGTATGTTGATAATCATGAGTGTGCTGGGAGCGGTGGTAATGCCTCATAACCTGTTTTTGCATTCGGAAGTGATACAGAGTCACGAATATAACAAGAAAGATGATGCATCTATCAAGAAAGTACTGAAATATGAGTTGTTCGATACGCTGTTCTCAATGATTATCGGTTGGGCGATTAACAGTGCCATGATTCTGCTGGCTGCCGCGACTTTCTTTAAAAGCGGCATTCAAGTGGAGGAACTGCAACAGGCCAAGTCCTTGCTGGAACCGTTGCTGGGCAGCAACGCTGCCATTGTATTTGCTTTGGCATTGCTGATGGCGGGCATTTCGTCCACCATTACAAGCGGGATGGCGGCAGGTTCCATCTTTGCCGGTATTTTCGGCGAGTCTTATCACATCAAAGACAGTCACTCGCAAGTGGGAGTCCTTTTATCGCTAGGAATCGCCTTATTGCTGATTTTCTTTATCGGAGATCCTTTTAAGGGGCTGATTATTTCGCAGATGATACTTAGTATCCAATTGCCTTTCACGGTCTTTCTGCAAGTCGGACTGACATCTTCCCGGAAGGTGATGGGGAATTATGTGAATAGTCGTTGGAGCACATTTGTGCTGTATACTATCGCGATAATTGTATCCGTACTGAATATCATGCTTCTGTTTTCCTAAAATAAACGTGAATCAATAAATATATAATGATGAAGATTATAACTTATAATGTGAACGGCTTGCGTGCTGCTATCTCCAAAGGTTTCCCGGAATGGCTGGCGCAGGAAAATCCGGATATTCTTTGTCTGCAAGAGACAAAACTACAGCCGGATCAATACCCGGCGGAAGTGTTTGAAGCATTGGGCTATAAGTCGTATTTGTATTCGGCACAGAAAAAAGGATATAGCGGAGTGGCCATATTGACCAAGCAAGAACCTGACTACGTGGAATACGGGATGGGGATGGAAGCATACGATAATGAAGGCCGTTTTATCCGTGCGGACTTCGGCGATTTGTCGGTGGTAAGCGTGTACCACCCTTCGGGGACTAGCGGGGACGAACGCCAGGCATTCAAGATGGTGTGGCTGGAGGATTTTCAGAAATACGTGACAGAGCTGCGGAAGACACGTCCGAATCTGATTCTTTGCGGTGATTATAATATATGCCATGAACCGATTGATATTCATGATCCTGTCCGTAATGCGAAGAATAGCGGTTTCCTCCCCGAAGAGCGGGAATGGATGACGCGTTTTCTCTCGGCAGGCTTTATTGATTCTTTCCGTCTGCTTTATCCGGAAAAACAGGAGTATACCTGGTGGAGCTACCGTTTTAATTCGCGTGCCAAAAATAAAGGCTGGCGAATAGATTATTGTATGACCAGCGAGCCGGTACGCCGATGGCTGAAGAGTGCTCGGATTCTGAATGAGGCGGTGCATTCTGATCATTGTCCGATGGTGTTGGAGATTGACCGTTGAGTTTTTAGGGTCGGGATGAATATAATAAAAAGACAATAGTATGGAAGATAGAGTACAAAAAGCAGTAGAGCTTTTTAAAAGCGGATATAATTGTTCACAGTCCGTAGTGGCAGCCTTTGCAGATATGTACGGATTCACGCAGGAACAGGCTCTGCGCATGGGGGCATCCTTTGGTGGAGGAATAGGCCGGATGCGCGAAACTTGTGGCGCTGCTTGCGGTATGTTTCTGGTGGCAGGACTCGAAACCGGAGCTACGGAAGCGACAGACCGAGAGGGAAAGGCGGCGAATTATGCAGTTGTCCAGGAATTGGCTGCCGAGTTTAAAAAACGCAACGGGTCGCTGATTTGTGGCGAATTGTTGGGATTGAAGAAAAAAGAACCGGTCTCAAATGTTCCGGAAGAACGTACTGCTCAATATTATAGCAAACGTCCTTGTGCGAAAATGGTGGAAGAAGCGGCGAGAATTTGGTCTGAATATCTCGAAAACCATCCAAAATAAGGGAAAAAAGCCATTATTCTTACAAAATCAATAAAAAAACCTTCAATAAAGTGTTCTATAACATAAAAATAGCTATCTTTGTCCCCGAAATAAAATCTGAAAGTCTTTCAAGACCGGATGATTTAAAGCATGTCTAACTAAAATTTCAAAGCAAATGTTGAAAGAAAAAGCAGGTGTGATTGCAGGTACTATCTGGAATGCACTGAATGAAACAGAAGGAATGACTGCCAAGCAATTGAAGAAAGCAACTAAATTGGTTGACAAAGATTTGTTCCTCGGACTTGGCTGGTTATTGAGAGAAGACAAAGTCTCTGTGGAAGAAGTTGAAGGTGAACTCTTCATCAAATTGATCTAAGCGAGTAACTCACTTAAGCAATAAAAAAATGCGTTGGTACATTATCATAATGTTATCAACGCATTTTTTTATATTCCGCCATTTACGTATCTTTGCACACCGAAAAAGATAAAATAATAAGAATTCAGAATGAAGAATATTCGAAATTTCTGCATTATAGCCCACATTGATCATGGTAAGTCAACTCTGGCCGACCGTTTGTTGGAGTATACCAACACTATTCAGGTGACTTCAGGGCAGATGCTTGACGACATGGACTTGGAGAAGGAGAGAGGTATCACAATCAAGAGCCATGCCATCCAAATGGAGTATAATTATAAGGGTGAGAAGTATATCCTGAACTTGATTGATACTCCGGGACACGTGGACTTTTCCTATGAGGTGTCCCGTTCTATCGCAGCCTGTGAAGGTGCGTTGCTGATTGTCGATGCATCTCAGGGAGTACAGGCACAGACCATTTCCAACCTGTATATGGCTATCGAGCACGATCTTGAAATTATTCCTGTAATCAATAAATGCGATATGGCAAGCGCCATGCCGGAAGAGGTGGAAGATGAAATTGTCGAATTGCTGGGCTGCAAGCGTGAGGAAATCATACGTGCTTCCGGTAAGACGGGTATGGGGGTGGAAGAGATTCTCGCAGCCGTAATCGAACGTATTCCCCATCCGGTAGGAGATGAGGAAGCACCGCTGCAAGCATTGATCTTCGATTCCGTATTCAACTCTTTCCGTGGTATTATCGCCTATTTCAAGATTGAGAACGGAGTGATTCGGAAAGGGGATAAGGTGAAGTTCTTCAATACGGGCAAAGAATATGACGCTGACGAGGTCGGGGTCTTGAAGATGGAGCTGGTTCCTCGCAATGAGCTTCGTACGGGGGATGTAGGGTATATTATTTCCGGTATTAAAACTTCAAAAGAGGTGAAAGTGGGAGATACCATCACTCATGTGGCCCGTCCGTGCGCGCAGGCTATCGCCGGATTTGAGGAAGTGAAGCCGATGGTATTTGCGGGAGTTTATCCGATTGAGGCGGAAGATTTTGAAGATTTGCGCGCTTCGTTGGAAAAATTGCAGTTGAACGACGCTTCTTTGACTTTCCAGCCGGAGTCTTCATTGGCATTGGGTTTTGGTTTCCGTTGCGGTTTTCTGGGATTGCTCCACATGGAGATCGTGCAGGAACGGCTTGATCGCGAATTCGACATGAATGTAATCACTACCGTGCCCAACGTATCTTATAATATATATGACAAACAGGGAGAGATGAAGGAGGTGCATAACCCCGGTGGTATGCCAGACCCGACATTGATCGATCATATCGAGGAACCCTATATCAAGGCTTCCATCATCACAACTACCGATTATATCGGCCCCATTATGACGCTTTGTCTGGGGAAACGCGGAGAACTCCTTAAACAGGAATATATTTCCGGCAATCGTGTGGAGATCTTTTATAATATGCCTTTGGGGGAAATAGTGATCGACTTCTATGACCGTTTGAAGAGTATTTCGAAAGGGTATGCGTCGTTTGACTATCATCCCAACGGTTTCAGACCTTCCAAGCTGGTGAAACTGGATATTATGCTGAACGGCGAGCCGGTGGACGCTCTGTCTACGTTGATCCATTTCGACAATGCCTATGATATGGGACGCCGGATGTGTGAGAAATTGAAAGAGCTGATTCCCCGCCAACAGTTTGAGATTGCTATCCAGGCGGCTATTGGAGCTAAGATTATAGCGCGTGAAACCATCAAGGCAGTCCGTAAAGACGTAACAGCCAAATGTTACGGTGGCGACGTAAGCCGTAAACGGAAGCTGCTTGAAAAGCAGAAGAGAGGTAAGAAACGAATGAAGCAGATTGGCAACGTGGAGGTTCCTCAGAAGGCCTTCCTTGCCGTACTGAAGTTGGATTAAAACATTGCCGCAAGCAATTTTTCAGAGATATGCGCTGAACAAATTGACTTGCGGTTAGTTTTTAATATACCAGCAACAACTATAAATATGAGAAAAGTACTGTCTTTTTCGGGCTTCCTGATGTTGGGGCTCGTCATTTCACAATTCCTGCCAATGATAGCAGGAGAGGGATATGGAGTTGTCAAGTCCATTTCTAACGTATTGCTTTATGTATGTCTTAGTTTTATAATGATTAACGTGGGCCGGGAATTCGTTCTTGACAAGTCCCGTTGGAAAAGTTATGCCGAAGATTATTTTATAGCGATGGCGACGGCTGCTCTCCCTTGGTTTATGATTGCTATTTATTATGTGTTCATATTACTTCCGCCCGATTACTGGAATAGCTGGGAGGCATGGAAAGAGAATCTGTTGCTAAGCCGTTTTGCCGCCCCTACCTCTGCGGGTATCTTATTTACAATGCTGGCTGCTATCGGATTGAAATCCAGTTGGATTTATAAGAAAATACAGGTGTTGGCTATCTTCGATGATCTGGACACGATTATCCTGATGATTCCTCTTCAGATTATGATGATCGGTTTGCGCTGGCAGTTGATTATTGTAGTGGTGATTGTGTTTCTATTGCTGTCTATCGGCTGGCAGCGATTGAATAAATATGATTGGCGGCAGGATTGGAAGGCTATCCTCTTTTATTCTGTTATTATATTTCTGGCTACTCAGATACTTTATCTGGGCAGCAAGGAACTATACGGAGAAGCGGGAAGCATTCATATCGAAGTGCTTTTGCCGGCATTTGTTCTGGGAATGATCATGAAGCATAAAGAGCATGATACACCGGTTGAACGGTCGGTTGCTACGGGAATCTCCTTTCTGTTTATGTTCCTGGTGGGGATGAGTATGCCTCATTTTATCGGAGTGAACTTTGCGGAGACTCATGCCGGTACACATTCGGTGACCGGTTCACAGGAAATGATGTCGTGGGGAATGATTCTATTCCATGTCGTGATGGTTTCTTTGCTGTCAAATCTGGGAAAACTTTGTCCGATGTTCTTCTATCGCGACCGGAAGTTGAGTGAGCGGTTGGCTCTTTCGATCGGTATGTTTACCCGTGGCGAAGTGGGAGCGGGGATTATTTTCATAGCATTAGGATATAATCTGGGAGGTCCGGCGTTGGTGATTTCAGTATTGACTTTGGTCTTGAACCTTATTTTGACAGGAATCTTTGTGCTTTGGGTGAAAAACCTGGCGCTGCGTTCCGTTACGACAAAGGGCACAAAGATTCGTTCTTGAACATATTCTGATGATTATATCCGTAATGCAACTCTGATAGCCTGTGAGACTATTCTTCCTCTTCTTCTATTCCGTCAATAGGTAGAATTTTCCGGCTTTCTTCATGGGGTAACTGTTCCACTTGCCGTAGTTTGCGTTCAATGGCACGTGTCCGTTTCCCCATCACTTCTTCCAGTTGGTCGCCGGCACTTTGGAGGTTCTTTTGTACCTTTTCAAGCAGTCCTCCGAACTTGCCGAATTCTGTCTTGACAGCTCCCAACACAGTCCACACTTCTCCGGTACGCTTTTGGATCGCCAGGGTGCGGAAGCCCATTTGCAGACTGTTGAGGATAGCGCCTAATGTCGTCGGTCCGGTCACTACAATTTTATATTCTTTCTGGAGTGTCTCTACGAGGCTGGTGCGGCGGATAACCTCAGCGTAGATACTTTCGAATGGCAAAAACATGATGGCAAAGTCCGTAGTGAAAGGCGGGTCCACATATTTGTCATGAATATCTTTTGCCATCTTCTTGATCGTATTTTCCAGTTGCTTGCCGGATGACTCCATCAGTGCGGCATCTCCGGCCTCGAATGCATCATAATACTGTTCGTAAATATCTTTGGGGAATTTAGCGTCAATCGGGAGGTAAACAGTGCTGTTGGCGTCATCTTTTCCCGGAAGTTTAATGGCAAACTCGACGAATTCTGTTCCGCTCTTTTTTGTTTTGACATTGGCATCGTACTGTTCCGGACTCATCATCTGTTCCAATAAAGCACCCAGTTGGACTTCTCCGAAAGTGCCCCGCATTTTCACATTACTCAATACCTTTTTCAGTCCGCCTACATCTTGGGCGAGAGATTTCATTTCTCCCAGCCCTTTCTGCACATTTTCCAGTTGCGAACGGACTATCTCGAAGGATTGCCCAATTCGTTCGTTCAGTGTTTTTTGCAGTTTCTCCTCCACCATCAGGCGCATATCATCCAAACGTTTTTCGGTGGATTTTATTAACGTTTCCTGCTGGCGGGCCATCATGTCGAACTTTTGCCGTTGCAGTTCTCCGGTAGTCATCATGTTTTTGTGCAGAACGTCTTGAAGTTGCTGCATATTCTGGTTGAGCGTCTGCGTCATTTCCATGCGGAGTTCCCGGATACTGCGGTTCAGTTCCTCCCGGTTCTCTTGCATTTGTTGGCGTAGGGCTATCTGTAATTGTTCCGCTTGCGTTTGATTGTTGCCTTTCGTCAGAGCCAGTACCAGCAGGACTGTCACTAATATGGCAATCGCAATGAGTAGAATCAGTTCCATCAATATGTAAGAATTTCGTTTCCGGTTTCAGTAATCAGAATCATGTTTTCCCATTGGGCGGAAGGCAGTCCGTCGTCCGTGCAGACTGTCCATCCGTCGGCTTCGTCTACGAATACTTCGTAAGTTCCCATGTTGATCATCGGTTCGATGGTAAAAGTCATTCCCGGCACGATCATCATGCCCGTGCCTCGCCGTCCGAAATGTTCTACATCCGGCTCTTCGTGGAACTTCATCCCTACGCCATGTCCGCAAAGATCACGTACCACACTGAATCCGTTCTTCTCGGCATGCGCTTGGATAGCTGCGCCTACATCTCCCAATTGCTTCCAGGGTTGTGCGGCCGCAATACCTATTTCCATACATTCTTTGGTCACTTGAACCAATTTGCGCATTTCAGGGCTGACCTCTCCAATCATGAACATCCGGGATGCATCGGAGAAATATCCTTTGTAAATGGTAGAAACGTCTACGTTGATAATATCACCGCTTCTGAGAATCTCGTGCTTGTTGGGTATCCCATGACACACTACATCATTGATACTTGTGCAGACGCTTTTGGGAAATCCTTCATAGTTGAGCGGTGCGGGAATAGCTCCGTGGGCGGTTGTGAAGTCATACACCATCACATCGATCTCTTCTGTGGACATCCCTTCACGGATATTCTCCGAAATGTAGTCCAGCAACGCTGTATTGATTTTTGCGCTTTCACGAATCCCTTCCAGTTGCTCGGGGGTACGGAGTACCTTACGTGGCGGAAGTTTGTATCCTTGTTTTCTGTATTTCTGTATTTTCTCTTCTACTGCAGCCGGATAATTGGAGGGAGTAAACCGGAATCCCTTGATAAAGTTCTTCATTATTATATGATATTTAAAATCGACAGCAAAGGTACGAGATTTAATGGAAGATGTAGCTTTTGGGCTTTTAAAACTTTTCAGGCTCGGTGGTGAGAGTCGATTTTATTGAATTTGTATTATACGATTTGTATAATACGAATGTAATAATTATATTTGTGTTCATTAAATATATGAATAATGGAAAACCCTTTTATTATTACCGGTAATATTCCGGAGAAATATTTCTGTGACAGGCGTGAAGAATCGAAAAAAGTCATTCGCACCTTGTCTAATGGTGGAAATCTGTGTATGATTTCACCGAGACGTATGGGAAAATCCAAGTTGGTTCGTTTTTGTTATGACAAGCCTGAAATTGCTGATAATTATTATACCTTTTATATAGATATCCTGCATACATCCAGTTTACGTGAATTCACTTACCTTTTCGGGCAAAAAGTTTTTGAAACGTTGAATACTAAAAGTAGGAAGGCATTTATGGCATTGGTGCAGGGATTGAGATCTATTAATGCGAAGTTTGGTTTTGATCCCATCACTGCCACTCCGACTTTTAGCCTGGAGCTGGGGGATATCAGTCATCCGGAATTTACATTGGCCGAGATCTTTACTTCTTTGGAAAAGGCGGACAGACCGTGTATTGTGGCTTTTGACGAATTTCAGCAGATTACTAAGTACCCGGAAGAGAATATTGAGGCACTACTTCGTTCGCATATCCAGCATCTTTCCAATGTACATTTTATCTTTGCCGGTAGCGAACGCCATCTTGTTACGGAGATGTTTCTTTCTTCAGCCAGACCTTTTTATAACAGTACGTCGATAATGGAGTTACATCCTATTTCAACAGAAGAATATATACCTTTTGTCTGCAAATGGTTCAGGGCGTATGAACGGGATATCCATAAGAAGGATGTATTGAGGATATACGGACTGTTTGGCGGGAACACTTATTATATGCAGAAGACTTTTCATGAAGCTTTTATAAATACTTCAGCTGGCGGTGTATGTACAATAGATATATTGAGACAAACAATTGATGAGATTTTGGAAGAGGCCGGTGATGGTTATCGCCAGATATTATCCCGAATCCCCGAACGGCAGAAAGAACTTTTGTATGCGATTGCCACAGAAGGAAAAGCCCAAAAAATAATGAGTGCTTCTTTTATTCGTAAATATGCTTTGACATCTAGTAGTGCCGTTCAGGCGGCAAGTCGTAAATTGATGGAATTGGATCTGTTGACAATGGAAGATAGCAGTTATTATATTCCGGATATTCTTTTCCGTATGTATCTTCAAAGATTAAGAGAAAGTGATATTCTTTTCCTGCCACTTGATTGACATTTTATTCCAAAAATTACTTAAAATCTTGGTTGCTTTTTGTGTTTTCATCGTTGCCTAACGGCGAATTTTGCATTGGACAACGATGAATTCACTGTTGGGCAACGGTGAAAAAGGAAATAAAAGTCTGAAATGTGATATCATTTTGCTATCTGAATGCTTATTTGACTTATCATTATGGTATCAGACTTTTTGTTGATACTCTTAAAAAAAAGAGTAAAAATGATGTTAATAGCATTTTTTTGCATATATTTGTCGCACCTCTCACGCCGATACCTCAATTCGTGAGGTTAGGGTGGTGTGGGGGATGTTTATATAAAGAAAGACGTTTACTTGGCGTTTTGTCTTTGGCTATTCGAAACTTCGCAATTTTTGAACCACAGTCAAAAACAAGGCAATGGTAGATGTCTGCGGGATATGTTTATACCCCTAAGTGTACTTTGAGATCAAGGTACACTTGGCTTATTATACATATCGGCGTGGGCTTCTGCGTTGCTCGTTCAGACTGTGGTGGGCAATGCGAAGGCCTTGAATAGCGGGACGAGTAACAGGTACAGATTCCCGCGCTTTTCTTTTATATAGATGTTAACTTTTCTAATATGTAAACCATTCGGTTCTGGGGAGTCTGCTGGAAAAAAATGTAGAAAATGAAACAAGTTTGTCCGAAATGTAATAATTATGTGGAAGGCGTTCCTCATGCTTCTATGCAAGATAAACTAGGAAAAATGGCTATTAAAAATGCGGCTAAAGCAATAGGAGGGGCGATTGGAACTATTTTTGCAGGACCGGTTGGGACAATTGGGGGAAGTTTGCTTGCTGCTACGGCAGTTGACTATATGGCAGATGATATAATTCAAACAGAAGATTATGATTTTGCTTGCCCCAAATGCGGACATCAATGGGTATCCAAATATGATGAAGCTATGGAACAATTGCTGGATGAAAACGAGGAAATCGTAAGATGTAAATGTTGTCATTCGGTAAATGCGCAAGATGCAAAGACTTGTACATCCTGTGGTATGCCTATAGTAACGGGGGGTATATATACTTTGCGGGATATGGTTATCGTATTGAATGAGAAGTCAAAATGTGTATCCGAACAGGTTCAAAATTTTCTTGAATGTCAATTGCTAGTAGTTGGATTTATACAGGAAAACACCTCGAAAAGTCTTGAAACCAGTTATATAAAGCAATTTTTTTCTTCTGCGATGAAAGCATTATCCGTATGTGACGGAATGCATTTTGAGGAGCGCAGGTTGATATTAAATAAAATGCTACAGACTATTGTTACAGCTAAGTATGCGAAAATGTTGTATCAGAAAAAGAAAGAGAGAATACCTTCGGATATAAATGAAAGTTTACAATTGCTGAAAGAAACCATTGCTTTTGTTTTTCGAGTTATAGAACAAGAAACCAGTGAAAAAATTAATTGGGTAGACAAGGAATTAAAATCTGTGTACAATGTTATGCAGGAAAAGAATGAATTGTTGTTTGGTGCTAATCCGTTACGTCGTTCGGACGAATACAATCCTTCTTCTCAAAAGGCTATTGTCATAATGGAAGAATTTTTGTTGTCGTTGAAACAACCCATGAAGGAATGTGGATTATCTTTGGAGAAATATAAGGAACGATACTTTTCTTTGATATATGAGACGCAAAAGCGAGATTTACCCATGTCTCCAAAATTGAAAGCGCTTAATATGACCGAAGTGGGTATGGTTTGTTTTTCCGCTTTGGCTTCTCCTATTCTTATTTATTGTGCCCTATGGATGTTGCATATATTTGCTTATATGTTTCATTATATAACGTTTACACTATTGGATATTCAAGAAGTCACAGGCAGTTGGATTGATTCTTATTCAGATTATTGGTTTATTCTATCTCTGTTGTTAGCTGGATTAGGAGGAGCGCGATTATTCGTGAAATGGGATAAAATAAAGAAGGAAAATGAGGCGATGACTCAAAGCTATAATCAAGAGGTTATGGAGGTAAATAAGCATAATGAGGAGTTAAAGACACGAATTTTAGAAGAAACAGAAGGATTTTTAGATTGAAGTATGAAATACTAACGAATAAATAATTACGTATGAAAAAAAGCAGAATTTTAGCTGCCGTATTGGCATTCTTTTTGGGTGGATTAGGCATTCATAAGTTTTATGTGGGAAAAATGGGATGGGGTATTGCCTATCTTCTCTTTTGTTGGACGGGCGTTCCTGCTATAATAGGGTTCGTTGAGGGAATTATCTATTTATTTTCCGATGATACAACATTTAATAGTAAGTATTGTGGATAAAACTTAAGCATTATGATGAAAATGAAATGTATTGCTGTATTATTGCTGTTTTGCTTTATATTGGCGGGGTGTGGTAAAAAGGCAAACCCTGAATTGCAAATAGAAAATTATCAGCCTGTGGAAGAATTTCAACCGGCTTATGAAGCGTTGAAAGAACGGAAGGCGGATAATAATAAGGTATATGATATTGAAGAAACTGTGCGTATTTTGAATGGCTTGGAAATGGCACAAGCGAAATCTGAAGATTTCTATAGCTTTTTGGAATATATGGCGAAGCAAGATTATAGCTTAGTGGCTTCGGATGTCATTGATGCCAAAATGAAGATTCTTCCTTTATTGCAACAGATGTTTAAACTACAAAAGCAGCATAAGGAATTCTCAACGATATGGATGTTGGCTCGTAGTGCTGCGAAAGGGGCAAAAACGTTAGCGAAAGAATCAAGTGCCACGGGAGTAGGTATGGCTACCATGAAAGCAATGGCAGGAGAGGGACCTTTGGCTGTTGTTGATATGTCGGAAAATATGGGTATTGATGCGGCAAAGAATGCGGCTTTTGACCATTACGAAAAAGAAATGGAACTGAAATCGAAATTGGAAGATGAGATTGAAGAACTCAAAATGGCCTATATTGATTATTTGGCCGACTTTGTTCCTGTTTATACTAAATATATGAAAGAATGGGATCGGCTATGCGTTAATAAAGATAAAGCTTATTTTGATGTTTATTCTGGAAGGATGGTAGATGCTTATAACTCAACCTCTAAGATTTTACAACAATATCCTCAAAATAGGGAGGCATTACTTTTGAAATCTCTGTCGTTAATTAATATCGGTTCGGGTGAAATGAATACTGCACCTGATAGCCCAGAAGTGCTTTCAATCGCAAAAGAAGTGCAATTGCCGGACTCGGCCAAGCGTGAATGGAATGATTTTTTTGTGGAAGCGGATATAACTTTAGATAATTATATAGAATTGTATCCTGAACGTTCTGCTCCGGCTTTGGTGTTAAAAGGATTGTTGAACCACCGGATCGGTAAAGAGCAACAAGCTATGTCTTTTTTTGATCAGGCTGCTATGGAATATCCCCGTCAGGCAGAAACATTAACAGATTTATTGGACTCATACAGAAGTCGTACCTATTTGAATAAAACTCCGGAAGGGCAGTATCTACTTCGGCTTTATCGTTCTACGATGGAAGGTTATGGAATGTTTAGTCCAAATTTCCTGAAAGCTAAGTATTATGCACAGAAAGGAATGTTGGAAGAAAGTAAAAATGAGATATTCAATCATTTTTTCCGGAGGGGTAATCAAGGAATTTATGATTGTTTATTGTCGGATATGCAATTTTGTGAAGATTATCTGTATAGTAGCTTCAAACAGTTATTAATGGAACATTCTTTTATTGATGTAGCGATTGAACCGGCAACGGATTGGAAGTTCTCAGATAAAGATGATGAGATTAAAGTGTCTATCAATAATCGCTCGGATATAGATTTAGAAAATGTTCGCATATTTCTATGCATCCATTATACGGATATGTATAAGGATGAATATGATGTAGTGAAAGTGCCTACAACGAAAAATATTATCAAACATCATGAACTGGCAGATTTGGGTGAGATGAAGTTGGAGTATCAAGGTAAGAAGTATCAAGATATAACCCGCGTTCGTGCTATCGCTATGACTGATGATAAAATTTGTTGGATTGATAAGGCAGATTATAAGGAAAGTCATGCCTCTGCTTTGCTGAATAGTAATCAGTATGGTAAGGAAGTTTTATTGGATAAAATAAAGAAGCATTTTTTGGCGGATTATTCTTTAGATGTCAGTGCATTACAGAAGCTCCTTCAAAAGGGTATAAGCATTAATGGAGTTGCAGCTAAACAAAAACAAGAAAGTAATAATTGGCTTTCATGGGGAAAAGTGAAAGAGATATCTTCTTCTGTCACTGAATTGTGGAATAAACCTGATAAAAAATTGAAACTGGAAATTCCTAGAGTCTTGACGTTGATCGATCCTGTATTTTCTATTTATCAGTTACAAGACAAGGAAAAAGTAATGTTACCTAAAGAAAATTTCTTAGCTGGTTCCAGTATTAAGCTGAAATTTGATTACGAACCTAAAGACGGAGATGTGCTACCATTGTATATCTATAGTGACTTTGTTAATTTCAGAGTAGACATTGAATGCAAGGCAGGAGAAATGTTAGTAAAAAATGTAACTTTAGTATGATGAAAAAAATTATATTAATAGGTTGTGTTGTCTTTTTGACTAGTTGTTTTGGAGGTGCTTCTACTGTACCTTCAAACAATGGTGATAGGTCAGATAATAATATCGAAGAATGTGAAAATAATGATATATATTTTTGCGAGTATTGCGGAAAAATGTTTCATTCAGTTAAGGATTTGTCGGTCAATTCATGTAAACGTCATCCTAATGGTGCTAATGAAGGTTGTCATAAACTTTATGAAGGAAGTTTGAAAAGAAAATACGAGTGTGTGTATTGCGGTAAAGAGGCAAAGAGTATTTCTGATTTAACTGTGAATAAGTGTAAATATTCTCCTATGGGAGGTAATCATAAACCAAGATTATGAAAAAGTTTTTACTTTGGCTTTTGTATGGAGTGGGATTTATTTTGGCAATATTATTTTTATTTTATCTTGTTGTCAACAGTTCTATTTATGCTTCGGTTTCCCAATTTATAAAAAAATGATGGAATTATTTAATTTGCTATTATGGGAGTAAAAAAAATAATAATGAAAAAGATACTAATCCTATTATTCTTGTGTGGACTTACTTTACAAATGTCTGCACAGTGTTTTTCTGAGGATATTGCAGCAACGTTGTTGCGCCAAGATGCGTTAGGACTATTGCTTATTTACAATAAAGAATCGGAAAATAATAGGTTACAAGTGGAGGATGCTTTCATAACTGGAATAGATATTTCTAAGTATTCCTATGAACAAATTGAAACATTATGTCTTATGGTTAATGAATCATCTGTTTTAGGTGATTATTTATTTAAGATAAGAGAGCGCAAGAAAAATGAAATTATAAAAGAATTGGAGAAATGCTCTGCAGAAGAAATCGTATTGTATGCAATAGAACACCCTACTCGAAAGATACTTGTGAGTGATTTTATAAATACTGTCATATTGAGTAACTTGGATTCATTGTCTTATAAAGAGTTGTCTTATATTGGTAGTAATTTGCAGGATTATGACATTGACTTCTCTGTCGAAAATGAGAAGAAGTCTCGAACATATGAAGTACAAGATATATTGCAACAAAGTGTACATGAATACTGCAAAGAGGAATTTATTTTGTTGGAATCCCTTCTTTTCAATATGGAAAAATCTGTATGGAAATATTTATTTGATGGTTATAAAGAAGTAGCTAATTACTATTCTCAGATAGGTATGATTCCGGATGACGTAGCAACAGCTGTAAAGCAATATAGGGCATTAGTGGAAACTTGTATTCCAACAAAAAGTATCTCGGAAATGTTGGAAACGGAAATAAGCCAATTTTGTAATTCTATTAATGAAGCACGAGTTCAGTATGCACAATTTGTCGAAAGAAGAAATCCTCCCAAAATCACATTTGTTACTCCTGATTTGGATTTTACCTATGATGTACCAAATGATATGTTAGCAAAAGTGGGTAAAGCACGAGAAGACTTTGTGGAAGATAGAGAAACCGCAAAAACAATTTCTAATGTAGCAAGTTTCTTCATTGGTTTTTGGGCTACTATTGGTAAAGGTGCATTAGATATGATAGCTGTATCCAATTTATCAGATAAAGAAATTACATTTAGAGAAATGTATATGCAGGAAGTCTTGAAAGAAATAGTAGCAAAAACTGAACGACAAAATCAGTTGATTAAGAATGATATAATAGAACAATTTAACCAAAATCAGAATGAGTTTATTAATTTCATTACTAAATAAACGACGAATATTATTAGGAATATTATCGTTAATAATTTCAGGAAATGTACATGCGCAGATAGTTGACTGGATCATTGACCAGGCTGCTCAAAGTATCGTAAGTGCAGCTGAAGAGCAATTGAGTGGAATCGGGAATTCACTTTGGAACTCTATAGTTGAATCAGAAGCAAAGTCTAGTATAACAGCAAATGCTAATAAATTAAAGGATTTGAAAATAGACCGTACAAAAGAGCTTGAACTTTTAGGAAAATATAAAAATGTATCGATATATCAATATAATGAGATGTATCCATTAATGTATTCTAAGATGAAGTCATATTTGAATCCATTAAGTAATATCAAAGTAGCTGCGTTAGGAAATGGAGCTATTATTGCTGCATCGCAAACTATGCAAGATTCTATAAAAAAAGCAACGACCGTCACTCAACTTTCGGAACTTGTAACAAAACAAGTACTAGACTCTCTATATGTAATGGAGAACTCTGACCATTTGAATAGGCTGTTGTTTGATGATATTAATCGTTCTAGAGCAATAGCTATATTGTTGAATAATCATCCCAATGCAGTAAGAGTGTACGCTAATTTGTCGAAAACAGAGTTATGCGGGCAATTACAACAGCTATATTATTGGTCTGTGACTGCAGACTCTCATAAGGAAGGTCTTCCTAAAAAAAATAAACTAATCAAGCCGCGATATATCGAGTTTGTGCAGTCCGATAGTCTTGTTTTGATTGTTTACAATGGAGAGGAATATGGAGCGATATCAGGAAATAAAATTATATGTAAGAATATCGATTTGTTGAATTTATGTAGCATGCCAAACACTCAGTATTATTATAATAATATGATGTATAAAACGGATGCTTTGGGGCGGGTTATTGAGGTAGTACAACAAGTAAGTCATGCTTATAAGGGTAAATGTAAAGATAGGGGAACTGTGAAATCTAAGGATTGTGCAAAGTTTAAATATAGTAATTTATATAATAAATTTTATAGTTTAGGTCTCCAAAAATATCAATCTCCAGACTGTAATATAAATACAATCTATCTAAAAAAAGATGATACTTTTAAGAAGAATAAAAAGCAGGTGAAATTGTTGTTGAAAGAAATAGCAAAGGGAAAATCTGACAATTATATAATAGTAACTAAATTAATTTATGATGATAACACCTTTTATTGCAAAGGAGTTAATCTTGCATTATATTCTGTTTAATTCACTGTAAAGTAATTCTTTAAGGGAGTACAGAAAAGAATGTGATTTTTTACCGTGTTTTAGCGGTAGCACATTTTGAGAAAGATTTGATAGAATTTGTAAAAAATCGAAATGCAGTTGCTGATGATGTTATTTTTTAACTAAGTGAATTTGAAATTATGGGAGTAGAAGATATAACACAAGAAGAATATGCGAACCGTTTTCGTAATGCAGGTTTGCTTTCTGTAGGTGGAGTTGTATTATTTTATTTGATATATGATAGTACAGAAGGTTTTTTGACATCTTTAATAGGAGGTGTATTATTGTTACCACTGATTCTTGTTCTGGCAATAGTCTCTATTGTTATGTTTGTAAAATGGAGGCGTTTTGCGTCAATGGGAATTTTGGAATGGAATGAATATGCCCGAACTCGTAGGGCTTTTTTAAGTAAGGCTGTTTATATTCATCCAATAACTGGAGATGTGCAGACTGTAAGGCGTGGATTTTCAATTCCGGTGTTTTTGTTGGGATGGATATATCCATTGATAAAGGGGCAATGGGAATTGGCATTTAAGTTTTTTGTTGTTGTTTGGGCTTGCCTTCTTTTAGGTTCTATAATACCTATAATTGGTAATTTTATCCTGCGGCAAGTGGGGACATTTGGCTTGGCTCGTAAATATAATAAGTATTATGAAGATTGGCTGATAAAGGAAGGATATGTTTTACAAAGTACTGAAAAGTTTAGGGAAACAGTGAATAAAACAAATGATTCGGTGCAACGACTTTTTAAATGATTGATAAATGGATATAGTATTAATTTCTTTCGGGGCAGTTTGTCTTATATTAGGTATATTAGGATGCTTCTTACCTGTTTTGCCGGGTCCTCCTATTGCATATTTGGGGATGCTTCTTTTACATTTCACAACTAATGTGCAATATTCTGTTGGGCAATTAATTATTTGGCTATTTATAGTTGTAATAGTTCAGATTTTGGATTATTTTATTCCTATGTTGGGTAGTAAATATAGTGGAGGTAGTAAATGGGGGAATTGGGGCTGTGTTATAGGAACGATAGCTGGTCTATTTTTTCTTCCATATGGTGTCATCGTAGGTCCTTTTCTCGGGGCTGTAATTGGCGAATTATTAGGAAGAAAAGAACTTTCACAAGCTATCAAGTCAGGAATAGGTTCTTTGCTGGGTTTTTTGCTAGGTACTGTTTTGAAGCTAGTGTTATGTTTTTATTTTGTATATCAATTTAGCACGAGTATATTGTTAGAATGAATTTTGAGGATGCTAATCGAAAACTCGAAAGTGAGAGGTGTAGGAGCTTCCTCTTAACTCAGTTTTCGTTAGCATTCTTTTACGATGAATAGGAAGATAATTATTTTTACAGTTATAATATAGTTCTTAAAAAGATTGTTGGAAAACGGTTAGTTGGAATAGAAGGTCTTGGAACGGTTGGATGGGATTTTGAGGTTGGTAAAGTAGATTTGAAAAGACCGTATGCTTTGCCAAAAATATATAGACGGAGTGAGCGATTCTTCTACACAAGCTGAGCATTTTATACAGTAATATTAATGAAGTTATCTAATAGAATTAATCAGTTGCAGTTGAGCAACTCATGTAATGCACAAGAGCAATCACTCGATTACACTTGTGCATTGTCGCAGTTATTCGACAGTAGCAGATGAGTCATAAAGAAATAGATTGAAATGGAGATAATGGTCTGATGAACAGTGTGTTATCGGAAAAGTGCAATTTTATTTCCGAAAAGAGTAAAAACGACCGTATGTTTTTTGTAAACTTATTTAAAATCAGGGGGCTTTTATTCGTTAACTAGTTGATTATAAGTGCTGTGACATTTTTGTTTTTCCCCGTATAAAACTTAAAATAAATACAATTTTGTTGCACGGAAAAAGTATCTGAAAGTGGGATAGAGGTTTGGATAGTCTGTTGCCTGAACTTTCAGAGGCTCTCTATTTGTATAAGTAAGAAAAGAAAGTATGGCGTACTCGTCATAGAAAACAAACGGAAGTATGAATGAGTCATTGAAAGTATTCTGAGTAGATGTTAAATATCAGTATCAGATTATCTTTTTTACGTTAATCGCTTGTTGGATTATAACTAATTAGTTATATTTGTGCTATGGAATCAGTAGAAGGTAAAACCACCGATATAAGGACCATATTCAGGACAGAAGAATTTGAAGAGTTCTATAATAGTTTGGATAAAAGGGTAAAGGATAAGTTTGAATATACATTCGGACTGGTGCAAACAGTATATGTTCTGCCCGTAAAGTATGTGAAACATTTAGATGGAACGGACTTGTACGAAATGCGTGTTTCTGTGTTTAAAAGATTTAGCGTTATGATACAGTTAGATGAAAAGAAATTAGCAAAACTCAAGACAACCAACCAGTTACTTGATGAAAAATACGGGGAACATGGTACACCAACCCGTGACGCTTTCAATGAAAAAACGTTGGCATGGTATTATGGAGATATACTTCGGGATAGACGTAAGGCTCTTAAGTTGACTCAGAAACAGCTAGCGCAAAAAATCGGTAAAGAACAAAGTTATATTGCTCGTGTAGAAAAAGGTGAAGTCGATATACAGTTATCGAGTTTCATTCGCATAGCACGTGCATTAGGTATTGAATTTACTCCAACATTTATTTGATGGTTTTTTATTGAAAAATAGATTAACGCTTCCATTAACACTGGGGGCGTTTCTTATTAGAGTAAGTAACGGTATTTTTGAATGAAAGATAAAGGATGGAAATAAAGGAACGTATCAGTCTTTTGCTGGAAGAGATGAATCGGGGTGTATATGAGAAGGAAGTAGAAGTAGGGTTGTCTTTGCTTGCCGCTTTGGCGGGAGAGAGTATCTTACTGTTGGGCCCTCCCGGAGTAGCCAAATCTATGGTGGCTCGGCGGTTGAAGAAAGCTTTTGTAAATGCCCGGGCGTTTGAATATCTGATGTCACGGTTCAGTACTCCTGATGAGATCTTTGGTCCGGTAAGCATTAGCCGTCTGAAAGAATCGGATACGTACGAACGCGTGGTTGACGGTTATCTGCCGACAGCGGATGTTGTATTTCTGGATGAGATATGGAAAGCGGGACCGGCGATACAGAATACACTGCTAACGGTTATTAATGAGAAACTTTTTAGAAATGGAAATACGGAAATCAAGTTGCCGTTGAAACTGCTCGTTGCCGCCAGTAATGAGCTTCCTGCTCAGGGAGAAGGGCTTGACGCTTTGTGGGATCGTTTTCTGATTCGCGTCATCAGTACTTGTGTGAAGCGGGAAGAGACATTTTATCAGATGTTGCTGGATGAAGAAGTGGAAGAAAACGATGAAGTCGGGAAATGGCAGATAACGGATGAAGAATATCGCTTGTGGCAGGAAGAAATAGTCCGGGTGACAGTACCTATGACAATTCTGGCGTGTATAACGGAGATTCGTCAGGGATTGGGAAAAGTGGAAGTACAAGGTTCGGAAGTTCATCGTAATGTCTATGTGAGCGACCGCCGTTGGAAGAATATAGTACGGCTTCTGAAGGCTTCGGCTTTTGTACATGGGCGTACGGAAGTCACTTTGCCGGATTTGTTGCCTGTTTATCATTGCTTGTGGAGTGAGCCGGATGAGCGTACGGACATACGTCAGATAGTAATCCGTAGTTTGTTTGCCTCTTATGTTAAGGAAATTTCATCGATTAGCCGGGCCTTAAAATCGGATTTGAAAGTGAGTCGTGTGCGTGAAGCGTTGGAGAAGGCACGAAAACAAGGCGACCGCAGGGATGATGACCTGTTGATTGTCGATCATTTCTATTACCAGGTTGAAAATCATGGTACGGGAAATACTTATATCTTCATTGTGGATTATCGGAATCTGAAGGAATATAATCCGAAAAATGCACCGGCGACAGGGATGATGTATGCCGATCCCCAGAATCCGAAGCAGACGATTATACGTGTCTTTTCGGGTACTGCCAAGCTGGGAGAGCAAGGAGCTGAAAGGGTGACGCTGTATCGGGATGACAGGAATCTGTATATTAACGGGGTACGTTTCCCGATGCGTCGGCTGCAAAGAGGAGAGCAACAGCAACTCTGGCTGGGGAATGTTACACTTACCGACCGTGATTATGAGCAGGAGTTGGAAACGGTGAATGCTGCCGTCGAAAAACTGTTTAGAGAATTGCAGGGAAATATGTTTATATCCGAAGAGGATAAAACAGAGGTGGGGAAGTATGTGGCTCTGGTGCGTAAGGAGATAGCTTGGGCACGTGTGGATGTACGTAAATTGCGGTACGGCGATGAATCCTAAATATGACGCTTCCTTTTATATCCGGGTGCTGGATCAATATGTGGCAACCGGTGAGTGCAGTGATACGGATGGCGAACCTTTGTATGCGTATTTGTTGTCTATCATGAATGATCCGATGGTAAAGATACAAGTGCTGACTGATGAAGTGTGTGCTCGTATTTTTTATGACATGATGAGCCAGTTCATTCATTTGAATCTGGAAAAGGAAAAGTATAACCTGCAAAAAAGCCAATCGGAGCAGAATGGAATGAAGCAAACGTTGGAATGGTCGATAGCCAGGCGGAAAGACGGATGGCAGGCTTTGCTTCAGCAAGTATCGGACAAATACGAGACAATGGGGTTTGGTAGTTCCTTTTATAAAAGCCAGTTCGGGAATGAGGAGGAAAAGTATGGCGATGATGAACTTTGGGAACGGATGGTGGAAGATTGGGAGGAGGCTTTCAAACGTAATCTGCAGGAACAGAAAAAGAAGGAGATAGACCGGAGGAAAGAGAGTCTGGAAAATGGGTTGCACGCCAATCTCAAGAACATTCCTGAATATCTTAGACGGCATGAGGTGGAAAAAGATGAATTCTATCAGGCTTGGGGACTGATGAGCGGGATGTGGAATACGGTTGACTTTGAGCGGATCCGTAAAGTGGTGCGTATGCAGAAGGAATATCCGGAGATCATTAAAATAGCAAACTTGATGGGGCGTACTGCCGATGATGAGGGAAGGGAACGGCTGCACGTGGGACAAGGGGATGTGTATCGGTTGGAACATTCTTCTAAAAATGATATTCAAGGAGTTACTGTCGGTAATGACTTGAATGCTTTATTGCCTACGGAGATGGTGCATTGTGCTGATGATGATTTGGAGAGTTTGTTTATTTATAAATATGTCACCCGAAAGCTCCAGACGTTCCGCTATAAGTCCGAGATTATGCAGCCTGCCCGTTCGTTGGAAACCAAACCGGCTGTTCATAAAGGGCCGATGATTGTTTGTCTGGATACTTCCGGAAGCATGGTAGGCATTCCGGAGAAAATAGCTTATTCTTTGTTGGTGAAACTATTGGAAATAGCCGACAGGCAACGCCGTCCTTGTTTCCTGATCGCTTTTTCTGTTTCGATATGTCCGATTGATGTCCGCAAGGAACGGGCCCGTTTGCTTGATTTCTTTTCTACCACTTCCTGCGGGGACACGGATGCCACCCGGATGTTGAAAGTTACTTTTGACTTACTTCAATCGAAGAAAGAGTATATGAATGCGGATGTTTTATGGATTACTGATTTTAAAATACCGCTTCCCTCACCGAAGTTGACTGACCGGATTTTGGAATATAGAAAGGCGGATACACATTTTTATGGCTTGCAGCTTGGCATTGCTGAGAATGAATGGGTTCCTTTCTTCGATCGAGTTTACAGAGTCGATTATCCGGTTGCCCGTTGTTATTGATTTTTTGCCTTAAATACGGGTTGTATCTTCTGAATCTCCGATTCGAATCCAAACCAATAGCCATGTTCTGCTTCATCAGTGGGGAGGAAACATAGCCGTAAATTCTCACGATAAGTTCCGTATACTATTTCCCATTTCTCGGGTGGGACTTGGCGTTTGGTCCTTACTTTTTCCGCCGGAGCTTTCTTTAATGACATACCGGCCTCTATCCATGCGATACTGACTTGCGTCAGATAACCGGGATAATGCTTTTTACAAAAATCATATAAGATTAATCCTCTTCTTTCCAGACTTAGAGGGGTGTCTATGACGTCTGTCCGAACTAAATGATCAAGTAGCTCATGTAGGAAATGAGGATTCTCCAGAATTAATGTCCGTGTGATTGTCCGCCAGGTGGGAGTATTATAGAATCCATCCAAAAGACGGGACAGATAGTGGGCTGTTTGTAATTCTTCTACTGAGATTTCACGGGTTTGCAATACTTCGTATGGGGGAAGCGGAGAATATTGAATACCCAATTCTTCTGCTCTTCTTCGCATTTCTGTGCCCGGAAGTAACTTTAATGATTCCAGTTGTATTTCCCCTGCGCCATATTCTGCAAGTGTACGGACATCTTCAAATATTTCTGTCAGATGATAGAGGGGGAGACCTGCTATCAGATCGGCATGGGTTTCCATGTTCTTTAACGAACAGAGGTATTTCAATCCTTCAAGAGCGTCGGATAGTTTTCCGATACGGCGGCTTTGCTCCAAAACAGGTTCCCGCAAACTTTGAATGCCGGCTTCCAAATGCAATAAACCATCGGGTAAAGCAGCCAGTTCATTCTTTAACTCTTCGGAAAGGAGTGCCGGGTGAATTTCCAGGTGGAAACGGATATCCGGATATTCACGGAAAAGATTCAAGAGGTCTTTGGCTCTTTTGTTGTTATAATTGAACGTACGGTCGAGTACACGCACGTTTTTGATATCATGCTGATGAATATTATCCAAACGTTCGCGAATGGCTTCCAGTGGGATGGTACGAACAGGCTTTTCGCCGCCACTGACACAGAATGCGCAGGTATTGAAGCAACCTCGTGTCGTTTCCAGTTGGACAAAGGGTTTGCTCCAATTAAAGAAACGGCTTCTCTCTGGGGAAACCAATGCGGAAAAGTTCATGACGCGGGCAATACCGTTGTCTTGATATTCTTCCGATTCGTCAAGATAACAGAGTCCTGTGATTGATTTCCATTCTTTTCTTGGTCGATTCCACACCTTTAACCATAATGGGAATACTTCTTCTCCCTCTCCCCGAAACACTCCGTTGACAAATTTGTTCTTGAATAGAAAGTCTTTGTTGTCTCCTAAAAATTCGGGACCTCCGAGTATGATACAGCATTGTGGAAGCAGGGCTTTGGCGCGTGAGACAATGTGTAACAGTTGCTCATGATTAAATAGCCAATTGGTAGCTGCAATAATATCCGGTTGGTGTTGATAGATCTGTTTGACGATGTTACCGGTGTTTTCATTAATTGTTGCGGAGACCATACACCATTCGACTGTGGTGTCATCTGCTATTTGCGCGTGCAAGGCAGGCAATGCCAAAGATGAATGGGCGTATGAACTATTTAAATCAAGCCAAAGAAGTTTCATGTGAGAATTTTAAATTATTTGGCAAAGGTACGAAAAACTTATGGCTTGTGGTATATAGTAAAATAAAAATGCTAATTTTGTATTTGTAAACGAAATAAACTAGAAAAGATATGAAACTGATTAAGAAATATGCGGGGCTTCTACTTATGCTGACTTTATTGGCCGGCTTTACTTCGTGTGAGAGTGAAGATGAGACAGAATTTAATCTGCCAGGTGAGTGGTATACTAATGAAGAAATAGATTATGGCGCGTATACGTGGGGAAGAGGTACAGTAATGACTTTCAATGCGAGGAATCAAGGGACAATTGGCTCAATAGGCGACCCAAATTATTTGCTTTTTGAGTGGGAGTGGATTGATGGAGGATATAATTCAATGGAACTGCATTTTTATGGTGATGGCACTTATGCTTACATTTGGGGAGCGGAAGCTACCGGCAGGACATTTAGTGGAACTTGGTATAATACATGGCAAGATTTCAGGGATAGGATAAATGGGCAACCTTTTTATATGCGTCGCCAGTAAAGTAATAGCATAGTGTCATAATGAGTGATAAAATGCGGATTAACGCAAATTATCACAGATTATTTCAATGATAAATATAAATCAACGACTTATAAAATCATTTCTGCGATAATTTGCGTTAATCTGTGTTTGGACATCCTCTCTTTATTTTGTATGAGAGTTTATTTTTTTAGAAACAATTTCTTGAAGTCTGCCGGATAAGGAGTCTCAAACTCCATCAAATCTCCTGTTATCGGATGATAGAAGCACAGCTTGAAAGCATGAAGTGCCATTCGACCGATAGGGTTAGGAGTATTTTCACCACCATATCTTCCGTCTCCGATAATCGGATGTCCCAGATCCTGCATATGTACACGGATTTGATTCTTACGGCCTGTCTCTAAGTCCAATTCTATCAAAGAATACCCATTGGCACGCTTGATAGTGCGATAGTGAGTGATGGATAATGCGCCGCCATCATCTTGTTGGCTTGAACTGACATAGAGAGTTCTGTCTGTAAGAAACGATTCTACAGTTCCATAATCCTTCTCCATACTTCCCTCTACTACAGCTACATACCGGCGATCGGTCACTATATCATGCCAATTGTCGCGTAGTGTACGTTGCGTCTTTTCATCTTTAGCGAACATCATTAAGCCGGAAGTATCCCTATCCAGCCGATGAACGATATACACGCGGAACTGGCGTCCGGAACGTTGTACATACTCATTCAGTATTGTATATGCGGTACGTTCTTTCTGACGTTCTGTATTGACGGATAGAAGTCCTTGCATCTTCTCGACCACAATAATGTAAGCGTCCTCATATACAATTTTCAGCAGTCTGTTATTAAACTCTTTTTTTCCTTTTTCTTTGCTGATCTGCACCTTCATACCCGGCTGTAACGGGAAGTTGAACTGCGTAGTGATTACATTATCAACGAATACGACCCTTTTACTGAGTAATGATTTCAGTTTGGTACGACTTGCATCCGGCATTTTGGCAGCCAGAAACTCCATAAGTTCCATCGGTTCCTTGACTGCATAGTTGGTATATTGAGCACGTGCCTTTTCAGCGGGAGTTCTTCTCGGTCTTTTTTCCATTTCTTTTTTCTTTTGATTTAATACTCACCACAGATTACACGGATTAACACAGATTATAAAATCCAACAATAAAAAATCCGTGTTAATCCGTGTAATCTGTGGTGAACCGAATTCTTTATCGGAGTTCCAATAACACCACATTTTCCACATGATGAGTATGAGGGAACATATCTACCGGTTGAACGGCTTTCACCTTATATTTCTCATCGAGCAGTTGCAAATCGCGTGCTTGAGTAGCAGGATTGCAACTTACGTAAACAATCCGTTTTGGTTCGGCAAACAGGATAACGTCGATCACATCCTGATGCATACCGGCACGGGGAGGATCTGTAATAATCACATCCGGACGTCCGTGCTGATTGATGAAGTCCTGAGTCAGCATGTCTTTCATATCACCTGCATAGAATAATGCGTTCTTGATATCATTGATTTCTGCATTGACCTTTGCATCCTCGATGGCTTCCGGCACATATTCGATACCTATCACTTGGCGTGCCTGGCGTGATACGAAATTCGCAATTGTTCCTGTTCCCGTATAAAGGTCATATACCAGCTCATTTCCGGTCAGACCGGCAAATTCACGGGCCACCTTATATAGGTTGTACGCTTGTTCCGAATTTGTCTGATAGAAAGATTTCGGACCTACTTTGAAGCGCAATCCTTCCATTTCTTCAAAGATGTGGTCTTTGCCTTTGAATACGTGCACATCCAGATCATTGATAGTGTCGTTGCATTTATTATTAATAATGTATAGCAAGGAAGTGATCTCCGGGAATGAGTCGGCGACAAACTGCAATAACTGCTTGAACAACTCCATCTCATGCTCTTCCGTGATTTTACAAATCACAATTACCATCAGCTCACCGGTTGAAGACGTGCGGACAATCATGTTACGCAACATACCTTCCTGCGTGCGCAGATTGATAAAGGAATAATCATGTTCGTATGCATAGTCGCGTATCGCATTACGGATGCGGTTGGAAATATCATCTTGCAACCAGCATTTCTCAATGGCCAGCACTTTATCGAATGCTCCCGGAATGTGGAAACCTACTGCATTCATCTGGTCATACTTCACGTCTTGACGGACTTCCTCACTAGTCAGCCAGCGTTTGTTTGAGAATGTAAATTCCAGTTTATTCCGATAGAATTCGGTCTTTGCCGAACCAAGAATAGGAGAAATCTCGGGAAGCTCGATCTTGCCGATACGTTTCAGGTTATCTTCTACCTGTTTCTGTTTATATCTGATTTGTTCCGAATAGGGGAGCACTTGCCATTTGCAACCGCCGCATACACCGTAATGTTGGCAGAAAGGAACAGCGCGGTTGGGCGACAGTTCATGAAACTTCACCGCTTCTGCTTCGGCATATTTGTTCTTTTTACGCTTGATCTGAAGGTCTACTACATCGCCCGGTACTACGTATGGTACAAAAATTACCAGGTCATTTACTTTTGCGATGGCTTTCCCTTCGGCAGCCACATCCATGATTGTTACCTTCTCCAATAGGGGAAGCTCTTTTTTCTTTCTTGCCACTTTTACACCAATCTAATAATTACTTTGCAAAAGTAGGTATTTTTTTTGGAAAACTTTCGTGTCTACGGAAATATTCCAGATTGTAATGTCGAAATTGCATTTTGATAGAAAGTTTTTTCGCAAAAAGTTTTCTGGTTTGCGAAATATCCTTAGATTTGCGAACAGAAAAAAGTCATAATGTAACTTTAAACACAATATTATGGATAAAAAAAGAGTTTATACCTTTGGAAATGGTCAGGCAGAAGGAAAGGCTGACATGAGAAACTTGTTAGGTGGTAAAGGCGCCAACCTTGCCGAAATGAATCTTATCGGTGTCCCTGTTCCTCCGGGATTTACAATCACCACAGATGTTTGTACAGAATATTACGAATTAGGAAAAGATAAAGTCGTATCTCTTTTGAAAAGTGAAGTAGAAAGAGCAATCGCCAATATAGAAACTTTGATGAAATCAAAATTCGGTGACGTTGAGAATCCGTTGTTGGTTTCTGTTCGTTCCGGTGCGCGTGCTTCCATGCCGGGCATGATGGATACGATTCTGAATCTGGGACTGAATGACGAAGTAGTGGAAGGATTGATCCGCAAAACAGGAAATGCACGTTTTGCATGGGATTCTTACCGTCGTTTTGTACAGATGTACGGTGACGTGGTATTGGGCATGAAGCCGGTGAATAAGGAAGATGTGGACCCGTTTGAAGAAATCATCGAAGAAGTGAAACATCAGAAAGGTGTGAAACTGGATAATGAGCTGGAAGTGGAAGACTTGAAGGAATTGGTAAAACGATTCAAGGCCGCCGTAAAAGGACAGACCGGACAGGATTTCCCGAAATCAGCTTACGAACAGCTTTGGGGAGCTATCTGTGCTGTATTCAACTCATGGATGAATGAACGTGCTATTCTTTATCGTAAGATGGAAGGAATTCCCGACGAATGGGGAACAGCAGTCAGTGTACAGGCTATGGTATTCGGTAATATGGGCGAAACTTCGGCAACAGGTGTTTGTTTCTCCCGTGACGCTGCCACAGGTGAAGACCTTTTCAATGGTGAGTACCTGATTAACGCGCAGGGCGAGGATGTGGTAGCCGGTATCCGTACTCCGCAACAGATTACTAAGATAGGTTCTCAGCGTTGGGCTCAACTGGCAGGAGTCAGTGAAGAGGAACGCGTTGCCAAATATCCTTCTATGGAAGAAGCCATGCCCGAAATCTATAAAGAACTGGATGCGCTTCAAACCAAACTGGAAAATCACTATAAGGATATGCAGGATATGGAGTTCACCGTACAAGAAGGTAAACTTTGGTTCCTCCAGACACGTAACGGCAAGCGTACGGGTGCTGCTATGGTGAAGATTGCTATGGATTTGCTCCGTCAGGGCATGATTGACGAAAAGACTGCCTTGATGCGTGTGGAACCGAATAAGTTGGATGAGTTGCTCCACCCTGTATTCGATAAGGACGCTTTGAAGAAAGCTAAAATTCTAACTCGCGGTCTTCCTGCTTCTCCGGGTGCTGCTGCCGGTCAGATTGTATTCTTTGCTGATGATGCAGCCGAATGGCGTGCTGCCGGTAAGCGTGTAGTGATGGTTCGTATCGAGACTTCTCCTGAGGACCTGGCCGGTATGGCAGTTGCCGAAGGTATTCTTACAGCTCGCGGTGGTATGACTTCTCATGCTGCTGTGGTTGCACGTGGTATGGGCAAATGCTGTGTGTCGGGTGCGGGTGCTTTGAATATCGATTATAAAGCTCGTACCGTAGAAATTGACGGTGTGGTATTGAAAGAAGGAGATTATATCTCATTGAACGGAAGTACAGGTATAGTATATAATGGTAAGGTGGAAACGAAGGCTGCCGAACTCTCCGGTGACTTCGCCGAACTGATGGCACTTGCCGATAAATATACCCGTCTGCAGGTACGTACTAATGCGGATACGCCTCATGATGCGACGGTAGCCCGTAATTTCGGTGCGGTGGGTATCGGTCTTTGCCGTACGGAACATATGTTCTTTGAGGGTGAGAAGATTAAGGCTATGCGTGAAATGATTCTGGCTGAAAATGCAGAAGGCCGTCGTAAGGCATTGGCTAAGATTCTTCCATATCAACAAGCCGACTTTAAAGGTATCTTTAAGGCAATGGCGGGTTGTCCTGTGACTGTACGTCTGCTCGATCCTCCTTTGCATGAGTTCGTTCCTCACGATCTGAAAGGACAGCAGGAAATGGCAGATACTATGGGAGTGAGCCTGCAATATATCCAACAGCGTGTGGAATCATTGTGTGAGCACAATCCGATGTTGGGACACCGTGGCTGTCGTTTGGGAAATACATATCCGGAGATTACACAGATGCAGACACGCGCTATCTTGGGTGCTGCTTTGGAATTGAAGAAAGAAGGAGTGGAGACTCATCCGGAAATTATGGTTCCATTGACCGGTATTCTGTATGAATTCAAAGAACAGGAAAAGGTGATCCGTGCCGAAGCTAAGAAATTGTTTGAGGAAATGGGAGATAGCATTGATTTCAAAGTTGGTACTATGATCGAAATACCTCGTGCAGCCTTGACTGCCGACCGTATTGCTTCTTCTGCGGAATTCTTCTCATTCGGTACAAATGACTTGACGCAGATGACTTTCGGTTACTCTCGTGATGATATTGCTTCTTTCCTCCCTGTATATTTGGAAAAGAAGATTTTGAAAGTAGACCCGTTCCAGGTTCTCGACCAGAATGGTGTGGGACAGTTGGTTCGTATGGCAACGGAAAAAGGCCGTGCCATCCGTCCGGATTTGAAATGCGGTATTTGTGGTGAACATGGTGGTGAACCTTCTTCTGTGAAGTTCTGCCACAGAGTAGGATTGAACTACGTAAGTTGTTCGCCGTTCCGAGTGCCTATTGCAAGATTGGCAGCGGCGCAGGCAGCTATAGAAGGATAGTCAAATACACTGGTTAGGTACTTAACTATCTGTAATGTAGGCTGTAATCATCTCATAGAGTTGATTGCAGCCTATTTTTTTCAGCCGATTATTTACTATTACTTGTTGCGATGTTTACTCAAAGTTTACACTCGCTCAAGATGTATATTTTATGAAAAACTAACTAAAAAGTTGTTTTAATCAAAAAAGGGTTATACTTTTGTTCCCCGAAAAATTAAGGTATTAGGCTTTTAAGAGGCCTGAATGTTTAACTAAAACAACGATAGAATGAAAAAGATTGTAGTTTTGATTTTTGTAGTGATGGCGGCTTTGTCTGTTAAAGCACAATTTTATGCGGGTGGAAATGTGGCATTGTGGCATAATGACGATGCAGATAATACATCTTTCCTGATTGAACCGGAATTTGGATATAACTTTAGTGAACAATGGGCAGTGGGAGCTACCTTAGGATTTGCTCACAACAGCAAAGAGACAGTAGGTTTTAAAAATGCTTTTAGTTTTGCTCCTTATGTTCGTTATTCATATTACGAAAATAAAGTAGTACGTCTGTTCTTGGATGGAGGTATTGGAGTTTCTTCTGTTAAATATGGTGACAACTCCGAAGGTGGCTTTGAGCTGGGGATCAAACCGGGACTTGCCATTAAATTGAATAATCACTTTAGCCTTGTTGCCAAATGTGGATTCTTGGGATACAGAGATGATTATGCGTATGGTACTGATGGTTACGGATTTTCATTCGGTAGTGAAGACCTTTCATTTGGTTTCCATTACGAGTTCTGATAAAGCACCGTTGTACTACAATAATAAAGGAAAGGGGAATTCTCGAATATTCGGGGATTCCCTTTTCTTTTATATAAAATCTAAATCTAGTGATTGCAATATAAAATACAAGCCCGGCTCTTTATTCGCTCAATCCGATAGCTTTTTCAGTTTCTTGAAATGCTTGATTACAGCCAGATAATCACGATCGGAACAAGCATCGAATTTATTCCAAAGGTCCCCCAATATAACGGCACCGCCAAAGCCGAAGTCCTTAATCTCAAGCAGGTTCTCCTCATTGATACCGCCTAACGCCATTACTTTCGAGTCGATGATTTTAGCCTTTTGTGCTTCACGTAATTCTTCGGCGGTATATGTCGAATAATAGTTCACTTTAGAGATACTGTCGTAAATAGGACTCATGAAAACATAGTCATAAAAATGTTTTCTGTTTTTCACTTCCTCCACAGAATGGCATGAACAGCTGATATGCCCGTCATAATCATGTGGTTCCTTGGGATTGCGGGCATTCAGATGAATCCCCATCAAATTGAACTCCTCTTTCATATAGAAATGCTCGTGCGTGACAATACGGCGATGATATTTCTCCGGAATAAGAGTCAGCAACCGTTCAGAGTACATGGCCGGAGTTTCCGGTTTTCTAAGATGTAGAATATCCAATCCCTCTTCAAAAAGAGCAGTGATAATCTTGTCTTCTTCAACGAAGAAAGTGGGTGTGGTGACTACAATTAATTTCATTTCCCTTTGTTAAAATTGGATTCTTTAGCAAAGTTACTAATTAACTATATCAGAAACCAACCTTTATAGTGAAAATTTGTTAGATTGCAATGTCCGCAGGTCAATTGTCCATAGTTCACCGGCTAAAACGTCACCGAAACCACAGATTATCTTTAGAACTTCTGTTGCTTCAATACTTCCTACAACGGCAGGCGTAATTCCCATTACTCCTTTGGAGGGAGGAGGCATTCGTTTCATTTCTTCTTCGTCAGGATAAAGATCACGATAACTTTTCTTTCGGTTTCCGTAATTGAAAACCGAGACTTGTCCTTCAAATCCGCAGATAGCGCCATATACATACGGCTTTCCCTGCTTGATGCAGATGTCGTTAATCAGATAACGGGTATCGAAATTATCACAGCCGTCCACCACTATATCATATTCTTGGATAATACGGTCTGCGTTTTCCGCAGTCAGTCGGGTAGAGTAGTATCTTGTCTCAATCTCACTGTTGAGCGAGGTCAAGCGATGGGCGGCACATACGACCTTCGGCTTTCCCAGCTCCTCTTCGGAATAAAGGACCTGTCGTTGCAGGTTGCTGATACTTACCGAATCATCGTCTACCAGACCAAGACAGCCTACGCCTGCACCCGCCAGATAAAGAGCGATGGGAGAGCCTAACCCTCCCACACCTACAATCAGCACTTTTGCCTTTTGCAACTTATTCTGTCCCTCTTCCCCAATCTCAGGAAGTATAATTTGTCTGTCGTATCGCATCAGCCTATCTTTTGAAATCGAACGACTGGTCCCAATCCTTCCAAATAGGTTCACGTCCTAGCTTTTTCAAGTCACGTTCCACTTCCACGGCCTTCCGTTCATCGCTGACATGAAACTGCTCCAGTGTTTGGGGATAACTGTAGTATCCTCCCGGTTCAGTCTTACTTTCCGCACTCATGGTCGTTACACCCAGTGTTGCCATGTTGTTGCGTATCTCCGCACTTTCACGGGTAGAATAAGAGATATCTACATCATGGTCGAAGATACGCATGGCGAATGTGAGTTGGGCGAGTTCGCGGTCGTTCATGATGACATTGGGCTGGAAACCTCCATTCTCCGACGGGCGCATACGCGGGAAGTTCACGCTATATTTCGTTTTCCAATAGTGCTTCTGCAGATAGCGCAGATGATAAGCCATCATCGTAACATCTGTCCGCCACTCTTCCAGACCAATCAATACCCCCATACCGATTTTGTGCACACCTGCCTGTCCCATACGGTCGAAGCCATTGACACGCCATTCAAATTTGGACTTCATGCCTCTCGGATGGTACGTCTTGTAATTTGCTTTGTTGTAAGTCTCCTGAAAGCAGATTACTCCGTTCAGGCCATGATTGGTCAGCTCCTTGTATTCCTCTGCTTTAAGCGGCATTACCTCAATCTGGAGATTGCTGAAATAAGGTTTGGCTAAGTCCAAAGCGCGGGCGATATAAGGAACACCCGCTGCTGCGGGATTCTCGCCGGTCACTAGCAGGAGATTCTCGAAAGGAGCCAAACGTTTGATAGCCTTGTACTCGTTGATAATCTCTTCCTCGGTCAGTATGGTTCTTTTCATCGGATTACTGATATGGAAACCGCAATACACACAAGAGTTGGTGCAAGAATTAGTCAGATAGAGCGGAACAAACATAGAGATGGTCTTGCCGAACCGTTCCAATGTATATTTTTGGCTGAGGCGTGCCATCACTTCCAGGTAAGGAGCGGCGGCCGGAGAAATCAATGCCATAAAATCGCTGACGTCCAGGTGCTCTTTCTTACCCAATGCACGTCGTACGTCTGCATCCGTTTTGGAATAGATGGCTTTTGTCGTCTCTTCCCAAGATATTTTTTCTAATTCGTCTGAAAACATAATTTTTAGTGATTAGTTTTTGTTCTTCTTTAAATCACGTGACAACCGCATTGCGCAGAAATTAGGTCCGCACATCGTACAGTATTCTCCGTCGATATGATGTCCGGCACGGAAGTAGCTTTGTGCACGTTCCGGGTCAAGTGATAAATCAAACTGGTCTTTCCAACGGAACTCATACCGGGCTTTGCTCAATGCATTATCACGTACCTGTGCTCCCGGATGTCCTTTGGCGAGGTCGGCGGCATGGGCGGCAATCTTATAAGTGATGACTCCCACACGTACGTCTTCTTTGTCCGGCAGGGCAAGATGTTCCTTAGGAGTGACATAGCAAAGCATTGCCGTTCCCAACCATCCGATTTGTGCCGCACCGATGGCGGAAGTGATATGATCATATCCCGGAGCAATATCCGTTACCAGCGGGCCGAGTGTATAGAACGGCGCATCGTGGCATTTCTCAATCTGGCGTTCCATATTTTCTTTGATCTTGTGCATCGGAACGTGTCCGGGGCCTTCGATGAATGCTTGCACATTCTTATCCCATGCGCGTAACACTAATTCTCCCATTGTATCCAATTCTGCAAACTGCGCTTCGTCATTGGCATCGTAGATAGAACCCGGACGAAGTCCGTCGCCCAAAGATACTGCCACATCATACTGTGCCAGAATATCGCAGATGTCGTCAAAGTGTTCATATAAGAAACTTTCCCGGTCGTGCACCAGACACCATTTGCTCATGATACTTCCTCCGCGACTGACAATACCGCACAACCGCTTGTCGGCAAGATGGACATTGTGCCGACGGATACCTGCATGGATGGTAAAGTAATCCACTCCTTGTTCGCATTGTTCAATCAAGGTATCCCGGTAAATTTCCCAAGTCAGGTCTTCCACCACACCGTTTACTTTCTCAAGAGCCTGATAGATAGGGACTGTGCCGACGGGTACGGGGCAGTTGCGGATAATCCATTCACGTGTCTCATGAATGTTTTCTCCGGTAGAGAGATCCATCAACGTATCGCCTCCCCATTTGCAACTCCATAATGCTTTTTCTACCTCTTCGTCAATGCTCGAAGTAGTAGCCGAGTTTCCGATATTCGTATTGATTTTTACCAGAAAGTTACGTCCGATAATCATCGGTTCGGCTTCCGGATGATTAATGTTGGCAGGCAGTACGGCGCGTCCTTCCGCAATCTCCTGGCGGACAAATTCGGGAGTGATATAAGTCTTGATTCCTAACTCTTCGCAATTCATATTTTCACGGATGGCCACATACTCCATCTCCGGAGTGACAATTCCCTTTTTGGCGTATGCCATCTGAGTAATAGCCTCTCCTTTTTTTGCCCGATAAGGCAGAGCGATATGCTCAAAACGCAGGTGGTCGAGGCTTTTGTCGTCCCGTCTCATTTGTCCGTATTCGGAAGTGATTTCGGGTAGTTGCTCCACATCACCACGGCCGACAATCCATTCTTCACGCATTCGGGGCAAGCCTTTTTTGAGATCAATACTCATTTCCGTATCACTGAACGGTCCGCTGGTGTCATACACATATACTTCCGGATTGGGAGTTACAATCTTTTCTTCGCCTTCAAAACTGACACTGGGCACTTGCTCCACTTTCCGCATGGCAACGCGGATATTCGGATAAAGTTTTCCGGGTAAATATACTTTCTGAGAGCGGGGAAATTTTATTCTTTGTTCCATAATTGTTCTTTTAGCAGTCAGCTACTTATTCATATTATTTATCCAAAAAAGCAGTCAGCGGTGAGCTGGCTTCGGCTATAAAGTTGTCCGCTTGCAGTCCTAATCCCGCTTCGTATGCCTGTCTTCCGGCTTCGGTGGCAGTTTTGAAGGCCTTCGCCATTTCTACCGGGTTTCCGGCAACGGCAATTGCTGTATTTACCAGTACGGCGGAAGCTCCCAGTTCCATTGCTTCAGCGGCATGGCTTGGCGCACCGATACCTGCATCAACGACAACAGGGATACCTGCCTGCTCGATAATAATCTGTAGGAATTCTTTGGTCTGCAATCCTTTATTTGTGCCGATCGGAGCGCCGAGAGGCATAACGGTAGCTGCTCCGGCTTCTTCCAACCGTTTACAAAGCACGGGGTCTGCCTGACAATAAGGCAATACGACGAAACCTAGTTTCACCAACTCTTCCGTAGCTTTCAGTGTCTCGATAGAGTCGGGGAGCAGGTAGCGGGGATCTGGGTGAATCTCTAGTTTCAGCCAATTCGTTCCGAACGCCTCACGCGCCATCTGTGCGGCAAACACAGCCTCTTCCGCATCGCGTACACCGGAAGTGTTGGGTAATAACTGGATATTCGGATGGATAATATGTTTCAGCATATCGTCCTCTTTGTTGTCCATGTCAATACGTTTCATGGCAACCGTTACCATTTCTGTGCCCGAAGCCAGAATAGATTGCTCCATTATTTCATTGGAGTTGAATTTTCCTGTTCCCAAGAAAAGGCGTGAGCTGAATTCACGTCCTGCAATTACTAACTTTTCCATGTCTTTTGGAATTTAGAATTATAGATGTTGATTTATGAATTACTTAGAATCTTCCGTGTTTCCTCTACCGGATTTTCCGCCCGGAGAATCGTTCCGGACAAGGCGATGCCATTGACTCCTGTGCGGAGGATATCGGGGATATCTTCGTTGGTGATTCCTCCGATAGCTACTACCGGAAGGTTGATATCCGCTTCTTTCATTTGTGAAAGGATGGAAGCGTAACCTTCCAGACCGAGTACGGGACTTAAATTCTTTTTAGTGGTGGTGAAGCGGAAGGGACCGATCCCCAAGTAATCGGCTCCGGCGCGGTAATGTTGTACGACATCCTCGAAGGTATTGGCCGTGCCACCGATGATAAAGGCTTCTCCGAGTATCTGTCGTGCCTGGTCGATGGGCATATCCTTCTTTCCCAGATGTACACCGTCCACTTCCAGTTTCTTGACCAATTCGACATGATCATCGAGAACTAAGATAGCTTCGTGTTCCTTACAGAGTGGCTTCAGTTGCAGCGCCACTTGTTCCACCTCCTCAAGAGGAGCTTCTTTCATGCGTAGTTGGATCCATTTGCACCCTCCTTCGAGTGCCATACGTGCCGATTCGAAATATGAATACCGTTCGGTCTGATGTGTGATAAATTGCAGACTAATCATTTTCTTATCCTCCGCAAGCCGCCTTGATAATTACCAGATTGTCATTCTCATGCAATACGAAACGTTCCCATTCGGTACGGGGAATCATTTTGTTGTTTACCGCGATAGCAATACCTTGAACGGGAAGTTCGAGTTGCGTCGTCAGCTGTGTAAGGGTAGAGTTGGGGATAAGTTCCACCTCTTTGTTGTTCACTTGTACTTTCATTGTCCTATCAGAATAAATAAGTTGAAAGTAAATACAAAGAGCGTGCTTTTACGGAAAGGCGATAAGAAGAAACACAATCCCTACGTCAGTGCTAACTGCATCAGGTTCTTAGGGTATAATCTCAGCCCCTCATGGGGCACCCCTTTGTCTTTACGGGAGCAAAGTAAGTGAAAAAGAAACAGAAAAACACTAAATCGGTTGATTTTTTTTCATTTTTCTGTCGGATATTTGTGTTGGTGGCATCTATATAGCCTAAAAAAGGTCGCTGTGAAAATCACAACGACCTTGTTCAAGTATAGTTTAGTCAGTAAATCCGTTACATTCTGTTTTCCACCACATCCCAGTCGATGATACTCCACAGGGCATTGACATGGTCGGCACGACGGTTCTGGTAATCCAGGTAGTAAGAGTGTTCCCACACGTCAAAACCGAGAAGCGGTTTCAATCCGGCACGTACAGGGTTACTGCCGTTTCCCTCTTTGGTGATGTGCAGTTTTCCGTTTTTATCAACGGACAACCAGGCCCATCCTGAACCGAATAATCCTACCGCTGCCGCATTGAATTCTTTCTTGAAGTTTTCAAAGCTGCCGAAGTCACGCTTGATGGCTTCTCCCAGTTTGCCTGTCGGTTCTTTCTTGGCAGGTTTGGGGGCAAATTGCAGGAAATATAGATTGTGGTTCAATACTTGTCCGGCGTTATTGAATATAGCTCCGTCCGGTGCGGTGGCAACGATTTCTTCCACCTTTTTACCTTCATATTCGGTTCCGGGCACGAGGCTGTTCAGATTATTTACATACGTTTGTAGATGTTTCCCGTAATGGAAATCTATCGTTTGCTGACTGATTACAGGTTCCAACGCATTGTTTGCGTAAGGAAGTTTAGGCATTTCGTAAGTCATGGTCATCATAATTAAAGACATTAATATAGTATTCATAATGTTACAAGTTTTAAATGGCTTGTTATACTATAATAACAGAAGCATTTGGTAAAAGGTTCGCAGTATCTTCACTTTTATTTATAAATATACTGTACCCGTTCCACCTCTTGGGGATTTCCGCGATTTGTACGGCAGACCCATTGCCCTGTATTATCATATTCATAATAAGAATTTCCGTCAATCGGATTGCCATATTTATCATACATACAAGTCAGGTAACCGGACGTTTTCTGGTTATTGCCTAAAATACGCTGATAAGCTATCTGAGTCAAATAACCGTATTTGTCATATTCATAAGTATCTTTTTGGGAGATGATCTGATCGGCGGAGTTAGCCATAAGCAAGTTCTGATGTTGCGATGCGGTCAATCTGCCTTTTTCATCATACTTGTTCGCTGTGTATGCTTGGAGTTCTCCGTTCTTATTGTATTCTTTGGCTTCAGTCAATAAGCCTTGTTTACTGTATGTGCTGATAATCGACCTTCCGTCCATATATTTAAGTGAATCGCTCTCGATGCTCCCGTCGGCACCGATACGGCGTGTCCTTCGGTAAATGTCCGTTTTGGTCTTGGGATTTGTCTGCACTTCAAAGATGCAGTGGCCTTGAGGGTCATACAGTCTGTTTGTTTGCACCTCCTCACTCACCTGACCGTTTTTCATAGTCAGGGATAATATAGAGACAAGCTGCCCCTTGTCATTGTACGAATAAGTGGTTGACACATTCCCAGTGCTGTCGTTGGCGGCAGACTTGATCAGTCGTCCCGCATTGTAATATTTTACGGAAGTGGGAGTGGAGATGATTGTCTGTAGAATGAATGGAGCTCGTAGCGCATTGGCTTGATCACGAAACTCTTTGTACTTATGTGTACTGAGGAATTCCCGCAACAAACCCAAAGATTCGGAATTGGTTATTGTCGGTTTCAAAAGTTCAAAATCAGCTTTCTCGCTAAGATATTCGAGGTCGTCCAGATGGGTACGTGCTGAGGAACTCAGATAAGGGTTGCGTTTATAATCGTCAATAACCTGCCGGAGGGCGGTTGCATTGTTTCCCTCTCGCAGACTGTCGATACAATGGAATAGAAAATCATCATATAAAGCTTGGACTTTTGGCAAAAACGGGCGCGTTTCTTTGTCCGTGAAAAACTTTTGCATTGCCGGATCGTCAAAAAAAGCTTTGAAATTTTCCTGTGACGGGTTATGTTTTACAATCCCGTATAACCGTTTGTTTTCGGCAGCATTGATTTGCGGGATAAATTTCCCATTCGGATATTCCGCTATATATGTCTGATATGTGCTGAGTGCAGGCGCTGTCAGCATACCTTCCAATAAAGCCAATTCACGGATATTCCGTATCTTCTGTGCAATAACGGAGTCTGCCGTATAACCGCTTGAACGAATGCTGTCCAGCAGTGTACGGCTGAAAGGTATCTGTTCTTTCGAAGCCTCCAATATGTGGATAATAGCCTGTTCCGCTCTGTCCTGTACGTTCGGAAGCGGTATTTTCTCTTCCTCACAGATGTTGGAGAAGTAGGCGTTTGCCGCTTTCCCGTAACATCCGAAATAATCGGTTGCGGCTTGTTCGCTTTGTTCGTTCCACAACCCGTTAAGGACATCCAGCAGGGCCAGTTCTTCGGCATAATATGCCTTCGTGTCGTTGTCTACCTTTTCTCGGTTCTTCTGCCATTTTTCCGTATCATTATCGTTCAGATACCTTAGCAGTTTTTCCATACGGCTTTGTTTTTGCGCCATAGCCTGTGGAATGCAGGCGACTAGGCTTAAACTCAAAATAATTGATAACAATATACTTTTTTTCATTGCTTTGGGGGTTAGGTTAAAATAGTTAGTGACGAAAAATCATAAAAATACCGTCATTCTCAAATGAATATTATACTTTTGTATTCAGAACAAATTTGAATGCCGAGAGTTTGTTAAAAAACTACATTGTTTTTATAATGCTGTTATGAATATCAATTATAAAGAAGAACTGAATGAGAGTCAGTATGAAGCTGTGACTTATATTGATGGACCTTCGTTGGTGATAGCTGGCGCAGGTTCGGGAAAGACACGTGTATTGACTTATAAAATAGATTATTTGATTAAGGAAAAAAAGTTTGATGCGCATCATATACTTGCACTAACTTTTACTAATAAGGCTGCACGTGAAATAGTGAAACGTGTTGACCGTGATATTGGTCTTCCATGGTCAAGTTATATATGGATGGGTACTTTTCATTCTGTTTTTGCTCGTATTCTTCGTCGCGAGGCACAATATCTTGGTTTTACTTCTCAGTTTACCATTTATGATACTACTGATAGTAAAAGTCTACTTCGTTCCATTATTAAAGAAATGGGGTTGAACGAAAAGACTTATAAACCGGGGGTAGTACAAGCTCGCATCTCCAATGCAAAGAATCATTTGGTTACTCCTACGGGATACGCTGCCAATAAAGAAGTATACGAAGGCGATATGGCTGTAAGGATGCCTGCTATTCGTGATATTTATACCCATTATTGGGACAGGTGTCGTCAGGCGGGAGCTATGGATTTTGATGATTTGTTGGTATATACATACATTCTGTTTCGTGATTATCCGGAAGTATTAGCACGTTACCAGAAACAGTTCCATTATGTGTTGGTCGATGAGTATCAAGATACTAACTATGCCCAACATTGCATTATCTTGCAACTGACGAAAGAAAATCAGCATATTTGTGTTGTTGGCGATGATGCACAAAGCATTTACTCTTTTCGTGGAGCGGATATTGATAATATCCTTTACTTTACGAAGACATATCCGAATACGAAAGTTTTCAAGTTGGAGCAGAACTATCGTTCCACACAGACCATTGTTTGTGCTGCCAACAGCTTGATAGAAAAGAATGAGCGCCAGATACGTAAAGCCGTATTTTCCGAAAAGGAGAAAGGGGAAGCTATCGGTGTATTTCAGGCATATAGTGATGTGGAAGAAGGGGATATCGTTGCTAATAAGGTAGCTGAACTTCGTCGGGAATATCATTACGGGTATGCTGATTTTGCTATCCTATATCGTACGAATGCACAAAGTCGTATTTTTGAGGAAGCTCTTCGGAAGCGGAGTATGCCTTATAAAATTTATGGCGGACTTTCATTCTACCAACGTAAAGAGATAAAAGATGTGATTGCTTATTTCCGTTTGGTGGTGAATCCGAATGATGAAGAAGCATTCAAACGAATTATTAATTATCCTGCTCGTGGTATCGGAGATACTACGGTCGGTAAAATCATATCGGCGGCAACTGATCATGGAGTCAGTCTGTGGTCAACGCTTTGTGAACCGTTGACTTATGGACTGAACATCAACAAAGGTACTCATACAAAGCTGCAAGGTTTCCGTGCATTGATCGAGGGTTTTATAACCGATCAGGCGGATAAGAATGCGTACGAGATAGGTGTGGATATTATCCGTCAATCGGGCATTATGAACGATGTGTGTCAGGATACTTCTCCGGAGAACTTGAGCCGTAAGGAAAACATAGAAGAATTGGTGAATGGAATGAATGATTTCTGTACTTTGCGGCAGGAGGAAGGCAATCCGAATATATCTCTTACCGATTTTCTTTCAGAGATTGCGTTGCTCACCGATCAGGATTCCGACAAAGCGGATGACGGAGAAAAGATAACGTTGATGACAGTTCATTCCGCCAAAGGATTGGAATTTAAGAATGTTTTTGTAGTCGGTCTGGAAGAAAACCTATTTCCAAGTGGGATGGTTGGCGATTCTCCCCGTGCATTGGAGGAAGAACGCCGTTTGTTCTATGTCGCCATTACCCGTGCAGAGGAACATTGCTACTTGTCTTTTGCCAAAACACGCTTCCGTTATGGAAAGATGGAGTTTGGGAGTCCCAGTCGTTTCTTGCGTGATATTGATATCCATTATTTGAAAATGCCGCACGAAGCGGGAATCAGTCGTTCGGTGGATGAAGGCGCAGGACGCTTCCGCAGGGAGATTGAAGGAGGATTCACTCGTTCTGCTTCTCCGTCGCGTACTACACCTTTTGGAAGTGCTTCTTCGGAACGAAAGGAGCGACCGAAGGCTCAGATAATAGCTCCCAGTGTGCCGAGAAATTTGAAAAAGGTAAGTACGGTAAGCAGTGGCGGTTCTCAAGCGATGTCTTCCGGTCCGGTATCGGTTGCAGGATTACAAGCCGGACAGAGAATTGAACATGAACGTTTCGGTTTGGGAGAAGTGATGAAGGTAGAAGGCACGGGAGACAATGCAAAAGCAACTATTCATTTTAAAAATGCGGGAGAGAAACAACTATTATTGCGTTTCGCTCGTTTTAAGGTAATAGAATAAAAATATTAAAATAGAAAGGCTCATGAAGAAACAACTAACAGTATTTTTGCTTTCCGTTTTACTTTTGAGCGGATGTGCATCAGGGCGTATGGGTAATCCGGGAGCTATCGTGGCCGGTGCTTCTATCGGAGGTAGTTTGGGAGGTTCGATAGGTGGATTGATTGGAGATAATAATCGAGGTTGGCGAGGTGGTTATCGTGGCTCTGCTATTGGCAATATTGTAGGGACTATTGCCGGTGCGGCGATAGGCAGTGCGTTGACCGCACCGCGACAAGAGCCGATAGAGGATGACGCATACGTTCCCGAAGTTCGGGAGGTTCGTGTGCAGAAATATAAGAAACAGCCGGTTCAGCAGCCTGTTTCTCAATTGAAACTACGTAGAATCCGTTTTATAGATGATAATCGCAGTCATGTGATTGATGCGGGAGAGAACAGTAAGATTATCTTTGAGATTATGAATGAAGGCCGGAAGCCTGTTTATAACGTAGTTCCGGTGGTGGAAACCGTAGGCAAGGTGAAGCATATCGGCATTTCTCCTTCGGTAATGGTCGAAGAGATTTTGCCGGGCGAAGGCATTCGTTATACGGCTTCCATACATGCCAGTGATCGATTGAAAGACGGTGAAGTAACGTTCCGTGTAGCAGTGGCAGATGAAAATGGGGTGATCTGCGACTCGCAGGAGTTTACTCTGCCTACACAGCGTTGAGGACGGATTTCAATGTGATGTCATGCTTTTATTTATAAGCCATTATCTCTAAGTTTCGTTTTTCGGCATCGAAGGAAATGCTTATTTTTACGAGTTTTCTGCCGTCAATACTATGCGGTAGCATAATAAATATCTAATTTAAAACTTGTAAATTATGAATACAGAATTAAAGGAAAAAATAGAAGTATATAGTCGATATATTCATATATCCATTCCGTTTTATGCCGATGATTACATTTTCTCATCCAATGATTACGAGAAATATCCTTTGGTAACAGACGATGAACGCTGGGAAGTTACTATTGATTTAAAGAAACATATTCTACAGGAATGGAAAACAGAATTTGGTTCCTGCCACATTTTTTCAAAAGTGAGAGATGAGGGTAAATACACTTTACTTGATAAAGATAAAAAAGCACTTTGTCAATTAATCGGTTATGTTCCTAATGGAGTTATTCCTCCTAAAAATGGGTATAATGATTATATTGAGTTCAACATAGCAAAAGACGGTTCTGTATCAGGCTGGTATGATAGCTACGATTTTATAGATTTTATTGAACGAGGAAAGGTAGAACTTTCAGAAAGAATGATTTCAATAACAGGAGAACAACACATTTGGGATGTATTAAATAATGTATTTATCCCATTATCACTCAATATTTTTCATGAATTAAGAGGTATACTTAATTCGCATTTTGCATACCATAGTGAATACGTATATTTATCTGAAAGTCACAAACGGGATGAAGAACTATTTCCGATTGACATTGAAGAATCTATATCCCGATTGAAAGAAGATTCTAGAATACAAAAGCATATTACATACACTAAGTCACTTTGGCTCTCTTATGGAGCCTCTTCTCCGAAGCAAAGGGATTTTGGAACACTTAATTTTTTAATTGTATATCATATAGAATTTTGGACAGACTATTATTATCTCCCTATCCTGAATAGAAATATACCTTATGGAGTACTCCCGACAACACATGAAATCAATATCATCCTTCAAACACTAAAGGATACAACTGTTGAAATTATAAATATAAGAAAAAATGGCATTACTGAATTCTAATTGGGATATTCCTAAAATAATAAAATTAAAGGCAACTACTTCATTGCGAGTTAGTTGCCTTTTTTGTATCTTTAAGCATTCTCCCCCCAAAAACGGTTTGACGGCCAAAACGGGGGTAATTAACAATAAAAACACATGGTAAAGATACAAAAAATTTCAGAAATCGAACCGAGTTTAGGTTTTACCGAGTTCGATATGCTAAAAAAATATCGTCAAAGTTTTGCAACGAGTGAATTAGGTCGGCTCCATTCTCTGTTTCCTTTCTTGGCACTGGCCTAGCGTCACTATCTTAATAGCCATCTCCATATCGGAATTATATGTATTGTTTTGTTACCGATAGTTATTTCCTCGGTTTCGTCATCAGTCAGAATTATTCCTTCGGTGAGATTATAGGTATTGAGTGCGGCAATTAATCCATTTATTTCACGCTGCCTTGTCTTTTCATCTTTCATCGAACGGGTGACCTGGCAGGCAGATACAATATGTCCGTTTTCACGCATAATGAAGTCGCATTCTATTCCGTCATCGTGATAATAGATATCTTTTCCTTGGCGCTTTATTTCTATAAATACCAAATTCTCAAGTAATTGCCCGATGTTGTCGGTCGCATTGAATCCCACTTTGCCAATAATGGCATTATCTATGAAATACACTTTCTTTTGATTGCTCATCTGTTTTTTTACAGACCAGTCGAACTTCATTACCTGAAATAGCAGATAAGTATTTTCAAGATATTCCAGATAGTTTTTGACTGTTTCCGTATGTTTGATACCTATCGTTTTTGCTAACGAACTGTACGAGAAACGTTTCGTAGCATTGCTGGCTAAGTAATAAACCATTTCCAGCAATTCTCTTTCACCATTTAGTTTGTTTCGAGTGACAACGTCTTTATAAATAATATTCTCATAAAGAGTGGATAGGTAATTGTTGTTCCGGTCTTTTATATAACGGGGAAAACCGCCAGTTTTCAAGTATTCGTCGAAGTGTTTTTTTAGCATACTTTTTCCGGTAGTAGTATAAAAGTCCTTTTGTTGCGGATATGCTTCCTTCATTTTTAGAAATTCGGGAAATGAGAAAGGGTATAGTTCAATTTGGCAATAACGTCCGGTGAGATGTGTGCCTAATTCTCTACTTAGCATATTGGCATTAGAGCCTGTAACAAATACCTTACATCCACTGTCATGCAACCTTCTTACAAATCTTTCCCAACCGGGAATATTCTGTATTTCATCAAAATAAAATGTTTTTTGTTCTCCAAACAATTCGATGAAAGCTTCATATAAGGTTTGAAAATCATCGACTTTGAAGTTGATAAGCCGCTCATCATCAAAATTCATGTAAAAGTCTTGTTCTGACTGTTGCGAACGTATTTGCTGTAAAAGAACGGATTTTCCGCATCTTCTTATACCAGATATGACTAGCACTTCGGGATTGTTTACACAACTCGTGTCAATATCCCTTTCTATCATTTGGGATATGTCTTTTTCACGCTGGTCGAATATGATATGCTTTAATAATTCTTTCATGATAATTGGGCTTTTGATTACAAAGATATAAAACTTCTCATTATAAACGAATATAAAATGCTAAAATTTCTCATTATGAATGAGTGAAAAGTGATAATACTTCTCGTTGATACTGAATAATAGATAGTAACTTTCACTTTCAATACAATAATGATACGGTTAGAAATAACAAATTCAGCCTCTATCTGTGTAAGATACGCGTAAAACATTATCTTTGTTCATGTTTCAACTAATGCATTACTCTTTTGTAAGAGACCTGATGAATAAGGTTGGAGTGAATTTTGATAGTACAACACGGACTTTGGGAGAGTGGGTGATAGAATATTCTTAGACAGAAAGAAATAGAAGGATATATATTTGAAATCAAACATATTCTGCTTACCTTTGTTAGCATGAAACAAGATAACAAGAAAGGAGACGAACCTATGCCAAGTAATTATATTCGTTTCGATTGGGCGATGAAACGCTTATTGCGTAATAAAGCCAATTTTGCAGTTCTCGAGGGCTTTCTTACCACTCTTCTAAATGAAAAGATAGTCATCCAGAAGTTGTTGGAAAGTGAAAGCAATCAAGAGGACGAGTTTGACAAGTATAATCGGGTAGATATGCTTGCGGAGAACTCAAAAGGCGAACTTATTTTGATTGAAGTTCAAAATAATAATGAGTATGCGTATTTCCAACGTATGCTATTCGGTACTTCGAAATTGGTCACTGAATATATAAACCGCGGGGAAGGGTATGACAAAGTAAGGAAAGTGTATAGTGTCAATATTGTATATTTCTCTTTAGGGAGTGGAAAGGATATCGTATATCATGGAAAAACTGAATTCCGCGGAATCCATCAGGGAGATGTTTTGGAATTGACTCCTTTCCAGAAACAGACATTCAAAGTAGATAGTGTCAGTCAGCTTTATCCCGAATATTATATTCTGAAGGTCAATGATTTCAATCAAGTGGCCCGGAGTCCGTTGGAGGAATGGGTTTATTATATGAATACAGGTGATATACCTGATAGTGCAACAGCACCGGGATTGGATGAGGCTCGTCAACGCTTGAAACTGGATAGGATGACTAAAGAAGAATTAAATGCTTATTATCGTCATTTGGATAACATAGTGATTCTACGAGATAATATATATACCGAACGTGCAGAGGGGCGTGCAGAGGGACGTATGGAAGAAAAAAGAGAAATGGTACATAATATGAAATCTTTGAATATTCCACTTGATACTATTTCTCAAGTTACAGGACTATCCATTGAAGAAATAAAAAGCTTATAATAGGATTGCCACAAAATATCGTGAATTTAAAAAAAAGATAAAGACAACGCTTCCATTTATATTGGGAGCGTTTTTTGTTGGATGTAATTTATATAAACGTTAGTATGTAAGCATAGTAACCATAAAAGTAGTTATCGCTTGGTTTATTCGTTTGTTAGTTTAAATAATGTTATCTTTGCAGTCTATAAAATGTAAAAAGAAACATGATAAGAACTTTTTTATAACAATTTGTTATTTGTATAAATTATGGACTCAGACAAACGAATGGCTTTACTGTTTTTCATTTTAATGATAATTCTTGTTGTTACATTAGAACGAATGCTTTATACATCAGGAGAAGTTACACTTAGAGGAAAAACAGAAATAAGTTTATTGGAGGCAATAGAAGATGGATTCGATGCGCAATATAAGGCACTGGGATTATATGAGGCTACTAGTAAAATGGAACCGAATAGAAGCTTTGAACATTGTACAGTAATTAGTCCTAAAGGTAAAAGCGTAAAAGATATTGTAGTTGAAGAAAGTAAGGTCGTAGTTACTTCGGATATTGATACTAGAATACATCATACTGTTTTAGCAAAAGAGGGAATAGATGCCGATGCTTGTTTATCTTTATGGAGTAAAAAACTGTTTGAAGCGAATATTGTTTCGTGTCATGCATTGCAAATACATATTCACGCAGATAGTGCCTATGTACTTGCTTGTGGAGATTCTACGCTATTTTCACCCGAATATAAAAAGGTTAGTAGTATTTATGCTGGACTTTCCAATGAAATAGAAGTGGAACCTTTTATTCGATACTCTTGGTTTACAGTTCTTAAAAATGCCTCGATAACCATGCTTGTTATTGGAGAATTAATTCTCCTTGTTTTTTTATTTATTTGTTTTATTTATTATCTAAGAAAAAAAATGAAACAGAGCGTTCCTTCTGTAGAAGATATATCCCAATTAGTTGTAAGTGTGGCAAATCTGCGTTATGTTTACGATTTGCATGAATTTTATGTAAATGATCGAAAGATTCAGGTTCGTGTTCAATCTGCAACTTTACTTTTGTTGTTTCTGAAATCTTCATCATATACAGTGACTAAAGAAGAGATTATTTCATGCTTATGGAGAGCGGAAGATAGTGGTGTAGAGGATAGGTTACGTCGTGCAGTGAGTGATTTAAGAAAGTTATTTCGGGAAGAATCAGTAAACATATCTATTAAATCATCAGGAAATAGTTATTCTTTGATTGTTTAAAAAGCACCATTTCATCGATGAAAATTAGCAGTGAGGTCTATTGTGAGAATTTTCTCACAATAGACCTCACGATTTCTCATGCTAATAATTTGGCGTGTTCGCACCGGATGTCTACTTTTGGGTAAAAATTAATCAATTTATATTATAGTATGAAAAAGTATTTAAAGTTTGGAGTTTTTTCTTTTGTCGTATTGGTTTCTATTTTCTTTAGTAGAAAAGCTGAGTACAACAAATTGCAAAATGTTATTTTATTAAATAATGTGGAAGCTTTGGCTGCTGATGAAAGTCCTATGGTTACCTGTATTGGCTCCGGCTCAGTGGATTGTCCTATCAATCATAAAAAAGTAGAATATGTTTTCGAACCATTTATCTTGGATTGGTAAGCTTTTGCTACTAATATTAGTAGTTGGACTATTATTCTCGTGTTCACAGTCCCAAAGAACTTTTTGGGGGATGAAATATTCAGAGTTTCCGGAAGAGAGACATTTGTCAGCACAGGTAATAGAGCTTGATACAGCCTTGTTCCGTTATCCTTTTCGAATACGAATAGAAGGGGATAAGGTCATTGTGATGGATTTGCATGGTACTGATCATTACGGACATCTATTTCAATATCCGAGTTTTCAGTATCTGTCTTCTTTTGGACGGCGTGGAGATTCTCCTGTGGAAATGCTTTCAATGGAAAACTTTCGTTTTTATAATCATACAGTATGGACATTGGATGCAAACAAGAGCGAATTAACTAGGTTAGACTTTTCTTCATCCGGTGATTCACTGCTTCGTGAGGAAGCGGTAACATTGGATGAAGATATACTTCGACCACTTGATTTTGTTGTGTATGATGATACAACATTTGTTATTCCTGACTATTCAGGTGAGAGCCGCTTTTTAAAGGTTCACTGCCAAGGTAAACTTATAGAGAAGATAGGCGCTATACCTACAGCGAATGAGAAAGCTTTGCATGAAGCCCGTCCAGCATTAGCACAAGCATGGCGTAGTTTTTTAGATTATAATCCCCATAATGGCGTTTTAGCTGCTGTCACTCAACTGGGAGAGGTGGTTGAAGTTTATAATTTGAAAGACAGTACTCATGTTGTTCGTATCGGTGAGCACAACGAACCTGAATTCAAAGTTTCCGATGGGTATGGTATACCAACAGGCATTATGGGATTCAGTGATGTTCAAGTGACTGATAGTGCTATTTATGCGGTGTTTCATGGAACGTCCTTTAAAGAGATAGCAAGGCAAAGCGGCAGACTTCCTGATGGTGGAAAATACATTTATGTATTTAGTTTGAAAGGAGAGCCGTTATGTAAATATGTACTTGATCATTATGTATATGGCATTTGGGTAGATGAAGCCACTAAAACAATAATGGCGACAGATGTAAATAGTGACCAGCCAATACTAAAATTTAGCTTTGGTTGAATGAGATAATTAACTTGATTAAAGGAGCAGAATGATGAGTTTGTTCATCTTGCCGAATTTGCTTACATATCATCTGCTCCTAAACCTTTAAAAAAAGATTTCGATGCAAACATAAGAATAAAAAATTAATGTAGCAAACTATTGCCATTCTGTTGAAATGATATATACAGAATAAAAAGGAGAAAGTATAAACTAAAAAATACAAAATGAAAAAGAAAATGATGGGCATTATTGCCATTGTCGCAGTTGCCGCTGTTACGGGATACAATGTATATACTTCACAAAAAAATGTGAAGTTGTCGGATTTGGCTTTGGCTAATATAGAAGCATTGGCTAGTTCAGGTGAGGGCTCTCAGAGTGATTGTAATACTTATTGTATGACCAGCTATTTTGATACATGTATTATTCGATATACAAATAATACTTTTACTACTTGTTATGATAGTAGAATAAGGCGATAGCTAACAGATTCTTTAATAGGCTATATAGAGGCACTGTTAATCAGTCTTCTATGTAGCCTAAAAATATATAATAATACAATGAATATCCGTAAATCATATATAATACTGTTTTTGATAGTATTAGTTGCTTGTTCAGATAAGAATGGAAGTAACTATCAGGATGCAACAACTATTGAATATAAGGATTTTGCATCTACCCAAAAATTGGTAGGGAAAGTATTCTTATCAGATAAAGAAGTCTTAAAACCGATGCGTGTTTATGTCTGTGATACTATTTTAGTAACAATGAATCCAATGGAGAAAAAATTGTTTCATCTTTTTGATTTAAATTCTAAAAGAAAAATAGGTCAACGGATTTCTTTAGGACAAGGACCGAACGAAATGATTCGCCCTTCTATTATAAAATTTGATGAGAATCAAATCATAATATTTGATGTTGCCTCCTTTACGTTATTCACATATGATACAGCAGATTTTATTTCGAATGAAAATACACTTCCTGTAGAAAGAAGAACATTAGAATTACAGGCATATGGCGAAATTGGTATGCTTGCCGATTGTTTAATAGGATCAACTTATAATCCAAAGAATCAATTTGTAAAATTTAATAATGCAGGAAATAAGGTCGGTGAATTTGGCTATTATCCAGTAGTGACAGACTTGTCATATACCGATGATGAAAAATTGGAGGCTTTTAAATTTTCTTTTGTAACTAATATGAAAGATAGGATTGCTGTTTGTTATAAATGGACAGATTTAATTGATATTTATGATCAAAACGGGCAGCTGAGAAAAAGAATTCATGGGCCTGAACATTCGTATGCACGTTTCAAAGAATTCCATAATGGTGATGCTATTGCCGCTACCCCTGATAAAGAGAACAAAGATTCATACTTTTTTCCATATAATGTTGGAGATGATTTTTTTGTATTATTTAATGGTAAGCCTTGGAATCCGGATGCTAAGGAAATGGAATTACCGGATCGTATATTTGTTTTTGGATGGGATGGTTCTCCTCAAAAAATATACTCTTTAGATCAAGGAATCATAAATTTTGCTGTTGACAAACTCCATAAAAAGATTTATGGAATTAGTAGCTCTCCTGAATTTCATATAGTGGAATTTTCATTTTAATAATAGGATAGTAATGAAAAGTGTAAATTTTATACTATTGCTATTGTTGCTGATATCATGTTCAAATAGAAATGATAGTGATATAACTTCTTTTCTGAAAGAGTGGGAACAGAAAGAGATTCTGTTCCCTAAAAATATGTATTTTACAACAATGTTGGAAGATACTATATATTATAATCTTGACAGTGAATATAAGATATTGACATATGTTGATTCAATAGGATGCACTAGTTGTAAACTGCAATTACCTGCATGGGATATGTTGATTAAAGAAATGGATTCTTTATATGTTGGTAAGATGAATTTTATTTTTGTATTTTCTCCTCATAGAGTTAAAGATATTCGTCATGCTATATTAACTTCCAATTTTAACTATCCAGTATGTGTGGATGATCAGGATAGTATTATTAAACTTAATAATTTTCCTTCTGATTCAAGGCTTCATACATTTTTATTAGATAAGAATAATAAAGTTATTGCTATTGGCAATCCTGTATATAATCCTAAAATAAAGGAACTTTATTTGAAAATCATTTTGGGCAATAATTATCTTTTATCATGTGATAAAAGATTGGAGACTAGTGCTGGATTTGATAGACAATCTTTGAATATGGGTGAGTTCGATTGGAAACAGGAACAAATATCCGAAGTCTTATTAAATAATTTAGGGGAAGGGCTATTAGTTATAAATAATATATCTACTTCTTGTGGTTGTATTTCAGTAGAATATTCTAAAGAGCCAATTCGGCCTCATGAAAATATTGCTATAAAAGTAAAATATAAGGCGGATCATCTAGAGCATTTTAATAAAACTATTACAGTACATTGTAATACGGAAGATTCTCCACTTAAATTGAGAATTACAGGAAATGCAAAATGAATTATAGAAAATGAGATTTGATGAAGAAGCACTTAGGATATATTGAATTAATACTTATCGCATTATTCATTTCTGTGGTATCGCAGATCATTGCTAAAATAGTATATAAAGAAGAACCAACCTCTTATTTGGAAGTCGCTTTGCAATCTGCAGGAAATAGTCGAATAGAGTTGGAAAAGGTGCTTCGTTATTATAAAGAAAATTCATCTGATAGTTTAAAATATAAAGCAGTTTGTTTTTTGATAGAGAATATGCCTTTTTATGCATATTCTGATGGAGAACAACTGGAAAATTATAAATCTTACTATACTTGTTTGAAGAAGAGTCCAAAAACACCACAACAAGTAGCCGATTCAGTAAAGGAAGCATATGGCTCTATGAAAAAGCTTGATAAAAAGCGGGATATATTAGAGGTAGATTCTGCCTATTTATGCCATAACATTGACTGGGCATTTAAAGTTTGGCAGGAACAACCTTGGGGGAAGAATATCTCATTTGAAACGTTTTGTGAGTACTTATTACCTTATCGGATAGGTGATGAACCATTATCTTATTGGCGTGAAACGTACTATGAAAAATATAATTCGTTGCTTGATTCATTGCGTATGTCTGATTCTTTAGATATAGAAGATCCTGTAGTTGCCGCTAATTATCTAATAAGTAAATTGCCTGATAAAAACTATTATTATACTTCTGTAACGCCCTATCCATTTGGACATATAGGGCCTGAATATGTACAATATTTATCAGGAACATGCAGAGAAGTGACTGATTTTGGAGTGTATTTATTTAGAGCTTTGGGTATTCCTTGCGCCATTGACTTTGTTCCTGTACGTAGTTATGTAAATGCCGGGCATTTTTGGTTAACAACATGGAATAAATACGGAGAGGAGTATATGACTGACTTTCCGCAAAAGTTACGCCCTGTGCGTAAGAATTGGTGGTATCGGTGGAATGATAGTTCTAAAGTGTATAGGTATACTTTTAGTGTGAACAGAAAGTTGTATGAGCAAATGGCAAAATATGGGGAAGACATATATCCATTTTGGCGTTTGCCTAAATTTATGGACGTAACTTATGGATATGGATATAACTTTAAGAAAGAATTGGTTATTCCTCTAGAAAAGCTATATAAAACAAAACGGATCGGAAAGATAGCTTATCTATGTGTCAGTGACCGGGATCGTTGGACTCCTATTGATTGGACTGAATATGATGCTAGCCGTTTATCGTTTCAATATATACGCAATGGCTCGTTTATGAGAGTGGCTACTTATGAGAATGGGACATTATGCTTTTTGACCGATCCTTTTTATGTTGATAAACAGAGTAATGAAATTTGCTATTATTCCTCAGGAAAGGAGAAGGAAGATGTAATATTATACGCTAAGTGTGATATTGGGAGAGAAAATGCGTTCAGAAATCGAATGATAGGAGGTGTTTTTGAAGGGAGCAATCATCCTGATTTTTTTGAAAAAGACACCTTATTCATTATACAGGGCAGACCTAATCGTTTGAATACAACTGTAAAAAGTTGGTCTGATAAAGAATATCGTTATTTAAGATATTTTGGTCCGCCCAAAAGCGCATGTAATATTGCGGAAGTCGCTTTTTATGGGGAGAATGATACCGTAGCTTTATCTGGGGAAATTATAGGGACTCCCGGATGTTACCAACATGACGGAACGCATGAATATACTAATGTCTTTGATGGAAAAACATGGACTTCTTTTGATTATTTTAAACATACCGGTGGATGGGCGGGACTTGACTTGGGTAGAAAAGTCCGTGTAGACCGTATTGTCTATACTCCGCGCAACAGAGACAACTATGTCCGTCCTGATGATGTATATGAGTTGTTTTATTGTGACAAGGATTGGAAGTCTGCCGGAAAAATTAAGGCGACTGCCGATTCATTGGTATTTCAAGGTATTCCTGTAAATACGGTATTGCTTTTGAGAAATCATACACGTGGATTGGACGAGAGGATATTTATTTATGAAAACGGGGTACAGCTATGGAAATAAGAATGTATATCAGATTTGTTGCAACATGGAGAATGATTATAGCCTCAGGTATTATTTCTCTGATATATGCATGTGCTTGTTCGGATGAGAAGATTCCCCGCCTGTCCGCTATTGTTCCTACTGAACATACATTGTTGGCTGTTACCCCCAGTTTAAGTCTCCAATTAACGGGGGATACCTTAAATAAAAGTTACCCGCAGTTGAGAACCGGAAAGGAGTTTCCGATAACTGGTATTTTACGTGTAGACGGCATACCTTATCGTTTTATGGGAGGTGATTCTTTACGTATATCTCCTTTAGTACCTCTTTCGAAGGACACAGTCGGATGGACGGGAAAATATTCTTTCTTGTTCCCGGGAAAAGGATGGGAGCAGAGGGTATATGACGATTCTTGGTGGAGTGAAGGAAAAGGGGCTTTTGGCCCGGTAAAAGGGTATTATTATCCGGCTCATACCCTGTGGGGAGCGGAAAATATTTATGTCCGCAGGCATATCAAGGTCGGTAATAGAAATGTTTTGAAGAATCATAAAGTTTATGTCCGTTATGTATGCGACGATCGGATAAAACTTTTCTGTAATGGGAAACATCTGTTGGAAAGCGGATTTACACATCAAACGAAATGCCAGCGTTTGACTGATGAAGCAATTAATCAAATAGTGGATGGAGATAATATCTTGGCTGCATATTGCCGCAATACAGGTGGAGCTGCCTTATTGGATTTTGGCTTGTATATAGAAAATAAAACTTATGCTGATGCGGAACCTGCAACTTTGAAAAAAATGAATGCGCAAGCTACACAGACTCAATTTATTTTCCAGTGTGGAGAGGTGGAACTTCAGATTGATTTTGTCTCACCTTCCTTATCGGAAAAGTGGGATATGGCAGGGTGGCCTGTCGGTTTTCTTTCCTATCAGGTTCGTACGGAAAACGAAAAAGAGCATACGGTGGAAATTATGTTTGATGTAGATGCGGAATGGATGTTTGGTACGAGGAAAGTTGATAGTTGGGTTGAACATGATTGGCGTTTTGCGAAGTCCGACAGTTTGTATTTGGCTATGATAGCAGGGGAAACAACGTTTTCATGTGAAGATAATCATATCATCTTGTCTCAAAACTTGTGTGCGAGAAATGAGAATAAAGGTGTATTACTTATTGGACATGAAGAAGGTCGGACTTTCCAATATAGCGGTGAAAATTTGCGCCCACTTTGGAATAAGGATGGAACAAGAGAGGTGAAAGAATTAATGATGTCTGTAGGAAACAGATACCAGAAATTTAAAACCGAATGTGATGAATTGGATTATCGGTGGAATATCAAGGCATTTCAAGTAGGAAATGAAACCTTTGCCGGGTCCATGCTTTCTGCCTATCGTAACTTTATGTCTTCTCACAGGTTTGTGTCATCCTCAGACAATAAGCTTTTTTGTTTTGGTGATACTTTGGGTAATGTCAGAGAAGCTTATAAAAGTTTTCCGGCATTGTTGTTTTTTAATCGCACCGATTGGATGAAAGGGTTGTTGGAGCCCATATTTGCGTATTGTGAAGATATTCATTGGGCAAAGAGGTATCCACCTTACGATATAGGCTTGTATCCCATTGCTAGCAAACAGGTGAAACTAGAAGACTGCGCCATAGAAGCGGCAGCCAATATATTGATGATGACAACTGCTATTATTGAAGCGGAACAGGACTTTGGTTACGCTGATATGCATTGGGAACAATTGTGTTTATGGGCGGATTATTTGCAGGAAAGGATGAAGAAAATGACTTTTCCATCTGTAGGGTTATTGGAGCATGACGACGAACGTGTGAAATGTGTGTTAGGGCTGATGGCTTATCATAAATTGGTTCAATTAAAAGGAAACCTATGAGCAAAGTGAAAAAAATCTGGAATATATTGGAGAATTTGGCGTTCTTCATATTCTGTATGGTGGTAATTTTATTCTTGATGCAATTGTTCTGCTTTACTTCATTCAGGATACCTTCGGATTCTATGGAACCGACATTGAAGGATGGCGACCGGATATTGGTTAATAAGATGATAAAGGGGGCTCGCCTGTTTGATGTGTTTGCTGTATTGAATAATGAGGACGTTGTTATCCACCGGACACCTGGATTTGGGAATTTCAAAAGAAATGATATACTGGTTTTTAATTTTCCTTACCAAATGAACCGCTGGGATAGTATCCGAATGGATGTGATGCAGTATTACGTAAAGCGATGTATTGCTTTGCCAGGAGATACGTTAGAGATTCGGGGCGGATTTTATAAAATACGTGGATGTGACGAACAACTGGGAAATTACAGCGCTCAACACGATCTTGCGAACTTGGATCATCCGGAGCAGTATGGTATTGTGGTCGGTGCATTTCCGTATGATAAACAAATTGGATGGACTATCCGTGAGTTCGGACCTTTGCCGATTCCCAAGAAAGAACAGACGGTAATGATGAACCGTACAAACTGTCTTTTGTACAGGCAGTTGATAGGTTGGGAACAGAAGAAGAAACTACGTATAAAAGATGGACAGATATTGCTGGGAGACAGTGCGATTACCCAGTATCGCTTTAGAAAGAACTATTATTTTGTATCCGGTGATAATATGGCAAATTCACAGGATTCAAGATATTGGGGGATGTTGCCGGAAGAATATATTGTAGGTAAGGCTACCCGTATCTGGTATTCGGAAGATAAATTTACGGAGAAACCCCGCTGGGATAGAATAATGAAGAAAATAAAATGAAAAATGAGATATAAATTGATAAATACGGATTATGGCCTTCACCCTTCACAACTCTTTATTCATGGGGGATAGCGGGTGAAGGCATAATTGCAATATGTAATTTATAGGTAGAATTTAGCATAAAGGAGCGGTCGTTTACTTGTAAAGGACCGTATAATATAGAAAAAACATACGGTTGATTGATTCAAAAGATACGGTTGTTTAGGGTAAATCATGCGGTTGTTTTACCTAAAACATATAGGAGAGTTAATCAAAAGATATAGAAGAGTCAGACAATTGAAGTACATGAAAGCAAAATTGAAGTGGATAAGGCTTGGGAGGAAAGGTATGGCAGATTTGATAGTGCTCTTGGGAGTGGCTGCAATTTTGAGCGTAGTGGTTTTTGCCATTCCGATTGCTATTCCTATTGGCGAAATGGCCTATCAAAAACTGTGGTTGGGACGCATAATTTTTGTTTTTGTCATTTGCTGTGTATTTTCTCTTTGCCTGAACAGAAAACAATATCTGTCTTTTCCATCCATAGTAACATGGGTATTGATTGTATTGGGAGGTATTGAGGCCATTTGGGGATTGAGACAGATATACGGTCTGGCAGTTTCCAATCATTCCTTGTATGCACTTACGGGGTCTTTCTATAATCCGGGTCCTTATTCGGGATATTTGGCGATGATATTTCCGCTCTGTCTGCATGAGTGGCTAAACTTGAGAGAAAAAACGGAACGTACATGCTTGGAACAGGGAAAATATTATGTGACATTGGGAGTGATACTGTTGATTCTTTGTGTGCTGCCTGCCGGAATGAGCCGTTCGGCTTGGATTGCTGCCATTATATCGGGCGTATGGGTATATGGGATACACGCCTCATGGAGAATCAGATTAAAGGAGATCAGAACGAGATATAAAAGAAAGGTAGGATTAGCTTGTATCGCAGGTGGTGTTATAATCATAATGATTGGCTACGCACTTTTCCAACTGAAAGCAACTTCTGCCAACGGACGCTTGTTCATGTGGAAAGTCAGTGCTCTTGCTATTGCTGAAAGTCCCATCGTCGGACATGGAACAGGAAGCTTTGTTTCAGCCTATGGTAAAGCACAGGAAGATTATTTCGCCAACGGTGAATATTCGGAGACGGAAGAACTGGTGGCAGGAAGTCCGGAGTATGCTTTTAATGAGTATTTACAGATAGCGGTGGAATATGGAGTTCCTTTTTTATTGGTGACTGCATTAGTGATTACATTTTGTCTTTGGAGGGGAATTACGGAAAATAGAATTGGCATTTGTGGAGGTGTGATTTCAGTATTGGTATTTGCTTTTTCTTCTTATCCGATGCAGATTCCAGGCTTTGCTGTTGCATTCTATTTATTGTTGGCGGCTTGTGCCATTGGGCGCTCGAGGATAATACTGTCACTTTTTCTTTCAATGATGGTACTATTGGGAACGTATTATTGGAGGAACAACCAATATGATGCGTGTAAGGACTGGCATTGTGCTAAAATGCTATATAATATAGGGGATTACCGATCTGCTGAAGAAGATTACGAGAGGTTATATCCCGAGTTAAAGAATTGTGGGACATTCCTTTTTGAATATGGTCATTGTCTTCATAAATTGAAAAAATACGAAAGATCGACAAACGTATTGGAGGAAGCGATGACACACAGTAATGACCCGATGATATTGAATGTTATTGGGAAGAATTATCAGGCGATAGGGGAATATGAAAAAGCCGAAAGGTTTCTGTTACGTTCTACACATCGGCTTCCGGGACGGATTTATCCGTATTATCTGTTAGCAAAGCTTTATGCAGCACCTGATTATCGGCATGAGGAGAAGTTAAAGCGAGCGATTGAAGTAGTCTTAACAAAAGAGCCGAAAGTTCAATCGACGGCGATAAAGGAAATGAGAAAGGAAATGGAAAAATTAATAGTCGACTATAATAAACTGAATTCTAATTTGAAAAAGGAGGTTGAGGCAAAATAGTTAATAAGAGATTAGTGCAAATTTGTTTTGCTATCTGTTGAAATGATAAATACAGCGATATAAAAAGTCTAATTTATAAATAATTAAATCATGAGAAAAATTGCGTTAGGAATAGTAGTGGTGTTAGTTATCGCTTTTGCCGGATATAATATCCATGAATCGCAATCAAAAAAAGATCTATTGATAGGACTTGTTTCATCTAATGTTGAAGCATTGGCTCGTGGAGAGGGTGGAGGAGTACCTTGTGGTGGTCCTAAAACCTCAATAACAGGAACTTGTAAATCGCAAAACGATTATAATTGTAAAGATAATAGAGGTTGTCAATAAACCTTTAAGTGTATAATTATTGGAGTAGGGGAATGACAAAGCTTCTGTAAGTTTTGTTATTCCTTTCTCCGAATTTATTATTAATCATGAGAAATTTGTTCTTTTTGTTTTTTGCTTTGTTTTTACAAGGATGTGCCAAGCAGCAGAATTTGTCTAGTGTTCCAGAGGACAAAATTGATTTTGATCAATTGGAGAGAATCCCTTTAAATGAAATATCTGACTCTTTACTTGGCGGAAAAAAGTATATCTTATTGGATATGCATGATGAGGAGCTCCTTTTTGGAGCTATACATAAAGTGTTGTGCAAAAACAATAGGATTTATATTTTAGATAGGAAATTTAATAAGCTCGTTGTTTTTGACATGAAAGGACAAGGGATTGGAAAAGTGGGTACCTTTGGACAAGGTCCGGGAGAGTATCTTGATATTGCTGACTTTGATGTGGCGGAGGATGGTGAAATTTATTGTATTGATGGGCAACTTGATAAACTATTTTCTTATTCTCCTGACTTGACTTTTTTATCAGCAACTTCATTACCCTTTGATGCAGATATCTTACAAACTTTAGAAACAGGTTTCTTATTCGGGTTGTCTTCTTGGAATCATAAAAAAGGTAAAGGTAGTAAAGTTGTTTTGGTGGATGAAGAGATCAATATATTAAAAGAATATCTCCAATATGATGATTTTTTTGATCCTAATTATTGGTTGTCTTTTTATCAATTTGTAAAAACAGAAAGCCATATCGTTTATAATCAGCCAATTGATAACCATGTCTATCTATTCAACCATTCGGGCGAATTAGAAAAAAGTATTAATATTGATTTTGGTGATAAAAACGTACTTGATGAAGACAAAAAAGATATTGAACGTAATATTGAAAAGTTTGATAATTATTGTTTGTTGAGGGATTTTGTTGTCGTAACAGATCGAATGATAGGGGGAGCATTATGGGACGGAAGGCAGCATAAAGTATTTCTGCATGATATGGAGAATATGAAATGTTATAATAGCGAGGTAGTACTAGATTCAGATATGTCTTGGGGTACAGGATATAGTAATGGAAATTGGATTACTTATATAGATCCGGATTCCGATTTGTCAAAGTATAAATCGCTACCAGACTCAGTAAGACATCATTTAGGAAAAGAGGGCTTTGTGCTATGTTTACAAATATTACATTAATATGAAAATAATATATATATTATGCCTTGGGATGGTATTCTTTCTGTTAGGATGTCAAAGTAATACGAAGCAATTGGAAGATGAGGTCTTGAAATGGGTAGGGAAAAAAATTATTTTTCCTACCTATAATGAAACTGTTACATTTGGTAATGATACGTTTTCTGTAGGTGAAAGGCATAAATTCCGAATACTTAGTTATGTGGATTCCATAGGATGTAGTAGTTGTAAGTTGAAATTGTCGGATTGGAATAGTTTTATTATGGAATTAAATTCAAAGTATAGAGATCAAATAGATTATTTGTTTTATTTCCATCCGAAAAAAACAGATAATATTTACGATCTTATGTGGAAGAATAAATTTTTTCATGCAATATATGTTGATGCAAATGACTCTTTGAATATCTTAAATCATTTTCCTGAAGATGAACGTTTTCATACATTTTTATTAAATGAAAATGACGAAATCTTAGCTGTAGGTAATCCAATTGCGAATCCTTATATAAAGGATTTATATTTAAATATCATATATGGTGATAATATCCAGTCTGCGGTGGTCAGTTCTTTGGAAGAAACGAGAATCTCATTTTCTAGTTTATATTTGGATATGGGAATATTTAACTGGAAGCAAATGCGAAGTGGAAGTTTTTTTATTTCAAATATAGGAGAGAAGCCATTGGTCATAAATGAGGTTGTAGTCTCTTGTGGATGTATGATAGTTAATTATGAAAAGCAACCTGTTTTAAAGGGAGACTCTATCAAAATGAAAATTGATTATAATGCCGAACATCCTGGGTACTTTGAAAAAACAATAACAATATATTGCAACGCCGAAGGATCTCCATTTAAATTGAAAATAAAGGGGGAAGCTCGATAAGAACTAGCTATTAAAGAGAAAAATATGAATAAACACAATTCTACATTATTGCTATGTCTGGCATTCGTGTTGACTGCTTCTTGCTCTGACAAGCAAAGTAGTACGGAAAAGCAAGAGCAGGGAGTGACCACTGTTCTTCCCGATGCAAAAAATGAGGTCACCGTCCAAGTCCTGAAGCGACAGAATTTTAATCACGAGTTGGTAAGCAATGGCAAGGTAAATGCCCGGAATAAAGCTGATTTGCGTTTTGAGACAAGTGAAGTTATCGCCCGTATTTATGTGAAGAATGGCGACCGTGTGCATAAAGGGCAAAAACTGGCGGAGTTGGACAAATTCCGTCTGGAGCAGAAACTGTCCCAGTCTGAGGATGCCTTGTTGAAAGCTGAACTGGAGCTGAAGGATATATTGATAGGACAGGGGTATTCTGTTGATGATTTCAGCAACGTTCCGGCGGAGACGATGAAGATTGCCAAAGTAAAAAGCGGATATGACCAGTCGAAATCACAATATGAGTTGGCAAAGAGAGAAACGGGCCATGCCACACTGACCGCTCCTTTTGACGGAGTAGTGGCTAATCTTTTTTCGAAGGCTTTTAACCTGGCTAATACGTCTGAAGTATTCTGTACGGTTCTTGATACCAAAGGTATGGAGGCCGAATTTACTGTATTGGAGAGTGAACTGTCCTTTATAAAGAAAGGTGATAAGGTAATGATTTTTCCCTATGCTGGAGGGGGCTCGTTTGAAGGCGGCGTGTCGGAAATCAACCCATTGGTGGATACCAACGGGATGGTGAAGGTGAAGGCTGACGTGAACGGAGAAGGCAGGCTGTTTAGCGGCATGAACGTAAGGGTCAGCGTGAGACGTAACTTGGGTGAACAGCTGGTGATTCCCAAGACGGCGGTGGTATTGCGCTCCGGCAAGCAGGTGGTGTTTACCTTGAAAGACGGCAAGTCCATGTGGAACTATGTGCATACGGGACTGGAGAATGCTACGGAATACATCGTTTCTGATAAATCCCAAAAAGGAGTTGGAGATGGTTTGTTGGAAGGAGATACGGTCATTGTGACCGGAAATCTGAATCTGGCGCATGAAGCGGAAGTAAATGTAAGATAATCAAAAAAGGTACGGAGTCGTCTGTGTGTAGTCCCGTGCCTAAAATCAAGTAGTATGATAAAATTTTTAATCCGGCGTCCTATTGCGGTACTGATGGCTTTTACCGCCTGCTTCATTATCGGGCTGGTGACGTATTCCACCCTGCCGGTTTCATTGCTTCCGGATATTGCCATTCCGGAGATAACGGTTCAGGTATCCGCCGCCAATACCTCTGCCCGTGAGTTGGAAAATACGATTGTGAAACCTTTACGTGGACAACTGATTCAGGTTTCGACCTTGAAAGATATCCATAGTGAGTCACGTGACGGGGCGGGAATCATCCGTTTGTCTTTTGATTACGGTACGAATACCGACCTTGCCTTTATCGAGGTGAACGAAAAGATAGACGCTGCGATGAACTTCCTTCCGAAAGAGACGGAACGTCCGAAAGTGATAAAGGCAAGCGCTACGGATATTCCCGTATTTTACCTGAATCTGACATTGAAGAATGACACTGCCGGTTATGGTACGGGAGAAACTTTCTTGGATTTGTGCGGGTTTGCCGAATCGGTTATCAAACGCCGTATCGAGCAATTGCCGGAAGTCGCTATGGTAGACGTGACCGGAATCGTGGAACGCCAGGTACAGATTGTTCCCGATGAAAATAAGCTGGCGATGATGGGACTTTCCATCGGGGATATTGAATCGGCCCTGTCGTCCAATAATGTGGAACCGGGTAGTATGACGGTGCGTGACGGGTACTATGAATATAACATTAAGTTCTCTACACTGCTGCGCACGGCGGAAGATGTGGAAAATATCTATTTGCGCAAGGGCGACCGCATCGTACAGTTAAAGGATTTCTGTAAAGTTAGTATCGTGCCAGTGAAGGAGAAAGGTGTATCCGTGTCGAACGGCAAACGCGCAGTGACGCTGGCCGTCATCAAGCAGGCAGACGAGAACATGGATAAGATGAAGAATTCCCTTGTAGGCACTATGAACTATTTCCAGCGGGTGTATCCGGATATTGATTTCAGTATCAGCCGTAATCAGACGGAACTGCTGGACTATACGATTTCCAACCTGCAACAGAATCTTTCTCAGGGCTTCCTGTTTATCTGCCTGGTGGCGGTTCTGTTTCTGGGTGATGTGAAATCACCGCTGGTTATCGGACTTAGCATGGTGGTTTCCATCGTCATCAGCTTTGTATTCTTCTACCTTTGTAATATGTCATTGAACATCATTTCCCTTGCAGGGTTGATTCTGGCTCTGGGAATGATGATTGACAGCTCGATCATCGTGACCGAGAATATTTCGCAATATCGTGAACGGGGATATTCCCTGCGGCGTGCCTGTATCACGGGAACGAGCGAAGTGGTGACTCCCATGTTGAGTTCCTCGCTGACTACCATCGCCGTATTCGCTCCCTTGATTTTTATGAGTGGCATTGCCGGAGCCATCTTCTATGACCAGGCTTTCTCTGTCACGGTAGGGCTGATGGTGTCTTATTTTACGGGAATCATGCTTCTTCCCGTTCTTTACCTGCTGGTCTACCGTACAAGCGTCCGTACCCGAAAATGGAAGTGGTTTTCTTTCAGATTCAATAACCCGATAAAAGATCATACGCTGGACCGCTTTTATGATTCGGGAGTGGACTGGGTATTCCGTCATAAAACATTCAGTGTGCTATTCTGCATCGTTTCCATCCCGCTCTGCGTCTTCTTTTTTTTCTTCATAGATAAGCAGCGGATGCCCGATATAGAAGAGAACGAACTGATTGTCCGCATCGAATGGAATGAGAATATCCATGTGGATGAAAACAGGAAGCGTGTGGACGGACTTTTTAAGGAACTGGAGGGGCGGTTCCTTGAACAGACGGCTTCTATCGGCAGGCAGGACTTTATCCTGAACCGGGAAAGGGAACTTTCCTCTTCCGAGGCGGAACTTTATTTCCGGACGGAGACTTCCGATGAGATCGCTTCCTTGGAACAGGAGATATACCGGAGGCTGAAAGAACGCTATCCGCTCTCTGTCGTGTCTTTCGCTCCGCCGGAAACGGTGTTTGAAAAACTCTTCGTGACGGGCGAGCCGGATGTCGTTGCCGAGTTCTATGCCCGCAACAGGGCGCAGGCACCGGAAGCGGAAACAATTCGTAAAGTGGAGCAGGCACTGGCGAAAGAAACCGGAATCAACCCTACGGGTATCGCTTTCGAGAACCAGTTGAACCTGAGTATCAGCAAGGAAAAGCTCTTGCTCTACCGTGTCTCCTATAATGAGCTTTACCGTGTCTTGAAAACCGCTTTCCGTGAAAACAGCGTGACCATGCTGCATTCTTACCAGCAGTATCTTCCGATAAATATTGCGGGCAATGAAAGAACGGTGAACAGGGTCTTGCAGGAGACATTGATACAGACACAGCCGGACAGTAAAGGGGAGGTGGAATATATCCCGCTTCGGGAACTGGTAAAGGTGACTCCCGCCGAAGACTTGAAAAGCATTACTTCCGGGCGTAACGGAGAATTTGTGCCCTTCGACTTTTACGGGGTGCGGGATGCGGACAAGCTGATAAAGAATGTAAAGCGGGTAGCGGAGGAAACGGGAGACTGGGACACGGGCTTTTCCGGCAGCTTCTTCTCAAATCGGGAAATGCTGGATGAACTGGTAGTGATACTTATGATTTCACTGTTGCTGATGTATTTTATCCTTGCGGCACAGTTCGAGAGCTTTTTACAGCCTTTGCTTGTCCTGGCGGAGATTCCGATAGACGTGGCCTTTGCACTGTTGTTACTTTGGCTTTGCGGGCACACACTGAATCTGATGTCCGCCATCGGGCTGATTGTCACCTGTGGCATTGTCATCAATGACTCTATCTTGAAACTGGATGCCATCAATGAACTGCGCAAGTCAGGCGTCCCTTTGCCGGAAGCCATCCATGAAGCCGGCCGCAGACGTCTCCGACCTATTATTATGACTTCGCTGACTACGATTTTTGCCATGGTCCCGCTGTTGTTCTCTTCGGATATGGGTTCGGAACTGCAAAAGCCGTTGTCCATTGCCATGATAGGAACGATGTCGATAGGTACGGCAGTGAGCCTGTTTGTCATACCGTTGCTTTACTGGTTCATTTACCGGAAAAAAGAAGAAACAAGTAATAAAGAATAGTTCAAATATGAGAATTATGAATGGATTATTAAGAATTCCCACCTTTCTCTGTGTCCTCTGTGTCCTCTGTGGTGAATCCTCGTTGTATGCGCAGAAACATCTGGTACTGGACCTGAATCAGACGATTGCTTTGGCGAATGACAGCTCGTTGGAGTCATTCCGCGCACGGAATATGTACCTTTCCGGTTATTGGGAATACCGGACATACCGTGCCAACCGTTTGCCCAGCTTGACGCTGGATCTTACTCCGGCACAATATAACAGGGACATTACGAAGCGTTACGATTCGGGCTCCAACCTGGATGTATACCGTACGCAGCAATCTTATTATGCATACGGAGGACTGAGTGTGAAACAAAACCTGGACTTGACCGGAGGTGCATTCTATCTGGAATCGAATCTTGCTTATATGCGTAACTTTGGTGATAACAGCGTGACACAACTCACCAGTGTTCCCGTGCGAATCGGATATTCGCAGAGCCTGGTAGGATACAATCCCTTCAAGTGGGAACGTAAGATAGAGCCATTGAAATACGAGCGCGTAAAGAAGGAATTTCTCTATAATGTGGAGAAAGTCTCGGAAACCGCTACGAATTATTTCTTTTCGCTGGCTATGGCACAGGCGGAATATAATCTGGCTAAGGATAACCTGGCTTCCACGGATACACTGTACCGTATCGGACAGCAACGTCATCGGATAGCCGCCATTTCGCAGGCTGACTTGCTGACACTGAAGCTGGACCGTGTGAACGCGCAGAATACGTTGCAGAACAAGGCGAGTGATCTGAAACGGGCGATGTTCTCTCTGGCGTCTTTTCTTAATCTGGATAAGAATACGCAGATAGACTTGAAGCTTCCTTCCCGTCCCAACCGGATAGAGATTCCGGTGGATGAGGCTTTGAGCTATGGAAAGAGTAATAACCCTCAATTGCTGGAATTGAGGCAGAATGTACTGGAAGCGGAAAGAAATGTGGATAAGACGAGAAAAGAATCACGTTTCAACGCAAGCGTGAATGCGAGTATCGGCTTTAATCAGGTAGCGGATAATTTCGGTGATGTATATCATAAACCGATGCAACAGGATTTGGTGTCGGTCAGCGTTTCTATTCCGTTGGTGGATTGGGGTGTCCGTAAGGGAAAGCATAATATGGCACGGAATAATCTGAATGTGGTGAAAATCTCCGCCCGTCAGGATGAGATAAGCATTGAGGAGGAGGTTATCATGACGGTAAGTGACTTTAATATCCAGCAGCAACTGATAGCGAGTGCGGAAGAGGCGCTTGACTTGTCCATTCTTGCCTATAACGAGACGAAACAGCGTTTTATTATTGGTAAGGCGGACATCAACAGTCTCACTCTTTCACTTAATCGTCAGCAACAGGCGCAACGGAACTATATTTCGGCTTTACAGAATTACTGGCTGAATTATTACAAGATACGTCGTCTCACTCTGTTTGATTTCGCTGCGAATCTTTCCCTTTCCGACCGTTTCGATTTTAACGGAGGGAAACTAATTAAATGAAGAATGAGAAAAGATTGATATGGAATCTGAATTGAAAAGGTCTTCAAAGGCATCCGCTTTTACATTGATTGTCGCATTTGTCTGTGTGGCACTAGTCGGGTTGGCACTTGTTCCGTTGTTACCGGTCAAGCTGAATCCATCGCGGACATTGCCGGGGTTTAGTGTCAGTTTTAGTATGCCCGGCACTTCGGCTCGTGTGGTGGAGATGACGGCTACCAGTAAGTTGGAAGCAATGCTTGCCCGTGTGAAAGGGATTCGGAACATTTCTTCCACTTCGGGAAACGGGTGGGGAAGGATTAATGTAAGTCTGGACAGGCATGCGGATGCATCGGTCGCGCGTTTTGAAGCTTCGACGATTATCCGGCAGACGTGGCCTGAGTTGCCGGACGGGGTGAGTTATCCGTATATACAGATGCATAGTCCGGAGCAACAGAGTCAAGGGCCTTTCATGTCGTTTACGATTAATGCGCCTGCCACTCCTATTCTGATTCAGCAATATGCGGAGGAGCATATCAAGACACGGCTGGCACAACTTTCGGGAATTTATAAGATAAGTATTAGCGGAGCTACGCCGATGGAATGGAGATTGGAATATGACAGTGAACAGCTACGTACGTTGGGGGTGAGTACGGATGATATTCGTCAGGCGGTCGGGCTGCATTATAAGAAAGAATTTCTGGGTACTTATGATGCGGAACAAGGGGCTGCGAGCAGGCAATGGATACGCCTGGCGCTGGTTCCCGAACATGACAGCCGGGAGTTTGATGCCAGCCGGATACAGGTGAAGATGAAGGACGGGAGAATGATTGGTCTGGATGAGCTGGTGAAGGTTTCCCGCATGGAACAACAGCCGCAAAGTTATTACCGTATCAATGGACTGAATTCCATTTATCTGTCGATAGTTGCGGAAGAGACGGCCAATCAGTTGGCGTTGGGTAAGGAAGTAAAGGCATATATGGATAATATCCGGCTATTGCTCCCGACGGGATATGAGATTCATACGAGTTATGACGCAACGGAGTTCATCAGAGATGAGCTTGGTAAGATTTATTTGCGTACGGGGGGCACGGTGGCTATCCTGTTGTTGTTTGTATTGCTGATTACATTCAGTCCAAAATATCTGTTTCTGATTGTTGTCAGCCTGTCTGTCAATATAGCGATAGCGGTTATTCTGTATTACGCGTTCGGGCTGGAAATGCAGCTGTATTCTTTGGCGGGTATCACTGTCTCGTTGAATCTTGTGATTGATAATACGATAGTGATGAGCGACCACTATCTGCGTCGTGGCAACCGGAAAGCGTTTATGTCTGTGCTGGCGGCCACATTGACGACGATGGGAGCACTGGCTATCGTTTTCTTTCTGGATGAGAAGATACGGCTCAATTTGCAGGACTTTGCCGCTGTGGTGATTATCAATTTGGGAGTCTCTTTGTTGGTTGCCTTGTTTTTTGTTCCTTCCCTGATTGATAAAACAGGACTGAAGCGGCGGAAAAGAATTTCTCTTTCGAAACCAAAGCTGAAACTGAAATCGGGACAAAGGATAGGGAACGTGCGTCTCTTAGTGTGGACACGCTCAAGGATGCACCGTTTTCCGGTTTACTTCAGCCGTTTTTATATGTGGCTGATACGGATTCTTTGCCGTTGGAGGGTGGCGGTGTGCATACTGTTATTATTGGGATTCGGATTACCTGTATTCTTGTTGCCGGAAAAGATGAAGGGGGAAGATAAATGGGCGGAAGTTTATAATAAAACGTTGGGTACTTCTACTTATAAGGAAAAGGTGAAACCGATTGTGGATAAGGCGTTGGGCGGAAGCTTGCGGCTGTTCATACAAAAGGTGTATGAGGGGAGCTATTTCTCACGTAATGAAGAAGTGGTGCTCCACGCCAATGCGAATCTACCGAATGGGAGCACGCTTGAGCAGATGAATACACTGATAAAACGGATGGAAACCTATCTGAGTGGATTTAAGGAAATCAAACAGTTTCAAGCGTCCGTAGAGAGTGCCCGTCGTGCATCTATCCATATCTATTTCACCAAAGAACACCAGAAAAGCGGGTTCCCTTATACGTTGAAAGCTAATATGATAAGTAAGGCTCTTCAATTGGGTGGTGGAGATTGGAGTATCTATGGGTTGCAGGATCAGGGATTCAGTAATAGTGTGCGTGAGAATGCGGGTTCTTTCCGAGTGAAGATGTACGGGTACAATTATGACGAACTTTACGATTGGGCGGAGAAACTGAAAGTAAAGCTGTTGGAGCATCGGCGGATTAGAGAAGTGACGATAGGTTCTGGTTTCTCGTGGTGGAAAGATGATTATATGGAGTTCTACTTCAATCTGAACAAACGGCGGATAGTTGAAGAAGGAATTGGAGCCGGAGGGTTGTTTTCCGTTATCCGTCCGATATATGGGCGAAATATGGAAATCGGTTCAGTACTGACGGAGGAAGGAACGGAAAAGATAAGGCTTTCTTCCCGGCAATCGGAAGAAAGGGATGTATGGGCTATGCGGTATTATCCTTTTCAGGCAGGCGGCAGGGAATATAAGATGTCGGAACTGGCCATTGTCGAAAAAGGACAGATGCCGCAAGAGGTGGCAAAGGAAAACCAGCAATACCGCTTGTGCCTGCAATACGAGTATATAGGTTCTTCGGAACAGGGGCATAAATTGCTGAAGAAAGATTTGGAGGAGTTTAATGAAGTCCTTCCGATGGGATATACTGCGAAATCAGAAGATAACAACTGGTCGTGGGGTGGAAAGGATAATAAACAATATCGTCTGCTTCTGATCGTAGTCGGCATTATATTCTTTATTACGAGTATTCTTTTTAATTCGTTGAAACAGCCGTTGGCTATTATTTTTGTGATTCCGGTATCTTATATCGGCGTATTCCTGACGTTCTATTGGTTCAAACTGAATTTTGACCAGGGAGGTTTTGCCTCCTTTGTCCTGCTTTGTGGCATCACGGTGAATGCAAGCATTTATATATTGAATGAATATAATGCGGTTCGTAAGCGTTTTCCGTGTCTTGCACCGTTACGGGCCTATGTGAAGGCATGGAATACAAAGATAATACCTATCTTCCTCACGGTTGCTTCTACCGTTTTGGGATTTATTCCTTTTATGGTAGGAGCGGAAAAGGAAGGATTCTGGTTTCCGTTGGCGGCAGGCACTATTGGCGGGTTGATAATGTCAGTGGTCGGAGTGTTTGTTTTTTTGCCCGTACTGACACTGAAGAAGAAGCATTGCTTTACCTCCTCTAAAGCTGTGCTTTAGGTATGCTAAAGCGTAGCTTTAGACTGGATAAAGCTACGCTTTTTGTTTTTACCAATTATTTCCCGCATTACTGCTGTTAATAAGCATTTCTACTCTTTGTTTGTACAAGTTCGCTCCTTCGGCAATGTTCTTTCCCGCATCCGCGGTTCCCATTCCATATATCACAATGGGGGTCTGCCATACCATGCCCGAGTGGATTGCACTTCCCTGATAAGGGCGCAAAAGTTCGTCCGTAGTGAATCGGTTTCGTCCACCACTGCGATAGGCCTCGTATTCCGAACCGGTAGTTGTCACTACCATCAATGGCTTTCCGGCAACGGCCGGAGTTTTGGATAAGAATGTGAAAACCTCGTCCTGCCATTTTTTTAATAATGACGGTGCGCTCATCCAATAGAAAGGAAACTGGTAGATAACGGCCGAAGCGTCGGAGATGATTTTACTCCATTCGTCGATATTGAAAGCGATATCTTCCGACAATTCGTAAAGGTTGAAAACCGCTACTCCCTCAATGTCACTGACAGCGTCAATTAATGCCTTGTTCGCTTGTGAGGCTTTAATGTTGGGATGTGCCAGCAGAATCACTACTTTTCTTAAATCTTTATTCATATTCAATCAGTTATTTAGGATGATACAACTACTTATAAATAATAAAGGCTTAAAAATAGGAAAAAGTTCTCGAAAAGCAATATCTTAATTAAAAATAAAACAATCTCTCTTTGCTTTTGAATTTGTATTTTTGCATCCGCGTCATTGAGGCGTTACTTTGGGATTTTAGATAAAACTTAAATAGTATGATGATAGACTTTGCACAGTTCCCTTCTCCTTGTTATATTATGGAAGAAGAACTTCTAAGAAAGAACCTTACATTGATCAAGAGCGTAGCCGACAGGGCAGGGGTGGAGATTATCCTTGCTTTCAAGTCGTTTGCCATATGGCGTTCTTTCCCGATATTCCGTGAATACATACGTCATTCGACAGCCAGTTCGGTGTATGAAGCCCGTTTGGCGCTGGAAGAGTTCGGGAGCAAGGCACATACGTATTCTCCTGCCTATACGGAGCGGGATTTTCCTGAAATCATGCGTTGTAGTAGTCATATCACATTCAATTCGATGGCCCAATTCGAGCGTTTCTATTCGATGACGGTTGCCGAAGGAAGCGGTATCTCATGTGGTATTCGTGTAAATCCTGAATATTCGGAGGTAGAGACGGAGCTTTATAATCCATGTGCGCCCGGTACCCGTTTTGGAATAACGGCAGACCTGCTGCCGGAAACATTGCCGCAGGGAATTGAAGGTTTTCATTGCCATTGTCATTGCGAGTCCTCCTCGTATGAGCTGGAACGTACATTGGAACATCTGGAAAGCAAGTTTTCCCGTTGGTTTCCGCAGATTAAATGGTTGAATCTGGGCGGCGGACATCTGATGACACGCAAAGATTATGACACTGAGCATTTGATAAAACTGTTGAAGGAATTGAGAACGCGTTATCCACACTTGCAGATAATCCTGGAGCCCGGATCGGCTTTTACTTGGCAGACGGGAGTGCTGACTTCCGAAGTGGTGGATATTGTGGAAAGTCGTGGAATCAAGACGGCTATTCTGAACGTCAGTTTCACCTGCCATATGCCGGACTGTCTGGAAATGCCATATCAGCCTGCCGTGCGCGGTGCAGAGATGGGAAATGAGGGAAAATACATCTATCGTCTTGGAGGAAATTCCTGTTTGAGTGGTGACTATATGGGACTGTGGAGTTTCGATCACGAGTTGCAAATCGGAGAGCGTATCGTGTTTGAGGATATGATTCACTATACGATGGTGAAAACGAATATGTTTAACGGAATTCATCATCCCGCCATTGCCATTTGGACAAAAGAGGGGAAGGCGGAAATATACAAGCAATTTTCTTATGAAGATTATCGTGACCGAATGAGTTGATAATCAAATTGATTATTTTGCATCGGGTGCAAGGTGAGCAGATTTCTTTGAAAAAAGTGTGCAGAATGTTTGCAGGTTTACGGAAAATGCCTACCTTTGCAACCGCAAACGAAAAAATGCGGAAATAGCTCAGTTGGTAGAGCATAACCTTGCCAAGGTTAGGGTCGCGAGTTCGAGTCTCGTTTTCCGCTCATGTTTCTTTGAAATGCTGGAACAATAATCTTTGCCCAGGTGGCGGAATTGGTAGACGCGCACGTTTCAGGTGCGTGTGTCGAGAGGCATGCAGGTTCGAGTCCTGTTCTGGGCACAAAGGTTAAACTTTAAAATTATGGAGAGGTGGCGGAATTGGTAGACGCGCTACTTTGAGGGGGTAGTGACAGTTATGTCGTGGGAGTTCGAGTCTCCTTCTCTTCACGGTTCGTTAAAGTGAAATGCGGAAATAGCTCAGTTGGTAGAGCATAACCTTGCCAAGGTTAGGGTCGCGAGTTCGAGTCTCGTTTTCCGCTCTTGTTTCTTTGAAATGATGGAACTAAGTTTTGCCCAGGTGGCGGAATTGGTAGACGCGCACGTTTCAGGTGCGTGTGTCGCGAGGCATGCAGGTTCGAGTCCTGTTCTGGGCACCAATCTTTCAGATTTCTGAATGACGAAATTTAGTTTGCGGAAATAGCTCAGTTGGTAGAGCATAACCTTGCCAAGGTTAGGGTCGCGAGTTCGAGTCTCGTTTTCCGCTCCAGATAAATTATAGAGGTTGTCGGTCAATAAGACTGGTAACCTCTTTTTTTGTACCTTATTGGACGTTTAGCGGACGATTTTATCAATAATTTGGATAGAAAAGCGTAATTTTGCAAGTGAAAAATCGATGTACTTCCCCCCGAAAGAGAGTCATCGGTTTATGTAGACCTATAATTAATTTAATAAAAATGATATGTTAACACAAATCATTAATGCACGCATCCTGACACCACAAGGCTGGCTAAAGGATGGGTCAGTTCTTATTCGCGACAATAAAATTCTGGAAGTAACCAATTGTGACCTTGCCATTATCGGAGCCAAACTGATTGACGCCAAAGGAATGTATATCGTTCCGGGCGGCGTGGAAATCCACGTTCACGGTGGCGGTGGAAGAGACTTTATGGAAGGTACGGAAGACGCTTTCCGTACGGCAATCAAAGCCCATATGCAGCATGGTACTACTAGTATTTTTCCGACTCTTTCTTCTTCTACTATTCCGATGATCCGTGCTGCCGCGGAGACCACTGAGAAAATGATGGCGGAACCGGATAGTCCTGTACTCGGACTTCATCTCGAAGGCCATTATTTCAATATGGCAATGGCAGGCGGACAGATTCCGGAGAATATCAAAGATCCGGACCCGGAAGAATATATTCCCTTGTTGGAGGAAACGCACTGCATCAAGCGTTGGGACGCTGCGCCGGAACTTCCCGGAGCCATGCAGTTCGGCAAATATATCACGGCGAAAGGGGTGCTGGCTTCAGTAGGGCATACGCAGGCTGAGTTTGAAGATATACAGACGGCATACGAAGCCGGATATACCCATGCTACTCATTTCTATAATGCCATGCCGGGATTCCATAAACGGAAAGAGTACAAATATGAAGGTACGGTGGAAAGTATTTATCTGATTGACGATATGACAGTGGAAGTAGTGGCCGATGGTATCCACGTGCCGCCGACGATTCTGCGCCTTGTTTACAAGATCAAAGGAGTGGAGCGTACTTGTCTGATAACGGATGCGTTAGCTTGTGCGGCGAGCGATAGCCAGACGGCTTTTGACCCGCGTGTCATTATCGAGGACGGGGTTTGTAAACTAGCCGACCGTTCCGCTTTGGCGGGAAGTGTGGCGACAATGGATCGTCTGATACGTACGATGGTGCAGAAAGCGGAAATCCCATTGGCGGATGTGATTAGAATGATTTCTGAAACACCTGCCCGTATCATGGGAGTGCTGGATCGTAAGGGCACGCTCGAACGTAGTAAGGATGCCGACATCATTGCTTTGGATAAGGACTTGAATGTAAGAGCCGTGTGGGCAATGGGGCAATTGGTAGAGGGAACCAATAAACTGTTTTAAATCCTATAAATAAGAAGACTATGTTGACTCAGATAATTAACGGACGGATATTGACTCCGCAGGGATGGTTGAAAGACGGTTCCGTATTGATTTGTGATGGAAAAATATTAGAGGTGACCAACAGTGATTTGGCGGTTATCGGTGCAACGGTGATTGATGCTCGTGGGATGACAATCGTACCGGGATTCGTGAGTATGCATGCGCACGGAGGTGGTGGTCATGATTTTACGGAAACGACGGAGGAGGCTTTCCGTACTGCTACTATGGCACACTTGAAACATGGAGCTACCGGTATGTTTCCTACTTTGTCGTCTACTTCCTTCGAAAGGCTTTATCAGGCGGTCGATGTATGCGAGAATCTGATGAAGGAGAAAGACTCTCCGATTCTCGGTCTGCATATCGAGGGACCTTATCTGAATCCGAAGATGGCGGGAACGCAATATGACGGATTTCTGAAAACACCGGATGAAAATGAATATATTCCTTTGCTGGAACATACGTCTTGCATCAGACGTTGGGATATCAGCCCGGAGTTGCCCGGTGCGCATGATTTTGCCAGATACACCCGTTCAAAGGGGATTATGACGGCGGTGACTCATACCGAAGCTGAATATGATGAGATAAAGGCTGCATATGCAGTGGGATTCTCTCATGCCGCTCATTTCTATAACGCTATGCCGGGTTTTCATAAACGTCGTGAATATAAGTACGAAGGTACGGTAGAAAGTGTATATCTGACAGAAGGAATGACGGTGGAAGTCATTGCGGACGGTATACACTTGCCGGCTACTATCTTGAAATTAGTTTATAAATTGAAAGGGGTAGAAAATACTTGCCTTGTCACGGATGCCCTGGCTTATGCTGCTTGTGACGGTACTGTACCTATTGATCCACGCTACATAATAGAGGATGGAGTGTGTAAGATGGCAGACCATTCAGCACTGGCCGGTAGCTTGGCTACGATGGATATCTTGGTGCGTACTATGGTGAAGAAAGCGAACATACCTTTGGAAGATGCCGTGCGTATGGCTTCTGAAACTCCTGCCCGTTTAATAGGAGTGAGTGACCGGAAAGGGGCGTTGGCAAAGGGAAAGGATGCTGATATTGTGATTCTTGATAAGGAACTGAATGTACGATGTGTATGGTCGATGGGAAAGATTGTTCCGGGAACTGATATTCTGTTGCATAAAGAATAGTTGAAATAATCCCCAAAGAGAGTCCGGATCCGGAATGTAGTATATACTACTTCCGAATCCGGACTTATTGTAAAAGCAAATGTTCAGTATGATATTAAGAGCCCGGTGGTTTATCATCATCAGAAGCTTTCCGGACTTTTAATGTATTTCTATTCTGAAAGCAAACTGCTTTCTATCAGTTGTTTCAATTGGTTTTTATTCATTGTACCTAACTTCATTGTCGGTTTGCCGTTCAGCGGGCAAAGTAACAGGTTGGGAATGGTGCGGATTTTAAATGCACTTTCCAATTCCGGTTCCTGATCGACGTCTACTTTATAAATATCTAATTTCCCTTCGTATTCTTTAGCCAGTTGGTCTAATATAGGCGATAACGTTTTGCAATAGACGCACCACGGGGCATGAAAATCGACCAGGCAAGGTTTATTCCCTTTGAAGTTCCAGTTATCAGGATAAGATTGATAATCAGCTACCTTCTCTACAAAACTATCTTTGGTTAAATCTATTATTTTCATATATTCTATTTTTAATGGTTCATTTCATTTTCTCTACTGCAAAGATAGGGGAGTTGGGATAAAAGAAGGATAGCCATTTTTCCTGTTGTGTTTACAATTCTTCCTTTATGGCTATTTTCTAATCAAATTCTAATCTGATATGAGAGGCTTATAATGGCTTTTTCCCGTCTCTCCGGCTATAGAATTGTAATTTTGCCGCGACAACTACAATAAGGTAATAAAGATAAATATAGTAATGAACAGAGTATTTCTAATTTCTTTTTTTCTTCTGCTGACAGGAGGAATATGCGCGCAACAGGCTACCACAGGAACATTAACGCTGAAAGAGGCGGAACAACGTTTTCTGGAACGTAACTTATCGCTGATAGCCGAACGGTACAACATTGATATGGCACAGGCACAAGTGCTGCAAGCCAAATTATTTGAGAATCCGGTAATCTCGTTAGAACAGAATGTTTATAACCGCCTGAACGGAAAGTATTTTGATTTTGGTAAGGAGGGCGAAATGGTTGTGGGGATTGAACAGGTAATTCGTCTTGCCGGACAACGGAATAAGCAGGTGAAACTGGAGAAAATCAATAAAGAAATAGCAGAATATCAGTTTGAAGAGGTGATGAGAACACTTCGTCAGGAGCTGAATGAGAAGTTTGTACAAGTCTATTTTCTCTCGAAATCCATATCCATTTATGAGAAGGAAGTGAATTCTCTGCAAGAGTTACTTGCCGGAATGAAACTGCAACAGGAGAAAGGAAATATTTCATTGATGGAAATGTCCCGTCTGGAATCTATGCTGTTCTCTTTGAAGAAAGAGAAGAATGAACGGGAAAACGAGTTGTTAACCCTTAGAGGGGAACTTAATGTCTTGTTAAATCTTCCGGGAGACACGATGGTTGAGTTATCACTGGATGAAGAGGTGTTGAAGCAATTGGATTTGTCTCAACTATCGTTCGCCGACTTGAAAGCGATGGTGAATGAACGGCCGGATCTCAAAATTGCCCGGAGTACGGTCAGTGCTTCCCGTGCAAATCTGAAATTGCAGAAATCAATGGCATTTCCGGAATTTTCGGTGAATGGTAGTTATGACCGTGCCGGAAACTTTATCAATAACTATTTTGCAATAGGAGTGAGCTTGTCAGTACCTATTTTCAACCGCAACCAGGGAAATGTGAGAGCTGCCCGTTTTAGTATCCAGCAGGCAGGAGCGGAACAGGAAAATGCGGCTAACCGTGCGGATATGGAGCTTTATACCGCTTATGCTTCGTTGGATAAAGCTGTTCAGCTTTATCAATCTACCAATATGGAACTGGAACGTAACTTCGAAAAACTGATAGCAGGAGTGAATGAGAACTTTAAGAAACGAAATATCAGCTTGTTGGAGTTTATCGATTACTATGACAGCTATAAAGAAACTTGTATTCAGCTACATGAAATAAAGAAAGACGTTTTCCTGGCGATGGAAAACCTGAATACAACTATCGGACAAACTATATTGAACTACTAATATTCATAAATTATCAAAGACTATGAACTGGAATAAATTCCTTCCTTGCATATTGTTTACTACCGTATTGGGAGCATGCTCCGGTAAAGGAGAACAAACGAATGTTGAACCGGCTGCCTTATGCCTGACAGATAGCTTATTGAGGATTGTATCTGTCGATACGGTTCACGTTCAAGAGGTGATTGACGAACTGACATTAAACGGGCGGGTCACTTTTGATGAGAATCAGGTGGCACATGTATATCCGATGTTTGGAGGTACGGTAACGGAACTGAAGGCTGAAATAGGAGACTTTGTTCGTAAGGGAGATGTGTTGGCAGTCATCCGCAGTGGAGAAGTGGCAGATTATGAAAAGCAATTGAAGGAGGCGGAACAACAATTATTACTGGCACGCAGAAATATGGATGCTACGCAGGATATGTATGCTTCCGGGATGGCTTCGGATAAAGATGTACTTCAGGCGAAGCAGGAGTTAATAAGTGCCGAAGCCGAAGAAAGAAGAATAAAGGATGTTTTCTCTATTTATAATTTCTCCGGAAATGCTTATTATCAGCTGAAATCTCCCGTTTCGGGGTTTATTGTGGAGAAACAAATCAGCAGGGATATGCAGTTGCGTCCGGATCAGAGTGAAGAGCTGTTCACGATTTCGGGGTTGTCAGACGTATGGGTGATGGCGGATGTGTATGAAAGCGATATCAGTAAGGTTTCCGAAGGTGCCTCCGTACGCATTTCTACGTTGGCTTATCCGGATAAGATGTTTGCCGGTACGATTGATAAGGTGTATCATTTGTTGAATAGTGAAAGTAAAACGATGAATGTCCGTATCAAATTGAAGAATGAAGAATATTTATTGAAACCGGGGATGTTTACGAATGTAAGTGTGAAATGTAAAGCGGATGGAACTTCCATGCCTCGTATCGATGCTCATGCACTGGTATTTGAAGGAGGAAAGAATTATGTGGTCATGGTGGAGCCGGATCAACGTTTGCAGGTGAAAGAGGTGGATGTGTACAAGCAGTTGAGCAAGGAGTGCTATATCCGTTCGGGACTTTCAGAGGGAGACAGAGTGCTGAATAATAATGTATTGTTGGTATATAATGCGTTGAATGCAGATTAAAAACAGAAAATAGTATGCACAAATTCATAGATAATATAGTGGCTTTCTCGCTGAAAAATAAATTCTTTATTTTCTTCTGTACAGCGATTGCCGTTATAGCCGGAGCTGTTTCCTTTAAACATACTCCGATAGATGCTTTCCCGGATGTGACGAATACGAAAGTGACGATTATCACGCAATGGCCGGGGCGTAGTGCCGAAGAGGTAGAGAAGTTTATCACCATTCCTGTTGAGATTGCGATGAATCCCGTTCAGAAGAAAACGGATATTCGTTCCACCACTCTTTTCGGGCTTTCTGTCATCAATGTAATGTTTGAAGATCGTGTCGATGATTTCACCGCACGTCAACAGGTATATAATTTATTGAATGATGCCGACCTTCCGGACGGGGTAACTTCGGAAGTGCAACCTCTGTACGGACCGACGGGAGAAATATTCCGTTATACGCTTCGTAGTGACAAGCGCAGTGTGCGGGAACTGAAAACGATTCAGGATTGGGTGATTGAACGTAATCTTCGTTCGGTGTCCGGTGTGGCGGATATTGTGAGCTTTGGCGGGGAGGTGAAGACGTTTGAGGTAAGTGTGAATCCTCACCAGTTGATTAATTATGGCATTACCTCTTTGGAACTTTATGATGCGATTGCCAAAAGTAATATTAACGTAGGAGGAGATGTTATCACTAAAAGTTCGCAAGCTTATGTGGTTCGTGGAATCGGTTTGATTAACGATCTGGATGAATTGAGAAATATCGTAGTAAAAAACATCAATGGCACTCCGATTCTGGTGAAGAATCTTGCCGATGTACACGAATCCTGTTTGCCTCGTTTGGGACAAGTGGGCCGAATGGATGAAAATGATGTTGTACAGGGGATTGTAGTCATGCGGAAAGGAGAGAATCCGGGTGAGGTGATTGCCAACCTGAAAGATAAAATAGAGGACTTGAATCAGAATGTACTCCCGAAAGATGTGAAGATAGTGGCATTCTATGACCGGGAGGACTTGGTGAATCTGGCGGTAAAGACTGTGACGCATAATCTGATTGAAGGAATATTATTGGTTACGTTTATTGTATTGATCTTTATGGCAGATTGGCGGACTACCGTGATTGTTGCTGTCGTTATCCCATTAGCCCTTTTGTTCGCTTTTATCTGTTTACGGGTGATGGGAATGTCCGCCAATCTGCTTTCTATGGGAGCCATAGACTTCGGTATTATTATTGATGGGGCTGTGGTGATGGTGGAAGGAGTGTTTGTGGCTTTGGACAAGAAAGCGAGGGAAGTGGGGATGCCGGCTTTTAATGTGATGTCTAAAATGGGCTTGATCCGCAACACGGCAAAAGACAAGGCGAAAGCGGTTTTCTTCTCCAAATTGATTATCATCACCGCATTGATCCCTATTTTCTCTTTCCAGAAGGTGGAAGGAAAAATGTTCTCTCCTTTAGCCTACACACTGGGCTTTGCACTGTTGGGAGCGCTGATCTTTACATTGACATTGGTTCCCGTGATGTCTTCCATGTTATTGAAGAAGAATGTCCGTGAGAAGAATAACCGTTTTGTCCATTTTATCAATACGAAGTGTTCGGCTCTTTTTGATTTATTCTATGCGCACAGGAAGCTGACTATCGGGTTGGCAACGGTCATAGCTGGTGTCGGATTATGGCTTTTCTCTTTCCTGGGTACGGAGTTTCTTCCGCAGTTGAATGAGGGATCTATCTATATTCGTGCCACCTTGCCACAAAGTATTTCGTTGGATGAATCGGTGGTTCTCGCCAATAAAATGAGAAGGAAACTTTTGACGTTTCCGGAAGTGCGGCAAGTGCTGTCGCAAACCGGACGACCGAATGACGGTACAGATGCTACCGGATTCTATAATATCGAGTTCCACGTTGATATCTATCCCGAAAAGGAATGGGAGAGCAAGCTGACAAAATTGGAACTGATTGATAAGATGCAGGAGGATTTATCCATTTATCCCGGCATTGACTTCAATTTCTCACAACCGATTACCGATAATGTGGAGGAAGCTGCTTCCGGTGTGAAAGGATCTATTGCGGTGAAAGTGTTTGGTAAAGACTTGTATGAGTCGGAGAAATATGCGGTTCAGATAGATAAGATCCTTAGTGCGGTTCAGGGAATTGAAGACTTGGGTGTGATTCGGAACATCGGTCAGCCGGAGCTTCGTATAGAGTTGAATGAACGTCAGTTGGCGCGTTATGGGGTTGCCAAGGAGGATGTGCAATCGATTATAGAAATGGCTATTGGCGGAAAATCGGCTTCACTGTTGTATGAGGATGAGCGGAAGTTCAACATCATGGTAAGATATAGTGAACAATTCCGCCAGAATGAAGAGGAGATAGGTAAGATATTGGTTCCGGCGATGGATGGAACGATGGTACCTATCAAAGAATTGGCAGATATAACGACGATTACGGGACCGTTATTGATATTCCGTGATAATCACGCTCGTTTCTGTGCGGTGAAATTCTCGGTGAGAGGTCGTGATATGGGTACGGCAGTTGCCGAGGCGCAGAAAAAGGTGAATGCTTCCGTACATCTGCCGGCAGGCTATTCGCTGAAATGGACGGGCGATTTTGAGAACCAGCAACGTGCCACGAAACGTCTGGCACAGGTTGTCCCTATCAGTATTGCTATCATTTTTATCATCCTGTTTATTCTATTCTCTAATGCGCGGGATGCGGGACTGGTATTGCTGAATGTACCGTTCGCTGCCGTGGGTGGTATTGTGGCTCTTCTGATAACGCAGTTCAACTTCTCCATTTCTGCCGGTATCGGTTTTATTGCCTTGTTTGGTATTTGTATTCAGAACGGGGTGATTATGATTTCCGATATAAAGGCGAATCTAAAACTCGGCTCGCCTTTGGAGAAAGCCACTAAGGAAGGAGTGCGCTCGCGTATCCGCCCTGTGATTATGACAGCGGCAATGGCAGCTATCGGTTTGATGCCCGCTGCCATGAGTCATGGAATTGGTTCGGAATCACAGCGTCCGTTGGCGATTGTCATTATCGGTGGATTGATAGGAGCGACTTTCTTTGCTCTGTTTGTCTTTCCTCTTATTGTGGAAGTGGTATATGAACGAATGTTATATGATAAAAACGGAAAGTTATTGCAAAGACGTATTTAGTTCATTTCTATCCTGTGAAAAAAACTCTCATAGATTAAATTTGTAGGTTTTCAGTAGGTAGAGGGAGAAAGGAATGAAAGAAGGGTGAATTAAAAAATCACCCGTACTTTTGTTCCTTTTTCTATTTCTGAAAATATATCCAACTTTGCGTGATAAGCAGAGATGATTTTCAGGGTCAGGCTAAGTCCGATGCCTTGTCCGGCATAGTCCCGGGTATTACTGCCCCGATAGAAGGACTGGAATATGTGTTCTATTTCTTCTTGTGGAATACCGATTCCCCGGTCTTCTATATCAAGAATGATTTGTTGTTGCTCCCGGTAGAGAGTCACATTGACTTCTCTATCAGAGTATTTGCAGGCGTTATCTATTATATTCTTTAATGCTATCTTCAATAGATATGGATTGGCTTTTACGGTCATCTGCCGGTCTGTCTCTTCCAAATGAAGATGGATCCTTTCATCGGAAGCCGTCAACTCTTTTAATAGATCGGCCAGAATAATCTCTTCAATATTGTTTTTCAGGAGTTCTTCTTCTTGTCGTGAAAGAAAAAGAAGGTGCCGGATGAGGCTGGACAATCGTTTGCTTTCCGAAGAGATTCGTTGAAGGGATTCAATGTATTCTCCCGTACTTCTCTCTTTCAGCAGACTGATTTCGCATTCTCCCTGAATGGCGGTAATCGGATTGTTCAACTCATGTGAAGCATGACTGACAAAGGACTTCTCTGCTTTGAATGCACTGTCCAGACGGTCGAGCATACTATTTAATGTCTTTATCATGTCCTCCAGCTCGTCATTATTGCCGGTGGTCTTTAATCGGCGGTTCAGACTGTTGGCACGTATTCTTTTCAGCTCCTTTAGTATGTGTTGCAGGGGAACCAGAATGCGGCCGGAGTATATTTTTCCGATGAAAAAGATCAGGACGGAACTGGCTAAGATGAGAAATATGGAAAGCAATAATAGGTGTTCCTTGATTTCTGTTCCGTAGGCATTCTGGGACATGACGAGTACGATAAAGTTTCCTTCATTATCCGGATAATAAAGGGCGGCTCCCAGTTGATCCTTATATTTGAAAGAGAAAGGGATGCTGTCCTGTCCTGCCAGCAGAAGAGTCTGCTGATGTTGCGTGAGGTATTTATTCAGTGTATCACGCACTTCGGAGAGACTGTCCATATTTAAAAGAATCTCATGGGCTTCGGGCAGGAGTTCGTCATATTTGCGTTGGATAATCTGGTAGCTCTGTTCGTCTACTTCATCTTTTTCCCAATGCTTCTGTGCGGTCAGGTAGGCTTTTTCACGCAGGTAAGAAGCATAAAGTTTATTGATGTACTGTGTACTGAAAATATAAAATACGGCAATGATAATGACAGTGGTCAGTACACTGATTAATGTATAAAAAAGAGCTATTTTAGAACCTATTTTCATAGCCGGGGTGCTTGGGAGTTTAAGTATTCATGATATATCCTAGTCCTACGACTGTATGGATCAGCTTTTTATCAAAGTCACGATCAATCTTTACCCGGAGATAGTTCACATAAACATCTACGATATTGGTATTGGTGTCAAAGTTCTTGTCCCATACATCTTTGAGCAAGGTGATACGTGAGAGGGCAACCCCTTGATGGGTCATGAAATATTCGAGCAGGCGGTATTCTTTAACGGTGAGGTCGATGTCTGTCTCACCTCTTCTGGCTTTCCGGGTATTGCAGTCCAGCACCAGATCGTCGCAAGTCAATAGATTGGAAGCTGCTTCCTTGTTGCGTCTCAATAGGGCTTTGATGCGCGCTTCCAGCTCCTGAAAACTAAAAGGTTTGACGAGATAATCGTCTGCTCCCGCATCCAGTCCTTTAACAATGTCTTCCGTTGTACCCAAGGCCGTCAGCATAATAACCGGAGTCTGATACCCGAACATCTGGCGGTAAAGGTGGCAAAGTTCCAGACCGTTTATTTTAGGCATGATAATGTCCAGTATCAAAAGGTCGAAAGGCTCGTCCTGAAGGATTTTCCAACCGGCGTTCCCGTCATGGCAGACGCTTACCGAATGCCCGAATTCTTTGAGTCCCCGTTCGATGAAAGAGGCGATATTAATTTCATCTTCAACCAATAGTATCTTTGCCATAATTCAGATTGTTTATGTGCAAAGATACTTTTTTCCTGGCATCCGGAGAAAGAAATCTGCGCTACATTTAAGTGTTTCTTCTTTTTGAGTTGTACTATATACAAACAATAGATATGCTATGAAAATAAATTGTGTCATTGGAGCTTTTCTGTGTGTGCTGGGATGTTACGGGTGTAGCAGTCCGAAAACAGAAGTGAAATCGCCGGACGGTCATATCAAAATGGCTTTAACAGTAGACGACAACGGCAAACCGTTGTATAACGTTTTAGTAGGTGACTCATTGTTGATTGAAAATTCGACTTTGGGATTTACGGAGAAAAACGGTATCGACCTGGGCGGAGGATTTCAGATAAAAAACACGACTTTCGACAGTAAAGATGAAACATGGACTCAACCATGGGGTGAAAATAAAACCAATAGGAATCATTATAATGAGATGGCAGTAAATCTGGTCAATAAAGATCAGGTGGAGTTAACGCTTCGTTTCCGTGTGTTTGATGATGGGGTAGGGTTCCGTTATGAATATAATGTGCCCGCAGCGGATTCCCTATTGATTACGGATGAATTGACAACTTTCCGTTTTCGTCAGGACGGTACATCATGGTCTATTCCTGCCAGCGCCGAAACTTATGAATTGCTTTATGCGCAACGTCCCATTTCCGAGGTGGAGACAGCCAACACTCCTTTCACCTTTAAAACTGCCGATGGTGTCTACGGAAGTATTCATGAAGCGGCATTGTACGATTTCTCGGAAATGACTTTGAAGCAGGCAGGAAACTATACGTTGAAAGCTGAACTTGCTCCATGGCCTGATGGTGTGAAAGTGCGTAAAGGTAATCATTTCACTACTTCCTGGCGTACTATTCAGATTGTTCCGGATGCCGTTAGTCTGATTAATTCGGCTATGATTTTAAATCTGAATGAACCAAGTAAAATAGAAACGACCGATTGGATTCGTCCGATGAAATATGTAGGTGTATGGTGGGGAATGCATCTCGGCGTAGAAACCTGGAAGATGGATGAACGTCATGGAGCCACTACTGTCAATGCCAAGAAATACATTGATTTTGCCGCTGCCAATCAGATTGAAGGCGTTTTGTTTGAAGGTTGGAATGAAGGCTGGGAAAGCTGGGGTGGTATGCAAAACTTTGACTTTACGAAACCGTATGCTGACTTTGACATTGATGAAGTGGTTCGTTATGCAAAGGAAAAAGGAGTTGAAGTTATCGGCCATCACGAGACCGGAGGGAATATTCCCAACTATGAGCGCCAGATGGATCATGCTATGCAATGGTACACAGACCATGGTATCCATGTCCTGAAGACAGGATATGCGGGAGCTTTCCCGAATGGTTATCTTCATCACAGCCAATATGGGGTCAACCACTATCAGAAAGTGGTGGAAACAGCTGCCCGTCATAAAATGACGCTGGATGCGCACGAACCTATTAAAGATACCGGTATCCGTCGTACATGGCCTAATATGATGACACGTGAAGGAGTGAGAGGGATGGAATGGAATGCATGGAGCGAAGGAAATCCTCCGTCTCATCATGTCATGTTGCCGTTCACCCGTATGCTGTCCGGTCCGTTGGATTATACACCGGGTACGTTTGATATTTTGTTTCTGAACACCAAAGATTCTCCCTGTCGCCAGAAATGGAACGATCAGGATAAAGGAAACAGCCGTGTGAATACAACATTGGCGAAACAGCTTGCTAACTGGGTGATTTTGTATTCTCCCTTGCAGATGGCATCTGATATGATTGAAAATTATGAAGGCCATCCGGCTTTCCAGTTCTTCCGAGATTTCGATCCGGATTGTGACGAATCGAAAGCATTGGCAGGAGAACCGGGGGAATTTGTAGCCATCGTGCGTAAAGCAAAAGGCAACTATTTCTTGGGAGCGGCAACGAACGAGAAACCCCGTACACTGGAAATAAAACTGGATTTCCTGGAACCGGGCAAACAGTATAAAGCTGTCATCTATGCGGATGGAGAGAATGCGGATTGGAAATCAAATCCTACGGATTACCGGATAACGGAACAAACGGTTACTTCTGAAAATACGTTGAATATACGAATGGCTGCCGGAGGCGGACAGGCTATTTCATTTATGGCACTTTAAAAAGATCGATTGATTATAAAGTTAGACTGTTAATAATGGAAATAGGATTCGTTTTTAGGTAGAAAGATAGAAAAACAGGTAGTATAAATAAAGTTAGTTAGAGGTTAGAAAAAACGGTGGACAGTGTTGAGGCTATCCACCGTTTTTGTTTTTATTTGCGAGAATACTTTTCTTATTATGGGGGATATTATCCCTTTGCTTCCTGATACATAAAGCGCTTGATTGACTTTTTCGCAGTCTTTTCAAATTCTTCAAAATGGATTTTAATCTTGCTTATTTGAGAATAGTTAGGAAGCTGTTGATTCAATTCGATACGGTTTTGCTCCATTACTTTCTGAATATCCGTCTGCTGCAATCCATGAGCGAAAGCATCGTCGAAATCCGGGTAGATCAGGGCTACCAGTTTTTCGTGCTGTAAGACGATCAGTGACTCCGAAACATACGGCATGTTGTTCAGCTTGCTTTCAATTTCTTCGGGATAGATATTCTGTCCGCTAGAGGTGAGAAGCAGGTTCTTACTACGTCCGCGGACGGTTACATTTCCTTCCTCGTCTATAGTGCCTAGATCACCTGTATGCAGCCAGCCATTTACGTCAATGATTTGTGCAGTAGCTTCTTGATTTTTATAATAGCCCAACATAAGGTTGGCTCCTTTACAGATGATTTCTCCTGCATGAGTCTTAGGGTCCGGGGAATCGATTTTTACTTCCATTCGCGTCGTCGCTTTCCCGCATGAAGCAAGTTTCAGGTTTTCCCAGCGGCTGGAGCAAATGATCGGACCACATTCTGTCATACCGTAAGCGATGGTGTAGGGGAAACCTATTTTTTTGAGGAAGGCTTCTACTTCAGCATTGAAAGGAGCGCCGCCGATAATGATTTCATCAAAATTACCGCCGAATATCTCCATAGCAGCTTGTCGTGCCAACGATTTGATCTTATCGTTTACAATGGGTACTTTAAGCAGTAGTTTACCGATTTTGCTGTCTACTTTGGGAAGAATATCCTTTTTTATAATTTTTTCTACAATCAATGGTACGCAGGAGATGACTCTGGGCTTTATCTCCGAAAACGATTGGGAAATAATCTTAGGAGACGGCATACGTGTCAGGAAATAGATGTGTGCGCCTGCCGAGAATCCGTATAGGAAGTCGTATACCATTCCAAATACATGTCCCATAGGAAGCATGGAAACGATATGATCTCCCGGTTTGACGGGAAGCATTTCAAAACAGTAGGCAACATTTGACCAGATACTGCGATAGGGGAGCATTACTCCTTTAGAATATCCTGTAGTGCCGGATGTATAATTGATGATTGCCAGTTCTTCCGGTCTGTCTTTTCGGTAACAGATATGTTCAGGACGGAAGTTCTTTGGATAACGTTGTCCGTAAATGGCATTCCGGTGTTCGAAAGCGTATGTGAGCTTTTCGTTGCGCGACACTAAAGAGGAGAAATCTGCCAATGATGCAATACCTTCTAATAAAGGCATTGCATCCTCATTCAGGTTTTCCCAAGCTTGATCGCCTACAAAAAGTAGTTTGGCTTCAGAATGGTTGACGATATTATGAATATTGTCTGCTTTGAATTCATGCAAAATAGGAACAATCACAGCTCCATAAGTGATGGTGGCCAAGAAAGTAACTGCCCAATGGGCACTGTTACGTCCGCAAACCGCTATTTTATCTCCCGGCTGGATTCCGGCACTTTCCAAAACAATGTGAAATTTAGCAATTTTACGTGCTACATCCTTATATTGGAGGGTAATTCCTTTATAGTCGGTCAGGGCATCTCTGTCCCAGTTTTTGATGATACTTTGCTCAATATAATCAATGAACTGATGTTCTTGTTCCATTTTGTTTTTGCACATTTAGTTTAAAACTGCGCAAAATTAATATATCATTAACGTAAACCGAATTTTAAAATCAAGTTTTACGGTTAATTAACGAAGGAATTCTGACATAATTTTACATTTCTTTTCAAATGTTATTCAGAATCAGACTCTTCTTTGGATTTCTCGGAAATAAGCAGCAACTTATCTCCTTCGTGCAATTTCAATGTTCCGTTAGGGATCAGGAATTCATCTTTGCGCTTCACAATCATGACTAGTGTACCTTTTGGCAGGTTCATATCTTTCAATGTATCTGCCTCTTCCAGCATTTCGCGGGTGACAGTCATATCACTGAGATCAGAATCAATCTCCTCAGGCAGTTCCACCCCGAAATCGTTTCCTGTCTTTGCCAAAGGTTCGGAGAGGTGTAATATGCGGGCTACAAAAGAAATTGTGGTTCCTTGTACGACCAATGAAACGATGGTAATGAAGAATACGATATTGAATATAATATTCGAACCCTCTACTCCTGCCACTACCGGATAAGTAGCAAAGATGATAGGAACTGCGCCGCGTAATCCTACCCAAGATACAAAAACGCGTGACTTCATTGTGATTTTCCGGAATGGGAGTAGGCAGAGGAATACGCTTAACGGGCGACCGATAAGAATCATGAATACACCGATCAGCAGAGCGACAGCGGTTACTTCTAGCATTTCGTGAGGATTGACTAGCAATCCCAGACAGAGGAACATAATGATCTGGAACAGCCAGGTAAGTCCGTCCATGAATGTATAAATCTCCTTACGGTGCATAATTTTATTATTACCCACCATCATACCGGCGATGTATACAGCCAGATATCCATTACCTTTCATTAAATCGGTGATGGAGAAAGTGAAGAAAACGAATGCCAATAGCAGGATAGGATATAATGCCTGGTTATCGATATTAAGCTTGTTTAGCATTCGGATAGCCAGTTTCCCGAGTATATATCCTGCAGCAGCACCTACGATAAACTGAATGATAAAAGAAGCGGCAATAGCGCCGACTCCCATACCCGCTGATTGGATAAACTGTATCAGAACAATGGTAAGCATATAAGCCATCGGGTCATTACTTCCACTTTCCAACTCCAGCATGGGACGTAAGTTGTGCTTCAGATTCATCTTTTGCGAACGGAGAATAGCGAAGACCGAAGCCGAATCTGTGGAAGACATGGTAGAGGCTAACAGCAGGGAAGTGGTGATAGGCAAATAAATGTTCGTCCAACTCATACCGGATAGCCACCAAATGAAGAGCCCCGTAAAAAGAGCTGTGAGCAATACTCCGACAGTGGATAAGACGATACCCGGTCCTAAAATAGGTTTGATTTCTTTGAATTTCGTGTCCATACCTCCTGAGAAAAGGATGATACTCAAGGCAACCATACCGATAAATTGGGCTTCTTTGGCATTATGGAATTGGAGACCGAGTCCGTCACTTCCGAATGCCATTCCTACAACGAGGAACAGTAACAAAGTAGGTACGCCGAAACGGTATCCGGTTTTTCCAACAACAATGCTGACGAAAAGTAAGATAGAACCGATAAGTAAGGTGTTTTCTGCTGTAAATATCATATGCTATATATTATAAAGTTATAAGAATGTCGCATTATTTTTCACTGTGCGAAGTTACATATATTTAGCAACAAATGAAATACCTGTTTTGATGTATTTTTGTCAAAAATGGTAGTTAAATTGTCTAAAAAGGTCAATCTGATACTCGGAAATAGCTAATTGTGAGAATATGAAAACAGGCTCGAATCATGCAGATCGCATCATTCGAGCCTGATTGATGAATATTTAGGATAAAATACTTATGACAAGAACTTCATGATATCTTCGTCTACGGTGCTGATTCCGCCGATACCGAATTGTTCTATCAGTACATTCTTTATGTTTGGTGAAAGGAAGGCGGGAAGAGTCGGTCCTAAATGGATATTCTTCACTCCCAATGCCAATAAAGCTAATAATACAATTACTGCTTTCTGTTCATACCAGGCAATATTGTAGACGATAGGGAGTTTATTGACATCATCCAATCCGAATATTTCCTTTAATTTCAGGGCAATGACTGCCAATGAGTAACTGTCATTACATTGTCCAGCATCCAATACGCGGGGAATACCGTTAATGTCTCCCAAAGCCAATTTATTGTATCGGTATTTTGCACAGCCGGCGGTCAATATAACCGTGTCGTTCGGCAGTTTTCGGGCAAATTCCGTATAATATTCGCGGCTTTTCATGCGCCCGTCGCAGCCTGCCATTACAAAGAATTTGCGGATAGCTCCGCTTTTTACAGCATTCACTACTTTATCTGCCAAAGCTGTCACTTGTGCATGGGCGAAGCCTCCGATAAGCGTTCCGCTTTCGATGGCTACCGGTGGCTGGCACTGTTTGGCATGGGCGATCAGTGCGGAGAAATCTTTGGGCTTTCCGTCTTTACGTTCAGGAATATAGTGTGCTCCTTCCAGACCACATGCACCTGTAATGTAGATACGGTCTTTGTAGGTAGCGTTCGCACGTGGAGGAACGATACAGTTGCTTGTGAATAAGATAGGACCATTGAAGCTCTCAAATTCTTCTTTCTGTTTCCACCAGGCGTTTCCGTAATTTCCGACCAGATGTTTATATTTCTTCAGTTGAGGGTAGTAGTGTGCGGGGAGCATTTCACTGTGGGTGTATACATCTACTCCGGTACCTTCGGTCTGTTTCAACAATTCTTCGATATCTTTCAGATCGTGTCCACTAATGAGAATTCCCGGATTGTTATGTACACCGATGTTTACTTCTGTGATTTCGGGGTTACCGTAACTGCTAGTATTGGCTTTATCCAGTTGTGCCATAGCGGATATTCCATGTTTACCTGTTTCCAAAGTCAATTGAACTAATTCTTCTACTGTGATGTCGTTGCGGGTTAATTCGGCTAATGCATATTGCATAAAAGCGAAGATTTCCGGAGATTGATAACCGAGATTATGTGCATGTTCCACGTATGCAGCCATACCTTTTAGTCCATAATGTACCAATTCCTTTAATGAGCGAATATCTTCGTCAGGAGTGCGGAGTACACCTACGGTTTTGGATTTCTCCTCAAATTCCTTCTCACTGCCTTCCCAAAGACATTCATCAGGAGCATTTTTTATAGTTACTTTGCTACCGAGCTCTTTTTTCAGTTTCAGTCCTTCTTTGATTTTCCGGGTGATGGCCTCTTTGTCAAAGTTGGCGTTAGTGATGGTGATGAACAGTGCATCGTAGATAAATTGGTCTGCTTTTTCCGAAGGATGTCCTTCTTTGCGCAGATGTTCGTTGTATACAGCGATTCCCCGTACTACAAAAAGTAGTAAGTCTTGCAGGTTAGCCACTTCGGATGTTTTACCACATACTCCTTTCAAGGTACAACCTGTACCCATTGCTGTCTCTTGACATTGATAACAAAACATACTCATAACTTTTACGTTTTAATTAGTCTTTCAGTTTATTGAACGCAAAAGTAGGGCAAAGGTTTTACGTGATTCTGTAACTAATGTTACAACAATGAATATTTTTTTGTCTGAATACTCATTATTGGATAAGCCGGACTAGTTCTTCTTTCTGTAAAATAGTGATATGTTTACGGTCGGCTATCAATAATCCGTCTTCCTGCATATGTGCCAGTTCACGGGCGAGGGAAGGGCGGGATACTCCGAAGTAATCACTCAATTCCTGTTGTGAACGGTCGAGGATAATGTATGATTGTTGTTGCTGTTTGTAGAGCCGAAGCAGGTAAGAAGCCAGTTTCTGTCGAATCGTTTTGAATGACATAAAGAAAAGTTTATCCGACAAAGTACGGGCATAGTTGGCGGAAAGATTCATATAGTTCTCCAAAAATTGTTCGTTCTTGCGAAAGAGATTCAAAACGCTTGGTTTGGGAAGTTCGATAACCTCGGTCAACTCGTTGGCTGTTACTTCTACCGGATAACGGTTGTCCTCACCGAACAGAAATAAAGGAGCGAGTGCTCTTGGCGCAGCTATATCCTCTACTTTGATAAGCCGTCCCGAGTAATCGATCATTTCTCCGCGCACACTTCCTTTTATCAAGATTATAAGACGATTGCATACGTCTCCTTGCCGTGCCAGGATTTCCCCTTTCTTATATGAACGGGCGTGAAAACTAACTTCTTCCAGGTTGGCAGAGAGTTTTTCCGGAGTAATTCCCCGAAATAGCGGATTGTTGGTGAGGGTATGTATCATCATTATAAGTCATTGTAATTTTGTTTATAACCATTGGAATTTTAGTCCGAAAGACAAGCTGAGATAATCACGAGGACGCAGATAGCTGTTAGTAGCAGCACTGATCACATAAAGATCACAAGTACTGATTTCATAGAAAAATGTTACGGACTTGGCTAGAAACCTACGTTGCGGGTCAATATCGTAAGTCAGGCGTTGTCCCATGAAAATGTGAAAACGTACTTTGCTTGAAAAACCATAATAACCTTTTGGATAGCGTTCCGGTTCATTTACCCAAAACTGATCCCCAAATACGGTATTCATGTATAGGCCACAAGTAAAGGGTTCTGTAGAGAATCCTTTTCCTATATTAATACTCCACGGCATGTAGTTTTGTTTAAGAGTCATGGTTATTTTAGCCTTTTTTGAAGAATACTTCGGGATAAATCCAAGCAATAAATCAGTCTCCCATTGATTATGTTTTCCGTAATCCCATCCCGTACCAAAAGAAAGTAATCCCATGTTGCCGGCAAACTGTATCTTAGAGTGGGTAGGAATGATTCGTTCCCAATTTCTGCGGAAACGGTGAACCCGTTTATCGTAACGGGTATGTTTAACTTTTTTCGATGCAGCGGGCAATACGGAGTCTGCTTTGATAATCGTAAATAAAGAATCTCCGGCTTGGAAGGCGATAATTGAGTCAGCCTTGATGATGAAGCGCAATGAATCGGCTTTATACGTGTTGATAATTGTATCTGTTTTGTAAGTAGCCGAGACCGGACCGGAGATAGAGAGAAGTATTGATAATACTCCCGTCCATAAAATATATTTAGTATTCAACCAATTCATAATCAGGATTTTCAGAGGTGCTTTCCGGAGTTATAGTGAATACCAGATAAGTACGGTAATCCATACAATCACTGGTTATATAATGTATTCCATCATCAAAGAGTATGTCATCCCGAAAATGATGGGTATGTGCAGCCGTGCAAAACTGTAGGCCCTTATACTGAGTGACATAGTGTTGGAAAACTTTTACTACATTGTTATTGAACACGTCTGTATCTGGGCGTGCGTGCATACATACCACACTCTTTTCAAATTCATCACTTCTGTTTGTTATCTCTTCTTCCATAAAGGTGAAGTTTGGAATGGGCTCGGAGTAGTCATATTCTAAAGCGTTCGTATTGAGACAGACGAACTTCACGTTGCCTGCTATAAAAGAAAAGTTGGTAGGGCCGAATACTGCTTTATAAGTTTCTTCTCCTGTTCCCAGACAATCATGATTTCCGATAAGGGCTACATAAGGTACTTTTAACCCGTTCATGATATCCCGTTGCCAGAGAAACTCTTTGGTCACTCCAAAATCACTCATATCTCCTCCATGGATTACAAAGTCAATATCATCCCGTTTATTGATCTCTTTTACGAAGTCCTCCGTTGCGTCATACCAACGTTGTGAATCTCCCATTGCAGCAAAACGGATTGTAGTTTTGCCTTTGCAATTTGCTTCTATCTTTTCCATATTATGTGCATTGACATTTGTCTCACCACTGATGCGGACATCGTACGGATGGTAATCTATCATACCGCATCCTGCGAGAAACAGGCACGATAAAAGCCCATATAAATTCTTTCTCAACATAGTTTAATCGTTTGTAGTTTTGAAAACTTTATGCAAATATAGAGTTTTCAATCGGATGGGCAATTGATAAATCCCTAATTAGGACTGATTGAACAATAAAAATGAGAAAATGAACAGTAACTATCCTTTATTCAGCTATCGGCTGTTGTTTCGATACCTTTTTAATATATATCATCAAGCTGATTACTGCTGTGATAAAGGCTAAAGCATCCGACACCGGCATACTGATCCAAATACCTTTCAATCCCCACCAATTCGGGAAAAGCAACAGGCAGGGCAGAAGATAAAGCAACTGTCGCGTCAGGGATAAGAAAATGCTTATTTTCGCTTTTCCGATACTTTGGAAGAAGTTACCGATAACAATCTGTGCTCCTACGAATGGGAACATAAGTACTGCCAAGCGAAGCCCTTCTACTGCCAGATTAATCAATTCGTCACTGTCTGTGAAGAGGGCTGATACGGCATGAGGGAATAGTTCGCAAATCAGAAATCCGCTACTAGTGATAACCACCCCTGAAAGAATTCCCAGTCGTAAAGTCTGTTTGACGCGATTAAGTTTCTGTGCTCCGAAGTTATAGCCGACAATCGGCTGCATTCCCATCGTCAATCCTAATACAATCATTACGTAAAGAGTCAGCAGCCGGTTGATGATACCATACGCGCCGATAGCCATATCTCCTCCGTGTTCCTGTAGACTATTATTGATAATAATGACAATAATGCAAGCGCAAACATTCATTAGGAAAGGTGACATGCCGATAGCGAAAATGCTCTCTACGATTCTCCCTTTCATCTTCCAGATTGTTCCTTCGAAGTGCACTGTACTCTCTTTCTGCATGAAGTGACTTACCACCCATACCATGCCGATGAGCTGTGAAATAACCGTTGCCGTAGCAGCTCCCCGCATTCCCCATTCAAAGTGGAAGATAAAGATAGGAGCGAGGATGATATTGGCAACTACCGTCACCATCGATGTAAGCATTGCTTTCTTCGGATACCCGGTAGCGCGCATCACATTGTTCAATCCTATCATTGTATAAGTAATAGGAGTTCCCAACAAGATTACCTGCATGAAACTGCGTGCGTATGGAAGTGTGTCGTGACTGGCACCGAAAAACAGCAGGATATCATCGAGAAAGATAAAGGACAATATTCCGAAGAAGACAGAATTGGTGATACAAAGCATAAGCGTGTGTGACAGGATTTCCGTAGCACCTTTCAGATCCTTTTGTCCCAATCGAATAGAGGCAAGGGTTGATCCGCCTGCCGATACCAATGTACAGAAAGCGACTACGAGATTCATCAGAGGGAAACTGATAGCCAGTCCTGCAATGGCCATTGCCCCCACACCATGTCCGATGAAGATACTGTCAATAATGTTGTAGATAGAAGTAATCGTCATTCCGATAATGGCAGGAATGGAATATTGTAGCAGTAACTTGCCGATACTTTCCTTTCCTAAGATATGTGGGTCGTTCTTGCTCATACGTTGGTCGATTCGTTGGATAAATAAAAGTCGATTTGTTGGATAAAAACGTCCGTTACGTTTTTTTTAGCATTGCAAAGGTACAAATTATTTGTCTGATTCGATGATTATTCGGAACTTTGCAGGCATAGATACACAAGGTTTAACGTTTTAGGTAAAAAGAAAGTTTCATATGAATACAACGAAAACAATTGCAGCGCTGTTCGACTTTGACGGTGTTATTATGGATACGGAAACACAGTACACCGTCTTTTGGGACGAGCGGGGACGTAAATATCTGAATGAGGAAGATTTCGGACGTCGTATCAAAGGGCAGACGCTGACGCAAATCTACGAGAAATACTTTTCAGCTCTTCCGGAAGCCCGGCAGAAAATCACAGCAGACCTCAATGTTTTTGAGAAACAGATGTCCTATGAATATATTCCCGGAGTGGAAGCTTTTATCGCCGAACTCCGTCGTCATGATGTGAAGATAGCCGTAGTAACCAGCTCTAATGAAGAGAAGATGCAGAACGTCTACAATGCTCATCCCGAGTTTCCGGCAATGGTAGACCGTATTCTTACCGGAGAGATGTTTGCCCGTTCCAAACCTGCTCCCGATTGTTTCCTTCTAGGGATGGAAGTATTTGGAGCTACTCCAGAAAACACATACGTCTTTGAAGATTCTTTTCATGGTCTGCAGGCGGGAATGACTTCCGGTGCAACCGTGATCGGTCTTGCTACAACCAATTCCCGCGAAGCCATTACCGGAAAAGCACATTATATAATGGATGACTTTACCGGAATGAGTTATGAGAAATTGCTGTCTCTGACAAGGGATTGAGAGGATTTTTTGCATTTCCTTCTCTGTTATGAATTAAATGTTATAACTTTGCCCCCGATTTTCGGGTAGCGCCAATGCTGCCCCGATTTTAATTTATAATTTTTAATTAGAAAGAAATGGCTGGTTATATATCAGATGACACAAGAAAGGTGACGACACATCGCTTGGTTGAAATGAAACAGAGAGGCGAAAAGATTTCAATGCTTACTTCCTACGATTACACGATGGCGCAGATTGTGGACGGTGCGGGGATAGACGTAATCCTTGTAGGCGATTCCGCTTCCAATGTAATGGCAGGTAACGTGACTACATTGCCTATCACGCTTGACCAGATGATCTACCATGCAAAATCTGTGGTGCGTGGTGTAAAACGTGCTATGGTGGTGGTGGATATGCCTTTCGGTTCCTATCAAGGCAACGAGATGGAAGGTCTTGCTTCCGCTATCCGCATCATGAAAGAAAGTCATGCTGACGCTTTGAAGATGGAAGGCGGAGAAGAAATCATCGATACGGTGAGACGCATTGTCGGTGCAGGTATTCCGGTGATGGGACATTTGGGATTAATGCCGCAGTCTATCAACAAATACGGAACCTATACCGTGCGCGCCAAAGATGACGCCGAAGCGGAAAAATTGATTCGTGACGCCCATTTGCTGGAAGAAGCAGGTTGTTTCGCTATTGTTCTTGAAAAGATTCCCGCAACCCTTGCAGAACGTGTAGCCGGTGAGTTGACTATACCTATTATTGGTATCGGTGCCGGTGGACATGTAGATGGCCAGGTGTTGGTGATTCAGGATATGTTGGGCATGAATAATGGTTTCCGTCCCCGTTTCTTGCGTCGTTATGCCGATTTGTACACAGTGATGACCGATGCTATCAGTCGTTATGTGTCCGACGTAAAGAACTGCTACTTCCCCAACGAGAAGGAACAATATTAAAGCAATATATGGCAGTTACATTGTGGACAGCACATTTTATACGGATATGTATAGCTAATTTGCTGTTGTTTGTGTCCTTGTATGTGTTATTTCCGGTACTCTCCGTTGAGATGGCAGACCGTCTCGGAGTGCCGGTGGCACAGACAGGAGTAATCTTTCTTTTTTTTACATTGGGAATGTTCCTGATCGGTCCTTTCCATGCCTATTTGGTGGACGCTTACAAACGGAAGCACGTATGTATATATGCTTTCGCTCTTATGGTGGCAGCGACGGTAGGCTATGCGTTTGTGACGAACCTTACGGAACTTATCCTGTTAAGCACTGTACAAGGATTGGCGTTCGGTGTAGCCACTACTGCGGGTATCACGTTGGCTATCGACATCACCAACTCTACGCTCCGTAGCGCAGGGAATGTCAGTTTTTCGTGGGTAGCCCGTTTGGGAATGATTCTAGGTATCGTTCTCGGAGTCTGGCTTTATCAGAGTTATCCAATCCGGAATTTGCTGTACGTATCCGTTATTGCCGGAGTGTTAGGGATTCTTGTCGTATCGGGAATATATGTACCTTTCCGTGCACCGATTGTCACCAGACTCTATTCTTTTGACCGTTTTCTACTGTTACGTAGTTGGATTCCGGCTATCAATATGATTCTGATTACGTTTGTTCCGGGATTGCTGATGCCTCTTGTACATCCTTTCCTGAATGATTCCATTTTGGGAAATACAGGTGTTTCAGTGCCTTTCTTTGTAGGAGTGGGGGGCGGTTACTTGGTATCTCTCTTGTTTGCTCGTCTCTTTTTCCTGAAAGAAAAAACATTGAGACTGGTAATTATGGGGCTTGGACTAGAGATTCTTGCCATATCATTGTTGAATAGTACTCCGATAGGCGTTTCTTCCATACTCCTGGGACTTGGATTAGGCTTTATCATGCCGGAGTTCCTGATTATGTTCGTGAAGCTATCCCATCATTGTCAACGGGGAACTGCAAATACCACTCATTTATTGGCTAGTGAAATGGGTATTTCTTTAGGTATCGCAACTGCCTGCTGTATGGAGTTGGATATAGACAGAATGCTTCATATCGGTCAGATAGTAGCTTCGATAGCTTTGATATTCTTTGTTTTGGTGACTTATCCTTATTATAAAAGGAAGAAAGTGCGATAGAATTCTTCACCACAGATTAACACAGATTTTCACAGATTAAAGAAAGAAAAGGCAAAATGCAGGATTGTGCAAATTAATGCAATTTATTTTGAACTCAGTCCTTTCGGAGTGGCTATACTGTACTTGTCTTTTTAATCTGTGAGAATCTGTGTTAATCTGTGGTGAAAAAAAACTAGTTCCGGCTCACTTGTTTCACTCCTTTCACTGTTCTTAGCTTTTTGATCAGCGCTTCCAGGCGACCTGTATCTCCAACCATGACCGTTAGTGTACCGGAGAACAGCCCGTCGTTTGAATCGATTCCTATGGAGCGTAGTGTGATTCCATTTTCCTTAGATATGATAGAAGTAATATTCGTCACAATGCCGATATCATCGTGCCCTACGACGCGCAGCGTAATGGGATACTGTGTCCCTTCCGACTTGCCTGCCCAACGGGCTTTCACAATCCGATAACCAAAACGTTCACGCATCTGATTGGCGTTCGGACAGTCTGCCCGGTGAATCTTTATCCCGCCACTTACCGTTACGAAACCGAATACATCGTCGCCATAGATAGGGTTACAACATTTTGCCAACTTGAATTCTAATCCTTTTAGATTCTGGTCGATTACGAGCACATCCTCTTTGGAGGTAGTCTCTTCCTGTGCCGCTTGCAGGTTGTACCCTTCAGCACTGCGGTAGACTATTTCGTCGCGCGTGTCGTTGTCCCGTTTCTGCTGCTCCACATATTTGTCCAGAATCTCGTTTACATCCAGCACACCATCAGCGATCTTCTGATAGAACTCCGTCACGTTTTTAAAGCCCAGACGCTTGATGAGGCGCATCATGGTCGCTTCATCATATTCCAGTTTGCGGTTTTTGAATTTTCGTTCAAGTGTTTCCTTTGCAAAGTCATGTTGGCGTGCCACCATTTCTTTGAGCGCCTGCCGTATCTTCGTGCGGGCTTTGGAGGTAGTTACGATGTTCAGCCAATCCTGCTTCGGAGTCTGGGTATTTGAAGTCATGATTTCCACCTGGTCGCCACTGTTCAACTTCTGCTTCAGTTGGACATTCTTGCCGTTTACTTTAGCGCCGATACATTTGCATCCCAGTTTGCTATGGATATGAAAGGCAAAGTCGAGTACCGTAGCCCCTTTTGCCAACTTGAACAAATCCCCTTTAGGAGTGAACACGAAAACCTCGTCCTCGTAAAGATCCATCTTGAACTGATCCATCATCTTCATTGAGTCGTTGTCTGCATTCTCCAACGCCTCTCGTACCGAAGTCAGCCATTCGTCCAGGCCCGTTTCTCCTTTGATACCTTTATATCTCCAGTGCGCGGCCAGTCCCCGTTCGGCAATCTCATCCATGCGGCGGGTACGTATCTGCACTTCCACCCATTTCCCTTCCGGTCCCATTACGGTGATATGCAATGACTCGTAACCGTTGCTTTTCGGAATCGACAGCCAGTCACGCAGACGCTTCGGGTTAGGCTGATACATATCCGTCACGATAGAATATACCTGCCAGCATTCCTGCTTTTCTTTTGCCGGGTCAGGTTCCGAATCCAGGATAATGCGGATAGCGAACAGATCATAAATACCCTCAAACGGGGTTTTCTGCTTCTGTATCTTGTTCCATATCGAATGAATGGATTTGGTACGTCCCTTGATGTCGAACTTCAAGCCCGCTTCCGTCACTTTCTTCTTGATCGGTTCGATAAAGGCTGCGATATACTTGTCGCGTGACGCCTTCGTCTCGTTCAACTTATCCTTTATAAAATAATAAGTATCCCGTTGTGTGTATTTCAGCGACAAGTCTTCCAATTCCGATTTCAGCTTATAGAGCCCCAGCTTATGTGCCAACGGAGCATACAGATAAGCAGCCTCGTTGGCCACCTTTATCCGGTCTTCCTCGTTTCCCGTATCCTTGATTTGGCGCATTACATTCACACGGTCGGCTATCATAATCAGGATCACACGCATATCTTCGGCAAAGGAGAGCAGGAGGTTACGGAAATTCTCCGACTCTATTGCCGGGCTCTTCGCATACAACTCATTCGTTTTCACCAACCCCTTGATGATACTCGCCACATCCTCTCCGTATTCCACGCTTACCTCGTCGATAGACAGAATATGCGTTTTTACAATCTCGTGCAGCATGATACCGATAAGGCACGAACCTTTCATTCCGATTTCTTCGGCTACGATGACTGCCGTTTGCAGATCTTTGATAACGGGATTCATCCCGAAGTTATTGCGTTGCAGCCCGTTACATTGGGCAGCTTTGATAAGATGATTCTTTAATTTTTGGCAATCCTTCCAGGAAATACTGTCTCCGGCAGATTGCATCAAGTGCCGATAGAGTGAAAAAAGCTCCTTTTTTTCCTCTGATGTAAAAAAGTCGTCCATATTCAATCTTGTTAATTCGATGTAAAATTACTTTTTTTATTGGTTATTCGGCAAGAAGTAAATAACATTTTGTATTTTTGGGCATCAATTAATAAAATTAGATATTATGATAACGACACAGGACAAAGAGTTGCTTGCCAAGAAAGGCATTACGGAAGCGCAAATAGCAGAGCAACTGGCTTGCTTCCAGACAGGTTTCCCTTATCTGAAACTGGATGCGGCTGCTTCCATTGAAAGAGGTATATTGGCTCCCAATGCAGAAGAACAGAAAGCTTATCTGGCAGCGTGGGACGCATATACAAATACGGATAAGACGATTGTAAAGTTCGTACCGGCTTCGGGTGCTGCAAGTCGTATGTTCAAGAACCTATTCGAGTTCCTTTCTGCGGATTATGACAAACCGACAACCAAGTTTGAACAAGCATTCTTTGCCGGTATCAAGGATTTTGCTTTTTATGACGATCTCGATGCAGCTTGCCGACGCATTACCGGGAAGAATATCGCCGGGTTGATGGAAGAAGGCAATTATAAAGCTGTGGTATCCGCATTGCTCGAAACTGCCGGCTTGAATTATGGTGCACTTCCGAAAGGTCTGCTCAAATTCCATAAATATCCCGAAGGCGCACGCACTCCATTAGAGGAACATTTGGCTGAAGGCGCCATGTATGCAGCCGGAAAGAGTGACAAAGTGAACGTACATTTCACCGTGTCTACCGAACACCGCGAACTTTTCAAGAAACTGGTGGAAGAGAAAGCCGGTGAGTTTGCCAAACGTTATGGAGTGGATTATTATATCACCTTCTCCGAGCAGAAGCCGAGTACCGATACGATTGCCGCTGATATGGACAACCAGCCGTTCCGTGATAACGGCAAACTCTTGTTCCGTCCGGGTGGCCATGGAGCATTGATCGAGAATCTGAACGATCTCGATGCGGATGTTATCTTCATCAAGAACATCGACAATGTAGTTCCCGATAAACTGAAAGCGGACACCGTTACTTATAAAAAACTGATTGCCGGTGTACTCGTTACCTTACAGAAACAGGCATTTGAATACCTCGAACTGCTCGACAGCGGAAAATATACGCACGAACAGATGATGGAAATGCTGCAATTCCTGCAAAAGAAACTTTTCTGCAAGAATCCGGAAACGAAAGACCTCGAAGATTCTGTGCTTGCTATTTACCTGAAGAACAAATTGAACCGTCCAATGCGCGTTTGCGGAATGGTGAAGAATGTGGGTGAACCGGGTGGCGGTCCGTTCCTGGCATACAACAGTGACGGAACGATCTCTCTTCAAATTCTTGAGAGCTCGCAGATCGACATGAACGATCCGCAGAAAAAGGAAATGTTCGAGAAGGGTACGCACTTCAATCCGGTGGACTTGGTATGTGCCGTGCGTGATTATAAAGGTCATAAGTTCGACTTGGTGAAATACGTAGACAAGGCGACCGGCTTTATCTCTTACAAGTCGAAAAACGGCAAGGAACTGAAAGCCCTCGAACTTCCCGGTTTGTGGAATGGTGCGATGAGTGATTGGAACACTGTTTTTGTAGAAGTGCCGCTTTCCACTTTCAACCCGGTAAAAACAGTGAACGACCTGCTGCGTGAGCAACATCAGTAATTGAATATATTCACCACAGATTACACGGATTAGCACAGATTATCAATATAGAGAATTTCAGTGTTTGCTGGGCTTTTTAAATTTCTCAATCGGGGTTTTAATCCGGAATCAATCTGTGATTATCTGTGTAATCTGTGGTGAAACTTAAAAAAGAGTGTTTAGAATGAATCAGATAGAGAAGATCATCGATATTGCTACTTGGAACAGAAGAGAACATTACGAACATTTCAGTGCTTTTGACGATCCGTTTTTCGGAGTGACCGTTCAGGTAGACTGTACGCGCACGTATCAGGAAGCCAAAGCCAAAGGTATATCTTTTTCCCTGTTAGTCCTCCACCGGATAACGACTGCCGCTGCTGCGGTAGAAGAATTCCGTTACCGCATCGAAGGCGATAAGGTGGTGTGCTATGACAGCCTTCTGCCCGAAGCCACTGTAGGTCGTGCCGACCATACTTTTTCTTTTGCCGCCTTTGAATACGATCCGGACGAACTCGTCTTTATCCGTCGTGCAAAAGCAGAGATGGAACGTTTGCAAGCCACTACGGGACTCAACAAAGGAGGCACTTTCCATCCCAATGCCATACATTATTCGGCAGTGCCGTGGCTCTCATTCACCGACATGAAGCACCCCACCAATATGCGTTCGGGCGACAGTGTTCCCAAAATCTCCACTGGAAAGTACTTCCGCGACGGAGAAAGACTGATGATGCCCGTTTCCGTAACCTGCCATCATGGATTGATGGACGGCTATCATGTGGCACAGTTCATTGAGAAGCTCCATTTGTAACTTCCGTTCTGAAAAGACAAACCAGACTATTATATGAGAGTAAAGATACCCGGATGGGAAATCGTTGTAATCTGTTCCGCCTTGCTTTTCCCCTTCACTTCGCTTTGTGCGCAGGAGGCAGACCAACCTTTCATTCACCGGTTTGGGATAGAGGCGCGGCCACAATACGTATTCCCCACCAATCCTTTCCTGCAAGGTGAGAACGAACGGTGGAAACCCATCCGGAGTTCATTTGCCGCTCATCTGAAATATTCTTTCAAGTATCGTCCCAACACCTGTGCCGACCGTATCTATGGCGGAGCTTATCAAGGTTTCGGCTTGGCCTTCACCACCTTTGGCGATAAAAAGCAGTTGGGTGATCCGATGACGTTCTACGTCTTTCAAGGTGCACGCATTGCCCGTTTCCATCCCCGCCTTTCGCTCAATTACGAATGGAACTTCGGTATCTCTGCCGGATGGCAGCCTTATGACAACGATTACAACTCCTACAACGGAGCCGTAGGTTCACGGGTGAATGCCTACCTCAACGCAGGTATCTACCTTAACTGGTCGCTTTCCCGTTATTTCGACTTTATCATCGGCGGAGACTTCACGCATTTCTCCAACGGCAACACCAAGTTTCCCAATGCAGGTATCAACACCACCGGAGCGAAAATCGGATTGGTGTACAACTTCAACCGGGAAGAAGCCGACCTCACTAAGTCATTGGTTCATCCCTACGTTCCCCGTTTTCCGCGACACATCAGTTATGACCTTGTGTTGTTCGGCTCGTGGCGCCGCAAAGGTGTCTATGTAGGCGAGAAACAGATTGCATCACCGGGCAGCTATCCCGTAGCGGGATTCAACTTTGCTCCGATGTATAACCTCAACTATAAGTTTCGTTTCGGGATTTCGCTGGATGGTGTCTATGACGGTAGTGCCAATGTATACACCGAAGATGCGCTGGTGGAGTACGATGCAGGCAGCGGTTCCTCCCGTCGTAAATTTCTCGTGCCGGGCATTCAGCATCAGCTTGCGCTGGGACTTTCCGGACGGGCCGAATACGTGATGCCGTTTTTTACCATCGGCGTCGGCTTGGGAACGAATGTGCTGGGGCGTGGTGATTTACGCGGACTGTATCAGGTCTTTGCGTTGAAGATCAATGTCACCCGGAGTTCATTCCTTCACATTGGTTACAATCTCCAGAATTTCCAGACCCCTAATTATCTGATGCTCGGTCTTGGTTTCCGTTTTAATAATAAATATCCTAAAGTACGTCATTAACTCCCAATACACCATTCCCCCAAATGGAAAATATCATTCGTAAAATCAAGCAAATCTATCCGGTTTCCGACGAAGCACTTCAAGCGCTTCAGGCGAATATGGAATTAAGGTATTATCCCAAAGATACCCGTATCGTTCAGTCAGGCGTCACAGACCGTCTGGTTTATTTTATTGAAGAGGGTATCACCCGTTCCGTATTCCACCACAACGGAGAGGACACCACTACGTGGTTCAGTCAGGAGGGCGACGTTACGTTCGGCATGGATTCGCTCTACTATCAGCAACCATCGGTAGAAAGCGTTGAAACGCTTTCCGATTGCAAAATCTACGTCATCCACATCGACAAGCTGAATGTCCTTTACGAAACATATATCGACATAGCCAACTGGGGAAGAATCCTGCATCAGAATGTGAATAAGGAGCTTAGCCACATGTTTGTGGAGCGCCTTCAACTTTCGCCCAAAGAACGCTACGAACAGTTCAACCGCCGCTATCCCGGAATGATAAACCGGGTAAAGTTGAAATATGTGGCTGCCTTTCTGGGTATTTCCATCTATACCCTTAGCCGGGTACGTGCTAAAAAATAGCAATTAGCCGGGCTTTTTTGCTTTAGAGCAAAGAAACTTCGTAGCGCAAACCGTATCTTTGCCCTCTGAAAATACTAACTTACTAATAGAAAAACAAATGTCGAACATTTCTGCTTCAGCCTTTTCAGATACCAAGGCTCATTATGAACTTCTTGACGGACTTCGCGGTGTGGCAGCCCTTATGGTGATATGGTATCACGTATTCGAGGGCTTCGCTTTTGCCGGTAATAGTGCTATTGAAACTCTGAATCACGGATATTTAGCCGTGGATTTCTTTTTTATCCTTTCGGGTTTTGTGATCGGTTACGCTTACGACGACCGTTGGGGTAAGAGTCTCACCATGAAAAATTTCTTTAAACGCCGGTTGATACGTCTTCATCCTATGGTTGTTCTGGGGGCTGTTCTAGGAGCTATCACGTTCTGCATTCAGGGTTCTGTGCAATGGGATGGAACGCACGTTGCCATATCCATGGTGATGCTGTCTCTTCTTTGCACGATATTTTTCATTCCTGCCATGCCGGGTGCGGGCTATGAGGTTCGTGGCAATGGCGAGATGTTTCCGTTGAATGGTCCGTGCTGGTCGTTGTTTTTCGAGTATATAGGCAATATCCTTTATGCCTTATTCATTCGCCATCTGTCTAATAAAGCGTTGGCTGTGATGGTGGTATTGCTGGGAGTGGCGTTGACGTTGTTCGCCATCTTCGATGTCTCCACTTATGGAAACATTGGGGTAGGGTGGACGCTGGATGGCGTAAACTTTCTGGGCGGATTATTGAGAATGCTTTTCCCTTTCTCTTTGGGTATGCTTTTATCCCGCAATTTCAAACCTGTGAAAGTGAAAGGTGCTTTCTGGATATGTACCCTTATATTGATTGCCCTGTTTTTCGTTCCTTATTTGGAGGGTGCAGAGCCGGTTTGTACGAACGGTGTGTATGAAGCGTTTTGTATTGTCGTTGCTTTCCCTATCCTTGTGTGGCTGGGTGCGTCGGGAAGTACGACGGATAAGCAGTCAACGCAGATATGTAAGTTCTTGGGAGATATATCTTATCCGATCTACGTGATACACTATCCGTTGATGTATCTGTTCTATGCATGGCTGATTAAGAATCAACTCTATACGCTGGGTGAGACTTGGCAGGTAGCTTTATGTGTTTATGCATTGTGCATTGTACTGGCTTATCTAAGCTTGAAATTCTATGACGAACCTTTACGCAAGTATTTGGCAAAGCGTTTTTTGAGCAAGAAATGATAGACGGTAGTTTTTTATAGAGAAAATAAAGAGGGTATCCGTGGACACCCTCTTTTTGTTTTCTCTATTATTCTTCTAATTCTCCATGATTCCTTATCTTCCTTCCGGTTTTAATAAACCTCTACTTTCTCGGCAATTCTCTTGGCCTTATCACGCAGGGCATCCAAATCGGCATTCAGCGGAGCATAGCAAAGCACTACTCCCATGCGGCGGTTGACACGGGTAAACGGTTTGCCGAATATGCGGAGGTAGGTATCTTCTTCTTTCGTCACTTCTTCCATGCCACGATATTGCGGGCGTTCCTGGCTGGCAATCGGGGAAAGGATCACAGCGCTTGCGCCTATCCGTTCTTGTTTGATGCCGGGAATGGGCAGACCGAGTACGGCACGTAAATGTAGCTCGAACTCATTCAGGTTTTGTGTACCCGCCAATGTCACCATACCAGTGTCATGCGGACGAGGAGAAAGTTCGGAGAAATAAACTCCGTTCTCGTGGCTTAGGAAGAATTCAACGCCCCAAAGTCCTGCGCCTGTCAATGCACGGGTTACTTTTTCGGCCATCTCTTCCGCTTCTTTCAAATGGGCGGGATCAATATGTGCAGGCTGGAAACTTTCACGATAGTCGCCACCTTTCTGCACGTGTCCGATGGGAGGGCAGAAGAGGGTAGGACCATTCTTTTGGGTAACGGTGAGCAGGGTGATTTCGCTGTCGAACTTGATAAATTCTTCAATGATAAGCTCACGGATATCGCCACGGCTGCCACTGCATCCGTATTCCCAGGCGTGTTCAAGTTCGTCGGCACTCTTCACAAGCGATTGTCCCTTGCCGGAAGAAGACATCAACGGTTTAACGACACAAGGGAAGCCGATTTTATCGGCAGCTTCTTTCAGTTCTTCCAAGGTTTTGGCATAGAAGTATTTGGCTGTTTTCAGTCCGAGTTCTTGGGCGGCAAGGTCGCGAATGGCTTTACGGTTCATGGTGAAGTTCACGGCACGAGCACTGGGAACTACCTGAATGCCTTCTTTTTCGAAGTCGTATAAACGTTCTGTGCGAATTGCTTCAATCTCCGGAACGATAATGTCCGGACGGTGCTTCTTCACCACGCGTTCCAATTCTTCACCGTTCAACATATCGAATATTTCAAATTCATCGGCCACTTGCATAGCCGGTGCTCCTGCATAGGAGTCGCAAGCAATGATGTGCTGGCCTTTACGTTGAGCTGAAATTACAAATTCTTTTCCTAGTTCGCCGGAACCGAGTAACAGTATTTTCTTCATCATTTTGAGTGTTTTATATTAGTAGTGCAAAATTACAGTAAAAAATGGATAATATACATATTATCGGCGTATTTAAATTTTTGTTTTATAAATATGATGTGAACTTTAGTGCGGAAATGCGGAATATGGAGAAATGGATAGTTGAAAAATAGAGCCCCACCTTTAAACTTTATTAAGGAATATCCAGAAAATGGAATTTATTGTGTTCGAGCACAAAACTAGTTGTTTTTGCCACTATTTTGTAAAATTGCTAATCCGTTGATTTTTAACAAAGAGATAGGAAACTGAATGAGTGTTTTTAGTTTATTGATGAATTATTATCTTCAAGCTTGTTTTGGTATTGATTTGTAGCTGAATTTTGTCTAAATTGGTCAATTTGTAGTCATTGTAGGCCTAATAAGTGTTATCGAACAACAAATAATGAAAAAGGAAGAACAATGACACAAAATTGTTTCTACATTTGCGCAGTTGTTTATTTAACTATTTCTAAGGGCAGAAGTTTATCAGATATAGAAAATAGTTGAACAAAAGCTGAACTTAGCTGTTATTATAATAGTGAAACAGGTAAAACGCGAAACGTTCCTTGTCATACTATTTTTTCAATAGGAATAGAGAAGAATAATATAAATAAAAGATTGCTTATGTCACAGATTATCGGACATATCTCGCAGGTGATCGGCCCTGTGGTCGATGTGTACTTTGAAGGTACGGATGCAGAAATGGTGTTACCAAGCATTCATGATGCATTGGAGATAAAGAGGCCAAACGGCAAAATACTGATTGTAGAGGTTCAGCAGCATATCGGTGAAAATACGGTACGTACCGTAGCAATGGACAGTACCGATGGGCTTCAACGCGGCTTAAAGGTATATCCCACCGGAGGTCCTATCACAATGCCGATTGGCGAACAGATTAAAGGACGATTGATGAATGTAGTCGGTGATTCTATTGATGGTATGAAAGGACTCGACCGCAAAGGTGCATATTCCATTCACCGCGACCCCCCTAAGTTTGAAGATTTGACAACTGTGCAGGAAGTACTCTTCACAGGTATCAAGGTAATCGACCTGCTCGAACCGTATGCCAAAGGTGGTAAGATCGGTTTGTTTGGCGGTGCTGGTGTAGGAAAAACTGTATTGATTCAGGAACTTATCAATAACATAGCCAAAAAGCACAACGGCTTTTCTGTATTTGCCGGAGTAGGTGAACGTACCCGTGAAGGTAATGACTTGCTGCGCGAGATGATCGAATCGGGCGTTATCCGCTATGGTGAAGCGTTCAAGGAAGGTATGGAGAAAGGTCACTGGGATCTTTCAAAAGTCGATTATAACGAGTTGGAGAAATCGCAGGTATCTTTGGTATTCGGTCAGATGAATGAACCGCCGGGCGCACGTGCTTCCGTTGCATTGTCCGGACTGACGGTAGCGGAATCATTCCGTGATGCCGGAAAAGAAGGCGAGAAGCGTGATATCTTGTTCTTTATAGATAATATTTTCCGTTTTACGCAGGCCGGTTCGGAAGTATCCGCTCTTTTGGGACGTATGCCTTCCGCCGTTGGTTACCAACCGACATTGGCTACTGAAATGGGTGCCATGCAAGAACGTATCACTTCTACCCGTAAAGGTTCTATTACTTCTGTACAGGCTGTATATGTGCCTGCCGATGACTTGACAGACCCGGCTCCTGCAACTACTTTCAGCCATTTGGACGCGACGACCGTGCTCGACCGTAAGATTACAGAGCTTGGTATTTATCCGGCTGTAGACCCATTGGCTTCTACATCCCGTATCCTCGATCCGCATATTGTCGGTCAGGAACATTACGATGTAGCGCAACGGGTAAAGCAGATTCTCCAGCGTAATAAGGAACTACAGGATATTATCTCCATACTTGGTATGGAAGAACTGTCGGAAGAGGACAAGACGGTCGTGAACCGTGCCCGCCGTGTGCAGCGCTTCCTGTCGCAGCCGTTTGCCGTAGCCGAGCAGTTTACGGGTGTACCGGGCGTAATGGTGACGATCGAAGATACGATTAAAGGCTTTAAGATGATTTTGGATGGCGAGGTTGATTATCTCCCCGAACAGGCATTCTTGAATGTCGGAACAATCGAGGAAGCGATAGAGAAAGGTAAGAAACTGCTGGAACAGGCAAAGAAATAAAAACATAAGAAGGATGAAAGAACTGCATTTGAGTATAGTATCGCCCGAAAAGAGTATATTCGACGGAGATGTGAAGATTGTCACATTGCCGGGTACGGTTGGTTCGTTTTCTATTCTTCCCGGACATGCGCCTATCGTCTCGTCATTGCAAGCGGGTACGTTGAGTTACACGATGATGGAAGGCGAGGAGCGTACGATAGATATTCAGGGTGGTTTTGTCGAACTGAGTGACGGTACGGTTTCCGCTTGCATCTCCTGACAGACGGGTGACAGTCGGCTGACAGAAGACAATATATTAAGAAAAACACAGTGACATGGTGAACATTACGAAAACGAAACGAAATTTTATCGGGTTGCATACGCTGTTTGCAATCATAAGTGCAGGATTGGGAGCGGTTATTTTGCATATAGCTCTGCCGGGACACTACTTCGGAGGATACCCGTTTATTCCGGTCTATTTTTATCTATTCGGTTTGTTTAGTATCTATATGTTCGATGCGTGCCGGCTGCACGCTCCCCAAAAAATGTTACTGTTGTATCTGGCAATAAAGATGGTAAAGATGATTCTTTCTATCATTCTAGTCCTGATTTATTGTATAGCCGTGCGCGAAGAGGCTAAGGCTTTTTTGCTGACGTTTATCTCATTCTATTTGATATATCTGATATTCGAAACCTGGTTCTTTTTCTCTTTTGAGGTGAATCAGAAACGGAAAAAGCAAAATAAGAAGAAAAATGAAACAGTTGCATAACATAATGGCTCCGTTGATATTATTCTGCCTGATGGTGGTGTCCGGTCTGCCCGGCTTTGCACAAGAGCAGGGAGAAGCGACTTCACAGGTGCAGGATGTGATTACTCCGAAAGAGGAACAGGAGAATACGGTGGACGTGAAGGAAATCGTATTCGGACATATCGGAGACTCTTACGAATGGCATATTACCACGTGGGGTAAAACGCACATTACTATACCATTACCTATTATTGTTTATAGTAATAGTACAGGCTGGCATATGTTCCTTTCTTCTCGTCTCGAAGAGAACGGAGGCACGTATGAGGGGCTTTCGATAGCTCCGGAAGGAAGTAAGTACGAGGGCAAACTGGTGGAATACAATGCGGCGGGCGAACAAGTCCGTCCTTGGGATATATCCATTACGAAAGTTACGTTCGCCTTACTGTTCAATAGCGTATTGTTGCTGGTAATCGTCTTGAGTGTGGCGCACTGGTACAGAAAACGTCCGCAGGGAGCCAAAGCTCCGGGTGGATTTGTCGGATTCATGGAAATGTTCATTATGATGGTGAATGACGACATTATTAAAAGCTGTGTCGGTCCTAATTACCGGAAATTTGCCCCCTATCTGCTGACGGCATTCTTTTTCATCTTTATCAATAATATGATGGGACTGATTCCGTTCTTTCCCGGAGGTGCGAATGTGACGGGAAATATTGCTATCACAATGGTACTTGCCGTATGCACGTTTCTGGCGGTCAACATTTTCGGAACGAAGCATTACTGGAAAGATATTTTCTGGCCTGATGTTCCTTGGTGGCTGAAAGTGCCTGTGCCGATGATGCCGTTTATCGAGTTCTTCGGGATCTTTACAAAACCGTTTGCTTTGATGATCCGTCTTTTTGCCAATATGCTGGCGGGACACATGGCAATGTTGGTGCTTACTTGCTTGATATTTATCTCGGCAAGTATGGGACCTGCCTTGAACGGCACGCTGACAGTAGCCTCCGTATTGTTCAATATCTTTATGAATGCGCTTGAATTGTTGGTCGCTTTCATTCAGGCATACGTATTCACCATGTTGTCGGCTGTGTTTATCGGGTTGGCGCAGGAAGGAGCCAAAGTAAAAGCGGAAGAGAAATAAATAATTAAACGAGAGAAAATATAAACCATTTTAAAACTGAAAATTATGTTACTATCAGTATTGTTACAAGCCACTGCAGCAGCAGTAGGAGTAAGTAAATTAGGTGCAGCTATCGGTGCAGGTCTTGCAGTAATCGGAGCTGGTTTGGGTATTGGTAAAATTGGTGGTTCGGCAATGGAAGCTATCGCACGCCAGCCGGAAGCCTCAGGTGACATTCGTATGAATATGATTATCGCCGCTGCTTTGATTGAAGGTGTGGCACTGTTGGCGGTAGTTGTTTGTCTATTGGTATTCTTCCTCTAAGCCTATGTCATTACTATTACCTGATAGTGGCCTGTTGTTCTGGATGTTCCTCTCATTCGGGATTGTGTTCGTGATATTGGCGAAATACGGCTTCCCCGTCATTATAAAAATGGTGGAAGGCCGTAAAACCTATATCGACCAGTCTTTGGAGGTGGCGAGGGAAGCCAATGCACAGTTGTCTAGACTGAAAGAAGAGGGCGACGCGTTGGTGGCTGCTGCCAACAAGGAACAAGGACGCATCTTGAGGGAAGCAATGGAAGAACGTGACAAAATTGTTCACGAGGCCCGTAAGCAAGCCGAGATAGCCGCACAAAAAGAACTTGATGCGGTGAAGCAACAAATCCAGATAGAGAAAGACGAGGCTATCCGCGACATCCGTCGTCAGGTGGCTGTCCTTTCGGTGGACATTGCCGAGAAGGTGCTCCGCAAGAATCTTGCAGATAAGGAAGCACAGATGGGGATGATCGACCGTATGCTGGATGAAGTATTAACCCCGAATAAGAACTAAGGAAAATGGAAGTCGGAATACTCTCAATGCGTTATGCAAAAGCGATGATCGAATACGCGCAGGAAAAAGGAGTGGAAGACAGGGTATATCAGGAATTCCTCACTCTGTCCCACAGCTTTTGTGCACAACCCGGACTGCGTGAGGCACTTGATAATCCGGTCATTGCGATTAAGGAGAAATTAGCGTTGGTTTGTACGGCTGCCGATGGTGAAGGTACATCAACCAGAGAGTTTATCCGTTTTATCACTTTGGTATTAAAAAACAGGCGTGAAGGTTATCTGCAATTTATCAGCCTGATGTACCTGGACCTGTACCGGAAGTTGAAACATATCGGAGTCGGTAAACTGATTACGGCTGTTGACGTTGATAAAGCGACATCGGATCGGATTCGTTCTGCGGCAGCGCATATCCTGCATGCGCAGATGGAGTTGGAAACGGTAGTAGACCCGTCCATTGAGGGTGGATTTATTTTCGATATCAACGATTACCGTTTGGATGCGAGCGTTGCTACGCAGTTAAAGCGAGTGAAACAACAATTTATTGATAAGAATAGGAGAATTGTATAATGTCTGAAAATATAAGAGTAAGCGAAGTATCCGATATATTGCGCAAGCAGCTCGAAGGGATTAATGCCAATGTGCAGCTTGACGAAATCGGTACGGTGCTTCAGGTGAGCGACGGTGTGGTCCGTATCTATGGACTGCGGAACGCCGAAGCGAATGAATTGCTGGAGTTCGACAATGGTATCAAAGCAATCGTGATGAACCTCGAAGAGGACAACGTGGGTGCTGTACTACTGGGTCCGACGGACAGAATCAAAGAAGGGTTTATTGTGAAACGTACGAAACGCATCGCCTCCATTCGTGTAGGCGAGGGGATGTTGGGACGTGTCATCGACCCATTGGGTGAACCGCTCGACGGCAAAGGGCTGGTTGGCGGTGAACTTTATGATATGCCGTTGGAACGGAAAGCTCCGGGAGTAATTTACCGTCAGCCTGTCAATCAGCCATTACAGACCGGATTGAAGGCAGTTGATGCCATGATTCCTATCGGGCGTGGTCAACGTGAGTTGATTATCGGTGACCGTCAGACGGGAAAGACGGCTATTGCGATTGATGCGATCATCAATCAGCGTAGCAATTTTCTGGCAGGCGACCCTGTATACTGCATCTATGTGGCAATCGGGCAGAAAGGTTCTACAGTCGCTTCTATCGTAAATACACTTCGTGAGAATGGAGCGTTGGACTATACGATTGTAGTAGCCGCTACAGCCGGCGACCCGGCCGCGCTACAATACTATGCGCCATTTGCGGGTGCAGCCATCGGTGAGTATTTCCGTGATACCGGTCGTCATGCGCTGGTTGTGTATGATGACCTTTCCAAGCAGGCGGTAGCTTATCGTGAGGTATCTCTGATTCTCCGCCGTCCGTCGGGACGTGAAGCGTATCCGGGTGACATCTTCTATCTGCATTCCCGTTTGTTGGAACGTGCGGCGAAGATTATCAGTCAGGAAGAAGTGGCGCGCGAAATGAATGACCTGCCGGACAGCTTGAAGGATATAGTCAAAGGAGGAGGTTCCCTTACCGCATTGCCTATCATCGAGACCCAGGCAGGAGACGTTTCGGCCTATATCCCGACGAATGTGATTTCCATCACTGACGGACAGATCTTCCTCGAAACCGATCTCTTTAATCAGGGTGTCCGTCCGGCTATCAATGTGGGTATCTCCGTATCCCGTGTAGGTGGTAACGCACAGATTAAGGCCATGAAGAAGGTAGCCGGAACATTGAAGATTGACCAAGCCCAATATCGTGAGCTGGAAGCTTTCTCTAAGTTCAGCAGTGATATGGATCCGATTACCGCCTTGACGATCGATAAGGGACGTAAGAACGCCCAACTTTTGATTCAACCTCAATACAGCCCAATGCCCGTAGAACAGCAGATTGCTATTCTCTATTGCGGTACGCACGGACTTCTTCACGATGTCCCATTGGATAAGGTACAGGACTTTGAACGTAGTTTCATCGAATCTCTGCAACTGAATCACCAGCAGGATGTGTTGGATGTCTTAAAGACAGGCGTTATCGATGATAGTGTAACCAATGCCATCGAGGAAACCGCCGCTATGGTTGCCAAACAATACTTATAGGAATAAAGAATGAAGAATTCTTATTATTAACTATTTGACTATACTGCATAGTAAATTCTTCATTCTTAATTTTTCATTCTTAATTTAAAAAGTTATGGCTTCACTGAAAGAAGTAAAAACCAGAATAAATTCGGTAAAGAGTACCCGAAAGATCACTTCAGCAATGAAGATGGTGGCTTCTGCCAAATTACATAAGGCACAAGGAGCCATTGAGAATATGTTGCCTTATCAGAAGAAGTTGAACAAGATTCTGACTAACTTTCTGAGTGCGGACCTTCCTATCGAATCTCCCTACGTGAAGGAGCGCGAAGTGAAGCGTGTGGCAATTGTCGCCTTCTCTTCGAATACGTCTCTTTGTGGTGCTTTCAATGCCAATGTGATAAAAATGTTATTGCAAACGGTAGGTGAATATCGCACTCTCGGGCAAGACAATATCTTGATATTTCCAATAGGCAAGAAAGTAGATGAAGCTGTAAAACGCATGGGATTCCAACCGCAGGAAACTTCGCCCACCTTATCTGACAAACCGACTTATCAGGAAGCCGCCGACTTGGCTCATCGTCTGATGGGGATGTTTGTATCCGGCGAAATAGACCGTGTGGAAATTATCTATCATCATTTTAAGTCTATGGGTACGCAAATCCTCCTTCGTGAAACGTATCTTCCCATCGATCTGACACATATCATAGATGAAGAAGAACAAAACAAGGAGCAGATGAATGAGGAGCAAAAGGACAAAGGGGAGGCGGAAAGACGTGAAGTCGCCAACGACTACATCATCGAACCCAACGCCGAAGAACTGATTGCCAATCTAATCCCCACTGTATTAAGCCAGAAACTATTTACAGCAGCCGTTGACTCGAACACATCGGAACACGCTGCCCGTACGTTAGCTATGCAGGTAGCTACGGATAATGCGAATGAGCTGATTCAGGATTTGACGAAGCAATATAACAAGAGTCGCCAGCAGGCTATTACAAATGAGCTGTTGGATATTGTGGGGGGCTCTATGAAATAATACTCTTATTCTTTCTTTTGCCTTGAAGCAAAAGAAAGAACCAAAGAAAAATTCAAGGCTTACTTTTTTCTCCTACTCGCTTCCTTCACTCCGCTAAAGGGCAGAAACTCGCTTCGCTCAAACAGTCTGCCCTTCTTAACGCTTCGTTACGGGCACTCGCTTAACGGAGAAAAAAGTAGGCCGGAGAAACCATTCGGCATATAGTCCATTCGGCATATAGTCCATTCGGCGTATAGTCCATTCGGTATAGGGTCCATTCGGCGTGTAGTCCTTTCGGCGTGTAGTCCTTTCGGCATGTAATCCTTTCAGTATGTAATTCATTCAGAGTGTAATCCATTCAGTATTACAGTTCAGCATATAATTCATTTAATAACAGCCCATTCAGTGTGTACACCACTCAACATATAACCCATTTCGCATATTCCATTCGTTCTGTGAATCTTTATAGCGTGTTTCTGTCTTGTGGTCAGTACAGCGGATGGACCGCACGCCGAAAGAGCTACATACCGAATGAACCATATACCGAAAGGACTACACGCCGAAAGGACCCTATGCCGAATGGACTACATACCGAATGGTTTCTCCGGCCTCGTTTTTCTGGCGTTAAGCGCAGGTGTTTTCTTCGGCGTTAAGAAGGGCAGACTGTTTGAGCGAAGCGAGTTTCTGCCCTTTAGCCGGAGAGAACACCGGAGTAGCCAGAAAAGCGCAGCCTTGATTCTTTCTTTTTGGTTCTTTTTCTTTCGTATCAAGACGAAAGAAAAAGAATAATAGTTACCTTTGTTGAAAATTTGAATCCCATGGAAAATAATCCCGAACTGCAACTAGCGTGGCAGTTCATTGAAAATACAGGCACACATTTATTTCTTACCGGAAAGGCCGGAACCGGAAAAACTACATTTCTGAGAAGATTGAAGGAACAGAGTCCTAAACGTATGGTTATCTTGGCGCCGACAGGTATTGCCGCTATCAATGCTGGAGGAGTTACCATTCATTCTTTTTTCCAGTTATCTTTTGCACCTTTTGTTCCGGAGACCACGTTCAACTCTTCCCAGACACACTATCGTTTCAGTAAAGAAAAGCGGAATATCATTCGTAGCGTGGACTTGCTGGTCATAGATGAGATCAGTATGGTACGTGCCGATTTGTTGGATGCGATAGATTCGGCTCTGCGGAGATACCGGGATAGGGAAAAGCCTTTCGGTGGAGTCCAATTGCTGATGATTGGAGATTTGCAGCAGTTAGCCCCTGTGGTGAAAGAGAATGAATGGGAAATGTTGAAGAACTATTATGAAACCCCTTACTTCTTTGCCAGTCGTGCTTTGCGTGAGACGGTATATATGACAATTGAACTGAAAACAGTCTATCGTCAGAGTGATACCTTTTTTCTTTCCTTGTTGAATAAGATACGTGAGAATCAGGCAGACGATGAAGTATTGAATGAGTTGAACCGTCGGTATCAGCCGGGCTTTCGTCCTCGCAAGGAAGAAGGCTACATCCGTCTGACAACGCATAATTATCAGGCACAGAAGGTGAACGATAATGAATTGGCCTCTCTGTCCGGGCAGACTTATAGTTTTCGTGCAGAGATAGACGGAACTTTTCCGGAATATTTATATCCGGCAGACGAAGTTCTCACCATAAAAGCGGGAGCACAGATTATGTTCCTTAAAAATGATCCCTCGTCGGAAAAGCGTTATTACAATGGCATGATTGGAGAAGTGGCAGCCGTTAATGATGCGGGGATGATTGTGCGGGGAAAAGATAATGGAAATGAATTTCAGTTATTGCCGGAAGAGTGGGGCAATTATAAATATGTGCTGAATGAAGAAACGAAAGAAATCACCGAAGAGATAGAAGGAACCTTCCGTCAGTATCCTATCCGGTTAGCTTGGGCTATTACGATACATAAGAGTCAGGGACTGACGTTTGAGCGTGCCATTATTGATGCGCGCAATTCCTTTGCGCATGGGCAGACCTACGTAGCCTTAAGCCGTTGCAAAACTTTGGAAGGCATGGTGCTGGAATCCCCTCTGTGTAGAGAAGCTATCATCAGTGATAGTACAGTAGATAACTTCACCAAAGAAGTAGAAAGAAACAAACCGGGCAACCGGCAGTTACACGATATGCAGAAGGCCTATTTCTTTGATTTACTGAGCGATTTATTCAACTTCTATTCGCTCGACCAAGCTTATAAGCGACTGCTTCGCCTGATAGATGAAGACCTCTATAAACTTTATCCGAAACAACTTGCCGAGTATAAAGAATTGGCTCCTCACATCAAAGAAAAGATAGTGGAAGTGTCTCAACGTTTCCGTAATCAATATACCCGATTGATAAATGGGAGCGATGATTATGCGGCGGACCAGGGATTGCAGGAGCGGGTTCGTTCCGGTGCAGGATACTTTCGTAAGGAACTTGAACCTGTACGCGCGTTGTTTGAAAAGACGAATATGCCCCTCGATAATAAAGAACTTAGGAAGCAGTTGAATGAACGCCTGCAAGCGTTGGACGATGCGTTGTGGATTAAGGAATCTTTATTGGAAGGGATGATGGGGCAACCCTTTACTGTTACGGGATATTTGAAGTTAAAAGCTAAAGTGACGTTAAGCCTTGAAGACGATTCTTCTTCCGGTTCTTCACCCAAAGCTCCGAAAGAGAAGAGAGAACGGAAAGGACGTAAAGAACGTACACGTAGTTCTTCGAAAGCAAAGGTTGAGGTTCCTACAGATATTCTGTACCCGGAGCTTTACCGTACCTTGTCCGAATGGAGAGCGGCAAAAGCACGCGAAGTAAGTCTCCCGGCTTATATCATAATGCAGCAGAAAGCCCTGATGGGGATTGTAAACTTGTTGCCCGATACTCCGGAAGCTTTGGAGGCCATACCCTATTTCGGTGCGAAGGGAGTACAGAAATACGGGCTTGAAATCTTGGGGATTATTCGCAAGTTTGTGAAAGAAAACAAGGTAGAGCGCCGATAACTCAAGTATAAAAATCCTGTATGAATAAAAAATAAACTGCCTATTGTTGATTTGCATCGGATGACAATAGACAGTTTATATTTGAGAGGGTGATTTTAATTATTTCATTAACCAATGTTTCTTTAGCCACTCGCGAACAGGTATATCATAAAGTTTAAGACTAGCGTACGCTAAACCTATGGAGAGGATGAAGGTTGAAACACTAAGGCAAATAACTGTGCCTAGAGGAGCGTCCGGATGGCTGTTTGCCCAAGCTATCTGCATATAGACCAGTGGAAAGTGCGTAATATAGAGCGGATATGAAATTTCTCCGAGAAAAGTACAGATAGCTACAGATCTTTTCCCTTTTATATCACTTCCTGCTCCTATGGCTACAATCAATGGACAAATGGCAAGAATGCAGAATGCCTCGTAAGCTCCATTCATCCACATATTTTCTTGGCCGCCAAGACGGGGCATAGCCAACATTACAATAATAAGTATCGAACACCACCAGAATCCTCTTTTAATTTTGATAAGTTTGTTGATTCGGGACAATAATAGTCCCATGAAGAATGGGTAAAGTAACCGACTGATACCTATATATATTTGGGCGGGAGTAATACTCCATCCTCCTATGACTGTGTAGGCTGCATTTCTGTTGGCAGAGAATATATTGAATACATCCAAGTTCATTGTCAGGTCGATTGTCAAGAATCCGGTTGCTATCACAAAGATAGCCAGGAGTGTTTTGGAAAAATGCCGGATGAACAGTGCATAGAGAATATTTGCGATATATTCCAATGTTAACGACCACGTAGGGCCATTCAATGGGTTTGTTTCTTCCCATCCCCGTATATCCCATGATGTAACTGCCGGAATCATGGTGCAACTCAAAAGAAATAGCAGGAGCAATTTCCACCAAGGTGTTTCACTTATAAACGGGAATGCGGAACAATCACCGAAATAGAATAATAAAGCTCCGATTAATGTACCCATTATTACCATTGGATGAAGGCGTACGAGCCGGCGTTTGAAGAAGTCTTTTAACGTCATTCTGGTCCATCGGTCATCATAAGCATAACCGATAACAAACCCGGAGAGAACAAAAAAGAAATCGACAGCCAGATAACCGTGATTCAATATCTGATGTAAAGGGTCGTGAGAGTAAGTCTCGAAAAGATGATAAGCCACTACCATCATTGAAGCTACACCCCGCAATCCGTCTAAAATTTCATATCGCGGTTTGGAGGCCAGATAATCATTGTGTTGCATAAAGAATAAAAAGTTTTTCTTGTGGTGGTATTACATATTTTATATTAAAGACGGGGCAAAATTACGCTGTAATATGATATAACATTTGCCTTATTGTTTATTAGAATTGTCTTATATTTGCATTTTAGATATAAAAAGAATAATAACGTCTTGTTTTTTTTAATATAGTTCAAATGTCACAGACTGAAAACCATTCATACACTTTTGATTGTGTCCATCTTGCGCCCGACGAACAGATAGGTTCACATCAACATTCTACTTGGGAATTATCTTATGTGATAACCGGCGCCGGAATGCGGACAATAGGAGATATGACAGAACCTTTTAGCAGTGGGGAAGTCGTACTTGTACCACCGGGAATATCACATTGCTGGTATTTTGATAACAAAGTTACGGATACCGAAGGTAAAATAGAAAATATTACTTTACTCTTAGATAACACGTTTCTGAATAATTGTGCTGCTTTGGGGAGTGAATTGAGTGAATATGCGGATCGTTTTAAGAAAAATACGAGCGCAGTCAAGTTTACGAAAGAGAAATCCGGTGCGATTATTGGCATATTGAAGAAGATGTGTGGAGAAAATGCTGCAGAGCGTATCGCATCCATTATAAAACTTATTATTTTGATTGGGGAAAGCGGGGGAATGAAGGTTGTCGGTAAATCACAAAAAACAGATAAGGAGAAAGAACGGATGCAACAGATTCAAACATATGTTGTATGTAATGCAAAACGGAATATAACCCTTGATGATGTGGCGCGGCATATAGGAATGAATCGGACATCCTTTTGTATTTTCTTCAAGAGAACAACAGGGCAGACCTTTGTCACATATCTGAATGAACATCGGATAAGACTGGCATGCCAGCTTCTAAGACAGAAAAAAATGTCTGTTTCTGAAATCTGCTATGCTGTAGGATTTAATGATGTGCCTTATTTTAATCGTGTATTTAAACGCTGTAATGGGGTTACTCCGAGAAAATATAAATAATGGTAAGTATTATATGAAACGTACAGACATAAAAAAAGGAGCAACGCCTTGCTCCAACCTTTGTTAACCTTAAATCTAATACTATGAAAAACACATTGCAAAGGTACGGACTTTTGTGATATCTGCAAATAATCCAAGAAAAAAAGTATGTTTAATAACATAGATTAAGATTTTGATACTCCAATACCCCTTTTATTAAACACTTTTTTAGTTGGAGATTCTAATATCATCGGGCGAATATCCGGTAATTAGTAGGGGACATTGCGCCCCTGTTGCACTTCAATTCGTATTCCGAAATTACCATTGGCTGATTTTAGTTCGAATGCTCCCCGAAAATTATTCTTTTCCCAAGGCATAGCGCTTCGATTGGGAACCCTCCATCCGTCTTTATCATAATCTCCGTATGTATTGATTTGCATTCCGTTTTTCAGTTTGAAAGATCCCATCTGCATAAACTGCGGTGAAGAGGAAAATCCCCAATTGTATCCGTATCCGAAGCCGGAATATGACGGAGAGAAGGTGTCTGTGAATCCTTGAGAATAGATAGCATCCGTATTCATGCGGAATAGCTGATTATAGTCCTTGGTTACATTCGGTATACTCAGATCTATTTTGGGAAGTTGGGGAGCAGTGATATTCATTATCCCCATATCCAGCAAGAAACCGCCGAACTCTTTTATATTAGCTGACGGGGCACGGCGGATACTGTCGGAAGGTATTTCCGATTGTGCGGATGCGACCCCGACAGATAATATCAGCGAAAGAAATAGAATCAGTTTTTTCATCTTTGTACAGGTTAATTCATCACAAAGATAGAAAATTTCAGTCTGACTATCTATGAAACAAGCGCAGATTAACGCAGATTTACGCAAAGATTAAATATTATCTGCGATAATTTGCGTTCATCTGTGTTCATCTGCGCTCTAGGAGTTATCTATTTACGACTGCCATACTTTGGCATACTCGTCCAGCACCCGTTTGATACTTTTCCCGATTTTCACATAATCGGCCTCATTCAGATTGGCAAGCGATACACGGACACTCCATTTGGGGCCGGCAAATCCACCGCCATTCAGCAGTACGAGTGAAGTCTCATTGGCGAGACGGAACACCACATCCAGCGGATTATATGTCTTTTGCAGATAAGCGACGAAATCATCCCCATAAAATTTCTTCGCCCACACCAGCATATCGATTTCCGAATAATAACCGGCGCGTAGCGGATCCTCCACCAGTGTAAATCCGGTATTGTCCCATAATGCGTGCAAACGGCGATGGATGATATCCTGCATCTTGATCTTGTAGCGGTCCTCTTTATCCAGAAGAGCGAAAAGAGAGAACAAGCTCATCTGCATTTGCTGAGGGAGAGAGAGACCTGCCGTATGATTCAAAGCGATCTGGCGGCTGTCAGCTACCATACGGTCGATAAACTTCATCTTCTCCGGATGTAGGTCAAGGCTCGAATAACGTTTGTTCAATATTTCTTTCTGCTCCTCCGACAGGCGGGCAATCATTTTGTCGTAGATATTGTCTTCGTGTAAGGCGATCACTGCATTTCTCCATCCCGTAGCTCCGAAATATTTGGAGAAAGAATAGACGCAAAGCGTATTATGTGGCAATTCAGCCATCAATGAACGGAAGTGAGGGATAAATGTCCCGTACACGTCATCCGTAATAATCATCAGATTCGGATTGTCATTCTTTACAATGTTGACAATGCGTGCCGCAGTCTCAGCGCTCAGTGCGTAGCTGGGCGGGTTACTCGGATTGGTGATGAATAAAGCCTTGATTTTCGGGTTCCTTAACTTGTCGATATCCTCATCCTTGTATTGCCAGGTGTGCAGTCCGTCAGCCGTCATCTGGTCGGCGGAAATTTCAGTGACCTCAAATTGGTAACGTCGTAATTGCGGAATCTCAATATAAGGAGTAAACACCGGAATCATCAATGCAATGGCGTCCCCTTGGTTCAATAGGAAATTCTCTTGCAGCGAATCGAACAGATAACACATGGCTGCCGTTCCCCCTTCAGTGGCGAACAGGTCGAAAGTTCCTTTCGGCGGGCGGCGGTCGCACATCTCCTGCGCCAGATAATCCTGTACGATTAGTTCCGTAAAATGTAGAATACGGTCGGGCACGGGATATTGGTCACCGATTACAGCTTCCGCCCATTCATGAACGAGCGTGTCCGGGTCGGCTGCGTGCTCCATCAACATATAGTTATATCCCTTTTTCAGCAGGTCGGCTCCCGGTGTCTTTTCGTTATCTTTCAAGAAAGCTTCGAAACGTGCGGCTATTCCTGTTTTCTGCGGGATACCCGCTATCCCTTCTTCCGACGAGAATACACGGCGGCATTCGCAAAGACCGAATTGTCCTAACAGGAAAAACGCCTCACGGGGTTCGGTAGCAATCCAGTTCGGATTTCCTCTACCGGCATTTAGCATGGTGTGCGCCATTTTCTTGATACTTTCATCCGCCATTTCGATAAGCTTGTTTTTAAGTTCGAAAGGGCTGATGGTTTCCATCTTTTTAGCATAGCTTTTAGTGATAGCCGGGCTATTGTTTTTTTTCTCCATAATGAAATTTATATTTGTTAGACTAGTAAATAATTTGTCTGAAACAGTAAGTACTGCCGGTTTACATCAGCAGTACGATGACCACTCCCCAGATAATCAGCAGCGTATTGCCTACGGCATATGTCACGGTATATCCCAAAGCCGGAGTGTCGCTTTCCACTGCATCCTGAATGGCTCCCAGTGCAGCGGTTGTCGTTCGTGCTCCCGCCGTGCAACCCAAAGATAGGGCAGGGTGGAACTTGAACAGATATTTTGCCATCAGTAATCCGCTGATCAATGGAATAGCCGTAGCCAGTGCACCGATAATAAACAGGCTGAAACCTACATCCTTGAATCCGGCTACAAAGCTGGGACCGGCAGCAATGCCCACCACTGCGATAAACATATTCAGTCCTACGTTATTCAATACCCATAACGAAGGTTCGGGGATACCGCCGAAAGTAGGGTGTTTACTGCGCAGCCAGCCGAATACAAGCCCTGCGATTAATGCGCCTCCACTGGTGGATAGACTGATGGGGATACCTCCCAGATGAATGGAAAGAGCTCCGATAAGGCCACCGACCAAGATTCCCAGTCCTACGAAAATCATGTCGGTCTGATTGGTCGGCCGGTCTACATATCCCATTTGTTTGGCGGCGGCTTCCACTTCGTGCTTCATGCCCGTAAGTTCGAGGATATCTCCCGAATCGACTACGGTCTGAGCGAGCACCGGCACGTTGATACCTGCACGCTTGATACTACGGATGCTGACACCGTGCATGAACTTCTGTGATCTGATCGTAGCGACTTTCTCTCCTGCGAAAGTGCGGTGAGTAACCATTACCGGGAGAGTCTCCGCCGGGAAATCGAGCAATTGGGCGTCAATCACTTCCGGACCGATCCAATCTTCTTCACCAATCACAAATTCACGTCGCCCGCTTAGAACGACTTCATCCTCCGGTCGGAGCATCAGATCCGGACTGACCTCTTTTACAATCCCCCGTTGGCGGACCCGCTCTACAAACAGCCGTTTATCTTTTTCCGCCAGATACGTTTCCAGCTCGCTTACCTTTTTCCCTTTTCCGAACCATTCGTTGGTAATTTTATAAGCGCGGAATACAACCGGGCGGAGTGCGGGGGAGAATCCCGGTTCGTCTACTTCCGATGTTCCCATTTGCACTTCCAATGCTTTGCAGTCTGCTTTCACCTTATCCAGCCCTCCTAATATTTTCGGACCGAGAGAAGCCAGAAGCCAGGCCGATCCCGCCGTACCGAAGATATAAGTCACGGCGTATGCTACCGGAATAGCATTGATATACGTAGCTTTCTGTGCTTCGCTGATACCCAACTGATTAATGGTATCACTCGCCACACCGATAACGGCTGAGATTGTTTGTGATCCTGCCAGTAATCCGGCGGCTTCTCCTACGTGATATCCCATGATTTTGGCAAGTATCCACGGGGCTACCAGGCTGACGATACACATCAATACGGCGAATCCTACCTGTGGCAAACCGTCTTTTTTCAATCCCCGAAAGAACTGCGGCCCTACCTTATAACCGACGGCGAATAAAAATAACAGAAAAAATACGGCCTTCATCGGACCGTCTACGGTGATGTTCAGTTGTCCTACCAATACTCCGACTAGCAGGACACTGGTCACTGTACCTAGAGAGAACTTCCCTATTTTGAGCCTGCCCAACCAGAATCCCGCAAAAAGCGTGAGAAAGATAGCAAGCTCAGGGTGTACCCTTAGTTGATTAATAATCCATTCCATAATTAAGTTGTTGTTTAGGTTATGCTACATACAACAGTTATTATGCGGAAAGAGTTTTGTAGCTTTACATAGATTTGTTACTTTTGCATTTTCAACTAAAACTAATCATATTCTGTATGAAATCAGACATAGAAATAGCTCGCAGCATTGAGCTGAAGAAAGTGAAGCAGGTTGCCGAAAGTATCGGAATCCCTCGTGATGAAGTGGAAAATTACGGTCGCTACATTGCAAAGATACCCGAACAGTTGATTGATGAAGAGAAGGTAAAGAAAAGCAATCTTATACTGGTGACTGCCATTACAGCTACAAAAGCGGGTATCGGCAAAACTACCGTGTCTATCGGTCTTGCATTGGGACTTAATAAAATAGGGAAGAAGGCGATTGTCGCCCTGCGTGAGCCGTCTCTCGGTCCGTGCTTCGGAATGAAAGGGGGAGCTGCCGGAGGAGGATATGCCCAAGTGCTCCCGATGGATAAGATCAATCTTCATTTTACCGGAGACTTTCATGCCATCACTTCGGCTCATAACATGATTTCTGCTTTGTTGGATAACTACCTCTATCAGAATCAGGCAAAAGGTTTCGGGCTCAAAGAAATACTATGGCGGCGGGTGTTGGATGTGAACGACCGTTCGTTGCGCAGCATTGTCGTGGGGCTCGGTCCGAAGTCAAACGGTATCACCCAAGAGTCCGGGTTTGATATTACACCGGCTTCGGAGATTATGGCTATTCTGTGTCTTGCTCAAGATGTGAATGATTTGCGTCGCCGTATCGAAAATATCCTGCTCGGATTCACTTACGATGACCAGCCTTTTACAGTCAAAGACTTGGGAGTGGCGGGTGCTATTACCGTATTACTGAAAGATGCCATCCATCCTAACCTGGTGCAGACAACCGAAGGAACTGCCGCTTTCGTGCATGGCGGTCCGTTTGCGAATATCGCTCATGGTTGCAACTCCATTCTGGCCACCAAATTAGCGATGACTTTCGGTGACTATGTGATTACGGAAGCAGGGTTCGGTGCCGATCTTGGTGCGGAGAAGTTCTACAATATCAAGTGTCGCAAGAGCGGACTCCAGCCGCGTCTCACTGTTATTGTCGCTACGGCGCAGGGATTGAAGATGCACGGAGGTGTCAGTCTCGACCGTATCAAGGAACCGAATATGGATGGACTGAAAGAAGGCTTGCGCAATCTGGATAAACATGTACGCAATCTTCGCTCGTTCGGTCAGACGGTTGTCGTAGCTTTCAATAAGTTCGCATCCGACACGGAAGAAGAGATGGAACTGCTGCGTGAGCACTGTGAACAGTTAGGAGTGGGCTTTGCCATCAATAATGCGTTCAGTGAAGGAGGAGAGGGAGCAGTGGATATGGCGCGTCTGGTGGTGGATATGATTGAAAACAATCCTTCCGAACCATTGACTTTTACGTATAAGGAGGAAGATAGCATACAGCAGAAGATCGAAAAAGTGGCTACCCATATTTATGGGGCCAGTGTGATCACGTACAGCAGTATCGCACGCAACCGTATCAAACTGATCGAGAAGATGGGAATCACTCATTATCCGGTTTGTATTGCAAAGACTCAGTATTCGTTCTCCGCCGATCCGAAAATATACGGTGCGGTGAATAACTTCGAGTTCCACATCAAAGATATAGTTATCAATAACGGAGCGGAAATGATTGTAGCCATTGCCGGAGAAATCCTTCGTATGCCGGGACTGCCCAAAGAACCGCAGGCATTGCATATTGATATTGTCGATGGAGAAATAGAAGGACTTAGTTAGTGATTAACGGGCTGAGTAATTATTGACATTAAAGTAAATCCCCGTCTTTCCGCACTCGAGTTATTATCGGGAAAGACGGGGATGATTGTATATAGAGGGGGGAGAAAAGAAAAACGAATTCGGGTGTGGATGGTTCGGAGAAGAACGTTAATAAATAAAAAAAGAGTTTGCCCTTTCATAAAGGACAAACTCTGAATATTATAATATGAAAAGTTCTGATTTAGTATGCGAAAAGAGGATATTTCTTCATCGTTTCGTTCACACGTGCACGGACTTGTGCGATCACCTCTTCATTTTCTACGTTAGACAAGACAGTCTCGATCATTTCAGCAATTTCAAGCATTAAGTCTTCTTTAGCACCACGAGTCGTGATAGCAGGAGTACCCAAACGGATACCGGAAGTCTGGAATGCGGAACGGCTGTCGAACGGAACCATATTCTTGTTAACGGTAATGTCGGCAGAAACCAATGCCTTTTCCGCTACTTTACCTGTCAAATCAGGATATTTACTACGCAGGTCTACCAGCATGGAGTGATTGTCCGTACCGCCGGAAACAATTGTAAAGCCACGATCGATCAAAGCCTGTGCAAGTACGGCAGCGTTCTTCTGTACCTGTTTTGCATATTCCTTGAACTCAGGTTGCAGGATTTCACCGAAAGCTACTGCTTTGGCAGCAATGACGTGTTCCAATGGTCCGCCCTGAATGCCCGGGAAAACGGCAGAATCCAGCAATTGAGACATCATCTTGATTTCTCCCTTCGGAGTTTTCTTACCCCATGGGTTAGGGAAATCTTTACCCATCATGATAACACCGCCGCGAGGTCCGCGAAGTGTCTTATGTGTAGTCGAAGTGACAATGTGTGCATATTTAACCGGATTTTCAAGTATTCCGGCAGCAATCAGACCGGCAGGGTGTGCCATATCGATCATCAGGATAGCGCCTACTTTGTCAGCGATTTCGCGCATACGCTTGTAGTCCCATTCGCGAGAGTAAGCGGAACCGCCACCGATAATCATTTTCGGTTTCTCACGTAAAGCGACTTCTTCCATCTGGTCGTAGTCCACCCGTCCTGTTTCTTTATTCAGATTGTATTCGCAAGGAGTATAGATGATACCGGAAGTATTCACCAATGAACCATGAGAGAGATGTCCGCCGTGAGCTAAGTTCAGTCCCATGAATTTGTCGCCCGGATTCAGTACAGCCAGGAAAACTGCTGCATTGGCCTGTGCTCCGGAGTGCGGCTGTACGTTTGCCCATTCAGCACCGAAAATCTCTTTCAAGCGGTCGATAGCGATTTGCTCGCTCTGGTCTACTACTTCACAGCCTCCGTAATAGCGTTTGCCCGGATAACCTTCTGCGTACTTGTTGGTCAGGCAAGAACCCATTGCCTGCATTACCTGGTCGCTCACGAAATTTTCTGATGCAATCAGCTCAATACCTTTTAGCTGACGTTGATGCTCTTTTTCGATAATATCGAAAATTAAGTCGTCTCTTTTCATTCTTTTATAAAGTAAGATTAAATTTTTAATTCGAGATACCTATTTTTAAGCACGCAAAGTTAATGAAAACAAAGGATAATTGACAATTGATAATTAACAATTGACAATTTTTAAACATTAGGCGGACTTACGTTGGCATTCGTCAATCAAAAGTCTTGATTCTTTTGTCAATTCTCCATTGTTTAGAGGATGAATCCGAGCGAAAAGCTCAGCGCACTGTCGCGGCGACGGAAAGTAATGTTGCTCACGCCCGTGCTGCCGTCGGAATTGATATTGTCATAAACAATCGACTTGGATATGTTTCCCACTCCTTGCTCATAGCGGAAATCAAAGAAGATGCGCGAAATATTGACCCCTACACCGATCACCACGCTGACATTGAACGGATAAAGTTCTTCGTGAATCCCTTTCTGGTCGAAGTTGCGGAAAGTGATTTCATTATGTTTCCCCCATAAATAACGGAGTTTGGGTCCTGCGAAAATAGACATCCCGTAAGGTCCTTTTTTCACAACATTATAACCGTATAGAATAGGGAAGTCGATACTGTGCAATACAGATTGTACGGATGCATAATCCGGTTCGATAGCAGGGTGTTGTGAACCCAGCTTATCGAAGCTGATCTCACATTTGGTCACATTATAGGATACTTCCGGCTGGATGAAATGTTTCTTCATGTTGATGCGCATGAAGAGGGCGCCAAAATAACCGATTTTATAATTATTCTGCACCTCATCGATAGTCACATCTTTGATTTTTAGTTTGGACACCAGGAACATGGAAGAGTTGAATCCGGCCTTAATACCAAAGTTTATTTTCTTGGTATTGGGACGGTCCACCTTCTCTGCGTTGTAGTTCTGACCGAAAGCCATACAGCCTACGGTCAGCAAACCTAAAAGGAAAATTGTACGCAGCATATTCATGGTCGTATTATCTGGGGTCAGTTTTTCTTTTTCTCTACACTCCAACCAAACTTTCCGATTTTCTCACCAAGCTCATAATATCCGCCGTGTACATATACCAATGGGTTGGTTTCCGCCAACTCCAGTTTTCCGGTCTCCGGATTCAGATTCCGCTCGTCTGCCCGAACGTTCACCACGTCTGCAATAAACATATCATGCGAGCCTAGAGAGACGATTTCTTTCACACGGCATTCAATGCAGAGGGGTGATTCTTCAATCAAGGGAGCGCTGACCACAGTGCAACGTCCCGGAGTCAGCTTCATTTCTTCGAACTTGTGATAGTTGCGCCCCGAACGTACTCCGCACCAGTCTGTGGCGAAAGCCATGTCTTTTGTTGTCAGATTGATGACGAACTCCATGTTCTTTTTAATAATCTCATGGGAGTATCGTTCCGGACGTACGGATATATAGCACATGGGCGGGTTGGTGCAAATCGTGCCCGTCCATGCCACTGTGATAATATTATATTCACTTTCTTCTTTTCCGCAACTGACCAATACAGCCGGTAGCGGATAAATCATCGTTCCAGGTTTCCAATCTTGTTTCATAGGATACTGATCTCTTCACGCTTTTGTTCTTTTTCGCAATAATGACATTTTACGATACAGTTATCTTTGTCTATCACATGAAATAACGTAGCCATCGGTTCATTGTTCGTGATACATTTCGGATTGGCGCATTTTACGATTCCATGAAGCTCATCCGGCATTTTCACTTCCCTCTTTTCCACAACCTCATAATCGCGGATAATATTCAGCTTGACGTGCGGAGCCACCACCGATATACGGTTTATTTCCTCGTCGCAGAAAAACTTGTCTGCAATCTTAATGATACCTTTTTTACCCAGCTTCTTACTGTCGAGGTTGAATCCGATCGTGATATTACTGGTCATTTGTTCCACTCCGAGCAGTTGTACTACGGTAAAGAGCTTTTCGGAAGGGATATGGTCAATCACTGTCCCGTTTTTCAGGGCAGCTACTTGCAATGCTTGTTTATTTTCGCTCATAATAAAATATCGTTTTTAACATCATCTAATGTGATACCTAACACATCGCAAAGAATTGCTTCGCGGGCATACAGACCATTTTGCGCCTGTTGGAAATAGTATGCTTTCGGGTTGTCATCCACATCGTATGCAATCTCGTTGACACGGGGCAGCGGATGCAGGATGCGCAGATTGGGACGGGTGTTCTCCAGCATTTTGTTGCGCAGGATATATACGTTCTTTACACGTTCGTATTCCATCAGATCGGTGAAACGCTCCCGTTGTACGCGGGTCATGTACAGAATGTCCGCATCAGCGATAATCTCTTCGGTGAAATCCGTGTGCTCAACATACTTTATCTGGTGAGCCTTGCAATAGAGCTTGTACTCTTCCGGCATTTTCAACTCTTCGGGAGCGATAAAATGGAAAGTAGGGTTGAAGTGGCGCATGGCCATCAGCAGCGAGTGCACGGTACGTCCGTACTTCAAATCTCCTACCAGATAAATATTCAAGTTTTCCAGTGTTCCCTGTGTTTTGTAGATGGAATAGAGGTCGAGCATGGTCTGTGACGGATGTTGGTTGGCTCCGTCTCCTGCATTGACGATAGGCACCGGAGCTACCTCGCTGGCATACCGTGCGGCTCCTTCGAGATAGTGGCGCATGACGATAATGTCCGCATAATTGCTCACCATCATAATCGTGTCTTTTAGTGTCTCCCCTTTGGAAGAACTGGTCGCTTTCGGGTCGGAAAATCCGATAACACGTGCACCGAGACGATTGGCGGCTGTTTCAAAACTAAGGCGGGTACGTGTGGAAGGTTCGAAGAACAAGGTTGCTACTACCTTTCCTTGCAATAACCGGCGGTTGGGATTCATTTCAAACTGCTTCGCCATTTCGAGCATGTAGAGGATTTTTTCTTTAGAATGTTCGGCAATGGTTACTAAACTTCTGTTTTCCATTTTGTTATCTTTTATGTGGATAGAACTTGTTTTACCGGAGTGTAAAGGTACGAAGAATTTGTGAGAAGCACAGAATTATTTCGTTTTTTTTAGGTTCAGCCGGATGATTTTTGTTTCAGCCGTTCCTGTTGGATGAAACGACCGTATCTTTTGATTAATACGACCGCTCGTTTTGAACCGATCGAACGGTCTGATGAGTGTAAACGAGCGGTCGTTTGGTACAAAATATACGGTCGTTTATATTGAATCGACCACACTTTTGAGCGGCACCCCATGCGGCACCCCTTCATGCCTTCTGAAATGCCCTGTTAATGGGGGATACGGAAGATACCCGAAATGCGTTCCGGCACCCCATGCGGCAACTAATATATATAATAAATAAAGAATGTATTAAAATACATTATATCTTTTTTCTCTGTAGAGTGCGATCTATCTTCGAAAAGATTCGTTCTTTTGTCGCTTGCCAATAATGGTATAATAATCAAATAACTAATGGTGCAAATGACGAACAAAAAAGGTTTTAGTCGGTGTGGCGAGCTCTACATCGATCGTTTACGTGAAGAAGGCAGATATTCTACAGCGCATGTCTATAAGAATGCTCTTTTTTCTTTCAGTGTGTTTTGTGGTACGTGTAATGTGTCGTTCAGGCAAATCACCCGTGAGAGCCTGCGGCTTTACGGGCAGTATCTTTACGAGAATGGGTTGAAGCTTAATACGATTTCTACGTATATGCGTATGCTTCGTAGCATTTACAATCGTGGGGTGGAAGCGGGTAATGCCCCTTTTGTGCCGCGATTGTTTCATGAGGCTTATACGGGAATCGATGTTTGTCAGAAGAGGGCTTTGACTGCCGCCGAACTGCATAGGCTTTTGTTTGATGATCCCCGATCGGAACGTTTGCGCCGTATTCAGGACATTGCTTCCCTGCTGTTCCAACTTTGTGGAATGTCGTTTGCCGATCTGGCACATTTGGAAAAATCGGCTCTTGAAAATAATATACTTCGCTATAATCGTATCAAGACGAAAACGCCGATGAGTGTAGAAGTGTTGGATAGCGCTATGGTGAAGATCGACCGACTGCGGAGCGTTCGGAAGTCTCAACCCGGTTGTCCGGATTATTTGCTTGATATTCTTTGTGGTGATAAGACAAGGAAGGATGAAAAGGCTTACCGGGAATATCAGTCTGCCCTTCGTCAATTTAACAAAAATCTGAAAGAGCTGGCGAAGGCGTTACATCTGAAATCTCCGGTCACTTCTTACACGCTACGCCATTCGTGGGCTACTATTGCCAAGTATCGGGGAGTATCCATTGAGATGATTAGTGAGGCATTGGGACACAAATCCATAAAAACTACACAAACTTATTTGAAAAGCTTTGGACTGGAAGAACGGACAGAAGTGAATAAAGGAAATTTATCTTACATTAAAAATTACTGCGTGAAAGGATAATTAAAGGTAATAGGTTGTAAATCAGTGGTAAATAGTATCCGTTACTTCTTAGGTAACGGATAACATACATTGGGTACATACTCTATGATGAAAATGAGAAGAATGCAAGCGTAAGGAGGAATAATCACGAATTTGCTTGATATTCAATAAGAAAAATTTGGATTTAGACAACAAAGATATAGAGCATGAAAATAAAACCATTTTCATGTTCAAGGGCTTTTCCTATGCTAAAAATCACATAAAACGAAAAAAAATATAAGATTGCTTGTTTACTATCTATGTTTTTGGCTATCTTTGCAACAAATTTTAAATCCGTTACCTAAGAAGTAACGGATGCATATGGGGTAAAAAAACATGATTTTAACAAACCGAAAATCAGTAAATGCTGGGCCTAGCAATGGGACAGGGGAAGGCGTAGCACACTCTAAACGTTGGTATGTAGCTTTGGTTCGTATGCATCACGAGAAGAAAGTTGCCGAGCGTTTGGACAAAATGGGGATTGAAAATTTTGTTCCTGTCCAACAGGAAATTCATCAGTGGAGTGATCGGCGTAAAAAAGTAGAAGCAGTTCTTCTTCCAATGATGGTGTTTGTCCATGCCGATCCGAAGGAACGTATGGAGGTTCTCAGTTTTTCTACAGTTAGTCGCTATATGGTGATGCGAGGTGAGAGCACACCGGCAGTGATTCCCGATGAGCAGATGGCTCGTTTCCGTTTCATGCTTGATTATTCAGAAGAAGCTGTTTGTATGAACAGCTCTCCTTTGGCACGTGGTGAAAAAGTACGTGTCATCAAGGGACCTCTGACCGGATTGGTCGGTGAACTGGTCAATGTGGATGGTAAGACTAAGATTGCCGTTCGACTGAATCTGTTAGGTTGCGCCTGCGTAGATATGCCTATAGGGTATGTGGAAACTGCCAGTGAGAAAAATTAGTACTCATATCATTTATCCGCTATTTACATGAAAAAGAATTTGTCCGGTGCTTTTGCACTTATCCTCTTTTCTTTTTTCTTTTCGGCGTGCCAATCTTATAAACAAGTTCCCTATTTACAGGATGCAGAGGTCTTGAAACAGGCGAATGCACAGATTGCACCTGTTCAGGACGCACGATTGATTCCCGGTGATGAAGTATCTATCCTTGTTTCCACTTCCGATCCGGCAGTGTCACAACCTTTCAATGCGCAAGGCAATGTTTTTCTGTTGGATAATCAGGGAAATATCAACTATCCGGTTCTAGGGAAACTATCATTGAATGGGTTAACTAGTCGTGAAGCTGAAAACCTGATCACGGAGAGACTGAAAGCATACGTTAAAGAAAGACCTACAGTAGTAGTCCGTATGTCCGGTTTTAAAGTGTCAGTTTTAGGAGAAGTGGCTTCTCCGGGTGTTTATCCGGTAGTGAATGAGCAGATTAATGTACTCGAAGCCCTTGCCATGGCGGGAGATTTGACCATTTATGGTGTTCGTGATAATGTAAAGTTGATTCGCGAAGATAAAAACGGTCACAAGCAGTTTATCACACTCAACCTGAATGATGCGGATTTATTACTGTCTCCTTATTATCAGCTACAACAAAATGATATCTTGTATGTCACTCCCAATAAAGCCAAAGCACAGAGTGCCGACATTGGACCAAGTACCACATTGTGGATTACAGGATTTTCTGTCTTGTTATCTATTGCCAGCTTATTGGTTAATATACTTAGATAACACCTTAATTATTCTCGATGTGAATTTATAAAGCTTGATGACTATGAAAAAACTGAAGCAATTGATTTTGGGAGTGTTACTCGCTATTGTGTTAATCTCCTGTCAATCATATAAGAAAGTACCTTACTTGCAGGATATGACTCAGGTCAGTGATATAGAGCAAGGAGGAAGACCGATAGGTGTGAAAGTAATGCCTAAAGATTTGTTGATGATTACTGTGTCTTGCTCTACACCGGAGTTGGCTGCACCTTTTAATCTGGTAAATCCAGATAGTGAATCTTCTGCTCCGCAACAATATTTAGTAGATAATCAGGGTAATATTAATTTTCCGGTGCTAGGAGAGATTCATGTAGGTGGATTGACTAAACTGGAAATAGAAAACCTGATTATAGAGAAGTTAAAAGTGTATCTGAAAGAAGCGCCGCTTGTCACTGTACGTATTGCTAATTATCGGATTTCGGTATTGGGAGAAGTTGCCAAACCGGGTAGTTTTGTCGTGTCTAACGAGAAGATTAATCTATTGGAAGCGCTTGCCATGGCTGGTGACCTGACTATTTATGGTATGCGTGATAATGTGAAGTTGATCCGGACGGGGCAGGATAATAAGCAGGAGATTATTACGTTTGATTTGAATAAGACTGAAACTGTAATGTCTCCTTATTATCAGTTGCAGCAAAATGATATTGTTTACGTAACACCTAATAAGACTAAGGCTAAAAATTCAGATATTGGAGTAAGTACAGGGTTGTGGATCTCCGGTGTTTCTGTTTTACTTTCAATAACAAATTTATTATTAACTATACTAAGATAAATATCAAAAGTAAAAGAATGACAATGAAAGAAAACTTGCACAAGGATAATGTACGAGATATAGAAGAAGGTAGTGTTGATTATAAGGAACTTATCTTTCAGTACATAATTCATTGGCCTTGGTTTGTGGCTTCTGTTCTGGTATGTTTGATTGGATCTTGGGCATATTTGCATTTCCAAACTCCTGTTTATCAGGTATCTGCTTCTATCATGATAAAAGATGATAAGAAGAGTGGTGGAAATTCCGCTGATCTGGAAAGTTTGGGATTAGGAGGAATGATTACTTCTACACAGAGCATTGATAATGAAATTGAAGTATTGCGTTCAAAAACGATTCTTAAAGAAGTTGTCAATAATCTGGAACTTTATATTCAATATTACGATGAGGATGAGTTCCCTAAAAAAGAATTGTATAAAACTTCTCCGGTAATCGTAAATCTGACAAGTCAAGAAGCGGATCAATTGCCGGGTACAGCCTTGATTGATATGAAATTGGCTCCTAAGGGTAGTTTGGATATACAGCTAAAGATTGGAGTAAACGAATATACTAAACATTTTGATAAGCTTCCGGCAGTATTGCCTACGGATGCAGGTACATTCGGATTTACATTGAAAGATTCTTTATTAAATGGGAAAGTAGTAGGACAAAATGAAATCCGAAATATCAGTGCTATGGTCAATCGTCCATTTGGAGTGGCAAAAGGATACCAGAATATGCTGAATATAGCGCCTACTTCCAAAACGACTTCTGTAGCTGTTGTCTCACTGATGAATACGAATATACAGCGTGGTCAGGATTTTATCAATAAGCTGATGGAAATGTATAATCGGAATACGAATAATGATAAGAATGAAGTTGCCGAGAAAACAAGGGAGTTTATAAATGAACGTATTCAGATTATAGATCAAGAATTAGGGAGTACAGAAGATAAATTGGAAGCATTTAAACGAAATGCGGGACTGACAGATATCAGCAGTGATGCGCAGTTGGCTGTATCGGGAAATGCTGAATACGAAAAGAAACGTGTAGAAAATGGAACTCAGATTAATCTGATTCGTGATCTCACTAAATATATCAATAACCCCTCGAATGAATATGAAGTGCTGCCGGCTAATATTGGTTTGTCCGATAATGGTCTGACTACTCAGATAGATCGTTACAATGAATTGATTTTTGAACGTAAGCGTTTGCTTCGTACTTCTACAGAGAACAATCCGATGATTGTCAATCTGGATACGAGCATTCGTGCCATGAAAGCGAATGTACAGGCTGCTATTGATGGTACTTTGAAAGGATTGCTTATCGTCAAAGCGGATTTGGATCGTGAGGCGAGTCGTTTCTCCCGTCGTATCAGTGACGCTCCAGGACAGGAACGGCAGTATGTAAGTATTGCCCGTCAACAGGAAATCAAAGCGGGGCTTTATCTGATGCTTCTCCAAAAGCGTGAGGAGAATGCGATTACGCTGGCTGCTACGGCTAATAATGCAAAGATTATTGATGAACCGGTAGCGGAAGGTGGCCCTGTTTCTCCAAGACCTAAAATGATTTACATGATTGCTTTAGTGGTAGGAGTAGGACTGCCGGTCGGTATTATCTTCTTGATTGGCTTGACTAAATTCAAAATAGAAGGACGCAACGATGTAGAGAAACTGACTACTCTGCCTATTGTCGGCGATGTGCCGTTAACTACTGAGAGAACGGGTTCCATTGCGGTGTTTGAGAATCAGAATACTTTAATGAGTGAGACTTTCCGTAATGTACGTACCAATCTTCAGTTTATGCTTAAGAGTGATCAGAAAGTGATTTTGGTAACTTCAACGGTTAGTGGTGAGGGGAAATCATTTATTTCTGCGAATCTTGCAATCAGCCTTTCTTTGTTAGGTAAAAAAGTAGTGATTGTCGGTCTTGATATTCGTAAACCCGGTTTGAACAAAGTCTTTAATATCCCGCGAAAAGAGCAGGGTATTACCCAATATCTGTCAAATCCGGAAAAGAATTTGATGGATTTCGTTCAACTTTCGGATGTTAATAAAAATCTATATATCCTTCCGGGCGGAACAGTGCCGCCTAACCCTACGGAGTTATTGGCTCGTGATGGCTTGGATAAGGCGATTGAGATATTGAAAAAGGATTTTGATTACGTGATATTGGATACCGCACCTATTGGTATGGTTACGGATACTTTACTTATTGGTCGTGTAGCGGATCTGTCAGTTTACGTATGTCGTGCCGATTATACCCGTAAAGCGGAATTTACGTTAATAAATGAACTGGCAGAAAGCAACAAGCTACCTAATCTTTGTACGGTAATCAATGGTCTGAATCTCCTGAAGAAGAAATATGGTTATTATTATGGCTATGGTAAATATGGCAAGTACTATGGTTATGGCAAACGTTATGGATATGGCTATGGTTATGGAGAACATAACACAGAAAAGTAAAAGATAATAGTTAGTACTCTCAGCGTAAATCAATTGAAAAATGAAAGATAAACTATTAAAGTTCTTTTTCTGGTATTTCGGTAAGGGAGCGTTACCCTATTGGTTCATACTTTGTGTTGACTCCTTTATTGTTGTTTTTTCAGGTCTGTTTGCCCAAGTACTCTATGCCGGTTTTTATAGTACTGTTACAAATATTTTTGGCATAACGTCTTCATTATGCTGTTACTTATTGGGCTATTTGATCGGTTTCAGAATAATGCACACATATAATGGTGTCATTCGCTATTCGTCTTTTGTAGATCTTTATCGTGTGGCGATGGCTAATCTTATAGGTGTGATACTAGTGTTTATTGTTCGTCATTTAACCCCGATTGATCAAGTACTGGTACCGCTCTCATGGCAGGTATTGTTCATCAGTTTCATTGTGGCTACAACTGGAATGTGGGGAATACGTATTTTGGTAAAATATGTATATGATATATACTTTGTAAGTGCGTCGGCCCAGAAAGTGTTTATCTATGGTGTAAAAGAAGGGGGAATAGCACTGGCCAAAAGCATTCATTCGCAAGAGTCACAGTTTGTTGTAGCCGGTTTTGTAAGTGATGATGCCAAAGACTGGCAACATATATTGATGGGTGCCAAGATTTATCCCAATAACGAGAATCTTGTAGCCAAGATGAAACAAAAGGGAGCTACGGTATTGATGGTTTCACCATTGAAAACGGAAAGTCTGCGTAATAACCAACAGATGATTGATTCGTTGGTCGAAGCCGGAGTGAAAATCATGCTGTACTCGCGTCAGGAATGGGACGGAAAGAGTGACTTGCGTCATACTCAACTTAAAAAGATTGATATTGAGGACCTTTTGCCTCGTAACCAGATTGAGGTCGATCTTGAGGCTATCGGTAAGATTTTTACAGGTAAATGTATTATGATTACCGGTGCAGCAGGTTCTATCGGCAGTGAGATTGTTCGTCAGGTAGCCTCTTTCAAACCTTCACAAATGATACTAATAGATCAGGCTGAAACTCCATTACATGATATACGGTTGATGATGATGCATAAGTTTGCCGACATTCCGGCTCTTACCCTTACCGCTAGTATTAGTCATAAATGCCACATGGAAGCCGTGTTTAAGGAATATAAGCCCGATTATGTGTTCCATGCGGCCGCATATAAGCACGTTCCAATGATGGAGGATAATCCAGGTGAGGCTGTTGTTAACAATATTGATGGAACTCGCATTATAGCCGATCTTGCAGTAAAATATAAAACCAAGAAGTTTGTGATGGTAAGTACGGATAAGGCAGTTAACCCTACCAATGTGATGGGCTGTTCAAAACGTATATGTGAAATGTATTGTCAGAGTCTTAATAAAGCTATTGCCGATGGTGCGGTAAAAGGTTGTACTCAGTTTGTGACTACCCGTTTTGGAAATGTCTTGGGTTCTAATGGCTCTGTCATTCCTATCTTTAAAGAGCAGATTAAGAACGGTGGTCCGATAACTGTGACTCATCCCGATATCATCCGTTACTTCATGCTTATCCCTGAAGCTTGCCGTCTTGTACTTCAAGCAGGTTCGATGGGGAATGGTGGTGAAATTTTTGTCTTTGACATGGGCAAGCCGGTGAAGATTGCAGATCTGGCGAAACGCATGATTTTACTTTCAGGAGCACAGGATATACAGATTAAGTATACCGGCCTGCGTGATGGTGAGAAGCTTTACGAAGAACTGCTGAATAAAGAAGAAAATACTAAGCCCTCTTCACATCCTAAGATAAAACTAGCTTCTGTACGCGAATTAGGTTATGATGAGGTGAGTGAACAAATAAACAAACTTATTGAAATTACTAAGGATGGCTATAACGATATGGATATCGTACGTCAGATGAAAGTACTAGTGCCGGAGTTTAAGAGTAAGCATAGTAAGTACGAGGTTTTAGATTAGTCTTTATGTCAATACTTGATAGCTTTTGTCTGCTGATTTTTATTTCGTGTGTAAGTTATGGAAACGAATTAAAGAGGTTTCTTATATTAATAAATACTTAAAGCAATATGAATAAGGTTATTTTATTGATGACTGCATCTGTAAGCACTAGAGGCATGAGGGGGGGATGTTTCTCGAATGAAGAGCGTGAAAGTATGTATGTGGCAACTTTAGCTTATTATATTGAACATATTCTTAAAAAAGACCAATATCGTCAAATCGTTTTTGCAGAAAACTCAGGATGGAATATTGAAAACTTAAAAGCTAAATTACCTATATTTGATAAAAATAAAATTGAATTTGTATCATTGAATCCAGATGAATTTGATATTAGTAAAGGTAAAGGATTTAATGAAATGTTGATGATTAATAAAGCTTTAGAGATCTCTGAATTTCTCAAAAAGAGTAGTTACTTTTTTAAAGTAACGGGGCGATACCCAATTTATAATTTGAACTATTTTCTAGAAAAAGCTGATAAGATACTTGGATATCAAGGATTCGATATGTATTGTGACATCAAAGATCATAGGCTGTATGATTGGTTTATGCCAGGATGGAATGGTCATAGTTTCGAATGTAGATTATTTGGAGTAAAAAAGAACTTTTACCAAATTGAGATTGCGCCATTATACTCTTCTTGCAATGATTACAATGGTTCTTTTATGGAGGATGTGATGTTTGCTTTTGTGAAAACATGCAAAGGAAATATTAAATTACGATTTAAGAGAGAGGCCCATTTGGGTGGAGTAGAAGGGAGTGATAGTACAGCGCTATCTTTTTCTAAAAATCAGGATTCATGGAAAGGTAATATGAAACGAATGATAGGCAATTTTATTCGCATATTTTTACCATTCTTTTATTTCTAGTTCAAAAATTCCGTTAACATCCAATTTTATTGCCGTTAGCATCCAAAAATGACATATAGGATAACCGATATAAAAGTCAGAACTTTGCTTTCGTTAAATGAAAAGCCAAGTTTATGTATAGTTACAATGATTTTGAGCGTCTATTTTTGCGCTATAAATTGGAAGGCGTTCCTTCCGGTGTTTCGATTGAGCAATTCTGTTTGTCTAACCAAGTCCCTTATAACCTGTTTACCAAATGGTACAAGGATACCCGCAAGAAGATAGTTCCTGTTCAAGTTTTGGCTGCTCCCTCGCCGGAATCAGAAATGCAGGAACTTCCTTCCCCTCTTCCGGAAGGAACTCTGGAAGTGGACACCCTGCTTTCTTCGAGTACCGGACTTCGAATCCTGGTGGACATCCGCATGAGCAACGGTGTTCATATCAGTCAGAAAAATTTAAGCTACGCAGGCTTGAAAAGTCTGGTAGAGAAATTGGAGGTCTTATGTTGAATATAACCGGTCTCAACCGTTTTTTCCTTGTCCGGGATTTTCACGATATGCGCTGCAAATATGATAAGGTCTTATCCATCATCCATCAGCGGTTGAATCGTGAACCGGAAGACGGAGATGTCTTTATCGTGATGTCCAAAGATTTACGTCTGGTGCGTTTGTTCAGCTATGACCGTCGGTCTTGCAGTATGTTTGAGAGACGTTTCAGACCCGGCTACAAGTTTATGCGGGTAACCTATAATGGTAATGAAAGTATTTATTCAATCAATTGGCGGGATGTCATTCTCTTGTTGGAATCCCCTGTTGTTAAAAAGTTGACAGTCAAATAATTAACAAATAAAAAGTAGTTGAAATATTCTTTTATTTCATTGTTTTTTTGTATCTTTGAGGAAACAAAGATACTGAATATGAATGAGTTGGAACGAATGAAACTGCTTTCTTCCGCAAGGAAGCTTAAGGAACGGGAGGATACTCCTGCCCCTTTTGAAGACCCCATATTCAGATATGATACCTGAGGAGAAATCTAAAATGATCATGGAGCTTGTGGCTTCCTGTGATCGGGATGCCGAACGCATCCGTCGTGACGAGGCTCGCATAGACGCGCTGTTGTCCAAGATTGACGAACTGTTGTCCTTGCAGAAGGCCGCCATGGCTGCGGAAAAGGAGCTGGACGCTTATAAAGCGATGAACAGTAATCTGTTGTCTAAAATAACAGCTTTGGAAGAGCGGCTGAAAGTCCGTAACAAGAACCTTTATGGATGCAAGAGCCAGAAGGGAATCCGTAAAAAGCGTGTGAAGGACGTAGAAGACCTTATCCGTGACAAGGATGATTTCGACGGAACTCCGCAATCCATCGGATCTCCGTCTGCGGAGGCTGGTGGGGAAGCGGTGGAGGAAGAGGGTTCCGAAGCAAAATCAAAGGAGTCGCGTCTTTATCGCCAGGGACTTGCTTACCGTACCATGAGTGCCGACAATACGGTTTGTCACAACAGTGACATCGGCCGGCTTCCCGCAGGTTCCGTCAGCATCAAACGTTTCCGAAAATATGCCTACGAGCAGGTAAGCAGGCTGGTGGAGCATGATTACGAGGTTATCCGCTATAAGACGGCTGACGGTAAAATTCACGAAGGCTATTTCCCTTTCAGCAGCCATCCTGAAATCATTGACGTTGTTCCGGGAACGCACGCCTCCGGTTCTTTCCTTGCTTATCTTGCTTTCAACAAATATATTCTGGATACGCTTCTTTATCGTGAGATGTACAGATTATTCGGTGAATCGATGCGTGTGAGCCGCATGAGTCTGACCAATTGGCTGGAAAAAGGCTCCATTCATCTCTGTGGGCTGGTTACTTATCTTAAGAACACTTGTCTGGAGAAGGACTCCATTGTCAACTGTGATGAGACCTGGTGCCGTGTAAGGCGTGAAAGATGCTATAAGAAGAAATACATATGGTGTCTGGTCAACAGACTCTCCAAAGTGGTAATCTATTGCTACGAGGATGGTTCCAGGGGACGGGATGCCCTGAAGCATATCCTGGGTGACAGTCAGGTGAAAGCCCTTCAGTCGGACGGCTATAATATCTATATGTATCTGGATGATCATATGGTAGATATAGAACATCTTTGTTGCATGCCCCATGCCCGTTCGAAGTTCAAGTATGCTTTGGAACAGGGTGATGATGAGGATGCCGCATTCATATTGGAGCTGATCGGTGAGCTTTACAAACTGGAGCGTGAGTATGAAGAAGGTAAGTTGTCTCCTGAACAGATAAGGTTTTGCCGGAATAATTTAAAGACGAAAGAAATAATCATCAAGTTACGCGGCAAGCTTGACGCCTTGCTCAGTGACGCTCATCCGACCTGGGGGGATCTGATGGAGAAGGCCATAAGTTATATGAATACTTTTTGGACTCAGTTGTTCGCTTACTTGAATGACGGTTCTTATTCAATCGACAATTCCATTGCCGAACGATTTATTTGCCCCTTGGCGGGTGAGCGGAAGAACTCGTTCGGAAGTGATAGGATGGCCCGTGTCTCGTTGGTGTATCATACCATCATCTCAACATGCAAGATGCAGGGTGTGGCTGTGCTGGATTATTTCAAGAGGTTTTTCAGCGAGATTGTTAAAGGACGTAGGGATTATGAACATTTATTGCCCTTGACTATCGGATTGAACTAACAATAAATTTTAAAAATCAGTATCCTTTTTGACGTTATTTATTAGGAAACCGCCCTGTGGCGGCTTTCCTTGAGGTATACGTCAAAATTGGACGCTAACATATTTTTAGCATAAAAAGTCATTATGAATGTTAAAATGGAAACTCTTGGCGGTGGTAAATGCTGATATTTAATGGAAAAAATAATTAGTATTTACAAATGAAGTTTCACAGCATTATATAATCAAACAAAATTGAAAGGCATGACATCTATTTCAGATAACAATAAAAGAATTGCAAAGAATACAATCCTGTTGTATATACGTATGGGGATATCAATGTTTGTATCTTTATATACCTCAAGGGTTATATTGAATACTCTTGGAGTAGAGGACTTTGGGGTTTACAATGTTGTTGGTGGGGTTGTCGGAATACTGGGTTTTTTGAATTCTGCGATGAGTGGGGCTACTTCTCGTTTTTTAATCTTTGAATTAGGAAGAAAAGACTTGAATCGTTTGAAAGAAACTTTCAGCAGTGCTTTGTTGGTACATATTGGAATTGCGGTGATTGTTTTCATAATTGCAGAAACTATAGGGTTATATTTTTTGTATGGGAAGTTAGTCATACCGGAAGGGAGAATGAATGCTGCTGCCATTGTTTTTCAAATTTCTATTCTGACAGCTATGATAGGAATCATTCAGGTCCCCTATTCTGCAAGTATTACTTCTCATGAACAGTTTGGTTTTTATGCCTATATTGAAATACTGAATGTCTGTTTGAAATTGATTATTGTCTATTTACTGGTTATTGGTAATTGGGATAAACTTATACTATATTCTATATTGATGTTTTTTTCTTCTTTTATTGTGATGATGATATACCGTTTATATTGCTTGCGACATTTTCGAGAATGTCATTTCCAGTGGAGATGGAAACGGGAAATACTCCTACCTATGATTTCTTTTTCTGGATGGGATTTATATGGTAATATGAGTGTCACAGTCCGCCAGCAGGGTGTGGTGATGTTGATCAATATTTTTTGGGGAACCGTAGTAAATGCAGCGGTGGGAATTGCGTCAGTTGTACAAACAACGATTTCGAATATGGTAATTAATATTCTGTCAGCATTTAACCCTCAGATTATAAAACAATATGCTGCTGGAAATTTAGCATATATGGAGCAACTGATGTCTTTTTGTTGTAAGTTTATGTCAATATTGTTTGCATTACTTTCAGTTCCTTTTATTTTTGAAATGAACTTTGTATTAACAGTTTGGCTGGGAATCGTACCTGAGTATACTGTAAGCTTTGCACAGATTGCGCTTATTTCCAATTGGATAGGTTTGATGAATAGTGTTTTCATTATTCCAATTCGTGCAACTGGACAAATGAAAGAAGTTAGTTTTGTGACTGGTAGTCTTTATTTGTTGACACTACCAAGTATTTATGGTGTACTACATTTTTGTGATACTCCGATTTCTGCCTTCATCTGTATGTTACTGTCCAATAGTCTAATTTTGCTGGTAAACTTACGTATCTTCAAGTTAAAGTTTGAAAAATTTCATTTTTGGAGTTTTTTTCAATCCTCCCTGTGTCCTGTTGTATTAGTAGTGCTGTTTTCCATTCCTTTTTTTATAGCATTACATTATTTCTTTCAAGAAGGTTGGTTGAGACTTATTATTTCAATTTTGTTATCTTTTTCCCTTATTCTCGGTGGTTCTTATTTGTTTGTACTGAATGCTAATCAACGGGTGATGATAATGAGTCTTATAAAAAGAAAGGTATGCTTATGGCACTAATATCTGTAATCGTTCCTGTGTACAATGCAGAGATTTATTTGGCAACTTGTGTTGAAAGTCTACTTTGTCAATCCTTGACAAATATTGAAATCTTGTTGGTTGATGATGGCTCTTCTGATTTGTCTGGTATAAAATGCGAACAGTATGCTAATTTAGATAGTAGGGTTCGTGTCTTTCATCAGGAAAATAGAGGTGTAGTGTATGCACGGAACCTAGGAATAGAAAAAGCATGTGCACCTTATCTTTTCTTTTTGGATGCAGATGATACTCTTTATGATAGTAATGTATTGGAAATGTTGTATGATAGAATGAATCAGGGTGGAGTAGACATGATAGTAGGTGATTTTCAACGAATAAATAGAAATGAAGAAAAAAAATTGGTACATAGGTTGGGTAGTTCGGAAGTATATTCTAATATTGATGCCTTGAACTTTACATTCCAATATTTTCCGAATTTTTATTTGTGGGGAATATTATATCGGAAGGAGCTGTTTGATGATATTTTTTTGTCTCAAAATTATTTGATAGCAGAGGACCAGATATTATTAACCTCAGTCATGTTGAAAGCTACAAATATTGTCTATATACCCACTCCAGTGGTGAACTATTTTATGTCTTTAACTTCTGTAACTCGGATTCCTACTTTGCAAAAGTGTATTGACTTCTTTGATGCGACATGCGAGGTGGAAAAGCGGGTAAAAGAAGCTGGAATGTTGGAGCAGCTTTCATTTAGTCTTCAATTGTTTTTGCTATTGCATATTCGTTTGTGCTTTCTCTTCTTTGAATCAGTAGGTTTTTATCGAATTGTAGAAATAAAGGAACGCATTCAACGATATGCAGATTCGGAGGCAATGTGCTATATAAGGGAAAAGGAACCATTTTTATATAAGAGACTGATGGCTTTTTCTTCAGCTCTTTGGAGGTATAAATTATATCAATATATGGAAAATATAAAAAAAATATTTGCAAAAATATTAAGATTACAACGAACACTGTGGAACTAAGAGTATGCTAGAATATACGACTGTTGTGGGGATTTCTGCTTATAATACGGAAGATTATAGTAAGGAATATTTATATTTATTATGTAGAGATTATTGAAATGTAGCAGTGATTGTTATTATTGATGAAAGTACAAACCGTTCAGCCGACCTAATAGAAAAGATAATGACAAATAATCCAAAGGATTATTTGTATAATTGTCGGTAAGGTATTTTGGGGAATGTTGAACATTAAAATAATTTGTTTTCAATCTAGCATTGTTGCTGAAATTCCAAATAATTTAGAATATGACAAACTTGTTTATTTTATGTAAGAGAATAAAAAGATTTATTTTGAGATTATTTTTAGGACATAAGCATATGGTTACTTCCAATGAATTTATAGCTTATTTGCGTTCTCAAGGGGTTCAGGTTGGAAATAATGTATTTTTTCGGTCTCCCCAGACTGCCTGTGTTGATGTAACTCGCCCTTTGCTTGTAGAAATTGGAGATAATTGTACAATACTTGAAAATTTCCTTCTACTGACGCACGATAATGTCAAAAAGGTATTTGGTAATATTTATCATGAATTTCTGCCATCGTCAGGTCCTGTTTCCATTGGCAATAACGTATATATTACTAGAAACTGTACCGTTTTGAAAGGCGTTACTATCGGTGATAACTGTATCATAGGCTTTGGTTCGATTGTAACAAAAGATATACCTGCAAATAGTGTGGCTGTAGGTGCACTTGCTAGAGTAATATGCACCATTGAAGAATACTATGAAAAAAGGAAAAAGCAAAGTTATGAAGAGGCTATACGGTATGCATGTATCATTTATAAAAAGACAGGAAAGCGACCTACGGTTGAGCAGATGTATGAAGAATTTCCATTTTGGATGGAGGGAGATGAAGATGATCATCGCTTGAAATTTTCTGTAGCTCAACAGACTGCTGGATACCATGATATATGGAAGAAAGAGCACAAAGCACCATTCAAGAGTTTCGATGAATTTGTAGATAAGGCATTGGAAGAATATAATAAATGAACAATCCTAAACATTCCATCATAGTACCTGCTTACAATACTGGGAACGCTATACGTCAGTGTATTGATAGTGTGCTCAAGCAGACATATCCCAATTGGGAGCTTATTATTGTGGATGATGGTTCCAAAGATAATACTTCGGAAATCATCGATGAGTATGCCAAGAATGATAATCGTATTAAGGTTTTTCATATACCTAATGGGGGTGTTTCATATGCACGCAATGTCGGATTGGCAGCAGCTCAGGGAGAATATGTGATGTTTGTGGATAGTGATGATTGGATTGAGTTGGATTATTTGCAGCAAGTAGGGAATCACATGGATGACGATGCTGATATGTATATTGTGGGTATCACTCAAGATCATGAGGACAATAATGGTAATATATATTATTCTGAAATAAAGGGGACTCCTGTGTATCGTCATATCTCATCTGTAAACCTACATTCTGAAATAGGTTATTTGTTGAACACGATAAATATGGAGTCAAGTTGCTTGAAGAGCTATAGAGCTTCCTTTTTACAGAAGCACAATATAAAATTCCTGAAGGGTATGATTGTCTTTGAGGATTTTTATTTCGTGCTTCAGTGTCTTTATCATCAGTCAAGTATTAGTTTAATTCCTTTTATTGGCTATCACTATCGTATGGAGTTGGATTATAACCCCGTTGTTCGAAGGGGGGGGGATTTTTATCCTTCTATCAGTAATCTATTTAAGATGCTTGATCTTATGGATATGAAGCTTGGACTTTCCAGCTATTCTCATGAACAGGTTATGCGCGTGATGACAGCGAAGATATCTGTAGTGTTGAATCAGTCTTTGTATGCCACAAAATGGGCAGATCGTGTGAAACCGTTCAAAATGATTTTTAGTGATGTTACAATTAAAGCTCGTATAAAGGAAATTCTTAATATTTCAGGCGGCCGATTCCGGCTTCAATATAAATTAATGAGCAAAGGAATGTTCCATCTTGCGTATATTATATGTAAATATTTATGAATATTCTGTTTTATTTTATATCTCAGATAAATCCACGTAGAGGGGGCACGGAACGTGTTGCAGATAATATTGCACATGGGCTTCAAACAAGAGGATATAATGTGTATTATATGTCCCGAATAGCTATACCTGGAAAATATGATATTTCATGTTTTTTTCTTCCTGATACTAATGGTGTCACTGAAAGAAATATCAATTTCATCAATAATTTTTGTAGGGAAAATGCTATTAATATTATTATAAATGAAGCAGGAAATACAGATGATGTTTACCTGTTTAGCAATGAACATATCAAGGGGGTAAAGATTATCACGGAGCTTCACTTTTGTCCGATGCAGTCATTGCGTTACTACTATCGCTCTCTAAATCTACCTCTTAAGTTACGTAATCCTAAAGAGTTTATCATCAATTTACTTAAATGGGCAAAGGTCCCTCTTAACAGAATGATGCATTATCATAACTTTTGTACAAACTATCAATATATGTATGAGCATTCAGACAAGGTGATTGTATTGAGTCCTTCGTACATACAAGAGTTTGTAAAGATGGCAGGAGTGGAAAATACTAGTAAAATCATATCAATATATAATCCAAATACTTTCACAATAGCTAATAGTTTATGCCGAAAAGAGAAGATTGTCCTTTTTATGGGGCGTTTGCAGTATGCACCTAAACGCGTAGATTATTTACTTGATATTTGGAAGTCTATACAGCCTAATCACAATGATTGGATATTGCAAATATGTGGTAGTGGCGATTACAAATTATCTCTAGAGGCGTATGTTAAGCAGCATAATATAAAAGGGGTTTCATTCGAGGGAAATGTGGCTCCACAGCCTTTTTATGAGAAAGCAAGTATTATGTGTATGACTTCACTGAATGAGGGCATGCCGATGGTAATAGTGGAAGCTATGCAATGCGGTGTTGTTCCTTTGGTGTATGACACCTACTCAGCTGCAAAGGATTTAATTTCGGATGGCGAAACAGGATTTGTAATTCCTCCTTTTGATAAGAGCAAGTATGTAAAAAAACTTTCTCTTTTGATGGATAATGAGGATCTTCGAATTAATATGGGAGTGAAAGCAATGCAATCTACATCTCGTTTTGAATTAGATAGTATTATTAATCAGTGGGAGAAATTGATTAGAGAAATTTAAGTATTTATGAATCGAAATATTCCCTGCCCAAGTACGCACTACCGTAAAAGAGAAGGATGGATAGATTGGGCAAAGGCAATAGGTATCTTGTTGGTAGTAATGGGACATTCTGAGTATTCTAACCCAGATATCTTGCCAATGATTTTCATGATACATATGCCATTATTTTTTGTTGTGAGTGGATACTTGTTCAACACGTAAGCAGTCAAAAATTGGCTCATAATTGAAATCTCTATCTTCGCTGCGAACAAAAATTTTAGAATTTATGTATAGCAGTGAAGATCTTGAAAGGTTTTACTTTCAGTACCAGACCGAGGCTTTGCCTCATGGAGAATCTCTCCAATCGTTTTGTGTTAAGAACAAAGTTCCTTATAACATCTTTCAGAAATGGTACAGGGATACCCGTAGAAAAGTAGTTGAAGTCCAGGTTGATGGTGCTCCTGCAATTGGTCATGAGGAAAAATCCAGTGACATTGATCAATCTCAACCGGTATCACCAGGCAGAAATGATCACCCGGTTCGTATTTGGGTTGAGATTCGTATCAGCAATGGCTTGCATTTGTCCCAAAAGAATTTAAGCTACCCGGATTTGGTTCGTATGGTAGAGAAACTGGAGGGGTTATGTTGAGTGTTACCGGTCTGAATCATTTTTATTATGTCCGTGACTTTACCGATATGCGTTGTAAGCACAGCCGTGTGCTGTCTGTCATTCGTGAACGGCTTCACCGTGAGCCCAATGATGGAGACGTCTTTATAGTCATGTCTCGCAATCGCAGGATAGTCCGTATGTTTTCATTTGATAATCGTTCATATAGTCTGTTCGAAAAGAAGTTTGTGGCAGGCTATCAGTTCATGAAGGTGGAGCGGAACGGGGCAGATATTGTTTATCGGATTGCCTGGAAGGACGTGGTTTTGATTCTTGAGAATCCTATAGTTAAAACATTAAAAATCAGATAATCAATCTATTTATCCACTTGCGGTTTTGTGATTATTTTATTACCTTTAATGCTGTAAATCAAAGGTTTAAGTATGATCGATCTGCAAGATATAATTACAACAAAACGAGAGTTGTTGAGTAGGGAAACCTACTCACGCAACCCTATAAATTATAGTGCAGGTATGGCAGAGGATCAGAAAGAGCGGTACATACAATACCTTGCCGAACAGAATCAGGATCTTCGGTTGACAAGTGATGCCATGAAGCTTGTTTTGGAGGATTTTATGGCTCAGATGAAGGATCTGAAGGCTCAGGTGTCCTCTATGGAATCGAAACATGCTGACCTTGAAAATCGGTTATCGGAAGAGCATAAACTTCGCAAATCGGCTGAGCGTAAGATAAAATCACTTCAAGAAAAACTTGATTATGCCCATCAGGAACGTTTTGGTGATAGACGTCAAAAGATACAATCTAAAGCTAAAACAAGTGATTCAGACCGCCGGAAGGAGAAAGATGATTATGATGGAACCGATGATACGCTTCGTACGGATTCGGTTGATCATGCTCCATCTCAAGAGGTAAAAGAGTCTTCCAGGAAAGAGCGTGATTTATCCAATCGCCCTGACGGTTATAAAAGGATGGGAGTAGTTGGAGAGGCGACAGAGCATCCTTCCGATTTGACAAAGGTTCCCGGTCGCATCATTGAAAGGAGAATGGTACGGGTGTTCAGTTTCCGTACTTTCCTTACGGAAGAATGTTTTGAGATGGTTCATTATGCAGAGCCTGGTAAAAAGCCCAGGTGGGGTTATTTCCCTTCTGAAGGCCATCCGGAGGTGGTGACCAGATTCGAGGGTACTAAAGCTACTCCTGAATTTCTGCAGGCTATCGCCTATGAAGTTTATGTGAAGAATGTGACTTTCGGTCTTCTTCACCAATGGCTGACAGATATGGGCATGACCGTTTCTAAAAACACATTGCGCAACTGGCTTAAGAAAGGTAAGACATACCTGGATGAATTGGTCTGTGTATTGAAGTCCATAGCTTTGGAAAAAGACTCGATAGTGAACTGCGATGAGACCTGGTGTAAGGTGCGTAAATACGATCACTATAAGAAGTGCTATATTTGGGTTCTGGTCAACAAGGCTCAGAAAACAGCCATTTTCTTCTATGAGAATGGCTCGCGCGGTCGTGATGTACTTACAGACTTTTTGGGCGATGCAGAGTTGAAGAGTATTATGTCCGACGGATACAATGCTTATGTATTTATCGGCAATGAGCTGAAATCAGCCCGGTTTAAAGATACTGTACACCAGGTTTGTATGTCACATGCCAAGAACAAGTTTGTCAAGGCTTCCAATCAGGGTGGTGAACCGACTGCAGAACGCTTTTCCGAAATTTTAAAGGAGTTCTTTATGAGGGAGCGTAAATACGATGATGCCGGATTAACTCCCAAGGAAAGGTTCCGAGAAAGGCAAAGCCTGGCAACGAAGGAACTTCTGATAGAGTTACGCAGCTTGTTGGACAGTGAACTGACAAAGGATTCAGAATTTAGAAGCCGGTATTATAAAGAAGCTCTCAATTATCTGAACCGGTTCTGGAAAGAGCTCTTTGCTTACTTGGATGATGGTGAATTACCGATAGACAACAACCTGGCTGAGCGAACCATTCGAAAGCTGACTACCCAACGCAATAATTCACTTCATTATGGTAGTGATGCCGGTGCAGAGATGGCAGCAACTTATCACAGTGTGATTGGAACGGTAAAGCTTCATGGCAGTTCTGTCTGGAACTTCATCGGAACTTTTTTCAAAAATATCTTTAACGGATGCAGGGATTATGTTAACATGGTTCCTGACAAAATCACTTTGGCTACCAGCCAATGTTAAATTCAAGACTAATTAATTAACAAAACTCGGTTTAGGGCACTGAAAAGTGCCCTTTCAAAGGGGGATGCCCTAAATTGAGTGCTTACGTTCAACACTTAAAAAACATTCAGTAATATTACTCGTAGCAACATCAAAGGACTGCTTATTCCATATGTACTTTACAATCTTTTGTTTGTTGTATATTGGGTGGCACTTGGATTTTTAAAGGTTGTAATATCTGATGTCAAAGTTTGCTTTTTTTCCAACGATTTGAAAAGTTCACAAAACCGCTAGTATACATTGGGCAAAACAGTATTGTGTTTTATCTTACTCATTGGCCTCTTTGGATGCATATTTTTAAGCCTTTAGGATGGAATCCTTATCTATGTTTTGTTATTATTGTAATGTTAGAGTTTCCATTGATATATATATTCAATAACTATATACCTTGGATGATAGGAAAGAAGAAATAGTATGGCAAATGTTTTGATTTTTTCTCCACGGGAAATTAATACGAATATGGGAGGCGTAGAGCGTGTTTCTAATGCGCTTGCCAAAGAATTGTCGAAAGTAGGACATTCAGTAACATTCTTGTCTGTAGATAAAACGAATAATGGAGAGTATGAACAGCATATCACCCAGTTCTTTTTAGAGCAAGGAAAAGCGCAGGAACAGATTCTCGAAATTATTGATCGGCATAAAATAAATATTATAATTAACCAATTTGGGTTATTATCGTACATAAGCAGATCAGCTATTCCTGACGATGTAAAAATAGTGTCGGTCATTCATGACTCCTATTATGCCATGTTTTCTAGGCTTAAGCTAAACTGGTTGCGTAGATGGAACTGGAAACGTGTCATAAAAAAAATGTTGAGCTCAGTATATTTTCAAAGTGATAAAGTCGTTCTGTTTGTACCAGAATTTAAAGATGAATATAGATTCTTTTTTCCCAAGGCGACAGATGACAAATTTGTGATCATCCCTAATTTTAACTCTTTTGATAATGTAAATGTGGTGCCAAAAGAGAAGAATCTCTTATGGGTTGGTCGACATGCAGAATGGCATAAACGTACGACTGATATGCTAAAGATATGGTCAAGACTTGAGGATAGATATCCCGATTGGTCATTGGATATTCTTGGTGATGGTCCTGATGGCAAGATGGTGAGAATACTCCAGGCAAAGTTGGGGTTGAAGCGATGCTTTTTTCGAGGTGTACAAGACCCCAAAAATTATTATGAGAAGGCTGCATTTATCTGTATGACATCTTCGTTTGAAAGTTGGGGCATGGTGCTGACAGAGGGTATGCAACATGGTTGCGTGCCTCTGGCTTACGATTCATATACGGCACTAAGATATATCATTCGTGATGGTGAGGACGGAAGGCTAATAACTCCATTTGACACTGATGAATATGTTAGGCAACTGGCCATCCTTATGGAAAACGATGTCGAAAGAGAACGTTTGTCGAAAGCTGCAATAGAATCGGTGAAATTGTATGATGCCGAAAAGGTGATGCTCAGGTGGATAGAACTAATTGAGAGTTTATTGTGATAGGAGTCTATGTTTTCTAAGTACGTGGGGGGAAGATACTGATATCAATAAACAGAACACATCATTGTTGCATGAATAGAAATGTAACAGATTTTATTAAATTTCTGTCATGTATCATGGTTGCAATGCACCATTACAGTCAGTGGAGAATGGCGGCTGGTGCTGGAAATTTATTTTATTTCTTGTTTTCATCACAAGCGGGCTACCTTGGTGTTGCCATCTTTTTCTTTCTCTCAGGTTACGGTCTGATGAAGAGCGGAATGAAGCAACATCTTGGACTCGTAGATTTTTTTCAGAAACGACTGCTTAAGACTTACCTTCCTGCTGTCCTTGTATCTGCTTTGTGGGCATTCTATCTTCTTATAGGTAAGGGAAAAGTTTTTGATTAAATAGTTAAAGGTGTACTTTGGTACTTTAATGATGAAGTTCTTTGGTTTGTGCGGGCAATTGTGGTATTGTATGGTTTCTTCTATATTTATGCTGTTATTCGTTTCGGCATATACAACAGTCTTCTTTTATATCAGAAAAATAATTACACTTTGAATTTTTGTTAGAATTTGCTCTATGAAGAAAAATAAATATTATATTTGTGTAACCCCCTTTTTTCCGTCCCGAGGAAACTGGCGAGGAGCTTATATACTTGATCAAGTGAAGGCAATTCGACGGAATTCAGACTATGAAATAGCAGTGTTTATGGGAGGGGGTGATAATGAAGATTATGTAATCGAGAATATTCCGGTATATCATTACAAAACACGAGAAATACCTTCGAATATTTTGAATGGCTTTTTTAATGTTTTTAATGCCAAATCTTTCGTCAGGAAAGTCATTGATGTTGGTATTTATCCCGAAGATATTGCTTTTGTGCATTGTCATGTATCAATGAGAGCTGCATGTGGTCTTGCGTTGAAAAAATTGAACCCAAATATCAAGGTTTTACTTCAGCATCACGATTTGGATCCATTTAATTTGCGAAGTGGAGTTAGGTTGCGTAACAATCGAATTAATATTCGTTATCGTGCAAAGAAAGCAATCGAACTGTATAATAAGGTTGACTTACACATTTGTATTAGTGAGGCTTGTAAGGAATGCCTGTTGCAATTTCCCAATCCTAGAAAGGGGGAAATCTACGAAGACTGCATACGGTCTCTAAAACTTTGCAAAGGCCTTTCGGCCATCAACCCCAAAGAAACTTATGTATTGTATAATGGAGTTGATACGAATTTGTTTATGAAGATTTCAAAAGTTTCAGAAACTTCGAGAGGAATCTTCCGTATAGGATGTGTCTCGAATTTTAATGATTTGAAAGATCATATTACGTTAATCAAGGCTTTTGAAATACTTTTAGCTAAAGGATACAATAATCTTAGACTGTCATTGTTGGGTACAGGAGAGATGCGCTCGATGTGCGAACAGTATATTGTTGATCACAATTTGGCAAAATATATAGAATGGCCGAAGGAGGTAGCGCATGAAAAACTTCCAGAATATTATCAGAGCTTGGATTTGTTTGTCTTACCATCCTATTTTGAGGGGTTTGGCTGTGTATATGTAGAGGCTGCTGCATGTGGAGTGCCTTACATGGGTTGTGTGAATCAAGGTTACTCGGAGTATATACCTGTGAACGAAAGAGATAGATGGCTGATAAAACCAAAAGATTATCAGAAGCTCGCTCACTTAATATCTGACTATATAACCTTACCTCAACAACAGAGGCTTATGCATGAATGGGACATAGATTTGCTGATTAGAAAATATTTGGACTACCTCGTTACGTTATGCTAAAAATAAAGGAAATAAAAGAACTGATTATAGAATATGCAGGTAAGTGGCCGATGATTATTGCTATATTGTTGTCGGCACGCGTATTGGGATTTTTATATTTACCTATAGCACTGTTTGATAATGCTATGATTATCTGCATTGTCCTATATCTATTGTTGAAGGGAGTAAAACTTAATGGACTGTATGTGGCAATGTGTGCATACTTGCCATTGTCAATACTGTTAAGTCAACCTGACCCATTATTCAAATCGTGGCCACGATTAGGTCTGTTCATATTGGTTCTGTTATTCTGTTCTCCTTTGATACAGAATGAAGCCGCTAAACGTTTGCGTAAAGGATTGTTTTATGGAACGGGTATATGTTGCATTATGATATCTGTAATCTCGTTCGTATGCTATTTCCTTGGCATCAACTACATGCGTGCTAATAGTGGAATACTTATTTCTGATTATCTGACAAACAATGCTGGCACATTTGGTGGTATTACTACACAATCTATGATTCTCGGTCCTTTGAGTGGTGTTGCAACTTTGTTTTGTGCCTATTTTGCATTGATAAGAGAGGACAGACGGTTCTGGATTCTTTGTATTGCTTGCATCGGTTCGTTGTTCTTTTCTGCTTCTCGTTCTTCTTTGATTGCAACTATTGTAGGAGGTATCATTTTTTTGCACTATTTTTCGAATGATAGTAGCATTATTAAGAAGCGTGTATTGCCTGTTATTTTTCTTGCCGCTGTTACATATCCTATATGGAATGGGGCATTGTCTGGGTTCAGTCAAAAGAATGCTGAACGTATAGAGCAAGAGGGTACAGTTAATTCTAGATCTGCAAAATGGAGTATACGATTAGAGGAGTTTAAAGACAGTCCATTATATGGTATTGGTTTTGTGTCTGTATCTAATGGGGATTATTATGAGCCATCGTCTGGAATTATAGAACTTGGCTCATCTTGGTTGGGTGTTCTTTCTATGACAGGAATCATAGGATTTTTGCTTTTTTGTCGTATGTTTTTTCGTGCAGGATTGAACACTATCAAATATCGTACTCCAGAAGGGGCGTTACTTGCTGCAGCTCTTGCTCTTGTAGGGGTACACATGATGGCTGAAGGACATATTTTTGCAGGAGGGAGTCATTTGTGCTTTTTGGTATGGCTGATAATTGGATGTTGTGATGATTATAGACCTGAATAAGTAGTGATATGATAATTACATTCTTTTTCAACTATCTCAACCATCATCAGGTTGCTGTTGCCGACGAGATGTACAAGATATTAGGTAACAATTTTTGCTTTGTAGCCACTTATCCAAGAGATGATAGAGAATTAAAAGGTGGAGAGGACTATAGTACTCGGCCCTATTGCATACTGGCATCTGAATCAAAGACAGCAGAAGCACGTGCACATGATTTAAATAAATATTCGGACGTGTGTGTGTTTGGAGCAGGCAATCTTGAGTGGGAAATTGAGCGGGCGAAGACAGGAAAACTGACATTTGAAGTAGGTGAGCGTTGGCTTAAACGAGGTTGGAAGAACATGCTTTCTCCACGTCTCCTAAAATGGTGGTGGCTGCATCAATCTTTGTTCAGGCGTCAACCTATCTACCGATTATCTGCGAGTGCATTTGATGTAAGAGATAATGAACTATTAGGCTGCTTAAAAGGAAAACATTTTAAATGGGGATACTTCACTGCTGTACCGGAGGGATATTTAAGACAAAAACCTAGGGAGCAAAACATTTGTGTTCGTATTATGTGGTGTGCTAGATTCATTGATTGGAAGCATCCGGAGTTGGCAACAGAATGTGCAAAATTATTGAAAGAAGACGGTTATAGATTCCATTTGGATATGTATGGAGATGGAGAGTTAAAAAATAGCCAGGAGGCTTGGAGCAAGCGTCATGGCTTGGAGGGAATAGTAACTTTTCATGGCAATATGCCCAATGAACAAATACTGGAAGCTATGAAGAACTGTGATATCTTCCTGTTTACCTCCGACAGGCAAGAGGGGTGGGGGGCTGTAGCTAATGAGGCCATGGCAGCAGGGTGTTGCTTGGTAGGTAGTGATGAAATTGGTGCTATTCCTTACCTTGTGCTTAATGGGAAAAACGGTCTTATATTTAAGAGTAATAATATAGGAGATCTATATCAGAAAGTAAAGAGCTTGATAGATGCCCCCAAATATCGAAAACAATTGGCTGAACAAGGCTGCATGGATATACATACCTTGTGGAATCCGAAGTGTGCTGCTGAACGTTTAATCCAGTTAATTAACGATCTTAAAGAGACAGGCACCACCACCTTGATGGATGGACCTTGTAGTAAAACATAGATATGATGATAAACCAATATAACAGTCAGAAGATTTCGGTACTGAGTTTTGTAGCAATATATTTCGTTATGGTAATACATGCTAATTATGATTCTTCTATTCTAAAGCCAGTGTCGTCTGCACTACAAAACTTCACGGGGACAGCGGGGCTGAGTGTTGCGGCAGTGCCTTTGTTTTATTTCATATCGGGCATCTTGTTTTATAGGGGTGTCAACACTATTGGCGATTGCTTGCCTCGGATGAGAAAGCGTGTGAAGAGCTTGTTGGTTCCCTATGTAATTTGGAATATTATATTTGTGAGTTGGTATGTTGTGCTTGAATATATTCCGGGCGTTTCGATCTTTGTGAACAGTGATGTTGTATCTAATATAGACTTCTATAAGCCTCAGGATACGCTAGCTTATCTGTTTCTGAAACCTGCAGGTTTTCAGTTGTGGTTTTTACGGGATCTGATACTATATGTGACATTAAGTCCCGTTATTTATGTCGGTATCAAGAAACTACCGTTGTTGACGTATTTGACATTGCTATTGTTATTTGGAGGTATAAATCGCTGTGGGGTTACCTATTTTGTGTTAGGAGGCATATTGGCAATACATTATGATTTTGAGGTGCTGAAAAGACTACTAACCAAACCTTTAGTTTGTGCATGTATCACGATATATCTAACAGGGGGACTTTTTGCATCTGGTATTGTTTCTTTACCAATAAGTGTATTCAATCCATATTATCAGCAGGTGATAAGTGTGATAGGTATTATGGCTATTTGGGGAGGATATGATATGCTTGTTGGAGAGGAGGATCTAATATCGAATCGGATGAAAAAACTAATGTCGTATACTTTTTTTATTTACCTATTTCATGAACCTACTTTTAATATTATAAAAAAACTGGGCTTGGTAATGTTTGGATGCAATGATTTGTCTTTGGCATTGATGTATTTAATTAATCCTATTATTATGATAATTGTGGCTGTCTGGACAGGAATGATATGTCAACGCCTCATGCCAAGACTGTATTCTATAGCTACAGGAGGGAGATGAACGTATGAAACCAATTTTGATTGATGCACTTACCATTAATATGGGAGGAGCTTTGACTGTACTAAATCGACTGATAGATGGTTTAACTAAAGCAAAAACTGATTATGTATTGATAAAAGACGCTCGTTGTCCGAAACTAAACTCTGAGTTAGGAGCGAGAGAGGTGGTGGTCATGCAACCCTCTTTTCTGGAGAGACATAGGTACTATTGTACCCATAAAAAGGAATTCCATTCTGTGCTTTGTATGGCTAATGTGCCACCAACTATAAAAATGCCGTGTAGGGTGCATACCTATTTTCATAATCTGAGTCTACTGATGAAACAGGATGATATGCCTGTAAGCTGGAAAGTCAAAAATTGGCTGAAAAGGATGTTTATTACCAGCTTTGCCAAGAATACAGATAGCTGGGTCGTGCAGACCTCAAATACTGAAACACTGATAAAGGAAACATTGCCTTGGAAAGGGAAAACATTTTTTAGGTATCCAATATACACAATACCTGAAACTTTCAATGCTAAGGGTGATGAAGTGAGGTCGGACTATATCTTTGTTGGTAACTATACTTTTGCCAAAGGGCATGACGAATTGCTTGAGGCATGGAAATTATTGCACCGAGATGGACTTGACATTCCGCTACACTTGACGGTTTGGAATCATCCTCAATATATTGAGAAAGTTAATGCTGCTATTGCAAAAGGAGTGAGGATTGTAAATCATGGTAAAGTACCGTTTGAACAATTAGGTAAACTCTATAAAAAAAGTAAGGCGGTAATCTATCCGTCATTGAATGAAAGCCTCGGTCTCGGAATCGTAGAAGGACTGTATGCGGGTTGTGATATTATTTCGTCTAATTTACCATTTACTCATGCTATTTGCAAGCCATCTGAGGTATTTGAACCGTATTCTGCAAAAAGTATTGTTGAGGCAGTAAAGCGGTACGAACAGGGCAAGAGCAAGAGAAGTGAACTGACTATACATGATTGTATTCCAGAGTTATTAGAGCTAATTTGTGTGTAACTGACTATTGATAAACAAAAATGAAACATAATTATAATTTGGATTGGATCAGAGTTTTGGCCATGTTTGCTATATTATTTGACCATTATATCAGTTCTTTGGGAAATAACTGGTTGAATAATATAGGGCTGCAAGTTGGTGTGGGCGGGGTAAGTTTGTTTTTTGTTATCTCTGCATTATTGTTTGGATATAAATGGAGGAAGGAGGACTTTAAGCCATTTGCTCCATTTGTTTTTTTGAAGAAAAGGTGCGTGCGAATCTTTATACCTTTGTGGATATTGATTCTAATAACTATACCGCTTGAGTATTTGCTGACAGGAAGACTGGAGCTTCAGACAATTACATTTAATGCTGTTGGTCTTGGATGGGTACGTCCGTTTGGAATATCAGGACATTTATGGTATATCACCATGTTGATGATGTTATATCTCTGTTTTGTGGTCATATCCTATATCAGAATTGATAAGATTAAATGGTGTTGGTGGGCGTTGGCTTTGGTTTTGTTACTGATAGGGTATGTTTATGGACAGACCTATCTTACTACCTATTCGAAAGCTGGTCCGCCATTATTTCTATTCACAGGTGTTCTTGTGTTTGCAAAGGGAAATGAACTGATGGCATTTGCAAAACATCATAAAAAGGTACTGTTGATGTTAGCATTGATGATGGTGAGCGTGTCTTTATATGCTTATCAATTGGGATGGAACGAAAGTCATAAAGCAATGGCAATTGGTTCTGCAATCAGTGCAGGGTTTATTACATTTATGGCTCTGTATGCAAATCTGAATGTGGCGAAAGGAGGCAAGACGCTTATATGGCTTTCTGGAATCAGTTATGAGATATATCTTGTGCACCAGCCATTGATAGAAGTATGTAATGCATATATCAGCAATAAATGTATGATGTTACTGGTTTGGATAGTTGTAACATTCTTATTTGCAATTCTTCTGAATAAGGTTTCCAGCATGATGTGTGCAAGAATCAAAGACTAATATATTAATTACGATTGATATACATTATGTTAGACTTAACAGTTATTATTCTTACATACAACGAGGAGTTACACATAAAACGTTGTATAGAAAATGTGAAGCTGCTGGCTAAACGAATAGTATTGATAGATTGTTATTCGATTGATAATACAAAAAAAATAGCTTTAGCTCTTGGTGCAGAAGTGGTAGAACATGAGTGGCCTGGAAATCAAGCGGCTCAGTATAATTGGGCCATAGATAATATTAACATCCAGACAGAATGGGTATTGAGAATAGATGCAGATGAATATTTGTTACCAGAGCTTGCACAGGAACTTACTGAACGTGTACCTACTTTGGATAAAAATATCACTGGTATTGAGTTGAAGCGTAGGCATATATTTATGGGCAAATGGGTGCGACATGGAGGATATCCTACTATCATGATGCGAATGTATAGGAACGGATACGGACGATATGATACACGACTAATGGATGAACATTTGGCCTTGAAGGAGGGGCGTTCAATCATGATGGAGAATGACTTCTGTGATCACTCCTTAATCAATATCTCGGATTACTGCCGGAAACATTTGGATTATGCTCAAAGGGAAGCCGCCTCGGTGCTGAACGACCTTTATGAATTATCTGAAAACAAAGATAAAGATTTGGCATGGGGTAAGCAGGCTAACCAAAAGCACAAGAAGAAGGGTAGTTATAACAAACTACCACTGTTTTGGAGAAGTTTTGCCTATTTTGTGTACAGGTATTTCGTGAACGGGCTGATCTTGGATGGTAAGCAGGGATTTTTGTTTGCTTTTATTCAAAGCTGGTGGTATCGAACTATGGTGGATGCCAAGATTTTTGAATGCATGAAAGCTTTAGGTATTGATGGGAATGTTATTACAGAAGATAAACGTAATATGAGAGATTATATTTTAAAAAATTGGAATATCAAATTATAAAGCAACAAATGAAGATCAGCATAATTACAGTAACCTATAATAGAGCTGAAACTCTGGTGAATACCATGGACTCTGTTTTGGCACTTGACTACAATGATTTGGAGTATATCGTTGTAGATGGCGCATCAAAAGATTCTACGATTCAGATACTGAAAGACTACGAATTGAGGTTTAAGAAGATATCTGAAACAGTTGGGCGGACCTTTACATTTAGGTGGATTTCTGAATCAGATAAGGGACTTTATGACGCAATGAACAAGGGGATCAGAATGGCTACAGGTGATGTGGTGGGGATTATCAATTCTGATGACTATTTTCACCGAAAGGATATAATGAGTATCGTGGCAAAGACCTTTGAAGAAAATAAGGGAATCGAGGCTGTGTATGGCGATATTAGAGTGGTCACTCCAGAGAATCTGGAGAAAACTGTGCGCTATACCTATTCGCGTTTTTTCTTTCCGGCATGTTTCCGTATAGGACTTATGCCATCACATGCGACATTCTTTACTTATAAACGGAATTTTGATAAGTACGGGTACTATAAACCTGAACTCAGAATATCGGCAGACTTTGATCTTTTGGTGAGATTTATGTATGTGCATAAACTGAAGACAAAATATATTCATGTGCCTTTTGAAACGATGAGAACGGGCGGTGCATCAATGTCAACAATGGCGAATAAACTGAATATAAACAGAGATATTCTTTTTTCATTGAAGGCAAATGGTATATGGTCGTGCAAACCATTACTGTTTCTACGATACCCGTTCCGTTTTATAGAATATGTGATATTTAAAAAGAAAAGATAAACGATGTTTAGGATACTTGTCCCTGACGCGGAGACTCGCAAGGCTTTCGACATCATCTCTATATTAACCTCGGTATTCCCCGATGTGCCGATGATTTATGGCAATATCGAGGGTACAGCTGGCATGAAGCGTCACTTGGAGAGAATATTCAAAGGTAAGGCTGAGGTGTTGAGAACAGATAATGAAAGTTTATGTGTGGAGGACTTTAATGCTATAGCAGAGAAGTATAAGGATGACTTGTTGGTATTTGTGCCTGCGGAGGAAAAGACGATAGCTTTTTTGTTTCAGTTTGTGAAGAAATATGGTCAGAAGAACTATGTATATATTCTGCCAAAGGAGGAGGTGTATCATCAGTTTCGTAATAAGAAGGGATTGAATGACTTTTGTGCAGAACACAATCTGAGTGCGCCTGCTCATTACAAAGTAGAGGAGATTGATGCTTTAAAGCCTGAGCAGTTTCCTATTCTGCTGAAACCTTGCATAGGTTCAGGAAGTGAAGGTCAGTACCGCTTGTATAATCTTGAGGACTATACTGAAAAAATACGCAAAAAGGTACAGAAAGAGCCTTATTTGGTACAGGAGCTGATACCTAATGGACATGATGTGCAGGGTACTTTTTATCTGTATCATGAGGGTAATCTGGTGGAAGCATACAGTCATCAGCGTTTGAGGACTTCCCCACCAACGGGAGGAGTGACGGTTCTCTCGAAACTGCATATCAATATGCCGTTGATAGCAGAAGGTCAGAAAATTCTGGATATGGCAGGATGGAATGGATTGGTGATGCTGGAGTTCTTGCTGGACGAGCGGACGGGTAAATATAAGGTGATTGAGGCCAATCCAAGAGTATGGGGGAGCATCATGCTTTCGGAATTTAGCGGAAGGAATTTACTGACCAACTATGTGCGTTTGTGTATGAAGTTACCTTTGGAGACTGATTACCGGATGGGTGAAACTTACATTCGCTGGTTCTTTCCGGTGGATGTGTTGAACTATGTGAAGAAGATGGGGCGAATTAAGGGATTTTGGAGCTTCAAGAACACTTGCTTCATTAACTGGTCGTATGCCAGTGTGTGGTCGGCCATACAGTTTAATATGTCAAACTTGTTCAGCCTTAAGAACATCAAGCGATTCTTCCGACGTTAAAAATGAAGACAATAGTATTTGATTTTGACGGAACTCTTTCGTACAAGGATAGTATGACAGAACTGTTTAACGAGCAGATGACGGGATGTAGAAAACTGTATCGAGTATATTACTATTTGCTGAAGGTACTGGCTAAACTGAAGATTACAACTGTGAAGTTTGAGAAGGAGCAGATGCTGAAATTGTTGTTCCACTCGGATGTGGCGGCTTTTGCTAAAGCAAGCTGTGAACAAGCTAAGAATTTTAAGCTTAACCCTGTGTTTTCGAAAGTGCAGGAGCATCTTACCAAAGGCGATAGGGTGGTTGTGTTGTCTGCCTCTTCAATGTATTTTCTTAGCGAGGTTTTTAAGGGAATGAACGTAGAGCTGGTAGGCACCACACTGATACAAGAGAATGGTCACATTTTGGGCATTGGACGCCATCCGTTTTTTCACGAGAAGGTAGAGTGCTTGAAGCAGATGGGTATTTGTGAGGTGGATGAAATGTATTATGATAGTAAGTGGGATGAGGTGCTTATACCTATATGCAAGGTTTCTCATAAAGTAATAAATGGACAAATAGTATGATTAAGGTATTGATAACAGGAGCCAACAGTTACGTTGGTATATCGGTGGAGAAATGGCTCATGAAGACATCTGGGCAGTTTCAGGTAGATACGGTGGATACAATGAATGGGGGGTGGAAAGAAGCAGATTTTTCGAAATATGATGTAGTGTTCCATGTGGCAGGTATTGCGCATGTGGATCCGAAGCCGGAGATGGCTTCTTTGTACTATAAAGTGAATTGTGACCTTACTGTGGAGATTGCTAAGCATGCCAAGATATGTGGTGTGAAGCAGTTTGTGTTTATGTCATCGAAGATTGTGTATCAGTCGAGTAAGGACTTGAGGGATCATATGGTAACATTGTCTACTGAGCCCAAACCTAATGATTTCTATGGGGACTCGAAATTGCAGGCGGAGAAGGGATTGAATGCATTGGCATCTGAGACTTTCAAGGTAGCAAATCTACGTCCTTGTATGATTTATGGTCCTAATAGTAAAGGAAATTTCTTGCGATTGGGTTGGTTAGGTACAAAGACTCCTGTTTTTCCTGCATGGCACAATAAGAGAAGTATGCTTTATATTGATAATCTTTGTGAATTTGTGAAGCAGGTGATACTACATGAGAAAGGTGGAACATTTTATCCGCAGAATGCGGAATTGGCTGATACAGTGGAGATTGTACGTTTCTTTGCAAAAAAATATAATCATAAAATTTGGATTTCGAGATTATTTAATCCTGTTGTTTGGTTTAGCTCCAAATTCCTAAAACCTGTCAGTAAGATGTTTGCATCTTCTTATTATGAGCCATCTATGAGTAAGTATGACTTTGACTATCAGATCGTGAGTTTTGAAGATTCTCTGAAAAAGTTGGAGATCACAAAAAATAACAGAAACATGAAATAATAAATATCTTTATAAAATTCCTACAGATAGTGGTTAGAAAGCGAATGTTAAAATAGATGATAGTCTCAAAATATAGATCGTTTCCAATAGTCAATTTAATACATTTAGTGATGAATACGTTCTGTTGTATACCTTATTACTCAGCAGAACGCATGGTGTCTGTTGTCTTGTCTGTATGTAATTATTGGGGAAAGGTATTACTAACATTGAATGTTACAAATTAAGAATAGAATATGGTATACAGATTTGTTAAACGTATTTTCGACGTGTGGTGTGCTCTTTTGGGAATTATAGGAACATCTCCTATTTGGATTGTGTCTATCATCCTTATAGAAATGAGTGATCCTGGTCCATTGTTCTACTTTGCGAATCGTGTGGGTAAAGATAACAAAAAGTTTAAAATGTGGAAATTTCGTTCGATGCGTGTGGCTAGGTGTGCGAATGAGGTTTCGTTGCGTCCGGACCAGGATCGCATTTTCTGGTGGGGTAAAATGATGCGTAGGTTGAAAATTGATGAGTTACCTCAGTTGCTAAATATACTGAATGGTACGATGTCTGTCGTTGGTCCTCGTCCTGCCGCCGTAGATCAAATGGATGTAACTCGTGGTAGTGAAAATTTGTGCGTGGCTAGGTTGTCTTGTGGACTGACGAGTCCTTCGTCACTTTACGACTATATTTATGGTGACCAATTTGAGGATGAGACGGAGTATAATGAGAAGGTATTGCCTACGCGTCTAAAACTGGATGTGTGGTATGTGCACAAGATTGAGAATAGTGATACCTTTGTTGCTTGGTGGTATGATATTAAATTGATTTGGTGGACGGTACTAGCGATATTTTCGACTGCAGTGGGTAGGTATCCGCAGTGGTTGTATGACTATCTGGTGAGACTAGTGAAGTGATGCTTTTGAGTACTGCAAATTAGATATTAATTTCATAAAGGCTGTTATCTCAAGTAAACCATTGTAGTAATTTTTAAGTGTATTGATAGGCTGCTTGACAAAATAATAAATATGTGAAGTTGTTATAATTTAATATGTGTAAGAATCATGAAATACTTGTTGGTTGTTGCTCATCCAGATGATGAGACATTAGGTGCTGGTGCATCAATATGGAAATGGTGCAGAGAGGGCCATGCGGTGGATGTATGCATTATGTGTACAGAGGCGAAGGCAAGGGCGTTCCGTCCAGAAGATAATGAACTGGAAAATGATACAAATGCGTCGAATAAGTTTCTAGGGGTGAATAGAATTTATGAGGGAATGTTTCCGAACATTGAAATGAATATGGTACCTCACCTGAAATTGGTGCAGTTTATTGAGGCTGCTATTAAAGAAAGTGAGCCTGATATTATTATTACACATCATCCGGCAGACACAAACAATGATCACTTACAGACTAGTATGGCGTGTCAGGAGGCGATCCGGCTATTCCAGCGCAGACCAGAGGTGAAGCGTGTGAAGGAGTTTTGGTATATGGAGGTACCTTCTTGTACGGAATGGAAAATTAATAATGCGATGATGACTTTTAATCCTAACTGCTTTGTTGAAGTAGGTAAAGAGGGCGTGGAGGCTAAAATTCAAGCCTTGAGTATGTATAGAGGGGTGATGAGGCCTTATCCTCATCCTCGTTCGGCTGAGTATATTACAGGATTGGCTGCTATGAGGGGAGGGCAGTGGGGAGTCTTTTTTGCCGAAGGATTTGAAGTTGTACTTAGGGTAGAATAGTTTCTCTTATTGTTTTTGGAAATGATTATCATCACATTCGTAGTATATGTTGGTGTTGCTTTGTATCGTCTATGTCTTGTTCAAGAGAAAATATTATTACCTACACGAAGAATATTTGCGTGCAAAAGTTAATGAGAAATAATTATGGAAATAAATGACAAGCTACTTGATGAACTGTTAGCTCAGGCGGGAACAAATGAGCGGCGGCGCATTAATCTTGATTTGCGTAATGGTGAAGGTGACACTTCTCAGCGTATGCTCAATGCCTTGCTACCGGGAACGCTTGTTCCTATTCATCGTCATACTAAAACAATTGAGACTGTCATTCTGCTTAGAGGTCATGTAACGGAACTTTTTTATGATGAAAAAGGTGTTGAATGTGCTAGGCATGAATTGAATCCTGCAAGTGGTATTTATGGCGTACAAGTACCTGCCGGAATGTGGCATACTCTTATTGTGCATGAGCCCTCTGTCATTATAGAAATGAAAGATGGAGCCTATGTGCCAATTACTATGGCTGATATTTGACAATATGAATAAGTCACAAAGCTCCCTATATAAATCGAATTTAATATCAGGTATGGGGAAAGAGTACGGATAGCAAAACTATACGTCAAGGTTTGACGTTGCCAAAAGGTCGGGAAGAGTACAGTGGTATGTTCCTGACTTATACCCTCATATTAGCATGGAGCTGATATGATTTGTATGTGAGATATATCAACTGTCTGTGAAGATAGTTGATATATTTGTTAGAGCAGTGCTTTACGAAGGCTAAAGCACAGCTTTAGAGGTCGTAAAGCACTGCTTTAGGACTTATAAAGCACTGTGTTTGTTTGGCGATGGGTGTGGCGGGTATGATGAGTTTATCAGGTGCGGTGGATATGGCGGGTACAGCAGGTACACTTTTTTCGGGGTTCTCTATACACACGCACACGTGCGCGTATTAGTTAAGTACGTGCGTACGTGTGTGTGGAAAAAATGCGGGGTGCATTTACTGTACCTTTTGTACCTGCGGAGCTGTTCATATAAAGTAAAAGGAGCAGGCGGGAAAAAGTTTTCTGCCTGCTTTCTTTTTGAACGGATATTTTTTGTAGCTTTGTGAAAAATATGATTGATATGGAAGCTTTGCAAAGATTATACCCCATAGGAATACAGACTTTTTCTGAAATTCGTGAAAAGAATTACCTTTATATCGATAAGACGGAATATGTTTATCGCATGACTCATTTTGCGAAATATGTGTTTCTGAGCCGTCCTCGCCGTTTTGGTAAGTCTTTGCTTACTTCTACTTTGCATAGTTATTTCTCGGGTCGTAAGGATCTGTTCCAAGGGTTGGCTTTGGAGAGGTTGGAGAAGGATTGGACAGAGTATCCGGTGCTCCATTTCGATATGAGTACGGCCAAGCACGTCGGAAAAGATGAATTAATAAGCGAGTTGGAACGTAAGTTGACAACTTATGAAAGAATCTATGGTCGAAATGAGGAAGATATTTATGTCAATCAGCGGTTGCAAGGTCTGATAGAACGTGCGTATGAGCAGACGGGTAGGCAAGTTGTAGTTCTTATAGACGAATATGATGCCCCTTTGCTTGATGTGGTGCATGAAAAGGAAAATCTAGGCGTATTACGTAATATCATGCGTAACTTCTATAGTCCCTTGAAGGCTTGTGATCCTTATCTGAAGTATGTGTTTCTGACTGGTATCACCAAGTTCTCTCAGTTGAGTATCTTTAGTGAATTGAATAATATCAAGAATATCAGCATGGATGAGCCATACGCTGCGATCTGCGGAATAACGGAGGATGAAATGCTAACGCAGATGAAAGAGGATATGGGGATGTTGGCCGCGAAATTGAATATTTCCTCTGAAGAGGTCTTGCTGAAGTTGAAGGAGAATTATGACGGTTATCATTTTACCTATCCGTCTCCCGACATCTATAATCCTTTCAGTCTGTTGAATGCTTTTGCGGACGGTAAATTTGGTTCTTACTGGTTCGGTAGCGGTACTCCTACATACTTGATAAAGATGTTGGAGAAGTTCGGTGTTGAACCTTCGGAGATCGGTAATAACCATGCGGAGGTATCCGCTTTTGATGCTCCTACTGAAACAATGACTGATATTATTCCATTATTATATCAGAGTGGTTATATCACTATCAAGGATTATGATGAGAGTATTGACCTGTATACGTTGGATATTCCTAATAAAGAAGTACGGTTGGGGCTAATGAAAAGCCTTTTACCTAATTACGTGGCCAGCAAAACTCGGGAAACGACTACTATGGTGGCTTATCTTTCCCGTGATATCCGTAATGATGATATGGATTCTGCGTTGCGTCGGCTGCAGACTTTCTTGTCCATCATTCCTTATTGTGACAATACGAGGTATGAAGGTCACTATCAGCAGATGTTCTACATCATTTTTAGCTTATTGGGTTCTTTTGTGGATGTTGAGGTCCGTACTCCCCGTGGTCGTGTGGATGTGGCGCTTCGTACGAAAACCACACTTTATGTGATGGAGTTGAAGTTTGATAAGACTGCCGGTGAAGCTATGGAACAGATCAATCTGAAGAATTATCCTGAACGCTTCGCTTTGTGTGGGCTTCCGGTCGTGAAAGTGGCGATAAACTTTGATAGTGAACGTTGTACGATAGGAGACTGGATAATTGAAAAATAATAGTGGCTCTAAAGAAAATATAGATATTAATATGGAAGCTTTGCAAAGATTATACCCTATAGGGATACAGACTTTTTCCAAGATTCGTGAGGGTAATTACCTCTATATAGATAAAACGGAGTATATCTATCAGATGACACATTCGGCCTCTAGCTATGTGTTTCTGAGTCGTCCTCGCCGTTTTGGTAAATCCTTGCTTACTTCTACTTTGCATAGTTATTTCTCTGGTCGTAAGGATCTGTTTCAAGGGTTGGCTATGGAAGGGTTGGAGAAAGAGTGGATAGAGTATCCGGTGCTCCATTTCGATATGAGTATGGCGAAGCATGTGGATAAGGAGCGTTTGGAACGTTTGCTTGACTTTATGCTTTCAGACTATGAGCGGACCTTCGGCCTCGATACAACTGGCGGTGATGCTAATCTACGATTAACTCGTCTTATCAAGCGCGCTTATGAAAAGACGGGAAAAAAAGTTGTAGTTCTTATAGATGAATATGATGCTCCTTTGCTTGATGTGGTGCATGAAAAGGAAAATCTAGGTATATTACGTAATATCATGCGTAACTTCTATAGTCCTTTGAAGGCTTGTGATCCTTATCTGAAGTATGTGTTTCTGACGGGTATCACCAAGTTCTCTCAGTTGAGTATCTTTAGCGAATTGAATAATATCAAGAATATCAGCATGGATGAGCCATACGCTGCGATCTGCGGAATAACGGAGGATGAAATGCTAACGCAAATGAAAGAGGATGTGGAGAGATTAGCTGCGAAACTGGAAATAACACCTGAAGAAGTCTTGCTGAAGTTAAAGGAGAATTATGACGGTTACCATTTCACTTATCCGTCTCCCGACATCTATAATCCGTTCAGTCTGTTGAATGCTTTCGCGGACGGTAAATTTGGTTCTTACTGGTTCGGTAGCGGTACTCCTACATACTTGATAAAGATGTTGGAGAAGTTTGGTGTGGAACCTTCGGAGATCGGTAATAACCATGCGGAAGTTTCCGCTTTTGATGCTCCTACTGAAACAATAACTGATATTATTCCATTATTGTATCAGAGTGGTTATATCACTATCAAGGATTATGATGAGAGTATTGACCTGTATACGTTGGATATTCCTAACAAAGAAGTGCGGTTGGGGCTAATGAAAAGCCTTTTACCTAATTACGTGGCCAGCAAAACTCGGGAAACTACTACTATGGTAGCTTATCTTTCCCGTGATATCCGTAATGATGATATGGATTCTGCGTTGCGTCGGCTGCAGACTTTCTTGTCCACCATTCCTTATTGTGATAATACGAGGTATGAAGGTCACTATCAGCAGATGTTCTACATCATTTTCAGCTTATTGGGTTCTTTTGTGGATATTGAAGTCCGTACTCCCCGTGGTCGAGTGGATGTGGTGCTTCGTACGAAAACCACGCTCTATGTGATGGAGTTGAAGCTTGATAAGACTGCCGGTGAAGCTATGGAACAGATCAATCTGAAGAATTATCCTGAACGCTTCGCTTTGTGTGGACTTCCGGTCGTGAAAGTGGCGATCAACTTTGATAGTGAACGCTGCACGATAGGAGACTGGATAATTGAAAAATAATAGTGGCTCTAAAGAAAATATAGATATTGATATGGAAACTTTGCAAAGATTATACCCTATAGGGATACAGACTTTTTCTGAAATTCGTGAGAAGAATTACCTTTATATCGATAAGACGGAATACGTTTATCGCATGACTCATTTTGCGAAATATGTGTTTCTGAGTCGTCCTCGTCGTTTTGGTAAGTCTTTGCTTACTTCTACTTTGCATAGTTATTTTTCGGGTCGTAAGGATCTGTTCCAAGGGTTGGCTATGGAGAGATTGGAGAAGGATTGGACAGAGTATCCGGTGCTCCATTTCGATATGAGTATGGCGAAGCATGTGGATAAGGAGCGTTTGGAACGTTTGCTTGACTTTATGCTTTCAGACTATGAGCGGACCTTCGGTCTCGATACAACTGCCGGTGATGCTAATCTACGATTAACCCGTCTTATCAAGTGTGCTTATGAAAAGACAGGTAGGCAAGTTGTAGTTCTTATAGACGAATATGACGCTCCTTTGCTTGATGTGGTGCACGAAAAGGAAAATTTAGGCGTATTACGTAATATCATGCGTAACTTCTATAGTCCTTTGAAAGCTTGTGATCCTTATCTGAAGTATGTGTTTCTGACGGGTATCACCAAGTTCTCTCAATTGAGTATCTTTAGCGAATTGAATAATATCAAGAATATCAGCATGGATGAGCCATACGCTGCGATCTGCGGAATAACGGAGGATGAGATGCTAACGCAGATGAAAGAGGATATGGAGAGATTGGCCGCGAAATTGAATATTCCTTCTGAAGAGGTCTTGCTGAAGTTGAAGGAGAATTATGACGGTTACCATTTCACTTATCCGTCTCCCGACATCTATAATCCTTTCAGTCTGTTGAATGCTTTTGCGGACGGTAAATTTGGTTCTTACTGGTTCGGTAGCGGTACTCCTACATACTTGATAAAGATGTTGGAGAAGTTTGGTGTTGAACCTTCGGAAGTCGGAGGAAAAACAGCAGCTGTGGAGGATTTTGACGCACCGACGGAGACTATGTCCAGTATTACTCCGCTGTTATATCAGAGCGGTTATATTACCATCAAGGATTATGATAGCGAGTTGGGACTGTACACATTGGATATTCCTAACAAAGAAGTTAGGGTCGGCTTGATGAGGAGTCTGTTGCCTTATTATGTGTCTACACCTACTGAGAAAACGAATACCATGGTGGCTTATCTTTCGCGTGATATCCGTAATGATGATATGGATTCTGCGTTGCGTCGGCTGCAGACTTTCTTGTCCACCATTCCTTATTGTGACAATACGAGGTATGAAGGTCACTATCAGCAGATGTTCTACATCATTTTCAGCTTATTGGGTTCTTTTGTGGATATTGAAGTCCGTACCCCCCGTGGTCGAGTGGATGTGGTGCTTCGTACGAAAACCACACTCTATGTAATGGAATTGAAGCTTGATAAGACTGCCGGTGAAGCTATGGAGCAGATCAACCTGAAGAATTATCCTGAACGCTTCGCTTTGTGTGGGCTTCCGGTCGTGAAAGTGGCGATCAACTTTGATAGTGAACGCTGCACGATAGGAGAATGGATAATTGAAAAATAATAGTGGCTCTAAAGAAAATAAAATATTAGTATGGAAGCTTTGCAAAGATTATACCCCATAGGGATACAGACTTTTTCCAAGATTCGTGAGGGTAATTACCTCTATATAGATAAAACGGAGTATATCTATCAGATGACACATTCTGCATCTAGCTATGTGTTTCTGAGTCGTCCTCGCCGTTTTGGTAAGTCCTTGCTTACTTCTACTTTGCATAGTTATTTCTCTGGTTGTAAGGATCTGTTCCAAGGGTTGGCTATGGAAAGATTGGAGAAAGAGTGGATAGAGTATCCGGTTCTTCATTTTGATATGAGTATGGCGAAGCATGTGGATAAAGAGCGTTTGGAACGTTTGCTTGACTTTATGCTTTCAGACTATGAGCGGACCTTCGGCCTCGATACAACTGCCGGTGATGCTAATCTACGATTAACCCGTCTTATCAAGCGCGCTTATGAAAAGACGGGAAAAAAAGTTGTAGTTCTTATAGATGAATATGATGCTCCTTTGCTTGATGTGGTGCATGAAAAGGAAAATCTAGGTATATTACGTAATATCATGCGTAACTTCTATAGTCCTTTGAAGGCTTGTGATCCTTATCTGAAGTATGTGTTTCTGACGGGTATCACCAAGTTCTCTCAGTTGAGTATCTTTAGTGAATTGAATAATATCAAGAATATCAGCATGGATGAGCCATACGCTGCGATCTGCGGAATAACGGAGGATGAAATGCTAACGCAGATGAAAGAGGATATGGAGAGATTGGCCGCGAAATTGAATATTCCTTCTGAAGGGGTCTTGCTGAAGTTGAAGGAGAATTATGACGGTTACCATTTCACTTATCCGTCTCCCGACATCTATAATCCGTTCAGTCTGTTGAATGCTTTCGCGGACGGTAAATTTGGTTCCTATTGGTTCGGTTGCGGTACTCCTACATACTTGATAAAGATGTTGGACAAATTTGGTGTAAATCCTTCAGAGATCGGTCCCAAACAAGCGAAAGCTTCCATTTTTGATGCTCCTACCGAGACCATGACGAATATCACTCCTTTGCTATATCAGAGCGGTTATATCACCATAAAGGATTATAATAAGATTCTGGACCTTTATACGCTTGATATTCCTAACAAAGAAGTTCGTCTGGGTCTTATGGAAAGCCTTCTTCCTAACTATGTGGGCAATGAGACCCCGGAAGCCACCACTATGGTTGCCTATCTTTTTTATGATATTCAGAACGGTGATATGGATTCTGCGTTGCGTCGTTTGCAGACTTTTTTGTCTACCATTCCTTATTGCGACAATACTAAATATGAGGGGCATTACCAGCAACTCTTTTACGTCATATTCAGTCTGCTGAATTATTATGTAGATATTGAAGTCCGTACCCCTCGCGGTCGAGTGGATGTGGTGCTTCGTACGAAAACCACCCTCTATGTGATGGAGTTGAAACTTGACAAGACGGCGGATGAAGCTATGGAGCAGATCAACCTGAAGAATTATCCTGAACGCTTCGCTTTATGCGGATTACCGGTCGTGAAAGTGGCGATCAACTTTGATAGTGAACGCTGTACGATAGGAGAATGGAAATTACAGACTATTGATAAATGGTGAGTTACTATACGACTCATTCATAATTGGTAACTCTGAATAGATAGAGTTAGGGTGAATGACAGGCGGGAATAAAAATCCCGCCTGTTTTTGTTTGGTCGGCTACCGGATTTTATCTACCTTTGTAACTTAATTAAGTGCGTTTTTTATAAGCAAGAAAAAACATGATTCGAAAAATAATAAAAGCTCTTTGGATTTTATTGGCAATCGCAGTAGTGGCTGTCGTCATTATTTTTGTTTCTATTTCGAAAGGTTGGATCGGCTATATGCCTCCAGTAGAGGAACTGGAGAATCCAAGTTATAAATTTGCGACGGAGATCTTTTCTGAGGATGAGAAAGTGCTCGGTACTTGGTCCTATAGTAAGGAAAATCGTGTGTATACAGCCTACAAGGACCTGTCACCCAATATTATTAATGCGTTGATTGCGACAGAAGATGTTCGTTTTGCCGAACACTCGGGGATTGACGCTAAGGCGTTGTTCCGTGCATTTGTGAAACGTGGTTTGTTATTCCAGAAAAATGCGGGTGGGGGAAGTACTTTATCACAGCAGCTTGCCAAGCAGTTGTTTACGGAGAATGTGGCGAGAAATACTCTCCAGCGTCTTTTCCAGAAACCGATTGAGTGGGTGATTGCCGTAAAACTCGAGCGTTATTACACCAAAGAGGAAATTCTGAGTATGTACCTCAATAAGTTTGATTTCCTGAATAATGCTGTCGGTATTAAGACGGCTGCGCATACTTATTTTAACCGTGAACCGAAGGACTTGAAAATAGAGGAAGCGGCTACCTTGGTTGGTATGTGTAAAAATCCGTCACTCTATAATCCTGTTCGTTTCAATGAGCGTTCTCGCGGCCGTCGTAATGTGGTGCTTGAACAGATGCGTAAAGCGGGATATATTACTGAATCCGAATGTGATTCTCTGCAAGCGCTTCCTTTGAAATTGTCGTATAATCGTGTTGACCACAAGGAAGGTTTGGCTACTTATTTCCGTGAGTACCTGCGTGGTGTGATGACAGCAACCAAGCCGGTGAAGAGTAATTATCGTGGTTGGCAAATGCAGAAATTCTATGAAGACTCCCTTTCTTGGGAAACGAATCCTCTGTATGGCTGGTGCGCGAAGAATAAAAAGAAGGATGGTTCGAATTATAATGTCTACACGGACGGACTGAAGATTTATACGACTCTCAACTCGCGGATGCAACAATATGCGGAGGAGGCGGTAGAAGAACATTTGAGTTATTTGCAACCTTTGTTTTTCAAAGAAAAAGTAGGAAGTAAGAATGCGCCATACGCAAGAGTGCTGCCTGCGAAACGGGTGGAAGAGCTGTTGACGAAGGCCATGAAACAGACAGAGCGTTACCGGCTGATGAAAGAGGCGGGGAATTCTGAACAGGAGATTCGGAAAGCATTCGATACACCGCAGGAAATGACAGTCTTTTCGTGGACGGGAAGCAAGGACACGATTATGACTCCGATGGATTCAATCCGCTATTATAAGTCGTTCCTTCGTACTGGCTTTATGTCGATGGATCCTATGAACGGGCATGTGAAAGCTTATGTCGGAGGACCTAATTATACATATTTCCAATATGACATGGCGATGGTAGGACGCCGTCAGGTAGGGTCTACTATCAAACCGTACTTGTATACGCTGGCTATGGAGAATAATTTTTCTCCTTGTGACCAGGTACGCCACGTAGAGCAAACGTTGATTACAGAAACTGGGGAACCATGGTCGCCACGTAATTCCAATAAGAAGCGTTATGGGGAGATGGTTACTTTAAAATGGGGACTGGCTAATTCGGATAACTGGATTTCGGCTTATCTGATGGGCAAACTGAATCCGTATGAATTGGTGCGGCTGATCCATAGTTTCGGAGTGCGCAACAAGGCCATCGACCCGGTTGTTTCACTTTGTCTGGGACCTTGTGAGATTTCTGTCGGAGAGATGGTAAGTGCATATACTGCTTTTGCTAATAGGGGGATTCGGGTGGCTCCTTTGTTTGTGACCCGGATTGAGGACAGTGAAGGCAATGTGATTTCTACGTTTGCGCCACAAATGGATGAGGTGATCAGTACTTCAAGTGTATATAAAATGCTGGTCATGTTGCGTGCCGTTATAAATGAAGGAACGGGCGGACGTGTCCGACGTTATGGAATTACTGCGGATATGGGCGGAAAGACGGGGACGACAAATGAAAACTCGGATAGTTGGTTTATGGGCTTTACCCCTTCGTTGGTGTCCGGATGTTGGGTTGGAGGTGACGAACGTGATATCCACTTCGGATCGATGACATACGGACAGGGAGCTGCCGCCGCTTTGCCTATTTGGGCAAAATATATGAAGAAGGTATTTGATGACCCGACTTTGGGATACGATCAGCAGGAAACTTTTAAACTTCCGGAAGGATTCGATCCTTGTGCCGGTTCGGAGACTCCGGATGGCGAGGTGGAGGAAATGGGACTGGATGATCTTTTCAACTAAAAAGATGCACAAATACATTGTTTGCATAGGGAGCAACTACAATAGAACGGAGAATCTGGCTTTTGCCAGGCAGAAACTGACGGAACAGTTTTCTCCTATCTATCGGGCACCCGAGTTGGAGACGGAACCTTTGTTCTTCAAAAATCCGGCTTTGTTTTCCAATCAAGTGATTATGTTCTTTTCGGATAAGGATGAGGAACTCGTGAAGAGGATACTGAAAGACATAGAATTGGCTTCCGGTCGTCTGCCGGAGGATAAGAAGGAAGAGAAAGTCTGTCTGGATATTGATATACTTTTGTATGATGATAAAATAATAAAACCGGAAGATTGGGAGAGGGAATATGTGCAGCAGTCATTATCCGCTCTTTATTCTTCATTATCTATTAAATAAATGAAATTTCTGGGAATTATACCTGCCCGTTATGCCTCTACCCGTTTCCCTGCGAAACCGTTGGCTATCTTGGGCGGAAAAACAGTGATACAGCGTGTGTATGAACAAGTAGCCGGCATTTTGGATGATGCGTATGTGGCTACTGATGACGAACGGATTGAGGAGGCGGTGAAAGCTTTCGGCGGTAAGGTGGTGATGACTTCTGTTCATCATAAAAGCGGTACGGACCGTTGTTATGAGGCTTGCGTCAAGATTGGAGGGGACTTTGATGTGGTAGTCAATATACAGGGAGACGAGCCTTTTATACAACCTTTGCAGTTGAATGCCGTGAAGACTTGTTTTGAAGATCCTACTACACAGATTGCTACATTGGTAAAGCCTTTTACTGCTGATGAGCCGTTTGCCGTACTTGAGAATGTGAACTCTCCCAAAGTGGTAGTCAATGCAAATTGGAATGCCCTGTATTTCAGTCGTTCTATCATCCCTTATCAGCGTAATGCCGAGAAGAAGGATTGGCTGAAAGGACATACCTACTATAAACATATCGGTTTGTATGCTTACCGTACGGAAGTGCTGAGGGAGATAACCGCACTACCGCAATCATCACTTGAGATAGCGGAATCGTTGGAGCAACTGCGCTGGCTGGAAAACGGGTATAAAATAAAAGTGGGGATCAGTGAAGTGGAAACGATTGGAATTGATACTCCACAGGACTTGGCGCGTGCAGAAGAATTTTTGAAAAATAGATTATAACGTTTATGGATCGCACGATACAGCCTGAGATACAACCTCTGAAAAATTTCCATATACAGACTCCTGTCAGGACAACGTTGCCGAATGGTATTCCGTTGACTGTTATTAATGCCGGCGAACAGGAAGTGGTGCGTATGGATGTGCTTTTCTCCGGAGGTCGCTGGCAGCAGTCGCAGAAGTTGCAAGCTTTGTTTACGAACCGTATGTTGCGCGAAGGTACGACGAAATATACGGCTGCCACCATTGCGGAGAAATTGGATTATTATGGTTCGTGGCTAGAACTCTCCAGTTCTTCGGAGTATGCTTATATCACTGTTTATTCATTGAATAAGTATTTAGCGAAAACGTTGGAAGTGGTAGAGTCGATGATTAAGGAACCACTGTTTCCACAAAAGGAGCTTCAAACTATTCTGGATACCAATATACAGCAATATTTGGTCAATACCTCTAAGGTTGATTTTCTTGCACATCGTAGTTTGCTGAAGTCTCTTTACGGTGAACAACATCCGTGCGGGAAAATAGTGATGGAGGAGGATTATCATACCATAACTCCAGAAGTGCTTCGTGAGTTTTATGAGCAGCATTACCATTCCGGCAATTGCTCCATTTTCTTGTCCGGCAAGGTGACGGATGATATCATCAGCCGTGTAACGGATATTTTCGGGATTCCGTTCGGGCAATATCAATTACAGATGCCGAAGTTGAGTTTCCCGTTTGCAGCTATACCTGAAAAGAGGATTTTTACAGAGCGTGAAGACGCTATGCAGAGCGCAGTGAAAATGGGATGTACCACCATTACTCGCGAACATCCCGACTATCCGAAGCTGCGTGTGCTGATGACATTGTTCGGAGGTTATTTCGGTAGCCGTCTGATGTCCAACATTCGCGAAGATAAAGGGTATACTTATGGCATATCGGCAGGAGTAGTATTTTATCCAGATAGCGGCTTGCTGATTGTTTCGACGGAGACGGATAATGAATATGTGGAGCCGTTAATACAGGAAGTATATCACGAAATAGATCGGTTGCACCAGGAGCCGGTATCTGCGGAAGAATTGAGGATGGTGCGCAATTATATGTTGGGAGAAATGTGCCGCAGTTATGAATCGCCTTTCTCTCTCTCGGATGCGTGGATATTTATAGCTACTTCCGGTTTGAAGGATGATTACTTCGCACGTTCTTTGCAAGCCGTAAACGAGATTACTCCTGCGGAAATACAGGATTTAGCGCAGCGTTATTTATGCAAAGAGACATTAAAAGAGGTCATTGCAGGTAAAAAGTTGTCATAATTTGCTTTCCGGTAAGGGGCTTTTTGGGAGAGAAATCGTATCTTTGTCCAAATCGTAATTCTAAAAATGAGTAACAACTAAAATAAATGAAGAAATATCTATATACTACACTTTTATTGGCTCTCCTGGCACAAGAGGGGGTAATGGCACAAGAAAATGAAGGGAAAAAGGGCGGATTCTTCGGAAAGATAAAAGATACATTCTCTACAGAAATAAAGATTGGCAACTATACTTTTAAGGATGGCAGTGTCTATACAGGAGAAATGAAAGGACGCAAACCAAACGGGAAAGGAAAGACGGTCTTTAAAAATGGGGATGTCTACGAGGGTGAATATGTGAAGGGGAAACGTGAAGGGTATGGCATCTATATGTTTCCTGATGGAGAAAAGTACGAAGGACAATGGTATCAGGACCAACAGCACGGAAAAGGTATTTATTATTTTATGAATAACAACCGTTATGACGGTATGTGGTATCAGGACTACCAGCATGGCAAGGGGACGATGTATTATCACAACGGTGACTTGTATGTAGGTGGTTGGGTGAATGATAAGCGTGAGGGTGAAGGTACGTATACTTGGGCGAATGGCGCTAAATATACCGGTCATTGGAAGAATGACAAGAAAAACGGTAAGGGTACTATGAACTGGGATGACGGATGTAAATATGAAGGTGACTGGAAAGATGATGTCCGTCATGGAAAAGGGGTATTTGAATATACTAACGGAGATAAATATGAGGGTGACTGGGCAGATGATATCCAGCATGGGAAGGGTACTTATTTTTTCCATACGGGAGATCGTTACGAAGGCTCTTATCTCTTGGGTGAACGTACGGGTGAGGGAATTTACTATCATGCTAACGGTGATAAGTATGTAGGTAACTTCAAGGATGGTATGCAAGATGGGAAAGGAACTTTTACCTGGTCGAATGGTGCTGTGTACGAAGGTGACTGGAAAAATAACAGACGCGAGGGTAAGGGTATCTACAAATGGAGCAATGGTGATGTGTATGAGGGGGATTGGAAAGATAACCGTCCGAATGGTGAAGGTACTTTAAAGACTGTTGCGGGTATGCAATATAAAGGTGGTTTCGTTGATGGATTGGAAGAAGGACAAGGGGTTCAGATTGATAAAGACGGCAACCGTTTCGATGGTTTCTTCAAACAAGGAAAGAAGAATGGTCCTTTTGTGGAAACTGATAAAGACGGGAAGATAATCAGAAAGGGAACATACAAATTCGGAAGACTTCAATAAAGTTGAAAATTGAGAGTTGGAAGTTGAAAGTTGGCTGCGCAATGGAGGCAGCGTTATCAAATAAAAATAATCGCAGGTTTAGTTTTTACCTTACCTGCGATTATTTTTTTATTTAGTTGAAAATGAAGTTTCGACTAGATGATATACTGTGAGCTGATTGACTCGTTATTCATAACTCGTTTGATTGTCTCAGCAAACATATCGGCGATACTTAACTGTTTTACTTTCGCACACTTCTTGGCGTAAGGAATACTGTCGGTAAATACCATTTCTGTCAGACCGGATTCCTGTACACGGAATGAAGCAGGATCGGACATTACGCAGTGACTGGCGATAGCACGTACAGACTTTGCACCGGCTTCCAGCATAATGTTGGCAGCTTTGGTGATTGTTCCGGCTGTGTCTACGATATCGTCGATCAATACTACATTTTTATCTTTCACATCACCGATGATCTGCATGGAAGCAACTTCATTGGCTTTCTCACGCGACTTGTTGCAAAGTACCAACGGTACACCGAGATATTTGGAGAAAGTGCTGGCACGTTTTGAACCTCCTACGTCCGGTGTAGCAATCACCAGATCCTCCAATTTCAATGACTGGATGTAGGGGAGGAATACGGCTGACGCATACAGGTGGTCTACCGGAATATCGAAGAATCCCTGAATCTGGTCTGCGTGCAGGTCCATAGTAATCAGTCGGTCGATACCTGCAACGGAAAGTAGGTCGGCTACTAGTTTAGCTCCGATAGATACACGAGGTTTGTCTTTTCTATCCTGACGAGCCCATCCGAAATAGGGAATTACAGCTACAATGCTCTTTGCTGATGCACGTTTTGCCGCGTCAACCATCAGGAGAAGTTCCATTAAGTTGTCTGAGTTTGGGAATGTGGATTGAACCAAGAATACATGGGCGCCACGAATTGATTCCTCATATGAAACAGCAAATTCGCCATCGGCAAAATGGGTAATGTTCATATTTCCCAGAGGGCAATTCAGGCTTGCGCAGATTTTTTCTGCAAGATATCTCGAGTTTGTTCCCGAGAATACCATAAAGGGTGCTTTTTCGCTCATTTTGTAATAGATGTTTTACCTATTTGTTAATTTGCCTGCAAAGGTAGGAATTTCTCTTATTATTTAGAAGGACTTATTGTATAAAAAATCATTTTCTCTCCAACTTATCGGAAATATTTGTAGATTTGCGTAATTAATGGATAGTTGACGATGGATAATGAAAAGGATTTCTTTAAATAATAATGTCCGAAGAATAGGTAATGAGGCACAGCATAGCTCATTATCGATTATTTATTATCCGTTATTTATTCTGATAATTTTTTCTTTGTTCTTCTCGTGCACTGATATGGTGCCGACTAAAGAGGTGCGTTTGATTGATTCGCTTAATGGAACAGCGTATGCTTATCGTTACCGAAACCTGGATTCTTCTTATAAATATGCCGAACAGGCTTATAGTAAGGTGAACTTTTATAAGTCGGGGAAAGCGGAAGCTTTAAACAATCTGGGATTCTGGGCTTTTATGAATATGGATTTTGACCGTGCCGAAGCGTCTCATAAAGAGGTCTATAAACTGACTAAAAACGAACTTGAGCTTTTGATTGCCGATATCGGACTGATGAAAATCTGTCAGAGGACGGCAATGAATAAAGAATTTTATGATTACAGGAACAGTGCGTTGAGACGTATGAAACGTATTCGTGAGGAAAGTGATTTGTTTGCCGACAGGCATGAAAAGCTTCGGCTGGATTATGCTTTTACGGAGTTCTTTATTGTTTCCGCCATTTATTACTATTACCTTCAGCAACGACAGGAAGCGATTGCGTCGCTCAGTCATATTCCGGAAGAGGAAGCATTGGCGGATACTAATCAATTGCTTTACTATCATTATCTTAAGGGGGCCGCTTCTTTGGTTGAAGCAAAGACACCGGAAGAGAGAAAACTACGTGAGTTTGATCATTTATATTATACTTGGCGGACGGCTGTTCAGAGCAATCATCCTTATTTCGAAGGAAATGGTTTGCAAGGTCTTGCCAATTTGATGGCTTCTTCCGATAGTTTCGAGTTTTTCCAGGCAAGGAGAGGACATATGCTGGAGCAGTTTGCTTTGCCGGTAGATTCTCTTTTACCTTTGCGCATGGCACAACTCGCGCTTGAAAGGTTCCGCCAATATAATGACTTGTATCAGATTGCCGGAGCGTATGTTTCTATCGGAAAATATCTGAATGCGCACGGACGATATTCGGAAGCGTTGGATACACTTACGAAAGCGTTGGATTGTGTGAATCGCCATCATATACTTTATTATCATCATGAAGCGGATACACTGGATAAGCTGCATACGTTTGCAGAAGGCGATACTACCTATACGGGAGTGCCTTGGATTGCGCAGGAAAATGTGAAGACCGTTCCTGAATGGATTTCAAGGATTCGGGAACAATTGAGTGTATCGTATGCAGGGCTCGGAATGAAATATGCTTCTGATTATAATCGGAATATTTATCTGGATATTTTGAATTTTACCCGCCAGGACAAGGAACTGGAAAGTCGTTATGTGTCATTGGAAGCCGGTTCGCGCCAGATGACGCTTGTACTTTCTTTGGTGATTGCCGGATTGGTATTGGTGGTGATTTTCTGGTGGTTCTTTAATAAGCGTTCTAAAATAAGAAACCGGTTGGATGTGGAACGTTTGCAGCAGATTTTAGGACTCTGCCGGGATATTACTTCATCCATCCCAATGAATGTCCCTTTGATTCAGCAGGGGATAGATCAGTTGTTTGGAAAGGGACGTATGAAATTGGAAATATCGGAGGAAGGTAAGGCGACGTTGTGCTCTGGATATCGGCTGAGCCGCGATGAGAAGGCTTTGGTCCACGTATTGGAGCCTTATATTATTTGGGCGGCTGACAATGAGCAGATGGTGGAAGCATTGAGTGACGAGCGGATGCAATTGGAAAAACAGCGGTATATCTATGAGCAGCATATTGCCGGAAATAAACGCCAGAACTTGATAAAAAAAGCCTGTATGGCTATCGTAAATGGTATCAATCCGTATATTGACCGTATTCTGAATGAAGTACATAAGTTGACGGAACGGGGATATATCGATGATGAAAAGATCAAGAAAGAGAAGTACCAGTATATCGACGAATTGGTTACTACGATCAATGAATATAATGATATTCTGGCTCTCTGGATTAAAATGAAGCAAGGAACGCTCAGTTTGAATATTGAGACATTCAGCCTCAATGAGTTATTTGAACTGGTAGGGAAAGGACGGCGTGCCTTTGAGATGAAAAAACAGACATTGGAGATTGAACCGACCGCTGTCACGGTGAAGGCCGACCGGGCATTAACTTTGTTTATGATTAATACGCTGGCGGAGAATGCGCGTAAATATACTCCGGAAGGTGGGAACATTAAGGTATACGCGCGTATGACGGATACTTATGTGGAGATTTCCGTAGAAGATAACGGACGAGGTATTTCAACGGAGGATGTGGAGCGTATCATTGGTGAGAAGGTGTATGATTCGCGCGTAATCGGGATGAAGAATGCGGAGGATCCGGAGGAACTGAAAGAAAACAAGGGGAGTGGCTTCGGATTAATGAACTGTAAGGGAATCATTGAGAAATATAAGAAGACGAATGATTTGTTCCGTGTGTGTGCTTTCAATGTGGAAAGTGAATTGGGTAAGGGGAGTCGTTTCTATTTTCGTTTGCCTTTAGGGATACGTAAGATAGTCGGTGTATTGCTTTGCCTGTTGCTTCCGGTAGGGATGGTGTCGTGTGTGCATGATTCTATTTCCCCCATGTTGCAGGAAGGAGATTCGATAGTTGTGGTTACGGATTCGGTATATGAGGATTTGCTGGATGCCGCGTCGGACTATGCAAATGCGGCATATTTTGCTAATGTGGATGAAGAATATGAACTAGCTTTGCAGTATATTGATTCGGCTATGATGTTATTGAACGAGCATTATGAGAAATATGCACGGGCGGAACATCCGCATCGTTATATGAAATTGGTCGGTGAGGGGATACCTGCTGAGATTAGTTGGTGGAATGAGTTGTTTGACTCGGATTATCATGTGATTTTGGACATAAGAAACGAAGCGGCAGTCGCTTTTCTGGCCTTGAAACAACTGGATGCGTACAGTTATAATAATTCGGCATTTACGGATTTGTATAAGTTGCAAGGAGAAGATCAGACGTTGGAGGCATATTGCAAGCAGTTGGAACGTTCGAATACGAACAAGACGGTGGGGATCATTTTATGTTTTGTCTTGTTGGTGGTTTTGTTGGTCGGGTACTATTTTCTGTATATGCGCAAGCGGCTGCAGAACCGACTGAATCTTGAACAGGTGCTCGAGATAAATCAAAAAGTGTTTGCTGCCTCTTTGGTCAGACCACAGGAGCAAGAGGATGTAGAAGCACTCCAACGAGAGGAGAGTACGCTAAAGGAAATCCCGCAACGCATAGTGGATGAAGCATTCGGGTCTGTAGATGAATTGCTTACGATTGACCGGATGGGTATTGCAGCGTATAATGAAACGACGCATAGGCTGGAATACGCTTCATGTCTCGGTCAGGAGATGCCGGAGATGGTACAGCAATGTTTTGATTCCGGTGAGTATCTTGAACGACGGCATTATCTGGCTATTCCATTGAAGGTGGAAGCGGGAGGGGAACACCAGTGTGTCGGTGTGCTTTATCTGGAACGCAGGAAAGGGTCGGAGCAGGAAACAGATCGTCTGTTGTTTGAATTGGTGGCACGCTATGTGGCGATTGTGATATTTAATGCGGTAGTGAAATTGGCTACGAAATATCGGGATATTGAGTCGGCGCATGAAGAGGCACGACGTGCTCTTTGGGAAGACAGTATGTTGCATGTACAAAATATGGTATTGGATAATTGCCTGTCTACGATTAAACATGAAACAATTTATTATCCGAATAAGATCAAACAAATTGTTGGTAGGCTCAATATGCAGAATATTTCAGAGAAGGAAGAACGTGAGGCTGTGGAGACAATGACCGAATTGATTGAATATTATAAAGGAATCTTTACGATTCTAAGTTCGTGCGCTTCCCGTCAGTTGGAAGAGGTTACTTTCCGGCGGGTGGTGATTCCTGTACAGGAACTTTTGGATACTGCCGGAAAATACTTCAGAAAGTCAATGAAGAATCGGACGGAGAGGATAGAACTGGAGATAGGAACGGTGGACGCAAAAGTGATAGGAGATCTGAATCAGTTGCGCTTCCTATTGGAAAACCTGATTGACGAAGCGTTGGCGGTTCACGAAGATGGTCTGTTGCGTTTGCAGGCACGGCAGGATGATGAATATATTCGCTTTCTTTTTACGGATACAAGACGCGAGAAGAGTATGGAGGAACTGAACCTGTTGTTTTATCCGAATCTGGCACGTATGACTGCCGGTGAAAAAGGGGAGTTGCGTGGTACGGAATATTTGGTATGTAAACAGATTGTACGCGATCATGATGAGTTTGCAGGACGCAGGGGATGTCGTATTAATGCCGAACCTGCTGCAGATGGAGGATTTACGGTTTATTTTACTGTACCGCGTAGATAAAATAAGGAAAACACATAAAAGTTTTTAGATAAGGAAATGGAAGAACAGAAATTTAAAGTAATTATTGTCGAGGATGTAAAATTGGAGTTGAAGGGCACGGAGGAGATATTCCGTCACGAAATACCGAATGCGGAAGTGATCGGTACCGCCATGACAGAGAATGAATTCTGGCCCTTGATGGAAGCCCAACTTCCTGATTTGGTTTTGCTGGATCTGGGTCTGGGGGGCTCTACCACTATCGGAGTAGATATTTGTCGGAATATATTCAAACGTTATAAGGGGGTTCGTGTGCTGATCTTCACCGGTGAGATCTTGAATGAAAAATTATGGGTGGATGTGCTGAATGCCGGTGCCGACGGAATTATTCTCAAGACAGGAGAGCTGCTTACTAAAACGGATGTACAGGCTGTAATGGATGGAAAGAAGCTAGTGTTCAATTATCCGATTCTAGAAAAGATTGTAGACCGTTTTAAGAAGTCTGTCGCTAATGATGCAAAACGTCAGGAGGCGGTTATCAGTTATGATATTGATGAATATGACGAGCGTTTTCTCCGTCATTTGGCATTAGGATATACGAAGGAGATGATTGCAAATCTGAAAGGTATGCCCTTCGGCGTGAAATCATTGGAAAAACGGCAGAATGACCTTATCGGACGTCTTTTCCCGAATGGAGAGCGGGTGGGGGTGAATGCTACCCGGTTGGCTGTGCGTGCATTGGAATTGCGCATTATTGATCTGGATAATCTGGAGCCTGATGATGAATAACTAAGGAAAGCTGACGAAGAATAAATTCTGAAAAGCGATGAAGACAAAATGGCGTATGCCCCATCCTGCTACGATGTTTATGCTGTTGACGATGGCAGTGGTTTTTCTTTCATGGATATGCGATATCTATGGGTTAAAGGTGACATTGCCGCAAACCGGTGAAGACATTCGTGTGCAAAGTCTGTTGAGTCCGGAAGGTATTCGCTGGTGGTTGCGCAACGCAATTAAGAATTTTACAGGATTTGCTCCTTTGGGGATGGTAATCATCGCGATGTTCGGACTTGGGGTTGCCCAACATTCCGGGTTTATTAATGCGTGTATCCGTTTGGGGGTGGGGAACAGGAAAGAGAAAAAGAGAATTATTCTTTGGGTAATTGTTCTAGGGTTATTATCGAATGCCATTGGTGACGGTGGGTATATAATTTTGTTGCCTATTGCGGCTATGTTGTTCCAATGGGTAGGTCTCCATCCGATTGCCGGAATTGTAACGGCTTATGTTTCCGTTGCGTGTGGATATAGTGCCAATATTGTATTAAGTACGATGGACCCGTTATTAGCTCATACCACACAAGAGGCTGCTTTAGCGCAGACTGGATATCAAGGGAACACCGAACCTCTTTGCAATTATTTCTTTATGAGTGCTTCTACGGTGGTTATTACTGCTATTGTTTATTGGGTGACTGAGAAATGGCTTATTCCTAAGTTAGGGAATTATGAAGGGGGGATAAAGGTAGAAGCTTACCGGCCTCTGTCCCGCAAAGAACGGCGTGCTATTATGATCTCTATTGTTGTGGCGGCTATTTATGTGGCTCTTATTTTGTGGCTTACTTTTTCTTCTTACGGGATTCTACGTGGGGTAAACGGTGGTTTAATGCATTCACCTTTTATTGCAGGTATTTTGTTTCTTCTTTCATTGGGAGCCGGTATCACAGGAATGGCGTACGGCTTCAGCTCCGGTCGTTATCATACGGATAATGACGTCATAGAAGGGTTAACGCAACCCATGAAACTTCTTGGTGTTTATTTTGTAATTGCTTTTTTTGCAGCACAGATGTTTGCATGTTTCGAGTATTCACATCTGGATAAGTGCCTTGCCATCATGGGAGCGGAACTGCTTTCTTCTTTTGAACCTGCTCCATTGGCTGCTTTGGTGTTGTTTATCCTGTTTACAGCAACTGTCAATCTTATTATGGTATCTGCTACCTCTAAATGGGCTTTTATGTCTTTCATATTTATTCCGATGTTTGCGCAAATGGGGATTACTCCGGACATTGTACAATGTGCTTTTCGCATAGGGGATAGCTCGACCAATGCAATCACTCCTTTCTTGTTTTATATGCCTTTAGTATTGACTTATATGCGGCAATATGACAAGCGAATTACGTATGGAGTTTTGCTTAAATATACTTGGAGATATTCACTGGCTATCTTGTTTGCCTGGACATTATTGTTTGTTGTCTGGTATTTGTTGGAGATACCGGTCGGACTGTAAAATGTTTAATATCAGTCATTTAAAAGAAAAATCCGATAACGTTTAACTGTTACCGGATGTTAATAGTGATTCCGTTGCGATTCGAACGCAAGACCCACGCCTTAGAAGGGCGTTGCTCTATCCAGCTGAGCTACGGAACCATCCTTATTTGCGGATGCAAAGGTAGTGCTTTTTGTGGAATATCAAAAACTTTTGGCTGATTTTTTATTTGTATTTTTCTTTTTGGTTATTAATCAGCTATTTATAGAATACAAATATTGGGTGTCTTCTATATATGGTAGGATAATTAAATAGAGGAATGCCCTTTTTACGAAGAATAACGAACGTTATATAGGTTTCAAAAAGCTCAAAAAACTTAAATAGGGTTGTGTTTTTCTATTATAAGGTTTACTTTTGAACGATAAACAACTAAAAAACACATAAAGTTATGAAGAAATTTATTTTTTTATTTGCATTTTGTATTACTGTTACTAACATTTTTGCACAGACCGACCCTAACCAAATTAAAAAAGAAGGAAATGACGCATTCAATGCTAAAAATTATCCCGTAGCGTATGCTAAGTTTAGTGAATACTTGAAGCAGACTAATAATCAAGATTCTGCAACAGCTTATTATTGTGGTATGGCTGCCGATGAGATAAAGAAATATGCCGAAGCTGTTACTTATTTTGATATAGCAATTCAAAAGAAGTTCAATATAGGGAATGCATACGCTCGTAAGGCTGCGGCTTTGGATGCGTTGAAGAAAACTGACGAATATGTGGCTACATTAGAAGAAGGCTTGAAGGTAGATCCTAACAATAAGGTAATGGTGAAAAATTATGGTCTTCACTTTTTGAAAGCAGGGCTTGCCGCTCAGAAAGCAGGTAAGGCAGAAGAAGCAGAAGAAAACTTTAAAAAAGTAATTCCTTTGAATCATAAGACATACAAAACGAATGCATTGTATAGTTTGGGTGTTTTGTGTTACAATGATGGAGCTAATATTTTAAAGAAAGCTGCTCCTTTGGCAAACTCTGATGCGGATAAATATGCTGCGGAAAAAGAGAAAGCTGATGCCAGATTCAAAGAAGCGGTAGATTATCTGGAAGAAGCTGCTAAAATATCTCCGGAGAATGCAAACGTTAAGAAAATGCTTCCTCAAGTGAAAGCTGCAATGAAGTAAATTAGACTATCATATAAAGAACTAAGAAGGGTTACCGATAGACATTGTCTGGGTAGCCCTTTTTTATAGTTATCTTTCTCTACCGGTTTTATAACTATAATTAACTGAAATATGCAGGACTGTACTGAACAAAAATCTCATTTGTACTGTTATATTTATGTGTTTTTCATAGTATTAGATATAAGATTAATTAAAGAGATTGTACTCCACTTGTGAAAGCTAAAGTACATCAGAGACAGAAGAGTCTGTTTTTTTGATAAATGTGTTAGAGCATCGGTTTACTAAGCCGATGCTTTTTTTATCTCCTTTTGTGTCCTTTTGTAGTTTATATGAAATAAAATTTGTACGTTTGTAGGGTAATAATAGAAAATGATAAAGATGAACATACCTGTTATCTTTCAGTTTTTAAAAGATCTTTCCGCGAATAATAATCGCGAGTGGTTTAATGAGCATAAGGCGGAATATGAATTGGCTCGTGCTGAGTTTGATAACTTTCTGGCAACAGTGATTGCCCGTATATCTCTGTTTGACGAAACGATTCGGGGAATTCAACCCAAAGACTGTACTTATCGTATTTACCGGGATACCCGCTTTTCTGCTGATAAAACACCCTATAAAATACATTTTGGAGGATATATTAATGCGAAAGGCAAGAAATCAAATCATTGCGGATATTATGTGCATTTGCAACCGAATGGTTCTATGCTTGCCGGAGGAAGTCTCTGTCTACCTTCAAATGTCTTAAAAGCTGTCCGGCAATCTATTTATGATAATATTGAAGAATTTGTTGCTATTGCAGAAGACCCGGAATTTAAGAAATATTTTCCGGTGATAGGGGAGGATTTCTTGAAAACCGCTCCTAAAGGCTTTCCGAAAGATTTCAAGTATATTGACTATTTGAAGTGCAAAGAATACATCTGTTCTTATAATGTCTCTGATAGTTTTTTTACTCAATCTGATGTGTTGGAGCAGATAGACAAAGTGTTCCGGCAATTCAAACGGTTTGCCGATTTTATTAATTACACTATTGATGATTTTGAATAATACCTAAAATATAAACTTTAAAATTGAACTTGATATGGTAGTAGATACTTTAGAAAATCTGGAGAAATATGCGTCTTTGAATCCGTTGTTTGCACAAGCTATTGAGTTTTTAAAATCTCATGATCTTCAGGCTATGGAAATAGGTAAGACGGAGTTGAAAGGAAAAGATTTGTTGGTAAATATAGCACAAACCAAGCCTAAAACTAAGGAAGAAGCCAAGTTGGAGACACATCGTGATTTTATTGATATTCAGATTCCATTGTCAGGAACGGAAATCATGGGATATACCGCTGCAAAAGACTGTATTCCGGCAGATGCGCCTTATAATGCAGAAAAAGATATTACTTTTTTTGAAGGATTAGCTGAAACTTATATCACTGTGAAGCCGGGAATGTTTGCTATTTTCTTTCCTCAAGACGGACATGCCCCCGGCATTACTCCGGAGGGTGTGAAGAAAGTAATAGTAAAAGTAAAAGCATAATCTAAATTCAATTCTGATATGGAAAAGACACTTAATCTTATCAAAAATGACCCATGGCTGGAGCCTTTTGCTGATGCAATCACAGGTCGTCATCAATATGTGCTGAACAAGGAGGCCGAATTAACCAATAAAGGAAAGCAAACTCTTTCGGACTTTGCATCGGGATATCTTTACTTCGGATTGCATCGTACTGCCAAAGGATGGACTTTTCGTGAATGGGCGCCGAATGCTACACATATTTATATGGTAGGTACATTCAATAATTGGGAAGAAAAAGCTGCTTACAAGTTGAAGAAACTGAAGAATGGAATTTGGGAAATCAATCTTCCGGAAGATGCTATTCATCATGGAGACTTGTACAAACTGAATATATATTGGGATGGCGGTCAAGGTGAACGTATTCCAGCTTGGGCTACACGGGTGGTTCAGGATGAACAGACAAAAATATTCAGTGCGCAAGTGTGGGCTCCGGAGAAGCCCTATAAATTTAAGAAGAAGGCATTTAAGCCTACCACTAATCCTTTGTTGATTTACGAATGCCATATTGGCATGGCACAACAGGAAGAGAAAGTTGGAAGCTATAATGAATTTCGTGAAAAGATACTTCCGCGTATCGCAAAGGAAGGGTACAATTGCATTCAGATCATGGCTATTCAAGAACATCCATACTATGGGAGTTTCGGTTATCATGTATCTAGTTTCTTTGCTGCTTCTTCCCGTTTTGGTACTCCTGACGAATTGAAAGCCTTGATTGATGCGGCACATGAGATGGGAATTGCTGTAATTATGGATATCGTTCATTCTCATGCTGTAAAGAATGAGGTGGAAGGTTTAGGCAATTTTGCTGGTGATCCGAACCAGTATTTCTATCCGGGCGGGCGTCGCGAACATCCGGCTTGGGATTCTCTTTGTTTTGATTATGGTAAGAATGAAGTGATTCATTTCCTATTGTCTAACTGTAAGTTCTGGCTGGAAGAGTATAAGTTTGACGGATTCCGTTTTGATGGGGTAACGTCTATGTTATATTATAGTCACGGTTTGGGAGAGGCGTTCTGTAATTATGGAGATTATTTCAACGGACATCAAGATGATAATGCGATTTGTTATCTGACGTTGGCTAATGAGGTGATTCACCAGGTTAATCCGAAAGCTATCACAATTGCAGAAGAAGTTTCCGGTATGCCGGGATTGGCTGCGAAAGTAGAAGACGGTGGTTACGGATTTGATTATCGCATGGCTATGAATATTCCGGATTACTGGATTAAGACGATTAAAGAAAAGATTGATGAGGACTGGAAACCTTCCAGTATGTTCTGGGAAGTCACCAATCGTCGCCAGGATGAGAAAACTATATCGTATGCGGAGAGTCATGACCAAGCATTGGTGGGAGATAAGACGATTATTTTCCGTTTGATTGATGCTGATATGTATTGGCATATGCAGAAAGGGGATGAAAATTATGTAGTCAATAGGGGTATTGCCTTACACAAAATGATCCGTCTGCTGACAGCCTCTACAATCAATGGAGGATATTTAAACTTTATGGGCAATGAGTTCGGTCATCCAGAATGGATTGACTTCCCGCGCGAAGGTAATGGATGGTCTTGCAAATATGCCCGTCGCCAATGGAATTTGGTAGATAATAAGGATCTTACTTATCATTATATGGGAGACTTTGATGCGGAAATGCTGAAAGTAATCAAGAGTGTAAAAAACTTCCAGGCAACACCTGTTCAGGAAATCTGGCATAATGATGGTGATCAGGTATTGGCATATGGTCGTAAGGATTTGATATTCGTCTTCAATTTTAATCCGAAACAGTCGTTCACCGATTATGGTTTTTTGGTGACTCCGGGTGCATACGAAGTTATACTGAATACGGATAATGTCTCGTTTGGAGGAAATGGCTTGACCGATGATTCTATCGTTCATTTTACAAATGCTGATCCGTTGTACAAAAAAGAAAAGAAAGAGTGGTTAAAACTCTATATACCTGCACGTACTGCTGTAGTGCTTAGAAAGAAGAAATAACTCTTTCCACACAAAATAGAAGCCCCTGCAAATCATTACATCTGCGGGGGCTTTTTTCTCTATGCACTCTTTTTAGTTAAGAAAAAATGTACTTGGACCGAGAACATCATGTAAATAACTCACGTTGCGGGTTTTCAACAAAACGCCCTGTGGAGTATAGAATAACTGATATTTAATGTCGACATTATCCTGGCCTACTTTAATCACTATAATGGCTTGCCATTTTGGGAATTCGACCATCGTTACATTATCTACCACCCAGCTTGCATAAGAACCGGATACGAAAGTATTATAAACGGCAGGCGATAAACGGTCGAGGCTGACGAGGTCAGTCTGCGTCATAGTCCATTGCCCTTGAGTATTAAACCATACGTTTTTAGTGAATCCGTTCATTACAAAATTGGCACAATAATATCCATCATCTTGTGACCAAGCTATATCATTAGCCTTTGGATACATCTTTTTGAAAGTTGACTGAATATTACCGGGAGGAGTATTGGCAAAAGTGGATACGGATATTATCAAAAGTAACGCGACTGTCCAAATATTAAATTTTTTCATAAGCTTTGAGTTTAGAGGATTATTAATTGTCTACTTAAAACAGCCTTTTTGAATATTTGTTTGAATGATGTGCATAAAATGAGAGTGTATAGTCTAATACGTGATTTTTAGAATTTTTCCGTTGTAAGCTCCCACTGCAATCTCTGTTGGTTTATATGGTAACAAACAGATCTCTTCTTTAGCCCCCGTCATCAGGTCAACCGCTTGATAGCTTTCCATTTGAGGAATTTGCAAGAAATCGAAAGCATGTGAAGGAATATTGATTGCGACGTCTACTAATTGACTATCGAAATTGATAACGAAAAACAGCAGTTCATTTTTATATTTTCTCATGAAAGTATATTGCTTATGCTCATTGAAACGCCATCCGTTAATGTTAGCATACATCAAATCAAAGAATACTCCTTGCGTGATTGCCGGTTCTTCATTACAAAGTGTAAGTACCTTCTGATAGATATCATATAGGTATTTATGATCTTCGGTGAGCATTTTTCCATCAAACTTACCTCCGTTGCGCCAACGACGGATAGTCTCTACACTCCAGTAGTCAAAGATGGTGGTTCGTCCGTCTCTTCCGCTGAATCCTTCATTATCCATACCCATTTCTCCAAACTCCTGCCCAAAGTAAATCATCATGGGATTTGTATTCATACAGGCGGAAACAATGAGTGCCGGGATGCCTTTACGCGGATTACCGGCAAAGAAATCAGAAGCGATGCGTTGTTCGTCATGATTTTCAAGGAAATTAAGCATTCTTTTCTCAATCCCGTTCAGACTTTGCCAGCAATGTGTAATGGCGGTAGCAGATTCATATCCGCAAGCTACATTTCTTAAAGTATCATATAATCCTACTTTATCATACAAATAATCAAATTTTCCACGGAACAGATAGTTGCGGTATTCATTCGGATTGTAGACTTCTGCGATAAAAATAATTTCGGGATAAGCTTCTTTCACTTGTGGAATAGCCCATTCCCAAAACTCTACGGGGACCATTTCCGCCATATCGCAACGGAAGCCATCAATATTTTTTGATGCCCAGAAAAGAAGTATATCCAGCATCTTTATCCATGTATCCGGAGTCGGGGAGAAGTGACAGGTACCACCGTTTTGATAATCCACCCCGTAATTCAGTTTAATTGTCTCATACCAGTCATTGATATTAGGAGTAGCGTCAAAACGATTATTTCCGGTCGCTTTGGCCGGAAATTCATGGTAAGGCTCTGCAGCGCCGTTTTTCATGTCAAACTGAGCGCGAAGCTCAGCCTGAGGAATATAATAAAAATTGTTGTACGGACTGAAAGCCAAACTTGAATCATCGTTGACTCCCAGCTCTGTCGTTCCGTCGGGCTGTGCATCCGAATGGTATTGACGGGCTACGTGGTTGGGCACAAAGTCTATAATCACTTTTAGCCCTGCACGATGAGTACGGTTCACCAGATTCTCAAATTCTTTCATGCGTCCCGGCACATCATTTGCCAAGTCGGGGTCAACATCATAATAATCTTTGATAGCATAGGGTGATCCGGCCTTACCTTTCACAACGGCAGGGTGGTCAGGCGCGATGTTGTAACGGCGATAATCTGTTTGTGTGGCATGTTCGATAATGCCTGTATACCATATATGTGTGCTACCTAGTTTTTTTATTTCTCCTAGTGCTTTCAGTGTGAAATCCGCCATTTTTCCGCAGCCGTTGGCACTGATATCCCCATTGTAAACACAGTGATTGTTATTATTTCCAAACAGGCGTGTGAACACTTGATAGATAATTATTTTCTTTTCGTCATTCATATCGAGTAGATTTTTATATTTATTGTTATTTGGAGGAAAAATATGGATTATCTCCATATATTCCCTTTTTCTTCCAATAATTGGTTGAGTACCTCGTTGGCAGTACTATATCCTTGTTCAAAGATTTCTTCTGCTTTTTCTAGTTCCGTATTGCTGTATCCGTATAAATTATAAGGCTCGATCAATAAATCGCATTTTTCTCTTTCGGGAAAAGTATTTGCACGGAACATAAAATGGAATGAACGCATAGCGATACTTACAATATTCATTTTATAATCTTGTGCCATGATAGGACTTACATTGACAGCCACTACTTTATCACAAATCCTGCGAAGAGTAGAAACCGGAAGATTCATCATCAGCCCGCCATCTACATAATTAGTGCCTTCTATGTTAACAGGAGCGAACATGACAGGCATACAGCAGGAAGCGGCTACCCGCTCCGCTATGGTGCCACGATGGAAATGAACCATACGTCCGTGGTCGAGATCGGTTGCGGTGATAATCAAAGGAATTTGTAAATCCTCCAGATTCTTAGCCTTTAAGTTTGTTCGGAGAAAATCAATAAACTCACAAAGGTCGAATAGCCCTTTCTTGGGAATAACCAATTTTGTTAAGTCCTGAAATTTATGTCCGGAGAAATAATCGAGAACTTTATGAGGTTCATTACCATCCGCGTAGAATACTCCTGCGAGTGCTCCGGCACTTACTCCGGAGATAATATCCGGTTTGACATCATGCTCCAAAAGAGCCTGCATTACTCCCAAATGGGCAAATCCTTTAATAAATCCTCCGCTTAGAGCATAGCCAATCTGATATTTCCGACTATTCCAGCTGTTTGTAAATACCTCCATGAGTTACTTTTTCGTTAGTTCGGCACGAATTTAGTGAATTTTTCCTTATCTTTGGCATTCAGCAAACCGTTTTAATCATATAACAACGAAAAACAACCGATTATGAATCAAGAATTATCAATGAATGCAAACCAATTGGTGGCATTCTTTCAGAAGCCGACTTCTGAATTTACTAAAGCCGATATTATTTCATTTATTCGAGAAAAAGATATCCGCATGGTCAATTTTATGTATCCGGCGGGAGACGGTCGTTTGAAAACACTGAACTTTGTTAAGTAACTAATTAAAATTAAGCAGCATTATGTTTAAGTTTAATACCCAAGGTATCCCCGACAGCCGCCAATGCCCTATTGACGGTGTAAAAGAGGTTGTCGCTACTTGCATAATCCTGCGGTCTGATCCATTTAGTTTTCATTATTCTCCACAAGGTTTCTGCAAGATTCAGGTGAGGGGAATACGGTGGAAGGTAAAAGAGAAAAAGTCCGCGTTTCTCCCACAGTTCTCTCAATTCCTTTATTTTCTTGTTTCGATGTACGCTCGCATTGTCAAGCACGATGAACGTATCTTTCTTTATGTTCAAGGAAAAGGTGTCAAGGTATTCAACGACCTTGTCCGCGTCAATACTTTCAGTCGTGGTGAACCCATGATAGCGGTTGTTCCTGTCTATCATGCCGAAGATGTTGACCCTTTGTGCCTTTTGGGATGGGATATACACGTCTTCGTTACGGAATTGCCAGCCGTAAGGCACATAGCCTTCGGTGCACACATGGCTTTCATCGGCGTAATAGAGGTCTATCTTGCCGTTTATGTTCAGATGTTCAAGTTCTTGCAACTTCTCGGTCTTATACGCATAGAGTTGCGGCGAGGGGACTCCCCTTGGGCGTTTTCTTATTCGCTTATATCTTGCGCCAAGGCTGATAAAAAACGCTTGAATGTCAGGTCGCTCGCTTCCTTGCCAGTGGCCTTCTGCCAGGCTTCCCGAGCTTTGCTGACGCTCTGCCTGTCCTGTTCTATGGCCTTGCGAACAACTTCCTCGTCCGTACAGTCCATGATAGGTTTTCGCCCACGGCCGGGACGGGTCTGCAAGCCGTCGATGCCTTCCGACAAGAAACGTTTTACCCAAGAGTTGACAGATACATGTGACATCTCCGTCTGCAAACCTATGGCCTTGCTGGAAAGTCCAGTCGATTTGAGCAGTACGGCACGACAGCGCATCCGAAAGCAATGGCTGTCTCCCTGTCGGAAACCCGTTTCCAACGCCAAGCGTTCGGAATCCTTTAATATGATTGATTTGATTTTGCCCATAAGTGCATATTTGAATTTTATGAGGCAAAGGTATCAAAACCTTATGATATAAACCAATTATGAACATCTACTTATTAATAATCAAGCTTATCTGGAAGCTATTCTCACTTGTGGAGAACGGGTAGACGGTTCCAGTCTTTTCTCTTTTATAGAGGCGGGCAGTAGTGATCTTTACGTGATTCCTCGTTTTTGCACAGCATTTGTTGATCCGTTTGCAGAAATACCGACTTTGTCCATGCTTTGTTCTTTCTTTAATAAAGATGGAGAACCGCTTGAAAGTGCGCCGGAACATACCCTGTACAAAGCAAGTAAGACCTTTACGGAAGTCACCGGAATGGAATTTCAAGCTATGGGCGAACTTGAATATTATGTAATAGCACCGGATACAGGTATGTTTCAAGCGACCGATCAGCGTGGTTATCATGAATCAGGTCCTTATGCGAAATTCAATGAGTTCCGCACCCAATGTATGTCTTATATCGCACAGACAGGCGGGCAAATAAAGTACGGACATTCTGAAGTGGGTAACTTTACTTTGGATGGCTATATTTATGAACAAAATGAAATAGAATTCTTGCCTGTTCCCGTATCACAGGCGGCAGACCAATTGATGATAGCCAAATGGGTGATCCGCAATTTAGGATATAAGTATGGATATAATGTGACATTCGCTCCTAAAATTACGGCAGGAAAAGCCGGTTCGGGGTTACATATCCATATGCGTATAATGAAGGACGGAAAGAACCAAATGCTGGCAGATGGCGTTTTGTCGGAAACGGCACGCAAGGCAATTGCAGGAATGATGCTGCTTGCTCCTTCAATCACTGCTTTCGGGAATACCAATCCAACTTCGTATTTCCGTCTTGTTCCTCATCAGGAAGCACCTACCAATGTTTGTTGGGGAGATCGCAACCGTTCTGTATTAGTGCGTGTACCTTTAGGGTGGGCTGCAAAAACAGATATGTGTACATTGGCAAACCCGTTAGAAGCTGAAAGCCATTTCGACACTAGCCAAAAGCAGACGGTAGAAATGCGTTCTCCGGACGGATCGGCGGATCTATATCAACTGTTGGCAGGCTTGGCTGTTGCCTGCCGTCATGGGTTTGAAATCGGAAACGCATTGGAGATTGCCCAAAAGACATATGTAAATGTGAATATCCATCAGAAAGAGAATGAAGATAAGCTGAAATCATTAGCGCAACTGCCGGATAGCTGTGAGGCTTCTGCCGATTGCCTGCAACAACAAAGAGCCATTTTTGAACAATATAATGTATTCAGTCCGGCAATGATTGATGGTATCATTCGTAAGCTTCGCAGTTATGGCGACAAGACATTACGTGCGGATTTGGAAGGAAAACCACAGGAAATGTTAGATTTGGTACATAAGTATTTTCATTGCGGATAGTGAGATTATAAAGGTATAAGGCTGTTTTTAGGGATATTAAACGTTAAGTATTGGCCTATTTTCATAAAAAAGATGTTTTATGAGAAGAAAAAGGGACTAACATAGTGCGATATCCCTAAATAATGCTTTTCTTTGCATCAACAACAATAAAGAGGTTTATTGCGATTTGATTATTTTACATGAATCTTCTCATTTATTTGAGCATATCCATCTCTAATTTAGCTCTTCCCAAAACTTTCTTATTGAATTATTAATTTTTTATATTTGTATTTTTATGAATTTGTACATTGGAAATCTTAGCTATAATGTTAAGGAATCAGACCTGAGAAATGTAATGGAAGAGTATGGAACAGTTGCTTCAGTAAAGTTAATCACAGACCGTGAAACTAGAAGATCAAAAGGCTTTGCGTTTATCGAAATGCCGGATGATACAGAAGCTAACAACGCTATCAAGCAATTGAACGGTGCAGAATATGTAGGTCGTTCAATGGTAGTGAAAGAAGCTTTACCAAGAAACTAAGACTGGATATACAGCCGAAAAATAAAGAAAGGCGTGTTGGTGATAACCAACACGCCTTTCTTATTATATTGTTTCTGTTTATGCGATACCGTGAGCACTCACTGAACTATCGATTTTCTTAATCAATCCTTGAAGTACTGCACCCGGTCCACATTCAGTGAAATCCGTAGCACCGTCAGCTATCATATTTTTAACTGATTGAGTCCAGCGTACAGAAGCAGTCAGCTGTGCAACCAGATTCTTTTTGATTTCTGCAGGATCAGTGTGGGGAAGTGCGTCTACATTCTGGTATACCGGACATTTAGGAGTGTGAACTTCCGTAGCTTTAATAGCAGCTTCCAATTCGACTTTAGCAGGATCCATTAACGGAGAATGAAAAGCACCACCTACTTTCAATGGAAGAGCGCGTTTGGCTCCGGCAGCTTTCATCAGTTCACAAGCCTTTTCGATGCCCGGAATAGACCCGGAGATAACGATTTGTCCCGGACAATTATAGTTGGCAGGTACACAGACTTCGCCTTCTGCATTTACAGATGCGCAGATTTCTTCTACTTTTTCATCCGGCAGTGCGATGATAGCGGCCATAGTGGACGGAGTAGCTTCACAGGCTTTTTGCATAGCCATTGCACGTGCATAAACCAATTTAAGTCCATCTTCGAAAGTCAAAGCACCAGCAGCTACCAAAGCTGAGAATTCACCAAGTGAGTGACCTGCTGTCATTTCCGGTTTGAAGTCATCGCCCATGCACAGAGCGGATATGACAGAGTGGAGGAATACGGCAGGTTGAGTAACTTTTGTCTGGCGGAGGTCTTCGTCTGTACCGTTGAACATGATATCTGTAATGCGATATCCGAGGATATCATTTGCTTTTTCAAACAATTCTTTTGCTAAAGCTGAGTTTTCATACAGGTCCTTACCCATTCCTACGAATTGAGCGCCTTGACCGGGAAATACAAATGCTTTCATATTTTTATTATTTAATTGATTTTTAATTGCGGGTGCAAAGTTACGGAATTTTATGATACGACCGCACAAATTGTACACATTTGTGCAATGGAGTCTGGAAAATGCCATAACGGACCGTTGCCATGACCGATGTGTAACTCTTTTCCGGCAAGGATGGCTTGGGTAATATAGGCTTTGGCATGGCGGATAGATTCGTGTAAGGAATATCCCTTTGCCAGATAAGTGGCAATTGCGGAAGAGAGGGTACATCCTGTTCCGTGCAGATTATTACTTTCTATTTTTTTCTCCTTATATATATAGGAAGCAGATTCGGAGGTATATAGGAAGTCGGATATTAGATCACCTTCCAGATGTCCGCCTTTTACTAATATACTGATATGATAATGTTCCGTCAGTAGTTTGGCGGCTTCCTGCATTTCCTGAATGTTATGGATGGGGTTACCGATAAGTACGGCTGTTTCGTCAAGATTTGGAGTAGCTAAAGTGACAAGTGGTAACAGTTCTTTCTTTATTTCTTCTATGGCCTCGTCCGTCATTAGTTTTCGTCCACTGGTGGATACCATCACAGGATCGTAAACGATATATTTCGGAGTATATTTTCGGATACAGTCAGAAATGACACGGACGATCTGAATGTCATTTATCATACCTATTTTTAGCGCAACAGGTTGGAGATCCTCCATAACAGCTTCTATTTGTCCGCGAACGATTTCGGGAGACATAGCCTGTACAGTGTGCACTCCTAATGTATTCTGCACGGTAATTGCGGTAATGGCCGAAGCCGCATATCCTCCTAATGCTGAGATTGCTTTTATATCCGCTTGAATACCTGCACCTCCCGAACAATCGGAACCGGCAATGGATAAAATGACAGGATGATGTTTCATTTTAGTTTTTTTAATATTTAGGTTGCAAAGATAGGATAAAAAACGATAAGGTACAAAAGGATATATCGTTTAAAATACAATAAGTACCGGTGTTTTAATCTATCGGTATAAATGCGAAAAGTGCTGATAATAAAGTGCGAATATAGTTTTCGTACTTTATACAATTACTCCTCTCGTAGATAACTAAAATACATATTGTAAATTGTAAGATAACGCCAACTGTACATATTGTATGATATATGATATGTATATATATGAAAAACAATGTTTTATAGCATATCTATTATTTTTGTTAGGACTGCATTTCTCTTCTATATTTGCATCGTCTTAAAGAAATATATATGCATAATATACAGAAAAATATCCCTTTGGCCAACAATCATATATCAGTGGATTGTGTTGTGATTGGTTTTGACGGAGAACAACTGAAAGTGTTGCTTGTGAAACGTGCGGGTGAAGATAATGGTGAAGTATATCACGATATGAAACTTCCCGGAAGTCTTATATATATGGATGAAGATCTGGACGAAGCTGCACAACGTGTCTTGTACGAATTGACAGGACTTAAAAATGTAAATCTGATGCAGTTTAAGGCATTCGGCTCTAAAAACAGAACCAGTAATCCCAAAGATGTGCGCTGGTTGGAACGGGCTATGCAATCGAGGGTAGAGCGTATTGTGACTATAGCTTATCTGTCTATGGTCAAGATAGACCGTACATTGGACAAGAACTTGGATGAACACCAGGCTTGTTGGATTGCTTTGAAAGATGTGAAAACATTAGCTTTTGACCATAATCTGATTATTAAGGAAGCAATGACTTATATTCGTCAGTTCGTAGAATTTAATCCTTCCATGTTGTTCGAACTGCTTCCGCGTAAATTTACAGCTGCACAATTGAGAATTCTTTTTGAGTTGGTATATGACAAAGCTGTGGATGTACGTAACTTCCATAAAAAAATAGCCATGATGGAATATGTAGTTCCTTTGGAAGAAAAGCAACAAGGCGTGGCTCACCGGGCTGCACGTTATTATAAATTTGACAAGAAGATATATAATAAAGTAAGACGGTAAGACTTTATTCAAGTATTAGGTATTAATATTAAGTATTAGGCGTTGAATGTTATAGTATTAATTGTCGGGCATTGAGCGTTAAATCGTAAATAGTAAATCGTTTAATCGTAAATAAAATTATGTTTCTATTAGGTTATGACATAGGTAGCTCGTCTGTAAAAGCGAGTTTGGTAAATGCAGAAACAGGCAAATGTGTATCATCGGCATTCTTTCCGAAAACAGAGGCGAACATTATCGCGGTAAATCCCGGATGGGCGGAACAAGACCCGGAGAGTTGGTGGGAAAATTTAAAGTTGGCTACACAAGCTATTATGACCGAATCTGGAGTGAGTGCTGCTGAAATTAAAGCTATCGGCATCTCGTATCAGATGCATGGATTGGTATGCGTTGATAAGGATCAGCATGTGTTGCGTCCTGCTATTATTTGGTGTGATTCCCGTGCTGTGCCATACGGACAGAAAGCGTTTGAAACGATCGGAGAGGAGAGATGTCTTTCTCATTTGTTGAACTCGCCGGGAAACTTTACAGCTTCCAAATTGGCATGGATTAAAGAAAACGAGCCTGCCATCTATGAACAGATTTACAAGATAATGCTGCCGGGTGATTATATTGCCATGAAGTTGAGTGGAGAGATTTGCACAACCGTTTCCGGACTTTCGGAAGGTATGTTTTGGGATTTCAAGAACAACCGGGTGGCCGACTTCCTAATGGATTATTACGGATTCGACTCTTCTTTGATTGCAGATATTAAACCGACCTTTGCAGAGCAGGGACGTGTCAATGCGATAGCAGCTAAGGAGTTGGGTTTGAAAGAAGGAACACCGATTACTTACCGTGCCGGTGACCAACCTAATAACGCTCTTTCTTTAAATGTATTCAATCCGGGGGAAATAGCTTCTACGGCGGGAACATCGGGAGTGGTTTACGGAGTGAACGGTGAAGTAAATTATGATCCGCAATCGCGCGTCAATACCTTTGCTCATGTCAATCATACAATAGACCAAACACGTTTGGGAGTGTTGCTATGCATCAACGGAACAGGTATTCTTAATTCATGGGTAAAACGAAATATAGCTCCCGAAGGAATATCTTATAATGAAATGAATGTGTTGGCTTCTAAAGCTCCTATCGGCAGCGCGGGAATCAGTATTCTGCCTTTTGGCAACGGCGCCGAGCGTATGCTGAACAATAAAGAAATCGGATGTAGTATTCGCGGACTGGATTTCAACGCACATGGCAAACATCACATTATTCGTGCAGCTCAAGAGGGGATTGTGTTCTCCTTCAAGTATGGCATTGATATAATGGAGCAGATGGGGATTCCTGTGAAGATGATTCATGCCGGACACGCCAATATGTTCTTGAGTTCTATCTTCCGTGATACGTTGGCCGGAGTGACCGGAGCCACCATTGAGCTTTACGATACGGATGGTTCGGTAGGTGCTGCGAAAGGTGCAGGTATTGGCGCAGGTATCTATAAAGATAATAATGAGGCATTTGCTACGCTTGACAAATTGGATGTGATTGAGCCTAATATGGCTAAACGCCAGGAATATGCGGACGCGTATGCTAAATGGAAGTATCGTTTAGAAAAATCAATGAGTAAATAATCTAAGTATAACATCGTGAGTAATGTGCTGTTCATATTGGTGCATTCTCACACTAAAAACATTATTAATTATGGCAACAAAAGAGTTTTTCCCTGGAATTGAAAAGATTAAGTTTGAAGGTAAGGATAGCAAAAATCCGATGGCATTCCGCTATTATGATGCAGAGAAAGTAATCAATGGAAAGAAGATGAAAGATTGGTTGAAATTCTCTATGGCATGGTGGCATACATTGTGTGCTGAAGGCGGCGACCAGTTCGGTGGCGGAACAAAACAATTCCCTTGGAACGGTAACGCAGACGCTGTTCAAGCTGCAAAAGATAAAATGGATGCAGGTTTCGAATTCATGCAGAAAATCGGTATCGAATACTACTGTTTCCACGATGTGGATTTGGTTTCTGAAGGTGCAAGCATTGAAGAATATGAGGCCAATCTGAAAGAAATTGTAGCTTATGCAAAACAAAAACAAGCTGAAACAGGCATCAAACTGTTATGGGGTACTGCCAACGTATTTGGTCATGCACGTTATATGAACGGTGCTGCTACTAATCCTGATTTTGACGTAGTAGCTCGTGCTGCTGTTCAGATCAAGAATGCAATCGACGCAACTATCGAATTGGGTGGTCAGAACTATGTATTCTGGGGTGGTCGTGAAGGCTATATGTCTCTTCTGAACACAGATCAGAAACGTGAAAAAGAACACTTGGCACAGATGTTGACTATCGCTCGTGACTATGCTCGTGCCCGTGGTTTCAAAGGTACTTTCCTGATCGAACCGAAACCGATGGAACCCACTAAACACCAATATGATGTAGATACGGAAACTGTAATCGGCTTCTTGAAAGCTCATGGCCTGGACAAAGATTTCAAAGTGAATATTGAAGTAAACCATGCAACTTTGGCCGGTCATACTTTTGAACACGAATTGGCAGTGGCAGTAGACAACGGTATGTTGGGTTCTATCGACGCTAATCGTGGTGATTATCAGAATGGTTGGGATACAGACCAATTCCCGATTGACAACTACGAACTGACACAGGCCATGATGCAAATTATCCGTAATGGTGGCTTGGGTAACGGCGGAACAAACTTCGACGCTAAGACCCGTCGTAACTCCACTGACCTGGAAGATATCTTTATCGCTCATATTGCCGGTATGGATGCTATGGCACGTGCATTGGAAAGCGCAGCAGCTCTGTTGAACGAATCTCCGTATAAGAAGATGTTGGCTGACCGTTATTCTTCATTCGATGCTGGTAAAGGTAAGGAATTTGAAGATGGCAAATTGACGTTGGAAGACGTGGTTGCTTATGCTAAAGCAAATGGTGAACCGAAACAGACTAGTGGCAAACAAGAACTTTATGAAGCAATCTTGAATATGTATTGCTAATTAACCCACCACAGATTACGTGGATTTCACAGATTCTTTTCTTCTCTCTTTTGAATTTATCTGTGTTCATCTGCGTAATCTGTGGTGATATATCTAACTACTACAACACTACTTATTACCATGATTAATACAACGAACGAGGGTAGTAAACTCTACCTGTATTCGATAACCTCTGTCGCTATTTTGGGCGGACTGCTTTTCGGCTATGACACGGCAGTTATTTCCGGTGCAGAGAAAGGCTTGGAAGCTTTTTTCCTTTCGGCCTCTGATTTTCAATACAATAAAGTAATGCATGGAATCACTTCTTCCAGTGCATTAATTGGCTGTGTACTGGGTGGCGCGATCTCCGGTATATTTGCTTCCCGTTTGGGACGTCGTAACTCCTTAAGGCTTGCTGCCATACTCTTTTTCCTTTCAGCATTAGGTTCCTATTATCCGGAATTCTTATTCTTCGAATACGGAAAGCCGAACATGGATTTGCTGATTGCTTTTAATTTGTATCGTGTTTTGGGTGGTATCGGAGTAGGACTGGCTTCTGCAGTCTGCCCGATGTATATTGCTGAAATAGCCCCTTCCAATATTCGTGGAACGCTTGTATCGTGTAACCAGTTTGCCATCATCTTCGGTATGCTGGTAGTGTACTTTGTGAATTACCTGATTATGGGCGACCATCAGAATCCTGTTATTTTGAAAGATGCAGCCGGTGTGCTGTCTGTCAGTTCTGAATCTGATATGTGGACTGTTTATGAAGGATGGCGTTACATGTTCGGTTCGGAGGCTTTCCCTGCCGCCTTCTTTGGACTGTTGTTGTTCTTTGTTCCGAAAACACCTCGCTATCTTGTTTTGATACAGCAGGATGAAAAGGCTTACTCAATTCTGGAAAAGATCAATGGTAAGACAAAAGCACAGGAAATCCTTAATGATATTAAAGCTACCGCTCACGAAAAGACAGAGAAGATATTTACTTATGGAGTGGCGGTAATTGTGATTGGTATTCTGCTATCTGTATTCCAGCAAGCTATCGGTATTAATGCCGTGCTATATTATGCTCCTCGTATTTTTGAAAATGCAGGTGCGGAAGGCGGCGGTATGATGCAAACGGTTATTATGGGTATTGTAAACATTGTCTTTACACTGGTTGCTATCTTCACTGTAGACCGCTTCGGACGTAAACCGTTGTTGATAATCGGCTCTATCGGTATGGCTGTTGGTGCATTTGCAGTGGCGATGTGTGACAGTATGGCAATAAAGGGTATCCTTCCGGTGCTTTCAGTGATTGTATACGCAGCATTCTTCATGATGTCCTGGGGACCGATTTGCTGGGTATTGATCGCGGAAATCTTCCCGAACACCATCCGTGGTAAAGCGGTGGCAATCGCTGTGGCTTTCCAATGGATATTTAACTATATTGTATCTTCTACTTTCCCGGCATTGTACGATTTCAGCCCAATGTTTGCATATAGTTTATACGGCATTATTTGTGTGGCTGCTGCTATCTTCGTTTGGCGCTGGGTACCCGAAACAAAAGGGAAGACACTGGAAGATATGAGCAAACTTTGGAAGAAAAATAAATAGGTTAGGTTAGTGTAATTTCATCGTGTCATTATGACTTTGCTCTCTTGACATGACTCTATTGAGATTATGACATCGTACCAATCAATGGTATGGTGTCATAATTGTTTGTATATGCAATAAACAGATCTTCAATGTGTTATGTAGACTTGAATAAAAGCATTCATTTTCCATAGCTAAAGCACTGCTTTAGCTTAATTAAAGCGGTGCTTTCCCTCTCTTAAAGCGGTGCTTTTTCTTTTTTCTGGCTTTGAACAGTATCTTTTCTATAAATAGCTATACCTTTGCACTATCTTTTATAAAAACACGTATTGTTATGGAACAACATCCGATAAAAATTAATAAAGTGCAGATACGCAATCTTCAGATAGAGGATTACGCACAGTTATCTCAATCGTTTACCCGCGTTTATTCAGATGGTAGCGATGTGTTTTGGACTCACGCCCAGATTCAGAAATTAATCAATATTTTCCCGGAAGGACAGATTGTTACGGTTGTCGATGATAAAATTGTGGGTTGTGCCCTGTCTATTATTGTCGATTATGATAAAGTGAAGAATGACCATACGTATGCGCAAGTGACAGGTAAGGAAACATTCAACACGCATAATCCTAAAGGAAATATCCTCTACGGTATTGAAGTGTTTATTCATCCGGGTTATCGTGGTTTGCGTCTGGCACGTCGTATGTATGAATACCGTAAGGAACTTTGCGAAACATTGAATCTGAAAGCTATTATGTTTGGTGGACGTATCCCCAATTATCATAAATATGCTGATAAGATGCGTCCGAAAGAATACATCGAACGGGTGCGTCAGCGCGAAATCTATGATCCGGTTCTGACTTTTCAGTTGTCAAATGATTTTCATGTCCGTAAGGTCATGACCAATTATCTTCCTAATGACGAAGAATCGAAACATTATGCTTGTTTGTTGCAATGGGATAATATTTATTATCAGCCACCTACGCAGGAATATATTAATCCGAAAACAACAGTCCGTGTAGGCTTGGTACAGTGGCAGATGCGTAGTTATAAGACATTGGATGATTTGTTTGAGCAAGTAGAGTTTTTCGTGGACGCAGTATCGGATTATAAAAGTGATTTTGTCCTTTTCCCGGAGTATTTCAATGCTCCTTTGATGTCGAAGTATAATGATAAAGGAGAATCTCAGGCCATTCGTGGGCTTGCGAAGTACACAGAGGAAATTCGTGACAGATTTATCAACCTGGCAATCAGTTATAATATCAATATTATTACCGGAAGTATGCCGTATGTCAAAGAAGACGGACTTTTATACAATGTAGGATTCCTTTGTCGTCGGGACGGTACATACGAAATGTATGAAAAAATGCATGTCACTCCGGATGAAATCAAGAGTTGGGGGTTGAGTGGCGGTAAGTTGTTGCAGACATTTGATACCGATTGCGCTAAAATCGGAGTTTTAATTTGTTATGATGTAGAGTTTCCCGAGCTATCCCGTTTGATGGCGGATCAAGGGATGCAGATATTATTTGTGCCTTTCCTGACCGATACGCAGAATGCTTATTCCCGTGTCCGGGTATGTGCGCAGGCACGCGCTATTGAAAATGAATGTTTTGTAGTTATTGCGGGAAGTGTGGGGAATCTTCCTCGTGTACATAATATGGATATTCAATATGCCCAGTCCGGTGTCTTCACTCCCTGCGATTTTGCTTTCCCGACTGACGGAAAGAGAGCGGAAGCGACTCCTAATACCGAGATGATTCTTGTTTCGGATGTGGATTTGGATTTATTGAATGAACTGCATACTTATGGTAGCGTACGTAATCTGAAAGATCGCAGAAGTGATGTTTATGAAGTAAGACTAAAGAAATAAGACAGTGGCTCAAAATTCACCACAGATTATACGGATTGGCACAGATTATTCCTATTGGATTATTTTTATTAAGAATGAATCATTTAATCTTTAATCTGTGAAGGTTCGTGTAATCTGTGGTAAAAGAGCTTTGATTTATTCCCGTTTTATCCCTTCCCGGAAGTACCGCTTTCGAGGATACTGACGATGGAGAATAAGGTAAAACAGATAGCTCCCAGTCCCGATAAGACGCGGGCGGGAATGAAATAATCCGAATGTACAGTGGCAAGTTCAAATACAAATGCAGCCAAGAATAAGCAAGCCAATGCCGTCAGTACCGGAATTAAAGGAATGCGGTTGGCTAATTTGAATTCATGTCTCCATATTTTTGCCAGGAGGATTACTTTACTGGAGATGCTGTAGCATACTAAACCAAGTCCAAGCATGATATAGCCTGTAGTACCGTTTGTACTTCCTGAGTCTGCGAAAATTACAAAAAGCCCCCAAATGAAGGAAATAGATCCCATCAGTAACACTAACTTCGGCCATTGTGAACGTTCTTTTTCCGAATATACATTACGTATCTGTCGGGCTATAGTAGCTACTAACGCAATTAGGCTGGTACAAATACATGCAAGGCCTACCATTACATGACCTGCCACAAAGTAAGCCGGATGAACATGGCTGTTGGCTAATAAAACGAATGCCCATATCCATGCAACCAAAGATATGGTGATTACAACGGCTTCCATCGTACGTTCTTCACCCAAGGAAAAAGCTCCATCCGGAACTTCATGTCCTGTGCTTTTAGAGTTTTCGGGAATAAAAGAAAAGCGGGTGGAAGAAGTGGCGGCAGTGGCTACGCAGCCTGTAATAAATCCGACACCGGTTATTACATGACCGGCAACGAATGCTGAAGGAGAATCAGCTCCACTGAAGATGCATATTCCTGTGATGATTGTCGCAATAGCTGCCAGATAACCAAGGATCGGCAATCCATATTTTGCGGCTCTGTTATAAGTATGTATGATTTGCCGGATAATGGTAGCCGCCGTACAGAACAGCGCAATACATATCATACCTAGTGAAAAAACGACGGGACCTGCCACAACGCGACCTCCTGCATCTCCGTAACCGTAAATGAATGCTCCGTATCCGAAGCAAAAGAGTGCCATCACCAAAGGGATTGCTCTGAATAAAATACTAATACCGTAATTCATAAGATAAGTGCTTTTAGGTTTTTCAGTAGAACAAGGATAGGTCTGTTTTGTTTAGGTCACAGGCAGTTTAAATCGTTAACTTTATAGGATTCCGATTAAAAGTCTTTGCTTTTTGCTCAACTAAACAAATGTTTTTGTAAATTTGCACCCTTAAAAACGGGGATACCCCTCAAAGTGTAAATTGTAAATAGTAAAATCGTAGATATAGCTATGGGTAAGAGATTTACTGAGTATTCGCAGTTTGACCTTTCACAGGTGAACAAAGATGTGCTGAAGAAATGGGACGAAAACCAGGTTTTCGCCAAGAGTATGACAGAACGTGATGGCTGTCCTTCGTTCGTTTTTTTTGAAGGACCTCCCTCGGCTAATGGTATGCCAGGTATTCACCATGTAATGGCCCGTACGATTAAGGATATTTTCTGCCGTTACAAAACGATGAAAGGGTATCAGGTTAAGCGTAAAGCCGGATGGGATACGCATGGACTACCTGTAGAATTGGGTGTAGAAAAGGCGTTGGGTATCACAAAGGAGGATATCGGCAAGAAAATCTCCGTAGCCGAATATAATGCTGCTTGTCGCAAGGATGTGATGAAGTTTACTAAAGAATGGGAGGACTTGACTCACAAGATGGGATATTGGGTGGATATGAAACATCCCTATATCACGTATGACAACCGTTATATTGAAACCCTTTGGTGGCTGTTAAAGCAATTATATAAGAAAGGATTGTTGTATAAAGGATATACCATCCAGCCATATTCTCCGGCAGCAGGAACGGGGTTGAGTTCTCATGAGCTGAACCAGCCGGGATGTTACCGGGATGTGAAGGATACGACGATGGTTGCCCAATTCAAGATAAAGAACCCGAAACCGGAAATGACCGGATGGGGGACTCCTTATTTCCTTGCTTGGACCACTACTCCATGGACATTGCCTTCAAACACGGCACTCTGTGTCGGCCCGAAATTTGATTATGTGGTTGTACAGTCATACAATGCATATAATGGAGAACCGATTACGGTTGTTTTGGCTAAGGCGTTGTTAAATACTCACTTTAATCCGAAAGCTGCGGACTTGAATCTGGAGGATTACAAACCGGGAGATAAGTTGGTTCCGTTCAAGGTAGTGGCTGAATATAAAGGTACGGAACTGGTGGGTATGGAATATGAACAACTCATTCCTTGGGTGAAACCGATAGAGGTTTCCGAAGACGGAATGTGGAAAGTCAGCGATAAAGGCTTCCGGGTTATTCAAGGGGATTATGTGACGACGGAAGACGGTACGGGTATCGTGCACATTGCACCGACTTTTGGTGCGGATGATGCGAATGTGGCACGTGCGGCAGGTATTCCGTCATTGTTCATGATAAATAAGAAAGGTGAAACCCGCCCGATGGTAGATCTTACTGGTAAGTTCTATTTGTTGGATGAACTGGATGAAAGATTCGTCAAGGAATGCGTGGATGTAGATAAATATAAGGAATATCAAGGCGCATGGGTGAAGAATGCTTATGACCCGCAGTTTACGGTGGACGGAAAATATGATGAGAAGGCTGCCCAGGCTGCCGAATCTTTGGATATTGCTCTTTGCATGATGATGAAGGCTGGTAAGCAAGCTTTCAAAATAGAAAAGCACGTCCATAACTATCCGCACTGTTGGCGTACAGACAAACCGGTACTTTATTATCCGTTGGATAGCTGGTTTATCCGTTCTACAGCTTGCAAGGAGCGTATGATGGAATTGAACAAGACTATCAACTGGAAGCCGGAGTCTACCGGAACAGGACGCTTCGGTAAATGGCTGGAAAACTTGAATGACTGGAACTTAAGTCGTTCGCGTTATTGGGGAACTCCGCTTCCTATCTGGCGCACGGAAGATAATACGGACGAAAAGTGTATTGAATCCGTAGAGGAACTTTATAATGAAATAGAGAAATCGGTGGCTGCCGGATTCATGCAGTCGAACCCGTATAAGGATAAGGGATTTGTTCCGGGTGAATATACAGAGCAGAACTATGACAAGATTGACCTTCACCGTCCGTACGTGGATGACATTATTCTGGTTTCTAAAGACGGTAAGCCGATGAAGCGTGAAATGGACTTGATAGATGTTTGGTTCGATTCTGGTTCAATGCCATACGCACAGATCCATTATCCGTTTGAAAACAAGGAACTGTTGGATAGCCGTCAGGTATATCCTGCCGATTTCATTGCAGAAGGAGTGGATCAGACACGCGGATGGTTCTTCACATTGCATGCGATTGCCACTATGGTATTCGACAGTGTATCTTATAAAGCGGTAATTTCTAACGGATTAGTGTTGGATAAGAACGGTAACAAGATGTCCAAGCGTTTGGGTAATGCTGTCGATCCGTTTAGTACAATTGAGAAATATGGTTCTGACCCGTTGCGCTGGTATATGATTACCAACTCGTCTCCGTGGGATAACTTGAAATTCGATGTAGACGGAATAGAAGAAGTCCGCCGTAAATTCTTCGGTACTTTATATAATACCTATTCGTTCTTTGCGCTTTATGCCAATGTTGACGGATTTGAATATAAGGAAGCGGATGTGCCGATGGCGGAACGTCCGGAAATCGACCGTTGGATTCTGTCTGTATTGAACACGTTGATAAAAGAGGTAGATACCTGTTATAATGAATATGAGCCGACAAAAGCTGGACGTTTGATTTCCGACTTTGTGAATGATAATTTGTCCAATTGGTACGTTCGTCTGAATCGTAAACGTTTCTGGGGTGGTGAATTTACACAAGATAAACTGTCTGCATACCAGACATTGTATACATGTCTTGAGACAGTGGCTAAATTGATGTCGCCGATAGCTCCGTTCTATGCCGACAGGTTGTACACAGACTTGATTACAGCGACAGGACGTGATAATGTTGTGTCTGTCCACTTGGCTAAATTCCCGGAATACCAGGAAAATAGCATAAATAAAGAACTGGAAGCCCGTATGAAAATGGCGCAGGATGTAACGTCTATGGTATTGGCATTACGTCGTAAAGTGAATATCAAAGTGCGCCAACCTCTGCAATGTATCATGGTTCCGGTGGTAGATGAAGAACAGAAAGCCCATATCGAAGCGGTGAAGAACTTGATAATGAATGAGGTTAATGTCAAGGAAGTTAAATTTGTTGATGGTGCTGCCGGTGTATTGGTAAAGAAGGTGAAATGCGACTTTAAGAAATTGGGTCCGAAGTTTGGAAAACAAATGAAAGCAGTGGCTGCTGCTGTTGCCGGAATGTCGCAGGAAGCTATCGCCGAGCTGGAAAAGAATGGAAAATATGTGCTGAACCTGGATGGAGCGGAAGCTGTTATTGAAGCAGCGGATGTGGAAATCTTCAGTGAGGATATTCCGGGATGGCTGGTTGCCAATGAAGGTAAGCTGACCGTTGCGCTTGAAGTAACCGTTACCGAAGAGTTGCGGCGTGAGGGTATTGCCCGTGAATTGGTAAATCGTATTCAAAACATACGAAAATCAAGCGGTTTCGAGATTACAGACAAAATAAAAATAACAATCTCGAAAAATACGCAAACAGATGATGCGGTAAAGGAATATAATACTTATATTTGTAACCAAGTTTTAGGCACATCTTTAGAACTTGTAGATGAAGTGAAAGACGGTACAGAGCTTAACTTTGACGATTTCTCACTGTTCGTGAATGTGATAAAAGACTAATACTATATTGATTAACCTTTTAAAATTGTAAGATTATGGCAGAAAAGACTAGATACTCAGATGCGGAACTCGAAGAGTTCCGTGCCATTATTATGGAGAAACTGGAATTGGCCCAACGTGACTATGAACAGTTGAAGAAGAGTTTGATGGGATTGGACGGTAATGATACCGATGATACGTCTCCTACCTATAAAGTGTTGGAAGAAGGTGCGAATACGCTATCCAAAGAAGAAACAACCCGTCTGGCACAGCGCCAGTTGAAGTTCATACAAGGATTGCAGGCAGCTTTGGTACGTATTGAGAATAAGACGTATGGTATCTGTCGTGAAACAGGAAAGTTGATTCCGGCAGAACGTCTGCGCGCTGTTCCTCATGCTACATTAAGCATTGAAGCAAAGAACAGCGGTAAAAAATAATAGATAGCTACACAAGCTACGAGTGACGAGCTACAAGTAGCTGCGCAAAGTTTACGCACGGCACTTGTAGCTCGTTATGTTTAATTTATAATGAACACATGAAGAAACTATTCACGAAAGGGAGAATCGCCCTGCTCGTTATCTTTTCCGTATTAATTATTGACCAGATCATTAAAATCTGGATTAAGACTCATATGTATTGGCATGAAAGCATACGTGTGACGGATTGGTTTTATATCTATTTCACCGAAAACAATGGAATGGCTTTCGGCATGGAGATTTTTGGGAAGTTGTTCCTGACCACTTTCCGTATTGTTGCGGTAGCGTTGATAGGGTGGTATCTCTACAAGATAATAAAAAAAGGATTCAAAACAGGTTATATTGTTTGTGTGGCTTTGATTCTGACCGGTGCTTTGGGTAATATTATAGATAGTGTCTTTTATGGAGTGATCTTCAATGAAAGCACACATTCGCAGATTGCAAGCTTTATGCCCGAAGGAGGAGGATATTCTACCTGGTTCTACGGTAAGGTTGTGGATATGTTCTACTTCCCGATTATAGATACGAGCTGGCCTGCTTGGATGCCGTTTGTGGGTGGCGAGCATTTTATATTCTTTAGTCCGATCTTTAATTTTGCTGATGCTGCTATTAGCTGTGGTATCATTGCTTTATTGCTTTTTTATAGTAAATATCTGAATGAGTCATATCATTCGTTGGATAAGGAAGAAAAGAAAAGTGTGAATCATGAATAATAAGTTTCGGTTTCATCTGTGTCTTGTCTGCATAGTGGTTTTTGCGATAGCCGGGTGTAAAGTGAAAAGACCCGGTGGGGTAATCCCTGAATCAGAGATGGAGAATTTGTTATACGATTACCATCTGGCAAAGTCTATGGGGGATAACCTTCCTTATAGCGAGAACTATAAGAAAGCGTTGTATCTTGATGCCGTCTTTCGGAAACACGGAACTACGCAGGCTGTGTTTGATTCGTCTATGGTGTGGTACACACGTAACACAGAAGTGTTGTCGAAAATTTATGAGAAGGTAAAGGTACGTTTGAAAAGTGAGCAGGAACTTGTTGGCGATCTGATAGCCAAGCGTGATAAGAAACCGAAAACAACCAAACAAGGAGACAGCATTGATGTATGGCCGTGGCAGCGTATGGTGCGCCTCACAGGTGAGATGATGAACAATCAATATGTGTTTACCTTGCCGACTGACTCTAACTATAAAGATCGGGATACGTTGGTGTGGGAAGTGCGGTATCGTTTTCTGGAACCGATGTTGGCCGATTCTTTAAGAACTGTCACTATGGCAATGCAGGTGATTTACGAAAAAGATACAGTTAGTCATTGGACAACAGTGACCGAGCCCGGAGTTCAGAAAATCCGTCTTTTTGCAGATACATTGGGACAGATGAAAGAGATAAAAGGCTTCATTTACTATCCGTTGGAAAGACAGGAAAAAGCAGGGGCATTGTTGGCCGATTGCTTTAGCATGACCCGTTATCATTGTACGGATACACTTGCTTTTGCTGTCCGTGATTCGCTGAATAAGATAAAAGCTTTGGAAGCTGATTCTTTGAAGAAACTCTCCGATCATAAGGCTGATTCTTTGGAGAGAGTAGTGGAGAAGGAGAAGGGTAAAGAAGATGTTCAACGATTGACACCGGAAGAAATGAACCGCCGCCGTACGGGAACACATCGTGAGAAGAAGCCGGAGCAGATCGAAGTGGAACAACATATCCAGCAGGAAAGAATGGAACAGCGCAAGGAACGCCAGATGAATCAACGCAGGCGTCAGCAGCAAAGACGTCAAACACGTTAGTCATGATGAAACGTTTTGCTTCTCATTATTTACTGATACCCAGTGTCGGATTCGTAAAGCAACAGGTAGTAGAGATAAGTGACGAAGGAGTTGCTCAAAATATATTTCCACTGACTGAAGAAGTGGAGTCCGTTGAATGGCTGCCGGGTGTAATTGTTTTGTTGCCTGTACATCAGATGGAAGAAATAAAAAATACCGGGATGGTTGCTAAAAACATCCCGGTATTTCAACAGAATCTTCCTGTTCTTATAGCTGCGTCTTCTTGTACTTTGAACGACTTTCTTGATACATCCCGGAAGAATGGAGAAGTATTGTTTCCTTATTTGTTTTATCCCTTTGATTTTACTTCCATGCGGCCTGTCGACGGAACTCGGCACAGATTACTGCGGTAGCAATGGCTACATTGAGCGATTCGGATGTTTCCTGGCCTTGTGGGTAATTGGGAATATACAGTTTTCTATTGATTAACGCTTCCACTTCTTTCCCTATGCCGTTTCCTTCATTTCCCATCACAATCAATCCATTAGCGGCTAATGGTTGCTCGTACATATTTTGTCCATCCAAAAAAGTACCGAACACGGGTATCTCTTTGCTTTGCGAACGGATAAAATCCGGAAGAGAAGTGTAATGTACCCTTACTCGGGCAATTCCACCCATAGTGGCTTGTACTGTCTTGGGGTTATAAACGTCTACTGTGTTCTGTGAGCAAATAATGTCTTCAATCCCGAACCAATCGGCCAGACGAATAATCGTCCCCAGATTTCCGGGATCCTGAACATCGTCTAATGCCAGACAAAGGGAGTGACGGGCAATATCCGGAGTTAGTGTATATTTCGGTTGCTCAAAGACGGCAAGTACCTGTTGGGGAGTTTTTAAGAGACTTGCCCGTGAAAGTTCCTCTTGAGAGACTTCTGCTATCTCGCCCGCATATATATTGGGATGACTTTGAAGCCATAATGAGGTTGCGGCCAGAAAACGGCAAGGAAAATATTCGAGTAAATCGCCTACCAGTTTTGGGCCCTCAGCTAGAAATACTCGTTCTTCTTTACGTGTTTTCTTTTGTTCCAGCGAGTGTATATACTTTATTTTATTCTTACTAAGTGGTGCCATAGATTTGATATTCTTTTGCAAAGCTATAAAGATATTTCCAATCTGCCTTTACTTTCCTCTCTTTTTCTTAAATTATTTTCCCTATCGGAAAATATAATTTATCTTTGTAATCACTTTTTTTATGCTATCGATGTAAGAACCGTATGAGGAGAGATTTTCTTTGTTTGCTTGCTTCTGTTGCTGTCTTGTCACTTGCTTCGTGCACTGCCACCAAGTTTGTGCCGGATGGTTCATATCTGTTGGATGAAGTCAAAATTCGTACGGATGAGAAAAGTATCCGCCCTTCTTCATTGAAAATGTATGTTCGTCAGAATCCTAATGCCAAGTGGTTTAGTCTGATAAAGACCCAGCTTTACGTTTACAATCTTTCCGGACGTGATTCTACTAAGTGGGGAAATAAGTTTTTGCGGAGAATAGGTGATGCTCCCGTGATATATAATGAGGATGAAGCATTGCGTTCTGAAGAGGAAATCACGAAGGCTGTGCATAATATGGGATATATGGCAGCTACCGTAAAACGTTCGACAAAGATAAAAAAGAAGAAGATAAAATTATACTATGACGTGACTGCGGGAAAGCCGTATGTTGTTCAGTCCATTAAATATAATATATCCGATCCTAAAATAGAAGCGCTTCTCAAGCAGGATTCAGCCAGGAGTCTGTTGAAACAGGGAATGTATTTTGATGTAAATGTATTGGATGCGGACAGGCAACGTATCACGGATAAATTGTTGCAAAACGGTTATTATAAATTTAATAAGGACTATATAGGCTATACTGCCGATACTGTCCGTAATACCTATAAGGTCGATTTGACTCAGTTTTTGCGGCCTTACAAGGCTCATACGAATGATTCGGCACGAGCACATCAGCAATATTGGATCAATAAGATTAATTTTATCACTGATTATGATGTTCTGCAATCTTCGGCATTGAGCAGTGTGGAAATCAACGACTCTATTCATTATACAGGATATCCTATTTTTTATAAAGATAAACTTTATTTGCGCCCCAAAGTGTTGACGGATAACCTTCGTTTTAGTCCCGGAGATTTGTATAATGAACGCGATGTACAGCAAACATACTCCAGCTTTGGGCGTTTGTCGGCGTTGAAATATACTAATATCCGTTTCTTTGAGACTCAGTTAGGAGATTCGACAATGCTCGATTGCTATGTAATGCTGACAAAAAGCAAGCATAAGTCTGTATCGTTTGAGGTGGAAGGTACGAATTCCGCCGGAGACTTGGGGGCGGCTGCTTCAGTCGCTTTTCAGAATAGGAATCTATTTCGTGGTTCGGAGACTTTTATGATAAAGTTTCGCGGGGCATACGAGGTGATCTCCGGACTTCAGGCAGGCTATTCGAATAACAACTATACCGAATACGGGGTGGAGACGAGCATTAATTTTCCTAACTTCTTGTTTCCCTTTCTTTCTTCTGACTTTAAACGTAAGATCAGGGCTACCACTGAGTTCGGGTTGCAGTATAATTATCAGTTACGGCCGGAGTTTCTGCGGACGATGGCATCTGCCAACTGGAGTTATAAATGGACGCAACGCCAGAAAATTCAACATCGTATCGATTTGATTAATATTGGTTTTCTCTATTTGCCGCGTATTTCAGACAGATTCAGAGAAGATTATATCAATAAAGGGCAAAATCATATATTCCAATATAATTATCAAGACCGCTTGATTGTAAATATGGGATATAGTTACAATTATAATAGTGTAGGTGGATCTATCGTCAATAATACGATTGCTTCTAATTCATATTCTATCCGCTTTAATTTCGAGTCTGCGGGAAATATATTGTATGCCTTGTCCAAAGTTGCCAATATCCGGAAGAATGATAATGGTGAGTATGCCATTCTGGGAATTCCCTATGCCCAATATCTGAAAGGTGAATTTGATTTCGCAAAGAATATACGGATTGACCACCGTAACTCATTCGCGTTTCACGCCGGTTTGGGAATTGCAGTACCCTATGGGAATGCGAAAACAATTCCGTTTGAGAAACAATATTTTTCCGGAGGAGCTAATAGTGTACGTGGATGGGCCGTGCGTGATTTAGGACCGGGTTCTTTCTCCGGAAATGGAAACCTGTTGGACCAATCGGGAGATATTAAACTGGATGCGAGTATTGAATATCGGAGTAAACTGTTTTGGAAATTTCAAGGAGCCGTATTTGTGGATGCAGGTAATATCTGGACGATCCGTAACTATGCAAATCAGCCCGGAGGTGTTTTTAAATTCGACAAATTCTATAAGCAAATAGCAGTTGCTTATGGCTTAGGTTTACGGCTTGACCTGGATTTCTTTATTCTTCGTTTTGACGGAGGCATGAAAGCGGTTAATCCGGCTTTTGAAACAAAGAAAGAGCGTTTCCCTATTATTCATCCTAAGTTTAGTCGTGATTTCGCTTTCCATTTTGCCGTGGGATATCCATTCTGATTAACCATTTATTACGTTCCCTCATTAGTTCGAGCGTGTCTTGCAGAACACTTATTTGTTGCATTTCCCCACTGATGGGACTTATAATATGCGCATTTTTTATTTCGCAAACAACCGTTGCTCTTTCGGAATTAGCATCTATTTCACTGGAAACGACAGATACTTTGGCTGTTCCCTGTGCTTTTAATTGTTCTATATGCTTCTGCTGTATATTGGAGGCTAAAAAGCTAAGATAGGATAGGGAAGAAGGAGTGCTCCACTCTTCGGCAACCGGATAATTGAAGTTATAAAAGGCTTCGCAAAAGTCTACGGCTGTTTGCTCTATTTGGCTTTTGGGCGTTTGTTGCTGACAAGATAAGCAAATGAATGAAAATATAGATAGGATATGTATGTGCAATTTATTCATAACATTAAATTTATATGATTAAAAATGATATTATAGTTGGTAATGAGTATGAAAAAAAGGAGATGAAACAAAGTCGAGTTCCATCTCCTTTATTATATATTCTTGGGTTGTTATGTTAACGGGCTGCAAACATGAGATTGCTTGTAGTAGCTTGGCGAGCTGCCATCATACCTTGAGCATCCAGAGTTACATTCATTTTCTCACCGTTCGGCAAGAACAAGTCAGCAGTACCGTCATTATTCATTTTTACAAGTTCAGCACTTTCACCGTTTGCAACAACGTTCCATGTATTGGCTTCTTTGTCGTAAATCAGATCCATAGAAGCAGTTTCTCCTTCTTTAGTGATAGAGTAGCCGTTTTCTAGCGTTTTTACCATATAGTTACCGTTTTCTCCTTTAACTTTCTTTACGTCACCTACATTAGCCATAGGATTGGAACCACTCCAGAATTCAATAGAGTTGATTACTAAAGCATCGGCAAGGTAAGCTACACCATAGACCGGTACAATGTTGAAAGCTAAAAACACAAGTTCATTTACAAATTTGTTACCAAGAGACTGATTCCAAGTTGTCAGGCGGTTAAATAAGCCGAATGAACCTACACAGGAACTAAATAATAGGCTGCCGCTAAGTACTGCCGCAACCAAAAACATTTTGTTTCTTTTCATGTCAGAAAGTTTTTTAGTTAATAAAAAATATTTATATTGCTTCTTTTGTGTACCTGCAAATATAATACTTTTTTGTTTATTTAGGTTATAATCCCTGTTTTTTATGATCTTAATTTTCGGCGTGCCATTTCATTTCCGATGATATGATCGATGGAGAATTTGCCGGGTCCGGCGATATACATGATTATAAATACAATTAAGTAAATGAAAGCCAATTCTTTGACTGCAAATGCATCATTGGCATGAACGATAAAAAATGCCACTATCATCGTGAAAATCATCGGAATCATTGCCAAACGATACAAAAAGCCGATGATAAATGCCATTGAGCATACCAATTCGCCGAAAATGGCTAACCCGAGAGAAATGGGGCTGCCTAATCCCAGTGGATCTGGAAAAACGGCAGATAATTCTTGAAAGTTACTCCATTTTTGTATTCCGTGATTCATCAATAATACTCCGAAGATAATCCGGACTACTAGTAGCAACAAAGATGTTTTTGTTGTGTTGGGTTTTGTTGGAAATAAAAAGTTATAAATCATAAGATATTCTATTTTAAGTTTGTTCTTATTTATGATAAACATAAGAAATCTTGATTTTGTTCTCATAATCTTATAATAAACTTTGTATCTTTGTAGAAAAATGTGTGATATGGAACAGCATACTTATGATAATGAGTCCGTTCAGGAATTGCTGGATTGGGCAAAAAAAATGGTTGAGACTGATAATTACCCGACAGAGAGATTTCAGATCAATAAGTGTACAACAATTATTGATGGCAAACATTATCTGGAAACATTGATTGCAATGATTTCCAGAAATTGGGAAAACCCGACTTTTCATCCCACTATAGAGCAATTGTGGGAGTTTAGAGAAAAGTGGGAGAATAGAGGCGCATAAATAAAAGTGCACTCTAATCACGCCTGACAAGAGTGCACAACAAACAAAACAAACAAAATTAACATATTATACTCGTATCTTCAGAGATTACGAGAAATAAGGATATGCAAATATACACCGAATAATCTCAATAATTGATTATTTAATCACATTTTTTATGTATATAGTCATTTATTTATCATTTTAAGTGTTAAAAGGGCAACCATCTTTTCTTTTTCTTCAAAGGCTGCTGCTCATCATCATTTTGGCTATATATATCCGCAAATGTTTTTTTCTTCTTTATCATTTCATAAATAAGCCCCCAATCCGGTAGACCGCCTAGATTGCGGTCGTCAATGAATAAATCGGCTTTTAATTTGCGGGAAAAGCCTTGATGGCTTTTTTGTTCTTCAGGATAATCCTTGTTGACCGCATAGAACTCCAGACCTCTGGCTTTACACCATTCGACAGCTTCTTCCAAGAGTGTTCCTTCACGCACGCTCCACAATATTAAGCGGTGCTTTTCTTGTTGCAATAACTTTAATGTATCGATGGCGAACGGAATTTCTTCACCAATGCGTGGATAACGATGTTCTACAATCGTTCCGTCAAAATCAACAGCTATAATCATAGTTTTCTAGTACCTAATTTCTGACAAAGATACAGACAGTAAGCTAAAAAAACGTATCTTTGCCCCGAATTAACATTTTAACAAAAATATAAATACATGGACAATTCCCCTCAGCGTGCTGCTAAAGGCTTTACGAGAGCTTTCTGGGTCAGCAACACAGTCGAACTGTTTGAGCGTATGGCATATTATGCCGTTTTTATCGTTCTCACTATTTATCTATCTTCCATTTTAGGTTTTAACGATTTCGAAGCAAGTATGATTTCCGGGCTTTTTTCCGGAGGTTTATATCTGCTTCCTATTTTTTCCGGGGCCTATGCCGACAAAATCGGTTTCCGGAAATCAATGATTATAGCATTCTCCTTATTATCTGCCGGATATTTGGGGCTAGGTGTGTTGCCCACTTTGCTGGAAGCTGCAGGGCTGGTTAGTTATGGCGTTACTACTCAATTTAATGGTTTGCCTGATAGTTATACCCGGTGGATCATTGTTCCGGTTTTATTTGTGCTTATGGTGGGAGGCTCCTTCATTAAGTCTATCATCTCCGCTTCTGTGGCTAAAGAAACAACAGAAGCAACCCGTGCCCGTGGTTATTCCATCTTTTATATGATGGTAAATGTGGGTGCTTTCACCGGTAAAACGATAATCGACCCTTTGCGTAACGTCATTGGTGAGCAAGCATATATCTATATTAATTATTTTTCCGGTACGATGACAGTTATTGCTTTGCTTGCTGTTATTTTCCTTTATAAATCAACGCACACGGCAGGCGAAGGAAAAACACTCCGTGAGATTGGGCAAGGGTTTATGCGAATCATTACAAACTGGCGTTTGTTGATTCTTATTCTGATTGTTACCGGTTTCTGGATGGTACAGCAGCAACTTTATGCCACTATGCCCAAGTATGTGATTCGTATGGCCGGAGAGACGGCAAGACCGGGTTGGATTGCTAATGTGAATCCGTTTGTGGTGGTTTGTTGCGTTAGTTTTATCACACGTCTGATGGCAAAACGCAGTGCGATTACTTCGATGAATGTGGGGATGTTTCTGATTCCTGTTTCTGCGTTGCTGATGGCGTGCGGGAATTTGCTGGGCAATGATCTTATTGCCGGTATGAGCAATATTACTCTGATGATGATTGCGGGTATAGTGGTGCAGGCACTTGCCGAATGTTTTATTTCACCGCGTTATTTGGAATATTTCTCTTTGCAGGCTCCTAAAGGAGAAGAAGGAATGTATTTAGGGTTCAGCCATTTGCATTCGTTTCTTTCTTCTATTTTCGGTTTTGGTCTGGCGGGAATTCTGCTCACTAAGTATTGTCCGGATCCTGCTTTGTTCGAGACACGGGCAGCGTGGGAGGCAGCTAGCGTAAATGCTCATTATATATGGTATTATTTTGCTGCCATAGGGCTGATTGCAGCTGTGGCATTACTGTTATTTGCAAAAATCACCGAATCCATCGACAAAAAGAAGAAAGCTTCTCGGTAATTCTCTTCTTTTTTACGTATATTTGCCGTCACTTTGCTGTAAAAGTTGACGGCATTTTGCATTTTAATAAAGAAGATAAAACATGAAAGTAAAATTTATAAGCCTGGCGAGTGGCAGTAGTGGGAACTGTTATTATCTGGGTACCGAAACTTATGGGATACTGATAGATGCAGGAATTGGTATACGTACAATCAAGAAAGTACTGAAAGATTATAATATCCTGATGGATAGTATCCGTGCGGTATTTATAACCCACGATCATGCTGACCACATTAAAGCAGTGGGTAATCTGGGAGAAAAAATGAATATTCCTGTTTATACAACCGCCCGTATTCATGCCGGAATTAATCGTAGTTATTGTATGACAGAGAAACTCAGTTCGTCAGTCCGTTATTTGGAAAAGCAGGAACCCATGATGTTGGAGGATTTTCGTATCGAGTCTTTTGAGGTGCCACATGATGGAACGGACAATGTTGGATATTGCATTGAGATTGACGGCAAAGTCTTTTCTTTCTTGACGGACCTTGGAGAAATTACTCCTACGGCTGCCCATTATATCAGTAAAGCTCATTATCTGATACTTGAAGCCAACTACGATGAGGAAATGCTTAAGATGGGGCCTTATCCTCAATATCTGAAGGAACGGATTGCGAGTAGGACCGGACACATGAGTAACTCTGATACGGCGGAGTTTTTGGCGGAAAATATCACTGAACATTTGCGATATATTTGGTTGTGTCATTTAAGCAAAGACAATAATCATCCGGAATTGGCTTTCAAAACAGTAGAATGGAAATTAAAGAACAAAGGAGTAATCGTCGGCAAAGATGTGCAACTGCTTGCTTTAAAGCGAAATACACCTTCCGAGCTCTATGTGTTCGAATAAAAGCGGAAAAAAGATAGTAAAAAAGCTGCATTATTGTTTGGTCAAATAAAATAAAAGACCTACTTTTGCAACCGCAAACGAGGAAATAAGCACTCTTAGCTCAGTTGGTAGAGCAACTGACTCTTAATCAGTGGGTCCAGGGTTCGAATCCCTGAGGGTGTACAAATTCCGAGTTGCAATGAAAAAAAGTTGCACTCTTAGCTCAGTTGGTAGAGCAACTGACTCTTAATCAGTGGGTCCAGGGTTCGAATCCCTGAGGGTGTACGAAGAATAAGGAGGTTTTAGCCTCCTTATTTTGTTGGTTTACAGCAGATTAATTGAATAGATGTTATATAAATTGACATCTAAAGGAGTATCAAAAGATAGTACTAATTACGTCAAACTACGACAAGGTATAGTAAATAGTGACATATTTGTGATACCAATGCGATACTAGGGAGTGATACCGGTGTGATACCAATGTGATACCAATGTGATACCCGGTGTGATACCCGGTGTGATACCAGACGTAAATCTTCCCAATTTCTCCTTATCTACATTTATCAATCATACTTAAAGTAAAAGTATGAACAATGTATCTGTACGGCTCGTCTTTGATAGAAAGCACGTAGCCACCAAAAAACGCCAATCCTCCGTACAAATGGAGGTAACTTATCAGCGGAAACGCAAGTATGTCGGAACTGGCATAAAACTCTATTCCGACCAGTGGGGCAAAGACCTGAAAGTTAAAAATCACCCCCAGTCATTAGTGTTCAACCAAAAGTTGAACGATATGGTGTCAGGGATATATGATTTTGTCTATCAGCTCTCATCTCAAAACATTCCTTTCACCTTTGAAAGATTGGAACGGTATTTGAACAATTCGGAATCCGGAACCACAAATTCATTTCTGTCCTTTATGGAGAAACGGATATACGAACGGCAAGTCACTGATTCAACGAAGCAAAGGCAGAAGTGTGTACTAAAAGCACTGAAAGAATTTGGCAGGATTAAAGATTTTACTGATATTTGTGACGAAAATATCAGAGCATACGATGAATTCGCTAAAAAACGATGCAAATGCCAGTCTTCGGTGTATAATTATCACAAGATACTGAAAGTGTTTGTAAGAGAAGCATACGCGGCTCATTTGATTTCAGAGAATCCATATCAGAATTTCAAATTAGATCGCGGCAAACGTGTAGCAAGAAAGTTCTTGACTAAAGAGGAGCTAGCTAAACTCGAAACTAAACAAATTGATGATATGTGCCTGAATCGTGTGAGAGATCTTTTCCTGTTTTGTTGCTATACTGGTTTGGCGTATGCGGATTTGGCAATTTTCAACTTCAAAGATGCTATAATGACAGACGGAATGTATAGAATACGAGATGAGAGAATAAAAACCGGAACTCCTTATAATATATCACTCATGGATAAAGTCATGAATATATTAAAGAAGTATGAGTTTAAGTTGCCTGTTATATCTAACCAGAAGTACAATTCATATTTAAAAATTCTGGGGGCGTTCTGTGAAATAAAGAAGAAGCTGACGAGTCACGTTGCCCGGCATACCTTTGCCACTACTGTTGCATTAGCTAATGGTGTGAGGATTGAAGTTATCAGCAAAATGCTTGGACATACGAATATCCAGACTACGCAGCTATATGCGCATATATATCAGGCTGAAGTAGACAAAGAGTTTGAACGACTTAACAATATTGTATGAAGATGAAACTTGTCACTGTAAGAGAAGCGGCTGATTTTCTTCGTATATCTTACAGAACAGCTCAACGATACTTGGCTGAAGGAAGAATACCATACACCAAGCCAGCCGGTCGAGTATTGATAAAGGAGCAAGACTTGATGAACTTCGTCAATATGACGAATAGATAAAAATATATGCCTCGGTTACTTTGCACTGTGTGTCATTTATGACCTATCAAAATAGGTAAAAGCCCAGATTACTGTTTTGACACATGGTATTCACCCTAAGTGACCGGGGTAATTTTTTGTTAGAAGAAAACAAATTATGATTTTAGGATAATCAAATCAAAATACATTAAACGAGTACGTTTATACTCTGGTTCTAGGTCTAGTTTCATGTATTCTATTTCATCTGCAATATTTTCAAATATAAATTTGAATCCATTACGCTGATAAAAATCTATCACTTTTTGATGATTGGCAGCATCAACAATAATATAACGGCATCCTGTCTTATTTAATGGATCAATAAACCAACCTTTTATAAAAGACAAAATTTCATCACCAATATGCTTTCCGGCAAAGGAATCAAATACAGCTAATTGTCCAACTAATACAGCTGGATATTGAGAGTTGCGTTTAATATTGGGGATTGGGCGATTTATTTTGTTTTTTATATTTTTAGGTAAGGACGAAACGGGCAACATTGAATTGGATACGGTAAATGCTGCAACTAATTCTAAAGAAGTGTCAGCCTTGACGAAACCGTATGATTTACCAAGTAATTGATTGTTGTAATTTTCAAAATCATTTTTGAAGAAGTTTTCAATATCCTTATCGTGAGCGCATGAAAAGTCAGAACAGTTCTCTATTAGAGGTCTGCTCCATTCAACAAATTCGCAATTATCTTCGATGAATGTGCCCACTATTTGAATTTACGAAGGTTTGATTTTTCCAAAATTCTTTTGGTCATTTCTACTTCACGTGAAAAATCAACGGTCCCTCGTTTTTTCTCATTCTCACGGGCAATCTTTTCAAATTTTTCTGCGACTTTGCCAGTTAATGTTGGTATTGGTTTGATATAAACTGCCATAAATCAATTATTTTACGAGACAAAGATACAACATTAGTTTTACTTTTTCTTGCAGCATCATTAAAATCATCTTTATCAGCACTACTTTTAACACAAAGTTCAGTATCTACAGCAGCATTAACAAGAATACGGTGAATAACATCACTATTACCCACCGTATCATTTAATCTAAGAGTAGTACTTACAGCACTCCTAGCAGAAGTCCTATGACTCCCCAGATTATATCATGCCAATCAGCTACCCCTTTCCTTATCCATTTGTCTAAAACAACTTCTTTGGCGACAAGTATAATCAGAGTGATTAGTATGGCACTCCAAACAGGTATAAGGTATTTGAGTACATCATAAATCAAGATGCCAGCAATCAAATGCTGGGCACCGTCCATTCTCATGTGGTTAAAGCAGAATTCATCTATTTTCTGCCTAATTTTTTTTAGAAAATCCATGTAGCTTTTGAGGTTAATTTTTAATTTTGAGATGAGGTTATCATTTAAAACCGTTTCATACATGCCAAGGGTTTTGATATGGGTCATAAGATGTTTGAAAGGTTGCCATCTGCCAATCAGTAATAGGTTCTTTCTTATTATCAATTTTTCTTGGAATTTGAGGATTTAATTTTAGCCTGGAAGCGTCTTTTAACCATTGCATAGAATGGTCGTAGTCATCTATTCGTACAGTACTGATATTGTTCGGAGAAATCAGTTTGTGCAACTCGTATAATGACAGTTGAACCATGTGACGTTTCAGGTTATAGTTTCTTGGGTCATGGTATCTGATATTCTTTTCCAGTTCCGGTACATCAGCATTGGGATTGATTATAGGATAATAAATTTTTCCTTTATATTCTACATATTCGTGTTCTGATAACTCATAAGAATTGAGTGAAGGGTCATATTCTCCAATCATCCCCCAGCAGTCAGACTCCATCGGATTGACCAGACAGTCATAATTATCCATTGTTAGCAAGGTGAAGAATTTGCCTTCATATTCTACAACTTCCCATTCATTGTATGGAACGGTGTCCCACTTGTATGTATCAACCATTTCCCAGGCATTAACTTCCGGAATACGAATATCGTTGAAGTCTATGCCATTGGCGATGTCACATATATATGCCCGTCCTAAGAACTTTATCACATCTCCGGGACGATAGTTTTTCATCTGGCTGTATTGTTCTATTTTTCCCAGGTCAAGTATCTCTTCTGTTTCGTGCCAATAAGAAATAGGACAAGGAACTTTGTAACCATTGATAGCTTGAATTACTTCGCATATTTTTCCGTTATGGTAGAAATGACATCCTATAGGATAACTGATTCTTCGGTCATATTCAAAAATGAATTTGCCACGATTCAGTTCGCGTTCAATTTCATAATTTTCAGTAAGATAGTCCATGATAGACGCTTCGGCAGCTTGTTCTGCTTGTACAAAGCAATTATCATTGCCACGGGTCAACTGGGATAAAGCATCTTCCGTAATGATACCCAGATAATCGTTTTTGTTTAAAAACCTTCTATACATAATTAATATTCAAAAGTGTTATAGACTGGTGCTGTATATGTTTCAATTGTTGTTTTTTGATTTTGGAACCGTCTCCATGAGTCACAGAGAAACAATACCAACACATAATCCAAAATGTCCGATAAGTGCCCGTATTTTTCTTCTTTACCGCCAGTTTTGGGGTTTAATATCTTTTTCTTGGATTTGGTGCCGTCAGAGTTCTTCTGTTGGTATATCATATCTTCAGTAAATTTACGGCACCGTAGGTCTGCCATGAATTTCCAACCGTCAAACCCATTGAATATTGCGTTGACAAATTCCAACCTGGTGCTCTGTGGCGGCTGCTTCTGAAGTAGCTTTATACGTGGTCTTAATACATTGTTTTTCATGTTGTCCACTATAATAGTATAGTTGTTGACACCTTCTTCTGTTTGTGTGCTACGTGCCAGTCCAGCCGGGTCTCCTGTTATAATTATTCCACCTATATGCTGGTTCTGGAGGTGTTTGTCCCTTACTTTTTGAGATAATTTTGGGGTATTGTTTTCTTTGTTTTCTGGTTTACCTAAGTTTTCTTCCAGCAGATATATTTCTTTCTTTTCATAATTAATCTGCAACTCCATCTCGCTCATATATGGAGCGACATTAAAGTCCCATCCTGATATGATAGGTTTCATCGGATCATAAACTTTTTCTCGTAACCGTTCAATAAGATGTTTTTCGCCATCAAAATTCCAATATGCGGCCATAAGGTTTGAATCAACAAAATCCCAGTTTCCATATAAGAGCCTTTCTCGTGTTGCTCGATCCGTAATTTTGTTTAGGGCAGCAACATAGGTCTGTACAAACTGAATATCCGGATTGTCAAAAACAGAGAATGGTACGTATGCTTCGCCTTCTTTGCATAATACAGGATTTCCTTCATCGTCTTGTACAAAACGTGAACGTACCCAATTGATACAAGGGTTGGTTGACATCATCATTCTGGCAGTCTTAAATGTTTCTGCTGTACGCCAACGAAGACGAGAAAACAATACCTCAATAGCTCTTTCTGAAATTTCTGATACCTCATCTATGAATGCAATAGTATATTCTGAAGAACCGAAACGTTCAAAGTTAGGGTCTGAAGGTAAATCAACCATTTCTTGCATGATGATGACTGAATCATTCCAAAATGTCAATATTCCATCCAGATTGTTTATTTTGTAATTCACCCCTTCTTTTAGTCCCCATTCCTTGCATACTTTCTTTATAGTATTCCAAGTAGAACCTTTCAGGCTCTTTAAGGTTTTACGAGCAACAACGGCGCGTATATCTGGAAATCTCATACAGCTACTAACAAGCCAGCAGCTTCCTAAATAAGACTTTCCACCTCCAGCTGCACCACCTCCTAAAATAAGTTGTGGTAGATCTTCAGAGCCGCATGATGTGCAATATGGTTTATATTGTGGATTTCCTTTAATATCATGCCCAACCATTTTTTGTGATATATGCCCCCCACAATGAGGGCAATAGTCTGGTTGAAGTAATTTCCATAATTCATATTGTTTGGGGGATGGCTTGAAATCAATTTTTATGTTTGGTGCTTTTAATCCTACAGCCATATTGTTAATTTAAAACAATAAATGGGAATCCGTACAGTAAGACAGATTCCCATTCGTATGGAAGATATGATTGTGAGTAAAGAAGTAAGAAATCAATTTTGTGCTTCATTATAGATGCGTTCAACTACAGCCCACATTTCATCTGGCATTTGCTGTTCTGTAATAGCTTCACAAGCTCTACGCATATAATCCAGTTCTTCTTTAGAAAATTCTACCACTAACGGGGTTTCTGAATCTTTTTGAACGTTCCATTCAATTCGCTTTTCTTCCTTTTTTTCGACTATTTCATAGTCTTTTCTGTCTTGCTCTGAAATAGCAATTTTTCGGGCGATAGACTTTTTCAAATTAAAATCCATAAAATTTCCCCGCTCTGGAAAAATAGAAGGAATAAGCAATCTATCTTTGATATGTAAATCCATAACTTCTTAATGTTTTATCAAGAATAGTCTTTTGCTATAGAGGTGGTTGTTATAAATGATATAATTTTTTGATTTTAACAAGAAATATTGTTATTAGTGTTATAATTATTGCCGATAGATAAATCTTATCTTTATGTAAATCCCACCAACTTAATTCTATAGTCTTTCCTGATGATTTGCTAAGTTCATTAACCCTTTGGTATAGAGAGTCTAGCTTGGATGATATTTGTGATATGGTTATTGTCAATGTTTCAGCTGACTCTGTATGCTCGGTATCTTGTTTGTTTATATTAGTTGTACTTTGCTTTATTGGATATTGTTTTCCAGTAGAGTCTGGCATCGACAGATACACTGTTTTATTTTCTAACTTTAAATTACTCAATTTGTCTGCTGTTACTTTAGATTGTTTATCAATATCTATGTGCAGAGAGTCCAGTGAATTACGAAGTTGTTGCAATTCACTGGAGTAATCTATCTGCTGTTGCTTCTCCATATTTTTAGAAGCAGCGCATGAACCAAGCAACAGAATGCAAAGAATACAACTTATGATAGTAATTGGTCTCATACAATACTGATAGTAATGGGTTCCCCTCTTTTTTGTGCCTCTTCAATCTTTTTGTTAAGGCAATCGGAAGTATATCTTGATTCAGATAATCGGCCTACAGTTGAATTTTTCCCTACTAAAATGCAACCGGCACTGTCTGCGGCGGTGTTGCCACTATGTATGAGAATACCTTCAAAATGAGGAACATTTAATAATCTTGGAAGATTACGACCGAATTTGGGAGACCAGTTATAGATTATATTATAGGTTCCATACGGAATTGCTGACTCTCCATAAACTTTTTTCTCTCCATTATCGAATATTCCATTTTTATTTTTATCAACTATCCTGTCTTCTAGGGTATTACAGAAGAATTCATTATTGATGTATAGTCTGCCAATAGTATAAGTCTCTTTTGGCCATAGACGTTCTAATCTTAATTCCATAGTCTTAATCTTTTATTTGTGATAGTAATGTGGCTACTTTTATGCCACTGCTTCTGATATGTTTTCCAACCAGTTGTTTGTCCATCTTTTTGCCATTACAAAACGATAATCCAATAATTCCGGCAGGCTTTTCCCCATCATACAATGTCAATAAGGCTATTTCGCTAATATCGTTAGCTTGAAATTTGTAATATAAGCGTTGGTCTATTTTTTGAATATCATCCAGTCCACCATAAAAATATCCATCTTCCAACACTTTTGCCACAAGTTTGTATTTTGATAAACTAAAGTCGGCATAATCTTCATCAACATTTGATATACTATCCCTAACTTCTTCAATTCGCATTGAACCGAAAAGGAATGGTAATCCTGTTGTCAGATTTTTACTTCCATTATGAAATTCTATTAACCATGCCCGGTCAGCATTAGTGGTAAATATCATTTTAGATAAAATATGGCGAATATTGGAATCCGCAGATAATCTTGTATTTACTAGGTGGTCATGTTGGGCAGTTGTTATTTCGGACATACGATCTAATAGATACTTTGGATTTAATGCGAAAAATATGATGTAACCGCTTAAAAACAACAGAAATAGTCCTTTTATAATGCTGAAAAAGCCATATCTCTTTTGTAGGTTAAGCAATTTTTGAAGCCATCCGATGCCTTTATCCAACTGTTCCATATTAATGTGAAGTAATTTGTACTGACTGGATTGGGATAAACCATTCTAGTTCATTTGCAAATGGCTCATTTAAGCGTATCCATACGCCTTTTGTTTTTTGATTTTGATTCTCTTTAATAATAACCCCATCCCTTCCAATTAACCTTTTCAATTTCCATTCTTTCAATAAAGGAGAGGCAATGATTGTAATTTTTCGTCCTACCATTTGTTCTTTTATTCAACATTATTATCATTATTAGATTGAGGAACAATGACATTGAAAACAATACCAGAGTCACCGTTACCTTTCAATTCAACTTTACTTTCTTGTGCTACCTTTACTGGATACATTTCCATTAAGGCTTTTGATGCTTGCACAGCTACAGAACGTAATGGAGCTGGTGATAGCTCTGTGCCTCTTCGATCTGTATATTTTGCTGTGGAAGTTTCGTCTATAATATGTAGTAGTTTTTCTGTTAGACGAGCTTTTAGATCGGCTGTTTCATAATTCGCGATAGTCCGCAATTGATTGATATAGTCCTGTACATCATTCCGCGCCATTAATTGTTTTGCCTTTCTTAAAGAGGTATGACTGGAATCATAGAATATATCTTCGTAGCATTTGCGGGCATTTCCAGCATAAGGGTCACAGCCGAAAATGAACAGCTCACAAAAATCAATTTCTTGTTTATTTAACGATTCTGGTTTCTTTAGTTCCATTCTTTAATTGTATTAAAGCCCAGCCGATATGTTCAACTGGGCTTGGTTTACTAAGAATAGCTAAGAAAGACTTTATGAGTTTGTTTTTTCAACATTACTTTCTAATAAATCTTGCATAACAACCCGCCTGAATAGGTCTTTGAGTCCATCTAGCATACTTTCTATATCTGCAATATTCTGTAACTTATCCCGATTAAAATTTATTTGTAAATCATATCCGGAAATTTCCATAATAGTTTCATGGGTATCTTCGGTTTGTACAGCTAGAATTCTTCGGTCTGAAAGAGTGTTGAACACTACTTCTGGTTCCAGTCCAATTGATTGCGCTTGTTGCTTTTCTTCTTCTGTTACCATATTTTATATTTTGAAATGAACACGTGATTTTTCTGTTTTGGTCATAACCATACTACCATCATCTATGCCGGAAGCATTACGCATCCTTTGGGAACATACCATAGCCACATTGGTTGTTGCTGTTACGTCAGCATCTGCATCATGAGCATCATCTAATTCAATGCCAAATTTTTCTGCCATGATTTCCAATTTATAGCTGGTCATGCCGTCTAAATGAGATAAGGCCAATTGTCCTAAAACGATTGTGTCTATATATAAAGGTTGGAAGTGACCATAGAAATCTGTTTCTCCTCTCATTAATTTGGCAAATTCTTTCATTTGTCCTCCATATTCCATTAATTGTTGCATGAATCCTATATCAAATCCAATGTTTTGACCAATTAAGAAGGGTTTTATGTTGCGACCTTTTGATAATATGTTTTTGCGGATAAAATCAATAACCTCTGACGCAACTTGCTTGATGTCCATACCAAGAGATTCTAACATATCCATTGTTATGGCGGAATAAGTCAGAGCTTTTTCTTCATATTTCATGGGCTGTTCATCGTCTTTATCAAATTTACTCTTCAATACTTTACGTTTAGCCACACCTTTATCCGGCTGTTTATTATATGGGGATATGTATTTTACATATCTGTCAATTGTTTCAAAAGTATCTATACGTACTGCATGGATTGCAATCTGGGTACATGCGCAATCTTGGCAGTCCAAACCGCCAGTTTCAAAGTCTAAGGTAAAAGCCACAATAATCGGCTTTTCGTTATTAGGAGTTGCCATATTATTTTAATAAACTTAGTGTGAGTTGTTTAACTTTTTGTTTAAATTCTTCGAGTGAATAATTATTATGAATAACATAATCATATTCATTTAAAGGTATCTCTATACGATTCAAATCGCGTTCACATCGCTGTTGGTCGATTCCACAATTTATACGATCATCCATACTTCTGTCGATATATACAGAAAATATAATAAATGAGTTTGGAAATTTTTCTTTTAAATATATCAGACCTTTTTCATCAATTACGTATGTACATATCTTCTGCTTTGCCTGTTGCAATGTAGCCCAATATTCATGTTCGCCGAATTGTGTATAAGCTATCATTTCAGACATTCGGGGCTTGTCTTCCGGAGTTACAAACCAATGTTCTTTTCCATTTGTTTCTTCTTCCCTCATGGGACGTGTTGTATATGATACTATTGTTGGAATGCCGTTTTCAGACATGATGTTTGCCATTGTTGTCTTACCGCTTCCAGATGGTCCGACAATAGTTATAATAATTGGTATATTTGCTTTTATTTTCATAATATGTCTATAATTGAAGATTTATATAACTGAAGATTGTTTCCACCTGTATAGTCACTGTACTTGACTTGGGCGGAACATATAAGCATTTTGTTCTTTGCACTGCTAAGAGGGCCACCCTTACAAAGTGTTGCCCGGACATTCATCCATTCATCATTCCAGATGATCATTTCTACCAGATCGTTGTTTTGTTGAAGTAAAAGTTTGCAGAAAACTCGATTCTCACCTGTTTTCTTGTCTTTAAACTTTTTCTCTTCAATATCTACAATGTTAGCACAAATAGCAACGCGTTTTCCATCATAATCGGGGTCTTGTATGTTTTTTAAAAGTGCCCAAGATGCTTTTCCTTTTATTTTGGGTTTTGCTTCTGAATTGTCATAAATACGTTTATAGTCGATAGCCCCAATGCCGCTAATTGCGATTTGCTGTTGACTCCAGAAATAATGTTTGTTTCTCAAATCTTCCGGTATATCTTTTCCGGATATTTCAAAACCTAGACATTTTGCAGCTTTTTCTAAAATGGCGTATCGTTCTATGACTGATTGGGCATTTTCTGTTTTGTCAAAACATCCGGATAATATTAAATGGCGGACATGTCTTGCATTAACCGGGCATTTAGTAGCTTCATTCGGATTGTCTGGATCATCCCAATATTTGTACAGCTTTAATTTATACCGGAATATTCGTTCTATAAAATTTTCAATAGAGCTGAATTCTCCGCGTACATTTCGTTCGTTTATAATCCATTCTGTAGCTTTAGCTCCCAACATTTTAATACGAGAAAGAGACCAAAAAATTTTATTGGTTTCATAGTCTGTAATAAAGGTTCCACCACTGACATTTATATCTGGTGGAACTATTTTTGCTTCACTGCATAGTTCCATCTCACTCATTAATGTAGGAATTTCATCATCTTTAGCCCATTGAAGAGCTATGGTATAAAAAGCTGTAGGGTAATTGGCTTTGAGGTAGGCTCCGGCATAGGCGGTAACAGCGTAAGCGGTTGCATGACTTTTGTTAAAAAGATAACCGCCAGCCACCTCAAACATGTGCCATATTGCTTCTGCATCTTCTTTGGGACAACCATTTTCATTAGCTCCGGTCATAAACTTGTCTCGTAAGGCGAGAATCTTTTCTACTTTTTTCTTGGATATAAGTTTTACCAATTTAACTCCTTCACCTAAACTGAATTTTCCAACTTCACGGGCAATCTGTGCTAACTGTTCCTGGTAACACAGTACACCATAAGTATTCTTCATGGCATTGTATGTTCCCCATAGATATACAGGAGCTGCGTCTCCCAATTTGCAATCTACATATTTATCTGTAGACCCGGAATTTAGTGTTGCTGGACGAAATAAGGCATTGGCTGCGATTAAATCTTCAATTTTATCCGGTTGCATACTTACTAAAAATTTAGTCATCCCTTTAGATGAAAACTGGAAGATATTTTGGGTGTATCCCTTTTGTAGTAGTTGATATACTTTAGGGTCATCTAGTCCGCTTTGTACGATATTCTGAAAAGTAATGTCGGTATGGTATTTATCATTACATATATTGATGACAGCTTGTAGTTTTGATAATTCCTTAATACCAAGACAGTCATTTTTTAATAATCCTTGTTCGTCTAATGAATAACCGTCAAATTCGGAAATCAATACACCGTCTATTTTCTTTATAGGAGTAAAATCAAAGCATTCCAAATCTTTTCCATCTTTTGAATCTGGGGTTACTAGTAGGGCAGAGGGATGAACTGATGAGGAACGGGGTTGTCCCATCAAAGTACGAATATCTTCGATTACTTGTGGATATTCCGTTATGAAGCTATGTACTTTTTTATTGGTAGCAGCCATTGTAAACAGGTCCGTCCAGCTCATATTGTCATCTTCAAATATAGCTGTGATATAATTTACAATATTTACCGGAACTCGATGTACACGCGCTACATCTTTAAGAACTGCCTTCAATTTTAAAGTAGTAAAGGTCCCAGCAGAAAACACACGTTGCTTACCATCATGGTTATAACGGCGTTCAATATACTCTTTTACCTCTTGTCTACGGTCTGATTGGAAGTCTACATCCACATCAGGAAGGGAACCACCAGTTCCTTGCAAATAACCTTTGTCTACAAAACAATCTAACGTTTGTACAGGAACATGACTTGTTTTATTTATGATTGATATGACTTTCATATATTCCTTTTATTATAGTTTTCCATAATAATACCCATTTGATTTGTATGCTCTTTCAAAATCAATTAGAGCATATTCCGGAATAATCATTTGTTTGGTGATAAAAGCATCTGAAACGATGCCTTCCAGCGTTCTACACCGGCTGAGGGCTACATATAGTTGTCCAGGACAAAAAGTGTGTGATACATGAATGATAATTTTATCGAACGTAAGCCCTTGGCTTTTATGAATGGTAATGGCCCATGCCAATGTTAATGGGAATTGGGTACATGAACCAATTTCTTCTTTTACAATCTCATTATCTTTTAAAGTATATTGCGTATTACTCCATGTATAACGTTCAAATTTGATAGTCCGGCCATTATCCATACGTACTGTAATTACGTTATCTTCTAATGCGGTCACAATTCCAAGCATACCATTATAATAACCCTTTAATGAGTCGTTAACTAATGACATAACTCTTGCCCCAACTCGAAGTTTTAAATGTAAATCACATGGTATAGATGATTCTGGGAACTTGTCCTTGATAACTATATCATAGTTCCGTATCTCTTGTTCCCCTAACTTATCAGCATTAATTTTCTCAACATCAGCTTTGTGTGTACAAATATGGATGTATTCACCATCATAACTATTACTGATTTTGCGGTCTTTCAATTCGCTTAATAAATCCAGTTCATCGGATGTTACTTGATAATTACGAATATTGTTGAGTACATTGATAAATTCTGGTTCTGTCTGCCTGAATATTTTTGTTAGCTCTACAATGTGGAAACCTGTGCGTTTGAAAACTAAGGCGTTGAAAAAGAAAAAGCCATCATAAAAGTCAGACAATATTTCTCTTTCTTGTTTCTTTGTTACTGGAGGCAATTGAAAAAGATCGCCAAACATTACCACCTGTACACCGCCAAATGGTTCATCGCTTTCGTAAACCCACCTTAGCTTGCGATCAATAGTGTCCAGTATATCTGGGCGTACCATACTTATTTCATCAATAATCAGCAATTCCATTTTGAGCAATAGTTCTACCTTGTATTCTGAAAATTTGTTTTCCAGTCGGTCATAAGGTGTAATAGGTCCAAAAGGAATGCCAAATAGACTATGCAATGTAACGCCTCCTGCATTAATCGCTGCTACGCCTGTTGGGGCAGCTACAATGCAATTCTTTCCGGATTTTTCAATTAGATATTTTAGAAATGTAGTCTTTCCAGAACCGGCTTTACCTGTTACGAATACATTATTCTCATCGTTCTGAATGAGATTCATAATTTTTTGCATCTCTTCAGTCAAAATCATATCTTCCATACCTTTTTATTTTTCGATTTTTACATATAAATTGCAATGACAAACATCATGCTCTCTATACGAACTACATGGACATCGTTTGTCTTCAGAATCATTGTGACATGGACATTCGCCATTATTGGCTTCACATCTTTTGAAGATGGCATTAACCACTTTGTCATTAGGGTTTAAATCCCATCCTACTTTTCTTAAAATTGGAATCATAATCAAATTTCGTTTAGAGTAAATAAAAGATCTCGATTATCAAATTGAATATCATCGTCAGTTTGCAGTTCATCTGCATATACTACAATAGGATCATCCATTCCTGCACGTTTCACAAGTAACTGTGCGTCTTTGTCTATTTTATAAGTTTTATGATTTTCTAATGTTACTTCGATGTATTGATTGGAATCTACGTCATCTCCAATAATGGTGACATCTGAAGGGTATAGTCCGGCACGTTCTGGGAGAAGGAAGCGTTCAAATAGCAAATCGTATTTTATTGGATCTATAAGTGTTATTCCCAATAGGTATAGAACTAGACATCCTCCAGCAGAACCACGTCCGCATCCCACTAATATTCCATTTTTGCGTGCCCAATTAACAGTATCATATTGTACGAGCATGTAATCTACGTTGTTGGTTGATTCCAATACATAAATCTCATAATCTAATTGTTTGCGATATATATCTTCCTTACCTTTGGGGACCAGTTTGTTGAACCCATCTTCCAGCAAATCCAAAAACATTTCATGTCGGTTGGCGTACTTTGATTTTTCATTGTCAGCCATGTCATATTGAGGCATAAAGTTGCGTTCAATTTCATATCTAGCTTTTGCCCCTTCAGCAATTTTGACTGTATTTTCACACGCCCAATTGAATATATCCTCTATGTCCCATTTGTGTTCATCAAACAAGACAGACATAGTAGTCCAATGTTCATCCAAGTCCTTAAAATATTGGTCATCACTTTGTTCATGTGCTGCCCCTTCAGCAATTTTGTTAAGGATGATTTTGTTTTTTGCATCATCTTTGTCCAAATAATAGCAGTCACAAATTAATACTGGAGGAAGGTCGCCTGTATCATAAATGTAGTCAAAGTAACATTTTGTGGCATCTAGCACTTTAATATCAATACGTTCAGCCTTGAATTCCGATAAATCTAATTGATAAAAACAATAGTCAAAACTGTCGAAAAAACGGTCAAGATTGTTACCTATGTCTTTCAACCAAAATGACGCATATTTGCTAAATACAATTATATTACCGGCTCCATGTCTTAGAAGATCTTGTAAATCAATGATTTTATTTTCGGAATCTACGTTTATACGTTTTTGAATTCTAAGCAAATTTTGAAGTCCTTCTTGTGACTGACAGTATATTTTGGCATCTATCTTTTCGGTACCATCAGTGAATGTAAGTGAATATCCAAACACCCATTGAATGCCAGCAGCTTCACATTCTTTTTGAAGAATAAGGGTTGCTGCCATTGTGTTGTAATCACAAATACCTAATGCGGATTGTCCTAAGTATTTGGCTTTTTTTATCCAATCTGTTAGCGAAAAACTTCCATTGAGCAATTCAAAAGGGGTATGTATGCCTAAGTTTACAAATTCTTGGGCATGGCTTAACGGCCTCCTAACGCCTACATACTTTAAAATTTGAAATTCAAAATCTTTTCTAGTGTCATAGTAATACCAGTTGTCTCCAAATTGAAATACTATATAATTAATGCCTTCCTCTTGTAATGTTTGAATATTTTCCATTGTATTAAACTTGATGTTGTTGTCAGCATCAGTACGGAAGATGGATTTAATCATACTGGTATCTTCATAGTACATTTTACCAAAGCCTGTGATTTCAATAACATCTTCGTCTATGATATTGAAACACATCTTGTTATTATCTAGCCAATTTAATAAATCAGGATTCATATTTGAATTTTGTTTAATTTATATTCGGTTAAAGTTTTCAGTCCAAAAGCGAACGTGTCATATATTTCCCAAAAGCCCATACTGTCAAAATCTTGACTGGAGTTTTCAATATCAGCAATGTAGCAATCAAAATATTCATTTAGCTGTTCACCTGTTTTCTTTATAGCCTCTACAGCATCTCCATCATACCCAATGACAATTGTATGAACTCCTTTAGTCTGTAATTTATATATTTGTGTGTCAGAGATTTTCTTCCCGAACGTAGCAACAACAGCTACAGATGGGTTATTATACAGATTTAACTTTCGCGTAAGCGCAATGACGTCAAACACTCCTTCTACAAGGATCACGGTATCTGTTTCGTCTTCAATTATGCTATCATAGTTGTATAATAATTTAACAAAATCATTTTCGGTACTGTTTCTATAACGCATAATTTGGAATTTGCCATTATGACTTGCTTTGCGGTTGTATTCATCAATATCAGTTTTATCCCAAATATGCCGGGAAATATATCCAACAACATCTCCATTATCTATAATAGGAAATATTACATAATCATCAAATTTGAAGTTCATGTTACGCGTAGTGCCAACTGGGAAAAAATCGTAATCTTCTTCAGTGAATCCACGTTTTTTTAAATACCGATTAAAATGAGTGCGCTTATAATATTCAGGCATTTCTACAACACACAGAGAGTCATCTATTTCCTTGTCATTGTCTTCCAAAAAGGAGAAATTATTAATTTTTTTATCTCCATCCAGATCAAAAGTATCTGTTATAATTAAGTCCTGACGGCCTATATCTGTCAACAATTGTTCTAATGTCTGGGTTGAACGTCCACATGAAAAGCAATGTGCCATAAAAGGTCTCTTCCTTTCGGTTGTCTTACCTATATATATACCATATTTTCCCCCTTCATGCCCACAATAGGGGCATTGGGGAACAATCAAGTTCTTTCCGCTACCGTCTGGTTTTGCATGTAATTCAATAGAAAGTTCTTGGATTATATATTCTTTTTCTTCTTTACTCAATTCCATATTACGCAACTTTGCTGATGTTTAATGTTCTTGTTCTGTCATAAAAGCACTCGTTATCATAATCAGTAGCAATTTTAAACGGGTCTCCTTTTTTGAAGAATCGTGATTTTGCAACATTTATACGCATAATATTTTCGCGCATTTCATTGATGCTTTGATTAAGAGTAATAAGATGAGTCATTGGTCTGCTCAAACCTTTGGCTTCTGAACAATTATATTCTGTCAATACATTTTGTTCATCGTTAAGCCACTCTCTATTTTCTATAGTTGCTTGATAAGTCACAACCATCCAGACATTTTCGTCACCTGCCAAATCCTTTAAATCATTAGCTACGGCAACTCGTTTATGTCGTTCTCCATTTTCTGACCATCTACGTCCGCTGGAATCTGTTAGCAAATCCATAGAGTCTATGATAACAACGTCTGGAGATATACCATAGATTTTTTTGTATTCGGCAATACCATTTTTTATATCAATAGTAGATACTTGATTCGCGAACTTTGGGAAGGATTTGACCTTTAGGGTGCCCGACATTGCTTTGATTTCTTGTATCATTCGTTCTAATTCCCGATCTTTTAGTGTACCAGTACTATAACGATAAGAATTACAGGCTACTAGTGACGCAGCATAAGCATCTATAACTTCATCTTCAGAACCTTCTAACTGGAAATGAAGTACGTTTAATCCGTCTATTTGAGAGGCGCATTTTCCAATCCAACGTGCGGCATGACTTTTCCCAACACCGGTAGGGGCTAAGATACATGTTAATTGAGTACGTAAATCTCGTCCACCGTTCATTTCATCCAGACCATCAATATAAAATCTGGTGATTGGTTTAAATCTTGACTCTTGATTGTGTTTTTCTCTATTACGTCTAAAACGGGATTCAAAGGTTTCGACTACATCAACAAAAGAGTTTTGACGCAAACTGAAATCATTCTGCCATTCAGCGAATGATTGGAGCAATTTCATTGCTTTGTCACGATCCTGTTTTGCGTAGAGTTCACCTATCTCTTTGTAAGTCTTTTGAAATTTTACTTGCCTTAGATAATTTTCAAACTGTTCTAATATAATTTCAGGTTCAACTCCTTCGGCGCAGTCTTTTATATCTTCTAATAGTGCTGAAACCTCTCTGTTGACAGAAACTATTTGGCTGATAATATTAAGGGTAGGGGATGATTTATGTTCTGCGAAGTATTTGCACAGATACCCCTGCAATGCTTGAAAATCTCTACCAGGTAGGTACGATTTCTGCATATATTCACACACTAAGCTACATACATAGTCGTATGTAAAACAAGCGTAATATAATTCAAATAAGAAATCTTCTGTTAATACGTTATCTTCTTTCGCCATATTCTTCGAGTCTAATTCGGTATAACTCTGGATATTTTATCGCGGTTTCTTTCTTACATTTCTCGACATTTGTGCATATTTGACATGCTGGAGAAAATGGACTCCACATCAATGTAGATGTAGAGCATATTAGAAACCCAATATCTGTGTTGATACTCCGTTTCTTAGTGCATTCTTCAGATGGCATATAAATATACTTAGACTGAGGATGCTCTTTTTTACAGATTAGTGAATTTAGATAGGCTCTGGTTAGATTGGCTTCAGATAACCATTGGTCTTCCATGTATTGCTTGGATCTGGAAGACATTGATAGATATTTTTGAAGAGCAGTAGTCCCAAATGTTTTTGGGGCTAATGTACGTTGGTATTTGGCATTCCTGTTTTTATGAAGCTGGAATACGCAATAATCTACAAGTCGTGAAGTATTAAATACTCCACCGCAAATTTGAGTAAAACTGACAATAAATTGAGATAGTTGACGTTTGGCTTGCCCTCCCTCTGGGAATGAGAAGGAGGGGTCTACCAAACGCTTGGCTATTTCTGTATATACTGTCTTAATCTGTTTCGTCAGTCGTTCTTCTTTTTCCATCACGAGTCAATAGTTGTTGAAGTTGTTGACGCGCCAAGAATAATCGACTTTTGACAGTTTCGATATTGCGAGATTCTAAGGCACCGTTCCGATATTCGATTTCGGCAATTTCTTTGAGTTTGTATCCTGCCTGTTGATACAGAAGTGCACTTCTGTATTGCGGTTTTAACTGTTTTAGTGCATCTAAAACATCATCGCTGTATAACTCTTGATAATTGTCGATACCCATTACGTTAGAACTTACTTCGTCAAAATCTACAATAGATTCACTGGAAGAAAATGTTTCCACATCATTGTCGTCACTCAACATGTCCTGATGCCGTTTTTTACGTTGATCCAAATCAAAGACACATCGTTTGGTTACAATATGGAGCCATGTTTGTACAGAACGCTCTGGATTGTATGTTTCGATATATTTATACATGTTGGTAAGCACTTCTATGTAATTGTCTTCTATGTCAGAAGGATTAAAAGTATAGCGCATACATAACTTGTATATCATTCGGTTGTACGGTGTTACGTATTTATCAAATAGGGCTTTTCGCCGTGCAGCTACTTCATCACTTATTATTATTGGTTCTGTGGTAACTGCTGAGTATGTCTCTTCCACGCCTCTTGAACATTGAGCACAAACAAGTGATCCGAGTTCATCAATTTGTGGACTTTACAATACTTCTTCCACTTATTATTACTAGAGATAAAATTACTTCTTACCTCGTTGTCTGTTGGCTGGGGTTGTTTGCTAAGAAATTCGTAAAAATCTCCTAGCAATCTTCCCAGCATCATTAAATGGGGCTGGCCTTCTCTTTGTTGCCTACGCCTTATGTTTCTTGCGTAACTCATTTTCTGTCTAAAGTTTGTATATTCTTACATAATATTTGAAGATGTGGGTCGCATCAGCCATGTTATCATCGACTGGCGTAATATTCCATCGTTTGATGCAATATTCAATCATCTTCTTTTTGTCAGCTTTTCCGTCACCGGTAGCCCATTTTTTTACTGTGCTAACGTTTATGAATTTTGGTTCCGGGAGTCCAAGCTGGGCGCATATCAGATATAATATGCCTCTAAATTCGGATAGTTTTCGCGCTGCAATGAAATGCTTTGAAACGCATACATCTTCGGCGATAATCAATTTAATGTTGTATTTTTGGATAAATTCAACCAGTGTGTCATAAAACATTTTATGTTGCTCAATTGCGTTTTTACTTTTTCTTTGGGTAAAGTTCCATGTCCCTGATTCATGGGTTGAGTAATATCCACAGTGCTCTGCTATATCTAATGCAAGCACATTATCACGTGTAATTTGATTTATTGACTCATTTTTAATGTTTTTTGATTCGTTAATCATTCTATGTATGAAACGCCATTAAGTTTGTTGACTACAGTCTTGTATGGGTAGCCTTCAGCTATATTTCCATGACTGACTACCAAAGATGTAATCTGTAATTGATTGAGAGCATCAAAAATGTTGGAAAGCCCTTGTTCGTCAGTGGCTTCTAATATTTCATCAAGTATCAGGAGATCCAGTCCTTTATCGTCATCGCAATTTACGTTGGTAAGTTTGTGCATTGCCAATATATTAGCCAGATTAACTCTTGCTTTTTCACCTTCTGAAAATTTATCAAAAGAGCCGCAATCTACACCATCGCGAATAAGAGATATGGAAATCTTATCTCTGACTTTTCCGCTTTTTAAGACTGTAAAACCGGAAAATGCAATACGAATGTCACTACCAATGGCCTCCAGAAACTCGTTAGTTATATGACTAAGAGCATCTATTTTAGTATTAGCCAGATGGGTCTTAAATTCAGTAAAGGTTGCTTCTTGTTCTTTATATGAATTTAATTTCCGTTCAATAGTTTCTTTCTCAGAAATGGCTAATACCAATTCTTTCTCATATTTTTTCTTGTTGGCTTTGAGAGATTCTATCATGTCAGTTTCGGAAGAGTTTTCGATGTCACGAATAGATTCTTTATACGACTGAATAGCTCCATTAGCATTGTTAATATTCAACTCAGCCTGCTTTGCTTCGTATTCTTGCTTTTTAATAGCTTCATCTAATATTGCATAAGAATCATCAAATAAATTAGTACGCGCATCATCAATGGATTTCTGAAGGGTGTTCATTTGATGCTGGAGAGATTGCATTTTATTGGTTAAATAGGATGTATTGCGTGATAATTCATCCAATGCCGTACAAGTCTCAGTAATTTTATTCGACCATTCTATTTTACTACGATTTAATTCATCCTGTTCTTTACGAGCTTCGCGTCCTTTTGTTGTAATATCTGAAATACATTTTTCATTGGCTTCAATATTTTTGAGAATGTCTTGTGTCTCTCCATTTCGGTCTTGCAATCTTAGTTTAACTTCGTTTATATTTACATCATTAGCCAATGTGAATTCATGTTGACATTTGGGACAAACAATGACTCCGGCAAGTTGTTTCTGGAGGCTAGCTATATCTGCTTCCAACTTAGTTCTTTGTAGTCTAAGATTACTATTCTCAATATCCAACTTTTTAATAGAATCCAATAATTCGTTTATTTGATTCTCAATTTTGGTGGATTTCTTTTTGAAATTTTCTTGAAACTTCTCATGTTGTTTTAACAGCTTCTCATAAGAGGATCTGGCTGTTTCGATCTTTTTTTCATGTTGAACCAGCTGTTTTTGCACATTAGAATATTCTGCTGTAACAACCTCCAATTCTTTTTGATTTTTGATTGATATAGCCGCAAAATCTTTAGGTAAAGGCAAAGCGCATGAAGTAAAACGTTCTGAAATAATTTCAAAACATGCGCCGGTATCCTTTTTACTGTTTTCCAGTTTTTGCAATGTTTCATCTATTTTGTCATATTGCTCTAACAACTTGTCACTTTTATTTATGAGAATATTTTGCTCACGGATATAAGCTCTTTTCCCAGCAATAGCTTCATGCCAGTTCGCGATACGTTCAGCTTTCTTTTGTGAACGCTCTGTTGATTCTGTAATAGCTGTATTGATTTGCTCTTGTAAAGTTTCAACACGTCCAGTGTGATTCGCTACATTCAATTCTGCTTGTTTTAATGATTCTTGCACTGGTATCATATCCGCTTGCAATGCAGCGATAGATTCATCCACCATTACACCATTACTGAAACGATTAATGATTTCTTTTTTCTCACGATCAGAACTGGAGAGAAATGATGAATATTTGTGCTTAGAAAGAATGAAGTTTGAGAAAACATCATCTTTGGTTAGCCCTAATGTTTCAAGTATAAATTTATTATAATCTGCAACTCCGGCCTGTTCTATATGTTTTTCGCTACAATCAGTTTCGTCATCATACATACAAACTTTGATTATCTGTGCTGTTTTACGGGAGATAACACGTTGAATTGATAAATACTGTCCTGTAGTATTGTTCTGAAACAAAAGGGAAACAGTCGCTTCATCCTCCGCATCATTGATTATCTCATCCATTTTTATTCTACGAAGTGTCTCTCCGGTTATCCCAATAGCGATTGCTTCTAACATAGCAGATTTTCCGGAACCATTTGAACCTTGCGAATCATTATCCATATTGTTGCCAAAAATCAGCGTTGTATGTTTTTGCAACAATGTATAATCCAATTGCTTAAAAGCACATAGGTTTTTTGCGTAAACTTGTCTTAATGTCCACATACTAACTGATTTTATCAAGGTATTGCAACCCCATTTCTATATTTATGATTCCTTTGTTAGCACAAAAACTGGTATATTCTTGCTTAATACCGGATTTGTCGAATTTTTTATCTAAAGAGTGGGCTGTTGTTTCTGTGATTTCCACATCTTCAGTAACAATTTCCACTTTTGAAGCCCCTGCTTCCAGAAGTTTTTGTTTATCAATACTTGAAGCTTCTTGGCTTGTACAACTGATTCTTGTTTTAATCTTGTATCTTCCATCCGCTTTCATGTCATCCAGTTTATCAATTAGCTTTGAATTGATTTGACTAGCTTTTATGTCCAAAACTTTGTAGCGAATATTAACCTGGTTCTTAATGAATTCATAGCTACCGTCATCATATATAATGGTATAACCTTTTTCTTCATCTTCACCGAAGTTATGTTGCCTGGAAGAACCTATGTATTCAATGTTGGTACCTTTAATAATACAACGATTGTGATAATGTCCAACAAGAACTGTATCAAAGTTACTGAAAATGTTCGTGGGTAGTTCTTTTTCATTAGGCGTGCTAAGTGCTCCATTTATTCCTTCGTGAATATATAGGATATTATGTACAGACGGATTCAATTCTGCCTTTACCATTTTTTTCAGCCGTTCAACGAAACTTCCGTTTTCAGGGAAATAGCTCATTATATACAGCTCTACATCGTTGCTAATATTAATAATCGAATAGTCATCAACAACATATACGTGGGGGTATTCACTAAACAAATGACTATACCCTAAAACTGATTCCTGATCAACCTTACAATGATTTCCTTCGGCAACGGTAATGGTTATTCCAGCTTTAGTAGCTTTTATGATAGCTTGGCGGACAGCCATGAGTGTGCTAAGTGTTTGAGAAGAACGTGATAACCACAAATCTCCACCAATTATCATATCTTCAATTCCGTATTGATCGCATATATATAAAGCCTCATCCCAGTTTTTTTGAAATTCTGGGATATTGTCTTTTGATACATGTATATCATTCAACAATAAGGCACTTGGTATTTTCTTGCTCATTGTGATTCAATTTAAATAGGGACATATTAATATTCGTTAGATATGCCCCTATAATGCTAATGTAAAAATGAATTATCTTCTTCTACGTTCAGGACGTGCAGCTCTACGTTCACGGACTGGGTTTACAGCCGGTTCATTGGTGTCATCATTATGTTCACCACGTCTACGAACACTGTGAGTGGGAGCGGGGGCTGGTTCTGGATCTGGCTCCTCTTCCGGTTCCGGTGCTGAAGGCTCCTCTTCCGGTTTAGTGTCGCTTGGCGTATTGTCATCTTCGTTGTTGTCACCGTCTTTAGCAACTTCCAATGCGTCTTCAATATCATTCAACAAATCTTCATTTGTTTTTCCACGGGTCACGCGGACATTTAACTCATTGGTATCAATATATTCGCGAATTGCATCACGTAAGTCTTGCCCTTCTTCGCTCTTATCACCAATACCGCGTTCATTTAGTTTTTCCCAGCGGTTCCACAATGAATCCAGTTCGTTGTCTGATGGTTCCTCATTATCGCCGCTGTTACGTTCTTTTTTGTCAAAAGAGAAATGGGATTTATCATCAGGATGAAGCTCCATTTTAATCTTTTCAATAGCTTCTGTGATCTCTTTGCTACTCATCACATCCATTTCCATTTTAGCATCGTATTGCTTCAAGAACTCAATGGTAGCCTCCATGTGGAAACGTGAGTAACGATAAATAGCAGCCGGAATGCGCAGTGTTTCCAACAACGAATTAACTTCCTCTTCAGATAGAGGTTCGGCACCGGAAATTGTATCAATGTTGAATGTGTAAGTAGTTTTCTTGTTTTCTTCTTTACGAGTAATTTCTACCGGGAAAGCATCTTCCAAAGAAGAGATAGGGCACAGACATTTAGGATTTTTTTCCAGAAGTTTCTTCCATATAGCCAGTTTGCGATCCTCCAAGTCTTTGTATTGTGAATAAGACAGGATAAGTAAATGAATACCTTCTTCACGGTTGTCCAAATCTAAAATATACATGGCACGTTGAGAGTTCCATTTTAAACCACCGTCAAAGCCTGAACCTTTAATCTTTTTCATCAGTTTTTCATCATTGCCATACTTATTTTCAGCAACTTGAAGATAAGTGTCAATTAGGTCTACAGATAACCCTGCATAGCTGGAATGACAAATGTTAACAAAGAACTGTTTGTCTTTTTTTCCTGTTGGGCGTGGGTTGTCCAGTTTTAACACCTGAGTCTTGACAGGATATTCGTACCCCTTACGTTCTAATTTGTAAGAGCCATCTGGCTGCTCGACTGGTGCCAAAGGAAGGATACGCACAGTATAAGTTCCTGCGGAATCCATACGGAAATGTTTGGTACGTTGAAATGATTGGCTCTCATCGGTACTTTTTTTTACCGCCTCTTCATAAGTTTCTTGATTTTCCGCAAAGAGGGCATACGGATTTCTAATCATCTCTTCCATAAAATGAAAATTATTTGTTTAATTTAGAGAGGGGAAGATTCCACTGTTCGGTATAAGCTCCAGCCCAAAGTTCTTTTGCTTCTGGCATTTTGGTTTTATCTTTCAACACAACCTTAATACCCCATTCAGTGTTTACATGATGAATGATTCTCTCAATTACTTCATTCATCTCACTTGCTTTTTCATTTTTGAGGTTAAAGTATTCATACTTTTCACCTCCGGGAAGATCACAGACATGAATCGGAGCATAAATTTCCTCAAAATATCTGTATAGGGCATCTACTGGCGGGTGTGTAGGCAATTGTTCTGAAATTGTCTTCAGTACTACGCCAAATAGATACTTCAATTGTGGCAGAGATTTGTTTTTGGTATCGTCCATAATAAGAATGATGTAATCACCATCTTTCAAATTTCCAATAGCCAATTCGATCTCTTGTTTTGCTGCCTTATTGTCTTGCACAATAAGACGTGCTTGACCATGCAACATACTGTCATTTTTCAAAGAACACTGCAAAGATAATTGTATCAATTTAACTATCAAAATAAAACTAGAAATATTTTTTAAACAAAAACATATCTTATTGTATTACAGTGTTATAATGTTTATTTAATTGTTATATTGATTATTTGTAAAATGGGATGTAATATCCAATAGGTTAATATCATTCTCCTTTTTAACAACTTGATATAATCTTTGGTTAGTATTCGGATTATTCAGAGGTCCCTTGCTGGATATATATGGACCTAATTTAATATAATGAAAGAAATCAAGTTTGATCTCTTCAGGTAATTTATCTCGTCCAGAATACCAGCCAATTTTTAAATTAGGGTGGTTATAATAAAGATATTCAGCTAATTTATTTATATATGCAGGGTTTGCGTCACCGCCCATAAATGATATAGCCGTTATTCCTTTATTTTTGTATATCAATCGTTGAAGTACTTCTTTTGTTAATGATTCTCCTATATCCTGTGACAGATAAGAAGAGTGGCACCCGATGCAGGCGCATGGGCAACCACTTATATTTATTGCCAAAGTAATTTCATTAGGCAATTCTTGAAACACTATTTTTGTATCTACATATTTCATACCTGGGATTTACCATCACTATATATACGGTTTCTAGCCTCTTGTTGTCGATCACTTCCAAATGCTTTAGTTGGGCGTAAATATCCGATAACTCGTGTATATTGAGTAATATTATGGCTACCACAACAAGGGCAAGTATCAATGGGTCTTTTTATGATTTTGCCACAATCTTCACATTTACTGTTTGGTATATTAAAGGTAAAGTAATTGGTTCCATTGGCTATGGCAAAATCAATTAATTTCAGATACTGCTCTTTTGATAAGTGATCTTCCAAATTAATGTGGGCAGCTGACCCTCCATCGGTGTACTGATAAGTTTGATGTCCATGTAATACAAATTTGTCAAGTACAGAAGTGTTATCATGGGCATTATAGAAATATGAATTATATAAGTTCTCATCTTCTGGAACAACATATCCGTCTTCTTTGTCCCATTTATAATTCTTTCCTCCCAGTCCTTCTGCCGGTACAACTTCTGAATTAAACAAGAAAGGTCGCTTCCTGTCATGGATAGAATGTAGTTTATTTTGTTCTTTAATAGTGCCCAAAATGAGTTGAAGGAATTCAATATATTCTGGGTTATTACTAACCTTCATTCCCAAGAATCTAGCGGCTTCGTTCAACCCATTGATGCCTATGGTGCTGTATAATTTGCTGATATGAATATAACCGCCATTTGAAGCGGCAAACATACCCTTGTCTTCAAGGTCATATAGCATTGTCTTGAAAGCAATATGATACTTATAGACTCTTTTCAAAATCCCAACCAAATAGTTCTTTAAGTCATTTTCAATCGTTGTTACACGTAAGGGATTACCTATATTTTCAAGTTGCTTACCCTTTGTTAAAGGTGCTCCATTTAATGTGTGGGTCAATGCCCAATCTTGAACGATTCTATTGATATTCAAAGTAATCACATTACAACTACCTGTCATAACACCGGTCAGGCCAGACGTGGGGCTAAAAGTATTTTCTGCCAATTCATTCCTAAGCCTACAGCATGACGCAAGGCTGTCTGCACTGTCGGAAATATAAGTAAAGAACGAGTGTCCTTCCGCATACATTTCGGCGCAAAATTGTTTGTAATTTTGGTCGATTATATCATCGCCATTGTGAACCATCGCAAAAGTTTCTACTGGAAAGGTTAATACCTGCTTTAAACGTATTTGATTAAACCATTTCATAAACATACGTTGCAATGTATCAATAGCTATCCATTCAGGCTTACTTCCATCCGGATAACAAAATTCTCCAAAGAGTGATGTGAAATATGTATGGTCATAATAAGAAATATTTGTAAATGGGCTTTGATAGCTACGATTTCCTGCCGGTTGGTTAACACCCCACACAAACTGTTTAAATGCTTTCAGGATATTATCACGTACTGTTCTTTTAATTAAACAATGCGGTGAGGAAGCCTCGCAGTCCAGTTTTTCATACCATTTATCCCCAAACTCTTTAACTACATAATAATTTAATGCAATGAAATATTCACCTACGGCTACTGCTCCTTTACATTGAGAAGAAAGTAAGAATATCAAGTTGGTTATTTGCCCACTAAACGACTGCAAATCGTTAGGCTCTGAAGGGGTAACGCCGTCAATATTGCCTACGCCTTCTGTTAGTAATGGATACAAACTAACTGCCATACAATACTGCTTTAACACTGGCGTAGATGCTTCATCATGTGTATAAATAATATGATTATCAAGATCTGTTTCGTATTGCTTTGCTACTTCTGGAAAGAGAATGTTCAACTCATCTTTCATACGTTGACGTTGGATGATTCGATTAGTGGTTTTATATACTTCACCTTCCAAGTTAGCTACATTTTTCATAGTTACATTAGCATTTCCATCAGTTTCTGATGAAGAAGCTGCATTGTCTGTTGATTGACTATATTGATTCATATAATCAATGCGTTCTTTGACAAAACGCGTACTTTTACGTTGTTCACGATATAGAATAAATGTCTTGGCTATATCATAATAACCAAATTGCATTAATGCGCGTTCTACATAATCTTGGATGGTTTCTACAGATACAGGAACATTAGTGTAGGTAAGGCTAATTAATTTATCAACCGATTCTACAATTGCTGGGTCGTATTCAACTTGTTTGCTATTAAAGGCTTTTTTTATTGCGTTTTCTATTTTTTCTAGGTCAAAATCTACAATTTGACCTGTTCTTTTTTGCACTTTCATAATTATTCAGTCTTTCTATATTTTTCAACAGCTTCTTGAAATTGATGAGTATTGGCATATCCACAACATTTTAATTCTGGACAAAAACCGCGATAAACACATGTCGGTACGCATTTACTAACAAGGACTGGATCTATCTTTTTTAGTTCTTGCAACATTGCTGTCCATGTTTCTTTAGTCTCTTTTGAAGCACAATTACATAAACGTACTCGTGAAATGGCCATTATTTCTTGTGCATTTGCAGTCATATCCATTTCATTTAGTTCTCCTTGTAAATGCTCTCCTCTGGGAATTTGTGAACCGGTACGGTCTGGACGTTGAGTATGAACAAACTTTTCACAGCCTATATGGTGACGAACAAAATGCACTGTTACCCATTGAGGTATTTGTTCCCATGTCCATTCATATTCTATTAAACGAATAGGAGAGTGTTCTGCCAATAGCATCTTTGCTTTCCATGAGTCTGAAGGTTCTTTCTTTAATGCTGACTTTCCTACGGTTCTACGTGCTGCATTTAAAGCACGGTTCCAAGAAGTAACCGCATTTAGTCTAGTTACTTTAATCATATATCTTCCTCTATGTTAAACTTGAAATAATAGATTCTACAGTCCGTATTAGACTGGATTCATCACTTGTGAATTTAAACCATTCTGTATGTCCATTTTTGTAGAAAGGATGAGAAACCTTTAACTTGGCAAAACTATTGAGTATATAATACTCGCAATAGCCACACTTCTCCCAAACTTTTATAATTTTAATTGTTCGTTGATCAGTGTGGCTATTATAATACAGCTTACTAATACGATTTTTTACATCCTCGCTTGTTGCTCCAATTTTATATAATCCAGTTGCTTCGCATTTTAATAGATACAGTTTTTTAGGAGCTGGGGTAGGACACGGTAAAGGCTTGAAAAAGCGCGATACCTTGTGCATGAATTTACTGTGTTAAAAGTCAATATAAGAGATCGTGTGTATCAATTGTGATGCGAAATTACTAATTATTTTCTTATTTACAAGATTGTAGATATAAAAAAGTATCTAAATTGACTTATAAAAATAATCAAATTAGATACTTTTTAAATCTTAGATGTATATAATATAATTCCTTATTCGCGTTTGTATGAATACTATATGGAGGTCTTAAACCGTACTTTTTATAATCCATTAAACATCTCCAAAACTTAGTCTTTTTGAAGAATATGTCATCTGAGGCATAGCTTATTGCTTCAATCAGTTCTGGAGGTGGTGCATGGATTTTTAGGAAGTCAGATACTTCCATTAATAGTTTATATTCTATAGGAACCTCATGTTTCATTAGAAACCCGATCCGTGTCTGGTCGAAGTTTTTCAAGCTGTGTCCCTTTGGTCTTCCTGGACCTCTTTTGCGATGTTTTTGATTCTTCTTTTTGCGTGGAAACGTCTTCATTTTGTTGTAATTTACCGTTAACCAATGTTTGTTGAGAGTTTAGACGTTGGCTCTCAATATCAACACTTACATTAATAATTTTCATAATTTAAATAATATATGTCATTAAAAAACCGATATATTCTGAACATCCGTTGTTGCAATAATCAACTACACAAGTACGCTGCCCTCCTTTTATAATACAATGCCATTGGCCACGTCCTTTATTGTGCGAATAGCCTATTTTATATTTAGGGGGATCTATGCTGTTTGGTAATGTAAAGATAGTACCACTGTGGTGCGTGTGTAACTCTCCCTGAATGGATACAACTTTTCCAACTTGACGGACATACAGTTTTGTTGTAATACCACAATTCTGAACATTGATTGCAATCCACCCACTATCTTTGGGATATTCTATAGTTCTAGCTATAACATCAACTCCACCAACAAATAGTTTTCCAGTTACATATACATCATTGTTGAGAACCAAGTCTCCGATGTTGTTTTTGATATATAAATCTTTATTAGAGATATTGGAATACCCCATATAACCTATTTGTTCTGAATTTTTATCTTCCCAATTTAAACAGGTTATTAATTGGCTATCTGTTTTAGGAAGAGAAGTATTCTTTAAACTTAGGATAGAAGAGTCCGCATGGGATATTTTTACTGGTCCATAAAAAATGCTGGCTTTAGATTTTCCTGTGATTTCTAGTATAACAGCATTCTTTCCATCGCCAATTTTTGTGTCCCGATAATAGGAGTCTCCTTCATTGTATCCTAACATATTGATATTTATACTACCGGTATCAGCTGCAACGCCTGTATTATATATATGATTACTAAATACAACAATATTTCCTGCCTTAATAGAACTTAAAGACATTGCGACTTTTAGCGTCATACCGTTGGAATCAAGCGAAGCCAATAAAGTATCTCCAATATAAAATTGAATAGCCCCGTCTTCCGTTATAGTTACTTTGTAAACAGGCTTTCCATTTAATTGGGACTGAATACTTAATGCTCCAGAGGCATCATAGGTGATACTAGCTTTAGTTGTTCCTGATATTAAATTAATTCCCTTTTGGGCTGTAATGCCTTTATTGACCGTCACTTTTCCATCAATAACAACATCCTTCTGTACAGTCTGAACTGAATTAGGGGAATCTATCATTAAAGCATATTTTCCAAATAACGCTTCTTTAAGTCGAAGTGCTGTGCCGTCTGATGTAATACTGATAAATTGGGGTGGTGCTTCAGTTAGTACATCATTGGCTATTGGTACACTGGATGATACAGCGCATCCGTATATATTCCTTCCAATTTTATCTCCGGAATCGGCATAAGACACACGTTCAACCGAGTTGTTCTCATACAAATACATAGGCCATTTAGAGACTCCGGATATTCCTGCACAATAACGTATTTTACCATTGATATAGACATACCCTGCACTAATACTTGTACCTGACACTTGACATCCGCTGATAATAAAGTTATCACACTCATCAAATATGCTTGTAAAAGCTAATGCAAGATTTTGTAAATTCATAATATCATCAATATAGGTGTAACGTCCACCTGTTTGTGAAGTAAACTCTTTCATTTAAACGTATGTAACTTTGAATTTTTTTCCTGCAATACGATAACGATCTACATAATAAGTAATCATAGCTGTAAGCTCTTCTTGTGAGATTGCCTTGGTATTAATAGCGGGACAACTTACAACAAAGCTTACATCACTTGTTGGCATTTTTTCATCTTTCCAGCGTAATGGAGTGGTTGGGTGTTCGGCAACTTCGTCTTCGCCTTCGTTATACAAAGGAAGTTCGCATATATTTTTATTAGCATCTTCCCAATATATCGGTACTCCATTTATAGCACCATCTGAAATGACAATATGTTCAGAGGTGTTTAAAAAATACTTCCTAAATTTATGATTTAAAAAATATTCCATCATAATAACTTGGGAAGTCATTGCTGCTTCTATTCGTTTTTCGTCAGCCCATTCTTTCCATTTTATATTCAAAGAGTTTAATGGTTGTAAAATGGCCTGAAGAAATAATATCAATTTTCGTCCTCCAAGATAATGAGGAACTAACTGATTTACTATACGGTCAGTATTAATACGATAACTTCTCATTCTGTTTCTAGTTTTATAACAATTGCTTCACGAAAAGTCGGAAGTTCACTTTCCGCATCTTGCTGTGTACTTTGTTTTGCATAACCGCTAGCTAAATAGCACTTCCGCTCAATTTTTGTTAATGGTCCGAGTTCATTATTGTCGTTGTATTGAGCGATGAATATTCCTTGTTCTACACTGGCTTCTTGATCAATATGGACATCTGTAACATGCTCTACTTTTTGAATGGCATCTATAATTTTTTGTGAGTAGACAAGAGAATCAAATTTCATATTTACAATAAAATCAATAAGTGCTGTATCAATATTATCATAAAGTTCCTCTTTCGTAATGGCTCCATCATAATACACGGTGAGTCTGGGAACAAGCACATCGCCTCTGCGACTAACTACATTACACTTAACACCTGCAAATTTAATCTGATTAAGATATGCGCGTGCTGCAATTAGTTCCTCATCAGACAATTGGGACAAAGAACGGCCTTCTCCAGAAGCAACTTTTAATATCAAAATATTATCTTTGAATTCTTCATTATAATACTCTTGATAAGATACATGTGTAATCAATCTTTTTGTTGTATCTTCGGTTGCATAATGAAATGCTGTGCCTTCATCATTGATAATTAGATCATCTCCATATTGCCATTTCAACATGGCATTTGCGTAATATGCTGAAGTTCCATTAATTCGTTGGGTAAATGTTTTAGCAATATCTGTGGTAAAAACGTCTAACAATGTTTCAAATGAGTAAATTGCAGCAGCTGTTACCCATGTGAAAGCATTGATTATTGACATCTTTGAGTCATTTGTTAGCTCTGTAAGTTCCAGGTATTTATTTCTGGTCTCCACGGCTTCATTGTATATTTCTGTTAATGTACGGCTCATGCTATATCTGAATTTTCATATTGATAAATCGTTCCATTTATATCAAAACTCCACGAACCCGCTTCATTCCATGCAGTTTCATGGGTAATCACGTATATCGCTTCCATACCAGTTGTAATAACATAATTGCCATTACTATCTTTAAGCGGCTCCTTATATGTTCCGGAGGGTTGTATATCTAATATAACTTTACAATTCCTCCGTTGATTATTATGCTTTGCAATATAGATTAAGTAGTCATTGATAACTGTGTCTTCTATATAATTAATATTTCTTAACTCTAAATTAGATAAACTCATATCTTGAATGGGGGCAAGACTGGATAAACTCATGTTGGCTAGTTTTACCCAATATGTGCCTTTACATAAAAATAGTCCTTGTAGAGAGAGATTGTTCTTCTCCGAAATTATCTCGTCTACCACCAGTGGCATAGTGGGCATCATTAAGCCATTAATAGAAGACAAATCCCAGGTTTTTAAATTGAAATCGCCGTACAACTTAATTGATCTTTCATCGGTATAATTATCGAAAAAGTGAACATATTTCTGTAGAGTGGGGGAGAGCGTTATAGTTTCCATATCGCTATTATCTCCCCAATCAACAATAAGATTTCCGTCTCCGGCCATTTGTAATGCAATAGATGCTTCTTCTGGAGATATGTACACAATACATCGTAAAGAGGCTGTTGTACTTTTATAATATACATGTCGTTCCCCGTTTGCCGGTATAATATGTTCTGATTGTAAAGTATTTACAATGCTGTCGTATATAATAAATTCTTCATCCCAATATATTTCTTCACCTTCTTCTAATTGGGAGTGAAAAGATAAATTTGGATTATTGATTAATAAATCAAATATACCCTCTATAGAGCCATGTATGCTTACTGCAACATCAAATATGTTCTGGTTTCTTTTTACTTTATACACTTGCATCTGCTTCTGAAAAATCTAAATCCAATTCTAGATCTCCTGAATAGGAATTAAAAGCGGCATTAATAATATCCACTTTATCATCTTTGAATTCGGTTTGCAGTTTTTCTGCTAATCCTGAATGACTAAGGTTGGCGTGAAGATATTTAATTAAACCTACACCTGAAGTCGGATACCTATAATTATTGGACGGAACGCATTGTAACAATAAATTTCGGTTTTGAATATTTGCATTTATGTTTATCATATCAGATATAGTATCAGACCACAAATATGCTATTCCTTCATTTAGTTGTATAAGATAATGATCTTGGCTAATCATAATTAATTGTGAAGCGTGCAAAATTTTATCTTGTACACCAAACAACCTTGTATGCACCTCAAACCATTCAGAATTATTTGTTGGATTTATAACTATACGTATATTATCACCACCAAAATCTCTACCAATACGTATTTTGATTGGTTTATAAACAGGAGTATAAGGTATTTCTGTCTTTACCCCAATAGTGTATAATTGTTTTATGTCAAAACTAGAAGGGACAGTAATCTGCGCTGTAAGAAATAAATCGTTTTCCTCAATCCATTTAAATGGATATATATTTGAGGTACTGCGATTTCTTAACACAATATCTCCAGTTCTTGTATTTATCTGAATATCTTTACGCATTATTTATCTTTTTTTGTAGTATGTTTATTTCATCTCTTATTTGTTGGCGAACGGCATGTAATTCTTTTATATCATACGGAAGTTTTTCCCCAACTAAAGAGGCTTCATAACATTTTATTATTTGGTAATCACTATCTTCTAACTTGTGTTTAAGATTTTCCACCTGATTATAAATGTTTTTGGTGTTTACTTTGATATTCCATTTTTGAACAATTTGTTCTTTTATAATATCAAAAGAATTTGTAACAATTTGTCCTGGGGATATTGGGGGAGGTGTTTCAGATATAAATTCAAGAAATCCCTTTTGTTTCAGTTCTTTATATTTTTCACATTCTTTGGATGTACAATGTCTCAAATCAACTGTACCATCTGGCAAAATTTTAGCTAACTCCATATTTTCTAGGTTCTATATTCTACTAAATAATAATGGCTTTGACAATATCTTAATATCATTGTGTCACCACGTGCCATATCTAAATATCCATTATCTCCATTAACATAATTACAATTATTGTCTAATAAGGGTGTTCCGGATACTCCTCGTACTCTAATTTTATTTCCTGAATTGTGGGCAACAATAATGCGAATCTCGAATGTTACATCTCTGGAGTTAACTGCATTTTGTATTTGAGTATTACTAGGTAATTCGATGGTCATAAATTCCAAACCAATATCTGTAAAAATAAAGGTATGTGTTCGATCAAAAAGGGATTGAATTATGTCTGTATATGCAGCCCCAATATATGTATCTTCAAATTCTGCTTTACCTCCAATACCAAAAACATTTCCATCATAATTTATCGCTTGTTGTATATACCAATAGTTATTGTCTTTAGGTCTAAATTTTACAAAAAGTCCTATACCACTATTATAAGTATTTCCTGAATATTCTAACCTGCATAATCCGCTGAGACCAGAAGATGCTGGAAATACATTTGTACCAAATCCGGTCCAAATATTTGTTGATGAGTATTTTATGAAATTTGAAAGAATCGCAAGTCCTTGATATTTGCCATTCATTTCAGTGGATTCTGTTACTCCAATTCTTCCATCTCCAATTTCAAACCCTCCAATACTTCCACTAGTAGCGGTAATTTTCCCAGTGATAGATGTGTTACCCTGTGTATCCCAAGTGATATTTCCTCCAGCCAATGCTCCAGAGCCATCACCTTCCAATCGCCATTTAAACCCTCGTAGGCCATTGGTTCCGATAGTTATACCACCTGCTGTTGATGTATGTTGGTTAATATTGTTGTTTTTAGTTCCCAACCAAATCGCATTTTCATCAAAATGCCAACCTGCTATAAAATTGTCAGCACCAGCAGAAAATACTTTTTCGTTATTTTTATATCCTATCAAACCATAATCAGCATTGCTAATATAGTACATTGCAACACCGCCGTATTCTTTTACCCAGTCTAATTGATTGCCAGTATCCTGAACGGAAGTAACATTGGCGATAGCAATGAATTTTTTTAATGAATTGATCCCTATAGTTCCATTGTAAATACTATCGACTCCTATAGTCCAGCCTGCAATACTACCGCCAGATGTTTTTATCGTTCCTGTAAATGAGGCATTTCCATCAACATCCATAGTAACATTACCATTGGCAAATGAGGCTGAACCGTCTTTGTTTAACGACCAATGAATGATACCTTCACTTTGAGCAAAAATGGTTCCTTCTGATTTTATGGATAATGTGCCATCTTCACACTGAATGCCACCGGATGTAATATCCCAACCGCCTATTTTACCTCCGGTTTGGTCTATATGAAAAATTTCTTTGTTGTCTTTATATCCATATATACCAGCTCCGTTATTTTCTGAAGGGCCAATGTACACCCCCGTTAACCCTGGAACATCTTCAAGACTGTTGTGACTGCCAATAATTTTTTTTCCAACAAATATTTTGGGGGTGATCACATAAGAAGAGCCAATAGTTGTTTTATTGCTTTCCCAATCTTGAATCCAATCCAGCATAGTACTTTCGCGTACAATAGAAAATGTGAAACGCCCAGTTAGGCCTGCACTTACTCCGGAAAGAACAGGAATTTCAATATATCCTTGTAATATATCAATAGGGAGTGATATAATGGATAACCGGTATCTATAGCTATCAACTTTTATTAGTTGGTATTCTATATTATCGTTACTTTTTACAATAGTGATGGAATCAATTTCTATCGGGGTTTTCTCATCTCCACAATATGCTGAAATAATAGTATAAGCATGTTCTAATTTAGGGTTAGAACCATCGAAATCAGCTTTAATCACACACGAGTTGGGAGTTAGCGATAACGAATAAGCATCGCTAATAGATACAAGTGTGATGGAAGATTTTGCTACTGTTCCCATAAATTACTTTTTCAAAAGAATAGCCCTTGAATAAAGTATTTGTTGATGTGGGAATAGATAAACTATTTTTTTATTTCTTCTAATATTTCCTTGGCCATACGCTTTGCTTCCACTCTCCACATTTGCATGTCGTTCCATTCTTTTTGATGTTCACTGTTTCCATCATCTATGAGGTGATTATTAACAATGGCTTGCATTGCATCATCGGAGTACCGACCATGAATAATAGCTGAAACCAATTGGCTGTATGTGGGAGTTCCAACTGGGAGGGTTATCTCACACCATTTGTATTGTTCGTTTTCACCTTCTTTTACTATATGAATATCAAATGCAATTGTATATTGACGCAACCCTAATTTAATATTGTGTCGTATGCGTTGAGGTTGCTCATTACCTTGATTATAAGCTATAAACATTGTACTGTATTTTTTATTTTTACAACTTGAAATTTCCCTTGAATATAACAAGCCTTCCAAAAGTAATGTAATTCTGAAAATGCTTTGCGTCTAATCCCGTATGACTGAAAATGAATTAAGAAACCTAAATAGGAGTTTATAGATCTCACATTGGCATATATAGCCTCCTTGTCACAGTTTTTACATGCTTCTTCTAAATAACTAACAGCGTTGATAAAGTTTCCAACAGTTCTATTCGATAAGTAAGCTCTACCCGGCTTAATTATTCCTCCTACCATTTTTATTCCTTTTTTAACTTCTTGAATATAGATTTTATTAGGGTGCATTTGAATATTTAAGATATATCGTAGCTGATTCCTAGAAGCTCTTTTGAAATAAATTGCATCTTCCTTAGTTTTGCATACAAAGCTAAAATCGTCTACAAAACGTACATATTTGGCCTTTCTTTCTTCTGCTGCTTTAATAGCCCATTCATCAAAAAAAGACATGTAAAAATTGGCGAATAATTGACTGGTCAGGTTTCCTATTGGTTCGCCTCTCATCCATTCAATGTAAAACAAGCTTTTGTTTTTAGGTAGTATTCTCCATAATTTTAAATTCCCTTGACGTATGCAATCATCTTGTGGTCGATGTCGTACAATTACTTCTGTAAGCCAAAGTACTAAATCTAAATCCTGTTCATATATAGTTCCTTTCCAATAATTCCATTTTTCTTTGATAAATGGCAATAAGTACTCTAATAAGCGTTCACAATCAATTGACATAAAAAATCCTTTAATATCAAATTGAGCATACCAAGCTTCATGGGAATAATTATCAGAGACTTCAATAGTATTTTTTGTCAACTGATCAATACATGCAAATGTTCCAAAACCCTTTCGACAATTAAATGATACATTTCCATGTTCTACAAAACGTGCCTCAAACAGTGGCTCTAAGCGTAGACACAACCAATGTTGTACAATACGGTCGCGAAAATTTGCAGCAAACACTTCCCGTAATTTAGGACGAGTAACTATAAAACAAGTACTTGTTGTTGGCCTATATGTTCGTTCATAAACTTCTCTCGCTAAATCTAATAGATCTTCATGCCAAATCAGTCTATACATAACACATTGTGAACTTGTCTTTTTTTGGGCACAGCAATCATCTAACGCATCAAACCATCCCTCGACATATTTATCGTTAAGTGCTGCAACCGCTCTCACCATGTTACTGTTATTCTTGCCGTTGTTGTTGAAGTTGCCATTACTAAAGTTCACGTTCCAGCTGTTGTTCTGACTGTTCTCACTGCTACTCCAGTACCGGCTTGCGGTTATTGCGTGTACTATCTTGTTCTTAACTAGGTCTTTAACGCTTGGTAAAGGCCCAGTGACACGCCCATTTTTCAATAAAGATGTCCCTGTTATCATAGTCGTAACCGTTCAACAGGTCTGCTGCTCCAACACTTTGCTTCTCCAGCTTTTAATATGCTTTGAAATTTCCTTTAAAGATTCAGCAAAATGCGGCATTTGCTTGTTGCTAATTATGCGTGTATGGGGACTCCGGTTTGACCACTCTTTTAAGGTGTCAATGCAAGTTTTCACTGTACGCATTTGCAAATAAAATGAATTAATCAGTTCAAGTTTGGAATCAGGATCTTCTTCATTTAAAGCCAATCCTATCACTGTTAATCCATCAAGCAGAGTGTCTATGAGACGTTTGCTTAATTGACGAATCCCTACACTATTAGGGGTTCGTTCTACCATTTCTATACAGAGTAACATTAAATTTTCTGTTTCTCTGTAAATAGGTGCACTTCCTGCATTACGAATTGTTCTTGCCATAATTAAAAGATTTTGTTCACAATGTGTCTTATTACATATAGTTTATTTACGAATACTTTATTTTTTCTGTAGAGGTTTACAATTATGGCATATTTATTTTTGTGGAGCGTCAAAAGACGCTCCACTATACTAAAATGCTGCAACCGCTCTCACCATGAAACTGCCATTCTTGCCGTAGCTGCCGAAGTAGCCACCACTAAAGTACACGCCCCAGCTGCTGCCCTGACTGTACTCACTGCTACTCCAGTACCAAGAATTAGAAAAATCATTCAAAATACCGGCATCTATTGCTTTTTGAAATATTGCACCTATTTTATCATCATCGTAATTCACTCCTTGTCTAGCGTGCCAATACATACGCATAAGTTCACCAACGGATGGTAGGTACCAATTATGGTATTTAAATTTATCTGCTAATTCTTCGCCTGCTTTCACTGTAGGCTGATAAGCATAGCATTTGCTGACAGCCGGATAATAGAATTGTTGATATTTACTAAGGTTCTCATTATTAGCAATTACGTCTGCTATGTACTGAGTCAACATAGACTGTTCTGTGTATAAATCGGTAGCTTCCGGTATAGGTAAATTGACCCCAGAATCTTCAAGAATCTTATTTCTATGTTGAATAATTTTTAAGTTTTTAGCCAATCCAACAGGAATTTCATCTCCTTTTTTGTATGCGCCTGCCAAAATAGCTAACTCCGCTGATAACTCCTCTTTTCCTGTGTTAGTTGTCCCTGGAGCGGCAATACCATCTCTAACAGCAGCAATTTTATTATCTGAGTTGACGAATCCATCAACTGTATTTTCATCTACATAATTGTCGTATCTTATATAGTTAGCGGATGTGTGACCTGCGTCATCATATACTGTGGGTTGCAAACCAGTTTGTGTTATATTTGCTATTGATGCAATGTCATAGACGCTATAGTTTATATCATCCTGTAATTCAATGGGGTACACTCCAGCACTTTCGTTAGGATAAAGTCCCCACACAATGCTGGAGTTTTCAATATTTGATAATGCTACCATACGTCTATCATTGGCATCTGTTGGATTAATATAAAAACAAACTCCAACTACAGTCTTTCCAGAAGTAGTAGGACCATAAGTTCCATCATAAAACACATAATCTCCAAGATGAGCACGTCTAGGGTATAAACCAATATCCCATGATGCTTCAAGCACTTCACCATTTGTTTTTGTAACATAACATCTTAAAGTCGCTTGTGGAGCTAAAGTATCTTCATCTCCTAATTGAGAAACATTTATAACACAATAATCTTTTGACGTATTGACTATTTTTGCATATAAGTTGGTGTCTAATGACCAGCGAATGCTAACCACATCATTACCATTGGCGGTATTCGGCTTACAATAAAAAGTGTGTTCACCTGTAGAATAAATGTATTGGCTTCCTTTGATTTCTATAGCCGCAATAGGAGTTGAGTAGTAAGTAATATGAAGAGTGTTGTTTTCATCATCTACATTCCCCCAATGATACAACCAATCAATTTTATTATTAAAATTAGGTCGGTTGGTGGTATTATTTATTACTGCTATTTTTCCAGATACACTGCTGTCTGTAATAGAAGCCAAATAGTTAATCATATAAAGAGAAACCTCGGTCCAGTTTATACTTGCTAACTTTAAATAATTCAACGGGGCGTTACCTGTAAAGCATAAATTAAATATGGTACGCGAATCTGCAATCCCAGCACCAATTGATAAACTTTGCATTCGGTCAGCTCCTTCCAATGTGATGGTTTTCAAATTAGGCTGTTGATCTAAAGACAAGGATGTTAAAGTTCCAGGAAGATGAACTTCTTCTAAATATTCGGTAGCTGGAAGAACAACGGAAGATAACATTGTTCCTACTAAGTTCAACATTCTAAGTTTAAGCAAAATGGATAAATCTAAACCACCTACTAAGCTAACAACACGTTTCAATACTAATTCTTGTAATAAAGGGGCGGTAATAGTCATACTGGTAGGGCGGAATTCAACTACATCTTTTCCATCCACATGAAAGGCTGTTAGACGAGCACCGCTTAAATTAAATGTTTCTCCTAAACTTTTGTCTGTAAAGTCACCAATGGAACGCATATAATCAATACCGTTTAAGAAGATATTAGTATTGCCGTCTGAAGTTCCAACATTGACATCGTATGTTTCTCCAGCTTTAATACGTGGAGACAATGCGTTACCGACCCCATAAGATAGTGTCGAACCTATGGCGAATGAGGGGTACATCCAAATATGTGGTATAATAGAAAATTTAAATTGTGGGCGTGTACCATCTGTTTTTATTATAGACCGGAAGTTTAATGAACCTGCCGATCCTTCACCGTCACGCCTTCCAAAGTCTCCAAAAGCTGCATAAGAAGATATGTAAGTAAGTCTACGTGCAACCCATTGCATTTCTGCTTGTAATCCATCTCCTAAACTTTGTGTTATGGGATCTGTACCATTTGTATATTTGTTTTCCGGGTCTGAACTCACATAGGCGGTTCTAGCACGTTCATATACAAGACGAGCTACTTCATTGTAAGCAACGGCTGGGAAATAACGTTGTACGTGAAAATAATATTTTTCCATACAGCCCATTAAAGTTCCATCATCACTTAATTTAAGCATTGCTTGTAATATAGAGCGCATATTGGTACGCAATTCATCTGGAAAGGCATTCTCCATTTGGTTAAACAGTGCATTGCCTTCACTATTCCAATAAAAACCTCCATCATTGTTTTTATCATGTTCTTCTACATAGTAAGGTTTTTCTCTTTGCCCTACATTATTTACAGGAAATATTGTGTCCAAATCATCTTGATGCCAACCAATTAAATGAGTTTTTGGGTCAACATAAAAATATATATTCTTTCCTCTGTTATCACTGGCTGCAATTAACTTACAAAAATTCATTGCAAAATGAGTTTCTGTAAGATTAAAATATTTTCCTGCATCAGCCTTGAACAATGCTATTCTAGCCGTTTTGAACGATGAGTTAATTGCATCCCAATCTGTACCGCTGGCAATATTCCCGCATTGTTCGTTGATATTTACAGTCGAATATCTTCCACTTTCAATCTTTTCAGTGCCTGCACCCACCCAAGTAGAAGTAATGAAATCATACCTGAATAAATCAAACTGTGCATTGTTACGCCCCGATTTAGTCAGCCAATAATGTTTGGAGGTATCAAGATTTTCTGCTGCATTTAAATCTTCGATAGTACCGTTGAAATAATCTATATTATCATAATGTTTAAAGACAAAGTTAAATCCACTTTTGATAGGGGCGATCTTATTGGTATCTCCAAAGACCAAACTCATTTGCTTTTCGCCGTTATACATCCAATCTTCTTCACCTTCTAAAGTAACATCTTCATCAATCCAAGGTACGCGGCACATCACCAAAGCACGGTCATTATCAGCTCCTTCCAGACATACATAATCTGGAAATTTTGTTTTGTCGTATCCGAATGTCGGTTTGTCCCCCTTACCTGGTCCAAAAGTCATAAAAGATTTAAATTGTGGCTCGGAATTCTCATCTTCTTGTACAAAGAACAAAAACGGTTTTTGAAGTACAGCTACACGACAATTTTCAAAACCTTCTGTATTAGTAATGGAGTTACCTCCACATACAGCTTTAAATAAATCATTAAATAGAGCTGTAGAACCTATTTTATGACTTTGTGATGAACTTGCAAAATTTACTTTCCCTACCAATTTGAGTGCTCCGGGTACATCGTTGGTTAACTGATAACATTTGCCACGATTTACTCCATTTTCATCAACCCAATATCCATCTTCATTGAAGCCCCATTGTCCATTCCACCAAAAATACAACATAGACGATGTTCCTTGTCCTTTCTCATTCATGTCATACAGCGTACCACTATTCTCTGGTTTTCCAGGAATGTGGATAATTAGGGTACCATTGAATTTATCCTTTTTGGTATTTCCATAAGTGGCATATTTCCCTTTCCAAAGGATAACATTGTATTTTTCATAAGCAAGATCGTAGCTGATAGTATTACCATTAAGAATACTATTAGAATCGCGAAATGCTATTTTTTCTTCACTATTATCTAAGGATGCCATATAGTTTTGGCGCACATCATTAGCTGTGAGTGCTTTCTTATATACCTTAATGCTGTAAATGTCAATGTCGGCTCCAGAACTACCAATACGGATACCTTGTGATGTCTGTTTTCCATCTACATATTGTACGAAAGTATCGTCTGTCGCATAGTTGATTTCACGGTTAATAATTCCATTTAAGAAAATGCGGCAATAGTTTTGTCCGGTGCTAGATAAGTTATACAATAAATTAACCGCGATTTTAGTACGTACACCCTCATTGTAGCCGACATCTTGATTTTTACGGGTTACTTTAGATTGGGTCATGAAACAGGCATCAATAGGTTTCATTTCCCAACCTAGCGGATTATTATCTTTTGTGTAAGAACACATGCGTAATATCGGTTCGTCTTCGTTGGTTACATTGCGAATAGCATAGTCTATTTCAAATGTAAGAGAACCTGTTTTTTGAGCTTGGATAAAGTCAGAGAACGTTTCATAATCAATTGCTATGTTTCTTCCACTAGGAACACGCAAACATTTGATCCCATTATCGTCTTCAACCCAACCATCACTAATAAAACCAAAATTTTCAAAGGTCGCGGGAACATTCTCGCCTGAAACTGTATTAATAATAGTATCTGGGTGGGTTTCTGTATTACTACGTAGTTTTGGATTGATAATTAAATCGGCACCATCAGTCGGGGCAAAATTTTGGGAGTTATCTACATTAAAACTAATACGATCACGCAATTTTTTTTCTCCAGTGCTAAATAACATATAAGCACTGAAATTCGTTTCTTTGCTTTCGATTTCTATCATATTGCCAAATGTGTAAACTACACCATTTTGGGCTTGCTGTTCTGTGTAAGACAGATAGTTTTCAACCTCTTGAATGTCTGTTAATTTGAAAGTGACAGGTAATACATCTGAACCTGGGTTATATATTGCCCATTGGAAAAATTGAACAGATGTCCAGTTTACAAGAGACTCGACTATCTTGTTCAACATGATATATGGAGTTTTATTGTCAGGATCTGAAACTACCATAACCTGTGAAAAAATGTGTTCACTTTCCACATCTGTGCCGTCTACAGATAACCAAGCCTCAATTTCATGTACTCCATGAGACATAACTTTAACAGAATCCCCTTCAGTGTCAGTTACGTCAAACTGATTTGGAGTTTCTGTGTACTCAACTTTACCAACAGCATATTGAACAGAACGTACACCGCCTTCACCACTGATTTTTAAATTTAGTGTTTTGGCTACAGCACCAGTATATGTATATAATAAAGACATAGTAGCACCAGTAATAGGCTGCTGCCACTCATTTCTGAACGTAAGTTTCAATTCTGTTTTTGTAACACTTTGGAACACTACATAAGTTGTGGTGCTTTGTGTTTGGTCTCCAGTTACAATGATACGTAATTGACAGGTTCCGCTGTTAAGTAATCCACTAATATCTACATCTGTATAAGTATCACTGTCAGCTTCTACACTTTTAATTGCCATTGTGCCAATTGTACGCCATGAATCAGAAGCGGAAGAACGCCTTTGGATGGTCATCGTGCCATCTTCATAGGTATTTGCATATTTCCCAGTAACAGGATTGTATGTTTGGGAAGTAAAACGCATTTTTAGAACTACACTACCATCAATGCTTACATAATTTGTTTGATTACTGGCCGTAGTTAATTCTACAATATTCATTACACCCTGTTCGTCACTAATAGGGATAGTAACATCAAGCAATTTTAGTGCTTGATTCTCATCAGGGTCAGCAAGCCATTCATTGTAGGTGTTTTTATTAGCAAATGCTCGAATATGATAAAACCCGTCCGGATCTTTTGTCATAGGAGGAATATGACCAATTTTATTGTTTTCATGGTCTTGCAAATAGCTCTTTATAAACTTTTGCACAGCCTCCCCAGAGTAGGGGAGAAGATTCGTTTCATCAGGTGCTGCGGGGATGGTATTGTTTTTATTGCCACCCCAGTCCTCTGTAAATTTACCAGCAGGAATTTCGTCAGTTCTGAATTTCTTAGCCATAATTAATTATTTTTTTGTAAAGCGTAATTTAAAAATTTATTAGTTTTTCCAACCTTCGTCATTTTTCCAGGGAGATGTGTTAATCCAGAAACCGGACCCAAAACAAGAGCGTATAGATTGCCAAACTAATTTTGCTCCTATGTAAACTGCGGTAACTATTTTGTTACCAACCCTTATTTGACTGACATCTTTGCCATTTATTTGTATCATTCTTCGAGTATGAAATAAACGGTATTTTCTTCTTTGGATTCAATTTGTTCAAATGCCTCTTCATTTTCAATTACATCAAATGAAAGATTACCTACTTGTTTTTTCATAGTAAAAATGTCATTTGAGTTGTTGTTTACGGCATTTATCAATTGATTAAATTCGTGCGCCGTTAAACGTCCACGATTATCAGTTCCATTGTTCTCTTGCTTATTATTGAAATCAAGCAGGTTAGGGGATTGCTCTTGTTCTGCCGCCATAATTAAAATATTAAAGGGAATTCATACGGGAACATGTTACCGTTTAGGAGTTCACACATAAAACAGTCTTGTCCTGATATTCCATAATTTAATGTGATACTTGGTTTTGATCTATCAATTTCTTGTTGTACTATATTGCCTTCATTATCTCTTTGTTCTTTCCACCAATCAATCACTTCATTTTCCATATCAGGAAGATGATACCTGGTCCACTTGAATATGTAGTTTTTAGCTACATAATCCGGATCAACTAGTTTACCTTGATAATAGACGTTAGCGGTTAAAACAGTTTGACAACTATTGTTTTTATATGATACTCCTTGACTGGAAGTAATTTCAAGTGAATAGCCCACTATATATTGTTTCCGTATTGTGAATGTAGCGGAATACTCTTCGTTACTAAATTTCACGATACAACGAATTGTTAGCGAGTTACCATTATCCCAATAAGGTTCAAAAGGCCATATTGTTAATGTCTTTCCATTTTCTCCTTCAAATGGTATATAATCATATCCTTGCAAATAATACCATTGACGTTGACTGGAAGTGGACTGTAGATTCTCTTCTTCCAACGTTAAAGTAATATCTGCCGGGTTAGTAACAGGGTCGGCTCCTGTTAAGTCTCCTAAAAGAGTAAAGGTATCAGTTCCAACAATACGAATAGACTTACTGACTAATTCGTCTTTTACAGATTGGTCAAGGTTATCCCAAGTCATTGTCACATTTTTGCCAAATGTTACATCGCCATTTTTATTCCATTTAATATTTTTATTGGCAAAATGACCAGAACCATCTGTTTTGATTAATACTGAATTACTACGAGTACCGATACTTCCTTCTCCGTCAAAATTTAATTGAAGCAATGGATTCTGGATGGTTCCACCAATTCCACCACGATTAAACCAAGCTCCATAATCCTCTGTGTAATTAAGTATAGTGTCAGTAGGTTGGTACTGTGTGACCAGTTCTCCTGCCTCTAATTGTGGCGAAGAAAAATAAAATATTGATTCTCCTGCATTATCAGAGGTATCAAAAGTTGAGGCAATGGATAAAACCAATGCTTCTTCTGCCTGTTTCGGAGTTTGCAGTTCAAATGTTACCTTTTTACGAGACCATATATTTGTGTCGTCAATAGGTATTTGAACGGTTCCTATTGCCTTGTCATTTTGTAAAATAGATAATTGACATGCCTGCTTCGCATATATCCAAAAAGAGAATGTGTATTTTTTACCAATATGTTGTGTAAGCCATTCTTCGGATTGGGCTATCATGTTTATAATTTTAGAGGCACTATACACATTGCCGATTCCAGTTGGGTTTTCTATTTGAGTATCAATAGTAATTGCAGATGTAAAATTGACATCTAAAGAATTGACGAATACATTCCTATGGATTTTTCCGGCATAAAAGGTTGCAGCAAAACCATTTTCATCACCGGCAGTTAGTGTTCCAGAAATATGAGCAGATTTTGAAGCAAAAAGTTTCTGTAAATAACCTCCATATCCTTCTAATTGACCAAATACCGGATCTGTTATTCCATTCAATTTACCGACACGTATTTTACTGGCATCTCCGAAGTTAGAAACACTAGACAGTAAGATGATATTGAAATCCGACACCCAAACTTCATCTGAAGGAGACAGCTCGCTTAAATCTAGTTTTACTGTTCGCAAATAACGTCCGGAATAATCGACGGTTATTGTGTGCAACTTATATTGCCAATCTGTTGTAATAGAAGTAGTTTCTTCTCCATCAGTTCTTGTTCCATCTTGGTATTCTAATGAAACTTTACAATTGACAGCTTTATTGGCTTTAATTTTATATGAAATAAGAACGCGGTTGGGGTTTTGAACATATTTGTAGAAATCTTGTTGCAGACCAACGAAACCGTAATATATAGTATCATTTCTTTTAAAATGACAAATGCGATTGTTGTCCGCTTCTGATAATATGTAATCAGTGGTTACTGCTTCTGTTCCTCGTACTATATATTGTGATTCGGAATCTTCATAATCAGGAGTTGCAATATTTGAAGGCCAACATAAACTCTCATTACGCCCAATACCGTCAATTACATCCATATATGGAGCATTATCGTCAGAACCAGTCAAATATATGGCTCCAGATCTATTTGTATCAAACAGATTGGTAATCCTAGCAAAGTCTAAGATTTCTTCAGTTTTTGGTACATCTCCCTCTAATAGTGCTCCGATGAAATACTGTTTTTCGACAATATCATTTGTATCAGAATCTACAGTTTTATCTATTCCATAATCCAATACACACATTAACGAATAAACAAGATTCTTTCCATCAAAATATTGTCTTCTGATTATATCCCCAGTCCGCAATCCTTGTGTCTTTTTAGAATCGGACTGGAGAGAAATTTTATATTTCTTGTATTTATATACAGACATTATGATATTTCTTCTACTAAGTCACCGGAACAGGCATCACTGACCCACCATGACCCGTTAGTTACTGATTGTTTCTGTACTTCCAATTCATATATCCTCATTTTTTTACGAATTGTCAGATCATCAAATGTCGCAGTTATATTGCCGGTCAATTTATTCTGAATGATTCCCCAGCCGTTTCCGGCAAAACCACTGGAAAAAGTAACAGAACCTATGTCATTGACAAAAAAGGCGTTACCATAGTGCTTAACTCCATTATCTAAAGCCAACCAATAGATTGAATCATCAAAGAATAGCTCATTAGGGAGGAGACGGGTTTTAGAATCTGCTATTCCAATTGATTTTTTTCCTTCAATGGGCTTATCAAATACAAAAAAATCAGCATCTGTAGAAAACATTAAGCTGGATGATTTACGATTTAATGGGGCATATAAACTTAACGATTCTATATAGCCAAATGACGATTTTATGGTTTCAGATATTTGTACAGTATCATCATCAGCTACTTTATTATATTTAAATGGAGCTTCAAAAAATACGCTATCACCATCACTAAAAAAGCCTGGCCCATCTTCTGATTTTAATCTAATATAACGTCTGAATATTACACCAGAATCTTCAGACGATTTTTTATATGTTTCAATTAATGTATTCCCTAAATTATGCCCTGCCTTAAATGATTCTGGAAAATATGCAGAACCAAATTTTGAAATCATTTCATATTCACCATCATCATCATAGATACTAGTTTGCAGGTTAATTTGTTTGGTGTTATCGTCCCCTAGATTTAATATTTTATTAGATGCAGAAAATGAAATGACATTGTTATTCTTGACATGAATAATGTAATTGCCATCGAATTGTATGCCTCCTGTTACAATATTTAAATCCCCAGTCAATTGAGCCAATCGTTTAGCGGAAATAGCCAATACACTTGTATTATCAAATCCTAGATCTACACCATGTAAGGCGGTAATGCCAGATTGGAACGTGCTTGTGCCTTTTACAGACAGGTTTCCGGTAACTGTTCCATCTTTCATGGTCCAGTTCACATCTTCTTTATTTGAGTTCCCAGAATGATAAAACTCGTTTCCTTGATAGCTTATGCCATCATTGGATATTTCTAAATCTCCCAGTTTAATATATCCACTACAAATAACGTTACCATTTAATGTAATTAAATCATTATCATAACTTATAACATTCTGACCGTTAATATATAGTCCATGTGCAGGGAGATGCAGTTCACCGTTAATAGAAACAATATTTTTTCGGTCTTGTGGATTATTTTCGGACGTTTGGTAAACATCTATTATTGTTATTCCATTGTCTCCGGCTGTAAAACCATACAATGCCTTTAATAAACCGGTCATAGAGTCACCATTTATAGAAACAAACCCGCCAGTGCTACTTCCGCCTCCTTCTTCACTACTTAAACTGCTTATAATAGTATTTGCTAATAAATATGCAGAATTCTTCCTGGTTATATTCTCATATTCATGTATTTCAAGATTGATTTTTTCTTCATTCACGACATAACCATCCACATAATCCGAACCTGTAAAATCTGGAAGGGTTTCATGTGAAGCTTGTTCCATCCCTGTTAAGAGTCGGTTGTACATTGTTTCCAATGCACTACCTTTCTTAATTTGCGATATACCTTCATTTAACTTTGCCATTATTTTGCCACTTTTACAGTTTTTGATAAAAATCCTGATATAGATGCTTTATAAGAATTGACTTTTGCTTGAAGAGATACGAATTTTGCTAGATTAGCTGGAGGTTGAGGTCCCATCATGGTTGGAGTCATCATTTGAGATAATGCTCCTAGCCAGTCAACCAATAAAGTTGCTAATTGATTTCCAAGTACTGCCGGTTCATTGGCACTGCCGCTACCCAAATACACTCCATCTTCTTTGATTATAATTTCTTTTGCATTATATTTTGCCAAAATCTGTTGGGCATCAAGAAGTATTTGACTTTTATCATGCTGGGATAAAATATCATCAGCGGTTATTTTAAATATACTTTTATCGGTTTCGCCTTCTCCCTTTGCGGCTTCCGACAATATCGAAACAGGGGTATAAGTCGTATGAGCATGAACACCAGTCTTTTCCAATTCATCTACGTCTGGAGCATCCTCTGAATCTTCCCATTCTTTCGTTTCTGTTGCTCCAATAATTACTTTGTTATGCGCATCTATTTGTACTGTATCCGCATGAGAGTATTGAATAACATATTCGCGTAATGTTTCAGGGTCTGTTGTTATTACGACATCCGAATAAAGATAGGGGATAACCACTAAACCATTTTCATTATTTTGAATAGCTGAAAGATATACGCCTTCATGTAAACCAACTGGAAGCCCATCATCAATAGCCTGTTTGTCTGTAAGTGTATGGGTATATTCCTGTACATCTACGGTTCCACACAGCTCTCCATCTGTATGTATTTTAACAACAAAACCAGATATTTTGGCTGTGTTTTTTATAACGTTGTTTCGCGGATTTACCAATTTATGAAATGCAATTTGTCGTATAGCATCATAAATAGCACTATTTGCGCTTAAATCGCTTGTAATTTTATCTGCCATAATTTATTCTTTTTCTGGTTTGGCAATACAGTAGGGGAGTTTTAAAGTTTGCCTGAAACCGTTAACACCAAATTTTGTATTGATTTCTTCAATAAGATACCAACCTTGTTTTTCAGGTTCGCGTTTATCAAGTAAAACTACTTTCATTCCAGATTCCAAATGCCTCATGCCTAAATTTGTTCTGTGTAAATCTCCGAAGATGGTAATACTACCCTCAACGCCATTTCTATTATATCCTTCAAAAAAGGCTTCGGCTTCTTTTATTAGTTCATCCTCGCTAATACCAATTTTGGATGAGACGTATGGAATTACATTGTAGGCACTTAGGTTTACTCTATCCTTAGTCTTTGATTTGGGGATAGCTCCTAATTTTAGGGATTTCTTGCTAAGTTTTGTTTCATTCAAGATTTGGAATTTCTTATGTTCTGTATCATTTTGTCCAGTCCATTCTGGGTTTAAACGAACTGTTACATTATACTTGATTTGTTTGTTACCCTCAAATTTGAATCCTTCGGCGGAGACCGCTAAATATCGGGGATCACAATTCATCAAAGTTAAATTATCTTGGGCTACATGATAATCAAATTGTATTTGAGGAGTATCAGAACTCCCATCTGTATTTAAAATAGAACTGGCAACATTTCCTGATAAATAGGTGTGCCCAACCATAACATAAGGAGTTCCATCTGTATCTTTTCTAATAAAGCTATACAGTCCGTATTTATTCCATTCTGTTAATACATCCGCAACTGTCAAATCTTCTGTTAACTGAATCTTACCAATATTAATATCTCTTTCTGCTGTTTTGGGATGCAATTTTAACCCTGTTCCTTTTAATAAATCGTATTTTCCTCCCTCTTTCAACAAATCGTTTACTGTAACAATCATTGGACCTAATTTAACGACATTTTTTCGCTTTAACCCACTTGCCAAATTCTCGCATTTGATTTCAATAGGTGTGTTTACACTGCATTTTACGATATAACCGTCAAAATCGGGAACGTTCTTGACAAATGCCTCTTTCTCCATTGTTTGAAGTCTCTCGGTTGCATTTTTGAAAACCTTTCCTCTATCTTTATAATAGCCTAGATATATCCGGATACGTTGTCCTACCTTAAAATCAGTCGGCTGGGCTGTAGAATATCCTTTTCGCTTTTCTATAACTGTACCGTCTATTAAACGCTCTGTATAAACAGTAGTTGCACCTTCTTTGTCTATGTTTTCGGAAGTTATAGTGCGTTTAATTACAGTTCCTCTTGGGAATCTGACAGAAGCCGAATTGATTAGTTTCTTATAAGTATCGTTTATCTCAATGCTTTCACATTCCCGAATAACGAGGCATTTATTTTCATCTGGATCGTTAATCTCTATAACGTCACTATTAGCTTCCCATATTAGGATTTTACAGCACAATATATCAAGGCATTCTTTGCCATCTATAATTATTGCTTCTGGAAGTTTCATACTTAAATGGTGTTAGAGGTTAATGATTCAAGCATTTGAGCAGCTTGATTAGCAGCAGATGCTTTAACTTTGTCAAGAAGAACTTTAGCCCAACCCTGTTTCTTCATTTGAGAGATTTCAAGGTTTGTTCCATTTATGGTATCTTGCACTACGTTAACTGCGTCATCTGGTTCAACGGCAACACATGTGAAGCTGTATGGCTGAACGTTCTTAAAACCTTCATTTTGCCCCATATTGAAATCCTTTATTAGAATTTGTGTCACATTAAATTGCTGAAACATGAGGTTAAATACCTGGATAACTCCTTTATGTTGCATCAATGTTATAAACTTGGAAACTTCTGCATACGGATATACATCCGGATAATTGCTAACAATCTTTCCCGTTACAGTAAAATTTATATCGCCTCCAGAAATCAATTCTTTGCGTGAATAATCTCTTCCTTGTACCTTGGTTAATACAAGGTTGTTAGAACTTTGTACTTGTACTATAGCGCCTAAGTCTAAGAAAACAGGATCACCGGGCACTTTTACTTCTGTAGCAGTGTTAAGTGATGAACTGGCAGCAGCTTCATTACTCAATCCTTTTATTTTGTCCCAATAAGTATTGAATTGAACTGTTTGAACTTGTCCGCTTTCATTTTTTATCCAGAGAAGTAAACCTTCATTGGCAGGTTTGCCTTGATACTTTAATACAACTCCTTGTTTATTAAAGGTATCTTCATCTGCCTTCTGACCGTTCGTTATGATTTTCTGAAGCTCTTGACCTTGATTCTTCTGATAGGCTGCGGTAGCATTCTTTCTGTCCAACTGGCGTATATATTTGGGATAAAGATCGTTGATGGTGGCAAAAGTCATCTGCATCATTGTTCTTTTGGCTGCATAAACAAATACGTTACTGTATCCTCGATTGGATATAAATTTCAATTGTCCATTTCTTTTTCTATAGTTAACTGCATAAAAGGCGGCATTCATACCGGTGTTTGCCAGCCCCTTACCAATATTTATCGTTAAATTAGAAAATGTAGAGCTTATAAAACTCATATTACATCATATTTGCATTAAAATCTTGAACTACATCTAACAAGGCGGTTGCTAATTCTTGTTTTACGTTTGTTATTGCCGCAACTTGTCTATCATCTGTCATATCAATTGTCTGATGATCCACGCGCATTAGATTTTCAATTCGTACTATCAGTTGTTTAGGAGCTGCATTATAATTATTATGACTCCTATATTGAGACTGGTCGGCTCCATTATGAAGGCTGGAAGCTAAATCTTGCTCTTTGTTACCGGTCGTAGGGTCCCACTTAAATGTATCCTTAGCATTTTTAGGGGTGTAAATTTTCCCACTTTTATCTACCCACTGTGGAGTAGCGTATGGAGCTATCGTTTTAGCTATATATTGTGCCCCATCAAAAATTGCTTTATCACCTTCTTTCTGTGGACCATAAAAACCACCTGTAGGAAGAACATCTCCTTCAGAAAGAAGATTCTGGATTGGTGTTCTATTTATAAATGGAGCAAATAGAGACTTATGTCCGGAATACAAATCGTTATACCAAGAAACTAACTTATCAAAGGTTTCAGTAATATAATCTATAGCCTCCTGTTGACTTCCTAGTTTATATTTCTCTGGATTTTTAACAATATCTTGTACATGCTTTGACCATCCTTCTGTTCCAAACAATCCTTTAGTTGGATCAAATAAAGGACCAAATAACCCTTGTAATACTTTTTGGGTTCTTGTTGGGTCTATTATTTCTCCAGACTCAAAATCTTTAAGAATTGAAGCGTAATCATCCCATGCACTTATTGTTCCTTGCATAATTTGAATTAGATGACGTATGTATGCTTGTGAACGGTGTACATCCCCCTCGGTCATCTTATCATGGAATGTTTCTGTGCTAATCCAGTCCCATCGAGAATCCCAACTACCCATCTTAGGTATAAACCTATCTGCGGCATTCTTTAGTATATTCGACAAATCTTCCGAACTACGAGCAGAAGTGGCATTGTGCAAAAGATATTTGCTCAAAGCCATATTCTCTTTAGAGTTATGGTCTGCTAATTGAGCCAGCATCATTTGGACGGCTACTTGTTCGCTTATATCTCCGTTTTTTGCAAAAATATTAGTATTGGTCCCACTTAAAGTACGGCCATGTAACTCATACGCATAATAATTTTCTCCGTTCAAACCCTTTTTGACAGTCTGTTTCATTCCCAATGCACTGGACAATGACTGGAAGGCTTTATCTACACCTGTCCATTGGTCTGCGGCTTCTAATCGTTGTAGTAATTCCGGATCTCGACCTGCGGCTGTGTCAAAGAACTTTGTCTGGTCGTCTACACTTTGTTTTGGACCATTTTTTTCTATCCAGTAACGATGCCACAGCTCTGCGGATTGAGCAATACGCTCGTTTTGGGTTAACAATTCATTATTGAAAATACGCATATTTCCAATAATTAAAGCATCTGGGTCGGACAGATTTAACTTGTCAATATTCAAATTACGATAGCTTTGTGCCCATGCTTCATTGGCTTGACGAGCAGCTTCTGTTATTTTATATGCGTCATAAATTTTATAACCTATATAAGTGATAGCTCCTGCTGCCATTATTCCCCAACCAATTGGATTAGTTAAGAAAAAACGTGCAATCCCTTTTATTGATCCCCATAATGTTGTATTGCCTATTTCTGTGAGGGTATTTATAGTCTTATTACTACTATTTGCTACAACATTACCAACTGTGTTTCCTCCAACAAACCATTGTTTAATTTTACTTCCACCATGTAGTAAACCTCCACCTAACGCATTGAAAATAGCCTGTCCCTTACTTAAATTATGGCGGCTTTTTTCTATATTATATATACGTACCATATAAGTAAGTGCGGTGGATAGTGGTTTTAAAAAGAATTTAGACAACCAATCTCCCATAAACAATCCGCGAATCATTAATGTCGTACTCCATATACTTTGAACTACGCCTGCTGCAATTCCTAACGACATTTGGATTCTTATAAAATATTGAAGAACGGTCTTCCCCCAATTTGGTATCCAGTTCCAGACAGTCATAATACCTTTAAACACATCAACAACAACATTCACAATTTTCAAGAACATGTCCATTGCATTTCTCAATGCAGTTGCAAATTCTGTGGATTTCATTAACTCAATCATGCGTTGCAGGAAGTCTCGGATTATTCCTTGCATTTGTTCAAACCCTTGCATTCCCGTTTCTGTAAATGCAGAAGTCATCTGATACCAAAGACCTTGTATAGTGTTTTTCTTTTCATCAGCTAGGTCGGATGCAAGTCCCATTGACTTTTTATTGAGTCCGGTTACTTCTTGCATTTTTGCTACATTGTTTATCAATGCTAGCGCACCTGGAGCCGCTGTTACTCGAAACATCTTATTGATTAGTGTTGAAAAATCACCAGCACTCATGGTTTGCTGTTTTTCATGTAAATCACTTAAAATGTCAGAAAGATTCCGAAGATTTCCGTTTTTATCTTTTGTGTTGATGCCTAATATGTCCCATGCTTCTTGACCTCTTTTTGTAGGGTTCATCATATTTAATAGCATCATACGTAATGTAGTACCTGCGTGAGAACCTTTAATACCGGCATCGCCCAATACACCAAAAGCTGCCGAAGCTGTTTCAAAATCTAATCCAGATTGATGAGCCACCGTACCTGCATACTTAAATGATTCAGCTAATTCTAACAATGTTGTATTTGTTTTTGTAAACGTCATTGTAAGAATGTCAGCTGTGTTATCCATTTGTTTTGCTGGGATTTCATAAGCGGTCATGATGTTTGTTACAACATCTGCTGTTTCTCCCAAGTCTGTATCACCTACAAGTGCAATATCTGATATAGGCCGGATGGCATGTTTTATTTGGTCTACATCATACCCTGCCATAGCTAAGAATTTTCCAGCTGATGCAACTTGTGGGGCTGTATATTTAGTCTCAACACCGACTTGCCGCATGAGTTGGTTCATTTCATTAAAACGCCCCTCAAATCCCACTTTTTTATCATGAGTCTGGAGGATATTCTTTGTCGTTTTAGCTATATTATCATAGGTAGAAGCATCTCTAAATACAGAAGTTACCCCAGACATTAAAGAGCTAAGCCCATAAGCAATTCCCATACCCTTGATCATTTCGCCTGCAACATTCGTTCCGGTATTTGCGTATGTAGGTCCTAATACTTGCCGGGTAGAAGGGTATAAATAGGTACTACGTCCTGCTCCAATTTGCTGTACTCTTGAAGCAGGAGTATTGCTCTTAGTTATGCCACCAGCAACAGTTTTGGATGCTCCAGCTGCACTTGCCGTGATAGTTATCTTGCTGTTAGACTTTATCTGCTCAATCTTCTGTAACAGTTGGTTAAGACTATTTATTGCTCTTTCTGTATTAGCCTTTGGATTTATCGTTTTGCCATTTATAGAACTAATAGCCTGATCCAATTTCTTTATATCCGAAGTTGAATATAAAGGTTTACCCATTACTCCATTTAATGCAGTCTTTGCCTGTGATTTTATATTATTGAGTTTAGTTAAGATGCGATCTAAACCTGCTTCAGCTGCACTTGTATTGATTTGTATGTTTATAGGTTTGGCCTTAATAGAGGCTAATGCTGAATTAACCTTGCCGATGCTTTTTGCAACAACGTCAAATCGTTTTGTTAATGCTTCCATTTCAGCTGTGGCCTGCTGAAATTTACGTATAGACTCTAAAGCTGGATTAGAGTTAACGTTTATCTGATAATTAACAATATAGTTTTCTGCCATCTTTTTGTATTTTGATTTTCTAAAGAATAGCGGTTTGATACCCTGAAAGATTGAAAAAGCCCCTTATCCGATAGAGGATAAAGGGCTACGTAGAAAAAACGAGTAATAAGACACTTTACGCAAGCATTCCAAGTGCACTTGCTTGTTGAGTTATGAGCATTTTGCTGTGGAGCCATACGGCATCTTCAGAAAGCATTGCAAATTCTTCATCGTTTAACTCATCAAGTTTTATGCTGGGAAAATAATGACGGATAAATATCAGTCTATGACGAATAAGTTGATCGTCTTTTACTTCCCAGCTTTTGATAAATTTACGAGCTTTCCTTTGCGCAACTCGATAATTTGAGCCAAGTGTGGCATCAAGCCATAGATGAACAAGGAATCATCCTTAATCAGTTCTTTATCGCCATCGACAAAACAATCTTTTGCTAATTCTCTCATGGCACCGGCCTGATCCTTCTGGGAGAGGGACAAGTATTTACTGAATGCCGGGAAAGGTGGCTGTTTAAAATAACCGATATAATATGGCTTTTCGCCTTCATCTTCATCTCCTTCTACCAAAATCGGGAATACACGTTTTAGTTTGGGGTCTGAATCTTTCAGCTCTTTTACTTTCTTTTCGATCTCGGTCTGAATCTTTTCAGACAAGAGGATGTCTTCGTTTACATTTTCCATTATAATTATGATTATTGATGTTTATCCAAGAATAGAAGTTGTTGAAATCATTGGTTTGTGGGTATCATATTTAAAATGTTAAATATTGAATTATTGTATGTTTTTATTGGTTGAAGTCCTATTTTTTATTTTATGTTTATTATTTTTGCAACGAAAAAGTAGTGCATGAGATTAATTTTGAATGTACTATATAGGGATGTAAAAGGGAAACTATTGAGAAATAGTATTCCCTTTTTTATATAATAAAAGGCGGGTTCATACCCGCCTTTATATGGTATATTGTACCAAACGTTACAGCCAAGAACTAGTCCCTTCTCCTGTGATAATATCAAAAGGATTCAAATTGAATTCCTTTGTAATATTTGTATCATCTTGTTTACTTTCCATGCCGTCCTCGTTAAAGAGACACCCTTTCAATGTTACAGTTTCAGCAGTCCAGTCTTCACCGGCATAAGCATTGGTAAACGAGATGATTAAGTCAAATTCTCCCAAATCCATTAAAGAACCAGCCAATGCTCGGAGCTGGGAAACAGTGTTGTAATCCATTGTAATGGAGGCTGTGCAGGTTTTATTGCCAAACCCACGATTGATAGCATTTCCTCCAATACCGTAGTTATTTTCAACTTTACGAGTCTTGTTCCATTTGATTTCAGAAACTCCTTGCATGATGGTGGAATCTTCTGAAATATCCAACGCTGGTATGGAAATACGGATCATAGACCAGCTATACGCTACATTGTTAATTATTGCCATCTTGTTAATTATTTATTGGTTAATGCCAACCCTTCGATTACCTCAATACGAGAGGCTACACCTACCGGAACAAGTGAGTATTTAATGATCAGTGTATCATTCTTTAATACATTTTGATTTTTATCAATTGTTACAGAAAAACCTGAAATTTCTTCATTATTCTGCATGGTTGTAAGGATGTCGGAAACAATGTTTTGAAACATCGTAATCTTGGCGGAAGACAGGTATCCAGTGCTGGGGTCTACTTTCAACGGAGAGTTGACATAAGGCAATAATGCGTTGCGTACAGCACGTCTTGACTTATGGATTGTACGGTTTCTGGCAACTGTTCGGTAATCACCGTTTGAACATGTCTGGTCTTTAGAGAAGAAAACTCCGCTTTCCAAGCCAGAATATTTGCACAAGAAGACATATCCCTTGTCATCCAGATTATCCAATTGGATTTTATTCAGAGATGAGTACTTTAATGTACTGGTCAACTTGTTCTCACTATTTAAAGTAACGTCTCCAAATCCCATTTCAATATCCGGGAAATAACCAATTAAATTGAATTTATTTACCCATGCAAATGATTCTTGTACGCTTGCTGAAGCAATACATCCAAGTGCAGCTCCAATATTTCCTACAGGAGTAAGGTTGGAGTTAGCAAGCTGCATGGCCGATACATCTGCATCCAAGCCTTGTCCGAGCAATACACTGACAAACCGGGCATCAATCATACATGTAGGGATTTTACCCAGTTCTACTTTTTTTACAGATTCTTCAGCTGTTGCAATTACTGCGGAGTTAGCGCATAACAAGATTGATAAAGGAGCATTTTCATCGGCTAAAGATGCTGCTTTAGATTGCAAATCTGTTACCAGGTCAATACTGTATGTTTCCGCTTCCGGGTCTGTTTGTTTCCACAACGATTGTTCAGTCCAAACTCCAAGTTGATTGATCATACCATGTGCTGCACGTTGCATCTGTTCTATAGCATTCCAATCAGTACTACAGTCTGCAAACATGATAAATAAACGCCCTGTGCTTCCCTGTATTCCAAAGAAATGATTGATATGATAATAAGGAATTCCAAATAGCAAATCCTTTTCAGTGTCACCAGAGTATGCGGTAATGCCAAGTTCTTTCAAATCATCCATAGAATTGATTTCAATAACATTACCTTGTAATTTGTCTTTTACGGCCAAACCAGCACCTTCTTCAAAGAATTTAGCTTGTTTGGAAATATCAAACAACAAGCCTGTGACTTTTTCAGTTGAGGTTGTAGAGCTTGTTCCAATGTTTCCATCGGTATCACTCATAAAAACGCCACCTAATGCCATATTTGTAAATTTTATTGTTTGTAATACGGATTTTGATAAAGAATAGCATCCTTTACCCAATTAGGTTGTGTATCCTCGGTAAACACACCGCCTTTAGAATCAATATACAATGCAGGATAATTGGGATACTTCTGTAACAGTTCTTTTACAAATTCTGGAATATCGACTTTTTTCTCTGCTTTGTCCTTTTTGGGTGAGGGTTCTTTGAGCGTGGTTTCGTCAGGGGATTCAACAGTATCTTTCTCTTGTGTTTCTGATTCTGTATTTGAAACAACCGGTGTTTCTAAAGTAACTGTAGGATCTTGTGCTTGAATGTCTTCTGTGACCGGAGTTTCTGTATTCTTTTTTCTAGCCATAACTTAAATTAAAAAAGGGAATGGAGTACCGACTCCACTCCCTTGTGATAAACTATGATGAGATATTTAATTCAATTTGTTATTCTGCATTTTTGTAAGCGGTCCATGCTACGATTTCTGCCGGACGAACGATGTTTACGTCCATTTTCATTCGCATTTGGAAGAAATACAACTCGCTGTTAGCTTGCAGTCGTTCAACTTTTACTACTTCAGCGTCATTTGCATAGTCAACACCCATCCACAGGTTAGATTCCATGCCGGTAGTAAATTCTCCGAGTACGATAGTATGTTCTGGAATACCGACAATAGGTACAATACGCTTACCTTTAAAACGATACTCGTTAACCTTAGTGTTGTCGGAGTATTTCACTGTTTTGTCGCTTAGGTATTGATCATATAAATCCCAAATATCCCAGCCACATACAAATACCAGTCCTGCTTTTTTACGGATTTGTTTCGGGCATTTCTTCCACATAGCATTGAGAGCGGCTTCTACACTGGCACCTGTGCTCAATTCTGTAGTACCGGCAATAATGACTTGTCCGCCAGCTTTCTCTACCTCTGTTGCGTTTGTTGCAGTATTCGCCAGGATACGTTTGATAGCACCGTCAAAGTATTTCATCGGACCGCCAGCGTTTTCACCTCCAATAGTTGTGCAACCTTCAGGAGCGGTAATTTTAGCGGCAGCTGAACCACCTTTTGCGGAGCACCAAATAGACTCGCCGATATATTCATTCTTTCGATCCATCAAAAGGCGCAACATTTTAGCTTGTACTTTGGGATCTAAGTCACGGAATACCAAATTGCCTTCCGGTTGGGCGAATTTGTAATATTTTTCGTAGTCTCTGGGGTTAAATTCAAGATACACCATGAATTCTTGTGGCTCCAGATAACGTTCTGTGAATGTGTATTGGTTCAATCCACCAGTGGTTCCTGCTCCTGCACCATGAGTCGAGTTTGGAGTGGGGACGTTATCTTGAATTACTTTTCCCAATTGGATAGTGGGGATGGTGTATTTGAACTGGATTCCAGATTTGATATGAATCAAACCTTCTTTGTATGTATCATTCCCTTGCGCGGTATATGTCAGGAGATCATTAAGGACCTCACCAGAATATGTGTTTTGCGCAAAATTTACTGAACTTGCCATGTTGTTTATGTTATTTTGTTTTAGTCGAGTGTTTTAAACTGGAAATCTGTTCCTACGACAGCTTCAACAGCCTTAGCCATTTTCTTTTCTGCCTCGGTCATCTGATTTTCTGCATTCTCAATGTTGGCAGGATCATTTGCAATTTCAGCAGAAATTTTATCACGTTTTGGAATGGAATTCAGCGTTGCCTGCACCATCTCAAAATCGTTTTGAGCCATTTCTACCCATTTAGGTTTTGCATCGGAATTGATTTTACCTTCAGCAATTGCATTGTCAACGAACTGTTCGATAGTTTCCTTACGTTTTGCTTCTTCAGCATCTTTGTAGCTTTTCAATTCGTTCTTGACATTTGTCAATTCGTTTTGAACATTGGTAAGTTGCGCATCCAATCCTTCTTTTTGAATTTTCAAAGCATTGTATGAAGCCTGAATTTCTGCTGCCTTGTTTTCCGCATTCTTCAATGCGTCAATTCGGGTAATAACAGCTGAAACTTCAGAGGTTTTCTCCAAACCAAGCTGGGCGCATACAGAACCAAATGCAAATTCTTGTTCTTTGTCCATTGTTTTTTGTGAATTTGAATTTTCTATTTGATTTTGATTAGGAATAGAACTGGAATCATCAAGTGGTTTAAAATTGCCCAATTCTGTATTGATAGAAGCCATGATTTTTTGAAGGGCATTTGCTTCCACTACTCCTTCAATTTGATTTTTTACTTTATTACAAACCTGTTTAGAGGTTTTTAAAACACATTCTGCTGATAATATACCAGCATTTACGGCAGACTTTGCATCAAAGTAAGTTCCATCACAACCTTCTTTACCATCCATGATTTCTCGAACCTTAGCTTTTGTCAAACCAAATCTTTTATGATATATGGTTTCAATCTGTTTCTGAAAAGCATTTACAATTTGTTCATTGTCTGGATTGCATGTGTTTTCGTCACGTATGAATGGGTTGTGGATCATTAAAATAGAATAGTCACGCATGTAAGAACGAGTTCCTGCCGCCCACAATACTGAAGCCATTGATGCTGCCAATCCTTCTACAATTGTTTCAACTTCAATGGGACATTGTTGTATAATGGAGAATGTTCCCATTCCGTACAGAACGCTTCCACCTTCACTGTTAATGCTGATTACAATTTTCGAGGGTTTAACGTAATCCTGTATCCATAAAAATTCATCATTAAAATTACGTGTGCTCTCTTCGTCAATTTTGCCATAGAAGCGCATATATACCGGTTTTGCTTCTTGCGCTTCTCCAACTACATATTTTAATTCATCTACTTTCATTTGAGCTTTTTCACAAGAATAGGTATCAGCTTCTTTAATGGTTGTAAGTTTATTATTCGACTTGATCGGTTGGAGGGTCAGTTGAAGGTGTTTCTACAGAAGGTTCATACTTTGCTACATCTTCGATTTTAGGTTCTTTGTGATTACCATGTGCGTCTGAATCATGTTCTGGTGCATCAGAGTGGTTCGTGAATGGTGGCATAACTAAATACCTGTCTATCCATTTGCGATATTGGAAAGAAGATGATGTTCTAAACCATATCTCATAATCAATCCAGTATGGCTGTAGCCCATGATCTAAAGATTCTGGCATATCAAAATAAGTAAGATTACAACGTTCATTTAATGCTTCTTCGTAATCTTTCGCATCTTGGATTGCATCGTTAATCTGTTGAAAAACGCGAAATCCATGCGTCTCAACAATATCGTCACTATTGTTTAAATCATTAAGCACAAATCTGATGCGCATAGTAGCCCGCCCTTCTCCAATTCTTTGTTGGGCAACTAAATAACGTACATTTACAAACCTAATAAATGCCGCAGGGAAAGATACAGCATATTCTGTATTACCACGAGTACGAACAATACGTTCAAACTGTCCGTTATCTATTTTTACAGTTTGGAATAGTTTGGACGAATTATTATCGTTAGGGTCTGTATGTAAGGACTCTAATACACGTTTTACTGCTAAATACACATCCTCTAAAGGATTGTTATCTACTTCTTCCAGAGTGGTATTGTTATCATCGGAAAGGGTAGAGGTATCTTTCGTAAATGTGTCCTTTAAGCTGTCCGGTAAATCTGTTTTATATTTTTCTACTATCATTTTGGAAAGCCATCAAAAATACGAATACTGTAAGATGTAATTTTATCAGCTACGGTTGTGGAATATCCTATAAATTGCCTTTGTTTAACATAAGATGCAGGAGAGCCGGGTTTGGCTATTTTCCCTCCTTCATTGTGTATTGCTGCGTAACAAAAGTTTCTTCCATGTTGCCTATTGCTAAATTTGAACATGTCTGGATCTGTGAACAGTTTAACACCACGATTCTTATTAGAATGAAAGCGTTCCCATACAATTGAATGTTTTAATGCTCCTGTTTCTTCCAATATAGGATGGGGTTTGTGGTCACGTCTGGATTGCCAAGAAAAGGTTCCGGCTGAATTGAACCGCCGGAGATAAAAAGAGTCTCTAAATATTTTTTTTGCGGCATTACCTACCAATGTTTCAAAATTGAATACATTAACCTCAAATTTATTAGGCAACCTCAACCATTGTTGGGCTAATTGTTTGGGAGTTATTACTTTTCCAGCCATTTGTCCTTAATTTTATTAGCAATAGTGCGCAGTCTCTTTTTATACTTTTTAGGAATAATAAAATATGAATGCGCATCACTAAATATTCGTCCCCCTTTTGCTACACTTTCTTTAAATACTGGATTAACAAAATCAGGCATCTCAATAATTTGCCCTATCACTTGTGATAATTTAGATTGATTGAGAACGTCTGCACTTTCTTCCACTAGAAAACAACGGCATCCATGTTCAATTGGGGGTATTAACCATGCAGGAAAAGATGCTTTACGGTAACTAGTTCCTTCTAATGCAAGGTGCCAAGGGCGGACTCTATTATCTCCCTGTGTCATATATGTTAATACAGTATTACTGCTATACAAGATCCAACCAGCAGCAATTCCCATTGCATATTCAATATCTTCGTTTTCAATATTCGCGTATATGCTATTGTATCTGTGGAAAACATTTTCAGCTTCTGTCAGGTCTACTTCATTGGAACTATTAAAATTGTCTGGAAGGTTCTCCGACATCTGAAATTCCTCAGCTACTGCAAAATCGACAAGATTATCTAATGCAGCTACTAATATATTACGTTGCTCTTTTTCTAATTTGGTTAATCCATCATTGTGATTACGAAGCAATTCCAGCGCTTTTTCAAAGTCCATACCAAAACCTTTGATTGCATGATTAAATGCAAATTCTGCACGTAACGTCATCATTTCTTCTAATAAATCCCAACGATCCTCTATATTGCCATAGACCTGTAAAAACTTCTGAAAAACAGCATAGATAGCAAGGTATTCAGCATTCTCTTCATCTTTGTTTGATTTAGATTCTGCAAGGACGGAAGGAGAAGTGCTATCTTTTATTCTCCTTCCATTAGAAAATTTTCAACTTTACTTGAATCCCTTCGTTCACCACGTCTATGTCCATATCTTTTGTAATATTCTTCATCTGACATGATACGTCTATCATTGGAGCTTCCATTTATACTCCCGCTATTACTTGCTATTTCTGATATGGCATTAAATTGTTTCCCTACAACAATACCGAATTCTTTTTCGATTTCATCTGCTGATACTTCATACTTGTCTGTAATAAAAGAATATAAGCTAATCTTGTCTTTATTGCTCATTTCTACACGGTTGGCATATTTGAATTCTAACCCCGGTTTAATATACTTCATATCAACTAAACGTGGTATAATTTCTTCATTCATTACGTTCTCGATGTATTCACGGTAAACCTCAATACGTTCTCTAAAAATGTCTTGATGGGCATTAGTAGAACCTACGTATGACTGTGTTTCGCCTGCCATTGACGAAGAACCAACAATTAAGTTTGAAACTTCCTTATTTACAAATTCAATAAGACTAGTATAAATGTGCTCTGAATTTGACATCGTAAATGTTTTTATATCTACCGCGTCATCTAATCCTGTTACAATAATTTTATTTTGAGCGGCATTTGCGATGTTTTGAGCTAGTCTTTGTCGATCTTGAATACTCTCTGATTCTGTTTTTCCGTGTATGATGGGTTGCGCATACGTATGCGAAAAATTTACATAATTAGCTAAAGTAAATTTTTTTGCTAATATTAATGGAGTAGTTGCAGAAAACAGCCCTAATGTTCCTGTGTTAATAAGGATATAATTACGAGAATATTGAGTAGAATTTATATCCCATCCAGGATTCCATTGCCCTTGTCTTTGAACAACACGTTGTTGGTTGGGTAATACATTACGCCTTTCTATAATATTTACTTCCGCCAACTTGTTGGTTAAAGGATTTATAGTAGACATGATTTCTAATAAAGTATATCCATACCATTTAGATTCTACAATTCCTTTAATTATTTTTGTAAACTGCGAACCTTGTATTTTTTTTGTTTCTTCTACATCTTTTATATACTTTCCGCGTTCGTTCTGGTGAGCTAGCATATAACGTTCACCTATAATTTGTGACTCTACTGTTTCCAATACTGCGCTTAGATGTGCATCTTGTTGTACACACGCTTCGTATAAATCAATCAACGGACCGCGATCATCCAAAACAACCCCTCGTGTTACTTGGGATTGAATAGATTTATATCTACAATGACGGTCAATCTCCCTAACATATTCTTGAATAGTTTTTTTGCTAGTTTTAAATATGCTTTCTAAAGGAGTGCCGCGAAATGTTGTTTCTGCACTAATTACATTCATATTAAGAGTTTTTGAAAGAATAGATAGCGAGTCTAAAGTTGGTTTCTATATATATGATAGGGTAGGAATACATGTGTTATAATTGAAATTTTATAAATATCAGTATTACAATAAAATAGCTATAAAATATATGTTAAATATATTATTTTATATTGTCAATATGATAAAATAAAATACCTTTGCGTCGATAATTTAATGTTTAACAAATAATACGTCATTAAAATGAGTAAAGATTTTAATTATTTTCGCATTAAGATGGCATACAAGGGCACAAATGATTTAGGTGCTATTGTTCCCATCAAATCAGAAGATCTGGTAATGGCTACATGCTATACCGAAGCAGAACAAATCGCTTATAAGTTGGCTGAAGGAAAAGATGAGTTTGGTGATGTGGATATAGAAATTGTTCGCACCAAAATTTCAGAAGTTGCTTATAACGATACATTTGCTACTGATACTGAACTAATTTGTGGATTAATATCCTATTTTTTTGAAGAAAGTGAAGATACAGAAGTTGGGTTGTATCAAGTATCTCTTGTTTATTATGATGTGGATGAAAAGACTGGTAAAACCAAAAGCTCCAACAGTACAATTTATGTACCGGCTTATTCTTCATCTGAAGCGATAGAGAATATTCGCACTTACTTAAAACGGGCTGGGGAAACACGTGAATATACTATTCGCAATGTCAAATATGACAAAGCACAATCGGTCATGGTTACACCTGAAACTCATCAAAACAATATTAGGGTATAATGGCTTCTCCTAAGGGAACCGGGAAAATTGTAAATATCAAATGTACAGAAGTCTCACTCCCGGAATTTCCTAATCTCCTTTTTGGAACTCATTTTGATGGTAGCAGAATTTTTGATGCTACATGTTATCTCCAATCTAAAGACCCCGACAATAAATTAAGCATAGAAGACTTCTTTCATAAGTTTGATTTCCAAATCAAGGCTATTGCAGAAACTTACAAGTTGCCTTTAGAGAAATTGGTATCAATCAACACGGAGGGGCATCAATTGATTGACGGATGTTTATGCTATCCGTTTTTATCTTATGTTGATCCGCAATTCTGCGCATATATCAATGAAATAATAGACGAGATGTTTGTTACTGGAGTTGTTGTGTCAGATACACATTTAATTTCGTTGGTAAAGAAAAGGCTTCCTCCAGAATTGCTCAAACAAATTTGGGATGGCAGAGAAGATTTTTCGTAAACCCAAAGCTGTCTTAATATTCAATCGCAGAAAAACATTGGCTCTTATGGCTGCTTCAGTAAATGAGGCTGCTAAAATCAGTGGTCTAAAGCCTGGAAATATTTCTAAGGCTTGTGTTGGTACACTGATTTCCAATGGTATGTATTATTTTAGATACATAGGCAGCGATGTTGAAATAGAATTATCAGATATAGGTTCGTTGAAGTTAGAGGAATATGATAAATTATGTGGTATCGAACGTCAAACATATCCTACTATGGCAATGAATCGTAAAAATTGGAAATATAATAAAAACAATAGAACGTATGAAAGTAAAAGTTTATAGTACATCAAAACATCCATTGCCTCAATACGCAACTAAGCAATCATCAGGACTGGACCTAAGAGCAAATATTGATGCTCCCATTACTATTAATCCTAGAGAACGTGTATTGATTCCAACAGGATTACACATACAACTTCCAGAAGGTTTTGAAGCAAGAATTCAGCCTAGAAGTGGATTGGCCCTTAAAAAAGGAATCACTTGTCTTAATTCTCCTGGATGTGTGGATGCCGACTATCGAGGTGATATAGGTGTAATTCTTATTAATCATGGAACAGAGCCGTTTACTGTTAATGATGGAGAACGAATTGCTCAAATGATCATCTCTAAATATGAGCAGGCAGAATGGGAGTCTGTTTCCTCAATCGAAGATTTAGAAGTCACAGAACGCGGTGAACAAGGGTTTGGGCATTCTGGAATAAAATAAGGAATGTGGGGTACGTTTCATGTGCCCCATTATTTAATCTACAAATATTATAGGATATGGAGCTTAATTTTACAGTTGAAACAAAAGATGTGTTGCTCGATATGATTAAGCGGCACAATAAAATGTATCGTATGGGTACTCCGGAAATTTCAGATGCAGAGTATGATGCAGAAATAGAGCTATTAAAAACACTTGATCCAAATAATGAATGGTTCAAGCATACTGAACCCGCTTTTGTGTCTGAAACTCGAAAACGGACTTTGCCAATCCCAATGAAATCTTTAAATAAAGTAAAGGATATATCAGAACTGAAAAAATGGTATATGTCTTTAGGGTTGAAAGGAAATGCAGGCGTTATATGTATGCCTAAGCTGGACGGGCTTTCTCTACTATACAATGAATTAACAGGGGAGGCATATTCTCGTGGAGGGGTAGAAAATGAAGGTCAAGATTGTACTAACCATTATCAAGCATCTACTCAATGCTATAACCCAACTAGCAGTTTTCATTATACTTTTGGAGAATTTATCATCAATAGAAGTGATTGGGAGCGGCACTTTCAAGGAAAGCGTTCTAAATTCACAGGAGATATTTTTAAATCACCGCGTAATACAGCTGCCGGTCTTTTAAATAGAGATGAGCCATGTGATTATCTTGAACACGCTTCTTTCTTCAGATATGGAGTGGATGAGGGTTCCCTACATGATTATAATAACTTTCATAGTCTGATAGAAACAATTTGTCATATTTATCAACAAGAGCATCTTTACCATTTCGCTTTTGTAGATGAGCTGAATGAAGAACTACTGATGAATTTATTCAAAGAGTGGAGTAAGATATATCCAATTGACGGTATTGTAATCTATGTTGATGATTTGCGCTTATGGGAAGTTATTGGTAGACATCAAACATCTGGAAATCCATTGTATGCTATTGCCTACAAACATCCGGATTTTACAGAATCTTTTGAGACTACGGTTAAGGATATTGTATGGAAAGTCAGCAAGGCTGGTGCCCTTAAACCTGTGGTCAATATTGAAATGGTTGATACAGGAGATTGTAACATGGAGAATCCTACTGGATACAATGCTGGCTGGATTAATGACCATGAAATTGCGAAGGGAGCCGAAATATTAGTTACCCGTTCTGGAGGGGTAATTCCCAAGATTCTGTCAACTCTTACTCCAGCAACACAAGAAGAACAAGAAAAATTATGGGATGAAATGTCAGAGTGTCCTCATTGCGGTTCACCGACTATGTGGAATGAGAATCATATAGAATTGTGTTGTACTAATCCTAATTGTCCAGGTATTCAATTAGCCAAAATTATATTTTTCTATTTGACATGTGGGGCTGAAAATATGGGAGAAGAAACATTGTCCAAAATATTCAATGCGGGCTTTACTTCTATATCGGCGATTCTTAACATCACTTTTAGCGATCTGATAAAAATAGAAGGGTTTGGAGACAGTATTTCAAATATTATACTGGAGAATAACAAAAAAATCATGCAGGGGGTTGATTTGGCAACTTTAATGCAAGCCAGCGATTGTTTTAAAGGAATCGGAAAAATAAAAGCCCAAAAAATATTGGGTGAAATGGATGATGAGGACTTATGCTCGTTCTGTCAAGGATGGTATATCAATCACGAACCAGATATTCAAAGTGAAGACTTTAAAAATTATCCTATAACTGTACAAAACTTATTGTTGGGGTATTTTCCGTTTATGACATTCTTAGAGGAAACCAAAATACCTTACAAATTGCCTAAACAGACCACTGTGCTAGAAGGTAAATGCAAAGGTTTGTCTATCTGTGTGTCGGGATTTCGAGATAGTAATCTTGAAGCACTAATTACTAATGAAGGAGGAAGAATTGTTAGTGGGGTGTCTAAAAAAACAACACATTTGGTGGTGAAGGATAAATCTGCCAACTCATCAAAAATATCCAAGGCCCGATTATTTGGAATACCAATTTTATCTATTGAAGAATTCTATATGATTTTAAATGGTTAAATAATTGTATTATAGATTGTTAGCGATTAATATTAATTTAAATTGATATTAATCGCTTCTAAATTTGCATAATTGAGTGTAATGTCATATTTTTGCATCTAGTAAATAAGTTGATATAATTATGGCAAAGAAGAATCAGTTAACCAAAAGTGATTATCTTCCTATGGAGGAATACAAGAAATTGCTACATTTGCTTCATAAGGATCGGCAATATTTATGGGAACTATATGCTCGACTGGCATTCTGTACTGCACTACGAGTATCAGATGTATTGTCTTTAACATGGGCTGACATTCTCTATAAAGGTTCATTGACAAAAATTGAGAAGAAAACTGGAAAAGTGCGAAAAATCCCATTTAATTTAAGTATTCAAACGAGAATAGAGGAACTTTATATTTTGCTTAAACGTCCTAATCCAAATGAACTAATATTCAAAAGCAAATTTACAGGAGTATCTGTTTCTTCACAATATCTTAATCGGATAATGAAAGAATGGAAGGCTAAATATAAATTGGATATAGAGAATTTTTCTACACATACTTTTAGAAAAACATTTGGACGATATGTTTATGATACAAGCGAAAACAAGTCGGAAGCACTGTTGCTATTGAACAGGATATTCAATCACTCTAACATTGAGATAACCAAGATATACATCTGCATTAGAGAAGATGAAATAAATTCTATATTCGATTCTATCCGGCTCTAACTTCTTCTCTACATCTTACATTTTGAATTGCACGACATGTGCCCCTATCTTTATTCCTTTATCGGATAAATAAAACTGATCATGTTTATACAACAAAAGAGGGGGCTGTCTGTATCCCCACCTACCATTATTACTTGTGAATTATGTAATACGCCGGAGAATCTGGATGAGTGTAACCCTCCAGGAGAAATCTTGCGTATTATGAATAAACGAAATGTTTGTTCTAACTGTGCTTTCTGGATGGATAAAATAGCTCATCCGGATATAGGTAATGAAGTTATTGGTTCTCATTATTATATTGTATATCCATTTGTAAAACGACCCAATAACGTTATTAAAGGTTCTGAAGGCAAAGAATTTTATATTCGGCGATTTGATGGAACGCTAATCAAATCCAATAATATATGGCATCAAGGTGAAATCCCTGAACATTTTAGAAAACAATTGCCGGATACAGCCAATTTTCTATCGTTGATAACTTATACCAAATTATCTAATGACTCTCATAAATGTCAGGCTAAAGGATGCTGGGATCGGTATAATTGTCTTAGGTATAATTTATCTTGTGAACGAGACGGACCTTTCAATAAGATTCCAGCCAATTATACTATTGGTGATGAAAAATGTCCTTCATTTATAAATATAAACGAACTGAAACCCAATACTTAATATCGTAGATATAAGAATTTAATTAAAAATATCATCAATGATACCGTTATTAAAAAATGAGATGGATCAAATATGGGGCCAATTTGACCGTCAAAAATTTATATTAAATGACCCAATTCAAATAGTACATAAAATGCAGAGAATGCCTAATAAATCCATAGCTGATATTGAAATATGTGCAATATGGACAGCTATGGTTTCATGGGGACAACACATTCATATAATGTATTGCGCAGAAAAATTGATGAGCGTGTGTGAGTGGAAGCCAAGTGATTATATTAAATTTGGTGATTTTTATGATATTCCGGACGAATGTAATATTTATCGTACTCTTACGGGAAAAATATTTAAAGAAGTATGTCATCAACTTAGATGCTTCTACAGTAAAAACGATTCTATTCAGGAATATTTGAAAAAATATCCCATTTCACTTGATGATTTGCTACTCACGTTATGTAATTGGTGTGAACCGGCCCATCTTGGAAGCCCATATCGTAACTCTGCCTGTAAACGTATTAATATGCTATTGCGTTGGATGGTTCGTAAAGATGAAATAGATTTAGGAGTATGGCAAACTGGCTTAATTAAGCCGAAGAACCTATATGCTATTATGGACACCCATGTTGCACAACAAGCACAACGTATGGGACTTATATCTTATCCTAAAGAAAGCTGGAAGGCTGTTATGGAACTCACTCATGTTTACCGTCAATGGGATGCAGAGGATCCATTAAAATATGACTTTATATTAATGACAAAAAACTTGAAATAAAATGATTGTTATTCTTTTAATTATTGTATTGTCGCTTGTGTCAATTGCGGCTATAACCATTGTAGTTGCACAGAATACAGCCTGTAAAGATTGTCCTTTTAAACGGGCATGTGATGATTTGATGAGCCAACATCAACTTAACTTATGCCAGCAAAATAATATGCCAAGCCAAAATGAAGAGAAATAATAAATTGATGTATAACGAACTAATTTAATAAAAGTATGGATATAGAAAATAAAAACAGAGTTTCTGTAGAAGATATGAAGGCATGTTATGCTGAAAGATTCCCGTATGCACCCAATAATCAACGTGTAGGACGATTTGCAAAACAAATAGGTTTCCGTCTTACCAAACAGATGGTTAAAGGGCAGATTATTAGTTTTTATATAAAAGATGATATAAGTAAATGAGTACGTTTTCCGACAAATTCGATAATCACTGGAAGTGCATACCATACGCAATGGCGACATTAACATCTAGCGATGGCTTTATGATTTTATTTCATCTGTTACGAAGAGGTTATACGGATGGAGGTAAGACAACATGCGCCATATCCAACAAAGAACTGGCTGATGTTATGGGAACTTCTATTAGTTCAGTACGCCGGGCAATAGATACGTTGAAGCAACTTAATCTTATCAGTTGTTCTCAAAATAAAGGGGCACTTTGCACATTTTATGTAAATTGGAACGAGATACGAGCAATACATAAAGTAAGTTCTCAAATATCAGATAAAGGGTGGGTATATTTGCGAGGCTTGTGCTTAAATAGCGAGGTACGTCCAATATCAGCGATTCCATTGACCATATTGAACGATGTAGTTCGTCAATATCCACACACTTCGCTCAATATGAACACACCCTCGCTCAATATGAACACACCCTCGCTCAATATGAACACACCCTCGCAAATAGACGAAGAAAAAGGTGAAGACATAGAAGAACTATCTGAAAATATAGTCAAAGAGCGATCTAACCTCGTTCAATATGAACAGGGGTCCGCTCAATATGAACGAGGGTCCGCTCATATTGAACAACAGAATAAGATATATATAGATAATAAAGAGAATAAAGAGAATCATAACGAACGAAGTGAGTTTAATAAAGAAACTGATATGAAGATTTTAGAATGGTTCAATTCTCGTGACTTATCTTTTCCAGATCTTTCTTCTTCTGACTTTGAAACCATCATCAACCTTCCAGATTTTGCCGATAATGATTTTGATATGGCAATAAGAGAAGTTTGGGGATATTTGCAATATGATGAAGACTCTCCAGATAATTACATTCCTGTTGAATATTTCAAAGATATTCTTTACCGTGCTTGGAATGATTTAAAAACTATCAATCCTGATTTCTCTCTTTCAGAACAAGACATGAAGAATATTTTTGGATTCGATGTTGAAATGCAAAATGGAGAACCTGTATGTTGTGTGACTCCCAGTAAAATTAAAAACATCAATCAGTCCCCTTCACCTTCCAGAAAAATTAAACGGAAAGGAGTAGAGGACCGAACCTCCAGATTAATATTTCTTGAATCTCTCCGGCAAGTCGCCGAAAAAGATACGAATATGTTGACGGACGCCGAGTATGCAATATGGCTTATGATTGAGTTTGTGAAAGAACGGGAAAGTAATCAGCAACCTCGTCCATCAGAAGTGACGAAAGCTGCTTATGAAGATTTACTTAAACGTTTCTCGAACGAATCGAAGGTGCCTGTAGAAGATTTGAGAACCCTATGGAAAGAACTTCCTCAAAAAAATACAGTTAAACTGCATCCTCAACAGTTGTCAGTCGATAAGATTATAAACTATAACGTGCGGGTAAATCAGGCAAGTGATGTGGAAGAGCTTTATAACAAAAAGGCGGCAGAATAACCATGAAGCCTTCTGCCACCTTCCAGAATCCTTTTCTTTAGCCGACCTCGATTATCTTATTTCGGGTTCGGCTAAAAAATTTCTTCTAATCTCCATTTCTTCAGACAGTATTCTAATTGCATCTTTCTCTCTTCGGAAATAATTGCCTGCCAGATAACGTTTATTACTTGTTACAGTTTCTTTTTCCACATCTGAAGTAACTTGCATCTTATCTGTGATATACCAGTAGCGGTCTCCTTTAGATACTTTCATGTTCAAAGGCTCAATGCGTTTTAAAAAATGATTCCATGTCTTACCAACCTTAGCCAATTCTACATCCAGAGCTTTTCTTTGATAATCTGCTGGCTTGAAAGTTGTAAACGAGAAATCATCTATTTTTCCCAGATATTCGTTCATGCTGTATTTAACCGGTTCCCCTTTGATAACATAACAATACATAACGATGTCTCCAGAGGATTTATCTGCAAGTCTTACGACTCCATATCCTTCTTGACCTGTTTTATGGTTATGGAAGCATACTAAATCACATGATTTGGGAATATATTTATCGCTTATTAAGAAAAATGGGTTGCCAAATTCTTTTCCTTGTTTATCTAAAATTGAATAGAGGCGATTTAAAGCGTTTTCTCCAGCTGGGGTTATAATGTCTATAGGTATTGTTGTTTTGTCGAAATTAGGCGTGTTTCCGTCAATTCTGAGGCATATTAAAACAGTGTTCACATTTCCTTCTTGTACCAAACCTATAGAATCGTTCCATTTTACTGCATCTCCAGCTCCAAATCCTTTGTCAAACCAGTTGGCAAATGTAGCGTAATCGAGAGATTCAGGATCGTCCGAATAACTGGAGGGTACATGTAGCTTAATATTATACTCTGTTTTGCAATAAGAACTAATTCCTTTAAAGTCTATCTCAGACTTATATTTTCTTTTTCTTAGAAAATGCTCTACTTGTTTTTTCGTTTTCATATTCAGATAAAATAATCAATTGTTAGGCAAATGTAATATGATTTTTTGATAAACATCAATTTGGATATAAAAATTTAGCTTAATTACCACAAAACGAGACTGAAAAAATAGGTGGCTGGAAAAATCAGAAAACTTATATATTGAATTCTTATATCGTTGTCAATTTGAATATATTGGCAAATAATTATTTCTCTGTATCGGAAAAATAAAGTTAACAAATTGATGCTGGGATGATTACAAAATATCAGCTTCCAGATTCAATATACTATAAAATTAATGTTAGAAACTGGAGATAAATTTATTGTATTGAATAACGTGGTCTGGAAGGGAATAGGCTTTTATGCAATGATCGGCTTTTGAAAAAACGAGATTGAAAAATCAGGTCGGATTGTATATACGGTATTCGCTCCAGAGTTAACCGGCTCTCCCTTCTTTTTTTTGTGTTTTTAGTGGCTATATATTTGTTAATCAGTTATTTATATTGTTTCACTAATATACAAAAGTGAAACAAATGTACTTTTGTTCTTTGTTTTGCTTATTCTTTTGTTTTAGATGTTATTTTGAAATTATTACAAATTTGTTTCTTTGTGTATGTGATTTGTCCCCGTTCCTTTTTGCATCCAGGTAACAACATCTCGCGCACGTGCATGTGTGTATGTGTGTCACGATTTGCCTAATAAGTAACCACGCATACACGCGCGTGTATTGGGGTGATTTATCTTGTTGATTTTCAGATATTTATAAGTTATGTTATTTGCTGTTTATTTGTATATTGTTGAAAATCAAATGTTTATAAATTATTTTAGCCTTGAAATGAAATTATTTGATTATTTATTTGTGTATATCAAAATATTGCCATATCTTTGCATTGTCAAGTTAAGATAACGGCTACTTGATAAAGTGTTTACTTTCCGTTTTGGTTTTATCTGTAAACCTGCAAAAAGCGAAAACCGCAAACAGATACTAGATAATGAACGTAATTAGTAACTGTAAAAACAAGAAGTAAGAAACGGACAAAAGAAAGTAATACATAAAAGCAAAAGGAGTGCGAAAGCGAAAGCAAAAGCGCACGCCCAGACATAAAACGGGATGTTTTGTGAACGGGAAAAGAATACCCATAACTGTAATGGTCAGTTATTAAAGATTGTCATGCAAACCGTCGCTGGCACTATGGGGGAGCTATATACATAAGTCTGCTACAAAAGCGTGCCATAGGTGCGTAGCTCCATGCAGCAAAAGGGAAAAGTGTGAACTTAGTGCCATAGTTGTGCCCAGTTGCCGACTGCATACCGAAAAACGGATGTTTACACAAAGGTGTGAAAATCTGCCCCTAATGCGAACTGAGAAAGATATATGCCCTTGCGTATATATGTAATCACCAACGCAACGCAGCCCTAACAGTGAAGAAGTGTATGCCAAAAGTGTGCTTTAACGGTAACGATGGAAATTACCTACCACATAGGCGAAAGCGTATGTAAAAAGCTGCAATTCAATCGGCTTGGTTGCAGCTGGTGAGCACTCATACACAGGGCGCACGGCTCCGTTGCGCTGTTAGTGACGGGCAAAAAGTTGTACATAGAGTGTGCTGGATAGGTGAATGTCCAGTATGCTCTGATTGGGCTTTAACGCAATCGAAAGCGTATTAACGTTTTCGGTGGTGCGTTCCTATTTTGGTAGGTCGGGGTTCGATTCCCCGATTGCCTACAATGCGCTATTGCAGAAAATTCCTAAAAAACAGTAATCATGGGAACAATTAGTAGGTATAACAGTGTGCAATTTGAGAACTTAAACGCAAACGAGTTGGTAGGTGTAACTTTGGTGTATAAGAGTGTAAATCGTGACGGAGAAACGCATTATTCAGGACTGAATTTTGCCGGTGATGAGTACACGCCAAAGGATAAGACACAGGACGAGATTTTCCGCGTGTGGAAGAATGTGGTAGCTACGTTTTGGACAGTGAAAGCGGTTGAGGCTGGACTGCGTGAAGACAATGGCGGTATTGCATCTAAACTGCGTAGCGGTACACCGTCTGAAATCATTGTACGTACAAGTGATTGCAAAGTGTCAAAGAAGTGGGATGTTGAGGGAAGTGTGTGGAGTCGTATCGGTTTGGTGCCTACAAAGAAAGATCTGGATTGTGCAGCGCGTGATTTTAAGAAGAAAATCCATGCTGCTACAAAAGCGTCTTTCGATGCTCTGAAATTCCGTTTGAACTTTGAAGAAGTAGCTGCGAAAGCTGCTGACTATTATGAAATCTTGGGAGTAAAACATGATGCTACGGAAGCGGAAATTAAAGCTGCATACAAACAAGCTGCTAAATCTGCGCATCCTGATGCCGGTGGTTCCAATGAAAAGATGCAAGAAGTGAACGCTGCATGGGAAGTTCTTGGTAATGCTCAAAAGCGTGCGGAATATGATGCGCGAATGGCTGCATAACTAAATACCTGGTAGGTCGTAACATACATAGCACGTCTGGAGGTGAATACAGGCGTGCTATTTTTATGGGTAAAACGAACGTGGAAGCGTAGCGTGCAAGAAGTGCGTGCCATTTTTGTATCCTGCAAAATATCAAAAAACATGAAGGAGCTGAAAGAACTGAAAGTTGGTGATTTTTTTAAGTTGAAACCAACCGGCAGAGTGTATGTGCGTGGAGAGTATGTGCGTTCATTGAAACGTTATTCGTACTATGATTTTGATGACGTGTGTAGAGAACATTTTGCTAAAGGGAGTAAACGTGTAATTGTAAATTTTGAATTTTAAATAACAAAACTGATAAGATATGAAACGAGCAAGAATCCAAAGAACGAGCGTGAAAATCATTTCTACCTCTTGTGCAAATGTGACTTTCTATTTGCCTAAATCTCAAAATGTTACTGTGAAGCGAAAAACTGTGTATGATTTATTTAAAGCGTAAATAAATGAAGAAGCATATTGTGATATATAAGCGGAAAAAGTACATCAAAGTGGCTACTGCAATTGGTAGTAAATTCTATAGAATCTTGGTAGTTATATGCCTGTTGTTTTCCTGTATTGCGATAAATGCCAAAACTATACGGGTATTTACAGGAAACATACAGCGCGTGGAGAAGACTGTGAGGGTTGATGGAAACACTTACTTCTTAACATTGAAAGATGGCACCATGTACCAACTGGAGGATGGGAAACAATATAGTATTGTGTTGGAGAATTGGAAATATTTCAAGTTTATAACAATTGATGTGAAGGATAATGGCAAAAAAGAATGATATAGCCAGTTTCTTCTACTATATGTGGAATTGCTGGGATGAGCACGAATGTGCTGTTGCTTTTGAAAAAGCCGAATGTGGATGGAGACATTTATGGAATAAGTATCGTGAATATAATAGTCAAAATGGTCATTATGGAGCGGTAGAAGAATTTTTTGCCAATTTGGATGACAGGAATCAGAACTTACTTGTAGAGCGTGCACTGGAAATGTACAGCGGTAAAAAACGTATCAAATGAAAAAGCTATTCAAAATAATCGTGGGATGCGTTATTGTTGTACTAACATTAAAAGCCTGCCACTTGAATTATGTGTGTGATGTAGTTGATAGTATTCCGAAAGAAATCCGGGAGCGCATAATTACAGAGCATCCAGAATGTGCCGATATTGATTTGTTGGTGAAATTATGGGAAACTAAAGGAGATTCTCTTGTTTCTGAAATTGTTCAAGAACAAATATATGACTGTGAACTTATCGAATATTTGAAACATCACCCTGAAGAGAACAATTAATATCAAGATAACAATGGAAACAAAAGTGTGTAAAGAGTGTGGCCAGAGTTTGCCCAGATCAAATTTTTCTAAAAATAAGGCAACCAAAGATGGATTGGCAAACTATTGTAAGAAGTGTGATAAAGAAAGAAGACGCAAATCTAGCGGTAGAATCACTCAACAAGGAGTAAAAGCAACCCTGAAAATGTCTGATTTTGATGACAACATGTTATTTGCTGAGTTGCGTAGACGTGGATATACTGGAGAACTTCGATATTCAAAAGTTATAAATGTATGAGTGGTAATGGCTACGTAAGTGGATATTATGCTATGGTTAAATTAACCTCCCTTTTAAGTGGTGGCGATGATACAGAACTTATATCGGAAATCATTAAAACTTTCCGTAGAATAAAAGATGTGCCGGAAAACCTTATAATTGCCATACTTGAATATCGCGGCTATACTGGTGAACTTAGATATTTTTACCCTACCGGACCACGGATTGTAAGAGATAAGAAAGGAACAACAAATTTAATATATTAAAGTGGAAGGATATGATACCAGAAATTATCGAACAAATGCGCAAAGAGTTATATGATACCAATTTGTGTATCTCTGATTTCGAGAAGTATGATTTGAAAGCTCTTGAAAATACCAATGAGCCATTCTTTTGGTTAGTGCGCACACACGGAACGCATCTGTGTTTTATTGGCCCCAGTGTAGAAAGCCTTTTTTCGTCAGAAAGTAACCGGTTTGCAATTATGAAAGATTCTCTTGCTATTATCGCAAGTATTGTTTATTGGGACGATTTGGACTATAATAAGTATTTTTATTGGGATGGAGCACAGCTTCAAAAAGTATCTAAGGATAAGATTGTTTCAATATTCAATAATATCTGGGGAAACCGGATACACCAACTTTCCATTCAATACCCCGAAGAATATGCAGCCATAAACATACCATTGGAGTTAAAAATGTCCCCGGAAATATCTAAATGTGTAGAAGAAGTCAAGAATATTGCTTCAGAATTGCAAGATTCAAGCTTTGAAGATTGTTTGAAAAGGCTACAAAAATGGGTGAGATGTGCCGTTAACCAACATATTGAAATATACGGTGATTTTGCGAAAAATAGCTTTGGATTTTCTGAGGTGGTAAATGGCGAGCGTAAAATTTGCGGCGGGATAATTATGTCCCCAAATGCGACTGAAAGACGTTGGAGCATTCATACATAAAACTATGGTAATATGAAGTATTCAGTAAATCCTAATCTCAATGCTGTTATGAATAGTATTGAAATACAATTATTATCCAAAGGAAAGGATAAACAAGAGAGTCTTCAAATTATTAAGAGGTATATAAAATCATTTCCTAAAGAACCGGATTATAATTTGGCGCAACATGGAGGTATGCTTGTTTCCCCTTATGATGTGAGAGAATTGAATATTAAATGCGGTTATAGTGCTGTTGTTCAAAATAAGATCCCTGATGGGAGAGTTTGGAATGAATACTTACTGCGGGTAGGAAGAGTTGCAAAGAAACTTTTAAAAAAAAATAAACTATGAAAGTTATATCAGAAATTTCACTTCGAGATTTCAAATTTTGGAGTGGGGGTGAGGATCGGGCAAAGAACTGTACCGATGAACAACTGGATAAAATTGAATCCATAATGGAGAGTGATGCTCCTGAAAGTGGTTGGACTGATGATGATATAAATAATTTCTTTTGGTTTGACTTTGATACAATCGCAAATTGGCTTGGATATAAGGATGAAAAACATTTTGATGCAGGCGTTAGCGAAGATGATGTGGAAGAAGCACAAGATTGGTTTGACGGTATCACAGACACCAAAGATATGATTGATATAGCCAATCTTGATAGAAAAGACTATATTTCTACAGATGAAGATAGGGAAGAAGAATTTGATGAAGATCTTGTTTACTATGACTTTTCAAATTGGTGGAACAATATGGATGATATTGAACAAGTGAGAGAGTATCGTAAGCACAATTAAAGTGTCATAGTTCCGGGTCCTATTCTTGGAACACTAGATATATTAGTTGTTTCCATGTGCATGTTGTTCTACATGCTGTTGTTTGAAGGGTGGCGCGATCAGAATGTTGTTGTTCTGGTTGCGCCTTTTCCTTTAAAGTTAAAGCGAGTTAATATTCAAAAAGTGGACAACTATGGACACCATCAAAAAACTATTCGATAATAAAAACAAAAGGAAATATGCAAAAGGAGTTGTTAGAAATAGAATTTCGTTACCATGACAGACCGATAGGTAGTTGTCCAGCCACTACTCGTAGTGAGACAATTACTATAGATATATTTGATACTTTGGAAGAAGCAGTCAAGGTTGGTAATGAAACGCTAAAGGTGTTGTCAGAGCACTTCCAAGTAAGAGCAGATGACCGTTTTAAAGTTAAAGGTTTATTTGGCACTCCAGATAGACTTGTAACAAATTGTTGCTATCCAACTAAAGGGATTGCATATTTTGCGAGGATTACTCCTCTGAAATTTAACGATCTCTCTGAAACTATAGCAGAGACATTTAAAGCATACGATAGATACAGGCAATATAGACATGAACAAGAAAATGATGAATAATATGGATGTACTAGTCTTAAATCACAAAAACAAAGTGTCCTTACAGGTACAGCATGTAGATATTGGTAGTTCTATTGATTTGCATTTTCCAAACGAAGATCAATCATTGGATGCTTTTCAGAAACTTCGCGAAATAGGTGTAAGATGTTTCCATGCTGGCAAAAACGCTCCTTGTGGAGCTTCTGTAATGATGTATTCTTATGGTAATGAAAATCTTCAACTTCAGATAAAATAGTAATGTCAATAGCCAAAGAATATGCACTTAAATATGTAGGTAGAGAAGGGGTTATCAATAATTGGGATTGTACCATAATTGGATATAACCTCACGTATGACCTGGTTATAGTTGCTTTCCATGATAACAAACATGGTTGGCATGATTTCCATGATAATGACGTAATACTGGTTAACAAAATAAGTTACACTAATTATGGATATGTTAATTGCGAAAAGATATGGCTATTTTAAAACATAAAGACCAAATGGAAGAAAAGGAGTATATAAATATTGATAATATGGCAACACGCCTTTGTCAAATTTTTAAAGATGCACGTGAAAGCATGGTTGATGATAAAAATAAAGATTTTATCATGGAGAACTTTTCGGACGAGTATCTGGAAGATAAGAGCAATGAAATGGCTTGGCGGTTTAACTGCGATATGAAAAAATATCTTCATAATCCGGATCATAGAATCTGTGGCAATTTTAATAACATTGATTATGATTATCCCTACCATATTTATGGGGAGGTTACATACGATGCCTCTCTTGTAAATGCTATGATCGCCAGACTAGATGCCGGTGAAGATAGTAAACAAGCTAACGAGGACCGTGACTTTCTTGTTGACTGGTTCTTTGAAACTTTTGGTACACACGGAATATCTTATAATTTCCAGTCAGATATATCAGAGTACCTTTATATAGAGTATGAAACCCCACAATCTTAAATCAATGAAAACAATAACATTGCAACTGTACACTTTTGATGAATTGTCAGAAGAGGTACAAAAAGAAATTATTGAGCGTGAACGCTGGAATATAATGGAGCAGTGCATGGATGCTTACGGTTCAGATTATGTAACATCTCTAAGAGCTTTTGAAAAATTGACAAATACCAACTCATGTAACTGGGGTGTTAATTATAGCGGATACAACTTTAACTTCAAATATAACGATAATCCAATTTTTGAATGTCCGGTTGATTGTGAAAATGATATTTACGCAGAGGATCTGTGTGGTAAGTTACTGTTTAGATATATCAATAATAATATTATGCCATACATTACACAAGGTAGATATTACTCATCTCCAGGCAAATATGTAAATGAAAAATACACTTACAAATACAGACGAAGCCGTATTATCAAATCTGTAGATGGTGATTGTCCACTAACCGGTATGTGTTACGATTATTACTTGCTTGAACCTATCATCAAATATTATAAAACTTGGTGCAGTTATCCGGACAACTTCTCACTCACAAACTTAATAGAACAATGCTATGAGAGTTTCTTCAAATGTTGGCATGAAGAATATAGATATTGGGCCGATGATGAGAATGCAATCCGGGAAGAACTGCATAATAATCAGTATGAAGACAGACTGTATTATGCAGATGGGTGTGTGTATAGTGGGCCGTTAGATGATGTTGCATAATTAAAATTCATAAAACAATGATACTCAATATAGTAAAAAATGGTACAGATCCTTCAAGCATTTTAGAATGCGTGAGAGCAACTTTCATCAACTCAAAGGTAAGCATTAAAACAGACTATAAAATATCTGTTGATATTGAAGTTGTTGGCGAGGGTGGGTTGCACAGTTTGGAAGGGCTAAAAGAACTGGAATCTTATTTTAGAGACTATGATATTAGGGTTTGGTAACTATAAATAGTTTACAAATGAACGGAGAACAAATAATACCGCCAATTACTGATTCATTAGGGAAACATTGGCAGCAACCTCACAGAAGATTTATTGAGTTGGACGACACCTATGCCCTTATGAGCGAACAAACGTTCAAGGGATTAAAAGAATATTCTACCTCAATACCCACAGGAAGATACGAAGGTAAAATGTGGAAAGAATTTACAAAAGGAGAATGGTGTCTTGCATGGTTTGCTCCTGACATAAATCACAACTTACTTCGTATAGAAAGAAGGATAATATTAATAGTGTAAAACAAAATAAGAAAGGAGTAAAATTATGAGTCATTTTGTAGTAATGGTCATTGGTGATGACGCAGAAAAACAATTAGAAAAATACGATGAGAATTTGGAACTTCCTCCGTATATAAAACACACAAAGGATGAGCTAGTAGCTTTGAAAAGAAAAGAGATTGAAGATTATCGAAACACTGTATATGCAAAGTATCTGGAAAACAAAGAACTTTATAAACAGGGTTGTGAAAATGAAAGACATATAGAATATCTGGAAAACGAGTTTCCTCAAAAGTTACATTGGAGTGATGAACAAGTATATCAAGATGCTATAAAATACAGTGAAATAGACGAAAAAGGGAACGTTATTTCAACATATAACCCGGACGCTAAATGGGATTGGTATGAAAGAGGTGGTAGATGGGCTGGATACCTCCGGCTGAAAGAGGGAGCTAAACCATTGGTACCTGTCAGTTTCTCATGGGGATGGAGTGAAGAAGAAAAGCAGAAAGTTATTGATGAAAACAGAGCAGATGTAGCCGTAAAAAAAGATATTGCTAATTTGGATAAAATTATACCATTTGCTATTGTTAAAGATGGTCATTGGTATGAAAAAGGACAAATGGGCTGGTGGGCTGTTGTGCTGAATGAGAAAGATGACCATATCTGGGAAGAAGAAGTAAAAAAACTATTAGAAGGACTTTCAGAGGATACTATCATTTCAATTTATGATTGTCATATTTAATATACAATAGATTAGATTGGGTATTAAATGAAATAGACTAATATTCAAAGTGGAAAGATATGATATTATTTGAAAACCCACCTACTGTCTACTTTGAGAAAGTAGAAGATTATGAAGAAAAATCGACTCCGTGGAGACGGGTTCCTCCTACATATAAAGGCTCCTCAACAAAAAATGGACGTAACAAGAAGCAAATAAGAAAAGACCGGAAACGAAATAAGAAAAGATAATTATGTCACAAAAATCAATGAAACTCCCAAAACTGTATAGGATCATCGTTGATGTCCAATTTGGAGACATGCTGGACGAATGCAATAAACTGTATGATGGCGAAGGGTATGGAGCTGTCTTTACCGATGCGAACGGAGAAGCTGTTATTGATTATCTGAAGCAATGGGATGGTGATGAATGGACTGATGATGATATTCGCTGCGAAGAGCCTAGGTGGGTAAATAACGGAACTGATTCCGTACATCACAAAGATGGATATACCCTTATTTACAACTCAACTATGGGTGGTGTATATATGCTGTATCGTGAAGCAAATGCGACTGAAAGAGAATTGTATAACAAATTAAACTAATTGCGAAGTTATATGAAAACATTAAGATCATTAAATCAAGAATATATTGAGAAAGCAAGAACATTAATTCGTGAAATCCTCGAAGATACAAAAGAGTACGATGATTGGACGCAAATATGTTTCTCTATGCAAAATGCAGTACAAGCTGCGGCTAATATATGGGGAATATCGTCAGATGAACAGATATATAAGATGAGAGCTTTTGTAACGGAAATGGTTCTTGCCGAACTTTCAAATCTCCGACAATTTGATATATCTTTCAAGAAGAAGGGGGTAAAAATGAAAAAGCCATTAGATTCATTGTATTGCCCTCAATGTGGAAGTAATAATGTTGAAGAAAGAGCATGGGTAAATCCAAACACAGATGAAATCAGCTATAATGATTCAGTAGAGGAAGAAGATTGCTGGTGTAACATTTGTGAAAAGCATGTAGAATTATGCACTCTTTCAGAATTATGGGAAATGTTTGGGGATATTCCAGTCAACAATGATGACGAGATTGAAAAGGAGTTCCTAAACTTCCCAGCCGGAACCTCAAAACTCGATGTCTGGCATTGGTTCGATGAACGATGTCCAAATAACCTGCACGATGATTTAATGTTTTCTCAAAACGATGCCGTACAAATCTGAAAAGATTCGTATCGCCGGAACTCAATATGATAGACGAATAAAACTCGCTCCAGACCAAAAAGAATATATAAAATGGTTGAGGGAAAATGAGTTACTTAGTTACTCTAAACTTGCCAAAATGTTTGGAGTAAGCAAGAGACTTATCCAATTTATTTGTTGCCCAGATAAATACTTAAAAAGTAAAGAGAATTTAAAACAACGCAAAGCGGATGGGCGATACAAACCTACCAAAGAAGAATGGGCAGCAACGATTCGTGAACACAGGAGGTATAAAGAACAACTTAAAAAGAAGGGAAATATAAAATGAAAGACAAGATTCTTACAATGTTTTTCGACATTGATAGATGGACAAAAGCAATTGAGAAAGGTGTTCTGAAGGATATTCGGAAGAGTGATCTTATCAAGTTAACTGAAGAACCTACAAGAATTCGTATGGCAGAAGCCATGTTAAGCGGTAAATATCAGATAACGCCACCACACACTGCGCAGATACCAAAGGATAATGGAGAATTTCGCACAGTATATGTAAACGAACCGATTGATCGGATAATTTTAAGCATTGCAAATGATTTATTGTTTGATTTAATGCCTGAGATGATTCACCCTGCTTGTAAGTCATATCAGACCGGTATTGGTTGCGGTAAAGTGGTTCTGGAAGTAAGTCACACCATTGTTGATATGCAGAGTGATGGTTGTGTAGGTTGGAAATCTGATTTGAGCAAGTACTTTGATAGTGTTCCAATCCAGTTCATTGATGCTGCTTTTGACCAGGTGGAAGCTAAACATGGTCATTCTGCCTTGATTGATGTATTGAGAAAATATTATCATTGCGGGTTGTATTTTGATGAGAACAACAAGCTATGTGACAAATACCAATCACTTAAACAAGGGTGTGCTGTGGCAAGTTGGCTAGCCAATGTCCTGTTGTACGAGTTAGATGAAGAGCTATCAAAAATGAATGGTTCTTATGTGAGATATTCTGACGATATGCTATTTGTTGGCCCGGATTATGAAAAGGCAATGAGCATTTTACAAAAGAAATTGGCTGAAAAATCAATGAAATTAAATCCTAAGAAGGTAGAGTACCTGACTATGGACAAGTGGTTTAAATTTCTGGGATTTAGTATTAAGGGGAATATGATTTCTTTCTCTCCCAATCGCCTTAAAACCTTCCAGAAAGAAATAGAATCAAGAACCATCAGAAAACGTGGTATTACGTTGAAGAAGGCTGTGGATTCGGTTAACCGATATTTGTATAAAGGGAATGGCGAATATAGTTGGGCCACACAAATTCTTCCAGTGTGCAATGTGAGGGCTGACATTAATGAGTTGAATAAATTTGTTATGGATTGCCTAAGAGCTGTTGAAACAGGGAAACATAAAGTCGGTGGCCTTGGCTATGTTAAAGATAAGCCTGATGGTTGTGTTGTTAGAGGCATTGGTCGGAATGTTAAGGCTAATCGAAATAAATCTAAAAGTAAGGAAATTGAAGGCTATTTGACAATTGGGTGTATGCAGAATGCTATTTTAACGAGACGAGCGGTCTACAATACATTAGTTGCAATATTGTAATTACAATCTGAACACACAGCAAATAAATCCAAGGAATAAATGTTTTATATCCAGATTATATATTAGGTGCCCCGATTCTATCCTTGAAGGATTACATCCTTCAGTATCTACTCCGGGCACCATATAATCATCTGGATTATATCAATGAAGATAAAGAAATGTGTCGATTGTTATGAGGGTTTATAAAGCAGCACAGCAGGCAAGTTCAAGAAAATGTTTTCATATTCTAAGTATGAACTATTGATCGTTCACCAGAGGTTACAAGGCTGCATAGCCTCTTCACCTCAGGTTCTCGATCAGGTCATATTTATAATTATCATGAGAGTAAAGAGATGTGCCAATTGTTTGAGAACTTGTAAAATAAACGAAATGCATCTGAAGCTATCCAAGGAATACATTTGTTTACTGTTCCGGTGAGCAGTTTCCTGGATCTATGAGTAGATAACTCATCTGCTCCAGGAATATCCAACCGGAATACATCTATTTGGTAAAGTAATGTATCGGTATTATGAGGATAACTATTTAGCACAGAAATGTAATTCAAGAAATATCATTTATATAGCTGGTTATATATCAGGAAGGACCGTGTACTAATTGTACTGGTCCGTTCCTGATCACACCAGCTCTAAATCGAATAAGTATAGAAATGTGCCAATATTTTGAGAATTACAACTTATTACTTAACGCAAAGTTTACAGTCTTAGATTTAGTAATTTAACATACTGGACAAGATATGATGTCCGCGTGATGACGGTCATCCTATGTATGACCTAGGATTACGCGGGTATCTTACTTGATACAGTATATATCATAAGCATATAGACATGCGTCACGCTAAATGAGGGCTGTTTAATAAGTAACACAACTTTCATTTATACAAGAGCCTTGCGTTTAACAACTATCCGACAATTACGCCGGCATCTACGGTTTTATAAACCTATATTCCGGCGTATTCTGGATGTTAATATCAGACTTTTAAAGAAATGTGTCAAAGGTTTGAGTGTAAAATCAAAAGTAAAAATCATGAAAAATATTTATCAAGAATCAATACAGGCTGTAAAGAGTGGAGCAAAGTTTAAAGTAGATTTTAAAACACAAAGTTTCAAACTCAACGGTCAATATGTTATACGGAATTCGCAGTATGAAGGAAACTTAGGGGTGGAATTGTGTACTTCTCTTGATGAGTTCCTGTCTCATGTAGAACATTTATACATTCGATATAAACATTCTATTCCATCAACAATGAGTGAATGTAAAAGCCGAAAATACTTTAAGGCTTTGTCTGATAAAGATTTGGAGGATGAAGACATGTTGTTTGGAGTTGGCCGAGATATAGCACAAGTTGAATTGGAATTATACATTCTCTGTCAAATAATATTGGGTATAAGTTGGAACACCGATAAGATGGGTAAATGGTTTTGGCAAAGCAACAAAGACAGAGATTTAGTAATTCTCAAACACTGGATTACGATAGAGAAATAAATAATCAGATTAAAATTAAATTATTAATAAGTTATGAAACAGTTAAAATTTGAATGTCCTGAGTGTGGTACAGAGTTTACGCTTACAGCTAACCAACCAAAAGCCAAAGAACGCATCGAAGCCCTAAAGAAAGCCGGTGTTGATGTTAGTGAGCTTTTTGCAATGCAAAGCGCCGATGGCTTGGAGTTTATAGCTTCAAAAAGAGACGGTGTCATTAGTATCTTGAAAGAAGACGATCCAATCTTCCAGGCTATTATCATTCAAGGCACAATTCCTAATCGCCAATTATTCAGACGTTGGGTAATGGCACAGATGTTCCGTATAATTTATATAACCACCCATACATACGGTGCTTATAAGCCGATTGGAGTTACAGAGGTGATTCGTAGTATGGGATATGAATATCAGTGGAAAATGCTAAATAATGAGTTGTATGCCCAGCACAAAATGATGCAAAATGGTGATGTTGATAATTTCAGAGATCGGAATCGCTGGTTCAATAAGAAAGTGGTATTAGATATGGCAAAAGACTATATCGAGAAACTCAAAAAGAGATTTGAGGAGTTGAAATTGAGAAAATGTAAAGGGATACCATATAAACGTATCAATGGTCAAAACATTTTTGTAGATGATTTTGATAAAAAAGTAATTAGGCCATTGTTGTTTGCAGTGCATAAAATACAACATGCCGAGAATACCTATGAACTTTGGCGGGCGGTACAGGAGTTCAATAAAAGGCGTATCAAAATGCACTGGGAGGCTCCTCAAAGTGCAGCATGGCTAGATGCTTACAAGGGGTCTGGGGCGTTCTTTACAATGCAGAACATGATTCGTTTTCATAATTGTGTTATCATTGACGACAATGGAAAAACATTGAGTAAAAATACATCCCTTGCTTTTTTGAACAAGAAGGCAAAGTTGTATGAGAATAGAGAAGGTTGGCGTTTGATTGGGCTACTAAAGAAAATGCTGGATGACAATAATATTGATGTGGCAGCAAAGATTAGTGAATGGCGTAAATAGTTTGTTCAAAACAGATAGAATAAGCCAGGGTGAAACAAGTATTTTCTCTGGCTTATTAAAATATAGTTATTATTACTGGTAATGAGAGATATAATATTCAAACGTTCTGTGCAGTTCCGGGACGAAAATAAAAATAGTTGGACTGTAGAATTTGAAGTGTATAAAGAAAATTCTACTCGTAGAAACCGTGAAACATTGCAAGAGTTTAATCAAGGTTTTAGTGTATCGGTATGTGGTTCTGGAGGTATGTGTGCTGGGCAATGCGATGATCACATAATTCCACGTACAGAAGGACAAACAAAACTTCTGGAATTTTGGAAGAAATGCCATCTAGGAGGTATGTCTGGCGGTACAGTTCGTCAAGACGAATATTTAAACAGTGAGCAATATGTTAACGACTACAATTACTTTGTGGAGTTGTTTAAAACATATAACGAGCATTACCGTGAACAGTTTGATAGCATTTCTTTCCAAATTATTGTCAAAAACTTTAATATTAGTAATGTTGCTCTAGTGCAAGTGAGAAATGTTATTTACGAGAAAATGGGCAACAATCCCATTAAATATATTCTTGGATTGTCAAACAAGAGCTTAAAACATAACCTATCAGACTACAATGTGCAATGTTTCTTTCTTGCTATAAAAGAGCTGTATGTGGATAAAGGATACAGATATGGTCATGGTTGGCTGTACGATCCACTTCCAGGTAACATTGAAGAAGTTATAAATAGTATTTGTGACCTTGTTGAAGAAGAAGAGGATGCGTTAACAGAAGAACTGGAAGCAGTTTTTGACATGGGTGAGGAAGGGTTTGTTGCCACAGGAGAAATCATTCAACAAGTAATGGATTTACGTGAATGTGACGAAGATGAAGCAAAACGCTTTGTCGCTTTGGGAATACATTTGGGATGTACATTCGGTGATTTAAATGATACATTTGAAGAATGCCCCTATGATGAACAACTGTATTGTGCAAATGGTATTGATTATTATATTGGTACAGAAGACGAACTGAACAATATAGCTAGTGATAGAGTACATAATGATGGTGAATATGAGTATTTATGGCGCGAAGCTGTGGCTGCTAAAAGTACTACTGATTCTTTGAGTGATTGGCTGGATTCAATCATAAGTGAGGATGGTTGGTGCTCTGTATTAAACCATTGGGATGGAAGATACGAGGAATATAAAGTTTCCGGAGAATATATTTGTGTTTGTAGATCATAAAAAGTAAAATGATGGAATACATGAGACATTCTGATTTTTATGCTATGTGCAAAAAAATTAGGAAACAAGAAGCAGAAGAGTTACAGTTGGCATTGAAGGCTCACGGTGGTGAGTTTACTTGGGTTACTGATGATACACAATTATATGACCCTCCTATAATTATGGCAAATTTGAATTATGGTGGTCCTACAGATGTTGTTGTTCATAAAGCATGGTTAGATGATTATGACAATATAAAATTATTAGCTTATGATAATGAATGGGGTGGTAAAGTAGATTTTGAACTTACTGAAATTGCTCCTGGTCATCTTTCATATCTTATAGGGTATATGCCAGTAACAGATAGTGTTAAATCAGTAGCTATAAACGATAATTGATTATGGAAAACAATAAAACAATTGATTATTGGAGGCACCCAACTAAAAGAGAAATTAAGTTCGGTGAGGGAGCTATTCATTGGTTAACAGTGGATATTGAGAAAGTTAAGAAGCCGGATGGAAGTTTGAAGAAATGGTTTATTCATACAGATGGACTAAGGTACAATCGACCATAGTTAAAATGATGTCTGTAAAGCAAAGGCTGTTCTAATAAAATAGAGCAGCCTTTTGTGTTAAACAATGGTTAAAGTGGACAACTATTCACACCATATAAAACTATAAAATCTATTCACATTAAAACAGTAATAAATATGCCATTGAAAATTGAGAATATCAAGTTGGCAGGAACCAAGTTTGATGGTCGCGCTAAGTTGTCTCCAGAACAACGCCAAGCTATTCAAATTTTGGCCCGTGAGGGATATAGTCAAAGAAAATTGGCCGCTATGTTCAATGTTAGCAAGCGGCTTATACAATCTATACTATCTCCTCCTGTTCGTAAACACTCTAAGCAATACCCAACAGAATATTGGACAGAGTTAAAGCGGAAATGTCGTAAAAAGAAAATTGATTTATATAAAAATGGAAAGATCAAATTTAATAACAAGCTGAAAAATAAATGAGACGCAAGCGTATCAAGTATGTAGCTAACATTGATTTTGGCTATCGTTCAATTACTGATGCAAAGCAACATATAAAAATATTCTTGAAATCGCTTCTTTCGCAAATAGGACTACGTTTGGGAGTTGATTATATCGTGACTGTTAATTATTTGCGAATAAGACATCTGAAAAATATTACAGGAAAAATAACTACCACACTTAAAGAGATGTTTCCAGTGTTCAATTTTTATTGGAAGACCCCAAGAATGTTAGTGTGGTTCTAAAATCAACATTTAATAATTTACAAGTATGGAAAAGCATTCTATTTCGGTTTTAGGAGCCGATAAGAAACAGTATGAAATCGCAGATTTCAGAGCAAGAGGTATGGATTATACTAATGCTATTGGCATTATCGTAACAACAGAATTTATGAGCCGTATTTTGGCGTTTGACACCTGGCAAGAACGATGGGGAAACACCGATAGGGTCTTGACTGAAGAGCAGAATGAGTCCGTTGCTATGCAAACTTTCTCCGGATTTGATCTAACCAAACGTATTGTAGAAGCACAGGTCAATATTGACGGAATGACTGCTGCTAAACGTTGTTGGAATTATCAAAAAGGTGATCTCCAGTGGTATTTGCCTTGTTTGATGGAGCTAGGAGTTCTTCGCGCATATCGTGATGAAATAAACAAAGCAATGGAAGAAATTGGATGTCCTGATGAATGTTTACTTCCTACAGAAGATTCTGATGAAACTTGGGTTTGGAGTAGCAGTGAGTACAGTCAGCTCAACAGCTGGAGCGTGAACTTTAGTAATGGCAACTTCAACGGCAGCGGCAAGAATGGCAGTAACATGGTGAGAGCGGTTGCAGCATTTCAGCCCTCGCCGAGCCTGTTGACAGGCGAGGCAAAAAGTAACGACTGTTTACATAGTGATGAGGTCCTTATAAACATGTTACGTGAACGTGGTTATAAAGGTGAATTGACTAAAACTTTGACTATTTAATATTATTGCCACCCATATTTGATATGGTACGGGTGGCAGAATATTCTTTAACAGCATGGAAACATTTGAAAAGATTATAGAACAATACACACAAAGCGAAGTGTGTATGGGAGAATTGTTAGCTAATATTTCGGCAGATGGTATGTCTATTGAAGATGCTTTTGAATTGTATATAAAAGCTATGAATTATGCTGAAAAAGATGAATTTTATCAATTAGCTGACGGAGAAGTGAAACTATTAACAGCTAAGAGTGAAGACGACAAACAGCCTTTAAAACAATTGTTTGATTCGCTAAGCATGTCTTGATATATAAAATTGAATATGAATAAATACTATTTTGTAAATATAGGCGCTGAGGTAATATGGCATCCTGCAAATAGTGACGATCAGAAAGTTATGCAAGTGTGCACATCTGTTCCTCATCCGGTTGAAAATGATACACCAGTTTCTTTAATTTTTACTGATAAAAGAGGAAATATTCAAGTAAAGGCCAGCCAATTAGCTCCAAAGTTAACTGATTTTAATCAAGGATACTGGTGTGCAATTCAAGATGCAATAAGCAGTGGTGTCTCTGATACAACAATTCAGGAGATGCTACATAGTGCTGGGTTTACATATTGGGAATGTTACTGGCATGTACAAAATTCTGATTTTCAGTCAGAAAAACTGTGGGAAATTATTCGTGGAATGTTTTGTCAAAATCCAGATTATATTGATTGGAATGGTGCTGATTATCCAATAAAAACGGTGGTAATATTTGAAAATACTCCTGATGAAGAAGAGGTGACTGTATCTGTAGAACGGTTGGGGAGACAATTATTGGATGATATGGGTAATTGGAGTACACGAGAAGCAGAGTTTGTAGATGGTCGGATTTATTTCTATTTGGATGAAGAGACTTTTAATATGCCTGACATAGATATTGTAGAATACTTAGAGAAACAATGAAATTACTTTATATAGATTTATTTTGTGGTGCCGGTGGGACCAGCACAGGAGTAGAAAAAGCCCGTTTAGAGAATGAACAATGCGCTAAGGTAATAGCATGTGTAAACCATGATAAAAATGCGATTGCAAGTCATGCTGCTAATCATCCGGATGCTCTTCATTTTACAGAAGATATTCGTACATTAAATTTATCTTCTTTAGTTTCCCATCTACAAAAATGCAGAGCTGAATTTCCTGAAGCACTGATAGTTTTATGGGCTTCGTTGGAGTGTACCAATTTTAGCAAAGCAAAAGGTGGACAACCGCGAGATGCTGATAGCCGAACGCTTGCAGAACATTTGTTTCGGTATATTGAAGCTATTAATCCGGACTATATTCAAATTGAGAATGTAGAAGAATTTATGTCATGGGGAGAGCTTGATGAGTATGGTAAGCCTGTTAGTAAAGATAAGGGAAACTCTTATTTAAAATGGATTTCTAAAGTACAATCTTATGGTTATCATTTTGACCATAGAATCCTTAATGCGGCTGATTATGGAGCGTACACATCTCGGAAACGTTTCTTTGGAATATTTGCTAAAATGGATTTGCCAATTGTCTTTCCAAACCCAACGCATTCTAAAATTTCTGAAATAAACAAGAAATTGTGGAAACCGGTAAAAGATGTGTTAGATTTTGAGGATGAAGGAAAAAGTATTTTTGGAAGGAAGAAACCGTTGGTGGATGCGTCTTTAAACCGTATCTATGCTGGTTTAATCAAATTTGTGGCGGGAGGAAAAGATGCTTTTCTTGTAAAATACAACTCTATGAATCAAGCCGGGAAATATGTAGCTCCTGATATAGAATATCCATGTCCTACTGTAGCTACTCAGAATAGGTTAGGGTTAGCTCATGTGAATTTCTTATCTAAAGCATATAGTGGCGAGCCAATGAGTAAAAATATCAGTGTAGAACAACCGGCTGGTGCTATTACAACAAAAGACCATCATACATTCATCTCTGTACAGTACGGTAATGGGTTTGTTAAAGATGTGAATTCTCCTGCTCCAACATTGACAACGAAAGATCGTTGTGCATTAATCTGTTCTAATTTTATTGACCAGCAATATGGTAATAGTAAACCTGCATCAATGGAAAAGCCTTTAGGATGTATTACAGCAAATCCTAAATACAATCTTGTTAGCTGTAATAGATGGATAATGAACACTAACTTTAAAAATACAGGAAGTTCTATAAGTGAGCCATCTCAAACAATTACCGCCAATCGCAAATGGCACTATTTAATGAATCCTCAATATTCGTCTCCTGGAGGTTCTGTAGACAAACCTTGTTTTACATTAATAGCAAGAATGGATAAAATGCCGCCATATCTTATTGAAGCATCTGGGAATTGTGAATTGCCATCTTTTATAGTTCCGGCAGATGGATGCTTGGTTTATCAAATATATGATGACGACACCGAACCTATGAAGAAGATAAAAGAATTTATGGCCATGTACGGTATCATGGATATTAAGATGCGTATGCTGAAGATCCCAGAATTAAAAAAGATTATGGGATTTCCTGAAGATTATGTTCTTGTTGGAACCCAGGCTGAACAGAAAAAATATATAGGCAATGCCGTAGAAGTAAATATGGCACGAGTTCTTTGTGAGGCATTGTGTAGAATATTAGTAACAACACAACGTAAAGTTGCATAATTAAACAACAATAATATGGAAAATTTTAAATTTAATGTTGGAGATAATGTGAAAATTGTCTCTAACGATTTGCAACCGGCAATGGTTGGAAAAATTGGTCGAGTAAAGAAGGTATATCCATCATTTTCTGAAGATTCAGATAACAACGTTCAGCCTTCTTACTTTTATCGCGTTGAAGTTGGAGGAGCTGTTTTAAAAGGAATTGCAGCAAGTAGTGATCTGGAAAAAGTATAGACGAAACGATATGAAAAAATATCGAGTGACGATTGACCTGGATACTTTTGAAATAGTGGTGTCGGCTAACAATAAAGCCGAAGCCAAAAGAAAAGCTATTGAGAAACTTCAAAGAAAGAAGATCACTTCTCTGATCCGTAAATCTTGGCCAGATAACAAGAAGGAGGTGTATGTTGATGAGGAGTAATTCAAACCCCAAAACAATGAGGAAAGATGATATTACAGAACCCATGAATACTTGGGACAACTTTTATCAAAGTCGTGTTTGTAACAATATTTATGTTAATGCGTTTTGTAAAAAGTACAATCGTTTTATAGAAGAAATAATTGTCAATATACAACAAATATCCTATAACTTGAAAACACCCCTTATCTTGAAAGAGGAAGGATGTGGCATAGGTACTGTAAGCCTTGCTATTTCGCAAATAGGAGAGAGGTTGTTTAATTCTTTTGGATTAACCGATAGTTCTGATACAAAGAAAATTTCAAAAGTTGTCTTCTCGGACATCAATATTCCTATGTTAGAGCTATGTTGTAAGAATACACTCTCAATATCTACGGATAATTACTTCGGAAAAGCCCCATTGTTTTATGCTAAAGAAAATATTTGTGAGCCTAAGTTTTTTGAGTCATTTACAGTAGTGGTAACACATGGAGTTCTGGAACACTTTTCAGACGAAGATATAACAAGAATTATGTCAACATATAACAATGATAAGGTTTTGTTTCAGGCTCATTATGTTCCAACTTGCCAATACGCATCTCCTTCTTTTGGAGATGAACGTTTGCTGCCTGTAGATGATTGGATTGCGCTAATCAAACCGGATTATTATCTTCTTGATAATGATGGTAAAGATTTGTATATGTTTAAAACTAAATAAAACAGAGGTGAATGTACTTGAACATTATGTAACAGAGATTATTGGCGAGCCATATTATGATGATTATGGTAGTGGAAATTATTATTGGTGGCTGAAAGTGAAAGCTTTGTGTTATGGAAGTGAGTGTGAAACAACTTTAATGTTTGATAGCAAAGAAGAAGCTCTTGCTATCAAAAAGGGTTATATGTTCTTATCTTAATATGAGTGAAATAGAATTTAGGATAGCAGAAATATTGGGACGGTCTGCGATTGAAAATGATATGGAAGTCCCCAAAGATGTTCAACAGTTGGCACAAGCTACAAGATATTTAGCAACGCAACTTAGAATAATTTGCAAGACAGAGATCGGTGATGAAAAAAATAGCTGATGTTATATTGAAGCAAGCTATTGATATTTTGAAGTAAAACAAGATAGATATGAGCATAAAGATAAGTAAGGAGGCGTATGAGAAACTAATCAAAGAAGATTTAGACTTTCTCAATGAGCATTGTCCGGATAGCCTAGAATTAGATCACATTAAAGTAATTATTTGTAGTTCTATTGATTGGCATTATCCTGATAAGAACACTTGTACAGCGTTGAAAAGGATAGAGAATAGGCTTAAAGTTGAACTTCAGAAGCAAAAGGATGCAGGTAAGCAATTTCTATCCGATCAGGAAATAGACGGCTTGATTGATAGCATACTGAAAGAAGAATACCCCTCAATACATATCGGAAATGAGTAAAAAGAGAAAGCTATGAGTAATACACACAATTATGAAATTCAGTGATTTACCGATTGAAATCCAACAACGATTGAATTGCGAACGATTGAATTTACGTAATCGTTCAATCAACAGTGCATACGAGGTGCTATTGTATAATCAACCTGGTACTCGTTATTTTCATGCAAGACGCCATCAAAATTCGTGGTATGATGATAAAGGTAACTATATGTCGTTTGGTGGTGGTTCTGAATGGACATTGCAATATGGATGTATAGGTTTCTCTCGTATGAAGCAAGTAATGGGTTACGATTATGAATTATGTCGTGGCAAGATCTATTCTAGGTCCGCAAATGGGACAATTATTCCGGCTTCTGTAAAAACAAAGAAGGAAGTTTTGAGTATAGCAAAAGCGATTGGAATATTTGATTTTTAATGTTTACCAGATTACCATTATGACAATGTTTCAGAGAATGGTTTGTATTGCAGATTTAATAGAAGGATTTGAATTTAAAAAAAGGAGTCAATATGGATTTAGAACAAGTGATAAAGCAAAGTCAGGGTGAAAGATATGTTTACCCTGATATATTCCCAGATAACTGTGGACTTGATATTGTATTACCCAATGATAAACTTCATGCTGTAAGATCATGGGGATATAGAAAAAATAATCCTAGAAGACGTGCTACGCTTGAAGTTTCTACATTTAGGGGAATATCTTTTAATGCCATTCATTATTATGGGAAAATAAAGATTCAAGGGGTTAATATGGAAGTGGATGGAGAACCTGGACATAGTAGGATGGTTTTTGATGATAACATCCCATTAGCGCATTATACCTATGAACTTGAACTTAAACGTCCGCTTTCCAAAGAAGAAATAAGCGAAGATCCGGAACGATGGGGAGACTATTATAATGAAGGCGATTTGACTAGTTGCTTTAACACAATAGAAGAGATTATTGCGTTGGCAAAAGAAGTTTTTCGATTACGTTTTATTGGCGACTGGGAGTTTTATGTAGAAAGCCCATACAGTAGATATGATGGTAAACTTGATATTAACAACCAACTGGATATGAATAAGAACAAAAAGAATCAGTCAGATTTGATAAAGAAGGCAAAGTATAATCAATATTTGGCAAACCTGAGACTTTGTGGTATCGGGAAAAGAAATAAACTTACGTTGTCATACAGTGAATTTGTAAAAAAGATGCTATGAGTAAGGAAAAACAAATTTGGGATTTAGTAAGCCGTATTTTAGATAGTTGTGGAGAAGAAAGTGACGGAATATCTATACACGAATCCGAAGATACTGGAAATGGTGAACTTCATAGAAAGATCTATACTCATCATGGATACTGCTTTGAATTAACCTGTTATACAGATTGTGATCCAGAAGACATCTACAATGTTGAAAACGGATGTGTGTATTGCTTCAGTGAGCCGTGGGATGGATTCAATGAGGCCGGTATTGATAAAGCTATTGAAATATTGAAAGCATTAGTTTAATTAAAGTTGATATTCCCAGCGATTGTCCTCTGGAATAATATGTAAAAACAAGAAATATGAATGAAACATTGGAACAACAAATTAAACGTCTGGAATTTTGTCGTGATTGCATCGACCAGTCTTATCAAGCAGGGAGAGATGAATACAATCGGCTTGAACGGATGATTGAGGAACTGAAAGAACAACTAAAATCTACTGAATATGTATGTAGCAAGAGATAAAGATGGGACATTATATGTGTTTTTTAACAAACCTGTAAAGGGCTATATATTTGAAAGATGGCAATCTGTTAGTGTCTATTCACGTGATTATTTTAAATTAGACTCTCCTTTATTTCCCGAAGTAAGTTGGGAAGATGAAGAGCCGACAGAAGTTGAATTAGTAAAGAAGGAAAATTAATTTGAAATTTTTTATATATGTTTCAATTCAAATATGAAGACAAGTCCTTATATAACTGACTCGGCCTATACAAGAAGGGTATATGAATATACGATTGAATTTTGTGTTACTTGTAATAGAGAAATGCAATTTGACATTCAGACAGGTAAATGCGTGCTTTGTGGATCTGATAACCCTTTTGGATTGTGGGAAGAACACACTGACGAGGACTGGGATAAATATTACAGAAATAATAAACAAACATCTATAATGTGTAGGCTTATAAAAAAAACAAAGCTATGAATAAGATAGTACTTGCTAACTGTGGAACATTAGAACCTTCTACACTTTCCACTTTAAAGGATAAATGTACCGAATTGGGGTATGAATTAGTTGAGGAAGAAAAACTCAAAGTTGAACTTCCCAAAGAGAAAGTTTACACTATTATGCAGCCACCACCGCCTTTGCCGGATATAACAATGTTGGACAGTCCAGTCAGTAATTGCAGAAAAGTTCGTTCTTACCATGAGGGTGATAGTATTCATGTATCATTAAGCGCAGAAAGAAAAACAAAAACAAGAAAACGCATAGAAAAAAGAAATGATTATGGAAATAAATAATGGAATAATAATTAATGGAGTTTTGCATGAGTTTGTCATACCGAGCGAATCCCCTTGTTTAGAGTGTTCTTTAAAGAATGAGTGTGGTACTTATTTAGGCGATAGGTTGTATTTAGGTCCATGCGATATTTTTAATTCATGTAGTGGAATATTTGTAATGCGTGCCAAGGTAAAGATAGAAACGGAGGATTAATTATGGGATTTACAACACCGTGCTTTATATACAAGAACACCTTGGAGATTCAAGGTAAATTAAAAATATTAGGGTATGTTGAGCACCCTACGATGATGAATGTAGATACATCTTCACAATTTTTAATTTGCAATCGTGGGTTCTTTGCGGGATTTCCACTTGGTTATAAAGAGGAAATAAACAATGCTATTAATTGCGGAACCAACGAGAATCTTTTCTTAGCCATAGCCGCATTGAGAGACGATACTGACGATTCACAATGGTTTGTATATCCTCCTGAAAATACTTGGTTTATATGCGATGACGATGACATCAATTATGCACGAGAAAATATTAAAGATAGTGTACAGGCGGCATGGTTCCATTGTAGTCATAAGGCAACAGTGGAAGAGCTTATAGAACATTTTAAATCTGTTTAGAAAAATGAGTTATGATTTTTTAGGAGACATAGATCGAATAGGCATGGATGCCTACAAGCGAGGTGAAGAAGATGCCAAGAAAAGAGCTATAGAAATTCTGGCTTCTGTTTTAGAGAATTGGGTACATGGTGGTGATGCAGATTGTATCATTGCCGAATTTGAAGAGGAATTAATGAAAAAATAATAACGATATGGCACAGTTTACAACACAAGTTGCAACAAGCATAGAGCAGTCGCAACAATTAATAGAGTTAGGTGTAAAACCTGAAACAGCAGATTTGGTATATCGTAGTATAATGTCAGACGATGGTTCTCCGGAATGGAAATTACAATTATGTCCACCAACATTAGCAACAGCCGATAATGAGATCCCTGCATGGAGTTTGCCCCGGTTGCTTGAATTACTCCCGTATGAGTTCCCCAGTGATACGCCAAAGTCTAAACTTCATCATCCGGAACTGATTAAATATGAATCTGGATACAATTTTTCAGTATGTAGATATACAGCAGATTGTTTGGTTGGTACTTGTATTGAGAGTAGTCCTTTTGCAAGCTGCGTGTCTATGATCAAATGGCTTATTGCAAAAGAATATTTTAATAAAGAGTATTTACTATGAACAAAGAAAGGAAAGGTAGATTTAATGATGTTATAAGTTCTCTGGAAGAAGCGAAGGGAGAACTGGAGGACATCTTAAACGAAGAACAAGACTCTTACGATTCCCTTCCAGATGGTTTGCAAATGTCTTCCAGAGGAGAAAAGATGCAGGAGTACATCGGCTTGATGGAGGACTGCATAAGTAAAATAGATGAAGTGGTTGAGTTTGTGGAGGAGAAAATTATAAGGAAAAAATAAGTATTATTTGTGTATATCAAATACATTGCTTATTTTTGTTGTAGTATTAATTATAAGAACATGAATAGACAAGAATTTTGCCAAATAATTGTAGATATACGAAAGCAATCTACCATAAAAATGAAAGACATTTGTTTTCAAATGGGAGTTATGCCTACTGCTATATATCGTTTAGAAAAAGGAAGTGGAAATTTTGAGATGGGGAATATGATGTCATATATTAAAGCACTACAGCATATTCTTGTAATTGAGAACGGACAACAATCATATCGTACACTTGATGCACAAGAATTAGGAAGTATACTAGCATTAATTCGTAAAGAAAAAGCGATGTCACAGAGAGCTTTGGCTGAAAAAACGGGATGCTCTCACCTTACAATTGCGAATATTGAAAGAAAAACAACTACTATAAGTATAGACACATTACTTAAAACAGTAGCTGTCTTGGGATATACAATTAAAATTGAAAAACAATAATTGTTATGGTTGCGTTTATTTGTGTTATTATTTGGATTATAGTAACGCCTTGCATTGCTGTTATATGTGGATTGCCTTTAAAAAAAGAAAAAGGTCAATATATTTCTTGGAAAAGATATAGTATATGTATGTTATTAGTGTCTATGTTTACTTTTTTCCTTTTGTATATGTATGAAGAACATTATGAATCACTATATAAGTTTTTCTTAGCTATTGGGGTAATTGGTGTCGTTATTTATGCTTTTGGTATAGCTTTCGCAAAACGTAGAACAAAATAGTTTCTTTCTTGACATGTTTTTGATATTACCGTTTTTTCCCACTTTCAAACGCACTGTAAAGAACTAATTTATTAATAATTTTGCGAGGTTTTGCTTGTTCTTTGCAGGAGTTGCAGAGGTATATATAACGTTCATCTAAGTTATATATCCATCCATTTTTATGTACCTTGTCACATATAGAGCATATAAATTGGTCATTTGTGCGAAATCCTCTTTTTGCATGGATTAATAAACGGACTTCTTTTACATTTTTATGACGTAAAATTATTTTCATATCTTTGGATTGTTTAAGAGCAGACCTTTCCCTTGCAATGCGGGCTCTTTCAAAACAATCAGCTAATTCCAACATTTTGCGTTGTATAATAGTATAATTTGAAGAGTGTTTCTGTTTTCTATTTTGTTCTTTCTTATTTTTTGATTTTGGATTTTTCATAATAATGATTATTTGATACAAAAATATGTATTATTATTGAAAATGAGAAATGAGTATAGTAGATAATAATTAAAATGTATCTATTTCATACTATTATAAACTAATTTTATTGGAATGTTTAAGATAAATGCAGCAACAAATTTGTAACTAAAAAATAAATTATTACCTTTACCAAACAAATTGGAAATGATTTTGTACATTGAACAATCCTGTTAATTATGTCAGTCTGTGTATTTATTCATAATAAAAATAGAATAAGATATGTACCCACACGATAACATTTTTAGTATTTATTACAATATAGGAAAACGAACTCCATTCTTGGTTAAGCGATGTGAGTTAGGATTAGCACGTTCATCCAGTGAGGAAAGACGTATTGACCCAAATCAAGATAGAACTTTCTTAGTTGAAACAGTAAAGCCGCGTGGAAAATATGGTAAGGCTTATGGCAAGTGTTTTGTAAATGGTAAGCCTGACGATACATATAGACAAGAATGCTATCCAAATATCAAAGATGAAGAGATTCCTTGCGCTGGGTGTGGAGAATGGGTCTTGATTGATGTTCCCGGCGTATCGCTTGATGAAATATTCCCAATTCATAAAGCGGATGAGATACTTATGTTCGGTAAATATAAGGGTAAAACTTATGGTGACATTTATAAGGTAGATTATCAATATCTTCATTGGCTAGAAAAAACAGACCGGCTTTTCAAAGTTGATTTTGAGGAACTTAAACAATTATATCCAGATGTCGAAAAGCAGGAAGATATATCTATTGCAGACAAAGTTATTGATTTTGGGAAATATAAGGGACAAAAGTTTCGTGACATTAAAGATGATATTTCTTATCTTGAATGGCTTGTCTCAATAGACAAAATATCTATTGAAGATTTCGAGTTATTGACCACGATATAATACCATACGGTTTTGCTCATAAACACTTTTAACACAATATTTATATGAATAAATTTTTATGCTCTCTTGTATTTGTGCTTTCTTTTTTTTCAGTCCATGCACAATCTAATGATTCACAGGAGGAAATACGAACACTTGTTCAGAGAGTTGATTCTCTTGAACATGAATTGTCGTACCTTAGATTGACTTATGAATTAAATACACTTAATTCCGACATAACAATGTTTGCAAACGAAGTGTACACCAAATCTATCGCAATTCAATTAGACCTCTATAATAGAAATTTCAATTCCCAATTAGGTGATGCGTATCAACAATATTATGAAACATGTCAACGTAAGAAACAATCAATTTCTGAACTCATTGAAGCCAAGAAAACGTTGTTCACCATTAAAGTTATAACATATCCTTATTCTGAAAGCGAACTAAACACGTTAAAGGCAAGTTATAACGTAATTAATGATGCGTATGGATCGTTAGGGAAATCAATGGAATTACTGAAAATTGTTATTGATACATATAATGAGTTTTTGTAACTATTTCTATTAGAATAAATACAGTAACATATTTTTTTCTGTTGGTATTTGTTAAGAGACTGTACCTAAAGGTTCGGTCTCTTTTTATTTTTATACTTTCCAATTCTTTTCTCATTATATATTAAATTGTTATTTGTATAGTAAATATTAGTCGTAGGGTACAACTATAGCTAATTATTTTTTCAAAAACATACCTGGTTTTATAAACTAATCTCATCCAGTTCCAACTATTACTTAAAAAAGACCGGAGATATGTTCCCCGGTCATACAGATAAAATTCATCAATTTGCAGAGTCTTTTTGACTCCTTTTGGTTAGTCCTGCAAGCCTTGCGATGACAGCTGAAATAATATCATAAACCAGAATAACGTAATTGATCCATGATATTCCAGGTGCATCGACAAGGTTTGCTACTAAAAGGGCAACCAACATGACTAATCTTACCATGTTGGTTGCAAAATTATATAAATCGTTGATAATCGTATATAATCATTTATAAATATGACAAAAAACAAATTATCTATTGCGCCTCCAGATAAGAAGAAGACTTTGGAGGCGTTTTTTCGTTATTATGAGTTAAGCCGTTTATTGTTCGGTCAAAAACAAAACGAAATATATGATGTCACAGACATTCCGAAAACAAATAAGTTTTATGAGTTAGCGAAAGAAATAGCTAAACAATTAGAAATTGACTGGGAAAGTATGACACACGAAGAAAGTAATCGTGTTATGTTGGCCCTATTGGAAGATTCATTTAATCTTATACGCGATATTGAAGACTCCAAATCCATAATCCTTCAAACTAAAATAGTGATAAAGAAATGAGTGATGCACAGATTTATGATTTGTATGCTCAAAAAATTTCGGATATTACCAATATTCCATATCCTTATATTATTGCATTGAGAGACAATGGCTTGTTGAATCAGAAAGAAGCAAGAGATAAGTTGATCAGACATGATTATTGGAAATTGATGAAAACAAACAAATTCACACATAATCAGATACTTGAAAAACTTTCTGGTATATATGATGTCAATAAACGTAAAATTTTATATGCGATAAAAGTTAAACCCAAGCGTGTATATTATTGTAGGCAATGTGGACTCCAGTTATCGAAAGTCAAATACATCCGGAACGATGGTATATGCGATAAGTGTATTTCTAAACAAATAAAATTATAAATTATGGACAATCTGTACATTGAAGCGTATAAGTTCTATAAGAGTGAATACGCACATGGTTTAGTATTATTTCATATCCAATCTCACTTTGAGGCTTATGAAGATGATGCTATTCAACTGGGAACTGCGCTGAACCTCCCAGTACATTTAAAAGAAGGCGTGAAATTCTGTGGTTTTCCAGATTATGAACTTGGAAACACCTTGTTATCCCTTGTACAGATTGGTATCTCGGTTAAGACTATAGAATATCGAGATGAAAATGGAATGTTTTCAATACCAAAAGTGAAACAAATTTTGGACGATATTGAAGCTGATTATTGACATTTTCGATATACTAATAGTGATTTTTGTAAATATCTGTAATATAGTCAATTACATTAAGTTCTTTATTTAGTTATGTATATAGTCAAATGGTTGTATATCAGCCTATTAAATAAAAAATACTTCATAAATTGACATTGTAATTTAAAACAAAGTCGTACCTTTGCCTCACCATCTTAACAAAATAGTTGGTGAGGTTTTATATGTAAACAAAAATCATAGTAATATGGACAAGATAAAAACAAAATTGAAATTTATTAAATCAGACCGTACAGAGTCATGGGTAGGATTTGTTTCTATCAACACTAAAACCGGTTACATTAAGGGCGTTAGAGAAGACGCAAAGGGTCCTAAAAAAGTATGTATTGTAACACATGAGCTAGAGCCAATTATTGAGCCGAATGTGCTTTATGATGTACAAATGGTTCCTATGAAAAACGAAAAGGCTGGATACATCGTTGTAGCAGCGGAACCACATGCTTTTGATGCAAGAATTACTTCTACAGTTGTTAAGAACGCTGTGTATTTAGTGGAGGTAAAATTCGGAAATAAGACAATCAAATACGACCCGCTGGATGGTGTCAAAGATTCTGTCCGTACTATTGATGGGGTTGTAGATGAACTGTCAAAACGTAAAGACATCAAAAATCTATTGTTGGTAATTGATGATTTCTGTAAGTCAGCAAACATTGTATTAACCGCATTCCAGAACGATGGTCATTATGTCGCAGCAAAAAAAGTTCTCAAAAAGTAGAAAACCTAAGCTGCCGAGAAAAAGAAAAAAGGCTTGCATAAAAGCACAAGGACGCGCTTCGTATTATAGTACTGTTAATCTTGCTAAAGTAGATGGAGAGTGGCCTTGTAAATTTTGGGTTAATTCGACAATAGAGATGAAACCGGTAATGATAAATGGTACTGTGGCTCTTATTCCCACACCAGCTCAATATTGGTAGAATATTATGAAAATTCCAGTAGAAGGGATAGCGACAGATGCAGCTCATTCCACGAAAAACAAAATAACAGAGTTTCAGGGGATAGATTTACGGACCGGTAAGCGGATCTTTTATCAAAACCTGGGTAATAAAACGGTAAATATTGGTGAGTTCTTAGGAGTTGTTGAAGCGGCAAAATATATCATAGAAAATGATTATTCTCCCAGAATTATCTATACAGATAGTATAACAGCTATAGCTTGGTTTCAAAATAAAAAAACAGCATCCAAGAAGAAATGCAAAGAACTTCAGAAAGCCGAGATCTTTCTTAAAACTCTTGCATGGGATGTTGATACAATTGAAGTCCGACACTGGAACAACAAAGAATGGGGTGAGACCCCTGCTGATTTTGGAAACAAATAAAAATCCTCCAGCAAGAGAACTGGAGGATTGAGATATACAAATCATCATTTGTTGGAATTCTTTCTTCCTCTGAAAGCCCAGATAATGTCAGCGATAGATTTTAACGATGCGGCTACATCGAAATCCACTCTTATTCGTAGGCATTTTCTCATTGTAAGGGCAATCAGCATCAATGCGATTGGCATATTATTCGCAAAGGTAAGAAGAATCTTTCAAAGTAGGACAGTTTTTCAAGATTCTGTCAACTAACGGCTATTGAGATGTTTAGTCATAAATAGCCGTTACATAGCGGGATGGAGCAGTTGGTAGCTCGCTTGGCTCATAACCAAGAGGTCGCCGGTTCGAGTCCGGCTCTCCGCCACTAACTAATTAAATAAATTATAGTATGAAAGAGCAAATCATATCTGAAAGGGCAAGTATTCTTGCTAATTTGAGACAATTGGTTCAGTCCTTAGTGGAATTGAATACGAAGGCTAAAACACACGTATCTTCCAATAAGGCAGACATTAAGAAATTGAAAAAAGACAATAAAGAGTTGGAGAAGATGAAAACCAGAAACTCATTCTTTATCAGGATTTTTTCTTTATTTTTTAAGTCTTGATTAGACGATGCCGCAATGGTGGAATTGGTAGACACGATGGACTTAAAATCCATTTGTCCGAATGGACAAATGCAGGTTCGACTCCTGTTTGCGGCACAATGACATAAGTCAATAAGAGTTCTTTGAAATATACCAAACTTAATATGAGATGAAAAAGTATATAGAACAATTCTTTTTTATGATGGCAGTCTTATTTATTGGCAATAGAGTATTCAATCATGTTGACGCTTGGTTGGGAATTGCTATATGTTTTGGGGCTTGCTATCCAGTTATTAACATCATTAAATTAATTATCAAAAAACATGAAAACGAAGATTAAGTTTATGTTGGTTGCTCTTATGGCAACAGTGATTCTTTCATCTTGTGAGCGTGTCGCTCCTAATTATGCCGGTGTCCTTATGGAGAACTATGGTAAGGAAGGTAAAGAAGATTTTAAGATTGTGTCCGGAAAAGTTTCCACATGGGGATGGGGAACAGAATTATTCCAGGTGCCGCTGTTTGAACAGCGTGGGGGATTTCAGAAATCAGTTACCTTAAAAGCTGCTGACAATACAGAGTTTAATGCTACTCCGCTGTACTCATACAGGGTTATCAAAGACAAGGCAATTGACGTTGTTTTTGATAATAAGCATATCGGAAACGGAGATTGGTTTATGAGGTCTTTGGAAGACAATATTTTGGAACCACGTATTTACGACCTTATTAAAGAAGAAAGCCGGAAATATAAAACAGATACGCTTATGGCTGACGGTGGCTCTTTAGCTTTTGAGAAGAAACTGGAGGATATTGTTAGGACGGAATTTAAGGATAGAGGGTTGGACTTGAAGTCATTTTCGGCCCAATTAGAATTTAGTGATCGAGTCCGAGAAAAGATTGATAACAGAAACGAGGTTAACACCAACATATCTGTTATTGACCAGAAAATCGAAGAGCAAAAGAAACAGAACGAACTGGAGGAATTAAAAACGAAACAGGCTCTTATCACATCAAAAGGCTTAACAAAAGAAATATTGTACAAGCAGTTTATTGATAAATGGGATGGGAAAACGCCGTTGTACGGGGTTACTCCAGAGTTTCTCAAAATCACCAATTAGGGAAACATTAGATAATAGTTACTTCCTTAAATAATAAAGTTTAAGGAAGTAACCCCCAAAGGACCGGTAGCTCAGTTGGTTAGAGCAGCAAACTCATAATTTGAAGGTCAAGAGTTCAATTCTCTTCCGGTCCACATTTTTATAGTGTTTCTTTTAAATAGATGTTATTTTGCTCCAATTCGTTGTGAAATGCGTTGGAGTACTTTTATAGTAATTTAGAAGATTAGAATACGACACAGATACTGTCGATGTAGGTAGTTCCCAGAACACATGAATCTTCAAAAGGTCTTTGACATTCAAAAAAGAGGAGGGGCGCGATCCATACAGTTTCCAACTTTGGTGTTGCTGGGATGGCTGAATGGGTTGTTTGGAGACGTTATAGGAAAATGTCTTGCGTCCCTTTAATCCTCTCAACAGAAACTTTGTAAAATGCTTAGAAGCCTGTGAACCGATCGTATTTCACATCCCAAATGGCTAATAAGCTCAATTGTTGTTTTTACGTCCTATGGGGCGGCTTATCGTCTTTTGATTTCCTTTATGAGAGCCGTTAAGCTTCGTACAAGGAGGATAAGCAACAGCAAATTAATTTCCATTGCGGCTGCAAAGTTAAGACTTTTTAGCCAAAAGCCGGTGAAAATCCGGCAAACTTGCTCGGTTCGTCTATCGGAAAGGACATCTGCCTTTCGAGCAGAAAAGAATGGTTCGACTCCATTACCGAGTACAACAGGCCCGAAGTACAAGGGAGCGAACATGCAGGTTATGCTGAGACAAGTCAATATGCAAGTAAACTAAGTCCTGTCTGGAATCGTTGGTCCAGGAGTGTGATACCGAGCTGTTGGTAGAATCGGTGTGTTATAGATGTCTTTATGGGAGTGTTCGATTTCTCCACCATCGCCGAAAGGGGATGGGTCGGTTAGGGAGATAAAGACATCATTTGTTCTTATAGCTCAATGGTAGAGCAGATGACTGTTAATCATCAGGTCGGTGGTTCAAATCCACCTAAGAACGCATATTTAAAGGTAAAAAGATTGTTATTGGATTAGCTTATTTTTCTTTCCGCGAAGCTGTGAAGTTGTGAAACTTCCAGCTATCTGGTTCATTAGCCAAGTGGTAAGGCAATGGTCTGCAAAACCATGATCGCAGGTTCGATTCCTGCATGGACCTCATAAAAAATGGGGAGTTGCAATTACTCCCCAAAGATGACAACCATAGGGCTAATATGGTTGTGAAATCAAAATGACAGCGGCTATTCGCAAAGTTGAATCAAAAGAGATATGACAGCTATAACTGTCTGAAGGACAACACAGATTGCAGCTATATTGTCTCTTCGCTCTTGGCTAAAATGATTCGACTTACCCGTAAGTTTAGTCATATTGCTTGCAAAGGTAAGCATTTTGCTCAAAAAGTTGTCATTTGTAAAGGAAGTATGGGTGAATGAAAGTAACACACTATTAATGTATTGCATAAAGTGGCTAGAGCTTCGGTCCTCCCTGCTTCCTCAACAAATTCTCCTAATAAAGTTGTAAACAATCAACTTAAAGTGTCCGGAAATGGAAGTAGCAACTGATTATTTACATAAAAATAGTAATTATGAAAATTGGAGTAATATTGGCTCGGTTCCAGCCTATACATAATGGACACCTACAGCTGATAAAGAAGGCTTGTGACGAGAATGAGCAAGTTTTAGTTATTATTGGCTCAATAGACAAACTCTCAAAACGGAACCCGATACCTTGGACTATCCGAAAACAACTTGTTGAAAAGGCGATTAAAGACCATTCTCTTCACGAAAAAACGAAGATTGTTGAGCTTGCTGACCTTTCTGATGAGTCAGATAATAGCCATGACTGGGGTTTTTACCTATACTCATTTATTGTCAGCAAAATCAACCAATCAGATTTCACCATCTATTATTCTGATGGATTTGAAACCATCACATCTTGGTTCCCAGGATTTCTTTTAAGGAATAACGTGTCTCTATCTTTACTTGCCAGAAACACTTGTGAAGATGGTGTGTCAGCAACTATGGTGCGTGATATGATACTTGCTGATAACCTTCCAGAAAAGGACGTTGTTCCACAGTGCGTGTATGATATGCGCCAAACGATTAAGGCATTTCTAAATGTATTTAAGTAAAAATATAAATATGGAGATAGTAAGAAACGAGCAAGAAATTTGGGATTTGCTCAACCAATGTGCTAATGCCGAAGAAACTGGAAGTTCAAAATATCCAGGAATGAGTTATGAACAAGGAATAAAAGCTGCTATTGAATGGATTATTGGAGACATTAACGACCACCCAATTAACGAATAGTTGAATTGTTATTAAAAATAAGATATTATGGATAAACTTTATATTGAATTAAAAGGAACTGTTATTGCCCTATGTATATGGGCAATAGCTTGTACACTTACAGAATTTGTTAGTTGGCTTGGTCTTCCTAATTACTGCATAGCCTTAACATTTATATTTTCGTTCATAACATCACAAATAGTGTTTTTCCGCAAATATTATTAATAGAAATAAAAAATAATTATGAAAAAGTATATTGGAACAAGACAGCTTGAAGCCGAACCTATGACATTGGGTGGCTTCGTTCAAAAAACAGGCAGAAACCCCTATGGTAAGGACATTGAGAACCATGAAGAAACAGAGCAAGGTTATTATGTTAAATGTGAAGATGGTTACGAAAGTTGGTTGCCTGCCGAACCGTTTGAGAAATATTACAAGTGTACAGATACCTTTCTTGACCGTTTGCACATTGAGATGAAAGACTTGTATGATAAGTTGGATAAACTTGTTGCTTTTATTGATTCTGGAAAGATGGATGAAGTGGTAACAGACAACTACCAAAAATTCTTGTTACGCTTACAGCAAGTAGTGATGGGTAATTACGTGAAAACACTTGAATGTCGTATTGGATGTCTTGACGGTGCTCCTAATGCTCCGTTTAATCAGATGTCTTTCGGAGTTGCAATCGAAGCGTTGAAATTTGGTCTTGCTATTCGTAGAAAAGGTTGGAATGGAAAGGGATTGTGGGTTATCAAGCAAGTCCCGGCACACATTGAAAGCGATATTGTTCCAAAGATGCAGTCACTTCCTCAATCGGCAAAAGACCTTATTCTAAAAGGCAAGGGGTTCATTGACTATACAAGCCAGTGCCTTATTTACAACGAGAATACCGGACATGCTGACAGTTGGGTTCCGTCAATCAGCGATATGTTTGCTGAAGACTGGGAAATCGTTCAGTAATCTTATCCTTTTATGTATATTCATAAAACAGAAATATATATCGTAAAAACCATAGTACATAGAACAAACAGTTATTATGGTAATTCGCAGTACGTCTTTAAACAAGATGAATATATCTTCAACAATAAGTTGCTGATTATTTAATGTCAAAATATAAACCAGATGGAAAAGGAAATAATAAAGCAATGGGAAGCTAATAAGTTCAAATTAGAGAATTGGTTTAAAAATACCAAACAGTCGGAATATGCAAATTACATTGACATAGTGGAAGCATTATTTACTTATGTCATAGAGGGGTATAATACATCTGAAATTCACATTATTGATGATGGAAATTATCAAGGAACTCAACTTTTCTTGATCCATAAAAATATTTGTCAACCTTCAATGGAAGATTATCTTATTACTGATACATTTTATGGTTCATGCTCAGGATGTGACACGCTAATGGCTATTAGTGGGTATTCGGATGAACTACCCAATGAAGAACAGGTTAAAGATTATATGACATTAGCGTTACATCTCGTTCAGAAATTAAAACGGTTAAAAGATTAGTAATGAAAAAATTTATATCATCAATTTCTACAGATAAAAAGCAATCTGAACGATTGATAGCTTTAGGGGTAAAACCCGAAACTGCTGATATGGTATATCATTATACCAAAAGTAAAGTGCCTGCATTGAAATGGGAATTAAAACCAGCTCCACCAACATTGAGAGGCAAATTTTGGACACCTAATAGAATTGCAAAGTTAGCATTGCCTTTTCATAAGCATCCGGATGGAACACCTATGACTGGAGAAGAAGTGTTTGATGAAATATGGGGTAGAGATATTCCAGCATGGAGCTTATCGAGATTGTTGGAAATGCTGCCTAATGAAGTTCCAGATCCTAAACCTGGATTTGAGGCACATCATCCAGAACTGATAAAACATGCTTCGGGTTATAATCTGTCAATTCGGAGATATACAGCAGATTGTTTGGTTGGAACACATATTGAAGATAGTCCAATAGAGTGTTGCGTATCTATGATAGGATGGCTGATTAAGAATAATCATTTTAATAAAGAATATCTGAAATAAGAGACATGAAAAAAGATGATGATAGGCATTGTAGCGAGTGTGTTCACTATGAGGTATGTACTAACTATCAGATGTATTGCAAAGCTCTAAAAAGGCGAATAACAGCAAGAAAAACACCTCGTTACTGTAAGTATTATAAATCATTTATAAAAATCAACAATGGAAAAGGGCAATGATATAAAACAATCTCTTTATGACATACAACCTGGAGATAAGGTGTATTTTAGGAGTAATTATTTCTCCACAATTTATGTTGTGGAGCGAGTAACTCCAACTTTAATTATATGTAATAATATTAAGTTCCGTAAAAATGATGGTAGAAAAACACCTTCTGAAAGATACCACTATTGCTATATTGAAGTGCTTACTCCAGAGTTATTGTATAAACATAGGCAGGAAGTTATGCGAAAACATTTAATACAACAAGTTAAGAACATTCAAATTGATAAATTGACTAACGATCAATTACAGCAAATCGTTCAAATAACTCAAATATCTAACTCTAATGAGGATATTTCAAAAACTGAAAAAATGGTGCCGTAATATGCTAGAGATTTCGCGCAATACATATTCTGAAATTCATAGTCCATATAAAAATCGAGCTGAAAGGAGAGCTATGAATAAAAAGAAATAAAATCCAATAAAGATATAGATTTATTCTCATAATGAATTATCTTTGTATTATAAACAAGTGAGTCTATCCTACATTTATTAACCTATGGTTGGTAATGTAGATGAATTGAAATATTGGGATGTGATACTAAAATGATACCAAATGTGTAATTGTCTGGCTATCAACATCAATTTTACCCCCTGAGGGTGTACAAAAGGAAGAAGTGACTTCGTGTTGCTTCTTTTTTTATTTCTAAATTTGGTAAAAGGTGGGGTGGATATAAAAAATGCCGTTGTCTGATTGTTGGATTCAGGCAACGGCATTTATAGCTTTGGTGTACTACTTAGAACTTGAAGAAGTTCTTAGCATTGTTATAGCTGATGTCTTCAATCATTTGATTTACACGTTCCATTTCGGATGCTGGGATTTCTCCGTTCTCTACGTCACGTCCTACCAAATTACACAATGTACGGCGGAAATATTCGTGACGCGGGTAGGATAGGAATGAACGGGAGTCAGTCAACATACCTACAAAGCGGCTCAAAAGACCGAGTACCGACAAGGCGTTCATTTGTTTTTCCATACCATCTTTCTGATCCAAGAACCACCATCCGGAACCAAACTGGATTTTTCCTGCAACAGATCCATCCTGGAAGTTGCCCAGCATAGTTGCAATCACCTCGTTTGCGCATGGATTCAGGTTGTAGAGGATTGTCTTCGTCAATTTACCGTTTGTGTTCAAGCGGTCGAGGAATTTAGCCATTGCTTTCGCTGTTGTAAATTCACCGATAGAGTCGAAACCTGTATCGGGACCTAACAATTTAAACATCTTGGTATTGTTGTTGCGGATTGCGCCGTAATGGAACTGTTGAGTCCATCCCTTCTCCCAATCCATTTCTCCGAAGATTACGAGCATTGCCGATTTGAACTTCAGAATTTCTTCCTTCGTCAGTTCAGTACCGCCGTATACCTTATTAAATATAGCTTTGATTTCCGCATCGGTATAATCTTCTGCGTAGAATTCTTCGATACCGTGATCGGACAGGCGACATCCTTGTGCTGCGAAGAAATCGTGACGTTTGCGCAAAGCGGCAATCATATCGTCAAAGCTGGAAATGTTGGTGTCGCTTACCTCTGCCAATTTTTCTACATAAGCGCGGAAATCTGCCGGAACTTCTACTGCCATAGCTTTGTCCGGACGCCAAGTCGGCAACATCTTGATTTCAAATCCGCTTTCTCGTGTCTTGATGTGATATTCCAACGAGTCTATCGGATCATCGGTAGTACATACGGTTTCTACGTGGTAGCGACGCATCATTCCGCGAGCGGAATATCCAGGTTGAGCTAATTTCTCGTTACATTCATCGTAGATCTCACGTGCGGTTTTCGGATTCAATATCTTATCGATGCCGAAAGCTGTTTTCAGTTCCAGATGAGTCCAATGGTATAACGGATTGCGGAAAGTATAGGGTACGGTTTCTGCCCATTTCTCAAATTTTTCCCAGTCTGTGGTGTCCTTCCCTGTGCAGAAACGTTCGTCTACACCGTTTGTACGCATAGCGCGCCATTTGTAGTGATCGCCTCCCAACCAGATTTCAGTCAGTGATTTAAACTTGTAGTCATCGGCTACCATTTGTGGAATTAAATGACAGTGATAGTCGATAATCGGCATTTTAGCCGCATGCTCGTGATACAACTTCTGTGCAGTTTCTGTTTGCAGTAAGAAGTTCTCGTCCATGAAATTCTTCATTATTACTGTGTTTTAAGTATATAAAATTATTACTTTCTGTATTTATACCTATATAGTATTGATTTTAAAGCTACTAGGTGTAAATCTCGTTTTAGTTTTATTAACCGTTATCGAACACAAAAATAGAAATTTTACTTGGAGTAACAAAATAATTCGTATATTTGCAGCGATTATTTATAATATTTAAGTTTTAGCACTATGGAGGACCAGAACTATACGATTAAAGACATAGCCCGTATGGCAGGCGTTTCTGCCGGAACGGTGGACAGGGTATTGCACAATCGCGGTGACGTATCTCCTAAGAGCAAAGCTAAGGTTCAGAAGGTGCTGGATGAAATTCATTACCAGCCCAATGTTTTTGCTATCGGACTGGCTGCTAAAAAGAAATATTCTTTCGTTTGCCTAATTCCTTATTATATAGAGCACGATTATTGGCATTCCGTAGTGGGCGGCATTGAGCGTGCCCGGCAAGAGTTGCGTCCTTTCAATGTGAGCGTGGATTATCTGTGTTACCATCACGGAGATGAAGCCAGCTATCAGGAAGCCTGTCGTTCTATCAAGGAAAGCAATGTGGATGCGGTGTTGATTGCTCCCAATTTCCGGGAAGAAACCTTATCATTGACGGCCTATCTGCGAGAGAATGGGATAGCGTATGCTTTCGTCGATTTCAATATGGAAGAAATGAATGCATTAACCTATATCGGACAAGATTCGTATAAGAGCGGATACATTGCGGCTAAGATATTGATGCGTAATTATTCGGTGGGAGAAGGGCAGGAACTGGTACTGTTTTTAAGTAATAACAAGAATAACCCTGCTGAAATACAGATGCAGCGCCGTCTGGAAGGTTTTATGCAGTATATCACTGAGGAATACGATAATCTGGTGATTCATGAAGTAGTATTGAATAAGTCCAATCAGGAAAATAACTGTCGGACACTGGACCGGTTCTTTGAGACGCACCCGAAAGCTGTACTCGGAGTTGTGTTCAATTCCAGAGTATATCAGTTGGGAGAATATCTCCGTCATGCAGGGCGTAGCATGAAAGGATTGATAGGATATGACCTCCTGAAAGCAAATGTAGAGTTGCTGAAATCGGGGGATGTACATTATTTGATCGGACAGCGGCCGGGATTGCAAGGTTATTGCGGTGTGAAAGCTTTGTGTGATCATGTCGTGTTCAAGAAAAATATCGATCCTGTGAAATATATGCCTATTGATATCCTGATTAAAGAAAACATCGATTTTTATTTTGAATTAGTATAATATCAACTTTATAAATTACAACTAACATGAAAGTATTAAACAAAGAAACTGCTCCTAAGGCACAACGTCCGGAGCGTATTATTCAATTTGGTGAAGGTAACTTTTTACGTGCTTTTGTAGATTGGATTATCTATAACATGAACCAGAAAACAGATTTCAACAGTAGTGTTGTAGTAGTTCAGCCCATTGACAAAGGTATGGTCGATATGCTGAATACACAGGACGATCTTTATCATGTCAATCTTCAAGGATTGGATAAAGGAGAAGTGGTTAACAGCTTGACAATGATTGATGTAATCAGCCGTGCATTGAATCCTTATACACAAAATGACGAATTTATGAAACTGGCGGAACAACCGGAAATGCGTTTCGTTATTTCAAATACTACAGAAGCCGGTATTGCCTTTGATCCGACTTGCAAACTAGAGGATGCTCCCGCTTCTTCTTATCCGGGTAAACTGACTCAGTTGTTATATCATCGTTTTAAGACATTCAATGGCGACAAGACAAAAGGCCTGATCATCTTCCCTTGCGAACTTATTTTCTTGAATGGTCACAAACTGAAAGAAACGATCTATCAATACATTGAGTTGTGGAATTTGGGCGAAGAATTTAAGACTTGGTTTGAAGAAGCCTGTGGTGTATATGCTACGTTGGTAGACCGTATAGTTCCGGGATTCCCCCGCAAGGATATTGCAGCTATCAAAGAAAAACTGCAATATGACGATAACTTGGTGGTCCAGGCTGAAATCTTCCATTTGTGGGTTATTGAGGCTCCGCAGGAGATTGCCAAAGAATTCCCGGCTGACAAGGCAGGCTTGAACGTATTGTTTGTACCGTCGGAAGCTCCATACCATGAACGTAAGGTTACTTTGCTGAATGGGCCGCATACCGTTCTTTCTCCGGTTGCTTATTTGTCCGGTGTGAATATTGTTCGTGACGCTTGCCAGCATGAAGTAATAGGAAAATATATCCATAAGGTGATGTTTGACGAGTTGATGGAAACTCTGAACCTGCCGAAAGATGAATTGGAGAAATTTGCGAATGATGTATTGGAGCGTTTCAATAATCCGTTTGTAGACCATGCGGTAACAAGCATTATGCTGAATTCTTTCCCGAAATATGAGACTCGTGATCTGCCGGGATTGAAAACTTATCTGGAACGTAAAGGTGAGCTTCCGAAAGGACTTGTACTTGGTTTGGCAGCTATCATTACTTATTATAAGGGTGGTGTACGTGCGGATGGCGCTGAGATTGTGCCGAACGACGCTCCTGAAATCATGAATCTGCTGAAAGAACTATGGGCTACCAGTTGCACAAAGAAAGTAACCGAAGGTGTTCTGGGCGCAGAATTTATCTGGGGTGAAGATTTGAATAAAATTCCGGGATTGACGGAAGCTGTAAAAGCTGATTTGGATTCTATTCAAGAAAAGGGAATGCTTGAAACTGTGAAGGGTATTCTTTGATTTAGATATCGGAGATAGGCCGAATAGTTGAATTTAACTGAGTTTGGTTTTTCATTCAAGAGGGTGTCTTGATAGTCTTATGGCTATTGGGATACCCTCTTAAAGTTAATGTATATTAATGTTGTTTTGCTTATTGTTGGCTATTATTACTTTCTAGTGTCTAAATATACGGGTTGTATCTCATTTTTTTCCAAAGAAAGACGTTCTTAAAATCTTCAAATCCTTAATAGCTGTCATTATTTTGTCGCCTGTTTGATATTTTTATTTATTGTATTGGTGTGAATTATTGTAATTACGTGATTATTGATTGTTATAATGTTGTGTTTTATTATTTTCTTGCAGCTTTGTTGTAAGCTCATTTCTCTTGTAAAATATCAAGATTTTGCTATTAAAATACTACCATTTTTCTATTTGGAAATCTCAATATAGACTCATATCTTTGCATCGAAGTCAATAGAGTGACTTATATAATTGTTGAATATTTAAAATGTTAAAATCATGGCATTTAAATATAAAAAAAAGAAGATTACCTTGTACTTCGATAAACAAAACAAGGTGGAAAAGTACGTTGCAGCTAACGTACTAGTAGGAAGCATCAACTACAAGAAGTTGTGTGATGAAGTAAATCAGCGAACAGGTGTTCATCGTTCTATGGTGGATGTGGTGCTGAAGGGAGTTCAGGATGTGATGATAGCCTATTTGGAGGAAGGTTTTTCGGTGAAGCTGGACGAGTTTGGCGCGTTCCGTCCGGCAATCAATGCCGAAGGGAAAGACAAGGAAGAAGACGTGAGTGCCCACACCATTATCCGGAAAAAGATTGTATTTACTCCGGGTAGTAGATTCAAAGCTATGCTGGGTTCGGCAAGTGTGGAACTGTTTGGAGATGGCACGTCGACTACTAGTGGTAGTGATAGCGAAAATCCGGACGAGGGTGGAAATTCGGGAGAAGCTCCGGATCCGGCTGATTAATCTTTGCTAAATCACTTATTAATGGGGGAAGTTCGTAAGAGTTTCCCCCATTTTTTTCTGCATTTTAGGCTGAATAGTGCAAATTCACCGTTGCCCAATGCTGAATTTATGGTTGCCCAACGACAAAATCACCGTTGCCCAACGGTGAAATTTCCTATTGGTCGTGGAATTTTAGTAAGAATAATGCGCAAATTATCATTTGTGAGAAATAATTTTTATCTTTGTGACGTTGTAGCAACGCAAGTCGCTCAACGTCGTTTTTATTGATGAAAGTGTTTAGCTTTTATCCTTATACAGGAAATCTGGTAAATTTCGAATTGATTTAAGGATGGCAATAACACTCATCACTTGTATCGTTATGTGTAATTTTCATTACATATACTTTATGAGTGTGGGGTATTGTTTATTTAAATCAAGGCTTACCAGAGCCTCCTGTATAGATAGACTAATAACTCCACACTTTCTTTTTATAGTTTATGTTGCTGCTGTTGGAGTTATAGCTGTAAAATTAATTTTGCTTATTATGATAAATCCATTCTTATTAATATATACTTTTCGCTTATCTTAAAGAACCTTTTAAGAAGAAATAATACTCTCATTAGAGCGTCATATTGAAGAAAAAACGTATCTTTGCAATTGTTAAGACATAATTTGTGTTTTAGCAGACATAAGAAAGCGTTTTTGCTTTGTCCCGAAACTGAAATTCGCCAAATTTTATTCTAGTGGGCAGAGGCAATATGACGCTCATTCTGTTTTGTATATGTTCTTATAGCCATTGCTGTATCCATATATCAAAATGGCGTGAGAGTATTGTTTCTTCTCGTTCATACTAGAATAGGCGTTTGGCGATGCCTCAGTTTCGATGAACTGGCAGACAAGTCTCACGCCTTTCTTGCATAGTATCGTTTAATAAAAAAATAAACGGCTGAATTTGGAGACTTATAAGCGTATAGGAGGACAAAATTATGAAAAGGTCAGTCTTATTTTTTTTATTTTCATTTTTCTTATTATGTGGCTACTCTCAGAACAAAAGTACTGAAAAGATTTTAGCAAAAGCAAGAGAGGGAAATGCTAAAGCGCAGTATCGAATCGGATGGTATTATGGTAATGGCGCAAAAGGTTTTGTACGTGATGAATTAAAAGCGATTGAATGGTTAGAAAAATCAGCAGAGAATAATTATCGGCCAGCACAGTATTATTTAGGGTGGTTTTATTTTTATGGTCATGGAGTTAAAAAGGATGTAAATAAGGCAATTTATTGGTACGAAAAGGCTGCTAATCAGGGATGTAAGGAGTCAAAGAAAATGCTGAAAGTCTGCCAATTGTATCCTTATAAATGAAATTCTTTAATAAAGGCATACATAGCTTCATTAGTATTCACTAAAAAATTGCAATAGCTCTTTGAAGTATAGTTAATTACAGAGACTTCCCGAGAAAATAGAGTTGAATTTGTAGCTTTGCATCATATTAAATATGATAGCAGATGCATCAAGACAAATATGTTTTCTCACAGTTATATTTTTGGCCGTAGTTACAACAGTTTTAAGAATTTTCTCAAAATAGACACTTATGAGAATTTTCCAATCTTGAGTATATTGCTAACAGATAAAACCATATTTAGAGAACTCTTTAATAAAACTAGTTTCAATAATGACAAAGAATGATGCGGTTTTAGTGAATCAAGTTTTTTTTAATTTTTAATCGTCCGCATTTTAGAGGACGGCAATGATATAGTTTATGAAAAATGAATTAACTTCCTTAAGTCAGGAAGTCATTTTGAATGCACTTGATTGGGCTTATGACAAAGCCGTTAATGGGGTTCGTGGCTTAGACTCGGCTCAAGACATGGCGGATGACTATCTGAAAGGAGAGGGGGCACTGATAGATAAAGTGAATTCTCTTATCAGATGGCAAAATACTAAAGCCGGCACAAGCGGATTCATAACAGGATTAGGAGGGCTTTTAACTTTACCATTAACTCTTCCTGCTAATATAACTAGTGTTCTTTATGTTCAGATTCGTATGGTTGCTGCCATAGCAATTATGGGAGGGTATGATGTAAAAGACGATCGTGTACGGTCAATTGTATATTCATGTATAGCGGCAAGTTCAGCTGCTGAAGTCGCAAAAAATTTTGGAATTAAGCTTGGTAATAAGTTAGCTATGCAAGGAATCAAAAAAATATCAGGGGAGACTTTGAAAAAGATTAATCAAGCCGTTGGATTTAGATTGCTTACTAAGTTTGGACAAAAAGGTTTTGTTAATCTTGGTAAAACAATTCCTTTTGTAGGTGGTATTGTAGGCGCGACTTTTGATGTTGTTGCTACTAATACAGTTGGAAATGTTGCAAGAAATACATTTATAATAGAAAATCTATAATTACTAGTCATGCAAGAAATAAAATTTATTGTGATCATAATGCTCTCATGCATTATGTCTATATGTGGATTTGCTCAAAATAGCAACGAACAAGATTTGCTCAAAGAAGCGAACTTGGGAAATTCTGAAGCACAATATAAAATGGGAAAGTGTTTAGATGATAAAAAAGAATACACGCAAGCTTTTGAATGGTATTCTAAAGCAGCCGCACAAGGATTTGCTAAGGCTGAATACAATGTTGGTACTTGTTATTATTCTGGAACAGGTGTAGAAAAGAATATAACTAAAGCATTTGAATGGTGGTCTAAAGCAGCTGCACAAGGATTTGCTCAGGCTGAATACAATGTTGGTGTTTGTTATGAGAATGGAATGGGTGTAGAAAAGAATACAGCTAAAGCTTTTGAATGGTATTCCAAAGCTGCTGTGCAAAGATTTGCTCTAGCTGAATACAATGTTGGTGTTTGTTATGAGAATGGAACAGGTGTAGAAAAGAATACAGTTGAAGCTTTTGAATGGTATTCTAAAGCTGCTGCGCAAGGATTTGCTCCAGCTGAATATGCTATAGGCTATTGTTATGAAAATGAAATGGGTATAGAAAAGAATACAGCTAAAGCTTTTGAATGGTATTCCAAAGCAGCTGCACAAGGATCTGCTAATGCTGAATACAAAGTAGGTAATTGTTATTATTCTGGAACAGGTGTAGAAAAGAATGCATCTAAAGCATTTGAATGGTATTCTAAAGCTGCAGAACAAGGATATGCTGCCGCTGAATATGCTGTAAGTTATTGTTATGGAAATGGAATAGGGGTAGAGAAAAATAATATTAAAAGCGGTACATGGATGTCTAGAGCTGCAAATAATGGTTCTCTCGCTGCCCAAATATATTGGATGAAGCACTATCAAGAGAGGGATGGAGATGCGAGCTTGAAGATGAAATATATATTACTAGCTTCTCGACAAGGTTCAGAAGAAGCAAAAGAGCTATTTAGACAAGTTGCGGGAATGCCGTACGCTCAATTAGATAGTACTTATAGAAGTAAAATCAAAACATATGTGGGAGAATACACTTTACCTACTTTACGGGCGTCTTATGATATTAATTTGAGTAATTGTCACTGTCGCTATCAATATTACGAGGTTGGAGATGTACGGATATATCATGGAATATTTGAAGTCCAATCTAATGAGTCAGTTCGTACAAAAGAAGGGAAGACAATTCCCTTATTCACAATCAAAGGGCATTTTAAAGATGGCTATAGGGATGGTATTTGGGTTGTAGAGCTTCATCATGGTGGTAGTGGACACTGGTTAAAAGTTCCATATCGAGATGGAAATATAGATGGTCTTTGGAAAGAAAATTGTGGAGGGGAGATCAACGCTGAATATGAAAATAACATTTTAAGTAAATTTTCATGGAAATATAAAGATGGAAGATATACTGAGGCTTATCTGGATGATGAAGGTTATATGCATGGAGAATATATTTTTCATGGTAAAAAATATATTTATAAGGGAAATTTTATTCATGGAATATCAGAAGACTATTCTGAATTGAATATACAAACCGGTGATATAGAAAGAAAAATTATAAGTGCAACAAGAACAGATGAATATATGGAATTATGCCTATTTGATTCGATTCTTGGGGCGTTTATGCATCATACTTTTCAGAGGGGGCTTGCGATGATTTCATGGGATGGTAAAAGAGCTTCTCCTACATATAAAGGGAAATTAAAATACAGAATTAATAAAAAATAAAGTGAGCCTAAATTACGGCTATAATTGGATATTACTTTTGTCTTTATTGCCAATAGCTTGGCAAGGTTTTGTTGCTCTATTGGCAACGCCTTGCCACTATATAGGCAATACCTTGTCATAGGCATGGCGATATATCGGCAAAGTTATTACATGATTGACTGTGAATTAAAACAAATCAGTACAATTGCGTCGTTACATCGGTAGGGATATCAAACTAATTCCTTGTTCGGGTGTATCAGATATATTTTCCAGTGGTTAATTCTTTCTTGAGAAATAAGTAAACATACTTGGGACTTTGAGTATATAGCTCTATTTCAGGATCATCTAATTTCTGGAAAAATTCTGAATGATAAATGGTTCTTAAGGCTGTTTGCATATCCCAATTATAATCATTCATCAAATAAATGGTCATTGACTGACGATACTTTGCACTAAATATTCTTTAGTATTCATATTTTTCTGAGTAATTTAATGCTTTTTCATCAAATTCGTATTTAAGAACGTATGGAGAAGTATTTGGGCTAAATTTAGCTTTACGAAGAGCCATATCTTTTGCCTGTTGCTCTAAATCGGTTAAATAAAACCCTCTTCCAAAGTCTTTATATGGCATACATTGTTCTAAATCTATAGACTGAAGTCTATGTTAGTCCCATGATATAAAATCATTTCAGCTCTCCTCCATTGTTTTTGCAGATAACAACCAAATCATGAATAGCATCTTCTATTGATAATAAATGTTCGGCTTCGTAGCATTCGTCTAAAAAAGTCAAGCCGCCATATCGATCTAGATAGTTGAAAGCTTCTAGCAAAGACATTTTGTACTGCTTTGCAAAAGTTGCAATGCAGTAGTTTGTATATTTTATTTTATTGTCATTGACCTGTCCCATAAGTTTTTATCAACTTTATAACAAAGAAACAAATTAATGAGCAAAGTTGCAAATGTATTAATCGTTTTTTATTAGAGAGCCTTATAATAAAGACTTCTAGTAACTATTCCGCCGTATGCAGTATAAATGTGGTGGCTCCGATAGTCACAATAGCTCCATCTTCGATGCGGATACGGTCTTTATCACCCAAGATCTCATTCATGAGAAATGTACCTGTCAGGCTGGGAGCGTCCCGCAAAGTATAGATTAGTTTTCCTTGCTTATTGCGCTTGACATTGATAATGCAGTGGCGGCGGTCCATGCTCATGTCTCCGCTTTCGATGGGAGTATTGATGACTGTCCCCACACAACGCCGTCCTATCACATTGTCACCCTCTTGTAGTGGAAGTACTTGTTTGAATCCGAATATATTCTCAATTACTGTGATATATCCGAATTCTTCTTTATGGGATTCTGCCTCTTCTTCCAAATTCTCTTCTTTCCGGAGAGCTTTGACTTTACTTTTTCCAAGCCGGATACTGAATTGCTTGCCGCAATGCTCGCATACAAATACAAGTGACTGACCTTCACTATACTTGGTTTCATCAAAATAAAGGTAATTCTCACATTTGGGACAAAGAACTCGTTTCATGCTTTTTAAAAAGGATTTTATTTTGCCAGTAACCAGGCATTTTTGTAAGTTTCGTTTTTTCTAAGCTCCAACAACTGTTTCGTCGCTTCTTCACGGTTGCTGAATGAGCGGATACTGACACGTACTTTACCATCGGTATTCAGCGCTTTTGCTTCCGCAAATCCTTTGGCATTTAACCGGTTTGCCATAGCTTCCGCATCTTTAAGGCTGATACCTCCCGCTACTATAATATGGTAAGGGTGATTCGTATTAGCTTGTGGCTTTACCGATGGCACAGGAACTGTTTGCGGTTTCGCCACTTTAACTTCTTTCACAGCAATGGGCTTTGATGTTTTAGCTTTCTTGGCTCTCTGTGGTCTCGCATCGCTCTTTACCGGAACAGGAGTCATTGCAACCGACTGTTCTTCTATTTGTTCAAAAAGCTCGTTAGGTAACAACTGTGCGTAATTGTTCTTCTGAACGTAGGTATTCTCTACCGGAGTGGAAAAAGCGAAGAACAACACAATGGCGGCAATCATGGCTGCTGCATTGCGGAGGAATGTACGGTTGATACTGATTTCATAAGTTTTCTTTTCTTTCTCCGGATTGAGTGGTATTAACACTTTTTCCTTTTGTGGCAAGGCGGCAAGCTCGTGCATCTCAAAAGAATCCAATCCGTATAAAGAAGGAGTGGTTAGCTTATAATCGTACGGAATGAACTCGTAATTGCCATAAATATTATAATGGATTTCACCGATATTCTCCAGATGGGCTTTGCCTTCTTCATGAAGAAGGGAGATGAATTCGTTCACCTCTTTTTCTACTATGCGGCTGGCGTCAGCGAAACTAGTGTCGTAAACGGCCATATATGATTGCACCAACACTCCGTCGTTCAGTTTCAGTTGCGGATTGAATCCTATCGTACGGGTAGGAGGTAAGAAAAGATTTTCTTCTTTTACATGAGTTGCAGGTGCGTAATGTGCAACGAATCCACCAAACCCCGGAACGATGACGCAGTCGTTTTCCAGCAATAAAACCTCTATATGTTGTGCTAATTCAATCATGTGTGCAAAATTAAGAGATAAATTGAATATATCCCAGAAAACTACGAAAAAATCACTACTTTTGCATCGTTTTATTTATAACCATCGACAATGAACTATATACAGACAGAAATAGACGGAGTATGGCTGATAGAGCCTAAAGTTTTCTCCGACGAACGTGGCTACTTTATGGAAGCTTTTAAGAAAGAGGAGTTTGAGGCTAATATCGGTCCTGTTGATTTTGTACAGGATAATGAATCCAAGTCTTCCTTTGGGGTATTACGCGGATTGCATTATCAGAAAGGTGAACATAGCCAGGCTAAACTGGTTCGTGTTATCAAAGGAGAAGTGTTGGATGTTGCTGTGGATTTGCGCAAATCATCGCCTACGTTCGGAAAGCATGTATGTGTTTTGTTGAGCGAAGAGAATAAGAGACAGTTTTTCATTCCACGTGGTTTTGCGCATGGATTTGCCGTATTGAGCGACGAAGCCATTTTCACATACAAGGTAGATAATAAGTATGCTCCGCAAAGTGAGGCTTCCATTATATATAATGATGCGACATTGGGTATAGATTGGCCGCTTGCCGAGTCGCAGATGTTGCTATCTCCTAAAGACAAGGAGGGAACGGCTTTCAAAGATGCGGTGTATTTTGAATAACTTCTGGATAGACAATAAATAAAGATATGAAAATAGCAATTGTAGGAACCGGATATGTAGGTCTGGTGACAGGTACATGCTTTGCTGAAATTGGCGTGGATGTGACTTGCGTAGATACTAACAGTGAGAAAATCGAATCTTTGAAAAAGGGTGTCATTCCTATTTATGAAAATGGATTGGAAGAGATGGTGCTTCGCAATATGAAAGCGAAACGATTGAAGTTTACTACCTCACTGGAGAGTTGCCTCGATGATGTGGAAGTAGTATTCAGTGCTGTCGGTACGCCTCCTGATGAGGACGGCAGCGCCGATCTGAAATATGTGCTGGAGGTAGCCCGGACTATCGGTCGCAATATGAAACAATATAAATTGGTTGTTACCAAGAGTACGGTTCCGGTGGGTACTGCCGGCAAGGTTCGTGCGGTTATTCAAGAGGAGTTGGATAAGAGAGGGGTGAATATCCATTTTGATGTGGCTTCAAATCCGGAATTTCTAAAGGAAGGAAATGCGATCAGCGACTTTATGAGCCCGGACCGTGTAGTAGTGGGAGTGGAGTCGGAACGTGCGCAGAAACTGATGTCGAAGCTGTATAAACCGTTCTTGCTAAATAACTTCCGCGTTATCTTTATGGATATCCCGTCAGCGGAGATGACTAAATATGCGGCAAATTCTATGTTGGCAACCCGCATCAGTTTTATGAATGACATAGCAAACTTGTGCGAGATTGTGGGTGCCGACGTGAATATGGTACGTAGCGGAATCGGTTCGGATACGCGCATCGGACGTAAATTCTTGTATCCGGGAATCGGCTATGGCGGTTCTTGTTTCCCGAAAGATGTGAAAGCCCTTATCAAAACGGCAGAACAGAATGGATATAAAATGCGGGTGCTCAGTGCTGTGGAAGAGGTAAACGAGCAACAGAAAAGTGTTCTGTTTGAAAAGCTGGTGAAGCACTTTAATGGTGACCTGAAAGGAAAAACGGTTGCTTTGTGGGGACTGGCTTTCAAACCGGAGACTGATGATATGCGTGAAGCTCCGGCTTTGATCCTGATTGATAAGCTGTTGAAGGCTGGTTGTCAGGTACGTGCGTACGATTCTGCTGCCATGCAGGAGTGCAAGCGCAGGATCGGAGATACAATCTATTATGCTTGCGATATGTATGATGCGGTGCTTGATGCGGATGCGCTGATGTTGGTTACCGAATGGAAGGAATTCCGTCTGCCCTCATGGGCTGTCATAAAGAAAACGATGGCACGGCAGGTTGTATTGGACGGACGTAACATTTACGATAAGAAAGAGATGGAAGAACTCGGATTCGTTTACTATTGCATTGGTAAATGAAAAAATAAGAGTATCTTTATGCAAAACAGGAACAAATGATGAAATATGTAGTGCTATCGTTGATGGTGATTTTTTCTGTGTCATGTGGCGGCAATAAAAATCCAAATTTTCTTGAACTGGAGGAAGAGGATATAGCTGCTAAGGAACTGTTGCAGGGAATTTGGCTGGACGATGAAACGGAGAGTCCGTTGATGCGGGTAGAGGGGGATACGATCTATTATGCAGATAGCCAAAGTGCTCCGATTACATTTAAGGTTATGCGGGATACGCTTTACACGTATGGAAATGATACGGCTTACTACAAGATAGATAAGCAGGCGGAACATATATTCTGGTTTCATTCCATTACGGACAACATAATCAAACTGCATAAATCTGAGGATCCGAATGATTCGTTGTCATTTGTTCGTCGTGAAGTGGTTATACCGACTTATACGGAAGTGACAAAACGGGATAGTGTGGTGACATACAATGGCACTCGCTATCGCGCTTATGTATATATTAATCCTACCAAAATTAGAGTTGTCAAGACGACTTATTCCGAAGACGGGATTAGTATGGACAATGTGTATTACGACAATGTGATGCACATTTGTGTGTACGAAGGCAAGAAAAGTTTGTTTGCCAGTGATGTGACCAAGCAGATGTTTGCTCAGGTTGTTCCCGCTGATTTCCTGCCGCAGGCTATTCTATCCGATACGAAGTTTGTAAAAGTAGACCGGAATGGTTTTCATTATCAAGCAGTTTTAGCCATTCCGGAAAGTTCTGTATATAGCATTGCGGAGATAGAAGTGGGTTTCGATGGTAAACTGACTATCACTTCCACTAAATAAAGAATGCTGTTCTAATTTTGTTGTCTGGGAGAGGGGCGGTTCTTACTTTTGTTGTTATTGCCGTTTTTCCCCCGAAAATTTCTTCTTTTAGGGTTGCTGCCGTACCTGCTTTTACTGAAAGAGCGTGGCTTGTATTCCGGAGCTTCCCCTAATTCTGCCGGGATGGGAATCTTATAAATGTCTTTTTCCAGGAAATTCTCAATGCTCTTGAAATTACTCTGCTCTTTTTCGCTGACAAATGTAAGCGCTACTCCATCGTTATTGGCACGTGCCGTACGCCCGATGCGGTGCACATAATCTTCACTGTCGTGAGGGACGTCGAAGTTGATAACCAGACGAATATCATCAATGTCAATGCCGCGTGCCACAATATCTGTCGCTACCAGTATATTAACTCGCCCGGCTTTAAATTCGTGCATTACTGTTTCCCGTTGGGCCTGCTCAAGATCCGAGTGCATCTCTCCTACATTCAATTTCATCGCCATCAAAGCCTTAGCGACTTCTTTAACTTTGATTTTTGAAGATGCGAAGATGATGACACGTTCGGGAACCTCGTCGGCGAAAAGGCTACGTATAATTCCCAATTTTTGGTTTTCGTAGCAAACGTAAGCAGCCTGGATAATCTTTTCGGCAGGTTTTGAGACAGCCAGTTTTATTTCTGACGGATTATTCAGGATTGTATTTGCCAATTGCTGTATTTTGGCAGGCATAGTTGCAGAGAACATGATAGTCTGCCGTTCTTTAGGCAGGTATTTCACTATTTGCATGATGTCGTCATAGAATCCCATGTCGAGCATTCGGTCTGCTTCGTCCAAAATGAAATAAGAAACTTTGGAGAGGTCTACATATCCGAGACTCAGATGGGCGATCAGACGTCCCGGAGTCGCAATAACGACATCGGCTCCTAATGTAAGTCCTTTTTTCTGCTGTTCGAACAGAATGCCGTCATTACCGCCATATACAGCGACGCTTGATACCGGCATAAAATAGGAGAATCCTTCCATCTGTTGGTCGATCTGCTGAGCCAGTTCCCGGGTAGGGGACATGATAATGCAGTTGATCGCATCTTCCGGATGGTTTCCTTCGGATAGTTTATTTAATACAGGGAGCAGAAAAGCGGCGGTTTTACCCGTACCTGTCTGCGCTACTGCTATCAGATCTTTACCTTCAAGTATAATTGGAATTGCTTGTTCCTGAATAGGTGTGCATTCGTCAAATCGCATGGCGTCAAGCGCCTCAAGTACATTCGCGTTTAATTGTAGTTCGGAAAACTTCATTCTGTTATTTTATTTGTCCGCAAAGATAATTTATTTTTCGGTCTAATTACATATTCAAATAAGAATCTTTGAATCCAAGAAAATAGAGCACCCCATCAAGTCCGATGGTATTGATAGACTGTTTGGCATTTGCTACTACTTTGGGTTTGGCATGGAATGCTATCCCCAATCCGGCAATTCCCAGCATGGGGAGGTCATTGGCTCCGTCACCTACGGCAATGGTCTGCGCGATATCCACTTTTTCTACTTGGGCAATTAAACGGAGTAGTTCGGCTTTGCGCTTTCCGTCTACCACATCTCCCAAATAACGTCCGGTGAGCTTTCCATCAATAATTTCCAGCTCATTCGCATATACATAGTCTATACCATACTTCTTTTGCAGGTGTTGGCCGAAATAGGTGAAACCTCCCGACAGAATTGCTATTTTGTAGCCATACTTCTTCAATACATACATTAGTCTGTCTACTCCTTCTGTGATAGGCAAGTTTTCTGCAATCTCCTGCATGACGGATTCATCGAGTCCTTTCAATAGGGCTACGCGGCGGGTAAAGCTTTCGGTAAAGTCTATTTCGCCACGCATGGCGCTTTCCGTAATGGCCTTTACCTCATCGCCTACGCCGGCGCGGATGGCGAGCTCATCAATAACTTCGGTTTCGATAAGTGTGGAATCCATATCAAAGCAGATCAGACGGCGCATACGTCGATACATATTATCCAACTGAAAAGAAAAGTCCATCTCCAGTTCGCTGGCTAACTTCATCAGGCTTTCTTGCATGGCGATGCGGTCTTTGGGAGTACCTCTCACTGAGAATTCTATGCAAGCGCGTGTGCGTGCATCCGTATCGCATTCATCCAAAGGGATTCTACCCGTCAGGCGCTTGATTGCATCGATATTCATTCCTTGCTCTGCCAATACGCTGGTGGCTGCCGATATTTGACGCGCAGACAGTTTGCGGCCAAGTACCGTCAAGATATAGCGGTTCTTGCCTTGCATACCTACCCAATTGTCGTATTGCTCGGTTGTAATTGGTTCGAACCGGATGGTTACTCCCAAAGAGGATGCTTTGAATAATAATTCCTTCATGATAAATCCGGAATGTCTTTCTTCACTCTTGAAAAGAATACCTAGCGATAGCGTATTATGAATATCCGCCTGCCCGATATCGAGGATAGTAGCATCATATTTAGCTAATATTTCGGTCACGGATGAGGTAAGCCCCGGACGATCTTCGCCGGTAACTCGAATCAGAATCAATTCAGTACTTGATGGTTGCATAAGAAATAGACTTTTATCCTGCAAAAGTAGAGAAAAAAGTTCGTTTTTATGCTAAATAACATAAAAAGTTATACCTGAAAAGTGAGATTTTTGCTTATTCTTTTGGAAGTTAATTTGATAATTACTTACCTTTGCACCCGGTTTCAAAAATAAAGGCTCTGATAATCAGCGGATTCCTCTTCGCCTGATGCCTGAAAAGACAACGTTTCGGGAAGAAACCACTGTTTAAGGACAGTCCCGGATAGTATTAACTAAAACCGAGTTACATGAAGTATGTAAAGTGGATTTTTGTTGTATTACTAATTTGTTCCTTGACCGCTTTCGTTGAGAAAGACAAACCTACCGGAGGTTTGAGTGAGGGTGATGTAGCCCCGGATTTTAAAATCGAATCTACATCGGAAGAGCAACCTGCCTTTAAGTTGGGAAATTTGAAAGGAAAGTATGTGTTGCTAAGTTTTTGGGCAAGTTATGACGCGCAATCCCGGATGCAAAACGTAAGTTTAAGCAATGCGCTTCGTTCTTCTCATAATGTGGAAATGGTTTCTATTTCGTTTGACGAATATCAGTCAATTTTTAAGGAAACCGTTCGTAAGGACCAAATAGTTACGCCCACTTGTTTCGTGGAAACAGAAGGCGAGGACTCCGGATTATTTAAGAAATACCGTTTGAACCGGGGGTTCACTAACTATTTATTGGATGGAAATGGTGTAATTATAGCCAAAAACATCTCTGCTGCGGATCTTTCTGCTTATGTAAAGGAGATTGGTTGACAATGTAGAATAGACAAAAGAGGAAATGAATACAACAAAAAAGTTCCGCCTATACTTGCCGTTTGGTAAGAATAGGCGGAACTTCTATTTAAGAGAATCTTATCATCTACTTCGGCGCCTTTTGATACAGGAAGAAGGCGATACCTGCATAAAGGATATTGGGAATCCAGACTGCAATCACAGGAGGTACATTACCGTTGATGGCAAATGTAGAAGTAATTGTCTGGAATAAGATATATGAGAAGCTCAGTCCCAGTCCGATACCCAAGTGGAGACCCATACCTCCTTTGGTCTTTCGTGACGAAAGAGAAACACCGATAATTGTCAGGATGAAAGAGGCGAACGACATGGCGATTCGTTTATGATATTCAATTTCAAACTCTTTGATATTGGCAAATCCTCTTCGTTTTTGTTTCTCAATATAGTCACTCAATTGAGGGCTGGTGAGCATTTCCTGTTGATTCTTCATGATGAGGAAGTCGGACGGTTCCATATTGATAATCGAGTCTATCCGGTCTCCTTTGGTGATTTTTTCTTTCAAGCCGTCCAACTCACGTATCATGTAGTCATGAATCGTCCATTTATGGACGGTGGTTGTATCATACGTTACACGACGTGCTGTCAAGTGAGAAACCAGCTTCTTGTCGACGAATTTATCCAACGAGAAACGGTTGCCTGTTTTCATGGCATTATTATAATTGTCAATGTATGCAATGACACCGCTATCCACTTCCAGTTGTACGTTGCGTGCCGTATTCTGTTTCTTGGGTTTGATATACCGGTCTTCAAAGTTCAGGCGGGTGACGCTTCCTTTAGGGATTACGTACGAACTTAGCATAAAGGTCGTTAATGCGATAATGGCCGCAGAAATCATATAAGGACGCATCATTCTCTTGAAACTCATTCCGGTGGAGAACATGGCGATAATCTCTGAGTTCTCCGCTAGTTTTGAAGTAAAGAAAATGACGGCAATGAACACGAACAACGGACTGAACAGATTGGAGAAGTAGGGGATAAAGTTCATGTAGTATTCGAAAATGATTTTACTCCATGGTGCTTCATGTTCCATCAGTTTATCCATCTTCTCGTTAAAGTCGAATACTACTGCAATAGAAATGATCAATGCAATAGCAAATACGTATGTTCCCAAGAATTTCTTGATGATATACCAGTCCAGCCGCTTTATGAATCGATTGCTTTTCATTCCTTATAATCTAGTTGATACTTTTCTGACCATCATCGGTTTCCAGGTTGAGAAATCTCCGGCGATAATATGTTTTCGTGCTTCGCCTGCCAGCCATAAATAAAATGCCAGATTATGTATGGAAGCAATTTGCATGGCCAACAGTTCTTGTGCATGGAAAAGATGGCGCAAATACGCTTTGCTGTACAGCGTGTCTACATAGGAAGCACCGTCCGCTTCAATGGGGGAGAAATCCGTTTCCCATTTTTTGTTTCGCATATTGATGATACCGTCTTTGGTAAACAGCATTCCATTTCGTCCGTTGCGTGTAGGCATTACGCAGTCGAACATATCTACGCCGCGTTCTATCCCTTCAAGGATGTTGACAGGAGTACCGACACCCATCAAATAACGGGGCTTGTCTTTAGGCAGAATCTCGTTGACAATTTCGATCATCTCATACATCTTATCGACGGGTTCGCCTACTGCCAATCCACCGATAGCATTTCCGTCCGCTCCTTTGGAAGCCACAAACTCCGCAGATTGTTTGCGCAGATCGGGGTAAACACATCCTTGCACAATAGGGAATAGCGACTGATTGTAGCCATACTTAGGTTCGGTTTCATTAAAACGTTGTATGCAGCGGTCGAGCCATCTGTGGGTCAGCCCTAACGACTTTTTAGCATACGCATAGTCTGAATCTCCGGGAGGGCATTCATCGAAAGCCATCATGATGTCCGCTCCGATGGTACGTTCGATATCCATCACTTTTTCCGGAGTGAAGATATGCTTGCTGCCATCAATATGTGAACGGAACTCGGCTCCTTCTTCACGGAGTTTCCGGATTCCGGCTAGCGAAAATACTTGAAAACCACCACTGTCTGTCAGCATGGGGCGATCAAAACCGTTGAAGCGATGCAAGCCGCCGGCTTTCTCGATAACATCCAATCCCGGACGTAAATAGAGATGATAAGTATTCCCTAGAATGATCTGTGCCTGGATGTCTTCTTTCAGTTCTGTCAGATGCACCCCTTTGACAGTGCCCAATGTTCCCACCGGCATGAAGATAGGGGTTTGTATCTGCCCGTGGTCAGTGGTTATCAGACCGGCACGGGCATTACTTTTAGTGTCTGTATATTGTAACTCAAATGTCATTCCTGGCTGGGTTTCTTTACAGATAAATCAATGGCATCCGCTACTTTTTCATTGGTTAATGCAATGGCGAATACTTCTTTTATATCATTCACATAGTGGAAAGTCAATCCCTTCAAATACAGATCCTGAATTTCATCTATGTTCTTTTTATTCTCGGCGCTCATAATGATTTCTTTTATTCCGGCACGTTTGGCGGCAAGAATCTTTTCCTTGATTCCGCCAACCGGAAGAACCTTGCCGCGAAGGGTGATTTCTCCTGTCATAGCCAGATTGGCTTTTACCTTTCGTTGGGTCAGAGCGGAAGCTAAAGAAGTGGCCATAGTGATACCTGCCGACGGACCGTCTTTCGGAATCGCCCCTTCCGGAACATGAATATGGATGTTCCAGTTTTCAAAGATGTCTTCGTCCAGGTCAAGGATAGAAGCGTGTGCCTTGATGTATTCCAGTGCCAGCATGGCAGATTCTTTCATCACATCTCCCAGATTACCGGTCAATGTAAGACGTCCGCCTTTACCACGACTCAAGCTCGTCTCAACAAATAGGATTTCACCTCCTACGGCTGTCCATGCCAGTCCGGTAACTACACCGGCATACTCATTGCCTTGATACTTGTCTCGTGTATATTCCGGTGCTCCCAAGAAATCGTATAGGTCGGTCGGTTTAATTTCCGTTTTAGCAAAATATCCGTCGGTTGCATACTGACGGGCTGATTTACGGAGAATCTTACCTATTTTCTTCTCTAATTCACGAACACCGCTTTCACGAGTGTACGATTCGATAATGGCTTCCAGCGTATCTTTGGGAAGTTTTATATCTGTCTTTTTAAGCCCGGTGGCTTCCAGTTCTTTCGGGACTAGATGTTTGCGGGCAATTTCAATTTTCTCTTCTGTGATATATCCGCTGACTTCAATCAGCTCCATACGGTCGAGCAATGGACCGGGAATTGTATTCAGGTTATTAGCTGTTGCAATGAACAATACCTTTGAGAGATCATAGTCCACATCCAGGAAGTTGTCATGGAACGAAGTGTTTTGTTCCGGGTCGAGAACTTCCAATAATGCAGATGAAGGATCTCCCTGGCGGTCTGCGCTGACTTTATCTATTTCATCCAAGATAAATACCGGATTAGAAGCTCCTGCTTTAATAAGGCTCTTGATAATCCGTCCCGGCATAGCGCCGATGTATGTCTTGCGATGTCCACGTATTTCCGCTTCGTCATGCACACCTCCTAAAGACATACGCACGTATTTTCGTTTAAGGGCGGATGCGATGGACTTTCCGAGTGATGTCTTACCAACTCCCGGAGGGCCATATAAGCAGATAATCGGTGACTTCATGTCGTCTTTTAGCTTCAGCACAGCCAGGTGTTCCAAAATACGTTCTTTTACCTTCTCCAATCCGTAATGGTCTTTATTCAACGTCTTCTCTGCATTCTTAAGATTCAGATTGTCGGTTGTATAAATGCCCCATGGGAGGTTAAGCATTGTCTGCAGATAGTTAAGTTGTACACTGTAGTCCGGTGACTGCGGATGGGTGCGTTCCAATTTAGCCAGCTCTTTCAGGAAAGTCTCTTTAACTTCCATATTCCAATGCATTTTCTCCGCTTTATTGCGCATTTCTTCAATTTCCTGCTCTTGACCGCCGCCACCTAATTCATCTTGAATGGTTTTGATCTGCTGTTGCAAGAAATATTCACGCTGCTGCTGGTCAATATCTTCGCGAGCACGCATTTGGATGGAGGCTTTTATTTCGGCTAACTGCACTTCACGATTCAGAAGCTCCAATAAGTGATAAGTACGTTCGCGCAAAGACTTGATACTTAATAAATCTATCTTTTCGTCTTTTTTAAACGGGAGATTCGAGCAGATAAAGTTGATCAGGAACATCGGACTATTGATATTTTTAATGGCAAACGCAGAATCCTGATGCATTGCATCTGACGACTTGATGTAACGCATTGTCAGGTCTTTGCAGGTTTCAACCAAAGCTTGGAACTCCTTATCGTCCTTACCAGGAATTTCTTCTTCCAAAATCTCAACCTCGCCTTTGAGATATGGATGTGTATCGGTAATACTCTTCAAACTTAGACGCTTCATACCTTGAAGTATGACGGTTGTCGTTTGGTCCGGCATTTCCAATACCCGGACAATTCGTCCTACAGTACCTATGTTGTGCAAATCTTCCAATTTGGGGTCTTCCGTATGCGCAGCTCTTTGACACACTACTGCTATGTCTTTATGCTTTTTCTCAGCATCACGTATGAGCTTTAATGAAGACTTTCGGCCAGCCGTGATAGGCAGGAATACTCCGGGAAATAATACCATATTACGGAGGGGGAGAACCGGAAGAATTTCACCAGATTTTATGTTTACATCAAATGCATGTTCATCGTTACCATCATAGTCGGTAATTAACGAGAAACCGTTGTCACTGACATCTTCCAATAAGTATCTTTCTTTCATCTTTTCGTTTTAATTTAGTTTATGCCATACAAATATGCATAAATCGTTTGCAAAGTTAATCGATTCTCTTTAATAATAAAGCACAGGTTTGAATAAAAACACAAAAACAATGCCAAAATGTAGGGTGATAAAGGGTAACTTCCATAATAATTATTTATTTTTGGCGGTACATAATAAATTAGTGGAATAAAACGGGTTTTAAGATCAGCGAATAAAATGTCGAATCCTTATTTTCAATTTAAGCAGTTTACAGTGTGGCATGACAAATGTGCTATGAAAGTTGGCACGGATGGAGTACTTTTAGGCGCCTGGACTTCGGTTCAAGGAGCGCGTCGGGTATTGGATGTAGGTACGGGAACAGGATTGGTTGCTCTGATGTTGGCTCAACGCAGTCCGGCAGATGTGAAAATTGTAGCATTGGAAGTAGATACGGCAGCTGTGGAGCAGGCTAAAGAAAATGTAGCCCGTTCTTTTTGGAAAGAACAGATAGAAGTGGTTCAGGCAGATTTTAATCAGTATCATTCTTCCGGTAAATTTGATGTGATTGTCTCAAATCCTCCTTATTTTGTAGGCTCACTTAAATGTCCGGATGTACAAAGGAATGCCGCGCGTCATGACACTTCTCTGACTTATGAGGAACTATTGAAAGGAGTTGCCGGATTATTGGCTGAGGATGGGACTTTTACGGTTGTGATTCCGGCGGATGTGACAGATAGGGTGAAGGGTATAGCTTCTATGTGGAATCTGTATGCAGTCCGCCAACTGAATGTGATAACTAAGCCCGGAGGTGTTCCCAAAAGAGTGTTGTTCGCTTTTTCTTTTGGTAATCGGGAGTGTGTGGTCGAAGAACTGTTGACAGAAATAGCACGTCACAAATATAGCGAGGAATATATAATGTTGACTCGGGAGTATTATTTGAAGATGTAAAATAAATGAGGCTAATATTTATTGTATTAGCCTCATTTTATAATCTTCGATTTGTCTCTTCCGTCGGGGTAGCGGGATTCGAACCCACGACCCCCTGCTCCCAAAGCAGGTGCGCTAACCGGACTGCGCTACACCCCGAAAACTTTTAACCGAACTTCCTTTTTTCTTTGTAGTCGGGGTAGCGGGATTCGAACCCACGACCCCCTGCTCCCAAAGCAGGTGCGCTAACCGGACTGCGCTACACCCCGCTACTTTTTGAAGGGTTGTTCTTTTCAAAAGCGGTGCAAAGATAGGGAGTATTTTTTAATTAACAATAGGCAAACGAATGTTTTTTATTGATTAATTCTCAATTCATTGAATATCATACTCTTGTGCCTGTACTTTTTTTCTTGTTAGAAATCAGAGATATTATAGAGTGATATAATTTGGTGTAACAATGAACTATCTTTTATCATTTTCTGTTCTTAAGATAAGAAACTAAAAATAAGGAGATATATGAAGACTAAAAATCAAAAGAAGGTAGATGAGAAAGATATGCCTTTGTTGGAACAGAAGGGATATGAGAGAATGCTGAATGAGATTGTTCCTGTACAGCAGACAGAAACTTATAGGAATCCGACTCAAAGGGTAGTAAAAGAGGCTGTCAGGGAATTAAATCCTGATACGAACAGCTTGGGAAGCAGAGGATGAGTTCATCCTCTGCTTTTTATTTATGATTTCGAGTGCTGATTATAAGAGGTCTAAAGCCTTGAATGCTTTTACTAATTTCTCTACAGCACGGTCAATCTGTTCTTTTGTATGGGTAGCCATCAATGCCACACGTACCAATGTGTCTTGTGGAGCACATGCGGGCGGAATAACCGGATTGATAAATACACCTTCGTCAAAAGCCAGTTTGGTTACCATGAATGTCTTTTCCGTATCGCGTACGTAAAGAGGGATGATAGGTGACTCTGTTGCGCCAATCTCAAAACCGGCTTCACGGAAACGTTTCAAAGCATAATTGGTAGCTTCCCACAAGGCTTCGAGTCTTTCCGGTTCATTCTGGATGATGTGGAGAGCCTCCAAGGCGGACGCGGTAGCAGCCGGAGTGTTGGATGCACTGAATATATATGTACGTGCGTTATGGCGTAACCAATTAATAATAGAGGAGTCAGCAGCGATGAATCCACCGATAGAAGCCAATGATTTACTGAAAGTACCCATGATTAGGTCAACTTCGTGAGTCAGACCGAAATGGTCACAAACACCACGTCCCTGTTTTCCGAATACTCCCAAGCCATGTGCTTCGTCTACCATGATGGTCGCATTGTATTTATGTTTCAAACGTACGATTTCGGGCAGGTTTGCCAAGTCGCCTTCCATAGAGAACACACCGTCCACTATAATCAGCTTCACTGAATCCGGATTACACTTTTGAAGTTGTTTTTCCAGATCCGCCATATCGTTGTGTTTGTATTTCAATTGCTGTGAGAAGGAGAGGCGGCGGCCATCTACGATAGAGGCGTGGTCGCGGTCGTCACAGATGATATAATCGTTACGGTCGGTCAAAGCCGGAATAACACCTGAGTTTACTGTAAAACCGGTAGAAAAACAGAGAGCTTCGTCCTTTCCAACAAAAGCGGCCAACTCTTTCTCCAATTGAACATGCAGGTCAAGTGTACCATTCAGAAAGCGTGACCCTGCGCAACCGGAACCATATTTGTGCATGGCTTTGATACCGGCTTCAATCACTCTTTCATCTCCCGTAAGGCCAGTGTATGCATTGGAACCGAACATCAGCACTTCGTGTCCGCCCATTTCTACCTCTGTACCCTGTTTCCCTTCAATCTCACGGAAATATGGGTAAACGCCCTTTGCCATAAATTGTTGTGGCAAGTCGTACTTAGCTAACTTCTCTTGTAATAATCCCATTGAATTATAATTTATTATGCTCATACTCAGATCGTTCACTGACGATCAAATATACTTTTATCTTAACAAGTGTTTAAAACAGGGGGCAAAGATAACAATTTTTGCTTTCATATGTTCTTTTTAAGAGAAAAAAGTTGCTCCTATGCGATTCGAAACCTCTAATAGATTAAAATTTGAGATATTTATATTACTTTTGTCGTCTACAATCGACAAGAATAGCATGAACGATAATATGAAAAAAATAAAATTCGTCGTCAATCCTATTTCGGGAACACAAAGTAAAGAATTGATTCTTAGTTTGTTGGATGAAAAAATAGACAAGACGAAATACTCTTGGGAAGTAGTGTATACGGAGAGAGCCGGTCATGCGGTAGAGATAGCTGCCCAAGCTGCGGAAGAAAAAACGGATATGGTGGTAGCTATCGGAGGAGACGGGACAATCAATGAAATAGCTCGTTCATTAGTGCATACTGATACTGCTTTGGGAATTATTCCTTGTGGGTCAGGAAACGGACTTGCACGTCACTTGCATATACCTATGGAACCGAAGAAGGCATTGGAAGTGCTCAATGAAGGCTGCACGGATATTATAGATTATGGTAAAATCAACGGAACGGATTTTTTCTGTACCTGTGGTGTCGGATTCGACGCGTTTGTCAGTCTGAAGTTTGCACATGCCGGTAAGCGTGGGTTGCTGACTTATTTGGAAAAGACGCTGCAAGAAAGCCTTAAATACCAGCCGGAGACATACGAACTGGAAACTGAAAATGGAGTATCCAAATATAAAGCCTTTCTTATTGCCTGTGGAAACGCGTCGCAATATGGAAACAATGCCTACATTGCTCCGCAAGCCACGCTGACGGATGGTTTGCTGGATGTGACCATTCTCGAGCCGTTTACCGTATTGGACGTGCCTTCGCTTGCTTTTCAACTGTTTAATAAGACGATTGACCAGAATAGCCGCATCAAGACTTTCCGATGTAGGCGGCTGTGTATTCGTCGGGCTACTCCCGGAGTGGTGCATTTTGACGGAGATCCTATGGAGACGGATGCTGATGTGGATATCAGGTTGATTCAAAGAGGATTGCGCGTAGTAGTGCCACGCGCATCGGAGAAGGATGCCGCCAATGTACTTCAGAGAGCACAAGAATATATGAATGGAATTAAATTGATGAATGAAGCTATTGTTGACAATATAACAGACAAAAACAAGAAAATCTTGAAAAAGCTGACGAAGAAAGTCTGATAAAATAATGGATAACTAATTACGAATTACAAATTATTGCGTACTTTTGCGGAGTTTTGGTTCAGCCAAAATAAAAACGCGAGTGGATAATCGTTTAATTAAAAAAATATATGTTCAGAACACACACATGTGGAGAACTGAGAATCTCTGATGCAAATAAGCAAGTGACGCTGTCCGGATGGGTACAGCGTAGTCGCAAAATGGGAGGAATGACCTTCATCGACCTCCGCGACCGTTATGGAATTACTCAATTAGTATTTAACGAAGAAATCAATGCAGAACTCTGTGAGCGTGCCAATAAGTTGGGACGTGAGTTCGTTATTCAAATCACCGGAACGGTGAATGAACGTTTCAGCAAGAATGCAAATATTCCTACGGGAGACATTGAAATCATTGTTTCCGAACTGAATGTGCTGAACACGGCCATGACTCCTCCGTTCACTATTGAAGACAACACGGATGGCGGTGATGATATCCGTATGAAATACCGCTATTTGGATTTGCGTCGTAATGCCGTTCGTTCCAATCTGGAATTACGTCATAAAATGACTATCGAAGTCCGCAAATATCTTGATAGTCTTGGTTTTATCGAAGTGGAAACACCGGTTCTGATCGGTTCTACTCCGGAAGGAGCGCGCGACTTTGTTGTTCCTTCACGTATGAATCCGGGACAATTTTATGCACTTCCGCAATCTCCGCAGACATTGAAGCAATTGTTGATGGTATCCGGGTTCGACCGTTATTTCCAGATTGCGAAATGTTTCCGTGATGAAGACCTGCGCGCCGACCGTCAACCGGAGTTCACGCAGATTGACTGTGAAATGAGCTTTGTTGAGCAAGAAGATATTATTACTACTTTCGAGGGGATGGCTAAACATCTGTTTAAGACTCTTCGCGGTGTGGAACTGACCGAACCGTTCCCCAGAATGGCTTGGGCTGATGCCATGAAATATTATGGTAGCGATAAACCGGATTTGCGTTTCGGCATGAAGTTCGTCGAATTGATGGACATCATGAAAGGACATGGATTCTCCGTATTTGATAATGCTGCATATATCGGTGGTATCTGTGCGGAAGGTGCTGCGACTTATACCCGTAAACAGCTGGATGCGTTGACTGAGTTTGTAAAGAAACCTCAGATCGGCGCAAAAGGTATGGTCTATGCCCGTATAGAAGCGGACGGTACGGTGAAATCAAGCGTAGACAAGTTCTATACGCAAGAGGTACTTCAGAAAATGAAGGAAGCGTTCGGAGCTAAGCCGGGTGACTTGATTTTAATTCTTTCCGGTGACGATGCCATGAAAACCCGTAAGCAACTTTGTGAACTTCGTTTGGAAATGGGTTCTCAATTGGGCTTGCGTGACAAGAATAAATTCGTTTGTCTTTGGGTGATTGACTTCCCGATGTTTGAATGGAGCGAGGAAGAAGGTCGTCTGATGGCAATGCATCATCCTTTTACACATCCGAAAGATGAAGATATTCCATTGTTGGATACTGATCCGGCCGCAGTGCGTGCTGATGCATACGATATGGTAGTCAATGGTGTCGAAGTAGGTGGAGGTTCTATCCGTATTCACGATGCGAAACTGCAAGCCAAGATGTTCGAGATTCTGGGCTTTACTCCGGAAAAGGCGGAAGCGCAGTTCGGCTTCCTGATGAATGCCTTTAAGTATGGTGCACCGCCTCACGGTGGTCTTGCATACGGGCTTGATCGTTGGGTGTCTTTATTTGCCGGTCTGGACTCTATCCGTGACTGTATCGCGTTCCCGAAGAACAATTCCGGACGTGATGTGATGCTGGATGCGCCATCTGCGATTGACCAGACTCAACTTGACGAACTGAATTTGATTGTTGATATCAAAGAGTGAAGCAAAGGGTGGGAGTGAAAGAATCGGTACGTATATTTCGTTTTATGGTAATCGGTACGATGAATGCCTTGATAATGGCATTGGTTGTATGGTTGATGATGAAGGAAATATCATTCAACGGTGACTATATAGTGGCTAATATAACAGCGTATCTGATTGCTCAAATCCATAACTTCGTTTGGTGTAAATACTGGATATTCCCTATAGAAAACAAAAAGAACAGTATCTGGAAACAGATACTGCTCTTTTGTTCTGCTTTTGGTCTGGCCTACACGGCACAATTCCTGTTTCTTATTTTATTGGTTGAAGGATTAGACGTGAATGAATACCTCGCACAATTCTTGGGATTGTTTATTTACGGAGGTGTCAACTTCATGGCTAATAAGAAACTGACTTTTCAATAGAATCGCTTAGTCAGTCCCTCGTATTCGTCGATGCGACGATCGCGCAGGAATGGCCACCAGCGACGTACATTCTCAGAACGTTCCATATCAATTTCCACTACCATATTCTCCGGACGGTCATTTCCGGCCTGTGCGAGAAATTCCCCTTGCGGACCCGCAACAAAACTGTTTCCCCAAAATAAGATACCATTTGTCTGTCCGGAAGGATCGGGCTCATGACCTACACGATTGACGGAAATAACAGGAAGACCGTTTGCAACGGCATGAGCACGTTGTGAGATAATCCAGGCATTGAGTTGACGCGCTTTCTCGTCATCCGTGTCGCTACTTTCCCAGCCGATAGCCGTAGGATAGATTAGAAGTTCGGCGCCTTTCAGTGTCATCAGGCGGGCAGCTTCCGGATACCATTGATCCCAACATACCAAGACCCCCAGTTTTCCTAAAGAAGTCTGGATCGGTTCGAAACCTATATCTCCGGGAGTAAAATAAAACTTTTCGTAATATGCAGGATCATCGGGAATGTGCATTTTCCGATATTTACCGGCGATGCTTCCGTCACGGTCGAAGACAACGGCTGTATTGTGATAAAGTCCCGGCGCGCGTTTCTCGAAGAGGGAAGTTACAAGAACTACCTTATTGGCTGCCGCCAATTCCGAGTAAAATCCGGTGGAAGGTCCGGGAATCGTTTCTGCGAGGTCGAATAAGTTTGTATTTTCTGTCTGGCAGAAGTAAAGCGAATTGTGCAATTCCTGAAGAACGATTAACTGTGCGCCGTGCGCAGCACACGCTTCTATGCTTTTGGCGAGATTCATTAGATTGACACGAATGTCCGAAGTGTTAGACTGTTGGATAAGTCCGACTTTTATTTTTCTCATGATGAATAATTATTTATTTTATAACTCCTGTTGGATATTGCATGGTGACGCAATGCAAAGAACCATGCTGTTTGATTAGGGCTCGACAATCTATTCCGACTATTTGCCGTCCCGGAAATGCTTGTTGCAACACTTCACCTGCTTTCTTGTCATTTTGCGGCTGATTGTAAGTCGGATAGAGGATGGCGTCATTTAAAATCAGAAAATTGGCGTATGTGGCGGGAAGACGCTCTCCATCTTCTTCTATCTTATCCGCCATAGGTAAAGCTAACAGACGATAGGGAGCTCCGGCCAATGTGCGAAATGTTTTTAATTGTTCTTCCATAGCGTGTAGCGCTCCATAATGCTCGTCCTCTTTGTCTTCACATTTCACGTAGGCGATGGTGTCGGTAGAGCAGAAACGGGCTAAAGTATCAATATGACTGTCGGTATCGTCGCCTGCAAGGTAGCCGTGATCCAACCAAAGGACTTGCTGGAGATGGAAAACCGATTTTAAATAATCTTCTATCTCCACTTGGTTAAGACGCTCATTACGGTTGGAAGAGAGCAGACATTCGGAAGTGGTAAGCAGTGTGCCCATTCCATCGCTCTCGATAGAACCGCCCTCGAGTATGAAATCAAGCCGGTTGACGTATTGACCGTTTAAAGCTCCGGCTTCTACAGCTTGCCTGGTGATTTGATTGTCCAGTTCGGAAGCATATTTTAGTCCCCAGCCGTTAAATGCGAAGTCTAGCAATGAGGGAGTACCTGTGTCAATCATGGTTATAGCTCCGTGGTCACGTGCCCAAGTGTCATTGGTGGCACATTGCAGAAACCGTACATTGTTCATATTGACGGTAGCAGCTATTTGTTGCTTCACCTTTTCAGGTTCGGGGGTGACGATTAGTAACAGTTCTCGTTTTGCTATTTCTTGGGCGATATTTATGAAACATTGCTGTACTTCTTCCAGCATATATGCCCAATCCGTACCGGCGTGCGGCCACGTCAGTTGTATGCCGCTTTGCGTATGCCATTCGGCAGGCAGATAAGGTGCTCTCATTTCTACCTGTACGGTCATATTTTTACCGAAGTTTAATTGCAAATCTTTCTCCGAGCCGCTAGGGCTGGGCAATCCAACCATGATTCCCATCAGACTTTTCTATTTAGTTATTTATATCCATTTCTTTTTTGCGAGTATGATATCAATCTTTGTTCTCCTGTTTTGGCTTCCGGTCGAAGAACGGATTTTTTGATGATGCGCTTACCGGAATCGCCATTACCATTTTGCAGTCTTTCAGCCAGTTCAAACGTTGTGCTGCAAGTCCGGCAGAGAACATTACCCGTGTATCTACACGCAGATCGGCTGCTGTTGCACAGGCAGAGCCTATCGCAATACCTACGTCAATACTATTCAGGGCACATGGAACGCCTTCTGTACGTCCGGCGCAAGTCGAGAATCCGCAATGACCGCAATTCAGTCCCTGTGCTTGTTCGCGCGTTCCTATTAATATAACGCATTCGGCATTTAGTATGTTGTCTGCATCCCGTAGAAAGAATTTCATTCCATGTTCTTCCACCATCTTTATCATAGTGTCCGATAATTGCTTGATTTCTTCATCGGTAATTAGCGCCACTTCAATAATATCTATCCCTTTTCCTTTGGGGGCAGTGCGTGCAGCGGTCATTATCTGGCGTGCTGCTTGCAGTATGTGCTCATGGCGAGCGTCTCTTTCGTTTAGTATCATAACTTTTCTAGAATTAATTAGTCAGGCAAAGATAATATTTTATTCGAAGAGATGAATAAGTGCTTTGTTTAAATAATAGAGGTTATTGAAAAAGCCACTGATATAAAAGGAAATAGTGTCGCATTTTGAATTTGAATCTTAAGGAATTTACACCTAAGTTCAAGTTATAAATGCGACAGTTGAGTGAGAATATAGTTTAGAAAAATATTTTTAGAGAGAAGCGGATGAAAAAAATCTTCATCTTGCTTCTCCCTTGGAATAAAGTTTCTATCTTGCTCCCTCAATCTCCTACCAAATCAGTCGCATGATGAAACAATTAACCGAAGGACAAAGATACAAATTACAAGCGTATCTGCAAGCAGGAATTAAAAAAGATGAAATAGCCCATTTGCTGGGTATTCATCGTAGTACCCTTTATCGTGAGTTATGTCGCAATAAATGGAATCCCACGGACTCTTATGATGCTGACTATGCACAGTATCGTTACGAACGTCGTAAAGAGCAACGTATTCGTCCACAGAAATTCACAGAGTGTGTCAAGGCCAGAGCCACAGCCATGCTTGTCCAGCTGAATTATAGCCCGGAACAAATAGTAGGAAGATGTAAGGGGCTAGGCTTCCCGATGGTTTCCGTGGAGAGGCTTTATCAGTGGATATGGGACGATAAACGAAAAGGCGGGGATTTATATCGGTCACTTAGAAGAAAGGGGCGGAAGCATGGAAAGAGAGGTTCCGCACATAATAGTAGAGGATGTATTCCCAATCGCAAGGATATTTCGGAAAGACCTGCTATTGTGGAGAAAAAAAAGAGATGGGGAGATTTGGAAATGGATACTATTATTGGAAAGAATAATAAAGGGGCTATTCTTACAATAAATGAAAGAAAAACTGGGTGGCTATGGACATACAAGTTGCCAAGTAAGGAAGCTAAATATGTGGCGGCAGCAACCGTGCAACTATTGAGACCATATAAAGGGCGAATACATACAATTACTTCAGACAATGGATCAGAATTTGCAGACCACCAATATATTGCGAAAGAATTAGGGATAGATTTTTACTTTGCAAAACCACATCACCCATGGGAAAGAGGAGCAAATGAAAACCTAAATGGATTAGTCAGGCAATATATACCGAAAGGCATTTCGTTCGAATATATTACACACCAATATATAGAGGAAATTACATTAGAAATTAATCAAAGACCAAGAAAAAGATTGGGATTTTTATCACCCAAAGAGGCACAAAATTTTAGAAAGATTAAGCAGCTCAAGAAAAAATTGAACTTATAAAATAAGGAGGTGTCGCATTTACAAATTGAATTCAGCACACTACTAGAGATTTATTTTTATTTCATCTCTCATATCTCTCATAAATTGGATGTAATGTTCATATTATCAGTAATATACTGCAATGAGAGATGTTTTGTTTTCATGCATCTCTCATGGTTTTTCCATGTATCTCTCATATATTTTTCATACATCTCTCATATATCTTTCATTACAATCTAACGGTTGTTTATAGGTGAAGCTACTTATATTGTTGGGTTATCTAGCCGCCATTGACGGATTATTTAGCCATCATTGATGGATTATTTAGCTTGCATTTCAATCGTTCCACTAGAGTGAATGGTTTCGTGCACTAGAGTGAACAATACTGTCTACTCTAGTAAACAGATCTGTTCACTGGAGTAGAACGGTTTGAATGTTTATTTGATAATGTGACAAACTAGTTGATATACAATATATTGTATGTTGATTGATACATGAATTACCGTTAGCTTTTGTATGAAATGTAAGGTATGCGCGCTTCAACTCTTATTGTTTTCCGGAATGGTTGAGAAATATGACAATAATGGTATAGTAAACCTACTTTTATAGACAGCAAAATATATAGCTAGCGATATTATTGGGGTTTTATATTCATAAGTCGTGTTTTTTTATGTACTTTTGATGAGAATTTTAGAAAGATGAGTCATGTTGCATATCAATAATGCCTGTATTGCTTTTGGGACAGAAGTGCTTTTCTCCGGTTTTAATCTGAATCTGGAACAGGGAGAAACCGCTTGCATCGTGGGGCAGTCCGGTTGCGGAAAAACTTCATTGTTGAATGCGGTGATGGGATTTGTGCCGTTAAGAGAAGGGACCATTCAAGTGGGAGGGACGTTGCTGGATATATCGACCATAGATGTCGTCCGGCGACAGATTGCATGGATTCCCCAAGAATTGGCACTGCCGTTTGAGTGGGTGAAAGATATGGTTACCCTTCCGTTTGAGCTGAAAGTGAATCGTTCCGTACCCTTTTCGGAGGAGAGATTATACGCTTGTTTTGACGAATTGGGTTTGGAACACGAATTATATGCAAAGAGAGTGAATGAGGTATCCGGCGGACAGCGCCAGCGTATAACATTGGCTGTGGCTGCAATGCTTGATAAACCGTTGATTATCATTGACGAACCGACGTCTGCATTGGATGCGGGGGCGACTGATAAAGTACTGTCTTTTTTTCGACGGCAGGCAGAAAGAGGGGCGGCAGTGTTGGCGGTATCTCACGACAAAGACTTTGCAGCGGGATGTCATTATGTAATAGAACTATAATTAAGAACCAGATAGAATACTAAACTATATAGTGGGAACGATTGACATATCATATTATAATCTTCTTGTAGGTTTGCTTCTGCTTGCCATTCCATTCTTTTATCTGTGGAAATTCAAGACAGGACTGCTAAAACCTGCTGTGATTGGCACATTACGGATGATTATCCAACTGTTTCTTATCGGTATGTATCTGAAATACCTCTTTTTATGGAATAATCCTTTTATTAATTTCCTTTGGGTGGTCGTTATGATATTTGTAGCCGGACAAACCGCATTGGTACGTACCCAGTTGAAACGAAGTATTCTGTTGATCCCTATTACGGTCGGCTTTTTCTGTAGTGTTGTGTTAATAGGGTTTTACTTTATCGGGGGTGTCCTTCAATTGGATAATATTTTCAGTGCCCAATATTTTATTCCGATATTCGGCATTCTGATGGGGAATATGTTGTCGAGCAATGTTATCGCTTTGAATACCTATTATAGCGGGCTGAAACGTGAACAACAATTGTATCGGTATTTATTGGGGAATGGGGCTACAAGGCAGGAAGCCCAAGCTCCATTTATCCGGCAGGCCATTATTAAATCTTTCAGTCCTTTGATTGCGAATATCGCGGTTATGGGGCTGGTTGCTTTTCCCGGTACGATGATCGGGCAGATTCTGGGGGGAAGCAGCCCGAATGTCGCTATCAAATATCAAATGATGATTATGGTGATTACTTTCGCCGCATCCATGTTGTCGTTGATGATTACTATCTCATTGGCTTCACGACGTTCGTTCGATGCATACGGAAAACTGTTGGAAGTGACTAAAGAATCCAAGAAATGACAGTCACACGAAAAAAACGATGAGGAAGTTATGCGCATAACTATTTAATTTATTATCTTTGCAACCAAATTTTCTATCAATAATGAAAATTAAGCAAATAGTAAGCGCCCTTGAACGATTCGCGCCTCTGCCATTGCAAGACGGATTTGATAATGCCGGCCTGCAAATCGGATTGACAGAAGCGGAAGCAACAGGGGCTTTGTTGTGTCTTGACGTTACCGAAGCAGTGCTGGATGAAGCTATCGCATTGGGGTACAACCTCGTTATATCACATCATCCGCTCATTTTCAAAGGCTATAAATCCATTACGGGCAAAGATTATGTGGAACGTTGCATACTGAAGGCAATAAAGAATGATATTGTGATCTATTCAGCGCATACTAATCTGGATAATGCATACGGGGGAGTTAACTATAAGATAGCTGAAAAAATAGGTTTGAAGAATCTGCAAGTGCTCGAACCGAAAGAGAACAGCCTGCAAGACGACTTGACGCAGGCAGGTGCGGGTATTGTGGGCGAATTGGATGAACCTGAAACAGAGCTTGAATTCCTGAAACGTATAAAGAAAACTTTTGAGGTAGGCTGTGTCCGACATAATAGACTGACAGGCAGGGAGATACAGAAAGTAGCGTTGTGTGGTGGTGCAGGAGCTTTTTTGCTTCCACAGGCCATCCGGGCAGGTGCGGATGTCTTTATCACGGGTGAAATTAAATATCATGATTATTTTGGTCATGAGGGCGATATTCTGATGGCGGAAATCGGTCATTATGAAAGCGAACAATATACAAAAGAAATTTTTTATTCTATAATCCGGGATTTATTTCCAAATTTTGCACTCCAATCGAGTAAAATAAATACGAATCCCATAAAATATTTATAAGTAAAATGGCTAGAGAAGCAAAAAAAGATCCGAATGAGTTGACGGTAGAACAGAAACTGAAGACACTGTTCCAGCTGCAAACTATGTTGTCTAAGATTGACGAGATCAAAACATTGAGAGGTGAACTTCCGTTGGAAGTGCAAGACCTTGAAGATGAGATTGCCGGTTTGAGTACTCGTATCGACAAGATTAAAGCTGAAGTAGATGAATTGAAAGCTGCTATTGCCGGTAAGAAGGTAGAGATTGAAACGGCTAAGGCTTCGGTTGAAAAATATAAGTCACAGCAAGACAATGTTCGCAACAACCGTGAATATGACTTCCTGACAAAAGAAATTGAATTCCAGACGTTGGAGATCGAGCTTTGTGAGAAGAGAATCAAGGAGTATTCTGCAGACAAAGAAGAGAAAGAGGGTGAAGTTGTGAAAAACGAACAGGTCTTGGATGAAAGACAAAAAGACCTCGAACAGAAGAAGAGCGAGTTGGATGAGATTATCTCTGAAACCAAGCAGGAAGAAGAAAAGTTGAGAGACAAAGCCAAAGATCTGGAAACTAAAATTGAGCCGCGTCTATTGCAGTCATTCAAACGTATACGTAAAAATTCTCGTAACGGACTGGGTATCGTATATGTACAACGTGACGCGTGCGGTGGTTGCTTTAACAAGATTCCGCCTCAGAGACAATTGGATATTCGCTCTCGTAAGAAGGTGATCGTTTGCGAATATTGCGGACGTATCATGATTGACCCGGAATTGGCTGGTGTACAGATTGAACACAAGGCTGAAGAAGCTCCCGCACCAACAACCAAAAGAGCGATCAGAAGAAAAAGTGCAGAATAATCTACCGCTTTTTGATTATATATTTCAAAGCTCCGCATCATGCGGGGCTTTTTTTATCTCCCTTTCTTAACATACCCAAAATAAACAAACCAAACCTTTGGTTGTTATCATATCATTTCATAAAAACCTGAACTGATATGAATATACGAATGTGGGGCATATCGCTCTTTATGTTTCTTTCTACTGTATCTGCGGTTGGGCAAACTGCAAACCGTTATCTGAAGGCGCCTCTTCCTGATGAATGGGAGGAGAGTGGACAAGTATTTCAACAGACGCTTCCTGTGGATGATTATTGGTGGAAATCTTTCCGGGACACCAAGTTGGATTCTCTGATCGCTTTGGCGGTAGACCGCAATTTCTCTGTTGCGATGGCTATTAACCGCATATCTGCTGCCCGTGCCAATCTTTGGATGGAGCGCAGTAACTTTTTCCCTTCTATCGGATTGAATGCCGGATGGACTCGCGAGGAGACAAGCGGCAATATCAGTGCCGCTCCTCAATCTACGGAACATTATTATGGCGCATCACTCAGTATGAGTTGGGAAGTGGATGTATTCGGCAGTATCCGTAAGCGTGTGAAAGCGCAGAAAGAGAATTTTGCTGCAAGTAAAGAGGAGTATACGGGGGTGATGATTTCTATGGCGGCCGAGGTGGCCTCAGCTTATATCAATCTACGGGAATTTCAGCAGCAGCTTGAGGTGGTGAAGAAGAATGTCGCTTCGCAGGAAAAAGTGCTGAAAATCACGGAAGTACGTTATAACACCGGACTTGTGGCTAAATTGGACGTGGCACAGGCTAAATCGGTTTTGTATAGCACGAGAGCTTCCATTCCACAATTGGAAGCAGGTATCAACCAGTATATCACGACACTGGCCGTTTTGCTTGGAATGTATCCTCAGGAGATTCGTCCGGTGCTGGAAACGGTGGGGACTTTACCCGATTATATGGAACCGATCGGAGTGAGTATGCCTGTCGATTTATTATTGAGAAGACCCGATGTACGGAGTGCGGAACGGAATGTGAATGCGCAGGCAGCGTTACTCGGAGCTTCTAAGGCCGATTGGTTGCCGAAAGTTTTTCTGAAAGGTTCGTTTGGCTATGCTGCCCGCGATTTAAAGGATCTGGTGAAGAGTAAAAGCATGACTTATGAGATTGCTCCGGCATTGAGTTGGACAATCTTCAGTGGAGGACAATTGGTAAATGCCACCAGACTGGCAAAAGCTCAATTAGACGAAACGATCAATCAATTTAATCAAACGGTTCTGACTGCTGTGCAGGAAACGGATAATGCGATGAATGCTTATCGTAATTCCATCAAGCAGATTGTGGCGTTGAGGGAGGTGCGCAATCAAGGTGTGGAGACGTTGAAACTTTCTTTAGAACTTTATAAACAGGGGCTTTCACCGTTCCAGAATGTGCTCGACGCCCAACGTTCTCTGCTATCTTATGAGAATCAGCTGGTGCAAGCGGAAGGCAGTTCGTTATTGCAACTGATAACCCTTTATAAAGCATTGGGCGGAGGCTGGAGAGAATAAAAAAGAATCTATAAATAAAAAATATAACCGAACGGATATGAAAAAACTAATGTATATCTTTCTTGCGCTACCCATATTGACAGGATGCAAGGAGAAGAAAAACACAGGAGCAATGGGAGGAATGCCTACTCCTGAAATTAGCGTGGCTAAACCGGTAGTGAAGGACATTACTCTGACGAAAGATTACCCGGGATACCTGACAACGGAGCAAACGGTAAATCTTGTGGCTAGGGTAAACGGGACTTTGCAGTCCACCTCCTATACTCCGGGAGGAAGGGTGAAGAAAGGACAGTTACTTTTTGTCATCGAGCCTACATTATATAAAGATAAGGTGGAACAGGCGAAAGCGGATCTGCAAACAGCTCAGGCGCAGCTGGAGTACGCACGCAGTAATTACAGCCGTATGAAAGAGGCTATCAAAAGTGATGCGGTGAGTCAGATACAACTGCTACAGTCGGAAGCCAATGTGACAGAGGGGATCGCGGCTGTGAATAATGCGGAAGCCGCTTTGAGTACGGCGCATACGAATCTGGGATATTGTTATGTGCGTGCTCCGTTTGACGGGACTATCACGAAATCGACTGTGGACATAGGAAGTTATGTGGGCGGCTCTTTACAGCCCGTTACTTTGGCTACTATCTATAAGGATAATCAGATGTATGCGTATTTTAATGTAGCGGACAATCAGTGGTTGGGCATGGCGATGAATGATAATCAATCGGCAAAGAACCTGCCGCAAAAGATTATGGTACAATTGGGTAAGGATGGAACGGAGTCTTATCCTGCCGTGTTGGATTATTTATCCCCGAATGTGGATATGAGTACGGGAACATTGATGGTACGCGCTAATTTTGATAATCCGAAAGGGCTTTTGAAAAGCGGGTTGTATGTGAGCATAACTCTTCCTTATGGCGAAGCCTCAAATGCTGTATTGGTGAAGGAAGCTTCTATAGGAACGGATCAGTTAGGTAAATTTCTGTATGTCGTAAATGACTCGAACATAGTTCGTTACCGTCATATTGAGGTGGGGCAGTTAATGGGTGATACCCTGCGTCAGGTATTGGAGGGCATTTCTCCTCAAGAGCGGTATGTCACGGAAGCTCTGATGAAAGTCAGAGATGGAATGAAGGTAAAGCCTGTACCTTAAAGAGTAGTTCTTTCATTTCAAGTATTAATCCTAAACTTATAGATCTATGTTTTCTAAATTTTTCATAAACCGACCGATCTTCGCTACGGTGCTTGCACTGCTTATTGTGGTAGCCGGTCTGGTGACACTAAATATATTACCGGTAGCGCAATTTCCGGAGATTACACCACCGACGGTACAAGTATCGGCCGTTTATCCGGGTGCAAATGCCGAGACGGTAGCCCAAACGGTAGGTATTCCTATCGAACAGCAGGTGAATGGAGTAGATGGTATGCTTTATATGTCTTCCAACTCTTCATCTTCGGGAGCATACTCCCTGACTATCACTTTTGCCGTTGGAACGGATATTGACATGGCAACCGTGCAAGTGCAAAACAGGGTGAGTATCGCGCAATCATCACTTCCGGAACCGGTGGTGGTGCAGGGAGTGACTGTACAGAAACAATCTTCGAACATCGTTATGTTCTTGACGATGGCTTCGCAGGATTCTGTCTATAACAGTTTGTACCTTACCAACTATGCGAAATTAAATCTTGTCGACCAGTTAACCCGTGTGCCGGGAGTCGGTGCGGTAAATGTCATGGGAGCCGGAGATTATTCTATGCGTGTCTGGCTGGATCCTGAAGCTATGCGGATTCGCAATATTTCACCGCAACAGGTCTATCAGGCCATTCAGGCGCAGAACGTAGAGGTTTCTGCCGGGTATATCGGTCAACCTATCGGACAGGATAATAAGAATGCGTTTCAGTATACGTTGAATGTGCAAGGGAGACTTACCTCACCGGAACAGTTTGGCAATATCATCATCCGTACGGAAAAGGACGGAGCAATGCTTCGCCTGAAAGATATTGCACGGATTGATCTGGGTTCTGCTTCTTATGGAGTGGTATCCCGGCTGAATGGGAAACCTACGGCTGCCATCGCTATTTATCAGCAACCGGGATCCAACTCATTGGATGTATCGAAAGGGGTGAAAGCCAAAATGGAGGAATTGGGAGCGAACTTTCCGTCAGGTGTTACTTATAACGTTACGTTGGATACAACGGATGTGATTCATGCTTCCATTGATGAAGTGATGGTGACGTTCTTTGAGACTACTTTGCTGGTGGTGCTTGTTATTTTCTTGTTCCTTCAGAATTGGAGGGCGGTTATTATTCCTTGTCTCACCATTCCGGTCTCTTTGATTGGTACTCTTGCTGTGATGGCGGCATTTGGCTTCTCTATCAATACATTGACGTTGTTCGGATTGATTTTGGCAGTCGCCATTGTGGTGGATGATGCGATAGTGGTGGTGGAGAACGCTTCGAGGTTACTGGAAACCGGACAATACTCGCCTCGCGAAGCGGTGACAAAAGCGATGGGAGAGATTACCGGCCCTATTGTCGGCGTGGTTCTTGTGTTGCTTGCCGTATTTGTTCCTACTATGTTGATTAGTGGAATTTCCGGCCAGCTATATAAGCAGTTTGCGTTGACTATTGCTGCTTCGACCGTGTTGAGCGGTTTTAATTCATTGACGTTGACACCTGCGCTTTGCGCGCTTTTTCTCGAAAAGAGCAAACCTTCCAAGTTTTTTATCTATCGGGGATTCAATAAGGCTTATGATAAAACGCAGGGAGTATATGACGGAATCGTTAAATGGCTGCTTAAACGACCGGGATTTAGTTTTATCTCTTATGCCATTTTGACAGTTATTGCCGTTCTTCTATTTATGCGCTGGCCTTCTACGTTTGTTCCCGATGAAGATGACGGATATTTCATTGCTGTGGTTCAATTGCCTCCTGCTGCCAGTCTGGAGCGTACACAAGCGGTTGGAAATCAAATTAATGCCATACTTGATTCGTATCCTGAGGTACAGAACTATATAGGTATTACTGGTTTTTCCGTTATGGGAGGTGGTGAGCAGAGTAATTCGGCTACTTATTTTGTCGTACTGAAAAACTGGAACGAAAGGAAAGGGAAGGAGCACACGGCTGCCGCTGTAGTCAACCGTTTCAACGGTGAGGCGTATATGACAATTCAAGCCGGGCAGGTGTTTGCTATGGTTCCACCGGCTATTCCGGGATTAGGAGCTTCGGGAGGTCTGCAGCTTCAGGTAGAGGATAGGAAAAATCTGGGACCTACGGAGATGCAGCAGGCTATCGATGCTTTATTGGTTTCTTACCATACCAAACCTGCTCTGGCTTCTATATCCAGCCAGTATCAAGCAAATGTACCGCAGTATTTTTTGAATATCGATCGGGATAAAGTTCAATTTATGGGTATTGCCTTGAATGATGTCTTTTCTACGCTGGGATATTATATGGGAGCGGCGTATGTGAATGATTTTGTAGAGTTCGGACGTATCTATCAGGTGAAGATCGAGGCGCGTGATCAGGCGCAAAGGGTGATTGATGATGTGCTGAAGTTGAGTGTGCCGAATTCTGCGGGAGAGATGGTGCCTTTCTCTTCTTTTACTAAAGTAGAAGAACAGTTGGGGCAAGATCAGATTAACCGGTATAATATGTATTCTACTGCGGCTTTGACCTGCAATGTGGCTCCGGGAAGCAGTACGGGGCAGGCTATTCAAGAGATGGAGGCTTTGTTCAAGGAACAGTTAGGTGATGAATTCGGGTATGAATGGACTTCTGTTGCATACCAGGAAACGCAGGCTGGGAATACAACGACCATTGTTCTGGTCATGGCTTTGATTGTCGCATTTTTAGTGTTGGCTGCGCAGTACGAAAGTTGGACCAGTCCGGTAGCGGCGGTTATTGGTTTGCCGGTAGCATTGTTGGGAGCGATGATTGGTTGTCTGATAATGGGGACTCCGGTAAGTATTTATACGCAGATTGGTATTATCCTGTTGATTGCGCTTTCGGCAAAGAACGGAATTCTGATTGTGGAGTTTGCCCGTGATTTCCGCGCTGAGGGGAATTCTATCCGTGATGCGGCGTTTGAAGCGGGACATGTTCGTCTGCGACCGATTTTAATGACATCATTTGCTTTCGTTTTGGGAGTAATGCCGTTGCTGTTTGCTACCGGTGCAGGTGCGGAAAGCCGTATCGCACTGGGAGCTGCAGTGGTATTCGGTATGGCAATGAATACGTTGCTGGCTACGGTTTATGTACCTAATTTCTATGAGCTGATGCAGAAATTGCAAGAAAAATTCGGTGGGAAAAAGAAAGTGGCGGGATGATGTAATCATCCCGTAGGTTTCATGTAATGATCGATTTATAAAGAAGCATAGTCCGGAATATCTCTCAGAAAAGTATAGCTCTGATTTTCATAATCCATGCGGCAGCAATAGTGCTGCATTCCGTTGCTGACAATCAGGTAATCTACTTTCAGTACCATATTGTATCGGGTAATCTGATCGAAAACTGCTTGCGTGATTTCTACATGGGGAGCTTTATACTCCACAATCATCCGGGCGGACAGGTCTCTCCGGTAGAGTACTGTATCGCATCTTTTAGTTGTACCGTTCAGCTTCACCATTACTTCGTTCGCTAATAGAGCGGATGGGTATCCTTTGTGTGCAATGAGAAAGTGTACAAAGTGTTGTCGTACCCATTCTTCGGGAGTAAGGGCGACATATCGTTTGCGAATCACGTCAAAAATTACATTTTTTCCGTTTCGTACGTTTATTTTAGTGTCGAATACTGGTAGGTTTAACGATAACATTTATTATTTTTGTAAGTTAAATAACGGGTTCCTTTATTTGGAACCGCAAATTTAATGAAATTATGAAAACAAAAGAAGAAATCGTAGCTAATTGGCTGCCACGTTACACAAAACGTAACTTGGAGGATTTTGGAGAGTATATACTGTTGACTAACTTCAACAAGTACGTAGAGATTTTCGCCAATCAATTTGATGTCCCAATATTGGGTAGGGATGCTAATATGATTTCTGCCAGTGCCGAAGGAATTACAATGATTAATTTTGGTATGGGGAGCCCTAATGCCGCCATTATCATGGATTTGCTGGGTGCTATCCGCCCGAAGGCATGTCTGTTTCTTGGTAAATGCGGTGGTATCGACAAGAAGAATCATCTTGGAGATTTGATTCTTCCCATTGCGGCAATTCGTGGCGAGGGAACTTCCAATGACTATTTTCCGCCTGAGGTTCCGGCGTTGCCTGCATTTATGTTGCAGCGTGCCGTTTCTTCATCTATTCGTGACTATGGACGTGACTATTGGACAGGAACTGTTTATACTACGAATCGTCGTATTTGGGAACATGATGAAACATTCAAGGAGTATCTGAAAAAGACTCGCGCAATGGCAGTTGATATGGAAACGGCAACATTGTTTAGTTGTGGCTTTGCCAATCATATTCCTACCGGTGCATTGCTGTTGGTTTCCGATCAACCGATGACTCCGGATGGGGTGAAAACAGACAAGAGCGATAGCCTGGTTACCAAAAATTATGTGGAAGAGCATGTGGAAATAGGTATTGCCTCTTTGCGTATGATTATTGATGAAAAGAAAACTGTAAAACACTTGAAATTTGACTGGTAATTCCCGGTCTTGAAAGATATTATGGCAAAACAAGAACTGACGTGTGATGATATTCTCAAGGAGTTGGGTGCTAAACAATATCGTCCTGTCTATTATTTGATGGGGGAAGAATCGTATTATATCGACCTGATTGCAGATTATATAACAAATAATGTGTTGAATGAAACGGAGAAGGAGTTCAATCTAACCGTGGTATATGGTGCCGATGTAGATGTGGCTACTGTCATAAATGCAGCAAAGCGTTATCCGATGATGTCCGAACATCAGGTGGTAGTGGTAAAGGAGGCGCAGGCAATCCGCAATATGGAAGAGTTGTCTTATTATCTTCAAAAACCACTCCTGTCTACTATTCTGGTAATATGCCATAAGCATGGTACGTTGGATCGTAGAAAGAAGTTAGCAGCCGAAATTGAAAAGGTGGGCGTATTGTTTGAATCGAAAAAAATAAAAGAGGCCCAACTTCCTGCTTTCATATCTTCTTATATGAAGCGTAAAGGTGTGGATATGGAACCTAAGGCAACAGCCATGTTGGCTGATTTTGTAGGTTCTGATTTGAGCCGACTGACGGGGGAACTGGAAAAGCTGATCATCACTTTACCTGCTGGTCAGAGACGTGTAACACCTGAGCAGATAGAAAAGAATATCGGTATAAGCAAGGATTATAATAACTTTGAATTGCGGAGCGCACTTGTCGAAAAGGATATCCTTAAAGCAAATAAGATAATAAAATATTTTGAAGAAAACCCGAAAACGAATCCAATACAGATGACTTTGTCACTGTTGTTCAACTTCTATTCTAATCTGATGTTGGCATATTATGCGCCTGATAAATCAGAGCAGGGAGTTGCTAATATGTTAGGACTGAAAACGACTTGGCAGGCTAAAGATTATATAGCTGCTATGAGAAAATATACTGGTGTAAAGACAATGCAAATCGTTGGTGAAATACGATATGCGGATGCAAAGTCAAAGGGAGTAAAGAACAGTTCAATGACAGATGGAGATATTCTTCGCGAATTAGTGTTTAATATTTTGCATTAGTAGGAGCGTTTTTGGTATATAAGAAAAGACATCTACTTTTACTATAAATAGAATAAAGTAGATGTCTTTTCTATATCCTCTGAAATATGTTTTCTTTTGGACGGTGTAAGTCTATATTTTGAATAAAAAAACGAACAATAATTTCTATATACTTTCCTTATCTTTTCATGGCTACTTCCTCATCCTTTGGACTTTTTCATTTATTCATTCATCTCAATTTTATTCGGTGGTGTCCCCAACCAATATCATTCTTTCGTCGAATAGGCGTTTTTCTCTTCACAAGAAACTTCACAGAAAAATTTGAATTCCTATCTTGCTTTAAATATCATTTTGATAGTTTGGAGATTAATAGTGGTGATTTTCTTGCTTTTCTCTATTTAAACTAAAAAACAGAGTCATAAAATGTGAAGTAAATATTTGTATAACAATGTATTATGCAGAATTAGACCTTCCTAGAATTGAAAAAAAACATCGAAATGGGCTAATGGACGGAAATATTGCAAGGATTTGGTATTTTAGGTTAGAATGTCAAAGATGATTTGAAGAAACCATAATATACATTCGTGAATAATAGCTTTTTTTCTTTATTTTATTGCAAGTGCAACTTCTTCTATTTACGTTTGTGTATTTCGTGTTATATATTTGTAATTAATACTCTTGTGAATGCTATACATTTATACATTATTAGCTGGTTGTATAAATGTAAAATAGATAGTTTACAAAGATAAAGTATTTTAGTATAAATGTAGTAGGAGAGTGATTAATAGTTATTTATAGGTATGCCATATCATTAAATATCAGTTATATATATACAGTTATTTGATTTTGAACTGTAAATTAGAACTTTATGTGATATTTATTTTTGTGAATATCACTGTTTCTACTCATTATTTCTATGTGTAATTCGCTTATTATCAGATAGTAATGTGTATTTGTTAAATAATGACTATGATATGTAAGTAGGCTCTTTTATCTATGTGTACAATCGTGATATTTCAAATGTGAATAATGATATAGTTTTGTGATATTAGTGTTTTTATAATTGTAATTTGCTTTTGTGAATTTAAATATTTACTTTTGTATTGTGTTTAAACTTTGATATATTTTTGTGAAAACATCATTTAGTGCGTGGAATTATAACTTTCAATAAAGGCAGTATGGAAATAAAAGACAGAATTAGAATGATTATGGAAAGGGAAAAGGTTCCCCCCAGAGTTTTTGCCGAGACAATCGGGGTTCAGCAGTCTACTCTTTCTCATATTTTAAATGATAGAAATAAACCGAGTCTGGAAGTAGTCATGAAAGTTCACCAGACTTATAGCTATGTAAATCTCGAATGGCTATTATATGGAAAAGGTGAAATGCTCGCTTCTGCAGAAAGTGCTTCATTGGTATCTTCTAATGGAGATTATCAACCTTCTTTGTTTGACGAGAATCCTGTAAATTCGACCAAAGAGACGATTGGTCTGGAAAATCGCAAGGAAATTGCATTAAGAGGCACTGAAAATGTAGCTAAAGAGGTTGTAAAACAGGAAATTAGGTATATAGAAAAGCCTGTTAGGAAAATCACTGAAATAAGAATTTTCTTTGATGATAATACCTATGAAACGTTTAGACCTGAAAAATAAGAGGTAAAATCGCTCGTTTGAGCAAATTCCTGTATCTTTGCACCCGGAATACGAATTTATACTTTTTATATCCATACATGAAGAAATTTATTTTAGATCTGACGGTTACGGAGAATATTAAATTGCATACTAATTATGTATTGCTAAAATTGACATCTCCATCGTTGCTGCCCGAAATGTTTCCTGGGCAGTTTGCCGAACTCCGGGTGGACGGTTCGCCTACTACATTCTTGCGTCGTCCTATTTCTATTAACTTTGTAGATAAACAACGAAATGAAGTATGGTTTCTGATCCAGTTAGTCGGAGATGGTACAAGGCGTTTGGCAGAGGTAAAATCAGGCGATGTGATTAATACGGTACTTCCGTTAGGAAATGGCTACACAATGCCTCTAAAGGCCTCTGATAAGCTCCTGCTAGTGGGTGGAGGTGTCGGAACAGCTCCTATGTTGTTTTTGGGTGAGCAATTGGCTAAAAACGGCCATAAACCTACCTTTCTTTTAGGCGCTCGTAGTGATAAGGATCTTTTGCAGTTGGAAGAATTCGCTAAATATGGTGAGGTGTATACTACTACTGAAGATGGTAGTTACGGAGAAAAGGGATATGTTACTCAACATTCTATATTAGGCAAAGTACAATTTGAGCAGATTTACACTTGTGGTCCCAAACCTATGATGATGGCTGTGGCAAAATATGCCAAAAGTAATCAGATAGAATGTGAAGTCTCTTTGGAAAATACGATGGCTTGTGGTATCGGTGCATGTTTATGTTGTGTGGAAAATACGACAGAAGGTCACTTATGTGTATGTAAAGAAGGTCCTGTTTTTAATATAAATAAACTATTATGGCAGATTTAAGTGTAAATATTGGCGAATTGAAAATGAAGAATCCGGTGATGACAGCATCCGGTACATTTGGATACGGTGAAGAGTTCTCTGACTTCATTGATATAGCGCGAATAGGTGGTATTATTGTAAAGGGTACTACTCTTCACAAACGTGAAGGGAATCCTTATCCACGTATGGCTGAGACTCCTTCGGGGATGTTAAACGCTGTGGGACTGCAAAATAAGGGCGTTGAGTACTTTGTAGAACATATATATCCTCGCATAAAAGACATAGAAACGAATATGATTGTAAACGTTTCGGGTTCTACTATCGAAGATTATGTGAAAACAGCCGAAATTATTAATGAACTTGACAAAATTCCTGCTATAGAGTTAAATATTTCCTGCCCCAATGTAAAGCAAGGTGGTATGGCTTTTGGTGTGTCAGCAAAAGGTGCGTCAGAAGTGGTGAAAGCAGTACGTTCTGCTTACAAAAAGACACTTATCGTAAAACTCTCTCCAAACGTCACAGATATCACTGAAATAGCTCGTGCAGCGGAAGAAAGTGGTGCAGATAGTGTATCATTAATCAATACATTATTGGGAATGGCAATCGATGCGGAGCGTAGACGTCCCATTTTATCCACTATAACAGGTGGAATGTCCGGAGCTGCCGTAAAACCTATCGCATTACGTATGGTATGGCAAGTTGCTAAAGCGGTAAATATTCCTGTCATAGGATTAGGCGGGATTATGGATTGGAAAGATGCGGTTGAATTCATGCTTGCGGGTGCATCTGCTATCCAGATCGGTACGGCAAATTTCATAGATCCGGCTGTTACCATCAAAGTGGAAGATGGTATAAATAATTACTTAGATAGACATGGATATAAGTCTGTGAAGGAAATTATAGGTGCGCTTGAGGTATAACTGCAAACATACAATAACTATTCGCACTAGATATATGAGAAAAATGCTATTCTGCCTTCAAGTTTTGATCTGTGAGATTGAATATGAAATGGTGAACGAATAAGATGTTTGTGTTTAGTGTGAAGAGTGAGGGCTAAAATCTCCAAGCGGAGGATATAATAAAAACGACAGCAGGAAATAACTTATTTCCTGCTGTCGCTTTTATTTACATATTGTTTTTATTCTTCCAGCAAGTCGGGACGAAGTTTCTTTGTACGCTCCAAAGATTGTTGCAGTTCCCATTCTTTAATCTTGGCTTCATGACCGGATAAAAGAATCTCGGGAACTTTCCAGCCTTTATAGTCGGCAGGGCGAGTATATACAGGTGCTGCCAGCAAATTATCTTGGAAAGAATCGGAAAGTGCAGATTGTTCGTCGGAGATGACTCCCGGAATGATGCGTACAATAGCGTCGGCCATGACTGCCGCAGCTAATTCGCCACCTGTCAGGACGTAATCTCCGATACTGATTTCTTTAGTGATCAGGTGCTCGCGGATACGATAGTCAATTCCTTTGAAATGTCCGCAAAGGATAATAAGATTCTGTGCTAAAGACAGATTGTTGGCCATAGGCTGGTTGAATTGTTCTCCGTCGGGGGTTGTGAAGATTACTTCATCGTACTCTCGCTCCGATTTGAGAGCATTGATACAACGCTCGATAGGCTCTATTTTCATGACCATTCCGGCAAAGCCGCCAAAAGGATAATCATCGACACGGCGGTATTTGTCTTCAGTGTAGTCACGCAGATTGTGAATATGGATTTCTGCAAGTCCTTTGTTCTGAGCCCGTTTCATAATGGAACAATTGAAGAATCCCTCAATCATTTCGGGCAAAACCGTTATAATATCAATACGCATAATCTTTAATTTTTCGCAAAAGTACAAATATTCAAAGATAAACCTGTATTTTTGCCTTAAACAATCAAAGAAATATGGATATAAAAGGAAAAATAGAGGAATTGCGTGCTGAACTTCATCGGCATAACTATAATTATTACGTGTTGAATGCTCCTGAAATATCGGATAAGGAGTTTGATGACAAGATGCGTGAACTTCAGGATTTGGAGGAGGCTCACCCGGAATATAAAGATGAGAATTCGCCCACTATGCGTGTGGGTAGTGATTTGAACAAGAACTTTACGCAGGTAGCACATAAATATCCTATGTTATCATTGGCGAACACATATTCGGAGGAGGAAGTCACCGATTTCTATGAACGTGTCCGTAAGGCTCTTAATGAAGATTTTGAGATTTGCTGTGAGATGAAATATGACGGAACATCAATCTCATTGACTTATGAGGATGGAAAATTAGTTCGGGCGGTTACTCGTGGAGATGGTGAGAAAGGTGATGATGTGACGGATAATGTGAAAACGATTCGTTCTATTCCGCTTGTGCTTCACGGTGATAACTATCCTGCCTCATTTGAAATTCGTGGGGAGATTCTTATGCCGTGGGAAGTATTTGAGGCATTGAATCGAGAAAAGGAGGCCCGTGAGGAACCACTTTTTGCTAATCCAAGAAATGCAGCTTCCGGAACATTGAAGTTGCAAAATTCTTCAGTTGTCGCTTCCCGTAAACTGGATGCGTATTTATATTATCTTTTAGGAGATAATCTGCCTTGCGACGGACATTATGAAAATCTTCAGGAAGCGGCAAAATGGGGCTTTAAAATATCTGATCTAATGCGTAAATGCCAAACATTAGAGGAGGTTTTTGAATTTATAAATTATTGGGATGTAGAACGTAAGAATTTGCCGGTTGCTACGGATGGGGTTGTGTTAAAGGTAAATAGCTTGAGGCAGCAGAAGAATTTGGGGTTTACGGCTAAATCTCCCAGATGGGCTATCGCTTACAAGTTCCAGGCGGAGCGGGCTTTGACTCGTTTGAATAAAGTGACTTATCAAGTCGGTAGAACGGGGGCTGTTACTCCTGTGGCTAATTTGGATCCGGTACAGCTCTCGGGAACTGTCGTGAAACGTGCATCCTTACATAATGCTGATATAATCGAAGGACTCGATTTGCACATTGGAGACATGGTTTATGTGGAAAAAGGTGGTGAAATTATTCCTAAAATCACGGGTGTGGATGTAGATGCACGTAGTTTTATGGTTGGTGAGAAGGTCAGGTTCATCACTACCTGTCCTGAATGTGGCAGTAAATTAGTCAGGTATGAAGGGGAAGCTGCTCATTATTGTCCTAATGAAACGGCTTGCCCTCCTCAGATTAAAGGTAAGATAGAGCATTTTATTAGTCGGAAAGCTATGGATATCGATGGTTTAGGTCCGGAGACGGTTGATATGTTCTATCGCTTAGGTTTAATTCATAATACCGCTGATTTGTATAAACTCACAATAGACGACATTAAAGGATTGGAGCGTATGGGGGAAAAATCAGCTGAGAATATTGTAACAGGAATTGCCCAGAGCAAAACAGTTCCTTTCGAACGTGTTATTTTTGCTCTGGGAATCCGCTTTGTGGGTGAAACTGTTGCAAAAAAGATTGCGAAGTCGTTTGAGAATATAGATGAGTTGAAACGGGCGGATCTTGAAAGATTAGTAAGCATCGATGAAATCGGTGAGAAAATAGCCCAGAGTATTCTTACGTATTTTGCAAATGAGGCTAATTGCGAGTTGGTGAACAGGTTGAAAGAAGCTGGGCTGCAGCTTTATCGTACTGAAGAAGACTTGAGTGGGTATACTGATAAGTTAGCGGGACAGTCTATTGTTATCAGCGGTGTGTTTATCCACCATTCGCGTGACGAATATAAAGAACTTATTGAGAAAAACGGAGGGAAAAATGTGGGAAGTATTTCCGCAAAAACAAGTTTTATTCTTGCTGGAGATAATATGGGACCTGCAAAGTTGGAAAAAGCGCAAAAATTAGGAATAACCATATTAAGCGAAGACGAATTTCTGAAACTTATATCGTAAGATATGAAAAATATTCGTACTTTTGCGGCTAAATAAATTAGAGATTATAATTAAAACTCATGATACAGACTAAATTGAAAGGAATGGGGGTAGCACTGATTACTCCTTTCAAAGAGGATGAGAGTGTTGACTATGACGCGCTAATGCGTATGGTAGACTATCTATTACAGAATAATGCGGATTTCCTGTGTGTGCTGGGAACTACGGCTGAAACGCCGACTCTTACTGAGGAAGAAAAGAAAACTATTAAAAAAATGGTGATTGACCGCGTTAACGGAAGAGTCCCTATTCTGCTAGGTGTAGGTGGTAATAACACTCGGGCTGTTGTGGAGGCATTGAAGAATGATGATTTCACAGGAGTCGATGCTATATTGTCTGTCGTGCCATATTATAACAAGCCTTCTCAAGAAGGTATTTATCAGCATTATAAGGCTATTGCCGAAGCAACGGAACTTCCTATTGTGTTGTATAATGTTCCGGGACGTACAGGTGTGAATATGACTGCTGAAACGACTTTGCGTATCGCACGTAACTTCAGTAATGTGATTGCTATAAAAGAAGCCTCCGGTAATATTACACAGATGGATGATATCATTAAAAATAAACCTGAGAATTTTAATGTTATATCCGGAGATGATGGCATCACTTTCCCTCTTATTACTTTAGGAGCTGTTGGCGTTATTTCGGTAATAGGAAATGCTTTTCCCCGTGAGTTTAGCCGTATGACTCGCTTGGCTCTTCAAGGAGACTTTGCTAACGCGCTGGCTATCCACCATCGATTTACAGAATTGTTTAATCTATTATTTGTAGATGGGAATCCGGCCGGTGTGAAATCAATGTTGAATGCAATGGGAATGATTGAAAATAAACTTCGGTTGCCACTAGTACCTACGCGCATTACTACGTTTGAAGCTATTCGTAAAGTTTTGAATGAGCTGAATATTAAATGCTGATTACAGGAGATATTATCAATTTCTGATATATTTATCTAACAAGGGTTCGCCCTTCACCTTTCATTCTCTATTATCAATAGTTGGACGAAGGTGAAGGGTGAATTTTTTCGATGAAATGGGGCAAAAAAAGAAATCCTCCACATGAAATGCAGAGGATTCGTGATCGCGACAGGATTCAAACCTGTAACCGGCTGATCCGTAGTCAGCTACTCTATTCAGTTGAGCTACGCGACCTTTTATAAGTAATTGTTTGTGACCGCGACAGGATTCAAACCTGTAACCGGCTGATCCGTAGTCAGCTACTCTATTCAGTTGAGCTACGCGGCCATTCTGTTAATTCAAAAAGTGATCGCGACAGGATTCAAACCTGTAACCGGCTGATCCGTAGTCAGCTACTCTATTCAGTTGAGCTACGCGACCATTATTTTGTTTTAACGGGTGCAAAGATACGGACTTTTCCCGAACTAGCAAGCTTTTCAACGACTTTTTTGTAGAAAAATTATTCTATAAACCGATAATTAAACAGTTGCAAACCTATGCTTAACCCCACATTCCACTCTTTTCTTGGTGAACTATAATGATTTACATACGCAGAGATGTCTCCGAAAGGTAACTGGCATACCACAGAAATTTCTCCCAGATATTCGAATTTAGAAAACGCTTTTCCATAGTATGCTTTATTTAGTGAGTTTTTCTCAATCGGATAAATCGGCATAAATCCATAGAATTCTCCTCGAAGATGGAACATTTGATTTAAACGGTAAACCGGTCGAATGCCGGCACCTACAAACTGATTGGCACGGAAAGCTTCATTATATGTCATTTTACTATGTAATGTGGGAGAGAATTCTCCAGCTTGCATCATTGTTGCTGTATAATTCTCAGAAAAGTTTTTGGAGGCATATAATGCTTTCAAATACCAGCCTAGAACCCAATGCTCACTCATATTATGGTATTTTTCCTTCATATAGGATAATTGCAGCCAAGAATGGTGTTTCCTATTACTATTATCGCTAGTTGTCCCTTCACCAGGATAGAATCGTTCTCTTCCAACAAAAATTTGGGCTACAAGAGCTTCTCTGTATCCCCGTGTGGGATATTGGCGGGCATTAAGGGTGCTTCCATTAAAGCTAATGGATCCCCCTAATAAATTATAACGGCTTTTGTCGTATTTGTCATTCCCGAAATCTATGATGTTTTTCTGAAAATATTTATCTTCTATTTTTGCGATTCCTATGCCGAATTCAGCTCGTTTGCTTGAAAGAAAAGGTAAGCCTACTTGTAACTTTAAAAAGCGTTCGTCTTTTTGGTTAAAAGCCGGCTTGTCATTTCTAGAAAAAAGCTTGTCCTTTTTGAAATAATCGAAAGTGCTGATTGAACCTATGAGACGATATGACGTAGGTATAGCTGTGGCGAAATCTATTTTTGCCATAAATTGGATATTGTTATAGATCTTTCCAAGTTGTCCATCAAGAACAAATTCTTTAGCATAGTAATTCAAATCCTGATAACTCAGTCCTAGATAAATCTGATTGGAGTTGGAAGTAGATATATTCCCACCCAATCTTACCGCAAAATTATTCTCTAGTTTGACTTTTAAATGCAGGTCGTAAGTATCATCTTCCGGATTGTAAATCGCATGAGGAATGATTTCAGAAATCATTTTGTCTGAAAGCAGTCGAAAATAGCCTTGTTTTAAATCCTCATAGGTGAATTCTTTATTGTCCGATTTATGAAATTCTCTTTTTATGTAGGCTTGTTGTTGGGGATTGGCGCCATCAATAATAATATTTTTAAAGCGTAATTCGGGAAAATTGCTTTTATACACCATTCTTCTTAAACGTATATTGTCTGCGTTTACACGCCGTTGAATGCGACTCTTGATCGAGTCCATCATGCTGATAGTACGATTATATCCTATATCATGCAGTTCGTCAATGCGTTGGAAATCCATCAGATTGACATTGTCATATTTGAAAGTCATAGATATTCCTACAGAATCGGGAATGGAATAGTCGGTTTTTTGCATTACCATATTTTCTATCTGACTCATAAGGTCATCTTCTTTAGGCTTGGTGGGATTGGTGGATACAATGCTTCCTATAATAATGTCAGGATGAAAATCCTCTTTCATGACATCTGTAGGGAAATTGTTGTAAATCCCTCCATCATATGCTAACACATTGTTTATTTCAATAGGCTTGAACATGAATGGAAAGCTCATTGAAGCTCTGACCGCATCTCCTAGATCTCCGTTTCTCATTATCAATTGCTGCTTGTTATATACATCGGACGCAATACAACGGAAAGGAACGAAGAGCTTATCAAAATCTCCTTTACATGCAGCTGTAGCACGTGCGTACAGATCAACAAAAACGAGATTCATCTGAATCGGATTCACTACGCTAGTGGGAAGAAACTGTGGTTTCAGGTTCTTTAGCGAATCTTTGAATGAAAAACGAATATTAAAGAATTCAGGAGTCGGGAGATTTTTCTTGAAATGATATACATACTTTTCTTCCACTTCTCCGGAATACCATCGTTTGAAGTCTTCAGACTTTAACAGTTCCACCATATCATCGGGAGAATATCCCATAGCATATAAGGAGCCGATGATGGCCCCCATAGAGGTACCTGCAATATAATCAATAGGTATATTGTTTTCTTCTAAAGCGCGGATAATACCAATATGCGTTAATCCTTTTGCGCCGCCACCGCTTAATACTAATCCTACTTTTTGGGCATGGATAGCCGGAATAGTCAGCCATAAAGTAATTAACACCAAAAGAATTTTTCTCATAACCCAAGTCAAGCAATTGATATTTCTGTCTATTAAGTGTTCAAATATATGCAATACTTTTCAATTTATCGATATTTTGCCACTTGTTTTAAAATGAAAAAGAGCATTACAACGTGTATTTAACGTTGAATGCTCTTTTGAAAGTTATGTAATTTTAAAAGGGGCGATGTTAAATCAGCTCAATGCTACGTTTTACGAAGTTGTTCAATGCTTCACCTCTTAACATATTATTTTGCAATAAAGCTAAGTCAATCAGTTGACGGATAACTTTATTATTGCTGGCATAACCTGCGAAGATAGCTTCTTTCTTACTCTTCAGATCATCCCATTTCTTATCTAAATCATTTAGTTCATCTTTTTCAGCTGTTGGGATATCTTCATCTTTCTTACCTTTCTGCTTATCTTTCAGCTCATTGCGTTTTTTGTTGATGCTATCCATTTCAGATTGTATCGGGGTTACCTCTGCATGGCAAGCTCCTTCTTCTTCATTTAATACCTGCTTTATCAGTTTGTGATCGGAATTCAGTATTAAATTGAACATATCAGGCATTTCGCCATAGAAACTCATTCCGGCTTGTATGTTCGCCATTTCTTTCATACGACGCATATATTCGCTTTGAGTAATCATTACCGGAGCAGAATTTTCTCCCAATGCTTGTGTCATGACATTGAACTCGACTTTGTCCATTTTAGGAAGTTGACTTTTGAAGGCTGTTGTGATAGCATCTTGCTTGTCTGCTTCCAATATTTCGCCTTTCTTATCTTCTTTAACGATAAGATTGTCGATAACATCACTATCAACACGGGTGAAGCGGGACTTCTCCAGCTTTTGTTCCAACATGCTTATCATAGCTACGTCTAACTGACCATCCATAAGCAAAACATTGTATCCTTTATTGGTGGCAGCTTCAATGTAACTATATTGTTCATCTTTGTTGTTAGCATACAGATAGATCAGATTTCCATCTTTATCTGTTTGATTATCTTTAATAAGAGTCTGGTATTCTTCGAATGTGTAATGTTTGTCATTTGTATCGGTGAAAAGGGCAAATTTTTGCGCTTTATCATAGAAATCCTCTTGTGTGAGCATTCCATAATTGATAAATATTTTTAAATCATTCCACTTTTCTTCAAATTGTTTGCGATCATTCTTGAAGATGGATTGCAGACGGTCGGAAACTTTCTTTGTGATATAGGTTGAGATTTTCTTCACGTTTGAATCACTCTGTAAATATGACCGGGAAACATTCAACGGAATATCTGGAGAATCTATCACTCCATGCAACAGTGTCAAGAAGTCCGGCACAATACCTTCAACAGAATCTGTAACATATACCTGATTGCAATATAATTGAATCTTGTTTTTATTTAGTTCAATATTGCTTTTTACTTTCGGGAAATAAAGAATTCCAGTCAAATGGAATGGGTAGTCGACATTCAGATGAATCCAGAAAAGTGGTTCGTCAGACATCGGATACAACTTACTATAGAATGATTTGTAATCTTCATCCGATAGTTCGCTAGGTTTGCGAGTCCATAGGGGAGTTGTATCATTGATGATATTATCTTCGGCTGTATCTATCTGTTTGCCATCTTTCCATTCTTTTTTCTTCCCAAATGCAATAGGAACAGGAAGGAAATTGCAATATTTCTTCAAAAGTCCGGAAATGCGGGCTTCTTCAAGAAATTCCTTGCAGTCATCATCAATGTACAAGATGATATCCGAGCCTCGATCTGCTTTTTCCACTTCTTCAATTGTAAATTCAGGACTACCGTCACAAGTCCATTTTACAGCTTGTGCACCGTCTTTATATGACTTAGTGATTATTTCTACTTTCTTTGCAACCATAAAAGCAGAATAGAAACCTAATCCGAAATGACCAATGATGGCATTTGCGTCATTTTTGTATTTCTCGAGGAAATCATTTGCTCCGGAGAATGCAATCTGATTGATATACTTTTCGATTTCTTCTGCAGTCAGACCAATACCGCGATCGGAAATGGTAATAGTATCTTTGCCTAGTTCAACATGAATGGTTAAATCACCTAACTCACCTTTAAACTCTCCGATAGAAGCTAGTGTATTTAGCTTCTGAGTAGCGTCTACTGCATTGGATACTAACTCACGAAGAAAAATCTCATGGTCACTGTACAAGAACTTTTTGATAATAGGAAAAATGTTCTCTGTTGTAACTCCAATATTACCTTTCTGCATAATACGTATATTTTTAGTTTATCTATTGATTAATTTTAATTGATACTTACTCAGGTAGAAACAAAAAAAATGCCAGACCCGAAGGTCTGACATTATGACATACTTAATATTGATTCCAAACATGGACAATATAATCTTATTCTTGAGTAATAGCTTTCATTTCTAATTCACCTTTTTCTCCATTAAGAGAGACTTGAATGATGTCTTTTTCTTTTAAAGACGAAGAAATGATGAGTTCTGATAACCCGTCTTCCAAATAGGTTTGAATAGCTCGTTTTAAAGGACGGGCACCATATTGCACATCGTATCCTTTGGTTGCTATGAATTCTTTCGCTTTATCTTCGATAATTAATTTATATCCAATAGATTCAATTCTATTATATAATCCTTTCAGCTCTATATCAATAATCTTTGTAATTGCTTCCAGAGAGAGTTGGTCGAATGTGATAATTTCATCTACTCGATTAATAAATTCAGGAGCGAATGATTTATTTAAAGCTTTTTGGATTACACTTCGCGAGAATTCCTTGTCATCAAGTCGGCTTTGTGTTGCAAATCCGACCCCTCGTCCAAATTCTTTCAACTGACGGGTTCCGATGTTGGAGGTCATGATGATAACAGTGTTTTTAAAGTCTACCATCCTGCCATAACTGTCAGTCAGACGTCCTTCATCCATTACTTGAAGCAAGATATTGAATACATCCGGATGCGCTTTTTCTATTTCATCAAGCAATACAATAGAATATGGTTTGCGGCGTACTTTTTCTGTTAATTGTCCCCCTTCTTCATATCCTACGTATCCCGGAGGTGCTCCGACCAGTCGTGAAACCGTAAATTTTTCCATATACTCACTCATGTCTATACGAATCAGTGCATCGGCTGAACCAAACATATATTTGGCTAATTCTTTGGCTAAATGGGTTTTACCAACCCCCGTTGGGCCTAAGAACATGAATGTGCCAATTGGCTTATTGGGATCTTTTAATCCTACACGGCTTCGCAATATTGCTTTTACCAACTTTTCTATGGCCGTATCTTGCGCTATGACTTTAGATTGCAGATCTTCTTTCATGCCGGCTAGCTTAATACCTTCGGCTTGCGCCATACGTTGTACAGGAATACCTGACATCATTGATATAACGTTGGCGATCTCTTCTGCATCAACAGTCTGTCTATTTTCCTTCAGACTGGCTTCCCACTCTTTTTTCATCTCGTCTAATCGAAGAGAGAATTCTTTTTCTTTATCCCGAAAGCTGGCTGCAAGTTCAAAGTTCTGAGATTTAACTGCTTCATTTTTCTTACTTTTAGCTTCTTCGATCAATTTTTCCTGCTCTTCTATCTCTTTAGGAACATTAATGTTGGTAAGATGTACCCGTGAACCGGCTTCATCCAAAGCATCAATAGCCTTATCAGGGAAATTGCGATCTGTGATATAGCGGTCTGTCAGCTTGACACATGCTTCCAATGCTTCATCAGTATAAAAAACATTATGATGGTCTTCATACTTGTCCTTGATGTTATGTAAAATTTGAAGAGTTTCTTCAGCCGTAGTTGGTTCTACTATTACTTTTTGGAAACGACGTTCAAGAGCACCGTCTTTTTCAATATTCTTACGATACTCATCAAGGGTGGTAGCGCCAATACATTGTATTTCTCCTCTAGCCAATGCCGGTTTTAACATATTTGCAGCGTCCATAGAGCCTGCAGCCGACCCTGCACCTACAATTGTGTGAATCTCATCGACAAACAGAATTACATTGGGATTTTTCTGTAACTCATTTAGAATGGAACGAATACGCTCTTCAAATTGTCCGCGATATTTGGTACCCGCTACGACAGCTGTCATATCCAGAGCCACAACTCGTTTATCAAACAAAATTCGTGAAACCTTTTTCTGGGTAATTCTTAAAGCAAGTCCCTCAACAATAGCTGATTTCCCTACACCCGGTTCACCTATTAGAATAGGGTTGTTTTTTTTACGGCGGCTTAAGATTTGAGCCAAACGTTCAATTTCTTTTTCTCTGCCGACTACTGGATCTAATTTTCCTTCTTCTGCCGCTTTTGTCATATCCGTACCGAAATTGTCAAGTACAGGTGTGTCATTAGATGGCTTTTTCGAAGCTGTTTGTGCCTGTTGGCGCTCTTCAGAATTGTCTCTTCCGCTTGAGCGGGGGGAAGACATTTCTTCGTCTTCATCGTCATCTTCAGTAAACATTCCAGCATTTATGTCTGGTTGCAATGTCACCTGTTCCAATACTTTTGCATAATTGATGTTATTTGCTTCAAGTATGGAGGCTGCTACATTCTTCTTTTCTCTTAAAATTGCCAACAGAACATGTTCTGTGTCAGCGATGTTACTTTTCATTCCACGTGCTTCTAAAATACACATTTTTAATATTTTTGCCGCGTCATTAGACAACGACACCTCTGCGTCAGGTAATAACATATCATCAGCTTCTACCTTTAGCTGAGCTTCAATCTGCTGTTTGATGGTAGTCAGATTGGGATTGAGTTTAGACAATATCTCGATAGCTTTTCCTTCACCGTCACGGAGCATACCCAGAAGCAGGTGTTCTGGACCTATGTACCTACTTCTCAACCGATTCGCTTCTTCTTTACTATAGACGATAATGTCGGAAACTCTTTGTGAGAATTGATTATTCATACTTTCTTCCTTCTTTTCTAAGGGTTATTCACTCGCAAATATACGCATTAAATCAAGTTTGTATTGCAATATTTGCTTTATTTCTTATATCTACAAATGGCGTGCCATAAAAATGCTACATTTGCGTTATATATAATAAGGTATAACAAATGGCTGGATGTTTTTTGCCGATATTCCATAGCCTTTATAGCCTAATTTATTATTTTTCTCTTTTTGTTTTCGTATTTTAAAGCTTAGTTGGGTATCATTCCATTCATAATAAAACTTTCTTTCCAAAAACTTTCGTATATCCGGGAAAAGTAGTACTTTAGCGTGGTTTTTTACAAACCGTAGAATGTATAATTAATAATCATTTTAAATGCTTGAACAAGACAGAATTATAAAGATTAACATCGAGGAGGAAATGAAGTCATCGTACATTGACTACTCTATGTCGGTCATCGTTTCGCGTGCCCTTCCGGATGTTAGAGATGGATTTAAGCCCGTTCACCGTAGAATTTTATACGGAATGATGGAATTGGGTAATACTTCAGATAAACCTTATAAGAAATCGGCCAGAATTGTTGGTGAAGTACTTGGTAAGTATCATCCTCATGGAGATTTTTCTGTTTATCTTGCAATGGTTCGTATGGCTCAGGAGTGGGCGATGCGTTATCCTTTGGTAGATGGACAGGGTAACTTTGGCTCGGTAGACGGTGATAGCCCTGCTGCTATGCGTTATACGGAGGCACGTCTTAATAAGTTGGGTGAAGCGATGATGGATGACTTGTATAAGGAAACCGTAGATTTTGAGCCTAACTTTGATAATACTTTGGTTGAACCTAAGGTAATGCCAACTCGAATTCCTAATCTTTTAGTGAATGGTGCATCTGGTATTGCCGTGGGTATGGCTACCAATATGCCTCCACATAATCTTTCTGAAGTTATAGATGCTTGTGATGCATATATTGATAATCCGGAAATTACAGTGGAAGAGTTGATGGAGTTTGTGAAAGCTCCGGACTTTCCTACAGGTGGATATATATATGGTGTAAGTGGTGTGCGTGAGGCTTATCTGACAGGTCGTGGACGTGTGGTTATGCGTGCGAGAGCTGAAATTGAAAGCGGGCAGGCACATGATAAAATTGTAATCACCGAGATTCCCTATAATGTAAATAAGGCAGAATTGATTAAGTATATCGCTGACCTTGTTAACGATAAGAAAATAGAAGGCATCTCGAATGCTAATGATGAGTCTGACCGTGATGGTATGCGTATCGTTATTGACGTAAAACGTGATGCAAATGCAAGTGTAGTGCTGAATAAACTTTATAAGATGACAGCTTTACAGACATCTTTTGGTGTGAATAATGTTGCTTTGATACACGGACGTCCAAAGACATTAAATCTGAGAGATTTAATAAAATATTTCATAGAACATAGACACGAGGTCGTAATTCGTCGTACTCAGTTCGAACTTCGTAAAGCAAAAGAGCGGGCACATATTCTTGAAGGTTTAATTATTGCTTCGGATAATATTGATGAAGTAATTCGTATTATCCGTGCTGCTAAAACGCCCAATGATGCTATAGCAGGCTTGATAGAACGTTTCAACCTGACAGAAATTCAGTCGCGTGCTATTGTAGAAATGCGTTTGCGCCAGTTGACCGGTTTGATGCAGGATCAGCTTCATGCGGAATACGAGGAAATCATGAAGCAGATTGCTTATTTGGAAAGTATTCTGGCTGATGATGAAGTATGCCGTAAGGTAATGAAAGATGAATTGCTGGAAGTGAAAGCAAAATATGGGGATGAACGCCGTTCTGAGATTGTATATTCTTCTGAAGAGTTTAATCCGGAAGATTTCTACGCTGATGACCAGATGATTATCACCATTTCTCATATGGGATATATCAAGCGTACTCCTTTAACAGAATTCCGCGCACAGAATCGTGGTGGGGTAGGTTCTAAGGGAACAGAAACTCGTGATGAAGACTTTGTAGAGCATATTTATCCGGCTACCATGCACAATACCATGATGTTCTTTACACAAAAAGGTAAGTGTTATTGGTTGAAAGTGTATGAGATACCTGAAGGAACGAAGAACTCTAAGGGGCGTGCTATTCAGAATTTGTTGAATATTGATTCAGATGATAATGTAACGGCATATTTGCGTGTGAAGAGTTTAGAGGATTCAGAGTTCATCAATAGCCATTATGTATTATTCTGTACTAAGAAAGGTGTAATAAAGAAAACATTGTTAGAACAATATTCTCGTCCTCGCCAGAATGGTGTAAATGCTATTACGATTCGTGAAGATGACAGTGTTATCGAAGTTCGTATGACGAATGGAAATAATGAAATTATCATTGCCAACCGTAATGGGCGTGCAATTCGTTTCCATGAAGCAGCAGTGCGCGTTATGGGACGTACAGCAACGGGTGTGCGTGGTATTACATTAGATAACGATGGCCAGGATGAAGTTGTGGGAATGATTTGTATTAAGGACTTGGAGACAGAATCTGTAATGGTTGTTTCTGAGCAAGGATATGGTAAACGTTCTGAAATTGAAGACTATCGTAAGACCAACCGTGGAGGTAAGGGTGTGAAAACAATGAATATTACTGAAAAAACGGGTAAATTGGTAACGATTAAATCTGTAACAGATGAAAATGATTTGATGATTATCAATAAATCCGGTATCACAATTCGTTTGAAGGTAGAAGATGTTCGTATCATGGGGCGTGCTACCCAAGGTGTCCGTTTGATTAATCTGGAAAAACGCAATGATCAGATTGGTTCAGTATGTAAAGTCATGACTGAAAGTCTTGAGGATGAAATACCGGAAGAAGAAGTAGAGGGTACTATTGTGAGTGATCCTAATACTGATGCTCCTGATATTGACAATGATGATACGTCAGATGTAAATGAGAACGAAAGTAATAACATTGAGGAATAGACATAATATTAATAATTAATCAAACAACAATCATGAAAAGAGTATTATTTTCTATGGTTTTATTGATGGCTGTTAGCTTCTCTTTTGCTCAAATGAAAAATGTAAAAGAAGCGAAGAGCATAGCTAATGACGTAAAACCTAATTTTAAGCAGGCTGAACAGCTTATTAAGGAAGCTATGAAGAATCCTGAAACAAAGGATCTTGCTGAAACATGGGATGTTGCTGGATTTATCCAGAAACGTATCAACGAAGAGCAGATGAAAAATGCTTTTTTGAGAAAACCGTATGATACATTGAAAGTGTATAATAGTATATTGAAGATGTATGAGTATTATACTAAGTGTGACGATTTGGCTCAAGTACCCAATGAAAAGGGCAAAATTAAAAACAAATATCGGAAGGCGAATGCTTCTAGTATGTTGGCCGAACGTCCGAATTTGATCAATGGTGGTATTCAATATTTTAATTTGGATAAGAATAAAGAAGCGTTGAAATTCTTCGCAACATACGTAGAGTCAGCTTCATATCCTATGTTAGCTGATAAAGAGATTGCTAAAAACGATACTCTTCTTCCGCAGATTGCTTATTATGCAACATTGGCAGCTGATAGAGTAGGTAATAAAGATGCGATTATTAAGTATGCTCCGATGGCTTTGTCAGATAAAGATGGTGGCAAGTTTGCAATGCAATTAATGGCTGATGCTTATAAAGCTAAGGGGGACACAGTAGCATGGATCAAAGCTTTGGAAGAAGGTATTCTTAAATTTCCAGGAAATGATTATTTCTTTGCCAATTTGGTTGATTATTATAATAGTTCTAATCAAGCCTCTAAGGCTATGGAGTTTGCTGACAGAATGCTGTCTAATGATCCGAATAATAAGCTGTATTTATATGTAAAGGCATATCTTTATCATAACATGAAAGAATATGATAATGCAATTGAATTCTATAAAAAGGCTATTGCTGCTGATCCGGAATATGCAGAAGCATACTCTAACGTAGGTTTGGTGTATTTGATGAAAGCGCAGGATTATGCTGATAAAGCAACGACGGATATTAATGATCCTAAGTATGCTGAAGCACAGGCTGTAGTAAAGAAGTTCTATGAAGAAGCTAAGCCTTTTTATGAGAAAGCCCGTGCTTTGAAACCAGACCAGAAAGATTTGTGGTTGCAAGGACTTTACCGTGTTTATTATAACTTGAATATGGGACCGGAATTTGAAGAAATTGATAAGATGATGAAGTAATAATTCTTTCTCCATATGAGATTAGTAAAGAAGGCCGCTTCCTTAGTGGCCTTCTTTTTTTATGTTTAAATGGAGATACAGAACTTTTTGTAGATTGAAGTAGGGCTAATAAAACAGAAAAGGAGCAAAGTTTTATTATTTACTCCTTTTATATATTAAACATAATATCGATTATTCCTCCAATATAGTTTCTTTTTTTGCTTCTGTTCGATCATCCGTTAATAACAAGCAATGGCGTATCGGAATGAAATATCATCTTTTTGGCAATACTAGGATTAAATAATCGAGCAAATATATTTCTTTTATATGAAGTCAATGTAATTATATCTATTTGGTTATCCTTGATGTATTGGTCAAGCCCTTTCAATAAATTATCATTCATCACAACATCATAATGGATTTCCAGACCTGGGTATTGTTTATGGAAATATTCTTTTATTCCTGCAAGTTTTATTTCATTCCACGTATCTTTAGATTCCGTAAGATGTATCAAAGACACAGAAAAATGGAACGATTTCCAAGTGTTAAAGAATGTCTCAAAAGCTATTAAATCTCTTTGATCAAAATTAGTTATAAAAGCAATCCGCTTTACTTCACTAAATTGTTTAAATGGAGTATTTTCCGGAATAGCTAATACTGGAACACGGCTTCTATCAATGACCTCAGCGGTTACACTACCGATCAAATCAATATCTTTTTGGTTTTTTCCACGAGTTCCCATGATGATAACAATAGGACGTTCTTCCTTTGCATATCTGAGAATCTCTTCTTCAGGAATGCCTTCTCGTAAAATGCAACTATATTTGATATCCGGAAATTCCCCTGAAACTATTTTTTCTTTTATTTTAGCTGATAAGGTGTTGAGATCAGAATGAACTCTATGAATAATAGTTTTTACAGTCTCTTCATCTCCAACTTGGTAATTGAAGACATCACCATACGGCAATGAAGACGCATATATTGGTGTAAAATAAACGTGTAATAAGATAACTTCTGCGTTCTCAGTTTTTGCTAAGTTAAAAGCAAATTCACATGCTTTCATCGAATAATTAGAGAAATCGACAGGAATTAAAATCTTATTTGATTTATTCTCTGTTTTAGGTTCCTTTTCTCCCACTATACTTTCAGATAACCAGGTAGAACTTTCGGTTATTTTTAGTGCACGTGGTAAATCACTTTCTTTGATTCGTAAACGAACCCCCGAAGAAACGACTGGTTGTATTTGATTAACATTATGAATGTATGTTTCAATACCTTCATTTTCGAGGACATTCTTTAATATCTGAGCTTTAGTATACGTCAGAATAGCTAGAGTTACTAATTTATCTTCCATAAATGTATATTTTATAAGGTGAACAAATAAGAAATCCCAATTGTTTTATTCAATTGGGATTCGGTTTGTTATATTTTAAACTTGCACAGATTCGGTAGCCTGTTCTTTTTGCATACTCAGATTTAATTCATCTAAAATTTTTAAAGCCCGATCAAGAACGGTCGTATCATCTATCATTACAAGCCCACCATCCGGACCGGGCTCAAGATGTATTCCGACACTTTTTCCCTCCTTGAAATTATGACCTCCGAAGAAGTTTCGCACGGTATCTACGTGTAAACCAAGTTCGTCTGCTATTCTATGCATGCTACCGCTGGGCAATGAATCTTTAATCTTACGAAGTTCATTAAATGTTATTGTTCTCATGTCTCGTAAATTTAATGGTTAATACTATGTGATATCTTTATCACGCTATAAACTTAAGCAAAAAAAAAGATAAAACAAATTATTTGCTTATCTTTTTTTCTTAATTTATAAAATCTATTATTATTGTTTATATCGCTTCAATGGCAGAAGCTGGTACCCATCCAACTTTTCCGTCTTCTAATCGAATTTCTTTCCATTCTTTCATTGAATCATCTTTAATACTTACTTTTCTCCCTTCATGAAGAATAAATAAGCTAGTACCACTTTCGCTTGGAGTACTACGAACAGTAACACTTGGATTCATCACTATTGCTTCGTTTCTGATTACTAAATGCTCTTTTTGTTCAGAAGCAAACAGATTGGCACATATAGTAATGATTAAAAAGATGATTCCTGAGATGAATCCAGTTTTTTTCCATAATATCTGCTTTGAAAAGATGAAAAAATAGAGAGCTACAATTAATAAAATGAAAGAGATAATTCCTAATGTAGCCCAAGCATCTACACTCATACTATTTATCAACGACTTGATCCATGAAACAAAAAAGATCTCAGGAATAGCTTCCACCTTGTCTATTGTTTTTGCACGCGCTACTTCAAGGTTAGCACGAATATCACTATTGCCGGGTTGTAGCAGTAAGGCACGTTCGTAATTAAGAACAGCTTTGGCTATTTCTCCTATCTTATAGTAGCTATTTCCTAAATTATAGTACACCTCAGCCGCTTCTCCATTTTTGAGCAGTGCTTCGTAGATTTGAATGGCTGCGGTATAATCTTCTTTTATATATGCAGAATCCCCTTCCGTTTTCGTAACATTGTCCAATGTGTTATTGGAGAACATAGTGGTACTTGCTGCATGGATGGAATCTCCTTCATTCACTTGCTTGGAATCAACATTCAGTGAATCCTGTCCAAAACAAGTGATTGACATTGACATTAATATAAAAAATAATATTTTTCTCATGACATAATCTCTTCTAGGTTAATGTTTAATTGAATTCTCCATTTTGCTTATCACCTCTATTGAAGATGCATAAACCTTGTCCATAGCTTGACTTTCGTCTCCCGGAGCGAAACGGGCAAATTCACAATCATTTAGTGCATTCAAGAAATCCTTGATTAATTCCTCGCTTACTCCGTGATTTCTCAATTTTTCTTCTATATTGTCCTTGGACAAACGAGATACAGGAATATTTAATTTATCACTAATATATCCCCATAAAGCTTTCAATACTTCATCATAAAAAGCATCTTTTTTATTTTCAGAAAGCAGTTTTCCTGCTAATTTCATACGTTTGGTAGCCACTTTGTTGGCCTTTTTAGTTCGTACTTTAGCGACATTCGCATTTTCAGCAGCTTGCTTGCGATAGATGATAAAGAATATTATAAAGGCAAGAGCCGGAATAATATAGAAAAGCCAATAAGACATGGAACCGTAGAAGAAACTTCCTTTAGGTTGGAGAGTTACTTCATTCTGTTTGATGTAACGAATATCTTCACCTAATACTTTTAAGTCTTCCTTGTTGGTAAAGTTCGCAATTACCTGGTCGGCATTTCCTGCACCTTTTTCAATATTCACTACATATTCTTCTGTTTTCAGAGTTTTGTATGATTTGGAACGAATGTCAAAATAGCTAAAAGATACCCCTGGAATCTTATATGTGCCGGCATGTCTAGGGATAGCTAAATATTCAATTACTCTGTTACCTGTAAGTCCTTCCCGAGTTAACCTAACTTGATTGTCTACTTTAGGATCATATACTTCAAAATCTTCCGGGAATTTTATTTCCGGATTAGAAATTAACTTCAAATTTCCTGTACCGGAAATCACTAACTTAATAGTGATAGCATCATTGGTTTTTAATTCTTGGCTATTGATAGAAGAAGAAACTGTAAACTCTCCTACTCCGCCTGAGAAATCAGCCGGTTTACCAGCCGGAAGCGGACTTACATTTATTGCTATCTTAGGGGTAGCAATAGATTTTTTAATTTCTATAACGTTACTTCCTCCATTAAAAAATGCATCAAAAGGGTCATCCGATTGTACTGGTTTGCCTATAGTCATTTGGAATTGTGCCGGATCTATGTACAATTTTCCGGATTGTTGAGGGAATAGCACAAACTGACGATAGACAGTTGTATAATAATTACGTCCACGATAATGTTCCGGAGTCCATCTGGCATTTGTTGTCATTTCAATCTCTTGTGAATGAAAGCCTTTGAAATCGGGTAACTTTGCATTATTCAATTGCAAATTAGACTCTCTGGTATAAATTTTATAAGTCAAGACAAATGCCTCCTGCTCAAATACATTCGTTTTACTAGCCGTCGCAGTAATAAATAGATCCTGATCGGATACACTCGTACCGGAAGAGGAATGGGCGGAAGAACCTCCTTGTCCACCATTGCTGTTTTGGTCTTGTGGTAAAACCTTGATTTTTACGGAGTTTGATACCATTTGGTTACCATCGGCCACAATTGAAGCACCGCCAATTGTGTATTCCCCAGCAGTATTGGCCATCAATATATACGTAAATGTAATACTACTCGTAGATGTTACATTGCCATTTACAATCTGAGTACTACTTTGTTGTGAACGGCTTGGTCCCATCAACACATCAAATCCTTTGATTGATGGGGCTCGGAAATCTTTTACTTTTTGTGTAGTTACGGTATAAGATAGTCTGAATTGATCGCCTACTACTACTGCGTCAGGAGCAGAAGCAGTAAAAGACACTTTATCGGCAAATGCCTGAGTGCTATATACTATCAATGCTATCAATATGATAATCAGTTTCTTCATTGCTTATGAAATTTATATCGTCAACTTTATATTACCAATCTTTTTCCAAACGACCACCTTGCATAACCTGCTGTTGCTTCTTTACTTTATCCTGTACGTCTTTCTCATCTTGCATCACAGAATTAAGCAATTGTTCAGCGTTCTCTTTTGACATCTGATTCTTTTGTTTCTCAGATTTTGGAGGTTGTTGTTGATCCTTCTTTTGGTCTTGCTTCTGATCGTTCTGTTTATCTTTGTTCTGGTCTTGCTTTTGATCTTGCTTTTGCTGATCTTTATTTTGATCCTGGTTTTGATCCTGATTCTGTTGATTTTGTTGTTGGTCTTTCAACATTTTTTGTGCAAGAGCCAAATTATACCGAGTCTCATCGTCAGCAGGATTATTGCGTAAAGACATCTTATAAGCATCCACAGCCTTTGCATAATCTTTACCGGCTTGAAGAAGTACGCCCATGTTATGATATATATGAGCCAACTTCATCTTATCCTTCTCAATATTGCTGGCCGATACATATTGCTCCATAGCTTCCTGCATTTTCTGCTGTTGTGAGAGTGTATTTCCTAAATTATACATAGATACTGTAGATTTAGGATTCACCTCCAAAGCTTTCCGATAATTCACTTCGGCATCCACAAACACACTGTCATTAAACAGGCGGTTTCCTTTGCGGATATAGTCACGTTCTGCTTTCTGAGCTGATACAAAGGCGGCTGACAGCAGAAACACAGCGAATAGAATATATTTACTTTTTAACATGCGCATAACTACTTCTTATTAGAAAACAGATGAACGTTCTTAAATAAAGGATTCTTGCGATCTAAAATTAATATTTCCGCTAATAACAATAATAGAATAATCCAGGCAATAGCTTGGAACTGTTCATTAAACTCCGTATATACCTTAGATTCTACATCAGATTTTGCCATCTTATTGACTTCCTGATTGATTGCTTTTTGAGCTGAGTTAGAATTATCTACTCGTACATAGATACCTTTTCCTTCTTTGGCAATCTCCTGACACATTGCTTCATTTAAGCGGGTAACAATCACATTACCCTCACGGTCACGTCGATAATCGTTGGTACCTTCTGCCGGGATAGGAGCGCCATCGGGCATACCTACTCCCAACACATTAACCTGGATACCTTTTTCGGCAGCAGCTTTTGCCGCTTCAACAGCACCACCTTCATGATTTTCACCGTCAGTAATTACGATAATGGCGCGTCCTACTCCTTCTTGTGGAGTAAAGCTACGTGCAGCCAAATTAATCGCTTCTCCAATAGCCGTACCTTGCTTGGATATCAATGAAGGATTGATAGATTCCAGAAACATTTTAGCGGAAATGTAATCACTGGTAATCGGTAGTTGAGTGAAAGCGTCACCGGCAAATACAATCATTCCCACTTTGTCATTGTCAAGCTCATCCACCAATCTGGATATCAGTCTTTTGGCTTTCTCCAAACGGCTGGGTTGTACATCCTGAGCGAGCATAGAATTTGAAATATCCAGTGCAATGATGACTTCCACGCCTTTACGTTTTACTGTTTCCAGTTTGGAACCAAACTGAGGACGTGCCAATAATACTGAAAACAAACCGATAGCGGCAAAAAGTATCCAGAATTTTACATCCGGGCGATATTTGGATACATCGGGCATTAACTGCGCCAATAAAACCGGATCTCCAAAACGTCGGATATTCTTTCTTCTCTTGTAGTTGGAGTACAAGTAGAAAGCTGCTAAAAATGGTAATAGCAGCAATAGGTATAAATATGTAGGTTCTCCAAATCGAAACATCTTTCTTAACTATTTTACGATTGACTAATTACGGTTGACCACCTTATGGAATCTTCTTCAGTATAGAATTACGCAATAATACCTCCAATAGAACACAAAGGAAAGCAGCTAGTGCGAACCAGTGATATTCCTCATCCCGTTTGCTATACTCTTTTACATTCAGCTTAGTCTTTTCCAGCTTATCAATTTCTTCGTACACCTCTTTCAGTTTCGAATTACTTGTAGCCCGGAAGTAATTACCGTCCGTAGTACCTGCGATTTGCGTCAATGTTTTCTCATCAATTTCAACAGGCATACTAACATATTGTACAGTATTTCCGACCGGATAAGGATAAGGCGCCATTCCATTCGTACCAACCCCGATGGTGTACACACGAATTCCAAAGCTTTTTGCTATTTCAGCAGCCGTCATAGGAGAAATATCACCTTTATTGTTAGTACCGTCTGTCAGCAAAATAATGACTTTAGATTTTGCTTTACTGTCTTTCAGTCGAGTTACAGCATTTGCTATTCCCATACCTACGGCAGTACCATCTTCAATAAGACCGCATTTGATATTGTGAATCATATCTAACAATACAGCATGATCCACAGTCAACGGGCATTGAGTAAAACTCTCACCGGCAAATAAAGTAATACCTATATTATCATTAGGACGTCCGTTGATAAACTCTGCCGCTACATCTTTGGCTGCTTCCAATCTATTGGGCTTTAAGTCTTCGGCCAACATACTGGTAGAAACGTCGACGGCCAGCATTATATCAATACCTTCTATTTCGCTGTTCTGCCACTTATTGGTTGTTTGCGGTCGTGCGAGGACCAGAATTACCAATGTTAACGCAAAAAGACGTAAAAGAAAAGGAGCATGCAACAAATAGTTCTTATAACTTTTAGGTGTATGCGCATATACCCGAGCGTCCGAAATCTGAAGAGTAGCTTCACTTTTCCTTTGCTTCAAGATATACCATACAATATAAGGTATAAGTAGTAATAGCAAAAACAGATATTCTATATTGGCAAAAACCATTTTATTTATGATTTAACAGTTTACTTTTAGTATTCAAGTTACTCATTCTTTACACAAAAAGATTGTATATCTGCATACCTATATATATAAAGACACCAATCAATGCCGCAGACAAAAGTGCAATTCCGCAAATCAACATTACTTTAACGCGTAAAGAACGTTTTTCAATAATCGTAATTTCCGTTGGTTGCGGTTTTTGATTTTCCTCCTCCGGTTGTTTTGTTTCATTGATAAAGTCAATTGCATTAATTAAGTTTGCATCATTTTCGTTCATCTGAGGATCATGCTTGGCAAACTTCACTAAATCGGCAGTCTGAAACAGTTCTTTTAGGTCAGATATAGCTTCTTTATCCTTCAATTCCAATAACTTATCAATAATTTCCGATGATGTCATTTCCAATGCATTGAATCCGAAACGATCCTTTATATACGTGCGAAGAGCATCAGTCAATTCTGTATAGTATTCCTTCGATCTTCCCTTCTGCCATACTTTCTCGGTTTTGATACGTTCTATCTCTTTCATTGCAGCTTGATGTGGCGGCAATTTCGGTTCTACTTTTATCTTACGGATAATAGGTTTATTATCACGGATACGAACAATGAGATAGATCAGTAAACCGAGTAAAGGTAAAGCTAAGAATGAGCAGGAAATTAAACCGTACCAGTCTTCCCATGCAAAAGGAGCTTTCATTACAGGTTTTTGTCCGAAGAATTGGTCAGAGTGTAATGTATCGACCGGTATTGAGTAGACTTTCAGTGCTAAAGCTTTTGACTTATACTCTTTGCCATCTACCGTAACAGGCATTGGCGGCAGATAATACAAAGCCGAGTCAAAGGAAGTGATAACATATTCCTGTGTGATCAACATTCGCTGGCGGTCATTCAAAAATTGCGTATCCGGTTTGACTGTTTCTATAATTTCCACACCTTTTACTAAAGTATCAGTATAAGCAGGGAAAATAGCATGTTGTTTAGCATCCATAGCCACTTGCAACTGCACTTTTGCCTGTTCACCGATCAGTATTTGCAATGAATCTATCTTCGCCTCTACCGTAACAGATTGTGCAGCTACTTTATCAATGGATAATAGACCTAATAATGCTATCAGAATAATATTTCTACTCATCTTTGATTTCATTAATTTCGTTTGGCAAATAAGTTCAACAATGCCTTTACGTAATCCTCATCGGTTCTGACAGAAACCGAATCCACATTACTTTTCGTAAATGTGTCGTTCAGTTCCGTCTGCTTTTGAATCCACCAATCGTGATGCGCTCGACGTACAGCTTTTGATGAAGTATCAATCCACTGCTCATGTCCGGTTTCCGCATCTTTTATTCGCATGAGACCCACAGGAGGAAGATCACTCACTCTCCGGTCATAAACCTGTAATGCTACTACATCATGTTTCCGGTTGGCAATAGTCAGAGCATTCTTAAAACTTTCCTGATCAATGAAGTCGGACAGAATAAATGCAGTGCAACGTCTTTTCATGACATTCGTCAGATATTCCAATGCAAGACGGATATTAGTACGACGGCTTTCCGGTTGAAAGTCAATCAATTCACGAATGATATATAGAATATGTTTACGTCCCTTTTTAGGAGGAATAAACTTCTCTATCCGGTCTGAAAAGAAAATCACTCCAATTTTATCATTATTCTGAATAGCAGAAAAAGCAAGGGTGGCAGCAATTTCCGTCACCATATCTTTCTTCAACTGCTTGACGGTACCGAACTCCAAACTTCCGGAAACATCAACCATTAACATAACTGTCAGTTCACGTTCTTCCTCAAACACTTTTACATAAGGTTTGTTGAAACGCGCGGTCACATTCCAGTCTATGTCACGTATATCATCGCCGAATTGATATTCGCGGACTTCCGAGAATGACATACCCCTACCCTTGAAAGCCGAATGATACTGGCCTGCAAAGATATTATTAGACAATCCTCGTGTCTTAATTTCAATCTGACGAACTTTTTTTAGTATTTCACTTGTTTCCATTTAGGGCACTTCAACCTTATTCAAAATCTTACTGATGATTTCGTCCGAAGTCATGTTATTAGCTTCCGCTTCATACGTCAATCCGATACGGTGGCGAAGAACATCATGCGCGACAGCACGTACATCTTCCGGAATTACGTAACCGCGGCGTTTGATGAAAGCGTATGTACGGGCAGCCAATGCTAAATTGATAGATGCACGGGGTGAACCACCGAAACCGATCATATCTTTCAATTCCTTGAGGTCATATTTCTCCGGGAAGCGGGTAGCGAATACAATGTCTACGATGTAGCGTTCGATCTTTTCATCCAGATATACCTGGCGAACTACTTTACGCGCTTCAATAATTTCGTCAGCTTTCAGAATTGGTTTTACGTTGAACTTTTCTCCATTAATATTCTGACGAATAATCAATTTTTCCTCTTCCAACTTCGGATAATCAATAACGACCTTCAGCATAAAACGATCAACTTGCGCTTCCGGAAGCGGGTAAGTTCCTTCCTGTTCGATAGGATTCTGAGTAGCCAATACAAGGAAAGGTTCCGGCAATGTAAATGTTTCTTTACCGATAGTAACCTGACGTTCCTGCATGGCCTCCAATAAAGCACTCTGTACTTTAGCCGGAGCACGGTTAATTTCATCGGCTAATACAAAATTAGCGAAAATAGGTCCTCTTTGAACTTTAAAAGATTCGTCTTTTTGACTGTAGACCATTGTACCTATGACGTCCGCAGGCAATAAGTCCGGTGTAAACTGAATGCGGCTATATTTCGCATCAATCAGAGAAGCAAGCGTTTTAATAGCTAAAGTCTTTGCCAAACCGGGTACACCTTCCAAAAGAACATGACCATCGGAGAGTAATCCGATAAGCAGCGATTCAACCAAATGTTTCTGACCAACAATGATTTGGTCCATACCTGTTGTAAGATTGGTAACGAAAGCACTTTGTCTTTCAATCCGCTCATTCAACTCGCGGATATCAATTGATTCAGCCATAAATACTTAATATTTTATTATTTAAATCCCATTATTTCTATATAAGCCCTGCCAATAGTAGCATAAGGCTTTTTATTTTGCCCCCAAAAGTACGCCATATAATTAACGATTGCAACTAATTTTTATTAAAAAACAATGCGAAGTCTTTAGATTAAGGTACTTTCATACGCTTTTGTACATCCATAACACTTCACCCGGCCGATACAGGGTTGTAAGGCCGGGTGAATGGAATTCTTATCACTTATTCTTTTGTAAGCTCCGGAATTTTTATTGTTGTGCCGTACGGTACATTATTCGGGTTCTTAATAACGTCCGGATTGTGTTTCACAATATACGGCCACATAGCCTTGGTTCCATAGAATCGCAAGGAGACCCTTGTTAAAGTTTCACCTTCTTTGACCGTATATTTAGTCTTGGTTCCGGTTATTTTATAAGAGGCGGAATCCAAATATACAGATGTTGAAGGCTGCTGCCGGACAACTTTATTTTCAGTTTTGGCAGGTGTCACTGCTTCTTTCTTTTGAGGGACAACCGGTGTCGGAGTGATAGCGGTTTTGGGTGTCTCCGGTTTTATATCTTTCACCGAGTCTTGTTCGATCGTGTCGGATAACTGTACTTCCGGCTTGACAGGCTGAGTTGTTACGGGCGGCATATCAAGAGCATTCTTGTCGGATGACGAAGAGAATAAATCCGGATAATAAATGAATAAAACAACCCCTCCACATAATAACAGAACAAGTATGATGATCGTTATTAAATAAGGAACAGGCGATGTCTCTTTTACAGAAGAATCGGGAATATTCTTTTGGGGAGTCGGCTGTATAGCTGTCTGTGCCACTTCTGCCCCTTTTGCCATCTCTCCCTTTTCTTCTTGCGACCGCACTATCGTACTTTCCGGTTTTAGATTTGCCCTCAGAAGCTCTTGTTCTATAATCTCCTCCGCAGTAATTATTTCTTTCTTTTCTACAGGAACTGTTTTCGGTTCTACGACAACAGATTGTGGTTCTACAACTTGTGTTTCTACAATAGGTTGTATCTCTGTAAGAGATATTTCTTCTTTTTCCTCTTCCGGCTCTTCCTCCTTTTGAGGCTGTTCTATGTTTTCCTCAGGATTGGTTTCTACAATTACCTCTTCCTTAGGCTGGGATTGTGGCTCGATAGGTTCCGGTATGACTGTCGGAATTACTTCTTCCCCGCTTTCCTCTTCTTCCGTTTCTTCTATAGGAGTGTCCTCTAAAACAGTATTCTCATTTAAAACAACCGTCTCAAAGTGTGCAAAAGGCTTGTTTATCGTATCTCTTAAATTTGTATCCGGAGAAAACGAGACTTTGGTATGGCCTTTTATTTGAAAACGTTCCCCAGTGTTCACATTAACACTTTCCCGACTATCTACATCAATAAGTTTGAAAGTACCCAATCCTTTGATTTTTACAGTATTCTCACTCTCTAAGGCTTGCTCTATCAGAAGAAAAAACTCTTTTACGAACGCCTCAGCATCCTTTTTGGTCATGCTATGTTTTGCTGCCAATAAGTCAGTAAGATCTTGAATTGTTAGTCTTTCATTCATAACGGGGAATATATTTATTTAAACTTATCTTTCAATGTATTACTAGGTCTATAAGATAATACCAGTTTTGGGGGCACCAACATACGCTGTTTGCTTGCCGGATTTATGGAAATGCGTTCCGCCTTTTTCTTTACTTCAAAAGAACCGAACCCCTGTACCGCAATCATGTTGCCTTCTTCCAACTCTTGCGTCATGCTAGCCAACAAAGAATTGATTAATTCAGAAGTATCTTTGATGGTATATCCTAGTCTTTCCGCTAGCTCGGATGTAAATTCCTTATTATTCATACATTTATAACCTTTGCATATAAATCAAAATCATCCGCATCTATCACTTCCACCTGATAGAACTGCCCAATCTCAAGCTCTTTTTCAGAACTATTAATCAGAACCTCCGGATCCACCTCCGGTGAGTCGAATTCTGTTCGTCCGATATAATAATCCCCCTCCAACCGGTCAATGATAATTTTCATTTGTTTTCCGATTTTAGCGGCGCTTAATTCAGCTGAGATTCCTTGCTGGATATCCATCAGCTCATCAAGTCTGGCTTGTTTAACTTCTTGCGGGATAGAGTCTTCGTACGCTTCCGCAGCATAAGTTCCCTCCTCTTCGGAATAGGCAAAAGCTCCCATTCGGTCAAAACGCACTTTGCGTACAAACTCTTTCAGTTCTTCAAAGTCCTCTTCTGTCTCTCCCGGATGTCCCACCATTAAAGTTGTCCGTAGATGAATGCCCGGCACTTCTTTACGGAATTGCTCAATCAATTTATAAGTATCCTCCTTAGTGACTTGACGTCGCATTAATCTCAACATCTTGTCACTGATGTGCTGGAGGGCAATGTCCATATATTTGCATACATTGTCGCGTTCACGCATAACCCGGAACAAATCAGTCGGAAAATGCGCAGGATAGGCGTAATGAAGGCGGATCCACTCTACACCCGGAATGTCGGAGATACGTTCAATTAGTTCCGGAAGCATTTGTTTCTTATATAGATCGACCCCATAATAAGTCAGTTCCTGTGCAATCACTTGAAACTCTTTTACACCTTGAGATACCAGATACCGGACTTCATCAAGAATTTCATCAATCGGTTTGGATATGTGACGCCCTGTGATGATAGGAATAGCGCAATAGGAACATTTCCGGTCACACCCTTCTGATATTTTCAAATAAGCATAATGTCGGGGAGTCGTTAATGTCCGTTCGATATATAATTCATCATGATACGTCTGTCCTAAATCCTGCAACAGTTCCTTCCAATTGAACTTGCCATAGAACTTATCTACCTGCGGTATCTCGATTGCCAATTCTTTAAGGTAACGTTCGGAAAGGCAACCCATTACGAAAAGCTTTTTCAAATCACCTTCTTCTTTCCTTTCGGCAAATTCCAGAATCATATTGATAGATTCCTCTTTTGCGTCACCGATAAAACCGCATGTATTAATAACAGCTATTTCACCTTGCGGATTTTCCGTATCATGAGTCACACTGTATCCGACTTCTTCCAATTGACGTATCAATTGTTCCGAGTCTACCAGATTTTTAGAACATCCCAGAGTGATTATATCAATTCTTCTTTTTTTCATGCATTCTCTCCAAACAAAGAATCTACAAACTCATTCTTACGGAATACTTGTAAGTCTTCTATGCCTTCACCTAATCCGATATATTTAACGGGAATCTTGAATTGATCTGATATGCCGATTACAACTCCTCCCTTCGCTGTACCATCCAGTTTTGTAATGGCCATCGCTGTCACTTCCGTTGCCAGAGTGAACTGTTTTGCCTGTTCAAAAGCATTCTGACCTGTAGAACCGTCCAATACCAATAGAACCTCATTAGGAGCATCGGGCACTACTTTCCGCATCACATTCTTTATCTTTGTCAGCTCGTTCATCAAACCGACTTTGTTGTGAAGACGTCCGGCAGTATCAATAATTACAATATCCGCATTGTTGGCAACCGCAGAACTAAGGGTATCGTATGCCACCGATGCAGGGTCGGCACCCATTTTTTGTTTAATGACAGGCACACCTACTCGTTCTCCCCATATCATAAGCTGTTCTACTGCGGCAGCACGGAATGTGTCGGCAGCTCCCAAGTAAACGGACTTGCCTGCTTTTTTGAATTGATAAGCCAGTTTACCGATTGTTGTGGTCTTGCCTACTCCATTAACTCCCACAACCATAATTACGTATGGCTTCTTGTCAATAGCTACATCAAAATCGGCTACATCTCCAGAATTATTTTCAGTCAATAAAGCGGCTATTTCATCGCGCAATATATGATTCAACTCCTGAGTATTCACATATTTATCTTCCGCTGCACGTTTTTCTATGCGCTTAATGATATTTAAAGTGGTTTCCACACCTACGTCAGATGTGATCAGCACTTCTTCCAGATTATCCAACACTTCGTCATCTACCTTTGACTTACCGGCTACGGCACGAGCTATCTTACTAAAGACACTCTCTTTGGTTTTAGATAATCCTTTATCTAAAGTTTCCTTCTTTTCCTTGGAAAAAAAACTAAAAAATCCCATATTTATAGATGTTTGTATGATACATTATGCTACAAAGATATAACAAAGGATTGGAAAAGTAAAAAAAGAAGCAATAAAAAATCCCCTCATTGTTATCAATGAGAGGATTTTGAATTTATAGCGTGTATGCTATCTCGATTATTTTTTGAAAAAGTCTTGTACTTTTTCGTTCGGAACCATTTGTTCATCAAAAACGTATGCTCCGGTTTTCGGAGATTTTACCATTTTGATAACCTTGGTATAAGCACGACCTTCTTTAGAACCATCGTGCAAACTTGCTACTGTTTTCTTTGCCATGGGTTATACTTCTTTATTATTTAATTTCTTTGTGTACTGTTACTCTTTTCAGAATCGGGTTGTATTTCTTCAACTCAAGTCTTTCTGTAGTATTCTTTCTGTTCTTAGTTGTGATATAACGAGATGTTCCCGGCATTCCACTGTCTTTGTGTTCTGTACATTCCAGAATCACCTGTACTCTGTTACCTTTTGCTTTCTTTGCCATTGTAAGTTTTCTCCTCTACGTTTAGCCGATTACTTTAATGCTTTTCCAATCACAATAACCTTTAGCCACAGCTTCAGTCAGCGCAGCGTCCAGTCCTTTTTTGTTGATAATACGCAGTCCGTTAGCGCAAATGCTAAGGCTGATCCAACAATCTTGTTCTACATAGTAGAACTTTTTGTTAAACAAGTTCAAATCAAAGGTTCTTTTAGTTCTTCTCTTTGAGTGTGAAACATTGTTGCCAATCATGGCTTTCTTTCCGGTAATTTGACAAATCTTCGACATTTCTATCTTATTTTTATAGTTTTATATCTATACTTATTTCAAACAGGACGCAAAGTAAGTACTTTTATCCGTATAAAACAAGAATTTCTTAAAATAATTCACTTATAAGCAGCTATTTTTCTTTATTTGAGTAAATCTCGGAGCATTAGCAACGCATTATTGCCGGCTCTTTCAATATTCATGGCTCTTCCGCGATTTGTTTCCTGCTTGTATGTCCGAATTTCGTTTTTATAACCAGCAGCTATCCATACAGTCCCCACAGGTTTCTCCGGAGTGCCTCCTCCCGGTCCGGCTATTCCCGATGTGGCGACAGCGCAGTCAGTTTTCAATGCTTTCATCGCACCTTTTACCATTTCAATCACCGTTTCTTCACTAACGGCTCCATACTTTTCCAATGTCTCGGAAGACACGTGCAAAAGGTCCTTCTTCACTTCATTGGAATAAGCCACTATGCTACCTTTAAAATATTCCGAACTTCCGGCGATAGATGTCAGTCGCTCCGCAATGCTTCCACCTGTGCAACTTTCTGCGGTGGATACGGTTAATTTCCTCTTTTTCAGTAACTCTCCGATGATGATTTCCAACGGAGTATCTTCTTCGCTGAAAATGTCTTCGCCCAATATTGTTTCCAATTTTGCTTTCTCACGGTTCAGAAGAGTTTCCACTTCTTTCCTGTCATGTCCGCGTCCGGTCAATCTCAGACGGATAATTCCCAGTTTGGGCAGATATGCCAGTTTGATGCAATCCGGTAAGGCGACCTCCCAAGCTTCTAATTTCTCCGCCAACACGGATTCGGGGTAATGTTGTACTAAGAAAGTCTGATGCATAATGACATCTGTTTGAAACCTCTCATGCAGTTTGGGTAATACGCTTTCAGTCATTACGGCAGTCATTTCCTGTGGTACTCCCGGCATAGATACAAGTACTTTGCCGTCTCTCTCGAACCAGCTCACAGAAGCACTTCCTACCGGGTTGTTGATTACCGTACAGTTCTTCGGAACCATTGCCTGACCTTTATTCAGTTTATTCATTGGTATTTTACCGGCCAATACCCGTTTCACGTTTTCGAAGACTTCTTCGCTGAATATCAGTTCAGTATTGAAGTACTTACACAGTGTTTGTTTGGTAATATCATCTTTAGTAGGGCCCAGTCCTCCGGTCACTAAAACAATATTTGCCCTTTTCATCGCATTATCAATCGCTTCCAGGATCTCTTCTTCCCTATCGCGAACCGATACGATGCGAAGGACTTCAATTCCTATATTATTTAACTCCCGTCCCATCCAGGCGGAATTTGTATCGACTACCTGCCCTATCAGCAGTTCATCACCAATGGTTATAAGCTCGGCAAACATATTTCTCCTGCTTTATTTATTATATATACCTATTATATTATAAGAATATCCCTACTTCATTAAGCTATTCTTCCTGCTCCTTTCTCTCGTTCCACGTACGTGGACTTTATGTTTCGTGTATGTGGACCGTTCGTTTCACGTACGTCAACCTACGGGTTCCCGTGCGTGAAACAAAGAAATAGAATAGAGGAAACCTATTAATGCTACCGTCATATTATCCTAATTCTACCAAGACAAACGGCAAAAGTTACCGTATCCCAATGCTTATATGCCGTTATCCCGATGCAAAAATACGGTTATTGTCACCTATTTCATCATCAATTGTCACTATTATCACCTATTGTCACTCCTATTATCACCTGTTAAGCAGCTATCATACAAATGATTAGACGAAAAAGTGACAATAGAAAAACAACTTTATAGGGTGACACGAGAATAAGCCGGAAGCTCAATAGAGCAGAAATCTTTATCCAGATATTTGAAATATCCGGTAATGGCAATCATAGCCGCGTTGTCAGTGGTATAGCTGAATTTAGGTATAAAGATATTCCAGCCATACTTTTCCGCATGTTCCCGGAAAGCATTACGCAATCCGTTATTTGCGGAAACTCCTCCCGCTACGGCCACCTCTTTTATCTTATACTCTTTCGCAGCTTTTCGCAGTTTGTCCATAAGGATATCCACTACCGTTGCTTCCAATGAAGCTGCCAGATCCACTTTATGATGTTCGATAAAATCAGGATCTTCCTTCATCCAGTCGCGCAATGAATATAAAAATGAAGTTTTCAGTCCGCTGAAACTATAATCCAATCCCGGAATATGAGGTTTGCTGAATGTATATGCTTTCGGATTTCCCTGGCGTGCCAGCTTGTCGATAATGGGGCCGCCCGGATATCCTAATCCCATAACCTTTGAACATTTATCGATTGCTTCACCGGCGGCGTCGTCAATTGTCTGGCCGAGAATCTCCATGTCATTATAGGCCTTTACCAATATAATCTGCGAATTTCCTCCGGACACTAAGAGGCAAAGGAATGGAAATTGCGGCTGTTTATTTTCTTCTCCTTCAGCTTTAATAAAATGAGCTAAAACATGACCTGTCAGATGATTAACATCAATCATAGGAATTCCGAGAGAACGAGCGAATCCTTTAGCGAAAGAGACTCCGACAAGCAAGGACCCCATTAATCCGGGACCACGTGTAAAAGCTACTGCACTCAACTCTTCCTTAGTGACTCCGGCACGTTTCAACGCTTCGTGTACTACCGGTACGATATTTTGCTGGTGTGCCCGTGAAGCCAATTCGGGTACTACTCCACCGTATGCTTCGTGTACGGCTTGACTTGCTACCACATTTGACAGCAGATAACCATCCTTGATAACGGCTGCCGACGTATCATCACAGGAGGACTCAATTCCTAATATTATTGCACTCATAAGTTATTTAAACTATTAAACGGTGCAAAAGTAATCATAAAACTACGATTCATAACGAACTATTTTATATTTTTGTTCGCAAAATAAAAGTAATCGCTTATCAGAACGCTGAAAAAGACTGTACGCTGGGTAGTTGGTATTGTACTGGGAGTATATATCGGAACTATTGCTTTGCTGAACATACCAAATGTTCAGCAAGCGATGAGTGCGTTTGTCGCCGACGAACTTTCCGAAGTGTTGAAGACGAAAGTGGTAATCGGCAGAATCAATATGGGATTATTGAACCGTATTATCATTGATGATGTATTGCTTGATGACCAAAGTGGACAGGAAATGTTGAAAGTCACCCGTTTGTCTGCCAAGTTCGATATCGTGCCTTTTTTTAAGGGAAAGATTTCTATCAGCAGTGTGCAGCTTTTCGGTTTCAATATTAATCTTCGCAAGGAAACACCGGATACTCCTCCTAACTTTAAATTTGTTCTGGATGCTTTTGCTTCCAAAGACACTGTAAAGAAAGAGAGTTCGCTTGATTTGCGTATCAATTCAATATTGATTCGTCGTGGAAGAATGTCCTATCATGTACTTTCGGAAGAAGAGACTCCGGGAAAATTTAATGCCAAGCATATCCAACTTCAGAATATTATAGCCAATATATCTTTGAAGGCATTGAGCAAAGATTCGGTCAATCTGGGAATCAAGCGATTGAGCCTTGATGAGAAGATGTCCGGATTTTCTTTGAAGAAAATGAGCTTGAAGCTGGTAGCCAACAATAAACAGACAAGCATTGATAATTTTGCTATTGAACTGCCCGAGACTTCTTTAAAAATGGATACTATCCACTTGGTGTATGACAGTTTACAAGCTTTCGAGCATTTTGCGGAGAAAGTGCATTTCTCTTTCCGTACGTTACCGTCGCAGATTACATTGAAGGACATCTCTCCTTTTGTGCCGGTTCTTTCCCATTTCAAGGAACCGATAACGTTGGACATGGAAGTAAAAGGAACTGTAGACCAGTTGAACTGTTCGCATTTGGAGATTGTGTCGGAAGAACAGCAATTCCGTCTTAGAGGGGATGTCTCGTTGCAGGATTTATCACATCCGCAGGATGCGTATGTGTATGGTACTCTTTCCGAACTTTCGGCCAATACCCGCGGGGTAGGCTTTTTAGTGCGTAACTTGAATCCGGATTATAATGGAGTTCCTCCCGTTCTCGAACGTTTGGGAAATATTAGTTTTCGCGGAGAAATTTCCGGATATTTCACAGACTTGGTAACGTACGGTCAGTTGCGTACAAGTCTGGGAGATGTGAAAACCGACTTAAAGTTAAGTGCGGATAAGAGCAAAGGGTTGTTCGCTTACTCCGGTGCGGTGAAAACAACGGACTTCAAGCTGGGGGAACTATTGGCTAATGAACAGTTGGGAGAAATAACTTTCAATCTGGATGTGCATGGACGGCATATCACAAATCAGCGCCCAACTGTAGAACTGAAAGGGCTGATTGCTTCAATAGATTATAGTAGATACAGATATGAAAATATCACGCTGGACGGAGAATATAAGCGGGGTGGCTTTAACGGTAAGGTAGCATTGGACGATCCGAATGGTTCCGTCTATCTGAACGGGGATGTCAATGTCACGTCCAAAGTTCCTACCTTCAATTTTCTGGCGGTAGTACACAAGGTGCGTCCGCATGATCTTAATCTTACTACTAAATATGCGGATGCGGAGTTTTCTTTGAAATTAAGGGCCAACTTCACAGGTGGTTCCATAGAAGAGATGATTGGAGAAATCAATGTCGATAGTTTGGAATTTACGGCTCCGGATAAAGAGTATTTCATGAAGAACATGAATATTCGGGCTACAAAGAAAAATGACGAAAACCAATTGAAGCTGACTTCCGAGTTTCTGACGGCCGATGTAGAAGGGAAATTTCAATACCATACCTTGCCCGCCAGTATTCTTAATATTATGCGGAAATATATTCCGTCTCTGATATTACCGCCTAAAAAAGAAATTGAAACGCATAATAATTTTCAGTTTGATATACATATCTATAATACGGATATTCTATCTACCATCTTTGATATTCCATTGACCATATATACCCATTCTACTTTGAAAGGATATTTCAACGATCCTTTGCAGCGTCTGCGTGTAGAGGGGTATTTTCCCCGTTTGCAATATAAGAATAATTTTATAGAATCGGGTATGGTTCTTTGTGAGAATCCAGCAGATCATATTCGTGCGTTAGTTCGTTTGACCAATCTGAAAAAGAAAGGAGCGGTTAATCTTTCTTTGGATGCGCAAGCCAAAGATGATAATGTCAGTACAACCTTGAATTGGGGTAATAATGCGGCTGTAACGTATAGCGGACAGTTGGCGGCTGTAGCTAAGTTTCTCCGTACGGAAGGAGAAAAACCGCTCTTAAAGGCAACGGTAGACGTGAAGCCTACTGATATTATATTGAATGACACGCTTTGGAAAATACATCCTTCGCAAGTGGTAGTGGATTCGGGAAAGGTGGATGTGAACAATTTCTATTTCAGCCATCAAGACCGTTATGTGCGTATCAACGGACGTCTGTCTGACAATCCCGAAGACTCGGTCAAGGTTGACTTGAAGGATATCAATATGGGATATGTGTTTGATATTGCCAGTATATCGGATGATGTAAATTTTGAGGGAGATGCTACGGGAACGGCATACGCGTGCGGTGTGTTGAAGAAACCTGTCATGAATACTCGTTTGTTTATAAAGAATTTCTCTCTCAATCAGGGACGATTGGGAGATTTGGATATATATGGTGAATGGGACAATGAGAATAGAGGAATCCGGTTGGATGCGTTTATCCAGGATATTGCTCCTTCTCCTTCGCACGTCACGGGTATTATTTATCCGTTGAAACCGGAGAGCGGACTTGATTTGAATATTGAAGCGAATGAATTGAATTTGAAGTTCCTCGAACACTATATGAGAAGCATTGCTAATGATATAAAAGGACGCGGAACAGGTAAGGTGCATTTTTATGGCAAGTTCAAGGGATTGAATCTGGATGGTGCAGTAATGACAGATGCATCTATGAACTTTGATATTCTGAATACTCACTTTGCCATCAAAGATACCATTCATCTGGCTCCTGGCGGATTGACATTCAATAATATACATATTTCCGATATGGAGGGACATACGGGAAAATTAAACGGATATCTGCATTATAAACATTTCAAGAATCTGAATTATCGTTTCGAGATACAGGCTGATAATATGCTTGTGATGAATACGAAAGAATCGGCGGATATGCCTTTCTATGGAACTGTATATGGAACCGGAAATGTAATGTTGTCCGGTAATGCCGCACAAGGACTGGAAGTGAATGCCGCCATGACAACGAATAGGAATACGACTTTTACTTATATTAATGGTAGTGTAGCGTCGGCCACGAGCAATCAGTTTATTAAATTCGTTGACAAAACACCGCGTCGGACCATCCAGGACTCTGTTCAGATTATCTCTTATTATGACCAGATACAACAGAAACGTCAAGCGGAAACAGAAGAGCAAAAAACGGATATCCGGTTGAATATTCTGGTGGATGCAACTCCCGACGCTACTATGCGGATTATTATGGATCCGGTTGCCGGAGATTATATCACAGGAAAAGGGACGGGAAATATCCGGACGGAATTTTATAATAAAGGAGATGTCAGGATGTTCGGTAATTACCGGATTAATCAAGGAGTGTATAAATTCAGTTTGCAAGAAGTGATTCGCAAGGACTTTGTGATTAAGGATGGAAGTACAATTACTTTCAATGGTGCGCCTTTGGATGCGAATATGGATATACAGGCTTCTTACACTGTGAACTCCGCTTCGCTGAATGATTTGATACCGGATGCTTCGACCATTATACAGCAACCCAATGTGCGGGTTAATTGTATAATGAATTTGAGTGGTATGCTGGTGCGTCCTACTATCAAATTGGGTATTGAACTTCCGAATGAAAGAGATGAGGTACAGACATTGGTACGCAATTATATCAGCACCGAAGAGCAGATGAATATGCAGATTCTTTATTTGTTGGGAATTGGTAAGTTCTATACGGAAGACGCTCGTAATAATAATCAGAACTCGAATGTCATGTCATCGGTGCTCTCCTCTACTCTGTCCGGTCAGTTGAACAATGCGCTGTCGCAGGTTTTTGAGACGAATAACTGGAATATCGGAACGAATCTGAGTACAGGAGACAAAGGTTGGACGGATATGGAAGTGGAAGGCATTCTTTCCGGACAGTTGCTGAATAACCGGTTACTGATCAATGGAAATTTCGGTTATCGGGATAACCCGATGGCGAATACGAATTTTGTCGGTGACTTTGAAGCGGAATGGCTGATTAATCGTTCGGGTGATATTCGTCTGAAGGCATATAATGAAACGAATGACCGTTATTATACAAAAACAAATCTGACCACGCAAGGGGTGGGTATTATGTATAAGAAGGATTTTAATAAGTGGAGCGATCTGTTTTTCTGGAATAAATGGAAAATACGTAATAAGCGTAAACAAGAAAAGGCGGAAAGGACTGAACAGCAACCGGTAGATAGTACCCATATCGATGGGACTGCTAAATCGGCAGTGAAGAGACAACGTCTCCAGCCATAAACAAGGTTTGTCTTTTAGGATAACAACCTTGCGTAGGCGGTCATAGATAATGTATGGCACAATACAGTCCGATGTTTTGCCAATATTTTTGGCAGCAACTGTCATAGGGTTTATCCCAGGATTGGGTATTGTAGAGAAAAGAGAGCAGAAAGGGTTTGATATTTATGCTCTGGGTTGCTCCGTTTTAGCATATAATAGCTGATTAAATGATTATTAAACGATGATTGGTGTCTTTCTATAACCTCACCAATCATCGTTTAATATGTTATCTGGGATGCTATTCTCCCTTTGTTTTATTTAATTATCAATATCAATCAGATTGAACTTCAAGTCGAATTTTAGTTCTACTCGATTAGAGAGTTTTACTTCGTACTCTTTTTTATCTCGTTCTATTTTCAATACTTTTGTGTCAGGATAATTAGTCGTTACATATTTCTGAATAGCTGTAGGAATTGTTGCTGTAGGAACAACTGTATGTTTACAATCTATTTCAGTCCAATTTCCTTTCTTGTCAAATTCTACCTTATTGCCGTTTGTGAAAATCACTTCATAACTTTTGTAGAAGAAATCATTTTCCATTTTTGCCAATGCTACTTTGTTCTTTGGGAAATGTTGTTTGATAAACAGTTGGGCCGGTTGTGGCATTTGTGTTACTTGAATTGGTTTGTCATCATCCGCACGCGCTACTGTTTGTAAAGTAAAAAGACAGACTAATAAGAATACTAACTTTTTCATAATCGTTGTTTTTTAATTGGTTTTACTATTATCATTTAATTTATATGGCAAAGATGAGAACAGATTCTGAAAAGATTTGGGAATTTCGGGAAATTTCGAAAGAAAAATCGAAAAATAGTGAAGTATGGCAAATAGGTTGGCAGCATGATATTCTTGAATTAGATTCTTTAGGATTCTTTTAAACCTACTAATAAACACATCCCTTATTTTTGCAACCACAAATTTGACAGTATTCATATTAAATAACCATAAGAACTTTTTTATGACTATGAGAACAAATTGTTTTTTATTATTAGCTATTCTGTTGGGATTGATTCCCATTAATAACACACACGCAAATGATTCTATCCCTAAGAGCGTGATTCTGTACACACCTTACACAAAAATCTCCGTATCTCCCGGAGCGTCAATTGACTACAGTATTGATCTTATCAACAACACAGACCAGTTGACGAACGCAAATCTTTCTGTCAGCGGATTGTCCGCCAGTTGGAAACACGAAATGAAATCCGGTGGCTGGAGCCTTAGCCAACTATCGGTACTTCCCAAAGAGAAAAAGACTTTCAATTTAAAAGTCGAAGTTCCATTAAAGGTGAATAAAGGTAATTATCACTTTGTGGTATATGCCGGAAACGCTAAACTTCCATTGGATGTGGTGGTTGCTCAAAAAGGAACATACCAGACTGAATTTACTACCGACCAACCCAACATGCAGGGAAATTCTAAATCAACCTTCACTTTCAGCGCCACTTTAAAGAATCAGACTGCCGACCAGCAGTTATATGCTTTGATGGCTAATGCACCCAGAGGTTGGAATGTAGTTTTTAAACCTAACTATAAGCAAGCCACTTCTGCGCAAGTGGAAGCCAACAGTACTCAAAATGTAAGTATAGATATTACTCCTCCTGCCAATGTAGAAGCCGGCAGTTACAAAATTCCGGTACGCGCCGCTACAGGTACCACTTCCGCCGAATTGGAACTGGAAGTGGTTGTTACCGGCTCTTATCAAATGGAACTGACTACTCCCCGTGGGTTATTGAGTACAGATGTCACAGCAGGTGATATAAAGAAAATAGAACTGGAAGTCAGAAACACAGGCTCTTCATTACTGAAAGATATTCAGCTGTCTGCCAATAAACCTGCTGACTGGGAAGTAACTTTCGAACCTTCAAAAATCGATGCACTAAAAGCCGGAGAGACATCAACGGTTATGGCTACATTGAAAGCTTCTAAAAAAGCATTGCCAGGCGACTATGTGACTACCATCATGGCAAAAACTCCTGAAGTAAATGCCGATGCGCAGTTCAGAGTTGCAGTAAAAACTCCGATGATATGGGGATGGGTAGGCGTTCTTATCATTATTGCCACCATCGGCGTGGTTTACTATCTGTTCCGTAAATATGGAAGGAGGTAAATTATGGGCGAACAAGTGATCGTACTTACCGATTTGACCAAACAATACGGTAATTTCACTGCTGTAGATCATATTCGCCTGAATATCCGGAAAGGAGAAATCTTCGGATTGCTGGGACCGAATGGTGCTGGAAAATCAACTACTATCTTAATGATGTTGGGATTGACAGAGCCTACTTCGGGAACAGTTGAAATTTGTGGAATCAATTCTACTACACACCCCATTGAAGTAAAAAGGAAAATTGGGTATTTGCCAGAAGATGTAGGATTCTATGATGATATGACAGGACCGGAGAATTTGATCTATACAGCGCGATTAAATGGAATTTCTGATAAAGAGGCAAAAACCAAGGCTATGGAACTGATGAAGCGGGTAGGCCTTGAAGATCAGTTAGCCAAAAAGACCGGGAAATATTCTCGTGGTATGAGACAGCGGTTGGGATTGGCTGATGTACTTATTAAAAATCCGGAGATTATTATTCTCGATGAGCCGACTTCAGGGATTGACCCTGCAGGTGTTCAGGAATTTATCGAACTGATTCGCTGGTTGAGTAAAGAAGAAGGACTGACTGTACTTTTCTCTTCCCATCATCTGGATCAGGTACAGAAAGTGTGTGACCGGGTAGGTTTGTTCAGTAATGGCCAATTACTTGCTCTGATCGATATGGCAGAATTGAAAGATAAGAAGCAGGAATTGTCTGATATTTATAACCATTATTTTGAGGAAGGAGGAGAAAGACATGAATAAAGTCAATCATCCTTTTTGGGTTATCGTCAACAAGGAAATTTCCGATCATGTCAAAAGTTGGCGTTTTATTATACTAATAGGTATTATAGCACTTACCTGTATGGGGTCGCTATATACAGCACTCACCAATATTAGTGAAGCCATCAAACCTAATGATCCGGACGGTTCGTTTCTTTTCTTGAAGTTGTTTACGGTTTCAGATGGGACTCTCCCCTCTTTTGTGCTGTTTATTAACTTCTTAGGTCCCCTATTGGGAATCGCTTTGGGATTTGATGCAGTCAATTCCGAACAAAATAAAGGAACATTGAGCCGTATGCTGTCCCAGCCTATTCATCGCGATTGCATTATCAATGCGAAGTTTGTGGCTGCTTTGATTGTGATAGGTATCATGTTGTTTGTATTGGGCTTTCTGGTGATGGGATGTGGGCTGATTGCTATTGGTATTCCTCCTACGGCAGAAGAGTTTTGGAGAATTGTTTTCTTCATCATTACCAGTATCTTTTATGTAGCATTCTGGTTGAATCTGGCTATTCTGTTTTCGCTCCGTTTCCGTCAGGCAGCGACTTCTGCATTAGCATCTGTGGCCGTTTGGCTGTTTTTTAGCGTATTCTATACCATGATTGTTAATTTGGTGGCAAAAGGATTGAGTCCGTCACAGATGGCATCACCTTATCAGATTATCAGTTATCAGAAGTTTATTCTAGGGTTGATGCGTTTGGCGCCGAGTGAACTGTTTAATGAAGCTACCACCACATTATTGATGCCTTCTGTCAGAAGTTTGGGGCCATTGACTATGGAACAGGTACAGGGAGCTATCCCTAGTCCGCTCCCATTAGGACAAAGTCTTTTGGTTGTATGGCCACAACTGACCGGATTGATTGCGGCAACGGTTATTTGCTTCGCTATTTCTTATATCATGTTTATGAGGAGAGAAATACGATCCCGATAACCTGCTTACTATAAAAGACGCAGAGGACACGGAGAAACAGGTGAATGGATATACCTGACAAATTGGTTTATGATAACATAACCGACAGGTCATTCACTTTAAATCCGTATCCTCTGTGTTTGTTTTCTGGGGGAATCTTATAATTGGGAAATCTCGAAGCAATGTTCATTCTGCTCGAAGTAATATTTTATATTCAGATGTTGCAAACGACAGATGGAATCGGCTATAGCTAATCCCAGCCCTGTAGATCCTTCTTTTTTACTACCCTGATAGAAACGTTCGAAGATATGTTTCTTGTCTAGCGGATGTTCCACTCCCGAATTTCGGAAGGTAATACTATTCTTAGTGATGGTGATTCGGATATGTCCCCCGTCAATATTATGTACAAATGCATTTTTCAGGAGGTTAGTGAGTAAAGCAACAGCCAGAGATTCGTTCATTGTCACCTTAAAAACACCTTGTTCATCTATCGTGACTTCTATGTTGCGATAATCATAAACTTCTTCGTAATCTTGCAGATATTGTTTGAGAAGTACATTGAGTTCCAATTCTTTGGTATCCGTAAACTGACCATTATCAATCTTGGAAAGCAATAACAGGGATTTGTTTAATTTAGTGATGTATTCTAAAGTCTGATGCGTTTTCATCAGTTCTTCCAGTTGTTTTTCTGATAGCGAATCATCTTCCATCAACATTTCCAATCGGTTACGGCAGATAGCAAGTGGAGTTTGTATCTCGTGTGAAGCATTTCCGATAAACTGTTTTTGTTGTTCGAACATCTGCTCTGTACGTTCCACATAACGAATGGCAGCCTCGTTTAATTTCCGGAATTCCGTGATTTGAGTATCATTACTCAAAGGTTTATTTCTTTTTCCTGTTTGATAACCGTCCAGCCAGTGTAGAAGTACATAGAGCGGTCGCATATTCCGGTAAAATACCCATACGGAAATGATAATAATGCAGAATAATAAAGCTACATATAGAAATATAATCCACACCTGGATGGCATTTCTCAAATCATCTTTTTCAATGCTGGGGGTCGATACTGTCAGTTCGTGGTATCGTCCTTCATCATCTTTAAAGATAGTAGTAAGAATACGTGCCGGCTCGGTCTCTCCTTTTTCTTCAATGTATACCATAGAGTCTTTATACTGAATATCCTCCCGGCTTTCCGCATACTTTTTGCTTACTTCCATCATATAATATTGATTGTTGGAGCCATTGGTTTTAGAAGGTAGCTCCTCTCCTGCCAATGCCCGGATAATGATGGTTTCCGAATAATCTTCCAAAGCGTCATCCACTTCATCGTTGACTTCATCGATCATCGTAACATAAAAGAAGATAGCCCAGACTGTCAGTATAAGGGTCAGAGCAAGTGTAATACGAAGAATGATGTAATATATTAATTTCATGGACAATAATCTCTTTCTTTTTTATTCTACCACCATTTTATATCCAAATCCATAAACCGCTTTGATTTCAATCGTTGCACCGGAATCTTTGAGCTTTTTGCGGAGATTCTTGATTTGCGCATATATGAAATCAAAATTATCAACCTGATCGATATGATCTCCCCATACAGATTCGGCCAAGGTATTTTTATTGATTAATCTTCCGGGGCGGTTGATGAAATATAATAGGATATCATACTCTTTTCTATTTAGTTCCACTTCCAGATCATTCACAAAGACACGATATTTATCCGGTTCTATCCGTACATTGCCTTGGCGGATATCAATTTCTCCATCGTGCTGATGACGGCGAATCACGCTTTTAATACGTGCATTTAATTCAACCAGATGAAAGGGTTTCGGCAAATAATCATCCGCCCCGAGTTCCAATCCCAAGACTTTGTCTTCCAGAGAGTCTTTGGCGGAAATAATAATCACATTTTCCCGTTTATGGAGCGCTTTCAATCGTTCAAGAAGATCAAGTCCGCTTCCGTCCGGCAGCATGATGTCCAATAAGATACAATCATAGTCGTAATCTTCTATTTTGCGTAAAGCAGAATTGAAGTCACTGGCTGTTTCTACCACGTAACGTTCTTTTTCAAGTGAACATTGAATCAGTTCTCTCAAAGAGGGTTCGTCTTCTACAATCAATACCTTCATAATTTTGTTCTCCTTTCTTTTTTACATACTGCAAAGAAAAGGGATATTTCTGAAATAAAACTGAAATGGAAGGAAAAAAGAAAAGGATGAAAACGATTCAATCGCTTTCATCCTTTTTATAATGATATACAATTTCTATTTAATAAGAACGTGCAAATATGACGCGGCAAGCAGATGGTTTACCTGTGACCATACATTTACCCGGTTCTTTGTCGCCCGGAACAAATGAATCAAACGGAATACAACGAATAGTTGCTTTGGTTTCTTCCTTAATCTTTTCTTCTGTTTCGGTAGTTCCATCCCAATGAGCCAGAATAAATCCGCCTTCTTCGATCTTTTCTTTAAATTCATCGTAGGTATCTACTGTTGTAATCTTGGAATTACGATAGTCCAATGCTTTTTTGTAGATATTAGCCTGCATTTCTTCAAGCAGGTTCTGAACGTATGTTTCAATGCCTTCACAGGTAACTGTTTCTTTTTCCAGTGTATCACGGCGCATCACTTCCATCGTGTTGTTTTCAAGATCGCGACCACCCATAACCAAACGAACAGGTACACCCTTCAATTCATAATCAGCGAATTTGAAGCCCGGGCGTTTGTTATCTGCATTATCATATTTCACAGAGATGCCCAGTGCTTTCAACTTAGCTACAATGCCTTCTACTTTAGCATCAATTTGTTTCAGTTGTTCGTCATTCTTATAGATAGGAACGATTACTACCTGAATCGGAGCCAAATGTGGAGGTAATACCAATCCGTTGTCATCCGAGTGAGTCATAATCAATGCACCCATCAAACGAGTAGAAACACCCCATGAAGTAGCCCAAACATACTCCATCTTGTTTTCCTTGTTAACGAACTGAACATCGAATGCCTTTGCAAAGTTTTGTCCCAGGAAGTGGGAAGTACCACTTTGCAATGCTTTTCCGTCCTGCATCATGGCTTCTATTGTGTAAGTGTCAAGTGCACCTGCAAAACGTTCATTGGCTGATTTCACACCCTTTACAACGGGAACAGCCATATATTTTTCTGCAAATTCACCATATACATTCAACATTCTGATTGCTTCTTCCTCTGCTTCTTCACGGGTAGCATGAGCGGTATGTCCCTCTTGCCACAGGAATTCGGCAGTACGCAGGAAAAGACGGGTACGCATTTCCCAACGCATTACGTTAGCCCATTGATTACATAAGATAGGCAGATCACGATAGGAATTAATCCAATTTTTATAAGTATTCCATATAATGGTTTCAGAAGTCGGACGAATAATGAGTTCTTCTTCCAATTTTGCTTCAGGATCCACGATAACTCCTTTTCCATCCGGAGAATTTTTCAAACGGTGATGAGTTACTACGGCACACTCTTTTGCGAAGCCCTCTACGTGTTCTGCTTCACGACTTAAGAATGATTTCGGGATTAATAGCGGGAAGTATGCATTTACGTGTCCTGTTTCCTTGAACATATCGTCCAATTGACGTTGCATTTTTTCCCAGATAGCGTATCCGTAAGGCTTAATCACCATACATCCGCGCACAGCAGACTGTTCTGCCAAATCAGCTTTTACCACCAAATCGTTATACCACTGTGAGTAATTCTCACTACGTTTGGTTAGATCTTTCAGTTCTTTTGCCATTATATTTTTCTATTTAAGTTTTCCAGAGTGTTAAAACAGGGTGCAAAAATACGAAAAATGCATGAAATGCCCTATTCTTCATACATTAATTTATTCATATAAAAAATCAGGCAGTTATCTATGAACTGCCTGATTATCAAACGAGCGGTAAACGAGGCTCGAACTCGCGACCCCCAGCTTGGGAAGCTAGTGCTCTACCAACTGAGCTATTACCGCATACTTGCTAATGTTTCCGGGCTAAGAAACCCTATGAAACGATGATGCAAAGGTAAACATAATTTTTATATCTCAAATAAAATCTTCTACTTTTTAATGGAAGAAAAAGTAGAAATGAACAAACTTCTCTTTTTATCTGTTAGAATGTCTCAATATAAGATATAACCTAACCAGTATGAAAAAAAATAAGTTACTTTTTGTACTATTGACTTTGCCTTTTTCCATCAGTCAGATAGATGCACAGACACCATTAAGTTTTGAAGAATCATTGCATCTGCTCAATCTGGGCAATCGGAGCTTGAAAATTGCGGATAAAAGTATTGAGATAGCCAAAGCGGAACGTGATAAACTAAATGCTTTTTGGTATCCCAGTCTTCAGTCCACAGGTGCATTTGTGCATATGTCGGAAAAGATTGAAGTGAAGCAGCCTTTGTCACAGTTTACCGACCCGGCGAAAGACTTTGTACATTCTATTATTCCGGATGATCAGATCATCTCATCAATATTAGATAAAATAGGTGCGAACACACTTGTATTTCCTTTGACTCCACGCAACTTGACTACTGTCGATTTGTCTGCAGAATGGGTCCTTTTTTCAGGTGGAAAACGTTTCCGAGCAACTAATATCGGAAGAACGATGGTTGATCTGGCACGGGAGAACCGGGCACAAGTATCCGCCAATCAACAGAATTTATTGGCAGAGAGCTATTATGGCCTTCGGTTGGCACAACAGGTCGTGATTGTTCGTGAAGAAACATATAATGGATTGAAAAAGCACTATGAGAATGCCTTGAAGTTAGAAGCTGCAGGTATGATTGATAAAGCCGGAAGACTTTTTGCCCAAGTAAATATGGATGAAGCTAAGCGTGCATTGGAAGCTGCACGAAAAGAAGAAACAGTAGTGCAAAGTGCTTTAAAAGTTTTGCTGAATAAAAAAGATACAGATACCGATATAGTACCTACTTCTCCCCTTTTTATGAATGATTCAATACCTCCTAAGATGCTTTTTGACTTCTCTGTAAACAGCGGGAACTATGCGCTTAACCAGTTACGGTTGCAGCAGCATATTGCCAAGCAAGAAGTGCGGATTGCACAAAGTGGCTATATGCCGAATATAGCCCTTTTCGGAAAACAAACCTTATATTCGCATGGTATTCAGAGTAATTTGTTACCGCGTACGATGATAGGTATCGGGTTTACGTGGAATCTGTTCGATGGTTTGGATCGTGAGAAGAAAATACGCCAATCGAAGTTAACGGAACAGACGCTTGCTTTAGGGCAAATGAAGGCTCGTGATGATTTGGCTGTTGGTATAGATAAGTTATATACGCAGTTGCAAAAAGCGCAGGATAATGTGAAGGCATTGAATGCGACAATTGCTTTAAGTGAAGAATTGGTTCGTATCCGGAAGAAATCTTTCACTGAAGGAATGGCAACTTCTACCGAAGTTATTGATGCTGAAACCATGCTTGCCAATGTAAAGGTGGCTCGTTTGGCAGCATATTATGAATATGATGTGGCACTGATGAATCTACTTTCACTCTGTGGCACACCTGAACAATTTGCAAACTATCAACCTAAACCGTAACAAACAATGAAATTAGCTAGTAGAACCCTTTCATGGGCCTTCGTCATTATTATGTTCGCTGTCGGTGTTTTTACAGCGCTGGGAATTATATTGATGCATAAACAACCGTTAGTTCTTCAAGGGCAAGCGGAAGCGACTGAAATTCGTATTAGTGGAAAACTTCCCGGGCGTATAGACACATTCTTTGTCCGGGAAGGTGATTGGGTACATCAAGGGGATACTCTTGTTGTAATCAATAGTCCTGAAATATATGCCAAGTATCAACAAGTAAATGCTTTGGAACAGGTTGCCGTACAACAGAATAAAAAAATAGATGCTGGAACCCGTCGCCAGATTGTAGCTACTGCATTACAGCTCTGGAACAAGACAAAGAGTGATCTCGGTCTTGCTCAAACAACATATAATCGTATTCTTACTTTATATAAAGATAGTGTTGTAACTTCTCAGAGAAAAGATGAAGTGGAAGCGATGTATAAAGCGGCTGTTGCAGCTGAACGTGCAGCGTATGAACAATACCAGATGGCTGTAGATGGTGCACAAAAAGAAGATAAAGCGTCTGCCGCCAGTATGGTAGACGCTGCCAGAAGTACAGTGGACGAAGTTTCTGCTTTATTGCTCGATGCACGGCTGACAGCACCGGAGGACGGGCAAATAGCAACCATCTTCCCAAAACGTGGAGAGCTGGTTGCACCGGGTACTCCTATCATGAGTTTGGTTGTAATGGATGACGTACATGTTGTTCTCAATGTACGTGAAGATCTGATGCCGCAGTTTAAAATGGGGGAAACTTTCATCGCAGATATACCTGCTATCGGTAAAAAAGATGTTGAATTTAAAATATACTATATCAGTCCGCTAGGTAGCTTTGCCACATGGAAATCAACCAAGCAAACCGGAAGTTATGATTTGCGTACATTTGAGATTCATGCTCGTCCGACGCAAAAGGTAGATGATCTGCGTCCCGGTATGTCCGTGTTGCTAACGCTAAATTAATCGGCAAATAAAATTAATCATAGAATGGATTTATCACAAACATATTCACCTTTTCGCTCCGTACTGCTCAGAGAGTGGCGGCGAATGACGTCACGACGCCTTTATTTCGGTGTCTGTATTGTCCTGCCGTTGTTTACTCTCTTTTTTATGGCTACCATTTTCGGTAACGGGCAGATGGAGAATATCCCGATAGGCATTATCGACCAGGACAATACTGTTACTTCACGGGCTATTACACGGAATATCTCTGCAGTGCCCACTTTTAAGGTAGTAAAACATTATGTAAATGAGGCTGCAGCCCGTGAGGCCGTACAGAAAAAAGAAATCTACGGGTATCTTTCCATACCTCCGAGATTTGAACAGAATGCTATCACCGGAAAGAATGCAACTCTTTCCTATTATTATCATTATGCCTTGTTGTCAGTAGGTGGTGAGCTCATGGCTGCTTTTGAAACGTCATTGGCTCCCGTATCCTTATCTCCCATTGTAATGGAAGCGGTATCTCTCGGGGCAGACCAACAGCAAATTACTACATTCCTGTTACCGGTACAAGCCAACAACCACCCGATATATAATCCGAGCTTGGATTATTCCGTTTATCTGAGCCAGCCGTTTTTTTTCGTATTATTTCAGATATTGATTCTCCTGACTACTGTGTATACAGTCGGAATTGAAATCAAGTTCCGCACAGCTACAGATTGGCTGGCTACTGCTAAAGGCAATATGATAACTGCCGTTTTGGGTAAACTACTCCCCTATACCTTTATATATATTCTGATAGGATGGCTGGGTAATTATGTCATGTTCGGTATCCTGCATATTCCTTTTCAAGGAAGCTGGTGGCTGATAAACATGATAACCGTACTCTTTGTTATTGCTACACAGGCTCTCGGATTATTCATATTTTCCCTGTTCCCGGCAGTCTCTCTGGTAATAAGTGTTGTTTCTATGGTAGGTTCATTGGGGGCTACTTTATCGGGAGTAACTTTTCCGGTTTCTAATATGTATCCGTTAGTAAGAGATGCCTCTTATCTGTTCCCTGTCCGTCATTTTACAGAGATGATACAAACCATGCTTTACGGAGGTGGTGGATTCATCTATCTTTGGCCGTCAATGGTGATACTCTGCATCTTCCCCTTGTTGGCTTTATCATTACTACCCCATTTAAAACGAGCTATAGAAAGTCATAAATATGAAAACATTAAGTAAATTACAACAGCTATCATTTATTATCCGTCGGGAGTTTCTTGCCATAAGTACTAGCTATGCTGTTTTACTGGTGTTGATGGGAGGAATTTTCATGTATGGATTGCTTTATAATTATATGTACGCTCCTAATATTGTAACGGATGTTCCTGTTGTCGTTGTTGATAATTCCCACAGCGAATTGAGTCGTAATTTTATTCGATGGTTGGATGCGACCCCTCAAGCGGAAATTTATGATCAGGCAATTGACTACCATGAAGCCAAAGAGTGGATGAAAGAAGGAAAAGTGCAAGGAATACTTTACTTGCCGCATGATTTTGAGGAGCGGGTATTTCGCGGAGATGAAGCTGTATTTTCTTTATATGCAACGACCGATGCCTTCCTCTATTTTGAAGCATTACAAGGCGCTTCTTCACGTGTCATGTTAGCTATCAATGATAAATATCGGTCGGATGGTGCTGTTTTTTTACCCCCTCAAGGATTATTGGCAGTAGCTATGGCAAAACCGATAAATGTAGTGGGAACTGCACTCTATAATTATACGGAAGGATATGGCTCTTATCTGATTCCGGCGGTCATGATGATCATTATTTTCCAGACTTTGCTAATGGTGATAGGTATGTTGACCGGTGACGAACATGCCAACAGAGGAATTCGTGCTTATACACCTTTTGGGTATGGCTGGGGAGTTGCCATTCGTTTGGTGACGGGAAAAACTTTTGTATATTGTGCCTTATATGCAGTCTTTTCTTTTTTCTTATTAGGACTCCTTCCCTATTTCTTTAGTATTCCTAATATTGGAAATGGATTCTACATTATATTATTGTTAATACCTTATCTGATGGCCACTTCTTTTTTAGGATTGGCTGCTTCGCGATATTTTGCAGATTCGGAAGCTCCATTACTCATGATTGCTTTTTTCTCGGTTGGATTAATATTTCTTTCCGGAGTTTCTTATCCTATGGAATTAATGCCGTGGTATTGGAAAATAGTACACTATATTCTTCCGGCTGCACCGGGTACACTTGCTTTTGTAAAGCTAAACTCTATGGGTGCCGATATGGCAGACATAAAACCGGAATATATAACTTTGTGGATTCAGACGATTGTTTATTTCATTATTAGCATATGGGTCTATAAAAGCAACTTGGCAAGTCAAAAAAAACAACTTTAGTAACAAAAAACTTTCTAAATGAAAGTTTTTAATAGAATATTCTGTATTTCTTTGTTTTTCTCATTGCTTTTGTATAAGTTTGTTAACTTTTATTTCCCAAAGCTTATTAGAAGTAGTTAAAAACAAATGCCTATATGAAATACATCATCTATATTCTCCTCTTTTTTCCTATTTGGGTCACTGCACAAACATACAAATATATAGGGATAGAAGAAGGTTTGAGCAATCGAAGGATATTCAGTATACAAAAAGACGCTGAAGGATATATGTGGTTTCTTACCAATGAAGGCATGGATCGCTACAATGGCAAGGATATCAAACATTATAAACTGAATAAAGATGATAATTCTCTGGAATCTCCTATTCATTTAGGATGGATATATACCAATCCCCATATAGGAACATGGGTGATTGGCAAACAAGGACGCGTCTTCCAATATGAAAGGAAATATGATGATTTCAAGCTGGTATATAAGTTGCCGAATAGTCTGGAAACCATTAGTTACGGCTATATGGACCGGAATAATAATATTTGGTTATGCCGTAAACACTCCATATTACTGTATAACACAGAAAATGCTCAGATACTTCAATTTACCAATATTCTACACAGCAACATCACCGCAATCGAACAAGTGGACGACCATCATTTTTTTATATCAACGGAGACTGGTGTTCGATATCTTAAATTGGAAAATGGTACTTTGAAAATTATTCCTACCGAAACATTGGATTATTTCCATGTGCAGGTAAACGAATTATATTACCATCAAGCATCAAAACGACTGCTTATCGGTTCGTTTGAGAGAGGCCTATTTGTATATGATATGAATAACCGGGAAATAATAAAGCCCGAAGTTGATTTAAGTGATGTAAGTATTACCTGCATGGCACCATTGGATGAATCACAGTTATTGATATCAACTGAAGGGATGAGAGTCTATAAGATTAATATAAATACCTGCCAGATGGAGCAATACATTGTAGCCAACTATCAAAGCTATAATGAAATGAATGGTAATAATATTAATAATGTTTTTGTCGATGAAGAAAAGAGAATCTGGCTTTCCAACTACCCTACCGGAATCACTGTTATAGATTATCGGTATGAGAATTATCATTGGATGAAACATTCAATGGGTAATAAACAATCATTAATCAATGATCAGGTGCATGCGGTAATTGAGGATAGCGATGGAGACTTATGGTTTGGAACCAGCAATGGAATTAGTTTATACCACTCCTCCACAGGACAATGGCATTCATTCCTAAGTTCTTTTGACCGTCAATTAAAAGATAAAAATCATATCTTTATTACTTTGTGTGAAGTTTCTCCCGGCATAATCTGGGCAGGAGGCTATACTTCGGGAATTTATAAAATAAACAAGCATAAATTATCCGTTGAATATTTCTCTCCATACCTGCTTACTTCCGTTAATATGCGCCCCGATAAATATATCCGTGATATGATAAAAGACTCGAAAGGAAATATATGGTCCGGGGGATATTATAATCTAAAGTGCTTTGATTTAGGAACGAATGAGGTACGCCTATATCCGGGAGTGTCATCTGTCACTTCAATTGTTGAACATGACAAAGATCATATGTGGATTGGAACAGCCTCCGGATTATACTTATTGGATAGAAATTCCGGTAAATATCAATATGTTGGATCAGAGTTGGAAGGTGTATATATCAATTCACTTTACCAGGCAAATAATGGATTGCTATATATTGGTACGAATGGAGCAGGAATATTTGTATACAATATACAGAAACAGTCTTTTGAGCACTATTATACAGACAATTCCGCATTAGTTTCCAATCGGATTTTTACAATTTTACCTGAAGTGGACGGTCGTATTATGATGAGTACGGAAAATGGTATTACTTGTTTCTTTGCAAAAGAGAAACATTTTCATAACTGGACTAGAGGAGAAGGATTATTACCTGCCTATTTTAATGCTTCTTCGGGTACATTACGTATGAATAAAAGTTTTGTATTTGGTAGTACGGAAGGGGCTATTGAAGTTCCGGAGAATGTAAAGTTCCCTTCTTATAAATTCTCCAGAATGATATTCAGTGATTTTCATGTATCTTATCAGCCTGTTTATCCGGACGGCAAAGATTCTCCTTTAAAAGAATGTATAGACGAAACAGATGTGTTGAAACTGAAACATGACCAAAATACCTTTTCTCTAAAAGTCTCCACTATCAATTATGATTCTCCGGGTAATACACTTTATTCCTGGAAGTTGGAAGGGTTCTATGAAAAATGGACACAACCGGGAACAAATAGTCTGATACGTTTCACCAATCTGCCTCCGGGGAAATATACTTTACACGTACGCGCTATATCTAGAGAAGAACATGATGTTATTTTTGAAGAACGTACAATGAAAGTCATTATCGCACACCCTTTTTGGTTGAGTTGGTGGGCTATCCTATGTTATGTACTATTGGTTATTTGGGGATTCTCTTTTATTTTACGTGTGATAAATCTCAGGAAACAAAAGAACATATCAGATGAGAAAACCCAATTTTTTATTAATACAGCTCACGATATACGGACTCCACTTACTATGATAAAAGCGCCTTTGGAAGAACTTCTAGACGAAGAACCGCTTACTGACACCGGAATAACCCGTACAAAGGCTGCATTAAGGAATGTAGACTCCCTTTTGCGATTGGCGACTAATCTTATCAACTTTGAACGTGCTGACGTATATTCTTCCGAGTTGAGCATCTCAGAATATGAATTGAACACATATTTGAAGGATGTATGTAATAGTTTCTCTTCGTATGCTACTATCAAACATATAGATTTTACTTATGAGAGTAATTTCAACTACTTGAATGTATGGTTTGATAAAGAGAAAATGGATTCTATTCTGAAAAATATTATATCGAATTCATTGAAATATACAGCAGAAAATGGCAAGGTCAGTGTCTCTGTCTCTGATATGAATGATTTTTGGAAGGTGGTTATTAGTGATACAGGTATTGGTATTCCTGCCTCTGAACAACGGAAGTTGTTCAAACTTCATTTCCGTGCCAGTAATGCCATCAATTCTAAAGTCACGGGCAGTGGCATAGGACTAATGTTGGTTGGAAAGTTGGTTCGTCTGCACAAGGGTAAGATTCATATTAAAAGTGTGGAACATCAAGGGACGACTGTTCAAATTATATTTCCCAAAAACAATAAGAGTACTCAGGAGGCAACTTCGGCTTCCTCCCCTAAGATTCAGCTACAAACACCGGGACTAACAGTTCCGAATGTTTTTTCAAGTGTAGCAAATACAGAAGTTGTCACAGCCAAGAAAGAAATGCAACGTATCCTTATTGTAGAAGATAATGATGAATTACGTTCTTACTTGGTTAGTCTGCTTTCTCCTCAATATTATGTGCAAGCCTGTTGTAATGGCAGGGAGGCTTTAGTGATAGTAAAAGAATTTTGGCCGGAACTTATTCTTTCCGATGTTATGATGCCTGAAATGCAAGGAGATGAACTCTGTGCTGCTATTAAGAAGGATGTTGAAACTTCACACATTCCGGTATTATTACTTACAGCTTTGGGGGATGAGAAAAATATTCTTGATGGACTCGCAATCGGTGCAGATGAATATATCGTCAAACCCTTTAGTGTGAAGTTATTGAAGGCAAGTATTGCCAATCTTTTGTCCAACCGTGCTTTATTGCGTCAGCGGTATGCTAATCTTGAAATAGGCTCCGAGCCTGTACCATCAGCAAATGGAATGAATAGTCTCGACTGGAAATTCATATCGGAGGTCAAGAAAAATATTGAAAAGAATATCGATAATACTGATTTTTGCGTTGACAAACTTTGTGAGTTGCAGGGTGTGAGCCGTACTAGTTTATATAGTAAATTGAAAGCGTTGACTGGACAATCTCCGACAGCATTAATTCGGGTGACTCGTTTAAAATATGCAGCACGATTATTAAAAGAAGGTGAACATAATATCGGAGAAATAGCAGATATGAGTGGTTTCTCGGAAACTAAGTATTTTCGGGAAGTATTTAAAAAATATTATCGAATGAGTCCTAGCACGTACGCTAAAGAAGGAAAAAGCCTCTCCCCTGTTGTTGTAGTAGAAGATGAACCCGAAGAGGAAGAGGCGACCGATTGATTTATTTATTTGCGAATCAGATACTTGATGAATGTATAGCCTCCTAATACTTGCAGGCACATCCCAGGAATTCCGATACGGAAATCTTGAATAGCACTGTAAAAATTACCATTATATATCCATTCTCCTAAAGTACCTACGGCCTGATAAATAAGTACTACACCAATCAATACCGGGATAGAAATACGTCCGAAACGTTGTGCAGCCCAACCGGCAGTTATGGCAAGCAGTATGGATTTCAGTAAAATTGCGGGTAATACTGCAGGGGCGGGCATACCGAAAAATAAGGAATTGATAATAGGTGAAAGGATAGCTGTCAATAAGCCGACTTTCCATCCGTACTTATAAGCTCCAATCAGTGTGAAAAAATAGATTGGTAGCCAGATTATTCCTCCTTGAGGCATGAGATGGAATAATTGGGGGAAAAGAATATTACCAACGATGAATAACAAGGCTGCCCAATAGGTTTTCACATCGTTGTAATTTAGTGAGTAGAACTTTACAGTAGTTGTTTCCATGTTTATTGTTTTTTAAGTTCAAATTACTCTTTTATTTTTTACTTCTGATTCTTTCGAGGAAATCACCAATTAGCGGTAATATCTCTTCTGCTGATTCCACTTCGCTGCACATTGTCTCTACAGGACATCCTCCTGTATGGTTACGGTTCCAGATAAAAGGTACTTCCTCTGTAAAATCAACTTTTATATCTGATTTCTGAAGCAACTCCAGAGCTTTGGTACTGATAATATCAGTATATAACTCTTTGATACCTCCCAGAATCATCAGGGCGGCAGCTCCCTTTCCAACCACCTTATCAGCAATCGAGGCTCCTTTAAGAAACTCCGGTTCCTGAGTCAGTAAATCATAGATATCAGCCATACCGCGTTGAGTGAAAGTACGGATTTCTCCTTTGTTGGCAATAGTACAGGAATATCCTCCCGTATGTAGTAAATTGATTAATTCTTCCATCTTTTCTTTTATAAAGTACCTTGTTTCAATTGTTCTACGAACTGATCGATCCGATGCAGCTCTTTCGGAATATCAATGTTCTGCGGACAGTGTGCCACACACTGGTTACAACCGATGCAATGGCTTGCCTGACGAAGTTTTGGCACGCTACGGTCATATCCGACTAGAAAAGCACGCCGGGCTTTTGCATAATTCTCATCCTGCCCGTTCCTGGGGACATTCCCTTCATTGACGCAACGGTTGTAATGTAACAACACAGCAGGTATATCCAACCCATACGGACATGGCATACAATATTTGCAGTCGTTGCAAGGGATCGTTGGATATTTCAACATTAATTGTGCCGTTTCTTCGAGAAACTCTTTTTCTTCATCTGTCAACGGTTCCAAAGGAGAATAAGTGCGGAGATTATCTTGCAGATGCTCCATATAAGTCATGCCGCTTAACACAGTCAGAATGTCCGGAAATGAACCGGCAAAACGGAAAGCCCAGGAAGCGACACTGCTTTCCGGACGGCGTTGTTTGAGCCGTGCCACCAGGTTGTCATTCAATTTAGACAAACGACCTCCTAAAAGCGGTTCCATGATGATAGATGGAATTCCTCGTTTATGCAATTCTCCATACAGATATTCAGCATCCGTATTCCGGGTATTGGTTTCTTTGGCATGTTTCCAGTCTACATAGTTCAATTGTATCTGTACGAAATCCCACTTGAATTCATCGTGCCGTGAAAGCAGATAGTCATACACTTCGATATCCCCATGATAGGAGAATCCCAAATTGCGGATACGTCCTGCCTCCCGTTCTTTCACCAGAAAGTCAAGCATTCCGTTATCCAGGTAGCGTCCTTTAAGGGCTTCCATTCCTCCCATGCCGATGCCGTGAAGCAGCATATAATCAATGTAATCTACCTGCAGGTCTGCAAACGATTTGTGGTACATCTTGAGCGATGCTTCACGAGACCATGTATCGGGAGAGAAATTGGATAACTTGGTGGCGATATAATATTTGTCACGGGGATGACGGCTCAATGCAATACCCGTTGCCTTTTCGGAAAAGCCCTGTACGTATGCCGGAGATGTATCGAAATAGTTTACTCCGTGAGCGATTGCATAATCAATCAGTCCATTCACGGCATCCTGGTCGATTACTTCACCATTACCGTTGGGAGCAGGTTTGAGAGGCCAACGCATACAACCATATCCCAAGAGTGAAACACGGTCACCGGTAGTCGGAGACGTGCGGTAAGTCATTTTATCGGTAGGCACCTCTCCTTCTCCTGTTGCGCTGTTTGAAGAGGAAGTACCTTTTGAAGAGCATCCGTATAATAGCCCTGTCGACGTGGCTGCACTAATACCTACAATCTTAATGAAATCTCTTCTATTTATATCTTTCTTATTTTTATCTTCCATAATCTTATACTGATTTAGATCAAATAATTCTATGCATCTGATGTCCTGTCACATAAATAGCGCTGAAAGGACGGGACGGACAAAGGTTCTCACACGCCCCACAACCGATACATTTTTCTACATTTACTACCGGAATCTTTGGAGAATCTGTTTTTTCAGGATCGGAAGCTACCATCTGTATGGCACCTGTCGGACAATGGCGGGCACAGTTGCCACATTCCATTCCATCTGTCAAAGGTACACAGTTCTCTTTAATCCATACGGCATGTCCGATCTGAATAGCTGATTTCTCGGCAAGACTGGTGAGATGAATAGCACCGGCAGGACAAACTTCCGAACATTTTGTACATTCGGGACGGCAATATCCACGTTCGTATGACATTTCCGGTTGCATCAATGTCAATAGGTTGTCCGATGGGCGCAATACCTGGTTGGGACAAACAGAGACACATAATTGGCAGGCTGTGCAATGTTGAGTGAAATTGCGTGCGCTTAATGCACCGGGAGGATAGATAGGGTTTTCTCTTTGGGGAATCTTTTTATCTTCGATAGTAGCCAATCCTCCGTCTACTTTTTTCTCTTGTGCTTTCAGTACAGAAGTTGTTGCAAAAATGGCCGATGCTGAAAGGAAGCTACGACGAGCATTGTCTACCTGTTCAGTAGTGACAGACTTTGCTTTCGTATCTTCGCTCGTAGCTGTTTCGTTCTTAGGTTTCCGTCTTGTGTATGTAATGGCTCCATGCTTACACTTTCCGATGCAATCCATGCAAGTCACACAACGGCTATAATCTATTTCATGAGCTTTCGGATTAATACACGATGCTTTGCAATTGCGGGCACACAAACCGCAACTATTGCATTTGGAAGTATCAATTACCGGTTTGAATATCGCATATTTGGATATAAACCCTAATACAGTACCTACGGGGCAGATCGTATTACAATAGGTTCGTCCGTTGCGCCACGCCAGAATGAAAAGAACAACAAGGGTAACAATGGCGATCAGCATCGTCGAAAGACTCTTTATCCATACATCTACCTCATAAAAAGCATAACTATCCATTCGTTCGGCGAAGTACGCCAACAGGTTGTTTCCCCATTGCCAGACCGGTGCAAAAAGACTGGAAGCTATCCGGCCATAAGCACTATACGGTGCCAGCAAGATAGCCAAAGAGTTCAATCCTGCAACCATCATAATAATGAATACTCCTAAAACGCCATACCGCAACCATTTCATTGCTGGTGAATAACGGAACCGATTTTTCTTTTGTTTGCCGGATACCCACGAAACAATGTCCTGAAACACTCCCAACGGACAAATAACAGAGCAGTAGATACGTCCGAACAGGAATGTAAGTACAACTAAAAACAATACGATACCTATGTTCAAGGCTAATAAAGCCGGCAGAAATTGAATTTTCGCCAACCATCCGAACCATGTGTGCAATGTACCCGTGAAGTCGAGAAAGAGCAGGGTAATAAGTGTAAAGCACACAATGGCGGTTGTAAGTCTGATAGTACGTAGCATAAACTAATTAATTTTCAATTTATAGTAGTTAGATCTAAATGTCAATGTCCTACATCGTCAGAATTGAACTTGATGATGTTTTAACTTTGCAAAGTTAATCAAGGAAATTTATTTTTCAACTATATATATTACAGATTATTATACCCGAATTACTGAAAGTGCTTGTTTAAACGAAAATATACCAACTCTGAAAAGCTCATTGGGGCATTAGGAAAAGTAAGTGCCACTCTTGTTTTTTACTATTTAATTTCGTATATTTAAAGTTCCTCATCTTTCTGAAAATAAATAGTCATCTTGCAGAATGACAAATGTCCCGTTGTAACGTGCCATTTATCACCCTATAAGGTGACCATTGTCACGTTATAACGGGACTACTACCCGATTGCATAAAAGGTTACTATTTCTGTGCTAAAATGAAGAAGTCTCTAATGATTTTATAATATCTTTGTAGCAAATTAAAAATGATATATCATGATTAAAAACATTGTATTTGATTTCGGTGGTGTGATTGTGGATATTGATCGCGACAAAGCGGTTCAGGCATTTATCAAACTGGGACTGGCAGATGCCGACACCCGTCTGGATAAATATCACCAGACCGGCATCTTTCAAGAACTGGAAGAAGGTAAGCTAAGTGCGGATGAGTTTCGGAAACAACTGGGGAATTTATGTGGCCGTTCATTGACGATGGAGGAAACCAAACAGGCATGGATGGGCTTTTTCAATGACGTGAATCTAAATAAACTCGATTATATATTAGAATTGAGAAAATCATATCATGTGTATATTTTAAGTAATACTAATCCTTTCGTTATGTCATGGGCATGCAGCCCTGATTTCTCGCCAAGGAAAAAGCCGTTGAATGATTACTGTGATAAACTATATCTGTCTTATCAGGTCGGTCACACAAAACCTGCACCGGAAATATTCGATTATATGGTGAATGATTGCAATATCATTCCTTCTGAAACTTTATTTGTAGATGATGGTGCCTCGAATATCCAAATCGGCAAAGAACTGGGATTTGAAACTTTCCAGCCGAAGAATGGTGAAGATTGGCGGGAGAAAATGACTACTATCCTGAAGAAATGATAATTGAGCAGTTAGTACCATACCGCAAATAAAAAAATATGCAACCACAAGTCATACTTATCACCGGAGCATCTTCCGGGTTTGGAAAGATTACCGCTCAAATGTTATCAGCACAAGGGCACATCGTTTATGGAACAAGTCGGAAACTTTCCGAAGACATGAATGAGGTGAAAATGCTGGTTGTTGATGTTACCAATTCACTTTCTATCCGTCAAGCTGTTGATAGGATTCTATCGGAACAGGGACGGATTGACGTACTGATTAATAATGCCGGGATGGGTATTGGCGGTGCATTGGAACTTGCTACGGAAGAGGAAGTAAACATACAGATGAATACCAATTTCTTTGGTGTAGTGAATATGTGCCGGGAGGTATTGCCTGTCATGCGTAAAAACCGAAAAGGGAAGATCATCAATATCAGCTCTATTGGTGGTGTAATGGGTATCCCTTATCAGGGATTTTATTCTGCTTCCAAATTTGCGGTGGAAGGATATAGCGAAGCATTGGCTTTAGAGGTCCATCCGTTCAATATAAAGGTTTGCGTGGTAGAACCGGGAGACTTCAACACCGGATTTACTGATAATCGGAATATCTCCGAACAAACAAGACTGAATACCGATTATGGAGAAAGTTTTCGGAAATCATTGGAGATCATAGAAAAAGAGGAACGTAATGGATGCCATCCACGGAAGTTGGCTGCTGCAATCTGTAAAATAGTGGAGCGTACAAATCCTCCTTTCCGAACGAAAGTAGGTCCCTGGATACAGGTGTTGTTTGCAAAGAGTAAAAAGTGGTTGCCTGATGCGGTGATGCAGTATGCTCTGCGGATATTCTACGCAATTAAGTAAATGTGATATAATGCAAAAAGTCTTTCATAGCCATTAAAGCTAGAAAGACTTTTTTGATTTGAATATCTTCTATATGTTCTGGATCAATTCTTCGGAACTAATTCTAAAAACATAGTAGTAGTCAGCAACACAGCCAGTCCGACGCAAACGCTTATCAATAGCCAATTGATATATTTGGCTTTCGGCTTGGTGTCGGCATGCAGATTGTTCAGGAAATATTCTCTGAAGAAAAGGTACAATCCGGGAATTGTGGCACTTGCCAACAGGAAATCTTCCGGAATCTGGAAGAAATAAGTTTTGGATAATCCGATCAATGACCAGTGGCAAAGGAAAAGGACTAAAAACATATTCACCTTGTGAGCAAACAGCAATAATAGCCCAATGGTAAACACAACCACAGAACAAGGCATTACCGGAGAAGTCATTTCCGGAAAGGAAAGTCCGCGCGCTAATGATACTAAAGGATATATGAATGGCATTGCCAACAAGACATAGGACAGGATGTCGTATTTGTGGGTACGTTCGAAAGTTGTGTATCCCGTAATCGCATCCCATATCCAAATAATAGCCATTACTCCCCAGAACATAGCCATCACTCCATTGTAACTACGTTCTTCGCAATAGACATAGTAGTAGATTACCGAAATCCATGTATAAAGTCCTATCATATAAAACTTCATCGCCATCTTCACCCATGTGCGCGGTTTACTGATAAGCAATCCGGTCAATGCAATACCAATCAGAATGATGACTGTCTGTAAAAGCCAGGTAGCTGAATTATAATATGCAATTGTTCTCCAAAAAATCTCCATAAAAGTAGTTTTAATGTCTTGTTAATGAAAAAGCTCTATGTGGGAATAGGAACATCGGGAAAGTGGCTCCTACTGCCAACATGAAAATTACCGTGCTTGCTACCAGGCTGTTGGAGAAGAACATTGACATGAACTTATCCAGATTTTCCGGGTCATTCACGTTCTGCAAACACATGATAAGTGAAAATACCATGTTGTATGCAAATTTGCCCGGAATCATCGGAAGCAGAGCCGGAATATAAAGTACTGTCATCGGGCAATATACTTTTTTCCCTAACCATAAACTACCAAAACCGATTACTAAGCCGGCAAATAAAGAAGCTGTAGCAATATCTACCCCTAAATAAGTCATCAGACAAAAACGGCAAGCGTGTCCCAATGCCGCCAATAAGGCAATCATCTTAAATGCCCGCAAAGGAGGATCGGAAATCGCACCAAATCCTATACCTGCCACTGCTGCAAAAAATCCGTCAGTAAGAATGTCGAGTGCTATCATATTAAATTAAACTGTTTTTTACCATTAGTAATGTGAAAGAAAGTCCGATAGCAATGCTGACAATCAGCAAGGAGGCTTCTGTCAGACGGGCAAATCCGGTCAGTACATATCCTTCGACTATATCAATCACTCCATTAATCAAAGGAACACCGGGAACAAGATAAAGTACACTGGTAGCCATTGCTATCTCTGAAGTTGTATCGAAAATCAAGGCTGTAGAAGCGCAAAGGGAAGCAACAAAAGCTGAAACGATAAAAACAATGTAATGATTCAGCTTTTTCTTTTGCATCTGCTGTTTCAGATAGAATCCTGTGATGGTAGCAGAAAAGACAATTCCCATAGATATTAAATCGCCACCGAACAATTTGCAGAATGATGCATTGGCGAATCCGACTAACAATAAGACGAAGAGAGGATGTATCATCGGGGCGGAAACGATTTTCTTGTATTTGGCTGTCAGTTCCTCCAATGACAGATGATTGTCTACCGCTTCCCAACTTAATGCACTTAACTCAGAGTTGTGTTCAAAACTAATGGGATGTGCGGGGATATCGATAACTTCATTACAAGCTTCGTTCGTCTCTTTATCTACAATTGTCAGAATGATGTTTTTATGAAATACGCCTAACTTTACATCTAGTCCGAAAGCTTCTCCAATACGTTTGGAATTGCGCACTACCCGCGAAGTATGTACTCCTGCGCCCATTAAATGGGCCGAATATTCTGCTATAAATTTACCTATCGATAATAAAGATTCGCTTGTCTTCATGAATGTGATATTTTTAATTGGGCGCAAAAGTACAAAAAAAATAGCAACTACCTAACCTAATTATAAAATACCCGAAAAATCTTTTATACTACTAACAATCCTATCTTTTAATTCTTTGCTTTCAGCCATTGTAAAATCACAGGCAACATCTGTCGGAGCCATTAATACCGCCTTGGCTTCTTCCGCGTCTGCCAGTTCATCCGGATGTTCCTTGAAATAAGCCTCCCATTTGGAGGCTGACTGTGGAACCACCCCCAGCACATAGTTGATAAAGTCATCATCCGTCAAAAAATCTTTTACCTTAGAATACATATCACATCCTTTTTAAGCGTTTACGTAAATAGGACGGTGTTATCCTGTATATGTACTCAATAAAGCACTCTTTTTACCATAATTAACTTGCCAAATCACGTAACTTTGTCAATCCGCGATACATCAAGTTGCGTACAGATTGATAATTCATGTTCATAATTTCGCAAATATCTTCATATTTCTTTTCTTCTATATAATATAGAGTGAGTGCTTCGCGCTGGCGGGGGGATAATTGGTTAAGTAAACGCTTAATAAGGAAAAACTCATTTTTGCGCTGTTCTTTTTCCGCATAATCATTTTCTACATCTGTAGGAGCCAGCATATCGACTTCTTCAATAGCTGTATCGGACATATACATACGCTTACGAAGTTCATCGCACAACTTGTTCTTTAATGAGATGAACATATAGGATTTCAGATTATCAATAGTTCCTAGTTCATCTTTCTTAGTATAAAGCTTCACAAAAACATCATGGATGCAATCTTTCAATAACTCTTTATCCAAAGTTAGCTTTAGCCCATAATTAAAAAGGATATTGATATATAAATCATATAGCTGAGAAAAAGCTGCCATATTCCCCGCTTGAAATGAAGCGAATAAAGTTTCGGTTGAATTATTAGTTTGTCCCATCATAGCATTAATTCGATTGATTTGATGTTGCAAAACTAGGCAGTATCCGTCACAACCTTAGGTAAAATCTGGTTTGTGGATTGAAAAAATAAGTATCATGTTTTATAACACTCTTTTATTAGAATTTACCGATATAAAGCAAAAATCCCGTTGAAGATCATTCAACGGGATTTTCTATCTTATAGCTTATGAAACCAATAAATACCTTCTTTCTTATCAGGTACCTTTAAAGTATATAATCCTTTTATTTTCAGTGATTTATTTATTATATCCACTTTCCCCGAATCAGGGTGAATGTACTTTAATACATATTTTCCGGACGATAAATGAATGGGAATTTCTGTTCCAGACTTGGAATAAATGATATTTCCCGTATCAGATTTTACCAATTTCTTATATTGATCAGTATTGGTCTCCTCCACTTCCATAACTGCCGCATCCTTTAAGAAAGCTTTGTCTTTACACGGAATAACAGGACACGAGCCACTTGCCATAAATACTGCCCATCCCATAGAAGGATAATTTTGCGCATAGAAAGTTACAGCTTTCTGAGGAAACTTCCGGCGGTATTCGCTCACTGCCTTATAAGCTTCATTAAAGGTTATCTTTCCTACTTTCATCTTACGCATATGCTGGCGGGGAGCCATGTTTTTCCCACCTTCCGGCGCAAAGATCCCATCCTTCTTATAATGCCAATAACGAATATCAATAACATCTACCACAGCAGCCCGTTCAGGGTCTGCAAGAATAGCATCCTGCACATCCTTTGTCGTACTCAATGCTACTTTAGCTTTCTTTCCGGTTTCAGCTTCCCACTCGGCTATGACATCCAACCAGAACTGTACGAAGTGCAACGGTCCTGTAAATTCTGCACTTGTCAGTTGAATGACATTCGAATTATCTGCGAAGTTATTGAGACATTGGCGAATATATTGCCTATGCAACTCGCGGCGTACCGGATGACTGATATCGTAAAACATATCTGCTACGAAAATACGTTTGTCTCCGGCAAATGGAACGGGTTCCGGAAATCCGGTCTCATTGATGTTATTACTGCTTCTCCACGGACAGTCCACCCAATGTGCTCCGGCTTCCAGAATATTATGCTGGAAGTAGTTTTCGTGGAATAGAAGCAGTCCATCTTTGCTTCCTTTCTCTGCAAATTCTTTCAAGCGCGACCAGTACCAGGCATTGGGGCGTTTCAAATCATATTTGCTTAAACCTTCCCAAGCTGTTCCCTGACCACTACGTCCGAATGGCTGTTCGTAAAATGGACCCCATACATCTCCATCCCGGCGGCGGATACGTTCATGGTCATCCCGACGGCGGTCATACCACAATCCATAGTTCTGATCAAAAACAAGTATGTTCTTCTGTTTCATGAAGCTGACTACAGAGTCGATACGGTCAGTCAGTCCCAATCCTTCGCGTCCCGGCACAAAGCGGGTGATGGCAGGGCTTGCTTTTTTCAAGAAGTTGGTTTTAAGTTTTCCATTCCACCAAGGAGTTGTATGACTACCTCCTACAAGCAATACACCATCCATTTGAATACGTCCGTTGACAATACTTATTTCCGGTTGCGTCCGTTGTTTGTTTGAAATAGTCTTTTTCTCTTTAATATCATCGATTGATTTGACTCCTGTTGGCACGACTGAAGGGATAAATTTATTTTCTTCGATCCAATACTCCAATGTCAAACGAGGATTATAAGCTTCTTTTGCCAATGCCATAGCTACTTCTACGGTAGGGCTACTTGTTGCGCTTGTATTTCTAGGCAGGATACGTGCCCGGTCTGCAGATTCTTTTTGCAGGCGTTCCGCTAATTGGGCATAAAATATACTGCGCGGCTGGACATGATTATTAGACTGTGCCCATTCTCCGTCTCCCGAGAACTGTGCCCAGCAACCATACGCACGGTTTTGTGCATCTTTTGCCGGAGTATAACATTCTATTTCTGCAGCGGTACATTGCCAGAACAAACTGTTGGCCGTATTCCAACCGGCTCCATTCTTATCCTGCCCCAAATTTTTAAAAGTGAGATTATGTCCATCGATATTGACGACATCAAACAGTAAACCGCACGCCCAAGCATCAATAGAACCACTGAATCCTAAAGATTGGTACGAATCGCATTGAACGAAAGCATTAGGACCGGCAGCGCAGAATCCGGCCGCGAAATCGTGAATGCCTTGTTCCGAATAACAACGTTGGAATAAAGTCTGCTGTCCCAATGTGTGGAAAGTACAACGGCGCATCCCTCCTATTTCGGAAACGGGATTTTTCGAAATGCAATCCTCGACAGTGATTTTAGAACCGGTCCGTTGAACGATTACGGCGCTTCCTGCAAAATGCCTGAAATTAACTTGTCTTACCCAGCAGTTTTCTGCAGCTTCGATGGAAATCCCTGTCCAACAATGATCCTCGTCTTTCGGATAGTGTTTGTCATAATCTGAGACCAATGTCAGATTCTCTACACCGCAGTTATCAATACGTCCGTTCCATTGGTATGTCATAATGGTAGATACACCGTATTTGGCATCCAATGCCACAGTCAACGGTGCATCTAAGGTAAGCAGGTTACCATTAATATCGCTAACAACCCGGTCCCATGCTAAATCCATATCCCCTTCTTTCCATCCTAAGGCGCTGATTCCTCCTCCAAAGATGTTACAACCTAAAGAAGCAATCCACTCCTTACCGGAAGGACGGGTTACCATAATCCGGTCTCCTTTTTTCAGAGAAGTCCCCAAAGCGACTTCCAACGTTTTTGTATTTACCGGAACATAGTTTGAAAGTACTTGTAATGTATCTTTTATTACCAAGTCGTTTTCTCCTTCCATATAGATAAGGGAACCCCGATCCACTCCTTTCTTTAATAATATTGTACTTTCTTTATCCATTCCCCGTAATACGATTCCGGATGTAGCAATGCGGATACTTCCGGACAGGGAAAACTCGCCTTTATCCAATAACACAGCACCGCGGAAACCTGAAATATCAGGAGGCAAGGAGGCTACATAGTCTATGGCACGTTGAATTCTTGTTGTATTATCTCCGGGTTTCCAGGATACAAATACGACATTCCGAACGGAAGGAATATCCTGTTCCGAAGCCTGATAACCACATGTTGAGAAATCGAGAATCCTATTTCCCAATTCGTCATTAAGGTAAGTAATCCGGTCGTCTTTTACTTGTAAAGCAAAGGTTTGCGCATGACTCTGCGCAAACCCGATACTTAATAATCCCAAAAGGATAGTTCTTATTTGTATATTCATTACAATAAACTTTATTATCAATTTATTTGGCTAAAACAGACTTTTCCTTTTAGAAAGTGTATCATGATTGTTTTTCAAATCTGTCCAATCCACTTTCTTCTTTGTATCGATACCATTGATATATTTCTCAATGTTAGTATAGCCGTCCCCATTACAATCTTTCACTGCGTCGGAAGGATCGTTCGGATTCAGCCCGTTGGCAACTTCCCAAACATCCGGCATCCCGTCATTATCTGTATCGGCATACGATTCTCCTTTATATTCGGGGAGCCCGCCTACTTGACGGATGTCTGTAATAATTCCTTGTTTATAAGAGTCTGCCGGTAAACGTCTCTTTACATATGGTGACACAAATTCCGGAGCGTCTTTTACATAAATGGCTTTACCCGTCCGTACTGTTTTGATCACACGGGAATCAACCGCATCACGTTTTGGAAAGTTGGCTCCTGCATTGTCCAATACAAAGTTATAGGCTTTTGAAGTATCCATTATAGTGACAGGAGGCATTTTGAATGCTTCGTCCGATTTAATTTGCGGAAGGAACTTTTCTGAGTCTACGTCATCTTTTAGCTGTACACCGCCATCCCAATTGTTCTTTGTCACTTTTGCATTTCCATGAATGATATTTCCGTTGACATAAGCTTTTCCAAAAGATAAAGGACGGTTTTTGTCACGTCCGGCTTCCGGTTTGAGGATACGATATGAGATCGGTTTGTCTAATGGAGTAATGGGGCCCGGTTTGAAGTAATTATTAATCATGTTATAGAAACTTTTATTATCTCCTCCGTCCACTGAACGATTCCACCAATTAAATACGACATTATTAACAAAATTGAAATCTCCGTCCATCCCTACCGAACTGTTACGGCTGATATTGGAAGCAAATAGATTGCGGCAGAACATACTGTTATGCCCGCCGATGGTAGCGCCGAAAGCATGATTGTAAGTGTCCAACGCTTCGGAGAATATAGAGTTCTGAATAGTGATATTTACAGTCGGAAGTTTCAGTCCGTGTCCATCCGCACCTCTATTGTATACGTGTCGGTAGATAGACATATTTTCATCCAGTCCCCAACTTGCCGAACAGTGGTCTATCATGATATTCCCGACTGCATTTCCGCCTACCGCATCATCACGAAAGGCAACATCCTGTGCACCACGACGGAAACGCATATGACGGATAACAACATCGTGTGTATCAATCAGAAAAGACTGTCCTGTCACACAAATGCCGTCTCCCGGAGCCGTTTGTCCGGCAATGGTCACATACGGCGCACGTACACTGATAGGACTCTTGAGATGTATTATGCCCGATACATTGAAGACGATAATACGTGCTCCCCCCGTTTCACAAGCTTCACGGAATGTTCCGGGACCGGAATCTTCGAGCGAGGTGACTACGATTACTTTCCCTCCACGACCACCGGGAGTATACATTCCCCCTCCCTCCGCACCGGGAAAAGCGGGGATATTACTTTTTACCAAATCTTCCGGTTTTGAAGCCCACGGTTTATAGGGACGTCCTTTTTGTGCCTCTTCCAAAACTGTCGGCAGAGCTTTTTCCCATGCTACATTTGATTGATGTTCAAACTCGGCTTCTTGTTTTGCCCCTCTTGCCTTTACAGAGTCCGGAATCACCGGATACTGCGCTGCCACAGGTAATACACAGGCAACCAGCATCCATGCTGATAATACTTTCTTGATGTTGTTCATTCTTTCGAATCTTAATAGGTTTTCTAAAAAGACGATTAAGAAAGCGTTTTGTAACCGGTTATTTCTCTCCTTTCCGCCATTCATTCATATATTCGCGGGGAGTCTGGTTATATTTCTTCCGGAAACATTTACTGTAATAGCCGGAATCCTTGAATCCGACAGCAAAAGCAATTTCGGAAACACTTAAATCCGTACTCTTAATTAGTTCAATAGATTTGTTCAGACGAATTTCTTTAACCAAATCTACGGGGGCTAACCCGGTCAGGCTCTTCAACTTTTTAAAGAATGCCGAACGACTCAAACCGATACCGGAAGCTATTGTATCTATATTGAAATCACTATCATCCATATTCTCTTCGATCACTTGATGGATTTTCTCAAGGAACTGTACATCTTTCTTTACCAAGTACTGTTCATAACTATCCTCTTCCGTCGTTGTCTGGTTCTCCATTTGCTGTCGGATACGTTCACGGAATAATTTCCGCTCAGACAATAACTGGTCGATTCGTGCCAACAGGTATTCTTTGCTGAATGGTTTGGTTATATAAGCATTGGCACCCAAAGTTATGGCTTTTGTCTTGGCACCTTCATCATTCTTTGCAGTCAGTATTATTACAGGAATATGGCTGATCTGGAAATCTTTACGGATAGACTGTAACATTTCCAGCCCGTCCATCTCAGGCATCATCTGATCTGTCACCACAATGTCCGGATGGTAAAGATGGACTTTCTTCAAACCTTCTACTCCATTATTGGCAATATGGATGTTGAATTTGTCTTCTAATTGCAATTTTATCAGTTGACAAAGATCTCTGTTATCTTCTACTAATAACAGGGTCGGTAGTGAAGAGTCTATTTCCGGTTCTTCTTCTGTAGTTTCTACCGAAGGAATATTCGTAACAGCTTCTTCTTCGGAAGCGGTTGGAGCAGTTTCCGTGTCGCTGACATAGAAGTCGACTTCCGACGGACGATAGTGTTCCTTATCCATTAGAAGTTCAACTGTAAATACGGCTCCCTGTCCTTCGGGACTTTCAGCATAAATAGAGCCATGATGCAGGTTTACGATTTCTTTAGAAAGTGCCAGACCAATGCCTGTACCTTGATAGTATGGATTCTTTGTATTCTCTCCTTGTGAGAAGCGTTCGAATATTTCAGTCAGCTTACTTTGTGGAATGCCCTCTCCATTATCTTCTACCCGTACGAAACAGCGTTTTCCGTCATCCGTCAATCCGGTAGTGACGTAGATACTTCCGCCGGAATGCGTGAACTTAAACGCATTGGATATAATGTTGCGGATGACAATACTTAATTTTTCCTTGTCTGCCCATACCATAATAGATTCGTCCGGTAACTGGAAAGTGAAACTAACTTCATTTTCTTCTGAAAGCACACGGAATTCTTTCTGGAAAGAAGCTATCATTTCATTAAAATCAATCAAAGAAACATGCAGGCGCATCTTGCCATTCTGAATCTTCCGGAAATCCAATATCTGATTCACCAATTGTAACATTTGGTTGGTATTCTTCTCCATCAGATCAACATATTGCAATCCTTTCGGGGATAATTTTTCCCGTTCTTTCAGTTCCTGTATAGGTCCTTTTATCAATGTCAAGGGAGTGCGAAGTTCATGGGAAATATTGGTAAAGAACTTAATTTTCATTTCCGATACTTTTTGCTCGATATAGATATCATTCTTCATTTTGATCATGAAGAAAGCCAGGCGCAAACCGAAATAAAGAGCTGCCAATCCAAGTATGACATAAATAATCATTGCCCACCAACTCAACCACCAGGGCGGAAGAACCGTAACGGCTAAAGTTCGGCTCGAAACAAGTTCGGGATTGGCTTCATCCAGCGTTTCTACACGGAAAATATAATCACCGGGAGGCACATTGGTATAAGAAGCAATCCGGTTCTTTCCATTATAATGCCATTCTTTTTCATATCCTTCAAGTATGTAACGATAAGATACTCTGTTCTGATTATAAAAATTCAGAGCGGCGAATTCTATTGTGAACATGGACTGGTTGTATTTCAGTTGAATCGCATCGGTATAAATAATGGATTCTTTTAGAATGGGGCAATCCTGAAAACTCCGCAGATCGCGATTGGATACTTTGAAATCGACAATACGTGTATCATAGTCCATGTGTTGTGTTTCCAACTTATCCGGAGAAAATGCCAATATACCTTGTCGTGTACCGAGCCATAAATCTCCGTTTAATGTACGAAGTGTACTTCCCTCTTCCAATTCTACGTTTAGGAAACCGTCATATTTATCATAATTGCGGAACTGTTCGGTAGCTTTATTAAAGCAGGACAAACCGATTTCTGTTGTAAACCAGAGATTTCCGTTTTTATCTTCTACAATTGACTTGACCACGTCATTATTCATTCCTTCACGTATGCCGTATGATTTAAAGATCGGTTCATGCTTTTCTTTATCATATCGAACAAGTTTGTTCAGACCTCCACCAAATACGCTTACCCAGATTTGTGAGTCAGTGTCCTTATATAGCACATAAATATCATTATCAGCGACATTGGATCGTTCGCTGACTTGACGGTAAGTCTCAAATTGTATCTGTTCGGGTGTTGCAAAATGTCCGTCGAAAGACATTAAACCATCCATTGTTCCTACCCATATCCGGCCGTCTTCATCTTCTGTCATTGTGCGTACCTCCATATATAGTCCATAAGGAGGATACTGTTTCAGTCCGTTGTATTTATGTTTGAAAACAACTTCTCCGTTTTCTTCGGCAATCAGATTTAATCCTCCTCCCAATAATCCTACCCAAATGCGTTCCTGACTATCTTGGTAAGTAAAGTATACGTCATTATTACTAATGGAGTTTGAATCTTTCGGATCATTCTTGTAACGGGTAAAACGCAGTCCATGAGGTGAGTTCATATCCGGTTCAGCTTTCACCAATCCATTACCTTTGGTAGAGAACCATAGATTTCCGTCTTTATCTTCCATAATATGATAGACAGCTCCCAGCAGGTAGTTCTGGTCCGAGAAAATCTGCTTCACTTGTCCATTACGATCAAGACGGTATAGGGCCTGCCATCGGGTTCCTACCCAAATATCTCCGTTTTGTGCCTGATAGAGAGCACGGATTCCTTGATTCCGGGATGTCTGTTTTTCCGTAGAAACTGGAACGGGAGATACATCGGTCAGCAACTGGAATTGTTTTTGGGGGAAGTTCACTCGATACACCCCGCTACCGGTAGATGCTAACCAAAGGATTCCATCTTTATCCAATAACAAATGAAAAAAAAGTTGATTGGGAAGATCCTCAGAAAAAGGTTTCATTTGATTGATACGGGTCATTTCCAGTTTATCCCTGTCGAAAAGAAGAATTTCTCCGCCCGGAGTGAGGAAAAACATTCCTTGCTCACCTGCATCCTGCATCTCAAAATTGCCAATGGTATTCTGATTGGGAAAAGTAAAACGATGACTGCTTTTATTCAGAGGATCATAATATATCAATGCGTGATTGCCTTCCTGAAACCATATTTTATCATATTTGTCATAGAATATGATGCCACTATTCTCTTGGGGGATTGTAAACGGTAGTTTGGTTAGCTGTTTGTAACCGATGTTGTATTCATATGCTCCGTCATTGGTAGTTATATACATCAAGCCGGACTCGGTGACCAGTAAACGAGAGATAGCCTGTTTGATCTCCGGTACCTCGTAACGATTCACAACCCCATTTTGAGGATCAATACTATAGATATGCCCGTTTTGATCTCCTAGCCACAGGAACTTGGAATTATAAGAAGCGCAAGTGAATAATTTGGGATCGGCAGAAACTTTTTTTCCAATAAAATCGGCAGGTTTATCTTTCAAGGCACTCCCTTTTCTAAGAGACAGAATCTGGTAGTCCATACCTATCCAATTAATAAATTCAGCAGTTTCACAAAACACATTATGTTTCAAACGCATATCATATACGTTCACGTTGGGGCGTGAGTCGTGCAACTGCTTCATTGTAATCTTACCTGTTTCATCGGTATGTGCACGCAACAAACTTTTATCTTTAGTCAACAGTAGAACGTCTCCGTCTTCTGTCGTTTGAATTTTGATAATCTGAATATTCTCGGAGTATTCTTTTACATCATCATAGACGGCATGAAAAGTTTCATGCTTCTTGTCAAATAAATATAGTTTGCGGTCAATAGTCTTGAGCCATAGAAAACCATTCTTATCTTCCACAATACGCTGAATCTTGCGAGGAGGAATATCTGCAGAATAAAAACCGTCCCGATTATCATACGAACGGAATTTAGCTCCGTCAAAGCTGCATAATCCGTACCATGTGCCAAACCAGACAAATCCATCTGTCCCTTTTAAAGTGCAGTTGACGATGTTATTGGGCAAACCACGTTCAGCCGTATAATGTTCTACAATCATATTTGGATAGGCAAAAGCACATACGCCCATCAACGATAATAATAGTATTAGAATATTCCGTTTTCTCATTTATGATAATAATAGAGGTTTTAATGCTCCCAAAGGTAGTCTTTTTTTTGAAGATAGTGACTAGAATCACTATCTTCTTATTGTTTCTTGTGCTATTTTTCAGTTCCGAATTCAGTCTGTTGGCGTTCTACTTCGTCCAATACTCGTTGGCGTTCTTCTTCGGTGAGCTGTACCTTTCCTTCCGATTTCCTTTCCGACAAACCGGTTTTCATCGTAGGTGAAGCGATTGTTTGTTCTTTGTAGCAGAAAGGAAATTCGGCCGGGATACTTTCAAACTCCAATTCGGCAGCCGTAGGAGCCTGTGTTCCTTCAAATTGTACATGAGCTTTCACTTTAATCTTTCCGGCTTTCCGAGTAGACCGGACCAACAGAGGAGCCGAACCGAATTCTACAGTACGAGGATTGGCGCCAATGGTAGCGTCACCAATAATTTGTCCTTCTCCTTCTACAGTGAATACAATATTTTCTTTTGCCAGACGACGCACATTACCGCTATCATCTGTCACTTCGGCAACTACCACAATGAAATCCGAACCGTCCGCTATCAAATTTACTTTTTGAGTATCTGCATATAAACGAAGTTTGGTAGACCGACGGGAAGGCATTTTCTTTTGTGTACACACCACTTTTCCGTCAATGATACCTTCGGCAACCATATTTACTTTCTGCCAGTTCTTCTGTGTATAGCTATATCCGCGTGCTTCCCAGAAATCCCATACATCTTCGAATATAACAGGCGCATTCGGCATATGCCCTTTGGCATGAATTACAGGCTTAGTCCATGATTTCGTCCCATCATAGATAGAAAGACGCACCGAGTCGCAGTTACTGAATATCACTACATCCTTGTCGGAGAACTGTGACATTTCATGAGCAATGAATACCATTGGTCCACATTCTGTCAGCGGATGGTGAAGATTGGCGGGTGATTGACTACGGAACATTTCGTAGGCATATTTCTTTTGTCGGAAAGCATCATATATACCTCCCCAATAAGGATCGGGATGATAACCGCGCTGATGATCGAACGGATGCCATTGTGCTCCACCGATAAACTGACCGGTAGTACGGTACATCTCATCATAACTTTTAGCCAAAGACAGCGCCTGTACGAGCAGCGGACGTTCCCCCCAACTGCGGCTCGCACGGTTATTGTTGTTGTGAGCGTACCAATCGTCTACATTCTCTCCGAATTCACGGGTGAAAATACATTGCTCCGGCCTATCAGTCTTTTCGTCATCTCCCGGCCAACCGTAAACAACGTCATAATGTTCTTTCACACCGGCGGAATGCACATCGGCAGCAGCTACGGGACGTCCCGGATAAGGAAATTCTTCTTTGGTTATTTCGAGTGCTTTCAAGGCAAAGTCGAGCGGATAGCGGGTTTCATTCAGAATAGGTTCCCACATCAAAACAGATGGGTGATTACGGTCACGACGAATCATTTCGCGGGTGTTTTGATGAACCAATTCTCCGAATTTCACATCCTTGTTCCAATATTGCCATCCCGGAGTAGCTACGATAACAAACATACCGAGTTCATCGCAAGCATCCATAAAAGCAGGATCTTGTGGATAGTGTGCTACCCGGATAATTGTGCAACCGGCATCCCGCAGGCGTTTTGCATCCCGCCATTGCTGAGAATTAGGCAGGGCATTGCCTACGTATGCAAAGTCTTGATGACGGTTGGCTCCTACTAATTGTCCGAAGGGTTTTCCGTTCAGCCAGAAACCATCTTTGCCACGAAATTCCGCTTGGCGGATTCCGATACGTGTGATGCCTCCGTCAATGGACTGATTGCCTTTTTTAACTCGTGATTGCACTCTATATAAATAAGGTGAATCGGGTGACCACAGTTTAGGGTTCTTTATCTCTATCTGCTGCCGGATCGTTTTCTTTTCTCCGGGTTTCAGGGAAAGCTTGCCGGAAGCTCGTCTGATAACCTTTCCATCAGTATCTGTCAGAGCCGTTTCCACAGTAACGGTTTCGGAACGCTGATTCTTATTTTGTAGTTCCGTATTTACATAAACTTGTGCGCTCTTTTCACTGATCTTGTCGAAATGAACAAAAACTCCACCACCTGCAATAGTCTGGGACTCTATTGCGTCAGTAATGGATACCGGTGATTTAGCTATCATCCATACATCACGGTAGATACCGCCATGATAGGCAAAATCCAACGTATATTGGGGCTTGCCGGGAGGAAAGGATTTATCATTGCTATTGTCTATAAAAACGGCAAGCAGACAAGAGTCTCCTGCCTGTACACCATTGGCTGTCAAATCCAAAGTAAAAGGAAGATAACCGCCAATATGTTCTTGAATACGCTTTCCGTTTAAGTAAAGGACTTGCTTTCCCATCGCTGCTTCAAAGTGGATCAGGACCTGTTTCCCTTTGGTTTCCGCAGGAAGTACGAAATGCTTGCGATACCAGGCAGGACCTTGATAGTTACGGCAGCCGCTAGCTTCGGCAGGCATTAACTCTACTGTATGAGGAGTGGAAACAATTGTCCAGGAACGGTCGTCGAAATCAACGGATTCGGCTCCACGAATGTCCCCCTTGAAAAATCTCCATCCCGGATTGAAGTTATACACTTGTCGTCCGCTACCGAGAAGCTGAATGAATCCGGCAACTGATGTTTCGGGGCGGTAAGTTTCTATTGTCCACCCTTTCTCTATCAGTGAGAATAACAATAGAAAAGCTGATAAAATTAAAAACAGTCTTTTATTCATAATACTTTTATTTATGGCTTCTTTCATTTCATAATATAGGGATGTAGACTTTTTAAATCATTATTATTATGTCCTTTTTCCGACTTTCGGGAAGAACTTTCAAGTCTGTAACTTTTCCGTCTTTCAAGGTTGCTTCTACTGTCGTTTCACCCGGTGCATGAAGCTTGAAATGTATATCCCATTCTTTAGGCCATGCGGGGAAAAGGAGTATTTGCTCACCATTAGTCTGCAATAGCATTTCTTGAAGTCCTATCATACCGCTACCTCCCCAGTTGTGATCGGGTGTCCAGTCATATCCCGGTCCCCAAAAAGCAGGAAAACGATGTGGACCGTTTGACAGTTTGGCGAGGGTCAACCTTTTGGCTTCTTCGGTCAATCCCAGACAAGCTGCCCAAATGTTATCTTGTTTCCACCCGACATGAGAACGGAATCTGATTGCTTCCGGATCATAGAAATAAGTATTACGGGCTAATTCAAGATTTTCTTTTCCTACTCCGTAGATGCGCCAGGGAAATACAGGATACAATTGCGGAGTTTCTACATTATTGATTCGTTCCCAACTTACAGCAGGAGAAATCGTTTGCTTCAGTTCGGGTGAAGCTGTGGGATTCAAGGAATCCTTGATTTCTATGTACCGCAATGGAATCGGAGGAATCGTTTTCAGCATTTCATCTTTCTTTCCATAATTTTCCAATACAGTCTTCAAAGCGGCAATTGTACTGCTGGCATTGTTAGTCATCTTATAGGTTTCACAGGCAGAGCCCGGAAACAGGACAAGATGTCCGTTACCATCCAGCGCTTTCCGTCCTCGACGGGAAGCAAGTTGGCGATAATGTTCGTCAAAGAATGTCAGCGAGCTTTCAATTAAAGGCAGATATGGAGTAATGTCTGCATTTGCATAATTCTTGGTTTCCAATATCATTTGACAGAATTCCAGTATAGTATCCCACTCATACTCCAGCCATGCATTATATTCCAGTCCTTTGTCAAACCATTCCGGACGTTTGAAGCCATACTCCGCAGGATTAGGCAAACCATAGTTTTCTATTTGCTCACAGAAACATGCTCCATTGTGTTGCCAATATACTTGGGTACGGAGTTCTGCATTTTTCAGCATGCGGTTGTAGAAATCGAATTGGGAAGACATCATATCGAAGTCTCCGCTTTTCAACATCGGCCAGTATACAAGCCGCTGATTCTGTGCGGTCATCGTACCTCCTCCCCATTTACGGTAATCAGGAGTGAAGGCCTGTTTTTCGTCTATATGACAGGGATCAAAGGTAAATAATCCACCATTGAATTTGGTCGGGACACTACCGTAAGCATTGCAACCTAGCATATAGCGGAAAAGAGTGTAGTTTCGGGTAATTTTTTTTATATCGTTATCATTTTTGTTTTCTGTATTTCCAATAGGTTCGATAAAGCTGCGTTGCCAAAAGGCATTCCACCACAGACGAGTTTGTTTTTTATCCTGTGATACAATTTTTGACGAAATCTTTCCTTGTGGGGCTATTCTTTGCAGATTGATTTGCAAGTCTTGTTCCCATTGTTCTACTATTGCTGTCTGTTCTGTGTGCAGGACGATACAGAACTGCTCCTTCCGGGAAGCTTTTGAGGAGCGAAAGTTCCAGGCACGGTAGTCTGTACCGGCATAGATACTATCTGTTGTACCTGTATATTCCAGATTATCCCCGAAAAGATAGCCACCGAAAGTCAGATGCTTTAAAGGATTCATCATTTGAGATTTGACATTTTCCATTCCTTGTTGCGCTACGGCAATGTCAAAAACTGTTTGTTCGGGATTACGGTGATAGAATAAAAGCAAGTTTCTTTCTTTTGTCATTCCTGGTAGTTCCCTTTTGGAAGATAAAGAAACAAAGTCGGCAGTGGTAACAGCTCCTTTCGGGGGTGCCCATTTGTAAGAGCATTGTTGCCCCTCTCCTTTTCTGATCATTCGTTCCTTATACCGCCAGTTCTCATAAGAGACTTCTGTCCGCAAAGGTTGTGCGTTGGTGATTTCCACATGGACTACCGGATGATAAACATCTGCCCAAAACTGTATCTGTGTGCCTCCTGCCGATACTTCTACATACCCGTCTTTCAATTTCAGTTCCTGTCGGAAATCTTTTGCATCTTTGAATGGATTAGGAAACAGACGAATCCTAAAACGTCCTTGTTTCAGTTGGCAGTTGTTCTCGTCGAATGTACCGCTACGACTCAGATAGAATAGTATATCACCTTCCTCCACCCATATATTCATGCCGATATCACCACCACCGCAGGGCATGGATTCGGAGGAATTCCGACTGGGAGTGTTCCAAATGACATTAGCATGCCGACTCCAAAGAGCTGACACGCTAACAAATACGAATAAAAGAACAAAAATGCGACGTAAATAATTCATAAATTTATCACTTCATTAGTTTGTTTCGTTCACCACAGTGTGGTGAACAGGATCACCAATTGTCCGAACGGAAAGATCCCAAAGGCAGTCCGTCACAATAAACGTCTCCTTCTACATAATTCTTGAATCCATAACGAACAGCTACCGGATGAGGGACTTTATCACTCTTTACCAGCATTTTACTGCGTTGAATCCATGCCTTTGCAGGATAGAACACTTTATCTTCTCCCGCCACTTCAAAATTCTGTGATTCAAAACAATCTTTACCGCTAATCCACATATTGGCACGTTCGAAACTTACAATAACCGTATCATTCTTTATTTCGATACTTTTATAATAAGGACTTTCGCCATTTACTCCTTCTATTCCGTATGTCTTCGTCAGTGCCAGAAGCGCCAAACGTTCGCCGGCTGTTTTTTTCTTTGAAGGATGGATTCCTTTTTCCATACCTGCATCTAGCAATACTGCCATACCACTGTTCTTCACACGATGTTCAACTTTAGACTGAGCTTCCCGAAGATAGGCGGAGTTGATGATCTCTTTACCTTTTTCTGTAATAATTCCATAATCATACGGAGCTATCTGACAATAATAGAAAGGGAAGTCGCCTTGTTTCCATTCGGCACGCCATCCGTTAATTAACGTCGTAAACATATCTGCATAGGTATGGGCACGATTCCAATTATCTTCCCCTTGATACCAGATAACGCCTTTCATAGTCATGCCGATGAGAGGATGTAACATACCATTGTAAAGCACGGTCGGAGTACGGTTCTTTGATTTTATATCCTCTTCGGATTTAGGAATTTTCGCATCGGGAAAGGCTTTCAGCCAATCAGCTGTCATCCATGCTTCGCAGGCGGAACCACCCCAAGCAGCTACAACCAAACCTACCGGCACATCCAATATTTCATTGACCAGTCTGCCGAAATAATAAGCTGTCGCACTGAAATCGCGTACACTGACCGGAGTTGCTTCTTTCCATGATCCGATAACATCGTTCTGTGGGGTAAAAGTAGAAGTACGTTTTACGGTGAACAGGCGAATACTCGGATTCTTACTGTGAAGAATATCCATATTAGCATTTTCTACTGGTTGGTTCTTGAATCCTTTCATAGGCATTTCCATATTGCTTTGTCCGGAACATAGCCACAATTCGCCTATCAGAATGTTACTCAGTGTTTTGGTATTTCCATCATTGAAAGTGATATCATAAGGACCTCCGGCTTCAGGAGTGGAAACAGACAATTTCCATGCACCATTTTTGTCTGCTGTAACCACATAGTGTTTCCCGTTCCAGCCGGTAGTTACCGTTACTTTTTTGTTGGGAGTGGCTGTACCCCATAGATTCGTGCTTGTCTGTTGTTGCATCACCATGCCGTCAGAAAAAATAGCAGGTAACTTTACTTCTGCCTGTGTTGACAAGCATGTAGCCAACAGAGAACCAGCTAATAAAATGCTCATCTTGAGTCTTGAATTTTTCATTATCATATTATTATGTTAATTACTTATTGTTTTGCTCTAACCATAGCGGACCGAGCAATCCTGCCGGCAGTAATGTATCCTCCTGTTTCCGGTATTTTGCATTTGTCCAGATACCTTCAAAAGGTGCTTTGCCCTCATCTGCCCCCTTCAAGGCATTTGCCCATGTGTTTGTTACTTCTATTTCAAGTTCATTTGTTCCCTTTTTCAGAGCTGCAGTGATATTAGCCCGATAGGGAGCTGTCCAAACAGTTCCACAGTCTATTCCATTGACATAGACGGTAGCCAGATTGTAAACGGTTCCCAAATGCAAATACACTTCTTGACCTTTTTGCTGTTTATTCTTCCAAGAGAAAGTGGTTTGATAAATAGCAGTTCCGGAATAGTATCGAATCTGCTTGTCCTCTTCTTTGCTCCAGTCGAAAAGTTCCCTTCGAGCGACAGTTTGATTGTCAGCCACAAATGTTACAGTATATTTTTCCGGTTCTATCGCTATATTCTTGGACTTTTCAGTCGGCTTATCCTTGCTTTTTTGTACTCTTTGCAACGGGGCTTCCTGTCCTTTTCCTTCATTGTTCTCCGTTATGGGATATACAATGAAAACAGATTCATTGGGGGCCAATGTAAGAGTCACTTCCGTCCGGCTATCTTTTATCTGATAGGCAGGATGGGCATTCATCTCGCCCGTTACCGGATTCCAACATTCCGGCTTTCTATTGATACGCATACTGGCAGTGAATGTACGCGTTTCCCCCCGCTGGTTGGCTATGAAATAAATATCACCGAGCGCACCGCATCGATGTGTCCATGCAATATCTTCGGGCACAATCATATCACGTTCTAATCCATACTCTGAGAAATCATTTTCTGTATAAGGAAGAGAAGGAATTAACACTCCTGCTTCTTTTAACTCATTAACCTTCTTCTGTACTTCCGGAGATAATATAGGTTCGGGATTCATCGGACGTGGAAGAGGTAGTACCAGCACTTTATAACTAGCTCCTCCTGGTAGCGTTATTCTACCGTTTTCCGCTTTTGCCAAACGAAGCAGTGCGTCTTTATTAAAACTATCGTATGCATATCCGCGAAGTGGATTCACCCACTTTTCTGGATCTGCCATATTTGCCGAATGCGTAACGCCTACCGGACGTACTCTCAAAGGCTGTCCCTCGTTTGCCAAACGGATACGTTCGCTTGCCACCCGTTCATCACCGAATATTCCCGGGAGGGAGGGAACTAAACGTTCCGGCAGTACCGAACGTCTTGGTATTTCTTCGCCTGTAAAAACGGCTATATCGGTTACCGGACGCCCATATTGTAATAACGATTGGCAACGGGTAGCATATTCGGATAATGCTTTGGCACCTTTATTCCACCAAGTCTGGTCCCTTTGAAAGAAAAGACCGATACCATCCAATGTCATGCCGGGCTTACGATTCAGCCAAGGATTATGTACATATACATGATAGAAAAGGCGATTGATTCCCAATGCGTAGTTACGATCCAGCAATGCTTTCAGCATAGCGGGATATTCGTCCCATATCCCGCGTACTTCGGTGAATCCTTCAGCCTGAATAATATTTTTTCCGTAGATATGTGCTCCACTGATAGCATCAAGCATATCATTCGGTTTGTCATGTGTAGGACTGTTCAGCCAAAATTCTCCCATAGGAAGATCTACCTTTTGATAATGTAGTAAACCGTCGCTTATCATTGTCGGGGCTACACATTCGGCTGAGAACTGGCAATCGTATTCTTTAGCACAATCTGCTAATACTTGATAGAACACATCTACTACCAATTCAGCAATTGTTGTACGGACATCATGCAGAATTTTTTCACTTCGTTCAGCACTTTCTATCGGAATACCCGCCAACAACGGCAGATAAGGTATCAAGTCATAACCACGACGTTTCTGAAATTCTGAGGCAAAATTAGAATTCCAATTCTGACTTCCACATTCCCAGCTATCCACGTGCATATACTTCAATACACGACGCGCTACATCGGGGTTGGTCTTTACAAATGCTTGTGCGAACCAATTATCAAACTGTTTTCGTACTGTTACAGGATTAAATTTATCACATTCCAATCCCTTTCCCCCACCGGCTGTTGCATTCGTATGTCCGGTAGACGTATGCCCCATACGGAGTAATTTCCATTTTCCTTTTGGGAGAATAGCCGTCAATGTTTTCTCTTTAGAGGTATCGGTCGGAAGATTCTTATATTGATCAGTCAAGTTGATAATCTGTGAGAGTGAATAACAGTCTTTCTTTCCTATTTCCTCTTCTTTAGTAGATTCAGCAACACGCCATACCAGTCCGGCTTTTCCTTCCCACTGATTCAAACGGGCTTCTCTATGTAAACGCAGTTCTTTGATTTTCAAGTTCGGTTTCCATTTTGCTGCGTCCATATCTTCGCTTCCCGGTTCACTTCCTTCGGGTGTCCAGTAGAAACGGAAATAACGGGCAGTAGTTGCAGGAATTGCATGAGTGGAATTTTCATCCGTATTCTGCCATCCTTGACGGGCTGGTATCAACTGTTTCACAAAATGATAGTTAACCCCATCACTACTTGCCATTACCTTCAAACGATGTGCTTGATAATTGTTACCATTTAGAACGATCTCTATATTGCGGCAAGTAAACGGTTGTGCATATTCATATTGAATATAACAAGGATAGGAAGAGCGGATCACTCCTGCTGCATCCATATTCACTGTTTGAGCCGGTTTTATATTTTTCGTTGTTGTCAGATTGACACAAGTAATCTTTGTAGGCGTTTCGTCTGTTTCATCTTCTGTCGGTAGAGCAAATAGTGCAATGTCTTTGTAATAGCCTTCATAAGTTTCCGGCTTTGGCAGACGAATGGCGTTGAGTTTCCCTCCGTCTACAATCGTATCGCTCCATACTACTTTTTGCATTGACTCTTCCGGAGTAATCCAAGGACCTCCTGCTAATGCGAAACCGTCACAAATATGCATTCCGAGCTTCAACCCTAACCGATCCGCTTCTTCCATACTGAAACGCACCATTTTCCACCATTCAGGAGTCAGCTGTTGTGCTTTGCCATTATATTCTGCCCCTTCTTTAACTCCCTTGATTGGCATTAGATAAGTTCCTCCGAGCCCTGCATGTTTCATAGCCTCTAAATCCGCAGTAATTCCTTCTTTAGATACAACGCCATACATCCAGTACCAGAATGTCCAAGGTTTCGCTTCATCGGACGGGTGTTGGAATAGTTCACGAAGTGAGCCTGTTTGTTGGGCGTTACTTGAATATGCAACAGTCCATACCAACAAGGTAAATGCAAATATTTGTTGTTTTAGTCGGTTTTTCATTCCTTTCTATATTTTTTCTATAAAAAGGACGTAAATAGGGCTATTTTGTACTCATTCAAGGATAATAGTATTTATTTTACGCTCAAAGATGTTATTAAGAAACTTCTTTGAGCGTAAAATAAATACTATTATATGGCGGCAAATATCATTCGAATCGGAATACGATGCGTCCAGTCTTAGAACCGTCCACCCATTTAGGCTGCGAGGAAGGTCCGCATAAATCAGTAGAATTAACTTTGTTGCGCACCGGAGGGATCACATTCAAGACAGAAATACCACTTTCCGGAAGTGTATACAATAAACGATCACGTCCGTCACGGGGTTGATATATTCCGATATAAGAATTCGGAGTTTCGTTGGTCAGACTGATTAGGCCTTCTTTAGTGCGAATATTCATCCAGGAAACGTTACCGAAATAACCTTTAAATTCCGGATAGGTAAATGTTTCGCCCGGTATGGGATCGTTATAGTCATTTTCCCAAATATCGTACTGTGTACCATGAATACGATTCTGCCATACACGATAAGGTCCTGCTCCCAACCAACGTTTACTAAGTACTTGATCTTCGGGATAATCAAAGCGGATTCCCATCAGGTCTACTACACCCGAGAAATTATAAGTATAGTCAAGCGTAACTACCCCACTTGGATTGATTGTCCATTGAGCTTTATCCAAATTGCCCAATTTATAATGAGCTGTAACGATTAAGTTCCCTCTGTCTTCTTTTACATCCAAATTAGTAAATACGGCTGCATCAGGAAATTCGCTGTAAGTCCGGTCTTTCTCCTTTGCTTTCTCATCGTCATGGTTGTAGAACTGATCCAATGAACGGTCGGCACGGCGAGCGGCTATAAAACGAGGACCATTAGCAAAACTGATTTTACGGTTATCTATAGATACTCCTTTCAGTTGTCCGTCCACTTTGGAGAATACAAATGTGCGGTTATTTGCTTTTACTGTGAGTTCCTTTTCTGTTTCCGTATAAGTGGAGCGGTTAGATAATGGAGAATACTGTTCTATCGGTTGGTTCAGTTTATCTATAGGGAAAGTCCAACGCCAAAGTTCGTGTCCGTATTGATCAATAGCTGTCAGAAAGAGAGCGTCTGCATCGGAAAGAATGCTTGTTTTAAGATCCTGTATACCGGTAGCATGAGCCGCTACATCACTTCCTTGCACTTTACCCTCTTTCAGGATCTGAGTAGTAGCATTTGAAGTATCTGTCACTTTAGGAAACTTGACTTGTTTCCAAACAAATTGGCAGGTATTCAGATTTAGATAATCATAGCGGTTCTCTACTGAGAGTTTACCGTCAAATAGCCTGTCGATAGAAGTATTCATAATCTGTACAGGACTCCATAACTGCTTGATAGTGTAGTAGCTACCCTCCTTTTCGTGATGTGGTCCTACAATACCGTCTGCTCCAAAGTTTCCCTGATTATCAATGAAGCCATCCATGTCCACACGCTTCACTCCTTCATCTGCCAATACCCAAAGGAAACCACCGATACAACGGGGATGCTTGCGCATCATTTCCCAATAATCATATAATCCGGCACCATGACCGCCATCGTACAAACCATGCAAGAATTCTGTGGGCATGAAGATTTGCGGTAAACGCATATAGTTCTGGCTTTCTCCGTAAGAGCGGTAATGCATTGTTTCAAAACCGGAGAAGTTGCCTTGCGGGTGAATAACCGGACGTTTCTGCGGGTCGTATTTATGAAACTCTCCGTCCAATTCGGTATTCCATCCTTTTTCATTACCATTGCTCCACCAGATAATAGACGGATGATTCACATCACGTTCTATCATTCCCTCTATCAAGCGTACTCCGGTCGGAGTATCATATTTTCCATGCCACCCTCCTAACTCATCCATAACATAGAGCCCGAGAGAATCACAAGCTTCCAGGAATTCGGGGTCTGCCGGATAATGACTTAAGCGGACAGCGTTCATATTCATGCTTTTAATCAACAGGACGTCCTCGATATTTTTTGCCTTACTTAACGTACGACCGCTTTCCGGACGGAAACTATGCCGATTGACACCCCTTACATTGATACGTACCCCATTTATGTAAAGTCCGTCACTCTCGTGTACTTCAATCGTGCGGAAACCGAAGCTCTCAGTTTCATAATGTAATACTTTACCGTTCTTATCAAGCAGAGAGAATTGAGCTTTGTAAAGATTAGGAGTTTCCGCAGTCCACAAAGCCGGATTGGAAACTTTCAATTGCAAAGATGTCCAATCTCCTCCTGTCTTCACCGGTACGGTGGTTTCTGCCAGTTTCTGGTTTTTATTATCCAGAATCTGAGCGCGGATACTCATTCCATCATTGGAAATATTACTGTAACAATTGGCACGGAAAGTTCCATCCATCTGTGCATCAATGGCAATGTGCCGCAAATTAATAGCAGGTTTTACTTCCAGGAATACCGGTCGGAAGATACCTCCGAAATTCCAATAATCAGCACGGCGCTCGGCTAGATTTACACTAGCATTTTCACTTTCTTTGGCTACGGTTACTTCCAGCAGGTTCTTTTTGCCATATTTCAAAAAGTCAGTGACATTATATGAAAAACGATAAAACGCCCCCTGATGTTTCGAGCCGACCTTTCGCCCGTTCACTTTGACTTCCGTATCCGTCATTGAAGCCTCGAATACAAGATTTACTTGTTGTCCCCGAAACTTTTCCGGTACTTCGAATTCATACTTGTACATACCTTTCTCGTCAGCAACACCTTCCGGAAATGGTTTACCATAAAAAGTAATTCCATACTGATAAGTGCCGAATCCTTGTAGTTCCCAACATGATGGTACACCAATCTTCGTCCATTTGCCGGAGTTACGTCCGTCGGTACAGAAGAAGTCCCATTCTACCATGTCATCACAACCACGACCGGAAAGGTACTGTCGTTCCGTCTGCGGAAGATTCTGGGCGGTCAAAGTAGTTGCTAACGCTAAAGTCGATAATAAAGCGGTTACTTTTCTCATTGTTATTCTTGTTATTTTATTTTAATAATGTCATAGTTTACTGATCCGTATATGTAAAGTGTGTTCCTTCTTTTCAATTGCATATTTTTTTAGAACACCCGGTCCACAACTGCTATTGCCTAATCCGAGTACAGCTGCATCCAGACTCAAAATAACTTCTGCACGCGGTTTCAAACAACAGTCGTGAGTTTCTTTGTAGAGATCCTGAGCAGTATAGTGCAAGGCGGATGCAGAAAAAACATTTTCCACCGCATCAATGCGAATACCTTTATTGCGCTTATTCGTCAAGGTAAGATAACGTACTTCCTCTTTGTTACCGCTATCCTGTGGACGTGGATAATGTACATATTGTTCATCTACCGTTCCTTTCCATAGCCCTATGGCAGCAGAAGTCTTACGATCCGGATAATTGTCTTGTGGTCCTCTTCCATACCACGTAAATGTATTATAAGCAGGTGCTATGCCGAATGCAATTCCTAAACGAGGCAATTCGGGCAATGTCCCTTGTGGCATAAAACTTGATTTCAAATCAATTGTCCCATCCGAACAAATAGTATAGATGGAGGTTGTCGTCACTTTTCCCTCTTTATATAAATTATTTTTTCGTACTCGGACTACTACCGCACCGTCCGGACGTACTTCGTGACTGAAAGACTCCATGCTGACCTGCGGATTGTCCATTTTATGTAATTTCCAATCTTTAGCCAACCAGTTTCCAAAGCTTTTATCATTGTCTGTCGGAGCACGAAAAACCTGTGTTGACGGTTGAATAGGATAATCATCGGAACTGTGTAACATCTCTTTTCCATTATAGATAAGGGAAGTCATCGTTCCTGTTTGAGTTTTCTTCCATTGAACGGAAAAGTCACGTCCACTGACCGTGAAAAGCCGACCATCCTCTTTTATCTTTAACCTTCCTTTATTTACAAGATCAGTTGAGATTAAATCTCCTTCCTGCAGGCAGAACTGTTCCCAAGCGATCTCGTGTCCTGCTTTAGCCCAAAGAGCATCGGATTTTAGGACGATACTTACCTTTAATCGATAGTCGGAAGCAGGATTTGTCATGCTGTTCTGTGTTCGTTTCCTGTTTAAAGAACTCTCACCTGATAATGAGCGGAAAGTCGGCAAATCTATCGTCTGACTCCCTCCGGGAGCTATTTCCGGTAAGGTAATTTCTCCCTGCTCTTTCTGCTTTCCATCGATTGACACAGTCCATAGGCAACGATATTGAGACAAGCCGGTGTGGTGATTCCGGTTCGTCACTTTCAGTTTCCCGTTTTCCATTTTTAGTTCGACGGGTGCATACACTTTCTTTACTTCCCAATATTTAGGCGTAGTTTCACGCTCGCTCATCAGCAATCCATTAAAGCAGAACGCCTTTAAATTCGGTTTATCACCAAAATCACCACCATAAGCCACCATGGTACGGCCATCTGGTAAAGTTTTGTAGATTCCCTGATCTACCCAATCCCATATAAAACCACCCAGCATACGGGGATTGCTATATATCTCATCCCAATATTCTTTGAAATTTCCCAATGCATTCCCCATGGAATGTGCATATTCACTTGTCATTACCGGACGGTCGTCATTGGTACGTTCCGCAATCTCCAGCAACCGTTCCCAACGTGCATTTTCAGCGCGTTCTTTATCCTCTCCTTCGGCAATACCGGGATTCAAGTATTCTTGTTTCACCCGGGTATAAAAGCGGCTGATAACATCGACAGTTTTCGGGTCAGGATCGCCATCCACTCCTTGTGCTCCTTCATAATGTACAGGACGAGTCGGGTCAAAATCATGCAGCCATGCAGAGATAGCGGCGAAGTTCGGTCCATAACCACTCTCGTTTCCCATGCTCCACATGACGATGCTTGGATAATTCTTATCACGCTCCGCCATACGAACTGCACGGTCCATAAATGCTGCATGCCAGTCGGGAGTGCTTGCCAATGTTCCGCGCAATCCATGTTCCTCTATATCCGCTTCGTCCATTACATACAGTCCCAAGCTGTCGCATAACTCATACCAACGGCTGACGTTCGGATAATGACTGGTACGTACTGCATTTATATTCGCCTGTTTCATTAAAAGAATATCCTGAAGCATTCGTTCCTCGCTCATGACACGTGCCGTTCGGGGATCATGTTCATGGCGATTTACTCCACGAAAACGAACCGGACTGCCATTCACCAACAGTTGTCCTTTTTTGATTTCTACAGAACGGAAGCCCACAGCTTGTTCTATCCGTTCCAATACTTTTCCTTCCTCATTTTGCAAGGTTAAGTGCAGCTTATAAAGATAGGGCGTTTCTGCCGTCCATCTTTCCGGTGATTTTATAACGGCTGATAAACGTCCCATTTTACGAGGTCCCCGTTGCGGATACCATTCATTCATCCGGCTTGCTTTATGCTCCAAATCAAGTATATCTTCCACATCGCCTTTCAATGCAACAATTTCTTTGCCTGAAGCATCTTTTAATACTCCTTGCAGAATATAACCTTTACCGGTCATTCCTCTATACACACTGAATTGCGGATCAATCTGCAAAATAAAGTCTTTATAATTACCGGCAGATGCAGGCAGAGTGCGTATAGCATAATCACGGATACGAATGTCCGGAGTATGTATCAGGTGAATACTGCGGTGAATACCTCCAAAACGCCAGAAATCCTGATCTTCCAGGTAGGAACCGTCACTATATCGGTAAACTTCCAATGAAATCTGATTTTCTCCGGATTTCAGATACTCCGTGACGTTAAATTCACTCGGTTCCATACTGCCTTGGCTATACCCTACCCGTTCGCCATTGATCCAAACATAAAAGGCACTCATTACGCCCTCAAACCGTAGAAAAGTCTGCCCGTTTGCTTCCCATCCGGCTGGCAAAACAAATGTACGGCGATATTGTCCGACAGGGTTTCGTTCTTTATACGTGGTATAGTCAGTTTTGGGTTCTCCCATCACTCGTGGAGGATCTATTTTGAACGGGTAACCTGCTGAAACATAAATAGGCGTACCATATCCGTTCACTTCCCAGTTTGCCGGAACAGGAAAATCTGTCCAGCTTTTATCATCAAAGTTTATCTGATAGAAATTCAGGACTCTTTCATTGGGAACAGGAGTCCAACGGAATTTCCAAGTTCCATCCAAAGACATCGAACAGTCTCCTTTCTGTATAGAGAAAGGGATAAAAGCGGCTCTTGCCGGTTCACGATTAATCTGAAGAACATGATGATTCTCCCAATCATGTATTGTTTGTGCCTGTATTGGGCTAACAAACAAGACACCAAGCAGTAAAGTATATATTTTCATTCGTTCTTTTTTCTTCATATCAAGTAGACGGACGAAAGGGCATTTTGTACCCTTTTCTTTTACAGAAATATTAAAGAACAATAAAAGGAGTAACACTCTATAAAGAAAAGCTTTACCTTGTGGAATCTAATTACTTCTAATATTATTATTATGAAAAAAATACTATTGAGCAGCATCTTTTTATTAAGTAGCCTTGTTTCACAAGCACAGCACGAGTATACAATTAAAGGTGAGGTAAAAGGAGTGAAAGATGGAACTCCCGCCTCTTTATTTCTGACAGATGGACGTGTAGGAAGTGTGGTTGCCACGGATACGATACGTAATGGCACTTTCTTTTTCAAACGAAATGCAGGAGAAAGCGGTTTAGATCATCTGTCTCTCATGTGTCACAGTGCGGATTTCCCTCCAATGGCATTAGATATTTATGCCATTCCTGACGCCCAAATTAAGATAACAGGTGCAAATTCTCTGATTTATACATGGAAGGTAGACAGCCCGGCAAAAGAACAACAGGAACACAATAGATTCATAGAAGACTCTCGCGATTTATGGGACGAATTTCAACGTTTAGCAGTCAAAGAAGATGGCATGCGTTCTGCTTCGGAAGCTGAACTGAACACAATACGTACAAAGACTGATAGTATATTAGCCATTATCAGCCAGCGGGAACTGAATTTAATGAAGGAAGTCGCTATTACCAATGTCTGGATGGAAAAATTACTTCGTTTAAGTATGTCTTTGAAATATAATCCCAAGTTTACCCATAGAGAAGAAATACTGGCTTTGTATGACAGACTAAACGAAGAACAGAAAGCCTCCATCGAAGCACAAGAAATTAAGGTTAATCTCTTTCCTCCTAAAACGGTGAAAGAAGGAGACGATATGGCAGATGCCGATCTTTACGATTTGAATGGAAAGGTACATCATTTAGCTGATTTCAAAGGGAAATATATGTTACTTGATTTCTGGAGCAGCGGTTGTGGTCCCTGTATCATGGCTTTACCTGAAATGAAAGAACTTCAAGAGCAATATAAAGATCGGCTCACTATCATTAGTTTGAGTTCGGATACTCAAAGCAGATGGAAGGCTGCTTCTGCACAACATGAAATGACCTGGCAAAACTTGAGCGATCTGAAACAATGCGCAGGGCTATATGCCGTATATGATGTCAACGGTATTCCTAATTATGTTCTTATCTCTCCTGAAGGCAAAATAATGAAGATGTGGTCGGGTTATGGTGAAGGCAGTCTAAAATTAAAAATACGTAGATATTTGGATGCGGCAAAACGAGAGATGAGTATCACTCAAGACGCTAATAAAAAAATTGTTAACCATCCAAAGTTTGAATCAACCAATACTGATATCCTCGAAGTGAAACAAGTAGAATTGACTGATACAGCTACTATCGTTCATTTTTATGCATATTACATACCTAAATACTGGATACAAGTAAGTAAGAATGCTCAACTAGTAGATGGGATGGGTGCATCATACACCTTACAAAAAGCAGACGGTATTACTCCCGGTGAGCATTTCTTTCTACCGGAAAGTGGAAAAGCCGAATTTTCTCTGACATTCAAACCATTACCTCTCGAAACAAAATTATTTAATTTCACGGAAGGAACAGCCCAAAACGACTGGCAAATAAATGGGATAAAACTTAGTAAGTAGAGAAATAGAATAGAGGTGTGTCCAAACCCTTATAAATTGAAAGGGAGTTTTTGACACACCTCTATTTTGTTATTGAATATCCAACGCATCAAAAGCGAGCCCATCCATCTTTTCTGCCGAAAGTAATACTTTATAATGTCCGGCATTGATAAAGGTTCCGGTAGTGGTGCTCATCATCTTCCATTTATCCGGTGTCTCCGGGAAGGTCAATACATCCTCTTTCAATACCACCCCTTTCGAATCTATGAACTTCATGATGACAGGCATTGGTTTTCCGGTAGTATTCATATACTTAAAGCGAAGCGCATACACTTGAGCCAGCCCGGTAGAAACATTCCACTCAATGCTGTTCCCTTTTCCTTTACCAAAGAATACTCCCATCTGTTTACGATGTTCTTTCTTTTGGAATTTACCTTTTAGTGTAGCTGTTTCCGCTTCGTATGATATACTGACACGGGCGTTCTTGTCCTCAGGAAGCAACTCTTTTGGAGTCTTTTCCATCACTTCTTTATCTGCCTTTTCCCAACTCCAATCGGATGCTGGGAATACCGTCGGTTTCAGTTCCTCATTTGTGGAAGCAATAGCGATACCCGAAATCAAGGCTTGACCAGCTTTCACTTCCGGGAAATGAATTCTCAACATTCCCCCTGTCACTGTGGCATATATCACCTTCTTGCAAACTCCGTCATGACCACTTTCTGCCCAGATATCCAAGTCGTCTAATACGACAGAATCATTCACGGCAACATCGAAGATACGCAGCCCTTCACAGTCGGTAGAAGCACTTCCGCCTGTGCCATGCCAGGGTTCTGTGAAATACAGTTCAATACGATAGGTTCCATCTGCCACAGGGAAACGATATTCCAACTGATGACGCCCGAAACGGAAATGTTGGAATAACTTCCAGTCACGAGTGCCACGAATCGGATCATTGGTAGTACGTTGGCTGGCAAGATATGAATTCAGATCCTTGAAGTTTTCTGCCCATGAATGGGAATAGTTCGTATTATCCTGCAACCACAACTGTCCGAAACTATCCGTATAATCATCTCCTCCGCAATTTAGACGATATAGATAATTATATCCTGCCTCTCCTTTCAATATTTTTTTATCGTCCTGATAAAGAAGTTCGAAATTCGGGGCCTGTTCCAAACCCTTGAACACTATCAGGTCTTCCGCTACCGGTTTGCCTTTATAATATCCCACAGCACGAAGTACATTATAGCGAATATCCCGGTTTTCCCACATAAAATGAGTGCCCACTCCATTGTTCTTTTTACGTCCGAGGAAGGTTGCCTTTTCACTTGTCATATCATTGTAAAGCAACACTGAATCACAATTACTGTAAGCCTCTATAGTAGCACGGCGACGTCCTTTCTCAAAACGGTCAGCCCATGTATGGGATACAAGATAGACCATCGGATCTTTGGCTGCGGAAACATAGTTGGCACGATACATATAATACACATCCAACGGTTCTTCCCACGGAGTAACCAATCCTTTGTAATTGAACGGACCGACTTTATCTATTTGGCGATATGCTTCATCCGGTTGGCGACGTCCGGGATTGTCATGGCTGCTGTATATCCACTGAAACTGTCCGCAAACACTATCTTTAACCTGCTCCGCCAAACGGATTTTGGTTTCCATCAACTGGCACATACGGTCTTCACTCCACACACCATTCACTTGGAAATCTCCCGGTTCCGTATGCAAACCGATGCTTCTCCATGCTCCATATTCCCCATTCAATAATTGGTTGGCTTGAGAAAGTTCCCGACTATATTTAGTCACATCTCCCCCATACGTACCGCTCCAATTCTGAATCACATTCCAGTCTGTACCTTCACCGCCATTACAAGTTGTAATGACACGCATTGTCTTTGCAGTCGGGTCCATCTCACGAATAATATCACTGCATTCCCGTGCAAATTCACGAGGTAAAGTACTTTCATTCTGTAATCCCCACATTACCACTGAAGGAGAATTGCGACGTTCTTTCACCCATTGACGAAGTAACTTTTTGAAGTTCTCGCGAAACTCCGGAGTATCATACCATACATGAGCAGATAATTGTGTCCAGAACAGGATTCCCTCTTCATCCCAATACTTCTGATAGTCGAGATGATGGGGCTGGTGAGCATCCCGGAATGCATTGAACCCGGCCGCACATATCTGTTTTACTCTTGCAGCCACCTGTTCATTGCTGAATGCATGGCTCTGTCCAAACTGATGTTCGTACTCGCATACCCCATTAATAAACACCGGTTTTCCATTCAGGTAAAAACGTCCATCTCCATCATTCCGTTTGACAGGCCAGCTAATGGTACGGATACCAAACGGTGTTGAGATTTCATCCGTAGTTTTTGTATCACGCTTAATCATACTGGCTAGTTTATAGAGATATGGATTTTCTGTATCCCACAAAACAGGTTTCTCGACAGGAGCTTGCTGGCGAACGACTTTCATTTCTCCCGGAGCCAAAGTTACTTTCTCCACCAAACGGAACACTTGTTTTCCATCGGCATTGCTTAGTTTATTAACCAACTCTATCGTTTCTGTTGCCTTACCATAATTCTTAACCTCCGTTTCAACAAATACGTTAGCAGCCTTTTCATCATTCCAGATGTGTACACCAAAAGGTTCTATACGAATTTCATCGGTCACCTCCAGCACCACAGGACGGAAAATACCGAAGGGCTGTGACCCTTCACTGAATCCCCATTCCGATGAACATCCACCACATACCCAAGGCATATCGGCAATCATTTCCGGATGCTCGGCTTTTACTTCCAGACGATTTGTTCCCTGCTTCATTGCATCTGTAACGTCCAAGGTTAATGTAGTACGTCCAACAGGATGACGTCCGAAGTCCGTTCCGTTTACTTTAATGGTAGCGTATGTACCCACTCCATCAAAACGAAGGAAATATCGTTTCCCGGATTTTATATCGACGGTGAAGTCTTTCACATACATGGCAGTTCCATGCATATTTCCATGTGTCAACTGGCGATATCCATAATAATCATCCCAATTATGAGGGATATTCACCGTCTTTGCAAGCATCATAAAATTACCTTTCAAATGAGTCGCCTCTGTAATCCAAGTCTTCCAACCCTCATTCAATGTAGTGATTAACCGACGATTTTTAATTTCCGGTTTCGGAAAGCGAACCGCCGAACGTCCCATCGGCTTACTGGTAGCGATGGCAATGCCACGTTGCTCTGCGTTGTTTACCGCACAATAAAAATGATAAACCACTCCATCATGCTTTACCACATAACTCTTATGAGCAAACAATTCATCGTAGTTCTTGGAAGGGATAACCAGGTCGGCTCCTTTCCAGTCAGTCCAGTTCACCAAATCATAGCTGGCGGCAAACGTATTGAATGCCTTATATTTACGCGAAGGTTCAAAAGCTGAGAAATAGAACATCACATACACATCTCCCATCTTCTGGATATATGCATCTCCCGTAATCGTTCCATCCGCTTCATGTGCAAAGACCGGATTTCCCGGATAACGTTTCCAGGTCTTCATATCCTTGGAAAGAGCGATGCCGACACGTTCTCCTTTTAAATCCGTTTCCGGATGACGGCCACCTGCATTGTAATACATTACAAACGGAGCGCCCAACGTTTTATCCTTATCCCAATAAACAGTACTCTTATATTGAGTCAGTTTCTCCCACCATTGGGCATCTTTATCATGGATGCTCAAGATCGGTTTGTCCAGAGATTCCCATTCGTGGGCAGTAGAAATATCTCCTTTTGTTGATGCCAGTCCGATGTAAAGCGGAGCTTTCACTGCTTCGTAGCCGGTGCCTTCGCCACCGATATACGTCATCCAATGGCGGCCTTTATAAGTTTGAAGTTCATAGCTTCCACCCCATTCCATATCCGGTAATGCAGGAAAGCCGCCACGCTGGTTACAGTCCCATTTTCCATCCCGATAAGAAAGAATTCGTCCCAAAGTACGCCATTCAAGCAAATTGTCGCTTTCCGCTATCCATGTCTCGTATCCGCGTCCGTCCGTTCCACTTTTACCGTTATAGACGACGTAGGTCATCAACCACTTGTCTCCCTGACGGAAAACGGTAGGGCAATCGATCTTATGATGATTGTCTGCCGGTGCGATGGCAAGACCGTACTTATACGGTGTCTTCACCTCTTCATAAATCTGCTCCATCCGTTCCTGCGGGACTTCGTGTTGCGCATACAGAGAAAAGGTAGTGGTTATACTAAAAACAGTCAGCAATAACTTCTTCTTCATGATACTTTTTCTAATCGTTTAATACTTAAATAGTGCATAACCATTAAATGATAATTTATTTTTCACCACAGAGGACACGGAGGACACAGAGGTTTACTATTTTTGAGTAACAAAGAGTCTTACGTATTTATAATCGTATTTATCGCTCTGTTTTACTTACGGAAAAGAGAGAGAAGAACTCTGTGTCCTCCGTGTCCTCTGTGGTGAAATATTAGTAAAATAACCAATCCATTGTTTCTTCATCCCCGGCAAGTCCGGCATTACGCACCTTCATCTCTACAGCAGTAAATCCTAGCACTTGCAGATAACCTTTGGGTAACATCAGTGTATGCTTTCCGGCCGGAAAACTATATGCATGTACATTTGCCAAAGGCATTCCGTTGATACGGACAGCATTCGTCAACACAGGTTCCGCCTGACCGTAATCATTGGCTGATGCATCGATTTCCAGTTTTGGAGCCTTTGCATACTTTTTCTGGTCATCTTTGAAATAGGCTACTAATAATTTCACCGGAGCATCTGTTTCGAAAGTGATACTCGTGCCTTTCTCTCTCTGCTCGTTTCCTTTGAAACGAAGCGCTTTCATTCCTTTCAATTCAGGAGCTACTGCTTCTATCTTACCCGGAAGATCGACAAATAAAGAAGTACCCTCCTCCACTTTCACTGCCGGATAATTAGAGATCAGTTTTACGTTTGCAGGAGCCCAGGCAGCAATCTCTACAGTTTCAGCCACCGCATTTCCATTCTGTTTTTCTTTCAACAGGGCGAGATTAGCTTTGAAGTTCTCCAATTCTTTTTCGTAGTGTACCAGCAATTCTTTCCAAGTCTTATTCTTTCCATCATCTCCACCGATAGGAATACGACGTTGAGCTGTCTGCATACTGTTGGCATACAAGTAATGTTCGTCTGTCAATTCCACCAATTTACGATAATGCTCCAGGCTTTGTTCCATCAAAGGAATAGCTTCTTCAAGGTTTTTGATGTCTTTGCCCCATTGATAATCCAATACCAGCTTGGCGGCTTTCACTTTCAGGTTGAACGCATACGCAAATTCACGATAACAATGCATATCATTTTGTAAACGGGCAAATTCGTCCTTATTTGAAGATACGGAGGCGGCCGCCTTATCAATAGCCGCTACTGCCTTATCCCCGTGCTCTATTACTTGAGCAACAATATCCAAAGGCATTTCACCTACATGAGGTTGCTTTTTCCATTCTTTCTCTACATATTCTATCAGCTTCTCCCCTTCCGGTCCGCAACTTTCATAGAATCCCGGATAGATGGTATATTTATATGGATTGACAAGTTGGCTCATAAACATACCCAGCAATAATGTCTGGCGATTTCCCTCTGTGATACCGAAACGACGTAATAGCTTTGGAGCAATCTCACCACTTTCTTCATAAGCTACGCGGATATTGTTTGCATTCTCGTCAGATGTTCCATAGAACTTCCCTAACTGATGGTTCCAGTAGCCCATCTCATCTGTACGATCGCGATGGCAATTCCATGCATAACGTCCCCATGTCTGATACCAAATCCAGTCACGATCCAATTGGAACTCACGTTCGTTGTTCGGCAATTTATCAGCCGTATAGGGCCAATCCCAATAAGAAGCCTGCGGATAAAGATGCAGTGCATTGGCACCGTGTACATTATGCATGGCAGTTACCGCTTTCTGTACGAAATCCGGAGAGCCCCAACGGAACGGTTCCAGATTGGCCAGGATATGTACGTTACTGATATGGATGGAACCCAATGAACTCAAATCCGTATGTATTTTCGACCAGGGGCCACGAGGTTCGTAAGTTGTCAACGATTCACCATTATATTTATGCATCGTATAAAGATTCTTATAAAGCGGCAATGCAGCATCCATCACCAGTTTACAGTCCGTGTCGTGTGCACGCAACAAAAGAGGCGGTTCATCCGTACGTCCCAATGCCTGTAATCCGTCTTTCACTCCGGGAATAATTGTTTTTGTAAACCATTCCACATCATCCTCTACCGTACACATCGCTTCACCCAGGCAAACAAGTAGTCCTACATTGGGATATTTTTCTATGAAAGCGGCAATACTCTTGCGTGTATAATCGGCAATCAAAGGAGTAATAGGACGATTACGATCCTGTGTTTTCAGCCCGTAATGTTCAGCAAAAGGTTTGGAAAGAATAATATTATAAAACATCTGTATCACAAAGATACCGCGCTTGTCCGCTTCTTCTGTGAGGAAAGAGAACATTTCTTCATTCTTTTTGAATGTTTCTTCATCTACTTCCAGTGCAAACGGATAATCTTCCAGTTTCACCAAAGAAGCAAACGGATGCCCATTCCAGAGATACAATGAATTCATGCGATTGGCAACCAGCATATCCAAATATTTAATCCACTGTTCTTTATCATAAAACCAAGGGAAACTTTCCGGAGTATACGGATATTCATATACACCATGTCCCGGCAGGTAGGTCATCTTCTGTAATCCTACACAAGCCCCACGCAATACCATTTCAGGACCGTCTTTTAATTCTTCCGGGAAATTCAACCGACCATCCGAATCATTCACACGGTCTATCAGTTCGCGACATCCGTAAATGACGCCACTCCCATCTCTGCCGGACACTCTGGTCAGATTGCCGGTCGTCGAAATATGAAAACCTTCTTTCTTGAGTGTCGTGTCATTCACTTCCGTCAGCAAGATTGTTTTGATTTCGGGATCGGAGAATGTAGTGTCTCCCTGTTGCATCATTACCTGATAACCGGCTTTATCCAAGGTAGCCTGTAACTGCTCCGCACCAAACAAAACACGATTTGACGCATCCGGCGGAGTCATAATCTTCACGGTTTGCCTGCCACACGCTGCTAAAAAAAGTGTGCATGCCGCAAACATGAATAATCTGGTATTTTTCATTCTTCTGATATATATTATAGATTATATAATTCACTTCTTAACTAAGAAGAAGACGAAATAATCTCCTGTTTGTACTCATTTGTCTGTTTTTTCATTTTTCGACACCATGCTTCCACTTTCGTCTTTCCAGCAATCATCGCAATAGACAGGCAGCTTTTGCTCCCTGCTGTCAAATAGGTGGTCATTGGTTTCTGTACTTTCATGTTATAATCATTAAAAGAACTTGGTTTTTCTCACTTCTTTTGTTAAATTGCCATACCGGTCATAGTCGTATGTTATCAGACATCTCGCCTCATCGTCGACTCGGACTACTCTCATATCTTTTCCATTTTTAGTGTATACGCTATCTGTACTATTACCCATGAAAGGAGAGCTTGTCACGGTTACATCCATATCTTTCTCTTTATACCGGATATGAAGTATTTCAAAGCCATCGGTAGCGTAGGTGTGCTCTACCTGTTTACCGTTATCGTTGTATTTCCTAATAACCATATCAATCTCCCCATTGGTGAAGTATTTTTCAATTAAAGTATCATTTATGGTATTGTACGTATGGTATTTAATGAATTGCTTGTTTTTTGATTTTGGTATGGATTGCAAATCCTCTTTGTCAGGAATGGTATCAAAGAAATAGGTTTCTTCAGTCTGAGAACTGTTGAAGTCATGCCTGATAATCTTAAACAAGTAGTCTTTGTGATAAAAGCACCATTTTTCGTAATTATCATTAATGTCAATATCGATAATCGGTTTACCGTTAAGCCGTTGTATCATCCGCGTATACTCAAGCTGCTTTTTATCATCATCCCGATATTGGTAGAAATAATAGTTAATTGTATCTTTATTGTTCCTAAGCTCAATAATTTCTTCAGACTTATCTTTATAATAGGTGGTTCTTATTATATTTCTTTTCGGTTCACTTGTCTCAGTGATGGAATAGAGACTGTTATTCTGATAAGTGTATGTATGTAAACCGGTATATATATTTACCGAAGTCAGTACGTTCGACTCGTACATCAATTGTTTTTGGGTAATTTTCACTGAGTCCAGCTTTCCTTTGGAGTTGTATATATTTATATATTCGTTCGTTTCAACAATGTCAAAATCTTTACTTTGCCTCACCGCTTTGGTACAACTGCAAACGATGACAAGCAATGTGCAATATAGCAACACTCTTGATTTCATGATATTTAATACATTATTCATTGATTTTATAGTTTAAAATAGCTTTTATATTGATTGCTTATTCCGCTTCTATTCACTTTCTCCATCTATTGGTTGCTTTTCCTCCCATTGATAGTCTATTAAAGGAAACGTGTTATATCTACTATCTACATATAAATAATTACTTATTATTTTTTTCTTTTGAATATCAGATATTGTCCAACGGGCAATATGTTTCATAAGGATTTGATTCGGTCTTTGTGCAACTTGTAAATAGGAACGGCACAAGTAATAGTATAGCGATTTTCATAATTTTAGTTAGTAACAATGCACTTATCATAATCCATATTTTATTTCTCATATTACAAACACTCCTTTATTTCTGCCATCACTTATTCACCCTTTATATGTAGTTTTCGTTCGTAACTCACGGTAATACCGTACTATTTCATCATCCTTATGCTTCTCATAAAAATTAGAATCTCTTTCATCATATAAAATGTAATCCTTTGTTTTACACCCGATATAATCGGCATCAGGTTCTGTCCCCAGATTATAACTTATGGAAATCTTCCATTTATCAGGACTTTCTTTTATGGGAGCAATGCAAATAGCTCCTATATAGGTTTCATTACTGTTGCATTCTACATTCCTTTGTTTCTCTAAATGAAATTTCCGGGTAGCACAGGTGTTTTTCGAAAATCCCATAAAATAGTATGTTATATCTCCTTGCTTCTTTAAATCAGCTAAAGATACGCCTGCTGTATCATAATAGTTTATCATCATTTTCATGCGCTCCAAAGTATCCTTAGGAGGATGTGCCACCAATATTTCCTCGGTATAGATATAGGTACTGTCTCTTCCTCTTCGGTTTATATCCAAATCTTTACCATCAGTTATATGAATAAACGGAGGTTGCAATACGTTGGAATAAAAGAGTCCAATACTTCCAACAATGATTACGGATATCAGTATCAATCTAACTGTCTTTTTATATCTCATTATTTTCTGTTTTTTAATTACCATAATTCTCCCGGTTTATAGGGGTTAGAATCCATTATATTTTCATGCCATGCTTCTGTGAAGAAAGGATATACCACACACTCTTCCGTATCGTCGTAATCCTCGTCATCGCACAGAGCTTTAGCAATATAGATACTAACGGTTTCCTTATCGTCCGCTTGCAATTTCAGACAATAAAAGTCTCCTTCAAGAATTCTTTTGTAAGATAGCATGGTAAACGTATATTTCATGTGATTACTGATGCTTTCTGCCGTGAGGTTTTGCAAAGCGAGCCGGAATGTCTTTTGAGGATAAGAGGAGTTCAGCCACCCGCTTAATTTTCCGGCGATAAACCGAGCATCGGCGGATGTTATCGGGCGGGGGTGCGGATTGTACAATTTGTAGCGGCCGATTACTTTGTATCCTTTTGCTAACAAATCGTCCACTTCGACGGGCCCCCTTTGGGTTAAAATGTAATGTATATCCAATATGTTCTCTGCTTCCGGTATGTAACCGGATTTCCAATCAATAAGTTTATAACTGACCACTAAGGAGTCTTTACCGAATTTTATGAATAAGTCTTTTCCCTTGTAGGTGTCAATGTCAAGGAGTTGATACTCAATGTCTATTTCATAACGGATGCCGGGCATCGAATCCTCTTCATTCACAAAATAGGATTCTCCCAATAGGTTCAGTATTTCCCGGTAAGTCATTCCTACCTTCAGACGGTTATTTACCAAATCGTCAACCATGAACTTTCTGGAATAATAATGTCCGTCCCATTCGTCCCAACCTTTCCGGTTGAATGGAATGCGATGATTTGTGCAGCCGGTTTGCATATTGACAAACATAAATAGCGACAATAGAAAAAGCAATCTATTTTGCATTTTGTGGCTTATAGGTATTTCTACTTTTTTTCTTTTCTTCATTCTCTCTCCCTGATAATGTTTGCACTTAATTAAAATTCCCATTTCCAATTATTATATCCTTGTAATAATCATTTGTCTTCCACTCAAGAAGTATCTCTGGATCGGTCTGGATTGCTTCCAATATAGTGGGGCATACGGTATCTTTACCATTAGAATAATACTTATTGTATAAGAACTGTAATGTGGGGATGCAGTGTGCTATGATTTCACGACGTTCGTCAGCATTGAACTCTTGGAAAAGAACATCTTGTCCGTCATTACCTGCAACCAATGGGGCTTCTACACAACAGCGAATATAATTTTCTAACATAGAGTAATATGTAGTAATATCTTTACTGGTTAGATTTACAACCGTTGATAACAATCCAGCCCTAATATCCAATTCTCCATAGATATCGTGGGCTGCAAATAAATGATTGTAATTACTATAGTTATCATTGTTTTCTCGCAATATTTTTCTGTTTATAATCTCCTCTTTGTCAAAACCAAAAATATAGAGTAAATCGTAGACAGGATAAAAGTATTCTTCTCCATTGACTAATTTTGCTAAGCTTGCTTTGTTGTTTTTCAACAAATAGTTGTTCCAATGATAATCAAACAAGTCAAAATATTCACGATTAATAAAATAGTCTCCTGATTCATTGGATTTAACAAATGATTGTGGTACAGGCATGTCCGAACATATAATTCCTAAATTTCGGTAAAAATAGACATCATTCTTATTAATAGCATATTCATATTGTAGGTCAGGATTACTTACGAAATAAGCTGTATAGTCCTTCCGCTTTTGAAATTTATTATCAATGGGGTATTTATGACCATCCAAGTCTATTCCGAGAATATACTTTACACGCTCAACATATTGCGAATCTACAACAGGTTGCCAACCACATTTTTCGAAGAGTTTATTTAAAATAAATATACCCAATTCTTGATCTATATCTTCAAAAACATAGGTTTCAAATCCTTCTTCCTCTTCTTGTTTACGAATGACCTTTATTCTGTCGAGTATCTCTTGCCACTTTTCTTCTGTAATGTTTAGATCTTCAGGTTTTAAATATTCTGTTGAATCAGTTTTTATTTCACTGTTAATAGTGTTGTTTACTGATTTATTTGATGAGGGATTACATCCCATAACTAAAATTGCAAGCACTGCTATTGAAATCGTTTTTAGTTTCATAATAAAATATTTTTTCGGATTTTGAATTACTTCGCAATGCTTGTTGTCATTTTGTCGGACAACAATAATAGCGAATATAACAAATTATCGACTTGCCTTTGAAATACTTTCCTTTCTGATTTTGCCGTCAGATCCGATTTGATAGCTACCTAATTTCTCTTTATAGACCTCTTCATAAGTATTGTCCGTTTCATTGTATACTATTTCTGCGCTGAATTTCGCAATATTGAACTCTTTATCTATACGGAATGAAATTATACCGTTATCGGTTGATTCGCCTACTTTCAAATGGTCAATTATTTTACCTCGCTCGGCATCAACGGTCACGACCAGATAGCTGTCGTTGTCTCCTAAGGATAGACAAAGTAATACCGGAAGAATATTCTTATTTCTGAACGGAAGCGTATGACACGTATGAAATTCCGCACCCTCGAATCCGAGTGCTTTTAAGAAAGAGATCAAACTATCGGCAGGTTGATATCCTGGATTTTCGCCATTTTGTATATATTTATAATAGCTGTAGAATGAAACAGGCAAGGGTATCGCCACGGTCTTCACATCATCCGGTAATACCAGTAACTTATTCAGTGCAAGATACGGTGTACCGCTAATCTCTATCACATTCGGTTTGTCTTGTGATGTCTTCTGACATGAAGGCAAGTTGGTTCCCGAACTGGTATTCCCGACTCTTTGTTTGGACGTATTTTTACATCCCGTAAACGCACAAACTGCCGATAAGGCTGCAATCATTATAATCTTGTTCATATTCTTTGGTTAAATTGTTATATCGAAATCTCCTGTTCACTCTTTGACTTGTTCTTTGTACATCGTTTTCGTTCCTGCAACTCATGATGGTATCGTACGATTTCATCATCCTTACTTTAAAGTCCTGTATTCACGTGTAATAGTTCGCATTTCGTATATATTTTAAAAGTGATTATTCAGATCGTTCTTTTCCCTCATTTACAACCGATAGTTATTCAGGATAAATAATTTCCGGCTTATCTCCGCCCAGATGATAACGAACTTTAATAAGAGGTTTATCACTCGTCGTTTCGTCCGGTTTATAAATATACATGGCATCTGCATCTGTATTGGTTTTATACCAGCAATACATGATTGGACTTTCATCTTCAACTATATCTTTTGAAAGATATTCTATATCTTTATCAGTCAAGAATGATAATGTCTCTCTTCGTGATACGACAAGGTTTATATATTCTTCTCTATGCTTTACAACAATACTGAATAATGAATCCTCGTCGGCACTGTTGTATTTATTTAGAAAATCAATAGCACAGCTATTTATAATATTCCAATCGGGTTTCAGGCTAGCTTTCACATACGAACAACCGATGTCTACACCACGTAAAAAAGCAATATACGGTTCACTGTCATTTCCATAACGCTCATAGAAACATCCCATTGCATCATCGTAATTCCCCTTGAACTCTATGGCAGCCTCATAGCCTTTTTCTATCCATTGTTGATAAAACTCCTTGTAGCTTTTCGGATTAATATCGTTTAGTATATCCGTTAGCTGACATCCCACTATCTCACCTGATGTTTCATGAAAGTGACGGATTTCTTCCGGTGACGGCTGATAGTGGTTTTCTGTTGCAAGTTTCAACGCTTCCGGTGTTGTTCCAAGCGAATCATAGTTTACTTCCATGAAGGTGATACACCACTCTCCAAAACCCATGTCAGGATGTTTATAAAGTTGCAATATTTCTTTGCCGCCACTCGTCATTTGATTGCCATGGTCTATTAACTTTTGTCCCTTGATCAGAATAAGTTTACAGTTATCCATTTGTTCAGCATACTTCACGTCATATTCAAGTATCACATCGCCGGGATTGGATTTGAACACATTGAATCTTACACCGTCAAATTCATATGCTTTTCCTTCGTCTTCCGGCAAAAGAGAGATGCGTACATGTTTCCAGCGCAGAGGGGGAAGAAGTTCTACCTCGATACCTCCCTCGAAGTCGGCAGCGTCTCCATAGATGGGGCGGAACAACATAGACAGTTCTTTTTTGTCATCGGAAATATCCAACCGAGAGAATGTGGATAATTTCAGTGTATCTCCATCCGTACTCCGCAAGCGAGATATGAGGTTGATTCTCATGTTTCCAAGCATGTTTATGTTAGCAAGTTTATTCTCATAAGGATTATCGGAGGGTGTCACTTGCGGGTATTCTTTTGTCTCCCTCTGGTCTTTGCACGCCCCATATGTACCATGTAGCAACAATCTACCGTCTACCATATAAAATTCTCCAAACCCTAATTGGGCATTTCTAAGCCACTCCTTCACATGAAATGAATCAACCTTCCTCTCCGTTTCCACCCACGGTAAAGGTTCAGACCTTTCTTCCACAGTCACATTTTCGGAAATGCCCGGTTTCATCTGAAAATACCGGTACATCTCATACATTTCTTTCAACTTCTCTTTTTGTTTTTTAGTAAGTTCCTTAACATTTGAGTTCCCTTGCTTATTTTGCGCATTAGCGCATCCGCCAAGTCCCAAACTTAGTAATCCCATAATCAAAAGTGTCTTAATATCCATAATCCTATTCTTATTTCAAGCATTTTCTACTTTCTTTCCTTTTCTCATTTTTCTCTCTCCCTGATAATGTTTGCACTTAATTAAATTCCCATTTCCAATTATTATATCAATCTAACGCTATTGTAAATATATCAGGCTATTTGATATATTTTACCTCTGCTGTGTTACTATCACAAAGAAAACAGTCGGTCAATACAGTGTCGTCGGGAAGTACGATATATTCCACATTTTCAGGAGCAAACAACTTAAATACAAATTGTTTTTTCCAGATGCCGATTAAGACCAAATCGTTATCATTCGGTATTTCTATTTCATGCTTCTGACAATACCATGACACTCTGTCATAATAATATACTATTCTGTGTTTTATTTTAGATAATCTCTGCTTAAACTCATCCGTACCATATATATAACCCATATAAGCATCTGTAACAAGTATGGTATTAGGATATATCGGTTTAGGGAATCCTTCTGCCTTCCGGCGTAAAAAGTCTTTCTCCCTGTAAGGATCGAAAGTGTCCCCTTGAGGTAACGGACGATTTTTATCCATATAGAGGACATAAAATGACCACCAGCCGGAATCATACGCACCAAGGACAGGAATGACAATTCCACTGTAAGGATGTGCAAAACCTAAGTTTCCGTTAGAATACCCCGGAATTACTTTTGAAAAGGGAATGGTACAACGTGGAAAAAACAAATGGCGGGGAAAAGTCACAGTACCCTTCATTCTGTCTAGTACAAAACGACGGGAAGGAGCAAGTAATCCGTTTAAAAGCAGAAAAAAAGAGGCTACTATTCCTCCACTTATGGGAGGTGAATAAAGATCACTAGATGGATCATTTATTTCTCGATAAATGACGATTATTCCTACGCATGAAAGAATCCCCCCGATGACTATCAAAGTACTCCGGATTAAGGAACTCGGATTGAAGACGAAAAATTTATCATCAGCTCTTTCTACATTCATGCTATCGGCAAGTTCAGCCGTTAATACAGTTGGAAAGGGATATATAATATGCTCCATCATTCTGCTTTTCCCCATCCATATCTTTGTTGCGATTAATACACCTACCAAAATCAGTCCTATCGACATCAAAAATATCATTCCGGATACGAAGAGTATTAATAGCTTACCCCATACATACTCAAAAATCCATAGCTCCTCATAAGACCAATTTGTAAAGCGCCACATTCCATAACAACAAACCCCAAATGCCGGAAATCCGCATAACAATACAATGATTCCGGCTATAATTCTGATTGTAGAGGGGCGGTTTCTATCTGTTTCCATTTCCATAACTGTTTCTATTTTTAAAAATTCCACACATCTTTACTGTTTGGAGATATAAATACTTGTTCTAATACAGTCTTTGCTTCGTGATAAAGAAGCCTTCTTGCATCTAAAGGTACATTCATCTCTTCCATATAGGGATTTCTTTCTCAATTTCAGTATGTTCCTGCTCCTTCTTATTCCTGTATTTCTCAAATTCCGGTATATCCGGCAATTCCTCTTCCTCCATGTATAGTTGTATGAAGCGGGCAAAACGTCTGGCTTTATCCATATCACCGTCCATCAAGGAAACTCCACTTAACAGACTGGGTGAATTGGAATTGGAAATTATTATACTTGACACACACCCTAGCGAACCACGCCCCATGTAATAACGAATCGTGAGTTCAGCCTGACTATAAGGTATCGTTTCTTTTTTATGCAGCAGAAGTCGTCCTGGTATAGTTACGGTCCTGGAAACACGATCAAAAACAATTCGCCGCCAAGGCTGTAGAATGGCACTTATTCCTAGTGTCAGAATAAGCAAGTACAACTCAAGAAGCAGTAATGTACTTCCATAATCTTCAGTTGTAAGTTTTGAAGGAGTGGCATCTGCAAAATAGACCAAGGCTAAAAAGATAATAAAAAGGAGCAAAAATAGAAAAATCCTCGCCAATACGTAATCATTATCAATGACAATCTGTTTGTCATCACACCGGCTTAAATATTCAGGCTCTACCAAAGTTTCCGAAAAATCCGGCAACCATTGCGTATTTCCCGTACTTTCGCCATTTTTCAGAGGTATCCGGATGGTCAGATTCCGGGCTTCTTTAGACAGGATGTACATAAACAGGTAAATCCCACCGTTAATGGCTATCAATCCAAGCATGACGTTGGTGAAGGTATTACGTATATCTGACAGCATGACGAATATAAGTAATGAGAAGAAAGATATAAATGTGCCCCACAACATGATATGGGATTTGCATATACGCCACCTTTCCTTTCTCTTTTTCTTTCTCCACTCAGCCTCTCTACGCTTGACATCGGCTATGATTTCACGCCTCGATTGCTTGTTGCTCTTTTTTTTCCGTTGCTTCATTTCATCTGTTTTCTTGTCATATATATACAGCTAAAGCCAACCAATTATTCAATTTGATATTTATCAAAAATGGTAAAATTGCCAAAATATTACCTGCTTGGAATAGGGATATTATAATATTTACTCTTTGTTACCCTCCGAATCATATCTTTCAATGGTATTCCAGCCTCCGCCCTTGCGCTCGGCAACCGATTTGAGCTTGCCGTTAGCGTAATACTCCTTGCGATAGACCTCGCTGTCAGCTTCACAACGACCCTCTTCCCGCAACTTTCCGGTATCAAAGTAACGTTTATATGCTCCTTCACGCTTACCGTTCTTGAAAGTATATTCCGATTTACATTTGCCTGATTCAAAATAGAATTCCTTTGTTACTCCGTTCAATTTGCCATTGAGGTAGTTTGACGACTTTTCAGGAGTGCCGTCAGTGAAATAAGTAATCTCTTCTCCGTTCTTTTCATCGTTTTTGTAAGTGGTAGACTTTTCGGGTTTGCCGCCTTTACCATATCTAATCCAGACACCCTCTTTTTTGCCGTCTTTATAGCTGCTTTTGCTACGGGGCTTGCCGTCTTTCCATGTTTCGCTCCACTGACCGTCGGGCAAGCCGTTCTTGTAGAAGCTGATGCGGGTCACATCACCTGCGTTGTCCGACAAATGTTCAGTCCATTTGCCATCGCGTTTACCGTCTATAAACGTTCGCTCACTTTGCACGGTCTGTCCGTCACCATAATAGCGCTTGTATAGTCCATCCCTGTTTCCCTCTTTGTAACGGCACTCTTCAAGTAGTTTGTTCTCTTTGAAATGTCGGTAATTACCATGATACATGCCATCCTTAAAGTCAGCGAGAATGTACTCCGAATGGTAGCCGTCAATCAGGCGGTGAGAGCCGTTGAGCGGGGTCTTTTCTTCATTGTTCAAGCGAAAGAGCAACCGGCCATCCCCATAGTTGATAACGGTGATTTCTTCTATTTGGTAAACTTTTTCCTGTGCCGTACTCGTAAGTACCATTACTCCGAAAAGGAGCAGTAACATAATTTTCTTCATGCTTTTTTGTTTTATTACTCAATCGACAAAAGTAGCATAAATAAATTATAAGAAAAGTATTTTGCTTATAAATGTGATATATATTTTAAATATTATGGGATTTGAGCTAAATAAACTTGCCTGTGTTTCGAATAAACACACAACAAATAAGTTTTTAGCATATTGATTTATAGATGAATATCATTTTATCTGAATCCTTTTAAAAAAGGAAATGCGATTATCCCAATCGCATTGTATAAAAAAATATAGCCATATAAAATATGGCTATATAAAAAGTTGTACCGTGTCTATTTTGAGAGCAACATTTTCAAGTCATTCTTACTAATACCCATGTATTTGCATATCTTTAGCTCGCTTATACCGTCAGCCAGCATTTGCCGGACTGCGTTTCTGTCTCTTTCATACGCTTCCAATCTATTGAAAATGATATCAGTCAAGAAGTCTATTCCCTCTGAAAAGGCTTTTTCTCCTTCCGGGGTATTAAAGTCTATCGTGCAGATTTTGGCACACTCCTTATGAAGTATCAAATAGTAAATTCCTCCGATCAAGATTGCGGCGATGCTTTTAATATTGACATTTGCAGGTTTAAACAGCGTTTCGTAATATGTAATCAAATTAAGGTTCATGATGTCTCGTGTTTCCGCTGTTCTTTTTGTGGTATCATTGACGACTGACATTTCGTAAAGCAACAGCTTTTGCATAACGGGATTATCAGACAAGTTCTTGAAGAGTATCTTGAATGTTTCAGCAAAGAATTTTTTAGATCCCAACACATTCAAGTTGGAAATATCGATGGCATTGTTCATCCAAAAATCATATTGCTTGGCAAGTTTGTCATAGAGATTATCCATCGAACCGTATCTTCTATAGAATACATTGGCTTCCATTCCTGCGGCTTTCGTCAAAGTGCTTAGATTGACATTGCCGAAGCCCTGTTCCGCCACAAGCTTTTCGAGCTCGGACATTACATCCCTGTCCAATTGTTCATTGGTCCGTCTGTTTCGAGTTTTTTTCTCTTCCTGCTTCATTCTTATATTGTATTTATACCAGCTATATCCGCTTTTCTATTGATGGTTTTGTTGCAAATATAGGTGTTTTACACTTTACAAGCAATATATTGGTGATAAAGATAATGCCAATGGTGGATTGATATTAATTAACCATGAATTATAAATGATAGGTAACAATTCTTTCTTCGGGTGAATCAATCCAAAGACGCCACACTCCTTTCGATACTTTCTCCGGTGTTCCGATATTTGCTTTGGGTGGACGACGACTATTGATCGTCAAATACCCTTCCCCTTCTGTAGCTTTCACTTTCATCGTTTTGCCATTCATATAAACATGGATATCGCCATTCGGAGTGGGTACAGTACCTTCCATCCATTTCAGTCCTCCCAATACAGGAGCAATAGCAAATTCCTTATATCCTTCTTTCACAGGTTTCACACCCAAATAATATTTGCCGAGCAGATAGATAGGACTTGCTCCCCAGGCATGACACAGACTCTTGCCATAAGGACGGCCGTACATGGCAAGATGTTGCGTTCCAGTTTCTTCAGGGTTGTATTTTTCCCAGAAAGAGGTAGCACCCTCCTTCAACATGCCGCCCCAGTAAGCTTTCATTTCCTTCATGACAGCCTCCTGTTCACCCAAAGCACAAAGAGCTTCCAATTCATAAAAACGCATATAAGGCGTTGTGATTTTCAGAATGCTGTCATTCAGAAGAACAGAGTTCTTGATGGCTTGCTGCTTGTCTGCGTTCAGATACTGGAAGAATACAGAAAACATATTGGCATAACGCGTCACAGCATCACTTTGCCGACCATTCACACGATTATGCACAAATGCCTGTTTCTGATTGTTCCAGAAAGTAGGTTCTAACTTTGCTTTCAGAGCAGCGGCCAGCTTCTCATACTTCTGCTTCCCAATCTCATCCCCAACTAAATCAGCACACAAAGCCATTGTTTCTAGACTTCTGCAAAATAAAACCTGCTCAAAAGAAAGTTCTCCTTTTTTATCCAGATAGCCGTCCGCCCAGTCCACAAATACCCAATCACCGGTCATACCTTCCACCATACCATTTTTATTTGTACGTCCCAATACATAATCCATCATCGTTTGCATACGTGGATACAGTTGGTTGACAAAGTGGCGGTCACCACTATACATATAATAATCATATACGCTAAGGAACCAATAGAAAGTATAGTCCATGATCGTATTGCTATGGCTGGTCACAGGATCTTTGCCACGAAGCAGCCAGATTGTACGTTTCACGGATTCACTATCGAAGAAAAGATAATAATTCATCAGATAACTTTGTATAGCATCACCACTCCATACCCAGCGGTCACGTTTGATACCGTCAATAAAGAACTCGCGGGTAGTGAGATGCATGGTATAGGCCCCCACTTCCCAGATACGGTTCAATTCTTCATCATTGCAACGGAAACTTCCACGATACTCTTCAGGAAGATATTCATATTGCATGGATACTTCTCCTATTTGTACACCCGGTTCGTGGGTAACGTAGACATATCGAAAAGCTTTACTGTTCTCCAACGTATATTCGTTATCAGAACTATTTAAGAGAGAAGTGCTACGGATGGCGAGGTCAGTCACTTGTCCCGGTTCTAACAACAGTTTGTCCAAAGTTTCACAATATGCTTTATCCTTTGCTTCTTCCGGACTTTCACCATAATAAATCTCTATTTTTCCTTTTCCGGAAAGATTCTTCAATGTGATGAATCCGAATGTCTCTTTTCCAAAATCATAAAGAATACCTCCTTCAGCCTGTTCTGTCTTTGCAACAGATTGCTGTGGTTCACGCATCAGACTGAATTGAGAAGGAAGCTGGGTAGCCCCGTCAAAGTTCCAACATCCGGCATCCATATAGATCGTAGCAGATGTGTCACTGGCTTTTCCGCTCTCATCAATCCATTCTTTATCTTCGTAAGTCACTCGCCAGGAGGAATCAGAATTCACCGTCTTCCCTTTTACATAAATAGTGGGAGGAGTAGCCTGATTCCAGACTTTGATGTTCAGGTTATGCTTACCGGCAGGAAGAGTCATCGTCTCCGGCATACCGAATTGAAGCTTTCCATCCAGCTTGACATTATACTTTCCTTCTGCAGCAATAAAAATCTCTTCCGGCTCGGAAAGATTCAGTTGCTTGCTGAATTCAACAACTACATAATGACTGTCCGTTTTCCAGAAAGGAGGGAAAAATGCACCCCGTTCTGTACGACGGTTGTTCATTTGATTTCCCAGCCAGATTTCATAATCTCCCGGATACCAAATCCAGGTCTGGGCAAATGTGCTGCTTGCCAAAGACAAGGCACTGAGTAATATCATATATTTCTTTTTCATTATTCTTTCTATTATTAACCGACTGCGTTATAAGAAACAATTCGTTCTACAACTGTTAATGTTTAGTTCCACATCTGTTTCCCTTTAGTTCTACATATGTTTTCCTTTAGTTCCATATCTGTGGAACGAACCGCATATTGCAGTTAAATGAGTTACCAACTACTATCGAATGTTCAGCAAATCCTTGTATTCAGCTTCCAATCCTGCACGTTCACGAATAGCATCATCCACTTTCGGACCATTATTCTCCCACACATTTCCGGGACCATTGGCATTTTGCAAATACTTCTCCCCTTCCGTCCAATTATCACGAACAGTAATAAAAGAAGAACCCTCATCTGTATAAAGGTAGAACCAATGATTAGGATCGTGTACATACCCCGGTTTATAGATACTATGCACACAATTCTCCGTTACATAGCTTTTGGGCTGTGAGCCGAGTGTGTAAATACCCGCTACATCATACATATGTTTCGCATAATGATGAATCAGATTTGCATGAACTCTGTTATTACGCATACAATTCACAGTTTGTGTCCATCCCCAACCAAGACTGATGCCACTATAAGGAACTTCACTAATTTCATTATGCTCGATATTAATATCACTCACATACCCCGCAGCAATGGCGAGACATCCCCAGTCCTCATTACCTACTTCCGTGAAATAGCAATTATTGATTTGTTGGTGTGTACATACTTCCCGGCGGTCAGCAGGATCATAAGGCAAATGCGTTTCGTGAGCAGCCGGAGAAAAACTACCGGCCAGCAAACCATTTCCAGCAATATCGCGAAAGAGACAACCACGAACAATACCACCCTGCACCGCTTCTTCATAATCCAGTCCGGTAGAACCCAGATGTTCAAATCGGCAACGCTCAAAATCAATCTGCCTGGCAGCAGCTATCCGGACAGCAGCCGCAGGACGACCCAACCATCCCTGATTATCCAACGGATGATTCAGATAATCCCGTTGCATCTTTGGATCAATCCGGTACCCATCTGTCAGATACATACCTGCCTGAAGAGGCACATGTCCTTTCTCCGACGGACGCATCCACGTAGTATAAGAAAAAGTAATTTTCTCAAAACGAATATGACACACAGGACGATCCAAAGTACCTTCTACCTGTACTAACGTCTCAATGGCAGGTACCATCACTTTCGCCTCCTGCATATTCTCTCCTTCCCGTGGATAATAATACACTTTGCGGGCATCCATATCGTGATACCATTCGCCCGGTACATCCAATAGCTCACGGGCATTCGTCAGATAGAAAGCGGAATTATGTCCGTCCGTCGTCACCATTGGACGCGGCCAAGGATGTTCAAACTGAATCCGGCTTTCCGGCTGGTGAAAACGTACCGCCGCACTATCTCCCTGCACCTCAATAGACCGAATCCGAAGATTAGCCACACACCACATCTGATGGATCACCATCTCGGCATATTCAGCCTTCAATTTTCCCTTATTATCAATAAGTCTGCGTACCGCAACCGCAGGAACATAAAGAATTTCATTCTTTTCATCCACACTGCAAATACGGTTCATCTTTTCGAAATCCTCTACATCACGTGCACGGACAGCCTTTTCTCCATTCACCCACAACTGACGGAAATCCAATGGACGCCCATTAAATGCCGGCACATCTGCCACCCAGAGCTTTCCTTGTTTCTTCCAATTCTTGATACGGACTCCTCCACTCAACACCACCTCTTCATCGGCTGCCGAACGGATCACCGTCGGTGATTCCTTTGTTCCACTATCTTCCGGACGAATAAAAACCGGCTCATACAGAGCGTACGTTCCACCCTCCATATAAACAGTGATTCCTCCCTGTACACGGTCATCTCCCATCCTCCGCCACTCACGCGCCTGCCGTAAAGCAGCAGTCAGCGTTGCTTTGGGAGCTTTACGGGTTCCATCATTAAAGTCATTACCTTTGGGAGAAACCCATATCTCACCGGACCATAACCAATGACTGCACAAAATACATATAGCCGTCAAAAATAACTTTCTCATCCTCATTTCTTCATTTCTGTATCATGATTTATCTGGCAAGAGGCATCCATACGGTCATCTCTCCTTTTCCTCTATTTCCCCAGGCATAATAAGGAATCAAACGAATATCCACCGTCTTCTCTGCCCGAACCACCGGACGATAAAGTACTCCTTCCCAAGAAGTTGCAGATGCCAGACGCGCTTTACCTTCGAGCGCTACAATCGGACTACCCTCAATCGTGATCTTCTTCGGAGTCAATTTTATATCAGCAGGAATCAATACATTATCAATCTTCTCTCCATTCGCTATATCCATATTTTCCAGACAATAAACCAACGGTCCGCGCTTCACGACCACCTGATTACGAATCTCCTCTGCCAACGGATGAGCTTCGAGCAAACGCACAGGCATATCCATCACTAATTCCACTACATCCCCCTTCTTCCATGCACGATTTACTTCCGCATACGAATTTGCCTTCGCATTGACTTGCAACGGCTGTCCATTCACCGTAAGCGTAGCCTTTTCGCACCATTCAGGAATACGTAAGAAGAGCGAGAAAGTACCCGCCTTACGAGGAACTTTATCCAACGTTACGCGTACATTTCCATCCCAAGGATAATCCGTTTCCTGCGTCAGAGCTACTTCTCCCTTCTCTTTCCAAGTCGTTGTCAATGTATTTGCCCCATACAGATTGCAATAAATCCCTTCCGGACTCAATGTATATGCATAGTTTTGTGCCTGACACAGCGTACGCAATGTGTTCGGAGGACAGCAGAAACAACTGATATATTCCGTCCGTTCCTTCGGCCAGCGAAGCGTGTAAGGAAGATCGGCACTGATACGAAGCGGATTCGTGTAGAAATACTTCTTTCCATCCAGACTAATACCGCTCAATACACTATTATAAAGACAAGTCTCCACAAGATCAGCATATTTCGCATCCCCTGTCACCTCCAGCATCCGCCAGTTGAACAGCATATTACCGATATTGGCACACGTTTCATTGTGAGCAGTACTATTCGGCAACTGATAGGGACGTCCATAACTCTGATGCACTTTCTGAATACTATCCGGCTCATAACACGTTCCATCGGGCGATGTACCATCATAAAGAGCACCGCAAGCACCGGTCACATACATTTTCCGGGTCACAATATCATTCCAGATACTAGTCAGATTCTTCATTAATTGCTGCTCACCGGTTTCTGCATATACATCCGCTACTCCGGCATACAGATAGTTGGCGCGTACGGCATGTCCCATCGCACGATATTGATCGCGGAAAGGAATACGGTCCTGATTATCGTCCGTACCGTTCTCCACCATACCACGGATATCAATCAGATTCTTTGAAAGTTCCAGATAACGGGGATTTCCGGTAGCCCGGTACATTTCAACCACCCCCATATAATGAGAGGGACAAATAGCATTGCGAGCCAGTTCGGCAGAAGCCGTTTCATAAAAATGACAGAGAAAATCCGTCGCTTTCACAGCAGCATCAAAAAGAGTAGTCTTTCCGGTGGCACGACGATGCACAATACCCGCCATCATCAAGTGTCCCAGATTATAAGTCTCAAAGTTCAGCCGATTGGCAAAAGCTCCTTTTTCATTCTCATCACCTACTTTCGTTCCAATGACCGTCTGTTTATGCTGATCACCCAATGCTGTTGTATGGGAATCAATCCCTTTATTCAGTTCTTCGATAATAACAGGAGTATGTATATAACCATCTGCACGTTGGGCTTTTACAACACAAGTAATAAAGTTATCCATTAACTTATCCAACTCCGGATCTTTATTAACTGCATAGACAGAAGCCACACCTTCCATCCATTTATACATATCTCCGTCATGAAATGGAGGTCCCCAATGCTCTCCTTTGCATACCCCGGCAGCAATCTCAAAATTACGGAAACCGTGAGAGATCTCCGGCGCGTTCCAAGTGTTCCACATACTTTGCAGGGAAGTCCGGCTAAATACCTGAAAGCGATCTCCCCAGAATCCATCCGTCCAATGTACGGCGCCGATTCCGGTATTCGCCATCTTCGCAAAACGGCTCTGACTCATATCCGTCAATCCATTGCTTTGCGCAAGTGCTCCCGTAACGGAGGCGGAAGCTAAAAGAAGTAACAGTTTTATCTGTTTCATTAATATGGATAATTTAAAATTTACACAATATCTTTATAAAAAGACGCAATTATCCATATTTTGTACTCAATAAAACAAAAAAATGAAGCCCCTATTTCGGTACGCCCAGCAAGTCCAAATACAGGCATATAGCCATTTATTTCACTGAAAAATAATAAAAAGTGCCACTCACCGTTTCGCGTGAATGGCACTTTTCGTGATTTTGTATATTAAATCTACCATAAACCGAGCCCCATCGTTTTAGAACATTCCAACTCCAATAATCCTTTTTTTGCATCGAGACCACCTCCGTACCCCGTGAGTTTATGATTGCTGCCGATTACCCGATGGCAGGGAACAAAGATAGAGATAGGATTGGTGGCATTGGCCGATGCGACTGCACGCACAGCCTTCGGGTTATGGATGCGGCAGGCAAGCTCGCCATAAGATATGGTCGTTCCATAGGGTATTTTCATCAGTTCTTCCCATACGGTGCATTGAAATTCCGAGCCGGTAAAGACAACGGGAATGTCGAATATCTTACGGTGTCCGGCAAAATATTCTTCGAGTTCCTCGATTGCCCGTTCGATGATGTCGGAAGTCCCCTCTTCGTACTTCGCGTTCAGATGTCGCTGTATGCGGCGGTCTATCGTACCTCGCCGTTTCTCCACCGCCCAATCGCAAATACACAGCTTATCGCCGTAAGAACCGACAAGCATCTCGCCCACGGGCGATTGATATCGTATAATCTTTATAGTTTCCATATTGTTCTTTTCTTCTTTTTTTCTTCAAAAATAGGAAAGTATATTCAAATGACAAAAAAATACAGATAATAAGACAGTCTCCCTTCAAACTTATTTTCAAAGTAATTTGTTATATAAAAAACGATCATTATGAAAATAAAGTTATCTGCAACTATGGCATTGCTGGTTGCCGGCGCATTCTTTTATCCGTCTCCAATAAAAGCCTGTACCGGTATCACCCTAAAAAGTCAAAAGGACACAACAATTGTCGCACGCACTATCGAATGGGGAGGAAGTAATCTGAACAGTCAATATGTTATTGTTCCGCGAGGCTATACCGAACGGTCTTACACACCTGACGGGATTGACGGTATGTCTTTTACGGCACGTTATGGATATGTGGGGCTGGCTGTCGAACAAAAAGAGTTTGTTGCCGAAGGGCTGAACGAAGCCGGACTTTCGGCAGGATTATTCTATTTTCCGAATTATGGCCAATACGAAAAGTATGATTCTGCTAAAAAAGCGAAAAGCGTCTCTGATCTACAGCTTGTCTCTTGGATATTAGGAAAATGTGCTACAGTGGATGAAGTAAAAGAGGCAGCCCGGAAGGTGCATATTATCAATATTGATCCACGCGCTTCGACTGTTCATTGGAGATTTGCAGATATTTCGGGACGCCAGCTCGTTCTTGAAATCACTAATGGCGAGCTACATTTTTATGAGAACAAACTGGGTGTGCTCACCAACTCTCCCGGTTTCGAATGGCATCTTACGAATCTGAACAATTATGTCAATTTGTTTCCCGGTACAGCTCCCGCACAACGGCTTGGCAACATTGAGTTGAGTTCTTTTGGCGCAGGAAGTGGTTTTCTTGGTATTCCGGGTGACGTGACTCCCCCATCCCGCTTTGTCCGTGCGGCTTTCTATCAGGCAACGGCTCCTCAACAGGATACAGCTCTGAAAACGGTTCTTCAATGTTTTCAGATATTGAATAACTTTGATATCCCCGAAGGTATAGAATTTCCGTTAGGACAAGTTCCTTCTGATATTCCAAGTGCCACGCAATGGACATCAGCAACGGATATGAATAACCGGATTATCTATTTCCGAACGATGTACAACAGTACGATCCGCAGCATTGATTTGCACTCTATTGATTTTTCCAAAGTGCATTATCAGGCTGTTCCAATGGATACCGTCAGACAGCAGCCGATTGAAAAGATAAAAATAATGTCCGAGTAATTACATTCTTTTAGCGACTTATTGGGTACAAAATGTCCGTTCAACCGTCCTTTTATAAAAGTATAAAAGACGTTAGATGATAATGAATAAAAAGAGATTGATCGGATATGCGCTCGTCATGCTGTCTGTAACTTCTATTCATGCACAGGAAACGAATACTTCTACGCAGGAATATAAGTTATGGTATGACCGTCCCGCACAAGTATGGACGGAAGCCTTGCCTTTGGGTAATGGCCGTTTGGGAGCTATGGTATATGGAACACCGGGTACAGAACAAATACAACTAAACGAAGAAACCATTTGGGCGGGACGCCCTAACAACAACGCCAACCCGGACGCCCTTGAGTATATTCCCAAAGTGCGTGAACTGGTCTTTGCAGGAAAATATCTCGAAGCGCAAACTCTCGCTACCGAGAAGGTGATGGCTAAGACAAACTCGGGAATGCCTTATCAAAGTTTCGGGGACTTGCGAATCGCTTTTCCCGGACATACCCGTTATTCGGACTACTATCGGGAGCTAAGTCTGGATTCCGCCCGCGCCATCGTGCGATATGAGGTAGACGGAGTACAATACCAACGCGAAGCGATTACCTCATTTACCGATCAAGTGGTAATGGTCAGACTGACAGCCAGCCGTCCGGGGCAAATAACCTTTAATGCCCAACTGACCTCTCCTCATCAGGATGTAATGATTTCCTCTGAGGAAGGAAATTGCGTCACGCTTTCCGGTGTCTCTTCTTGGCATGAAGGTCTCAAAGGGAAAGTGGAATTTCAAGGACGGTTGACTGCACGGAATAGAGGTGGGAAAATAGCATGTGCGGATGGAATTCTCTCGGTAGAAGGAGCTGATGAAGCTGTCATTTACGTGTCAATAGCCACCAATTTCAATAATTATCTGGATATCACAGGAAATCAGATAGAACGGGCTAAAGACTATCTTTCCAAAGCAATGAAACATCCATTTCCGGAAGCCCAAAAAAATCATACCGATTTCTATCGCCGATACTTGACCAGAGTATCTTTGAACTTAGGTAAAAACCGATATGGAAACATCACAACCGATAAACGTGTAGAAAACTTCAAAGATACAAATGATGCTCATTTGGTAGCTACTTACTTCCAGTTCGGGCGTTACTTATTGATTTGTTCTTCACAACCCGGAGGACAACCCGCTAACTTGCAAGGTATCTGGAATGACAAATTGTTTCCTTCTTGGGACAGCAAATACACTTGCAACATCAACTTGGAGATGAACTATTGGCCGTCTGAAGTTACCAATCTTAGCGAGCTGAACGAGCCTCTTTTCCGACTGATAAAAGAGGTCAGCGAGACAGGCAAGGAAACGGCTAGAATCATGTATGGAGCGAATGGCTGGGTACTCCATCACAACACAGATATCTGGCGCGTCACAGGAGCAATTGACAAAGCCCCTTCGGGTATGTGGCCTAGTGGTGGAGCGTGGCTCTGCCGGCATTTATGGGAACGTTACCTATATACCGGAGATACCGATTTTCTGCGTTCCATCTATCCTATACTGAAAGAGTCCGGCCGTTTCTTCGATGAAATCATGGTAAAGGAACCGATACACAACTGGTTGGTGGTTTGTCCTAGCAATTCACCGGAGAATGTACATTCGGGCAGTAATGGAAAGGCAACGACAGCCACCGGATGTACGATGGATAATCAGTTGATTTTCGATCTTTGGACGGCTATTATCTCAGCTTCCGAAATTCTAGATACCGACAAAGATTTCGCAACTCATCTAAAGCAACGCTTGAAAGAAATGCCTCCTATGCAAATAGGTCATTGGGGACAATTGCAAGAGTGGATGTTCGATTGGGATGATCCGAACGACGTACATCGTCATGTCTCCCATCTTTACGGATTGTTCCCCAGCAATCAGATTTCTCCATATCGCACACCGGAATTGTTTGATGCGGCACGCACCTCGCTCATCCATCGCGGGGATCCGTCTACCGGCTGGAGTATGGGATGGAAAGTTTGTCTTTGGGCGCGTCTGCTTGATGGTGACCATGCTTATAAGCTGATAACAGATCAGTTGACTCTTGTACGCAACGAAAAGAAAAAAGGTGGTACTTATCCTAATTTGTTCGATGCGCATCCACCCTTTCAGATTGACGGGAACTTCGGTTGTACGGCAGGAATCGTAGAAATGCTGATGCAGAGTTATGACGGATTCATCTATTTACTTCCCGCCCTCCCTACTTTGTGGAAGGAAGGTTCGGTGAAAGGTATTATCGCACGTGGCGGTTTTGAGCTTGACTTGAGTTGGAAAGACGGAAAAGTAAATCATCTGATAGTAAAATCCCACAAAGGAGGAAACTGTCGTCTCCGCTCACTCAACCCGCTAAAAGGTAAAGGACTGAAATCTGCCAAAGGCGAGAACCCTAATCCTCTCTTTGCCGTCCCCGCTATTACCAAACCATTGATTAACGGGAAAGCAAAATTGAATAAAATAGAGCTGACGGAAACCTATTTGTATGACCTGCCCACAAAAGCGGGAAAAGAATATATCCTGATCGGAAAATAAAAACTCAACTATATGAATCAAAATTTATTTAAGGCGATTATTGCCTGCGGAATTGTCTGCTTTATTGCTTGTACGACCACCAAGAAAGCAGAAACCGAAAAGTGGAGTGAACGTATGGCACGTTCCGAAATGAAACGTTTCCCAGAGCCCTGGATGATTGAAAAAGCTAAAAAACCACGATGGGGATATACGCATGGTCTTGTGGTAAAATCAATGCTTGAAGAATGGAAACATACGGGTGACAGTACATATTACGAGTATGCCAAGATTTATGCGGATAGTCTGATTGACACTGACGGACGTATAAAGACCATGAAATATCTTTCTTTCAATATCGACAATGTAAATGGTGGTAAGATTTTGTTTGACCTCTACGCAAAGACGGGAGATGAACGTTACAAAACGGCTATGGATACGCTTCGTAAGCAAATGGCCGAACAACCGCGTACCAGTGAAGGAGGCTTCTGGCACAAATTGAAATATACCCATCAGATGTGGTTGGACGGTATCTTTATGGCTTCTCCCTATCTGGCACAATATGGTGCGACTTTCCAGGAACCGGCTTTGTTTGACGAAGCGGTGAAGCAAATACTTTTGATTGCCCGTAAAACGTATGATCCGGTTACCGGTCTTTACTATCACGGATGGGATGAAAGCCGAGAACAGAAATGGGCAAATCCCGAAACCGGGTGTTCTCCGAATTTCTGGAGCCGCAGTATCGGATGGTATGGTGCTGCGATAGTGGATGTTCTGGATTATCTGCCACAAGAAACAGCAGGACGGGACAGCGTCATACAGATTCTTCAAGGGCTGGCCGAAGCGATTGTAAAATATCAGGACCCTCAATCCGGTACATGGTATCAAGTGACTGATCAAGGTGCACGTAAAGGTAATTACCTGGAGTCTTCGGCAACCGCCTTGTTTGTTTATACGCTCGCCAAAGCCATTAACAAAGGATATATCGGAAATGAATATATCGAACCGGTAAGAAAGGCTTTCAACGGCATGACCGGAAATTTCACCCGTCTGGAGGAAGACGGAAGTTATACCATCACCAATTGTTGTGCCGTAGCCGGACTGGGCGGAGACTCTAAAAGATACCGTGACGGTTCATTTGAGTATTATATCAGCGAACCGATTATCGAGAATGATCCGAAGTCAGTAGGAGCATTTATCCTGGCTGCAATCGAATTTGAAAAAATGATTGAGAAATAATCTTCACCACAGATTACACAGATTAACAGAGATTCTAAAATAATTATGTGACATTTCTAACATTCTGTCAGATAAAAAATCTGTGTTAATCCGTGTAATCTGTGGTGAATTATAAACTAAAAACGATAAAATACAATGAGAAAATTCAAGATTCTTCCTCTCTTACTACTGCTGCTGACTTTGGCTATCCCGGTAGCGGCACAAAAGAAAACACAAAAGACGTATATTCCCTGGAGTAACGGTAAACTAGTAGTTTCCGAAGAGGGACGTTATCTGAAACACGAAAACGGTACTCCTTTCTTTTGGTTGGGGGAAACAGGATGGTTGCTCCCAGAGCGTCTGAATCGTGACGAAGCCGAATATTATCTGGAACAGTGCAAACGTCGCGGATACAATGTAATTCAAGTTCAGACCTTGAATAATGTGCCATCCATGAATATCTACGGACAATATTCCATGATAGACGGATATAACTTCAAGAACATCGACCGGAAAGGTATATATGGTTATTGGGATCACATGGATTATATCATTCGTACGGCTGCAAAAAAAGGGCTGTATATCGGTATGGTTTGTATCTGGGGAAGTCCCGTGAATCGTGGAGAAATGACTGTCGAACAGGCGAAAGCATACGGAAAGTTCCTGGCGGAACGTTATAAGGACGAACCGAATATCATTTGGTTTATCGGTGGAGATATTCGCGGTGATGTGAAAACAGCCGAATGGGAGGCATTGGCAACTTCTATCAAAGCAATCGACAAGAATCACCTGATGACCTTCCATCCGCGTGGCAGAACAACCTCAGCAACTTGGTTCAACAACGCTTCCTGGCTGGACTTCAATATGTTTCAAAGCGGACACCGTCGTTACGGACAACGTTTTGGCGACGGAGACTATCCCATCGAAGAGAATACGGAAGAAGACAACTGGCGTTTCGTTGAGCGCAGTATGGCTATGAAACCCATGAAACCGGTTATCGATGGAGAACCTATCTATGAAGAAATTCCTCACGGCCTGCATGACGAAAACGAGTTGTTATGGAAAGATTACGATGTACGCCGCTATGCTTATTGGTCCGTATTCGCCGGTTCCTTCGGGCATACGTATGGGCATAATTCCATTATGCAGTTTATCAAACCGGGTGTGGGTGGTGCATACGGAGCCAAGAAGCCTTGGTATGAAGCATTGAATGATCCCGGTTATAATCAAATGAAATATTTGAAAAACCTGATGCTGACTTTCCCGTTCTTCGAACGTATACCGGATCAGTCTGTCATCGCAGGTAAGAACGGAGAACGTTACGACCGTGCCATCGCTACACGCGGTAATGATTATCTGATGGTGTATAATTATACCGGACGTCCGATGGAAGTTGATTTCAGCAAGATTAGCGGGGCAAAGAAAAATGCCTGGTGGTATACGACAAAGGACGGTAAGCTGGAATATATAGGTGAATTTAATAACGGTGTGCATACCTTCCAACACGATAGCGGTTATTGCAGTGGAAACGATCATATTCTGATTGTGGTGGACAGCAATAAAAACTACCTCGATAAGACATGGACGGAACTTCCCGATGCCCAACTGAAATATATCAGCGATAAATGATGAACAAGAGAATATTTATAGTAGCATTCTTTGCGTTTCTGTTTTTAGCAGGTTATGCCTATGCAGCCATAGGCATAACCGAACTGCGAACGGAGCAATTAAAGAATCCGCTAGGTATCGACGTGCGCCAGCCCCGATTGGGTTGGCGCATCGAATCGGATGAACAGAATGTGATGCAAACAGCGTATCACATTCTTGTTGCTTCTTCCGCCGACTTGCTGGCGCAAGGAAAAGGAGATATTTGGGATTCAGGAAAGATAGAGTCCGACGCCTCCCAATGGATTGCTTATCAAGGGGAACCGCTAAAGCGTAATGCCTGCTATTATTGGAAAGTGAAGGTCTATACCAATAGAGGGGAAGCGGACTGGAGTACTCCGGCCTTTTGGAGTATGGGATTGCTGAATGAAGCGGACTGGCAAGGCCAGTGGATTGGATTAGACCGTGCCGCTCCCGGTGACAGCGAAACCCAATGGAGCCGCTTAGCAGCCCGTTATCTCCGCAAAGAATTTGCTTTAAGCAAAGAGGTGAAACGTGCAACGGTACACATTGCCGGAATGGGACTTTATGAATTATTTATCAACGGACAGCGTATCGGCGATCAAGTGTTGGCCCCCGCTCCTACCGACTATCGGAAAACAATTCTGTACAACACTTACGATGTGACGCCGCAACTTCAAAAAGAGAATGCTATTGGTGTGACATTGGGCAACGGACGTTTCTATACGATGCGCCAGAATTACAAACCGTACAAGATACCGACATTCGGCTATCCCAAACTCCGCCTGAATTTGATTGTGGAATATACGGATGGCAGTAAAGAAACGATTGCTACAAACACTTCATGGAAACTGACAACCGAAGGTGCTATCCGTAGCAATAACGAATATGACGGTGAAGAATATGATGCCCGCAAGGAATTGGGCAACTGGACACAAAGCGGTTATGACGATAAAAGCTGGATAGCGGCACAAAGAGTCAGTATTCCTTCAGGAACATTGCGTGCCCAAATAATGCCGGGTATGAAAGTAATGGATACATTAAAACCTGTTTCCATCCAAAAACTTGGTGATAAGTATATTCTTGATTTTGGTCAGAATATGGCTGGTTGGGTGCGCTTCCGCATTAAAGGAGAAGCCGGTGACAGTATTCGTCTCCGTTTTGCAGAAACCTTGCAAGCCAATGGGGAACTCTTTATCCGGAATCTACGTGACGCCCGTTCCACAGATACGTATATCGTAAGCGGACGCGAAGTGAAGGACGCTACGTGGGCACCTCGTTTCGTGTATCATGGCTTCCGTTATGTGGAGGTCAGCAATTATCCGGATGCGCAACTTGGAGACTTCGTAGCTGAAGTCGTGGAAGACGAGATGACGCATACAGGATCTTTCAGTTGCTCTGACGAGACATTGAATAAGATTGTCCGTAATGCATTTTGGGGAATCCGGAGTAATTATAAAGGTATGCCGGTAGACTGTCCGCAACGGAATGAACGTCAACCATGGTTGGGTGACCGCACCATGGGATGTTGGGGAGAGAGTATGCTTTTCGATAATTACGCAATGTATACCAAATGGACACGTGATATCCGCGAAGCGCAACGTGAAGACGGTTGTATTCCCGATGTCGCTCCGGCCTACTGGAACTATTACTCGGACAATGTGACTTGGCCTGCGGCGTTGCCTATGGCTTGTGATATGCTTTTTACCAATTTCGGAGATAAACGTCCGATAGAGGAGAATTATCCAGCTATCAAAAAATGGGTGGCTCATATCCGTGAATACTATATGACAAAGGAATATATCATAACCAAAGATAAATATGGTGACTGGTGTGTTCCTCCCGAATCATTGGAGCTGATTCACAGTAAGGATCCTTCCCGCAAGACTGACGGTGCGCTGATCGCCACTGCCTATTACTTGAAAGTGTTGCAACTGATGCATCGTTTTGCCAGCCTGCAAGGACTGAAAGCCGATGCAGAAGAATGGGAAGATCTGGAACATCGTATGAAAGACGCATTCAATGCCCGCTTCTTGCATATAAAAGAGGGAACGTCCCATGTGCCGGGACATACATTATATCCGGACAGTATCTACTATGGTAATAATACGGTCACTGCCAATATTCTGCCACTTGCTTTCGGGTTAGTGCCAAAGAATTACATCCATGAAGTTGCCAAAAATGCCGTAACTTCCATTATTACCACCAATAAGGGACATATCAGCACCGGAGTCATTGGTGTGCAATGGCTGTTGCGTGAATTAAGCCGTCGTGGTTATGCCGATGTGGCTTACTTGCTGGCTACCAACAAAACGTATCCTTCGTGGGGGTATATGGTTGGAAAAGGTGCTACCACCATTTGGGAATTATGGAACGGTGATACGGCAAATCCTGAAATGAACAGTGGCAACCATATCATGCTTTTAGGAGATTTATTGCCTTGGTGTTTCAATAATCTGGCAGGTATCCGGGCAGACCGCTGGAAGTCCGGTTACAAACATATTATTTTCCAGCCGGCTTTTGAGATTCAAGAGTTAAGCAATGTAGATACATCTTATATGAGTATCTATGGAAAAATAACCAGCCGATGGAAGAAAACGCCCATGCATCTGGAATGGGATATTGAATTGCCTGCCAATACAACAGGCGAAGTACATTTGCCGGATGGTCGAAAAGAGAAGATCGGTTCGGGAAAACATCATTTTAGTGTAGATATACCGACTAAGAACACAGCCATTCTAAGTGATGAATTTCTGTACGAAAAGGCCGTTTTCCCCGAATGTCACGGAGCTACTATTGTAGAGATGAAGAACGGAGATCTTGTTGCCTCTTTCTTTGGAGGAACGAAAGAACGCAATCCCGATTGTTGTATCTGGGTATGCCGTAAGCCGAAAGGCGCCAAAGAGTGGAGTGCTCCCAAACTTGCTGCCGACGGTGTGTTTTCACTCAAAGATCCGCAAGCTGTATTAGCGGGAATCGACTCCACCTGTACACCGGTAAAAGATGCAAAAGGGAAACTCATCGCACGCCGGAAAGCGTGTTGGAATCCGGTACTGTTTCAAGTTCCGGGCGGAGATTTGATTCTCTTCTACAAAATAGGTCTGAAAGTGAGTGACTGGACAGGATGGTTGGTTCGTTCGCGTGACGGAGGAAAGACCTGGAGCAAGCGTGAACCTCTTCCCAAAGGTTTTCTAGGTCCTATCAAGAATAAGCCGGAATATATCAACGGCCGTATCATCTGTCCCTCCAGTACGGAAGGCAGTAAGGGCTGGCGTGTTCATTTCGAGATTTCTGATGATAAAGGAAAAACCTGGAAAATGGTAGGACCTTTGGAAGCAGAACTGTCCGTACCGACTCAGAACCGTAAAAAAGGAGGAATAAATACGGATGATCAGGAAGGCGGGGAAGCCATCAAAGGGGAAGGCGCTAAACCTATTTATGCGATACAACCTAGTATTTTAAAGCATAAGGACGGAAAATTGCAGATACTCTGCCGTACGCGCAATGCACAGATTGCAACAGCCTGGAGCAGTGACAATGGCGATACGTGGAGCAAAGTAACGCTGCTGGATGTTCCGAATAATAATTCCGGTACAGACGCCGTGACAATGAAAGATGGCAGGCATGTGCTTATTTATAACAATTTCTCTACATTGCCCGGAACTCCGAAAGGCCCTCGCACACCGCTTTGTGTAGCTATATCGGAGGATGGAATCAGCTGGAAGCCTGTTCTCACATTGGAGGATAGCCCGATCAGTCAATATTCTTATCCTAGCATTATTGAAGGTAAAGATGGAAAGCTGCATGCCATTTACACTTGGCGTCGTCAACGGATAAAATATGCTGGGATAGATCCGCTGAAGTTCTAAAAATCGAATAGTCATTTTACATAAATCGACCGCTCGTTCGGATAGGAATGAGCGGTCGATTTGTCATAATCCTACGGTCCTTTCTCCGCATACGAGCGGTTGTTCTTATTCAATCGAGCGGTCGATTCTTTGTATTTATCCGTTTTATGTTTTACATTTGCAATAAATAAAAAGAACGATGGCAGACAACTATATAGAAAAACAGCAAGAGCTATACGAAGCAAGAAAAGCTGCTTGGAAACAAGCACAGAAATATGGTAAGAAGAAATCTACAACCGTTCATCCGGCTGAATCGGCTTCGTGTACTCCAATGACCTCAAAATCATCCCCCTCCAAAAGAAGAATATTTGTAACAGGAGGAGCGGAAGGTATAGGCAAGGCAATAGTAGAAGCTTTTTGCCTGTCCGGCGATCAAGTCGCTTTTTGTGATATAAATGAAATAGCGGGACAAGAGACTGCAAAAGCAACCGGATCTATATTCCATAAAGTCGATGTCAGCGATAAGGATGCACTTGAAAGTTGTATACAACGTATTCTTTCCGAATGGAATGATATTGATATTATTGTCAACAACGTCGGTATTAGTCAATTTTCGTCTATCACCGAAACGAGCGTAGAGGATTTCGACAAAATTCTTTCTATCAACCTACGCCCTGTATTTATCACCTCCCGCCTGCTTGCCATACATCGTAAAGAACAGTCCTCTCCTAACCCATACGGCCGGATTATCAATATCTGCTCCACACGTTACCTGATGAGTGAACCGGGAAGTGAAGGTTACGCAGCTTCGAAAGGTGGTATCTATTCTTTAACTCATGCACTGGCTTTATCATTATCTGAATGGAATATCACCGTCAACTCTATTGCTCCGGGATGGATACAAACTCATGATTATGACCAACTCCGGCCGGAAGATCATTCACAGCATCCTTCACGACGAGTAGGTAAACCGGAAGATATTGCCCGTATGTGTTTGTTTCTCTGTGAAGAAAACAATGATTTCATCAATGGAGAAAATATAACGATTGACGGAGGAATGACGAAAAAGATGATTTATCTGGAGTAACTTGAGAATTTATCAGATACAATGATATATCTTTATTATATCATTAATCTTCACGAGACTCTTTCAACACGCTTCGGGTAACTTCCACTCCTGTCTTCACTATCGAAGCTGCATGATGAAACTCCAACATATCATAGGTATCACCGGACATCTGAATTAAGATATCCGGCTGACAACGCTCTATCTGGTAACGAGTGATTTGTTGCATCATCATTCTTGAAGATTCTGTCAATAGATTATAAGGAGATATTTTCTTTTTCTTTCCGGAATCGAGGGGTGCATTCACATCGACAGCTATCAGGATATCTCCTTCAATGCGTTTTACATGACTCAATGGAAGAGGATTCAGAATGCCTCCGTCAATCAAAACCATACCGTCTTTTCTCAACGGACGGAAAAGCATGGGGATAGAAATAGATGCACGGATAGCTTCATGTAAGCTCCCTCTGTCAAACCTCACTTCCTGATCGCGGACAATATCCGTAGCCATGGCTACATAAGGGACAGGTAAGTCTTCAATATTCATGTCCGGAATAATCTGTTTCAGTTCTTTGATAAAACGGTCACCTTTCACCAATCCATCCCGGCTTAAAGTAATATCCGCCAATTCCCACATCTTACGTTTATCCCAACTATATAGCCACTCCTTACATTCTTCCATTTTTCCTGAAGCGTACATCGCCCCCACCATAGCTCCCATCGAGCTTCCTGCAATAGAGGTGATCTCAAAATTGTGACGGAGCAATTCCTCAATTACTCCTATATGCGCTATTCCACGTGCTCCTCCCATAGAAAGGACCAATGCTACTTTTTGCTTATCCATATCATGTCTATTTCTATTAGCCATCCACAAAATAACACATTTTCTACGAAAAAGATGTTTAGTAATCGTGAAGAAAAAGTAATGACGTGCTTTTTGAGACGTAAAGCATAGCTTTAGAAGTGATAAAGCTATGCTTTGTCAGTTGCAAAGCATAGCTCTATTATGTTCTTCTTAGTTATCCCGAATTATACTCCGAAAAATAGGAATATTAAAGATTTATCATCATTTTATTTCTTTCCTTGGGCCTTCTTTTCTGCGTTTCGCTTATTCACATAATCCTTGAACATCTGACGCCAGTTACGGCCGTGCTCATTGAAATACTGTTCGCATTTGGTTTTATAAATTTCGAAGATGGCAGAGATCTGCTTCATATTCTTATAGTCAATAGCCTGTTCGCGAGCCAGCTTCAACTGTTCCAGGACGTAAGTAGTTTCCTCCTCTGTCATATTGGGCACAATGGCCTGATAACCTTTCAAGGTAAAAGCAACTTTACCTACCGTATATTTATCGAGGATTTGTTCTATCTGTTCTTCAGTCAATACTCTGCGTAACTCTTTCATTAGCCTTTCATGTACTTCTTTCGGCATAGCAGAATCTGCAATCATTTCACGGTCGAGCTTGGAAAGCGGCTTGCCTGTAAGAGGATTGATACCCTCGGGAATTGTTGTATAGGGATGCTCATTGTGCCAGTCGCGAACTTTACGAAGATGGTTATAAATAGCTGTTGTCGCAAAACCTGCCTTTTTCTCATCATCCAACTTTAAAGAAGCTACCCAGTCCATGGCTTTCTTTTCAAGAGAAGCATCTGATTTTAAATCAGCAAAGGCCTTCTTGTCAAAATAGGCGGCTACCTTGTCAAATGACCGGATTGCACCTTCGGGAAGCAAAGCTCCTTTTTCTCCAAAACTATACATAGCAAATTCCGGTTCAATGGTAACTTTGCTTTCATCCAGCATCTTTTTGTCCAACTTGAACACGTCTGCGAAGAAATCATAAACAGCATTCCGTTTGTTCGGACCAAAGTCATGTTTCTCCTTGGGGAGATGTACATTCGTTACTTTGTCTTTCGCGTTATAGAATCCATAGATTCGTTGCAAATAAGGAAATTCAAGAGTAGGAACACTAGCCGTCCAGTCGCCACCATCAGATACCACGAGTTGTGGACGAGGGGCAAAAGTAGCAGCTAGCTCCGCATTACAGGTTCCTCCTGCAGAAAGTTGAATGGGCATTCCGCTTTCACACGGACAGCCACCGTCAAAGTGAGAAGCAAGGCTCACCACGGGAGCAGAAGCAGTAAAACGATCATCTAATACACTCAACAAAACAGTATGAGTGCCCCCTCCTGAACCACCATTTGTACCAATACGACTGGTATCAATATCTTTACGGGACGCAAGCATAGACTCAAGAATCAGCAAGCCATTCATTGCCTGAATAGTGTGCGCCGCACTACTACGATGTGCCGCACTGCCAACTTGTAAAGCCGACTCTCCCCATCCGAACAAATCATAATCCACACAAATAGCTCCCATACGTGCTAAAGTACCCATACGTTGTTGCTGGTCCTCACGATAACGTCCGCCACCAAAATGTCCGTTAGGACAAATAATCAACGCATGTTTTCCTTTTGATTGAGGTGTGTAGATAGAACCGCAAACATATAAGCCGGGAAGTGTTTCAAGTGCAAAATTCTGCACTGTATAGCCATCAAACTTACGTATCTTCGAAAGAATAGGTTTGGATTTAACACATTGAGCTAGTAAAGTGTCGATACCCAAACGTTGACGCACTTCTTTTTTCAAAGAATCAACGCGAAGTTCAAAAGCCTGTCGATCTGCATAAAGAGTATTCAGATAAGCCAGCATCTTTTCTCCGTCTGCATCCGTACGACGTGGATATTCATACGCTTTTAGCTTATACATATTTCCTTTCTGTTTGACAAATTTATAATCGAAAGGTGCCAATACATTCGTCAGGGATTCTTCTACAGAATAAGGACGAATACGAAAGTCGGCATAAGGCAACACTTTTCCTACTGTATCAATATCATATTTCAGGCGGACTCCGAAACGGTTTTGAATATCCGTCAGTACTTCATTCAAGGGACGGGCAAATTCCGTCTCGTATGTTTGTGTCTGCGCTTCAGCCGAAAGAGATGCGGCAAGAAGCATGGTAAAAAGGATTCGTTTCATTTATCTTTAATTTATACAAGTTGTTTTTTCACCACAGATTACACAGATTCTCACAGATTTCTTATTCTTACAAATTAGCCGGATTAAATATCTGTGTTAATTTGTGGTATCTGTGGGGCTTTTAATTACTTTGCCATTGACGATTACGTCATCCATCGTGATACGCTCACAATTTTCGAAGATACATTTCTGTTTTCCTCCCTGAATATGAATATCACGCAAAACAATGTCAGATATCGGCGCTTCTTCCAAACCCACTATTTTGATCGGAGTCTTTACATCTGTCACAGTCATTCCACTGATATGTACGTTACGGAAGATCGGGGTGCGTTCACTCTTTGGTTCTGCAGGCATTTTACTGTATTTCAGGTTTAGCACGACAGCTTCCCGTTTTATATTACTCATTACAATATTACTGACGCGAATATCTTCAACCACGCCTCCCCTTCCACGGGTTGACTTGATGCGGATTCCACGATCCGTTCCGTCGAATATACAATTGGAGATGGTGACTTTGCGCACACTTCCACTCATTTCACTGCCGATAACAACGCCTCCATGACCGGAAAGCATGGTACAGTTGGTTATGGTGATATTTTCGCAAGGTACTCCCAATCGACGGGCTTGGGCATCCCTACCGGATTTTATCGTGATACAATCATCGCCTACCGAAATATGGCAATCGCTTATATGTACATTGCGGCATGATTCGGGATTAATACCATCCGTATTAGGAGAAGGAACGTTATCAATTGTAATGCCTTTGATGGTCACATTATCACAAAACTCCGGATTTACCGTCCAAAAGGGGGAATTGACAATTTTTACCCCTTCAATCTTTATCTCTTTGCAACGGATGGGTTGGATAAACGGAGGACGGAAGAAACGGCGCTGCAAGGTACTGACATAGTCTTTGTTTGTTTCAGCATAAATCGCTGTCGTATCGTTTGCTGCATCCCACATCGGTTGATATTTATTTATATCACGCATGCCGTTATCTTTCAAATCAATCATGACACGAAAGAACTCCATCCACCATTTCTTTCCCTGTCCGTCCAAAGTTCCTTCTCCTTTGATGGTAATATTCTCGGCATCTACCGCATAGATCAAAGGCTGGAAGCTTTTCATCATCACTCCTTCATGACGAACCTCGACAAAAGGAAGGTAGTCATCGAAGTTGTCAGAAAAGAGCAAAGTAGCTCCGGCTTCCAACTCCAGTGTAATGTTGCTTTTCAGATGGATACTTCCTGTCAGGTAAGTCCCGGCAGGAAAGAAAAGAGTACCTCCGCCGCCACGGTTCAAACGATCAATCGTTGAATTGATTAGCTTTGTATTAAGAGCCTTACCATTTGCTTTTGCACCGGCCTTCAACATATCCACACGCTCGGCACGAAGAACTGTGGTTGCACAGAAGCAAAGAAAGACGAGAAGAGTTGTCCGTAAATTCATAATCGATATTATTAAATTATATTTCATCATTGTCTTCTAAAAAATCATGAATACATTGTTTTTTTAATTCTACAAATATATGCAAAAGGTTCTTTCATTTTGCACAAACTAATTGATATGTTCCACTCTGTATCTCTTTGGGTTCTTTTTCTCCCGGAAGATAAACAACAGCCGTAGTATTCACCGGAACAGATATGTTTAAAGTGAAAGTTCCATTCTGGCTAGTCCAATCCACAACAATAGTACCGTATAAAGTTTCATACGATGCTTTGACATATTTCAAATCTCCTACAGGCTGGGGAGCGATGATAAACTTTTGATAGGTTGTAGATGGACGAATACCGACCAGTGAATTAAAGAACCATTCATCAATCTGTCCCATCATAAAATGATTCCAGGAAGAACCTTGGCGGGGATCCCATTGCTCGGTTAAGGTTGTTGCACCGAATTTCAACTGGAAGCCATATCCGGGAGCTTCTTCGTGGTTGAACATCTTATAAATAAGTTCGTGCTGACCATTACGCGCCAGTGTCTGAATCAGATAGCGGTTACCCACATCACCGGTCGTTAAGCGATTGCCATGTGCTTCCACATCTTTAATCAGATTCATAAGTACTTTCTCATCCAACTTTGCATCCGGTTGATAACTGCTTTGTTCATCTGAATCCTGCGTCATCTGGAGGAATAACGGAAGTGCATTACTACATTGGCTCCCTGTACCATACTGTGCTGTCTCTTTATTGAGAAAACATTTATTAAATGAGGCAAGTATTTCATGTGCCAAAGAAGTATAATAATGAATGTCAAAGTCATTGCCAACCATTTTCGCAGCTTTTATTAAAAACATTACTGTCATATAATAATGCGCGGTAGCCACCAGGGGAACCGGTGTATTCCTAGAGAATCCGGCACGAAAATCTCCGTAATCATACCAATCTCCCAAGCCGAAAGAAAGAATACCCATCTCTGCACGAGTCTTCAGATAATCCACATAACGGCGCATATTCGGATAATATTTCTTAATCAACGAGTCATCTCCATACGTCTCATAGTACATAAATGGGAAAATAACCAGAGAACCACCCCATTCCGGAGATTCGGCAAATGCATCCATGCCCGGACCTTCAAAAACCACGTATTCCGGAGCAGTTGTCGGCATGGCACCGTTGGCATGTTGCGCATCTGCCATATTCTGCATAATCTGCGGAGCATAAGCTGTCAAATCATAGTTGTATAATAGCCCAGGACCATTCAGATGCACCTGTTCCAGCCAGCCTAGTTTTTCACGATGCGGACAATCTGTAAACACAGACTGCATATTGCTACGCACTGCTTTTTCGATCAATCGATGGGCAGCATTAAATATTCGGTTGGATGATTCGAAAGTGGAAACTTTCTTAGCTGAATTAAAGACGAAACAGGATTGAATATTCTTCAACACAGGCAATCTCTGCGGATTCTTTTGACCTTTTAAGACAGCCCCCTCGACTTGAATATATCTAAAACCGTAATAAGAGAAACGAGGATGCCAGGTTTCGTCACCTTCACCTTTCAGTGTATATTCATAATAGTGTTGACGTCCCGTTTGTCGCTGATTACAGGCACCTTCATCCGTCAATGCTTCGGCTACGAGCAGAGTCACTTTCTGTCCACGTTTGCCACGTACTGTTATTTCCGGAAAGCCAGCCAGATTTTGCCCCATATCCAACACGAAAGCAGAAGGATCGACAGTTCTTTTAGTCGATTTAGAAGCTGAAGCAACCTGTTCTGCATTTAGTTTGGTTACCTTTTGAATATCATATCGTTCCATGATTTTCACCGGAGGCGCCATCTGTGGACGTAGTATTCCTTTAGGAGCTTCCTGTATAACTACCGGACGCCAATGACTATCATCAAAGCCAACCTGATTCCATCCTTTTTGCTCACGACGCGCATCGTAATCCTCACCTCCATATATGCAATTGAAAGTTATCGGACTAAAATCATATTTCCAGTCATTGTCAGAACGGAGTGTTGTAGATGTTCCGTCTTCGTAATTAATAACCAGTTCAAATAAAAGTGTAGGAGGACCAAAACTTATCTGTAATTTGCGATAACGTCCTCCCTGCACATTATAGAATCCATTCCCCAATAAGATTCCCACGGCATTCTCACCATGCCGCAATTGTTCCGTTACATCATACGTGTTATAGTAAACAGTTTTATCATAATCACTCCACAGCGGAGCAAATTCACTGTTGCCTACTTTCTTGCCATTCAAAGAGAATTCATAGAATCCCAAACCACAAACGTATGCGGTTGCTTCTACTATTTTCTTGCCCGATTGACGGTTTGTATTCCCTTCTGTCCTATCTCCCACCTGGAATGTTCTTCGCAAACAAATACTTTTCTTTGCTAAAGTGTCCACTGCTTCCCAAGCTGCCTTTACCTCCGGTTTCTTCAACTCTCCACCATGAAACTTGCGTCCTTCCGGTAAATGAGCATTCTGACGAGTGATAGCTCCAATCCATTTTCCTTCAGAGAGTCTTGAAGAAGCAGAGCAGAACTTTGCTTCACGACTCCATTCAGAGGGTGCATCTGTCTCATCCCAAACACGAACCCGCCAACTATAATTGAATGGATTATCAGGCCGTATATCTGCCCCCTCTATAGAAACCAGCTGGCTCTGCGTAGAATAGACTTTTCCACTATTCCAAACGGAACGTCCTGTAAAAGCTTCCCGGATGTCAATCTCATAAGCTGATTGTCGTGTTCCATTTTCCGGCGATTCCATCACCCATCCCAAGCGAGGTGAACCTTCGACCACTACCAGACCTTCCTGCATTTCACAGGTAAGGCGGCTGATTGTTATAGTCTTTGCCTGCATAAAACATGGCAGGCAAAGAAAAAGAAGGAGATATTTCTTTATATTCATTGTTCAGACTATCCTATCTATATTATCAGATAAATGATTATTTGAGTACATCCTTGCAAACGATTCTTGTCAATGTATCTGCATGACCGACTTCTTTACCATCCACAAAAATGCGTAAGCCTTTTCCACAATGATAACGATCGCCATTCTTATCCCAAAGAATCGTCAGATTATGACCGTGATATAGTACATTATCCAGGCAGAACCAATCCCATTTGTCGACAGGGATCAACGGATTTACTTCAATTGTATTATCCAGACGCGGACGAAGTCCAATCAGTCCTGTAATCATCAGATCGTTGAAAGTAGAATGATTATAGTAACGGCTGCGCTCCTGATCCCCTTTCAACCAATAACCGGTCACCTCATCCAGATATTCGCCAATGTAAGGACGGCCACGATGGTACTGTGACTCCACATACAATTCCATCTGACGGAAATATACACTGTCAGACAATACGGTCTGCGGATAATTATTCATAAAGTTAGCCATTGCTGTCAATGTCTGTGCAGAAGCAAACGGCCAGATAGCTCCGTCCCACTCACACTTACCCACTCCACGTGTACGGAATTCCGGATGACGACGCTCTGCAGTAGTCAATCCGTAAGGAGCAGAGAAGCCTTTTTCATCCAGAATCTCTTTCCAGGCAACTTCATATTTCTTTGTCGTATCCGGCAGGTTGAAATACCAGGGAATATATCCGATTGCTTCACGGACATTTGCTGAAGAGTCTGTACGCATCGTTTCAAAAAACTGGTGACGGGTATTCCACAACTCATTTTCTACCAGATTTCTCAACGTGTCTGCTCTCATACCATATTTCATAGCCATCCCCTCGTCACCGGAAAGAATTCCCATCAACGAAAGCGCTTTCGCATTACCATACATATAACTATTGATTGTCGGGCGGGCATATTTTTTCTTCCGTCCGCCACTGATAGATTCTTCCATTCCATCCTGCACATCCCCCTGCCAGTACAATCCATTCTTCAAGCGGTTCGTACTTTCCCAGCGTTGATACTCGGTCTCCAGGTCTTTCTTCATGTCCAGCATAAAGTCTTTGTCGCCATCGACCATATAGCGTGCCAATACCGCATCTGCATTCCATGAACTGAACTTATTCATTTTCTTCATCGGTCCTCCATCATTACCGCGATACCATGTATGAATAATCTGATCCAGATATTTCGGGTCACGTAACCAACGGCTCTCATAAATATGATGTCCGATCGCACAAGCGATCAGGTTATATTTATCAGAATAGGAACGCTGAACGAGAAACTCCGTCATACCATATCCCACAGGAGTTTCCTTGATATGCTTGCGCAATGACCACCAACGATAATAATACATCTCTTCAAAATTACGTTGCGGGCATTCAAACAAAGGAATGTTGTATTCCATCCACTCCGAAGCTTTTGCATTAGGAATCGCTTGAACGATATTCTCATCTTCCATTCCATTAAAATAATCCGCATAATGGCTGAAATCCTTATACTTCAAGAAAGCGGAAGATGCATCCTTATCTGTGGAAGACGTTTTTACATTAGCTATACGATATTCGGCTATCGGCTCCTGTTCACCGGCACCGGGCAAATCGTATGTCTGGTCGGCCGGAGTATCCACTGTCGGGAATGTACGTGGCACGCCTGTACGGAAAGCTATTCTTTCGATACTTGCCACCGGAGCATAGAACATCCTCAGCCCTACCCTCTTGCCATCTACATATATTTGAATATTACGGTCGGCAGTTGAAAGGACAGCTTCTACATGATAGGTTTTTCCTGCTTCATACTTCATCATATTCGCAAACCGGGAACCACCCTTTGCACGAAAAACGCCATCCGGTGTCAGTTCCAAACGGGAGCAGGCAATTCCATTCTCATCCAGAAATTCAATCTGAAGCGTACCTTTATCATTCTGTCCGGCTTGCAAATCAAAGGAGACTTTCAATTCTTTAGAAGCGGGAATTTTCCGTTCCACTTTTGCATAATCAAAAGGATCTTTATCTTGCAGTTTCAACCATTGTCCATCCAGGGAAACCGGAGCCCAAACCGGAGAGTAAATATTCCAATCAGTCAATTCCGATATTGCTTTCGACTTTGAAAAGTCATCGTTAGCGTGTGCAGAAGCATTGAGTTCCACCGGCACAGGAATGCGGGAAATCCACATATCTTCCTTGTTCACACTATAAGAAACCCATAAATCGCCATCTGCAGGTATCCCGTTCCCCTCCTGTATGCCACGAGGATACTGAGGACCGTATGATTTATAATTACCACCGTAACGCATCGGTGTGATTTCACCGTGCACCAGATTCAGCGTTGTATACTCCAGTCCGTCCTTACTCAATGAGATAGCCAACGGCCAACGGAATTCCGAAGGATTATATACCGTCGCGTATGTGCCGTCACTCAAACGTTGTCCCCAGATTTTCGCATTACTATTGACAAATCCCTTAGCACGGAGTACCGGTTGTTCCCAAGTATATCCTCCGTCTTCGCTGATAGAAGTGAGCGCGTGCTTCCAAAGGCTGGCAATTCTTCCGTCGGGAAGTGTGTAACAGTTAAATGCCTTATATCCTTTCTTTAAGGGGATAATAGGATCTTCACGGTCTGCCTCTTCTACCCATTGCATCATATACAGCGGATTGTCAAGAATCTCCTGGCAGGCTTTCACAAACTCGCGGTCTTTACTTTTCTTGAAATACGGATAATCGGTGTTCTTCTCGTTAAATCCGTGATTGTAATAAATAAAATAAATAGGACCGAACGAACCGTCCTTTTTTATTTCGCGTACTACCCGACCGATACCGTTTCCATCGTTCGGATCGTCTTTCTTATCTAAGGCAACTCCGTAATTTCCCATTGTTATTAATCGGCCGGACTTGGAGACATAGAAACCTACACGTTGGTGCATAATAGCAATCAGGTCTTTGGCTTGCATACCCGGACGAGATTCCTTGGTATATCCGTCCGGAACTTTATAAGGCGGAAATACAATTTCCGGATTCGTCCATTGATAGCCATCCTTTGATGTCATCAGAAATGTTTGGGAAGGCGGTACATGTTCGTCCGAAGGATCAGCCAGATATTGATAATAAAACTGGCCGTTCCAATAGGCCAACATCGGTTGATGGTTATATGTCCATCCATTGCCGTTCGACGGATCGGGATGTTCCCGGTTGGCGCGTACCAATTGGATATTATGCACTCCTACTACCGGAGACAGTTGCCCGTCATGATAAGCAGGATTTGATAATTCTTTTCCTGTGTAATGGATTCTGTCTTGCGCTGCAACCGTAGATGTCAACCATCCGGCAGCCAATGCAAAGAGAATCTTTGTAGAGTTATTCATGTTATTTAGTGATTATCGGTGAATGATTAGTGATTAAGGCGGGTATGTGTCAACAACGCTTTTACTACCGATTCGGGAGCTTTGAATATTGTTCCGTGTTTATGTCCGGCAGGTACACTTACTTCACTCGTCACATCGGTAAAATTTATAAAATCTTTTGTGCGCATAGCACCGTATATCTTTTTCTGATAGACATCAAAGTAAACAAGATACTCCTCTCCTATCTTTTCTACAGTCGGACCTTCTACAAACGATTCGGTAAATGGTTGCGACGCAGGTGAGTAAGGTCCTGTCAGGGAATCGGCAAAAGCAATTTTCAGATTGCGTTCCGGGCGGGTATTATCCTTAAGTACCATCACATAGTCGTTCTTATCCCGTTTTACAAGGACTGCATCAATCGAACTGAATCCCGGATCATACAAGACTTTCGCTTTAGAAATAGTCTTAAAGTCTTTCGTAGTGATATAATACAAACGATGATTATTGTTTTCCTCTTCTATTCCTCTCTCAAAACGGCCGGGAATGCAAGAAGCCCATACTACCATGAACTGTTCACTATCTTCATCATAGAAAATCTCCGGAGCCCATACATTGACTGTGGTCGGTTCTTCTGTCATGACAGGTATCATCTGTTGCTCTGACCAATGAATCAGGTCTTTGGAGTTTGCATAGCCGAACCCTAGATCGCCTTTCCAGCTTGTCGTCCAGACCAGATGAAAAGTTCCGTTGGGAGTACGTACCATCGAAGGGTCCCGCAACAGTTGATGTTGTCCTAATTCGGGCTTCAGCCAGACACCGGGAATACTGTCCCAATGCATTCCGTCTTCACTATATAAATATCTTAAGCCCTCATCAGCGGGTTCATGAAACGAAGTAAACATATAATAGTCCTTGCTTCCTCCGCAAGAAACAAAAAATAAAATACCTATTGCCGCTAATGTATCTCTTAACCTTTTCATTGCTATTATAATCTATAAATTGTATCCTTTATACAAAGGAGACGATAAAAGGACTAATTTGTACTCAAATATATTCATAGATTCTTCATCTTCCGATTGAATTTTATATACGATAAAAGGGCGACTCTCCGAGCCACCCTTTCCGTCATCAAACAAACTAACCATTTTTATTATGGGAAGAGAATCTTATAAGGATCCTCCACGTGCTTTCACACGTTTGTACCATTCTTCACGTTCTTTTTTCAAGTCATACCCGCGTTTAGCCAGATAATTATTGATACGTCCTTTATATTTTCCAAAAGCAGCGTGTTTTTTATTTGAATTTTCAGCGTCCAAAGCAAATTCACGAGCTTCCACCAACCAAGCGTATATTTGCGCTTTTTCTTCTTCTTTAAGTGTCGGAATCATGTCGAGGTGAGAATCGTAGGTCACCTTCACAACCCCGTAAGTCATTCCGTCCTTCACCGCTTCTATCTGCTTCTCATCAAGGAAAAGAGATAAATTGGCGGGAAATGCGAAATGGGAACGATATAAAGCCGCATCTTTTTCATTCTCGGCTGCTTTCAATGCTTCATTCTTAGCCTCACCCGTCAATCCGGATTCTTTTACCTTCTTGACTTTCGCATCGCGTATCTCATAAATATCATTCAATTCGAAATAACGGTTGGCAATGATATTCCGGACATCCTCAGCAACCTGTTTATCTGTGAGTCCCAACTTATCTACAATCTTCTGAGAACGGTTGATGATAGACTCCACATATTTCGGATCACGGTTCTCTTTGTTCAGGTCAACTGCTCCGGCGGACATCCAAGTAGAGAGCAGTAACAGAGAAATTATCAGTATCTTTTTCATTGATATTATTTTTTAGTATAATAATGACATTTCAGCACCTTAGTTTACGTTAACTTCATCATTTACATTAACTTCCCTTTTTCCTCCAAAGTATCATAGTTGTTTTTCAAGTCTCTCCAATCTACTTTGTGCTTAGTGCTGATACCATTGATATACTTTTCGATATTAGTGTATCCGTCACCGGTACAGTCTTTATTGGCGTCACTCGGATCGTTCGGATTCAGTCCATTCGCTTTTTCCCACTCATCCGGCATACCATCGCCATCCGTATCTACGTATGGAGTACCTTTGTATTCGGGATAGCCGCCCATCTGGCGAATATCTGTGATGATTCCTTGTTTGTACGAGTCTTTCGGCAGACGACGATATTTAAACTGTCCATCTTCACCCATTGACTTTGGAGATAATCCTGTCAAATCACCGTATGCATCTTTCGGAAGTTTCTTTTCGTAATAAGGAATACCGGTTCTTACTTCTTCGATAACGCGTTCGTCTACAATGTCACGGCAAGGGATATTTGCACCTACATGTTTCAATACATAATCGTATGCGTCCTTTGCACTCATAATATTAATATATGGCATTTCGAACGGTTGGTAGCTTCTCATATACTCTGTATATCCGTCGGTATTCGGCTGAGTCTCAATCTGAATACCACCGTTCCAGTTATCTTTTGTAATCTCGGGATAACCTTCCATGATATTTCCGTCGGCATATACCCGTCCGTATACTTTATGATCCAGCTTACTGCGTCCGGCTTCCGGTTTTAAGATACGGTGTCCTACATTGGAATCTTTAGGTGTGGCAGGTCCCGGCTTGTAGTAGTTATTAATCATATTGAACATCGCTGTATAATCACCTCCATCGGAAGAACGGTGTACCCAGTTGAACACTATATTATTAACGAAATTGAATATACCGTTCCAACCGATAGAAGGGTTACGGCCTGAGTTACTAGCCCACAGATTACGGGCAAATGCACAGTTTTCTCCTCCCAACGTACTTCCAAATGCATGGTTATAAGTATCCAATGCTTTTGCGGAAATAGTATTCTGAATAGTTACATTTACAGTAGGGAGTTTCAAATCTTTGCTTTCATACTGTCCTTCGCTCGGATCATACATATGACGATAGAAAGATATATTTTCATCCAACCCCCAAGTACATGAACAGTGGTCAATCATAATATTTCCTACCGGATTTCCTCCGAAAGAGTCATCACGATGCCAGACCTTTGTCTCACCGCGACGGAAACGCATATGGCGTACAACCACATCATGCGTATCTACCCAGAATGATTCTCCGGCAATGCAGACACCATCTCCCGGAGCTGTCTGTCCGGCGATAGTTACATAAGGAGCGCGTACAATGATCGGAGATTCCAAACGAATGATACCTGCAACATTAAATACGATAATGCGTGCACCTCCTGTTTCACAAGCCTCACGGAAAGAACCGGGACCACGGTCATTCAGATTGGTAACGGTAATCACTTTACCTCCACGACCACCGAAGCTATACATTCCACCACCTTCTGCACCAGGAAATGCAGGAATATCGGCTTGGGGCAAATCATACGGACGACCGGCCCAAGGTATATACGGACGACCTTCTTTGGCTTCTTTCAGAACGATTGGCAACGCTTTTGCCCATGCTTCATCAGAACGCTTCCGTTCTTCAGTCATCATCTTTTTATAATTTTCTTTGGCTTCGTCTGTTATCTGTGGGTATTGTGCCCATACAACGCTCGGAGTCAACATTGCCGCAGCAAAAGCTGCTAAAAGTACATGTTTCTTCTTCATTTTTTATTGGGTTTTGTGAAGTTGTTAATTCAAAAATACAATAATAAGACGAAAAAGAAAAAGATTTGTAATCAGTAATGGTGATTTTTATTAGGTGTGGGGGACAGAAACTATTTTCTTCCTAATAAAGCGATTTTCGATGCCTATATTTCTATGCGGGAATTAACGTAAAAGCAGGCTATATCAAAAGGGCACTTTTAATACAGTATAAGCAACTTAATGCACGACTTAATAGCCACCTTATACTGGTAAAAAAGCATTCCAAGCTGCAAATAACAGAAAATCGCCATTCCCTATCATCTTTCATAAGAAAAACTTAGGAAATGGCGACTTCATTTTATACCATTTCAAAAAGAGAAACAAAATATTTTATTCAGCTAATGGGTCGAATGTACCGTTAGCACCACCATTCATGTAATCTCCCCAACCAATGGTTTGTAACAATGCAGGATTGGCACTCTGTGCACCTTGATACAATCCGAGCAAATAATACTTAGGATAGAAATGCATATATTTTACTGATAGGTCAGTATTATAAGCATCTCCTTTTTTCTCTTTGCGAACTAAATAGGTCTCATAAAAAGTCTTCAATTCATTTTGCTGTTCTGAAAGATCTATTTTTAAATCCATTGCATCTGGTCGCATTTGCTTATAATCTTTCAATGGATCCGGGTCGTTGTCATCATCTATCGCCCAACTTTTACCACCCAATCCATTATTATAAGTATTCTGTACACGGAATTCAAGATTATCACGACGTTGACCATTAAGAGGAGTGAATCCTAGATAATTACAAGTATTTCCATTCCATCCTGTTAATGTCCATGAGTCAGGCGCTCCATCTACCCGTTCTGTTCCACCATCAAAAAGCATCCAACGGCGCAAATCATCAAATCGTTTTCCCTCATAAGCCAGTTCAATCTGTCGTTCATATAGGATAGCAGCCATACAAGCTTGTTGATCTGATGTTAAATTTGACTGCAAACCATAATTATTAGTTGAAGTATACCCCACTCTGGCACGTATTTTTTGCAACTGTTTTACTGCTACATCCATATGACCAGCTCCGCATGCTGCTTCTGCGTAGTTTAACAAAACTTCTGCATATCGAATTTCCATATAAGGACTAGCACTATATCTGAAACCGTTAGATGCATCAAACACATATCTGGGACTTCCATTTACATCCAAATCGTCCGAACGCTTACGAATATAAAAACCTTTGGCATTTGACAACAAATTATCGGCTCCATACGTATTACCACTTTCCGAATTATCTCTATCAGCAGCTGAAGTATACCAAACATAGTTCCACAGTTCATATTCTGTTCCATTGTATGGATTTCTACTTTTCTCACTTCGTGGATCTCCGCTGAATGCCCAGCGTACACCTGGGAAAGCGAATGTCCTGTAAAAACGCGGGTCACGATTCATAAACGGATAGTCTTTTTCTCCGGAATGTGTTGATTCTTCAATCATAGTATACGTTGTACAGCTTTTAGGTCTTTTACCATCCGCCATAGGGAACATATCGACTAACATTGCAGAAGGAGTTTTTCCTCCACCACCTAATGCAGTAGACGGACGAATACCGTGTTCCCAAGTATTATTCTTGCTAAAATCCGCTTGGCTACTTGAAGTATTAGTGTTATACAGTGTTACGAATACAGCCTCTGTATTATCTTGAACCTGAGAAAACATACTAGCCCATCCCGATGCATTTACGCCCGGATTATTTTCATAGAGCAAGCCATAGCCACAAGCATTCAATCGGCTGATAGAGTTTCCTATATCTTCATAAGCCTTTTTCCAACGTTCAATGTCATTTTTACGATTAAACAACGGACTGGCATAAAGCAGACGAACACGTCCCAACAAAGCCAGTGCAGTACCTGATGTTACTCGTCCAAATTCCGTAGCAGGCCATCCTCCGTTCTCGGTAAAAGGAGCAAGTAACGTTGCAGATGTATTCAGATCGTCGCAAATAAATTCAATACAATCCTTTGTCGAAGAACGAGGAACAACTGACTCTGCAACAATATCCTGAACTTCTTTAATGATAGGCACACCACCATACCATTTCACTAAATTATAATAACACCATGCACGGAAGAAGTAGACTTGTCCCAACAATTCATTTTTTTCTTCCTGCGAGAGCGTACTGCCTTCTATTCCGGCAATCACATCATTACAGTTGCGAATACGTCCCCATACCATTTGTTGGATATTCCCCGTCTGCCCCTGAAAATAATCAGGAACCGGATTATTACCGGATTGATAAGTCATTTCCGCATCAGGATCCACGAATGCTCCAAAACCACTATATTCTTCAGTTGATTTAGATTGAAGATCTGCCAGTCCTGTACTATTATATTTCCAACTAGGTTCTGCCGTAGCGTCGGGCAAGCACCACATATATATGTCTGCCACACGTGCTAATGCCCCACTATAATAGTTATATGAATCGGCACTAGCACTATCATAGTTCTTTTTATCCTGCAAGAACTGATCACTGCAAGACGTAAAGGCAACAGCTGCCATGAAGGCAATACCTAAAGTTTTTATATTTTTTCTTTTCATCTTCATTTTCATTTAGAATGTTACGTTAACACCGATAGTAAACTTACGCAAAGTAGGATAGCTACCATAAGAAGTCATTGGATCGATGAAATTATCCGGATAAGGATTATAGAAGCTCAACAAGTTCTGACCTGTAATATTAAAACGACAGCTTTCAATACCGACCATTTTGGTATATTTTGACGGAATACGATAAGCGATCGTCAAACGGTTCAATCTAACACGTGTACCGCTTACTCTCCAGAAAGTAGACGTAACGCTATTAACACTGCTCCATCTTAAGTTAGGATATTTAGCGTTCCGGTTAGCCTTTACAACAACATTCCCCGATGCATCAAGCACATCATTGTATACAAACATATTCTCTGTATTCCAGAAAGAAGGCATACTGGTATATTCCAAGTCTGTATATGAACCCGAACCGGAGCCCACCATATTACCAATCTTCAAAGCAGAAGTCGGTACAAAACTATAACCACCCCAACTAGCACTAATCTGGGCAGATAATGAGATTCCTTTCCACTCTGCACTTAAATTGGTAGTTAATCCATAAGGATTGTTACGGTTAGACAATCTTACCTGGTCATTTTCCTTATCTACGATTCCGTCAGGTCCGGCATACGTACCATCGGTCTGCAAGGCTCCACGTACATCTTTATAAATCAACATACCAGGCTTGACATTGTCTTTATTCAATCCCATATAGGAAGTAATATTATTCTTCGTGAAATATTCATCAATGTCCTGATAACTACGGAACATACCTATACACTGCATACCCCATGTACCGATATCTAATCGGTCTCCTTCACGTATACTCTTGAAAGTCATAGGATTATCCCAGTCTTTCACTAACACTTTATTATCCGAATATCCGGTATTTACCGATATCTTATATTTAAAATCTTTTCCGATCTTATCTCTCCATGTCATAGATAATTCAACTCCATAAGTGTCCAGTTCACCGTAATTCATATAAGCTGACTGCGTACCAACGGTTCCTGGAATAGAAGCTATATACGGCAACAACATTTCACGATTCCATTCATAATATCCGTCAAGATTAAATGTCAGACGATTATTCAAAACATTGAAATCAAGTCCGAAGTTTGCTTTGTAAGATTTATCCCAATGTGCATTCGGATTAACTGCCGAATTATTCTTGTTGAGTGTAATGTGACTACCCGCATTGACTGTAGTTCCGGTGCCAAAGATAGGACCTTTATCCTTATCTGTCGCATAGTTTTGCATCCATTGCCATGCCACCGTATTATCACGTCCTGTCAAGCCGAAAGAAGCACGTACTTTCAAGTAATCAACCCATTTCACATTCTTTTTAAACCAATCCTCTTGCGAGATAACCCAACCGGCTGAAACTGACGGGAAGAATCCCCAATAATTGTCAGGCGCAAATTTTGTGGAAGCATCCGAACGAAGTAAGAACTCCAACAGATATTTGTCCGCATAGGCGTAATTTATACGGCCAATATAAGATAATGTTCCGGATTCTGCACGTGTGAATACTGTACCGGCTGTACTGTTAGCGCCTACGGAATTAGATTGACCGGTAGTAAACTCATAAGGATCGGTTACACTACCATTCAGATATTCACTTTCTGCTTCAGAGCGCTCAATAGAGAACAAAGCACCTACATTATGATCTCCAAAACTTCTGTTGTAAGTTGCCATAAAGTTCATCTGATAGTTGTCTGTACGGTTCATATCGCGAGACAAATAAGATGTGTCACCGTTATAGATAGCAGCTCCATTGTTGGCCAACAGAAAATTATTATCATTCATCAGTGCTTCGTACGCATCTTCTGCACCGGCAATAGGAGTATATAAGTGTTCTCCACTACCTGAGCGCTTAGCTAAATAATACAATTTATATGAAGAACCATATTGGTTATTCTTTGAGCTATTAATACTTTTTGAGTAAGAGAATTTCAGTTTCAACCCTTTAAGCCATTTATTCCAACCAAAATCATATTCAATTCCGGCATTGATATTCATATTGGATGTCATAGTCTTATTATAATCACCTAAGTTTTGTAGGGTGGAAAATGAATAGTTTTGCGAATCACTAATCTGAGTATTGCTGATACCATAGCTGGCAATAGGATTTCCATTCACCTCTTCTGGTATATAACGGGGATGAGTCAATAAAAGATTATAATCCATTTCACTATTAGAACCTCCGACTTTCAGATTAGGAGTATTTTTCTTTCCGTAATCTCCGGAAACCTGCAAATTAGCTTTCAACCACTTGCTGATCTTAACATCAACGCCTGCACGATAATTCCAACGATTATAATCCAGATTACCCAAGTTACCATCTTGATCGTAATAAGAAATACCTGCAAAGTAGCTGGCTCTTTCCGTTGCACCGGTTATATTTATACTATGCTGTTGAGTCAATGCTGTTTTCCAATATTTATCCAACAAATCATAGTTCAATCCTTTCATGGCAGACAATTCATCAGCCTGAAACAAATCTGTCTGTAAATTGATAGAAGAATCAGTCGGGTCGGCTGCACGCACTGCATTCCAAAGTTGGCCATACTGATATGCGTTCAACATCTTTGCACGTGACACTTCATTGGCAATACCGAATGTTCCACTATATGAGACTTTAGGTGCTCCCAGTTTCCCTTTTTTGGTAGTAACCAATATAACACCATTTGCAGCACGGGCTCCATACACAGCAGCTGCCGCATCTTTCAATACTGAAATACTCTCTATCACAGAAGGATCCAAATTGTTGAAAGCTGTTGCTCCCAGATTTTCAGTAGTACTTCCGACCTTTACCTCTGTCGGATAAATATAGCCATCGATTACGTACAAAGGTTCTACATTGGTTGCCTTCATGGAAGTTAAAACATCATTCTGACGGATACTAATCCGAGCGTTCTCTCCTGGACGAGAATTACCTCCACTGACGCTGACACCATTTACGAGACCACTTAACGTGTTGGCAAGACTACCACTGGAAATATCTTGGATTTCATCTACCGGTACTGTAGCGATAGCAGCGGTCAAATGCGCTTTCTTTTGTGTACCATAACCTACTACCACAACCTCATCCAATTGTTTTGAATCTTCTTTCAAGACTATTTTTGTTTGTTTGAAGTCTGTCAAGACTTGCGTGATATATCCGATATAGGATACCTCAACTTGTTTTCCAGAGGGTACAACTACTTGAAACTTTCCATCCAAGTCTGTAATAGTTCCTGTTGTTGTGCCGGCTACTTTTACGGAAGCACCGATGATAGGCTCTCCGCTCTCATCTACAACAACTCCTTTGTATGTTATATTCTGAGCCAAAGTTGGCAAAGCCATCATAAAAGCCAGAAACATACTTAGACATAATTTGAGCATATTCTTATGTTTCATCTTTATAAGTATTATATTTTCATTATTCATACCAACGCGGGTCACCGGCTTTATTTTCATAAATTTGAGTAGTATTAGCTGGAGCAAAATTAACTAATGTAGGTTCGTTATCCACAGGACCGATAAATTGCGGGTTCTCTACTATTCCATAAGTCGTTTTATCGGTATTATCTAAATCCTGTATTTTACCATCACCACTGGCTACAGCATACATATAATTATTGTTATATGTCTTCACATTACTACTACCAAAGACTTTATTCACACGGTAAGTATTATAAAAAACATTGTATACTACAGTCGTTTTTATTGTATTTCTACTAGGTATGTTATTTGCAAAATCTTTACCTGAAAAAGTCTGATAAAATGTATTGTTCTTAATGGTTACACTCCCAAAATCTCCTGAAACACCCCAATTCTTTTGAGGTTGTGCATTACTAGCATTACTTAAACGTATGAAATATGCAGTACCAGAGTTAGTAGCCAACAAATTATAAAAAGTACTATTCTGTATCGATAAATCTCTGATAGCTCTACCACCACCATAAAAGTTTATAAAGGGCTGTTCTCCCTTACTGTTTAGTTCAACAATACAATTCATTATACGAAAATCACTGATAGCCCATGGTTTAGTTCCAGCATAAATAAGACTATTCTTTATTTCTGTAAAATGACATCCCTGAAAAATAATTGGGTTATTGATGATATATGCTGCTGTACCTAAAGAATTTCCATTACTATCTACATAGCCTAGAGCACCAGCTGATATCGAAGCATCCGGTTCGTCACTTAATGTAACTACTCCAATTTGGTTAGTCATTGCAGTACAATCGAAATTCACATTCTTAATTTTCAAGCCCCCTTGTGTAACCAATCCTCCATCCGTTCCGATAACAATTGTCGGACGATTTTCCACATCTCCGCGCAATGTCACAGCATTCATTCCAAAATCGGCAATAGCATCCAGTTGGTATGTAACACCAGGTTCCAGCACAATACATTGTTCCAGATTTTGGGCAAAATCCGGCATATCATTATTGACATATTCTGCAAGGCTTTCACCTTCATGAATCGTTGCTACTGCCTCAAAAGCTTTGTAATCTTTTTCCGTAGCCATCTGTGCATCTGTATTATTTAACTTTTCATTACCAAGAGTCAGCACACTTATATGGTAATTCGTATCCTCCAACTTCGCAAATGACATAGAAGAACCATCTATAATACTATCCGTCACGACTGCAACCGGATTTACAGGATCATTCATATTATGAACATTCACTTTATAACCGCCAGCTCCCATAACAACCGACCAACTTAACTTCAGATTTTCCGAACCATCAGCATTCGTTGTCGTTGCGAAGTTTATTTCCTCCGGTGATTCTAACTGTGCGTTTGTCACACCTCCAGAAAATGTCTCACTGTCATCGACACCTTTCGCACAAGAGACAATGAAAAGAGCCATAGCCAGAAGCCATAGGCTCTCTACTAATTTAATTTTAATCTTCATCTTACTCTTCATAGATTAAATTTTAATTTAAACAAAAATAATATATTATATCTTCTAATTCTAGTGATATTCAAAATTAAGACGTATAACTAAGAAAGTTGTAATCACTTAAAAAGAGTAAAATGAAAAAATCTTTTCATTCAAACTAAGGATTACACTTCTCCCCAAGCCTATCACTCTTGAAACACCTTCTTTAAGTACTCGATATTCGTTCCATAATTCTTCCTCACATTCCTTACATCCTCCTTATCTCGCGAGCGTTCCACGACCAGCCATCCGCTCCATCCCATCTTATCGAGCGTCTTTTTTACCTTATTCATGTCCAGCCGCTTGTTGAAAGGCAGGGTAACTCCGTCTGTATCTGTGCAATGAATCTGACAGATTCTCTTTTTCCCCAGAATCTTAAGCTCTTTGCACAAATCCCGTCCATTTTCCAATGCATTCTGAAATTTGAAATAGATCTTGATACCGGGAGAATTTATCTCTTTCAGCAGTTTCACCTCCCCTTTTGCATCAAGCTGAGTTTCTATACCGATGACCAAACCTTCGGAAGCTGCCATATCTCCTACCTCTTTCAAACGTTTTACTACTGCCATTCTAAGTTCCGGTTCATTCTCCCATCCGGCCTTAATACCTCCTAATGGAAGAAATGCTACCTTAGCCCCCATCACTTGCATGGCGTCCAAACATTCCCGGATCAATTCTTTGTAATTAGTCCGTTCTAAAAAAGACTGCCCGTAAAATCCGGACATGGCAATAGATGAAACTTCTACTTGGTACTTCTGTGCAGTTTCCCGAAACAGTTGTTGGAAATGAGGTTCACGGAGTTTATTATCAAATCTTTCTCTTTTGCCAAGGCCGCCCATATCCAGTTCCACACCATCCCCTTTCAATTCATGCACCAATTGAAAAGAGCCGATCTTCTGACGTTTCAGAATCATCCAGTCGCATACGGCAATCTTATAACGCTGTCCTTTTTGTTGCGCTCCGGCAACGGCCAATAGAGGGAAACATCCGGCAAGCAGTAATGCCCAAAGGATACACTTCAACAAATTCCTTTTCATTATCATTCTATTTTATACACGATTTATGTACTAGACGAATGAAAGAGAATTTTGTAATCGCTTATAACACAAAGAAGAAAATAAAAGAAGGAAAAAGAGAAGAAGAGAAAAGAATGAGAAGAAAAATGGGCTGCCGGACCCTGAAATGTCCGACAGCCCTGTCAACCCAAAAACGATACCTATGAAACACTGTGTGTCATTTCAAATCAAAATATATGTGTTGACCATGAACAAGTTCATCATGTGTGATACGATATTTATTGAACTTCTTTCCATTCAGTAACACTTTATTGATATAAAGAGTTCCCGGTTGGGCACGATTACTTTCAATCACTAATTCCTTTTCTTTATACCATTTCGGATCCAGGCGAATAGTCACCTTGTCGAATACCGGAGTCGTCAATGTATATTCCGGCAATCCCGGACAATCCGGATAGAAACCTATCATATTGAAAATAGCCCATGAAGACATCGTTCCCGTATCATCATTTCCGGGGATACCATCCGGCTTCGTTGTAAAATACTTATCCAACAACCGTTGCGTTTCTTTCTGCGTGCGCCATTCCTCTCCTTTAAAATAAGAGAACAAATAAGGATATGCAATATCCGGTTCGTTGGCAGGATCATAAAGCCCTTCATCAAACACCATCTGCAACTTGTCAATAAAAGGTTTCTTGCCCCCCATCAACTTTGCCAGTCCATATACATCATGCGGCACATAGAATGTATAATTCCAGGAGTTGCCTTCATGAAAACCGGGATTCGGCTCGAAGTTCTCTCCCTGTCTCGGATTAAACGGACTATAAAAAGTACCGTCAGGCAATATCGGACGGAACGTTCCGAACTCCTTGCTATAATAATGTTTATACCCTAAAGACCGCTTATAGAACAGTTCCGCATCCTTTTTCTTACCCAAAGCCTCTGCAAAACGGGAAAGTGCAAAATCTGCAATATAATACTCCAAAGCGTGAGATACGGAATTGTCATACTGTTCGCGGAGGGGCACATATCCTTTCGACAGATAATCGTCATTGTCGGGACGCATCAGATTGTCCGCTCCCGGCAGTGTGGCCGATTTGTACATCGCTTCATAAGCCAAATCCACATCAAAGTCGCGCAAACCCTTCATCCATGTATCTACAATCACCGGAATACTTGGGTCGCCTTCCATTGTCAATGTCTCTCTCCCATACAATTCCCATTTCGGCAACCACCCATGTTCACGATACATATCCAACATGGTGCGTACCATCTCCATCTGGCGTTCCGGATAAACCAATGTCAACAATTGGTGAACATTGCGATACGTATCCCAAAGAGAAAATACCGTATAGCGGTCTCCCTTTGTCGTCATAATCTTATCGCTTTCCATTGCCGGATATTCTCCGTTGACATCCTGCAAGATATTAGGATGAATCAGCAGATGATAGAGTGCCGTATAAAATACAGTCTTCTGCGCATCCGTTCCGCCCTCTACAGTGATACGTGACAAGTCGTCATTCCATTTAGTACGCGCTTCGGCAAGAATCTGCTCAAAATTCTTTCCTTCCTGTTCACGGCCCAAGTTCAACCGGGCATTTTCAATGCTCACAAAGGAAACTCCCATCTGCACTTCCACCTGTTCTCCCTCTTCCGTTTCAAAAGAAAAATAAGTCCCGATATCATCACCAGCTATTTCTTTTCCATAGCGGGTATAGAGTTTATACTTCCCCTGATCCGCATCCCATTCGGCTTCCACACCCGTCATCGGACGTTGCTTCTTCCAGTAGCCGGTTGCGGAAGGAACCTTTTTAACCCGCATCACAAAGTAAATAGGGAAAACAGCTTGAGGATTATAACAGAACGTACCAAGCAGTTTCATGCCTTCCACCTCGCAATCACTGACACGGCGGAGCATAGCGCCACTTTCGTTCGTCAGTCCCTCTCCTAAATTCAGCAATATATGGCTTTTGCCTTTTGGAAAAGTAAAACGGGCGATACTTGTACGGGGAGTAGCGGAAACCTCTGTCTTAACGTTATATTTCGTCAGATAATTGGAATAATAACCCGGTGAAGCCTGCTCATCCTTATATTTACTTCCGTATTCTTTATAATCCACATTCAGCTCTCCGGTAGTGGGCATTAAAAGTAAAGACCCCAATTCCGGACAACCAACTCCGCTCAGATTGACATGAGCATATCCTGTAAAGAAACAATTGGTATATTCGTATGGAGTAGACCACCATCGTGCATCTTTATCATACGTGTTTTCCGAAGAACCCATCACATTAAAAGGAACTACGGACATCATTCCGTTCGGACACACCGCTCCGGGATTGGTCGTGCCGAAATTGGTCGTTCCGATAAAAGGATCTACATAATCAACCGGAAGACTCTTATCAGCGGGGGGGCTTCCCCCTTCTCCCGCATATACGGGAAGAAGAGCGAAAGCAAGTGTGTAAGTTAATAGAATACGTTTCATGGCTTTATTAAATGATACTTGTCCGTTTAGTAAAGTCGATAATCTCTTTAATATATCCGAAGGCCATGCCCACAACAGTGTCGGCGGCGCCATAATAAACAGCTACACGTTCGCCATCCTGCAATGCGGCACAAGGGAATACTACATTCGGCACATCTCCCTGCAGTTCGTATGGAGCAGCCGGACCTAACAAATATTCGCGGGTACGATACAGCACTTTTTCCGGATGATCCTTATCGAGTATGGCAGCCCCCATTGCATAGCGGAAACCGTTGCAGGTAGTAATCACACCGTGATAGAACAGCAACCAGCCTTCATCCGTAAGGAAAGGTACGGAACCGGCTCCGATCTTCGTACACTGCCAGGCGCTTTCCGGGAAAGGAGTCACTTTCATCACGCAACGATGTTCTCCCCAGTACTTCATATCCGGGCTATAACTGATATATATATCACCGAACGGAGTATGCCCGTTATCACTGGGACGACTCAACATGGCATATTTACCGTCTATCTTCTGCGGGAAAAGCACACCGTTACGGTTGAAAGGCAGGAAAGCATTCTCACATTGGAAGAACTCCTTAAAGTCGAAAGTATAAGCAATGCCAATGGTAGGACCATGATAACCGTTGCACCAAGTCACCCAATAACGGTCTTCAATCCACGTCACACGGGGGTCATATTTATATTCCGATTCGATCATCTCCGTGTTGCCGGCTTTAAACTGAATCGGTTCGTGGCTGATCTCCCAATTGATGCCATCCTTACTGAATCCGGTAAATATGTTCATCTGCACGGCCTTGTTGTCACAACGGAACACACCTGCGAAACCATCTCCGAATGGAACGACGGCACTATTGAAAATACTATTGGATGAAGGGATATGATAGCGTCCGATAACCGGATTTTGTGAGTAACGCCACATTACGTCCGCACATCCTGCAGGACGATCTTCCCAAGGAATTTGAATTTTATTCATGATATTCGATTATTTATATGATTATTTTTTTGAATCGTCATACGTAAACGGGATGAAATAAGTAATCAAAAAAGCCGGTATAGTCGCTATCAGAACATAAATAAAGAAGTTCCGGTAACCCAGCAAGTCACTCAGATAACCGCTGACCATTCCCGGGAGCATGACTCCCAGATTCATGATTCCTGATGCAAAAGCATAATGCGACATCTGGTGTTTTCCCGGAGCAATCTGTTGCATCATAAACAATGTCAATCCGACAAACCCGAAGCCATAGCCAAAATACTCCATCGTAATGCACGTTCCTATCAGATACACATCGGTAGGCTGCACCACCGCAAGGAAAGTATAAGCCACAAACGGAAGATTGAAGATGCAGCAGAGAGTGAACAAAGTCTTCTTCAATCCGAACTTAGATACGTAAATACCTGCCAACAGTGAACCTAACACGAAAGCGGCAGAACCAAAAATTCCGTTCAATGTACCAATCTCCTTCAAAGACAGTCCCAACCCGCCCGCTTCTCTCGACGCACGTAGAAACAGCGGAGCAATCTTCATTATGAATCCTTCCGCCAAACGGTAGAGGATGATGAAACAGATATAATAAAGAATATGCTTTTTAGTAAAGAAGTTAGCAATCACACCTACCAATTCCCGTCCCACTTCCGAAGTCGTTTTTTTCGTTGTTGAGGGAATCTGTGTAGAAGGCAGCACCTTTATATGATAGATACCTATCAATACCATTATCACTGCGATTACTGCGAAAATAATCATCCATGCAGACGAATACGCACCTTTATTGGCATCGATTGAAGCTCCCTCTATCGCTCCGAAATGTTCCGCCAATGCACCCGCCATAGCGACCAGTCCACCGTTAGCCACCAGTTTGGCTACATTATAGAAAGCACCTTGCACACCGATATATTTCGCCTGATCCTCTTTGTTCAGTTCCGCCATATATACACCGTCGCAGGCAATATCATGTGTCGCGCCGCTAAAAGCAATCACCGCCATCGTTGAAATACTGATAGCGAAGAAATAGTCGAAGAATAAAGAAAAAGCCACCACTCCAAACAACACTCCGCTCAACAATTCGGTCACCAGTACGAAGAATTTCTTTGTCCGGAACATCTCAAGAAAAGGGCTCCACAAGAATTTCAGTGTCCAAGGCATCATAATAAGGGAAGTCCAGAATGCGATTTGTGTATCCGACACTCCCAGATCCTTAAACATAAATACGGAAACCAGATTAATGGCAATAAAGGGAAGTCCCATTGCAAAGTAAGCGGTAGGAACCCAGCAAGCCGGGTTAATAGTCTTTCGTTGAGAAGCAGTTTTATTCTGTTGCATAAATCATAGTATATAGATGAATAAACTCATTTTTTCTGACCCATCTATATATAATACAACTAAAGGGAGGAAACTACTAACGTTTCCCCCCTCTTTTTTTTCATTTATTATCATTTCCGTCATAAATATCCGTTTTACTAAAAAAAAGTTATACCTTCGTTTAGTAAGGTTATAACTTAAAATGTACTACTACTGAATAAGCGCTTATTGAATTTGTTTTTAAGTGTAACCTTTAAATTTATAAATTATGAGAAACATTGATACATAAGACCTTTGTACGAAAGTAGTAATTCAATTTACTGACTTCTAATAACAAAACCCAAAAATTATTTCTAACTAAAAAGAATAAGATGAAAGAAATTATAAAACACAAGTTTTCATACTTGTTATTCTTCCTTTTGTTGGTTTCGTCTTTTGCTTCCGCTTATGGGCAAGAACGGACAATCACTCTTAATCTGTCGAAAGTACCTCTGAATACTGCATTGAAAGAAGTTGAAAAACAGACTTCAATGTCGATAGTTTATAACTCAAGTGATATCAATATTAACCGCATCGTATCTATCAAAGTAAAAAAAGAGTCCCTCTCTAATGTCATGAGCATATTATTCAAGGGGACCAATGTCAGTTTTTCAATAGTCAATAATCATATCGTACTTTCTGCAAATAATAAGAAGGAAGAACAGCAGAAAAAAGTCCCTGTTACGGCAAGCGGTACCATAACAGATACACAAGGTGAACCTCTAATTGGTGTAAGTGTTCTGATAAAAGGAACTTCCAACGGTACCATTACCGATATAGACGGAAACTTCAAGATACAGGCATCCAAAGGTGATGTGCTGGAAATTTCTTACGTAGGCTATGCCACCCAGACAATCACACTGGCCAATGCACAACCCCTGAAAATCACAATGGGAGAAGACGCACAGGCACTCGATGAGGTTGTTGTCACAGCTTTGGGTATCAAGCGTGCCACAAAAGCATTGAGTTACAATGTGCAAGAAGTAAAAGGTGACGAACTTACTACGGTGAAAGACGCTAACTTCATGAACTCACTGGCAGGCAAAGTAGCCGGTGTGAACATCAATGCTTCTTCTTCCGGTGTGGGCGGCGCAACTCGTGTAGTGATGCGCGGTACCAAATCCATATCTTCAGACAACAACGCATTGTACGTAATCGACGGTGTACCCATTTTCAACATCAACAAAGGTGATATAAGCGGACAATATTCAGTTCAGCCGAGAGGAGAGGGAATATCCGACATCAACCCGGAAGACATAGAAAGTATGTCCGTCCTGAGTGGTCCTGCAGCAGCCGCATTATATGGTTCCAATGCTGCATCCGGTGTGATTCTGATCACCACCAAGAAAGGAAAAGAAGGCACGGCCAAAGTCACAATTTCAAACAATTCGACTTTCTCGTCTCCTTTTATCATGCCGGAATTCCAGACTTCGTATATCAACCGTGCCGGATCTTTCGCATCTTGGGGAGACAAAGCACCTTCCATGTTCGGCAGTTACGACCCGAAAGACTTTTTTAACACAGGCACAAACATTCAGAACAACATTTCATTATCAGTAGGTAGTGACAAGAACCAAACATACCTGTCCGTCGGGACAACAAACGCAACAGGTATCATTCAAAACAGTAAATATGACCGTTACAACTTCACAGTAAGAAATACGACAAGTTTTTTGAAAGATAAGATGACTCTGGATGTAGGTTTCAGCTATATTGTTCAGGAGGATAGAAACCTAATGGCACAAGGCGAATATTTCAACCCGCTTCCGGCAGTATATTTATTTCCGCGTGGAGAGAATTTCGAATCAGTCAGAATGTATAAGACCTATGATGAGACCCGGAAGATAGACGTTCAAAACTGGAGTTGGGGAGATCCCGGTTACAGTATGAAGAACAATCCGTATTGGGTAATCAATGAAATGAATCACGGTATAAAGAAGCAGCGTTATATGGCCAATGTCAATCTGAAGTATGAGATTCTTGATTGGTTGAATGTCGCAGGTCGTGTGCGTATAGACAATGCCACCAATGATTTTACAGACAAGAGAAGTGCTACTACAGACACTTACTTTACCGATGGTTCCGACTATGGTTTTTATAAATATTACAAAGCGGACGACCGGCAGGTTTATGCGGATATCATGGTCAATATAGACAAACGTTTCAAAGACTTTTCTTTGAGTGCTAATATTGGCGGTAGTTTCACGCAGACCTATTATGATGAAAAGGGATTTCAGGGAGGTTTGAAGGATATGTCCAATGTATTCAGTCTATATAACATGAATACAGTGTTGGATAAAGACACCTATCCGGTGGAAGACGGTTACAAACAACGGACCAACTCTGTTTTTGCAAGTGCGGAACTTGGCTGGAAGAGTATGTTATATTTAACACTGACAGGACGTAATGACTGGGACTCCGCGTTAATAAATACCGAGCAGTCATCATTCTTCTATCCGTCGGTCGGACTTTCCGGTGTTATTTCCGAGATGGTGAAACTACCTACATTCATTTCTTACTTGAAAGTGCGCGGTTCATTCGCATCCGTAGGTACTGCCATTCCCCGCAATCTGTCTTCTAAAAAGACATACAAATGGGAACCATCTACAAGCCAATGGAAATTACAGACTTATCGTCCGTTACCTAAATTATATCCGGAACGCACCAACTCTTGGGAAGCCGGTCTGAATGCAAAATTCTTCCGCAACTCATTGACCTTAGATGTCACTTGGTACAAAGCGAATACCCGCAAGCAGACTTTCTTAGTTCCATTATCGGGAACGGCTGTCTATGCTGCTATGTATGCGCAGTCCGGTAATATCGAAAATCAAGGTATGGAGTTCACTTTGGGATACAATAAGAAATGGGGTGATTTTGGCTGGAGCTCTAGCTTGACATACAGCTTCAATAAGAATAAGATTGTTGAACTGCTGGATGATGCAGTAGATGACGAAGGCAACCATTACACTTTGAAAGAAATCGATAAAGGCGGCATTGGATCTGCTAAGATAATCCTACGCAAAGGTGGAGATATGGGAGATATGTATGTAACCAACCGTTTGAAACGTGACCAGGAAGGCAACATCTACATAGACAAAGCCACTCAGAACGTGAAAAAGGAAGACATAAAGAATTCTGACGAATTTATTCATGTAGGCTCCGTTTTGCCGAAAGGTAATATGGGATTCCGTAATGACTTCTCATATAAAGGTATCAATTTAGGATTCATGCTTTCCGCTCGTTTTGGCGGTATCGTCATGTCACCGACTCAAGCCGTGATGGATCAGTTCGGAGTATCCAAGACCACGGAACTGGCACGTGAAAGTGAAGGTATCGCAATCAATAACGGTTTGGTAGATACTCAGACTTTCTATACGGAGACAGCGGGAGTAAGCGGTCTGATGTCCAATTATATATACAGCGCCACCAATGTACGTTTGCAGGAAGTGTCTGTCGGATATGCATTCCCGGCTAAATGGTTTAACAACAAATGCAATCTTAGTCTGACATTGACCGGGCACAATCTGTGGATGATTTACAATAAAGCTCCGTTCGACCCGGAATCAACCGCTTCTACCGGTACTTATTATCAGGGTATCGACTACTTTATGCAACCCAGTCTGAAGAGTTGGGGATTTAATGTAAAAATACAGTTCTAATGATTAAAAATAAAGAAATGAAAATATATAAATACTTAACACGGATTTCCATTGCAAGCTGTATGCTTTTCGGTGTTTCTATATTTCAGGGATGTATGGAAGACAGCTTGAATGATCCCACCGGAAAGGTTTCGGAAGAAGAGATCGGCAGGGATGGTTTTGCAGCCAATGCTTTTTTCCTGACGCTTTGCGATTATGCGTATCCTATAGCTACCGAGAATATCTATAACACCAATGAATCTTTGATAGGCGACTGCTACGGACGTTATCAGGTTATGGCAACCGATAAATTCAAGAATTCCAATTTTGCGACCTACAATGCACCGGAAGCTTGGCTGAACTATCAATTTGGGGATGACAATGTAATGGTCATGGTGTACGGAGCATGGAACAAAATCAAGAATCTGACTCAGGGGACAGGTGTCAACTTTGCGTGGGCTCAGATTCTAAGAGTAGCGACAATGCAACGCATGGTCGATATGTATGGAGCTCTCCCCTATTCTCAAATCTCAAGTGATAAGCTCTCTACTCCTTATGACACAATGGAGGAAGCATACCGGGCTATGTTTACAGACTTGACCAACGCCATTGATGTAATGACGAACTATGTAAATGAGTATCCCACCAATAAAAGTATGGCGAAATATGACAAAGTATATGACGGTGACTTCAGGAAATGGGTAAAATTCGCCAATTCATTGAAATTGCGTATGGCAATCAGGGTACGTTTCGCTGCTCCGGATTTAGCTGAAGCAATGGCAGTGGAAGCTATTACTCATCCTATCGGGGTTATCCGTTCCAACGAAGATAATGCAACTTCATTGGGAAGCAAAAACCAATTGTACACAGTACTGTGCCAATGGCCCGACCATCGTGTGGCTGCTGATATCGTATCTTATATGAAAGGATACAAGGATCCCCGTATGGAAAAGTATTTTCAGAAACATACCATTGGTGCAGGATATGATAATTATCTGGGGATGCGTGCCGGATTATCTTATGGAAATGAAAGTACAGGACCTAAATTTTCAACAATCAAAGTGGGTACGATGGACCGCACATTATGGATGAGTGCTGCCGAAACCACTTTCAATATGGCCGAAGCCGCCATGCTTCATTGGAATATCGGAAAAGAGAGCGCCAAAGACCTGTACAATGCTGCCATCAAACTTTCTTTCGAACAATGGGGAGCAGAAGGTGCCGAAGCGTACTTGAATGACGATACATCCGCTCAATCCAATTATGCGGACCCTTTCAATCAAGGAAATGTGGCTGCCGTAAGTACAATTACCATTAAGTGGGAGGATGGGGATGACGAAAGAAGCCTGGAAAGACTTATTACTCAAAAATGGATTGCCTTGTGGCCATTGGGGCAAGAAGCGTGGAGCGAATACCGGCGTACCGGATATCCTCATTTCTTCCCTTTGATGAATGGAAATGGTTCAAATCTTCCCGTAGCCAATCGCATACCATTCCCTCCATCGGAATACATTCGCAATACAGTCAATGTGAATGAAGCTGTACAGAAATTGGGTGCAGACAATTACGAAACCAAAGTTTGGTGGCAAAGAAAAGATAAATAATCTTACATGAAGTATAACTTAACGAGAACTGAAATGAAAAAAATATTCTATTTTATAATGCTATTATTCGGGCCCATAGTGGTCAATACCGCTTGTGACGACTGGACGGAAATAGAAACGTTGCATTCGCAATCTATGAGCGGAAGCAATATGTCAGAAGATTATTATGCGAATTTACGCGCATATAAGAAATCTGATCACTCCGTCACATTTGGTTGGTATGGAAACTGGACAGGCAAAGGAGCCAGTCTGGAGAATTGCCTGGTCGGACTTCCGGACAGTGTGGATTTTATTTCTATGTGGGGCGGCTGGAAAAGCCCGACACCCGAAATGTTGAAAGACCTGAAATATGTACAGGAGAAAAAAGGGACTAAGGCATTAGTCGTATTCCTTGTATTGGAGATGGGAGACCAAATTACTCCGGAAGAATATAATGCGACCCGTGCAGACCGGCATAAATTCTGGGGATGGGTAGATGGTGACGAAGAAGCCGTTAAAGCCTCAATAGTGAAATTCGCGAATGCCATTTGCGATACCATCGACAAATATAACTATGACGGCTTTGATATGGACTGGGAAATAACTACTCCACAGCCTTTTGAAACAAATTATGAAATGGGAAGACCGGGACGTATTGACGTATTTTTGGATACCATGTCCAAACGTGTAGGTCCTAAATCCGGTACAGGAAGATATCTTGTAGTAGATGGTGAGATTTCAAATTTGCCAGCTAAATATGCCAGCTATTTTGATTATTTCATTACGCAGGCTTATACTTGTACCGGTGAATATACACTTAACAGCCGTTTAAATGGTCTTATAGACAAGTATTCATCAGAGGTTCCTGCTGAAGAATTGGCAAGAAAGCTCATAGTGACGGAAGATTTTGAGAAGTATGCACAAATGGGAGGATATGATTTTACAGCTCCCGATGGAACAAAAATGAAATCATTGGAAGGCATGGCCCGTTGGAATCCGGTTGTAAACGGTAAAAAGATACGGAAAGGCGGAGTTGGTACTTATCACATGGAATATGAGTTTTATGTACCCGGCTACGAAGGTACCTATCCGTTTTTGCGTAATGCCACTCGAATTATGAACCCTCCTGTAAAATAAACTAAATATCGATAATTATGAAACGAAACAAATATTCAATTATATTGACTGGTATTGTCATATCCCTCATGGGATGTAATGATGCTAAATATGATACGGTTGACAGCATGGTTTATATCAAAGAATCGAAAACGCAAGCCTATATTGCGCAGAAGGTTCCTATCCGAAGCGCAGATTTGCCTGTATATTTCACTCCGTGTGCCGGACAGGCAGTTCCGGAAGATGTAAAGGTTCAGGTTGCCGTCAATGAAGCGGTTCTGGAAGCATACAACCAGAGAAACGGTACGGACTATGTACTGCTTCCGCAAGAAGGATACGATGTTGAAAACAATACTGTAACGATTAAACAAGGTGAACAAGATGCACAGGGAGTAAAAGTAACTTTCAAGCCGATGACTGAGGAGATGAAGAAATCAGGCAAGAATTATGCATTGCCTGTCAGTATTGCAACCGAAGGAAGTATCAAAACGCTGAAAGGAGCTGATATGATGGTATACATCATGGATCCGTTGAAAACCATATCTGTTCCCGTCATCAACAGGTATAACATTCTAGAGATGCAAATGCGCCAAGATTATGAATTAAAAGAATGGTCGGTAGAATTTAGAATCAGTATTGACAAGCTAGGCAAAGAAATAGGAAAATGGAACAATCAGGCTTTATTTGCCGCATTCGCTCCTGCCGGGAAAACAGGAGAAATCTATACAAGATTCGGTGATGCGTTTACAGAAGGGAATCGGCTTCAAGCAAAGAACCAGGACAGTCAAATGAATTCTAATATGTTATTTAACACAGACACATGGTATCATTTAGCTTTTGTAAACGATGGTGCTAAACTTACAATTTATGTAAATGGCGTGAAAGACTCGGAAAAGACCATGAAAGGTATCGTCACTAATTTGGGTAAGAATAAATTCACATTTGGTAATCCTGATGAAAGACAATATTTAGTGGCAAACGTAAAGGTGAGTGAATTACGATTCTGGACAAAAGCAATTACTCCTACCCAGATTCTAAATAATATGTTTAATGTGAATCCGGGGTCAGATGGTCTGGAAGCATATTGGAGATTGGATGAAGGCGAAGGAAATGAATTCCGTGATTATACCGGACATGGAAATGTTTGTACCTCATCAGGTACCACTAGTTGGATAAAAAATATTATAGCTGATAACAAGCCTGACAAGGATGTTGAAAATGTAGAATAACTTAAAATATAGATTATGAATCACATAAATTATAGAAAATACAGTCTGATTGCAATTAGCCTGATAAGCCTCTGCCTTTTCAGTGCTTGCGATGAGGACGAATATGAAGAAAAAATCGTAGGAGACGATACCACTCAGAAAGTATATCTGAGTAATGGAATGACACCTATGGACTTTATGGATCTGACTGTACAGTTCAATCCTGCCGCACTTCCTGAAAAAGTGGAATATAAAATACCGGTAAGAATCACCTCTCCTTTATCCACAGATGTTACCGTTACGTTGGAGATAGGAGATCTGGAAGCAGTGACTACTTATAACGCTACACATGGTACAAAGTATGCGCTTCCGGTAGAAGGTACTTATGAATTTACCCAAAATACAGCTACCATAAAAGCCGGAGATTATGTTTCGAAAGACTCCGCTTGTCTCACGCTTACTAATTTTACAGCGATGGATTTGTCCGGCAAATATCTATTCCCGATAAAATTGAAAGAAGTATCGGATGAACACGTAGCATTGAGTACCAATATGAATAAGATGTATTGTGTACTCATCAATAACTGTATCAACGTAGATCCGGGAGAATCTGAATTGGGAAACGGACAGTTTATAGCTGATCGTAATTGGTATATTAATTCTACACCTTATAGCAGCACTATCATGTATCTTATTGATGGAAAAGATGCTAATGAGGCTAAATATGATAAGTGGTTTGTAACCGGATACGATAAAGATGTTACTTTAGTTTTTAATTTTAAAAAGGAAGTTACATTCAACGGAATATCAATGGGAGTCACTACCGCATTTTCTTATAAATCGAATGTAAAGAATGTTGATATATATACAAGCGAAAATGGCAATGATTGGAAACTAGTAGGAAGTAAATTATTCCCCCAACCCGACAGGATCAAAAATAATATAGTAAAATTTTATACCCCTATAACAACACAATATCTCAAACTGTACTTCCCTGATTCATGGAATCCAGGTTCTTATGGAGAATATGATATTGGTATCTCAGAATTCAATCTGATAGAATGGCCTGAATAATACATCTAAATAAAAAAAGCGGAGACTTATCTCCGCTTTTTTTATTTAGACATTGAACAAATTCTACTTTTGATACAATCTACATATCCTTGATATTGCTTTCGAGATATTAAGTGATATATAAGTATCCATAGCCATACTTTCAATTAAAACAAGATATTCGTCTCCTTCACTTGTTTTTATAGGGTGAGTGACTTTCATTGCTTGTTCTTAGGAAAATAAAAATCTTTCTTTTCTTTCAAATCTTTTAATTGAGCCATTTTTCTATCTCTTAGTTTATTCATAAGCATAACAAGTGATTTAGAAGGATTTTCTATCACCATTGTTTCCTGCGTGTAAGATGAGGTTCTCATATTTATATCTGTTTATCAACAACAAGAATACTCAAAAAGCTATCTCTTTCTCAACCGGATAGTCCTTCCTTCTTTCTTATAGCTGAAATGATGTGTATGCATCAGCACATTCAGGATCTCATCAGAAGTGCTGTCCGTAGAAAACTCACCGGTGAAGCGTTCGGTCTTCAACGTTTCATCTTCATAGATAAATTTAATATCATACAGCTTTTCCATGATATTGGTGATTTCCAATAAGTAATTCTGCTTGAACATCAACTTCCCTTTAATCCATAAAAGAACATCTGTCGGTTGGTTATATTCGATCAGCTCCGCCTGATAAGTATCTGTATCGATATTCAAGGTCTGTCCCGGTTTCAGCACATATCCGTTATTCTCCGTGCGCGGAGAATCCACTTGAACCTTACCTTGAAGCAAGGTAGTCACTACCCTATTCTCTTCCTCGCGGGCACGCACATTAAATTTTGTGCCCAGCACACGGGTTCTGATTTGCTTGCTGTTTACAATAAAAGGTGCATACTTGTCATGAGTCACCTCAAAATAGGCTTCACCCGACAAGTCCACCTCACGCTCCGAACTCCAGAAAGAATTGTGATAAACCAATCTGGAAGATGCATTCAGCCACACTTTACTGCCATCCGGTAATACCGTTTGTGCCCGCTGGCCTGCAATGGTCAGCACCTCGTAATCCGAAAGTTTGTTGGACAGCAACCCCCAAGTGATTCCACCCGCAACAACAAGCCCGGTGAAGAAAGCGGCAGCCACAGTGGCATAACGCCCCCAACGGACAGGCATCCCTTTCCGTTGATTCTTTTCCTCCTTCTCCCTGATTGCCGATTTCAAATTCTTTAATGATGCCTCTGTATCCACAGTATTCATCACCGCTACACGGTCGCCTACAAAAAGAGTATAGTAAAGTTGCTCTAGAACTTTCCGGTTTTCCGGTGCTTCCTCGCACCATGCTTCCACCCGTTCTGTTTCCTCGTCACTACATTCACCTCGCAAGTAGGCCAACAAGATCATTTCATCCATGTTCTATTCAATCTTTTTACAATATAAAAATAATACCTTTGTAGTTATACAGTTGGCGATGCAAATATACTAAACTAAGAAAGAAAAAAATTTTTTCTCGTGTTTTTATTTCTTTATCTCTACTTCTTTGACTATTTTTGTCTTACATTAAAAAAATGATAATGCCGCAACCTCCGATATCTTTCGATATTAACAACAATAAGTCCATCATCACCGCCCTCAGAGCAGGAGACGAAAATGTTTTTGACGCAGTCTACCGCTACTATTTCCGGAGGCTGTGTGCTTTTTGTTCCCAATATGTCTATGAACAGGAGGAGATTGAGGAAATCGTACAAGAAACAATGATGTGGCTGTGGGAAAATCGCAGCAGCCTTTTGCCGGAACTGACATTGAAAACCTTACTTTTCACCATCGTAAAGAACAAGGCTCTCAATCGTCTTTCCCATTTTGAGATCAAACGAAGAGTACATCAGGAAATCATAGAGAAATACGAAGGCGAATTCAATAACCCTGATTTCTATCTGGGCAACGAGCTTTTCCGACTCTACGAAGAAGCATTGAGGCAACTTCCCAAAGAGTGTCGTGAAGCATACGAGATGAATCGTAGCCAACATCTCACCCATAAAGAGATAGCAGAGAAACTGAATGTCTCCCCGCAGACTGTAAATTACAGGATCGGACAAGCCTTAAAGTTACTCCGAGTGGCTTTAAAAGACTATCTCCCTCTATTCCTGCTCTGTTTCGGACCGGACTTTATGAAAAAATTCTATTAACAGATTTACAATAAGCATGAGTGAACTTTTAGTATATAAGGCTTCCGCCGGTTCGGGTAAAACGTTTACCCTTGCAGTGGAATACATTAAATTATTAATCCTCAATCCGCGTGCCTACCGTCAGATTCTGGCCGTTACCTTTACCAATAAGGCGACGGCCGAAATGAAAGAGCGTATTCTCAGCCAGCTATATGGCATTCAGATAGGTGACAAAGATTCCCAAGCCTATCTCGACCGGATAAAAAAAGAAACCGGAAGGACGGAGCTGGAAATACGGGAAGCGGCGGGAGTCGCTCTCGGCTATATGTTGCACGATTACAGCCGTTTTCGGGTGGAAACCATCGACTCGTTCTTCCAATCCGTCATGCGTAACCTGGCGCGGGAACTGGAACTCAGCCCGAATCTGAATATCGAGCTGAACAATACCGAAGTACTCAGCGATGCGGTAGACAGCATGATTGAGAAACTCGGTCCCACCTCCCCTGTCCTCGCGTGGCTGCTGGACTATATCAACGAACGGATTGCCGATGACAAGCGTTGGAATGTATCGGACGAGGTCAAAAGTTTCGGCCGCAATATCTTTGACGAGGGCTATATTGAAAAAGGGGAAGGACTTCGGAAGCGGTTGCGCAATCCGGACACCATCAAGGAATACCGCAAGCAACTGAAAGAGCTGGAAACCGAAGTGCTGGAAGAAATGAAAGGTTTCTATGATCATTTTGAGGAGGAATTGGAAGGCCATGCGTTAACCGCCGACGATCTGAAAAACGGTTCACGCGGAATCGGCAGTTATTTCCGTAAACTGAATAATGGTATCTTAGGAAACGATATCCGCAATGCGACTGTGGAGAAGTGTCTGGAAGATGCAAAGAACTGGGCGGCAAAAAGTTCTTCCCGCTACGCGGACATCATCGCTTTGGCAGATTCCAGTCTGATACATATCCTGGAGGATGCGGAAAAGCTCCGTTCAAAAAATAACCTGTTGCTGAACAGTTGCCGACTGTCCCTGCAACATCTCAATAAAGTGCAGCTTCTCGCCAATATCGACGAGGAAGTGCGCCAACTGAACCACGATAACAACCGTTTCTTATTGTCGGACACCAATGCCCTGCTTCATCAATTGGTAAAAGACGGTGATTCCTCTTTTGTATTCGAAAAGATAGGAACCAATATCCGCAACGTGATGATAGACGAGTTTCAGGATACCAGCCGAATGCAATGGGGGAATTTCAAACTGCTTTTGCTCGAAGGGCTTTCGCAAGGAGCGGACAGCTTGATTGTGGGAGATGTCAAACAGTCCATTTACCGTTGGCGGAATGGTGACTGGGGGATTCTGAATAGTCTGAACGACCGCATTGAGCATTTCCCCATCCATGTAAGGACATTGGCTACCAACCGGCGGAGCGAAACCAATATCATCCGTTTCAACAACCGTGTTTTTACTGCCGCTGCCGATTATCTGAACGGGATATACCGCAGTCAGTTGGGCGAAGACTGCAAAGATTTGCAGAAAGCCTACGCTGATGTTGTGCAGGAATCTTCCAAGGAAACGGAAAAGGGTTACGTGAAGGTTTCGTTCCTCGAACCCGATGAGGAACATGACTATACCGAACAGACATTGATCAGCTTAGGTGAAGAGGTGAACCGTCTTCTCGCTTCCGGTGTACGGCTGAATGATATAGCGATTCTCGTGCGGAAGAATAAGAACATTCCCCGCATTGCCGATTACTTTGACAAGGAGCTGCATTATAAGATCGTGTCGGACGAAGCTTTCCGCCTTGACGCCTCGCTCGCTATCTGCATGATGTTGGACGCCTTGCGTTATCTCTCCGACGGGAACAACAAGATAGCGCGTGCCCAACTTGCTGTGGCTTATCAGAACGAAGTACTGCGGAAAGGACTGGACTGGAACACGCTCTTACTCCTTCCCGTAGAGAATTATCTTCCTGCCGCATTCCTTGAGAAGCTGGAAGAACTACGGTTAATGCCTCTCTACGAACTTTTGGAGGAACTTTTCAGTATCTTCGAGATGAACCGCATCAGCGATCAGGACGCTTACCTGTTCGCCTTTTTCGATGCAGTGACGGATTATCTGCAAAGTAACTCTTCCGAGCTCGACGGATTCATCCGTTATTGGGACGAAACGTTGTGCGGCAAGACGATTCCAAGCGGCGAGGTGGAGGGCATCCGCATCTTCTCCATACACAAATCCAAAGGACTGGAGTTCCATACGGTACTTCTTCCTTTCTGCGACTGGAAGTTGGAGAACGAGACGAACAGTCAGCTTGTGTGGTGTACACCGCAGGTGGCCCCGTTCGATGGGCTGGATATCCTTCCCATTAATTATTCCACACAAATGGCGGAATCTATCTACGGGGATGATTACTTGAACGAACGCCTGCAACTTTGGGTGGATAACCTAAATCTGCTCTATGTTGCCTTCACCCGTGCAGGAAAGAATCTCATCATCTGGAGCAAGAAAGGACAAAAGGGTACAATGTCGGAATTATTGGCGAATGTTCTTCCTGTTGTGGCGCTGAAAGAGGATATAGAATGGGACGAAGAGTGTTACGAGCAGGGTGAACTTTGTTCTTCGGAAGAAGAAAAGGCCAAGACTTCGACCAACAAACTTACTCAAAAACCGGAGAAACGTCCTATCCGTATGGAATCCATGCGGCACGACATCGAGTTCCGCCAATCCAACCGTTCTGCGGACTTTATTCAGGGCATTGAGGAGGAAGATTCCGACGATCGTTTTATCAATCGCGGCCGTTTGTTGCATACCTTATTCTCCGCCATTGAGACGGAAGAAGACATCGATTCTGCCATCGACCGCCTTGTCTTTGAAGGGGTTATCCGGGATGATGAAAAAGAGGGAATGGTGCGCGAAGTGGTGCAAAAGGCTTTCTCTTCCCCCGAAATACAGGATTGGTACTCAGGAGAATGGACGTTATTCAGCGAATGTGCCATCATCTACAAGGAGAAAGGTGTGCTGCAAACCCGCCGTCCGGACCGTGTGATGATGAAAGAGAATCAGGTGGTTGTAGTAGACTTTAAGTTTGGCAAGGAGAATCCTAAATATAACAAGCAGGTGAAGGGATATATGCAGTTACTTTCTAAGATGGGGTACGAGAATATTACCGGTTATCTGTGGTATGTGGATGAGGAGAGGATAGAAAAAGTATAGAAGGGGGCAAAACGCAGGATTAACTGAAATTATCGCAGATTATTTCAGTTACGACTTATAAAAACTTCTGCGATAATTTGCGTTAATCTGCGTTTATTATTCGTTGTGACATCCCCTCATTAGTAAAGACATTAGGAAAATTCATATTATTTTATCTTAGCTTTCACATAGCAGGGGTCAATTCAACCGTCATACCTAAGGCTGAAGCAATACGATAAAAAGTAGAGACTTTAGGCTCTGTTTTTCCTGTTTCAACACGGGAAATATAAGATTTGTTTGTCCCAATCTTTTTAGCAAGTTCCTCTTGTGTCATTTTAGCTTTCTTCCTAGCCTCTTCAATTATCTGCCCGGTAAAGAAAGCATTGGCTCTATCTTCGGCAGCCTTACGCTCCGGAGTTCCTTCTTTGCCAAACACAGCGTCCAACTGTGCATCGACATCAAACATCTTCAGTTCTTTTTCGCTCATAATATTCTTTCTTTAGTTTTAATGCTTTATTAATCTCTCTATCGGGAGTTTTCTGCGTTTTCTTTTGAAAACCATTGAATAATATAACAATGCGTCCTTCATCATAACAAAAGAAAATCCGATAAATATTACCTTGCCATTCTATTCTTAACTCATATAAACCATCTTTGAGAAATTTCACATACTTTGCAGGCAGTTTATCTTGAGTCTTTAATAAGAGTAAGCCATACAAGACTTTTTCTTGTGTACCTTTATCTAAGGTGTCAAAAAAATCTTTATAGTAGTTTTCGTATGCTATTACTTTTCTATTCATACGGCAAAGATAGTAAAAGTTGATCAATTAAGCAACTTTCTGCAGATCGAGATATCTTAAAGAAGCTAATTTCCTATATTCCGCTTATTCTTTCACTTCTATATCGTATCTTTGTCACAGACTAAAAATGATTATCCGATATGCAACCATTTCTCCAACTAGTCGCCCATGACTTATATACGAAAATAGGAAACGACCTGTCGCGCACCGTGCTCGTTTTCCCCAACAAACGCGCTAACCTGTTTTTTAACGAATACCTGGCAGAAGAATCCGACCAACCTATCTGGTCGCCTGCCGCCATGAGTATCAGTGACCTGTTGCAGAAACTATCCGTACAAAAGGCAGGGGATCCGATCCGTTTGGTTTGCGAGCTTTATAAAGTATTCAAAGAAGAGACCGGAAGTCGGGAGACGCTGGACGATTTCTACTTCTGGGGTGAACTGCTGATTAGCGATTTCGACGACGTAGACAAAAATATGGTGGATGCAGACAAACTGTTCAGCAATCTGCAAGACCTGAAGAACCTGATGGACGACTACGAATTCCTCGATGAAGAACAGGAAGAAGCCATCCGGCAATTCTTTCAGAACTTCTCCATCGAACGGCGTACCGAACTCAAGGAAAAATTCATATCCCTCTGGGACAAACTGGGTATTATCTATCATCGTTATCGGGAGAACCTTGCCGAACTGGGCATTGCCTACGAAGGTATGCTCTACCGGAACGTCATCGAACAACTCGATACCGACCGGCTCAAATACGATAAATACGTATTCGTCGGTTTCAACGTATTGAACAAAGTAGAGAAAGAATTCTTCCAAAAGCTGCAAAAAGCCGGGAAAGCCATGTTTTATTGGGATTACGATCTCTTCTATACCCAACGAATCTCCAAGCACGAAGCCGGAGAATTTATCAAACGCAACCTCATCGACTTCCCCAACGAACTACCGGAAAGTTATTTCGACATCTTCCGGAAGCCGAAAAAGATACGTTATATCTCCGCTTCCACCGAAAATGCACAAGCCCGCTTCCTGTTCTCCCAGACAGCCCAGATGGGCAGCGAAAAGGAAAATGCCATCGTGCTTTGCAACGAAGCCCTGCTCCTCCCCGTGCTTCACTCCATCCCACAGGATGTGCAAAACGTAAATATCACTATGGGATTCCCATTGGCGCAAACTCCGGTGTACAGCTTCATCAACGCAGCTATGGAATTACAGACCAACGGCTATCGACCAGATACCGGACGTTTCACCTACGAAGCCGTATCAAAAATATTAAAACACCCCTACACCCGGCAACTATCGGATCATGCCACCCGCCTGGAACGCGAGCTTACAAAGACCAACCGTTTCTATCCGCTCCCGTCGGAACTGAAAAAAGATGATTTCCTGACTATTCTTTTCACTCCGCAAAGCAATATCAGGGAGTTATGCGACTACCTGCTCCGATTAATCAAAAGCATATCCATCCTCTATCGCAAAGAAGGGGAATATGACGATATATTCAACCAGCTATATCGGGAATCCATCTTCCAGAGTCACCTGAAAATAAACAGATTATACAGTCTGATAGAAAGCGGAGAATTAAGCGTGCGTACCGATACCCTGAAACGTCTTATCACCAAAGTGCTGACCGCTTCCAATATCCCCTTTCACGGAGAACCGGCTATCGGACTGCAAATCATGGGAGTGTTGGAGACACGTAACCTCGATTTCCGTAATCTTATCATGTTGTCGCTCAACGAGGGGCAACTTCCGAAAGCCGGTGGAGAGTCCTCTTTCATCCCCTACAACCTCCGCAAAGCCTTCGGCATGACGACCATCGAACATAAAAACGCAGTATACGCTTACTACTTCTACCGTCTGATTCAACGGGCAGAGAATATCACGCTGCTCTACAACACCTCTTCGGACGGACTGAATCGTGGCGAAGAGTCCCGTTTCATGCTGCAACTGCTGGTGGAAGGTCCGCACGAGATCACCCGCGAGTATCTGGAAGCCGGACAATCTCCGCAAAACACGCTGGAGATACAAATAGAAAAAACTCCGGAAATACTGAGACGGCTTTACCGTGCCTACGACACTGCCCAGCCCGAATCCGTCATCCTTTCTCCTTCTGCCCTCAACACTTATCTTGATTGTCGGCTGAGGTTCTATTACCGATACGTTGCCGGACTGAAAACACCGGATGAAGTAAGTGCGGAAATCGATTCCGCCCTGTTCGGAACAATCTTCCACCTCTCCGCCCAACTGGCTTATACTGACCTGACAGCCAACGGAAAAATGATTCAGAGAGAGGACTTGGAACGTCTGCTGCGTGACGAAATAAAGCTGCAAGGTTATGTAGACCAAGCCTTCAAGCAGGAACTGTTCAAAGTCGCACCGGAAGAGAAGCCCGAATACAACGGTGTGCAGCTCATCAATTCCAAAGTAATCGTTTCTTACTTGAAACAGTTGCTTCGTAACGACCTGCAATACACTCCTTTCGAGATGGTCGCTATGGAGAAAAAGGTATCGGAGAAGATAACCATACAGACTGCCTTAGGACCTTTAACGCTCCGTCTCGGTGGAACAATCGACCGTATGGACGCCAAAGAAGGTACATTACGTATCGTAGACTATAAAACAGGAGGAAGCCCGAAGATTCCTGCCAATATCGAGCAACTGTTCACTCCTTCGGAAACGCGTCCCAATTATATCTTCCAGACGTTCCTGTATGCTGCCATCATGAGCCGGAAACAACCTTTAATGGTAGCTCCCGCCTTGCTTTATATTCATCGTGCCGCCTCAGAAAGCTATTCACCTGTTATCGAAATGGGAGAACCCCGCAAACCGAAAATACCGGTAAACAACTTCGCTTTCTTTGAAGACGAGTTCCGTGAACGCCTGCAAGCCTTGTTGGAGGAAATATTTGATGAGAAAGAACCTTTCACGCAAACAGAGGACATAAAGAAATGTGCATACTGCGATTTCAAGGCAATGTGCAAGAGATAGTTTCACCACAGATTACACGGATTAACACAGATTAAGAAGAGATTAAACGTGAATTGAAGAGGAGGATAAAAACGCAGATTACGCAATTTGCGTTTTTCCTTTTTTAATCTGTGCTAATCCTCTTTTTTAATTTGTGTTAATCCTCTTTTTCCTTTTTAATCTGTGTTAATCCGTGTAATCTGTGGTGCACTCTACAGCAGCGGCACCGAGAAACTGAATGTAGATCCCTCTCCCTTCTTCGAAGTAAACCAGAGTTTGCCTCCATTCTTGACGATGAAATCCTGGCACAGCAGCAATCCCAGTCCCGAACCTTCCTCGTTGTTAGTGCCGAAGGTACTGAAATGCGTATCCGTATGCAGCAGTTTCTTTTGGTTCTCCTCATCGATACCGCAGCCACTATCCTTCACGCTGACGATAGCCATACCGTCCTCCTCAGTCAGTGACACCAGCACTTCCGAGCCCTCATTACTAAACTTGATTGCATTACTTATCAAGTTGCGGATCACCGTCTTAAGCATATCTATATCCGCACGGACAACCACGGGGACCACAGGCATATCCTGTACAATTTTAATGTTCTTCAGACCGGCCACCATCGTAAAGATCTCACTTACACTCTCTACGACTTCCACCATATTGAACTCCTGATAAACCACCTTCAACTTACCGATCTGGCTCTTCGTCCATTTCAGCAAATTATCGAGCAGTGAGAACACATCCTCAGTGGTCTGGTTCGCCATTGTCAGCAACTCATACATCTCCTCACCGATTGTCTCGCTGGGCAGATTCAGAATCAGCATATTCAGCACCATCTTGATAGAACCCATCGGCGAACGCAAGTCGTGCGCAATCACAGAATACAGCTTGTCACGTCCCATGATCGTCTTACGCAATTCCTCCGTCTGCGCCACGATGATCCGTTTGGCGGCAACCAGCGAAATCTGGTGCGTCACACGGATGATCAGTTCCTCCTTATTGAACGGTTTGGAGATAAAGTCATTACCTCCCACCTGAAATCCCTTCACTATATCCGCCGTGCTATTCAGCGCAGTCAGGAAAATGATAGGAATATCAGACATTTCGGGATCAGCTTTCATCTGCTTCGCCACGTCAAACCCACTGATGTCCGGCATCATGACATCCAACAGCACAAGATCCGGTTTCTCTTTCTTCACCTGTGCCAAAGCCTCCGTACCGTTGCTGGCAGTTACAATCTGAAATTTCTCATTGTTCAATAGCACCTTCAATAAAAGTACATTTGAAATGACATCGTCCACAATGAGGACTTTATATTCGGAAGGATTAATTTCCACATTCATAATTATCTCCTTATTTATTCGTTTTAGATCCCTTAAAATACTCAATCATGCGGCTCAGCCCATCTTCCAGTTCGATGGTAGGCTCCCAACCGAGTTTTTTCCTTGCCAGCGTTATATCCGGCTGTCGTTGCTTGGGATCATCGTTCGGCAATGACTTGAACACTATCTTCGAAGAAGAACCCGTCATGGCGATTATCTTTTCCGCCAACTCCTGTATCGAGAACTCATTCGGATTGCCGAGATTCACAGGACCGGTAAAATCGTCCTCCGTCTCCATCATCCTTATCATTCCCTCTATCAGATCGTCGATATATTGGAAACTGCGCGTCTGCTTTCCGTCACCATATATCGTGATGTCTTCATTGTTCAATGCCTGCAGAACGAAGTTTGAGACTACCCTCCCGTCGTTCGGCAGCATACGCGGACCATACGTATTGAATATGCGGATAATCTTCACACGCACATCATTCTGTCGATGATAATCCATAAACAATGTCTCCGCACAGCGTTTCCCCTCATCGTAGCAGGAACGGTACCCCACAGGATTTACGTTCCCCCAATAATACTCCGGCTGCGGATGCACAATCGGGTCACCATACACCTCGCTCGTAGAAGCCTGCAACACCTTTGCATCCAGTCTCATCGCCAATCCCAGCATATTGATAGCCCCCATCACCGACGTCTTGGCCGTTTGTATAGGGTCATGCTGATAATGAATGGGAGACGCGGGACAAGCCAAATTGTATATTTCATCCACCTCTGCAGAATATGGGTAAGTGACATCATGCCGCACTACTTCAAAATGGTGATTGCCCATCAGATGAGCGATGTTGTCTTTCGACCCCGTAAAAAAATTATCCAGGCATATCACTTCGTGACCATCGTTTATCAGCCGTGTACAAAGATGAGAACCAATAAAGCCGGCCCCTCCACTTACCAGTATTCTTTTCATTTTATGTATTCTATTGTTTACTAAAGAGACGCTGTCTCCGTTTTGTTTATGGTTACAAATGTAACCGATTTGATTAATATATACAATTTTCAGAAAGGTTATTTTCCAAAAAAGAAAAATTAACAATAGTATACATATCTAATTGCCTGATTACAACACTTTACGCTCCGTTTCCGTCGGGGCAACTTCGTCCGGAATACTGAACTCATGATTGGCAAACAGGTCGGCAAGCCCGGAAATTTGTTTCAAACGCAACAATTCGTCTCGGTCCATACCGATATTCTTCATAATCCACTGATCCGACATCCCCGCCTTGTCAAGTTCGGCAACAATGTTGCACATCAATTCGATGTTGTGCATACCTCTCGCACGGTTGTGGCGGATGGTCGAGCTCATACGGTTGGACAGGTCCTTGTCTATCACGACAATCGGGAGCAGCCCGTTCTCGCGTTTGTAAATCCGTTTCGATGTCTTCAGTACCGTATAGCGGTGGTAACCGTCCACCAGGATATAGCGGTCGGCCTCCTTATCATAATAACACACGCAGGGCATCGTAAATCCATCCTCCCAGATAGACAGTTCGAGCAACTTCATTTCAGGCGGAGCCACCACATTCGGGTTATAATCGTTGGCATACACTTTTTCCACAGGCACCGCCTTTACCTCATAAACAGGGCTTTTATCTACACTCATGATACTATGATTCTATATTGTTCCATTATTTGACTTCTTTTGCTCATTTCCTCCTTTGTAGGCGAGAATCCCATGTATTTGCAGGCATGGTCGTTCTTCAGGATGCAGATGCACATCCGCTTGTAAGTAGGTATCTCCTTGAATTCCGGGATGTCGATGTCATCCTGATATTCCATGCGCACGGGTTTCTTCAACGTTTTATAGTTGCTGTTGTCCATCACGACAATCGGCACTTTGGCGTCAATCAGTTTCTGGATGGTCGAGTCGCTCAGGCAGCCGCCTTTCGTCCGCCAGAAATTCACACTTACCGACAGTTTCCGGAGATAATTCTTCCGTGCCCGCTCCGGCAACGTGGACAGAAGAAAATACATAAACTCCCGCCATGTGTATCCTTCGGGAAGTTTCACCGACTGCCATCCCATAGCGTGGGTACCGCCATACATACCGGTGAAGTTGACTCCGTTCACCCGCCCGATCATCTTGCCCCAAGTGTTGGGATCGAGCACCCGGTAGAGTTGCAGGCTCTCCTGTGCCTCATTGATGAAAGGACTCGCCACGCGCTGGCGTTCCAGATTGACACCCGCCCGATAATACAGATCATACAGCGTGTTATAATCCCATTGGAACTTACCGTTGGCCGTCCATACGTCCGTCGTCTTCCAGTCATAAATAGGGTACGCGTTGTAAATATCGTTGCCCACCTTTGAAGTCCATTTATACTTATGATACATCTGGAATTTGCGGCTCATGTAGATGCATCTCCAGCGGTTGAAACTCTCTTGGGTACGGATTCCGATCAGGCAGCAGGTGCGCACCGCGTCCTTCTTGTTATGCAACCATTGCGCAAAACGCATCTGGAACTCGTAATCCCACATTGACGTATTATAAAAAGGGAAATCCTCCTTTGTCATCGCTTTCTTGGGCATGGAGCGTACCCATATATTCTTCTTGCTGTCCTCCCACGGACGCCAGAAAGACTGATACATAGATGTGCAGGTCGACACCCGGAAAGGAATGCACACTCGGTAAACATCCAGAATATCCTTATTGGCCTCCAATATCCGGTCTACATAGTCGATGGTCATCTTATACTGGATCTCGTAATCCATGTGGAAGACTCCCAGACGTATTTTCAAATTATTCTTCCGGATATAATCAATACACATATTCAGCAGTACCCCACTATCCTTACCTCCGGAAAATGATACATATATATTATCAAACTCGCTAAATATTACTTTCAATCGTTCTTGTGCCAGCTCATATACATTTTTAGTGCCTGCAACTTTTTTCCCCATAAGCCTCCTATCTATACATTTTAACGTAACGTGTCCATTTCTTATCCATGGATGTAAAATCGAATTTTTCGAATATTTCTTTGTCTTGTACAAGTGTGATGGAATGAAGCAGCCAGCTCTCAGGACCGAAATCTTTTATTACGGCAGGCAACAGGTCGGATAAGATCTCTTCCCGCTCCGTCTTTTCAGCTCCTATATAATAATTGTTTATTACAGCCTTTTTCTTGCTCTTCTGTTCCACCGGGATAAATCCCTTCACTTCTTTTCCATCGACCGCAATATACCAGACGTAGTCTTCACTCGTCTTGAACGGGTAATTGTTGTTGGCACGTATCACGTCAGGATCCATAACCAGAGGTGCCAGCAGCCGATATAAACGTTTGTCTTTTCCTTTTAATTGTATTATCTGTATCATATCATTCAATAATAGACATACAAAAATAAGGAAAAAATATCAATTTAGTCGTTTCTGTTCCTAAAACATTTATTTTCCATGCTTTTATCTTTAGATTTCTATTTTATTCGTACTATCAGCTCACCATACCCCTTTCATTTTTAAAATAAGTCAGTACGGTAGCGAAACTGAGATATTCCCTTCCGGGAGTGCGCGACCTGCTTCGGAACCGGTAGCGCGCAAAGATAATCTCGCACGCCAGCTCATAATGCACAAACAGATTCAAGCGGTGCTGCAAAAAGTCGAAGAAACGGCTGAAAGAAGCAAAGTACTCCTTTATCTTATCATGAGCGATCACTCTCCGCTTGCGGCCTGCCTTTTCCGCGCTTTCCATTACTTCCAGCGCATATTCCAATTGCTTGATCTCCGTTTCCGTATGTTGCATTGTACATTTCATTTCCTCCATCTTCTCTTCCTGACGACGATATTTTTCCCTTTTCTGTTGTAAATGTTTTTGTGCTTCTTTTATTATTTTCGACATCCTAATACCTTTATTTCTATTTAAACCGGGCACTACTGTCTGTAAGAGAACAGAAATGCCATATGAAATCTAATACCGAGTGCAAATATAGAGAAGATTGTTTAAATAATTAGATTTTTATTTAAATATTTTCCAACTAATTTCATATTGAAATTACCGACAATAAAAATAACAGTTTATCCCATCATTCGGAGAAAGCATACTTTTGCGCCATAACCAAATGAATAAAGGAACATGAAAATTAAATCCTATGACTGGCTGCTTTGCGGCTGCCATGCGTTGTCCGAAGTGGCAATCGCTTATTTTCCGAACTTTCAGTACAACAGTTCAGCGGTGCGAGCTTTTCGCCGGACGATAACAGAACACCCGGCATTGCCGCAACAACTGACGGAAGCGGGATTTACCCCGCACACCCAGACACTTACTCCCCAACAGATTGCCGCCATCGTGAGATGTTGGGGAACGCCTGCGCTGGTATATGAAATGATTAAAGAAAATCCCTATCTTGCCATCCCCAAAATGAGGAAAAAGATATAATGTATTTTAATACATTCTTTATTTATTATATATATTAGTTGCCGGATGGGGTGCCGGAACGCAAAAAACGTGCGTCCGGATTCCCCTTCCTACAAGGCGTTTGAGAGATTTTCAAGGGGTGCCGCGAGGGGTGCCGCTAAATATGGCCCCGAAAACCCCTCCCGCGTATGGCATTAAAGCCCCTCCGGGCGTGAGCTGAAAACATCACTTTGAACCGGAATGAACCGCAAAATTGCCCGGTTCAAATAACCGGTATACCTTTGAGCCGAATTAATAATATTCAGTTATGAACAAATCAATAGCAGAAATGCTGAAAAAGGGCTACATCCTCTTCCCTAAAGTCTTATTCGAGGAACAAATGAAGATGACTAAAAACGCAACGGGCAGTTTCGAAGCGTTCATCTTGGTATTAACCCATGTCAATTACAGCACTGTGACGTGTCGCGTCAACGGTCAGACCTTCGAATGCCGGAGGGGAGAATCGGTGATCTCCCTCACCCACTGGGCGAAAGTGTTCGGATGGAAACTCAGCCGCACACGCCGTTTCTTCGATAGGATGTACGAAGAAGGGATTATTGAAAGAGTGGTCAATCCGTACATCACGCACATCCGTATCCCCGACTATGACTTGCTGATCGGACAGAGATGCCGTGAGGCGGCACGTGAAGAAACAGGTGGTGTCACCTTCGAGGTTTTCTGGGAGAAATATCACGAGGTAACCCAGAAGCAAAGGGTCAATATCGGCCGTGCCAGACGGGAATGGAAGAAACTTTCTCCCCGCGAACGCAGTATGAGCATACGGCAAATCGACGAGTATTACGATCATCTGACGGATACGAAATACTGTGTGCAGGCAAGCACTTATCTGTCGGACAAAGCGTTTCTGGATGAATATGATTATTGAAACGATTCATGGATGACATTGTAAACCCGCAGGACGCCGAGCTCGAGGAAATCGTACTCGGCGCCTGCCTTATAGAGAGCAAGGCGATCACATTGGTTGCCGGAATATTGCGCCCGGAAGTGTTCTACATCGAAAAGAACCGTGAAATCTATGCCGCCCTGCAGAGTATGTACCGTGCCGGGCAGGTCATAGACCTCATGACCGTAAAGGAAGAACTCACACGAAGGGGCAAACTCGACTTCATCGGAGGTCCTTATGCACTGGTAAGCATTACCACACGCGTAGCGTCCAGCGCGCATCTAGAGTATCACGCCCGTATCCTGCAACAGAAGTATATCCGCCGTGAAGCGATCTTGGGATTCCATAAACTGCTGGCACAGGCTGCCGACGAGACAACGGACATAGCCGACACGCTGGCGGATGCGCATACCCTTCTCGACCAATTGGAAAAGGAATGCGGGATGTCCGAGCATCTCCGCTCCATGCTGCAATTGATGGAGGATACTGTGGAACTGATAGAGACACGTGTCGCCTCGAACAAGAACGGAGTTACCGGCTTGCCGACGGGATTCAACGAGCTGAACCGCCTGACGTGCGGCTGGCAACCGGGTGATCTGGTGGTCATCGCCGCCCGTCCGTCAGTGGGAAAGACGGCTTTTGCGCTGCATCTGGCACGTGCCGCCGCTTCCGCCGGTTATCACATTGCCGTGTACAGTCTCGAAATGCAAGGGGAACGCTTGGGAGACCGCTGGCTGCTGGCGGCAACGAAGGAGGTTTCTCCCGCCCACTTGCTGAGCGGGGCGCTTACTCCGTCCGAACTCCGGGAGGTCCATGAGGCATCGACGGAGCTGTCGCGCCTCCCTATTTACATCGACGATAATCCGTCGGTGAGCATGGATTATGTCCGCACGTCCGCCAAACTGCTGCAAAGTAAAGGGGATTGCGATTGTCTTTTCATCGACTATCTGCAACTCTGCGACATGAAGAGCGACCAGCACAACCGTAACCGCGAACAGGAGGTGGCTCAAGCGAGCCGGAAAGCGAAAATGATAGCTAAGGAGTTGCATATCCCCGTGATACTTCTCAGCCAGTTGAACCGTAACGTGGAGGGACATCCCGACGGTCGTCCCGCTCTGAGCGACCTTCGTGAGAGCGGGGCTATCGAACAGGACGCCGACCTCGTACTGATGCTTTCCCGTCCCAGCCTGTCCGGTCGTGAGACAGACCGTAGAAGCGGTTACCCGACCGAAGGATTGGGAGTAATCGATATTGCCAAACATCGTAACGGACCTACCGGTGAGATATACTTCCGCCACGACAAGAGTATGACGAAGCTGGTGGATTACGAGCCCGATTTGGAATGGATGAAGAAAAATACCACCCGTTAGGTATCAGCCAGCCGGGAAATCAACTATGCGCAAACGACCGTATCTTTGTGTCTGATCGAGCGGTTGCCTGCATGAAATCAACCGTATTTATCTAACAAATCGACCGCTCCTTTCAAGTGAAAAGAGCGGTCGTATCATCCGGGAAGTACCGTTGTCTTGTCCGGAAGAAGCAGTCGTTTTATTCTGAAAATACGGTCAATTGATGTCCGGATGTTCCTGTGCCGGTACATATCCATCCGGCTCTCCCAGATAGCGCGCGATCAGACGTACTTCCCGTGCGCTGAACATTTTCAGTTTGGGATGAAAATCTCCTGTTGCGAGCTCCTCCATCAGAGGGGTACAGTTGCGCATCCAGCGGCGGAGTTTCGCCACAGACACATGATCGCTCAGCTTGGGGAAATACATCTTCGCCAACTCATTCTTATCGTAACATCTCACACGAAATTTTTCTTCTTCCATTTTCTATTGAGTTATTCTTTGGTTAATGCTATAAAGGTACTCTTTTTTATGCAATGAAGCAAATGTTTAGTCAAAAACAATAACCATCGTTCAGTGTCGTTCGGTGTCGTCCACTCCCCCTTTCGGATGTGGTATCTTTGCAGTGTAATCGATTACAGAACAATTAAAATCATCAATTAAAAAATTAAATTTATGGCACAAAAGTATGTAGTGGTAGAGCGTAAGAATCCGTTGAAACCACAAGAAGCAGCTAAGTTTTATGCAATGGCACGCAGTAACCGCAGAGTGGATACGGACGAGGTAATCAGCCGTGTGTCGGAGCGTTCCTCCTATTCTATCGGTGAGCTGAAGGGTTGCATCACGGAGTTTTTGTTGGAGATGAAGAATCAGTTGGCGTTGGGTAATATTGTCCTTCTAGGCGATATGGGCAGTTTCCGTGTAACGATTGCCACCGGCAATGCTACGGAAACGGCAGAGAAATTTAAGGCGGCCACCTGTATCAAGACCTCGCGTGTCCGCTTCCGTCCGGGCAATATGCTGCTGGATATGTGTAAGGCGATGAAGTATACGCTGGTCAAGAAAGGGGAAAGCGATGAAGCGGTTGTTCCCGATCCGGACGAGAAGCCGGATAATGGAAACGGCGGCGGTGGAAATCCGGATGACGGCAATAATGGGGAAGCTCCGGATCCGGCAGAATAAAATCTAGGATGTCTGGTGGTATTAATTTAAAAATTCAAGAATTATGAAAAAGTCTATTTGGAAACAAATTTTACAGATCATTATTACAGTAGCTACTTCAATCGTATCTGCTCTGGGTGTAACGTCTTGTATGGGACATATCTAAACGGCCGGATCGAATGAAAGAGTTGAAAGAGTTCTCGTTGAAGGAGGAATATGTGCCGCGCAGCATTTTGTATATCGTTGTGCATTGCAGTGCTACCCGTGCGAATATTCCCTTCACGGAGGAGCAGTTGCTCCAATGCCATCTGAAACGTGGCTTCAAATGTATCGGGTATCATTTTTATGTGACGAAGGATGGCGTGCTGCACCACACCCGCCCGATGAGTGAGATTGGCGCACACGCGCTCGGATTCAACCTGCACAGTTTAGCGATTTGCTATGAAGGTGGACTGGATGAATTGGGTAAGCCGGCGGATACCAGAACCGCTTCGCAAAAAGAAACGCTCCGCCGGGTATTGGGTGAGTTGAAAGGACTGTATCCCGAAGCTAAGATTGTAGGGCATTATCAGTTGAGCGCGAATGTTCATAAAGCGTGCCCATGCTTCGATGCGAGGAAAGAGTATGAGGATTTGTAGGAATAGTGGTTCCTCTTAAAATAAGAGGTATGTGGATAATAAAGGCGGTTCGGATGGATGAACCGCCTTTTTATTTTACTTTTTTCTCCATTCCCGATACAACAATCCGGGAAGCGTATACACAATCCAAGCGCAACGTTTCAACTGTTTCTTAGGTTCACTAAAGATACGATAGACAAATTCAAGATGCATCTTAACCATCCAATGGGGAGCACGCTTCACGTCTGTCCCGCTATAAAACTTAAAAGCAGCTCCAACGGCAATCATCACTCCCCTTTTCAGATGAGGTTTCAGACGGCTCATAAATATTTCCTGCTTCGGGGCTCCTAAAGCTACCCAAATGATCTCTGCACCATCTTCATCGATCATCTGTGCAATTCCGGGATAATCGAAGTCTTCTACATTACAAAACGGAAGCTCATAGAAAGTCATCCCATTGATACGCTCGTCAATCTGTGAAAGATGATGGCTAAGTCCTTGCAAAATACCTTGCGAAGTCCCCATAAAAAACATCCGGTACTTTTTCTGTCGGATGATGTCCATAAAGATTTCACTTCCACAATACTGTTTCCGCTCAATTCCATAGAGCCATCGCAGATAAAGCGGCACATAACTGCTGTCGCAAATAGAGAACATACTGCCGTTCACCACTTCCAGATAGTCCGGCTTCCTGTTGGCCGTGTTCAGTATAACCCCGTCCGCCACACAGATATAACCGGGAAGAGCAGTTTGTAGTTGGCGGTCGATGGAAGAGAAAACACTTTGTTTATCGAACTCGTAGTTGATGTTGAAGTATTGTTCCATAAAAAATTTAGATCCAAAGATGATTCACTTTGAATATTTTAAATAACCATTCCTTTACCTGTGCTAATATCAACGATGAGATAAATACCAAAGGAATTATTACAAAAAAGAATATGCCGAATTGAGACTGATTAATAAAATAATGTTCCTTAAACCACGGATAATAAATTGCATCAAATATATAACAACACAAATAAATATCTAGTGATAACAAAGAAACTTTAGTAAATACTTTCCTTATTAGCGGAACATGAATATCTCGTTGATAAACTAACAAAAAGAAGATAACGGCTATTATGGTCCCAAACACACCGGAAGATCCTCCCGCTATTTGAATTAACGAATGATTATGTATAAACAATATATTGAAGATAGGATTAATCAAACAACATATCATAATTATTCCCCACCCATATAATAGTCTGATTTTAGGTTGGTACTCTTTTATATAACTCCCTATAAAGAAAAACATCAAAGGGAAACAAATTTGCCAGAATCCGGGAACCAGATGGAAACCATAACGATTAAACAAATCAGGAATGGCTGTCATTGTAAATAATATCCCTATCCACACAATTTTCTGTTGTTGAGTGGGAATAGCCTTATATAAAAGATTCAAAAATGGAGTGAAAAGAAATAAGCCAATCCACATCTCAATATACCATGCGTAGGGAATAGCTGAGAAATCAAAAATTTTGAGTCCTAATTTGAATAATGAAAGTTCCTCATGCAAATAATATTTTCTAAAGATAATGGTTAATATTGAAAAGAAAATATAAGCAATTAGTACCTTCCATATTCCTCGATAGTATTTTTTACTTGATACTTTATTTATATTCAAGTATCCGGTCAGCATGATAAATAATGGAACTCCCGTATAAAATAAAGGGAGGATTCCTGCTTGTAGAAACAAAGATAAACCCTCAAAATTAGTAGAACCAAACGGAGTATGTAAGACAAAAAAGTGTCCCGCTATTACAAATAAGATTGCTAGACTTCTAATAACATCAAGGCCAAGAATACGTGTTTGGCACGCTTTTTGTCCCCCCCCTCAAAGTTACAGAGGTTTGTGTTTTCATTTTCATTATTCATTGATTATCAGTGATTTTATTTTAAATTCTTCCACTTAATTATAAATGTATTCACATCATTGTCTTCTGCCCATCCACTCTTTTCTGATTCTTCAATTTCTTTTTCAAATTCTTCGTCAGAAAAACAATAAGGCAATGGAGTATTACACAAATTATCCCATTCGTGTATATCCATTGGCAAAAGCTCACTAATATCTAAATCTAAGGGCATATTATCCATAAAGTATCTTAGTAAACAATTCATTCCATTTATTATAAACGACTTCCGATGAGTATTCTTTTTGTAGCTTTTCATAGGCTTTTTGCCCTAGTTCCTCTACTAATACAGGCTGATTCCATAAAGCTAGAATTTGTTTTTCCAAATCATTCAAATTATTCGGTTCAAACAATCGTCCAATCGTATTCTCTCCTTTGCCTATAATTTCAGTAAATCCACCATGATCAGGACAAACACAAGGTTTACCAAACTGTGCAGCTTCCAAAATAGCCATAGGAAAGCCCTCATAACATCTACTTGGTATCACCACCAGACGAGCATTTTTTATAAAATACTCTAACTCCTTCCCCTTCAAATACCCCATTAATTGCACATTTTTAGGAAAAGCAATATTAGTATCTTCTCTTTTGGCACCTGCAAAACAGAATTGAATTTCAGGATATTTACGGGCTATTTCCACCAACAAATCATACCCTTTTTCATAACTTAGTCTACCAATATATGCTACATAACTTCCAAATGTTGTTTTATATTTCAATGGAATATCTATCGAATTGGGAATAACAACTATTTTATTTTTATCAAATCCAGCCTCTATCAGCTTCTTTCTTTGAAATTCCGTAATACAAGCAAATGTTCTCACATTGTTCTTATATGCTCCTGTCCAACGAGCGTATACATTTCGTAATGTATATCCCACAGATTTAAAATATGAATGCTCACAATTATATTGGATACAACCCCACTCATTTCTCTTTTGTAGACAAACCTCACAAGGCTTGCCATTACGCATAAATAACCCCGTCGGACAAATTAAACGGAAATTGTGAACCGTCATTACTACCGGTACTTTCGTCTTCTTACATTCAAATAAAGCGGCAGGGCTAATGAAAGGGTAGAGATTGTGTACATTCACAACATCCGGCTTTTCCCGTTCCAATATCTCCCGCAAGCCCTTCACCCCTGATGGGGAATAAATGCCACAAAGGAAACCTTTTATCTTTCCGGATAAGCTCTCACGACTCCTTTCTGTGGTTAAGCGATAGAAACACACCTCGTGTCCATGCTCACGGAACATTGAAGCCATTTTATCAACCACAGCCTCTTCACCACTATATTTACCGTAGTTGTTGTGGACGAGAAGAATTTTCATCTCTATTGACCAATACAGTAATAATCAAAGCCTAATTGCCTCAATTCTTTGCCATCATAAATGTTTCGTCCATCTATAATAACAGACCGGTTCATGGACTTTTGTAACACTCCCCAGCTCGGTAAACGGAAAGGTTTCCATTCCGTCAACAGTAGTAAAGCGTCAGCATTCAACACCGCATCGTACATATCGACAGCATACTCCACATCATTCCCTATACGCCGATGACATTCATCCATTGCTACCGGATCATACACACGTATTTTGCAACCTGCATCTTTCAACAGTCGGATAATTACTAAAGAGGTAGCTTCCCGCATATCATCCGTTTCGGGTTTAAAGGCTAATCCCCAGATAGCAATCGTCTTTCCTTTCAACGCACCTCCATAATATTTCTCAAGCTTATAAAAAAGAAGTTCTTTCTGGTGCTCATTCACTTCTTCCACAGCTTTCAGCACCTTCATTACATAGCCTTTCTTTTCTGCTGTTCTCACCAACGCTTTCACATCTTTCGGGAAACATGAACCGCCATAGCCACAACCTGGATAAAGAAACTTGCTTCCTATACGGCTATCGCTTCCAATGCCCTTTCGTACCATGTTGACATCCGCACCTACCAATTCGCAAAGATTAGCAATATCATTCATAAAACTGATACGAGTGGCAAGCATTGAATTAGCCGCATACTTTATCATTTCCGCCGATGGAATATCCGTAAAAATAACCCGAAAATTATTCAACAAGAATGGACGGTACAATTTAGTCATCAGCTCCTTCGAACGTTCAGAATCGACCCCTACCACTACACGATCGGGACTCATAAAATCTTTGATAGCTGCTCCCTCTTTCAGAAACTCGGGGTTGGAAGCCACATCAAATGGAATCTGCACTCCCCGTTTATCCAGTTCTTCTTGAATGGCCGCTCTTACTTTCTGTGCCGTTCCTACCGGAACGGTAGATTTTGTTACCAATACCAGGTATTTGTTCATGTTGCGTCCCACAGTCCGGGCTACTTCGAGTACATACGTCAAATCTGCACTGCCATCCTCATCCGGTGGAGTTCCTACGGCACTAAATACAAGTTCTACATCATCCAGACACGTAGTAATGTCTGTTGTAAACTTCAGCCTGCCTTCCCGATGGTTACGCAATACCATTTCTTCCAATCCGGATTCATAGATGGGAATCTCCCCTTTCTTCAGCTTTTCTATTTTTTCATTATTAACATCAACGCACGTCACATTCACTCCCATCTCGGCAAAGCACGTGCCGGAAACCAAACCGACATAACCGGTTCCTACGATTGCTATATTCATGTTTTTATTTATTTAGACGATAGATATATTTTTCTCATTAACGGAAAGAGTGGTTTCAACAATTGCAGAACAATAGCAAATATCAACGGATAGCGGGCACTAAAAGTCAGCCATTTATTATTATTGGGTACATACGCTCTGTAATGACGGAGAATATAAACCATTTGAGAGAACGGAATCCGCCATAAATATCTCATAATATCATATTTATGCCTAAAAAGATGATGTGCCAAAATTGCATTAGAGCATTCTTTGTCGACTAGCATTTCTTCCATTGCAATCTTTTTTATCCTATCTGACAAACGGAATAAATCAATAATTTTCCCAACGTTGTTTCCTACTGCCGTAGTTTGACTATCAGAATAAGTATGCCCTACTACTATTAAAGGAACAAAAAACATACGTTGGGCAAGAATTGTGCACTTCATTACAAAATCTGCATCTTCAAAACGAATATTCTCTTCAAAACGTAAACAATGTTCGTTTAGGAAATCCCTCCGATACAAATAACACCACGGTACCCACGGAATTTCTTGAGATTGCAAAAACTCCCGTCCTTTCATCTCCTTTGTATCATTGTGCAGGTAGTGGCTTTTCTGACTTATTATACCATTAGTGAAGGCTTCAAAATCAAACATCACAATATCGACTCCCGTATTTATTTCCGCTATTCTCACTAATTGCAACAAACTACCAACTTTAAAGTAATCATCATGATCAAGAAATAAGATATATGTACCAATTGCTTTTTCAATACCTGTATTTCCCCCCCCCTTTGACGTTTATTAACATTATGACGGATAATTTTCAGATTTCCAGGCTGCATCCGATTTGCATAGTCTTCAATTACTTCAACAGTGGAATCAGTAGAACAATCGTCCACGCATATTACCTCAAATTGTTCCGGTGACATTCCTTGCGAATAAATACTGTCAAGACAAATATTTATCTCGTTACTTCCATTAAAGACGGGAATCACAATTGACAACTGACATTTATTTGTTTCCATTTATTTATACATGTAATATTCTCCGTATTTTACTATATAGTCTTATCAATATGGAATGATACTTACGACATTGTCGCTCAATATCACTATTCGGTACAATATTCTTATCAAAAGAAAAATTATTACTAAGTTCTTTATCTATATTTACCTTAAATCGCGAATAATTCTGTCTGCAATTTGTTGCATCCTCTCCAAAACCTTTATTGTCTATTTTAGAAAGAAAAGGATGAACAGAATATTTACCCAACTTAAATTGACTATAACAGAAACGTATTGCCCATGAACGGTTTCTTCCTTCCATATATCCTTTCAACATGATAAACATATCACTGCCATTTTTATTGAATGCTTTCTGCATTTTCCTGTTTGAGCTCAATTCTTTCCAGTCCCTTATTTCCCAATCCACTTGTTCCCATCGGTCTTTCCAAGTGCCCCATCCCCACGAAGAAGAGCGACCGGACAAATAAACGTCTCCAATATATCCCATTGGACGTTTTATCTTCAACCCATACCCGCAAATAGAGAAAATCCGTGAATTATTCTGATAAAAATCAAGTGCCTGATTCATATATGACAGAAAATTTTCAGAACATATCAGATCATCTTCAAGAACAATCACTTTATGATATTGATTAATTACTGTGGTTACTCCTTCGATAATAGAACTTCCCAGTCCTTTATTTTTTTCTGCCACTGTGACATTTGAAGTTATTTTCCGAGCTATAGAGACAACTTCCTCCACTTTGGCACATTCTCCTTCATTACGTGCTCCATCTACAAAAACATACTTTTCCGATTCTTCATAAAGCGTATTTCTTTCTAATGTTTCTTTAAGTTTTAATAAAGCTTCGGGACGGTTAAAGGCAAAAATTACAATAGGTGCAGGCATTTTTAAAAAGGTCTAATTTTAGTTGGCAATAAATCCAACAATATATATAGATAAAGTTTATAATTCAAGGGAGAGTATTTCAATCCTTTCAGAGCCTCATTCATACTCTTTCTTCTCATATTGAGCCGCATATAAATGGAACTACGCATTTTGTGCCAATGAGAAATATATTGTTTCATATAAGACGGATGATAAAGGTACCACAAGGCGGATAACTCATTTCCCACCAAATCTTGTTCTGCCGGTATCCGCTTTGGCTTTTCCGAAACATTATACCCCTCTACGTGGAATATAGCCATTATTTTTCTGGAATATGCTATTTCATTATGAACAGCTAATCGTGCCCAAGTCAATAAATCTTCTCCAGATTTAATACCCACCGGGAAACCACCAATAGCTTGAATTGCTTCTTTTTTGACCATTATTGAAATAGAGCAAATTGGTGGGTGCGAACAACTTGCCACTTCAAAATAATTAGTCAACACTCCGTCTTCCTCATGAAACGGAAGTTTACGAATAATTGTATTAGATACAGTTCCATTAGAATTACAAAATTCATATCCACAAGCATACACATTACACTGTGGATATTTCAAAAATAAATTGTATTGGGTTTCCAAATATTCAGGTTTCCATTCATCATCTGCATCAAGGAAAGCTATTAAATTATAACGTGCTTCTTCAATACCTTTGTTGCGTGCAGCAGATACTCCCGCATTCTTTTGATGGATAATTCGAATACGAATGTCATTCACTTTCTCTACTTCCTGTACACTGTTATCTGTGCTTCCATCATCTACCACTACTATTTCAAAATTCCGGAAAGTTTGTTTCAAAACAGAATATAATGTATTGGCTATCTGATGTGCTTTATTATAAAGAGGTATTACTACTGAAATCATTTATCTTGTTTGTTTAGTCCTAACATCATTCCATAAAATCCAAAAGGCATAGAAAGGGTTGCCATCGAATAATTCACCACATTATCTGAATATAATGTTAGTAATAAGCCTGCCATAGAACTACCCGCAGTGATAGCACAAAGTCGAACGACAGATGAATAAGTATGGTTATAAACCGATAATGTATGAATTATCAGAGTAATGCCGATTAATATATAAATGACCACAGCAATAATTCCATTGTCACAAAGCATTTGTATATAATCACTATGTGGAACTTTCAAGCCTCCAAAAATACGATGAGTGTACATATAATTCTGCACACTTCCCGTACCCGACCCTTGTAATTGTTTATTTGTATAAAAACGATTTTGCAAATGTTCCCACATTGCAAATCGGGCATTACTATTAATATTATCTTTACTAATCTTCCCTTCTTGCAATTGTTCTATTGTCACATCACCATTCTTAAACATTTTCTCTTTCAAGCTAGGAATAGTGAAGACTGCAATGACCGACAATAGCATGATTCCTATTATTATAGGTAAAGATTTCATCCGGTATCGAAAATAAAAAAATGTCATTGCGGCTAATATAGTTCCCATTATACTAGTACGAAATACCCATAGGAAACAAGGCATAGCGAATATAACAGCATACAATAAGTCTTTTTTATTCTTTCTTCCATAAAAATAAAGTGCCAATGAAAATATGCAGATAGGAATGAAATGAATGGCACGAGCAGTACCATACCAGAACACTCCGGGTACAAGAATACTTATTCCCGGTACAAAAGAAAAAATGAGGCAAACTACCGCTACCCATCGAGCACACAATCCCGCTTTTAGAAACACTCCCCCGTCACGTACCACAGCCGAAGCAAACAGCATAATACATAATGGATACAAATATTTCAGAATAACCCGGAAGCCATAGGCAGGAGCAGGAGAATAGGAAAGTCCTATCAGTAACCAAGCAATATAAAGCAAATAGAAAATACTCACCGCACTCCATACCGGTTTCCGTTTCACCACAAACAAGCCTATCAAACAAAGGCTTTCAAGTACTAAAAGCCGGATAGCCATCAAGTCGAGTGCTCCCGGAGCAGAAAGCGCTAACAAGCCGGTAGAGAAAGTTAACGTCCAAAACAACTCCGGACCGTCGAAACTAAGCATCAGTTCCTTATTCAAAGGGTGGCACACTTTTCCTGCACGCTGAAACAGAAACTTAATGCCAAAGCCTGTGATAATAATGAAATAAAGATAATTCAATAGATTCATCCGGATAAATCAATTTATACGTTCGTATAAGTTACAAAATGCCGCAGCATATTTTGCAAAACTGAATTGTGATACATACGAAACTGAATTTCGGGAAAGCTGGATAATCCTCATCCTGCTCTCCAATAAGGGTTGTATTTTGGCAGTCATATCTTCGACATCTTCTACCTGATGCAAAAGTCCTGTTTCTCCATCTTTTACAACTTCCGGCAATCCTCCGGTATCTGAAGCCACTACCACGCAACCGCGAGCCATCCCTTCAATTGCTGTCAGACCGAATCCCTCACTACGTGATGGCATTAATAGAATATCAATTCGATCATATAACGATTGGAGGTGAGATTGTTCCTGCCGCCCCATCCATTCAACACTATTATTCACTCCCAGTTCTATCGCCTGTTCTTGCATTATACTCCTTTGCGAACCGTCCCCCACCACTAATAGCCGAATGTCCGTATATTGTTTTTTCAATTTGGCAAATGCAGGAATAACCAAATCCATCCCTTTAATTCGTTCCAAACGACTAACTACTCCTAATGTAATTTGTCCGTCAGAAAAAGGTTTCTGTTCCTCGCGAATATGAATATAAGGTGGCAAGGCATTGTAAATGGTGAAATGATTTCGTTTTTTCAATATTGTGCTTGAGTTATAGAGTTCTGCACTTCCGAAAAAAGACTTTTCCGCACGCATAGTAATACAGGTGAACACACGTACACAATGTTTCTGAATAAAATGTATCAAATAAAGACTAGAATAAATATCTGCTGCCGTATGTACAGTAACAATAATATTTTTCATACCCAACATTCGTAAAAGAAGAATTGGAATGGCTCCTGGAGCCATATATTGTACATGAACAATGTCGGGCCGTTTTTCTTTTAATATCTTTCTTATTCCCTTAAATAGAAAGCGTATACCATTCCATCCGCTTATTCGTGTACCTGCCGGATTTAAACAAATTACCTTACTGCCTTCATTTTGATAATGTTCTATCATTATTGGTGCATACTCAAAATAACACACCACCGTAACTTGATGTCCGTCTTGTACTAATGCCCGAACAAGGCTCAATGTTTGTATTTCAGTGCCTCCAGTAAGAAGGCATGGCATTGCAATTAGAATAGTCATGAAAAAAACGTCAAAATAGAATTTAAATACTTTTCAGGATGCCATAATGTACGATAACATTGATAAGCATTCTGAGAATATAATGCTCGATTTGACATAATACACTCAATTGCATTTATAATATCTTTTTCATCATCCACTAATATCCCACAACCATATTCCTCAATATAAGAAAGAGATTGTAATCTAGTAGCAATAACAGGAACTCCACACTTTAAATAATTACCTATCTTTCCTGCAGCCAGTCCTATTAAAGTAGCTCTATATTCCAATTCATCAACAGAATATAATGCAATCCCGATATCAGCCGAAGCAACAAGCATATCCAACTCGTGTGTTAATACCGGATCCAAAGAAAAACATACATTATCACTATGATGGGTATAAATATTTTCAAAATACAAATCCCCATCAAGCCTATGACTCATATGAAATATTAGTTTCACATGATCACTCCAATTAATTGCAGAATCGGCTAATTCCTTACATTTAAACCACCTGCCAAATCCTCCAGAATGCAATACAATTATTTTATTTGATAATTTCAAACGTTCTTGCAAAAAATTACTTTTAAAGGTAAACTCTGGAGTAAAAGAAGCATTAGGCAATAAGAATATTTTATCGTGGGGTAGTTTATAGTTATCTACTAGAAATTGTTTGTGCCATTTATCGTGAGTTATAATACAGTCAGCCTTGCAAATGACCACATTTTCATATTTCTGTAGCCTATTTAATTGAGGATGTTTATTTGTAGGAATTTGCGGATATTCAAGCATAAAAAATACATGTTTACAATTGAATAAGCTAGCTATTTTAGTGGAAATTATGTTCCCAATCATATCTCCTCCAATAATAAAATCTATTCGATTAAATGCAATATATAGAATTGACCTTAAAACAATTTTAACCGATGTTGGTAATTCCAACATATGCCTGCGTTGTTTGACTTTCAACACACGAATTTTATCGTGATTGAACGACATAAGAGTAAAATTTTTCGATTCAGAAGTAATAATAGTTATTTTGTATCCTTTATTTGCTAAAAACCAAAGAAGACTTTTCAGACTAGGGATTCTATCCAAAAACGGTTCCCTAAGAACTAATAAAATATTTTTCATTTTTCAATCAGATTAATCCAGCACTCTACAATTTTCTTAATATCATATTTCTTCACGTGATTAAATGCCTTTCTTGACAGTTCATTTCTGTATGAATCATTCTGCATTAAGTAAGTTATTTTTTGTATGTACTCTCTTTTGCTAAAAGGGCAAACAAGTTCTCCTGTTTGTTGAGGTAGTATAATGTCATGAATTGCAGGAAAACTATCAAAGGCGATAGGAACGCATCCAAATTGCATCGCTTCCGTTAAACACATTGGAAATCCCTCAAAAATGGATGTCATACAAAAAATAGAAGCACGTTGATAATATTCATATGGTTCTAAGAATCCTGTGAATTCTATATTTTTTATTCCATTAGCCAAATTGGTCAGATTTTTTTTATCTTCTCCATCCCCTATAATAATCAACTTCCAATCCTTATATTCTTTGTATATTTCTTTCCAAATCGTTATCAATGTTCTTAGTTTTTTGGAGCGATTATCTAATCTTCCCACAAATAATATTATTTTTTCTTTTCGTGGTATTGATATAACATCATCATATGTATTGGGATTAGAGATGGATACTGCACGATTTAGTAAAAACGGATTAATTTCTTGTAATGTTGTCAGATAACTTTCAGATAGTACGCATATTACTTGTTTGCTATATAAAAGAAAGTTATAATGCACTTGAATATCTCTCCATCTTTCCTTTTTTATTTTGAAATATAAACAGCATCTTAATATCCTTTTTATCCATTCTACATATCCAATTTCTCGTAAGGTTTTCAAATCATGCCATAAGTATCTGTATCCACAAATAGGGTCACTATGAAGTACTGAAATTATTTTAACATTAGAATAACCGACTTTGCTGACGAAATAAGTACCTTCGTATAAGCCTTGTTGATTAATAACTACATCAATTTTCTTTTCTTGGAGAAGGCTCTGATAATATTTAATATTATCAGGATGCTCCAATTGAGATTCAGGTAAGAAGAAGGTCTGAACAGAATAATCCAGTTTACCTTTTAACCCCAAAGTTGTTTCATTTTTCAAATGCAAATAAAATACATCGTATCCATATTTATTAAGTTCTTTTGCTAACTTATTAGTAACTCTTTCGATACCTCCTCTAAGTGTATCGAATGGAGTTGGATAATAGAATAATAACCTTTTCATATGCTAGATTTATCCTATTAAAAAACGACCAACTTTGCAAGTTAATAATAATCTTGTAAAAGTGACTGACAGCACTAATACTACGGCAAACAACAGTAAAGGAAAAATCATAGTATAAACTTTGGCAACTAATATGATTTCACTTTTTGATGTTATAAAATCAATAAGTAAGCACTCAATTTAGGGCATCCCCCTTTGAAAGGGCACTTTTCAGTGCCCTAAACCGAGTTTTGTTAATTAATTAGTCTTGAATTTAACATTGGCTGGTAGCCAAAGTGATTTTGTCAGGAACCATGTTAACATAATCCCTGCATCCGTTAAAGATATTTTTGAAAAAAGTTCCGATGAAGTTCCAGACAGAACTGCCATGAAGCTTTACCGTTCCAATCACACTGTGATAAGTTGCTGCCATCTCTGCACCGGCATCACTACCATAATGAAGTGAATTATTGCGTTGGGTAGTCAGCTTTCGAATGGTTCGCTCAGCCAGGTTGTTGTCTATCGGTAATTCACCATCATCCAAGTAAGCAAAGAGCTCTTTCCAGAACCGGTTCAGATAATTGAGAGCTTCTTTATAATACCGGCTTCTAAATTCTGAATCCTTTGTCAGTTCACTGTCCAACAAGCTGCGTAACTCTATCAGAAGTTCCTTCGTTGCCAGGCTTTGCCTTTCTCGGAACCTTTCCTTGGGAGTTAATCCGGCATCATCGTATTTACGCTCCCTCATAAAGAACTCCTTTAAAATTTCGGAAAAGCGTTCTGCAGTCGGTTCACCACCCTGATTGGAAGCCTTGACAAACTTGTTCTTGGCATGTGACATACAAACCTGGTGTACAGTATCTTTAAACCGGGCTGATTTCAGCTCATTGCCGATAAATACATAAGCATTGTATCCGTCGGACATAATACTCTTCAACTCTGCATCGCCCAAAAAGTCTGTAAGTACATCACGACCGCGCGAGCCATTCTCATAGAAGAAAATGGCTGTTTTCTGAGCCTTGTTGACCAGAACCCAAATATAGCACTTCTTATAGTGATCGTATTTACGCACCTTACACCAGGTCTCATCGCAGTTCACTATCGAGTCTTTTTCCAAAGCTATGGACTTCAATACACAGACCAATTCATCCAGGTATGTCTTACCTTTCTTAAGCCAGTTGCGCAATGTGTTTTTAGAAACGGTCATGCCCATATCTGTCAGCCATTGGTGAAGAAGACCGAAAGTCACATTCTTCACATAAACTTCATAGGCGATAGCCTGCAGAAATTCAGGAGTAGCTTTAGTACCCTCGAATCTGGTCACCACCTCCGGATGGCCTTCAGAAGGGAAATAACCCCACCTGGGCTTTTTACCAGGCTCTGCATAATGAACCATCTCAAAACATTCTTCCGTAAGGAAAGTACGGAAACTGAACACCCGTACCATTCTCCTTTCAATGATGCGACCGGGAACCTTTGTCAAATCGGAAGGATGCTCTGTCGCCTCTCCAACTACTCCCATCCTTTTATAACCGTCAGGGCGATTGGATAAATCACGCTCTTTCCTGGAAGACTCTTTTACCTCTTGAGATGGAGCATGATCAACCGAATCCGTACGAAGCGTATCATCGGTTCCATCATAATCATCTTTCTCCTTCCGGCGGTCTGAATCACTTGTTTTAGCTTTAGATTGTATCTTTTGACGTCTATCACCAAAACGTTCCTGATGGGCATAATCAAGTTTTTCTTGAAGTGATTTTATCTTACGCTCAGCCGATTTGCGAAGTTTATGCTCTTCCGATAACCGATTTTCAAGGTCAGCATGTTTCGATTCCATAGAGGACACCTGAGCCTTCAGATCCTTCATCTGAGCCATAAAATCCTCCAAAACAAGCTTCATGGCATCACTTGTCAACCGAAGATCCTGATTCTGTTCGGCAAGGTATTGTATGTACCGCTCTTTCTGATCCTCTGCCATACCTGCACTATAATTTATAGGGTTGCGTGAGTAGGTTTCCCTACTCAACAACTCTCGTTTTGTTGTAATTATATCTTGCAGATCGATCATACTTAAACCTTTGATTTACAGCATTAAAGGTAATAAAATAATCACAAAACCGCAAGTGGATAAATAGATTGATTATCTGATTTTTAATGTTTTAACTATAGGATTCTCAAGAATCAAAACCACGTCCTTCCAGGCAATCCGATAAACAATATCTGCCCCGTTCCGCTCCACCTTCATGAACTGATAGCCTGCCACAAACTTCTTTTCGAACAGACTATATGAACGATTATCAAATGAAAACATACGGACTATCCTGCGATTGCGAGACATGACTATAAAGACGTCTCCATCATTGGGCTCACGGTGAAGCCGTTCACGAATGACAGACAGCACACGGCTGTGCTTACAACGCATATCGGTAAAGTCACGGACATAATAAAAATGATTCAGACCGGTAACACTCAACATAACCCCTCCAGTTTCTCTACCATACGAACCAAATCCGGGTAGCTTAAATTCTTTTGGGACAAATGCAAGCCATTGCTGATACGAATCTCAACCCAAATACGAACCGGGTGATCATTTCTGCCTGGTGATACCGGTTGAGATTGATCAATGTCACTGGATTTTTCCTCATGACCAATTGCAGGAGCACCATCAACCTGGACTTCAACTACTTTTCTACGGGTATCCCTGTACCATTTCTGAAAGATGTTATAAGGAACTTTGTTCTTAACACAAAACGATTGGAGAGATTCTCCATGAGGCAAAGCCTCGGTCTGGTACTGAAAGTAAAACCTTTCAAGATCTTCACTGCTATACATAAATTCTAAAATTTTTGTTCGCAGCGAAGATAGAGATTTCAATTATGAGCCAATTTTTGACTGCTTACAATCAATAATCCAAGGATGCGAAACATATATTCCATAGCTACACTTATTAATCTTCTCAAATATAGGTTTATTTGCTATTATTCTACTGTTTAGCAACCTATTTACCAATGCATAACAAGACAAAACAATCAAAAGACTCGTTGCAGGCGAAATTCATCGCATCCATGTTGTATGTGATGAAGAATATAAGATTATACAACATAATTGAAAAACAATAGTAACTAACATCAAAAAACATATTCTCAGCTTAGAAGTATTCCTCAATTTTAATATATTATCATATTTGTAACAAATAAATCCGACAAAAAAAGTAAATATATTTATTGGCAAAGTCATTTAGCCCTAAGATATCTGGAAAAAGATGAGAAATAAAAGCAAATATATAAGCTAAAAAAATTATTATTCCAATAGAATATGTATTATCTACTTTATAAGCTACAATCATTTTAGTAAAAATGAAACACCAAAATAGCATTAATAGAAACCATAAATGACCAATTGGATACAAAATATTTATATGACTATCTTGCTCAAATAAACCCAGACTCCAAGCAGTTACAGGAAAGAAAACACAGTAGGGAATTAGTAATCTCTTAAATTTGTTTGATAACAGATCTGTAAATTTGGGATATTTATGTTTTTCATAATGCAAAAAAGAGAACAAAAATCCCGAAATAAAAATAAACATAGGCATTCTAAAACGTCCTAGTATATCTAGATTAATAATTCGCAAGATTGTTAGATCAACTGTTTCTATATCAGAAAGAATTCCATAATTATAAATGTAGTAACAATGTACAAAAACAACCAAAATTATTGAGATAGCTCTCAAAATTACTATATCATTTAAGCGTATCTCTTTATTCATAGCCAATCATATATTTTATTTCCAACATACATTTTTACATATTTCTTTTCCTGGAGCACCTGCAATGATTGTGTTTGACATATGATGTTCTCTTGTTATAACAGAATTTGCTGCAATAATTCCATCACGTGGTATAATAGCTCCTTTTAAAATTGTTGAATTGCACCCAACCCAACAATGATTCTTAAAAACTACAGGTTTTGACTTGTTAATTAAAGTATTATCAACATATATATCGTGGGCATCATGATCCATAATAGTTATATTCCAAGAAAGCACACAATTATTCTCAAAAAGAACGGATTTTCTAGCTATTATTAATATAGGTCCTGTTGACCAAAACTGTTCCCCAAACTCGATTTTAGCATTCTGTTTTATAGAAATACGGCAACCTGCACCAATATTAGCATAGCCGTTGAACAAAATAATACCCGCTTCAAGATGAATATTAGATTTATAATCTCTAGCCAGAAAAAAATCACAATGAGTATAACCTATTTTTATCATCCCTGCATGAATCTCATGAGAATTAATAATCAAACGTGAATTCCTGCATATACGGACTCGCGTATAATTAGAGAAAAATATTGGTACTTTTATCGCCTGATTTAATGGCAGAAGTCTGAAATTTAAATATATACTTCGTGGAATTGAAATCAAATATTTCCAATTAAGCCGAATAAAATAAATTATTTTCAGAATATCCGTTTTTTTATTTTTTTCCATACGAATTGCTTAAAATGAAAAAGAAGATGTAGCAGTTCTTTTAAGGTATAATACTTGATCAATGAAACATGATTACCGGATAACAAATTCAGCATAGTTTGAAGATTATTTTCCTCAATCTGTTTCACTTGCTTTTCTGTATAAACACAGGTAGTTATAGGAAGCAGCTTTTTCCATTTATTAAAAAAAACACGTGAAGCTTTGACCCATTCCAAAGATAGATTAGATACAGATATGTGCTCAATTAACACGTCATAAACGCATAACAATTTATATCCTTTACTTTTTATTTGCAGGGAAATATCAATATCATAAAAATGAAAGCCATTATAAGATTCATCAAACGAAACGTCTCCAAATATTTCTTTTTTAATACAGAAAAACAGGCCATCTAACGCTACGACTTCTGTAGCTTTTTCATTATAAGGATTGTATAAGGTATAATGTTGTCTTGTCAAATCAAATCTGTCTGTATCTAAATTACATTGGCGGATAGAACCTGTTCTACATTTTTCATTTTCAACACCCCACCATATACCTGGTAGTTGGCTAATATAAGTAGGTCCAGCTACTCCAATCATTCCTACAGCAGGATCATTAAAGTAATCAATAATATTTTTACCCCAATTTACAGTATGGTATAAAATATCATCATGCATAAAGCAAATATATGGATATTTGGATTTTTGAATTCCCTTATTATATGCTTGAAATATATTATAACGGTTATCACTATTGTCAATGTTTATAATTTCATATTCAATACCTATAGTACTTTTAATATTATTCTCTAATTTAGGGTCTAATACTTTCTTACGATTACATATAATAATAGAAATCATTATTCAAGAATCTTTTTGGAATTAATAATATATGCTTTACTACAAGGACCATCAATTATCTTTGGAACTTCATTATGCAGCAAAGCTGTCGCCAACTGAATAAAATTCTCCGCTGCACACATAGGACTCCATTCATTTTGCATTGTATTATAAGCAGCAACCGCAAGCCTTTCACGCAACGCCTTTTGTTCTGCTAACAACTTTACAGCTCTATATAAGCTTCTAACATCTCCAGATCTAAAAAGGAGTCCATTTACTCTATTCTTAATTAAAAAAGGAGCCGAACCTATTTTATTTGATGCAATGACGGTACAACCATTAGCCATAGCTTCATTAAGAACTACTCCCCATCCTTCCCCTCTATCGCTTGTAAATATAAAGATATGATGTTCTTGCATTAATCTCAGAACATCTTTATTATGTTGATTTCCTAATAAAGTGATATAATCAGAAACATCAAGTCTATTCATCAAATTGCAGATTAGGTCTTCCCAAGCACCACTACCAATCATATTTATATGAACATTAATTTGTTTTTCTTTCAAAATAGAGGCCAATTTTACCACTAAATCCGGACGTTTAACTTGTGATATTGTGCCACACCAAAGTACTTTAATACAAGAATTATCCTTCTTTTCTAATAAAGAAAAAATATCAATAGGAGGTACATCTATAAAATAGCCCCATTTATAACATTTATCCGGATACGAATATAAAAGAGAAGTATCTAACCTATTATAAGCACTAGCAGCAAGCATATATAATTTCTTAGATCGATAGCACGTATGTTTCTCATATAATTCTTTCCAATAAGTCAAATGACACAATCGCCTGTCTATTTTCTTAAAAATTCTCTCTTCATACCGAAAAGTAACCTTGTTTCTTTTTATACGTTCTGAAATCAGATATTCAGGAGCTGCTCCCAATATAACTATATCAGAAGATAAACTCAATTCCAAAGCGTATTCCATTTGCTGCTCAGACTCATAAGCTTTTATTAAATATTCTTTATATGAATAATCTTCATATCCACGCTTTCTAAATTCATCTGGTAACGGAGTAAAAGTAACCATTTTATAATTATCCCCTATTAACTTAAAAAAGCAGTCTGCCAGTGGAACTTGATGATGGTTAATAAAATTAGTATAAAAAGTAATAGTCATAGTTAGAAAAATACTTTTATAATACGAGTAAAAAAGGTGCGCATAGATCGGCAAAAACAAAGCATAAGAATGAGAGTCACTATTGAGTAAACGACAATTCCTATAATTGTATTAATAATTGCATGGAAAGACAACAAACATAAAAAATGGGAAACCCCAATTATTGGTATTATTAATAGTACTCCCCCTTTCACTAAATTGAAGACATAATCAAATATATTACATTTAAATCCATAAATGAATAAAAAGAAAGGCTTCCATACATAGATAAAAAGAAACAGGCTAATTGTATTTCCTAACAATACTCCCAATAAACCATAGTAGTATCCTAAAATAGATGAGAAAATGACACATGCCGCAAACTGACAAATGGGAACCCAAGTGTCTTTAAACATACCATATCCAAATAAGAATTGAGCTGTTGTTCCATTTGTCTGATTAATAAATATATTCACACATAATACTATAAGAATAGATTTGGGTAAAAGATACTCTTTCCCTATCCAGAGAGAAATAAATGGTTCCATAAAAGTAAAGATACCATATACTATGACAGCAGCTATATATAATCGTATATAAAAAAGTCTCCAATAAGTATCTATAATTTTCTCTCTATTTCCTTCAGCAATCAAATTACCTACACTAGCAGATGTACTTTCTGTCAAATTATTAACTAATAAATTCAATTTGTCAGTAATAATTGTATAATTTCCATAAAAAGCCACCATTTGCAAATTTGAAAATGTATATATGAAAAATGGAATCGTTTGCCATTGAGCAAACATTCCTATTTTATGAAGGAACAATTGCTTCGTGTATTTCATCACCTCCGGATACTTCTTAAAAAGAATCCTTCCCTGACTGACTTCTGATTTTAACCACGGATATACCTGATTTATTTTCCAATTCAATATAAAGGAATAAATAATACCAAAAGAGAGTTCAACAATCACCCACAAATCGTAATTTCCTGTATAATAAGCCAAAGCCATTTGAATGATTGTTTTTACAATAGTGGCAGTTTGAAAATAAGCAGTAACTACATAATTCTTCTGGTCAGCTCCCAACAAAGTTTGTTTATAATTAGCAAAATAACCAATTAAAGAAGAAGCGAGAAAAGAAAAATAGGCAAAGAAAATAAGCCCTAGTTCAAACTCTGTATTGGGAAATATAAGCGGAAGAAAGCAAGCCAATATACATCCGGCTATCAATATAATTTTTCCTATCCAACGGTATAAGTAGCCAAATACAGAAATAATTTCATTAATCTTTGTTTCATCATGATCGAATAACGGTTTATAAAGTACGTAACCAATGGCACTGCCAATACCCAATTCCGCCAGATTGAGGAAACCTAACAAGTTTTGCAGTGTACCTGTTAACCCGACAAAATCCGCTCCTAACGTATCAAGGAATATCTTCCGAGAAAAGAAAGATAAGGCTAAAGTCAGGAAATAAAAAATAAGATTGACACGCGCGTTAAGCAAAGATTTCTTTACGCGAGATTCTTGTGACATAAATAAAAGAATAATTGATAGTTAGTTCGCTATTCAGCAACAAGGTCTTTTATAAATTCTTTGAATGATTTGCAATGACCGGACGCAAGCAAACGGGCATAGTCATCTTTACTGAACTGCGAAGTTATAGCAGTTACTTCTGATAGATGTTTACCGTATTGTCTCCCTGTCAGATGATATATCTCATCCAAAATTTTAGCCGGATGATAAAAAGATATTTCCGGATCGGCAGTAAGATCAATTTGTAATTTCGACATGATAAATTGTGGAGTCAGACTTGGATCAACCTGCTGAAGAAACTGATACATCCCTAAAATCCATGCTTCAACCTCCATAATAGCAAAATGATAGCTTAACAAATCTCTTTGTAAAGACGTATTGAGACTATTTTGATGTTCATCTATAAATTTCTGATTAACAGATAGATCAATACACCTTTCCTTTGTTTGTACATGATAAAGATCGCTGTACATATCACTTAATCCTATGATTTGATGAAAGCCGACATTTTGCAAACGAGGAGCTTCTTTCAACATTTTACTTAGTACACTTCTGTCATTGCCTACATTTACTATCTGATAGTAATTAATGCTTTCACGATTACCAAATGGGTATGGTTCTGAATTATAACGATCGGAACGAAGGGAGAAACATTCTATTCCTAAAACAGAAGAGTCATAATCATACCACCTGCACAAGAAATCACGAACAAAGACATATTCTGATTGTCCTTCTACAAATACAGCAACCTTACGCTTATTCATTATGTCCTTTCATCTTCCGAGCAATATAATCAGAAGAAAAGAAATCAAAATTGCTCAAACCTGTAAATGCAAAATCGTTGAACAACTCCGGATTCTTTATGATATCAATAGAAGTGACTTCACTTCCTTCACGTTGAAGTATATTCCAATATTTCAAATCGACTACATCCATCAGAAATGTATCATTAGATGTAGCAATCAACTGTATATCATGCTTTGCACAGAAATCAAAAAGGTATTTACCCAACTTTGTTGAACGTTCATAATCGAGTCCTTCACATAAATCATCAATCAACAATAAAGAGGGGTATTCACGAACAGACATATATTGCGCGTAAATAAGAAGATAGAGAGCACGATACATTCCTTTGGACATCAACGAACCAAAAAGCGGACTCATCACATTTTCCTCGTGGAACAATACCATTTTCAGATTACTCCCATGCTCGAACAGTTCGATTTGCTGAATAGGATAACCAAGACTATGCGCCTGATTGACAACTTGCTGAATTGATTCTTCAGGCAAGGATTTCACCATTTCAAAAAAAGTCTGCCTCTGACCCAATATGTAAAAAGGCATATCATTGTCACCACCTATTTCTATTTCATTAAAACACAATCCACATGCATGTTCCGCCCATAGCATTATCTTCTCAATGAATGGGTATTGTAATACATCACGACGAACATGAAGAGTGAGTTTGTTAGAAGGAGGATTTATGAGTTCACCACATAAAAGGGTCTCACTTTCATTCCGATACAACCGGGTTTCACCATTTGCTATCAGTGATTCGTAAACCACATTTGACTTTTTTAGCTGAAACTCATAACTAATAAAACCGTCTTTGTCTTCAAAAAGGAGCTTACACCGGAATATATCTGATGTAGAAATTCGTTCGGAAAGCTGCATCAAATAAAGCAATACATTCCCCAAAGCACGAACAGTCTTAGACTTACCTACTGCATTTTTGCCAACCAGCAAATTGACTTCCTGCAAATTAATAGGCAAAGCTAATCTCCAATCGTCTCCTCTATATGTAAACTGTGTTAACCTCATTTTATATAGCTATCGTTTCATCTTACAAAAGAACTAATTCTTTCTTGGATTTCCTAACTTTATCTACTTTTTATCGTTATTTTCCTCTGAATAATACCCATCCACACGCCCATAACCATAACCGTAACCGCATCCATACCCTTGCCCGTAACCATAACCGTACTTCTTCTTTTCAACCTGGCTATCATTCAATACGATGCACATATTCTTGAATTTACCATCCTGATGCAGGCGTTCAAGTTCCGGCAAGTAACGGCGGTCCAACACTCCATCACGAATGACGTAGATTGTCAGATCGGTTACGCGGCTGACGATGGATGCATCTGCTACCACTAAAGCCGGGACATTATCTAAGATGATGTAATCATACCGTTTCTTCAATTCCTCTATCAGAAGATCGAAACGTTCATTCATCAGTAGTTCTGCCGGGTTGGGAGGAACAATTCCCGCAAAAATAGTATCGACTTGCGGGTGAAAAGCTCCGACTGTTATCAGAGTATCCATATTTGAATTCAGTCCGGATAGATAGGTGCTTAATCCCTCTTTCCTGTTTACTCCCGCCAATTTACTTTGAGTATGCTTACGTAAGTCTGTGTCAAGCAATATGACTTTCTTTCCGGAGATGGCTAAAGCAACTGCCAGATTACGGGAGACAAATGATTTCCCTTCACCGGACAAAGTAGAGGTGAACATCAGGACACGGGCTTCTTTCGCGATGAAGTTCAGATCGACACGCAGCATACGGAAAGCCTCAGAGATACGGTCGTTTCTACTATCGCTTACCACAATCGCATCATCTCCTTCCGAATCTTTGCGGGCCGGAATCTCACCGACAATCGGAATGGTGGTGTATTCCTCAATATCCTTACGCCCACGAACGGATGTATTCAATAATAAGATAATAACCTGTACTCCCAATGGAATCAGCAAGCCTACAATAAAAGCAGCAGCCAATATGGAAGAGCGTGCGGGAGATACAGGCAAATAAGAGCCGAAAGGTTCTTCAACCACCCGAATATTAGCCTCAGTAATAGCCAGTTGCAAGGCATTTTCTTCACGTTTATTGAGCAAAAAAGTATAGAGGGTCTCCTTAATGGATTGCTGGCGCATAATGCTCAACGCCATCTTTTCCTGCTTGGGTACTGCCTGAATGCTTGACGCCAGACGGTTCTCTATAACTTTTGCCTTATCCAGGCGAAGATGTAAGGTTTTCATATAATTGTCCATAGAGCCCGAAATGGTCGCACGCATTCCTTCCAGATTTTTATCCGCCGCCTGAACTACGGGATTCTTCTCGCCCGAACTCTCCTTTAAGCGATTACGTTGTAACATCAGTTCATTATAGGCGGTAATCTGACTCTGCATACTGACATCTCCCACTCCTGTCACGTTCGGAATCAGTTGGTCTTTACGGGTAACATCCGCCAGATAGCTCTTGATAGACCGCGCAATAGACAATTCCGTCTCCAATTGTGCACTTTCTTCTTTGACTTTACTGCTCTCCGCTAAGTATTGTGTAGCGTTGGCACTCATATCCACAATCTGATTGCGTTGTTTAAAATCGGTCAAGTCTTCTTCCACATCACTTAATTCACGACTGATAATGGAAATACGTTCATCAATGAATTTAGCAGTGTTGGCCGCAATGCGGTTTTTATCTTCTATGATCGTCTCGCTGTATACTTTTACCAAAGCGGCCAGAATTGCATCAGCACGGGATATGTTGGTGTCGGAACAGGTTATCTGCACTAATGTGGTACGTTCGCCCGCTAAGGAAGTCGCTATCTTGGACTGGTAAATGTTTGTCGCTATCTCCGGACTGATACGGCTAACGGAGATTGGTTGGGAAAGATAAGCGGACAAGTTTTCCGGACGCAACTGCACGACGATTCTTCCCGCCTCTGTCCGAATGGTATCATTGTACGCTAATTCCTGCTCCTGTATTTCTCCCTTTTCTCCCATCACTTTCCAGTCGGATATACGGAATTTCGTCGTATTGAGAGGAGTAATATTGAATGACACAGGCTGATTGTAAGGATCGATAAAATGAACGTCTACCGGCGATTCCGCATAAAGGGGAGTATCACGCAGTATGCCGTCTTTGGCATAATCTACATCCAGATGAAGGCGATTGACAACTTCACGAAGTAACTGGTGGGAACGGAGGATGTAGATTTCATTATCGACACTGGTTCCTGTTATTCCTCCGCTCACTTCGAGCATGGCCGACATATCCGAAGCGGATTTCTCTTTATCTTTCACCAACATCACCGCTTGACGCTGATAGACAGGCTGGATGGTCAGTACATAAAAATAAGCTGATCCCACGCATACTAAAACGGACAAGACAAACCAGTACCAGTTGGCTATGATCAGTTCGACGACATCACGAAGGTTGATTCCTCCTTCGTCTTTCTTGAGTGTTCTCTCGTTTTCCTGAATATATTCCATATTTTCTTTTTTACTTGCTTAGTACGACGATTAAGGAAACAATGGAGGCTAATACGGAAATGATACTTGCTCCCGCCCCTAAATATGATAATGCGGAACTTCCTTTCACATTAATAGATTTGTTGGGCTCTACATATACCACATCATTCTGCTGAAGATAATAGCAGGGAGATTCTAGTACATCCCGACCGGAAGTAAGGTCGACCGTATAGGTATGTCTTTTCCCTTCTTCTTCACGAAGTACAAGGATATTGGTACGCTTGGCTGTGGGTGTCAGGTCGCCTGCCATACTAAGTGCTTCGAGCAATGTGATGCGGTCGCCTGCCATTTCGTGCACTCCGGGACTCCCCACCTCTCCCATTACCGATATTTTCAACCCTTTAATACGGACACTCACGGTAGGATCTTTGATATATTGTCCTTCTTCCAGACACTTTTTGATTTCATCCGCCAATTGAAGACGTGTCAGTCCCGCTACCTGTATCTCTCCCAAGATAGGTACGTCTATTTTTCCATTCTTATCTACTTGAACTCCGGTGGTTTCCTGGATATTCGTACCTCCGCCAGATGTGGATGAACCCAAAATCTGCGTATTCGCGAACGGAGTAAGCAATTCCGGCTCTTTACTGCTCACCATGATATAGAGTTGGTCATCCGGTTTGATACGTAATTCATAGTCCTGCTGTATCACTTGAGCGGGATTTGTCAATGAATCAACTCCTTGCAGGTAGATCATCTTCTTGGAAGAGATGCAGGAGGTTCCTGTCAATAGAATAAATAATAAAAGTCCGAGGTTTATCTTTTTCATTATTGTTGATTGTATATATAAAGTAAGTGTTTGGTTACCAGAAAAAATTTCGATATGTTTTGTACCATTTCTTACCTGTCACCGCTTCATGTTTCATGATGAAATAACGGATGATGAAATGGGTAGTCAACCAAAAAGCCAAGTCCAACAAAAGCATGAAAGTGGTATTGATATAGAACGATAATATGAAGTTGGAGACAACGAAAAATAGGGATAACATAAGCAAGGTTATCATCACTGCACGTACTCGCATACCCGTTCGCAAGAGTCGATGGTGGATATGATTCTTGTCCGGAGTAAAAGGATTGCGTCCCTCACTCACACGGGAATAGAATACACGCACGACATCAAGCAGGGGAATCAGCAGTGTGGAGACGGTTACCATGTTCAGGTTCATCGTAAACGGATCCCACAACTGTGTCTTCTGCCAGAAATGCAAGACTAAGAAACTAAGGATATAACCCAACGTCAGGCTTCCTGCATCGCCCATGAACAGTTTTCTGCCGGAAACGCTGAATACATTATGATAGTAGAAGGTAATAACGACTCCCAGTGTAGCTGCCGCCAAGAATGCATGGGTCCATTGACCGACAATCGCACAAACGATAATAAGCAGCCCTAGCGCTATACAGCTCAACCCCGAAGCCAGACCGTCGATACCATCAATCAGGTTAATGGCATTCGTGATGTATACAGTAAGAAAGACTGTCAATGGCATTCCGATATAAGCCGGTATCTCATGCAGCCCCAGCAATCCGCCCAAATCGTTAATCCACAAACCGGACAACGGGAAAAGAAGAGCTGCCAAAATCTGTATGACAAACTTATAACGATAGCCTACTCCGACAAGATCGTCGGCAACTCCTATCAGGTATAAAAGAGTGAGACCTACTACTAAAAATAAATATTGTATGAACAGTTCGGAAGCCCATAGCATATCGACCGGATGATTGGTATAATAACGGATCCCCGTGACAGAACATAGGGCTATCAGGATGACAGGAAGAAAAGAAAGACCGCCCAGACGAGGGATCGGAGTTTTATGGACTTTCCGGCTATCAGGAACATCAAAAAGACGTTTCTTGTAGGAGATGAATAAAATGCGTGGAATAATTACAGTGGCAAGCAGTATGGATAGTAAGAATATGCCTGCTAGATAAGCAATAATCATAATTTCCCCAATAAAATTACATTGATTGTTACAAACTTATGCAGCAGAGCGCTCACATAAGTTCTTCATATATACCCCAATTAATAAATTACTACATCACCCGTTCGATATATCCCACAGGCATATCGACACTGGCACATCCAAGCATATCCAGCCGGATGGCAATTTTTGTCTTCCCGTTCAAAGTAACCAGCTCACCTTCCAGTCCTCTCAACGGGCCTTTTATGACACGTACTTTCTCACCCGGACTCAATGGAGCATTACTCATATTGACCGCTTCCTCCGAATAGTCTAACATGAATTTGAACTTCTCCATTTGGGTATCGGGTATAACAGCCGGAGCGCTCTCACCATGAAGCACCATATAACGGCTGACGGCCGATAGCATAAGAACGTCTTTCTGTTCTTGGGCATCGACACGTACAAATATTTTCATCGGAATTACGATGTGATCGATCTGCTTACGACGATCACTCCACAGATGGGTCTTTCTTTGAACCGGAACATAGTTTTCTATGCCCATTTTTGTTAGCCGCTCGCTTGTCTTTTTCTCGTGATAAATACGAACTTGAGCAACCAACCAACGCTTTTTAGACAAAGCTACGCCGTTACCTGTCACATGTGCAGGTAAAACCTTAGTCGTTACGCGTTCAGAAGTAAGTTTCATTATTTACAAAGACTACCCCGTCGCCCAAAGGGCTACCGGATAATTTTGCCGCAAAGATAGATAAAAAAATACAGACTCAATAAAGAATTCAAAAAACTTTTTACTTATTACTAAAAACCGTCCACGCACATCTTCCTTCAAACACAAGAAAACGATTATCACTTTTGGAAAAATTTGGCATAATATTCCTTTTTATTATTTAAAAAGGTGGCTGTGACATAGACAGTTATTGGATTTTATTCTCTTTTCTATATATTTGCGCCCGCATTTATCATTTGGGATTAATTACCTCATTCTAAAAAACAGCAAAATCAATTTAAAACAATGGAGAGTATAAACGCAGTAATTACAGGAGTCGGGGGATATGTGCCCGATTACATCCTGACCAATGATGAAATTTCCAAGATGGTGGATACCACCGACGAATGGATTATGGGACGTATCGGCATTAAGGAAAGGCGTATCTTAAAAGAAGAGGGACTCGGTACTTCATACATAGCGCGTAAAGCCGCCAAACAGTTGATGCAACGCACAAAAACCAATCCGGACGACATCGATCTGGTTATCGTCGCTACCACCACACCTGACTATCGCTTCCCTTCAACCGCCTCAATCGTATGCGAAAGGTTGGGATTGAAAAATGCTTTTGCCTTCGATATGCAGGCTGTGTGCAGCGGGTTCTTATATGCATTGGAGACGGGGGCTAATTTTATCCGTTCGGGAAACTATAAGAAGGTGATCGTAATAGGAGCCGAGAAGATGTCGTCCATCATAGATTATACAGATCGTGCTACTTGTGCTATCTTCGGTGACGGTGGTGCTGCTGTCATGCTGGAGGCAACAACGGAGAATGTGGGGATCATGGACGCGGTATTGAGAACGGATGGTAAAGGGTTGCCTTTCTTACATATAAAAGCAGGCGGTTCGGTATGTCCTCCCTCCTACTATACGTTGGATAACAAGATGCATTATATTTATCAGGAAGGACGCACCGTGTTCAAATATGCAGTAGCCAATATGTCCGATGCTTGCGAGGCTCTGATCGAAAGGAATCATCTTAGTAAGGAGGAGATCGATTGGGTGATTCCCCATCAAGCCAATCAACGCATTATCGCGGCAGTCACACAACGGTTGGGAATACCACCGGAGAAAGTCATGGTGAACATCGAACGGTATGGCAACACAAGTGCCGGTACACTTCCGCTCTGCCTTTGGGACTTTGAGAATAAGTTCAAAAAGGGAGATAACCTGATTTTTACAGCATTTGGAGCCGGATTCGCTTGGGGAGCCATTTATGTAAAATGGGGGTACAACGGAAATAAAGAATAATAGAAGGGAGTAATAAAAAATCCCTCTGACTCATTGAGAATCAGAGGGATTTTTTATTACTCCTTGGTTGAGAAGCGGTGCGTACGGTACTTTAACCTATAATTTTGCAAAATATCATAATATCGTAACTATCTACTAATAAACAGCTTATTACGATTGGTTTATATCGTAAAATATCATTCAAAATCTTTTGCTATCTCAATAATTGGGTGTATATTTGGGTACTAATTTAATTACACCCGAATATGAATATCAAGAGAAACATCATCTTTTCTTTGGAAAGCCGGAAGAAGAACGGCGTACCAATCGTGGAGAATGTGCCTATCCGTATGCGTGTGATATTTGCCAGCCAGCGCATCGAGTTTACAACGGGCTACCGCATCGACGCAGCCAAATGGGACGCCGACAAGCAGCGTGTAAAGCCGGGCTGCACCAACAAACTGAAACAGAGCGCATCCGAAATCAACACCGACCTGCTGCGCTACTATACGGAAATACAGAACATCTTCAAGGAGTTCGAGGTTCAGGGAACCATGCCTACCACCGCACAAGTGAAGGAGGCTTTCAACAACCTGCATAGCGAAAAGAGGGAGGAGGAACAGCAGAAGCCCCTGACGTTCGCACCTATGGAGGTGTTCGGGGAGTTCATCAAGGAATGCGGGACACAGAACGGCTGGTCTGACGCCACTTATGAGAAGTTCGCCGCAGTGAGGAAACACCTTGAGAAGTTCGACAAGGAACTGACCTTCGAGGCACTGGACGAACCCAAGCTGACAAGCTACGTGAATTTCCTCAAGGACGTGGAAGGCTTGCGCAACACGTCCACCATGAAGCAGATAGCCTACCTGAAATGGTTCCTGCGGTGGTGCACCAAGAAAGGGTACTGCATGAACAACGCTTACGAGAGCTTCAACCCGAAGCTGAAAAGCGTCCAAAAGAAGGTGATATTCCTCACATGGGAAGAACTGAACAAGCTGAAAGATTACAAGATACCCCTGACCAAGCAATATCTCGAACGGGTAAGGGACGTCTTTCTGTTCTGCTGTTTCAGCGGGCTGCGCTATTCTGACGTGTACAACCTCAAACGGAGCGACATTCGGGACGGGTATATAGAAATCACCACCGTAAAGACTGCTGACCGCCTTGTCATCGAACTGAACAATCACAGCAGGGCGATACTTGACAAATACAAAGACGTGGAGTTTGAAGGACACAAGGCGCTCCCGGTCATCAGCAACCAAAAGATGAACGACTACCTGAAAGAACTGGGGGAACTTGCGGAAATCAGCGAACCTGTAAGCGAAACCTACTATAAAGGCAGCGAGCGCATAGACACCATTACACCCAAATACGCGCTGCTGGGCACCCATGCCGGAAGACGGACATTCATCTGCAACGCGCTTGCGCTCGGCATTCCCGCACAAGTGGTGATGAAATGGACGGGGCACAGCGACTACAAGGCGATGAAGCCCTACATAGACATAGCCGATGACGTGAAGGCGAACGCAATGAGCAAGTTTAACCAACTGTAACCACAATAATATCATGGAAGAAAGAATAACGTCAATGATACCCCGCTACGGGAAACTCAACAAGATATACACCGGAATAATGTCCGGAGACAGTTTCTCTTTTGAGAAGCAGCAGTTCATTTCCGATTTTTACAGAGAGTACAGGGACACGCAGACTTTTGAGACGGCACTTATCAGCCTCATGCTTGAAATGGACGCTGCGCACTTCTCCATATTGCTGAACAGCCTGAAACGTGAGATTGAAAGCAACATCTCGACTTACAATACCTGCAGGGAGTTTTTCGACTGTCTTGATACCGGATATGTCTGCCGACAGCATGAAAGCCGTTTTGACTGGGGTATTGACAGACAGATGAAAGTCACAAACGGATATTACCGGGAACTCATGGAAGCCAACGGCTCTTTGGAAGCGGTAGGTTTCAGGGAACACGACCGTCAGGAAGAGGAACTGCTGGAAAGAAGGTACGAACGGTGCAAACGGGAATACGACAAGGAGAAAGCCAAACTGGATGAACTGTACAGGCAGAAGGAGCAGGCAAGGCGGGAAGCCCTGCAATGCCTGCAAAACCGTTGCGGGGACATTTGCAGGCTGGGCGGCTCACTATTGGCAATCCTTGAAAAGTATCTGACCGACCAAAAGAAAAAGGAAAGGGAGGAAAAGGGAATTTCCTCATCCGGTACCACCCCGGCAAGCCCATCCGCCTATTTTCCCATGCGGCTGCTGTCAGCCATTTATGAGAAATGCAACGGTGTACAGTTTGAAACCGTTTCCGAACTGGACTTCTACGCCAACCTAAACCTGCAACCATGCGAAGGCAGACTGAAAATAAGACCGAGGGAGAAGGCACGTGTATGCTACCTCATTTTCCTTATGGGTGAAACGCTGCCCAAGCCGGACAGAGAGAAATGGAAAGAGGACGTCATGAACCTGCTGGGAATAGACGATACATACTACAAGTCAAAATACAAAGAGCCCGTTTCCGATTTCCCCAGTGACAGCAACCAAGAATTTGCAAGGGAAATGCGGTCTGTATTCCGATAGCCGGTGATATGTCCCGACATTCCACGACACGACCACTTTTACCACTCAAAATAATTTCTACCACCTTTTATTACTTACTGATACTTAATAAGATAGCGTGATACCCCAATCACGCTATCCACATCCTTACCACCCGTACCCGGAACTAACTTTGCACTGTTCGAACGAGGTAAAAAGCCCATGCGCAGGGCTTACAGTACAAACGTTAATTTCATTCTGATATGGAAATTAGAGACCTTTTATCAAAGCCCGTATGGCAGATGACGGGCGAAGAGTTCATATTCCTGAACCGCCATGCCTTGCAGGGAAGCGAAACGAAGCCAGCCCAGCCAACAGCCGGCAAGGACAAGAAATACGTGTACGGGATAGGCGGCATAGCCCGTCTGTTCGGGTGCAGCATACCCACTGCAAACCGCATCAAGAAAAGCGGGAGGATAGACAGAGCCATTACGCAGATAGGGCGCAAAATCATCGTCGATGCGGACATGGCACTGGAACTGGCAGGACGTAAAAGCGGGGGACGCAGATAGGGAGGTGCCATATGGAAAACAAGGAAAGAAACATCACGCCCGAAGAGGCGATAATCCTATGGCATGCCTCGCGGCTTGACCTTTCGGAAGACTATGAGCAGGCACCCGAAATCCTGAAAGTGCAGGGCTCCGTCATCGGCACGCTGGGAAACTTCAGCGCGTCAATTGGAAAAGCCAAAAGCAAGAAAACATTCAACGTCTCCGCAATCGTGGCGGCTGCGCTGAAAAACGGGACGGTACTGAACTATACGGCGGAACTGCCCGAAAACAAGCGGAAAATACTCTATGTGGACACCGAACAGAGCTCCTACCACTGTGCGAAAGTGGCAAGGCGCAGCCTGCGCATGGCGGGACTGCCGACAGGCAGCAACCATGAGAACCTCGAGTTCCTCGTCCTGCGGAAATACACGCCCGAAGAGCGCATAGCAATCGTGAGGGAGGCAATCTACCGGACTGAAAACGTCGGGCTGGTAATCATCGACGGAATACGGGACATGGTGTACGACATCAACAGCCCCGGCGAATCCACGAAGGTAATCTCCCTGCTGATGACATGGACGGGGGAAAGGAACATCCACATCCATACCATACTGCACCAGAACAAGGGGGACGAGAACGCAAGGGGGCACATCGGAACCGAGCTAAGCAACAAGGCGGAAACGGTGCTGCAAGTGGAGAAGGACAGCAAGAATCCCGACATAAGTACGGTCAAAACCGCACATATCAGGGCGGTGGACTTCGAACCGTTCGCATTCCGCATCAATGAGGAAGCATTGCCCGAGCTGCTGGAAGACTACCTGTTCAAGGACAAGGATGAGACAAAAGGAAACAGGGAGAAGTTCGACCCGTACAAGGACATCACCGAGCGGCAGCACCGCATCGCACTGGAAGCGGCGTTCACCCTGAAAGACGAATACGGCTATCAGGAACTTGCGGAAGCCTTGCAGGAAGCATACGCCTCTGTCGGTGTCACGCTTGGAGACAACAAGGTGGTAAAACTCATCACCGTACTCAAAAGCAAGCGGATGATAGTGCAGGAGAACGGCAGGAAATACACCTTCAACCCTGACTTCCACTATTAGCGGCACAGACCGGAAACCACTTTACTTTAGTCAGGGTATATATATATGTCAGAGTAAAGTGAAGTGTTCCGGTTGCTGATAAAAGCACTTTACTTTATTCCCGTACCATATATATACGGAAGTAAAGTAAAGTGGATACAGCCCGTAATATACGGAAAGGTACGGGCGAAAAGAAAAAAACAATATCCACTTAAACAGAAACCTACATGAATACGAATGAAGCGAAACAGATACGCATAGAGGAATATCTGCACAGTCTCGGCTACGACCCGGTAAGGAAACAGGGCGACAGCCTATGGTACAAGTCACCATTCAGGAATGAACGGGAACCGTCCTTCAAGGTCAACACGGAACGCAATCTATGGTACGATTTTGGCGCGGGCAGGGGCGGGAACATCATCGCACTGGCGCAGGAACTCTACGCATCCGACAGCCTGCCCTACCTCTTGGAACGGATAGCGGAGCAGGCACCCAGCGTGCGCCCGGTCTCCTTCTCTTTTGGCGGGCAACCACTCTCAAAACCGAGCTTCCAGCAGTTGGAAGTGGTGCCGCTTTCTTCCCCCGCCCTATTGTCCTATCTGCGGCAGAGGGGGATAAATACGGAACTGGCAAAAAGAGAATGCAGGGAGGTGCGCTATCTGACCGGCGGCAAACCCTACTTTACCGTTGGTTTTCCCAACCGTTCGGGAGGCTACGAGATACGCAACAAGCTCTTCAAGGGCTGCATAGCACCGAAGGACATCACCCACATACGGCAGGAACAGCCGAAGGAGACCTGCTACCTCTTCGAGGGCTTCATGGACTACCTCTCCTTCCTCACCCTGCGGCTGGAAAGGTGTCCTGACCGTCCCGACCTTGACGGGCAGGACTACATCGTACTGAACTCGACTTCCAACCTCTCCAAGGCAATCCGACCATTGGGCGGTTACGGGCGCATTCACTGTTTCCTCGACAACGACAAGGCGGGAATGGAAGCTGTTCAGGAACTGCGGGAGGAATACGGGCTGCGCGTCCGGGACGCATCTCACATATACGGAGGCTACAACGACCTGAACGATTTCCTGCGGGATAAACAGAACGGACAATCCGAACATCAGGAGCAGAAACCGGAACCGGAGAAAAGCCAACAGAAGACAGAGCAACCGGAGAGGAAAGGCAAAGGTATCAGGATGTAACCGTACAGCCAACGGAAGGCTTTGAAAAAAGCCATAGCTCATTAGGGCTTTTTCTTCACGCAATGCACGCATCGCTAAAAAAGCCCCAATGAGCAAAAGGGACGCCGCCCCTTTTGAAACCCCGAAGCCATGCGGCATGGAAGCAAGGCAGGGGAAGTATTAACCGAAAAATGTATTACAGTTATGGGATATGCAGTTTTGCATTTGGAAAAGGCAAAAGGTGCGGACGGCGCAATGTCCACGCACATAGAGCGCACCGTACACCCGAAGAATGCGGACAGAACGCGAACGCACCTGAACCGGGAACTGGTACGGTTCCCCGAAGGAGTGAAGAACCGCACGCAGGCGATAGCGCACCGGATAGAGACGGCGGGCATCAAACGCAAGGTGGGCACCAACCAGGTGAAGGCAATCCGGGTGCTGCTCACCGGAAGCAACAAGGACATGAAGCAAATGGAAGAGGACGGGAGGCTTGACGGCTGGTGCAACGACAACCTGAAATGGCTCCGGGAAACATACGGGGAGCGGAACCTTGTGTCGGCAGTCCTGCACATGGACGAGAAGACACCTCACATACACGCCACTATCGTACCGATAGTGACCGGAGAGCGCAGAAAAGCCAGAAAGGAAGAACAGAACGGGAAAAAGAAATACCGCAAGAAGAACACGCAGGATGTACGGCTGTGTGCTGATGACGTCATGGCAAGGCACAGGCTGAAACACTATCAGGACACCTATGCACAAGCCATGAGCAAATACGGCTTGCAAAGAGGAATAGACGGTTCGCTGGCAAAACACATATCCACCATGCAATACTACAAGGAACTGGTAGAGCAACAAGACAGCCTGCAGGAGAACATAGAAACCCTGCTGGGGCTGGAAGAGGAAGCACAGAAGAAACTGAAAAAGGTCAAGGGAGAAATCGACGTGCAGAAGATGAAGGGGGCGGCGGTGAACGCAACCACAGCCATAGCGGACGGGGTAAGTTCTCTTTTGGGCGGCAGCAAGGTCAAGAAGCTGGAAGCGGAGAATGAGGGTTTGAAGCAGGATATAGCCAATCTGCAAAGACAAGTACAAGCCGAACAGAGGGAGCAAACAAAAATGGAGCACCGCCACAACAGCGAGATAAACAAGATAAACCGAAGTTACCAACAGAAAATTGCAGGGTACAACAATAGGCTGAAACAGATAGACACCTATTTCCCTATCGTAACGGAACTGCTGCCCATAGCCGAACAATGCCGGGAAGTGGGGTTTACCGAGGAACTGACAAGGCGAATCGTCACCCTACAACCCGTAGAGTTCAAGGGAAGGCTCTATTCGAAAGAGCACCGGGAAAAGTTCAGGACAGACCACTCGACGGCAACCGTAGAGAGAAATCCGCAGGAGAAAGGAAAGTTCCGGCTGTGCATTGACGGTATGCCCATACTCGAATGGTTCAGGATGAAGTTTCAGGAACTCAAAGAAAAACTGAGTGTAATCCACACCCAAAAAGAAGAGGACACCCCAAAAAGGGGATTCAGGTTATAAAACACAAGAAAATGAGAAAATTCAAATATATTTAGTTGGGGTTATTTAATTATTTTTCATATTTTTGCATCGGATTGAGCAAAACTCTCTCCAAAACATATTAGAATTTTTAGAAGCGTTATGCTTATCGTTCAGTCGGAAACCTAGGAAATTTCCCAGACATACAAACGATGATAGCATAGTGGTTCTCACGCTATAGCGTGGGCTGCTATTGGTACATCTGTTTGTATAGGCTTTCCTAGGGCCTCCGATTGAAGATGTGAGCATTGCAGTTCCACGCTTTCATGTTTTATTATAATCACTTTCAAGGAACTAGAAAGTTACTACAGTTAATTATGAAAAATTTACTTGGATGCTTATCTATTGTTATTTGTTTCGCTATTCCTGTGGCTATAACTTGTGCTTTAGCGGCGTGGCTATGTGATATTGAACCTGATAAAACCTATACTTGGTATTCAGGGATATGGCATGGTTTGTTTTGCATACCCAATTGGATTAGATCCTTTTTTTATAGTGATGTGCTTTGTAAAGCCAATTACTACACTACGGGTTATAATGTTTGGTGGTGGATTACGTTTATTTGGGTATTATTAGGCATTGTTGCTGGTGGTGGAAAGGCACGTAATTAAATTCATGTTAGATTGATTTCATCTTGATTAATTAATCACAAATTAGAGTACATGTAATGAAACGATATTTAGTTATTTGGGGTATTTTTTTATTAGTATCGTGTCAACATCAAGCGTCAAAAGAAAAAGCGTTAGAATATTGGGATAATAATCAATTCCAACTCGCTTTGAATGAAATCTGTAATGCGATAGAGTTATATCCCGATAGCAGTAGCCTCTATTTCTTACGAATGAGAATCTACGAAATAATGTCAAGATACGATGAAGAACTGAAAGATTTAGATAGAATTATACAACTTAACCAAAATAGAGAAGAGGTTATGATTGCATACTATCAAAGAGCAACAGTGAAATCAAAATTAGGATTATTTAAGGAAGCATTAGTGGACATCAATTACTTTATCTCACGGCAAAAAGTTTTAAATGTTGATTTAACTGGGGCTTATATTAATAAAGCATCAATTTTGTATCAACTAAATAATAAGGATGAAGCCAAATATTTTTATTCTAAGGCATTGTTTAATGCTACTAACGAAGATAAAGTTTTGATATATGTAGGTCTCTCTAATTTGGCGGCTAATTCGCAAGATGCATTGGAACTATTGGATAAGGCTTTAAAAATAGATGGAAATAATGCTTTGGTTTTAGCAAATAGAGCGACGATTTATTTAGAACAGGGGGATATAGAGAAGGCTATTTCCGATTCAAAGAAATCATTCTATATAGATCCATATAATGCATCTAATAATTTTAATATAGGTCAAATATATGCTCATCATTTGAATAATCCGGATTCAGCTATGAAGTATTTTGAAAGAACAATTAAGTTGGAATCACAATCAACTCAAAGCGCATCTGCTTACATCAATCTAGCAATAATGGAAAATCAAGCTGGAAACCCTAAAAAAGCATGCCAATATGCAGAAAAAGCTGTTGAATTGATACCTAACAATGATGAATTTCAATATAATTATGCACATATTTTATCTGATATGAAGAAGAATAAAGAAGCAATAGATGCAATATCTAAAGCTATTGCAATCAATCCGCAAGAGGTTGAATATTATAATATGAAAGGAGCTATATTAATAGAAATGTTGCAATTTAAGGATGCAGTAAGTATTTTCCAAAAGTGTATAGAAATCAATCCTAATTTTGGAGCAGCATATTACAATCTTGGATATATTTATGAACAACTAGATAATCATGAACAATCAATCAACTTTTATAATAAGGCGATGCTATTAGGTTTTGATTTACAGTCAACTCTTGTAAATTTAGCACTTCAAGAAATAAAAGTTAATAAAGTATCAGATGCTTGCTCCCATTTAGAAAGAGCCTACGAATTAGGAAGGATGGATGTAAAACCCCTTATTGACAAATATCGCAATTATAAAACCAAATAAATCCTTTATAAGAAACAGATTTAGAACCTTATGACTGCACAAAGAAGAGAACATTTAGTTTATAATAATAAAGAATATTATCTTACAACGGAACCTTTGCATTTATATCTGAAAGATAACAATATATCTTTCAGGTGCTGTACAACCAACTGCTGGAGGGGGTATGTGGGCTATTGGAGTATAGAAAAGAACAAGCTCTATTTAACGGATTTAAAGGCTTATATTGAGAATTTTCAGGAGGTTGGTCTAGATTATTTATTTCCTGATAAAAAGAAAGTATTTGCAGAATGGTTTTCTGGGGAAATACGTATTCCTCATGGCAAAATGATGAAATATATACATCAAGGATATGCTTCTTTGTATGAAACAGAACTCTTTATAAAGATTGAAAAAGGCTTTGTCGTTGATCAATATGAAATAGACAATACTCATTTGTATGATGACAAAGCAGGTATGGAAGCACGAAATATGGAAGATTTAATACAAGCGATATTGGGAGTAAAGCTTCGGAAAATAAAACCTCATAAGAAAAAAGGCATACTTTTCAGAATAATTGAACGAATGTCTAATTCTCTTTTTAAGGAAAAATAGAATTATGTTTAAAATGAACTAGCCTTGCGACTTCAAACATCAAATAAAATAAAACACCCAATTTTACATTATAGGGTGTAAAATTGGGTGTTTTATTTGTAATTTATTGGTTTTCAATATTTACTGCGGTGCGTACGGGACTCGAACCCGTGACCCCATGCGTGACAGGCATGTATTCTAACCAACTGAACTAACGCACCAAATATCATTTGACAATCACAATCCTCTTGATTGCGGATGCAAAGGTAGATATTTTTTTGAAACCTACAATAGCTTTCATATCTTTTTTCTGAAAAAGTGGGTTTATTAAGAATTATCGTGTACATTTGCAGCTATTACATAAAATAGAAAATAGAATGAAAAATACACCAATTGAACGACATCTGATTGATGAAACCATAAATGAGTTTCAAATTGTCGATTTTTCTAAGGCAACCATTCGTGAAGTGAAAGCTATTGCTTCAAAAGCGGAAGCCGCATCAGGGGTTGAGTTTATTAAGATGGAAATGGGTGTTCCGGGACTTCCTCCTTCTGCCGTTGGGGTGAAAGCAGAGGTTGAAGCGCTACAAAAAGGGATAGCCAGCCTATATCCGGACATTAACGGACTGCCCGAATTGAAAAAGGAGGCTTCTAACTTTATCAAGGCATTTATTAATGTGGATTTAAGCCCGGAAGGCTGTGTGCCTGTTACCGGTTCTATGCAAGGCACATTCGCTTCTTTCCTTACTTGCAGCCAATGTGATGAAAAGAAAGATACGATTCTGTTTATCGATCCCGGTTTTCCGGTGCAGAAGCAGCAGTTGGGTGTGATGGGACAGAAATACGAGACATTCGATGTATACGATTACCGAGGCGACAAATTGAAAGAAAAATTGGAGAGTTATTTGAAGAAAGGCAATATATCCGCAATCATCTACTCAAACCCCAATAATCCTAGTTGGATCTGCTTGAAAGATGAAGAGTTGAGGATTATCGGTGAACTGGCTACGCAATATGATGTGATTGTACTGGAAGATCTGGCCTATTTCGCAATGGACTTCCGTCAGGATTTGAGCAAGCCGTATCAGGCTCCTTACCAGCCGTCGGTAGCTCATTATACGGATAATTATGTCTTGTTGATTTCCGGTTCGAAAGCGTTCAGCTATGCCGGACAACGTATCGGTGTAAGTTGTATTTCCGACAAGTTATATCACAGAAGTTATCCGGGACTGACAAAACGGTACGGCGGCGGAACTTTCGGGACTATCTTCATTCATCGGGTGCTCTATGCACTTTCTTCCGGAACGAGTCATTCTGCACAGTTCGCTATGGCTGCGATGCTGAAAGCTGCTAATGAAGGACAATACAATTTCCTCAATGAAGTGAAAATATATGGTGAAAGAGCGAAGAAGTTGAAAGATATCTTCCTGCATCACGGGTTCCATCTGGTATATGACAATGACTTGGGCGATCCTATTGCAGACGGATTTTATTTCACAATCGGATATCCGGGAATGACTAGCGGTGAGCTTGCCAAGGAGCTGATGTACTACGGTGTAAGCGCTATCTCATTAGTGACTACCGGAAGCCATCAGGAAGGTTTGCGCGCGTGTACCTCTTTTATTAAAGACCATCAATATGCACAACTTGATGAAAGAATGAGATTATTTGCAGAAAATCATCCGGTAGCCTGACCGTTTGCGGTAAGATATTCATAAAAGCACCCTGCTAAATCAAAAAAAACGGAAATAACGATAGTTATTCCGTTTTTTTTATTAACTTAGGGGCATGAATATCGACCTGGACATATTTAAGATTCAATCGAATAATGTGTTGCCGTCAAGAGGAAAGATTTTGATATCCGAACCTTTTTTACGCGATGCGACGTTTGGCAGATCCGTAATTCTACTGGTCGATCATACGGAGGAAGGAACTATGGGATTGGTCATCAATAAACAATTGCCACTGCTTCTCAATGATGTTATCATGGAATTTAAGTATTTGGATGAAATACCTCTCTACAAGGGTGGTCCTGTAGCGACTGATACTTTATTCTACCTCCATACTCTAGAGAAAATTCCCGGTTCTATCCCTGTCAGTAAGGGGCTTTTCCTAAACGGTGATTTTGAAGAAATAAAGAAATATATATTGCAAGGGAATAAAGTGAGTGAATGTATCCGCTTTTTCTTGGGATATTCCGGTTGGGAAAGCAATCAGTTACATAATGAAATAAAGGAAAACACATGGCTGGTATCCGAAGAAGAGAACTCATATCTGATGAGAAACGACACCAAAGATATGTGGAAAGAGGCTTTGGAAAAGCTAGGCAGCAAGTATGAAACGTGGTCACGTTTTCCACAAGTGCCTACGTTAAACTGACATTTAGGCTTTCATCACCTATCTTATAAGGATTCAGTTATTTTCGGGGATTCAGACATTGAAGAAGTACGGCGTCTTTATAGCATCCCTCTACCTGTAACCAGTTCTTTAAGAGTCCGCATTGGGTAAAGCCACACGATGCAAATAGTTTCAGACAGACCTCGTTGTCCACTGCCACGTGTGCATAGAGCTGCTTTAAGGACAGAAAACCGAAAGCATATTCGCAAAGTAGCTTCAGCGCATCGGTTGCATAGCCTTGCCGACGATAGTCTTTATGTACGGCAATACCGACCTCTCCACGCGAATGGAGTGGAACAAAATCAGTAATATCAATAGTGCCTAGTATGTCATGATCGGATTTACTCACGATCATCAAGCGTAATTGCTTGTCTGCAAAGACATCACATTGTGAGCCTTCGATATATTGGCGCAGTACATAACGGGAATAAGGGACTGTGAAATTGCTGATATCCCACATAGAAGGATCATTCTCCATCTCGTACATAATATCCATATCTTCCGGCTCTACTGCACGAAGATAGATGCGCTCGTTTGTTAGATAAGATTGTTTCATGCGCTTTAGTCTTTTGTGATGTGAAGTTCGTTACGTAATCTTTTCTCACTGGGCAGACAGAAAAGAGAAGCCGTCAAGCCAATGAGCATACAAAGATTGCCGGTACTGCTTAATGTCAAATAGTAACATAGGATGTTGGCTACAATGGCGACTTCAAGTATTCCCAATCGGACAATGCTCCATTGCACATAATGTTTCAGCGCGAGCGTAATAGTCATATTATCTATTTTCTTTTTGAGCACCAAGCTGAATAGCTTCAAAGAAAGAGGTACGCAAAGTGCCGTCAACAGAATGCCGATAGTCTCAAAATAATAAGTAGCCTGTACATTATCTACTAGATTTCCTACGGGCAAAAGATCGAACTCCCCTGCTCCAAGCAGAAAAGCCGGAAATACCCAAAAGAAAACATAACCTATATTCAAATTCCTGACAGCACGTTTTATCTGTTCTTCCATGTTCGTTCTAAATTTCTAAATATTAAATTATACAGTTCCGGTGAAAAGAGTCCGGTTCACAATACTACGTCCCAAAGTTACTTCATCGGCATATTCCAATTCATCTCCAACGGATATGCCACGCGCAATCACACTCAGTTTAACCCCTAGTTTATCCAATTTACGATAGATATAGAAATTGGTAGTATCTCCTTCCATCGTTGTGCTCAAAGCCAGAATAACCTCCTTAATTCCTCCTTCGGATACCCGCCGCACCAGACTTTCAATCTGAAGGTCGCTCGGTCCCACTCCGTCCATTGGAGAAATGACTCCTCCTAAAACATGATAGAGCCCCCGATATTGCTGGGTTGCTTCTACCGCCATCACGTCGCGGATATTCTCTACTACGCAAATAGTGGAAGCATCCCGTTGTGGATTGGCGCAGATCTGGCAAATTTCAGTATCAGATATGTTATGACATACCTTACAGTACTTCACCTCTCGTTTCAATGTCATGATGGAATTTCCGAAAGCCTCTACGGTGGCCGTATCCTGACGAAGCAGATGCAAAACAAGCCTCATGGCCGTTTTACGTCCTATACCCGGCAACTTGGAAAATTCACCGACCGCCTTTTCGAGTAATATGGAAGGATATTGTTGATTCATAGATAATAATTACGGTTCTATCGATATTTTGGCGCAAAGATACAGATTATTGTTATAATACCTACAAAAAACACTACCTTTGCAGTCGATATGATGATACTTGTCACTATAATATGCTACTTTGCGGTATTATTATTAATAGCCCGTATCACCGGATATAAAGGCGGATCGAATGCAGCGTTCTTCAAGGGAGAGAACAAATCTCCTTGGTATGTGGTTTCTTTTGGCATGATCGGCGCCTCTATTTCCGGGGTGACCTTCGTTTCTGTTCCCGGCATGGTGCGCGGCATGGATATGACATATATGCAGACGGTATTCGGCTTTTTCTTCGGATATATGGTGGTAGCGCATATATTGCTTCCCTTATATTATAAACTCAACTTGACAAGTATATACGGCTATCTCGGCACACGCATCGGAACGTGCGCCTATCGTACTGGCTCGTTTTTCTTTTTATTGTCGCGTATGTTGGGAACGGCAGCCAAACTCTATCTGGTTTGTCTCATTCTCCACACTTATGTATTTCAGGAGATGTATATCCCCTTTTGGATAATCGCTGTCGGATCGGTTGCCTTAGTATGGGTGTATACCCACAAAAGTGGAATAAAAACAATTGTATGGACAGACACTTTGCAGACTTTCTGTCTGATAGCAGCACTGATTTTTATTATCTATTTTACAATTCAAGAGTTAGGTCTGGATTTTAGCGGCATTATTCAGACCATTCAGCACAATGAACACAGCAGAATTTTTGTCATGGATGATTGGGTATCCCGGCAAAATTTCTTTAAACAGTTCTTTAGCGGTATCTTCATCGTGATTGTAATGACCGGACTCGATCAAGACATGATGCAAAAGAATCTGTCATGCCGTAATCTTCGCGAAGCACAGAAGAATATGTATTGTTACGGATTCTCATTTATTCCGCTAAACTTTCTATTCTTGTGTCTGGGAATATTACTGATTACATTAGCCGGACAAATGCAATTGGCATTACCTGCCATGAATGATGATATTTTACCCATGTTTGCAGCGCAAGGTTATCTGGGACAACCCGTTCTGATACTTTTTACAATCGGTATTATCGCAGCCGCTTTCAGCAACTCAGACTCCGCACTGACGGCGATGACAACCAGCGTATGCGTGGATTTGCTGAATACGGAAAAAGACAGTGAAGAAACGGCGCGCCGTAAAAGGAATAAGGTACATTTATCGCTTTCAGTCCTACTGGCCTTCTTCATCTACCTCGTAGAAATTCTAAACAATAAAAGTGTAATTGACGCGATCTATATCATCGCTTCTTATACTTACGGTCCCTTGTTAGGAATGTTCGCTTTCGGACTTTTTACCCGCAGACAAACCAACGATCGGTGGGTTCCGTTGATAGCTATCCTTTCACCCCTACTCTGTTACCTCGCCGATTGGTGGATTGGAAAAGAAACCGGATATAAATTCGGTTATGAATTGCTAATGTTAAATGGAACACTTACCTTTGCAGGGCTAATATTGATGTCAAAGAAACAAATGACTAAAAAATGGAAATAACAAGCGCAGAATTTGTGATTAGCAATACAGACGTGAAGAAATGTCCGGCAGGCACTTTTCCCGAATATGCTTTCATCGGTCGTTCTAATGTAGGAAAATCGAGTCTTATCAATATGTTGACCGCCCGCAAGGGATTGGCTATGACTTCCGCCACTCCGGGAAAAACGATGCTTATCAACCATTTCCTGATTAATAAAAACTGGTATCTTGTCGATCTTCCGGGATATGGCTATGCCCGTCGCGGTCAGAAAGGGAAAGACCAGATACGCACGATAATCGAGGATTATATTCTTGAACGGGAGCAGATGACAAACCTTTTTCTATTAATAGACAGTCGCTTGGAACCTCAAAAGATTGATCTCGAATTCATGGAATGGCTGGGGGAAAACGGCATTCCTTTTTCTATCATTTTCACCAAAGCCGATAAACTGAAAGGTGGACGATTGAAGATGAATATCAATGCTTATCTCCGTGAACTGAGCAAACAATGGGAAGAACTCCCTCCCTACTTTATTTCTTCTTCGGAAAACCACACCGGACGGACAGAAATACTTGATTATATAGAAAACATAAACAAAGATCTCAATATAAAATGAAAATGAAAAAGATTTTTTTATCTGCTACCTTGATGGTAGTATTTATGCTGACGGCAACTAACAGCCGGGCACAATCATGGGCGGACTTATTGAATAAGGACAACATCTCAAAAGTTGTGAACGCCATTACAGGAAACACTGAGACGATCGACATGACCGGAACATGGAGTTACAAAAGCTCAGCCGTCGAGTTCGAATCGGATAATCTGCTGATGAAAGCAGGAGGTGCAGCCGCAGCGACAATGGCGGAAAACAAGTTGAACGAGCAGTTGAGCAAGATTGGCATTAAGGACGGGCAAATGAGTTTCACGTTCAATGCAGACAGTACTTTCACCAGCACAGTGGGAAAGAAAACATTGAAAGGAACTTACTCCTACAATGCTTCCACCAAACAAGTGGACTTGAAATATTTGCGATTGCTGAACCTGCACGCTAAAGTGAATTGCAGTTCTAATTCACTGGAATTGTTATTCAACTCGGATAAATTGCTAAAACTAATGGCGTTTATCGGTAGTAAAAGCAACAGTACCGCACTCAAAACCGTTAGCTCTCTGGCCGATAACTATGACGGAATGATGCTTGGATTCGAGCTTGCCAAATAGCAAATACAAGCCGTTTAATACTATTTCGCACTCTATAAAGTATATTTTAAGGGAAAAAGCATTACCTTTGGCACTTGTAATCAAAAAAGAGAAGGAAAAATGAAAAAGATACTTTTTTTTATGACTTTGTTAGTAATGGGGGTAAGTTTTGCATCTGCTCAAACCAATGCAGATATTAAGTTTGACAAAACAACTCACGACTTCGGCAAGTTCTCAGAAAACAGTCCGGTAGTTAGTTGTACATTTACCTTTACTAATATCGGTGACGCTCCTTTGGTAATCCACCAGGCGGTAGCTTCATGCGGATGTACTGTACCCGAATATACGAAAGAACCTATCATGCCGGGCAAAAAAGGTACAATCAAAGTGACTTATAACGGAACAGGCAAATATCCGGGACATTTCAAGAAATCAATCACTTTGCGTACCAACGCCAAAACAGAGATGGTAAGATTGTATATTGAGGGCGATATGGTAGCAAAAGACGCTAAATAAAAAATTTTAGGCTATTACATAAAGGAGAATCTTTCGGTTCTCCTTTTTTTTTGTTTACTTTGAAGACGGAAACGTAAATTGACACATTAGCAAATTATAAAACTATGAAACAAGAAGAAGACAAATTCACCGGGTTGCCCGAGAATGCGTTTAGAGAATTGAAACCGGGGGAAGTATACAACCCGTTGATGAGTCCCTCAAAAAATTATCCGGAAGTTAACTTCTGGTCGGTAGCATGGGGTATTGCTATGGCAATCCTCTTCTCAGCCGCCGCAGCCTATCTGGGATTAAAGGTAGGACAAGTATTCGAGGCGGCTATTCCTATCGCCATTATTGCTGTAGGAGTCTCCGGAGCTGCCAAAAGAAAAAATGCGTTAGGAGAAAATGTTATTATCCAGTCTATCGGAGCTTGTTCCGGAGTGATTGTGGCCGGAGCGATCTTCACACTTCCTGCTCTTTATATCCTTCAGGCAAAATATCCAGAGATGACGGTTACCTTCATGCAGGTGTTCATCAGTTCCCTGCTGGGTGGTGTATTGGGAATCCTGTTCCTGATTCCTTTCCGGAAATATTTCGTAAGTGATATGCATGGCAAATACCCTTTTCCTGAAGCGACAGCTACCACGCAGGTATTGATCTCCGGAGAAAAAGGCGGAAGCCAAGCCAAACCCTTGCTGATGGCGGGAATGATTGGTGGACTATATGACTTTATCGTAGCCACATTCGGTTGGTGGAATGAGAATTTTACGACCCGTGTGTGCAGTGCCGGAGAAATGCTGGCGGAAAAAGCCAAACTGGTATTCAAGGTAAATACCGGAGCTGCCGTATTGGGATTAGGTTATATAGTCGGATTAAAATATGCTTCCATCATCTGCGCCGGTTCATTGGCTGTATGGTGGATTATCATTCCGGGAATGTCCGCTATTTGGGGAGACAGTGTGCTGAATGCATGGAATCCGGAGATTACATCTACTGTAGGAATGATGAGTCCGGAAGAAATATTCAAATATTACGCTAAGAGCATCGGTATCGGCGGTATTGCTATGGCAGGTGTCATTGGTATCATCCGTTCATGGGGAATCATTAAAAGTGCAGTTGGGCTGGCTGCCAAAGAGATGGGCGGTAAAGGTAATGTAGAGAAAAACATTATCCGTACACAACGGGATCTCTCGATGAAGATTATTGCAATCGGTTCTATCATCACTTTGATACTCATCGTACTGTTCTTCTACTTTGATGTAATGCAAGGAAATCTGCTACACACATTGGTAGCGATTCTTCTAGTTGCAGGTATTTCTTTCCTGTTCACTACGGTAGCCGCCAATGCGATTGCAATTGTCGGTACAAATCCCGTATCGGGTATGACATTGATGACACTGATTCTGGCTTCTGTAGTGATGGTAGCCGTAGGACTGAAAGGCCCTTCAGGCATGGTTGCAGCATTAGTGATGGGCGGTGTGGTGTGTACTGCGCTTTCAATGGCCGGAGGTTTCATTACCGACTTGAAAATCGGTTATTGGCTGGGAAGTACTCCTGCCAAACAGGAGACCTGGAAGTTCTTGGGAACAATTGTATCGGCTGCAACAGTAGGCGGTGTAATGATTATCCTGAATAAGACATACGGATTTACGAGCGGAGCATTAGCTGCTCCACAGGCAAATGCGATGGCTGCTGTTATCGAACCGTTGATGAGTGGTGTAGGCGCACCTTGGTTATTATATGGCATCGGTGCTGTCTTAGCGATTATTCTGACTCTTTGCAAGATTCCTGCATTAGCTTTCGCACTAGGTATGTTTATTCCATTGGAACTGAATGTGCCGTTGGTTGTAGGCGGAGCTGTCAATTGGTTTGTGACCAGCCGCAGCAAAGATTCGACTATCAATACGGAAAGAGGAGAAAAAGGAACATTGCTGGCTTCCGGTTTCATTGCCGGTGGTGCGTTAATGGGGGTTATCAGTGCCGCGATGCGCTTCGGTGGAATCAACTTGGTGAACGAAGCATGGCTGAACAATACTTGGTCGGAAGTGTTGGCATTAGGAGCATACGCCCTGCTGATTCTCTATTTCATCAAAGCCTCAATGAAAATTAAATAAGCAAACATGAGGAGACTTTTATCCGTCATAGTATCGTTTATAAGTGTAATGACTTTTGCCCAACAACAGCCTGCGGAGCTCACTCCGCAGGACTCTCGAACGATGCTGCAAATCGGAAAGTCTTATTTGGGAACCAAATATGTGGCCAATACGCTAGACCGGGATGGAGAAGAAGAGTTGGTTATCCGGACCGATGCAGTGGATTGCCTCACTTTTGTAGAATACACACTGGCGCAAGCTCTCGGCTCTTCTTTTACTGAGAACCTGCAAAAGATACGCTACAGAGATGGAATTATCGACGGATATCCTTCCCGTTTGCATTACACCTCCGATTGGATCGAGAATGGTATCCGTCAAGGATTCCTTACGGATGTGACGGTAGAGAACAGCGTACAAACTCTTCAATTAAACCTCTCTTATATGTCCGCTCACCCAACACTATATAAAAAGCTAGCCAATTCTCCGGAAAACGTAACCCGAATGACCGAATACGAGAAAGCATTATCCGGGAAAATCGTACATTGGCTGCCGAAAAGCGAATTACCGGAGAATGGATTATCCTGGATTATGGACGGAGATATTATCGCCATCACAACGAAACTTCCCGGACTGGACATTGCTCACGTTGGGATAGCGCAATATATAAAAGGGAAACTGCATCTGCTACATGCTTCCTCTACACTGGGAAAAGTAGTTGTCAGTGATGATCCCCTCAATCATATGCTTAACAATAATAAATCGTGGACAGGTATACGTGTTGTCCGAATGTCTCACTAAAAAAATAACGAATTATGAAACGAGTTAAACATTTCCTTCTAGCCTCGTGCTTATTCCCCGCTTTGCTGGGAGCACAAGAAATGGCAAATGCCAACTTTCTGGAACTTACTCCGGATGCCCAATCGGCAGGTATGGCAGGTACAGGATTAGCTATCACCGATAACGGTAGCACAGCTATCTTTCATAACGCCTCTACAATCGCTTTTTCACAGGAAGCAATGGGCGCTAGTTATTCATACGCTGATATCAACAAGGACTGTGCGCTGCACAGCGCATCTCTTTTCTATCGGATCGGAAGAGAAGGTATTCATGGATTTGCTTTGGGATTCCGCCACTTCAAGGATCCTAAAATAATGGATTACCGTCCCCGTATATGGGATTTGGAAGCTGCCTACTTCAGGAATGTAGCCAAGAACTTATCACTGTCATTGACATTCAGATATCTGCAAGAAAAAGTAGCAAAGGAAGCAGATAGCAAGAGCAGTGTCGCTCTTGACTTTGGTGCCACCTATTATCGGAATACGGATCTTCTGGATGGAATGGCTTCTTGGTCTATCGGTTTCCAAGCCGCCAACCTGGGCAAAAAGCTGGATGGTCAGAAATTGCCTGCACGATTGGGATTGGGAGGTAGTGTCGACCTTCCATTCAGCATGGAGAATCGTTTGCAAGTAGCACTTGACTTCAACTATCTTCTTCCTTCCGAAATCCGGCATTTGCAAGCAGGAATAGGAGCCGAATATAACTTCCTGAAATATGGAGTAGTCCGCGCAGGATACCATTTCGGAGACAATGATAAAGGAATAGGCAACTATGGTACGCTGGGTTGTGGAATTAATTTCTGGCCAATGCGCGTTGATTTCTCTTATGCACTGGCCGATAAGGATTGCCTTATGCACCAGACTTGGCAACTGGGATTCGGAGTAGTTTTCTAAGTTCATTTTCAAGGCGCTGCTTCACTTCGTCCATAGGTATCTCACGTTTCAATTCCTGACGAAGAGAAGTGACGCCTTTATCAATAAACCCGCAAGGGTGAATATAACTGAAATACCGTAAATCCGTATTTACATTCAATGCCAACCCGTGCATTGTAACATAATGACTGCTCCTTACTCCTATCGCACAAATCTTACGGGCACGAGGGGTATCACCCTCCAACCATACGCCTGTAGCTTTCTCCAACCTCCCCGCTTCAATGTCATAAGATGCACATACACGTATCACCGCTTCTTCCAACAAATGAACATATTCCTTTAGTCCTAATGCAAATTCATCCAAATTCAATATCGGATAACACACCAACTGTCCGAGACCATGATAAGTGATGTCCCCTCCCCGATCTATATGATAAAGAGTAGCGCCAATCGCCTTTAGCTGCTCATCACTCAGCAACATATTATTTTCTTTTCCACTGCGCCCCAATGTATAAACGTGTGGATGCTCACACATAATAACGAGGTTCTCATAGACTTCACTCTGGGCTTTTGCCCGAACTACACCGTCAAACCACTCCGCCTGCCGTTGCCACGCTTCGGCATACGGTATTAAATTCCAATCGATAAAAGTTGTTTTCATAAAAACAAAGGTAAGAAATAAAAAGAAAATATGTACTTTTGCACTGTAAATATAACAAACGCAACTATGAAAATGGACTTCCCACAGGTAGACTTGCCTACCGAAGTATTAGCATGGACGAATGTTACGGAAGACATTCTCAATATCTATAAGCAATCTTGTCGGTTGCAGGCATGTATTGTTGCCATCTGCACTGAAGGCTCGATGAAAGCCTCCATCAATCTGCTTGATTATGAAATCCGTCCGAATGACCTGATAACATTATTACCGGGAACAATCATCCAATTTCGGGAGAAAACAGAAAAAGTATGTCTCTGCTTTGCCGGTTTTTCCGCCTATTGTGCCGGACGAATCAATCTGATGAAAAACATCGGTAATGAATATCCAAAACTGATAGAACAGCCGGTAATCCCTCTCAATGAAGAAGTAGCCAGCTATCTGAAAGACTATTTTGCTCTATTATCGCGTGTCAGTTGTAATGAAAACTTTGAAATGGATTCTGAATTGGTTGAATTATCTCTTCAGACTATCTTGACAAGCATACGATTGATATATCGTAAATTTCCGGGTGAAAACAATAGTTCGAACCGTAAAAAGGAAATTTGCCGGGAATTGATTCAAGCCATCACCGAGAATTATAAAGATGAACGTCGTGCACAATTCTACGCAGATAAACTAGGAATATCGCTTCAACATCTAAGTACAACCGTAAAACAAGTGACAGGCAAAAGTGTGCTGGATACCATTGCGTATATTGTGGTCATGGACGCCAAGGCGAAACTGAAAGGAACTAATATGACTATCCAAGAGATAGCTTATTCTCTAAATTTCCCCAGCGCCTCATTCTTTGGTAAGTATTTTAGGCGGTACGTAGGAATGACACCATTGGAATTCAGGAACAGATAATTCCTACGAAGAGCGATAGAGGATAAAATTATAGAATCCCCAAAAATGAACGGTGAACAAGTTGCGCATGATCCGCAAAGTATTCACCGTTTATTATTTACTTACAATTTGTTTTCTTTGTACAGTCGCTTACTCATTTTCTTCCCAAGCTCAATGAATTGAGCACTACACTCACACTGGAGAAGGCCATTGCAGCACTTGCCAACATCGGATTCAATAACAAACCGTTCAATGGGAACAAAATACCGGCAGCAATAGGAATGCCGATCAAATTATAAATAAACGCCCAGAAAAGATTCTGATGAATCAATTTGACCGTCTGCTTTGACAACTGAAAAGCTTTAGGAAGCAGCAATAAATCCGATGTCATCAAAGTTACCATAGCTACGTCCATAGCAATATCAGTTCCTTTCCCCATGGCAATGCTCACGTCAGCCAATGCCAGAGCCTGCGAATCGTTGATGCCATCTCCTACCATAGCGACTTTCTTTCCCTGCATTTGAAGCTCACGCACAAACTCGGCCTTATCATCCGGCAGAGCGTCAGCGACAAAACGTTCGATTCCTAAACGGGAAGAAACAGCTAATGCCGTCCGCTGCCCGTCACCCGTCAACATACAGATGTCAATACCTTGACGTTTCAGTTCTTTTACCGCTTCGGCAGAAGTAGCCTTTATCGGGTCAGAAACGGCAATGATAGCCAATAATTCATTTTCGCGTCCAAAGTAGATGATACCATTGCCATCCGATTCATAGCGAACCAGCATTTCAGCCATCACATCATTTACTGTCGCACTGAAATCTTTTAGGAGCTTATGGCTACCTACCCAATAGGTATGTCCCTCATAAGAGACCTTGATTCCTTTTCCCGTAATACTCTCGAAGCTGTCCAATGCAGCGGGTTTTACCTTCTCCTCGTTCTGAAGAGCAGACACGATAGCACCGGCAAGCGGATGTTCCGATTTCATTTCTGCAGCTAAAAGCACATCTTTGAAATGAGGTTCCTGCGATTGTGCCCATAACCATCCGGTAGCAGTAGGGTGTCCTTCAGTCAATGTTCCGGTTTTATCCAGTACAACGACATCCACTTTACGCATTTGTTCCAAAGCTACCGCGTCTTTAATCAGAATATGCTGGCTGGCAGCTTTGCCTATTCCCACCATCAATGCAGTAGGCGTAGCAAGTCCCAAAGCACATGGACAAGCAATTACAAGGACAGAAACAGCCGACAGAATGCCATAAGAGATATATTCATTGCCACCGATGGCAACCCATAAAACAAATGTCAGGATAGCAATCCCCAATACGACAGGTACGAAAATTCCGGTAATGCGGTCGACGATACGTTGCACGGGAGCTTTGCTGCCCTGTGCTTCCTGCACCATGGAAATGATGCGGGCAAGCACCGTTTCACTACCTACCTGTGTGGCATGTATGATAAACGAGCCACGCTGGTTGATCGTTCCTGCCAAGACTTTATCGCCTTTCTTCTTTTCTACCGGAACCGGTTCACCACTAATCATACTTTCGTCAACATAGGAATCGCCTTCGGAAAGCTGACCGTCCACCGGTATCTGTTCTCCCGGACGTACAACAACCATATCACCTATCTGGAGGTTCTCGATCAAGATCTCCTCTTCCACTCCATTGCGCAGAACCCGGGCTACTTTAGGCTGCATTCCCATCAACTTGCGAATAGCAGTCGAGGTATTGCCTTTAGCACGTTCCTCCATCAATTTTCCGGTAAGAACGAAAGCGATAATCACCGCAGAAGCCTCATAATAAACGTGCGGTTCCAATCCACGAGCATACCAAAATTCGGGGAAGAACGTATTGAACAGACTGAACAGAAAAGCAATGGAAGTACTAAGTGCAACCAGTGTATCCATATTGCTCCGTCCCAGTTTAGCCTGTTTCCAAGCTCCGGTAAAGAAACCACCTCCGAAAAAGACCATGACAGGGATAGCAAGTACCATCTGAATCTCATTAGAGTAGGGTACATGCATCAGTATCATGGAAAATACCAGCAACGGCACTACCAAAATCCAAGCCCCAATCACTTTCCACTTCAAACGAGTGTAACGCTTATGCTGCTCCTCTTCCCGGCGTTCCTCCTTGTGGGCTTCTTCCACAATCAGATCATAACCTGCCGCAAGCACAGCCGCACGGATTTCTCCGGGAGTCAGCTGATCCTTCTCATAAGAAACGGTCAACGTATTGGTAGCAAAATTAACGGAAGCCTCGATAACTCCCGGCAATTTTTTCACTGTTTTTTCTACATTATTAGCACATCCTGCACAGTGCATATTAAGTACAGGAAATGCCTTCTTTATTGTGTTACCCATATAATTATAGTTTATGCCTTTCCCGACCCCTTAAAAGGAGTCGGGAAAGAACAATTGTTTATTTATAGAAACAAGCTAACACTGGTATTTGTTCAATTACTTCTTATCAGTCTTTTGATCACCTTTCTTTGTTTCTTTTACAAATTCAGCTTCATACTTAAACTTATTAAACCCTGCCTGTAACTTCTTTACATTTGTTTTCTCGGCATCATACGTGATAGTTACCAGCCTGGCTTTTACTTCAGTTGCAATATCCTTCAATCCTTTTTCAAAGCGCATATTATCTTTTACTTTCTTTTCGCATTTCTCACAATGCATCTGGGACACTTTGAATACAACTACACGAATATCTTTTGCCAATACAGCTGCTACACTCAAAAGAGCCACCACGCAAGTGGCCATCCATCTTTTTGTTTTCATTTTTCCTATCAGTTTAAAATTAGTATTCTTTATTTTCTATGTGATCGTTTCACTACTCACTATTCCTAGTTTTTACTCACTATTCCTAGCTAAATTAAAACGTATTCCGATATATCCTTTTGCCCCGTGTACCGGTCCCCATATCATAGTGGAATCAAAGTTGCTTCCCCAAGGATTTGCCGCATCGACAATCGGATTCTTTTGTTTGAAATTGGTCAGGTTCTCGCCTCCTACATAGATAGACCAGCGGCGGAAGTAACGTGTCACCTGTAAGCTCAACTGCTCAAAACTACCATAACGACGTTCCCAGGACAACTGTCCATCTCCCAATTCATAAGGAGCAGGCATCCTACCTCCACCATTTAGTTGCAGTGTTGCATCAAACTGCCAAATCCCCAGCGGAGTCTGGTAAGAAGCAGTGAGCAAGCCTTTGTATTTGCTGGTTAGAGGTTTCTCCATTCGCACTCCTTTGTAAGTCGTTTTTGCATCCGTGAGTCGGTAAGCTCCTGTCAAGGTGAATCCTTTGAAGAAAGGATAACTTGCTTCCACCTGGAATACATGCGAGTAAGAACGTCCATTCAAATTATAGAAAGCCACTTCATGAGGGTTGCTATCCATATCCACTATTACTTGTTTCAAGAAATCTGTGTAATAGTATTCTGCATTTACATTCAGCGTTTTGCCGAATATGGGAATATAAGTAGATACACTGGCACCATAATTCCATGCTTCTTCCATATCCAGATTCTTAGCTATTTCTACCTTACGACTACTGGAAAGCAGATAATTGTTTTCTGCCAGCACATGATTGGTACGATACCCTTTTCCGGCAGAAAGACGGAAGTTCACATAATCATTCGGATTGTATTTAAGATGTGCACGCGGAGTCACAAAGAAACCATGTTCGTTACTGTAGTCTCCACGCAAGCCCGCCATCACCATCCATTTATCATTCAGGTTCAACGTATATTGCACGTATGCACCGGGAACGGCTTCCTTTTCAAAAGCTTTGAGAGGATTATCCGTATTATTCTCCAAACGATAATGCTGGTCGTAAGCATCATAATTAAAGCTTAATCCTGCAGAAAAGCTGTTCTGCGGATTAAATTCCGTTTCAAACATCAGCGAAGCATAAACGTTGGTTTGATCCACATTATACAGTTTGCGTCCATACGTAGCATCCTGATTGTGCAAAGTGGTGGAAAGAATCAAAGCCAGATTCGTATTCTTCTCCTTATTAAATATGTAAGCATTCTTGGTGAAGAATTCATAACGTTCTGTATCAATCCCCACTTTATATAAATCACCGGAGTACATTGCCCCTCCATGATTGGCCTGTCCGCTGGTACGTGTTTCGGAAAGAGCTTTGATACCTGCCTGAAAAACATAATGGTCGCCCATATATGCCCATCGGTTCCACACATTATACTGCTCTACTTGAGGAATATCCACAAATCCGTCATCATTGCCATCATGCGCTTTAGTCTCATTCTCATAATGTGCCAATAAAGAAGTACTCCATCGTTTGGAAATTTTTAATGTAGCATCTGCATTGGCTTCATACCGGTTGGTAGTGCTTGCAAAAAGATTGGCAGATACCCAGTCGGCTTCCGGCAACTGCGGCTTCTTAAATTCCACGTTAATCTGTCCGGTGATGGCTTCATAACCATTCTTTACTGAAGACGTTCCTTTGGAAACTTGTATACTCTGCATCCACGGACCGGGAACATAACCTAGTCCATAAGGAGAAGCTGCCCCACGATAATTCGGAATGTTTTCCGTCAACATCTGCACATAAGTGCCGGACAGTCCCAACAATTTAATCTGCTTGGCCCCTGTTGCTGCATCAGAATAGCTCACATCTACCGAAGGATTGGTCACAAAACTTTCACCCAGATTACAACAAGCAGCTCTACTCAATTCAGCACTGCTTATCATATCTTCATTCATCACGCTACTGCGTAATTTCATCGTTCCCAGTTTGCGAGTGACAATATTCACCTCATTCAATTCCACTCCATCACGAAGCACAATATCCAACTGCTGATTTTTACTGCTCACATGAATGGTATCATTCTGGAAACCAATAAAACTGATTATTAACATGTGGCTTTTGGAAGGTTTTACAATAGAAAAACTACCATCTTCCTTAGTTGTCACTCCTTGTCCTGTATTCATCCAGAACACATTTGCACCCGGAATAGCCTCCCCGGTACTATCTTTCACTGTTCCCCGTACTTGCGCATATAGATTACCGGCAAATAACAGGAACAGTCCTATTATCATATATTTCATTCTTTCTAAAGTTACTTTCGAGATACAAAATTAATTTATTTCTCATGCAACTTAGTTGCATTCAGTTTCGCTTTACTTCCATATTCGATAGAAAGCAAAGGAATAAATAAGAAAGAAATAGTGGCTAAATAATATAAGTGGAATATAGCGCCAGCTTCTGCCTCGAACAGAGAGGTGGCGGAGAGGTCAGACTATCATATTCTACCGGTTTATCCGCATAAGTCGGAGTCAACAGATAGCAAAAATGCTCACACAAAAGATCGACTACTAAAGCTGATGTTGTCAGTTCAGTAGTATGTTTCATCAAATCGAGCTTATAGATAGTAGCTGTACAACCCTTATCGTTACAACCTTTTTTTGAATCACAAGTATGAGTCTTTTTACACTTCGGACAACCTGTATCACAACAGCTCTGCACCGTTTCACAACGGGCACAACAATAATGTACAATAGAGACTCCCCCTCCTGAATAGATAATCAGAAGAGAAAGAAACAGTACGGATATGTAGGCTAGTCTTTTCATTTCAGGGGGCAAAGATAGAAATAAAAACAGACTTTTCCTATATGTTTTCGTTATTAAGATTCAATCCCCATTACAAATAGATTCTCTCGGTCATTATTTGGGTATTTTAGAGTCATATCAGCACAATTAACTCTTTTTACTCAACAATAAGACCTATCTTTGCCCCGAATAAATTCGTTGATTTTCAAGTAAACATTATGCTTACATATCTACTCCTTATTGTCACACTTTATCTGGCAGGCAATGCCTATATATTTATCAGAGCAAGACAAGCTCTGAAAGTTAAATCTCTTGGGGCGAAAATACTCTTAACCGTTTTATTCTGGGGATGCGCCTTATCCTTTTTCGTTACAATGTCGGCTCGTAATCTTGCAATGCCTGCATTTATCTCCCATTCAATGTACATCATCGGAACAAGTTGGTTGATATTTACTTTATACATGGCTTTACTCCTGCTTGTGTTTGACATCTTGAGATTATTTAAAGTCGTTTGTAAATATAGATTTCATTTATCCCTGCTATTCACATTGGCATTGTTGGGATATGGAGTCTACAACTATCACCATCCGGAAACCAATGTAGTCAGCATTTTAACCGGGAAACAATATAAAGATACTACCCAAGCAATTAAAATCGTCGCTATCAGTGATGTTCATTTGGGAAACGGTACAGGGAAAGCAGCATTAAAAGGATATGTGGAAATGATCAATGCGCAACGTCCTGACCTTATACTGATTAGTGGTGACTTGATTGACAGCAGTGTCGTACCTCTTTATACAGAGAATATGGCGGAAGAACTGGCTGACTTGAAAGCTCCTATGGGCATCTACATGGTGCCCGGCAATCACGAATACATCAGTGGTATTGATGAAAGTATCCGATATATAAAACACACTCCTATACAGTTATTGCGCGATTCGGTAGTTACACTTCCTAACGGCATACAACTGATAGGACGTGACGACCGTCATAACCGCAAGCGTCGTTCCCTGCAAGAGTTAATGGCAGGTGTCGATCAGAGCAAACCTACCATATTATTGGATCATCAACCTTTTAACCTGAAAGAAACGGAAGCTGCCGGCATCGACTTGCAATTCAGCGGGCATACACACCACGGACAAATATGGCCTATCAATTGGGTGACTGATTATATATTCGAGCAAAGCCACGGTTATCGCCAATGGGGAAACACGCATATATATGTATCTTCCGGACTGTCTCTATGGGGACCACCTTTCAGAATAGGGACACATGGCGAAATGGTTATTTTCAATTTTCAATGAATATTAATATAACATTGTCACATATGTTACAAACTCCGGGCAATCTCTGCCTTATCTTTGCAGAAAAAAAAGATTATGGAACAATTACATGCTCATGAAGTCCTCCACATGATGGAAGGCAATAGCTACTCGGAAGCATCATTACGGGAAGCAATCATTCAACAGTTCGGTGAACAACAACATTTCTATGCCTGTTCGGCAGAAGATATGGATGTGGATACCCTCATCGAATTTCTGAAGAAGAAAGGAAAATTCATGCCGGTAGAAAATGGGTTTACAGTAGACATAAGTAAAGTCTGCAACCACTAAGCCTCATTTCCGCACTCTACAAGAAAAGCAGCTTACCGAAAGAGCGAATACCTGAATATTTTTCTGTTTTTATTCGTCCGATTCATGAATTTCATCTATATTTGTCAATAGTGAATGATAGAACAAATGTAGAATTTATAGAAAAAACGAGTATGAAAAAACAATATGTCAGTTTGCTTGCTATTATACTTTCGGTAAGCGGCTTTTTCTTTTCTTGTCATGACAAGGTGAACAAAAACACAGGTGCGTTACAGTTCGACAGTATCCGGGTAAATGAGACGGCACACCTCTTTAATGATACAGCCAAACCGGCATGTAACATCATCATCAATTTCACCTATTCCGACAAGTCAACGGATGATATGCTGAAAGACAGTCTGAATGCCTATTTCATATCCGCTTGTTTCGGCGACAAGTATATCGGAGAAAAGCCGGAGGAGGTTATAAAGCAATATACAGAGAATTATGTCAACGAGTATCGCCGTGATCTGGAACCGATGTATGCCGAAGACGAAAAAGACAAAGAGGACGAATCCTCCATCGGTGCCTGGTATTCATATTATAAAGGTATAGAAAGCCATGTACAACTATATGAAAAGGACTTGCTTGTATATCGCATCGACTATAACGAATATACCGGAGGCGCACACGGCATTTACATGACTACCTATCTGAATATGGACCTCACACTGATGCGCCCGCTCCGTCTCGATGACATCTTCGTAGGAGAATATAAAGATGCGCTGACCGACTTAATATGGAACCAGCTCATGGCTGATAATAAAGTGACGACTCACGAAGCATTGGAAGATATGGGCTATGCTTCTACCGGAGACATCACTCCAACCGAAAATTTCTATTTAAGCAAAGAAGGGATAACTTTCTATTACAATGTCTATGATATCACTCCATACGCTATGGGTCCTGTGAAAGTGACCGTGCCGTTCCCGATGATGGAGCATTTATTAGGCAGTAACCCGATTCTGGGAGAACTAAAAGATTAAACTTCATAAAAAACGAAACAGCAGTGGAAATCATACTGAAATATTTTCCTGATCTGACAGAAGAGCAGCGTAAACAATTTGCAGCTCTATATGACCTCTACATCGATTGGAATTCAAAAATCAACGTTATCTCACGTAAGGATATCGAGAATTTATATGAACATCATGTGCTCCATTCGTTAGGCATTGCAAAAGTAATTCAATTCCGTCCCGGCACCAGTGTCATGGATTTAGGTACGGGCGGAGGTTTTCCGGGCATTCCTTTAGCAATATTATTTCCGGAAACCCAATTTCATCTGGTCGACAGTATCGGTAAGAAAGTGCGCGTAGCCACTGAAGTGGCGAATGCCATCGGATTGAAAAATGTCACTTTCCGCCATGCCCGTGCCGAAGAAGAGAAGAGAATGTTCGATTTCGTTGTCAGCCGTGCAGTCATGCCTCTGGCGGATCTGATAAAGATTATCAAGAAAAACATTTCTTCCAAACAGCAGAATGCGTTGCCAAACGGATTGATCTGCCTTAAAGGCGGTGAGCTGGAACACGAAACAATGCCTTTCAAACATAAGACGGTCATTCACAACCTAAGTGACAATTTTAAGGAAGAGTTCTTTGAAACCAAAAAAGTGGTATATGTTCCGATTTAGAAACTATATGCTTGATATATAAGATAAATCATAGAGAACCATGAAAATAAAGAGATTTGAGTTTAATATGTTTCCCGTAAACTGTTATGTTTTATGGGATGAAACAAAGGAAGCGGTTGTAATCGATCCGGGCTGCTTCTACGAAGAAGAAAAGCAGGTACTAAAAAAATTCATTCTATCAAATGAACTGAACGTGAAACATCTGCTGAATACTCATCTACACTTGGATCACATTTTCGGAAACCCGTTCATGCTCAAAGAGTTCGGTCTGTCGGCAGAAGCAAACAAAGCGGATGAATATTGGATCGACGAAGCACCGAAGCAAAGTAGGATGTTCGGTTTTCAGTTGCAGGAAGCCCCTGTGCCATTGGGCAAATACTTGCATGATGGAGATATTATCACCTTCGGACATACCCAACTGGAAGCAATCCATGTGCCCGGCCATTCTCCCGGCAGTCTGGTGTACTATTGCAAAGAAGAGAACTGTATGTTTTCCGGTGATGTCCTGTTTCAAGGCAGTATCGGACGTGCAGACCTTACAGGAGGCAATTTCGACGAACTGATAGAGCACATTTGCAGCCGTCTGTTCGTACTCCCTAACGAAACCGTCGTATATCCGGGACACGGTGCTCCTACGACCATCGGAATGGAAAAAGCAGAAAACCCTTTTTTTAGATAAAATATAATCCCCCACAAATTATGAAAACCGATTTGTTAGCTAGCCGTCACATCGGCATCAATGAACAAGACACAGCCGTAATGCTTCGCAAGATTGGCGTAGAATCATTAGACGAACTTATTGACAAAACAATTCCTGCCAATATCCGACTGAAAGAGCCGCTTGCATTGACTAGTCCGTTGACGGAATACGAATTTGGAAAACACATAGCCACATTGGCTGGTAAAAACAAACTTTATACGACCTATATTGGATTGGGTTGGTATAATACGATTACTCCCGCCGTCATTCAACGGAATGTATTCGAGAATCCGGTGTGGTACACCTCTTATACTCCTTATCAGACGGAAGTATCACAGGGACGTCTGGAAGCACTGATGAACTTTCAGACTGCCGTATGTGACCTCACCGCCATGCCGCTAGCCAACTGCTCATTGCTCGACGAAGGTACTGCCGCCGCCGAAGCCGTAAGTATGATGTATGCCCTCCGCTCACGCGCACAACAAAAGTCCGGCGCCAATGTAGTCTTCGTGGACGAAAATATTTTCCCGCAGACATTGGCTGTCATGACAACACGTGCCGTTCCTCAAGGTATCGAACTGCGTGTCGGCAAATATAAAGAGTTCGAACCTTCACCGGAAATATTCGCCTGCCTCTTGCAATATCCCAATTCCAACGGAAATGTGGAAGACTATGCCGCATTCACAGAGAAAGCGCATACGGCAGAATGCAAAGTGGCTGTTGCTGCCGATATCCTAAGCCTTGCCCTGCTGACTCCTCCGGGAGAATGGGGAGCGGACATCGTGTTTGGAACGACGCAACGTTTAGGTACGCCCATGTTCTATGGCGGTCCGTCTGCAGCCTACTTCGCCACACGGGATGAGTATAAGCGGAATATGCCGGGACGAATCATCGGATGGTCTAAAGATAAATATGGAAAACTCTGTTACCGGATGGCATTGCAGACTCGCGAACAGCACATCAAACGTGAAAAAGCGACCTCAAACATATGCACGGCACAGGCTCTGCTGGCCACAATGGCAGGCTTCTATGCAGTCTACCACGGACAGGAAGGGATTTCGACCATTGCCTCCCGCATCCACAGTATCACAGTGTTTCTCGACAAGCAACTGAAGAAATTCGGTTACACGCAAGTAAATGCGCAATATTTCGACACACTGCGTTTTGAACTGCCCGAACACGTTTCCGCACAACAGATTCGCACGATTGCCCTTAGCAAGGAAGTTAATCTGAGGTATTACGAGAACGGAGACGTAGGTTTCAGTATTGACGAAACAACGGATATTGCAGCCGTTAATGTGCTGCTTTCCATTTTCGCCATTGCCTCCGGAAAGGACTATCAGAAGGTAGACGACATCCCGGAAAGAAGTACGATCAGCAAAGCCTTGAAACGTACGACTCCTTTCCTTACCCATGAAGTGTTCAGCAAATATCATACGGAAACGGAAATGATGCGTTATATCAAACGCTTGGATCGAAAGGATATCTCATTGGCACAATCCATGATCTCTCTCGGATCATGCACCATGAAGCTGAATGCAGCCGCAGAAATGTTACCTTTAAGCCGTTCCGAGTTTATGGGAATGCATCCGTTAGTTCCGGAAGACCAGGCGGAAGGGTATCGTGAACTTATAAGGAATTTGAGTGACGACTTGAAGATTATTACCGGCTTCGCCGGCGTCAGCCTACAACCGAATTCGGGGGCTGCGGGAGAATATACGGGCCTTCGCGTTATTCGTGCCTATCTGGAAAGTATAGGTCAAGGACACCGGAACAAGATATTGATACCCGCATCGGCTCATGGAACGAATCCTGCATCGGCTATCCAAGCGGGATTTACAACAATCACCTGCGCGTGCGACGAGCACGGAAATGTGAAGATGGATGACTTACGTACCAAAGCCGAAGAGAACAAGGAGGAATTGGCTGCGCTGATGATCACTTATCCCTCCACCCACGGTATATTTGAAACGGAAATAAAAGAGATCTGCGACATTATCCATGCTTGCGGAGCGCAAGTATATATGGATGGAGCCAATATGAACGCGCAAGTGGGATTGACCAATCCGGGATTCATCGGCGCGGATGTCTGCCACTTGAATCTTCATAAGACATTCGCCTCGCCACACGGTGGCGGAGGTCCGGGAGTAGGCCCTATCTGTGTAGCAGAACATCTGGTTCCTTTCCTGCCCGGACACGGTATCTTCGGCAATACACAGAATCAGGTATCGTCCGCTCCGTTCGGTAGTGCGGGTATTCTCCCCATTACATACGGATATATCCGGATGATGGGTACGGAAGGACTCACCCAGGCTACTAAAATAGCGATCTTGAACGCCAACTATCTGGCTGCCTGTCTGAAAGACACATACGGCATTGTCTATCGTGGAGCAAATGGTTTTGTTGGCCATGAGATGATTCTGGAATGCCGCAAAGTGTACGAAGAGACCGGTATCTCCGAAAATGACATCGCCAAGCGTTTGATGGACTACGGTTATCATGCCCCTACCCTCTCATTCCCTGTTCACGGCACATTGATGATTGAACCTACGGAAAGCGAGAGTTTGGCGGAATTGGATAACTTCGTAGCTGTCATGCTGAATATCTGGAAAGAGATTCAGGAAGTGAAGAATGGCGAAGCGGACAAGAACGATAATGTATTGGCTAACGCGCCGCATCCGGAATACGAGGTTGTGAATGACCGTTGGGAGCATTCCTACACACGTGAGAAGGCAGCTTATCCGATAGAGAGTGTACGCGATAATAAATTCTGGGTAAATGTAGCACGTGTAGACAACACATTGGGAGACCGTAAGTTGCTACCCACTCGCTATGGTACCTTTGAGTAAGCCCGGGGCTCACATTCCTTGAGGCGTGGGCTTATTTCTATAAGCCAAGGGGGCAAACAAACTGAAGCCTTGGAGAAACATTGGTTTCCCCAAGGCTTATGCCTCGTAACATAGAAGATAAGTCCAAGTGTAAATCTGAAAGTATGATTTCTACTTAACAATAGTTACAGTATCCGCTTTTACCTTCTTCTCTTTCATTGGAATCTTCGGATCGCCATATCCTAACGCAACACAGCCGTATACTTTATGACTAACCGGTACTCCCAATGCAGTGATAAATTCACGTACTTCGGGATCATCACAAGTCGTACCTAACTGATTGATCCAACAAGAGCCGATACCTAAAGACTGTGCAGCCAAAAACATATTCTCTATTGCACAAGCGCAATCCATACCCGCCCACCATTGAGTAGGTTCGTTAGAAACGATTACCAAAGTCGGAGCATGATAGTAACAGCAATAAGCCTTATTGCGGGCACGTTCCTGCAAACGGACATCATCACTTTTAGCAAAAGCTCCTTTTATGCATTCATTTAGTTCTGCCAGTTTACTGACATTCTGAATAGCAGTGAAATGCCATGTCTCCAAATGCATTCCACTCGGAGCATACGTTGCAGCCTCCAGGATTGCCTGCAAATCTTCTTCCGGAACTTGTTGCTCCGTATAAGCACGCACGCTACGGCGCGCCTTGATGTTTTCTAAAATTTCATTTGTTTTCATGGGCGCACAAGTGTTTTATATAAGTATATCATCATTATTAGTTTGACAGTCTCAATACTTTATACTTTTTTCTACCGTTTGACCAATCCGATCTTTGCGTTTAGTTTGAAATAATAGACTCCATTCTCCCTCTCCAAAAATCCGTATTTATCCTTCTCCAAAGATCCTTTTTCGAAACGAGTATTCAGAAACAAGAAATCTTCCATCACTTGTTTCTCGGATTTATGGTAGCAAAGCACATCTCCATTACCATCTACCAGCAGAATACCCTCCACTGCCGAATCCAGCCCGGTATAAATCTTTGCAGGACGCATTCCCAATGCCAATGCCATCAGAAATTGCTTTATTTTAAATTCATAGAACTTATGCTTGTTTATCAGTTCATCCTTGATCTTCAGCGGATTCATCTGTTTGATAACCTCCGTCAACTCACTCACACGTGATATGCCGTCAAGGTGCATTATACGAACCATCTCTGTCAGTACACGCGGGAAATGCAAATCAATCATCAAAAGATTGCTACGAAATACACGGTCGGCCACATCCGAATATTTAAGCACTCCTCCCAAACGTTCGATCATCATCATACGCTCGGCAACTTCATTAGGGTTCTCCGGCAAAGCATTGATCTTGTTTACTGTCGGAGTAGCAAATTTAATCCCGGTCTGCTCCAGCTTAAGATTCGCCGCACGCCCTCCATCCAACAATGGATTCATGGCACTCAACCGCGAACGGACATTAAATCCTCTCAAAGGCGCTTCCGAATGCCAGAATGCAATGGAGAAATCGGTGCGATCCTCCGTTTTTGCCTCCAAGTCGAAGGTAGCCGCTTCATCCAGAAACTCCTCTACTCCATCCGGAGAGGTCACATCGTTTTCCGAAGAGGATTTAACCGCTTTCAGTATCAAGTCCGCTACGATACCGAAATCTTCACGAAGCATAGTTTTAACTCCTGTTTCCCCTTCGATGCGAATCGTCTCTTCCTCAATATAATACCGACGTGTCCCATCATGCTCTTCCCTCTGAATCATTGCAACAGGCCAGAATATATCTCCTGCCTTTGCTTCCGCCGTGCCTAACGCTACTCTCCCGTCCGCCAACAAACGGAAGAAAGTATAAAGTTCACACCATTCTTTTTTAGTTGCTTCGAATGCCATATATTTTTTCTTTATTTTGCTACAACTGTTTTTATCTTAATCTAATTTTATCCTATCTCTGCGACTGCTATCTTCCTTATATATATATAGGCCATAAGCAACTCCTACTGATTGATAACCTGCGGCAAAATTGCAGGCGGCACAACCGGAGGAAGGATATGGGTCACCTCTTCCACGGAGGGATCTTGCCGACTTGTGCAAACAGGGAGTTCCGTATCCATTCTCCGGGAGTGACTACGATAAATCGTCCCGTCCAGCAACCATCAAAATAAGAAGGATTGCCCGGCTGTTTCTTAATAGGGTAACAGATGTTTTCCCCTTTGCTCCGCATCTCCGGTGAACGTCCGGGATCATTCACCCACACATATTTGTCATCAATACCGCGAAGTACCATCCAATGTCCTCTCGGACCGGGACGCAAACCACGAACCGCACCTGTATATCTCACATTCACAAGCACAGGTATACCACGATCGATATAATCTTTCAATATCCGATAATCTTTCTGCTGGAAATGTTCGGCACTTATCATGTTTTCATAATAGCGTGCCAAAGAATCAATTTCAAAAGAATAGTATCCTCCTTGCCCTATCGAAGTGCGATGACGGAAAGGAGCGCGCTTTTTCAGAAAGTAATTCCGCTGATATTCAATCAGTTTCTGTTCTGCATCCTGAGCTGTGCGTTGCGTATCAGCCGTCATCCCTTTAAAATAATCAAAGACCATTAACGAGGAAGCCAGAGAACAATGCGAATAAGGATATCCCGCTATTTTCTGCGAATACCAAGGAACAGGTATGTTGTTGGGAGCAAACTTTTGAGCTTCCTGTGCATAGGCTTGTACACCGTTCCACACAAGAAAAACCAAAAGTAACCTCGATATCATGTAATATTTCTTTCTCATCCGGTTCAATTTCTCTTTCTCTCCTATTTTACTTTCAGTATATTAATTGGCACTTTTCCATTCAATGATTTTCTTCTTCATCCAAAATCCGAGCCGTTTCTACCTTTTCCAGCCGGGCACGCAGTTTCGCCATCATCGAACGACGAATGCGCAATGTCATACTGCAATCCATATCATACGACTGATTGAGTATTTCCGGTTCTTCTTCCTTCACGATACGCATTATATCATTCATAAAAGGATACTCAAACATAACAGTCACTTCCTCGTCCACTGTTTTTTCTATGATTGTAGCGGCAGCAATGGCTTCGGCAGCAGCAGCCTTGTAAGCTACAATCAATCCGCTTGTGCCCAACTTGATTCCACCGAAATAACGGACTACAATGATCAATATATCTGTCAACTCGTTCGAATTGATTTGTCCGAGAATCGGTTTTCCTGCAGTGCCCGAAGGCTCTCCGTTATCATTGGCCCGAAAATCCTTGCGTGCCGCTCCGAGCATATAGGCATAACACACATGGCGCGCATCATAGTATTTCTTCTGATACGTTTCAAGATGCGCCTTTATTTCATCGAGGCTACGCACAGGAAGAGCGATAGCGATAAACTTGCTTCGCTTTTCCGTATAAATACCTTCAGAGGGTTCGGAGATGGTTTTATAAGTATCTTCAGCAGTCATGTTGCAAAGATACGGCTTTACACGGAAAATACCATCTGTCGTTTGGAAATATTAAATGATACGTTTGCCACAAATATACGGTTGATGTGGCACAAAGGAGCAGTCGTTTCGCTATAAACAACCGCTCTTTTTCATGGAAACAAGCGGTCGTTCTGACGCAATTAACCGTATGATTGCAACAGATCGACCGCTCAATTTTATAAGATATCAGCTCTTGTTATAAGATGACAGTTATTAATCCAACTTATGAATCACAAGTCCCGAACGGAGTTTGGGTTCAAACCAAGTGGTTTTCGGCGGCATGATATTACCAGTATCGGCAATATCCATCAACTGTTTCATGGATACGGGATAAAGCGCTAAAGCCACTTTCATTTCACCGCTATCCACACGCTTCTTGAGCTCTCCCAAGCCACGGATACCCCCCACAAAGTCGATGCGTTTATCCGAGCGTAAATCCTTGATTCCCAAAATTTCATCTAAAATCAAATTGGAAGAGATAGTAACGTCCAACACACCGATAGGATCATTGTCATTATATGTGCCTGCTTTAGCTGTCAAGCTGTACCATTTGCTATCCAGATAAAGAGAGAAGTTGTGCAAACCGGAAGGCTTGTAGATATCTGTCCCTTTTTCTTCTACGATAAAGTTTTTGCCTAACGCATCAAGGAATTGTCCGGGAGTCAACCCGTTAAGATCTTTCACTACACGATTATAATCGATAATGGTCAGTTGGTTGGCAGGGAAACAGACAGCCATAAAGTAGTTGTACTCTTCGTCGCCACGATGGTTCGGATTCTGTTTCGCCTTTTCTGCACCTACCAATGCGGCGGCGGCGGAACGATGATGGCCGTCGGCAATATAAAGAGCCGGCATTTTAGCAAATTCTTCGGTAATACGGGCAATGTCTTCCTCCCGGTCAACAATCCAGAAAGTATGACCGAAGCCGTCACCCGGAGCGATGAAGTCGTAGACAGGTTTTTCTACCGTATACTTCTTGATGATTGCGTCCAACTTGTCATTATCAGGATAAGCAAAGAAAACAGGCTCGATGTTGGCATTATTCACACGTACATGTTTCATACGATCCTCTTCCTTGTCACGACGGGTAAGCTCATGTTTTTTGATAATACCATTCATATAATCGGGAACGTATGCACCGACCACCAATCCATATTGGGTTTTCCCGTTCATGGTCTGGGCATAAATATAATAGTTTTCCTTGCCATCCTGCACCAACCAGCCTTTATCCTGGAACAGTTGGAAATTCTCGGCAGCTTTGGCATACACACGCTCATCATGCTCGTCTGTACCTACCGGGAAATCAATCTCCGGTTTAATGATATGATAAAGAGACTTTTCGTTACCTTCCGCTTCTACGCGGGCTTCTTCGGAGTTCAATACGTCGTAAGGACGTGAAGCGACCTGCTCTACCAGGTCTTGCGGAGGACGAATGCCCTTAAAAGGTTTAATTATTGCCATGATATTAGTATTTTAGATGTAAAAAATTAAAGCCACAGACTTATTTAAAATCTGTGGCTCAAATATACTACTTATTTCTAAAAAAGACATTCTGCAACGGATTGTTTTTATTCAGATACTACCATAGTTACCCTGAAAAATCCGGTAGACTTATTCAGAATCTTATTTGTTTACTCTAAATTTCTCGCAACCATCTTTCAGGAAGCCTACAATCTGTTTAGCGGCAGCAATACCGGCATTGATATTGGCTTCGGCCGTCTGCGCTCCCATCTTCTTCGGAGTAGAGAAATAACGTCCGGCAAACTTCTCTGCAAATTCCGCATTAGCGGCAGGCATAATATCTGTGATATATTTGAAGTCAGCACGTTCTTCCATCAATTTAATCAGCTCAGCCTCATTGATAACTTCCTTACGGGCAGTATTGACCAACATCGCACCTTTCGGCATGTCCTTCAACAAAGCATAATTGATAGAATTCTTCGTTTCGGCAGTTGCAGGGATATGCAATGACACTACTTGGCAAGTCTTATAGAGTTCTTCTGCAGAATCCAACGCTTTCACACCGTCTTTCTCGATTACTTCTTTCGGGCAGAATGCATCGTAAGCATACACTTCCATTCCAAAACCTTTGGCAACGCGGGCTACGTTACGACCTACGTTTCCATAAGCATGAATACCTAGTTTCTTACCCATCAATTCTGTACCGGAAGTACCGTTGTAGAAGTTGCGGACAGCATATACCATCATACCCAAAGCCAGTTCGGCAACAGCATTCGAGTTCTGTCCCGGAGTGTTCATCACACATACATTGTGGGCAGTGGCAGCGGCCAGGTCCACATTGTCATATCCTGCACCAGCACGAACTACGATTTTCAATTCTTTAGCAGCATCAAGCACCTCTGCATCAACAATATCACTACGGATAATGATGGCATTAACATCTTTCACTGCATCCAGCAACTGGGCTTTATCTGTATATTTCTCAAGTAAAGCAAGCTCGTATCCGGCTGCTTCTATTTCTTTACGAATACCGTCTACTGCAACTTTAGCAAACGGTTTCTCAGTAGCTACAAGTACTTTCATATTCTGATTCTATTTATAAAGGCTCACCACAGATTACGCAGATTTCCACAGATTATAGAACCTTAGAAATCTGTGCCAATCCGTGTAATCTGTGGTGAAAATAATTATATTAATGAAGTTTCTCAAATTCCTGCATACAATCGATCAATGCCTGCACGCTTTCTTTCGGCATAGCGTTATAGCAAGATGCACGGAAACCGCCTACCGAACGGTGTCCCTTGATACCTACCATACCTTTTTCAGTAGCAAACTTCAAGAAGTCGGCTTCGAGGTCTTTGTATTCGGGAGCCATTACGAAACAGATGTTCATGCGTGAACGGTCTTCCTTAGCGGCAGTACCCACGAACATTTTATTACGGTCGATTTCTGCATACAACATATCAGCTTTTTCGATAGCACGACGTTCCATTTCTTTCACACCACCCTGTGCTTTGATCCAGCGCAAAGTCAGCAATGCAGCGTAGATAGGCACAACAGGAGGAGTATTGAACATAGAACCACCATCAATGTGAGTCTGATAATTCAACATTGTCGGGATGTAGCGGGAAACCTTGCCCACAGCGTCATTCTTCACAATTACGAATGTCACACCGGCAGGAGCCAGATTCTTCTGTGCACCACCATAAATACAGATATATTTGGAAACGTCGATCGGACGTGAGAAAATGTCAGAAGACATATCGGCAACCATAGGAACCGGAGAATCAAGATCTTTCTTTAATTCCGTACCGTAAATGGTGTTGTTAGTAGTAATGTGGAAATAATCTGCATCTGCCGGGATTGTATAATCTTTGGGGATATAAGTATATGTAGCTTCAGCAGAGGAAGCAACTTCTACAACTTCACCAAATCCTTTAGCTTCTTTCATCGCTTTTTTAGCCCACACACCTGTGTTCAGATAAGCAGCCTTTTTTTCCAGGAAGTTATAAGGAACCATGCAGAACTCCATACTAGCACCTCCACCCAGGAACAGTACCGAATAGCCTTCGGGGATATTAAGTAATTCCTTGAATAATGCCTCTGCTTCGTCAACCACAGGTTGGAAGTCTTTGGCGCGGTGGCTGATTTCCATCAAAGAGAGACCAGAGCCGTTGAAATCTAAAATAGCCTTCGCTGTATCCTCTATCACCTCACGCGGAAGAATGGAAGGTCCTGCATTGAAATTATGCTTTTTCATTTGAAGTTTGTTTTTGGTTTAACAATTTCGTTACTTTTGTCTTTTGACCTTGCGAATTTACGAATTTATTTCCGCCGCACAAATCTTTCCTTATAAAAATACTGTTTTAAAGCAGATTTTCCTTTCTTTTTATTGGTTTATACAGGATATATACACCATATTGTTATCCGTAGATGTCAACCTATCCTACTTTGCCTCCTCAATAATGGTTTTCATACCTTTTATCTTCTCGCCTTGAATCAGATTCAGGAGTTGTTTGACCTTTGCACGCCGGACAGCGACAAAAGCATAATGCTCTTTCACATCTATCGCTCCTACATCTTCACGAGTCAGATTACCTTTCTTATACAAGAATCCGGCAATGTCCATTTTGCTTAGTTTTTCCTTCTTGCCCTTACCTATATATATAGTACTCCAAACAGATTTGGGCGGACGGGGTGGATTTTCCGGCAATGCGACGGTTTCCATATCTTCCGGGATATAGGCAGGGAGTTTCTCCTCGGCATGAAGAATCAAATAAGAAGTTCCGGTAGCGTCCCAACGTGCCGTACGCCCGTTCCGATGCGTAAAGGCTTCCTCATTCACGGGCAAGTGATAGTGGATGATGTGCTCAATCTCCGGAATATCCAATCCACGGGCAGCCAAGTCGGTAGATATCAACACGTGGCAACTGCCGTTACGGAACTTATATAATGCCCGCTCACGATCCGGCTGTTCCATACCGCCATGAAAACGTTCGGCAAACAGTTTCTTATCCGCCAGCAGTTTTTGCACACGATCCACCGCATCCCGATGATTGCAGAAAACAATGCTCGAACTGCTTCCCAATGTGCAAAGCAGATTGTATAAAGTATCAACTTTATCTTTTGCCGGAGAAAGTACTTTCATCAATTTCAAACGGGACTTCTGTTCGTCGGCAGCATCCGGCAAGAAGTTCAGTCTGACTGTGCGGTTCAGCCCTGTAAATTCCGGGATCTCTTCTGCGTCGGTTGCAGAAAGCAACATCTGCTTTTTCAGTCCGGGCAGTTGTGTGATAATCTCCGCCATCTCATCATGGAAACCGAATTCTAATGATTTATCAAATTCATCGATGATCAAAGTTTCAATCGTTTCGGGATTGAAATTTCCTTTAGACAGATGGTCGGTAATACGTCCCGGAGTACCGATAATAATAGCGGGATGATTGCCTGATATACTCTTCTTTTCTTCCGCGATAGGATGTCCGCCGTAGCAACAACAGGTCTTCCAAGCAGTTCCCATTGCCTTAAATACACTATCAATCTGCAGAGCCAGCTCACGTGAAGGAACCAGAATCAAAACCTGTACATTGTCATTGTCAGGTTTTAGTGTGAGCAATAAAGGCAACAAATAGGCAAGTGTCTTTCCCGACCCGGTCGGCGACAACAAGATAACGTCTTTCCTTCCGGTAGCCTGTTCCAGTGACGCTTCCTGCATCGGATTCAACTCTTCAATCTTCAGGTTGTGAAGGGCTGACTGTATAATTTCATTTTTCTCTAACATGGCGACAAAGATAACAAAAAGAAGCGGGAAATCTGAGAAGCACATCGGCTTTTTCAGATTTCCCGCTCTGTCTTATATTATCCGCCGATCGTCCTACCGACCGGTCTGACACTTCTCAGATACTATCCTCCGAAGTTATCGAACATCAAGTTCTGTGCCGGAACACCGAGATCGTCGAGCATTTTCTCAACGGCTTTCGACATCGGGCCAGGACCACACATATAGTATTCAATATCTTCAGGAGCTTCGTGATTCTTCAAGTAAGTTTCATAAATCACATTATGAACGAATCCCGGAGTATACTTCACACCTGCGGCGTCGGCAGCAGGATCCGGACGGTCAAGTGCCAGATGGAATGAGAAGTTCGGGAAATCCTTTTCGATTTGCAGGAAGTCTTCCAAGTAGAACACTTCGTTCAAGGCACGGGCACCATAGAAGTAAGACATCTTGCGGTCGGTAGTATGCAACGTCTTCGTCAAGTGCATGATTTGCGCACGCAACGGAGCCATACCGGCGCCACCACCGATCCACATCATTTCCTTGTCGGAATTGAAGATCGGGTGGAAGTCTCCGTAAGGACCACTCATGATTACCTTGTCACCCGGTTTCAAGGTAAAGATATAAGAAGAAGCGATACCCGGCATCACATCCATAAATCCAGGTCCCTGATCTTTCGGTTTGAACGGAGGAGTAGCGATACGTACTGTCAACATGATACGGTCACCTTCGGCAGGATAGTTCGCCATAGAATAGGCACGAATCGTCTCTTCGTCATTTCTACATTTCAATCCCATCAGACCGAATTTCTCCCATGCAGGCAAGTATTCGTCACCGATCAGACTCTTATCAATATCCTTGTCATAGTCCATTGAGAATTTAGGAATCTTGATCTGCGCGTAAGAACCCGGAATAAAGTCCATGTGTTCGCCCTTAGGCAAAGCAACGATAAACTCTTTGATAAATGTAGCCACGTTCTTGTTGGAGATAACCTCGCACTCCCACTCTTTTACGCCAAGTATAGACTCATCAATCTTGATAGACATATCCCCTTTCACTTTCACCTGGCAGCCCAGACGCCAATGATCTTGCTGCTGTTTGCGGCTGAAGTGAGGAATTTCCGAAGGAAGGATCTCGCCACCACCTTCGAGCACCTGGCATTTGCACTGTCCGCAAGAACCCTTACCACCACAAGCGGATGACAGGAATATACCATTCACAGACAGCGTATTCAGCAAAGTAGAGCCGGAAGCCACTTCCAGTTCCTTTTCGCCATTAATTGTCAGTTTCACGTCACCTGACGGCACCAGGAAGTTCTTGGCAACCAACAGGATAACCACAAGCAAGAGAATAACCACAAGGAATACCCCAATGCTCGCTAATATTAAATTCATATCCATTGTCTTATTCCTTTCTTTATTAGATGTTCAAACCAGAGAAACACATAAATGCGATTGCCATCAGACCTACTGTGATAAATGTGATACCCAAGCCCTTCAACGGAGCAGGCACGTCAGAGTAAGCCATCTTCTCACGGATAGCAGCCAGACCAACGATAGCCAGCAACCAACCGATACCCGAACCCAACGCGTATGAGATAGCATCCCAGATGTCACCGATATATTTCGGATCGCTCGGACCTAGGTTGATACGTTGTTGCATAAACAGAGAAGCACCCATGATAGCACAGTTAACGGCAATCAGCGGAAGGAAGATACCCAATGAAGCGTACAGCGAAGGGCTGAAACGTTCCACCACCATCTCCACCAATTGCACGATACCGGCAATAACGGCAATGAAAAGAATAAAACTCAAGAAACTAAGGTCGACACCTTCGATGATAGCGTTGGCAGCCAGCACCTTAGTCTGCAACAGATAGTTGACCGGGAGCGTCACCAGCAACACGAAAGTCACGGCGATACCCAGTCCTACGGCAGTCTTCACATTCTTCGATACAGCCAGGTATGAACACATACCCAAGAAGAACGCGAATATCATGTTGTCCACAAAGATAGAGCGGACGAATAAGCTTAATAAATGTTCCATATCTTTTAATTAAGAATTAAGAATGAAGAATTAATTACTTTCTTCCTGCAGTTCTTTGTGACGTGAACGTTGGTACCAGATAATGCAAGCGACGATAATCAGCGCCATCGGAGGCATCAACATCAGACCGTTGTTCACGTATCCGATTTTCTGAATAGGCTCGTAGTTCAAGATGTTGAAACCGAGCAATGTTCCCGAACCCAGCAGTTCGCGGAAGAACGCAACGATAACAAGAATCTTGGCGTAACCCAATCCGTTACCTACACCATCCAGGAAAGATTCCCAAGGACCGTTCTGCATGGCAAATGCTTCCAGGCGTCCCATCAGGATACAGTTGGTAATGATCAGACCAACATATACAGAAAGCTGCACGCTTACATCGTATGCAAATGCTTTCAGGATCTCGCTTACGATAGTCACCAACGCAGCTACCACAACCAACTGAACGATGATACGGATACGGTTAGGAATGGTTTTGCGCAACAATGAAATCACCACGTTAGAAAACGCCGTAATAACCGTAACCGAAAGTCCCATCACGATAGCAGGCTCCAGTTTTGCGGTAACGGCAAGTGCGGAACAGATACCGAGCACCTGTACGGTTACCGGATTATCTATTCCCAACGGAGCAGAGAATACTTCTTTATTCTTCTTTGAAAACAATTGTCCCATATTCTATTTTTCTCCTCCTTATTATTTAGTTAAAAAATTCACGTACTCTTTCAAACACTCTTTCAGCATAGTGTCCACACCTACCGAAGTGATTGTACCACCGGAGATACCGTCCACCTGATAGTCGGCTTTCTCTACCTTGCCGTGTTTCACCACGCTTAAGGCAACAGTACCATTCTCCAATGTTTTCTTACCTACAAATTCCTGTTGGAACCAGTCGGTAGCGATCTCAGCGCCCAGACCCGGAGTCTCACTCGCGTGAGAGAAGTAAGTACCGTATACAGTATCCTTATCCTCATTCAGTGCGACATATCCCCAGATAGCGCCCCAGAGACCTGCACCGTAAACAGGAACTACATATTTCGTCTGTCCGTCCACTTCGCAGACAAACACATGAAGACGATTCTCCTCTTTTGCTTCTTTCTCGTAGTTCGTAATGAAGTCTCCGGTGTTTTCAGTCAACGTACCGTCAACGTTCATCAGCATATCGCCTTTCACATATTTCTTATATTCAGCATCCGCATCCTCCACATTCTTAATATTCAATGCGGCAAGAATCTGCTTCTTCGTATCCAACTGTACATTCTTGTCTTGCGTAGCTTTCAGCGAAGAGCTGACGAATGCCAGAAGGAATGCAACGATAATAACCATTACCGAAGCATAAATGATAGTATAACTGTTACTATTTGTATTCATTTTCATTCGGTATTTATTGGTTAGACTTGATAGCACGTTTTTCACGACGGCTGATATTGCCCTGTACCACACAGTAGTCGATCAACGGAGCGAAGATGTTCATCAACAGGATGGCGAGCATCATACCTTCCGGATAACCCGGGTTCAGCACACGGATGACAACAGCCATCACACCGATGAGGAATCCGAAGATATACTTGCCTTTTTCAGTACGTGCGGACGTTACGGGGTCGGTAGCCATAAATACGGCACCGAAACAGAAACCGCCGAGCACAAGATGTTCGTACCACGGCATATTTGCCATAGCATTGCCTTCCATGCCGATCGCGTTGAATACCCATGCCATGAACGCGCCACCTACAAATACGGAAATCATAGTTTTCCAGCTTGCCACGCCTGTCCACAGAAGGATAACGGCGCCGATCAAGATAGCGATCACGCTCGTCTCGCCGATAGAACCGGGAATCAGACCGATCACCATATCCATATTGAACGCAGGAGCAGTGCCCGACGTAGCGGCCACACCGAGCGGAGTGGCAACCGTCAATCCATCCACCGTCTGTCCCAAACCGAAGATACTGTCGCCCGATACCCAAACGGCATCACCGGACATCTTGGTCGGATATGCGAAAAACAGGAATGCGCGAGTGATCAATGCCACATTAAAGATATTCATACCCGTACCGCCGAAAACCTCTTTCGCGAAGATCACAGAGAATGCGGTAGCTACGGCAAGAATCCACAGCGGACAGTCCACCGGAACGATCATCGGGATCAGGATACCGGAAACGAGGAATCCTTCCTGAATCTCCTCCTTCTTCCATTGAGCCACAACGAACTCAATACCCAGACCTACCACGTATGATACGATAATTTTCGGCAACACTGCCAGGAATCCGTAGATAAACATCTCAAAGAAACTACCGGTAGCGCCCGTGTGAGTGAAATGCTGATAACCTACGTTGTACATACCGAACAAGAGAGCCGGTATCAACGAAATAACCACAATCGACATGATGCGTTTGCTATCGATTGCGTCGTGTATGTGCGTTCCCGTTTTCGCAGTCTTGCTGGGCACGAACAGGAATGTTTCGAAGCCGTCGAACACCGACTGGAATGCGTGGAATTTGCCGCCTTCTTCAAAGTTCGGCTTTATCTTATCGAGATAATTTCTTAACGCTTTCATTAATATATTTACTATTTTACTATTTACAATTTACTATTTGCCGACAGTCGGGCGATTATGCCATTTCAGCTCGCAGCATATCGAGTCCGGCACGAACGATGCGTTGCAGCTCCATCTTCGAAGAGCAGACGAATTCGCAGAGAGCGAAATCTTCGGGTGCGACTTCGTAGATACCAAGCGCTTCCATACGGTCGATATCACCGGCGATGATAGCCTTAATCAGATATTCGGGCAGGATATCCATCGGGAATACCTTGTCGTACTCACCGGACATGATCATGTGGCGTTCGCCACCTTTCACGCGGGCATCCAATGTATACTCCTTCTTGCCCATCAGCCAACTGAAATATGAGCGGTTGGCGCTGAACTGATTGAAACGCGGCATGATCCATCCGAGCATTTCATGAATATCATCCCCTTCGGGAATCACCGTCAACTGGCTGTGGAACGCTCCCAGGAATCCGTTCGGAGACACCTGCTTTCCAGTCAGCACATTACCGCTGATATAGCGCAAGTCCTTGTCCTTAGTGACATTGCCGGCAAACACGTTGGTGAGCAGCGCCCCTACCTGAAGTTTGCAGTAAGCAGGTTTCAGCACTTCGGAACCTGTCACTGCCACCGTACGGGTGAAATCCACACGACCGGTATTGAAAAGACGGCCGATGAAGATAACAGCTTGCGGATCAATAGTCCATACCGTTTCTCCCTTAGAGACAGGGTCGAGATGGTTGATCTGCACACCCACGTTACCGGCGGGGTTCGGTCCGTCGAATGCGGTGATTGTAACGTTCTTGGCCTGCGTCAGAGCGGCAGCATTCTGTTTCACGCTGATACTCAGATAAGTTTTTGCCAGTTTGGCGAGTGCATCGAGTCCTGTCTGGAAATTTGCTTCCTCGCCTTTCAGAGCAAACTCAAAATCGGGTGCCAACGGGTTGGTATCGAAAGCAGAAACGAAGATACCTTTCGGAGTCACCGTCGGATCTGCGATAATGTCATAAGGACGTTGTCTGATAAATGCGAAAAGACCGGCTTCCAGCAAAGCGTTCTTTACAGCCTCCGCATCCATCGTTGCCACATTCTTCTTGCCAAATTCCTCGTAGTCCTGCTCAGTAGCAGCTTCTACCACGATGTTCAACACCTTACGACGAGCTCCACGCTCTACACTCGTCACTACGCCGCTCACGGGCGAAACAAATTTAATTTCAGGATGATACTTGTCGATAAACAAGGGTCCACCGGCCATCACATATTCCTGTTCCTTTACGACCACCTTCGGTGTCACACCAGGAAAATCATCGGGCACGAGGGCGTAAAAACCCGGCTCCTTCACTGTTGTGTACGTTTCAGCAGCTTTACCTTTCAGGTTTATGTCAAGGCCTTTGCGTAACTTTATTACATTTGCCATGCTATATAAAATAATGGTTTCATAAATTTGCCGCAAAAGTAATAAATAAGATTGGGATTCGGGAGGAAAAAAGGGAGTAATTACGGAGATTTTTCCGTAATTATCTTCGTGTTCGCACACGTACCCCATCTTTCTTTTCTCCCGAAAGCAAAGAAAGAAGCAAAGAAAAAGAGCGAATTTACATTTATTATCTATGAATATGAAAACTAATCAGAATAAAAGCGTTTTCTTTGTACCCTGAAATTAAGAAAGAATATGAAACAGCCGAAGCTCTACAAGATGAAGAAATATATAATAGGTATATGGATGGCATTGTTGCCCATCGATGTCATGCTGGCACAGACAGACAGTACAAGGACGGTAAAAGATACCAAACGTGAGTTACGCCGCCAGCGTGTGGCGAAACGGAATTTACATTACAACATTCTGGGAGGTCCCAGCTACACACCCGATTTCGGTTTTCTGGTGGGCGGTAGCGCATTGATGACGTTCCGGATGAACCCGAGCGACACCACCCAGAGACGTTCCGTCGTACCCATGTCCATCGCGTTGATATTCAACGGAGGGCTCAATCTCATGACAAAGCCGCAACTCTTCTTCAAAGGCGACCGTTTCCGCATATTCGGCACTTTCTCCTACAAAAACACCATCGAAAACTTCTACGGTATCGGATATGGCACAAACAAGGACTATCCGCGAGGGGAAGATACGAGTGAATACCGATACAGCGGCATTCAGGTGAATCCGTGGTTTCTGTTCCGGTTGGGGGAAAGCGATTTCTTCGCAGGTCCCCAGGTTGACTTGAACTACGACAAGATTACCAAACCGGCGGCGGGAATGGTCGAGCAACCGTCATATATCGCGGCAGGCGGTACGGAACATGGATACACCAATTTCAGTTCGGGACTCGGATTCCTGCTGACCTACGACACACGCGATGTACCCGCCAATGCCTATCGGGGCACTTACCTCGATTTTCGGGGGATGATGTACAGCAAAGCTTTCGGAGGTGACGATAATTTTTACCGTCTGGAGATAGACTACCGCCAATACAAAACGGTCGGAAAGCGGAAAGTTCTCGCCTGGACCGTGCAGAGCAAAAACGCATTCGGAGACGTCCCCTTGACGAAATATGTATTGAGCGGAACCCCTTTCGACCTTCGCGGCTATTACATGGGACAGTTCCGCGACAAGTCCTCTCATGTAATGATGGCTGAATACCGCCAGATGATAAATACAGACAAAAGCACATGGATCAAAAAGATGTTGAACCACATAGGATATGTGGCTTGGGGAGGCTGCGGATTCATGGGACCCACACCGGGAAAGATAGAAGGCGTCCTGCCTAATCTCGGAGTCGGCCTGCGCATAGAAGTCCAGCCCCGCATGAACGTACGTCTCGACTTGGGAAGAGACATGGTGAACAAGCAGAATTTGTTCTATTTCAACATGACGGAGGCCTTCTAGCACAAATTAACAAGAAAGAATGCAAAATTGACAACAAAAGTCTGTTCATAAATGAAATTAATCCTTATATTTGCGCAAGCTATGTCACAACAGAACACAGCAGAAGCAAATAACAGGGTTATTTTATGAAACAAATTATATATATCTGTTTAGGATTACTCCTTTTATTCACCTCCAACACACCGATCGTTGCGCAAGAGGTCAGTGATTATACTCAATTAAGCGAAGAAGATTACAGCAATATCACTCTTCCCCCACTCTCCGTCCTGTTTGAGAATGCCAAAGACAATCCCATCTATGAGATGGCAGATGTCAAAGCGGCGGTAGAGCGCAAACTGCTGGCGAAAGAAAAGCGTGCATTTCTCGGATTCTTCAGTCTGCGGGGAAGCTACCAATACGGTACTTTCGGCAACGAATCCACCTATACAGACGTTTACGTAGAGCCATACCCCACCTACTCCACCCAAGCCCAGAACGGATATACGGTAGGAGCGGGAGTCAGCATCCCGTTGGACGACCTGTTTGACCTCAAGGCGCGTGTCAGTCGTCAGAAGCTCAATCTGAAGAGCGCGGAGCTTGAGCGGGAAATCAAATACGACGAGATCAAGAAGAACATAATCGAAATGTACGCGATGGCTACATCACAGATCAAAGTCCTTCAGATGCGAAGCGAGGGTCTGGTGCTGGCGAACGTGCAATATGAGATTTCCGAAAAGAATTTTGCCAACGGAACCATCGAATCCACCGACTTGGCGACAGACAAGGAAAGGCAGTCGCAAGCCCGTGAAGCATACGAAAAGAGCAAATTTGAGTTAACCAAGAGTCTCATGATGCTTGAAATTATTTCACGCACGCCCATTATACGAAAATAAAAGACTAAGATATGAATTTCATCATTTCCATCATACGGACCCTATTTCGGCATCGTTGGCTGATACTGATAGGGACCACTCTCTTCACATTACTGGTCATTTATTACACACGCCATATGCGAGGCGGGTATGATGTGAAAGCAACCCTTTACACGGGAGTTGCTTCGGGCTACAACCTCGAAAGTGACAAACGCACCGATTGGGCAACCGTGCAGAACTCTATGGACAACCTCATCAGTATCATGCAGGCCGAAAGTACGCTGAAAAGAGTCAGTCTGCGATTGTTCGCCCGCATACTGATCAAAGGAAATCCGGAAAAAGAGAATGACGGAATCACCCCTTCCAGCTACAACTACACATACAACCATCTGAAAAACAGCCCTCCGGGAGACGAGATACTGAAACTGATCGACAAATCGAGCGAAGACAAGACAGTAGCCAATCTGGAAGCATATATGCGCCCGCACAAAGACAATTACATCTACGGGCTCTTTTATTATTCCCATCCCTATTACAGCTACAGTGCTCTGAAAAATGTAAAGGTACAGCGCCGCCTCACCAGCGACCTGCTGGACATCAGCTATACTTCCGGTGATCCGGGTATCGCCTACAACACCGTAAGTATCCTGATGCACGAGTTTGTCGAGGAATACCGCCGTATCCGTTACGGAGAGACGGACAAAGTGATCAAGTATTTCGAAGAAGAGCTGAAACGTATCGGCAAGCAACTGAAAGCGGAAGAAGAAGACCTGACGAAGTATAATGTACAAAAACGCATTATCAACTACCTCGACGAGACTAAGGAAATAGCCGCCATCAGCAAGGAATTCGAGCTGAGAGAACAGGATGCGCTTTTCGCATTCAACAGCACCGCGTCCATGCTCAAAGAGTTGGAAAAACACATGGACAGCAACGCCAAGCAAGTACTGAAAAACATGGAATTCGTAGACAAGCTGCGCGAAGCCTCCAACATCACCGGCAAGATATCGGAAGCCGAAGCGATGACCGATTCCAACAAGAAAGACCTCCATTCGCTGGAAGGAGACAAAAAGCGGTTGAACGAGCTTAGACAAGAACTGAATGAGTTGACTACCTCATACGTAGGCCACAAATATACCAAAGAAGGTGCGTCGCGCACCAATATCATCGACCAATGGCTGGAACAGACATTGCTCTACGAGAAGGCGAAAGCCGAACTGAAAATCGTACAAAGCGCCCGTCGCGACTTGAACAACCGTTACGTATTCTTCGCTCCTGTAGGTACCACCATCAAGCAGAAAGAGCGTAGCATAAACTTCACGGAACGCAGCTACCTGACCGTCCTGCAAAGTTACAACGAAGCTTTATTGAGGAAAAAGAATCTGGAGATGACCTCCGCCACGCTGAAAGTCCTCAATGAGCCTACCTATCCGATCGGAGCCAACTCAACCAACCGGAAACAGATCGTCATAGCCGCCTGTGTCGCCATCTTCGTGATTATCATAGCTTTGCTGGTATTGATAGAATTGCTTGACAGAACACTGCGTGACGCCAGCCGCACCCTGCGGGTGACGGGATATAAGGTGATAGGCGCCGTTCCCAGCCTCTCAACCGCCCGCTACGGAGGACTGACCAAAACGTACGTACAGCTTTCCGTAAGAGAGCTGACCAATTCCCTGCTCCGCTTCCTGACCAAGCGGAAATCCCCCGGTGTGTTTATCATCAACCTGTTCAGCACCAGCGAGGATTCCGGAGAAGACATAATCGGGACACTGATCTGCGGGTTCATGCAAAGCCGCAAACTGAACACGAAGTTCATCTGCTACGATAAAGACTTCGATACCGCGTCCACCCAATACCTGCTTGCAAGGAGCGTCACGGATTTCTATACGCCGCAAGGAGAAGACGTACTGATCGTCGCCTATCCTCCTCTGTCAAAGAGCAGCATATCAAGTGCCCTGTTGCATGACGCCAACGCCAATATACTGGTGACTCCGGCCAATCGCGGATGGAAAACGATAGACAAGCAACTATGCGAGCAGCTTATGTTGCAGTTGGGCAAGAGCAATGTGCCTTTCCGTATCTGCCTGACCAACGCCAGCCGTGAAGCCGCCGAAGACTTCACCGGACAGTTGCCGCCATACACCCTGTTGCGCAGGATCAGCTATCACTTCAGCCAGTTGTCATTGACAGAAAAAATCATATTCAACCTCAGAAGAAAAGCAAAGGAAGCAGAAGACGAGGACGATGACGAATAGGAACACTACTTTCCATATCCTGCTTGCCGCACAATTCGCGCTAATAGCGGTAAGTATGCTTGTAAACGTCAAGACAGGGCTGTTCTCAATGGTTCTTATCTTGTTGCTCACCGTTATTTGCCTGATACAACTCAGTAACGACAAGTCCACCGAATGGGAGCGCGGGCAAAACATAATGACCTGGCTGTTCATCGTCTGGCTGTCGTACTATATCATGGAGATCATGAACCCCAACTGCGTGTTGGAGGCATGGAACATCAACATCACGCCCTACGCGCTCATTCCCCTGATATGCGCATTCGTCGTTCCTGTCGTCATACGTACCAGGAAAGACATAGAACTGCTATTGATCGTATGGTCCGTGTTCGTCATCATCTTCACCCTCAAAGGATACTGGCAGAAAAATCACGGTTTCAGCACCAAAGACCTTTACTTCCTGCACGTTCTCGGCGGTGCGCGAACCCACATCATCTGGTCGGGAATACGTTACTTTTCCTGTTTTTCGGACGCGGCAAACTATGGTGTGCACTCAGCGATGGCAGCCGTCACCTTCTCCATCTCCGCATTCTTTGTCGACTCCAGATGGAAGCGCCTCTATTTCCTTTTTATAGCCTTGTGCGGTATCTACGGCATGGGTATTTCCGGAACCCGCTCCGCTATGGGAGTGCTTATGGGCGGTATGCTTATGATTACTATCATAGCCAAGAACTGGAAAGCGTTACTAGGGGGAATATTCATATCTATCAGCATTTTCGTATTTTTCTATTACACCAATATCGGGAGTGGCAACCAGTATATCCATAAGATGCGTTCCTCCTTCCACCCCACCGAAGATGCCTCCTACCTCGTGCGTGTCGAAAACCGCCAGCGGATGAAGGAGCTGATGGCAAGGAAACCGATAGGCTACGGGATAGGATTGTCCAAAGCGGGCAACTTCGATTCGAAAGAACAAATGCCTTATCCACCCGACTCGTGGCTGGTTGCCGTCTGGGTGGAAACCGGAATTGTGGGGCTGATACTTTATCTTGCCATACACGGCACTCTCTTCGCCTGGTGTTCATGGCTCCTGATGTTCAAAGTACGCAATAAGAATCTACGGGGACTGGCGGCGGCATGGCTTTGCATGAATGCCGGACTCTTCATTGCCGCCTACGTCAACGACGTGATGCAATATCCCAACCAACTGACTGTATACACAGGCTTCGCCCTCTGCCTCGCCGCACCTTATATAGACAAACACATCAGTGAGGAGCCGGAGGAAAGTGAAAAACAAGAACCGCACCTGATTAAAGAACCAAACGAATAAAAAAATGACAGACAACCACCGGACGGACATATCATTTATCACGATCTGCTACAATGGCTTCAAAGACACTTGCGAGCTGATAGAATCGTTACAGGAGAAACTGCATTCCGTGACCTACGAGATCATTGTGGTAGACAACGCCTCGCGCGAGGACGAGGCTGCCAAGATATCCAGACTATACCCCTCAGTCATCGCCATCCGCAGCGAGGTAAACGGAGGATTCTCCGGCGGCAATAACATCGGAATCCGTGCGGCAAGAGGAAAATACCTCTTCTTCATTAACAACGACACCTATATCGAGTCAGACGCAATCTCCTGCCTGGTAGAACGGTTGGAAAGCCGTCCCGAAATCGGAGGCGTATCGCCGAAAATACGTTTCGCTTTCCCGCCGCAGCACATACAGTTCGCAGGCTTCACCCCCTTGTCACGAATCACGTTACGTAACAATATGTTGGGGTTCGGCTGTCCCGATGACGGGAAATACGACACTCCCCACCCCACTCCCTACCTGCATGGCGCAGCCATGATGATAAAACGTGAGGTGATCGGGAAAGCGGGGATGATGCCTGAGATCTTTTTCCTGTACTACGAAGAGCTGGACTGGAGCACAAGCATGACACGTGCCGGCTACGAGCTATGGTACGAGCCCCGCTGCACGGTCTTCCACAAAGAAAGCCAGAGTACCGGACAACTCAGCCAGCTGCGTACCTATTATCTGACCCGCAACCGCCTGCTCTACGCCCGCCGCAACCTGAGGGGAGCCGCACGTCTGGGCTCCGTGCTCTATCAAAGCACTGTAGCAGCCTTGAAGAACGGTCTGCTCTATGCTTTAAAAGGACGCTTCGATCTCTTCCTGGCCGTCTGCAAAGGCGTCAATTCAGGACTGATCCTTCCGTCGGCCAACAAAGAAACAAAAGAACAAAAAAACGAATACTATGAACATCATTGATTGGGTTCTCTACATCCCCCTCACGCTATGCGTATGCTACTTGCTGCTTTACGCCATCGCCTCCAAGTTCTACCGGGCTCCCCAATATCCCGAAGCCCGTACGCTCCGGCACATTGTCGTGCTATTCCCCGCCTACAAGGAAGACCGTGTGATACTCTCTTCGGTCCGCAGTTTTCTCGAGCAGGACTATCCGAAGGAGTTGTTCGACCTTGTCGTCATTTCCGACCAGATGCAGCCGGAAACGAACGAAGCCTTACGCACGCTCCCCATCCGGCTACTGATGGCGGATTACACGGAAAGCTCCAAAGCCAAAGCGCTGGCTATGGCCATGAACAACATCGACACCGATCTCTACGACATAGTGGTTATCATGGACGCCGACAACGTGACCGTCCCCGAATTCCTGTCCTGCATCAACCGTGCGTTCGACAGTGGAGTAAGATCCATACAGGCTCACCGGACAGGTAAGAATCTGAATACCGATATCTCCATTCTGGACGGCGCGAGCGAAGAGATCAACAACGGCTTCTTCCGCAGCGGGCACAACGCGCTCGGACTTTCCGCCGGGTTATCCGGCTCGGGAATGGCCTTTGATGCAAAATGGTTTCAACAGAATGTGCAATACCTGCAAACGGCAGGCGAAGACAAAGAACTGGAATCCATGCTGTTGCAGCAGCGAATCCATACAGTCTATCTGAACGACCTCCCTGTGTTCGATGAAAAGACACAGAAAAAAGAAGCGATCAGCAACCAGCGCAAACGTTGGATAGCGGCGCAGTTCGGAGCACTCCGCGCTTCGTTGCCCCACTTGCCGAAAGCCCTGCTGCAAGGCAATATAGACTATTGCGACAAGATATTCCAATGGATGCTGCCTCCCCGCCTGATACAGCTGGCAGGAGTGTTCGGACTGACTTTCGTTTTCACCGTTATCGGTCTTGTCATGAGCCTGCGCAATGGAGGGAATGAATGGACGATGGCCATCAAATGGTGGATTCTGTCGGTAGCACAGGTCTCCGCCATGATTCTACCCGTACCGGGAGGGCAACTGTTTACCAAAGAGGTAGGGAAAGCCATCATGAAGGTACCCATGCTGGCTGTCACCATGATAGGCAATTTATTCAAACTTAAAGGAGCAAATAAGAAGTTCATCCATACAGAGCACGGTGAACATCACTCTCATTCATAAACACATTATCCCCAACAAGAAACAATGAAAATAGCCATTGAAGCACAGCGCATCTTCCGCCCCAACAAACATGGAATGGATTTTGTCGCTCTTGAGAGTGTCCGTGAGTTACAGAAGATGGATCACGAAAATGAGTATTTCATTTTCGTCAGTCCCGGTGAAGACAAATGCCTGAAGAGTTCGGAGAATGTGCACGTCATCGAACTGGAATGCCCTACCTATCCGCTGTGGGAACAGGTGGCTCTTCCGCGAGCGGTGAAGCGCATCCGCCCCGACTTGTTGCATTGTACCAGCAATACGGCTCCGTTGAACTGTCCCGTGCCGTTGGTGCTGACGCTGCACGACATCATTTATCTGGAGAAACGCCAATCGTCCAGCTTGTCGCTATATCAGGAGATGGGATGGCATTACCGCCGCCTGGTAGTGCCCCGCATACTCCCCAAATGCAAGAAAATCATTACAGTTTCCCGGTTTGAACGTCAGCGTATCCTCGATGCTCTGCACCTGTCCGACGAACAGTTGGTTGCCGTATACAACGGATTCAACAGCCATTTTCATCTTCAGCCCAAAGCTCCGGAAATCACCCGGAAGTATATCGATGCGGACGAATATCTCTTTTTCTTGGGAAATACCGATCCGAAAAAGAACACGCCGCGAGTGCTGAAAGCGTACAGTAACTATCTGAGACGTTCGCGGAAGAAGCTCCCGCTGCTCATAGCCGACCTCAAGGAAGACGCTATCGACCGGATATTGGGGGAAGAGAAGATTACGGACATCAAAGGCTACCTGTATTTCCCCGGATACATTGCGAATACCGACCTTCCGGCACTGTATAGCGGTGCATTCGCATTCCTTTATCCTTCTCTTCGCGAGAGTTTCGGTATCCCTATGCTCGAAGCAATGGCCTGCGGTACGCCTGTCATTGCCGGAAACACTTCGGCAATGCCCGAAATAGCGGGTGAAGGGGCTTTGCTGGCTGATCCGTTCAGTTCGGAGGACATCACGGCGAAGATTCTTCAACTGGAAGGAGATGCGGAATTTTACCGGCAACAAGCGGACTACGGAGTGGAGCGCAGCAAACTGTTCTCATGGAAGAACAGTGCGAAAGCATTGCTCGATATTTATAGGAATATGGCGGAATAGGAAGCGATTGCCCAATATAAAAAGACTTGCAACACCGGTATTCAGCTACCAGATTGCAAGTCTTGTTTTCCATCCTACTCTTGACCGGAGAAGAAGTCGGATTCTTTCACCTCAAAGCACGGACACGCCTTAATCCACTCTTCCGGCTCTATCTCCCCGTTTCCGTTCAGGTCGGGGCTCAAGTCACGATGACCGCAGATACGGCAACCGGGATAATCACGCAGCAACGCAAGAACGAGCACACGCATGGAATGAATCTGCCACTCGGTACGGGTATCGGCGGGACGACCGTGACAATCCAGCCCACCCTCATAACAGATGCCAATCGAACGAGCGTTGTAGCCGCGCGCATGAGCTCCGATACGTTCTATTTCACGGGTAGACTTGATGTCGCCATTTTTTCGGATATAAAAATGATACCCAGCACCGTTGAAACCACGACGGCGATGGCACACGTCCAGGTCGTCTTCCGTGAAATCCCTGTCCGCCCTAGTGGCGGAACAGTGGATCACAATCAGGTCAATCTTCCTCATCAACCTGCCCTTTCATCCTTTTAGCTTTTCTCTTTCTGCGAAAGAAAAACAGCACTTCCAATACAACTTCCAAGATTTTGTCAACCATAGCCTTGCATTTTTAATTGATTATTTATTCACTGAATACTAGAACATCGGAGATCCTGCAGAATTGCTCCGTAAGACATTTCTGCGGAATATATCTGTAGAACATCCCCGTCGGATTACTCCGCCGGATCCGGAGCTTCCCCATTGTTATCTCCGTCCTCTCCTCCGCCAGAACCGTCCGGACTGCTGCCATCATCTCCCGAAGCGTTCTTCTTATCCGAGAGTAACTCAAACACCATATTATTATCTCCGCCACGAGTAGTGGCCGTACTGTCGTTTGCCAGTCTGAGGGAATTGTCGACTTTGAAACGAAGATTGACACGGGTAATGCTTCTCACGGTGCAGTCTTTCTCCAATTCCACACCGGGACAGGTCAGCGTGGTATAGAAGATTCCCAACCCCTCCACTTTCACTTTATTGCCTGCCACAAGGACTTTCTTCATCGCGCGGACAAAGGATTTCATGACGTGCGACACATCCTCCACCGAAAGCGAACCGATCGTTTCGATTTCGCGCGCCAGCGCCTCTATTGAATAGATTTTTGACTCCCCCGACTTAGGTTTGAGGGCAAATACCATCGGCGAATCCGCATCGCTGATTCGTTTTCTGCGCTTATAGCGCACCACTGTAACTGTTGCCATACTAAAAATTGTTGTTTCTACGAAAAGAAGGACATTCTTCCTTTCTGTTGGTACAACAAAAGTACGACAACCGAAAGACGGATTAACGGATTACACCGGACTAGGAGGGATTAGAAAGGATTAAGAAAGGATAACAAGGAGTAAAAAGGAAATTGCTTTCATAACACAATGCCTTCCCGATTAATGTTAAGTGTCAGTGGTGTAGTAATATTTTCCCATACACGTTTCAACACGACCAATGTATTAATAGCTACCCCCGTTTGCGCTTCCAGTTCGCTTAAAGGACGGCGCAAAGTAAGCTCGGTTTCCGGTGTCAGTTCCTTCTCATCCACTACGATAAGCAAGTCTATATCAGAATCATGCCGGGCTTCCCCACGAGCTTCCGAGCCATAAAGTATGGTACGTGCCGTAGGCGCTATGCGATGCATTGTTTCTGCAATACGATGAACAATATCTGTACGTTTCATAAGCTATTTTTCCTCCTCTCCCACAAAGTTAAGAAAAGAATGGCTAAAACCTATATTTTCTCTCATTTTCTTTTTATCTCACCCCCAAAAACAGCCGGAACAGCTTGGCAAATCCGGTAAAAAAGCGTAACTTTACACTCTATAAATACGGACTAAAAACAATCAGAAAATGAAGACAAATGCAGAGCCGACCGATGACGAAAAGAAAGAGAAAACATTTGAATACCGAAGCTACGGAAAAGGGGAACTTGCCATGTTGTACCTCCCCGACATACAGCAGCAGAGTGCGGTAGACCGTTTCAACAAATGGATAGCCGCCGCTCCGGGACTGAAAGAACGACTCATCGCCACCGGCATGAATCCCCGAAGCAGAAGCTATACCCCCGCACAAGTACGGCTAATCGTAGAAGTGCTGCAAGAGCCCTGAACACAAGTACCGCTCATCCATAGACAAGTACCCCATTAAGCAAGCTCTCTCCCTGCCATTCACTCTTCAAACAGCTCCTTATCCGGCAGCCAGCAACTGGAGTCGAACGTCACACCTCCGACGCGCTGTTCTACGGGAACAGCCGGATCATGCGACTCCACGCACGGCAGGTAACGCCCGCTCACGGGATCATAGGCGAAAGTCACCATCCCACCCATTCCGAGATGTTTGAACTTCACCTTATCCACATACACGCGGGTCACCCCCACCTCCTTGTCACGTTCCACTACAATACCATAATCCGCCTTATTGAAGAAATCGGCAGAGCCGTTGATATCATACATTTCCACGCGCGGAGTAGTGTTCGTCACCGGGTTACGGTTCATCTTGCGCGGATGGGCGACAAGCACCACCAAGCAATTATGCTGCACCGCAAATTCCGTAATCATATTCAGGAAATTGGAAAGATACTGCGTCTCCGTCTGCCCCGGCTGCGGAGTGTGGTCAAGCCGGTTGAGCGGGTCGATCACCAGAATACGACACCCCCGCCGCACCACCAGCTCGTGCGCCTTCGCAAGCACCCGCGCCGGCGTAGCGTTCCCCTTCAGAGAGATATGCGACACGTTATCGGTAAGAAACTCCTCCGACCGCATCAGCAGCCCTTCCGAAATGCCGCACCCCTTCTGAAAACGGTGTCCGGTCAGCTTCTCCACCAACTTTCGGATGTGATAGACAATCGGCGTATTCTCCGGACTGAAAAAAGCGATCTTCCACTGATGGCGCAGACAAAGCCGCAACACCAGCTCGTCGAGCCACTCCGATTTTCCCGCACCCGGCACTCCCGTGAGGATGACAAGCCTCCCCCGTTCGTAAGTGCAGATCTTGTCCATTTCCTCCCAGCCGGTTTCCGCACCCGGTCCGAAACCATTCTCAAAAAGAGCAAGCAGGTCGCTGTGCAGGTCGGCGGCCGTGAACACCCCTTCGAGCGGAACCTCCGCCGCCTGCTCGATGGCTACCCGCAGACTGGCAACCCCGTATTTGCACAGATGTTCGTTCGCATCCTTGCAACCGGGTCCGTACGTCACCACACGGCAACGCTCGGCGCCCAAACGGTTGATCAATTCGTCACGCAGTTGCAGTCCGGCGGAATCGGTATCGACGGCAATGATAACCTCCGTCAAATCCTCGAAATGCGTCTCCATGAAACGGTCGAGCCAAGACAAGTTCGAATTGGCTCCGGCAGGGACGGAAATCACGCTCTTGAATCCGGCGGCAAGGGAAGAGGCGGCATCCAGTTCGCCTTCGTGGATGATGCAGGAAGTCTGTCCGAGCACGGAGTCGATGTTGTAGGGAATCAGTTCGGCGCCCTGAAACATCTTGAAATGCTTCGCGTCCACACTACGGAATTTCGTGTTGACCAGTTGTCCGTCCTCGAAATAGTTGAAGCAGACGCAACGCTCCTTCTGACCGGATTGCGACATGAATTCCTCCTGTTCCGTGATGCGCAATCCGGCGATGACGCTCTGCGGGATGCAACGTGTCTCCACCAGCCAACGTTCTACTGATTCGGAAAGCGTAGTCCGTGCCGGATCGAACACCGGACGCTGGAAATGACGGGGAACGGCTGCCGCACGACGCTGGCGGGCAGCACGCCGTTCGGCTTTCTCACGCTCTTCCGCTTCGTCGGGGACGTAAAAGTCCGCCCCGCAATGATAACAGTGACAATGCCCCGTATCAACGTTGACACGCAGCGAACGGTCGCGTTTGTTGTGGCGCGTGGCCTGACATTTATTACAAACAGTTTTCACTACGCCGCTTGTCCTCCGACGGACATCGACATCGTAACTGGCAAAATTTCTCATAACTTGCTTTATTTTTAAATGAATAATTATATTTCCCCCACACAGGGACAGGAAGACAAACACTTCATGTAGAACATGGAGAGATTGATACTTTCAAATGCGGGATGAACCGCTTTCGGACGTGGGATGAATGGTGTTCAAACGTGGGATGAATGACGCTCAAGCGTGGGATGAGCAGCGTTCAAACGTGGGACGAACAGCGTTCAGATGCGGGACGAGCAGCGTTCAAGCATAGAACAGACCGCAGCCGGATGTGTGCTAAGCTAATGCCCCCATCTTTTGTGCGCATCATCCCACACCGCCGAGTTGTCGGGTCTTGGCGGTGCGCTATCGGGAATAAGACGTCCCAAATACATCCGTTTTCCATCCACAATACTTTCAAAACGGCTCACATCCTTGCTCTCCCGCTCCTTGATTTCCCGCATCAACTCTTCGCGCAGCATACGGCAAGTAGGCGATCCGGCAGCGATATAATTGGAAAAATAGCGTTTCACGTCCTCAAAAAAGAGCAAGCCGCCTTCTTTTCCGTAGAGCAGGATATGCTTTTTGAACAGACCGATAATCTGCTGCTGATGGTCGATAAAAAGCCGTCCCAGACCGGAACGCTGCCCCGCCAGCTCCATATACAAGCGTGAGTCGGCAAGCCGGTCTACCAACGCTTCCCAAGACAACACCGGCTGTAACGGTTGCTGCCCCTCCTCATCCACCGCCCGAATCTTCATTCCCCTTTCAACAGGAACGGAAGAAGCTGTTCGGACTTCCGAAGTTTCCGAAGCCCTTGAAGTCCTCGAACTCCCCGAATCCCCCATAATTTCCGAAGCCCTCGAACTCCCCGAACTCCCCGAATCCTCCGTAATTTCCGAAGCCCTCGAAGTCCCTGTAGCAGAAATCTTCTCCTCCGTTTCCGGAATAACCGTCATCCCCGAAGTCCCCTTAATCCCCGAACTCTCCGCCGCCCCCGAATTCCCCGTAGCAGCCGTTTCAGGAATCCCCGTCACCACCGTAGCAGCATCAGCAGCTCCTCCCGCGAGGGTATTGCTGCTGTTGTTTACAACAGGAGTAATACCTATCTTCTCCTCTTCTCTCCTCTCTTGGGTTTCGTTGGGTTTTCGCCCTTTGGTGGCGGGCGTTTCAGCGCATTTCGCACGCTTCTTCGGGCGCCCTCCTTTTTTACCGTTTTCGGTATCCATTCTCCACTTTTCCTCAAGCCTTTGCATCACCCGGTCAAGATACGGAGCCCGGAACGTCTGCCGCTCCTCGTCCACCTCAAAAAGATTATAATCATGGAGCACCTTTTCCAGCATATCCAACTCAAGGTCATACCGCCGCGCGAACGCCCTCAACAAAAGCGGAGTGCACGACGCCTCATAATTATCTTTCGTGCGCAGGTGCAACAGCAACATCACATAAATGCCGAGCGCTTCCGCCGCATCCAGTTCCGACATCATACCGGCGATATTATCGTCATTCAGCAGATTTACTTCCAGATTAAAATACTGATCCTTCTTCATTATTCTTTCTATTTTAATAAATTATTCACGAAAATCATCCTTTTCGGACGAGCTAACTCAGTGAGCGCAAAGGTATTTTAAATGTTTTGGTTACACTTGTTGAAAAAAACAGAGGGCTATTACGATTCTTTTAACAACCTTTGCAGCAATATAATAACCATAAATAAAAATATTATTTAAATGAAAATGAAGTCAAATGTCATCCTGAATGACGACAAGGTAATCAAAGAGAGATTGAAATATTGTGTCCACATTACGTTAGGACGTTTTCTGAACATCCAGCGCACCGTATCGCCCCTGTCGCACGAGAAAGTAGCGGGACAGACCACCATCAATTCCAGCACGACATGGAACATGGAACAAGTCCGGAATTACAGCATATTATCGTACGCGCAAGTGATCTACACGCATTTCATAGCCTTGAAGTGCAAGTTCTACGTCCTGCATCTTTCAAAGACGATGATCAAAGCGATTCAAAACGGGCAGTGCATCATCATCAAAACCGTAGATCCCGACAAACTGGACGATTACCTTCCCGGCGAAATCCTCCTCGAGCAGCACCCCGACGCGGAAGAACTGGAACGGAGGAAAAAGGCGAGAGAGGCGTTACTGAGCAAATCCATGCACCTGCGGATAAGCAAAAGTCAAGAACAGGAAAATGAAAAGAAGAAAAAGGAAAATGAAAAGAAGAAGAAGAGAAAAGAACAGGAAAAGAAGAGAAAAGAGAAGGAGAAAGGAGGTAAGGGAAAAAAGAAATCGGAAAAACAGGTAAAGTTATCATAAGTTTACTACCTTTGTGGCACAAGAAGGATACAAAAGTAAGGACATGAACGATTGTGAAGAGACGAATGACAAGGCAATAAAAGCGCTCATAGTATTCAGAGAAATAAGTGATACGGACAATCTGTTCGCTCCTATTCTATGCGACGCTATCCGCATGACGGGTATTGACGTACGATGTTCCAAAGAAGCATTTTGGGAATCAGACACGGCGTATGACATCATACACTTCCAATGGCCGGAAGAAGTAGTAGGCTGGAACTGCGACGACCCCGACGTGATACGCCGGCTCGAAGAGCGCATCCGTTTCTTCCGTTCGCGCGGGGCGCATTTCGTCTACACGCGGCACAACGTGCGTCCGCACTACGCAAACGACATCATCAGCCGCGCCTACGACATCATCGAGACGCAAAGCGACATCGTGGTACACATGGGACATTTCAGCGCGGATGACTTTGCCGCCAGATACCCCCAAAGCCGGAATGTCGTCATCCTCCACCATATCTATGAATATACCTATCAGGAGGATATCAGCGCGGCGCGCGCACGCCAATACCTCAATCTGCCGCAGGAGGCGTTCATCGTCACCGCCTTCGGCAAGTTCCGCAACCGGGAAGAGATACGCATGGTGCTCGGAGCATTCCGTGCATGGAAACGGCCGCGTAAACTGCTGCTCGCTCCCCGTCTCTACCCTTTCTCCAGACGCAACGGGTACGGCAAGAACTTCCTCAAGAGATGGCTCTCGCGCTTCGGCTACTACGTGGTCAGGCCCCTGCTCAACCGCTGGCTGCATCTGAGAGCCGGAGGCAACGACGACCTGGTGGACAGTTGCGACCTACCTTATTATATAGCAGCTTCGGACCTGGTAATGATTCCACGCAAAGATATCCTGAATTCCGGCAACATCCCCCTCGCCTTCCTCTACCACAAAGTGGTGGTGGGTCCCGATACGGGGAATAACGGCGAGCTGCTGGCCATCACCGGAAACCCCTCGTTCGACCCCGACGACCGGGAAGATATCGTCCGCGCACTCGAAACCGGCGCACGGTATGCCGCTTACGAACACGGGGAGGCAAACTACGACTACGCCATCGACAACATGAATATCCAAAAAACGGGACGCGAGTATGCTCAAGTCTATAAAGACGCGATAAATGGCAGGTAATCTCAAAAGTCAGCTCTTCTCCGGAGTATTCTACACGGCGCTCGCCAAATACAGCGGCGTCGTCATCTCGCTCGTGGTGGCGGGGGTGCTGGCACGCCTGCTCTCGCCGGACGACTTCGGCATTGTGGCGATAGCCACCGTAATCATCGCCTTCTTCAACCTGTTCACGGACATGGGCGTATCCCCCGCCATCGTGCAGCACAAGACGCTGACACGGGAGGAATTGTCGGATATTTTCTCGTTCACCGTGTGGACCGGCATAGGCATAAGCGTCCTCTTCTTCGCCGCGTCGTGGCTGATAGCCGATTATTACAACAGCGACATCCTGCGGACACTGTGCCAGCTGCTGTCCGTCAACCTGTTTTTCGCCTCCGCCACCATCGTGCCGGGAGCTTTGTTCTACCGCAACAAGGAGTTCAAGTTCATCGCTATCCGCAGCTTCATCATCCAGATTTCCGCAGGAGCCGCCGCCGTCACCGCAGCACTCTGCGGAGCGGGACTGTATGCGCTGATTATCAACCCGATAGTATCCAGCATACTGATATTCGCCATCTCCTACCAACGCTATCCGCAACGCCTGCGCCTCACGCTGGGACTGACCGTGCTGCGCAAGATATTCTCCTATTCCGCCTACCAGTTCCTGTTCAATGTCATCAACTATTTCAGCCGCAACCTTGACAAGCTGCTGATAGGCAAATACATGGGAATGTCCGACTTGGGATACTACGAAAAATCTTACCGTCTGATGATGCTTCCCTTGCAGAACATCACACAAGTGATCACCCCCGTGATGCACCCGATATTCAGCGATTTTCAAGACGACAAAGGGAAGCTCGCCACCTCCTACGAACGCATCCTGCGCTTTCTCGCCTTCATCGGACTGCCGCTCAGCGTGCTGCTCTTTTTCACGGCGGAGGAAGTGACGCTGATCATCTTCGGCGACCAATGGCTGCCGTCCGTACCCGTTTTCCGGATTCTGTCACTGTCCGTAGGGATTCAGATCATGCTGTCTTCTTCCGGCTCCATCTTCCAGGCGGCGGGCGACACGAAGAGCCTGTTCGTATGCGGACTGTTCTCGTCCGCGCTCAACGTGGCGGGTATGCTGCTCGGAATCTTCTATTTCGGCACGCTGACGGCAGTGGCAAGCTGCATCGTCGTCACGTTCACCGTCAACTTCGTGCAATGCTACTGGCAGATGTACCGGGTGACTTTCCGGCGAAGCGTCCTGCCGTTCGTCCGTCAGCTCCTTTCTCCGCTGGCGGTAAGCCTGTTGATGGCGGCCATTCTCCTGCCGATACAGTACGCGACGGAAGGAATAAATATTTTTCTTACAATAATTGTAAAAAGTATAGTAAGTTTTACTATCTTTGGAGGATATATACAAGCTACGCGTGAGTACGACCTCTTTGGGAAAATACGAAGCATGGCGGGAAAAGGAAAATAAATGAACGAAATGGACAACATACATCAAGACGAAGAGCACGCATGAAAGCCTTATTCCTGATATTTCACGGTTTCGATAAAGCAAACGGAATCAGTAAGAAGATACATTACCAAGTGAAGGCCCTCAAGAAGTGCGGCGCGGATGTTCGCTTGTGTTACTACGACACCACGCCTTTCGGCAACCGGAGGCTGATGATCGACGACGAGGTGATGGCCGATTTCGGCAAAGGGACGATGGCGAAGTTGCTGAAACGTGTCTACTACTCGCCTATCGTGAAGTACGCGCAGCGGGAGAAGATCGATTTTGTGTACATCCGTTCCTATCACAACGCCAACCCTTTCACGCTGCGGCTGGTGGAACGCCTGAAAAAGACGGGGGCGAAAGTGGCGGTGGAGATACCGACATATCCTTACGATCAGGAGTACATCTCACGGTCTATGAGAGCTTCGCTCGCTGTAGACCGTTGTTTCCGCCACCGGATGGCGAAGCTGCTGGACGGCATCGTGACTTTCTCCAACGCGGAGACGATTTTCGGAGGCAGGACGATCCGGATTTCCAACGGGATCGATTTCGACGCTATCCCGCTGCGGAGCGGACAGAACGACACTTCACACGAGCTGCACCTGATCGGTGTGGCGGAGGTGCACTATTGGCACGGGTTCGACCGCCTGGTACGGGGCCTCGCGGAGTATTACCGGACGAATCCGGAGTATAAGGTTTATTTACATATCGTAGGTCCGCTGTCGGGCGAACGGGAACGGGAGGAGATTCTTCCCGTGATACGCGACCATCATCTGGAGGAGTACGTGATTCTGCACGGACCTCTGCACGGAGAGGAACTCGATGCGCAGTTTGAACGCGCGGACTTTGCCATCGGCAGTCTGGGACGCCACCGGAGCGGTATCACGGAAATCAAGACACTGAAAAACCGGGAGTACGCGGCACGCGGGTTTGCCTTCACTTACTCGGAGACGGATGCGGATTTTGACGCTATGCCGTATGTGTGGAAGGTGCCTGCGGACGAGTCGGCGGTGGACGTCCCGAAGCTGATTGCGTTTCAACGGTCGTTGAAGATTCCACCGGTTGAGATCCGGGAGTCGGTCCGCCCGCTGTCATGGAAAGCGCAGATGCAGAAGGTGATTGAGGAGGTCGGACTTAAAAAAAATAACTGATGAATAAACAATTAAGAATAGCCTACTGCATTCCTTCGCTCTATTACCCCAGCGGTATGGAACGGGCACTGACTCTGAAAGCGAATTACTTTGCAGAGCATTTCGGCTATGATATACATATTATCCTGACGGATGGAAAAGGGAAAGAGCCTTACTATCCGCTGCATCCGTCTATCACGCTTCATCAACTCAGTATCAATTACGACGAGATGTACGGGCGTTCCTTGATGAAACGTATTTCGGGATATTCGAAGAAACAGCGGATTTACAAGAAGCGGCTGAACGAGTGCCTTTGCGAAATCCGTCCGGACATCACGGTGTCTCTGCTGCGGCGTGAGATCAACTTCATCTGCGAGATGAAGGACGGCAGTGTCAAGCTGGGGGAAATCCATTTCAACAAGTCCAACTACCGCGAGTTCAACGATAACCGGCTTCCCGGATTCGTGCAGCGGATGGTGAAGCAGCATTGGATGCGGCAACTGATCCGGCAACTGCGGAAAGTGCGCTATTTCGTCGTGCTGAGCAACGAGGACGCAGCCCAATGGACGGAACTGGGCAACGTGAAGGTGATTCACAATCCGCTTCCTTTCCTCCCCGACCAACAGTCGGACGGCACGCAAAAACAGGTGATTGCCGTAGGAAGGTATATGCCGCAGAAAGGATTCGACCGCCTCGTGAGCGCCTGGCGCATCGTCAGCCGGAAACATCCGGACTGGACGCTGTCGATCTACGGGGACGGTATGCGCGAGCAACTCCAACGGCAGGTGAATGAGGAAGGGGTGGCTTCGAGTTGCCTGCTCAAACACACGGTGCAGAATATCGTGGATAAGTATTGTGAGAGTTCTATCTTTGTCCTGTCTTCGCGCTATGAGGGGTTCGGAATGGTCATCATCGAGGCTATGGCGTGCGGGGTGCCCCCCGTTTCGTTCACGTGCCCGTGCGGACCGAGAGATATTATCGCAGACGGCCGCGACGGGTTGTTGGTGGAGAACGGTGACATCGAGGGATTGGCGGAGAAGATCTGTTATCTGATTGAGCATGAGGACCTGCGCAGGAAGATGGGACGGCAGGCACGGGTGGATGTGGAACGTTTCAGGATTGAGCATATCGCGGAGCAATGGAAAGAGTTGTTCGAGGAGGCTTTGGAAAAAGGTGGTTCCGACGGTACGATAAATAAATAAACGGTGTTCTTGAACAGATAAGTAGTACGCTTAATAAATCAGGAAGTGAGTTATGGGAGTTTGGTATAAGAAATATTTGCAGGTGTACGAGAGACCGTTTGCGGAAGCTCCTCAAGCGGTGGTGGAGGAAGTGCGGCAGAAGATCGCCGGGCTTCAGAGCGAGAATCCGGTGGTTACCGTCTCGCTGATAGGCTACAACGAGGAAAAACATCTGCTGGCTTGTCTGTGGTCGCTGAGCGAGATGCAGTGCAAGTATCCCGTAGAGATCATCGGGGTGGATAATGAATCGAAGGACCGCACGGCGGAGATTTTTCGGGCGTGCGGAGTACCTTATTATACGGAGACGCAGCATAGTTGCGGTTTTGCCCGCCTTTGCGGGCTGAACCACGCACGGGGAAAGTATCACATCAACATTGATTCGGACACGATGTACCCGCCCAAGTATGTGGAGACGATGGTGGATGCGCTGGAGCGTCCGGGCGTTGTCGGGGTAAGTTCGCTATGGAGCTATATTCCGGACGAGGAGCATTCCCGGTGGGGACTGAAGCTGTATGAGGCTACCCGAGATTTGCATCTGTGGCTGCAATCGTTCAAGCGTCCGGAGCTGAGTGTGCGGGGACTGGTGTTTGCCTACCGCACGGATTTGGCACGGAAAACGGGCATCCGCACGGACATCATCCGGGGCGAGGACGGGTATCTGGCGCTACAACTGAAACAGTTCGGGAAAATCGCTTTTGTGAGAAAACGCCGCGCACGTGCCGTCACGGGGTATGGAACGGTGGGAGCCGACGGATCGCTGTTCAACAGTTTCAAGGTTCGTGTGGCCAACGGGCTGAGGGGAATCGGAGGACTTTTTACCAAGAAGAAGGAATATAAGGATGAGGAGAGCAATCTCGTGAAAAAGAAGAAGAAGTGAGGAAAAACTATCTCACAACAAGACAACAAGAGAGAAATGTTATGAACAAGGGATTTATTATTAATATCGTTCTTTTTTTAATCAGTGGCCTGATCATGTCCGGCTGCATCCGTCATGTCAATCTATATGAGGGAGACAAAGACGGGGAAGACAAGGATGAGGGAGGAAAGGAGGAAACTGACACAAGGCAGGATGTCATCTGCGAAACGGACTTCATATACCCTTTCGGTGACGAGACGGCCCATAAGAAAATCGAAATTACCATTCGTCTGAAAGCTGACCGGAAGGCGGAGCCTTCGCGTGCGGAAATACCTCCTCTGAAGTATAATAAGGAATGGCTGTTCATGATGACGCAGGATGATTGTATGCATTCGGCTTTTTCTTATACGTGGGCGGCTATTCACGGCAAACCTTTGTCCTACAACTATCATTATGACTTGGCTCATATCCAGTATGGGGATCTACCTCCGGATGTACATTATATGGGAAAGACGCTCGCTACCACCGACGGAACCGGACGGGAAGTGCGCTTTTCTTTCACTACCACTGTGGCTGCCGAATGGGATTTTATGAATGCCTCTACTTGGGTGCAACAAGGATATTCGAAGGATTTTTTCCGTTTCTATAAAAAGTCAGGACTGGTATGGGGCAATCTGCAGGAAATGATGAACTACGGTGTGGGAATCGCTTTCCATGATTTGAACGTGGAGGAAGAAGATAGAACTGTGGAGAATTTACTGGCACATTTCCCCATCGCGCAGGATATCATACGCGGGAAACTGAATGACCGCACCTGCAAAATGCTGGCAGAGCCGAACAATGAAAAGGTGTATATCGAAGCTGCCAGACAATATCCTCCCGTCAGAACCATGACCGCGCAAAGCAGAGCGGTAAAGCTGTATCCTTTCAAGGAAGACAGGGACCTGGCACAGGTGGTGCTGGAAAGGAGCTTTTACAATCCGACCGGAGAGGACGAAGAGTCTCATCAGGAAGTGATAAAGGCTGCCATCCGCGAAGAACTCGACCGCCCCCAAGAAGAACGGGCGGCTATCTCAATAGGCGTGCACAACACGGATAGCGGATGGGTGGACTTTCTCGAATGGCTCAACGACCAGTACGGACGGGATGGTGACGACTCGATGTGGTTTGCCAATCAGGAGGAGTATTATGAATATTATTATTACCGCCGACACACCATACCCGATCTGACGCAAACAGATCCGGATACCTGGAAGCTGACAATGGAACTGAAGGGAGAAGAGAATTTCTACTACCCTTCCGTGACGGTCAACATACCGGGTGTCAGCCTGTCTGATATCGACCATATAGAGACTAACGAGGACGTAACCGGATTCAGTTACGGTGACTACAAGGACGGACTTATGCTGAATATCGACTGCCGGACGTCATTAGTGGAACACGCGGAGAACTTTGTCAAGCGGCATGAAGCCCGGAGGACAGATGCTTCTGCCAGAGCGGACGCCCTTTATTTCGTAGATATGCTGAAAAAATCGGAGAAGAAAGAGGAACTGAAAGCACGTATTAATTAAAGAAGCCTGTATGAAGTATATAATATGAACAAAAAAGCCGGAACTTTACTGAGGCAACTGGCATTCCCCATGTTGTTGATGTTGTTGTGCTATATCAATCTTCAATATATGCACTACACGGTTCTTATGGACAAGTATTCTCTTACCACGTTCTCTTACGTGGAGAATATTTTCCATACGCTTGCCGACGTATGCCTGTTTTTCTTCCTCCCACTTTTCCTGATCAAAAAAAAGACATATCTTTTCTTTATTCCTTATGCCCTCATTACGCTTCTTACTATTGTCAACGTGCTGTACAGCAGATTCTTCTATACGTATATGCCACCTGTATTGTATGGCGAGGTCAATAATCTGGGAGGGATTTCTACCAGCGTGCTGTCTATGTTCAGGTGGAGCGACATTACGATAGTGATAACGACCGTAGCGAGCATATTGTTTTACAAGGCTTATCATGTCGGCTACTACGGCATTGTAGACAAGGCACGGAGAATCGTCTCCGCCTGCATACTGGGAACTGCCGTCCTCATCATCGGGGTGCTGGTGAGTATTGCCACTATACATTGGTCGTCATTGAAATATAAGTATATACACCCATTCAAGAACAGCCCGACAGAATGTATCTTCAAGTTCGGCATTCTGTATGGAACCGCTATACAGTTTATCTCCAACAACAAGCAGGATTATGATCCGAAAGAGTTTGCCAGACTCGAGCCTCTTTTTAATGCAACCGGATACTGCACCGACGGACAACCGAAGAAAAATATCATCTTCATCCTGGTGGAGTCGTTTCTGGCATTTCCCACAAGTATGAGCATAGGCGGTGTGGAGATCACCCCTACCCTCAACAGACTGGTGAGAGAGGGGGCATATTACAATAAGAATATGACCTCACTGATCCAACTGGGCGAATCCAGTGACGGGCAGTTCACCTATTTAAACGGACTCTTACCCAAAAAGAGAGGGGTAACTGTTTATGATTATTTTGATAATACGTTTGAGTCTATCCCCAAATTACTGAAAAGACAGAATCCGGAAACAGAGTGCCGGATGGTGATTCCTACGTCGTCGAAAATGTGGAGACAGGACGGGATATGTATACGGTATGGATTCGACAGACTCTATTCGAGAAAGGAATATGCGCTGAAGGAATGTGATGACAGTTGGCTGAATGACAAGCTGCTCTTCGAGTATGCGGCAAGCATCGACAAAACGGGCAGGCAGCCTTTCTTCTCGATGATCCTCACTTCGTCTACGCACTCGCCTTACAAGAAGATATTCGAGGAATATGCCATTCCTTTTCCGGACTCATACTCCGATGAATTGAAAGTGTATTTGTCTAATATACATTATATGGATAAGTATTTGGGCAAGTATATTGATTTCTTGAAGGCAAACCATCTCTATGACAATTCGCTGATTATAATTGCCAGCGACCATTCAATTTCCAACGACTGGCTAAAATTGAAGGAGGAAGATAGTGCTTTTTCAAAAATTCCGTTGTATATTGTGAACGCTCCGCAGAAAATCAACAAAAGAAGCGATCTGGCTATCTCACAAGCCGACCTGTTTCCCACGATTCTAGACTTGGCGGGCATTGACTCGCAATGGAGGGGTGTAGGCAACAGCCTGCTTCGTCCCGACTCGGTGATGGATAGCGAAAGAGAAAAACTGAGGGTCCTGCATAGGGAGGAGATCTCTGATATTATATTGGATAGTGACTATTTTAAAATAAAATAACGCATAACTATGAACGACGATACACTTGCTCTTTGTCTCGAAATTCTTTTCTGGTTTGCCCTGTTCGTTGTGTTCTACACGTATCTGGGCTACGGAATCCTGCTTTACATCCTTGTCAAGCTGAAAGAGCTTTTCGTGAAACCGGTGAAACGCTCGCTCCCGGCAACGGACGGGGAACTGCCGGAGGTGACGCTGTTTATCACGGCTTTCAACGAGGAAGAGGTGGTGGACGAGAAGATGGAGAACTGTCTTGAGCTGGACTATCCTGCGGATAAGCTGCACATTGTCTGGGTGACAGACGGCAGCAATGACGGAACGAATGAACGCTTGCAGACACGCTGGCAGGGAAAGGCGACGGTGCATTTCCAACCGCTCCGGCAGGGGAAAACGGCTGCGATGACGCGCGGAATGACGCTTGTAGACACTCCGCTCGTTGTCTTCACGGACGCCAATACGATGGTAAACCGGGAAGCGATACGGGAGATTGTACTCGCTTTTCAGGATCCGAAAGTGGGATGCGTGGCGGGAGAGAAACGGATTGCCGTGCAGACGAAGGACGGGGCTGCCGCCGGTGGCGAAGGGATTTACTGGAAGTATGAGTCGACGCTGAAAGCGTTGGACGCACGGCTATATTCGGCGGTGGGGGCTGCGGGTGAACTGTTTGCCGTACGCCGCGAACTGTTCGAGGCGATGGAACCGGATACGTTGCTCGACGACTTTATCCTATCGCTGCGAATCACGATGAAGGGGTACACGATTGCTTACTGCACCAATGCCTACGCCATCGAAAGCGGTTCGGCGGATATGAGGGAGGAGGAAAAAAGAAAAGTGCGCATCGCTGCGGGAGGATTGCAATCTATCTGGCGGCTGCGCCCATTGCTGAACCCGTTCCGCTACGGGGTGCTCAGTTTTCAGTATACGTCGCACCGGGTGTTGAGGTGGTCGGTCACTCCGTTCCTGCTGTTCACACTCCTGCCGCTGAACGTGGCGATTCTGCTGTCGGGCGGTTCGACGGTATTCTACGGGGTGCTGCTCGGGATGCAGCTCCTCTTCTACGGGTTGGGATATTGGGGCTATTATCTGTCTACCAAACAAATTAAGAACAAGATACTCTTCATCCCTTATTATTTTCTTTTTATGAATATCAATGTGTTGAAAGGGATCCGTTACCTGAAGAAGAAAAAAGGAAACGGAGCGTGGGAAAAAGCGAAACGGGCGGAGAAGTAAAAACAAATTGCGGAATCTTTTGTTATCTTAATAAAAAATATGGATAGGACATTACACAATGCAAACAATGCACAACGGATTCTGGAACTGACGGCAGACACAATGTTGCTGATAGACAAAAACGGCTTCTGTGTGGATATCGATTCTCATTGCGATTTATGGTTTCTGCAGGAGGAAGTTCTTTTAGGGAAGAATATTTTTGAACTTTTGCCGGAACGTACACGGGATAAGGTAATGCCGGTGTTCGAGACGGTGATCGGGGAACAGCGGAATATCAGCAAAAACTTCAAGCTGGAGCTGAAGGAAGAGACGTTCTATTTCAAGTGTCTCATGTATCCGTATGATGATATGGTGCTTTGCCAATATCGGGATATCACGCAAAGAAGTAACGTGAAACGCCAGTTGGAGCAGGCAAACCGTACGTTGCGCGAGATTCAGAAGGTGGCGCAGATCGGACATTGGACGTATAATACAGCAGAAAACGTGTTTTATTATACGGGATATACGGGGGTATTGTGCAAGGAAGGTGTGCAACAAATCTCTTTCGACGAGTACAAACAAGTGATAATGGAGGAAGACCGTCCGGCTTTCGAGGACTGGTGCGGAAAGAATATGTCGGAATTCAATCAGGAAAGTATCAGTTACCGGATTCGGCTTGACGGGAATATCTTCTATGTGCGCATCCAGACTTATCTGCGGGAGGAACTGCCCGACGGGAGTTGCAATATAGAAGGGTATATTCAGAATATCACCGCTCTCCAGCACCGGAGAAATGACATCAATACGCTGACTCATGCCATTAATAATGCGAAAGAGAGTATCTTTGCCGCCAAACCCGACGGTACGGTGATTTTTGCCAACCGACGTTTTCTGCATAATCACGGTCTGGCGGATAATATGGATATCAGCCGGTTGAAAATCTATGATGTCGCCGCAGATATGCCGACCGAAGAGTCTTGGCAGGAACGGTGCAGGAATGCGGTGCAGAACGGTAGCAATACATTTATCGCACATCGTCCTTCTAAAATTCATAAGGATATTCTGGCTTACGAATGTACGATGTACAACGTTATCAGTGATTCCGGCGAGGAGAGTTTCTGGTCGTTCGCTCATGACATCTCGGAAAGAATGAGGTATGAGGCGCAGATCAAACGACTCAACCGAATTATGGATACGACAATCAATAATCTTCCCGCAGGGATCGTGGTGAAAGAGATTAACAACGATTTCAGATATGTGTATCGGAACCGCGAATCGTACAACCGCGATCATTTCAGTGATAATCCGGTGGGCAAGAATGACTATGACTTCTATCCGCCGATTGTAGCGGAAAAGAAGAGGCAGGAGGATATTGAGGTGGCTGCTACCGGAAAAGGACTGCATTGGGTCGCTGAGGGAAAGGACAGGAACGGAAATCTGATTATTCTTGACAAACGGAAGATTAAGGTGGATGGTGACGAGTTGTCCTCTCCTATCATCGTCAGCATTGAGTGGGATATCACGGAGCTGGAGATGATCAAGCGGGAACTCCAGTCGTCGAAGGAGAAAGCGGAGATGTCCGACAATCTGAAATCGGCTTTCCTCGCCAATATGAGCCATGAGATCCGTACACCGCTGAACGCGATTGTCGGTTTCTCGCATCTGATAGCCGAGAGTGATGACGCGGAAGAACGGAAAACGTATTATCAGATTGTGGAAGCCAACAACGAGCGTCTGTTGCAACTGATTAACGAGATTCTCGATCTTTCGAAGATTGAGTCGGGAACGATTGAGTTTTCGCTTGGGCTTACAAGTCTGCATAGTTTGTGTCAGGAAATACATGATGCGCATATATTCCGCACGCCGGAGGGTGTGCAACTTGTCTATGAGCCTTCGGACGAAAGCCTGCGGATAGAGACGGACAAGAACCGGGTGTTCCAGGTGATTTCGAACCTGATCGGGAATGCGGTAAAGTTTACGAAGGAAGGCAGTATCAAGTATGGTTATGAGTTGGTGGATGGCCAGATTGTATTTCATGTGACGGATACGGGCACGGGAATCGAACCGGAAAAGGTGGGACGTGTGTTCGAGCGTTTTGCCAAATTGAATAAGCACGCTCAAGGAACGGGACTGGGATTGTCTATCTGCAAGTCTATCGTGGAACGGCTCGGCGGACAGATTTCCGTCAGTTCAATAGTGGGTGTGGGCACAACGTTTACGTTTACTCTGCCGTATAATACACAGGAAACGCCCAAAGAGGTCGATTCGGAAATGAAGACAGTGCTCTACAAAGAGGAGGTGCCGCAGAGTGGAAACGGTGGTTCTACGAATGAAGGAACGGGAAAGGGAAAAGGAAAGGAAACAGGAACGGTCTGTATCCTGATTGCCGAAGATACGGACAGTAACTATGATTTACTGAACGCTATTCTAAGCAAGCAGTATCGTCTCGTCCGTGCCAACGATGGTATGGAAGCGGTTCTCTTGTACGATGAGGTGAAGCCGGATCTGATTCTGATGGATATCAAAATGCCGAATCTGGATGGACTGGAGGCTACCAAGATCATTCGCGAACTGTCTGCTACGGTCCCTATTATCGCTCAGAGTGCTTTTGCCTATGAGCATGATGTGAAAGCTGCGATGGAAGCGGGATGCAATGACTTCATAGCGAAACCGATAGCTCAGTCGAAACTGAAAGAGGTAATCGATAAGTGGCTGACGATGAAGTGACTATACCTGAATCAGAATATTGTGTGAGAATAAAGTAAGATTACTAAGATTATTATGAAAGCCTTTTATAGACTGTTCTACTATTTTTCTATCCTGCTGACAGGTGTTTTGGCAGGTGTTACCCTAGTGGGTGCTTTCGCCGGAAGTGCCACACCGGAAAGTTTCAAACTTATCTCTTTTATCGGCCTAGGGTTGCCTGTACTTTTATTGGCTAATCTGGCTTTTGCCATTTATTGGACGATCCGCTGGCGGTGTTGGGTTTTCCTTTCTCTCATTGCTTTATTCGGTAATTGGGGGTATATAAGTTGCGTCTTTCAGTTTCCTCTTTTCAGCCCGGCTTCGGAGCCGATAGCCAAGCTGGGAACCTATACACCCGGAATATTGACCGTAGCGACTTACAATGTGGATGCTTTCAACCACGAACATATGGGGTATTCCTGCAAAGGTATCGCCACTCAAATGCAGAATCTGCAAGCGGATATCCTCTGCTTGCAGGAGGTCGGCATCAATTCCTCATTTAACATTGACAGTGTATGTACCGCTTTTTCTAACTGGCCGTATCAGTATATTCCTTCCGCTCCCGAAGGAAAGGAGCTTTTGCAACTGGCTGTTTTCAGCCGTTATCCTATCAGGGAACAGAGTCTTATCACCTACCCTGACTCTAAGAATTGCAGCCTGTGGTGTGACATCGAAATACCCGGTCGCACAATCCGCCTGTTTAATAATCATCTGCAAACAACGGAAGTGACCCGTAACAAAAGAAAACTGGAAAAAGAGCTTTACAAGGAGGATACCCAAAAAGCGGAACGTGCCGCTCTGACTCTGATAGACGGTCTGCACGAGAACTTCCGGAAACGTGCCGGACAAGCTGATGTCCTCAAACAACTGATAGCCGACTCCCCCCATCCTACCCTCGTTTGCGGCGACTTCAACTCTCTACCGTCTTCTTATGTCTATCACACCATAAAAGGTAACAGGAAAGGTGATAAGGCAGGTAACAAGAAAGGTAACAAACTGCAAGATGGCTTCCTGACAAGCGGACATGGCTATATGTATACTTTCAAATTTTTCAAGCATTTACTAAGAATTGACTATATCCTACACTCTCCGGAACTGAAAAGTACGGATTACTTTTCACCGGACTGGAGTTATAGCGATCATAATCCGGTGGTAATGAGGATGAAGCTATAAAAAAAGAAAGCCGAACAGACTTATTTGTCCATCCGGCTTTTCCTTATGATATACTTCGTCTTAGAATATATATCTTAAACCAAGTTGACATCTCCATCGAGAGCTTATGTTTGAGATCTCTTTAAACGGATCGTATTTATCTCCTTGAGTATATTGAAATTCGCCTCCTTTTGAGTATGTGATAGGAGAATATGAATTATTGGACATATAACTTTCAAGTCCCCATTTTCTGTTCAGCAAGTTACCAACATTCATTATATCAATAGAGAATTGCAAAGTATGTGTTTCTTTAGCTACTCTGAATTTGAAATCTTGCAAGAAACGGAAATCAAAATGATGTTCAAAAGACATACGGTCTGAGTTTCTTTCATAATACTCACCACGATGGTCTTTCAGATACTTCGCACTGCCTAAGAATGCTTTCAAGTCTGCTTTTTGCTGATCTGCATCCAGTTTCGCCGTAGCCTTAAACTGCATCGCATCAATCTGCTCATCTGTAGGAATAAAAACCAAATCATTACCATTACTACCGTCGCCATTCAAATCACCGTAATAAGTCACATTATATGGAGCACCCGACTGACCTGTATATACCAGACTGACCGTTGATTTAAAACGTTTGGCATATTCCTTACCATAAGATAGAGATGCCACAATACGATGCGGAATACTATAATCGGATACACTCAACTCCGGAGCATTCGGATTACCTGTTGTCTCATTATATCTCCAGTTTGAATAGGCAACGGAAGAAGTCGCAGAATTGATAGACTTACTTTCTCCATAAGTGTAAGCTGCCATTACATCCAAACCAAAGTTGAATGATTTTTCCAATTTTAGAGACACGTTATAGGTATAGCCTTTACTTGTATTGTCCAACAACATTATGTCAGTATACCCGGTATTTTGCTTTTTAAACATAGGTCGGTTATCAAAAGCAAGCGACGGATAAGTAGAACCGACAGTAGCATCACCATCCATCTCATAATTCAAATTGCGATAATATATATCATTCAACGTCTTTGAATAAAGACCTTCCAATGTCATCTTTACATCTCCCGGAAGCATATATTCGAAAGCCAGATTAGCACGAAGGTTCTGAGCAAATTTAAAATCTTTAGAGAAGACATCTACCTCTGTCGTAGATGCCGTTGCATTTTGTAACATTTCAGCCTGTCCTTTGGGATCAGTATTGAAATAGAAAGCATTACCCAATTTCTTTATATCGTTACTATATAAAGAATACTTCTCAAATTCCATACCTGTATTTGAAAAACTATTGCTTAACCACACAAAAGGTATACGACCTGTGAAAACACCGAGTCCACCACGCAACAAGGCTCTTCCATCATCAGTCAATTTCCAACGGAATCCCAAACGCGGAGACCACAAAGGAGTACTACTCAGTTTACGATTAGTATAAACACCATAATTTTTAGCTATATCCGTATTGTTGAAAGTATCGTTTTTTGTAGGAGTATCCAAGAAAATTGGAATATCCATACGAATACCATACGTCAATGTAAACCGGTTGGTAGCATTCCAAGTGTCTTGAGCATAAAATCCTAACTGCATAGCTCCGAAACTAGGAGCCCAATCGTCCCTACCCGTTACATCAACCTTTGAACGACCATAGTAATAATTATTAATGACTCCATTTTCTAAGTCATCAATACTGTTAAAGGTATAAGCACCATAGAGATTCTGAATAAACAGATTCTCAAATTGATACATCTCATTATGAGTACCGAATATCAATGAGTGATTACCTAACAATACAGAGAAGTTATCTGATAATGTAAAAATGTCCTGATCCAAACGATTTGCACAAGAAGAGTATTCCGTACCCAAAATCATTGAAGATGCCCCTTTCTTTACGGTGATTGCCGGGAATATATCCCCTTGAGGCTCACGGTTATCACGTACACGTACATATGAAAAACGAGCTTCATTATTCATATTATCACCAATACGGGAATTCAATTCGGCAGTCAGTGAATGTGTCTTATTAGTAAAAACAAACGCTACATCGGAAGCATTCAGTTTTGAGTATGAACGAGAGAAATTATAACGTTGTGCTCCTACAAAACTATAACGAGCCGTAAATTTATTACGATCATTTATATTCCAGTCTATTTTTGTTCCTACTTTATCTGAACGTGTATAGATATCTTTCGGATCAAAATTAGCATTATATTTACCACCTGTTTTATCCTTCAAAATATTCAATACGCGCTGCGTCTCCTCAAGTGTGAAATCGGAACCATCACCAACATTATATGCTGTCGGATAAGATTTATCCGTTTTTTCGTAATTGGCAAAGAAGAATAGTTTGTCTTTAATAATAGGACCACCAATCGTTACACCCCATTGATAATCATGCTGTTTATCTAATTTTGTACGTTTCTGTCCTTCTTCCATCTCTCCGGCAGTAGTTCCGATCAAAGCTTGTGTATTTCCAAAGAAATATGCGGAACCGTGGAACTTATTTGTACCAGACTTAGTAATTGCATTAATTCCACCACCGGTAAAACCTGACTGGCGAACGTCAAAAGGCGCGATATTTATCTGAATCTGTTCAATCGTCTCTAATGAAACCGGTTCAACGCTAGCTTGTCCTCCGTTCGTTCCATTGGAAGTAAGGCCGAACACGTCATTATTCATTGCTCCATCAATTTGGAAGCTATTATAGCGGTTGTTGGCACCTGCAAAAGAAATCGCACCATTGGAATTTACAGTAGCCTGCGGAGTCAGACGGGTGATGTCATTCAGACTACGGCTCATTGTCGGCACTGATTCTATATTCTTTAAAGAAAAGCTAGTTGCAGCTCCAGTACGACTGGCTGCCACACCTTTCTGACCTGTAACAACGACCTCATCCAATAATTCTGAGGATTCTTTTAACTGAATATCTAACTGGTAGGTTTCTCCTAATTGAAGATTAATCTTATTGAAAACCGCAGTGCTATATCCCACGTAGGAAACTTCAACTTTATAAGGACCGCCGGCACGCATACCTTGCATCGTAAATCGCCCGTCTATATTTGTTATTGCTCCATAACGGGTTCCGGAGGCCTCATGTATAGCTACTACCGTCGCGCCTATGATAGGTTCTTTCTGCGCTGTTACCTTACCCGCTATACTGGAGGTCGTAACTTGTGCATTTACTGTAGCAATAAGCATCAGCATCGCTACTACTAAAAAAGATCGCATTCTCTTTTGCATAATGTAATTGATTAGTTAATACTAATTGTTTGATCTTAAAACTGTGGCAAATATAATTAATATTATTTAGAACTACGTTACGATTATACTACAAAATTTTAAGAGAGATAAACATTTTATTGCGTTATAAAACAATAAAGGCTCTACAAGCATTGTAGAGCCTTTTATTTTGAAACTGAAAGTATTAGAATTATTTCAGTCTATTACTTTCTCTAGTCAGTCATTAACTTTCTGTAACGAACACGCTTGGGTTCTTCATTGCCTAAACGTTTCAATTTATTTTCCTCGTATTCGGAATAAGAACCCTCAAAGTAGAATACATTGGAATCGCCTTCGAAAGCAAGGATGTGCGTACAGATACGGTCGAGGAACCAACGGTCGTGGGAAATAACAACTGCACAACCGGCGAAATCTTCCAATCCCTCTTCTAATGCCCGCAATGTATTCACGTCGATGTCATTGGTAGGTTCGTCGAGCAACAGCACGTTCCCTTCTTCCTTCAGCGCCATCGCCAAGTGCAGACGGTTCCTTTCACCACCGGACAACACTCCGCAAAGTTTTTCCTGATCGGCTCCGGAGAAGTTGAAACGTGAAAGATATGCACGCGCATTCACATCACGTCCACCCATACGAAGCAATTCATTGCCACCCGAAATGACCTGATAGACACTCTTATTCGGATCAATATCCTTATGTTGCTGGTCGACGTACGCCACCTTTACAGTCTCTCCTACTTCAAATTCGCCTTTGTCTACCGATTCCAGCCCCATGATCAGGCGGAACAGCGTTGTTTTTCCTGCACCGTTAGGACCAATCACACCGACAATACCATTGGGGGGCAGCATAAAGTTCAAATCGTCAAACAACAGTTTGTCTCCGTATGCCTTAGCCACGTGCTTGGCTTCAATGACTTTGTTGCCCAAACGAGGACCGTTAGGAATGAAGATTTCAAGTTTTTCTTCCTTCTCTTTCACATCCTCATTCAAGAGTTTGTCGTAAGAGTTAAGACGTGCCTTACCCTTTGCCTGACGGGCTTTAGGAGCCATACGCACCCACTCCAACTCACGCTCCAAGGTCTTACGGCGTTTGCTGGCTGTCTTTTCCTCCATTTCCATACGTTTGGTCTTTTGTTCCAACCAGGAAGAGTAGTTACCTTTCCAAGGAATGCCTTCACCACGATCCAGTTCGAGAATCCATCCGGCAACATGATCGAGGAAGTAACGGTCGTGCGTCACTGCAATAACTGTTCCCTCATACTGCTGGAGATGTTGTTCCAACCAGTCGATAGACTCTGCGTCCAAGTGGTTGGTAGGCTCGTCAAGCAACAGAATATCAGGTTTTTGCAACAACAAGCGGCAGAGGGCAACACGACGGCGCTCTCCTCCGGAGAGATTTGCCACCGGCTGATCTTCGGGCGGACAGCGGAGAGCGTCCATCGCACGCTCCAGTTTGCTATCCAGATTCCATGCGTCTGTCGCATCAATGATATCCTGCAACTCTCCTTGACGGGTGAAAAGAGCATCCATCTTATCCTGATCCTCATAGTATTCAGGCAGAGCGAATTTCTGGTTGATTTCTTCGTATTCCGTAAGTGCGTCCACAATAGGTTGAACGCCTTCCATTACTACTTCTTTTACCGTTTTTGTGTTGTCCAGATAGGGTTCCTGTGCCAGATAACCCACAGAATATCCCGGCGAGAATACAACTTCTCCCTGATAGGATTTCTCCAAACCTGCAATAATCTTCAACAAGGTAGATTTACCGGAACCGTTCAGACCGATTATACCGATCTTAGCTCCATAGAAGAATGACAGGTAGATGTCCTTCAACACATTCTTATTGGGTTGGAAAGCTTTGCTTACTCCAACCATCGAGAAGATAATTTTTTTATCGTCAGCAGCCATATATTAATAATGTATATTGTTGATAATGGCACAAAGATAAGAAAAATGTTTGAAATCTTTTGGAGTTATAAAAAAATGTTCTACCTTTGCACCCGCATTCGAAAGAAAGCAGATAAGGATTGATTCAGTAGCTCAGCAGGTAGAGCACAACACTTTTAATGTTGGGGTCCTGGGTTCGAGCCCCAGCTGGATCACTGAAAAGTAAAATTCCCTTGATAATCAGAGATTTATCAAGGGAATTTTTTATGCATCAATTGGAGTGACAAGGCAAGGTAACTCAACCATAAAAGTTGTACCTATCCCCAACTGGGAATCAGCCCATATCCGTCCGTTCATCTTATCTACAATAGATTTGCAGATAGACAGGCCTAACCCGGCTCCTTGAGTGAAAGAATCGACTTTTTCAAATCTTTCAAATATCTTTTCCAACATATTCTGAGGAATACCGCGACCGGTATCTCGAACACCAATCCGTACATACGACGAATCTATCTCATAAAAAACCTCCACATATCCACTGGTTGTATTCTTTAGGGCATTGGAAAGAAAATTGTTTAAGATCTGCTTGATTCGCAACCTATCCAATTCTACCAGAAAGCCCTGCTCGGGATAATGAGTCTGAAGTTCAACTCCCGCAGGCAACTGACGGGTATACTCCGCAACACTTTCATCCAGAAGTTCAGCCAGATTAAACCAATTCGGATGCAGTTCCAGATGACCGGATTCTAACTTGGACAAATCAAGAACATCGTTTATCAGATTCAACAGGAGTTCGTTATTATGGCTAATGAGAGAGTTGCAGAGTTCTTTTTCGGCCATATTCTCCGTAGTCGCCAATAGGGCCGAGAACCCGACAATCGCATTCAACGGTGTGCGAATCTCATGGCTCATATTAGCCAGAAAAGCTGATTTAAGACGGTCGGACGCTTCGGCTTTATCACGCGCTTTGACAAGCATTTCCTCTGTCTTTTTCAACTCCGTTATATCGTAATTTATACTGATCAATTCAATAATTTTATCTTGCGGAGTATATTTCCGAACTAACAGGTTGACGTGTGTCCATGTATATTCACCGTTATCTCTAAGGACACGCACTTCCTTACTTAATTTTGCCGTTAACCCGTTTCGTGCATCTTCAAAGAATTGAGCCATGCAATTGCGGTCGTCCGGATGGAGATGCCTGTAAATCCCAAAAATGTCGGACAATGGCGTTCCATCCGCTTCACCGATGTTCCTATACCAACTCTTTTGGGCATAACCTTCTCCGGTCAGAAGATTAAGATGGGCATATCCTACTTTTGCATAATCTCCTACCAGCTCAAAAAACTCCTCAAACTCCTGAATCTTATTATAGGCAATGGTCGTTTCTGTCTTATCAGCGTTGATCAACAGGTAATTAATCGGATTACCCTCATCATCATACAGCGTCGTTACCTTAGTTACCAGGTCGATCGTACCTTCCTTTTTGGAATTCTTATAATATGAACCGATCTTAGAGAAGTCATAACGAAATGTAAAGTCCGCATCCTCATTCCTTCTCAAACGCTCTTTCATTTCTTCCGGGAACATAGGATTCTTGAATATGTTGAGTCCCAAAAGATCCTCCTTTTTGTCGAGATGGAACATCTCCAGTTCTTTATCATTCAAATCTATCAATACCCCATCCTTATTGTATAATTCGATACCGACCGGCAGATGCTTATAAATATTATGCAAGATGCGTTCGCTGTGCTGCAAAGCCTGGTAAGCTGATGTCATATTAGGGGCTTCCTGCAATTCGGCTATCCCATAGACATTTGTATGCCCTTCTTTGTCCGTTTCCTGAAAACAAACCTTACTCCTCACCCAAACAGCTCCTTTTACCGTATCAAGTAAATACACGACTTCAGACGTCTGCCGCTCACTGAAAGAATGAACTGTTGTAGGGCGTTGTTCCTCCTTCAATATGCGTTTATTAAAATCTTCAAAACTAATAATACCCGAATCGTCCAAACCTAACAATTCTGAAACATACTCTGAACACTCGTAATTTGATGTTGTCAGATCAGCCTTCCACCAACCCATATTGGCGGCATTCATCAATTTTGAAAAAAATATAGAATCTTTCTGTTTATTCATAACGCTACGCTAACTAATCCTTCTAAGGACAGTCAAAGATACGAAATTAAATATTACAGGCAATTTATAACTTTCTAAAAGATATTTTTTAACACATTATAAGAGATTTATTACTAATACATAAAAAACACCCGACTGAACAACTCTTCTTCTGAAGTAAGTTCAATCGGGTGTATATAAGGAGGCATTGCTTCCTTTATCTCATTCTTTCAGAGCTTGATAAACGGCTTTTGCCATCACCTTTGCTCCTTCTTCATTCGGATGAACTTTATCCGGGAAAAGTTCGGGCATTCCATCCATTGCCGAGTGAAGGTCGATAACCGGCAAATGATTTTTCTTGGCAACTTTCTTTATCATCGGAATAATTTCTTTGGAAATTATATCATCATTGATATTGTCTCCAGTCCGATAGGATTTGGAAGGATAGCAGAGATAAATCTTCGGTTGGGCAGGCAGAGCTTTGAATGCGTCTACCATTGTTTGCAAATCTTTTGTGAAATCCGCCTTATACTTCCAATTGAATGATTTGCTATCGTTTGTTCCAAGTTTGATCACTACGATATTGGGATTGAAAGCCAACGCATCCTGATAGGCTTTCTCTTTCATATATGGATGATCTCCTTTATTTAATAAGGTACGGGCACTGACTCCGAAGTTCTTAACCCAATAACCGTCACCCAGCATACGCCCCAACACGGAAGGATAGCTGTCACGATTACGATTCTTAATCCGGGCTCCATAAGTAATGCTGTTGCCAATGCAAGCAACACGGACCGCATCTTTACGGGGAGCCTTGAAGCTGCGCAACCAAGCTGTCAGTTCATCCAGCATTTCATTTTTATAAAGGAAACCTTCGCGGATTCCCCATCCATGCCCGCCGGAAGGATAAATATGAAGAACTGCAGGAACTTTATTCTTATTCAATGCCAGATAGTAGTTAACGCCATTGGCAGGAGGAACGGCATTATCATCATCACTATATACGATGAAGGCACGCGGTGTCTCTTTTGTCACCTGTTTTTCATTGGAATATTCTTTCTCCAGCTCGGCAGAAGCGTCTTTCCCTAACAGATTATTGCGAGAGCCCATGTGGGTATACGATTTATTCATCGTAATCACCGGATAGAACAGGATCTGGAAGTTAGGGCGAAGCTCGGGTCTGGCATGGGTAGCAATCGTCGACGCCAAATGACCACCGGCAGAAGATCCCATAATACCGATGTCATTGGGATTCAGGTTCCATACATCAGCACTGTCACGCACAATCTTCATTGCAGCTTCGGCATCCGAAATAGGAAGTGTGCGGTCGCCTTTCGGCATTCGATATTTCAGCACAATAAGAGCAATGCCTTGTTTGTTGAAGTATGGAGCCCAATCATAACCTTCGTGGTCAACTGCCAGATGGGAATATCCCCCTCCGGGACAGGCTACCACCGCCCGCCCCGTAGCTAATTCCGGTGCCGGTAGGAATACACGAAGCGAAGGTTGTTCAATATCAAAAGGGCCGGGAGCCTTCTGGGCTACCACCTGCAGACCTGAAAACAGGAAAAGCAACAGGAAAAAAAGAGTAGAAAATTTCTGTTTCATAGTATCTATGTACTTTGATTAATGAATAATTAGATGTGCGAAGATAGTAATTTTCCGTATCTTTGCACCTCATTTTGATTATAAAAAGATATGCAAGGAATAAAGAATCTGACGCAAGGGCCTATCAACCGCCAACTGTTCAATCTGGCAATGCCTATCATGGCAACGTCATTTATACAGATGGCGTATAGCCTCACGGATATGGCATGGGTAGGACGACTGGGAAGTGAAGCTGTAGCTGCCATCGGATCTGTCGGAATTCTGACATGGATGTCGGGGTCCATATCTTTATTGAATAAGGTAGGCTCGGAAGTCAGCGTCGGTCAATCTATCGGTGCACAGAACCAGGAGGCCGCCCGGAACTTTGCATCCCATAACATCACAATCGCACTTATCATTTCTCTTTGTTGGGGTGGATTGCTTTTTGTTTTTGCCGATCCTATCATACGCATCTACGAACTCGAAGAGCATATTACCGCCAATGCTATCCAATATTTACGGATTGTCTCTACCGGACTGCCTTTCGTCTTTCTGTCGGCAGCTTTCACCGGAATCTATAATGCAGCCGGACGTAGCAAGATTCCTTTTTTCATCAGTGGCACCGGATTGGTATTGAATATCATTCTCGATCCTTTGCTGATATTTGGTCTTGGGCTGGGTACTAACGGCGCGGCCTACGCTACCTGGATTGCAGAAGCAAGCGTTTTTCTTATTTTCGTTTATCAGTTGCGTTATAGGGATGCACTGCTCGGCGGGTTCTCTTTTTTCACACGACTGAAGAAACAATACACACGGAGAATCTTAAAACTAGGATTACCCGTAGCAACATTAAATACTCTTTTCGCCTTTGTCAATATGTTCCTTTGCCGCACCGCTTCCGAACAAGGAGGGCACATCGGATTGATGACTTTTACGACCGGAGGACAAATCGAAGCTATCACCTGGAATACCTCACAGGGATTCTCTACCGCTCTAAGTGCTTTTATCGCCCAAAACTATGCAGCGGGACGGATCGAACGGGTACTCAAGGCCTGGCATACTACACTATGGATGACTGGTATCTTCGGAACATTCTGCACATTATTATTTGTTTTCTTCGGAAATGAGGTGTTTTCTATTTTCGTCCCCGAACAGGCTGCTTATGAAGCCGGAGGTGTTTTCCTTCGCATCGACGGATATTCACAGCTCTTCATGATGCTCGAAATCACCATGCAAGGAGTATTCTACGGTATCGGCCGGACGATACCTCCTGCCATTATCAGCATTGCCTGCAACTATATGCGTATTCCGCTTGCTATCGTGTTCGTGCAAATGGGCATGGGAGTGGAAGGTATCTGGTGGGCTGTCTGCGTCACTACCGTTGCCAAAGGATTGGTACTTTTAAGCTGGTTTGTGATTATTAAAAAGAAATGTCTGAGTATCCCTTCTGTAACAAAAGAATAACTCATAATTCTCCTTCATTAACAGACAGTTGGAATTCCACTCGTTATTTTAACTTAAAAAGTACACCTTTGCTAAATAATATATATCTTTGCGGTGTTATTCATCATACGATATGATTCGTATGAAATTATTTTTTTACTAATTAAAAACATCAACATTATGAACAAGATGAAGTTTATGGTTCTCTTTATGAGTGTTGCCATGATATTCAGTGGCTGTGCGAGTATGAACAACACCGGTAAAGGTGCGGCTATAGGTGGAGGTTCGGGCGCTGCTTTGGGTGCTATCCTGGGAGGCGTTATCGGTAAAGGTAAAGGTGCGGCTATCGGCGCTGCCATCGGTACGGCAGTAGGCGCAGGTACAGGTGCTCTCATCGGAAAGAAAATGGATAAAGCTGCAGCCGAAGCAAAACAAATAGAAGGTGCGCAAGTAGAACAGATTACGGATAACAACGGTCTGAAAGCCGTAAAAGTAACATTCGACTCGGGTATCCTTTTCACAACAGGTAACGCAAGTTTGAGTCCTGCCGCTAAATCCGCATTAAGCAAATTCGCAAATAATGTACTTAACCAGAACCGTGATATGGACGTATCTATCTATGGATATACCGACAATCAAGGATGGAGAAACAGTACGGCTGAACAAAGTCGCCAGAAAAACCTAAACTTGTCACAGGAACGTGCACAGAGTGTGGCAAGCTATCTGTTGAGTTGCGGTGTGTCCAGCAACCAGATCAAAGGTGTGCAAGGTATGGGTGAAAGCGATCCCGTTGCAAGCAACGATACAGCAGCCGGCCGCGAACAGAACCGCCGTGTAGAAGTATATATGTACGCTAGCGAACAGATGATCAGAGATGCACAGGCAGCTGCTAATTAAAAAATTACTGCGCTATACACGCAACCTGCTGATTTTTTTCTTCGCATCAACCTTACTGACGGTCATTATCTATCGGTTTATGCCGGTTTATATCACTCCGCTGATGGTTATTCGAAGTGTTCAGCAGATTTTCTCAGGAGATAAACCCACGTGGAAACACACGTGGGTTTCTTTTGATAAGATATCCCCTAACCTCCCGATGGCGGTGATAGCTTCCGAAGATAACCGTTTTGCGGAACACAACGGGTTCGATTTCGTAGAGATCAGGAAAGCAATGAAAGAGAACGAAACACGTAAGCGAAAGCGGGGAGCAAGTACCATCAGCCAGCAGACAGCCAAAAATGTGTTCCTATGGCCTAAGTCTTCATGGGTACGAAAAGGGTTTGAAGTATATTTCACCTTTTTGATCGAATTATTCTGGTCGAAGGAACGAATCATGGAGGTTTATCTCAACTCCATTGAAATGGGAAATGGTATCTATGGCGCACAAGCTACCGCCCAAATAAAGTTCGGAACAACAGCCGCCAAACTGACACGGGGACAATGTGCGCTTATCGCCGCTACCCTCCCTAACCCGATACGCTTCAATTCTGCGAAGCCTTCGCCATATATCCTAAAACGTCAAAAACAGATATTACGATTAATGAATCTGGTTCCCAAGTTCCCACCGGAAGAAAAGACTATAAGAAAGCAACAAGGTAAAAACAAGAAAACGAAGAAGGAGCAATGAGAAATCTCTCTTGCTCCTTTCACTGATAAACTTGTCCGACTGTGTGCTATCCCCATTTATACAAAATCTTTCAACTCTTGCTGTAAACGCTGACGTGTGAAAAAGATACGGCTCTTCACCGTTCCCAATGGCAATCCTAACTTCTCTGCTATTTCACGGTATTTGAATCCCGACACATGCATGGAGAAAGGTACCTTATATTCTTTTGGCAATGCATTGACTACACGATGCATCTCTTTCAAATCATACGCGCCCTCCGTACTGTCAAATCCGGAATCTTGCGGCAAATTCAAATGATAATAATTATCGGTAGTGTCTACAAAGGTCTGGTCACGTACTATTTTCCGGTAGTTATTAATAAAGATGTTGCGCATAATAGTGTACATCCATCCTTTGAAGTTTGTGTCCGGAACATATTTGTCCTCATTATCTAATGCTTTTAAAGACGTTTCCTGCAATAAATCATTTGCTTCTTCACGGTTAGCCGTTAATTTATAAGCAAAACGAAGCAACTCCTCCTGAACTCCAATTAAATCTTTTCTGAAACTTAAACTTTTCATACTTTAAAGGTTTTAATGGTTAATATTCGTTTTTCTCGATGTTTGCAAGTTTAAAGGTATTTTTCCTCTTCGGAAGGGTAATTTCCGTTATTTATGAGGGGAAATTCTATCAAATGATAGTTTCTAGGTGTTTTTTGATAGTTTTTGGGTGGTGAAAAATCGGAGGAAGGTCGAATTTTCTATTTAATTTTCATTAAAGAAAACAGAGGAGTTCCCGACTTTTTAGTAAATTTGGTTGTTATACTTATATCAACCTAAATACAACGGATATGAAAAAGAAGAAACAAATCTTTATGTTATTGCTAGCCTTGCTAGTGGGACTCCCCCTTTCCGCTCAAAGTAAACAAGAGAAGAAAGAGCAGAAAAAAGAGGCTGTCAAGAAGCTCATTGCCTCAGAGAATTACAAGATAGATGTCAGGACCGCCATGCCGATGCGCGGACGCTCCATTCCCTTGACGTCTCCCTACTCATTGGAAATCAGAAATGACTCGGTTATCTCCTACTTGCCTTATTTCGGACGGGCCTACAGTATCCCGTATGGTGGAGGTGACGGACTCAATTTCAGAGCTCCCCTTAAAGAATATGATATGAAAATGGATAAAAAAGGAAATGCCGTTATCGAATTCGTTGCCCGGAATCCTGAAGACAGATATGAATTCAGAGCCAAAGTATATACGAATGGTGAGGCAAGCATCAACGTAAATATGCAGAACCGTCAGTCTATCAGTTTCCAAGGCGAACTGGAGATGGAGGATTAGCCTAATCTTCCGCCTCTTCTCCCCCTTTTAATATAGGTAGGCAAATATGATATTTCACAGCTAAGATGCGGGTTAGAAAGACTACTAATCCGCCTATCAGCTGACAACCGTATGATTCGATCCCTACTAGGTCACAAATCCAATAGGCAATGCCTCCTACCACACAGGCCATCGCATAAATTTCTTTTCGGAAGATGAGGGGAATCTCATTGATAAACACATCACGAATCACCCCACCGGCTGCTCCCGTTATACTACCCATAATGATGGCTACCCAAAAAGGATATCCCAAAGCGATACTTTTTCCCACACCTACCACAGTGAACAAAGCGAGCCCGATAGTATCAAAAATAAAGAAGGTATTATTGAGCCGGATCAGCCAACGGCCGAAACAGATAACCCACAGCAAAGCAAGTCCCGTACATATCAGATAAATAGGATTTGTCATCCAGCCGGGAGTAACATCAAGCAGAACATCACGGATAGTACCACCACCGATCGCAGTAGCAAGACCTACAACATAGGCTCCAAACCAGTCGAAACGCTTAGCCGAGGCAAGCCGGATACCACTGATGGCAAAGGCAAATGTGCCTATAAAATCAAGAATTTGAACGAATGTGGGCATATATTTGTTATTTTGTATGCAAAGTAACGAATAAATTCCGTAAGAAAATGTACTTTTGCTTCACGAATTAAACCGAATAAGATAGAAACAGTATGAAAATAACAATTGTTGCCGGGGCACGCCCCAATTTCATGAAGATAGCCCCCATTACACGCGCTATTGAAGCCGCACGGGCGCTGGGTAAAAGTATCTCGTACCGATTGGTATATACAGGCAAGAAAGAGGATACAAGTCTGGATGCTTCTCTCTTTTCGGACCTCGACATGAAAGCTCCCGATGTTTATCTGGGAGTGGAAAGTAGCAATCCTACGAGCTTGACAGCCGGAATCATGATAGCTTTTGAACAGGAACTAACCGAAAATCCGGCTCATGTAGTCCTTGTAGTGGATGATCTGACAGCAACGATGAGTTGTGCCATCGTCGCTAAAAAACAAGGAATCAAAGTGGCGCATCTGGTGGCGGGAACCCGTTCCTTCGACATGAAAATGCCGAAAGAAGTAAACCGTATGATCACAGACGGGCTATCCGACTATCTGTTCACTGCCGGTATGGTTGCCAACCGTAATCTGAACCAGACGGGAACAGAAAACGAAAACGTATATTATGTAGGTAATATCCTCATAGATACTATCCGATATAATAGAAACCGGTTACTCAAGCCGATATGGTTTTCCGTATTGGGACTGCAAGAAGGTAATTACCTCTTACTTACCCTGAATCGGCGTGTACTGCTCAATGATAAGGAGAATCTCCGACAACTTTTGCAAACATTAATCGAAAAGTCTGCCGGTATGCCTATCGTAGCTCCAATGCACACGTATGTACGCAATGCCATTAAAGAATTAGGAATCGAAGCACCGAACCTGCATATCATGCCTCCTCAGAATTATCTATTTTTCGGTTATCTGATAAACAAGGCAAAAGGAATCATAACGGATTCAGGCAATGTAGCCGAAGAAGCGACATTCTTAGGTATTCCATGTATTACGCTCAATACATACGCCGAGCATCCGGAAACATGGCGGATGGGAACAAACGAACTTGTCGGTGAAGATCCTGTTCTTCTCGCCAAAGCAATGGACACATTAATGAAAGGCGAATGGAAAAGAGGCGAGCTTCCCGAACGTTGGGATGGGCGCACAGCGGAGCGTATCGTACAGATCCTTACGAGTAAATAACCAACAATGATGGGTAAAAAAAGTTATATATTCAACCATCCTCAGAGTTATTTGTTAACTTTGCAGCCCTACTAAGAACGTTTATGAAACAACGATATAGCAAAATACTTATACTGATCTTACTCATATTGGCGGCCTCAAACGCTTTTGCGCAGCAGATAAAGGGAGTAGTTACAGATTCGGTGACTCATGAGCCATTGATGTATATATCTGTTTACTACCAAGAAAAAAAGGATATGGGTACGATCACCAATATTGACGGAGAATACAGTCTCGAAGCCCGTAGAAACGGAGGGACACTTGTATTTTCCGCAGTGGGCTATATCAGTAAGACAGTAAAAGTAAGCTATGGCAATCAGACGGTCAATGTTCAGTTGGCTCCCGATAACGTGATTCTGAATGAAGTCGTTGTAAAGCCTAAGAAAGAGAAATATTCGCGTAAGAACAATCCGGCAGTGGAGTTCATGAAGAAAGTAATCGAACATAAGAAGGCGCAAGCCCTCGAAGTGAACGAATATTATCAGTACGATAAGTACGAAAAGATGAAAATGTCTATCAATGACCTTACTCCGGAAAAACTAGAGAAGGGTATCTACAAAAAATATTCTTTCCTTAGAGATCAGGTAGAAGTGTCGGAAACTACCAATAAATTGATTCTCCCGATCTCTGTACAAGAAACGGCTTCACAAACCATCTTCCGCAAAGATCCCGAAAGTAAGAAAACGATTATCAAAGGAAAAAACTCCAATGGTATCGAAGAATTCTTCTCTACAGGAGATATGCTCGGCACTGTATTGAAGGACGTCTTTGCGGATATCAACATCTATGATGACGAGATCCGTCTGCTTCAGCAGCGTTTCGTCAGTCCTATAGGTAGCAATGCGATTTCTTTTTATAAGTATTATCTGATGGATACGTTGATGGTGGACAAGCGCGAATGCGTACATCTGACATTTGTTCCACAGAATTCGCAGGATTTCGGATTTACGGGACATCTCTATGTATTGAAAGATTCGACCTATGCTGTCCAGAAATGTACAATGAATCTGCCTAAAAAGACCGGAGTCAATTTTGTGAACCGTATGGATATCGTCCAACAGTATGAACAACTACCAAATGGTAATTGGGTATTGGCAGATGACGATATGACCGTAGATCTCTCGTGGAGTTCAAACAAAACGGTGGGGGGATTGCAGGTAGAGCGGACTACAAAATATAGCAATTATAAGTTCGACCCTATAGAGCAACGGCTTTTCCGTTTGAAAGGCAGTGTGATAAAAGAAGCCGATATGCTCTCGAAAAGCGATGAATACTGGGCTAGTGTTCGCCAAGTACCACTGACGAAAACAGAAAGCACAATGGATGTATTCGTCAACAGACTCGAACAGATTCCGGGATTTAAGTATATCATCTTCGGTGCGAAAGCTGTGATCGAAAACTTTGTAGAAACAGGGAGCAAGAAACATCCGAGTAAAGTGGACATAGGTCCTATCAACACGATGATTTCGAGCAACTATATTGATGGAACCCGTTTCCGGTTAAGTGGCATGACAACAGCTCATCTCAACAAACACTGGTTCTTGAACGGTTATGGAGCCTACGGTCTGAAAGATGAACGATGGAAATACAGCGGAACACTGACATATTCATTCAACAAACGCGATTATGTGGTTTGGGAGTTCCCGAAGCATTACATTTCGGCAACTTACAGTTATGATGTAATGTCTCCGATGGATAAATTCCTGTTTACAGATAAAGATAACATTTTCCTTTCATTAAAAACAACGACAGTAGACCAAATGTCGTATATGCGCGATGCTACCATCAACTATGAACTTGAAACACTTACAGGATTCGGCATAAAAGCAATGCTCCGCCACCGTAACGACGAGCCTGCCGGAAAATTGGAATATTTGCGTAACGATGCCGCACAAACCCGTGTGCATGACGTCACTACTGCCGAAGCAAGCCTGACACTACGCTATGCTCCGGGCGAATCATTTGTCAACTCCAAACAGCGTCGTATCCCCGTGTCATTGGACGCTCCTATCTTCACACTCACTCATGCCATGGGATTCAAAGGAGTGTTGGGTGGCGAATACAGTTTCAACCGTACGGAAGCGAGTGTATGGAAACGTTTCTGGCTTCCATCTTCGTGGGGAAAGATAGATTGCAGTATAAAGGCAGGGGCCGAGTGGAACACCGTTCCTTTCCCGTTACTTATTCTGCCGGAAGCCAACTTATCATACATCACCCAACGCGAGACGTTCAACCTTATTAATAATATGGAGTTCTTGAACGACCGTTTCGCTTCAGTTTCATTATCTTACGATATGAATGGCAAACTATTCAATCGTATTCCCCTTATCAAGAATCTGAAATGGAGGGAAATGTTCCGTGTCCGTGCCTTATGGGGTACTCTGACAGACAAGAACAATCCGTTCAAAAGCAGTAACCCCGATTTGTTCCGCTTCCCGATGCGTGATGGAAAATTTACTAGTTTTGTCATGGATCCGAAGATTCCGTATGTTGAAGCAAGTGTGGGTATCTATAATATATTCAAGTTGCTGCACATTGAATATGTACATCGTTTCACCTACCGTGATAATCCGGGTATCAATAAAAACGGTGTCCGCTTCATGGTATTAATGGCATTCTAAGAATTATGCAACCTTTAGCAGAGCGATTACGCCCCAAAACATTAGACGAATATATCGGTCAGAAACATTTAGTAGGACCGGGTGCTATCTTGCGAAAGATGATTGACGCAGGACGCATCTCCTCCTTTATCCTCTGGGGACCTCCCGGGGTAGGCAAAACTACATTGGCACAAATCATTGCCAATAAGCTGGAAACCCCGTTCTATACTTTAAGCGCAGTGACTTCAGGGGTAAAGGATGTGCGTGAAGTGATAGACCGTGCCAAAAGCAACCGATTCTTCTCCCAGTCCAGCCCTATACTATTCATCGATGAAATCCATCGATTCAGTAAATCACAACAGGATTCTTTGTTGGGAGCTGTAGAGAACGGAACCGTCACACTGATCGGAGCAACAACGGAAAATCCGTCGTTCGAGGTTATCCGTCCGCTTCTGTCCCGCTGCCAGCTCTACGTACTCAAATCGCTGGAGAAGGAAGATTTGCTGGAACTTCTGCAACGTGCCATCACTACGGATACTGTACTGAAAGAACGTAAAATCGAACTAAAAGAAACAACTGCCATGCTGCGCTTCTCTGGTGGAGACGCACGCAAACTCCTTAATATATTAGAGCTGGTCGTTGAATCCGAAGCTGAAGACACCGTTGTGATCACTGATGAAATGGTGACTGAACGATTACAACAAAACCCGTTGGCATACGATAAAGACGGGGAAATGCATTATGATATTATCTCAGCCTTCATCAAATCTATTCGCGGCAGTGATCCGGACGGAGCAATCTATTGGCTTGCCCGTATGGTGGAAGGCGGTGAAGATCCGGCTTTCATTGCCCGCCGACTGGTTATTTCGGCCTCCGAAGATATCGGCTTGGCAAATCCCAATGCCTTGCTTCTTGCTAATGCCTGTTTCGATACATTGATGAAAATCGGATGGCCCGAAGGAAGAATTCCTTTAGCTGAAACGACCATATATCTGGCAACCAGCCCTAAGAGCAATTCTGCGTATAATGCCATTAATGATGCACTGGAGTTGGTTCGCTCAACAGGTAATCTACCTGTCCCATTACACTTGCGCAATGCACCTACGAAGCTGATGAAGCAATTAGGCTATGGACAAGAGTACAAGTATGCTCACAATTATGAAGGGAATTTTGTGAAACAACAGTTCCTTCCGGACGAATTGAAAGACAAACGTATCTGGAAACCGCAGAATAATCCGGCAGAACAGAAACATGCCGAACGGATGATACAACTGTGGGGAGACAAGTTCAAAAAAGACGTATAACATATTATTAATATAAAATCGAAATGAAAATTATTATTTTAGATGGTTTTGCAGCCAATCCCGGCGACTTGTCTTGGGAAGGGATAAAAGCCTTAGGAGAATGCGTGATTTACGACCGTACTGCTCCCGAAGAAGTATTAGAACGTGCAGCCGGAGCTGAAGTACTCCTGACTAATAAAGTAATCATTAATGCAGAGCACATGGCTGCACTGCCCGAATTGAAATATATCGGTGTATTAGCTACCGGATACAATGTAGTTGATACAGTTGCAGCTAAAGAACGGGGTATTGTTGTAACCAACATACCTTCATACAGCACAGCTTCCGTTGCCCAAATGGTATTTGCGCACATATTGAATATCAGCCAGCAAGTGCAACACCATTCGGAAGAAGTGCATAAAGGCCGTTGGACGAACAGCAAAGATTTCTGTTTCTGGGACACACCGCTGATAGAATTGAGAGATAAGAAAATAGGTCTGGTCGGATTGGGAAATACCGGATATACAACAGCACGTGTTGCCATAGGTTTTGGTATGCAAGTGTATGCGTTGACTTCAAAGTCTCATTTCCAATTACCACCTGAAATCAAGAAGATGGATTTAGACCAACTTTTCAGCGAATGTGATATTATCAGTTTACATTGCCCGCTTACTCCGGAGACACATGAGATGGTGAATGCCCGTCGTCTTGCCATGATGAAGCCAACAGCTATCTTAATCAATACCGGGCGCGGACCGCTAGTCAATGAACAAGATTTGGCAGATGCTCTGAACAGTGGTAAGATTTTTGCAGCAGGAGTAGACGTACTCTCAACCGAACCTCCCCATGCTGATAACCCGTTGCTGACAGCCAAGAACTGTTACATCACTCCACATATTGCATGGGCAACCCTAGAAGCCCGCGAAAGATTGATGAACATTGCAATCAGCAATCTACAAGCATACATCGCCGGAACACCGGAAAATGTAGTCAAATAGGTAAGAATCAAAAACTGTTTTTCTATCCAGTCCGACATTAAAACAAAAAGTCGGCTGCGCAATAATATTATTGCGCAGCCGACTCTCAATTCTCAACTTTCAACTCTCAACTTAATAAGAGTGTCCTCCCTCGTCCATCTCTTTTTCCGTTATCTTATGACGGTCGATACTACGCCAAGCGTAGAATATATAAGCTATCACAAACGGGACAAGTATAGAAACATAAGCCATCGTCTTTAATGTAAACTCACTAGAACAACTGTTAGCCAAAGTCAATGAGCTTTGCAGGTCCGTATAAGACGGATAATAAGCAGTATTATTATATCCTGCCACCAACAGCAAAGACAAAACAGTCAATACCGTCCCAATTCCTGTAAACCAGATACCCTTATCAAAAGTCTTTCTAAGCAACGTCTTGCCAATACCGAAGAGTACCAACACCACTCCTATCAGGAATAAGATCAAAACTACGGGCATTTCGATAAAGTTCATGAAATATTTAAAGGGTTGCATATACACCTCCTGTGTATCCGGATTCACGGCAAAGCCATCAGAAACCAATGTACGAATCACAAATGTCAAGAAGAATACAAGAAACAGAATCGTATTATTCCGCACCGCACGACGACATTTATCCGTCAGTTCTTTGTCCGCAATATTATTAATGAAGTAAAGCACACCCAGCACACGGGCAAGGAAGAATACTGCTAATCCAAGAATAACATTCCATATATTTGTCAGTGCATCCAATCCATGCCAGCCATTCCCCCAATGACTGATTACCGGCATAACAGTATCCGTCATATTAGCTTTATTGATATAGAAATCAGAACCTGTGAAGAAAGTCGCCACAGCTCCGCCAAGCAACAACGGCCCTACTACTCCATTAATCACCAGAAAAGTCTGATATGTCTTTTTGCCCAACAGATTTCCCGCTTTGCTCTGAAATTCATAACTGACAGCCTGCAATACAAAGCTGAAAAGAATAATCATCCAAAGCCAATAAGCTCCACCGAAACTTGTACTATAAAACAATGGAAAAGAAGCAAAGAAAGCCCCTCCGAACGTGACCAGTGTAGTAAATGTAAACTCCCACTTACGACCGGTAGAATTCACCATCATTTTCCGGTGTTCTTCCGTCTTACCGAGACAGAACAACAAAGAATTACCTCCTTGCACAAACAATAAAAACACGAGGATAGCTCCCAGCAAGGAAACGACAAGCCACCAATATTGTTGTAGAAATATATACATAGCCTTTACAATTAATGATTAGTATTCATATTATCTTCCGTATCCGGTCCTTTCTTGATAGCCTTCACCATAATTCCGGTACCGGCAATCAACATTACAGTAAACAGGAACAGGAAAATAAAGAAAGTAGTCTGTACGGAACCCACATCAAGTTTGGAGATAGCAGCCGTCGTAGGCAGCATATCACGAATTGCCCAAGGCTGACGGCCACACTCGGCAACCACCCATCCCGCTTGTCCGGCAATGTATCCCAAAGGAATAGTAAGCAAAGCGCCCCAATGCATCCAGCGCATCTTACTCAAATCTTTCTTATAGACAAAGAACAATACTACAATAAAGAACAAAATAAAATATCCTCCGAGAATTACCATGACACGGAACGCATAAAAATTCAAAGGAACATTCGGAACCAACTGATTCACATCTTTAATATACCCATATCCAAAATAGGGAATATTCTCCTGCAACACTTTATATGCCACTTGCGCATCCTCTTCATGACCTGCACTCTTTGCCGCACGATAGGCTGCCAATGCCCCAATAGCCGTTTTCCCGCGTTCTATCTTCTCGGCTGCCGAGAGAGCCGTCGTACCGTCTTTCATTTGATAACCGCCTTCAATAATGTTTGTGATTCCCGGAACGTAACCATCCGCATCACGTTCCGCCAGAAAAGAAAGCAGACTCGGTATCTCAAAACGGAAGAGGAAAGGTTCTTTCCCATCATCATAGGTTTCCTTTTCAGGGTTAAGCACTCCTATTCCTACCAGTCCTACATTCGTTCCACCCTCATACAGACCTTCCACAGCAGCCAGCTTCATCGGCTGTGTCTGTGCAATCTGATAACCGGAACCGTCTCCTGTCCAAGCGGCGAGTAACGATGCCACTAGTCCGAAGATAGCACCAATTTTTATGCTCGCAAGTGCAAACTCACGGTTGCGTTTCTTCAACAAATACCAGCAACTAATGCCGACCACGAACACACCGCCCAACACCCAACCGGACAATACGGTATGGAAGAACTTGTTGACAGCCACAGGTGATGTAGCCACAGCCCAGAAATCTACCATCTCGTTACGCACCGTATCGGGATTGAACTCCATCCCTACCGGATGTTGCATCCATGCATTGGCCACCAGAATCCACCAAGCAGAAATAGTTGCTCCCAATCCCGTCAGCCAGGTAGAAGCCAGATGGAAGCGTTTGCTCACTTTTCCCCAACCGAAAAACATCACAGCTATAAATGTGGCTTCCATGAAGAATGCCAAAATCCCTTCAATCGCCAACGGTGCTCCGAAAATGTCACCTACAAACCATGAATAATTACTCCAGTTTGTACCGAATTCAAATTCCAGAATCAAACCGGTCGCTACACCAATAGCGAAGTTGATACCGAAAAGCTTCATCCAGAACTGAGCAGTCTTTTTCCAGAATTCATTTCCTGTTTTATAATACAGCGTCTCCATGATTCCCATCACCACTGCCAGTCCAAGTGTAAGCGGAACAAAAATCCAATGATACATAGCTGTCATCGCAAATTGGGCTCTCGACCAATCGATCAGCGAGGTGTCAATACTTTCAATCATAATCTTATGTTGTTTAAGAGTTAAAAATCAATCGGTTTCTCCGGAAGGGCACGTTCTATCAGTTCATTGCCCACATATGCTCCTTTTTCAGCCTCCGTAGGGTGATCACTAAGGAAATTCGGGAAAAAGAATAATTTGAGGATAAAGAACATGACGAATAATTTCAAAAGGATAATAACCCACAATGTACGACCAAGTGTCATACTGCGGAAACCTTCCAAATAAAAGTTCCAAACGGCAAGCAGTGCATTCTTCATATATCGTCGTTAGAATTTGTAATAAGTACAAATATACAATATTTATAATAAAAACAAACAAATCCCCCGAATTGTTGCGAGATTTATTGTGTTTTTCCCGGCTAATCTCCCTATCGACAGAAAAAAATCATTTAACGGTAAAATTCAATGATCCGTCTATCACTTTTGCCGCTAATATAATATGTACGTACCTTCGTTACCAATAAATCAATAGAAGTATGAATATGATAAATGTAAGAAGATTGGTAGTGATGACATTTCTTGGTGCAGGTATGCTTTCCGACATATCTGCACAAGATTTTTCGTTGCAAGCCGATACGTTAAATGAAGCCAGACTCCCCGCTCAATGGGATTTGCAATCTTGCATCGACTATGCTTTGGAACAGAATATTACGATTCGCAAGAACCGTGTGACTGCGGAAAGCACACAGATTGACGTAAAGACTGCCAAAGCGGCTTTATTTCCCAGCCTTTCGTTCTCTACCAGCCAGCAAGTAGTGAATCGCCCCTATCAGGAGACGAGCAGCCGGGTGAGTGGCAGCGAAATCATCAGCAGCAACAGTAAAACAAGTTACAACGGCAACTATGGCCTGAATGCCTCGTGGACCATATACAACGGCAGTAAGCGACTCAAAACTCTCAAACAGGAACGGCTGAACAACCAGGTAGCCGAATTGGATGTAGCCACTTCGGAGAATACGATTAAAGAGTCGATTGCACAAATTTATATCCAGATTCTTTATGCCGCCGAATCCGTCAGGGTGAATGAAAACACACTGCAAGTCTCCATTGCCCAACGTGATCGCGGACAGGAACTTCTCAATGCCGGAAGTATTGCCAAAAGTGACTTTGCACAGTTAGAGGCTCAGGTAAGCACAGACCGTTATCAACTTGTCACAGCGCAAGCCACCTTACAAGATTACAAATTGCAACTGAAACAATTGCTCGAACTGGACGGAGAGAATGAAATGAACGTCTACCTCCCTAACCTGTCCGATGAAAACGTACTGGCTCCGTTACCTGCCAAAAAGGATGTCTATGTAAGCGCCCTTGCCATCCGTCCCGAAATCGAGGCAAGTAAGTTGAATGTAGAGGCTTCCGAACTAGGCATTGATATTGCCAAATCGAGTTACTTCCCCACTGTCAGCCTCAGCGCAGGCATCGGCACAAACCATACAAGTGGAAGCGATTTCACTTTCGGCGAACAAGTGAAAAACGGATGGAATAATTCTATCGGATTGTCTGTCAGTGTACCTATCTTTAATAACCGCCAGACGAAAAGTGCTGTACAAAAAGCTAGACTGCAACGCGAAACGAATATGCTTTCCTTACTTGACGAACAAAAAGCCCTCTATAAGACCATCGAAAGTCTTTGGTTGGACGCAAACAGCGCACAACAACGTTATGCGGCAGCCAACGAAAAGCTGAGAAGTACACAGATCAGCTATGACCTGATCAGCGAACAGTTCAATTTGGGTATGAAAAATACAGTGGAGCTCCTCACCGAAAAGAATAACCTGCTACAAGCTCAACAAGAGCAACTTCAGGCTAAATATATGGCCATACTGAACACACAGTTACTGAAATTCTATCAAGGAGACAAATTGACATTATAAATCAACAAACGTATATTAATTAAAAGCATCATAAACGAATGAAAACGAAAAAGATTATCCTAATCGCCGTGGCAGTCATTGTGGTAGTAGGTATAGGAATCTGGTTCTTCACCGGTTCACCCGCCAAGCATAAAGTCACGTATGCTACCATCGCTGTCAGCAAAGGCGATATTTCAAATTCGGTAACTGCTACCGGAACGATAGAGCCGGTGACGGAAGTCGAAGTCGGTACACAGGTATCGGGTATCATCGACAAGATTTATGTAGATTATAACTCGACAGTCACCAAAGGACAATTGATTGCCGAAATGGACCGCGTCACACTGCAAAGTGAATTGGCTTCACAACAAGCGACATACGACGGTGCGAAAGCCGAATATGAATATCAGAAGAAAAACTATGAACGTAGCAAAGGCTTGCACGAAAAATCACTCATCAGCGACACGGATTTCGAACAAGCCCTCTACAACTATCAGAAGGCTAAGAGCAGCTATGACAGCAGTAAGGCTTCTCTCGCAAAGGCAGAGCGTAACTTATCATACGCTACCATCACTTCACCTATCGACGGAGTTGTTATCAGCCGTGATGTGGAAGCCGGACAAACTGTCGCTTCCGGATTCGAGACTCCTACCCTGTTCACTATCGCCGCGGACTTGACGCAAATGCAGGTAGTGGCCGATGTGGATGAAGCCGATATAGGTGGCGTAGAAGAAGGACAGCGCGCCAGTTTTACGGTGGACGCATATCCTAATGATACCTTTGAGGGCGTTGTGACTCAGATTCGTTTGGGCGATGCAAGCAGTACCAGCAGTACAAGTACCAGCAGTAGCACGGTGGTTACTTATGAAGTGGTAATCTCCGCTCCCAATCCCGATTTGAAACTGAAACCACGTCTGACGGCCAATGTCACCATCTATATCCTTGACAAAAAAGACGTACTTTCCGTACCGAACAAAGCATTGCGTTTCGTACCCGAAAAACCCTTAATCGGCACTAACGACATCGTAAATGACTGTGAAGGTGAACATAAACTTTGGACACGCGAAGGAAATACATTCACTGCCCATCCGGTAGAGATAGGAATCAGTAACGGTATGTCGACGGAAATTATCAGTGGTATCTCCGAAGGCACTAAAATTGTGACGGAAGCTACTATCGGTGCCATGCCGGGCGAAAATATGGAAGCCGGACCCAACCAACAGAGCGGAGGAGAAAGAAGCCCGTTCATGCCTGGCCCTCCGGGAAGTAAGAAGAAAAACAACAAGTGACAAACACCATGAAGAAAGTAATTGAAATACAAAATATCAAGCGTAACTTTCAGGTAGGTGACGAAACCGTCCATGCGTTACGAGGTGTTTCGTTCACCATTCACGAAGGGGAATTTGTCACTATCATGGGTACTTCCGGTTCGGGAAAATCTACGTTACTGAATATTCTGGGTTGCCTGGATACTCCGACGAGCGGTGAATATCTGCTCAGCGACATACCCGTCCGCACTATGAGCAAGCCTCAACGTGCAGTCTTGAGGAACAGGAAAATCGGATTCGTGTTCCAAAACTATAACTTGTTGCCCAAAACAACGGCTGTAGAAAACGTAGAACTGCCACTTATGTACAACTCTTCCGTCAGTGCCGCCGAACGCCGTCGCCGTGCCATCGAATCCTTGCAGGCCGTAGGATTAGGTGACCGTCTGGAACACAAATCAAACCAGATGTCCGGTGGGCAAATGCAGCGGGTGGCCATTGCACGTGCATTGGTCAACAATCCGGCTGTGATTCTTGCCGATGAAGCAACCGGAAACCTCGACACCCGTACCTCATTTGAGATACTTGTCCTCTTTCAAAAGCTTCATGCGGAAGGACGCACCATCATCTTCGTAACGCATAATCCGGAGATTGCGCAATATAGCAGCCGGAATATCCGCCTGCGCGACGGTCATGTCATAGAGGATACCGCTAATCCGGAAATACTATCCGCCGCCGAGGCATTGGCTGCATTACCCAAAAATGACGAAGAAGGATAGACCGCGTTTAACGAAATAACTAATTACTAACAACATGAATGGAACCAATTTATTCAAGATAGCTCTCCGCGCATTGGCAAACAACAAGTTGCGTGCATTTCTCACCATGCTCGGTATTATCATCGGTGTCGCTTCCGTCATCACGATGCTTGCCATCGGACAAGGTTCGAAGAAAAGTATCCAGCAACAGATTTCCGAAATGGGATCGAACATGATTATGATTCATCCCGGAGCCGATATGCGTGGAGGTGTGCGCCAAGATCCGTCTGCCATGCAAACGTTAAAGCTCACCGACTACGAGGCTTTGCGTGACGAGACCAATTTCCTGTCAGCCATCAGTCCCAATGTCTCTTCATCGGGGCAGCTTATTGCCGGCAACAACAACTATCCTGCCTCCGTGAATGGGGTTGGAACGGAATATCTCGATATCCGCCAATTAACGGTGGAGAACGGTGAGATGTTCACGGAAGCCGACATACAAAGCTCGGCAAAAGTATGCGTGATAGGAAAGACAATAGTAGACAACCTTTTTCCCGACGGAAGCGATCCGGTTGGAAAAATTATCCGTTTTAGCAAGATCCCTTTCCGAGTGGTAGGTGTGCTCAAGTCAAAAGGATACAATTCTATGGGACAGGATCAGGATGCAGTAGTACTTGCTCCTTACACAACGGTGATGAAACGTCTGCTTGCCGTTACCTATCTGCAAGGTATCTTCGCCTCCGCCCTCACCGAAGATATGACAGAATACGCTACGGATGAAATCAGCACGATTCTCCGTCGCAATCATAAGTTGAAGAGCTCTGACGATGATGATTTCACTATTCGTACACAACAGGAATTGAGTACAATGCTCAACTCTACCACCGATTTAATGACCACCCTGCTTGCTTGTATTGCCGGCATCTCATTGGTTGTAGGCGGTATCGGAATTATGAATATCATGTATGTATCCGTCACGGAACGAACCCGTGAAATCGGTCTGCGAATGTCGGTCGGCGCACGAGGAATTGACATTCTGAGCCAATTCCTTATCGAAGCCATCATGATCAGTATCACAGGAGGAATCATCGGAGTGGTCATCGGCTGCGGAGCCAGTTGGATAGTCAAAAGTGTGGCGCATTGGCCTATCTATATCCAGCCGTGGAGCGTATTCCTCTCTTTTGCCGTCTGTACCGTCACCGGAGTCTTCTTTGGATGGTATCCTGCCAAAAAAGCAGCAGATTTAGACCCGATTGAAGCTATCAGATACGAATAAAGAGCTATCTTTGTCTTTATGAAACAAACCTTTACATCCGCACGTCGTCCCCTGGAGATACTGATACACATTATCAGCTGGGGGATTATGTTCGGTTTCCCGTTCTTTTTCGTAGAACGCGGAAACGGGAACATTAACTGGATGGCTTATATACGCCATTTTGCCGTACCGCTTTCTTTTATGATTGTGTTCTACGTCAATTACTTCTTTCTGGTCCCCCGATATCTTTTTCAGAATCAAGCCAAAAGATATATTGTCTACAACATTATCTTGTTGTGTATCATCGGGATACTGCTTCATCTCTGGCAAAGTCTGACATTCGATCCGTCATTTGAGAACAAGCCCAGACGTCCGGGTATGCCTCCGGGATGGTTGTTTTTCCTGCGAGATATGCTAAGCCTTGTTTTCACTATCGGATTGAGTGCCGCTATCCGTATGAGCGCACGATGGACGCAAAACGAGGCTGCCCGCAAGGAAGCGGAACGGAATCGCACGGAAGCCGAACTGAAAAATCTGCGTAATCAGTTGAACCCTCACTTTTTGTTGAATACTCTGAATAATATTTATGCTTTAATCGCATTCGATTCGGACAAGGCTCAACAAGCCGTGCAGGAACTGAGCAAATTGCTTCGATACGTATTATATGACAATCAGCAGACGTATGTCCCGCTCTGTAAAGAGGTTGATTTCATCCGTAACTATATCGAACTGATGCGTATCCGCCTGTCGGCTAATGTACAGATGAGTACTCAATTCGATATTCACCCAAACAGCCAGACACTGATCGCCCCGCTAATCTTTATTTCATTGATAGAAAATGCCTTCAAGCACGGTATCTCCCCTATCGAAGCTAGTTTCATCCACATTCATATTTCCGAGAACGACCAAGAAGTGATCTGCGAAATCCGCAATAGTAATTTCCCCAAGGAAGTGTGGGATAAAAGTGGTTCGGGCGTGGGGTTAGAACAAGTCAGCCGACGGCTGGAGATACTTTATCCGGGGGCTTACACTTGGTCGAAAGGCACTTCACGGGACGGGAAGTGTTACGAATCAAAATTGAGCATTAAGATCAAAGAGTAGAGAGAAAACGTTAAGTATAGAATTTTATATTAATAGAATAGTAGTATGGTATTACGTTGTGCAATCGTAGATGATGAGCCTTTGGCTCTCGGCCTTTTGGAAAGTTATGCAAACAAGACTCCGTTTCTACAACTCGTAGGAAAATACTCCAGCGCTGTTCAGGCAATGAAAGAATTGCCTGGCGAGGAAGTTGACCTCTTGTTTCTGGATATCCAAATGCCCGAACTTAACGGACTGGAATTCTCAAAAATGGTGGATTCCCGTACCCGTATCGTATTCACTACCGCCTTTGGACAGTATGCCATCGATGGCTATCGTGTCAACGCACTTGACTATCTATTAAAGCCGATTTCATACGTTGATTTTCTACAGGCAGCCAACAAAGCGCTTCAATGGTTCGAACTGGTTCAGAAACCGGAGGAGATAGACAGTATTTTTGTAAAAAGTGACTACAAATTGGTACAAGTGGAATTAAAGAAAATCATGTATATCGAAGGATTAAAAGATTACATTAAAATCTATACGGAAGACGCTCCCAAGCCAATACTGTCCCTTATGAGTATGAAAGCGATGGAAGAACTTTTGCCTTCCAGTCGTTTTATACGTGTGCATCGCTCTTTCATCGTTCAAAAGGACAAGATACGTGTAATAGATCGTGGACGCATTGTTTTTGACAAAACATACATCCCCATCAGCGACAGTTACAAACAGGTTTTTCAAGCATTCCTTGATGAAAGAAGTTGATGATTCCCTATTTTATCGGTAAAAACGAGATTTTTGTCGATTATAGTTTGCCAAAACCTGTTTTATCCCTACCTTTGCAACGAACAGAAAGGGATTGTGAAATTCCGAGAATAGAATAGTTTAGTTAAGTCTAGTTTAGTTTTTGTGTTAAATAGCTCCCTCGTCAGCGGACGAACTAGGGAGCTATTTTTATAATTGATATGCAGCAATTTACAAATCCTAATCGAACCTTTTCTTTCTTAATTAGTATTGATCATTAAGAGTTAAAACGTCACTTTTGACGCTATTTACATTGCCGTAACCGTGCCGCGGCAATATATACTAATTAAATAGAATTTAAACATGGCTAATCTATTTATCACAATCGTACCAACTAAAGTTTTGGCAAACGGCCAACATAAAATAAGAATTGCTGTATCTCACAACTGGGATACACGTTACATCCCGACCAGTATAGTTATAGACTCACTCAATGAGTTCAAAAATGGCAAAATTGTAAAACGTTCAGATAAAGAACTACTAAATGCAAAACTTAAAAGAATCTATGATACTTATTACGAACGCTGTGAAAGTATAGAATACGCAGATTCACTTACCTGTACACAGTTAGTCAAAATAATAACCAGTCCAATTAACGGTGAACAACACCGCAAATTTGAGGATATAGTTGAAGAATTCCTCTCACAGATAGATGAGGATGATAGAGAAAAAACGCATAAGCTATACAAGTTGGCCGCTAAACATTTTATTCGGTTTACCGGTCCAGGTGCACTAATGGAGCACATAACACCAATCCGAATTAATAACTATCTAACGCATTTAAGAAAGAGCAAGCTCTCACCTACCTCAATCAAAATCTATATTACACTATTGAAAGTAATAATAAACTATGCAATTAAGATGAGATACGTAGAATATAAGGTAGATCCATTTGTCACAGCTTCCATTCCTTCAGCAAAGAAAAGAGACACGTATATCACAGTTGAACAGCTAAAGATTATCAGAGATATGGTGCCTAACCAATATAACGTATCAGTAGTACGCGACATCTTCATGCTTACTTATTATCTGGCCGGAATGAACTTAGTTGATATGCTGGCTTATGACTTCCGGACAAATATTGTAGATTACATCAGAATCAAGACAAGGAACACCAAAGATGGTGACCGGTTGACTTCGTTTGCGATTCCTGATGAAGCAAAACCTCTCATCAAGAAATATATGAATAAGAATACTGGAAAGCTCGTATTTGGGAAGTATAAAACCTATGTATCTTGTTATAATACACTCACCCGGAAAATGAAAGTTCTGAAAACAGTAGCAGGCGTTACTCACAATTTAACATTATATTCAGCTCGCAAATCATTCGTTCAACATGGATACGATCTTGGAATACCTCTTAGCACCCTCGAATACTGTATCGGTCAGTCAATGAAAGAAGATCGTCCAATCTTCAATTATGTATCAATCATGAAAAAGCATGCTGATAAAGCGATACGCGAGATACTTGATAATCTGAAATAAAATAGTAACTTTGCAACATCAAGATAATACGGACATAATTCGGATTATTTTGGTTTGACTTGGTGAGGGGGTGGTTTCCCTCACTTTTTTTATACCTATACCGAACTTTATCCCACATCCAATAGTAATATCTATGTAACCTTCCCTAAGAGTTAGTTGATGTATGTGTGCAATTCTTCCAATAACAAAGAGGAGAATCATATGAGTTTATCCCCCCGTCTCGTGGACATGTTCGGCTTCCAAAGCTTCGGCTTGAGTCTTATGTATCGTACTATGAGGGTGTTCAACAGGGGCATAAATCGAGTACAGTTTGATTGGGGTATTGCCCGTATTAACAAGGTTATGCCACTTTCCCGCAGGGACAAATACTGCATAATCTGCCTTGACTTCCTTTACAAAATCAAGTTTATCTTGTGTGTCTCCCATTAAAACCCGTCCTTCCCCCTGTTCAATACGAAGAAATTGGTCAATATCGGGATGTTGTTCCAATCCTATATCGCCACCGACGGGAATAGTCATCAAGGTTACTTGCAAATTAGTGCCCGTCCACAGGGTTGTACGGAAGTTATCATTACCTATAGTATAAGCTTCGATATCCACCACAGTCGGAGCATTACCATAGTCTTTCAGTGTAACGCTGGTTTCGTCTTCAGATTTACTCTCAGCGATCGTATCCCCGGTACTTTTTTGTACACAAGAGATTGATACTATAAGAGTAGCCATTAGCAGTCCCATCCGGAGAAATTTTTTATATATGTCCATATGTAATAATATAAGTTTGCTTTATAGAATCTATATAGTTCTCAACGAGTTATGCTGTATCTGCCGCATTGTCAATCTCGTTATTAGCGACAGGGGGGATTCTTCCCCCCTCTTCAATATACACGTGTATCGACTTATTTTTTCTTATATCCACATTTAGGACATACACCTTCTTCGTTCAGTGAAATGCCGCATAGTGGACAACGGTCAATATTGTTCTTTGTTTCGAACTCGGCCGAACCTGCATTTACACCACTAGTAAAGGTTATCTTGGCAATGTTCAGTTTCTCTTTCAATAGGTCGTACACGATTTTAATCATGCCTTCCACAGTCATAGTCTCCTTAGTTACAACCAAGCGGCAGTCTGGATACGCAGTAGCAAGCGGGGTTTTGAATGCTTCTCCCTTCATTTTGTTTTGCGGGTGTCCATTCTTAATACCCTGCTTTTCATACACATCAAGAATTGCCGGCAACAACGGATCATCTTCCCGAAGAACAAGAGCATGGTCGAAATTTTTCAATACATCCCAAGCTACTTTTTGAATCTCATTACATGGGTAAACCATATTTACCCCTTCGTTCACTGTGTCTTCCACTTCAATAGTGAGCACACCAGTATGACCGTGAAGATATTGAGCTTCACCTTTGAAACCGTAGAATCTGTGTGCATACTGCAAATCGAATGTTGTGATACTTCTCATTTCAAATCATTTTTTAGTTAAACATTTATTGAGTATTATCTGTACTTGTATCTTGTCTATGTCAGCTGACACAAGGTTTTTACTTTCCAAATACTGCTGTATTAGCCGTGTTAGCTCAGGGTCTTCGTAATCCATAATCTGCTGTCCGTTGAACAAGTGATGATGGCTATGAACGGTGATATCATAATAGCATTTGCCTGTTTCAGGATGGCACACCAAAGATAGTATACCGGCTTTGCAGAAAGAATCAAGAATACGGTAAACCGTAGAAAGCGTAATCTCTTTATCTTGCGATTGTACACAAGAAATGATCGATTCAATTGGGGCATGCCGCAACTCGAGCATCGCTTCATATACGACTCTACGTTGAGGGGTTAGTTTTAGCCCGGCTTCTCTTATTTTATCTATTCCTTCCATTTCTTAGTTTTATTTTGAGACAAAACTATTGCAAAAAATTCGCATTTACAAATATTTTGCAATAAAAAGAAGGTAAAAGTTTATCTATTAAAATTATTTAAGTAAATCGGTGACTTGTTACAAAATTTGCACAGCCAATCACTTATTAATAAAAAAGCCGAAACGCGATGAGGGCTTATGCCCCGGTCGTGCGTCTCGGCGTAAATACACCAAGGTTTCATAGGTTTAGAACAATCAAACTTATCTTGGTTCTGAAGTATCTTATACACTGTATCACCCGCTAAATCTTCAGCGTCCTGTACAGAGGAGCAAAATCTTCTCGCAACACGGAATATCCAAGGATATATCTCTAATAAAGCCTGCTCAAAGCTCATGGATTTTAAAAGGGAATTACTTATTGCACAAAATATTCATAATTTCCATAACTTTGCAACAATAAAATCTCACATAAATGGAATTTAACGTAAAGGAATTAAAAAGTGCACTTATTGAGAAGTGTAAAAGTGAAGGTATCTTGTATGCAATGGTAGCAGTAGACAGGCGAACCAAAGAGATCATTCTTCCTGATACTTTGCAAGGAGCCTTGAAGCACCCGGAGTACTTTGTATGTACTTGTAAAAAAGTAGAAGATAAATACATCGTGGAGGAGATTACAAAAGTGTAACTCTCCTCCGAACTCTTTATTATTTACGGTCGCCAATGTATAGCGCAGCTCCTTCATCCATAAACAGTTCCACATTCTGCGCATGATGAGCTACATAGGCTGCGGGCCCTACATCTCCCGACTTACAGATTTCTTCTACCACATCAGCTTTACCCTTTCCGGTTATCAGGAAAATAACGTGACGTGCATTCAATATCGGATAACCGGTCATTGCAATGCGCTTCTGCCCGTTACGGGGATTAATACTGACTACATAAACAGAAGCGGAAGTCAACAGCTCTTCTTGTCCGGGGAAAATGGAGGAAGTATGACCATCGTCTCCTGCACCCAACAGTATAATATCAAACTCCGGCCATCCCTGCTTGGACGGTACTTGTTGCTTGACCAATTCCGAATAACGGGCCGCTTCTTTCACCGGTTTGACTTCACCACGAATACGAAAAACATTCTCATAAGGAATGGGAGCCATTCCTAAAAGTAGATTACGCATCATTCCGTAATTGCTGTCCGAATCATCGGGGGGAACACAACGTTCGTCTACCCAATAAATGCACATACGATTCCAAGGGGTAATTTCCATATATTCGTTCGCCCACAAATCGAACATTAGAGCAGGAGTACTGCCGCCGCTAACTGCGATATTGAATATTCTGTCCGGTTCATTATTCATGATTTCCACCAGACGGAGTATCAGTCCACGTGAAGTTTCAATGGACGAGGGAAAAACAGTTACTTTCATAATTCACAATATTGGTCTGTATTCGTCAAATTCTTACAAGGATTGGTCCAGTCAGCCCCGTGCTCATGCATCATCGCTTCACTTTCCAAAGGTCCCCACGTACCGACCGGATAACCGTAAAGCGGTGCGTCGGGATTCTCTTTCCAATAGCGAAGTACCGGATCGAAGAATGTCCATGAAGCCTCCACGGCGTCACTCCGGGTGAATAAAGTCGGATCGCCCTGAATGCAATCGTCTATCAGACGTGCGTAAGCGTCACCACTCGGCACTCCACCCAACTGGGCATAACTGAAATCCATTGTCACCTGACGGACTTCGAAACCCGCACCAGGCACTTTCATGCCTATCTTGAGCACAATTCCTTCATTCGGTTGCAAACGAAGAATCAATTTATTCGCACGTGGACAATTGCCACCTGAACAACGGAACATCTGATGAGGTGTCTCGCGGAAATGAACCACGATTTCCGTCACTTTAGTCGGCATTTGCTTGCCGGTACGGATATAAAACGGGACGCCGCTCCAACGCCAGTTACTGATACCCAGCTTCATGGCAATGTATGTTTCCGTACGCGAGTCGGGAGCTACCCCTTTCTCTTCACGATATCCTTTTTTAGTACCGGAGGAGGTATATTGCCCGCGCACAATATGCTCATTCAAATCTTCTTCATTCAACGGTGTCAGAGACTCATATACTTTCACCACCTCATTACGGAAGTTATCCGCATTGAAGATAGCAGGAGGTTCCATAGCAGTAAGAGCTACAAGCTGAATCAGATGATTCTGCACCATATCCCGCAAAGCTCCCGCCGTTTCGTAGAATCCGCCACGTTGCTCGATTCCCAGATTCTCTACAGCGGTAATTTCTACGTAGTCGATATAATTCCTGTTCCAGAGAGGCTCGAAAATACCATTGGCAAAACGGAAAGCCAACACATTTTGCGCTGTCTCTTTACCGAGAAAATGGTCAATACGGTAAATCTGATGTTCTTCGAAAACAGAAGCATAAATTTTATTCAATTCACGTGCCGATTCGAGGTCGTAACCGAAAGGTTTTTCAACGATGATACGCGAATGGGGAGTATTCAGTCCTGCAGCTTTCAGATGCAAGGGAACAACACCGTAAAGTGAAGGCGGAGTGGCAAGGTAGAACAGCAGATTATCCGGATCCACCTCATTGGTCAACTCCACCAGACGTTGGCGGAGCATGGCATATCCTTCTTCCTTTGCCGGATCCATGGGCAAGTAATACAGATGCGGGATGAAAGCCTCCATCAGTGCCGCATCCTGTTCTTCGGATTTCACGAAAGTCCGAAGTTCACCTGATATATACGAGCGATAATCCTCATCAGAATAAATCGTACGTCCGATACCCAGTATATGAAAATCACCTGTCAACCGTTTTTCACGGAAGAGCGAGTAAAGGGCAGGCATCAACTTACGTTTGGTAAGGTCGCCTGAGGCGCCAAAAATTATCATTGCGAATTTATCCATTGTCGCTTTTTATTTCTTAATTCATAAAATAGTCTTATTACTCCGAAAGATGTCCTACTCACACATTATATGTGCCCGATTTCGTGTCACCGCCATATCCTGTCCAGTTTTCGTGGAAGAACTGTCCGCGCAGCTCGTCTTTACGCTCAAAGGTGTGCGCACCGAAATAATCGCGCTGTGCCTGCACCATATTAGCGGGCAGATCGGCAGAAGTAAGCGAATAGAAGTAATTCAAGGCAGAAGAGAAAGCGGGAACAGGAAGTTCTTCTTTCATGGCTTCGGCTACAAGGCTCTTCCATCCGGAGAGTGACGCCTTCATTTCTTCCCTGAAATAAGGAGCCATCAACAAGTGTTTGGGCTTGTCGGTGGCTTCGAAGGCAGCGGCAATATCGTTCAGGAAAATACTGCGGATGATGCATCCGCCACGCCACATACGGGCGATGGAAGCCAGATCGAGCTGCCAGCCGAATCTATCGGAAGCACGTTGCAGCACGGCAAATCCTTGAGCGTATGAGACGAGTTTAGAAGCATAAAGGGCAGAGTAGATATCCTTCACGAGCTCCACCTTATTATATATAGGTTGTGTATGTTGACGCGGAAATTGGTGGGAAGCTTGATGGCGTAATTCCTTTTGTGCGGAAAGACTGCGCTCAAACACCGCAGTAGCAATCAGTCCCAACGGCATTCCGAGTTCCATAGCGTTGATAACCGACCATTTGCCGGTTCCTTTCTGTCCGGCCGCATCCAAAATCTTATCAATAAGATAACCTCCGGTCTTGTCTTTATGACGCAAGATGTTGGCGGTAATCTCGATGAGGTAACTGCGGAGTTTGCCCTCATTCCAACGGGAAAAGACATCTGCCATCTCTTCATTATTCAAGTCGAGCAGGTTTTTCATCACCCAATATGCTTCGGCAATCAACTGCATATCACCATATTCGATACCGTTATGGATCATCTTTACAAAGTGCCCGGATCCCGCCGGCCCTACCCACTGACAACAAGGAGTGCCGTCAGACGCTTTCGCCGCAATGCTTTGAAGAATAGGCTTCACTTCCGCCCATGCCTTTTCCGAGCCGCCGGGCATAATAGACGCTCCGTTCAAAGCTCCCTCTTCACCACCGGACACACCGCTGCCGACGAAAAGAAAACCTTTCGACTCGGCCAGTTTGACACGACGGTTGGTATCTTCGTAATTGGAGTTACCTCCATCGATAAGAATATCTCCGGGTGAAAGCAGAGGAAAAAGCTGTTCCATCAATTCGTCTACCGGACTCCCAGCACGAACCATCATCATTATTTTACGGGGAGTAGCGATTGAATCTACAAAGTCCTTTATATCTGTGAATCCTTCAATGTTTTTGCCCTTCGCACGTCCGTTTATGAAACGATCCACCACTCCTTCTTCAACTCCCGGAACGGTACGGTTATAAACCGATACATTCCATCCTTTACTCTCCATGTTCAAAGCAAGATTCTCGCCCATTACAGCCAAGCCTATAAGTCCGATATCTGTTTTATTCTGATTTGCCATAACTTGTATATTTTGTAATATTGTTTACCATAGTAACAATTGAAACAGACATTTGTTCGCTATATTTAGATTAAAATATTATTTTTGCAGCTAACTATATAGAAACAAGGATGAAGAAAATCAAAATCGGTTTATTAGCCCGCATTATTATCGCTATTATTCTAGGTATCGCCATCGGTACTTTTTTCCCGGCTCCTCTTGTCCGGATATTTGTAACATTCAACGGCATTTTCAGTGAATTTCTTAATTTCTCCATTCCGTTGATTATCGTCGGATTGGTCACTGTGGCTATTGCCGACATCGGTAAAGGCGCAGGAAAGATGTTGCTCGTCACCGCTCTTATCGCTTATTTCGCCACCCTGTTCTCGGGGTTCCTCTCCTACTTCACCGGAGTCACGGTATTCCCGTCATTGATTGAACCGGGCGTGCCGCTTGAGGAAGTGAGCGAGGCAAAAGGCATTCTTCCTTATTTCTCCGTTTCCATTCCTCCATTGATGAATGTAATGACAGCTTTGGTTCTCGCTTTCACATTAGGATTGGGATTGGCTTCGCTGAACAGCGATGCTCTGAAAAACGTAGCACGGGATTTTCAGGCAATCATCGTCCGCATGATCAGTGCGGTAATTCTCCCCTTGCTTCCGCTTTATATCTTCGGTATCTTCTTGAATATGACTCATTCGGGACAGGTGTACTCCATTCTGATGGTATTTATCAAGATTATCGGAGTCATTTTCATTTTACATATCTTCCTGCTGGTCTTTCAGTATTCTATCGCAGCGCTGTTTGTACACAAAAATCCGTTCAAACTATTGGGGAAGATGATGCCTGCCTATTTCACGGCATTGGGCACACAATCATCGGCTGCCACTATTCCCGTGACACTGGAACAGACGAAAAAGAATGGTGTTTCGGCGGATATAGCCGGTTTTGTGATTCCGTTGTGCGCCACAATCCATCTGTCGGGAAGTACACTGAAAATCGTAGCCTGTGCTCTGGCACTGATGATGATGCAGGGAATGCCGTTCGACTTCCCACTCTTTGCCGGTTTTATCTTCATGCTGGGAATCACGATGGTAGCCGCACCGGGAGTTCCGGGCGGAGCCATCATGGCGTCTTTGGGAATCTTGCAATCCATGTTGGGTTTCGATGAATCGGCACAGGCATTGATGATTGCTCTTTACATCGCTATGGATAGTTTCGGGACGGCCTGCAATGTGACCGGTGACGGGGCTATCGCACTGATTATCGACAAAATGATGGGAAAAACTGTGCTGAATAACCATGCTGAAAAATAAATAGAATGTGGCTTGCATGGGTCACAAAAAATACCGACATTTGCACCCATATTTTTGATTTATTAAATAATAGCGTATGAAAAAAGCCCTAATATCAGGCATTACCGGGCAGGATGGTTCTTATCTTGCCGAGTTTCTATTGCAAAAAGGTTATGAAGTGCACGGTATTCTCCGTCGTTCTTCTTCGTTCAATACCGGACGTATTGAACATTTGTATTTTGACGAGTGGGTACGCGACATGAAACAGAAACGTACGATCAATCTGCATTATGGGGATATGACAGATTCTAGTTCGTTAATCCGAATCATTCAACAGGTGCAACCGGATGAAATCTACAATCTCGCTGCTCAAAGCCACGTGAAAGTTTCATTCGATGTTCCGGAATACACAGCCGAGGCGGATGCTGTCGGTACGTTGCGTATGCTCGAAGCTGTACGCATTCTGGGATTGGAAAAGAAAACCCGCATCTATCAGGCTTCCACTTCCGAATTGTTCGGTAAGGTGCAGGAAGTTCCACAGAAAGAGACAACTCCGTTCTATCCCCGTTCTCCGTATGGGGTAGCCAAACAATATGGTTTCTGGATTACCAAGAATTATCGTGAAAGCTACGGTATGTTTGCCGTAAACGGTATTCTGTTCAACCACGAGAGCGAACGTCGCGGTGAGACTTTCGTTACCCGTAAAATTTCTCTGGCTGCCGCACGTATCGCGCAAGGCGAACAAGACAAACTGTATCTGGGTAATCTGGATGCACGCCGCGACTGGGGATATGCCAAAGATTACGTGGAATGCATGTGGCTGATTCTGCAGCATGACGTTCCGGAAGACTTCGTGATTGCTACCGGCGAGATGCACACCGTGCGCGAATTTGCGACATTGGCATTCAAAGAAGCCGGTATCGAACTTCGTTGGGAAGGTGAAGGCGTGAACGAGAAAGGTATTGACGTGGCTACCGGAAAGGCTTTGGTAGAAGTAGATCCTAAATATTTCCGTCCGTCGGAAGTTGAACAACTACTTGGTGACCCCACAAAAGCTAAGACTTTGCTGAACTGGAATCCGCGCAAGACTTCATTTGAAGAACTGGTAAGTATCATGGTACGCCACGATATGGAGAAAGTAAAACGAATGATTGCTACCAAACATTAAATGAATTTCATTTCACCACAGAGGACACGGAGGGCACAGAGGAAAATATAAAATCCTCCGTGTCCTCTGCGTCCTCTGTGGTGAACAAATAAAAGATAGAATGGAAAAGAATGCAAAGATATATGTAGCAGGACATCACGGTCTTGTGGGATCTGCTATCTGGAAAAATTTGCAGGATAAAGGATATACCAATCTGGTAGGCCGCACCCACAAGGAACTCGATCTATTGGATGGCGTAGCTGTCCGTAAATTCTTCGATGAAGAACAGCCGGAATATGTTTTCCTTGCCGCTGCTTTCGTAGGCGGTATCATGGCAAACAGTATCTACCGTGCCGACTTTATCTACAAGAATCTGCAGATTCAACAGAATGTAATCGGTGAGAGCTTCCGCCATAATGTGAAGAAACTGCTGTTCTTAGGCAGCACGTGCATTTATCCGCGTGATGCGGAACAGCCGATGAAAGAGGATGTATTGCTCACTTCTCCGCTGGAATATACCAACGAGCCGTATGCAATCGCCAAAATTGCCGGATTGAAGATGTGCGAAAGTTTCAACCTGCAATATGGAACGAACTACATCGCTGTGATGCCGACAAATCTCTACGGTCCGAATGATAATTTCGACTTGGAACGTAGTCATGTACTGCCTGCCATGATTCGGAAAATCCATCTGGCACACTGTCTGAAAGAAAGAAACTGGGAAGCTGTACGCAAGGATATGAACCTGCGTCCGGTAGAAGGTGTCAGCGGCGACAGTCCGAAAGAAGAAATCCTGGCTATTCTGCAAAAATACGGAATCAGCGAAACGGAAGTCACTCTTTGGGGTACAGGTACTCCGCTTCGCGAGTTTCTTTGGAGCGAAGAAATGGCAGATGCCAGCGTCTTCGTAATGGAGCGCGTAGACTTCAAAGATACCTATAAAGAAGGTAGCAAAGATATCCGCAACTGCCACATCAATATCGGCACCGGCAAGGAAATCACCATCCGCCAGCTGGCCGAGCGTATTGTAGAGACTGTAGGGTATCAAGGAAAACTGACCTTCGACAGCAGCAAACCGGACGGCACTATGCGCAAGCTGACCGATCCTTCGAAACTGCACTCTTTGGGGTGGCACCACAAAATTGAAATCGAGGAAGGCGTACAAAGAATGTACGAATGGTACTTGAAATAGGGAATTCCAAGAATCCGTCAATATGCTATAAGCAGAATTATTTTTGATTATAGCATATTTTTTTTTGATTATAGCATAATAAAATTAGCTATAACCATAATCTTTTCTCCTACCAGCCTGTCGCAATCTCACTACATCACCCCTCCCCCATTTTCAAAAATTCTTCCCTCTTAATTCTTCATTCTTAATTTAATTGCTATATTTGCACAATTTAATATCAAATGTGCAAAAACAATGGAACAAAGTTTTATAGCTTACATTGAGAATAGTATCAAGAATAATTGGGACCTGGATGCCCTGACCGATTATAAGGGCGCCACCTTACAGTATAAAGACGTAGCTCGCAAAATAGAGAAACTCCATATCATCTTCGAGGAAAGCGGAATCCGCAAGGGGGACAAGATTGCCGTTTGCGGAAGAAACAGTTCGCATTGGGGTGTGACGTTCCTCGCCACATTGACATACGGAGCGGTTATCGTCCCTATTCTTCATGAATTTAAGGCGGACAACGTCCACAATATCGTCAACCATTCCGAAGCGAAATTACTGCTTGTAGGCGATATGGTATGGGAAAACCTGAACGAGTCGGCAATGCCTCTATTGGAAGGTATTCTGATGATGAATGACTTCACTTTGCTGGTTTCACGCAGCGAACGTCTGACATACGCCCGCGAACATCTGAACGAGATGTTCGGTAAGAAATTCCCTAAAAACTTCCGTAAAGAACACGTCGCTTATCATAAGGACGAGCCGGAGGAGCTGGCTGTCATCAATTACACTTCGGGAACAACGAGCTACTCAAAAGGGGTTATGCTCCCCTACCGCAGTTTGTGGTCAAATACGAAGTTCGCCTACGAAGTACTCGACTTGAAGGCCGGAGACAAGATTGTGTCTATGCTTCCGATGGCGCATATGTATGGTCTGGCATTCGAATTCCTTTATGAATTTTCCGTCGGTTGCCACATCTACTTCCTGACCCGTATGCCTAGTCCGAAGATAATCTTCCAGGCTTTCGAAGAGGTAAAACCGAATCTGATTGTCGCTGTTCCGCTTATCATCGAAAAGATTATCAAGAAGAGTGTACTTCCGAAACTGGAAACTCCGGCAATGAAGATTTTGCTGAAAGTGCCCATCATCAACGATAAAATTAAAGCTACGGTACGCGAAGAGATGATTAAGGCGTTCGGAGGAGAATTTAAGGCGGTAATCGTAGGAGGTGCCGCTTTCAATCAAGAGGTTGAACAGTTCCTGAAAATGATCGATTTCCCTTATACCGTAGGATATGGAATGACGGAATGCGGCCCGATCATCTGTTACGAAGACTGGAGGAAGTTCAAACCGGGTTCTTGCGGAAAAGCCGTACCCCGTATGGATGTACTGGTCCTTTCCTCCGACCCGGAAAATATCGTTGGCGAAATCGTTTGTAAAGGTCCTAACGTAATGCTGGGATACTACAAGAATGAGGAAGCTACCAGAGAAGTGATCGACAAAGACGGTTGGCTGCATACCGGTGATCTGGCTTTGATGGATGCCGAAGGGAATGTTACCATCAAAGGACGTAGCAAGAACCTTCTGTTGAGCGCCAGTGGACAGAATATCTATCCGGAAGAGATAGAAGATAAGTTAAACAATCTGCCGTATGTATCCGAAAGCATTATCGTTCAGCAGAATGAGAAACTTGTCGGTCTGGTTTATCCGGATTTCGACGACGCTTTCGCACACGGTCTGAAGAATGAAGACATCGAGCGGGTGATGGAAGAAAACCGGGTGGCATTGAATGCCATGTTACCGGCGTACAGCCAGATTTCAAAGATGAAGATATACCCGGAAGAGTTTGAAAAGACACCGAAGAAGAGTATCAAACGATACTTGTATCAGGAGGCTAAAGGATGAAAATGAAGAAAACAATACTCACGGCAGCTATACTGATGGCTGCCGTTTGTCTGCCTGCACAGAACAAAAGTGCCGGTATTAATCTTTCTATCTGGAAAGATATTTGTACGCAACCGTATGACAGTACACAAACGACTTATGTGAATATCGGTCTTTTGTCTACTATGAATCGTCTGAATGGTGTAGGCATCAATGCGCTGGGAAGTGTTGTTCATGGGGATATGAACGGCGTACAGATTACAGGACTGGCTAACCTGGCCGGTGGAACAATGCGAGGCGTGCAGATAGCAGGTATAAGCAATATCAGCGGTAACAATACGATCGGACTCTCTGCAGCCGGACTGGTAAATATTACCGGAGACGGGACACGGGGGGTGGTTATATCCGGACTGACCGGTATCGGTGGAGATAACACCGCAGGAGTCATGATGAGCGGTTTTATGAATGTTACCGGGAATATGGCTTCAGGCTTACAGTTTTCCGGTGCGGCGAATATCACCGGACAGAGTTTTAACGGTATGATTACTTCCGGTCTTCTGAATGTGGTAGGTGAAAATATGAATGGCCTGCAGATAGCAGGGATCGCCAATATAACCGGGACACAGCTACGTGGAGTTCAAATGGCATTATGCAACTATGCCACACAAGTTCGCGGACTTCAGATCGGTCTGGTCAATTACTATAGGGAAGACTTGAAAGGTTTCCAACTGGGGCTGGTTAATGCCAATCCCGACACCAAAGTACAGATGATGGCATACGGGGGAAATGTAACTCCTGCCAATATCGGGGTACGTTTCAAGAATCAGTTGTTTTATACGATTCTTGGGGTCGGATCTATGTATCAGGGATTAAATGATAAGTTTTCGGCGAGCGCTTCCTATCGTGCAGGATTATCTTTTCCTATCTATAAAGGATTATCCATTAGCGGCGACTTAGGTTATCAGCATATCGAAGCTTTCGACAATAAGGATGAAGTGATTCCCGGACGTCTATATGCGCTACAAGCACGTGCCAATCTGGAATATCAGCTAACCAAGAAATTCGGTATCTTCGCAACGGGCGGTTATGGCCTAACCAGATTCTATAATAAATCCGGTAATTACGATAAAGGAGCCATTATAGAGGCAGGCATTGTCCTTTTCTAATATAAATCCTGCATATATAGCATTTATTCTCTTGCTTTACTAAAAACATTTCGTCCCATAATTGTTTCCCTTTCGTTCCATATCTGTGGAACAAAAGGGAAACAACTGTGGAACTAAAAGATAATAACTATGGAACGAACCACTCGTTGCAGTGAAAATTATTGAATGTCACATGGCAAAGAAGTAACCTTCATTCAGACCTTTTCCTTTATCAGACCGGTACGATAAGCAACGAGCAACTTCTTCAAGTCCTGTATTTGAGTTACCAATTCTTTTCCCTTATCGGTGTCTTTCACCATCATCCGTTGTGAATTGAATTCCAATACGAAATTGGTAGACTTGATATCCAGTCCCTCTTCGATAACTTTCTGACGAGACTGGAACGGTTCGTGCTGTACAAGCTGCATACCGTGAGAATGGTAGACAAGTGTATATCCGGCAATTCCCGTTTCCGGCTGATAGGCTTTGGAAAATCCTCCGTCGATAACGAATAGTTTGCCATTGGCCTTCATCGGCTGTTCTCCTTGAATAGTCTTCACAGGCACATGACCGTTTATTATATGCGAATGAGGGCCTAAAGCTCCAAACTCGGCCAGTATCTGATCACAAATATCCTCCCGATTGCGCAATGTATAATAATATCCTTTCTTCTCTTTATGCATTTCTTTGTCTTCCAGGAAATAGCGTTCAAAAGTAGCCATCTTATCCTTATCAAACAAAGGCGCATCCGGACCACACCACATATACCAGATATAATCCATCGCAAATTCCTTATCCTCCTCTCCCTCTTCGTCGAAGTAGGCGGTACGGATCAGTTGATCGGCCTTATCCAGAAGTTTGTGTCCCCAATACTCTTTTCCGCGTATCTTGACATGCTTAAAGCTACCGTCCTCATTCAAAGGCACGGAAGCGTGATAAAGAAGATTGGAGTTGGATACCAGATACATCCCGCCGTAAGTAAACAGGCAACGCATATGCTTCTTCAATTTCTCACTATTCATAAATGAATAATGAATCTTATCCACAAGCTCACGTTCTTCATCCGTCAAGCGGTAAGGATTGGCGGGATCTACCGTCGGAAAGTTCGTGTCACGAAGGGCATACTCCTTACCTTCGTAGACAAAGACACCACGCTCAAAATCTATCTTCTCCAACAATTTACGATTTGCCATTCCAAACTCCGGACGGCGGTCGATGATCTCAGCTTCCAGCTTAAACTGGATAATAGTGATCGCCTTGTGCATCTGAGTAATCAAGCGCAACGTTTTCTCATTATAATGAGTATCGGCAAAATTCATTTTCGGCATGAAAATGGTGCAAGGATCATCGGCGTAAGTATCCATAGCAAAGGTAGCAAGCGGCAGCAGATTGATTCCGTAACCGTCTTCAAGTGTAGCCAGATTACCATATCGCATAGACATACGTATCACATTGGCTATACAACTGTCATTGCCGGAGGCGGCGCCCATCCACAGAATATCGTGATTGCCCCATTGAATATCAAAATTATGATAATTGCACAAGGTATCCATAATGATATGCGCTCCCGGTCCGCGATCGTAGATGTCGCCTACGATATGAAGTGAATCGATTGTCAAACGCTGAATCAGATTACACATGGCAATGATAAAATCATCGGCACGCTTTGTCGTGATAATCGTACTGATAATCACATTGATATAGGCATGCTTGTTCGGTTCGATAGATGACTCGTGCAACAATTCCTGTATGATATACGAGAATTCGGCAGGCAATGATTTACGTACCTTGGAACGGGTATACTTGGAAGATACGTTCTGACAGACTTTTACTAACTGGTTCAGAGTGATCAGATACCAATCGTCCAAATCCTTCTCACGGGCCTTCACCAGTTGAAGTTTTTCTTCGGGATAGTAAATCAACGTACAGATCTCTTTTTTCTCGGCCTCGCGAAGCGTATTGCCGAATATCTCATTTACCTTACGTTTTACTGCACCGGAAGCATTCTTCAGCACATGTTGGAAAGCTTCATATTCACCATGTACATCTGTCAGGAAATGCTCCGTCCCTTTAGGTAGATTCAAGATAGCCTCCAGATTGATTATTTCCGTACTTGCATCGGCAATAGTAGGAAAACTTCGGGAAAGCAGTTGCAGATAACGCAGATCGTTCACAATGCTTTCAGGAGTTATGTTACTTTGAGCAGTCATTTCTATTTAATTACAAATTACTAAAATCAAATTACCATTTATCGGCTCACAATCCATTGTTCTAATCTCCAAACTTACGTTTTTTGATTATTCGCGATAAATATAATACTTTTTTATTTATCCGGTTATTATTTTTTATTCAAAGTTTCATTTTTCAGCCCAAGAAGAACATCAGAAGTACTTGTGCGATAATCACCCGCAGGAACATACAGAGCGGATATACCGTTGCATAAGCCACAGAAGGGTTATCACCGGGTATTGTATCATTAGCGTAATTCAACGCCATCGGATTAGCCATACTTCCACACAACATACCGGATACCGTACCAAAATCGATCTTCATCATTTTGAAGGCGACAAAACCTACCAATACTGTCGGAATGATAGTCAGCCCGGCTCCCAAAGCAATCCACAGCAGACCTTCCGGACGGAATACGGTGTCGAAAAAGTGAGCTCCGGCATCCAATCCCAGACAGGCGAGATACAGGGAAAGCCCTAAGGCACGCAACATCAGATTCGCACTGCGGGTAGTGTAGGTTATCATGTGTATCCGTGGTCCGAATGTCCCCAAAAGAATGCCAACAATAATCGGTCCACCGGCCAGTCCCAGTTTCACGGGAGTACTGACACCCGGTATTGAAAAGGGAATAGCTCCCAATGCCAATCCCAATACAATTCCGATGAATATAACAACCAGATTGGGTTCTTTCAAGCTTTTAATGGCATTACCCAATACTTTTTCCACATTCAGAATGGCAGCTTTCTCCCCTACTACTGTCAGCCGGTCGCCCAACTGGAGTATCAACTCCGGAGTAGCGAGCAGTTGCACCCCCGAACGATAGACACGGCTGATATTGATACCGTAATGATTTCTCAATCGGAGTGATCCCAGCTTCTTTCCATTCAGTTCGGGACGAGTGACGACGATACGCTGTGAAACCAGTTCGCTGTCAATCGCATTCCAGTCAATGTCCTCTTTGTTCCAATCCGTATTTTCCTGTTCACCGAAAAGTACAGTCAACGCCAAAGCATCTTTCTCCGCAGTGATAACCAACAGACGGTCTCCCTCTTTCAGCACCTTGTCGGAAGTCGGAATGCTGACGTGTCCGTCCCGCCATAAGCGGGAGATGACAAACTTCGGGTAGCTCATATGTGCTATGTCTTTAATGCTCTTATTGAAAATAGCAGGATTGTGTACTTGAAACGCTGCAATATAAGTTTTGTTCGCATCATCTTTCTCTTTTATTTCCAAATCTTCTTTGCGAACCAATGCTTTACGGATTAACAAGACGGCAAGTATCACACCGACGACTCCCATCGGATAGGCTACCGCACATCCCAAAGCAGGTGTGCTACTCTCCAGCCCCATCTGTTTCAGAGTTTGCTGAGCAGCTCCCAACGCCGGAGTGTTCGTTGTCGCTCCACAAAGGATACCGACCATATCGGGAAGTGAGACACCTGTGGCATAGCTGGCTACAACCGTCAACAATGTTCCCAACAGGACGACTCCCAATGCCAGCATATTCAGCGTTACTCCTCCTTTACGGAAAGAACTGAAGAAACCGGGACCGACCTGTAAACCTAAAGAATAAACGAAAATCACCAAACCGAAACTTTCCGCATAATTCAACATCTGAGGATCTACCGAAAGTCCGAGATGTCCGGCAAGGATACCTGTAAAAAAAACAAAAGTGACTCCTAAGGATACCCCCCAGAAATGCACTCTTCCCAAGCCCAAACCTACCGCAGAAATCAACGATAACACCACAACCGCCTGTAAGGCAGAATGTTCGAGAAACAGACTATATAACCACTCCATGTATTTTCAAACTAATAGGGCGCAAAGATAAAAACTATTTAGTCCCATTCAAAACTTTTATGCTTTCATTTTACGCCCTACTCATGCCTCGTGCTGATATTCTTTATATCATCTTTCTTATCTTCCTTGATATTCCACGAAATTATTCCGCCCATCCAGATAGCCACTCAACCTGTTGCCTCCAATATATACGTCGTCCAGATAGGAAACATCATTGGGCCCATACGACATACGGATGGAAGTCTGCGCGAAATTTTCCCAACTCCAACGGAACTTATATTCAAATTCTTCCACATATCCGTCCGGATATTCCACCCGTATGTAATCTATTCCTGTACGATCTAAAAAGAAATCCAGTTCCTGACGGCAGTAGTTGTTGTCTATATCCCGATAAAAACTGACCCAGGTGCGGCTACACAAATCGGCCGAACGGTTGTAATAACCCGGTCCGTTATTATCATCATCGTAGAAACTGTCTATCTCCACTTCGCAAGAAGTAAGACCGACCATCAATACAGCCATCAAAGCCAGACCTAAATATCTAAATGTGTTCGTTTTCATATTCCTTTATTTTTAATGGTTCGTTTATTAATATTTATCATTTATCTTTCGATATGACAAAAGTATAGAATGAATTTTCCCCTTGAAACTGAAAAATCCTACTTTTCGGGAGGAAATTACCTACTTATAGGGGCAAATCCCCACGCTTAAGATTTAATGGTATAATACCGTGAACAGCTCATTCCAAGCACCCAAAATCTTAATAAAAATAGAATATAAGAAGTAAACATTTAATCAATGTTATAAAACATCCGTTTTTTCTTGTATTATTTGCAGATACCACAAAAGTCCGTATATTTGCAATGTGTTTTTCATAGTATTAGATTTAAGGTTAACAAAAGATTGGCTGTCTGGGATAGATAGCCTTTTTTTATACACCTACATTATCTCCCCTCTTTTATTCAATAAATCCAATGCATCTTTTACTTATAGCGGCATTTTATGAACGTTTCTGAATAGAAATGAAACAGGCTCTAAAAAACTTCGAAAAAATTATTTCGTTTAACATTTGAAACATAGAGGGTTATCTCCATTATTGAAAAACAAGTAAAAAAAATCTTGCTAAAAGATTTGCATAGTCAAAAACTTCCCCCTATCTTTGCACCGCATTTGAGAGAGAATGCGGGTTCAAGGAAGTTTGGGTGAGTGGCTGAAACCACCAGTTTGCTAAACTGACGTACTCGTAAGGGTACCGGGGGTTCGAATCCCCCAGCTTCCGCAAAATCTCAAAATAAAAAGAGCTAAGTATTTTAAGACTTAGCTCTTTTTAAATCAATCAAAATCCGGTGGGTTCGTCTAACGGTTAGGACACATGCCTCTCACGCATGTAATACGAGTTCGATTCTCGTACCCACTACACAACGAGGAAATGAATCAATTCATTTCCTCGTTTAATTTATACACCTCAAAGAAAGATTCTTTATCAATCCTCAACCTAATTCTCTCTTCCCGTTTCTGTCCTGCCAGATTCAAGAACAAATTGAAATATAACTGACTGAAAGAAAGACCGGAACGGTTATAAGTAATATCAAATGTCCAAGTCCTACGGAAAGAGTCAAAAGCAGCAAATGGCTGCTCACCACCTTTACACATAAACACTTCAGGAAAGGACGCAGGCGGATAAGGTTGAAATAAGCCAGCCAATTGCACATAAATGTAATCAATCATCCATTCATCTCCTGCCAAAGCAAGCTCTCCTTTTAAACGGAGTTTAACCGCATACGCAGCAGTTACATCAGGAGAAGTATAAACAGGTATCTGGCTCTCCGACGGATAGTCACCATTCTTATATCCCAGACTCATTGTCAATCCCGATTTACCGATTCCGTTAAATCCGTCAGCTTCCTGTCTCGCCAACTGATTCTTCAGATCAATCATAAACGTCAGTTTGCCAAGAGTAGGATCTCCCGGATACTGCGCCAGCGTATCCAGCACATAATCCTCCTCATTATAACTCCCGGCTACCAATTCTCCCTTTCCATCTTCCAGAGCGACACCACCCCTTTCAATATCTACATTGCCTACCGGATAATAAATCGCATCATCATCCTTCGCACAGCCACAAACGCATAGCAGCAATACTGCCAATCCTATTATCTTATTCATAATCTTTTCTATATCTTGATTTAATAACAAATATACATCTTTTTTGTGCTGCAATTGATTTATATCAACCGTTTTTAGTATTTTTGCACACACCAAAACAAAAAAGACATGGATACATTGTTAAGAGAAACTGTAAATGCCGTTGTAAATTCCCGCTTTCCGGAAATGAGTATAGAGGGAAGACGGCAGATAGAAAGTATACTGATCCGTGAAGAGTTTCCCAAAGGAGCCATTGCACTGAATGAGGGAGAGGTCGCTCACGAGATTGTATTCGTCGGTAAAGGTATGCTCAGACAATACTACTACAAAAACGGGAAAGACGTTACCGAGCATTTCTCTTACGAAGGATGTATCGTGATGTGCATTGAAAGCTTCTTGAAGCAAGTACCTACCCGGCTTATAGTGGAGACACTGGAACCTTCCATTATCTACCTTTTCCCCCGCGACATGATACAGAAGCTGGCGAGAGAAAATTGGGAAATCAATATGTTCTATCAGAAAATATTGGAATACTCTTTAATTGTATCACAAGTCAAAGCTGATTCCTGGCGCTTTGAATCCGCCCGCGAACGCTATAATCTCCTGCTCGAAACGCATCCGGAAATCATCAAACGCGCTCCTTTGGCATACATAGCCTCTTACCTGCTGATGACACCGGAGACCTTGAGCCGCGTACGCTCCGGAGTTTTGTAAACACATTATCGGTTCTTCCGATATTCTTTGGGAGACATCCCCGTATAATGCTTAAAATATTTCCCGAAGAAGGACTGGTTGGCAAAGTTCAAGCGGTCGGCTATCTCCTGTATATTCATGCTTGAGGAGTTCAGAAGTGCTTTTGCTTCCAAAATCACAAACTCATCGATCCACTCGCCTACGGTCTTTCCGCTCACCTCCTTCACAACTCCGGAAAGATGTTTCGGTGTCAGACACAGCTGGTCAGCATAAAACTTCACACTACGTTCTGATTGATAAGATTCTACCAGCGTTTCATAGAAACGTTCAAAGATATATTCTTTCCGGCTTTTCGACTTCACCGAAGCAGTGGCTGCAGGCGCATGATTGTTAAAGATATTGCACAGTTCAAAAAAGAAACCCTGCATCAGTCCGAGCACGACCTCCCTGCGATACAGATCCCCTTTACTCCTCAACCTCTTTCTGATAAACGTATGATATTCCTGCACCGTGCGCTGCTCGTTCGGAGTCAGGCTAAAACAAGGATAATCTTTCAGATAGAAAAACAATGCAAGCAAATTACCTACTTTAGGCAATGTCTCCAGCAAACTCTTGGATACCGCAAAGAAGATTCCCTTGAAGCCGGGACTAAACTGCCGGTGTTCTACAATCTGGCTCGGCAGGGCTATCACCATCCCTCCCGAAGATAATTGAAAATCCTGCAGATTAATATTAAAAGTACCCTCACCTTCCAGGCAAAGTCCTATTGTCAATACCTCCAACTTGCTGGGACCGCCATATAAGGAAATAACGCTCTCCGAATCGAAGAGCGCTATATCATTATCAATGACATCAATGCTATCAACATCTATATGCTTAGAATGAACTACTGAAGAAATACCTACTTTAGGAACATTTTGAATATCCATACTCTCTCTTTTTGCGACAAATATACCAGCAATAAATCAGATATACAAGTCAAAACAGAGTATCACCAGACAAAATGAACATTTTTGGCTACTTATTGACCACCCCGAACAGATATTCAGCGTCACGCCGGGCAGCAGGAACAGTCCACTTCTCCGGAATGAATTTCCACTGATTCAACGCTTTCGGATTCATTCCCCCCTTCTCCTCGATGTAATTCATCAGGTAAAAACGAAGATCCTTATCAGTAGAGAAAATGATACGGTCTTTCAATTTCTCTTGAGGAATGCCCGAACCTTTTGTCAACAATTCACCGCCACCATTACCACGATAAGAATTCAACGCCACTTTATAAATCTTATTTATATCGAAAGGAGAGCCATCTGCCATACTGACAATCGTAATCTTCTCCCCTTTCGGTTTAGTAACATCCACCGTATAGATTATGCCGGAAGCCGAATCAAAGTTAAAACTGAAATTCTGGAAAGAAGCCCTGTCCTCCGCACCATCCCGACGTTTTTCCTTGAACCACAGCAAATGGTCGTCCGGTGATTTCATCCGGTTAGTCCACATGAAATAAGACATCTCCAGAAAATCCTTGATTTCTTTACCGGACAAAGTCATCACGTACAGCATATTTTCATACTTATATAAGTTGAACATATCACTGACGAACACATCCCCTTTCTTAATTTCCGCATCGAATGAAAGCGGCGCTGCAAAAGAAATGTCGGCTCCCGTAATATCGAGCTGCAAAGTATGTATCAGATCGATGAAAGCGGAAGGACCAAAGAAAGAAGGATGCGTAGAGATATCCTCAGTAAACGTACCGATTTTCTTGGACACAAACTTCCGCACAGCCTCATACTGCGGAGCGAAACGTTTCATAAAATCCTCGCTGACACCATACTCCTTTGTCTCCGTCAATACCCCTTGAATATCCTTGCTCAGTACCTTGCCATCCTTCAACTTCAAAGTGATGTCGACATTGGACAGCACCACTCCATTGCTTGCCGGATCAATAACCAACACCGAATCTCCGGCAACATTCATCACCTTCTTACATTCGCGGGCATGATCATGTCCCATCAATACCACATCGAATCCCGGAATATTCTTTGCCACATTCAGAGACGCATTTTCATTATATTTACCGGACATCTTAAACGCATCCTGTCCGGCATGGAACAACCCGATTACCACATCCGGATTCTCCTTTGCACGGATTATCTTCATCCATTTGCGAGCCGTCTCCTCCATATCGTCAAAACGAAGCCCTCTCCACAGATTTTCCGAAAGCCAGGCAGGAATGGCCGGTGTTATCATCCCCAAAACGACGATCTTCACCCCGTCCCGTTCCAACACTTTATAAGGAGGAAGATGAGGTTTCCCCGTAGACGTATCAATGATATTGGCTCCCAGTACGGGAAAGTCACAGGTTCCAATCCAGCGGTCGAATACGGCACGTCCAGTTTCCACATCATGATTCCCCATATTGCCCGCATCATATTTCATATAATTCATCATCTCGGCGCAGAGATGCGGAGACACGGTATCTATATAATTATAATAATAAGCGGTAGGTTGTCCTTGCAGAATATCCCCATTATCCAGCAATATCAGATTATCCTTATACTCCCGGCGTTCCTTTTCAACAAACGAGTATATCCGGGCCAGACTCCCTTTCCATTCCTGACGGGTTATAAAATTGTAAGGGTAATAATTTCCGTGTACATCACTTGTCTGTACAATCTTCAGCTTCACCACCTTTTCCTGTGCCGCAACGGACAGCGCCAGACAGAAAAGCCAAGCATAAATCAATGTTATTCGTTTCATTCTTTTTCTATTTTTAGAGGATGCGAGAATACGAACCGTGCCCCGCCTGTATAGTCGGGATCAATCCATATAGCTCCCTTCCATTTAGATACGATCAATTTACAGATAGACAACCCCAATCCGGTTCCCTGAGCATACTCATTCAGTTTCTCAAAGCGTTCGAACACGAGTTTCTGTTTTTCTTTCGGGATACCGCATCCGGTGTCAGTCACTGAAAAAACCGCCATTCCCGTTTTTTCATCGACAGAAAAGTCCAATGTAATCTTCCCCTTTTTCGTAAATTTATCAGCATTCGACAAGAGATTGATAATCACTTGCTGCATACGCTGTATATCCGTCTCCATCCGGTACGTCTCAAAAGAAGTGGTAAACAAAAACTGATTATCCGAAGATTGCCGTGAAAAACTAACGGAAGCAACCACCTGCCGACACAGTTGTACGATATCGCACTCCTCCCAAGTCAGCGTCACCCGGTTAGCCTCCAGTCGCGAAAGGTCAAGAATATCATTAATCAGGCGAAGCAGTAAATCTGAATTAGCCTTGATAATCTGAAAATAGGACTGACGTTCCTCCTCCGTGCTTCCTTCCACAGCCAACACATCCGAGAATCCGACAATTGAGTTCAGCGGTGTACGTATCTCATGACTCATGTTCGCCAGGAAAGCACTTTTCAGACGGTTGGACTCTTCCGCCCTGTCTTTCGCCACACGCAAGTCTTTGTCCGATTTCAACAGTTCGTCTTTCAACCGTTTCGTACGGAAATAATAAAAGAGAGAGATAAACAGCCCCAACACCAATACAACAAACAAAGCGCAAGCAAACCATATCTGATACGTATACTGCTGATAGAATGAAACCGGCTGATTGATAAGCTCCACGCCAAAAGGCAAAGCCTTCGGATCCAGCCCCCACTCTTTCGCTTTCCGGCTGTCCATCACAGCCTTGGATTCAATAATCTGCAGATGTTTTTCCGTGCTGCCGGACTGATTATCCATCCGGACAGATTCCATAGCCATCTCTTCTCCCACTTTCCGATAATCGGGCAATACACCTCCTATCGCCCAATGCCCCAAGCTCACCGATGAAGGCGTAAAGGTAGGAATGGCAGGAGCCGCTTCCATCATCGCATACGTGGCGTTCCGCATAAAATACCCCTCATTCATGTCCACCCGCCAAGTACCCACCATGATAACAGTATGCTCCGGCAAATGCCGCAATTCCTCTACAATCGTATAAATGGTATGTTTTCTTCCGTCCAACAGAATAAGATCCAGATCGGGGAAATTTTTCATTTCCTTTCGCACCAACGCTTGCATCGTGACGCCGCCATACGTATTATCCGAGATAAAAGCAATATGTTTTGTTTCGGGATAGAACGCACGAATCATACGCACATTATCTCCTATATTATAATGATTGATAAATCCCGACTGCAATTCAGGAATATTCATATGATCTTCAAAGATATCTACAGATCCGGGCAACCAGCTATCCAAATTTCCGACGGTATCCTCCGGCAATATCACGACATTGCTGCTGACCAGACTACACATTACCGGAACTTTCACCCGCATCGAATCCCTCTGAGACAGATAAGCCGCCCACGCCTCCTGTCCTAACAATATAATTTGTGCCGGTTGCTGCTTTCCCCCCTGATATTTAGCAAGGATTTGTGTCATCATACCACTCCATAAAGGAGCTTCCGAGAAACTCTTGCAGTTCATATTCTCAATAATAATATCACGTTTCCCTCCCAGTTTGGTATATCCCTCCATATAATCGGAAATAGTAACTGAAGTCTGATGGGCAGCCGGATTATAGGAACAAATAATTAGAATAGGATTCATATCCTTAGAGGTTGCAAAGACCTCCATTGACAGGGATAGCCAAAGGAAGAAAGCAAAAAGACATCCTGAATATCTGGGCATAGTTATGCAGTTTTGATGTGCTTACTTATTTATTTAGGTTGCAAATATAGTAAAACTTGTCGGTTTTAACGGATTAATGTGTATTTTTGTCGCTCATTTATTCTCAAAAAATACAATTTATGGAATTATTTCACAAGATGATTTCCGAACTGTCAGGCATATCGGAAAAACAAATAAGCAGTACCCTCCACCTTCTGGGTGAAGGCGCTACGATTCCTTTCATCAGCCGCTACCGCAAAGAAGCTACAGGCGGGCTGGATGAAGTTCAGATAGAACAGATCAAAGAGCAACATGATAAGTTGTGCGACATAGCCAAACGGAAAGAGACTATTCTCGGCACCATCACCGAACAAGGAAAACTCACCGCCGAGCTGGAGAAACGTATCAACGACACCTGGAATCCGACAGAACTGGAGGATATCTACCTCCCCTACAAGCCCAAACGTAAGACACGTGCCGAAGCCGCCCGTCAGAAAGGGTTGGAGCCGCTTGCCACCCTACTGCTATTACAGAGGGAAAACAACCTGAGCGCCCGTGCCGCCTCATTCGTCAAGGGAGAGGTAAAAGATGTGGAAGACGCGTTGAAAGGGGCTCGCGATATCATAGCCGAGCAAGTGAACGAAGACGAACGTGCCCGTAACGCTGTCCGCAATCAATTCAGCCGCCAGGCGGAAATCAACGCTAAAGTAGTTAAAGGCAAAGAAGAAGAGGCCGCCAAATACCGGGACTATTTCGATTTTTCCGAACCTTTGAAACGCTGCACTTCCCATCGCCTGCTTGCCATCCGCCGTGCCGAAGCCGAAGGGCTGCTGAAAGTGTCCATCACTCCGGACGACGAGGCGTGCATCGAACGTCTGGAACGCCAATTCGTACGTGGTAACAATGAATGCAGCGAGCAAGTGAGCGAGGCTGCTATCGACGCCTACAAACGTCTGCTCAAACCTTCCATCGAAACGGAATTTGCCGCACAATCAAAAGAGAAAGCCGACGACGAAGCCATCCGCGTCTTCACGGAGAACCTCCGCCAGCTACTCCTTGCCGCCCCATTGGGACAGAAGCGGGTACTCGCCATCGATCCCGGTTTCCGTACCGGTTGCAAGGTTGTTTGTCTCGACGCTCAAGGTAATCTGCTGCATAATGAAAACATTTATCCGCATCCTCCGGTCGGCAAGACCGGTGAAGCCGCTTCGAAACTCCGTAAGATGGTCGAAGCCTACCAGATCGAAGCTATCTCCATCGGCAACGGAACGGCCAGCCGCGAAACGGAGGACTTTATCAACCAACAGACATTCGACCGTCAGATTCCTGTATTTGTAGTCAGCGAACAGGGGGCTTCCATCTATTCGGCTTCCAAGATCGCCCGCGACGAATTTCCTGACTACGATGTGACGGTCAGAGGTGCCGTTTCCATCGGCCGCCGTCTGATGGATCCATTGGCGGAATTAGTCAAGATAGATCCCAAGTCCATCGGAGTAGGTCAGTATCAGCATGATGTAGACCAGACAAAATTAAAGAAAGCGCTCGACCAGACCGTAGAGAATTGCGTAAACCTCGTAGGAGTGAACCTGAATACAGCCAGTAGCCATCTGTTGACTTACATTTCCGGATTAGGTCCTCAACTGGCGCAAAATATCGTCAATTATCGTGCCGAGAATGGAGCCTTCAACTCCCGCAAAGAACTGATGAAAGTTCCGCGTATGGGCGCCAAAGCTTTCGAGCAGTGTGCCGGATTCCTCCGTATTCCCGGAGCAAAGAATCCGCTCGACAATACGGCCGTGCATCCGGAAAGTTACCATATTGTGGAACAGATGGCAAAGGATCTGAAATGTACTGTCAATGAGCTGATAGCCGACAAGGACCTCCGCCGGAAAATCAATATCTCCGATTACGTCACTCCCGTCGTTGGCCTGCCTACCTTACAGGATATTATGCAGGAACTCGAAAAGCCCGGACGCGACCCGCGAAAAGCCATCAAAGTATTTGAATTCGACAAGAATGTACGTACCATAGCCGATTTACGCGAAGGTATGATTCTTCCGGGCATTGTAGGAAACATCACCAATTTCGGAGCTTTCGTCGATATAGGTATCAAGGAGAACGGTCTTGTACACCTCTCCCAATTGGCGGAACGTTACATTTCCGATCCTACGGAAATCGTTTCCATCCACCAGCACGTCATGGTCAGAGTGATGAACGTAGATACCGACCGCAAACGGATTCAGCTTAGCATGATCGGTGTACCGCAAGACTGATCGCCGTTCTTTTCTCACCCCACCAGATAATAAGAACAGTAAACAGAATCATCAGTACCGTGCAAATGAGCGAGCCTTCAAAACCGAAGGCTCCGCCATTCAGCACATTATTTTCGGGCATATTCAGTTTCAGCATAGTAAACACAAAATTGTTGCCGCTCACCTGATAGCCCAGAACCGGACCTTGTATCCAATTCCAGAAAAGATGGAGGGAAATCGGGAAACAAAGGTTCCGCGTATATAAATAAGAAGCACCCAGCAACATGCCTGCCAACAAAAGGTTGATCATCGGCAAGGCATTTATTTCAGGATTAAAAATATGCAGGAATGCGAATAACGATGCCGAGATAAACAGGGAAAGGAATTTATTCAGACGAGTATGTAATAAACGTCCCAATATATAGCCACGCATCAGAATCTCTTCAAACACTGCGACAAGCAGGAAAAACACCCACGCCCCCGCTAAATCCCAAGCCTTGAACTGAAAACCGACTACTTCCACTTCGCCCATAGCCAACGACAGACCGAAGCCTACCACATACAACAGGACAGCCATCAGAAACCCGTACCACAACCCTTTCGTATGTCCTCTGACGGACAGCCCCAAGTCAGAGAACGGACGGCGTTCAAAACGTAACATGATAGCGGCGGCAGTGAGAACAGCCAGCAGCATACTGCTTTCCAGCAAAATATACCCCACCAATCCCGGATGACGGGCTTCCACTCCAAGCACCATCGACAAGAATCCTCTCGCCAGCGTGCCGTACAATCCCATAAATATGAAAAATATTCCTATAAACAGTGGGATACACGCCCATACAGGAAGTCTCTTAGGTTCTTTTTTCTCCACAATATCTTCTGCCGTCATTTTACAATTTGTTAATCCAACTGCAAAATTAGATATAAAACATAAAAAAACATCATATAATTTCGTTTTTTCCTATATTTGTCAGAACAAATTCGCATGATTATGAAAATTAAACTACTATTGATAAGCTTTTTATTGGCAGCCAACGCTTTAGGAGCAGTAGCACAAGTGAGTAAAACTTATTATGTAAGCAAACCCGGCACACTTATTTCCATGATGACGGAGGATGAAGCCAACGCCGTCACCCATCTCACCCTGACCGGTAAGCTGAATGCAGAAGACTTCCGACATCTGCGTGACGAATTCGCCAGTCTGAAAGTACTGGACATCTCGAATGCCGAGATCAAGATGTACAGCGGCAAGGCGGGCACTTACCCCAACGGAAAGTTCTACATTTATATGCCGAATTTCATTCCCGCATACGCATTCTCAAATGTTGTAGACGGAGTAACCAAAGGCAAGAAGACGCTGGAGAAGATAATACTTTCGGAAAAAACCAAAAACATAGAGGATGCAGCCTTCAAAGGTTGCGAAAACTTGAGAATCTGTCAGATTCGCAAAAAGACAGCTCCCAATCTGTTGCCGGAAGCGTTGGCGGACAGCGTTACCGCCATCTTCGTACCTCTAGGCAGCAGCGATTCTTACCGTAATAAGGACAGATGGCAGAACTTCGCTTTCATCGAGGGTGAACCGGTAGAAGCAACCTTGCAAGTGGGACTGATGGGCAAATTGGAAGAAGAGATTCTGAAAGCCGGATTACAACCTAGAGACATCAATTTCCTGACTGTAGAAGGCAAACTGGACAACGCCGATTTCAAACTAATCCGCGACTATATGCCGAATCTGGTAGCGGTCGACATTTCAAAAACAAACGCAACGGCCATCCCCGACTTCACTTTCTCACAGAAGAAATACCTGCTGAAAATAAAACTGCCCCGCAATCTGAAATCTATCGGTCAACGTGTATTCAGTAATTGCGGCCGTCTGTGCGGCACATTGGAACTTCCCGCCGGTGTGACGGCTATTGAGTTCGGCGCATTTATGGGATGCGACAATCTTCGCTATGTAGTGGCTACCGGAGATAAGATTACGACCGTCGGAGACAGTTTGTTTGGCGAAGGAGTGCCGAGCAAGTTGATTTATAAGAAATAAATGATTCTAACAACGATAATGGCGGTATCTCTCATGGGGATACCCGTCGCTGACGAGCCCAAAGACTCGGTGATGCGGAAAGAGGCAGACGCGTTCATGGCACGGATGAGTCCGACGCTGCAGCCCACACAGCGTGACGCTATATTTACAGCTATCAACGGAAATACGAAGAAGTTGGAAAATGTAAGAAATGCGCGTAATGGCAAACCTACTTATCCCGCAAATGTAAAAGTGACAGAGCCCGCCGGTAATCTGAGGCTTTACACCCCTACCACTTCCACCAACAATACATTGCTTATCTATCTGCATGGCGGAGGATGGACAATCGGCAGTTTGAACAGTTGTGCCCGGTTTTGCAGCGAAGTCTGTTCGAGAAGCGGCATAAGTGTCCTCGCTGTTGACTATCGTTTATCCCCCGAACACCCTTATCCGACACCGCTTGACGATTGTGAGGAAGCGATCAGCTTTGCAATAAAGAATGCAGCCCGTTGGGGATGTTCTCCCAACCGGATTATGGTAGGCGGTGATAGTTCCGGCGGCAATCTCGCCATTTCTTCCACATTGAGAATGAACGAAGGGGATATAGCGGGGCTTTTGCTTTTCTATCCCGTTGTGAAGGCATGGAATGACCATACCCCTTCATGGCAGAAGTACGACAAGGGATTCGGGCTGGACGGAGATTTAATGGAGGCGTTCAACCAAAGTTATGAGTCATCACCCGATAGGATACACAATCCGGAAATATCCCCCATGTCGGCCACAGACAAAACCTTGAAAAAACTACCTCGTACACTCCTTATCGCAGCCGGACGAGATATCCTGGCTTGCCAAGGGAAAGAGTTTATCGACCGTATCACTTCTCTTGGCGTGAATGCTACCCGACTCGAATTTCCCTCGGCAGTGCATTTGTTTATCACTGTGTCCGGTCAAGAAACAGCTTTCAATGAAGCGGTGAAGCATACAGTGGAATTTCTTGGCAAATAAAAAGTAATCAAAACTCAACTATGGAGATAAAAACAGCTGTTTTCTTACAAAATAACAAATAAACGAATAAATAAGTGGCTTTAAAAATGCCACTTTCATCCGTTTTCCGTATATTTGCTTCGATATGAATTAAAGAAGGGAATCGCAATATGATGAAACAAATACCATACGGATTGACGGATTTCGGACGCATCCAAAAAGAAAACTATTATTATGTGGATAAGACGATGTTTATCGAAAAGATAGAAATGCAGCCGTCTTATCTCTTCCTCATCCGCCCCCGACGTTTCGGGAAAAGCCTCACGCTGGCGATGTTGGAGGCGTACTATGATGTCCGTTACGCTGACCAGTTCGACGAATTGTTCGGGAAGCTGTATATCGGGCAACATCCCACACCCATACATAACCAGTTTCTCATCATGAGATTCAATTTCTCGGAGGTGAGCTCGAATATCAATGAGGTGGAGGAGTCTTTCCGGATGCATTGCTGCGGGAAGCTCAGACATTTTCTGCAAAAGTACGAACAGATATTGGGAAAGGAAATCTGGGATGTGCTGAATGCGGAGACGCTTGAAGAACCGGGAGCATTGTTATCCGCCATCAATTCGTATGCCACCCTCAAGGGGAACATCAAAATATATCTACTGATCGATGAATACGATAATTTCACGAATACCATCCTATCGACTTACGGAACGGACTTATATCGGAAAGCGACGCATGGTGAAGGGTATATCCGGAGATTCTTCAATGTAATAAAAGCCGCCACCACGGGAATGGGATCCGCCGTCAACAGACTGTTTATCACGGGAGTAAGCCCGGTGACGATGGACGACGTGACAAGCGGATTCAACATAGGAACGAATATCACAAACGATCCCTGGTTTAACGACTTGGTGGGGTTCAGCGAGAAGGAACTGCGGGAAATGCTGGCCTATTATAAGGAACAAGGAGCTCTTCCTATGTCCATAGACGACACGGTGGCAATGATGAAACCAAACTATGACAATTATTGCTTCAGCAAAAATAAATTAGCGGATTGCATGTTCAACTCGGACATGGTGCTCTATTGCATGAAGTCATTGATATTGCACGGAGTCAAACCGGACGAGATTGTAGATCCGAATATCCGTACGGACTTTAACAAGCTTGCCTACCTCATCCGTCTTGACCACGGACTGGGAGAGAATTTCTCTGTCATCAAGGAGATTGCGGAAAAGGGAGAAATAATAACCGATATTGTCACTCATTTCTCCGCACTGGAAATGACGAACGTAAGCAACTTTAAATCTTTGCTGTTCTATTTCGGAATGCTTTCTATTAAAGGGGTCGATATGATGGGGCGTCCCATCCTGCACGTTCCCAATCTGGTGGTTCGCGAACAGTTATTCAATTTCCTGATTCAAGGATATGCCCGTCATGATATTTTCAAGCTCGACGTGAACCAGTTGCTGACGCTTTTTGAGAATATGTCCTTCAAGGGAGAATGGAAACCGTTGTTCGAATTTGTGGCAGAGGCCATCCGGGAGCAGAGCCGGATAAGGGAATATATAGAAGGGGAAGCCCATATCAAAGGATTCCTACTCGCCTATCTAAGTATGTTCCGCTATTATCAACTGTATCCGGAATATGAAATGAACAAAGGCTTTGCAGATTTCTTCTTCAAACCCAGTCCGGCCGTACCTGTATCTCCACCCTACACTTATCTGCTGGAAGTGAAGTATGCGAAAGCCGGTGCTCCGGAAAAGGAAATAAGGGAGCTTGCCGATGAAGCGCGGGAGCAGCTGATCCGTTATAGCAAGGACGAATGTGTGGCGGAAGCCCGTCAGAAAGGGAAACTGAAACTGACAACGGTCGTATGGAGAAGCTGGGAACTGGCGCTGATGGAAGAGGTAGAATAACAGAGGGTCAGTTCATTCATTCAAATGAACTGACCCTCTCTTTCTTTTAAGTGGTCACTTATTTGTCTCCGTACATCTTCGCCCGCAATTCCTTAATATGGTCGGAAGTGATATATTCGTCATATTCCATCATCTTGTCAATGATACCGTTCGGTGTCAGTTCGATGATGCGGTTGGCAACGGTCTGGATAAATTCGTGGTCATGAGATGAGAAAAGGATATTTCCCTTATATGTCTTCAGGTTGTTATTGAAAGCCTGAATAGATTCCAAGTCCAGGTGATTGGTAGGAGTATCCAGAATGAGGCAGTTTGCATTGCGAAGCTGCATACGAGCAATCATACAACGCATCTTTTCACCTCCGGAGAGCACGCTTACTTTCTTCAGCACCTCTTCGCCGGAGAAAAGCATACGGCCAAGAAAGCCTTTCATATATACCTCGTTGCCTTCTCCGAACTGACTCAACCAATCTACCAGATTCAGGTCGGTATTGAAGAAGTCGGTGTTATCCAGCGGCAGATAAGCAGTCGTGATAGTCACTCCCCAGTTGAAATGCCCTGCATCCGGTTTCATATTTCCGTTAATGATCTCAAACAAAGCTGTCATCGCGCGCGGATTGCGTGAGAGGAATACTACCTTGTCACCTTTCTCTATGTTAAAGTTCACGTCGTTGAAGAGCACTACGCCTTCCTCCGTCTTCTTACTCAGTCCGGAAACCTCCAGAATCTGGTTACCCGGCTCACGTTCAGGAGTAAAAATAATGCCCGGATACTTACGTGAAGAAGGTTTGATTTCTTCTATATTCAACTTCTCAAGCATTTTCTTACGACTAGTAGTCTGCTTGCTCTTCGCTACGTTCGCACTGAACCGACGGATAAACTCTTCCAACTCTTTCTTCTTCTCTTCCGCCTTTGCCTTCTGGTTCTGCTGCTGACGGAGAGCCAACTGGCTGGATTCGTACCAGAAACTATAGTTACCGGCAAACATATTGATTTTTCCATAGTCAATATCTACGGTGTGCGTACATACGGAGTCGAGGAAGTGACGGTCGTGACTCACCACCAATACCGTATGTTCGAAATTGGAAAGATATTCCTCCAACCAGGTTACCGTCTCCATATCCAAGTCATTGGTAGGCTCGTCGAGCAAAAGATTGTCCGGATTTCCGTACAACGCCTGAGCCAGCATGACACGAACTTTTTCTTTACCGCTCAGTTCACCCATCAATGTATAGTGTTTGTCTTCTTTAATGCCCAATCCGCTCAGCAACATGGCTGCGTCACTTTCGGCATTCCATCCGTCCAACTCGGCAAATTTTTCTTCCAATTCGGATACTTTCAGTCCGTCTTCGTCTGTGAAATCTTCTTTTGCATACAATTCTTCGCGTTGCTTCATGATGTCCCACAACACGGTATGTCCCATCATGACGGTATCCATGACGGTATATGAATCCCACTTGAAGTGGTCCTGACTCAACACTGAGAGACGTTCGCCCGGTCCGAGCGCAATCGTACCTGTTGTAGGGTCCAGATCTCCGTAAATCGTACGGAGAAACGTAGACTTTCCCGCACCGTTCGCACCGATAATACCATAACAGTTACCACTTGTAAACTTCAGGTTTACGTCATTAAACAACACTCTTTTACCAAACTGTACCGAAACGTTTGAAACTGTAATCATCTTATTATTTACTATTTTACTAGTTACTATTTACTATTTGAGCGTGCAAAGGTAGACATTTAAAATGAATTATGAGCTATCCGATATGTGCCAATCTGACATAAAAGTGTTACCTTTGCTGCGTTTTCTGGCAAAAACGCCGACTTGGCAAAGTTTTTGCAAGCAAGACTAATGACATCCGGTCAGTCCGGTATGTCGAATAGACGGTATCTCTAAAAAAGATAACGTGTTTTTAAACAATAAATAGTAACTAGTTAAATAGTAAATACCAAAATGGATCCAAAAGAAAAAAAAGTGAAGGAAGAAGAACTAAACGTTGAAGAAACTCAGAACGGTGCGGATGAACAACCGCAAAACGAACAAGCTGAAGAGGCGGCTCCACTGACGCACGAAGAGGAGTTGGAAAAGGAATTGGAAAAGGCTCAGGAGACTATTGATGAGCAGAAGGACAAATATCTGCGCCTGTCCGCCGAGTTCGACAATTATCGTAAACGCACCATGAAGGAAAAGGCGGAACTGATTCTGAACGGTGGAGAAAAAAGTCTCAGCAGCATTCTTCCGATAGTGGATGACTTCGAGCGTGCCATCAAAACGATGGAGACGGCAACCGATGTGAGTGCCGTGAAAGAAGGTGTCGAGCTGATTTATAATAAATTCATGGCTGTATTGGGGCAAAACGGTGTAAAGGTTATCGAGACTAAAGACCAACCGTTGGATACCGATTATCACGAAGCCATCGCAGTAATCCCTGCACCATCTGAGGAACAGAAAGGTAAGATTCTGGATTGTGTACAAACGGGTTATACATTGAACGACAAAGTGCTCCGCCACGCTAAAGTGGTAGTAGGGGAATAAGGACAACCCATAAAACTCATATTTTTTTAAAGAAGCATGGCAGAAAAAAGAGACTATTACGAAGTACTGGAGGTGACAAAGACGGCCACAGTAGAAGAAATAAAAAAGGCTTACCGCAAAAAAGCGATTCAATATCACCCCGACAAGAATCCTGGCGACAAGGAGGCGGAAGAGAAGTTTAAGGAAGCTGCGGAAGCGTATGATGTATTGAGCAATCCGGAAAAACGTTCGCGTTATGACCAGTTCGGTCATGCGGGAGTGAGCGGTGCGGCAGGAAATGGAGGGCCGTTCGGCGGTTTCGGTGGCGAAGGCATGTCGATGGATGATATTTTCTCCATGTTCGGTGATATCTTCGGAGGTCGCGGTGGCGGTTTCGGAGGTGGCTTCGGAGGTTTTAGCGGATTCGGTGGAGGCGGTGGAGGCTCACAGCAACGCCGGTATCGGGGTAGCGATCTTCGCGTCAAAGTGAAACTGACTTTGAAGGAGATCTCTACGGGAGTGGAAAAGAAGTTTAAATTAAAGAAATATGTTCCGTGCGATCAGTGCCACGGTTCGGGCGCCGAAGGTGACGGAGGTTCGGAAACGTGTCCTACTTGTAAGGGTAGCGGTTCGGTGATCCGTAATCAGCAGACGATTTTGGGCACGATGCAGACTCGCGTCACGTGTTCTACTTGTGGCGGTGAAGGTAAGATCATCAAGAACAAGTGTAAGAAGTGTGGTGGCGACGGAATCATCTACGGTGAAGAAGTAGTAACGGTGAAAATCCCTGCCGGAGTAGCTGAAGGTATGCAGCTTTCTATGGGTGGCAAGGGTAATGCCGGTAAACATAACGGTGTGCCGGGTGACTTGCTGATTCTTGTAGAGGAAGAACAACATCCGGACTTGATTCGCGATGAGAACGACTTGATTTATAATCTGTTGTTGAGTTTCCCGACTGCCGCGTTAGGCGGTGCTGTGGAGATTCCGACCATCGACGGCAAAGTAAAAGTGAAGATTGATTCGGGCACACAACCGGGCAAAGTACTTCGCCTGCGCGGCAAGGGATTGCCAAATGTGAATGGATACGGAACGGGAGATTTACTCGTAAATGTCAGTATTTATGTGCCGGAAACGCTCAATAAGGAGGAAAAAAGTACATTGGAAAAAATGGAAACTTCCGATAACTTCAAGCCCAGCACTTCGGTGAAGGAGAAGATTTTCAAGAAGTTCAAGAGTTTCTTCGACTAATTTTTTTATGAGAAGGTGCGACATAATGAATAGTAAACCTGCGTATTACTATTCATTATGACACACGATAAGACGTCTACAGGTATTAATATCCCAGGTTCTGTGTCAAATTCGTGTTCATCACCCGTATTTTCTCCGGTATAGGGAATACAGTTGTATATCCACTTGCCTCATCCGGCAGTTGCGGACGGCTGCTGTAAGCTCTTGTAAACTTCCCGAAGCGGACTAGGTCCTGACGTCTCCATCCTTCCCAAGCCAGTTCCAGCTGACGTTCGGCAAGGATATTCTCTAAAGTGGCAGTGCGAGGAGAAGCGTTGACACGGCTACGAACTTCATTGAGTTCTTCATCTCCGTTTGCTCCGTTCCGGACTTTCGCTTCACTCTTCATCAACAAAGCGTCTGCATAGCGGAACAATACAATGTCATTCTCCATCAACTTACCGTCTTTTGTGGCAGTCGGGTCGACTTCATACTTTTTCATGCGGGCTCCTGCGGTTTGTTCGTATGGGGTGTCTGTTATATCCAGAGATACTTTCCAGGGCAGATATTCCAGTACCGTTCCATTATCCAGTTTGATTATGTTTCCTTTCAGGTCGTGGACAATTCCTGCAAAATAGCAAATATCAAAACGGGGATCTTGTTCCGCGGTTTCATAACCGAAAGCTTCGAGGGCTTCAATGGTGGCGCTGGGACCGTTCTCACCGCTTAGTCCGTAAGCCTTGGCGTGATTATAGTGGCGGGAACGGAAGAGATATTGCATCTGGTTGGTGTACAGAGTTTTATTCATCGGGATAGTGAAGACATTCTCTACGGACGGTTCGTTGAATATAGAGAAATTCGTTTCGTATTCCGGTTCCAGTTTGTAGCCCATAGTCTTGAGTTGGTCACAATAGTAGATGACTGTTTCCCAGGCATTGAGTTCGCTGCCGTTCACTGTGAACTTTATATTTTTTCCATCCGGGCGTTGTCCGTCCGTCCAATCATTGTCTGTATAAACTTCGGAGTTCAAAGCCAGTTTGACCAGTAGGAAAGTTACCACGGGGCGAGTGATACGGCCATAGTAAGGGCCGGACTGGTTGCTATGTGCATCGCTCAACAAAGGAGCCGCCTCTTGCAATTCCTTGACAACAAAGTCAAAGACCGTTTTCCGTTCACTTTGCACTACATCTTTCATTGCTACGGAAGAGGATTGAACTAGCGGGATGCGTCCGAACAAATCCATCAGGTAATAATAATACATAGCCCGCATGGCACGTACTTCGGCACGGTATGCCGGCAGTTCCGTAGCGGAATGAGTTTCGGCGAATTTGTCTATCCGTTCCAGTGATTTGTTACTTAACATGACGACTTTATAGAGATATTCCCATGTAGCCTGAATGGCATCATTCTCTATTCCCCAATCGTGCAGGTAAAGTCCTTGCCAAAAACCACCGTCATACCAGTCACCTCCACGGGTGGGGATAATGGCTTCGTCGGAGGTAAAGGTGTTCAGGTCGTAGACTCCCCTACCCGTTCCCTGCAATCCCTGACTATCACTATAACCGCCTACGTATGTATAAAGCGAAGCTACTGCATTGAGATATACTTCCGAGATTGTATTGTAAACGTCATCTTCGGGTAACTTATCTTTCGGATTTTCCTCCAAAAACTTACTACATGAGAATAAACCCAGGCACATTGCCAGAAAGAATCCTAACCGACTTTTATTTTTCATATATTGTTTCATCATCTCCTCCTCCATTAAAAGTTAATACTCAATCCCAGTGTGTACGTCCGCGCCAACGGATATCCCCGTTTATCATCCACGCCTAAAGTGGAGTTCACCGTTGAACTGTTAATCATGGGTGAAAGTCCCGAATAACCGGAAATGGTTGCCAGGTTGTTGACTGTAAATGCCAGACGCAGGGAACGGACATATTTCTTCAGTTTCTGTACTTTCTCAATCGGCACGTTCCAACCCAGCGTCACATAGTCGAAGTTGACATAATCTCCCTTTTCCAACCAATAGTCGGTGGCGGTTTGATCCTTGATGTTCTGTTTCGGGGCTTTCTTCATTACGTTATAGTCGGGAAATATATTCATGTTCATATAGGTCAGGGAGGTTCCGTTGTAGATTTTATGTCCGAAAGCTCCGTTAATCTGCAAAGACAGGTCGAAACGCTTGTAGCGGAAACTGATGTTGGAGCCAAGAATCGTTTTAGGTACGGCTTGTCCTGCCACATAGCGGTCTTCACCATCTTCAAGGCTGACACCTCCGCCATTCAGATCGGCGATGCCATAGGTGTATCCACCGTTTCCATCGGATTCGAGTCCCGTACTGTGGGGAAGATAGAACACGCCCAACGGTTGACCCACCATCTGATATACGATGTGGTTGTATCCTCCGTGAAAGCCGGCTCCGTCGAGGCTGGCAAGACTTTTATATTCGGGGGCAGAAAGCATTTCGCCGTTGTACATACCGCTTAATGAGAGCAGTTTGTTGCGCTGGAAAGTGATATTGGCATTGATATTCAGTTCCATATCCTTGGTCTTCAAGGGGGTGATGCCGATGGCGATTTCCGTACCCCAGTTGCGCATGGAACCGATGTTGGCAAGTAAGGTGTTATAGGTGAAAGGCGGTACGCTTACGTTGTAAAGGTAAAGCATGTCTGTGGTTCGGGAGTTGTAATAGTTGGCGGAAAGCAGCAGGCGGTTGCCGAAAAGAGCTACGTCGATACCGGTATTAAAGGTATGTTTCACTTCCCATTTCAGGTCGGGATTCGTGTTCCGTAAGTCTCCTAAAGATACGACGGCGGAGTTTCCGACGGGGACTACACCGTTCGGCTTTACAAGGTTCAATGTAGTGTATGAGTCAATCCCGCTCTGATTACCTGCCAGACCGTAGCCAATACGGAATTTCAGATTATCCACCATCGGCAACTGCTTCATAAATTCTTCTTCACTAATCACCCATGCGGCAGATGCGGAGGGGAAGAATCCCCATTTATGGTTCGCTCCGAATTTGGAGGAAGCATCTGTACGGGCGTTCAGCGTCAGTACGTAGCGGTCGGCGTATGTATAGTTGAAACGTCCCATGAAAGATGCCAGACGGGGTTGGTCGTAGTAAGAATTAGTGCCTTCCCACAAGCGGAGTGCGCCTGCCTGAAGATTATTATACCCGAATTTGTCGGTGCTGAAATTGCTTACTGTTGTATAATATCCCGTGTAGGTTTCTTTTTGAAGTTCGGCAAGTGCCAACACGTCAAAGAAATGTTTTTTCCAGTTTTTCTTATAGGTCAGCATCATGTTGCCCAGCAAGGATTCTCGCTTTTTGGTTCCTTTGTAAGCCTGGCCGTTCGCCCAGACGGAGGTGGGGAGGTATTGCGAATTTTCCACGATATTATAGGTATAGGCACCGAAGAGGTTTAGTTTCAGTCCTTCCAGCAGATTGAAAGTCAGACGGGCGTGCGTGCTGATGTGCGAAGTGGCATCATCGTCCTGCACTTCCATCCATGCCAATGGATTGGTGATTTGGCTGGCAGTCGTTATTCCGTCCCAAGAATTGGTGACGGGGTCTTTATGGTTGGGATAGGTGGGGTTGAATGTGGCTGCCGAATAGAACGTTTTCTGATAATCCACCAGATTATGATTCTTCTGAATGGAACCGAACATTCCCAGCTCGCAGTTCAGGAAGCCGTCGAACATTTTCTGATTCATGTTCATATTCGAAGTGAAGTTTTTCATGTCTTCATTCAGAATCACTCCCTGACGATCCATGAAACCAAGAGAAACGCGATAGCTGGACTCACTGGAACCGCCATAAAAGGCGATGTGATGTTTTTGTTGCAGTCCTGTCTGTTCAATCTCTTTCTGAAAATCGGTGTTATTTCCTTTATCCAGAATGGAAATCCCACGTTCCGAGGCAACACGGCGGTACTCATCGCCGGACAGCATTTTCAGATTCTTGTAGACGGTGGAAATTCCGAAGCTACCGTTGTAGGCTACCTGTGTTCTGCCGCTCATTCCTTTTTTAGTGGTGACTTCAATCACACCGGAGGCTCCTCGCGAACCGTATTGTGCGGTTTCGGAAGCGTCTTTCAGAATAGTGAAGCTCTCAATATCCGTAGGATAAATGGAGGTGAGCATACTCAAGTCGCCAAATACTCCGTCGACGATTATCAAAGGGTCATTGCCACTGGTCAGTGAGGTGGTTCCCCGCAGGCGTACCGCATCCAAGGCTGCCGGACCGTTTGATCCGCGTTGGATGGTCAAGCCCGGCACACGTCCGCGGATTGCTTCCAAAGGGTTCGTTATCTGGTCTTTATTCATCTGTGTCTCCGTAATCTTCTCTACGGAACCGGAGAGGGTTTTCAAACTTCCGGTGGCATATCCAACAGTTATCAATGAGTCTATGGGCGTGGTAACGGGTATCTCCTGAGCGAATATATCACTACACGAAGCTGACAAAAGAAGAGTGAGCAATGTTAGTTTACCGTGTCGTCGTATCATAATTGTTAGTTTTTAAGGTAATACTATAAATATAACAAAAAAAGAAGGAATCTAGTTGAGTGGATTCCTTCTTTTTTTTATTTTTGGGACACGGAGTACCGCACGGTTATTTCACAGATTATTTCACGATTATCTCATCTGTGAATATCCAGCCTCCGAACTCTTTTCCGGCTTGAGCCTGATAGCGAATGTATCTTCCTGTCGCATTCCCCTTCCATGAGATGTCCGTAAACTGGATAGGAATTTCTTTGGTGACTTCAAAAGTCCGATGTTCCAATTCCGTAAAATTGGTTCCATCGTCAGAGACAGAGATTGTGACAGACTCAGGCAAAAACACCTCCGCACCCGTCACTTGCATGAAAGCAGCAGTAACGGAATGAATGGAAGTAACAGTTTCCATATCGATTGTCACATCCAACCGGTCACCGTCAATAAATCCCTGCCAACAACCGTCTCCATACGTCCAATCGCCACGTATGCCGTCCGTTAGAGCGGTATTGCCCTGTGCCGGATAATGGGGACTATACGACGAATTATATATTATCTTCTTACCCAATGCCAGATGGGCAACAGGTTTTACGGATTCCGGACGACTGCCGATCTCATTCTTCAAATCGAAAGGATGATACCCCTTTGCCTGTAACTCTCTCACCGCTTTCAAGGCGCGGGCATGGAAATCCGGCCATGACTTACGCTCGGGAGCAGACCAAGCCACTTCCGCCAATGCGAGGATACGGGGATACATCATATATTCAACCCGTTCGGGAGTGGGAATATATTCCACCCATAAGTTACCCTGCACACCGTAAACAAGTTTAGCCTGCTCTGTAGTCAGGGAAACGGAAACCGGATCGTACGAATACACTTTCTTCAATGGCAGGTATCCGCCGATAGCTTCCGGCTGTGAATAGGGTGCATCCTGATAACTGTCCAGATAACAATAAGCGCCAGGTGTCATGACAGCCCGATGACCGGAGGTTACGGCAGCGATCCCACCTTCTTCTCCACGCCAGGACATAACAGTAGCATTGGGAGCCATACCTCCTTGCAATATCTCGTCCCATCCCAGCAAATGACGACCGTGAGCATTGAGGAACTTCTCAATGCGGTGTATCAGGTAACTTTGCAGTTCATCTACATTGGCAAGATGCTCATCCTTCATTCTCTTTTGACACTTCGGGCACGTTTTCCATGCCGACTTGCCAGCCTCATCACCACCGATATGGATATATTCTGACGGAAAAAGTTCCATGACTTCGGTCAGCACATTTTCGAGAAAGGCAAAGGTTTCTTCATTACCGACACAGAAGTCCGAATTCTTGTACGGCTCGCCCGAACAGGACAGTTGCGGATAAGCAGCCAGCACTTCTTCCGAATGGGAAGGCATTTCTATTTCAGGGATGACCGTCATGTAATGCTGACGGGCATATTCAAGTATTTCACAAATGTCTTTCTGAGTATAATAACCGCCGGAAGCTCCGGGTTCATCGAAGCGAACGTATTCGCGTCCACCGTTCCACCATTTCTTCCAGTTCGGCTCCGTACGCCAAGCGGCAAAGTCAGTGAGCAAAGGGTATTTACTTATCTCAATGCGCCAGCCTGCCGCATCAGTCAGATGCAGATGAAGCCGGTTTATTTTATAAAAAGCCAATGCGTCTATCTGCTTCTTCACAAATTCTTTGGAGAAGAAATGGCGGGAAACATCGAGCATAAAACCACGATAAGCAAAACGAGGAGTATCCTCTATTTCAACGGATGCGACGGAATAGCCCGTGCCCGAAGGGGTAAGCAACTGTAACAGTGTCTGCATTCCGTAAAATAATCCGGCTCCGGAAGTTGAACGGATAATGATTCGTCGGGGAGTGACGGACAGTGTGTAACTTTCCGGAGAGGGCAACCGCTCATTCTTTCCGGTTATCAGCAATGAAAGTACTTGGCGTACGTCCTTTTTCGAACCTTTCTTCAACGAAACAGGCAGTGCTTGCAGACAGTTCTCCCAAAGCCTCGCTTCTTCCCCCTCTAAGTTTGTATAAAGTTTTGTCTTTTCTGATAGAAAAAAGTAGTCCGCACCCTGCTCCATTTTCAATGGAACAGGAATTACGGACTGTGCTTTGATGGGATGCACCGCAAGGCACATCCCTAATATCCATAAGAAAAGACAAACTTTAGCGTGTCTATTTCTTATATTCATTAATCAATACTGATTTCGTCTACAAACAAGAAACTGTTTTTACCTTTTCCACCATGCCATGCCGGCATTGATTTCTCCGGTGATGCAATAACTCTTACATACTGCGTTTTCACCGGAGTAAAGGTCAACTTATGATTATAGACACCGTCTTTATCATCTTCTTTCATTTCCGGATATTCTTCGGAAGCAACTTTAGTGAAGTTCTTTCCGTCATCCGAAACTTCTACGGACATAGTTCTCGCATCGAATACCCAATCGCCTTTGGCAACACAAGTAGAGATGGACACACTTGAAATCTCTACAGGTTGTTGGAGGTCAATCGTCATATCCATGTCATTTCCGTTGAAAGCAATCCAACGACCGGATTTGTAACTACTGTTTCCTTTCAGACCGTCTATCAATGTAGCAGCTCCCTTGAACATATATTGTTCATTGATTTTCTGATTGGCAACAATCGGCTTCATGCTGGATTTGCTGAAATCAATTTTCTCGGTAAGCACCTTGCTGTCTCCTGAAGGACGAATAGCTTTGGCGGACAAGGTAGCATTTTCCTTGAGTTTCAACACACCTTCATACAAAGGAGAAGCAGCGGTAGGTTCCGTACCGTCCAAAGTATAATGAATAGGGGTCTTATCAATAGTAGATAACGTAATATCCAATGTTCCTTCTGCCGGATTCGGTTCAAATTGGGCTTGCACCTCAAAGACGTGTTTAGCATAATTATATCCTTCGGCTTCATACCATTTGATTAACTGAGGAAGACGAGACAGGAAGTCTGCATAATTCTTCTTATCGGGATTCGTCCACTGAACTTCACACAAAGCAGCCCAACGGGGCAATACCATATATTGCGCATGCGGGAATGTAGCGATATATTCGGTCCAAAGATTAGCTTGTACCCCTTTTATATATTGCTGTTCCTCCAGAGTAAGAGAAGCAGGCATAGGCTCGTAGCTGTATACTCTTTCCATCGGCAGATAACCTCCGATACCGAAAGGTTCATTTTCGATATCTTTAGACTGATAGTAGTCGAAGTATAAATAAGTATTCGGAGTCATGATGACATCGTGTTTCTGCTTGGCGGCTTCAATACCTCCTTTTTCGCCGCGCCATGACATCACAGTGGCATTCGGAGCAAGTCCGCCTTCAAGGATTTCATCCCAACCGATAATCTGGCGTCCGTGAGCATTGAGGAATTTCTCGATATGATTGATAATGAAACTCTGCAAACGTTCTTCTTTAGAGTGTTCCTTATCCGATTTCAAGCCCAACGTCTTGGCACGTGCCTGGCACTTCGGACATTGTTCCCATCTTACTTTCGGACATTCGTCACCACCCACATGGATATATTCCGACGGGAAGATTTCAATCAATTCTCCATATACATCCTCGAGGAATTTCAATACCTGATCATTTCCGGCACAAAGCACGTCTTCGGATACTCCCCACTGTCTCCATACTTCGTACGGACCACCGGTACAACCCAACTCAGGATAAGCGGCAAGGGCAGCTTGCATATGTCCCGGAAGGTCTATTTCAGGAACAACGGTTATGTAACGTTCTGCAGCATATTCTACAATTTCTTTTGCCTGTTCCTGCGTATAGAATCCACCGTAAGGTTTACCGTCATACTCACCGGAGTTGCGTCCGATGACGGTTTCCGTTCTATTGGAACCGATTTCTGTCAGCTTCGGGTATTTCTTGATTTCCAGACGCCATCCCTGGTCGTCCGTGATATGCCAATGCAAACGGTTCATGTTGTGCAATGCCTGCATATCGATGTAAGTCTTTATTTCATCTACCGTGAAGAAATGACGGCTGGTATCGAAATGGGCGCCACGATAACCAAAACGGGGAGCGTCTTTGATTTCTACGGCCGGGAGGGCTATATTTGCTCCCACGGCAATAGGCAAAGATTTACGCAAAGACTGGATACCATAAAATACTCCGGCTTCCGTAGAACCGGTAATGGTTACTCCGTCACCGGCAACTTTCAATTGATAGGCTTCCGGATTCTCATTTTCTGTCCCCAAAGCCAGGATAATGGCATTTTTTCCTTCTGCTCCGGTCTCAATGGTAAAGTCTTTTCCCGTAGCCGTCTTCAGATAGTCGGCCAGGAATTTCGCATTGCGCTGCATCTTCTCGTTTCCTTCCGGATAGAGAATCTTTACTCCGCTTTTCAGGATAAAGGGGGCTCCCTGCTCTACAACGATTTCCTGCGGCAAGGGAATTACCTGATAATTAGCTTCTTGCTGAACTGACTGGCAAGAAGCAAAAAGCCCTGCCACCGCCAAGCATCCGGTTAATTTCAACAGTTGTTTCATAAATTAAAAAATTAAGTGTTAAGTTATTAATAAATTATTTATAGGTTTCACAGGGGCATTAAATATTAACGGTGTCAAAGATATTATTTTTTTATTAAAATTCCCCGAAAAGTCAACAAAATCTGTATGCCGACAGTCAAATTATCCAATCGTTATTCTTATAAATTCGGGGTAACAAATGTCCCGGGTGCTTCCGCACGGAAGGTTGAGGCCGGAAGTCCCTCTTCATTCACCAGATTAGCCCGTGTAAAAGGTTGCCAGCCATACCGGATATAGCGCGGCTGCTTTACTTGTTCGCTATATACTTTCAATATGTCATCAACAATCTCGGCAACCGCCGGGTAATAGACACCGTCAACTTCGGCTACTTCAAACGTCCGTAAAGGACGGCCGTCCGCGCTCTTCAAGCCTTGACCATAATCAAATGTCACATATACGGCACCTTCACGAAAATCGGCATGGTGAAATAACGGGCCGGAAGGCAGCACACGGCACATCCCGTATGTCTTGTTCAATGCCCAACGAGCCAAACGCTCTCCAACCGGTTTCTTATTTCTCGGATGTACATCCAGTGAATCTCCATAGTCACTCGATACCGCCATTCCCGTATTCAATATCTCGCTCATCATCCTACGCTGGCTATCACGGAACCAAGGCCACGAAGGCCGAGCCATACCGGATAGTTGGACATAATAAAATGGCAGGCTCTCATTGTCCCAATCTTTACGCCAACTGCCGACCAACAGTTTAAAAAGTTTTTCGTGAGCTTCGTAATTATGGGCATTAGATTCACCTTGATACCAAATCACACCTTTCACCGGATATTGCGCCAGCGGACGTATACCTGACTCATACAAATAACAAGGTTCATAAGGATGACGTTGCAATTTATCTTTTGACCGGCTGATATTCAATGCTGCACGTCCGCGTACCCAATCCTGGATAAAGTCATTGCGAGTCCAATCTTTCAAGATAGCCGGGAAGTGATATTCCAAAGTGTTACGGTCAATCCATGATTCGGCAGGTGAACCACCAACGGCATTACATATCAATCCTACCGGCACTTTCAAGCTATCCCGCAACATCCGACCGAAATAATAAGCTATTGCCGAGAAGCGGGCAGCACGTTCCGGAGTACAAACTTCCCACTCCGTATCTTTATAATATTGAAGATGATTCAAGGAATCAAGGACAGAATCATCCCATTTCACCGCATCCGTCCGCCAACGTGCTTTCATGTCATACAGACGCAGTTGCCCGTCAGTCGCTTGGGGGATATCTTGTTTTCCGGTAACAGCCTGCCGTAACATAAACTCCATATTTGACTGTCCGGCACACAACCAGACTTCTCCTGCCAATACATTGGTGTATTTCAAAGTCCTTTGAGGGGTGGAGACAGTCAACACGTAAGGACCACCCGCTTTCAATGGTAATAATTTCACAGACCATTTCCCGTCCTGTGCTGTTTTAGTTACCCATTGCTGACGGTTGATGCGGACTATTACTTCTTCTCCGGCATTGGCTGTCCCATGAATAAACAAAGGTGTATCACGCTGAAGAACCATATTGTCCGTATACAGCGGGGATAACTTTAAGCCACCATAATCTCCAGTGATGGCTGAATAAACTGTTTTTGCCATTATCATAGCTCCTTCGGCAGTAGGATGAACAGCATCCGGCAACAAGAAAGGATAAGGATAAAGCGGTTCATGGAAATCTATCAACTGCACACCGGTATAACGCGCCACGTTTTCGATTGCTATCTGTATCTCGCCATGCCAGTCACGGGTCCCCGACAGGAAGCGACTATGACGATCGGCAATCGGAGTCATTCGTGCGACGATAATCCGCACAGCGGGATTAACTTCACGGAATGTATCAATCAGACTCAGATAGTCCGTAACAAAACAATCACGATAATTAGGCCAGTTGCGAGGGTCGGTATCGTTGACTCCCAAATGAATGACTACAATATCTCCGGCAAATTCCAATGCTTTCCGGTACTCTTCCTGTTGGATATAGGGACGGTGTCCTCGCTTAAGCAGAGTCGCTCCCGGTTTCCCGAAGTTTTTTACTTCATAGCGTTCTCCCAACAAAGCTTGCAACTGCACAGGATACGATTGTGTCGCACAGTCAGATAACCCGGTTCCGTAGGTAATACTATTACCTATACAGGCTACCTTTATCCGCTGCTGCCTGGCGGACAATGTCCAGCAAAGAAACAGACAGAGAGATAGAACCAGAACTTTTTTCATCTTATTTCCTCCTGATATAGGGTTTTACAATCTCGACCCATTTGAGATACCCTTTTCCCAAAAGATGCAAGCCGTCATTTGTGTAGGCTGTGTTCATCTTTCCGGTTTGTTTGTCTACAAAATGAGAGTACAGATCTATATAAGTCACTCCTTCCTTCTCAGCCAAACGCACCAATCCTTTATTGATTTCAGGAATAACCCGCCAGTGTGAAGTGTGTCCTTTAAACATATTATAATGGTCGGTCACCGGAAGAACACTTTGCAAATACAGTTTGGTTTTCGGTGAATCCTCCTTTATCTTTCCAACAATCATTCCAATACGGGATACAATAGTATCGGCGGGAGCTCCCCTACTTACATCATTAATACCAATCAAAAGAAATATCTTTGCTGGTTTGCCTTTCAAAACTGCATCCAACCGATCATACACCCCCATACAAATATCACCGCTGATGCCCCGATTTTTCACGTGTTTGTCATTAAACAGCTCCGCCCATTCGGCTCCGTTGGTAATACTGTTTCCCAAGAAAATAATATCACTGGATGTAACAGGCAGTGCTTCAAACAAAGTGGCACGCTGATAATAAAATGTGGAATACTTGCGGTCTTGCGCATTGACCGTAGCTATGAGCGACAACACCATGATGAATAAAAATAATTTCTTCATAATATATACAGTTTTTAAGGTTGCATCATATCAGCCTCTCCCGGACTGTAGCTCCATTCCGGATTGCTTTACATAATACAAATATTATTCTTTTATTAGGTCTGTAAGCTTCACTGCTTGAAATGTCATGTGTGCCACACTACTTTCGTATAAAATACCAATAGTCTCTTTATCAATCATAGTCAGACAGCTATATCCCCATCCCGGATCTTCATCTAATAAGAGTTGATGTTCCGGCAGCCAAGTAAGTCCTTTATCCAAACTTGCCTTTATTGTGATATGGTCCCGTCCTTTTACTGTATTAGGATTTGAAAACAGAAGGATGTCTTTGTTCAACACATTATCCTGTGCTTTGACATTCAGCAAGCTGGCCATACATACGGGCTCATTAAGTGCCTTACGTGAAGAAGCGTGTTCGGTCCAGCTCTTGCCCAAATCTTTTGTAATGGATACCGCCCGGCTGCCTCCTCTGTTATCACGCATATTCAACATCAAAACTCCCGGTTCTATTTCTACAACTTGGGCTTCTGTGGTATTGGTACGGGCCATGTTATGCATCTTCCATGTCTTACCTCGATCCTTACTATACATAATTCCGGCATTAGGGATACGTGTCGAATCTATAAACTGGGTCGGAAAAACCAATGTGCCGTCACTCATCGTTATTCCGCGTCCCGGTCCTTGAAGTAGAAAGTACCAGGATGGATCTTTCACCTGCTCCGTTATATTGATTGGTTCCGACCACGTTTTACCATCGTCGGTACTTTTCACCATCATCAATTGCGCTGTATGATTCATATCCATTCCCGGATGTGAACTCCACCATGCACGCTGATTGCCCATACCATGCGTCCATGCAGCAACTATCCATACAGTATTTGTTTTTGTATCTACCAAAATAGAAGGATCCCCTACTCCATTTTGAGCTTTTGGCAAACCACCATACTCACCAAATGAAAGAGGAAGACGCATTTTTTCCCATGTTTTTCCTCCATCTGTACTACGGCTCAACCCAACATCAACATATTCCTGCAAATCAACGCTACTATTATAACGAACGTCATATACTCCTAACAAAGTTCCTTTATTCGTAGTCACCAATCCCGGAATACGGAAAGCTGCCGATCCGTCATCTCCTGCGTGACGTACGCCGATAGCCATTCGATGAGAGATATTTTTAGGAGAAAGATATTTACAGTTCAAATCTTTGCCATCTACTTTTACCGCACATAGTTCAGAGTTTATTCGGGTATATAAAGAAGTTCCTTTTTTCATCTGCAAACTAATCCAAAAAAAATTTACGCCTGGAAATAATTTATAATTACTCTTAAGTACTACTTTATTGGAAGGTCTCACAACTTCCGCACATTTCACCGAATACGACGGATTGGCAGATAAGGTAGTTCCCGGATGAAAACCAGATATATATTCTACGGGAGCCATACGCTTTTTATCTCTATGCTGCAATGCCTCCGTGCCTCCATAATAGAGTTTTACCGACTGGATATCGTGCTGTGGCGTGCTTTTGCTGAAATCTAATACGACTTCATTCAGTAACTTACTGTCTTTAGCATCCAAACGGATATAAAACAAAACATTGTCTTGCCGTTCTATCAGAATGGGAGTTTGTGTTTCACGGATAAATACTGTATCTGAAGCTCGGACAGTATCTGAGGCTTGAACACTAAAGGAAAATCCTAATAAAATAAGAAGGAGAAAATAATGATTTCTTTTCATAATGGGGGTATTAGTTAGTTTAACGCAGTAAAGATAGGATTTTTCTTATACAAATTAAGCTTTTTCTTTAAAATACAATATGAGAGCCACAAACTTTCTCTCTTTTACCAAGTTCTGGTAGGACTTGTTAATACATTGACCACCATTCTGGCTCTTGTCATCATTGATAAAGTTGGTCGCAAGAAGCTGGTGTATTACGGAGTTTCGGGAATGATTGTTTCTCTGATTCTTATCGGCCTGTACTTCCTTTTCGGAGAAACACTGAATGTCTCAAGCCTCTTCCTGCTTATTTTCTTCCTGTTCTATGTATTCTGTTGTGCCGTGTCTATCTGCGCTGTAGTGTTCGTGCTTCTCTCGGAGATGTATCCCACCAAAGTTCGCGGACTGGCCATGTCAATAGCAGGATTCGCTCTCTGGATCGGAACGTACCTGATCGGACAGTTAACCCCCTGGATGCTCCAGAACCTTACCCCCGCCGGAACATTCTTCCTGTTCGCGCTTATGTGCGTGCCGTATATGCTCATCGTATGGAAACTAGTCCCGGAGACGACTGGGAAGTCACTGGAGGAAATTGAAAGATACTGGAACCGTTCGAAATAAATATAAAACAGATCTTAATTATTTTAATGTACTAACAAGTGGATTGTAGAAATGGTAGAAGATGTTTTTTGTATGGCCATTCAATAAACGTTTATCATCTGAATAGCTGTCGATACAGTCCTGATAATAAATTATATTATGGATTTTAAAAAATTAGCAAATCAATACAAGGATGAATTGTTGAACAATGTTCTTCCTTTCTGGCTCCAATATTCTCAAGACAAAGAGTTTGGCGGCTATTTCACCTGTCTGGATCGTGAAGGCAAAGTATTCGATACAGACAAGTTTATTTGGTTGCAAGGGCGTGAGGTATGGATGTTCTCCATGCTTTACAATAAGGTGGAGAAACGCCAGGAATGGCTGGACTGTGCCGTTCAAGGTGGCGAATTCTTAAAGAAATACGGACATGACGGAAATTACAACTGGTACTTTTCCCTCGACCGTTCGGGTAGACCGTTGGTAGAACCGTATAACATATTCTCCTATACTTTTGCGACAATGGCTTTCGGACAATTGAGTTTGGCAACCGGTAATCAGGAGTATGCCGATATTGCCAGAAAGACATTCGATATTGTCTTGTCCAAAGCTGATAACCCTAAAGGAAAATGGAACAAGCTTCATCCCGATACACGTAATCTGAAAAATTTTGCTCTGCCGATGATTCTATGCAATCTCGCTATGGAAATAGAGCATATTTTAGGTAAAGACTACTTGGAACAGGCTATGGACACTTGCATCCATGAAGTTATGGACGTCTTTTATCGTCCCGAACTTGGTGGAATCATTGTCGAGAATGTAGATATAAACGGTAATCTTGTGGATTGTTTTGAGGGTCGCCAGGTTACTCCCGGTCATGCGATTGAAGCGATGTGGTTTATCATGGACTTGGGTAAACGTCTGCATCGTCCGGAACTGATAGAGAAAGCAAAAAACACGACTCTTACCATGCTTGAATACGGTTGGGATAAGGAGTATGGCGGTATCTATTATTTCATGGATCGTAACGGTTGTCCTCCCCAACAATTGGAATGGGACCAGAAACTTTGGTGGGTGCATATCGAGACACTTATATCTCTGCTAAAAGGCTATCAATTTACAGGTGACCGTAAATGTCTGGAATGGTTTGAGAAGGTGCATGACTATACATGGACACATTTCAAAGATCCCGAATACCTAGAATGGTATGGATATTTGAATAGAAAAGGTGAGGTGTTGCTACCTTTGAAAGGTGGTAAATGGAAAGGGTGTTTCCACGTACCAAGAGGACTGTATCAATGCTGGAATATATTAAAAGATTTATAAATAATCATTGTATTAACCCTTTATAATATTATGATAGACAATTATTGTAAAACTAGAGTAAAAACTCAAATGAGTAGGATTTTTACATGTCTTTTATTGTTGTTTTGTGTATGTATACCAAGCTTGTACGCACAGACAATGATACATGGAAAAGTTGTGGATGCATCGGGAGAACCTTTATTGGGTGTTAGTGTCAAGGTAAAAGGAACCAGTATGGGAACTGTTACTAATGTAGATGGTATTTATAATATTAATGTCTCTCAAAAGAGTACTCTTATTTTTTCTTTTATAGGTATGGCTACCCAAGAAGTAAAAGTCGGAAATAGAACTATTATCAATGTAACATTGGAAGATGACGCGGCTTTGCTTGACGAAGTAGTGGTTGTGGGGTATGGAACACAGAAAAAGATGAGTGTAACAGGTTCTGTGGTACAAGTTAGTTCTGCAGAATTACAGAAAGCCCCATCCTCTAATCTCTCTACAATACTACAAGGGCGATTACCTGGTTTGGTTGCAACACAAAATAGTGGACAGCCGGGAGAAGATGCTACTTCATTGATGGTACGTGGAGCAGGAAATGGTGACGGGAATGTTTTGGTTGTTGTCGATGGAATTGTTCGACCTTTTCCTGCAGTGAGCCCTGATGAAATAGAATCTGTAACGGTATTGAAAGATGCTGCATCAGCTGCTGTGTATGGTTTTAATGGTTCTGCCGGAGTAATTTTGATTACGACTAAAAGGGGAGATAACCAGAAGCCAACTGTAAATATTAATTCTTCCATAAGTTTGAGCACTAATACTTGTTTTCCGAAGTTTCTTAATGGACCGGATTATATGAAATGGTATAACAAGGCACAGGAATTGGATGGATATTCCAAAGAAAGTTTACGTTTTACTAACGATGAAATCGCACGTGCAGTAAATGGAGATCCACAAGGAGTATATACAAACACCGATTGGTTTGATCTTGTATTTAAATCGGTGGCGCCTACCTATAGTAATAATGTTTCATTATCCGGTGGAAATGACCGCTTCAAGTATTATGTCGGAGTAGGCAGCTATAATCAAAATGGCGTGATTGATAACACCTCTTATGACCGATATAATATCCGTACTAACATTGACGCAAAAGTAACTAGTAATTTCAGTATCGCTTTAGGTATGGGAATCCGCCATTCTAATACTTCCGAACCAGCTTTGGGTACTGGTGCTATTATGCAACAAGCCATGTTGTCATTTCCCTACTTGCCTGCGACCACTTACAGTGGCATTCCGGTGGGTAGCCTTAATGGGGCAGGCAATGGAAACCAAAACCCAGTAGCAGTTCGTGACCTTGGAGGAGTTTCTGATTTACGTGAAAAAAGAATGGAAACTAATGTTACCTTAAAATATGAAATTCCCGGAATTAAGGGATTGACCGCAAAGTTTACCGCTTCCTATGATTATTTCCATAGAATGACGAAAATAGATAAGACTCCTTATAAACTAGCTATTTATAATCAATCAACCCGCACATGGGGGGAAGCCTATGGTCGCTTGTTGGCAGATGGAATTACTAGTGTATCACAGGACTATGTCGATCAATACGACTATTATATCCAACCATCTTTGGAGTATCAGACTAAAATTAAGAATCATGGTATTCAGGCTCTATTCCTTTACGAATACGGCGGAGTAAAATATACGAGTATGTCAGCTGGTAAGAGAGGTTATCCGGTGGATGACATACTGGATTTAAGTTGGGGAGATGAAGTAATTCCTAATAGTGTATTGGGTATACATAACAAAAGTAAGCGAGGAGGATATGTTGCACGTCTGAACTATGATTATGCAGATAAATATTTAGTGGAAATTTCCGGTCGTATTGATGGAAGCACTCTTTTGCCGAGTAGAAACCGTTGGTGTGTGTTTCCCGGTGTTTCTTTAGGATGGCGTATATCTGAAGAATCATTCATTAAAGATAATGTAGATTTAAACTTTATTGATAACCTGAAATTGCGTGCTTCCTTTGGGCAATTAGGTAGTCAGACAGGGTTAGGATATGGCATTTCTTATATGAGTTTGGCTTCTTTGAGCGATAAGCCTAATGTTGCATTGGGCAGTACATTAAAACGTTACCTTAATATAGGAAGTATCCCTAATGAAGATCTGAAATGGCAATATACAAATACTTATAATATCGGTTTTGAAGCAATGTTTTGGAAAGGTCTTTTAGGGGTAGAATTTGATATGTTCTATTCATTGACTAAACGTAAAATAGAAGCCCAGTCCGGTTCCTATCCTCCATCATTAGGTGGTTATTACAGTTCATTGGTTAATAGTGGTGAGCATGAGAACAAAGGATTTGAATTGGTACTAACTCATCAAAATAAAATAGGAGAAGTAAATTACAGTATCAAAGGAAATCTGTCATGGGCACGTAATAAAATCTTAAAGATAAATGAAACAACAAATGTTCCTAATGCTAAACGTTTGGTTGGCAAGCCGATGGGACAATATTTTGGATTTATTTCTGATGGGTTGTTTCAGTCAGAAGAGGAAATAGCTAATAGTGCAGTATTCGGACCTACTTTACCGGGAGATATCAAACTTGTCGATATAAATGGCGATGGCAAAATTACGATGGAACAAGATATGGTACCTATCGGGCGTAGTAATATTCCGGAAATGACTTATGGATTGAACTTATCTGCAAATTGGAAAGGTTTTGATTTTAATGCCTTTTTCCAGGGTTCTGCATTGTTTGATGTTTATTTGTGTGGGTCCTATCCAGGAGCTGGTTGGGTAGATGATACATTTTATACAAGACCATTTTATGCAGATGGCAATGCTCCGTATTATTTGGTAGAAGGCGCTTGGACTCCTGAAAATCGTAATGCTAAATATCCCCGCTTAAGTACGGAAGCCCGCTTGAATGGTGGTAAATATTCTGATTGGTGGGTAAAGGATGGAACATATATCCGTTTGAAAAATGCCCAAATTGGTTATACTTTACCTGCTGAATTAACTAGAAAAGTAGGGATTGAAAAGGTACGTGCCTATGTATCTGGCAGTAATTTGTTTACATTAACCGGAGTTAAATATTTCGATCCGGAAATGCCTAATGTAAATCAGGGGTATTACCCACAACAAAGAGTATATGAATTTGGGCTTAACATAACCTTCTAATAAAAGAAACCTATGAAGATATTTAATATTGTATGTAGAAAAAGTATATGTTTGCTTTGGGCTTGTATAGGGTTGGCAGGATGTAGTCTGGAACCAGAACTTACAAGTAATTATACAGAAGATGTTCTTTGGAAAAATGAGACGAATGTAGAGTTGTACCTCAACAGCTTTTATCCGTTGATCGGATCTGATTATTATGCTTCTGCTATTGCTGAAGATGGTTATAGTGATATTGTAAAAATGACTCTGCCTCATGCCAGTCAGAACTTATGGGCTTTTGGCTCACTGCCGATAGATCAAGCCAATAATGTTTTTGAAAATTGGAGTTGGGGATATAATTGGGTGACGCAATGCAACCGTTTTTTAGATGGTCTGAAAAAACATGGACAACATTTATCTAAAACTATACAACAGAAGGCGGAAGCAGAAGTGCGTTTTTTTAGAGCTCATGTTTATTTCCAAATGGCACGTCGTTATGGGGCAAACTTAATTATTTTCCGCGAACTGCCTCCGTTGGGCGAGAAGAATCATTCGTTAAGTGAGCCGGACAAATGCTGGGATTTTATTGCAGAAGACTTAGACTTTGCTGCACGTTATTTGCCGAACAAGGAGGCTGCTGAACAAGGCAAACTGACGCAAGGAGCTGCTTGGGGGCTGAAGGCCAGAGCCATGCTTTATGCAGAAAGATGGAAAGATGCTTCTGATGCCGCAGCTATGGTAATGGGTATGGGCTACGACCTTTATCCTGATTATGCAGGTTTGTTTAAGATCAGACGAAGTGATAAGGTGGAAAATAAAGAAAGCGTAATGGAGTTTGGTTATATAAAACCGGATTTAGCCTATACTTTTGATGTCACTTATTGTCCGCCGGGTGATAACGGCAATGCTGAAGCTACCCCGACTGAGAATCTTGTTTCACAGTATGAAATGGCAAATGGTACAGATTTCTCTTGGGATATCCATGCCACAAATCCGTATGAAGGGCGTGAACCTCGTTTTTATGCTTCTATTCTTTACAATGGGGCCTCTTGGAAAGGACGTACTATCGAGGCTTATGAAGGTGGAAGAGATGGTTGGGGATTAGGAGGAAACACGACTTCTACCGGCTATTATATTCGAAAATTCATGGACGAAGATATGATTGACTTTAAAGAGAACGACTACACTTATTATTATATGCGTTATGCTGAAGTATTATTGATCTATGCAGAAGCGATGGCACAACAAGGATTTGTAAAGGAGGCGTTGATTGAGTTGAATAATGTAAGAAATAGAGTGCACCTTCCTGCAGTAGAGGCCACGACTATTGATCAATTTATGATCCACTTACGTCACGAACGCATGGTAGAATTAGCTTTCGAAGGTCATCGCTTTTGGGACTTACGCCGTTGGAATTTGGCCAAGTCTACATTGAATAATACGCATCTTAAAGGTAAAAAGCCTATACGGCAAGCCGATGAAACAATTACCTATGAGGATGTGGACTGTGACAATGGCAAGACTCGTATATATTTGGATAAATATAAACGATTCCCCATACCTTATACAGAATTACAGTCAAATGAGCTGTGTGAGCAATTTGAAGAATGGAGATAATATTTAATAGAAAAACGATATGAAGAATATATTTAAGTCATTGCTTTTGGCTACTTATGCCTTTGGCATTACTTCATGTGGTGAAGTGGATATGGGTAATACTCCACAAGCGGAAGAAGGATTATTGAGTCTAACTGCGAAAATCGCGGGTGAGAGTCAGATTTTTAGTCCTACTAAAAGAGGTCCATATAAAGATGGAGATATAATTGAATTCAAATTTCCTTCACCTATAGAAGATCCTGTGGACTTGTCAAAGGTAAATTTGATAGTTAGTTTGGAGAATGATTGTTTTGTACAACCAGGTTTACCCGGAACGATAGACTTGACTTCTCCATTTGAATTAAGAGTCAAAACAGCGATAGGGATAGTAAAAACCTATATTATCAAAGCTATTCCGGTTGGTCCTATCGCTACATTTAAAAAAAGATGGTTTAAGAACGGTAACGATTTAGATTATATATGGCCTGTTTGGATTTCGTCTATTGCCATATCTAACAATGAATTTGTGTTATATGACGGTGTGGAAAACTATGATGAAAGTTATATTAAAGTTTACGGTGAGCAAAATGCTGACTTGAAAAAGAAAATAAAAGCGCCGCATACCTTTATATCACAAGTTAAAACAGATGATGCGGGACATATTGTTGCAGCACGTGAAAATATCTATGGGGCTGGATTTATGTTGTATTATTATGAAGATATGAATAGTGAGCCGAAATTACTTCTTGATTATATGCATGATAATGGATGTCCACTTATGCTAGGTTATCGTTTTAGTATTGTCGGCAATCTGAAAGAAGGGAAAGCATATGTATATGCACTTTCCGGTAATACTTATTTTGGTGCACAAGGCAAAGAATATTATCGTTTTGAATTCAACGATGGTGTACCGGTAAGTACAGTTCCTGTAAAGGTTGATTTCTCTGATAATATAACTGGGGTTTGGGAGTCTGCAAATATTCAACGTCTTACAACTGCTGATAATTCGGATATTTACTTGTCTTATTTCCAATATTCAAATTCAGATACACAACAATTGTTAGGTAGTCACATCTATTGTTTTAATGAAGAATTAAACAATCTTACAGAAATGAATCGCAGGAATTTTGATTATAAATTATTGGGATTTCGTGTCTTTGAAATAGATGGCCATCGCTTCTTGGCAATGCTTACGCAGGCTTTTGGTAGTTCAAGTGTCTGTCTGAAGGTATTTGATATTACCGACAAGAATAATTGGACCGCAATGAATCCTGATTCAGACAACTATAATGAATTCCTGATTTTTGAATCTGAACAATACGCGGTAAACAACATCAATCAATGGGGAGATGTGGCTGTAGAAGTAGATAATAATAAGGCCTATATCTATGCTACTATTGTCTCTGCTGATAAATCACAATCTGGAGTGGCAATGTATGAAATGAGATACTATCCTCCTACGCAACAATAGCTTTAGAAACATAACCTAAAAATATCTAGAACAAATATGACACTGAAAAATATGTTAGTAATACAATATTTAGCATTTGGTACAATCGTAGCATTGTGCTCTTGCTCGGATGATGATATTGATATACATCGTGTAGCATTACCTGAGACTGTCAATCAAGATGCTGTGGCGTATGTGGAACAAAATGCTAAAGATACTAAAGTCATAGAGAACTATGACTTTACCGATGGACGTAATTATGTAATGAGCGTGGGAGAAAATTCTCCATCTGCCGCTATCAGTGGACAAACAGTAGAAGACGCTAAAGAAGGATTAGGAGCGCTTGCTGTCAATTATACCTTTGCTGCGAAGTCTATCAGTACAGAACCCGAATATGTGACTATGAAAGAAATTTGGGGAAACTATCGTACAGATCTGTCCTTTCATCCTCTAGGACTTTCATTATGGATAAAAGGGAATAGTCAGAATCCGGGTATTTTGCGGGTAATGCTTATTCAAGATAGTAAAATGGAGCCTGGTATTCAAATGGAAAATCAGTATTTTCAGTACATCAACAAATCTATTTTACAACAGGATGGCTGGCAGAAATTAATTATACCTTATGAATCTTTCCAGTTATATAAAGGTTTGGCACCTGATGATAAATTGAACTTATCGAAAGTTTTTGGTTATCGTATTGACATAGTTAATGAGAAAGATGAGTCTGGAACAGGTACAGTATATCTTGATGCTCTAGAACAGGTTACCTCATATCAGCATCAGTATGAAAAGAAAGGCAAGTTCTCAAGTATGTTTATTCAATTGAACAAAGTGTATTATGAAAATCCGGAGTACGATGATTGGGAAACCTACTTTACAGAATGTAAAAAAGTAGGTATTGATACTTGGATCGTCCAATATAGTGTTGGATATGGAGCAGAAAATACAATATCATGGTATTCAGGCTCTACTGTAGGTTGGAACGGTGAAGGTGTGCAAACAGAATGTCCTATAATTGACAAGATAATGAATGCAGCGGAAAAAACAGGCTTCAAAATTATCTTAGGGCTTAATGGGGGAGATTATAATATTGAAAAGCTAGACGATAAATGGACCTATGATGTATTGCTGGCACGCAATGAAGTGGTTGCAGGAGATTTAGCTAGGAAATATGCGGATCATCCGAGCTTTGCAGGTTGGTATATTACGGAAGAGTTTCACGATGCCAAATATCCGGCAGGATGGCAGGAAGAAAATAAACGTAAATTATTGTCGGACTACTTGACCCGTGTAGCTACTTTTGCTAAAAGTAAATGTAACAAACCTGTATATATTGCTCCGGCTTTGTGGAGAGGTATGCCGGCTGAGATGTGCGGTGAATGGTTTGAAGCATTATTAAAAGAAACAGAGAATGTTGACTATATGTATTTGCAGGATTTAGGTGGTCGTAGTTTGGTGGATGTACGCATAGACCTTCCCAATTACTATGGTTATATCAAAAAAGCTTGTGAAGAAGCAGGAGTGAAGTTTGGAGTAGACATTGAGTCTTTCTTTTATTCATACTATCCTCCTGTAGATTATCGTGCCAAAACCTGGGCGGAGCTAGAAGAACAATTGGCCGTAGCCAGTCAATATACTGATCTTATAACCAATTTTAGTTGGGCAACATTCAAGCCTGGTTATGATAGCTTTGAAGGATATAGAAATTATTATAATTCATTGAAATAATTATTATAACTGGAAATAGATGAAAGTTTTTTCTTTTTCTAGCGCAATTTCTTTATTGAAATAAATATGTATAAAAAAACTACATTAGGACTTATTATATGTTTGCTTTCTTGTAGCTTATGGGCAAGAGGAAAGGCGGGTATAGATTTAACATTAATTCCTCCCGCTACTATTACAAATCAGGTTGATTTAGATATAAGGGTGGGGATTACAAACTATGATACTTCTGTCCGTAGCTTGGATGTTTCACTATATCTTAATAAGATAGATAGAAACGCATTATTGTATCATTCTACTTGTCAAGTAGAGAAAGATAATCCCCTCACCATCAGATATAACATGCAGACGAGGGATAAAGTTGGAAAAAATAAAATAATCCTTGTTGTAAAGGATGGAACAAAGAAAACAATCCAAACACGTGATATTGAAATTATAGATTCCAATATCCGTTCCACTCGCTTAATAGATGGTGCTTGGACCAGTATTTACCATTGGAGTGAAACTGAAGGCAAACATTGGAACAATGATCTGCGGCGTATGACCGACGATCAATGGCGGGAAATGATTCGTTCCATGCATAAAGTAGGTATGGATATGATTGTGATACAAGAGGTTTTTCGAAATGAACAATATGTCGGTAAACATGACGTTACTGTAGAAACCTACCAAGGCAAAGCTTTTTATCCATCCGACCTATACGAAGGAAGGATGGAAATTGCCGCAAAAGATCCTGTTGAAGCAATTCTTGCAGAAGCAGATAAACATGATATGCACGTAATGATGGGAGTAGGAATGTTTGCTTGGTTTGATTTTACTCCCGAATCTTTGGAATGGCATAAGAGAGTGGCTAAAGAACTTTGGGATAAATATGGTCATCACCCTTCTTTTTATGGATTCTATGTATCTGAAGAGAGTGGCGGTGGTTTAGATAATTGGGAAAAAACTCCGGAAAAACGTCAGATTCGTAAAAATGATATTGTCAATTTCTTTGCCGAATTTAAAAAGTTTTGTAACCGGATGGCCCCAGCCAAACCTATTATGCTGGCAACAAACAGTATGGATGTTCCTAATGGAAAAGAAACCTATCCGGCTTTGTTGAAGAATCTGGATATCCTCTGTCCTTTTGGTTTTGCTCGTATGCCTGAAAATGACCTGACAGGTAAACAGGCGGCTACTATGTTGCAAAAGTTGTGTAATGATGCAGGTTCTCATCTGTGGTTCGATTTAGAGGCCTTCCTCTTTAACGAAGATCAGTCATTATATCCACGTCCTATAGAACAAATCATTCACGATTTGAATTTATTCGATAATTTTGAAAAGATTCTATGTTATCAGTTTCCAGGAGTATTTAATGATCCGAAGATGTCTATCCGTGTAGGTGAGAAAAGAACTATTGATTTATTTGAGGGGTATCAAAAATACCGGGAGAAAATATTGCATAATCGGAAAGCTGGAATTAAAGATGAGATTGTTTCAACCAAAACAGTACAAGGAACATGGTTGAATTTACCTTATCAAGACGTACGTAATAAGTATATGAATCCATTTCATGTGGATTGTACGGCACCTGCATTTTGGAAGCAAAAGATAAAGGAATATTCAGAAATCGGACTTGAATATTTGGTTATTATGGCAGTAGCTAATGAACGTCAGGCATATTATCCGTCCTCGTTTATGAAACATGCCTATCCATCAAGTAGGCAAAGCCCGGTTGAAGCTATCATGGAAGCTGCCGATCAATATGGAATGAAGGTATTTATGAGTTGTGGATGGGCTGTAAATCAAGATGACAATATAAGAGAACCAACAATAAAAGAACTTCAACAAAAAATCATGAAAGAAACTGCAGACTTGTTTAAAGAGCATAAATCATTTTATGGCTGGTATCTACCTGTAGAAGATATGATAGCCCCTTATTTATCTGACCATGCAATAGAGGCTGTCAATACTTTGGCTGAGTCTGCAAGAAATTTGACTCCCCAAGCACAGATTATGATTTCTCCATACGGATTATATTCTGCAGATATTCGGAATCCCAAGTTTGGTGAACAAATAAAGAAGCTGAAAGTGGATATTATAGCTTATCAGGATGAAGTAGGATGCGTTAGAGAACCTATGCCAATGCAACGTATGAAAGAAAATTTTAAACTTCTCAACACTATTCATAAAGAAGCAGGAATTCGTTTTTGGGCCAATATTGAATCTTTCACATGGGAAAAGGAGACAAATTCTAGAAACTCTGCACTTGTTCCGGCTGCTTTTCCCAGATATTTATCTCAACTTGTCGGAGTATCTCAAGCTGGAGTTGAAACAGTAGTAAGTTTTTCGATTTATGGAATAGTTGATAAACCAGACTCACCAATGTTTATCGGACAACCTATAGAAGCCGCAAAAACTTATCGAAACTATACCGATTGGATGACAGGAAAAGAACCTTGGTCGTTGCTAGAAGCTTCTTTCAAAGGAAATATTTCACATCAAGGCATAGGAAAGAGTGTTAATTATCTTTCCACACCTAGCGAACGATATGCTTCAAATAGCTTGACGGATGGTAAACAAGGCATAGAATCCTATCTAGATAAGGAGTGGGTCGGTTTTGAGAACAAAAATATGGAAATTGTAATAGACCTAGGTAGTGTAAAGGAGGTTGGCTTGTTGGCTGCTCGCTTCTTACAATATACTCCGGCTTCAATACAATTACCTTCGAGTGTGGCCTATTTACTCTCCAAAGATGGAGTGAATTACCAATTAGCAGCTTCCGTTCCTATGGAGATTAGTCTTAACGATCAACATGATTGTTGGATTGACATGGCACAGGCTAAAGTAAATGGGAAAGCCCGTTATATAAAGGTGATAGCTTTGACTCGTGGTAGCTGGCTATTTTGTGACGAGGTATTTGTAAATCCTCAATAACATACATAAGAATTTGGTACTGATAGTATATCAGTACCAAATTCTTTATACATTATGCATAACATATTCATATTGTATGGCATCCGGATCAACAGATCATATTCATGTTTACTTTACGCCCTCTTTAAGAAGGCTCTAAATTCTATCAAATATTTGTTATCAGTAAATTTTAGCCAATAATTACCAGCATTTAGCTTTTTGCTTATATTCCCTACCTTAACTGTAGCTGTCGTATTTACGGGAACTATTACATTTAAAGTAATTTCATTGCCATTACGTTTCCAAGACGATTTTATTAGTCCATTTATTGAACTATATTCAGCATCCACCCAATCCAAACCGTTGACAAAGTGCGGTTGGATAAAAAAGTGTTTGAATCCAGGATGTTGTTCATCATAATTAATACCTGCCAGTATATTATACATCCAGGCACTGATGTCACCCATAAATATATGGTTGAGGGATTGGTCTTTCGATGAATTAAATATCTTCCATTTTTCAGATAAAGTGGTAAGTCCTTGTTTCATCCAATATCCCCATGAAGGCATATCCTCGTTTATTGCTAACTCATAAGCCTGATTTGCATAACCATACTTAGCAAGCATACGTAGTACGGTTTTACTACCCAACATGCCAAAATCAAGTGTATTGTTATTTTGTACCAATATTCGGCTCAATTTGTCTGCAACTTTTTGCGTATATTCTTCGGGGACAATACCTAAATATAAAGGAATACTTTGCGCAGCCTGAGTACCATTTGCATATATGCAACTATCTTTATTAAAATATTTCGCATTAATCAAACTTTTCAGTTTTTCTGCCTTCAAATTATAGATCGTCCCGTCTTTACCTATTAAGTCTGCAAATTTTGCCATATATTCATTTTCCATATAATAGTAACAGGTAGTAGTAAAGTCTGTTTGAGTTTGTGCTTTATAAAAACACCAGTCTCCAATACCAAAAGTTACCGTCCCCTCGTCATTTTCACGACTTGATAAATAATGCAAATATTTTTGGCAGGTATTCCAAACCATTTCAATGCCTTTTTTATCACCATAATATCTGTATAAATTCATTGGTACAATGAATAATGCTGCATCCCATACTGGACCAATCCAATCTTCATATCCCCAACCTGATGATGGAATAATTCCTGATATTCTTCCGTCTTCAGTTTGGTTGTCGATTATGTCATTTATCCATTTTTCATAAAATGTAATCCCATCAAAATTGAGCAATCCCAAATCCATGCTAACATGCGCATCAGCTGTCCACCCATTTTTTTCCCGTTGCGGACAATCTGTAGGAATACTCATCAAATTACACAAATATGACTGGTTCGTCGCTTCCCATAAATCATTCAACAAACTATTCGAACAGCTGAATTTTCCTACAGGTTTTACTGCCGTATGAAAGAATAATCCTTTCAGGCTTTCTTTAGTAAGATGCACAGGGCGGTCGGCTTTTACTTCAACATACTGAAAACCATGATAATTAAACGCCGGCACAAGTACATTGTCTTTACCATCCAGAATATAAAGATCCGTTTGAAAATCGATATCAGGACGTTTCGAGAAATAAATATCTATATTTCCCGTTTCCAAACGACCATCCGGTTTTAACAGCTCACCATGACGTACCGCCACTTTTGTACCACTTTCTCCCTTGATTGAAAGTTGGCAATAGCCCGCCATATTGATTCCCATGTCATATACGTAAACACTGTCACCATAGTTCTTCATAGATATGGGCAAAACCTCTCGGTCTATTTCTATAGCAGGCATAATCTGGGCACTCATAACAGAAGATGGTCCAGACACACATACCGCTTGTTTCCATGACGCATCATCGAAATCTTCTTTTTCCCAACCGACAATCTCCCGCTGTTTGTCATAAGTATCTCCTCCACATATATTATTTTGCAAATAAGGGCCTGTAGAGGTTTTCCAAGAAGAATCCGAATCGACTACTTGCCGGACACCATCCACATATAATATATGCAATTCGCATATCATCCTTGCCCGATTGCGCCATCTTGCCTTTTCGAACTCCCATACACCCAAAGGAAAAATTTCATTATAAAATCCGTTGCCTAATACCGCAGATATCACATTATTTCCAGGTTTCAGCAAACCACTGACATCGCAAACACTATATAAGTTCCTTTTATCATAATGAGTAAATCCGGGGTTAAGAACAGCCGATGAGGCCGGTTCTCCGTTAATATTCATTTTGCAATAAGCAGCAGCACTCACATACAAACGTGCTTTTTGAATGCCGGCATCTCTTGTCTGAAACACCTTTCTTAACATCGGCGACGGAAGATAATCCTTATCGTAGCTATCAGTAATCCATTCTCCTGTCCACTTCTCCGGATAAATTTTAGCAGTTTCAAAACTGTCTATCGGTGACTCTATCATGTTTTTTCCGTTCTTATCTGTGGCAACTACTTTCCAATAGTATTTCGTGCAAGATTCCAATTTTTTCATCCCTGTATACTTGCTTGCCGACAGGTCAGATTCTACAACACCGGAACTCCAAACAAGAGAATTGCCGGCTATTTTTCGAGAAGGAAGATAGAGACAGCCTTTGTCTGTCGAAAGATACAGGCAATAGCTACCTTGCTTAAAGTCAGCATTATCGGAATGATAATTCCAATGGAACCGGGGCTGAGGAGAATCCACACAGATAGGATGGCTCGTATATTCGCATTTCATATCGGAAATTTCCACATTCTCAGCTTTACATGCACAGAGTATAAACAGCCCCAAAACACCAGAATAAATATGTCCTTTCATAATTTATTTTTTTTCCGCTGTGAAATAATAAGATGTACTACAAATCCACAGATACGTAAAGCCTAAGTTTCGTTGATTGGTTATTTCCTCCCGCAATTCTTTTTCCAAGGTAGCCATATCTTTATTTTCCATACCCGCCTCCAAGAACCACAAAGTACCTTGCAATTTAGGTTGAACCAATAATCCATCGGGAATATTGTCTGTCAGTGATTCAATATAGTTTTTATAGGCTTCATAGTTTGCTTTCCGATTATCAGCATTGACTTTTTGTCCATCCACTTCCGCTTCATATTCATCTTTAGGATTCATAAAAGGATAATACCCCCAATTAATAATACCTGTGCCATATTTTGCGGCAAGAAGCAACTTTTGTTTCAGCCAGTCTATCTGAGTAAATGCCCATTCCCGACTATGATTATGCTCCATTTCCAATGCTTCCGCCCAGTTGTCAGCTTCCACCTGTCCGGTTTCCACATTGACCCAAAATTCCTTTCCGGCTCTCTGGCAGGCTTTGGCTGCCGCAGCAAGGAAAGGCTCTCTTTCATCAAGAGTAAAGAAACTTAAATGTTCGGCTCCGGAATCCTGCAACATCAGAACGTCAATATCAGATTCTTTCATTGTATTAAACCACCAAGCCTCATACTCGGCAGGCGATTGATATCTGAATCCGCGGAACTCTTCTTTATCCAACAAAAAGAAAGGTGATATTGTCACTTTGCTGCCCGGAGCAATAGCATGGCACTTATTAGCTACAGACTTCCACAACTGTCTCCAGAAATGGGCCTGCTTATAATCCAGACTGTCCATGGGATTTATTTCATTATTCAAATACCAGCCCCAAAAGGAAGGATGATTGCCATACATCTCATGGTATGCAACAATGTGCTTATCACTTTTCTTTTTCAACACAGTAAGTATACTGTCATGATTGTCGTCCGGATGATATAATCCCCCACCGATTATATTCATATCGCACATCACTTTCATACCCAATTCATCTGCAACAGAATAAATAATCTCCAAAATATTTTCTTTACGGGTCATTTCGGTCCCTTTCGGTTTAGAAGAGCAACCTCCCATAATAAGACAAAAACAAGTAATGAAACATATACAGCTTTTTTTCATATCTTCTACCCAATATTTACAGTTTTAATTAAAGAAAAAAGTGGCTAAAAGACAGATAAGAAAGAGGCCCGCTCTTTAACCACCTTAATTAAAAATAATATTTTAATTCTCTGGTCTTATAAACCCTTCATAATCTCCGTTATTTTCCCAGTCATAAATTGATACATTGGAAACGACGAGTTTACCAGGACGGAATTCCACATCAATCACATAAATTTTTCCCATTGCGAAAGCTACATTTTCTACAATATCAATGGAATTTTCAGTCTGACCAATCTGGAAAAAAAGAGTCATGTCAACTTTTTCGTTAATATTGGGAACTGCCGTTATCATTTCAGTTGTAGTCTCCTCCGGATTTGTTGTAATCGACGTAAACGTTTCTTCAAAATTCAAAGCTGCATTCAAATTTTCAATGTTCGAGATAGTCCCCTTCAAAGCATTTAAGACAGCTTTCTTACCCAGCGCCTTGGAAGAAACACGAATATTTGAAATCGATTCATCGCCTGCATAATTTTCTGTTTTGCTGAATCGCACCATGATACCAGCCATTGCATGACGCATCACTAAACAGGCTTGTGGTTTGTCTCTATTGACATGGGCAACTGAACCATACATATAATCAACGCAATCTTTATTATCAATGGGAATTGCAGTAAAATCGTTGTTTTTCTCAGCATACGGATAGCAAGCAACTGCATAACCTGATCGAGAAGATACTTTTACATCAGCTGCGCTCTTCCAAACTTGGTTTGTCCCGACACCCACAGAGGTGTATTTCTGATTCTTGTTACCCTCTCCATAGTCTTCGCCATTCACATACATCATGGACACCCCAATAGAGGTATTATCCTTAAAGCCGCTTTCTGTAATAAGCGAACGTGTCAGCTCGGCTATTGAAACAGAAATCTGCAATGGTACCGGTTCCACCACTTCTTCATCAGGAATGACAATTTCATCCGAGATAGTATCTTCATCATTACTACACGCTGTAAAAAAGAGACCTGTAGATAAAACTAAAAATGTTGTTACATATAATATTTTCATATTTGTAATATTTTACACATTAAAATTGCGAAATCAGTTCTCAATAAAAATTAAAAGACGAATGATTATTCAACATCGCGAACCAAATTTGGATTGCGTGTCCAACTCTCATCGATTTGCATACGAGTTCCACATATACCACAATCAAAATATACAACCCATGCGCTACCACCGCCATTGGTCGTACTAGACCAATTAAGAGCATATCCTCCACTGATGACATCATCAACATCGCCACCGGCAGCTTTAATACGATGCAATTCCGCATTCAGTTGGTTTCTATATTTATAAATTACAGCCAATTGTCCTAATGAAGGTATATACCACCCCTCTTTTAAAGCAGCAGCATTTGCCTTTATAATAGGATACTCATCTCCTTCATAACCACCATTTGCCTTTATCATAGCAGCTGTATTACTTTTACCATCGAAATCATTTAAGGCACCTTCGCTACCGAGCCATGAGCCATCAGATATATGTGGAAAATCTGTACTTGTTCCATCGAATATTACAACGTATGAATTACTTCCATCGGAAGTAGAAAAATACGGGATATCGACAAATGGGTCATTCGTAATACGCCATTTCACCGGATCGGAGTTGAATGTAGTACGCACTATCATTTTATGATTGCCCGGTAGATATTCTTTATCTGTAATCATTATTCCTGTAATATTTTTCACGTTATATTCTTGCTTTCCTCTATCATTGACGAATGTAAGATTTTCTGTCTCGGAAATAAATGTGTCGGAGGTAATACTTGTCACCTTACACTTATACAAAGCATTTTGCTTTAATGTCACAGCCCTCTTAGTGTCAAGCTTATAAGTCGTATCATCCATTTTCACTTTGATACTTATCTTCCCGGCATCTAATCCTGTTGGTTTTCCGTTCTCCAACTGATTGGGCACAAGCAGTATATATTTTTTCAATGCTTTTGTATTATCAGCCTCTACCTCATCAACCGTCGGCACATATTCATCATTATAAGTAACAACTATTTCCTGACCGGAATTAGTAGGGGTAACTATTCCCGTTGTTACATCCAACACACCTGTTGTGCCAATGCCCGAGCCACTAATAGAAATAGATTTCAATTTAGAATCAGCAACATTCGTATTGCGTGCAATATCAACTTCCAATACAGCCAAGGCATGATGAAAAGAGAGGGACACTCGCGAGTTTACGCTACTGACAACAATAGGAGCGGCATACAGATAGTCGGTCTGACTATCATCAACAACAATCGGCAGTTGTTTTATGTTAGTTATTGTTTCATTATATGGGTAATATGCAAAAAGATGTCCTTCACTATTGCTTATCATCAATTCTTCACTGATTGAAATCCATTCGTCTCCATTCCTCTGATAAGGCATATTATTATAGTCCTTATCATCATAGTAACCTCCGTCTTTCCCTTGTAGTGTCAGACCAAAATATCCTTCTAATCCTTCTTTGTTAAAATTCATCTCTTCTTCTCCACTGATAGAGGGAGCTTGCATAGTGAATGTCAAAGGAGAATCTTCACTTGCATAAAAGTTGTCCAGAGAAAGTTTCTCGTCGTTAGAACAAGCTACTAATAAAACTGTTGATAATAGAATATAAATTATATTTTTCATGTTGTTTCATTTTATTATTTTACAACAAAGTGATTACAAGCATTAACAAGCCAAATGTATTCAAACCCCAATTTTTTCTGATTGGTGATTTCTTTACGGATGGCAGTTTCAAGTTCTTCTCCGTCCAGACTGCCCAAATCGGTCGGGAACCACCATAAGGTTCCTTTAATTTGGGGTTGAACTTTCATTCCTGTCGGTATTGTTGAAGAGACTCTTTTCTGATACTCCAGATAGGCATTATAATTAGCTTGTCTAGTCACATTATCCATACCGGATCCATGCACTACTAACGGGCTGTTATCAGTAGAAGGATCCATATAAGGATAATACCCCCAGCTGACAATACCTGTAGTATATTGGGCAGCCAATTCTATTTTCTCCTGTAGCCAGTCGATCGGAGTGAAACGCCACACCTGAGTTCCATTTCTTTCCATCTCCAAAGCGTGTTCCCAGTCTCGAGCTAATATTTCAGCCGTCTCTATATTGCCCCAAAGTTCTTTGCCGGTTCTTCGACAAGCATTATAAAAAGCTTTATAAAAAGCTTCTCTTTCGGCAAGAGTAAAGAACGACAAATGTTCCGCACCTGAATCTTGTAGCATGATAATATCAATTCCGCTTGCTTTCAATGTATTATACCACCATGTTTCGGTTTCTTCCGGCGTTATAAACTTGAATCCCCGATGAGTGCCTTGATCTAGGATGAAAAAAGGAGAAATCGTCACTTTTGTTCCTGGAGCAACACTATGACAACTCTCTGCCACTCCTTTCCAAAGTTCTCTCCAAAACAACGACTTTGATTTTTGCATTTCAGTCAAAGGATTGATCTCGGTATTAATATACCATCCCCAAAATGATGCATGATGTCCATAGCAATTATGATATAACTTAATATAATTATCACATTTACTAATCAACTCTCTTGCAGCATATTTACCATAATAATTGCCACCAGATAAATTGACATCACAGATTACTTTCATGTCTAATTCGTCTGCAATGGAATATATCATTTCCAATTCACCTTTTTTCTGATCTACCTCTTTCACATCTGCTATATCATTGTCATCAGACGAACAAGAACTACAAGGTATCAAAGCCAAAAGTAACAATGTAATTAAAAATATGTTTTTTCTCATAATCTAATTAAATTATATTAGGATATTTGTTTTTACAAATAAATTTCAGGCATTAGTATCCTGGATTTTCCACCAAATTAGGATTAGCTCCGATTCTATTCTGGGTAATCGGGAAATAGTAATTAGATTCCGGGAACTGGGGCTGATTAGCTCCGTCAACATGATCTAAGAATTCAATCCAATATTTACGTGTTTCATAATCCAAAACATAACGTATACCTGTGTACCATTGCGTAAGAGCCTCTTCAGCATCACGCCATCTACGCAAATCCCAATATCTGTGGTTCTCAAAAGCCAATTCTACTTTCCTTTCATGTTTAATCTTGTCTAAATCAATAGAAGTAAGTTTACTAATGCCGGCTCTTTTACGGATTTGATTCACAAGTTCAAGAGCTTCTCCGTCTTTTCCTAACTCATAAGTAGCCTCAGCCATATTCAATAGAATTTCACCATAGCGGAAAATCATATAATCAGTACGTGATTCACATAGCCAAATCATATTGTTAGCAGAAGGATCTACATATTTCATAATGCCGAACCCGGTGTTTGTCACTCCGGAAAGAACATGATGCTGACTTTGATATCCTACAGCTTTTACGCCATTATAACTATCGTTAGCGTTATACGAAGTTGTGCCGTCAGGTTTTCTTAAGCCTATATGAAAATCTATTTTTCCATTTCCATATTCTTCGCCCGTACATTTTTCCCATTCATCTTCATTGGTATAGATAGACGCTTTAAACCGAGGATCCTTATTAGCCCATAATTCTTCCATCGTCCATAAACGATTTTTCACATAGTCTCTATCAAGTTTACCGGATGTACCATCAATATATTCAAATTCTTCTACCATTTCAAGGTATGGACCATTTTCATTTCCACAATTCCACACATTAGGATTTGGAGCTTGCATCATATCCCACGACCATGTGCAAAGTCCCCCACCACTATTAAATCCTGTTCCATAATGCTGTTTGACCATAATAGCCTCACAATTTTTCTTGGTCAGAAACAAATCCTTAAAATTCTGCACTTTATCGCTATTCTCATCATACAGTTTAAAGCCTCCCTTCGTTACTATCTCTTGACAAGCATTATAAGATTTCAGAAAATAGCCATCAGCTTCACTGGAAGAAATGCCTAACAATCCGTCCAATTGCACCTTGCCATATTTGGCAATACTTCCGGCATAGAGTGCCGCACGAGATTCAAGAGCCAAAGCAGCCCACTTGCTTGCACGTCCCCAGTCCGTCTGACCGACTAAATCCTCCTTGATATCTTCACACTCAGAAATGATAAAATCGTAAACTTCTTTTTCCGGTGTTCTTTTAGGATAAAGTACTTCATAAGGAGAATCCACATTAGGTACAACGGTCAGCATAGGAAATGCACCATATCGCTTAACCATTGAATAGAATATATAGGCACGTAAAAAACGGCATTCCGCCAATCTAAGCTGTATCAACTCTGCATCAAGAGGAGAATTAGGTAAATTAGCAATGGCATTATTCAGATTACGTAAAGTATAATATGCATTTTCCCAATATTCGGAACAACCGCCATTTGAAGGAATTCCTGAAATTTTATAAGCAGCCAAGTTATCCCATGAATCTGAGTTATATTTGGTTTCATCCGTAATATCCATTATCAACCGAGGGCCAAACGCCTGCGAACTGTTTCCGAAAAAATAATTCATATCAGCCGAGCGCGGATCTTGATTCATCGGACTTCCAGTCCAACTATTAAACAATGTAGTCGCATCGCCCACCATTACCGGAGTGTACATATATTGTGATGCTATAAAATTATCCAGAAGAGTGGCGTTAGACCAAACATCATCATCCGTATATATATTAAGCGGTCTTTTATCTAATACATCATAGCATGAAATGCATAATAATATAACCGCAATGCATGAAATGTTTATACATATCTTTTTCATATAATTTTTTTTAATATTAGAACTCTAAATTGACTCCAAAACTAAATGTCCTCTGCTGAGGATAATAGTAAACTGTAGAAACTCCATCAGCAACCTCAGGGTCGACTCCATATTTGCTTAATGTACTTAGTGTAAACAGGTTGGTACCAGCTAAATAGAATCTCAATTTTTGAATGCCAACCCTATTCATCCATCTCTTCGGAACTTCATATCCTATAGATGCATACTTCATACGCAGATAAGCTGTATTATGTAAACGATAATCAGAAAACAAACTATTGGTTGAAGCTCCACCATAGCGTGGCACTAAGGCATTAGAGTCGAAATTGTCTATGGTCCAACGATGTTCATACGTAAAATTAGTTGGAACACTTTGCAAATCTACATTAGTAGAATATCCCCAAGCGCCTTGTAACAAGAATGTCGCATCGAACCCTTTCCATTTGAATGTACCGTTGAGACCTGCTATCCAATCTGGTGTTGAGCCCTTACCTATTTCAGTCTGGTCTCTCCAATCCAACACATTGTCTCCGTTTAAGTCTTTATAAATCACATCGCCCGGACGTAATGAAGAATTATTACCAAGGTCAGAATAAACATACGGCAAATTGTCTATTTGTTCTTGAGATTGGAACAGACCGTCTGACACATATCCAAACTGACGATTAGTCCATCTTCCTGTTTTCCTATTCAATCTATCTTGATCTTCATCTTCATAATCGGGTTCATCGTATTTATCCCATTTTGAACGGGCCCAAGTAAAATTAGTGGTAATGTCCATTGAGAAATCTCCCGATTTCCAATAAGTTCCCAATAATAGCTCAAAACCACGAGTATTGATAGCATTTAAATTCACCGTAGGCAACGTGGCACCAAAACTCGAAGGAACAGAATTCACTCTTGTGCCAGGAATGCCGGAGCGAAGACGGTAAAATCCATCAACAGAGCCATACAACTTCCTATTCCAGAAACTGAAATCCACTCCTCCATTGTAAATCTTCATCTTTTCCCAAGTTAATGCCGGATTTGCTAATCCAGTAACATATAATCCTGAATAAGTTACATCTCCTAATCTATATTGACCATCAAATCCATAACCTGATAAATAAGGAAACTCATTCGCTACATTTAAACCTACTGCATCATCACCAGATTCACCGTAGCTTGCTCTCAGTTTTATGTTATCAATGAATGATAAACGATTCATAAATGATTCTTCTGACATTACCCATCCCAAGGATATACTAGGAAAATATCCCCATCGATGGTGTTTGGGAAATCTGGCAGATGCATCAGCACGAAAGATTGCTTCTAACAGATATCTATTCTTATAGGAATAATTTAAACGGCCAATCCAGCTGGCACGCCCCATTTCGCTTGCAGTTCCATCTGCTATTGAAGTGGTGTTGTCACCAGCGATTATCTGTTCAATGGCCGTATTTGTGTAATTGGAACGGCTTCCCATCAAATAATCACCTTTATAATCGGTACATTCAAATAATCCCATAATGGCAATTTTATGTTCTTGAACAAACGTGTTCTCATAATTAATAGAGTATTGTTGAATGAATTGTTTGTTATATGTGTAAGATTCGGTACACTTCGTCGGGTCACTACCTCTATTTAGGGTATATTGATCAGTGTCAATGTCATAACTGTAAAACAGATTCTGTCTTCTGAATTCTTTCATTTTATCAGAAATCTCCTGCATGCTGACAAATGCTTTTAGGCTAAGTCCGGGTATTTGTAAAACATCGTATTTGGCTGTCGCATTAATACGGTTTGTCCTATATCTGTTTTTTTGATAGCCATTTAGTTCCGTACTCCCGGCTGCTATAATGTTACCTTCTGCAATTCCTCCATAGGCAAGTTTCGATTTATCAGGTAGTTCTGCTGGATACTTTGCATCCGTACTATATAATCTTAACCAGAAATTTGCTCCTCCGTTCAATCCCATATATGAAAAGCACTTATCTTCATAAATGGAATTTGCATCCACTGACAACGAAAAGTTCTTAGTAATTTTAGCATCAACGTTTAACTGGAAATTATAACGTGAATAATCGCCACCATTATGACGAATGATAGTTTCCTGTTTGTTATATCCCAAATAGGTATAAAATTTAATATGTTCATTTCCACCGGAAATACTGATATTATGATTTTGCTGGGGAGCATATTTTCTCATTGCAAGACCAAACCAATCAGTATTGGGATAGTGCGGGTCTGTACCCTGAAAATATTTTTCTATCTGTTCTGGAGTATATGGAGCAGCTTCGTCAGGTTTTTCTTGATTTTGATAAAGTTCCAAGGCCAATTGTGCACTTTGACCAGCATTTTGCGGTTTGTTGATATGTGTTGAGCCTTGCAAAGTAAATGAAGAATTAACGGTAACGGTCGGTTTCTGATTAGTACCACGTTTGGTTGTAATAAGAATTACACCATTACCGGCTCTAGCTCCATAAATGGAGGCAGCTCCATCCTTCAATACCGAAATAGAGGCGATTTGATTAGCATCAATATTGTTCAATGAAGATTCGACTCCATCTACGATAATTAAAGGAATACCAAAACCACGAATATTTAATGACGAAGAATCACTGCCAGGAAGTCCTGCCTCTTGTTTGGCTATTACACCGGGAAGTTGTCCTCCCAACATATTGGTTACATTGGCAATAGGAGCAGTAGTTAATTTCTCATTTTTTACATTTGAAATAGAACCGGTTAACATTCCTTTCTTTTGTGTACCGTAACCAACAACAACAACCTCATCTAATAATTTTGTGTCTTCAGACATTGTGATATTAAAAAATTTTTTCTCTTTCACCGTTACGGATTGTTGTTGCATTCCTACGTAATCAATTTTTAAGACAGATGTAGTTGAAACCCCATTCAACGTAAAATTTCCATTGATATCAGTCGTCGTACCATTTGTACTACCTACTACTACGATTGTAGCTCCAATAAGAGGTTCTCCCTGAATATCTTTAACAACCCCTCGTATAGATATTTCTTGGGCACATATACACGAGCATATTATACACATCAATATCAATAAAATGCTCTTCAATAAATTAAATTTAAAGTTTCTTTGTTTCATATTTACAACTATAAAATATTATCACTATTTACATAAATTCCTTGGGATATATGCATTACATTAAGTCGATTAATTTTTTCTAATTCTAGTTGTTCTAGTATATTCCAGCATTGATACAGTCCTCTTGGTACATGGAAACACCCTTTCCATTTACCACCTTTCAAAGGTAGCAACACTTCACCTCTTCTATTCAAGTATCCATACCATTCCGGATATTCGGTGTCCTTAAAGTGTGCCCACGTATAATCGTGTACTTTTTCAAACCAATCCAGACACCGTTTATCTTCGGTTAGTTGATAACCTTTTAGCAGAGATATAAGTGTCTCGATATGCACCCACCAAAGTTTCTGGTCCCATTCCAATTGTTGGGGAGGAAAACCATTACGATCCATGAAATAATAGATACCGCCATACTCCTTATCCCAACCGTATTCAAGCATGGTAAGAGTCGTGTTTTTTGCTTTCTTTATCAGTTCCGGACGATGCAGACGTTTACCCAAGTCCATGATAAACCACATCGCTTCAATCGCGTGACCGGGAGTTATCTGGCGACCCTCAAAACAATCCACAAGATTACCGTTTATATCTACATTTTCGACAATGATTCCACCGAGTTCTGGACGATAAAAGACGTCCATAACTTCATGGATGCAAGTGTCCATAGCTCGTTCCAGGTAGTCTTTACCTAAAATATGCTCTATTTCCATAGCGAGATTACAGAGAATCATCGGCAGAGCAAAATTCTTTAGGTTACGTGTACCGGGATGAAGCTTGTTCCATTTTCCTTTAGGGTTATCAACTTTGGACAAGATAATATCGAATGTCTTTCTGGCAATATCGGCATACTCCTGATTACCGGTTGCCAAACTCAATTGTCCGAAAGCCATTGTCGCAAAAGTATAGGAGAATATGTTATACGGTTCTACCAACGGTCTACCCGAACGGTCGAGGGAAAAGTACCAGTTGTAATTTCCGTCATGTCCGTATTTCTTTAAGAATTCGCCACCTTGAACGGCACAGTCCAGCCATTCCTGGCGTTTCTCCACCTTATTGTAAAGCATGGAGAACATCCATACCTCACGCCCTTGCAACCAAATAAACTTGTCTGTATCGAATACTTTGCCTTCACGATCCAGACAGGTGAAATAGCCGCCAAACTCTTTGTCTTGAGAATATTGGAGCCAGAAAGGAAGAACATTGTTCAACAATTCATCCTTGTATTGATTTGCTAATTTTTTAAAATCCATAATATAATTTATTATCAGGACTGTATCGACAGCTATTCAGATGATAAACGTTTATTGAATGGCCATACAAAAAACATCTTCTACCATTTCTACAATCCACTTGTTAGTACATTAAAATAATTAAGATCTGTTTTATATTTATTTCGAACGGTTCCAGTATCTTTCAATTTCCTCCAGTGACTTCCCAGTCGTCTCCGGGACTAGTTTCCATACGATGAGCATATACGGTACACACATGATGGAGAACAGAAAGAATGTTCCGGCGGGGGTAAGGTTCTGGAGCATCCAGGGGGTTAACTGTCCGATCAGGTACGTTCCGATCCAGAGAGCGAATCCTGCTATTGACATGGCCAGTCCGCGAACTTTGGTGGGATACATCTCCGAGAGAAGCACGAACACTACAGCGCAGATAGACACGGCACAACAGAATACATAGAACAGGAAGAAAATAAGCAGGAAGAGGCTTGAGACATTCAGTGTTTCTCCGAAAAGGAAGTACAGGCCGATAAGAATCAGAGAAACAATCATTCCCGAAACTCCGTAATACACCAGCTTCTTACGACCAACTTTATCAATGATGACAAGAGCCAAAATGGTGGTCAAAGTATTAACAAGTCCTACCAGAACTTGGTAAAAAAGAGAATCACCTCCTGAAAGTCCTGCATTCTCAAAAATAGAAGGACCATAATAAAGCACCGCATTGACTCCCATAAATTGACCCAAAATAGCAATGCATACACCTATAATTACTGCCTTCAAAATGCCGGGTTTCATCAATAACGACCATTCTGAGCTTGTTTCAGCAGTCAAAACTGATTGAGTTTCTTTCAATTGGCTCGTTGCTTCTGTAATCGAATTATAGATTCTCTCCAGAATATTTACAGCCTTCCTCTCCTGCCCTCGTACAATTAACCAACGAGGACTCTCCGGTATGAAGAATATGATTATAAAGAATAATATCGCAGGTAACGTTTCCATGCCTAACATACCTCTCCATACCTCAGTTATAAATATCTTATTTAATAGAGGAGCACCCAATAAAGTACCACTTTCCGACCAAGCCAACAACTGATAATTAACCAGATAAGCTCCTAAGAAGCCAACGGTCACAGCCAGTTGATATAAAGAGACTAAACGCCCTCTATACTGTGCTACTGAAACTTCCGAAATATAAAGAGGAGACACTATGGAAACAACGCCTATCCCGACACCTCCAATTATACGATACACCACTAATTGCGTAAAATCCGTACAGAGAGCACATCCTAAAGCCGATGCGGAGAAGAGAATAGCAGAAATAACCATAGTCAATTTTCTCCCTAATTTATCACTCAAAATGCCGGCAAAAAGGACTCCAATGATTGAACCGACCAACGCACACCCTACATACCATCCCTGCTGCAATGCATCCAGTTGAAAAAGCTGAGTAACCTGAGCAATTGTACCGGATATAACTGCCGTATCATATCCGAACAAAAAACCGCCCAAAGCAGCCACAACAGAAAGGAATATAAGATAGCCAAAATTAATTGTAGATTGCATAATATTACTTTATTTCAAAATATTCTTTATATCTGTTATACAAATTTCCTGCTTGCAAGTAAGCAGATTGTGGACTCATAAAATGAGAAAATTCAAAGGTTATAGCCTTATCATATCCGGCACGCTTGGCAGCTTCCAATTTCATCCGAAGTTTATCAAACTTAATGGGTAGAAAACGAATAGGCATATCACGATCAAAAGATTCGGCATTTGTCCAGCATTGCATCCCATACTTATCCGCTAATTTTTTATTGACAGAAAAGAAAGCATCCAATTCATCATAATCAATATGTCCATCTTGAAAAGCACATGCATCTACCACCTCATGAATACCATCAAAAATTTCATTCCATTCTTTTTCGTGTTGTTGTACAGAAACTGCATCTTCTTTTGTCAGTTTACCTGTTCCCATAATCGCCTTCTTACCATCAATCCAAGGAGAAATAAAAGTAGGAAGTCCGGCTGAAACATCTTTACATTGCTTTCCCATTGTATAAAATGAATCGATTGCACCTTTGGTTGCCCGGCTAATTTCTCCGCTAATGTACCAGCCTCCAAAACTTTTATACTTCTCTCCATACATTTTCCAGACTTCGTCTATCACATATTTATTATCCTCAATCTCCCAACTTAAATCACCTGTATCCCAATATCGTCCTGAATCATATAAACCAAAATAAAACTTCATATTATATTTAGCAGCAAGACGCAAATACATATCTACCAAATCAACTGACGGCATATAGCATCCTTTCTTTAATAAATAAGGCGAAGGATAAGTTATAAATTTTCGATAACCGGAACGAATCATTACCACCGTATCTATTCCAATCTTTTTCATGTGTTGGAAATCCATATCCCATTCTTTTTCTCCCCAATTCTGATGAGGAATGTCATGGGAGATTTCATCCAGAAAGGTTCCTGTTATTTTCAGACCATTATTTTTAGGAACAATTAAATTACTCTCCAAACCATTCTTCTCATTTTTAAGAATAGATATTTCACTCTCCTCTTCACCGGTAGCAAATAAAGAAGGAGCCACCAAAGCTGACGCTCCGGCCAAGACCGCCTTTTTTAGAAAATCTCTACGATTATTTGTTTCCATAGCTTTAATTTTTTGGTTTTTCTACATTGTATATATGTTAACCTATTGAAGTCACAATGTGTTTTAATTAATATCACGCCACAAATATAGGTATATTTATTAAATAAACAATAGATAATAAAATATTTTATTAATAAAGTTGCATTTAAATATATAATTCACAAACATAAGTTCAAAAACAATCAGAATAAAAGATAATAGAGACTCTATGCACTTGATATACAAAAGTAAATAATGAATCGTGAACACCATACCTTATTATAGGTATAAAGCAATAAAGAGAACATCACCCACTTGATTCTAATTTTTTCCACACAAAACACCACATTTAATAAAAAAATTAATTATCTTTGTAGATATTACCAAATAACCAAACATATGAACCAACAATTCTTGAAAGAAATAGAAAAGGGCTCTAAAAGCGCTCTCGTCAAAAAGAGAATTATTACACATTATATATATAATGGCAGTTCTACAATTCCCGATCTTTCAAAAGAGCTGGATTTGAGTGTACCAACCGTCACCAAATTTATTGGCGAGATGTGTGATGACGGATATATTAATGATTATGGAAAATTGGAGACCAGTGGCGGACGCCATCCGAACCTTTATGGACTTAATCCCGAATCCGGTTACTTTTTAGGTGTAGATATCAAAAGATTTGCAGTCAATATCGGCCTGATAAATTTTAAAGGCGATATGGTAGAACTGAAAATGAACATACCTTATAATTTTGAGAATTCAATTGAGGGAATGAATGAGTTATGCAAGCTGATTCTCAATTTTATAAAAAAGCTCACCATCAACAAAGAGAAAATCTTAAATATTAATGTAAATGTATCGGGACGTGTGAATCCTGAATCTGGATACAGTTTCAGTCAGTTCAATTTCGAAGAAAGACCATTGGCAGATGTGTTGTCTGAGAAACTGGGCTACAAAGTTACTGTCGATAACGATACACGGGCTATGACTTATGGAGAATATATGCAAGGCTGCGTAAAAGGAGAAAAAGATATTATCTTTGTAAACGTAAGTTGGGGATTGGGAATCGGAATTATCATAGATGGCAAGATTTATACAGGTAAATCAGGATTTTCCGGTGAATTCGGTCACATGAGCACTTATGATAATGAAATTATCTGCCACTGCGGCAAAAAAGGGTGCTTAGAAACCGAAGCTTCCGGTTCTGCCCTTCACCGTATCCTTTTAGAACGCATCCGGAACGGGGAAAGCTCTATATTATCAACTAGAATCGCTGCCGAAGAAGATCCCATAACCCTTGATGAGATAATTGCGGCAGTAAACAAAGAAGATCTACTCTGTATCGAAATTGTAGAAGAGATCGGACAGAAGCTAGGAAAACAAATTGCAGGACTGATCAATATTTTTAATCCGGAATTGGTTATTATAGGTGGTACTTTATCGTTGACTAGTGATTATATAACCCAACCTATAAAGACTGCGGTACGTAAATACTCTCTGAATCTGGTCAACAAGGATTCAGAGAGTATCACATCCAAGTTGAAAGATAAGGCTGGTATTGTTGGTGCATGTATGCTGGCACGTAGCAGAATGTTTGAAAGCTAATTAAATTGAAGAACCTGTAAATAAAAAAGGAAGTCTAAATAACTAAATACAAGATAGTTAATAGACTTCCTTTTGAGAGCCGCTAGCAGGGATATTCAGTAAATGTTCCTCTTTCTCATAAATCAAGGGTGATTCACTCACCCCTTACACTTAAAAGTATCTGTGCTGATACAAATTAACTACTTATCTTTAACTTTGAAAGTTATTAAATCAAATAGTGCAATTCCTAAATCATATATTACTTCAAGATAATATATAAATGCAGCGATTACAAAAGAGTCAGAAACAATATTTATCACTGATTCTTCAATGATATTTTTATTCTTAAGAAAGGCGCATAAAGTTTGAATTACGAACAAGCATACCAAAACAACTATTTGCATAATTAATCCATGCTTCAATTCATTAAAAGTTGCCGTAGAATGAATATCCATCTTTTCTTTTATCCTGTTTATTTCTGAAATAATAAGGGTACTTGTAGGTATGTTAATTGCTAGAATTGTGGTAAGTAATGATATAATATTTGAAGAGAATCCTTTTATAAACTCTCTATGTAAGCATCCGATAAAGTACCCGTTTTCTTTGTTATATTTTCATTGCACCTTTGCCTTTGCAATATTGCATGAACTTCTAACATATTTTCATTATGACACAAGAACAATTTAGCTCTTTACAGGAACTGCATCGTTTAAGCGGTCTGAGTCTTGTGAAATTTCTGCAACGTGAACATGTCAGTTACTCCACGTACAATTATTGGAAACGTAAATCTTCCAGTGTTCCCGATCACGAAACATCTGCTCCCCAATCAGTCTTAGCTCCCATCAGCCTCAAGTCCCCCTGTATTGCTTCCTCCTCTTCCGTTTCCGGAATGACCCTGTTGTTTCCTAATGGCGTCCGCGCCCATTTGGGTGCCGGTATGGAAGAGGCCGCTTCCCGTTTGATTAACCAATACACCTGTTGCCATGTTCTGTCTGAATGATACGATGCGGTATTTTCTCTGCCCCGGCAGGACTGATATGCGCAAGGGTATCAGTTCCCTCTGCGGTGTGGTACACGAGCGTATGGGCTGCAGTGTCAGGAACGGTGATGTATTCATCTTCATAGGCAGCAGCCGTAAGTTGATGAAGCTTCTCCATGCCGAGGATGGCGGTCTGGTGATGTATGTCAAACGCCTTGAAGCCGGTCATTTCAAGGTTCCCGAATATGATGAGAAGTCGCGCAGCTATCCGATGGAATGGCGCGATCTTGTCATTATGGTGGAAGGAATCCGGGAATCTCCCGGGCAGCGTTTGAGACGTCTGAGGGCGGAACGAAATGTATATACCGTATAAAAATAGATGTCGTATTCCTTGTCTGTCCGGGATATATTTTGTACATTTATAGTGTAATTAAAAGAAACGGATTATGACTCAGGAAGAGATGCTTTCACAGATGAACTCAATGCTGCAGTCCCTGCAGCAGGTGAACGCATCCCAGGCTGAGACCATCATCAGGCTTACCCGGCAGAATGAATCCTTACAGAATCGTCTCAATGAGCTGACGGCTCAAGTCGCATGGCTGAACCGCCAGCTTTTCGGTCACAAGTCAGAGAAACTCCCGTCTCTTGATTCCAGCCAGCCTGACCTGTTCGGTGACTTTCTTCCTGATAATGCGGCTGAACTGGAAAAAGCGCGTGAAGCAGCGGTGCAGACCATCACAAAAGAAACGGTGGAGAGCAAGAAACGGGAACGGAATAACCGCAGGATAATGGAAGGTCTTCCCGTACTTGAAAGGGTAATCATCGAGCCGGAAGACATTGACCTGGAACTGTACAGGAAGATTGGTGAGGAAGTGACCCGTGTGGTGGAACATAAGCCCGGACAACTGTATATAAAGGAGATTGTACGCCCCAAGTATGCCCTTAAAGACAACACTTCACTTCCACCCCTCGGCAGAAAAGGAGTGGAGATAGCAGCCATGCCGCTGTTGCCTATATACAAAGGGATAGCGGGGCCTACACTTTTGGCGGAGATACTCCTGCAGAAATATGAGTATCATCTTCCCTTCTACCGCCAGGTGAAACAGTTGCATCACCTGGGCTTCAAGGCCAGTGAAAGTACCATAGACGGATGGTTCAAGCCTGCGGTTGAACTTCTCAAGCCACTTTACGAGGTACTCAGGCAGGAAATCATGAAATCCGACTACATACAGGGGGATGAAACGACCGTACCTGTACTGGACAAGGCAGGACATCAGACCAACAAGGAATACTTGTGGATGGTCAGGGCAGTAGTCGAACGACTGGTGCTTTTCCATTATGACAAAGGATCACGGTCAGGTACGGTGATAGGGCAACTGGCTAAAGACTTCAAGGGTTATTTCCAATGTGACGGCTTTGAGGGTTACGAATCTGCTTTCAAGGCCAACCCGAACGTGCGCCTTGTTAACTGCATGGCTCATATACGCAGGTATTTTGAGCAGGCACTTGCTGAAAACAGACAGATGGCGGAACATGCCTTAAAAGAAATACAGCTTCTATATCGCATAGAACATGACTGTGACCAGATGCAGCTTACAGAAAATGAACGAATGGGAAAACGTCAGGAACTTGCCGGCCCCATTATGGATGCCTTGAAGCTATGGATGGAAACAGAAGGGATAAAATACAGCCCAAACAGCCTGACCGGGAAGGCGATAACCTACGCCTATACCCGCTGGGAGAACATGATGAGGTATCTGCAGGACGGACGTATCCATATTGATAACAATCTGGCTGAAAATGCCATCCGACCAATCACACTGGGTAGAAAGAACTACCTGTTCTGTGGAGACCATCAGGCGGCCGTCAGCATGAGTGTCGTCTGTTCGTTGCTGGCAACGTGCAAAGCGCATAAAGTAAATCCGCGCACGTATCTGAATGACGTTATAGCAAGAATGCCATATATGCAGAAGGCAAATTATGAGGAACTGCTACAAATGTTGCCACACAAATGGAAAGAAAGGAATAAAGAATGATGGAGATACAACCATAGATGGCTGCTTAACTTGAAAGGAGATACAGCCTTTTTTTATAGTGTACTTTATCGGATGCTTACCTCTCTATCACCATTATTTGCCAAATAACTCAATAATGATGCGATTGCTAAGTATGCTATTATTTTTATAGCTCTATTCATCAAACTATACTCTTTAAAATGTCTTTTATATCATTTGGATTTCCTATTATTTGTAGTTCATCCAATTCTATTTCCTTAGTAGTATGACCTGTTCTTATTTTCCTCCTAAATCCTTTGAGTCCAATAGCAACTTCTGATCCACAATCAGCTGCACCATTATTCAACTCTTGAATATCCTTATCGTTTTCATCGATATATAGAGTTTTATCTTTTTCAGCTTCAAATTCAAGCGTAGTTGTAGAACTCCTTGTTCGTGCACTTGCATTTTTCAGCATTTCAGGAATCAACGACCTTACTCTAGGTAAATTAGGATAATCAAATTTAAACTTAATACTTGTGATTTGATCTGAATTCGCATTTACAATATCCCAAAACTCACTTCTACTATACTCCCTTCTAATAGAGATTTGCAGAAAAGCATCCTGTAATACTTGTCGCACAGAATTTGCAATAATACTAGCAACAACATTAGTGTCTGAAAAAGCTAATAAATCTTGCTGAATAGCCATTCGTTGTACTTCTCTATCATTATGTATAATTACATAAGCACTTGGCTCATTCAATTCTTCACTCACTTGAAAAGACTTTTCTATGATAATTTTTCTTGGATTAGATATCTGAAAAATAAAAAAATCATTTGTCTTAACTATGAAGTGAACGTTATGCTTTTTATTTCTGTATGCAAAGATAACATCTTTCAAAGCTTCAGCAAATATAATATTCTTTTTCTCCATTGCTTTTTTAGCCTCCAAGTCAGGATCGCAAAATAAGGTACGTTCTTGATATATTGGTTTAAATTGGTATGTGTAAATATTGAAAATCATAGTACTTGATTTATATCATTATTTAATCACGTTTCTTGAAATGTTTATACAATCACAAATAAACACACAATTATGAAGAAAATCAAGTTTTTACTATTTTTTTCTTTGATTCAAGCAACATTTTCTCAAAATACACCCAAATAGAACATGCGCACGTCAATCTAACGACGTGCGCATGTTGTTTAATTCCTACTGTTAAAAAGCTTATGTAAAATATCCATATCTTTGAAGTTTCCTTCAAGTAAGCATGATATATCCTTTCTTATGGAAATTAATTCAGCCTTATTATCTTTAACCTTAATCTTTTCTATAATTAACTGGATGTTCTAAAGATAATAAAGAAGCAGTGATAGAAGGTATTTTTATTGGAGAAGTTAAAGCAATTGAAGACTGCACTAATCAGTTCAAATTCTCATAACATAATAAAAGTAATTAAAGCCGGATTTCTCCGGCTTTTACTTTACCTACCATAGTTCTACAAAGTCACCACGATGGTCGAATTGGAGAAAATTATGGCTGAAATCAAAGAAAAGTAGGGAAATAGTTGATTAGTTAAATATTGTTCCTACATTTGTGTATTGTTTAATATTTAAAACACACGATTATGGAAAATTTTCTGTCCTCACTAGGGTTTGATGTAATCACAACAATAGTATCTGCATTTATTATATTTTTATGTCGTAATTTTATTATGATTACCCTAAGTTATATTATCAATTTGTTTTCTACCGATGATGTTAATATAAATGGAGTATGGTATGGACGACCTATTGGAGATGATTACGAGGACCCTAATTACGAGGAGAAGATAATAATTCATCGAGTAGGTAAGAATGTTATTGGAACAGTAGAAACGATAAATGGCATTTTTAAAAATAGAAAGTATTACTTTAAAGGCAAATTTTGCAATTTAACTTTTGTAGTCTGGTATAAATCAAAAGATAATAAAAACATGGAGATGGGAAACTACTCTCTTTGCTTCTTAAATTGTGGTAGTGAAATGGAGGGATATGTTACATATTATCGGGATGATAAAAAGGAGATGAAAGCGGCAAAATATATATTGAAGCGCAAAGATTAGATTCTAATATTTAGTGAATATTTCATTTAACATAATGTAATTTAACGCAGTAGTGGGAGCTATCCGTATAGGAGACAATACTCATGTAGTGAATAGTAAGGAGGATATTAAGAAACTGGCTGAGAATTTATAAACTAATAAAAATAGGAGGTGATATTATGATTAATGCACGTGAATTGCAAATCGGAAACCACATTGTGTCAAACGGTATTAATTATACCGTATTAGGAATAATACAAAACGTAGGAATGCCTACAGTAATTAATGTTTGTGATGAACATAATCGCATTTTAGATTTAAATGAAGAAGAGTGTGAACCCAAATCAATAACACCCAGTATTCTGACTGAATTTGGTTTTGTTCCACTCAACTCTTATCCAGATATCTTAAAACTTAAAATTACTGACTTGATGAGTTTGTATGCTATAAAAATAGAGGAAGAAGAAAATATTCATATTGTAATTTCAGCTCCCGTACAATATGGAGATGATATTGTATTTCAAGCCGCAAAGGAAAATACATGCATCAACTCCTTACATAAATTAGAAAATTTATACAATCTTTTAAGATAAAAGCAGAACAGTCGGACTAACCATCCGGCTTTTCCTTTTAATCACCAAACGCCCCATACAGTCGCCAAACAGAGTATAGGGTATTCAATAAAAACACTAACACTATGAAATTATATAAATATAGAGCTGAAATATATAGAGATTTGTTGACTCTTGTCAATAATCAAATATATGCGCCAACCGCACAAAATCTTAATGACCCAGCTGAGACCATAGTTAATGACAGTAAGATGTATGAAGTTTTTAACCTCATTGAGAAAAGTGGACTTTCTATAAATATAGCAAAAGATAATTATGCAAAGATAATAGCACAAGTAAGAACTGAATTAGGAATATTCTCTTTAAGCAAAACAGTCTTTAATGAATTATTATGGGCATATTATACTAATGGACATAAAGGTTTTTGTATTGAATATGATTTTGAACAGCTACAAAAGTCTTTATCAAATAGACAATTGCACGGTATTTTCAATGTTCAATATAAAAATGATACTCCAGAATTTTCAATGAATAACATAACTTACAATTTAGTAGATGATACACAATTTATAAAATGCTTAATCGCTACTAAATCAACGGCATGGGAACGCGAAGAAGAAATTAGAATAACTTTATATTCCTCTGGCTTATTGGGAATATCACCCGAATCCGTCACTGGGATATATTTTGGCCTTCGAATGGCTGAATCCGACAAAGAACTGGTAAAAAACTCTTTGAAAGGTCGAAATATAAAGTATTATCAAATGAAGCTAAAGCCTAATAGCTATCTATTAGAAGCTGAATTAATTAAATAGAGTACTAAAATTAAGATGGAGGGATAAGAAATGAATTATTATGTACTTTTAGGAATTATATCAGGTATAGTAACTATCATAAGTCTTTTTATACCTGAAAAATGGAGAACAAAAAAAACATTTCTTGCAGTCACGCTTATTGTTGTCATATTTATAAGTGGCTGGATAACAGATATGAATAGTAGATTAGACAGGGTGAAAAGTGTGCAAAAATCCGCAATGGTACTTATGGATAGACGTAATTCGGAATTTACGGACAAGGGATTTATACAAGCAAGCCTTTCTTTTATGGAAGAAAATAAAGATCTGTATCCTGATTCATATCAACGAGCAATTCAAATACAGGAGGGTATAAAAGACAAATGGTATTCAGGTGATATTAGTGATGCTGCATATGAAATGGAAGGGCTTATTTATGGTATAGCAATTTTAAACAGAGAAAAATGTAATGATTAAACCAGATGAACAAAAACCAATTTAATTAAACATGATTAAAGAATTTGCATTTTCGTATTCAGAACTAATAGTTGGTATTCTAGCCTTTATATCCACAATTTTAGGATTTATAATAAAAGCCCAACATGATAAAATTTTATCAATAAAAAATCAAATATCAGATAAAAAATACAATGTATACAATGAAATCTTTTCCATTTTCTTTGATATAATGAGAGAAGGAAAAGGCTTCACCAAAAGGCTAAACCCAATGACTTGCCAGACAGAATTATTAATGTAAAAAAGGATTTACTCATTTACGGAACCGATGAAATAATAAAGAAATTCACAGAGTGGAATGTGAATTGTAATAATCCAAATCAAATGTCTAACTTTCAAAACTATCTTGCTTTGTTCATTCTTATAAGAAAGAATATGGGACATAAAAAAAGTAAATTAACAGAAAAGGATATTTTAAGAATAATAATGGGCGATGATGATGAATACAAGAAATTCTTTGAATTGATGAAATAATATAAATAAAGCCGGAGTTTTATGCTCCGGCTTTATTATTTAGAGACCTACTATTATTTATAAATATACTCGTAAATCAAATCCGATTCTTCCGTTTTATATGAATAAGAAATATGGATTTTTTGCAATGTTCCATCTGCATTGTATGTATAATTTTTATAAGTTAAATCATTTGGAAACATAGACCATGATGTTGTTTTAGAAATTTTTCCGTTAGATAAGTACTCGTAAGTTATCCCTTGTTGTTTTGTCGATTTTCCTGTTTCCCCATTAGTCCAAGTATTACTTGTTAGATTTCCATGTGAATCATATTCATCAAGAGTAATACCAAATAGTGTTCCATCTTCAAGGTTGTATGATGTTTTTGTTACGTTGTTACCAGAGTATGTATAATCATTAATATAACCAAAATTACCACTTAACCAGTTTTCAACAACTGTTGATTTTACTAATTTTTTCATATTGTCATATTCATAAGTCCAGGTTTCATATAAATCTCCATCATCATCGTAGACTATCATTTTTGAAACAGAATCAATGGAATTATATGAATAGATATATTTATGGTCTAAAAGTGTTAGTGTGTAATCGTTTTTTTCTATCAAACGATTATTGGTGTCATACTTATATGTATATTCATGACTAATCCTTCCTTGTACTACTGGAATATAGTAATTCGTTTTTTTTCTTAAAAGATTTCCATTACAATCATAAAAATAGTTTTCATACATTTCGCCAAAGGAATCGGCAGAGCCAAATTTATATTTATGTTCTCTAACCATTATCTCGTGTAAATAACTATCTTTAGATTCATCGTCATCATCTTTTGAGCAAGAAGTAAATAGCAAAGTCATTGCAATGGAAAGTAAGAAGAAAATTTTTTTCATTTTTTTATGTTTTTATTTGTGGATAATTCTGCAAATTAAAACACTTATTTGCACATAGTCAAGTTTTTTCCTGTTTTTCTTTGATTTCAAACACATTTCCCTAAATATTCCTATAATAAAGCAATAGCGCACCTCGACTTTACGAGGTACGCATTTATATATGTTTTATGAATACAGCTGCCTATAGTATTCCATTTTGCCAATATCAAGATTCAGCAAACATACAACATCATTATATATTAAAATAAGCTGTTCTTTATTGTCGCAAAACTTTTCAAAATTTCTAATTTTCTCAATAAAATACTGAATACTGTTACAAACGAACAAAACCATAGTAGAAAGATCATCGGCTCGTGATTCATCTGATGCTTTTGAAAGTGCACGATCCGCAAACGTCATTTTAACCATATTGCCATCTTTGTCTTCTTTATACATCGGAATTTCCTGCCCCGATATATTCTTTAAAACATCTGTTATAGAGATTTTAGCTTGCGTCTGTAATGAAGCACATAATCCAGAAAGATGCTCTGCTTTGGTTTCTTGTACAATATCTCTCCAGTCATCCTGTACCAAGTCTGTAAGAATCGAATAACACTCCAAATCTTCATTTGACAAGTTCAGAGTCCGAATATTACCTTCGGTATCATAATCTTTATCATCTCCGCCATATTCTTTAATTGATTCAAGACGTTTTGAAGAAGCATAGTACTTCCAGTTCGAACCAAATTCTGTTTCATACTCATTGAGAAGATTCTTCCAGAAGTTCAATTTCTCAATAACACCATGCAAGTACATTTCCCAAAGACAACTTTCATAAAACATTTTCGCTACATATTCATCTTCTTCCTTTTTTTCAAATGTAGATGGTGCTGACATCATTCTAACAATATCCAGTTTATGCAGAACTTGATTAAACAAGTCGGCAAGATGACTGTCATCCTTTATACAAGAAAACAGTTCATAAAAACATTCCTTTGCCATATTTTAGTTTTTCATTTTTTCTAATAATTCTATTCTTTTCATTAACTCTCTGTTTATAGATGCTAAGTTAGCGTTTTCTGCTTTAAGTTCAGCCATTGCCTTATTCAAACTTACATTTGAGGATTTATAAACAGCTATTTTCTTATCCGCCCACTCTGCTATCATTTTAGTCGTTGGCTGTGTCACCAATTCACACATATCTGTCATAACATTAAGAGAACGTTTCAAATTCACTAGATCAACTTCATATTGCTCTCTTAATTGCTTCTCACGCTTATAATCACGGATGCAGTATTTCAATAGTACTGCATCCGGAATATCATTTACATTTATCTTATCCATTACTTTACTGCTCGATTAAAGGCAGGATCTCATTCTTTCTTAGTTCCTCATAAAGAAACAGTCTTCCTTTCTGTGTCCATTCAGTATTAAGGCTTACATCTGGATTCCCATCTCTATGAGTGAAATTATGAGTAGCACTATGAACATACCCCTTATTTATGTACTGACTATATAGCATCCATTGGTTGCGAACCTTGTGTTGTATCCCTAAATCACGAAGCAAAGCATTAAATTTTCTTGCGGTCATTCCATAGTCTTGCGCTATCTGAGTAACCAGTACAGTAGACTTACTTTGAAGTATTATCCTTGTGTACTCTGATTCTTTTTCAAGTTCTATTATTTGAGCGTCTTTATCCGCTATTACTTCATCCTTTAATACAAGTTCTTTTTGCTGTTCTTCTATTCTCATTTGCTGTTGCGCTGCAAGCATGAGAGCTTCACTGAAAGATTGGGGAACCTGGAGAGAATAACTGCCGGTATTAATAACAGTAGGTACAAGATCATCAAATATCCAACTTTCAAATTCTTCGGCTTTAGGTAATTGGCTTTTCGCAATTAGACGGTAAATATTGCCTTCACTGATAAATCTCATATCAAAGTTTTGTATTGCTGGAGTACCATCACCCTTTATGCCTGTCTGTACCCCTACTGAACGAATCGTTACCCCGGCTGATTTACAATGATCTTTGATTGCTTTTTGGGAATTTAAATACCCAAGCGAAATCGCAATGTCAGTTGCGCAAAACTACGGCTTGCCGTTATCCACAAACATACGTACATTTCCGAACAACGGATGATTATACGCTTTGATTTCACTTGTGTGATTTACATTTGATGTATTCACACTATTGCAGGCAGGAAATTTTTCACTAACTTTGCTGCTGTAATTAGATACATTCATACTTATAACGGTATTAATGTTAATAAACTATCTTCAATAGCGGTTCAGTCAATTCCACTATTGAAGATTTTTTTTTGACTGAATTTGTAGCAAGCAGGGATTCGAAAATTCAAGCCTTTTATTCATGACGTTCGCATCCTTCCGGTAAGCGACTTTACCGTTATCGAATTCTGCAATATCATCTAACAGAAACTCTGTTTTTATGTAGGCACGTTCTTTCTTTTGGGAAATGCAGACTAAGATGGGAAGCCTACCATCATGTTCCTTAATGGAACTTAAAATTGTTAATCTGATTGTTGCCATAGTCGAATAATCAAAACACAATTCTACTATACAATTTTGTGCAAATATATACGCAGATTTATGTTTTTTTATTCGGAATTGAATTTTCAAAAAAGAGAAACGCTGATTAAACAATTAATAATCAGCGTTTTACTTGAGAGCCGCTAGCCAGACTTGAACTGGCGACCTACGCGTTACGAATGCGTTGCTCTACCAACTGAGCTATAGCGGCATTTGTCTCTCGTTTACGGCGTGCAAAATTACAGCTTTATTTGAAACTACAAAAAGAATCCGCCTATTTTTTGAGCTATTTTTATAACAACTTTTGTTTTCGATACTTTTTGTCCCAATAATCAATGATAATTCCGCCTGTGAATAAATTATAAAGTGTTGCATGGTATGACAAAATATATACTAACTTTACCGCATGAAAAAGAAATTCCAACTCGAAGTTCCGGGAGAGGCCGACAAAATCTTACTTCATACTTGTTGCGCTCCTTGTTCGTCAGCTATCATCGAATGTCTGATGCAACACAATATAACCCCTGTCATTTACTATTGCAATCCCAATATTTTCCCACAGGAAGAATACAACATAAGAAAAGATGAATGCACCCGTTATACGCAATCATTAGGACTGGAAATTGTAGACGCCGACTATGACCACGAAGCCTGGCGCTGCCAAATGGCAGGAATGGAACAGGAACCCGAAAGAGGAGGACGTTGCCTGCGTTGCTTCAAGAGCCGCTTGTTGGAAACCGCCCGTTATGCCCACGAGCATGGTTTCTCCGTAATTACCACCACCCTTGCTTCCAGCCGTTGGAAAAGCCTGGAACAGATAAATGAAGCCGGACGATATGCCATGACACATTATCCTGATGTCACATATTGGGAACAGAATTGGCGTAAAGGCGGATTAAGTGAACGACGCATCGCAATCATCAAAGAATATAATTTTTACAATCAACAATATTGCGGTTGCGAATTCAGCATGAGAAAAGAAGAATAAAAACAACCCCATTACCACCTGCAAACCAATGAATCGAAAAAAGAAAGGCAAAAACAGAAAATTATTCAAAAAAGAATCACGTTCCAATTATAAATTGGGATGTATTATCACCATCATTATACTTATACCTATTCTTTACGGCGTTTATTTATATTGTCAGGGCATTGATACTTCTCAAAAAGAAAAGCCACAGACCAGCACATCATTTCAAACTTCATCTGACAAAAAGCAGGAGAACAAGAAGCCGGAAGATAAAAAAAAGAAAGGTACGAAACCGGAGAACAATAAGTCGGGAGGTAAAAATCTGACAATTAAAGAGTTGGAAATACCGGTGTCACTCACCCGACGTCAAGAACAGATCATCCATCACACCGGATACACTGTTTCTTACAATAAAGATTTAAAACTCCCCAATTGGGTTTCATACGAATTGACTCGTAAAGAAACAAAGGGAAAGGAGAAAAGAAGTAACCGTTTTATTACCGACCCGCAGGTCAGAGGCTTGATAGCAACCAATACAGACTATGCACATTCGGGATACGACAAAGGACACATGGCACCGGCTGCAGATATGAAATGGAGTCCGCAAGCTATGAAAGAATCATTTTACTTCAGCAATATGTGTCCGCAACACCCGCAATTAAACAGAAGAGGTTGGAAAAATCTGGAAGAGAAAATCCGGGATTGGGCGATAGCAGACAGCGCCATTATCATTATATGCGGACCTATTATAACCGGACAACCCAAAACGATCGGAAAAAATAAAGTTGTAGTGCCCCAAAAGTTTTTCAAGGTAATCCTCTCCCCTTTCGTAAAGCCTATGCGGGCTATCGGTTTCTTATTCAACAATAAACAGTCAGTAGAGCCACTTTCTACATACGCAGTGACAATAGATAGCATTGAACATCTTACAAACATGGATTTCTTTGCGGCCCTTCCCGATGAAATAGAAAACAAGATAGAAGCAGAAGCTGATTATTTCCAATGGCCGAATTAATCAGAAATACCGTATTATATCTTAAAATCATGCAGTGAACCGATTGATTTCTTCTTTACCAATAAATAAAATCCGGTGGTATATTAATAAAACCTTGCGGCATATTAATAAAACCTGCCGAGATATTAAGCTGTTACTGTTGAGCAACCAGCGTGATACTGTTGTGCAACCTGTCAATTGCACTTGTCCTTCTCCACTGTTGTTCAACTGTAACCCAATAGAACAGTATTAATAGCTATAAAATCATATAAGTAACTCAGTGACAAAGCATTGCAGAAAAAAATGCATTTTTTGTTCTCAAAAAGCTAAAAACATCTAGACGTTTTTTGTGAACTTATCTTAATTTAGCCCTATTTTTACCCATAAACATCTAATTATCAGCGATGTGACATTTTTGTTTTTCCGGGTATAATACTTAATATAAAGACAAAAATGTTGCAGAAGAAAGATTCATCTCAGAAAGAAACCACTCCTATTCAAATTCTTCTTATCTTTGACGCTGCAAAAATAACGTCTCATAAGATGAAGAAAAAAAAGAGAACTATTTTATTATCCATTCTGATTGGAACATTTTTACTTTGCGCTATTGCAGGAGGGACTATTTATTACTACCTGTTTGCTCCCCAATTCCATCCGTCCAAAACCGTATACATTTACGTAGACCGGGACGATACGGCCGATTCTATTACCAATAAAATAAAAAAGTTCGGATATGTCAACAAACTCGCCGGATTCCATTGGATGGCCAAATACAAAAATCTCGAACAGAATATACACACGGGACGTTATGCCATCCGTCCGAACGACAATGTATACCATGTATACAGCCGTTTTTCCAGAGGTTACCAAGAGCCGATGAATCTCACAGTCGGAAGTGTCCGTACTTTAGAACGACTGGCACGAAGTATGGGCAAACAGTTAATGATCGATTCTGCCGAGATTGCCCGCCGGTTGTTTGATTCCATCGTTCAAGCCCGACTAGGATACACAGAAGCAACCTTGCCCGGTCTTTTCATTCCCGAAACCTACCAAGTATACTGGGATATGAGTGCGGATGAATTAATCGAACGTATGAGAAAGGAACATGAACGTTTCTGGAACAAAGAACGGTTGGCACAAGCCACTGCGATCGGTATGACACCGGAAGAAGTCAGCACACTTGCTTCCATCGTTGAAGAAGAGACCAATAATAATGAAGAAAAGCCAATGGTAGCCGGATTATACATCAACCGCCTGCACAAAGATATGCCCCTGCAAGCAGACCCGACAATCAAATTTGCCCTACAGGATTTTGGTCTGCGACGTATTACGAACGAGCATTTGAAAATCGATTCGCCATATAACACATATATAAATACCGGATTACCTCCCGGACCTATCCGTATCCCCTCTAAAAAAGGGATAGACAGTGTATTGAATTATACCAAGCACAACTATATTTATATGTGTGCCAAAGAGGACTTTTCCGGGACTCACAATTTCGCATCCAATTATGCCGAACACATGGCAAATGCAAGAAAATATTGGAAAGCACTGAATGAAAGAAAGATTTTCAAGTAAATTTGTGATAAAACGAACTGAAAAGCCTATCTTTGCCCGATAGAATAACAAACTGTGATCAACACTAAATAAAAAGAAATATATGAGCAAGCAACTCTTACTTGGCGATGAAGCCATTGCACAAGCTGCATTGGATGCCGGACTCTCAGGTGTTTATGCCTATCCCGGTACTCCTTCAACTGAGATTACGGAATATATTCAGATGGCCCCGATAACGACCGAACGGAATATACATAACCGTTGGTGTGCCAACGAAAAAACAGCGATGGAGGCTGCTTTAGGTATGTCTTTCGTCGGCAAGCGGGCCTTAGTCTGCATGAAGCATGTAGGTATGAATGTGGCCGCCGACTGTTTTGTCAACTCTGCCATCACCGGCGTGAAAGGCGGACTGATTGTGATAGCGGCAGACGATCCTAGTATGCACTCCTCACAGAACGAGCAAGACAGCCGTTTCTACGGAGATTTCTCCCTCATCCCTATGTACGAACCCAGCAATCAGCAGGAAGCGTATGACATGGTGTACAGCGGTTTTGAATTCTCCGAGAAAATGGGAGAACCTATTTTAATGCGTATGGTAACCCGTCTTGCGCATTCCCGTTCCGGAGTAGAACGCAAGGAACAGAAACCACAGAATGAAATATCATTCAGCAACGACCCGCGTCAATTCATCCTGTTGCCGGGAAATGCCCGCAAACGCTATAAAGTATTACTTTCACGTCAAGATGAGTTCATAAAGGCCTCCGAAGAATCACCGTACAACAAATATACAGATGGTCCTAACAAGAAACTAGGAATCATCGCATGTGGTATCGGCTACAATTACCTGATGGAAAACTACCCCGAAGGCTGTGAATATCCGGTACTCAAAATCGGACAATATCCACTGCCGAAAAAGCAACTCCATCAGTTGGTAGAGTCTTGCGATGAGATTCTTGTTTTGGAAGACGGTCAACCTTTTGTAGAAAAACAACTGAAAGGTTATCTGGGTATTGGTATAAAGGTAAAAGGACGTTTAGACGGCACTTTGTCGCAAGACGGAGAACTGAATCCTGACTCGGTAGCCCGTGCGGTAGGCAAAGAGAACAAATCCGAATTTGGCATTCCGTCTGTGGTAGAGATGCGTCCGCCCGCACTTTGTGAAGGTTGCGGCCATCGCGATATGTATACCACATTGACTGAAGTGCTCAAAGAGGAATATCCCGCCCATAAAGTATTCAGTGACATCGGCTGTTATACACTGGGAGCAAATGCGCCATTCAATGCTATCAACTCATGCGTAGATATGGGTGCTTCTATCACTATGGCAAAAGGTGCAGCCGACGGAGGCCTGTTTCCGGCCGTAGCCGTTATCGGCGACTCCACATTCACTCATTCGGGTATGACGGGATTATTAGACTGCGTAAATGAAAACGCCAATGTGACAATTGTAATATCCGACAACGAGACTACCGCTATGACAGGCGGGCAAGATTCTGCAGGAACCGGACGTATCGAAGCAATCTGTGCAGGTCTCGGTGTAGAGCCCGCCCATATCAGAGTGGTTGTTCCTTTGAAGAAGAATTACGAAGAGATGAAACAGATCATACGCGAAGAAATCGAATATCGTGGCGTATCTGTCATTATTCCACGCAGAGAGTGTATCCAGACATTAGCACGTAAAAAAAGAAGCAAGTAAACCATGAAAAAAGATATTATATTATCAGGAGTAGGCGGACAGGGTATTTTGTCCATTGCTACCGTAATCGGTAAAGCCGCTTTAAAGGAAGGACTTTATATGAAACAAGCAGAAGTGCACGGAATGAGCCAGCGCGGAGGAGACGTTCAATCCAACCTCCGCATCAGCGATCAGCCGATTGCTTCCGATTTGATTCCTTCCGGCAAATGTGATCTTATTATCTCACTGGAACCTATGGAAGGCCTTCGATATCTTCCTTACCTTAGCTCTGAAGGGTGGCTGGTAACTAATGAAACTCCTTTTGTCAATATTCCCAACTATCCGGAAACGGACAAAGTAATGGCAGAAATCAACAAACTACCTCATAAGATAGTATTGAATGTAGATAAAGTTGCCAAAGAAGCCGGTTCCGCACGGGTAGCCAATATCGTCCTGTTGGGAGCAACAATTCCATTTCTTGGCATTGACTACGCAAAAGTGCAGGACAGCATTCGTGAGATTTTCCAACGTAAAGGGGAAGCAATTGTAGAAATGAATCTTAAAGCATTGGCTGCCGGCAAGGAAATTGCGGAAAAGCTTATGTAATAATAGAGACTGCCATGAGTACACAATACTGGGAAGAAGAAATAGAAACCATGAGTCGGGAGAAGTTGCAGGAATTGCAGCTTCAACGCTTGAAGAAAACAATCAGTATCGCTGCAAACGCTCCATACTACAAGGAGGTTTTCAGTAAACATGGTATCACCTCAGACAGCATACAATCGCTGGATGATATCCGTAAAGTACCGTTCACGACCAAAGCCGATATGCGTGCCCACTACCCTTTCGGACTGGTGGCGGGAGATATGAGGAATGATGGTGTGCGTATTCACTCTTCCAGTGGTACTACCGGAAATCCGACAGTTATCGTTCACTCACAACACGACCTTGATTCTTGGGCAAATCTGGTAGCCCGCTGCCTATATACGGTAGGAATCCGTAAAACAGATGTTTTTCAGAATAGTTCAGGATATGGAATGTTTACAGGAGGACTAGGGTTCCAATATGGCGCCGAACGTCTGGGCTGTCTTACCGTTCCTGCCGCAGCCGGTAACAGCAAGCGGCAGATTAAATTCATCAATGACTTTAAGACAACCGCTCTGCATGCCATACCAAGCTATGCCATTCGTCTTGCAGAGGTCTTTCAGGAAGAAGGACTAGACCCAAGAGGCACCACACTGAAAACTTTGGTAATCGGTGCAGAGCCCCATACAGATGAACAACGTCGGAAAATAGAGCGGATGTTGGGTGTGAAAGCATACAACAGTTTCGGTATGACGGAAATGAACGGTCCCGGTGTTGCTTTCGAATGTCTGGAACAGAACGGAATGCACTTTTGGGAGGATTGCTACTTAGTAGAAATCATTGATCCAGAAACAGGCGAACCTGTTCCTGAAGGAGAAACCGGAGAATTAGTACTCACTACCCTTGATCGGGAAATGATGCCGCTCATCCGTTATCGTACCCGCGACTTAACCCGTATTCTTCCGGGAAAATGCCCTTGCGGTCGTACACATATCCGTATTGACCGGATTAAAGGACGTAGTGACGATATGTTTATCATCAAGGGAGTCAATATTTTCCCGATGCAGGTAGAGAAAATCCTGGTACAATTCCCCGAATTGGGCAGCAACTATTTAATTACGCTGGAAACAATCAATAATCAGGATGAAATGATTGTTGAAGTGGAACTGAGCGATCTTTCTACCGACAATTATATTGAATTGGAGAAAATACGCAAGGATATTACCCGTCAACTGAAAGACGAAATCCTGGTTACTCCCAAAGTAAAACTGGTTAAGAAAGGTTCTCTACCTCAAAGCGAGGGGAAAGCCGTTCGCGTGAAAGATTTAAGAGATAACAAGTAAGACTAAAATAGTTCATGTGCTAATATGCCGTCCTTTGTTTCATCATCCGGAATGGCATATTAGCACATTATTAATTAATATCAGATTATATGCAATTACTCAAAAAAAGAATTCTGCAAGATGGAAAATGTTACGAAGGAGGTATTCTGAAAGTGGATAGTTTTATCAACCACCAGATGGATCCTGTTCTGATGAAATCAATCGGAGTCGAATTTGTCCGCCGTTTTGCAGCCACAAACGTAAATAAAATCATGACAATAGAAGCCAGTGGCATTGCTCCGGCTATCATGACAGGTTACCTGATGGATTTGCCTGTTGTATTTGCCAAAAAGAAATCTCCCAAAACGATTCAGAATGCACTAAGTACCACCGTCCACTCGTTTACAAAAGACCGTGATTACGAAGTTGTTATCAGCTCCGATTTTCTGACTCCAAATGACAACATACTTTTTGTAGATGACTTCCTTGCATACGGAAATGCGGCATTAGGTGTTCTTGATCTCATTAAGCAGTCCGGAGCAAATCTGGTAGGAATGGGATTCATCATTGAAAAAGCATTCCAAAACGGACGCAAAGTGCTGGAAGAGCAGGGTGTCAGAGTAGAAAGCCTTGCAATCATCGAAGACCTATCTCATTGCAGCATTAAAATCAAAGATCAATAGCCGGAATTGGGATTGAAATACTGCCCCTTCCCTTTTGTTCTTTTCCCATATTGCACCGCTTGCCGGGGACATACATGGTAACATGCCAGGCATGAGGTGCAATTCATTCCCCAGACCGGCCTCCCTTCTGACATAGTAATATTCTCCATCGGACAATTCTTCTCACAACGCCTACATCCGATACAGTCATCTGTTACATAGAAATGCTTAGGTGACATTTGGAAACGATTGAATAAAGGATTGATTATTCTCGTTTTGATAAAAGGAATACTGCCTTCGTGGCAGGAAAACAAGTGTTCTCTTTTACTGATCAAAGTATTTATCCTTTTAAGTTCCGCGACGCTCTCTGCCAACTTCTTCCTCTCTAGTTCCTCGCTATCCACATCAAATCCCGGAAGCAATACATAATTGTTAGGCATGGTGACTGAAAAGCCGGCATGACATTCCCATCCCTTATGCCTGAACGCTTTCGTCAGAACCTGTTGAGTCAGGCCGGTATCATCTCCACAAGAACATACAAAGAACAAATACTGGCCTCTGTACCCCTTCAGTGATAGTTTTTGAATAAAGCTTAATACAATCTCAGGAGGCGCCCACGAGTAAATAGGAAACACGAATCCGATCGTCTCTTCCTCTTTGAGACAAAACTCCAACACTCCACTCCTCAATGCATCGGGAATGAAAACTAAATCCTCTTTTTGTTCCTTAGACAGCTGATTAGCGATCCACTTTGAATTACCTGTACCTGAGAAATAAAATATCATAGAAAAGTATATAAGAAAGCCGTACCGACGATGTGATGAAACTCTGATAGAACAAGATTTGAGCGCTCGCCCTCTTTGTAATCCACCGGCTTAAAGCTGTCCCGAAGGATGTGGCCCGCCATTGAAGAACGAAGCTTTCTCGGTGCATCAGATTAATTTGAAGAGTTTCCCGATCCAGTCGATACGGCTAATATTTTTGTATCACAAATGTAATAAGAATCCTTGATATTAGCAAGAAAAAAAAGGATTTTGTTTACCTACTAACATTTTTTTTATTCTGTTTTCACTGTCGTGCAAAGAAAAAGTGCCAGTTACTAGCCTAGCAACTGACACTTTGTAATTCATAAACTGTTGAGTTTTAAGCAGCTTTTGCTTTAGCAACCACAGCTTTGAAAGCTTCCGGGTGATTCATAGCTAAATCAGCCAAAACCTTACGATTTATTTCAATACCGGCTTTGTGCAGACCGCCCATCAATTTAGAATAAGACATTCCTTCAAGACGTGCTGCTGCATTGATACGCTGTATCCAAAGAGCGCGGAAGTTTCTTTTCTTATTTCTACGGTCACGGAACGCGTAAGTCAAACCCTTTTCCCAAGTGTTTTTAGCTACGGTCCATACATTCTTTCTTGCACCAAAGTAACCTCTGGTTAATTTCAAAATTTTCTTTCTTCTTGCTTTTGAAGCAACATGATTTACTGATCTTGGCATAGTTTTACTTTTTTTGAATGTTAGCGCCGCTACTTCACGCAGCGAACTTCAGGCTAATGCATTCGGTTAATACTTTAATAATACTTTTACGCTTTTGATTACTTCATTGCTAAGAGTTCCTTAACCTGGCTTACATTTGTTGTATCAACAGTTGTAGAGTAGCACAGATTTCTTTTTCTCTTCTTAGTTTTCTTAGTCAAAATGTGACTGTGAAAAGCGTGCTTTCTTTTGATTTTACCTGTTCCGGTAAGGGTAAACCTTTTTTTAGAACCGGAGTTAGTCTTCATCTTTGGCATCTTACTTATTTTTAAATTATTAAATATATAATGGCAACGCACTATACCTGCGCGTTACGCATTTTCTCTTATTCTTCCTCAGCTTCCGGCTTTTCAGCTTTCTGCACAGGAGCGGCAGGTTTCGGTGCTGCCGGCTTTTTAGCTGCCTCTTTCTTTTTCGGAGAAAGTTGTATAGTCATACGCTTTCCCTCAAGTATAGGCATCTGATCTACTTTCGCGTAATCTTCAAGGTCGTTGGCAAAACGAAGCAAAAGAACTTCACCTTGCTCCTTAAAAAGGATGGAACGTCCCTTAAAAAACACATAAGCCTTCACCTTATCTCCATCTTCCAAAAAGCCCTTAGCATGCTTCAACTTGAAGTTGTAATCATGATCATCTGTCTGAGGTCCGAAACGGATCTCTTTTACATTGACCTTAACCTGCTTCGCTTTTTGTTCCTTCTGGCGTTTCTTTAATTGATAAAGAAATTTAGAGTAATCAATAATACGACAAACAGGGGGTTGAGCATTAGGAGAAATTTCCACTAAATCCAATTCTTTCTCTTCGGCCATTTTCAAGGCTTGAAAGATAGGATATACTTTCGGTTCAATATCGTCGCCTACAATGCGGACTTCTTTGGCACGAATCTGTTCGTTGATTCTGTATTGCCCTTTAAAAGTGTCATTCTTCATTAAAAACGTTTACTTCCTAGTTTGATCTTTTTATTGTTCTACTAAATATTTATCATGAAACGGCTGCAAAGTTACCATTTATTTATCATATTCTGAACTTCTTCGTTCAAAATTTTAGCAAATTCTTCAAATTTCATGGTTCCCTTATCCCCTTCGCCTTGTCTACGAACAGAAACTTCACCATTTTCTGCTTCTTTTTCGCCGACAATCAGCATATAAGGAATACGTTTCATCTCATTATCACGGATCTTGCGACCTATTTTTTCGTTACGGTCATCTACAATCGCACGGATTTCGTGAGTTTTCAGATACATCTTCACTTGTTCCGCATATTCATTAAACTTCTCACTGATCGGCAGAATAGCAACTTGGTCGGGTGTCAACCACAATGGGAACTTACCGGCGGTATGTTCAATCAGCACAGCAACAAAGCGCTCCATTGATCCGAACGGTGCACGATGGATCATAACCGGACGGTGTTTCTGATTATCAGATCCCATATATTCCAGTTCAAAACGTTCCGGCAAGTTATAATCTACCTGGATAGTACCCAACTGCCAGCGACGACCGATTGCATCTTTCACCATAAAGTCAAGCTTAGGACCGTAGAAAGCCGCTTCACCATATTCAATCTTAGCAGGTAATCCTTTTTCTTCACAAGCCTCGATAATAGCCTGCTCTGCCTTTTCCCAATTATCATCGCTACCAATATATTTTTCGCGGTTTACTTTATCGCGCAATGATATCTGAGCCTCAAAATTCTGGAAATTCATAGAACGGAACACAATAGAGATGATATCCATTACACGAAGGAATTCATCTTTTACCTGATCCGGGCGACAGAAAATATGAGCGTCATCCTGCGTAAAGCTACGTACACGAGTTAAACCGTGCAACTCACCACTTTGTTCATAACGACAAACTGTTCCAAATTCAGCAATACGCAATGGAAGGTCTTTGTATGAACGCGGGAAGTTCTTATAAATCTCACAATGGTGAGGGCAGTTCATCGGTTTCAAGAAGTACTCTTCTCCTTCTTCCGGAGTATGAATAGGCTGGAAAGCGTCTTTGCCATATTTTGCATAGTGACCGGAAGTCACATACAGTAACTTGTTGCCAATCGGCGGAGTGATTACTTCCTGATAGTCATAGCGAGTCTGGATACGACGCAAGAATTCCTGCAAGCGCAGACGTAATGCAGTACCTTTCGGCAACCACATCGGAAGTCCCTTTCCTACCGTCTCCGAGAACATGAACAACTGCATCTCCTTGCCGATCTTACGGTGGTCACGTTTTTTGGCTTCTTCCAACAATACCAGATACTCATCCAGCATTTTCTTCTTCGGGAACGTGATACCATAAATACGTGTCAACATCTTACGGTCTTCCTGACCACGCCAATATGCACCGGCTACCGTAGTCAGTTTGATAGCTTTGATCGGAGCAGTCGTCATCAAGTGAGGACCACGGCAAAGATCAGTAAATGCCCCTTGCGTATAAGTAGTAATATGTCCGTCTTCCAATTCGGAAATCAACTCACATTTATAAGTTTCCCCACGATCGCCAAACATCTTCAATGCATCCGCTTTGGCAATGCTCTCTCTGACTACATCCTCTTTCTTGGCAGCCAGTTCCTGCATCTTAGCTTCAATAGCAGGCAGATCACTTTCCTTGATTACCGCTTCTCCCGGATCTACATCATAATAGAATCCGTTTTCAATGGCCGGACCGATACCGAACTGAATGCCCGGATAAAGTTCCTGCAAAGCTTCAGCCAACAAGTGAGCACTTGTATGCCAAAAAGCATGTTTGCCTTCTTCATCATCCCATTTATAAAGCACGAAATCAGCATCTTCATTAATAGGACGTCCTAAATCATAAGTCTCGCCATTCACGCCACAAGCCAAAACATCTTGTGCCAAACGCGAACTGATACTTTCTGCAATCTGTAAACCGTTCACTCCTTCGTTATATTCACGAACAGAGCCATCGGGAAATTTTATCTTTATCATAATAGATGATGTTATATTTTCACAATTTGAACGCAAAAGTAAGTAAATCTTTTGAGTTTTCCATTTTTTATCAAATAAATGTTATTCCGTCTGATCCGTAAAACGTTTGATCACGTTATAAGCAGAAACAATACCCAACTCACCGGCTTTACTTAAATCAGAAATGCCCAGTTTGTTATTACCTAAAAATATATGGGTAAGACCTCTATTAAAGTAAGCATCCGCAAAATCGGGATTCAGCTCGATCGCCTTGTCATAATCGGCAATAGCAGCCCGGTAGTCCTTCAGCATAGCAGAGACATTCGCACGGTTATAGTAAGCATAAACAAAGTCCGGCGCCAGATTGATCACCTTGTCCAGGTCTTTCCTTACTACTTCATAATCAACCGCAGTAATCTCTTTACGTTTATCACCCGGAATATCCGTTTCGGCGGCTTGTTCCGCCTTCTGATATTCCAGTTGCTTACAGCGGATAAGCGCACGCATAAAATAAGCCGGGAAGAAATCACCGTCCAACAGAATCGTCTGTGTCAAGTCAGCCACAGCACTTGAGAAGTCCTGTACCAGATAGAAGTCAATCGCACGGGCAAAACGCTTCGGAGCGCTCTTTTCATCAGCCACGATAGCGGATGTATGTGTATCGATCAAAGCAAAATGGAATTTCACCTGTTCTTCTGTCAACGGAGCTTCCATATTCGTAATACGGAGACGTTTAGAGAGGATTCCCGTACGGTTCAAGTCCTCAATATACTTGTGGAAATTCACCGAACGTTTCACGTCACTCATTTTCTCATAATAAGTCAAAGCAAACATGGGTTCCAGTGTGATATTTACATTCTTGTCCTGCACACGTCCACGATAATCACTCGTATAGCGCTGTTCGGCTTCAGAGTCATCGGCAATTACTATCTTACGATAGTTATTCATATCCTTATCCGACTTCTTACGTGTTTTTTCTCCATCTTCATCTCCACTTCCGTCCGCTTTATCTTTATTCTGGGCAACATCCTTATTAGTCACACCGTTCTGCTTGTCAATCTGGGCTTTCATGACCTTAAACTCATCTTGTTCCGCTCCTTTCTTATCCCCAATTTTTCTACGGGCTTCCGAACGCTGATAATATCCGGCCAAAAAGTTAGGATACTGATTGATAACAGTCGTATAGTCTTGTATGGCCCCACGATAATCACCTGTCTGCGCACGGAGCAAACCACGATTAAAGACAGCCATCATATTATCCGGTTCCATTTGAATGACAAAATCAAAGTCCTCAATTGCCCGGTTGTCGTCCCCTACCCGTGCACGAAGCAGACCACGATTATAATGTCCGATAAAGTTATTGGGATCAATATCCAATGCCAAATCATAGTCACTCATAGCACCTCTCAGATTATTCTGATGAAATCTTGCCAATGCACGATTAATATAATTTCCGGCATTCTTCGCACTTAAATGAATAGCCCGGTCAAAGTCCGATTCCGCCTCTGCATATTTGGATTGCTGCAATTTCACAATTGCCCGTGCAGCCCATGCGTCCGGATCATATTTATCCAATTCAAGCGCCTTATTGAAATCGGTCAAGGCAGCAATGGTGTCCTTCTGCTGCAAAGACACTTCCCCCCTCATTAAATAAGCACGTGTATAACGGGGAGACACTTTCAGCAAACTTTCCAGATCCTCTTTTGCTGAATTATAATCCTTTTTCTGAATATGAGATAACGTTAAATTATGCCACAGAGTGATATTCTCCGGATCATAATGCAAAGCCTTCTGATAATCTTCAATAGCCCCGTCAAATTTGCTCTGACGGATTCTGGCAAGGCCACGAATCTGATAAGCACCTACCACAAACGGATTGCGTTGGATAGCCGCATCACAGTCTGCTTCCGCACCTTGAAAATCTTCCAGATTCAGTTTGGCCAAAGCCCTGAAAAAATAAGGCTCATACAAATAAGGTTTAGCGTTAATTACCTGGTTGAAGTACTGAATGGAAAGTACATAATCCTCAAAATAAAGAGCGTTTCGGGCGATAGTCATCACCCGATCCGTATTTATCTGAGCACATACCAGTGTGGGGAACAGTAATAATACTGTTAATATTCTCTTTATCATCGACATTTTATACTTGTAAACGAAGCAAAAATAATGCTTTTCGTTTACTTAACAGGGATATAAACGTTTTTTATCTTTATTTTACCTGTTTCATCTTATAAGAACTGCGAGCTTTCCCCTTCAACATCGTATTCAGTTTTCCCTTAATCATTTGCTTACGAAGTGGAGAAATATGATCAATAAACATCTTACCGTCCAAATGGTCGAATTCATGTTGCATTACGCGAGCCAGATAGCCTTCTACAACTTCCTCGTGTTCCACAAAATTCTCGTCCATATATTTCACGCGAATCTTATCTCCTCTTTTCACTGTCTCATGGATACCCGGCAGACTCAGACATCCTTCTTCCATACTTACTTCTTCTCCCCCGACCTCTAGTATGTGGGGATTGATATAAGCTTTATTAAAATCTTTAAATTCAGGATAATCCTCCGAGAGCGGATCTAATGTAATGGTAACAACACGAATTGGCAAACCGATTTGCGGGGCAGCCAATCCTACACCGTCCGCATGCACCATTGTTTCAAACATATTTGCAATCAACTCTTTCAGATTCGGATAATCCGGAGTTATATCCTCTGCCACCTTTCTTAAAACAGGCTGGCCATATACATAAATAGGTAAAATCATATCTGATATTCTACTAAAAAATTAAGTTATTCTTTGTCTAAATTAAAAACGTTTACTTTCCAAATATGTTTGCAGAATAATTGTAGCGCTAATCTCATCTACCAAAGCCTTGTTCTGCCGGTCTTTCTTTTTCAGTCCTGCCTCCAGCATAGTCCGATGCGCAAGAACGGAGGTAAAACGCTCATCCACATACTCCACAGGAAGCTCAGGAAAACGTTTTTTCAGTGAACGGACAAAAGGTTCTATATTTTTCATATTCTCCGAAACTTCATTATTCATTTGCTTAGGCAATCCAATAATAATCCGCTCTACCGGTTCCTTAGCGATGTAATCACCGATAAAATTCAAAAGCTCATGTGTAGGAACTGTCGTCAAGCCATTGGCAATCAGCTGCATGGTGTCGCTGACAGCTATTCCTGTACGTTTTCTTCCGTAATCTATTGCTACTATTCTGCTCATGGGGCACAAAAATACAAAAAAAGACGCTTCCCGTGAAAGGAAACGTCTCTTTTATTATAATATTTCAAATGTATATTATTCTTCAACAATTGCTACACGGCTCAGTTTAGCATCATCATAGAACATATTGCCAACACCACCCTTATAGTCAACCTTCAACTGAGAAGCAGGAACTCCGAATTCGTTAACCATCAAGTCACGAACAGCTTCAGCTCTCTTCTTACTCAACTTCATGTTGTATTCAGCAGAACCTGTACCTTTATCAGCATATCCGGTTATAGTAAATACTTTTCCTGGATTTTCCTTGATACCCTTAGCCATAGCTTCGATATTCATGTACTCTCTCTTGCTGATATTGCTCTTACCGATATTGAATACTACAACAAGGCGTGGAACAAATCCGGCTTCTTTCTTAACGATCACTTCCGGTTTCTTATTACGTGCTTCAACCAAGTCACGCTTCAAAGATTCATTTTCACCCTTCAGTGCGTTTACTCTGTCTCTCATATCGTTCAACTGGCTTTCCGGAACCATCGGAACTGTAGGAACTGCATTCCAACCGCGTTTCTTAAATTTATAAGTAACACCTACAGTCAGTCCTAACATAGCTTCCTTATTCTCACCAGCCAATGTATTTTTCATAAACAGACTACGCATTTCCACGTTGAAGTCCAAAGCAGACGACAAACGGAAACGGTTAATCAAACCTAAATTAAAACCAATATTATCATCTGTCGGTTTTGTCCAAGAATGAACCCATCCTGCACCCACATAAGGGATGAATGAATACAGACGGTCTTCCTTATATCCGCAGAACATATTAGTAAGGTTCAACATAACATCACCATGAAAATTGGCGATATTCCATTTCTGCTTATAATATCCGTTAGACATAACGCCACCTTTTACGTAAGCATCATCTTCAAACAAAGCAGCTCCCTTAGCCTGAAGACCATTATAAGCAATACGCAAACCGATTCCGGGAGTAAACCACTTTCCTACAGCAATATCCAATGCAGGAGCAAGTCGTTTTCCAAAATCCAACTTACTGTCATTATCTCCAAAATACATCTGGGCTCCCAGACCACCGCTAATAAACCAATTAGCTCCAAAGCGGTTTGTCTCTACGCTATAGCTAGTTGCTGCTTTTTCTTTTTCCTGAGCAGGCAGACAAACAGAAACTGCCGCCAATAAAATAAATAATAAACCCTTTTTCATCTCAATTTATTTTAGTAAATAATATATTTCCATCAAAAAGAGAATAAGATGAACTTATTTTCTTAAAAATTACTGCAAATATAGATATTTAATATAATACACGCAAAAAATCACGTAAAAAATCACACCTCCATTCTTTTTTTATAAAACAAAAATAGCCAACGACAAATTTATCATTGGCTATTCTTATTTTTCTGCTGTACCTTTAATATACTAACTTTACATTATCAATCCATAATGTATTTCCCGGAGAACCTATATATGCCCCTCCGTGACTGGATGTAAACTGAAGACACAGATGGGTAGGGACGTCATTCTCATCCCCCCAAGCCACCTCATGAATAGGTACACTTTCGCCTTTACTATTGACCGTGTAACTTTCAGTAACCTGCAGACGCATCATGTGAGCCTTATATTCAGGACGACTTGTAATATCACCATACATAATTTCATAGGAAACATTATTCTTCCAGTCCGTAGAGTGATAATAATAGGTCACCATTGTACCGATACGTTTCGCATACACGTTTCCTTCCGCATCTTCCCAACGTTTCTGCAAAAACAGAATAGCTGCGGGATAATCTTTACCGGGAACATCCGTAATCTTACTGAATCCGGTAGCACGGATACGATTTTCGCGATCCGACATCTTCACCTTGTAGTCGAACTGAAGGGCTACCGGTTTCTTAGTAAACGGAATACCGGTCTGCAGCATCTTCTGTGGATTCTTAGTACCTTTAATAGGTTCATGCACCGATCCGGTAAAAATAGAACCGGCCGCCAGCACCGTGATATTGACCAGTCCCAGCACCTTCACACTTTCCATACGAGTATCCAGCCGCGCACAGTATCCATTCCCTCTTTTTTCGGGGAAAACCGATGTGTTCGTCTTGGTAATTCCGGCTACTTTTGCCATCACGTTTGAAGTACCCCAAGGCGAACCACCCATATTTTTATAAACCTGATCTCCCTTGATTACAGTGGTCGGCCCTATCGCATATACATTCTTTGTATTTCCGCCAATAATGCTCGACTCCTTTATTTGACGGTCTACCCATTGATCCATGTCTCCAAAAGGAAGCATTTCGACTTTATGCTGCGCCATCAAAGACAAGGAAGAAAAAAATGCAACAAAACCTGTCATCAACAGGCGATGAACGATTTTCTGAACCATTACTTTCCTTTCTTTTTTCTTCTTATAAATTATAATCCCATTGTTTTAAAGCAAATCCCCAATTCTCTTCAACCAGACGAATTGTGCGATCATCATATTTATACTTGTTCTTTTTATATCCTTTCTTACCACCCACATACTTTTCTATGTCAGCACGCGCTTCCGTGAATCCCGGAATAGAAAGTGACTTATAAATATTCTCTGTCATTCCCATCGCATCTGCTTCAAAATCTTCAAACTTCACCTCCATCAGATTACCTTCGGGGATAAACTGTTTGTCCGATTCATACTTATGATAAAGTTTTGCATAGATAGAAAGGATATTTTCCTCCAATTGTTCATTGCTGATATCCTGCAACTTCAACGGTTGAATCGTATTTGTAAAGAAACTGCGTGTAGATTCAAATACCGTATACGGGTTACGCATCAAGTAAATAAACTTAGCGTTCGGGAACATCTTTACCAATTCCTTCACCCGGCCGGTGTGCGGAGGATTCTTGCTAAGGAACTGAGTACCATGCGTATTCCACAAAGAAATCTTAATCAGTTTCGTAAATACCTCTTCAAATACTTTCAACTCCGCGTCTGTAATATCATCAAACAACAGATACTTGTCTGCATATTCCTGTTGACATTTCGGCAAGAACCAAAAATTATAATAAGTATAAGGCATCATATTCGACAATGCAAATTCCTCTTCCTGCGGAAGATCCACGGCCAGTTCCATATTGTCGGTCGGACGTTTATCCGGCATCAGCCAACTCATATTCTTTTTAAAGAAAGGCTGCCCCCACATCATCAAATGAGGAAACACAGTCTGATACGTTGTATTATACCCAAAATGCTTGTCGCAAGAGAACACATTATGAACAAAAGTAGTTCCGCTTCTCCAATGTCCCAGAATAAATACCGGATCATGTTCCAATGGCTGGTTGGCCAATAGCTTTTCATACCGGCTATTCTGCAATCCGGCTAATGGAGAGAGTAAACGGCACACCGCCTTTGTCAACCGGTATTTTCCCTTGTAAGCCGCATCTATTTCACGACCGACAGTGATAGCCTTAAACGTTTTCCAGTCTGCACCTACCAGCGTATTAATCGGAAGTTTATTAAATTCGAGTAATCCCATACTTTTCTTACTTTATTATTTTCACAGCAAAACCCTGACGTTCCAATTCCTTTGCTGCTTTTTCTACAGCCTCATAATGTTCCGGAGCAATTCCCAACTTCGGTAAGTCCAAAACAGGAATATCATCCGTATTGCTCATATCCTTCACCTCAACCCGATCGATAATCATACCGACAGCCGAAGTATTATTCGTAATAGGATCAATCAAGATAAATGAACCGCATGACTTATTCTTCTTATACGGATCAAAGAAAAGTTCTTTGGCAGTAGTCAGCACCACACGTGCAATCTGATTGAGCTGCAATGGCAAACTATCTGCCGTCAATTGCCCATTATCAACAGAAAGGTGTTCCATTGTGTTTACATCCACCTTATATTTAATCGCATCAATACGGGTGCGGCTCAGATTAGTCGTTTGCTTGATAAAGAAAGATTTATTGATATCCATCGGTTCCTCGTCCATCCACACCATCATTGCTTCAAAATTACGGTCGATAATAGGCAAGTTATCCGGATGCACCAGCATTTCACCACGAGACACATCAATCTCATCTTCCAAAGTCAACGTAACAGATTGCGGTGGAAACGCATAATCCAACTCCCCGTCATAAGTTACGATACTTTTTACCTTAGACGTTTTTCCCGAAGGAAGTGCCATCACCGTATCTCCCTTACGGACAATACCGGATGCGACCTTACCGCAGAAACCTCTAAAGTCCAGATTCGGGCGAAGTACATATTGAACCGGGAAACGGAAATCAGACAGATTATGGTCATTATCGATATGAACGGTTTCCAGAAAATCCAACAAAGAGATTCCTTTATACCACGGAGTACGTTCCGATTTATCCACTACATTATCTCCATCCAAAGCGGAAAGAGGAATACAGTTCACATCGGGAATTCCCAACGGAGCAACGAATTTCTTGTATTCGGCAACAATCTCGTTGAACCGTTCTTCCGAGAAATCCACCAAGTCCATCTTGTTTACGGCCAGTACGACATGCTTGATACCCAACAGAGATACCAGGAAAGTATGGCGGCGTGTCTGTGTAATCACTCCCATACGGGCGTCTACCAGAATAATCGCTAAGTTAGCCGTAGATCCGCCGGTGATCATATTACGAGTATACTGCTCATGTCCCGGAGTATCCGCAATAATAAACTTACGGCCGTTGGTAGAAAAATAACGATAAGCCACATCAATCGTAATACCCTGTTCCCGTTCGGCTTTCAAACCATCGAGCAACAATGCGTAGTCTATATGTTCACCCGCATTTCCCACACGTTTGCTATCACGCTCCAACGCATCCAACTGGTCTTCGTACAATTTCTTACTGTCAAACAACAAACGTCCGATCAGCGTTGATTTCCCATCATCAACCGAACCGGCGGTCAACAGTCTCAGCAAGTCTTTCTGCTCATCCTTATCCAGAAAAGCCTTTATATCTAATTTATTATCTGCCATCACTTGTTACAATTAAAAGTATCCTTCACGTTTCTTCTGCTCCATACTCGCATCCTGGTCGAAGTCAATCACGCGAGTTGTCCGTTCACTCTTAGTAGTAGTCATCATTTCTTCCACAATCTCCTCGATTGTGGAAGCGCCGCTTTCTACAGCACCCGTCAATGGCCAACAACCCAGCGTACGGAAACGGACCATCTTCATTTCAATCTGGTCACGGTATTTTTCCGGCAAGCGGTCGTCATCCGCCATAATCAGATTACCATCCATTTGTACTACCGGACGTTCCTTTGCATAATACAACGGGACAATCGGAATATTCTCCAGCCGAATGTACTGCCAGATATCCAACTCTGTCCAGTTACTCAACGGGAATACGCGAATACTCTCCCCCTTGTGTACACGGGCATTATAAATATCCCACAATTCAGGGCGCTGGTTTTTCGGATCCCACTGATGGAACTTATCCCGGAAAGAGAAAATACGTTCTTTCGCACGTGATTTTTCTTCATCACGACGGGCTCCCCCGAACGCTGCATCAAACTTATACTTATCCAGAGCACGAAGCAATGCCTGTGTCTTCATCAGGTCAGTGTGCACTTTGCTTCCATGCGTAAAAGGTCCCACCCCTGCATTGAAAGCTTCCATATTACTTTCTACAATCAGATTCCATCCATATTTCTTAGCATATTCGTCACGGAACTGAATCATCTCCTTGAACTTCCATTTCGAATCGATATGCATCAAAGGGAATGGCACTTTACCCGGATAAAACGCTTTTTCCGCCAAACGCACCATCACCGAAGAATCCTTTCCGATACTGTAAAGCATCACCGGATTCTCAAATTCCGCCGCCACCTCGCGGATGATATGAATAGACTCTGCTTCGAGCTCTTTCAAGTGACTTAATTTATATTCTTCCATTTATTTTAAAAGTTATGAATTACGAATTATGAATTTGCCGACAACCGCATACCAATTCTTCATTCCCAATTCTTCATTCTTCATTTCACATTCTTCACTTTAGGTAAAATCAGCTCCAGCAAACGATTCACAGATTCTTCCAGACTTAGTTTAGAAGTATCCAACGACAAAGCCGGATGTTCCGGTATCTCAAAAGGCGCGGAGATTCCCGTAAAATTCTTTATTTCTCCTTTGCGGGCTTTCGCATACAACCCCTTTACATCGCGTTTCTCACACTCCTCCAACGGGGTACTTACGAAAATCTCCAGAAAATCATCCTTTCCGATTATATTCGCCGCCATTTCGCGAATATCATTATTCGGACTGATAAAAGCAGCAATTGTTATAATGCCGCTGTCCAAAAACAACTTTGACACTTCGGCTATACGGCGAATGTTCTCCACCCGGTCGGTTTCCGAAAAGCCCAAATTATTATTAATTCCGCTACGGATATTATCCCCGTCCAGAATACGGCAAAGCAGTCCACGCTTATGCAGTTCGCGTTCCAATGCAATGGCAACTGTACTTTTCCCCGACCCGCTCAGTCCGGTAAACCATATCATGACACTATGCTGTCCCAAAAGCTCTTCTTTATCTTGCCGTGTCATCATGCGGTCAAAGATAGGATATATATGATTCTTTTCTTCCATCTATAAATTAGTTTTATTAAAAGTTCCAGATCATCGGGATCAGAATAACAGAAATTAAGAAGGTTATAATATTTAGCGGTAATCCGATACGCACAAAATCCATAAACTTATAGTTACCGATACCTTGCACAATCAGATTCGTCTGATAACCAATCGGTGTAGAGAAACTGGCAGATGCAGCCATACAAATTACCACAAAGAAAGGTGTCGGGCTGACTCCCATCTGTGCAGAGATCGACAGTGCCAAAGGAAACGCCAAAGCCGCCGCTGCATTATTGGTTATCAACTCCGTAAACAGATTTGTGATAATAAATAGCATTGCAAGCAACACGTGCGGACCGTAATCATCACTTAACCCAATGATGAACTTAGCAACGCAATCCGCCACTCCCGAATTTACCATCGCCTTACTGATCGCAAAAGCACAAGCAATCGTAATCAGGATATCCCATGAAATGTATTTAGTATATTTGCGGGCAGGGAACAGATTCGTCCATGCCATAATAATAGTAGTAATAGAGACAAAGAAGAACATATCCAGTTTGATATCCGGAAACATTTCCCTCACAATAGGAAGTTCACCCACTGTTGCACCTACAATCATCAACACCAAAAGAAACAAAGCAAACCAACGTTTTTTCTTTCCGGCAGTATCAGGGTCACTTCCATTTGTCAACAGCACGAATACGGAAGATTCTCCCCATGTCGGAATAAACGTATCATCAGCCATCACCACCAGAGTATCTCCTTCATGAAGCACTATATCTTCCAGATTCGTAACAAAACGTTGTCCGTTACGTGTCTTTATCTCCTTCACTTCCGCCCCATAATGGCGTTGGAAATTAAAATCCTTCAGTTTCTTATTAATACCGGGAAAACGCGCACCCAATACAGCCTCTACCCGGTGCAGCTTCTCCCCTTCCTCTACTTCTTCATCCGGTACCGCCGTATCCGGGCGTGCATCCGGCAACAGACGCTTCGAGAAAACAAACAGATAAATAATACCGGCAATGGCTATAAAAATTCCTACTTTTCCAAGTTCAAACATCGAGAAGCCTTCGAATCCGGCATCCAATATCATACCATGCACCACCAGATTAGTAGAGGTACCGATCAGCGTACAAATACCACCCAGAATAGTGACATAAGAAAGAGGTATCAAGAATTTTGTAGCAGGAAGCTTCACCGAATTGGCCCAATGCTTGATAATAGGAGCAAAGATAACAACGACAGGAGTATTATTCAAGAAAGCGGAGATGAACGCCACCGAAGGTAAAAGACGCAGCTGTGCCTTAAACACCGTTGTCTTCCCCTGAGGCAACAGCTTCTTTATCACCTGTCCCAGCGTACCCGACTGTCGGATCCCTTCACTCACCAGAAATAGCAAAGCAACGGTTATCATACCTTTGTTGCTAAAGCCTTCAAGCATCTCTTTGGGAGTCAGAATACCGGCACACAAAAATAATACCACTACTGAAAAAAGTATCATACCCGGACGCATCTTATCTGCAACCAAGGCAGCTACCATTCCTAATAGGGCCAATAGTACAAATACAATTTCAAATGTCATATAAACATCAATTAGTGTTCTCTCTTGGGCTCAACAATAAACCAAGGATTCAATAAGTCCTCCTTATTATATCGTAACGGCTCATCCTTTCCGGCTTGATACACTTCCATTCCGGCAGCACGTGCAATCGCATGTCCGGCAGCCGTATCCCACTCCATAGTCGGAGCAAAGCGCGGATACACGTCAGCCTCTCCTTCCGCCACCAGACAGATCTTCATAGAACTTCCACGCGATATCAACTCAATGCCACCGCGTTTCTTCTTCCTCAGGTCTGCAATATATTCTTCCGTTTCAGGCGACAGGTGCGAACGGGAAGCAACGACTATGAAATGATCACGAGGATCATCCAACGGCAATCGTTCCGAATCTTCTATCATCTGTTTCAATGTCACCGTATCATCTTCCAGACCGACAAGACCGGAACACTTATATGCTCCCACACCCTCAACCGCAAAATAAAGTATTCTCTTTACAGGCACATAAATAACCCCTATCACAGGCACTGAGTCCTGCACCAAAGCAATATTCACTGTAAATTCCCCATTACGCTTGATAAATTCCTTTGTACCATCCAAAGGATCCACAATCCATAAAGTATCCCATTTACGGCGGACCTCATAATCCAGATGTTTCCCTTCTTCACTAAGGATCGGGAAAGGAGTCTTGCTCAAAACGGCAACAATTGCTTCATGTGCTTTTCTGTCCGCTATTGTCAGTGGAGAATTATCAGCCTTTCTTTCTATTTCAAAATCCGATGCCGGATCCTCATAAATAGACAGTATTTCTTCACTTGCTTTCAATGCCGCATCAATAGCAGCCATTACATATTTTTGTTCCATTTAATTCTTTTATTAAAACCTCATTTCCATCAAGGCTGTGAATTCTCCAAATTAAGAATTGACAAAAGTAAAAACTTTCTTTGCTATAAAAGTTTCCCCATTGACATTTATAACTTCTTTTAGTAGAAAGATAAAAATATCTAAATAGATATTCAACCCTTTCTCAATAAAAAAGCAGTAACTTCCCAGTTACCGCCTTCTTATTTGGAAACAACATTTGTTCTTTCCAAGTATATATTACCAAAAAGAAATCAATAAACACGATACAGCAACCAGGCTCCCTGGAAGTCCGAACGGTTCGGATACTTGGCTTTAAAAGCATCACGGGCTTCAGCTGCTGCAGCTTTGTCGGCAAATGAACTTACGATAACACGATACATTGCCTTATCTGCATTGAATGCGATAGTTGACTGATAACCTTGTGCATCCAACCAATCTTTCAGACCTTCCGCATTTGCTTTAACGCCAAAACTACCTGCCACTACACTATAATCTTTCAATCCCTCATTGCCGGAAACCACTGTAACTTTTTCCTGGCGAACGCCGGATGTATCTGCCACCTTAGGTGTTGTCACAGGAGCTGCCACTACCGGAGTCACTTCTACCGGAGCTTCCACCTGCGGTTCCGCCAGTTCCTGCTGTTTTGCTTTCTCGTAAGCTTTCTTATAGGCGCTTTCGCTGGATTTACAAGATGCAAAAGCCAGCACCAAGCATACTCCCATTCCCAATACGACTAATTTTTTCATAATCCTATACTCTTGTTTTAATTAATAATTCTATATCCTTGTCCATCTACATTTAGTTTCGGGCAACAAAATAATAGAAATTTTATCATCCGGCAAAGAAATCCGGCAAAAAAACCTCTATTCCGTCTTTTTCTTGTACGAAATAGTACCCGTAGCCTGATAAGTAGGCATTAAAAGTACCTCCGCAATCTGAATATGCTCGGGAGCCGATGCGGCAAAATAGACAGTCTCGGCAATATCATCTCCCGTCAACGGACGAATCCCTTTGTAAAAATTATCAGCAGCCTCTTTATCTCCACGATAACGTACTACCGTAAAATTTGTTTCCACCATACCCGGCTTAATATTCGTTACTCTCAATGGTGTATCCACCAAGTCAATCCGCAAACCGTCCGACAGAGCTTTTACAGCAGCTTTAGTCGCACAATACACGCTTCCTCCGGGATAAGCGGCATCACCGGCAATGGAACCGATATTGATAACATGTCCGCGTCCGCGTTCCACCATACCGGGTACTACCATGCGTGTCATAGCCAGCAACCCTCTTATATTCGTATCGATCATGATGTCCCACTCATCCAGACTCCCCTCAAACTCCTTATCCACGCCAATCACCAGTCCGGCATTGTTGACCAGCACATCAATCGCTTTCCATTCTTCGGGCAAAGATTCCAAAGCTGCGGCAGCCTGCTTCCGGTCACGTACATCAAAAGGAAGTATATATACCCGCACACCATACATCTTTTCCAATTCAGCCTTCAGTTCCTCCAACTTCGACACGGTGCGTGCATTCAGAATCAAATTCCATCCCTCTTTTGCAAACTTACGGGCACAACCTTCACCAATTCCGCTACTGGCACCGGTAATAAAAACAATTTTAGCTTCCATTATGTTTCGATTTACAATATTAGTTGGCAAAAGTACGCCTTAAGTTATATTGGTTAGTCTCGAAAGTCAGTTAAATAAGATTAAACCGAAGAAGAAAAAAATAAATATAAAACTGAGCACTTTTTTTTCGTTTTCATGAACAACCTTTCAATAAAAATGTTATATTTGTTGTATCATAATCATTTTAAACATTACAAATTATGAAAGGATTGAATGTATTAGCAGCTTTTCTGGGTGGTGCAGCCGTAGGCGCAGCCCTTGGTATTTTATTTGCTCCTGAGAAGGGAGAAGATACTCGTCATAAAATTGCAGAGATTCTCCGTAAGAAAGGTATCAAGCTCAACCGTAATGAGATGGAAAATCTTGTTGACGAGATTGCAGCTGAGATGAAAGGAGAAATAGCAGAGTAAATGAGTAACAACAGACTAAAACAGAGCGACCATGTTTGCAGACGATAAAAGTATTGAGAATTTCCAGCAGTTATTTTTCGAGTTCAAGAAATATTTAGAACTTCAGAAAGAATACACCAAATTAGAATTAACGGAAAAGTTAACCATACTATTCTCAACGTTAATCATGATATTAGTACTTATTATCTTAGGCATGGTAGCCCTGTTTTACCTGCTTTTTGCATTGGCTTACATATTAGAGCCATTGGTCGGTGGTCTCATGGCTAGTTTTGCCATTATTGCCGGTATCAACATCGTCCTTATCTTCCTAGTTATTATTTTCCGCAAGCAGCTCATCATCTCTCCGATGGTGAACTTCCTCGCTAATTTATTTTTAACCGATTCAAATAAATAAATTATGAGTGCACAAACACCACCACAGAAAATTACTTTAGAAGAAATCGCAGAACGTAAAAAGAAACTTCTAAATGAGATTCATGCTCAAAAGAAAGCCATGACTGCCACAACACGCGAGATATTCGCTCCGCTAGCTCCGGCTACCAACAAAGCGGATGCCATTATGCGTTCGTTCAATACAGGCATGGCGATATTCGATGGGGTGGTAATGGGAATCAAGATTATGAGGAAGATACGTGCATACTTCAGGAATATGAGATAAAAGGTATTACTCTTCCACTATCCATTTTTCTATATTTCTTGTTTGCGAACTAAAGTTTACCCCCACTTTAAAAAGCTTACGATTATCCGCTTCAAAAGGAAGTGAATAATGTTTCTCGTTAATCTGCCTCAAGGCTTCTTCTGCCGTACCGTTCAACTTAAATTCCATGACATATATGAATTTGTCCGTCTGCAACACAAGGTCAATGCGTCCTTCGCTCGTATGATATTCCACTTTGGTATAGAAGCCAACGAGTTTGAAAACGATAAAAAGCACATTTTCGTAATGCAACTCCTGCTCGCGAATCACGTCATAGCCTGTATCTGCAAAGAAACTTTGCAGACGTCGGAAGAAAGAGTCATAATCACCAGATTCCACTTCACGGACAAACTTCTGAATTTCAAACGGAGACTCTACCTTATTCACGTTCGCATAATAAGGAAGCAGGAAACGAACAAACCCCTCTTCCACTTCACGATTCGGAAAACCTAAACGATATATGCTAAAACGTTCGTCATACCCCTTAATGGTGAGATATCCGCTCTGGTAAATCACCGGAATGGGATTACTAGATTCCGAGTCGATACTGTTCAACACCTGTTCATCTGTTTCCTCATGAGCCATCCGTTCCAAATCATAGTGATGCTTCTTCAACAAGTTCACCAGATAAGTGGGTGTCCCCGTCTCAAACCAGTAGCTGCCGAACTTCATCTTATCAAACGTGTTCAACAGACTGAAAGGGTTATAGATTCCGATGGTATGTTCCACAAAGTGGTAACCATCATAACACTCTTTCAATTCTGCGCACACCTGCTCATAACTCATCTTCTGCTTTTCTGCCAACTGATGCAATTCCTCCTCCAGATTGTCATGTATTTCTTTCTCCGTGATACCGCAAATATCCACAAAGCGTTCATCCATTGAAATATCCTTCAAATTATTCAAGTCACTGAATATGCTCACCTTGCCAAATTTTGTCACCCCAGTCAGCAACGCAAACTTGATGCAGCCGTCCATCGTCTTCAAAGCCCCGTAGAAAGGCTTCAATGTATCCCGGAATTGCTTCTGTAAGTCCTCATTGCCAATTGCCTGCAACATCGGCTTATCATATTCATCCACCAGAATAACCACCCGTTGTCCGGTCTTTTCATAAGCGCGTTCTATAATACCGGCAAAGCGTAGGGAGAACGAACGTTCCGATGGTTCGGCACCATAAAGTTTTTCCCAAGCAGTCAACGATTTATCCAAAATATTATCCAGACTCTCCGGAACATCATACTTCTCGATATTAAGGTCAAGATGCAAAATTGGATGTTCTATCCAATCTTTTTCGAGCTTCTCCACCATCAGTCCAGCAAATAGTTCCTTCTTCCCTTGAAAATATGCTTCCAGGGTAGAGATCAGCAGACTCTTTCCAAAACGGCGCGGACGACTCAAGAAGTAATAACTCCCGGTCTTTACCATCTGATACATCAAGGCCGTTTTATCAACATAGAAATAACCGTCTTGACGGATTTTCTCGAAGTTCTGGATACCAATAGGATATATTTTATTGCTCATACATACTACAACCTTTTAATTATGGTGCATACAAATATACTGCTTTCATTCTATAACACAAAACTAGCAGTGAATTTAATTCTATGATAAAAAAACTTTGGAGGTGAATTATATTCAGATGCAGAAGGTACGGACATATTTCAAGAATTTGAGATAAAATAAGGAACCTTACTATACCCTACTTAAAAGTCAACAAATCCTCCATTTTAGAAATAAACATTACAGTCTTATCAATAAGCGGAAGAATTTCTTCTTCTGCACTTAACATAAATCAATCCCCTCTCGTTCTACATTCTTGTAAAATGGTGAAAAGCTCCTTTCCATCCAGTCCTTAAAAGTATAAAGGATGGGATGAATTTGTACGTCAATAGTCCATCCAAGTTCAAAAAAAGGATAAGAAATATAATCATGGTCATCTAATTCAACTTTATCTTTATTCAGTAAAATAAGAATATCCCAATCCGAATCCTCCCTAGCATCTCCACGAGCTTGTGATCCGAATAAAATAACTTTAGCGCCAGATGGTATTGTCTTAGCTATTGTTTCTTTGATCAATCGTAATATTTCCTCTTTTTGCATATTAAAATACAATTAATAGCATCTTCACTACAAAGATAGTAAGTAAACCTGAAAACACACAGCCTAAACCACAATTATTTTCTTCTGAATGAAGAAATCATCTAAACATCGTACTCTAAAGCAATATATCAAAAAGGATTTATTTCTATAATTTTAAAAACAATGTTTTAACTCTGCTATAAATTTTTGCTGCGACTGAAATCCCAACTCTATTAATAAAAAATCAATTACCGAATCAATGCGTTCCTCTGCTTTAGGAGATATAATGAGATTATACTGACTCATTTCTCATACTTATTCATAAAAGAAGAAATACTACGACATTCTCCCCTCTTATACTGTTCTAATCCAATACGGATATCTTCTTTCACATAATCAGGTGTCTCTTTTGTATAGGACATACTAGAATAATAAGCACCCGCCTGTTCTTTAGCTGTTTTTTGTACAGGCTTCCTCTTTTTTCTATGTGAATAATCCTCTGTCATTTGTTCCTTTATTTTTTGCAAAGTTATCTCTTTATTCTAAAAATCAATCCATTTTCCTCTTTTTGTTTCTATAAATTTTAAATAGGAATAAAAATAGTCGGCATACCATAAGTTTCGTGAAAAGCACGTACAAAGTGGTCGCTACCTGCTTTTGAAGCCGAGTAGGGTGAGTTTGGGTTATACTTTGTTGCCTCTTTGAAAAACTCATCACCATATACTTCGTGTGCTGCTATAGAACGTCCTCCAACAGGACAATAGATTTCAGGACTTTATTAAAACGTTGGATTTCCTGTATAATATTATTTCTATATTTAATCAATGATTGCTATCTTCTCCTTTAAAATATTCCACAAGAACAGAGAATTGCCAATTATATACCTCCGCCACATACGTTTCGGTTCTTTCAACAAACGATATGCCCACTCCAGTCCATGTTCCTGCCACCATATCGGCGCACGCTCCACCGTACCGGCAAAAAAATCAAACACAGCCCCAATCGTACCCACATGACAATGAATATCAAGTTCATCCCAATGAGTATAAACCCACTTCTCCTGTTTTGGAGCAGTCATCCCAATCCATAGAAGATCCGGATCATACTGATTGATAGCCGCAATAATGGCCTCATTATCTTCTTTCGTAAATTCAGATTTATATGGCGGTGAATAAGTCTCTACCCTGATGCCCGGATAGTCTGTTGCCACACGTATTCTTATCATAGAAAGCACATTTTCAGAACTCCCCATGAAGAAACACTTACCACCTTTCTTGTTCAATTTGTCCATCTCATAAAAAAACAGATCCCACCCGGCAATACGCTCTTTGGGTTGCGATTTAGCTTTCAGCCATCCACAAGCTTTCACAATACTTATACCATCTGGAATCAGTGCATCCCCCTTCATGAGCGCATCAGCAAACAAAGAATCCTTTTGAGCGGTATTAAATGAATGAGCATTTACAGTATTAATCAGCACCTTACCTTCTGGAAGCTGCTGTAACTCATCCATACTTTCCACAATAGAAAGCATTTTCAATTTTAGCATTATCGTAAAATGATTGGTTGTTTATAAACAACGATTTAACACGTCTACCATATTATTCTCAAACCGAGACAAGGTAAATTCTCTCTCGAATCTTTCTTTTCCCGCCTCTCCCATTCTTCGGCAAATCTCCGGATGCTCCATCAAGAAAGCGATCTTATCCGCCAGCGCTTTGGCATTTCGCTTCTCCACTACAAATCCGGTCACATCATTTTCTATCACATCCGAGATCCCCCCCTCATCACTGGCAATACATGCTACTCCTTGCTGCATAGCTTCCAGCAAGACTAATGGAAAGCATTCATTATGATAAAATGTAGGAAATACAAAAATATCCGCTTTCTTCCAAAACACACTCTTATCATCGCCATATTTCGCGCCATGAGCAAAGACTTTTCCCTTCAAATCTTTCGTTAAGACATACTGATTAAAGCTATCTTCAGTAATATCACTCCATTTCCCGACACAATGACATTCAAAGTTACAATTCTGTTGTTCTAACAGTTTACAGGCATCCATCAACACCCACACTCCTTTTTCCGCCATCATGTTAGAAAGGAAAAATATATTAAACGTCTTTTCCATCTTCTTATAAATCAGGAATACCGTTGGGACAGATATAGACATTTTTCCTGTCCACAAATTTCTCTATATCTACATATAGAGACTCTGCCAACAGTATAACTTTCAAATTCCTAAAAAATATCCTATAAAGGAAACTGAACGGAAAATCATCCTTTCGTTCTGCCACCCCTTTATTATGGAAATGTACCACCACTTTGCAACCGAATATCTTCAGCATCTGTACCACAATAAAATCTTTACAGAAAGCACCACCATTAGAATTAGGTGTCACATAAACTAATGATGGTTTCAGCTGTTTCACTTCTCTACGAACGGTATTTAGCAACTTCACAAAATGTTTTAGCTTTCTAATACCTACTTTACCAATATCATTAATATTTTTCGCAGTAGTAAGATTGATATAATGACATTCAAAAGCCTCATTAATGACTTTGCTGTCATGGATATATTGCCCCATCATCGCTGCTCCATGCACTGGTGGTGGCAGATGAAGAATAAAAAGAATTGTCGGTTTCATTATCTTCGATGATATTCTCTATATTTCAAAAATTTGGCAAGTATCCACCATGTAAAAGAAGTATATTTTGCTATATTCATCAAACGTCCAATAGGGTCTTTCTTAAAACACGTTCCATATTTTAAAGCTTCATTTCTACTCAAAGGAAGGCGACCGGAAAGCAATTGACAATAAATCAAATTACGTGCTATCCGTCCGCGAGCCTTTAGATAACCAATAGGCAATTCCATAGGCAATCTTTTAATGATGCGCTTCTCCCATTCACCAATACTTGGAGCATTGTTCCACCGAATTATCATTTTGTTCAACCACCCCTGTGAACGAGTAACATCACCACCATCGCTTACGAAAAGAATTTCAGGAATAAATCCCCAATGCCCATAAGTAGAAACCAAAGCCCAAAATTCCAAGTCTTCAGTAATACGTAACTCTTCACGCTGTCCACCTATAATGCGTAAAATATCCGTTCGAATGATGACACTGCCTGTACAAACATGCATATTATCAGCCCAAAACGAAAAGAAATCATCCAAAATAAAAGGCTCTTTATATTTTTCATTACATACGGGCGCAATAGAAGAACCGGAAACGGTCAAATGACGCTGCGCTACGTTAACAGCTATACAATCAAGGTGTTCATCTAAAAAAGAGACTGTTTTTTCAATAAAACCTTGCTCCCAATAATCATCAGCATCAAGGTATGCACAATATCTACCATGCGCAAGTTTTACACCCTTATTTCGAGCCACTGCCGGTCCCGCATTTTGTTGTTGAAACAATATTATATTCGATTCCTTTCTAGCTTTTATCGTTTCCACAGAATTGTCTATGCTACCATCATCTACCAATATCACTTCGTAGGAGTATATTGTCTCTTGCCTAAAAATAGAGTCAAGACATCTCTCTAGTAATGGGATAGCATTGTAAACGGGAATAATAATAGACATATCAATATTCTTATCCATTATATTTTATTTAAGTATTTATCCACCATTTGGCATATAAGTGAATATTAGTATCTTTCAAGCCTATTTTACAATAAAAAAGACTAATCATTAGAAACTAAAATCATATCTAACAACTACAGTGTAAATCAATATCATTAAGAAACCGTTTGATTTTTATAGGATTTCTTTTTTTGTTAATCTATTCTGCTGAATAGATTTTTAGCATACTATTTATTCATTCTAATAAATAAACTTTTTATCCAAATATCTGGCATAGCTAATACTGAAGCCCACTTAAAGCCTATAGAAGAATAACACTTTCTAAATAAATATGTACGCCATGAATAAGCAATATGACCTCGTAAAGGTTGATTATGGGCATAAGCCATATCTATGGTCTCTTCATTATATTCTATCGAACGACAAGAAGTAAGTAGCATTTTCCCTTTAATGGTATTCGTTAAACAGAGAGAAATGCCTTTGTTTTCATTTTTATATCCCCAAAAATCTCCCAAAGACAAATCGCCCACACGACATTTTTGTGTATACCTACAAGAATAACAACTCTCACGTAATATTACTCCCTTCAAAAAACCTTTGAGATATAAATCCTTATATTGTGGACGAATTATCTGCATTCCATTTGTCCGATAAGATATTTGGTAACAATTATTATCTCTAAACTTTATGTTGGTAAGATCATCCACTTGTAAGTTGTCTTTCAATAGCTTTACAGAAGGCGTACCGTGACATAGAATATCAATCAGATAAAGTTGTTCTGCATATTTAGAGAAATGAACTTTTATACCAGCCACTTGGCAAGGTGTTCCAATAAACATCACATTCAATCCACTACACAAGTCATTTTTCATTTGTTCATAGACTTCAGACATGGCACTCTGAACATATTTTGAGCCACAAATCATCACTAAGTCCTCTATATCCACACAGCGAATATGCTTAAAATCAAAAGGCGGTATAAAAGCACTACCATACACCACACCACCTTGTTCCACGAAAAATCTCGACAAAGCAGTAGCTAAGCCTCCCGATGTACAGTTTTTTCGTGTCTTCTCATCCTTACACCATCCAGCAAATGTATGTTTCGGCATTTCTAATGGCTGTTTTACAATCTCTGGGCATACCTTTGTGCAAGCAGAACAATCCACGCAAACATCTTCATCTATCTGTGGATAAATAAAACCTAGTATATCCGTAACCAAACTTATACATTTTTTAGGGCAAACAGAAACACAAGACATACACCCACAACAAGCAGTAACCCCATTTATATTCATAATAATTTATCAAGATATTGAGTTGATTTTTCAATTTCCCTTAGACGTATTTTATTTATATATTCGTAATCAAATTGCTTCATAAGAGCTGCTTTTGCTTGCATTGGTGTTTCTATCAGACAATCATCTAATTCAAATAGATGCAATAAACTCTCCATCCGCGAATTCACCTTATGTCGATGACGATTAAACACAAACACTGGTTTTTGGAATATGATACTGAATGCAGTACCATGAAAAGAATTCGAAACAAAAGCATTACAATGGTAAATCATCGTCACGAAATCAACAGGTCCTACATTAGTAAAATTTTTATCTGCATAACGCAAAGGATAAGTATCTACAATTGCATAAATTTTCAATCCTAACTTCTTTGCATATTCCCGCGCAAAGACCTTCAGCTCATTGTTTCCTTCGAAATCGTAAATCAACAAATAACGTTCCTGCCCCACCATTGGTTTCATCAGACACTTCCACTCTTCCAAGGAAAGCAAAAACACAGGATCAAGTACCCAATCCCCTACTATACCCATCTTCTTCAAGATATCAAGCCCATGATATTCCCGAACAGCAACACCACAAAATGTCATCAAAGAAACCTTAATACGCTCCATCTCATCATTTGGAATATTCAGATACGAGAAACTTGCAGCATATGAAGCTTTGCGTCCTTCCTTCACAAAGTCAAGATAAAAACTTCGATCGCGTCCTGTCTCGTAAAACACATTCCAAATCTGATCACTTCCCACAATATAGAGATCAGCCTGTGGTGGGTTTTCACACAATTCTTCATAGGTGTAATATACCTGTTGTGTTTCTCTCAATACATAATGATTAAAATAATCAAACTGACGCTTGCGGGAAAGGGTCGTCTGTCGCTGCATCCACTTTGCTATACGATACATAAAGCGAGTTAGGGTATAGCGACTCATCCTAGACTCCGGATTCACCCAGTAATAGTCGTATTTATGTGTCAGATATTTTGGTTGAAAGTTTATTATTTCTACATCATGCCCTCTTTGAGTTAAATAAGCTTGCAAGGCATACGCTTGCAATGATGCTCCATAGTTATAGACATCATAGGTTGTTAGTGTTTTTATTTTCATAACTTAGGCTACTATATCCACATTTTACACATCTATGCTTTCGGACAAAAATTTAATATTGCTTGATACTCTCTTTGAGCGCAATTTTCTGTATTGAAAATTTCCTCCAATCGTCTTGATGCCATCCCCATCATCTTTAAATCCTGATGATGAAAATACTCTAAAGCCTCTATTATAGAGTCTTCTTTATAAGAATCAAACGTGCACCCATTTTCATCTCTATGCACCAACTCCGGATAACACCCATTGTATATGGATGTAGCCACAGGCAAACCACATGACATTGCTTCTGGTATAACAAGACTCCAATTGTCTTCCAATGTGGGCAAAATGAACACATCTGATATTGCATAATAACGAAAGACATCAGCATATGGTATCTTTCCTAATAGATGAACCGATTTCATATCTCCAAATTCTTTCTTGATCTTTTCAAAAAGAGGACCGGCACCAATCATTATTAATGCGTCATCCGGATTCCTTTCAATATGCTTCCTCCAAGCATTTAATAAATATTCAGCACCTTTGCGTTCTACCAACTGCCCAGAAAACAAATACACAAGAGATCCATTGCTAAATGTAGCTTTCAGTTCATTTTTCTCCTTCCTTTGCATAGATGATATTCTAGCATTAAGCTGAGTCCCATCGGCACTCATACCTGTTACAAATATTTTTTTCTCACTAATTCCCAGCGATAGCAGATAAAGTTTTGTTTCACTACCATTTACTAAATATCCAGACACAAATAGATCAGTAAGCTTACGATACATTTTTTTCAAACAACCAGTGTTTCGTTCAGTATACCTTGTGCGTTCGTAACCCATTAATAAAGGAATTTTATACATTAGAGAATACAAAATCAGTAAAGGTGTCCATTGATAAAATCCTTCTGTTATCAATACATCAGGTTTAACAAGTCTCACAGCCTTTAGCAGACCGCGAGTAAACGGTATGCGCTTTCCTTTTTCACCATTATATTTTTTAAACGACATCTCGTAGGTATTGAAAAGATACTCTTTATTAAAAGGTAGAGCATTATCACCTAACACCTCTGGAATCTGTTTCAATAAATGTTCACCATTCCGCAATTTATAACGAATGGTAGAATACATAACATAAAATTCACCATGAAACATATCCTTCAGGCATCTGTAAAATGGTAAACGATAGTCAAGAAAAATTGGGTTACAATATAATATTTTCATTTTTTTAAATTACATATATCACGCCATGACCTTGGAAAGCATAAATGCTTCGTTATGTCATACCGATTTATTATTAATGTTATTACTAAAGATATTATAAGACTTACAACAAAACTGATCAACCCGTTCACTAAATTTTCCGGGAATATCAAACAATATAAATTCACAAAAAAAACATGAAACATGTATATACCTAACGAATTTTCACCCAACAAACACAGCCATTTACAATTCAAACATGGCGCAATACAAAGCACTGATAAAAAGAATGATATAGGAAACATATGTTCTGTATAGGGTATACTCATATCAACCCAATAACCTACTGTGAGAAATATAAAAATCAATAGTCCGACATATTTTATAGTATAAGAATATTTATTAAGATGAAACGTTATTACGCCATAAGCAAAAAAACCTAAAGCCAAACCAATTCCAAAAGGAATAGTTGTTTTTAAGACATAATAATCTGCCCATGTCATCGTCCATGTAAATAATGATAATACTAAAAGTACCCAATAAAACCATCTATATTTACTTGCTAACAGAAACAATATATACAAAGAGCAATATGTCGGTAAAAACCATGGAAAAACAAAACCAAAATAATGCTTGAGCGGTGACTGGGTACCATTAATAAAAGCCATCACATATCCCCAACTGAAATTAAAATGATGATTTGTGAAGCTTAACGTCACATAACATAATAAACATACCCAAAAGTATGGAACCCAATTTCTTACTAACACATCACATATATGCTTCCATGAAACTTCAAATTTTTTCTGATAGAAGAATGGTAGTATAAAAAATGCCTGCACATGAAACTGGTAAAGATAATCCCTCATCCCATGTACCGTCGTGCCAGGTGCAAGGATATGATTGTGCCCAAGTACTATTATAATAATAAGCAACCCTTTTATTGCATTTGATCTATTTTTATTCAAATAAGTATATTGTACCATATTATCTTCCCCCTGAAATAACATTATACAACTTGGATGTATATTTACGCAAGAATAGAGCTATAGCATAAAGCAGTACAAATGTCACAATAGGTAAAATCAAAAAACACAAAAGCGATGCTAAATCATTATATGAAAATACTTGGGCTATAGACACCTTCATTATTTTTATTGAAAAAAAATGTGCACAAAAAACAAAAAATGAGCATGAAGCTAATAAAGTCCAATATTCATTGTATTTATAAGAGTAATGATAACAAATATTCCATAACAATAATACTCCTATAATGATACTCATTTTAGAAAATAAAAGGTTCCAACCTTCAATAGAAATGAAAGGTATAAAAAGCCACAACACAGCAGCAGGGATTATCCACTTTAAGGGTAATATTAATCGCTCCAGTGTATTATCTGAACATAGTGAGCCAATAAAGAAAAAGAGCACACCTTCTGTTGATAATATATTACAGTCTACTGGAATCCAGCACCATGCTAAAAACAATAAAACCATAAATGATAAGACTTTCACTCGCCTCATACATTCCATGACTGGTGAACACACAACTAATACCATCAATGAGGCTACATACCACAGATGAAAACTATATTTACCAGACAGCAATTCAAACCAATTGAAATTTTCAATTGATATTTGTTTTGAAACGATTAAAATAGCAAGTCCTATCAGCATCCAAAACAAATATGGAACAAAAAGGGTTGTTATCCTAGACTTTATTTTTTGCCTATATCCATAGATGGACAAGGACTCATTTTTAAAAAAGAAGAATCCTGACATTATAAAGAAAAAAGGTACAGCAAGTCTTGTCTGATACATGATATAATTTTGTATCTGTGTATTATAATTATCAGGAAAATTCGATACACAATCAGGATAGAAAGCTGCAAAGTTCAGTGAATGACGATAAATAACAAATAGTGTGCACCATACTGAGGCAATCCTAAATGCAATACTAATTCTTTTATTTTTCATATATCATTATTTGCGTTGTACACGCAGAAAGTGGTAACCAACAGTAATTATTGCAAAGTATGAAATTGTTATTATGCAACCTTTCCCAGAAAGAAATCCATAAGAATAACCATTAAACAATGCTGTTACTATGGCTGCTGTCAGTCCCGTAAAGCCAAGTTTCTTTGATTGTAGGATAAATGAAGACAATGAAAAAAAGAGATGAATGCCAGCAAATATACATCCTACAAAGCCTAGACTACCATAGAATCCGAGATAATTATTATGAGCATCAGGTGAAAGTACTGATCCTTTCTCACTCACAACACGCTCAACACAAGCAAACCCCCAACCAAATAAAGGACGTTCTCTTGCAAAATATAATATGTCATTCCAAAGCCTTTCACGACCAGTAACCGACTCCACTGATTCACGCGTTTTACCAGGCATTATGATTAATAGTAAATCCATCATCTGATCCCGAAAGAACCAAGTTAAAACACCAGCAGTTATTATTAGTACTCCCCAGAATGCTTTACCACAGAAAAACATTGCAGCTCCCATCCCAGCAATTGCGGATGCATTAGCACCGCTACTTGTACTTGTTATCAACAAGATGAAGCCACAGATCATAGAGTTTCTCAAAAAGCATTTCCGCCTCTTGTCCTTATTCTCTTTAATCCATTCTCCAAAACAATAAGCCACACAAAGTGCAGACACACTACCAGTTTGAAGCAAATGGATAAATAAAGAAAAAGAACCTATTAAACGTGCACCAATAGCTGAAAAAATGGCTACTATCAATAGAAAATAGACCAAAGCCTTTTCAATCTGCCTAAAACTATCTAAAAGACTAAACATCCAAAATGTAAGCAGTATAAAAACGAAGTTTTGTACCACCATAAAGCATGCAAAAAATGGTTTATAGGCCCATAAAACACTCAACAAAGCATATCCGTAAAACAACAATAGAGTATTAATAGGAATCATATTCGTTCTTGTTAGCCTACTAATGCATCTTGGCCATCGACGATAAACGAGAAAAAACATACCTGTCAAAGAAAATATCTGTAAGCCAGCTGCCAAACCTCCATCATCAGAAGCTATAAATATGGTCCGATAGATCCAAATTAGAAAAAATAATGAAATCCATCTAAATGGCTTTCTCAATGCTAGCCTCAGAAACATGGTTCTCTTATATACGAATCTGAACATGAATATATTAATTTTCTAATTTGATATCAAACAAACAACTTTTTTCGTTGCCACAGATAAAACTAATGTTATACTAAACACCACAAATATGTATAACTCACTACAAAATGAGTATCGTTCAAGCATCCCAAACAACACGCATCCATGAAACAAATATATTTCAAGGGAATAACGCTGCAGAACTCTCCATAATGATTCCAGATGCGTCACTTCTACCAAACGCATAAAACCAAAAATAACAAATGGAAATATATAAGACTGAATTTCATCACTCACATTTATAATCACCTTTGGCCAATGCACATATTTATCAGTTAAATTAAATCCCCAAAAGACAAAGAATAAAAAGACAAATAAAGCAAACCAATTATTATTTGCCAGTAGCTTATGTAACCCTTTAAATGTAGCTAACATCATACCTATGATAAATGTTATCATCTGTAATCCACCAAGTAGAGGATATGGTAAAAACTGTTCAAAATACAATGCTACTGCAATATAAACAACTAATAGTAAAGTAACTATAATTATTATTTTTCTAGCATTTTGAGTATAAAGCAAGGCTATGTAAGTCATTCCATAGAGATTGATTATAGAAAAAATATACCAAGAAAAGGGAATATAACAACATAATAATACTCTTTTCCAATCCAAACCTTCAAAATCAGATATTCCCCAGTAAAATAGTACCACTATAGTATATGTCAAAATGATTGGTAGTACTCTCTTTCTCAAAAAAGACTTTTGATAATCTGCTTTATGGATCACTCCCTGCATCAGTCCATAACCTGAAATAAAAAAGAATAAACTAACAGAGAATAATCCCAAAGAGCAGAACAACTTGTAAAGGACTAAACCATGAAATTCCTTACTACAATGACCAACAAATACCCCTAATATAGCTATGCCTTTTAGAACATTACATGTTTGTAGACTTAGTTCCTTATTGTTACTTTTCCTACGAAAAGTTAGGAGCAGTAACAATAAGAACAAAAGATTGAATATTTCCATGTCAAACACGTGCAGCTATATCAGCGCACATAGAGCCTACATTGTCCCAACTAATAATTTGCTGTGAGGTAAATTTCAAACCAAAATGTTTCTCAATACCAACAACCAGTTGTATATGTGAAAGTGAATCCCACTCTTCCACATCATCAGAGACTGTATCGAAGTCAATCTCAAGTTCATCATTGTCAAGCACGTCACGAAATATTTCCTGAACTTGCACCAAAATTTCTTTTTTTTTCATGTTATTTTTATTTAAATTATAAAATATTCATCCCTGCATTTACGGGTATATTTACACCATTCACGTGCTGCGGGGCGTAAACCAAAGATTCAATCACGGCCGCAGTATCTTCAGCAAGCAAAATTTGTTTCAACGGATGCTCTGCTACTAATTGCTCTATTACCCGAGAATCTGTATTAGCTGTAAAATTAGTCAACATAAAATCCGGAGAAACACAATTACTGGTAATTCCCAGCTTTATATATTCCCTACTCCACGTTTTTGCCATTTGTGCTATATACGCTTTTGATGAACTATACATTCCATAGCCTAATGGTGGAACTCCAATAAGAGACGACGTAAGTACTGTAATTATTTTACCTTTTTTTTTCTTACGGAATATTTCAAGTGCCGCCAATGTAATGGCGATAGTAGGCAAAACATTGTTTTGAAAATCCCCAGCCAATTGTTCTACTGTCAGTTTATGAAAACGTATTCCTTCAGGTGAACCAGTCCATGCATTATTAATTAATACATCAAGATTCCACTCTTTCATGACTCCTGTCATTTTTTGCAAATCTTCTACTTTCGTCTGATCACATTTAAAAGCAACTACATTCTTATGCTTTGACATAATAGTCTTAGCATCTATATCAGATTTGCAATAAGTAAAATACACACAATTATCAGTATTTGCAGCCAAAGATGTTACGATTGCACGGCCTAATCCTCCAGTTCCACCTGTTACTAATATATTCATATTACACTTATTTGTACATGTCCACGAGCAACTGTTTTTCTACTCTCATTTTTGAAATAAAACTTAAGATTAACAACATTGACACTCTCAAAAACTTCCTCAACAGATACCTCAGCGTCTAATATATCATTCATAAATACCGGTTGTCGATAACTTATATCTTGCGAGTTAATGAGAACATTCTGTGTTGGCAGACACTCACCTATAAGTTTTGAAACAAAAGCATTGAGTATATTACCATACATCACCCGTTCATTAAAACCTTTACTTTTAGCAAACCTTTCATCAGTATGAAGTGGATTGAAATCACCACTGCATAATTGAAATGCATTATATACATCTTCTGTTACTTTAAATGTATGATGTATCGATTGCATATTTTTGAATAGTTCAATCATCTCTATTTCCTTTCAATATAACACTTTAGACCTTTATAGTTCGCAATATCAAGCATATACTTTGCTGCCTCTGAATCCCCTATTCTCTCAAAACCAAGCTTAGGATAATGTTGTTCTACCATACTATTCTTCATAGTTGGTAAATATTCTCCAACAATAAATTTGAAACCATTCCGACGAGAATATTCAACGATAGTATTAAGAGCAAAATTTTCCACTCCGCGTTTCAACACTCGGCAACTCATTAACCATGTATCTATAAATAAAGTTTCTATATCCAGTTTCTTTAAAATAATGACACATATTAAACCATTATCACCAAATTTATCAGTGAGAGTGAATGAAAAAGTAGCATAATCTTTATTCTCTTTGATAGCAATAATCTCCGCTTCAGTATATCTAACTGTACGCAAGTTGAACTGGTTGCTACGCTGAGAAAGTTGTGCAATACGAGGTATATTAAAATTGTTAAAGCACTCAACCTTACTAATCATATTAAGTGACTTCAGAAAATCCTCCTCATTAGTGAATTTTTTCTGTAAAGAAATTCTTTGTGCTTCAACCCGATATTGTTTAGTCCGATCATTGTCGCCAAGACTGTAAGAAGTAGTCTCAAAAAGGTTTAGTGAGTAGAGATATTCTAAATAATCACTTGGATCCTCTGGTAATTCTGGGACAACAATTCCTGGAATATTCTCACGAACCATATTACGCTCAAATGGGTTGTCATCAAGAAAAACCATCGAATCGAAACCTATATTAAGTATATTCTGAATAACACGAATATTATCGGCTTTATTATCCCAATTAGCAATGAATACGGCAATATCATCTAATTTCAATACCATTTCTGGATTCTTGTCAAAAGGTTCTTTTGCTTTGTCTTCATCATTCTTTGAGCATACAGCAATGATAATACCTCGATTCTTCAGTTTCTTGACCCACTGCTGAATTTCTGTATATGCCTTACCAACACCAAGCCCATGTCCCACTTGAATATTTTCCCAACCATCATCACCCACGATTCCTCCCCATACAGTGTTGTCAAGATCAAGGATAAGACATTTTTTAAAATTACCCTCCACAGCTGCAATGATGTCAACAGTACGTGATGCTACATAAGGTAACATATCAAGACTGAAAATCATTTCAGTACTAACATATACTGAAGGATCAAACATTATATCGCGACCGTATTTAGCCGATAACCCTGCCAAATTACAAACAAATAAATTAGGATACTGCTGCGAAAGTTTGAATAATTCAAAGTTTAACTTAGAAAGTTGATACATAAACGAACTTTCCACTTTCGAAGCATAGCTACCAAAAACTGTATCTTCAATCTCTGGATAGTTATAATAGATGATACGTCCTTTTACTTGCTCACATAATAAATGAATAAAATTGAGACGTTCATCGGCCAACATAGCCTGTTTGGTAGGACTCATCATATTATATTTTTCTAATATCTTATGTGTTGACTGAAAAACGACAGTATAATCGGCACAAAATTCATGCATCTCAGAGACCGGATCCATCACTTGTAATTCTACTTGGTTGTAATCTGCCTCCCATAGTTTGACATTATAACCACGCAAGATTCCTTCTCCCTTAATAGATGTAGCCAGAAATTGTGTAGCTGTATCACCAAGTAAAGCTATCTTTATTAGTTTACCTTGCAAATCTGTTTGCTTACAAGCATTTTTATATTCTTTAAATGTATACATATATTTATTATTTCAAAAACTCTGCAATTTCTTCTCGCCTATCCATATAGTATTTTTCAAAATTCTTTTGTAGTTTATCCAAACTAAATCTCTCTTCTTTCGGATATTGCTGCATTTCATATTCAATTACTTGTTCTGGTGTCATATTAAAACCAATTACTTGTGCCGGATTACCTGCCACAATGGCATAGGCAGGTACATTTTTCAAAACTACAGCTCCAGGAGCTACAGTTGCCCCTCTACCTACTTTTACAGAACCAAGCACCAAAGCTCCTGCTGCCACACGAACGTCATCACCGATAATTGGTTGTCCCACCTCTGTTCTATGTCCAATGCTTACTCCTTGGTTTATCCAACAATTACGTCCCATCTTGGCAGGTGATATAATAGTACCATAACCATGCTGAATTAACAATCCTCCAGCTATTTCTGATGTTTCAGATATATCAAGCAAAGGTTGTGCATTTGCAAAAATCCCTAAAAACTTCGCATAGAAATGGTGATACCTCCCCACACGAGCATAAAATACATTTCTGAACATTGTATAGAATGTCATCAAATAACAAAAAGAATAGAATCCTGTTGATCCCTTACCACCCATAAATTGATAAGAATTTCGCAACACATCTTTTGCTATCACGTCTTTATTTATCGCGGTCCTATAATACAAATAATGCAGTATTAATCGCAAAGAGGATACATATACAAATATCTTTTTCATTTTTATTTTCGATTTTCAGGAGAATACAAAATTCGTCTTGTCTTATTCTTCAACTTTAATATCTTAAACAACATACAATAGCATCGACTATAGATAAAAAAAAGAGGTTTATGTCTCACAAATTTCAAAAATTTAGGATCTATATATTTGCGTAGTTCTGACAAATGTTCATTAACAAACAAATAATTTTTTACTTGACTATATACTTTATTATTCCAAGGTAATTCAGGAACAAAAAAAGTTCGAATATGAGCTATACAGCGATCTCTATCAATAAGATATTTTATTTCTATCCCAGCATCAACTGTCAATTGATACATCAATGCTCCAAAATATTCAAGATAAGATAAAGAAGATACTAATGAATGCATAAGAGATGTACCATTCACACCATTATAGTAGACCACATCATCTATAATCTGATACTTAAAAACACGAGGCCAAATAATCATATTAGTCAACAAATCCTCACCGACAGATATCTTAATTATTTTTTTAAAGTCATTTTCTGAAAACAGATCTTTACGGTACACTCCAGCCCAAAGGAAGCAGGGGATATCATAACGAATAAGTGATTCTAAATATTGTAAAGGGTTGCAGATTGTAATATTTCTTAAGCGAGGATAGTCCGTTACTATCCTATCTTCATTATAATACAACTTATGTATACCTTTTACCACATCATATTCCCCCTCAATTGCCGTACTTAGAAGTTTTGTAAGTGCACCTTCTGCCAACCAGTCATCCGAGTCAAGAAACATTATATACTTTGATTTTGCCTGCTGAAAACCAGCCAATCGAGCAGACACAAGTCCTCCATTAGCCTTATGTATCACTTTTATTCGTTTATCTCTTGTCGCATATTCATCACAGATTTGTGGACAATGGTCAGGACTTCCATCATCTACTAATATGAGTTCATAGTCCTCAAAATCTTGCGATAATACAGATTCTATGCAACGAATGAGATAAGCTTCCACATTGTATATAGGAACCAAAATAGATATTACAGGTATATTCATTTTCATTATATATTGTCTGACATGGTTACAATGTTCAAAATTCAAAGATTTCGAAAGGTCTACCATTTACCATAGCCGCTGTCTTAGCAAATGCACTGCGGTACATTTGCCCTGAACGAGCGAGATATACTTTTTCAGCTTTAGATATTAAGAAAAAATCGAGAAATGTTTTCATATTCACATCATCACTATGCTGATAATCTATATGTCCAATTTTACCTGGAATGACATACACATCAGGCAGTTGTTTCACTTTCTCTATAAATGTAGGACTATCTGATGTCACCAATACGCGTTCATGTAATGGAGCATATTTGCGTATAATCTCCACTGCTCTAAGACATTCATCAATTAATTTACTACGTGCTTCTGATGATAACACAACAGTAGTACAATCCTCAAAATCACCCAACAATGTAGTAAAACGATAAGATATCGAAATGTACTTCCCCCCCATCTTTTCCAAATGGAAACATATTTGCTCATGTAGCTTGGGAACTGGTTTGAATAGTTCATTAAAACTTTTGCCGAAATTATCCAGAGAACTATCTGTAAATAAATTAGTATACACATGGATTTGTTGTTTATCGACAGCAAATCTATCATCCATCCATTTATTTACGAGCGGATAAAGATGACCACTAAGGCGCAAACGCTCCACATCAGGGCCATACATCATTCTAACAGGCAATGAAAACTTCAAATTATAACTTAAATCACTATCATTTAATAACCAATCATATTCATTTGGAATAAGATAATCTTGTAGACAAAAAGGATGAATAAATTTAATTCTATATTTCCGGTTATTTTTTTTACACCAATCGAATAACGCAGTTATAGCCCTTAATCTATCACATAAACCTGCATGCCAAGTCCAACCATTATTTATATATACAATAATTTTTTGTTGTGAGTGTGGAATACTTTTATCACAATAATGCGGAAGTAATTCGCGTTTTTCACAATTATTCTGAATAACCAAATTGTATGCCCAATCCCCCCATAAAGCTTTGTATATTTTTACATAAATCCGTTTAATCATATCCTTAAATTAATTTAGCATATCTAAATCTCATATTGAACCAATAACTCACCACAATCACTTTGGAGAAATTTCTCTAATAACTCTTCCTCTAAAGCACCTTTTACTATAATGTATCCTTCAGCTACAACCTTAGCAGGATTGCCTGCAATTATACTATATTCTTTTATTTCTCCTAATGAACGAGAAATTACAGTATTAGCAGAAACAATACATCCTTTAGGTATTATTGTACCTTTTGAGAGGTAACTTCGTGTACATAACCAGACTCTGTCTCCTATTACAATTTTAGAATGTATATCTTTCACAGATTGTTTTTTAATGTTATATTTATAATGAAAATCAGTATCGTATATAGTAGTACCTGCTGCAATAATTACATCTTTACCAATGACAATTTCTTCTTGACAACCAACATTACAGCAACTACAAATATAGCATCCTGTCCCTATAACAATCCTACCAACCGAGTATAACATTATACGACTACCGGACATTATAACAGCAGAACCTTGAAATATTAAAGAACCACCATCGTTTACATATTCGAATGTTCCACAAGAATTATATGGATTATGCTGCGTAACATTTAAACGTATCATTTTAAAATAAATATCTTCGGTCTCAATAATAATATTGCCATGCATTGATATAAAATGCGGCCATCCATAACAGGCTATAGGTAGACGTCTTGCTTGTTTAAATGGTAAGTAATAAAAATTTAGAATTACACTTAACAAAGGATTATACCAATTAGTAGAACATTTCATTATGATTTTACCTATAATTTATCATATTTATTTAAATAATCTTATCCACAAATTTCTCAATCTTTTTACAAATGACAAGGTTTCTCCACACCATGTGCCATCATAATGGTGAATACATACTGTATTTTCCGTTATGGCCAATTCATTAGTAGTATAGTGCTTTGCACAAAAAAAATCTAAAGGATATATACGAGGTAACGATTTACTATTCTCCAAATAAAGTTTTAATAAATAAGAATTCGGCCAACTCAAATCACGCCCTTTTATATTAATAAAATGTTTATATCTATACGTATCTAGAAATCCAACCACCCAAGGAGTATTTGGCTCCGCAGCAATACAGCCTGTATTGATTTTACCTTCATCCTCAAGACCTACAAACGATTGTTGATTAAGGAATTTATCAAACGACCCAATCACCTCTATATCAGTATCTAAGTATATACCACCGACAGTTGATAATGCATATAATCTACAGACATCTGCAACAAAAGCGAATTTTTGCATGTTATAGGCTTCTCGACAGAAACGCCATTGTTTGTAATCGAAATTTAACTCATTCCACTCTAAAAATACGTAATCAGGCAATTTTTTTCGCCATGAGTTTATAGATTCTATCACCACATATGGTTTTTCTTTACCACCGAACCAACAATAATGAATTATTTTAGGAATCATCAAATACTTATTTTAGATATTATCAATAAATAATCAAACTCTTGCAATACATATATCAAATTCCTACTCCAGTTAAAGTCGATTTCCATATCCTCAACTTCCTTAATAGAGCAAACACTCTCCGATAAATCCCCCAGTGTTGCAGACAAAAACACCACAGACTGTACCGTCTTCGAAACTCACACCTATAAGCAAACGGATCATTACGACGAAATGATAATATAATTACAGGATAGGGGCTCTCTCTCTCACCTTCCTTAAGTGGCTTCCAAAAGTAATTCCTTACCCCATAATCAGAAGGATCACGATAAGGACTTATACCATGTCGCCGAACAACGATATCTAATATAGATTGATCTTCTCTATGAGTAATAAATTCTGGATCTTCAGAAATAGATTCATCAAACTTTTTAGGAGAAATAAGACATTCTTCGCAACATGCATCAAGCCATTCTTTTATAATACAAAAATTCTCTTGTGTTTTCTTCCAAAGCGAACACGTAGCCATTACTTGAAAATGTTTTCTATCACTACATTTCATCCATTCAAAAGTTTCTGCTTTCGTATATTGATGGGCAGAAGCCCATGTTAACTGAAATACCATTCGGTCTTCACCATCTTTAATAGCACAATTTGCAAGAATATGTACATCATTATAATACATTGCTCCACTATCACAATAAAAAAGCCATGCTCCATCTTCTATTTGCTGTAAAGCTTGATAAATTATATAAGGCTTCCACAACCATAACCCTGCACCTCGTTGGTATGCAAAAATATTAGAATATTCAGAACGAAAATCTGTAATATCTGCTGGACAAAATTCCAACACTCCATCTACTTTACCAAATATCCGTGCAGACTCACTATTTACCTTACGTACTTCTTCAAAACATGCATCAGCATAATTTACTGCATAAATCTTATAATTACTATTCTCCATCAATATCCAGATATCAGTATATTATATTTCAATAAACCCTTTCTTCCAATCAACTGCTTCTTTCACTATTTTAGCAGGATTTCCGGCAGAAACTGAATGTGTAGGAATATTCTTGGTGACAACGCTATTCATTCCGACAATAGAAGAGTCACCTATAGTAACCCCTTTCAACACTTTCGCATATTTTCCCAACCAAATGTGATTACCTATATTTATAGGCAATGACTTATTTATGGGACTACCATCAAGATTAGTTATAAGATGAGTATCCGAGTTCCATATTTCTACTCCCCCACTAAACATACAATCATCACCAATTATAATAGAATTGCCCTGCCCCATACATACCATATAACATTGCTCCATTGATGTTTTTCGACCTATGACAACATGACAGTTATTACCACGAATAATGAGAGATAATATACCTGTACATCCATTGAGAACAACACGATTGTTATTCCCACAAATTGCGATATTACTATATACTAAATCTGCCTCTCCCATTATTGAAACTTCATTGTTTTCCCCAAAAGAACTAATACTTGACTTTATCCATTTACTACTATCAATATTTATTTTAGAGGACGGAGATAAATGATAAATAATCCATCTCACTGTAGCATTATGTAGATTGAAACAACTAGAAAACCTACACAGTAATGTATAGAGAATATAGTGAATATATTTTTTCATCTCTTTTCTATAATCAAATTTACGAATGGAGTAAGAATCCTCTCGTTCAGTAAAGCTAATAAATAAGTAGATGTTCATAATTGGTTTATATCATAAGGTTTTGATACCTTTGCCTCATAAAATTCAAATATGCACTTATGGGCAAAATCAAATCAATCATATTAAAGGATTCCGAACGCTTGGCGTTGGAAACGGGTTTCCGACAGGGAGACAGCCATTGCTTTCGGATGCGCTGTCGTGCCGTACTGCTCAAATCGACTGGACTTTCCAGCAAGGCCATAGGTTTGCAGACGGAGATGTCACATGTATCTGTCAACTCTTGGGTAAAACGTTTCTTGTCGGAAGGCATCGACGGCTTGCAGACCCGTCCCGGCCGTGGGCGAAAACCTATCATGGACTGTACGGACGAGGAAGTTGTTCGCAAGGCCATAGAACAGGACAGGCAGAGCGTCAGCAAAGCTCGGGAAGCCTGGCAGAAGGCCACTGGCAAGGAAGCGAGCGACCTGACATTCAAGCGTTTTTTATCAGCCTTGGCGCAAGATATAAGCGAATAAGAAAACGCCCAAGGGGAGTCCCCTCGCCGCAACTCTATGCGTATAAGACCGAGAAGTTGCAAGAACTTGAACATCTGAACATAAACGGCAAGATAGACCTCTATTACGCCGATGAAAGCCATGTGTGCACCGAAGGCTATGTGCCTTACGGCTGGCAATTCCGTAACGAAGACGTGTATATCCCATCCCAAAAGGCACAAAGGGTCAACATCTTCGGCATGATAGACAGGAACAACCGCTATCATGGGTTCACCACGACTGAAAGTATTGACGCGGACAAGGTCGTTGAATACCTTGACACCTTTTCCTTGAACATAAAGAAAGATACGTTCATCGTGCTTGACAATGCGAGCGTACATCGAAACAAGAAAATAAAGGAATTGAGAGAACTGTGGGAGAAACGCGGACTTTTTCTCTTTTACCTTCCACCGTATTCCCCTCACCTGAATCTTGCAGAAACCTTGTGGAGAATAATGAAAACTAAATGGATCAGACCGCAGGATTATGCAAGTAGCGACAACCTCTTTTACACCGTCAATAGGGCATTGGCGGCTGTCGGGGATACCTTGGGTATTAAACTTAAACATAATGCTGCTTAATTTTAATTAGTTACTTATCCTAAAATAATTGTACCCAAAATATTGAACACACAGACAGATAAAAGAGATTCAGAAAACAAATGCTGCATTTGCAATGCAATCACATTTCCTATATAAAACTCTAATGAATGAGCTCCTACATAATATAGAATCTGACTATCTGGTAACTGAGTTCTTTTAAAGCAATGTATAATTAGTTGAATAATCAAGAGCGCCATAAGATCCGTTCCCAAATATCTATATCCATAAAACCAGAAAAAACAACCTAATATAAATAGAGGTAATGAGTACTTAAAAGATATGATTTCTATTTTAGAATATGAATAAAAGATACCCAAAATATAAATTGGAATTCTTCCTATTAAACATTGATATTGCCACATAGACACTTCTACGAAGTGTAATATCAGAAAGATTACCAATAAAATAAGAACATATGCCCACTGTTTACATTTACTGACTATAAATAGAAAAATAGGAGACAATAAATATAATAAAAACAAACTCGAAAGATACCAATCAGTAGCATTGTCCGGATTTACATAAAAAGCCAATGTAGTAATTTGTTGTAATAATAATGAAATATCATTCAAAGTACCTTTCAAAGCTGCCATACATAAAGTAAAGACAGCAAACATTGGAAATATCCGTTTCAATCTATTTCTGTAAAAATTAGTTGTTTTATTTTTTAGCAATGACTTACAAATGCCATATCCACTATAAAACAGAAAAATATCGACTCCTATATATCCTATATTAAATCTTCCAAAAAGATTACAAGGGAAATGATAGATGACTACCATTATTAAAGCTATAGCAAGTACTAAGTTCCTATTATTTAACATCACATTCTACTTCTTGAAATCCAATTTTTCACAATGCCCATTATTACCTTTCGTTCTGAAGCAGACAAAGCAATAGAGTAAGCCAAAATAGCTATGCAAAACGTAGAAATAAAAGTTATTAGCATGAGACGTACAAAAGACACTTCCAGTCTAGTTTGTATAAGCAGGCAAGTCGTAGTAGTTAAAAAGCACACAATAAATAGTTTGGAAATGACAGTCTTAAAAAAATAGCCAAACGTAATACCTATAAATTTACGGTTCAAATTAATACGTGGAACCACGATTAAAACATACATTAAATTAGTCATGGCAATAGTCAACACCGGATTTCCACCCAATTTCAACACTATATACGAAACAGGTATAATAGCAAGTTGTGTTATACTAATTAATAATTGGTAAGTTTTTATTTTACCTGTTGCATTGTTCAAAACCAAATTAGTATATACCAGCACATCCACTAATGCATAAGCTAGCTGCAACTGCACAAATGCCGAAGCATAAGGGGGGACTTCTTTAAGCCATAAAGAAAGTACATAGTCAGTTTCCAACATAACAGGTAACGCAACCATTAGTAACAACAGAAATGAATATTTCGCCCCTTGACAAACTAAAGTCTTTGAATATCGTTTATCTCCACTTGCATAACTTTTTGTAATTTGTGGAGATAGTGCCATGGTGAAATTCCTCGAAAAAGCACCAGCTGTACCGTTTATTTGCCCAGCGATTCCTCTTGCCGCGTTCACCGGAGTTCCAAAAAAAATATTCAACATCATATTGACTCCTTGACTGCTAAGCATAGAAGCGACAGTAGACAAAAAATTCCAACCGGCAAACCCAAACATCTTATTAAACAAATCTTTGTCAAAATGTATATGCACAGAAGATTCCCGAAAGTTACATCGACAATACACATAATACATTCCTTGTACACCTAAAGATACTGCGAAAGTTAGAATGCCGTAAAAAATTAAGGTATCGAGTGGACTGACAGATAAAAGCAATGCAACTCCCAACATTAGAATTACTTTCATAATCGTGACAAAGGCAAACATACCCATTTTTTCATGAGAAACGATTAACGCACTGTAAGGTATACTCAACATCTCCAGTACAAAAGCTAATACTGTAAACTGATAAACCCAATTGGCGGCTACTATTCGGTCAGCATCTATATTTAACTTATAATTTACAAACCATAATCCTATTGTTTCCGCTAACAAAACAACTACTAAAGAAAGAATAAATAGAATAAATACAGAGGTGGAAAATGTATCCTCTAACTTCTTCATATCATTTTTCCCTAATTCAAATGTAATAAAACGACTTACAGCTTGAGTTAAAGACGCTGTAATCATATAAAACATACTGACAAAGCCACCAATCACATTATAGAGCCCATAATCGGATATACCCAAATTAGCAAGTACTACTCTAGAGGTATAGAGACTAACGCCTACGGTAATAAACATCCTCAAGTATAATATCAATGTATTTTTGGCTATTCGCTTATTATTTATAGTATTGTTGGCCTCCATCATATTTTCAACAAAAAGAAAAGGTCTATGATATTATCTGTTTCATTTTGGAAATTCATATTGAAATTCAACTAAAACTCTCAATAGGAAAGGAAAGTATTGGGGAAACTGTCAAATTGTTGACTATAACACACCGACTTTGGCACGTTTTTTTAAGATTCTATATTCAGGTTTACTCTTCTTTCACTTTATGTTCTCCATACCCGTAACCATAACCATAACGCTTACCATAACCATAGTATTTACCATATTTACCGTAACCGTAATAATAACCATATTTTTTCTTTTGAAGATCAAGACCATTAATAACGGTACAGATATTGGGAAGTTTATTATCGGCAGCCAACTCATTAATCAAAGTAAACTCCGCTTTCCGAGTATAATCTGCACGACATACATAAACAGATAAGTCTGCCACACGACCTATAAGCAAAGTATCTGTTACCATACCGACTGGGGCGGTATCCAGTATCACATAGTCAAAGTTTTTCTTCAACGTATCAATAGCCTTATCCAAACCATCACGGGCCAATAATTCTGTTGGATTGGGGGGAACTGTACCGCCGGGAAGAATATACAGACTCTTACTCACATCAGAAGCTTGAACGAGATCCATCAGATTCCTTTCTGGATTCGAAAGATATTGAGTTATACCCTGCTCTTTCCGCGGAAGATTAAAAACTTTATTCAAACCAGGTTTACGAATATCAAGACCGACAATGATCACCTTCTTTCCTAATAAAGAAAGACTGATGGCAAGATTTGCTGATACAAATGATTTACCTTCACCACTGACCGTTGAAGTCACTAGTATTACCTTCTGACCATTTCCCAACATAAACTGCAAATTCGTACGTACATTACGGAAAGTCTCACTCATCAAATTATTCTGATTCTCGAATACGGCTATGGAACCTGTTTTTTCAGCAGTCAAAGGTACATCTCCCACAATAGGCAGGCGAGTCAATTTCTCCACATCGCCACGACCTTCAATCTTGAATTTAGTAAGACCGATTAGAAAAATGACGCCGACAGGCAAACCTACACCCAACACTAAAGCAATCATGTAAATTGTTTTAGGTTTCGGAGATACCGGACCACCTTCAGCCACCGGTTCATCAATGATCTTAGCATTATTGGCAGTAGCAGCTAATGTAATAGCATTCTCTTCACGTTTCTGCAACAACATCAGATAAAGTCCTGCCTTGATTTCCTGCTGACGGGCAATACTTACATACTGTCTTTCTTGCCCCGGAGCGTCACTGATACGACGGGAAAAACGACTAGCTTCACGATCCAAATCAGCTTTGACTATAAGCAAACCTTGCAACGTTCCGTCAATAGCAGCTTTCACATTTGCTTTCATAACACGAATACTTGCATCCAGATTTACAATCATCGGGTTACTTTCCGTAGAAGTACGAAGCAAACGTTTACGCTCGATAATCAACTCATTATAACGATCTATTTGAGTAGTTAGCCCATTATCTGATAAACCAATATTACTAGGCAACACCTCATACTCATTCGACGGATTATTGATATATTTATTAAGATCACGAACTAAGTTGATCTGTGTACCGTTTTCCACGCGTTTCTTCTCGTATTCGGCATTTCCCGATACAGCCAATTGGGCATCGCTACTGATATCCGTCAATCCTGCATTTCTTTTAAAAGCTTCCAGTTTATCTTCTGTATTTCCCAGCTCTTCATCAATGATCTGAATGCGCTCATTGATAAATTCCCTCGTCTTTTGGGCAACCTCATTTTTATCATTGTTCGTATTCCGATTATACATCTCCATCAGCTTATTGATAAAATCTTGTCCACGCTGAATATTCGTATTGACCAATGAGACTGTGGCAACAGAAGTTGCTTTAGAGGTGGGTGCAATCGTTAATGCCCCCTGATATCCCTTTGCTACCCCAAATGGCTGACTAACTATGGCACTGATATTTCGCGTAATATTCTGTCCTTCTATCTTCCCATTTGATAAAGAATCTTTCAATGCAAACCCAAACGTACCTACATCTGTAGGCAACACCGCTGGAAGTTTATCAAAATGTTTATTATACTCATTCAAACCCACTTTCAAATTTACATCCAAACCACCTTCTTGAGTAAGCTTCATATCAATCATAGCTACACCCGGCAAATTATCTGCCTCTTGTGCTGTCAAATTCACAATTATCGGAGAGGCTTTATACAGTTCTTTTTTAGGAAATTCATCCTTATCATAATAAGTTATATAAAGTTCCAGATTATTGACAACTTCTTTAAGTATCGTTTTTGAACGCAATACTTCAATTTCATTATCAATACTCTGCGTAGAAGTGATCATTCCACCTATTCCCAAATTCTCTAAATCAGAAACAGAACCACCTCCACCACCTTTTTTATCATCTTTTATCATAATAGAAGCAGAGACTTGATACACAGGGGGCTGAAAATGCAAATATATCCAAGCTCCAATTAAACATACCAAAATAGAAGCCACAAACCAAGGCCAATGGATTATATATCTGAAAAGAAGCTCCTGATAATTGACCTTCTCTTCATCCAATTCATTCATGTTATTTTCGTACAAGCTTTCTTTCATTTTTGATCATTTATTTTATGACTTTATCGTAATATAGTTATTAGCAAGTTAGCTATTGACACCAGAATAGAAACGCCAGAGAACCACAATCCCGTACTAGTTCCAACATCCGAATTCTTAGCCTTAGTCTTATTAGGTGTCACATAAATTATATCATTCTGTTGTAGTTGATAATAAGGAGACAGTACCGTTTCGGCCTTATTCAAGTCCATAGTAATAATTTCCTGCTTGTTATCTTGCTTTGTCCGGATCAGTTTCACATTATCACGCATACCATAAATAGTCAAATCACCTGCCATTGCAAGAGCTTCCAACAAATTAATCTTCTCGTTAGAGACTACAAAGCTGCCTGGCTTGTTGACCTCTCCCAACACCGAAATCCGATAATTAACAATACGCACAGTTACAAGCGGCACTTCTTTCAAATAAACCTTCAACTTATCTATAATCCGGTTTTCTATTTCCAGTTTAGTCAATCCACCTACATGAATCTCGCCCAACACTGGAAAATTGATATTCCCCTGATTATCTACCAAATATTGCTGTGGAGCATCAGTACCCGAATTTACCAGATTGAAAGGTGCAGCCAGTTCCGGAGTAGAACAAGACACGGCAATCGTCAACAAATCCTTTGGCATTACCTTCACACCTGTCTGACGAACACTCTGTTTTGTATCATTTACAAAAGCTGTATCTTGTAAATAAGGTACTTTCTTGTATGCCTGGCAAGATACCAGCAAAAAAGCAAGTAACAAGCCAAGAATCAATCCAGCCATTTTTTTCATAAGCGCCTATAATTTTTAATTTTTAATCTTTTAATTATTTCAATACGCCTCTTTATCTCCACGGAGTACATTATATACAGTCTTATACATGATATATAAGTCTAGAATGAACGTCCAATGCTCGATATACCAGATGTCACGTTGCACACGTCCTTCCATCTGCCAAAGCTCTTTCGTTTCTCCACGAAAACCTGTCACTTGTGCCCAACCTGTAATACCCGGTTTCACAAAATGACGAACCATATACTTGTTTATCAAATGGGAATATTCTTCTGTGTGCTTCAACATATGTGGACGAGGACCCACTAAAGACATATCCCCTTTCAGTACATTAATAAATTGAGGAAGCTCATCCACATTCGTCTTGCGAATCAAACTACCGATACGGGTTTTACGAGGATCACATTCCGTAGCCTGAAGCGTATCACTTTGTGCATTCAACCGCATCGAACGAAACTTATAACACCAAAATTCACGACCATCCTCACCGCTTCGTTTCTGTTTGAAAAAGACAGGTCCGGGAGAACTTATCTTTATAGCCAGTCCCACAATGATATATATAATCGGGAAAAGGGTACAAAGGAACAGTAGCGAGCAAACAATATCAAAGCTACGTTTCACAATGCGATTTTCCAATAACTCCAGTGGCTCACGACGGATAGAAAGTACCGGAACATTACCTAGCATTTCAAAATGCATTCTCCGTTTCAGATAGTTCCGGACATTGGGAACACTGAAAAAACGAATCAGATGGTTCTCACAATAGTTGATAACCGGTACAATTTCAGCACTACGGGCAGAAGGAAGACTGCAATAGAGCTGGTCTACCTTTCCCACATTACGGGCTAAATAATCAACGGCTTCGCAAGGCTGTCCCAAATATGTTATATTCACAGAATAGCGGTCTGATGGAGAATCTTCAAAATATCCCAGTACACGATACCCGGATGTCGGATCATCCGTCATGGAATGATAAAGTTCCTGCATATTTTCATGGCTACCCACCAGCACTACCTTCCGGACATTTTTCCCACTTTTGCGATAAAGCTCCAGAATAGCTCGAAACGTCAGGCGATAAGAAATAATAACGATAATGAGAACTACGCAAAATGCCCCCAACTGACGCAAGTTAACACATTCAAAATGGAAAATGTATGAAAGACCCAGCACCATCAATACAAAAGGAATCATGTTCCGTGCCACCCGAAGCATGATTTGCTCCGGACGAACCACCGGACGATGAAGGATCACTCCGGAACGAATGTTGCAAACCAGATAACATAAAGTCATCAAAGCCATGTTCTGGAAAAGAGGCATGGAAAACTCAAAAAGGGAATGGTTTCCCCAAAGAGAATCGAACACCCACAACAGTAAGTTCAGTAAGATGATGTCCCCTGAAAGGACAAAAGATTTTAGGACTTTATTAAAACGTTGGACTTCCTGCATTACTTTATTCTTGATTTAGACTTTCATCCATATCCTCATTTTTCTCCCTATATTCAATATAAAGTTCTCCCCATTCCACCATTTTGGCTCGAAACTCTTCTTTTGTGAGATTGTCATAGTAATAGGAAAAAAGACGGGTAAAATCACTTAGACGTAAATCTCCCCAGATATCATCTTGTAATAAGTAGGTTTTCCCATGTGGATTTCTTTACGCATAGCCTCTATTGACAAGTGAGCACGTTCAAACTCCTCTGCGATGAAATGACCCAGTACGGGATGACTAAATTTTTTCATGTTTATAATTTTATTAATTGTTAAATACATTGTGTTATACGTTAATTTTATGCATATCCGTTCAGATATGTCTGAACGATATATTTAAAAGCTATTTCTACCTTCGCACCGCGTTTTGAAAAGTCAAATCGATAATCAAAAAATACAAATGTTATGACAAACGATTTTAGAATGTCTTATTTCATGCCTCCCATTGCTCCCATCAAAAATGAACAGGGACGGATTGTTACTCCTGCAACACTGATTCCCTCCTGCGAAGTCTCCGTAGAGCAAGTTTTTCAAATGATAACCTGCAACGAGAATCTCAAAATTCTGACCGAACAAGTACGCCATTCCGCAGATATACGGGCAGCAAAAGCATCACTATTGCCTTATGTGACTCCCTGTGGTACGTTCTCGCGTCGCAACAGCAAAAGTTTCGTAGCTTCTTCACATCTGGTGGTGGTAGATATCGACCATCTCGACTCCTATCAGGAGGCAGTGGAAATGCGCAGCACATTGTTTAATGACCACCTTCTGCATCCTGTACTCACGTTTATCAGTCCCAGCGGACGGGGTGTGAAAGCATTCGTACCCTACGGTCATTTACCCATGGCTAACGACACAGACAGTATCATCGAAAATATGAAACTGGCAATGATGTTCACCGTGCTGCTCTATGGTACGGAAACACCTCCCCCACTCGGAGAAAAACGTAAAGGGGTAGACTTTTCCGGTAAGGACATTGTAAGGTCTTGCTTTCTTAGTCATGATCCGGGAGCGTTGTTTAGAAACAATCAATAATTAAAAATTATAAATTAAAATTATGGACGAAATTGAATCGTTATGCCGCCTCTGTGAGGCGGTTGAAACTACAGGAGCGGATATTGCCCCTACGTATGCTGAATATGTACAACTGGCGTTCGCCATCGCAACGGATTGCGGAGAAGCGGGACGCGAGTTTTTCCATCGGTTGTGCCGGGTGTCTGCCAAGTACGAACGGGAACATGCCGAACGGATATTCTCCAATGCACTTACCACCCGGCATGGAGATGTCCATCTGGGCACTGCATTCCATCTTGCTGAAAGGGCGGGTGTAACTCTCTGCAAAGAGGAAATGATGAACCACCGGAAAAATGCAAAAAATGCAGGAAATGCACCGTCTAAAAATCTCACACACGCACGTATATAATAAGGTGGACAATGAAGAACCGGACGAATCCGAAGAGCTGCAGGACGGGAGTGACCCGAACCAGCCATTGCCCTCTTTCACCGAAGCGGACTGGCCGAAAATCCTGTTGCTCATCATGAGTTATGCCACCAGCCCCACACAACGCGATGTCATGCTGCTCGGAGCATTGACCGCCATAGGTGCCAGCATGGAGCGATATGTGAGATGTCCATACGCCGGCAAACTCCAGTCTCCTTGCCTGCAAAGTTTTATTGTAGCCCCTTCCGCCTCGGGTAAGGGAATTCTTTCGTTCATCCGGCTGCTTGTAGAGCCTATTCATGACGAGATCCGCCAAAAAGTAGCGGAAGAGGTCAAGGCCTACAAAAAAGAGAAAGCCGCCTATGATACCATGGGAAAGGAGCGCTGCAAAGTGGAAGCTCCTCAAATGCCCAAGAATAAAATGTTTCTCATCTCGGGTAATAACACCGGAACGGGTATTCTGCAAAATATCATGGATGCCAACGGCACAGGGCTTATCTGCGAAACCGAAGCGGATACCATCTCCGCTGCTATCGGCTCTGAATACGGCCACTGGAGCGATACGCTCCGCAAAGCGTTTGACCACGACCGTCTGTCGTACAACCGGCGCACCGACCAGGAATACCGGGAAGTAAAGAAAAGCTATCTTTCCGTCCTGCTTTCCGGCACGCCCGCACAGGTAAAACCACTCATTCCCTCGACAGAGAACGGTCTCTTCTCGCGCCAGCTGTTTTATTATATGCACGGTATATGGACATGGGTCAACCAGTTTGAAAGTGGCGAAACCGATCTGGAAGCCATCTTCACAGGCATAGGTCTGGAATGGAAAAAGCAACTGGACCTGATGAAAGCACACGGGCTTCATACGCTCCGGCTCACTGATGAGCAAAAGCAAGAGTTCAATACCCTCTTTGCCGATCTGTTTTTCCGTTCGGGACTTGCCAACGATAACGAAATGAGCAGTTCCATAGCCCGACTGGCTGTCAATATATGCCGTATCATGGCAGAAATAGCTATGATTCGTGCACTGGAATGCGACCAGCCTTATCAGTTCAAGGACTCTTCCGCCCCTCTGCTGACCCCTGACAAGGAGATTGCCGCCGATAATATCAAAGACGGTATTATCACCCGTTGGGATGTGACAATCACCGCTGAAGATTTCCATGCGGTGCTGGAACTTGTAACTCCGCTCTATCGTCATGCCACACATATCTTATCCTTTCTTCCTTCCACAGAGGTCAAACATAGAGCCAATGCCGACCGGGATGCACTTTTTGAAATAATAGGCAACCAGTTCACCCGCGCCCAGTTGTTGGAGCAGGCCGAAAAGATGAAAATCAAACCTAACACGGCTCTCAGCTGGCTGAATCGTCTGATAAAAAAAGGATTGTTTATCCATACAGATGATAAAAGCATTTATACGCGCACGCATGTGTGCGTGTGTTAGGGAGTCCCTGTAAAAAGTGCATTTTTTGCATTGGCATAACAACAGGACGTTTCATGAATCCTAAAGCGGCGCTTTAGAGGTGGTAAAGCATAGCTTTACGATTGCTAAAGCGGTGCTTTACTTTTCCGCTCTTCTAAGGTTCTCCCAAGGCGTCTACAATCACTCTCACCTCCAACGGGGTGAATGAGCGGCGCTTTGATTCGTAACCTAAGTCGTACAGGCGTTGCAGAAGTCCAGGACATAAAGAGATCCATTTCTTCATCTTTCGATATGCAGCAATGTCAGTTAGTTCCGGAGAATAAAGTTGAGCCAGTTCCATGCGGCCGTAGGCGCGTATTTTGAATTCGTTCATAATGAATAAGTTTCTGATTTACAGTTACAAAAATAACAAAACATATTCACATATCCTACGTTTTTCCATTGAATAACCGACCGTTACTGCGCATAATTGACAACAATCACGTGCAACTGTAGACTATTGATTTCTGCGGGTTTCAGAGTTGTATCTTTGTATCGTCGAAAGGGAAAAGAATCTCCCGGACACAATGTTTAACCCTTTAATTATTGTTTTATGATTCGTTACAAAATTTATCAAAACCAACAGCAAAAAGGCCTGAATGCAGGCAAGTGGTTCGCCCGTGCGGTAAGTGACGAGACGTTTGATTTGACCAAGCTTGCCGAACACATGTCGAAACACAATTCACCGTATTCCGGTGGTGTCATCAAAGGTGTACTTTCCGACATGGTAGACTGCATCAAGGAACTGCTGCTCGACGGCAAATGTGTGAAAATCGATGACCTTGCCATCTTTGGTGTGGGCATCCGCAGTAAGGCGGCTGATACGCTGGAAGATTTCTCATTGGAGAAAAACATCACTGGTATGCGTCTGAAAGCCCGTGCTACCGGTAATTTGTCAACCACCAACCTGAAACTCGACAGCCAGTTGAAACAGCAGACCGAATATCAGAAACCGACAACTGCCGGAGGAGGTTCTGATTCGGGTGAAGCGCCTGATCCGAAACCGGATGGTGGCGGTGAAGCGCCTGATCCGGCTGCTTAAGGGATTCACCACAGAGGACGCAGAGGACACAGAGTTTTTTCACCACAGATTATTTCTTTCCTCTGCGTCCTCTGTGTACTCTGTGGTGAATAAAAAAGTATTATCTAAGTATATTGACCAGCAAACTGGCAATAGATATCAGGATAGAAAATCCCGAAATCCACATCGTTGTACTTGTTCCGATGTCTGCGCTCTGCGCTTTGACTTTATTGGGAGTGACATACAGGATGTCATTCTGTTGCAACTGATAGTAAGGAGATAATAACAGATCCGCGTCGTTCAAATTGAGTGTAACAAACTGTTTATGCCCATTCTGGTCTTCGCGGATCAATTTTACATTATCACGAACACCATAAATGGTCAGGTCTCCTGCCATGGCAAGGGCTTCGAGTACGTTGATCTGCTCGTTCACTACCGGATAAACACCGGGTGAGGCCACTTCTCCCAAAACTGAAACTTTGAAGCCGGACATACGGACTACTACCGTAGGTCTTTCTTTAACGTATGCTTTCAGTCTCTCCGTGATCAGGTTTTCAGCTTCACGACTTGTTAAACCGTTCAAAGGAAGTTTACCTAGAACCGGATAATTGATATTTCCCTGATCGTCCAATAGAAACGTACTGCCTTGCGCATTGAAAGGCTGCGAAACAACCGGATCGGAAGTGGAAACAAGAATGGAAACTTCATCACCCGGTATCAGCCTTGCGTCCTGAACAGGCGCAACTTGCGTATTCGCCTGTTTCAAAATCTCCGCATCCTGCAAGTAAGGTACTTTCTTATAGGACTGGCAAGCCGAGAAAAAGAAAAAAAAGAATATCAGTGCAAAAGCACCGGATAATTTCGTATTCATGTGAATGGTGGATAAATGATGACGGGATTAGTTTTTCTCGCAGATAGCCTCGACATAACCAATAGGCATATTGACACAAGCGCATCCCAGCATATTCAGCCGGACGGCAATCTTGCTTTTGCCATCGACATTGACCAGTTCACCAACCAGTCCGGTCAAAGGGCCCTTGATGACACGTACTTTTTCACCACGTGCCAAAGGGGAACTACTCATACAAATAGCTTCTTCGGAATAATCGAGCATGAAACGGAAACGAGCCATCTGCTCATCGGGAATCACTGCCGGTGTGCTCTCACCTCGCATCACCATATAGCGACTAACTGTAGAAAGAGTTAGAACTTCTTTACGTTCCTTCGGATCGGCATGGACAAATACCATCATTGGAAGAAGAACTGCTTCAACCATCTTACGACGGTCACTCCACTGATGAATCTCCTGCTGGACAGGAACAAAATTCTCAATCCCCATTTTACCTAAATACTCGGCAACCTTCTTCTCATGGTGCATACGAACCAGGGCGACATACCAGCGTTTAGAGTGTGCTACGCCTTCCCCTGTCCCATTACTAGGCCCAGCATTTTCTGATTTTCGGTTTGTTAAAATCATGTTTTTTTACCCCATATACATCCGTTACTTCTTAGGTAACGGATAAAACGCACTTTGACGGTATAGAGAGAATTTACACATACAAATGGGTATAAAAAAGGTAAGAGCCTAATAATTAGCAAGAAAAAATCTTGAAATTAGGCAAAAGGAAACATGGAACATGAAAATACTGTTATTTCATGTTCAAGCATTTTTTATTCAAAAAATCGAATAAAACGAAAAAAACTAAAGGATTACTTGTTTACTATCTATGTTTTTGACTATCTTTGCGACAAATTTTAATTCCGTTACCTAAGAAGTAACTACCACTATTCACTATTGATTTATAACACTTTGCAACTTTTTACTTGCCTGAATGGCTATTTTTGATGTAAGATAAATTTCCTTTATTTACCTCTGTCTGTTCCTTAAGTCCGAAGCCTTTCAAATAAGTTTGTGTCGTTTTTATAGATTTATGCCCTAACGCCTCACTGATCATTTCGATAGATACGCCCCTATATTTGGCAATAGTAGCCCAAGAATGGCGTAATGCGTATGAAGTGACAGGTGATTTTAAATGTAGGACTCTTGCCAGTTCTTTCAAATCATTATTAAATTTCCGGAGGGCGGACTGGTATTCCCGATAAGCCCTTTCATCTTTCCGGCTCTTATCCCCGCGAAGAATATCAAACAGGTAGTCGGGACAATTCGGCTGGGGCTCACGCGTATTCCAGAGTCGGTTCATCTTCTCCATCGCGCTATCAAGCACTTCCACACACATAATAGTTTTGGTCTTGACACGTTTGTAACGCAGTACATTATTTTCAAGAGCCGACTTTTCCAAATGAGCCAGATCGACGAACGGCATTCCACAGAGCTGAAACATCAGGGAAGCAATGTCCTGTGTACGGCGCAAACGTTCCGATTGGGGATCTTCATACAGAAGTCTATATAACTCGAAGAGAGGTAACGCCTTCTTTTGCCGGACATCGATCCCTGTATAAGCTTCATGAAACAGAGCAAACACATAGGGTGTATTGCCGGCTTTCACTCCACGATTATAGATACTACGAATCATACGCATATACGTAGAAACGGTATTGGGCTTTAAGCCACGCTCACAAAGGTGCTCCTCGTAAAGCCGCAAACACTCACGAGTAATTTGTCTGAACGACACATTGCACGTACCACAAAACTGACTGAACGAAAAAATGGCACTCTGATAAACATGAGCCGTAGAATAACGTCCTTCCTCACGCAAACGGCCGATGTAATCATTCGCACATCGGCTAAATCCTTTTTTGTTTTTCATTTACATTACTAATTAATTTATGTATTACATTTATATAATAAAAAGTCACCCGGCTTTGCCCATTATCATAACAGAACAAAGTCGGATGACTAAATTATGGCGATTAAGTATTAATTATACGTACGTTTCCAACAGTTTCACATTACCTCCTACGGGAGTAATAGTGACATCCTGCGTCGTAGCAGGCAGCAAGATCGATTCTCCCGCATTGACTGTCAGTTCATTGCCTTCATTATCTTTCATTACGCATGATCCCTCCATACAGATAAAGATCACGAATGAGTCGAGTTCCGAATAATCGCAACTGATTTCTTCAGTCATGTCATATAAAGAAGTAGTGAAGTAAGGACAAGCCACCAATTCCACCGGCTCATCCTTCAAAGGTTCGTACTTCGTGCGATAATCATCCAATACCTCATAGTTAATGGCTTCACGGGCTAAATCAGTGTGAAGCTCACGGGTTTTACCATTCGCATCTTTACGGTTGAAGTCGTAGATACGGTAAGTGATGTCGGAAGTCTGCTGAATCTCGGCGATGAATGAACCTGCCCCGATACTGTGCACACGTCCGGCAGGAAGAAAGAACACATCACCCGGATGAATCTCGTATTCCTGCAATACGTCAGTGATCGTATTGTTCAACACACGTTCTTTATATTCTTTCGGAGTAATCTGTTCGGAAAATCCCGAACGCAACTTTGCTCCTTTGTCGGCATCTACCACATACCACATTTCTGTCTTACCCATTGAATTATGGCGTTTCTTCGCCAGTTCGTCTGTCGGGTGTACCTGGATGGACAAATCCTGTTTAGCGTCGATAAACTTGATGAGCAACGGAAATTTGTTTCCGAAACGAGCATAGTTCGCTTCTCCCACCAATTCCTCGCGATACCTTCTTACCATATCAGCCAAGGTTAAACCTTTGTCCGGGCCATTTGCCACAACGGACTCATTGTCTTCAACGCCGGAAATCTCCCAGCTTTCTCCTACTCCCTTCAAGTCAGCGTTCAGATGCTTGAACGGAATAATTTTGTCGCCCCCCCAAAGCGTCTGCTTCAGAATGGGTTCGAATTTTAATGGATACATTTTTGTTTTTCTTGTTATAAACTTAGATTAAATTCGCTCGGATTGTTTCAATCCGGGAACAAACATACGAAAAATAGTTCAAATTTTAGACTATATTTAATAGGAATATTTGTGAGTAAGAAAGAATTTCCTTTTATTTGCAGGAAATTTTAATAATACCAGACATGAATAACACATTCCCAACAGAAGGGAATCTATCAGGGCTCAGCCGGAAAGATTTCCAAAAGGAGATAAACAATAAAGAAACTGATTTATTTATCCTCAAAAACAAGAAGGGAATGGAAGTAGCTGTAACAAATTACGGATGCGCCATTCTTTCTATTATGGTACCGGATAAAAACGGTAAGTATGCCAATGTGATTCTCGGACACGACAGTATCGACCATGTAATCAACAGTCCCGAACCTTTCCTGAGTACGACTATCGGACGTTACGGCAACCGCATTGCCAAAGGAAAATTCACCTTGTTCGGCGAAGAACATGAACTCACCATCAACAACGGGCCGAACTCCCTGCATGGAGGACCTACCGGTTTCCACGCCCGCGTATGGGACGCTGTTCAGATTGATGAAGGTACAGTGCAATTCAATTATGTTTCCGCCGACGGCGAAGAGGGGTTCCCCGGTAATCTGGAAGTAGAAATGACTTACCGCCTGGATGACGAGGTGAATGCTCTGAATATTGAATATCGCGCTACAACGGACAAAGCTACAGTAGTCAATCTGACCAATCACGGTTTCTTCAATCTTGCCGGCATAGCCGCTCCCACTCCTACTGTCAACGACCATATCGTTACTATCAACGCTGATTTCTATACACCTATTGACGAAGTTTCCATCCCTACCGGAGAAATAGCCAAAGTAGAAGGTACACCGATGGATTTCCGTACTCCGCACACCGTAGGCGAACGTATCGATGATAAGTTCCAGCAATTGGTATTCGGCGCAGGATATGACCATTGCTACGTATTGAACAAGACAGAGAGCGGTTCGCTTGAGTTGGCCGCGACCTGCAAGGATCCGAAAAGCGGACGTCTCATGGAAGTATATACAACGGAAGCCGGTGTACAGCTTTATACCGGAAACTGGCTCAACGGATTCGAAGGTGCACACGGTGCTACCTTCCCTGCAAGAAGCGCTATCTGCTTTGAAGCTCAATGTTTCCCGGATACTCCGAACAAGCCTCATTTTCCATCGGCTACCTTGCTACCGGGCGATGAGTATCAACAAATCACTATTTACAAATTTTCCGTAGAATAATAATTAAAAAATAACTAACCTAATTTATAAACTAACATTTTTTTTGAACCATGACACAAGAAAAAAAGAACGGTAATCTCGTCGCAATTATCACGATGTTCTTCATCTTTGCGATGATCTCTTTCGTAACAAACCTCGCTGCTCCTTTCGGAACGATTTGGAGAAATGAATACGCAGGTTCGAACACACTAGGTATGATGGGAAATATGATGAACTTCCTTGCATATCTGTTTATGGGAATTCCGGCCGGTAACATGCTCGTTAAGATCGGTTACAAGAAGACAGCGTTGATCGCAATGGCGGTAGGTTTTCTCGGTTTGTTCACACAGTATCTCTCCAGTTTATTCGGAGCAGGTGCCGAAGTATTCGCTTTTGGTGAGTATGTTATCAAATTAAACTTTATCATCTATCTGCTTGGCGCATTCATCTGCGGTTTCTGCGTTTGTATGCTTAACACAGTGGTTAACCCTATGTTGAATCTTCTTGGTGGCGGTGGTAACAAAGGTAACCAGCTGATTCAGACAGGTGGAGCTCTTAATTCTTTGTCTGGTACATTGACTCCGCTCTTCGTCGGTGCTTTGATCGGTACAGTGACCGAAAAAACAGCCATGTCGGACGTTGCTCCTCTACTCTTTGTCGCTATGGGTGTATTTGTAGCTGCATTCATCGTTATCTCATTTGTTGCTATCCCTGAGCCACATCTGCAAAAAGGCGGAGCAAAGAAAGAAAAGTTTTCTCACAGCCCTTGGAGTTTCCGCCACACTGTATTGGGTGTAATCGGCATATTTATTTATGTAGGTATCGAAATCGGTATTCCCGGTACCCTGAACTTCTATCTTGCCGATCCGAGCGATAAAGGTGCGGGAATCCTTATGAATGGTGCTGCTATCGGTGGTGCTATCGCTGCTATCTACTGGTTACTGATGCTTGTTGGACGTACAGCAAGTAGTGCTATCAGTGGTAAGGTCTCCAGCCGTGCACAATTAATCGTTGTTTCTGCTACTGCTATCATTTTCGTATTAATCGCTATCTTCACTCCGAAAGACGTTACGGTTTCAATGCCGGGTTATACAGTAGGTGAAGGATTTATGATGGCACAAGTTCCTGTCAGTGCATTGTTCCTTGTTCTTTGTGGTCTTTGCACTTCTGTAATGTGGGGTGGTATCTTTAACCTTGCAGTAGAAGGTTTGGGGAAATATACCGCACAGGCTTCCGGTATTTTCATGATGATGGTTGTCGGTGGTGGTGTATTGCCGCTGATCCAACAGAGTATTTCTGACTCTGTAGGTTATATGGCAAGCTACTGGCTGATTATCGCTGCTCTTGCTTATCTGCTGTTCTACGGTCTGGTAGGTTGCAAGAATGTAAACAAAGATATTCCTGTGGAATAATAATATACTAATTTATTCATCTTTAAAATATCAATATCATGGATACAGAATATGTAAGAAGTCGCTTTATCAAACACTTTGACGGAACTACAGGTTTTTTATATGCTTCTCCGGGCCGTATCAACCTGATCGGTGAGCATACCGACTACAATGGCGGATTCGTTTTTCCGGGTGCAGTAGACAAAGGTATGATTGCAGAAATCAAACCGAACGGTACTGACAAAGTAAGAGCGTACTCTATCGACTTGAAAGATTATGTAGAATTCGGCTTGAACGAGGAAGATGCTCCCCGTGCAAGTTGGGCAAGATATATTTTCGGTGTTTGCCGTGAAATGATCAAACGTGGCGTTGACGTGAAAGGATTCAATACGGCTTTCGCAGGTGATGTGCCTCTAGGTGCAGGTATGTCTTCTTCTGCCGCTTTGGAAAGTACATACGCTTTCGCATTGAACGAATTGTTCGGTGACAACAAGATAGATAAATTTGAATTGGCTAAGGTAGGTCAGGCTACAGAGCATAATTATTGTGGCGTGAACTGCGGTATCATGGACCAATTCGCTTCCGTATTCGGTAAAGCCGGCAGCTTGATCCGTCTGGATTGCCGTTCATTGGAATATCAGTATTTCCCGTTCCATCCGGAAGGTTACCGTCTGGTGTTGATGGATTCAGTTGTCAAGCACGAATTGGCTTCTTCCGCTTACAACAAGCGCCGCCAAAGTTGTGAAGCTGCCGTTGCCGCTATCCAGAAGAAACATCCGCACGTAGAATTCCTGCGTGACTGTACGATGGAGATGTTAGAAGAGGCTAAAGCTGAAATCAGTGCCGAAGACTATATGCGTGCAGAATACGTAATCGAGGAAATCCAACGTGTATTGGACGTTTGCGATGCTTTGGAAAAAGATGATTACGAAACTGTAGGTAAGAAGATGTACGAAACTCATCACGGCATGAGCAAGCTGTACGAAGTAAGCTGCGAAGAACTCGACTTCCTGAACGACTGCGCTAAAGAATATGGCGTAACCGGTTCACGTGTTATGGGTGGCGGTTTCGGTGGTTGTACAATCAACCTTGTCAAGAACGAATTGTATGACAACTTCGTTGAAAAGACCAAAGCTGCGTTCAAAGCTAAATTCGGCAGAAGCCCGAAAGTGTATGATGTAGTAATCGGTGACGGTTCTCGCAGATTGGAATAAAAGACCATCCGGTTGTATCAGATAATTAAGTAGGGCGGCTTTCCGTAATGGAGAGTCGCCCTTTTATATACCAAAATCATTTATGACTGCCACATCATTCCAAAAACGAGAAAATTTCTCATTTTTGGAAAAATATATAAAACTATTCGTATCTTTGCCATGTTCTATAGAATAGATAATTTAATATAAAGCAATATGATAATCAATTTTACAGTAGGTAACTATCGTTCGTTCAGAGACAAAAAAGTTTTGAGCATGGAAGCTACCGCTATTAAAGAATTGAATGAATCGATTATAGAAAGAGACGGTTATAAATTGCTTCCATCGGCCGTTATTTATGGAGCCAACTCCAGTGGAAAAAGTAATCTATTGAAAGCGATTAGAAAATTCAGAGAAATCATCAGTACATCTTCCAAGTTGAACTCTACTGATAAATTAAATATCACCCCCTTTCTATTAAATCCACATACTGTGCAGGAACCTTCATATTTTGAAATTGAACTGCTTATAAACAAACAAATATACACGTATGGTTTCACCGCAGATAACCAAAAAGTATATGAAGAATGGTTATATGTAAAGAAAGGGAAAAACAAAAAAGAAATATGCCTATTCGGCCGGATAGAAGAAGGAATAGGAATAGGAGATGAATACAGTGAAGGAGTAGGACTGGAAGAAAAGGTGCGTGATAACGGATTGTTTTTATCAACTGTCGATTCATTCAACGGTGAAATAGCCGGTAACATTATTTCCGCAATCAATAGTATTGCAATAATATCAGGCATTAATCATGAGTCTTTGTCTACCTTTACAAATAAATTATGTACCCAAGCAACATTTAGTCTCGAATTTCAACAAAAAGTACAAGGTTTTCTAAATTCAATGAATGTAGGATTTACCAAGTTTGAAATTCCTAAAGATGAGAAACTAGCTGAGGAGATCAAAGCATACACGATACATCATTTATACAATGATGAAGGAGAAATTATCGGAGAAACCCGTTTTTCGATGAAAGAACATGAGTCATCAGGAACTAATAAATTATTTGACTTAGCGGCTTTAGTTATCGGTCAATTGGATTTTGGTTATCCGTTAATTGTGGATGAACTTGATTCCAAGCTTCATCCGTTGCTAACCCAACATATAATTAAACTTTTCAATAACCCGAAGACGAATCCTAAGGGAGCTCAACTGATTTTTGCGACTCACGACACTAATTTATTGAATGTAAAAACATTCCGTAGAGATCAGATTTGGTTTACTGAAAAAGATCATTCAGAAGCTACCGATCTCTATTCATTAGCAGAATTCAGAGAGCCGGAAGGAAATAAAATAAGGAAAGACCGGAGCTTTGAAAAAGATTATATTAACGGACGTTACGGAGCAATCCCCTATATTAAAGATTGACATACTATGAGTAAATTACTGCCGAAACATCGGTTTGAGGAAATTAAAAAAGCACAGAGACAGGCGAAGTTAGATAAAAGAAGAAAAATAGCAGTACGTAATGTATCTGTCAGTTTCCTGATCGTATGCGAAGGTGAAAGAACCGAGCCGAACTATTTCAAGGCCTTGATAAAAGACCGTTATTCAGATATTCGTGAAGTAACAATCGAAGGAAAGGGACAGGGAACAGTTAGTCTGATCAAAGAGACTATGGCTATCCGCAACAAATCAAATAAAGAGTTTGACCGAGTATGGGCTGTTTTTGACAAAGATGATTTCAACGATTTCAATGATGCAATAAGACTTGCACACAAAAATCATATTCTTTGTGCATGGTCTAATGAATCTTTCGAACTATGGTATTATCTACACTTTCAATATTTGGATACCGGCATATCTCGGGCTCAATATATTGAAAAAATAGAAAGAGAAGTCCAAAATAAGACGAATGACACAAGTTATCGATATAAAAAGAAATCCCCAGAAACATTTGACATATTGCAGCGTATAGGTAACGAATCATTAGCTATAAAATATGCCCAACGTCTAAGAGAATCCTTTTCCGGAACAGACTATGCATCGCATAAGCCTTGCACTACAGTATATGAATTGGTAGAAGAATTAACACATCCCGAGAAATTGTTATAAAACACCCTAACTTATAACTATATGGCAATAAGTATTATATTCTTTACCGCACCCCTTCCGTTGTCATCTGCATCCTTTTGATTGTACCGTCTTCATTGTAAAACAAGCGATCGATACAGACAGAACGGCGGAAACTGCCACCGAAAGGATTGATAGCACCGTTGTGGTAAACCATGTACCAATCTCCTTTGAATTCGATGATAGCCTGGTGGTTGGTATTACAGTTACCGGCAAGTTCATTCAGGAGACCTTTATATTCCCAAGGTCCGTTGATATTGCGGCTCATCGCATAACACATCTTTTCGGGAAATTCGGAAGCGTATGAGAGGTAATACCAATCCCCGCGCTTATGTATCCAGGGAGCTTCCGTATAACGGGGCAGATTAATAGGCATAATCGGACCGTCAAGTTCGATCATGTTCTTTTTCAATCGCGCATAATAACACTGCGTATTCCCCCAACATAGATATGCCTGTCCGTCATCATCAATGAAAACAGTAGGATCAATATCATCCCAAGCAATCTTGGTATATTCTGTCGTCATATCATTGGTTATCAAAGCTGAACCGCGAGCATCCTTGAAAGGTCCGACAGGCGAATCCGACACAGCCACACCGATTGACTTTCCGGGAATCGTCTTATGTTCCACCGTCACATACCAGTAAAACTTACCGTCCCGTTCAATGACCTGACTTGCCCATGCTTCCCCCTTTGCCCAACTGAAATCTTTCGCTTTCAAAGGAACGGGATGCTCCGTCCATGTCTTCAAGTCGGGAGAAGAAAAGACACACCACTCATTGATTAAATAATGCTCATTGGGAGGAGGACACTCATCGTGTCCGCCATAAATATACACTTTCCCATCATGTACCATAGCCGCGGGATCACCTACATACTTATATTTTATAATGGGGTTTCCATTCGCAACAAACGTAGTATCATTCTGCGCCGACAGCCCGGTAAAGGCTGCCAGCACAAATGATAAAACAACTAATCTAACCCCAACTAACCTTGCTTTATTAAAACGAATCATGTTATCCTTTATTTCTTCGTAAATTTATAAACAGCGAATGTGTTCGGCTCCAGCTCGGCAGAAAACACGTGGTTCTGAATAGACACGGGCATTTCCTTCGGAGTGATGGCAAAAGGCTGTTCAAGCGTATTATCCTTGTCCAAATCAAGTGAGCGAAGCTTGATGCAACGGCCGTCAGATAATACGTCTTGTTTCTTCAAGCCTTCAAATTTCAACGAAATCGGTTGAGCCGTATCGGAAGTATTGGCTACTTTTACGATAAGCTCATTCTTATTCTTGTCGTACACCGCACTGGCGAAAAGCCCGTTCTGTCCTTCAGCTCCCGTCACATTTCTCTTGTTCATGGTAAGCGGAAGAACATTGGTCCCCTTATTATGGGCAAACAACTGTTGCACATAGTAGCTTACAGTGCGTACGGAATTCAGATTGTCGAACCAGATCATGTCCGGACGCCATTGCCATCCCTCCACATGAGCGAAAAGCGGAGCGTATGTAGCCATATGGACAATATCGGCATTACGTTCCAAACCGGTCATAAAGGCAGTCTCAAGCAAGGCAGCGTGGAAATGATTCCATTTCTTACCTTTACCGTGACAAGCATATTCGCCGGCAAAGACTTTCGGACCTTTGCGGTCATAATTATCATAACGCGCACCTTGAGCCAAGAACCAGCTTTCAGGACGATAGAAATGCTCGTCTACCAAATCAGCTTTCAAGCGTTTCATTTCAGGCCACAGATAATCAAATTCTTTTCCTTCTGAATTAGGGCCGGAACTACCTACAATCTTCATATCCGGATAAGCCTTACGAATAGCCTTGATGAACGGTTCAAGACGTTCCGGATATTCTTTTCCCCATTGCTCGTTACCGATACCGATAAATTTCAGGTTGAAGGGAGCAGGATGTCCCATATCGGCACGCACCTTTCCCCATGTAGAGTTCACATCACCATTGGCGAACTCAATCAGATCGAGTGCATCCTGAATATAACCGTCCAGATCGCAAACGGCAACGTGCGCTTTCGGATCATTATTCTGGTATTGACAGGAAAGACCGCAATTCAAGATAGGAAGCGGTTCGGCACCCATTTCTTCCGATAACAGGAAGTATTCATAGAATCCCAATCCGTAACTCTGATAATAATCCGGATAGAAACGATGGGTAAAAGTGTACTGCCAACGGTTCTCGTTCAAAGGCCGGTTTTCTACCGGACCAACCGATTTCTTCCAGTCATAACGGGTATTCAAATCAGTACCTTCAACAATGCAACCACCGGGAAAACGGAAGACTCCCGGATGGATATCTGCCAAAGCCTGTGCCAAGTCCTTGCGAAGTCCGTTTTCATGTCCTTTCCACGTATCGACCGGGAAGAGAGAGATATGCTCCAGGTCCACTGTTCCTTTGGAAGTAAGGAAAATACGAAGTGTCGATTTCGGCTGGGTCATACCCGGCTTCAAGATCAGCTGGTACTTCTTCCATTCTTTCGAATCGACTGTCAAGTCAGCGGTGGCAAACGCCTGATGTTCGCCCATAGACTTGGTATCCACCAATTCAATCCGCAATGTTTCTTTTCCGTTCCCCTGTGGCAGACGTGCCCAAACAGAGAAACGATACTCCTCCCCTTTTCGGACACCGATACCAAAGAAGCCTTCGTTATCCAGTCCGGTATGTTTATGGGCATGTCCCGGATTGGAAAGACGCACATAATGCGGATTCCGTTCAAAAGGGCCGTCGTCCATCAAAGTTACTTTACCGTAAGTTTTCCATCCCATCAGGTTCTGCGGAAACTCAAACGAACGGTTCTTCACCAGTTCGGCGTACAAGCCACCGTCGGCCGCATAGTTGATGTCCTCAAAAAAGAGTCCGTACATGGTAGGCTGGATTTCCGCTCCCAGTTTCTTTGTCTGTATCACCATTTCATTGGTTTGCGCATGAAGTGCCATTCCGGCAGATAAGGCCACTATAGCCAATAAATTTGTGTATCTTCTCATGGTTTTCAATAAAAAATTATATAGTTATTCTATTCTTTTTCCCCAGACAGAACGTCCCCGACTATCGAGTCCGGTAAAGAGAATGGTTTCCGTCTCATTCTCCCAGTCGTGTCCTGCAAAGATAATCAGATTCTCTATCTTCTCCGTACCCAAATCAAGCATTAACAGATGGTTTTCGGTCAAAAAAGACCACTTCCCGCCTGTAAGGACAAACTTTCCCTCCACATCAACCATTTCACCGTTGCAAGTACCGTCTTTCAATAAATGGAAGCGGGAAGAAAGATTCCACTCCTCTTCTTTCAGTTCGCCTTCTCCCCATAGAATCTGTCCGGCTTCCAACTGACGCTCATACCTCGGTTCCTGTACCCGTATGATTTCCCACTCCCCTGCCAGATCGGCTTCGGTGAAGCGACGTGACGGTGTACCTGCATATCTTTCGGGAGAAACGACCGGCCAACCTTCCGGAGTAAAGAACAACTGGCGTAAATGCAGCACCATCAACTGATTCTGCGGAGAGAGGCGTCCCTGATGTGCCAGATAGTAATTTCCTTCCCCATCGGAGAAGACTCCGCAATGAGCCGTTCCCGCCCATCCGGGATGATTCTCAAAACGATAAGGTGCTGTCAGTATCGGGAAATTGTTGGTCGTATCCTTCACTGCTTTACCAAAATAATCGGTAAAAGGACCTTCGGCAGTCTCCGAACGGCTGACACGCAAATTGTATGTCGTCATCAAAGGGTCGTATGAAGTGAACAGATAATACTGCTTCAAACCGGGATGATAGATAATCTCCGGCGCTTCCAGATTATCTTTCCGATAATGGGCGCGGCGGGCTGTCAAATGCCCTAAGTCACCTTCGTTTACAGTCAATCCGGTTTCGGGATTCAGTTCGACACAATAGAGCCCTCCAAAAAAGGAACCGTAGTGCATCCACCATTTGCCGGTGGCATCATCAACAATCACACTCGGATCAATAGCATTCATGGCAGTGGAATCATCTGTTCTGACAACACATCCGACCTGCGTCCAAGGACCTTCAGGAGAAGCGGATTCAGCCAGGCCGATATAGGATGTTTTACGTCCGAATGCAGACACACAGTAATACAGACGGTATTTGTCTTTATAAGGAATAATATAAGGTGCCCATATATTGGTGGCCCCCTGTCCGCCTGCATGAGTTTGTACCCATTCAACCGCTTCTCCGGGTATCTCAGGGAAAGCCCACCCTAGAAATTCCCAATGTACCAGATCTTTTGAACGACGCATCTGGATGTATCCCAAAGGTACTCCCTTTTCTTGAGCTTCGCGACGGTTCTCACCGAAAATTGCGTCTGTAGAATACATATAGTAATAATCGCCCAGCTTGCGGCAGGACGGATCGTGCACATTGTATGTTCCCCATTGGCGGTAGTCTTCCATCTTAGCTACGGATAAATAGTTATCATCCCAAGGATTCGCTGAAGGGGTCGGTTTAAATACAGCAGTGGTACAGCTCGCGAACAAGCTGCCTGCTAATAAAAAAACGGGCAAAAACAAGTTTTTCATAACATCAGTGTATTTGTTCATCAATCATGGTACAAAAATACGCCCCGTTACACTAATCACAGGTGGACATACGAACACGATTGGTGGACAATACTGCAATCTGCTGAAAAGAAGCCCCCTTCTGTTTTCTCGATTTGAGATTATCTTTTAACTTTGCTCCTATTAATACGTACTTATATGAAAAAACACCTATTCATATTGTTTTTTATCTATCCTGTTCTCTGGATAACAGGTCAAAACCGGACACAAGCACAGGAACGTTTTGCCGACCGATACAATATCACTTATATCACCATGAACGAAGGGTTGCCTCATAACTTTGTCGACGATGTGTATAAGGACAGTCGTGGTTTTCTCTGGATATCCACTGCCGGAGGAGGGCTCTCACGTTTCGACGGTTATGAGTTCGTCCATTACAACGCGAGCACTTCCCATTGTAAGCTGAAGAGTAACTTCATCCGCAAAGTGTGTGAAGACGCATTCCAACGCCTTTGGATTATCTCCGAAGGAGGTACGGATATCATTGACTTGTCTACGCTAAAGCCTGTCATTCCCCGCAATCCTCAGGGGATACTTTTTAAGATTCTGAAATCACCGGCCACCCATGTCATCACAGACAGTCAAGGATGTATCTGGCTGCATTGCGCCAACGAGCTGCACCGCATCGAGTTCAACGAAAAAGGAGAAGTGAAAACGATTTCCACACTTAGCCCCGTCGTTCCGAATGGACCCGACATTGCTTTGCAGGATATTGATGAAGACGGAAATATATGGATGGGAGTCAATGGGAAAATACACAAGATATCCTTGAACCAACAAGGAGAACTGACAATGGGCTCTATCGCCGAATGTCTGACTTTTGAAGCGGGAACGTATATTTCCGATTTCCTCATGAAGGAAAACGAGGTATGGATTTCCACCGATCGGGGATTGTTCCGTTATAACAAAAACGGAAATGTAGTGAAACAGTATCAACACGATTCAACCAATCCCTATTCCCTTTCCCAGAATTATCTGACGGATCTGGCCATCACTAACGACAAGCAACTGCTGGTGGCAACCCTTCGTGGAATCAACATTTACAATCCGATAACGGATGACTTTGAACGTATCGCCTATGATCTTCCGGGAAATGATTCCAATTCGCTAAACAGTAATTTTATCAATTGCATACTGGCGGAGGAAGACCATATATGGTTCGGCACGGAAACCGGAGGAATCAACCTATTGAATCCCCGACGGTTGTCCATACGCAGCTACCGGCATGATAAAGAGAACTTGTCAAGTCTCTCTTGCAATCCGGTAAATGCCGTTTATGAGGACAAGTATGGTACTTTATGGGTGGGAACGGTAGAAGGCGGACTGAACAGGAAGGAACCGGGCAGCGAACGTTTCACTCACTATACACGTGAACGCGGGGGATTGAGCCATAACTCTGTCAGTGCATTGACAGCCGATCGGAACAACCGTCTCTGGGTTGGAACCTGGGGAGGTGGCATCAATTGGCTTGACCTGAAAACACCACAATCTGTACAGAAGGTGATTTCCTCACAGACCAGCAACGGGTTTCCTGTCGACTTTATTGGCGCACTAGCCTACGATTCGATTAATAACGGAGTATGGATAGGCGCCAACCAAGGTCTTTATTTTTATGACATAGCGAAGGAAGAACTTGTTTCTCCTCTAGCCGGGCAGGCTGCCGCAAATGTACACGGCTGCATCGGTTCCATCATCGACAGAGATGGCAAGTTGTGGATAGGCTGTCTGGAAGGAGTTTATATTGTCGACCTTCACTCCCGGTCGGCAGAAGGAGAATTCCAATACAGACATTTGAATTATAAACTGGACGACCCGGACTCCCGTCTGATAGAGAAAATCACTTGTTTTTATGAAGCAAAGGACGGCACTCTGTGGCTGGGAAGTAACGGGTTCGGCATTTATAAACGGATCATCAACCCAGAAGGGAAAGAAAAATTCTTCTCCTATAATACGACACACGGACTGCCCAATAACAGTGTGCGGGGAATATTGGAAGACAATAACGGAAATATATGGATAGGAACCAACTATGGTTTATCCTGCTATCATCCGGTAGAAAACCGTTTTATCAATTACACGAAATATGACGGTTTGATCGACACCCAGTTTTATTGGAATGCTTCCTGCCGTTCATCACACGACTTGCTATATTTCGGCAGCGTAGGCGGGTTGGTTGCCATTGAGAACAATCGTCCATCCATGCCCGTAACTCCCGTCAAAGTACGCTTTACCCGTCTGAGAATAGGTAATGAGGAGATACTGCCCGGAAATGAATATTTACCGCAGAATATTGCTACTACTACGGAGTTAAAGCTACATGAGAAAGAAAAATCCTTTTCTCTGGAGTTCTCCGCACTTAACTTTGAATCGGGCAATGCGGCGGTTTACAGTTACCGGCTGGTGGGATTCGACGATAAATGGGTACAGGTGCCCGGCAACCGACGCTTCGCCAGCTACACCAATCTGCCTCCGGGAAAGTATACGTTGCAGGTAAAGTACACACCCGACGGAGAAAGTGAGGGAGCAAACATCACGGAGCTGAAAATAACAATCATTCCTTACTTCTATAAAAGTGTCTGGTTTATCCTGTCGGTCATCGTCCTTATCGTCATAGGAACATGGCAATTCTATCAATGGAGAATCCGTACATTGAAACGTCAGAAAGAGTATCTGCATCGCACTGTGGAAGAACGTACCCACGAGTTGGAACAACAAAAGCAGCTTCTGGAAAATCAGACGGAAGAACTTTCACGGCAGAACCGGATGCTGACACAGCAGAATGAGAAAATCACCAGGCAGAAAGCGCAGCTTGTCCGTATGTCGCGCAAGGTGCAGGAGCTGACACTGGATAAGATTTCTTTCTTTACCAATATCACTCACGAGTTCCGTACTCCGATCACATTGATTATCGGACCGATCGAGCGTGCATTGAAGTTGAGTTATAATCCGCAGGTAATCGAGCAGTTGAATTTTGTGGAACGCAACTCCAAATATTTATTATCCCTGGTCAATCAGCTTATGGACTTTCGGAAAGTGGAATCCGGGAAACTGGAGATTGTAAAGACACGAGGAAATTTCCTTAAATTCATAGATTCACTGGTCACTCCTTTCGAGGTATTCGCAGGAGAACGGAATATAGTGTTGAGACGTTACTACCGAATGGAAACACCGGAGATTCTGTATGACGAAGAGGCGATGCACAAAGTGATAACGAACCTGTTGAGCAATGCCATCAAGTTTACACCGAACGGAGGGACGGTATCACTTTATATCTCTGCGCTCACTGCGGCAGACGGACAGAAGAAAATATATATCTGCGTAAAGGATACGGGGGCGGGTATACCGGAGGAGGATCTTAACCGAATTTTCAATCGGTTCTACCAATCACAGAACCAAGTAAAATATCCGGTCTACGGTCAGGCAGGTACAGGTATCGGACTTTATCTCTGCAAACGGATCGTACAGATGCACGGCGGGGAGATAAAGGCTCTCAATAACCGTCATGCCGGTTGTTCGTTCCGCATTCTTCTCCCCTTGCAGCAGGAAAGCGAAACGGATGGCAAGACAATCATTATCGATCATAACGATGCGGAAACGGTTCCTGTGCAATCTTCCGACACTCCCAAAGAGAAAGAGGCTCTGACGATTCTGATTGTGGAGGATAATCCGGATATGAGGGGCTATATACGTTCCATCCTCCGCGAACAATATCATGTACTGGAAGCCGCGAACGGAGAAGAGGCTTTGCATATTCTCAGCAGCAATCCGGTAGATTTCATTATCAGTGATCTGATGATGCCTGTCATGGACGGTATCGAGCTTTCGCGACGGGTAAAGGAGACATTTGCCATTTCGCATATACCTTTCCTCATGCTGACGGCTAAGACCTCACAGGAGGCAAGACTGGAAAGTTATCGTATGGGCGTGGACGAGTATCTGCTGAAACCTTTTGACGAAACGTTGTTGCTTACACGCATTCAGAACATTCTGGAAAACCGGAAACGGTATCAGCGTAAGTTTACGCTGGATATGGATGTGGATGTACTGAATATGGAAGAGGAGTCCGGCGATAAGAAATTCCTGAACCAGGTAATGGAGGTTATCAAAGAAAACTATAAAAACTCATATTTTGAGGTCAGCGATTTCTGCGAAGCGGTAGGCGTAAGCAAAAGTCTGATGAATAAAAAGTTGCAGAGCCTCATCGGCCAGTCTGCCGGACAGTTCATACGGAATTATCGTCTGAACATAGCAAGGGAGCTGATTCTGAAAAACAGAGAAACCAAGAATATGAATATTGCGGAAGTTGCCTACGAGGTAGGATTCAATGATCCGAAGTACTTCACACGGTGCTTCACGAAACAGTTCAATGTGACGCCGAGCGGGTTGATGAATCATGAAGAATAAAAAAATAAGATGAAAGTGTGCCAAAACGCGGATTAACGCAAATTATTATTCATTATGACACACCTTCATTCTATTTTCTCCAATCTTACTTTCTGAGCTTACTTAAGCCTCTTCATCCAGTTTGTTTTCCAATTGCCGCTTGAATCTTTGTAATAACCGGCACCTACAACAGTCGCTATACGGGGAGTTGCTTCCCAATCGACCTCACGCTGCAAATAAATCCGAATATTACCATCATTCAATGACAATACCTGTTGTGATGCATCATACGTCCATGACATATTTTTCCAAAAACCTGTACTTGTGGTCAATTTATGATTCGCACCTAACGTTAAAGTCAGAGAAGTGAATTGCTGACCGTTATGATTTCCATCCAACTGCATAAATTCCCAATCACCGATCAATTCTTCTTCTGATATCGTTAAGTCTTGAGGAACATTTCCATAACGTTCCGGCATGACGACAGGCCAATCATTCATCGCATCATTTTTCTCTCCCATTGTCCAACGGATACTGCGAACGTGTCCCATCATCACAGCGTTGGAAGAATTTATACCGGGAATGTCTTTGGGCAAACGTCCTTGAGAAGAATAAAACCAATTATCCTGTCCATCATCAAAAATAGCGCAGTGAGAAATACCTACCCAACCATAACTATTATCAAATTTGTATGGATGGGTCACTACCGGATAAGCCTCCTTACCATTTGTCACTTCTGTCCCCGTGATATCCTTATAAGGACCATCAGGATTCTCGGAGCGGACAACACGCGTATTATATTCCACATCCAAAGCACCATAAGCCAAAAACAGATAGTAATAGTCCCCTCTCTTGACAATCTCCGGTCCTTCAGAACCCTGCCAACGGTTGTTCGGCGCTCTCGAAGCTATACGCTTGCCATAGTTGTTTACCGTATATTGTCCGGACAACGCCCAAGGTGCAGGGGGATTCGCTCCTTCCAAAGCATCTACCTTGCCTGTTTCCGGGTTTACCTTTACTGCTGCGATACCGCTATGCCATGAACCGTAAATCAGCCAATGGGTTCCGGCTGTATCAACAATGTAAGTGGGGTCGATAGCATTAAAATAAAAATAAGCATTCTGATAGTTGCCATTATTACCCCAATAATCATCCATCGCCTTATCTGAGGAGGAGCAAACCACCATTCCCTTATCTTCCCATACATTAGAAGCCGGATCACGAGTTTCCATCAGTCCGATAAAAGCACGTTCACCCCATGAACCATCTTTGTTAGCTTCTACGCTAGGACGACCGTTGGCTATGAAATTATCTATCACAATACTGTAATACATCCGGTAAACTCCATTTCCCATATTTCTGACCACAGGCGCCCAGAAACCATACTGCGGTTGCGTGACAGGATCAAGCCCCATCTGCTCCCGATAGGCATTCAGCTTCTCCAAAACCCAAGAAGGAGCGGCATTCATTGTAGCGCCCATATATTCCCAATTGACAAGGTCTTTAGAACGGCGGGCATGGAAGTGACCGTGAGCAGCGTGTGCATTTCCGTAAGAAGCGTCAGTCTGATACATATAATAATATCCGTCACCGGCTTTCATAACCGTAGGGTCATGAACATTTGCCAGATTCCAACGGGAACGTTGTGTCCAAGATGAAATATTCGTATAGTCGTCATCATAATCGGGAGCAACGTAATCCGCCAGCTTATCCGCAGCAGTAGAACCTTGTGTCGTAAAAGAAGCCTCTTCCGAATAAACAGGTTCCCCACTATATGCCGTAGCAAACGCACGTACATAATAAGTAGTTTGTTCTTCCAGCCCTGTCAGTTCGGATTCTAATACAGTGCTCTCCCCCTGCACTTCCAACAAATTATCCCGGAGGTCGGGAGTAGGAACCGTACTATAACAGAACCCTTTCTTCAGAATGGAAGTAGAAGAGCCCTCAATTTCCACTTTCAACTTCGCCGAATAATAGGTGACATCGGGAACCGTAACATTGCCTACGGTAATGCCATCTGTATTGCCTCCCAAGGCTTTATCATCATCGCTGCACGCCCCACATGAGAACATACAAACGAAACTTAAAATATTCAATATATTTTTCATAATGAATTCACATTTTTATTCGTTTTCAATTATTAGATGAGCTTTCTACAGACCATCCCGGATTCTGTCCCAATGCCGGTGCCATCTTCACATCTGCATCGGGTATCGGGAAGTAATAGTTTTTCGGGACATTGAATACACGTGTCTCAATCTGACCGCCATTCTGTGCCGCACGGGCAGGACCATAAGTATATACAGGCTCCGGTAAAGTGCCGCTCACTTCTACCCCATACAAGTTGAGCAGCTGCTCATAGCGGGGTTTATTCAATTCATTTTCGGCAGTCACTCCGTCATAAGCCCTCCAACGACGCAAGTCGAACATACGATGATCTTCAAAACTCAGTTCGATACGACGTTCATTACGGATTCTCTTACGCAATTCCGTTTGGTCGTAACCGTCATAATCGGGCATACCGACACGTTGTCTGATTTCATTTACATATCCTTCCGCCTTAGTCAATTCGTTCATCTCACAATAAGCTTCGGCTGCATTCAGCAGTATTTCCGAATAACGGAAGATAGTCCACGAATGAGGATAATTAATCGGATTCTGGCAAGATATATTATTCACAAACTTTTTGACATAGTATCCGGTACAAGTTCCTCCTAGAGACGCTGCATAATCCGCTCCGCCCACTGTACGTACATCTACCTGCCGACTCTCGTTGTCATTTTCATTTCCCCAAACAGAGCCTTGATGGAATACAATCTGATCCAGACGCGGGTCACGGTTAGCATACGGATTATCTTCATCATATCTGGAACCACCTTCATCGATCCGTTTACCATTTGCCATTTCAAAACAATCTACAAAATTCTGCGTAGGATTGGTACGCCCCGTTCCTGAAAAACTTCCCGTGAACCCAACGGGCAGAAAGACCTGTTCGATACGGTTTGTCCACCAAAGAGATCGGGAAAGAATGATTTCATTATTGTTGACCGGATTGGCTACGGAACCGGCATAATATGCATTATCAGCCGCATCAGAGGCATATAAAGCATAAGGAATGGACTGTTGGGTATTTCTAGTCATAAAATCCACTGCCGCATCGGCAGCTTCTTTCCACCAAGCCGTTTTTCCTTCCGGGTTATTCAGTTTGGAAGCTTTGTACAACAATGCTCTCGATTTCAGCGCATAGGCAGTGGCACCGTTGACACGCCCCCAATTCACCGATTCATCACTGTAACGGAAGGGGAGTTCATCTTTTACCAGATCACACTGATCCGCCACCCACTGCAACACATCGGCTGCCGGTTTGCGGGGTTGGTTCATCACCCCATAATCGTCTTTATCGAATATTATCGGTTCTCCGTTCTCATCTTCCGCCACTATCAACATATCACCAAACCAGCATACCAAATCGAAATGAAAAATGGCACGAAGCAGAATAGCCTCATTACAGTAGCGGTCGTACAAATGATTGTCGTCACCATCCAAATCACTGTTGCCTACAACCTCAGCTTTCAGATTCTTCAGAAATGTGTTGCACTTACGGATACCGGCGAAGTTTACATTCCACTGCCCCAACAATGGATGGTCTTTGGCAGTGTAAGAGTCAGTAGCTATTTTAGTATAATAGTGTAATCCCCAATAGGATGTCGCATTGTCCGTCATACAATCTCTGGACGCATCAAGGAACTGTGCATCCGTGAACGGAGCCAGTCCGTCGGGCAGACTGGCATAAATGTTACTCAGAAACTGACGGCTCAATGTTTCGTTATTAAACACTTTGTCCACAGTCAGGGTAGCGTCATATTCTTTATCGAGGAAGTCACTACAAGACGTTCCCGAAAGCAACAACATCCCCGTCATGATGTGTGATATATATTTTCTAATTTTCATACGATACACTTTTAAAATCCAACATTAATACCAAAGGTGAACGATTTAGTCTTCGGATAAGCCCAAATATAGTTGGTAGGGTTCTCCGGATCGAAACCGTCCGGCAGATGACTCCAGCTACACAGATTATAGCCGCTGAAGTAAATACGGCATTTGGTCAGATTCGCCTTTGCTATCCACTGTTTTGGCAGAGAATAACCAACCTCAACATTGCGCAAAGACAGAAAATCTCCATTGACTACCCAGATATCCGACTCATTGTACGGATAGTTACGGTCGATGTTGCTGAACGAATTGGACAGACGAGGATATTTTGCATTAATATTTCTCGGATCTGTCGGATCATCGGTATAATATCCCCATGTGGAAGTTACAGCATGAGTAGAAGTTCCTCCCCAGCCAAATCCGTTATCCATATTCTCACGACATCCGATCGTACGGTTCAGATATGCCGTAAAGACAGCGCGCGCATCAAATCCCTTCCATTCGAAACCTACATTCAAAGTCGGAATCAATTCCGGAATCTTAGTATACCCCATCGGCATTTTATCATAAGTATCAATGATGCGGTCACCGTTCACATCCTTAAACACTGCATTACCCAATTTGTACACACCGGCGGAATGATACGGATACTTCTCGGGATGATCAATGGCGTCCTGATGGGAAGTCGGAATCAAACTCGGATCACTTGCCCACTGTTCCCATTGCAACAACTGGCTTTGGTTGATGCGATTTCCAGTTTTCCGTTGATAACCATAATCCACCGCCGTTTCATCCATATCGGTAATTTTATTCGTGTTCCAAGTTAACATACCTTGAATATGGTAAGTTAAATCACCTATCTTATTCGTATGTCCCAAAGTAATCTCCACACCTTTCGTTTCCGCTTTTCCATAGGAATCCTGCGGAACGGCAACACCAAACATACCGGTCGGAGTAGTAGAACGGGTAATGAGAATATTGGAACGCCATTCTTTGAACACATCAATCTGTCCATACAACTTCTTATTCCAAAGATCAAAATCAACTCCGAAGTTTACCATATCAGATATTTCCCATTTGATATTCCTGTTACCTACCAATGATTCATAAACACCTTCATCGTATGCTTGTCCCGTTCCGAAGCTATAGCCACCTCCTTGTGCATAAGCACCTTGATAAGGATAGCGTACGGCAGGCACTCCTCCGTCACTGGTAGTATAGATATTCGACATACCCGCCCGGCCGTAAGAAAGACGGAACTTCAATAACTTCACCGCATCATTCTTGAACCAAGGCTCTTCCGATAGAATCCATCCGGCAGAACCACCCGGGAACAGTCCATAACGGTCGCCCGGAGCAAAATTATCACATCCCATATAGGAGAGATTTCCGGACAAGATGTAACGATTATCATAAACGTATGTGGCTTGCGCATTATATGACAAATAACGGTTGGAAGAGTACTGACCACGTACCACATTCTGATAAGTACGGATAAACGCTTTAGCATCCAGCCAATGTTTCCGATTGAACACATTCTGATAAGAGAAACCTCCGTTAAGATTTATGTTGTAGTAATAGTCACGTGGAGATGTCGTGGGATTAGGTAGAGATACGGATGTACGCATACGTTTGTACGAGTAATCATCTACACTGTTTACTTCATCACGGAAGTTGTAATAGAACCCGTCCACATCGGCACGCTGTACTTGTTGGAACGTCTCGTACGAGTCAAAACTAAAAGTAAGGTTGGCTTTCAGCCCTTCCACCAATGCACCTAAATCACCGTTGGCGGTAATCGTTGTATAAAGGTTACGACGACGGTTTTTCTCAATTCCACGTCCGGCAATCTGGGCAGCTCCGTTTTTCGCGTCGCTATCTGTCGGGAAAAAGAAACTTCCGTTCGGTGTGTACACCGGATAGATAGGCAGGTTCTCACCGCCTCCCCAAGTAAACAAAGCATACGTATCAATACCCGGCTGACTGATATTATCAATACGGCCACCCAAATCCATGGAAACATTCAGAAACTTAGTCACGTCAATATCGATATTGGAACGCAGATTATAGCGGTTCAACACGTGCTGTGTGCTATAACCGTCATTATAATTTGTCCATTCGGTATCGTACATGCCTTCCTGACGAAGATAGGAAAAGGATACATAATACCGTGCACGGGCGTTTCCCCCGCTTACTTGCAGGTTGGTTCGATATTGGGGAGCAACATCCCTCAACATTGTATCATACCAGTTAGTATTGAAGTATTTGTACTGCTCCATACCCGTCAGCTTTTCTCCATTGGACACACGACGGTACATCTCGATATCATGTGCAGAGAATTCAGGTGCCAATCCGTCCAGATAGTTAGCCTGATTTTTCGTCATGGCATAATTATAGGAATTCTGACTTTCCGGAAGTCCCGAAAGAGTCTGAAAACCTACCTCTTGGGTAAAATCGATCTTTGTACGTCCGGCTTCCCCACGCTTCGTTGTCACGATGATAGCCCCATTCGCTCCTTTCATACCGTAAATAGCTGCGGCCGCCGCATCTTTCAATACCGTGATCGACTCAATGGGATAAGCATCCAGAAAAGACAAGTCGCGCTCTACATTATCGACAATGACCAAGGGTTTCTCCGCTATCTGACCGTCATTGGCCAGGTTATTGTTCATAGTACGAAGACCGCGAATATAAAACAATGTTTCACTCCATCCCGGCTCTGAGTTCTTTTCATACGTTTCAACTCCGGTGAGTGTAGAAGTAAACGCATTCTGCAAAACTGTGACCGGATGTTTCTGAAGTTCCTCGCCTGTGACGGTAGAAACAGCTTCGGTCATAAACTTCACCGGTTTGCGGCCAAAAGGCACAGGAGCCGTATGCGCATAAACATCCAGGTCATCTTTCAGCACCATCATAAAGTTACCATCAAAAGCAGCGATGGCAGTAGCTGGCAAATAGCCCACACAAGAGGCATAGATTTCATCAGCTGGAGCGACCTTCTTCAGACTGAAATATCCGTCTTTATCAGTCAGTGCGACACGGCTGCCTTCAAGCACATTGACAACAGCCCCCACAATCGGATTACCTTCCACATCGACTACCCTACCCTTCAATACGGATTCCTGTGCCCAAGCAAAGGCGGACAGAGAGCCTAACAGGGTAATGACCAACATTCTATGCAACCCTGTACGTATCTTTTTATAGTTTACTATTCTATACATATTCGTTATGTCTTTTATTGATTACCAACCCGGATTATTCTCAATGCCTGTTTTCCAGACCTCTGCTTCCGGTATCGGATAGAGATACATCTTTTCTTCAAACACACGGTTACCGACAACCTTACGCGTATATTTCAGTTGACCTCTTTCCTGAGTGACCTCTACACCGTAAATATCGCGCGCCAATGCTTTTTCCGCTACATTCCAACGACGCAAATCCCAAGCACGATGATCCTCAAAAGCCAACTCCACTGTACGTTCCTTCCGGATAAAATGAAGTGCAGCTTCCTGCTCCTTCAAATCAGCACGTTCTGTCAATTTCAGACTTAATCCCACCCGGTCACGCAAAGGCTGGATAGCCTGCAAGGCTTCGGGAACCTTACCTGACTCACACAATGCTTCCGCATAGTTCAACAGAATCTCCGCATACCGGAAGATAATCCAATTTCTATATTCAACACCGGCATGATTGTTCGTCAAGATATTCTCCGGCATATATTTGCGGACATAGTATCCTGTCGGAGTAGCATTCGCATTTCCTGTCGGATTGTCCCGATGACCTTTGATAACATCAATAATGCCACTTCCCCAAGTACAGCCATGATAAAGGATGGACGCATTCAGACGCGGGTCACGGCTGCTACAAGGATTATTATCATTGTAACGGCTTCCTGCAACAATGCCGCTAGGTTTTAATGTTGCCTTATCATAAACCGGAGCACCGGTCTCGTCATATTCCGTAAAAGGAGACGAACCATCCAGCATATCGTACATATCAATCAAATTTTGAGACGGGCACAGTCCTCCGTTTCCTCCCTCTCCCACCGGAGTATCATTTGCAATAGCAGCCCAACCGGCAACCGCATCATTTCTCCAGAAGATTATTTCGGGGTTCTTTCCCTGATCCGTCGCAGTAGTCAGGATAGCATTCTGATAATTCAATTTCGGTATATCCGCATCTCCTGTACCACGATACAAAGAGTATTTATTGTCTTTCTGACCATCACTACCGAATTTGTCGATAAAGAGTTTGGCAAGGTCGGCCGCATTTTGCCAAGTTACATCGGTCTGACCGGCAAAACGCTTGCTTGCCATATACAACTCAATACGGCTCGCCAACGCCAATGCGGCAGGTTGAGTGATACGTCCACCTAGATTGGCAAGGTCTTTTCTTACCTCATCCAATGAAAGCAGATCGGGCATACAGCCGCCGGGAGTTCCATTCGTAACTTCCACACCACCAATCAACTCTTTCAATATGAAATCCTGAACAAACTCTTTCACAGTGGGACGCTCCTTATAATCTGTAATCAAATCACCATCGGGATCGAGTACTTCCGTGATAACGGGAATCGCTCCGTATCTCAGGAATAACTCCCAATGGAAATAGGCACGGAAAAAACGGGCTTCCGCTTTATAGACTCGTAAATCTCTCTCATAATTCTCCTGAGTATCATCTGATGACTTAGGAACCTGATTGATGCGTGCCAACAGCATATTGCATTTGCGGATACCCCGATAATAAGTCTCCCACGTATCCGTCAATTCGTTGGAAGCTCCGGAGGTATAGTAATTTCCGATATTGAAGCTGACACGCGTTCCTCCATAAGAATAGCTGGTATGCGCCAAATCGGTAGCCGCATCCATCCACGAACTGTTGATACGACACGCACCGTGACGGAGAAAATTGTATGTATCAAAATGAAACTGCTCGGTATTGGTCCATGAGCTGAACACTTCATCTTCCGACAACTCGTTGCTGGGTTGTTTATCCAAAAATCCGCCGAACATATCCTCGCAGGAAGTCAAAGAAGCTCCCGTTATGGCAGTAGCCAGAAATGTATATAAGATTGTTTTCTTTATTTTCATAAGGCAAGGGAATTAAAATTGAATATTAACGCCGAAATTCACCGTCTTCATGATCGGATAACGGTTAGATCCGTTGCTTTCCGGGTCTGTCAGACCATCAAGATGATCCCAAGTTATCAGATTATTCGCATTTACGAATACCCTACATTCCGACATAAATGCTTTCTTCACCCAGTCCTGCGGCAAAGTATAGCTCAGTTCTATATTCTTCAAACGGAGAAAAGCACCGTTTTTCAGAAAGAAAGAGTTTTGTCTCTGGTTGTGATTGCCGTTCGCATCATAGTGCAGCAACGGATAAGTGGCATTTGTCATATTCCATTCTTCGGACATTGCCGGATTCCAGCGTCCGATGTGATGCTCTTTCACTTTACCGCCACCGACAAAGGCATACATTGCTTCAGCGTCATAGAAACGTGACACATGATCCACTCCCTGAAACATTACACTGAAACCGATACCTTTCCATTGTGCTCCCAATGTCAGCGCATAGGTATTTTCCGGAATATCGCTATAACCGATAAACGTCTCATCACGGTCGTCAATAAAACCGTCGTTATTCATATCACGATATTTCAAGTCACCCACTTTGACTGCCCCATAAGTAGACTGAGGAAAGTCCGGATTGGCAAGATCGGCAGAAGTGACAAATCCGTCGCAGATCAGACCAAAGTATTGATTGATGGCATGACCTTCACGTTTACGGTAATCCGTCTTCAACGCCGGTTCGTCCATACCGATAATCTCATTGCGGGCATGTGAAAAAGTGAAACCTACATTGTAATAAAAGTCCTTTCCAATGCGATTGTTGTGCTTCAACTCCAACTCGAAACCGGAGTTTTTGGTTTCACCGAGATTCCCGGCAGCCATATTCACGCCTACCCATTGAGGACGCGACTGGTAAGTGGTCAGGATATTCGAACGGCTCTCATAAAAATAATCGATATTACCGGACAACAGATTATTCCATAAACTGAATTCCAATCCCGCGTTGTACTTCTTGGCACGCTCCCAAGTTACATCATAGTTAGGATACTGGCTCTCGTAAATACCTGTTTCCCAACGGCTGCCACCAAACATATATGCATTTGCCAACTGTGTCCATACAGGCTCGTACAGAAATCGCTGTTGTACGCCGTTCACCATGTAGACATCATTTCCCACTTCACCGTAAGAACCGCGAAGTTTAAGGTTATTCAACCATTTAGAAGTTCCTTGCATGAATTTCTCGTTGGAAATACGCCATCCTAAAGAGAAAGAAGGAAAGAAACCGAAACGTTTTCCTTCACGGAAGTTCTCAGAGCCGTTGTAACCGAAGTTTACTTCTGCAAGATAACGGTCATCGTATCCGTAAGTGGCACGTCCTACCAATCCTTGATAACGTTTTGCCAGTTCTGCCTGATAACGATAGTCATTCTGATTGTAAAGAGCCATTGCTGTTACATCGTGTTTGCCGAACTTCCGGGCATAGTTCAACTGTACCTCCATATAGAGTTTATAAGTTGTAGTCTGATCATTTCCGGCATATCCCAATTCCGTATCATCGTTGAATTTCGTATAACCTGCCAACGAATTATAATTGTCCTTATCCGCCAATTCATAAGTAGCGAATGTAGAAGTAAATTTACGGTTATAGTAAGCATCATAGTCAAATGACGCCATTCCTCTGACCTTCAATCCTTGTGTCAGCCAACTCATATCATAGTCAACGATGAAATTCGTTTCGTTGATTGTATTTGTGGCACGCGTAAAACCCGCTTCTGCCAAACGACCGACTATATTATTCTGATTTTGTGAATTACCACCATACAATGTCCGGGCATTTTCTCCTTCTCCAATTGCATAAGTAACCGGGAACAACCATCCCGGAGTATGATTCATCTGATAGAAAACTTCACTGTAACTACCATCTATCCGCTCGTCGGAATTCGGTGTACGACGTTCTTCAAAACGTGTTCCGAAATTGACAGACAAAGTCAAGCCGTCCGTTACCAGAAAATCCAGATTTCCACGAAAAGCGTATCTACGATAACTGGAGTTGGAACTGTTTCCATATTCGTCAGTACTGAAGTTCTTAAACAAGCCTTGCTGATTGTAATATTCGGCAGATGCAAAATAACGAATACGCTTCGTTCCTCCTTGGATATTTACATTGTAGCGTTGTGCCGGAGCGGAACTGCGAAGTACTGTATCATACCAGTCCACATTCGGATAAAGCATGGCGTCAAGTCCTGTTAGCTGTCCGTCCCTCGATTTCCGGTACATATTCAGGTCATAAGCCGAATATTGTGAAGCCATTCCATCATTAGCCAGCGCTTCTTCCAAAAGTACAACAGAATCATAAGAATCCAGATAAGTATCTTTGCGCGTAGGGCTCTGAATTTGCCAATTGGCTGTCAGGCTTACTTTAGGCTTTTGTTCCTTACCGCGTTTGGTTGTAATCAGCATAACACCGTTGGCACCACGTACACCATATACAGCGGTAGCAGAAGCGTCTTTCAATACAGAGATAGACTCAATATCATCCGGTGATATCTGAGAGAATGAACGTTCTACGCCATCCACCAGAATCAACGGCTGATTGTCTCCTGCAAATGAAGCCCGACCACGAATATAGATATCTGCATCGTCAGCTCCCGGTGCACCGGAAGTCTGTGAAGTTATCACACCGGAGATCTTACCCGCCAATGCCTGAGAAACATTAGCTGCCGGTGATTTCAACAGTTCCTTTGAAGAGACTTGTGAGATAGCTCCCACCACACTCTCTTTTTTCTGCGCTCCATAACCTACCACGACTACCTCATCCAATACTTCCGTATCTTCTTTCAGTGTAATCGAAATCATCGCCTTTCCTTTTACCGGAATATCCTGAGTCTGATAACCGATATAACTGACGTGTAGAATTGCATCGGGCGATACCTCCAACACAAAATTACCATCAAAATCGGTCACTGTACCATTTGTCGTTCCTTTTTCCAGAACACTGGCACCAATCACCGTCTCCCCCAAGGGATCTTTTACAACACCTTTCACTTGTTTCTTCTGAGCGTATGCTCCCAAAGAAAAGGAAATAAGGCAAAAGGTCAATAATAGCCGGAAAACAATGCTCCCGGATATTTTTGAATTTACTTTATTCTTTCTATTCATATATTAGACTTTTAGTTATTATTGCCTTTGACATAAGAGGCCTCTGTATCAATCTCCAAATAAGCACGTTCAACGCTCAAATACGTTCCTATAATACCGCTGTCCGGGAGGTTTGAAAGTTCACATACATACCAATATTTTGCACCACCGACAGTGGTTACATCCGCTCTCACGGATGCAGTATTCCCTTGACGGTTCATCCTAATCTCGACTGTCGCTCCCTTCATATCTTCCGTAAATGTCCCCCAATTATAGTTACAATCCCGTACAGGGCGATGTTCATCATCATTAATGCCATTCAACCATCCATAATTGTCGGCACGGATTAACGCATATTCTATATATTCACTTTCCCCGGTTACCTTACCATTAGAAACAAGTAACATCCAATTATGCCAATTCAGCTCACCACTTGTATAGTTAGTAAATTTATAATAGAATTCCCCATTACCATCCAATGTCCTTACTTCAGAAACATCTCCTAGAAAAGCAGTCGAACAATCTACTGTTCCTACCGTTTCCAAATCACTAGGTTCAGGAATATCTTCCCCATTTATAGCTTCCGATGTGATATCAGTCAGGCAAGCACTGTCCAATGTCAAGAAAGTACCAATCGTATTCGTTACATCTGTAATTACACCAGTAAGTGTGCCTTTATAATAATAAGAGATTCCACTTTCCGTCGTAATATCAGCATTCAACTTAATATCCTTATTATCACGAGTAATAGTCAGAACAACTTTTGCACCATTCAATGCCCAAGTATAATCCGGAAGATTGGTCTCGAAACCAAATAGCCGATCATTTCCACCTACCCATCCAAAATTATCTGCACGAATCACTACATATTCTTTATAATTAGGATCTCCGAAAGCCGTACCATTAGTTATCGCCACTGCCCAGTTTTCCCAAACATTCAAACATCTATTATGATTTGTAAATGTATACTTGAAAGAGGCATTCGTTCCTGTTCCAGAAATCACCGGGGAGAACGCTTGCCACCACCCCGTAGTAAAGTCACTTGCTCCCAACTGTGTGCTCGGTTCTGTGAACGACATGGCAACAGGATTATTTTTCATTACCAGATAAGAATTATCGACTGTCAAGCATGAACTGATTACATCTACATCAGCAGGCAGTGTATACATCCAATAGTAAGAGTATTTTTTATTATCCTTTGTCGTTATGGCAGCATAGAAACTAATCTTGCCTGCACGACGTTTAACAGTCATCTTCACATTCGCTTCATTCATATCTGAGACAAATGTATTCCAATCGTAATTACATGAAGGTGCACAATCCATCTCCAGTAATGTATGCTCAGCATCATACAGTCCATTCAACCATCCCCAGTTATCAGCACGAATAATCGCATGTTCTACATACCCCTCCTGTCCTCTTGTCTTTCCGTTGGTAAACACCAGATACCAGTTCTTTTCATTACCCGGCCCTTGCGTATAATTAGTAAACTCATAAACAACTTCCGTATAGTCTTCTAATATAATAGGCTCCGTAAACATTGTATTAAATGCTGTCGAGTAATCGGAAAATCCCAACTGTCCGTTTTGTATCTCTAACGGAGTTACAGAAGTTTCCTTATTCTCCACCTCCAGGTATGCATTATCAACAGAAAGGAATACACCAACCGTACCCTCACCAGCAATAGTAGGATGATACCAAGAATAAGTATACTTCTTATCTTGCTGTGAAATAATCACCGCATTCATCGTAATAGAAGTCCCATATCTTGTCACTGTCAAATCCACAACCGCTCCATTCATTTCACTTCTGAACTTCTCCCAACTACCGAACTGACCATATACATCAGAAAGAGGATAGCCACTGTCAGGAATTGTGTTTTCTGAATTCCCGGACAACCATCCATAGGCATCCGCACGAACCAAAGCATATTCCTGATATCCTTCTTCCCCAATAGCCTTTCCATTGGAAATAAGCAACATCCAATTCTGATGATTGGCAACACCTTTGGTATAATTCTTAAATTGATAATGATATATTGCATCCCCTTCGGCAGAAAGCACCTCTGAGAAAGCTCCCAAGAACCCTGTAGAAAAGTCAGTTGCCCCAATAGTAGTAGTTCCGATTCCAGGACGTTTGATTTCATTCTTTCCGACCAGATCTTTATAAATCTTCAAATCTTCCATCCAAAATTCACCCGGAGGAGTCTCCAATCCATAACCAATATATAAACGAGTAGCTACAGAGGTCAAGTGGTCCACTAACTGATTGTAAATCTCAGTTTGTAATGAGGACGTTCCCCACTCTTCGCCATCCAGATAAACAGTATAGCCGTCTTTACCTATATTTATAGCAACATAATGCCATATATCCGGAGTTAATTCTGAAAAACCTTCACTCAACACAGCTCCATTATAAATCAGTCCGGCATTTGAAGTAATCACCAATTTACTTTTCTCTGTATCATCCATAAAAGCCAAAAGAGACTTTCCATCAGTCCTAGTTGCTATTGTTTCTTCACTTTCTTCATCAGTGTTACGCACCTGAACATCTTCTCCTGCCAATTTTATCCACATCGTAGCAGACGCCCCCGATTCAAGACGTTTATTGGTCAATGGATTTTCTCCATAGATATATCCATTATTCAAATAGAGTACCTTACTACCAATTTCTTGGTCTTTTATAATCTCCGGATTCTGTCCGTTCTCATATGTACCAACCTGAAATCCTTCGAGACTTTCGAAAGAATAGGAACCTACCTTTGTCAAAACAGGTATTTGCTGATCTCCCGCCGGAGCATCCTGCTCATTCCAATCCTGACATGAACACATACATAAAGTTAAAATTACTGTTGCCATTGCAGACAACCATCTTTTAGTCCTCATAATACAGATTTTTGTTATTAAACAGATTTTTCTTTGCCGCACTCACTGTCTTTCAGCTTCGCAGCACTTACTTTGCAATGCCAAAATTAGATATTCCGACATTTATCGAAGTGGACAAAAAAGGATAATAGGTAGACAAACGGACTTTTCCCCCATTTTTTCCATCATATCATAAAAAACGCCCTTATTTCTCATGCAAAGATAACACATAGACCGATACACATTCGCAACCGAATATTTTTCCTTCATTAGAAAAATAAGTTTTTTATATCCGCCTATGTATATATAATAATAAGGTATAACAATAAGTGCATTTTTTACGTTTTATGTTGTATAACATACGTCAGTGTATTGAATACACCGAAACAAAGTGTTACTTTTACACCCGAATTAAGATAATCAACTCATTTACATAAAAAAATATAACCATGAAAAAACATTTTCTACTAGCAGGATTTGCCGCACTTATGCTCTTTGCGTGCAATAACAAGCCGGTTTCCGAGCTGACTCTATCAGGTCTTGATCCGGCAAAATTTCAAACAGAAGTAAATAATGCCCAAACCAATCTTTATACTTTAAAGAATAAAGCAGGCATGGAAGTGTGCATTACTAATTTCGGAGGTCGTATCGTGTCTATCATGGTACCGGACAAAAACGGAAAGATGCAGGATGTAGTTTTAGGCTTCGATAGTATTGCCGACTATATCAATGTCCCCAGCGACTTCGGTGCTTCCATCGGACGTTATGCCAATCGTATCAATCAAGGACGTTTTGTTCTTGACGGTGATACCATCCAGCTACCACAAAACAATTTCGGGCACTGTCTGCACGGAGGTCCCAAAGGATGGCAATATCAAGTATATGAGGCAAATCTTATTGATCCGATGACATTGGAACTAACCCGTATCTCACCCGACGGTGATGAAAATTTTCCAGGTAATGTAACAGCCAAAGTCACTTACACACTGACAGAAGACAACGCTATCGATATTAAATATAGCGCAACTACCGACAAAAAGACGATCATCAACATGACCAACCACTCTTATTTCAACCTGGCCGGCAATCCGTCGAAAGCCTCAACCGACAATATTCTGTATGTGAATGCAGACTACTATACTCCGGTAGACAGCACTTTCATGACAACAGGTGAAATTGCCCCGGTAAAAGATACTCCGATGGACTTCACGACTCCGAAAACAGTAGGGCAAGACATCAGTAACTATGATTTCGTCCAGTTGAAAAACGGAAACGGTTATGACCACAATTGGGTACTGAACACTAAGGGAGACATTTCGCAGGTAGCTGCCAAACTGACTTCACCGGAAAGCGGTATCACTCTGGAAGTATATACCAACGAACCGGGTATCCAAGTTTATACAGGTAACTTCCTCGACGGTACTGTAACCGGAAAGAAAGGTATCGTTTACAATCAACGTGCTTCCGTATGTCTGGAAACACAACATTATCCGGACAGTCCCAACAAAGCTGATTGGCCTTCAGTAGTTCTGGAACCGGGACAAACCTATAACAGCGAATGTATTTTCAAATTCTCAGTAGAGAAATAATATTAACTTATAAATCATATTTATTGTGGAAGCATTAGATTGGGTGGTAATCGGCGTCTTCTTTTTGGCGCTGATCGGTATTATTGTTTGGGTAGTCAGACAAAAACAAAATGACTCGGCAGATTATTTCTTAGGCGGACGTGACGCAACTTGGCTCGCAATCGGAGCCTCTATCTTCGCATCAAACATCGGTTCGGAACACTTGATAGGACTGGCAGGCGCCGGAGCCTCCAGTGGTATGGCGATGGCTCATTGGGAAATTCAAGGATGGATGATTCTGATTTTGGGATGGGTGTTCGTTCCATTCTATACACGAAGCATGGTATACACAATGCCGGAATTCTTGGAGCGACGTTATAACCCACAGTCACGTACGATCTTATCCGTTATTTCTTTAGTAAGTTATGTATTGACAAAAGTAGCTGTAACAGTCTATGCCGGTGGTTTGGTATTCCAACAGGTATTCGGTATCAAAGAACTTTGGGGAATCGACTTCTTCTGGATTGCTGCAATCGGATTGGTAGTTCTGACAGCACTTTATACTATCTTCGGGGGTATGAAATCCGTATTGTATACTTCTGTACTCCAGACTCCTATCCTTCTGCTTGGTTCGTTGATCATCCTCGTGCTTGGTTTTAAAGAACTGGGTGGCTGGAACGAAATGATGAAAGTTTGCGGTGCGGTAACAGTAAATGATTACGGAGATACAATGACTAATCTAATCCGTAGTAACGATGATCCGAACTTCCCTTGGCTAGGTGCTTTGATCGGTTCCGCCATTATCGGATTCTGGTATTGGTGTACTGACCAGTTTATCGTACAGCGTGTACTTTCCGGAAAGAATGAGATGGAAGCACGTCGCGGTACCATCTTCGGTGCTTACCTGAAACTGCTGCCTGTCTTCTTGTTTCTTATTCCGGGTATGATCGCATTTGCATTGCATCAGAAATATATCGGTGCCGGTGGTGAAGGATTTCTTCCGTTGCTGGCTAACGGAACAGCAAATGCCGATGCCGCTTTCCCCACTTTGGTCGCTAAATTGTTGCCGGCCGGTGTGAAAGGTCTGGTTGTATGCGGTATCCTTGCAGCTTTGATGAGTTCTTTAGCCTCTTTGTTCAATTCATCCGCCATGTTGTTTACTATTGACTTCTACAAACGTTTCAGACCGGAAACTCCGGAAAAGAAACTGGTAGGTATCGGTCAGGTTGCAACAGTTGTAATTGTAATCTTAGGTATCCTTTGGATTCCTATCATGCGTAGTGTAGGTGACGTTCTTTATACTTATTTGCAGGATGTTCAGTCTGTATTGGCTCCGGGTATCGCAGCCGCTTTCTTATTGGGTATCTGCTGGAAGCGTACTTCCGCTCAAGGTGGTATGTGGGGATTGATAGCCGGTATGGTTATCGGCTTAACTCGTCTGGGTGCTAAAGTATATTATAGCAATGCCGGAGAAGTGGCAGACTCTACATTCAAATATCTGTTCTATGATATGAACTGGCTGTTCTTCTGCGGATGGATGTTCCTATTCTGCATCATTATTGTAATCGCAGTCAGCCTGGCTACAAAAGCTCCGACAGCGGAAAAGATTCAAGGCTTGGTATTCGGTACGGCTACGAAAGAACAAAAAGCGGCTACACGTGCAAGTTGGAATCATTGGGATATTATCCATACAGCAATTATCCTGGCTATTACCGCAGCTTTCTACTGGTATTTCTGGTAACAATTAATTAACTAATATAAAAAAACGATGAACAATTATTATAGCTCGAATCCTAGTTTTCATGTAGGCATTGACTGTATCATTTTTGGATTTAACGATGGTGAATTAAGTCTGCTACTGCTGAAAAGAAATTTTGAACCAGCAATGGGCGAATGGTCTTTGATGGGAGGATTCGTGCAAGAAAACGAAAGTGTGGACGATGCGGCCAAACGTGTACTAGCGGAACTTACCGGATTGGAAAACGTGTATATGGAACAAGTGGGAACTTTCGGAGCGGTCGACCGTGATCCGGGAGAACGGGTAATCTCCGTTGCATACTATGCGTTGGTCAACGTCAATGAATATGACCGGAAACTGGTTCGAAAACATAACGCTTACTGGGTAAACATCAATGAACTTCCCCCACTGATTTTCGATCATCCTGCAATGGTGACAAAAGCAAGGGAGTTGATGAGACAAAAAGCTTCTACCGAACCTATCGGTTTCAACTTATTGCCTAAACTTTTCACACTATCCAAATTGCAGAGTTTATATGAAGCCATTTATGGTGAAACGATGGATAAGCGCAACTTCCGCAAGCGTGTTGCCGGAATGGATTATGTGGAAAAGACCGATAAGATAGATAAGCTATGTTCCAAACGAGGGGCAGCCTTATATAAGTTTAATAGCAAGATTTATCGTAAAGATCCGAAATTCAAATTATAATCAATATGCTGGAAGAACTGAAAGAAAAAGTATTTCATGCCAATCTCGAATTGGTAAAGCATGGATTAGTCATCTTTACTTGGGGGAACGTTTCTGCCATCGACCGTGAAAGCGGGTTGGTAGTAATCAAACCCAGTGGTGTAAGTTACGATGAAATGAAAGCAGAAGATATGGTAGTAGTGGATCTGGATGGCAAGGTCGTTGAAGGACGGCTGAAGCCATCTTCAGATACTCCGACTCACGTAGTACTCTACAAAGCATTCCCGGAAATCGGCGGAGTGGTACATACCCACTCTACCTATGCGACCGCTTGGGCGCAAGCCGGATGCGACATTCCGAACATCGGAACTACTCATGCCGATTATTTCCATGACGCTATCCCCTGCACGGCAGATATGACCGAAGCAGAAGTGAAAGGTGCCTACGAACTGGAAACCGGGAACGTGATCGTGAAGCGTTTTGAAGGTTTGAATCCCGTACATACACCGGGCGTGCTGGTAAAGAATCACGGTCCTTTCTCCTGGGGAAAAGACGCACACGATGCAGTACACAACGCCGTAGTAATGGAACAGGTAGCAAAAATGGCAAGTATCGCATACGCCGTTAATCCCAATTTAACAATGAATCCTCTGCTGATTGAAAAACATTTCAGTCGCAAGCATGGTCCGAATGCTTATTACGGACAATAATCAATTAAAAACTAGAAATTAAATTAAAGCAAAACATTATGAACGCATTTGATCAATATGAAGTATGGTTTGTAACAGGAGCACAGCTCCTGTACGGAGGTGACGCAGTAATCGCAGTAGACGCACACTCTAATGAAATGGTTAACGGGTTGAACAACTCCGGTAAACTCCCTGTAAAAGTGGTATACAAAGGAACTGCCAACTCTTCCAAAGAAGTGGAAGCTGTTTTCAAAGCTGCCAACAACGACGAGAAATGTGTCGGTGTCATCACTTGGATGCATACTTTCTCTCCTGCAAAAATGTGGATTCACGGTTTGCAACAGTTGAAGAAACCGTTGTTGCACCTGCATACTCAGTTCAACAAGGAAATTCCTTGGGATACAATGGATATGGACTTCATGAACCTGAATCAGTCGGCTCATGGCGACCGTGAATTCGGACACATCTGTACTCGTATGCGTATCCGTCGCAAAGTGGTAGTAGGTTATTGGAAAGACGAAGACACACTGCATAAGATTGCCGTATGGATGCGTGTTTGTGCAGGTTGGGCAGATTCTCAAGATATGCTGATCATTCGTTTTGGCGACCAGATGAACAATGTAGCCGTAACTGACGGTGACAAGGTGGAAGCGGAACAACGTATGGGTTATCATGTAGACTATTGTCCGGTAAGCGAACTGATGGAATATCACAAAGATATCAAGGACGCTGACGTAGACGCATTAGTAGCTACTTATTTCAAAGAATACGACCACGATGCTTCTTTGGAAGACAAATCAACCGAAGCTTATCAGAAGGTATGGAATGCCGCAAAAGCAGAATTGGCTCTTCGCGCTATCTTGAAAGCGAAAGGCGCAAAAGGATTCACAACCAATTTTGACGACTTGGGCGACTTGGAGCACAACGGTTTCGACCAGATTCCGGGACTTGCTTCTCAACGTCTGATGGCGGAAGGTTATGGTTTCGGTGCCGAAGGCGACTGGAAATCCGCTGCTCTCTACCGCACTGTATGGGTAATGAATCAAGGGCTTCCGAAAGGCTGTTCTTTCCTCGAAGATTACACATTGAACTTCAACGGTGCACAAAGCTCTATCTTACAATCACATATGTTGGAAGTTTGTCCGCTTATCGCAGCCAACAAACCTCGTCTGGAAGTGCACTTCCTCGGTATAGGTATTCGTAAGAGCCAGACAGCTCGTCTTGTCTTTACTTCTAAAGTCGGTACAGGTTGTACTGCAACTGTAGTAGACTTAGGCAACCGTTTCCGTCTGATTGTAAATGATGTGGAATGTATCGAACCGAAACCGCTGCCGAAATTACCGGTTGCTTCCGCTCTTTGGATTCCAATGCCTAACTTTGAAGTAGGTGCCGGTGCATGGATTCTGGCAGGTGGTACTCACCATTCTTGCTTCTCATATGATCTGACCGCTGAATACTGGGAAGATTATGCTGAAATCGCAGGTATCGAAATGGTACATATCAATAAAGATACGACTATCAGCTGCTTCAAGAAAGAGTTGCGCATGAATGAAGTATATTATATGTTGAATAAAGCACTTTGCTAAACCCTATCCAACATGAAATCAGATGCAAAATCAACAATCGAAACAGGCAAAGCCATTCTTGGAATCGAACTCGGTTCTACACGGATAAAAGCCGTTTTGATTGATCAGGAAAACAAGCCGATTGCTCAAGGAAACCATACTTGGGAGAACCAGCTAGTTGACGGGCTTTGGACATACAGTATCGAAGCCATCTGGTCCGGTCTGCAAGATTGCTATGCCGATCTCCGCTCCAACGTGAAGAACTTATACGGCATAGAGATCGAGAACCTGGCAGCTATCGGTGTCAGTGCCATGATGCACGGTTATATGCCCTTCAATGCAAAAGAAGAAATCCTCGTACCTTTCCGTACCTGGAGAAACACGAATACCGGTCGCGCGGCAGCAGCTTTATCAGACCTGTTTGTCTACAACATTCCGTTGAGATGGAGTATTTCTCACTTGTACCAGGCAATTCTGGACAACGAAGCACATGTCAAAGACATTGACTTCCTGACTACTCTTGCAGGTTATGTGCATTGGCAGTTGACAGGCGAGAAAGTATTGGGCATAGGCGATGCATCCGGAATGCTCCCCATAGACCCGACCACCCACAACTATTCAGCCGAAATGGTGGCGAAGTTCGATAAGCTGATTGCTCCGAATCAGTACAGTTGGACACTGCAAGATATCCTGCCCAAGGTACTGTCGGCAGGTGAAAGTGCAGGTGTCCTTACAACTGAAGGAAGCAAGAGACTCGATGCATCCGGTCATTTGAAGGCAGGAATACCGGTATGTCCGCCGGAAGGAGACGCGGGTACCGGTATGGTTGCAACCAATGCTGTGAAACAACGTACAGGAAACGTATCGGCAGGAACATCCTCTTTCTCCATGATTGTATTGGAGAAAGAGTTGTCAAAGCCATACGAGATGATCGATATGGTCACCACTCCGGACGGAAGCCTGGTAGCTATGGTACATTGCAACAATTGCACATCCGATCTCAACGCATGGGTTAACTTGTTCAAAGAATACCAGGAACTTCTGGGCATACCTGTAGACATGAACGAAATTTATAGCAAGCTCTATAACATCGCTCTCACAGGTGATACCGATTGCGGAGGTCTACTCTCCTACAATTATATTTCAGGTGAGCCCGTCACAGGACTTGCAGAAGGAAGGCCCTTGTTTGTACGTTCTGCCAATGACAAGTTCAATCTGGCAAACTTCATGAGAAGCCATTTATACGCTTCCGTCGGAGTACTCAAGATTGGCAACGATATCCTGTTCAATGAAGAGAAAATCAAAGTGGACAGAATCACAGGTCACGGTGGATTATTCAAAACAAAGGGAGTAGGTCAAAGAATACTCGCAGCTGCCATCAACTCGCCTATTTCTGTAATGGAAACAGCCGGTGAAGGAGGTGCTTGGGGTATTGCCCTGCTCGGTTCTTACCTCATGAACAATGAGAAAAAACAATCGCTTGCTGATTTTCTGGATGAGAAAGTATTTGTCGGAGACGCCGGTATCGAGGTATCGCCTAGCGCTGAGGACGTAGCCGGTTTTAATACATACATCGAGAACTACAAGGCAGGATTGCCCATCGAAGAAGCAGCAGTGAAATTCAAATAGCCCTCATCATGGAGGGCTCTCCGCTTCTTTCTTAATCACCTAAGTATTAACATAAACTATCCCCATTCCCTCTCCTTTCCGGAGAGGGACAAGGGGAAACTATTATCATGAAAACCACGTCGTTCATACTTGCACTTCTCCTATCCGCCTCACTGTCTAAAGCACAGAACGTTCCACAGGTGTCATACTTCCCCTTACAAGACGTCAAACTATTGGATAGTCCGTTCTTACAAGCCCAACAGACTGATTTGCATTACATACTCGCCCTTAATCCCGATCGCTTGCTGGCTCCTTTCTTACGCGAAGCGGGACTCACTCCGAAAGCTCCGAGTTATACCAATTGGGAAAACACCGGACTGGACGGACACATCGGCGGACATTATTTATCCGCACTCTCCATGATGTATGCCGCTACCGGAGATACCGCAGTTTACAACCGGCTTAACTATATGCTTGACGAGCTATACCGTGCCCAACAAGCTGTCGGAACAGGTTTTATCGGAGGAACTCCGGGCAGTCTCCAACTTTGGAAAGAAATTAAAGCAGGTAATATCCGTGCCGGAGGTTTCGACCTCAATGGCAAATGGGTGCCTCTCTACAATATACACAAGACATACGCCGGATTGCGGGACGTCTACCTCTATACAGGCAGCGACCGGGCACGCCGGATGTTGATTGCTTTTACAGATTGGATGATCGACATTACTTCCGGTCTGAGCGATCAGCAAATACAGGATATGCTCCGTAGCGAACATGGCGGACTAAACGAGACTTTCGCTGACGTAGCTGCAATTACGGGAGATAAAAAGTACCTGAAACTGGCACGTCGGTTTTCCCATAAGATTATCCTTGATCCGCTTATCAAAGATGAGGACCGACTGACAGGCATGCACGCCAATACCCAAATACCGAAAGTGATCGGTTACAAACGAATCGCCGAACTCTCACAGGACGACAAGAACTGGAATCACGCCGAAGAATGGGATCATGCAGCCCGTTTCTTCTGGAATACGGTTGTCAACAATCGCTCTGTCTGTATCGGAGGGAATAGTGTACGCGAGCATTTCCATCCGGCCGATAATTTTACCTCCATGATAAACGATGTGCAAGGGCCGGAGACCTGCAATACCTACAATATGCTCCGCCTTACTAAAATGCTTTATCAGAACTCTCACAATCCCTGCAATATAAATGAGCCCGACCCCAACTACATCAACTATTACGAACGTGCGCTTTACAACCATATCCTAGCGTCTCAAGAGCCGGATAAAGGCGGATTTGTATACTTCACCCCTATGCGGCCGGGACATTACCGCGTTTATTCACAACCGGAAACATCTATGTGGTGTTGTGTCGGCTCTGGTCTGGAAAACCATACCAAATACGGTGAATTCATTTATGCGCATCAGAAAGATACGCTTTATGTCAATCTTTTCATCCCCTCACAACTGAACTGGAAAGAACAAGGCGTCATCTTGACACAGGAAACCCGCTTTCCCGATGACAATAAGGTTACTTTGCGAATAGATAAAGCTTCTAAGAAACAACGTACTTTAATGATACGCATTCCGGAATGGGCTAACCAATCTTCCAACTATTCAATTAGCATTAATGGGAAGAAAGAAACGTTTCCCACGAAAAAAGGAAATCAATACCTTCCTCTTTCCCGTAAATGGAAAAAAGGAGACGTCATAACCTTCAACCTGCCGATGAAAGTTACTATTGAACAAATCCCCGACAAGAAAGATTATTATGCTTTCTTATACGGTCCTATCGTTCTTGCAGCTTCCACAAGCACAGAACATCTCGATGGTCTGTATGCCGATGACAGTCGCGGCGGCCATATCGCACATGGCAAACAAATTCCTTTGCAGGAAGTCCCGATGTTGATAGGAGATCCCAATTCAATATGCAAAGATCTTCACAAAGAAAAGGGGAACCGGATCGCTTTCCGTTACAATGGAGATGTCTATCCGGCACAAGGCAAAGCATTGGAACTCGTTCCTTTCTTCCGCCTGCATAATTCCCGTTATGCCATTTACTTCCGACAGACAAGCGAAGAGCAATTCAAAGCCATTCAAGAAGAAATGGCAACAGCCGAACGAAAAACGACCGAATTAGCCAATCAAACTATTGATCTTATCTTTCCCGGTGAACAGCAACCGGAGTCTGACCATGCTATCCAATATGAGCAGGCAGAAACCGGAACGGATAAAGACAGACACTTCCGCCGTGCCAAAGGTTGGTTCGGCTATCAACTGAAAGTAAAAGAGGAAGCAAGCCGTCTCCTGATTACGATACGGAAAGATGACCGGAACAAAATGGCTATCCTCTTGAATAATGAAAAGTTGGCTGTTAAACCGACAATCAGTGAAGCGGACAAAGGCGGTTTTATTACTCTTTCTTATGCCCTGCCCCAAAAGTTGAACACGGGCAATTGCCCGATACGTTTCATCCCTGACGGGACGGAATGGACTCCTGCTATCTACGAAGTACGTTTACTAAAATAAAAAAAACAATCATTAAACAAATACCATTTATGAAAGCAAAATTATTAGTCAGCACAGCCTTTTTGGCAGCTTCAGTATCTCTTTCTGCACAAAAGAGCGCTACCATCACTTTACACGCCGATCAAGGTAAAGAAATTATCCCAAAAGAAATTTACGGTCAGTTTGCCGAACATTTAGGTTCATGTATCTACGGCGGCCTTTGGGTAGGCGAGAATTCGGATATTCCTAATATAAAGGGATATCGCACAGATGTATTCAATGCATTAAAAGAACTCGCCGTCCCTGTTCTTCGTTGGCCGGGTGGTTGTTTTGCCGATGAATACCACTGGATGGACGGTATCGGACCCAAAGAGAACCGTCCGAAGATGGTAAATAACAACTGGGGAGGAACCATTGAAGACAATAGTTTCGGTACTCATGAGTTTCTAAACCTGTGTGAAATGCTGGGTTGCGAACCATATGTCAGTGGAAATGTAGGCAGCGGTACGGTAGAGGAACTCGCCAAATGGGTAGAATATATGACATCTGACGGTGACTCTCCTATGGCGAACCTTCGCCGCAAAAACGGGCGCGACAAGGCATGGAAGATTAAATATCTGGGTGTAGGAAATGAAAGTTGGGGATGTGGCGGCAGTATGCGTCCCGAATACTATGCAGACCTGTACCGTCGTTACTCCACCTATTGCCGCAACTATGACGGCAACCGTCTCTTCAAGATTGCCAGCGGAGCCAGCGATTACGACTATAACTGGACTGATGTATTGATGAATCGTGTAGGACACCGTATGCAAGGTCTTTCTCTTCATTATTACACCGTAACGGGCTGGAGTGGCAGTAAAACTTCCGCTACTCAATTCAACAAAGACGACTATTACTGGACAATGGGCAAATGCCTCGAAGTGGAAGAAGTCCTCAAAAAACATTGCGCCATCATGGACAAATATGACAAGGATAAGAAAATCGCCCTTTTACTTGACGAATGGGGAACTTGGTGGGACGAAGAACCTGGAACCATCAGAGGACACCTCTATCAGCAAAACACATTGCGCGACGCTTTCGTTGCCTCTTTGAGCCTTGACGTATTTCATAAATACACCGATCGTCTGAAAATGGCAAATATCGCACAAGTTGTCAATGTACTTCAATCCATGATTCTGACAAAAGGAAAAGAGATGGTACTGACTCCCAGCTATTATGTTTTCAAAATGTATAAGGTACATCAAGACGCCACTTATCTCCCTATCGACCTGGAGTGTGAAAAGATGAATGTACGCGATAACCGTACCGTACCGATGGTAAGCGCCACAGCCTCCAAAGACAAAAACGGTGTTATCCATATTTCCCTTTCAAACGTAAATGCCGATGAAGCACAGGAAATCACCATCAATCTGGGAGACACAAAGGCAAAGAAGGCTACCGGAGAAATCCTGACCTCTGCAAAACTCACCGATTACAATTCTTTTGAGAATCCTAATATTGTAAAACCGGCACCTTTCAAAGAGGTAAAAATCAATAAAGGCACAATGAAGGTAAAACTTCCTGCTAAGTCGATTGTTACTTTAGAGTTACAGTAAATCAAGGGCTATTACTTATTGTATTATAAACAAGAAGGCAAGTAAAATGGTAACAAAAAAGATAGCTCTTTTGGATTGTTAAATCCACATAAAGAGTTATCTTTGCCAACAATCTTACAGAAATCAATTAATTTTAATGATATGAACGATAATAAACTTATGAATCGTGCAGCGGATAACATCCGTATTCTCGCTGCTTCAATGGTTGAGAAAGCCAATTCCGGTCACCCGGGTGGTGCCATGGGTGGTGCTGACTTTGTGAATGTACTCTTTTCTGAGTTTTTAGTATATGATCCGGAGAATCCCCGCTGGGAAGGACGCGACCGTTTCTTCCTCGATCCGGGACATATGTCTCCAATGCTTTATTCAACATTGGCACTGACCGGTAAATTCACATTGGATGAATTGAAAGAATTCCGCCAATGGGGAAGCCCCACTCCGGGACATCCGGAAGTAGACATCATGCGGGGCATTGAAAACACTTCCGGTCCGCTGGGACAAGGACATACCTTTGCCGTAGGTGCTGCCATTGCCGCTAAATTTCTGAAAGCACGCTTTAACGAAGTGATGAATCAGACTATCTACGCTTATATCTCTGATGGCGGTATCCAGGAAGAGATTTCTCAAGGTTCCGGACGTATTGCCGGTGCATTGGGTCTGGATAATCTGATCATGTTCTACGACTCCAACGACATTCAGCTTTCTACAGAAACGAAAGATGTAACTATAGAAGATACTGCCATGAAGTATGAGGCATGGGGATGGAACGTACTGAGTATCAACGGTAACGATCCTGACGAAATCCGTGCAGCTATCAAAAAGGCACAGGCGGAAAAGGAACGTCCGACATTGATTATCGGTAAGACTGTGATGGGTAAAGGTGCACGCAAGGCGGACGGCAGCAGCTATGAAGCTAACTGCGCTACACACGGTGCTCCTCTCGGTGGCGACGCATATGTAAATACAATTAAGAATTTAGGCGGTGATCCTACCAACCCGTTCGTTATATTCCCGGAAGTAGCCGAACTGTATGCTAAACGTGCAGAAGAATTGAAAAAGATCGTAGCTGAAAGATATGCAGTGAAAGCCGCATGGGCAAAAGCTAATCCGGAACTTGCAGCCAAACTGGAACTGTTCTTCTCCGGCAAAGCTCCGAAAGTGGATTGGGCCGCTATCGAACAGAAAGCAGGCAGCGCTACTCGCGCCGCATCGGCAACCGTACTAGGTGCTCTCGCTACACAAGTAGAAAATATGATTGTAGCTTCTGCCGACCTTTCCAACTCTGACAAGACCGACGGTTTCTTGAAAAAGACTCATTCGTTCAAGAAAGGCGATTTCAGCGGAGCATTCTTCCAGGCAGGTGTATCTGAACTGTCAATGGCTTGTATCTGTATCGGTATGTCGCTTCACGGTGGTGTAATCGCAGCTTGCGGTACATTCTTCGTATTCTCCGATTACATGAAACCTGCCGTACGTATGGCTGCATTGATGGAACAACCCGTGAAGTTCATTTGGACACACGATGCGTTCCGTGTAGGCGAAGACGGTCCTACTCACGAACCGGTAGAACAGGAAGCACAAATCCGCTTGATGGAAAAACTGAAAAACCACAAGGGACACAACTCTATGTTGGTACTCCGTCCGGCAGATGCAGAAGAAACAACTATCGCATGGAAACTTGCAATGGAGAATATGTCCACTCCGACAGGTCTGATTTTCTCCCGCCAGAATATTGCCAACTTACCGGAAGGAACAGATTACGAACAAGCAGCGAAAGGCGCTTATATCGTGGCCGGTTCTGACGAAAACCCGGATGTAGTTTTAGTAGCTTCCGGTTCTGAAGTTTCCACTTTGGTAGCCGGTACAGAGTTGCTTCGTAAAGATGGTGTAAAAGTACGTATTGTATCTGCTCCGTCTGAAGGGCTGTTCCGTAACCAATCCAACGAATACCAAGAATCTGTTCTCCCTGCAAATGCCAAGATTTTCGGTTTAACCGCCGGTTTGCCTGTTACTCTTCAAGGTCTGGTAGGCTGTCATGGCAAAGTATGGGGTTTGGAATCTTTCGGTTTCTCCGCACCTTACAAAGTACTGGATGAGAAACTTGGATTCACAGCCGAGAATGTATATAACCAAGTAAAAGCAATGCTCTAATGAAAACAATCGGATTAGCATGCGACCACGCCGGTTTTGAACTGAAAGAATATGTTCGCGGCTGGCTGGAAGTAAAAGGCTGGGCATACAAAGACTTCGGGACCAACTCTGCAGCAAGTGTAGATTATCCGGATTATGCCCACCCGCTGGCTCTTGCAGTGGAATCGGGTGAATGTTATCCCGGTATTGCTATCTGCGGCAGTGGAAACGGAATCAATATGACACTGAACAAGCACCAAGGGATTCGTGCAGCTCTTTGCTGGAATGCAGAGATTGCGCATTTGGCACGTCAGCACAATGACGCCAATATCTTGGTCATGCCGGGACGCTTCATCAGCACAGAAGAAGCGGACATGATTTTAACCGAGTTTTTCTCTACCGAGTTTGAAGGAGGACGTCATCAGAAACGTATCGACAAGATTCCGGTGAAATGAGCCTGAAATAAAGTAGACAAAGCAGTAAAGCTGTTCTTCTTTCCGGAGAGCAGCTTTATTTATATTCATCAAACAAAACCGGCAATAAACTGATAACAGAAATAACCGCAGACAACCAATTTTAACAAGGTTCCCAATATGAATCCTATTAAGGAACCGAATCCGGATTTAAGCGCCTGTGAGAATTCCTTATTTCCCAACAGTTCCCCAATGACAGCCCCCAGAAACGGACCGAGAATAATCCCCCATGGCAAGAAAAGAAGACCGACAAGGGTACCTATTATACATCCCCAATTTCCCCACTTACTGCCACCGCTGTATTTACTGCCCAACATTGGAGTAAAATAATCCAGGACCTGTAATACAACCACAATCAGCAACCATACAATTAGTTGCGTAGTACTGTACTCCACCTTATCTGTACAATGGAGAATAAACAGTCCCAAGTAAGCAATGGGAGGGCCGGGAAGAAACGGAAGAATACAACCGGCTAATCCGGCAATCATACAGAGAGCACCAATGATAATCAAAATAACGTCCAGCATAATCTGTTCAATTTTAATTCTGTATAGATTAGATAGAATCCCATCTACAAAAATACAAAAAGAAAAGTAAAAGAAAAACCGTCACTCACGTGAAAGTTATTCTTTTACTTCTCTATAACTTAATGAACAAACTTAATAATTAACCTTATGACTTAAATGTCTTCAGTGTACATCATAGACATACAATTATCTTATTATTCCCTTTAGATTTTAAAGGGTGTCATTTTCAGATATACCCGATAATCTTTAATCATGCCTGTCTTACCGGCTTCTGCTCTCGGCAAATATGAAAATCCGGTTACTACCTTATCTTCACCGAGATTAATCACAATCTGATGCGGGAATTTATGTTTGGCAGCCGAAGAATAGCTTGTGTGCCAAAAGGTAGATTCCTGCAAGTCGAACACATTCGTTGCAATATTATTCGCTTCTTCCGTTTCCTCACTATCTGCATAAACAACTTTCCAATGTTGGCGTGACAAGGGCTTGCCATCAGCTCCCAGTAACTCCAATTCCGCAATGGCTGCAAAATCTTTCCCATCATGTGCATTCAATGCTTCCAGACAGAAGAAACGTGTTTCCACCTCTTTTCCAAACTTCACATGTTGCCAACCATTACCCGCCTTGAAAGAACCTTTATAAACGGGCGTTTCTCCGCTCAAGTCCAAGTTCTCACCTACTTTACGATGTGCATAGGCAGCACCATGAACGCGTAAATTATCGAGAATAGGTTGTTGCAAGCCTGCCGTTTCCGGTTGTATAGGTCCAGCCATATCCAATATAATCACTTCGTTCTCACCTTTCTTCAACCAACATCCCGGCACATATAAGGTTTGTTGTGGTCCTATTTCCCAGTAACGTCCAATAGCATAACCATTCACCCAGACCATCCCTTTACTCCAATTAGTCATATCCAGGAAAGTATCACCGGTTTTATCCAGTGTAAATGTTCCACGATAATACGCAGGGTCTTTTTTCGGATTATCTTGTTTCACAAATTTCTTATTCTTTGCAAAAGCATAATCAACCGGGATATTATAAACTTTCCAATTCTTCAATGAAGTAACAGCAGCACCGTCCGATTGAATTTCCACCTTTTCAGTAATACCTTTCCAATCATAAATACCTTTACCGAAATTCATACGACCCATCGCTTCTACCAGAATATCCAATTGGGCTCCTTCTTTCACAGGTGGAAGAATAGCAGTCCCTTCCCCTTTCAAACGACTTAACGTGGCCAATTTCTTGCCATCAAGGAAAACCTGTGCCCAGTCATGAGCCTCCGTAATTGTCAGAATTTGCTCTTTGTTAGATGCCGGAAGTGTAGTTCGATATAGAATACTTCCCCAACCCTGATCAAACGCTTCCATTGACTGAATATTTTCACTGATTTTTGGCTCCGGCAGATTATCAAACAGTATCGCCACTTCATCTAATTTAAATGAAGGAACAGTAATCGTTGGAATAGAATCCGGGATTTCCGGCAACGATTCGCCTTCAGGTAAATAGTTACTTAACAATTTACGTACTTCAAAATATTTGGAAGTGACTTTTCCTGATTCATTGATAGGTGCATCATAATCATAAGACGTACATGTCGGAGAGAAGTTCGGGAAGTTTGCTCCTCCCCAATGTCCGAAACTAGTACCTCCATGAGTCATATATAAACTAAATGAAATATTACGATCGAGCATATCTTTCATTCCTTTTACCAAATCCTCCGCACTGCGTGTTTCATGCTTCGCTCCCCAATGATCGAACCATCCGGACCAGAACTCACTACACATCAATGGAGTATCAGGACGAAGCTCTTTCAAACGTTCAAACTGCTGATCTATATTGGCTCCCGTACCAAAATTGACAGTCCAAAGAAGATCATCCAAAGCATTGTTCTCAAAATTAGAATTCCAGTCACACTGGAATAAAGGTACCCCTGTGAATCCCGCTTGCTTCACAAGATCACGGATAGCAGAAATATAAGGCTTGTCAATACCAAATGAGCCATATTCATTTTCTACTTGTACCATAATTATATTCCCACCTTTGCTAATCTGAAGATCAGCAAGTTGTTTACCAACTTCATTCATAAACAGTTTCACACGTTCCATATAATACGGATCCTGTTCACGGAGCTTAATATCTTTCTTTTTCAGTAACCACCAAGGCAATCCGCCCATCTCCCATTCTGCACACACATAAGGACCAGGACGCACAATGACGTACATACCATTCTCCTGTGCAAGACGACAAAATGCTGCAATATCCTTTTGCCCGGTAAAATCATATTTTCCTTCTTCCGGTTCATGGAAGTTCCAGAAAACATAAAGGCAAATGGTATTCATACCCAACGCCTTAGACATTTTAATACGATGTTCCCAATATTCCTTTGGAATACGAGGATAATGAATCTCTGCCGCTTTTACGACAAACGGCTCTCCATTAAGCAAGAAAGTCTTGTCACCCACCTCAAATGTTCCCTTTGAAGATTGAGTACAAGAAGTGCTGAATACAGTCACTAACAAAATAAGCAAATACAATAAAGGTCTTTTCATTTTCAATCTATTCTATTGTTTTCATGATACATTAATCTCTTTAGAAATTCACCACCGGTTAATGTTTCCATTAAAAACCGATAGCGAATTTGAAAACCAATCCCATTTAATTACCCCCAAAAACTAAAACTATTACCTATTGAAAACTAAAAAATAAACACACATATCAATTAATCAAATTTGAATCCACCATTTTACAAGTCTATATAAAGTCTCTATATTATACTTTATGATTACAATTGCAAAGATGGAACATTATCGAAAAACAAAGGTCTTCAAATCAACCAAAACAGTACAAATATCATTCAATGTTATATGAAGACCGCTTTTGAATGATTATTATCCCATCATTTAATAAAATCCTGCCAGCACCTTTTATAGTACCGACAGGATTAGCATTCATAGAGAGGGTTAGTTAGTATTCTTTTTCTTTCCCGACACTACAAGAACCAAACTGTTGATATATTTTCTATTCAATCCTGCGGAATAATCAAGAAGCTAAATCCACAAGCTCCTCCACCCCCATTTTCCAATCGAACCAGAACACGATTCCATCCTTGCCTGAATTCAAAAGGAGCAATATGCTCGTCAATATTATACCAACTGGTACCATAATCACGCCACACATCTTTACCATTAATCCATACCCGTCCGCTATCATCCGTACCGATAGCTACCAACATCGTAGTAGCCTCATCAAAATAAAGCTCCGTATAAGCATAATAGGTTGAATTTCCGGTAGTAACGGGCACCGTATTGTGCATAGACTCACTTTGCATAAATTTCCAACGCAATGTTCCATCCAAATGCACCTCTTCTCCAATTACTTTAATCGGGTCGGAATCCGTTTCCATAATTCCCATACCCACCTGTCCATCCGTATATACAGCATCAAAATCCACAGAAATTTCAGGTGGATGCACAATCGAAAAATCTTCCCGTCCATAACTATCCCATGGACCAATCATATACCAGGTGTTGATATACAACCACCCTTTGCGTTCTGCATTCTTAGAAAAACGACGTCCGGGTAAAGCTTGTGCTTTCACCATTGCCTGATTCAAACGTGAGCCTGCATAATGATTCATCGGTCGCTTGTTCCCATTCCCCTGGGCTGCTTCACCCATGCCACCATTACCGCTTCCATCTCCATTGCCTCCGCCTTCGCTTCCACCAGGCTGACCATTACCTTCACCGGCACCTCCACCAGGTTTTCCTACCTGCTTCACTACTCCGAAAAGATTTTCCAGACGTGATTGAGCAAGTCCGGCCTGCCGTGTCGCTTGTCCCAACAATCCACGATAGTTATTCAAATCAGCCGTACTTTTTATACTCAAACCGGCACTGGCATTACTGCCATCCGAAGTCCCCCATTCTCCACCCTTTGCCTGCATCCGAATCAATTCGTCAAAACTTGGCATACGGGAAGCACCCGCCTTTAATGAATTATACACTTCAGGAAATGAAAGTCCTCTCGAAAGAGCTTGTTTGGCAGCATTAGTCGCCAAATGATTCTGTTGTATTTCAGCTTCATATTCACGCAAAAGAGCATACATATCCTCTACAGATGCATTCGCCGGAGGATTACCAGCTTGCGGTATATTTCTTGCTTTTGATGTATCATTAGCATCGGCAGGAGCTGAACGCGGCAACTGGCGTGTTTCCACCTTAGTCAACAACTCATCTTTCCGTTCCCTCATCTTCTTGGCCATTTCCTGAAACTTACGAAGCTGATCCTCCAAATTCTTTTTAACCAACACTTCCGACTGTTTAACCAGTTGCTCGGAATAGTTGGCAGGAAGCACCCTTTGCGACTGCTCCTTCTTTATTTTTTCACTGACGCTTTTCGGAGACTTTTGTTTTTTCGCCTGCAAATCAATAGCTCCCTGATCCGGCGACGGCATCATCCATATAAACAAAGCTCCTCCCACGAAACAGGCCAGTGCAATAATCCATGACAGGATAACCGTCAGACGGCTACTCCCTGTTGTAGTTTTCGTCATAAGTCCGTATTCCTATATTCGTTAAATTATAAAACTGACAAGCATCCATCACTTCCACAAAACGGCCGAACGGAGTATGCTTATCCATATCGATGCGGATACGCCGGCCCGGATCAGAGATACAAGTCTCCCGCAATTGTTCCATCATAAAATTGGTTGAACAAGGTTGTCCGTCCCAATAAAAGTTACCTTCAGCATCCAGTCCCACAATAGCCTGTTTGTCATCCGGTTTCAATTTAACCGCAGACTCCGAAGTAGGTAAATCCACCGGAATATCCCTGTTTTTCACCTTTGTCATTGTCGATACAAGGAAAAAGATCAATAGCAGAAACACACAGTCGATCAAAGGCGACATAGACACTTCCGGTTCATCTTCATTATTAAACAACGATAGTCTCATAGGCCTAAATATGGTTTACTTCCCAAGCGGACACGTGTACGCGTGAACCCTTGTATTTGACATTGATCGAATATCTCTATCACCGTACTCACCGGAACAGTCCGGTAAGCTGCCACATCAATCGCAATTTCCGTCCCCTCACTATTACGAAGTTCAGTCAGAAAAGCATGTAAGTCCGAAATCGGTATATAGTGGCTCTCTCCCGAATAAGCATCGTGCCCCACTACCTGATACACATTCTTATCCTCATCTACCGCAATGATAACAGCCTCTTCTCCCGCACGTGTAGTAGAAAGGCTGGACGTCATCGAAGGAAGCGACAATGGGATTTGCATTTCCCATTTCTTCATCATGGTAGTCACGAGGAAGAAGATCAATAGCAGAAAGACACAGTCTATCAAAGGAGACATCTGCACCTCTACCTTATCTTCATCATCATAATTTAATCTCATGGCTGTACTTCTCTTATTTAGATACGTCTGTCCCCTTTGAGTTATCTTCCTCCAGATAAAGAGTAGTTATTACATTTTCTACTTCCACCTCTACCAAAGAAGCCATTCTCATAATACGGTTTTTAATGATAAAATACAAAGCAATGGCAGGAGCGGCGATGATCAAACCGGCGGCAGTTGTAATCAGAGCTTTTGAGATTGAATCGGACAAAATGGAAGCCCCGCCTTCATCTCCATATAATGCTACCAACCCGAATGCTTCAATCATACCGACAACCGTACCCAAAAGACCGATCAGCGGAGCAAGCGAAGCAATGACCGAAAGTGGATAGATACGTGCGAGATGAGTACGAATATCACGAGCAGCCATGTCTCCGGCTGTCTGACTGACAGCTTCTCTTCCAGCCTTTATATGTTCAAGAATGAAACGTAAAGAATTAGCCAATGTAGAGGGATATTTGTCACATGCTGCCAAAGCCCCTTTCAGGTCACCCTTAACCAGACATTCATTCACACTCTCACGAAGGGGTTTCGGAGCCAGGCGACCTTCACGAGAAGTTATCAATCGTTGTATCGCAATGACCAAAGCGATTAATCCCAGCAAATACAGTGGATACATCATTGAACCACCCGCCTTGATTTGTGCAGCCCAGTCTATCTGTACTCCTTCCGGCTGTTCATTCTTGTCTGTAGCCGCTTCTTCATATACCAACTGTTCTTCATCCTCATTTACAGGAACCGGAGTTGCTATTTCACTAGGCAGAACCTTGGGAGCATTTTTTATATCCTCTTGTGATTTAGCCAAAAATATTTCATCAAAACCAGCATCACGTCTTTCAGGGCAGATAAAAGAAATTCCTGTCAATGTGATATTACCGAAATCTTTCCAAAGGTCACGTGTCATTACCATCCAATGTCCTGGAACTTCCCCCACACTAAGTCCTTTCAAAGGATTAATCACATCCTTTGACTTTCCTGCTATATATGTAAAGTCATATTTTTTCCCCTTCTGATTAACTGATTTATCTGATACATGAAACTGCATACCTATTTGGTCACCTCCCCACTTAATCCAGGCAAAAGTGATATAACGATACTCGCCCGGACCCGGATTCTCCCGGATAGGAATAGATAATCCCGTCAGTTTGGCCGGACTCTTCGAGTCATCCAAATATATATAGTTTTCTGACTTCTTCGAGTATCCTCCGTCGCGTACATATCTATTATCCGGTTTTTCCCACTGCGCACCATCCGGTATTTTGGTACTAAACAGTTCATACAATCCTTTGCCGGGCTTTCCATTTGTTTGTGCTGAAAGCGGATAAGCAAATAGCATCATTACTCCCCAAATGAGTACGTTCAAAACACTCTTTCTAAAGCTAATTTTCATTCTTGTGCAATTCATGTCTATTCTATTTTATTTATAATTTAAAAAATCACAACTATCACCAATCATCGAAATAATTCACTGGGACAAAGTTCTTAAAAATAGAAGAAAAACAGGTACTCTAATCAATCAAAAAACTCCAAATCCTAGCAATAACAATGAATAAAGCCTCAATAATCATTCAAAGAGGTTCAAAAATGATTCATTCAATCAATAATATATTCCCCTATCCTCATATATCTTAATAAAACAACAACTCCCAAACAGATGCTTTGGAATTAAAAGTCCGATAGCAATCTTACGGCTACTATCGGGCTTTATTTTTATTTTAAACTTGATATATGGATGGCTCCACGATTTTCCATTCCTCAATGCCACGTGTCTCAGAAGAAAAGTTCACACCTACCTTATATAACTTACGAGAATCTTTGACGAAAGGCAAAGCATACCCTTTTTCCTCTATCTGGCGTAAAGCCTCGTCAGCACTACCATCCAGTTTCAGTTCCATCACATAGATATAATCTTTGGTTTGCAGCACAACATCGCTACGGCCATTGCTATAACAGATACTTAATAAAACCATTCTCAACTTCCTTATTTGGAAAGCCCAATCGATAAGAGTACTGTCCAGCCGTCTTCGCAAGCTATCCGGTTTTTTGTAGTTCTCCGTATTCAAATCCAGATGCAGGATAGGATGTTCTTCCCATTCCTGTTCCAACTTCTCAATGGCAAGTCCTTTGAAAAGTTCTTTCTTTCCGCTCAAATAAGCTTCAATGGTAGATAACATTCAAAGATAAATATTATTTTCGAGTGAAGCCCTCACATCCCAAGTAATTTTTATGGGCCCTTCACCTTTTCGCTACAGAGCCTTATCCATGGGCTAAAGCGGGTGAAGGGGGCTTCCTTCACTCAAGCCGTCACCCAAGCCAGTTCTCTTTTACCCAATTTGTACCACCCGATATACATTCCCAAACTTTGTATGTTTCCGTTCTATCCCCACCGCTACCAGAATTTGCGCCAGACTTGCCGGATTCGCCCCACGCATCGCTGACGGATTCTTCTTTTTCAAACATTGAAAGATCTCGGCTGCTGAACGAAGTTCACCCTCCTCCCCTTTTTCTACAGAACGATAGCAAGAACGCAATACATCCTCTACCGGACCTTGACGGTAAAAAGACAGATTATTCCTCTGCAATACCTGTTCCTCCTCCTTTGTAAACCAATAACGTTCGCCAGACAAGATTTCCGCTTTCAACTGCGCATAAATCTGCTTATGCTCAATCCCATTACAATCGATAGGACGTTCCACCATCACACAAATAAACCTCCTGCTACCCGTCGGATCTGTCAACAGCTCCTTCCGGTTGGATGTTCCGATAAAAGAAGCGATTCTCGGTAATGAACGATAGTTTTTCTGATATGCTTTGCATAAACTCAATGAAGCCATCTGCATCAAGTTTTTTAACAACGGCATCTTTGTCGGAGGATATTTATCAAATTCATCAAGATTGAGAAGTCCCATCTCCGCCAATCTTCGCTCCACACGCCCTTCACTTGTCAAATCCACCTTATCCATATAATATCGCTGAAGCACAGCAGGAAGTAGGGACTTACAAAAAGTAGATTTCAGATACCCCTGCTCCGTACTGACAAGCAAAGGAGCCACACTATTGGCATGTTCTCCCATGATTCCCATCCATTGCGCAGTCATTCCCAACATCCAGATATGAAACTCTTTCACCCAAGCCGAATCGGTAGAAACCCGCCGTGCCAAATCAGCTAATCGGTCTATGCCATCCCACGTAGGCAATTCATCCAAATAGAGTCTGAAAGGATGATACTCCGCAATACGAGTGGAATAAATGCAACGTGACAGATCACGGTCCCAACAAGGAATCCCCGACTCATGAGCTTCCAGACATAACGTATTCAACACACGTTGATTGATTGGCAGAAATCCTTCTTCCACCTGCTCCATCGAACGGAATTCCGTTTCTTCCGTCAGAATATTATAGCGAAAATCATAACGGGATTTCAAGAAACATTCCACGCTTTCTGTCAACTTCTTCGTTTTAGGAGCCAGTTCTGTTTCCTCTATTCGCTTTTCTACTTCACTTTTACAAAAGTGATTTACAATTTTCCGCCACCATACCAATAATACACTTTTCTCTTCCATAAAATTTCCGTTTTTAGTTTTAACGGTTGCGAATATAATACCTGAACAATGGGATTTGCAACTTTTTAATCCACTCATTTTCATATAAATGAACTTCGTACTTTATCCGGTTATTCCTTGTTTATCTCCTAATTAAGTCTTACCTTTGATGCGGACATTTTCATTTTATCACAGTAATGATAACATCTTATCACATCCATGATAATTAAGTATCATTATTATGATAAGTACTTATCACAATAATGATAAGTAATAAATATCCGGAAGAAAATCGAGAAATATAGGGAAGATAATCTATAAACATCTAAAGAAAGAAGAAAGTAGTATGGCAGTACAATTTGAACTATATAAGACTCCTATGCCGAAGGAGAAAAAGAATAAGGTGAGGTATCACGCACGTCCCATCAGTTATGAAACAGTAGATACGGAAAATTTGGTTTACCGGATCCACGAACGCTGTTCATTAAGTCCGTCGGACGTTATAGCTACACTGGAAGAATTGAAATACGAAGTGGCTCAATGTCTCAAGGAAGGAAAGAAAGTGCATATCGACGGATTGGGATATCTGCAAGTCACTCTTAGCTGTGAAGAAGAAATACGAGATCCTAAGGCAAAACGAGTGCACAAAGTCAAATTAAAAGCTATCAAATTCAAGGCGGACAAGGAGTTGAAAGCGGAACTTTCCGACATGCACTTCAAGCGTTCAAAGTACAAACCGCACTCCACCGAACTGTCCAACACTGAGATAGACATGGAATTAACGAAATACTTTGCCGAGAATCAGATTATCACCCGGAAAGACTTCCAATATCTCTGCGGAATGACACAGATTACGGCATATCGGCATATCAAAAGACTGATTGCGGAAAAGAAACTCCAAAACAAAGGGACTACCCATCAACCTATCTACACTCCCGTTCCAGGTAACTACCGGGTTTCCGTAGATATAAAATACAAGGATAAAAAATAATGTTAAGGTAGATAATGAGCAACTGATTATGTATATTTGCGTTATCTATTGAGTAAAATTAATCAATGCATTGAGTAAAATTACGCTAGCCATTGAGTAAAATTCAAAAGTATGTATAAAAGAGCACAATATCAAATCATTACAGAAAGACTGAAAGAGTCCCGGCATTTTCTACAAGTAGTGCTAGGACCTCGCCAGGTGGGAAAAACGACAGTTATCAAACAGGTAGTCAATGACCTGAACATACCTTATCAAATCTATTCGGCAGACAGCATTCCCGCCACACAGACATCTTGGATTTCAGATTGTTGGAATACGGCAAGAGTACAGATGCGGGTCGAAAATCTACCTGAGTTCATTCTGATAATCGATGAGGTTCAGAAAATAAAGAATTGGAGCGAAGTTGTAAAAAAAGAATGGGATGCAGATACATTCAATGATATCAACATGAAAGTTGTTCTGCTCGGCTCTTCACGTGTATTGTTAGAGAAAGGGCTATCCGATTCCATGATGGGACGCTTCGAAGAAATCAGAATGACCCATTGGTCATATCCGGAAATGCGGGATGCGTTCGGAATAAGCCTGGAACAATATCTCTATTTTGGCGGATATCCTGGTGCAGTTTTCTTGATTGAGGATGAAGAGCGATGGGCGCAATATATTAACGGAGCAATCATAGACGCCACAATCAATAAAGATATTTTATATGACTCTCCCATCAGTAAACCGGCACTGCTACGGCAGACTTTCGAATTGGGGACTGCCTATTCCGGTGAAATCGTGTCCTTGACCAAAATGGTAGGAGCATTGCAAGACGCCGGAAACACAACAACACTGGCTGGATATTTAAACTTACTGGGAGACAGCGGATTACTGACCGGACTACAAAAGTTCGCAATGGATAAATCACGCCAAAGGGCAAGTGCCCCTAAATTCCAGGTATATAACAATGCATTAAAAACCGTATACAACGATTTAACTTTCAAAGAAGCCATTCTCAACAGGAAAGAATGGGGACGTATTTTTGAATCCGCCATTGGCGCCCATATTGTGTCTAATGCATTCACCGGCAATTATGAAGTGTTTTACTGGAGAGAAAAGGATAAAGAAGTAGACTATATACTGAAAAAGAAAAACCGGATTGTAGCGATAGAAGTTAAAAGCAACAGTGAAACGTACAATGCAGGACTTGAAGCAGTGCGGAATTTGTATCATCCTTATGCAACTTTCGTGGTCGGAGAAGGAGGAATGAAAGCCGAACAGTTCTTAAGCATTAACCCGGCAAAATTATTCGAATAACTCGAGTGAAGAAACGGGTGAAAGGGCAGCCCTTCACCCGCTTTCTCCCATGAACAAAGGGATATAGGCAGAAGGTGAAGGGTTACTGAATAACTAAGGAAACACTATATTATCCCTCTTCACTTACTTACTTCCAACTCTTTCTCCCTCCACTCTTCTGAAGCACTATAATTGTTGAGGAATGTAAAACCATCAATTTTCGAATCTACTGTAATTTTCAACCAATATAATATCTGTGGAACGACCAAAGTGTTTTCCATCATAATATTTCCACTCTTTATTTTTCCAGATAAAGTATTTGGGAGTGACAATAACGAAATTCGATCCCTTTTATTCTCATCAGGAAGTATACTGTTTTTACCATCTACCTTTCTTATAAAATTCAAGTCCAACATCCCCTGAATATTATTCTGAATAATCGTATCATTGGATATTCTGTCCGGATTGAACTTCCAATAACTAGTCAGGTTTTTATAATCAGCATCACTTTCCGAAATATTCAACCGGTTAGCATTAGCCGCCAACGTGGCATCATCCAATACAGAATTCCACATTCTTATTTCAGACACATAATAAGATGTAGGCATACCACTTCCACCTATTGTAAGCAAAGTCGTGTCTTTCTTTTGACCAATCGTCATTATAGACTTGTCCAAAACTACCAAACCGTCGTATGCAACCCTGAACTTACGGGTTCCATTATTCATTTTGCCAATACTTAACACATAAGTATGCCATAAAGCATCATTGAACGCTGCTACCGCTTCTTCCGTCGATTTGTCTCCATCACCTCCTTCAAGTCTGGCACTAGCTGTCTCTCTCTGTCTATAAATACCCCAGCCGTTTTTACCTATAATGCGATCCCAGTTATTTCCTCCATAAGAACCATCCTTACGAGGGGTATTACGCATCACGAACTCTAACGAGAATTCTTTATCTTCGCCCAGTCCATAATACTTTGCAAGCGTATCATAGGCCACCGCCTGAATCTCCGGACTAAACAAAGCCCCATACATAGATTCTCCTTTCATCTCTAACGGCTCATAATGAGAATAATAAAATATTCCCAGTGTATTACGGGTAGTTTCCTCTACATTTCCATAATGTCCTTCCGCATCTCCACCATGATTGGAAGTGACCACAACCAACCAATCTTCATAATATATATTTTTGCGACTTTCAATGACATCCAGAAATTCACCAATATATCCGTCAATCTTTCCTAATGCAGCCACATAAGCGGTATTTGATGCAACAAAGCCTCCTTGCTTACCTGCTTCCAACATACCGGAGAAACTTAGCAAAGTCAATGTATAATCACCTTCCTTCAGACTATTCAAGACAACTTCTCTTGTTTCTTCATCACCAGATGTGGTATGAGTTTTATTGGCATAATTAAGTAATCCGGTATTCAACTTCTCCCAAGGAGTGACACACAGCGTTTCCATTTTATTATCATACGTCGTAATATATTGCAAGATAGTAGGATAATAAACTACCTTTTCATTCGGATTGGCCGGATCTACGTCAAATTCCGCCATATATGAATTATCTACAATATGGTGTTTTTCAGGAATTACTCCTGTCAACATAGTTGCCCACGTCACAGGATCTTCCTCTATTTCGTTTTCCAATTTGCGAGATTCACTAAATCCCATCCACGAATACTTGCTCTTTGTCAACATCCCAGCTATGGCTCCTTGAGATAAAGATCCTTTTACAAGGCTCTCTACCTCCTTACCCACAGCTCCGTCAATGTTTATCCATAGTACTTTCCTTTGGATATCAGATGATGAAATAGCCGCTTCTTCTTTATCTACAGCGATTTCGGCGGGAGTTTCATATTCAGTACATGCCTGCAAGCAAAAGCAGACAGCCACCAATATGGCAAAAATTAATTTATCTATCGAACGTTTCATAATTGCAATTTAAATAGTTTCATTTGTAATAGAATGTACCAAATTCCGACAATGCCTGTCTTCTCCCTAAAGCCTGATTTTTTTCTTGTTCATTCACGTAGCTGACATCCGGAATCACCAGGCGCAAATAACGAACAGACTGGGTTCCATCCGGAAACTCAAAAAAACGTTCATTACGCCATGCTGCTTTAAAATCATCAGTACCTTCCTTCAAATCAACCAAATCTTTCCATTCTACATTAGAATCGGAAATATTAATATCCGAATGGTCCGTAGTCTGCACAATCAGGTGTTGTATCCGAAATCCCCCATGTCCGTTTGCTATATAAAATCCATCAATGGAGCTTTTCTCTTTCATATCAATAACAATATAATAAGGCAGTTCCGGAATATTGCCCTCATCTGAGTAATCAGACTGCCATACCGTATTCTTTTTTCCATCAAACATACGTGCAGGTCCATAAGTCAACTCTCCATCCGTATTACCCGGATAAATGTTTTGTCTGTAAGACTTATCGTATGCCTGAGCCTCCCAATTACGGCGGTCAGTTCTATAACAATAACCGTCAGCCTCATAATCAGGCAATTCCTTATTCGGTTGGAAAGGGTCGTATTCCCATATTTTTTTATCTAATTTATCATATTGAGCCGCATACACCCGATAACTATCACTTACCGAAAAGCCCCAATGTTCGAAGAAAGGAGTAAAATCTTTACGATAATAATCACACAAGTACTTAAATACAAATTCTCCATTCTCATTATTAGTTACCCCGTTGGTCCGACCGTAAGCATTCAGTTTCGACAATATTTGCCAAGGATTTTCCTTATCATAATATCCCAACTGCACAAGGGACAGCAAAGCAAAACTTTTGTATTTATCACCATCATAGCCAAACCATTTTGAACTATCGGCTGTCGCATACGACAAAGCCAAAGGGAATTGTTCTTTCACATCTTCATCAGAGAAAATTGTTCCCATGGGAGTCCCCTCCGTGATCATCGTCTTTTCTCCTACCCGATAAAGAGGTAAATGAGCGGCAGCAGTTGTCAAATGCTGCGACCAAGACCACGGATTTCGAAAACTATAAGTAGAATAGCGTTCCTGTAGCATGGTAAATATGGAAATCGAATTTGCGGTTTTTAAGGTTTCCAGATCAGTCAGTTCCTGCATGATACGGTCGGAATTAACAGCCATAATAGTCTGCTTGCCATTACGCATATAAAGATTGTCCTCTAACTGTACATCAAACACCACTCGTTCCGAATAATCCGGAGCACGATATTTCAAATCTTCCTTTCCAAATTCAAAGCCATTGAATTTATAGAAATATTCTGCTATTGCCACATCCCATGTCTGCAACACTTCCTCCAAATTCGAAGCAAACTGTTCATTGGAACGTATCTCATCTGCAACACGTGCAGTAGGCAGTGTGAAAATCACACGTTCTCCTCTTATCTCCATCCAAGGTACAGTAGTAGTTTTCACCTTTTCCATCCATGATGAAATATCCTGGTTTGTCTCTCCCTGTACATAGTCCGGCGAGCTGTAGGCACCACTGATTTTTAAAGTAAAATCCTTACTCCCTTCCGCTTTTCCATTTTTCAAAATCCAAATAGTCCCTCCCAAAGGATTACGGACAGTATTTATTCCGGGAAATAAAGCTTTAGTAGTATACACTACAGGCTCACGCAAAAAAGAATTCACAGTGGTCAAGTCATCCGTATGGCTTCCTATCTGTACGGAAAGTCCCATTACGTCTTCATCCAATTGGATGGTAATCAACTCACCTGCACCAGCATATAACCCGGTACTGTAAACAGCTGCAGGAACCCATTGCATTCCCAAAGTTGATGCATCTACATAACGCTTGGTAAGATCCAATGTAATTGTCGCATCCACATGTTCTTCCCGCGTCGTATCCACCAATCCCGGGAAAATACGTGCTTGAGCATACATACTGACATCTATTGAGCTGTCTGTATCGATATTTGCATCCGCTTTATCCGACGTATAATCATCCGTACCACTTTCTATATCGTATTTATAAGCGATATCGCACCCACCAAAAACAAAGCTGGTGTAAGCGGTCAATAAAAAGTAAAGTATTCTATTCTTCATATTATCTGTTTTATCAGGTTAATCTTTATCCATTGATGAATAGTCCAACGGCCACCCTTGACCTTCCAATTTCCAGTTGCGGTCGACTATGATTCCCAGCCACTGGCATATCTGATAAGGTACATCAACCGTATTGAATACTGCCGTATAGAAAGATTCATTTGGAGTAGGATTTACGTGTTGTTGAAATGAACTCCCGGTCAGCCATTCACGTTCTCCGTTTCCCCAATGCATATGATTAGGATGGCTATCATCATTCCGGTCTCCGTATTGGGAATAGTCATATATAAGTTCTTTCTGAAAATCCTCTTCACGGTCATTGGGCCAATAGCCCAACAAATTATCCCAATACTCATTTTTAAGTTCTTCCAGACGGGTTTTTCCACAGTTCTTTTTAATAAAATCTTCAGGAAGTGCCACATTATAGAACTGGAGATTTGATACACAAAAAGGACCATTAATCGGATCACTATCCTTCATGTGACCGATAATTAAAGGATCGCCCACATCATTAAGAGTAGTTGGTAATGGATTCTCACTTCCCATCACTCCATCTGTATATATCCGTAATTTCTTTTTCTCCGTATCGAAAACGAAAGTCAGCACATGCCAATTCCCATCATTCACAGGTGCATTAGAATAATACCGTCCTCCGGCATCAATATTATAATTACCATATTGGGCATGAACAGCCCATCCTTTACCCGGATAATAAGCACCGGAGCCTTTAGAAACAAATGTCCACCATCCCGAGCTGTTGACTTTTGTTGTCATAAACATAAATTGCAGGGTATAAGAATTCTTTTGTTCCTGAGTATCCATATTAAATAAAGTCGGATCTAATATTTGGGCATATTTCTTATTAGAAAAGACAGTTGTATAATATTCATAGTTCAATGTTTCACTCGAAGGCTTCAATAGCAACTGAGTAGAAGCTTTCTCATTATACATCATAGTAAACGTATTACGATTCAAATAATCATAATAATAAGTAGCCTCTGTTTCTTTTATCGGTTCTCCGCCATAATTTGAAGTGATAATCACTAACCAATTTTCTCCCGCAAAGTTAGGTCTGGATTTGAGCGCATTCATTATTTGCCCTATATAACCATCTACCGTTTGTATAGCAGAGACCACTCCATCAGTAGCCACAATCTCTCCTCCCTGCTCGATATAAAATCCTTCTTCCTGTCCGGCTTTCCGTATTCCATCAAACTGAGCGATAATTAGATCAGACGGAGCTTTATCACTTCTCTGTAATTCTCCGACAACCTGCTCTGTGACTTCATTATCATCTCCGGCATTCTCCGCATGATCAATATCTTTTTTGAATGCATCATAAAATGATGGAGTTGAAGCATACAAACTGAATACCAATTTACTATTTTTCTGCTTTAGTAAAACAGGGAGAGAAGGTGTATATAATTGCTCAATCCCTTTCTCAGTATCGGTCACTTCATCTGTAGTACCAATACCATGAGACGTGACACCTGTCAAGACATTAGCCCACCCCCTATCATTCGTGAATCTCACCATATCCTTTTTAGAATCGGCCAGTCCATTGAAGGAATATTTTGAATGCGGAGCCATTGCACGCAAATTGGGTGTCTTAGATATATTATATGCCTGCTGCACAGCTTTCCCGCTTGCACCATCCATAACAATCAGTAGCACATGACCCGACTCATATGTTTCACTACTATTATCGGGATAGTCTTCTTTCAGCATTTGTTCCATTGTGTCATTACATGACCATGTAATGAATGCCAATGCACCAATCATAAAAAGATGAGGTAGAGAAGCCAATAGTCTCTTTATTATATTTTTATGTATCATTGTATCTTTCCTCTATAATTAAAAATCCAATTCAATCATCACAGCATTCCTTGCAGTCTCCCCATTGAAACGGTATATGTCGCCAAGTAACAATAATCCCTTAAATCCTGTTGTGGCATACGTCTCAACAGCCTGATAGATCTGTCCGGAAAATTGACCGGGAACGTTAAACCCTTGCATCGCTTCCCCATCAGCCTCTAAGATAAGGAATCCGGGACGCATAACCCCATCATACTTACTGAAAGTACCGGCAATTACTACCTTATTCAGGTCAAGCAAAGAAGCAAAACTTATTTTTCCGCCTTCAATCTCACGCGGAATAAAAGTTCTGTCCAAAGTACCATCACCATTGATGACAGCTATTCCAGGACAGGGTTCACCACTGACTTCAGTAAACTCACCGACTATCACAAACTTATCCAATGTCGTATTATAACGAATCATTGATATAGCTCCATTTACTCCGGAGCCGATATTAGACTTAAATGTCTGATCCAGTTCACCGGAGGCCGTATTCACTTTCAACAAATTAAATACCTGCTCACCGTCAAAAGCAGAAAGATTTCCGGCAATAATTACATTCCCATCTCTATCCATCACCGCATCTTTAATCTCTCCTTCCGGTTTACTTTTTCCGACCCGGTATTCAGTATCCAATTCTCCAGCCATATTCATACGGATAATCGGTCCAACCTCCTTATAATTCCGCTTTATAATTTCATAAAAAGAATTATCATAATCATTCCGGCAATATTGGGTAAAATTCCCCACAGCAATAACTTGCTCATCGGAAGTAGCAAAAGAAAGAAGTACCTGCTCAAGCGTCCCGCCATTAAAACTCGGAACTTTTTTCCACTCCAATTTTCCGGTCAATCTACGAGGCAACTGGATATCCTTGGTTTCCAGAGCTACATTGTTTTTCAGAACAGTGATATTGAAGATATTCTCTACACTTTCATATTCATCATAATATCCTGAAAGTAAAATATTTTTTGCACTATTATTGACATAAGACATAGATAACAATCTGGAAGATATAGCATACCCATCTTCCGATGTAACAAATGAAGAAGCTCCATGCCCTATTCCAAAACCAGATGAATATCGCGGTGCAACCAACCCTTGCTTATCAATCAGAGCTATTCCTCCCCGATCATATATCCACTCTATATGTGGTCCCACTGCAGTGAATTCACCCAAGATATAGCAGGCATTATCCAAATTATCCCCTTTCAGATAATTAAAAATCACACCACCGGTAACCCTCTGTGTCCGCCATAAACCATATGATTTATCCACAGAAACGTTTCCCAAAATATTCAGTGTAGGGCCATAGAAGATCTGCCCCTCCATCTCTATGTAGGAAGATCCGGTACTAATGCTCTTCGGTACGCGAATTGTCACAGAGGATTCAGTTACATTAACCACTTCGACTTCTTGTTCCGAAAGAAAAAATTTAAACTCGGCTTTCTTTGTATCAGGATTCCAATGATTCTCTAATCCTACTGCCTTAAATTCAACTAAATCTTCCGGATTAGCACTCTCCGGCGATGGAGCCTCATCTTTCAACTGAATACCAAAGGGAGTTTTCCCTCCTTTATAAGGGTCTTCCTTTATACTATCGTCCAGCCCTTCATTACAGGCGCTCAAAAACGATACGATGAACAACAAACATAAAATCCGGTTCACCAGAACTATTGCTTTCATATTCATAATTATTCCGTTTTTGAAGTAAAACTTAAATTCGCTACAGCTTCACTTTTCTCATCTTCGACAGGTGGAACAGGATCAATCCCTTTTTCCAAAGCCTTTTGCATGAATAAACGTTTATCAAAGCCAAAATCATGATCTATAAAACGAATGACATGAACAATACCATTATAAGGCTGTAAATTGCAAGTAGCTACCTTCGCGTTTATCATATCACGGTCTTCCACACTACTACCCCAGTTATTGATATAGGAATAAATCAACATACGATATCCTGCATATTTCACCCCATTCGCCGAAGCATAATCTACACCGATATTCATCGGGCGTCCGTTGTAAGAGCGATAGGCCTGACCGGGGTAAGCTGTTATAGCCAATGTGTCCAATTGGGGGAGGTCTTTCAATTCATATTTTCCCTCAACAATGTATAAAGAAAGGAAGTCCTTCCATACTTCTTTTTTTACCTGACGAATGTCAGTAACTTCTTCACCACCATAATAATTATAGTTATAATCGCTTAAATACTTCATACTCTTATTGATAGTCTGACTGGTAGGAGCAAAGAAGGTAACATCTTCTTTTTTAAAAAGATCTTCCATTTCGGCATACTCAATAACATCCACAAGTTTGGAAAAATATCGCTCATGTTGTGGTTCCGTATTCAAATATTTCCACATAGTGCCTTCAAAATAAGGGCTGCTGGTTCCTCCGTCAATCAAATAATCATCATTAGAGCAGCTCCATATAGCAAAAAATGCCGACAGAGTACAAATAATTACAACTCCTTTTTTTCTATTCTTTTTCATATATCGTTTTTCATTTTAGATTATTCCCAATAGTTATTTAGCGTCATATACGGATTATTTACCAATGCCTTACGGCAAATCGGCCAAGTCCATGCTCCTTCGTTAAATTTGGATCGACTGATCGGAGTCTCACAGAAATTAGTATCGTGAATTTTTCCTGTACGTACCAAATCATAGTAATAATGTCCTTCTCCAATCAACTCACGCACGCGTTCCCAAAATATGTCATTTTGCAAATCCGTTCCGGTAGACATTACAGAAGTGGCACCTGCCCTATCCCGTATCTTATTCAATTGTGCCTGTGCTTCTCCTTCCTCTCCTATAGCAGCCAAGGCTTCAGCATAAAGTAAAATGGCATCAGCAAACCTGAACACGATCTGATTTCCCGAATTGGATGTTATATTATCTCCACTATAAGTATCCGGATTCATAAATTTGGTTATTTCCTTGGGATAAAGGTCGATCTTATCAGCCATATATATATTGTCATTAAACCAACTTGACACCCGTTTGTCCTCTCCATTCACGGGAAAAAGTTTTATTAAAAACTCCCTTTTATAATAGTAGCTCGGTGTAGTTCGATTAATATAACAAGAATAGGCAAAGTGATTGGAAAAAATAGCTGTTTGATCAAATATCTCATTGCTATTGATATTTTGAGCTATCTCAAACAGACTTTCCTTAGTTCCACCTTTGAATATAAAGGAAGAGCGACTCATATCAACCAATTCATAAGAGTTATCATTTCTATTCACCAATTCATCTCCCAAAGAAACAACGTTTTGATAATAGGTATTACTTTGTTTTGAATCAAAACGGACTAACCAAAGGTTAATATGCATCATCAAAGCCAATACAGCTCCACGTGTAGCACGAACTCCCGATTTTGAATTAAGCGAATATCTCCATGGCAAAGCAGTTTTATCCGGATCACTATCAATAAGTGCCTGCAGATCCGCCAGACAATTTTGCAATACAGTCACCATACTCGTACGAGACAAAGGTTCAGAATTATAGGCAACCGTATAATAAGGTATATCTCCAAACAACCGGACCATAAAGAAATAGGCTAAATTACGCATAAAAATAGCTTCTGCCTTATAGTTGCGTACTTGTTGATCAGTCATATCCGGAACTTCATCGATTTCCTTCAACAAAATATTCGCACCTTGAACCACCTGATAAAAATAGTTCCAATTCGTTATTTGACCAACACTTCCTTCACCGTTATTTCCGGAATCATATCTACTTTTCAATCCGGCCATATCATTTGACGTCAAATATCCCAACAGGTCCCTGTCACCACTATAATATCCAATAGGCGCACATCGAAAATCACCTGAATAAACAAAAAAGGCAGATTTTATCATTGTGGCTTTCCGGAAATTGTTATAAATACTCAACATATAAGTTTCCACATTACCGGCATTCCCCTCTATCCAAAACTCATCTCCCGGCAACTTATCATCCGCATCTACTTTTATCAAACCGCAACTGCTCAATAGCGAAACGGCAAGTAATGATATAATGAATATATTCTTTTTCATACGAATTATTTGTTTTAACATACTACAATCTGATTATAATACCTACCGTATAAGAACGTGCATTCGGATAACCACCAGAATTATCGTACCCCAATGACGTTACATTTTCCGGATTTATTCCAGAATAATTGGAGAAAGTCCAAACATTATTCATACTGGCATTCAAAGTCATAGAACCTATACCGAACCATTTAAGAATACTTTTATGTACATCATAGGCTACTGAAATAGTGTTAATCTTAAAATACGAACCATCTTCCATAAATAAGGTCTGTTCCGCACGATACGGTTTGATAATATTGGAACGCGTATAATCATAAGGATTTGGATATTCTGCTCCATAACGATTATCAGGTGTCCAGAAATTATAGGCATCAATAGGTACCATAGCCCCCTCCTTTTCCAATGATTTCGTCAAAGGATTACCATATGAAGCGAAACGATCCGCCAACGCCTTATTTATAATATCCCTCCGCAAAGTAAAAGAAGTATTCGTGTTGATAGAAAACGCTTTATAACGCAAATTCAAACTGAATCCGCCTGTTACCCTCGGACGAGAATTACCAACAATAACTCTATCTTTCTCATCAATCACATAATCTCCGTTCACATCAACCCATATCGGATCTCCTGCACGAAAATAGGCTTCTTCAGAGGTATTTCCACCTACCCGCAAACGTTTACCGGTAGCAGGATTGACCGGAACATCCTCATCGGTCGCATACACTCCTTTATATACATATAGATAGTTTCCAAATGTATTAGATCCCAGTTTGTTGACGTATGTATAATCGGATGCAATAATCTGGCGCAAATCATTTGGCAATTTAGTAATGACATCTTTATTAAAAGCAAGAGTAAAATTACAGTAAAGATTCCAATCGCTCTGACTTGATAACGGACGCCCTCCTACCTGTAACTCCAAACCGTAATTGACCAAACTTGTTTCTGTACTTTTTATCTTATCAAATCCATTATGATTGGCAAGAGCCGTCTCTCTCAAATCATTATCTGTTTGTTTATAATAAGCATCCGCCGTGAACATTAATTTCCCATTCCAGAAGTTCAGGTCAAGCCCCAAATTCCATTGAGTTGTGGTTACCGGCTTCAAATCCTGGTTAGGCAAATTTCCGAAGTCGATAGGAGTAATGGAAGAACCATTATAGGTATCCTCCAAAAGATTATAAACACCCCAAATATCATAACGGGAAGCAGAGTATCTGACAGAACGTCCCCACGTAGCACGTATAGCACCGGATGACAGGAAACGTTCTCTCCATTTTTCCATAAAATTTTCCGCTGTGAAATTCCATTTAAATCCCAATCCCGGATTTATCGTCCATTTAATTTTAGCCCCGTAAGAAGAATTTACTTCCGGACGAATGGTAGGAGTCAATACGTATTTATCATTTCCTTTCCATCCGATGCTTGGGTTGATCATGAATGACAAAGTATTGTTATTCGTAGAACTATAAGCGGTTCCATTTGTCAATTTCGGAGCATAACCTATCGGTCCCCATATATAATCGCTTGACATTCCTTTCAGGGAAACTTCATTTCCTCCTTTTTTATAAAGACTAAGTTCTGTTCCTAAAGTCAAGCCCAGTGTCAAAAGTCCGACATCTACATTTCCGGAAAGAGTAGTACGCCCATAGATACTATGTGAACGATTACTGGCATTATACCAAATTGCCATATTCGGATTACCATCTACCTGACTTAATATTGCCGGAGTAAAAGTCTCCTGTTCATCCCGAGTATATTTATAGCCAACCGTAGCTCGCCATTGAAGATTCCAAGGCAATTTATAACCAACATTCAAACTAGCATCATACACCGAACTCGTTTTATCATCATCCACCTTAAAAATACTCAATGCTTCATTGGACGCAGTATATAAGGAAGGTGGAGGCAGTAAAGAAGAAGCATTACTTCCCGAAGCAACCCCTTTCTGAGAGAAATTATCACCACTACCAGTACTGTTGATAGCAAAAGTTGCCGATACTTTCACATCCAGATCGAATTTATCATTAGGAGCATATCCCATATTCATGGTTATGCCATAACGGTTAAAGTCGGTATTTTGTATGATACCCTTCTCTGTATAATAATTACCGTTTATCTTATAATTAAAAGCCTTATCACCACCGGAAAAACTAACATTATGTGTCTGATTATACGTTCTCCGATAGAAGTTTCCCTGCCAGTCGGTATTATTATTGTAATACGGATTCAAACTGTCCGATAAAGCAGGTAGTCCGTGTATTGCATTCAAGCCATGATAGATAGAAGTATCATTTTGCAGAATCTGCATAATACGGGCTCTCCGCTCTGCATTACCAATCGCCACATCACGCAAACTAGGTGGAGTATTCACTTTAAAATTGCCAGAATAAACTAATCTGGGCTTCGGAGAATTTCCTCTTTTAGTCTGAATCAGCACTACTCCATAAGCACCTTTGGAACCGTACAATGAAGTAGCAGCCGCATCTTTAAGCACCTGGATATTATCAATATCCTCATAAGGAAGCATTGACAAAGGACTGACACCGGAATTATTCAATAATCCCTGAGAATCATAGTCACCCACATCTTCTTGCGGAATACCGTCAATAACAAACAATGGAGTGCCTGAAAGAAGTTGGGCATTCTCACCATCACCGGACACATTCAAACTGGAAACACCACGAATGTTCATTTGTCCGATCGAACCGGGAGTACCATTATTCATCTGCAAATCAAATCCTGCCACACGTCCCTGAAGCAATTCCATCGGGTTGGCAACAGGTGTCATTGCTAAGTCCTTACTATCCACCACTACCGTAGAAGCTGTTACCGAAGTCTTTCTCTTATTCTCATAACCTACAATTACAGTTTCATCTATCATATTCACAGACTCTACCATATAGATTCTTAAATTGTCTTCATTTTTTGTTATGCGTCTGACAACAGGCTCATATCCGATACAGGAAAACTCTAACTGAGCATTTGCCGGAACGCGGACACTAAATTCGCCATCCAAATTGCTCGTTGTACCCCGCAATACTTTTTTCGTCTTTTGATCTTTTACAAAAACTGAAACTCCTGGAACAGTCATTTGTCTCCCCTCTTTCTCCCGAACAACTCCTTTGACAAGAAAATCTTGAGCAATCATATCTATAGTTGTGAAAAGGAAGAATATAAAAACAATATATTTATATAGCTTTTTCATTTGAATTATCCTTAATGATTAGTACTCTCAATATTACCCAACAATGGTTTTCCGGTTGAGAAAACAAAGATGATCTCCCAATGTCCTTCTGTATAAATAGCAAAGTCAAACTGAAGATTCGGATTGATACGATATCCGCTCGTGCTCAATCTGGAAGCAGTGAAACTTAAATGTACCTTATTCCCTTCCTTATTTGTGTAAGACATAGGCAATTCCAGCAAAGGTAAAGGATATGCTACATTATATCTTACGTATGTTGAGGTCTGCTCCTTATTAAAAAACAAGCCTTCCGCCATTTTGTCCCAATCTGTCTTATCAAACTCTGCAGGATTTATAGGCACATAATTATCATCATAAAAACGGAATGTTAATGTTTTCTCCTCACCTTCCATGTCCTCATTCTGTCTGATGTATACATGCACATCTTCCTCCAAAATATAGTTATTGTCTTCGGTATACAGGCTACGAGTGGAAGTTGCCGGTAAATATTCACTGGTAATCAATCCCGTTTCAGGGTCATAGTTACTCGGTTCATAATCGGCTTCCCGCTCAGGAGTTAATTCCATACGGGTAGTATACTTATATCCTCCGGAATTCCGGGCAACAACATCGAAAACATAACAATCAGCCGGACTACACTTCACGAAAGAAGACAAAGCATTTGCCCACATAACCATGTTTCCGGAATGCTTATGTATCTGAAATAACGGACGATATTCTATTCCTCTTTTGGCTTCTATTTCCGCAACTGATTTTTCAGTTCCCAAATAAGGCTGTTTCCATACTTTCACCGGAAAACTCTGAGTCAACTCAGGGGCCGGACTACCATCTTTATTAGTAATACTAGTAATCTCAAACGTTAATGGAAGGGTTGAATTCGCCGTATTATAATTATCTGTATAAACAGTAGTACGACCTAATTTCGGTTTATAAACCAACTGAGTAAAACCCGCATCCTGATCAAACGAATCCAAGTCTTCGGGAAGAAATTTATTTACACAGGAAGTGCTTAATAAAATAAGACCTGCCATAGCTGCCAATCTATATCTATTTTTTGTTGTCTTCATACTCATTAAAGCGATTTTTGAAAAAGTAAACAAAGTTATCAAAGCCAAACTCATGTCCCAACGTCAACACATGGACAACTCCATCAGTAGTGTATATATCATTCCACAACGTAGGACTAATAGCCCAATTATCCACCACCACAGAATTATTTGTATCACTTATCTTGAAATATCGATTTCCTCCTCCCATCAGTCCTTCCGAGTGATTCCGTCCAGACGACAGATTCATCTGATAACCATAATGATAAGATTCGATATTCATCCCCCCTTCATTTTCTAAAACTTTTTTTGAATCATAAACTCCATCAAACATATATCGGCAAAGTAAAGTATCCAGTGATGCACGATAATCATATTTTATGATGACTTTAATTGGATCCAACCCTTCTCCCTGATCAATTTCCTTTTCCACTTCAAAAGGTTCTATCAATAAATCATCTAAATAAACATTTTTACCTAAAGAATTTTGTTGACGATAGTTATTCAACTTAGTGATTGCCGTCTGAAAACAAGTATCGGGAATGGCAAACACCGTATGTCCCGTCTCTTCATTAAAGAACTTAAAATCCGGTATTTTATTTATCACTTTCATCATTGAATCATATTTAACATTCAAAATAGGATCTCCTGCTTTCAAATAATCCAATGTAGTTCCATCAAAATAAGTAATTCCAAGATTAGTACCGGAATTTACATAGCCAGCCTCATCATAATTTCTACATGAAATCAATAAAGAACATAAGAATACTGAAATCAATAAAGCTGTTATTAATTTATTCATAGCATTGTTATTTTTTGATTATTCCCAATATTTATTCTGCGTAAGTGATTTATTGGCAGACAACACCTCAGAGGCTATTGGCCAATATATGCCTTCTCTCTCTATCAGTTCCCGCATCACCGGATTATCATTCAGCAATCGTTCTCTCCGAATCAGATCAAACCATCTCCATCCTTCTCCCATCAGCTCCTTTCTACGTTCATCAAAAATAGCAGCAAGCAATTTATGACAATCTGCTTCAAAGTATTTAAATGTACGTAATGGTAAACCTCGATTGCTCCGCACTGTATTATAATCAGCTATTGCTTCTGTTCCACGATTTAGTGCAGCTAAAGCTTCAGCACGCAACAAAGTAATTTCTTCCAGACGAGAGAAAATGATGGAAGAACCGAAAACAGCATAATCATTATCTTCTCCTTTTCCATCTTGAACGACCTTGATTTTTGTAAATAATGGAGTCTCAGTATTCAAATCATTAATATAATTAGTATAATATTTATCATTTGCCGAAGCATTGATTCCAAAACGTGTATCAGTCAAATCATCAAATATAGAAAACAAGCTGTCTTTGGACACATAAATTTCCGGATAACTCTTTTGAACAAAAGGAGCAGCTAACGTTAACTGTTCAATATGCCCGTTTTGCGTCGCTTCAAAGTGTTCATAAGGAAAATTAAAACTTACAATCTTATATCCGTTGAATTTCGTTTCCATAGAAAATAGTCCTTGAGGTGAAGTCAAGTCTTTAACATCAATATAATCTGCCTCAATGTTTGAAGCATGAGATATTACATAACCAGCATACGTAGCCGCATTCGAATAATTTCCCTCCCACGCCGATATATGCGCCAATATTGTATAAGCTGATAATTTGTTTAATAACAAACCTCTCCAATAATTCGCAACTTGATTATAATATTTGCTTGTTTCTGTTCCATATTCAAATGGCAAATCGACTATTGCATCCAGAATTTCTTCTTTGGCATAATTTAGAACAGTCTGCGCATCCGTACGGGGAATTTCCTTAAACAAACCATTATCATACGATTGTGTAAGTAAAGGCACATCCCCCCATATGCGTACCATATAGAAATAAGAAAATGCACGCAATAATCGGACTTGGGCTATATCATATTTAAGATTTGCCTCTGAATACGCTTTATCCAATTCTACTGTTTGAGGAGCTTTCTCTATAAAAACAGAAGCCGCATTAATAACTGCATAAAACCTTCTCCAATCTGATAATTCTTCCAAATAAGTCTGTGGATTTCTCAATTCGTTATTGACGACTGCTTTCAAATCATTACTGTTATAAACAGTAAAATCTCCCATACGTAACTCCCCGTAAGCCCAATAAGAATTATTTTCGGCCAATGCAGATCTCATTAGTCCATAAACTCCCATCAATGCCGCACGAGTATCTTCAAATGTCTGCCATTGCTGGTTTTCTGAAGCAGCATGCCGTACATCAACATCCAAAAAACTATTACACGACTGACAAAAGAATGTAGCAGCCAATAGCATAGAAACTCCAAAAGTCCTTTTTATTCGATGTAATTTAGTTAAATACATATATCGGTATTATTAGATTTAAAAATTAAATTTGAATCCCGCAGTCAAAGAGCGAGGAAGAGATTGAGCGTATCCCGAATAACAACCATTGAATTCAATCAATTCCGGATCGTCTCCACTAAACGCTGTAATCGTAAATAGGTTATTTGCTGTCAGATATAAATAAATACTATTTGGGGCATACTTTCCTTTTTTCTTCAAAGGAAGCGTGTAGCCTAAAGTCAATGTCCTTAATTTTAAATATGACAGTTTTTCCAAGAATAAATCCTGATCCTGACGATAAGGGTGTGTCTTGCTCAGTGGATTATAAATTGGATAATCATTTTTGTCATTGGTATTTTGCCAAAAGAATATTTCTTTGACAGCAGCCAATGATTTCTGATTATCTAAAGTCATAAAGTCATAACGTTGCCAAGAGCGATTATTCAGAGCATGATGTCCTACAGCCCAAAATAAATTGAAAGATAAATCAAAACGTTTATATCTAAACTCACTCATAAAACCACCTGTAAATGGTGGCAACATATGTCCTTTCATTACTTTATCTTGGTCGTCAATCATATTATCTCCATTCTGATCTACCCAAATAGGATCTCCTTTCTTCAAAGGAATTCCATTTATACTCAATCGCTTACCATCTATCACGGGAACTTCCTCATCCGTTTGATATATACCGATATTCTGAAGCAACCAAAATTGATCAATAGATTTCCCTACAGTTAGTTTACGATCCCCCAAAGTAACCTCTTGTACTCCTTCCGGCAATCGTTTCAGTTCATTCCAATTGTAATTGACATTCAATGAGGTATCCCAATTTATCCCTTTGGGATTGGACAATATCGAGGATGATATGGAAAAATCAATCCCTCTATTATTAACATCCATCCCCTGCTTAAACTGATATTTATATCCATATTCCTGCGGAACAGGCATCTGAATTATCTGATCTTTATCATAGTTATTATAAAAACCTAAACTAAATTTAAGACGATCATTCAAAAAAGCGCCTGCCAACTCTATATTTAGCTTCTCTGCATACGGCCAACCGATTCCATATCCCACCCATCCACGAGAATAAGGACGCGTAATAGTTCCCAAACCATTTTGAGAAGAAATCACTGTTTGCCCAATCCAATTCATATCTTCTGCCGAATATTGAGGTCCCAATGCAAAACGATCGCTTTCTAATAGTTTACCCATTCTTGCCCATGAAGCATTGATGAATAAGTTTGAAATAACTGGAGAATTTGCCCAAAACTGTTTTTTTACATTCCAGCCTATATTAAATGCAGGAGTAAACAGCCAACGATTATCCATTTGCATTTTCGAAGTGCCATCACTTCTGACAACAATTCCGGCATTCACTAACTCTTTATAAGTATATTCTAAATAGAACGAGGTGGAGACAAGGCGAGTATCCATCCTATCCGCATATCGGTAAAGCTTATAATTGGCTTTGCTAGCTGTAGTTGTTTTTTTATCATCATCCCCATCATAAGCACGAGTATAATTGTAATGCTGAAGGTCTGACTGAAAAGAACCATCCCATTTTACATTGAGCAAATGATTCTTTCCAAACCTGAACAAATAAGCTATGTCTGCTACTCCACGAAGTCTTCTGTTATAAGCTGAATAATCAGACACGAAGCTCACTGATTCCATTAAAGTAGACGGAAAAAACAAATGACTATCATTCGTATTATAATCCAATTGCAATTTTGCGTTAGCCACAAAGTTACCCAATTTATAATTCAAACCCAAATAGCCGTTTATCATATCATTATCATTTTCACTCGTTACTTTATCATATTCTGACATAAAAAGTGAATAGCCGATTTTAGTCGGAGCTATCGGTGTTGAGAAATCCGGCAAATATTCTACTTCAGCATAATGGTCCCTAAAATTACGATTACGTGAACGATTCGACATTCCCCCATTCACTTGCGCAGTAGCTGTCAACCCCTTCAATGGAACCATATTCAAAAAGAAACCAATATTGTATTTATTATATCCGGTTTCATCTGCAACTCCGGCATTTCTTGATGTTCCTAAAGTAAATAAATAATTAGCCATAGGATTTCCTCCTCCAACAGTAACATTTAAATTATATTGAGGAGCATATCTATAATATGAATCAGCCCAATCCGGCTCTCCAAAATATAAATCATCTCTATCATCCTGAAGATATTTCGGCAGATATTGATTAGCATTCAATATTCCATAAGTATCAAAAAAGTTCTGTCGAAAAGCTCTTTCATATCCGGCATTTGTCATCTTAACGCCAGAAGGTGGTGTAACAAAACCCAAAGAACCATCTACAGAAAAATGTTTTCCTCCCCAATACCCATCTTTAGTCTGAATCCAAATAGCACCCTTAGAAGCAAGTGGCCCTAATTGCGCCAACTTCAACGGATCTTTAATTACTTCCATGGATTCAATAATACCTAGGTCAAGCCCTGCCAGTATATTACTAGCCCCACCCAATGGATTCACATCATACAACTTTACATCATAACTAAATGGATTATCCAATAATAAAGGTACTCCATTTAAATACACAACCGGCTGTATTCCCGAAATATCTTTATTTGAGAAAACCGGAGATGACAATCCATGTATAAGCATACTTTGTATACTTCCAGGTTCACCATTATTTTCCTGAACATACACCCCTGCTGTATTTCCTTTCAACAATTGTTGAAGAGAAATAAAAGGAGAACGAGAGATACTTGGCACATCTAGAGATACATTTGGACTAAAAGTTCCCCACGAATGCTGAAGTTTTGATTTCTGTTCCACAAATCCCACAGAATCTTGCTTGTGTTTTTCAATGTCCTTGTCGGACACCAACAATTCTTGCTTTTGTTTTTTTTGAATGAATGTCTTCGAACTCATCTTATTGCCAATTCCTAAGAAGACCATCACTACAAACAGACGGATGAATGCATTTTTCACCATATCTATTAGATTTAATTATTAAAAAATTAAAGACTCAAACACTAAACACATATACTTTTCCTATAAGTTAGAAGTATAGGAAATTATTCTGTTGCAAATATGAGATTTATCTATAAGAAGAAAGTACAGCAATCATTCAAAAGCGTATAAAATTGAATCATTTGTATAAACACCTTAAGAAAGTTCAATAATCATTCAGTATACGTTCAAATATCGTTCAAAACTACCTATAGTACTCATATATAAGAAAGTACGTGTTTCATATAAAAGACACGTACTCACTCAGCAAATATTGGATATACAATTTCTAATTTAATGATTTCTGATATTCTTTCGGAGTTACCCCAAATTCCTCCTTAAAACAAGTGGCAAAATATTTGGGATTAGAAAATCCACACTCGTAAGCGACCTCTGCCACTGATATGGATTTATCCTTCAGCAACTGGCTACCATGTTTTAATCTGATATTTCGGATAAACTCAACCGGAGATAATCCTGTCGCAACTTTCATTTTTCTATAAAGAGAAGATTTAGAGACTGCCAATGCATCTGCCAATTGAACAACATCAAAATTACCTTCAGAAATATTCGTTTTAATCACGGCAACAGCTCTATCAAAGAATTCTTTATCAACAACCGAAGTTTCCAACGCATCAATCTGCGCATCCGCATTAGAACGAAATTCTTCCTGTTTACTTCTTTTATGACTTATAAAATTATTAATGCGCGCTTCAAGTATTTTCAATTCGAATGGTTTAGCAATATATCCATCAGCTCCGGCATTATAGCATTCAACCCTATCTTCCACCGTATTTTTGGCAGTCAATAAAATGACCGGAATGTGACTGGTTTCCAAATTAGACTTTAAATTCCGGCATAATTCCAACCCATCCATTTCAGGCATCATCACATCACTAATCACTATGTCTATTTCATTCTCTTTCACTACTTCTAAAGCTTCAACCCCATTTTTAGCAATCAGGACATGATAATTCCGAGATAGAATCCGCTTCATAAGATACAACAATTCTTCGTTATCTTCCACCAACAACAGATGATGTTCGCTGGCTTGACGCATATCCCTCATTCCTTCTTCAAATTCATCCAAATCTACATCACCTAATATGATTTCGCCTTTCTTTTCTCTCACTTTTTCTATGGCAAACTCATTTTCCTCATAACTTTCTTCATCAATCGGGAAATTTACTGTAAAAATGCTTCCCTTGCCCAATTCACTTTCTACTTTAATATCTCCGTGATGGAGTTCGACCAAATCCTTAGTCAATGATAAGCCGATACCATTGGACTCACTCCCATCTTTCTTTTGAGCTGTATAAAATCTGGCAAAAATATGTTCCAATTCTTCAGAGGCAATACCTTCTCCTGTATCCGAAACCTGAATACACAGATGACAATGTCCGGAAGCCTGATAAGATTTCATCATCAGTTTTATCTCACCACCGGCATCCGTATGTTTACAAGCATTGGATAAAAGATTGGACACAATCTTATCTACTTTGTCCGCATCAAAACAAGCTGTCAGTGTCTGATCTTCAGATGAAAACACAAAGTTCTGTTTTTTCTTTTTCATCAAAGGTGCAAAATTCACACTACAAACCTCTGAGACAAAAGGAATAATATCACATTGAGATACAGATAATCTCATATTTCCACTTTCTACCTTACGGAAATCAAGAATCTGCTGTAATAAACGTTTTAGTTTATTCACATTCAAACGAATCATATTTAACTGTGGAATTCGTTCTCCACCAGTCAGTTCTGCATCATCAACCAAACAAGTAATAATAGTAAGAGGTGTCAATAAATCATGAGATATATTTGTAAAATAGCGCAATTTTGTTTGCACTAGCTCTTCTGATTTTTCCCTGTCTATCTGTGCTATTTTCAATTCATGCCGTAATTGCATACGTTTTTGTATCCTCCGATAAAAAAGATAAATGCATATAATTGCAAAAATAACATATAATGTATATGCCCACCATGTTTCATAAAAAGCCGGTTGTTTATATACTGAAACTGTAGATACATACTCGCTCCACAAACCATTCACATCTGTTGCCTTCAGATAAAAAATCCGTTTTCCCTTAGGTAGTTGATTGTAAAAAGCAAACTGACGGTCCCCTCTGACATATACCCAGTCATCATCTACCCCTTCCATCTTATAGGCATATTTGATCTTATTCGGGAAAGCATAATTCAAAGAAGAGAAATCTATCTCGATATTTTTATCTCCAGAGTTCAAAGTTATATTCTGATCGCTCAAATCAAAACGATTATTATTCTTCTCCAAAAGAACGGACATTCCGTCTATTTTTATATCCGCTATCATAGTCTTAATCTTCCGAGGATGTTCGGACAAACCTTCATAAGGAGTAAATGCTGTGATACCTCGATTACCACCATAAAGCATTTTACCTGAACGACTTATAAAGTAAGAGTTTGGCATAAAAGAATTCACCAATATATCATCCATAGTAGAATAGTCCATAATTCCTCCGTTCTTCGGTTCGTATTCTATAACCCGTTTGTTGGTAGAAATCCATATATGCCCTAATCGATCGGTTACAATATTGAAAATACTTTCTTCAAGCATATCAAACACATTCGACAAATCTGTAACTTTCTTCTTTTGGGAATCGTAAGTAAAAACACTACCTTCTTCACTACCTAGCCATATCAATCCGCTATTATCTACACAAATAGCAGTAATATTATTACTTATCAAACCATCTGTTTGGGAATTCAAATTCTTTAAACTTGATTTCTCAAACTTTAATTGAGAAGGAATCACAGCTGTATATACACCCTTTTTTTTGGTACTGATCCATAAGGTATTATCTTTTCCTTCTCCAATTCCGGTTATGCCCTTCAGCATAATATGTGTATCTTGAATATCATTCTTCCCTGCTGGTTTTACTAATATACCTGCAGTAGTTATAATCCAAAAGTTACGTTTACTGTCTTCATAAAACAAATACGGATCTCCCGGATTCTCTGTTACATATTTCTTTAAATTCAAGACCCCCAATAATCGTATATTCCCTTTTTCTTTCTTTACCCTATATATCTCAGAATCATATTCAGTTCCTAACCAAACTTCATGAAGAGAAGACACTGGTGCCATGCAACTAATATTCTTCAAATTCGATATTCCTCTAAGTGAAGGAATATCAGTATGAAACTGAATATCAGTTGAATTGGGTTCAAATATACCTACTCCCCAACGGTTTTGATTGATCCACAAATCACCATCTTCATCTTCATATATATTTTTCACATTAGCGTTAAACCCTGTTTTTTTTCGAATAGTTGGAAGTAAGTTGTTCTGGACAAAGGGCTTATTCAAGTCAATCATAGACACCCCTTCATTAAATGCAGCGATCCACAGGTTACCCAATGCGTCTTTGACAATTTCACTAAAAATATTATTCAATTTAGAAGAAATATGAGATATATCAACATTACTTACCTTATCCCCCGGACGTTTCTGAAGTGCATAAAGTCCTTGTGTGGACACAATCCAAATATATCCATACTTATCGTCCTGAACAATACTAAAACAGCCGCTCTCATCCCATTTATTTTCACTCTCCACATTAACATGATGATACATTAACTCTTGTTTTTCTTCCGGATAAAACAAATATATTCCACTCTCCCAAGTTAACACCCAATGCTGCTTCTTATCATCCTGAAAAATTTTGAACGGATTGTCCCAAGCCCCTATTTTAGGCAAACTAACAAACGTATCTTTTCCCGAATCATATTTATGAAGTCCTTTTTGCCACAAAGTAACCCATATATTCTTATCCTGATCTTCATAGATAGAATTTACACTAGTGACAGGCAAAGATGCATCATACCTTTTGCAAAATGAAAAATCATTGGAACAACGAAATACAGAAGTTAATGTACCAACCCAAAGCCACCCTTTACTGTCGACTATCATTGTCCGGATCTCTTGGTCTCTTATATCATTATGTTCAACCGGAGTTATCTGATAAGTTCGTTTATTCAATATATTCAAACCTTTCTTAGTTCCTATGTACAAAAAACCGTTATCATCTTCTGCAATACAGGTAATTTCATTGTTTGTCAATAAATCCGGCGTTTTTAGACCGGAACGGAAAGTTAATATACGATAGGCATCATAACGACACAATCCATCTTTTGTTCCCAACCATAAAAAACCCTCCTTATCGCAATGAACACGCAATACCGAACTAGAAGGTAAATAGTTGTTCAAAGGCAAGGTAGTCACAGACATCTGTTGTGCGACAACACTTGAAAAAACAGAAAGAAAAGAGAATAATATATAATATCGAATTGTATAGTTCATAGTAATATTGAATAATTAGAATCATTTCTCAATGCAATATTAAAACAAAATTTAGCGGTAATGACAGGCAAACATCTTAAAATATATTAATTACCCATTCAAGAAAGCATATATGAATGATTTTTGAACCTTACTGAATGATTCTTATCCCTCACAAAACACATTATTTAAAATCAAACGCATTTGAATTATTATAGAACTCTTATCTAAAAATGTTTCATCAAATTTGCAATCAGAAACAAGTAATCACTAAATAATTAATTTATTCAAACATTTCAATATCATGAAAAAGAAGTATGTAAGAATCATGTTCTTAACAATGGTGCTATTGACAAGTGGTGTAACAGCAACTTATGCGGCTCTACCCAAAGACGACAAAAAGGAAACAGAAGAAGTGCCGGTAGATGCCCACTTACCACAATTGATTATTAACGGGACAAACAAATCAGTTTCGTTTATAGTCAATTCTACGGCTTTACCCAGGAAAGAAATCAAAGTAACCGCTCCCAATGGCTTCACTGTATCTCCTACCGTGCTACCGGCTAATAAGGGAAAACAAAAAGTAACCGTAACTTTGAACAGTACAAAAATACTGACTGAAGGAAAACTCGTATTAAGAAGCGGTGACACACGTTCGTATGTGAAGGTTAAAGGATACGGTACTTCACTTCCCATAAAGGATATTTCTAAATCACCTACATATAAAGGAGGAAAGGATGTAGAGTTTACAAAATCATTTACTCCCGGCTCTAAAGGATACACTATCGAATTTAGGATAAAAACCGATGATACGGAACAGAATTTTTATCCTTATTTTGTAAATGAAAAGGGATATGGATTTAAAGCATATTTTAATTCTTCCGAAATAGGTATATACAATAACTATCAGAAGGCTATTAATAATCCGGCTACCAGCGGAAAAGAAGGTGGAAGAGGTAAATTTTACAATAACGACGGTCAGGCTCATACTTACCGCTTTGCCATAACTCCCGATAACCGCGCTTTCATCTTCAGAGATGGAGTTCCTATAGATTCTGTACGTATCAAAGACTATGCTCCGCAACCAAACTTTACAGCCGGGATTGGTGAACCGGTAGAAAATCTTTTAAAAAATCCGGGCTTTGAAGGAGAATTCGATGTAGATTCCGACAGTAAACTGACTACCCGTATCGAAGGATGGGATGTTATTATAGGTGACCGTTGGAACTCTGAACAGTACATCCTACCAGAAGAACTAGACAACGAACAGGATCTAGACAATCATGTATTTGAAATCAGGCCTTACAAATGGGCAACCGGTTGGAGTGACGGTATTCTAGCACAAGTTGTCAATGTCGCTCCTAATGAAACGTACACTTTATCTGCTCTATTGAAAGGCGGTATTGCTGAAAAAGAAGGTAAACTTACCGGAAAAATGACAATCGAAGAGTTACAAGATACAGAGAAGAGAGTTGTTACAGAAATAGCAAGCAAAGACTGGGAAACTTACTCTATGGATTACACTACTTCGCCCGACTGCAAGCAAATACGAGTTGCCTTCAGTGTAGGACGTGGAGGATGGGGAAATGACATCGGATCTATTCGGGTAGATAATGCCAAGTTGACCGGTGTATCATGCGTATATTCTCCTAAATTCGGTTTCATGGATAATACAGCCGAAGTAGAATATTTTACTATAGATGAATCCGGTGCTTATGCCCCCGCACAACCTGAAATAACTATCAATATCGAAGAATAAATATGAGAAATATTTTATTTATCAGTCTTATATTCTCGTATATTTCCGTTTTTTCGCAAAATACCCAGATAAGTCCGGGTGTTTTGTGGAAGGATGTAAATGGAGAACAAATCAATGCACATGGCGGATGTGTGGTATTTAATCAAGGTACTTACTATTGGTTCGGAGAAGATCGTACCGGATTCGTATCAAACGGAGTGAGCTGTTATCAATCTAAAGACTTGTATAACTGGAAACGTCTGGGACTTTCTTTGAAAACGACCGGAGAAGCCAAGGATGACTTGAATGACATCTCCCACGGACGTTTATTTGAACGTCCCAAAGTCATCTATAACCCAAAAACAAATAAATGGGTAATGTGGAGCCATTGGGAAATCAATAATAGCGATTACAGCGCAGCACGAGTCTGTATCGCAGTCAGTGATAAGATAGAAGGGCCTTATACGTTATACAAGACTTTACGCCCTAATAAAAACGAATCACGTGACCAAACTCTATTTGTAGATACAGACGGTAAGGCATATCATTTCTGTTCTACCGACATGAACACAAATACAAATATATCCTTACTTAGAGATGACTTTCTAGAGCCGACTTCCACTGAAACAAAGATACTAAAAGAACTTAAGTATGAGGCACCTTCCATCTTTAAGGTAGGCGATATGTATTTCGGATTATTTTCCGGTTGTACAGGATGGGATCCAAATCCGGGAAGAACCGCTTATACCTTTAATATATTAGGTGAATGGATTACAGGAGCAAATTTTGCCGTTGATAAATTGAAACAAGTAACTTACAACTCGCAGAGCAACTATGTTTTCCAACTGCCTGATAAAGATAAAGCATTTATTTATATGGGAGACCGCTGGAACAGAAATGATCCGGGAAAATCACATTTTGTATGGTTACCCATCAGCGTGCGTTCAGGATATCCAGTTGTAAAATGGTACGATAAATGGGATTTGAGCATATTCAACAATATGTATCGCTACAAACGTGCTGCAACCATTATTTCCGGAAACATCTATTCCTTATTGGAAAAAATATCCGACCGTCTGGTATCCAAGCCTGCTAATGGATTCACCATATCAGATGACAATGATGATATTAATCTGAATTTCGAATTTATCAAAACCGAAACTCCTAACGTATACAAATTAAAAGATATAAAAACCGGAAAGTTCCTCGAATCCCTGTTCGGTACTTTACGCTTGAATCCTGAAAAGAAAGATAACGGTCAACGCTGGATGTTCAATCTACAGGAAGATGGTTACTATCAGATACAGAATATCAAAGATAAGAAATACATTACTGTTTCCGGCTCTAACACATTCGACGGAACCAATTTGTATCTCACTGAATATTCAAAAAAACTAATGCAGGATTTTGCTGTATATTTCGATTCAAGCAAGTACACATACAAGGAGGCTGATTTGTTCTCAGCTACTTACAGAGCTAATAATCTGAAACTCATGGGAACTAAATAACTTTCTGCCCATATTTCAAACGTAACTAAAGAATTGTATTATGAACATTAAAAGTCAACAATTAAAGTTTTATCTTGCACTTGTATTCGTATGTTTATGTGATCTGCCGGTATTTCCTTCTTCTGTCGCACAGTCGAAAGAAACAAAAACCGGAGAGAGTACTGGGACTTGGGCAGTGACAGCCACTACTTTTAAACTCGTAGGCGAAAAAGAAGCCAAAAATGTGAAGTTGAATTGGATGCAGCGGAAAGATACTGATCTTTACAAGATATATCGTGACGGAGAACTCATCGGAGAAACCAAAGGAGGCACATACGATGACTATGACCTAAAGGTTGACAAAACTTTTACGTATCACGTAGAAGCATTTAAAGATGGAAAGAAAATAGGAACAGCAATCTCCCAACAAGCTACCACATTTATACCTGTCGGTGAAGTTGAAGTTTACGATAACTTGAATGGAAAGTACATTAGTAAAGGCTCTACAAATAAGCCTCAAGGAATGAAAATAGGTAATCTTTACTATTCCTATAAAATGGAAAATACTGAGAAGAATGTGAACGGGCAATCGCTTAAAGGTTGGATGGCATCTGAAAGCTATTCTCCAACAGGACTTGACGGAAATTGGAGTGCTCCTCGTGAATTAGCTTTTTATCCCAATGTAAATTTTGAAGGTATTGCTTTCCGGCATAATCCTAAAACGGGTAAGGTCGTACTATCCGCTCACTACGAAGATGAAGGAGGATACAGTGCTGCCAAAATCTACCTGGCACAGATTACTCCTAAAGGTAAACTAGAAGTAGGTACGATGGAACGGCCATTAGGACATGAGTCTAGAGATCAATCACTCTTCATTGATGATGACAATACAGCGTATCTGCTCTCAGCCACCAATATGAATAGCGATATAAATATCTATAAATTAGATAATTCCTGGACTAAACCTGTTTCATTAGTGAATACAATATGCAAGGGGTTGCACAGAGAGACTCCAGCCATTATCAAAAAAGAGGGAGAGTATTATTTCTTCAGTTCAAAGGCTTCGGGATGGTATCCAAGTCAGACTGTGTATACATCTACTACTAATTTAGGAGGTGAATGGACACTGATGAGAGAAATTGGCAACAACTCCACTTTCGATGCACAATTTAACAGGATTAGTATGGTGGGAACAAGTTGCGGAGTATGGAGTTATCATTGGGGGGCACAGCGTGAACATCAGACTCCGGAGGGTAATTTTCCAAGAATATCCATAGCTGCTTTCAATCAGGGATATGCGTCAATGGATTATTACAGATATCTGGAATTTAGTGATAAACATGGTATTATTCCAGTACAGAATGGTAAAAATTTAACATTAAATATGCCTGTTACATCTACTGTCACCGGAGCAAAAGGAGTTAAGGCAGATTGTGTTACTGATGGAGTTTCGTTAGAGTCTTCAGCCTTTTTCCAAAAGAATTCCAATACAGCAACAGGTACTCCATATATACTGATTGTAGATATGCAGAAAAATGCCCGCATCTCAGAGATTAATCTTTCCACAAGATTGGTCAATGGTTCTGAAGCTGCTTATAAATATACGATTGAAGGAAGTGTAGACGGAAAGAGTTATAAGATGCTTGTAGATGGTAAACAAAATTGGCAAGTAGGATTTATTATCTCCAACATTGAAGACCTGACTCCTTACAGGTATTTACGCCTACGCGTTTATGGCGTTGTAAATGTACATAAGAACAATTCGGCAATGTGGGCCGATGGCATTTATGAATTTGCCGCTTTCGGTACTCCACAATAAACAGGAAAAAGTAAACAAAAAGAAAACCGGCTAGCCACTAAATGTGACTAGCCGGTTTTCTTTTTGACATATTTTTTGAGATAAGACGAATCTCCCAATCAATAAATATTATCACTCACCAACAAATAATAAACTAATGCCCAATCCTGATCATTAGCATATGGGTCATAGAACTCACCTTTCATACCATTCACTCTGTTGGGATATATATAGGCACAAGAGGCACGACCATCTTCAAAAAACAAACAAAGATTGTTCCTTACTACATTTTCCGCACGCTTCTTATAAGAATTATCTCCCGTACATTGCGCATAAAGATAGAAAGCAGCTCCGGACAATGTACTCCAATAATGTGGAAAAGTATCTCCCCACATTTCTCGTTTTCCAAACCAATAACCATCCCAATGGCGAATCGCAATTTCATTCAGATGATAGCTTGGCTGATTTCCCGCAAACGCTTCCAACACAGACATTTGCCGTTTTGCCTCATCCAAATACTTTTGAATACCTGTTTCCTGATAAAGTTGGAGTAAAAACATGATACTCGGCGCTACAATACTTTGCTCATAATTAACTTCACTTGCCGGATAATTCAATCCATTTTTCACAAAAGTATCCCCTACTCGTATATAATCGTTTTTCAATGTTTCATATTCAGTTTGCATTCCGGCTGTTTTCAACATCTGTAATCCCAAACGTACAGGTATGCCTATGGCATAAAATCCATGACCAAACTGCCGGAACATAGAACGTAATGTCTTATAGCCATCAACAGCATACTGCTTATCTTTAGTAATACCATACATTTGAAAATAAAGTTCGGATACCCAAGCATAATTGTAAGCTCTGTTCCTACCTTTCCGATCAACGGATGAGAATGTTTTATAATCACTCTCTTGCAATCTGTTTCGCAAGAATTTCGTATATCGTAAAAGAGATTCTTTTATTTCTGAACTAGGATGTAACTGATAGTATTTAGCCAACAACACACCCATTCCTACGCGTTCAGCACCTTCATCTCGGTCTACCGGATTACAATTTGGAGTATTATTCAAATATATTTCATTTTTTTCGTTGTCATACACCATAAAAGCATCTTTTCTTCTATCTGATCCCTTCATTTGTTGATGATTGAGGATAAAATCCACCCGTTTTTGTATTAAACTATCCACATTACTGATTACCAAACAAGTAGCATGTGTCTGTTTATTCGTTCCATAGGAGATATCCAAATGTACTTCTCCGAGCTGATCCATTACAATTTCCGCAATCCATTTATCTCCCTCTTTATGCATAGGAGTAATAATACTGTTCTTTTTCACTATACATTTCTGAACTACAGAAGCACCTGCTAATTCTATTCGGGCTGTTTCTCCTTTTTCAAAAACATATTTATTACAAGACACGAACACACTTCCTTTTTCTAATACTTTTTGTTGGAAATCATCTATGCCTTTATGTGAGAATAAGCGCCAAGATATTGAATATTCCTTACCCGGTTCCAATTGTATATCCGGCAAATTCAAAGCTATGATTCCTCGCGTATGAGAATTGGCCTTATCATTACCACGCTCCCATATTTCGTAGCTTTTAACCGCTCCTTTTGTTACAACTAAACCTAAATGCGGCGCATAACCACCCATCCGAAGAGCATTTACATAAGCAGCATTGTCTCCTTCCCAAATGTGAGTATTTGTACGGGCATTTATACATGTTTGAGAATTGGGGTAATTATCATTAAAAGGAGTATAAATTCCAATGTCAGCAAGCGAAATATGCTCGTTTCCTAGATTCCGAAATATATATTCTTCTACCAAATCTTCATCTCTCATATATCTTTTTACCAGAATACGAATATCACCAGTAAAATAAATTATTTCTTTTCCACCTTGCCTTATTTCAACAGGAACATTCCAATGTACTTCATCCTGTCGATTTCCTTTTATCTGAGTAAAATATCCCAATCCCCATCCATAGTTCTCTTTAATCCACGAATATTGACTACCATCTGTCGCTACCAACCAATTCATTCCTTGTGGATCACCTGCTATTGTCAACGCTTGCAAAGCACCAGTACGGGGATTCGCCTGATAGTTAATTTGTTGTGCCATGACAGGTGTGCACACTGTGATTCCAAGTAGTCCAAGACTACAAAGTTTAAGTAATTTCCTTTTCACTTTTTTCTTTTTCATGATGCTTAAGTATGTTATTCTAAATACTCTGTAAAAGTACTTCTTTTATTATCATTTGTAGTTTAAAAATCGTTCAAAAAGGGATAAAAACAGACAAGACGATTTATTCATTACAATTATCAGTATAGAATCATTCATTAAAGTTTAATTTTCGTTCAAATTCTCCAGCCAGATACAACAAACAATATACATATAAAAACACTTCTATTTCATTTTTCAGACCATTTATTCGCCTAAATCAAAGAAAGTAACTATCTTTACCACAAATATTTTTTATTATTCACCATTAAATGTAAAGATTATGGCAAGTAGAAGAGAACTCAAAAAGAATGTAAACTATATCGCAGGAGAATTGTTCACCGAGTGTTTAATCAACAGTATGTTTATACCTGGTACTGACAAGACTAAGGCCGATGAGCTAATGGCGGAAGTGCTGAAAATGCAGGATGAATTTGTATGCCGCATCAGTCACACCGAACCGGGAAATGTGAAAGGTTTTTATAAGAAATTCCGTGCAGACTTTAATGCAAAAGTAAACGAGATTATTGAAGCGATCGGAAAATTGAACTAAAAAACAGAATGAAGAAAGCAATTTATAGCTTTATCTATTACCACCTATTGGGGTGGAAGACAAACGTTACGGTAACCAATTATGATAAATGCGTGATTTGTGCCGCTCCACACACTACGAACCTTGACTTATTTATTGGAAAACTATTTTACGGTGCTTTAGGCCGTAAGACAAGTTTCATGATGAAGAAAGAATGGTTTTTCTTTCCACTCGGACTTTTTTTCAAAGCAGTCGGCGGAATTCCCGTAGACCGTAGTCGGAAAACTTCGTTGGTGGATCAGATGGTCAAACATTTCAACGAATGCAAAAAGTTTCATTTGGCTATCACGCCCGAAGGAACCCGCAAGGCAAATCCAAATTGGAAAAAGGGTTTTTATTATATCGCCTTGAAAGCGCAAGTACCCATCGTATTGATCGGTATCGATTACAGCAAAAAGATGATTTCGGCAACGAAAGCCATCATGCCGTCGGGAGATATTGATAAAGACATGAGAGAAATCAAACTTTATTTCAAGGACTTTCAAGGAAAACATCCTGAGAATTTTGCCCTTGGCGATATTTAATCACTAAACAGTGTGGATTCAATCCGTATTTCCATAGTACAAACCGATATCGTTTGGGAAAACAAACAAGAAAATCTCCGTCTGCTCCACAAGAAACTACAAAGTCTCTGTGGAACAACGGAGATTGTTGTTTTACCGGAAATGTTTTCTACCGGTTTCAGTATGCAGAGCAAAACGTTGGCAGAACCTAATTCCGGTGAAACCATTACGACTCTCAAATTATGGACCAGGCAATTCCGGATAGCCATCTGCGGAAGTTATATCGCAACGGATAACGGGTTGTTCTACAATCGGGCATTTTTTCTGACACCGGAAGGAGAAGAATTCTATTACGACAAACGGCATTTGTTCCGCATGGGACGGGAAGCCGAACATTTCTCCGCCGGCACGAAACGGCTTATCCTTCCCTACCTCGAATGGAACATCTGTCTGCAAGTCTGCTACGACCTTCGTTTCCCGGTATGGAGCCGAAATGTAAACAGTGAGTATGACTTATTGATATATGTAGCCAACTGGCCTATCCCCCGCCGCCCGGTATGGGATACGTTGCTTCGGGCTCGCGCGTTCGAGAATCAGTGCTATGTATGCGGTGTCAACCGGACAGGAACCGACGGTTACCATTTGGACTATAATGGAGGAAGTAAAATTTATTCAGCTTTCGGAGAAGAGATAGCCTCGCTGCCCGACGGCCGGGAAGGAATAGCTACGGCAACTCTTAACCTGCCCGCTCTCCGTCAATTCAGAGAAAAATTTCCGGTATGGAAAGATGCAGACGAATTTCATCTGTCATAGTTGCTATCAAACAAATGTTAAAAACCAATTAAAACGACAACAATACCGAGAAGTAGGTAGTTAATTATATAAACCTCTTTTGTATCTTTGTCGTGAAAATACAGTCGTAAGAACTCTAATCTTACATAACTTAATTAACAACTTTATGAAAACAAATCTTAGTTCTCAAATCAGTCTCCACCGGGTCTCCCCCAGATATTACAGACCGGAGAATGCTTTTGAAAAATCAGTCTTGACAAGACTCGAAAAAATTCCTACGGACATTTACGAATCTGTAGAAGAAGGCGCTAACTACATTGCCCGCGAAATAGCACAAACCATCCGCGAAAAACAAAAAGCCGGACGTTTCTGCGTATTGGCTCTTCCGGGAGGAGATTCTCCCAGACACGTATATACGGAACTTATTCGTATGCACAAGGAAGAAGGACTCAGCTTCCGTAATGTGATCGTATTTAATATGTACGAATATTATCCATTGGCTCCTGATGCAGTCAACAGCAATTTCAACGCTTTGAAGAATATGCTGTTGGATCATATCGACATCGACAAGCAGAATATATTCACTCCCGACGGAAGCATTGCCAAAGATACAATCTTTGAATATTGCCGTCTCTACGAACAACGTATCGAAAGTTTCGGAGGCATTGATATTGCTTTATTGGGTATCGGCCGTGTGGGTAACATCGCATTCAACGAACCGGGTTCACGCTTGAACTCTACCACCCGTCTGATTTTATTGGATAACGCTTCACGCAATGAAGCATCCAGAATTTTCGGAACAATGGATAATACTCCGATCAGTTCTATCACGATGGGAGTAGCTACCATCCTCAGTGCAAAGAAAGTGTATCTGCTTGCATGGGGCGAGAACAAAGCAGCTATGATTAAAGAGTGTGTGGAAGGTGCGATTACCGATACTATTCCTGCTTCTTATCTGCAAACTCACAACAATGCGCATGTAGCTCTTGACCTTTCGGCAGCCATGAATCTGACACGCATCCAACGTCCGTGGCTGGTAACTTCCTGCGAATGGAATGACAAATTGATCCGTAGCGCTATTGTCTGGTTGTGCCAGTTGACAGGCAAACCGATTTTGAAACTGACCAACAAGGATTATAATGAAAACGGTCTGAGTGAACTGTTGGCTCTTTATGGTTCTGCATACAATGTAAATATCAAAATTTTCAATGATTTGCAGCACACCATCACCGGATGGCCGGGCGGCAAGCCGAATGCTGACGACACCTATCGTCCCGAACGTGCAAAACCCTACCCGAAACGTGTGATTATTTTCTCTCCCCATCCTGATGATGACGTTATCTCTATGGGTGGAACTCTCCGCCGTCTGGTAGAGCAGAAACATGAAGTACACGTAGCATACGAAACTTCCGGCAATATCGCTGTAGGTGATGAAGAAGTAATCCGTTTCATGCACTTCATCAACGGATTCAACCAGATCTTCAACAATAGTGAGGACCAGGTTATCAATGAAAAGTACGCAGAAATACGTAATTTCCTGAAAGCGAAGAAAGACGGTGATATGGACAGCCGTGACATACTGACTATCAAAGGTCTGATCCGTCGCGGTGAAGCCCGTACTGCTTGTACATATAATAACATTCCATTGGAACGTTGCCACTTCCTTGATCTGCCTTTCTACGAAACGGGTAAGATTCAAAAGAATCCGATCAGCGAAGCCGACGTAGAAATCGTACGCAACCTGCTCCGTGAAGTGAAACCTCATCAGATTTTCGTAGCCGGCGACTTGGCCGACCCGCACGGTACACACCGTGTATGTACGGATGCAGTATTCGCTGCCATCGACCTTGAAAAAGAAGAAGGTGCCAAGTGGCTGAAAGACTGCCGTATCTGGATGTATCGCGGCGCGTGGGCCGAATGGGAAATTGAGAACATTGAAATGGCAGTGCCTATCAGCCCGGAAGAACTTCGTGCGAAACGTAATTCTATCCTGAAGCATCAGTCGCAGATGGAAAGCGCTCCTTTCTTGGGTAACGATGAACGTCTGTTCTGGCAACGCAGCGAGGACCGTAATCGCGGTACAGCTGCATTGTATGACAAATTGGGCTTGGCTTCATACGAGGCAATGGAAGCGTTTGTTGAATACATTCCGCTATAAGGAAAGAAGGTATTCTTGATTAAGAGAATATAAAACAATAAAAGAAGAGTGGGAAGTGGGATACTTCTCGCTCTTTTTTGTTTATTTTTGCGGAGTAATTCACCACAGAGGAAAGGAGGACACAGAGGACTTCATAAATAAAAGAATTATGTAGTTTCCGCATTTACCCCTCTGTGTCCTCCTTTCCTCTGTGGTGAGTATAAAAAAGCAGCAAGTATGAAGATAATAGTGTTTTTCCTATGCCTTACATTGGGAGTAAATTTCCTTTCTGCTCAGGACATTGAAAGGAATGTAAAAGAACGATTGACAGATTATTTCGGCAGATATACCGCAACGGTGAAAATCAGTACGCCTAAACTGAAAAGTGTTGATATAGATTATGAACGCAAAACGATTGCTATCCATGCTTCGGAGAGTTTTGCTTATCAGCCTTTTCGACCGGAGACTGTAGAAGCTGTTTACAACCAAGTGAAGGAGCTGCTTCCGGGGCCTGTCCACTACTATCGACTCACTATCTTTGCAGATGGAAAGCCCATTGAGGAACTTATCCCGAATATTTATCGGAACAAGAAAAAGGATAAGGAACGGATGTCCTTGAAAACCGATTATAAAGGCGCAGCGTGGGTAAAGAACATTTCACGGCCCAATGAAATATCACGAGGATTGCAAGACCGACATATCGCAATCTGGCAAAGTCACGGCAATTATTTCAAGAACGACAAGAATGAATGGGGATGGCAACGCCCCCGTCTGTTTTGCACAACGGAAGATCTGTTCACACAGTCGTTTGTCCTTCCGTACGTAATCCCGATGTTGGAAAACGCAGGCGCAATCGTCTACACTCCCCGCGAACGGGATACTCAGAAAAATGAGATCATTGTGGACAACGATACACCTAATGCTTCTCTTTATCTGGAAGTAGGAAGCAAAAAAGCACATTGGGCTACTGCTCCGATAAAAGGATTCGCTCAAAAGAAGGCGATTTATAGAGATGGAGAAAATCCCTTCACAGACGGGACCTGCCGCTTTATTACGACCGAAAGAAAGAAGAAGAAAAATAAAGACCAGGCTTTCGCCGAATGGGTGCCTACCCTACCGGCAAAAGGAGAATACGCGGTTTATGTCTCTTACCGGACATTGCCTAATAGCGTGAGCGACGCCAAATATCTTGTTTTCCACAATGGAGGGGTGACCGAATTCAAAGTGAATCAAAAGATAGGCGGAGGCACTTGGGTTTATCTGGGCACATTCGAGTTTGACAAAGGCAATAACGATTACGGTATGGTAGTGCTAAGCAACGAGAGTAGCGAGCATGGCGTAGTATGCGCAGATGCGGTACGTTTCGGGGGAGGAATGGGAAATATTGCGCGGGGAGGAAAGATAAGCGGTTTACCCCGTTATCTGGAAGGGGCACGCTACTCTGCCCAATGGGCGGGAATGCCATACGAAGTATATGCGGGGCGGAAAGGTGAAAATGATTATGCGGATGACATCAATACACGCTCCAACACAATTAATTATTTATCCGGAGGTTCTGTCTATAATCCGCAACAACCCGGTTTAGGTATTCCTTTGGAAATGACAATGGCACTGCATAGCGATGCGGGATGCAGCAAAACGGATGAGCTGATCGGCTCATTGGGAATATACACCACTGATTTTAATAATGGAAAACTGAACACAGGAATCGACCGGTATGCCTCACGGGATTTGGCCGATATTCTACTCACTCAGATTCAGAAAGATATATATTCAAGTTATAATCTGTCTTGGACACGACGCAGTATGTGGAACCGCAATTACAGCGAGACACGTCTTCCGGCTACTCCTTCTACCATTATCGAATTACTTTCCCATCAGAACTTTGCCGATATGCAGTTGGGACATGATCCGAATTTCAAGTTTACGGTGGGACGTGCCATCTATAAAGGTATCTTGCAGTTTGTTGCCGGCCAGCATGACAAAGAATATGTAGTGCAACCTCTTCCTGTCAGCAATTTTGCTATCCGCTTCGGAAAGAAAAAGAATACGTTGGAACTTTCGTGGAAAGGTGAAAACGATCCGCAAGAACCCACTGCACAGCCACATGAGTACATTGTATACACACGCATTGGCTATGGTGGTTTCGACAACGGTACATTAGTCAGCAAGACGTCCCATACCGTCAAAATAGAGCCGGGACTCGTTTATTCCTTTAAAGTAACTGCCGTAAATCGGGGTGGTGAAAGCTTCCCGTCCGAGATACTCTCTGCTTATAAGGCCAAACGCGAACGGGAAAGAGTATTGATAATCAATGGATTCGACAGAGTCAGCGGACCGGCTGTCATTAATACGTTTGACAAAGCAGGATTCGACCTGGAACAAGATCCCGGAGTTCCTTATTTATCAAACATCTCATTCAGTGGGGCGCAAATAGGGTTCGATCGGGCACAGGCCGGAAAAGAAGGAGAAGGCAGTCTGGGATATAGCGGGCGCGAGTTGGAAGGAATGAAAATAGCAGGTAACACATTCGACTATCCTTTCATTCATGGAAAAGCGATTCAAGCCGCCGGCAAATATAGTTTCGTGTCATGCAGCGACGAGGCTGTGGAAAACGGTACAGTCACACTGGAAGATTATCCGGTTGTGGACTACATTTTGGGAATGGAGAAAGAAGATCCGGCCCATAAAGTATACTACAAAACATTTTCTTCGGCCATGCAACGGATCATCACCAGTTATTGCCAGTCGGGAGGAAATCTATTTGTCAGTGGTGCATACGTGGGAAGCGATATGAGTGGAACACAGGGGAACCGGGAATTTACGGAGAAGATCTTAAAATACGGTTATCAAAACAGCATGACGGACAAGAGCTCAAACCGCATTAACGGGTTGGGACGTACGATTACCATACCGAGAACGCCTAATGAAACCAGCTATGCCGTCCCTGCTCCCGACTGTATCGTTCCGGTAGATACGGCATTTCCTGTCTTTACATACGTTCCCGGCAACCAAAGCGCAGGTATCGCTTATAAAGGAAACTACCGTACCTTCGTATTGGGATTTCCTTTTGAAAGCATACAATCGGAAGCCGACCGGGCAACTATCATGGCAGGTATACTGGGATTCTTTACGCAGAGATAAAAAATATCCTTTTTTTTAATCTGCTTTTCATTTTAAGTTCTATCTTTGCTACTATAATAACCCTTAAAACTAGAAAAGATGTATACTATACAAGCAAATCCCAGCGGTACACGCAGCATAGAGGTCTCTAATGAGAATCTGAGAACGATCGAGAAATATGCATTGTTCCGCCATCTCATTGATAGTACCGGCATTGTAGACGAAGCGGTTTTGGACAAGTTGAAACTAAATATCCGTTCCCTCATCGCCAGTCAGGAAGAAGACAGCAAGGACTTGCTGGACCTCTGTATTGATGTGATTTACCACAATAATATGAAGGCATTCGGCTTGCAACAGCTTATCAAGCTCTATCTGACGTGGCTTTCCAGTCCGGAAACGGAAGAAGAGGAGGCATAATGATTACAGTAAATACTTGCGGAATCACAGCCTATAGTCCGCTGATTCCTGCAATAAAAGCGATGTGTAATGCGTCTCCCGGTGAAACACTGAAGATTATCATGAACCATGCCGATGCGTTTCAGGACCTGAAGGAATATCTGTCCGAACAAGGCATCGGTTTCCGCGAAATTTATGACGGAGAACAAATGACAGTACAGTTCACCGTATAATGCGTATCTTTGCAGCATGAAAGAATATCGATTGACTGACTGGTTACCTACTACCAAAAAAGAAATAGAACTTCGCGGATGGAATGAACTGGACATCATCCTTTTCAGTGCGGACGCGTACGTAGATCACCCTTCTTTTGGTGCAGCCGTTATCGGCCGCATTCTCGAAGCGGAAGGTTTGAAAATAGCCATTGTACCCCAACCTAACTGGCGCGATGACTTGCGCGATTTCAAGAAGTTGGGGCGTCCGCGCCTGTTCTTTGGCATTTCCGGCGGGTGCATGGACTCGATGGTAAACAAATATACCGCCAACAAACGATTGCGTAGCGAAGATGCGTATACACCGGACGGGCGCCCGGATATGCGGCCGGACTATCCCTCTACTGTTTACAGTCAGATTCTCAAGAGACTTTATCCGGATGTTCCTGTCATCTTAGGAGGAATTGAAGCCAGCATGAGGCGGTTAAGCCATTATGATTATTGGCAGGATAAGGTACAGAAAAGCATTTTATGCGATAGTGGAGCGGACTTGCTTATTTATGGAATGGGCGAAAAGCCGATTGTCGAATTAACCCGTAAAATAAAAGGTTTGCTGCCGACAGAAGACGCTGTATGCACTGTCAACGATTTAAAAACAATCATCGGAACGATTCCTCAGACAGCCTATCTTTGCCGTGCCTCTGAGTGGACTTCCGATACGGAAGATATACAGCTCTATTCGCATGAGGAATGCCTGGCAGACAAAAAGAAACAGGCAAGCAATTTCCGGCATATTGAAGAAGAGTCCAATAAATATGCGGCTTCACGCATCACGCAAGCTGTCGGAAACAAAATCGTAGTCGTCAATCCTCCTTATCCCCCGATGAGCCAGGAAGAAATTGACCGTTCTTTCGATTTGCCCTATACCCGTATGCCTCATCCCAAATATAAAGGGAAGCGGATTCCGGCATACGATATGATAAAATTCTCCATCAATATCCATCGGGGATGTTTTGGCGGGTGTGCATTCTGCACCATTTCCGCACATCAAGGAAAGTTCATCGTCAGCCGCAGCAAAGAATCCATTCTGAGGGAGGTAAAAGAGGTAACTCAGTTGCCGGACTTTAAAGGATACTTAAGCGATTTGGGTGGTCCTTCCGCCAATATGTATCAGATGAAAGGGAAAGACGAGTCTATCTGTAAGAAATGCAAGCGTCCGTCCTGTATTCATCCGAAAGTCTGCCCGAACCTGAACTCAGACCATCGTCCGTTATTGGATATTTATCACGCAGTAGATGCCTTGCCCGGCATTAAGAAATCATTTATAGGCAGCGGGGTACGTTATGACTTATTATTGCATCGGAGTAAAGATGAGGCCATCAACCGCAGTACCGCCGAATATACCCGCGAATTGATTGTCAAGCACGTTAGCGGCCGACTGAAAGTTGCTCCGGAACATACAAGTGAACGGGTATTATCCGTAATGCGCAAACCTCCTTTCGAGCAGTTTGAAACATTCAAAAGGATATTCGACCGAATCAATAAAGAGGAGAACCTGCGTCAGCAACTCATTCCGTATTTTATTTCCTCGCATCCCGGATGCAAAGAAGAAGATATGGCGGAACTTGCCGTTATTACCAAACGGCTGGATTTTCATTTGGAACAAGTGCAGGACTTCACCCCTACTCCTATGACAGTAGCCACGGAAGCATGGTACACCGGATACCATCCCTACACGCTGGAACCGATATTCAGCGCCAAGACTCAACGGGAAAAACTGGCACAACGTCAATTTTTCTTCTGGTACAAGCCGGAAGAACGGAAAAATATCATTAATGAATTGAGACGTATCGGACGGGGGGATTTGATAGATAAGTTATACGGAAAAAAGAGATAGCTCCTTAAAAAGGGGCTTTACCCGGATCCTGTCTAGTATCAAAAACAGCTTCCACAAGAATCTGTTCTTCAAGCACCCTATAATACACCTTAAAGTAATCACAATGAAAAACACGTACGTTAGGTATAGAGGTAGCTTTATACATATATGGGTATTTGGCAACTAACTTTAGCACATCGTTTATCATTGTATAGATGGAACGGCTATATTTTGAATTTCCATTTCTAACATAATAAAAAGTAAGAATCTGTCGCAAAACGATTGTAGCAGTTTCCGTCCACACAATCTTTAATCCAGCCATTGTCTCACTTGCTTGTCAACCTCTTCTTGAGTATACAACCGACCTTCTTCATAATCTTTTTCCGAACGCATTATAATTTCCCGTTCGTATTCTGTAGGAACACAAAGACATACATCAGAACCGGCCCTTTGATAAGTAGCTACCGGATCATTTACCTGTTCCGGCTTTTCATTTTCCTGTGATTTATATTTTGCAGCCATATCTCTCATATTGTTTATTATAAGCCCAAAGATAGACAGACTTTCCTCAAAAAACAAACTTATTCAGTTTAATCTCACTAAAGGAGGCAATTTACTAAAGCCCATTCGGTTGTAACGCAACAATCTCCTGCAATACGCTAACCGCTGTCTCCACATTCGACACATCTTTAATCAGCATACTCCGTTTCCCGTTCTGCTCGCGAAGATCGCAACGGCGGGTATACTTCATCATATAATCAATCACCTTTCCGAAAGCCTGGCTCTGATAGAACGGGCTATCTGGATTGGAGACAAAGAACAATGTCATGCGTCCACCCTTCAAGAATATCTTCTCCGCTCCCAAACGTGCCGCCAACCGACGCAGAGGAACGATACGGAGCAATTCTTCCGTTTCCGGCGGAACAGGGCCGAAGCGGTCTTCCAGACGAGAACGGAAAGCTGCGACGTCTTTGTCCAATGTCAGACTGTCCAATTCGCGATAAAGCAACATACGCTCACTGCTACCGGTCACATAATTCGCCGGTAATAACAATTCCAAATCACTTTCCACCTGACATTCATCCACAAATCCTTCACCGCTGATCTGCCCTTCCCCTTTGATTTCCTCCGCATACAAATCTGCAAATTCATCGTTCTTCAGTTCATGAACAGCTTCACTGAGAATCTTCTGATACGTCTCATATCCCAAGTCGGCAACAAATCCGCTTTGTTCCGCCCCCAACAGATTACCGGCTCCGCGAATATCCAAATCCTGCATGGCAATGTGGATACCGCTTCCCAAATCGCTAAAGTTCTCAATCGCTTGAAGGCGCCGCTTTCCCTCTGCGGTAAGACTGCTTAACGGAGGAGCCAACAGATAACAGAATGCTTTTTTATTGCTACGTCCTACCCGCCCACGCATCTGATGAAGATCGCTCAAGCCGAAATTCTGCGCTTGATTGATTATAATCGTATTTGCATTCGGGATATCAATACCGCTCTCAATAATGGTAGTCGCCAAAAGGACATCATAATCATAATTGACAAAATCCAGAATAATCTTTTCCAATTGCGCCGGCTCCATCTGTCCGTGACCGATAGCCACACGGCAATCCGGAATGTGACGCTCGATCATCGCTTTCAGTTCCGGCAAATTAGCTATCCGGTTATTGACAAAAAACACCTGACCGTTACGGCTCATTTCAAAATTAATCGCATCCGTAATCACCTCCTCATTAAAGGTATGCACCTCTGTCTGAATCGGATAACGGTTAGGCGGAGGCGTAGAGATAACACTCAGATCGCGCGCACCCATCAGCGAGAACTGAAGCGTACGGGGAATCGGAGTAGCGGTCATTGTCAATGTATCCACGTTCACTTTCAGCTGCCGCAACTTTTCCTTTACAGAGACTCCGAATTTCTGTTCTTCATCAACAATCAGCAATCCCAAGTCTTTAAATTGGACGTCTTTTCCCAAGATGCGGTGAGTACCTATCAGTATATTGACATCCCCCTCCTTCAATCCTTTCAACACAGCTTTAGATTGTGCGGCCGTACGTGCACGACTCAAATATTCCACCCTGCAAGGCAATCCTTTCAAGCGGTCGCGGAATGTCTGGAAATGCTGGTAAGCAAGCACCGTAGTCGGCACAAGCACAGCCACCTGCTTATTATCGGCAACCGCCTTGAAAGCCGCACGGATGGCAACCTCTGTCTTTCCAAATCCCACATCCCCACAGACCAGACGATCCATCGGACGATCACTCTCCATATCCGCCTTGACATCAATTGTCGCTTTGCTCTGGTCCGGCGTATCTTCATAAATAAAAGAAGCTTCCAGCTCACGCTGCAAGAAACTATCCGGACTATAAGAGAAGCCCTTTTCCTGGCGACGCTGCGAATACAGCTTAATCAGATCACGGGCAATATCTTTTATCTTACTCTTTGTACGCTCTTTCAGTTTCTCCCACGCACCCGTGCCCAATTTATTAAGTCGGGGAGCCTCTCCCTCTTTTCCTTTGTATTTGGAAACTTTGTGCAAAGAATGGATAGAAACAAATACCACATCATCATTCTGAAAAACCAGTTTCAGGACTTCTTGCGTAGTATCTCCATTCGGAATACGCACCAGACCGGAGAAACGTCCGATACCATGATCCGTATGCACCACATAATCGCCCGGAGTAAACTGGTTCAATTCTTTCAAGGAAAGGGCCACCTTTCCCGAACGGGCTTTATCACTCTTCAGATTATACTTATGGAAACGGTCGAATAACTGATGGTCTGTAAACACACACAGCCTCAACGTATTATCAACGAACCCTTCGTGAATGGTACGCTCAACAGGAGTAAATTGTATCTTATCACCACGATCCTCAAAAATAGCCTTGATACGATCCGTTTGCTTCGTGCTGTCGCTACATATATAAAGCAGATAACCTTTCTCCAGATACTCTTTGAGAGAGGAAGCCACCAAATCGAAATTCTTATGAAAGATAGGCTGGACGGATGTACTGAAAGAGACACTGGCTTCCGGCGTTCCGGTTGGCTTGTTACCAAATTCCAACCGACGGAAATCAAGAGCGCGTACAGTAAACTCACTGCCATCGATCAATTTTCCCTCCAACGTAATTTCCCCATTCTCTTCGGCCTCCTGAACGGCTATTGCCTGCGGAGTCAACGCCTCATCATGCACCACTTGGATTCGCTCGCGCAACCAAAGAAAGTCACGCATGGCGAGCACGGTTTCTTTCGGAATAAAATCCAGAAAAGAAGTGGTTACCTCTCCCGTCACTGCCAAATCCGGAACGATAGACACTTCCTTTTTCTTCTCACGAGACAACTGAGACTCCACCTCAAAGGTACGGACACTCTCTACTTCATCACCGAAAAAGTCAATACGATAAGGATATTCCGAAGCAAAAGAGAAAACATCGATTATGCTGCCACGAACGGCATATTGTCCCGGTTCATATACATAATCCACATATTCAAAACCATAACTATGCAACACATCCGTTATAAAAGTAGTATCCACCTTTTCACCCACACTCAGTTTCAAGGTCTTATTGCTCAGTTCCTTACGGGATACCACTTTCTCAGCCAACGCATCGGGATAAGTGACGATACACAAACCTTTCTCTCCTTTCTGCAGACGGCTCAGCACCTCCGTACGCAAAATCTCATTGGCTGCGTCTTTCTGTCCGTACTTGATGGAACGCCGGAAAGAAGACGGGAAAAAAAGCACCGTTTCCGAGCCTAATATCTGTGTCAGGTCGTGATAAAAATACCCGGCTTCTTCAAGATCACCCAAGATAAACACAAACGGGCAACCACCCTCTTGCACCAATACAGAAGAAAAAAGGGAAGCAGCAGACGCATACAGTCCTCCACAAAAAACAGTTTGAACAGAAGTGTCCTTCAACAAGCGCTTCATTACTGCCGTATTGGGGTGGGCAGCATATTGTTGTTGCAACTCAGTTATTGTCATACCTATAAAATTTCACCGCAAAAGTACAAAAAAGATTGGGAGTACATACTTTAAAAATGGAAGTATTATCAAGAAATACACAGTAAGAATTACCGAACTACGGGCTCAGCGCCATTGAGACGTGGGCTGAGTCTCGGTAAAGCGTGGGCTCAGTATCGCTCAGACGTGGGCTTAGCATCAGTCAGACGTGGGCTTACCTCCCGTAAGGTGTGGGCTTAATTCCGGTGAGGTACGGAGTTATCCATAATGAGCCGCAGAACACGTTAAATATTCCTTAGTTCATCTATAACTAAAGGAAAAGAACTACTTTTGTTCTTAAATATTATAGTATCTATATGCAGACATCAGACAGCATTGTAATTATTCCTACTTATAACGAACGAGAGAATATCGAAAATATTATCCGTGCCGTTTTCGGACTTCCCAAAGTATTCCATATTCTGGTAATAGAAGACGGGTCACCCGACGGAACGGCAACTATTGTAAAAACCCTGCAACAAGAGTTTCCCGAACGCTTGTTTATGATCGAGCGTAAAGGGAAGTTAGGATTAGGAACCGCCTACATCACCGGATTCAAATGGGCATTGGAACATACATACGAATATATCTTTGAGATGGACGCCGATTTCAGCCATAATCCGAACGATTTGCCCCGTCTGTACCAGGCCTGTGCGGAACAGGGAGGCGACGTATCCATCGGTTCCCGGTACGTCAGTGGGGTAAATGTAGTAAACTGGCCGATGGGGCGGGTACTCATGTCCTATTTCGCTTCCAAGTACGTGCGGTTTATCACAGGAATCCCCGTGCACGATACCACCGCCGGATTCGTCTGCTACCGTCGCCAGGTATTGGAAACGATAGATTTAGACCACATCCGCTTCAAAGGATACGCCTTTCAGATTGAAATGAAATTCACGGCTTATAAGTGCGGCTTCAAAATCATTGAGGTCCCGGTGATATTCATCAATCGCGAATTGGGTACTTCCAAGATGAATAGCAGCATCTTTGGAGAAGCCATATTCGGTGTGATTAAATTAAAAGTAAATAGTTGGTTCCATAAATTCCCGCAAAAGAAATGAAACGTACACTGATTCAAAATGCCATTATTGTCAACGAAGGAAGAACAGTTCCGGGTTCGGTTGTGATTGAAGACGAGAAAATCGCCGAGATATTGGTTGGCGAAGAAAAAGCGTCTGCCCCCTGTGATGAAATAATAGATGCAACCGGATGTTATCTTTTGCCGGGTGCCATTGACGAGCACGTACACTTCCGCGATCCCGGTCTTACCCATAAGGCGGATATTATCACCGAAAGCCGTGCTGCTGCGGCGGGTGGCGTCACCTCAATCATGGATATGCCGAATACCAATCCACAGACCACCACTTTGGAAGCTCTTGATGAGAAATTCGCTTTATTAAGCGAGAAATCTGCCGTCAACTATTCTTGTTATTTCGGAGCAACCAACAACAATTACACTCAGTTTGCAAAGTTGGACAAACACCGTGTCTGTGGCGTTAAACTGTTCATGGGTTCAAGTACCGGTAATATGCTGGTAGACCGGATGGCCAGTCTGCGCAATATCTTTGGCGGTACCGATTTGCTTATCGCCGCCCATTGTGAAGATCAGGGAATCATCAAAGAAAATACAGATAAATTCAAGAAAGAGTACGGAGAAGATGTCCCGCTGTCCCTTCATCCGCTCCTACGTTCGGAGGAAGCCTGTTACCGTTCTTCGGAGCTGGCGGTACAACTGGCACGTGAAACAAATGCCCGCCTGCATATCATGCACATCTCCACTGCCAAAGAGCTCAGTCTGTTCTCAAACGCTCCTCTGGCACAAAAACGAATCACGGCAGAAGCCTGTGTTTCTCATCTGCTTTTCACAGAGGAAGATTACCGGACACTGGGCGCACGCATCAAATGCAACCCCGCCATCAAAACAGCAAAAGACCGGAAGGCCCTGCAGGAGGCTGTCAATAGCGGTTTGATAGACGCCATCGCAACAGACCACGCTCCGCACCTGCTAAGCGAGAAAGAAGGAGGGGCATTGAAAGCGATGTCGGGAATGCCAATGATTCAGTTTTCACTGGTCAGTATGCTGGAACTAGTGGACAAAGGAGTATTTACAATAGAGAAAGTGGTAGAGAAGATGGCTCATGCTCCTGCCCAAATGTACGAAATACAGAATCGGGGATTCATCCGGAAAGGTTATCAAGCAGACCTTGTGTTAGTACGTCCGGACAGCAATTGGACGGTAACGGCAGACTGCATTTTAAGTAAATGCAAATGGAGCCCGTTGGAGGGACATACATTCAATTGGAAAGTAGAAAAGACTTTTGCAAACGGGCATCTGCTATATAATAACGGAGAGATAGACAAGAACTATCGTGGACAAGAGTTAAGGTTCAGATAGTAAGTGAATTTCTCAAACAGAAAAACAAGCCCCATTATGCAATCTACAGTCTTATCTTATAAAATACATACGGTCGCCCCCTACATCAACTGGATTTACTTTTTCCACGCATGGGGGTTCCAACCACGTTTCGCAGCTATCGCCAACATTCACGGATGCGATGCCTGCCGTGCCATATGGCTGACCACCTTTCCGGAAGAAGAACGGAATAAAGCCTCCGAAGCCATGCAGCTTTTCAAAGAGGCCAACCGTATGCTGGATCTGCTCGACAAGGATTATGAAGTAAAGACAATCTTCAAGCTCTGTAAAGCAAACTCCGACGAAGACAATCTGGTGATTGAAAAGGAACAAGACCAATACATCACGTTTCCTTTACTCCGCCAGCAAACACCTAAAAGAGACGGCAGTCCATTCCTTTGTTTAAGTGACTTTGTGCGCCCCTCATCTTCCGGCATAGCCGATACGATCGGCGCTTTCGCCGCTTCCATCGATGCGGATATGGAAGGGCTTTACGAGCAAGATCCCTACAAACATCTGCTTGTCCAAACTCTTTCCGACCGTCTGGCTGAAGCTGCTACGGAAAAGATGCATGAGTATGTACGAAAAGAAGTATGGGGATATGCGAAAGATGAGAATTTAAGCATTGAGGATTTGCTAGTTGAAAAATATCAAGGTATTCGTCCGGCGGTCGGTTATCCGTCTTTGCCCGACCAATCCGTCAATTTCCTATTGGACGAACTATTGGATATGAAACGGATAGGCATCTCACTGACCGAAAACGGGGCAATGTATCCTCACGCATCCGTCTGCGGACTTATGTTCTCACATCCGGCTTCCGAATATTTTTCAGTAGGGAAGATTGGAGAAGACCAACTCGAAGATTATGCCCGCCGCCGGAATAAGAGTGTGGCAGAGATACGCAAATTCCTGGCTGCCAATTTACAATAACGCTCATGAGGGAACAGTCGGCAGAAACAGACAGGCCTGTTGAACAAGAATTCTTGTCGGTCATCCGTGAATATGAACGGGTGATCTATAAGGTGTGTTATCTGTACGCCAATCCCAATGCCCCTCTCAATGACCTTTACCAGGATGTTGTGCTGAACCTTTGGAAAGCCTATCCCAAATTCAGGAAAGAGTGTAAAATATCGACATGGATTTATCGTATTGCCCTCAACACCTGCATCAGTTTTTATCGCAAGGAAAAGAATATACCGGAAATTGTCAGCCTCACCAAAGAGATTGACTGGAGTATCGAAGCGCACGATCCGGTCAATGAAATGCTGAAACAGCTTTACCGGATGATCAATCAATTGGGGCAACTCGACAAATCCATCATCCTGCTCTATCTCGAAGAGAAGAGTTACGAGGAGATTGCGGAGATTACCGGACTGACGGTAACGAATGTAGCTACCAAGTTAAGCCGCATCAAAGACAAACTAAAAAAAATGAAAAAGGAAGACTAAAGATATATGGAACTGGAAGAATTGAAGAAATCCTGGAATGTACTCGATGAGCACCTGAAGGACAAAGAGCTCATTAAAGAAGAGGAACTTTCGAAATTGCTGGGACATACCGGCAAGGGCATTCACGCCATTGCCAATCTAAACATAAAGCTGATTCTGATTTCCCTGCCGATACTGATCCTGTTCTTGGCGGAAGTCCTGTTGCACAACAGGCTGAACCCTATCTATATCATTATCCTTCTTGCTTGGATTCCCGCACTTTGCTGGGATATCGTCACTACCCGCTACCTCCAGCGGACCCGAGTAGACGAAATGCCTTTGATAGAAGTAATCAGCCGTGTCAACCGCATCCACCGATGGACCATCAGAGAGCGTCTGTTTGCCATCTTTTTCCTTCTGGTATTGGCTGTTCTTTCATTCATTTACTGGCAAGTATGGCAATACGGTATAGGCATGATTTCCTTTTTTGTCCTGTTATGGGGAGGCGGTCTCGGACTGATCTTATGGATTTACCGCAAGAAGTTCCTAAACCGTATCCACGAAATCAAAAAGAATCTGAACGAATTAAACGAATTCAGATAATAAAGAGGAAAGAGTGTGCTTATCCTACAACGCTAAGCACACTCTTTCCATTCACTTTCTTGTGTACCTGCACTTGAACGGAAATCCGTTCGCTCATTTCCTGCACATGAGAGATCACGCCTATTTTTCTTCCCTGCATTTGCAGTTGCTCCAATGCTTCCATCGCCGTACGCAGGCTTTCCGCATCCAAAGATCCGAACCCTTCGTCTATAAAAAGCGACTCCACCTTCAAATTATTGCTGGATAAAGATGACAATCCCAATGCCAATGCCAGCGAGATTAAGAATGATTCGCCTCCAGAAAGGGAATAAACCGTTCGTATCTCATCGCACATATCACAGTCGACAACCTGCAAGGCCAATGTACCGGGAACCTGTTGCAATTTATAGCGTTTGGAAAGATAAGACAAATGTTTGTTGGCATGAAGCAATAACAGATTCAAGGTATAACTTTGCGCTATGACTTTGAATTTTGCTCCATCCGCACTGCCAATCAGCTTATTCAACTTTGCCCAACGGTCGGCAACCGATTGTTTCTCTGAAAGTTCTTTTGCTATCTGCTCCACCGCCGCTTTATTTTTAGCCTGTTGCAACAAACGGGCTTCAATAATGGAAAGACTGCGTTCCGTATTCAGATTCTCCTCCTGTTGTTTCTTTATTGCTTCCGGAAGCTGTTCGGGGAATTCGATTTGCTTCTGCCGCACTTGCAACTCTTCAATAGACGACGCAATCTGTTTCAGCTCTCCTTGCAAGCCGGAAAGTCCGTTTTGAGCCGTCTCTACCTCCTTACGGGCTTTTTCCAACGCCAGATTCAATTCTCCTTCGCGCCTTGCTACGGCGGCTTCCGCCTCATCGGCACTCTTTCCTTTCAATAAGCCCGAACGTTCCCGACGAAGTGTATCCAATGCTTTCTCTATCACCTCAAAACGCTTTTGTTCGGCAATCGCGGCATTCTGTAATAGCACCGACTGTTCATTGGCAGCCGATACCTTTTGCATGGCTAAACGGCATTGGGAAACATTCTCACGCAAGGCTTCATAATGCGAACGCAGCTTCTTTATCTCTTCATCACCCCGCTGCCATTCCGCATACAGATTACGGTATTCTAAAATAAGCTTCGCCAGTTCTCCCAAGCGTTGTTGTATCTGTTCCTCATTTCCGGTGTCGGCGCTTTCTTTTTGGAAAGCCGACAACTGTTCACGTACCTGCCCCGCAATCATCTTCTGATGTGCCAAATCACGTTGCAAGGCAATGCTCCGGTTGTTCACCTGCTGATAAACCGCTGTTGCCGCATTATACTCCTGCTCCATATTCCGGAAAAGAGTATCCACCACTTCCTGTTCCCGATGATACGGATGCGAAGTACTACCACAAACGGGACAGGCTTCTCCTTCCTCCAACTGCCGCCTCAAAGCTTTCACATCCTTCCCTACCGCCATGCGGGCGTTTTCATAAAGACGTTGTACTGTTTTCAAGGCAACTTCCCGTTCCGAAAGCTCCTTCGAACAATCTGCCGTCTCTTTTTCCAAATGCTCTATTTCCGACATCGCCTTCTTCAACGCTTCCGTCAATTGCCGGATATTCTGCTGACGTGCCAATTCTTTCTGCAACTTGACCTGTTCTTCAGCTAACGACGGATATCCGAAAGCATTCAACCGCTCCAGGCGTTTCTCGTTCGTTTCTATTCCGGCAGACAAATTTCCCTCTTCCTGCCGTAAAGTTTCTTCCACCTGTTCAAGCAGCAGACTGTCTTCCGTCCCTGCAACATTCAATAGACGACGTAAGGTCTGATAAGACAAATGCAACTGTTCCTCAACCATCCGTTTTCTCTTGTCATGCTCCTGCACCTGCTTGCGGGCTGCCTGCAATAGTTGTTGGGACTGTATATAACCCTCTTGTTGGGACTGTATCTGCACATCCAGTTGACGGGCTCGCTTCAAGTCCGGCTGTATAGCTTCCCATTGGGCCTTGAAACGAACCAAGCCTTCCTCCTGCGAGGCCAATGTGTCCAAAGCGGTCTTTAGTCTGGCCTGTTCTCCTTGTTCCTCTTTCTGCTTCTTTGTCCGGAGTTCCTCTTGCGTCTTCAATGAACGGACAACATTCAACTGCGCATTCTGTTCCGCCAGCAATTTAATTCCTTCCGAACGCTTTTCAGCCAACAACTCTTTTTCTTTCTGCAAGGCAAGCTGTTCCTCTTCCGGAATCAATTCAATCACACTCATCTTATTATGAATCAAAGCTACCTCTTCCTGCGCTACCTTATTACGGGCAAACACTTCCTGCGAAATGAAAGAATACACTCCGGTCCCCGTCAGTTTTTCAAGCAACTCCGCCTTAGCCGCTCCTTTAGATTTCAAAAAAGTGGCAAAGTCATTCTGAGCTAACAATACGGTACGGGTAAACTGCTCATACGTCAACCCGATCAACTCAACCAACTGTGCTAGCAACTCCTTCTTCGTCCCTTGAAATTCTTTCCCCGTATCCAGCTCCTTCACCTCCATCATTTGCGGCTGCAAAGAGCCGCTCACTTTATTCCGCGTACGTCTCACCGACCAACAAGAGCGGTAACGGCGTCCGTCTACTCCTAGAAAATCAACTTCTGCATAACCGTCACTTGTACCACGACGCAACAGGTTACGCACATCGGACTGATTAATCCGGTTATCTCCTACATCCGCCAGATTCACACTTTCCACCGAAGCGGCGAAACGGGGCGCTTTATCATACAACGCCAGACATAACGCATCCAACAAGGTTGACTTTCCCGCTCCCGTAGGACCAGAAATAGCGAATATGCCGGCCGATCGCAATGGCTCAGCGGTGAAATCCACTTCCACCGTCCCTTCAATGGAAGTAAGATTCTTCAATCGTATAGCTAATATTTTCATCTTTCCTCCTCTTCTTTACGGGTGGCAGCCAGATAGGCTTCCTGAAACAAATCAACCAAATCCTCCGGCATTTCTGACTGATAAATCTTCTCAAATGCAGACTGTGCAATCTGCAACGGTGACATCTCCTGTAATCCTTTTTTCCAGTCCGTCTCCTCTTTCTCCACATTTTCCGCACCAGTACGGTAAGAAGAGACAATGCGTACCAAGCGATAATTTTTATCCGCCAAAACATCCTCTATCTCCTGCCGGAGCATGGGTTCGGGCTCTTCCAGCAAAACCTTCACTTCCAGATAGGGAGCGGTTCCTTCCGTCTCTGGCAATTCGCCCAACATCTCCAATATCTTTTCAGGCAATTCCGGCTCACCGCTCGGAACGCTTATCAAAGGTATTGATTTCGGACATTCTATCCGTCGGATATCCACCGTACACCCTTCGTCAAAAGTCACCATTACCACTCCGTGATGATAATGCTTTTCGGCAAAAGACATCGGAATCGGACTTCCCGCATAGCGTACATTCTCCCGGCCGGATACCCGTTGCGCTTTATGAATATGTCCTAGAGCCGTATAAGCGATCTGTTCGGGAAAAGCCTCCGGTGACACGCATTCCAGTCCGCCTATCACTGTGCGTTCACTATAATCCTTTTCTGCAATCTCCGAACCGGTAGCTTGCAGATGACCTATGGCAAGAATGACCTGATTCGGCTTACGACGTTTCCACAACCTTCGCAAAAGCTGCGTATAAAGTTCACGAACCCCTTCCGCATAAGGATTCCCCTCTGTCTGCACTACCGGATAATCCCCTTGACGCAAAAAAGGAACCGCCATACAAAGTAATTCAACTTCTCCCTGCCGGTTCTTCAGTTCCACGCATAGATGGTCGTAATCAACCGCTCCGCCTTCCAGCTTACGTACCACTCCCCTGACCTCTGTTCTCATAGCCTGCAACAAAGGTAAAGGAGCTTCCAAACGTGCCGCCGAATCATGATTTCCGGCAACAATCACAATTTGCAGATTGGGATTCTCCGCCGTAACCCGGTATATAAACCGATAATATATACTTTGGGAAGCAGCCGAAGGATTGGAAACATCAAACACGTCTCCGGCTATAATCAATGCATCAATCTCCTGCCGGAGGATTTCTCCCGCCAGCCAATCTAAAAACGCCTCATGCTCCTCCATACGGTCATAACCGAAGAACGTTTGCCCCAAGTGCCAATCGGCAGTATGTAATATACGTATCATATTTTTAACAGCTATCTCTAATAACGAGAGACAAAAATAACACAATCGAAAAGATTATATGGTATCCGCATCTCTTTTTTACAATAATCATGTATATTTGCAATGTAAAAATCCAACCCTATGAAGATACTTTATTATATTTATCAGATTTGCATCGCTTTACCTATATTATTAGTGTTGACTATCCTTACGGCACTCGTCACCATCGTAGGTTCTCTTTTGGGAGGAGCCCACATCTGGGGATATTATCCGGGAAAGATATGGTCACAATTAATCTGTCTGTTCCTGTTGATTCCCGTAAAGATTCAAGGGCGTGAAAAGTTGCATGATAAGACTTCCTATATTTTTGTACCCAACCATCAAGGTTCATTCGACATATTCCTGATCTACGGTTTTATCGGAAGAAACTTTAAATGGATGATGAAAAAAAGTCTGCGTAAACTGCCATTCGTTGGAAAAGCCTGCGAAAGCGCAGGGCACATTTTTGTAGACCGGTCCGGTCCGAAGAAAGTGTTGGAAACGATCCGGCAGGCGAAGGACTCTTTGAAAGACGGAGTATCTTTGGTCGTTTTCCCGGAAGGGGCTCGTACTTTCACCGGACACATGGGGTATTTCAAGAAAGGAGCTTTTCAATTGGCGGATGACTTGCAACTAGCAGTAGTGCCCGTCACCATTGACGGCTCATTTGAGATCCTCCCGCGTACAGGCAAATGGATACACCGTCACCGCATGATTCTCACGATTCATGAGCCTATTCCGCCAAAAGGAAAAGGTATGGAAAATATCAAAGCGACTATGGCGGAAGCATACGCCGCCGTTGAAAGTGCCTTACCGGAGAAACATAAGGGAATGATAAAGAACGAAGATCAAGACCGATAATAGAGAAGTTATATTCACTTCTTTACCGAAGCATTTTCTTCCAGACGCTTGTGCTCTTCTATCAGTTTCATATTCTCTTTCGCCTTCGAAAGGAACTCTCTTACCAGTTTATTGCTTTTAAAAGAATAAGGAGCGTCTTTTATGATGTCATCTATCTGCGGAGTCATAATAGGATAAGGCAACGAACTGCAAAGCATGATAAACACATTGGGTCCCAACACATTTTCGTAGTTGGTGGAAATGAAAGTTTTCACATATTGATTCATCTCTTTCATCAGCGAATCTCCTTCCATTGCCAATTGTGAATGAATCTCATCCAAATCACCTCCGTCCATCACCATACGGGTTTCTTTCTGTTCCAACTCTCCGATACTTTCCTCCAGTCGGTTCCTTTTCTCAATAAACTCGTATAGTGCCGTATTCAAAGGAGTACCCACCGCTTTGATATCCGAATTACTGATATTTACCTTGATTTTTCCATTTTCCAGCACAATCGGCATGATGCTTTCATCATCCATATAAAGTGTCACCATTTGTACGGAGTCGACTTTGCCTTTCATGGAGAACAGACCGTGCGCTACCTCGGCAGAATCCAGTTTCACCCATTCACCATCACGCAAGGACTTAAGATACAGCATTTTTCCATCCAGACTATTCACAGAAGATGTTCCTTCGATCTTGTACTTATTAGTGCAGGAAGCCAGAAACGGGAGCAAAAACAATAAAGGTAAAAGTCTATTCACGTTCGTCTATTCATTTGATTCTGCGTGCAAAGGTACAACTGATTCATTTTTCAGAGAAACATTTTATCAATATTTAAATCTTGTAAGTCTCTTTTCTTTAATAATCCTTATAAACATACGGAGAAGGCTTTTTTTTTCATTTAGTTTACCTAATTTTGCGGTTATGAAAACATCAACTTATGCCCCTTTTGCCAAACCGCTTTATGTGATGGTAAAGCCGGTGGGTGCCGTATGCAACCTGGCCTGCGACTATTGCTACTATTTGGAAAAGGCGAATCTATACAAAGAAAACCCGAGACACGTAATGAGCGATGAACTATTGGAAAAATTCATCGACGAGTATATTAACTCACAAACCATGCCGCAGGTGCTTTTCACCTGGCACGGGGGTGAAACGCTGATGCGCCCGCTTTCTTTCTATAAGAAGGCTATGGAGTTGCAAAAGAAATATGCTCGCGGACGTACCATCGACAACTGTATTCAGACGAACGGAACAATGCTCACCGACGAATGGTGCCAGTTCTTTCACGACAACAATTGGCTGGTAGGAGTTTCCATCGACGGCCCACAGGAGTTTCATGACGAATACCGCAAAAACAAAATGGGCAAACCTTCCTTCGTGAAAGTGATGCAGGGTATCAATCTGCTGAAAAAACACCATGTAGAATGGAATGCAATGGCCGTTGTCAATGACTTTAACGCTGACTATCCGCTGGACTTCTATCACTTTTTCAAAGAGATAGATTGTCATTATATACAGTTCGCCCCTATCGTCGAACGTATTCTTCCGCATCAAGACGGACGGCATCTCGCCTCTCTTGCCGAAGACAAGGAAGGAAAATTGGCCGACTTCTCCGTCACTCCGGAGCAATGGGGCAATTTCCTGTGTACTCTTTTTGACGAATGGGTGAAAGAAGACGTAGGCAACTACTACATACAGATATTCGACTCTACGCTGGCAAACTGGATGGGTGAACAGCCGGGAATATGTACGATGGCAAAAACTTGCGGACACGCCGGTGTTATGGAATTCAACGGTGATGTATATTCATGCGACCACTTCGTTTTCCCCGAATATAAACTGGGAAACATCTATAATCAGACATTGGTGGAAATGATGCACAGTGAACGCCAACATCACTTCGGCAACATGAAATACCAATCTCTCCCCACACAGTGCAAGGAATGCGAATTCCTGTTTGCCTGCAACGGAGAATGTCCGAAGAATCGCTTCAGTCGTACATCGGAAGGCGAACCCGGCTTGAATTATCTGTGCAAAGGATATTACCAATTCTTTAAGCACGTAGCGCCTTATATGGATTTCATGAAGAATGAATTAATGAACCAACGTCCACCTGCCAATATCATGGAAGCTTTGAGAAGTGGAGAGTGGAAAGTGGAGAGTTGAGAGTGGAAAAGACAAAATAGAATCATAAATATTTTAATTATCAGCATTAAAGAATGAATAGACTAAAACTTTATTTATTGGCGCTGACTGCGCTAATCGTATGTTCCGCTAAAGCGGATGAAGGTATGTGGTTATTGCAGCTAATGCAACAGCAGCATTCCATAGACATGATGAAAAAACAAGGCTTGAAACTGGAAGCGCAAGATTTATATAACCCCCATGGAGTTTCCCTAAAAGACGCTGTCGGTATCTTCGGAGGAGGCTGTACCGGAGAGATTATCTCACCGGAAGGATTGATTCTGACCAATCACCATTGCGGATATGCTTCCATCCAACAACATAGCAGCATCGAACACGATTACCTGACGGATGGTTTCTGGGCTACTTCCAGAGAGATGGAACTTCCTACTCCGGGATTGAAATTTACATTTATCGAACGTATCGAAGATATCACTGATATTGTCAATGCTAAGATTGCTGCTAAAGAAATCACTGAGACTGAATCATTCAGCGGTGCGTTTCTCCAGAAACTGGCAGAAGAGCTGTATGCAAAAAGCGATCTGAAAGACAAGAAAGGAATCGTGCCGCAGGCACTCCCATTCTATGCCGGAAATAAATTCTATATGTTCTATAAGAAAGTATACCCGGATGTACGTATGGTAGCAGCTCCTCCTTCTTCTATCGGTAAGTTTGGCGGAGAAACAGATAACTGGATGTGGCCCCGTCATACCGGTGACTTCTCTATGTTCCGTATTTATGCGGATGCCAACGGAGAACCGGCAGAATACAGTGCAAGCAATACTCCCTTGAAAACAAAAAAACATTTGCCTATTTCTATCAAGGGCTTGAAAGAAGGAGACTATGCCATGATTATGGGATTTCCCGGAAGTACAAGCCGTTATCTGACCGTATCGGAAGTAAAAGAACGCATGGAATCGGAAAATGAGCCGCGCATCCGCATCCGTGGAGCCCGTCTGGCTGTTTTGAAAGAAGTAATGAACGCCAGTGACAAGATCCGTATCCAATATGCCAACAAATATGCAGGTTCCAGCAACTATTGGAAAAATTCCATCGGAATGAACAAGGCAATTATCGATAATGATGTACTGGGCACAAAAGCGGCACAGGAAGCCAAATTCGCTGAATTTGCCAGAAAGCAGAACAATACCGATTATGCGGAGGTAGTGAAGAAGATAGATGACTTGGTAGCCAAGACAGCTCCTCTCAACTATCAGTTCACTTGTTTAAGAGAAACGTTCTTTGGAGCTATCGAGTTCGGAAGTACCCTGCTGTCCAAAACTCGGGAAGCATTGGTAGAAAAGAACGATTCTTTGATTAAAGTACGTATCGAAGCTCTGAAAGAGACATATGATGAGATTCATAACAAAGACTATGACCACGAAGTAGACCGTAAGGTGGCCAAAGCATTGTTCCCTCTTTATGCGGAAATGATTCCGGCAGAGCAACGTCCGTCTATCTACAAACTTATCGAACAGAAATATAAAGGCGACTATAATAAATTTATCGATGATATGTATGACAATTCCATTTTTGCCAATCGTGCAAACTTCGAGAAGTTTATCAAGAAACCGACCGTAAAAGCTATTGATAATGACCTGGCTTTGCAATATTGCCAGTCCAAATATGATTTACTCGAACAACTCATAGGACAGTTGAAGGATATGGACAAGGAATTGGCTTTATTACACAAAACCTACATCCGCGGTTTGGGTGAAATGAAATTACCTGTTCCTTCTTATCCGGATGCGAACTTTACAATCCGCCTGACTTACGGTAACGTGAAACCTTACGACCCGAAAGACGGTGTACACTATAACTACTACACTACTACCAAGGGTATTCTGGAAAAGGAAAATCCGGAAGATCGTGAGTTTGTCGTACCTGCCAAGTTGAAAGAGCTGATAGAGAAAAAGGACTACGGCCGTTATGCTTTGCCGAACGGTGACATGCCGGTTTGCTTCCTTTCAACCAATGACATCACCGGAGGTAATTCAGGCAGTCCGGTTCTGAATGAGAACGGAGAACTGATCGGTTGTGCATTCGATGGAAACTGGGAATCGCTGAGTGGTGATATCAACTTTGACAACAACCTGCAACGTTGCATCAATCTGGATATCCGCTATGTCCTGTTCATCTTGGAGAAATTAGGAAACTGCGGACATCTGATAAACGAAATGACAATTGTAGAATAAATGAAAAAACAAATCCTATTTGCAGTCTTTTCATTGGCAACGCTCAGTATCTACGCCGACGAAGGTATGTGGATGCTGACCGACTTGAAAACACAGAATGAAGTTGCCATGCGCGAGCTTGGACTTGAGATTCCTATTGAAGAGGTTTACAATTCCAACGGTCTTTCTTTGAAAGATGCAGTCGTACACTTCGGAGGAGGATGCACGGGAGAGGTTATCTCTTCCGAAGGATTGGTACTGACTAACCACCACTGTGGTTACGGAGCCATCCAGCAACACAGCAACGTGGAGCACGACTATCTGACAGAAGGCTTTTGGGCGATGAACCGCGATGCGGAGCTCCCTACTCCGGGACTGACCGTTACTTATATCGATCGGATTCTTGATGTGACGGATTACGTCAACGAGCAGTTGAAAAAAGATCCGGATCCTGACGGAATCAATTACCTGTCCCCCGGCTATCTTAGTAAAGTAGCGGAACGGTTTGCCAAAGCCGAGAACATAGAAGTTACTCCCGCTACCAAACTGGAGCTCAAAGCCTTTTACGGCGGGAACAAATATTATATGTTCATAAAAACCGTGTATAGTGATATCCGTATGGTCGGTGCCCCTCCTTCTTCCATTGGAAAGTTCGGAGCGGATACCGACAACTGGATGTGGCCGCGCCATACGGGTGACTTTTCGCTGTTCCGCATTTATGCGGACAAGAACGGAAAACCGGCAGCCTATTCGAAAGACAATGTACCGTTAAAAGTGAAGAAGCATCTCACCATCAGCCTGGCCGGTGTACAAGAAGGTGATTTTACCTTTGTCATGGGATTTCCGGGACGTAACTGGCGATACATGATTTCCGATGAAGTGGAGGAACGGATGCAAACAACCAATTTCATGCGCCAACATGTACGTGGAGCACGTCAAAAGGTACTTATGGAGCAAATGCTTAAAGATCCTGCCGTACGTATTCATTATGCCAGCAAATATGCGTCATCTGCCAACTATTGGAAAAACGCGATTGGTATGAACGAAGGTTTGGTACGGCTCAAGGTTTTAGATACCAAGCGTGCACAACAAGAAGAACTTCTGGCACGCGGTCGTGAAAAAGGAGATGACTCTTACCAAAAAGCATTCGACGAAATCCGTTCCATTGTAGCTCATCGTCGTGATGCGCTCTACCATCAACAAGCCTTGAATGAAGCATTAGTGACAGCTCTTGACTTCATGCGTATTCCTTCCACTATGGAATTGGTAGCTGCCTTGAAATCGAAAGACAAGGGGCAGATAAAAGAAGCGACTCAAAAACTGAAAAAGGAAGGTGAAAAATACTTCGCATCTGTTCCTTTCCCCGAAGTAGAACGGATGGTGGGAAAAGAAATGTTGAAAACCTATGCTAATTATATTCCGGCAGAACAACGGATCAATATCTTTGAAATCATCAATTCACGCTTCAAAGGAAGTATAGATGCATTTATCGACGAATGTTTCGAACATTCCATCTTCGGTAATCCCAAAAACTTTGAGAAGTTCATCAAAAAGCCAAGCCTATATAAGATAGGATATGATTGGATGATATTATTCAAATACTCTATTACCGACGGTATACTGAAAACCGCTATCGCCATGAAGGAAGCGAATCAGAATTACGATGCAGCCCACAAAGTATGGGTAAAAGGTATGATGGATATGAGAAAGGATAAGGGAATTCCTATTTATCCGGACGCAAATTCAACTTTACGGCTAACCTATGGTCAGATACTTTCTTACGAACCGTTCGACGGAGCTGTTTATGACGCTCACACAACCCTCAAAGGAGTGATGGAAAAAGAAGATCAAGGCAATTGGGAATTTGTAGTTCCTCAGAAATTGAAGGAGTTATACGCAGCCAAGGATTATGGGCGTTACGGTAAGAATGGTGAAATGCCCGTTTGCTTTATTGTAAACACCGACAATACGGGAGGAAACTCCGGCAGCCCGGTCTTCAACGGCAAAGGTCAGCTGGTAGGAACTGCTTTCGACCGTAACTTTGAAGGATTGACGGGCGACATTGCTTTCCGCCCGTCATCACAGCGCGCAGCCTGTGTCGACATTCGTTATACACTCTTTATTATAGATAAATATGCGGGAGCTTCCCACATCATTGATGAATTGACTATTGAGGAATAAAGAGCCTAAACAGTTATAAAGAATAAATGGATAATGAATGATGATTGAATCATCTGACTTCATTATCCATTTTTCTTTGCTCATTCCCCGTCAATCAGACAAAGCTTTCTACCATATACATTTCATCAATCACCACATTCATTGTTTCTTCCAATTCAAAAATTATCCGCCGTTCACAGCTACGCACCCAAGAGGTAAAGTTCCGGTTCGGAGTATATCTTCCGGCGAAACGAAGCAACGATTCCAAATCAAAAGAATCTCTGATAATTCCCGCACCTGCCTGCATCGCGTCATAGGCATTACAATCTTGTTCGATATGTGCCGGCACCATCAAGACCGGTTTTCCAAGATACATCGCTTCACAGATAGATTCAAACCCTGCCGTACTTGCATAAGCCCGGCAACCAGCCATTCCGTTGAGAAACTTGATATCATCAATCTGATAAAAACGGAGCGTCTCATCAACCTTTGTCACTTCCTCCGTATCCGCTTTATCCCAAAAGAATTTCAGCGGTATCTCCGGATGACAAATGTGAAACTTCTCCACACTATCGGAAAAACCAGAATTCACCATATATCCATGAATATAATTCCCCTCTTCCGGTTGGATGGACGTCACTTCCTGACGAATCAGAGGTGGTACTACAACTATCCGATGCACATCATCCTGTTCCATAGTTCTAAAAGATAAAGCTAGCTTCTTCGAAGCCCTAATAGCCGTCATCCGCGTAAAGAAACGTAACATCCATAGTTGAACAAAGTTCTTCTCCGGAAATTCAAAATCACGATGCAGAAATAAGTACTGATGTCCGATGCATACATACGGGACGGAAGGACGGAAAAAAGCGTATGTAAGTCCCGTCAAAAGTTCGTAGAAGTTAATGACAATCTCTGCACCCGTCTCCTTGATCCGCTGATTTATATAGCACATGCTACGAAAGTATTCCGGTATCTTCCGCAAATTATAAAAAACACTTTTCTTCAAACTCGGGCGTTTACTATCTGCTGCAGGCTGAAAGTTCGGACTGATAAAACGCTTCACCGGTGCATGAATACTCCGGTTGAAAAATCCCGGTAAGGTACGTGACGAACTCTTGCCCACCAGCACTTCCACCACTTCGTGCCCGTTACGCAGTAACATTTCTTCGAGGGTGATGGCTTGTGTCAAGTGTCCCCTACCCTCACCTTGAACAATAAATAAGAATTTCATAGGCTATCATTATTTAGTTCAACCTTTATTCCGTTTCGATACGCAAAATTCCCTGTTTCACATTACAATAAGATGTCTCTACAATTACTATTTTGTGAACAAAAACGGCATTTTCCCGTTATATATATAAAACAAAGTTTATATTTGCAGTCTTCAATGACTGACAGTTAATTTTAAGAAAGGAAAGATTTATGGAAAAGTTTGAAGATTTAATAAAGTTGCCGATGCCGGTTTTAGTAGATTTTTTTGCGGAATGGTGTGGACCCTGTAAAGCTATGAAACCTGTTTTGGAAGAAGTGAAACAGAACGTAGGTGATAAAGCGCGTATTGTAAAGATAGACGTTGACCAGCATGAAGAGCTGGCTACAAAATACCGTATACAAGCAGTACCGACCTTTATACTGTTCAAAGATGGAGAAGCTGTCTGGAGACATTCAGGTGTAATCCACAGCAGCGAACTGCAAGGGGTAATTGAGAAACATTATACATAAAAGATAAAATAACGAATGAAGAAAGTATTAGCAATGGTAGCTTTCGTCATGGTAAGCGTGATTATATACGCTTTCAATGACAAAGCTGAAACCAATCAAGGTAAAAAAGAAGTAACAGGTAACGGTGAAGTCGTCGTAATGAACAAGGAAATGTTTCTGAAAGACGTCTTCGATTATGAGAAATCAAAGGAGTGGAAATACAAAGGCGACAAGCCTGCCATCATTGACCTCTATGCCGACTGGTGTGGACCATGTCGGCAGACAGCTCCTATCATGAAAGAGTTGGCAAAGGAATATGCAGGGAAGATAATTATCTATAAAGTGAATGTAGACAAGCAGAAAGAACTGGCAGCCCTGTTCAATGCAACAAGTATCCCTTTGTTCGTATTCATCCCCATGAAAGGAGATCCACAGCTTTTCCGTGGAGCTGCCGATAAAGCAACCTACAAAAAAGCAATTGATGAATTTCTATTAAAGTAAAATCAAAAGTGACGGTATCCCATAAAGATATCGTCACTTTTTTATATCCCCGCATTTCTTATTTAAAATATCCTACCGGATGATTCATCATGGGAATCTGACTGTCTTTTAGCTTTAGCACTTTCTTCAACTGATCGCCATCCATCGATGCACGCGGCACTGTCGCCAATTTAGCGGAAGAACAAAAGACAGAAATGTTCTGTGAAACGATTCCTGCATCCATAGCTCCCATCAACTGGTTACGGGCATTCTTTGCATCTCCGAAACGAGAAACATCGCTGATCAGAACCAAAGAGACAGGCGCCGATTTCACAAAAGCCTGCCCACCTGCAACTGCGCTGCGATAATCTCCTTCAGCAACTAGAGTCAACTGATGATTTTGGGCATCATACAAATAACTTCCTTCCGATAAAACAACATACACATCCACATCCTGTTTATTCAAAGCAGAAGGAGCTGTACGTTTACCCGAGTCTTTGCGGTTAACTCCATTAGCAGCCCATAATAAATCCGAAAGATCCGACAAGCTCAAAGCCTTTGCGGCAAATTCCCGAGTAGAATGCCGTTCGGACAAGGCTTTCATTACCGAACCTGTACGGTTCAAGTTGGGTTTCGGCAACTTAATTACTTTTTCAGCAGCCAAAGCGACTACAGAAAACATCAAACAAACTAACAACAGTTGTACTTTTCTCATAATTGCGGCATTTAAAAGTTGACGAGCAAATATAAACAAAAAAGGTCTGCATTCGTATGAGAACACAGACCTTTTAAGAGTTATTATGAGGCTTGATTATTTATCACCGAAATAACGGTTGTACAAACCTTCAAAACCTTTACCGTGACGAGCCTCGTCTTTACACATTTCGTGTACAGTGTCGTGAATAGCATCCAAGTTCAAAGCTTTAGCACGGGTTGCAATACGTTTTTTATCTTCGCATGCACCTTGTTCAGCGTCTTTACGTTTCTGCAAGTTAGTTTTGGTATCCCATACACAGTCACCCAGCAACTCTGCAAATTTAGCAGCGTGTTCGGCTTCTTCCCAAGCGTAACGCTTGAAAGCCTCAGCTACTTCAGGATAACCTTCACGGTCAGCCTGACGACTCATAGCAAGATACATACCAACTTCAGTACATTCACCCATGAAGTGGTTGTTCAGGTCCTTGATCATTTCTTCGTCACAACCTTTTGCCACACCGATAACGTGCTCGTCAGCAAAAGACAATGCACCACCTTCTACCTCAACAACTTCTACGAATTTGCTGGCAGGAGCTTTACACAAAGGACATTTCTCAGGAGCTGCGTCACCTTCATAAACGTAACCGCAAACAGTACATCTAAATTTTTTCATTTTCTTCTCAATTTTAAATTAATTAGTCAATACGTGTTTCTATATCTTTACTTAAGCAATTCTTGCAAATACCTTTATAATAATAATGAACCTCAGTAACTTGATGGCCTTCCATTTCCTGCTGCTCCACTTTCTTTATTGTCTCCGGACATTTCAAATCATAAATATGTCCGCATCGTCTGCATAAAAAATGAGAATGCATTGAGGTGTCCGCATCAAAATTTGTATTCTTGTCATCAATAGTAAGCATCAAAGCCGCTCCCTGTTCTGAGAATAATTTCAATGTATTATAAACCGTTGTCTTTGAAAGCGTAGGCATTGAAGGAGATAATGCCATATATATATCATCAGCCGAAGGATGAATCGGATGCTCCATCAGAAACTCCATGATAGCTATACGCTGCATTGAAGGCTTTATATTATGTTCTATTAATCGGTCATACGGTTTCATAATTCTTCTCCTCTTTTCCAAACTTGTATTCATTACAATTATAAATCCAATGCAAAGATAAATAGTTCTTCGAAATTATCAAATTATTTATGAGAAAAATTAATCCGATTTAAGTGATTATCCAACTGTAGCTATCCTAAATCGCTGAGTTCATGATTCAAATCAAAACGTAGAACATGAAATACTCCATCAATAGTATTGCCAAAACAACGGATTTTTCGATCGATACGAAATTTATATACCTTCAATTGCCATATTTCATTAGAGAAATAGGGACTTGTTCTCCTGTTTTTACTAAATTCTTTATAATCGAAGCCCTCATCCTTTACAATCTCCGGCCATGACAGTTTCTCAAATTTCTCAAAACCGGAAATAAACATTTCTACATTTTCTTTTGATAAAAGATTAAATCCGTTTCTGGAATCTAGGCCATCAAAACTCAGTTTACCTCGAAATTTATCCTTAAAATACAATTCCATTGAAATCTGTCCCGATACAAAAAGAGCTTCTCTAAGCTGATTCCCATTCCAGACATTAAAAACAGAATCCAATATTCCATCTTCCTGAATTTTAATGAATAATTTATCAAATAGAAAATCAGATTTGGTAAAAGATATAAGACAGGCTTGTCGTGCTTGCGCTTCCGCCACAGATGTCATTGTAACCTCAAGATCGTCCGCATCTTCTCTAACAATAAAATATGATTTATCTGCATCGTGGCGGATTTCTTCATCCCAATATGGCCCATTCTGTAATTTAGCCAACTGACTCTTCATTTGGCGCATATAGTCATTAACTTTAGCAACCGGACTGAATATAATATCATGAAAGGTTTCACTAGATGTAACCCGACGGTTATAAAAATCACTTTTTTTATAAAGTAACCCTATTCCCAAAGAATAAACATCACGCAAAACATCAGACAACGGTTTTACCCCATATGTAGAAAAATCATCTATATCATCGTACTGAGCATTCAAGGACAGTTCATTTAATATGCAGTCCATATCTATATTAACTTAGAATATCATCAAGATCTTTATCAAACTGTTCAAACATACCGGGAATATAATTACGTATTCCCCCCTCTTGAGTAAGGGTAACCGACTCACCTTTAGTCAAGCCATCCTCCTCACGAGTAAAATGGAATACATTTACATCAGCCAGCGTAATATTTCCTTTGTGCAACAAACGACGAATACCATTAAACAAATGGTCGCTATGAGACTCTATTATCACTTGTCGACCAGACTTTGCGACCATAGCAAAAAAGTCAATCAAATCAGCTTGTGCAGACGGATGGAGATGAATCTCAGGATTCTCAATAATAACCATGCCATTTTCCGGAAGGGCCAAGCAAACAATTATTACTTCAGTAATAAAACTAATGCCTGTACCGACATGATAGGGAAAAAGCTGCTTACTGCCAATCGTTTCGAATTTTACTCTATATTGTGTTCCATCCAGTTCGACAATCAAACGATATCCAGTGAGCTTTTTTAGCCAAAGATTCACTTGTCCTTCCAAAGTCTTGATTTCCTTACCTGCCCATAAAGATTCAGGCAAAAGCTGAGTCCTATTATTCTGATAGAAATCTATTACAAATTCACCGTTAAGCCCCAACGGGTTCTGTTCCGCATTCGGATTAATTGTCGAATTATCCAATCTTCCGGTTCTCATAGCCGGCAAATAGAATAAATTATTATGCAATAAAGAATATAAATTACCTTTAGGTTTTCCGTCTTGCACAACATTAATACCTTTAAAGGCATCGTCTGCCGGCGTGAATAATAGGTTGATCTCATTCTCATCATCATACAAACCAATCCTATAACTTTTTGCATTCGTAATGAAATTACGGGTTTCATTGAATGTGACAACCGGAGTATGACGGGTCACAATACTATGTTCAGTTGTCTCCTTTCGAAAATTATCGGCCGCATTCAACAGTGCCTGTATAGCCGATGACTTTCCGGCAGAATTAGCACCAGAAAACAGATTCAGTTTTCTTAACTCAAAATCATTTTCTCGAAACGATTTATAATTCTCAATTCTATATCTATTTAACATTAGGATTCGTTTTTTTTAAATATGATTTAATTATTTCATAACGCAAATAAGTCTGTTTGCGACTATCAACAGAATAAGTAAGGGAGTTTACATATTCTTTATTACTCAATATAGAGAAATAAACCTCACGAACATGATTTTCATTCACTTCATCCATTTTTGCAATCAAATAGCTAAAGCTCTCAAAAAAAGCCATATTAATAGGCCGTTTTTGCTTACCTCCATCAGACGGTAACCTAAACCCTCCAAGGGGAACAACGTATTTTGCCGCATAATACATACAATCATTGAATACGATTTTCAATCTTGCGATTAATTTATCCTGAGAAGTCAGATTATTAAGATACGCCATCGTTTTACCTAGAAAATCTTCCAAATTACTCTTATATTCTAACCTCAAACCAGTCTCGATATCCACTGAAAGATGTTCATTCCACATATAAAAAGCTAGAAAACGGAGAATAAGATATCTGTCTTTCATGTGTTTTGGAGGAATTGTATTCTCTGTTGCATCTAAAAAATTCATATTTTCGGCTAGTTCATCAATCAATCGCGTAGACGTCCCTTGATAAAGTGCATTGCGCATCTCCTGATTATTGAGATTTGTACCTCCTCGATTCACACGGTCAAAAAGATCGAATGTGACACGGTCACTTGTGGGAGCTTTAATGACATTAATCGTCAGTGTATAGTCTTCAATCTTATTTTGTTCTATGGGAGAAAGATCTGAGAAATAGCTCTTTACATGATCTTTTAAGATAGACAACCCCTCAAGTTTGAACTTACCATCAATAAAATCGAAAAGAGTACTCAAGCGTTGTTTGCCATCCACCACTACATATACGCCTTCAGGATTTTCTTTCACATAAAATGCCGGTAACGGTATTCCCATAATAATGGATTCTATCAGCTCACTCTTTTGTTTAGAGGACCAAACCAGATTACGCTGAAAAGGAGGAGTCAAGTCCAACATCGACGGAGTTTTTTCCCACCTACGTTTCAGTTGAAAGACGGAACCTGTTTCACGGGCGATATTAAGTACAGCATCCGGATACACATCCTCAACAGCTTCCTCTACAACCAATGAGGAAGGATTTAAAGTTTCATCTCCTTCAAAATCTATATTTTTTTCTTCAGGTGCTTCCATTTTTATTATCCTGTTAAGATATATACTAGTATGCAAAGTTAGCGTTTTTTTTCAAAAGCTATCTATTTTAGATAATAAATGCCAAAACAAATAAGACCGGGAGTTTGATACTTCCTATAAAGAAAATCTCAATCTCCCTCTTTTAAAAAAGGAAAATTGAGATTCTTTATTAAAATTGAGGTCAATAGTTAATAGTCCTTTTCCGCTTCCTTTACGATTTCTTCCGGCACTTTTTCACAACGAACATATTTATTCACGTCGTTTTCATTATCCTTTGCCGTCCAAATCATCGAACCACTTTCCAGCAAGTCTGTTACAATATAATCGCTGTTCCAATCACCATTGCCAAAATCATATTCCCCACTGATAACGTATCCTAAATAAGGATCTTTCTCAATGCTGAAATAACCGGTAATGCAACGTGCGTACATACTATCGAACTTTTGATACATCTTGAAAGTCAGTTCTTTCCGATTAAATGTTATGTAGCAATACGTGCTTTCAGCCAAAGGCTGTCCGTTCCACTCGGTAAGTTGCCAAGTTCCGTTCAAGTTTGCGGCAGTGACCGGCAATGACGGAATGTCCGCCTTTTCGTCGTCGTCACAAGAAGCGAAACAGAGGACAAAGGCAAATAAAGCCATAAGTTTGAAAATATTCTTCATGTTTTCTTTATTGTTTTTATCGTTACTTAATACGGTTTACCATAATATTCAATGTCCGGTCCGACGGTTGTCCCCCTACTCCTTCGATGATGACAGGGAAGGCAAACGAATCACCTTTCTCCGCAGGAATCAACGAAGCATCTATTGTAATCACAATATCGGCCTCCTCTCCCGGGACAATCACTTCCGGTTCGGTACGGAAAGTCGCAAACTCCGGAATGCCGGATACCGACAGGCGCAATGGAACATTTCCACTATTGCCGCACAATACCCGCTCCGAAGAGCGCCTTCCTGAACCTACTTCCCGAAATTCCACCCGGTTTTGTTTCAGTCTCAATTTATTCATCGCATACGGATAGCGCGCCCATTTATCCGCCGTAGGCAATACATTGCCTATTAATGTAAGGCGTGCTACAGGAGCTGTGTCCGAAGAAGACAGATAAACGAAAGCGTTCGTGTCTATCGTACCGGGATGATTCGCCGGATTGTAGATCAGAACAATCTCTTTCGACTCACCCGGAAGGATCTCTCCGGTGCAAACCTCCGCCGCCGTACAACCGCAAGTTGTATTTACACGGGCAAGTTGTACCGTTCTACCGCTTACGTTCGTACACATGAAACGAAATGCCTTTGGAGCGTCATCTTCAGTCAAGACCCCGATATCCATCACAGTTTTGTCGAAACGCAAAATCTGTTCCGCCTGTTTCATTAATGGAGGATTTAGCAACGAATCGACTTTCTCCTGTAATGTAGCACAGAGGTTCCGGGCTTCGACCACCCGGAACTGTCCGACGCTCACACAGAATAAAAATAACCGTATCCAAGTAAGGGGTTTCATTGAATATCAAAATTACATCCAACCGTTATCATTAGCTTTCTTACGAACAGTGACGGTAATCGTCTGCTCGCTTCCACCGTTCACTTTTACAGTAATGCGGGTCGCACCGGTCTTTATTCCGGATACAGTCATAAGCGTACCTCTTACAGCCACCGTAGCGATAGTAGTATCACTCGATGTACACGTATATGTCAACTGTTCTCCGTCCACAAAGTAGTAAGCCAGATTCAAAGTCGATTCCGCACCCTCTGCCACATATACATTCGGTACTACCATATCCGAACCACTGCCCTCGATGTTATCAAGCAAGCTTCCGGCATCAACCAATCCCGTGCCCATTTTACCGACGTATTTCGACAACGGCACTTGTGTAAGAGAAGCACCCGAAGACAGATGGTTACGATAGTACTTCTTCACTTCTCCACCTGTATACCAGCTATCCAACGGCTTCACAGAAGTCTTAAGCAATTCGATGAACTCGCTCGCTTTAAAGTGACGGCGCAACTTAACCGCATACGATAATCCCAATGCCGCTACTCCCGACACATGCGGACAAGCCATAGAAGTGCCATCCATAAACCCATAAACAGGAGAACCGTTCTGTATCCATGTAGAAAGAATAGAGCCTGAATGGATACCAGATTCCCAACTTTCCGGATCTTCCTGTCCCAACGGATTATAATATTCCGTATCACCACCCGGAGCGGAAACCGTTACCTCCACCCCATAATTACTATAAGAGGCAGGAGTAAAATCGGCGGCTACCGCACTCACGGATACACATTTAGAATAAGCGGCCGGATATGCCGGCATGCCCGCATATTCATTGCCTGAAGCGAAAATCGCCAGTCCACCGTCAATCACTCCATTGGGAGAACCCGCATTATTGATAAAGTAATCTAATGCCTCTTTCTCCAACGGGTTCATGCTCACCCATTCTTCTTCCGTTCCCGGTCCGGGACTATATCCCTCAATCATACTGGCCAAAGAAGAATTGTATCCCCAGCTACATTGCAGAATGACAGCACCATTATCAGCCGCATACTTGATTGCTCTGGCTTCCGCATCCAAGCCGACACCGTATTCACCGGAAAATACCTGGCAGGACATAATCCGCACTCCGGGCTTTCCCGGACCACCGCCAGCAATTCCGCAAACACCTTCACCGTTGCCGTTCATCGCTGCAATGGTACCGGCTACGTGTGTTCCATGTCCCGTATCAGCAACTTCCCACCAAGAAATAATCCCTGTATCACTTACAAAATTATAGCCATATCTATCATCCTTATAGCCGTTATGATCCGCATCGGTGTCCGCAAAAGGCTGTTCTTTTTCATTAATCCATATATTGCCTACCAAATCGGGATGAGTATTCATTACCCCTTCATCCAAGACTGCGACAATGATAGACGGATCGCCCGTACATTTTTCCCAAGCTTTCAGACAATTGACATCACATCCCACGGCAGAGCCGTTACCCAACCCGTTCTGATTATCAAATTCATTACTACCACTATTGGCGTAGTGCCATTGATAAGAAAAGCCCGGATCATTGAATCCGCCATCCGCAGTCGTAGCGCGAGTAGCCGCCTTTTGCCGCAAAGCACTCTCACTTATGTAGCTCCGATAACCACGAGTGTTGTAAGCACGTTTTATATGGCTGTTGCCTTGCACTTTGGATATTTCTCCTAATTTGCCGAGACGTTTTGCAGCCTCTTTCAAGTCCGTATTTTCATCAAACTTTACCCGATACCACAGATGCAGTCCGGCAGCGCGCGTACGTTCTTCATTCCTGGTATCCACCGGGAAGATACGTTCAAAATGATAGGCACCTAAAATAGTCAGCACCTCATCGGTAGATGGAATCCCCGAGCGGGTCATAGCTCCGCCGCTTCTGGTTGCCACCGTGACAGCCCGATCCAGAATATCGGTCATTGCTGGATCGAATTTAATCAGCAACTCACCCGAAGTGACATCAGCCGGAAGCTGAACTTCCGTCCCCCCCGAAGGGGTAGACGGTTGTTCTACAAGTTCTTGTTCCGAGCATCCTGCCAATAGCAAGGCAAACAGTGCTGTATATAAGAATTTTTTCTTCATTGTTCCTTTTTAAAATTGTTCTTGTTAATGATATTCATTTCACAGTCAGCCTAATCTGTAGTATCCGATAATACAAATTTCCTATAATACAACGGATAGGCCACTCCACTAACGACTTTATCAGCTCCCGGATCCTTAGCTCCATAATAATAAGAATAATCGTAGTTTACGACCTCCACATTATTAAATCCAACCGCACTTCCCGCCGTATTCTTACCGCCTTCCTGCTGATTAAAGAGCAGAGCTGTCGGATTCCAGTATGCGAAATAAGGATGGAACAACAGCCAGTTCGGCACCGCACCGGTAAAGAAATTCAAATTGAAACGCAGTGTACGTGCAAACGGCAACACACGTGGAATGTCCTTCCCGCATACCGGAGCTTGCTTCTTAAAGGTAACCGGATTATTATCCGTCAACAACCATTGGCAAGTATCTTTGGATATATGGTCAAGATAGGCGGACGGTTCGGCAGACAAATCAGTAAAGAAATCCTTCTCTTGATAAGTTTCCGGTTTACCGGCAGCAGTCAACGCCGCTTTCACCTCATCATCCGTAGGCAATTCCCCTTCCAGGAAATTATAAGAGAGTTCCAATGAAATCAGCTTGTCCCAAACCAACAACTTCAAGAGAGCGTTTCTTTCTGGTTTTCCACGAGAAATGTCACAGTGCAAACCTACGTCCTTACCGTTATATTTATTGCTTCCATCAATTTGACTTAAATCCAACAACGTTTCCGTAGCACGGCATCCGGTCAATGACAAATATTTCAATTTCGGGAAATTTTCTTTATTCACCTTATCAGTAACTACCGACAATGATGAGAAATTGTTACTTGTCAAATCCAAGCTCTCCAATTTGTCACCTAACTCAGCAAAGTTATCCGGGAAAGCATTCATACCGAAAGAGAATAATGACAAGTTCTTCAAATATTCCAATCTACAAATATCCTCTCCCAAATATACCGTACGTATCTGTCGGTTGGCGTTGCTCTGAACAGTAAATGACTCCAGATATTTGAGATGACGAATCTCTTTCGGCAATGTTTCGCCGTCTTTCAAATCAATCATGGCAAAGCTTACAGCACGTACACGGCCTACAGCCTCTTCAGGAACTTCCCCGTCTTTTATCTCCTTATCGGTAGTCTCCCAAAGTGTTACGAAATCCCAGTTCATCATACTTTCACTGGTATCAAAGCTCATCATAGACTGGAGTTTGCTATTGATGGTGATAATAGCCAACGAGTCGCCCTTACGGTCATCTGTAATCTCCATAGCGGCTTTTTGTGTCACAGTGAGCACAACAGCATCTATTTTATTATTGTTGTTGTCCACCAATTCATCGTTGGGATCGGCCGAAACCAAACGGATTTTTGCCACACGAGTATAAGGCACCACATTCATGGCCCATTTGAAATTCACCTTGATAGTACGCGGACGGGCACCTCTGTCAAGGTCCATTTTCAAATCCGCCTCTTTGGGCTCTGTTATCCAGCCTTCACGTTCCGTCTCTACTTCCGCTTTTTTCTCCTCGCTCATTGATGCTTCTTCGGCAAAAGAATAATCAATTCTATCGATTTTGAATTGAACGTTCGCAGAAATAGTAGCTTTAAACTGACGTTTATCAAGAGAAGCCGAACTCAGCACTTCCACTTCCGGTTCCTTTATTAAAATCTGTTTGCCGAAACCGAATTGTGTAACCGTTATTAATTTCGGCTCTCTGCCGTCCATAGAGAAACGTATCTGTGCTGTACGCGATACATTTGCCAGTGTAGAGTCTATATCAAGACTACACACTGCCGACCCCAGACCGTTTGCCGGTGAAATGGCAATCCAAGGTTGTGACGTCCGAACCACCCATTGACCATTGGATGAAACGGCAACCTGCTCAGTGCCGCCTTCGGCACCGACAGTAATTTCTTCCTTATCTATCGTCAAGCCGTCGACTCCCGTTTCATCATCATCCTTGCACGAGGTTACGAACCCCGCACAAAGAATCAGTCCTAATGTTATTTTACTAAAATATTTCATTAATACAATCTTTTATATTATCGTTCAATACCTAAAGCATCGCAACCACGAATATCCTGAGTAGTATCATAGAACAGCATATATGCACCCGCTTTAATATAAGAGCATACGCTGGTCACATCAATAGATATATTCGGATTATCTGCGATATCCAATATCCGAAGTTGTGGTGTCAAAGTCTCATCCACTTTACGGATGTCGTTCGAGCCGATTTGCAACTGTATCAAGCTTGGGCAAGTAGTAATACCCGTCGGCCATTGGCGCAAGATACGGTTACCCTCGGCATCCCGTTGATGGCGAATACCGAAAGCCAGCAACTGGCTACTGTTCAACGGCTGTGTCGGGAACTTGGAGAAGCAGTTATAGCTAACATCCATATTGCTCAAATAAGGCAAGGTAGTTGCCCGGAAATCATCAGACAAACTTGTCAGCTTATTAAATCGCAAATCAATGACAGTCAGCAAATACGTATTCTTATAATTTCCTTCTTTCGGCTTAAGTGAATTTGCCGGAATCGATTCCATTTCATTGTTGCTCAAGTCGATGGTTGAAATCGGAGAACCGGCCGCAAACAATTCTTTAGGGAAATTCTTAATCTTGTTGTACGACAAGGTTACCGTACTGGCATTAATACCCTTATAATTAGCCAACGAGCAATTTATATTTTTGCCGTCTACCGAACCGATCTCATTATATGAGAAATTGACAGAGCCCATAATATACACAGATTTGGCATTGAAGATGTTCGGGATATATTTCAGCTTATTATGAGAAAAGCTCAATCCTTCCACCTGATCTGTAAATGCGCAAAATTCGTCAGGAATTTCCTCAATGTGGTTATAATCCAACATAAGGCTTGACAACTTGACACCTGTACCAAAAGCTTCTACCTTTTCTATATTATTGTGTGTACAATCAAGCAAACCCAGTTTTTCCATCTTTTGTAAAGACGTGGATGGAGGAAAGGATTCCAGCTTGTTATAACCTAAATAAAGAATCTGAATCTTTGGTCCCGTTGTCGGAGAATCAGCCAGCTTTTGCCAATCGTCCTTCAATTGTTGTGGTTCGATGCCCCGGTTGCAAGCAAGGTTCAACAACTGTAATTCCGGAAGCTCATACACAAAATCCGGAACCTGCTTCATATTTTGACAGTTATACAATTCCACGTCTGTCAGGTCCTTCAGATTACTCCAGCTCAAATCTTCGTCCGCATACTGTTTAGCATATTCAGAATCGGCATCTTCCCATCCTGTAGCAATATTATCAGAAGTAATGGGCGAATTAGCCAGATAAAGTGTCTGCAACTTGGTCAATCGTTGCATAGCCTTTGAAATAAATGTGATATTATTAGTCAGCCCGCCTATTTGCGTATCCTTCAATGTGACACGGGTATCTTTCTTTATCGGCTGCAAATCAGGATGTTGGTTGATACCGTTTTGCAACATTTCCGACATATTCAGACGCGGGTCATAGTCAAGATACATTGTCTTATAGTGCATACGTATTCTTTGCTTCTGCTCATCACTCATATTAGAGGTCAATTCATCCTCACCGAACAGTCTGCCGGTCAACACTTCGCTATGTGTACCAAAAGCAAGTGTTTTCAATTCCGTCAACTGTCCGATAGCATCGGGCACCCTGCCGCTGGCACCGAATCCTGACAATGAAAGTCCGGTGACACGTCCTTTATTATCCAGTTCCACACCCGGCTGATCTCCCCACATATCCAATTCTTTATTGAAATTCCAGTTCGAACGACTCACAGTATTATTATTCACCGTAAAGGCCTTGTATCTCCAGTTCGGTCCATCCAATGCCTCCCAGATAGCTTTCAGCGCTAAATAGTCTTTGATGTACTCTGCAGTCTCCGACAATAGAATGGGCACATTCGCATCTTCTGTCAATTCATTGTCTCTCACAACAAACGGTTCGCCTCTTACAGACTGTGTTTCAAGCTGAGCTTTTACCGCACCACTCTTTGAGTAAGTGGTATATGCCACTACCCGATAAGTACCGGCAGGAAGCCATACGGCAGAGTCACATGTCGCCACGCCGATATCCATATATTTGTCATTAGGATTAGTAGGGTTCTGATGTTCCTTCGAACCTTCTTCATAAGTGACTTTCATTCCTTTCAACTCTTTCGTGACACGAGTGAAAGTATTCATCACCGTCACGTCTATGATGCGAATATTGCTAAACAGATATTCACCAGATGCACGTGTGGTAGTTATATCACGAAGCCCTTCTTTCGACAACTTAAAAGTTACAGTTCCACGGGGTACAGCATCTACAGTCAATGCTTGTTCCCGAAGCCCTCCACTGATAATGACAAATTCATCATTGTCGCCACCGGGACCTGCCAAGAGGACCCTATCGAGTTTGTCATACAGATAATAACCAATAACTTTGTAAGTACCGGCCAATAACTGCAATTTGTCACTACGCAGACCATATTCCGCATTATCCGTATTGTATGCGTTTAAAGGCAAAGTCTGCGAAACGGTCGTACCGTTATAATTCATCACAACCATAATTTTTTGCGCCATGAACAACGAATCCAGTTTATCCGTCCCACGAGTGGTTGTTCCTTCTTTATAAGAGGTACTTTTGTAGACTTTGAACTGCACATAACCGTATTGGGTCTGCAATTCATCGTCATCATCGGAGCACCCTGTCACCACTACCATCGTCAATAAGCCGATAATGAGGGGCAAGAAGAATATTGAGTATAATTTTTGTAGATTCATTTAATCTATTATTTGATTACTATTTAATGGAGATAAACAAGCCATGTTTTTGATTATCTTCTCCTGTAATTACTAGAAGTATAGGTTTTGCTATAGAATTATCGCCAAGCCATACATTCACACCATCTTTGTCATCAAGTATAACTATATTGTCTCCAACATTAATAGTTGAGAAATTTTCAGTTTCATGGCATGTATATGAAGAAACTTTAGAAGTAGCCAAATATATATTCATAGATGTCGACGGTTCGGTAATCTCAAAAAGATCTGTCAAACCTAGCTCACCTATAATCCAACTAGCACCTCCATAATCAACACCGGCATATGGTTTACAAACAGGTTGAGATGCCCCTGTAGGGTCCATTACAGTAAAGACTGTTGCAGCTTCTCCTCCGCCACCTTCGGTTATATTACTTGCCCGAACAATTAACATCGCTTTATCATTTGCAGTCTCACCGGAAACAACTATAAAAATATCCCTGCCACCAGCCACAGTAGTCGAGACACTCATTGTATTACCAGATGGGGATATAATATCATTGGGGGCATCTCCTTCATTGTCCAAATAATAACATTTAGCATCATAAATTTCAAAAGTAACGGTTACATATATACTATTGGTTGGTTCCTTTATTTCAGAAATGCCTTGTACTCCATATTCACTTTTATAATAACTAGCGTCCTCCCCCATATATGTCGAACACTCAATACTTTCCATATTTCCTATTGCGTTTTGTGCAGAGAAAAATTGTGTATCACTGCCACTTTTTATTTCCTTTTGAGTGAACTGAAGAACAAGATTAGCCTCCGAATATTTATAAACGATTTCTTCACCATCAATGATAGTCTCTTGTAAATCATCTTTTATACTTTCATACTCAGCGCGAGAAAATACGAGTACATATCCAGTTCTTTCCTTAGAAGCCCCATATTCAGGTACATATTCATTTATAGTGAGCTTAATATGTCCATCTTTCTTGCCCTCTGCATTTTTATCCTCGTAACTCATCCATAGTTCATACGGGTTAGATTGATCTATAACCCATAAATTACCATCCCAACCTTTTTCTACAAATACTACCTCATAATCATCTTCCAACGTCTTAACCGTAAACGGTAAGCGATTTCTGAAAGTAGTATTGCTGCTTCCTGTGCCTGCCGTACTACTTCCACCATGAGTGAAAGTCTTTCCATCTAAAGATACAACCCAATCATACTGATTAGTCGACGGACGAGTCAATTCCATTACCCCAGGAGCCATACCCTCATAAGACAATTTGACAGAACGGAAAGCCCTTCCTTCGTCGTCAGAGAACGTAATCACATTCCCTTCATCAGCTCCCACCGGATACTTTTCACGGCTTTCATTCTCTATTATCTTCAAGCCACCCTTCACTTGCTGATTAACAGCTCCTACCATAGCTCCACCTTCTAATTCTACCCAACCCGGCAGATTGGTAGCAGCGAAACGGAAATTAGCTTTAACACTAAACTGGGCAAATTCCCGATAACCCACATTAAGCGCTTCTCCGTCAGAAATTTCATTTCCATCTTTATCATATATCGTCAACTCATAGTCCACAAGAGAACGAGTAATCTCTCCAATCACAATGGTCTGACCGCCCATCGTCAATTCCAATTTGGCTACACTGGTATTACCTACTTTTTGGTTATCATCGGTAATCAAAAGTGTAACAGTTTGTGTTCCGGCTGTTCCGGACATAATAAACTCTTCCATGTCATCGGTCTTGAACTTACACCAAATAGCAGAAGAGGCCAAACTCCAATTTGTATTAGCCGTGAAAGTAAATTCTCTTGTATCACCGGCATTGCAAATGAGATTCTGCTTCTCGGGAAATATCGGAGTCACCGCATCATCGTCATCGTCCGAACATGCCGACAGGCCGAAAGTCGTAAGTAAGCCGATGAAGAGCAAACTCTTGCATAATGTCTTCATGCAGATACCCCCTAGTGGTTTTAAACTAAGCTTTTTCATATCTATATTATATTACTTATTTTTTAATATCCTTGTTCTTTTAATTTTTCCGCTTCGGCATCACTTATCCATTCAATGACATGCATGAATGTACCTACCGTGCCAAATGATGTTCCATCTCTTTCGTCCACACTCATCGTGACATACTGGAATACGAAATTCTCGTTGGTACTGTAATATGAAGTGTAGGCAGTAGGCTGACTGATCAATAACTTACCGTTGCCATAAGGAGCACCGAAAGCTTGTCCTGTAGTAGCACATACCTGTTCTTCCATTTCAACCAGCGGTTCCTGAATGTCGTCACGATTAAAAGTGATTTCCGTATCGTATCCGTCATAGTAGAGGTTATGTATGACAACCGTGTTCTCCTTGCCTTCTACGACATCGGATTTTACCAAACGTAACTCCAAATTATTCATATAACTTTGGAAATAAGTCGAAGTGACGACACAATATCCGGTAAAGTTCTTGATGTCAAACGGACGGATTTTGTGCAACACGACTTTCGCCTCTGTCCCGTACAACTTCCATTGATCGGCTTCGGGGATGATAAGCCGCATAGCGAAACCCAACGAATCATTAATGTTGAGATTCTTATAAAAACCCTGCACATCCACATTTGTAGTCATTTCACCCGCTTTTATGGTAACGGTGTTCGACAATATATTGTAATGCTTGCCTTCCACGGCATTACTCTCCCGGTCTATCACTTCAACTGCAAAAGTGCGGTCGTAGTCGACAGGAGCAGTGGTGGAAATAGGAACTTTGAATATCTCATTCGTTTCTTGCACGGGATAAGAATAAAGCGTGTCGGAAAACATAAGATAACTGGCTCCGTTGTACACCACCTTGTCCTGGTCGCATCCGGAGAGAGCTACCAGAGCAGCAATGGCTGCCATACATCCTATTAATAATTTCTTCATTATCGTATACTTTTAATCTTATTTGTTACTTTCATTCGGTTCTACTTGCGAACCGGGAGCATCCAACTCATGCTGCGGTATCGGCCACACGAACAAAGGATCGTCAGCTTCGACTTTCAATCTGTCGCCACTGTCCAATGACTGGTCTTGCGGCTTACGCTCGAATCCCTTGTGCCAACGCTTCAAATCATGAAGGCGGAACCCTTCCATATAAAGTTCTTTCACACGCTCGGCTTCGATAACCTCCATCGCATTAGCGGCACTCAACGCTGTAGAACCTCCATAAGTGGTATAGCGTGCCGTACGAATGGCTGTGATATCTTTTCCGGCACGACCGTAATCCGGCTGTTCTTTCTGTACATAAGCCTCTGCACGTATCAGATATTGTTCCGACAAACGAAGGACTTTCGGCATAGAGACATGAAGTATCTTGGCATTATAGAATGTCTCGTTACCAAAATACTTTATCAGCAAAGGCCATGAGAGATGATGGCTATAGCCGGTAGTGTAGGACTGGAAGAAAGTAGACACACGCAAGTCGTTATTATTATATGAATTGATCACCCAAGTGGCCGGCACATAATCAGGACGGAAACTGGTATAGTCGTAATTAAAGAAAATCTCTCCTAAACGGCCGCCATAAGAATTGACCGTGAAACCTACCTTAAAGATAATTTCAGTAGAAAGGTCGTTGGTCCACATATACTTATAATAGCTGACATCGGAAGAAATATTGTTAGTACAACTGGACAAGAGATAGTAATTGCTATCTATCACCTTGCTCGAGTACTTAATAGCTTCATCCCATTTTCTCATATAAAGAGCGACACGTGCGCGCAAGGCGTATACTGTGTACTCGTTAAAATAAGTAGCATTGTTGTACAAAGCACCGTCAAGAGAGGGATCATAATCTTTGTCCAATGCCAGTAATTCGGCTGCACGGTCGAGATCTTTCAGAATAAACTCATAAGAATCTTTCAGCGACGCACGCTTCATCACTTCATCTCCCTGATAGTGTTCCGTCAGAACCACACCCAATTGATTGGCTGCATCATCGTCGTCCTCATAAGCCTTACAGAAAAGCTTCACTAACTCCGAATAGGCAAGCGCACGGGCAAAATAGGTTTCTCCGCAATACTGTTCTATCTTATCCAAATCATTATCATCGGTCGTTATTTTTCTAACCCCGTCTACACGGTCGAGCAGAAAATTACAACGATTGATTACATTGTATAATGCTGCATAAACAGCCTCGATACTCTTATTTGTAGACAGGATATCCTTCCAACGCCAGATATCTCCGTAAATATTCGTATTTTCTTTTATTCCATATACAAAGTCTGTCTGCAAGTCAGGCAACAGCGTAAGATTGCCGGAATAGAGGGCACTGCTTTTAAAAGCAGCATAAATACCTATTACCGCCTGATTCACATCACTTACCGTCTGGATAGCCTCATCGAAAGGAATAGAGTCCTCGGGCATCTTATCCAAACAAGAAGTGGCAGAAAACACCACGGTGGCCAACAGGAAATATAATTTAAATTTCTTAATCATCTTTCTTTAATATACTAGTTAGAATGAAACTTCAACACCCAAGGTAAATTGACGAGAAGCCGGATATTGCGCTCTATAAATATTACTTGATACTTCCGGGTCGAGTCCGGTAAAGCCGGTCCAAGTCAGAAGATTTTGCCCCTGCAGGTAAACCCGTGCGGATGTGAAGAAATTAGTTTTCTTCAACAATGACTGGGGCAGCAAATATCCTAACGTCAAATTCTTCAAACGCAGGAATGAAGAGTTCTCAAGAAAGCGATCGTCCAATTGAGCGTTCACATTGTAACGAGGAATATCCGTGATATCACCGGGCTTTTTCCAACGGTTATACAGCAATCGTTTCGACTGATTATAAGCACTGAACAACCCGTTACTCTCTTCAAAGAAGCGGTCGTTGTTCATCACATAGCGTTTCGCCATCCAGGTGAACTGCGCAGACAATGAAAGTCCTTTCCAGGTAAGGGTGGTTCCAAAACCTCCCATCCAGGGAGAGTCAAACGTCTTACCGGTCATCACTTTATCTTCTTCACGAAACCCGGTCGTCAGTTCTCCGTCGGCAGTATACCACAAAGCATCACCATTGGCAGGATTGACTCCGGCATAACGGTTCAGGTAGTATTCATGCACAGGATGTCCCACCAGATATTTCAACCCGGTAGTAGAGTTTACATACTCTTGCACACCATTATAAAGTTCCAACAATTTATTCTTATTATAAGACACATTCGCGCTTAGATTCCAGGTGAACTCTTTTGTGCGGATTACATCACCGTCCACCGCTATCTCCACACCGCGATTCATCATGGCACCGACATTTTGCCATCCACTACTTTCACCGGTCATAGCATAAGGTTTGGGTACATACATCAGCATATCGGTCGTTTTCTTATAATAGAAATCAAAATTCACATTGGCACGATCGAAAATCCCGAAAGTCACACCTATATTATTTGCCCAAGTCTGCTCCCAACTCAGCTTCTCATTTCCGCTTTGCATAGGGTAGATACCGGCTTCATCATTATAATTGGCGTTTCCGGAAACAAGTGCGAGATGGTCGTAATAAGGAATTTCCGAGTTACCCGAAGTACCGGTACTCGCCTTTACCTGCGCGGAGGTCAACCAGCTCACATCTTTCAGAAAAGCTTCATTCTTTATGTTCCACATAAAAGCCAACGACCAGAATGCTCCCCAACGATGGTCTTTACCGAAACGGGAAGAAGCATCCGTACGCGCTGTCACTTCAGCATAATACAGATTTTTGAAATTGTACTCGCCACGAAAAAAAAGCGACAGGCAAGAATAGGAACTGGAGACATCCTGCCAGGAAAGCGCACGCGTACCGGCAGTGACATTGGTCAGCTTATCATTGTTCTGCCCGCGTGTGACTACTTGAAAACCTTCAGAACGATAATCGACCGCTTCCTGTCCAAGCATGAAATTGAAAGAATGGTTGTCATTCAACGTCCAATGGTAATTGGCCGTAAGAGTTTCAGTCAGGCTGAGAATATCGGACGAACTGCGACCGGCCACACCGGAATTATCATTAATAATGTAGCTCGGATACGATTGCATGAATGTTTTGGAACGTGTATAATCCGCTCCGAACAACGCACGAACCGTCAGGTTGTTTATCGGAGTAATATCTGCAAAAACAGTGGACAACAGCTTATATTTTTTATGACTCGTAGGATTGTTCGCCATCCATTCGATCGGATTTTGTCCTGTTCCCGTCCAAGTTCCATCATTTTGCGAAGCCAAAGAACCGTCTTGATTATAAGGACTCCAATAAGGCAACATAAAGCGTGAACCTGAAATCGGAGTATACAGCGCCATGTCTCCTTCTTCGGCCTGTTCTACCTCTTCATAAGCCATCATCGTGTTCGTACCTATCTTTAGCCACTTGCTGGCCTTTACCTCGGCATTCGCACGTATATTGTAACGACGGAACGTAGAACTCTGAGCAATACCATCCTGATCGTAGAAACCTCCCGAAACGTAATAGTTCAAACGGTCGGTGGCACGATTGACCGACAACTCATAACTCTGCAACGGAGCACGGTCGTTGAACACTTCATCCAACCAATTGACATCAGTACGTGAAAGCAGATTGTAGTCCTTGCCTTTACCCCAACCTATTTCTTTTTCAAATTGAATGCGCTCTGCAGTGTTCATCATCATCCAATTGTCATCCGATGCCAATTGTGAAAATCCCCACTGACCACGCAGTGTCACTTTTGCTTTATCCATTGCCAACCCGCGTTTGGAAGTAATCACAACCACGCCGTTGGCCGCACGGGCACCATAGATAGAAGTGGACGAGGCATCCTTCAACACGGATATGGACTCTATATCCCCCGGACTAATGGTATTAAAGTCGGAACTGGAAATAGGCACACCATCCAAAATAAACAATGGAGACGTTCCCGAGTTAATGGAGTTTGTACCTCGAATCTGGAAGACAGCAGCTTTACTGGGTTCTCCTGAACTTGAAATGACCGACAAGCCCGGAGTCTGTCCCTGTAAAGACTGGTCGAACCCTGCCGCCGGCACATTTTCCATTTTTTCCGCCTTTACGACAGATACGGCACCCGCAATCGTTCCTTTTTTGCGCGTTCCATATGCCACTACCACTACTTCGTCTATCAATGCAGCGTCTGAAACCAGACGAACATTAAGTGTACCGGTTCGGGCATTGACCGCATGTTGCTGAGATTGCATACCGACGTAAGAGAACTGCAAAACAGCGTTTCCCGCCCTCTTAATCTCAAGAGTGTATTTACCATCTATATCGGTAATCACACCATTCGTTGTACCTTTCTCTAACACAGACACGCCAATCATCGGCTCGTTATCTTCCGCCGAAACGACTTGTCCCGTTACCTTATATCCACCTTGTGCAAAAAGCATGAGAGGGACATTCAGTAGAGCAAAGAGTACAAACAAGAGAATTGATTTTCTCATCTTTGATACTTGAATTAAAATTAATAAATTTGATTTATTTTTCTTGATTGTTCGCAATTATAAAACGCATCCGCTCTATCGTCAGCAACGACAAAGAGATAGTTCGATAGTTTGTGATAAAATAGAATAGATATGTTTAACTTGGCTGGTTCTTAATATTACGCCAAATATTAATATACTGCTTTTGTGCTGCAACTGTAGAAATAAAAAATATATCCATTTTCTCTTAAATTATATTCGCTAACAAGTAATATTGCTTGTTCTTAGTGTTATAAGCATATAAATTGCTTTAATTTGGCTACAAATATAAATATTATAGTTAAATAAAAGAAACAAAATGTCGCATATTTTGCACCAAATTTCCACTAATATCTTTTTAATAGTTTATATTATCAAAAAAATCGATTATATAGTTAAATCTACCAGATGTAGTTTATAGAAATACGCAAATAGACTATCTTTTTGATACATCATTTAATTGTTTAAGCAACAGTATCCTAAACCACTTAAAATATCTCTTTTTGAGGATTCACAATAGAAACGATAAATATTCAAAACTATTTCCTATTTTTGCATCCACTATATATAAATAAGGTATAAGATGAACTACGGATTCGTGAAAGTAGCAGCAGCCGTGCCACACGTCAAAGTGGCTGACTGCAAATTCAATGTAGAGAAGATAGAAAGTCTGATTGCTGTAGCCGAAGGAAAAGGAGTACAGATCATTGTATTCCCTGAAATGAGTGTCACAGGATATACTTGCGGTGACCTGTTCGGACAACAGCTATTACTTGAAGAAGCTGAAATGGGGTTAATGCAAATATTAAATAATACCCGCCAATTAGATATCATATCCATTGTCGGTATGCCCGTTATCGTCAATTCAATGGTAGTCAATGCAGCCGTGACTATTCAAAAGGGAAAGATAATAGGTGTTACCGCTAAAACCTACCTGCCCAATTATAAAGAGTTCTACGAACAACGCTGGTTTACTTCCTCGCTTCAAGTAAAAACAGATGTTGTACGTCTATGCGGACAGATTGTTCCGATCGGAGCAAATCTTCTTTTCGAGACTTCGGATACAACGTTTGGTATCGAAATTTGCGAAGATCTCTGGGCTACTATTCCGCCTAGTTCCTCCCTCGCATTGCAGGGGGCGGAGATCATTTTCAATATGTCCGCCGACAATGAAGGAATCGGGAAACATAATTATCTCTGTTCACTTATCAACCAACAGTCCGCACGTTGTATTGCCGGATATATATTCTCGTCATGTGGTTTCGGAGAGTCGACCACAGATGTAGTATTTGCAGGCAACGGGTTGATCTATGAAAACGGAACGCTTCTTGCACGCAGTGAGCGTTTCAGCATGGAAGAGCAACTAATTATCAGCGAAATAGATGTAGAGCGTATCCGAGCCGAACGTAGGATAAATACGACTTTTGCTGCCAACCAGGCAAATCCGGGAGATAAAAAAGCGGTTACTATCTCAACAGAATTTGTCAACAGCAAAGAGCTTGTGCTAACCCGGAAGTTCAATCCCCATCCTTTTGTGCCCCAAGGAGCTGAATTAAACGAACACTGTGAAGAGGTCTTCTCTATCCAAATAGCCGGGCTGGCTCAAAGGCTGGCTCATACCGGAGCCAAGACTGCCGTAGTCGGCATTTCCGGCGGATTGGATTCAACGCTGGCATTACTTGTTTGCGTGAAGACTTTTGATAAGTTGGGACTACCTCGAAAAAATATTCTCGGTATCACCATGCCGGGCTTCGGAACAACCGACCGTACTTACAACAACGCCCTTGACCTGATGAAATCATTGGGAATATCGATACGTGAGATCAGTATCAAGGAAGCTTGCATCCAGCATTTTAAGGATATAGATCATGATATAAATATACATGATGTCACCTACGAGAACTCTCAAGCACGTGAACGCACCCAAATATTGATGGATGTTGCCAATCAGACTTGGGGGATGGTCATCGGAACTGGAGATTTATCGGAACTTGCATTGGGATGGGCGACTTACAATGGCGACCATATGTCCATGTACGGTGTAAATGCCAGTGTTCCTAAAACTCTTGTAAAATATCTGGTACAATGGGTAGCTGAAAATGGTGTGGATGAAAATTCAAAAGCAACTTTACTCGATATCGTAGATACTCCTATCAGTCCGGAACTGATTCCGGCAGATGAAAACGGGGAAATAAAACAAAAGACAGAAGATCTGGTAGGTCCATACGAGTTGCACGATTTCTTCCTTTATTATTTCTTGCGTTTCGGCTTCCGACCTTCCAAGATATTCTATCTGGCAAATAGTGCATTCAAAGGTGTTTATGATGAAGAAACCATCAAGAAATGGCTTTCGACTTTCTTCCGCCGTTTCTTTAATCAGCAATTCAAACGCTCCTGTCTGCCCGACGGTCCTAAAGTAGGAAGTATTTCTATCAGTCCGCGAGGAGACTGGAGAATGCCTAGTGACGCAAGTTCAGCCATGTGGCTTAAGGAAATTGAAAGTTTATAAATACTATATTATGAGGGTGTCATAATGAATAATAAAACGCAGATTATTTGCATTAATCTGCGTTTTGACACATTCTCATTCTGTTCTCATCAGAGCATTCCTTTACTGGATGGAAGTTCAAAATGATAGATATCACGCTTCAAAGCCATCTTTAAAGCACGGGCAAGCGCTTTAAAGATACCTTCTATCTTATGATGTTCATTCTGTCCCTCTGCTTTAATATTCAAATTCATCTTTGCAGCGTCACTCAACGACTTAAAGAAATGCAGGAACATTTCTGTCGGCATCTCCCCTATCTTCTCACGCTTGAACTCCGCATCCCATACTAGCCAGGGACGTCCGCCGAAATCGAGGCAAACCTGACAGAGGCAGTCATCCATCGGCAGAGCATAGCCATAACGCTCAATACCCCTCTTATTACCCAAAGCTTGATAGATACATTCACCCAATGCAATGGCGGTATCCTCGATGGTATGATGCTCATCCACTTCCAGATCGCCTTTCACACGAATTGTCAAATCCATGCCGGAATGTTTTCCAATCTGTTCGAGCATATGATCGAAAAAGCCAAGACCGGTAGAGATATCACACATTCCATTTCCATCAAGATTCAAAGCTACATAGATATCTGTCTCTTTGGTGGTGCGCTGTACTTCCGCTTTCCGCTCACCGGCAAACAAGTACTCGGCTATCCGATCCCAATCCGTAGTTGCAAGGGTACAGACTTCTTCCAACCCTTTTTCTTTGAGGCTTTCTGTAGAATCCTGCAAATAAATGGCACGACACCCTAAATTTCGGGCAAGTTCCACATCCGTAGGACGATCACCGATAACAAAGCTCCCGGCAAGATCATATTCCGGGTTATCCAGATATTTGGTCAACATACCGGTACGCGGTTTACGGGTAGGAGCATTATCTTCTAGAAAACTTCGGTCAATCAGAATCTCGTCAAAAGTAATTCCCTCGCCCTCCAACGTTTTCAACATCAGATTGTGAGCAGGCCAGAAGGTTTCCTCCGGAAAAGAAGAAGTACCCAGTCCATCCTGATTGGTGACCATTACAAATTCGAAATCGAGTTTACTACGAATAAAGCCTAAGTTGCGGAATACTTTCGGATAGAACTCCAACTTCTCCAATGAGTCGAGCTGATAGTCGATGGGCGGTTCGATAACCAACGTTCCGTCTCTGTCTATAAATAATACTTTCTTTTTCATAATTTATTCCTGGTATTTTTTAAGAGCAGCCAACAAAGTGTCATTTTCCACACGGGTACCAACGGTAACACGCAGGCAGTTGCAACACAGTGAAACGGTGTGACGGTTGCGCACAATGATACCTTCACCTACCAGATAATTATAGATTTTCACAGCATCCGTTACCTCAACCAAAAAGAAATTGGCATCGGACGGAAAGAGTTGAATGGTACAAGGAAGTTTCTCAAATTCCGCTTCCAAATAATCACGCTCTTCCTTCAACGTCTTCACCCAATGTTCTATCTCATAGTATTTGTGTAACATGGAGATGGCTTGTTGTTGGGTAAGTTGATTGACGTTATAAGGGTATTTTATTTTACTGAGGATATCGATAATCTCTTTAGAAGCAAAGGCCATTCCTAAACGGATAGCAGCGCATCCCCACGCTTTGGAGAATGTTTGGAATACCACAAGATTAGGATATTTATCCAGCTCTTCGAGAAAAGAAGGAGCTTCAGAGAAATCATTGTAGGCCTCATCCAACATTACCAATCCTTCAAATCGGTTCAGTACTTTTTCTATCTCAGAACGGAGTAAGTCATTTCCTGTCGGGTTGTTGGGTGAGCAAAGAAAAATAAGTTTGGTATGTTCATCGGTAGCCGCCAATAACTTATCAGCAGAGACCTGAAAGTTATTATCCAACAATACTTTCCGGTATTCGACATCATTCACATCGGCACACACTTGATACATTCCATAGGTAGGATCGATAGCCACTACATTATCTTTACCCGGTTCGCAGAATGCACGAAAAACCAAGTCGATGGCCTCATCGCTACCGTTTCCGAGAAATATATGCTCAGGAGATACTTTCTTTATCTTCGACAACATTGCTTTCAATTCACACTGCATCGGATCCGGATAGCGGTTGTGGGGCGTATTATACGGATTCTCGTTAGCATCCAGAAAGACAGAAGCTGTAACTCCTTTATATTCATCACGAGCCGAAGAGTAGGGTTTCAGTTTCCAGATATTCGGCCGGGTTAGTTCTTGTAAGCGTTTCATATTCATTATTAAATTAGGGTTTTCAGACGGACAGTAACCGCATTTTTATGTGCATCCAAGTGCTCGTTAGCTGCCATTTCTTCAATAGCCGGACCTATTGTTCTTATTCCTTCAGGAAGAATCTCTTGAAATGTAATCTTTCGAATAAAACTGTCCAGACTTACACCGCTATATGCTTTGGCATATCCGTTGGTAGGCAACGTATGATTCGTTCCCGAAGCATAATCACCGGCACTTTCGGGAGTTAAGGAACCCAAGAATACAGAACCGGCATTCGTCACCCGCTCGGCCACTTCCATATAGTTTTCCGTTTCAATGATCAAATGTTCCGGTGCATAAGCATTGGTCAACTCTAATGCTTCATCAAGGTCTTTCACCAAAATAAGCTTACTGTTTTCCAATGATTTGGCTGCTATCTCACGACGGGGAAGTTTTGCCAACTGGCGTTCTACTTCCGCCATTACTTCCGTCTGAAGTTGCTCGGATGTTGTGATCAGCATGGACTGACTATCCACTCCATGTTCCGCCTGCGACAATAAGTCCGCCGCAACGAAAGTCGGATTGGCCGATGCGTCAGCCAATACCTCCACTTCGGAAGGACCTGCGGGCATATCAATCGCTACATCACGCAGACTCACCAATTGTTTGGCAGCCGTCACATATTGATTGCCGGGACCGAAAATTTTATAAACCTTAGGCACGCTTTCCGTTCCGTATGCCATAGCGGCGATAGCCTGTACGCCTCCCGCCTTGAATATTTTGCTGACTCCTGCCAGTTGGGCTGCAAAAAGGATGGCGGGATGAATATTTCCATTCTTATCCGGAGGCGTACAAAGTACAATCTCCTTGCATCCTGCTATTTTAGCGGGAACGGCCAGCATTAGAACTGTTGAGAAAAGAGGTGCCGTTCCTCCCGGAATATAGAGACCTACCTTCTCGATACCTACTGACTTTTGCCAACAAGTTACTCCCTTCATTGTTTCTACCTTCTTGCCGACAAAACGTTGGGAAGAATGGAACGTTTCAATATTTTGTTTAGCTAAAGAGATGGCTGCTTTCAAGTCATCACTTACCAATGCTCCGGCTGCCTGTATCTCTTCCGGACTTACAGCAAGGGCAGACAAAGTAACTTTATCAAAAGTGGCTTCATACTCCAACACAGCTTTATCACCTTCCACCTTTACCTTATCTATAATAGAACGGACGGTATCAAAAAGGCTCTCGGTATTGAGCGCCGGACGTTTCAGAAGTTCCGCCCACTGCTCCTTTGAGGGATATTTAATCAATTTCATGGTTCACCACAGATTACACTGATTTACACAGATTATTTATTTCAATCACGTTATACGGTTTATCTCGATATATTACAGAATCATCTTTTCAATCGGTAACACCAAGATACCTTCAGCTCCCAGTCCCTTCAACTTTCCGATGATTTCCCAGAAACGTTTTTCATCAAGTACCGTATGCACAGAGCACCAACCTTCTTGTGCCAACGGCATTACAGTAGGACTTTTCATACCGGGTAATACGGCAATAATTTCTTCCAATTTATCTTTGGGGGCATTCATCAACACGTATTTCTTGTCTTCAGCTGTTTTCACTGCGTTCATACGGAACAGAAGTTCTTTGAGTACTGCTTTTTTCTCGTCGCTCATGTTTTTATTGCCAATCAACAAGGCTTCCGATTTCATCACGACTTCCACTTCTTTCAGCCGGTTGCTAACCAAAGTAGAACCTGAACTTACAATATCAAAAATTGCATCGGCCAATCCAATACCCGGAGATACTTCAACCGAACCGGTAATCACGTGAATCTCGGCATTCACCCCACTCTTTTTCAAAAAGTTGCGAAGGATTACCGGATAAGAGGTGGCAATCTTCTTTCCTTCGAACCATGATAATCCCGAATATTCAATATCTTTCGGCATGGCCAATGACAAACGGCATTTACTGAATCCCAGACGTTTAATGATTTCAGCGTCTTCTTCTTTTTCCATAAACTCGTTCTCACCGACAATTCCCAAATCAGCTACACCCGTAGCCACTGTTTGCGGGATATCGTCATCACGGAGGAAAAGTACCTCGATAGGGAAATTGGAAGACTGCACCAATAAGGTACGTTTCGTTGTGCTCAACTTGATATCCGATTCTTCTAAAAGTGCCATTGTCTCTTCAAAAAGACGTCCTTTGGCTTGTACTGCGATTCTTAACATGACTTTATCAATTATTATTTTATTAATTACAATTCGTTTTGAGTAAAATAAAAAAGGCTTACCGTATTCGGCAAGCCTTCGTTATCGTTATATAGAGACATATACAATATCATCCACGCCCACCGAGTTATTCGTTAGGAAAATGATGATGATGATGTATAGCTGTATATTTCATATTTCTTTTATTAACTGCGACAAAAGTAAAGTATTTGTTTGATACTGCCAAACATTTATCACAAAAAAATGAGTTTTCATTTCAAATTAAAGGTAATATTTCTTCCGGTTCTACATCACATTGAAGAAAATGCATCTCTTTTCTCGCTTTTTCCTGCGGGAATGTGAAATAGGTACAAACAGCTTCCGTACATACTTCGTCATCCTTATTATATAGCTTCGCTTCAATGATAACAATGTTCCGCTTTATTTCTTTGATGGATGCACGCAACACGACATGGGAGTCTTTCGTATCAATTGACTTCCGGTAACGCGTCTCCATTTTTGAAGTTACTCCTGTTGTCTGCAATTTACGGAGTACGACCCAAGCACAAATCTCATCCAACAAAACGGCCTGAATACCACCATGCAATGTATCAATCCAACCTTGATACTCCGGACGAGGTTTCCAGATACTTACGATTTCCTCGCCGTCCTCGTAAAATTCCATTCTTACTCCGGCTTCATTATTGGGAGCACAACCGAAACAATTGTATCCCTCCAACCCTTTCCAGGGATTTATTATCTTCTTCATGGTTCTCTTTTATTAGTTTCACTTCCCAAATATAATCAAAATATGAAAAAGAAGGATGAATTTCATCTATTTACTTGCGAATACAACGGATAGCCAGCGCTTTTTTATCAGTACCTGCTTTAGAAGATTCTATCAGGTTCGTATCACTTTTCAGATAAAATACAGTCTCGGCTATCTCTGAATTTGTTTCATCCAAAGTCCAGTATGCCAAATATTTGCCTTCATAATTTGCCTGAAAGGTTCCCACATACATTCCCACAGGAATTCCATCAAAACCAGACCAATTAGTCGCAGGCTCTGCTGTATCTCCGGTGTTCAAGGGTAGCCATGTACCGGACTTTAATAAGGAAGCATCTTCTTTCAAGTAAGTTTTTAGTATATTCCAATCCTCCCAATTCGGGACACTCCAATGATTCGGCAGAATATTACCGGATAATGCGACACTAGCAGTATAGAAATAATATGTTGCATTCGCTTCGGATTGTAGGTATCCGATTGCACCATCTGTCACTGCATCCAATTTAGGGATTTCATTACCATCTATATAGAAAGAGGCTTTCAAATTGTCACGCATCCAATATTGGGTTCCGATTTTCACCAACGGATAATTATGGATCATCCCTCCACGTACATCACGAGCGACATCCTCCAATGCCAAGACTTGTAATACATCATCCCCCATAGCTACCGATAAAGAGACTTCCCCATTCGCCATCACATAAATATTATTTCGAGCCGGTAAGGTGCCCGATGTATAATTCAAGGAGTGGTTTTCCGTATCCCATACAACATTTCCGCCATGCACTTTGCCGGTTTTTCCTAACAATTGTGCAACAAGCCCTCGAGATAAGTCAGCCGTTCCATCTTCTTTCATCGGATAGACTACGATTGCTTGCGAAGAAAAATCCGGAGTTACCAGATACTCCTTACAAATCTCAGCCACTTGTTTTCCTTTATTCAGCACTTTACAAATGTTTGAGTTCTCGAAAGTTAACTTTGACACATCTATATATTTATGAAGAGTCTCTGATCCTGTATGATCTACTTCAGTTCCCTCCCAATCATTGATTTCTCCATTGAGCTTGCTCATGAGAATATCCTCCGCCGCTACAAAAGTGATTTCCAGTTCTCTTTGTTTGCCTTCCTGAAGTTTCAAAGTAGAGGGCAACAAGCAAGTGTATGGTTTTCCGTTAGCCTCCAATGTTATATATTGGTATCCTACTGTCGCTTCCTGAGGTATCAGAATCAGGTCTTTACCTACTAGCCTTTCATCGACAATCTCCCACTCACCGGCAGGAATGATATCTTTTTCATCCGTAAAGGAGGAATAAGATTTCTTCTGAAAGTCATAAATGCTTTTTGTGTAAAAGCCGGAAACAGAAAGTTTAGGATTGGCCGTCAACATACTTTCCACGTCTTCTCCCTCTCCAGGTACCAAAGCTATCTTTAAGCGGAAAAATTTATGATTGTAAGTCAAGGATACAGCTTCTTGACTCGCCAGTACATCTTCTTTAGTAGCAACCAGAAAATCTGAATGAGAATAGTTCACCGGAATATTTTGCTCTGTTTCAATAGATACCGGCATCTTGCTTTCTCCCATAGCTACTCCTTCTTCCCGATATGGATAATAACTGATTAAATTCAGCGTCACACCATCATCCGGATAATACACCGATTCATCAGCTATAAACTCTCCATCGACCGAACGAACAAAATGAAGATTGTCCGCATAACGTTCTTCCTGTATGGTAGTAGAACCGGCTAATGCAAACAGCCCCACTTCATCTCCTTTCTCAAAGGTGTTATTTGCCACACGCGTATTGGCAACTTCATGAATATCAGCTATAATTTTCAATGGAATATTTCCATCATTAACTACCACACCAGCTTCTTCCTCCTCCGAAATGTGATTTACACAAGCTGCAAGCAAAATAGAGAAAAGAACGAGAAAACCTACACATCTCTGCAGGTTATAAAATACTTTCATCTTAATATCTTTATTTATTTCCAAATAGAAATCTTTGATTGGACAGAAGAATAGCATAAGAGGAAGTATTCGCTTTCAGTTATGGGATACCGAACAACACGTCTGTTGCACTGAGGAATCATCAATTTCAACACACCATTTTGATGTATTGGCGGCAAATGTATATAATAAAAAGGACATGAAGTATTGTTTTACTAAGATTTTTTCACATTTATATGTAATACACCAATAATCAAGCTGTTATAAATCAGTTGTTAAAATCATAGAAATCCATCCCCACATTATTATATTAGAGACTCACTAGTTTATGATAGTAGAGCTAGCAATTTCAGAAAGAATAGCCTACTTCTATTCCGGCAATATGTTTCCCTTTTGAAGGTTCATACTGATAACAATAAAAGGCATCCAACGACCAGCGTTTAGCCAAATCTATTTCTATTCCCGGTCGATAACGCATGCGAGCCACTCTCCAAAAAGGTGCATCATCCAGACTTTGGTAAAGTTCAACAGAAAAGTAAGGGAAAACAATTCCTTTTGTAGGTGCATAAGATAACTTCAAACGAGAGCGCAAACGAGTTTCTGCATCACCACTATCGAAAGTTTGTTGGAATCTTTCCCGTAAAGAAACTTTCAACCACTGATAGCGAAAACTTGCCGTAGCACTTAAATGATAACGATGCCTGAATTTCCAGCCCGAATCCCCTAAATCACGAAGATGAGTTTCATAAGCAACTCCCAATTTCAAAAAGGAATATGCCCGATAGTCGCCTCCGACAGTAAGTCCCCAACGATCCCACTTATTCATATCATCCTTTGTACGCAGTTCCACATCACCGGAGACAGAAAACCGGGAATCAATCTTATGATTTACTTTAAATTTCGTCCAAGTTGTGAAATCATCATCTTGTGCATAAACAGAAGAAACGATAACAAACAATAGCATTAATAGCCAAATCCTTGTATTTAATAATATTCTACTCATTGATTATCGGGTTAAAGTAGCAAAGATAGTAATTTATTCTACGCAAAGAAAAAACATGATACTGAAAACATTCTGAAAAGATTATATTCGTCTTCTGCCTAAATTCTCATTTGCATATTGTATTTTTAGAAAAGAACGTGCGATCAAGGATTTTATATCGGCAAATTCGTTCAAGAATTACGCACAGGTGGTTATGAATCTTTCCTCACCCGTCTTGAAGCTTTCTTTGCCGATATTCCATACGAATTGAATGACCAGACCGAAAGTCATTATCAAGTTATCTTCTATCTTGTATTCAAACCCCTGTGTTTGATTTCAAATTAAATGGAACTGCGAAAGAAATGTTGAAACAGATTGACGAAAAAGGAGATCTGATTCCTTATCAGAAAGGCCATCGGCAAGTATGAAGATAGGTGTGGAATTTATACAATATCAATCGTTGGCTGGTAGAGACGAAATAAAAGGCGACTTCATCCAAGAATGAAGCCGCCTTTTCTCAATCCATCGCAAGAGAAGTCATTACTTCTCCTTCCTATAATTTTCCAGTCCTACTTGCAGGAAGTCAATATATTTAGCTATATCTTCATCATAAGCATACGACTTGTTCAACGGTTTTCCCTGACCATCCAGCAATACATAGAAAGGCTGGGCGTTGGCACCGAATTTCACACGCTGCAGATAACTCCATTTGTCGCCTACAGTACGCAATGTACGTTCTGTACCATTTTCTACTACTTTCACCGGTTCCGAAAGCGGAGTTTTATCATCTACATATAAAGAGATGAGCACATAATCCTTATTAATAATATCACTCACCTTTGAATCTGTCCATACGGCAGCTTCCATCTTACGGCAATTCACACAACCATGTCCGGTAAAGTCAATCATAACCGGCTTACCTTGCTGGCGGGCATACTCCATTCCCAACTCGTAATCCTTGAATTTTGGATGCACCTCATTCTCATACAAATTAAAATCCTGCGTATGCATAGGCGGAGCGAATGCACTTACCGCCTTCAACGGTGCTCCCCACAAACCGGGAACCATATATACCGCAAATGCCAAAGAAATAAGCGCCATAAAAAAACGGGTAACTCCTACCTTATTATCATCATCATCGTGCGGAAATTTAACCTTACCCAACAAATAGAATCCAAGCAAAGCAAAAATCACAATCCACAAAGCAAGGAACGTTTCACGGTCGAGCAGTCTCCATCCGTATGCCAAATCGGCTACCGACAAGAACTTAAGTGCGAATGCCAATTCAAGAAAGCCCAACGTCACCTTTATCACATTCATCCATCCACCGGACTTCGGCATAGACTTCAGCCATGACGGGAACAGAGCGAACAGAGTAAACGGCAGAGCCAATGCAATGGCAAATCCTAACATACCGATTGCCGGAGCAACCACACTTCCCGTAGTAGACACCTGTACCAGCAAAAATCCGATAATCGGACCTGTGCAAGAAAAAGACACCAAAGATAGAGTGAAAGCCATCAAGAAGATACTCAACAGACCGGTCGTTGATTCAGCCTTACTATCTACCGCATTTCCCCACTTCGACGGAAGCCTGATCTCGAAAGCCCCAAAGAATGAAGCTGCAAAAACCACCAACATCAGGAAGAAGAGAATATTAAAGATAGCATTGGTAGACAAAGCATTCAGCGCACTGGCACCGAAAATCAGTGTAATAGCCAACCCCAACGCAACATAAATCACTACAATAGACGCACCGTACGTCCACGCATCACGAATTCCTTTCTTCTTGTCTTTACTACGTTTTAAGAAGAAACTGACGGTCATCGGGATAATCGGCCATACACAAGGAGTGAACAACGCCAAGAGCCCACCGAGAAAACCCGTTATAAAAATATATATCCAAGACATATCTTTCTGTCCATGCTCCTCTCCCAGCGCTTGCAGTTCACTAATGACCGGCTTCCAAAGCTCACTGGATGCAACAGCAGGCTGGATACTTGTAGACGCATCCACCGGAGTAGCGGGAAGTAGTTCGGCCATGGCAACCGTATCTTTTGAAACAGCTAAATCTGTCTCCGTCTTGTCTGCGTTATCTTTCTTCTCTGCTTTATCCTCTTTAACCGATTTGTCCTCTTTAGCCGCCACCGTATTACCCTTAGCTTCTCCGGCAAACTTGAACGGAACCTGTGTCGGAGGCAGGCAACTTTCATCATTACAAGCTCCATATTCCAGATACCCTTCTATCGCATAAGCCCCTCCTGTGAACTTCACCTTTTGGATAAACTTAGCCGTGTTCTCGAAATAGCGTACTTTCATCTCGAACAACTTGTCGAAAGTAGCTATCTCCTTACCTACCGGTTTCAACTTTCCTACCGGTTCAATCCCCGATTTGCTATCGACGTTGAATGTGGCGGAAATAGGTCCTCCTTCTCCAAGCTCAGTAGAATATACATGCCACCCCTTATCAATGGTTGCAGTAAATACAATCTCCGCTTCCGTATCGGAAAGAGATTTCAACTCCGTTTTAAATTTCACAGGATCCTGTATCTGCGCTTGCAACACATAGGCCACAAAGCTTAAGAGCAGAAAAGAAAATAGTTTTTTCATTCTTTTATTATTGGGGGTTATAACTCATAATCCACGCACGCACGGCTCTCCTTTGTCTCAGCCAGAATCTTACCGGCCGCAACATGTTCCGGATGCGTTGCATAGTATTTCACATCTTCTAAAGTATCAAACTCACTGTAAAGTGCGATGTTCCAAGTCTCACCCGGATTTATATTCAATCCGACCTCTACCTCACGGATTACAGAGATTTTAGCGGGAAGTGCTTCTATCGCTTCCTTAAATTTAGTCATGACTGCCAGCTTCTCTTCAGCAGGAACATCGTCTTTTAACTTAAATAATACAATGTGTTTTACCATTACCGTTGCTATTTTAATGAATTGTTTCTATATTTGTCTTCTTATATACTGTATAAACAATGCAAATTTACTCCATTTAGTTTAAATATATACTTAAAGAGATGTTAATAATAGGCATAGCAGGCGGAACAGGTTCCGGAAAGACCACCGTTGTACGGAAAATCATAGAAAGTCTCCCCGCAGGAGAAGTGGTGTTACTACCTCAGGACTCATACTACAAAGACAGTAGCCACGTCCCGGTGGAAGAACGTCAGAATATCAATTTCGACCATCCGGACGCTTTCGAATGGAGTTTGCTATCCAAGCATGTCATGCAGTTGAAAGAAGGGAAAAGCATTGAACAGCCTACCTATTCTTATCTTACCTGTACACGGCAGCCCGAAACGATTCACATCGAACCTCGCGAAGTGGTTATCATTGAGGGAATCCTTGCTTTATGTGATAAGAAATTGCGCAACATGATGGACCTCAAAATATTTGTAGACGCTGATCCTGACGAACGACTGATACGCGTTATCCAAAGAGACGTGATTGAACGCGGACGTACTGCCGAAGCGGTCATGGAACGTTATACGCGGGTTCTGAAACCAATGCATCTGCAATTCATCGAACCTTGCAAGCGTTATGCCGATCTTATTGTACCGGAAGGCGGAAACAATAAGGTAGCTATTGATATTCTGACAATGTATATCAAGAAGCACCTCAAGAATTAAAAATTGAAAATTAAAAATTAAAGAATGGGCGTTAGGACACTGATCATTCCTTTATTCCTTGTATTATTCTGTTGCGTGTTCGGATGTAAGAACACGCGACCCAATCCTGTAAGCGAGAACGCATACGACCTTCCGCAGATAAAAGACAGCGGTGAACTGGTCGTATTGACACTATACAGTTCTACTTCCTACTTCATTTATCGGGGACAGGAAATGGGATTTCAATACGAACTTAGCGATCAGTTTGCCAAAAGTCTGGGATTAAAACTTAGGATCGAAGTAGCTAACAGTGTCGACGAACTGATCCGGAAATTACTGGCAGGCGAAGGAGACATGATTGCCTACAATCTACCCGTAACAAAGGAATGGAAAGACAGCCTTATCTATTGCGGTGAGGATATCATCACCCATCAGGTTATTGTACAACAGGGAAAAGGAAAACAGAAACCCTTGAAAGATGTAACGGAGCTGATTGGGAAAGATATCTATGTAAAGCCCGGAAAGTATTACGACCGTCTTGTCAACCTGAACGACGAATTGGGAGGCGGCATTCAAATCCACGAAGTAACCAATGACAGTATCACTACCGAAGACCTGATCACACAAGTAGCACAAGGCAAGATTCCATATACGGTAGCCGACAACGATTTGGCCAAGCTCAATAAAACATATTATCCCAATTTAAATATTGACTTGTCTATCAGTTTTGACCAACGTTCATCATGGGCTGTGAGAAAAGACTGTCCCGAGCTGGCGGCAGCAGCCACCAAATGGCATGAGGAAAATATGACCTCTCCTGCCTATACAGCCAGTATGAAACGCTACTTCGAGAATAGCAAAATGATGCCCCATTCTCCTATCCTTTCACTAAGAGAGGGGAAGATATCGCACTATGATGATTTATTCAAGAAGTACTCCAAAGATATCGGTTGGGATTGGCGTATGCTTGCTTCATTGGCTTACACGGAATCCAATTTCGACACCACAGCCGTGTCTTGGGCCGGAGCAAAAGGGTTGATGCAATTAATGCCCGCTACCGCACGGGCTATGGGAGTTCCGCCCGGAAAGGAACAGAATCCGGAAGAAAGCGTCAAAGCGGCAGTCAAATATATCGCAGCTACCGACCGTAGTCTCAGCATGATTCCCGATAAGCAGGAACGTCTCAGTTTTATCCTGGCTTCCTACAATGCCGGATTAGGACATATTTATGATGCGATGGCACTGGCCGAGAAATACGGTAAGAACAAACTGGTATGGAAAGACAATGTAGAAAACTTCATCTTGCTCAAAAGCAATGAAGAGTACTTCACCGACCCGATCTGTAAAAACGGGTATTTTCGTGGCATAGAAACTTATAATTTTGTCCGTGACATCCTGTCGCGCTATGAATCCTACAAAAAGAAAATCAAAGCGTAATACTTATTTCTTATAGGTCATCATGCTGACTCCGATAATAGCCAACACAGACAGAGGCAACGCAAACAATATCGGATCTATGACCGGAAAAGGATAGGTGGAGATCAGCACATCCCTGCCAAACAACGCCTTACAGATACCCAATGCGGCAGATTCTTTCTGATGAAGGAATACGAGAGCGAACAAACTGCCGATGGTTCCTACCCACAGACTTGCCATCACTCCCTGCCTGGTGGCTTTCTTCCAATACAACGCACAGAAATAGGCGGGAAGGAAAGCAGCGGCACAGATTCCCATGAAGATAGAAGTGCCACGTGCTATGATGTCATGCGGAAGCATATAACAAATAATATAACTGACCAAGATAGAAAACAGTACCCCAAGACGAATAACGTTAGTCAACTTGTCACGCGAACGGGGTTTGTACGTTCCATAAATATCGGAACCGACGGAAGCCCCCATCGTATGGAATTGTGAACTGAGCGTAGACATACTTGCCGAAAGGATGCACAGCATAAAGAGTGCCGCAAACCAATCGGGCATTGCCTTATTTATAAAATAGGGAATAATCTTATCGATATCCTGTACTACCTCCGTTGCTACCGCACCCTCCGTCTTCAAAAAGAAAAGATTGCTCAATGCGCCGGCATGATAGATAGCTCCTACGGTTATTATCAAGAAAAAACAACCGATGAACACCCCGCGATTCAACTGCTTGCTGCTCTCCACAGTCATAAAGCGAACCACCAGCTGAGGTTGTGCAAGACAACCGATTCCTACTCCCAGAATAAGGGAAGTGACCAATGAATACCATTGCGGAGAACCGGTCACCGGCATTGCCGTCCACCCTTGATGTCCCAATGCCTTGAATTTTTCCGGAACTAACGGAGCGATTGCCGTCAATTCCTTATTGGCTTCGGTAAAATTCATATCAAGCACCTGATACAAAGAGAACAGCAGGAAAAGCATACAGCCGAACATGATAACCGCCTGCAACGCATCCGTATACATCACTCCTTTCATTCCTCCCGCTATCACATAAGCGGCAATCACCAAAGTGAATATCAACAAAGAGATATTGAAGTCTATCTGAAAAATCTGTTCGATAAAGACCGCACCGCCTTTCATTACGACTGCCGCATATAGTGGCATTCCGATAAAAATGACGGCAGCAATGAATACTTGTATATTGCGCGAACGGAAATGACGCCCTAATAATTGTGGGAAAGTACTCACGTTCAGTTTTGCCCCCATACGTCGGGTACGCAAACCGAAAAAGATAAAAGCAATGACAACTCCGATAAACATATTGAGGAAACACAGCCATTGGATTCCCATTCCGAAAGCGGCAGCCACTCCCCCGAAACCAACGATAGCGGACGCCGAAATGAAAGTAGCCCCATAGGAAAGTGCCATAACGATAGGGTTCATCTGACGGCCACCTACCAGATAATCGCTGGCGGACGTCGTTTTCTTATATCCCAGAAAGCCTAAATAAGCGAGTGACAGCAGATAGGCTACCACAATCAGTCCAAGTGTAAATGTATTCATCGTGTTTCGTCTTTTTCGTCGTCCTTATTCCAATATTTCAGCCCGAACCAGGCCGCAAACACCACGCATACCACTGAAAGCAGGTATGGCAAAATGATAAAAGGGTCGTCTATTCCAAACATTTGCGTATTAGATATGAATTAATTAGAACGCAAATGTAAGGAATTTATTGAAAAGACAAAACTTTTGCTTACTAATACTAATTATAGCGTATCTTTTTTCTTATACAGAATGCTAAAACAGATTCAACCGGTTCTTCTGGGCTTCTTCCAATGACACGGTTTCACGACGCAGCAAACCACTCTTTTCACGAAGCGCTCTATATTCCGTTTCCAACTCATTTACCAGTTCGGCTTTCGCCTGCGGATTCAACAATCTGGCGGCAACGCCCGCATTCTGGGAAGCGTCTTTCAAATGCACTACCGGAGCATGATAGACAGGAGCTATTTTTAATGCCGTATGTATCTTCGACGTGGTGGCTCCACCAATCAAAAGAGGAATATCCAATCCCGCTTTCTCTAGTTCACCTGCCACATGAGCCATTTCTTCGAGAGACGGTGTAATCAGCCCACTCAATCCGATCATATCCACTTTCTCTTCAATAGCCCGCTGCACAATGGTTTCGGCAGGGACCATCACTCCTAAATCAACAATATCGTAACCGTTGCAAGCCATTACTACGGCAACGATATTCTTTCCAATATCATGCACGTCACCTTTCACGGTTGCCAATAATATCTTTCCGGCAGAGGTCGTTCCCTCCGTCTTTTCCGATTCGATGATGGGTTGCAAGATGGCAACGGCTTTTTTCATGGTACGCGCAGTCTTTACAACCTGAGGAAGAAACATTTTACCCGCCCCGAAAAGTTCACCGACATAATTCATTCCATCCATCAACGGACCTTCAATCACATCGACCGCTTTATTATAGAGTGGCAAAGCCTCCGCCAGATCCTGTTCGAGATAATCACCGATACCTTTCATCAAAGCATACTTCAAACGTTCTTGAACAGAATCTTCCCTCCATGCATCCTGCTTGACAGCCGTCTGTCCGTTTGTTCCGTTCATGGTCGCTTTCAAAGATTCCGCCAACTCAATAAGACGCTCGGCTGCATCCGGACGACGGTTCAACACGACATCCTCAATCTTCTCCAATACGTCCGTCGGAATGTCGCTATACAGAACAGAGGTTCCCGGATTCACGATACCCATATCCATTCCCTGCTGAATGGCATGATAAAGGAATACGGCGTGCATCGCTTCACGAATATAATTATTGCCGCGAAACGAGAAAGAAAGATTACTTACTCCCCCGCTGATATGCGCACCGGGAAGATTCCGTTTTATCCATCCGGTAGCTTCGATAAAATCTACCGCGTAATTATTGTGCTCTTCAATCCCTGTAGCTACGGCAAGCACGTTGGGGTCAAAGATAATATCGTGCGGATTGAACCCCACTTTATCCACAAGAAGTCGGTAAGCACGTTGGCAAACCTCTATCTTACGGGCGGCAGTATCCGCCTGTCCTTTCTCATCGAAAGCCATTACTACGGCAGCAGCGCCATACTGTTTGACAATCCGGGCATGTTCAAGAAAGACTTCTTCCCCTTCTTTCAAAGAAATAGAGTTGACAACCGATTTACCTTGAAGGCATTTCAATCCGGCTTCTATTACCTCCCACTTAGAAGAGTCGATCATCACCGGAACACGGGCTATCTCCGGTTCGGACATGATAAGATTCAGGAAAGTTATCATTTCCGACTTTGCGTCCAACAGTCCGTCGTCCATATTCACATCAATCACCAAAGCTCCGTCCTCCACTTGTTGGCGGGCTATGGAAAGGGCCTCATCATATTTCTTCTCATTAATGAGCCGGAGGAATTTGCGTGAGCCTGCCACGTTACAACGCTCGCCGACGTTCACAAAATTGATTTCCGGTTTCACTTCCAGCAGTTCAAGTCCGGAGAGCCACATACAATCCGGCCTGGCAACAGGAATATGAGGTTTCGCACCTTCCACCAAAGCCGGATACTCGGCTATGTAAGCATCGGTTGTTCCACAACAGCCACCGATAATATTGACCAATCCTTCGTGAATATATTCTTTCACCTCATGGGCCATGTCCGCAGGAGTCTGGTCATACTTGCCCAGACTATTCGGCAGACCGGCATTCGGATAAGCACTTATATAATAAGGTGCACGTGCCGCCAATTGTTCCAGAAAAGGTTTCAGCTGGCGGGCACCGAACGAACAGTTCAAACCGATGGAAAAGATGTCGGCATGTTGAACGGAAGCAAGAAACGCATCCAACGTCTGTCCGGATAAGGTTCTTCCACCAATATCGGATACGGTCACCGACAACATAACGGGTACTTTGACACCTGTTGTTTTCATTGCTTGTCCGGCAGCAAAAATAGCCGCTTTAGCATTCAACGTATCAAATATGGTTTCAATCAGGATAGCGTCTACCCCACCCTCAAGCATAGCCTCCATCTGTTGCTGATAGGATGCAGCCAATTCGTCATAGCTTAAAGCGCGATAAGCCGGATTGTTGACATCCGGACTCATGGAACAGGTTTTATTCGTAGGTCCGACAGAGCCCGCTACAAAACGCGGTTTTTCGGGATTCTTCGCTGTATACTCGTCGGCTAGTTCGCGGGCAAGCTTCACTGCGGCAAGGTTCATTTCACGCACGTATTCCTCCACGTGATAATCAGCCATAGAAACAGTGGTCGAACTGAATGTATTCGTTTCGATGATATCCGCACCGGCTTCAAGATATTTACGGTGAATATCCTGAATCACATCCGGACGTGTCAGACACAACAGGTCATTGTTTCCTTTCAATTGTCCGGGAATATGTGCAAACCGCTCACCACGAAAATCTTCTTCCTTGAGGTTATATTGTTGAATCATTGTACCCATTGCTCCATCCAGGATAAGAATGCGTTCGGATACAATCTGAGAAATTGTCTTTTTCATTTATCCTATCATGTCATCGTTTGAACATTCTTGCCATATCCCTGCGGTCGTCTTTCTCTTTGATCGATTCTCGTTTATCGTATTCTTTCTTACCCTTCGCTAAGGCAACTACGAGTTTCGCCAACCCTTTCTCATTGATAAACAAACGCACGGGAACAATCGTAAAGCCGGGATTCTTCATTTCCCTTTGGAGTTTCTCCAATTCTTTTTTGTTGAGCAACAACTTCCTCTCTCTACGTGCCGTATGATTATTATACGAACCGTAGAAGTACTCGGCGACGTGCATATTCTTCACCCATAATTCGCCTTTCGCAAAATAACAAAACGTATCTACCAGGCTTGCCTTTCCCAGACGAATGGACTTGATTTCCGTACCTGTCAACACAATACCTGCCGTATAGGTATCTATCAGTTCGTAATCAAACGTAGCCCGTTTATTTTTTATATTTACAGAGGGTTGTTTCATCTTCACACATTTAATTAAGTATGGCTGTCAGTTTATTGAAAACAATCTGAATCACCGTCGGACATAGTATTAACAACACAGACGAGAAAAGGGTGTATCTCAATCGCAGTTTTTCTTCTACGCCCATCAATACGGGAACTCCTTCCCATACCACATATACGATGTAGAATTGCAGCAGCCAAGCAATAATTCTAAAATCAGGTAATAGTCCGGTTACAATCTGGAGCAGAAATGGTACAACAAGCGCATATCCTGCAAACAGTTGTGCCAATGGTATATCACTGCGCATACCAAACATTCGCGTCCCCATCTCATTTATGGCGTATGCTGCCAGAAAATAGCCTCCGAACAGGGCTACCGCTACGGCACAACAATTGGTCATAGCTATCTGGAAACTTTGCGGGCCTCCCCATCCATTGGTCAGTAACGAACCAATGAATACGGACAGACCGCATAAACCAATCATAGGATAAACAAAAGCCATATATACTTTTCGCCTATCCTCTTCCATAGAAATTTCCTCCCAAGCCTTAGCCGGAGAGGAAATCAATTTCATTGCTATGTTAAATAGTTCTTTGTAGTTCAATGTTTAATTATCTATTTGCACTTCCTTTGCGGAGAGTGTATATGCTTGTTGATTTTTACCTTCTCCGATAATCTTTATTTTAATTTTACCACCCACAGATGTCAAGACAGGGACTTCTTCAGAGTCTTTATGTATTTCCGCCAAAACCCTATTGATTTCACTAACAGAAGGTATACTAAAACTTGCATATCCAGAAGTTGTATATGATGCATCTTTATTTCCTATCGTTTGTTGTAGCTTAACCGTCAATTCATTTCCACTAGCTGTTACAGGTACCAAATCAACAATGACCGTTGAATCATCGATATAAAGGCTAAATAATACATTACAATAAGCAGGGACATTAGTGTATAAAACTTGCTTAGTATCAACTAATACAAACTCACTTAAACCAGCCAATGGAATATCATTCTTAATAGTATCTGGCTGCGTGCATAAAGAACGAGTATATAAAGAACCACTCTGTACAACTGTCACAATTTTCTTCTCACTTGCGGCAGTTACCCCTTCTGCGTATTTCAAATAAGCAAAAACTCTTTTGGGATATGACGTTTCTCCACTAACCTTCAAAGCGGCAGGATTTTCCGGATAATAAACATTTCCGTCATCACTTAGCAAAGTGACAGTCATATTATCAACAACAGTTGCATAAATTCCCAAATCATAAGACGACTCATTTTCTCCTTTCATACAAGAAGTCACCGACACACTCATCACCACAGCCATCAAAGCTACTAATAAAAATTTCATCTGTTTCATAAACATATTTTTTAGATTTTGCAAAGATATAAATTCTGATTCACACTTACTAAATGCAAAGACTTAAAAAATACTGCATTCATCATTTTATTATTTTTGCAAAAAGGTCTAAATGGTCATCCACATAACTTGCGACCAATGCCGTAACCTGTTCCTCCATCTCCAAATAAGCCTCTTCCAATTCATCAAAAGCCTCATATTGCTCGTACATAGCCATAAATTCATCATCCGTCCGTTCCTTCTCCAGGTCTTTCCGGTTGACATCATATATTTTTTTTGCTTTATAGACCAATTTCGACAATTCATCCGCTCCCCATGAACGCATCACCTTAGCAAACGGATTATCAAAAATATATCCGCCATAGCCATTCTGAATCAACTGACAAAATCCGCCAACCATTATCTCGTCACGAAAAATCTGATAAGCGAGTAAAGAATGTTGTTCCCCCGTTAACAAAGGCATAGTTTCGGCAGTCAGTTCACCACCAATCACCTCCTTATATTTATCGGTAAACACTTGGATGAATTCATCCATTCCCTCACCCGCAGCTTTTTGCAAAGCGGACTCCATTACTTCTATCATAGTTCTTTCCAAATAAATGATGTGCAAAGCTACGAATTTCATCCTATATCCAAGTACGAAACACACAAATAAATTTGCAGCCCTACGAATTATAAGCTAACATCTACATAAGGTTTCAAAACGCCAGTTTTATTGTCACTTGTCACTTTTACGAGTTAATCAACTGATAATAAAAAAGATAAGAATGACAATAGACAGTGACAATAGGATGATAATAAAGTGATAAACGAACTCTATTATCACTTTCAGCGTTCGTCACATTGAACTATCATACTGAATATCAATTAATTCAGCAAAAAATCATCTTTTATCCGTTTATTCTAAGAATTGCACTTTTCTCCACCAAAACTTCAATTTCGACTCATAAATGATCATACTTAGACCATTTAACGAATATGTCCTACTATTCTCTTCCGAAAATCAATGCGTTCATCACCTTTATTTACTACCAGATAAGTCTCACTCCAGCATAGACAAAGTTGCTTTCGACCGATAATTAATTTACTTCGATTGCATACAAACTATAAATGAAAGTTCCGTTTATAAAAACAAAGGCTTTGATTATACAAATGAAGATTGCGTTTATAAAAACGAAGCCTTCGTTTATAGTTTAGTAGTAGTCTAAAGCAACTTAGAGATTAGGTGAAAAGAACTTTACGATAAGAAGAAAACAAGTTTACCATTAATAGACAATGCCAATAATAGCAGTAGTTTCTCAAACGTTGTAAGCACATTTACAATCCACTTGTCAGTCTTTAAACTTCGGCAAATGCAATCCCGACTTTACAAACTGAGAAAAACATAAAGGGATTTATCTCTTTTCACAAAAAAGTAATAAAAGGCGGTTTGCAGAAACAAATAAATCGACTACCTTTGTGGGCGATTTAGAGAATCGTGACTACGTATTTTTAATTATATCACTTAAAAAAGAGCTAATTATGACTTATTCACACGAAGTGGAACACATGTGTGTTGTAAAGAAGGGTCCTAATCACGGACCGGCTCCCATACCCGAAGAAGGCAAATGGGTAAAATCTAAAGAAATCGTTGATATTTCAGGTTTGACACACGGTATCGGTTGGTGCGCTCCTCAACAAGGTGCTTGTAAACTGACACTGAACGTTAAAGAAGGTATTATCCAGGAAGCTTTGGTTGAGACTATCGGATGTTCCGGTATGACTCACTCTGCTGCTATGGCTGCTGAAATCCTTCCGGGAAAAACAATTCTCGAAGCATTGAACACCGACCTTGTTTGCGACGCTATCAACACTGCTATGCGCGAACTGTTCCTGCAAATCGTTTACGGACGTACCCAATCAGCTTTCTCAGAAGGTGGTTTGATCATCGGTGCAGGTCTGGAAGACTTGGGTAAAGGTCTGCGTAGCCAGGTAGGTACTCTTTACGGTACTTTGGCTAAAGGTCCTCGTTACCTCGAAATGGCAGAAGGTTATATCAAACAAATCTTCTTGGACAAGAACGACGAAATCTGCGGATACGAATTCGTACACATGGGTAAGTTCATGGACGAAATCAAGAAAGGTACCGATGCAAACGAAGCTTTGAAAAAAGTTACAGGTACTTATGGACGCGTAACAGCAGAACAGGGAGCAGTTAAATCTATTGATCCACGTCACGAATAATATAAGGAGGAAAGAAACTATGATTAGAGAAGTAAAATTCGAAAGCCAAGACCGTCGTATGAAAGGCATTATCGAAGCCTTGAACGCTAACGGCATCAAAGATATCGAAGAAGCTAACGCAATCTGCGAAGCTGCCGGACTTGATCCTTATAAAACGTGTGAAGAAACTCAGCCTATCTGTTTTGAAAATGCAAAATGGGCTTATGTAGTAGGTACTGCTATCGCTCTTAAGAAAAACTGTACAAATGCTGCTGAAGCTGCTGAAGCTATCGGTATCGGTCTGCAAGCATTCTGTATTCCGGGTTCTGTAGCTGACGATCGTAAGGTTGGTATCGGTCATGGTAACCTGGCTGCTATGTTGCTGCGCGAAGAAACTAAATGTTTCGCTTTCCTGGCAGGTCACGAATCTTTCGCTGCTGCTGAAGGTGCTATCAAGATTGCTGCAAAAGCAGACAAAGTACGTAAAGAACCGTTGCGTTGCATCCTGAACGGTCTTGGAAAAGACGCTGCTCAGATCATCTCTCGTATCAATGGCTTTACTTATGTTCAGACTCAATTCGATTACTTTACAGGTGAACTGAAAGTTGTTCGCGAAATCGCTTACTCTGACGGTCCTCGTGCAAAAGTAAAATGCTATGGCGCTGACGATGTTCGCGAAGGTGTAGCTATCATGTGGAAAGAAGGTGTAGACGTATCTATCACAGGTAACTCTACTAACCCGACTCGCTTCCAACACCCGGTTGCTGGTACTTACAAGAAAGAACGTGTTCTTGCAGGCAAACCTTATTTCTCAGTAGCTTCCGGTGGTGGTACAGGTCGTACTCTTCACCCGGATAACATGGCTGCCGGACCAGCTTCATACGGCATGACTGACACGATGGGCCGTATGCACTCAGACGCTCAGTTCGCTGGTTCTTCATCAGTTCCTGCTCACGTAGAAATGATGGGATTCCTGGGAATTGGTAACAACCCGATGGTAGGTTGTACAGTAGCTTGTGCGGTTGACGTAGCTACTGCTTTGAGCAAGTAATATAATACATTGCTAATATATAAATCCCTGTAACTGTAATGGTTATGGGGATTTTCATTTTAATTATACTACAATACTTATCCCCTATCCAATACTCATTTCTTCTTGCTATTCTTCTTATAATTAATTGTAATTAGGTGATGGAATTGGAGTAAATTATAGCTTAAATAGAGTTTGAATCTCTAAGGTTAGGCGTGGCTGATTATCCTTAAAATAGAGCTGTAGCGAACTGGAAGACTGTTGACAAGATTACTATATATCCATATAAAAGTGGGAAGACTTATGAAACAGCAGCTAAGATTATCAAGCAATATCAAGATATAAGTTACTTTATCTTAGATGGAATGAAGAGTGAAGAGGCTTACTTCTTTGTTAATAGCGTAAGGGAGATTAAGAAGATTCTGGATAAGACTAATCTAACGTTGGTGTCCTTTCTTTATATCTAATAATTAACTAATTAAATTTGCAAGTACGCATATAAGTACATATATTTGCATTAAATAGAAGGAGGATATATGAGAACAGCTAACTATACAGATTTGAGAGCGAACCTTAAAGGTTACATTGATTCAGTGATTGATGACTATGATACTGTAATTGTTAATCGTGGTAATGGTAAAGGAGTAGTGATGATTTCCCTTGATGAATACAACTCATTAAAGGAAACGGAATATATAATGTCGTCACCTGAAACGATGGAAGCCATACGTCAAGGTGAGGAAGATATAAAAAACGGCAATTATATAGCACAGAAAGATGGAGAGAGCATAGAAGACTTCTTAAAGCGAGCATCATGTACAGAATAATATTATCTGACCAAGCACGGAAGGAATATCTATACTTCTCACAGAGTGGCAATAAGATTATTCTGAATAAGATTACAGTTTTACTGAACGATATTGCAGAGCATCCTTATACTGGGATTGGGAAGCCAGAACCGCTAAAATATGAATTGACTGGTAAATGATCAAGGAGAATCACCTCAGAACATCGTCTCGTTTACTCTGTAAACGATGACAGGGTAGAGGTTGATATACTCTCCATGAAGTACCATTACTCCAAGAAGTAAACCAACTTCTTTTTTGCTTCTTCCACTACTTCCTTCATTAAAGTTGCAAGCATCTGATCTGTAAGCTCTTCCATACTAGTCAGACGATATGAGTTCATTTCTTTTTCAGGCATAGTTATCAATATTTAGTTCTACAAATATAATCATTCTATAGACAGATATAACAATCCGATGAGTATTTTTACGCATTGAGTACTGATTATTAGTATATTTATCATCAGATTAAAGAATTGGCAGAAAACGACTCCTCTAAAGAAATATAATATATCAAGGTATAACCTCACAAGAACTCTATGCTTTCTTCTCTGTTGTCTGATATGGCTAAATTACTTATCTTTGCTTCGCTACTTTTCGACTAAATATATAAGAAATGCGTCATAAACATGGGAATACTACATTTATCAATTGAACTAGCACTTGATTTGATTGCCCTTATATCGGGGATTATTCTTATCATTCGTGCCAAAGACAATTATCCTCAATTATATTGGGGAATCATAGCAGTCGGTATAGGGTTCATGTTTTCATGGGAAAACATCGGGTGGCTGACGATTGTCACGGACACTCCGGAATATGACTTCACAGAATTGCTCAATATTGATAAAATGCTTAAATGGTACGCTTTGGCCAATATCGTAGCACTATTTCCCATCGCATCATTATCTCCGGGATATTTCAACCATTTCAGAATATTCACCTTCTTATTGCCTCCTATCATTACCATAACGGTAGGAATCTGCTATCTGTGCTTCAATGGCAACATAACGGCTATCCATTCACTAAATGAGATAATGCCCAATATCGGTAATATGGATGTCAAACTCAGAATCAGTATATTTCTGCTTTCTGTCATCACTCCTCTCTTTATTCTCGTTTATGTCACCAGCCGTGTTAAGACACATCGTAAGATGAATAGAAATATGTATCTATTCATGGGATTCTTATTCCTATTTCTTGGTATATACATCCTATTCACATTAAGCATTAATGAGTTTATCTTCAATTTATTCGGTATTACAGCAATCGTTTTTACCGTTTTATTCTCAATGCTATATTTACGATATGAGAATCCGTTTTCAGACCATATCAGTATGGTGTATGATATAGAAGAAGAAAATCCTGAAATGAGAAACTCATTTCAGCCACTCGCACTCTTCACCACAATCGAGAGCTATTTAAAGAAAGAACATCCTTACACAGATCAGAAATACAGTATAAAAGATTTGGCAGAAGCCTTAAATGACAAAGAACGCAATATTTCGGATGCAATCAAAAGTCAGGGATTTACAGGTTTCCGTGAATATATTAATTATATCCGACTAGAGCATTTCAAACAACTAATCGCCCAAAATCCGGAAAAAAATGTGAAAGAGTTGATGTTTGCATGCGGATTTAGCTCACGGGCAACCTTCTACCGGAACTTTTCCGAAAGATATGGTATTTCTCCCAGTAAGTTCATTGAATATCAACAAAGTAAATAGAATTATTCTATTTTGTAACGTACAAATCTTAATAATAAAAGTGTCTCATTATAGAAATGAGACACTTTTCATTTTTATAATTAAGAGTAATCTGCTACTTTTGACAGAAAATAAAAACTACGACATGGGAAATTAATAAATTAATATTATGAACAATCAAAACATCAACATTGATCATTGCGAGCAGACACAAATTACGCAAAATCAAGAAAGCATATTCTTATATACTACTATTACCGGAAGCTTACAACTGATTCACCTGAAAGAAATCGGTTATTTCCGCTATAACTCAAAAAGCAAATTGTGGGAAGTCATGCTATCCAACAAACATACTCTGATATTAAAGAGAAACACGAACTCGCAAAAGATATTGAGTTTACACCCTTATTTGCTTCAGATCAGTCAATCCTACATTATTAATATCAGCTATCTGGCATCAATTGAAGACAATAATTGTGTATTACTTCCCCCTTTTAATGACGCCGAGCTCCTACAAGTAAGCAAGTCCTTCATGAAAAAGTTGAAGGAAAAATACCCCTGTCTATAAAAGAATCTATTATAAAAACAGTATATTTGTCCACTGAACCAATAAAAACTCTTTGCTATGGGACAAATAAAAACTGGACGTAGCAGCCTCGCTACCAAACTATTCTTTTTCATAATGTGGATTGTGACCTTTTCCGCATGTACGCACAGTCCGAAAGACATCATCCCCTCTGCAGAATATGCCCCCTATGTAAATGCCTACACAGGAGGAGTCATCTCCCAAAGTTCGACTATACGCATCGAGCTGACACACGATCAACCTATGGTTGACGTAAATAATGAGTTAAAAGATAATCCGTTCAGCTTTTCACCGTCTTTGAAAGGAAAAGCATATTGGATTAGCAATAACACCATCGAATTTGTTCCGGAAGAAGGTACTTTAAAACCGGGAACGTTCTACGAAGGAACTTTCCAGCTTGGAGATTTTATCGAGGTAGATAAAAAACTAAAGGAATTTAACTTCTCATTCCGGGTGCAGGAACGTAATTTCACAATTCATGCAGAACCTATAACGATTACAGCTACTCAACCCGACGAAGTGAACATAAAAGGAGAAATACGCTTTAGTGACGTTGTGAAGAAAGAAGAAGTTGAAAAAATGCTGATAGCCGACAATGGTAAAAGTAAAAATTATCCGGTCGATATTACCTCCACCAACAATCCGACTCGTTATGAATTCAGTATTAACCGGATCTTGCGGGAAGCGGAAGATTACCAAATCCAACTGACAGCAAACGGAAATCCCGCAGGAATTGACCATACGCAAATCGAAGAAATCATGATTCCGGCAAAAGACAGTTTCCGCTTTCTGACCGCCAAACGCATTGACCAACCGGAAAACGGGATTGAAGTCGTATTCTCTGCTCCCATATCCAATACGCAAGATCTGAAAGGACTGATCGAGATACCGGAAGTATCTTCTTACATCACCCAAATTAAGGATAACCAGGTTCTTATCTATTTTGAAACCAACAAAATAAATAAACTGACTTTGAATATCCATGAAGGAATAAAAAGCAGTCAAGACCGTACTCTGGGGACTTCCCACTCTATCTCATTCAGCGAATTGAATCTGAAACCGCAAGTAGAGATGGCTACCTCAGCCGCTATTCTTCCCGATTCGAAAAGCCTGATTATTCCATTCCGCGCTGTCAATCTGTATGCAGTAGATTTAAAGGTTATCCGCATCTTTGAGAATAACATCTTGATGTTCATGCAAAACAACTCTCTGGCCTCTGCCAATGAGTTGCGCCGTTCGGGACGCCTGGTTTATAAGAAAACATTGTGGCTAAGCAAGGATTCATCAAAAGATATTCATCAATGGGAAGATTACTCTATCGACCTTGCCGGACTGATTCATCAAGAACCGGGCGCCATCTACCGGGTTATCCTGTCTTTCCGCCAAGAATATTCCGCTTATCCTTGCGGTGGAAGTGAAGAAAACAAAGAAATGAAGTTTTCCGACACGACTTCCGACGGTCTGACAAAAGTTAGCGGTAGTATTTTGTCAGAGGCAGACGAAGCTGTATGGGACACTCCTGAGGCTTATTATTATTACAACGGTGAAACTATGGACTGGAGTTTGTATCGGTGGAAAGAACGGGATAATCCGTGCCACCCGTCCTACTATATGGGAGCAGACCGGACAGCTACCTGCAATGTCTTTGCCTCTAATCTGGGAATGATCGTAAAGAAGAATTCCTTGAACAATCTGTGGATTGCAGTAAACAACATTTTGGACACAAAACCTGTCGGAAAGGCGCAAGTAACTGTTTACAATTTCCAGTTACAAACCATTGGTAAGGGAGAAACAAACGGAGAAGGCTTGACGGAAATCGTTCCGAAAGGAGTTCCCTTCATTATCGTAGCGGAGGCAGACGGACAAAAAGCATACGTACGTGTCGTAGACGGTGAAGAGCAATCGGTCAGCCGCTTCGATGTGGGTGGAAAGGATATTCAAAAAGGCTTAAAAGGATTTATATATGGTGAAAGAGGAGTATGGAGACCGGGAGACACCTTACATATATCTTTCATTCTGGAAGACCAGGAAAAAAGAATACCGGACAAACATCCGGTAGCGCTGGAAATCTACAATCCGAAAGGCCAATTCTATACCAAAATGATCTCAACACAAGGGATGAATGGCTTTTACACATTTACTGTCCCTACTCAGGCAGATGCTCCTACCGGTCTGTGGAACGCATACGTAAAAGTAGGCGGTTCGACTTTCCATAAAGGGCTACGCATCGAAACAATAAAACCCAACCGACTTAAAATAACGTTGGCATTGCCTAGAATTCTTCAAGCAACAGACAAAGAAGTCTATGCTCCACTCACTTCTGCCTGGCTGACAGGGGCTACGGCTTCACATCTGAAAACCAAAGTAGAGATGTCTCTGTCTAAAGTAAATACACAATTCAAAAACTACGGACAGTATATTTTCAATAATCCGGCTACTGATTTCACTACCATCAAGACAAATGTGTTTGACGGAATGCTCAGCGCGGAAGGAAGAGCGGGAGTCACTTTAAAACTCCCTGCTGCAACTAATGCACCGGGTATGCTAAACGCATCTTTCACCACCCGTGTATTCGAACCGGGAGGAGATGCCAGTATCTATACCCAAAGCGTTCCTTTCTCTCCGTTCACATCGTATGTGGGCATTAACTTGAATCAGCCGAAAGGCAAATACATAGAAACGGACAAAGATCATGTATTTGACATTGTTACGGTGAATCCGGAAGGACAGGCGGTGAGCCGTTCAAATCTGGAATATAAAATCTACCGTATCAGTTGGAGCTGGTGGTGGGAAAACAATGAAGAATCTTTCAGTTCCTATATAAACGGGACTTCCATCACTCCGGTAGCCAGCGGGAGTCTGCAAACCAACAATGGAAAGGCTTCTTTCAAATTCCGCGTCGATTATCCCAATTGGGGACGTTATCTGGTCTATGTGAAAGACAAAGAAAGCGGACATGCCACCGGAGGTACTGTCTACGTAGACTGGCCCGAATGGAGGGGACGTTCAAGTAAATCGGACCCCAGTGGTATTAAAATGCTTGCTTTCTCATTGAACAAAGATTCCTATGAGATAGGAGAAACAGCTATGGCTATTATCCCCGCAGCAGCCAACGGACGTGCATTGGTATCCATCGAGAACGGATCGACGGTACTCAAACAGGAATGGATCGAAGTTTCCAGCAAAGGAGACACAAAATATACGTTCAAGATCACAGAAGAAATGGCTCCGAATGTATATCTGCACATCAGCTTGTTGCAGCCTCATGCGCAGACAGTGAATGACTTGCCTATCCGTATGTATGGTGTTGTCCCGGTATTCGTAACCAACAGTCAAACGATATTAAGACCGCAAATACAAATGCCGGAAGTGCTACGACCGGAAACGGACTTCAATGTGACCGTCAGTGAAAAGAGCGGGAAGCCGATGACTTACACATTGGCTATCGTAGACGACGGTCTGCTGGACCTTACGAACTTCAAGACACCCGATCCTTGGAATGACTTTTATTCACGCGAAGCGCTCGGTATCCGGACATGGGATATGTACGACAATGTATTGGGAGCTTCCGCCGGAAGTTACGGTTCTCTTTTCAGTACAGGTGGGGACGCAGCTTTGAAACCGGCAGATGCAAAAGCAAACCGGTTCAAACCGGTCGTTAAATTCATTGGTCCTTTCTATTTGGGAAAAGGCAAACATCAGACACATACATTGAAACTTCCGATGTATGTAGGTTCTGTACGCGCTATGGTAGTGGCAGGGCAGGACGGTGCTTATGGAAATGCAGAAAAGACGGCCTATGTACGGACACCGTTAATGCTGCTTTCCACCTTGCCGCGCGTGCTTAGTATTCAAGAGGAAATCACTGTTCCGGTAAATATCTTTGCAATGGAAAATCAGGTAAAGAATGTCACCGTATCTATTCAGGTTTCCGGTGGAGGAGTACAAATTGCCGGCCCTTCGCAACAGTCGCTAACCTTCAATCAACCGGGCGACCAGCTTACATTCTTTACATTGAAGACCGGAAACAAAACAGGTAAAGCAACTATCCATCTGACGGCAAACGGGGGTGGACAGCAGACTAAAGAAACCATCGAAATAGACGTACGCAATCCGAATCCGGTCGTGACATTACGCAACAGCCAATGGGTGGAAGCCGGACAAAGTGGAGAGGTATCGTATATCCTAAGCGGTTTTTCCGACAACAATCATATTCAGTTGGAAGTATCCCGTATCCCATCCGTAGATATCACACGTCGATTCGACTTCTTATACGATTACCAACATCAGTGTACGGAGCAGTTGACTTCCAAAGCATTGCCGCTTTTGTTTATCTCTCAATTTAAAACGGTAAACGAACAGGAAGCAGAGAAAATAAAAACAAATGTACAGGAGGCTATCCGTCAGATTTATGCCCGGCAACTTCCCAATGGCGGTTTTGTCTATTGGCCGGGGAATGCCGTCGCAGACGAATGGATCAGTTCATATACCGGAATGTTCCTGACATTGGCACAAGAAAAGGGATATGCCGTCCATTCAAACGTATTGAATAAGTGGAAACACTTCCAACGTGCAGCAGCCCAGAACTGGCGTATGCCACAGGATGCAAACAGCTGGCAACTATGGCAGTCGGAGCTGATGCAAGCCTTCCGCCTATACACGCTGGCATTGGCCGGTGTGCCGGAGTACGGAGCTATGAACAGAATGAAGGAACAGCAAGGATTATCTATTCAAGCCAAATGGAGATTGGCAGCCGCCTACGCATTGACAGGAAAAATGAAACCAGCCGAGGAATTGGTATATAGGGCAGAAACCAGTATCCCTCCCTATTCTTCAATGAACTTTATTTACGGTTCGTCCGACCGGGATGAAGCGATGATTCTGGAAACATTAATCCTGATGAACCGGGAACGGGATGCACTTCAACAAGCAAAGAAAGTCTCGCAGAATCTGTCACAAGAGGACTATTTCAATACTCAGTCTACCGCATTTGCCCTCATGGCAATGGGACGCTTGGCAGAAAAGTTATCAGGTACACTTGATTTCACATGGACATGGAACGGCAAGCAACAACCTGCCGTGAAATCTGCCAAAGCGGTATTTGACAAAGAGATTCCTACTTCACCGAAATCCGGAACAGTCTCTGTGAAGAATCAAGGCAAAGGAGCATTGGGAGTAGATATTATCACGCGCACACAATTGCTGAACGATACGCTACCCGCCATCTCAGACAATCTTCGGATGGATATAAGATATGCAACCTTGAACGGCACGCCCATATCCGCAGAAGAAATTAAACAAGGAACTGACTTTACCGCTGTCGTTTCCATATCCAATATTAGCGGAACATCGGATTATACCAATCTGGCATTGACACATATCATACCATCCGGGTGGGAAATATATAATGAACGAATGGCGACTGCCGATACAGCTATCAATTACTCCTATCAGGATATCCGCGACGATCGTGTATTGACCTATTTCAATTTGTACCGTGGTGAGACAAAGGTATTTACTATCAGATTGCAAGCGGCATACGCCGGTAACTTCATTCTTCCGGCTATTCAGTGCGAAGCCATGTATGATACAACCGTGCAGGCACGAAGCAAAGCAGGAAGAACAACGGTGAGTCGCTAATACGAATTCTGTTGATAAGAACAAACGCTGTTCATGAAAGTTAAGATATCGGAGGTATTCAGAAATTTATCCGTCACCCGGAAAGTAATACTTGGCAGTATTGCTCTCTTGGTGACGGGATATATGTTTTGTCTTCCCCGACAACTCTTTCATGTCCCCTACTCGACTGTCGTCACTGATAAGAACGAAGAACTGTTGGGAGCACGTATTGCTTCCGACGGACAGTGGCGTTTCCCTCCGAGAAAGATGACACCGGAAAAAATAAAGTACTGCTTTATCACTTTTGAGGATAGACATTTCTATCACCATTGGGGTGTTAATCCACTTGCCATCGGAAGAGCCATTTATCAAAACATCAAGAACAAACGTATTGTAAGCGGAGGAAGCACGCTGACCATGCAAACTATCCGGCTTGCACGAAACAAACCCAGAACTTTCGGAGAGAAAATAATCGAAATGATCTGGGCTACACGTCTGGAATTCAGGGCTTCTAAAGAAGAAATCCTATCCATGTATATATCTCATGCCCCTTTCGGAGGAAATGTGGTAGGACTGGATGCGGCCGCCTGGCGTTATTTCGGTCATTCAGCCGAAGAGTTGTCATGGGCGGAATCGGCCATGCTCGCCGTATTACCCAATGCTCCAGCCATGATTCACCTATCCAAAGGACGGGAGACATTACTTGCCAAACGTAACCGGGTCCTTAAACTGCTCCATGAGAAAGAAATCATAGATTCGTCTACTTATGAGCTGGCTGTCAGCGAACCTCTTCCCGAAGAGCCACATCTTCTTCCGCAAACAGCTCCCCACTTAGTCAGCCGTTTCTACAAAGAAAGAAATGGACAGTACTTGCGTTCCACCATTGACCGGGGGATTCAAATGCATATAGAAGACATCGCTGAACGTTGGAGCAATGAATTTAACCGAAGCGATATCCGCAATTTGGCCATTTTAGTAATCGACCTCCCTGCCAATCAAGTGATAGCCTATTGCGGGAATGTACATTTCGACCATCGGCAAGGAGGTAATCAGGTGGATGTAATTCAAGCTCCCAGAAGCACAGGAAGTATCTTGAAACCTTTTTTATATTATGCGATGTTGCAGGAGGGGACATTATTGCCACATACGCTACTTCCTGACATCCCCATTAACATAAACGGATTCAGTCCGCAGAATTTCAGCAGGCAGTATGAGGGGGCTGTGCCCGCTTCGGAAGCACTTGCCCGTTCACTGAATATTCCAGCCGTGACAATGTTACAAAAATATGGTGTTCCCAAATTTCATAATTTCCTGCGACAGACTGGATTCAAAACAATCACCCGTCCATCGTCCCACTACGGTTTATCCCTGATTCTGGGAGGAGCAGAAGCCACTTTATGGGATGTAACAAATGCGTACGCACAAATGGGACGAAGTCTGATTCCGAATCAGCATAGTGATGCAGTCCCTCAAAAAGAAGCCGACATCTTAATGGGAGAAGAGAACAAAAACGAAGCGATACAACAAAAATTCACTTGGGACAAGGGTGCAGTGTGGCAAACTTTCGACGCGCTAAAAGAAGTCAACCGCCCCGAAGAGATCGATTGGAAGTCCATCCCTTCCATGCAGACCATCGCCTGGAAAACAGGAACGAGTTATGGATTCCGGGATGCTTGGGCGGTAGGCGTCACTCCTCGTTACGCAGTCGGCGTATGGGTAGGAAACGCAACCGGTGAAGGAAAACCGGGATTAGCGGGCGCACAAACGGCAGGTCCCGTATTATTCGATGTATTCAACTATCTTCCCTCTTCATCGTGGTTTGAACGTCCGACCGGTGTTTTTATTGATGCAGAGGTATGCCGTCAATCCGGTCATTTGAAAGGACGCTTCTGCGAGGAGACGGACACAGTGCTTATACTTCCCTCCGGACTACGAACAGAATCCTGCCCATATCATCACTTCATTACTTTATCTGCCGACGAGAAATATCGTATTTATGAGAATTGTGCCAATACGGAGCCTACTTTCCCAAGGTCATGGTTCGCACTGCCTCCTGTGTGGGAATGGTATTATAAACAGCATCATCCGGAATACAAGCCTCTTCCTCCGTTCAAATCAGGTTGCGGAGAAGATAGTTTCCAACCCATGCAATTCATTTATCCTCCGATGAATGCACGAATCAAGCTACCGAAACAATTGGATGGTAACAAAGGATTCATCACTGTCGAACTGGCTCACAACAATCCCAAAGCAATCGTTTTCTGGCATCTCGATGATATATATCTGATGCAAACACAGGATTTTCATAAAATATCCTTGCAACCTGAACCGGGAAAACACTCTCTGACAGCCGTTGATGGGGAAGGAAATACGGTTTCCACCACTTTTTTCATAAAATGAGTTATAAATCATAAGAAATGACTCAACAAAATAAGCAGTAAAACCGTTTATAGCAAAAAAAGTAAAGCGAATGAAATACGGAGTTAACAAACAAATCTTACTCATTACAGCCGGCGCAGTATGGATTACAGCCGGTATCAATATATTACGAATAGGAATCATTACATGGTTAAACAACTCCCAAGACTGGATGTTCAAAATCGGAGAAGCAACTGTAGTTTTCCTGTTATTCTTCGTACTCATCTTTAAAAGACTTTATTATAAACACACCCGGCGAATTGAAGAGAAAAAGAAAACCCGTAACTGCCCTTTTTCTTTTTTTGATGTAAAGAGTTGGATCATTATGATATTCATGATCTCTCTAGGCATTACCATCCGGAGTTTCCATCTATTACCCGACAGTTTTATTTCCGTTTTCTACACCGGACTATCTATCGCTCTGATTCTGACCGGAATACTTTTCATACGATATTGGTGGCTAAAACGTAAGGTAAATTGGGGCTGATTCTATGCACCAAGAATATATAAACTTATACTAATTTTTATTGCTCTGTTCCATAACGCTAAGAATTTCGATCATTTTGTTGTATCTTTGCAAACCAAAATAATATAGAGCATTAAAGAACTTAATATGAAAAAAGCCCCCTCCCCTTTTGTATCCCTGATACCAATTATCGTACTTATACTATTATTATTCGGTACTATCCATACTTTCGGTAGTGATGCTTTAAGTGGAGGAAGTCAAGTATCATTACTCACCACTACCGCTATTTGTATTCTTATCGGTATGGCATTCTACAAAATCCCTTGGAAAGATTATGAGATTGCCATCACAAACAATGTGGCCGGAGTGGCAACGGCTATTATCATCCTATTGATTATCGGTGCATTAAGTGGAATGTGGATGATCAGCGGAGTAGTACCTACTTTGATTTATTATGGAATGCAAATCATACATCCCAGTTTCTTCTTAGCATCCACCTGTATCATTTGTGTACTTATTTCCGTTATGACCGGTAGTTCGTGGACCACCATCGCTACCATTGGAATCGCACTGATGGGTATCGGCAGGGCACAAGGATTTGAAGAGGGATGGATTGCAGGAGCCATTATTTCCGGAGCTTATTTTGGAGATAAGGTCTCGCCTCTATCGGAAACAACTATATTGGCAGCTTCCGTAACTGATACTCCACTATTCCGGCATATCCGATACATGATGATAACGACAGTTCCTTCCCTCATAATCACTTTGATTATTTTTACTGTGGCAGGATTCTCACACGATGCCAGCAATACACAACATATCACCGAAGTGGCAACTGCTTTGAATGAAAAGTTCCACATTACTCCCTGGCTCTTGATTGTACCTATTGTAACAGGCATATTAATCGCCCGTAAGATTCCTTCCATCATTACCCTATTTTTATCGACACTGCTGGCAGGAGTCTTCGCTTTGATTTTCCAGCCGGAGTTATTACAGGAGGTTTCCGGAATGGCAACTTCCGGCTTCGATTCATTGTTCAAAGGATTAATGATAACGATATATGGAAGCACAAGTCTGCACACAGACAATGCCGTTCTGGCAGATTTGATTGCCACACGCGGCATGTCCGGAATGCTGAATACGATTTGGCTCATTCTGTGTGCCATGTGTTTTGGTGGAGCAATGACGGCCAGCGGTATGTTGGGTAGTATCACTTCAATCTTTGTTCGATTTATGAAAAAGACGGTCAGTGTGGTAGGAGGTACGGTTTGCTCAGGCTTGTTTCTTAATCTGGCAACAGCCGACCAATATATCAGTATCATTCTGACGGGAAATATGTTTCGTGACATATATGCCAAGAAAGGATATGAAAGTTGCTTACTAAGCCGCACGACGGAAGATGCAGTAACCGTTACATCCGTACTGATCCCATGGAACAGTTGCGGGATGACTCAGGCCACCATTTTAAGTGTGCCCACACTTGTATATCTTCCCTATTGCTTTTTCAACATTATCAGCCCTTTAATGAGTATTGCCGTCGCAGCTATCGGATACAAAATTGCACGACGTTCGTGAACAATCTGGCATACTCTTTGTTTTTGTAATAAACGGACAACGTATTAAACCTAAACAAAAAAAAGTTATGAAAAAGTTTATTGCATTATTAGCATTAGTATTAGTGAGTGCAAGCACGATGATGTATGCACAGGAAAGTAACGCAGCAGCCCGCCGCGCAGAACGAAAAGCTCAAAGAGACGCAGAAAGAGCAAAACTCCGTGCCGAAGAACAAGTACAGGACATGGCAGCCTATCAACAAGCTGTACAGGCTTTAAAGAACAAGCAATTTGTATTGGAAGCCAATCAAGTAATCTTCCGCAATGGAATGAGTGCTTTCGTGACTTCAAACACCAACTTCGTTTTGATGAATGGCAACAGAGCCACTGTGCAGACTGCTTTCAATACAGCTTATCCAGGTCCTAACGGGATCGGTGGTGTCACTGTAGATGGTAATTCTTCTGATATGAAAATGAACATTGACAAGAAAGGAAATGTGAACTGTTCATTCAGCGTTCAAGGTATTGGTATTTCCGCTCAGGTCTTCATCAACATGAGCAGTGGAAATAATACAGCTTCGGTTACAATCAGCCCGAACTTCAATAACAACAATCTGACATTGAACGGAAATATCGTTCCGCTTGACCAATCCAACATCTTCAAAGGACGTTCCTGGTAATCGGAATTCAAGAATCTAATTAAAACTCCGCTACAAATCGCACAAAATATGTACATTTGTAGCGGAGTTTTATTTAACTATTCCTATTATGAGAGAATTTATCATTGCAGACAATCAAGATATCAGCAAAGCGGGAATGATGTTCCTACTGACCAAGCAAAAAGATGTATCCGCACTTCTAGAAGCTGATAATAAAGTAGAGCTGATTCAGTTGCTGCGATTGTACCCGCAAGCAGTGGTTATTCTTGATTACACACTATTCAATTTTGCCGGGGCAGATGAACTGATCGTTCTACAGGAAAGGTTTAAAAAGGCCGATTGGATCCTATTCTCCGATGAGCTAAGTCTTAACTTCCTTCGACAAATATTATTTAGCAGCATGGCTTTTGGAGTAGTAATGAAAGATAATTCCAAAGAGGAAATTATCACTGCGATTCAATGCGCTATCCGCAAACAAAGATATATCTGCAATCATGTCAGCAACCTATTGCTTTCGGGAACTGGCTCTCCGTCTGTTACCTTGTCCACAAACAATCATTTGCTAACGCAAACAGAAAAGAATATTCTAAAAGAAATCGCACTAGGCAAAACGACAAAAGAGATTGCAGCGGAGAAAAACCTTAGTTTTCATACGATTAACAGCCACCGTAAAAATATCTTCCGCAAGTTAGGCGTAAATAATGTGCATGAAGCCACCAAATATGCCATGCGGGCGGGAATTGTTGATTTAGCGGAATACTATATCTGATGTGTTTTCAAACCATTCTGCTTCAGAAGTTGTTCAATCTCTTTCTCTGATATAGAAGCCTTATCCGCCTTATCATAGATATAAAGAAGGTTTAACACCGCATCTTGTTGGGAAATCACCACAGTAAAGGTTATAACTCTTGCACCTCCACTTTTACCTTTTCCTTTTGCAGTAATTTTCATACGTACCTTACGCAAACCATGTCCCAAATCTGTTCCAAGTTGAGGATTCCGAGATAATTCATCAAGAAGTTTCAAATAATCTTCTTTAAATGAAACGTAACGCTTCCCTAAACGTTTTGCCTCTTTATCAAATGAGGCAGAACTTTCTATACTATAGTTCATTAATGAGTTCATAAGCAGATCTTGTTCTCCCGGCTTTTACATCTTTCAGCCCGGCATCAATCCCTGCAAGAATCTCTTCCTTACTGATTTCGTCCTCTTCTTTTTCAGCTTCCATCCTCTTAAGTCGTTTCAAATAGGTTTTTACTCGATTGAGCATCTCTTTGTCATTCAAACTCAGAAGTTCCTCAACCAAGTCCATTTTCAGGCTTTTCAATTCCATCGTTGTCATAATCAAACCTCCTTTATTTATAATTCTACGAAACAAAAGTAATGAAAATAATCTTGTTTATTCAATCTTCGCCACTCAAAAAGAACTATTTAACAGATAATCTCCCCACTTCCCACGCAAATCCGAGCTTCTTTGTCATAAATCACTCCAAACTGTCCTGGAGCAATGCCTTGTAACTTTTCAGAAGATAGGATATGAAACTGATTATCTCCCTTCATAATGAGCTTCCCCTTAGTAAATTCAGGAGTATGACGAATTTTAAAGGTTATATCCACTTCCTTATCCTGACCCTTCCAAATATTATCTGTTATAAAATGAAAATCACGCATTTGGAATTCATTCCCATATTGGGTCTCTACACCGTAGCCGCGAGATACATAAATGATATTTTCCTGAATATCCTTTTTAACAACAAACCAAGGACCTCCACTCAAACCAAGTCCCTTCCGCTGCCCGATAGTATGAAACCAATAGCCATGATGTGTACCTAGTTTCTTTCCGGTTTCCAATTCTACAATCACTCCTTCCCGCTCGCCAAGAAAACGACGGACAAAATCATTATAGTTTATCTTTCCCAAAAAGCAAATGCCCTGACTGTCTTTTCTTTTGGCACTAGGTAATCCAGCCGCGTCTGCAATTTCACGTACCTCATGTTTCGTCAATCCTCCAATGGGAAACATTAGTTTGGAAATTTGCAGATAATCAATCTGTGCAAGAAAGTCCGTCTGGTCTTTTACGGGATCTTTTGCCGTACCCAGCCACACTTTTCCATCACGCTGTATCGTAGTAGCATAATGACCGGTAGCCGTAAAATCAAACTCTTTCCCGATGCGTTGTTCAAAGCAACCAAACTTTATTAGTTTATTGCACATCACATCCGGATTCGGCGTTAATCCCTGCCGGATCTTACCAATGGCGTAAGTCGCTACATTTTCCCAGTATTCTTTATGCAAATCAACTATTTCGAGAGATAAACCGTACTTTCGGGCAGTAGCAACCGATAATTCAATATCCTCCTCTGCCGAACAATCCATATACTCCGCTCCTTCCATACCGATCTTTATATAAAAAAGAGTCGGTTTGTAGCCCTGCTCACAAAGCAAGTGAACAACCACCGAACTATCAACACCTCCCGATAACAATGCAGCTACATTCATGAAATTACTGTTTATTAATCACTTATTCTATTTTACTAATGCCTATTGACCATTTTGGAAGCACAAAGATAACGCAGGATTCTCTAACAGCCAATCACACATTAAAGGCATTTTTATACCATAAATGTGGTAGATAAGCAAAGTATTTCCTACATTTGCAACGTGAAAAGCTTTTTATGATGACAAAATTAAGAAAGATAATCCTTATACCCGCCCTGACCATCGTATCTCTCAGTGGCTTCTTCTCCTGTGGTGTTGACCGCTGGCCGGAGTATGCCCACCAAACAGCATTGGATACATGGATATTAGACATCATGCAACAGAACTATCTATGGTATCAGGAGCTACCTTCCTATGATGATGTAAATTTATTTGTAGAACCAGCCTCTTTCCTGTCTAAAGTGAAATCGAAGCAGGATAGTTATTCATTTGTAGACTCTGTTATGGCAACCCCATTGCCCACATATGGATTTGATTATTCATTAGTTAGAAATCCGGATATTGACACTGCCTACAACGCATTGATTACTTACGTTATTCCAGGTTCCCCTGCCGCACAGGCGGGTTTAGAACGCGGTGATTGGATCATGAAAGTAGACACTTCCTACATTAGTAAGAAATATGAGACATATTTATTGCAAGGAACCAAAGCGGTAGAACTGACTTTGGGCGAGTGGAAAGAGGTGAAAATAGAAGATGAAGAAGACGGAAATGAGGGAGGTGACGGAGAAGATGAAGGACCGACGATGGAATATAGAGTTGTTCCAATAGATGAACCCGTTGAAATGCCTGCAGCACGGATAGTAGAAGACAATCCCGTACATAAATATGAGATTATTGAGTCACCGGTCAAAAATATAAAGGTAGGTTATCTCATGTACAATAGCTTCATAGCCGGTACAAAAGCCGAGCCGGAAAAATACAACAATGAATTACGCAGTGTCTCGCAAAAGTTCAAGGAAGCAGGCGTACAAGCTGTTATTCTTGACCTTCGTTACAATGAGGGAGGTTCAATGGATTGTGTTCAGTTGTTAGGTACTATTCTGACCTCAGCCGACCGTTTAGGAGAGCCAATGGCTTATCTTGAATATAATGATAAAAATACGGATAAAGACGCCACTATTCTGTTCGGTACAGATAGAGAGATTAATTTAGACTTACACAGTTTAATCGCCATTACCAGCGGAACGACAATGGGAGCACCGGAAATGCTCATTAGAAGTCTTTTTTTAGAGGATGTATATCCTATTGCTACTGTAGGCAGTTCGACAAAGGGACAAAATGTAGCAACAGAACAGTTTATTAATGAAGAATTTCTATGGTCGGTCAACCCGGTAGTATGTACAGTTTACAATTCCCAACACGATACTTATGGTGCCATTTCTCCAGCTACCGATTTAAAAGTCAGTGAAACCACAATAGATGGGAGTACAAATTACTGTGAATTCCTACCATTCGGTACATTCGACAAGGATGGTAAAAGTGAAAGATTGCTGAAGATCGCCATAGGAGTATTGGACGGTACATATCCGCCTAAAGATGACGAAGCTCCAGAAGAAAGTACAACACAGACTCGCTTCAAGGTTGAAAAGAGTGTAAACAGTCCAGCCAGCCGACGTTTTAGCAGTAAAGGGCTAAGGCTTTAATAACATTTAAAATGAAAAAAGTAGTTCTACTATTTATCACCACTATTCTACTTCTCAGTTGTTCCGACGATGATGAGAAAGAGAAGACGTGGAATGAGATTAATATACCTGTTCCGACAATGTCTAAAATGGTAATGACCGAAGTTGAAGAGACATATATGACCACCTCCACTGCTATCAACACTATAAAGAATGAGTATGTATATACGGATAATAAGCTCACCTCCTATACCAATACACAGTCAATCAGCATTGGTGCCGAAATTGTACAGGAACTTTCTCATCAGGTAACTTTACAATATGAGAACAACCTTGTCACCATGATAGATAGTGAAGATAACAAATGGATATATACATTGAATGAACAAGGTTATGCAACTCAATGTACATACACGACCATTTCCCAAGTACGCCAATATAACTTTACATACACGGACGGATACTTAACTCAACTGCATGAAAATATTACATCTATAAATGGTACACTACAGCCCGAAAACGCTTCCCATACCCTGTCGCTTGTTTATCAATACGGAGAGCTGATCAGTGTTACTTCCCCGTCACTGACAAATGAATCTTTCACTGATTACGGAGAAAATAAAATAATGTATGAAGCCGGAGAAACAATCAATTACTATCGCCTGCCCTGTTTGGATTTATTAGAAACTTATCCGCTTTCATTCCACCAATGCGCCCTATTTGCCGGAATCTTAGGCAAGCCGACGCAACATCTGGTAGCCCGCTCCACTCCTGAAAACAATAATAATGAATATACTACTTATTCTTATACATTCGACAACGAAGGAAAACCTACGAGCATTTATAGCCGCACACATTATTCCAATAAGATCAATACTCAGAACATATCAATTGCCATTGAATAAGGAGCCCCACTGGGCTCCTAAAAAGATAACTGTGACAAAGAGGCGGCACAATCATGGCACTAATATAGTGCACCAATCATATCAATACAATTTATTTCTTGAAAAACTTATCGAAGAAAAGTATCTGATAGTCAATAGAGTTATTCCAATACTGTCCGTTATGTGCTCCCGGACGGGTAATAAAATCATGGTCAATCTTTTTCTCCAACAAACGATGGTGTAAATTCTGATTCACCTTCAGGAAGAAATCGCTCTCACCACAATCGATTATAATGGCTAAATCTCCATTTTCAAGACCATCGATCTGATTGATAACAGTATGATTATCCCACACTTCTTTATTTGAATCATAATCTCCTAACTGCTTGGACATTTCCCAGTTCTTCGGGAAAGGACGGATATCCATTCCACCACTTGTCGTTCCAGCACCGCCAAATATATCTTTATGACGGATCGCATTCCACATTGCTCCATGTCCACCCATACTCAATCCGGTAATAGCACGTCCTTTCCGATCAGCAATCGTTTTATAATGCCCATCAATATACTTAACCAACTCCGATGAAATGAACGTCTCGTAACGATATGACGGATTGAGCGGACTATCCCAGTACCAGCTATTTTTCCCATCCGGACAAACAAAAATCATTCCCTTTTCATCCGCTATTTGTGGAAGATTCGGTTTTATTCCAATCCATGTTTTGGCATTTCCTCCGTAGCCGTGCAGCAGATAAAGAACGGGACAAGCTAGCGCTTTTTTTCCCAATGCTACATCCGGAGTTACTACCACCACCTTCACATCCTTATTCATGGAAGGACTTTTAATCAATAAGGTATCTACTTTGGCAGCAAAAGAGAGAGCTGCCCAACCAAGAAAAAGAGTAATTAACAGAAGTTTTTTCATTGTGTATTATTCTATTTTAATATATAATTCTTTCGTGTCTTCTGAACAATGTGCGCCTTCATCGCATCATTGCCAGTAATCAAATTTACAGTTTTCATCAAAGAATCTGTTTAATAGGTCTCACAAAAATAGAACTTATAAACGAGAAATAAAACAATTTATGTATTTTTGCACCACTAAACTCTAATTGTATGAAGCGACTTCTTACCTTTTTCTTTTTTTGCAGTTTTCTGCTTCTCCTGATTCAAGCTCAACCTGTGCATCAGATAAAAGGAACAGTAATAGACAAAAACAGCCGTCAACCATTAGAGTTTATCAACGTAACGGTCATCGGACTGAATAAAGGTGGCGTAACCAATGCAGAAGGACACTTTACAATAGAGCAGGTACCTCCCGGTATCTATCGTTTACAAGCAACAGCTATCGGCTACAAAAGTGTCACTACGCCTGAATATATCTTGTCCACCAGAAATTTAAATATCTCGATAGAGATGGAAGAGAACCTGACGGAGCTCGAAGGCATTACTGTCACTGCTTCCCCTTTCCGGCGTGATTTGGAAAGCCCTGTCAGCCTGCGTATCATAGGACTACAAGAAATAGAAAAGAGTCCGGGAGCCAACCGGGACATCTCACGAATCGTACAGTCTTATCCCGGAGTTGCCTTTTCACCAATAGGCTACCGCAACGACTTGATCGTACGTGGCGGTTCCCCTTCAGAAAACCGTTTTTATCTAGACGGAATAGAAATTCCCAACATCAACCATTTCAGCACGCAAGGAGCTTCCGGTGGTCCCGTAGGCATCCTCAATGCCGACTTGATACGTGAAGTCAATTTTTATACCGGTGCTTTCCCTACAGATAAAGGAAATGCACTCAGTTCTGTCCTAGATTTCAAATTACGTGACGGAGATATGGAACACAACTCGCTGAAAGCAACACTTGGAGCTTCTGAAGTCTCCCTTGCTTCCAACGGGCATATCGGGAAAAAAACTTCTTATCTGGTATCCGTACGCCAGTCCTATCTGCAATTCCTTTTTGATATGCTTGACCTCCCTTTCTTGCCGACCTTCACAGACGCACAGTTCAAATTGAAAACCAGATTCAACAAACAAAATGAACTGACTATTTTAGGATTGGGAGGAATCGACAATATGCGCTTGAACACAAAAGCGGATAGTGAAGACAACGAATACATTCTAAGCTACCTGCCTAAGATCAAGCAGGAGACGTTTACATTAGGCTCTGTTTACCGACACTACGCAGGAGCACATGTGCAATCAATAGTCGTCAGCCACAGTTATCTGAACAACCGTAACACGAAATACCGCCAGAATGACGAAGGTGTTCCGGACAATCTAATGCTTCGCCTCCGTTCTACCGAACAAGAAACGAAGTTCCGTTTCGAGAACAAATCCTCTATCCGAAACTGGAAAATCAATCTTGGAGTGAACTTAGATTATAGCCAATACTCTAATACAACTTTTCAAAAGATATACACGAATCAGGCACAAATATTCGATTATCACACCTATCTGGATATTTTACGATGGGGAATTTTCGGTACCGTCAACTATTCTTCAATGGATGAACGTTTCACTGCTTCTTTAGGGTTACGGGCCGATGCCAATAACTATTCATCGGCAATGAAATCCCTCTCCGACCAATTATCACCCCGCATATCGCTTTCTTATCAGTTAACCGATCACTGGTTTGTAAGCGGCAATGCCGGACTTTATTATCAGCTTCCTTCATATACGGCACTTGGATTTAAAAACAATTATGGAGCATACGCCAACAAATACAACCTCCGCTATATGAAAGTCAGTCAGGAAAGTTTGGGAGTCAGTTGGCGGAAAGGAGACACTTTTGAAGTTTCCATTGAAGGATTCTACAAAGATTATGATAAGATTCCGCTCTCCGTTGTAGACGGCATTCCACTAGCCTGCAAAGGAAATGATTACGGAGTGATTGGCAATGAACTGCTAACTTCCACCGCACAAGGGCGTTCTTATGGAGCAGAAATCTTAGTAAAATGGTTAATTGCCAAAAAGTTGAACCTGGCTTCTTCTCTCACCCTGTTCAAAAGTGAATACCGTAACAATAAAGAAAGTGAATACATCGCATCCGCATGGGATAACCGATATATCTTCAATCTACGGGGAACTTACAATCTCCCGCATCTATGGAGCGTCGGAATGAAAGTCAGTTGTATCGGCGGTGCTCCCTATACCCCCTACGATGAAGAGAAGTCCTCTCTGGTATCTGCCTGGGATGCACAAGGAAAGGCATATTATGACTATTCGAAGTATAATAAGGAACGCCTTCCCGCCTTTGCCCAAGTAGATATCCGTGTGGATAAGACTTTTTACCTGAAACACTGTATGCTGGGATTCTATCTGGATTTGCAGAATATCACCGTAAGCAAGCTAAAACAACAGGACGTACTGATGAGTACCGGTGTTATCGATAACCCGGAAGCTCCAGCCGATAGTCAGCATTATAGAATGAAACGTATCAAGCAGTCAAGTGGGACCTTACTCCCTACCTTAGGAATTACATTTGAATATTAACATAAAAACTTTTAAAAGTATGAAAAGACAAATTACTATGATCGCCTTTATCCTACTAGGAATGGGTATGACAGCATCTGCACAGTTCGGCAAAAAGTTTAATTTAGGGAAAGCATTACAAGCCGGCAAAGACGTAGTATCAGCCGTAACATTATCTGATGCCGATATTGCCAACATGAGTAAGGAATACATGGAATGGATGGACACTCACAATCCATTGACCAAACCGGATACGGAATACGGCAAACGCCTGGAAAAACTGACCGGGCATATTAAAGAAGTAGACGGGTTAAAACTGAACTTCGGCGTATATGAAGTAGTAGATATCAATGCATTTGCCTGTGGTGACGGCAGTGTACGTATCTGTGCCGGACTAATGGATGTAATGACTGACGAAGAAGTCATGGCCGTAGTAGGTCACGAAATCGGTCATGTAGTTCATACCGATTCAAAAGACGCCATGAAGAACGCCTACCTTCGTTCGGCAGTAAAGAATGCAGCCGGTGCTACCAGCGACAAGGTTGCCAAACTGACCGACTCTGAACTCGGAGCTATGGCCGAAGCATTGGCAGGTGCGCAATATTCACAAAAACAAGAAGGCGAAGCCGACGATTACGGTGTAGAGTTCTGTGTAAAGAATGGTATCGACCCTTATGCCATGGCTAATTCGCTGACCAAGCTGGCAAAACTCTCAGAAGGTGCAGAAAAGCCTTCTTATCTCCAAAAGATGTTCTCTTCACATCCCGATACAATGAAGCGAATCGAGCGAGCCAAAGCAAAGGCGGATACTTATGCTAAAAAATAACAGACATCCTTCCTGAATTGGACGGAAAAAGGAGATACGTTGGTTTTACAACCTTTGTATCTCCTTTTCTTTTTCCGATAAAAAGACCCCACTAGTATTAAAAAATCATTAATCTATTACACAGATTTGCATAGTGTCTTGATTTCATGTAATTTCGAAGCAATAACCATTTTAATCCATTTATGGAATTTCTTATAATTCTTTTCTTACTCATACTGAATGGCATTTTTGCCATGTATGAAATTGCGCTGGTATCATCCAGCAAAGCACGTCTTGAAACACTTGTCGCTAAAGGTAACAAATCCGCACGCGGAGTTCTGAAACAGTTGGAAGAACCAGAAAAGTTCTTATCCACCATCCAGATAGGTATTACCCTGATCGGTATCGTATCCGGTGCGTATGGTGGAGTAGCCATTGCCGATGATCTCGTTCCTCTCTTCTCCCTTATTCCGGGAGCTGAAGCTTATGCGCGTAATCTTGCCATGATTACTACGGTAGCAGTCATTACCTATCTTTCTCTCATTATCGGAGAATTGGTCCCTAAATCCATTGCTCTTAGTAATCCGGAGAAATATGCCATCTTATTCAGTCCGATTATGATTCTGCTGACAAAAGTCTCCTACCCCTTTGTTTGGTTACTCAGTATATCCACCCGTTTGTTGAATAAGCTCATCGGTCTGAAAAGTGAAGAACGCCCTATGACACAGGAGGAGATTAAGATGATTCTTCACCAAAGCTCGGAACAGGGTGTGATTGACAAAGAGGAAACGGAAATGATACGTGATGTGTTCCGCTTCTCGGACAAGCGAGCCAATGAGTTGATGACACACCGCAGGGATCTCATTATCCTCCATCCGGATGATACGCGGGAAAAGGTAATGAAAGTGATCGAAGAGGAACATTACAGCAAATATCTATTGGTAGACGAACGGAAAGATGAGATTATCGGTGTAGTGTCCGTGAAAGATATTATCCTGATGGTCGGTAACCAGCAGAAATTTAACTTACGTGAAATAGCCCGTCCCCCTCTCTTTATTCCGGAAAGTTTGTATGCAAATAAAGTTTTAGAGCTATTTAAGAAGAACAAAAACAAGTTCGGAGTTGTTGTTAACGAGTATGGTAGTACGGAAGGTATTATCACACTGCACGACCTGACGGAAAGTATCTTCGGAGACATCCTTGAAGAGGACGAAACGGAAGAAGAAGAAATCGTCACAAGGCAGGATGGTTCGATGTTGGTAGAAGCTTCAATGAACATTGACGATTTTATGGAAGAGATGGGAATTTTATCATACGAAGACCTGAAATCCGAAGACTTCACAACTTTAGGCGGACTGGCAATGTTCCTGATTGGTCGTATCCCGAAAGCCGGAGACATCTTCACATACAAGAATCTGCAATTCGAAGTAGTGGATATGGATCGGGGACGAGTAGACAAACTACTTGTCATCAAACGGGAAGAGGAGTAAAGTAAAACCGAGCGATAGCTCACTATATTTATATTAACTTAAAGCACTTAGCAATGAAAAAAGTAATTATGTTAGCAGCCGTCGTAGCTGCTTTGGCATCTTGCCAATCAAAAGCCAACAAAGCCGCAGAGGCACAAGCAGACAGTCTTGCCCTCGCTATGACTCCGATTACCGAAATGACAGAAGTCTATGCCGGTACTCTTCCTGCTGCCGACGGTCCGGGTATCGATTATGTGTTAACCCTGAATGCTGCAACTGATGGTGTTGATACTACTTACACACTGGATATGACTTACCTGGACGCTCAAGGCCAAGGTCAGAACAAGACTTTCACTTCCAATGGAAAGCAACAGACAATACATAAGGTGGTAAACAAAAAACCTGTTACTGCAGTCAAATTAACCCCGAAAAGTGGTGAAGCTCCCATGTATTTCGTAATTGTGAATGATACAACTCTTCGATTGGTAAATGACAGCCTACAGGAAGCCGTTAGTGATTTGAATTATGACATCATTAAGGTAAAACAATAAATAGGTCCAAACCTAACCAGTAAAAATGCTCTGCAACGAATGAATCTTTCTTACAGAGCATTTATTATTCTTACCAGTATTCAAAAGAGCCTTATTATCCAAGCACTCCGTATCCTTCTTGCAGACGTTTCAACCTCAACAATGCTTCGATATAATAGTAATCGGCATAAATGATAGAAGCGTCTATTTCCGAGTGATTCGGCCAGTGCCCTACACTATGGAGCAAGAAAGAAGGTTTGCTTTCACCACTTAGGTAACTGTCGGAGCTGAGACTCGTCAACATCTCGATTGCCGCATCCTTATAACGTTTTCCTGTTCCATTAGGAAGGTAGGTAGACAATTCGAGCAAAGCAGAAGCAACCACCGCTCCTGCCGAAGCATCACGGGGAGCATTCGGTATACTCGGATCATCAAAATCCCAATAGGGAACTTTATCCTCAGGGAGTCTGTCCAAATAAACATCCGTTACCTTCTGAGCAAAATCCAAGTATTTAGGATCTTTTGTCTCACGATAGACCACAGTATATCCATAAATAGCCCATGCCTGTCCACGCGCCCACATTGTACTATCGGCATATCCCTGGTGAGTAACACCTTTAATCAGATTGCCTGTGATGGTATCATATACAGCCACATGATAAGAAGTATAATCAGGACGGAACTGGCTTTTCATCGTTTTGTCCGCATGAGACACGGCAATGTCATACAAATAAGGATTACCGCCATTCTTAGCTGCCCAGAAAAGCATTTCCAGATTAATCATATTGTCCATGATTGTATTGTGAGGCCAATTACGCGGTTCTACCTCACGAGGCCATGAAAGAATTGTTCCTACAATTGGATTGAACAAGGTAGCTAATGTATCGGCAGTGTCCAATATCACCTGTTTATATGCCGGATTCTTAGTCAGACGGTAACCATTTCCATAGCTACAAAATACAAGAAATCCCAAATCGTGATCGTAAGCTGGAATATGAGAAAGAAACTTCAATGAGTGAGTGAAATTCTTTGCTTCTTCCAACACTTGCTTATCTTTTGTATATTCGTAATCATACCAAAGTACTCCCGGCCAAAAACCAGCACACCACTCCTCCTTCGTCGCCTTACGACAATTCCAATGTTGTTCGTCAGCCATGATATTGCGCGGCATCATCGTATAGTCAATTCCGGAATCTGTTTCCAGTTCCGTAAGTGTACGTTGTGTCTGCTTTGCGCAGTAGTCCAATGCCTTATTCACATCCAATGTACCGGAAGGCTTGTGAGTACACATACAAAAACCTAACACCACAGCCAGACCTACTACAATCTTTTTCATCTTAATCTGATATATCTACTTTAATTTCTAATTCTTAATTTTTAATTGACTCTGAACCAGTCTACATCCGCCCATCCACGATTGCCCTCATTCGGAGTTACGCAAAATACTCCAACTTTGGCTCCAATCCATTTGCCTTGTCGGGCTGTGAAAGGCTCTCCCACTGTCGTGTATTTCTTTCCGTCCAGACTATAAGCGAATGTACAAACGGCTCCTTTTCGAACCTTTACTTGCAAGTAAACTGTTTGCCACTCATTATCTGCTACTCCCGGCATCTTCAGATGTTCCACCGGAATGTTTGCCAATTCTTTTATCTGTTCGGGATTTTGCTGTTCCGCATCCTTGCAGACTGCTTGTTGCAGAATAAACTGGTCTCCCGCCTTACGAATGGAGAGATAGCTATAATCCCATCCCATCACAATGATTCCGGTTTGTTCCCTATCCTGCTTGGCAGTAAATGTCAACTTGGTCGTAGCTGTAAACTCTTCAGCCGGAAACTTTTGCATCAACAAGTTAGGAACTTCCCAGAAGTTCACAAATTCTTTCGAGAGGCTGCCTGCATAAAGACGAATATACCCCAAGTCGGTCGTGAACCCGTAAGTGTCTTTTTTATTGGCATGCCATTGCCATTGTACCCCCAAATGACGGGTATTGAATTCATCACTCTCCGGCGGAGTAGCTATCGGATATGTCTTTCCTACATTCGGTTTCTTATAGGTCGTTACCGGTTCACCGCAACCATCTTTATCCTTGTCTACTCCGATTACAGGCCAATCATTTACCCAAGTCATCGGATTCAGATGAATCACACGTCCGTAAGCTCCTTTATCTTGAAAATGAACGAACCAGGATTCTCCTGTATTCGTATCTACCCAGCCGCCCTGATGAGGCCCGTTGATATTTGTCTTTCCTTGTGCCATTACGATCTTCGATTCGTAAGGACCGTAAATGTTCTTCGAGCGAAGTACTAATTGCCAACCGGTTGCTACTCCACCTGCCGGAGCAAAAATATAGTAGTATCCGTTGCGTTTGTAAAGCTTCGGTCCTTCTACCGTATGGTTCTTTCCATCATTTCCGTCAAATACCATCACCGGATCGGAAATTACTTCTGTTCCCTCTGCATTCAGTTCGCAAATAACGAGAATACTATTCACTCCGCTACGGCTTCCGGCATAAGCATGTATCAGATATACTTTTCCGTCTTCGTCCCACAAAGGAGTGGCATCAATCATACCTTTCCCGGCTTTCACCAATACTGGCTTGCTCCATTTTCCTTTCGGGTCTTTGGTTTTAATCATATAGATTCCATAATCCGGATCACCCCAGTAAATGTAGAACTCCCCGTTATGAAAACGAATAGCCGGTGCCCATACGCCTTTACCATGCTGTGCCTTATCGAAGAATTCTTCCGGCTCCTGAACTGGTAACGCATAGTTTACCAGCGACCAATTCACCAAGTCATTGGAATGAAGAATAGGAATTCCGGGAATACAATTAAAACTGGACGCTGTCATATAGAAATCATCTCCGGCTGCACATACATCCGGATCCGAATAGTCTGCATGAAGAACCGGGTTCTGATAAGTTCCATTTCCCTTATCAGCCACCCAGGTCTTAGAAATTTCTTGTGCACCTGCCAATGAACAGCATGCCATCATTCCTGCTAAAAACAGAATCTTTTTACGCATAGTACCTAACTAATAATTCTTTTCTTAATTCAAGTGTCATTCCTAAAAACAGGTTCTTTCTACCTTATATAAAACTAATCAGCCGTAAAACTGAATCTTATCTCTTTTTTTAAAACAATCTATTTACTGACCTATTTGCTTATATATACGAAGGGGATTAGGTAAATACCTAATCCCCTCATAATTATTTTTAGAAAATAATATTTTATTCTCTTGTGTACATTAGTGTACCAAACCCTAATTGGTCAAATCCACCACTTGTGCCTCCGTAATGTCCTCCACCACCTTCGACACCCATGCCATCCATAAACTGTTTGGTATAATATGCATCCAAGCCTTTGGTTTTATAATGATTATAAATCAAAGCCCAACAAGGACGTATTTCACCTCTCGATTTATCATTCTCTTCCTGAGAAGAAAGTTCAGGGCACTGCCAGCTACAATTCTCATAATAGGTATAGGGGAAATCTTTTTTACGATACACAAACTTCTCATCTGACGTGGAAGAAGTATCACCAAAGTCTTTCCACAAATTATATTTAGCCGTATATTCAGCCATAGCAAGTACCTTGTTTCCATCATAAGCAAACAAATCCTCACCGATATTATATGCCATTTGGCAGAATGCCCCCATCAAAGAAACACAAAGCGTTGCATGCCCCTGATCACGACCGGACTCCTGTCCTTGCCCTAACATTCCATGACCATCCGGATCTTGATGAAGAAAAGGTACTGCATTGTCAATACAACCATTTCCTACTCCATATTTAAAATAAAGAATAGCCTCATTAATCATATCCTGATCATCACAAAGAATACCAATAGATAAAATAGAAGTCATCTGTGCCAGATCCCAATTCAACCAACTGTGCTGTTTGCAACTTTCTTTATGAGCCAGAAAATCAGAAGCAGCCGGATAAAAAACATTCTTTACCATTGTTTGAAATGCAGCCAATTCATCCTTCTTGAAAAGAGTTTCGTCTGTACGCATGATTTCTGCAGCATTTACTATCTGATGAACATTAATAGAAATCAAATATTCATTCGGGTCGGCAATTTCTCCATTCGGATCATACGTTCTATCGTTGGCAAGACTCTTGACACGAACAAGTCCTTTGCAAGTAGTAGCCCACTCATTCAGGATTCTAACTGCAGCTTGTCCACAGGCTAAATCATTTTCTAGTTTCCAGCGAAGGGCTAATTGGTAAGCTGCTGCCGCATCTTCGTAGAAATAAGTATAATTATTCCACCAATCAGGAAAAGCAGCAGACCAATTCGTTTTATCCATACGTCCCAAGATCTCTTGTGCTTCAGGAGTATAACCAGAATAGGAATATCCCGAATTTTTCAATTTAGCTAATCCTTCGCTCCAAGGAGACTGAGTTAATTTAGACTTCACATAAGTAAAATCAGCATCCGTATGAAGCATACAAGGATGATTCAATGTATATTCATTTATAGCTGGCCATGAATCGATATCAGTAGTACCATCTTCGATATCGGTGCATGCACTCAAGTTGAATGCAAGCATCGTTGATAATATATATATTTTCGTTCTCATAGTTTATCAATTCTTATTTTCTTGTTCAACAAAAGCTTTCAAATCATCTAACGTCTTAAATGTACGAACCCAATATACAGTATATTCAGTATTTGATCCATTAGCCTCTTTAAAGTCAGCCATTACAAATTGGAATGTCCTTATTTCTTCTTCCTCTGTCTGTGAGAATGTATGGAAAGGTTTATTTGTCCCATTGCCAACCGCATTTTCGATTTGTAAGTCATAATAATACACCTCCGGACTTCCTGGAGTTTCTTCACCATCCAGAATTTGATATTTATTATTTCCACTTCCTTCATTTTCTTTATAAGCACCATACTGTGTATCTAATTTGACATTTCCTTGCAATTTATTTCCTCCATAAGGTCTAATCATTTTTATTGCTAAATACCTGTATACACCTACATTCAAATACACTTTATCTTTATAACTACCATTTGCCGTTAATACAAGATCGGCACGACAAGAATTTCCTTTCGAAGGATTTGGATTCATTGACACAACTGCTCCTCCATCCTTAAAATCTACAGATGAAGTAAACCCATCAGACTGTTTTAAATACCAAGGAGACAATGATGTTTCAAATGAATATTTCATCAGACCATAAGGTACTTTCACAGTTGTGGTAAACTTTTGTTTCTCAGTTGTAGTAGCTGTAATAGTAACTTCACCATAATTCTTGGCAGTTACAACTCCTTGATCACTTACCTCTACAACATTCGGATCACTACTAGACCAGTCCAAAGAAGCTACGGTTGCATTTTCCGGAGAGGTAGTAAAGTTCAGTTTCATACTTTCACCCGGCAACAAGTCCGCTTGTGTTCCAAATATTATTTCATCAATATAAATTATCGGAATTATTTTTAGCTCAAAAGATTCCTCATAGCCTCCTCTATCCAAAGAAATAGCAGTAATGGTGACAATTCTTCCTTCTTCTCCACCATCAATACCTCTCACTACACCATCTTTCGTTACAGTCGCAATAGACGTATCACTACTTTTCCATGTTATCGTCGAATAAGTACGGTCTGCCGGAAGAATGGTTGGTTTCAATGTCCTTTCTTCTGAAACAAATAGCTCAGCCTTATCGGCTTCCGTAAATTCAAAATCTGTAATCGGCTTAAATTCAGGCACAACAGTCAATTCAAAAAGAGCAGTTGCACCAAAGCCTACTTCCGGAGTAATCATAATATTTGCCTTACCTGCACTTACAGCATGCACAAGTCCATCCTGTGACACAGTAGCTACTTTTTCATTCGATGATGTCCATTTAACCTTAGGGTTACTCGGTTGTTCCGGAGAATATTTATAAGTAATCAAAGAGTCTGTATAATCTACAGTTGCAGCCAATGTTAATTTTCCATTCTCCACATTGGTCAATTCAATCTCGGAGATTAGTGTCTTTTCATCCAGCCCATCACCAAACACCTTGCCGTCATCACATGCCGACAATGAGAAAACAGCCACTAAGCCTAGACTCAATAATGTATATTTCATAATTCTATTCTTTTAATGTTCAACATATAAAATCAGTTCTTCCCGACGTTACCATCCCGGATTCTGACCGATATTAGGATTCAACTGACGTTGGTCTGACGGCAGTGGATAAAGATAATTTTTATTACTCCACACACGATTGGTTTCGATAAGCAAACAGCCATCTTCCAACGAATAAGAAGGAGACCATTTTCCGGCCCACGTTGCCCAATCACCGGACGTGTTCCATTTTACGCCTAACATATTCTCCGGCATTTCCGTTTCAGCAGTTTTCCAACGTTTCAAATCATCAATACGGAAGCCCTCATTGAAAAGTTCCACTGTACGCTCCCGGCGAATCTCTTCACGCATTTTCAGATTATGAGTAGTAGCAAAAGAAGTAGTGAGTCCCGGCATATTCGGATTCACACGTTGACGAACCTCATTCAAATATACCAATGCTGCATCCACTTTAGAAGCATCCATGATGTTACCTTCTGCATCCGCATTTCTCTCAAATACCGCTTCGGCATAATTCAGTAACACTTCAGCATAACGAATAATCGGAAAGTCATATCCTTCATATTCATCTTTCACATTACGTTCCGTTGCCCATTTTTGATTGTTATATCCACTACCACTAGTCGGATAGAAATCTTTATTATCAAAAGCAGCTTTATCCGCATCTGTCCAAGTGGTATGAGAAGCATTGTTATTCCAATATTTCCGTCCCGGTGCCATTAAAGTATTCGTCATGCGGTTATCACGTTTTGCATACTCGTTGTCTGGAGTAGAATAGTCAACACCGGCAGTCGACTGCGCATTGTCAATTGGAAGTCCATCCGCTCCCAAATACATTTCCGCCAATTTACGAGTTACCCATTGTACATTGGCAAAACAATTCTTAGTAATATTCTTACCGATTGGAGCAATCACTTCATCATGACGACGTGAGAAAATATATTCCTTATTTTTATCTTTCTTAATATTAGCCGGATTGGACTGAACATCTTCTAAAATAAATAGATATTTATAAGCATCTGTACCTAATTCTGCCGGTTTAAATATTTCATACTGCTTACTATCAATTACTTCCCAAGCAGACTCAGCAGCAATATCAAGCAAATCATTGATTCGAGTTACATCCCCTGTCCTAAATTTCTGCCATGTACCTTCATACAACGCCACACGAGAAAGAAAAGCCTGGGCAGCTCCCTGTGAAACACGTCCCTTATCAGCTGTTGCAATAGCATTCTCTTTCGGTAAATCAGGAATGGCTTGCTTCAAATCTTCAATGATCAGGTCTACCACTTTCGAACGGTCATCACGAGGGGCATTCATTTTCGGATCGGTGATATCAATAGGTTCAGTCACCACAATTACATCTCCAAATAACTGAAGTAAATCAAAATATTCGTATGCACGAAAGAACTTAGCTTCAGCAACATAGCGTGCTATGTCTGTCGGGTTAGGATAACTTTCTGCTTTTTGTAACAAAATATTAGCATAACGAATCTTTGTATAAGCTCCCGTATAATTTCCATCCGACACCGGAATATTATTAATTCCCTTACTATATTCATTGTAGCTACTTGAAGTCATCAAGTCCGAACGGGTATCACTATGAGGACCATCATATACGGCACTCGAAAAATCACGAGTCCATTCATAAAACTGATTAGCATACAGTTTATAATCATTTGGAGTCTGCCACAAATTTGCATCCGACATTTGATCTTGCGGATCAAGATCAAGGCAAGACGGTAAAATCACCACTACCGAAAGCAGCAATATAGTTTTTATTGTATTTACTATTTTCATATTCTAAGTATTAAAAGGTTACATCTAATCCGACAGTACAAGTACGATTGAGCGGGAAACGTCCATTACCGGATACCTTGCGTGAAGCTTCGGGGTCCCATCCATCGTTAATCTTACTCACTTCCCACAAATCGGCTCCAGATACGTATATACGAAGTCTGCTGATCGCTTTTGTCTTGCTAAGCAATGAAGCCGGGAAGTTATAGCCTAATGTCAAACTCTTCAGACGCAGATAATTACCATTTTCTACCGACCAAGAAGAACACTGATAATTATAATTATTAATCGTACTAATATTAGTATATGTCGGATAGCGTCCGTCTCTATTATCAGGACTCCACACATTTCCCACAGATTGTGTCGTTGAATTCAAGTGAGCGGCTCGCATCGGTATGCGATAATTATCATTACTTTCGTCACGGAAAATGGTTCGTTTGGCCGCACCTTGGAATACAGCAGACAAATCAAAATTATTCCATTCTATTCCGACATTGAACGAATAGGAAATTTTCGGATCATCCGAACCCAAATAAACATAATCCTTTTCATCCAACTTACCATCACCGTTTACATCTTCATACATATTATCACCCAAACGGAGATCCTTCGGCATACCTATACCGTTACTATTATAATATTTATAAATGTACTTGCGTAATTGTTCTTCTGTCTGAATCTTTCCACAATATTTCAGACCGAATACCGAGTTCAACGAGTATCCCTGTTGTTTGTCTACAAAGCCGGATTTAAATACCGTCACTCCACCATAGTCTACCAGTTTATTATCAGCATAGGTAAATGTACCTCCCACATGATAATTCACTTTTCCAATTTTATCTGACCATGTCACAGTTCCTTCATATCCTTTTGCTTCAAATTTTCCACTATTGGAAGCAGGAGCTTTATCTCCCAGAATTCCCGGATAAGCAACTGCTATCAGCATATTGTTATTCTTCTTCATAAACAACTCTACCGTACCCTGCAGGCGGCTGTCAAACAAATGAAAGTCCAATCCTAAGTTATAATTATGAATACGTTCCCAACTACGTCCCATAGTAGCAATTTCACCGCTAGTCTTAATATAGGAGATTCTTCCATCGCCAATGTAAGCCCCATTGACTGAATTAAAGTTGTATAACTGCATACCATCATAACGTGAAATACCTGACTGATTACCAACAACTCCATAAGAAAGACGCAATTTTAGTTCATTGACAAATTTTACGTTTTTCATAAATTCCTCTTCGGAAAGACGCCATCCACCCGAGAATCCATAAAAGAAATCCCATCGGTTCTCAGGACGGAACTTAGAAGAACCATCATAACGGAGATTCATTTCCAACAGATACTTAGACATATAATTGTAATTGAAACGTCCGAAATATGACATCATAGCTTCATGCCATTTACTTGGACCGGAAGTTTTTGCCGAGTTTTTCAATGTTATTTCACCCGATCCATTCAATATTTCCAATGAACTCTGCACATCCTTCGCTGTCACCACTGTATAATCATACTCTTTCAAATTATATTGTGCACCAAGCATAGCTGTAACATTATGTTTTTCTCCCAATGTCTGGTGATAATTCAGATAGCCTGAAACAGAGTAGTAATCAGTACGGGCAAAAGATTTCGAATATTCCGTAGAGGCCTGATTAGGATTATTGATAGCATTTGTCTTTGCCGTACTCAACGTTCCGTCATAGGTGTACCAAGTAATGCTGTTCTTTACCCCATCACGTGTCGCAGTAGATGTATTGTAACCTAAATTGACTACTGCATCCAAGTAAGAAGTAAATTGATACTTCAAATTCTCACTAATATTAATACCGGATACTTTCAATTTATTATCACCTCCCAGTTCTGCATACCAGTTGGGAGTATAATTTCCACCCCAATGATAAGGTTTGCCATCCATAGTAGAGGAAGGCAATCCCGGCTGGGGATAACTGGAAGTCAGAACCCTGTCAATCATCGTTGGAGACACCTGATCTTGGCGGTTATAAGCCATCACGGATTCGATAGTAAACCTATCCGTCAACTTTACCGTATTCGTCAAACGAACATTGAAACGTTTATTATTATTATTTCCCCATTTCAATGTACTATCATCATACATATAACCTACAGAAAGACGATACAACGACTTTTCGTTTCCACCGGATACGCTCAAATTGTGCTGCGTAGAACCTGCATTGCCAAACAATACATCCTGCCAGTTAGTATCCATAAAGACATAATCGTCCACATCACCGAAAGCGGGTATCGGATTCGGATTTTTAGATAAATCAATATATCCACCTTTATAAGCTTGAGCAAGCTGTGCATATTTAATCCATTGGTCATCATCACCTAAACCATCGTTGTGACGAGTAGTAATAATAGCTTCACTCCATTGGTCAATACTCATCATTTTAGGCTGTAAACCCACAAATTTATGCGTATAAGAACCACTATATTCTATTTTAGCCTTTCCTTCTTTAGCCTGTTTGGTGGTCACCAAAATAACACCACCTGCTGCCTTCGATCCGTAGATAGCCGCCGAAGCATCTTTTAAAAAGTTGATGGATTCAATATCGGCAGAGTTAAGCAAACGAAGTTCATTCACACTTTCGTATTCTACTCCATCAATAATGATTAACGGGTCTGTGGAATTGGCCGATACAGCACCACGCAGTTTCATTCCCCAGCTTTCATCACCCGGAGCACCGGAGGAACGGGTAATAATAACTCCCGGTACTTGCCCTTGCAATGCCTGTACTGGACTCGACATAGCACCTTTATTTTCCAGCATTTTATCGGAAACGACTGTCACCGCACCAGTTAATGTCTCTTTCTTCTGTGAACCATATCCCACAACAACTACTTCATCCAGAACTTCACTATCTTCCTGCATTTTCACATTGACAATAGTTTGCGTACCCACCTCCACTAGCTGGTCTTTATAGCCTATATAGCTAAACTTCAATTTTGCACCTGCCGGCACACTGACCGTGTAATTCCCGTCAATATCAGTAATCGTGCCTTCAGTTCCACCAACAACGCTAATATTCACACCAATCAATGGTTCGCCAGTCGCATCAATCACTTGACCTTTCACTTTCTTTTGCGTCTGCATTACTACTTGATTGTCACTTAAATCCGTATCAGCCCATGCCTGCGAAACAGGACACAGTCCCAACATCAATCCCAAGGCAAACACTGCGGTTTTGCCCGGTCGTGAATTAAAAATTAATCCTCTTTGTTTCATAACATTAAATTTGAGGTTTAAAAATAATATTAATTTTTCGTTCTCTAAAATAAGACGAGGCATACAGATACCTCATTGTAAATTCAGACTCCTTTTCCATAAGCACAAAGGGTTATTTATTAGTTAAATAAGATTATATACAATTTCGGAAGAACTCGCGCATTTCACGACGTCCTAAGAATAGGTGATTTTCAACTGTCCGGCAACTAAGATTCAGCTCATTAGCAATTTCCGATGAAGTTTTATTTTCGAAACGGTTTAATGTATAAATTAACCGACGTTGTTCGGGCATGGCAGCCAGACGGGTCCGCTCCATTGTCATTAAATCATCACCGATAATTTTTTCTTCGGTTTCATTCGTAGAAGTAGACATGGTATCATAGATATAGCCATCTATTTCCTGCTTTTTATAATAGCGACGGATATAGTCGATTACAATATTGCGGGCAATAGTGAACAAAAAATATTTCACTGTGTCGGGACGGAGCATTTGTTTGTAGTCCAACAGACGTACAAATACATCTTGGGTTAGATCCTCCGCTTCGTAGCGATGAGTGATACGATAAGTAATATAGGTAAGAATCACCTGATAATATTCTTCATAAGAACGGGTGATAATGTCGTCGTAAGTGTTAGCTATTGTCTCCATAATACTATCTTTTTCGGTTTTAATCACGATGCAAATATAGAGGGGATTTCGGATATAACAGCTAGAAAATAAGGCAGATCAATCTCAACGAATCTAGATAGACTTATTTAAACACATTATTCTCATTATCAATAAATTATACTCATTCCAAATAGAGTATCACTTTATAAAATGAGACTCTATACACTAAAATCCACGCATTCTCGCTCCACTTACACCTGTTTGCCCTTACCTTTCTCTCCTCTTCAACTTCACCATTTCACGATCTTACCGATTCATTGTTTCATCAAAGCTGTTAATGAGACATAAACATTAAGAGAAAACTTTCATTTCATTAAAGACAAACTTGCTTTGCACTTATTGCAAAGTTACGTTTGATTAAGGGTAAACTATAAATGCAAGCTTCAATTATATAATTGCAAGCTTTGTTTTTATAAACGCAAGTTTCATTTATAAAAACAAAGCTTTCGTTTATAGATTACTCCCTATAAAAAACAACTTTGCAATAGGACCAAAAGAAGTTTATATAGGGAGAAGAAGAACTTATCTATTAATAGATAATGGAAAGAAACAAGTGAAAGGAAGAAAGTCACTTAGTGAATCAAGAACCTTCACCCTCTATCCCCGATGAACAGGGAGAAGTGAAGGGTGAAGGGAATATGGGTGCAAAATAGATTTCAGGGATAATAAGGCGAAAAGTTACTCTTCTTTGGCTGTTCCGCCTATACTACGAATGTATTCATTCGGAGTAACTCCCGTACTCTTTTTAAATGAACGGAAGAAAGAAGCACGCGAACTAAAACCACAAAGCTCTGCCAGTGCAGTCAAAGTATAGCGGGAATATTGGCTATCTGCTACCATCTTTTTGAATTGAGTGACACGGTATTCATTGATGAAGTCATAGTAAGACTGATTAAGATACTGGTTCAAAAGATACGATAATGAATGTGAAGAAGTATCCAATGCAGAAGCCAAGTCACCCATTTTTAAGTCGGGATGGATATATGGCTTTTCTTTCTCTACATAAGCCACCAGTTTCTTATGAAGTTCTTTACACTCCTCTTCGGTCAGTCTATTGGTCTTATATTTCTCTTCAACAGTGGAAGATTGTTGCTCTGAAATTACTTCCGGATGTTCTCCTGTTTGTTCTCTCTGTTGTATTTCCTCCTCCGTTGATGTCGAAATCGACGAAGCAGAAGAAGCAAGTAAACGACGCATACGTTTCCAAACATAATACCGTATAAAGGCTATAATTCCTACGATTAATAAAATGGAAAGTGCCCATCCCCACCAAGGTATCATAGGGCGTACTGTCACTTGACAGATAGCTTCCGATTGCTCATTTCCCGGAAGACGTACCCGGAAAGTATAAGTTCCGGAAGAAAGTCCGTAATAAGAGACTTCGTTCTGTGCAGCCAATAATTTCCAGTCTTTGTCCACTCCCTCCAATCGATATTCATATAGTAAGGCAGATGGCAGACCATAGGCGAAATCTGTAAAACAGAAAGTCAAATTATTCTGATTGTATTTCAAAGAGGAACTGGTAAAAGGTACGCCATTAGCCAGTATGTCGGTAAATACAATCGGACGAACCTTGCCACGCACTTCGTCCACACGTTTCGGATCAACATAAATCAGCCCTTTGGTGTTACCAAACCACAATAGTCCTTTTTCATCTTTATAAGCGGCTCCATTCGTAAAAGTTGGTCCCGGCACTCCATCATTGAAGGTGAAAGCATCATACTCCTCCCCTTCTTCTTTGATACGCAACAACCCGTCATTGCAAGCCACCCACAGCCAACCTTGGTTATCTTCTATAACAGACATCAGCGAATTGTCCGGAAGAGTAGAAAAGATAGAGCGATTCCAGAAACGATCCATCGTTAAAGTAGATGTAAACAGACTCCCTTTCTCACGGATAAAATAGAGATTGTGTTCAGCATCTTCGTAGATGGTACGCACTTTATCCCGATGAACGAATCCCTCCGGAAATACATTGGAACGCAAACTTTGAGAGGCAGGATCATAAATGCACATACCTGTTTCTGTAGCAATCCATCCTTTACCGGTAGAATCAAAGTTAACTTCATAAACATTACCCTCCGGCAATTGAGAATTAGCACTGGAAAAATGTTTGATCTGCTTTGTCCGTCCGTTATAACTGTATAATCCTTGCGAAGTACCTATCCAAAGATTTCCTTTTGTATCGGGTTTCACACAGAACACATGCCCTCTTTGAAACAGTTCAGTATCACCTTGAGCAAAATAATTAAGAGATAATGTTTCCGGATTGAGTACCATCATACCTCCACCGTATGTACCGATATAATATTCTCCTTGATAAAAACAGGTTGTCAGTATCAGATCGGAAGTCAAGACAGGTTTTACAAAACTCTTTACTACTCCTATAGACTCATTGATATAGAACAAACCATCGCGTGAACCGATAACCTTTTCTTTTCCTCTATTCACAAAAGAACGGATAGAAAGATTAGTAGAATTAAATTGAGGCGGGTAGGCATAAGTACGGAAAAGACCATTTTGATAAAGTGAATAATCCAATCCTGCTTGAAAATGTCCAACCCAAACTGCTCCTCTATCATCTACAAGTAATGAGTAGATAGAATTACTGTGAATCCCTTCTTTATCATTCACATCATGATAAAAACGGCGCATTACCTGTTGTTCTTTATGAGAAAGGAAGTGAACACCATTACCGTCTGTAGCTATATATACAGTTTCTTTCCCATCACTGGAAATATCAGAGATAACATCACATCCCAATGACACTGTATGAGAAAAAGTTTTCTTCCCTATATCGAAACGTACTACCCCCTGACTCATTGTTCCTAAATAAAGGGTATCACCGATACGGGTTATACAACGGAAATAATCGGCTTCAGGCACATTCTCCCGGAAGTGCCAGGAAGCCATTTTCCCATCCCTCAATGAATAAGCAAACAACCCTTTCACAGTAGCCAACCATAAAACAGTTTTATCTTCATTCAGGCAAAGATCCATAATCCTGTTGCAAGCGGCCAACATATTCCTATCTGTCAATATCTGTTGTAATTGACCTTCTTTCTGAATAAACAATCCTTTTTCCGTACCAATATAAAGGATATCTTTATCAGTCAACAAGGCATTGACTGAAAAATCGATCTTCTCGGGAACGATTCTCTCTAGCTGTACACCCGTACGGTTTAAGCGCCAAAGTCCGACACCATTTCCCACCCAAAGCTGATTATTATCTGTTTCTACAATACAATTTACTCGTTTTTTCATTCCGGATTCGATACTCCGAAACTCAAAATGTCGTATTTTCACTCCATCAAAACGGTCGAGACAGTTATCTGTGCCGAGCCATACAAATCCTTCCGAATCTTTATAAATAGCATTCACTAGCAAACCGGACAAGCCGTCGGACATAACAAGATTACGGAAAGTATAACTCTGGGCTTGTATATTTATACTACAAGCCAAGCATATTATTAAGAATATCAGATATTTAATCGTGCTTCTCACCTGCTAACAATTCTTTCTTATTAAACGTATCAAACTTATCTGTCTTAGTAATATCACATATTATAAGTTTTTCAAAGACAAAGATACACATTTCCTCAATACAATTTAAATTATCCATTAAAGTTTATACAGAAACAAGATACATGAGTATTGATTTTTAGCATTCTAAAGCCTCATCCAATATATTGCTTAAATTACTTTTCGATACGAACCTTCAATGACGGATCTGCATCAATGTCCGGCACTTTATGTAAAAGTACCTCGGAGGATGAGTTTTGCCCGGCATTTATTTGGTGCAAATACAGCTTATCTACGTTCACTGCAATAATAGGATTACGAGATTCCGGCTTTTCTGAAATGAATGTTCCATTGCTCAACTCCAAAGTCTCTACATTTCTGATAAACAGGCCATAGCTGGGAAGATTGCGCCATACAGTAGGCTGCGGATAGCCTTTTTCATCCTCAATAATATCCTTGAAAGAAGCCCAATATTTATCCGGACACATACTTTTAGCCATATCATGCCGTACTCCTTCTACAAGTTCTTTTGTCAGAAAGTTCCCCTTTGCCAAACCTCCTTTATTCACAAAACGGATATTATTTAAGTAGATATTCTCTATTTTACGTTCGGGAATACCGGTAATAGAAGAACAGAAGTTTCCAGTACCGTAGGCAGTGATATTACTAATTTGGATGTTCCGCATCACGCCTATTGGAGGAATAGGAGCGCTACTGATATGCTTGCGTCCTCTATTAGCCAAACGTATATACAGTGGACATTCCGTACCTTCAATCAATATATTATTAACGGTTACGCCTTCCATCACTCCACCGTCGACTACTTCCAGAGATATTGCTGTTATACCGGTAGGAGTTGATTTGATAACTCGTTCGCCTTCAGAACGGCTTGGTTTCACTATGCAATCGGAAATAAGAATATTGCGAAAGCCACCGGTGGATTCCGTTCCGCATTTTATTGCATTGGCAAAACTGCTGACGATGCAATCAGTTATTACAATATCCTCGCAAGGAGCAATGCCAGTACTTTTTAGAACAATACCGTCATCATCGGAGTCAATAACGCTATCAGACAATATAAATCTGCGACAGCCATCAATGTCGATACCATCATTGTTACCGTTGGCATGATTAAAAACTCTGATATCTGTAACGGTCACATCTTCACAATCCAGATAATGTTGGTTCCAAATGGCAGAATTAAGCATCGTCACACCCGAGACAGATACATTCTTGCAAGATATTAGAAGAATATTACGCGGTCGTCCATTGCAATCTCCTGCAACTCCCTGAACACGTCCCTTTCTCCCTTTCCCTTTGCCATCAATCGTTCCTTTTCCTGTGATACTTATATGATTAGCCTTCTCGGCATAGATTAATGCAGACCATCCACCGGCATCTTTCAATGAACGATAGGTAGTAGGCGGCATAAGAGGAAAATCTGAATAATCGTCACTAGCTTCCAATATGGCTCCACCCGATAAGTGTAATTCGATATTGTCTTTCAGAAAAATAGTACCCGACCGGAATCTTCCGGCAGGGATTATCACTTTTCCACCGCCATTTCGGTAGGCACTCTCAATAGCATTGTTTATGGCTTGTGTACAGACATTCAGTGTGTCCGCGCCATAATTCAAAATATTGTAAGTTCCATTTATACTTTGGTTTGCACTCTGCACATTCGTGACAACCGCACAAGTGATAAATATAAATAATAAGAATTGCCTCTTCATATTTGCTATAAGTTTATAGACAAATACGAAGAGGCAATTGCATTTACTCAATGCTATTTAAATTATTTATTGGTCATTGTTATTTAATAATTTGAAGTCTCAATTAGATAGGTACTTCCTTTTTGCGTTTTAAAAGTGTTTATATAATACCTCCCTTCTTTCACTTGTTTCGACTCTGCATCTTTTATTTTTACAGGTACGGAAGTCCTTAGCACACATTCACCACCTATATTCGACTTTATTTTTGCTTGTTTCAACTGATGATTTTCCCAATCCATATCCACTTCGAAGTTACCGCGTGCTTTCAATCCGGAAACACTTCCGGAAGGCCATACGTGAGGCAATGCAGGGAGCAAATGAAGTTCTTTCAAATGGCTTTGAAGAAGCATTTCTACAAAGCCGGCTGTCGCGCCGAAGTTTCCGTCAATTTGAAAGGGTGGATGAGCATCGAAGAAGTTAGGATAAGTACCACCCGCACCACCTGCTGCCGGATCGCAATAACGCATGATTTCACGAATCATTTTATAGGCATGATCTCCATCCAGCAAACGGGCTGCAAAATTAATTTTCCATCCCTTACTCCATCCTGTTCCTTCATCACCACGAATTTCAAAAGTTCTGTTGGCAGCCTTTGCCAGTTCAGGAGTAGTCAGAGGAGATATCTGACGTCCCGGGTGCAATCCAAATAAATGAGAAAGATGCCGGTGACGCGGATCCGTCTCTTTATAATCTTTACTCCATTCCTGCAATTGACCTTGAGATCCAATTTGATAAGGAAGCAGTTTCTCTTTCTTTTCGATCAACTGCTTACGGAATTTCTTATCAACGTTCAGTACTTCTGAAGCTTCTATAAGATTCGTAAACAAATCACGAATAATCGCCATGTCCATAGTGGTAGCTTCTGATACAGCGTAACGCTTGTTATCCGCCCAAAAGTTATTTTCCGGTGATGTAGAAGGGGAAGTAATCAAATAACCATCTTTCTCAACCAACCAGTCGAAACAGAACAAGGCAGCTTCTTTCATAACAGGATATGCCTCATTTCTTAGAAACTCTTTATCCCCCGTAAAACAGTAATGTTCCCATAAATGCTGACAAAGCCAATTTCCTCCCATACACCAGTTTGCCCAAACAGGATCACCGTCTCCACAATTCCCTACGGCATTGCTTAATCCCCAAATATCCGAATTGTGATGAGCCACCCAGCCCTTTGCACGATAATATTCTTTCGCTGTGACCTTTCCCGTTTTTGACAGATTCTTAATCCAGTTTATGAGTGGTAAATGCATCTCTGACAAATTTGTCGTTTCCGCCGGCCAATAATTCATCTCCGTATTAATGTTGATAGTATAGTTGGAACTCCAGGGCGGACGAAAATCCTTATTCCACAGACCTTGCAGATTGGCAGCCGCACCGCCCGGACGGGAAGAAGAAATCAATAAATACCGCCCATATTGAAAATAAAGCTCTTCCAGTTTCGGATCGTAGTTTCCATAAGAATAAAGTTTCAATCGAAAATCCGAAGGAAGCATCTCATTCGTTTTATTATTCAAAGTATCTGCCAACTGCAAAGATACACGATCAAAATAAGTTTTATAATCTGATATATGTCTCGTTTTCAGTTCATCAAAGGTTATTTCTTTCAAACGGTCAATTCTTCGCTCGGAAATCAGTTTTTCATCCTTTCCCTCTTTATCAGGATGTTTATCAAAACCATTGAAGCTAGTGGCCGCTGACAAGAGAAGAGTTAGCTCATCGGCATTCTTCACATGAATGCCTTCTTTATCTGTATGAATTGAGCCTGCCACAGGAATAGCTTTCAGAATGGTCTGGAAACGCATACCTGTCCGTCCATCTTTATCTATTTGTTCTACAGCTTCCCTACCCGGTTTATTATAATAATTAGGATCCACACGTGCAGGAGCTTGTCCGTGCATTACAAGTAAAGTATTTCCTTGAACAGTAATCGTATGTTGAAGAAGACTGGCCAGATTAATGTCCAATGTCAACATACCAGGTTTATCAGCAGTGAACCGCATAACCATAATGCTATCCGGCGCCGTAGTAAATACTTCACGCATATATTTCACACCACCCACTTCGAACTGTGTCGTTGCAATCGCTTTATCCAACTGCAGACTTCTCACATAATGAGCAGGTTCCACTTTACTATCGAAACTTTGCTTAATACGTAGATCTCCCAAAGGCAAAAAACTTTCGGTATAATGCCCCTGCATCTTTCTGCAAAGTTGAGTTGCCGTCTGATAGTCTTCCTTTGCCAATGCTTCCCGAATAGGAGCTAAATATGTATAAGCGTCCGGATTCACATTTCTCTTTTGCGGGCCACCAGACCAAAGAGTACCTTCATTCAACTGTATCAGTTCATTTTCAACACCCCCAAATAGCATTGCACCTATTTGTCCGTTACCAAGGGGTAAAGCCTCCACCCATTGCCGGGCAGGTTGTTCATACCATAATTTCAGGTGTTCCTGTGCATTCAGTGGCAGAACTAAAAAAGCTAACGCTAATAATTTATATCTTCTCATATCGTATTTTTTAATAATCATACGGTTGAAGAAAGAAATCTACCTAAAAACACTTATATCAACTGCATTTATACGCTCCCCACGTGCCGTAGGACGCAAACTTACAGTTATTATATTAGGCTTATCCGCATACAACCAACATTCAGGTATGTAATATTCACGTTGCGGTCCTTGTTCCCAACAACGTCCGATACAATGCCCATTGACATAAATAAAGCCATTCCCCTGCTGCTCCAATCTAAAAGCATAGGGAGTCACCTGTTTTTTATCTGGTAGTTCAAACGAATACTGATACCATTTGAGCAAAGGTTCCTCTTTATTTATACGAGATTGCGCGGATGGCATACTATTATCTCCTGATGAATAGCGAAGTCCACGTTCTTTCTCCACATAAGCATAGTGCAAGGGAACATCTACCCCTTTACTACGTACATACACAGGACCAATCTGCCAAAACTTCTCCACTGAAGCATTCGTGTGATGATGCAGACCCCGACTTTCATATAACATCACCGCCTCCACTTTCCTGCCACTTAGCGAATCACCCGGAATATGATAGCAAGCACTTTCCATTGTTTCTGATGAAATAGGGATCAACTTACCATCTACAGACACTAATACGGTATCTGCCGCACTATTATTCACTACTTTATTCCCAATGCGACCTATCTCAAGAGTACAGCCCTCAAATACGGATGCTTTATAGTAAATGAAGTGACGACCATAAATACCTCTCTCATCCACAGTCTCCCCTTTTTTCAGTTTAGTCCAACGGGTAGGTATCTCGTCCGTCCATTCACCCAATTTGTTTAACTTGACAAGTTCGCTAACGGTTTTAATCGCATAAGTTTGCGGTTCAGGAAGTTCCGGATACCATTTTCCCTGTGAACTGCCGGCAGGTAAATAATAAACCATCGCACCAAAAGGCTCCAAAGCAAAATCAATAGCCCAATCTGCTGTTGTAATAGTGCCAAAATGCTGCCGTGAATGTTCTTCGGTACGGATGAAATAGTATCGGTCTCCATTCTTCGCCTGTCTCATAGCCATTTTCACTGCCGGATCGGTAGAAGAATAATCTAATGGTTTCAAATCAGCACGAGCAATATTCACCCCATGTTCATGGACAAACGCTGTCAATCCACAGAAACGACGGTAACGTTCGTTTGTAGCACCTGATTCACCTATAGCCGCTGCATAATCATAAGAAGTAACCTGTTGCCGGGCAGCCCAGTCGTCAAAGTTGGTTCCACCTACTGCCATGTAGAAGTTCAATGCGCTAAATCCTCGTTGCAAGGTATACAGAGTAATATTCTGTGTTTGCACAGGTGGGAGTCCGTCCTGATTCCAACTCAACTGCCAGCCTAATTCGCAGCACCATCCTCCCTGCAATTCTCCGGAAATCAATGGCTTTCCGGATTGAGTTTTCATATACAAATCCACTTGCCTACCTAAAGCCCGTTCAATCTGCCATCGAGGATAACTATTCACCATATCTACTACTCCATTCAAAACCCCGTTTTCTACATTTCGTGATTCGTCAGTCCAGCAGGTTATTATGGGAACCTCTATTTTATACTTACGTGCAATCAAAGTCAGTTTCTCCAAATAATCCTTCTTCGTTTCTTTCGTGAACCAACGAACACGGTTAAATTCATTTTCTACCTGAAACAAGATCACGCCTGTACTCCCTACCGGCTTATTCGTCAACTGATGAGGAACCACTACACGACACACGGCACGATACCAATGCTCATTCCAACGCATAAACTCCGGATCATTACTCTGCAACCATGTTTCAAAAGCTGTTTTTGCAGGTTTCTTCCGCATAATCCATTGCGGAAACCCACCACCACTCCATTCTGCACAAATATAAGGACCCGGACGAAGAATGACGTAAAGTCCAAACTCTTCTGCCATTTTCAAGAAATCGTCCAATTCACGGAGATCTATTTGTGATTCATCATCAACGGAACGCGGCATTGTACGTTCATGCCAATTCCAGGGAATGTATGTTTCCACACAATTAAAACCTGCCTTTTTCAATTTACGGAAGCGGTCTGCCCATAAAGGTTGCGGCACACGAAAATAATGGAAAGTTCCGCTAAAGATAAATGTATCTTTCCCCTCCAATTGAAAACAGCGATGATTATAACGAATACGCTCCGGATGTAAAAATACGGAATCCTGGATGGCAGGAGTAGTTCCTATATTTAATAAGTCAACCCGATCGGCAGATTTATCTTCTATCACGGACAAGTCCGTAATGTTCTGTCCAGATAAACTTGCAGACAGAAAGAAGCCTCCTGCCAATGCAATTACCTTTTTCAGGAATATACAAGTGATTCTGTTTTTTCTACTCATTTTTGAATCAATTCAATCATATAGCTATATGTATATTTCTTATCAAGTAGCCTATATTCGTTATGTGGGTACATTCCCCAACTATTATCACCTCCCAGTCCACGCTGCTTCAAGTCTATATGCAGGAAGATATTCTTTTGAGGAACAATGTCAATAGTATGTTGCAGTTTGCGGGTTAGCCCCGGATCAAGATCTTCCGGTGAGAAATGCAAAGCAGAGAATGCGATAGGTTGCAGACCTGTTATTTTCACTCCTTGTCCTTCGTTATCCAGTAAAGATAGCCAGCGGACATCTGTTTTGTTGCCGGTTTCCTGCGGACGAATATACCAGTAAAACTGATTTTCCACTTTATCATTATAACGTCCGATGAATGAACTTGAATAGCGGTCGATATAGTTTTCAAAAGGTCCTCTTCCGTAATAAGTCAGATTCTCATAGGGGTGTTGCAATTCCATCCGCATACCGAAACGGGGAAGTTCGGGAAGTCTCGTCCCTGTCAGGTCAATGCTTCCTGTCACGATAATAGATGCATTATTACGTATTAAATATTCTATCGTGTAAGGAACCTGAATATCACTTAATATCCAATCAATCTTTATGGACAATCCCTTTTCATTCTTCTCGTCTATTATTACATTCTTCACATAACGGTTGACATGAGCTGTCCGCCAAACACCTGCCAAAGCTGGCATTTTATTGCCGAAGTCGTTATCAACCGGAGCACGCCAAAAGGCTGGTTCCGGATATTGCTTGATGGGTTGTTTGTCATTTATTGTATAATTAAATAAAACACCTTTCTTCAAATCAATCTTGCCAGAGACAGCACCTGATTTGAAAGATAAAATATGGTCTTTCGTTTCATAAGACAACTTACCCGAACAAGCCGGAAGAGAAGTAAAGAAACTGCTCTTATTCAATTTTATCTGCTCTTTAGCTACTTCATGATGTACGGGAACTAAATCGGTAGCAACCTTTGTATAGGCATAGAGGTTGAGAAAATATTCATTTCCATCTTCCGGAATGACTGGAAGATTCAATCGTACCTCTTTTTCCGCATGAGGTTTTAATTCAACATTGAAATTTCCTGTAGAGAATTTCTCTCCGTTTTTAAAAACTTCCCAAGTGAAAGCATATTCATTCAGATTGGTAAAGTCATAACGGTTTCTAATTGAAATAATTCCTTTACTCAAATCTTTCGCATTAAACTGAATGTACTGATAGACTTTCTTTACTTCATACGCTTGCGGCTTGGGAATACCATTAGCGGAGATTAAGCCATCAGTTCCTGTATTTAATTCCCCTTTCTTATCTTCCAACCATTTATAACTTCCCATTTTGCCATTGTACATCCAGTAGGTACGTCCGTCTCTCGGTTCTGTCTTCATTTTAAATCCTTGATCCATAAAATCCCAGATAAAGCCACCTTGTAAATTAGGACTATCATAAATAACATCCCAAAGGTCTTTAAAATTTCCATTGCTATTCCCCTGGGCGTGAGCATACTCACACATGATAAACGGACGCTGTTTACCGGACTTGGCATATTCCGTTATTTTCCACATATTAGGATACATCGGACAAACAATATCTGTATTCCAATCTTCCCAAGCTTGTTCGAACTGTACAAAACGGCTTGGATCGTATTCTTTCAGGCGTTTATATTCATCATGGAATACGAGTCCATTACCACATTCATTTCCTAATGACCAGCCAATGATACATGGATGGTTTTTATCTCTTTCTACCATTCGAGTGATACGGTCTACATGGGCTGCATACCATTCGGGACGATAAGCAGGATGTGGAATGGTATCTTTGAAATAAGGAACTGATCCCATTCCGTGGGTTTCAATATTAGCTTCATCTACAATGTAAATGCCATATTGGTCGCATAATTTATAAAACAACGGATGATTGGGATAATGACTGGTACGAACGGCGTTCATATTCAGTTGCTTTATCAGCTTCAGGTCATTCATCATAATTTCGCGAGTTTGAGTATGACCCAAGCTGTCGTTATGTTCATGTCGGTTGACACCCTTTATATAAGTCGGAATGCCATTCACTAATAGTTGGGCATTCTTTATTTCTATCTTTCTGAAACCTGTCTTATAGGCAGTAACTGCAAGCTGCTTGTTTTTATCATCCAAAAGTGTGATGACACAATCATAAAGAGATGGTTTTTCGGCATTCCATTTAGATACATTCTTTATGACACCCGAAAAAGCTAACCGGGTAAACTCTTCTTCTACGTTAAATTTCTTTTGTTGTGACAAAACTGTTTTGCCGGTTTTATCCAATAATTCCAGTTTGAGTGTTCCTTTTTTTATATGGTTGCCTGTAAATTCACGCAAATCTACGGTGGCATTGAATATACCATTTTTATATGCGCCATCCAGACTTGATTTTAAGAAGAAATCCCAAATAGTCAGTTTTGGGTAAGCTTGTAAGAATACATCACGCTCAATCCCGGTCAGTCGCCAAAAATCCTGATCTTCCATATAGCTACCATCATGCCAACGATAAACCTGCACTGCCAGTAAATTCTCTCCTTCTTTCAGATAGTTAGTCACATTAAATTCGGCCGGAGTTTTGGAGGCTTTGGTCATACCGACTTTTTGACCATTTACGTATATTTGTGCATAGCCCGTTATGGAACCGAAATGAAGCATTACCTCTTTGTTTTGCCAGTCAGACGGAACAGTGAAAGTCTTTCGATAAGTTCCTACCGGATTTTCCACATCAATATAGGGTGGATTAGGTGAAAAAACATATTGTATATTGCGGATAATGGGTTCACCAAATCCTTGCAACTCCCAGTTGGAAGGCACTTCAATATCAGACCAATAATCGTTAGATAAATCCATACGATAAAACTGTTTTTCACTTTTATCAATAGCAGGTGAATAGATAAATTTCCATTTACCATTCAGTGATTTATACCAAGGAGATAATTCATATTCATCTTTAATTGCATCCCCGGAACGATCATAAATCATAAAATCAGTATGTGGTTGTTCCTTATTCCACTCGTATTTTACTGGATTCTCCCATTCATTCTGCTGACTATAGGCCATATTTACTCCAAACAAACAGGAAATAACAAATAGAATGAATTTTATATTTTTCATACTTTTCAATAAATCAAACAAACTCATATTCATGAGTCATATACTAGAAGAATGTGCCAAAAGTTCGCTAAACTTAAAAACTTCTGGCACAATCTTTCACTAATCACTAATACTCTCTAACAGGATAAGCGGCCTGATCTTCACCAACTTCAACCGGCTCTCTTGTGTACATCAATGTACCGAATCCCATATCATCAGACTCTGCTGTCCCACGATGGCCACCACCCTCGGGTCTCATTGTACGTGCAAATTCTCTCGAATAATAAGGATTTGCTCCTTTCACTTTATAATGATTATAAATAAGTTCCCATCCCGGACGTGCGCGACCTTGACCATCCGGGTCAAGCTTATCATGTATAGGCTCTTTAGTGGTATAGTAGGTAGTATACGGCATTGCCGGAATCTCATTTGGTTTCAAATTATACTTTGCCGTGTATTCACATAAATCAAGAATTAAATTATTATCATACGCAAACAAATCTGTTCCGATAGCATTCAAAACCATTTGGCAAAAATATGCATGCTGAGGTACATTTAATGTAGAGTGTCCCTGATCGCGCCCCATTTCCTGACTTTGAGCGAATGTCTCCACATGTCCATCCGGATCTTTATGTCTGGCCACCACAGAATTCTTGATACAACCTGCACCTACTCCATTGTAGAAATAGTTTAATGCTACATTCACTTTATCCGAGTCATCACATAAAATACCTATAGATAATATAGAAACCATGGCAGGAAGTTCCCAACTCATCCAAGTGCTATAAGGAGCATTTGCATCATGATTACCTAGAAAGGCATCGCATATAGGAAAATACAAATCGACAATCCATCGCTTAAATTTCTCGAAATCATCTTTTTTCCATCCTTCATAGTCACGCATAATCTCAGCCGCATTCGCATATTGATATCCGGTAAATCCTGCCACTAATATGGCTTCAGTACCTGTAATCGCCTTACAAGTCTTTGCCCATTCATTCATTACCCGAATAGAGGCATCTGCATAATCAGTATCATTTGTCATTTTCCACATCAAAGCTAACTGATAAGCAGCTGCTCCATCATCACTAATTGCGTTATATCCGCTACCCGGTCTTTCTATTTTCGCAACAGGACGTGGTGCATAATTCTTTTGAGCACGTGGACTTTCCTGTAACTTTTCATATCCCATCAGCCATGGTTGTTTTTTCTCTACCATTGCTTTCTGATACACATACTCAAAGTCTGCATCTGTATGCAATAAACAAGGATGCGTAAAGGTATAAGTCGGTGATGCCGGCCAATTATCAATATCAGAACTTTTTTCTTCTGTAAATTCAGATGCGCAACTTGTATTTAATGACAATAATGCACACAAAATGGTATAAATAAAATTCCTTTTCATAAATTCAACATTATATTATCAATAATCACTCATTTACATTCAAATAATCTTTCATAGCCTGAACACTTCGGAATGTTTTCATCCAATGTAGTTTGAATGTTGCCAACCCAGTAGCTACATCACTATCCGTGATGGCAGAGGAGTAAAACAGTCCAAATATTACATTAGTTATCGTTGATTTAGCATTTGCGGAAAGATAATAACCACCAAAACCTAAACCATTATTTGACAAATCAGCATAATAAACTACGGTTCCATCTTCTAACTGGATTGTCGGCATTGTATTTCGGGCGTTTCCATATTTTCCTCCGGTTATGTCACCTCCCCAGACATCCAATTGATAATCTGCTGCAACCTCTGGCTGAGTGATTTTCAGAGCAAGAATCGGATAATTGCCCGGATGAAAATCGGTCTTATAAGTGTTTCTGTCTCTAGCTATTTGCGCACGATAACCACCACTTATTTTTGCTGGTATCACCACTAAATTACCGTCTACTACTTCAACTGTATTTGCATCATTACTAAACTTTGCCCAAATCGTGTTGTACAAGAATGTATCGTTAATCTTCCCTTCTACTACAGTCACATCAAAAGACTTTTCAAAATTTCCCTGTTTCGCTGTCAATGTAACGCTTCCATAAGTCTTTACCGTATATACTCCTGTTAATTCATCAATGCTAATAATGTTAGAATCAGAGCTATACCATGATAAAGCTGTTGAAGTCGCATTATCTGGAACAACCTTAATATTTAATTTAGAAGTCTCATACATTGCTAAATTTCGATCTTCATCTGCCACAATAATGTCAGTTACCGGAATTAGTTCTTTCACATTTACAGTAACAGTTTTTGCTACCCCGCTACCATCTGTTGCCTCCACTTTAATCCGGGCAGTACCGACTTTTAAACCTGTTACTATACCTGTTTCAGAAACAGAAACGATGTCCGGTGATTCACTTGTCCATTTCATCGCTTTATAGGTGGCATTTTCTGGAGAGATAGCCACATTTAACTGCAGTGTACCCGTTTCAAAAAGTTCTGGATTTTCCGGAGTTACAGTAAAATCCGAAACTTTTATTATTTCGCTAATGACTTGTACTTTCAGAGAAGCTGTAGCTACGTATCCAGCTTTTGAACGAGCTCTTATAGTTACTTCTCCCACTTTATGGGCAGAAATACGTCCAGTCTCATCCACCGTAGCTATTTCTGTATCATCAGAACTCCATACTATTTCTTTTGTCGTAGCATAATCCGGAGCCACAGAATAGGAAATTACCGAATCCGTTCCAATCAACAGTGGCAAAGGATTTGTCACGTTTAGTTTGATTTCTGTTAAAATTGATGCTTCATCTAACGCTTCATACGTTTTTTCATCGGAACATGCACCTAACACTGCTGACAGACATAGTACGGTCAACAAAGAGAAAAGTTCCTTTTTTATTTTTATATTAATGTATTTCATAATCATAATATTTATGTATCAACGCATTATTCACCCCATCCTGGGTTTTGTTTCAAATTTGTATTCAATCTTAATTGGTCGGCAGATAAAGGATAGAGGTTATTCTTTGCATTCCATTTTCTGCCACTTTCCATAATAATACAACCTTCAGCATCCGTAGCGTTCGACATTGCCGTCCACTTCTCTTCAAACTCTGTATCTTCCCATTTCACTCCCAACAGATTCTGATTCATTTCATTAACAGCTATATTCCAGCGCTTTAAATCATCCATTCGGAACCCTTCGTGGAATAATTCGACCGTACGTTCTCTACGAATCTCTGTTCGAAGATTCAAGTTATGCGCTTTGGCAAATGCAACCGTCAAGTACTCCATATCAGGATTCACTCGTGTACGTACTAAATTCAAAGAAATATTAAGAGCATCCGTCACAGCTTGATCGTCTGCTTTTCCCTCACTCTCATTAAGTTCATATACAGCTTCAGCATAGTTCAATAATACTTCTGCATAACGAATAATTGGAAAGTCGTACCCTTCTTTACCACTCGCCACCTTTCGTTCTGTAGCCCACTTTTGACAGAAATATCCACTTCGAGATTTCGGATCAAAAGACTTATAAAATGCAAGTTCCAAATCCGTGGCATCTTCTTTCCATGTCATTCTACCATTTGTATTAGCCCAATATGGACGTCCTGCTATCATCATTGTATTCTGCATTCTATTATCACGATTCGCAAATTCTGAATCCATCTTTTTATACATATTCTCGTCTGTTGGGTCAATAGGCAATCCTTTATCTGTCAGATACATGTTTGCCATCTTACGCGTCATAAACACAGCCTTATTAACAAATCCTTGAGTAATATTAAAGCCTATCGAGTTAAGCACTTCATCATATCTTCTGGAGAAGATATACTCCGTATTGGCACTTTTCGTCAGATTGGCAGGATTTGATTGGGTATTCTCCAATATAAACAGATACTTATAAGCAAAAACGCCTAATTCTTTTGGTTGGAACAAAGAAAAGACACGGCTGTCTATTACCGCCTTTGCTGCATCTACAGCTATCTTCAACAATTCTTTACCTCTTTCGTCATTCTCTCTAAACTTTTGCCATGTACCCTCATAAAGCGCCACTCTGGATAAAAAGGCCTGTGCAGCCTCCATAGAAACTCGTCCCTCCTCGGCAGCCGAAAGAGATTTATAAGCAGGTAGCCCTGCAATAGCATTGTTCAGATCCTGAATAATAAAATCGACTACCTCTTCTCTCGGATTCTGCGACACTTGCAATTCCGGTGAATCAATTGTCATTGGTTCTTTTACAATAATCGCATCTCCATAAATCTGTAATAAGTCGAAATACAAATATGCCCTGAAAAACTGCGCCTCCGCTACAGGGACTTTTATATCTAATGGAGACGAATAATTCTCTGCATTTTTCAGCAAAATATTTACCTGACGAATTCTGCTATAGATATCTGTATAATTCTTATCTTCCTGAGGAATAGTATTTGTTCCATTACTATATTCACTTAATGTAGAAGTCATCAACAAATCTGAACGCAAATCACTATGCAACCCATCGCTTACGATATTACTAAAATTATGCGTCCAACCATAAAACTGACTAGAAAATAAAGTGAACTGATCCGGATTTTTCCAATAATTGGTTTCCGAAAGCTGATCTTTAGGTTCGATATCCAGGCATGACTGGAAAGCAAGTCCTAACAACAAAAATAATATTGTATTGAATTTAACTAATTTCATGATCGTATAAAATTAAAAAGTTGCATTTAAACCTACCGTAAACGTTCTATTAAATGGGTAACGTTCTCTACCACCTTTCACTGTACGAGTAGTTTCCGGATCCCATCCGTCATTAATCTTCGATACTTCCCAAAGATCCGCACCTGATACATAAATTCTCATATTACTGATTACATTGTTTAGCTTCTTATACACAGATGAGGGCAAGGTATATCCTACAACTATATTCTTCAAACGGAGATAGGAACCATTTTCTACAGACCAGGAAGAAGCCATATAATTATAAGTATTAATTCTCGAATTAGTAGTATAAGCCGGATAACGGTTATTTGGAGTTTCCGGACTCCAAGTATTTCCCAATGTATAGTCAGAAGTATTCCGGTAGACGGTTCTAAACGGCACTTTATATGCGTCTGCTTCACGAAATACTGTCCGTTTGGCTACCCCCTGAAAATCTGCCGAGAAATCGAGACCTTTCCACTCAAAACCCAAATTAAAAGAGTAAGAAACTTTTGGATCATCAGAACCCAGATAAACTAAATCATCCTGTGTTAATCGTCCATCTCCGTTTACGTCCTGATACATATTATCTCCCAAACGTATTACAGAAGGTAAACTAACGGTATTAGTCCCTAGGTATTTTTCTTTATATTTCTTGAGTTGTTCTTCATTCTGTATTTTACCAACATATTGATACCCAAATATAGAGTTCAACGGATATCCGTTTACCGATCCATTATATCCGGCCGAAATAACGTCTGTTCCACCACTTTTCAGCGTATTAGTCATATAACTAAAGGTAACTCCCACATGGTAAGAAAAATCCCGAACCCGATCTTTCCAGTTTATAGTACCATCATATCCTTTACTCTCAAATTTTCCATCGTTACCTGATGGAGCCTTTCCACCTAATACACCAGGATAAAGACGTTCTATCAACATATTGTTATTTTTCTTCATATAAAAATCAATGGACCCGGAAAGACGATTGTTTAAAGTGGAGAAATCCAATCCAATGTTATAATTATGAATCCGCTCCCATGTCCTGTCTTTGCTCACCAGTGTTCCGGAAGCAGCAACATAAGAAATACGTCCATCGCCAATGTACACACCTCCGGCAGAATGATAATCATATAACTGTATTCCATCAAAACGGGAAATACCACTTTGATTACCTACTTCTCCATAAGAGACCTTCAGTTTCAACTCATCCAAAACATTTTTCACCGGAGCCATAAAAGACTCTTCCGTAAGTCTCCATCCTCCAGAAAAACCATAGAAAAAACTCCAACGATTTTCCGGCTGAAATTTAGACGAACCGTCATAACGTGCATTAGCTTCCACAAGATACTTACCTTTATAATTGTAGTTAAGACGGGAAAAATAAGACATTAAAGCCTCTTCATACTTTTCAACCTTATTTATGCTTACTTCTCCACTACCATTCAATACTTCCAAAGAGGGCTGGATATCTTTTGCCTTTGTCGCACTGTATTGATAAGACTTACGATCGTATTGTGTTCCTAACATCGCACTGAAATCATGAACGCCTCTCCAGTTTTTTGTGTAAGTTAAATAGGCAGAAGCCGTATAATTATCTGTTTTTGCTGTACTCTTAGTATAAGAACTTTCTGACGAAGTAGGATAAGGATTACTATCAGTATTCAATTTATTACCATTGTAACTATACCATTCTATTGATAAGTATTGTTCATCTCTGATTGCATCATTAGTGGCATATCCCAAAGTTGCAGTCAAATTCAGCCCTTTCATAAACTCATATTTGAATGTTTCATTGATATTCAAAGATGTTACCAGCAGCTTATTATCTCCTCCCAACTCCGCCAACCAGTTAGGAGCATATTCAGATCCCCATTGATAAGGTTTCCCATCAATTGTAGCAACAGGAAATCCCGGATGAAGAGGCAATGTTGAAACTACTGAACTAAGCATCGTCGGAGCTACCTGATTTTGGCGACTGGCCGATATCACAGAAGTTATATTAAAACGATCCGTAACTTTAAAATTATTAGATAAACGTACATTATAGCGTTCGTTAGAGTTATTTCCACATTTCAAAGTACTCCCATCATATAAATATCCTAACGATAAACGGTAGTTCGCTTTCTCTGTTCCTCCGGAAATACTTAAATCGTGTTGAGTGGAATTAGCCCCTCCCCATAGAACATCATTCCAATCGACATCCATGAAAACCAGATCTGGTACTCCGGCAAAATATCCCGGCATAGGCTGGGAAGGATTCTGTCCATTCAACAAATCTAAATATTGTCCTTTTAATTCCTTAGCCATAGTAGCATATTGTATCCAAGCATCAGAAGTTGATTCCGGATCATTCTTTACAGCCTGTATAACAGCATCTGTCCATTCGTCATATCCCATCAATTTGGGTTGTAAACCAACAATTTTGCGTGTGTAAGAACCGCTATACTCAATTTTTGCTTTTCCCGCATCAGGCTTTTTGGTCGTAACTAATATAACACCACCCGCTGCTTTTGAACCATAAATTGCTGCAGATGCATCTTTCAGAAAGTTAATGGATTCAATATCCGAGGCATTTAGCTGTGCCAAAACTCCTGTTCCATCAGCCGGTACACCATCAATTATCACAAGTGGCTCGGTAGAATTCTTTGAAACAGCACCACGAACGGATACATTCCATCCTTCTTCTCCCGGAGCAGCTGAAGAACGGGTGATGCGAATACCAGGCACTTGTCCCTGCATTGCCTGGAGTGGATTGGCTACTGTACCTTTGTCTTTAAATATTTTCTGGTCTACTACGGCTACCGAACCGGTCAATGATTCTTTTTTCATTGTACCATAACCGACTACTACGACTTCATCCAATACTTCTGTATCTTCGTGCATGACAATACGTGCCAAATTCGTGCCTTTTACGGGAATTTCCAATGTCTTATAACCTATAAAAGAGATAGTCAAAGTACCGCCCGATACATTATTCAAAGCAAAATTTCCATCTATATCGGTTATTGTCCCATTAGTGGTACCTTTCACTTTGACATTGGCGCCAATGACAGGTTCGCCATTAGAGTCCACAATTTTTCCTTTGATTGCACCAGCCTGTAATACGGCTTGTACTTCCCCAGCATCTGCAAAGACAGTCTGCGAACCACTTGCTAGAAGAGCAGAGGCTATCACCGTGGAGAATAGAATCCTTCTCGATGAAAATCTGAAGAGATTTTTTTTCATATACATAAAATTTAAAACTAACATTTATACTATTTATTCTAATATTAGATACACTGTTGGATATATTCGCGGATTTCTTTCCGGCTGATAAACAAATGATTTTCTACTGTACGGACAGATAACCCGAGACAAGCGGAAATATCTGCTGATGATTTATGACCGAAACGGCTCATCGCATAAATTTTCCTCCGTTGTGCAGGAAGCCGAAGAACCCTGTTCTGCTCACATGTAGATATATCATTGGCTATTATCTGACTCTCTACATCATTGGTAGAGGTAGGAATCTGATCTAAAAAATAGGACGTGATTTCCTGCATTTTATAATGACGACGCAAATAATCAGTAACCAGATTCCGACAAATAGAGAAGATAAAGTACTTTACTGTTTCCGGTCGCAACATTTGCTTATAATCCATCAAACGTAAAAATACATCTTGGGCCAGATCTTTCGCGTCTTCATCTTTTCCTATCTTATATAAGATATACAAGTAAACGGAACGATGGTAATTCTGATAAGAATCAGTAATCAGCTGTACGGATGACATATCTATATTTTCCATTGCTTAGATTTTTGTTTATCATTACGTTGGCAAATATAGAAGGTAAATATGAAAACGGATATTCAAAAAGAAAGAGATAAATTCCGTCCTATTGGCGGAGAGCAAACGATCATCACACACCCTAATTATCAAGTAGTTAACTCTCAATTCCATAGAGTCTCAATTTATTATTTGAGACTCTAAAGAGATATTTATCAATCTAAAGTTTAAAATGAAAGGTACATAGGTATATTATTCTTCATTGGTCTTTCCGATACTTCGAATATATTCATTCGGAGTAATTCCAATAACCTTTTTAAAATAGCGAAAGAAGGAGGTGCGCGAACTAAAACCACATAGTTCGGCTAAAGCTGTCAACGTATATTTAGAATATTCATCTTTATCAACCAAACGCTTAAACTCCTCTATGCGATAGTCATTCAAATAGTCATAATAGTTTTTATCCAAATATTGATTGAATAAATAGGATAATGTATAAGTGGAAACATTCAATATTGCAGCCAAATCTGCTATTTTCAGATTTGGATTAACATATAGTCGATCCCTTTGCATTAGAAGTTCCAGTTCGCCAGCCAAGCGCCTACATTCTTCTTCAGTCACATTACTCTTTCTATATTTTTCTTCTATTACCGGTTGCTGTTTTTCCTTCGACTGAATCAGGTTGTTTCGTTTCATTCTCCGGCGATAATATATATAAGCCAAGGTTATTATCAATATCACTAAAACAGTCACACTCCACATAACAGCATTGAAACGAGGAGCAATAGTCACCATCAGGCAAATTTCTGACTCCGGATCATCCACCCGATGAATTCTAAACTGATAATTGCCGGATGATAAGTCATAATACGTTATTTCAGATTGTCCACTCAATAATTGCCAGTCGCTATCTATCCCTTCCATCTTACATTTATAAGACATATATGCAGGCTCCGAATAAGTGAACCCAGAGAAACGGATTGTCAGATTACGCTGATCTGCTTCCAATTTTATTTTATACACGTTATTTTCTCTACTCATCTTAGCATAAACCGATTGCTTTCCATTCACTAATACATCGGTAATAGCAACCGGATAATGCCATTTTGCTTTTCTGCCGTTTTGTTCCGAGGTCAGATAAATCATACCTTTCGAATTGCCGAACCACATCGTACCCTCTTCATCTATCACAGGGAAACAAGTAATAAATATAGAACTGGGCAAGCCATCTACGAAATTATAGGGAATAAAATTATCTTTCTTATCATAACGATATAAGCCCAAATTAGTACCAATCCACAACCAACCTTCATGATCTTCTATAATAAACATTGCATCCTTTCCATCCAAAGGAGTGCCCGACTGCATTCTCCGAAAATGATTCATCGACAAATCAGATATAAAAATAGCACCTTTATCCGGAAGGAAATAAAGCTCATGATTAGAATCTTCGTATACTGTCCGGATTTTATCTTTATGAATAAACCCTTCAGGAAACATATCCGACTTCAAACTATTGGTTGATGGATCCCAAATGCATAAACCGTTCTCTGTACAAATCCATCCTTTACGAGTGGAATCAAAACATATATCATATACATTTTCTCCCGGTAATTTCGAATTTTCGGTAGTATAATGCCGGATTTGCTTTCCATCTCTATAACAGTAAAGTCCCATAGACGTCGCCATCCACAAACTTCCTTCATCATCCGATTTTATGCAAAACACATGTCCTTTCAGGAATGGAGTTGATTTTAGGTCTGCTGTTTCAAAATCGGATAAAGTCAACGTGGAAGGATTGAGGATATATATACCGCCACCATAAGTACCTATGTAATACTTTCCTTCAAAAGCATAAATACACAAGATCATATTGGAACGTAATTCGGGAACCTTAAAACTTTTAAACCGCTGTTTCTTTTCGTCTATATAGAAAAGTCCATTGCGCGAACCTATCAGTTTCTCGTCTTTCGAAACAGCTATTGCACGAACAGGCATCTCTTTGGAGTCGAAATAAGGAAGATAGGCATAGGTAGAAAATAATCCGCTCTGATATAGTGTATAATCCAAGCCTAGCTGATAAAAACCAATCCAAATCACTCCTTCCCTATCAACCAATAATGCATAGACAGAATTGGAACGGATCGCCTGTTTATTTCCCGATTCGTAACAAAAGGTACGAACAATCTTCATGTTATTCGCAGAAACAAAATGTACCCCGTTTCCATCAGTGCCTATATACAACAAATTCTTTTCATCACTGGAGAGAGACATGATAACATTACAACCCAAGTCAATAATATTTTCTTTAAACTCACCCGTCGAGCTATCAAAACATAGCAACCCATGATCCATTGTTCCTAAATAGAGCTTTTGGCCGATACGTGTCATATTTCTATAGGAGAATCCCTGCTTGTATGGATAAGAGGTTATTTTCCGGTTTGAAATATTCATGGAATGTAATCCACCTTTGGTAAGAATCCATAAAGCTCCATTTTCATCCAAATTCAATGCAACGATGAAATTTTCTGCCGATAAGATGTCGGAACTTACTGTCAGTCGCTCCAATTGATTATTTCGATAGATAAATAATCCTTTTTCACTACCTATATACAATCCTCCATCCCGAGTTGGTAAAAGGGCACGAACACCACAATTAATAGTCTCCGGACTAAAGGGTTCCAGTTTTTCTGTTTCCTTATGAACCGTCCACAATCCCATATCATTTCCTATCCATATCCTATTACCAGCCGTCTCTGTTATTACATTCACCCATTTTTGTTTTTCATTATTCCCTAATATAGGATAATGTTTCAAATGGACTCCGTCAAAACGTTCAACAGAACTTGCCGTGCCAATCCAGATATAGCCTAATGAATCTTTATAAAAAGAGCTGACCATCAGGTCGGAAAGTCCGTCTGTTTCGGAAATGCTGCGAAAAGAGTAAGAAATCGGATAAATAGGCATACTTATGAGTAGCAGACAAAGAGTAACTAAAGCCTTTACTATATGTCGTATTAGATTATGCATAGAGGATTCATATTTAACGAAACAATGCAAACCTACATAAAATATCTCGGATTTTATATAGGTTTGCACAAAAAACAAGGAACTTACTCTCTTTAAAAAGATAGAATCTATCCCGGATATACTTATTTAAAGTTTCACCTTTACCTGCGATTTCTGATAAACTACCGGGATTTTCTTATCATTCACTTCTACAGACACAGGCTTCTTTGTGCTTCTAAAAGTGGTATTTATCTTCGGCTGTCCGTCTATCCAAAGATTAAGTTTCTTATCTTCTGCTTTCTGAATAACAAATAGTTTAGCCAATGAGGAGAAGTAGGTTTCATTATCCCGTCTCAATGCACTTCCGTAGGCAATGAAGAAGTCCTTAGCATCCTTTGCTTCAGTACCTTCCGGGTAAGAGACTGCAAACATATAAGCATCTGTCATCCAGCCGTCGGGCATAATCCATGAATTACTGTGCATTAATCTTCCGTCTGCCAGTTGGTTGATATATAAATCGGTAATTTTACCTTTATGACGGATACGAAGCCCTATCCAGTCCTGCCCTTCACGTCTTTCCATTTGAGGCAGGTCTTTTTCATCGGGAGCATCTTTCAGAATAATAGCTGTCAGTCCTTTCACACGATTCACCTCGGCTGGTAAATGGAATGAATAATATTTTTCGGTTCCTTTCAGATCTTCCGTAGGAGCTTCTATTTCTTCCCAATATAAATCTTCGGGATAGTCGTGCACAAAATCGGACTTAGCCAGCATGCGGGGATATAAAGGACGAATGACTACTGAAGAATTTCCATTTGTCACATTTACGTCAATGCCCGATTTCTTATAGGTTCCATTGGTATGCCATAACCATTCAAACTGTCCTACCTTATGTGTCTTCAAATCATCGATCATATAAATCACATTATCCATCCACAGGAAATGACGGAAGTTACGGCTGAAATTATTAGAGACAGGTCCTGTTCCATTGGCCAAAACATATTTCACATTGCCTGCATCCAAGAGATGATAAAGATTTCCTCGCAAAGTAGAGCCGCTATACTGTTGTTCACGAGGTTGTCCCTCCCCGTTGAACAGGACTACATTATGTGCCTGGCTTTGGAAGAAATAGTTGCGATAATTCGGATTGGGATACCAGCAGTTTCCTCCATCCTTGATAATATCAACGCCTTTATGAAAAACAATAAAGGAGTTGGCATCCGCATGGGAATGATTCCACGTATGACCGCTTTTCACAGCAAGCATCGTAGCATCCTTTTCCCATGAAGTACGCATAGTAGCCCAACCGAAATCCGAGAATAATTGTGAGGTTTTCAAATCGGGAGTTACGGGGGCTTTATTCAAATCAGGGGTATAGAGAAAACCCATCGGACGATTCAGAAAAAATCCATCGCGATGCTGTCCTTGCTCTACTTGGGCTATATACCACAGAATAGTCGGGTCTTTCAGTCCCAATGCATACAATAACATCATACTGGATTCTGCTGATACGTTCTTATGACTATCACCAAAATTCAAACTATGCAGCATACCTATACGGGGATAGCATACTTGAGAAAAGTAGTTCGGAAGTTTTGCCAATTGGGGTATATCACCGGGATTTTGTCCCGGATGAGTGTTTATCCAAGCGATCCGAAACAATAGAGCTTCCTGAATACCAAAGTTTGCATAATTCAGACTTTCATACATTCCTCCGGCCTCATCAAAGCTCTTTGCTTTCTGTTGCAAGGCATCGCCTGCAAAGTCAAACCATTCGGGAAGTGATTCATGAAGTTGCTCCACCCAATCTTTTACTTCGGGAAGTTCATTCTGTAGGCTTAATGCTAATATTCCACCCTGGCATACACAGGAAGTCCACCAGTTATGTCCCATAGAATTCAAAGAATGAATACGGGTAGGTTCCAGCAGCCAGTCGCCCAATGCAGGTTCTACAGCCAATCGTTTCAAGCCTTCGGCAATCTTTTTTCTTTCCGAAGAAGACATTACGTTATAAGCCGCATCATAGCCTATGGCAGAAAGAAAACTCTTATGTGCCATGCCCAGTTGCGAACGCCAGGCAGGAATACGTGCCATCATTTCCATATCTCCCCAGGATTCAGCTTCCACAGCTTTCGAAAGGATCTCTTTGATTACATCTGCATACTCTTTATTATCCGTCATCAGATAGGCCAACGATAAATAATCCAACCGGTTGAAATCTTTCTTCTGTAAGGCTTCATCCGCAGTTTTCTGAATATCTTCCCAGGCTTCCTGCAATTTCGGTTCATTCTGCATACGTTGTTTTACCTGCTGAATACGTTGAGGGGTGTACAAAAGCGAAGGATGATTTATCTTTTGTGCAGATACAAACGATGCAAATAATATTCCGATCAGACATAGAACTATTTGTTTCATGATATTTATTGCTTTTATTTTACTGTTTAATATTGATTAAAAATTCTGCTAAAGCTGCATTGAATTCCTCCGGTCGCTCCATATTCATCATGTGCCCGCAATCCTCTATGACCTTCAGCTTTCCATTAGGTAGATATTCCAATATGGGAGGATTTTTTAAGAATTTGTTATCAGAAGAATGACCTTCTACAATTAAGGCAGGTACGGCAGGGTGACTCTTCTTTAATTTTTCAATAGCATCCAGCCCTGCTACTACCCGTACTTCTTTGTGTAGCGGTTGCCATGCACCCCATTCGTCAATCATCTGCCACAAAGGCGCATGCATCCGATCACGTTGACTTCCACCGGATTTCATTAATCCTTCAAACCACTCTTTCTTCATCACCTCCACTCCTTTCTTTTTCAGGGCAGCTATTTCTTCATCACGCACCTTTGCTTCTTCTTTAGTCATCGGCTCACTGGGACCTTTCGATTTCCGGATATTTCCACTGGCTAAAAAAGCTGATAACATCCGGTCTGGGAAATACGCCAACATATCAGCAGTGATAAATCCACCCAAAGAAAGCCCGACAATATGCGCTTTTGAGATATGTAAAGAGTCCATTAAAGTAACTAAATCTTCAACATGCATAAATTGATAATCTTCTGTTTGGGCAGAAGAAATGCCGTATCCTCTTAAATCATAGCGAATGACATGATACTTTTTCGCAAACACAGAAAATTGTTCATCCCACATACGATGGTCGAGCGAATGACCGTGAACAAAAATTATCGGTTCACCCTGACCGGCTTCTTCATAGTATAGAGAGCCGTTTCCTACACTGATACGTCCTTGTTTGACAACCAATGGCTTGCCTTTCAGTATTTCTGAAACAGTCCGTGAAATGACAGGGCTGCCGAAGAAAGAAGAGAAACCGTCTTCTTTAGCAGAAGAACCTGTTACATGAGAAATGAAGAATCCGTAAACCTTATCGTGTTTATTTATCCACGGATAAGCACCAGCCCATCCCGGTGAACTTATCTGATAAGCTTCACCTGTCTTTTTATCTATTAATTCACGCCATTCTCCCAATCCGTAGATTCCATTGTGGGATTGTCCCAGTCCTTTCGCTACATAATTATCCGAGTCATGCGAAGGGATGATGGCATCTTTCACTTGGTCGGCCTGCATCTCCTTTATTGTTTCTGCTGATATAATCTGCTTGCCATTATACATTCCATCGTGATAAATCATAGACAGGAAATGAAGATAATCATTCAAGGTAGTACACAGTCCGCCCCCTAACATAGGTGCATGTCCGCCATCCGTATTGATTGGGGTAAAATGAGAGTTCTTCATCTCCAAAGGTTGTGCCAGCAATTCCTGGAAAAGAGTTTCAAACTCCTTTCCCATCGCCACTTCTGCCATTCTTCCGGCAATTTGCATGGCAAGTCCACCATATTCAAAACGAGTGCCGGGAGTAAAGACTGTATCCAAAGGAAGAATTTCAGTGACTGCCGAATCCAAATGATTATAGTTATCTACACGGGGCTCGGGAAGATATGGACGTACTCCTGATGTATGGGATAATAATTGCCGGAGAGGAATCTTACCTTTAGCATCGTCTTTAAATTCCGGCAACCATTTTTCTACCGGATCATCCCATCCCAAATCAGTACGGTCTACCACTGCGCCAATGACAGCAGCCGCTACCCATTTCCCGGCAGAAGCGACATATACTTTTGTATCGGGCGTATAGTCTCGATAGTTCTTCTGGAAAATGACGGTATCATTCTTCACTACACAAATGGATGCTCCGGGGTAATATCCCTTGTCTACCCATCCTTGGATAACAGAATCCAAAGAAGAGAAGTCATACTGACTTCCCTGACCGGATGATATTTTGCAAGAACCGGACAAAAAGCAGACACTTACAAAAACGGCAATTAATAAACGATTCTTCATATCGTTGTTTACTATCTATTTTTCTGATTGTAAATCCCAATATACGACATAGCGCTGGTGATGCAAATCGTATAACGGACGAATCACATCTCCTTGTTCTGTCGTAAACTTCAAATCACTTCCTACACGTTGCAAGGCACGTTCAGGGTGTTTCTTATCTAGTTTCAAAGAGGTACGCAAATGTGCTGGGACATGAAAATTATAGGTATAATAATCATTATAAAGAGCCGGATTTGAGAAAGGAGCAGGTGCTTGCATACCTTCAGTCCCCCGTTCTCCTGCCAATACCAATGGACCATATAACAGAGCTGCCTTGTTCGGGTTATCCGGGGTAGTCTCCAATTTGATTTGCATCGGATAAGTAGCCGAGATTTGGTCGCCACCTTTCCATTCACGGGTAATGGCAATATAAGAACCAGGTTTCTGTTTTACAGATATTCTCTTATCATTCACCAACACTTTTATATCCTTGCTCCACGAAGGATAGCGCAGATAAATGGTGGTACGAACAGGATTTTCTGTACGGAGAGTAAAACGCGTTGTTTCTTCCTGTGGGAATTCCGTTTCCTGACGGATTGTCAGTCCTTTTTCTTTCCAGGTTACCTGTGAAGGGATAAATAGATTTACATATATTCCCTGATTGTTATGGTAGTAGATGGCTTCTCCAAACTTTGCATGATTCTCAAATCCGCTACCTACGCAGCACCAGAAAGAGTTCTCTTTTGTGCTATACAGTTTATGAGACCCGGAAAGCAAAGGCAGAAAATAAGCTACCATACCTGTTTCAGGGTCTTGTTGTCCCAAGATGTGATTATACAATGCCCTTTCGTAATAATCTGCAATAGATGAATCGCCCGTCCAGCAGAAAAGATGGCGGCTAAGTTTGAGCATATTATAGGTACAACAAGTTTCTCCGGTATAGCCGGTCAGATGTTGAGATAACTTCTTCGGATCAAAGTAGTGTTCTTTGTCACTGCTGCATCCCGGAGCAAAAGTATGATGGTCAATCATGGTGTGCCAGAAGAATTCCGAAAGTTTCCTACTTGTCTCGTTGTGGGTTAATTCGTAGTTGCGGGCTTCAGCTATCACTTTCGGGATGAAAGTATTGGTATGCTTCGTTCCCAAGTCATCGCGAAGTTCTTTCAAAGGGTCGATTACGTCATTGTGGTAGAAATATTCCGCCAGCCAGCGATAACGTTCGTCTCCCGTTATTGAGTATAAATTATAGAATGATTCATTGATACCGCCAAATTCATTGCGGATCATAAGTTTACGTGTTTCTTCACTAAGGGGTTTCAATTTATTGTATGCCCAATCGCCCATTCGGGTGACGATAGTCAATGCTTTCTTATTATCCGCATACAGATACTGATCTATCAGTCCGGAGAAAAGTTTGTGCAGAGTATACCAGGGAGCCCATACACCTTTTCCCTGAATATTCCGGTTTATCAGTTCCTCGGGCCAGGCACTCAAATATCCGTTTTTCAGTGCATTCTGCACTTCTTCCAATCCGTTAACCAAGCTATCGCCTTTCAGTTTGAATATCTCACTGCCGGTAGCTGCGTACATCAAACCAAGTGCCGAGAGCATGTGTCCGGTAGTATGTCCGCGAAGTTCGCAATCCAAAGATTCCCAACCACCCAGTTTCTTCACTGTCATATATCCGCCCTCACGTCCGGCAAATACACCGGCATTGGTACGGAAGCTATGTAGCAGACGATTCACATCTATTGACGTCATCCAAGCAGAATCCCGAAGCATATTATCACGGAAACGACTTGGCAACAGGCGAACATCTTTCAAATCAAAACTTTCCGCCTGAAGGGGAGCGACTGTTTCCTTTTTCAACTTTCCCTGATGTTGTCCGGGATATACAGATTGAGCTGACACTATACCCGATACTGTCAATGAACCAAACAAGATTACCGTAACTAAAACTTTCTTATTCATATTATTTCTATCTTTTATCTATAAGATACGAACAAGGTGCCTTAAACACTCAAAGCCACAAAATTATTTAATTAAGCTACAATTCTTTAATTTAAAGCCCACTTTCTTATAAAATTCATCTGAAACGTCCTATCTTTATTCCCCAAATCAAAGAAAGGAGCTACATGGATTTACGTACGGCAAATGTTACAAGATATATTCTTCCTCTGCGAGAGGGAGGCTCATTGCCCGCTTTAGCCGAAGCTGACGATGAATTTAAGTATGTAGTCAAATTCAGGGGGGCAGGCCACGGAACAAAAGCACTGATTGCCGAACTGATTGGTGGAGAGATAGCCCGTGCACTGGGTTTCAGAGTCCCCGAAATAGTTTTTCTGAATCTGGACGAGGCCTTCGGACGAACGGAAGCAGACGAAGAGATACAGGATCTACTTCAATGGAGTCGCGGACTGAATATGGGATTGCATTTCCTTTCCGGTTCGTTGACTTTTGATCCGATAGTACATCAAGTAGATGGAAAAACGGCTTCGCAAGTAGTATGGCTGGATGCCTTGCTGACTAACGTAGACCGTACCATTAAAAACACCAATATGTTGATATGGCACAAAGAACTATGGTTGATAGATCATGGGGCATCCCTTTATTTCCACCATTCCTGGACTAACTGGCAAAAACAGGCACTGGTTCCTTTTGTACAGATAAAAGACCATGTATTATTGCCGTTTGCCGATAAACTGGAAGAGGTAGATATTGAATTCAGGCAGATATTAACTTCTGATAAAATCCGTGAGATAGTCAATGCTATTCCCGATGACTGGTTAAACTGGACAGAAGGCACAGAAACTCCACAGGATTTGAGAGACATTTATATTCGATTCTTAGAAGAAAGGATTAAGCATTCCGAAACATTTGTAAATGAAGCGCAAAATGCAAGAAAGGCACTTATATGAATACGCAGTCATCCGTTTCGTTCCTAAAGTAGAACGGGAGGAGTTTATCAATATGGGGATTGTGTTGTTTTCCAAACAAGCCAAATACCTGAAATCCCTCTATACGATAGATGAGAACAAACTAAAACTGTTTTCTTCCGAACTGGATATTAACTGCCTGAAAGAAGGGTTACAGGTCTTTGACAAGATATGCATGGGAAATAAAGAAGGAGGAGCCATAGCCAATATGGATATTCCTGACAGATTTCGTTGGCTGACTGCAGTAAAAAGTTCCTGCATACAAGTATCTCGCCCACATCCGGGACTTTCTACTGATTTAGATAAGACTTTGGAAAGATTGTTCAAGGAATTAGTACTCTGATTCCTTGAACAATCTCTTTGTCAAACTAACGGGCGGTAATATAAAAGCTCTGCTCTACTGCTTCAGCAGTCTGCACTTTAGGTTCTCCGCTACGCCCATATTGCCAGGCTACCACTGTCACCTTTACCGGAAATTTTGCACGCGGGGGAATTTTAGTCAATACCAGTTTATCCCTCTTTATCTCTGCCGGCCCTTCTTTTACATAATAGTAAACCGGAAGGCCGGAGTCAGCAGTTCCTTTTAAACTTATTTCTTTCACTGAAGCCTTTACATCGGATAGTTTCGGGAAAATTATACGTTGGGGTATCCCTTCCTTATTCCGGTAAGGAATACGAATCTCTACCTGCTGAACGGCACTCCGGTATTTATGATCCTGTTTTACGGAAGCCATCAGACAGATGCCTCCTGTACGTTTTGGATTATCCAATCCCATCCGATAGAAACGAACAGTAAAAGTTGTATCATTCACCACTTCCACCGGACCGCAAATTCTCGACATTCGAATGGGACGTGTACTGTGTTCTTTTGAATATTCGTTCCTTAACGTATCGGTGTACACTGCTTTCAAGTGGAAAGTGACTCCATCCGCTTCAGGTTGAAAAGAAGGAGACATACGTACATGGGATTTCGGATTGAAAGTTATCAGTTTTCCTTTTTGCTCAAAGCCGATATACTGTTCTGTCTTTCCACGCTCATTAGCGTAATATTTTTCTGTGGCATCTGCCATTTCCTTATCAAAATACCAAAATGCATGGTGCTTGTCTCCTTCATACTTATCATAGGAAGCGGCTTCGGCTGTAGGTTTTTCATTCTTTCGCCAACGGTCTGCCAGCCAGCCATTCTTTGCTTCTACCGGAATTAACTGAACCGGAATATCCGATGACGAATGTTTCGGCAACCGGTATTCCACTGCCTTTTTTAGAAAAAGAGAAAGATAATCAATCAATTCATCGGATATGTCGAAATGTCCATGTCCTGCATCAGCAAGAAATGAAAGGGGAGCATTCGGATATTCACGACGATAATCGAAAGAGGTTATCAACCGGTCTTCCCACCATTCGTCCTCTCCCATTACCATTAATGAAGGGATACCTTCAATCGTACGGGTTCCCCAATCCAAATTCGCACGCCCGTAACCTGTCAAATGAGTTCTGGGAGAATCACCGTGAATAGAGAGTACAGCCAATGTACGTTCGGGATTCCAGGCGGCAAAGTTCCACGGATAAGTAGCCATTGCCGAGTGTCCGATAGGGATGACCGGAGCGAACTCCAGTTCTGCATATCCGCTTATTTCAGACAAGTTCTTCATCATTGTTTCAAAGATTTGCTGGGTACCTTTTGTCACGTCCCAGCGTTGGTCTATTCCGGGAGTGATCCATATCTCTGCAATTCCCAGTTTACCCATATTCTTCCGAAATTCAGGATGCTCGAAAATTGTCTCTTCGGTCATATTATGTTGCCCAATGATGACGGCACGGACTTGTTTGCAGTTTTCCGGTATCCATAGATAGGCAGAAGGATGGGCGTTTGTCTCTTCTGAAATCAGCTCTTTTATTTCTACGGACCACTGCCAGGGAGCTGCTGCAACTCGGGTAGTCTGCATGAACAGAGATAACAAAACAACAAGAAAATATTTATTCATAATGCTTCTTATAATTGCATTTATTATAGTTGCATTTATCTATAAACAACTAATTTATTTTTCCAGTGGAGTGAAATGCAATGCGGCTCCGCCACTTGATTTTAGCTTCAAAACAAGCTTATCTCCGGTTTTTATCTTCTTATGAGTACTGCGTACTTTCGTCCGTGTCTTCAGCTTGTCATCATCTTCGTACAGGTGAAGCATATACTTCTTACCCGGTTCCAGAAAATCCGTAGTCAATGTAATTGTGCGGGCTTCCGTATTCGTCATTGCTCCTACAAACCAGTCATTCCCCGAACGACGTGCTTGAACGATATATTCACCAATTTCTCCATCTAACGCGCGGCTGTCATCCCATACACTCGGGATTGCTTTCCAAAATTCCAGTTCTTCTTCTCCCTGGTAGAATTCCGGTCTGTCATACCAAAACATAAATTGCAAAGGACTGTAATACACAGCTGCCATCGCCAACTGATGTGCTTTCGTATTCTTCACCCGATTATTGAAATAGCAAAGCGTATAGTCTCCTGCACCTGCCAGATAGCGGGTAAAAGGAAGAATCGTATTGTGTGTGGCATCCGGCATTTCTTCATTTCCACGAATACCCTCCTGCGTCATCAGGTTAGGATAAGTACGGCTGAAACCTGTCGGACGATATTCGTCATGAATATCTACCATCAGACCATATTCTCCACATTTACGAACTGCATCATGCAGCCAAGTACTCCAACGCTGATTACCTATCTGTACAAAACCGAACTTGACACCTTTCAGTCCCCATTTTTTATACAAAGGCAACAGAGTATCCAACTGCTGCACTAATGCACGCTGATTGACATACACCATAAGTCCGATTCCTTTCGATTCGGCATATTTACACAAAGCGGGTATATCAAGGTCTTTATCAGGAGAAACAGTAGTAGCGTCCGAACTCATTTTCATTTCCGGTCCGTACCATCCTGCATCCATGTGCACATACTGAATACCACGTTCTGCCGCAAAGTCAATGGCTGCTTTTACTCTATCATGTTTCAAGTCGCCCGAACGGAATACTTTCCCGGGTTTGATCCAAGAAGTATCAGCCAGTTTGCAAGCCGGATTCAGATTCAAGACAATATCATTATTATTAATTAAATCGACCGGACGTTCGCCAACCATGATTACACGCCACGGAGTACTGTAAGGAGAAATAATATCGACACTACTATACAGGCTTGTCTCCAAAGTGGAAGGTTTCTCTGCCGATAAACGGAATTTACCACGAACATAATCCACCATTTCCGCTTCCAACAAAGCTACAGATAATCCATCAGGCAGTTTCAAGGTCAAAGGACGCTCACTCTCCTCTTTGCCCCATCCTTCCAACGGACGAAGTACGCAAGGTCCTTGTGCCCAACGTTCGTAATATGCCATCGTTCCTTCAGGCATTGTGAAGCTAGTCTGCTCACCGACGATATGTAAGAAAAGTCCATTTGTCGTTTCCGGAAAATGATAGCGAAAAGCAATTCCTTCATTATAAGCACGAACAATAATGTTCATAAAGTAATTCTTACGCTTATCATAACCACCATCCTGATTGCCATTCCCTTCTCCCTTTTTGAATTTTAAAGTCATCTCATTGTAGCAATCACGAACCTCCGCACGTTCGCCATATACGGCCTTCCATGTTTCATCCGCCTTTCGTTGTTCAGTCCCAGTCAACTTCAGATTTTCACACCAAAAATGACAAGTATCATTCGGAACTCCCAACGCCGACTCAAACAGTTGATTCTCAATCAAAACTCCCAATTTACTTTCTTCAATCACCGGACGATTTTTATAAGTCAAGGTATAATACATTTGTGCATTATCCTCTCCCACCGCACGTTGATAAAAGGTAAAACGATAAGCTCCATCAGGAGACGTCAGTTCCTGACGGGTTTCTGTCATCACATCTTGCGCTTTTACCAATGCCGGTATCACCAACAACAAAAGCAAAATTCTTTTCTTCATTCTATTTACGTTCATGTTTATTCATCTTTCCTATTATATACGAACGAGGAAGAAATTATACTCAAATGTTTATTGCCTGAAAAGCTTATTCCATCTGCTCTCTATATAAAGTCGGTGTCATTCCTGTCACCCTTTTAAAGATGCGGTTAAAATGTACAGGTGATTCAAATCCGCAAGTAGCACTGATTTGAGATATATTCATCATACTACTATTCAATAGTTTACAAGCATATCCGATACGCATATCAAGTACATACTCTTTGAATGTCTTTCCTGTATTTTCTTTAAAGTATCGGCAGAAAGCAGTAGGGTTCATCGCTGTATAAGAAGCAATTTCATCCAGACCGATAGACTCGGTATAATGTTTATTCAAATAGGCAATCACCTTTTCCATTCTTTCATTACGCATAATCGAAGGGGACGGAGTATAATGAGAAGTAGTCAGATATTTCTTATGATTGCTGATAGCCATCATCTGTAAAAGTGAAAGCAACAGGATAATTTGATCTGCTCCTTTAGCAGAAGGAATCTGTTTCAATAACTTAATGATTTTCCCCGAACGGGTAATTGTGAATTTTATTCCTCTGCAAGCATCCTCCAATAAATTCCTGATAGGAACAAACTGGGAGTATTGAGAAATAGAATAATGCATAAAGTCTTTCTCAAACTGAATATTGACTCCTCTTACTTTCAGTTCGGATTTTTCTTCGTTATCAGATTCTTCCCCGTCGTCCGGTGGACTTTGCATACTATGAGGCAGTTCGGAACCGAAAAGAATCAAATCACCTTTTGAATAGGCGATAATGCTGTCACCCACCAGACAATCCCCCTCTCCCTTCTCCACATAAATAATTTCATACTCACTATGAAAATGCCACGGATACGTGAAACGCGGATATTCATAAAAGCGGGCACGGACGGGATTGGAAGTCGTAATAGTCAACTTCTCATTCATTATCTTCTTCATAAATCTCCTTTCTAAACTGCTTTTGCAAAGATAGGTAAATATCTTGCAAAAATACGCATCATAGCATGTATAAAAACCCACTATTTTTGCATCCATTCATAAAAACATTTAATAGAAACCATGAACGAATTATTTAGTATTGCCGGTAAAGTTGCTGTTATTACCGGAGCAGGTGGTGTACTGGGTGGAAATATTGCCCAACACTTTGTACAGCAGGGAGCAAAAGTAGTAGCTATTGACATTCGTCAGGAGCAACTGGACAACCGTGTGGCTGAACTTAAGCAATACGGTGACGATGTAATCGGTATCATCGGTAATGTACTTGACATCGCCAGCCTGGAGAAAGTAGCCAAAGAAATCGTAGCCAAATGGGGACAGATCGATATTCTATTGAACATTGCCGGTGGCAATATGCAGGGAGCTACTCTTGAGCCGGATCAGCACTTCTATGATATGGATATCTCTTGCTGGGAAAAAGTGACTAATCTGAATATGAACGGGACAGTCTATCCATCTATGATATTCGGTAAAGTAATGGCAAAACAAGGCAAAGGATGTATCATTAATGTATCCTCAATGGCAGCATACAGCGCTATCACCCGCGTACCGGGATATTCGGCTGCAAAAACTGCCGTAGCCAATTTCACTCAATGGCTGGCAAGCGAAATGGCACTTAAATACGGTGATGGTATCCGTGTAAACGCTATTGCACCGGGCTTCTTCATCGGCGACCAAAACCGTCGTGTACTCATCAACCCAGATGGTTCATTAACAGATAGAAGCAAGAAAGTATTGGCTAAAACCCCAATGAAACGTTTCGGCGACATCAAAGAGTTGAATGGTGCAGTGCATTTCCTGTGTAGTGAAGCCGCTAGCTTCGTAACCGGAGCAATGTTACCTATTGATGGTGGTTTCAGTGCATTCAGCGGAGTTTAAGCAATAAATAATAGCCTGTTATAAAAAGAAAGACTATGATGGAAAAGACTTGGAGATGGTTCGGCAAAAAGGATAAGATAACCTTGCCGATGCTCCGACAAATAGGGGTAGAAGGGATTGTCACTGCCCTGCATGATGTACCGAATGGTGAAATATGGACAGTAGAAGCTATTAACGATTTGAAATCATACATCGAATCTTATGGTTTACGTTGGTCGGTAGTGGAAAGTCTTCCTGTATGCGAAGCAATCAAATACGCAGGAGCGGAACGTGAACAGTTAATTGAAAACTACAAAATAAGCCTTGCCAATTTGGGCAAATGCGGTATAAAGACAGTATGTTACAACTTCATGCCCGTTATTGACTGGATACGTACAGACTTGCAACACCCTTGGCCAGATGGTACCAGTTCCCTGTATTACGACCATATCCGCTTTGCTTATTTCGATATCCGAATCTTGGAACGTGAAGGAGCTGAAAAAGATTACACTGAAAAAGAACTTCAGAAAGTTGCCGAGCTAGATAAGGTTATCACAGAAGCAGAAAAAGACGCTCTGATTGATACGATCATTGTCAAGACTCAAGGTTTTGTTAATGGCAATATCAAAGAAGGAGATAAGAATCCGGTTTCCATCTTCAAGCGGTTACTTGCTTTGTACAAAGATATAGACCGGGATGCTTTGCGTGAAAATATGCGTTACTTCTTATCTGCAATCATGCCTGTATGCGAAGAATATGGAGTTAATATGTGCGTACATCCGGATGACCCTCCATTCCAGGTATTAGGTTTACCACGTATCGTTACCAATGAAAATGATATTGAATGGTTCCTGAATGCCGTAGATAATCTTCATAATGGATTGACTTTCTGTGCAGGCTCTTTGAGTGCAGGCGAACATAACGATACACGTGAGTTGGCTAAGAAATTTGCGAAAAGAACTCATTTCGTACATCTGCGCAGCACAGCTGCCATGCAAGGTGGAAACTTCATTGAAAGCTCCCATCTTACGGGAAGAGGACATCTGATTGACCTTATCCGTATCTTCGAAAATGAGAATCCGGGATTACCGATGCGTGTAGATCACGGACGAATGATGCTGGGAGATGAAGATAAAGGCTACAACCCGGGATATTCTTTTCACGGACGTATGCTGGCTCTTGCACAAGTAGAAGGAATGATGGCTGTGGTGGATGATGAGAAAGAACGGCAAATGAAGTTATAAATCCATACCAAGGCCCAATATCTGAAAGTCTTGTCAAAAACAACATTTATAAAATGTCTGTTCTTGACAAGACCTTCAACAAGAACAACTCCTACTATCTAGCAAGATTACAATACTTAAATGGTTTATTTTGCAACTTTAAAAGAATAGCTACCAGACAAAAGCCGCAATACTACCTTACCATCTTCTATTCCGACATACTCTATCCCTTTGCTTTTCTTTAAAGTTCTATTCCCCTCAACAATATTCTTCACTGAAGTTGCAGGAAGATGCAACGTTGCAGTTGTATTAGCCGGAACTATGCATTGATAAATAACTGCATCTTTTTCTACTCTCCAACTACTTTCGATACGCCCATACATAGAGTTGTAATATCCTTTGGCATAAGTCATATTTCCAGTAGTATCCACTTCCGGTTTCAGCACAAAGTGTTTAAATCCGGGAAAGTTTTCATCCCGTTCTATGCCTAAGGAGTAATTGTATATCCATGCACCGACTGCACCAAAAGAATAATGATTGAAAGAATTCATACGGTTATTTCCACCGAATCCATCTTCGTGAGTATAGGAATTCAACCGTTCCCAAATAGTAGTGGCTCCCTGCTCCACTGAATACAGCCACGACGGATAGTTTGTTTGCTGTAACAGTCTATATGCCGCCTCACTGCAACCATTATCCGACAAAGCTTTACTGATCCATGCCGTTCCTATAAACCCTGTCATCAACGAATAAGGTGGACACCATTTGCCTTGTTCTGTCTTGTTCTCCCTGGCGATTGTCTCCATCAGGTTCTTGACAAACTTCGATTTATTCTCTTCATTAATGATGTCGAATACCAATGGAAGAACATAAGAAGTTTGTGTATCTACCAGTGTTCCCTGCCTCTTCGGTATGAAAGCGGAATGGATGGTCTTGCAGGTTTCCGGTTGCAGGTAGGTGCTGTTAAAGAAAGCCTTTCTGTCGCTGTGCAACTTCCGGTATTCTTCCGCATCTGCGGTCTTTTCCAAAACGGTGGCTATCTTGCTCATTAATTCGAGGTCATAAATAAAATAAGCTTCCCACAAGAGAGATTTATCATTCCTATTATCTTCGAGCCCGAGCCAATCGCACAAATCTCCCCATGCTCTGTTCTGCACAAGCAGGTTTGTTTTCGGGTCGATAGTCTTGTCGAGGATATAGGAAATATATCGTTTCATGGCGTCATAGTGTTCAGCCAACAAGACTTTATCCCCATATTGCTGGTAACACTCCCAAGGCACTGTAATTCCAGCACTCCCCCATAACAAACCACCGAATCCTCCACCCAAAGGAGCAATATCAGGGAAGCGTCCGTCTTCACGCTGCACATCACGCATAGAGCGAAGGTATCTTCTCAAGAATTGCGAAACATCTCCCAAGTATGTAGCCGTGCGGGAAAATACAGAAATATCCCCCGCCCATCCTAAACGTTCGTTCCGTTGAGGGCAGTCGGTGGGGATAGATATGAAATTAGCCAAAGAAGACCACGTGATGTTCTCCCACAACTTGTTTACTTTCACATTCGATGTCTCGTAATAGGAAGTCAATTCGTGAATAGAGCTAAGCACTACTCCTTTCACCGACGCTACGGGAAGGGGGTTGTCAATGCCTGTTATTTCCACAAAGCGATAGCCATGGTAGGTGAAACGTGGAAGAATCGTTTCCTCACCCCCTTTGGCGATATAGATATCCTGCACCATGGCAGCGCGGATATTCTCCAACATAATCATTCCGATATTGTCCTTATATTCGGGCAAGTCCGGATACTTCACTTCAGCAAAACGCAGATAGATTCTTGTTCCGGGTTTCATGCCGGACAGTTTTATTTTAGGCACTCCCACCATATTCTGTCCCATATCATAAACAAATACACCGGGGCGTACTTCTTCCATCGAGAGGGCGGTCAGTTCCATTTTCGCTTTCACTGTCTGGCCGAACTGTCCTATCAGTTCAAAACCAGAGTAATCATTTACCCAAGGTTTATCCGGGTTCCCTTCCGTACTGATATTACCTTCCAAGGCAATTTCACAGGCAGGTTTCCAACCTACGGCATCATAGGTAGCCGTGCTCCATCCTTCCAGCCTTGCATCACGCAGAGCGTCATACACTTCTCCCTGAAAAAAGCTACTGTAACAGATAGGGCCTTTATTGTAATATTGCCAGGTAGAGGGTTCGGTTATTATCACTTTCTCCTGTCCGTCGGCGTAGGTGATTACCAGTTTTGCCAGTAATGACTGGTGGTCACCGAAGAAGTTCCAGTTATCTCCCGTAAAAGTTGCTCCTCCACTCCACCATCCCTCAGACAGTAAGGCACCGAGTGCATTTCGTCCAGAATGAATATATTCTGTAACATCAAATGTCTGATATAAGTGAGTTTTATTATATTGAGTAATTCCGGGATTAAAGTAATCGTCTCCTACCCGTCTGCCATTCAGATAAATCTCATAGATACCGCGTGAAGTAACATATAGTCGTGCTTTCTTTACTTTCGCATCCAAAGAAGCAAAGACCGTTCTTAGCATGGGGGCTGAATGAGATTCAGGAGTGAAAGTAGTGAAAACACCTGATGTAGCACCATCTATACGGCATGCTGCATCTTGCAACGTAGTGATTACATTTGAAGGACTTCGGAAGTTGGCAATTTCCACTTTTGAGAAAGAAGCCCCTTGTCCGACAGGAACAAAGTAGCCCACATCTCCTACTACCGGAAAAGCAATAAAGTCACCTCCCTGCCCTAAAGGATTCAGATTAACAGAGCCGATTTGTTTATCTGCATTATCCACATAAAATTGTGTAAAGCCCAAATTCGAGTGAAGACTTATCCTATGCCAATCATATTTATTATGCTCGTTGATAATCTCCTGTGGAATAGTGAAGCTTCTATAGGGAACGTCTTTTTTATCATTCGGATGATAGCCTGCCCGATATATATTCAATACCGCATCTTTACCCGAAAATAACGGAGCAATATCCAGTTCAACCTTAATATATGATTCGTCTTTTGGTTTTTTCAACTGATAGAGATTCTTGTACCGTTCCATCAAACGTTCATCATTTGCCCCGTAAATAAATCCCGAATGGGTAGTTTTCGATGCTTCGTCCAACTGCAAAGAGAAGTTCAACTTAAAAACCGGAAGATAATGAGAGTAGAAAGTTCTGTCCTTATCGCCTGGCCCAATCCACTTCGCACCATCCCATCCCTGATAAGTATGATCGCTACTCATCAGCCCAGTTTCGAACCAGGAAGAAGCGGATGTTTTTCTATGTTTCATATCCCATACATGAACCGTCCACTGATAGCGGGTAGCAGCTTTCAATGGAAGTCCGGCATATTCGATATTCAAGGATTTATCATCAGTGATTTTCTTTGAATCCCATACTTGCATACCGGCCTCATCGGTCACTATTATTTGACGGGCTGTCTGCGACAATCCTCTTTCACTCGCCATTCCTTCCATCTGCCAACTGAAACGAGGTTTCTCTACGTCAATCCCTAACGGAGTTACAGCATATTCCACTTGTAGCTTTTTCAGTTGAAAAAGAGTATCGGCTGCGCTTGGCAAGCTGTATATCAATATAAGGAATAAAAGGTAAATGTTTCTTTTCATTTTGTAATTATATTCATTTGTACAGATGGCATCGGAATATATTTTCTTTTATTCTTCTGCCAATAATTCTCCAGTTTATCAACTTCTTCAGCAGTTAAATGTATAACGGCTCCATGTTTAGGAGAGGTAAAATGAACTGTTTTCATCACTCCTTCGTTGAAACGTCCCAAATTCTTGAAGTTCACAAAGTCCGAGGTCTCAACAAAGGCGAAGTTGTGAGGATGAATGCTATATACATCGTACATCAACACCCATTTATCTTCTCCGATACGTTTCCATACATTAGGGGCTTCGCAAGCCTTTGGTTCCAAATCGTACCAACGGGAATCAAATTCATAGTCGCCATTGATCCGATTCGAAACAGCTTGTTTAATGCCTGCTTCTCCATCATGGGAGACATAGAACAGATGATAGTTATCACCTACTTTTGTTATGTCTCCATCTATGGCCGAAACCTTCTCACTAGGATACTCGAATAAAATTTGCGGAAGTGTTTCTATTTTATCAAATTCATCATTCACGTACACATAATAAAGTTTGTTTGCTTCATTTTTAAAACGCATAGTGAAGTAAATCATCAGTCTCCCATTCTTATCATCATACGCTACTTCCGGTGCCCAGACACAACCTATCTCGCTCAATCCAGCAGATAGTTTGTCGAAGCGGATATTAGTACGTTTCCAGTTTATTAAATCCCATGATTTCATCAATACTAACCCCCGATTATTCCCCCAGCCATATTCACGCCCGTCACGTTCCCATTCTGTATCCTGATAACCATCCCTTTGTGCAAAAACACGTAAATCGGTCATTGCAAGATAAAACGCACCATCCGGACCACGGAAGATATGCGGGTCACGAATACCTCTCTGCCAGGCGATTGTATCTCCTGCAATCACCGGTTCGCCATCATTCAAGGCAGTAAATGTATAGCCATCACGACTAATAGCCATATAAAGTCCATGGGTTTCATCTTTGTGGAATACCATCAGGTAAGCACTCATATCCTTTTCCTGGGGAATGGCATTTTTATAACGGAACTGACTGAATCCCGCACTTCCCTTTCCCGCAGAGAGCAGACCGATACGCAAAGCAAAAAAGCCGTAATAGTTATTGTGATGGAGTTGTGAAACATCCATATTTTCTATCAGGGTAGTCCATGTCTTAGTGTCTTTGCTGACCATAATCCGGACATTATTTCCCTGATTCTGAAGTCTTACGGTAAATCGCTTCCCTAATGTGTTGGGTAAGTCTATTTTCTTATCCGCATTCTGATAGATAGTGAACTTCTTTCCATCGGATACTATTCCTGCATAGGCTTTTTCACGATAGTATAAGATGAGTCCTGCTATATTCTCTTTACCGACATTAATCTCGACTTGCGTTTCATAGTTTCTATCTTCGGCAGTCGTCAACAGCAATCGTCCGTCAGCCGGGGTAGTACCTTTGGCATCTATCCATAATGTTCGTTGTTTAAATGTCAAAGCCTGGGGTGCATATTCTTTCCAAAAAGTCCATTGAATACCCAGTTCAGGACCTTCAAAGTCGTCAGACAGATGTAATCCGTGTTTTATCAGTTTATCTGTTTGTATCGGGGTAGCTGTCGGTTTTGTACGGTACCATCCATCTTTAGTCCATTCGATAGGTTCGAGTAGGGTTTGACGTCCCAGCGTATGGTATCCTTTCGCATAGGCATGATAAATAATCCACCAGTTACCGTTTACATCATCGATTAATGTACCATGACCTTTAGACCACCAGTTATCAGTTGTACTATAGGTATGGACAATAGGGTTATAAGGTGAATTTTCCCAAGGTCCCATGATATTTTTGGAACGGGCGGAAACAACCATGTGGCTGGTAGCAGGCCCTGCCGTTCCACCTTGTGCGGATGTCATATAATAGTAGCCATCCCGATAGTTCAGTTTGGGTGATTCGAGACACATACATTCAGTATCCCAGCTTTTGGGATATTCCCAACCTGCATATACTGCTTTTTTCTCTCCGATTGTGGCTAGTCCGTCATCCGTCAGGCGGACTACTTCGCCTTCATTTACATACAGATAACGGTTACCATTCTCATCGGAAATATGCCCGGGATCAATGCCGGAAACTTTCAAATCCACCGGTTCACTCCATGGACCTTTAATGTCGTCCGCCCAAGTTACCCAGTTAGTTCCGGCAGATGGATAGTAAATATAGAATCTATTTTTATATTTTATCAAATCAGGAGCCATGGCAGAACCTTCCCAAGCCGACAAAGCACGACACACCGGTTTCCAATTTATCAAATCCCGAGAATGCCAGATCAGGAATCCCGGTGCATAGTAAAAGGGAGAATGCGTCATATAATAATCACTTCCGTCCCGTACGATACTTGGATCAGCATAGTCACCCGGAATTATCACTTTAGGATATTCCTGTGCATATAATATCCAACACGCCAAAGTAAAGAGGAAAAGCAAAATACTTTTTTTCATGGTACTCAAATTAAGCCAAGATTCAATCTTGTATGTTTCTTCACAAATATACAAAGCACAATTAAGTTATTCAAATAAAAGTTTTTCAACTTTTATTTGAATAAAACTTAATTTGAAAAATTACTTTATGAAAATAACTACTTTATTCTCACTTTCTCTACAAAATCCTTCTTATTCACATTCAATTCTTCCAGCGAAGTCACCCGCTTACCGTTCAATACGATATTCTCGAACAGGACATTCTCTACTTTGCGGTTCTTATCATAACCTTCTATCAAGGAAGGATTGATATACTTGCCTGTACAAGAGATATTACGGAACACAATATCCTTCACGCCTCTTCCCGGACCGGTATTATACTTTTGGTTATACATCACACGAAGATGGAACAGTTGCCCTTCCTGAATATTTTCGACCCGAATATCCTCGAACGTTATGTTGCGTGCCAAGTTATGGTCTCCAACGTTGATGGTCATACATCCTTGATAATTGCGGTCGTCTTCATCATGCTCCAAGATATCGATATTTTTGAATAACATATCTTCGAGCACTTCATCTCCCGTCTTTGTATTGCCATGCGTACCGATATTAATGGGGTGCGCAATATCAGCCCAAAGAGTAGAATTCTGAACACGTACTTTCCGGCAATCTCCATAATAATTCCAACGGTGAGTATAGAAAGCAAGACAATCATCGGAATTACGCAGAAACACATCATCAATGACAATATCGGAGCAAGACATGAAATCCAGTCCGTCACTCCACCCTTGATAGCTGAATGATTTCAGGTTTTTGATGGTTATTCCTTGACTTTGTCCGCCGGAAACGGTATAGTGACGTGAATTGACAACAGTAATTCCATCAATCAATACATTTTTGGAATATGCCACCGATATGCCCTGTTGCGGTTCGAGCAACATACCATGCCCCAGAATCTTCACATTTTCCACGCTGTCACAATTAAGACAACCTTTCAGCACTGCCCCACCTTCCAAATAGACCGTAGTGTTGGAAGGAATACGGAAACACTTGCCTGCCGCATCGGTAGGTTCATGGATACCGGACTCAAAATACATCACGTTCGGATCATTCTTATCAGGTATATCCTTAATTATCGGATTGGCAAATACGTGTAGATTATTCAAGCGGTCACCGTTAAACTCTACAGATAGTTTTTGTGGCTTATCCAATGTGAACAGCAGAAAGTTTCCGTCTATCTTCGGCTGAATGCCTTTAGATAGTGGACGTACTATTGCCGAACGGATCTCTCCATTGTTCTTCCGTATTAATACTTCCACTTTACCGGAAAAATCAAACTGCACCATAGTTGCATCCGATTTTGTATCCATATCCACCTTTACGTTATATTCGAAAAGGTCTACCCAATCTTTTTCACCTGCTTGCCGTACTTTTACTGTGTAGTCGTCGTTATGACGGGCATAGTAAATACCTTGCGGGACAGGGTATACGAGTATCTCCGCCCGTAAAATCCCTGTTCCCATAACAAGCAGACACATTATAATAAATTTCAAATGTCTCATTCTCAAAACTACTTGTTTTTATCTTGCATACATCAAAGTGCCGAAACCTAGAGCGTCAAAGCCACCACTTGTTTCACCATAGTTACCGCCTCCGCCTTCGGGGAAGACCTTATCACGGGCTATTTCTGTATATTTCACTTTAGTATCCAGCACATTTTTTACTTTAGCATAATGATAATAAGGAAGTGCCCATATCGGTCTCATTCCTCCACGTCCGCCTGCTCCGATCTCCGGCTGGTCTTCCGGAGATATTCCGCCCCAAGCATTCTGTTTATTCCATGTATACAATGTGTAAGGTACTCCGTCATTTGTGTAATTGAAACATGCTGCATATTCACAAGCTTTCAAAAACATATTATCTTTATATGCGAAGAAATCATCGCCCTGATTATATGCAAGCTGACAAATAGTCCCTAATAATCCAATACACATCAATGAATGCCCTTGATCACGGCCGCTCTCCTGTAATTGTGCAAAATTAGCATAAGCACCATCATATACGTGATAGATAGCCAGCGAAATACGACCATTGGTTTCTCCTGTCTGAAAATGTTCAATAGCTTCATTATAAATATCACGACGATCTGCCAGAATACCAATTGCCATAGTAGAAGCGATATTGCATAATCCCCAATTAGCCCAATAGTGTAAAGGATTCGTATTATGATGGCGAACTAAGAAATCTTTATTCGCAGGATAAAAGACAGATAGCATCCATTGTTGGTATGCGGCAAAATCTTTAGGAGCCCATCCTGCATAGCCTCTCAGCAATTCTCCGGCTATAGCAAATTCAAATCCATAGATTCCGGCACCCAAAGAGACATTAGAATCCCCTCCTAAACCTGTACAGGTTTTTGCCCATTTATTCAGAATCTCTACTGCCTTTTTTGCATATTGACCATTTTCTTCGATCTTCCAACGTAAAGCCAACTGATAAGCAGCGGCGGCTCCACGAGCCGCATTCATATAGTTTTCTCCACTGCCACCACCTCTGACTATAATTTCAGTTGGATAAGTCTGAAAGCTCAACTGAGCATATTTACTGTTCTTCAAGACTTCATATCCTTCCACCCAAGGAGATTCTCCAGCTTTCAACTTTTCACGTATACGCTCAAAATCTTCTTCTGTATGAAGACCTCCGACATGATCCATCGCAACTGATATGTCTTTCGACTCTATCTCTACCAGACTTGTTTCCGGTAGAGGTATTTTATATAAATCAGTCTCAGCTTCCACTTCCGGGAAATTAAATCCGTCACCACACGATGTCATGGACATGCATGCCAACACTGCAACTAAGTAATATATTTTTTTCATAATGTCTTTCAGTTATTATTCTACATATATCAATTTCAACTCTGAAACTTTAAACCAACGTTTATCATTATCAATAGTGATAAGAAAACCTACAATAACATCTGATGTTTCTGACAACTCAAATATTTCTGTTTCAAATATACCTGAACCCGACGCAGGACCTTGAGTTCCAGCATAAACATATACATCAGAATTTGCATCTAGTTTATCTATATTAGGAATATCATTATTAGATGTGCCTTTCCCCATAATTATATAAACATGATCTTTTCCATTATTTAAATTTATAACTGGATATACTGCCTCCAACTTATATTTTCCTGCCGGAAGCTTAAACGATTGTGACATTTTACCATTGTAACAAGCTTGTCTTCCATATCCTCTTTGGAATGCAAGATAAGTTGTACCTTTCTCATACTGCATACCACCAACACCGTTCTCATCTCTATTTTTAATTTCAGCATTCGGATTCCAATACATAGGAGTTTGCCAATCAGCAGTACTACCTACTTCCAAGCCAACAAATGGCTGTTTATAGTTTTTCAATACAAATTCTGTAATATCTGTACCATTCACCAACAATGTTAATTTATCACTAGTTACATCTGTAGGTATTCCCTTAAATTTCAGAACTACTTCACCATCAGTAAAACCAACAGGAATATTTACTTTAATTTCTGTTTCAGTTATTGCCGTCGGTGTCACTTCTATGCCACCTACATTCACCTGTACATCTTCCGTAAATCCTCTACCAACAACTGTTATCTCATCCCCTATTGTAACTAAGTGGCCACTAATAATGTTAGTAGAAGTTACAGAAGTTATATATGGGGTTTCTTTCACGATAAAACGACCTGTATAGAAGATTATATCGGACATAGAAATTGTTAAATCAAGTTCTCCAAATTGTGCATCAATAGGAGATGGTACTAAAACCTGTAATTCCGTTTCCGAGTTAGAAACAATAGTAGCCTCATTATTACCAAACCTTACTTTCACATTATCTACTTCTTTCGGGAAGTTTTCCCCCGTGATTGTCACTGTTGCACCAACATAGTCACTTTCACTAGAAACTTCTGTTATTACAGGTGAAGGAAGTACATTGAATACTTGAACAGCTTCTATTAATTCATAAGCCGTTTCTACCATCACGGCATTATCACCATTCGTCGCTTCTTCCGGAACAATTATCACGATCTCCTCATTTGTTGAACTAACGACTTCAGCCTCAGTATCCCCAAAGTAAACTTTCAGTGATTTCTCATCTGTGCCTACAAAGCCTTCACCTTTTAAGGTAACCGTTGCGCCACGATAACCGCTTACAGCAGACATTTCAGTAAATGAGGCATGTTGCAATACCGTAAATTCTCCTGAACCAGTGCTCAAAGGAGTATTCACATGCTGTTTCGAGATAGTCAAATCAATAGGACCGGTAACAGCTTTTGCCGGTACTTTCGCTATAATTTTTGTATTCTCGCAAGAAATGACTAAAGCAGTTTCCTTTGTTCCGGTAAATCCTAATTTTACCGCAGACACAGTAGAACCGAAATTATCACCTGTAATTGTAATTTCATCATTGGCAAAAGCCATTACAGGCGAGATAGCTGTTACTGATGGCTGCCCAAGTACTGTGTAGGTGAGCTCCGATACATACGTATCACCCATTAAATTCAGTATGATTTTCCCGGTTGTTGCCCCCTGCGGTACTTTCACAATCAACTGTTCTTCCGAACATGAAATAATTTCCGTTTCATCTTCACCAATGAAAACTTTCATCAATTCCGGAGACACACCGAACTGCTTCCCGTTAATTGTCAGATTCTCACCAATATAACCTGCTACCGGAGATATACTGGACACGCTAATTGTACGCGCCTCATACTTCAGGTCTACCCTTTCTTCTCCACCTTTGTCACATGATGTCCATATAAACAAGGACAACAGTAAGCATAAGCTATAATATATCTTTTTCATAAACCTTCTTTTTAATCTTGATTATCATTAGGCATTTCTCTATAAATTCTGATAGCAGAGAGTTTTACCGTTCCCTTATTATTCAACTGAGTTACAAATCCTATGGTCAACTGTTTCGTCTCATCCAGATGAAGTGATATTTCTTTTGTATGCGGATCCATAGAACCCGTGATAGGATAGGACGTTTTCACTTTTGCTGTATTCTCATCTGTATCATCGAATTTATCTCCATTAGCTACTAAGTTAGGAATAGTTTCATCACCTTCGGCTATCACAAAATGCACACCGAAACGCCCTGCTTCTTTTACAATTTCCACAAAATTCAATGTAAATTTATAGTCTCCCTTAGGCAAAGTGGCAACCTGATATATCTTCGCATTTTCCTTCTTGCCATTATTCCAACATTCCAGTACGAACAAACCATCAGGATTTTCTTCCGTAAACAGTAAAGTATTCGCCCCAACGAAACCACCGGATGTATGCCATCCTGTAGCTATTGCCCAAGTATTCACTGCACCACTCGGACTGAAAGGAGCTACACTATTCTGCAAGAAAATAGACGTTACGTCACCTGTTGCCTGAGGATCCATCAACCCTGTACCGGTTAGCGTAATGCTATTGGCATTCGCTTCGGGACGAATAGTAACAGTGACCAGCCCTGACTTATATGCCGGAGTTTTAACAACTATCTGTTCATCCACCAAAGATTCGATCGGAGCTACCGTTCCATTAAACTTCACTTCAACCAGTTTTTTGTCAGTTCCGAAGTTCGCTCCTTTAATTGTAACTAAATCACCTTCAATAGCCATATTCGAACCATATTCCGTATTGTGTGAAAAGATCTCTTCTATTACAGGAGTAGGATATACTTTAAATGTACCCACCGTGATAGGCTCATTGTTCCATGTCTGTAAAGTCACATCACCGGCTACCGCACCTTCAGGTACTTCTACCACTACGCAGTTATTGTTACAAGATAAAATATTGCTCACCGCTACTCCTCCAAAAGCAACTTTCAAAGCCTCTTTCCGGTCACCAAAGTTAGTTCCCGTGAATGTAACCTTCTCTGCCGCATATCCCAGCTTGGGGTACATTTCCGAGACCTCTGCCGTAGGATATACATAAGCCTTAAATTTTGCGTCTTGCTCGCATCCAGCAAATAACACCGGAAAAGAAATCAAAGCCAACAGGCCAAACGCATTTTTTATTAATGAGTATTTCATAACATTCATATATATAGATTAATAAGTGATTTAGTAACCCGGATTCTGCTTCAGATTAGGATTCAAGTTAATCTGATGTTGCGGAATAGGATACAGATAATGACGTGAAGAAAGTGAACTATCCGACTTCTTGGAAAGCTGCACACAGTATAATTCTCCGTGTCCTGTTTCAACCTTCAATTCACCGTTTACATAAGCACTTGGATTATAAGCAGCAAGATTATTGCCATTTGCATCTTTAAATGTCGTACCATAGTTTGTTCCTCCCAATACTCTACCACAACGGGGTTGATTCAATTCTTGTTCCAGCATTCCCCAACGTTTCAAGTCATCAAAGCGAAAATCTTCCATATAAAGTTCTATTGTACGCTCACGACGAATTTCGTCCATCATTACTTCTTCGTGCGACTTCGTTGAACCGGTCAACTCTATAATCTGATCGACCAAAGCATTCGTAAGAGAAGCTACATTGGCACGTCTGCGCAAATTATTAATAGAAGCTTCCAATTGGGTATCCTCTATTTTATTGTAGCGTGTCATGACCGCTTCAGCGTAGTTCAGATAAACTTCCGCCAAACGAAGGTTCGGACAATTGGCAGATTCTTCACGTTCCGCAGCTGGTTTATAAGTAATAAATTTCATATTACCATAACCAGAAGTTCCATTCAGTTTCATATCATCCGCACTTTTCCCTACGTAAGCTTCCATACGGTAATCACGATTCTTATATTCTGATGTCGGAGTATAATAACCACCGAATTGGGAATTAGCCTCACAAATCGGCATTCCGTTTTTGCAGAGGAACATATCCATAAACTTTCTGCTAGGATAAACATAGGACATATTCAGATTCAACTGAAACTTACCGGGAGCGGCATCACGGTCGAACACAGAATAAATGATGAATTCCTTATTCGTTTCTCTTCCATAACCGCCGGGATTACTCTCTGCATCTTCAATACAAAAAAGATAACGGCTACTCATGTTGTTCATTCTCGCATCCCCATTATAGTTCCACAAGGCATAAACCTGATCTTTCATCACTTCTTCCGACAAGGAGATACTCTCTTCAAGAAAAGCGTTCACTTGATCGGTTGCCGGTCCTGCCGAACCTTCAAAATCAGTTTGTGTTCCTACATTCTTCCGCCAAGTAGCTTCGTAAAGCAATACACGCGCTTTGAAAGCTTTTGCTCCTTGCTTACTGATGTGCCCTTTATCCGAAGATGAGATATTCTGTTCGATAGGTAACCTGTCAATAGCCTTCTGAAGATCAGCCAAGATCTGATCGACCACTTCATAACGACTGTTACGCGGATAATATAATTCAGGAGATTCCGTATCAAGAGACCTAGTCAGAATAGGTACTCCTCCAAAATATTTCAGCAGATAGAAATAATTGTAAGCACGGAAGAAATAGGCTTCACCTACATATTGAGTAATTTCCGCTGGATCGCCTGCATAGGTTTCCGCTCTCTCCAATAACATATTATCCGCCCGGATACTACCATAAAGACCCGTCCAGCGACTGTCATCATATCCTACGTTAATTGTTCCATGTCCCAAATTCCACTGATTGGATGGATTGGTTATGAGATCGGACTGAATATCCATATGATCGAGGATGCCCGAACGCCACCCGATTAACTGCGAATATAAGCCGTTGGCATACTCACGGAAATGCTCCGGTGTTTTGAAGTAAACCGCATCTGTCTTTGCATCCAACGGATCCAAATCCAGGAAAGTATTCTGGCAGGAATTGAGTCCCAGTAAACAACTACAAGCCAATATATAAACTAATTTTTTCATACTATTTTCTTTTTATCGATTGGTTCATACATATTATAAGGTAACATTCAATCCGAACGACCAAGTACGGGCAAACGGATACCCTCCGGTATTGGAAGCAGCTCCCATTTCAGGGTCGAAGCCGTCACGAATACTACTTGCTTCCCACAAGTCGTTGCCAGAGAAATATAAACGTACTTTTTCCAATTTTACCTTGCGTGTCCATATCTGCGGTAATGTATAACCGACAACCAATGTTTTCAAACGAATATAGCGACTGTTCTGAAGCATATAATCGTTGTTCTCATAATTCCATTGAGCCAGCGTAGAGTTAGTGGTCAAACGAGGAAACTCAGCATTCGGATTCTCTTTTGTCCATGTCTTACCAATATAAGTAGGATTTTGGTTGGTGGTACGCATACGGAACGGATAAGCCATATAGTCTTTACGTAAGATAAACTGTTTCCCCACTCCCTGGAACATGGCACTGACGTCAATCCCTTTCCATGAACCTCCAAGATTCAATCCGAATACAAAATGAGGAGCAGAGTCGCCAACATACTGTAAATCACTGTTCGTACTTCCGTCAGCACTGATCTTATAGTCGCCATTCAGGTCAATACGCTTCACATCTCCCGGACGCAATTCTCTGTCGCTGTTCTTTCCAACGTTCAGCAAATCACCTTTACCACCATACAACGCATAGTAGCGATCAACTTCTTCCTGATCTTTGAAAAAACCATCAGTACGATAAAGAAAGAAAGCTCCCAACGGATAGCCGTTCACATTATTCGTGCCTGCTGTATATGTATCAGCACCTTCTACATTCTTCAACAAACTCTTGTTATTTCCGATATTGAAGTTTGCATAGTAAGAAAAATCCTTCACTTGATCACGCCAGCCAACGGTAATTTCCCATCCTTTTACGTTCAGATGACCACTGTTGGTCTTAGGAGCTGTTCCTCCCAACACTCCGGGATAAGTAACATTAGAAAGCATTCCGATATTATCTTTAATAAAGTAGTCGAAAGAGGCAGTCAAACGATTATCCAGAAAATTTAAATCGACACCTATATTCTTTTGTTCCACCCGTTCCCATGTCGTATCAAAACTAATCAATCCGCCATTAGCAAAACCGGAAGATATCTGTTGAGAGACATTAGTACCGAAAGCTGTATTACCCTGACTAATCAAAGACAAATAAGAGAAGTCACCCAAACCTCCATTATTACCGGAGTTACCATAGCTTAAACGAACCTTACCAAAGCTAACCACCGGAGTGATAAAATTCATAAATTCTTCAGCCGTAAATACCCATCCCAAAGAACCGGAAAAGAAATTACGGAACTTATATCCCGGAGCGAATTTAGAATCACCATCACGACGTCCCAAAAATTCCACCAAATACTTCTCTGCATAGTTATAATTCAATCTCATAAGATAAGAATAAGTACCGGTCTGTGTTTTCCCTCCACTACTGTTTCTTTTTCCACCTGCCAATTCGAGATCATACACACCTGAATCTTCCATCGTTTCACGAGCAGCCGAAAGTTTTTTCGATGTCCATTTTTCTGCATTAATACCTAAAGTCGCCGATACATTGTGTACATCAGCAAAAGTACGGTTATATTTCAGCAAGCCGGAATAATATTGATAAAGCTGGTTATTAGCTTCCATCAAATAGGCAGGATTATTCGTATCTTTTAGAGGAAAAACACCGGCTGAATTATCCAACGTCTGCTGAGTACTCACGATGGTTCGTACCGGATTGCCGAACCAGTCATATACTTGTACCGGAATAACATAGCGGTCGCGACGGTATTCCTCATTTTGGAAAGAAGCCATACCTTCAAAACTGATTCCTTTCCAGATATCAATTGTAGCTTTTAAGTCTACACGAGTAGTCAGATTCGTTCTGTCATCACGTCCACCATCCGAAATAGCAGCTACCGGTTGACGTTCTCCTCTGGTTCCAAAAATAGAATACCACTGTCCATAGGGATTCTTAGCCGGGAAGAAAGGAGGGTCAAAAGCATACATATTAGCATCAATTCCCGTAGAGGGAGTACTCGTATCTGTCTTTATCATGCTGGCTGAGGTTTCTAATTTAAACCAGTCTGTCAGTTTAATTCCATAATTCAGACGTAAGTTAAGTTGTGTCTGTCCATCATAAGCAACCGCCAAGTTGGCCTGATTATCCGCATACGCCAAAGAAATACGGTAGTCCGTTTTTTCAGTAGAACCTGACACACTTAAGTTATGCTGATAAGAATAACGACGTGCAAACAGCTCATCCAAACGATTGGCATTGCCTATAAAAAGATCACCCCATCCCGCATCAACAGTATGATAGATGCCTTCATATCCAGTCTGCATCTTCCGTAAAGTTTCTTCACCCCAATTCCACCAGTCTTTGGTTTCCATTTCCTTATTAGCTTCTATCCACATAGTAGCATATTCCTGCATAGAAGGAGAATAAGACATAATACCGTTGGTAGTAAAACGCATATTGAAGTTATAATCCACCGTAGCCTTGCCTTTACCCTTTTTGGTTGTCACCAATATAACACCATTAGCAGCTTTTGCTCCATAGATAGAGGCTGCACCGTCCTTCAAAACGCTTATATTTTCGATATCATCCATATTCAGGTTTTGGAAGGAAACTGAGTTCAATGCAGGCACACCGTCAATAACAATCAGCGGGCTACCTCCGTTGATAGACGTCGCACCACGAATCTGAAAATTCAGGCCTTCATTACCCGGACGTGTAGATGAACGAGTAACGACCAGACCCGGAGTAGCTCCCTGCAGAGCTGCGCCGACATTAGTAATTGCACGACTCTGCAATGTTTTACTGCTCACCGATTCTACCGCACCCGTCAAAGTAGCTTTCTTTTGTGTACCGTAACCAACAACAACTACTTCATCCAATGCATTATTGTCTTCCTTCAGTTTGATTGTAAAATCTGAATGATTATTCAAATTGATAATCTGGTCTACATAACCGATATAACTAATCTTTATTTGCTTAGCATCCGCAGGCACGTTCAATGTAAACCGACCGTCGATGTCGGTAATTACTCCTGCATTACTTCCTACAACCACTACGTTACAACCAATCAGCGGTTCGCCATTCACATCTGTGACAAGTCCTTTGATAGTACGTCCTGTCTGGGCTACAATCAAACTCTCTTCTACAGAATCATTCGCATAGAGCAATACACCGGGTGAACCACCCAGCAACATGGCAAAAGCCAATGCAACTCCTCTACTACATAAGAATTTGGATTTAATTTCCATAATACTATTAAATTATTAAAGTTAATATGCTTTATTCCGAGACGGTATTTAACCGACTTGGGAAAATTCATTCCGCAAACAACCACGTACAGTCTTACGCGCCAACAATAACTGACACTCTACCGTACGAGGAGACAAAGACAATTTTCCTGCAATAGCAGGGCAAGATAGTTCATGATTGAAGCTTAACTCGTAAATCCGGCGGCGCTTGGCAGGAAGACTTTTCACCACCTCCTCATGTTTTTCTTTCAATTCGCGATAACAGATTACATCTTCCGTCGTGTTTCTATCAGAGTCGTTCACCTTATTATATATATAAGCAACAAAATCTTCCTGCTTATAATAACGGCGTATCTGATCAGTCACAATATTACGGGCAATCGTAAAAAGCAAAGACCAGACAGTGTCGGGGTTTACGAACGTTCTGTATTCCCACAAGCGGACAAAAACATCCTGTGCCAAATCTTCCGCTTCATACGGACGGCAAATACGAAGAGCGATATAGTTTTTGATATACTCCCGATATTTCAGGTAGCATTCTGAAAAGAAGTCGTCAAATGTAGCTTGTTGTTTACTCATGGCATTAAATTTATCCGTTTAACGATGTTACAAAAGTAAGAACAAGTTTAAAAAACAAATAACACAAAAGTAACAGAAAACAAAACTATGGTAACAAGCATGTTTTTTTGCAAAATATCCCCATTCCATCGGCATAAATGCAGGTTTCATAGTAACAAAAAAAGGGAAGCCGTTACATTTGGCGGCTCCCCTGTTCTGTACTTTGCATAAGTCTGTGGCATGATTCGCCACAGATGCAGATTATCTCTGGTATTTGCTTTACTGCGCAGCCTGAAAATCCGGAATACGTTTCACATCCGCACCTTTCATGACACCTTTTTTAATGGCCTCATTTGTTTCGGTGATTTCTTTCTTGACACGCTTATAATATTCTTTTGTCAGCCCTTTCTCTATTGCATCCGATTCCGTTGCCGGCCAAAAATACTGGTAATCCATCAACATCAGGTCCGGAGCCACTACTTTAAAGAAAAGACTGTCCCCTGCAAACTTTTCACGCAAATCACCCAGATAGATGGTATCTGCCGGATTCACTTCCTGACCGTTCGCACTATTTTTTGAACTACCTCCGCAAGAGGACAACAACAAACCTCCTACCAATGAAATTAAAACTAATACTTTCATATCGCTATTTATTATAAATTGGCACAAATGTAATAATTAAACTAATAAACGTAACTATAATGTCATTCTTTTTTTCCAGACTCTTCTGCATATTGCTTAGGCAACATCCCAAACATTTCTTTAAAACACTTCGAAAAATAACTGGAAGAGCTGAATCCTACCCGATTCGCTATTTCGATGATCGGCAATCGGCTTCCTTGCAATAATTGCGCTGCCCGTTTCAAACGGATACTGCGGATAAAGTCCGTCGGGGTATGTCCGGTTATGGATTGCAGCTTACGGTAAAGACTCATGCGTACCATCCCCAAATCGCCACTCAACTCCTCTACACCATATTCCGGGTTATCCATATTTTTTTCTATGTATTCCAAGCATTTCTGTATCAATTGCTCGTCTACGGAAGTAATTGTGATAGCGCTCGGATTTACTTCTATATTCTTACGGAATTCCTGTTTCCTCCTTTCCTGCTGTTCTATCAACTTCTCAATGCGTACCATAAGCATATCAAAGTTGAAAGGTTTCGACATATAAGAGTCGGCTCCTACTTCGTAGCTGTTTATCTTGATATCGTCAGCCGTACGGGCAGTCAGCAATATCACAGGAATATGAGAAGTCTGCACATTCGTTTTGATACGACGGCAAAGTTCGATACCATCCACTTTCGGCATCATGATATCACTGATAATGAGATCGGGATTTTCTTCAATCGCCTTTCTTTCCCCTTCTTCACCATCCGCCGCTTCCACTATCCGATAAAAATCCTCCAACTGCTCTTTCAGGAAAGTACGGAATTCCTGATTATCTTCTACCAACAACAATTTCTTCATATTTTCATCTGACGCAGGCACAACGGTTTCCTTTTCTTTCATACCCGTCGATTCCATTTCAGCTATTTCATCCGGCAGTTCATCCGGTTCAGGTGTCAAATCCATAGGTAACCAAACGGTGAAGACCGACCCGCGATCCATCTGACTGTCAACCTTTATACGTCCACCGTGAATATTCACATATTCCCTGACCAGATGGAGTCCGATACCACTGCCTATCTTTTCATCCCCTTCATTGCCAACCTGATAGAAACGGTCAAAGATGTAGGGAAGATCGGACTCGGATATTCCGATTCCTGTGTCGGATACCGATATTCTCACATAGTTTCTCCCTTCCACTTCCTCCGTCGCAAGTAATAAGTTCACGGTTCCTCCCTCCGGAGTGTACTTAAAGGCATTGGACAAGAGATTATTTACAATTTTATGTACTTTATCCCGATCGAAAAACATATAAAGCGCTCTGTGTTCCGACTGGTTTACAAAGTTAAGATGCTTCTCTACAGCCATCGGCATAAAATTATTGTAGGCAGAAACAATAAACTCCTCCATATCGCCATTCATCAAATGCAATCTCTCACCCTTCATTTCAAGTTTACGAAAATCCAGTAATTGATTTACCAATGACAAAAGGTTTTGAGCATTCTTATAAATTGTATTCAGTTGTTTTTTCATCGTCTCATCCGTCAAACGGCGTATCATCATATCCAACGGAGTGATAATCAGTGTCAGCGGAGTACGCAGCTCATGACTGATATTGGTAAAGAAACGGAATTTCATCTGGTCCAACTCTTCTTTCTGCCTCAAAGCTTCCTCTTCTTGCATACGGATCATCTTCTGCCGATTACGGCGGTTAATCACATAAATAAGACCGAAGACCAACAAAATACCCAAAACGGCATAGAGGATGCGGGCAGCCAATGTATCCCAAAACGGAGGATAAATCACAATTCTGAATTCAGACTCCGGTCCCCATACCCGGTCGTTTCCGGCTGCGGACACACGGAAAACATATTCACCTGACGGAAGATTATTATACACAACACGTCCCTGTCCATTCTCAAACGATGTTTCAATCCATTCTTTATCAAAACCTTCCAACTGATAACGAAAAGAAGTCTGAGAAGGATTAGAGAAGTTTAGTCCCGAAAATTCAAGTGTTACATAATTCTCATCATATTCCAATTGCACTGCATCCGAATAACTCAATGCTTTGTCAAACAATATGCGACCATTATATTCCTCTCCCGACACTACCGGAACATTGAACAGGCGGAATGAAGTGAATAAAGGCCGATTGAGGCATTGGTTATCAACCATATTCTCAGGAGAAAAGACAATAAATCCATTCATCAAGCCTAAGAAGAGTTGATTGTCACGGGTTATCAGGGAAGGAAAGCTATATAAATCATCCTGCCGGATCTCATCTTCGGACAAATAACTGACAACGTGAAAACTGTATTTATCTGTCTTACGGTCTACCTTTATCTTATAGATAGAAGTGACTGTCGATATCCATATATCATGATTTTTATCTTCCACCACATTCAGGATAGCTTGTGACAACCCTTCTTCTTTCCCCAATGTATAACTTTGCCCATGATGGGTAAGGACATTCAAACCGTATTGGGTAGCAAACCATAAAGTACCTTCATGATCTTTCAATATCTGGTTATACTTCATACTTCCTTGATTAAAGATTGAATTGGCTTGTCCATCCTGTTCGGATATCCAGATTGTATTTTTTGCAGGATCATAGATATACAAGCCATTATCGCTACCCACTACCAATCGAGACCGGTCGTCAATAGCCAACGCATTGGCTACTTTATATTTCTTCAACTCGGGAAACTGTTCGGATAATAGTTTTATCTGTCCATTCTCCGGATTGAACAAGCCTACACCTCCGTATATACTCACCCACAACCGTCCGGAAGGATCCTCGACCATAACACGTATATTACTGAAATCCAACTCATTCTGATAATCCGTGTCCGGATAGTCATAAGATCTTACTTTCCCGTGTTCTATACAATATAATCCGTCATGATAGGTCCCCACCCAAATACGGTTTTCTTTGTCTTCGTAGAGGACACGGCAATTCTTTTGATTGAATTCATCATGCAGCCTGTTCAAGCTCCGTGTTGCCGGTTCGTAACGATACAGTCCCGAAGTGGTTCCCATAAGAATCTCGCCTTTCGAAGTCTCCAACATACAACGGATCTCCTCTCCTTTCCAATCTCCGCGAATCATTTTCTTATTACACAGCATTATCTTGTTCATGCTGGGATGGTAATAACAGATTCCCTGATTGTAAAGCCCCATCCAGACGGAATTATTCTCATGATCGCAATAAATGCTCTGAACTGCATTTCTCACTCTGTTGCCCGACAACAAAGGTATATCCAGTGTTTGAGTTACGGAGAAATTATGCATATCAATTACATAAAATCCATCGATAACGGTTCCTACCCACGCATTTCCACCTTTATCCACATCCATTGAGGTGAACCATGAATAATGTCCCAACCGGATACTTGAAATCGGGTTCCATTTTTTATTATAGACATCATAGTAACCTATCCCCCGATCCCACATCAGCCAGAAGTCACCGTTATCGAGTATCCGTAAGACAACACGGTCATCCGGTTTCAGCTGGCCTTTCAAGAAATCGAGTTCCTGAATAAAACGTTTCTTCTCCCAGTCATAGCAGCGGATAGCCCCTTTCTGATGTACCATCCAACTATAGTTGCCGTGACTTTCTATTCCCAACAGTCCGCCATAATATTCCATAAACTCATCATTCCTGCAAACCAGTTCTGCCGATTTCGTCTCCGTATCATACGTATAGACGGAAGATCCCGGCGTGAGAAACCAATAACGCTTCTCGGAATCAATAATCAGATCCTCCACCCTATCTTTCAACCCGAACTGAAGAAACAGCGAATCTACATTATAGATATACTGTTCGGTAGTCAAATCAAAAACGCGCAGGCTTTTACGTTCTTTCATCCACAAACGTTTATCGGTATCAATATATTGTTCCGGAATGATGTGGTTATATACTATCGGATATTCACCATGAATATTGAAAGGGAAATTTGAATAGTTCGCACCGTCATACAGGCTTAGCAACACAGTGCTTCTCACCCCGATACGTCCGTCGGGAATAGGAAAAACACTCTTGACATAGTTATCCGGCAATCCTTCGACAACTCCGATTTGCCGGAATACGTAAGGGGATTCCTGCGAGTTCAGGTACTCCGGATATAATATCCCCCATATAATAATCAATATGCATATTCGAATCTTCATAGTTTTCTTTTTTGTAGTACTATTATTAGTACGAACGAAAAATGAAATCCCCTTATCCTACTCCACTATTATTTTGAAACAAAGATAACAGTTAGCAGACAAAATCAAGTAAAGAGCGACAAAACTTTCACTCTTGAATTTGTTTTTATCGAATATACAGCTGTATTTTTGTAAGTAGAATGCTAACTTTATTTAAAGCTAGGCATTTTAAACTTGTAAATCAATCCTCCCACCATAGAAGCAACGCGGTCGGGTCTTCCCTGATCCATACCATCATACGTGTCCGTGCGAATGCCCACTTTGGGTTCCACATAGAAGTCGAGGGAAGAGCCCAGTTTCAGTTTGACTTGCGCACCGGCGTCAATACCCGGAACAGCTTTAAACTCACCTCTACGACGTACCAATCCGGCTGTCACTCCGACAAAAGGAACAACATCTATCACGTGATCCCGGCTATATCCCTTCGCCAAAGTAGCGAGACTCATCATATAATCCATTCCTAACCCCGCATAATGAAGATTCAACTTATCCGGTGTTTTCGCCTTATACATGATTGTTCCGTTCACACGCCATGCAGAAAGCGGAGTATACCATTTTCCGATACTACCCTTAGCTTCCACACCCATATTCTTTACCAAATCCCGATTGGCAACCAGCAGACTGCTTACGCCCAATGCTCCCGATATAAAATACCGTTTGTCATCTTTCTCAAACACACTGCGATTGGCCGCTTTGGAATAAGGAACAAAACGATAATGGAAACCGGCATTGATCCCCACCATCACATCCTTCTGCATGAAGCCCAGATTTCCTTCGATAAACTTATCACGATACAGGCGGATTTGCGGTTCGAGATACAAACCGAAGAAATCATTGATGTGCCATACTCCCTGTACCCCCGCATTGAGTCCCGGCTGGAACTTATGCTCTGAATTCGACGTATAAGCCAGATTAAATCCTACCGAACCGATCAGTTCAAAAATACGTTCCGGATCATATCCGCTCATAGTAGAAGTGATATTCCATAAATAATCCAATCCTCCGGTTACGGTGATATGTCTGAGTCTCTCCGCCTCCATATCTGTCGGAAGCAAATAATTGGAGAAGAAACCTCCCGTCCCTACCAGTCGCAGACCGGAATACGGAGTAAACCATTTTCCGATAGAAGCGGAAAGTTGCGGTCCCCATGCAGCGAGATGTTTCAGATTAGTCTTATTCAGGAATAACTGTGCCCCGATACCTGACGTCATGAATAGATTGTCGGCAATATGATTGCTTGAGAATCCATTCTGAGGACGGGCTGCACGGTCTATTGCGTGATACGTCACACCGAAGTTCAGTTCTCCGAGCTGGTCTGTACTACCGAAACCACATCCACCGGCATATCTCTTCTGATAAACATTAAGGCGGGGTTCCACAAACAAATCTACGGAACGGTTCAACCGGAAACTTCCTTGAAGCCCGATACCCAATCCCGGTGCATACTTGGCTGTCTGCGCCACTCCTTTTGTCCCGGACAGATTGACACCGGCTATACCGATCAAAGTGAAAAGCCTCTGTTCATCATATCCCCAAAGTATATTATTGATATTGAGCAAATAATCGGCATGCAGGTCTACATGCTTGAAATAGCTGCTCGCACTACCGGCAGGCGTATCGCTGTAGCCAACGGTTCCGGACAAGCGTACTCCCGACGACGGACTGAACCATTTACCGATTCCGGCAGAGAACTGCGGTCCGAATCCTTTGAGTGTATTCTTTATCCCCGGCATTTTCAGCGTACTGATTCCACCGGACAACGAGACAAACATATGATTGAGGAATGAGCTGTTATCGAAGTTGTCAAAATGAATCTTCCTGCCCATCGCCGCAGCAGGCATATAGGTCAGACCCACCAAGACCGATCCTCCCATTTTATAGTTTCTCCAACTTTCCGTATGCCCCAATCCATCGTTATACCATCCGATTCGGGGTTCGACAAATAAATCGAGTGTCCGTGAAAGACGGACATTCCCCTGCAATCCCATACGGACACCATAATAGAACTCATGTCCATTCTTCACAGCCGGATTATCACCGGCCGAATTGTCATTGGCCCTGGAATAGCCGGCTTCAACTCCCGCTATACCCAAAAGTTCGAACCTGCGCTGTTCGTTGTATCCGAATGTAAGAGAAGATATATTCAGCAGGTAGTCGAAGCTGCCTCCTACCATTTTTATCTTACTGTTATATACTTCCGACGGCAAATAGCCCAAAGTCGCTCCCAGACGCGCGCCGTGAACAGGAGTGAACCATTTGCCTATAAAAGCATTGGCTGTCATTCCCATGCCATCCTGTCCTCCGCTCGTCAGCAAACCGTAAGGTCCCAGCCCGGCAGAGAAAAAGAGGTGTTCATTGAATTTATTACTTTCAAACCTCTCATTGGCAGGTCTTTTCTGCAACATATATTTCAATGCACCATAATCCTGTGCCTGCAAAGCAACAGACAACATCAAGAACAATGCCACTGCCGCATATTTATTTTTGATTCTGAGGATATCCATCATTTACTCTTTCGTTGTATTATCATTCTTTATTTTCTGCTCTTCGGGCAACAGGTCGATAATGTCGCCGTCCACTCTCGCGGTCTCCAGCAAGGAAGGATCCAGTTCCAAAGCTTTCTCAATATACGTAAGTGCTTCACCCACCTTTTCCATACGGTTGGCAGCGATAGCCTTCACATAATACTCGCGAGCCGAGCCCGTATTCAGCTGCGAAGCCTTCTCCCATGCTTCCTTATTCTTCTTCATCGCCAGCAACATGATCACTTCATTGAAAGGACTGGTAGCCGCCACTTTCTCAAACGCATCGTCGTAATAGCCTGCCATCGCCTGAACGATCGCCTGCAAATCATCGGCAACAACTCCCTCAGGAAGCAGTGTCAACACAGAATCAGCCTTCGTATATTTACCTTCATGCAACAGGGCAATCGCTTGATTGGAAAGCAATTCCACCGGAGCTGACTTGCTGACGAACGGTTCAAGAATCTTGGAGTCCGGCGTATCTTTCTGAATATTCAACACAGCCAGCTCATTCGCCGCATACGTAAAGTTATCGTACAATTCAAGAGCTTCTTTACAATACCTCTCTTTTTCATCCGGCGTTTTAGCCGTTGCAATCATCCGGTAATATTCAAAACGTGTCAGCTCCTTCGGATCTTTCTTATAGAGCTGCATAATTTCCTCATCCGTCAAAGAACGGAAAATAGAATATCCGTAAGTGTACTGCACTTTTCTCAACTTAGGCAGATACACAGCAGCAACCTCCTTATAAAAAGGTTTCGATTTCAGAGCGCGATTCAACTGGTAATTCTTTTCTCCGTATCGCTTAATCAATTCCGTGATCTCGTCGGCCGTATCCTGTCTGGAATCTTTCCGCAGCAACTCCGCCACTTCTTTCCACGAAGCGACCGACGCGTCCGATTTCACCTCCAGAAGTTTGCGGGTCTCCGGGTCGAGTTGCGACAAGATACGGTCCAGTGCCTTGTCCGTACGCAACTTAGCCAGTCGCAGATTCGATTCATACGAACCGTCCGGCGAAGCGACACCCGTAATATGGAAACTTTTCAATGAAGCCTCCGGATTCATCTCGATAGCGTGCAACTCTTGATTCAAGCGATTCAGTTCCACCTGATTCTGTGGATTCTTATCATCCAGATCAGCTTTTCCCACAACGAAAGTCAAGTTGACTTCTCCTTTGGTATCCCTCAATTGCATCACAGGTTTGGGGAGATATTTCTCATCCGTCAGATTGAAAGCGGAGAATTTATATTCCAGGAAACGCAACGGATTGACAGTACCGCGTGCGATAGAGAAAGAATCCCGATAGATAATAGCACGGTAATTCTCCATCGCAAGATGCACATCCGCACGATAATCATGTTGCAGATACTCTATATAGATAGAATCATGATAGGCGATAATATCCCCGTTCCGCGAGGAAGTAGTCTTCACCTGTATGTATTCGTGCAGCGGGTCCTGTTCGATATTATAATCATACATACGCCGCTGGGTAGTATTATACGTACCTCCGTCGAACACCACGGGACGTAACAGCAAACGCTTCTTCTGTGTCACATCATAGATAGAAGGTTGCAATACCAGACGGCGGTTGGAAGTGAACATCTCCTTAGGCACCGGCACACGGGTTTTCAGATGGAAGTAATTGCCTTTTATCTCAATGTCCGTAGGCTCGGGCACCACTTTATCCTTCACTTTTGAAATCACAGTCACCTCGTCAAGTTCAATGACCGCATCTTTGAGCACCACGTTGATAATCTGCTTTCCGCCCACCTTGACCGTCTTGTCTTCATACCCGACACAGGTATATTTCAACGATCCGTGCCGTTCCGCCAGCACACTGTAGCGTCCGTCCTCATCGGAGATTTCAATGCGTTCATTCGTTACAGGATCTATAATATTCACGTTCGGAATGCTTTTTCCCTGTTGGTTGGTGACGTGTCCTTGCACACGCATACGTTGGGCGTACGCATCCGTACCGAGTAGCAGCATGGCTGCCAGGAGGATTCCGATTAATCTATCACGTTTACAATTGATTTTCATTCTCTTTTCTAACTATAAATGTTCGTTCCGTTACCGGATAATATACACAAAAGACACTCCCAGCTTCACCGGTGCCAGCGTTGTCTTACTGTCATTCGCCGCATCCGGTTTCGGAGCACCCTTGTCGTACTTAAACTGGCGGTAGTGCATCACCCCGATACCTGCCGTCGCCTCAATATTCCAATGATCGTTCAGCACCCAAGCATAACCGTACGTCAAACCGACTGCCAGCGCATCGCCTTTGTGATGCACATCTTTAACCAGCATATTAAAATTGTTCGCGAAAGCGGTGACACCTAGAAAATGGCTCACCATCGGACGGTTTAACCAATAACGTACTTCCGGCTGAAAATGTGTGAAAGTAGTTTTAAAATTGTCTGTACTGATCGGATTCGCAGCGACTCCCATATTGAGAGAGATATGACGACCCAAAACAAATTCGGCCTCGACATTAGGGCTGGCAGTCAGCCATCCCAACGTGTTCGTTTTCACAGCCACTCGTTGTGCGTGTACATGTACCCCACAACACAATAACAGAAATGACAACAGAGCGACCACTCTGCGACCATTTCTCAGTGCATATACCATAATTATTTTCCCACTAAATATTTCCCACTAAATATCCACCCTATATAAATAAGGACTTCTTGTCCGTTTCTTCCGAATCAGACAAGAAGCCGCAAAATTAGAAAAAATATGGCATTCACAACGTTTGCCTACGTTTTTTTTATTTTTTATTGCAATATTTCCTTAGCAGTCTGCCAATACATTACAATATTATCAATCTATGGACAGGATATACATCTTTTTGTCTTCGGTGCAGCTTCCACTTTCATCTTCTTGCCGCCGATCACCACCGTGCAAGAAGCGGAAGACAAGATATACCATTTCCCTTGCTTCTGTTCGAGCAGAACATGGGCGGGAACAGAAGTACGGATACTGACTCCCGGTGCTATCAGTTGCGTTCCGTTACCCATAAACAGCGTACGGTTATCTCCCGCATACCGGTTACTGATTACCGCATAATCCGCTTTTACTTTCATCCCTTGATAAGTAGCCGTCTGCGTAGCGTCGGAAAGCGAGAAGATATGATCTGTACGCCCATTCTTGCTTTTCACGCAGATTCCGGCAAAATCCGTCAGAGCAGTTGCCTCCGCATCAAAGTAGGACACAGCCTGAATAGCCGACGGCTCTTTCCGTGTACTCGGTTCATAAACAGCGACAAAAGGACGGTTCCAAGCCTCTCCATGCTGACGGGCAACAAAAGTCAATGTGGGTTGCTCCTTTATATTATAAGGCATACCGGGTGTACGGCTCAACCCTTCGGTCATAGGCGACAGAGCCGTAAAGACTTCACGGTCCGGTTCTCCCTTCATCCAGAGATTCATGGATATATCATCGCCTCCCTTATCTTTCATATCAATGGTAAAGGTCGCTTTCACATCCTTGCCGGTAGCCGCTACTTTCTTATCATATAAATAAGAATAGGCATAAAGATGCGCACCGGCAAACGCCAGTTCCTCCGTAGGCTGCAGATTCAGATCCGTTCCGTCGGCAGCGGTCAATGTGAGCGTCTGCCCGAGATTATGATAAAAATAATCATGCATCTTGTCCCCTCCTTTTTCTTTCCGGCTGCGGAACACATCCACATAATACCCCGTTTCCGGAGCAGTGGTGACGATACTCATCATACGCGTCTGATCCGCCCTGCTTTCCGGTTCGCGGAAATAGAGATTGCTGTATGTGACAGAGGTAAACTCCCCACCCGGTTCCGCCGAAGCCGGAAAACAGGAGAGCAACTCAAAAGAATGATTGCTTTTCATCACCGGATAACTCGATATTCCATCTACGCAAACCGTATTATGACTCGGAAACTGAGAATAATATTCCGCATAATCCAACCCGCTATACAGGAAAAGACCGATACCCGCATCGGGTCCCAGCACATATCCTTTTCCGTAAAGTTCCATAGAAATGCCGTTGGCGTGCATGTGGTTGCCCTCACTTCCATTCTGCGAAATCATCAGACTGCTGCGCGGATCCATACCATTTCGCTGCACCAGCCAAGAGACGTTAGGTGCATGGAACAAAGGAGAGACATATTCTTCTATCTTTCCCGCCTGCACCTCCGGATTCAGCGTCAATGGCTTATCTTCAAAAAAAGAATTGACAGACACCCGCACATTCTTCTTTTCCGCTTTCTCATTTCCGGCACCGGGATTCAGGCATTTCAACAAGGCAGTGAAATAGTCTTCCTGTTCCTTCTTCCCGTTTGCCTGTGCATTCTGTATCATACGGACAAAGAAATTAGTGTTCAGATACCCCGGATGCGTATCTCCGAAACCGCAAATCATACGGTTGGGAAACAGATATTGAGGGGTTGTCGCTACCGCTTTCGACAATACAGGCATCGCCTTCACCAAATCATATTGCAGGTTGTTGTCAAACTGATTCACAAAATTGGCATAATCATTAATCACCACACTGCTATATCCCGGACATTCCGCCCAGATACCCGTTTTAGAGTCAAAACCATATTCGGCAAGACGCGTCAAGCTCCATTGACGAATGCCGGAACGGTTCATCACATAGTCTATGTAATATTCCCGTCCTTTCCCATCGGCATACGCCTTGTTGTCTTCCAGCACCAGCCCCACATTCATGATAAACCGTGCCTGCAACAAATCCCAGTTATTATGCGGCACTCCGTTCGCTATGATATTGTCCGCCCATTTCTTGAATGCTCCGGCGTAGATTTCCATCTTCTGCGGGTAGTTTGCTTTCAGATAATCATACAGGAAGTCGTATAGAGGGACAGCGATATGCAACGCATCTTCGTGGATCACTTCAAAGGAAGTCAGCCCCACCAGTGTCTGCTGATGACCGTGATTCAGATCAACCGGAACATTTCTGTAATAAATACCCGTCATATAAGTATCGAACACTCCGGCTGCCAACTTTGCAAATTTCTCCTCCTCCGTCATCCAATAGAGGAAAGCAGCATCACGGGCGATTCCCAATATCTCACAATTCAGACTTTCGATGTTACGTCCGGTTTTAGACGGATGCACACTCTCCATAGGACGGTCGGGAAGCGCATTATTACAGAATATCACATTCCCGTTATCATCATCATCGTACGGCACAATATCCGCCAGTCGGGGACGGCCGTGAGTAGCGGCAGTTCCACGTGTTCCCGTATAGCGCACGGTGGGATACGGAGCTTTCTCACCGCCCGCATGGTCGAAAGTTTCACCTTTTATATATACCTCAGTAGCATGGGATTTCCAATACATAGCCAGACGCGACAACAACCAATCCGGCCGGGTGGCCGTCAGATCGGTATATTTCTCCGTACGCTCTCTCAGCTTATCGAAAACATCCTTTGCCCATTCTTCGGTCTTAATCAAGTTCCACGTTTCCTGCTTCCCTTCCGGTGTAGTCAGCACTCTCGGATGAGCCTGCGGCATACTCTCCGGCAAGGGAATTTCTTGTCCGGACGCACTATTGAGGAAAGATAGAAAACATAGTCCCAGTAAAATTCGTCTCATACTTCAATATCTTTTTTAGGTTTGCTACCTATTAAATACGAAGATAAACATTTATTTACCTAAAGTCCCCGCCAAAGACAGGTTTATTTTCCCAGTATCTCTATACAACACAAAAAAACGACTCTCCTGACAAATCAAGACAGCCGTTTTCGTAATCAAAAAAATAATGAACATGCGGAGAGAACGAGATTCGAACTCGTGATACCCTTTAGGGGTATACACGCTTTCCAGGCGTGCCTCTTCAACCACTCGAGCACCTCTCCTTAAGGGGGAAATTCGCTTCCCTATAAAATAAAAAAGCAGCTAACCTGCTGCTTTTCAGCGGAGAGACAGGGATTCGAACCCCGGGAAGTGTTACCTTCAACGGTTTTCAAGACCGCCGCAATCGACCACTCTGCCACCTCTCCAAAACTCCTTTATCAGGAGTGCTTTTCGTCAAAAGCGGTGCAAAGGTACGAAGATATTTCAAATCTGCAAGAGTTTCTCTAAAAAAATCAGCCATCTATTTCCAAAAGATAGCAATTTATAGGTATTTTATGTTGGACAGCATAAAATCAGAGTATATTTATGCTGATTATATGAAAAATGATTGTAACTTTGTGCGCTCTAAAGAAAAGGATAACTACAACCTCTAATTATATCATTATGGAATTAAACAAGATCTTTAAAGACGGTCTTTGGAGCAGCGAAATCAACGTAAGAGATTTCGTAAGTCATAACATCACTCCGTACTACGGAGATGCATCTTTCCTCGAAGGACCTACCGAACGCACAAAAGCTGTATGGAACCGCTGCCTCGAAGCATTGGCTGAAGAGAGAGCAAACAACGGTGTCCGCGCACTGGATAATGTTACCGTATCTACCATCACTTCCCACAAAGCGGGATATATCGACAAGGAAAACGAGCTGATCGTCGGTCTGCAGACAGACGAACTGCTGAAGCGTGCCATCAAACCTTTCGGGGGTATCAACGTAGTAAGCAAGGCGTGTCACGAAAACGGTGTCGAAGTGGACGACCGCGTAAAAGATATTTTCACTCATTACCGTAAGACGCACAATGACGGGGTATTCGACGTATATACAGAAGAAATCCGTTCGTTCCGCTCATTGGGATTCCTCACCGGACTGCCCGACAACTATGCGCGCGGACGTATCATCGGTGACTACCGCCGTATGGCTCTTTACGGTATCGACCGACTGATAGAGGCCAAGAAAGAAGACCTCCGCAACCTGACCGGCCCGATGACCGAATCCCGCATCCGTCTGCGCGAAGAAGTAGCGGAACAGATCAAGGCATTGAAGGATATGAAGGTGCTGGGCGAATACTACGGTCTCGACTTGAGCCGTCCCGCCTATACCGCACAGGAAGCCGTACAATGGGTGTACATGGCTTATCTGGCTGCCGTGAAAGAACAAGACGGAGCAGCCATGTCATTGGGTAATGTTTCTTCTTTCCTCGATATCTACATGGAATATGAATTGAGCAAAGGAACCATCACCGAGTCTTTCGCACAGGAGCTGATCGACCAGTTTGTCATCAAACTGCGTATGGTACGCCACCTGCGTATGCAATCCTACAACGATATCTTTGCCGGCGACCCGACTTGGGTAACCGAATCTCTGGGAGGCCGTCTCAACGACGGACGCACGAAGGTTACAAAGACTTCTTTCCGTTTCTTGCAGACATTGTACAATCTCGGTCCTTCACCGGAACCGAACCTGACTGTACTGTGGAGCCCGGAACTGCCGGAAGGGTTCAAAGAATTCTGTGCTAAAGTTTCTATCGACACTTCTTCCATCCAATATGAGAACGATGACCTGATGCGTGAAGTGCGCCAGTCGGACGACTACGGAATCGCCTGCTGCGTATCTTATCAGGAAATCGGAAAGCAGATCCAGTTCTTCGGTGCACGCTGCAACCTGGCGAAAGCCCTGCTGCTTGCCATCAACGGCGGACGTTGCGAGAACACCGGTACGGTAATGGTAAAGAACATCCCTGTACTGACCAGCGACACGCTGAACTTTGAGGAAGTGATGAGTAATTATAAAAAGGTATTGACGGAAATCGCCCGCGTCTACAACGAAGCGATGAACATCATCCACTATATGCACGACAAGTATTACTACGAGAAAGCCCAGATGGCGCTTGTAGATACGAACCCGCGCATCAACCTCGCTTACGGTGTAGCCGGACTCTCCATCGCGCTCGATTCACTGTCGGCTATCAAATATGCGAAAGTAACCGCACGCCGCAACGACATCGGTCTGACGGAAGGTTTCGATATCGAAGGTGAGTTCCCTTGCTTCGGAAATGACAACGACAAGGTAGACCACTTGGGTGTCGACCTGGTATATTTCTTCAGTGAAGAATTGAAGAAACTTCCGGTTTACAAGAATGCCCGTCCTACCCTTTCGCTGCTGACCATCACTTCCAACGTGATGTATGGCAAGAAGACCGGCGCCACTCCCGACGGACGTGCCAAAGGTGTCGCTTTCGCTCCGGGAGCCAACCCGATGCACGGACGCGACAAGAACGGTGCTATCGCTTCTTTGAGTTCCGTAGCGAAACTTCGTTACCGCGACTCTCAAGACGGTATCAGCAACACGTTCTCCATTGTTCCGAAATCATTGGGAGCCACTGAGGAGGACCGTATCGAAAATCTGGTAACAATGATGGATGGTTACTTCACCAAAGGCGCTCACCACCTGAACGTGAATGTTCTGAACCGTGAAATGCTTTATGATGCGATGGAACATCCGGAAAAATACCCGCAGCTTACCATCCGCGTTTCCGGTTATGCCGTAAACTTCGTGAAGTTGAGCCGCGAACACCAATTGGAGGTTATCAATCGTTCGTTCCACGAACGATTTTAGTTGAGAGTTGAGAGTTGAAAGTTGAAAGTTTTGAGAATGACTAGGATATGGGGCAGGCTATAGTAGGAGGAAAATCGTACAGTTTTGCGCTTCGGATTATAAAGTTATACAAATATTTATATCATGAAAAGAAGGAATATGTTTTATCAAAACAAATACTTCGGAGTGGAACAGCCATAGGAGCCCTATGCCGTGAAGCAGAACATGCCCAAAGCAGAGCTGATTTTTTAAACAAAATGAATATCTCTTTAAAAGAAGCCAACGAAACGGAATATTGGCTCATGCTGCTGAAAGACAGCGACTATATTACTAACAGCTCTTTTGAATCAATCCACCAAGATTGCCGTGAACTAATAAAATTATTAGCAAGTATCGTAAAAACCACCAAAAACTCAATCACAAAGTCATGAACTTTCAACTTTCAACTTTCAACTTTCAACTCGTACGAGTTCATTCATACGAAAGTATGGGAACATTTGACGGGCCGGGCTTACGGCTCGTCGTTTTTCTTCAAGGTTGCAATTTCCGTTGCCTGTATTGCGCCAACCCGGATACGATAGCCGGCAAAGGCGGCACTCCCACCCCACCGGAAGAAATCATCCGTATGGCCATGAGCCAGCGTCCTTTCTTCGGTAAACGCGGAGGAGTCACTTTCTCGGGCGGAGAACCCACGTTTCAAGCCAAAGCTCTCGTCCCGCTGGTTCGCGAACTGAAAGAGAAAGGGATTCATGTGTGCATAGACAGCAACGGCGGTATCTGGAACGAAGATGTGGAAGAGCTTCTCAAACTGACAGATCTTGTCTTGCTCGATATCAAGGAGTTTAATCCGGCACGCCATCGTGCATTGACCGGAAGAAGCAACGAACAGACGCTACGCACGGCAGCCTGGCTCGAAAAGAACGAAAAGCCGTTCTGGTTACGCTACGTATTAGTGCCCGGCTACAGCGATTTCGAAGAAGATATCCGCCGTTTAGGAGAGGCTCTGGGAAAATACAAGATGGTGCAACGAGTGGAAATCCTGCCTTATCACACATTAGGCGTACATAAGTATGAAGCGATGGAGCAGGAATACAAGCTGAAAGACGTAAAAGAAAATACCCCCGACCAACTTGAAAAAGCCGCGAAGGTATTTAAAGAATATTTCACTACTGTGGTGGTCAATTAGTTGAAGAATTCTTCAATCACCTCGAAACAGGGGCATTCTTTGATCCGTTCCCACGGGTCCACGATTCCGTTATAATTCGTATCAGGACTCAGATCCCGGTGTCCCACAACTTTCGCTTCGGGATAACGCTGTAACAACTCTCCCACCAAGCGATGCAAAGCCTCTTTCTGACGCGGGGTGCGTGTATCTGCCGGTTTCCCGTTCGCGTCCAATCCGCCTTCAAAGCACACACCTAAACTGATCGAGTTGTAGCCACGCGCATGAGCACCTACCATATCCTCGTCCCGCATCGGTTCTATCTGCCCCGACTTACGCACGTAATAGTGATACCCCCAGCACGAGAATCCCCTGAAACGGTGAGCCGTATCCACATCCTTTGCCGTAAAATCACGGTCGGCACGGGTGGCGGAACAATGAATGACAATCAGACTAATCTTTCTCATCTTCCTTCGCCCTTTCCGTTGTTTTCACGTTGCACACCTCCTTGTGCGTAGCATTATAACGCACTTCCCTCACTACTCTCTCACGTTTTCCCTTTCCGAAGAAAGGAATGAGGCACATGATCACCTCCAGGATTTTACTTACGATCTCTTTCATATTTTTCCCAAATTAATGTTAGTACTATTATTCTGCCGGGTCCGGAGCTTCTCCGTTGTTGTCCGATCCGCCATCACCGGAACCGCCGTCACCTTTATCACCACTACCTCCGTCACCGTTGCCGCCGTCGCTTCCATCGCCCGACTGGGCAGCCGCGCGTGTACGCACTTGCTGATAACTAAGAATCTTCAGCAATTCCGCCAACTGTTTTCCCGGACGGAAAATGATATGCGCTCCCTTGATCATCGAAGTGGCGAACTCCTTAACCGACTCTGCTCCCTCACTGGTCAACCCGATCTGCAAACTGCCCAAATCACCCAGCCGCACAATACGCCCCGCCTTCAACGAACGCTTCGCCTCATAAAGAATACCGGAAATCGAGGCACGCACATCCGTTTCCGTACAGGTGGAACGACTGGTGATCGCCTCACACAACTCTTCAAAATCCAACTCGCCCGCCGATTGCGCTTGGGCATAATACTTAGCCGGTTCATCCTTTTTTGCAGGATTCTTACGCGGTACTACTGAATAAGAAACTGTCATTGCCATACTAAAATAATTTTAAAGTTTTTGTACATTCGAAATGCATTTCCTTCTTGTTAACGACACAAAGATACAACCTCTTCCACACTCCCTGTTCCCCAACGAAGTTTCTTGATCTCGAATGAAGTTTCTTGATTTCCAATGAATAAAAGTGAGGTTATTCCTTTCCCAAACCGTTTATTTTCAGTAACTTTATAGCATACAACAAGAACAATCAGTTATGAATAACAAAGAAAACCTCTTCATCATCCGCACCTATACGAAAGCAGAGCTGGCACATCTTTACAACCCTACCGTATGTATCAAAGTTGCCTTACAAATTCTCCGGAGATGGATCCTCTTCAACCTCCCTCTCCTACACGAACTGGAAGCGGAGGGTTACCGTGCACGCAACCGCCTGCTCTCTCCCAAACAGGTGGCCACCATCGTGCAATATCTGGGAGAGCCCTGAAAGAACTTTTCACTATTTTCCCGAAAGTTTCGTTACATCTCGCTGCAAAAGAGTTATTTCGCAGCCGACTAAAAAAGTAAACTAAAGAAATGAATCAATTCAACATTTTTCTTGACTTCTATCGCATCATAGCAGAAATGACCGAAGAAGAAATCGTATCTGCCATCGGTAGTGCAAAGTATCGTAACATAGTAGAAAGCGTACGACGCACCTTCCTGGAGCAGGGAGAGAAAGCTGCAAACGAAGAGAAGAAGAAACTGCCTTCCGTCACATTCTCCGCCAATTATCGGGGTGGCCGTTCCAATGCGACCCTTGTCAAATATCTGGGATATATCGTGATAGATATAGACCATTTGAGTAAAGAAGAGTTAGCGCGTATCCTGCAAACGGTGAGAGCGTGCAGCTACACCCGAATCGCCTTTATCAGCCCCAAAGGGATGGGACTGAAAATCATAGCGCACACACAACGGCCGGACGGGACATTGCCCGACACCATTCAGGAAATAGAAGATTTCCACAATGCAGCCTACAATAAGGTCGCTTCTTTTTACTCCCAACTTTGTCAGACCGAGATTGACACCTCCGGTCAGGATGTGGGGCGTACCTGTCTGTTGTCATATGATCCGGGCATCTATTTCAATCGTGACGCCACTCCCTTCATCGTGGAACAGCCCCCTCTGTTCTATAAAACGCAAAAGAAGAAGAAAACACCCGGAAGGAAAAAGCAGGAAACGGACAACAATCCGGTCAGTGAAGAGACCGCACGCAACTATCATTCCTCACACGCTTCATTAATGGTGACCCTGAACTACTATCACAACAAGTCGGAAAAATACACCGAAGGAAACCGCAACAATTACCTGCATCATCTGGCGTGCAAATACAACCGTCACGGCATTCCCGAACAGGAAGCGGCAGCTTTCATAAAGAGCCTGTTTACCGACCTCCCGGCGGAGGAAACGGATTCGCTGATTGCCAGTGCTTATGCACATACGGAGGAGTTCAACACGAACAAGCTGAACAGTACCCAAAAACGAATGCTGCAAATAGAACAGCATATCAGCGAGTGTTATGAGACGCGCTATAACGAGTTGCTCCACATCATGGAATATCGCCGGAGGGTTTCCGAAACAGAGCAGCCGGATCCTTTCCGCATTCTTGACGACAGGATGGAGAACAGCATTTGGATGGAGATGAATGAGCTGGGCTATGCCTGCAACGTGAAGATGATTCAGAATCTGATTTACTCCGATTTCAGTAGCAGCTACCACCCTATCCGCAAGTATTTTAAGGAGCTTCCCGAATGGGACGGGATAGATTATATCCGTATTCTGGCGGACAGTGTCCGTACCAACCACCAGAGTTTCTGGACGGAGTGCCTGGAGCGTTATCTGGTAGGGATGTGCGCTGCCGCCACCCAAGACGATGTCGTCAACCACACCGTGCTTTTACTATGCAGCGAGGTGCAGAATATCGGCAAGACAACCTTTATCAACAACCTGCTTCCGCCCGAACTGCGCACTTATCTTTCTACCGGCCTTATCAATCCGAACAGTAAAGACGATTTGGCCAAAATAGCGCAATCAATGCTTATCAACCTTGACGAATTCGAGGGAATGAGCGGGCGCGATCTGAATACATTCAAGGATCTGGTGACCCGCAAAGTAATCAGTATCCGTCTCCCGTACGCACGCCGTTCGCAGAACTTCCCACACACCGCCTCCTTTGCCGGAACGTGCAACTATCAGGAGATTCTTCACGACACGACAGGCACCCGACGCTTCCTTTGTTTCCATGCCGATTCCATCGAGTTTATCAAAATCAATTATACTCAACTGTATGCGCAGATAAAGCATTTGCTCAACACTCCGGGTTATCAATATTGGTTCACGCAGGAGGACAACAACCGGATCGAAAAGAATAATGAAGATTTCATTTTCCATTCACCGGAAGAGGAGCTGGTACTCACCCATATCCGCAAGCCGGAACGGTTTGAAAAGGTACAGTACCTCACTGTCAGCGAAATTGCCGAACTGATCCGTGAGCGTACCGGTTATCAATATTCCATCGGAGCGAAGATCCAGATTGGCAAAGTAATGGTTAAGCATAATTTTGAGTCTAAAAAGGGAAGAAATGGAAGAAGATATGCCGTATTTATCATTGCCCCCGAACAGGTAAAATCGAACAGGCTATACGAATAAGAAGAGCGACCCATGATTGGGTACAGTAGCTAATAAAAATGCAGAGTTGTCAAAGATAACTCTGCATTTTTTTATCCCTACAAATTCATCGAAAATTCGATTCTACACCCTAAGGCATTCATTATCCGATAAAAAGTAGATACCTTAGGTTCAGTCTGACCACTCTCCACTCGGGATATATAAGAACGATCAGAACCTATACGCCGGGCTAATTCAGCTTGACTGATTTTAGCCTTCTTCCGTGCATCCTCAATAATCTGCCCTGTATAAAAAGCATAGGCTTTCTCCTCTGCTTCCGCACGCTCAGGAGTTCCTTCTGCACCAAATTTCGCATCAAGAACTACATCATAATCTACTAGCTGATGATTGTTTATCTGCATAATACTCCTTTCTTAATATCTTTGCTTTTTCAATCTCTTTTTTAGGTGTCTTTCCATACTACAAATATACGAAACGTTGTTCAACTATACAACAAAATTTCCTGTTTTTTATCTATTTTCATTCTATTTACCAAGAAAGTGTGAGAGGTGTGAGAGAGGATTTGTAACATTTGTATTTTTTTTAATTGAATATATAGATAATAGAATTAAATAATAGAAAAGTAGAAAGTTGAAAACTCTCTCTCACACCTCTCACACTTTTGTATTCTCTTTCTGAAAAAGACAGCGGGAAATCTGAAAAAGCCCACCGTCTTTTTCAAATTTCCCGCCACGTTTTTCTCAATCCAGCAACCTGGCTTATCCAAGCCAGTCAAACTCCTCTTCCTTACAGCCCTCTATCTCTCCGGCATGTATCTTCTTCGCATAAGATACCAGTGTCTCTACCTTAAGTACCTTGCCAGTTTTCGGGCTAATCACGTCTATCACAGTCGCTAAATAACGGATAGTCTGTTCGCTATTAGCAGTTCCATTGAAAGTCAACCTCTTCTGATCAATAGCCCGCAGAATAATGGCGATGAATCTTTTCGGATCTCCCAGATATTCTATGCTAGCAGGTATCTCCGACTTCGTTTCCCGAATCAGTTGAGCGGATATTCTTTTTTTTGGTCGATCAGCCCCATCAATTTTGCACTTTGCGCATCAATCTGTGCGCTTACCTCACTAAGTTCGTTTTTCAACGAACAAAATAACTCATCGTCAAATACGTGTTTCATAAAACAATCACATTAAATTATTAAATAAATAAAAACTATTCCGGGAAGACTTATAATAACTCTCCCCCGAAATAGTAACTAATACTTCGAAAACTAAGACTTTATTTTTAACCTAATGTACTCACTTTTAATCCACTTCTTTCGATTTCGCATTCCAAACCAATAAGGCAAAGAAAACAGATAGTAAAGCCGCACCAATCCAGAACCAATTGATATAGGTAAAGTCGTAAACCTCCACTCCATTTTGAACCGTCTTCTGACCTTCTATTAAAATGCCACTCATCACATCTTGCAATCCGGCTCCGATATAACTGGCGATACCGACTACTCCCAAAGCCGCTCCGGAAGCATTACGGGGAGCAATATCGACAGCCATCAAACCACCTAGAAAACAGATGAGAACTCCGATACCCAACCCGAAAAGAACCATGGCCAACACATCTATCCAGAAGTGTACGCCCGGAACCAATAGGAACAGGCTAAGTGCAGAAACATTCATCAATCCGAATATCAGCGCCGGAACATTTCGACGACCACCAAACAGCTTATCAGAAATGACTCCCGAAAACATGGTGCCGATAATACCACAGACCGGACAGATGGAAATAATGAAACTGGCATCCAACGTAGAATATCCTTTTTGCGCTTCCAGATAAAAAACGCCCCAGCTATTGATGGCATAACGGCTGATATACATAAAAGCACTCGAAAGAGCCAGTATCCAGATAGCAGGCATCAACAATACCTGTCGCTGCGCCTTATTAAAATCGGCCGCTTCCGTGACGCTCATCTCCTTTTTCTCTTTGGGAATATTCACAGGAAGAAAGCCCTGACTTTCAGGAGTATCATGAAAGAACTTCCAGACGATCAATGCACCAATCAATCCCACGATACCTGCCCCAAAGAAACCGTAACGCCAACCCAGTACACTGACAATAGACGCAATAATCAGAAAGGTCAATGCTTCACCGATATTGTGGCTGGCAGACCAGAATCCATAATAGGAACCCCGTTCCTTATCCGTAAACCAACGGGAAAGTCCCACTACACAAGAGGCAGCTCCCATAGACTGAAACCAACCGCTGATCCCCCAAAGTATAGCGAACAAAAGAAACGAATGGGTAAAACCTAAACAGAGGTTAACCAAAGCCGTGACCAATAAACCGGTAGTCATAAAGCGATTGATATTACTACGGTCGGCAAGAAAACCATTCGTGAATTTCCCAATGGCATAAGTGAAGAAAAGTACCGAACCAATAATTCCCAGTTCTGTTTCGGAGAAGATCCCTTCATCTACGATAGGCTTCTTCACGACATTCAGGCTAAGACGACAAACATAGTACATGCCGTAACCGAAAGTGGCTGAAAGGAACGTAGACCATTTCAGGTATTTCAGGCGACGGGCATCGGAAAGAAGATGCTGCGAGTCGGGTGAAGACAAAGCTTCCCTGTTACAAGGTCTCGGTGAGGAGACCTTGTAAAAATTGATAAGCTGTTTCAACATGTTTATTCTATTATGGATGAAGATTCTTTTTCTTCAAATAATGAAGAAGTTCACAGGGGCGGTCTGTTTGGATAAGACCTATGTTCTGCTCCAAGATCCACCCCCAACTCTGCTCATACTTCTGCTCTTCAACGGCCTTATCATCGTCATGTCCACCGCATAACTCCGGCCACATGGCATTTACAAAGACCTTTGCCCCACTATCACGTACCCTTTTTATTAACCGTAATGTCTCCTCCGAATCCTTACTAAATACCAGTTCGAAAACAGCAGGTTTCAGATTACTGATATAACCGTCGATAATAGCCTGTGCTTCCGGCTTGTCCAGATTGACAACAGGCATAAAAGTCATCTTTTCAAGCACTTCGCCGTGCTCACCCGCCACTTTCTCATATGGAAAATCAGATTTGATGATACACTGATTGGTTGTACCGGTCTTTTCCAGCACTTGATAAGCTTCCTGAAAATAGTCATATCCTTTATCTACATTAACCAGAATTTTACCTTTACACAGATTCATCACCTCTTCCAAGGTTGGAATGAGATGAGCAGTCTTATGTCCGGCTCCATTTTTCAAACGCAACTTCTTTAGTTCCGCCAGGGTGTAATCTTGTGGCAATCCTTTCCCGGTTGTTGTACGATCAATCTTTTTATCGTGCATCAGAATTAAATGCCCATCCTTGGTTTTCTTCAAATCTATTTCCACCATATCCACTCCCATCTCAATACAATTCTGAATAGCTTGCAAGGAATTTTCGGGAGCGTTGCGCCAGTCGGCACGATGCGAAACGACCATCACCGACTGCCCATCTATCATCTGCAGTGCTTTGCTCACATTCTCATCAGACTGTTGTGCGCACGAGATAAAAGTACACCACACCAACAGGCAGCTACATAAAAATCTATTTTTTATCATGTTATTCTTTCTTTGATTGATATTAGTCATTAAGGTTGCATAGGACCATCCTCTACTTTACGGATAGCATGGTTGGAATAATCGGCTATATACAATGCTCCATCGGGACCAAACTGGCAACCTTCCGGATTATTAAATTCTGCCTGTGAAGCGATTCCATCTGTCATACCTGCCTTATTTTGTCCTGCATAGGTTGACACTTCACCGTCGGGAGTGATGACCCTGATACAATGGTTTCCCCTGTCGGCTACATAGAAATTACCGTCCTCGCCCACATCACCCTGTGACGGTTCGTTAAACTTGGCAGAAGTACCTGTCCCATCGGCATATCCTGTCACCCCAAAAGAGCCGGCTAACAACTTCACATCGCTAAATTCTCCAGTAACAAGATCGTAATTTGCCTTATATATCACATGATTCTTACGTGAAACAAAATAGGCGGTCGTACCTGACTTATCAAATGCAATTCCATTGATATTCCCTTTGCTTGCAGCCGCTCCAGAGGCATCCGGAAGTTGACATTTAGGGATAAAGTCCGTACCATCATACTGATATATCCATGAACCGGAATGATATCCGATAAAGACAGCCCCGGTCTTCGGGTGTACTTTCACAGTTGTAATGCCGCCCTGCTCCCATAGTGAAGTCAAATTCTCAAACTTATTTCCGTTATTGGTCATTGTACCGAATCCCATAATTCCATCCGCATTACTATCATTAGCTATGTACATTGTATTCTTATCCAATGAGAAGTCGATAGCCCGTATCCGTTGCACCAACGGGCTTTCCGTAGCTTTCAAGAGAGTAATCAGCTGATTATTCTTTGCTACACGAATACATGCCATATCATCTGCCACACTTGCTCCGTCCTCAACAATATACAAAGCATTCTCTTTCCCCCACGCCAAAAAACGAGGCTTGGACAAGGTAGCCATAGAAAAATCCCCATCTGTCTCGCCACTGCCTTTTCCTCCTAAATAAGTGGATACAACCTGATTAGATACATACGTAAAAGACTGATCATAAATCAATATCTGCGCATTGGGCCTCTCACCGAGAATGACCCTCACCAACCCCGAACTGGTGCCTTTCTGCACTTCAGCTGTGATTACTTCATTGGTGACTGTTTTCACCAATGCTTCTTTTCCATTTATGGTCACTTTAACCTGATTCGGATCTGTGCCAAAATTAACTCCGTTCAAGGTAAGCAACGTGTTGCGACTACCCATTACAGGAGAGAAATCTGTCACTTCTGCTTTCTGACTCTGCGGCTGATCATCATCACTACAAGCACAAAACGTGATAAATATCATAAATAATACCGCTATCGGACCTCTTTTTACTATATAATTGATTGTTTTCATTGTTTCTTATCTACTATAATTCAACTTCATTTCAATGTTATTTTGCAGCTTCCGAACAGGATGCCGAACGACAGACATAAGGACCGTATATCTGCTTAATTTTACGTTTGGTATTGCTATCCTCCAAAATATAAACATAATATTCGGCACCTCCCGGCAATACCCGGACAACAATATGCCCTTGCTTACTTTTCATCTTTTCCACATTCTTGCCAATCACTATTTCAGCAGCAGGATGCAAATTAGTAGCAAACACATCCCTCTTTTCGGGATATATCTGTTTGGAAAGCATCCGGTCCAATGTAGAATGATTGGGATGCAGGGCATCACTTGCCTGAATGACAAATATCCGCGGAGACAGAGTGGAAATAAAAGTATCATTAGTGGCATTATTGTATCCATGATGATTCACGCAACATACCTCCGTGCGCCCCACAACGGAAGCCATCTGTGTTTCTACATCATGGAATCGGCTTCTTCCCGGTTTAGGATAGCCGGTCACATCTCCTCCGGTATAATACGAAAACTTGCCGTATGTGATTTTCAGCGCACAACTCAACGTATTCTCTTGCGGAATATCATACTTTTCCAGTGTACTAAAATCAGGAAACAGGTATTTCGTCTCTTGTTCTTTTCCTGTCCACAGCCAGCCATTGGCATAGAGGTTCTGTACACTGAAACTCCCGGCATAACGGATGGAATCATGCAAGAGTTTGAATTGATTCTCCACTCCCGGCCGGAATTGCTCCACATGGATTCTACGTTTCGTAAAATGTAAAAAATTGAAGTAATTCTTTATCATTTTATCTTCTGTATTAACTAGAAACTTATAGTCCGGAAATCCCCTGTCCACCAATTTATTGATCCGGATATTTTCCGCCACGGTTATTATACCTGTATTATAATATCTGCCCGATTCGTTCTTCGTCTTGAATACACCTCCCATATGGTCGCTATGGAAATGAGTAATCAACGCATAGTCCAACTGCTGATTCTGATCGGGTGCCATCGCTTGGATGTAATCCACGATCCATTCGCCGGGAGTACGACCGGCATTAGGTTTGGGCAATACATGCCGGGAGTTGTCGGCTTTATTTTCTCCTGCGTCTACCAGCATTGTGGTACCGTCGGGAAAGATGATATAAGCACATTCTCCACAGCCTGTATTAATATGGTGAATGTCCATATATCCTTCTTTCCATGCAGACAAGGCCTCTCCCACTTTCTGCGCGAAAGAGGAGGCTACAGGAAGAAAACATAAAAGCAATACAATGATTGTTTTCTTTATTTTCATCTTCGTGATTATACTTATTAGGTTTTCGTAACCGTATACAATTATATCAGCTTAGTAACCTGGATTTTGAGGAAACTTATCCGGATTGTTGCGCAAGGTCACTTCACTATTGGGAACCGGAAACAACAGATCGTCTTGATCTATAATAATCCCAATCTTGGACAGTTCATTGATTGCATTTCCCGAACGGATAAGGTCGAACCAGCGTTGCATCTCCATCGGGAATTCCAAACGACGCTCTAAGAAAATAGCATCTCGGAAGGCATCCTGATCAGAAAGTTGATTACCCGTGTATGCTCCGCCAACATAAGAACGTGTTCTGACATCGTTCAGTGCCAACAGTGCCGGACTGGTTGCGGAATTGTCGAAAGAAACTTCATTGCAAGCTTCGGCATACATCAACAGTACATCCGCCCAACGAAGTATCGGAGTATTGTAACCGTATTGTTCTAACGAACTTTGAATATCAGCATATTTCACCAACAGGTTATTATCGGTATTGGTACCTTTCATACTTCGCATCAAATCAGCGCGACGGTCGGTAGAACTGTATATACACTTGGCTGTATTGGTCAGTTTAAAGACTTCGTTCAAGTCTGCCTGATTAGAGTGATATGCCAACGCATTACGTCCCTCTCCTGCAATATCTTTGTCGAAAATAACTTCAAATAGGATTTCCTTGTTCATCGTTTGCGGTGACCAACCGGCATAGTTTTTAAAATCGGAAGCGGAACTTCCCGGTGCCGGTGCTGTACTGAACACATTGGCAATATCAGGTAATAATGTATGTGTACCAGCATTATCTGTGTTGATAAGTTCGCCCAATGTCTGCTTGGCCGCCTGCCATTTCTTCTCCTGAAGATATACTTTACCTAAAAGGGCCTTGGCTGCCAATGAGGTGGCACGCCCAGAGTTTTTCCCGGTAAATACTTTCGGCAAGTTATTCACATCCGAAGCAAACAACAAATCAGTTTCTATAGCCGTATAGATGTCCGCTACTTTATTACGTTCACATTCTGCAACCTCTGCTGCTGTCAACGGAGTAAGAATCAGAGGGGCATCTCCCCAGAAACGGACAATATTGAAATAACACAACGCCCGTAGAAAACGTGCTTCAGCTTCGTACTGGAGTTTCAGTTTGTTCTCTTTTACTACGTCAACGTGGTAAATCACATTATTGCAACGATAGATCGTTTCATACGTTTTTTGCCATACACGACGGAATATCTGATTGTCTGACTGTGCAGTAAATATTTTAATGCTATATTCCCGTCCCGCATTCCCTCCAGTATTGGTAAACGAACCTAAATCGTCCGAACGAACATCTGTCATCAATACCAGATTGTTTTGATACATGGCACTTGTCTGTAAGTTGGCATAAGCAGCGGTAAGCGCATATGCTATATCTTCTTTATTCTTGTAAAAGTTTCCGGTAGTCCCGGTATTTCCTTGCGGTTTCTCATCCAGAAAATCGCTACAGCCTGATAATGAGAACAGAGCAACGGTTATGACACATAAATTGGTTAATATCGTTTTCATATCTTTCATTTGTATTTTTTATTTTACAGACTAAAGTTAATTCCCACCACAAAACTTTTCGACAATGGATAGGTACCATAGTCAACTCCCTGCATGATGGGACTGGAATTAGTGCTGACTTCAGGATTGTATCCGCTATATTTAGTGAATGTAAACGGATTGAATGCTGATCCGTAAATACGCAGATTACTTATTCCCATCCGCTTCAACAAATGTTTAGGGAGTGTATATCCTAATGTGATTTCACGAATACGCATATACGAACCATCTTCAATATGCCAGGTAGAAATAACAGAGTTCATACCTGTTGCGCTACGATTCGCTTTATATACACTGCCACTGCCCGGGTCATCTTTCGACTGCCAGCGGTCTTTTGCAAGAGCTAACTGGTTGGCATTTCCTTCCATATTAGCCAAGTAACGACGATTGATGTTGGCAATCTCATTTCCATAGACGCCTTGTAAGGAAAGGCTAAAGTCAAATGACTGATAGCGTAGTGAGGTAGAATAACCATACGTGAAATCGGGCATATAGTTTCCGGTTATCTGCTTGTCGTCGGCATTGATGGTGTCGTCTTCTCCCAACTTCTTAAAGCGGAAATCACCGGGTTGTGCATTGGGTACAATAATCCCATTGGCTACATCGGTCTCAATCTCTGATTGATTTTTATATACTCCGTCAGTGACATAAGTGTAATAATTACCAATCGGTTCGCCTACTTTGGTTATGAAATCAATCACGCTGTTCGCTTGAGTGACCATTTCCGTCGCACCTCCCAACGATTTTACTTTATTACGGTTCATGGCATAATTAAAGCTATTGGTCCAGCGCACTTTGCCTAACTTTAGATTGGTTCCTAAAGTGATTTCAAGTCCTTTGTTCTCTACTTTTCCTATGTTCTGAAGGATCGTAGAGAAACCGGAAGCTTCCATCACAGGCACATCCAGTAACATATCAGAAGTCATACCTTTATAAATATCGACTTCAATATTCAACCAATTAAGCAAACCGATTTCCAAACCTAAATTCACTTGGGAAGTTTTCTCCCAACTCAGATTGGGATTACCATAAGTGCTCTCTTTCGATCCGATACTATACACGCCGCCAAATACGTAATTATCACCATTTACAATGCCATAGGAAGCATAGTTACCAATACTCATATTTCCCGTTTCTCCCCAACTGGCACGAAGTTTCAAGTTAGTCAGCCAGGAAGACAGCGGCTTCATAAAGTCTTCTTCTGTCACATACCACGCTCCGGACACGGACGGAAAATATCCCCAACGATTATTTTCTCCAAAACGGGAAGAACCATCAGCGCGGATGGCTGCCGAGAAGATATATTTGTCCGCATAGCTATATTGTGCCCGGGCAATACCTGAAAGCAAGGACCAGGCTTCTTTATTCGAGTCGTATTTAGTGGCTGTAGAATTACTGGGTATCGTATGCACCAGGTCGTTCATCGGAAGATCTGTAGCCGTAATTCGATTGGCATTACTCTGATATCGTTGAGCGGTCCATCCGGCCAATGCACTTATGTTATGCAGTTTGTTTATTTTCTTTTTATAGTTTAATGTATTCTCCCAAACCCAGGTATATTTATTTTTAGTCCGTGATTCTCCAGTCGGGTTGGAGGGTGGAGTACGGTTTGTTGAGTTAGGTAAAGCTGCCGGACGGTAGTAATCGCGCACATAATTATTATAATTCCAGCTTCCTTGCATTTTATAATTTAATCCTTTCAGTATTTCATATTCTGCATATGCGGTTCCCAGCATTTGTATGGAGGTCATCTGGTCTTCAATAAGTGTAGCCACGGCTACCGGATTATTCAATTTGGATTGTCCGTAGCTAGTGTTATTATGTTCATAATTAAATTCACCGTTCTCATCGTAAATCGGATAAATAGGGGCTGCTCCCAATGCCAGTGACAGTACTCCGTCATCTCCATATCGTCCTTCGGTATTCACCAGGTTATAGATATTCCGGGTCAAATTAATGTTTCCTCCAAATTTCCAACGATGATAGTTCACATCTACTTTGGCACGGAATCCCATTTTCGTAAAATCAGAATTGATAACTATTCCCTCTTCATTCTGATAGTTTCCGGAAAGCATATATTTTATATTTTTATTTCCTCCGCTTACGGACAAGTTATGTTTCGTAATGAAACCCGTACGCAATACAGCATCCTGCCAGTCTGTATCCACCAATCCTTGCTCACCTTTCACATAAGGAAGTATTTCCGGGGGAAGCATCCATCCTTGATTTTCTACAATACTTCCGGTTTTTAAATTATTCCAACGTTCCTGATTCGTTGCATACGGATTATATAAATCAGCTTTGCCCGCTGCCCGCAATTGGTCATAGTAAGTATTGTTGTGACCGTCGAATACGAGTTGGGCATACTCATAGGCATTGAGCACGTCGATTTTATCGGTCACCATCTGCGCACCTGCATAACCGTTGTATTTCACAACCGGCTTTCCCTCTTTTCCTTGTTTCGTGGTGATGATGACAACGCCATTACTTCCTCTCGAACCGTAAATGGCGGCAGCCGAAGCATCTTTCAGTACTTCAATAGATTCAATATCAGATGTCTCGATGGATGCCAATGGGCTGACTGTGATACCGGTAGCGTCTCCTGTATCGTCACTCAACGGCACTCCGTCAATAACATACAACGGAGAACTCCCGGCAGTTACTGTTCCTACCCCACGCACTTTGACTTCAAAACCTGCCCCTGGTGTACCATTGGGTTGAGTGATTTGCACACCTGCCATACGCCCGACCAATGCCTGTTCAATACTTGTTGCCGCAACGTCTGCAATATCCGATGCACGGATGGAGGAAATGGCGGTGGACACGTCTCTCTTTCTCTGAACTCCATAACCAACCACTACTACTTCATCAATCATCTTACTATCTTCTATCAATGTCACTTTTCCGGTATTTTGGCTTTTAACAGGAAGAGTGACTGTCCGATAGCCGATATAGGAAATGGTTAAGGTAGCCGATTCGGGAACATTCATCAATGAATAATATCCGTCAATATTGGTGATCGTACCGTTATTCTCTCCTTTCACCTGAACGCTGGCTCCGATGATGGGTTCTCCTTTTTCATCAACCACGATTCCTGTCACTTTCTTTGTCTCCTGTTTCTCCGATGACTTACGAAGTAAAACAAGTACATTATCTTTCTCTTGCCTATAAGTCAGTTCCATTCCGTTCAACAGTTGATTCATCGTCTGTTCTACTGTTGCGTTCTTTACATTCAGAGATACTTTTTGATCTAACTCGGGTAGATTTTCATTGTAGAAAAATTTGTAGCTACTTACTTGCTCAATCTTCTTTAAGGAGGCTCTTAAAGACAAATTTTTCAAATTAACCGTTATTTGAGAATAAGCGGCAAAAGAGATGCTTAGAAACAATAGCAGGCATACAGCCCGTAGTGTTCTCCTGTTCTTACTTCTCTCCCCGTGGGTTTGAGGGAGATTTACAAGGTGTTTTCTGTTTTTCATATATCCAAACTTTTAAGTTGTTTGATAGGTATACAGACTGCTATATCCTCCCGTCCAAGCGCCTATCAATCTTTAACTCTTGTTAACCAATTCAATCCTGTGAATAAAAAAGCCATTCCTTAGAAGTGAAATTCCGAAATGGCTTTTTATTACTATTTGAGATAATACTTATCTATTTATTTCTCTTTTAAAACAATCACCGAACCATCCATCTCATAATAGAAAGGTGAAGTTAGCATCAAAATATTCAAAGCATTCTGTATACCGCCAGCCGGAATAGTTCCCGTGAAGTATTCTTTAGGTAGTTTACCGGAATCGAAGCGGATCTCTACGTCATAAATACGTGAGAGGGTTTTCATGATATTTTCCAAAGATTCTTTCTCAAAGTACATATTTCCTTTTGTCCACTCAATGTAATCACTCGGATGCACTTGGGTGGTTGTTATCTTATGAGTGACTTTATTGTACTCAATTTTATCTCCGGGCTTCATTATATGTGAGGTTGCTTGCACATAAACACCTACTTTCCCTTCCAACAGAACAACTGTCACATCCCTGGAGTCTTCATAGGCGGATACATTGAAAGATGTACCAAGTACTTTCACTTCCAAATCACCGATTTGCACGACAAAGGGATGTTTCTCATCATGGGCTACTTTAAAATAGGCTTCACCATTCAGTTGCACACGACGAACTTTTTCTCCGAAATTATTCAGATAACTTAATTGGGAAGCTGAATTGAGCACGACATTCGTGCCGTCCGGCAATTCAATAGTCGCTTTGTCCCCTTTATTGGCTTTCACCACAAAGGGGGCTTCCATTGTCCGGGAAGAATCTATAAGATAGTAGGTAAAAAAAACGATACAGACAGGTAGAAGCATAGCGGCAACCCATCTCCAATAATTCGGGCGAATGGTTCTTTTTTTCTCTTTTCCTTGTGTCTTTTCTTTGATACGTGCAAAGAGTTTATCACGCAGTATCGGGTTGATATCGGTATCCGACCGGGAGAATTCATCTTCCCACCAGTCCTGCAACCGACGGTCGTTCTTTATCCAGCCGGACAATTCCTTTATTTCGTCATCCGTTATATTTCCTTCGAAATATTTTTCAATCAGTTCCTTATAATATGTCTTATCCATCTTCTTGCCTACTTATTTACTAGTATACATTTTCATCTTATCCTTTATCTAAAAGAGCAGGTTATAATTACATTTCATTAACACAAAAAGCGAGCAAAAGCGCAATTATCTTATCGTAATGTTTCATCAACTGCTCGCGCATAAACTTTACCGCCAAAGATAGTTGGGTAGCAACCGTACTTTCGGAAATTCCCATTATCTCGGCTATTTCCTTATTTGTATAATTCTGACGCTTGCTTAATATAAAGATTTTCTTGCGTTGTGTCGGCAATTCTTCCGCCAAAGAATCAATATAGTCGTTCAGAAAACGCAAATCGATGTTATCTTCGGTTTGCGAATCACGGTCTACCCCGTTTTTCATCAAGTATTCATTGTAAACATATTCAACAGTCTGACGCTGGTACATATTCATCAACAGGTTCTTAGCTATCGTACAGAGAAAGGATATGAATGAAGCATCGGAGTCTACTTTCTCCCGCACTTCCCATATACGGATGAAAGTGGACTGCACTATCTCCTCTGCCATATATTGATTGCCGGAAGACAACCGCATAATGAAATTGTACAGTTTACCACTATACATATTATACAATCTTTCGAATGCTTGAAAAGAACCGTCTCTTAAATCTATTAATAAATGTTTTTCATCTGTTGAATCCACCATATCCTAGAATTTTGCAACATTACACTACTTTATATTCGCGTGTATAGGTTCAATAGTTTATCAAAGTTTTTAATAGTCAGATAACCGCTTTGGTAAATCATCGGAAGGGGATTCTTTGTCTCGGCACGGTATTCCGCAAAACCGGAACTACCGACTTCCAACCCATCTATCAACAAACGTAAATCATAGTCGCTTTGCTTCAACAAATCCACAAGATATGTGGGAGTACCGGTCTGGAACCAATAGTTATCAAACATCAATCCAGCAAAAACATTGAAAAATATCTGTATCCCAATCGGCAGTTTACGTTCCAATGTATCCATTGCATCTTCAAATTAGTATCCCACAAATATAGAGGTTATTCGATGAATAAGCAAAGATACCGCATGAAAGTTTCTATCTAATAAGTTAAACGGACACCCGCCTGTATATTGAAATTGAACGGATTCTCCTTTCGTATCGTCTGAATATCCGAACCATCATCGAAATAGTAAGCGACACCCGGTTCTACATAAATACCGATATGCTTCGTGGCATTCAACTGCGCACCCACTGCACCGGATACCGAGAATTGCAGAGGTTTCACCGTCTCCTTGTCCGAACCGAGCTTGCCATAAACACACTTCTCGACCATACCACCACCGGATACATAAAGAGTCACGAGTTTCTTATCCAGAAAATTCCAGTTGGCACGCAATGGGATACCGACATAGTGCAGCTTCTGTTCTATCTGATGTTCTTCATTTGCAAGTTTCGCGTCCGAAGAAAGTAATGTATAGGTCAGCCCCGTCTCAAGGGAAAAGCCTCTCGCCAAAGCTTTACGGACGGATAATCCGAAAGAGATGGGTTGGTGATGCTTAATGTCTACTACCCGCCTTTCCTTTTGAAGCAGATAAGGTACTCCACCCTCAAAAACCAATGTCTGGTCGTTAGGAATCTCCATCAAACCGTCTGAAACAGAAAGCATACTCACACGAGACATGTAAGGATTGATTCCTGTCCCCACTTCCGTCGAAGCCCCTCCTGAATTGCCGACTGAAAGCCCCATCGACCATGTCCCTTTTCGGGAAGTCGCTTTCTCTGCCGGAATATGATATTTATCCTTACCGGAAGGCCGGCGAGGTCTTCTGACAGTAGATCGGTCATCATTCTCTGTCTGTGTCATATCCGAACGCTTTTCTTCCATTTTTTCCGCTTCTTCCTTCACCGTAGGTTCAACTTCTTCCGAAACAGATTCAACCTCCTTCACTGCAAATTCGTCTCCTATCGCCTTATGTTCGGCAACTGCAGGAGCCGCCTTAGCCAACCGGTTCTCACGAGCCACCGGTCTCAATACAGGTTCCACGGAAGAGCCCTGTACATCCGGTCGCTGCACTCCCGGCAACGCATCGGGCATAGAAGCCAATGCCGGAGTTTGCGTATGACGTATATGATCCGCAGCAGGTGTTCCCAGAAAATACAGGCTTACGGACGAGACAACGGCCAGTAATATAACGGCTGCAGCAGCCATCATCCATCTTCGATAAGGATATATTCTCCTCTCCACAGGAGGCATAAGCTCTTTCTCCAGTTGTTCCCAACCGGAAGCAGGTACAGGCTCGGAATAATCCGCGAGCTTCTCCTTCAACTTATTCATCCACAATTCTTTCTCTTCCATCTCTATCTATCCATTATGCATTATCCATTCTTTTACTCTTTTTGCCAATACACTCTTCGCGCGAAACAGTTGCGAAGCCGAAGATTTTTCATTGATACCTAATGCTTGGGCAATTTCCTTATGCGACTTGTCTTCGAAGGTATAAAGGTTAAACACGGTACGGTATCCGACGGGCAACTCTTCGATAAACTGCATCAGCACTTTTTGCGGAATCGCCTCTACATCGGATGCATCCGGCTCTTCATATTCCTCTGGCAGCTCTTCCAAAGGTGTCGACTGATTCATCACATCGTTCTTGCGAAGATACTGCAATGCAATGTTGACCATCACTCTCTCCATCCACGCCCGCAGGGAACCTTCACCCCGCCAGGTGAACTTATCGAAAGAATCGAATATCTTTATAAAACCGTCGTGAAGCAGGTCTTGGGCAGTATCACGGTCGCCGGTATACCGAAGACAAATGCCAAGCATACGCCCCGCATACTGCTCATACAGCTCCTTGCGGGCACGGTTATTGCCTAGCCTGCATTGTTCCGACAACTCAAATTCTTCCATTCTCCTATACACGTGTTTACCTTATAAATGCAGCAAAGATAGAAATACTGCACCTAGAGAACAACTCTTTTTGCACTTTTGTTTCTTTAACAGATTCGAATGCAATATTTCCGTTCTCTACGCATTTCTCCAATACAAAGCAATAATTATAATCAATCTAAAACCTAAGTATGTATATGAAGAAATTTAAATTCATTGCCTTTATCTTTGCTATTATGACCACTACGCTGATTCTTCAGTCATGTCTGGACGATAACGACGGTCCGGCCGACCTGCTGGTTATCAGCACGATCAACAAAATCAGCCAGGATAGCAAGGATTTTTATTTCACTCTCGATAACGGTGAAAAGATGTATCCCAATAATGGTCAGGAATGGAACAGTGCAGAATTTGCAGAGGGGCAACGCGCCTTTGTCATTTTTAACGAACTGGAAACTCCCGTAAACGGATATGACTACAATGTGCTAGTAAAACAGATTAATGAAATACTTACAAAAGATATCGTCGAGATGGATGACGATGAAAATACTGAAGAGAAAATCGGAGATGATAAAATAAACACTACTGATATGCGTATCAACAAAGATAACAAATATCTGACGATTGAATTCCAATACTACGGTACGCACAGTGCAGATAAAAAACATTTCCTGAATCTGGTAATCCCCAAAGCGGAAGCCGCTCCTACCGCAGAAGACGGTAGCGGAAAGGATGAATATATCAATCTTGAATTCCGTCACAACAGTGAGGGAGACTATCCCCAGACTTTGGGTGAGGGATACGTCTCTTTCAAGCTGGATAAAATCAAGGACCGGATGGAAGGAAAGAAAGGACTGAGAATTCGCGTAAATACCCTATATAGCGGCATTAAAACTTATGAAGTAAAATTTCCCTAATCTGCTAATCTAAGATGAAAAACACTCTTTTTTTAATATATTAATTACGCAAAGAGGACGGTAGTTGTGAAACTGCCGTCCTTTTCTTTTTTTTATGAGTTATTTCTTATCTCCCAGATAATTCCATACGGCAGCGCTCAAGGCAGCTCCGACGAAAGGAGCAATGATGAATAGCCACAACTGTGACAAGGCTTCTCCTCCCTCGAACAATGCCGGAGCAATACTGCGTGCCGGATTGACAGAAGTGCCCGTAATAGGAATACATACGATATGCACCAACACCAGAGTGAGACCGATAGCAAGTCCTGCCAAATTACCTGCCCCCTTCTTCGAGTCGGTAGCACCAAGCACTACCAATACAAAAATGAAAGTAAATACCGCTTCCGCGATGAATGCCTGTAACATCTCCCCGTCACCAAAACTGTTCGATCCCGTTGCCGTAGGACCGTCATGGGCTCCGGTAGAAACCAAAGCAAAAAGAATAGCCGAGCCGATAATAGCTCCGATCACTTGGAAAAGCATATACATTCCTGCATCTTTTCCATTCATACGTCCTGTCAGAAATACCCCTAAAGTGATAGCAGGGTTAATATGACATCCCGAAATGCCTCCGATAGCATACGCCATCGCCACTACTGATAATCCAAAGGCCAAAGCCACACCTACCGTGCCCACACCGGCACCTACTGTTCCCGCCATACTGCCCGCAAAAACGGCACTACCACATCCCATAAGGACAAGTACCATTGTCCCGATCATTTCTGAAATGTACTTCTTCATAGTAAATCAATATTGTTATTTGTTTATTTTCCAAAAATAAGCAATTAAGTCTGAAAATCAAAGTATATCTATACAATTATAGCTATCTTTGCAACATTTTTTAAACAAAGGAATTATTTCAAATGAAAAAAGGACCCTTTTATGCTATATTGGCCTCTGTTCTATGGGCTATCGTCAATCCCTTTATCAAACAAGGACTGAGCTACGATTTCACTCCCATGAATTTTGCCGGACTCCGTTTCACGACTGTGGGGATTATCTTATTCGCATATACCTGGCACAAAGGAATGTGGCAGGAAATACGGCAACACAGCAAACTATTTCTGAACCTGGTGCTTATCAATATGTTTATGGGATACACGGCCTTTTATTTTGGCGTGGACTTTGTAAGCGGGGCCATCTCGTCTATCATCATGGGAATGACTCCCCTTATCAATGTATTGTTGGCTCATCTGCTCGCAAGCGATGACCGCCTAAACGCGCATAAGATTATCAGTCTCATTGTCAGCCTTATCGGACTGTTCCTTATCATCGGAATGGGAAGTGACGGCGAGCCGCTCGACTGGAAAGGAATTACGGGTATCGTGCTTCTGCTGCTTAGTATCATTTTTCAAGGCTATTCCGCCATCTCTGTTTCGGAAGATAAGGGAAAGGTGAATCCTATTTTCCTGAATGCCGTACAGATGTTTTTCGGAGGACTACTTATATATATGGTAGGATTGGGCACGGAAGGTTATCATTCTTTCATCGGAAAGCCAAGCGGATTCTATATCAGTCTCGGCATTCTCGTATTTATCTCGGTCTTCGCCTTCAGCTTCTGGTTTATCGCCTTGCAAAGCAAAGGAGCGAAAGTCAGCGATATCAATATGTGCAGGCTGATCAATCCCATTCTCGGTGCAGTACTGAGTTGGGTTATGCTGCCGGACGAATATCCCACATTCAGTACAGTGGCAGGAATGATTATTATTGTCAGCTCCTTGATTATCTATTTCAAAGGAGCTGAAATAAGCCAATGGCTCAAGAATAAAACGACGAAAGTAAGTTGATACGGCAAACACCGAGTTGACAGATTACGGCAAACACCGAGTTGACAGATTACAGCAAACACTGAGTTGACAGACTACAGCAAACACTGAACGGACTGCAACGTCAGCATTTCTTTAGGGACCGCTGATTTTATCTCTTCCTTGAGGACGCAAAGCAAAGTGTGGCGAACGAAATCTTTGCTTGTAGCCAACACAACCTGGCGTGTAGGACGCGGGATAGCGAAGGGCCGCACTAGTTTACGTTGTTCTTCCGTCAACTGCACGACAGCCAGTTCGGGGATAAACGTGATTCCTTTTCCGCTTTCCACCATCCGCATGAAGGTTTCCATACTACCCAAACGATAAGCCATCTGACTGACTTTCACCGCTTCCATCTGGCAGAAGCGAACGAGTTGGTCGCGAAAGCAATGTCCCTCATCCAACAGCCAAAGCCGTTCACCGGTTATATCGGAGGTGCGGATAACATCATGTTTGAAGGAGGGTTCTTTCTTGGATACATACGCATAAAATTGCTCGTAAAACAATGTTTCTTCCGTCAGAAAACTATCCTCCAGCTTGCTGGCGATAATTCCCGCATCCAGATCTCCGGCGTGCAAGGCCTGCTGAATATCCTGCGTCTTCATTTCCGTCACCCGAATATCCAACTCCGGATACTTCTCCATCAATTGGGGGAAGAAACGCGGAAGCAGGTAAGGAGCTACCGTCGGCAATACTCCTAAACGGAATATGCCGGACAATGATTGTTTCTCTTCACTGATTATCTCTTTCACCTGAGCTGCCTGAGCTAAAATCACCCGTGCCTGATCAATCACTTTTTGCCCGATAGTAGTAGGGCAAACGGGTTGCACGGTTCGGTCGAACAGTTTCACGCCCAGCTCGTCTTCCAACTTCTGAATCATGGCACTCAATGTAGGCTGCGTCACCCGGCAATATTCAGCCGCCCGGGCAAAATGCCGGAACTGATCTACCGCTAATATGTATTCCAATTGTTGTATTGTCATCTATCAAATTATTTAAAGTTATAGATTTCATCTATGCAAAGATAGAAATTTTCAGTTTGACAGCAAGCATTTTACGCCTTATCTTTGCAGTACAGAAAAAAAATAAAACGAGTATAAATCATTAAAAATAAAACGAATATGAAAACTTTAGAATTTATCAAACTGAATGAATCGGGAGCAAACAACGTAGTAGCATCTTTGCAACAACTATTAGCGGACTTCCAAGTATATTACACCAATCTTCGCGGTTTCCACTGGAATATCAAAGGACATAATTTCTTCGTTCTCCACAGCCAGTTCGAGAAGATGTATGACGACACAGCCGAAAAGGTGGACGAAATAGCAGAACGAATCCTAATGTTGGGCGGAACTCCTGCCAACAAATTCAGTGATTATCTGAAAGTGGCTAATATCAATGAAGTGGACAAGGTGAGCAATGGTGACGAAGCTTTGAACAGCATTCTCCAGTCTATCAGCTATCTGATCGGTGAGGAACGCAAGATTTTGTCTATCGCTTCTCAAGCCGGAGATGAAGTAACCGCTTCGATGATGAGCGATTATCTGAAAGAACAGGAAAAACTAGTTTGGATGTTGGTGGCTTATAATAGTAAGTAATTGAGATAAAAGGGCTAAGTTTTAGGTGAAAAAGAGAGGATATTTCCGCAAAAGGAATATTCTCTCTTTTTTTATTAAGAGAAAACGAAACAGGAAATCTATTAATATAGATATTAATAAAAAAGACCATGCACTAAACATTTGAGCATGGTCTTTTATATCAAAGCTTATAAGTTAAAAGAATCAAGGACAAGGAACTTCGGTTGTCCATTCAGGGGGCGTAAAATAAACTGTGTCATGCTCTATTTTCCTTTCAAACTCATCGGTCGGGGAGCGGCCAGCGCCAAGGGGCGGGACCACCCGTCCCGACGAGCGTAAAATTACAATAATTTAAATCTATCTCCAAACTTTATCGCTAATTGCCCAGCGATGGCCGCCCAATTAGCAATGGGCATGGTCCATTTCTTGCGTATGTTGCGGTAAGCGAGGTAGACAAGCTTCTCAAGGGCGGTATCATTAGGGAATACGCCCTTGTTTTTTGTAACTTTCCGTACTTGGCGATGATAGCCCTCGACAGTATTGGTGGTATATATCATGCGGCGTATATCCGGTGTAAACTGGAAGTATTCAGCAAGCCTTTCCCAGTTGTCCTGCCATGACCTGATGACAATCGGATATTTCTCACCCCATTTCTCATCCAGATTAAGAAGCTCTGTTTCCGCGGCTTCCTTGCTTACAGCGCCATAGACACGTCTCAGGTCTTTCATGAACTCTTTTTGATGTTTGCTGCCGACATACTTGACGGAATTGCGTATCTGATGGACGATACAGAGTTGGACGACGGTATTGGGGAACACGCTTTGGATGGCATCGGGGAAGCCTTTCAAACCGTCGACACAAGCTATGAGGATGTCACGCACGCCACGGTTCTGTAAATCGGTCAACACATTCAGCCAGAAGTTTGCGCCCTCATTTTTAGAGATATACATGCCAAGTAAGTCCTTACGTCCTTCCTTGTCTATAGCCAGGACATTGTAGATCGCACGGCTGACGGCACAACCTCTGTCATCCATTACCTTGTAATGAATGGCGTCGAGCCAGACTATCGGATAAACCGGGTCCAGACTCCGGGAACGCCATGCCTTTATCTCCGGAAGTACACGGTCGGTGATGGAACTGATTGTCTCGGCAGATACACGGTTACCCAGATTCTCTTCCATCCAGTCGCTTATCTCACGTGTGCTGTTTCCCAAAGCATAAAGCCCGATGATGCGGTCTGCAACACCCTCGGCAAGAATGGTCTCACGCTTCTTTATAAATTGAGGCTCAAACGTGGCATTGCGGTCACGCGGAGTAGATACGGTCACTTCACCCATGGAAGTCTGTACCTGCTTCCGCATCTTTCCGTTACGACGATTGCCACTCATACGCTCTTCATCGGAGAGATGGGCATCCATCTCGCCTTCAAGGGCCGCATTTAAAATACTCTCCAATAAGGGAGCAAACGCTCCATCCTTTCCCAACAAGGGCTTACCGGCTTTTAGCTGTTCGATGGCCTTGTTCTTGATACTTTCAAAATCAAATTCTTCGCTCATAAATAAACTGTGTTTGCAAAGTTAATATTTTATTCATTCCCTTTGTTGACACAGTTTAATTTACAACCTCGTCCATTCAAGATCTCCACTACCCTCTTTTGTTGCAGTATGACCATGACCTGTATAGTCTTTGCATTCATTATTCATATCATCCAACTTCCAATATCCCTCGAGTCCTTCACTATCAACCTCTACAAAACACCGGTGCAAAGGATTCTTTAATTCAGAAGCCTTCAATGCCCTTGTCCAAAAACGTGCTTCACTTACAGATCCTTTCAAATAGAAACCCTTTTGTACTCCAGGCGCAGCACCAATATAAAATTCATCCGAGAAAGAAATAGGGTTGGCATATTCTGCTTGTACAAACAGAATTCCATCAATATATAAAGAAAGTGTATTGTTTTCAAATACTCCAGCTACATGATACCAGGCATTCTTTTCGAGCGTATAACCCAATTTACCAGCATATACGGACCAACCTTTTGTTGAAAACATAAAGACAGGCACATCTCCTTCACCTCCCACACGGTCTGGCGTTCCATCCACAAATATCCATGCTCCTTTTTCCGAATTATCTCCTCCTGGAAAACCTATAATTCCCATCAAGTTACCTCCATAATATTTAGGGAATTCCCACATACTGACCCTAGCTTCGAGAGTAAACGCAGTCATATTTTGGAATCTACTAACATCATTATCTTTAAAGTTTATCTTAAAATAGTTCTGCCCATTCAACTTTGGAACATTTACAAGTAACTTCCTATTGACTATGACATACAAAACATCACTTCCCGGCAAACTTGGATAATCCTTGCTCTTACTAACCAATCTTATAGGTAACAAAAAGTTAACTCCTTTCTGTATTGCATCTATATCCTTCACAACTAATTTAACTGCTTCCGAACGGTATTTACCATTCTCTACTAACACAGAGTTACTAGACAATACACAAGCACCTTCTGGCAAAGTTTTATAAGACTCTCCATGGTCACTATTATAACGTTCTACCAATGAATTATCAATCATAAGTTCACCTTCTATATTAGAATTTGCAATCAACGAGCTAGAAATAGTAATTCCTAATTCATCTTCGTTATTAGTTGCAGAAAATGTCGTTATAGGTGTATTCTCGGCAGCTGTAATATAAACGGCATCCACTTTTATACTTTCATTGCATGACGTCCCCAAAAACAAACATGAAAGACAAGCAACTGCTAATATATTTTTTTGAAATAAATTCTTCATCTTTTTGCTACTTTAATGTTATTTTCTACTTCAACGTTTTCGTCTTCACCACTTCCATTCCCTTTATTCGCAGGATTCATAATCTGAATAGCTTGACGCGCATAATAGTAGTTATTAGGTGGTACAGGCAGATTCAAATGGTTACTTTCGGAATATCCGAACTGAAGAACATAAGCACCACAACCTGCCACATTTTTCGGACTTTCCGCTGCATAATGAGCCATTCCCCACAAACTTGGAATATATTCACCTTTATAATAGTAAGATACTCCTCCATGTCCAAATGCATTACCAACTTGACTGACCCATTCACAAAAGATCCGTTTTTCATTCGGAAATCCTTTTCCATAATCCTGATAACCACCCTGGCATCTACTATTTAACGTACTTTCAGAACCTGCACTGTAGGCTTGCCCAATAAAATAATCAAAACGATCAGCATACTCAGCGTCTAACCATTGTCCATCAACAACCAACAATTTATGTTTACCATCCACTTTAAATTGTTCATCACATTTAGGTCCCAAATATTTGCTCATCACATCAATAAAGGTACGCATCATTTGTTGAGAATATTCTTTACCACCAAAATTTGGTTCATAGTCCAAATCAAATCCGTCCAATCCCCATGTGTAAATAGAATCAACCAGATTTTCAGCATATACAATCATAGAATCTAAATCCTCCTCACCTTCTGAATTAATAGCAAAGTAGGGTTCGGGCCACATTGTCAATAAAACTTTAGTTCCTCTTCGCTCTTGAAGAAATTTCACATCTTCTCGATTTTGTTTGTTATTCACATATCCTGTAAAAAAGGACACGATATCAAGACTGTCTGGTATACCTTTCAAACGGGTCTGCATAGAAGCTGTTGCAGGACTATAATTCATCCATGCAAAAAATATTTTATGATCTGAATTTTTATAAGCAATCAATGCAGCTTCCTCCTCCGGTGTCAACTCTTTATATTGCAATTCAGGCAGGATAACAGGTTCCGCTTCTATCCAATCGCTACATCCAATAATTTGAGTTACGACAAATATGCAACACAAAAATTTTATAATTCGGTCTGTTTTCATATAAATATCAAATGATTAAGATTAAACATTTTTTAATTTTGATACGGCTTATCACTTCTCTTATCCCACCAAAGTCTCGTACCGCCATTATCTCCACCACCCAATAAATCAGAATTATTTACAGCTTCCTGGTATAAATTTGGATAATCTTTAGCCAAATTTGTAGGATATGGTAATCTAGCGATCTGTTTTTTCGTGTCAATAAGTCCACCACTATTATTTCTGGCAACCCGAATTACTCTCGGACACCCCGTTCTCCTAAATTCACTCCATGCTTCTTGACCATCAGGAAATAAAGCAATCCATTTTTGAGTGATGATTTTTTCCAATCTTTCTTCAAAATTAGTAGCATCTTCCCAACTAACAGATACTTGTCCAACACTAGCATTATTATAGCTAGTATTCTTAGGATCAGTATATGGTAGTGGCAAAGTTGTGCCTTTTATATACGCACTAGCATCTCCAGCTTTTGCCTGAGTTGCCCCCAATGGCTGAGAAAAGGCTGTCATGATTCCACTCTCATATAGTGTCTTCTCATTCCCTCCCGCATTCCATCCGCGTAGAGCAGCCTCTGAACGCAGGAAATAAACCTCAGCTGCATTCATAAACTGAATGGGAGTACTTGAGGATACATTCAAATTAGAAAATATTTTATAATCATTTCCTGTAAACATACTTCCACATCTAATTCCATTATAGTCTTTATACTCAGATACCTCCGATTTAGCAAACCAAATATCCAAACGTGGATCCTCATAACCCTTCAAATAACTTTCCATTGTCGCTCCCAAACGGCTATCATTATAGGTATAACAAATCATATATAAAGGATTAACCGTAGCAGAGCCATCGACCTTCAACATTGCATTATCCTCATTATCAGTAAATACGCCATCTCTTATTGCTTCTTCCGCTTTTTGCTGAGCTGTTGTTGCATCCACATACACAATACGAAGAGCTAAACGCAATTTCAATGAATTGGCAAATTTTACCCACTTTTCAAAGTCACCTCCATAAATTTTATCATAACTAGCTAACGGCTTAGCCCCTGGATTATCCTTTATGTACGCCTTTAAAATACCAATGGCTTCATCCAACTCTTCAAAGAACTGCTTGTAAATAATCTGTTGGGAAGTAAAAGGAACATCGGAAGCAGGAGCAAAATCTTTATAAGGAATCGGGCCATACATATCCGTAATACGGTGCATACCAAACACTTTCAAAATCTGTCCCACAGCAAATGTAGAAGGATTAATATCCCTTTTAGTATAAAGGGTATACCAAGGAGCCATATAATTCTGATAAGCTACCGTATATGCAGCCGCACACCAATCAGGATACATATCATAAGTCGTATTATTTCGTCCGTTACTATCAAACATATTGGAAGCCCCCTGATGTCCGGAGAAAATATCTCCAGCAAGACAAAACATTTTCTGATAGTTGTTGACATCTATATTCTGATCTTTTGTAATACACGGATACATTTGATATTGCATCTGTGTTATCATAGATCCTGTACCTAAGTTATCATAACCCAATTCTTCCTCCGTTGCCGCGTTAGGATCGGTATTCGTCTCTATGAAATCTCCCGTACAGGCTTCTAACATCCACAAAGAACAAGCAGAAATTAAAAGCAAACCTTTACCGAAATATTTGTTATTTAGTATCATTTTCATCTGTTTGTTAATTTAGTTATAATGTAAATTTAAGACTTACACCGAAGCTTCTTAAACTTGGCATCAAGAAATAATCAATGCCCTGATAGAAGGTGCCAACCGAAGAGGTCAGTTGCGGATCAAAAGGAGCCTTATTATAGATCATAAACAAATTACGTCCCGTTACCGAGAGAGTCAGATCTTTTACGAAATTCTTGAACAGTGGTTTGAAACGATAGGAAAGTGAAGCTTCTCTCAAACGTATATTCGTAGCATCGTATACATAATTAGACAAGACACCTGTTCCTGCTCCCATTTGAGTATAGTAAGTTTCAGCGTCCATCAACACTCCATTCACAAGTACACCACCATTATCCCTGGCTTTTGCACTCTGCTCGGATACACCAAAAGAATCAAGAACAGCCTGTGTAGCAGAAACCACCTTTCCACCAATTCTTGCATCAATCAAGAACGACAATGTAAACCCTTTATAACTAAACTCATTATTAAATCCTAGAGAACAGTCAGGATTAGTATTTCCCGCATATACCAAGTTCTCATTATCAACTACCATACTCAATGTATTCGGATTTACATAAACGTATCCATTTCCGTCTTTCTTTACCGAATTGACATATATATCTCCAATAGATCCGCCCTCATCAATATAGTTGCGGAATGAATAAGAAAGACCTCCCATATCAAAATGGGAAACATTCATATCAGCTCCGGTAAACGGATTAGGAATATTTCTCACCAATTCCACAATTTTATTCTTATTGTATGTGACGGTCAATCTCGGTGAATAGTTGAATTTTCCAAACGTCAGATCTGCATCAATAGAAGCTTCAAGCCCTTTATTATTTACTTTACCCGCATTCACATAGAAGTTAGCATAACCACTACTTTCCGGTGCTCTGAACTTGAATAGTTGATCGTACGTATTAGCATTGTAGTATGTTATATCCAATCCTAATCTATTATTAAGGAATCGAGCATTCAAACCAATTTCAAACGATTGAGTCTTTTCAAATTTCAAATTATCAATAGGCAAATCAGGATTGATACTTACACCACCACCCGGACTAATCGGATAAGAAGGAATAGTGATTCCAGCAAGTGATAAAGGGACATTTCCTACTTTAGCATACGAAAGACGAAGCTTGGAGAAGGTCAGTATCTCTTCTGGAATCTTGAAAAATTCCGTCAAAACAAAAGACATACCTACCGACGGATAGAAGAAACTTTTGTTTTTTGTATTAGCAAGCAGTGAAGTCCACTCATTACGTCCTGTTACATCAAGAAATACCTTTCTCTTCCAATCCACAGATGCACTGAAGAATACAGCTTGAGATTTCATTTTTTTACCCTCTTGATATTGCGGTTCCGGAGTCAGATTATTCAATGTAAACTTATTGGCGACACTAGCAAGAGGTGCACCGAACTCCAGTTTATTAGAGTTAGCTGTATAATCAAATGTTACATTTTTAAAACTAGCACCCGCATTTACTACAAATCCCCAGTCTGATATTGTTTTCTGGAAATTAGCAATCACATCTCCATAATCCTGAATATTTTTCTCCGTTGCCAACAAGTAAGAACCTTTATCCGAACTAGAAGCTAACAACAGCAAGGTAGAAGCATAATTCTTGATTTCATTCTTTTTATTATCACGGTCCGTACGGAATCGAGCACTGACATTAAACCAATCATTAAAAGTATATTTCAGACTTCCACCGATAATGAAACGTTCATTATGATTAATATTGAAATTACGATGCGTAATCCAATACGGATTCTGTATACTTCTTTTTTGATCACCATATGGCCAGAACTGAACCGGGAATCCTCTATCTGCACTATAACGTTCATATGATTTATACTTATCTATATTATCTCCACGAGGAAATAGATAAATCGGTACAATTGGATTATAATAATCACCTTGCGAAAGCATATTCTGTGCCTTTTTGTTCGTATACATAAAAGTAGCCGCCAAAGAAAGCTTATCTGTAATAGAATATGTACCATTATACGAGACGTTATAACGATCAAGATTATTATTATGAACTATCCCTCGGGCATTATAAGAAGAAAGAGAGATATAAGATTTATGATTTTCCGTTCCCAACTGTGCTCCAATACTATTGGAAAAGCTCATACCCGTATCAAAGAAATCTGCCGGATCATAATTTGCAGGAATGTCCAATTTGGGTCCCCAACTCGAAAATTCATCCGTTCGACTTCCATACGTATTTTGTAACTTCGGCAAAAGAAGTGGTTGATAAAAATCAGAGTAATGAGAAAATGAAATACGAGGCTTCCCATCTTTCATTCCACCTTGCTTAGAAGTTAACATTATTACACCATTAGCTGCTTGACCACCATAAAGAGCTGCTGCTGAAGGGCCGGTCAACACTGTCACCTCTGCAATATCTTCCATGTTGATATTAGAAATGCCATCACCTTCATCCACACCACCATACTGAGCATTGGAACTGGCTCCTCTTCTAGGGAAAAGATCGGGTAGAGGTATACCATCCAATACGTATAATGCGTTGTTATTTCCCTCTGCATTTACAGATTTATTACCACGCATCACCACCTTAGTGGAACCACCAATACCAGAAGCACCCTGACTGATAGTCACACCGGCTACCTTACCGGTCAGTGCATTCGGTACACTAGCCTCTTTGACTGACATAAATTGAGCATCACCAAGTTTCTGTACATTATAACTCAATGCTTTGTCTGAACGTTTGATACCCAATGCAGTCACCACTACCTCATCAAGCACCGCATTGTCTTCATGAAGCACGATGTTCAAAACAGTATTGCCTGTAATTGTTACGTTTTGCACAGTATATCCTACATAAGAGATTTCCAGAATATCTCCTTTTTTGGTTTTAAGCGTAAAATTACCATCAATATCCGTAATTGTACCGATATTCGAATCTTTTACTTTGACATTCACCCCAATAAGAGGCTCTCCATTCACATCCTTTACTGTACCTTTCACCGGGATAGTCGTATCTTCCACAGTTTTCTGTACTAAAGGTTTCTCAGAAAGAATAATCTGTTTATCCACTACCGTATAAGAAATAGAAGTACCCCGAAATACTTCATCCAAGATATCCTGTATCTTACCGGAGGTATTATTTACTGAGACAATACGGTTCTTTTGAATCGCTTTGTCATTATAGAGAAATACATAATCAGAAGATTCCTCTATCTTATTCAGTACCTGTTCAACAGATACATTGCTCATCGAAATGGCTCCTCGTATGCGTTGTGCATAGCCATTTGCGGCAGAAAGTTGTAGTACTACTGCAAAAAGCAGCGTTAAACTGACCCTCATAACCAAAGGAAGTTTTAGATTTAAAGCATATTTAGAACATAATGCGATAAATGAATGATTTTTTTTCATACATTTGTAGCTGACTAAAGTTTATTACTAAATGAACTATGGTTTGATTCCGGCTAGCGTTTGCGAGACCCTGTGCCGTGAATCTTAAATTGTAGGAAGATAGTCGTTGGTAGCGACTCTCTTCCTTTTTTACTCTTTTTTCTGTGTCATACATAGTCTTTTAAAAGGTTATTACTAATATAAATTCACTACTATTTTTGTCTTCGTAAATGTGTCATCCTCTTGCTGTTCAGGCGTTTGGATTTCCCACTTCAAATTTGCAGACTTTGCCAAATAATCCAATATCTGAGTCAATGTTTCTCTCCGGAAAGTTGCTCTATAATTATATGTTTTTCCTGAATTATTATGGAACTCGATATCCACATTAAAATGGCGTTCCAGGCGTTTTAGAATTTCCTCCAATGAAGCATTCCTGAAAATCATTTTTCCCTCTTTCCACGCCACTTTTCCATAAACATCAACCTTTTCCTTTTCTGCTCGTGAAGTATGTTTGTCATACAATAGTTGTTCACCAGGAGTTAAAACAATCGTTTCACGATTAGGTGTAACTACATTTACTCTACCTTTTTCTAATACAGTCTCTATGTAACTATCATCTTCATAGGCCGCAACATTAAATTTGGTTCCATAAACATATACACTTAACCCATTCGGCGTATGTACCCAAAACGGATATTCATGATCTGCCTTTACTTCAAAGTAAGCCTCTCCCTTCAACTCTACACTACGATTATCTTTATTAAACACTGTAGGATAACGCAATGTAGTACCAGAGTTCAACCATACAATAGAGTGATCCGGAAGCTCATAACGTATCACCGTACCCATTGTAGAAGTTACTTCTGCATATCTTACCTCTTCTTTTGGTTCTCCAAGATATAAATATCCAAAGACTAAGGAAGTTAACAGCAACGGTATAGTTAGAAATGCCGCACAACGCATCAGTTGATTATACATTTTTTTCGTTCGCACCCTTTTTGCTTTAACTCGGTCACGATGATATGCTTCCGATGCATCAATAGACTCCATTTCTCTAATGTCATCTCCTAATGCCTGTGCTTTTCGCAACAATACTTCCAATTCTTTATTTTTCATATTTCCTCTTTTTATAATTGCAACTATATAAATAATACAACCGATTCACCGAAAAAGGACACAAAAAACTAATAATCTTTCAATAATAAAAAAAGGAAGTATCTTTTCATACTCTTCTTTTCTATTATATAGAACCTACATATTCAAATCCCACAACATTCAAATCAGGATAAGATACATTCGGTTTCAAGTTTAGCACTCCCCTGACAGTATAAATTCCACTAGCCTCATCATATTCCACCGTAAACGAACCTGGATCGTCAGAATCTAACGCTCGTTTTCCTCCAGCACTTTGTATCCGAACATTATTCATACTATTATTTAGTTGATCTTTAGAATATTCACCTGGAAGTAAATTTGATAATGATTCCAAGTACAATTGTATACTATTATTGCTAGTATCCGAAAATGTTACCATCAAAGTACCAAGTGGGAATTTAGTGACCTTAGTCATTGTCAAATATATATCTACCTCAGGTGCTATTTCAGCTACTACATTCGCATTTTCATCAAGGCCCTTCAAATCACTTTCCCAAAAAGCAAATTGTTCACCTGATAATAAGACTTCAATAGCTTGAGGTTCTCCATCCTCTGCTGTTTGATTTCCACAACAAAGCATATATCCATCTCCATACAGCATTGTTTTCAAGTTTAATGAAGACAAATGATTACTGTTACAATATAACTTCTTTAATTTTTTAATCCCACCAATTGATAAGTCACTCAATTTATTATTACTACAATCAAGTTTTGTAAGATTTGTCCATTTCAGATCTAATGCGGTTAACTCATTTCCGGAAATATTCAGAATTTCCAATGACAAAAATTCTAATAATCCATCTACACTTTTAACTTTTGCTCCATTCATACCTCCAGTCACATCTATCGCTTTTATTTCTATTGCTTCGTCCGGAGAAAGCACACCATTATTATTTTTATCCCACTTCGGATAAACAATTCCATCTATTTCCTGCTCCGTATCCATCCGAGACTGACAATAAGCCTTCAATACAGGATCAGTAATCCTTTCAAGCACATCATTTCTTATCATAAATGTGGCTACAATTACCACATCCTCCATAGGCATCGTAAATGTAGAAGTGGTAGCTTGCACATTCTCAATAACTGCATTACCAACTCTTACTTTCCATTCTTTAAACAGAAAACCATCATTGGGAGTCGCCATAATAGTTACAGTTTCACCCACCATAGCCTTTTCTCTGTCAACAGTTACAGCAGCACCACCATAACCCGCAAATGCAGTAACCGAATGGTTCTGAGTACCGTCATCTTCTCCACACGAGAAGAGCACAGTACAAACTACTGTCATAAATAAAAACCTTAATCGTTTCATGTTTCTAACTTTTTTGTTGATTAATAATTTATTACTAAATGATTTAACATTGCCAATCAATTTCTCCTGTTCTATTTCAGTACTATAATTTACTCAAGATACCTTATTTTTAATTCTCATAAACGATTGCGAGACCCTATACAAAGAATTAAGGAGAAGCTGGCTATTGATTGCATTAATTTAATTGATGTGTTTATTCCATAATCTATTCTTTTAAGTTCAACAACACTAATAATACAATTAAAGCCTTCCAAAAGGGACAGATAAATTTTATTTTTTTTGAATCTGATAAAATAAAAGCCATAATACTTATTTAAAACAGAAAAAAAATGAGAATATGCAATTTTACTAATTATCTTATTATATATTTGCAACGAAATGAAAAACAACAGAATCTCAAAATAATGAAAATATCTTTTCAAAAACAGCCTAAAGAACAGACCTTCAAGCAACTTTATGAAGAGTTTTATGCTCCATTCGTCCTATATGCAAAAAGATTTATTGATGATAAAGAGACACGGGAAGATATTGTTTCGGATGTATTTACTTCACTATGGGATAAAATAGATTCTTTTGATTTTCAATCGGACACGGCATTGGGATATATCAAAATGTGTGTAAAAAACAGCTGCCTGAATTATCTGAAACATCAAGAGTATGAATGGAACTATGCAGAAGTTGTTCAAAAGAAAGCTCCCATTTACGAAGTGGAACCGGACAGCGTATATACCCTTGACGAATTATACAGAATGCTGTACGAAACACTGAATAAACTCCCGGAAAGTTATCGCACGGTATTTATAAAAAGTTTCTTTGAAGGAAAGACCCATGCGGAAATTGCGGAAGAAATGAATCTTAGCGTGAAGTCCATCAATCGGTACAAACAAAAAACAATGGAGCTTCTGCGAAATGAATTGAAAGATTATCTGCCCTTATTTCTGCTATTATTTGCAAAAATCTAAATCTTCATTGTTGTCCACCCCTACAATTTACACACTTTTTCCTGTTTCAAATGCCCTTCACCTTTTCGCTAAAACGCTTTGTTTATCAATGTTTGCGGGTGAAGAGCAGCTCTTTCACCTTCTCCTCACCCATACAATCCGATAATATGCTAATTCTCTATGTTTCTATTGTAGTAGAACTTATTTTTCAATCCAACTAAACTTACTTTTGTTACAACCTAACTTGCTTTCTACTACAAACAATCTATAAACGAAGGTTCCGTTTTTATAAATGAAGGCTTCGTTTATATAAACCAAACCTTTGTTTTTACAAACGAAGCCTTTGTTTATAGAATACATCTAATGAAATGCAACTTTGTCTACCCTAACAAGGAGTTTCTCTAATAAGGTACACGAAGTTATCCATTAGTCTCCCAGAAGTCTATTGCCAATACAATAGACTAAAGTGACCGTATATTTGATTCGGATTCAAGGAAGGTGAAACAGCAGGTGAAAAGATTGCCCTTCACCCGCTAATTCCGATAAACAGGTCGATACAGAGAAAAAGTGAAGGTCTTTTTTTATTTCATTTATCCTTGTGAGCATAACAATATCCACAGGAAAGTCTTTTCCCAAATACAAATTTCCGGCTTCATTTGTCTCATTTACACAAATAAAAACTATCTTTGCGTTTCAGAATCCCGAAAGACAAAAGAAATGGAGCAAATAGAAAACCTAAAAGAGCTTATCAATCAGGGGGATGTGGACACAGCGATTGAGCAATTGAACCAACTTCTCCTAGACACTTCTGTCGAAAACGAGAAAGATATTCTCTACTATTTACGGGGAAATGCCTACCGGAAAAAAGGAGACTGGAAGCAAGCGTTGGACAATTACCAGTACGCTATCGACCTTAATCCTGACAGCCCCGCCGTTCAGGCCCGGAAAATGGCGATAGATATTCTAAACTTCTATCACAAAGATATGTATAATCAATAATCGAACTCAAAGATAACGTAATAAATAAAGATTATGGCAAAAATCAAAGGAGCAATCGTAGTCGACACGGAGCGTTGCAAAGGATGTAACCTATGCGTAGTGGCGTGTCCGCTCGATGTAATCGCCCTCAACAAAGAGGTAAACATGAAAGGCTATAACTATGCCTGGCAAGTGAAAGAAGATACCTGTAATGGATGCAGCTCGTGTGCAACAGTTTGTCCGGACGGATGTATCTCAGTGTATAAAGTAAAAGTAGAATAAAAGAAAAGAATATGGCAGAAGAAGTTGTATTAATGAAAGGAAACGAAGCCATCGCCCACGCAGCTATCCGTTGCGGTGCGGACGGATACTTCGGTTATCCTATTACTCCCCAATCGGAAGTGTTGGAAACACTTGCCGAACTGAAACCGTGGGAAACAACCGGCATGGTAGTACTCCAGGCAGAAAGTGAAGTGGCAGCTATCAATATGGTATATGGAGGCGCAGGCAGCGGAAAAATGGTAATGACATCGTCTTCAAGTCCCGGCGTCAGTCTGAAACAGGAAGGTATATCTTACATCGCAGGTGCCGAACTTCCTTGTCTGATTGTAAACGTGATGCGTGGCGGTCCCGGATTAGGAACCATCCAACCGAGTCAGGCCGACTATTTCCAGACTGTGAAAGGCGGTGGTCATGGCGACTACAAGCTAATCGCTCTTGCTCCGGCATCTGTACAGGAAATGGCAGATTTCGTGGCATTGGGATTCGAACTGGCTTTCAAATATCGTAATCCAGCCATTATTCTTGCTGACGGTGTGATCGGACAGATGATGGAAAAGGTAGTGCTTCCTGCACAAAAGCCACGCCGCACAGAAGCGGAAGTGATTGAGCAATGTCCGTGGGCTACTACCGGAAAGGCTAAAGATCGCAGACCGAACATCATCACTTCTTTGGAACTGAAACCGGAAGCAATGGAAATCAACAACCTCCGCTTCCAGGCTAAGTATCGCCAAATCGAAGAAAACGAAGTACGTTTTGAAGAAATAAACTGTGAAGATGCAGAATATCTGATTATTGCTTTTGGCTCAATGGCACGTATCGGTCAGAAAGCCATGGAGCTGGCTCGTGAGAAAGGTATCAAGGTAGGTATCCTTCGTCCGATTACTTTGTGGCCGTTCCCTACAAAGGCTATTGCCGCTTATGCTGACAAAGTAAAAGGTATGCTTGTTACGGAGTTGAATGCCGGACAGATGATTGAAGATGTCCGCCTGGCTGTTAACGGTAAAATAAAGGTAGAGCATTTCGGACGTCTCGGTGGTATCGTCCCCGATCCGGATGAAATTGTAACTGCTTTGGAAGAAAAAATAATCAAATAACGAAACGATGAATCCCGATAAAATAAGAAACGTACTGAACATCCTTTTCATGATTCTGGCTGTTGCAGCCATTATCACCTATTTCGTTGTAGGAAAGGAAGATTTCAAAATGTTTATCTACGTATGCGGCGCGGCAATCTTTGTCAAGCTGATGGAGTTTTTTATACGGTTCACCAACAGATAAGGAGAAGAAGTTATGACTAAAGAAGAAATAATCAAACCCGAGAATCTGGTTTACAAAAAACCGACTCTGATGAACGACAACGCCATGCACTACTGTCCGGGCTGCAGTCACGGTGTGGTACACAAGCTCATTGCCGAAGTAATAGAGGAGATGGGTATGGAAGATAAAACGGTGGGAATCTCTCCGGTAGGATGTGCAGTTTTCGCCTATAACTATTTGGATATTGACTGGCAGGAAGCTGCACACGGACGTGCTCCTGCTGTGGCAACTGCTGTGAAGCGCCTGTGGCCTGATCGCCTCGTATTTACTTACCAGGGTGACGGCGACTTGGCTTGTATCGGTACAGCCGAAACTATACACGCTTTGAACCGTGGCGAAAACATCACGATTATCTTTATCAACAATGCCATTTACGGTATGACAGGCGGTCAGATGGCCCCGACTACACTGGTAGGTATGAAGAGCTCGACTTGTCCTTACGGACGTGACGTTGAACTTCACGGCTATCCATTGAAAATCACAGAAATCGCCGCCCAACTGGAAGGAACAGCTTACGTAAGCCGCCAGTCCGTACAATCGGTACCGGCCATCCGTAAAGCGAAGAAAGCTATTCGCAAGGCTTTCGAGAACTCGATGAACGGTAAAGGTTCCAACTTGGTAGAAATCGTTTCCACTTGTAGTTCCGGTTGGAAGATGACCCCGGAAAAAGCAAACAAATGGATGGAAGAACATATGTTCCCGTTCTATCCGCTGGGTGATTTAAAAGATAAAGAATAACGCTAAAAGTCAACAGAACAATGAAAGAAGAAATAATTATAGCAGGATTCGGTGGACAAGGCGTATTGTCTATGGGTAAGATTCTGGCTTATTCCGGTTTGATGGAAGGCAAGGAAGTGAGTTGGATGCCGGCATACGGTCCGGAACAACGGGGTGGTACTGCCAACGTTACAGTAATCGTCAGCGATGACAAGATATCTTCACCGATTCTTAGTAAATACGATGCCGCCATCATCTTGAACCAGCCTTCACTCGAAAAGTTTGAAAGTAAGGTGAAACCCGGTGGTGTCTTGATTTATGACGGTTACGGAATAATCAACCCTCCTACCCGCAAAGACATCAAAGTATACCGTATCGACGCAATGGATGCAGCCAATGAAATGAACAACGCTAAAGCGTTCAACATGATCGTATTAGGCGGTCTGCTGAAACTTCGCCCGATTGTTACTTTAGAAAATGTCATCAAAGGCTTGAAAAAGACTTTGCCGGAACGCCACCACCACTTGATTCCTATGAACGAGGAAGCTATCAAGAAAGGTATGGAGCTTATCCGCGAAGTTTAATTAATGGATAGTGAACAATGGATAATTGATAATTATTAGCTACGTGTTGTACGTATGCAACATAATTTTCAATTATCCATTATCATTAAATCAATTAAAGTAAGTATCTTTGCCTCCAATTATGAGACGAATCTTACTATTATATATATTACTTACCGTTATAGGTCTGACAACTGTTCATGCACAGTTTGATAATGGTCGCCAAAGAATCGACGAAAACGGATACGACCAATACGGTAATCAGGTAGACCCTGCCATGATTCCGGACAAACTGGACAGTGCAAATGTTGAAGTACAGGGGTTACCTCCCAAATTATATATGTGGCGTATCAAAAACCAGTTGGGTGACCGGACTATGATTCCGGCGGATACTGCATATCATCATTTCCAGAACACGAACCTAACTGACGGACTGACCGGACATTACAATTATCTGGCCAATATGGGTTCTCCCCGTATGTCACGTATTTTCTTCGACCGTCGTGACCCTGAGCCAACTATTTTCATGGAGCCTTTCTCCAGTTTCTTTATCCGTCCTACGGAATTCAACTTTACGAACAGTAACGTACCTTATACCAACCTGACATATCACAAAGCCGGTAACAAGGTGAACGGGGAAGAACGTTTCAAATCATACTTCTCTGTCAATGTAAACAAACGTCTGGCTTTCGGCTTCAACATAGACTATCTGTACGGACGGGGATATTACAATAATCAAAGTACATCACATTTCAATGCAGCTTTTTTCGGTAGTTATATCGGCGACCGCTACCAAATGCAAGCCATATACAGCAATAACTATCTGAAAACAAACGAGAACGGAGGTATCGAAGATGACCGATATATCACTGCACCGGAGGAAATGGCACAGGGTCAAAGGGAGTATGAATCAACGAATATTCCTACCATACTAAGCGCTACGACCAACCGTAACCACGACTTTTACGTTTTTCTGACCCAACGCTATAACTTGGGATTCAAACGGGATATACCACAGGCTGAAAACGACACCATGCCCGCCAAACAAGAATTCGTTCCGGTCACCAGTTTTATACATACCGTTCAAGTGGAACGTGCACGGCATAGTTTCCATTCTGAAGATGACGTGAAAGATTACTATCAGAACACTTATTTAGAGCCTGATAATCCATTAGTAAAAGACAGTACGACCTATATAGGAATCAAAAACACCGTAGGTATTGCCCTGTTGGAAGGGTTCAATAAATATGCCAAAGCCGGACTGACGGCATTTGCCTCCTATAAAATCAGCAAATATACACTGATGAACCTGGAAGGCATAGGAAATGACAAATACAATGAGAATGAGATATTCGTAGGAGGAGAATTGTCCAAACGTGAAGGTAATGTACTCCATTATCATGCCATCGGTGAAGTGGGACTGGGAGGAAAAGCAATCGGACAGTTTAATGTAAAAGGCGATATAGACTTGAATTTTCCTCTGTGGAAAGATACGGTCAGCCTTATAGCCCGTGGAGAGGTCAGCAATAAACTGGCTCCGTTCTATATGCGCCACTATCACTCCAAGCATTTCTGGTGGGACAATGATATGGATAAGGAATTCCATACCCGCATTGAAGGAGAATTGAGCATTGCCCGCTGGAGGACTAAGTTGAAAGCAGGAGTAGAGAATATAAAGAACTATACTTATTTCAATCAGCAAGCATTGCCCGAACAAAAAAGCGGAAGTCTGCAAGTGTTGTCAGCAAGTCTTAATCAGGACTTCAAATTGGGTATCTTCCATTTGGATAATGAGATAACCTGGCAGAAGTCCAGCGACCAGACCGTGCTTCCCTTGCCGGACCTCTCGCTATATCATAACTTTTATATGCAGTTCAAACTGGCAAAAAAAGTACTCAGCGTACAATTGGGCGCTGATCTAAGATATTTTACCAAATACAATGCCCCTGCATATATGCCCGCCATTCAGAACTTCCATCTGCAACCAACAGACGACCAGGTAGAGATAGGCGGCTATCCTATTGTAAATGTTTACGCAAACTTACATTTAAAGCGTACACGTTTCTATGTAATGATGTATCACGTGAATCAAGGAATGAGCAGACCGAATTATTTCCTGTCTCCTCATTACCCTATCAACCCACGTGTGCTGAAATTCGGCCTTTCATGGAACTTCTATGATTGATAAAACTTCTACAGCTTATGGTGACACGCCCCAAAATAAGATTGCTTAGATATCTGATACCTGTAATTATCGTACTGGCATTGTTCTTCTGTTTCCGTCGATGCGACAATCAGCAAAAACAACCGCTTCCCCCACGCGACTATGCAGATATTATCAGAGAAGGTGTATTACGTGTAGCGACAGAGTACAATTCCATCAGTTTTTATGTAGACGGGGATACGGTTGCAGGGTTTAATTATGAACTGATACAGGCATTCGGCCGAGATAAAGGACTAAGAGTTGACATCAGCCCTTATATGAGTTTTGAAGATCGTCTGAGAGGATTGAGCGAGGACCGTTATGACGTAATAGCATACGGTATATTAGCAACCAGCAAATTGAAGGATTCTTTACTGCTCACCTCTCCCATCGTACTCAACAAACAAGTGTTAGTGCAACGGAAAGCAACCGGAGAAAACGATTCCCTCTACATACGCAGTCAGTTGGATTTAGCGCAAAGAACACTCCATGTCATAAAGGGTTCCCCGTCAATCTTGCGTATTCAGAACTTGGGAAATGAGATTGGAGATACCATTTATATAAAGGAAATAGAAAAATACGGCTCGGAACAATTGATTTCACTCGTGGCACATGGAGACATCGACTATGCCGTATGTGATGAAAGTATCGCACGGGCTGCTGCAGATTCTTTGCCACAAATAGATATCAACACGGCAATCAGTTTCACACAATTCTACTCATGGGCAGTCAGCAAACAATCACCTGTCTTACTCGACAGTTTGAATGCATGGCTGGATAGATTCCAGAAGGAAGAAGAATATCAAAAGATTTACAAGAAATACTATGATAAAAAATAACCTTATCAATCTATTTACTAAACGAAAACAATCCTATACTTTTTATCTATTTTTCTTCATCTCTCTATTGTCTTTCGGCAATACCCTTTCGTATGCGGAAGAAAATCGGGCATTCAACTTTTCAACAATCAATCTGAACAACGGCTTATCACAGTTATCCGTACTCGATATTTGTCAAGACGCCAAAGGATATATGTGGTTTGCCACCCGCAACGGACTGAATAAATATGATGGAGCCACTTTCACTATTTACAAACACAGCAATCAAAACACCAATTCCTTAACAGACAATCACATCACCAAACTACTGCCGGATAATATTCATGGAGGGCTTTGGATTGGAACGACCAACGGACTGAATTATCTCAATCAAAAGACCAATCTTATCACCAATTACCAAATAGCAGATTATCCGTCACTTCCCAGTAACAGGATACTTTCGCTCTGTTTGAATAAGTCAGGAGAGCTATGGATAGGCACACGTTTGGGACTCTGCCGTTGGATACCGGAAAAGAATACATTCCAGCCCATAACTTTTGACGGACTGTTGGAACGGGAATCGATCACCTCTCTATATATAGATAAGGAGGAAAGACTCTACATAGGCACTCATAACAAAGGTCTGCTGATATGCGATAAAAACCTGAATATCATACAAAAGCTGAACAAAGAGAGTACTCCTTCCCTTTCCGATAATACCATCAGTTGCATTTTTGAAGACTCACAGCATCAGATATGGATAGGTACGGATATGAAAGGGCTGAATAAATGGAACCCGGACCAACAGAGCATTGTCACTTTTTCAAAGCATAACAGTGGGCTGACGGATAATTACATTCGTTGTATTCAGGAACAAAACCAACGGCTGATAATCGGAACATTCGATGGTCTGAGCGTTCTCAATCTGACGAATGACGTCATCACCCAATACAATACATTCGAAGCAAATCGTAATAATCTAAGCCACTTTTCTGTACGCAGCTTATGTGTAGACCGTGCCGGAACATTATGGGTAGGAACTTATTCCGGTGGGGTTAATTATTATAATCCTCTTAATAACCGTTTTATATTCTACCACCCTTTAGAAAACAGTGAGCAAAAGCTATATAACATTTTCGGTCCGATGGTATATAGTTCCAATTCCCTTTGGATAGCAACAGAAGGTGGCGGGCTATTGCAATTCAATCCGGCCACAAAAGAATACGCCAATTATCTATTAGAACATCCTGTAGGGATGCATAATAAGAATATCATCAAATCTCTGATGGTAGAAGGAGAAAATATCTGGTGTGGAACAAATAACGGCGGACTGTATTGCTTCCACATTCCGACAAAACGTTTTTCACTTATCCACCAGTTCAAAGAGAAAAATCTAGGTATTTATACTATTTATCGCGATGCAAAAGAAACTATCTGGCTAGGAACGACTTCCCGTCAGGGACTGGTCAGAATTACGAAAGATAAAAAGGTAACCCGTAAATTCCCTATCGGAGATACTGGAGAAACAATTGGTTTCTCCAGTATACGGGCATTTCTGCCGCTTCGTGAAAACGTATACCTGATCGGGACGCGTTCATTCGGACTTTACGAATATGATACGGAAAAAAGAACCTTGATACGATATTCAACAGAAGAGAAAGAACCGTCCCGTAAACTGGAGAACAATTATATCACCGGTATACTGAGAAAAACGAACGGTGAGATATGGATAGGAACTTTCGGCGCAGGAATTTATCAGTATCAGGAAGGTAAAGGAATCATCCGCCATATCGGTGCAAAAGAAGGATTGGCGAATGAGGAAGTATATACCCTGGTGGAATATAATCAGAATATATGGGCAAGCATAGATAACGGCATTACCGAAATAAATACAAAAACAGGAAAAGTGCATACCTATGACTGCTTTGCCGGACTCGAAACATTGGAGTTTACCCCCCAAGGAGGTATCTGCTTGCCCAATGGAGAAGTCTATTTTAGTGGAAGCAACGGATTTCTCTCTTTCACTCCCCGTTCATTGATTAAGAATAATATGATGCCACCGGTAGTGCTTACCCGATTGACTGTTAACAATAAAGTTGTACAACCGGGTGATAAAAGCCAATTATTGGAGACCAACCCGGACGATGCGGAAACGGTTACCCTCGCCTACAACCAGAATAATTTCTCTATCGCATATTGCGCCCTGAACTATATCCTGCACGAACAGAATCAATATGCTTATAAATTAATAGGCCATGACCAAGATTGGAACCATGTAGGAACCCGTAAAGAAGCTTTCTATACCAATATTGCTCCCGGCAAATATACATTCCACGTCATTGCCTCCAACAATGACGGTGTATGGAACTCTCAAGGAAAGACTTTGGAAATAGTAATCCTTTCTCCTTGGTGGAAAACAACTTGGGCTTATATCATCTACGCGTTGTTGTTTATAGGAATCACCTACACCATCGGATATTATATGTACAGCAAGCACAAGCTGGAACTGAACCTGCGGATGCGACAAATGGAAAAGCAACGGATGGAGGAATTTCATCAAACCAAAATCCGGCTTTTCACCAACTTCTCACATGAATTGCGCACACCGCTAACTCTGATTATCAGCCCTATCGATGAGCTGGTACGTCAGGCAGAAGTTCCCCTCTTTATCAAAACCAAACTGGATTTGGTATTAAAGAATGCCCGCCGCCTGTTGTTGCTGGTCAATCAATTAATGGATTTGCAAAAAAATCAAAGCGGTAGCCTCACATTGAAACTTACCCACTCGGATCTGAATGCTTTCCTGCTTGAAATTTATTACACCTTCAAACAAATAGCGGAAAGCAAACAGATTACTTTCCAATATGAAGCTCCAGAAGGGGAAATCCCTGTGTATTTCGACCAAAGTCTGCTGGAAAAAGCTATATTCAACCTGCTTTCAAATGCTTTTAAATTCACTTCTTTAGGAGAGACAGTTTCTTTAAGACTAATAACGGCTCCCGACAATCGTATCATCATCCAGGTAGCGGACACAGGGAAAGGAATTCCGGAAAATGCCCGTACCCATATTTTCGATCCGTTCTATCAAGTCAATACCCCACAGACTGTCAATGACAACGTAAACGGAACAGGTATCGGCCTAAGTCTGACACAATCCATCGTACATTTACATCACGGCACAATTAGTGTGGACTCTAATCAGCCGAAAGGAAGCATATTCACTATCATACTTCCGAATAATGAGCAGGTGCAACCAACAGAGGAAGACACGAAAAATACCCAACCCGAAGATGTACAGGAAGAGCAGGCAGTAGTTGGGCAAGCTCTTGACTCCGAAGAGGAACTTCCTTTTTTGAAAGGCAAGACAATCCTGCTAGTGGAAGACAATGAGGACATACGCAGCTATGTAAAAGAACATCTTGAACGCTATTACCGGATACTCGAAGCGGATAACGGCTCCGAAGCCTTCAATATCGTACTGAAAGAGTTTCCCGATTTAGTTGTGACAGACATCATGATGCCGGGAGTCGATGGACTGGAACTCTGTTCCATGATAAAGAATGATTTGCAGACGGGACACATTCCGGTAATTCTACTTACAGCCCGCACCATGGTAATGCACGTCAAAGAAGGTTTCCTTTCGGGGGCTGATGATTATATAGTAAAGCCGTTCAATATAGATGTGCTGCTAATACGAATTTACAACCTGCTGACGCAACGGGAAAAACTGAAATCAATGTATGGAAAAAACTTCTCGCTCCAGTCAATGGGTATCGAAGCCAGTTCCGCCGATGATAAATTCATGCAGAAATTATTCGAAATTATAGAAAGTCATCTTGCCAACCCGGACTTAAAAGTTGAGTTGATATGCGACGAGATGGGATTCAGCCGAAGTAACTTCTACCGCAAGCTCAAAGCAGTGACAGATTTATCTCTGAATGACCTGATTCGCCACAAGCGTCTTGAAGTAGCTGCGCAATTACTGAAAGAAACGGACATGAACATAACAGAAGTCTCAATAGCCACCGGATTCAGCACACTTGCCTATTTCACCAAATGTTTCAAAGCTACCTACGGAGTCTCGCCCACCGAATACATCAAAGGTTTGTAAAATCATTCCAAGTTATAAAAATCGTTCCAAGAACGTCACAGAAGCGATTGTCCTATATAAGAATGGGATGATTTTATAAACTTACGGTACTACCAGACAAACCAAATTCGCACTGTTTCCATACATTTGCAACATCCTACTTAGAAATAATAATATGGAAACAAATATGAAAATATGAAACATTATCTTTTAGCCCTTAGCATCGGAGTGACCGCTTTAGTTGGTTGCCAATCTCCCAAAGAGTCAAATTTAGTTGCTTCTAATTTTACTTTTGCCGAACAACAATTCAAGTATGCTTTTTCTAAAATAGATGAAGCGCGTGCAAACGAATCCCAAGAAAGCAGAGACAAAAGAATCGCCAAACAATGGGGTGAGCTTACCAACCCACGTAACACGGAACCGGACGGTTCTTTACACCTCGTACCTTCCAGAGACTGGACGAGCGGATTCTTTCCCGGAGAACTTTGGTATGTATATGAATATACGCACGATCCTTTTTGGAAGGAGAAAGCCGAAAAACATACTGAAATGCTGGAACGCGAAAAGAAAAACGGCACTACACACGATATGGGTTTCAAAATGTATTGCAGCTATGGCAACGGCTACCGTCTGACCGGTAACCCTACCTATAAAGATATACTTATCGAATCTGCCCGGACTCTGATTACCCGTTTCAAACCCAACGTAGGCTGCATCCGTTCTTGGGATCATCACGCCGACCAATGGGAATGTCCCGTGATCATCGACAATATGCTGAATCTGGAGTTATTGTTTTGGGCTTCTCGCGAAACGAACGATTCCACCTTTTATAATATAGCAGTCAGTCATGCACGGACTACGATGAAAAATCATTTCCGCGATGACTTCAGTACATACCACGTGGTCAATTACGACACGATCACCGGTAGCCCGATTTGTAAAGTCACCCATCAAGGATATTCCGACGACTCGGCATGGGCACGCGGACAAGCATGGGCACTATATGGCTACACTCTATGTTATCGTGAAACCGGACTCCCCGAATTTCTGGAACAGGCAAAACAGGTAGAAAGATACATCTTCACCCATCCCAACCTACCCAAAGACCTGATTCCTTACTGGGATTTCAATGCTCCTGAAATACCGGACGAACCACGCGATGCATCTGCAGCAACCTGTATAGCTTCCGCACTCTATGAGCTGAGCACCTACGTACCGGAAAACAAGGATCTCTACAAACAGGAAGCCGATCGGATTTTAGAGAATCTCACTGCCAGCTACCGTGCACAACAGAATGGAGACAACGGATTCTTGCTACTCCACAGTACCGGTTCCAAACCTCACGACAGCGAAATTGATGTACCTATCGTATATGCCGATTATTATTTCCTCGAAGCCCTGCTTCGTAAAAACAAATTGGAAAAAGGAGAACAACTCTAATCATCATCACTTATACAGACCATGAAAAAAACAATTATCTACATATTGACAGCCCTTATAACATTCGCTCTACCGATAAGTGCCCGGATTCCTACCAACCAAAGAATCCGCCTGACCGACCAATGGGAATATCTCAAAGGTGATCTCGGAAGCATCTGGGAAGCTGTACGCATGGTAGCACCCGGTTCTTCGGAAGCTGTGCCCATCTGGCAACCGGTCACCCTTCCTCACTGCTTCAATGCGGAAGATGCTGTAGATCCGGATGTCAACTATTACCAGGGTCCCGGATGGTATCGTACTTTGCTCGATATTCAGAATCCCTCAGTCAATGGCCGTACTATCCTCGAATTTGAAGGAGCCGGACAAAAAACAGAAGTATATATCTACACGCAAAAAGTCGGTACCCATGTAGGCGGTTACGATGAATGGAGCGTCGACATCACAGAGGCTATCCGGCAGGCATTGGCCAATCCCGACTGCCGGAAGCGTTTCAACGGAAAAATACCTTTATCTATCCGTTGCGATAATTCAAGAGATACGGAAATGATCCCTTCAGATTTATCGGACTTCAATGTGTACGGCGGACTTTACCGTTACGTTAATCTGGTTTATCAACCTGCGCTTTCTTTCAGTAGTTTCAAACTGGAGACTCCGGTGCAAAAAGATTTAAAGAATGCAAGCCTGAAAGTGCAAGCCAACTTCTATAATCCGGATGATACCCGCCGAGCCACGGTGCACCTCACACTGAAAGACCCGAACGGCAAGAAAGTAGCCGAACAGACTGTGACGGATGTTCTTCCCTTAGGAGAAGTGCGACTATTCGACATTGCTGTCAAAAGCCCGCTACTTTGGAGCCCGGAGCAGCCTCAGCTATACACCTGCGAGTTCACTCTCAAAACTACTGAAGGCGAACAAACCGTAACAGAACAGATTGGCTTTCGCCATTTCGAGTTTGTAGACTATGGGCCTTTCAAACTGAACGGCAAACGCCTGTTACTAAAAGGTACCCACCGCCACGAAGATCATGCCGGCGTAGGCGCTGCCATGACAGAAGAGCAAATGGTAACGGAAATAAAGATGATGAAAGAAATGGGCGTCAACTTCATCCGTCTGGGACATTACCAACAATCGAATATCATTCTCCGCCTGTGTGACGAGCTGGGCATTCTCGTTTGGGAAGAAATCCCTTGGTGTCGCGGTGGCTTGGGTGGAGAGAGCTACCAGACACAAGCCCGACGAATGCTCACAAACATGATAAATCAGCACTACAACCATCCTTCTGTAATTCTTTGGGGACTGGGCAATGAGAATGACTGGCCGAATGATTTCCCGACTTTCGAACAATCACAGATACGCGCCTTTATGAAAGAACTGAATGACCTGGCACACCGTCTGGATCCGTCACGTGTCACTTCTATCCGCCGGTGCGACTTCTGTAAAGATATTGTCGATGTATATTCCCCTTCCATCTGGGCAGGCTGGTATCGCGGGCAATTCACCGACTACAAGCCTACCTCCGAGAAAGAGATGAAACAGGTTAAACACTTCCTGCATGTGGAATGGGGCGGTGACTCTCATGCCCGAAGACATTCGGAAGACCCTTTCAAATCATTGGGCGGCATTCCTGTCGGAGCCGGAGCCGATGAACGCGCAGGAGACTTCTCCTTCGTTGGCGGTGACGCCCGTGCATCGAGAGACGGTGACTGGTCGGAATCCTATATTGTAAAACTAGTGGACTGGCACTTGAAAGAACAGGAAACCATGACTTGGCTGACAGGAACAGCCTATTGGCCTTTCAAAGATTTCTCCACTCCTCTACGACCGGAAAATCCGGTACCATACGTCAATCAAAAGGGAGTAATCGAACGGGACTTCACCAAGAAGGAAGTGTTTTATGTATTCCAGTCTTATTGGACGGAGAAGCCGATGATACACATCTACGGCCACACATGGCCGACACGTTGGGGGGCCGCAGACGAACCTAAAGAAATACTGGTATACTCCAACTGTCCAGCAGTAGAACTGTTTGTCAATGGAGTCAGCCAAGGCATAAAACAACGGAACAGCCAGGACTTTCCGGCAGCCGGACTTCGCTGGAAAAGTATATTGCGTGAAGGAAATAATCATTTGAAAGCGGTAGCCGTAAAGAGTAAGGAAACCGTTTCCGATGAGATCACCGTTGCTTATCAAACCAGCCAATGGGGAGAACCGAAACAATTAAAGGTGACACATCATCCTGAAGGTAACAATATCGTTCGCGTTGAAGCACAGTTGACCGATGAAAAAGGAGTTCTCTGTCTGGACGCAGCTAACATCATCTCATTTGAAATTGCCGGAGACGGAAAACTACTTCAAAACTTGGGTACTTCGACCGGATCACGCAAAGTACAAGCCTATAATGGAAAAGCAATGATACGTGCCCAAGTAACCGACGCTTGTTACGTATCCGTTCAATCAGCCGGAATCAAAACCGTTTACACTCAATTGAATGCACAATGAACAGATTAAGAATTTCAATAGGATTATTAATGATACTCTTCGGCCTCACCACGGTGACGGCTAAAGAAGATGTGAAAGAACAAGTACGCCGACTCCTACAAGCAGAAACCCTGCAACGGGCAGACGCAGCATTAGAGTCCGTACCTGTGACCGTCACTGCTGCCCGTGCTCAAAGAAGCGCGGGAGGCATTCACGACTTCTATTCCGAAGGTGATTACTGGTGGGCAAACCCTCAAGACCCGGACGGTCCGTTCATCCGTCGTGATGGAGAAACGAATCCGGACAACTTCACCGCTCACCGTCATGCCATGATACGATTCAGCCAGTTGGTAGGCGACCTGACCTCCGCCTGGATACTGACAGGTGACAAAAAATATACAGAAGCCGCCATGCGTCATATCCGTGCCTGGTTTGTCGATCAAGAGACAATGATGAACCCTAATCTCTTGTATGCACAAGCTATCAAAGGTATAGCTACCGGACGCGGAATCGGAATCATCGATACCATTCATCTGATTGAAGTCGTGCAGTCACTCCGGTTAATGGAAGCGCAGGGAATCATCGAAGAAAAGGAACTGAGAACGATCCGCCTGTGGTTTTCCGACTATCTGACCTGGATGTCTACCCACCGTTACGGAATCAATGAGATGGAAGCCAAGAATAATCACGGCACTTGTTGGACTATGCAAGCCGCTGCCTTCGCCTTATTCACGCAGAATGAAGAAATGATTCATTTCTGCCGCGAACGTTACCGGACAATATTGATCCCCAATCAGATGGCCGCTAACGGCAGTTTTCCCTTAGAACTGGAACGCACCAAACCTTACGGTTACTCTCTTTTTAATCTGGACGCGATGACTACTCTTTGTCATCTCTTGACAACTCCCGAAGAAAATCTATGGGACTACACCACAACAGACGGACGGAATATCGAAAAAGGAATTGCCTGGCTGTTTCCTTTTGTGAAAGACAAAAACTCGTGGAAACACCAACCGGACATCATGTTTTGGGAAGAATGGCCTGTTGCGCATCCGTTCTTGCTATTCGGCAGCATACATCACTACCGAAAAGACTACTTTCAGACATGGAAGAAGCTGGAACATTTCCCTACCAATGAGGAAGTGATACGCAACCTTCCTATCCGACACCCTTTATTATGGCTAAACTAATTCGCTTAAAATAAAATAATTATGAGAAACTTACTATTGAGTGCTTTTACTCTGGTTTGTCTGCTTCCAATGAATGCACAGACCGTTAATACCCGTATCTATCCGGCAGAAAAGCTGGCTAAAGTGAAGGCTAAAGCCGATACCCCTGCATACGCTCCGGCTATTAAAACTTTAATGAGAGACGCTGACAAAGCGATGAAAATGACTCCTCCGTCTGTGATGGACAAAAGTATGACGGCCTCTAGCGGTGACAAGCATGACTATATGAGTATGGGCCCTTACTGGTGGCCTGATCCTTCCAAACCGGACGGGTTACCCTATATCCGTAAAGACGGACAACGTAATCCCGAACTGTCAAAATTAGACCGTAATCGATTGGGGGATATGGCGAAAGCCGTCACTACTTTGGGAATCGCCTACTATTTTTCAGGTAACGAACAATATGCAAAGAAAGCTACTGATTTCCTGAATGTCTGGTTCTTGGACGCTAAAACAAAAATGAATCCGAACTTAAACTACGGGCAGACTATCCCCGGCCACAGAAAAGGATTAGGACGTGGAACAGGCATGATCGATACGTATTGTTTTGTAGAAATGCTGGATGCGCTCACCTTGCTGGATAGCTCAAAGGCGATGACACCTGCCATCAAGAAAGGTATGAAAGAGTGGTTCACACAGTTCGTTGAATGGATACAGACCAGTCCGGTTGCTGCCGAAGAAAATGCGGCGAAAAACAATCATGGTTTGGCATATGACGTACAGTTGACAGCATACGCACTCTACATAGGTAATAAAGAACTAGCAACACAAATATTGAAAGCATTTCCTGAAAAGCGTTTGTTCCCTCAAATTGAACCGGACGGAAAACAACCGTTGGAACTGGAACGCACAACCGCATTCGGCTATACGCTCTTTAACCTGACTCATATGCTGGATATGTCTTTCATTGCTTCCACAGAAGGAATCGATATTTACAACGCTACCAGCAAAGACGGACGTTCCATTACTGCTGCCCTGAAGTTTGTAATTCCTTATATCGGCAAGCCCCAAAGCCAATGGCCTTACCAGCAAATCAAAGAATGGGAGAAGAAACAAGATGAATCTTGTTGGGTACTCCGCAAAGCCTCTTTCTTTGATCCGAAAGCCGGATACGAAACTATCGGCGCCAAATACCGTACGACTCCAGTTTCCAGCCGTATGCATTTATTATACAGTTTAGAATAAATCCTATTAAATCCCAATATTATGAGGAATAAATCGTTTCATTATCCTTTAATAATAGCTTTCTTGCTGTTATTATGCACCCCGTTCGTAACGGTTGTCTACGCACAATCATTTACAGTTACAGGTACAGTTGCCGATAGTCAAGGCGGTGTTCCCGGAGTAAATGTGAAGGTAAAAGGAAGTACCACCGGTACTATCACCGATATAGATGGTAAATTTACATTAAATGTCCCTTCCTCCAAGTCTATACTTGTCATCTCTTATATCGGATACACCACACAAGAAGTACCTGTCAATAATCAGAAAACTCTGAACATCAAATTAAAGGAAGACACAAAAGTGTTGGACGAAGTAGTAGTGGTCGGTTACGGTGTACAGAAAAAATCTCACTTGACCGGTTCGGTATCCAAGATGGATGTCAACAGTCTCACAGATATTCCCGTGACGCAAGTAGACCAACTGCTGCAAGGAAAGATTGCCGGTGTGAATATCCAGAATTCCACTTCCGAAGCCGGAGCTGCCCCTCAAATCCGTGTTCGTGGTATGGGTTCCATCAGTGCCGACAGCTCTCCATTGATTGTCATTGACGGTTATCCTGTTCCCGAAGGACTTTCTACGCTCGATATGGCGGATATCGCTTCCATCGAAGTATTAAAAGATGCCGCTTCCGCTGCCATCTACGGTTCACGTGCGGCTAACGGTGTTATCCTGGTGACTACAAAAGAAGGAAGTGCCAGTAAAGCCAAATATAGCGTAAAAGCCTCTACCGGATTAAAATGGGCCTACAAGCTGCACCCCATCATGAGTTCTAAAGACTATTACAATATGATGGGCTACGAGGCTGCCCTGCAAAATAAATCCATAGCAGCCAATGACGAAGCCTTCGGGCTTATCGATAATTATACCGACTGGCAACGTGAAGGTCTGCAGGATACTCCGCAAATCCATCAGGTACAACTCTCCGTATCGGGTGGAAAGAAAGGTCTTACTTACTATATCTCCGGCAACTACGCACAGGAAGACGGTATTATGATTAACAGTAACTACAAACGTCTGAATCTCCGCTCACGCATCAACGCGAAGTTATCCAAGCGTGTAGATCTCAGCTTGAACATCGCTCCGTCTTACACCAAAACAGAGACTCCATCGACCAACTTTATCGACTTCTACCGTACTCCGTCTTTCATGCCGGTACGCCATACGGCAGAAACGGCAGCTCTCACCGGAAAAGCCATCGGCTCATGGGCACGCGGTAGCGACTTCAGCAATATCATGTACACCCGTGAAGACGGTACGCAAGTGAAAGCAAGCCCTTTCAACACCAGCAACAATAATCCGAAATCATTGATGGATACCGAAGAACGCTTCAAAGAAGATTATAACCTGCAAGCCAATTCTTCTATCAATGTGCAGATAATGAAGGGACTTACCTTTACCACCTCCAACGGTTTCTACATCAAATACCGTCAAAATAACGAGTACCGCAACTACGAATCCCGCAAAGATGAGGAATCGGCGATGGGTACTTATAAAAACCGTCTCTATGTAGACTTATTGAGCGAAAACACACTGAACTATACCGGTAAGAAAGGTAAGCATGACTATGCAGCCTTATTGGGATATACAGCACAGACAACATCGGAAACCACAGCGAATATCGTAGGCTTGGGCTTCCCGACCGACTATGTCCATACACTCAATGCAGCTACCTCTTTTGATGTAAGCCAAACAAATACGGTTAAATTCCGTACTGCTATGATGTCTGCTCTGGCACGTATCAATTACAGCTATGCCGACAAATACCTGTTCTCCGCCAGTCTACGTACGGACGGTAGTTCCCTATTTGCCGACGGACACCAATGGGGCTGGTTCCCATCCGTATCTCTGGGATGGCGTGTTTCGGAAGAATCCTTCCTGAAAGGTATCAGTTGGTTGAATATGCTGAAACTCCGTGCCAGCTTCGGTGTAACGGGCAACAATAATATTCCTGCCAACTCTTACTACAATCTGCTTTATGCCAGCAACTACCCATTAGGCAGTGGAACAGGAGCACTCATTCCCGGACTCAACAAGGCTACCTCAACAAAAGGCAATTACAACATCACTTGGGAACAGACTTACGAATATAATGCCGGTATCGATTTCAGTGCCTTGAACAATCGCATAAACCTGACACTGGAGGGATACTATTCCATCACCAAGCAACTGCTGTTCAAGCAACCGGTCGTATCTTTCATGGGTTACAGTGACTATTGGAACAATATCGGGCGCATCCGTAACAGTGGTATCGAAATCGAATTGAATACACACAATATCCGTACTAAGGATTTTGAATGGACCACCTCGTTCAACATCTCATCCAACTTCAACAAGTTACTCGAACTTTCCGGTGAAGAAAGACTGATTTCTACCGGAGAACGTAACGAAACCTATCTGGCACAAGTCGGTCATCGTGCCATTTCTTTCTTCGGATACAAGACTGACGGAGTTTACCTCAATCAGGCCGACCTGGATTCTTCACCACACTTGGCAAGTGCCACTCCGGGCAGTCTCAAGATTGTAGACGTCAACGACGACGGTGTCATCAATGACAAAGACCGTACCGTCATTGGTAATCCCTTCCCGAAAGCGACGTGGGGTATTTCCAATACCTTCAGATGGAAAGGGTTCGATCTTTATTTCCTGATTCAAGGTGTAAGCGGACTGGATGTATTCAACGGTGACGGATACTATACCGAATCCAAGAAATTCAATCGCAATTATGCGAAAGACCGCTGGATCAGTGCCGAATATCCAGGCGACGGACGCACGCCGACAGTAGGTTCTGCCGGAATCTCATGGGAGTTCACCGACTACATGATTGAAAACGGATCATTCGTAGCATTGCGCGACGTAGTTTTAGGTTATACATTTGATAAGAAAAAACTGAAAAAGGCAGGACTCAACTCGCTTCGCCTTTATGCTTCCGGTCAGAACTTGCTTTACTTCTGGGGAAAGAGTTACCGGGGTATCAATCCGGAAGCCCGTGTGACAAGCGGATCGTACGCTTCGCCATTGGTGAACGGATACCAACGCGGAGGATTCCCGATACAGTCTACCGTCAATTTCGGATTCGAACTTAATTTCTAATCATCTTAAAACGTACAGAAATGAAACTAAAACATATATTTATCATTAGTCTGTCTACTTGTCTGCCGGGGCTTTCTTCCTGTGACCTCAACATCACACCGGACTCCTATATCCCCGACAGTTCGTTCTATAAGAATGAAGCAGAAATGAATACTGCCGTTATTGGCTGTTACGGAGGTATGCAGGCTCCGTTAAACATTGAATGGACACTTACCGAACTGCGTGCGGACAATACCCGCATGAATAGCAACAGCTCCACCAATGACGCTTTCCTGCAACAACAGGCATTGGATCTTGGTACAATGGATGCCAGCAACGCGAACATACGTACTTATTGGGAAGCCACTTACAGTAATATCAACAGTTGCAATAACGTACTTGCTCCTGAGAATCTGGCGGTAGTAGCCAATGAGAAAAAACGGGCTCAATTTGAGGGAGAAGCATGTTTCATCCGTGCTTATCATTACTTCAACCTAGTACGTCTTTTCGGTCCGACTTTCATTATAACGGAAGAATTGAGTGTAGCAGATGCTATGAAGAAAGACCGTAGCAGTGTGGAGGCTACCTATCAGCAGATTATTGACGATTTGAAAACGTCCATTGATGACTTGGAAGATGTGACATACGATGTAGCCGATTTAGGACGCGTCACCCAGCCGGCCGCTCAATCTTTGCTTGCCAAAGTTTATCTGACTATCGGGAAATATGAAGAAGCCAAGAAGCTGCTCAAATCGGTAGTGGATGTAAAAGGAGATCAGTTGACTGTCAGTTATTCTGATGTGTTTGATATTTCCAAAGAAATGAATGATGAAATAATCTTTGCTGTCCGTTACAAATCGGGAAGTCTGGGGATCGGCTCTCCTTTTGCCAACACATTTGCGCCTACCAAGAGTGGTGCCAATGTAGTGACGGGAGATGGAGACGGGCGCAACTACCCGACCACTGAAGTACTAGGTATTTATCCGGAAGGTGACTTGCGTAAAGAAGTTAGCGTAAGCGATCATTATATTGACCCGAGTAAGAAAGATCCGGTAGTCATTTCAAATCAATCGGCATATATCAAGAAATTTGTTTCGCCCGTCAGCGTACGTTATGACGCAGAAAACGACTGGCCTGTTATTCGTCATGCAGATGTACTGTTGATGTACGCTGAAGTACTGAACAAGATAGACGGTCCCGCTGCCGGACTACCGTATCTCAACGAGGTACGCCGCCGTGCCGGATTGGGGGCTATCGACATTTCCGAAGTGCCTGTACGTTCCGCTTTCCGTGAAAAGTTGGAAAAAGAACGTCGTTTGGAACTGGCATTCGAAAACCAACGCTGGTTCGACCTCGTTCGTTGGGGCAAGGCTTTGGAAACTATCAATAAACAAATTACAGAAACCGAGAGCTTCTACGGAGAATATGCTTTCACCGTCAACCCAATGGCGGAATGGCAATTATTGCTTCCTATCCCTCAAAGTGTGATAGACAATAATCCAAGTGTAATCACCCAAAATCCACATTACTAATTCTCAAAACGAAAACAGTATGAAAAATAAACTATATAGCCTATTGGTCCTCTGTGTACTTGTCACATTGACAAGTTGCAACGAAAAGTTGAGCATTGAGACAGAGGTTCAAGGAGCGCCGGAAATCATTGAGTTTGCTCCTGTAAGCGGAAAAGCAGGAACACAGGTAACTGTCAAAGGTAATAATCTACGCGATATAGAAACTGCAACCATTGGTGGTGTGGAGGCACAGATACTTTATAAACTATCACAGCAGGAAATCGTAATCGTAGTTCCTCGTGAGGGTACAAAGAATGGCAAAATTGTACTTTCTACCTCACGCAAAAATGATGATAGCGAAAGTACCCGTGCGGAAAGTTCTCAATCATTTACAGTCACCTATCCTACTCCGGTTGTGACAGAATTTCCGAAAGGTGGAAGAGTCGGAAATAATGTAGAGATTTTGGGAACAGACCTTGATATTATCTCCAAAGTTTATATGGGAGACGAAGAAGGAGAAATTGTCTATCAGAGTGAAGAAGAAATTGCCGTCAAAGTACCTTTTATCATTGATGATAATACGACCGTTTCTTTAAAGTATACCAATCAAACAGGTGGTGAGTCTGAAATAAAGGGAGAATCCGATGATTTTCTCGTAGAAAAAGACCAACCGGAAATAGAGAAGATAGATCAGGAAAGCCTGATGGAAAGAAGCCTGCTTACCTTAAGCGGCACACATCTCAATCTGATTGAGTATATCTATTTTGGAGAAGAGAAATGCACTCCAGTCAGTCAGGAAGAAAATATCATTGTATTTAGAGTACCGACTTTGGATGAAACAAGTACAGTGCAAATAAAAGTGACGTATTATAACGAGACGAAAGAGATCATTCTAGCCGACGCTTGTAAGGTGATTCGAATGAAGAACTTATTCGCTGCTAATCAAGCGATAGGGACACGTAACAGTAAATATGGTTATGGTAGTATGCTTAATGGTAATTCTGCTGACGGTAATCCTATCTGTACTCCTTGTGTTCTGAAAGATAAGGAGAATCATGATAAGATAGATTTCGGGGCATGTGTAAACGGGACTTTGGATTTTCAGTTAAATTCACCGGATGGCATACTTAATCCATCCAAAAACAATCTAAAAAATTACTGGTGTGGAACATCTCCTCTGCCCAACACAGATCTGCCCACAGAATATACATCATTTACGGCAGTACAAACTAGATTCGTAGTATTGAATACAACTAAAAATGCGGCACTTATCGAACAGATAAGAACCAACAAAGATCAATTGGAAATTACTCCTACACTTTTTACTAGTCTGAACATTACTAAAAGCTCTGTCCGCACTCGTAAAGCAGAAGAAGCTGAAGGTACAGTAAGTGAGCAGATTTTTGAAAAAGGCAGTATTATCGTATTCCACAATAAATATAAAAACAAATACGGAATTCTTGATATTCTGGATGTGCACATCGATTACGATCAATCCAGCAAAGTCAATAACGGTGATAAGAACAATCAAGGTATTGCCTACATTACATTCGACCTTTATTATCAACGCTAAAAAAGAAAGATCATGAAGAAAAGAAATTATATAGCAGCTATCACATTGACGGTAACCTTATGCCTGATATGTCTATTAAGCGGATGTACCCGTGACAATGATATTGATATACCGCAGACTTCCGTCAATATGATGGAAGCAACAACCGTACAACCGGGAGAAGCAATTACTCTGACAGGCGAAAATATGCATCTTATCTCCAAAGTATATTTCGGCAACGATATCACGATTGATATTAAAACACCGCAAACGGATCGTGACCACCAATCACTCACTGTTTATGTGCCGACTGAAGTATTCGAAGAAACAAAAGTCGTTCCTCTAGCCGTATTGTATAATTCAGTACATCATCTAGTTGTATGTGAGGAGCTGACTGTTTATATTGCACCTGTTATTCCTACAACCTCTACTACCTTATCCGGTGAAGTAGAGCCAGGCGACATTATCACTATCACAGGAACTGATTTGAATATTGTCACAACACTGCAGGCTAATGAAGAATCAATAACGATGGAGAGTAAAAACGCAACAGAAATCACTTTCAAAGCTCCAGAAGTAAATATGGATACAGAATTCACCATCACTCTTATTTATGATAATTCATTGGGTAACGACCAGAAATTAGTTGTGCCGGGAAAGATAACGGTCAAAAAGGTTATTCCTCCTAGTGAGAATGCCTATTACCAAAAATAAACCATCAAAGACTTGACTTTCGCTTCCGAATGTCGTATCTTTACAGAGTTAATGATAAAGTAGTTTCAATTAAACTACACGCAAAGGCGGGAACTCCAATTCTCGCCTTTCTCTTTTTCAAAAAGGGATAAGTTCCTTCTCATCCCAGCTTTCCTTCTCATTTCCCCATTGGCATATTGTCCTTCATCCCCGGGCTTATCTCTACTCACCTGCCTTTATACTGCAAATAGGATGTGCTTTCACAAGAACAAAGGTCCTATCCACCCGAAACGGAAAATCTATTCCATACAAACAACATCTCCATTTTAGCAAAATAGAGGCTTTATTTTCCAAATTCCTCCAGTAAGTTAATAATCAATAAAGTTGCTCTTGACAAAAAATTGCTTTATCTTTGGAGTTTATTAGAATAAGTAAATAGGTAATTGTATTATGAGTGAAAAGATAATCAAATGGGGATTCATCGGTTGCGGAGAAGTGACGAAAACTAAAAGCGGCCCTGCTTTCCAAAAAGTAGAACATTCGGAAGTAGTAGCCGTGATGAGCCGTGACGGTGCGAAAGCAAAAGCATACGCCAAAGAGAGAGGTATCAAAAGATGGTATGACGATGCACAAGAACTTATAGATGATCCGGAAGTGAATGCTATCTATATCGCTACTCCTCCCTCATCCCATGCTACATACGCCATCATGTCGATGAAAGCAGGCAAGCCTGCCTATATTGAGAAACCGATGGCCGTCACATACGAAGAATGTACCCGCATTAACCGCATATCCAAAGAAACGGGAGTTCCCTGTTTCGTTGCATACTACCGCCGTTATCTTCCCTACTTCCAGAAAGTAAAAGAATTGGTGGAAAACGGAACTATCGGTAACGTAATCAATGTACAGATCCGTTTTGCCCAACCGCCACGTGACTTGGATTATAACCGTGAAAATCTTCCCTGGCGTGTACAGGCTGACATTGCAGGCGGTGGTTATTTCTACGATCTTGCTCCGCATCAGATTGATTTATTACAGGATATGTTCGGATGTATCCTCGAAGCAAACGGCTACAAGAGCAATCGTGGCGGGCTTTATCCTGCCGAGGATACGTTGAGCGCTTGTTTCCAGTTCGATAACGGATTGGTAGGCAGTGGTTCCTGGTGCTTTGTTGCTCATGATTCAGCTCGCGAAGACCGTATAGAGATTATTGGGGACAAAGGAATGATTTGTTTTTCTGTCTTCACTTACGAACCTATCGGCCTGCACACAGAAAAAGGACGGGAAGAAATCTGTATCGGCAACCCGGAACACGTACAGCAACCTCTTATCCAAGCCGTAGTAGACCATTTATTGGGCAAATCTATCTGTTCCTGCGACGGTGAAAGTGCAACACTGACCAACTGGGTAATGGATAAGATTCTTGGAAAGATATAATCCTCATATTAAACTAACAATCTATTTTATACCATGACTAAAGAAGAATTGATGCGGAAAGCCATCGAGCTTTCAAAGGAGAATATCGAAAATGGTGGAGGTCCTTTCGGTGCTGTGATTGCCACTAAAGAGGGAGAGATAGTTGCCACCGGAGTAAATCGTGTCACCGCTTCCTGCGATCCTACCGCTCATGCCGAAGTAAGCGCCATACGCGCTGCCGCTGCAAAGCTTGGTACATTCAATCTTAGCGGCTATGAGATATATACTTCTTGCGAACCTTGCCCCATGTGTTTAGGTGCCATTTACTGGGCACGGTTGGACAAAATGTACTATGGCAACAATAAAACCGACGCAAAAAATATTGGCTTCGATGATTCCTTCATCTATGATGAACTGGGACTGAAACCGGAAGAGAGAAAACTTCCTTCTGAGATTTTATTGCACGAGGAAGCTATTTCCGCTTTCAAAGCATGGATGAACAAGGAGGATAAAATAGAATATTAGACGGACAACCGTTCATAACGGACGACTAATAGAAATCCCCGGAAGTACTGTAGACACTCAGCATTCCAGGGATTCTTTACACACAAAAGTTATTATTGAAATTGAAAACTGTCTGGTTTAGAAACGATAGCCTAGTGTAAATAGCACTTTACTACGATCGTTCGTCACTTTCGTTTTCTGCAAAGCAGCGTCATTGAAAGCATAAAAATCTTCATCATAAGTACTATACATATATGCTAAATCCGCATAAAAATTTGAACCTCTGTACCCAATACCCAACGTGAAGTTATTATTCGCCTTCCTGTTGGCGAAATCCGTATCTGTGTTAATTGAATTAGGGCTCAAATCTTTATAAGCTGTATTTTTAAAAGCCGCCGATTCATAATTGTATCCAACACGGAAAGCAAACTCAGGAATTACTTTCCATTCAGCACCGATGCGAAAGGTATTTACACCTTTCAGCATCATTTTCGCCAAGTCATTTTCCCAGCCCATTTCATAGCCATCATCATAACTGAAACGCATGGTTGAATAATCCTGATATTCATATTCCGCACCAATAGCGAAAGATGAACCGTAAGTATACCCTAAACTGAAATTATACTTCCACGGTGTACGAAAACGAAAATCATACCCATAATCTTCTCCATTCGTATAATCATAAGAATCCACTACTTCCTCCACAATATTCTGAGTTTTCTGTTCTGGAGTACGTGTTATAGCCCGAACATTCGTCTTAATGGTCAAATTATAGAATGTAGGAGTATGAATAGCCACACCAATACGGAACGGAGAATCTTCAAAAGGGCGTACAATAGCACCAAATTTAAAGTCTACACCGGAACCCTTTATTCTATTCTCAGTTCCTATCTCATAACTTGCCTGACCATAATTTACATTATTTTCCACATAATCTCCATATTCTTCTCCATAAGTAGACATTTTGGAATAATCAATATCATAAGCACCGACAGTCAACCCCAAATATACACGGTCATTAAAATTCAACGCCAAATTAAAGTCAAATTGATTGATTCCACCTTTTTCATGAGAATCAAAATAGGAAAACGGTTGTGGTAAATAAGCTATATATCCATCGTTTACATCATCTCTATTATACAAATATCCGTTCCAGCCTGTAGCAGCCAGCCAGCCAACCTTAGGGTCTCTAAATAAGTTTATATCATCCGCTGCTAACTCGTGAATATACTCACCATAAGTATCAATCATCCTATTCGCTTGGTTAGCCATCTGATTAGTTTGAGAAAGAATAGCATTATTAGCTCCCAAATTAATCAGCCCCTCCATTGTCATATACTTATCAAATGATTTCGACCGTGTATAATTAAATCCAAAGTTAACATAACGCAAAGCAGTCTGATTCCCTATTTTATTTGAGAATACAAATCCGATATTATCAAACGACATACGAGTCTTATCTACATTAAACTTTGAACCGGCATAATTACTTTCCAAGCCATAAGACAGGAAGCCGAAAGTACCCATAATATCATTACTACGATAAATACCAATGCCGGCAGGATTTGTTCCCATTGTAGAAATATCACCTCCCAAAGCCCCCATTGCTCCACCCATTCCTACGAAGCGGGCAGTTCCATTCAAATCTTTTTGAGTAAATTTGGCACCATCATATATAGTTTGAGCACTTATGCTTGCCACTGTCATAAAAGCAAGCACAACCATATTTATTACCTTTTTCATACGCTTATCAATATTATTGTATAATACAGTCTTTATCTTCTGCTACCACCTCTCGTCGAACTTCCTCCAGAGCTACCACGACTACTGCTTCCCCCGCGATTGCCTGATGAATAGCTACCACCAGAAGTACCTCTACTTGGAGAATAAGAACTACCGGAACGACCACTGCTTGGAGAAGAAGTTCGGTTACCGCTCCCTCTTGAAAAATTGCCGTTATTTCTTTCATAAGTTCTAGTTGAACTCCCCCTATTGTAAGAATTTCCTGATGGTCTGGTACTGTTCACACGATTTCCGTATGTACTGCTCCGGGTACTACTAGAACGAGTATATGTATTGCTTCGGGTACTACTCGGACGAGTGTACGTATCTCTACGAGAAGATGTATTATCCACTCTATTACCAATACCCGACCTTATTCTGCCATTTTCTCTAGTACCAACAACACGACCTGAAGTCCCTCTATCAGAAGATGTCCGTGTAGACTGATAACGATTACTAGAAGTACGTGTAGACTGATAACGATTAGATGTATATCTGGTATTTCCCGCACGACTACCTGTATACCTATTGGGAGAACGACGGTTAGTATACATCATACCATTATAACGGCCACCACCCCAACCATATCCATTGTTCCAATAATGGTGATGATGATGTCCCCAATATCCACCGCCATACCAGCCACCCCAGTAGCCACCATGCCAGCCGCCCCAATAGCCCGGATAATATCCCCAAGCATAATAAGGACGATTCCAGCCCCAACCATAATTCCAGCCCCAGCCGTATGAACCATAACGCCAATCCCACCAAAGTGGATTACTGAATGTCGGGAATGCGTAAGCATACATACCATCAGTATATATATTCCAGTCCCAAGAATTCGGTCCGTAGACTACATCCCAATATAACGGACTGCTGATACTGATAGCGAAACGCGGATTACGGAAACGGATGATGCGTTCGGCATATTCATAGTCGTCCTGCGTACCATTGAATTCGCCGGTCACCCATTCCCCGTCCAAGTCCGGAGTAGATTTCTCCTTTATATATAAGGTATCATTATCCATTACGAATTCATTATCACGTGCATCGTAACGGCGGTTATATTCATCCACATCCCGTGTTCTCCCCCTACGGTCCTGAACCACAACTGTAGTTCCCGGTGAAGTATAGATGTTTGTCACCTGTTTTTTCGGTTCCTTCCTCACCGGAGTTTCTTTTTTCTCCTTTTTGTCTTTGGAAGGTACGAAGTAAAGGTCGTCATCAACGCTTTGTGCCATCAAGCCTATCGGGAGACACAAGGCAACTAGCAAGAAGTAAACAATCTTTTTCATATCATCTGGGTTTATGTAATTACTTAAACTTATTCACGTTACAAAGATAAGGAAGAGATTTATCGCCTTGGGGAGATTTTCCCCAAAGGATAGTAGGGATTTCCCTAAAATTGTGATTATCTTTGCACATTATTCACCAGCATTAGAAACAACTATGAAGTATTTTGAGTTCACTTTTCATACGAATCCGTCCACAGAGATTGTAAATGATGTATTAGCTGCCGTATTAGGCGAAACCGGTTTCGAGAGTTTTGTTGAAAATGAGAACGGATTAACCGCATATATCCAACAAACTTTATGTGACGAAACCTCCATAAAGAATGCAATCGCCGAATTTCCTCTACCCGATACGGAAATCACCTATACATATGCAGAAGCAGAAGACAAGGACTGGAACGAGGAATGGGAAAAGAATTTCTTTCAACCGATTATCATCGGTGACCGCTGTGTAATCCACAGTACATTTCATCAGGATGTTCCTAAAGCAGAATACGATATCGTAATCAATCCGCAAATGGCTTTCGGCACAGGACATCACGAGACTACCAGCCTTATTATCGAAGAACTGTTGGATAGCGAGCTGAAAGATAAATCATTGCTGGATATGGGTTGTGGAACTTCTATTCTCGCCATCCTTGCACGAATGAAAGGCGCACATCCATGTACCGCTATCGACATAGACGAATGGTGTGTACGAAACTCTATCGAAAACATCGAATTGAACCACGTAGATAATATTGCCGTTTCTCAAGAAGATGCCTCTTCACTTTCCGGAAAAGGGCCGTTTGATGTGGTTATAGCTAATATTAACCGCAATATCCTACTGAATGATATGAAACAATATGTCACTTGTATGCATCCCGGAGCGGAACTATACATGAGCGGATTTTATGTGGATGACATCCCTGTTATCCGCGAAGAAGCGGAAAAGAACGGACTGACTTATATCCATCACAAAGAAAAGAATCGCTGGGCGGCAGTGAAATTCATTTATAAAGTTTAATACTATTACTCTGCCAACAGAAACAAGGAATACAGGGATAAAAATAGAGAGTGTCAAAACGCAGATTATTCATTATGACACCCTCATAATATATAATAGCTTATAAAAGGAGTTACGCAAACTCCTTTTTTACTTGTTCACACCAATCCTTGATTTTCTTTTTTGCCTGGTCCGACTGATTATCCAAGTCGATAACCAACCCACACCACTGATTGTCACGCAATGCTCTGGAACGCTCAAAAGTATATCCTTCCGAAGAAGTAAAGCCCACCAATGCCGCCCCGTCTTCTTCGAATACTTCTGCCAATAGCCCGATACCATCGGCAAAGTTTTCCGGATAGCGTACCTGATCTCCCAATCCAAAGATAGCTACCTTCTTTCCTTTCAAATCCATCGTTCTAAGCTCCGGCAACAGCTCGTCCCAATAAGTAGGCAACTCTCCGTCAAACCAAGTGGAGGCTCCGACAATAAAACAATCATAAGCGGCAAAATCGTTCTGCCAAGCCTGTTCTATCGGTACCACTTCTATATGACTTTCACCGAATTCTTTCTGTATTCTTTCCGCCACCCAACTCGTTTTCTCAGCTTTGGCAGCATAAAACAAACCTATCTTCTTCATAATCCATACTGTTTAATATTCTAATAACTTCCTGGCTGCTTCATAGATCTTAGCTTCATCCGGCAAAATCTCCTTTTCCAAAATAGGATTGAAACCGACGGGTGTAAAGGTAGAGCCGACACGTTGCACAGGTCCGTCCAAATAGCGAAACATCTCTCCACCTATCATTGCGGCAAGCTCCGCTCCAAAGCCGGAGAAAACTTTATCTTCATGTACAACCAATGCCTTACTCGTCTTTTTCACTGATTCGAATATCGTTTCCTTGTCCAAAGGAATCAAAGAACGGATATCTATAACCTCTACTTTCCACCCCTTTTCTTTCTCCAACCGTTCCGCAGCATTCAGACAGAAATGCGTTGTATTTCCATACGTAATGATACTTAGATCTGTCCCTTCACGACGAATACGTGCCTTTCCGAAAGGAACTTCAAAATCTTCCGGTACGACTGCAGCAGCCTCAACGGAATTATACAATGCTTTCGGCTCAAGGAATAAAGTAAAGCCTTTGGAACGCATACTGGTACGGAGTAGCCCGGCTGCATCATCCGCAAAAGACGGACAGACAATACGCGCTCCGGGCAAAGTGGTCAAAGCACCTTCTATGTTTTGAGAATGATAAAGTCCTCCGCCAATATAACCACCGGAAGCCAAACGCAGGGTGATGTTAGGAGCAAACTTTCCATTGCTACGCCAATATTCATGCGTACATTCCACATATTGTTCGACAGCAGGCCAAAAATAATCGGCAAACTCCGCTCCTTCTATCACAACATGAATCTTTGGATCAAAGCGGCTCATTCCATTAGCTGTACCTACAATATAATCTTCAGCTATCGGGGCACTGAACACACGTGCTTCCCCAAATTCTTGCTGCATACCTTTCGTTACATTAAACACACCGCCTTTTTCCTTATTGGCAACATCTTGCCCCCAGATAAACGTATCGGGATTATGACGAAATTCCGCTTTCAATGTTTCGTTAATCGCATTGACTAAGAAAGTCTTTTCCCCTTCCGCATCATGAGTTCCATCCTTATATTTCTGCGGTTGGTAAGGTTCCGGCATTACAAAATCATAAATACTCTTAGGATCAGGATCGGGAGCAGCCAAAGCTTTCCGGTTGGCAGCAGACAACTCTTTTTTAGCATTAGCTTCTATTTGTTGCAGTTCTTCTTCAGTCAAACGCTTGTAGCGCAACAACATTCGTCGAAATTTCATCAACGGGTCGGCATCCTTCACATATTCCAGTTCGTTCTCATCCCGGTATAAGGTATGCTTATCCGAATTGGAATGGGAACCGATACGAACACAGTTAGCTTGTACAATCACCGGATTACGCGTGCTGATAGCATATTCACGAGCTTCGGTCATGGCATTCATCGAATCGAATACGTCTTTTCCGTTGCAATAGATAATCTTCAGATTCTTGAAACCGGAGAAATTCTCCGCCACTTTCCGGTTAGCAGTCTGTTCCGATTTAGGAACGGAAATTCCATAGCCGTTATCTTGTATTACAAAAATAACAGGAAGCCGTTCGAGGCTGGCACCGTTGATGGCCTCATAGACAAATCCTTCGGAAGTCGCCGATTCTCCATGCGAGGTGATAGCCACTCCTTTATGCCCATAATATACCATTGCTCTTGCCACACCCACCGCATGAAGGTCATGTGTTCCTGTTGCGGAAGAGATGTTCTCGATATGCCATTCAGGTTTGGCAAAATGGTTCGACATATGACGTCCTCCGCTTCCGGGATCTGTTGCCTTTGAGATACCGTTCAGGATAATTTCCTCTGCAGTCATTCCGGCAGATAGTACGGTCAGCATATCCCGGTAATAGGGAAACAGGAAATCTTCGCCAAGAGTAAAGACTTGCCCGATGGCCAGTTGGATTCCATCATGTCCCGCATAGGGAGCATGGTAAGACCAACCTAGAGATTGCAATAAGTAAGACGGCGCCTTCTCATCCAGCGCACGCCCTAATGTCATCAGATGATACCACTTCTTCAAAGTTTCGACATCTGTATTTTTTATATCATACTGTCTCATAGTTAATGAAGTTCTTAATGAATAAAATAATCGGTTATCAACCTTTCCAGTTTTCCAGGTAATCAGCTATAAAATGGAGGAAATTCCCTCCCAGCATTCCATCCACTACACGATGGTCATAAGACAAAGAAAGGTACATTTTATGACGGATAGCAATCGTATCCCCCTCCGGAGTCTCTACAACAGCAGGTTTCTTTTCAATATAACCTACACCCAGAATGGCAACCTGAGGCTGGTTAATGATAGGGGTTCCAAACAAACTCTTGAATGTACCGAAGTTAGTAATAGTAAACGTACCACCGTCAATATCATCGGGCAGCAATTTATTGTCCCTCGCCTTCAAAGCCAAAGAATCAATGGCAACAGCCAATCCGTTCAGACTCAGACGGTCGGCATCATGTACTACAGGCACAATCAGATTTCCATCGTTCAAAGAAACGGCAATACCCACATTGATATGTTTCTTGAAGAGAATATTGTATCCATCCACCGATACATTCACCTGCGGATAGGTTGCCAATGCTTTCGCTACGGCTTCCGCAATCATAGGCATATAGGTCAACTTCACACCTTCACGACGGAAGAAAGCATCTTTGTTCTTCTCACGCCAAATTACTAACCGGGTGACATCCACTTCGACCACATTGGTGACATGCGGAGATACTTTCTTGGACATGACCATGTGGTCGGCAATAATCCGACGGACACGATCCATCTCCTTCACTTCTACTCCCGACATTGCGACAGGGGCAGCAGATTTAGGTTCAACCGGAGAAGATTGAGGACTTACAGATTCAGAAGGAACGGTAGCAGACGTTTTATTACTTCCTCTTTTCTTTTTATCAATATAATCTTTAATATCTTTCTTACTCAGCCGTCCTTCATAACCGGTTCCCTGAATAGAGTCCAGTTCTTCCTTAGAAATCTTCGCTTCTCTTGCCAACTGAATGACAACGGGAGAATACCAACGTTCTTCCTCCTCTTTTACGCTTTCTTCATGGATAATCTCTTCGTCAGATGTAGCTTCACCATCCAAATTAATAATAGCGACCACCGTACCCACCGCTACGGTATCTCCTTCTTTATATAAAATATCAACAACCTTTCCCGCTACCGGAGAAGGTATCTCAGCACTTACTTTAGCTGTATTCACTTCAAAAAGAACATCATCTTCCTGAATCATATCACCCACTTTCACAGACCAGGAAACGATCGTCCCTTCTGTTATACTCTCGCCCAACTTAGGCATTTTTATTTCGAATCTTGACATAGACAGTAATTTTATTTATTCAACCTTGATATAGTAGAACAATAGGTTGAAATAGAAAGTTTTATGTTAAGGTATTTTTAATATCCATTCATCCCGCATATACTTCTCTTTCCGAAGCCGGTTGACAATCCTCCTCTCCTCCTCACTGAAGGAACTGACCACCTGTGACCGGCTGAAATAGCGAAAAGCCTCTTCCTTGAAATCGTCCACGCTCCCCCTCGATACGTGTCTACGGATATTTGTCACTTCACTCCGAACCGAAGGAACAGCGTATGTGGAAGATATTCTCTCTTTATTTCCCTCTTCATTGAACAATGATTTAGGATTTAATGCCTTATTTAATGCGGTGAGGTCTGTATCATAAAGCAAAGTACAATGATATAAAACCCGGTTTTTATGTACACACTGCGCACTTCCCGATATTTTTAATCCATTCAGATAGATTCCCAACCGATCGTCCCCCTTTGCCATTATCCCCATAGCAACCAGAAAATCCAGTGTCCGCTGAAGATAAACGGTAAAATCGGGAAAACGCGAAGCTTTTTCAATAAACGTCAGATTGACATTACCCAAATCATGATACACTGCTCCTCCACCCGAAAATCGACGGGCTATATGTATCCGTTTCCGCTCTACCCATTCCCGATCCACCTCTGCCTGCAGGCGTTGATGTTTTCCTATCACAACAGAAGGAGTATCCTGCCAAAGCATAAAAACATCTTCGTTTCCCTGTTTCAGCAAGTATTCTTCCGCCGCTAAATGGAAGTAAATATCAGTAGACGGACTATATATACATCGAATCATAGATCGCAGAAGTCAAAACATAATCTCATGATAAATCTCTCCGACCGTAGGATGTGGAAATACTGTCTTCTGAAATTCTTCTACGGTATAACCTTTTTGAATAGCAATTCCTGCTATCACAATCAATTCCGATACCGGATTCCCTAGCATATGACAACCTATGATTTTTCCTTTTTCGTCCTGAATCAATTTACAAAGTCCGTTGCCTTGCTCATTCTCCGCCACAAATCGTCCGGAATAAGCCATCGGTAACTTCGAAACACGATAAGGAATCCCCTGTTTGATCAGTTCTTCTTCTGTCTTTCCTACTCCTGCAACTTCCGGATTAGTATAGACGACACCCGGAACACACTCATAATTCATTCGGTCTTCTACTCCCAAAATATGATTGATAGCAACTTCCGCTTCCCGAATGGCAGTATGTGCCAACAGGGAATAACCTGTTATATCCCCGCAAGCATACACCCTAGGGTGAGATGTCAGCAAATGTTCATCCACTTTCACTCCGTTACGCAGAAGTTCGATATTCAGCTTATCCAATCCTACACCGGAGAGATTCGCTTTACGCCCCACGCTAAGCAATAGCTGTTCGGCTTCAATAGTCGAAGTTTTTCCATCTTTCTCTATCACCACTCCATGAGGATTCACCTCCACCACCTTCGTATTCAAATAAAAAGTAACTCCTCTTTTGGTATATTCGGAACGAAGCATACCACTTGTCTCCTTATCCATCACCCCTAGAATTTCAGCCATCATTTCCACTACATGAACTTTCACGCCCATGCTATTAAAGAAAGAAGCAAATTCCATCCCTATTACACCGCCACCTATAATAACCAAAGTCTTAGGTAGCTGCTTTACTTCCAAAGCCTCTTTGGAAGTCCAATAAGCGGTTTCCGATAATCCCGGTATCGGAGGTATTACCGTATCAGAACCGGTACACACCAACAGATATTTTACAAAGTAGGTCTCACCACTGCAAGAGATGTGAATCTGCCCGTCCTTCTCCCCTTCTATGAAAGCCTCTTTCTCTACAATCGTCACACCATAAGAGTTTACAGTCATCTTCACACCACCTGTCAACATCTTCACCGTCTTATCTTTACGGCTCATTATTTTAGACAAATCAAAGGAAGGAGATTCAGCAGAAACTCCATATTTGGAAGCAGCCTTAACACTATCCAGTATTTTAGCAGAATACAATAAAGTCTTAGTAGGAATACATCCTTCATTCAGACATACTCCCCCTATTGCCTTTTTCTCGAAAAGAACAGCTTTCAATCCGTTTGCACCTGCCCTTTCGGCAGCCGTATAACCGGCCGGGCCTCCACCAATAATAGCTATATCAAAGTTCATAATCGTATATTTTTAATAATAATACGATTATAACAAATAAGAGAAGAGATAAGTTGTTTGAAAAAGAAACAGCTGCTATTTTATTGTCAGCTTCTTGAGATCTTCCAATGTACCGTTGAAGACATTCAGATCCACCTCTTCTTCAATGCCGGGTACATTTCCCACATCCGTATGTTGCCAGAAATCCCATTTACCTTGATATTTCACAGAGTCCACATAATAGTGGGCAATCCAATAAGGATATGCGTTAAAGATAGAATCGTCCAGATAACGAGTTTTAAATTTATAAGAAGTATAAAGAATAGGTTTTACCCCATAATAAGCCTCCACACGGTCGAGCCAGCGCTTGATACCTTGCTGCAATTCTGTCTTATTCTTTCTTCCGGTCACTTCTACATCAAGCACAGGGGGCAAATCTCCGGTATCCAGTTTTACCGTACGAATAAAAAAGTCGGCTTGCTTCAAAGCATCTGTACTCGGAATATAAAAATGATAAGCTCCACGTATAAATCCATGATTACGCGCATTGGCAAAGTTTGCCGAGAAAGTAGTGTCACCATGATCGCCTCCTTCTGTCGCCTTCATAAAGACAAAATGCAAAGGAGTCACTGTCTCCTTGTTTTGCCGAAGTTTCTGCCAGTCTATTTTTCCCTGATAATGAGAAACATCAATTCCATGAACATCGTAGCCGTCAGGAATACAAACTCCATATTCTTTTAATCCGTGGCAAGGCTTCCAACGATAAGCATAAGGGCGAATAAAGAAATAATAGAAAGCAACAGAGAAACAACCCACAATCAGTACTGCCAGAATATTACGCAACCAGACAGGCATACCATGGCTCATCTTCATCTGCACCCTTTTCGGGGCACGGGAAGATTTAGAAGAAGCAGTTCCCTTTTTTCGAGTGGCGGAAACCGTCTTTTTCTTCTGAACTGCAGCTATCGGATTATTACGTGACGACAAATGACTGAATGATTAAGGGTTAGTGAAAAACGATGAACGATAATCTGTCATACGACACCTACCGTCCATCGTTAATTTATTATTTACCGTTAATCGTTAACCGCTAACAGTTAAGATTATTTCTGTTGTTCCAACTGCAAAGTCTTTGTTGCCTGGTCGCAAACTTCCGTAGGACCAAAGTACTGAATCGGACCCGGATATACATAATCCGTTTCAATAGCCCAACGGTCACGTTGTGCGGCAAATGCTTTGAAAGGAGCACCATCCAGTTTTACCAATGCTTTCTGGATAACCGGTTTCATTTCACCGTGACGGCGTTCCATATTCATCATCATTGTGATAGGCACACCACCTGCAATCCATTCGGCAGCAGGAGCAGTGGTATTGCGTACAGAAGACATATAACCTGTCTTACCGTTAGCAATCAGCATAGAAGCTGTGTAACCCAAAGAATAGCAGTAATCTGCATCGAAGTTTGACGGAGCAGCGCAACGTCCTTCGTAACCGAAGAAGTGGTGCTGAGCAGCAAACTTACCTACATACTTACCTTCTTCTTTCCAAGCCGCCAACTTCGTAGCTACCATTTCAGACAACAGTTTTTCTGTTTCGATCAATGATACCTGAACGTTTCCATGAGGGTCACGGTCCAAAGTTAACTGACGGGCAACACCTTCCGGCAGACTTGCATAGATAGCAGAGTTCTCCGGAGAAAGTTTGCGGATGATATAATCACGCTGGTGAGACTTTTTAATCTGAGCGAATTCTTCTGCATTAGCAGCCAGGAAGTCATTCAGCTCAGCAATCAGACGTTTCATAGCCGGAATGAACTCAACCAAACCTTCAGGAATCAACACTGTACCGAAGTTATGTCCCTGTGCGGCACGTTCTGCCACTACTTTAGCGATGTATGTTACCACGTCATCCAAAGACATATCCTTAGCTTCAACTTCTTCTGAAATGATACATACGTTCGGTTGTACCTGCAAAGCGCATTCCAATGCAATGTGAGAAGCCGAACGACCCATCAATTTGATGAAGTGCCAGTATTTACGTGCAGAGTTACAGTCACGTTGGATGTTACCGATTACTTCAGCATAAGTCTTACAAGCTGTATCGAAACCGAAAGAAGTTTCAATCATATCGTTCTTCAAGTCACCGTCGATTGTTTTCGGGCAACCGATTACCTGTACACCATACTTCTTGGCGGCATAGTATTCAGCCAAAACACAAGCGTTTGTGTTAGAGTCGTCACCACCAATGATAACCAATGCTTTGATACCGAGTTTCTTGATAATCTCAAGTCCTTTTTCAAACTGATCTTCCTTCTCCAATTTCGTACGACCGGAACCGATAATATCGAAACCACCAGTATTACGATATTCGTCGATGATGTCAGCAGTCAGCTCCATATAGTTATGGTCTACCAAGCCACCGGGACCTAAGATGAAACCATACAATTTGTTTTCCGGATTCAGTTTCTTGATACCGTCAAACAAACCGGAAATCACATTGTGTCCACCGGGAGCTTGACCACCCGAAAGAATCACACCTACATTCATAGCAGGAAGAGCTACCGCTTCACCGGCTTCAAATGTAATCAACGGCATTCCGTACGTGTTGGGGAACAAAGCTTTGATAGCTTCCTGATCGGCTACAGATTCAGTAGCAGTACCTGCCACTGCTTTAACGGCTCCTGATGCCAATGCTTTTGGAAGTTTGGGCTGATAAGCAGCCCTTGCGATTTGCAATGCACTTTTAGTCATTTTCTTTATTTTTATTTAAAGGTGTTAGTAAGTTTCTTATCAAACTTGAAAAGCGTTGCAAATTTCGCACTTTTTTCCGAATTATGAAAATTCTTCTTTCTTTTGTTTAGGGATTTTGTTTCCAACCTCCACCTAAAGCCTTATAAAGTTGTACTACAGTTATCAATTCGTCGCGAATCGCATTACTCAAGCCGATCTGCGCATCGAAGTATCCACGTTGCGCATCCAACACGTCCAGATAATTAATGACACCGTTAATGTATTGAAGCTGTGCAAGATCCATATAGCTCTTCGCCGAACGTTCCAGATTCGCACGAAGCTCATATACCTCTTTTATCTTGTTGAAATTCACTATCGCATTACGTGTCTCTTTGAAAGCCTGCAATACAGACTTCTCATAATTGTGTACTTCGGCTTCATAGGCCGCCTTTTTCGCTTTCAATGCGGCACGGTTCTTTCCCCAGCCAAAAATTGGAGTCAATAAAGCCCCTTCCATAACCGCATAAGGAGATTTCAACAGTTCCGATAGAGACGTGCTTTCCGAGCCAAATCCTCCTGTCAGGGCAAGACGCGGAAACATATTCGTATAAGCCACCCCTACTTTGGCATTGGCTGCAATCAGCTTTTGTTCAGCCTGACGGATGTCGGGACGACGTTCCAATAAAGTGGACGGTAATCCGATAGGAAGCGTTTCCGGTGACTTAAACTCCTGAAGCAAACGTGAGCGGGCAATCTTGTTTGGATATTCACCTGCCAGAAAAGCTATATCATTCTCTTTCAAGGAAATCTTCCGTTCCAAGTCCGGAACCAAAGTTGCCGTACGTGCCAATTCCACCTGCGACTGACGGTACGACGTCTCCGAAGTCAATCCTCCGGCAAAACGGATACGAGCCAAACGGACTCCTTCTTCACGGGCTTTCAAGGTTTGTTTTACGATATCCAATTCCGTATCCAAAGCCACCAACTCATAATATGCCTGTGCCACCTCCGCTACAATAGTCATTCGGAGTGCCCGTTGTGCCTCTACTGACTGTAAATACTCGGCAATGCTAGCCGAACGCGCCCAACGCAAATTTCCCCAAAGATCGAGTTCCCAAGAAACTAGAAACTGCGCTTCAAAGGTATCCGACCTCTTAAAAGCCTCTCCTCCATGATTTTCGAGTTCACGCTCTGCCGTCACTTTCCCTTTTATATCAGGAAGCAATGCTGCCGTAGAAATCCTCTTCTGTGCAGCCATCTCTTTCACACGGGCAGCAGCTATCAGCATATCCTTATTATGATCCAATGCCCGTTCTATCAAGCTTCTCAATGTAGAATCCGTATAAATATCTTTCCAGTCCTGATCACCAAAGCTAACTGAGTCCTGATGTTGAGCCAAACTGTCGGGTAGATGAAGATCGGGACGGACATAACTTTTTCCTACCTTGCAGGAAGTCAATATTCCTGCAAATAACAATATGGCAATATATAGTTTCTTTCGTTTCATCATTTCTTCTGTTTTAAGAGTTTAGACTTCGTCTTATATACCATCACAAAGAAAAACGGTACAAGAATGATACCGAATACAATAGCAAATATCATTCCGAAAAAGACACCTGTACCGATTGCCTGCCGACTTGCCGAACCGGGTCCGCTAGCCAAAACCATTGGAAGCATACCGAGCACAAACGCGAGAGAAGTCATCAAGATCGGACGGAAACGTAAACGGGCCGCATAAATAGCCGACTGCACCAAGTCTTCTCCCTTGTCAACCTGCACCTTAGCAAATTCAACAATCAAAATTGCATTCTTGGCGGCAAGCCCCACCAACATGACCAGACCGATCTGAAAATACACATCGTTCTCCAATCCGCATACCCATACCCCAAGATAAGCACCCAAAGCGGCAACGGGCAAAGAAAGCAATACGGCAATAGGTACTGTCCAGCTTTCATATTGCGCGGCAAGAAAGAGGAATACGAAAAGGAATACCAATGCCATCACCATGCCTGTCTGACCTCCGGCCTGTTTTTCCTGGTAAGAAAGTCCGCTCCATTCCAAACCGATATTGTCGGGAAGATGTTCACGAGCAATCTGTTCCATGATCTCCATCGCTTGTCCGGAACTGTATCCTTGCGCAGCCGCCCCACGAATGACTGCCGTAGTAAACATATTGAAGCGCTTGATACTACCCGGCCCTGTGGTATAAGAAGCGTTTCCTAAAGATGTTAACGGTATCATAGCTCCATTAGAGGCCTTGACGAAGAATAGATTGATATTATCCTTATGTTCACGGTAAGGAGCTTCCGCCTGAATGTATACCTTATATATACGGTTGAACATATTGAAGTCATTTACGTATACCGAGCCGGTATAGGCTTTCATGGTAGAAAATACATCAGCCAAAGGTACACCGAGCATTTTCACTTTGTCCCGGTCTACATCAAAATAGAGCTGCGGTATCTCCGATTGCAAAGAAGAAGACAAACCCGTCAATGCCTTATTTTTAGAAGCGTAATACATTAATGTATCCGCCGCATCCACCAAATTGTCAAAAGTGGCTTCCCCACGAGCTTCCAACTGCATTTCAAAGCCTCCCGAAGTACCTAAACCCGGTATCACCGGCGGAGTGGAAAGATAGACTTTACATTCCGGATATTCCTCAAGATGTCTCTCCACTGTATCCATAATCTTTTCGATACTTGTGTTCTTGCGCTCTTCCCAAGGTTTCAGTATAACCGTCAACTCGGCACGTCCCTGATTACTGCCTACACGCGGACTGCTTCCCGTCACATTCTGAATATATTCTATGTATGGATTCTTTTCCAGATAAGCAATGGCACGATCGGTCACAATGCGCGTACGTTCCAAAGTAGCTCCCTCCGGCAATTCCAATTCAATCTTAAAGTAACCCTGGTCCTCTACGGGCAAAAAACTAGTCGGAATAATACGATGAACCAACATTATGGCTATCAACACCATACCGAAAGCACTCAACACCCGGCGAGGATGCTTGATAGTCCGGGTAACGGCAGCTACATATTTATTACCGCCAATACCTAACCATTCATTGATTTTCCTGAAAACAATGTTTTTCTTCTTCCCACTATCCGGTTTTAAGATCAGAGAACACATGACCGGACTCAATGTCAAAGCTACGACTGTGGAAATGAGTACGGACACTACAATCGTCACTGTAAACTGACGATATAACTGTCCTGTAATTCCGCTCAAAAAACTGACAGGAACGAACACAGCAGCCAATACCAATGAAGTGGCAATCAAGGCGCTTGCCAGTCCGTTCATCGCTTTCTTGGTAGCTTCATAAGGACTCAGCTTTTCCGTTTCCATAATATGCTCTACTCCTTCCACCACTACAATTGCATCGTCCACCACAATACCGATGGCAAGAATCAATCCGAGCAAAGTCAAGATATTCAAAGAGAAACCAAAAATCAGCATAAAACCGAAAGTACCGATCAATGAAATAGGTACCGCCACTACAGGAATCAACGTCGCACGCCAGCTCTGTAAAGAAAGATATACCACCAACACTACCAGTACTAAAGCCTCAAATAAGGTTTTATATACTTCATGGATAGATTCTGAAATATAGGTTGTCATATCAAACGGAATCTCGTAGCTCAACCCTTCCGGGAAGTTCTTGCTAATTTCCGCCATCGCTTCCTTCACTCTTTCAGCCACCTCCATCGCATTGGCACCCGGCAACATATAGATACCAAGCACGGCGGCATTCTCACCGTTGATACCACTCTCTGTATTGTAGGAAGAAGCCTCCAAAGAAACACGTGCCACATCCCTCAACCGAATGATGGAACCGTTTGCATTGGCACGCACCACAATATCCTCAAACTGTCCAACCGTAGAAAGGCGTCCTTGAGTTGTAATAGGAATCGTTATATCCAATCCCTGTACCGGTTGTTGTCCTAGCACACCTGCCGCAGATTCACGGTTCTGATCTTTCAAGGCATTTTGCAAGTCCTGCACGGTCAGACCGAAATTCGCCAATTTATCGGGCTGTGCCCATATCTGCATTGCATAATAACGGCTACCAATATTTGAGACACGTCCCACTCCCGGAATACGGCGAATCACATCAAGCACATTGATGGTAGCGAAGTTACTCAGATAAATTTCGTCAAACTTCGGATCGGTGGAAGTCAGACAGAGTGTCATCAACTGGCTGGGAGCCTGCTTTTCTACCGAAATACCATTCTGGATCACCTCTGCCGGCAAACGGGATTCCGCCAGTTTCACACGATTCTGAATTTCGACTGCCGCCAAATCCGGATCAGCAGAAACATCAAATGTAACCGTTGCCGAAAAACCTCCGGAATTAGAACTGTTCGACTCCATATAAAGCATTCCCGGCGTACCATTGATCTCCTGCTCAATCGGAGTAGCTACTGCCTGAGATACGGTAAGCGCACTCGCACCCGGATAAGACGCACTGATCTTCACCACCGGAGGAGTGATCTGCGGATATTGATCTACCGGGAGCATTGTCAGACCGATAATACCGACAATCACAATCACGATAGAAATTACAGCCGAAAAAACCGGCCTATCTATAAAAAACGTAACTTTCATCGCCTATTCTCCTTTCGTGTTATCCTTCGTTTCCATCTCCGGCTGACTTACCCGCACTTTCATTCCCGGCGTCAACTTATGGAAACCTTCCACTACAACAATTTCTCCTGCTGCCAGTCCTCTTTCCACCACTACATTATTCCCTACTTCCGGTCCCAATTCAATAAAACGTTTCTCTACCGTATTATCCTTACGCATAGTATAAATATATGCTCCTCCTTTTTCAATGGTAACCGCTTTCATCGGAACAACGAGTGCACCTTCACGAACATCCAACAATAGTTTGACCTTAGTAAACTGTCCCGGCAACAAGACTTGTTTCGGATTCGGCATTTCGGCACGGACGGAAAAAGTTCCCGTCTGAGGATCGACCTGCGGTTCGGCAAAATCTACATATCCTTTGTATGGATAAACGGTATTATCCGCCAGCGTAATAGTGATATTGGGTTGCCAGGAACGGGTAGAATCCTGTTGTCCCAAATTAATATTTCTTTCTTTACTTTTCAGATAATCGAGTGCCGTCATACTAAAATCCACCAATACTGTGTCACTTTTCACAATGGTAGCAAGCAATGATTTTCCACCGGGACCGACCAACGTGCCTAAATCCACGTTTCTTTCACTGATATGTCCCGACAGAGGAGAACGGACAATAGTATAACCCAATTCCAGTTCCGCCTGTGCCAAGTCTGCTTCACTCATAGCCACCGTTGCTTCGGCACTTTCAAAAGCAGCTTCCGCATTATCCAAATCCAACTGACTTGCAGCATTTTGTTCAAACAACGGACGGATACGCTTTAAATCACGTTCCGCTTTCAAAGCCTGCGCCTCATCTTTCTTCAACTGCGCTCTCGCCTTGTCCGCTTTGGCACGATACTGATCCTGATTGATTACAAATAAAACCTGATTCTTATTTACATACGTACCTTCGGCAAAAAGCATATTCTCCAAATAGCCTTCCACACGCGCACGTACTTCGACAAACTGTTGGGCACGGATACGCCCGACATATTCCCCGTATATTTCCACATCATCTTTAACTACCGGTTCCACAATGACTGTCGGCATTTCCGGCTCAACCTTCTGAGGCCGGGTTAGTATCCAATACACCCCCAACACAATTACCACGCAAATTATAGCAGCAATGTTTCTCTTTCTTCTCAGTTTCAACTCATGTTTCGAAAAGAATAATCTCATATCGAATCTTATTATTAAATTTAACTTATGCTTGTTCTATCTTCCTCTCAGGCAAATAGCATGCCAAAATCATTACATTTATTATTTACTGTCTATCAGCTCATTATACCTTATCATGCCAAATGCGGAAATGTAGAATTTATCGGAAATATGTAGAAATAATCCACAATTCCGACTTTTGGAACATTTTTTCCATTTCCCAATTCAACAACTAAACAAATTATACCCTACATTTGTAGTATATATAAACACCTGTCTGATGAAAAAACAAATACTTTCAACATTGGTTTTATTAACCTGCTTAATATTTCCTTTTTCTTTGCATTCTCAAGAGCAACAACGCAAAAAAGTAGGAGTAGTCCTAAGCGGCGGAGGTGCCAAAGGTATGGCTCATATCAAAGCTTTGAAAGTGATTGAGGAGGCCGGAATTCCTATTGATTATATAGCCGGGACCAGTATGGGAGCCATCGTAGGAGGGCTTTACGCCATAGGCTACACACCTGAGCAGTTGGACAGCATGGTGCGAAAGCAAAATTGGACATTCTTGTTGAGCGACCGGGTAAAACGGAGTTCCATGTCACTAACGGACCGTGAACGTTCCGAAAGGTTTATCGTTTCCATCCCTTTTACAAAAACACCCAAAGACGCAGCTTCAGGAGGAATCGTAAAAGGGCAGAATCTAGCCAATCTATTCTCGGATTTGACAATGGGGTATCATGACTCCATCAACTTTAATAAACTGCCCATTCCTTTTGCCTGTGTGGCAGCCAATGTAGTGAACGGAGAACCTATTGTATTCCATGACGGAATACTCTCCACCGCCATGCGTGCCAGTATGGCCATTCCCGGTGTATTTACTCCGGTACGGAAAGACAGTATGGTATTAGTGGACGGCGGAATCGTAAACAATTATCCGGCAGATGTAGTGAAAGCTATGGGGGCGGATATTATTATCGGAGTAGATGTGCAGAATGCTTTAAAAAAGGCAGACAAGCTGAACAGTGCACCCGATATTCTGGGACAGATTGTCGACCTTACCTGCCAGTCCAATCATGAGAAGAATGTAGATATCACAGATACCTATATCCGTGTGAATGTGGAAGGATATTCCTCCGCCAGCTTTACTCCGACCGCCATTGACAGTTTGATGCGAAGGGGTGAAGAGGCGGCAAGATCGCAATGGGAATCCCTGCTTGCCTTAAAAAAGAGAATAGGAATACCGGACGATTATAAGCCCAAGCAGCATGGCCCCTACTCTTCCCTCTCCAATGTGCGCACCATTTACGTCACAGATATTTCTTTCTCCGGAGTAGAGACTGACGACAAGAAATGGTTAATGAAGAAATGTAACTTAAAAGAAAACAGTAACATCACGACGCAGCAAATAGAACAGGCCTTAGACCTGTTACGCGGTAGCCAGTCCTACTCTAGTGCCAGTTATACACTGACAGATACTCCCGAAGGCTACCATCTCAACTTCCTGTTGCAAGAAAAATATGAAAGAAGAATCAATCTGGGTATCCGCTTCGATTCGGAAGAGATTGCCTCTCTGTTGCTTAATGCCACTGCAGACCTCAAGACTCATATTCCTTCCCGCCTGTCCCTCACCGGACGGTTGGGTAAGCGATATGCCGCACGCATCGACTATACCCTCGAACCCATGCAGCAGCGTAATTTCAACTTCTCGTATATGTTCCAATACAACGACATCAACATCTACGAGAAGGGAAACCGTGCCTACAATACAACCTATAAATATCACTTAGCCGAATTCGGCTTCTCTGATGTATGGTACAAAAACTTCCGTTTCGGGCTCGGACTCCGTTTTGAATATTACAAATACAAAGACTTCCTGTTTAAACAACCGGAACTGGTTGATTTGAAAGTAGAATCGGAACATTTTCTGAGTTATTTTGCACAAATACATTACAACACATACGATAAAGGATATTTCCCCGCCAAAGGCAGCGACTTTAAGGCTGCCTATTCCCTCTATACGGATAATATGGCGCAATATAACGAACACGCTCCTTTCTCTGCATTGAGTGCTTCATGGGCAAGTGTTCTTCCCATCACCCGCCGCTTCTCCGTCATTCCTTCCATCTATGGACGTATCCTGATCGGGAGAAACTTTCCCTATCCTCTGCAAAATGCAATCGGAGGTGAAGTTCCCGGCTTCTATATACCTCAGCAATTACCATTTGCCGGAGTCAACAATATCGAACTGATGGATAATGCAATTATGATTGCGTCTTTAAAATTCAGACAACGGATGGGAGCCATCCATTACCTCATCCTGACCGGAAACTACGGACTGACGGACAGTCATTTTTTCAAAATATTAAAAGGCAAGCAATTGTTCGGTATCAGTGCCGGTTATGGAATGGACAGCGTCTTCGGGCCATTGGAAATCTCATTGGGCTACTCCAACCAGACGGATAAAGCAAGTTGTTTTGTGAATCTGGGGTATTACTTTTAACAGGATGAATCATTCAGAAGTTGTAGCAGGCGCTGTGCCAAAATACGACAATCCGCACGATTGACTTTTCCATTTCCCGTTTGCGGAATACAATCCGCTACCAGAATGTGCTTGGGACGATAATATGGTTCCAATATCGCTTGTATTCCTTTTTCCATCTCTTGTATATCCGGCTGTCCCGCCAGCAATAAAACCACAGCCTGTCCCAAGCGCTTGTCCGGAACAGAGGTAATAACAAACGGTATCGGAATCAACAGGCGAAGTTTTTTTTCTATTTCTTCCGCTTGAATTTTAATTCCCCCGCTATTTATCACATTATCTTTCCGTCCCAAAATAGAAAAACTTCCATCGGGATGGATGCGTGCAATGTCATTGGTTTGCAGAATATCAGCGCAAACCAAAGGTGCTTCAATCACTAAAGTATTCTCTGGAGACAAAGACAAATGCACCGAAGAGAAAGGATGATAGTGTTCGGATGCCGCAGGACCATTCAGACGGCGAAGAGCGATATGGGATAAAGTTTCAGTCATCCCGTAAGTAGAATAGACAGCTCCCGGAAGAGATTGAATGTCCGCTTCCAGTCCGGCATCAACCGCGCCCCCGCCTATTATCAAAATATCCGTTTGCTTCAACCGTTCCTTTTCTTCAGGAACCTGAAGAGTATTATAAACTTGTAGCGGAACCATTGCCGCAAACTTCAACGGTTCGTGTATATCGGACAATGGATGGCCGGAAGCAGGACGCACAATCAAATTCAAACCTGCAACTAAAGAGCGCACCACTACCATCATTGCTCCGATATAACGGAGGTTCATACATAACAAGGCCGTATCTCCCGCCTGCAAATTCAGGTATTCACAAGTCAGACGCGCACTCTGCATCATTTGTTCTTTACGCACCATTAGTTTTTTCGGCACACCGGTAGACCCGGATGTATGAACCGCAAGTAAAGGGGAATCGTTGAACCACTCCTGTAGAAAAAGGAATAAATCCCATATGGCGGAAGGATAGTTTTCTACTCCCCGCACCATACATCTGCGTATATCATCAGGTGTATATTCCTTTCCTTCCAGCAGCAAGCGTTGCTTTTGTCGATTGAATACCATCATCTGTCAAACCACAAACAATCTTTTCTTATTTCAAGCGGCATTTCTACGTTATCAGTAAAAAGCAATCCTGTCCCTAATCCCTGAGGCAACGGATTGTCGAAAGTAGCACACCATTGTGCAATGGCGTTCAGACCGATATTAGACTCCAAAGCAGATGTAATCCACCAACCGATACGCTGACGTCCGACCTCCGCAATCCATTCGTTTCCACCACTTATTCCACCATGCAACGAAGGTTTGAGGATAATATACTGCGGTCGAATGGCAGAAAGCAGTTTCCGTTTCTCTACCGGAGTATTACACCCTATCAACTCTTCATCCAACGCTATCGGCAAAGGAGACTCGGAGGTAAGACGCGCCATCTCCTCCCATTGCCCGGCACGGATAGGCTGCTCAATGGAATGCAAATCCAATTCGGACAACCGCTTCAGTTTCTCCATAGCGTCAGCCGGAGCAAAAGCCCCATTCGCATCTACACGGAGCTCAATCTCATTGGAAGAAAAGTGTGCACGGATATGACGGAGCAGAGCCAATTCCTCTTCAAAGTTGATCGCACCGATTTTGAGTTTGATACAACGGAAACCTGCATTCATTTTTGTTTCTATCTGCGCCAGCATTTTATTGAAGTCTCCCATCCAGATAAGACCGTTAATAGGTATCCCTGTTTCTCCGCGAGAGAAAGCGGTATCCCACAAAGCCCAATCTCCCGTATGATAGTGACGGATGGCGGTTTCAAGTCCGAAAAGGATGGAAGGATACTTACGCAAAGCGTCCACATCCAATCTCCCGTTTTGCTTTTCCACTTCCCGACAGGCCGCTCCTAATATATCTTCATAATCGGGAAGATCGTCACAACTCAGTGCAGGCAGAGGAGCACACTCCCCTATTCCCACCCGACCGGGAAATTCGGAAGAGGTAAAATGGAGATACCACACTTTCCGGGTGGAGTATGTACCTCGCGAAGTTCCTGCCGGCTGCTTGAAATGGAGCAATCGGGGAATGATCTTAATCTTGCAATCCATTGAATGTAAATAATATATCAAAGTATCATTTTTAGGGGAACTTCGGATATTGCTTGAAGTTCGGTTTACGCTTTTCCAAAAAGGCATTCTTTCCTTCCTGAGCCTCATCCGTCAGATAATAAAGCAATGTCGCATCTCCCGCCAGTTCCTGAATTCCGGCCTGACCGTCCAATTCGGCATTCAGTCCTGCCTTAATCATACGCAAAGCCAACGGACTAAGCAACATCATCTCTTCCGCCCATTGCACATATTCGTCTTCCAATTGTTCCAAAGGAACTACTTTATTGACCAGTCCCATATCCAACGCTTCCTGCGCATTGTATTTCCGGCAGAGGAACCAGATTTCCCTAGCTTTCTTCTGACCTACCACACGTGCCAGATAAGAAGCACCGAATCCGGCATCAAAACTTCCCACACGAGGTCCCGTCTGACCGAAAATAGCATTCTCGGAAGCTATAGACAAATCACATACCACATGAAGCACGTGCCCGCCACCAATCGCAAATCCGTTCACGGCAGCAATCACCGGCTTCGGGATACTGCGTATCTGCTTTTGCACATCCAATACACTCAAGCGGGGAACCCCGTCTTTTCCGATATATCCGCCACGTCCTTTCACATTCTGGTCACCTCCCGAACAGAAAGCTTTATCGCCTGCACCGGTAATAACAATCACATCAATATCCGCTTCCTCGCGACAAATGCGTAGCGCATCACTCATTTCGGCAGTAGTAGTCGGAGTAAACGCATTCCGATAGCGTTCACGGTTAATCGTGATACGGGCAATTCCATTATAATAATCAAAAAGAATATCATCGTATTCTCTGATCGTAGTCCACTCTCTTTGTGTTGACATAACCTATTTTTCTTTTATTTGATAATAATAATTCTTCAACATACGCGCATCCTTATTTTTGTTGGTAAACACCTCCAACAACACAGGTTGTTCCATCTCTTCGGACTGAGTAAAAGTTTTCATTGCCTCCGTCAGTTCATCCCCATCTTCAACTTTCATATAGAGAAATCCGCGCTCCTCCGCCCAGCCTTTGGCGGAAGTCTTATGAACGGCTGCGATAAACTTATGGGATGTGCCCGACATATCCAATCCCGGCAATGTATGGAAAATCTCTCCTCCGCCATTATTCAACAAAAGGATACGCAGGTTGGGACGAACATTGACATTCCACAAAGCATTCATATCATAGAAGAAACTCAAATCCCCGATAGCGATAAAATTCAGTTTATCGGAAGCTGCCGCATAGCCGACCGCCGTAGACAACGACCCTTCAATCCCACTCGTACCCCTATTACAGCAAACTTCAATAGTTGAAGGTATCGAATAAAGCTGGGCATAACGAACTACCGAACTATTTGCCAAGTGCAATGCACACGACTCCGGCAAAGCTTTCACCAATGCACCGACAACCGACATTTCGGAATAAGCAAAGTCCGGTTCGGGAATAGTGTTGCAATAATTCTCCCACACACGGGGATATCCGGGCACACGATTATCCAGCAAACTTGCTATCTTCTCCAGAAACTCAAACGGGTCCATTTCAATCACGGTAGTCAACGAACCGTATAAATCGACCACCTCACCATCCGGCGACACATGCCAATGTTCTTTAGGCGGGTGTTGGCGGAGAAATTTCTTCAGTCGTTTGGAAACAATATGCCCCCCGTAAGTAATCAGCAATTCGGGAACCATCTGTTCCATCTTATCTTCCGGAACAGCATAAAGTGCCGCATCGAAATTCTTGACCGGAATGCCGGGTATGGTCTGATTGCCTATATGCTCCGTCAACCAGGCAAAATGTCTGTATAATAGTTTGGTATGCCGTTTCTCAAACAAATAAATAAGATTCATCTGCCCGACAATGACCATCCGCTTCTGGTATTTATTCATCCGTTCAACCAGACCGTTATAATCACGGTCATAAACATTCAATCCCTGATAACGGGTGATAACACGCACTTCCGGCAATTTGTCCACTGTAAATTGAAACAGCGGTTCGGAAACAGGCACATTGATATGTACCGGTCCTTTCCCATGATGATGTGTCTCCAATAAAGCCTCATTAACCAGACGATTACAATACCATTCGTCTTCCTCTGTATGAATCTCGGGAAGATTCACGGACTTCTTGACCAACGTCCGGAATACATCAGGCTGCGGCAAAGTCTGTCCGTCCATCTGCCCGATCCAGGCAGCGGGACGATCCGCAGAAATGACAACCAAAGGAACGTTCTGATAAAAAGCTTCCGCAACAGCCGGGTGAAGATTCAGCAACGCCGTACCGGAAGTACAGCAGATTGCAGCAGGTTTACCACCATTCAAGGTAAGCCCGATAGCAAAATAGCCCGCACTCCGTTCATCAGTCATCGCATAACAGGTAAAGCCCGGATGATTGGACAAAGTATGCACAATAGGCGCGTTACGGCTACCGGGACACAACACAACCTTAGTAATGCCGTGCGCCTCAAGCAACGCAACCAGTTGGAGTATGTTTTTCTTGTCTGTATACATGACGATTAGTGATTAGCTTGTTAATGATTAGTGATTAGCGATAATGGAGGTGGAAGTAATCAGACGTTTCATTGTCTGCAACTTTTTTTCCGTTTCCAGCCATTCATCATTCAGCTCCGAAGAGGCCAATAGTCCGCCACCGGCATAAAGAGTCAGTCGTTCATCCTCGATATGCATACAGCGTAAGTTCACATATAAATCAGTCCTTCCATTCGGATCCAGCCATCCGATAAAACCGGAATAATAACGACGGTCATACCCTTCGTTTTCCAATATAAAGCGATAGGCCTCTTCCTTTGGCAAGCCACACACCGCAGGCGTCGGATGCAACACTTTCAGGAGATCTCCCAAACCATTATTATCTATCAGAGAGAAATGAAAATCTGTTTTCAAATGTGACAAAGCTCCGGCGTATGCAGGATAAGGTCCGCTTTCAGTAGAATGGATGCCCAAAGAAAGAAGCCGGCTACGGATATAAGCAGTTACGTAATCCTGCTCTTTCCTGTTTTTTTCATCCCATACTTGCGGCAATTTGCCATCCTGCAAAGGCTGTGTTCCGGCCAGTGCAACCGTATTCCATTCATCTTTCTCACCCGATAAAATAATTTCGGGAGTACTTCCCAACCAAATGCCGGTCTGGGGAGTGTAACATAGGTATATATATGAATGAATATAACGCTTGCAGGCCGCACGAAATACGGATGAAGGAGAAAAGTCCGCCTCCTTATCCATCGTAATATGCCGGGAAAGTACCAACTTGTCAAAAGTCCCGTCACGTAAGGCATTGATAAATGCTTGAAAACAGCCGGCATACTCCTTCGTGTAAGAGGTCTGAAAAATTTCTTGCTCTTGTATTTGCAAAGAAGCCTCATATTCTTCCTCCGTATCATCGTCAAGAGAAAGGGATTGCCCCCACCCATCAGATTGTATCAGTATAACCGGACACATCTCACTCACCCGAAAGGGAGCGATAACAAATCCTTTCTGTCCGTTCAACTCTTGCAAATCGTATATCAGACGGATATTCTCCTCCGCCTGTGTCAACAGACGGGGAAGTTTCTCTCCGGGAATACGGTATACCGCAAAAGGTCGCTTTTGCCGGATAAGCGCATCAATAACTGTCAGATTACTTATTTCTTCGTCAATCATCTTTTTTTCATAACACTGTTGACTACCCGTACGGAAGACACCAGTTTGTTTGTTGAAGTAAAGACATCCACATTCCATACATGAGATGAGCGTCCTTTGTGTACAATGGTTCCCACTGCCCGCACGGTATCTCCTTCGTGGGCGGAAGATATATGATTTCCGCTGACCTGCATTCCCACTACTATTTCATCAGGCTGGCAAAGAATCATAGACCCCAGTCCTGCAACCGTTTCAGCCAATGCAAGCGTAGCACCGCCATGTAGAATGCCGAAAGGCTGGCGAGTACGATGATCGACAGGCATTGTCGCCTCTACTCTGTCCTCAGACGCATACGTATATTGGATACCCAGATTTCCCATCAATGCGTGACGCGCCTGCGCATTCAGTTGGTCTAACGGAATTTCCGCCGCACGGACTTCGGCTATGATTGCTTTTTCAACGGCAAGGGCTACCCCGTCTTCTTCATTCGACGCTGTCACATAATCGGCACACGCTTTCACCGAGTCTTGAGAATGCCCCATAGCTATTCCCAACCCCGCTAACTGAATCATAGTCACGTCGCATACTCCATCACCAATGGCAATGACCTCATCACGTGTCAGGTTCAACGCTTCCAACAAAGCTCCCAAAGTATTCGCCTTGTCGATAGCACACGGAACGACCTCAAGGAAATAGGGTTCGGAACGGAAAACATCCAATGCTCCGTTCAGCCGTCTTTTCCAATGTTCTTCCAAACCGACAAGCGCTTCTTCATCATCACTGACAAGCATACATTTGCAAGGAGCAAAGTCAATGGCTGAGGAGAATTCCTCTTCCTTTATCACCCGCAAATTATTCAATCTGGCTTCATCCCGGATATGTGTATTCTCGGGAGAATCGGTTATAATGGTATCATCGTGATACGTGAACAGCGCAAATCCATTCTTACGGGCTTTCTTTTCCAGATAAGGCAGCATTTCCGGATTTATGCGACGCTCAAACAGAACCTCTCCGTTCTGTGCATTGATAATCTGACAACCATTATAGGAGAGGATAAAACCTCCGTAATTTCCAAGTTCAAGAGATTTTGCCAACGGCAGCAAACCATAGGTCGGCCTGCCGGAAGCCAAAACAATACGTACTCCCATCTGTTGAATCTTCAACAAAGCAGCCAGCGTACGTTTACTAATTTCTTTCGCATCATTCAGTAGTGTTCCGTCTACATCCAAGACCAATAATTTATACTTCATGGCTACACGATTTTGATTTAGATTACAAAGGTAGGAAATTGAGTGAACGACAGAAAGCGTAAGCAGATAAAAATTACTTTAATTTCACTCTTTCAAACGCATTTCCAGATAATCGCGGAGTATTCGGGCATGATTATATACAGGTTCTTTAGAAGCGTAAATGAGTGTTACTACCGGATGCGGTTTGATAAGGGCCAGAAAATCGGTCGCTGCCTGAGAAGCATCCAGCTCTTTCTGATACAGTACGACGAAGTCATTCCAGTGTCCCGGTATATCATCGTGAAACCATTTGCGCAAAGCGGCGGATGGGGTGATATCTTTTGCCCAATAATCATATCTTAACCATTCCTTTTTTATTCCGCGCGGCCATAATTTGTCAACCAATACCCTATATCCGTCTGCCTCCGAAAAGTCTTCGTATACTCGCTTTATCCTAACCTGTATCATGATTATTTATATTGATTACTTATTAGAATAAACCGATAAAGCTGGAAATTGTTTAACCATACAAGAACATTGTACGGCATAATATTTAAAGAGATTCTTGTGCTTTCTTAAACTCGTACGGAGTCATGCCCGTCTTTTTCTTGAAAAGATTATATAATATCGGGGTACTGTTGAATCCGGCTTCATCAGCTATGGCACGTATCGTATAATTAGGATGCAGTTTTAATAATTTAATTGCATAATCTATACGCAAATCATTGATATATCCATTAAAATTAGTACCGGTACATTCTTTTATCATTCGGGCAAAACGTGCGTTATTCAAATGTACGAGTTGTGCCAAATCTTCTCTCGACAATTCTGAAGAAAGATATAACTGGTCTTGAACAACAATACGGTTCAGTTCAATAAATATTTTTTTATTCTCTTCTTCTTCCCCGCTCACTTTGCCGGTTTCATCAGATATCTCCTCTTGGTCGTCAAACAAAATACTTTCATCTTCTATATCTTGTGAGATCATAAGCTGTTCATCAATATCCAATGACTGACTGTCTTTCTTCCTGGCCAATCTCTCGTTTATAAACTTAGCAAGGATTTTATTCTTATATCTGATAATATGGTTGAAACGCCACATACGCCATAATACAAACAAAGTCAACAGCGTAATACACGTCAAAAAGGTCAATGTTATGTTTCTGACTTTTAATTGGAATGCTTGTTTGGCTATATAGTCCTCTTTTTCAGAAGTATCATACATCGTATTCAACTCTAATGCCGCATTCTCTTTATCCCTGTTATTAATACTATCCGTTATAGCTATAATAGCTCCTTGCAAAATTGCCGCTTCCTTATAGTTTCCCATCCCCATATGGGCTTGCACTTCCCTTTCAAGCACATTCATATATTGCGCATTGATAGTATCTTGCTGCTTCCTCATCAGTTCTTTAAACTCCTGACAGTTGTCAATCACCTGCTTGTAATGCTTGGAAGCCAGCAAATAAGGAATTGAATACATTTTTCCATCAGGTGTACGAGAGTATTCAGTCGATTGATACATCGCAAAGTACTTTTCAGCCTGCTCATATTTCTTTTCCATATAGCAATTATATGCCCATTTAGAGTACAGATAACCATATTGCATATCAACCAATCCTTTCGGAACATCTGGTAAAGTTTCCAATTTTTTTATCTGCTTTTCACGTTCCAAAGCCATAACAGATGCATCCTCATACAAAGAGTCAGTCATTAAATAACTCATTTTCCCTCCATAGAAAGAAGAGAGCATTCCTATCTCTTTTACGCCTTTTCTCCCTTTCAACAAATCGATAGCAGAATCAAAATAATCATACGCTTTATCTTTAAATGACAACATACGGTTATTCTCTCCAATGCAGTATAGCAACCGAGCTTCGGACACGCGGTCCTCCAACCTTTTTGATTGGGCAATCCCGTCAAGCGCATAATTCATACTCTCGTTATATTTACTCATCAAGAAAGATAATTCCGCCAAATAAACAGTCATTTTCAATAAGTGTTCAGGATCCTTTTGATATACGGAATCAAGCACATAAGATTTTCTTGCATATACATAAGCAAGCTTATTCATAAACAAATTGCGATATGACAAGCTACGTAACTCGTCTATAACTCGTAAAGGCATAGACTTTTTATTCTCCGCTACATCTAAAAGTTTCAAAGCACATTTCGGCTTCTCAATATAAATACTTCTTATATATTCAGTAGTTATAGAATCTGCATTTGTGGCCTCATCAGCCATTAAAATTTGGTTATGCACAAATAAAAGAATACATATACATACACCAAGTCGTATATACCTCATAGCGTTTACCATCATTTTATCCGTCAAAGGTAATTCTTATTATTAAAAAGTCAAGAAAGTATTTTGTTTCACAAGGTAAAAATAAGAAACATTAGCATTTTATTATTCAAGCAATGTAAACAACGCTTTATATACAGTAATGCAAACAATGTCTTTCCTTCCCAATAAGTTGCAATCTTCCGTCCCCTTCACCTTTTTTCTGTATCTCCCGTCATTAGGGCATTAGCGGGTGAAGGGGAACACTTTCACCCAGCTTTCACAGTTCCTATGTGTATCATTTTGTTTCAGTTACATCTTAATTAAAAAAACTATTGGAAGTATCTACCCGCTTTTACCCGGCAAGTCTGGCTTATCTCTTGAACAAACGTGACTCTAACGCCTATATTTTTCATTTATCATTAAAATGATAAGATATTATCACTATTGTGATAAGTAAGTATCATAAATATGATAAGTTCTTATCACAGTAATGATAAGCATAATACATCAAGAGAAAATTTAGCTGCTTTTTGGAACATAATATTGCTATGTATACTTGCTGAAGGAACCTCCCTTCACCCGCTAACACCCATGAATAGGAGATAGCAGCGAAAAGGTGAAGGCTATTTTAATAAAACGGTATAGACACTATTTAAGAGCATATACGGAAATCGATGTTAAATAATAACAATAGCCAATTTTAATCCAGAATCAAACTAAGAAAAAGAATTACTTTAAACAATTGTTATCTATAAAATACTTGTATAAAAGAAAGAATAAATATGAATAGGAGATAACACTATAAAAAAACCAAATACATATAACCACATAGAAAGAAAAAAGTTACATGAAAATATATTATCCTGATATCTCCATACTTCTCAATCTGTTCTTTTTTCAATGATATTTGTCCAAAAGTCAAATATTAAACAACTATTAACACACCCAAACAAATAAAATCATGGCAAAAAGTGAAACAGTTTTAATTTTGTCACACGATAAATCATTATATAGATTAAATATAAGCAATTATCATCTATCACAAAGAAACAATTAGAACTATATATTATTTAGAATCATGGCATTATATAATAATATTGTTAAATGTTTTTTTAAACGCAACAAACATATATTAGGAGTCAGCATTTGTCTAATAACCTTTGCGTGGCAACCGTTATGTGCTGCATCTCAGTCCCAAAAACTACTTATCATCAATTCATATAATGAAAGTGCGCCATGGGTACAAAATTATATTACTCAGTATTTGATAGAAGCTGCAAATACTGAAAATCTGGATTATGACCTGGTTCACATGAATGCTATACTTATTCAAACCGACTCTTTGTACAATCTAGTCAAGGAACAGATATTCAACCGTTTTAAGAATAACAAGCCGGACTATCTTATTCTCTTCGGAAGGATGGCATTCTCTTTAAGGGACCAAATCAAGAATGAATGGGGCGATGTTCCGATGCTGTTTATAGGGGCAAACGATAATATTGTATTAAATGAAAAATATCTATCTGGAAATAAAATCACAGCGAGTGCAACGAAAATACATTTGTCAGACATACGGGAACAATACAACTTTACCTATATTGAGGTTCCGGAATTATACAAAGAAACGATTGATATGATGGTCAGGATGCAACCGGACATGAAGAAACTGGTGTTTGCATCTGATAATCTTGCCGGTAACATGGAACTGAATGAAAAAATCAAGGCATATCTTACTTTAGAATATCCGTTACTTGAATATGAGTGGCTGGTTGCTTCGGAAAATTCCAGAAAAAATATACAGACATATTTAATATCCTCTGATCAATCTGTTGGAATCCTGCTAGGATCATGGTACTATTCTCGTCCGAGTGCGTTTGGGTATCCTATGCTAGTGACGGGAGATTTCAAGTTGATAGCCTCATCTCCTCGCCCGATTTTCTCTTTGAAAGAAAAGTATCTCGAATCAGGAGGAGCTACTGGTGGATACTTTGCCGATCAACAGGAGATCTTACAAAATTCTATTCGCGTATTCCGAAGAATGGTGACAGGTGAAAATATGCGTAATATCCCTTTTACGTATCCCACGATGAAATATCCGAAAGTAGATTATCTGCAACTGAAGTCGTATGGACTTCTTGTAGACAATTGCCCGAAAGACACTGTTTTCATAAACAAACCGGAAAGTTTCTGGAAACGCTATTTTTGGCAAATTATAATAAGCAGTATCGTATTGGTAGCCATTCTATTCATATTGGGAATCTTCATGATATTCCAACGTAAGAAAATGACATACATGGCATCTCGCAATAGAATGGTGGACAATATGCCTATATGTTATATGATAGGAAAATTGAAAACAGACAAAACCGGAAAACTGATAAACATAGATTTCGTTTCAGAAAACCACGAAACAAGCAAACTAATTGCAAAAAATACGGATACCGAAGAACAGAATAGCTTCTTTGATATGGAATACATTATCGGATTACTTGATAATGTACGCAAAACGAAAAAGAATATCAAGTTTACATATTACTTTGCAAAAACAGGCACATATTATGATTTTCTTGTGTGTCAGACATTGAATAATGACGAAGTGGAGTTCTTCGGTATTGATGTTACAGATAAGGTAAAATCGGAAAACTTTCTGAAAGAAACTACGAAAACACTGGAGATGACTTTGGAGGTAGCTCATATCATTCCGTGGAAATGGGACCTGAAAAGACACACGATTACCTGTGAGGCAAATAGAACAATGCGGCACATGGATTCTCAAGAACGTCCTAAATCAACCATATATACACATACCATTGAAGAAAAGGAATACTTCAAAAGGATTCATCCTGAAGATTTGGAATATGTCAAGCAAACCTATATTGACTTACGTGATGGTATTAAACAATACGCTAAAGGAGAATTCCGGATTTTATCAGAAAACAATGGTAAGACCAATATAGATTGGATTGAAGTCAACGCGTCTGTGGCAAAATATGATGAAAAGTTGAAACCAAAAGAACTAATAGGTTCCTTACTCCTTATAACTTCAAGAAAAAAACAAGAAGCCAGACTTATTGCCGCTAAGGAGGCGGCAAAAGAAGCTGATCGGTTGAAGTCTGCATTTCTGGCCAATATGAGTCATGAAATTCGTACTCCATTAAATGCAATCGTAGGTTTTTCCAGTCTTTTGACTGCAATAGAGGATAAAGAAGAACAGCAAAGATACATCAATATCATTGAGAATAACAATCAACTGTTACTGCAATTAATAGAAGATATTCTTGATTTGGCTAAGGTAGAAGCTAATGCTCTTGATTTTATTTATAAGCCAACAGACTTGAATGAACTAATTAGGGAAATAGAAGTAACAATGCGCATGAAAGTACATCAGGATGTTGTATTAAATTATACACTAGGAGCGGTTGACTGTTGTATCGAAACAGAACCGAATCGACTTTCACAGGTAATTATTAATCTGCTTACCAATGCTTGTAAGTTTACAGACAAAGGAAGTATAACATATGGTTACGAACTTCATGAGAATGAAATTTATTTCTTTGTACGCGATACCGGATGCGGTATTTCAAAAGAAAATCAAACACGTATTTTCCAACGCTTTACTAAACTTAATGATTTTGTTCAAGGAACAGGACTTGGCCTATCAATCAGTCAAAGTGTCATTGAGAAAATGAAAGGTCACATCGGTGTAGAATCAAAGGGGGAAGGAAAAGGTAGTACGTTCTGGTTTACGATTCCATATCTTCCTGTGCATACGGTTCATTGGAGAACAGATTTTCAAAACCTTTACTAAAACAAAAACACCCAATTTTACATTATCGAGATGTAAAATTGGGTGTAATTCTTATAAAATACTGATTACTAGTACTTTTCCAGCGGAGAGACAGGGATTCGAACCCCGGGAAGTGTTACCTTCAACGGTTTTCAAGACCGCCGCAATCGACCACTCTGCCACCTCTCCAAAACTTCTTTATCAGAAGTGCTTTCCGTTGAAAGCGGTGCAAAGGTACGAATCATTTTTAAATCTGCAAACATTCTGATATTTTTTTCGCGAATAAATCGTATTTTTGCAGTCCATTAGCAAGATAGAAATATGATATATCCTCAAAATTTTGAGCAAAAGATAGGATTCGACCAGATAAGACAGCTACTAAAGGATAGATGTCTCAGCACTTTAGGCGAGGAACGAGTCTCTGACATGGTCTTTTCCGACCAATACGAAGAAGTAGAAGAGAAATTAAATCAAGTAACTGAATTTATCCGCATCATTCAAGAAGAAGACGGATTTCCCGATCAGTTCTTCTTTGATGTCCGTCCTTCATTGAAACGAGTACGGATAGAAGGCATGTATCTGGACGAACAAGAACTGTTTGATTTACGCCGTTCATTGGAAACGATCCGCGATATCGTACGCTTCCTACATCGGAATGAAGAGGAAGAAGAAAGCGATCCCCCTTACCCCAGCCTGAAACGATTAGCCGGAGATATAGCCGTATTTCCGCAATTGATCGGAAAAATAGACGGTATTCTCAATAAATACGGTAAAATCAAAGACAACGCTTCAACCGAATTAGCCCGCATACGTCGTGAACTCTCCAGCACAATGGGAAGTATCTCACGATCTTTGAACAGTATCTTGCGTAGCGCACAATCCGAAGGATACGTAGATAAGGATGTAACTCCAACTATGCGCGACGGTCGTCTGGTCATCCCTGTAGCTCCGGGGCTGAAACGGAAAATCAAAGGAATCGTACACGATGAATCCGCCAGTGGAAAGACTGTATTTATAGAACCCGCAGAAGTAGTAGAAGCCAATAATCGTATCCGTGAACTTGAAGGAGACGAACGACGGGAAATCATTCGTATTTTTACTGAGTTCTCCAATACCCTTCGCCCGTCTATTCCGGAAATCTTACAGTCGTATGAATTTCTGGCAGAAATCGATTTTATCCGCGCGAAAAGTTATTTTGCAATACAGACGAACTGTTTGAAACCAGCTATAGAAAATGAGCAACTATTGGATTGGACAATGGCTGTTCATCCCCTGTTACAGCTATCATTAGCCAAACATGGAAAAAAAGTCGTGCCTCTGGATATCGAGCTTAACCAAAAACAACGCATCCTTATTATATCCGGTCCGAATGCCGGCGGTAAATCCGTTTGTCTGAAAACGGTAGGATTACTGCAATATATGCTTCAATGCGGAATGTTGATCCCGCTGCACGAACGCAGTCATGCAGGTATATTCAGCAGTATTTTTATCGACATCGGTGACGAGCAGTCCATTGAAGATGATCTTAGTACCTACTCTTCACATCTGACCAATATGAAAATCATGATGAAAAACTGCAATGAACGCAGCCTCATCTTGATTGATGAATTCGGAGGGGGTACGGAACCCCAGATAGGAGGCGCCATCGCCGAAGCCGTATTAAAACGTTTCAACCGGAAACAAACTTTCGGAGTGATCACCACTCACTATCAAAACCTGAAGCATTTCGCTGAAGACCATGAAGGAGTAGTAAATGGAGCCATGCTTTACGACCGTCATCTCATGCAGGCACTATTCCAATTGCAGATTGGCAATCCCGGAAGTTCATTTGCCGTAGAAATCGCACGAAAAATCGGATTACCCGAAGATGTCATTGCAGACGCTTCGGAAATTGTGGGAAGCGAATACATCAACGCTGATAAATACTTGCAGGATATTGTCCGTGACAAACGTTATTGGGAGGGTAAACGCCAAACCATCCGACAACGGGAGAAACAGATGGAAGAAACCATTGCCCGTTATCAGACGGAGATGGAAGAGCTGCAAAAGTCAAGAAAAGAGATTATCAAACAGGCAAAGGAAGAAGCGGAACGAATACTGCAAGAATCAAATGCCCGTATTGAAAATACCATCCGCACCATCAAAGAAGCACAGGCCGAAAAAGAAAAGACTCGTCTGGCACGTCAAGAACTGACTGACTTCCGCACTTCCTTAGACGCATTAGCCTCCAAAGAACAAGAAGAAAAACTGGCACGGAAAATGGAAAAGTTGAAAGAAAAGCAGGAACGGAAGAAAAATAAAAAGAACGAACCGAAAGCTGCCAATTCCCCAACAATCATTGCTCCCAAAGTGACTCCCATTGGTATTGGCGAGAATGTAAAAATCAAAGGACAAACAAGTGTCGGGCAAGTCATGGAAATAAACGGCAAAAATGCAATTGTCGCTTTCGGAAGTATCAAAACGACTGTAAAGATAGACCGTCTCGAACGCAGCAATGCTCCTCAAAAGGCGGAAGGGATTGCCAAGAGTACATTTGTCAGCAGCCAAACACATGATCAGATGTACGAAAAGAAACTCAGTTTCAAACAAGATATCGATGTGCGGGGTATGCGTGGCGATGAAGCACTGCAAGCAGTCACCTACTTTATCGATGATGCTATATTGGTAGGTATGGACCGCGTGCGCATTCTTCACGGAACAGGTACGGGAATACTCCGTACGCTTATCCGCCAATACCTCTCTACCGTACCGGGGGTCAGCCATTATGCTGACGAACACGTACAGTTCGGAGGTGCCGGAATCACCGTAGTTGATTTTGACTAACCTATAAATAAAAACGTCTAAATACGAGAACAAAGCATGAAGAATAACCTGTTAAGCGAAAAGCTGATTTATACCGGAGACAGTCTCACTCCTACCCATTTGCACCTATGCACGTATAGTACGACAGAAATGCAGGAGTCGTCCGGTAATACCTTCCAATCAATCAAAGGTACATTGGACAATACGCACATCAATTGGCTGCAAGTACACGGGATGAAAGATACGGAAACTATCCGTGAGATTTGCAGTCATTTCGAAATAGACTTCCTGGTATTACAGGATATTCTAAATGCAAACCACCCCACCAAAATCGAAGAGCATGATAAATATATTGTCCTGATCTTGAAGTTATTCTATCCCAATACACATAAGGGAGAGGACGAGTTGGACGAACTGCTACAACAACAAGTATGCATTATTCTCGGAAGTAATTATGTACTTACCTTCCTCGAAAAAGAAACCGACTTCTTCGACGATGTCAATACAGCCTTGCGCAATGACGTTCTGAAAATACGCAGCCGCCAAACAGACTATTTGTTCAGTGTGCTGCTGAATAGTGTAATGGGAAATTATATTTCAACCATCTCTTCTATCGATGACGCTCTCGAAGATCTGGAAGAAGAACTGCTCACCATCACCGAAGGATATGATATAGGTATTCAAATCCAGGCACTCCGCCGCCAATATATGCTGATGAAGAAAGCAATACTTCCGCTAAAAGAACAATATGTAAAACTGTTGCGTGCGGAAAACCTGCTTATCCATAAAGTCAACCGTGCTTTCTTCAACGATGTGAACGATCATCTCCAGTTTGTACTGCAAACCATCGAAATCTGCCGGGAAACGCTTTCTTCATTGGTAGACCTTTATATTTCCAACAATGACCTGCGCATGAACAACATTATGAAACGCCTGACTATCGTATCCACCATCTTTATTCCCCTAACTTTTCTGGCCGGGGTATGGGGAATGAATTATAAATGGATGCCGGAGCTGGATTGGCGATATGGTTATTTATTTGCCTGGTTAGTGATGGGAATTATCGGTATTATCGTATATTTGTTCTTCAAAAAGAAAAATTGGTATTAACGAAAATATATCATCAGTCATGAAATCAATTAAAGAGCTATATAGAATAGGTACAGGTCCTTCCAGCAGCCACACCATGGGACCGCGTAAAGCCGCAGAAATGTTTTTGGAACGTCATCCGGACGCAACTTCTTTTAAAGTAACCCTTTATGGCAGCCTAGCCGCTACGGGTAAAGGGCACATGACAGATGTGGCCATTATAGACACCCTGCAGGCGGTTGCTCCTGTAGAAATCGTGTGGCAACCCAAAGTTTTCCTACCGTTCCATCCGAATGGAATGACATTTGCTGCTTTCGACACCAGTAACAAAGTACTCGAAAATTGGACGGTTTATAGTATCGGTGGCGGTGCACTGGCAGAAAACAACGATAACCCGACTATCGAAAGCCCGGAAGTATATGGAATGAACAACATGACCGAGATTCTGCAATGGTGTGAACGTACAGGAAAAAGTTATTGGGAATACGTAAAAGAATGTGAGAACGAAGATATCTGGGATTATCTGGCAGAGGTATGGACTACAATGAAAGACGCCATTCATCGTGGTCTGGAAGCGGAAGGCGTGCTGCCAGGACCGTTAAATCTCAGACGAAAAGCTTCTACCTATTATATACGTGCCACCGGATACAAGCAATCTCTCCAATCCAGAGGGCTTGTTTTTTCATACGCATTGGCAGTAAGTGAAGAAAATGCTTCCGGTGGCAAGATTGTAACTGCACCTACCTGTGGTTCCTGCGGTGTAATGCCTGCAGTACTTTATCACCTTCAGAAAAGCCGTGATTTCAGTGATATGCGCATTTTACGCGCATTGGCAACAGCAGGGCTTATCGGTAATATCGTCAAATTCAATGCATCCATCTCAGGCGCGGAGGTAGGTTGTCAAGGAGAGGTAGGCGTTGCCTGTGCTATGGCTTCAGCCGCTGCCAACCAACTATTCGGAGGTAGCCCCGCACAAATTGAATATGCAGCAGAAATGGGATTGGAACACCACTTGGGAATGACTTGCGACCCGGTATGCGGATTAGTACAAATTCCCTGTATCGAGCGAAACGCTTATGCCGCAGCACGTGCGCTGGACGCTAACCTCTATTCTGCTTTTACAGACGGTATGCACCGCGTTTCTTTCGATAAGGTTGTGCAAGTGATGAAACAAACCGGTCATGACCTCCCCTCCCTCTATAAAGAAACAAGCGAAGGAGGATTGGCTAAAGACTACCAACAGATGTAACAATTCACCTACTCAGTCGGCGGCCAATTGGTATCATCTCCATTACTAATATTTTTTTCATGGAGCAATCCGCCTTCCTGTGAGAAATAAAGTGAATAGCGCTGGCTACCCTGTTTTACTTGAATGACAGAGGTAGTCGGGTTCAAAGGATAAGTCAAAACATACACATCCGTCACTACCCATGTACTATAGTTAGAATCCATAAAAGCAGTATAAACAGCCGGTACCAACTGATTAACATTATCCAATTCATTCTCCGTCATCACCCAATTGGCATTCGCATCAAACCAGACTTCCAGTTCATCACCGGTCACCCAGCAATCAGCTACATAATAAATACCTTTCACTTCCCATTCTATATTCTGCGCACCCGGATACAATTGTTTCAAAGCCGCCTCAATATTAGCAGGAGGAACAAAAGTATCATTATCATCATCATCACCACATGCGCTGAAAGAAAAGACAGAGGTTATCAAAACCACTGCCCATAAGCCAAACTTAAATTTCCACATAACAATCTTCCGGTTTAGGTTTATCTACATATAATTACTCAATCATCCGCTTTCAAAAATTTGCCCTTCTTGTCAAACTTGAAAGATATTCCGGTAGACAATTCGATTTCGTACCCCTTACGGTCACGTTCTACTTTCGTCACACCTTCACTCACAAAATTATGAGTCTTCAGATAATTGGCAGCAAATCCCGGAACAACAGTTGCAGGAACAGTCTTTCCTTTCTTAGCGCTAACTTCCTCCCAATTCCCCTTACTGTCAAAATCGATCTCCGTACCGTCCACTAATAAGACTTCATACTTAGTAGACTCCATCAGATCCTTATCAATCTTAATCTGAGCAACCTCGGGCTTTGTGAAATGACGATTGATAAAATTCCGCGCAGGAAGCGGCAATTGGTTGATGTCTTTAGTTATCACATCAGCTGCGAACGAGAGCTGCACGGCCACTATAGCCAATACAAGTAAAGATAAAATCTTCTTCATAATCGTTATCCTTTTAGCATTAATATTACACTTTGTTTTTATAATGCAAATAACGATATAGAACCTGAAAAGATTCTGGAATATTATGAGTTTGCCAATCTTTAACTTTCTCTAACAGCTGCTTGTTATCCGGAGTTACTTTTCCGAATAACCTGCCAGATTGTAACACACCGGTTTGGTGCTGTTACCTACCCTATAAATACCAAATTTAAAATAGTAGCCATCTTTGTCGTTACGTCCAATCAGAATCTGCTCATTGTCTACAAGGTGTTTACTAACCTTTTTACCTTTGTCCTGATAATTCATCTGTACATCAAGCATACCCGGCTTTACAATTGTCTCAGCCTCTTTCCCGTAGACAGTCCAATCAATATGGATACGGAATGTAATCCAACAATCTTTCGGGAAATCGGCAAAAGGCATTTTGTAAGCGATAGTCGATGACTTGTATTCAGAAGTCACCGGTTTCATGACAGGTGTTTTTTCTACATTTGCATTGCAACGGTCATCTTTGTCGGTCAGCCATCTACGGTCAGAGTTTGCTTTGATATAAAACCACCCTCCGGAGAATCCGAATGCCAATGGAGGATAGCCCCCTTGTTCAACCAACCATCCATTAGCTTTTCCGGCTGTATATACAGGATTGCCATGTTTATCTTTTACGGGGTTACCTTGCTTGTCCAACTTGGCCTTTTTCTCGTGGCCCACATTTTTCTTAAAAATAGTAGTCTTTTCCAATTCTATAAATTCATCGACTGTCAGCGTCTTCACTTCTCCTTGCGGAGTCTGAACCAATGTACGGTCCGGCATTCCATGCCATTGAGCAAAAATAGTGGAAACATCACTGCCCAATGTAGAAGGGATGTATACCGAAAACTCATAATCACGTGAAGAGCCTTGCGGGCAAGCTCCTTTCCCGTGATGATACACGGTTTTCATAATTTGCGCTTTCTTATAGGTATCGGCAAGTTTCCCTTTAAAATCATCGGATGTTGCATAACAGTAAGAGAACTCCGCACGTCCCTTGGTCTCACCTTTGGCATATCCCGACAGTGTATTATCGTCTTCTTTCAGTTCAAAACGATAAGAAGGCTTTCCGTTAAACATACGGGTAAAATCCCGCTGAATAGCATGGGACTTTTTAGAGCCGACTGCTACCCAGCAACCGTCTATAATCTGATTAACACGTGCCGAATCTGCCTGTACGTTTACCCGTTCAGTCAGCGGAACCAATGTTTGCGTATTCTTTGTTTGAGCGTTCAGTGCCGTACAGCTTACTGCTACCACGCAGATAGCCAAAATGTTTTTCTTCATTCTATGGTTGGTATTAAGTTTTTAACGGTGCAAAAATACAAAAGGCAACCATATAGGTTGCCTTCCGTTTGTCTCAAATGTTTTCACATTTGTGCAATTCCATTGTCGATATCTATCCAAAGAGCTAATTAGACGGGATATCATCATATTCTTCTTCAAGCATATCCACTTTCTTTATATTCATTTTCCCGTCTGAAGTGATTGTTATAGAGAGCGGCATATACAAATCTGTCTGCGGATAACAGACACTTGCGGCATACACTATCCCTTGCGAAGTAGTCTTATCATATACGATTCCTTCCAGAATAGAGTTCGACAGGAATTTCGCGTCTACCACAGAAGAGAAATCATTCTTGGTAAACGTCTTATCAAAAACTTTCTCGTTTCCGCGCATCAGACGCAGTACGATCTTATTGTCTACATAGGTATCTCCCATTTCATTCTTGATATGAGGTAAACTTTCGTCCGGAGTACGTGAAACAATGGAATGGTAATCTTTTCCTTTAAATTTAAAGTCCGTTTCGCTTTTGGAAGTCTGCATACGTTGCAATCCGTGAGCATCCACACTATCCATTGTCGCTAATACCGACTCTTTGTCTGAAGCTCCTTTTTTGCCGCCACAGGCAACCACAACCACCATTAATGGCAATAAAAGCAAATAAATTAGTATTCTCATATATAAGCTTTCCGTTTATAAATAGGTAACAAAGGAACAAAAAGAAGCGGATATTTACAAGTGTAACCGACATTTTTTCCTACATTTGCAACGTAAAACTTGCAAACCTGATATCATGTACCTACGAATTAAATTGATACTTCTACTCATTTGCATATTCTGCATCCATCGTGATGTGTATGGGCAAAAAGTGAATTATCAGCAGTTCGAGAACATTTATCTCGGTACGGAAGCTTCGGTTATCAGCTGCTTTTTGCAAGACAGCGAAGGGATGATATGGATAGGTTCCAATAAAGGTTTATTCAGTTATGACGGCTATTCCACCCAACAACATTTCACTTATGGAGAACGGACGAACACACGTATCTATTGCGGCATTATCATTGACAATACATATCTGTATCTGGGGACGGATAATGGAATACTTGTTTACAACTACCGTACAGACAGATATGAACAGCCGGAGGTAGATTTTCCTACCGATGTCCGTACGATGGCGCTCCGTGACGAAATCTTATGGATAGGTTCTCTGAACGGACTCTATACCTATCAATTAGAAAACCGGAAATTAACCCGTTTCGACAGTAAGCATAGCGGTTTATCCCATAATACAATCTATTCGATTATCCACACGAAAGAGAAGCAGACCTATGTGGGTACTTACAATGGTTTATGTCGTTATATAGCGGAAAGTGAAAAGTTTGAAGATATTTTTCTACCTGTCACTCATGGTATAAGTAATTTATTCGTCAACTCTTTATTGGAAGATACCGTCCGACAGTGTATTTGGATCGGTATGGAAGGATATCTTCTCCAATATACTCCCGAAACAGAAAAAATGGTTGCAATCGAAGTTTTCCACAATAATTCCATCAAATCATTGGCATTGGATGGAAACGGAAACTTATTAGCCGGTACAGATAACGGACTTTACGTGTACCAAAACAATGAGGAACCTTTGCAACATATCATCCACGATTCACGTAATATCCAGTCTCTGACAAATAACATCATCTGGAATATCTTTTCCGACCAGGAACATAATATCTGGCTGGGAACTGATTATGGTATCTCCTTGTCGCGTTATAACAGTGCCTTGCAATTCGTACCAATCTCTCAAATAACGGGTACAGGAGACGGAAATCAATTCTACTCGTTATTCCGGGATTCCAAAGGGATGTATTGGTTTGGCGGCACAAACGGATTACTCCGTTTTATCCATCCTACCGGAAACAGACATGAGGCTGTCTGGTACAGGATGGGAGATAAAGCACATCCTTTATCACACAATCGTATCCGCCATATCTATGAAGATAAAGAGCAGCAATTATGGATAGCTACAGATGGCAGTATCAACCGTTATGACTATACGACACAAGAGTTTGTACACTATAACATTATCGACAGCACAGGAACCTACAATACAAATTGGGCTTATTACATCTTCGAAGACGATTCCGGAAACCTATGGATCGCCACCTGTTTAGGCGGAATCTTTGTAGTAGACAAGCATAAATTAATGCAATCTAAAGTCGGACAATACGTAGCCGAATACAATTATTCTATTCACAATGGACTGTCGGGTATGTTTATCAATCAGATTATGCCCGATAAGGAAGGTAATGTATGGGTATTGCTATACAACAGTAAAGGGCTGGATAAAATCAATCCACGCACAAAGCAGGTCACCAAACTATTTTCTAATGAGTTGAGCGGAGAAAAAAGCCCGAATTATCTACTATGTGATGCGGAAGGTATGCTTTGGGTAGGATTTCACGGGGGAGTAATGCGTATCAACCCTAAAGACTCCAGTCGGCAAAGCATTTCTTTCGGGAGCTTTAATAATAACGAGATTTTGTCCATGACATCGGTCAAAGACCATATATGGGTTTCTACCACGAACGGGCTTTGGATTATCAACCGGGAAACGATGGATGCGCGTCAGCAGAATATGACGGATAAGCGTTTTACCAGTCTGCTGTTCGATTCGAAAGACGGAAATGTTTATTTGGGAGGCGCTGACGGTTTTGCCATATCCCGCCCGGAAATACAAGCCATGAATCGTCCCGAACGTCCCATTCTCCTGACAGCTTTGTACATTAACAATCAATTGATGGACCCACGCATAGCGAATATTGCCAATATACGTTACACCAATGCCATTGAACTGAAGTACAATCAGAATAATCTGGCTTTTGAGCTGTCCGACCTCCCCTACTCTCTCGAAGAAAAGAATAAATTCGTTTACCGGCTCGGAGGTATGGACAAAGAATGGAATTTTCTGCCATCCAATACGAACCGTATTACTTATAGCAATTTGAGTTATGGGGATTATCAATTATCTATCAGCAAAGTAGAAAAAAACGGAGTTCCTTCGGAACATCCTTATATATTGGACATAAAGATCCTGCCGCCTTGGTATTATACGCTTTGGGCAAAAATAATCTATTGCCTTTTACTTCTAAGCCTAATCGCTTGGACTATCAATTTCTTCCGGGTTAAAAACCGATTGAAGATGGAACGCCTGGAGAAGGAGAAGATTTTGGAACAGTCACGTCAGAAAATGGCATTCTTTACAAACCTATCCAATGAACTGAAAACACCACTTAGCCGGATTATAGCTCCTGTCAGCCAGTTGTTGCCTGCCACAGAGACGGAACATGAGAAACAAACGTTAGAAGAAGTACAGCGCAACGCCATGAAGATAAATTCGTTGATTCATCAGGTACTCAATTTCAATCGAATAGAGGGTAATGCGGATTCATTACTCATTCTGTCGCGTATCGAACTGATATCTTTCAGCCGTAGTCTGTTCTCCGTTTACGAAGAGAATTCCCGGCTCACTTTTCATTTTGAAGCGAACAAAGCCAAAATTTATGCGGATATGGATGCAATCAAATTGGGTGTGATACTGGACAATCTGCTCTCAAATGCCGTAAAATATACTCCTGACAACGGAAGCGTGCGGTTTTCCCTTTTTTATTCGCAGGAAACCGGACAACTGGACATTTGTATATCGGACACCGGAACCGGAATTCCGCAACAAGACATTCCATATATCTTCCAACGTTTTTATCAATCCCCCCGTTCGGGAAATAAGGAAGGTACAGGTATCGGGCTTTACTTGGTGAAGACCTATACGGAACTGCACGGCGGACATATCAACGGAGTTACCTCCAAAGAGAATCAAGGTACAAGCATAGGACTGAGTATTCCCATTACCGCCATTGAAGAAGAAGAAATTACCCCTAATCATCAAACCAAAAAATCGCTGGAGTCATTGCCTGTGCTCAAGCCCATCGAAGCTGAATCACAAGATGAGAAGTTCTTGTCAAATATCATCCGCCTGATTGAGGACCATCTTTCCGATGCAGACCTGAACGTGAATGCCCTATGCGAATTGTCCGGTTTCAGCAACAAACAGATCTACCGGAAGATTAAACAACTGACCGGAATGTCTCCTGTGGAATATATCAAATCGATCAGGATGAAAAAGGCGGCAATGTTACTGCAACAAAAGAAATTCACCATTGCCGAAGTAATGTATATGGTAGGTTTTTCCAATCACTCTTATTTCTCCAAATGTTTCCAATCGGAATTCGGAAAAACACCCCGTCAATACTTAAATGAAGAGCTGTAGGGGCATTCTAAAGCATTTCGTCCTATTTTTATCCTTATATGTCCAATCTGTGCTTTTACCTGATTTACCAATAATTTACCTTTGTCGCTATCAATGAACCGATAAATTTGATAGCATGAAAAGACTATTTATTCTTACCTCCATTTGTTTATTATTCGCCTTTGTCAATATACAAGGGAAATCATCTTCTACACCTTTTATATATATAGACGGAAACGGAGTGATGCGTTGGAGTGACACCCGCCAGGAAGCCTCTTTCTTCGGTGTGAACTACACACTCCCCTTTGCCCATGCCTATCGTGCCTTAGGTTATCTGGGACTTGATCGTAAAGCTGCTATAGATAAAGACGTATATCATATCACCCGTTTGGGATTGAACGCTTACCGTATCCACCTCTGGGATGTCGAACTCACAGACGAGCAAGGAAATCTCCTTGAAAACGAGCATCTCGACCTGATGGACTATCTGATTGCCAAACTCAAGGAACGGAACATTCATATTGTTATTACCGCCCAAACCAATTTCGGAAACGGTTACCCGGAACGGAACATTCAGACCGGTGGTTTCTCTTATAAATATGATAAATGCGACGTGCACTCTCACCCGGAAGCCATTACCGCACAAGAGACCTATCTCCACAACCTAGTGAAACATATCAATCCTTATACCGGAATAGCCTATAAGGACGATCCTTCCATAGTGGGATTTGAAATCAATAACGAACCTTGCCACTCCGGTACGAAGGAAGAGGTAAAGGCATATATCAACCGAATGTTGGAAGCGATTCATAGAACCGGGAACCGTAAACCTGTCTTCTATAATGTAAGCCACAACGAATATGTGGTAGAAGCATACTATGAGACTGCCATTCAAGGCACTACTTATCAATGGTATCCTATCGGACTGGTATCCGGACAAACGCAACAAGGAAATTTTCTTCCCTATATAGACCGCTATGATATTTCTTTTGCCGATAAGGTGAAAGGATTTCACAAGAAGGCACGCCTGATTTACGAATTCGACCCGGCAGATATTATGTATTCCTATATGTATCCGGCTATGGCACGTACTTTCCGCATGGCAGGATTTCAATGGGTTACGCAGTTCGCATACGACCCGATGGACATTGCATACGCCAATACGGAATACCAGACTCATTTTCTGAATCTTGCCTATACACCACACAAAGCAATCAGCATAAAAATTGCCGCCGAAGCGGCACGCAATCTGAGAAGAGGAGAATCATACGGTAGTTATCCTCAAGATACACTGTTTGGTGACGGATTCCGTGTCAGCTATACGGAGGATTTAAGCGAGCTGAATAATGGAAGGAAATACTATTATTCCAACAATACCCACAGCCTTCCCCGAAATGCTTCACAGCTTATGTCCATTGCCGGTTGCGGCAGTTCTCCCGTCGTACATTACGAAGGAACCGGTGCATATTTTATTGACTGTCTGGAAGCAGGAGTATGGAGGCTGGAAGTAATGCCGGATGCAGTGACAGTCAGCGACCCGTTTGCCAAACCGTCACTTGCCAAAGAGGTAGTCAGCATTATCTATGGTTGTTGGGATATGGCTCTTCAAATTCCCGATTTAGGAGAATCATTCACTCTTACCGCACTCAATAAAGAAAACCAACGGAAAGAAGAGACTGTAAAAGACGGAGTTATCCGTAATCTTCAACCGGGTGTTTACTTGTTGAAACGCAAGAACTGCACACCGAAGCAGAATTGGACAACAGATTCCCGATGGAATTCCATTCGTCTCGGAGAGTTTGCAGCCCCTTCCCCGCATACAACAGATTACAAAGTCATCCACAATCCTGCACAAGTCACCGAAGCAGGCAGAGATTTGACAATTCTTGCACAAGTGGTTGGAAACACTTCTCCGGACTCTGTGATTATCTACACAGACAAAGTGTCTTTCTGGAATGATCATAATCCATCTATCAAGATGAAACGTATAAGCGGCTATAGCTATCAAGCTACAATTCCTGCCGCAGAACTACAAGAAGGTTGTTTTAAGTATAACATTATTGTCTGTCGGGGCGACAGTACCCGTACTTATCCTGCCGGAAATTCCGTAAAGGGATTTTCTTTTGGAATAAAAGGAAATCCGTTGGATTGGGATTACATTGCCGATTCATATTGGACTACCCGTATTGTCGCTCCCGACAGTCCAATACAATTATTGAGCGTGACAGACACACATAGTGGCATAAAAGCCTATACGCTTCCCGAATGGAACGACCTGAAACGTACCTTAATCGATTTTTCTCCGATTGAAAAGCCATTACTCCGTTTCGCCTTCACATCCAAAGGAGAGAAAACACATCACTTCCTGCGCAAATCCATTCAAGACGTGCTAAAAGAAAGAAAAGGAAAATTAAAGAGTTGCACCACTCTTTGCATCCGTGTCAACCGCCATAAGAATCTTCCTGAAGGATTCTATGCAGGATTCATCACTTCAGATGGATATACATACAAAACAATTTGCAGTACCCCTTCACCGGAAGGAATCATACGTATCCCTTTGAAAAAGTTGCATCAAGCGGACACGGCATTACTTCCGATAGCTTATCCGACTTTTCTGAAACAATATTTCCATCCGGAAACAGACATACCTTTCCAAATGGAGAAGGCAGAGAAACTGGAATTGTCTCTATTAGGAAAAGACAAGACAGAATCCATCATCGAGCTAGGGGAAATCTGGCTGGAATAAATAAAGTAATTCTATACTCGGTCCAGAACCTAATCTAAAAGTAAATATAATAACAAATCTATTATCAATAACACAGTAATTATGAACAGTAACATCTTAAATCTACGCCATCTGACTGTACTACTCATGTTGTGTACAGCCCTTTTAGGAGGCACGATTTCGGTCTTCGCACAGCAAGGAGGCAAACGAATCACCGGACAAGTGATTGATGAAAACAAAGAACCTATGATTGGAGTAAGTATTCTCATTGTAGGTACCTCTACCGGAACGGTTACCGACTTCGACGGTAATTATACGCTGAATGTGCCGCAAGGCAATAAAGAACTTCAATTTTCTTACGTCGGATACGAAACTAAGATTGTAGCTATCCCAACAAGCGGCGCTACACTGAACGTTCAGATGAAAAGCGACTCACAAGTCTTGAGCGATGTCGTTGTCATCGGATACGGTACGCAACGTAAAAGCGACCTTACCGGGTCGGTTACAAACGTCAGCAGCAAAGACTTCAATATGGGATTGGTCAGCTCTCCCGAACAACTGATAAACGGTAAAATATCCGGTGTGCAAATCATGTCCAACAGTGGTTCTCCTACTTCGGGAAGTACAATCCGTGTTCGTGGCGGTGCTTCACTGAATGCCAGCAACGACCCTTTGATTGTATTGGACGGTGTTCCTTTGGAACAGGGAGGTATCAGTGGTAACGACGGCAATTTCCTTAGCCTCATCAACCCGAACGATATTGAGAGCATGACCATTCTGAAAGACGCATCCTCCACAGCTATCTATGGTTCGCGCGCATCCAACGGGGTTATCTTGATCACTACCAAGAAAGGAAGTTCGGACAAACTGAAGTTTACTTTCAGCACGACTAACTCCGTACAGACACGTACCAAACTGGCGGATATGATGAGCTATGACGAATTCGTAAATACCATCCAAAGCAAAGGTACCGATGCGCAACAGGCATTACTCGGCACCGCACATACAGATTGGAATGACGAAATCTATCAAAACGCATTCGGTACGGACAATAATCTGAGCGTTGCCGGAAAGATAACCAAAAACCTGCCGTTCCGTGCATCCGTTGGTTATTACAACCAAAGCGGGTTATTACGCACGGACAATGCGGAACGTTATACGGGAAGCATCACGCTAAATCCGTCTTTCTTCAAAGACCACTTGAAACTGAATATCAATGCCAAAGGGTCTATCAACAAAAATACATTCGCCAATACCGGAGCTATCTGGGCAGCAGCAACCATGAATCCTACCATTCCCGTATATTCAGGAGCAGACACTTTCGGCGGATATACGGAAGCTATCGATAACACCGGAGCTCCCGTGAACGGAGCGGTCATGAATCCGGTCGGACTTCTCAAAATGAATGATTCCCACAGTACGGTGAAACGTTTCATCGGAAATATCGATGCAGACTACCGGTTACATTTCTTCCCCGATCTGAAGTTGCACGCTACATTGGGTTATGACTATGCACAAGGTAAAGGAAGTGTATATGTCCCGGCTGAGGCGGCACAAAACTATACAACTTCCGGTTTGGACTATACTTACGGACCGCAGAAAAAGGTAAACCGTTTGCTTACCTTATATGCCAACTACAATAAACTGGTAGAATCCATCAAGAGTAGTTTTGATGTAACAGCCGGTTACGACTATCAATATTGGAAATCCACTACCCCGCTCTACTATGAGACAAATACACTCGGAGAAATTCAAAAAACATCCAAAGCTACCGATGACCGTCATGTGCTGTTATCTTATTACGGTCGTCTGAACTATTCGTTCGACTCACGTTATATGTTGACGACAACCGTACGCCGGGATGCCACTTCGCGTTTCGCAAAAAATGTACGCTGGGGTACTTTCCCTTCAGTAGCTCTCGGATGGAGAATGACGGAAGAGTCTTTCCTGAAAGATAACAAGATATTAAGTACATTGAAACTCCGTGCAAGCTACGGCGTGACAGGGCAGCAGGACGGTATCGGTAATTACAATTATCTACCTGTCTACAATATCAGCCAAAGCGGTGCATCCTCTCTGATTGGAGGTAGCCCGATCCACACGTATCGCCCGGAGGCTTACGTACCCGACCTGAAGTGGGAAACGACTACTTCATGGAATGCCGGATTCGATTTCGGTTTTCTGCAAGACCGCATCACCGGTAGCTTTGACTATTATACCCGCCAGACCAAAGATTTGATTGCAACCGTACCGGCTGCAGCAGGTACTACTTTCGACCGCAATATCACCACAAACGTAGGCAATGTAGACAGCGAAGGTATTGAGTTCAGTATCAACGCTACTCCGATACAAACAAAAGACTGGAATTGGGATTTGAGTTTCAACATGACTTGGCAAAAGATGAAAGTGAAAAACCTTTCACTCGCAGCCGGTACTCAAGCTACCAACACTTCCGTAGGGCCGTACATCGACAGCTATCAATTGCAAGTATTAAGTGAAGGATACGCACCTTATATGTTTTACGTTTACCATCAGCTATATGACGAAAAGACAGGCAAACCGGTAGAAGGCGCATACGTAGACCTCGACGGAAACGGGGAAATCAACACCAATGATTTATATCGCTATCATTCTCCGGCACCGGATTACATTCTCGGTTTCAGTACTTCACTGCGTTATAAGAAATGGACGTTAAGCACCAGTCTGCGTGCCAATATCGGCAACTACGTTTACAATGCCATGGCAATGAATGCCGGAGCTTGGGAGACGGTCAGCTATAACTCTTATCAATTGAATAATCTTTCCAGAAGTTATCTGGAAACCGGATTTAAATCACGTCAGTATCTATCCGATTATTATGTAGAGAATGCTTCTTTCTTAAAGATGGATAACCTGTCATTGGGGTACAACTTCGGAGAAATTTATAAAGGATGTAGCCTGAATGTCAGTGCAATGGTTCAGAATGTATTCTGCATCACCAAATACAGTGGTGTGGATCCGGAAGTTCCCAACGGAGTGGATAACTCATTCTACCCCCGTCCGCGTACATTCTCCCTAAATATCGGTCTTAACTTCTAATTATCAAAAACATCCAATCATGAAAAAGATACTTTATATAGCCTTTTACTTTTGCAGCACGTTGCTGTTCACTTCCTGTATAGGCGACTTGGATCAATATCCACACGTAGACGAAACTTCGTCGTCCATTTACACCAGTGCGGAAAACTATAAGTCTGTCTTGGGGAAAATATATACTTCCATGGTAACTACCGGTCAGGAAAAAAATGGTAACGAAGATTTGAGTAGTAACAGTGGTCAGGATTATATGCGTTGCTATTTCAATTTGCAGGAATGCGGTACGGACGAAGTAGCATCTACTTGGCTATCCGGTGACAATGTAACGGGACTGACTTATTTAAGTTGGGACGCCAACGACCCTTGGGTATCGGATATGTATTATCGTATCTACTACAACATCGCTTTATGTAACGAATTCCTACGCAACGCAACGGATGATAAGATCGGCTCTTTCTCCGCCGACGACCAAAAGCAAATACGTACTTACCGTGCGGAAGCCCGCTTCATGCGTGCTTTGTTCTATTATCACGCACTCGACCTCTTCCGCAATGTTCCGTTCGTAACGGAAAATGATCCTTTGGTCGGTTATCTACCTCCCCGCTATACAGGAGCGCAGATTTTCAATTACATCGAAAGCGAACTGAATGCAATCACAAATACAAGTGATACGAATAATTGTTTGTCTGCTAACGGAAGTGATATGTACGGTCGGGCAACATTAGGAGCGGCATATACGTTGCAGGCAAAACTGTATCTGAATGCGAAGGTTTATACCAACACCGACAATCAGGAAATGTATACGAAGTGTATTACAGCCTGCAAGAATGTGATAGCACAAGGGTATTCATTGGAAAGCGATTATGCGAAATTATTCAATGCAGACAACCATCTCCGTACCAATGAAATAATCTTCACCCTTCCGGTGGATGCAACGAATACCGTATCATGGGGGTCTTCTACTTATATCGTTTGCGGAGCAGTAAGTAATACATCCGAATTACAGAAACCGGAGGATTATGGTGTAAAGAGTGGTTGGGGAATGTTCCGGGTACGAGGCAATATTCCTGAATTATTCACAGGATATGAAAATACTGATAAACGATATATGTTTTTCACCACCGGACAAAGTCAGGACGTAGAGATTATAGACGACCAGACGAATGGATACTTTGTAGAAAAGTGGACGAACCTGACCGACTCGAAAGAAACGGCCTCCAATACAGCTGATGGCGGAGTAAATACAGACTATCCCTTATTCCGCTTGGCGGATGTTTATCTGATGATAGCGGAAGCTTTCAAAAGAGGCGGAACGGGAATTGACGCTACTACTGTAGTAGGATATATCAATGACCTACAACAACGGGCATACGGTGATAATAGTAACAATAAGACAGAAGATGAAGTTACCTTATCTTTCATCCTAGACGAACGCGCCCGCGAATTATACTGGGAAGGATACCGACGCACGGACCTGATACGTTACAGTCTGTTCACCTCAAACGATTACAAATGGCAATGGAAAGGTGGAGTCAAAGAAGGTACAGGAGTAAACGATAGATATAACATTTACCCAATACCAACAACAGAGTTGACTGCCAATCCGAATTTATACAATGAAAACTATTAATCACGCTTATACGTATCAACGATATGAAAAAAATAAATAACCTACTCACTTTACTTTTCGTTCTCCTGCTATCGGGAGCATGCGAAAAAGACGGAGACAAGTTCTTCCTCTCCAGTCCTGAAGAAAGCGCATTAATCGCTTCGGCCGATGCAGTCGTACTGACAGAAGCAAGTGCCAAGCTATATGCCTTGTCACTTGCTTGGACAGACCAGACTTTGCAAATAAGCGATGCAAACTATCAAGCGACTACCCGAGTACAGACTACCATACAAATATCACGGTCGGAAGATTTTTCCGGAACAATCATTGAATCAACAGAAAGCGGGCTTTCTAAAAGTTATACAGTTTCTGCATTAAATATCATCGCTTATAAACTAAATGCGACAGCCGAAGAGGCTGCTCCACTTTATTTCCGATTGGCAGGAAGTAACGGAAGTAACATTACTCCTGTATACAGTAACACAGTAAAAGTGATGGTAACTCCTTATCCGATTGATATGCACTATGCCGACATCATCAACAAAGAAACGGTAGCTGACTCCGGCAAAGATTTCTACTCAGCCAATGCAGATGGTCAGTATCTAGGATTTTTCGGAGCTGTAGCTTATGAGGGTATTTATGTACAAGAAGCCGATGGAACAACTTGGCACACAGCTCAGTCCGGTGGTATAGGCACTCCGTTTTTACTGACAACGGATGCAGCTGACGGTACATGGGATATGTGGTTTCCAGGACAATCTGGATGTTATTTTGTCAATGTCAATACAGTCAAGAGGCAATGGAATGCCTTACTAATACCTCAACTGGAAGTAAACGGAATTGACGGTATCACGATGGAATATAAGCGTGCCGATAATCAGTGGAAAGGTGTATTTACAGGTACAGCAGGAACAGATGTTACCATTCAAATCAAAGGAACAGGTAAGTTCTATGATAATACGAGTGTTAGCGGATCAGATAATAGAATTGACGACAGCAAAGCTCAAAATACCTCGTTCGCTTTTGGCGGAACAGCAGGACAACTGACATTCAGCACAGGTGAAAATGTAACAGCAGGAAACATCACAGTGAATGTACCGATGACAGGTGAATGCACGTTAGTTATTGACTTGAATAATCCGGAAGCATGGACGGTCAGTGTGACGGAAGGCGGAAATGACGAACCTACTTATCCTACATATCTAGAAATGCAAGGTGTAGGAGAACTGGACGAAAAAGGTTGGTTAGCCACTCTAAATGCAATATACACAGATGAAGGAGAACTTAGTGGAAGTTATCAAGGAATTTATCAAATGACAATTGGATGGGATACTTTCAAAATAGTAGACCAGATATCCCAAATATGGTATGGCTATGATTCTAGTGATGATTATAAACTCACAGATGGAGAAGGAGGTTTCTGGTTCCACCAAGGGAATTGTAGTAGTTTCATTGTCAAAGCCAGTCTGATAGACATGACATGGAGTGCAACAGAAATAACTCAAATCAATGTTTGTGGTGAATTCAACAATTGGAATTTCGGACAAGACTTGATGACCTATGATGAAGCCACTAAAACATGGAAAGCAACCATTACCATCAATGATTTAGGCAATAACTACGGATTCTATTTTCTATTAAATAAGGATTGGAACTGGACATTACAAGGAACGGCAGAATCCCTCTACTTAACAAGCAGTAGCGGAAACGGAAGTATCATTCCTACCGAAACGGGTACATTTGATATCACCCTTGACATCAGTTCCTTAAAATTTACTATGGTTAAACAATAATCTACAGAAGTTTATGAAACGATTAAAATATATACTACTTACGGCTTCCGCACTACTGTACGGAACCTTCTTCACCGCTTGCAGCGATGATAACGACACTCCCACTTTTCCGGAGAAAACAGAAACAGTTTACGATATGTCCGGCTTTGTTCGGGGAGCAGACGTCAGTTGGCTCACAGAGATGGAAAGTTCCGGCTATAAATTCTACAATGCTAAAGGTCAAGAACAAGAATGTATGTCATTGCTACGTGACTTAGGTATGAATGCTATCCGCTTGCGCGTTTGGGTCAACCCGGCAAATCCGACAGAAAAAGATAACGTATACGGTTGGTGTAACAAAGAAGATGTCGTACTCAAAGCGTGGCGGGCACATAATTTAGGTTATCGTCTCATGATAGATTTCCATTACAGTGATGCTTGGGCAGATCCCGGTAAACAATACAAACCTCAAGCATGGAAAGACCACTCGGTAGAACAATTGCAGGAGGATATCGCCAATCATACCAAAGATGTACTCAACGCTCTGAAAGAAAAAGGTATAGATGTAGAATGGGTACAAGTGGGCAACGAAACTCGATACGGAATGTTGTTCGATGAAGGCAATATAAAGGAAGAAAATGGAACCGTAAATTTTGCCAAGTTCGTAACAGCAGGTTATAATGCAGTAAAAGAAGTTTATCCGCAGGCTAAAGTCATCGTACATATAGACCGTGGAAATGAAATTGGACAATTCCAGAAAGTATTCGGAGATCTACAAGCTAATCAAGCCAAATGGGATATCATCGGAATGTCTCTTTATCCTCAAATGGATCCTGACAATGAAGAAGATACCAATTTTGTTGCAGCAGATTGGCGTAAAATGAACACAGATTGTATCGCAAATATGCAAAAACTCTATGAAGAATTCAACACACCCGTTATGATGTGTGAAATAGGCATGACATGGAACAATGAAAACGCCGAAGCATTTTATACAGACTTCATTACTAAAGCTAAATTACTAGGTACTGATATATGTCCCGGAGTATTCGCTTGGGAACCTCAATGCTATGGCGGTTGGAAGGGATATCACAAAGGTATGTTCGATGACGACGGAAAACCTACCAGTTCATTTAATGCCTTCAAGCGATAAATTTATTGATTAGTTTTTATACCTTTACACCGGCATTACTATGTGAATGTAATGCCGGACATTGACATTTAATAAATCCAACTAATAGTATACCTGAAAAGCAAAAATGAACATGAAACATCCCAAACAGTTATTAACTGTACTTTTGATGGGCGTTGCCTGCACATTGCAAGCACAACGCAGTGAGACACTACTCGAAAAGGAATGGAAATTCAGTAAAGGAGATTTCAAAGAAGCCAGCCAGCCGGAGTTTAATGATACCCAATGGGAATCGGTTGTTATTCCACATGATTGGGCAATCTTCGGTCCGTTTGATGTAAACAATGACCTACAAAATGTAGCAGTCACACAGAACTTCGAGAAAAAAGCGTCCTTGAAAACCGGACGCACCGGCGGACTGCCATACGTAGGCACAGGCTGGTATCGAACAAGTTTTGACGCTCCTGACGACAAAGAAGTAACACTTCTTTTTGATGGGGCTATGAGCGAGGCACGTGTCTATGTAAACGGAAAGGAAGCTTGTTTCTGGCCTTTCGGATACAACTCCTTCCACTGCAATGTAACCCCTTTCCTCAACAAAGATGGAAAAAAGAATACACTCGCCGTACGTTTGGAAAACCGTCCACAATCTTCACGCTGGTATCCGGGAGCTGGTTTATACCGTAATGTACATCTGATTGTAACAGACAAAATTCATGTACCCGTATGGGGAACACAAATCACAACGCCTCATGTCGACAAGGACTTTGCATCCATACGCCTTCAAACGAAAATTGAGAATGCAGGCGAGAAAACACAACTCCGTATCGAAACGGAGATTCTTTCTCCTGATGGAAAAGTCGTTACCCGCAAAGAAAATACAAGCCGCATCAATCATGGACAGCCATTCGAACAGAATTTTATTGTAAATGCGCCTGAACTTTGGTCACCGGAGAATCCGTCACTCTACAAAGCCGTTTCCAGGATTTACGCAGACAACAAGCTGGTAGATACTTACACTACACGTTTCGGTATCCGTAGCATTGAATATATTGCCGACAAAGGATTCTACCTGAACGGAAAGCATCGTAAGTTTCAAGGAGTATGCAATCACCATGATTTAGGTCCGTTGGGTGCTGCTATTAATGTAGCCGCTCTCCGGCATCAGCTTACACTATTAAAAGATATGGGATGTGACGCCATCCGTACCTCTCACAATATGCCGACTCCCGAACTTGTAGCTTTATGTGACGAAATGGGATTTATGATGATGATTGAACCATTTGATGAATGGGATATCGCCAAATGTGAAAACGGTTATCACCGTTATTTCAATGAATGGGCAGAACGTGATATGGTGAATATGCTTCATAATTACCGGAACAATCCGTGTGTAGTAATGTGGAGTATCGGAAATGAAGTACCGACCCAATGCAGTCCTGTCGGTTATAAAGTAGCCAAGTTCCTGCAAGATATTTGCCATCGTGAAGACCCTACCCGTCCCGTTACCTGCGGAATGGACCAAGTGACTTGCGTGCTTGCCAACGGATTTGCCGCTATGATCGACATTCCGGGACTTAACTATCGGGCTCATCGCTATAAAGAGGCATACGACCAACTCCCACAAAATCTGATTTTAGGAAGTGAGACTGCTTCTACCGTCAGCTCACGCGGAGTATACAAATTCCCTGTGGAAGATAAAAAAAGTGCCACTTACGACGACCACCAATGCTCTTCATACGATGTGGAAGCCTGCTCCTGGTCAAATATTCCGGACGAAGACTTTGCGCTAGCTGACGACAACCATTGGACAATCGGACAATTCGTATGGACAGGATTTGATTATCTGGGTGAACCATCGCCATACGATACAAACGCATGGCCTAATCACAGTTCAATGTTCGGCATCATCGACCTTGCCAGTATCCCTAAAGACCGTTACTATCTTTATCGCAGTGTATGGAACAAAAATGCGGAAACACTACATATCCTGCCGCACTGGACATGGCCGGGACGTGAAGGGAAGGTTACTCCCGTATTTGTATACACCAACCATCCTACAGCCGAACTGTTTATTAACGGTAAAAGTTACGGCAAACAAAGTAAAAACAACAGCTCGCTTAAAAACCGTTACCGCCTAATGTGGATGGATGCTGTATATGAACCGGGCGAAATAAAAGTAGTGGCCTACAATAAAGATGGGAAAGCAGTAGCTGAAAAAATTGTCCGCACTGCCGGAAAGCCTCATCACATCGAACTGGTGAGCAACCGCAACGAACTGACAGCAGACGGAAAAGACTTAGCCTATATCACCGTCAAAGTGGTAGATAAGGACGGAAATCTATGTCCCGCTGACAGCCGACAGATAAATTTCTCCGTAAAAGGGGCAGGCAAGTATCGTGCCGCTGCTAATGGCGACCCGACAAATCTGGAGCAGTTCCATCTTCCGAAAATGCATGCCTTCAACGGAATGCTGACAGCCATAGTACAATCCGGTGAAACAGCCGGAGAAATCGTACTCACAGCGAAAGCAAGTGGAGTGAAAGCTGGAAATATTCGTATCCAAACGAAATAACACATTTCAAGAACAAACAATATCTTAATCTGCCACCGGATTGCACTTCTATCGAAAGTCGTCCGGTGGCTTTTATATATAAATACAGGCAAGACCTTTTCTTTTGCAAGAAAAGGAGCTTATAAATGCAAGTTAATATTTATCTTTGCATCAGAAAAAATTACGGATATGTCATATAGGACTTCTTTCCTCCTCTTAACAGGTCTTATGCCTATATTCTGTTCATGCCACGACAATAACAGGTTTGAATGGAAGGTTGCTCAGAAACACATGGAAGTGTCTCTGAATAAAGAGTCCGACTCACTTTATGTTATCCAGCTGGACACGGATCGTCCCAGTCATTCCACCTGGGAATTGCCCTACCCTGTCTATCAATTTGATTATGGAGATATTACAGGAAACGGAGTTCCCGAAATCATTGTCGGAGTTATCAAACCGACAAGATTTGATCCCAAACCGGACAAACGGTTATTTATCTACCGGATTGCAGATGAAACTTATATCCGTCCGCTTTGGTTAGGGTCAAGGGTAGCACAACCATTGGAAAACTTCAGAATAATCCGTGAAGAGACTCCCACACGGATACGGACTCTAGAACGGGAACGCAGTGGGAATTTTCTAGTCGCAGAATACATCTGGAGAGGATTTGGTCTGGATTTCAAGCGATACTTAAAACGGGAGGTAAAAAAACAGGAAGCCATACATATCCTCAAACATTAGCTACTATCATCATACTATATAACGTAATTAATTGAATGGAAATAAACATGAAACGACTATTATTATTCACCTGTATACTATTGTTCATTCTCTGCGGATGCAAGAATAAGAATAAAAATAAAAACAACCAAATCATGCCCGCTGTATCTGCACAAACAGACACAATTACCAATCCCGTTTCCTCGCTGTTGACTGATACGGTACTACCTCAGTCCATTGATTTAAAGCAGGATATCAGCCATCTTTCTTTTCAGGAACTACGGTTATTACGCAGTTATCCGTATGCCATACATGGCTATCATTTTATGGAAGCGGATATCAATGCTTTTTTCTCAGCCAATACCAAATGGTACAACAACTTAGTCAATGATATATATTGGGACACAGAAGAAGGAAAAGGTAAGTTTGCAGAAAGCTATGAAGAGGTCAACCTGACACCTGAAGAAAAAGTCTTTGTCGACCGTATTGATGCACGTATGACAGAACTACGCCAACATCAATTCATACAACGGGATTCCTATTACCTGGGAAATACAAATAACATCGTCAACTTGTTCCAATTTAAGGATATAGACAAAGAAATATTGGAGAAACTACAACAGAACAACTTTGTCATCACAAAAGGAAATAACCTGCAACTCTTTCATGCCTACGAAGAAAACGACTACCGCCAAGTACCTAATTTTATTACTACCGACCTGTATCTGCAAGCATTCCACATGTATTTCTCTTATATCCTAAAGAGTCTGGAAAAGCAACATATCATTCCTACACTCGAAATGCTATGCCGTTCTTTCAATGCAACCTGCATCAAGCTGGCCGAACAAACGGAGGACGAATCCCTGAAAGATATGGCTGAACACGCAGCAACCTTCTATGCCATCCCTTATTATCTGCTGACCAATAAGACGCTTACCGTTCCCTCCAAATATGAAACAGAATATCAGGAAGAAATAGAGCACATTAATAAACAGGAAGATAACTTTTCTGACTTTCTTTCATACAAAGATGCATATTTCCCGTATAGCCTTTTCAAGCCTCGTGGACATTACACGCGAGAACCGCAATTACAAGCATATTTCAAAGCAATGATGTGGCTGCAAACTGCCTGCTTTTGCAGGGAGCAACAGGAACAATTGAAACGTTCCATTTTTCAAGCTGCCGTACTTTGTACTTACAAAAGTATAGACCAGACACCACTGATAAAGTTATATCAACATATCTATACCCCACTCACATTCCTAATGGGGGAAGCTGACAACCTATCCATCTTTGATATCGCCCGAATTTTGGAAAAGAATAATGCCATACATATTGAAGACGCACTGACAGCCGGACAAATAGAGAAAGTAAATCAGACTCTTATTGAATTGGCAAAACATAAAAACAACATAAAGCCTCAGATAGAAGTCACTTGCCGGGATAAAATAAATTTTATGCCACAACGGTATCTATCTGACAATGAAGTAATTCAAAAGTTAGTTGATGTCAATCCCAATAGTCAACGAGCCTACCCGAAAGGTTTGGATGTATTCGCGGCCTTTGGCACAGGTACTGCTGAAAGTTTGTTGATTGACTTTTATAAAGAGCCTAATAACTGGAGCGAATATTCCAAAGAATTACAACAACTAAAGGATAAATTCAAAACAAGTAAATCCACACAACTCTCTGTCTACGAACTATGGATGAAGAGTTTGCTCACCATGCAACAAACGGACAAAAATAATCCGGGATTCATGCAAACCCCTGAATGGGGATACAAGAATCTGAATACTGCTTTGGCTTCTTGGGCAGAGTTAAAACACGATGCCATACTTTATGGAGAACAGCCGATGGCTGCTGAATGTGGAGGTGCCGGACCTCCCGATCCAATCGTTGTAGGATATGTAGAACCTAATCTACCTTTCTGGAGGAAAATGGAGAACATTCTCCAAGCCACCCGATTAATCCTGCAACAGAACGATTGTATGACCGATGACCTGAAAGGAAAAACCGATCAATTGAATGACTACGTCACCTTCCTTATTCAAGTAACAGAAAAAGAACTGAGAGGAGAGAAACTGACAGAACCGGAATACCGGACACTGGAATATATGGGTAGCAGTATTGAGTATTTCACTTTATCTGTGGTTGACCCAGATTTGCATCTGGATGATTGGTCATTAGTACAAGGTCCGGACAAGTCGATAGCCATAGTAGCCGATATTTATACCCGCAATATAAGGGGTTGTAACAAGAATGGAATACTACATGTAGCGACAGGAAATGCCAACAATGTTTATGTCGTAGTAGAAATAGAAGGCAACCTCTACTTGACTCGCGGGGCGACCTTCAGCTATTACGAGTTTGTCCAGCCACTAGGCACAAGGCTTACCGATGAAGAATGGCAAAAAATGCTGGAAGAAAAGAAAGCACCCGCCGTACCGGAGTGGATGAAGAGTATCCTGATAGAGAAGGAGCCTCATGTAGATGAAAGAGTTTTTTATAGTTCCGGTTGTTAATGAACTTTTATCAGATAAGCCGAATCACAGCTGGCATTGGAATCATATTCCTAATGCTGGCTGCCTGTCAACAGCCTTCAGAAGAATGTCTGTCTATCGCTTTCACAGGAGACGTCCTTTTGGACAGGGGAGTACGTCAACAAATCCGGAAAAAAGGTGTCGAACACTTATTTGAATCAGTCACACCACTGTTCCACTCCGTAGATGCAACAGTTATCAATCTAGAGTGCCCTATTACCTCCGTTCGTTCACCACTGCACAAGAAATATATCTTCCGCGCTGAACCAATATGGGCAACAGCTCTATCCCAAGCCGGTATTACTCACGCTGCTATGGCAAATAATCATACAATAGATCAAGGACGAAACGGATTGACAGACACCAATCAATATCTCTTATCCTCCGGAATTACTCCGGTAGGCTACGGAGATATTTCCTCACAAAGTTGCCGACCTGTTCTTATTAAGAAAGGAAAGATAGAAGTGGCACTTTATAACTCCGTTGCACTTCCTTTGGAAAACTGGGTATATCTGGAAAACAGTCCCGGTATCTGTCAGCAACCGATAGAGGAACTGAAAGAAGAAATCACAAACTTCAAACGGCAGAATCCCCAAAGTTACATAGTCGTTATTCTTCATTGGGGAGTAGAATATCAGCCCCTCCCTACCCTTGTCCAAAGAAAAGGTGCACACTCGCTCATTCGCGCCGGAGCGGATGCAATCATCGGACACCATCCTCATATCATTCAAAAAGAGGAATATTACGATGGCAAACCAATCTTTTACAGTTTGGGGAATTTCGTATTCGACCAGCACAAACCGGAAACTACGCAAAGTTTAATTGTACAACTAAACTTTACAACCACAGAATGCAATGTCCAACTTCATCCTGTGGTTATTAATCATTGCAAACCGGAACTCCAATAGCCGATATTCACATAAAGCAATTATCAGATAGCTTTCCAGAAAGCCTGGAAATCACGGTATTTACCGTAACAAACCAATTCGTCCCCCTCATTTACTTTCTCATCCTCCGGCAAATTGTTTTTCATATGAAGCTCTGTCAGGGAGATCCCCAAACAATTGGTTATTTTATCCGCACGTTTCAGCCCGATAAGTTTTAAATGAAACTCTCCATCCAGATTCAGTTCATTCACAAAATATCCCACAAACTTCTTCGGTACGGTAAACTTCACTACATAATATTCCGAGTCAATACGGAAGCCCTCCATATTTGTCCCGAAGTCAAGTAATTGCACCAAGTTACGTGCAGCATCTTCTTCCGGAGTCAGAATCTTCTCCAAGTTGAAAGCCTCCAATACCGCCTTATGCACGCCGTCAATTGCACGGGCATAAATACGGGCTACTTTCTTCTGTTTCAGCAGGGCCACTACCCGCACAGACGCACCGAAGTTTTCGCCAATCGCCACAATCACCACATCCACACTATTCAGCGGAAGTACCGACAAAGACTGTTCGTCCGTCGCGTCAATTACAAAAGCAGTAGCCACCTTATCTTTGATTGCGTCCACACGGCTTTCGCTGATATCCGCACCAATAATTTCATGTCCCAATGCAGACAACTCTTCTGCCAACACATGACCATAATTCCCTAAACCAATAATAATATACTTCATATCTTTAGTTTATGATGATGTTATCACTCGGATAACGGTATTTTGTATTCTTTTTCTGTTTCACAATTCCAAGCATTAATGTTATCAAGCCCACGCGACCGATAAACATCAATAACGCTACCAATAATTTGCTTGCATCACACAAACTCGGAGTCAGATTCAAGCTGGAGCCTACCGTGCTAAGCGCCGAAACACATTCGAACGTCAATGCCATCAACGATGCTTGCGGTTCGAGCATACTCAAGATAAAAATAAAAAGAAATAGTACACTCAATGACATAACCACTGTTGCATTGGAACGCCGGATAGAATCATGAGACAACTCCCTACCAAACACCTCGACACGCTCCGTACCGCGCAACACAGCTACGAGATTGAGAACGACTACCGCAAAGGCATTCACTTTGACACCACCGGCAGTAGACTGCGCCCCACCTCCAATCCACATCAACACCAGATAAACCAACAACGTCTGTACACTCAGAGAGGCCAAATCGACACTGCTGAAACCGGCGGTTCGCGGACAAGTGGCATTAAAGAATGCCTGCGTCCATTTATCCGCAACAGGCATCCCCGCAAACGAAGCATTCCATTCGAAAGCGGCAATCGCCAATGTACCGATTACCAAAAGCAGAAAAGTCATTATCAACACAATCTTCGTATTCAAATTATAAAGATGATGCACCTTGTGCCTTTCTAACTTACGGGTACGGATAAACCTCCAGAAATGACGCAGATGATATAGAACGATATCCTTGAAGTTAACCAAAATAGGGAAACCGATCCCACCCAGAATAATCAAAAAGGAAACGGAGACAAACAACCAGTTATGATTGGTCATCACCATCGGATTCCCCAAATTGCCGGAAAGCGTAGAGAACCCGGCATTACAGAAAGCCGAAATGGAATGAAAAGCAGCAAAAGCCAGTTCCTCATCCAAATTCATCCCCAACGTACCATGAATACTGAACCAGATAGAGACCATGCCGATTCCTTCAATCACCAATGTAAAGCCCAATATATATAATAAGGTAGACAACAAAGAACCCAATGAATTGGAACTGACCATATCCCGGACAACCAACTGATTATAAAGAGAGGTATTTCCCATAAAGAACATCGCAAAGAAACTCGTTAATGTCATCACTCCCAAACCACCGATTTGAATCAGCAAGATTATGACAACGAGCCCTCCTGTCGTAAATGTAGTCGATACATCCACCGGTACTAGCCCCGTCACACACACCGCACTCGTAGCCGTAAACAGCGAATCGACCCAAGTAATGCCATTCACCGTACACTTTGGCAACATCAATAATCCCGTGCCAATAAGAATAATAGCCAGAAAACTGACTGCCAATATCAAAGACGGGTTGGTACGCCGCCCCAACAGACGTACCAATCCGTTTGACAGATTCAATAAAGAAAAGACCAGCAATAATATCAAATGGTAAAATTTGCCATCCAAGAACTCCCAGAACTGCAAGATAGCTCCTTCCTCCTCCGGACGATGGAAAATGACAGGTATCAAAGTCAGGTACAACAACCCGCTCAATATCCAGGCCAATTTCCGATATTGCTTTTTAGTGCTCCTATATTCAAGCGAAATATGCAACGTTACATCAATCAGAAAGATGATCCATACAGCCTTATACAGAACTTGTATTTTTGCAATTTCATCTACCGACAACGGAAAGCCGTGTTCATAAATCACTCCGACAATTAGCGCAAGAGACGCTAAATAAGTTAAAGCCTCCACTAAGCCCAGTATAATTCGTATATAAGGTTTTAGCAGTTTGTTCTGATATAACAGGAATTTATGATAAATCTTCATATCATATTTTTTATAACGTCGTGCAAACTTAACTAAAATAACAATCGAAACCGATTCTTTGTTGACAAATTTATCTGAATATTAAAAATTTTGCCTACTTTTGGCAGCAGATAATTAAAAACCACAATATTATGAGTGACAAAAGAAAACGGTATATCCTACCGGAAGAAGAAATTCCACATTACTGGTACAACATTCAGGCTGATATGGTAAACAAGCCAATGCCACCGTTGCACCCGAAAACTAAACAACCACTGAAAGCAGAAGATCTCTATCCTATCTTTGCGGAAGAGTTATGCCGCCAGGAATTGAATCAGACCGACGCTTGGATTGAAATACCGGAGGAAGTACGCGAAATGTACAAATATTACCGCAGCACACCGTTAGTCCGTGCATACGGATTGGAAAAAGCACTCGGTACTCCGGCTCATATCTATTTCAAAAACGAAAGTGTAAGTCCCATCGGTTCTCATAAATTGAATTCCGCATTGGCACAGGCATACTATTGCAAGCAGGAAGGCGTAACCAATATCACTACCGAAACAGGCGCCGGACAATGGGGAGCAGCTCTTTCTTACGCGGCAAAAGTATTCGGTTTGGAAGCAGCCGTTTATCAAGTAAAGATCAGTTATGAGCAAAAGCCCTACCGTCGTAGCATCATGCAAACGTTTGGAGCACAGGTTACTCCTTCTCCATCCATGTCTACCCGTGCCGGTAAAGATATTCTGACCGCTCACCCCAACTATCAAGGTTCATTAGGAACAGCTATTTCCGAAGCTATCGAATTGGCACAAATGACTCCCAACTGTAAGTACACGCTTGGGTCGGTACTTAGTCACGTCACCCTTCACCAGACAATCATCGGTCTGGAAGCCGAAAAACAAATGGAGATGGCAGGTGAATACCCGGATGTCGTGATCGGATGTTTCGGAGGAGGTTCCAACTTTGGCGGTATCTCTTTCCCGTTCATGCGTCATAACATACTGGAAGGAAAGAAAACCCGCTTTGTGGCAGCCGAACCCGCCTCATGCCCTAAACTGACACGTGGTAAATTCCAATATGACTTCGGTGACGAAGCCGGATATACTCCGCTCCTTCCGATGTTTACATTAGGACATAATTTCGCTCCGGCACATATCCATGCCGGTGGTCTTCGTTATCATGGCGCAGGTGTAATTGTGTCACAATTGCTCAAAGACAAATTGATGGAAGCGGTAGATATCCAACAGCTGGAATCATTCGAAGCCGGCTGCCTGTTCGCACAAGCAGAAGGTATCATTCCGGCTCCCGAATCCTGCCACGCCATTGCAGCTGCTATTCGTGAAGCCAACCAATGTAAGGAAACAGGAGAAGAGAAAGTTATCCTGTTCAACCTTTCCGGACACGGACTGATCGATATGGCTTCATACGACAAGTATCTGGCAGGTGATTTGGTCAACTATTCATTGACGGATGAAGATATCCAGAAAAATCTGGATGAGATCGGAAATCTAGAAAAGTAATCTTTCTCATTTCCAGAGCAAATAATAGTGAAAACCCGGGCAGTAATTGCACCGGGTTTTTCTGTTTTTATGTTAAATCAGTTTAAATACATCCTATTCTTTCTATTTTCGTTCAACGCAGGGAATATTTCAAGCCGATTAATTTCCTATTCTTAAATAAAGCCGTACTTTTGTTGGAGCATTCAATCAAACAATATTCTTATGACACGCTACTTAAAAAACATGGAAAAAGAAATTATCATTGACAATCAGCTAGATGAAGTTACAAGAATCGCCCAATTTATAGAAGAATTAGGAATGTCATTGCACTTGCCGGCAAGTATCACTATGAGTATCAACCTCGCTATCGAAGAAGCTGTAACCAATATCATCCGCTATGGTTATCCGCCCAATAAAGAGAGTGAAATCATATTACGGACTTCCGTAGCTCCCGGTATGCTGACTACCCGGATCATTGATGACGGCATTTCATTCGACCCGACAGAAAAAGAAGCAACCACCAGCACACAATCACTTGACCAACATCTGACACAAGGACTGGGACTCTTTTTAATCCGGCGTACCATGGACAAAGTAGAGTATCATTCAACTAATAATCACAATGAGCTGATTCTGACTAAAAACATTGATATGAATTTCGAGCCGGAAGCCACTTTAAAAACAAACATATGCAAAATAGAGGAAGTGACCATATTGACTGTCGAAGGGCGACTCGACACAGCTAATTCAAATACATTCAACACAATCATACAACCTCTCTTAAATATGGAAAACCCCGATATCATTGTCAACTGTGAAGCCCTGTCATTCATCAGCAGTTCCGGTTTGCGAAGCATGATTACATTACAAAAAAGCGTGACACAGCACAATGGCCAACTTGTGCTGGAAGCAATGAAACCCGAAATCCGCAAGATATTTGATATGACAGGATGTTCCAATCTTTTTACCATACGCTAACCGCATAGGTATGAGAGCCATCCACATCCTTATTGGTATCCTGTTATCCGTATGGCTGATGACAGATACAGCGAACGCACAGTCCATAACTTTGATACCAAAGTGGACAGCTCAAGCACAATTTGCAGGTTATTATGTAGCCGAAAAAATGGGTTTCTACAAAGAAGAAGGACTCGATGTACATATCAAGCACCCGTCCCATTCCGAAAACTCATTTCTCTACCTTAAAGAAGATGCGCCACAAGCGGTTATCACTAACCTATCACAAGCTTTGATAGCGTATCAGAAAGGCAACCGAACTGTGAATATCATGCAAACATCACAAGAAAACAGCCTGATATTAGTCAGTCATTCACCATTGAAAGGGATTTCATCCTTGCAACACAAAGACATTGCCGTATGGAATCATCTCAGCCAGGAACTACTAGACCAGGTTGCAAACAAATATCTACTTCACGTAAACTGGATACGCTTTAACAATGGTATCAATCTCTTTCTCTCAAATGCAGTAGATATCTGTATGGTAGGAAGTTATAACGAATTCCCGCAACTTACGGAATGCGGGATGGAGATAGACTCCACACATATAATGCGTTTTGCCGATTATGGATACAATCTGCCTGAGGACGGGCTTTATGTCACCGAGAAGTATTATCAGGAACATCCGGAAACCGTGCAAAAGTTAGTCCGCGCCTGCATTCGCGGATGGAACTGGGCTTACGAGCACCGTGAAGAAGCGCTCGATATCGTAATGGAACAAGTTCGTCATTACAATATAGGAACCAACCGCTATCACCAGCGTAAAATGCTGGATGAAATACTACGGTTGCAAACTGATAAAAACGGCCGGCGTCCCTATCGGTTGAGCCGTGAGGGATTCGACACGGCAATGGATATTTTATTGCCGGAGAATACCGGAGAAACAAATACCCTTCAATATGAGAACTTTGTAAAATAACCGCACTATTACATGACACACACATACTCCCGTTCTTTTGCAACCCGGCTCAGTATCTACATACTGTCGTTCACGCTGATTGTCTTTGCCACAATCATGGGATTGTTCTATAAATACAGCCATGAGAAAGTGACGAATTACGCCATTGAACGTACCCATGGACTATTAAGCAATATCGCAACAGAAATCACCAATCAATTGGGTTCTGTAGAGACTACCATCAACCAGTCCGTCTGGATATTGGAGGAAAACATACATCAACCGGACTCCTTACATTATATCATTACTTCCATCATTAAAAATAATCCCCTCATTGTAGGAAGCGGCATAGCTTTCATTCCGGATTATTATAAAGAAAAGGGGAAATATTTCATGCCCTATGTCTCATTCAGCAGTAATAAGATTACCTATCAGATATTAGGTAGCCCAAATTATGATTATCCATGTATGGACTGGTATCTCATTCCCAAAATGCTGAAGCAGGATTATTGGAGTGAGCCCTATTATGATGACGGAGGAGGGAACATCATTATGAGTACTTATTCCAAACCTTTATATAACAATCAAGGCGAATTGTACGCCATCTTTATCGCCAGCATATCCCTTTCACAGTTTACCGACAACATAAGTCTGATGAAGCCCTATCCTACCAGCTACACCTACTTACTTAGCCGCAACGGAAGTTTCCTGACTCATGAAGACAGAAGTAAGATTCTGAATGAAACCGTATTCGCTGAATCATTTGCAACGGATAATCGGGCACAGGAACAAATTGGACACGATATGCTGGCAGGACAAACCGGAACAATGCGGTTCAACAATTTAGGAACGGATTCATATGCTTTCTATACCGCTATCCCAGAGACCGGATGGTCTGTATGTACAGTCTGTCCGAGCCGGATTATCCTTCAGGAGCTGGATAGCACTTCCCGAAAAATCATTTATACTTTCCTGATCGGCATACTAATACTGTTCATAATTGTATATAGTATTATCCGACGACTGGTACGCCCATTGGAACAGTTCTCCCAATCGGCCCGTGAAATTGCTACCGGAAGATTTGATGTAACTTTACCACAGGTCTATTCCAAGGATGAAATCAAGGATTTGCACGATTCTCTGGCTTATATGCAAAAATCCCTGTCTGCTTACGTAAGTGAATTAAAAGAAACGACAGCCCACAAAGAACGGATCGAAAGTGAGCTTTCCATAGCCAGAGAAATACAGATGGGAATGATACCCAAGATCTTCCCGCCTTACCCCGACCGTAACGACGTGGACTTACATGCTATCTTACATCCCGCCAAAGAAGTGGGAGGCGACCTTTATGACTTCTATATGGATGGCAACCGACTCTACTTTCTGATAGGAGATGTATCGGGAAAAGGCGTGCCGGCTTCCCTATTCATGGCTATCACCCGTAGCCTATTCCGCACCCTGTCCCATCAAGTAGATTCACCGGCCAAAATCGTCGCAGAGATGAACAACTCAATCTCTAACAGTAACGAATCCAATATGTTTGTGACACTAATTGTCGGAATTCTTGACTTATCAACAGGCAAAATGAAAATCTGCAATGCCGGTCATAATCCTCCCATACTCATACATCCGGACAAGCACGTATCATTCTTGGAGTTTCCGACTCAGATATTCGTAGGAGTCATTGATAGCTCTACATATACGGACACAGAAATTACCTTAGAAAAAGGAAGCAAGTTATTCCTTTATACAGATGGAGTTACAGAAGCTGAGAATGCGGAGAAGGAGCTTTATGGTGATGAAAAATTACAGAAACTTTTATCTGATAATGCCTCTTCGGATGTGCGCACTATCGTCGATGTCATTGTCACCTCCATCGCAGACCATGTGCAAGAAGCTGAAGCCAGTGATGACCTGACTATCTTACTCATTCAATACGAACCCGAATATAAAATCATTAACTAATACATCATTATGGAAAAAGAAATAACAATCTCGAACAATCTAAACGAAATAACTGTTTTAGCCAATTTTATAGAAGAAGTAGGTGAAGAACTTTCTCTGTCCGTAGAAACAACCATGAATATCAATCTGGCTCTAGAAGAAGCTGTTGCCAATATCATCATGTATGCCTATCCTCCACAAGAGCAGCATGCCATTTTGTTAAAAGTAACAGCTACCGAAAAACAACTGATATTCCTTCTGACGGACAAAGGAGCTTCTTTCGACCCCACACAAGTGGAAGATGTGGATATTACACTTCCTATTGAAGAACGTCCTATCGGGGGATTGGGTATTTTCCTGATTCGAAGCATTATGAATGAAATATCCTACCAACGCATCGATAACGAAAATCGACTAATAATGAAGAAAGATATTTAACATTATCCGGAAAAGATTGCATTGTTTTCCAGATAAAACGATGGGGCATATTAAAGATTTTATTATCTTTGGTGCCATTATTAATCTTATGACCTAATAATGAGCAACCTTAAAAATATAGTCATTTGCCTGCTATTTCTGTGTTTAGGTACCCATTCCGCTTTTTCGGAAATTCCGGAACCTATCAACTTTTCTTACATCTCTATCAATGAAGGATTGTCACAAAGCACTGTATTCGCCATCGATCAGGACAAACGGGGCAATATGTGGTTTGCCACTTATGATGGGGTAAACAAATATGATGGATACGCATTCACGGTTTATCAACACAATGAAGATGATCCTAACAGCATTGCCAATGACATTTCAAGAATTGTCAAGACCGATAGTCAGGGACGGGTTTGGATAGGAACACGAGACGGTCTATCTTATTATGATGAAGAAAAAGACCAATTCAAGAACTTTTTCTATGAAAAAAAAGGCAAACGGCAACAGGTCAACGGCATCGCAGAAATCTCTCCTGAGCAATTGTTGGTAAGCACACAGGAAGGTCTGATCATGTTCGACAGCAAAGAATCCAAGTTTGTAGAAGATGCTTTCAGCACTGCCATGCACAAAATCATAGCTTCCGCTCTTTACCGGCATGGCGACATAATCTATATCGGTACGATGGAAGACGGGCTTTACAGTTATTCCGTCACTCAAAAAAATCTGGAGAAAGTGACTCCTATATTGGATACCAAGCGGATTCAGGCTATTTTACAGCAATCTCCCACCCGAATATGGATAGCTACCGAAGGGGCAGGCTTATTATTGCTCAATCCGAAAACTAAAGAACTAAAGACATACCTCCATTCCTCCTCCGATCCGAAAAGTATAAGTTCCAATTACATACGTTCTCTGGCATTGGATTCACAAAACCGTCTATGGATAGGAACTTTCAATGATTTGAATATTTATCACGAAGCCAGTGACTCGTTCGTCTCATATAGCAGTAGTCCGGTAGAAAGCGGCAGCCTTTCGCAACGTTCCGTCCGAAGTATTTTTATGGATTCACAGGGAGGAATGTGGCTTGGCACCTATTTTGGCGGTCTCAACTATTACCATCCCATCCGAAACCGATTCAAGAATATACAGCGCATCCCATATAAGAACTCGTTGAGTGACAATGTAGTAAGCTGTATTGTAGAAGACAAGGACAAGAATCTGTGGATAGGAACCAATGACGGCGGATTGAATCTATACAACACCAAGACACAACATTTCACCCATTACGCCTTGCAAGAAAACGAGCGTGAAATCGGTATCGGTTCCAACAATATCAAAGCTGTATATGTGGATGAAGAAAAATCATTGGTATATATAGGTACACACGCCGGAGGATTGAACGTCCTCCACCGTAACAGTGGACGGATGGAAAGTTTCAATCAGCTGAACAGCGAGCTTGTCAATGAGAATGTATATGCCATCCTTCCCGACAAAGACGGTAATCTCTTATTGGGAACACTCAGCGCTTTAGTCCGTTTCAATCCGAAAGAACGCAGTTTTACAACCATAGAAAAAGAGAAAGACGGCACGCCTTTCACTCCTCAACGAATCACACTCTTATTCAGGGATTCCCACAAACGACTTTGGATTGGCGGCGAAGAGGGTATATCAGTCTTTCAACAGGAAGGACCGGAAATACAAGAAGTTACGATACTACCTGAATCATCAGTTACAAAGTTATTTACCAATTGCATTTACGAGGCTTCCAATGGTATTATTTGGATAGGCACACGTGAAGGAGTCTATTGCTTTAATGAGGAAGAAAAAACAATCAAACGATACACTACAATTAATGGACTGCCCAATAATGTGGTCTACGGCATACTGGAAGATACTTTCGGACGACTTTGGCTGAGTACCAATCGTGGTATTTCCTGTTTCAATCCGGAAACGGAAAAGTTCCGTAACTTTACAGAATCGGATGGATTACAAAGTAATCAATTCAACTCTTCCTCCTACTGCCGCACTTCCAACGGGCAAATGTACTTTGGTGGTATCAATGGTATCACTACTTTCCGTCCGGAATTGTTGCTGGACAATCCATACACTCCACCGGTAGTAATAACCAAGCTACAGCTATTTAATAAAACGGTCCGCCCGGACGATGAAACAGGCATATTGACTAAAAACATCAGTGAAACTGAAAGTATCACACTGAAATCCTGGCAAACAGCTTTCACCATTGAGTTCGTCGTATCCAATTATATTTCAGGACAACATAATACTTTCGCTTACAAGCTGGAAGGATACGATAAAGAATGGTATTATCTAACAGACAAACGTAGTGTTTCCTACTCTAATCTACCACAAGGGACTTATCATTTCATGGTAAAAGCCGCCAATAGTGACGGTAAATGGAACACTATCCCAACTGTACTCGAGATTATCGTACTTCCGATATGGTATAAAACATGGTGGGCTATTCTTCTTTTCCTAGCCACTTTTATCGGCTTCATCACTTTCGTTTTCCGTTTCTTCTGGATGCGCAAAAGCATGGAAGCTGAACTGGAAATAGAACGCAGGGACAAAGAACATCAGGAGGAAATCAACCAGATGAAAATGCGTTTCTTCATCAATATCTCCCATGAACTTCGTACCCCATTGACTCTTATCCTGGCTCCTCTGCAGGATATCATCAATAAGATAAGCGATCGTTGGACACGAAACCAATTGGAATATATCCAACGAAACGCTAATCGTCTGCTACACCTTGTCAATCAGTTGATGGATTATCGCCGTGCCGAACTCGGAGTATTCGAATTGAAAGCCAAGAAAGCGAACGCTTACCAACTGATACAAGAAAATTTCTTGTTTTATGATAAACTGGCACGCCACAAAAAGATAACTTATACTCTCCATTCCGATCTGGAAGATAAAGAGGTACTTTTTGATCCTAATTATCTGGAATTGATAGTAAACAACCTGCTTTCGAATGCTTTCAAATATACAGAAAGCGGCCAAAGCATTACTGTCACGTTGAAGGAAGAAAATAATTATCTGGTGTTGCAAGTCAGTGATACCGGTATAGGTATTCCTATCAATAAACAAGGAAAAATATTCGAGCGTTTCTACCAGATCGAAAGTGAACATGTAGGAAGTGGTATCGGACTTTCATTGATACAACGTCTGGTCGAACTACATCACGGGCATATCGAACTGGATAGCGAAGAAGGAAAAGGAAGTACGTTCTCCGTCTATCTGCCACAGGATATAAGTATCTACAAGCCCTCCGAACTGGCTGCTAACGGCAAGAAGAGCGAGGAGGAACAGGTATATTCCACCAATTCCAAAGAAATGTATTTCATCGACACGGAAAAGGTGGAGAATGAAGCTATAGAATCCGGTGACAAAAAGCGAGGAACCATTCTCATCGTAGAAGACAACAATGAAATCCGGCACTATCTAAGTAGCGGGCTTGCCGAACTGTTCAATATATTAGAGGCAGGAAATGGTGAAGAAGCATTGGAGAAACTGAAAGGAAATGAGGTAGATATTATCGTGACTGATGTGATGATGCCTGTTATGGATGGTATCAAGTTATGCAAAAATGTGAAACAGAACATTCCGACCTGTCACATTCCGGTAATTATGTTATCAGCCAAAAGCGAAATAAAAGACCAGATGGAAGGTCTGCAAATGGGTGCGGACGACTACATCCCCAAACCTTTCTCTCTTTCGATCCTGACCACGAAGATACAAAATATGATGCGTACACGCAGACGTATGCTCGAACGGTATTCCAAGTCTTTGGAAGTAGAACCCGAAAAGATCACGTTTAATGCCATGGACGAGGCTTTGCTTAAACGTGCCGTAAGTATTGTAGAAAAGAATATGGACAATATCGAGTTCTCCACCGATGAGTTTGCCAGAGAAATGAACATGAGCCGCTCCAACCTGCACTTGAAACTGAAAGCGATTACCGGTGAATCCACGATCGACTTTATACGTAAGATTCGTTTCAACGAAGCTGCCAAACTACTGAAAGACGGACGTTATACCGTAGCGGAAGTCAGTACAATGGTGGGATTCAATACCCCGTCTTACTTTGCTACAAGTTTCAAGAAATATTTTGGATACCTGCCGACAGAATATATTAAGAGGACAAAAGGATAAGTCCAAATCCAAAAATATTATGCTTTTTACGGATTTCATTCCATAAAAATCATAATATTTTTGGATTTAAAGAAAAAATGCTCGAAAAAAGAAAATTATCATCATTGATGAAGCACAACGTATCGAAAATATAGGATTACGCTTAAAACTAATCACCGACCAAATAAATGGAATACAATTGATTGCCACAGGAAGTTCCTCGTTCGACTTAGCCAATAAAGTAAATGAGCCTCTTACCGGAAGAAAATGGGAATATAAAATGTACCCTCTTTCTTTTCAAGAAATGGTCAATCATCATGGTTTACTGGATGAAAAACGTCTGTTACCACACCGCTTGGTTTTTGGCTATTATCCGGATGTAGTTACACATCCCGGTTCGGAAAGTGAAATTCTGAAGTTACTATCAGACAGCTACCTATATAAAGATATTTTAGATTGGGAACACATCAAAAAGGCAGACAAGATTGTAAAACTCCTTCAAGCACTGGCTTTTCAAATAGGCTCTGAAGTCTCTTATAATGAATTAGGACAATTATGTGATCTTGATCCGAAAACAGTAGAACGCTATGTTATATTGCTCGAACAATCATATATAATCTTCCGTTTAGGTTCATTCAGCCGTAATCTCAGAAATGAACTAAAAAGCAGCCGAAAAATATATTTCTATGATAATGGAATACGTAACGCTGTAATCGCCAACTTTTCGTTAGCGGAAACCCGTTCAGATATAGGAGCTTTATTTGAGAATTTCCTTGTTTCAGAACGAATCAAATATCTTCAATACCACCATTTATGGCATAACACATGGTTTTGGCGTACAACTGCCATGCAGGAAATAGACTTGATAGAAGAAGGAGATGGAAAGTTAATGACTTATGAATTCAAGTGGAATCCCAAACGTTCTGCCAAATTTCCAAGAGCATTTTCTGAGAATTATCCGGGAGCTACTTTTACAGTAATTACTTCGGAGAATATAGAAGAATTTTTATTGTAAAACAGCAATATGAACCTCTCTTTCATCGCCTGTGACATTTTTGTAGTTATTCTAAGTATTATAGGGGGAAATACAAAAATGTTGCAATCCTCATTATCAAAGGTTTAAGTCCCCAAATAGGGGTAAAATAAAATAAGTTTACAAAAAACAACAGGATGTTTTCGCTTTTTTCCAAGAGAAAAGTGCATTTTTTCTTTAATGCATTACAGTTGTGTAACCGATAAGTTACACTTGTCTTTCCATGTGGTTACACAACAGCAACCAGTCGATTACTCAAGTCCAACTCATTAACTCTATTAGACGAACTTATCAAAAGACCAAGATGTTTTGCATAATATAAGTAGGCGAGATTATTAATACTACAGCACAATTCTACAAAATGCTACGGCCTTTTCCACGTATCAAACAGGAACATTGCACAAAATTGAAATACTATTCAATAAAATTATCCATAATCAGGCTACTTTACTCCATATATTTGCAGAGAAATAAATCAGTACTCAGAAATTGCGTAAACTAATAATTAATACTATGAGCTTCGGTAATAAATTAGGTATCCACATATTGTTATTTCTTATCGCCACGTTTATAGCGTGCACTGACAACGACATTCAGGAAAACAATAATAATCTTCCTCCAAAAGACGAGCCAACCCCTCCTCAGGAAGAGACCGGAGAACATTTATTTGATATTCTCAATCTTGATTATCCGGGATTAGAAGAAATAAAATCTTTATATAAAAGCGGTGAGAATGATGCAGCAATGCAAAAGTTACTTACCTACTACAGAAGCAGAACGGCCATTGAAAACCCCAATCTGACTGCTACTCTTAATGACACGGAGCAAGGTTATGCCGATTATGCCATAGACGAATATCGTTTTTACGTCAATGACAATTACTTGGAAGACAAAGATCGGAAAATTCCATATTCACTGAAAAGTAACGACCAAATGATTAATTGGCAATTTGCTCCCGAAGGTGCTGATAATGAATATCAAAAGCAGTTACATCGCCATAATTGGATACCGATGCAGGGCAAAGCCTATCAAAAATCCAAGAATGAAAAATATATGCTTTCATGGAAAGAAGTATATACAGATTGGATACTCAAAAATCCAAAGCCGAATGGGAAGCCGGACAAATTCCAATGGCACCAGCTCCAAATGTCCACACGTATTATGGGGCAAACAGAATCTTTCGAGTATTTCAAATCCTCCCCTCATTTCACTCCGGAATGGCTTTCCTTTTTCCTCATACATTTTGCTGAACATGCCGATTATCTATCCATGTACAAATATTCCGGAGAAAACAATATTCTACTAAGCCAGGCAGTAGCATTGGTATTTGCCGGAACATTGTTTCCAGAACTTAAGAATGCCCCACAATGGCAGAAAACAGGATGTGAGATTATAAATGATCAAACTACAAAGTTATTTTTGGAAGATGGAATGACTAACGATCTCTCTCTTCATTATCATATAGGCATAGTAGACGGACTTTATGATCTCAAACGGCTTATCCAACTGAATAAATTGCCGGACAATCTGCTCTCACCGCAGCTCGATGAAACACTTTTGAAAGCCACCAAAGTTGTCATGCACTTCACATACCCAAGTTATTTTGAGAAAGGAAGCAAACAGTGCAGTCCCGCATTCAATGATTCATGGATAAAAACACGCAGTGTATTAAACAAAAACTTTGTGAAGTATGCGGCAATGTTTCCGGAAGATTCTGAATTAAAGTATATGCAAACGTATGGTAATGAAGGCACTCTTCCCGACAGCAGAATCAAAACATTCGAAGATTCCGGATTTTATGTATTGCGCAACGGTTGGACACCAGAGTCTACAATGCTGATACTTAGCAATAACATATCTTCCAAGTTACAAGACTCAAGCCATAACCAACTTGATAACGGAACATTCGAGTTATATCATAACGGTCGTAATTTCTTTCCGGACTCCGGAGTATGTTCATATATGAAAGAGGATGATGCAGAAGTAATGAAACTACGCAGATGGTTTCGGCAAACCAAAGCGCACAATACAATGGTACTGGGAAAATCTGAAGATCATGAAGATATCGGTGCCGAAAATATCAGCAAGGCAGAAGGCAAGCTACTACTAAAAGAAGAAAATGCCGACCGACAACTCATAGTTACCGAAAATCAAGGATACAATGATTTCAAACACCGCCGTGCTGTTTTTTATATAAAACAACCGACCGAATTTTTCGTACTGGTAGATGAAGGATTTGGCACAGCAACCGGTTATGCAAAATTATATTTCCATCTTTGCGATGAAACATCTGTAAATAATGTTATTCTGGACAGTCAAGAGGCAGGCGCACATACTACCTTTGAAAACAATAACTTATTAATCCGAAGCTTTGGAAATCAGGCCATCACCCTAAAGCCTTTTGATGGACGGATATCTTATCAGACCGACAGAAAATACTCAACAAGAAAAGCCTATTCACTTGTTATGAAGAAACAAAGAAGTATCCCCGTGCGATACATTACCATACTATATCCGGTCAGTAAGGTTTCCAATCAAAAGATCAGTGCAAAATTTACTGATGACCCGTCAAACTCAAACCATGTTTCTATTGAGGTGACTATCGGTAATCAGGTATATCCACTAAGCTTTCAACTCAAACACTAAAAGTTATGCAAAAATATATTCAAACAATTAGTTGGAATTTATTATTTTTATTCCTATTTTTGTTAGCAACCTGTAAATCTCTCGTTAACCTTATAAAACACAAAAATGGCACTATGAATATTCAACACAGATACTATAGCTATATCCTTCTGCTTTTAATCTGCCTTTGTAGTGCGGATGTTTATTCTATGGATATCAAGCAGAATATAAATTGGCCTCAATTTATGAGTCAGCAGGATATGATATGGGAAAGATTACCGGAATATTGGTACGACTCAGCCTATCTAGGTAACGGCAGGTTGGGACTAATGATCTACAAAGAACCGGATAAAAACTATATACGCCTGGAAACAGGAAACTGTGATGTACACGATCATCGTGCAAAAAGAGATGTATTTGGAATTCCCCGACTACTTACCGGGCATTTTGCTTTACACCCTAAAGGAGAAATAATCAGCGGCAAGATGCGTCTTGATCTTTGGAACGCAGAGGCTTCAACCGAAATCACCACTACGAAAGGAATTATCCATCTACAAACTCTCGTTCATGCTGATGATATGATCATCGTAGTTAAAGCAACTACCGAAGGAGACGAACATGACTTTCGATGGGAATGGATAGCTGCTGAAGCTAACAGCCCGCGTTATCTATTATTCAAAAGGCAAGGAAAAACGAATAAGATCCCCGAAGGTTACAAACTCAATCCTTCCCCTACTAACAGCAAAGAAAATGAGATAAACTTATCTATACAAGAATTATTGGCAGGAGGAGAAACAACCGTAGGATGGCAAGAGACAAAGACGTCTCCACAAGAAAGAATCTTATGGATAAATCTTACACACACTTATCCACAAAGTACTTCAAAGAAGATTTGTAAAGCAGAAATACGCCAAGCTATACGTAAAGGTTATGCAGCACTTCAAAACGCTCATCGGCAATGGTGGAACTCTTATTATCCCGCTAGTTTCATCAGCTTACCGGATGCAAAGAAAGAAAATTTCTACTGGATTCAAATGTATAAACTAGCCTCAGCTACTCGTGGCGACCGGGCATTAATAGATAACACCGGTCCGTGGTTATCTGAAACACCGTGGCCAAATGCTTGGTGGAACCTCAACGTGCAACTCACCTACTGGGCACTGAATGCTTCCGACCATTTGGATTTAGCCGCATCCCTAGAGAATGCACTCTATAATCACATTGACCAACTACGCTTGAACATACCTGCCGCATATCGTCACAACTCATTGGGCATAGGTGTTGCTTCAAATCTGGAATGCATGACGACCACTGTAGGAATTCCCGGTAAAGGAAAAGCGCAAGTGGGACTTCTTCCTTGGGCCTGCCATAATCTTTGGCTTATTTATCGTCATAAAATGGATGATGAAGTTTTGCGTAATAAATTGTTCCCGTTATTAAAAGGGGCTATCAATTACTATCTTCATTTTATCAAAAAAGGAGAAGACGGCAAATATCATCTACCTGAAACTTATTCTCCCGAATATGGTGTAACGGAAGACTGTAACTTTGACCTTGCATTATTATATTGGGGTTGTCAGACCTTATTGGAGTCAGCACAGCGATTGCAGATTCAAGATCCACTAATTTCAACCTGGAAAGATGTATTAGATAATCTCACTCCGTATCCGATGGATGAAAATGGGTTACTTATTGGAAAAGACACACCTTATGCTTTCTCCCACAGGCATTATTCACACCTACTTTCCATCTATCCTTTATACCTTATTAATAAGGAGGAACCAAACAATACCCAACTTATAGAGAAATCATTAGCCTTTTGGCAAAGTAAGCCGAAAGCTCTTTTAGGTTACTCATGTACAGGTGCATCCTCTATATCTTCCGCTATTGGAAAAGGAAACGAGGCTCTATCCTATCTAAATAAATTATTTGGCAAGTTCCTTAGTTCGACCACTATGTATAAAGAAAGCGGCCCGGTTATCGAGACGCCACTATCAGGTGCACAATGTATACATGATATGTTAATACAAAGTTGGGGAGGGAAACTCCGTATTTTCCCTGCACTGCCGGACGTTTGGAAGGATGTCTGCTTCTCCGGTTTACGCACAGAAGGAGCATTCAAAGTATCTGCCAACAGAAAGGATGGGAAAACACTGTTTGTCCACATCAAAAGTCTTGCAGGAGAACCATGTATCGTAACTACCGACATCGTTAATCCCATATTCAAAGGGAAACGGACGTTTACTGTACAAGCCACCACCAACGGCACATATCAAATTGATTTAAAGAAAGGAGAAGAGGTGTTGATCTATCCCCAAGGAAAGATTCCGGACTTCATAATCTCTCCTATTCCACCTGTTTCCAAAAATCATTTTGGACTAAAAAACATCCAAACCAACACCTAAAAATGTACAAAAGCCTTCCTCTATATATGTACGAGAAGGTTACATTATGACATACAAAAGACCTATTTTCAAGTCATAAACAGTTTTTTTGGACATAAATAGTATATGATTCAACAAAACTAATATCAAAAAAACATTTTTGAACAAAGCCTGAACAACTTCGGCTAATCGTTATATATAAAGAGATTACATTTGCAAACAGTAAAATATAACTTTTAATAATTAAAACCTAATAAAGTATGAAGAACATCTTCTTTATTTGCGTGTTCTCACTGATTGCATTTACAGGATGCACAGATGACGACGAACTCTACAAAAACAGTGGAAAAGATTCTGCCGAGGAGGAAACTAGTTTCCCTAACGAAGAAATTGATCAACGTTTATTTGAAGTTATCAATTTAGATTATCCTGGCTTGGAGCAAGTAAAAAATTGGTATGAAACTGGTAACTATTACTCTGCATCCAAAGCTCTACTCGAATATTATAGAGGTAGAATTGGCATCATTAACCCTTATGTATCCTTAAACTCTATTACAACAAAGCAAGCAAGATATGCAGAATTAGCATTAGCAGAAAATAATTATCGTTTTTATGTTAATGATAATTATGTAGAAGAAAAAAATCTTGGGAATGGTCAAGAAAAAGTTCCCTATAGCTTAAAGTCAGGAAAAGAGATCAATTGGGAATTTATTCCTACAGGTGCTGATAACGAATATCGCAAGCAGTTGCATCGACACAATTGGATTCCATTTCAGGCTATGGCATATCAAAAAACCCAAGATGAAGCATATATGTTGGGATGGAAAGATGTATATTCAGATTGGGTATCCAAATTCCCAAAAACAGAAACCGTTGTAGATGAATTTGCATGGTGGCAATTACAAGTATCCACACGTCTAATGGGGCAAGCACAAGCATTTGAATATTTCAAGTTTTCATCCAATTTCACACCCCAATGGCTTTCTTTCTTTTTAGTTCACTTCTCAGAACATGCCGATTTTTTACTAAAAAATCGCTATAAAGATGAAAACAATATTCTATTTAGCCAAATAATCTCAATGGTATTTGCCGGAACTTTATTTCCTGAATTTAAGGATGCTCCTCAATGGCAAGCAGAAGGTTGTAGAATCATTAATGAGCAACTTGAAAAACAATTCTTACCGGATGGAATGCTTAGTGACCTTTCTTTGCATTACCATATAGGTATATTAGACGAACTTTATAACCTTAAAAGACTTATCCAGGAGAATCATCTACCGGAAAACCTACTCACTTCTAAACTTGACCAAATTTTAGAGAAAGCAACTGAAATAGTTATGCATTTTACCTATCCCAATTATTTTGAGGCAAGCAGTAATGACTATTGCACATCGGCATTCAATGATTCGTGGATGAAAACAGAAAGTGTATTAGAGAAAAACTTTAAGAAATACGCTGAAATGTTCCCCAATAATCAAGAATTAGCGTGGATGGCAACCCGTGGTGGACAAGGACATGCACCAAGCGCAGGAATAAAAGTTTTCGAGAACTCCGGACACTATATTCTACGAAATGGATGGGATAAAACTTCAACTATGCTAATACATAGTAATAACTATTCAAATGAAAAGATGGATATATGGAGTCACAATCAACCGGATAACGGAACATTTGAATTATATCATAATGGGCGTAACTTTTTCCCTGATTCCGGAGTATCTTCTTATGTAGGTACTGGAACTCCTAATAATATTCGCAGTTGGTTCCGTCAAACAAAATCGCATAACACAATGATTCTAAGCAATGAAGAAGCAGAAGACAATGATGAACCTAATGCAAAAAGATATGGAGATGAAGATATAAAAAACACCTTAGGCAAATTAATTCGTAAAGGTGAAACTAATCAATATCAGTTTATTGCTACTGAAAATCAAGGATACGATAACTTTACTCATAGACGTTCTATCTTCTTTGTCACACCCAAAGAAAAGCCATTCTTTGTAATAGTAGATGAAGGTATAGGAACAGCAACTGGATTCAGCAAACTATATTTCCACCTCTGTGATGATAAAACGGAAGAATCTGTTTCCTTAGATACAGATAACTACGGAGCACATACAACATTCGATGATAATAACAACTTATTCATACGTAGTTTTGGAAATGCAGATATCACACAGAATGAAGTTAAGGGATATATTTCTTACGATACCAAAGGGATATTCCTTGCCCGTAAAGCCTATTCACTCGTTATGGAAAAAGAAGCGGATAGACCAGTACGTTATATAACCGTTATATATCCCATTTCAAACGAAACACCTGACATCTCAGCTAAATTCACAGATATTGAGGAATCTATTGAAGATGCTATAAAATTAGAGGTTACGGTAAATAGTCAGACATATGAATTAGGATACACTAAATAATCAACCTATAATAATAACTAATACTGATATAAAATGAGTCTAAGAAAATTAACATTTAGTTTTTTGGCGATTCTAATAGTTACAGTTTCACCACTGTTCTATGCTTCTTGTTCTGATACAGAAACAACAGACTCGTCCAACTTCGCACTTTATTATACAGGATTGACCAACATAGCTCCATCTATGACTGGAACAATCAGTAAACCTACATATAAAGGTAGTGCCCCTTCTGATTTTACAATTACCGGTATCACACTTAACAATGAAGTGTATACAGGAAATTGTTTTCAGATTGATTCTGAAACTGGAGTAATTTCTGTGCAAAACACAGAAAATGCAGCTAAAGGACGCTACAAAATTTCCATCTCTTGCATATCCGGAGGGACTCGATATGAATATAAAGATATTGTAATTGTTAAATTATTAGCATCCGCTCCCAAAAGCGTAATAGTCACTCCTAAATTAATACAGGCTGATTACGGAGATATCATCAATAAAAATAGTGAAATTGATATGCCTATAGCCCAAATAACAACAACTGGTGAAGAACATATCTCCATCAGTTCATACACAGTTTCTGATGTATTCAAAATCACCAATGAGAATACAGAAGAACCTGTTTACGAATTAGTAACAACAGAAGGTATTAAAGAATGTTTCAGTATCTCTCAAGAAGGAGAATTCACTATTGTACAAGATGAAAAATCAAAAATCTTAGAACCAGGTGCTTTATATGCGGTTAGTATTCTATTATCAACCCGTACAAATGAATATTTGTTGGATGAGAAAAATAGTATTAACATTAAAGTAACATCTAAACCACTTAATTTCTTCTATGATCCCGCAGAAGGAGAATTAGAAGAAGAAAGTACAGCTACGCCAGAAGGAACAACTTTCGAATCGGTACTTCCAACATATCAGGGAGCCACAGATGGATTAAAATTTAGCATTTATACAATCGAACCTGCCATCGAACAAGAAGTTATCAAAATTAATGAAAATACAGGTAAACTATATGTAGAAGCTGGACATGGATTACAAAAAGGAACAACCTATAAGATTAGTGTATGTGCAAGGAATATGTACAATGAAGAAGGAGAGATAGGAACAGTTATTGAAAATGCCTATTCTTTAAAAACAGTAGCATTTATCGCAAAATTTGATCAATTTTATTATGAAAATGAAACAAATACAATTGAAAGAATGGAACTTGGTCCATCATACACTATAGAGCCAACTATAGTAGGTGGAGGTGAAAACATTAAATATACACTTATTGAATGTGAACCAGAGTTACAAAAAAACATTGAATTTAATGCAACGACAGGCGCTATCACTATGAAAGAGGGAAATAAATTAGTGATAAATGATGAGGGTAAAGACTCTTATACGATGAAAGTCAAAGTTGCTAACTCAAAATATGAAAAAGAAGCCAATATAACTTTCAAACTAACTCAAAATATAGATAGGATTACATACATTCATTGTGGTAATAATTTAGATACAAACGGTAATGCATTACTGGGTATTCAATACGAAAATCAATTTAGATTCAATAGTGAAAATGATATGAATAAAACTTTCACTATAAAAACCAATGCTTATCCTAATGCTAAGATTACATTTAAATACGAAAAACTTTCTACATCAGTAAATGCGAATATTTCTAATAATGAAATTACATTCTCTGGTTGGAAAGGAGATGCAGCCACATCCAATATCGGAATTATCACTGCAACAGTGAATGATAAGACAGAACTTAAAGTCCCTGTTTTCTTCCATTTCAACAATTGGACAAAATACAATCAAGATAATGTCAAAATCGAATATTATCCCTTTGTGTTACACGTTAATCCACATAAAGGAGGAATATCAACATCTCCTAAAATAATCCTTAAAGGAGAACCTGACAGTGAACTTTCAGGTGATGTACGTAAGAAGTTCTTATTGGAATATCGTAGAAACTTCAACTACTACAATTTTGGAGGCAATCATACTAATGGCATACCTTATGACAAAAGCGACCCAAGTAAAATCTCACCATTCATGGCTCATTTATGGGAAGCTTGTGGACAAAAAAATAATGCAAACAAACCACCGATGGCATTTTTCACAAACAGTGGCTACAAAGATAATAGTTCTCAATCCTTAGGTTATGTAATTAATTACAATCCGAATACTATAGAATACAAAAACCATGAACATTCAGTGAATATCATTAAAGATATGTGGAAAGATAGCGAGGGATACGCTAATGGATTTATGGCAGCAGAAATGACTTTCTGTACTGATGGTATAATAGGAAATGTTAACGGTGGGGGTAAAGCAACACCACTAATCATCTGGTTCGATGAAAATTACGAAGAGTAAAACTAATAATCTAATAATTATGCACAATATAATAACCAAAACAATTAGCCATAGAGGGTTCATCACCCTCTTGGCTCTGGTCATGTCAATTAGTCTGTATGCCCAGAATTTAGTTAAAGGAACAGTTGTAGATGAAACTGATCTTCCGTTAATTGGAGCAACTGTTTTAATAAAAGGAAATAGTGGAGGAACAATTACTGATATTGATGGTAATTATTCTATCAATGCCAAAAAAGGAAATATCATTGTGGTTTCCTATATCGGATATAAAACACAGGAAGTGAAATATACCGGTCAGCAAAGAGTAAACATAAAAATGGTACCAGATAATCAAGCATTAGACGAAGTAGTTGTAGTAGGTTACGGCTCTATGAAACGTAGTGACTTGACTGGTTCTGTTGCCTCGGTAGCAGCAAAAGATGTTGCAGGTTTCCAAAGTAGTTCTGTCATTGGAGCTTTAGGAGGTCAAATTGCCGGTGTACAAATCACTCAATCTGATGGTGGTCCTGGTTCCGGTTTCAATATCAATATTCGTGGTGTCGGTACAATGACCGGAGATGCTTCTCCTCTACTCATTGTAGATGGATTCGAAGTAGATAATATTGATAATATTGCCAACTCAGATATTGAGTCTATGGAATTTTTGAAAGATGCTTCTTCTTCAGCTATTTATGGTGCACGTGCAGCTAATGGTGTTGTAATGATCACTACTAAATCAGGAAAAATCGGAAGACCCACAGTTACATATAACGGTTCTGCCAGCTATCGTAAAATTACTAAAAAGCTAGACCTCCTCAACCCTTATGAATTTGTAAAATTACAAGGGGAAATTAATGAGAAGTATCCGGATACATATTATAAAGTGGGAAATGATGATGATGGTATTCCATATCGTTATCAATCACTAGAAGATTATATCGGTCAAAGCGGAGTAGATTGGCAGGATGAAACATTCAATCCTACTTGGTCACAAGATCATAACCTTTCAATCACAGGTGGAGACGAAAAAACCACATACTCTCTTTTGTTCACACGTTACAATGAAAACGGTATTTTCAACAACAGTGGATTTGACAGAACAACAGCTAAGTTTCGTTTAAAACAAAAACTTACCAAGAAACTATCGTTTGATGCAACTATGAACTACGCACAAACAAATAGAAGAGGAGTTGGAACAACAGCAGACAGCGGACGTTTTAATATGTTGGCACAAATTTTAAGTGCACGTCCTACCGGTGGTCTTAAATTGACAGATGAAGAATTACTAGCTTCTGCAATCGACCCAGTAATGCTAGAAGATGGAAGTAGTTTAGCGCAAGTAAACCCTGTAAGACAAACAGAATCTGTAACCAATAAAAAAAGAGCTGAAATGTGGTCAGCTAATGTTTCCTTAAACTGGGAGATTATTAAAGGACTGACTTTCAGAACAGCAGCCACTTATAACACAACAAACAATCGTATAGACAAATTCTATAAAGACGGTTCGAAGGAAGCATTCCGTAATGGACAAAAGCCTTATGGAGATACTCAAATGGGACGCGATTTGCGTTGGACAAATTCTAACCAATTGACATGGAAGCAAAAAATCAACAAGAAAAACAGCTATGACATCATGCTAGGACATGAAATTGCTTACCGTAGCAGCGAATATCTATTAGGACAGGCAATGGACTTTCCCGTTGATTATTTAGGTAATAACAATTTAGGACTGGGGGCTACCCCAAGCAAAGTCGTTACGGACTTTGGCGACAAAAAGTTATTGTCTTTCTTTGCACGTGGTAATTACAACTATGACAATCGCTACTTACTAACAGCTACAGTACGTGCTGATGGTTCTACAGTATTTTCAAAGAAAAACAAATGGGGTTTCTTCCCTTCATTCTCTGCTGCATGGCGTGTATCAGAAGAAGCCTTTATGAAAGATATCGAATGGGTGTCTAATTTCAAAGTACGCTTTGGATGGGGTATCGTTGGTAACGACCGAATCTCTAATTATCTCTCACTTGATTTGTATCAAAACAACAGATATGGCGTTGGTAACAGTTTAGTAACTGTACTTACTCCTAAACAAATTAAGAATCAAGATTTGAAATGGGAAGGTTCATCAAGTGTCAATTTAGGAGTAGACTTAGGTTTCTTTGATAACCGTTTAAACTTTACAGCAGATTTCTTCATCAAAAATACAAAAGATTTGCTGTTAGCTCAAGAATTAGCACATGTCACCGGACATAGTACTCAATATCAAAATATTGGAAAAATACAAAACCGTGGTATAGAGTTAAATCTTAGCAGTACTAACATTCAGACGAAATCATTCACATGGAATACCAATTTCAATATTTCCTTCATTCGTAATGAACTAAAGTCATTAGAATCCGGTGCTAATTATAAAACAACTCGTTCCGGTTTTGACGGAAACTTTACACAAGATGATTATATAGCTATTGTGGGTTCATCATTAGGCTTGATTTACGGGTATGAATTTGATGGTATCTACCAAAGTTCTGACTTTTACATAGATGGATATACAGACGCGAACAATCCTAAATATATTTTAAAGGAAGGAGTAGTAAATAACACTCGCTATACTGATGCAGATGGTTTACGTCCTGGCGTTGTAAAATATAAAGATCAGAATGGTGATGGCATTATTACTTCGGAAGACCGTACAGTAATAGGTAACGCACTTCCTAAATGGTATGGTGGTATTACAAATACATTCAACTATAGAGGAATAGATTTAAGTTTCATGTTCCAGTTCAATTATGGGAATGACATCTATAATGCTACACGTTTGTATGCCACACAAACTAGAAATGGCCGTAGAAACATGATGGCAGAAGTAGCCGATCGTTGGAGTGAAACAAATGCATCTAATAAAGTACCTTCGGTTAAAGGTTATATAACAAATGATGTATATTCTCGTTTTGTAGAAGATGGTTCCTTCTTACGTTTGAAGAATGTTACTCTCGGATACACGTTACCGCATAAATGGACTAAGAAATTTTATGTATCTAAATTACGTGTTTACGCCAGTGGACAGAATCTATTCTGCATCAATGGATACAGTGGATATGATCCGGAAGTTAGTACGGCAGGAAGTAATCCTATGACACCAGGTTTAGACTGGGGTGCTTATCCTAAGAGTAGAGTATTTACATTCGGTATTGATCTTCAATTCTAATAAAGAACGCAATGAAAAAGATATTTTATTATATATTATTGTCAGCGATGTGCATACTTCCTTTCTCATGCTCGCTTGACGAAGAATCTCGGACAGAGATTGATAAAAATAGATTCATGAAAAACGCCTTAGAAGCGGAAACTGTATTGTTAGGCGTTTATCAAAGTTTAGTGAGTGATGCAATGTATGGCTACCACCTCTCAATTCTGTTCAATTTAGCAACAGATTGTGAACAAGTAGAAGGAAATACTACAGAAAATTATCGTATCATTCCTGCCAATGCTTTTAATGCAAGCCAAGCAGAAATACAACAAACATGGGCTGCTTTGTATAAAGCTATTTATAATGCAAATGATTTCATGGAGATTCTTCAACAACGGATGAATGATTTCAATGAAACAGACAAACAATTGGCTTATATTTACATAGCCGAGGCAAGAGCTATTCGTGGTATGTGCTATTTCGAGTTAGTACGCAGATTTGGTAATGTGCCATTAATGACTAATACAGCAATGTCCGAACAAGCTCCAAGTACTTTCGTTCAGGAAAAACCTGAAACTATTTATAAATTTATTGAAGAAGACTTGCTACATGCTATCCAAACACTTCCTTATGCAATAGACGATACAAATCGCCAAAGCAATAAATACCGTATGTCCAAGGGAGCTGTTTTAGGACTATTAACTAAAGTCTATGCTACATGGGCAGGTTATCCAGTCAAAGATCACACAAAATGGGCAGAAGCAGCCAAAACAGCGAAAGTTCTGGTCGAATCACAAAAACATGATTTATTAAATGACTTTGAACAATTATGGGACAATACTTGTAATGGCGTTTGGGATCCGACCGAAAGTCTAATTGAAATTAGTTTTTACAGCCCAACAGCATCTGGTGGTGCCAGCGACCCATGCGGACGTATTGGAAAATGGAATGGAGTAAAAACAACAATGCTCGCTGGAGAACGTGGTAGTTGTGCTGGTAATGTTAAAGTTGTTCATCCTTTTGTTCTAAAATGGAGAGAAAAAGACTTAGCAGACGGTGAAGTATATCATCCGGAAACCGTTAAAGATAAACGTCTAAATCTTTCTGTAGCAAATTACCAGTATAATCCAAATAAAGTTTTATATGCTAAAGGTAAAAGTGATACTGATAAAAAAGCATTAGAAAACGACGCACTAAGTACACAAAAAAACAAAGAAAAACAAAACTATACACCTGCCAAATGGGACATTGAGAAATACGTAAAAAACAAATTAATCAATAATGACAAATCAAACGTCAATTGGTATTTCTTACGTTATGCCGACGTATTACTATTATATGCAGAAGCTCTCAATGAATGGAAGCAAGGTCCGACTAAAGAAGCATATGATGCAATAAATAAAGTACGTGAACGTGCCTATGGAAACAACAAATATAACTTAAAGAACTTGTCTTACGAAGACTTCCGTAAAGCTATCCAAGACGAACGTGCTTATGAACTTGCATTCGAAGGACACCGCCGTATGGACTTAGTACGTTGGGACATCTACTATAAAACTGTTAAAGAAACATCCAATGCTATCACAGAGTGGTTCTTTGATAATGATATGGTCAAAAACAAAGCATATAATACTGCAGGAAGATATACAGTGTTTGGCAAACATGAACTTTACCCTATCCCACAACGTGATATGGATTTATGTGAACAGTTTGTACAAAATCCCAAATGGAACTAATCTAATCCCTCTCCAATATGCCCCTAACCAGGCATATTGGAGAATATTAAAACCTTTTTCAACAAAATCAATATTTGAAAAGCCTTAATTAAATGCCTTTTCAACAATCCTGTAACATAAAATTAGAGCTTTCGCCTACTTTTGCATCAGTTACAAAACTTCTAAAAACAATCACTTAAAATGAATAACATGAAAAAGAAACTCGTTCTCTTTGCTTCGGTTACAATTGCGCTTGCATCGTGCCAAACAGCCCCTAAGGAAGACTACAGTTGGATAAAAAAAGGACTGGATGTAGCTTCTGCACAATTACAGCTTTCCGCAGAGGAAATTAATGGCACAGGTATGTTGCCGCGTTCTATCCGCACAGGCTATGATATGGACTTCCTTTGCCGTCAGTTAGAAAGAGACTCACTGACTTTCAAAGACTCACTTCGCGCACAACCGACTGCAGAGCAATTAGGTAAACGCCGTCTTTGTGGCGTTTATGACTGGACAAGCGGTTTCTTCCCTGGTTCTTTATGGTACGCATACGAACTGACAGGAAACGATACTCTGAAAGCACAAGCCATTCAATATACAAATCTCTTGAATCCTGTACGCTATTACAAAGGCACACACGATTTAGGCTTCATGATCAATTGCAGTTATGGCAATGCTGAACGTCTGGCCCCTAACGATACTATCGCAGCCGTGATGAAAGAAACAGCTGATAATCTTTGCGGACGTTTCAACGATTCTATCGCCGCTATCCGTTCATGGGATTTCGGAACATGGAACTTCCCAGTTATCATCGACAACATGATGAACCTCGACCTTCTGTTTAACGTAGCAAAAGCAACAGGTGACAACAAATATAAAGACATCGCCGTTAAACACGCTATGACTACTATGAACAACCATTTCCGCCCGGATTATACTTGCTGGCATGTAGTGAGCTACAACAACGACGGAACAGTAGAACGCAAACAGACTCATCAAGGCAAGAACGATGATTCTTCATGGGCACGCGGTCAGGCATGGGCTGTATATGGTTACACAGCTTGCTACCGTGAAACAAACGACACTACTTTCTTGAACTTTGCAGTGAAAGTAGCCGACATGATAATGGATCGTGTGAAGACTGACGACGCTATTCCTTATTGGGACTATGACGCTCCTGTGACAGAAGAGACCCCGCGTGATGCATCCGCCGCCGCTGTTACTGCTTCTGCATTAATCGAGTTGAGCACTATGGTTCCCGACGGACAGAAATATCTGGATTACGCAGAAAAGATTCTGAAGAGTTTGTCAAGCGATGCATACCTCGCAAAAGTTGGCGATAATCAAGGATTTATCCTATTGCACTCTGTCGGCTCATTGCCTAACGGTTCTGAGATAGACACTCCACTGAACTATGCCGACTACTACTATCTGGAAGCATTGAAGAGATTCATGGAGTTGAAGAAGTTGAGAGTTGAGAATGATTCAATAATATAAGAGTAAGAGTCCAATAGTAAATTTTAAAATCGTAAAGTATATCATGAATAAAACTTTAAAATATATCGTCCTACTGACATTTGCATGTTTCGTAGGCAAAGGTTATGCCCAAGAGTTGAAAAGCGAAGTATTTTCACTTCTCAATCTGGACTATCCGGGGCTGGAAAAAGTGAAAGCACTCCATCAGGAGGGTAAAAATGAAGATGCAGCCCAAGCATTGCTTGATTACTATCGCGCACGTACAAACGTGAAGACTCCGGATATCAATCTGAACAAAATCACTATCGGTAAAGAAGAACAGAAATGGGCAGACGACGCGCTGCAACATACTTTCTTTGTACACAAAGGTTATCAACCTTCTTATAATTATGGAGAAGACATCAACTGGCAATATTGGCCGGTGAAAGATAACGAACTCCGTTGGCAGTTGCACCGTCACAAATGGTTCACTCCGATGGGTAAGGCTTACCGTGTATCCGGTGATGAGAAATATGCCAAAGAATGGGCTCATCAGTATATCGACTGGATCAACAAGAATCCGTTGGTGAAGATGGATAAGAAAGAATATGAAATGTTGAGTGACAGCAAACTTAAAGGTGAAGTGGAAAACGTACGTTTTGCATGGCGTCCGTTGGAAGTGAGCAACCGTCTGCAAGATCAGACCTCACAATTCCAGCTGTTCCTCCCCTCTCCTTCCTTCACTCCGGATTTCCTGACTGAGTTCTTGGTGAACTATCACAAACACGCTGTACATATTTTGGGCAATTACTCAGATCAAGGTAACCACTTGTTGTTTGAAGCTCAGCGTATGATTTATGCCGGCGCTTTCTTCCCTGAATTCAAGGACGCTCCGGCATGGAGAAAGAGCGGCATTGATATCCTGAACCGTGAAATTCATGTACAGGTATATGAAGATGGGGGACAATTCGAGCTTGACCCGCATTATCATCTTGCCGCAATCAATATCTTCTGTAAAGCATTGGGTATCGCAGACGCAAACGGATTCCGCAAAGAATTCCCACAAGACTATCTGGATACTATCGAAAGCATGATTATGTTCTATGCAAACATTTCTTTCCCCGACTACACAAATCCGTGTTTCAGTGACGCAAAACTGACAACAAAGAAAGAAATGGTGAAGAACTACAAATCATGGAGCAAATTGTTCCCGAAAAACCAGGCTATCAAATACTTCGCAACAGAAGGTAAGGAAGGTGCATTGCCGGATTATATGTCTAAAGGATTCTTGAAATCAGGTTTCTTCGTATTCCGCAACTCTTGGGGAACGGATGCTACTCAAATGGTGGTAAAAGCCGGTCCGAAAGCTTTCTGGCACTGTCAACCGGACAACGGTACATTCGAACTGTGGTTCAATGGTAAAAATCTGTTCCCGGATTCAGGTTCGTATGTGTATGCAGGCGAAGGTGAAGTAATGGAACAACGCAACTGGCACCGTCAGACTTGTGTTCACAACACTGTGACTCTGAACAACAAAAATCTGGATACAACAGAATCTGTAACTAAGTTATGGCAGCCGGAAGGAACAATCCAAACGCTGGTGACTGAAAACCCAAGCTACAAAAACTTGAAGCACCGTCGTTCCGTTTTCTTCGTCGACAACACATACTTTGTAATTGTAGACGAATTGGTAGGCAGCGCCAAAGGTTCCATCAACCTTCATTATCAAATGCCGAAGGGAGAAATCGCAAACAGTCGCGAAGACATGACATTCCTTACTCAGTTTGAGGATGGAAGCAACATGAAACTGCAATGTTTCGGTCCTACCGGCATGACTATGAAAAAAGAACCGGGATGGTGTTCTACAGCTTACCGCAAACGCTACAAACGTATGAATGTATCATTCAACGTGAAGAAAGACGGCGAAGAAGCTGTACGTTATATCACTGTGATCTATCCAGTAAAGAAAAGCGCAGATGCCCCTAAATTTGACGCTAAATTCAAGAACAAAGCGTTCGATGAAAATGGTCTGGAAGTAGAAGTGAAAGTAAACGGAAAGAAACAGTCACTAAAATACAAAATATAGTAATTGATGAAAAACCCCTCTACCCTATTCCTCCCGTTGGCTGCATTAAGCCTTGCTTCATGCGGTGGTCAAAAGAAGGAAGAAGCCAAACAGCCGAACATCATTTTCATGATGACGGATGACCATACCACCCAGGCGATGTCATGCTATGGAGGAAATCTGATCCAGACTCCTAACATGGACCGGATTGCCAACGAAGGTATCCGTTTCGATAATTGTTATGCTGTCAATGCCCTCTCCGGTCCTTCACGTGCTTGTATCCTGACCGGTAAGTTCAGTCACGAAAACGGCTTTACCGATAATGCCAGCACTTTCAACGGTGACCAGCAGACATTTCCAAAGCTTCTTCAACAAGCCGGATATCAGACTGCCATGATCGGCAAGTGGCACCTTATCAGTGAGCCGCAAGGTTTCGACCATTGGAGCATCCTTAGCGGTCAGCATGAACAAGGCGACTATTACGATCCTGACTTCTGGGAAGACGGTAAACATATCGTTGAAAAAGGATATGCAACAGACATTATCACAGATAAAGCCATCAAATTCCTCGAAGGCCGCGACAAGAGCAAACCGTTCTGCATGATGTATCATCAGAAAGCACCGCACCGCAACTGGATGCCTGCTCCCCGCTATCTGGGTATCTTCAACAATACTACCTTTCCCGAACCTGCCAACTTGTTCGACGACTACGAAGGACGTGGAAGAGCGGCTCGTGAACAGGATATGTCTATCGAACACACTTTGACTGACGACTGGGATCTCAAACTGCTGACTCGTGAAGAAATGCTGAAAGATACTACCAACCGTCTTTACAGTGTGTACAAACGTATGCCTGCCGAAGTACAGGACAAATGGGATTCTGTGTATGCACAACGTATCGCAGAATATCGTAAGGGCGACTTGAAAGGCAAAGAGTTGATCAGTTGGAAATACCAACAGTATATGCGCGATTATCTGGCTACCACATTGGCAGTGGACGAAAACATCGGTCGCCTGATGAATTATCTCGAAAAGATTGGTGAGCTGGACAATACAATTATTGTCTATACCTCCGATCAAGGTTTCTTCCTCGGTGAGCATGGATGGTTCGACAAACGCTTTATGTATGAAGAATGCCAGCGTATGCCGCTTATCATCCGTTATCCGAAGGCAATCAAAGCAGGAAGCGTAAGCAATGCGATCAGCATGAATGTTGACTTTGCCCCTACTTTCCTCGACTTTGCCGGAGTGGAAATACCATCGGATATTCAAGGTGCCTCGCTGAAACCGATATTGGTGAACGAAGGCAAAACTCCTGCCGACTGGCGAAAAGCAGCTTATTATCATTATTATGAATATCCTGCCGAGCACTCTGTAAAACGCCATTACGGTATCCGTACCCAAGATTTCAAACTGATTCATTTCTACAATGACATTGATGAATGGGAAATGTACGACATGAAAGCCGACCCCAAAGAAATGAATAATGTTTTCGGCAAACCGGAATATGCAGAAAAACAGAAGGAACTGATGCAACTTCTTGAGGAGACTCAAAAACAGTACAAAGACACCGATCCTGATGAGAAAGAGAAAGTTCTTTTCAAAGGGGATCGCCGACTAATGAAAAACAGATAAACTAATTACTAAAACCATGGATAGAAGAAAGTTCTTAAAAAACACAGGCTGGTCTTTCCTCGGATTGGCAGCTTCGGGCAGCTTATTGGGTGCTTGTGCACCGGGCAGCAAAGATGCAAAGAAAATCATGCCATCGGCAAGCAACCTCAAAATGTATTGGGGAGACTTACATAACCACTGTAACATCACATACGGACACGGCGATATGCGCGACGCTTTTGAAGCAGCAAAAGGACAATTGGATTTTGTCAGCGTCACTCCCCATGCCATGTGGCCGGATATTCCCGGAGCGGACGATCCTCGTCTGAAATGGGTAATCGATTATCATACAGGTGCTTTCAAACGTTTGCGTGAAGGTGGTTACGAGAAATATGTAGCCATGACAAACGAATACAATAAAGAAGGTGAATTCCTCGCCTTTATCGGCTACGAAGCTCATAGCATGGAACATGGTGACCATGTCGCACTGAACTATGACCTGGATGCACCACTTGTTGAATGTACTTCCATTGAGGACTGGAAACAAAAAGCCAAAGGACATAAAGTATTTATCACTCCGCACCACATGGGTTATCAAGGCGGTTATCGTGGCTACAACTGGAAATGTTTCACCGAAGGAGATCAGACTCCGTTCGTAGAGATGTATTCCCGTCACGGTCTGGCGGAAAGTGATCAGGGAGATTATCCGTATCTGCATGATATGGGACCTCGCCAATGGGAAGGAACCATTCAATACGGTCTTGAGTTAGGCAATAAGTTCGGTATCATGGCTTCTACCGACCAACATTCCGGTTATCCGGGAAGTTACGGAGACGGACGTATCGGAGTGCTTGCTCCATCGTTAACCCGTGATGCAATCTGGGACGCACTCCGTACCCGCCACGTATGCGCCGCAACAGGTGATAAAATTCTTATCGATTTCCGGTTGAATGACGCCTTTATGGGAGATGTAGTTCGCGGAAACAACCGGCGCATCTATGTGAATGTAACCGGTGAAAGCTGTATCGACTATGTAGATATTATAAAGAACGGTCAGATTCTGGCCCGCATGAACGGTCCGTTGACTCCGGTTGCTCCGGAAGGTGACACGGTACGTTGCAAAGTGAAGATGGATTTCGGTTGGAACCGCGAAGAACAATATGTACACTGGCAGGGTAAACTGTCTTTGGATAAAGGAAAATTGCACGGTGTAACTCCTTGCTTCCGTGGTGCGGCCTTCACTTCTCCGCAAGAAGGTGAAACAGAATTCCACACACACGTCAACCGCATCGTTTCCGTGAACGACAAGGAAACCGAACTGGATATGTACAGCAGCAAGAATCCGAATACTACCACAGCGGCTATGCAAGCTGTAATACTTGATGTGGAAATGCCGAAAGACGGTAAGATTATCGCAGAATTCAATGGCAAGAAGTTTGAACATACATTAGGTGAACTGCTTGAAGGTTCACGTTCACACTTTATGATCGGCTGGTTGAGCGAAGCGATCCTCTTCAACCGCGCTATGCCAGAAAGTTGCTTCACGGTAGAACATTACATGGAGGATAAAGAGCCTCAACGTGATACGGATTATTACTATGTACGCGCCCGTCAACGCGACGGACAATGGGCGTGGAGTTCACCGATCTGGGCAGAAAGAGTGTAAATCAAGTATTAAAATGATATGGAAAAAGAATACGCTATAGGAATTGACCTTGGCGGAACTTCAGTGAAATACGCCCTTATTGATAATGAAGGCGTATTTCATTTTCAAGGGAAGTTGCCGTCGAAAGCCGATGTATCGGCAGAAGCGGTCATCGGACAGTTGGTTGCCGCCATCAATGAAGTGAAGGCTTTTGCAAAAGAACAGGATTATAAGATTAACGGTATAGGAATCGGAACACCGGGTATCGTAGATTGTACGAACCGGATCGTTCTGGGAGGTGCGGAGAACATCAAGGGATGGGAAAACCTATGTTTGGCAGACCGCATTGAAGCAGAAACCGGCATTCCGGTTTTATTGGGGAATGACGCTAACCTGATGGGACTAGGTGAAACTATGTACGGGGCAGGTAAAGGGGCGACTCATGTTGTTTTCTTAACGGTAGGAACCGGTATCGGCGGTGCAGTTGTTATCGACGGTAAATTATTCAACGGTTTTGCCAATCGGGGAACGGAATTAGGGCACGTACCCTTAATAGCCAATGGAGAGCCCTGCGCTTGTGGTTCTGTCGGCTGTCTGGAGCACTATGCTTCTACTTCCGCTCTCGTACGACGTTTCAGTAAACGAATAGCAGAAGCCGGTATCTCCTATCCGGGCGAAGAGATTAACGGTGAATTGATTGTGCGTCTTTACAAACAAGGCGATAAGATTGCCACCGAATCACTGGAAGAACATTGCGATTTTCTAGGACACGGTATTGCCGGATTCATCAATACCTTCAGCCCTCAGAAGATTGTGATCGGCGGAGGCCTTTCCGAAGCCGGTGATTTTTATATCCGGAAGGTAAGTGAAAAAGCACACCGTTATGCTATCTCCGACTGTGCCATGAATACGGAAATCATGGCTGCCGCATTAGGCAATAAGGCAGGAAGTATCGGGGCCGCTTCCCTCTTCTTTAATGGAAAGTTAAAAGTTGAATAAACTCTCGACTTCCAATTGTCAACTTTCAACTTATTCAAAATTATGAAAAGAAATATAGGAATGCTGGCGCTGATAATGGCGTTTTGGTTCACAATCTCGTTTATCACTAATATTCTAGGACCACTTATTCCGGACATCATTCACAACTTCAATTTAAGTGACCTGGCAATGGCGGGTTTTATCCCGACTTCTTTCTTTCTGGCTTATGCCATCATGTCCATTCCCGCCGGGTTACTGATCGACCGTTTCGGTGAAAAGCCGGTATTGTTCGGCGGATTCCTAATGCCGTTTATCGGAACTATTCTGTTTGCTTGTATGCATACCTATCCGATGTTGCTGGCTTCTTCCTTCATCATCGGCTTGGGGATGGCTATGCTGCAAACGGTACTGAATCCGCTTCAACGTACTGTGGGAGGGGAAGAGAACTATGCGTTCGTTGCCGAACTGGCGCAATTTATGTTTGGAATCGCTTCTTTCCTGAGTCCTTTAGTGTATACTTATCTAATTCGTGAACTTGATCCGGCAACGTACACAGCCGGAAAAGGATTCTTCATTGATTTATTGGCAGACGTCACCCCGCGGGAAATGCCTTGGGTATCGCTTTATTGGGTATTCGCCTTAATTCTGTTGGTCATGTTGATTGCCGTCAGTCTCTCTCGTTTCCCGAAAATCGAATTGAAAGAAGACGAGAAAAGCGGATCAAAGGATTCCTATCTGGCTTTATTCAAACAAAAGTATGTATGGCTGTTCTTTCTGGGAATCTTCTGTTATGTCAGCACCGAGCAGGGCACTTCTATCTTTATGAGTACGTTCCTCGAACAGTATCATGGAGTCAACCCTCAAACAGATGGCGCGCAAGCCGTTAGTTATTTTTGGGGATTGATGACGGCCGGTTGTCTGGTCGGAATGTTGCTGCTGAAGTTGATTGACAGCAAACGATTGTTACAGATTTCGGGAGTATTGACGATTGTGTTGTTGCTTTCCGCTTTATTCGGAAGCAAGGGAATTGCTTTGATTGCTTTCCCTGCCGTAGGATTCAGCATTTCAATGATGTACTCCATCGTGTTCTCTCTGGCCTTGAATTCCGCCTCACAACATCATGGCTCTTTTGCCGGTATTTTATGTTCCGCAATCGTAGGCGGAGCAGGCGGTCCGATGATTGTCAGCACGATAGCCGATGCTACGTCGCTGAGAACAGGTATGTTGTTTATCCTGGTCTTTGTAGGATACATCACGTTCATCGGTTTTTGGGCTCGCCCGTTGATTAACAATAAGACAGTGAAACTGAAAGAACTGTTTAAAAAAGCATGATTATGAAACAACGAAGCTATATTCTCCTTTTGTTTTCCATCCTGTTATCCGCAAACGGATATGCCCAGAAAGGTATTATGCGCCTTAGCCAACAGACATTGATGCATGAGGTACGTGAAACTCCTTCGCCACTGGATGGACAGCATATTGCAGTTAATCCGCCACGCTTCATGTGGCCGGATAAGTATCCGCATCTCGGTGCCGTACTCGACGGTGTGGAAGAAGAGGATTTCAAACCGGAAGTAACTTATCGTATCCGCATCGCACGTGATCCGGAGTTTAAGTCGGAAGTTATCACTGCCGAAAGGAAATGGGCATTCTTCAATCCTTTCAAATTGTTCGGGAAAGGAAAATGGTATTGGCAGCACGCATACGTTGACAAAGACGGTAAGGAGGAATGGTCGCCTGTTTACCATTTCTATGTAGACGAGCAGACGCATACTTTCAACCCTCCTTCACTACAAGAAGTATTGGCTAAATTTCCAAAGACTCATCCCCGTATTCTGCTCGATGCGAACGACTGGGATAACATCATCGAACGAAATAAGAACAACCCGGAAGCACAGGCGTATATCACAAAGGCCAATAAATGTTTGAATCACCCGCTGAAACATCTGGAAGAGGAAATTGATACGACACAGGTTGTGAAGCTGACGAACATCGTGCAATACCGTTCTGCACTGATTCGGGAAAGCCGGAAGATTGTAGACCGTGAAGAAGCAAACATTGAAGCAATGGTACGCGCTTATCTGCTGACTAAAGATGAGGTGTATTATAAGGAAGGAATCAAACGCCTTTCTGAAATTCTCTCATGGAAAAACAGCAAGTATTTTGCAGGAGATTTCAACCGTTCCACGATTTTGTCGATGAGTACTTCGGCATACGATGCATGGTATAATCTGATGAAACCGGAAGAAAAAAAGCTGCTCTTGAGAACGATCCGCGATAATGGCAAGAAGTTCTATCATGAGTATGTCAATCATCTGGAAAACCGTATTGCCGACAATCATGTCTGGCAAATGACTTTCCGTATTCTGAATATGGCGGCTTTCGCTACGTACGGCGAACTTCCGATGGCTTCCACTTGGGTGGATTATTGTTACAATGAATGGGTATCTCGTCTGCCGGGACTTAATACGGACGGGGGATGGCATAATGGCGATTCTTATTTCCATGTCAACCTCCGCACGTTGATCGAAGTGCCTGCTTTCTACTCTCGTATCAGTGGATTCGATTTCTTTGCCGACCCGTGGTATAACAACAATGCACTTTATGTCATCTATCAGCAACCGCCATTCTCCAAATCTGCCGGACAGGGGAATTCTCATGAGACAAAGATGAAGCCGAACGGCACGCGTGTGGGCTACGCAGATGCACTGGCACGTGAATGTAATAATCCGTGGGCTGCAGCTTATGCACGTACGATATTGGAAAAAGAACCGGACATCATGAAGAAAACATTCTTAGGTAAATCCGGCGACTTGACTTGGTACCGCTGTACTACTAAAAAATCATTGCCGAAAGAGGAACGTTCATTGGCTGAGCTCCCTATGACAAAAGTATTCAACGAAACGGGAATAGCAACGATGCATACTTCACTGGGAGATATAGGTAAGAATGCCATGCTTTCATTCCGTTCGAGTCCTTACGGTTCCACTTCTCATGCACTGGCTAATCAGAATGCTTTCAACACGTTCTATGGTGGGAAGGCTATTTTCTACAGTAGCGGTCATCGTACAGGTTTTACGGATGATCATTGCATGTACGCCTACCGCAATACACGTGCGCACAATAGTATTCTGGTCAATGGCATGACGCAGAAGATAGGTACGGAAGGATACGGCTGGATTCCACGTTGGTATGAAGGGGAAAAGATTTCCTATATGGTGGGTGATGCATCCAATGCGTACGGAAAAGTCACTGCTCCCATTTGGCTGAAACGCGGTGAGCTATCGGGTACTCAATATACTCCGGAAAAAGGATGGGATGAGAACAAACTGGATATGTTCCGCCGTCATATCATCCAATTAGGCAATAGTGGCGTATATGTGATTTATGACGAACTGGAGGGTAAAGAGGCTGTAACATGGAGTTATCTTTTGCATACAGTAGAACTACCTATGGAAATGAAAGAACTTCCGAACGAAGTGCAAGTTACGGGCAAGAATAAGGCAGGCGGAGTTTCCGTAGCTCACCTCTTCAGTTCGGCTAAGACAGAACAGGCCATTGCAGATACTTTCTTCTGTGCTCCGACAAACTGGAAAAATGTAACGAACGCGCAAGGGAAAGCTCTGAAATATCCTAATCACTGGCATTTCTCTTCTACAACCGTTCCATGCAAGGTTGCCCGTTTCTTAACGGTTATGGATACTCATGGAAATAACCGCCCGGATATGAAAGTAGTCCGTAACGGTAATACCGTTCAAGTCGGAGATTGGGTTATCAACTGCAATCTGACTGAGAAAGGAAAAGCCGCTATCACCGTCACCAACAAATCTGAAAAGGTTTCTTTGAACTATGATGCAGGTAAAAAGGAAGGCGCAACAATTGTAACCGATCAGATAAAAGGCAAACAGATCAGTAAAGTACTGACGGATTATTTGCCGGACTTTGAGATATAAAAAAAATAATTAAAAAGATACAAGAGAGTGTTCGAGGACACTCTCTTTATTTTTATAAAGAATTTATTCCCTTTCCCTTAAATATTTATCAATTCGTTCCATCAACAATAGTTGCCAAATCAAAGAATAATAAACGAGTATCAGAATCCGCATCATCCTCATTCAACGGAATAAAGCCATTCTTAAAATAAAATGGAACAGCATTAGCATATGCGTCTACTGTCAAAAAACGACAACCAGTTTTATTATCTATAATAAAATAACTCTCAATAAAGTTCAACAGAAAAGTACCAACAAAGAGTCCTTTCATCGACAAATCAACTCCTAATCGACATATTTTGACTGCGGGGTAGCTTTTCAGGCGCTTCTCATTCACAAAGCGATGTTTACGAAAACGATTAAATTCAGTCTTATTTTCAAAATCTCCTAAAGATATTCTATCATTTGCAAGACTAAAATACGCGATCACATTGTTTGGATCATCTCTTTTCTCTACCGTATAGCTCACAGCCAATAATGCATTTCTATAGTATACAGATTCATTCAAAATAAAATCGTTCAAATCGGTATCACCGCAATTGAACGATTTTATACACTCACCTTGTTTCAGTCTACGAATCGCATAATGATCTGAAAGGTGTTTTCTATTTTGCTGTTCCATCAGCTTATATTTTCAGCATTTTCATTGCTACTTCAAAGTCTTTCAGCCTTTGTTCTCTTTGCTCTTTTGTTTCTTTAGGCGGATTTTTCATCCGTTCCTCAAATTTCCGAGCGTCCTTCCCGAATAATATCGGGGTCTCCTTTATTGGCCTTGCCATACTAATCTCCTTCCTTGTTTATTGTAGGTACAAAAGTAGCCAATAAATAATAAAACTCCAAGAAAGAAGGATTTTATCTTAAATCTCTTCATTATATCTACCAACACTCGACACTTGGTCGCTTATCCGGTGTATACAGAAAAGCATATTGCACAAACTTTAAAATACTCTTTTCTTATTTAGAGGTAAATCCGAAAGCGCTTTTAGCGGGATATCTGTTTTATTCAATGATATGGTATCCGTCACAGGAACAGTGTCAAGCAGCCAAGGAGAAGATAATACCCTTCGAGCATATTCCTCCGATGAGTATCATACTTATTCAGCATTTCTTTCCGATACTCATCAAAAGTCTGTTTCTCTTGTTGTGCAGATAGTACTATCACACAAAAGGACAAAACTAATCCCGCTAAAATCCGCTTCGCTTTCATTACAAACTAATCTATTCCTGTGATTTAAATCCTTCTTTGATAAAATCACTTATCTTTCCGGTATACTTTTGTGCAGCAGCCGATTCTTTCATTGCATTCTCGTATGCCCGTATACGTGCCTTAGTAGCTGCACTTTCACTGGCTATAAAGTAACTTTGCATTTCAAAAGTACCATCACCATTTTCACGAATAACGGTAAAGCTCTGTTCCAATTCACCTTTTATTTCCTTTTCCACTTCACGTTCGTAGGCTGCATAGAAATGCTCAAACTCACTGGTTCCTTCCGTTCCGTCTCCGGAAATATCGGAAACAACCCTACCTTTCACATGGCTACCGGCTTTTTGCGCATAAGTTACTACCGCATTATTATAAGCCATCTGTACACCGACATTTTTAGATTTGAACTTCGAAGCAACTCCAAGTACTTCTACCGCATCATCCCCCATCGTAGACAATCTATCAAAATGCTTTAATAAAACTACATCCGCACTGCGGGATGAACCGTAAATTTTCCAGTTTCCTTGTTTCAACTCTTTTTGCTTGGCTTTAAATTCTTTCTTTAATGCCTTTTCCAATGCCTTGTTCTGAGCTTGAAGCTCGGTTGTTGATACTATTACTAATAATGTCAACAAGAATACAATTATCTTCTTCATAACTATATACTTTACATTCTTAAATAAGAAATTATTCACCAACGATATTGGGCTAGTTCCGGCCCTATTGTCGCTGTTCCTCTTGAAGTTGTTATATATGCTCCAACATAGCTATATTTAACCCGTTCACCGGAATAAACACCGATACTAGAGGAAGAAAATTTATTATTTTTAATATCACATTTTACATGTTTCCCTGTATTATAAGTAACTCCTTCGTTATCTCCATAAAAGAACCCGACTTCAAGAATTGGTAAATCATCCTCATGATACTCAATTCCGCAACTAACAGAGACAATATCCTCAACTACTTCCAAACTCAAATCCACCGGAATCGGAACACTTCTTTCACTGTCTCCGCTCCAATCAAACGGATCTTCCGAACATCCCACATACATAGCGGATGCACAAATCAAAAATAATAACCTTACATATTTCATATACATAATCATTGTCTTTTAAATTATCAATTCATTTATTTTCTCTTTCCCATAGGTCTATAAACACTTCCTTGTGAAAAGTCTCTTTATCCTGCTTATTCGCAGATAACTTTTTACAAAGTGCCTTCAATACGTCATCTTTCCTTAGTTTTAGAGTGATATACACTGTATATTTCCCATTCTTCTCCTTAATTACATTTTCATCAGTCACAGTCACATTCTGCAATAACATATTGGCAGTCATCCGAGTCTCTGTCATAAAATCATCGGCGGACTTTCCCGTTTCACTATTATGCTCAATATAACTCTTCGTCACATTTTCCACTTTGCCATTCACCATTGTAGCCAATGTGTTTTTAGCAAACAGTAGCGCCTTCTGACGTGCTGAAATTACTGAAGCTGTAGTTGCACTTTGAGTTGTCTTGAAATACTGACCATCTCCCAAACTCTTCATAGCAAATACGCAACAATTCATTCCTAAAAATAAGATTAATAAATAGCACTTCATTTCACCTCCTTATTTAAGTTATCAATAATTAAGTCAACCACACTAATCTGCAAATCCGGCTTCCGAACCCTGTTCTGTTGTAGCCAAAGCGCAAATTGTCGGGAAGTTACCGAAGGAAGTCCACTGTACCCTTCAGGAAGTTCTTTATGTTCAGTATCGCCCATTGTAAAAAAGAAATCTTTTGTAAAAGGAGTTTCCGAAAAGAGATAATAGACACGAATAGCATCATATTCTCTATCGGTCATCAGTTCAAGCTCATCTACCATCTTCTGCTCTTTCAGCGGAACAGCAGACAAATCGAAGAAAGAATGCCAACGGTTAGCCTCTACCCAAACATCATCTTCGTGATCGAAAGCGGCATAAGGAAGCATACGAAACGCATTTTCTCCATTGTCCATGAACAAGACCAAATGTCCGGACTTCGTACTACGAAACCGGGTGATAAACAAATCACCTTGTCGAAATACCGAATCAATACCGACGGACAATTTAGCTTCTCTCTTCAGAATCGCCTGCTCTACAACCACCTGTTTCCGTCCATTCAAAATCTGAAACTCAAACTGCGGAAGGATTTGCCTTAAAGGTTGCGCATAACCTTTTACCCGACATGTCCACTCTATGGCAGCTACTTTCTTTTTCAGTTCTCCCCTGCGGTTTGCCTTCATAATCTCCGCTTCTTTCGAACTCCATTCCGGTTCCATAAGATCCGCTTTCCAAATCCCCTGTGGAAATTGGGAAGACAAATCGACATAGTACTCCGAATGGCGAAGCTCGCTTTCAAAAGATTTCATAAAGTTACCGTAAGCGATGGAAGTACCGAATTTCTTCTCAATAGCTTCTTGCTGTGCCATATTCAAAAGCCCTTCCCGGTCGAGTTCCTCTCCGCAGGGAATCTTTATGGAAGTACAACCTTCCACTAACACCCAATCCGAAGAAGGAACTCCGTGAAAAATCTGTGAACGACCGGACACGGTGCACAGCAAGACTCCCACTATCAGGCATATCTTTCCTTTCACACCCATCTTTCTTTCCTAATAAGCTTTCAAAGTAGAATGTTTCTTCAAGAAACGGCTACCTCCAAACCAGAATCCTACCGACAGCGCATGAACCGGTTTCGCTTTATTTCCCAATCCAGCTTTGTCAATTGTTTTACTCATGCAGAAGTGTTTATAGCCGACACGAAAATTACCAAATTCTATTCCGACTCCAAACTGATAGCCAAGAATAAAAGGTCGGGTACCGGTATCTTCCCAAACTTCCGGATCATCTTTCGGACTTCTATCCCATGAATCTGACGAGGATATGTCCGCATAAGGAGTAATACCACCATTCAAATATACCCGGGCACGATTTGTCAGCAAATATTTTACTTCCACTTCCAAAGGAATATCCACACCCATAGATTGTGTATAAGTATCATAACCGTCAAAAGTACTGCAATCTTCCACCCACATGAAGCCTAATCCTGCCCGTAATGACAAAGCGAGGTAATTAGGAGTCCAGTTACGGGGTAAAAGATAATCCATCATAAAGTTTGCCTGCCCGAATAACCGTCCTGTTTTGTCTTCATTCTGAAAATAACCGTCAGAGTCATATTCATAAGCAGAGCTAAATCCGGGACCTCCTTCAAAGCCAAAACGCCACTGCGCATTTCCTTTCACAGAAAATACAAATAAAACACACAGTAGCCCTACTGTTTTTATTATTGTCTTCATTATTCACTAATTTGTTAGTTTAATATTTTATGAATGTATCTTTTGCACGTGCACTTACTTGGAGTACAGGATTCTGATGCACTTGTTCACCTTCCAACTCTTTCACTAAATAAGGCACTCCCGTTGCCTGTTCGTCCGACAAATACTTATATAGCTCATCAAACGTCAATGTTCCATCACCATTTAAGTCCGATTGTGCCTTATTCTGCATAGCTTTAAACAGGACATACGAAAACAGTCCATGCTTCTTATCTTTATACCAATTGGCGTATTGATCTTCTTTCGCAGCCGACAATATGACGAATTTCGCCAATTTATCAGGTTTAGGACGACGAACAAATTCCGTAGCCGATGCTTCCATCGTTATCTCCTGTCCTGAGAAACAAGCATCAGTAATCACATTCACTTTATCCACTGGCAATGCCCCCAATACTTTATAGATACTCTGTAAAGAAGTAGCCTGTTCCTTGCAACTTTTCGGGTTCGAACGGACTCCCAGCAAATAGGGTTGTCCCATAAACGGATATCCATGACCGGAATAGAAAAAGTAAACTTCTTTGGCTCCTGTGGCAGCTACCATCTGAGCCAACTTACCTTCCTGTCCGTCTACGCCAAAGATGTCATCAAAATCTTTCTTATCGGCGTTGGCCTTAAACAAGATATTATTTTCTTCCACTCCCAACGTCTTTATCAGATAATCACGCATCGTTTTCGCGTCATTGACAGCATATTTCACCGGACCGACCTTAGTAGTTCCCTGTTTTCCGGTAGCAACCTGATAATCAGTATTACCAATAATCACCGCCACGGCATTTGACTTAACCTGCGCAACCGGAATATTAATATCTACATCCGATTTTCGGTCGTACACATTTTCCTGATAGGAAGCTATTTCGGGATATTTCTTTTGGAAAGCATTATGTATCGTTATTTCTACAGCCACACGACGATATTGCGCTCCCACCTCTTTAGCTATTTCCGCAAAATGTTCGTAGCGCATATCCGCTGCCCTGAAAGGACCTACATGCGCCATCATAAAATCTTTAATATCCAATGTACGCAAATAAGCAAGCTGTTCATTAGAACTAATCCCTTTTTCTTTGTTTACCGAAACATAGCTATATGCTCCGTTCACAAAACATTCCGCGTCTTTGATTTCACCGAAACTGCCATCGTATGCAACTGCATTTCTAAATGGAGCCGCATCTGTTCCTCCAATAATCTTCACAGTCACTTTAGTTCCCGGCGCAATATATTCTTCCAGCTTCGACTCAACTGTTGTTTTTATTATGCCTGCCGTCTGAAGTGCCGCCTGCGAATCTTTCAAGCGGTATTTCCCAGCCGGCCAATCTTCCGTAGCTTGTGATATATTCATCTTCTTAACATAATCGGAAACGACCTGAACATCATAGCGCACCTTCATATTATATTCCACCGCCCCGTCTTTTCTTACTTCCGGCATGACTTCGGCATTCACGTCCACCTTCGTATTCTCCGTCAGTTGATTATTGGCACGCAATAAGGCAATCGCCGTAGCCAGCATTTCCTTCAAATCATCCTTGATGTCCTTCGTCACATCTTCCGCTTTCTTCACAGCTTTCTTCACTTCTTCCACTCTCTGCTGTGTTTCCAGATTTTCGTTTTTCTTCTTTTCCGATGCCATCCACGTAGGATTATAAGGTACTAACGCCAATTCCTGCGTCCTTCCTCCGCCACTCCCGGCAAGTTCAAAGCGATGCAAATCATCACCGACTTGTATTAATAAGGTAGCCGTACGGCGTCCTTTCAAAGATTTACGGATAGGTATATTCACCTCTCCTTTCAAACTCTTACCAGGTATCAAATTCATTTTGGAAGAAGGCAACGCTTTATAAGTCGCTCCATCCAATGTCAGCCGGACATTCTTATCAGCATTAAAGAGTAAACTGCTACCTTTTTGCAGTTTGACTTCCAAAACAAAAGTCATCATTCCACGATTGGACTTTCTACCAAAGTTTGACACCACACAGAAACTGTTCGGGCAAACAGAAATCAAATCATTAACCCTGACGTTCGTGTCGAGTTGTGGCCAATTAGGATCATTTACATCAAAAGGTTTTTCCATATCCGACTTCACATCCCGCCACCCCACGTTGGGCAGTATCGATGTTTTAACCGGATTAACGGATGAAGACTTCTGAGCGTAAGCATCCACATTACATACCAGCATGATAGCACAGCACATAGCTGTCATCACACTACTGTTCTTCTTACATTTGTTCTTCATTTGTAAGTAACTATTAAATAATTAAACTAAAAAATAAGATTGTTCAGTTGGCTTGATAGCGCAGGGTATATATAGAAGAGAGCATATACCTGGCATTAAAGAAAATGGAACTATAAACAAATTGCACTGTTTCATTGCATTCTATTGTTGGTTTTGCTTATAGCCTCCCCGGATTGGGCAATAAATAAAAAGGCATGGGAGTCTGTACTTTTGCTTATCCCGCATTCAGGCTCTCGCATTGCCCATCTGTAAGGATAAGCAACGCAGCTAGCCCACGCCAAGATGAGATATACAGAACACCATGCGCAGCATAATGTTTGATACGACACCTTAAGTGGACGCTTCCCGTTGCCGTATCTCCCTACAGATTTCAAATTTGCGAGATTCGAATGCAGAAGATAACGTTTGGTAAACGCCTTTCTTAATTATAAAAAGTCCCCGCCGCCCCCTCTGGGGCTAGCTGGATGTTGCAAATATAGAAAGTAATATTAAAACATACAAACTTTCTTTTATTTTTATTTTTTCTCCACGATGACAACCCAATACAATTCACGAAAACCAACGAACTAATATGTATGGATTTAAAATTTCAAAGCCCTTCACCTTTTCGCCATAACGTCCTGTTCATCGTCGTTTGCGGGTGAAGGGCCTTCCCCTCATCAGTCTTTCACCTATATGTGAGTGAATAGGGCGCATACCCAGCCATGTTTTACTAATAGACAACTTCTTCTTCCCTATAGCCAAACTTCTCTTCATCAGTAACTAAATTTCGGTTTGACTAGTCGCAATCTATAAACGAAGCCTTTGATTATAAAAACGAAGGTTGCGTTTATATAAATGAAGCCTTTGTTTTTATAAACGCAATCTTCGTTTATAGTTTCATTGCTACAAAACGGAAGTTTAGATATAATCATAAGGAAGTTCGGATATAAGAGAACACAAGTTTTACTACAATAAAAGGCATTCAAAGCTACGCACAACGGGACCAGTTTCAAACTTTATTAAATATATTCCTATATTAAATATATTCATTACCTTTGCAATCATAGCCAACATAATCATCTCATACAATTAATAGATATCACAATGAAAAAAATAGGCGCACATGTAAGTGCATCCGGCGGGGTAGAACTTGCCCCCGTCAATGCGCATGAAATAGGAGCAAACGCGTTTGCTTTGTTCACTAAGAATCAACGCCAATGGGTAAGCAAACCATTGACGGAAGAAAGTATCGCTCTCTTCAAAGAGAATTGTAATAAATATGGTTTCCAACCGGAATACATCTTGCCTCACGACAGCTATCTCATCAATTTGGGACATCCGGAAGAAGAAGGACTTGCCAAAAGCCGTGCCGCTTTTCTGGACGAAATGCAACGCTGCGAACAGCTTGGCCTGAAGTTATTGAATTTTCATCCTGGCAGTTCTCTCAATAAGATATCAATCGAAGACTGTTTATCCCTTATCGCAGAAAGTATCAATCTGGCATTAGAAAAGACAAAAGGCGTGACGGCCGTTATCGAAAATACAGCCGGACAAGGCAGTAACTTGGGAAACGAATTCTGGCAACTAAAATATATCATTGACCGGGTGGACGACAAAAGCCGGGTAGGTATTTGTCTGGACACCTGCCATACTTATACGGCCGGTTACGACCTTGTCAACGAGTACGATAAGGTCTTTGATGAATTTGACAAGGAAGTAGGTTTCGGTTATCTCCGTGGGATGCACCTGAATGATTCCAAGAAAGCATTGGGCAGCCACGTAGACCGCCACGACAGCATAGGCGAAGGTCTGATAGGAAAGGCTTTCTTTGAAAGACTGATGAAAGATCCCAGATTCGATAATATCCCACTCATACTCGAAACTCCGGATGAAAGCAAATGGGCAGAAGAAATTTCATGGCTCAGAAGCATTGTATAATCCGGTCAATAAATATTTGCCATGCTGACCAAAGGTTCATATAGTTTCTCGATATCTTGTGAATCCATTTCTATCTGAACCTGGTCGCCCGGCATTAGCGTTTGTCCCTTAGGCGCAAAATCTTTCTTATCCCGATGGACATTAATGATAATGCAACGTTCCGGCAAGCGAAGTTCATCTACAATTTTCCCGTCTAAATAAGAACCGCTCATCACCTCAACAGACAAGGTATAGCGTGTTTCCTCCTTAAATGCGGGCGAATGAATCATATCTTCATATAAAGTTACATTAAGGGGTTTTATCTGGAGCATTTCCGTGAAATAATAAGTCAATCCTCCTACAACAATCGACGGATAGAATACTTCCAGATGTCCTGTTATCTCCGTTATCAAGACGATAGCAGTCAAAGGAGTACGGACGACTGCCACCAGAAAAGCAGACATACAAATCAACATGATATAACTAATATTCTCATAGGCAATGACTCCCTGTTGAACCATAATCAAGGCTATAATTTGCCCAAGCAGTCCGCCTGTCACTAATGTAGGAATGAAACTTCCTCCCGGCAATCCCGAAGAAAAGGAAAAAATACTAAAGACCAAGTGTAATAACATCATACCTACAATCCAGAGAATATGCATATCCGGATGCATAGCCTGCGAAAGCAAGAACTGTTCCCCTCCCCCAGTCAGATTGACTTCAGTCATAGAAATCATGAAAGCAATGAAAAGCAGATACAGCATTTTCACGTATTCCGGGTGCTTGATGGCAGGATAAATACGTTTCACCTGAAGAGTAGTTATAGAGAACAGTTTTCCGAAAACAGAAATAACAGCAGCCAGCAAAAGAAACAGTTTCACTTGCGACCAAAACGTCATGCCCGGCACTATCGCATCTATCCGGAAATAAGGATTAATCGGAAAAATCCAACTGGCAACCCCACCGGCTACTACCCCCGCCAAAAGAGTTGTAATGGCGGTTTTCGGAGCGTCAAACCGCTCTATGGACTCAATAACCAACAGCGATGAAGCCAACGGCGCAGCGAAAGCAGCCGCCAACCCGGCACCCGCCCCCGCAGACAGCAATTGTTTCCGCTCACCGGCAAGCACTCTGCCCCATTTGGAAACCAAACAGCCTACATAGGAGCCGATCTGGACGGAAGGTCCTTCACGCCCTAAAGAAAGTCCCGTACTCAACGCAAGTATTCCACCCACAAATTTAGAGATCAATTCAATCAGAGGATGTTTATATTCCACCCTCCCATTAATGACACCTCGTGTCTGCGGAATACCTCCCCCTGTTATCAAAGGCATTTTCTTGACCAGCCAGGAAACAAATACCAGAATGCCCCACATCAATAGAAAAAGGGGGATATACCAATACCATTTGGGATGAGAGTTGAAAAAGTCGTAACGCAGATTGAAGAAATATTGAAGTAAATAATGATAAGGGACAGCAATAAGCCCCGTCAGCAATCCAACAAAGATACTGACGAAGTAAAGCCGCGCATCAATCAATTTCAGTTTGAAGATTCGCCAACGGCCGTCATCTTTTATTTTTTTCATCAATCTAAACATACTACCACTCTTCACCGTTTTATACGCATGACATACAACAACCAAAACAGGGTAGTGGTTTCAGACAAATGAAGATTTAATTTCCAATTAGCGTCCCATCAGATTCAAGCGTAGAATAGCGTGTACCATAAAATAAGAACCCAAAGCGTTGTAATCCGTATCACGGATAGCGGTAGCGGTAATGGTACGTATCATTGAAACATCCTGACGGAGCATATCATATATCTTGAAGCGGAGCAACAATTGTTTCCGCTTCAAGAAGGCTTTCGACAACTGACAATTCCACATCAGATTCTCCCGAGCATAACCTTCGTAGCCATAGCCGGAACGTTGGAAATAGGTAAGATCGGTATACAATTCCATTCCCCAAGGGAGATAATATTGTACTTCCGTCCCGAAACGATAATCATACGTTTCCGTACGCGTCTCTTTCACATTGTTGTGCGAATTATTATAAAGCAACTCGGCACGTGCGCTGATCTCCATCTGCTTTGTCCGATACGTTAATTGCAGACGTTGACGGGCGGTAAGATGTTTCACAGTACTTTTCACGGGAGCTTCTTTATTGATAGTGGTATACCCATTCTGATTCCGGTATTGCAGATACGAGTAGGTGCGGAATATCCAGCTTCGGTTTCTGAAAGGAGTGTTGAGGGAGAAAGAGCCCAAAGCCCGCCAATTCCCGTTCAGATTGAGTGGAGTCGTGGTCCGTACCCCCGTTTCGCTATCATACGTCACTTGATTGGTTACGCTATTAATCGTGTTTTCAACCAAAGCGGTGGCAACCATATTCCGTTGACGTTTCATATTGTAGGAATTGAAATTCAACGTAAATGTATTTATATAAGAAGGTTTCAAAGAAGGATTACCCACCCGGATGTTCAAAGGATTGGTACGATCTGTCACAGGCTGCAGATCACGTATATTGGGTTGGCGACTCTTTCCCCGATATACTATTTGCAAACGGGTGCGCTTGGAGAACTTATAACGGAAATTGACGGTAGGAGAGAAATTAAAAACAGATCTTTCCAATTGATTTTCCGGATCATCCTTCAATACGGAATGGCTCACAGACTTCTGAGGTTCAAAGTCGGCACCTATATTATAGTTATATTTCTTTCGGGAAGTGCGAACCGCAACATTAAACAAGTGATTGCTATACTGATTTTCGAAACAGTTGCTTGCCTCTTCATCATAATCGGGAGTAAATTCGTCCAGATACTTATCCCAATTGTAGACGAAATGATCGGAATTATTCGCCCGATACTGATAACTGTAACGGAACTGAAGAAAATGCAACCAAGGTAACGGCTCTACATAGACCAGTTGTACCCGATAATTATAGCCGTCTATTTCGTCTTCTATCTTTTGATTCTGAACTTTTTCCGTATTGTTCTTAAAATAATGCGTGGTAGAAAGATTCTTTCTGTCCGTTGAAGAGGCATTACTTCCATAATCCACTTTCAAGGCTATATTTCTCCCCATCCGACTCAGTTTACGGCTGAGTTGCATCATCATCGTTACATTGTACGAAGAATTATGATTGGTTCCGGATGACTCTTTCTCATTAAGCAAAACATCATTCCCCCACCCTTGCTGGAAACTACCGTTACGTCTGTCATTCGCGGCAGTACGGTATTGGGGCCGAAAGATTAAGGTTGTAACAGAATCCATCTTCCATTCCAAAAACGCATTTGCGATCAGATTGTCATTTTTCAGGCGATTGCGCCCCGTACTTTGTGTTATCGACTTATCTTGACGGAGAAAGTTATCGACTGTCGTACGGCTATCTTCCAGCCTGTCCGTACCTACATACTGAATATTCGAACGAAATTTAACGCGTTGCCAATCGTATGTAGCGTTAATACCTAAAGAACGGGAAGTAGTCAGTCCTTTTTGTGTACGCAGGTTACCGCTGGAGACCGCTGATTCTTTTTGCATCTCAGAAAATCCCTGATTATTCGTATTATTCAGGTTTCCAATAATAGTCAATTGGGAGTTGTCTCGAAAACGGTTCAATGTATTGGCCAGCTCATAACGGTCTTTGCTTCCATATCCACCCATAAAATTCTCCATCCAGCCGAGTTTCATATTCTTTTTTACAGACAGATCGAGAATCATTTCTTCCTCCCCGTCATCAATCCCCGTAAGACGTGCTAAATCAGACTTACGTTCATACGCTTTCAGCTTTTCCACCATTTCCACCGGGAGGTTCTTTAATGCCGCTTTCGGATCGTCGGAAAAGAACTCTTTTCCATCTACCAAAATCTTCTTCACTTCTTTTCCATGAATCAACAATTTTCCGTCCGCATCTATCTCTCCACCGGGAAGTTGCTTCACTAAATCTTCCAACATCGAACCTTCGGGAGTACGAAAAGCAGACGCACTAAAGACGGTTGTATCTTCTTCGGTTACCGCCATAGGCGCTTGTCCTACCACAACGGTTTCATCCAAAGCAATTACTTCCGGAGCTAAAGGTATATCACCCAAATTATTTTTATGGCTGTCCGCTACAGGCGATACTTCCCGATAAACCGCAGTGTATCCGATAAAAGAGACATGAAGCAACAAAGACTTATTTTTGGGAGCGGCAACGGTCAATCGGAATTTACCTTCCGCATCGGTTGCCCCTCCTACTAACAGTGAGCTATCCGATAAAGCCAAAAGCCGGACCGTAGCAAACGGTACCGGCTGATAGGTTTCCGAATCAACGACACGTCCGGAGAAACGCTTTCCACCGGACTGCGCATAAGCAGCCAAACTGATAATCAGCAAGAAGACATAACAACTAATCAAACGCCGCTGAAAAAAACAAATATGGCTGCCTATGTTCAATTTTGTGTCGATTTAGTAAAATAAAACTCTAATAATAAACCTAATCTTTATTTTTCACCTTGACGCGGAGCACGAGGCTTCTGTCCCTCATGGTGTCCTTGTCCCGGTTTACGTCCCTTCTTTCTACGGTCAAATTCTTTTTTGAATTTATTCGCATTGCTTTTCTCCTGTTGATAGATCTTCATAATCTGCTTCTGAGAAAGTATCTTGCTGAACTCGTTATAATACTTTTCACGAATATCCAACATTTTGCGACTCTGAGCAAATTGGTTCTTCAACATCGCTGCTATCTCCGCATCAGTCATAGACGGCCGTTGACCTTCTCTTTTAGCATTTGCTTCCGCACCTTGTGCTTTTTCCGCTCTGGGCTTACGGTTCATCATACGACATTCACGCAATTCATTCAGATATTTCTCGTAGACAGGAGTAAACTTAGCTGCTGTTGCATCATCCAACATCAACGTTTTAACCATCTGATTGGTCTGCATCTGCACCATTTGTTCCTGCGTAGGACGCTGTTTCTTTTCTCTGTTATCATTGTTTTGAGCAGAAAGGCTCATCTGACTCCCCAACAGGAGAGCACCCAAAAGTACATAAATAAATTTCATCTTCATAATCTTTACGTTTTAAATAATTGATTGAGTTACTTAATTTAAAAATATATCGTTTTCAGAGAAGCTGACGAGCTCTTCCAACTCCTCATCCGACAATTCTTTAATCCACTTATCTACCGCATCCGTACCATTACTTCTATCGACAGCCAATATCGAAGAAGGCGACTTAACGTCATTTATCTGACGCAAGGACGGAACGAATAAGAATCCGGCTAATATTGCCGCCATCGTAACAACTGCAGAAACAATCAGTTTCAAATGTGACTTCCGCCGTTGCTTTACTCCCGCACGCTCCATCACTCTCCGTTGCATATCTTCGAAAAAGCCATCAGGAGTACGGTAAGGGGTACGTTTTCCAATATCGTCAAAATCAAAATCCTTTTTCATCCTTCTATCTGTTTAATATGTATTCCTTTATTTTCTCTTTAGCATAATGGTAGTTTACTTTAAGTGTTTCCACCTTACTATCCAAGATTCGTGCTATTTCTTCGTATTCGAGTTCATCGTAATAACGCAAGTTGAACACAAGACGTTGTTTCTCCGGTAAACTCAAAATAGCTTCCTGAAATTTCACTGCCAACTCATTCTCGTAATCAATGTAATCAGAAGCTTGCAACTTGTTTATTAATTCCTCTTGAATCTCTTCAGAGGCAACGTTTCCTTCTTCTTTACGGTCATTCAGCAAACGCAGACTTTCATTTGTCGCGATCCGATAAATCCACGTACTCAAAGAACTTTCACTACGGAACTGGTCTAAGTGCCGGAACACGCGGATAAACACTTCTTGAAGTACGTCCTCTGCATCTTCATGAGATACAACCAGTCTACGAATATAATTGTATATCGGCTCCTGAAAAACGTCCATCAACATCTTGAATCCCCGTTCGCGATTCGAGGCACAAATTTCTCTGATTTTATTCTCATTTATCATCGATTCTTTTTCTGAACTTTGTCTATTAGAACGCATAAAAGTGTGGAAGTTAAATACAGAATCTTGCTTTTTGCTTTTATTAACAAGTGAAGGATATGGAAGGGAATAATAATAAGATAAAAAAAACGTCTCCATGCTCTTGGCAGAGCTTATGGAGACGTTTCGGATATTCGGATAGATTGTTAGTCTGTAAATTAAAGAAAAGGCCGTTACCAGAATTTATTGTGCTCTGCACTATATTCAAAACCTGCGGCTTTTAATTGACTCACCAGCTCTTCCTTATCTACATCCATATCTTCACAAAGTTCATCAAGCGAAGAATAACAATCCCGCAATTTCATATTGATAACGCTAAACAGCATCATCGGATCTTTAGGTAACTCCATAATATACAATCTTTTTAAACCGGACACAAAGTTACAGTAATCTCATTGAACGGCAAAACAAATGGTATAGATATATAAAAAGAAAGCAGTGATTTTAACCGATTATTCAGTTTTATTTTTATCTTTGTAAACAATATTGGGGCTATACCCAAACAATAAAAAGATGCAGATACATAATAAATTCAATTATAAAACAACTTATTTATTGGATATATGTCAATATGGAGCAGACTTATAGGAATCGGAAAAGATGAGGACACCAACCATGTAATCAACAATAAAAACACATCTGTGCCATTTGATGCCATACGTTATGCCATAGTAGATGTTGAAATTGGTTTGAAAGATCATAAAATCCATGATATTGGGGCACTCCGTCATGATGGTGCAACATTTCATAAATCTTCGAAAGAAGAGCTGTTCAAATTTCTTGGTGATACAGACTATATCTGCGGACATAATATCATCCATCATGATGCAAAGTATCTGTTTACCGATAAAACATTCCACTGCTTCTTTGTCGATACGCTTTATGTATCACCTTTATTATTTCCGGAACGCCCTTATCATAAGCTTGTAAAAGATGACAAACTGATCAGCGAGCAGATGAACAACCCTGTGAATGATTGCGAAAAAGCAAAAGCTCTGCTACTGGACGAAATAGCACGTTGGAATTCGTTGCCGGACGAAAAACGTACGTTATTTGCATCGTTACTAAAAGGCAAGACAGAGTTTGAAGGATTTCTTAGTATGGTAGGTGCGAAATATATCAATGAAGGAGTACCCGATCTCATAAGAAAACTTTACGTGAATAAGATCTGCCAGCATGCTGATATTGAGATGTTAACTGAACGGCGTCCATGTGAATTGGCATACGCTCTGGCTTTAATTGACACCACCGACTACCGCTCCATCACTCCCGGATGGGTACTGCACAATTATCCCGAAGTAGAATTTGTCGTAAAACTCCTGCGTCATAACAGTTGCAGCGAAAATTGCGTTTACTGTAATACGCAACTGAATGTGCTTCATAACTTGAAAACATTCTTTGGATATGAACAATTCCGTACATACGAAGGCGAACCGCTTCAAGAGCAAGCTGCCCAAGCAGCAGTAAAAGGCAAATCACTATTGGCAATATTTCCTACCGGTGGAGGAAAATCGCTTACTTTTCAATTGCCCGCACTTATGGAAGGACGTTCTGTGCACGGACTCACAATCGTCATTTCGCCACTACAATCATTGATGAAAGATCAGGTGGATAATCTTGCTGATAGAGGTATTACTGATGCGGTAACTATCAACGGATTGTTAGATCCTATCACAAGAGCACTATCAATACAAAGAGTGCAAGACGGAGAAGCTTCACTTTTGTATATATCTCCCGAAATGCTTCGTTCAAAAACCATTGAAAAGATTTTAATGGCACGCCATGTTGTGAGATTTGTAATAGACGAAGCACATTGTTTTTCTTCATGGGGACAAGATTTCAGGGTTGATTATCTCTACATAGGCAAATTTATCCGAGAATACCAACAAAACAAAAGATGTAAAAAGCCAATACCCGTTTCCTGCTTCACCGCTACGGCAAAACAGAAAGTGGTACAAGACATTTGTGACTATTTCAAACAAACCTTGAATTTAGATTTAGAATTATTTGCATCAACGGCTTCAAGGACCAATCTGCGTTATTCTGTCATACATGCTGAAAATAACGATGACAAATATTTAAAACTGAGAGGACTTGTAGCAGAATCCGATTGTCCTACAATCGTTTATGTATCACGTACCAAACGTACACAAGAATTGGCTGCCAAATTGACTCGTGACGGTTATAAAGCATTGCCATTCAATGGCAAAATGGATTCTGATGATAAGATTGCCAATCAAGATGCATTTATGAATGACCAAGTACGCATCATCGTGGCAACATCAGCTTTCGGTATGGGAGTCGACAAGAAGGATGTCGGACTTGTGGTACATTACGATATTTCCGATTCATTGGAGAATTATGTGCAGGAAGCAGGTAGGGCTGGCCGTGATCCCAGCCTCAACGCACGTTGCTATGTGCTTTATAGTGATAATGACTTAGACAAGCATTTTATACTATTGAACCAGACAAAACTAAGTATTAGTGAAATTCAACAGGTATGGAAAGCTGTAAAAGATCTCACCAGACAACGCATGAAAGTTAGCTGCTCTGCACTGGAGATTGCCCGACAGGCAGGTTGGGATGATTCTGTATCCGATATTGAGACCCGCGTACGGACAGCTTTAGCAACTCTGGAACAAAGTGGATACTTGGTAAGAGGCAATAATGTACCTCATGTATATGCTACAGGTATCACAGTTAAAAATATAGACGAAGCAAGAAAACGCATATCAGCGTCACTACTATTTGGCAGTGACGAGATAGAGAAAGCCGTCAGAATCATCAAATCACTGATTTCACAGAAACATATTGCCAAAGCCCAAGATTCAGAAGCTGAATCACGAATTGATTATCTGGCAGATATACTGGGGATAAGCAAGAGTGAAATCATATCTGTTGTGGAGAGAATGCGACAAGAAGGTATATTGGCAGACAGTAAAGACATATCCGCCTATTTGTTAGATACCGGTGAATCGGAACGAAAATCGCGCACGCTCCTCGAACGTTTTGCGAAACTTGAACAATACATCCTCAATCATATTCCTGACAAATCTTTACGTATATCATGCAAGCAACTGAATGACGATGCAACAAACGACGGTATCAATACATCTAAAGAAAAAGACATCCGAACGTTACTCTATTTCCTCACAATCAAGGGATATATCCGTAAGAAAGAAGATGCGGTCCATAATATGGAAATCAGCCGTCAAACAGATATGGAATCAACCATCAAACGTTTTGAAAAGCGATTGGAAATAAGCCGTTTCACAGTGGAATGGCTATATAAGTTGACTGCTGATACAGAAAAGCAAATCTCACAAAACAAAGCTGTTCAGTTTTCTGTAGTAGAACTTCTAAATCAAATAAAGTCAAATCCCCAGTCCCTTTTCAGCGAGCTTGACAACATACAATTGGAAGACGTGGAGGAAGCACTTCTTTATCTGTCGAAAATTGGTGCACTGAAACTCGAAGGAGGTTTCCTGGTCCTTTATAATGCTATGAATATTCAAAGAATTAAGGACAATAAATCGAGATACAAGCAGGATGACTACCAAATGCTTAATGAATTCTACAAGCAGAAGATTCAACAAGTTCATATTGTGGGGGAATATGCCAACTTGATGGTAAGAGATTACAATTCGGCCTTACAATATGTTCAAGACTATTTCCAAATGGATTACAAGAAGTTTATCACAAAATACTTCAAGGGGGAAAGAGTCAGTGAAATACAGCGTAACTTGACACCACAGAAATACAAGCAATTATTCGGTCAATTATCCAAGCGACAAATGGAAATCATTTCCGACAAAGATTCACGTTGCATCGTTGTCGCAGCAGGTCCCGGTAGCGGAAAAACACGTGTGCTAGTTCACAAACTCGCATCACTCTTACTGCTCGAAGATGTAAAACATGAACAACTTCTGATGTTAACGTTTTCAAGGGCAGCCGCAACCGAATTCAAACAAAGACTCATGGAGCTGATAGGCAACGCCGCCCACTTTGTTGAGATAAAGACATTTCACTCTTATTGCTTTGATCTTTTAGGAAGAATAGGAAATCTTGAAGATACCAAAAACGTCGTCGCAGAAGCTACCGAAATGATTAATCAGGGAGAAGTGGAACCTAACAAAATTGGTAAGACGGTGCTAGTCATAGACGAAGCTCAAGACATGAGCACTGACGAATATAAGCTTGTAAAGGCCCTAATGACCAATAACGAGGAGATGCGCATGATAGCAGTAGGCGACGATGACCAAAATATCTATGAATTTCGCGGATCTAATTCCGAATATATGTACCGGCTGACAAAGGAACCCGGAAGCAAGTTTTTCGAAATGACTGAGAATTATCGCAGTGCGCACTATCTGGTGAATTTCGCCAACGGATTTGTGAAAAGTATCAGTAAAAGAATGAAAAGCATCCCAATCACCTCTATGAAAAAAGAGAATGGTTGGGTTGGAGTGACATACTATCAATCAAAGTATATGTATCAGCCACTCGTTGAAGAATTAGTCCAACATCAGACGAATGGCACTTCGTGTGTACTCACCCAGACAAACGAAGAAGCTGTAATATTAGTAGCTCTCTTACGAAAATATGGAATAAACAGCAAGTTAGTACAATCTATGGATGGTTTCCGTTTTTGGAATATGGCCGAAATAAGATATTTCCTAAGATATATAGACAAACGGACAAAAACACCCCTGATTCCGGAAGAATTATGGGAAGATGCCAAACATACCACTTTTTCCACTTACAACGGAAGTCAAAGTTTGGTGTATGTAAAGCGTTGTGTGGAACTATTTGAACAAATCAACAAAGTAAAATACCTTAGTGACTTCAAAGAGTTTGTATTTGAATCATCGGTAGAAGATTTCTGTGATGTTTCAGGTACAGATGTCGTGATATCGACCATTCATAAAGCCAAAGGCAAAGAGTTCGACAACGTATATATGCTTATATCTGACAATTATTTGAAAGATGCTCACCTGATGCGTCGATACTACGTGGGAATAACACGTGCAAAAAACAGACTGTCTATACATACGAATAGCAATTGTTTTAATCATTTAAATGTAGACCAGTATTTTATTGACTCCAAAGAGTATGCAATGCCCGAAGAGATTGTTCTACAACTCTCTCATAAAGATGTCTATCTGGGATTCTTCAAAAAACTTAAACGAGAGGTATTGGCATTAAGAGGCGGAGATCTTTTAAACTACGACAATTTCGTCTTGTATGATTCATTAACCAATAAACCAGTAGCCAAATTATCACAAAATATGCAGAATACATTGGCGGAATGGAAAGAAAAAGGATATGAAGTAAAATCTGCCTCTGTTCGATTCGTTGTAGCATGGAAACCTAAAGAAGCACCGAAAGATGAACCAGAAACAGCGGTTCTATTAGCCGATTTACTTCTTTCCCGATAATACCAAATATAAAAAAAGTATCGCAAGAAACTTCTGAACGCAAAAAGCGTGCAACTCATTGAGCTGCACGCTTTTGTTTATTGTTTATTATCTGTTTACTTATCGGAATCATTTGACCTCCTCAAATATAAAGTATATTGATAATCAGTTAGTTACTGTTATCAAGATACAAATGATATGCAAATGTAAGTATAAAACCATATAGAAAAAGTACAAATGGACATTACTTTGTATGATAACATCCTTTTCTACAGATTAAGGGTTAACACAATGTTATACTACTGATATTCAGCATATTGAAGCTGTTCTTCCTTGCATTCAACAAAGAGTGTTAAATTATATTAAATCCTACAGGGCAATTATGATTCGTGCAAAGATAATATTTTGCAGTCAAAGGAAGAAAGACTTCTTGAACCACTTCTATGGTTCTATACTTCTGTTTCTGACGTAAGCTGACCCGTACGGTTTTCGGGTTTTAGACGGACATATATACAGTTTACTTTAGGTTAGCATATATATAAGAGCTAACCAAGGTAAACTAAAGTGTTTTTGTCCTGTAGATACTGCACTTTGTGGACTCTTTTCTCCTTTGACTGCAAAAACCTCTTATAGCCTTATCTCCACCTATAACGTCACTTCACACTGCTGTACCATGCAGTCTGCCATGTACCACCCCATCGGGCTTTGATAAGAATTGTGTTGCAAAGGTACCTGTCATGGCGTTCATCCTGCAAGGTCGGTGCCTGTGGTTTGTCCGTGAAATCTCCACGCTCTGATTGTGGCAGAGGTAGTATTTGACGGCAAAACCTTGCATTGATGAGCCATAACACCTTTTGGGGCAACATAATTCTTTAATCAATCCCGATGGTAGTTGGTTCTACATAAGGGAAGAAAATAAAAATTTTATCTTATGGCTAACATTTGCGACACTCAGTACAAGGTGACAGGCTCACGCAAAGCCGTGGCAGACCTTTGGAACACACTCCAAGAGTTGGAGGTGAACAGTAATAATGTGTATCTGTATCTCTTGGCAGAACACTATGGCATTGACTACGAGAAGAAAGGCATCTCGGTGAGAGGACACATCTATTGGGCAGAGTATGAGGAGAACGTGGAAGACGATTATGCCCTCTTGTCCTTTGACACCGAAAGTGCTTGGTCTTCATGCGACTTGTTCTTTGAGGAGGTGAACAAGGCACTTGGCGATGAACTTTCAATCAGTTGGCGAGAGGTTGAGCCAGGTTGCGACATCTTCTATACGCACGATGAGAACGACTTCTTCCCCGAAGAGTGCTACGTCACTGCATACGGAGAACTCTTTGAGGATTGTGAGGGTGCTTACTCCACCTTTGGTGATGCTATCAAGTTGTGGTGTGAGAAGACTGGTGTCTCACAGGACGGAAGAAGCGAACAGAAGATGATTGACTTCATCAATGAATACGAGTATGAGGCAGAGGACACGAATTTCTGCATCAATCCAATCACATTCGGCTAACAAGGAGGAACGGATATGGCAACGATAGACATGGAGCAGTTGGACGGCGTTGTAGGGTGTTTCTGCACCTTGCTTTATCCCCGAAGAGGTCAGACAGAGGGAACGATTGTCGAGGACTTGGGTTGTGAGGTCATTGTCCAGCTCATCAACGGCAAGGAAGTGACGGAGTACAAGGATGATGTTGTCATCTGTGAATAATCAGGAGAGAGTCTGTTGGCTATGTGGCTTGCAGACTCTTTCTTCCTTTGACTGCAAAAACTCTTTTAGGACAATCCTCCAATGAGGTTATGGCTGTTGTAACTGAAATACCTTGGGAGCAAGTTGTGCGGTTTGCTCACTTGCTCCAGTCCTGTTATAGAAGCGATGCTTCGACACCTGTATAGCGATACGTCGCCAAAGTCCCTTCGCCGTTTTAAGCGTCTCTGTACCTTGTTATAGGAATGGTCATTTCGCCTTTTGGTTTTACTCGTCTGTCTTTTGCGACTCTTCCTTGTCGGACACAGAACTTGGTCTTAGCATGATGACAGTGCTATCGCCAATCCTCTGATGTCTGTCCTCTTTTGGCTTGATGCCTCTATTGCTAAGCTGACCCTTAGGCTTGTCGTTCATCGTGCATCAGTGTTCATGCTCCTCACTCTTCTGATGATACAGCTGTAAGGTCGGATTTCCCGCTTCGTTTCTCCAGGCATACAGCCATAGCAGTGCCCCTGTCTGTTGCATACGGATTGCCTCCTTGCTTACAACCTTTGTTCCATTGTTTGGCCCCGTCTTTTTCTGAATTGAGCTATTTGAAAGCCACTTATTTTTACCATGCAAAGGTAGCGTGATGCTGCGAAGGACTTCCTCCTTCTTGTGTGGCCGCTATCGCTGTGACCAATAAAATAGTGCGTAATCTTCCTTTTTCTCCCTTACCGCCAACGACAAAAAGAGTATTGCGAACGATTTTCATGGTGCTTCCCACATGGTGCCACATCCCTGCTTTTGAATGCATGTAAAAATTAAGTTTCACTTTTAAATTCAATTCAAAATGAAAAAGATCGAGAACAACTTCACAGTTTCAGGTTTCGTAGGTAAGGATGCAGAAATCCGTCAGTTCGCAAACGCCAGCGTAGCACGCTTCTCATTGGCAGTAGGCCGTCAGGAGAAGAACGGCGAGGAAACCAACCGCGTATCGGCTTTCATGAATATGGAGGCATGGCGCAAGAACGAGCACACCGAATCATTCGACAAGCTCACCAAGGGCACGTTGCTCACCGTCGAGGGTTTCTTCAAGCCAGAGGAGTGGACAGACAAGGATGGCGTGAAGCACTCCAGAATCATCATGGTTGCAACCAAGTTCTACGAGTGTCCCGACAAGGAGGAGACTCCTGCGGAAGAGCCGGCCAAGCCAGCAACCAAGAAAGGCAAGAAATAGCCTTTCCTCTCCATAACAAGGCGACCTTCGGGTCGCTTTTGTTTTGCTCAGGGACATCAATCTGCTGTTATAGCGTGTGATAATCTTCTCTAATAACAACCATGTGCATTTATTAACCATAACGGCAACGCCGTCTTCCTTTATTCTAACCACTTCGTCCCTCACCATTTGCGAAACGTCACCAAGATGGTTGGCATACAGATATTCCCGGCTGATGGCGACAAAGTCGCTATTAGCCAAGAAAGACAGTATGCCAAGGTCTGAACGCGAGAGGACTGCCATCTATGCCACAAGATGCCGAAGCCGAGGCTTCTGATAATTGTGTCCTTTACTGGCTATCCACTCGCCTTGATATTCAGACCGTCAATCTTGCGACAGCTTCACTACCCACCCACACCTGCTTTACTATTCTTCTTCTCTTTGACTGCAAAATATTTTCTGTTATAAGCGGTGGTTTCGTCCAAGTGCGTTGTATCGCTTCGCCCCACACCTTCAGAACGGCATTACTGTACGGACACCGCACGAATCCCATGTGACAGGCAGCCAACAATGTCACTATCAGAAACTGACACTTCTGATAACTGCCTTTATTGCTGTCTGGCTGTCCCATTATCGGGCTTCGGCAATGTCCGTGTAATGCCATTCTGCCCACCCATACCACCTTTACCACTAATCAACTGTTTTACAATTTCTCTTCTGCTATACAAGAGGCAGTTCTTGTCCACTCAGGCATATTGAATGTGGCAGACATGTCTGCTACGTCCAATCTGCCTCAGTGTCCTGCGGCAAGGACAAGGCACATTTGTCATGCTGACAGGAGTGCCCGATTTGTCCGTTGCGCAACTGTCTCTTCTTGCCTGATATACGTTACTATCTACTTCTAAATTATACTGCTTTGCCCCACGCCTTTGCGAAGCGTTACATGGTCTGTCGTCATACAGACATCCTTGGCTGATGGCAACACGTTGCTATTAGCCAAAGCTGACAGTATGCCGAAGTACCGACGCGAGAGAATTGTCTGTCCGTGCTACAAGCTATCAAGGCTGAAGCTTTGATGACTTGCATCCCGGTCAGCCAACACACTCGCTTTATGTCGGTACAGCAGACCTGCAAACACTTCACTGCCCACCCTTACTGTTTCAATCTTTCTTCTTACCTCTTTATATATAACACATCATTCCTCTTGCAGCCAATATCAATAATCTTCTTCCAATCAGCGCAGTGGTAGGCATATTTCCTGCAAAGTTAGCCGCGTCTGAGACAATCGTCAAATTCTGCTTGAGGTCTTGTGACTGTGAACAATCTTCCTTTTCCTCGGAAAAGAGTATTCTTCACACATAATTTGTCTTTATGTCTTTTCTTGCGGCTTGTGGGAGCAGAAAATATCCCTCCACAGGCTGAAAGGTCTCGAAAGGAGGGAAGAGAAAGAAACGGTTAAGCGAACGCAGAGGGAATTTATTCACTATGCTGAGCGTAAGTTTCTTCAACGTAGTTAAACAAGTCCAGCGACATGGGCGACAAACTTATTTGTATCACTAAAAATAGAAAGGCAATGAAGATTATCATCCTGCATGATGCTGACGCACGCATCGAGTATCTTGACGTAGCCGACCACCTTCTCGGCTCAGACATCGAGGAGTTCCTCACCAGACAGGGCTTCTCAGTGAACAACATCACATGGCTTGTCACATCGGCAGACCATATCCCAGTGGTTTACCACAAGTATGACATCGACTGCAAGACCGGCGAGGCAACCCACACCAAACGAGAGGCAGAACTGCAAGACCTCACTATCCACGGACAACTCCAGGCATTGCAGCACCGGGAGCAGGACGAGCTGAAAGCGGCTCTTCGCAAGTACGGCACGGAGGTGGACGGAGGCTTTGAGGTGCATTTCGAGGGAGAGCAGCCCATCGTGGCAGGTTATCTCTTTGACGAGCCTCGTGACATCGTCATAGACGCAGCACGTTTGGATGCCGACGGAAACTTGTCGCTTCTTGGAGAGGACAAGGAAGTGAGGGATGGACAATACGACATAGAGCCAAGCGACATATTTGGCGGTCAGTTGGACTATGTCACGTCGAGTATAGGTGCATGGATGAAGTAGGAGCATGTATGACCCAGTGCATCGTATATGACGAGACGACCAAGGAGAGCGAGACCTTTTGCTCATTGACCGCAGCCAAGAAGTGGATGCGAGAGCGCATCAAACAGAAGCATGAGGTAAGCGGACAGAAGTACAGAGTCTATTCCGACGGAGAGTTTGTTAATTGCGGCTCTATCAGTCTCACAGGCAGCAACAAGTCTTTTGTCGCCAATACAAGGCAGACGAAGAAAGGATATTAATAACAAGGTAACGGCAAGCCTAACCAACTTGCCACACATATATTGATATGGAAAAGCAAATATTGAGTTTTAATGACTTGCCATCAGCATTGTCATTAGTAATAAACAAGCTGGAGATTTTAGAAGAAAAGTTTTCCACACTAATGACTCAAATTCAGCCCGATAAGGGATTGGAATGGCTTAGTGTTTCCGAATTGAGTGAGTATCTCCCTACCCATCCAGTTGAACACACAATCTATTGTTGGACAAGCAATAAACAAATACCATTCCATAAGAAGGGGAAACGTATCATGTTCCTCAAATCTGAAATTGATGAGTGGATGCAAGATAACAAGAGTAGGTCACGAGCAGAAATTATGAATGAAGCAATAGCTTATGTTCAATCAACAAGAAAAGTCATTTAAATAACAAGGTAACGGCAAGTCTAACCAACTTGCCACTATAACATTTTCACATTATGATTTACACTCACACTATCGGACGCATCGGAGCAAAGGATTGCCGCGTCATCACAGGTACACACGGAACATTCATGGCTGTTGACATCGCAGTGGACGACTACAGTAAGGGCAAGCAAATCACCACTTGGGTAAGGGTGAAGAGCAGCAAGGAGAACCATATCCGTTTGGCTGAATACCTCACCAAGGGTCGTATGGTGCTTGTGGAAGGCACACTGACTTCTTCCATTTGGACAGACCGCAACGGAGAGAACCACATACAGCATAGCATCATAGCTGACTCCATCGCCTTTGTCAATGCAGGGAAGAAGGATGCAACCGACACACCTGCAACAAAGGCACGCAAGGCAGCCAAGGCAGAGGGCGAGGCTCCCGTACCGCCAGCCGATGCACCGCAGGACAAGAGCGAAGACCTTCCCTTCTGAGGGTAGTATCAACTGAGAGTAGTACGTACTAATCGTAGTAAATCCGCTTTTACTATGGTTAGTATGTACTATCAGTAGTAGAATAGTAAAGTAGTATTCACTAATAGTAGTATCATGTTATGACACAGATAATTGCAGTATTAAATCACAAGGGTGGTGTAGGGAAAAGTACGACCGCAGTAAGCCTTGCGGCAGCTCTGCAACTGAGTAAGAAGAACGTCTTGGCTATTGACATGGATGGACAAGCCAACCTCACGGAAGCCTTGGGATTGTCCATCGAGGAAGAACAGACAGTCTATGGCGCAATGTGTGGACAGTACACCTTGCCGTTGGTCAAGTTGCACAACGGCATCACCGTCTCACCCTCATGCCTTGACCTGTCTGCGGCTGAGTTAGAGCTTATCAGCGAGCCGGGACGGGAGCTTATCTTGAAGGGACTTATCACCAAAGCCATCGCCAAAGAGCATTTCGACTACATCATCATCGACTGTCCACCGTCATTGGGCTTGCTGACCTTGAATGCCCTCACCGCAGCCGACTACATCATCATCCCTGTTCAAGCGCAATACCTTGCCATGAGAGGTATGGCAAAGTTGATGGACATCATCCGCATCGTTCAGGAGCGGCTCAACTCCAACCTTAAAGTGGGCGGCATCGTCATCACCCAGTTCGATCGCCGCAAGACGTTGAACCGAAGCGTGAGGGAAATCGTCAATGACAGTTTTCACGAGAAGGTTTTCAAGACCGTCATCCGTGATAATGTGGCTTTGGCAGAAGCACCCATCAACGGCAAGACTATCTTTGAGTATAATCCCAAATCCAATGGTGCCAGTGATTATATGTCTTTGGCAAAAGAAGTGTTAAACTTAAAATAGCATAGCCATGAGCAAGAGCAGTATGTTGAAAGAGGGAATGAAAGGCGGTCTCAACGGACTCCTTTCTTCCACAAAGAAGCCGAGTAAGGAGCAGATAGTCACAGAAACTACACCAGCACCACCTGTGTCTGTTTCTGAGACTACCGAAGTGCCGGTGCATTGCAATTTCCTTATCAACAAGAGCATCCACACGAGGATGAAGTACCTCGCCATCAAGAAAGGGATGTCCTTGCGTGATATTGTCAATGAGGCAATGACAGAATACCTAAAGCGGCATGACACATGAGTGCCGCGCGGTATCATCGCCGAACAGACGATGATACCGCTATCTCTTCTATAAACAGACTTTACTATCCGTAGTATGGTAGTAAAAACTATTCGACTATTATACTATTCGTAGTCGATACTACTTTTAGAAAATACTATCCAACTCATTTTTAGGGCAATAGTTTTCTCTGCTTGTAGGACTGTCTCCATGCTGATAAAAGGCAATGTCGTTCCCTATTACAAGATTTTCTCTTTTTCCCTCATATCAACTATCGTCCTTCCCCATATACAGCTTCGCCCCACGCCATCCCGCCCGTTTCCTCTTTTACATAACAGATTTCTTTTCGCCTGCCTTGCCGCTGCGGATATTGTTTTGCAAAGGTAATGCTGGCGATTGTTCAAACACCAAATCGTCCATTGCATTTGACCGAAAAATCTTCCTCTGCGTGCAGAGCGTATTTTTCGCTCCCGATTTGGCTTTTTGATCGCCATCACTCTTGGAAAGCAAAAAATATCCCTTGGGCAGGCAGGAAAAGCCTCCGAAATAAGGGAAGAAAAAACATAAGAGCAATGGCACACAAGAATGACTATCAAATCCAAAAGCAGTTAGACAAGCCTCAGACTTGGTTCTGCAAATACTATCCCGCACGCATCCGCAATGTGGGTGAGAAGGAGATTGCCGACAGACAATTAGTGTTTGACTTCAAGGACGGAAGAGCCTACGAGGAAGTGGCGCAGCGCACCGCAGAGAATATGCTGACACTCTACGGCAAGGGTTGCGTGAACATCGTCTTCGCCCCCGTTCCAGCATCCACAAGCGAGAGCAACGAACTCCGCTACAAGGCTTTCTGCCACAGGGTGTGTGAATTGACAGGAGCGGAAAACGGCTACGAGCACGTGAGGGTATGCGGAGAGCGTAAGACCATCCACGATAACCGCAAGAACGAGGATGAAGTCCGCAAGGCGAATGTCGTTGAGTTTGATGAGCCGTTCTTCGACAACAAAATGGTGTTGGTCTTTGACGATGTGATAACCAAGGGTCTCAGCTATGCCAAGTATGCCAACCAACTCGAAAGGCTCGGGGCATGTGTTATTGGCGGTATGTTCCTCGCACGCACACATTATAAAGTAAGGTAAAGTATGACAAAGTACGACAAGGCAGTGTCCGTATGCTTCAGCGGACACCGCAGCGTACCTTTCGCCAAGCGGAGGGAGTTGAAGCAATGTCTCAAATCGGAGATAGCCAAGGCGTATGCCGACGGCTACCGGTATTTCTATTGTGGCATGGCAATGGGATTTGACCTGCTGGCGGCAGAAGCCGCCCTTTCGTTGCAATGCGAGTTGAAGGACTTGCAGGTGATAGCCGTTGTGCCGTTCCGTGGTCAGTCTGACCGGTGGAGCAAGGAAGAGCAAGCCAAGTATGATGCCATCCTGCGCATCGTGGATGACGTGGTCGTATTGAGCGAGCAATACTACAATGGCTGCCTTCTGAGGCGCAACGACTATATGGTCAACCGCAGTTCACGTCTCATAGCCTACTTCGATGGCAATCCCAAGGGCGGCACGTTCTACACCGTCAGAGAAGCCAAGAGGCAGGGATTGGACATAGTGAATCTTCATAATAGTGTATAACCCATAAAACAGAAAATGCTTATGGACGATATTGTTGCAATCATCGTTTGCTACTTCGTGTTCGGAGCTTTGGGCAATGTGCTCAGAGCTTTGTTCGGCGGAGAGAGACGAAACGACTTCCGCCGTGACCGCTAAGCGTCTTTAAACCAAGATACGCTGACAGCCATACGTCTGCACCTTACCCCAAAAAGATGCAGCGGATAATTGTGTCCGTAGGCAAGGATATTCAGATTCCTCACCTTAACATTTTGATAAAAATAAAGATACTGCTGCCTATATTTCAAGACAGCAGTATAAACCTTACTCTGCAGGTGCCCATTTGCAACGCACAGGAGAGACGATTGCACCCTCTGCTTTCAGCTGCTTCATGGCTGCATCTACCTCTTTGCGGTCGAGACCGCTGAGTTCTGCGATTTTACCTGCGTTGAGAGGCTGACCAGCCTCTTTCATTGTTGCCAATACTTTTTCTTTTGCGTCCATTGTTTTGATGATTTGATGTTTTGTTTATAATCTTGTTATTAACTCTTGTATTTTGTCTTCCCTTATAATCTTCGGTTGTGCCTTACCTGCCAGAACGAGAATTTTCTTCCCGTTTCTGTAGATGTGCAGCTGTCTGCTTCGTACCACTGCTGTCAAGGTCTCATCATCCTGCATGGCTTGCCATATAGGATAATACACACCTTCTGGTTCAAACAACTTCTTCTGAAGGTGTGAGCACATGTTGGTTGTATCTATTGTCATATCGTTACGTCATATCATTAACATGATTCTGCCAGCTTCTTTTGTGAACATTTCAGGGAAACGGCAGATTGTTGCATACACCTGCTTGCTTGTCACAGGCTGACCGTCCTTTCTCAGGTGCAGCCTATGACGATTGATGGCATCGGCAATCTGGTCGGTTGTCATGCCGCCATTTCGCTTTACCATCACATATACTATGGCTTCTTCTATCTTCATCCTTTATTCATCTGTTTTTCAATCCATGCCATCAATACGGCAACAGCATATTCCTGTTCTTCCTTGGTCAGTGCCCTGCCTGCTGAGATGTGATGCCACTTGAAGAAGCATCCCCGGCAACAACAGCCAGTGGCATGTTGAGCCAGGAAAACAGGATGCCCACGCATGGGAGTCTGCTTGCCGTCGTTCGGTATGACAGCCGGAGCAAGTCTTTTTGCCACAAAGTCCTCTGCGTGTTTTCGTATCGTCGGCAATCCCTTTTCCATTACATACTCCCTGTCTTGCTTGGACAGATGGAACCGGCTGCGAAAATCAGACTTTGCCAATCTCTCAAAGAGATTCGTCAGGTCATACTCTTTCTTATCACCAGGAACGCTTTCTTGCGGCTCTTCCTCTTGGAACAACGATGGATATATGTATTTCTGTGACATCATTATCTGTTGCTTCTGATTTCTAATGTTATATCCATATATGACCGCTTGCCGTCTATATAGTCTGCATAGAGTATTTCTTCGCTTCTGCCTTTCAGAATATGGCACTTACCGCACAGCTCACAGTTGTGCAGACATCTCCATTCATTCAGAACGTAATCCAAACGTTCCTCTCGTGTAGATGATTCAATAGAGGGTGTGCTCATAATCAGTGTCTCCCACAGCGTGGTCAATCAGTGCCTGAAACTCTTCTTCCGTATAGTCTTCTTCCCAACCATACGTTACGTCCTTTATGCCCAAAGTAAACCCTAATGCCTCAGAATAGGATATGCCAATTTCAGCTGCAAGGTCTCTTGCCGCTTGAAAAATCTGCTCTTCTTTGCTTAAGGGCAGTTGTTTCGCTTTCTTATGTTTTTTCTTTGGTTTCCCCATTTGAGTATATTCGTTTAATAATCAGCGTTGATGGGCATCTTGAAATTCCTGTATTTCTTTCGGAGTTCCTCATTTTGCGCCTTCATTTCCTCATACATATCATTCAGTGCGTCAGGAAATCCCCATCCACAAGGGCTTGCCCAACGAAGGCATTGCTTGATTCGGGAATCATACTTGTCCCAAAGGTCATAAAGCACGATGTGGCGCAATGTCTTGTCGAAATTACTCTCAACAGAATCATAGAATTGCTCCCACATGTCTCCATAGTCATAAGTGAACTGACAGGCATTCTCCATATAGAACACCATCAATTCTGCGACTGAATCTTCCGAAGGCTTCAGTTTCTTGAAGTCGGACAATGCCTTGCGGCACACTGAGAAGCGTGTCTTTGGCTCTCTGTTTCTGCTCGGATAGAACTCTTCCCGTATGATGTGCTTATACTCTTCCAGCTTCTGGCCCTCATTCGGCTCTGCATAGAAGTCAAGATATTCCTTTGCCTCTTTCCGTGCAGAATAAAGTTCCAATACCATTTTTATTATTTCACTCTTGTCCATGGACATGAGGACAGACTTTAATTTAGATTTTGACATTTCTGCTCTTTTATCTTAAAAACGGGTCAATCGTTGCCAGCAACTCTGATTTCTGCATCACACCGCTCGTCCTCCACAACACTTCGCCGCGTCTGAACAGCATCAATGTGGGCACAGACTGTATGCCATACTGACTTGCAGTCACCCCATACTTGTCCACATCTACCTTGATGATGCGGATTCTGTCACCCAACACTTCCTTCACCTGCTCAAGGATGGGGTGCATCATCTTGCATGGCTGGCACCAGGTGGCGAAGAAATCGACCAAGACAAGTTGGTCACTTGATATAACGTCTTTGAATGTTTCCATTACGATTTTCTGTAAAATTATGCTATTTTCTTTCCTGTTATCTTACAATACTGCCCTGCAAATGTTAAAATCGAGAAGAATTCAATGAAAAACCTTCGTTATTTCAAAGAATATTCGTACCTTTGCAGCGCTCATCTATAGATAGAAGGAGTTTCGAGACCCGGTTGCCTTTGATGCAATTCGGGTCTTGCGTTTTATAGTGGTGTCTGCAATCTCTTTTTCATCTTCTTTTCCAAAGCCTTTAGTCCATACTCTTTGTTAAGATGGTATGCTGTCAACAGATAGAATCCGTTGCTACGTTGTTGTTCCAAGACAATAACATACTTTTCCACTTTATCATAGATGTATGTTTTCTTGACCTTACGCTTTTTGCCGTCCCTCTCTTCTATGGTAAATACATCCAGATTGTCTGGTGTCAATTCTCTCACATGGTGATTTATCCAATGAAGCCTTTGTGAACGAGCCATCTCGAATACTCGCTTTGGATAAGTCGTACCGTCTTCGTTCTCAACCATGATTTCTTCACAGGTAAGATGCTTGAACAATCTTGCCATGTCAATCTCGCCATCTGTCTTTATAGGATAGATGCGCCACCCTCTGAATGAGAATTGACAGTTATCTTCTATATCACGCTTGAATATTGCATGAAGATCATGCTCTCTTTCTCGTTCACTGAGATATGCCAGTTCCAGCAGCTCAGGGTATTTCTTGATAATATTCAAACTGCTCATTGGCTATTTCAGTGCGATAAAAAACAAATTAAACTTCTTTCTAAATTTGGGAGTTGTGGTGTTGAGACTGATATTACTGTGTTTTTTTATCTTTTCAATCAGCTTCATTTTGGCTCTCACCCTTCCTTCAACTTCTCCCTTTTCATATCTAAGGTTGTAGTTGATGGCTCCCATTAGAACATCTGCCAATTGGATGAAGACACTTTCGTGTGAACGTATAAACTGAAACCTGCCAATGGAAGAGTTGTATTCCATTATTTTTCTGAGCCTCTCCAGCTTATCGCTACTGCATGTGTCCTTGATATCCATATATATGTTATATGTATAATCCATGTCCATCTTGTGATGCAGCAATTGGTAGTACATGCGAAAGTAGAAATCATTAAACGTATAGTCTTCTCGTTTCTCGTCAATCTGACTCTTGTCAACAACCACAGCCCTAAATTCCATGTCATTCATAAAGAACCAGTCTATAAGCTCTGCATAGACTTTATACGTGGCCTCGTGGACATTTGTCCATTTCAGCTCATCACTATAGCCGTGCTTCTTCTTAATATCTTTTATGGCATCTTTTGCCATGCGGATTTGTGTGTATGCTATACTTGTACATCCCAAAAGCATGTAGGGATGACCGTCATGCACCATGTGGGTGCTTTCATCACAGTAGATGTTGAATGTCTTATTCATTGTATCTGTTTTTTGTTTATTCTTTATTCCTTTTCTTCAGCGGTCCACTATGAGGTCCACGGTTCAGCGTCACACCATGCTTGTTGAGTATGCGGAACACGGAACTTCGGCTTGTGAAGCCGCTGATGGCAAAGATGTCATCTATGCTGTGCCCCTCGTTGTACATGTTCACGATATTCTTCTCACGCTCCAGTTTCGACAGTGCCCTTTCCGACTTCTTGGGCGGCCGGATATTCTGTTGCAGATGGATGATGTGTGCCGATGCCTTGCGCAGCACGGCACACTCCTCAGAGAGTGACCCGAACATACGGATGACCTGTGAGGGCTTGGTGTCGGGGAAAAGTTCGTCAAACGTATCGATGCGGTCTTGGATGGAGATGATGCGAACCACCTTCACACGGCAGTATTCTATGAATGTAGCCAGTTCACGGGTGCCACGCAGTGCGTTACTGAACCTCGACACCACCAGCTCGTCGCCGCGCTCCAGACTCGATATGAGCTGCTTCCACATCGGGCGCAGCCTCTCGTGTTCGGACAGTTCCTCTATCACCTGAACACAGCCGTATTGCTGCATCCAAGCCTTGTCTTCTGCATACTCTTCGCCATTGGTGGCGATAAAGATGTAACCTACTTTTGCCATACTGTTGTACGCTATTAAATGAAATCAAGTGCAAAGGTACACTATTTTTCCGAGAAACAATCATACTTGAACGAAAAATCATACTTAAACACGATAATTTGCCATTTTCTTTTCACTTGATTTCATTGAAAATCATACTCGCAAGTATGATACACAAATAAGATTAAACTTACTGTCATTCTTGCAAATATATCGCTGAAACGCATTAACTTTGCACCGTCAATTTCAAAATCAGACTCAAAATAATGACAACAATGAAATATGAAACCCAACTTTTCGGAGGACAAACCAACCTCCATTGCATGAAGCAAATATTGCATAATGCAAAATCAAACTCGCATGGCTGTATCAGACTTGCCATTTGTATTGCCACTGCGTTTGCCGTAGTCATGCTGACAGCATGTTCAGACGGAAACGGCACGAAGTCGTTCCATTCGAGCGATGAAGCCATCAGAGAGTATCATGGCTTTCTGACCACTCTTCGACAGAACGGCAAGGTCTCAATTCAGACATTAGTTAAGATTGTCAACGAATGGCGCGTGTTGGACGATTCCGTGACATCGTGCATCTCACGTGACACTGTCAGGAAAGCCCACTCATACCCGTTCACGGTATATCATGAGTTGAACGACTCCATCCACATCGAGCTGTGCCGTATGGCGATGTCTAAGCAACGCACCTTTCACGACCTGCTCTATCTCAGAGAACAGACCTCTTCCCATGTTGGTGATGAGGAACTACAGCAAGCCGTGAAGGAAGCACAGCCATTCTTCGCTTCCTTGGATAGCCTGCCTATATATAATAAAGGTGGTAAACAGGCGGTACTGAAGCGTTACCTGCTGTTCCTGCAAAAATCCGCCAAGCAAGGCATTCACGGCAAGGAAGACCTGCTCGCTTTCATCAAGGAAGAGCATTTGTATTTCAAATCCTTCCTGCAATACCTGCCGGATTTTGCTGACGATGACATCGGTGACATCAGACGAAACACCGAACACTGCTGTCGGGAGATACTCCGTGCCGCCGACCGCAAGGATTTGTCCCACAAGGATGCAATGATATACCTCTCCATGCGCACCAACCACCGTCTGCTGCGCAACGCACAAGCGGCTATCGAGGATCTGAATAGTGGCAGGGTAAAGGACGAGCACACCATGCACGCCTACCTCCTGATGATGATGCAGCCGTTCATGACGATGGATGACCTTTCCGTGAGCGTGCTCTCCGACAAGGACAAGGCAGACCTCTACAAAATAGCCGATGCGCTCCCCAAGGAGATGGACGGTCTGGCCAAGAAACTGCACCTCGACAAGCAACGCCTGTCGGATATGCCCATGCTCATGATGAAGATTTATGTCACAAGATTATAAACACCCCAAACAGAGAATACGATTATGTTAGAACAGTTTTGCGATGATTTCCTTGCCGTCGTGCCTTTGCAGTTGCCAGAACTGCTGGACAAGCGCAAGATGGAGAAGCCTGTCAAGTATGACGATTACGTGCTTCTTACTTTCCAGTTGAACACCCCTTTCACGATAGAGGAGGTGATGGATATGCTCGAAGACGAGATGGAAATGATAATCCTCTATCACCACATTCCAAGCCGTCATACGGAGTTCGGACACAGCTGCTGTGCCTATTCCAACCCTTCTTTCGGACGGATGTTCAAGGTCAACGGCTCCACAGATGAGCGTGGCATGGTCAGCCAGATAAAAGTGACCATCTATGACTCGCTGGAGCACATGTCGGCAGATGTATGCCTCGACCTCAGTCTGCATTGCAAGAACGGGTTCTTCAAATACATGAAGCCCAAGGAGGAAGTCCTGCTCGACTTCATTTGAAAGTTACATTTGCCAGATGACAGTCCTGTTCTACCGCAACAACGCTCCATTCTGTTGTCCACAACAAAGGCCAAAGTCATGCCACAAGCTCCCGACCATCTGATGAAGGAAACGCTTTACATGAAGATTATCCATCTTCTCGACCGTCACCGCACATGGCTGGAGATTGAGAGCATCGCCACTGTCCGCAACCACACGATAGTCAGGAACGGCAGAATGACCGACATCCTCAGCCGTGTGCTTGTGGTCAAGGCCATCCACCATCATTTCCCCTACACGAGAGGGCAAGTGTGGCAGATAGCCGAGTACGACTTGGAACAGGCTATCAAGAGCCTTCGGACAACCGACGGAGCTTTCCGTCAGAGAATAATCAAGGGAGAACTGACACTGGAGGATGTGGAGCGTATCATATCCACTGCCACACACGGTGTCGTCCAGCCCGACCTGAGTCCACTTCCATTATTCACATGCTATACATATTATGACAAGTAAGATACTGTTTCTCATCCTGATGTCAGCGTTCTTCTTTGTGACGATGATTCTGCACAGAAGCCGCAGACAGTTTATGACACGGTTCTATCTGCGCATGACCGCGCTTGTGACAGCAAGGAAGCTCTACCGGTTGATGCTGCTCATCCTGCTGTACGTGTTCCACTTCCTCTACCTCTGTGTACACTATAACGACATAGGCGTAGTGGCTTCCACCATAGCGTTTGCCATATTCTTTGTCTTTATGGATGTGGAGAGGTGGCTACAGCGTCTGCACGAGGAGCGGACACCCTTCTGCATCGCCGCGTTGGCGGCAGTGGTGTTTGTCTTCACTCCTCATCTGTTCACGCTTGCTGTCACCATCTCCTTTGTCCTTCTGGCATCACTGTTCTATCCCTCGCGCATAGTCATATCGCTGTGGAAGAACAAGGCTGACCGCAAGATGCTCCTCGAAGACACAGAAATGCTCATCATATACTACTATTAAGTATCACCTGTATCATGCCGTTCCTTTTGTATAATGGAGCTGGCGACAAACAACAGTATTCACCAAACAGATTATTGAAATGAAGAAACAGAAACATAGAACGAGTTCCGGCAAGATGTCTGAACGGATGTCCCTGTTGGAGTTCTTGAAAGAGAGGTCCGGGATAAGGCTGTCGAAGCTCGAAGCCTACCTTGACCTTGTAGACAAGGCTTCTGTACAGTACATCCCCAAGGATCTGTGCAAGCAGGAGTTCAGCCTGTCCAACGGGCAGTTTGTAATCACCATTACCGAACTGGCAGGATGCTGGCATTGGCACCGCGCCACTGTCCGCACCTTCATCGAGCAGTTGGAGAAGATGAACCAGATTTCCGTCACCCGTCTCACGAAGAGCCAAATCATCACCATCCCGATGTTGGCTGAGACACCTGCCGTTTCTCCGATTGACGCAGCCTTGGATGTGTTCCGCCAGAAGATGTGTACCGCATTGGACGAATGGCGAAGCGGCAAGATGTCCGCATCGGCTTGCGCCTCGGAATGTGAACAACTCTACGAAGATGCAACAGAGGAAGTAGCCATTATCTTGCAGAAAGCCGACAATGGCAATTCAATTGGCAAGGTGCCATGCGGAAGAAACATTCCCGAATCTGTAGGACACGCCTTTTGTATGACTGCACTCACAGCTGTCTGCGAAGCCACCTTCCATCAGGTGCTTTCGCAGGAAACAGATAACGCCCTCGTTACCTCCCTTCTTCCCTTCTTTTACAAAGACCTGGGAGGAGACTGGCTCTCATTCATCGAGGCGGCAAAGGCAATATCAGAATTGGCATTGGATGGCAGCTCACCAGCCTTGCATCAGGAAAGCGCAGCCATCAAGTCACAGTTTCAGTCACTCTGCCGACCGTTCCTTGCCATTGTAGCCAACCAAGAGGGCTCCTGTCCATCAAAAGGCTGTATTAACCTCTAATAATCACCGTACAACGCTTCTTCTTTTCTACTGGCACAGTGTTTACACGTCTGCCATTGCTGTAAAATAATCGGGCTTGCCCGTTGGTCGGAAATGAGGGAATTTGGGTAGCCTAATACCCCTCTTGGTCTCCGACCATCGGGAGGCTGTCCTTACAAGCAGCAAGCTGGAGACAGGAGAGTTGTACACACATAAAAGGAAATAGGTTATGGCAACACCAAAACAGGTTATGGATTTCCGACCATCTAAGGGAATCACCACAGCACAGAGCAACGAGCACCAACGCCGTTGGACGGAAAAGGGTTGGGGATCCGCTGAATCAACAGGCAACTACGACCGCAGCCGTGAGCGGCTCAACTTCGAGGTTCGGGGCGGCAAGGTTTGTCCTATAGACAAGAGCCGAAGCATCCCGGAGCGCATGGCAGACATCCTGCGGAGCCGTGGAATCAAAGACCCCAACGAGGGACTGGCAGAGCCACGCTTCCGCACAGTGGTCAATTTCATCTTCGGAGGCTCACGAGAACGTATGACAGAATTGGCATTCGGTGACCAGAAGGTGAATCTCACTCACGGAGCGGACAATTCGCATCTAACCCGATGCAAGGACATTGAGGAATGGGCAAAGGATGTTTACCGCTTTGTTGCGGACAAATACGGTGAGGAGAACATCGTCGCTTTCATCTTACACTTGGACGAAACCAATCCGCACGTTCACTGCACCCTCTTGCCAATCAAGGACGGCAAGTTTGCATACAAACAGATATTCGCCGGAAAGGACAAGTACGAGTTTTCTGCCAGGATGAAAGCCCTGCACAGCGAATTTGCCGATGTCAACAAGCGTTGGGGCATGGAGCGCGGAACTTCCGTCTCAGAGACGGGAGCACGCCACCGCACCACCGAAGAATACCGCCGCCAGCTGTCAGAACAGTGCACCACCATTGAGCAGTCCGTCGCCACCCATCAGCGGACACTCGCCTCGCTCCAATCGGACATCCGTCTGGCAGAGCGGAGAGTAAAAGGACTCACCTCAATGGTCAACAACCTCTTGCAGGAGAAGGCTGAGAAGGAGGCGGCACTTGCTGAATTGCATCGGCAGATTCTTGCAGGTCACGACAATCCTGATGCTCTCCGTCAGCAAGTCCAAGAGCTGGAGCAGGAACTGTCCGCTATCCAGTCGAAACTGGACGACAAGCAGGAGAAGCTCTCAGAGGCTGACCGCAAGCTCGATGCCCTGCGTGAGGAGATGACCGCCATGAAGGAGCGCACGGAGGAGTTGCGGCAGGAGGCACACAGATATTCCGATACTATCCGACAAGGTGCGGACACCGTTCTCAGAAATGCCCTTCTCGAAAACATGGTCAGCGAGTTCTCCGAACGTGTGGCACGGCTTTCCAATGAGGGCAAGGACGTGTTTGACGGTTCCCTGCTTCAGGCCTTTGCGGAGAATGGAACGGAGGTGATGTACTGTGCCACGCTTCTATTCCTCGGCTACGTCGATGATGCCACCACCTTTGCCGAAGGTCATGGCGGTGGCGGCAGTTCGTCCGACCTCAAATGGGGACGTGACGATGACGAGGATGAACGCGCTTGGGCACGCCGTTGCATGATGAAAGCTGCACGCATGATGCGCCCCTCTTCCGGCAAAAGGAAGAAACGATAAGCGGCACTGTCACGTATCACCTGTTATAGTATTCACCAGATTAAATTGAACAACATGAGAAAAATACTTATTCTATCCCTTGGCTTCGCCCTTTCATTGGGTGCGCAAGCCAAAGACTATCACCGCACGGCGGACACCACCACCGTTGTATGCAGACTTTCGGCAGACGGTATGCTTCGTCCGCTTAAACCTTCCTACATGAAAGGGGCATTGGTAGCTTCGCCATGGACGGACAACTGGTTTGTCCAAGCGGCAGGAGGAACTACGGTCTTCCTCGGCAAACCGCTCGGATGCAACGACCTATTCGGTCGCATGAAACCGGCATTCTCCGTGTCGATCGGCAAATGGTTCACACCTTCCGTCGGCGGTCGTCTGAACTATGGCGGTATGCAGTTCAACGACTGCAACAACTCCTCGCAGGACTACCAGTACCTGCGTGCTGATTTCATGTGGAATGTCCTCGGCAACCTCTACAAGGACGATGTACACACTCTTGCCAGATGGAGTGTCATTCCATACGTGGGCGTGGGTATGCTGCACAACAAGGTGAATGCCCACAAGCCCTTTGCCATTTCCTACGGCATACAGGGGCAGTATCATCTCTCCCCACGCATTGCTGTTACGGCAGAGATAGGCAACATGACCACCATGCAGGATTTTGACGGCTATGGCAAGGCACACCGCCTTGGCGACCATCTGCTGTCCGCATCCCTCGGCCTCTCTGTCCGCATCGGCAAGACTGGCTGGAAGCGAGTGATAGACGCTCGCCCGTACATCGCACAGAACGAATGGCTTTCGGCATACGCCTCATCCCTTTCTGACAGCAACAGCCGCTATCACGCCCAGCACGATCGAGATTGTCAGACTCTGGAGCAGCTGCGCAAGATTCTTGCCATCGAGGGACTTCTGGACAAGTACGGCCACCTCTTTTCTGACGATGCCGCTTCTTCCGTCACAAATGGCTATCCTCGAAACGACTACAGCGGTCTCAACTCGCTGCGTGCAAGAATGAGAGACAAGTATGGTAATGGTCAAAAGACAAAGGTCATGGAGTCCGCCTCTTGTACAGAAGAATATGGCAATGCTGAAGGTGAGCCGGAAGACGATTACCTATCGCTCATCCACTCAGGAAAGGCTTGCATAGGTGCGCCCATCTATTTCTTCTTTGAACTTGGCACTGACAGGTTGCTCAACAGGTCACAGCTCGTCAATCTCGACGAAGTAGCACGCATCGCCAAGAAATATGGCTTGAAAGTTAAGGTCATCGGCGCTGCCGACAGTGCCACAGGCAGTGAAGCCATCAATGATAACCTCAGCCGTTCCCGTGCCAGATTCATTGCAGAGGAACTGATGAAACGTGGTATGGAAAATGGCACCATCTCTCAGATTTTCGATGGCGGCATTGACGATTACTCGCCCAATGAGGCGAACCGCCATACCAGAATCCTGCTGTATCTATAGCCAGACATACAGCTCCGAACAAGAGCACTAAAACTTTTTTTTCATTGATAAATTTTAGAAAGGGAGGGCTTGTCCGTGATGGATAGGCCCTCCCTTAATCATATATGTATTAACGCATATTCTATGCGCATATCTTTTTTTTATCCGTGTTTCTCAGTACTTGACCAGTCAAGCAGGAAGTCATATATACTCATTATCTGTATGCCGTTTTCGTCGCTCCACTGCTTGGTATGTTCTCCCACGATCAGCAGTTTGCGGAAAGAGTCATCTACAAGACGCAACGACCGTTTCTCCTGTTCCATCTTTTCTGCATCGGGCATACGCCACGCCGACTGGATGTAGATCCGCTCGCTCCCTTTGTTGCAGACAAAATCCACTTCCAATGTCACCCTCTGCTGCTTTCCTTCCGTATTCCTCACTCGATGATAGACGTTACCCACATCCACGAGCCATCCTCGCATACGCATCTCATTGTAGATGACGTTCTCCATGATATGTGTCGGCTCGCTCTGACGGAACGACAGAATAGCATTCCTCAGACCTACGTCCTGATAATAATACTTGGACAACGAACCTATGTATTTCCGTCCTTTGATGTCGAACCTTTCGGATTTTTCGATAAGGAAAGCATCCTGCATATATTCCAGATAAGCCGACACTGTCTTGTCGGTTATGCTCTGCACATTGCTTACGGACTTGAACGTATTGGCTATATTCAGTGCATTGACAGGTGCTCCTATACTGGATGCTACGGTCTTCGACAATTCTTCAAATTCAGGTCTCAGTTCTATGTTGTTCCGCTCGTAGATGTCACGTAGATATACCGTGCGATAAAGGCGACGCAGGAAATCAGCCTTCTTCTCATCCCCAACCTGTGTAAGTAGTTGCGGCAAACCTCCGTACAGTCTGTATTCAGCCCAACCGTCTTCTTTCGAACCATCATACACCGTCATGAACTCCTTGAAGGATAGTGGCCACACATGTATCTCGTCACCTCTGCCTCGGAATTCCGTCACCAGGTCAGAGGACAGGAAACGCGAGTTGGAGCCTGTGACATACACATCCGCCCCTTCGGTAACTGACAAGGAAGAGAGCACCTCTACAAAGTCTTCCACCTCCTGCACCTCGTCGATGATGATATAATAAGTCTCATAGTCAATCATCATCTTTTCCACCCAGTCCAACAGGTAGTCCGGGTTCTTGAACTCTCTGTTCTTCCTACTCTCCATGTCGATGACGAGAATATGGTCTTCTCTCACGCCCTCATCCAATAGATGCTGATGAAAGAGTTTCTTCAGAAGGAACGACTTGCCTGAACGTCGCAATCCTGTGATTATCTTTATGAGCCCGTTGTTCTTTGAACGGCTCAACTGTTCTATGTATCTATATCTGTTTACTATCATATTTTACGAAAAACTGTCACTTGTGACACTTTTTCGGAGGCAAAGTTATATATTTTATCCTAAATCAAAGAAAGAAATAAAGAAAAATGCACTAAAAATCAATGATTTTCCTGTTTTGTAGTGTCTATTCCACTTGCCGATGCCCATTTTTCTTTGCAAAGTTACTGCCCGGGCGAATGGTCAAGTACCGCCATGCTAACAGGCAGAGGACTGAACGACAGCTTTCCGCAAATCAAAGATTTGGGTATTTCATTAACTCCTCCGTCTGTTTTCTTGCCTTATCGCCCTCATTCCGCAGTCTTTTGATGCACGAAAAATCAGTTCCCGACAAGAGGAGCCGAAAGGCTTCAAAAGGAGGGAAGAAAAACAAGTTGAACAAATAATTTCTTTGCGTATGGAATTACACAGATTATCAGAAAACGAGCAGGCATTTGTCGAGTGCTTCTCACGGTTCGTAAACGGTCAGATGGGGTCAGCCGCCAAGGTAGGCAATGCCCTTGCAGATGACCATCGCTATCTTATCAACGAAAAGGGCAAGGTGGTGTTTGCCTTCTTGGAACGCCTTGCCAACGACTATCAAAAAGGTCGTTATGACCAGCGTGACGAGTGGGTGTGCCGATTGGCAGCAGAGGCCATCGAACACCTTGTAGAGAACAGAATGTATTACAGAACACTTAACAACGATTGACTATGGCAAGCAGATTGATTACACCCGTATTGGAGGAGATACTGAAATCCTATCCTCTGTATTCACAGGACGGCAAAGGCAAGGATGCCGTTTGTGTGGCAATATTCTTCATCGGACACGTCCGTTGGTTCGTACTTGAAGGACAGCCGGAAGGTAACGACACCACGTTGTTCACCATCGTATGCGGTCTGCATGAAACGGAGTATGGCTATACCTCCGTCAATGAAATGGAGAGCGTAAAGGTGGATGGCTCCAAATATGGAGTGGACGAGATATTTCAAGTGGAGCAGTTGGACGGCTTCAAGCCGGTGAAACTGAAGAGCATTCCAGACGAGGATTTACAAGCATTCCTTCATAATATGGAATGACCCCAAATTAAATCAGCCGCAGGGACATTACTCCTTGCGGCTGACTATTGTTAGTACCTACTATGAGTAGTAAAGCCTACGATTAGTATATACTACGATACTACTCTCATCTTCGGAAAGCGGACTTGGCAACGTGCTCCTCTTGTACCTCTTCCTTCTGGTACTCCTCCATGTCAAGCAGTTGCTCATACGCAGAGCTGATGTTTGCGTCCATAGAATGGTTGTGGCTGAAAGGGAAGGTATGCTTCACAGAGAGTCCTGCATTGGTCACAGTCCCCACATCCAGGCTATCCTTATCCTTGTTATATTGCAGGTTCAGCAAACCACCATTCGGCATTTGGAATATCGGCATTTTTCGCTGCGCCAATTCCGAAAACTCTTCGGCGGTCATCTCCCTCGCCACAGCCTTCACGTCCTCACTGGCACGTCCTATGCCATAGCGAGTGATATGGTCACGCACTTCTTGCTCCGTATGCTTCAGGAACACCTCATACGTACCGCCGACACTCCCGTTATAGACCACTGCAAAGTCCTTGTCCTCTATTAGCAGGTCATCGCCTCTGTTCTGGCACGGCTTCCTGTAGGTCTGCTCCTCGTCCATGCCGTTCCCGTCATAGTATTCCTTGGCAAGCGTCAGCAGTCCTTGATAGTCACCTTTCTCCTTTAGCTTATCCAGTTCCGATGTGTCATCCGTTGATTGGAGATAGGCGATGGAGGCATAATAGACGTTTTCTTTCGATTGTGAAGGCTCTGTCAGGCTTTTGTACTGGGCAAAAGCCTCCTGATAATTGGTGTCAAGGTCTTTGCCGTGGTCGTAAGGAACAGAGAGTTTCACTTCCAGACCGTTACTCGTCGGCACAGCAATCTTTACAGAGTCCTCCTTCTCATGATGCTGGATATATACAGCAGAACCATTATATGCCAAGACTGCATGGTCGCCGTCATCTATGGATAGATAACTTTTCCCTTGCCCGTTTTCCTGCTCAGCCTTTTTCTCCTGGTCTATCTCCATAGCAATCTTGTCGATATGCTGCGTGAGCATTGAGGTAGCTTTTTTCACATCGAGTAGCGTGGTCTTGATGAACTGCGGCGACTCCTTCAGCGAATCCAGCCAAGACTTCAAATAGGCAGCCGAATCTCCTTTCAGATGCTTTGTCATGCCATACCGCTGAGCGGTCAGCGCAGCCGTCAGTTCTGCCACCAGTTCCTCGCGTGCATACTCTGCCGAGCCGAAGGTAGCGGGCTTGATGCGGTCTAACTGTCCCTCCGCACCCGTGGAGTGTCCCATCTCGTGGAAAAGGTTCGAGTAGAAAGACTCCCCATCCTTGAACTGCCTTTTCTCAGGCATCACAATCTCATTCTTGCTGATGGAGAAATAGGCGGAATCACCGAACATCGGTTTGATGGGACATATCCAACGGTTGTCCGCTATCATCCTATCCACGGGTTCAAAGGCAAACTGCTCGTCCTTCTCTACCTTGGGCATCGAGTATTCCTGTTCCAGTTTCTCCCAAAACTCTGGTCTGACCTCCTTCAGGTTGGTCTGCGCCACATTGAAGACATGGTAAGTCTGAAGCTTTGGATATACATTGTACTTTTCGCGCTCTTCCTGAGAGAGCAGTTTGTAGTCCTCCCACTTGATGTGTTCCTTTGTTTCCTTATTGACCACCGTAAACGTGGTGAGCATCACGGGGAAAGAATGCTCACCTTTCAGTACTGACACACGGGGCTTCTGTTCCTCGTCTTTCTTGCCAGTTTTGTTAAACTGCTGTATGCGGTCGAAGGTACAGAAGCGAGGAATCTTGTAACCCTCCTTCTCGCAATGCAGGAGCAGTAGGCTCGATATTCGACGCCTTGACACCTTTCGGTGGTAGGTTTCCAAATATCTGCCCCCAAACCGTACGTACATGTCTCCATGTATACGGCTTTCCATTAATAACATCAATCTATTTTTCACTTGCTCTTTGGATTTTCGCATTGCATGTTTCGCATACTACTAACGTTTTCCTGCGCTTTTTGAGCATAAGTTTTTCCCATTCGTTCTCACCCTTTAAAAGTGTGAGTTTACGCACGTGATGCATCACTACATTGCCAGTTTGACCGCATAGTTCGCAACATGAAGTTTTAAGTCTGTCAACAAGAGTTGGCTCAGGAAGCCAACAAGTATTTGGCAGATTGTCCACTTCGGGAAAATCGTTGATAGTTTGGCGCTTAAAGCCTTGATTGTATAACACTACACATTTCTCTTTGCCATTCTTATCCTTGTAGGGAATCACAAAGTCCTTATCTTTTCGGTATTTATTTCTTACCTTACTGATAGTACTGTTGTGCTTGTTGGCAAGGGTTTTGTATAGGCTAAACCTCATCGCATAGCCAAATCCGCTTCCTACCGCAGCTATATTGTTGGCAATAGAGAAATAATTGTAGAAACCTCTGATTTCAAGATTGTATTGCATCAAGATTTCTTCTTCCTTCTTACCGACTAAATATCCACGAGATTCGGGCCACCATAATCTTCTTCCTTGAATGTCCTTGATTCTTATGGCCTTTAGAGCCAAAAGTTTCTTTTCGACATTATCGGGAGAGAGCGATATGACAACCTTCCCTTGGAAAGACCTACGGGTGAAGCCAAGGCTATTTCTTCGTAGCGTATTTGACTTTTGGACTGAGATTTCGAATCCGAGAAATTTAGCATGTTCATGCGAGTGAGTGATTAAGGTCTTTTCATCGGAAAGTTCCAACTTCAGTTTATCACGCATATAAATCGTGATGTCCTCTTTCATCTTCTTGCAATCTTCTTTACTGCCAATTACTCCGATTAGGAAATCGTCTGCATAACGAACATATTTCATTCGTTTGTAGTTTTCATCCATTGCCATGTTGTACGGAATTGTAACCATTTTGGCTTTCAATGCTTGGATTTCGTCCATTAGTTGTTGTCTAACAGATTCGTCCATTTCGCTTTTAAGCTTGCGTTTCAGTGCATTACGTTTGTTGCAGAAACGGTTATACTCGGGGTTGACCCTTCTGCCTTTTCCAGTGTTGAAGTTTTCGGCATATTCCTTGATATACTTATCGAACTGGTCAAGATAAATGTTTGCCAAAATTGGGCTAACGATTCCACCTTGGGGTGTTCCCGAGTACGTCTTGTGATATGTCCATTTCTCCATATAGCCAGCATTGAGAAACTTGCGGATTAGTCGTAGAAAACGTTCGTCACTAATTCTCAGTTTGAGAATATCGATGAGTACATTATGGTCAATATTATCAAAGAAACCTTTTATGTCTCCTTCGATAAACCATTTCGCACCAGTGAAGTGTTTTTGGATGTCATCCATTGCAGTATGGCAACTCTTGAAAGGTCTAAAGCCGTGAGAAGTGCATTCAAAATGCCCTTCATATATGGCTTCAAGAAGCATTCTTGTTACCTCTTGCACAAGTTTATCCTCAAAGGACGGAATACCAAGAGGACGGAGTTTTCCGTTTTTCTTTGGTATATACGTTCTTCTTGCCGGAACTGGTTGGTAAGTCTCGTTTTTGAGGCTTTCGATGAGTCTTTCTATTCTTTGAGTTGACATTTGGTCTATAGTTTTGCCATCTGCTCCAGGTGTCATATTGCCTGGCTTTGCATATATGCGCTGATAAGCAATATAGAACATCTGTTCATTGAATAGATTCCGATACAGCCTTTCGAACTTGTAATCCGAAACTTTGCTGTGAACGATTAGATTGTTTAATACTTGCTCTGGATTTCTCATAATGTCTCTCACATTATCCTTTGTTTGTATTAAGTTATTAACTGCTCTCCTTCGCCATGTGCAAGGCTTTCCCTTGCTCGGACTACTACGAGAGCTCCGTTACCATGTCGGGTATTCAGAACCTATAATTCATAGCCTTTCGGCATCCCGATTTAGGTAATCCCAGTTTAGTTACGTAATAACTATTAGCACGATAGATTTTCGGATGCGACTTTCGTCTTTTTCTACTTATTGCAGTGTGTCGTAACCGATTCTTTTGCCACTCAGACTGATGTTTTGAATGAGGGTGTTACGATACGTCGTTTGTAATTGCCTTCCGACGCAGCCACAGCGTATGCCACTTGACTATCGTTTAACCAATCAAGGTTTCATCCTTGTATCTATCTTTCTACCTCACCCCTCAGTAGCAACATGGCAATTAGTTGACTTAGGGTTTTACTGACATGCTACACTCCCCATCGGGTTTCCCCTACGGATAAGTCAGTTGGTAGTAGGTGATTCGAATCCTCACCTAATCTCTTGCCAAAGAGATATTTATTACGCAGCCAATACTGGCGCACACATCATAGCGTTCATGCCATTATATTCTCGTCCGTTCAGGTTTTTCGGCCATTGCAACGCACCTTCAGTAAACCAGGGCTTTTTCCATCCGTCTTTGCCCGACAGCGACTGAATACGCTCAATCATCATATCGGCAAACAGGTCGAGTGCCTTGTCTTCGGCACTCGGACCTTCCTTAGCATAAGGCTTTCCCATAGTCAATTAACCATTATAGGGCTGCGGAACATATTCGCTCATTTCAGACACTCGGCAGGAGAAGTCCAGTTTGTCATTGAAGACACTGACAGACAATGCCCCTTTGATGTTCGCTTTCACGCCTGGTTGCAGCCATGCCTCGCATTTGCCATCGAATAGGAAGAAACTTACCCAGATGTATTCAAATCCGTCCTGTACTTTCTCTGCGCTGAAAGCGGAGAACTGGCAGTACGGCACACCATTCTTGTCCGTCTTGTCCTCAATGCTCTTGCCCACCTTGCCGCGGAACTCCATCACGCCCTTGATGCAGTCCTCTGCCTCGTCAGGCTGGTGGCTGATGCTGCTTGCCGACAGGTTGAAATAAAGGACATCGCCCCATTTTCTTGGTACCAATACACCGGCTACCTCAATGCGTTCGCCGATGTTGCAGCTGCCCACCTCCGTCAGTGTCCCATCTTTGATGACCGACACCTCGATGGTCTTGTTAATCCCGCTCTTCGCTGGAATGACTACGTTCATGGCAAAGCTCACGAATGCCTTGCCCTCCTTGTTCGTGCGGCAGGTCGCAGCCTTGCTGACCGTTCCGCACACTGTTACATTACATTTGATCATTGCTCGATACTATTTGAATTATACATATCCATCGTCCAAGTGAAATGTCTTAGCAATGACAATAATCTCTTTTCAATCATCATATACTAGCGCACGTATCAGTTCATAGACTATCCACGCTGCTATGATAAGTTGGAAGCCGAGATAGATGATGGCCACGGTCTGACCGAAAAGCCATTGGGTAAGCATGAAGTGTCCTGCCACAGCTACCATACCCACCAGCAATGTACACAGATGACTTGCTATCCTTTTCATTTCCTTTGCAGATTTTGTTGTTGACTCTCAGCCTCCATCCCTTGCTCGAAGTTCTGCGAAGCCTGCTGTGTCGCCACGATGCCTGTCACCATTCCCGCAATCTTCGTCCGTTTGCTTTCTTCCGACAGATTGGCATTGCCCAAAATGAGCGACAGGCGGTTCATCTCCGAGGAGGTCAGTTCACGGTCAATCTTCACCGTACCGCTCTCTGCATGAAGCACAGTCTTGCCGTTCTCACCCACAGTAATGGTGCATTGCCTCATGCCTGGAACAAGCGAGGTCAAATCTACGAGCCGGTTGGCTGCCATGGCAGAGATAAGTCCTTTTTGTCGTTCCTCATCATTGCTGTCAATCTGCGCTGCCAACATCATCAGCGACATGAAGGTGGTCATCGCCATGTCGAGTATAGGGTCATTCGTTCCCGAAATGCCCACGCCGCTGTCCTCCGAGGAAAGGATTTTCTTCATCCAGTCCTCCGACGAAACCTTCTGCTCCTGTGGCGCATTGCTCTTGTATTTTGCCAACAGGTCATTGCCGTTATGCAGGGCCTGTAGCTTGATGTTGCCTTTCTGTCCGATTTCTGCCAGATAAGCGGCTGGATCCATATCCCTTTTTGAGCCGTCAGCCGATACACTCTTCACTCCGAAATGCAGATGCTCGCCAGTGGTTCTGGTGCCGGTATTTCCCGACACCCCCAACTTCTGACTGGCATTAACCACGTCACCTACCTTTACTGCTATGTCAGACAGATGCAGGTAGGAGCATTGCACCTTGCTGCCATCCTCACGGCTGTATTCCACGGTGACGGATTTCCCTCCTGCCGTGTTCGCATTATGGTTCACCGCCACCACCTTGCCGCCGTTCTCCGTGGCCAACACCGCCTCATGGTTCGTCTTGATGTCAATGCCCTTGTGCATCTGCTGCTTGGTGGCATCCATCGGATCCTGGCGATTGCCGAAAGGCGAGGTGATGAAGAGAAACTCCTCTCGCTCCACAGGAAAGGAATACCCGGCAGACTGCGGTACATGGGCAGCAGGCATTTCTCTACGAGGATTATTCTCCACCCCGAACGACCGACCTTCTGCCCGCATCTCAGCCATCACCTCACTGTCATACTTGTCCAGTCCGTTGGCTTCAATGATGCGCTGCAGACTTGCAGCATAACCGCCGCCCGTGGCATAGCCGGCACGCTCAATGCCCTTCGTCCATCCCTTGTAGTCGTCAGGCGACAGCGTGAAGCACTGCGCATAACGCTTGTTCTGCTTCAGGAACTGCGAGTGATGCTCATAACTGTCACCCACGCTTTTGTACTTACAGAATTTCTCGTTGGGCCTATCATCCGTATAGACTCCATACTCTCCGCCATTCTTCAACCACGATGCCGTAGCCTTGATGCCAAAGTGGTTGTTGCATTCGCGCGACAGTTGGCTCTGTCCGTTGCTGCTCTCCAGTATGGCTTGCGCCAAGATGACGGAGGCAGGAATCCCATACATCCGCATCTGTTCTTTGGCTTCCTCCGCATATTGTGCGGCATACGCTGCGTTCTTTCCCATAAGCCTATCTCCTTAGACTGGTGTGTTGTTCTGTTTCTTGACTTTCCTGTGCCATCTGCTTTCCTGTCTCTTTTCCAGGTGACACCATCTCCGTAATTCCACGCTTCGATGATGTTGTCTGCTTCGGCATTTCCAACTGGTCACAGATGGCCACCCGTTCACCAGCACGAATGAGCTTCGGCAGATAGGTGTCGAGGGCATGATATGGGAATCCTGCCATTGCCAACGGCTTGCCTTCATCATCCTTGCGCCCATTGCTCTTTGTCAGCGTAATACCCAATATTTTGGATGCCTTCACCGCATCATCCTTGTAGGTCTCATAGAAGTCACCGCAGCGAAACAAAAGAATGGCATCAGGATGCTTCTTCTTCAAGTCAAGATATTGTTGGACAAGGGGAGAGACAGCAGCCTTGACAGCCTTTTCATCCTTCTTTTCTTCTTTCTTTTCCTCTTGTTTCTTCTCTTCCCTTTGTTCAGAGCTTTTATCTTCCTTAAGTACCACTTCCTTCTGTTCATCATGCTTATCGACAATTGCCGTCTCCGCTTGCTTCACCTCCGTCGCTTCTTCCTGCTTCTCTTGTGTACTTTGCTCGACATTGTTGTCTTTCTGCAATACATCAGCAAACAGCGAGGCGGCAAGGTTCTGCTTGTAGGAATCCCTGTCAGGAGCCACCCACAATCGTTGCCATTGTGACGGACTGACACTTCTCGGCTGCAACTTCTTGCCGTCAATAGTGGCTGCACACAGGCATTCGCCCGATTTGGCACGGAATACTGCCACACGCTGGATGCGGTTCAAATCAACCTCCTGCTCATTACCTCCGAAGATGTCCACCTTCAGGTCGGGTTTCGCCTCTGCCATAGCATAATACTTCTGTGCCAGTTCCTCACGCACACGCTCGATGTTGTCCATCGACTGCTTCAAGGTGGTGAAGAAATGATTGAGGTCTCCTTTGTCGGGATAGACGGCAAAGCCCTCCTTACCTTCGGGCTTGATGTACAATGCCCACCGCTCCTTGTCATCCTTTACCAACTGCACATTGTCGAAACCGATGTCACGGCTGTGGGTTACGGCCTCAGAAGCATCCAACGAGGATAGGTCTTCGATAGACCAGTTGCGCAGTCTTGATACCGTGATTTTCTTGTCGGCGAAATAACTGTCGTCGGGACGGAAGCCCAAGGCTCCGTCGGGATTGTAGAAACGCACGTTGTCATAACCCTCTTTCTGCAAGGCATTGGTGAAGCGTTGCTTGTTCATGCCCTTGATCTCGTTGTTCACCTCCAACGATGCACCCTGTGGCAGCACCACATCGGCGGTCTTGCTGGCATCATCACGCACGATGACCACAGTACGCTGCTCCTCGTTGGGATGCTGCTTGATTTCGTCTGCTACGAAGTAGTGGTTGGGCAACTGCACCTGTATCTGCGCCGTCTCTCGCTGATGCTGGTCGGTGGCATACTCCACCTTTTCACCCAGTTCGGCTTTCTTCAACACCTTCAGCGCACCGTTCACCTCACTCTCGATGGCATCAATCAGACAAGGGTCTTCCTTCAGTTCCCTCGTCCAATAGTCCACCATGCTAAGGCTGTCCTTTGACAGACGGGCAGGCAGTCCCAGTTCGAGCATCTTCACGCCCGAAGCTATCTCAGTGATGAGTCGTTCCTTCTTCACGGCATCCTCCGACGGGGCTTTGCCGTTCTTCATGACCATGCCCTCACGTGCCAACCGCTGCTGATGACCGGTGGCAGACACCAACTGACGCATCATCTCCTGTACATAGTCATTGTAGTGCTCGAAGTCACGCTGCCGTGGCAGGTAGATGACATCCTTCTCGGTGTCGTAGTGCGCCACACCCGTGCCGTCCTGACGTACATTCACGAGGTTGTCCTTCATCTTCTGAAGGAATCCGTTGACGCACCCATGCAGCTGCTTGTCCTCCTTGTCGCCATAACCTCTATCCTCCACCGTGCCATCCTTCTTCAATGCCGTAGTGTAGGCTGTTTCGTTAGCCATAGGCAGTAGCGTCTGGTCGATATTGAACAGCACACGGATCTCACGGTTTTTCACTCCCTTGTACTGCTGTTTGTCCTGTTCCGACAGTTCTGCGTATGCCTCCTTGGTGATGACATCGTCGGGATTGTTGCGGTTGACGTACTTATTCCAATTGTAATACAGGAACGGCACACCTTTCTCATGCTCCCTCACGCTCTCACCCCGTGCCTTCGCTTCGGAGAACTGCGTAAACAGATTGCTCTTGCAACCCTTGGCATCGGAGTCAAGGGCAAGGACAAGGGCATTGAACGGACTGACCGAAAAGCCCTTGGGATAGAGCTTCGGATAGAGTTTGCCGCTTGCATTCAACCAATGTCCCTTGGCATCCACCGCACTCGTCAGTGCCTCAGTGAGCAGCGACACCTGCTTCTCCGCCGTCCGCTTCTCAAATTCTGATTTCTCTTTCATGCTTTTATCTTTTTGTTTATCTCAATCACATTCTATAATTGGCTTACCAAGCCACCGTTCCCGACAATTTTGTTGTCGGGCTTCACTGTATTCCCCTCGGTCGCACCACGCTCTCCCGTGCCTGCTCTTCGTACTGCATTGCTGCCATCTGTCGCATCTGGTCGTTCTTGGCAAGTATGGCGTTAGCCAATGTATTCAGCGGCAATGCCCCCGACTGATGCGCCCCAATCACACTGTCAGGCAGTTGAATGGTACAAGGCACATGGTCAATGTTGGCAACGAGACACCGCCCTTGCAGCATCGGGTTGCTGATACGAGGATTGAGTGGTTCATCAGGATATTGGCGGTACTGAATGCGAGATGCAGCAGGACTAACTGTAGGTGCAATGCCTTCCTGCTGTTTCCTGCCCAGCACCTCATGTCCCGCTTTGTTGAGCAGATTGGCACCTCCCATACCCATCAACAGCATCTTCAGTATAGGATTCTTCACGAACATTCCAGCCACGATAGAGGCCAAAGGAAGGAGGCTATTGTCCATATTCAGCGATTTTGTCTTGCCAGTGAACAGTCCCACCAGTACATCGGGCAGCATCGCCAACACATAACCAAGGTTCTTGCCGATGTCTGAAAAGCCGTTCAGTCCAAAACTCTGCAACAGCCCGTCCCATCCATTTTCGTTTGTTTGTAAGGCTGTTTCCTCCTGCTGGACTACAGATGGTGTTGCCTCTTCAGTCGATGAATCAGGAGTTTCTTTCGGTTCTGCCTTCTTCTCCTTCTCAGCCTCTGCATCCAGTCTCGCCTTAACCTCCAGATACTCGTCTTCCTGTCCAGGCGCAACTATCAAGGGCACATCCTTGTACTTGCCTGTACGTTTGGTTGCTTCGTTTCTCTGAGGGTCAAGGAACGTACCTTTGTTCCAAGGAAAAGAGGTCTGCTCGGTTTGTTTCGTCCAATCCATAAAAGTGATATTGCTCGTGGGAATCTTGTTCTTGAAATGGCTGTTGGTAGCCTTGATATAGCTGTTCTCGTGGTTCTTGATGACTTTTGCCTGTTTGCGGAATGAGGCGAAGACGTTGGTGCCCGTACCGAAAACTCCCTTGCTGATACACTCCTCGACACAGACCTCTTGGCTGCTACCTTTCTTGCTTAGGTGCTCCATGCCGACATTCATCACCATATCGATACCGACAAACTTGGCGAAGGTTGCCCATGAGCCAATCCCTCCCATGGCCACGACATCGGCACCCGCTCCGGCTGCCCATCCCGCTGCCTTCTCTGTTCGAGAGGGCTTATAGGCTGCCTCTCCTTTGGCTTCTATCTCTGCGGCAAGGGGTGACTTGTTCAGTTCGTAGGGCAGACCGAACAGACTGCTTTGTGCCGCCTTGCGGATGATATAGTCGGCAGAAGATGTTGGCATACGGTCTTTCACCATTTTTTCTATCATCAGCTGCTCCATGCGGTGATCGATATAGGCGTATGCCAAATCACAACCGAGTTGTTTAGAGAGTGCATCGTACCGCTCTCGTCCTATCTCCGTCACCACCGCCTTGCGCCATTCCTCAGCCATCACGGCAAGGTCACGCTGCATATCCTTGTTGCCGACAATAGCCTCCTTGCACATCGCCAGATAGTCTTCGGTGGTCTTGCTGTTCCACTTGCCTGTAATCTTCAGCGTGGCGTATGGGTCATCACCAGGCATATTGGCAGTGGCCAATGAGCGTAGGATGCCAGCCGTACTGTTGGAGTAGGCTCGCATCTCGTCTGCCTGTCTGTTGGACAAGTCCCGTTGCACCCTGCCCATCACGGGGGCAAGGTGACACCCGAAGTAGTCGCCCATCAGACGCTCTATCTCTGCGAATCGCTGACTGTTCTTAACTGCCATATACCTTGTTTATATATTATACTGCTGTAATATCTGTTCCTTTGTCTGCTCGATGGCATTGTGATATATCTCCATCTGCTTAGGATAGTGTTCCTCCAACCATGCGTCCTTGTCCACTTGGCAGTGGATGAACTGCACGGCCATACGTTCCTCAATCTCCACGGAGGGTTCCCCCTCTTCCTTACCATTGAACCATGCCTTTGTCCACCATCTCACGCCAGCCCGGTCGGGATAGACGCTCACTATCCTCGGAATGTCGAAGCTCTGGATATCCACGTCCAAGTCGGCAAGAGGGTCGATGATGCCGTCATGCGTCAGGGCTTGCTCTTGGAGTTTTTTTTTAACACCTCGTCCATCGTGGAGAGATATACCTGATGTCGCATGGCAAGATAGTTGAGAAAGTCGGCAATGAGCAGGTTCTGCACCTTAGTCGCCAAAGGCATACAGCGGTTGCCGATGCCCAAGGGATTAGCCATGCTCGGCATGGTCTCGTAGAAATAATGCTTGCTCGCTCCCAACGAGAAGATGTTTCTCAACGACTGCTCCGTATGTTCGGGCAGAGAGTATGCTCCTTGTTGAAGGTCCTCGAAGTAGGAGGGAAGGAAGCGGAGCATCAATGCCTCTATCTCCTGACGGTCGGTGTCGTAGGGTGAAGGGATGTTCATGTCCAGTTCATTGATGCCCATTTGGGAATTGTGCTCCAATGCCTTGATATTGCCGTAGAGCATGATGAGGAACTCCAACGGATTGATTTCCTCTCCGTCAAACCTCACCTCCATGTGCAGCAGGTCGCCACTGATGGCGATGGTCTGACCGGCCTTGACGCTTTGGGAGAAGTTGGCGAAGACATTGGAGAGATGCCTGTAAGTCACTTCGTATTTGCCGTAGCGGATGGTCTGGTAGATGCCATGCTCCGCGTCCGACCCAATGGCAGAGACGGTTCCCGTTGCCACCGCCGACAGCAGGTAATGGTTCACTGAGAAGTCTATGCCGTGATGGAAGAATGTTTCTCCCGTCACGGGATTTTTCTGCTCTCCGTAACCCAAGGACATCTGCACGTCCTGCTTTATAGGCTCCTCAAACGGCATACAGTAGCCGCTCGATGAGCGCAGTATCATTTCTTCTGTATATCTCATATCACTGTATATTGGTTATCGTTTCATCCCTCTGCTTTGGGTCTCTGCTTCTTTCATGTTCTGCCCATGTGAAGACGTACCGCCTCTGTTAGGCAGAGTTTGCGCCACCTTAGAATTGTTCCCGATGATCATCGCTCCAAGCAGGGCACCCGCAATCTTGCTCATCCAACCAAAGCGTCCGAATACCATGAAGGCGGCAGCCACCAGTCCGACGATGCTCATACCCGACACGTTGCCCTTGCCGATATTGCCAAAGAGATTGCCTATCATGTCGCATCCTACGCCTCCGAACATATTCCTAAAGAAATCACTGATGCCGCTGAACTGGGTGTCCATCTTTCCGGCTACAGTGTTCACCGCATCAACGGCTTCACCAGCCTTGCCCGTCAGACGTTGCACATCGTTGGCGGTTTGTGCCACCGCTTCCGTGGCATTCTCGCCGATGACAGCATCACCTACGATGCGTGCCACGCTCTTGTCTGTGGTCAGCTTCTCCCATGTCACATAGCCTGCGGCACTACCCACTGCGGCCGTCTGCATAGCCTTGCCGGCTCCCATAAGGGTGCGTTGCGGGTGGAGTGCCGCACTGCCTAAGGTCTTTCCAGTTACTCCGATGACATGGCCAGTACCTCGTGCCGCCTTGCCACCATATTTCAATAATGAACTCCAAAATCCCATATCTTATCGTTTTTTAATCACGGTTTGACTTCGTCTTCTTCTGTCACGACTCGGCATAGCTCGAACAAGTTCGGCTCTGCTCTCGCTGCTCCATCAGTTTACGTTCTTGCCCACCTGCTTCCACCGCCTCTTGGCAGCCGCTGCTATCTCGGCTTTGTTCGCTTTGGTGGGTCTTGCCCCTTCGTCTATCTCCATCCAAACATCGCCCATGGTGGTGTATTTCACCGCCCTCGTCAGTCGCTTCAACTGCTTGTTCATCTTCTTCAGTTTGGGTCGGATGCCGAAGACTATCTCCACACGCTCCTTCTCGGTCATCTTGTTGCCCGACAGGCATACCGTGCGTATGTCATTAACTATCTCGATGCTGTTCATAATCAGCTCGCGGTATATCTTGTTGCGCTTGGCTGACAGGGCTACGGCAAGTCCGTTGGCAGGATGGGCATCCAACTGCGCCACCAATCCACCCATATTGTCCACCAACTGACCTATCTCGTGATAGAAACCATATATCTGTGCGGCATAGCTGACGATGGAACGGAAGGAGTCCAGATAGTTGTTGAACTCCCGCTGCAGGTCGGTAGTGGCTTCCACTTCCTCCTTGGTCCAGATATGGCCGGTGGATTGTAGCAGCATCACTTTCTCCTGATTCTTCAGTTCTTTCTCCGCCTTGTTGGTGTACATCAGAATCATCCCCGCAAGAGTCGGGTCGTTCTGCGCCCGCACTCCTGCAAAAGATGATATAAACATAAAAATGGCAATTGATATGAAATACTTCATGACTGATTCCTTTATCGTTAATCACTGATGGTCATACGTCCTGCTCTGCGCCATCTGCTAAGGGCTTGGGTGGCTATCTCTCCATTGCTTCGGTCTATCATCCCTGCCGTCACGCCGTTCCACACATCGGTCATGGTGTAATATCGTATAGACAGATAAAGACGATGCAGCTTCTTGCTGAAGGCACTCAGCTTGTCGTTCAGTGCCCACAGCGTCTTGCTCCTTTCCGCACCAGTCAGCATGTTCTCTTTGCCTCCTTTGGCGACTGCATCTTTCAGCAGTGTGAAGACGGACACCAATTCCGTGGCGGTCTCCATATACAGGTTGTTCATCGAGAGGGTGGCAACGATGCCTTGCGGATTATTGTTGATGGCCTTGCGCATCTTACACAAGGTGATGAATATCTTCACTCCATCGTCGTACAGATAGGTACAGGCTTTGAGGGAAGAGGCATAACCACTGGCGGTTTTCAGATAACTGTTGTACTTCTTCTCCCATTCGTGTATCTTGGTGAACTCTGCGGCGATGGTATTCTGCAACAGGGCAGTCTTGGTCTGACCTTTGATTTCCTTCTCTATCTCACCGTTGATGGCTTCGTTGCCCTCTGCCAGTGCCATCCATTCCAAAGGGTTGGCAGTCACAATCTGTGCATGGGCTGACGGCACGCTCAGTACCAATGCCACGACAATGAACCAAATCTTATCTATTCGTAATCTCATATACGCCCTTTCTTCGTTTGTTCGTTTCTACTCTTGTTCGTATCACACTCACCACGTCATAGCTGTTGCTGATGCCGGTCATTTCCAGTTTCGGTGTCGTTCTATCCATCGACAACACGGTCACGCTTTTCAGTCCGCATAACTGTTGTATCAATGTCTGATGCTCGGCAAAGTCCACCACTCGGTACAACTCCATGTAGTTCACGCTCCGCTGAAACACTCCGTGCTCACAGATGAGTTGCTCGCTCCCGATATGGTAGCGGATACTCCTCAGATAGATGAATCGGTAGAGTAAACAGAGGGAGAACAGGAGGCTGAAGACAAGCAACAGGGTACTATATGCACAACCGGGCAATCCTCCGATTAGGAGCATTGCCACGCACAACAGCAACAGAGGCAGTTCGTTGATGAAAAACTGTCCGATGCTGGGGCACAAGGTGATGATGCTATTATCTTCTTGTCTCATACGCTTCTATGATATGTGTTCTTTTCTTCTTTTTCCCTTTGTTTCTCTGCCTTGCCGGCTGCGATAAACTCGGCATAGTCGAAGGTATCTGGTTCGCCCTTGGCAATCAGTTCTGCTGATTTCTTGTTGAGCAGCGCATCGTTCCAGTCCTTGTAGCAACCCAATGGATGATAGGCTTGCACATGCTCGTGACGGAAGCCCATCTCTGCTGCCACCTTCCTGAAGTTTGCAACAAACTGCCGCCCTGCATCGTCCTTGTCAAAACCCAAATAGTGCCGTGCGTTGGGAGTAACGGACAGAAGTCCTCGCATCTGTCCCTCGGTGGGTGTGCCGCCCGTAGATACATACACCATCTTTACAGGATTTATCTGATACTCTGCCATGGCATCGTAGGCACTCTCAAACCATACAATTTCGCTTGCTTTATCCAACGGCTCGCCCGTGAGGTTGGCAATCCACAGTCCTTCACTGCTGTTGCTTCCTTCTGCCTTGCCCTTGTAACCGCCGCTACCGTCCATCTTCGGTCGTCCTCGTTCCTCAAAGCCCACAGTCTTGTCGGGTGTCTTGGGCAGTACAAGCGGAAAGGCAAGGTTGGCAAAGGTAAGTCCATCCGTCCGATGCTTAGTAGCCAGACAGAAATGCCGATGAAAAGCATACTGCGTATAGAGGTCGATGCCTCGGAACTTAAAATAGGGATAAAACCTTTTCTGCGTTTCCCTGTCCTGCGGATTGAACTTGTGGATGTCGTAGTCATTCAGGTTGAATGGCTTTCCGTCCTTTCTTGGTTCTGTAATCTTCGATGGTCTGTCCTCTATGGGTTGGTTGAGCAGTCGGTTGCAGACGAGGTTGACGAGTCGGTCAGGAGACATTCCCACCTTGTTCTCTGAAAACATTTCTGGATGCTCCTTGATGAACGAAATGACATTATACACCTTCTGCTGCGGTGGTTGGAAGCAACATTTCCCATTCTGCGTGACAATGAACTTATCACCACGCACCCGTCTGCCCTCACTGTCAGTACGCACATACGACGGATAACGCAAGCCATCTCTCTTGTTCAGATGATACCCTGCGTCCACCAGTACTTCCTGTATGCTCAACCTGTCCAGAAAGTCATCGTATGTCAGTTCACTACTCATTATAAATTATAAATTGTAAATTATACATTGTTAATATCCTCTCCTTATCTCCGTGGCAACATGATTTGCTTCTGCCTCAAAGTACCTTGCCGCAATCTCCTGTGGCGAATCCACTCCCGGTTTGAAGTAAGGACGTGGACCGCCATGATGCTCTGCATAGAACTCCGGGGCTGGATGGTGATGATGGTGGCTTATGTCATGCGCCACCTCTGCTGTAACGACTGCTCCTGCCGTCAGAGCCGCCAATATCTTCGTGCCCAGTCCGGCGTTGGTTTCGGGGCGTGTCTTCATATCCACTTCACTGAAAACCTTGGAGAAGAGTTTCATGCGATGGTAGTCATCCACCGCCAAGAACTTGTCGTAGTCCTTCTGCTTGATTTCGTGCGTGATGGCTTCTCCATTGATAATGGCGGTCATGCGATACTTATCTTCGCCTTTCTTATCTCCCTCCATCGGAGGCACTTTCTCCACCATGATGTCACCGACTTTCACTTCACGCCCATGCGCTCCCTCACGATACCAACCCTTGTTCTCATTAATCAAGGCAAGGTCTTCACCTCTCACCATGGCATCGCCTTGCAACACGTCACGTCTGACAGTCTCGTCCTCTTCCAACGGAAGCAACCGTTCCTCGTCTTGTTGCTGACGCTGCTGCAACTCCTGTTCAAGTTCGGGATGCAGATGCAGGTCGATGCGCTCCTTGCTATTCAGTGTGTCCATCAGGATTTTGTCAGCAAAGTCGTCCTTGATGATGCCATTCAGCAGTTCCAAGCGTTGAACGACGGGCACTTCCTTGATGGAGTTGGAGGTGAGTTTCTTCAGTTCCTCATCTGTCAGGTCATACACCATGTCGGCATTGACGCTGTTCGACTGAATGGTCAGCGTCTTCGCATTCTCATCAATGATGATGCCATGCGATGCCAGACACTCCTGCCACTTCTCATTGGTGAAATAGACAGGCGAGGTAATCAGTTCCTTATAAGGCTTGGCTGGCTCCGTGCTTCTCGTGCGGCTGATGGAAGGCATTATGATTCCCTCCAAATCTTTCAGCACATCCTGTTGCTGAGGGCTATAACTCTGTTGCTGTCCCTTATAATAGAACCCATAACCGCCGCTCTGCAATTCGCCAGGCTTCATTCTGCCGTCCCAACGTTCAGGCACAATCGGGGCTTCGGGGAAGAACAATCGTCCTCCAACTCTGCGAAGATGGAATCCCTCCTGACTGCGTGGTGTCCAACCTAAAAAGGGTGGTGGCATATCGATGCGCCCCATCCGTCCATACTCGCCGATACCAACACGATAGCCGTGCAGCCCCATAGCTACACGACCGTTGGCATTGCGTGCATGAACGAAGTTCTTGGGCATATAGAAGTCGTTGCCCACAATGCCCGTAAAGGTATTGTAGGCTAACTTGTTGGCATGATTCGTACCCCAGTCGGTCAGAGCCAACATCTGCTTCTCGGTGATGTTATAGGTAAGCAGCGGACTGTCATGCCCTTGCACCACAAGCTGATAGCCGCTGCCATTACTCACCACATGAGCCTGCATACCATTGCGCATGAGCAAGTCACGCATCTCTGGTTGCAGGTCCATCTGTTGGGGATTCGTATTCTTTCTTATCGCCATACTTATTCTTCACTCTTCATTCTTCACTCTTCATTTATCATGCTTCACCGTTCTCTATTGCCTTCTCCAGTTCCTCATCTTTGTGATGGACAAACTGCTCCGCACTCTCTTCACAAATGCAGAGTCCGTTGTTCAGACAATAGCTCTCATATTCTTCCTGCCATTCAGCAGAATGATGGTTGACATACTCCAACCAACCGTACTCGCCGCTCTGTATCTTCTCGACGAGCACATCCTCTGGATAATATTTATTTGATGCCATATACTTATTATATTATGTGTAGATTATTTGTGCATGGAAAAAGAGGCGCGGTTGCGCTCTCCATTCTTCTTCTGCTCATTCCAAAGTTCTTCCGTGTATTCCTCTTCAGGCACATAGTCAAGATTACCGTCATCGCCCATTACCCAACAGCCATAGCACCCGAAGGTGTATTTGTCCCACTCTCGCTTGGTGTTCTCCTTCCACTTCTGACTGTCGCCTTGATTAATCCTTATGCCGGTCTTATCGTTCAGGTCAATACCCACCGTCACCTGTTCGTCCTCCATGATGAGCGTGAGCGGCTCACCCTTCTGCATCACGGTCAGTTCTGCCGAACTCAGTTTCAGTTCATCCTTCAGCACCTCCAAGTTGCGCCCGATGACAGGCGTAGGTACCGACATCACCTGATTGGTCTCCGTGTCAATCTGCACGAAAGCCTTGCTGCTCCTGCCATCAGCATCCTTAACATCGGCAAGGATAGCCTTTCCAGCCAGCAAGTCCTCCTGCTGTTCCTGAGTAAAAGCCTCCAATGGTGATTTCTCCAACTGCGGATAGAAGACCACATCCACCTTGCCGTCCTCCATACGGACCAACGCAAATCGGGTGCGGCTCTTCAATGTCTCGCCCTCATCATTATTCACCTGAATGGGCAGCAACGGTGAACGTCGTCCCTGACCAATATCTTCCAACGCCCACATGGGCAGGTCTTCAATCTTCTCTTGTGTGAGACCAAAACGAGCCAGTGTCTGATAAGGCACCTCGCTCTCTTCAAATCGTACTTGCTTCATACTTTAACTTTGAATTTGAAATTAAACTCATGCAAAGTTATATACCTATTCAGAGACAAGCAGAATTGCATAAGATAATGCGTGTTATTTTTGACGATTATTATTATTTGAGTTTGATTTCTGCTCAAAAATCAAACTCGATTGCTATATTATGTTACAATCTTCTTGTCTTCCCTTTGTTCTTTATGCCAGTCAAAGAATTGCTTGTTACTTTTGCACCATGAAACGATTTCTACTCATCACAATAGCAGCAATATTCTGTTCATCAGCAACAGTATGCGCTCAGTTCAATACCGTCACACAGACTAAGGTACACCGCAAGGCTGTGCCAAAAACGACGCAGTCCGCAACATCCGAACAACTGCCTCCGTGCTCGCCGCATCAGCGGCGAGACTCTCTTGCCTTTGCCCCATTACAAACCCAAACGGAGCAGACCGACCGCCACACGGCACTTGTCAGTCCACTCCGTCATATCTCTGTCACCAGCCCTTTCGGCTACCGCAGAGACCCATTTACAAAAAGAAAAGCCCTACACAACGGGCTTGATTTGAAGGCAAATTACGAACCCACATACGCCATGATGCACGGCGAGGTCATCAAGGTAGGCAAGGACAAACGTTCAGGCCTCTATGTCACCCTCCGTCACGGCGACTTCACCGTCAGCTATTGCCACCTCTCCCAAACTCTCGTCACCAAAGGCACCCACGTCCGTCCCGGCATCATCATCGCGCTGACAGGCAACAGTGGTCGCAGTACTGGTCCCCACCTGCACCTCACACTCAAAGACACAAAAAAAGGACGAGCCATCGACCCGTCCATTCTTCTCAATCTTATCAAGCATCCACTCTAATAGAACGCCTTGTCTTTTGTCGTTCACATCACCCCTTCCGCATTGCAATAATGTCTTAAATATCTAATCCTCAACAATTTCTATTCTTGAAAAACAAGTGTTTTATTCACGAATATAATATGATTTCGTGAAAGATGTCATAAGATGATACTAATATCTATGCTATTTGTCAATAAAGAACCCGTTTCTATGCAGATATTCTGAAACGGTTAGTGTTCCAATCCCTATCTGCTCACACAACAAAGGAAGTTTCTTGAACAACTTACCGTCATTCTGCTGCCTTGTTTCCTCCGTCATTACTTGCATCTCTTCCAGATGGATAGCGTCCGAGTGTCGTACATTCAGTGCATAAATGATAATCTTAGCATCACCTGTTTTAAGGTATTCTTCCTTTTGCTCTATGTATTCTTCTTCAGTCAGTTCCTGCTTCTTCAGTCTTACACAGAAATTGTTGTCTATCATGTTGCTGAATCTCTCTGGGGCACATGGAAATAGATCCTTTGTCGGAATGACCAATTTCTTGTCTTTGAGGAAAGGCATCTTTTCAACTGCAATTCCTTTGGAGGTGCGTTTTGATTCATCCAGAATCACATCAAGTAGCATCAAATCCTTGCGGGAGAACGCCTCTTCCAGGAATGAGTACAACTGTCCGTCCTTATCCAAGGGAAGATAATTCTTGGCAATCATCACCAATGAGCATGTATCAACAACTATCGCCATAACTCCCTCTCAAAATTTGCTGGTTTGACATTGAGTCTCGAACAGAAAGTGGTCTCGTTGACCACTCCATTGAAATAGGCATATTGCATGGTTTTCAAGAATAGCGGAGAAATGATGGGCTTTGGTGTTCGCCCGCCTCTCTTCTCAGAGTTTTTCAACTTTTCCTGTTCCTCTCTTCTTCTGTATTCCTCTGCCAATTCACTCTTGACATTGCTGTAGCTCGAATAGCTGATTTTCCTGTCGATATACATCCTTGTATATAAGGCAAGACGGCTAATGTGCGTCCGTGCACTGATAGCCTTGAAGAGGTCAATGCAGTAGTCGTTACGGGAATCTACACATGCTATGTTAGCAAGTGTTTCTGCTTCTTGTCCCATAATGAACTGATATGCAAAATCATTGCACCATCTTTCGACATCACTGTATGAAGTCTGTGCCGAGATGTCCATCATGTCCACCGACTCCACTTCTTCAATCCCCAATAGACAATGCCCCAATTCATGCGCCAGAGTGAATATTTCTCGCTTGTAATGCTTATGATGCTTAAGCACTATCACATTGGGCTTAAGGTAAAAACCGTCAATGTTGGTTTTCTCTTTCTTGTTCCATGTCTCTATGTATTCAAAGACAAAAATGCCATGATCGGCGATTTTTTCTATCATCTTCACAAGAAACTGCCTATGATTGACAGTTTCCCCGGGATAAAAAAAATCTCTTGCACGTACGGCTACTGTCTTAGGGTCATCTTGTAGGGTGTAGTGTTCTATGTCAAACTTCACATCCAGTTGCGACAGTTTGTTGTATGCATCCAAAGCGTTTTTCAGACTCTCGAATCGGTTTACAGTACGGATCGACTCCAAGTTCAGCTCTGTTCCGAATGAGGTCTTGCGGAAGAAGATACTGCTGCTTGCATTGGTTGACAACTTAGAATAGTCTTGAAAGAAACTGACTTCTTTGTCGAATATCTCACCTATACGCTTCAACACCCCCAAATCAATAGAATCTCCACTGATGTCTGCGGCTCCTGTTATCCGTTTCCTGCCTTTGTTCAGAAGAGACAACAAGTCATCCACCGACATCTTGTATAATGCCAGCAGGTATTCTAAACGTTTCTTGTTAATCTCTACTTTCATATCAGCCTCGATTGAACTATTGTTGTTTTGATGCAAATGCTTAGGCACAATTTTGCGTTGCAAAATTACACATTTTCACTTAAATGGGCGAATTTTCATGCTGAATATCACTGGAATTTATGTTTATTTTGCTAAATCGCTACATTTCGCCACCAAAAAGACACAAAAATAGGACGAATCATCGACCCGTCCTTTTGTTTTTAGCCTTTTTCGTTCTAACCACAGCCTGCAATGTTATTCATCAACTGGTTCATCACTCGCATGTCTCATTTCGTAAACTGTCCATAAGGCTAACACACATTCAATGGCTATCACGGTAATGGCCGCAGTCATGCCCCACCAGTGGGCAATAAGCATAAAGATGCCAGCCTCAATGCACAACGCAAAGAGGATGGTAACAATAAGTGATAATATTCTATTCATTCTACGGTAACTGATTTAGCAAGGTTTCTTGGCTGGTCAACATTCCTATCCTTGTTGATGGCGATGTAATAGGCCAGCAACTGCAATGGGACGGAAACAACGAGAGGTGTAAGGCATTCGGGTACGTCGGGCACTTCAAGGCAATGGTCGGCGATGTCCTTCATTGCGTCATTGCCCTTGGTAATGATGGCGACAACCGTACCGCCACGCGCCTTCACCTGCCTTACATTACTGATTATCTTGTCATACAGCGAGTCCGTTGGAGCAATGACCACCGTGGGCATCTCGCTATCTACAAGTGCAATCGGTCCATGCTTCATTTCCGCAGCAGGATAACCCTCCGCATGGATATAGGATATTTCTTTCAGCTTCAACGCACCTTCAAGGGCGGTGGGGTAGTTGTACCCACGACCGAGATAAAGGAAGTTGCGGGCATAGGTGTATATCTTCGACAAGTTCTTGATTTTGTCAGCAAGTCCCAACACATCTTTTATATACCTTAATTCCGCAACACTATTATAAATATAACTTTTTAAGTACCTGAGCAACAAAAAGTTGCTCAGGATTTTGTCATGTCAGATTTTTCACCTATCTTAGTGTTGCAAATCAAAATATGTATCAAACCCGACAGACATGGCAAAGAAAGCAATAAAATCTGAGAAACTCACTCCTTTTGGAGGAATATTTGCAATGATGGAGCAATTTGACTCCACATTGTCATATGTAATTGACACAACCCTCGGTCTAAGATGCAGGCTGTATGGTTATCAATACAGCGAAATCATCCGTTCTCTCATGAGCATCTACTTCTGTGGCGGCTCATGTATTGAGGATGTCACAACTCATTTGATGCCCCATCTCTCGCTTCATCCGACACTTCGTACCTGCAGCTCTGACACTATCCTCAGAGCGATAAAGGAACTGACGCAGGAGAACATTTCATACACGTCAGATACGGGTAAGAACTACGATTTCAATACGGCTGACACCCTCAATACCTTACTGCTCAATTGTATGTGTGCAGCTGGTCAGCTGAAAGAGGGTGAGATGTATGATGTTGATTTCGACCACCAGTTCATAGAAACAGAGAAATATGATGCAAAGCATACATACAAGAAGTTCCTTGGTTATCGACCAGGTGTGGCGGTTATTGGAGATTTGATTGTCGGCATTGAGAACAGCGACGGCAACACAAACGTCCGTTTCCATCAGAAGGACACGCTGAAGAGATTCTTCGAAAGGTTTGAACAGAACAATCTTGTTATCAATCGTTTCAGAGCTGATTGCGGCTCGTGCTCTGAAGAGATCGTGGAAGAGGTTGCCACCCACTGCAAGACCTTCTATATCCGTGCCAACCGCTGTAGTTCGCTCTACAATGACCTCTTCGCTCTCAGAGGCTGGAAGAGGGGAGAAATCAACGGCATTGAGTTTGAGCTGAATTCCATTCTTGTAGAGAAGTGGAAAGGCAAGACATACCGGCTTGTGATTCAAAGGCGGAAACGGATGGACGGTGAGCTTGACCTCTGGGAAGGAGAATACACATACCGCTGCATCCTGACCAACGACTACGAGCCTTCCGTAAGAGAGATTGTCGAGTTCTATAACCTCCGCGGAGGAAAGGAGCGCATCTTCGATGACATGAACAATGGTTTCGGATGGTCCAGATTGCCCAAATCCTTCATGGCAGAGAACACAGTGTTCCTTCTTCTTACAGCACTTATCCGTAACTTCTACAAGGTCATTATCCAAAGACTTGACGTAAAGAGGTTCGGACCCAATAAAACAAGTCGCATAAAAGCGTTTGTCTTCAGATTTGTCTCTGTACCAGCCAAATGGATCAGAACATCAAGGTGGTATGTGCTGAATATCTATACCTGTAATAATGCTTACGCAGATGTATTCCAGACTGATTTTGGATGACGACTACAACTTATGGGTATGATACTGCGTATTGTCTCAAGTCGCATTGTGGGGTAAGGGGGTATTGTAGGCAGAAGTGGGTATTTCAGCCTCAATTTATCTAATAATTCAGTAATGAGAGAACGTGTACACGTAAATAGGACGATGAAGGACTTAGTTGCGGATTTGAGGCTTATGAAAAGCGTATTGCTTTCTCAATACATGCCGTTCCTCTTCGCTCAGCGACAGGAAATAGGCTTTCCATCCCGGACAGAAATTGATGTGCCATCGCCAAAAACGACCCAACAATGACTTGGGTGAACGGTCGTATCGCCGCCTCAGTGGGCACTGCTGACAGTTATGTTTCTTTTCCAATACTTTATCTATTTATCTTTCGTAAAACTCTCGTGGCAAAAATAAGGATTATTTTCAGTGATCAAGCACACAGTTCATTAAAAAAGAGAGGATTTGCTAAGATTCAGAATAACGACGAGCCATCGACCCCAACGGGAGTCGAACTTCAAGTAACCGCACATGATACAATGTGCGGGTCGAAGTGCCTTCCCAATCCACGACCCCAACGGAGGTCGAACCTTTCTACAGATTATATGGTTCGACCCCGTTGGGGTCGGATGTATAGGAGTCATCTGGCCATCCGCAAGTCTTTGACATTGCGGTTAACGGGGGTGAGACCCTTTTCAGGGTCTGTTTGTTTGCACACCTTCATTCTACATAAACGGCTAAATTCAAATATTAAAAGCGTTTACATATTGCAACGTATTTATCTGTTATGCTCCTATTAAATTGTTCTATATCCTTATACTTTTCAACTAAATCCTTTATCACAGGCGCATTTAAATCGACGTTTAGGGTATATTGAACAAAAGCACGTAGCATCTCATAATTATAATTTACTCAAGTTTCGGATTTAGGTTGAGAGGATAGATTTGGGCATAAAAAAGGCTTTGAGGATTTCCGTATGTCACGGAAATTTAGTAATTTAGAGGTGCCCAAACAACTAATTACAATCACTCAAAGCCATGAGCAAAATTACAAAAATTCCATCGGAGATCCGCAACTTTTTCACGGGAAAACGAATCAATCCCGCATTTTCCAAGTTTATGACCCTCCTTGAGGGAATGAGGATTTCAGACAAAGATCTCGGAGGGAAAAAACGTGAGAACTGTCAGCTTACCAACCTTCAACTTTTCCAGATCATATTGATTCTGCCGTTTATGGCCGTCCCGGGTTTTTCTCATTATGCCGGATCGTCAATCTCGAAACTGTTCGGGGGTAAGAAGGACCTACTCTATTCGTTTATGGCCAAGGACAATATAGACTAGCAACATCATCTGGCACATCGCCTGTCATCTCATCAAGGCCGTGACCATAAGGAAAGACTATCAAAAGAGCCATCTTCCGGCAGTGCTTATTGTGGATGATTCCGACCTGCCGAAGACCGGATTGAGGATGGAGTGTATTGGCAAGATATTCTCGCACGTGTTTCAGCGGTGCATTCTCGGCTACAAGCTGCTGGCCCTGTGCTGGAGCGACGGCCGCTCTCAATTTGTCGTGGACTTCTCGATTCACGGCGAGAGAGGGAAGGTCGATGGCAAGGAACAAGGTCTTACGGCCCGGCAGCGCGAGAGGCGCTACAACCGCAAGCGTGACAGAGACTGCCAGACCGAAAAACGCAAGGAAGAGTATTTCGTATCCAAGCTTGAGCGCCTGAAGAGCATGGTGAAGAGACCATTGGAGGATTGTTCGCCGATATATATGAAGGCGTACACGAGCTCACCGTCGTGGAAAAGATCTGGTCAATCATTATTGATGTAATAGCAATCGTGGCTGAGATTTTTACCATTGACGAGAACGAATTGATGGAGCAAATTATACGGGATAACCGCAGGTTCAAGGCCATGCAACTGATCGCTCAGACTGCATAAAACCTAAATCCGAAACTTGAGTAAAATACATAACTGTAATAATCTACTACTAATCTAAAATAAAGCGATTATAAGCTATCCTTTTTCCTGTGTTTGTTTTAAAGTTTTCACCTATACACTTTTTTATCTTTTCCTGTTCTTTTTCTTTATCCATAACCGTTAAATTTTCAAGCAAATCAGCTTCCCATTGTATTTGAAAATCAAGTCCATCAATTTTAGATGGAGTATGATGGTTGCCTATTATAAAGCATATTCTATCAATATTTTTGTTATAGCCTACCTTTTTTAATATTTCTTTCGCTACTGCTGGTCCTTCCTTTTCTTGATAGACACCATCAATAGAACCGTATTTTTTTTGTGCTTCAACCGCACCAATATCATGTAGTATAGCAATAATACTGATGAATTCTTTTTCTTCCTCTCCGATATTTTCTCCGTTCATTATATCTTCTGCATTTTTCAAAACTTTAAGAGTATGCTCTATGCCAAAAGGAATTTCTTTGAATACTTCTTTCATCTCTATAATAATTTTTTCTTTAAACATAAATTACCTCCATTTATACCTTATAGGTGTTTTAGTTCTATCTATCCATTTTTTTGTTGGCCGCTACAATCAGCATCATGGGACGGCGCATTTCATCCTGCATCCCCGGAATATCCATCATGTTTTCCGGCGGCTGCGGCTCCACAATCTGATTTATTATAAAACCATTTGAAAGCAGTGTATTTAGATATGTGGTCAGTGTTCTATGATATTTTGTAACCTTTTCTCCCAAAAACACAGCTGTCCGTTTGCCCTCATAATAATAATTATCCACCGGAAAATGCAGTATTTCTCCTTTTTCGTTATAATGCCAGTCTTGTGTTCCATAGGCAGTAAAAACAGGATGTTCAACCGTAAAAACTAGCTTACCACCAGACTTCAGTATTCTATATATCTTTTTTACTAAAATCTCATAATCTGCTACATAGTGAAACGCAAGTGAACTTAATATTACATCAAAACTCTCCTCTGGGAATTCCACATCTTCTATAGCACAGCATTTATATTCAACCTGTGGAAAATGTGTTTTTTCTTTGGCTACCTCGAGCATTTTATGAGAAATATCAACACCTACAACAGAAGAAGCACCGTGTTCCATCGCATAAATACAGTGCCATCCATAGCCGCATCCTAAATCAAGCACACGCTTATCTTTAAAATCCGGCAGCAGCTTTCTCAATGTTTCCCATTCTCCTGCACCGGCTAGTCCCTGCTGTGAGCGACTCATTTGACTGTATTTTTGAAAAAATATATTATCATCATATTTGTTTTCTTTCATCTGAATTCCCCTCGTTTAAAAAGTTATTTATCTCCGTTGCAATTTTTTTCACTTCTTTATAAAGCTTCTCGGTCATATCGTAGCATTCAAAAAGTGAAAGACCGAGTACTTCAAAAATATGATTAACCCTTTCGGCATATTTTTCAGGTTTATATTCAAAAGTTTCAAGCAGTTTTATAGCTTTCTTTTCGTTAATGCAATAAGCATTATTGCATGCAAATAGTACTTGATTTAAGCATGAAATAATACGAAAAACATGGCCTGCAATATAATATTTATCCTCTGCTCCCGCATTTGCTTTTACAAACATTAAAGAGAACTCTGCTTCAAATATAAAAAAGTTTATCAAGCTCTTCTTTAGAGCACCAGGGTAAATTTCTGCCTGATTTTTTAATTCGCATAAGCTTTCATTCTTAGCATATTGTATCTTGCTGATCGCCAATTCTCCACGATACATAGCACTTATATAACCATGGGGATGCCCAGTCTGATAATTGGCAGTAACAATTCCTTGCTCCGTATCTTTGATTATTTGTTCCACCCGTTTTATATCACGTAAAATCAAGTCAACATGATACCCGTTTATAACTAACCATCCGCCGCCATTAACCCAATCCCCCCACGCTCCGGGAGGTACAACAAGGTCGTTTCTATTCTCATCATCCAATTCTGTAGCAATTTGATTAATCGCTGTCAGGTCAAATGATTCTGAATTGTAATAGATTCCGATATCTATATCAGAATCCTCTGTATGGGTGCCTCTTGCACGTGAGCCCCCTAATACAATGCCTTCTATGCAAGGCAAAGAAGATAATTTCTCTGTTACTATTTGAATTACATTATCTACCATACGAACACACTCCTTTTATCGATTAAAGACAAAATACTTTCTTTCCGTAGTTCTTCGGGAAGTAATCCTTCCCGATCTGCCAAACATACTGGTCGATTTGCTTCAAGCTAAATTTATCCAAGCCATAGAAGGCACGGAAATCAATCAGTATATAAGTCTGAGCTGCTTCTTTCATAACCTCATTTGCAAATACAACCTTAATCCCGGGTCGTTCAAAGCCTACATCCATGCCACCGGCTCCGGTAAACAGGGAAACGGCTATAAGTTTTTTACTCATTTTCAGACTTCTCCTCATCGTGGATTTTAAATATTAAGCAATGCTCTTTTGAGTCCAAATAAATATCAAACTTTGTTTTTCCTTTTTCGACCCCTAAATTGGAGATTACCGACTTCGGCAAGCGAACTCGCATGTCCTGCTGCAAAAGATAGGTGTCTAAGTATATTCTCTCATCCATATCCCATTCTCCTTCTAGTGATGGACTAATTTTACCCTATTTTTAGTCTAAAATCAATCGGTTTGCTACTCTGGACAGTATAATAATATCAAGCCATCTGTACCAAAAAACGGACTTTAACCTGACAATAGTCCTATTGTCTCAATCGTCAAAAAAGTAGTTTCTTGTCTCAACCTATCAAAAGGCAGACTATGACGCTATTGTCAAAACACGAAAAAAGGGATCCCAGGAGACTGCCAAAATCGGCAAATCTCTCGAAATCCCTTTATTTATAGGCTGTTTTAGGACTTTTTTACTGATTCCTTGACAGAAGAACAACCGTCTCCACATGGCTTGAGAGGACAGAATGAATGTCATTTGAGTACGTCCGTTCTCGGAAACATATCCACTTCGCTTTTGGCACTATCGGTATACGGGAACATATCCAATCTCTCTCTGGAATGTATGTAAGCGCCCAATAACGAGGTATATTGAAAATCTCCAAAGTCACTCGACTTTGGAGATTCTTTTCTTTATTTACAATCTGCTTGTACAGTTTCTGACCATGGCAAATAAGCTTCTAGAGCTGCTTTTTTTGCGAAAGACTCTTCATTTGGCAACTTCTCCAAAAGATAGGTGAGATATTTCTCTGAGTCTAAGCCATTTCGTTTGGCAGTTTCTAAAAGTGACAGGATGATCGCGCTAGATTTGGCTCCTTCAAAACTTTGAGAGAAAAGCCAATTCTTACGTCCCATGACTAATCCTTTAATCGCACGCTCAGCCAGATTATTGGATAATACTAAGGAACCATCTGTTAAAACTGTTTTAAATGTTTCCTCATATTTCAAGGCATAGGTGATCGCACGGCCTAACTTCGATCCTGGGAGCACTGATTGATTGCGACACCAATCAAAGAACGTTGTCATCAATGGCGCTAATCTTTCTTTGCGCTTGCACAATCTTTCAGCTGAAGGCAGCTCAGCCCAAGAGGCTTCTAGTGAAAACATCTGGTCACAATAGGCTAATCCCTTGCGCCCCAATGACTGCTTATCTGCCTGTTTCGGCGTTGCTTCAAAAAATTTTCGGCGTACATGTGCCCAACAACCTACTAACTTTGCTTTAGGTAGTTGGCGATACGCTGACCACATATCACAGTGAACATAGCCATCATATTCGCCGAGAAATTCTTGAACAGCTAAGCCACTTCTGCGTTGATCATGATGATAGAGCGTGATTGGCTGTGCTGCTTGTTTTCCTGACAGGAATGTCCAGTAATAAGTCAAGGGAGTCTCATTTTCTAAAACTCTATAAGCTGTTTCATCCGCATGAAGAAGGTCTTGTGTTAATAATTTTTCGTGTAGTAGCTCATAGAGCGGTTCGAAATAATACTGACTAGACTTGATATGCCAATTAGCTATCTCCTTACGGCTAATCGGTAGCCCCATTTTCTGCCAATCCGCTTCTTGTCGATAGTTTGGCACTTTCAGTGTGAATTTCTGATGAATGGTGTGCGCAATAATAGAAGCTGAACCAAGACTATGCGCCAAGGGCGCTTTGGGTACAGGGGCCTTGATGATTTTATCTGTCGCATTTTTCTTGCTACAGGCAACACACTTATAGGCATGCTGAATATGATCCACTCGTTTTAACTGTGCAGGAACATAGATTAATTCTTGTCGTTGCACACACGAGCCGATTTCTTTTAACCTTTCATGACAATCTGGACAGGTACAAGCCTCTCCCATCAATTCATGGTGGATGACCTCTGGTTTAAATTGCTGAAAAATGGCTTGTCGTTTGCCTTTCGCTTTTTTCCGACGATAAGTAATGGTTTCTTCTTCTAAGTTACCTGGGACAGTCACTTTCTTCTTCAGGCAGTTCCACGTCATCAAACAGGCTCAATTGATTCTGGTTATAGTCACGCTTTTCAGAGGATTTACCATAAAGTTTTTTGGTAAGGTAAGCGACTTGTTCACGTAAAAGCGCAAGTTCATTAGACATTGCTTCAATTGTTTTTGTCAGTCTTTCAATCGTTTTTTCTGATGATGACATCTTCGTTAACTCCTCAAGATTTTTCTTTATTATACGCGAAAAAAAGCCGACATTTCAATAGAAATGACGACTTTGACTCTCTAAAATTTTAGGTGTAATAGAAAATCCTTTCATTAACCATTCGACTTGTTCAGGCGTTAAAGCCTGAACTTCCGTAGTATTTCTTGGCCAAGTTAGTTGTCCATTTTCAAAACGTTTATAAAGCAACCAGAAGCCTTCACCATCCCAGTAGAGGGCTTTAAATCGATCACTTTTTCCACCACAAAAAAGAAAGACGGATTTTGAAAAAGGGTCTAAAGCGAATTGTGACTGAATGAGGTAAGCCAGTGAATCGATTCCTTTTCGTAAATCCGTTTTCCCACAAACAATGTAGACGGGCCCCAGATCACTTAAGTTTAGTCCCATAAGCGAACACCTTCTCTAAAATTTCATTTCGTTGAGATACGTCAAGTGATGAGAAAAAGCTGAGCTCAATCGATCCCACTTTACAACGAAGTAAGAGCTCATTTTTAGTTCGTTGTTTAAAGTGTTGCGTGCCAGTTTTGGGCATCGCTAGAGGGACAATGGGTTGTTTCATCATAAAAAACCTCCAATCTTCTGTTTGAATACAGTATAACTGGAGGACTAGATAGATGCGATACACCTTGTTATTGGACGCTTACGAATGTATACCATACTTTTAAAAGGCAGAATAGCATTTTAACTTATGCTACCCTACCTATAACTAAACATTTACAGTTGCATGTGGCCTATTGTTTTTAGCCGTTAAATATTTTATAACTATTAAATAGCGATACAAATTGTTCGAAACTAATATTGTTTATATCATATATTCTCGCATGTTTTAAAGCTTTATTAAATTGTTTTTTTGTAAACAGTTTTTCATACTCTTTGTTAACCCATTTCATTACAAAAGTTTCATATTTTTTTCTCTCTTTAAATGCCATTTTTGCTGGCTTTCTTTTTAATACAATTAATGCGCTATCCACTTTAGGTTTTGGATGGAAATAATACCTAGGAATTTTTGCTAATATAGAAATATCTACCTCTGCCATTAACAGCAATGCTAGTGATCTGTTTGTATCTAATAACCCTTTAGCAAAACCATATTCCACTATTAAATAACTTATTGTGGCTGAACTTTCAAAAACAATTTTTCGAATTATATTTGTGCTTATGTTGTAAGGTATGCTGCCAAATATTTTATATGGATTGTGGCTAGGAAATGTAAATTTCAGTATATCATCATTTACTATTTGATAGTTAGGATAATTTAAGAGCTTATTACGAGTTACCTCACATAATTTAGAATCAATTTCTATCGCCGTAACAAAATTACATCTCTTTACCAATTCAGCAGTAAAATGACCTTTCCCTGCACCTATTTCAAAGATGTTATCTTTTTCATCTAAACTTATGCAATTCATTATTTTTTCTATGTGATATTTTGAAGTAATAAAATTTTGACTATCTTTTATATTTACTTTGTTCATTAGAAAACCTCCTTAATTTATTGCATCTCTTTTCGAATATTTATTCATTAATTCCTCTAACCCTGCTTCGGATGTTAGAATTTCAAGATTATCAAATATTTCCTCTCCGCTCCAGTTCCACCACTCTAGCTTTAGTAAGAATTCAATCTTTTCGTCACTAAAGCGTTTTTTGATAAACTTAGCTGGATTCCCACTATATATTGAATAGGGTTCAACACTTTTCACTACTGTTGAATTAGCGGCAATAATCGCACCATCACCAATTATAACACCTGGCATAATGGTTACATTTTGACCAATCCAGACATCATTACCAATCACAGTATCTCCCTTAAAAGGAAGTTGTTCTATTGTAGGAGTAACCTTTTCCCATCCACAGCCAAAGATATTAAAGGGATAGGTTGTGATTCCATCCATTCTATGATTTGCACCATTCATAATCCTTAATTCCGCAACACTTTGATTTAACTTTATTTATAAGTTCCTGAGCAACAAAAAGTAGCAGCATCAGCACCGTTACCTGTCCTGTAAAAGCCTTGGTAGAAGCCACACCTATCTCAGGTCCTACATGGATGTATGTCCCGGAATCCGTATTTCTTGGGATAGAGGCACCCACGACGTTGCAGATGCCATACACAAAAGCCCCCTTGCTCCGTGCCAACTGTATGGCGGCAACGGTTCCGAGCGGTCATACTTCCTTTGTAACTCCATACACTTCTCAAAGGAGAAGTCGGATGCCTCAAAAAGAGGCTGGATAAGGTGGGCGCATTCGTTCAGCAGTCCCTTGACGATGTGGATGTTCATCTCGTGGCAGTTTCGGCAAATTGCACTGTTGCAGTTGATATACCGATGACTGTTGATGAAGTCATCCACATAGCGGTCATACCGCTTGCCATTCAAAATCACATCCTGAAGATAGAGTTCTCTCGCTTCTAAGAGTAACTCAAACAATTCTTCTGCTACATCCTGTTCGGTAGCGAAGTGGGTCAGGTGTTGCTTCTCTTCAAAAAAAGAGAAGACTTTTTAATTTGTTTTTGCATACTAAATTACTTATTTATAAGTTTATGACGACTGAAATATAAAAATTACACAACATGGTTCAGTATTAGGTTATAATTCTTGTAAAGTTACATTCCTCCTCCCAACGCATGGTAAAGTTTAATTATACTTTGTATGCGTTCAAAACGAGTTTGTAACTGTTGCACTTCCGCTTCGAGAAGAGACTGTTTGGCGGTCAGCACTTCCAGATAGGTGGTATTGGAATGACGCATCAGCGATTCTGTCTTTCGCACAGCGTCGCATAATGTTTCAACCTGCCGAGCATTGATTTCAATTTGCGATTTTGCCGTCTGCCATGCGGTCAGAGCATCGTTCACTTCCTTTCCTGCGTTCAGTAATGATTGCCGGAACAACAGTTTGGCTTCTTCCTGACGGCTTTTGGCTATCTTCAAGTTGGCGATGTTTACGCCCCGGTTGAATAACGGCTGTGTCAGGGAACCGATGGCATTAAGTAACCATTGTCCGGGATTTACGATTACGCCACCGCCGTTATTAGTCCATCCAAGAATTCCCGAGAGGGTAATATTGGGATAGAAGGCGGCACGGGCCGCATTGGTGGCGTAGAATGCTTGCGCCAGTTCCATTTCAGCCTGACGCACGTCGGGACGGTTGGAAAGCAGTTGCAAAGGGACTCCGATCGAGACAGTATCGGGGAAAGCAGCCTCGGCCAGATCACTTCGTCCAATCGAGTGTGACGGCATGGCAAGTATCGCAGACAGGGCGTTTTCTGTTTCGGAAATACTCTTGCGTATGGATAACAGGGATGCTTCGAGTCGCATCACGTTCGCCTTTGCCTGCAATACGCCAGCCTCGTTTGATTTCCCCACTTTTTTCAACGCTTCAAGAGTGCGTACGGTAGTCCGCCAGTTCTCCAAAGTCCGGTTACTTATTGTCATTTGTGCGTCAAGCATGGCAAGGGTGTAGTAACTGTCTGCAATAGTGGCGACAAGCTGTGTCTGTACGGCCTGCCGGTAGGCACGGCTTCCTTGTAATGCGGCGGCTGCGCCACGCTTTGCCGCCGTAAGTTTGCCGAAGATGTCCAGTTCCCAGCTTGCCGACGCTCCCACATTATATGTCTTTGCCGTTGCTCCGTCATGTTTATTGGCATTACCTTCGGCAGTCAGTCCCAGTGATGGAAGATATGATAGTCTGGCAGTCATCAGGACGGCTTCTGCCGCTTCCACGCGTAACCGTGCCACATTGAGGTCTGCGTTCCGTTCAAGTCCGGTTTCAATCAAGGACTGGAGTTTCGGGTCGGTAAACATTTCCCGCCACGACAGGGACGCGATGGTCATTGTATCAATGTCCGCCGGCATGTCCCGATACAGATTCTCCGTTGAGAGGTCAGGGCGATGATACCGGCTGTATGTGCCACAGCCGGCAAGCATCCATCCCGACAATATGATATATATTACTGTCTTCTTCATTTAATTATGCTTAACACGTTCTTGGATATATTGGAATACAATAAACAATGACGGCACAAGGAACAACAGAGCCAAAGTACCTACAATCATTCCACCGATTACACCTGTGGCAAGCGAACGGCTGCCGTTGGCACCCACTCCGTGCGCCATCATCAGCGGGACAAGACCGAACACCATGGACAACACAGTCATCAATATGGGGCGCAGGCGGACTTTTGCCGCACTGTATGCCGCCTGTGCCAGCGTCATGCCTTCCGACCGCCGTTTACCGGCGTATTCGGTAAGCAGGATCGCTGTCTTGGCAAGCAGGCCTATAATCATGATAAGTCCGGTCTGCATGTAGATGTTGTTCTCCAGACCGAAGAGCCACGCAAACAGGAAACTGCCCATCAGTCCGCAAGGCACCGACAACAGAACCGCGAAGGGTATGAACACGCTCTCATACAAGGCGCACAGAATCAGATAGACCAGAACCATGCAGAGCAGGAATATAAGCGTGGCATTGTTGGTCGTCTTGCTTTCCTCACGCGAAATGCCGCCAAACTCGTATGTGTAATTTGACGGAAGCACTTCACGTGCCGTCTCGCCGATGGCTTCGAGCACCTGCCCCGAACTGTAGCCCTGAGCCGGAGACCCGCTAATCGAGATGGCGTTGAACAGGTTGAAACGGGTGAGGTCTGACGGGCCGTTGGTCTTGGTCAGGCGCACGAACCGGCTCAAAGGCGACATGCCGCCATCGGTGGCACGCACATACATGTGGTGCAGGGATTCCGCATTCACACGATATTCCGCCGGAGCCTGCATGGTCACATGGTAGAGCTTGGAGAACCGGTTGAAGTCGGAAACATATTGTCCGGTATAATAGCCCGACAATGTGGAAAGCACATCTGCGGGCGACACACCCGACTGTTCGCATTTGGCGGCATCGATATCCACCCAGTATTGCGGATAATCCGTGGCAAAGGAGGAATAGACTTCGCCGATTTCGGGTCGCTGCGACAAGGCTTCGACAAACTTGTCTGCCTCTTCCTTGAAGGCGGCGATGTTTCCGCCCGCCTTGTCCTGCAAATAAAGCTCGAAACCGTTTCCCATGCCGTACCCGGCAATCATCGGAGGCGACATGGCGAACACCGTGGCATCGGGAATATCCGAAGTGGCGGCATAAATCTTTCCGATGACATCATTGACCGACTGCCCCTCTCCCTTACGCTGCTCCCAGTCTTTGAGTGTCACGAAATACATCGCCTGCGAGGGACCGGAACCGCTGAAAGAGAAACCGGCGACCGCACCGCTGTATTCAATCTCGCCGATGCTGTCGAGACGGCTGTTGATACGCTCCATCACCTTACTTGTCTGAGCCATGGATGTGCCGGGCTTCGTGTTCATGCTCACCATGACCGTCCCGGTGTCCTCTTCGGGAATAAGTCCCGTCTTTGTGACATTGACCAGCAGCACCAGCAACCCGAAAGAAATGCCTATGATGCTCCACAACAGCCATCGGCGATGGATAATGAACATCACTCCACGTACATAGCGTCGGCTCAGACGGTCGAAGACGGCATTGAACGCTTTACGGAAACGGGCTGCAAAATTGTTCTTGGTGTTGCCCTGCTCATCGATATAGGGTTTCAGCAGCAGCGCGCAAAGTGCCGGTGAGAGTGTGAAGGCATTGACTGCCGAGATTCCCACGGCAACAGCCATCGTGATACCGAACTGCGTGTAGAACGCTCCCGAAGTCCCGCCCATCATGGCAACGGGGAAAAACACTGCCATAAAGATGATGGTAGAGGTCAGGATAGCCGACGAAACGCCTTTCATGGCATCATCAGCCGCGAGAACCGCAGACTGATAGCCCTCGTCGAACTTCGCCTGCACCGCTTCCACCACCACAATGGCATCATCGACCACAGTTCCGATGGCAAGCACAAGCGCGAACAGGGTGAGCAGGTTGACGGAGAAGCCGATCATGGACATCACGGCGAACGTACCGATAATGGAGACGAAAATGGATATCGTAGGAATAAGCGTGGACTTAATATCTTGCAAAAATACATATACCACCACGATAACCAGAAGTATCGCTTCAATAAGTGTCCGGATAACAGAATTGATGGAAGCATACAGGAACTTGTTGGTATCGGTAAGCACCACGAATTCCGTCCCTTCGGGCAAGTCCCGGCTGAGGTCGTCAAGCACTTCGTGAATCTCCTTGATGGTGCTTGAAGCATTGGACCCGGCTTTCTGGTTGATGAGCATCATGGCTGCCGGATGCCCGTTCACTTCGGAGGAATAGTTGTAGTATTCATCGCCCAGTTCCACATCGGCAACCTCCTTCAGCCGAAGCACATTGCCGCCCGGCAGTGACTTGATGACCAACTCACCGAACTCTTCCGCGCCGGACAAGCGTCCGCGGTATTTCATCGTGTATTCATTGGCGGTAGGATGATTGGCACCGAAGGAGCCGGTGGCGGCCTCGATGTTCTGTCGTGCGAGTACGGTGGATATGTCATCGGGGATAAGCCCGTATTGCGCCATCTTGTCGGGACGCAGCCAAAGTCGCATGCTGTAGTTGGAACCGAACAACTGTGCCTTTCCCACGCCGCTGATACGTTTCAGCCTCGGCTCGACATTGATTTTCACGTAATTGTTCAGGAAGGTCTGGTCGAAGCGGTCATCGGGCGAATAGAGCGCGAAAGTCATCAGTTCGGCATTCTGCTGCTTTTCAGTGGTGACACCGGTCTTGGTGGCTTCCGCCGGAAGCTGGCTCAGCGCGCCGTTCACGCGGTTCTGCACGTTTACCGCCGCCATGTCCGCGTTGGTTCCCTGCTTGAAATAGATGTTGATGGAAGCATCGCCCGTATTCGATGCCGTGGAAGTCATATAGGTCATGTCTTCCACGCCGTTGATGGCTTCTTCCAGAGGGGTTATCACTGCCTTCTGCACAGTTTCAGCGTTTGCTCCAGGATAAGTTGCGAATACGTTGATGGTCGGAGGTGCGATGTCGGGGTATTGTTCCACCGGCAAGGAAAACATGGAAATCATGCCCAACAGTACAATCACCACCGAGATAACGCCCGAAAACACCGGGCGGTCTATAAAAAATCGCAGGTTCATTTCGTTTCGTTTTTAGGGGTTATGCTCATGCCTTCTCTCACCAGTCCCACGCCTTCGGCGACAATGGTGTCACCGACCGAAAGACCTTCTTTTACGATAAACCGGTTGCCGTCGTTCAGGCGGTCCACCGTGAGATAGGCGGCTTCCGCCTGTCCGTTTTTCAGACGGTAAGCGATAATCTTGTCCTGCAGTTCCACGGTGGCGGTCATGGGAATGGTTACGGCCTCCGTTTTCGGGTTTTGAAGGATGACATTGCCGATGCTGCCACTCAACAGTTCGCGGTCGGGATTGGGGAACAGGGCTTTGATTTGTACCGTTCCGGTAACAGGATCCACCACGCCGCTTACGGTTTCAATACGTCCTTTCGCCTTGTACAGGCTGCCGTCGTTGAGTTGCAGGCCCACTTCCGGCATCCCGGCTATCATGCTGTCAATCGAGCCATAGCGAGCCAAATATCGCCGTAGCATATTCTCCGAAATGGAGAAATAGGCATACATCTCCGCATTGTCGGACACGACCGTGAAAGGCTGTGCCATATTGGGACCGACAAGCGCACCGATGCGATAGGGCAATGTGCCTACTACTCCGTTGCTCGGGCTTTTGATTTCCGTATAGGAGAGATTGTTGCGTGCATCCGATTCTTGTGCCTTTGCCTGTTCGAGTTCAGCACACGCCACTGCCAGTTGGTTCCGGGCGAGAGAAAGCTCGTAGTCGGATATGACCTTCTCGTCAAACAATGCCTGCTTGCCCCGCAGCTCGATTCTTGCCGTTTCCACTTTTGCCTGTGCCGCGCTGACATTGGCCTGCGCCGTGCGTAATGCCGCCCGATAGGGCACTTGGTCAATTACAGCCAATACTTGACCGGTCTTCACCCGTTCACCCTCTTTCACTTTCAGACGGATAATGCGCCCGGATATTTGCGGCAGGATGTCCACATCCTGCCGTCCGCGTATGGCGGCGGAATAGGACTCGGAGATTTCCACCGGACTTGCCGCGACCTTTATGACCCGATAACTCTGCACCGCATCCTGCTTGCCGTCCGCCTGCCTGCATCCGGTCGGCAGGAACAGCATGAGAGCAAATGCGGCGAAATTCGTGATAATGAATTGCTTGTTCATATTTTCTTCTTGTTTTGTATTAATTCATAATAGGTTTGGTGTGTCACCACTGACGGATGGTATTCCACTCTTTTTCGAGAATGGCATAAACACAGGTATCTTCATATTTTGGGGAGCCGTCAGGATTGTTTACGAATGTCACAAACTCTTTGAAACATCCTTCGCGGCGCATACCAAGACGTTCGCATAAGCGTTTGGAGCGGATATTGTCATCTTCCACAAATCCATAGATACGCCGTGCGCCCGCCTCTCGGAAAAGATAATCCAACAATCCGGCTGCCGCTTCACAAGCGAATCCTTTGCCTTCAAAACGTTTGTTGAAATGCCACCCCACATTATAAGTGTCTTCATTCTCACGCAAAGCGAACACGTCACCGATAATAAAGTCATCTTTTTTCAGACTCACCGCATAGCGCAGCATGTCTTTCGGGGAATACTGCATATATGCCCATGCCGCCTCTCTGGAACAAAGGCGGTCTCCGGCAAAGCAATTCACACGCGGATGGGAAAGATACTCCAACAACCCTTCGGCATCCTTCTGTTTGAAATTTCGAATGATAATTCGTTCGGTTTCGATATATATTTCCTTGTAATAATAAAATGGTATGAGTACGCCCAAAGTAGCGAAGGCAAGCATGGCATAGAGATACTGGTGGAACCAGATGAAGGTCATCCCGTAGAACAGGAAGGCAATGCTGCACAGCCCAGAGGCCAGTCCGTCGATGCCGTCGATGAGGTTGATGGCATTGATGATGAAAACCGTAACGAAAACGGTGAGAGGGATGCTAATCCACGACGGCATGGAATGGATGAACAGCATTCCGTGAAGGTCGGACAGTTCCACTCCGCCAGCCACCAGCATGATGCCGCAGACTATCTGGATAAAGAACTTGGCACGGTAGCGCACACCGATAAGGTCATCGGCAATGCCGACAAGGTACAACATGATGATGGCGCAGAAGGCGTATGCCAATGGCAACGCTTCTGCGCCTATTTCCTTAAGCAGCTCATCATGTCCGGTTGAGACATTGACCGCCAAAAGCAGGACAAAGGAGAAGAACACTACGGGCTTGAAGGCCATACCGCCAAGGCGAGGCACTACACACTGATGTATCTTCCGCTCGTCCGGCTCGTCGAACAGTCGCCTGCGGAAGGCGATGAGCAGAATCTGCGGTATCACGATTCCTGCGAAAAACACGCACAGGAAGAATACCGACAGGATGTTGACAATCCAAATTAAACTCATTCTCTATCTAACTTTAATAGGCCGTTTGTGTCGGTCTGTCCTGTACTAATCCCTCTGTATCAATCAATTCGGGGGGGGGGTAATTCGTGTTTCCATAATCTCAGTCTATGATTTGAATATATTCCGGCTTCACCTCAGCTGAAACCGCCAGTAGGTCGGGAATAATGACGACAAGCTGCCGACCTCTCTTTTTTGCCACTTTTATGAAGTAGCCCTCCACCTGGTCGAACGGTCCGCCATGTACCCTTACTCTTTTACCTTTTTCAATGTTGATTTTATCTTTTTCCTTGTTGATTTCGCTGATTTTGTAGAAGTGTACCTCTTCATCTGCCTGCTTGCACACCTTGATGAAGTTGGTCATGTCTTCATCAGGTACAGTCAGATAGACAAGTTCTCCGCCACTTTTCCATGTGACAAACTGTAGGTCGTAATAATAATTGTGTTTGAAATCAACAATCTTCTGATGACTTGCATGCACAAACACCAGACTATGGATGACGGGTACCATGAAAAAGACTTTCTTGCCCTTGACAGTGCGAAGGACTTTCTGCTTGGGTATGAAATACTCTAAGCCATACGTTTCATTAGAGAGCCGATCTTCGGCAGTATTCTCGTTCTTGTAGACCCGCATGACATACCACAGTATCTTATCCTTGTCCAATACATTCACCATACTGTTTTGACATGTGTTTTTTGAGAAAAGAACGTACTCATGGTTCATCCCGATATGCGTATCGGTCTGTATATCAGCAACTTTCTATGTGTTTCAACTACAATAGTCATCTATTCTCATCTTTCTGAGTCCACCCCCTGCAAAGCCCCTCTTTACGACATAAAAATTCGGTCGGAAAAGGTATGCAAAAGATGTTTCTCTCTTTAAGAGAAATATCGTTTTGCTAAACAGTTGATATTGAGGTATCATTTTATCGTAAAAGACATATTTGCTCAACAATTGCTTGACGGAAATCAACAAATTTTAGCATTTTTGTAAAAAAGTCGCTATATAATTTGGTGAATTGGAGTTATTTTCATATTTTTGCATCCCGAAGAGTTTCTCTTAAAGAGAGAAACACCTTTTTGCTCAACAATCCCCGACTTTTTTATTATAGTTGCGGTATCACACCGCAATACAATAGTTATAAATATTGAAATAAAGGTGCAGTGAGACGCTGCACCTCCTAAAGAGAATTGATGATGAGATTGTTGGCGTTGTCAACGACAGAGGTGTCCAATGAGGAGAGGTATATCTGTGTGGTTTTCTCGGAGTCATGCCCCAATGCCTCGCTGATAGTAGATACGGGCACGTTCTTGCTCTTGGCTATGCTTGCCCAGGAGTGGCGGGCTACGTAGGTGGTCAGGGGTACGGACAGGCCTATCATTTCTCCGATTTTCTTCAACTGCTTGGTGATACGGCTATAGGCATTCTTGTACTGTCTCCAGAATATGGCTCCCTCTCCTTTTGCTATAGGGAGCAGGTAGGGAGAATCATCTGTTTTGTACTTCGCCACTATCTCCTGCATGGCAGGTTCCCATTTGATGTGCAACTGTTGTGAGGTCTTCTGACGGCGGTAAATGAGCGTACTGCCATGCAGATTGCTTGGTGTAAGTTGTGCCATATCGATGAACGACATCCCACGGGTATAGAAACTGAACAGGAACATATCCCTTGCAAGCTCCAAACGGGGGTTCAGACTCAAGTCCAGCTCTTTCAGTTGCTTGATGATTTCCAAGGGGAGTGCCCGCTTGACGGTCTTGTCGATGCCGGTATATACATGCTTGAACGGTGAGGAAGAGATGACCAGTCCGTCATCTACGGCATGATTGTAGATGGTGCGCAGGTTGCGGATGTAGAAAGAGGTGGTGTTGCGGCACAGTCCGCTGTCTTTCAGCCACTGTTCATAGCCTTGTATCGTTGTCCCATCGACTTCCTCCAATGGCACATCGCCTCCTTTCAGGTAACGCTGGAGGCTGTTGAGGGTGGTTTTGTACCTTGCTACCATCCGCTTCTTGCCGATGCGTCTCAGTTTTTCGTTCAACTCCAGCGTATAGCCGATAATGCCATGTAATTCTTTTCCCTCATGGAAGTTGTCAACGACGGTGTCTGCTGTATATGACTGCCCTTCCTTGTCCAACCGTGCAATGACCAACAGCAGTTTCTTCCTGTCAGCATCCAATGTATCTTTCAAGGAAAGAAGATAGGCTTGACGTTGTGGAGTGACGGAAGTTGGCAAAATGATGTTTGAATGGTCCGCATCCCACTCTGAGGAATAGATTCTGTACTCTGTATGGATCTGACGTGCCACACGATTGTGTATCACCTGATAATACAGGCGACCCTCTTTCTCTTGAACAGATGATGTTCTGAACTTTAATTTGATGGATGCCATAATGCTCTGACTTTAACATTGAAATTGCAATTATTACCTTTATATATAATATAAGTGACAGACAAACAGGTATAGGAGGGATGGTGCCTCACCGCTCGGCATACAACAGCTGATATTCCACCCACCTCCGTTTCCTAATGGATGCCACTGCTTTTCCCCTCCATTTGCAATAGCTCAGATAGAGTGGCAGGATGTCCCTGTCGCCACGTTCCAATCGGGTGAGCAGGGACGCTTTCGGGTATCGTCCATTGCCTAACAACTTGGCTGGTCCAATCTGGTACGAGAGGGTGGCAAGCAGATAAGCATCCCTGCCATAACGGGCATATAGGCGCAGGTGCCGGAGGAGGTCTGTCCGTAACAGCAAATCTGCACGCTGACGTGTCAGTGTTTTCGGGAAACGCTCTCCCTTCTGTAGCTGGTGACCATAGCCCACATAGCCCGGTGTGGTCTTTGGGTCGTGCCAACCCTCGAAGTGTTTGGTAATGGCTACCATCCGTTCAAACAGTGCCCTGTCAATGGTTTGGCTTTGACAGGGCACGCTACAGATGGCCAACATGCTCAATAGTACGATGATGTATCTTCTCATTACATTATTTTATATAGGAGGTGCGATGTCTCACCGCACTCTAATCAATATCACTACATCATAGTGCGGAACTGCTGAATCTCTTTAATCATGGCTTTCACGTCCTCCCCAACCTGAACGAAGTTCTTGTAGAGGATGCGCTCTCGCTCTTCTTTCGACTTGAACTTATAGAACTTAGGGAGAGGGACATACTCCGATTCCTCCTTCTTTATTTCCGTCATATCGAAGTCGGTCTTGCAGTAGAACTTGGATGTCTTGAACTCCTCGCTCTCCTGGATGTTCATGCTTCCGTTCATCCCGGTCTTGGTGACTACGAAGTCACGGGCGGTCTGTCCACATATCCAACCTGTGGGCATATCGGAGATTTTGCTTGCAGGCACCAGGCTGTCCATATTCTCATTGAGGTTGATGGAGGTCTTGTCACGGTCGATGGTCACGCCCTTTTTGAGTTGCACTACTTTACCGAAGATGTCACTCGACAGCCATTCGAGGGTTTCCTTGGCTCTTGCCGAACCGCTCACCACATTGCCCACGGTGGTGATGATTTTCTGCATACCCACCTTGCCATAATCGGCTTCCAACTGCGGAAGTTCCTGAAAGCCAAGTGCCACGCTCACCTTGTTGCTTCGGGCTGTGCCTATCAGTCGGTCTATCTTGTGGAAATACAAGGTCGGCAACTCATCGACGATGATGCTGACAGGAACGTTCTTGCCCTGTCCTGTATTCACCCTCGTTACAAGGCGGTTGAGAATCAAGGCATTCAGTGCACCGATGATGCTCTCCATCTCGGGGTCGTTGGCAATGAGCAGATAACTTGGATTCTTCGGGTCACTGACCTTCAGGTCGAAGTCATCGCCGTCCTTGTGGAATATCCAGTAAGATTCCTTGGTGGCGAGACGGGAGGTATAGACACGTAGCGTGCCAATCATACCTTCCAACTGCTCCATGGCTTTGTTGGCAAAGGCAGTCTGGAACGGGCCAAGCAAGGGGGCTACCTCGTTGTCGGTCTGAAGTACCTCGAAGATGGTCTGATAACTCTCATTGAGGAACGATAGGATATGTGGCATGTCGCTGTACTTGCCCAACCAATAAGCGGGCTGCACCTCCGCGCCCGAATGGTCGAACACCCGTCCTGTGGGTATCAGCCTTTTCGTCTTTGGGTCTTCACGCCGCTCGGCAATCAGCATCTTTCCGTCCTTGTCGTAGGGCTCCTTGCCGTAGTTGCAGAAGAAATAGATGCAGGCGGCAAGGAAGTTGACGGCAGAGGTCTGGAAGAACTGGTCGCTGCCACCGCCGCCTTCCTTCTTGCCTTTTTGCAGGGATTCAAGCAGGGTCTCGGCGGTCTCGCTCGCTGCGGCAAGGTTGTTGATGTACTTCAACTGGATGGGGTTCACACGGCGCGAATACTCCACATCCACAAAGTTGATGATGTTGAACTTCATGCCATGGGGCATCTTGCTGTCCTTGGCATTCTTGTTCTTCAAGTAATGATAGTAGAGTTTGGTGGCGAGAGTGGGAAACTTATAGTCGTACACCACCATGGCAAAGCCCTTCTCGCTGTGCTGCCTGATAAACGGCTCGATGATGGAGAAGGTCTTACCAGAACCAGGAGTACCCACAACCCATGTGCCACGGAACGGATTGACGATGTTCACCCATCCCTTGCGGAACTTGCCCTTGTAATAATAGCGCATAGGGATGTTCACGCTGTACTTGTTCTCCTGCAACTCCCTGCATTGCTCAAAGCTCTCATTCTCGAAGTTGAAGCGGTCTTTCAGCAGCCCTTCCTTCAGGAACTTAGAGATATTGTCGAGGGCGATATGCACCAATACGACACCGACGATGGAAGTGAGCATATAGAGCCAAGTGTTCAAACGGAGGGTATAGAAACAGGGCATTATCGAATGACCGAACAGCCATACGGACTGCACAATCAGCAGCACTCCCGACAGCAGCGGATAGAGCACCTGCCTGCGAGCGTCAAACTCCAGATGCTTCTTGTTGCGCGTTCCCACACAGGTGATACATATCAGCAGGAACGTAGCCACCTTGCTATACACGAGGTTGCCGTCATGGTAAATCATCCACCGCTTGATGCGAGTGTGGATATCCGTCACTACGCCGCCCAAGAAGTCCAACTGCTCCGGCTCCAGTGCGTAGGCGAAGAACTCCATCAGGATGGAGACATAAATCACCGCCCTGAATATCTTGTAAAAACCCTGTAACTCTTTGCTTTCTTCCATTTACTTTACGATGATGTTGGGTGATAATGAGAAAAGATGAAGGATGCCACGGTGGACACCCTCCAATCCTCTTATGAGTTTTATTCGTAGCCGTTGATGGTCTTCTCAGACTCTACTGTCCACGGAGAAATAGTTGCAGATATGACCTCCAAGGTGTTGCGTACAGGCTTCAATGAATAGCTGTAGGAATGACCCGCTTTCCACGTGTCGTTTGTGAGGAATACGAAGTTCTCCCCATTGCTGAGTTGCAATGTCATGTCTGGCATAACCTGTGCAGGAACATAAAGCGTATATTCCATGTGGTCACTTTGTGGGTCGCCGAAATAATAGGTCGTCACCGACTCGTCACTGCATTCTACCTTTCCGGTCTTGATGTTGAAAGTACCGCTGTCAAAATAACCGACGAACGTGAGTAGGCTTCCTGCAAAATCATTGGTGGTGAAACCGTATTCTGGTGAGGTATAGACCTTGATGATGACACGCACCATCTGATGGGTGAAGTTCAATGTAAGGCTCGGATTGGCGTATGATGCCGCTCCACTGGCAAACAGAAAATCATTGACCTTCTGCTCACTCTGTACAGCTGCCTCCGGCACTTGGAACTCTATGAGGTCGTTGGTAGGATTTGCCGTATAGGGATAGTAGGCATTGAAGGTGTGAGTGTCTGTGTCCGTGAAAAACACCTTGTTGGCTGACACAAACTGATTCGTGCCGCCGCTTCGGGTGAACTTCATATTGTTGATCATCCCTGTGGAAGAGATGCCAATCATATCATTGAGTTCCCACTGGTTGTCAACGGCTCGTGTGGAAACGGCAGGTTGCAGCATCTCCAGATTGGTGAATACCTGAAGCTGCTTGGTTGATGTGCTGTCGGTCACGACCACAGAACCTCCGCCACCGGGCAGGTAAATCTCATTGACGATGTCTTGGTCACAGGACGTGAGGAGCATGGCTCCAAGTCCCAACATTAGAAACAAATTCTTTTTCATGCTTTTTCTTTTTTAATTGTTGTACTTTGATGATGATACGGGTGATACTCGATGTCTGTATATGGGCTAATCCATAATCGTGATGATGGGTCTCGCCTTATGCGGCTGCCACTTGGGAGTCTCCTGTATGGCACCGCTTCCCAGTGAGTAAAGCCATGCCTTGGCGGTCGCTTGTCCTTCTACCTCCGTTGAAGTCCAATACCAACAGTCATCATCCTCATCGGGGATAGGTGTGCCGCCGCATTTCAGGATGTATGGGTTGATGATGTCCTTGGCATGATAGAGCAGACGCATCTGTGCCACACTGGGGATATAGGCACTTTGCCCGTAACGCCACATGTCGAAGACACGCTCAGCCAAAGGCGACTTCACATCGGTCGTGCCATAAAGGGCAAAAGTGTTCTTGTTGCCGTCGTAGGCGGTGAGGTCACAGGATGTGTCCTGTTCCACACCGATACTGTCAGCAAAGGCTTCGGGAGCGATGTCCCACAGATAGACGGCATATCCGTTTCCCTCCATTTCTTCCCTCTGATTGACGTTGAACACCACTGCAATGGCTTGCTTGCACGATTGCTCGTAGGTTTCGTAGGGCATCACCTTGCCGTCAGTGGTCAAGATATGGGTGACCTTCATGGCTGTGTCGGGAAAGTCCTGATGCTCGTCACAGGCAGTCAGCAACACCGTTGCCGCAACTGCCAAGATTGAAAACAGTTTCTTCATACGCATAGTCATTTTACAGGAAGTTTCACACCCAGGACAATACCCGTTCTGAACAGGTCTTCACCCTTGATCATCACATCGGTCTTCACCTGCCAGAAGAGCTTCCAGCCGTGTCTGAGTGTATAGTTTTGCTCATAGCCGAGGTGGATGCCACCCAAGAACCTGTCAGTATCGCTACCTGCCGATGCTCCTATGCGCATGTTGCCATGGTGGTTGCGTCCTCTTGCCACACAGGGCTTATAGGCAAAGCCGAAACCATAACTGCGGTAGTTGTTCCAAAAACTCTCAGGACAGACATGACCGCACGATGCGCACTCGTTCCACTTGATATATCCGTTTGCAAAATACTCCCACGCATTGTGGTACTTCGTCTCATACTCGTAGGACAGCGTCACGTCCAGTCCTCGCTCATACAGGCATCCGAACCCCAAGGATATGCGGTCGCTATTCTGCTGCGCCATTGCCGGAGTCATGCTTGCCATAAAACAGATGACAACGAGTAAGGTATGCACAAGCCAATTCCTCACTCCTAATTCCTCATTCCTAATTCTCATTATTCCTCCTCCAACAGTATATGGTTAAACGAATCGGCAGACAGCACATCCTCATAGTCGATGCTGAGCGAGATGGTGCGTCCACTTATCTGTTTTTCCGACAGCTCGATGGTCAGCACCTTGTCGTTGGGGAAGGTCATCTTCTTCACCACAATCACGTTGCGATAGCCATACTTGAAGGTCTTCGCATCGTCCAACACAAGAGATGGGGTCAGTTCCACTATCTGCGCATTGGTAGCCTTGCTCTGCTTCTTGTCCGATAGTTTGATGCGCATCTCGTCGATGTCGAAGCGGATGTTGGTCTTGTTCTCCACGGAGAAGTCGATGAAGAAATATTCGCCCACGCTGTAGATGTTGTTCAGGCGCATTACCATGCGGTGCATCTTCGTCGCCACGTTGCGGTATTTGGCAGACGATGACCATATCTGACGTGCATACTTGGTCATGTCGGCAGTGGACAGGCTTACAGCGGGATTGTTGTAGGCATTGCGCTCCGAGCATTCTATTTCCTTATCGGTTACTGCCTCCTGCATCCTCGTGGTATAGAGCAGTGCATACTGCGTGCGGTAGCGTTCCGTCACGATTGTCACTATCGCCAACACCTCACCGTCGGCATACACGTTGTCCTTCGGCTTCAGGCGGATGGTGTTGTTGATGGGTTGGTCGCCCACCACCTTGTCTGTGGATATATCGACAAAGCGGATGGGTTCGGAGGCGGTGATGACGGTGGTCACTTGGTCGTTGACCGTCAGCTGCTCCATCTCCATGTAGGTGGTCTGCGCCTTGGCTGAAAGCACGCTCAGCGAAAGCAATGCACAGACATTCATTTTCTGAAAACAATTCATATTAGTTGATTTTTTGATGTTTATACTCTATGAGCCACCGTTCCCGACAATTCCGTTGTCGGGCAGTGTCTATTTCCTTTTCTCTTTCCCATTTACAAGGTAAACAAACGTCCCATACTTCAGCTTCACTTTGTTCTTCTTGATAGCCTTGCTGATGGCATTGCTTGTCTTCTGGTAGGCATTGGTCACGGCTTGCATTCCCCATTGCGAGAAACTGTTGTTCGCTCCACTCTGGTCGATGTTCATGTTGCTCTGCATAGCACCGCTCGCCACATCTTTCGTGGTCTCACGGAACTGGCTGCCGGGGACATACAGTCCCTCCAGTCCGTCCGTGTCATAAAGCGAAAGCGAAACCTTTATCAGCTCGTCATCCACAAGGATGGAGTTGATGCTACCCTTCACTCGCTGCGAACCGAAACCGCTCATGGTGGCATAGAGGTACGACCCTTTCTTCACCACGGTCTCACCAATCTCAATATCGTCCAACAGTCTCAGCCGCACCCTCGACCCGTCCGTAGCCTTCACGTCCTCGTCAATGATGGCCTTGATGAGCTTTGGCTCATGCTCGTTCTGCGTCAGGGTGTTGAAATAGTCCGAAGTCACCTTCACCTTCTTCACCACCTCCTGTGCCTTGTCCTCCTCGTCCAGTGCCTTCACCGCCTTGCTGTCCTCGGCAATCTGACCTTTCACCTCAATCTGCTCCTTGGGAGGCCCAGCCTGTGTGGTATCCTGGGCCACGGGGGCAACTGCCGCCTGTCCTCTCAGCCTCGCTTCGGCGAGTGCCTTGTTGAGTGCTTCGAGTGCTTCCGCTTCTCGCGCCTTGGCATCGGCCACTTCGGCTGCATCGTCCTTCTCTTCTGCCTGACGGACGAGTTCCGCAAGGTCTTCTTCTGTGTACTTGGATTCATACGCTTCTTTCTCTTCTTCGTTGTCACGCTCAATGTTATCAACAGCCGAATAGTCTGCTATGCGACCATACGACTTCGCCATGTTCTCATACTTGCCACCGATGCCGTCACCATTCTTAATCTGCGCTCCGGGCAGGTTGGGGTTCAGAAACTCGGTGGTCTGCAGGTTCTTGTCCTGCGTTTCCGCCACCTCCGTATTGAACATGTCAAAGACAAAATAGCCTGTGGCAATCAACGGGATGTACACGATGGCTGGCAGCATGTACTTCGGCTGACGGAAGTTTATCTTATCTGTTATTCTCATCGCTGTCTGATTTTGATGTTACTGACTTGTCTCGATTCTCCTCGTTGGTTCGATGCGTCACGGGAGGAGTGATGCAATGGGCTGCATTCATCATCTGCTTCATGCGCCCTTCCTGCCGCTCGATGGCACTTGCAGCCTCCGTCCGATGACCGTAATACCGCACCATCCTGTAGATGTTGATGCCGAAGCACGTGGCGACAAAGCCGAAGACGATGACGAGAAACAGCGTCTTGTGGGCATTGGCAAAGCCTTGCACCTTAGCCGCCGCACGGTCTATCCTCGCGGTCTTGGCAAACTTGCGCCCTGCCGCCACCTCCTTCTCATACCGCTTCTTGTACTTGGGGTCGTTCTTGTCGGGCATATCCTCGCCCACAAGCATCCGTCTGATTCCTTTTACACTCATACCGCTAGGATATTAGAAGTTTGACTTCGACTTCTGCTCAATATCCTTGTTGAGCAAGGTTCTCCAGTTCGTGATGAGCAGTCCATGAGGATTGTTCTCCGTCCTCGGCACGCGCTTCACCTGTCCCGCCGTCACCAATTCACGCATCAGAATATTGCTCCTTCGCTCTATCCTTTGCCTACCGTAGTAGGTGAACTCCATCTTCTCCTTGTTGAACTTGATGCTGTCGCAAAAGATGCTGAACACGGCACTCGTACCCATGATATTGTTGTAAAAGCCCTTTTCCTTCAGCGTATTGTACTGCGCCAAACCAGTTTCATCGACCAAATACATCGCCTTCTCCATCGAATAGCGGATGTACTTGTCATCGGGAGCAAGCGTAAAGAAGTAATGGTGGAACATCTCGATATGGCTCTTTGCCTCCACATCCAGCGTTTCCTCCATCGTGGTGCGGTTCACCAGTATGGGCACGTTGCCGTCCAATACATACACCTTTTGCTGCGCGTCCGTCACCATGCAGCGCGCCGTCCAGATGCTCGACACCGAGATGATGATGCAGCCCATGAGGAACGCAGAGCAGATGATGCCCACCAGCTTGATTTTGTTTTCTAAGTTCTTGATTACCATACGTTACTGCTTGTTTGAGGTCTGATTTCTCTTCATTCTCACATATTCACGGTGCAGGATGGTGTATATGTCCTTCTCAACTTCTTCCACCAGTTTGGCGTAATACTTGATGCAAGCCTCTACGTAGATGCCTTCGTATTTCAGTTGGATCCACACCCACCAGATGTCACGTTCACGTCTCCGTCGATTTCTGTAGATTTTGGCACGATGCAAGCGATAACTCAGGTAATCTACCATAGGCACTACATACTCGTCGTTATCCTCAAAGCCTTCTGCCATCTCCTCATACTGTGGGTCGATGTAGTTGTTTTCGGAATTGAAAAACTCTTCCTTTGCACGCTTGTTGGCAAACGCCATGAATTTCTCATCTTTGAGCCAACGCTCAATTTCATTTTTTGCTTTCATTTTTCTTGATGGTTACTTTTATTTGTTTCAATAGGAGGTGCGGTGACTCACCGCACACTCACATGTTATCTCATCACGGTCGCCATGGTTCCCGTAGCCGTCATCTTGGCTTGTTGTGCCACGCCCTCGCCGAAGTTTCGGGTTGAGAAGGCGGTGTCGCCCTCTGGTATCATCCATGCCGCAAGGTCGGGCACGAGGTTCAGGCATTTCAACGCCACGATGCTCGCTGCCATCAGATAGCCTGCCGAGAAGAACGAGTTTTGCAGATAGGCTGCCATCGTCTGCTCACTGGCGGTGATGGCCGTCAGGTTCTCTACCTGTATGCAGAGCACAATATCAAACAGCAACAGGACGTAGAAACCGACGAAGTAGAGCATGGCTCCGTAGAAATGAACTGTCAAATAACGGGTTAGCCACTTCGCCCACGCTCCTTCCCACTTGGGCAGCAACGAAAATGCCCATTGTATTGGACCGAATATAGTGAGCATTCCGAGCAATATCTGCTGACAGTATATCGTCGCCCACCAACCGATGCGGAACACGATCAGGGCTATCAGCATCACTATCTTGTCGATGCCCACCACGGCCCCTGCCGTCAGTGAGGTGAACCACAGTTTGCTGGCATCCTTCTCCATGTTGGTCACTTCGTCCACGCCCGTCTGCTCCATCGTCGCCTCTATCAGGTTGGGGTCTGATGTGCCCTTATGCGCCACGTCTGCCTGTGCCTGGAGGTCAGTGTACATCGAGTCCCTGACATATACCAACTGCTGCACCTCCTCAAACTTGTCGGAAATTTGGGTCGCCTCTGCCTCATAGAGGTCGTGGGTGTAACTGCCGATGCAATTGGGAATATAGGATAGAAAATCCAATACGCACCAGCTGCTGCCGCTGTTGGTCATGCCTGTGTCAGCAGGTGGGTACCACCAACAGAGGATGATGCTCACCACCAAGGGCTTGAACAGTTTCATCACGTCCAACGGTTCGTTCTTCACCATCATCTTGTAGGCCATGCTTGCCGCCACGATGATAGAGAACAGTGCCGCCAATGCCATACACATTTGGAGGATCCACCAGAACGGCCCTTGTGAGCCTGTGAAGGTGGCATCGGTCAGGAACTCGTTGGTCTGGAATATCACATCGTCAATCTCCTCTTCGAGGATGTTGATGCCGAAATCGCTGAGTATGTTGTCTGCCATCAGTGCCTGGTTCTATTGTTGATAATCTCTTTGATAAACTCTATGCCTTTCGGTGTCCATGACAGATAGAAGTGGTAGAAGCAGCGCATCCTGCCTGTGACATATACCGCAATGCCCTTGTCCTGAAGGTCTTCACGCAGTTTCCACATTCCATATTCCTTGGTGATGATGCCTTCCTCTTTGAGGGTCTTCACAATCTTGCCGTAGTAACTTCCGACATATTTGTGAAGCTTTGACATTGAAACTACCTCTAAATCAGATGGCATATAATGCTCATCAACGATGGGTGTCCTGCCGATAACGCTGATTCGCTTCGGCATCCTTGACATCTCCAACTGCCACTTGCCGTTTTTCCTCTTGGCGGCATAGAGACGTAACTGTATTTTTGATATTGATTCCATAGCTATTTCTTTATTTTATGTTCTTTCGATAACAGGAATGACTCCCACGCTCTTCAGTTTCTCATAGAGGAAGCGGCGACCTTTCTGTGTCCATTTGGTGTTCATGCGCACATCCTCCGTACCGTCCTTGTGTTTAATGAGGTAGGTCTCGCTGGTCACATAACCGCAGTCCTTGTAGTCGGCATACAGAATCCACTGCTTGCCACGCTGATACTGGATGTTCATCTCCTTCAGACGTCGGTTGAAGCGGATGGACGACTCGCCATAGTCCTGTGCTATCTGTGTGACCAGGACACTGCTCTTCGTGGCAAGGATGATGTCAAGGTAACTCACCTTGTCCTTCATCTCCGTCACCTCCTGTTGCAGGTCATCCACCTTGGATCCCAACTCAACGATGCGTGTCCTTTGGTGTTCACACTCCTGTTCGACAAGCAGACGCTTTTGTCGTTCTTCCTTCAGATTGACTGCTAACCGTATCAGGAAGTCTGGCTCTGCCAATGCCTTCTCGATGGTCTGCTGTGTCATATAGGCACCATGCTTGCGGATAGAGGGGAGCACCTCCGATGTCACCCACTTGCGGAAACGTTTGGCTTCGGGTTTGCGACTATCAAGGATGACATCATACAGTCCGTCTTCATTGATAAAGTTTGTAACCTGTTCTCTTCCAAGACTATCCGAGATGGGGTACTTTGAAAGTACATCATCCGAAAGTCGTTGTACCAACTTGCTGGTTTTTAGTCCAAGAACTCTTGCCACATCAGCCAAACAGAACAAGGGTTGCTCTGGTGTTCCTGTGGTTCGGACTGCTCCAAATTCCTCGTTGTTGAAAATCTGAATATCGTTCATATCTCTATGCTGTTTTGTGATTATTTCTTCTCTTCCCTTATTTCTATCTGTTCACACTTTCTTCACCCTCACCGCTGTTGGCATCATCGCCGTCAGTGCCTGTCGAGCTCCTCACGCCCTTCATGTTTTCCTGCCAACGGCTCTTGGCATCGCTGATGATGCTGCCTTTATGTACTACACGGTCGTTGGTGGCTGCCAAGAGGGCGGTAGTCTGGCTTTGGGTGTTGAGCTGCACAAGGTATTTCAGTAGTGTCTCGTTCTGTGTCGTCAGGTCGGCATAGATGCTAAGATACTGCCGCTTTCTCTGTGCATTGGGCATATAGGCATCCTTGGTGGCTTTCACGGCACACTGGTACATATTGTACAGTTCCTCCCACCGACGCTTGTCGTTGATGGTGCCTCCTGTAGGGATGATATGGTCTATGTTCGCCTTCATCTTGTCCAACTGACCGTTGATCTTGCTGCTTTCGGCAAGCCAGGCGAGGTCTATCTGTCGGTCGGCTACGTTCAAGGCTTCCACCTCAGCACGCTTGGTGAGGGCAGAGTCTATCTTCTCCGCATCATCTACTTGGTTGTAGAGGTTGATGCCGGCAAGAGTGCGGAAACCTAACTTGTTCTTCTCTGCCGCTGTCTTCTTATAGTTGTTATGTAACAGCCAATAATAGAACTCAGGGGTGAGAGAACCGCCACCTGTCTCCATCACCGTTATCTGGTTCTGCTTGGAGGAGTCGTGGTTGTAGGTCACGCTCTGGGCTGTGGCTTTGATGGTGGTTGCTACCGCCATGATGAGTATCATTGTCTTCTTCATGTCCGTTCTTCTTTTGTTTACAATCCGTCAATAGTCAAGTTTTCCTGCCACTTTCCATCGGCTGAAGGCATCTTCCAGTATCTCTTCCTTCGTCCTCGTCCGATACACCTTCTCCTTCCAATAGCCCATGCGCAGCTGCACATACCGCCATGTCTGGAAGTAGGCTTGGTTCAGATGTTTTTCTATCAGGTCCAACGAATTGTTGATATTGTCCAACACCATCAGCAGGTCGGAAGTTGAACAGGCTGCCGCTCCTGTGGCATACAACACGAGGTCGTTGACGCTATGGTAGAGTTGGCTTCCTTCGTTGTATATGTTGTCGATGGCTTTCTTGTTGATGCTGATGAGCATCGTGTCAGCCAGTTCGATGTGTTTCCGCTTGATGACCTTATCATTGAAGTCCTCCAACAGGTTCTTGTAGTCACTGATGCGGTCGCTCACCGTCTGGTAGGTGCTCTTCACGTTCAGCACCGTGCGCAACGACTGGTACATCACATCGATGATGTCGAAGGCCCGGGTGTATTTGTCCAAATCCACATTCAGTTCCTTGTATTTGCCCACCTCTTCACTGCTGTATTCATGCAGCAGTTGATTGCTGTACTCCAAAGTGCTGCGTGCCAGCAAGAGGCTGCGCTGCTTCTTGTGGTCGTTGATGTATGCTTCCACCGATACCGCATCGAATCCCCATTGCGCCAAGGCTGTATTGGGGAAGAGGGTAATCAGCAGGAGAGCTATGATGATGGTATGTCTCATTCTCCGTTCCTCCCTCAGTTTTCGTTCTCGTTATCTTCACCATTCCCTCTGTTAGGGTCTGCATTCTCTCTCCATCGCTCGTAGCACTCTTCAATGAGTGTCCTTCTGCGACCTTGGTCTGCGTCGATTGAAGGAAGAATGTCCTTCAGCACGTCAATGATGCTGCGCTTGTAGTGCATCATTTTTTCTAATGATACCAAGTCGGCGTAAATCTTGGTGATACGGCTATCTACTTCACGGGCTATCTCCAGACGGTCGCTCGACCAGAGCAGGTGTATTACATCGTCATTGTCGGCGGTCTGGGTTGCCTCGCTCTTGGCATATTCTGTGGTGATGCTGCACGACGGGAACTCCTGGGCTATCTCCGAGATACGGCTGTTCACCTGCCTCGTCTTCTCCTCGTCAGAGGCATTCGGGTCAAGGGTCAGCACATCCACCACCTGTGTGTCGGTGTATTCCGAGGTCAGCTCCCACGATATTTGCAGTATCGCACGGTGTATCTTGATGCCAAGGAAGTACTTGGGCTTCCTTGCAATGGACAGTGTCGCCTTGAAGGTGATAATGCCGTTGATGTTGGGCATGGTGGCAGTTCGGACGTAGGTGTAGCCGTTCCACGAACCGGCACCTTGCCACGTGAGATTGTAGGCTGACTTCACATCCTGCATGATGGCAGGGATGCGGTAGTAGTCATCGGTGGAGGTGGCATTGTCGTTAGCCGCCTCGCTCTTGGCATTCTGTATGTCTGCCAACTGCTGCTGCCATGTCGCCAATTCCTTCTTCAGGTTGTCTATCTTCGTCTTGTTGACATTATGTTGCTGCCGCAAGGCAGGGGCTTCCTCCACAGAGGCATTGGCTATCTGCGTGAGCAGGTTCCTGTTCTCTGTCTCCAACTGGCTTATCTGCGCCTCCAACAGGGCTATCTTGCTATTCGCCTCACGTTCCTTCTCGTCCAGTTCCGATAGGTCGAGATTATTTTCTGATACGCTTGTCCTCATGGCGCATTCCTTGCTGTGGGCATTGAGCGAACCGCCGCACTCACGGCACTTGTACTGCGTGCTGCCCTGTCCGAGGGTGACACCGTCCGAACAGGTGACGCTGATGGTCACGCTCTCCACGCCCTTCAGTTTGGCGGCATCGGTGGCTTGATAGTAACGGCGTGCGTCACTGCCGATGTAATAGACATAGCCCTCCTCGTTGTCGTTATACTCCGAGAGACGTGCCTGCAACTGACGCTTGAAGGTATTCAAGTCCATGCTGTAGGAGTCGAAGACATCCTCATACACCTCTTCCACGTTGTTCCAGCTCTTGGTAACGTGTATCTCGTAGGCGTAGGCCTTCTTGGTCTGCTTGCCGCCACGGCTGATGATGTACGACGACATCCAATAGTTCATCGTATAGGTGAAGCCGTCGCTCTGGGCGTTGAGCTGCTGCACACGGCTGCGGCTCCATCCGGCATGGTTCTCCGAGTTGGCCAGTATCTGCTCTCGCTGCGTGCTGTTAGGGTAGAAGTTGGGGTCGGAGGTGTTGATACGATACCAATGGTCACCGTTCAGAATACTGTTGTCATCGGTCGGCGGATAGTAGTCACAGAGGCTTACGCTGCCTTGGTCTCGTCGGGCAATGTACCAACGCTGTGTATAGTAGTTGCCCTGCGTCTCGCTCAGATAGTCTGTCATCCACGAGGTGATGTTGTAGTTGGAGAGGTCGAAGAGGGCTGCCACGTTGTCCTCGCCACCCACCAGACTAAGGAGTGTGCTGCCGATGCCGTTCTCTGCCTGTTCATAGAGGTCATGGTAGTTGTCATAGATGTCGATGATTTTACTCACCTTGCCATTGAAAAGGTCGTTGAAGGCACTCTGCTGCAAGAGTGCGCCTGATGCCCCGTTGATACCTGCCGTCGCCAACGATGCTCCCATATTGTAAAGCGTCTCGATGTCGGCGGTGAGGTTCTCCACGGTGAAGTTGCCGGGCACACTGGCGATGTCATCCAACAGCTGCTGCCAATCTACATTGCCTATCTCCGAGAGTTTGAGGATGGCGGCTATCTCTTGGTTGATTTCCAAGAACTGAATGTCGGCAAAGGTCAAGCTACTGTTGGTCACGACACTCTCAAACTGCATACACAGCGACTTTGTGTCGGCGCATATCTTCATCAGGTAACTGCCCCAGTAGAGGGCGGTCTGCGGACTTTTCAGCATCATTCCTGCCACCGTCCATATCTTGGGCATAATCTTGTTCGCCACCATATTGTGGATGCGGCGGTAATAGTAGTTCTCCGTGCTACTGCTCCAAATGCCGAGGTCGGTGAATGCCTTGCGCTCCAAGAACTTGGCAGCGAAGATGCCGGCAGTGGCAACCTCTGCGGCATTGTAGTGCTTCAAGATTTCGCCCACCTGCTCGTTATAATAGCTCTCTGCCATAGCTCCAGCACCGAATGCGGCAGCCATGGCGGCAACGATCTGCTTGTCGTAGTTCACGCTGTAATACTGCGCATGAACCCTTCCCACGACAAGTGTAAGACACATATATATTATAATAAGGTATAAACGTCTCATTGCTTCACTACTTTACGTTTTTACTACTTTCAGTTTCTACTATTCCACTACTTTACTACTTGTAGTATTTACTATTGGTAGTATTCACTACTAATCGTATTTACTACTAATCGTAAATACTACCCAGCCACCGTTCCCGAAAGTTTTGCTTTCGGGCATCTGGGCTTTACGTCTATTCCGGGATTTCCGTTTCCATCAATCAGCCCCCGTGCTCGCCGTGTCAGCGGCGAGTGGCTCCATCGTCCGTCAAATTGAGCACATGCCCCGCCTCATTGACCTTCTGCGCAAATGCCAACGACTTCCCGATGCCACTGGCATCCCAATCTCTGCAATACCGCTCGATAGCCTCCTGATGTCTGCACTTCAGTTCATGCTTATAGAGTTTCAATGCCTCCTTCTCAGCTCGCTCGGTGGTGTAGGTCATATAGCACTCGTGCGGCTCCTCCACACCATACACTCCGCTCGTCGATCCACGTCGGATAAACACCTCACGGAAGAAACTTCTTCCCTCCTTGTTATCCAAGCGGTTGACAGTGAATATCTTCTTGCAATCCACATCCGTCAATCCTAATATCGCCTTGATCTCGTCGAATCGCTCACGAAATTTGCTTTGGTCGAGCAGCATCACCACGTCGGAGTTGTTGATGATGGCTTCCTTCACGATGGGACTGCCGATGATGTCCTGTATCTCCTGTGTCACTACGCCCACGCTCGCCCAGAACTTTCGGGCTGTCTTGTATAGGTACTTGATGTACTCGGCCATCAGCGGCGAGGCGATGGCTTTCCATGCCTCCTCGATGACAAGGCACTTGCGGTTCTTCTTCAGGCGCATCTTCTGCAGGAACACGTCCATGATGATGAGCGTCACGATGGGGAAGAGCTGCTTGTTCTCCTTGATGGCATCCACCTCGAAGACGATGAAGGTCTCGTCGAACAAGGTGCTATCCACGTTCTCGTTGAGAATCTTGTCGTACTTGCCGCCACGGTAGAAGTTTTGGAGCATATAGGCGAAGTTGTCGCAGTCGATGGTGGTGATGTTGTTCTCGATGCAGATCTGGTCGAGACGCTCACAGGCGAACTCATAGAATGAGTCGAAGGAGAGGGTCTTCACGCTCAATGCCATGCGCCGTTCCTCCAGTCCCTTGATGAGTTTCTCCACCTTGTCGTGTATCTGCGTCAGCTCCGTGCCGCGCCGCTTCTCCATGGTGGAGAGGTTTTTTCTCAGTGTCTCCTTCTGTGAGGAAGGATAGGGCTGCACACCGTTGAAATAGAAATCGTAATACTCCGTCACCAACTGCTCCACGACACGGAACTCCAGTTCGGGTATCTGCGTCTCCGAGCCTTTCCATATCAGCAGTATCAGGTTCTTCAGGAAGTCTATCTTCTCAATGTTCAGCTCCCGCTTGCTGATGTTGAAGGGGTTCATGGTGATGGGCTTGTCCTCCGTATAGGCGATGTACTTGCCGCCCACATACTCGCAGAGTCCCTCATACGAGTTACCCGTATCGACCATGACGATGTCGGTGTTCTGCTCCCACAACTGACGCACCACGCTGTTCATGTGGAACGACTTGCCGCTGCCCGAAGGACCCAAACAAAAAAAGTTCGAGTTGTCGGTCAGCTTCTCCTTTCCCTCCTTTCCTGTGATGTCGATGGCTACGGGCACACCTTGGCGGTCGGTATAGTATATCTTCAGCGGGGTGTCCTCATTATGCACGATGCGCTCCTTGTACATCAGACAGGTGGCGGCATCGCCGAGGGTGAGGAATCGGTCGTAGTCGGCATTCATGCCATAGCAGTTGCCGGGGAAAGAGTTGACGAACAGCTCCAACTGGTTGTAGGCCCGCTTGCTGATGTGGATGCCCATGCGCGAGAAGGAGTTTTCGAGATGGTTGGTGCATTTCTGTATGTCGGTGTCGCCGCTCACTGCCACCACGAGGTTGTAGTGGGTATAGACGAGCTGCTTGCTCTCACGGGCTATCACCTCCTGCACACGCTTGATGTCCTCTACAGCCATCAGGTTGCTGGGGTTGGGCATGGAGGCATGGCGGTTTTTCTTCTTGTCGAGTAGGGCAAGCTCACGCTTCTGGTTGGGCACGAACACCATCTGGTTGAACACCACGCAGTCGGCTCCGGGCACGCTATCGACGATGCTCACGAGATCAACGGGCATACTGGTGTTGTTCACCTCGATATTTGCGTAGGGACGGATGACCGACGGCAAGTTGGCATAATCCACATCCACAAGGCTATACACCTTGCAGCTACGGTCCCCCATGCCGATGGTCTCGTCATCGACCTTGAAGTTGGTCATCGACACCACCTTGTCACGGAAGTTCATGGAGAAGAAACGGTCCACATACTCGCAGGCTTCCGTTTTGCCGAGGAATCGGGACTTCACGCCGGCATCCCTCAGCTGGTCGTGCACCTTGCGTATCTTCACCAAGAAGTCACGCCATTTCTTGTTGTCGAACGACATCAGACGGCTCTTCTTGTTCTCCTGTGTGATGGTGAGGTAGCAGACGCTGTCGGTAAAGGGTCTGCCGTTGAAATAGCGGAAGTAACTCTCGCTCAGGAACTCATGATTTCCACCGTTCTCTTCCTTGAATGCCTTCCTCACAAACACGTCCTGCTTGTGCAGCGCATAGCCTTCGCCCAAGGTCTGGGCAAGGGCGGCGAAGAGGTGGGTGAACTCATAGTAGGCCTCGATGTTGGCGGAATACTTCTGCACAGGGTTCTCCATCTTCAGAACAGCGGAGTATTCGCCCGTCTTGGTATAGAGCACGCCGATGCCATCCACTTCCTCGATGGAGAAGTAGATGTCCTGGAAGATGCGCTTGCGCTTCCCTCCCGTGCCGAATGCCTTGACACTGATGGCCATGCCCACGCAGATGGCTGAGAATATGAGTATGATGTATAGGGTCATTGTTCTTTTTCTTTTTTAATCGCAAAAAGGCGGGCGCACCCTCATGCGTGATGCCCCCACCTCCATTCACTTACAATCATTGATAGCTTTCCACTTGGACATAATGGATTCTCTTTTTTGTTTTACACTTTCTTTGAATAGGCATAGATGAATATGCCGTTGTCACTCTTCTTGCTGTGCAAGCCCTTGCGCTGCTTCATGACGATGAGAACGCCACCGACAGCTACGGCGAGGACTAGCAGCACGAGTCCTGCCACGAAACCGAAGATGCAGTAGCCGAGGATGAAACCCGCAACGGCTCCTCCTGCGGTGGCTGCCGCCCAGTAGATGTAGCGTCCCTGCAACCCGAAGAACTCCAATGGACGTTGCAGTCCCTTGAAAATGGGATAATCCGGAAAACGCTCTTGCTTTGTATCTGCCATAACTGTCAGTGTTTTAACGTTCTACATACTCACAATCTCACGCTGCGTTTAACCTCCAATGCCGAAGAACAGAGGCAGTGCCTGGGCTGCTGCAATGAGGAAAATACATGCGCCGACGACCATCATGATCTTCTTTTTCACGTCCTGTTCCTCGTTGTGTGGGCTAAGCACCCAGCGCCATACCCACCTTGCGGTGGGCGGTTTCCGAGTACTCGCCCCCAAACCGTACTTACATGTCTCCATGTATACGGCTTTCCATTAGTAATATTACTCTTTACCATAGTTCTGAATCATTGAGTTGCAATCCTCGCAGACAACAAGTGTCTTGCGATGTCTTTTGAGCATCAGTTTCTCCCACTCATTACAGCCTTTCAGCTTGGTGAGATTTCTCACATGGTGCATGACTACTTTTCCTTCCTTGCCACATAGTTCGCATCTGCCATCCTTCAACCTTTCTACAAGGCTTGGATATGGCACATACATGGTCTGTGGCAGTTTGTCATAGTCAACATCGAACTGCGCATTTCTCTTTTTGAAACCTTCATTATAGAAGACTCTGTACTTCTGTTTACCCTTAGCGTCATTGTACGGAATGACAAAATCCTTGTCCTTCTGATACTTTTGGCGAACCTTCCTTGCGGAAGTGTTCAGCTTCCAGCCAAGTGTCTTGAACATACTCATCTTCATGATGAAGGCAAAAGATGCACATTCTTTGGACACGTTTGTAGCAAGTGAATAGTAGTTGTAAAGTCCTCTGATTTCCGCATTGTATTGTGCAAGAATATCCTCGGGCTTCATTGGAGTCATATATCTGCGAGGCTTAGACCACCAAATGTCTTTGCCGTCAATGTTTCTGACCTCCAAAGCGTTGTATTCAGTGAGCTTCTTTTGTATCACAGCCGAGTTAAGGGTTAACACCACTGCGCCGTTGAAGTCTCTTTTGAGTACTCCGTCCTTGTTCCTTTTCACTGCGTCTGACTTTCTGATGAAGATTTCATATCCAAGGAATTTTGCCTTGTCTTGTGCATGTGTTATCAAAGTTTTCTCGTCAGACAATTCAAGTTTGAGTTGTTCTCTCATGAATTGGGTGATGTCCGCTTTGATGGTCTCGCATTCAGACTTGCTTCCGATAACCGATATGAGGAAATCGTCCGCATACCTTACATACTGCAATCTTCTGAAGTCTGCATCCATTGCATCCTTGTGAGGAATGGACAGCATCTGTTTGCTCAGTTGGGCAATTTCATACAGATAGCTTTTCCGCATCTGCTCATCAGACGTTTTCTGCAACTTCTGTTTCAGTCTGTTCTTCTTATTGTTCAAACGCCAGTAGTCGGGATTGATGCTGCGTCTGTCACCTTTGCGGAATTTGGCTGCGTACTCCTTGATGTACTTGTCGAACTTGTCAAGATAGATGTTAGCCAATATAGGGCTTACAATTCCACCTTGCGGAGTTCCTGAATACGTCTTGTTGTACTTCCAATCCTCCACATACCCTGCATTGAGGAATTTACGGATAAGCCTGAGGAAGCGTTCGTCTGATATGCGCTCACGAAGTATGCTTATCAGTACATTGTGGTCGATGTTGTCAAAGAAGCCTTTGATGTCTCCCTCGATAAACCACTTTGCTCCCGCAAAAGACTTCTGTATCATACCCAATGCCGTGTGGCAGCTTCGGTGCGGTCTGAAACCATGTGAAGTGCCTTCAAAATGACCTTCATAAATGGCTTCAAGCAGCAGTCTAACTACCTCCTGCACCAATTTGTCCTCGAATGAGGGAATACCGAGCGGACGTTTCTTGCCGTTCTTCTTCGGTATGTACACTCTGCGTGCAGGGTGGGGTTGGTAACTTTCGTCCTTTAAGGACACAATCAATCTTTCAATCCTTTCAAGACTCATCTCGTCGATGGTCTTGCCGTCAGTGCCGGGTGTCATGTTGCCTTGTTTCGCATAAATGCGTTGGTAGGCAACAGCGAACATCTCTTCACTGAACAGATACCGATACAGCCGTTCGTACTTATAATCCGAACTTTGACTGTGGTCACTTAGAGCTTTCAATACTCTTTCTGATTTTTCCATACGTCTTACACGTTTTCAAAATTTGTATTAAAACATTACTAACTGTTCCCCTTCGCCATGTACAAGGCGTTACCTTGCTCGGACTACTATGGGAACTCCGTTACCATATTGGATATTCAGAGCCAAAACTCATAGCCACTTGCATGGCTTTCCAACTTAGGTAATCTCCGTTTAGCTGCATGATAACTATTAGCACGACAGATTGTCGGATACGACTTCCGCCCTTTTCTCCGCTTATTGCGGTTGCGTTGTGGCAGGTTCTTTGCTATAACACCAATGACGTTGTCTAAGTGCCACAATGCGACGTTTGTAAAAGCCTTCCGTCGCAGCTACATCTTTTGCCGCTGGGCTATCGTTCAATCAGTATGGACTTTATCCTCATATCTGTCTTTCTCCCTCGCAATTCAGTCGCAGTCTGGCTATTGACTGACTTATTGCTTTCCCAAAGTGCTATTTTCACCTTTAGGTTTCCCCTCGGGCTTATTTGGGTGGAAGTAGGTCACTTGAACCCTGACCTAACCTCTTGCAAAAGAGGTATTTATCATGCAACCACTACGGACGCACTCATGGCGATGTAAACGCTTATGGCTCCGACAATTGCAACGACACCTGCAATGGCATAGCAGAGCTTCACCACGATAGGTACATACTTGGCAATCTCCTCCGTCACTGTGGTAAGCGCGGTCGTTCCTGCCGAGTAGTCGCCGGCTGCGTTCTGTGCCATTGCTGCGGTGGTGCCGACAAGCAACATCAGGGCGAGCGTTTTCATGCGCTGTGAAGAGAAGAATCCCTTCACCTTCTTGTTAATCCTTTCAAACATTCTTTTTACCTTTTAATTTGTTACACTTTGAGTTATCTTATCTCGTATCACCTGTATCTCAAATCTGATAACCGAAGAAAGCGGGGAAGACGATGGTCGCTCCTATGAGGAACAGGCAGGCTCCCACCAGCATCATGATGTTCTTCTTCACTCCTTCTTCGCCCGTATTCATCTTTATATATATCTGCAAGGCGCTGACTATGACCACGATGCCCGCCACTGCATAGCACAGATAAACGATATAGAGCATCATCGTCACGGCATAGTCATGGGCACTCGCAAGTGCGTCCGCTCCCCAGCTGTAGTCCACGTTGCCACACTTAGCACTGGCCAGAGCTGGGGTTAAAGCGGCATATAATGATAGAAATGCACTTCTTGTTTTTGACATCATATCTCATTATTGAGTGATTCCACCTTGACCATGTCACGTCCATTGTGACGAAGACCGCGGGCGATGATGGTGTTGTTCAATTCTTCCGAATACATGGGGTCGGAATAGGTGGTATTCACTTCCTCCATCTTCTTCTCGATTGCGCTTTGTATCTTTTCAAGCACATGAGGCTTGCTCTCTTCCGCAGTGGCGGCTGCCTCCTCTGTAGGCTCTGCAAGCTGCTTCTCCTCGTAGGCTGTCTCATATTGGTTGTCGCCTACGCTGAAACCACCGTCGCTCTCGCTGACCGCTATCGACTCTTCCTCGTCGGTCATGTCACTGACATCAAACGACTCGCCCTGTGACTTCTCGTCCTTGGGCTTTCCGTACAGATCCTGCACGATGATGACCGTATAGTAGATGACATAGATTATGGTCACGACAATGGCGAATATTACAAATGACTTCATATTTTCAAGTTTGATTTTACTATGGTTTGGCTTATTGCCGATGCAAAGGAACTACCTTTTCTTCAATCTTAAACCGAAATGACTTTCCGCGGAGCCAAATCTTAACTCTAATTTTGATTACACTCGCAATCATACTCAAAAATCAAACTCGAAAGGCACAAAAAAAGCCCTTCCGATAGGGAAGAGCTTGTAAAGAGGGTGGATGAAAAAAATGTGGATGGCTATATGGTCAGGTACTTGCCATGGGAGAAGTCCTGATGTTCGTTAGAGAAAACATAGCCCAACTGGTTGGACAAGCATTGGGTGTTGCCTATCCTGGCATCGATGTTGGTGTGCGAATGTCCGTATATCCAATAGTCTATGCCGCTATCGGTGATATAGTCCTCCAACTCTACGGTGAACGCCACGTTTGCCTTGCTGCCTTGAAACTTTGGGTGGAGCATACGGAACGATGGTACATGATGGGTGACAACAATCTTATGGGCTGCTTGCGAATATGCCACTGCATCCTTGATAAAGGTGAGGCAACGTTCATGCTCAGCATTGAATTGGGCATGGGTCATCAGCTCACCTTTATATAATATACGGCGGAAGTCGCTTATCACTTGCTCGGTGAAGTAAGCGTCCTCCAAAGGAATCCTCGACCAAAGGGTGGAGAGGATGATGTCGGTGTCGCCAATCCTCGCAATACCGTTGTAGTGGCTGAATACATTGGGACGTACCTCCAAGAGATAGCCGTCGGGCAGTGTCGCCACATCATAATATTTGTAGAACTCATGGTTGCCCATGCAGCAATGCACCTCCTTGTAGTTCTCCGATGCCCAGTCCCAAAAGGGATGCTTGGAGTAGTTGTCATCGCCGAGATAGCCGATGTCGCCGGCAAGCAGCAGTATGTCGCCCGTCACCTCCAAGGGGTGGGCTTTCAGATACCGCCAATTGTCGGCAAACTCCAGATGCAGGTCGGATGCGTATTGTATCTTCATATTGGTCATGCTTCTATAAACAATTCATCCAGTTGATCTAACAGTCCGGTCACAAATGCCTCGTCTTGACCGAGTGACTTTGACAATGGTTCTGCGAGAGTTGACCAGTCGGCTCTGATGGAGGCGACAAACTCCCTTATACATGCCACTATTGAAGCAGGAGCCTCAATGTTGTCCTCAGTCATTATGACCACATTTTTCAGGATGTCCGAACGGTGCTTCTTGATGTCTTTGGTGTTCACATGCTTGCCGTCCCGCTTGTCTGCCATGAGATTTAGGTAGGCTCTTGCCTTCAGTGCTATCAAGGCAGCGGAATTGGCATGGCGTATGCCATCAGTCAGTTGGCTGTGTGCGATAGTAAAGTGATAGTAATCATCGTCCATGATGATGGCACTAAGACTCGACACATCTTCATCGGTCGGGATAGGTTCTATGACAAATCCCTTTGGCTCTCCAAGCACGTCGGGGTGGCGTGACAGCAGTTCTATCATCTCGGGATAGCCGTCTTTACCATCAAGGAAACGATACATTTCATACCTTGGTGGCTCACCAGCCTCCTGTTTCCTCTTTTCAGGTCGATAGCCAGCCTCCCGCACAAACTGCCAGAAGCGATTGGCGAAAGCCTCGGTCATGTTCTCTACGATGACTATCATGTCGATGTCGTGTGTGGCGCGTGGACGCACCACGGTATTGGTCATGGTGATGTCACAGGCTGCTCCGCCTATCACCACATAGTTTTCTGAGTATTCCGCAAATGCTTCACGGAACTTGACTAATCCTTCCATTTCTGTTCACTGATTATTCGTTCTACTTCTTTTTCTACTCTCGGATCATCATCATCTCTCAACGAAAGGACAAGGGAAAGGCGATCAACCCACTGGCTTTTGTCGCCCATTTTGCTGACAACAGGGTATTTCCATACCTCTATGATATAGTTGCCGTCATAGATGTTGGGATTCTCCATGACATCAGCCGACTTGACGGCACGATATTCCTTGCTTGTCATCATTATCATCTCTTCCCGGTCACGATTAAGCATGGAATAATGTGCCAGGGCATTGATGCCGCATACGGGGTATTCCGCATCCAAGCGTATGTCATCGCAAAAGATGCGGTTCTCCACAGGTGACAGCAAGACGTTCTGAGCCTTGTCCCACAGTTCCTTGCCCTTCAACTCGAAGTGTACCACCTTGCTGCGCTGTCCGTTCTGAATCTTTTGACACAGTCCTACATCTTCAAGACAGGTGACACCCAACGTGACGCTTTCGTAAGAATATGGAAGCAACGGTGCAATATCCCTTGGCGACATTCCTTCAATACTGCCCACCTGTAGGTGATAGAGTAGTATGTATTGCGCCACAGGGGTCAATACTTCGGCAATCTTCCTGTTGCTTGTCTTCTCCAATGCTATGATGCCTGGCAGATGGGCATATTCCTCGGACATGACAAAGAAGACTCCTTTGTCTGCCAGTCTGTGTCGCTCGTAGGTGGGTCCGGGCGCAAGGATAAACACCGCAGGCAGTCCCAGGGCTTCGGTCAACCGCTTGCCCGTGATGGCGCAAGTCCGTGGAGAGGGATTGCCCTTCTTGGGCTCAACGAACAGCAGGGGCGTGCCTTGGTATGTGCCATCATAGAAACGGTATGAGAGTTTCTCGCCAACCGTGATGCCTTTCAGGCTTTCCTTGGCACGAGGTTCCACCTCAAAGCGTCTGCCCAATATCCTTATTTCTTTTTTCAATTCCATTCTGCTACATTTTAATAATGTATTAAAACGATGCAAAAATAAGGATAATAATTGAGAATCAAGCATGTTTGGGCGAAAAAGTGCAGATTTGATATGTAATTTCAATGCATTTGAGCCATTTTTGCATCAAATGATGGTGTTTTCGTCTTTATAATGTCATTCAGATGCCGTTCGTTTCTTCCTCATCAGATAGTCGTTGACATCCTTGTAGTCGGCATATCTGAAGGACTCGTCCGTCACCCTGTACTCGAATACATTGCTGATGCTCTCAACCGTCTTGCGTCCTGCCTGGTCGTTGTCGAGGAAGCAATGGATGTGGGTGTAACGGTCAAGGTAATGCAATGCCTGTTTGAGGTTGGCGACTGAGTTCAGTATCATATAGTCGCAAGGGCTTTCAACGACAAACCATCGGTCTTGCTGTTTAACGAGGGTCATATAAGCAAGGAAGTCCATGAAGCCCTCAAAGACCAGACAACCGTTTTGCCACTCGTTGAACGTATGGGCAAGCAGGGTGATGTCCTTATGCCCGATGCAGCCCTTGAAATAGGGATTGCGCACCTCATGTCCTTCACTCAGATTGCCAAAGGCAATGCCATAGTAATGTTTTTGCTCAACCTTGTAGTGTATCTCCCTGCAATACATCCTGCCAATGGTGATGTCTATCCGTCGGCTACTGAAATAGGACAGCAGAGAATGGTTGCTCAGTGGGAGCAGCTTCACATCGTTCATCTTGGTTGTCGTGTATTCCTTGGCTGCGATAGCGGTCTCGATTGCCTTATCCACAGTGGCAATACTCTTGGACGCAAGGTAGGCAAGGGCATCGGAAACGGATTGTTTGTTATACATACGCTTTACCAGCTCCACAAGGTCACCGCCCTCCTTAATGGCGTAGTCGTACCACAGGTTCTCCTTCTTGCTGACCTTGAACGATGCGGTCTTCTCGTCCCTGAAGGGTGACAGATACCAGTAGGCATTGCCCTTCTTCTTTTTCAGCGTTACATTCTCCTTGTCTAAGAAGTCTATAATGCTCAGTTTCTTCGATTGTTCAATATTCATTGTACTTTCATTTGTTCGGTTTTACTTTGTCCATGGAAACAGTTTACTTTACCCTTTCTCCTATATAGGCACACCCGTAAACTAAACCATTTGCTAAACTACTTTTCCGCTTCCCAATTCAGCCTCCGATTTCGGTTTACTTTGGCCTTATTTCTTATATATAGGTACGGACGTAAACTAAACTGGTTTCTGAACTGTTTTTATTCCTCTTCATGGAACAGGTCAATCTCGGCAGGTGTATATCCGAAATAGTAATGATTATCCCGCTTCACTATGAGCTTTTGCTCGTTAATCAGGTATTTCAGCATTTTGATGATGACGCTTCTGCCACGCTTAAAGCCAATGTCTGCATAGGCTTGCGTTAATTCCTCCACCATGCGATCGAATCCTTTGATAGGTTTCTCCTTGAATGCAGCCGTCAGCGCCTCGTTATGCTGTTCGGATGTCAAGTCTTGGTAAGTAAACCTTGACGGTTGCTTGTCACCTTCTTCCTTCTCCGGCGTGTGCTCGACAATCTCTGGCAACCCTTCCTCATTGACTGTAAAGGCAAACGGCTTGAACTCCTTCTCACGGATGTGCATCGCCTTCACCTCGCTGATGTCGGGATTGGTGGTGCTCTTGGTGATGACAAGCACCGTCTCTGCCTTGTTGTTCATCTCCGTACCGATATGCCCGCGCACGTTATTGTCGCCCTTGTTCTGATGCAATACGCAATGGATGTGCAGGTCATACTTTGATGACCATTCCATCATCTTGTTGATGACCTCGACCGATTCTCCCGCATTGTTGATGTCGAGAAGCAGGTCTCTGATTCCGTCGATGATGACCAGTCCATAGCTTTGGTCTTGGGCAAGCGCATAGTCTATGACCTCTATCCTGACGGAGGGCGTGTACTCTCTCAGACAGATAAAGTCAAGGTTCTCGTTGTCGATGCTTGTAGGTAGACCAGCGAGCTTCAGGATGCGCTCCAGCACATTATGGCAGTGATAGCGGCTCTGCTCCGTATCTACATACAGTATCTTGCGTTTCCCCTCTGGCAGACTGGCGCGATAGTTCAGTACCTTGCCGTTGGCGAGGGAAGCGGCTACCAAGGCAGACACGTTGAAGGTCTTTTTCGCCTTTGCCTTACCAGTAGAAGCACTGAAGTTGCCCAATGTGGCTATGCTGGAATTATCAACCCATATAATCTGAGGAGGTGTTTTATAAGTATCTGTTGCCTTTATCAACGATTCGCTCAATATGCGATTGAGACGCTGTACTCCTTCCTCTTTTGAGTTAGGCTGTACATGTTTGTTATTTTCTTCCATTTTCATTCTTTCGGATTATCAATTTCTATTTTCGTTACCATTCCAATGACCTCTTGTTTGTTTTGGAGCAGCCACTTGTCGATTTCTTCTCTATTAAAATACAGCATTTTTCCCCTTGGCTTATAGTGTGGAACTTCTTTTGCGGCTGTAAGTTTGTATAGCAGGCTTTCAGAAACACCAATATACTTACATGCTTCGTCAAACCCCAAGACGGTTTTGGTCTGCTTGACCATCTTCTCCAATTCCTCGATTCGCTCTATTAGTTTGTCAATAGGTCCCAAAGCCTCCAAACTGTCTTCTATTGCGACAATTCGCTCATAGAGTCTAAAATGTCTTTCATTCATGTGTCACGTACCTTAATTAAATTGTTTACAGACAGTAGCACGGTTATATTAGCCGTCTATTCTTTCTTTGTGTAGATAGTACATATTCCTCTGCTTCTCTTTGAATCTCGTTCTTCGATTTGCCCTTGGTTCCTTGAAGCCATTCATCTATCTCAGATTTGAGGAACATGATGCGTTTGCCTCTCTTGTGAAACGGTATTTCCCGATTGCTTGTCCAGCAATATATGGTATGCTCTACCGGATGTGTTGGGAGATAAGCACATAATTCAGCAACCGTAAACCATGTTTCTTCTTTTTCTGATTGAACAAGTTCATATATACCATCAATCTTGTCTTCTAATGATGACAGCTTTTTCAGTACCCCCGTTATAGCGTTGGGAATATCTTCAAATCTTATACTATTTTCTTCCATGCTAATTATTTTTTATGATTTTTGATGCAAAGTTATGGGGAGACTGTCACTAAATAGAAAAAGTAACGTGATAGTAAGGCAGTATCAACCAAACTATCACGTTTTTACTTTCATTTAGCAGAATTATTGTGATTTATTCCTCTCTTAATATCTGTTCGATGGATTTGCAGATGGCATATTGACTTGCTGTCATGGAAACGTTTCTTCTTATCCTTGAAAGAGAAGAGGAAAGACAACTTGAAGTTATGAATTTCTCTGTTCCATCCTTTTTGATACTGGTTAAGAAGCGACCTTCTCCCATGACATATTGCCAATTATTGTTTATCAAATGGTATTGAGCCATAGCGTCAAACAGTACGGCTACATTACGTACATTCTTTACACGGATAGATGCGTCCAAGTCGCACTTGAATAGGCGACACAACTCGCTACGCACATCACTGTTGTCGGCAAAATCAAATATGTCGTGACTTTGGACAAGTTCTACCAACAAATCCATCTGTCTGTCTGACAATTGGCATCCCAAAGTGAGGATGGACGATTTCTTTCGGGTAAGGATTGGCAGACCAGTACCCACATGTTGAAGAAACAACTCAATAAGTTCCTGCTTGGAATAATCTTCTTTTTTCTTGATTATTGACACACACTTAGAGTCTCTAAACAAAGTACCAATAATGCCAATTGCCATCTGTCGCGAGTTCTTACAACGTGCACAATCACAGTCAATATATTGGTGACTGCGCTCAAATAGTTCTATGAAGTACTCTGTCTTCATATGATTCTTTTCAGCTTGAAGATACCAACTTCTTGCGATCTCAAACAACTCATACAGTTCTCTGTAGAAGTCTTCTGTACACTCCACATGTTTGTGGACACGCTTGCTCTCTTCAAAAAGAGAGAAGCCAAAAAAGGCTGTCTTTTTTCATTTTTATCTGTTTATTGTTATAAATGTTTGGTTTCCACGAAAGGTTAAAGTGCCAAAACAATAGCATCATTACATAGAATGTTGAAAATGAAAGGCACTAAAAACCACCTGTACAATAAAGGACTTATTGATACAAGTGGTCTTCTATACTAAGTGCTTACAAATGATAATCACTATTCATCTATGTCCAACTTAAAAGCTTCTGTAGCTTCATCTTTCTTCTTGTCAATTACTTTTGCGTAGATTTGCGTGGTTTTTACATTGGTATGCCCTAACATTTTGCTTACGGTATATATGTCTGTACCGTTAGCCAATTGTAACGTTGCATAGGTGTGGCGGAAGCAATGAAAGGTGATGTGCTTGGTAATCCCTGATGCTTTTACCCACCGTTCCAAAGGCCTAGATATCCATGAAGGGTCAGGCAGTCCGGCAAACACCAACAGTTCTCCGTCTTTCTTGCGCTCACCGCAAAGCTTGTATGCCTGTGGCGATATAGGCATGTATTCAACGCCCTTAGTCTTCTGCTGAGTGAAATTGAGACGGTACCCACCATTGTATTCTTCAACCTCTGACCATTTAAGCTTTTGAATATCGCTATGTCGCATTCCTGTCAGTGCAGAGAACAAGGCTGCCCGTTTTAGTATATCATCACACGGAGTCTTTGCCAATATATTAAGTTCTTCCAGTGACAGATACTCTCTTCGAGCACTCTGAAACATGATATTTTTAGCCTTGGCAGCAATATCACAATTCAGATAGCCATCCACGAAAGCTTGTTTGAGTGCCGCCTTGAAGATAGAGAAGTACGTCGATGCCGTATTCCTTGAAATAGTTCCTTTCTTAGAACCACCCTGCGGTGCCTTTATCAAGAAGGAACGGAATGCCTCAATATACTTCATGTCAATCTGCGAGAACTGTATGTAGTCACACTTGGCAAACATTGACAACAGTGTGTGCAATCTGCGCCAGTTGACAACTATCGATTCTGACGCAGTTTCCTCTCTTTCTTTGATTAACTTCTCAATATACTCCAGAACATTGCATTTTGAGCGTTCGCTTTGTTCTGCCATTTCCATTTGCTGGTCAGTAAAGAGAGCCATGTTGTCGTACTCTTTTTGACGCAGGACTCGAACGCCATCCGCATAAAGGCAAGTTTCCATATCTTGCTTGGATTTACACTGAATAACGCCATTGTCATCTCGCTTGGGCTTGTACTTTATTCTACCAGCAACGGCTCGCTCGCTTCGTCGTTTATCCCATATAGGGGTAGTAATAGACCTCCTGAGATATTCACGCACTCGTTTGGGTTTGTCATTTCCCGTCTCATAAACAGGATAAGCTTCAAGATAGATGAACCACTCATCTCTCCACTCACTTTTCTTTAATTTGACGGAGACTTTAGTATAATCTAATCTTTTCATAATGGTTTTATATCTTTATAAAGTTTGTCTATTGATTCCTTGTGAGCATACACATAATTACCGATTTGCCGGGTCGGTATTGAGTATTTTCGTATATGAGCATACACGGTGCTGTCATCCAGATGAAATTTCTTGGAAATCTCACCTATTGTATAGCAATCCTCTGGTTCCATGCGGTACATGGTAACTGGTTTCCTTGGCTTGGTGTCAAGCGGAGACTGTCTTAACGGAAACAGATTCATTAGTTCTCCTTTGCATACAAGTCGTATTCCTTTCTCTGGCTCAATGAAGGAAATCTTTTTCATGTAGATGAGCCTATAAATGGTTGAGCGGCTTGCACCAAACATAGCATACGCTTCCGTTATGCTGATATACTCTTTAGACTTGGGCATATTGCTTACAATCTTGTCCAGTTCAAGTTGGCGTTTTTCTTCATCATGCTTACGCTTCCACGCCACCTTGGAGCATTTGGGTGAACAATACCAGGACTCCAAAGTCCTTGCGAAGAACTCTTCTCCGCACACAGGACATTTCCGTACTATCTTATACTTTGCTACTGCCATAATTCATTCATTTTGTAGTTCTTAATATCTATTCTTCTCATCATATCTACTTTTTCTTACAGGTACAAATAAGGTACAGATGTTTATAATAATAACGCAAAGATAGCAATATTATTGTGTACGGCCAAAAACAAGAAAAGCGTGTAACTCATTGAGCTACACGCTTTCCATTTGATATTGTATTCTTATTTCTCTATGTGCTTATTTCACTTCCTCAAAATCAGCATCCTGTACATTATCTCCATGCTTGCTGTTATCTTGCTGACCAGCACCGCCATTCATATCAGGACCAGCCTGCGCTCCACCTTGTGCACCGCTCTGAGCGTACATTTCAGCACTCGCAGCTTGGAAAGCAGTATTGATTTCCGCCATAGCAGTATCGATAGCAGCCAAATCCTGAGCTTTATGAGCATCTTTCAGTTTCTGCAAAGCAGCTTCAATCGGAGCTTTCTTGTCAGCAGATAACTTATCACCCAATTCGTTCAACTGATTCTCAGTAGAGAAAATTACACTATCAGCTTGGTTCAGCTTATCAATCTTCTCACGCTCCTTCTTATCTGCTTCAGCATTAGCTTCAGCTTCAGCCTTCATCTTTTCGATTTCCTCCTTGCTCAAACCGCTGGAAGCTTCGATACGGATAGCCTGTTCTTTACCAGTAGCCTTGTCTTTTGCAGATACTTTCAAGATACCGTTGGCATCGATGTCGAATGTAACCTCAATTTGAGGAACACCACGACGAGCCGGAGCAATACCTGTCAAATTGAACTGACCGATTGATTTATTCTGTGCAGCCATCGGACGTTCTCCCTGTAATACGTGGATAGTAACTTCCGTCTGGTTATCGGCAGCAGTAGAGAAAGTCTCACTCTTACGTGCCGGAATCGTAGTGTTAGCGTCAATCAGCTTAGTCATTACGCCACCCAGCGTTTCGATACCCATTGACAACGGAGTAACATCCAACAATACCACACCTTTGATTTCATCTGTCAAAACAGCACCCTGCACAGCAGCACCTACAGCAACAACTTCATCCGGATTCACGCCCTTAGAAGGAGTCTTGCCGAAGAAATCTTCTACCAGTTTCTGAACAGCCGGAATACGAGAAGAACCACCTACAAGGATTACCTCATCGATATCGGCATTGTTCAAACCTGCATCGCTCATCGCTTTCTTACATGGTTCAAGACAAGCCTGAATCAATCCGTGAGCCAAAGATTCAAATTTAGCACGAGTCAACGTCTTAACCAAGTGCTTAGGTACACCGGCTACCGGCATAATGTACGGCAAGTTGATTTCTGTGCTTGTAGAAGAAGAAAGTTCAATCTTAGCTTTTTCAGCAGCCTCTTTCAAACGTTGCAGAGCCATCGGATCCTGAGTCAAGTCAGCACCTTCATCATTCTTGAATTCCTGTACCAACCAATTGATGATTACCTGGTCGAAGTCATCGCCCCCCAAGTGAGTGTCACCATTTGTTGAAAGCACTTCAAATACACCACCACCGAATTCGAGGATAGAGATATCGAATGTACCACCACCAAGGTCGAATACAGCAATCTTCATATCTTTGTGAGCCTTATCCAGACCATAGGCAAGAGCTGCGGCTGTCGGTTCGTTTACAATACGTTTTACTTCCAGACCAGCAATTTGTCCGGCTTCTTTTGTAGCCTGACGTTGAGAGTCAGAGAAATAAGCAGGAACGGTAATCACAGCTTCTGTCACTTCTTGTCCCAAATAGTCTTCAGCGGTTTTCTTCATCTTCTGAAGAATCATTGCAGAAATTTCCTGCGGAGTATACAGACGACCGTCAATATCCACACGCGGAGTATTGTTGTCACCTTTCACTACTTTATAAGGAACACGCTCTACTTCTTTCTGCACTTGATCCCAAGTTTCACCCATGAAACGTTTAATAGAGAAAATCGTACGCGTAGGGTTGGTAATAGCCTGACGCTTAGCAGGATCACCTACTTTACGTTCACCACCATCCACAAAAGCAACTACTGAAGGAGTTGTGCGCTTACCTTCACTGTTTGCAATTACTACCGGTTCGTTACCTTCAAATACGGCAACACAAGAGTTCGTTGTTCCTAAGTCAATACCAATAATTTTTCCCATGATCGTTATTTTTTATTTATTATTTATTCTATAATTTCTTTTGTCCGGTTGTTTTTCCATCCTTTTCCTAGGGTGTAATCCCAAACGGACGTTTATTAAAAGACAAACCGTATGCCAAAAAGAAATTATACGAATGCTTGACATAATATCTGCCAAAAAGACAGTTTCAACAAATAAAACACTGCTGACACAATCAAACCCGGACACTATCAGCAACTGACTCATTAAACAAATACAGACGGTTCTGGTTCAATGCCAACAAAAAAAATATGCCTATGTCGTCATGTGCGACACAGGCATACCTTATTATTATATATATTATTCTTACTTATTACTTTTCCAAGACGAGCACTAATGCATTATTTGCGTCATACAAACCGATTCCGCCACCTGATAATACATCAAACGACTTCACCTCATTCAAGGCTTTCAGAATCTTACCTTCCGTTTCCATGTCCGGACAAGCCATCATCGTGCTTGCCACTCCCGGAAAAGAGATTGATTTAGCATTGCTTGCACTGGTTTCAAAGCCACCGTTTATCAAGTTACATCCGGCATTGCCATGAATCGTTTTCTTTTTCACATCAAAAGCGATGAAAGGTTGCTTTTCCATCCCAGAAGGAATTGCTTCGCCATTCGCTTCCTTTATTTTCCATTCTCCATTCAAAACAGACAATTTCACATTAGCCTCCTTCTTTTCAAGAACCACAACCGGACGATTGGATGCATTGCAAAGATACATTTTATCCTTACCTGCTTTCTTATATCCTTTTACTTGTGCCAAAGCACCCAATACATTTCTCTCAGTAGTCATATCCGGACACATCATCTTCGTACCCGCCATCGCGCCCAACGAAAGGCTTCCCGGTTTAGCATTTACATCGAAACTACCCATCATACGATTACAGCCGCTATTACCGGACACACGACCGGTTGCAGTATCAAAAGTAATAAAAGGAAGGGTTCTGCTTTCGCCCGGAGTCACTTTCGAGCCATTGACCTCTATGATATTCCACTCGCCATTGATTGATGACAAAGGGATTGCCTTCTCTACTGAACGGCATGAAGACATTGCAAGCGCTGTACCCGCAATGCAAATTGAAACTAGTACTTTATTCATATTGTTATAACGTTTAAGTTAAATTGAGGACAAAGATACCAAAAAAATTGAGAATAGACTTCACAAAGGTAAATAAAAAGAGAGCGAGACGAATGATTATCTAAAAATAATCACGTATATTTGCTCCATAAACAATTCTAATATTCTTAATTTTTAATTCGCAATTAAAGAAAATGGGTAGAGTTCTTATTATCGGTGCAGGTGGTGTTGGTACTGTCGTTGCACACAAAGTGGCACAGAATGCCGACATTTTTACAGATATAATGATTGCCAGCCGTACGAAAGAGAAATGCGATAAAATCGTCGAGGCAATAGGTAACCCCAATATAAAAACAGCAAAAGTCGATGCCGACAATGTGGACGAGCTGGTAGCTCTGTTCAATGATTTCAAACCGGAAATGGTGATTAACGTTGCCCTCCCCTATCAGGACCTGACCATTATGGAAGCGTGTCTGAAAGCAGGAGTAAACTATTTGGATACCGCCAATTACGAGCCGAAAGATGAAGCTCATTTCGAATACAGTTGGCAATGGGCATATCACGACCGTTTCAAAGAAGCAGGACTGACAGCCATTCTTGGTTGTGGATTCGACCCGGGAGTAAGCGGTATTTATACAGCTTATGCAGCCAAACATTATTTCGATGAGATTCATTATCTGGATATTGTAGATTGTAATGCCGGAAACCACCACAAGGCATTTGCAACAAACTTCAATCCGGAAATCAATATCCGTGAGATTACGCAGAACGGACGTTATTATGAAAACGGGAAATGGGTAACTACCGGTCCTCTGGAAATTCATAAGGACCTGACTTATCCGAATATCGGTCCACGTGATTCATACCTTCTATATCATGAGGAACTGGAATCATTGGTAAAACATTTCCCGACTATCAAACGTGCACGTTTCTGGATGACTTTCGGACAAGAATACCTAACTCATTTACGTGTTATCCAAAACATTGGCATGGCTCGCATTGACGAGGTCGATTATAATGGGGTGAAGATTGTACCTCTGCAATTCCTCAAAGCAGTTCTGCCTAACCCGCAGGACTTGGGCGAAAACTACGAAGGCGAAACTTCTATCGGCTGCCGTATACGTGGTTTGAAAGACGGAAAAGAACGTACCTACTATGTGTACAATAATTGCAGCCACCAGGAAGCATACAAAGAAACAGGTATGCAGGGAGTGAGCTATACAACCGGAGTTCCGGCAATGATCGGAGCTATGATGTTCTTTAAAGGCGAATGGAAACGTCCGGGCGTAAACAACGTTGAAGAATTCAATCCGGATCCGTTCATGGAACAACTCAATAAACAAGGCCTTCCGTGGCATGAAGAGTTCGACAAAGATTTGGAATTGTAAGAGTAGTAGCCCTGTTCGATAAAAAGAAAGTTATGATAAACGTAGGAGATAAAGCACCGGAAATCTTGGGAATCAATGAAAAAGGCGAAGAAATCCGTTTAAGTGCTTATAAAGGGAAAAAGATTGTGTTGTACTTCTATCCGAAAGACAACACGTCGGGGTGTACTGCGCAAGCGTGTAATCTGCGCGACAACTACTCCGAACTACGCAAAGCCGGCTATGAAGTAATCGGTGTCAGTGTAGACAATGAGAAATCACATCAGAAATTCATCGAGAAAAACAATCTTCCTTTCACGCTGATTGCCGACACTGACAAGAAACTAGTAGAAGAGTTCGGTGTGTGGGGAGAAAAGAAGCTGTACGGACGCGCTTACATGGGTACTTTCCGCACTACTTTCCTGATTAATGAAGAAGGAATAGTAGAACGGATTATCACTCCCAAAGAGGTGAAGGCCAAAGAACACGCCGCACAGATTTTAAATCAATAAATCTATTAATTATAGAATAAGGTATGGCAAAGAAAGACGAACTTAATTTTGAAACAGATAATAAAATGGCATCAAGCGAAAAACTAAAAGCCTTACAGGCAGCCATGGAAAAGATAGAAAAGAGCTTCGGTAAAGGTTCTATCATGAAAATGGGTGACGACAGTGTTGAACAAGTAGAAGTGATCCCGACAGGCTCCATAGCCTTGAACGTGGCACTTGGCGTGGGAGGTTACCCAAGAGGTAGAATCATCGAAATTTATGGTCCGGAATCTTCCGGTAAAACGACATTGGCCATTCATGCCATTGCCGAAGCACAAAAGGCTGGCGGTATAGCAGCTTTCATTGATGCAGAACATGCTTTCGACCGTTTCTATGCATCTAAACTAGGTGTAAACATCGATGACCTGTACATCTCCCAGCCGGACAACGGAGAGCAGGCATTGGAAATTGCAGAACAACTGATCCGTTCTTCTGCTATCGACATTATCGTAATCGACTCCGTTGCCGCATTGACTCCTAAAGCTGAAATTGAAGGTGACATGGGTGACAACAAAGTAGGTCTTCAGGCACGTTTGATGTCTCAGGCATTACGTAAGTTGACAGCAGCAGTCAGCAAGACACGTACAACTTGTATCTTTATCAATCAGTTGCGTGAGAAGATCGGTGTAATGTTCGGCAGTCCGGAAACAACTACCGGTGGTAATGCCTTAAAATTCTACGCATCCGTACGTTTGGATATCCGTCCGGGACAACCGATCAAAGATGGTGAAGAGATTCTGGGCAAACTGACTAAAGTAAAAGTCGTGAAGAATAAAGTGGCTCCTCCTTTCCGGAGAGCAGAATTTGATATCATGTTCGGTGAAGGTATCTCCCATTCCGGAGAAATCGTTGACTTGGGTGCCGATCTGGGAATCATCAAGAAAAGCGGTTCATGGTATAGTTACAACGACACGAAGCTGGGACAGGGACGCGACGCCGCCAAACAATGTATTGCCGACAATCCGGAACTTACAGAAGAGCTGGAAGGACTGATCTTTGAAGAGTTAAAGAAAAAATAATCACTCCCACCTTACAGTTCTTCAAAGCTGTAATCGGAGGAGCTGTAATCGGAGGGTCGAGGGTTGTACAAAAAGAAGTGGGAGAATATCGTACGAAACGAACATTCTCCCACTTCTTTTATATATTACCTAATCCTTATTCATACTTATGCAAAGTAATAGATATATGCCAATGTACTCAAACTAATGACTACCCATAACGCTATTCCCTGCAATAACGGTTTTACGCCAACTGCTTTCAGAACATCTATCGAAAGAGAAGCACCAATAAAGAACATCGTAATTGTCAATGTCTTGCGAGCAATTCCATTAATAGCATTTCCAATTTCCGGCATTCCATCCAGCAAATAAGTATTTACGATCATTGCCAGTACAAAGTAGAAAATAAACCAGGGAATACTAATCTTCTGCCCCTTACTCTTAAAAATGAATGAAGTAGCGAAAGCTATCGGAATAATCCAAAGAGCACGAGTCAATTTGATGGTAGTAGCCACCTTCAAAGCCTCCTCTCCATAAGCAGCACCGGCTCCAACCACAGAACTTGTATCATGGATAGCAATAGCCGCCCAAGTACCAAACTCATGTTCGCTCATGTTCAGAGCATGACCAATCATTGGAAATATGAAAAGCGCAATAGCATTCAAAATAAAGATAGTACCCAATGCCACAGACATTTCACTATCTTTTGCCTTCAGTACCGGTCCTACTGCCGCAATGGCACTACCACCGCAAATAGCCGTTCCCGAACTGATCAGATAAGAAGTATTTCTATCTATCTTAAATATCTTGCGTCCGATAAACCAACCTATCGCCAATGTACCTACCACCGAAATAATAGTAAACTCCATCCCTTCCTTACCGGAAGCCAACGCTGATTGCAGATTCATACCGAATCCTAATCCGACAACGGAGTATTGCAATAGATATTTAGAAGTCTTTTTATTGAATTTCGGATGTGCCTGTCCGCAAGTCAATGCAAAAATAAGTCCGAGGAACAGAGCTACCGGAGGAGTCACCCATGCAGACCATGCCTGCAAACCCGGAATATAATCCAAAAATAAGAAAAGAGTCAAAGTAGAAAGCAGGGCGACATAAATAGTCTTATTTTTTGCCTGCAATGTTTTTGTAGCTGTTGAAATCATATAATATATCTTTAATTGTTTTTCTGGAGCGCAAAGGTATGACAAACAATCAAGACACGCCAATCGTTTCTAATTATACGTTATAACTTTTAGTTATAGCTCTAACCTCTTCTTTATCAAGATTACCTTATTACACTTCTACAATATCTTTTCCAAAAGGTGATAACGCTAATGCAGCCAAGCAACAACCATAAAAGATTCATTAAACAGCCCATATAAAAGTCTGATTTTATTTCTATCTATCAGTCTAATAATCCCGGATAAAAGTACTTTACCCACGCTATATAAGTATCTTGAGCAGAGAGACAAGTATCTAGCAAATATCCACGAGTAGTCGCGAACTCTCTAAGTCCACGATAATAAAATTGCTTATGGCGCTCATCTATAATAAATGGAACGATATTATGACGAAGGCATTCACGAAACATAATCAGCCGCCCTACCCTACCATTACCATCTTGAAATGGATGAATTCTTTCAAAACAATAATGATATTCTATAATATCTTCAAATGTTACACAGACAATTGAATAGTATTTTTCATTCAAATTCGCTATTTCCACATCTACATTATCAGGCATTACAGTCTGAATACCTCCAACCTCATTTGGATATTTTTTCCAATCACCTACATTAAACCAAGCTTTCGCTGCATCCGCTGTCCCAGTTTTCAATATTCGATGAAATTCTTTAATCAATTTTCCAGATAAGGGTTCATCAATGGTATCAAGCAAATAATCAAAAGCCACAAAATGATTGGATGTCTCAATTATATCATCAACCGGTACAGCCTCTTCATCCCTAAAACCTATAGTACGAGTTTCAAAGATAAAACGAGTTTGTTCTTCAGTAAGCCTACTCCCTTCTATTCGATTAGAGTTATAAGTCAAACTCACTTGGGTTTTATGATACAATCCCCCTTTTCGCTTAGATTGCTTTTCCTCCAAAAGATATGCAGTAATACTATCCATAAGTTTCTCTCTTTGTTAATGATACAAAGACAAAGATAGAGAAGAAATATGAGATTTTGATATAGCATTTCAGAAACTTATTATAAAAGAACAAATATCACCTTATTCAAGCCCTATTAAAGTATTTTTTACTTGCGTTCTGAATTTAGATAAGCGATTACCATATAAAGAAAAAGCGCAGAAATCTGTACAGTACACTTTTTTAAAGTATGCCAAAGATATAAACATACTCCGCATACACCCTTTCCTACTTCCACTTTATCCTAGTACTTTCCATACAATCTATTAATAGATAAATTCCTTTTTATCAATGCTAAACTTCTTTTTCTCAAATATAAAACCTACCTTTGTACAAGAGAAAACTATAAACGAAGGCTTTGTTTTTATAACCAAAGCTTTCGTTTTTATAAACGCAAGTTTCATTTGTAAAAACGAAAGTTCCGTTTATAGTTTATACTTAATCCCAAAGTACTTATCTATTAGAGAAAAAGAAGTTTTGCCCTAGTATACAAGAACTTATCTACTAATGATTTAAACAACAAACAGTATGGCAAAGTACATAATGGAGGAGATGCCCGACTTACAGAATACGGGGAAAAGAATCACATATCCGAAGTTTGCACGGGTAGACAATGCAAGCATAAAAGAACTCGCCCAACGAGTGGGTGACGTCAGTGGTTTCAGTCCAGGAGATATAGAAGGCATATTGCTCCAAACTTCCATCGAGATGGCACACATAATGGCGGAAGGACGCTCGGTTAAGATAGACGGAATCGGCACATTCACAGCGTCGCTGGCCCTGTACAAAGATAAAGAACGGGAAGGAGCCGAAGAAGGAAGTGAACATCGTAATGCACAGAGTATTTATGTAGGAAATGTAAATTTCCGGGTAGACAAAATCATGCCGAGAAGAATTAATGAAAGGTGCCGACTGGAAAGAGCCTCTTGGAAAAAGCAACGTTCCTCACAGAAGTTCACACCGGAGCAACGCCTCAAACTGGCATTGAAATATCTCGACGAACATTCGTTCCTTACGGTTCATGAATATCGGAACCTAACAGGACTACTACAAACGGCAGCAACCATAGAATTAAAACAATGGGGAGATCAACCCAATTCCGGAATCGGAATCGCTGGAAGAGGTGCACACAGAATCTATATAAAAAAGAAACAAGAAGAATAATGAGTTACCAAAGATTATGTCTCAAAAGGTGCGGAAAGTATGAGAGATAGAGCCTTAATATATGAGAGATGGTAGCATAAAAAAGATCTCTCATGAAATACCAAACTGATAATCAACAATTTACAAGTAAAGTCATGAGAGATGAGAGATAATATTGTTTTTTTCTTCTAGTAGAGACCTAAGTTCAAGTTATAAATGCGACAGTTGAGTGAGAATATAGTTTAGAAAAATATTTTTAGAGAGAAGCGGATGAAAAAAATCTTCATCTTGCTTCTCCCTTGGAATAAAGTTTCTATCTTGCTCCCTCAATCTCCTACCAAATCAGTCGCATGATGAAACAATTAACCGAAGGACAAAGATACAAATTACAAGCGTATCTGCAAGCAGGAATTAAAAAAGATGAAATAGCCCATTTGCTGGGTATTCATCGTAGTACCCTTTATCGTGAGTTATGTCGCAATAAATGGAATCCCACGGACTCTTATGATGCTGACTATGCACAGTATCGTTACGAACGTCGTAAAGAGCAACGTATTCGTCCACAGAAATTCACAGAGTGTGTCAAGGCCAGAGCCACAGCCATGCTTGTCCAGCTGAATTATAGCCCGGAACAAATAGTAGGAAGATGTAAGGGGCTAGGCTTCCCGATGGTTTCCGTGGAGAGGCTTTATCAGTGGATATGGGACGATAAACGAAAAGGCGGGGATTTATATCGGTCACTTAGAAGAAAGGGGCGGAAGCATGGAAAGAGAGGTTCCGCACATAATAGTAGAGGATGTATTCCCAATCGCAAGGATATTTCGGAAAGACCTGCTATTGTGGAGAAAAAAAAGAGATGGGGAGATTTGGAAATGGATACTATTATTGGAAAGAATAATAAAGGGGCTATTCTTACAATAAATGAAAGAAAAACTGGGTGGCTATGGACATACAAGTTGCCAAGTAAGGAAGCTAAATATGTGGCGGCAGCAACCGTGCAACTATTGAGACCATATAAAGGGCGAATACATACAATTACTTCAGACAATGGATCAGAATTTGCAGACCACCAATATATTGCGAAAGAATTAGGGATAGATTTTTACTTTGCAAAACCACATCACCCATGGGAAAGAGGAGCAAATGAAAACCTAAATGGATTAGTCAGGCAATATATACCGAAAGGCATTTCGTTCGAATATATTACACACCAATATATAGAGGAAATTACATTAGAAATTAATCAAAGACCAAGAAAAAGATTGGGATTTTTATCACCCAAAGAGGCACAAAATTTTAGAAAGATTAAGCAGCTCAAGAAAAAATTGAACTTATAAAATAAGGAGGTGTCGCATTTACAAATTGAATTCAGCGAGATTCCTAAGCGAGGTTATAAACTCTTGCTATGATGTCCCGCAAAACGCATAAAGACTTGGGACAATCCTCCCTCCTGCCCTTGCAACTGAACAAAGTTAAACTCACGTTGCATCGGCATTCCTTTTATTTCAACTACCCTCAGAGTGCCGGCAACAAGTTCCTTATGTACCGAACGGATGGAAACAATTCCCATACAATCCGTATGCTCCAGAAAAAGCTTGATACTTTCCGTACTGCCAAGATACATTAAAACATTCAGAGAAGAGAGCTTCAGATTATACTGCAGCAGAGCACGCTCAAATACATCTAATGTACCGGAACCTCTTTCGCGCAAGACCAAAGGGATATTTGGAAGTTCTTCCGGAAGGATTTCGTCGGCAACCGCCAATTTACTCCGCGTATGAACCACAGCCACGAGTTCATCTTGCAGGAATGCAGTGTACTTCAAATTCGGCAAACGGAAGATACCCTCTACCAATCCCAGGTCAATACGATGTTCCTGCAACGCCACTTCCACCCCACGGGAATTCCCATTTATCAAAGAAAGATTGATTTGTGGAAACTTTGTTATGAAGTTGGCCAATAAAGGAGGAAGGACATATTGCGCAATCGTAGTGCTGGCACCCAGTTTTAATTCTCCGATATATTCGTCATGCAACAAGTGCATCTCGTATTCCAATTGCTTATAATCATCCAGAATCTTTTCACTATGCTTCAGTAACAGCTCTCCGGCCTCAGTCAAGGAGATTTTACTTCCCTGACGATCGAAAAGACGGGTTTGGTAACAAGTCTCCAACTCCTGAATATGCTTGGTGATAGCAGGCTGGCTGACAAACAACTCTTGCGAAGCCTTCGTAAAACTTAGATTCTTCGCTACACTCTGAAAAACTTTTAAACGAAAATCGGACACAGCAACTTAGTATTAGCGATTATAACTCCTCCGCCCTTATTCCCAATGAATGCATCACAGGAAAAGCCAACATATCCCATTTGTAGTTTACCGGTATTTCCGGTTCATTCATACGGAACTGCATAACTTCCTTGCCTTTCAGTCCTTGTAGAACATCAGTCACTTTCTTCCCATATTCCTCGTTGAAAGAAACAACAATCATCCGCTTCACATCCGCCGAATCGGAGACAACGGAAAGCAAATCCATAAACAGGTCTTCTCTCGACACCATGCCCTCCGACGGGACACCGGCAAAAGAGAACTCGCCATACGGACTTTGGAAAGCAACTCCGTTCAGTTCCTTCTGCAAGTCGGAAGGCTGGCAATGTTGCAAGTGTCTCGATTCTTTATCATATACAAAAAGAAATTGCACCTCGTTCTTTCCTTCGTTGATTCCTGCATCCAGAGTCAGATAGGAAGTAAACAACGAAAGGTCTATCTCTTGTAAAGAACGTTGCAATGTCTTCTCAAAATAGTTTTTTATATCCGTTATTACAAAATTCAGAAAAGCGGCATCTATCAGCACTACTGTTTCGGACAGTTTTATTTGGGGTTTATCATTCATATATACCTTAATTATATCATTACAGCGGATAAAGATACTACAATACTTTCATTTATCCACTTGATTATCTTGCAAATTCGTCAGTCTGCACTAAACAAAAAAAGTCATTTTGTCCTTTAACTCCTTAATAATCATGCTATTTTGTCATATTTTTCTACTTGGCAAATCTTTTGCGCCCTTTTAAGTGTTATTAGAAACATGAAATAAGAAAGGAGAACAACAATATGAATTTTAACAATTTTACCATCAAATCTCAAGAAGCGGTGCAGGAGGCCGTGAACCTGGTACAAAGTCGGGGACAACAGGCTATTGAACCTGTCCACATCATGCAGGGAGTGATGAAAGTAGGCGAAAACGTCACTAACTTCATTTTCCAGAAATTGGGTATGAACGGACAACAGGTTGCTCTTGTTGTAGACAGACAAATCGATTCACTTCCGAAAGTATCCGGCGGCGAGCCGTACCTGAGTCGTGAATCCAACGAGGTTTTACAGAAAGCGACACAGTATTCCAAAGAAATGGGTGACGAATTCGTCTCACTGGAACATATCATACTCGCATTGCTGACTGTCAAGAGTACCGTTTCTACCATCCTGAAGGACGCAGGTATGACGGAAAAGGAACTGCGTAACGCCATCAGTGAATTGAGAAAAGGAGAAAAGGTTACGTCGCAATCAAGTGAAGACACCTATCAGTCACTCGAGAAGTATGCCATCAACTTGAATGAGGCTGCCCGTAGCGGTAAGTTGGACCCTGTCATCGGACGTGACGAGGAGATCCGCCGCGTACTTCAGATATTGAGCCGTCGTACTAAAAACAATCCGATTCTGATTGGGGAACCGGGCACCGGTAAGACTGCCATTGTAGAAGGATTGGCGCATCGTATTCTTCGTGGAGACGTGCCCGAAAATCTGAAAAACAAACAGGTGTATTCATTGGATATGGGTGCATTGGTTGCCGGTGCAAAATACAAAGGTGAGTTTGAGGAACGGTTGAAGTCCGTAGTCAATGAGGTGAAGAAATCCGAAGGTGATATCATCTTGTTTATTGACGAGATTCACACGCTGGTAGGCGCCGGAAAAGGGGAAGGTGCAATGGACGCCGCCAATATCCTAAAACCGGCCTTAGCACGTGGCGAATTGCGGTCTATCGGTGCTACGACTCTCGACGAATACCAGAAATATTTCGAGAAGGATAAGGCTTTGGAACGCCGTTTCCAAATCGTGCAGGTGGATGAGCCGGATAACTTGAGCACAATCTCTATCCTGCGTGGACTGAAAGAACGCTACGAGAACCATCATCATGTCCGTATCAAAGATGATGCGATCATTGCAGCCGTAGAACTAAGTAGCCGCTACATCACCGATCGTTTCTTGCCGGACAAAGCTATCGACCTGATGGACGAAGCTGCCGCTAAATTACGCATGGAGGTGGATTCCGTTCCGGAAGAGCTGGATGAGATTTCCCGTAAAATCAAACAATTGGAAATTGAGCGTGAAGCCATCAAACGTGAGAATGACAAGCCTAAGTTGGAAATCATCGGTAAGGAGCTTGCCGAACTGAAAGAGCAGGAAAAGTCTTTCAAGGCAAAATGGCAGAGCGAAAAGACGTTGATGGACAAGATCCAACAGAATAAGGTGGAGATTGAGAATCTGAAGTTTGAGGCTGAAAAGGCGGAACGGGAAGGCGACTACGGAAAAGTTGCGGAAATACGTTACGGTAAACTCCAAGCTTTGGACAAAGAAATAGAAGAGACTCAGCAAAAGCTCCGCGAGATGCAAGGTGATACCGCCATGATTAAAGAGGAAGTAGACGCTGAAGACATTGCAGACGTAGTTTCTCGTTGGACGGGTATTCCGGTCAGCAAAATGATGCAGAGCGAGAAAGACAAACTGTTGCATCTTGAAGAAGAGCTTCACGAACGGGTTATCGGGCAGGATGAAGCGATAGAAGCTGTTGCGGACGCTGTACGTCGTAGCCGCGCCGGACTGCAAGACCCAAAACGCCCGATCGGTTCATTCATCTTTCTCGGAACGACCGGTGTGGGTAAAACAGAGCTTGCAAAGGCATTGGCTGAATTTCTGTTTGATGACGAAACGATGATGACCCGTATCGATATGAGCGAGTATCAGGAAAAGCATAGTGTTTCCCGTTTGGTCGGAGCGCCTCCGGGATATGTAGGATATGATGAAGGCGGTCAACTGACGGAAGCTATCCGACGAAAACCTTATTCTGTCGTTCTGTTCGATGAAATAGAGAAAGCTCATCCGGATGTATTCAACATTCTGTTGCAAGTATTGGATGACGGACGACTGACGGACAACAAAGGAAGGGTGGTCAACTTCAAGAACACTATCATCATCATGACTTCAAATATGGGTAGTTCCTATATACAGAGCCAGATGGAGAAGCTGAATGGTGCAAACAAAGAAGAGGTAGTCGAAGAAACGAAAAAGGAAGTGATGAATATGCTGAAAAAGACCATTCGTCCGGAATTCTTGAATCGTATCGACGAAACAATCATGTTCTTGCCGTTAACAGAAAAGGAAATCAAGCAGATTGTACTCTTACAGATCAAGAGCGTACAGAAGATGTTAGCCGAAAACGGAGTGGAACTTGAGATGACCGAAGCTGCTTTGGACTTCTTATCTAAAGTAGGATATGATCCCGAATTCGGAGCACGTCCGGTAAAGAGGGCTATTCAACGCTACCTATTGAACGACTTGTCCAAAAAACTACTTTCTCAGGAAGTAGACCGAAGCAAAGCAATTATTGTAGACGCTAGCGGTGACGGATTAGTATTCAGGAACTAAAGGTTTCATTAAATTAAAATGAGGATGTGTCATAAATAACCTGCGATAATTTGCGTTCATCGCGGTATGACACATTCTCATTTTTTTATTTCTCTGAATATATTATCCTACGAACTTCCGGTTGACAGTTCGGATGGCTCATCACCAATACATAAGTCCCATATTTAGGAACCGGCATAGAAATTGAGGGCAACTCAAACTTGGACTTCCCCCTCAGCTCTCCCTGTGAATCGTATAAAAACACCATCGTACCAACTAATAAGCCGGTTATGCACAAGATTCCTTTTTGATTGTCCAAACGGACATTTACTTCTTTATTTGTTATTGTCTCCATCTCCCCTAACATCACTTTAAAACTATGGAGGCAAAGATACATAAAAAGAAGTATTATTTACAATATAAAAAGAAGATATTTATTTTAATCAAAGATTACCCAATTAATACTAATATATTTTTGAAATATTCACATTCCAACTAAAAAAGCATGATAACCATCTTTATGTGATTATCATGCTTCCACTTTAATTAAACAATCGGCTCAATTCCTTATTCCGTAACAGTTTCCTCTTTAGCCTCTTCCGGTTTAAATTCCGTGATTCCGTTAGCAACCAAGATATTATACCAGGAAACTAATTTCTTGATATCAGCCACATACACACGTTCACGATCGAAATTCGGCAATACTTCAGCCAAATATTCACGCAATTGTTCAGGAGTTGCTTTCTTTGGATCAATAGAAGCGGCTGCAGATTTTTCTTTTTCCTTGATTGCTTCCAACACTTCATACAAAGGAACTTCCGCATCGTCCGTGTACATTGCTATATCTGCCAAAGAGATAATTTTTTCATTACCATAAGCTGGAAAACGTTTTTTCTCAGCATTGACTGATTCTACAATCAACATATTTTTTCCTTGCGAAATGAGTTTGTACAATCCCGGTTTGCCGGAGATAGACAAGATAGTCTTCAACATAGTATATTCTTTTGTTTATTAATTATTTTTTTGCGGAGCAAAGGTAATGATTATTTTTAGATAGCAAAGAAATAAGCTCTAAAACCTGCGGAATTAAGGGTGTTTCATCGTCATTCACAATCACAAAGTCGGCTTGACTTCTCTTAACCTCATCACTCATTTGAGCCTCGATACGCTTCATTACCAAGTCCCTTGAAGAACCGTCACGTCGCATGGCACGTTCCACCCTTATATCCAATGGTGCATATACCATTACCAAAACATCGACCTCATCTCTAAAACCAGACTCTATAAGAATGGCTGATTCCATGCCGACTAATGGTTTACTACTCAACCGACCGGCCCATTGACGGAAATCATTTTTCACCTGTGGATGAATGATCCCATTCACTTCTTTCGTGCGTTCCGGATATCCAAACATATAGGCAGCCAACAAAGGACGGTTTAATTCCCCATTCTGAAAAACTTCCTCACCAACCAAAGCGCACAGTTCCCGACGAATCACCTCATCCGTATTCGTAATGCGTTTCGCTTCTATATCAGAAATATAAACAGGGATTCCCATTATGCCGAGCAATCTGGAAACCACACTTTTCCCGCTACCGATACCACCGGTTATACCTATTTTAATCGCCATTGGAAGATATTTGTTCTATCAAAAAATCAACTTGTGCCGGAGTAATACGGATTTGATTGATTCCACTTGGAAATGATTTCAACTTAACCGTGTATTTATCCGAACCCAACTTCAGCAACTCTTCATACGAGACATTAATCACGAAGTCACTCGCTTTTATGCTACGAAACCGTTTTAAGCCTACCTGAAAAGTAATCTGAACTTTAGAAGGGAAGGCACGCAACACTTTATCCGCCGGAAAGTTGATTCCATGCAACGGCACTTCTACGGTTTTCTCCGTATAAATATCAACCGGGAATGTCATTTCAACCGAACTCGGAACAAACTTTACTCCTTTCACCGGAGATAAAGAAACCCGTTGACGCGTAGTATCCGAAATATTCTCCAAATTTATCTTTTGCGTATAAGCAGTCGTTATCGTATCCAAAATTCCTTCCGGAGCATATATCAATACTGAATCAGGATTGCAAATCGTATCCGACACATAATATTGAAGTCCGGCAGTCACTTTTCCTTGAAGACGAACAGGTACCAGTTTGGACTTTCCTTCCGAATAGATATAATCTAATGTATCCGGCTTTATAGAAAGAATTTTGGAAGACACATTCAACTGGCTTATTATCTTCTTTTCAAAATCCGAGGCGTAAATCTTCACATGATTATCTTTTCCCTTATAATCAGGAAAACTAAGATTCACCGGAAAAAAACTTTTGCCCAACATATAGTTCAGAAGGACAGTCCCTTTATCTTTCACCCTGACGTGAAGTTCGGAAGGAGGTTCAGAGGTCAACACTACATTATTAGGAACGTCTTTGATACGCACCGGGATAGAGAAATCCGCTTCATAATCATTATTCAATGTTTGAAGTAACCAGAATCCGCTGGCTATCAAAAAGAAAAATAAAAAAATTAAGAACTCTCTGCTCTTATCACTGAGCAGAAAATCCTTAATTCTCTTAGATAGTTTTAAATACGTATATCTTATTTCCCTACGATCAAACATAGGCATGTATTTACCAGCTATTTATTTAGATTGATTGCTAGCTGCAGAAGCGTCAGCAAAGATAGAATTCTTATCTATTTTAATCTTTACGTTAGAAGCAATCTCAAGTACAACATAGTCGTCAGTAATTTCCTTGATTGTTCCGTGTATACCACCGGCAGTAATCACACTCTGATTTACTTGAAGAGATTTACGGAAATTAGCTATTTCTTTTTGTTTCTTATTTTGAGGACGGATCATAAAGAAATACATGATAACAAACATCGCTATCAGCATGATCCACATCATACTTCCACCTCCGGCAGCCCCAACAGGAGCATCTAATAATAAAGTCAATACGTTCATAAATAATCTGTTTTAGTTTCTATAATGTATACAAAGGTATCAGTTTTTGGTCAACTTACCTTCTTTTTTCAATTGATTAACTATTCCATCCAGCGTTCCGTTAATAAAGCTACCGCTTTTAGACGTGCTATACAACTTCGCTATTTCTACATATTCATTTAACGAAACACTGACCGGAATGTTCGGGAAACTTAAAATTTCCGCTAAGGCAGTTTGCATAATGATGATATCCATAAATGCAATACGGTCCAAATCCCAATTCTTCGTATTCTCGCTAATCAAATGGCGATAGTAGTCAGAGTTCAAAATAGTACGACGGAACAGACGGCGCGCAAATTCCTGATCTTCATCATCCTTGAATTCCGGAAGTAATTCCTGATTAGCGCCTTTCTTTTCATCAAAACGTTTAATTGTCTTCAGCACGAATGTATCTACGATTTCCTTATCGTCATTCCAATACAGACTTTGATCCTCCAACACCTGATCTAAAGAATCATTATTAAAAATATATGTTTTATAGAGTTTTCTCCATAATTCCCGGTCTGCTTCATAAGAATCATCATCGGAAGCCATATAATCCTTATAAATATCAGTTTCCACAATTTTTTCATAAAGTTCCTTTACGAAATCCTGATCGTTCGCCCAAGTCCTTTTCTGATTGGCTATGAACTCTGTAAGCTGCTTATTGACCTCCAATTGAGCAACAAACTTGTTGTTCACAAACTTTGTATTGGGATATAACTCCTCTGCCGTAGGTGCCAATTTGGCTTTTGCCGTATCAATACGTTTTTGTGCGTACTCTGTCAATGCTATCATCAGCATTAGCAAATAATTATAAAGGTCATACGCCTTTGAAAGACTAAAGAATAACTCTTTCTCCGCTGAGTCTAGATTTTTACTGCCATTCTGATAATAGGCATATACTATCTGTATAATCTTAAGACGAATAAGAACTCTGTTGATCATAATTCAAATTAATACTGTTGTTATCGAACTGCAAAAGTAGATATTTTTAATGAGTTTCCACAAATAAATCACATTTTTTAATGCAGTATTTCATTCTCTGCGCTTTTTCTTTTGACAGTTTAAAAAAAATATCCAATTTTGAGGCCGATTATAAACGGACCGTAAGATATGGAAGATTTAAAAAAGAAAATGAGCGCAGACATGAATGACAAGGAGATCGTATTCTCCAAGTCCATTAAAGCAGGTAAACGCATCTATTACCTTGACGTAAAAAAGAATCGTAAAGATGAAATGTTCCTGGCTATTACAGAGAGTAAAAAAGTGGTAACGGGAGAAGGTGATGACTCTCAAGTGAGCTTCGAGAAACACAAAATCTTCTTATACCGGGAAGACTTTCAGAAGTTTATGGCAGGGTTGACGGAAGCTATCAGCTTTATCGACCGTAGTGAAATGGGTGACTACAGCGGTCAGCTGGACCAAGAAGCCGATGAAGAGAATGAGCGAAAAGCTACCGAAGAAGCCCAAGAAGAGAAATTAGAGAGTGAAATTAAGATTGATATTGACTTTTAAGGGAGTAACTCTTTGATATTTCAAAAGAAAGATGTACTTTTGCACCGCTTTTTTGCAACATCGTGTGATAATCCACATCGTGTGATGGTGAATTAAGCAAACTAACTTAATTTAGAGTAACACAAATTTTTAAAGAAATGAAATCAATTGAAGTAAAAGGAACTGCAAGAACAATTGCAGAACGCTCTTCAGAACAAGCAAGAGCTTTGAAAGAAATGCGTAAGAACGGTGGTGTACCTTGTGTACTTTACGGAGGTAATGAAGTAGTTCACTTCACAGTGACTAACGAAGGTCTTCGCAACTTGGTTTATACTCCGCACATCTACGTAGTAGACTTGGTGATCGATGGCAAAAAAGTAAACGCTATCTTGAAAGACATCCAGTTCCACCCGGTAAAGGATACTATCTTGCACGTTGACTTCTATCAGATTGATGAAGCTAAACCTATCGTAATGGAAGTTCCTGTACAGTTGGAAGGTCTTGCAGAAGGTGTGAAAGCCGGTGGTAAGTTGGCATTGCAGATGCGTAAGATCAAAGTGAAAGCTTTGTACAATGTAATTCCTGAAAAACTGATCATCAACGTTTCTCACTTAGGATTGGGTAAGACTATCAAAGTTGGTGAATTGAGCTTTGAAGGTCTTGAACTGATCAGTGCTAAAGAAGCCGTTGTATGTGCCGTTAAGTTGACTCGTGCAGCAAGAGGTGCAGCAGCCGCTGCAGGCAAATAATCTGAGATTATCCCTGTAAACAGAGATATACTTCAAACGCAGATTAATGCAGATTAAAGCAGATGTTCAGTCTGCATTAATTTGTATTAATCTGCGTTTCTCTTTCTACATTAACGAACTGTTTTACCGAAAAAACAATGATAAAATATTTAATTGTCGGACTGGGGAATATTGGTCCCGAATATCATGAGACCCGCCACAACATCGGATTTATGACGGTAGATTCATTGGCTAAAACCAACAGTGCGCCTCCTTTTATTGACGGCCGCTACGGATTCACCACTAATTTCACGATCAAAGGTCGCCAACTGATACTGTTGAAACCGTCTACTTTTATGAACCTAAGCGGATTAGCCGTTCGCTATTGGATGCAAAAAGAAAACATTCCACTAGAAAATATATTGATTGTAGTAGACGATCTGGCACTTCCCTTCGGAACGCTACGTTTGAAAGGAAAAGGAAGCGATGCCGGACATAACGGTTTGAAACATATCGCTGCAACATTAGGGACTCAGAACTATGCCCGCTTGCGTTTTGGTATCGGAAATGATTTTCCTCGTGGCGGACAAATAGATTACGTACTCGGACACTTCACTGATGAAGACTGGAAAACAATGAATGAAAGATTGGAAACAGCTGGAGAAATCATCAAGAGTTTTTGTCTTGCCGGAATTGATATCACAATGAACCAGTTTAATAAGAAATAAAATGGCGGAAGCAAGAATAGATAAATGGATGTGGGCTGTCCGCATCTTCAAGACACGCACAATTGCAGCGGAAGCTTGTAAGAAAGGACGTGTCACCATCAATGGCGCATTGGTGAAAGCTGCCCGTATGGTAAAACCGGGAGATGTCATACAGGTAAAAAAGCCACCTATCACCTATTCATTCAAGGTACTGCAGGCTATCGAAAAGCGCATAGGTGCAAAGTTAGTACCGGAGATGATGGAAAACGTCACTACTCCCGATCAATACGAATTGTTAGAAATGAGCAAAATCAGCGGATTCATAGACCGTGCACGCGGAACCGGACGCCCAACTAAAAAAGACCGCCGCGAGCTGGAAGAATTTACAACTCCGGAGTTTATGGACGATTTCGACTTCGATTTTGACTTTGAAGAATAGTTCACCACAGAGGACACGGAGGAAATAGGGGAAAGAGTCTTTTAGGCACTGTCCATGATTATACTCTTAATACAATTACAGGATACCATAGGTATGCTTCGATATACAACCTCTGTGTCCTCTGTGGTGAACCGTGGACTCTAGATTATCATTTACAAATTTGCCTTAACTGCATCAATCATTTCCTGATATTCCGCGTCAGTCAGATAAACCCTTCCCGGATTCATTTGGAATGTACCTCCATAATCTGGTCCATCCACATATTTAGGCGCTAAATGAAAATGCAAATGAGACAACTTATCTGAGTATGCACCATAATTTATCTTTTCCGGCTGGAAAGCTTTTTGCATGGCACGGGTAACACGTGCAACGTCTGACATAAAAGCATTACGGTCTTCATCACTCAACTCGTTCAAATCGTTCACATGATCCTTGTAAGCAACAAGGCAACGCCCGCGATAGGTTTGCTCCTTAAACAGGAATACACGTGACACACTCAACTGCGCAATCTCAATCATCAGATTATGCAGCGTTTCATTATTCTGGCAATACAGACATTCTTTCGGATCGCTCTTCATGACATTATTATTTTTAAGTTTTTATCGTTTACAAAAATAGGCATAACATTCCTATCCGACTTGTACTTTTTCGTTTTTTTGATTGACTAATTGGTATACATCCTCTTTTTCACCTACCACCCAGACCACATCACCCTCTTCAAGCGGCACATTCACATCCGGAATCATCAATGTTCCATCCTCACTTTCAACACCTGCTATCATACAATGATATTTATCCCGAATGCCCGATTCACGAATGGTCTTACCTAAAAACATGGAATCACTATCAACAATTAATTGTTTTAGAGTCATCTCACTCTTTTCATACACATCCCAATCCACCTTTGTCCCATTTTGCATGGCTTCATTAAACACATTCAATTGTTCATCCGTCCCTATCACCTGTATTTTATCCATTGGAAACAGACGGACAGAACCACCCGGAATATTAATCCGTCTCTTTCCGCGAAGAATGGAAGCAACATGAACTCCGAACTTCTTTCCTAAATTCAGTTCCATCAATGTCTTTCCTGCCCAAGCAGACTCACCAGGAATCTCCATATCGGCAAGATGGAGATCATGCGATAACAAGCGTCCGGCATATTCCGGTTTTTTCTCCCCCAGATATTCCGCACGCACATCACGGGAACGAAGATTCTGGAAGAAACGACGTTCAATCGAGATAGACTGCTTTTTCAAGCGGCGCGACCATACCATTAGCAACACTACCAGCACTGCAACTCCGATAACCAGGCCGATAGACGCCTTGAATAATCCGGAAATCACAAAGATAACAAAAAGTGCCGCTATCATAATGCGAATCACAATGGTCGATACCAGCGGAGCGCGATTTGCACGATTGGCGTGCCACAAAGTCATAAACTCCACCGAATGGTTTTTCTTCACCATAATAGCCCGCAGAAATGGAGCAATACAGAGAATGATAAACACGGCTCCAAGTAAAGAAGCTCCCAAATGAGGCAGGTTCTCTTTAAAGAAAGGTATGACAAAACGGAAAGAAAGTGCAATGATCGATATACTGACAATAGAATAAACGACAGTAATACGTACCATTGCCAATATCAACTTCTTCCATAAGTTCTCATGATTGAGCGCAGTCTGCGATCCGGAAGAGTAGCGCATCAGGAATTTCCTCCATGAAACGGGAAGATGAGCATCTACGAAAGTAGAAGCCGGTTCGGCAAGACGAATCATATAAGGAGTCAGAAAAGTAGTGATGACGGAAACAGCCACCACAATCGGATAGAGAAAATCACTTGTCACGTGCAGCGAGACTCCCAAAGATGCGATAATAAATGCAAATTCACCAATCTGCGTCAGACTAAAGCCGCATTGCATAGCCGTCTTCAATGGTTTGCCGGAAAGTATTACTCCAAATGTTCCGAATACGGACTGCCCCAAAATAACCGCCAAAGTAATGACAAGAATAGGTATGGCATATTCTACAATCATCGCCGGATCCACCATCATTCCTACCGATACGAAAAAGATGGCTCCGAAAAGATCTTTAACAGGTTTCACTAATCGGTCGATAGATTCCGCTTCAATTGTTTCCGCCAAAATAGATCCCATAATAAACGCACCGAAAGCAGCAGAGAAACCCGTATTGGCCGCCATAACCACCATACCGAAACATAGTGCCAGCGACACAATAAGCAAAGTCTCCTCTCCCATCAGTTTACGGCAACGTTTCAAGAATTCCGGTACTAGATAGATACCGACCACAAACCAGAGAATTAGGAAAAACAATAGTTTACCGATACTTTCCAACATTTCCGTACCTTCAAAATTATGGCTTACAGCCATTGTGGAAAGCATGACCATCAACACAATTGCCAAAATATCTTCCAAAATCAAGATACTCAAGACCAAGCCGGTAAACTGTTTTTTCCGTAACCCCAGATCATCAAAAGCCTTATAAATAATCGTAGTAGAGGACATTGCAATCATACCACCCAAAAACAGGCTATCCATCCTATGCCAGCCGAAGCCCATACCAACACCTATACCCAACAGGATCATGCAGAAAATAATAGTACAAGCGGCAATAATAGCAGAGCCACCCACTTTCACTATCTTCTTAAAACTAAATTCCAGTCCGAGAGCAAACAACAAGAAGATAACACCTATATCCGCCCATGTCTTAATATTCGCAGTATCCATTACGGAAGGCGTATAAGGCATATGCGGACTTGCCAAAAAGCCGGCAACCACATATCCTAAAACCAAAGGTTGCTTCAACTTCTTAAATAATAAAGTCATGATGCCTGCACAGATCAATATCAGTGCGAGATCGGCTATAAGAGTAGGTAACTGAGACATTATTTCATCATATTTGCTGACAAAATTATAATAAATCTATGGAATGAGCAACGTTTATCCATATAAGAAACGCAGATTAACGCAAATTCACGCAGAAGTTTAATTTCAAATCTTATTCTGCGCAAATTTGCGTTAATCTGCGTTTCTATAAATATTCAATTATTTCCTGAACGGAGGTTTTACCACGACCGCTTTCAATTTACGCCCACGCATATCGATACAGATTTCCGTACCTGCCTTGCCGTATTCCGGTTTCACATACCCCATGCCGATACCGATTTTGCGGGTAGGCGACATAGTGCCCGAAGTAACGATCCCAATCTTCTCCCCATCCGAATTTACAAGTTCATACCCATGACGGGGAATTCCACGATCAACCATTTCAAAGCCAACCAATTTACGGGTTACTCCTTCTGCTTTCTGCTTCTCCAGCATCGGACGATTGATAAACTCTTTACCTTCTATAAACTTAGTTATCCATCCAAGTCCGGCTTCTATCGGTGAAGTAGTATCATCCAAATCATTTCCATACAGACAGAATCCCATCTCCAACCGAAGTGTATCGCGAGCTCCTAAACCGATAGGTTTGATATCAAACTCCTCACCGGCTTCAAAGACCGCTTTCCAAATGGTATCAGCCACATTCGGATAGAAATATAGTTCAAAACCTCCTGCACCCGTATAGCCGGTATTAGAAATTATCACGTTCTCTTCACCTGCAAACTTTCCGACTTTAAAAGTATAATAAGGAATTGATGACAGATCAATATCAGTCAATTTTTGCAAAGCAAGAATCGCTTTCGGTCCCTGCACAGCAAGTTGCGCCATGTGATCCGAAGCGTTCTCCAATTCCGCTCCTTCCGTATTATGAGAAATGCACCAGTCCCAGTCCTTTTCAATATTAGCGGCATTGACTACCAACATATATTTTTCCGGTTCATACTGATATACCAGCAAGTCATCTACAATTCCTCCTTTATCATTCGGGAAACAAGTATATTGAATCTTTCCCGGAGTCAGTACCGCCACATTATTGGAAGTCACCTTCTGAAGAAAAGCCAATGCTTTCGGACCTTTCACCCAGAATTCTCCCATGTGGGATACATCAAACACCCCGACACCCTGACAGACCGTCAGATGTTCGTCAATGATACCGGAGTATTCAATAGGCATATTATAACCTGCAAACTCGTGCATTTTAGCGCCAAGCGCTATATGTTTCTCTGTAAACGGAGTGGTTTTCATATTCTTTTAAGTATTAAGTTTTAAGTATCAGTTATTTGGAAGCTACGAGCTCGGCAATTTTTACAATTACTTTCATTGCTTTCTCCATATTCTGGATAGGCACAAATTCATAACGTCCGTGAAAATTCAGCCCACCGGCAAAGATATTCGGGCAAGGCAAGCCTTTAAAAGAAAGTTGTGCACCATCCGTACCTCCACGAATCGGCTTCACATTCGGTTTCACACCAACAGCTTCCATTGCAGCAAAAGCGGTGTCGATAATATGCATCACCGGCTCTATCTTCTCACGCATATTATAATATTGGTCGCGCAATTCGAGAGTTACCGTACCCGCACCATATTCGGCATTCATTTGAGCGACCAGACGTTCCATTTCTTTCTTGCGGTTTTCGAACTTAGTACGGTCATGATCGCGAATGATATAAGAAACTGAGCTTTGCTCCACTTCACCCTGAATGCCAATCAGATGATAAAATCCTTCATATCCCGTAGTATGCTCCGGCCTTTCCTGTGCCGGCAGCAGAGTAATAAACCGATTGGCCAAATAAATGGAATTAATCATCTTATCCTTAGCATATCCCGGATGTACATTACGCCCTTTAAAAGTAACTTTAGCGGCAGCAGCATTGAAGTTCTCGAACTCCAACTCTCCCACTTCACCGCCATCCATTGTATATCCCCACTCACAACCGAACTTTTCTACATCGAATTTATGAGCGCCTTCACCGATTTCTTCGTCCGGATTGAAACCGATACGGATTTTTCCGTGTTTGATTTCAGGGTGTTCTTTCAGATAGGCCATTGCAGAAACAATCTCTGCAATACCGGCCTTATCATCAGCACCGAGCAAAGTTTTTCCGTTGGTTACAATCAAATCTTCTCCTTTATGATCCAACAATTCAGGGAATTGCGACGGAGAAAGAACCACATTTTCTTCAGTACAAAGTACAATATCCGAACCGTCATACTTTTCTACAATACGCGGAGTAACATCCTTACCCGTCATATCCGGACTTGTATCCATGTGAGCAATAAACCCGATAGTCGGCACCTTTTTATCTATATTGGCAGGGAGCGTGGCGAAAAGATAACCATGCTCATCCAAAGTTATATCTTCCAACCCCAAAGATTCCAACTCTTTTTTCAAGTATTCTGCAAAAACCATCTGCTTCGGAGTACTTGGAGTAAGCCCTGTCGATTCATCAGATTGTGTATCGAAGCTTACATACTTTAAAAATCTGTCTACTAAAGTCATATCGTTTTAATTACAAGTTACTAATTACAATTTACAAATTGATAGTTTATAGTGCCGTAAAGGTAAAAAAAGAGCCGTGAATTACAAAGCAATTCACGGCTCTTTTTTATTGTATAATTTTATCCGGATACTTAACTGACCTATCTGACCACTTTAAAAATGGCTGCTGCCATCAAAGCAATGTGTACAAACCTTGCATTTGGGCAGACCGATAGCTTCTATTAATGTTTCCACTGTATTGAACTTCAAAGAAGAAAGCCCGAAACGTTCGGCTATAATACCAACCATCTTCTCATATTCGAGAGACCCGGTAGTAGCATATTTATCCAAATTCTTATTTTCATCACCTTCCAATTCCTTAATAATACGGCGGGTAATCAGTTCCAACGCATTTTTGGAAGCGGAAAAACCTACAAACGGACAAGCATAAATCAATGGAGGGCAGGCAATACGCATATGTACCTCTTTTGCTCCATAATCATATAGTATCTTCACATTATCACGCAACTGCGTGCCACGAACGATAGAATCATCACAAAACAACAAACGTTTACCTTCAAGCATTGCACGGTTCGGAATCAATTTCATCTTCGCCACTAACGCACGCATCTCCTGATTACTAGGAGTAAAACTACGAGGCCAGGTCGGTGTATATTTTGAAATCGCACGGTGATAAGGAACACCCTTGCCTTCTGCATATCCCAAAGCCATACCCACTCCCGAATCAGGAATACCACAAGCACAGTCCACTTCCGATTGATCTGTCTGTCCCATCTTCAATCCACAAGTGAAGCGCACCTCTTCTACATTCCGTCCTTCATAACAAGAAGTAGGAAAGCCATAGTACACCCACAAGAACGAACAAATCTGCATATCCTCATTCGGTTCACGAAGTTGTTCGATATGATCGTCATACATACGGACGATTTCACCGGGACCTAAGTATTTCTCTATCTCATAATCCAAATTCGGAAAACTGGATGATTCGCTTGTCGCAGCGTATGCTCCTTCTTTTTTTCCTATTACGATAGGAGTACGCCCCCACTGGTCACGAGCAGCGATGATACTTCCGTCCTCCGTCAAGATAAGCATTGAACAAGAACCTTTGATGTGCTTGAACACATTCTCAATACCTTCCACAAAGTTTCTACCTTGTATCAGAAGTAATGCGATAAGTTCTGTCTGATTGGTATTGCTCGAACTAAGTTCGGCGAAGTGCATATTTTGATTGAGAAGTTCATCTTCCAGTTGCTGAATATTGACAACCTTTGCAACGGTAATAATGGCGAAGCGGCCGAGGTGAGAGTTAATAATAATAGGTTGAGCGTCTGTGTCACTAATAATGCCGATACCGGCGTTTCCTTTAAACTTGTCCAATTCTCCTTCGAACTTTGTTCGAAAATAGGTACTTTCCAAATTATGGATGGAGCGTATAAACCCTTTTTCCTTACTGTATGTTGCGAGTCCTCCCCGCTTTGTACCCAGATGTGAGTTATAATCTGTGCCGTAGAATAAATCAGTCACGCAACTAGCTTTCGAGACTGTTCCGAAAAAACCTCCCATGTTATTCTCTTTATTGATGTTTTTAAAAAGATGTGCAAAAGTACAAAAAAGAATCCGTCTGATAAAATAAAGAGCCCCGCAAAGTTTTGTTTTCTTTGCGGGGCAACAACTAATATTTATTAAAAGCGGGGAATCCGAGAACAATCTCTTTGCCTAGATCTTATTTCCATTTCTTGATTATCTTCTTATCCGACGGAGCTACTTCAATCAAGCTCAACGCAAATCCTCCGCTACGGGCCAGTTTGACAGAAATCCGGGTTTTAGCAGTCACTATACCTTTCTTTATTTGATAAGAGGTTGGATTCTTTTCAAAGTCCGCATCCTTTCCGTCAGCATACAATGTCGCTACATATTGTTTTCCCGGTTCGAGAAAATCAAGTGTAAAAGCAGAAGTACGGGGATTCTCATCAGTGATACCACCTACGAACCAGCTATCAGTACCCTTCGCCTTACGTGCAACGGTGATGTAATCTCCCGGTTCTGCCTCCAGATACTTACTGTCATCCCAATCAACGGCTACATCCTTGATAAATTGAAATGCATCCATATGACGTTCATAGTTTTCAGGGAAATCAGCCGCCATCTGCAAAGGGCTATACATCGTTACATAAAGAGCCAATTGTTTAGCCAATGTAGTACGTACAAAACTATGATCGCCCGACAAGAAAGAAAGTTTGGTATCAAAAATACCCGGAGTATAATCCATCGGTCCGCCAATCAGACGGGTAAAAGGAAGTAAAGTGGTGTGAAACGGTTTATTACCGGCAAATGCTTCATACTCCGTACCACGCGCCGACTCATTGCCGACCAAATTCGGATAAGTACGACATAGTCCGGTGGGACGGACTGCCTCATGAGCATTCACACAAATCCTATAATCAGCCGCTTTCTTCACTGCATATAGATAATGGTCGTTCATCCATTGTCCGTAATGATGTTCGCCACGAGGAATGATATTGCCGACATATCCACTCTTCACTGCATTGTAGCCGTTATCTACCATAAATTGATATGCCACGTCCAAATGACGTTCATAGTTACGAACAGAAGCGGATGTCTCATGATGCATCATCAGCTTTACTCCTTTTGACTTCGCATATGCATTCAGCATTTTCAAATCAAAATCAGGATAAGGTGTAACGAAATCAAATACATAATCTTTTGATTTGCCGAACCAATCTTCCCAACCTTCATTCCATCCTTCTACCAATACTTGATCAAATCCATGTTCAGAAGCAAAGTCAATGTACCGTTTCACATTATCGTTATTCGCTGCATGGCGTCCGTTCGGTTTTGTTTTTGAATAATCTGTTTCGCCCAATTTCACAGAGTAAACATCGTCCGTATATGCCCAAGAACTTTTTCCGCTAATCATTTCCCACCACACACCAATGTATTTCACCGGTTTAATCCAAGAAACATCTTCATAGGCACAAGGATCGTTCAGATTCAATGTCAGCTTAGACGACAGAATATCACGTGCATCATCACTCACGATTACCGTACGCCAAGGAGAACGACAAGGTGCTTGCATATATCCTTTATCTCCTTGTGAGTCCGGTGTCAACCACGATTCAAAAACCATGTTCCGATCATCAAGGTTCAAATGCATACAGGAATAATCAACCAAAGCAGCTTCATGCAGGTTGATATACAGACCATCATCCGTTTTCATCTGCAAAGAAGTTTGCACACCTGTTGGCGAGAAAGAGGTTTGAGAAGCGTTTCCGGTAATCGCCCCTTGCAACAATCCACGAATTTCAGAAAGTCTGGACTCGGTATAATCGTATTCCTGAGTATCATAATCGCCGGGAATCCAAAAGGCCGTATGATCTCCCGCCATAGCAAACTGGGAATGTTCTTCCTTAATCACAAAATAATTCAAATTCTTCTGCAATGGAAATTCATACCGGAATCCCAAGCCATCATCATAAAGACGGAAACGGATAATGATATTGCGATTTTGTGCCTTCTGATTCAAAGTAACAGCCATCTCATTATAATGGTTGCGGATTGATTTCACCTCTCCCCACACCGGTTCCCATGTTTCATCAAAAGTTGATGTTTTAGTATCTGCCAGAGTAAATCCATTCATTAGCCCGGGATCATTTTTCAATTCCAGTCCCAGTTTTGAAGGCTTAACTACTTCTTTTCCTTTATAAGAAAGTTCATACATTGGTTCTCCTTGCGCATTGACGGAGAAATTAAGTTGTAACTGTCCGTTGGGAGAAGTAATACTTTCGGCCTTTGCTGATGTGCACATTAATAAAGAAAACAGCAGGTAAAGCCATGTTACGGTTCTTTTCTTCATGTTCTTCATGATATAAATGAGTTAGTTAATAATCGTATGGCAAAGATAGACAGGAAACAATAGAGGTGTTTTTCTTTATAAAGAAAATATAGAAGGATATAGAAGTAGAAACGGGATAAACATTTAAATATAAAGCAGATAACAAATCCAGAAGCTAGAAAAAATATAGTGTCTATAGTGAAAAAATTAAAAGGATTAAAGACGCATATTACATAATCTTTCTATATTTGCAACGTATTATCCCAACTATATCAATAAACACTTTACTATTTAGAATATGGCACAGCACCTTAAATTGATCGCTCTATTGATTTTCACATTGTCCGCCAGCTACACTTCCGCGCAGTCTTTACGTAAACTGCTGGAACGTCCATACGGTATCATCGAGTCAAAATGGGAAAAAGATGCTCAGGGAGCTACCGAACTCAATTACTACAATGAAGACTATTGCGACTATTATCTGTATCGTGCCAACGACCGTTCCTACAATTTAAGTAACGGAAAAAACACTATATTTAAAATAGAAAAGAACGCACAGGTAGACAATCCGTTTAAAAGTGCCTCTTCTTATACGTTCTACCGGGGCAAGTTTCCTAAAGATTTCAATATTCAGACTCCTTATGCCTTACCCGTAAAGAACAATCAAAAGACAGCCTGGAAAACCGATCCGCGTGAACCATTCAAGACCTTGAATTTTCACATCAAGCAAGGTGATACAATCTACGCCACCCGCAGCGGAATAGTCTGTAAAACCACCAACCCGCAACAGCTGCTCATCTATCATCCCGATCAGACTTTTGCAGCCTATCTGGTGATGAACGAGAATTTTATCGAACCGGGCGAAGAAGTACAAGTTGGACAAGCCATAGGAAAGGCAGGCCCCACAGGTGCTGCCATCTCCTTCTTTTTTCTGGATGAAAATAAGTTCAAAGGAGGATTATCATCCGGATACCCTTACTCCCACTTTATTCCTGTATTCCGCACAACTGAAGGAGATGTGAAACCGGAAGAGAAAACCATCTATCAGGCTGTGACCGACCATGACCTTATCATGCAGGACATGAGTAAACGTGATAAAAAGAAATATATGAAGCTACACAACCTGAAATAATAGATGTATCATGCGCATATTTTTACTTTTCTTCCCGGTCTTCTTTTTCTGCGGTTTGCTTCATGCCCAAACCGTAAAAGTGGAATATGGCGGTGACCCGCTTCCCGACAAAGACCGGAAGAAGATAGAACAGTTTCTTCAACATGAGGTTGATTTCTATTCACAATTCGGACTGCCCGATACGCTTAGCCTCCAACTATATGTTTTTGAAAATAGAAGAGAAGCAATAGATTACTTAGAAAGTATCAATGTGTCTCTGCCTATCAAGGCAAGCGGTGCATACTCACCTAAGCTACAAAAGGCAGTCATCTTAGGACGGGAGAATGGACGGGAGAGAAGTCTTGCCATCATCTATCACGAACTGAGTCATCATTTCGTTTCGCAGATTCTCGGCAAGCGTCCTCCAAGTTGGCTTAACGAAGGACTGTCGGAGTACTTCGAACATTGCACCATTCACAAAAAAGCAGTCCGCCACACATTTACCGAATACGAACAAGGGAGAGTTCGGACGATGTATATGCTGGGAGAAGTAAACCTTCCTACATTTTTAAATAGCAGCCAGGGCAAATTTATGAAACAGCAAATGACGGACGAGCAATACTCTTATATCCTTTCGCATGCGCTTGTCACCTTCTGGATAGAGAGCGTTCCCCGCGAGATATTCAAAAAGTTCATATCCGTTCTGCAAAACAAAAATGATCCGTCAACCGTTTCAGAACAAATCAATCTTGTTTATCCCGGAGGCTTCCAGCAATTCGAAAAGGATTTTGAAGCCGCCTACAAATAATATCAATCTTTCAATCAAATGAGTAAAGAAGTTATCTATATCTTTATCGGTGGAGGAACCGGTAGTGCACTGCGTTATTTCATCCAGTTGCTAATGCACGAACGAATCGTCCCTTATCATTTTCCATGGGCCACTTTCACGGTCAATCTTCTCGGCAGTTTTCTCATCGGCCTGTTCTATGCCCTTTCAGAGCGATTCCACCTTCCGTTCGAGGTCCGTTTGTTTCTGACAACGGGTTTATGTGGAGGTTTCACAACGTTCTCTACTTTCTCCAGTGACGGCGTAGGTCTGCTGAAAGGAGAATTTTACGGAGCATTTGTTCTATATACATTATTAAGTATAGGAATAGGATTAGCCGCAACGTTAGCCGGCGGATATGTGGGAAAACAGATTTAATAATTCGAATATAAATCCTACCTTTACGGCATGATTAAAAGAAACCCAACCAAACCCGTCCGCGTTGTTCCTCCCATGATGGAAGAGCAGGAAGTTAGTACTACTACCCTACAGGAATGGCTCGACAGAGAAGAAACAGTCTCTCATCTTTTATTCTGCAAAGGAAAAGAAGAAGGCATCGACAAATCTTATAAAAGTTTCAAAAACTGCACCTTTCAGCATCAGACATTCAGCGAATGTAAATTCCGTTCCTCCCAACTGACCGATGTCAGGTTTGAGAACTGCGACTTACCCAACATTTCTTTCGCTGAAAGTTCGCTCTACCGGGTAGAATTCATTTCCTGCAAACTATTGGGTACCAATTTATCGGAAACAACGATGAATCACGTCTTGCTGCATGACTGCAACGCAGGTTATATCAATCTGGCTATGAGTAAAATGAACCAGGTACGTTTTACACACAGCCAGCTCCGCAACGGAAGTCTGAACGACTGCCGTTTTTCATCCGTCGCATTTGAGAGTTGCGATCTCGTAGAAGCCGATTTTTCACACGCTCCGCTTCGCGGAATAGATTTGCGCACTTCCCGTATCAGCGGAATCACGCTTAACATTAGCGATCTGAAAGGCGCTGTCATCACTTCCCTGCAAGCTATGGATTTGCTTCCACTGTTAGGGGTTATTATCGAAGATTAAAATCCTGCAAATTCACCCCGCCGCACTCAAACAAAAAGCATCGTCCCGTTGTTATAGTATAAGGTCGGACTAACGACATATAGGGAATAGGCATAAAAAGAATACCTATTTATGGTGATTTCTCACTCCCCGTCAAGTCCGTACTTTTGCAGAAATCTTATTCAAAAACAATAGAAACGATGAAAATTGAAAAAATTGTAGCTCGAGAAATTCTCGATTCAAGAGGTAACCCCACAGTAGAAGTTGACGTAGTATTGGAATCCGGCATTATGGGACGTGCATCTGTGCCGTCAGGTGCTTCCACAGGTGAACACGAAGCATTGGAACTTCGCGATGGTGACAAACAGCGCTATGGTGGAAAAGGAGTACAAAAAGCGGTTGATAATGTAAATAAAATCATCGCTCCGAAGCTGATTGGTATGTCTTCACTCAATCAGAGAGGTATCGACTACGCAATGCTGGCATTGGACGGCACTAAGACTAAATCGAATTTAGGTGCTAACGCTATTCTCGGCGTATCTCTTGCCGTAGCTAAAGCTGCTGCCAACTATCTGGACCTTCCTCTATACCGCTATATCGGTGGAACAAATACGTATGTAATGCCTGTACCGATGATGAACATCATCAACGGTGGTTCACATAGCGATGCTCCGATCGCATTCCAGGAATTTATGATCCGCCCCGTAGGTGCTCCTTCTTTCAGAGAAGGTCTGCGCATGGGTGCTGAAGTATTCCACGCTTTAAAGAAAGTCCTGAAAGACCGTGGCCTTAGCACTGCTGTAGGTGATGAAGGTGGTTTCGCACCTAACCTCGAAGGTACGGAAGATGCTTTGAATTCTATTCTGGCCGCTATCAAAGCAGCAGGATACGAACCGGGCAAAGACGTTATGATCGGTATGGACTGTGCTTCTTCCGAATTCTACCACGATGGTATTTACGATTATAGCAAGTTTGAAGGTGAAAAAGGTAAGAAACGTACCGCTGAAGAACAAATCAACTACCTGGAAGAACTGATTAACAAGTTCCCTATCGACTCTATCGAAGACGGTATGAGCGAAAATGATTGGGAAGGCTGGAAAAAGCTGACCGAACGCATCGGCAACCGTTGCCAGCTGGTAGGTGACGACTTGTTCGTAACCAACGTAGATTTCCTTGCAATGGGTATCGAAAAAGGCTGTGCCAACTCTATCCTGATTAAAGTAAACCAAATCGGTTCGCTGACAGAAACACTGAACGCTATCGAAATGGCTCACCGTCATGGATACACTACTGTTACTTCTCACCGTTCGGGTGAAACAGAAGATGCTACTATCGCCGATATCGCAGTAGCTACTAACAGCGGACAGATCAAGACAGGTTCTTTAAGCCGCTCAGACCGTATGGCTAAATACAATCAGTTACTCCGCATTGAAGAGGAATTAGGCGATTTAGCTGTGTATGGATACAAGAGAATCAAGTAAATTTCGACTTTACATCCAAATAAAATCCCCGGGCGATATCGTCCAGGGATTTTTATATAAGCTTTTATAATAGACGAAGAATCAACTAAATCATTGATAATCTAAATAATACCATTTTAATCAATAATACAAATACTGTATGAAAACAAGCATAATACATTCTATTAATAGTAGAATACCCTAACTGCAAGTCCCTATGCAGTTGTCATTTTTCATATTGGTGCGGGAAGGAGCCAAATACTATTTTTATTTCTTTTTCTGCCTAATCAGATTAGCCGCGTTACTTATTCTTTTTGCGTATGACTATAGTATTCCGCAAGAATAACTATAGTCTCCCTTGCGTACAACTATAGTCATACGCAAAGTACACTATAGTTATACGAAGTAAAAGTAACGAATGAAATGAGTCTAAATAGTGAATCGATTATAAAAGAATGTCCATAGAAATCAATAAGAATAAGAAGGCTATCATTGTTTAATTCAAAACCGTACGGAAACAAGCCAAAATATAAGAAAAAGATATTCTTATAGCCTGTATAGACGGATTGAAAGGTTTTCCTAAAGCCTTTATCAGGCTGTAAATAAAGAATCTGCAGAATTTCGATAATATGCAAATTATATATAAAAAAAGCATTCAGGCAATTACCTGAATGCTTTCTTCTTGGATTTGTTATATATCCTTTTTCGAGCCTCTTGTCGGATTCGAACCAACGACCCCGAGATTACAAATCACGTGCTCTGGCCAACTGAGCTAAAGAGGCGGGTGGGTAAGCTGTCTATATCGCGCCGCTACAACCAACTACCTTTGCTGCGATCAAGCCCTGGAGGATTCGAAGGGAGCTGACCGTATAGGACTTACCCGTTTTGCGGTTGCAAAGGTAGGCATTTTTACGAATTCTGCAATAGCTACGAACAACTTTTTTCAAGTAAAACAACTAACAGACTACATTTCAAGCAATTAAAAGTATAAAAAAAATCTCTACTAGCAACTTTTATTGCTTTATTAACTTTAACAACCATATTCCCTCTATCAACCGATATTATTTGTACCTTTGTGCGCAATTTATAAATGAAGATGACAGAGAACAGAAGCTATTTACAGAAATACGCCATGCATTTTGGCACATATATGGGAGCTTATTGGATATTGAAATTCATACTACTTCCATTGATGTTTGCTATACCTTTTTTCCAATTGCTATATGTTATTCTAACGCTAGCCGTGCCAATCATAGGTTATTATTACGTAAAAATCTATCGCGACAAAGTATGCGGAGGAGCTATACAATTCTCACACGCGGTTCTTTTCACTATATTTATGTATATGTTCGCTTCCCTATTGGTAGCCGTAGCACATTACATATACTTCCAGTTTATAGATCACGGCTTTATCTTCAACGCCCTTGCTGATTTTTGGAACCAAGCGATAGAGCAAAGTCCCGCTTTACAAGAAAACAAAGAACTTATGAAAGATATGTTTGATGCAGATAAAATAAACTCGCTCAGCGCTATCGACATTACCATGCAAATGCTGTCATCGGACGTATTTTTCGGAAGTATCCTTGCCATCCCCACCGGATTAATGGTAATGAAAAAAGCGAAACCCGGAAACAATGAGCCGAGTTGATTGTAATTTGTAATTCGTAACTAGTAATTAAAGAAATGGATATATCAGTTGTAGTCCCATTATTCAATGAAGAAGAGTCACTACCCGAACTCTACGCTTGGATAGAACGGGTAATGCAAGCCAACGGATTCTCATTTGAGGTGATTTTCGTTAATGACGGAAGTACGGACCGTTCATGGGAAGTAATAGAAAAGCTAAAATCCCAATCGGAGCATGTAAGAGGTATCAAGTTCCGTCGCAACTACGGCAAGTCACCCGCACTCTACTGTGGATTCGCAGAAGCGCAGGGAGACGTGGTTATAACGATGGACGCAGATTTACAGGACAGTCCGGACGAAATACCTGAACTCTACCGGATGATAACCGAAGACGGCTACGACTTGGTTTCCGGCTGGAAACAAAAAAGATATGATCCTCTGTCAAAGACACTTCCCACCAAACTGTTTAATGCAACGGCACGCAAAGTTTCAGGCATTAAAAACCTGCACGACTTCAACTGCGGACTGAAAGCGTATCGCAGAGAGGTCGTAAAACATATCGAAGTGTACGGTGAGATGCACCGTTATATACCTTATCTGGCAAAGAACGCCGGATTCAAGAAAATCGGTGAAAAAGTGGTGCATCATCAAGCCCGCAAATACGGTACAACCAAATTCGGACTTAACCGCTTCGTGAACGGTTATCTGGATTTACTCTCACTCTGGTTCCTTTCCAAATTCGGAATCAAACCGATGCATTTTTTCGGTTTGTTAGGATCGTTGATGTTTCTCATCGGAATGATTTCCGTTATCATTGTAGGTGGTAGTAAGCTATACGCAATGTACAACAATCTACCATATAGACTAGTGACCGACTCTCCCTATTTTTATTTGTCACTTACGGCAATGATTATAGGTACACAATTATTCCTTGCCGGATTTCTTGGCGAATTAATCTCGCGTAACGCACCGGAACGGAATAACTACCAGATAGAAAAGAAAATTTGATTCACATTCAATACTTGACTATGAAGAATTTAGTTCGTATCTTTCTCCTATTGATAATCGTTGGTGCCGCTATCGGTATCCACAGTTCATGTTCGGACGAAAATGATTGTTCTATGGCAGGACGTCCCATGATGTATTGTACGTTCAAAACCAACGATCCGGATAATGATAAGGCCGTACTCAATGACACACTCGACTCGCTGACAGTCAGAGCAATGGGAACAGACTCCATTATTCTCAACAATGAGAAAGATGTACATACAGTAATGTTGCCGTTGCGCTATACCAGCGATTCCACCGTATTTATCTTCCAATATGATCCGGTACGCAATCCCGAGGATGTAGATACAGTATATATCGTACAAGAGAACACTCCCTATTTTCAGTCTATGGAATGCGGCTACATGATGAAACAAAACATCATCAGTGCTGCATTCGGTAACAGAAAAAACAGTACGGAGAAAATAACGTCTATCGAATTACGAAATAAAGAAGCCAATTCAAATGAAATTGAGAATTTACAGATATTCTTTAACTATCGCGACCGCACACCGGTTACGCCTGATTAGTCTGCTTCTACTCTTTTGTATCGGTCTTCCGTTACTGGCACAACAGCAGCGTCCTACTCATACACCCAAAAGAGACCAGAAAAAAAAAGAGACTGTCGAGATAGATACGATTCCGTTTTATAACGGGACGTATATCGGTGTGGATTTATACGGCATAGGAAGCAAAATCTTAGGAGGAGACTTCATGAGTTCAGAAGTCAGCATTGGTGTCAACCTTAAAAACAAATTCATCCCTACTTTTGAATTTGGCATGGGAGGAACAGACACCTGGAGCGAAACGGGTATACACTACAAAAGCAAAGCTGCCCCTTTTTTCCGTATCGGCGTAGACTACAACACGATGGCAAAGAAAAAAGAGAAAAACAGTTATTTATATGCCGGACTTCGTTATGCATTCAGTTCTTTCAAATATGATGTATCAACCCTGCCGGCAAATGATCCTATTTGGGGAGATGTAATAGGCAATCCCAGCTTAGAAGACGATTATTGGGGAGGGAGTGTTCCTTTCAGCCATCTGGGCATGAAAGGCTCGGTACAATGGTTGGAAATCGTCTTAGGCGTTAAAGTGCGTATTTACAAGAACTTTAATATGGGGTGGTCGGTACGCATGAAATACAAGACAAAAGCTTCTATCGGAGAGTATGGCGCTCCGTGGTATGTGCCGGGTTACGGTAAATATAAATCAAATAATATGGGAATCACCTATTCCCTCATCTATAAATTGCCTCTTTAGAATACAATGACAGGACTAGAGATTTGGTTGCTTGCAATAGGTTTGGCGATGGATTGTTTCGCCGTATCCATTGCAAGCGGCATTATTTTGAAACGTACCCGATGGAGACCAATGCTAGTCATGGCCTTTGCTTTCGGACTTTTTCAAGCCATCATGCCACTTATCGGATGGATGTGTGCAAAAAACTTCAGTCATCTTATAGAAAGTATAGATCATTGGATCGCTTTCGGAATTCTTGCCTTTCTGGGAGGCCGAATGATTTGGGAATCCTTTAAAGAAGAAGAATGTTGCCAACTGTTCAATCCGGCAAACCTAAAGGTAGTACTGACCATGGCGGTAGCAACAAGTATCGACGCATTGGCAGTCGGTATTTCATTTGCCTTTTTAGGTATTCAGGATTACAGCGATATCCTTTCTCCTATCCTCATCATAGGATTTGTTTCATTCGTCCTGTCATTAATCGGACTTATTTTCGGCATTCAATGTGGCTGCGGCCTTGCCCGGAAGTTAAAAGCTGAGTTATGGGGAGGTATCATTCTGGTAATTATCGGAATTAAAATATTAATTGAGCATCTATTTTTCCAATAAAAAAAGAGTTTTTCTTATTAAATAGAAGAGCGTATGAAGACAAAAAAGAGTTTCCTTTGGCTGGCTTTCCTAATTCTGGCAACTATCTGGATATTGGCCAGGCACAATCAACAAGCAAACTACAACAGTATTACCGGTCTGGTGTTCGGAACCGTTTACAATATCACTTATCAATATGACGGTGACTTAAAATCGGAAATCGAAACGGAGTTAAAACGATTCGACTTGTCACTGTCACCCTTCAATGACAGTTCCGTCATCAGTCGTGTCAATCGTAACGAAGAAATAGTGACAGATACTTTTTTCCAAAAATGCTTCAACCGTTCTATGGAGATCTCCCGCGAGACCCAAGGAGCTTTTGACATAACGATAGCCCCGCTCGCCAATGCGTGGGGATTCGGATTCAAGAAAGGCACTTTCCCTGATTCCATAATGATAGATAGTTTGTTGCAAATCACCGGATATGACAAAGTAAAACTTGAGAACGAAAAGATTATCAAACAAGATCCGCGTATTATGTTGAGTTGTAGTGCTGTAGCTAAGGGATACTCAGTGGATGTAGTCGCCCGTCTGTTGGATAGAAAAGGAATCAAGAACTATATGATAGATATAGGTGGCGAAGTGGTGGTAAAAGGATTCAATCCTAAAAACGACCGTTGGCGTATCGGAATCAACAAGCCTATCGATGATTCTCTCTCTGTAAAACAAGATATACAGACGGTACTCAAAGTGACCGATCTCGGTATGGCTACTTCCGGAAACTACCGCAACTTCTATTACAAAGACGGAAAGAAATATGCCCATACCATTGATCCGAGAACGGGCTATCCTGTGCAGCATAACATTCTGTCCGCTACTGTGATAGCGGAAGATTGTATGACAGCCGACGCTTTGGCTACCTCATTTATGGTGATGGGGCTTGAAAAAGCGGAGGCTTTCTGTAAAGCGCATCCCAAGATTGATGCTTACTTTATATATAGTGGAGAAAAAGGAGAGTTCGAGACTTATTACACGGAAGGCATGAAACAATATATAACGGAAGCTCCCTGATCATTCCGTTTCCTTGTTTTCACGCACAAAAAAACCCATCCGGACTTTACAGTACCGGACAGGCAAAAAATTTAAATATACAATAAAAAAATGATCTATTTCTTTACCGGTGAATATCGGGCATTCAATCCGTTTACGATTTCTTCTGTAATATTAAATGCGCTATCAGCATAAAGCAGATTATCGAAACCGGTATTGCTGAAAATCAAGCTATATCCGTGAGTCTTATTATATTCTTTCAGGAATGCATTGATAGAATCACGGAACTGCAAGCTATTCTTATTGTTCTCTTCCATCAAACCATTCTGGAGCTTATTGCTCAGCTCTTGCAAGTCTTGTTCCAACTTTACCAGACGGTTATATTCCTGCTGTGCTCTATCTTGTGACAGGAAAGCATTGTTTTCCACTTTCTTCTGGAAGTCCTGCTTTTCCTTATTCAAGGAGTTAGCTTTCTGATTCAATGTCATACGAACATTCTCGCTTTTCTTCACCATAGCCTCATTCAAGTCAATACAAAAATTGTATTTGGCCAACAGCGAGTCTATTTCAACATAAGCAATTTTCATTCCTGACAATTCAGCATTTGCCTGAACGGGAGTTGTAGCAGTTTGATTATCAGCTTTGCCAGCGCATTGTGAAAATAAAACGATAAACGCAAGAGCAGCCAAACCGTTCATGAGGTAGTTCATTCTATTCATAATTAATAAGTATTGTTTTTAATAAATTTAATTCATACTATCATTCAAGGCCTTTTCTAACTCATCAATAGAAAAGCGCGGTTTCTTCTGTGCCTCACGATCCTGAGACTGAGCACACCCGATTCCCTTTTTACGCAACACCTTATTCCCACTCACATGACCATTCGGGAACTTCCCGCCCTTCGTAAAGAATACTTTCACCCCCAATAAAACCAGGGAAATAGCAACTATTAACAAAGTTATCAGTATAGTCTCAACCATTTCTATTAATTTTGTGAATGCAAAGATAGGCTTTAATGAGATATGAGTTCAGATAAGTCAATCAAATTAACCATATTTAGCAATAGAAGAAGCTAAAACCGCCCTTCTATTCCTTATTATAATAAAGAAACAACATGGAAAAAAAAGACCTAAAGCCGGCCGGCGTATTCAAGTATTTTGAAGAAATCTGCCAAGTACCGCGCCCTTCGAAGAAGGAAGAGAAAATGATTGCCTACCTAAAGGCATTCGGAGCTAAACATAATCTTGAGACCAAAGTGGACGAAGCGGGCAACGTACTGATAAAAAAACCTGCCACTCCCGGAAAGGAAAACCTGCAAACTGTAGTACTGCAATCGCACATTGACATGGTATGTGAGAAAAACAACGATGTTCAACACGACTTCCTTACCGACCCAATCGAAACAGAAATAGACGGTGAATGGCTGAAAGCCAAAGGAACCACACTCGGAGCCGACAATGGTATCGGTGTGGCTACGGAGCTAGCTATCCTTGCCGATGACAGCATAGAACACGGACCGCTGGAATGTCTGTTCACCGTAGATGAAGAAACCGGACTGACCGGAGCATTTGCCCTGAAAGAAGGCTTCATGAGCGGAGATATCCTTTTGAATCTCGACTCTGAGGATGAAGGGGAAATCTTCATCGGATGTGCCGGTGGTATTGACTCCGTAGCAGAATTTACATATAAAGAAATCGAAGTACCTGCCGGATATTTCTTCTTCAAAGTAGAAGTAAAAGGACTGAAAGGAGGCCACTCTGGAGGAGATATCCATCTGGGACGCGGCAATGCCAACAAAATCTTGAACCGTTTCCTTACCCGCATAGCCAACAACCACGATTTGTACCTTTGCGAAATCAACGGTGGAAATCTGCGCAATGCCATCCCTCGTGAAGCTTATGCCATCTGTGCAGTTCCCGAAGATGCAAAACATGACGTACGCACCGAACTGAACATCTTCGCCAGTGAAATGGAAGACGAGCTGTCAGTTGTAGAACCGGATTTGAAATTGATTCTCGAATCAGAGACTCCCCGCCAGACAGCTATCGACCAAGATACCACCGACCGCCTGTTGAAAGCACTGTATGCGGCTCCTCACGGAGTATATGCAATGAGTCAGGACATTCCGGGACTGGTAGAAACATCCACGAACCTTGCTTCGGTGAAGATGAAACCCGACCATATCATCCGTATTGAAACCAGCCAGCGTAGTTCTATATTGTCCGCACGCAACGATATGGCAAATACCGTACGTGCCGTGTTCAGACTGGCTGGAGCGGAAGTCACTTTCGGTGAAGGTTATCCGGGATGGAAGCCCAACCCGCATTCGTCCATTCTCGAAGTAGCAGCCGAATCCTACAAACGCCTGTTCGGTGTAGAAGCCAAAGTGAAAGCAATTCACGCAGGACTCGAATGTGGCCTGTTCCTCGATAAATATCCCACATTGGACATGATTTCCTTCGGACCGACATTGACGGGAGTACACTCTCCGGACGAACGGATGCTTATCCCTACCGTAGAGAAGTTCTGGAAACATTTGTTGGATATTCTGGTACATGTCCCTGCTAAAAAATAAAAGACGGATAAGTCTGCGACAACTAAAGTATGGTAACAGTGAAACAAGAGTAGCTGTTACCATACTCTTTTTTGTTATCTGTTCATGGAACGCACCAGCACAAGAAAATATCCGGTTCCGTGTTGCCTGCTGGAATACAGAAAACTTGTTTGATACCCACCATGACAGTCTGAAGAACGATTACGAGTTCCTTCCCAATGCCATACGCCATTGGAATTACAACAGATATAAAAAGAAACTGAGTGATATCGCACGTGTCATCACTGCTATCGGTGAATGGAATGCTCCAGCACTCATAGGTCTCTGCGAAGTAGAGAACGACACAGTACTTCGTGACCTCACCCACCGTTCGCCTTTGCAAGAGCTCGATTACCGTTATGTAATGACTGACTCTCCTGATCTGAGAGGTATCGACGTGGCTCTTCTTTACCAACGGGATTTATTCAAACTCTTATCCTCCCGCTCTATTTCCATTCCTATGTTCAGGCAACATCGCCCGACAAGAGATTTGCTGCACGTCAACGGTCTGCTGCTGACCGGAGATACATTGGATGTATTCGTCTGCCATCTTCCAAGTCGCTCAGGCGGAGCAAAAGAATCCGAGCCTTATCGACTCCATGCCGCTCAAATTTTACGTACAGAAGTGGATAGCGTCCTGCATACCCGTCTCCATCCTCAAGTCATCATCATGGGCGACTTCAATGATTATCCCAACAATAAATCAATTCGGAAAATACTCGAAGCGGAAGCTCCTCCTATCCGTTCCGATAGTTTGGATATAGCAACCCATCCTGTTACCTCACCCTCATCCCTATCCCCGTTAAAGCTCTATCATCTGCTTGCCCGAAAAGCAAAGACTGCCAATTTCGGTTCATATAAATATCATGGGGAATGGGGATTGCTCGACCATTTAATTGTATCCGGTACATTGCTCAACACTTCCAGCAATTTCTTCACTCATGAGGAAAAAGCGAAAGTCTGCCAACTTCCTTTTTTGTTGACCTACGACAAGAGGTATGGAGGTAAAGAACCTTTTCGCACCTATAAAGGAATGAAATATCAAGGAGGGTTCAGCGACCACCTTCCCATCTATACAGACTTCGAACTGATTCCCTATTGATTAAAATTCCCAAAACAATGTCACAGTATATTCTGATAAAGGATCATTTTCACCGCAGTGAGAATGCTTGAGAATGTTTTTAGCATCAACGTATTCCGTTCAATCCGAATACTGATAAACCTTTAAGTCAAACTTGGGAACCATTGCCAGCAAATGGTCAAAGATATCCGATTGGATACGTTCGTACTCTTTCCAGATTTTATTTCGGGAAAAGAAGTAAACCTGAATAGGCACTCCGTACATCGTAGCCTCTTTCTGGCTGATAATCAAATCCAAATCTTGGTTCACTACAGGCAAGCTGCACAAATAGCGTTCAATATATACCCTATATACTTGGGAATTGGTCGGAACCATCCCTTCTTCCGGCTGATAGTCTGCCATCAAGGGAATCTCCTTCCGGTAACGGTCCAGCATTTCCGGTGTACAGAACTGTAAAGTAGTCAGATCTAAGGTAATGTTCTTCATGACCCTCCGTCCTCCCGACTCCGTCATTCCCCGCCAATTCTGAAATGGCGTGCTCACTAACGTATAAGGCGGAACCGTAGAAATTGTATTATCAAAATTCTGAATCTTAACCGTATTCAACGTAATTTCCTGCACCGTACCATTGGCTTCCCCCGAAGGCAGCGTAACCCAGTCGCCCGGACGTACCATATCATTGGCAGAAAGCTGAATGCCCGCCACAAAGCCCAAAATAGAATCCTTGAATACCAACATCAGGATAGCTGCCGACGCTCCCAATCCTGCAAACAGACTGGCAGGAGACTTATTTACAATAATAGCGATGATTACAATTCCGCCCACAAAGAAAAGAACGACCTGCAAGACTTGAATAAATCCTTTCATAGGCCGGTTCTTCATAGATTCTTTACCATCGTAAATATCCATAATCATCAGCAGGATACCATTAATAGCCAACAACAGCGAAAAGATTATATAAATGGTGCACGCTTTCTGTGAAATCAGCAATAACTCTTTTCCACGAACAAATGCCATTGGCAAAAGAGCATAAACAAGAAAAGCCGGAATAGTATGAATCAGATGATGGAACACTTTACGCTTCATCAGCAGTGTATTCCATTTATGCGGCTTTCGCCGGGTATACTGTTTCATCCCTCCTATGAGAATCGCCTGGCAGAGATAATTCAGGCCGACAGCAATCGCTATCATCAATATAGCAATAATAGTTTCATCAAAACGGTCGGCAACTTCCGGATCTATCCCCCAATCTATCAGGATTTTATTCATCCACTTTCCTAAATCTACTACGAGCATAACTTCTGTCTTTTTTAAGAAATAACAGTCTGGATATACATTTAGTTTAGAAAATAAAAAAAAGACCGGCATCCGACTCATAAAGAATCAAGACACCGGTCCACACTGCTACTCTCTAAGCATTCTTTTACAAAGGCAAGCCATAACGGCCGTCTACTATCTTTTCCAATTGTCCCGACATTTTCGTCACTATTTTCGGATTCTTCTCTGCTACGTTATTCTTTTCAGCCGGATCTTTCTTTATGTCATAAAGTTGAGGTTTCATGCTGTTGCCCAATTCAATATTGACATTTTTGTTATATGCAGGACCTTTTCCGGGACGCAGGTATTTCCACCGTCCATCTGTCACCGACAGATTATTCTGTGCATTCTGAAGTACCAGCCATTCCCGACCTTTCTTTTCTTTACCTGTCCAGGCATTCAGTAACGGTTCACTATCCGGAGCAGCCCCCTCCGGCAAACGGAAATTCATCATTTGCGCAAAAGTAGCAAACCAGTCTATCTGACAAAGCAACGCATCCGAAACGGTACCGGGACGAATCACTCCCTGCCAACTCCAAATACACGGCACACGTGTACCGGCTTCGTAAGCACTGTATTTTCCTCCACGATAAACACCTCCGGGTTTATGATCGCCCAGTAATTCTATCGCCTGATCCTTATAACCGTCATCCACTACCGGCCCGTTATCACTAGACAAAACCACTAATGTATTTTTATCCAGTCCCAAGCGTTCCAATGCATCCAGCACTTGTCCTACCGACCAGTCAAACTCAAGAAGACAATCGCCACGAGGTCCCATACCACTTTTGCCAACAAACTGAGGAGACGGCACACGAGGAACGTGTGCATCCTGAGTGGCGAAATACAGAAAGAAGGGAGCATCCTTGTGTCCTTCAATAAAAGATATCGCTTTCCCGGTTAAAGTTTCCGCAATCTTATCATCTTGCCAAAGAGCGGATTTTCCACCTTTCATATACCCGATACGTGAGATACCGTTGACAATACTTTGATTGTGACCATGGGAAGGATGCATTTTCAGCAGTTCCGGATTGTCTTTCCCGGTAGGTTCACCCGGAAAGTTCTTTTTATAACTTACCTGAATCGGATCATTCGGATCAAGATTAATCACCCGGTCGTTTTCCACAAAAACACACGGCACACGGTCACCGGTAGCGGCCATGATAAATGAATAATCAAACCCGATATCATTTGTGCCCGGTTTCAAAGGCTTGTTCCAATCCTGTTCACCTCCCTTGTCGCCAAGTCCCAAATGCCATTTACCTACCACCCCCGTACTATATCCTGCCTCTTTGAACATATCCGCCATTGTATAACGTTCCGGACGGATGATAGACGCGGCATCTCCGTCTGCAATTCCCGTTCCTTCCTTACGCCAAGCGTATTCACCGGTCAGCATAGCATAACGGGAAGGCGTACTTGTAGCGGCAGCACTATGCGCATTTGTAAAACGTACTCCCATTTTTGCCAAACGCTCTACATTAGGAGTGTGAATCGTCTTCGCTCCATTGCAACTCAAATCACCATAGCCTATGTCATCGGCATAAATAAAGACTACATTCGGACGGTTCGCCTGTCTTTCCTGAGCAGATGTCTGAGAAACCAAGCAAGAGGTTAAAGCCAAAGGCAATATACCATAATAATATTCTTTTTTCATCTTATGTTCTGAAATAATAGGTTATCTGTATTAAGGAGCTACTGTGACTCCGATCTCATTCATTTCTACTTTAGCAGTGGTGGCAGCAGGCGTTGTAGCCTCCAGTTTGATGAAACGCGCCTGTACGCCTTTGTTGAAAGTAACCGTTTGCGGCAGAGGATTGTGCATGATATTGCTAAACTCACCATTGGTCGGCACCTCCGCCCAACTCTTCCCATCCGTACTTACATAGAACTTATACCGGAAAGCCATTGTCGGTTTTGCTTCCGCCTTCAAGGGAGCGTATGTAAAGGCTGACAGCTGCACCATCTTTCCCAAGTCAATCGTCAACGGAGAAGCAGCCACCTGTTTCCATTCTTTACGAGGTAGGTTATTCCAACTTTCCGTCTGATTGTCTTCCAGCAACGGTGTTGCATAGAACGCACCGACCTGACTGATATGAGCCGTCAACCGGCATTCATTGATTTTCACTTTCAGTTGACTGGCCTTTACTGCCGGAAAACGCAGCAAACGTTTGTAACCTACGGTAGTACCCTGTCCGACTTCCTGCCATCCCTGTTCGGTCAACACCTCTACGGCAAAGGATTCAACCCGTTGTCCTTTAGCGATATCTTCCTGAAGCATTACCACATTGATTTCCGATTCCGGTTTCAAAGAATAAATCTTCTCACTTCCCGAAACCGCATTCCACTCTTTCCGACCTTTCACTACACGATTGTCTGCAAACACTCTTTTCCGGTAAGCAGCAAAATCTTTCAGTCGCTTCACATCGGCCTCGTGAATCAGCCCTCTGCGGTCAGGAGGAATATTCAATAAAAGTACTGAGTTATATCCTACCGATTGGAAATAGATATCCGACAAATGTTTCAACGACTTCACTTTCGTATCTTCTTCCGCATGATAGAACCATCCCGGACGAATAGAAACATCCACTTCCGACGGATACCAGAAAAGTTCCGTAGCCTCCGCCAACATCGAACGGCTTCCCAAATCTTTCGCTTTGCTGAATACGCCCAAACGTTTGTTATTTTCCTCCGAACGGGCATAAATACCCGGAGTAAGTACCGTCGCACTCCATTCGGTTTCACGTCCCAAACCTTTTTCATTACCAACCCAACGCACATCATCGCCCATTATTGCCATCACAGCCTTCGGTTGCAGACGTTGAATCGTTTTATAGAAAGCTTCCCAGTCATATACCTGCTTCTTTCCGTTCGGCCCTTCCCCATTCGCTCCGTCAAACCAAACTTCGTGTACCTCCCCATAATTGGTAAGCAACTCTGTCAATTGGCGGATAAAGAAGTCGTTATATCGGGGAGAATCTCCATAACATTCCGCATTACGATCCCAGGGAGAAAGATAAACACCAAACTTCATATCATATTTATCGCAAGCCTTGCGCAATTCCCTTACTACATCGCCTTGTCCATTTTTCCAAGGAGAAGAAGCTACGGAATGTTTGGTGGTAGCCGTAGGCCAAAGACAAAATCCATCATGATGTTTTGCCGTCAACAGCACCATCTTGAAACCGGCTTCTTTAAGGGTACGAACCCATTGTTCCGCATTCAGTTCGGATGGATTAAACAGCGCCGGTTCTTCTTTTCCATCTCCCCATTCACGTCCGGTAAAGGTATTAATACCAAAATGGAGAAAAGCAGTCAACTCCATTTGTTGCCAAGACAACTGCTGGGGAGTAGGAATTAATCGCGCAGCCATATCTACCTTTTGCTCCAAAGTTGCATTTTGAGGAAACTCAAGATGTTTCACATAATAATTCTCTTTTTTCTGCGCCTGTCCTGCCGGTTTCACCGAATAAAGAGTGAATTCAAAACTCTGTTTCTTTAACGGAACCAAATACTGCGGCAATACTCCGGGACCACAAGTAGCTGTTCCTACGCCAGCCTGTTCTGCATCCAAATGCACAGTCACCAGTCCGTCACGTTCCAACTCATTAATATGACGGGCTTTCTCCAATAATACATCCGAGAAAGGAACTATGCTAAACTGGAAAGGACGATTTGAATCGACAAAGATTCCTTCACCGGAACGATCAGTGAATTTCGTCCAACGCACATCTGTACGGTTACCGGTAGATTGCGGAGTGACATAATAGTGGAACATCCGTTCGGGCGTTGTCTGATATAAGCCGATCTTACCGGACTGGCCACGGTCGGCATACGTTTCATTGTCACCACGTCCCAGATAAGAAACTTGATCGTAAGTATCCGCCACACGGAAAGTCAGTCCCAGACGTGCCATAGACTTGACAATCGCTGTATCCGGTTGGAAAGTAGTACGTATCTTTAATGCGCCGTTCTTATCAAGCGTATAGATAAAGTCAGCAGTTCCCACTTTCTGACCTTTTGCATTAAGAAGCTCGATATCCGCAGTTGTCGTATTCTTTCCTTCTTTCAATGAGGTCACCTTTTGAGTCAGATTATCCAATCCCGCTTTACGCCACAGGCGAGCTCCGTTCTTGTCACGGTTATCATTATCCGTAGCCGGACGGAAAAGACTGAGAGTGATCGGAGTAGCCAACAGTTCCTTACCATCCAAAGCAAGAGAAGTAAGCGCTCCCGTTTCTTTATCCACCGTGAAAGTCGTCTCACCCGCTTTTTGCGGACGATAGCCCGTATAATTCTTATTACCGGCAATAACGAACTGATCGTATGCCACTTCCCAATCTTCGGCTATCATCGGAGAAGCTTCCCTACGTGTCCAACTAATATTCAGATAAGCCTCACGGACTGTCTTCGGCAGAAGCACATTTCCTAACGACACGTCTATGGTAGCGTGTGGTTCACAGTCTAAGACTTTCGTACCTTCTGCAATTTTCTCTCCATTATCAGCCGTCACATTCCAATGAAGTTCATATTCGTTCAGGTTAGAGAAGTCGTACCAGTTCTTGATACGAAGTTTCATGTTCTTCGGACTCAGCAGAGTTGCTTTTATATTCTGATACACTTTCTTCACTTCGAGCAGATGAGGATGTGGCTGACGGTCGGCATTCACCAGACCGTTACAGCAGAAGTTGCCGAAGCTCGGTATTCCTTCCGGTCCGTAATCACCGCCATACGTCCAATACCATTTGCCGTTCTTGTCTATTTCACGGAAAGACTGATCCACCCAGTCCCAAACATTACCGCCTTGTGCCATTGGTTCGTTTTCAAAAACATCCCAATAGTCTTTCAATCCGCCACAACTGTTACCCATCGCGTGCAAATATTCGCAAAGGATGAAGGGACGGTAAATATCCTTTTTCGCTACATACGCTTTTATCTCATCTACACTACGGTACATACGGCAATAAATATCCGTATTGTAATTCTGTTCGGCACGTTCATATTGAACAGGGCGAGTCTTGTCCACCGATTTCAGCCAGTCGTATGTACGTTCAAAGTTGATACCGTTTCCGGCCTCATTGCCCAATGACCAGATAACAATAGCCGGATGATTCTTCGAACGCTCATACATACGATGTGTACGGTCCATGTGCGCAGTCAGCCAAGTGCTGTCTTTAGCAAGAGAAGCAGGACCGTAGCCCATTCCATGCGATTCGATGTTAGCTTCATCAATCATATACAATCCGTAACGGTCGCAAAGCTGATACCAATAAGGATGAGTAGGATAATGAGAATTGCGTACCAGGTTGATATTATGCTCTTTCATCAGTTTAATATCCAGTTCCATCAGTTCCTTGCTTACGGTACGTCCCAATTGGGAATGTTCGTGACGGTTAGTCCCCTTTACCAATACCGGCACACCGTTGATACAAAAACGCCCGTTCTTGATTTCCGAAGTACGGAAACCGACTTCACAGCCGGTCAGTTCGGTTACTCTCCCTTGTACGTCTTTCAGTTCAAGCACCAATGTGTACAAATTAGGATATTCGGCACTCCACGGTTTTACATTAGGAATCTTCTTCTCTTCAAATGCTATAAAATTACTCAATCCACGGGATTTGATATTGATAGCATCCTTCAGAACAGCTTTGCCGAAGGTATCCTTCAGTGTATAAGTAATCGAGCTTGCCGTAGAAGACGGACCTTCTACCGTCACTTCAAGTCCGAAAAGTCCGTCTTTATACGTTTCCTTATCCAAAGAGGCATTCAGTTTGTAGTCGGCGATATATTGTTTTGGGGTACTGTAAAGATATACATCCCGCTCGATACCGCTCAAACGCCACATATCCTGACATTCCAGATAAGCACCCGAACTCCAACGGTAGACTTCCAAAGCTACTACGTTCTCTCCTTCGGTCAATACCTCTGTTATATCCCATTCAGCCGCTGTTTTCGAACCTTGATTATATCCGAGCAATTTACCGTTCACCCATACATAATAGAAAGAGATTACCCCCTCACAGCAAAGTACTACCCTACGTCCTTTCCAATCGGCAGGCACTTTGAAAGTACGGCGATACGAACCGACTTCATTCTCGGCATGAGGCACTAACGGCGGATTCTTCTTGAAATTGAACATCTTATCATCAAACTCATACGTCTCATTGACGTAGATAGCTGTTCCGTATCCCTGCCGTTCCCAATTTCCGGGCACATTGATGTCAGCCCAACCTCCTGTATAATAAGAAGGTTGATAAAAGTCTTTCGGACGGTTGTCCGGGTTCTTCACCCAATGGAACTTCCATTTCCCGTTCAAGGACATATAATAAGGAGATTGCTCATAGCCTCCCGGCTTCTCAATATCGGAAGCATTGGCATAAGGCCATACATAAGTGTGAGGAGCGAGTTTATTCAGTCCTACAGCATACTGGCTTTGCCATTCGGGCAACAGCTGTTTCTGTGCCGAAGCAAAAACAGTAGCAGTCAGTCCTGCCAATAAGAGTAAAAAAGTTCGTTTCTTCAGGTTCTTCATGGTTATTGTTATGACTATGTTGTACTATTCAATAATGATCTCATCAAAATATACTCTCGATTCCTGTCCCGGACGAACATGGTCGACAGGACATTCCCCCGCTCCATTCACCGTTACACGAATATACCTTGCCTCCGTTCCTTTCATATCCATAGAAAGGTCTTCAATATAGGTGCCTTCACGGAATATTTCTTCAGGAGTGTAGTTCAATCCGGTTACGTCACGATAAGATTTATTGTCGTCTGATACAGCTATACGTATTGATTTCGGTTTATGTACGCCCATACCATAGTTCGTGATACAACCGATTGTAAAAGTATTCATTTTTTCCTTCTGCTGCAAATCTATGGTAAAAGAAATAAGGTCGTTCTTGTCCCAACAGCACCATTCAAAGTCAGTCTGTTTCAGGCTGCCACGAACACCATTGAGCATAAGCATCTCATTCTGTTTATTTCCAAGTATCATCTTAGCGGTCGCTTTGTTCCACGTAATCGGTAATACAAGCGTCTTTCCCATCTGCACACCTTCTGCAAAGGTAGCACATTTAATGAGTTGAGTCCCTGTTACGATCAGTGAGTCTGAATACACAGAAGAATTTGCCGCAGGTTCACTGCCGTCGATAGTATAGCGAATCTCTACATCGGGACGAATACATTCCAGATTTAACTTCAACCCACCGTTTTCCGGTGTTACTTTATGCTGGATATTGTACATCGAACGGGCATAGACAATACCTTTTTCTGCAATATGCCCGTTATACCGGTCCATAGCTTGCAGGAACGAAGCCCAATCTTTCTTTTCCGGTTGTGTCCACGCTACTTCCGCCACCGCTGCCAAACGAGGGAACAAAAGATAATCCACATCTTCCGGTTTATTACAGAATTCCGTCCACATAGAACCTTGTACCCCCATCAGTAATGAAGCATATTCCGGTTTCCAGTCTTTTTGTACCGGTTCATAGTCATATACATCTTTCAATGTATTATTGCCGAAATATGTCAAAGGTTCGAACCATTGCGGCCCTTGATAACGAATCAGATACATGATACGTGCCGGAGTCATAATGAAACGGTGTCCCTTTTCCGCAGCTTTCAGTGCAGCCTTGCCATATCCCTGCCAACCAAGAATAATAGAGCCTTCCGGTAAGAAACTACTGTTAGTCAGTTCATCCCAACCAATCACTTCACGACCTTTACTACGTACATAGTCACTTATCCGCTGCATAAAATAGCCTTGAAGGTCTTCTTCATTAGCCAAGCCTTCTTTCTTCATACGTGCCTGGCACAACGGACATTTCTTCCAATGTGTCTTTTGAGCTTCATCGCCTCCGATGTGGATATAACGGGAAGGGAATAACTCCATAATCTCATCCATCACATTCTGCAAAAAAGTGAAAACGCTGTCATTTCCGGCACAAAAGATGATTTCTGAGTTTCGCCCTCCCAAACCGGGCAATACACCGATATAGTCCTTCACTACCGGACAAGCCAATTTCGGATAAGCCGTCAATGCAGCGTTACTATGGGCAGGCATATCTATCTCCGGCACAATCTCTATCTGGCGTTCGGCCGCATAAGCCACCATTTCCTTTATATCTTTTTGCGAATAGAAACCTCCTATCGGAGTCGGTTCTCCAGGCTTCGGATTACGCCGGGCCGGAAACGGAACGTCCATACGATCCACTCTCCATGCACCAACCTCAGTCAAACGAGGATACTTCTTTATTTCTATGCGCCAGCCGTTGTCATCTGTCAGATGGAAATGCAGTTTATTTATTTTCAACATCGACATACAGTCAATGATACGCAAAACGTTCTCTTTAGGAATAAAAAAACGCGACGCATCCAGTAACAAGGCACGGTACTCAAAACGGGGTTCATCCTGAACATTCATGGCAGGAATGCTCCACTTATCTTTTTTATCCGACAGACTTTCTCTTTCGATAGATGCGGGAAGTAATTGCCGGATAGTTTGCAAAGCATAAAAGAATCCCTTATCACCGGAAGCCTTAATGATAATTTCCTTTGGAGAAACTTCCAATGAATATGCTTCGCTCTTTAAAGAAGCGTCCGTTACAAACCGAACATCCCCCTTTTCCGTAGCGCCCACAACCAACTTGGGAGTAAAACCGGCTGCATTGGTAAATCGGGAAATAAGACTGGCTGCCACTGTCGCCTGTTCCTCATTCTCCACCACAAACACAGTTTTGTCTGAGAAGAGATAGTTGCCACTGCCCGGCACCAAATGTGCCGGACGTGGAACCAAGGGTATGTCATGTGTCAAGTTAGTATCAGTACATCCCGTCGTAATTGGTAGTAAAAAACCTATCAATAAGATAAAGATATATTTAATCATGCTGATGTATTTTATTTATTCTTTGTCTCTGTCCGGTGAAAAGCGAACAGGATCATTGTATTGTTCTTGCAACTTTTGCAATTCTTCTTTCAGTTCGTTCACTACGGATTCATATTCAGGTTGTCCGTAAAGGTTGTGCATTTCGGTCGGATCTGTCTTCATGTCATACAGTTCCCACCAATTAATGTCATTGTAAAAATGAATCAGTTTATAACGTTCTGTACGCACTCCATAATGGCGTTTTACCATGTGTTCTGCCGGATATTCATAGAAATGATAATAAAGGGCTTTTCTCCAGTTTTCCGGCTGTTCTCCTTTCAATAAAGGAACCAACGAAACTCCTTGAATATCCGACGGTATCTCCGCTCCTGCCAATTCGAGGAAAGTCGGTGCATAATCTATGTTCTGTACCATTTCAGTAATATCTCCTCTACGGTCGAATCCTTTCGGTAGACGCATTATCAAAGGAGTACGCATGGACTCTTCATACATAAAGCGCTTATCGAACCAGCCATGTTCGCCCATATAGAATCCCTGGTCGGAGGTATAGACAACAAGAGTATTATCCAACAGTCCTTTTTCTTTCAGATAGTCGAGCACACGACCTACATTATCATCAAGAGATTTCACAGTTTTCATATAATCACGCATATAACGCTGGAATTTCCAGTTGGCAAGTTCCTTACCTTGCAGATTTTGCTTATAGAAATCTTCTATAATCGGAGCATAGAATTTATCCCATGCGGCACGTTGTCCCTCGTCCATCCGTCCCAAGAATTTCTCATAAAGAGATTTCAGACGTGAATTTTTATCCGGCCGCAACATTTTAAGGTCGTAGATCATATCCATATCTTTCACGACACTCATTTCCTGAGCAGCCGCTGCAGGACGTCCTTCATAGTCGTCAAAGAAATTATCCGGCAATGGGAAAGTTTTATCTTCGTACAAAGCCAAATTACAAGTATCCGCCATCCAATTACGATGAATAGCCTTGTGATGAATCAACAAGCAGAAAGGTTTCTCCGGGTTGCGCTTGTGTTCCATCCAATCAATGGCATTGTCCGTTATAAGATTGGTGATATATCCATGTTTTTGAATCGTATCATTTTCTTGTGTGATGAAATCCGGATTATAATAATCTCCTTGTCCCGGAACGATTTCCCAATAATCAAATCCTGACGGCAAACTCTCCAAATGCCATTTTCCTACCAATGCAGTCTGATAACCGGCTTTCTGCAAAAGTTTTGGAAAGGTTTGTTGGGAACTATCGAAAACACAAGTCGTATTATCATAGAATTTATTGGCACAGCTATGTTTACCCGTTATCATACAGGCACGGCTGGGACCACTTAACGAATTGGCTACAAAACTTTGAGTAAAACGGACGCCATCGGCAGCAATACGGTCAAGATTCGGCGTTTCCATATAGCGAGTATCATAACAACTCATCATCTGAGCCGTATGGTCGTCTGTCATGATATAGACAATGTTCAGGGGAGGCTGTTCAGCAGGCTTTTGTTTACCGGTGCATGAAGCAAAAGAAGCAAGGGTAGCTACTCCCGCTAAAGAATAGAATAAGTTTGATTGCAGATTTTCCATAATAAATTTGTGTTAGATTGAGAAAGCAAAGATAGGGAGGGATCCCTATCTTCACTTCCACAAATCATTAATTAAATTCCAATCAACGCCAATACTTCACTATTTAATAATAAGTATGCGCATTAGGATTATGCAAATTTATGTTAGTAGGCTTAGAATAATTGTCATTCGAATAATAGCGGATCCAGTCTATCTCCATACGAGGAGTCTCCTGATTTGTCTTACTAGCCTCATAAGTAATTGTAGAAAATCCTGAATCCCAACCTACCGGTGGAATGTCAGTATACCCCAACGCCCACTCACTAGGAGCACCTAATGTTAATAAATAATGAAAGCCTAACGGATTCCTTTCCAAATTAAACGGCCACTCAGAGGAATCACCTCCCAAATCAGCTGGTGTAACTACTTTAGTTGTTTTACCATTAATACCCATTTTTATTGTATGATCATCAACAATCTCTACCCAATAAATATTCCACTGATCCATTTTACTAATACTATTCTGAGTCGTTGGATTCTTGTAAGTGCCAGTCACCTGATCTCCCATATGTATGGTCTGATGGATATAATTCATTCCAGTAATATTACCTGCCGGATTTTCCATCACATCAATCTCTCCATACTTTGGCCATGCACTATAAGGATCGGAGGGCTGACTTTGCGTATTTCCTTGCAACCAAATAGCAGCATTAAAACCATTTTTATTGCCACGAATACGGGCACGTGTCTCAATTCTTGTTCCTACCCCAATCCATGTATGTTGAGGAGCATATGCTCCTTGCATATTAAATTTACCAGAGAAACATGCAGAAAATCCATAGTCTTTTTGTCCGCTACCTCCACCAGTCGCATTCATTTTCTCTTTTACAGCCCACATTTTCAGATGTCCTTCATCAGTTACATCTGTATACCTATCATTATTAACCGCCATAAACTTCTGGACCATTGCTGTACTCTGCGCTCCAAATCCTAAAACAGGACATACCCCATTGGAATTCTTCGCAGTACGACACTGTCCGTCAATAGCGTGAAACTCCATCGCATTCACAAACTTCCAACCTTCTGCAGCCAAACTCTCATTAGGGTGAGGTGTTCCAGACTTTATGGACAAGGCTTTTTTATTGCCCCACCATTCCTTGAACTTACCTGCGTTTTTCTCCGAATAGAATGGCATTTCAGGAGAAGTATATACATAACGTTCATCTTCCAATTCAGAACCAAGCGGAGTGTCAATATCCTGTTGGGTCAAATTCATTTCTTCAGACAACAAAGGATGATGAACAGATTCGGAAGTAAACTTGAAAGTCAATTTCCTGTCTCCAAAAGGGTAACCGTCTGCCAACATAGTAATAGGTTCGCTTTCCACTGATAACTCTCCAGCAGCAATAGTTAACGTAGACGGAAGATTCTCATAAAAATCACTTTCTCCGGCACCTGGAGTAACAGTAACTACTATATCCTCTTTAGCAGGAACTTCCACTTTCATTTGCAAGATAAATGTATCACCTTCCTTCACCACCAAATCCGAATTTCCTTTAATTGAAATAGTTGTACGGTAATAGTCAGACACTTTGACCACCTGTTCAGAGCCATCCATTTTATATCCACGAGCAAAAGCTGTTAATGTCGCCAATACTGACTTTGTAATGCCGGATGATTTCACCGGTACAGATATTTCCAATTCTGTTTCTCCTTTTGGAAATGTTACCATCTCCGGAAAATTATTGAACACCGCTTTAGATACATCCGTTGTTCCCTCCACAGCAGTCAAATAAATATCAAAATCCTCGTTAGCAGCCAAACCTGCACCCTGTTCGTCTTTCACACTGAAAGTCATATTTAAAGTTTCTCCCATTACCAATGTATTACTCTCCAATGCTAATGTTAGAGGAACCGGTTTAGGAAGAGGAGCGATCTGATCATCATCCTTACATCCTGTTAAAAGCATTGCCCATATACCCAAAGGCAAACATGCGTATAATATATTTTTTATCTTCATCGTTTTCATTCTTTAATAAGTCCTATTTCATTCCGTCTTTTCCCATCCGGGGTTCTGTTGTAACTGCTTATTCAGTTCAAGTTCGTCCGGTGGTATAGGTAACAAATAATCACGATTTGGCTGGAATTGATAACCACGCGGCAAATATTCTTTCAAAGGATCCATCCATCCTTCCTCATTCGTAGAAACCAACTCCAATGATTCCTGTGCCGTTGGAGAAAAGCTCTGATAAAGTACTCCATCAGTACCCAAATAAGCACCCAAGCCTCGTTTTCCTTGAATCAATTTATGGGCTGCCCAACGCATCAAATCATCTTGACGGAAACCTTGGAAAGCTAATTCAGCACGTCTTTCTCTACGAATTTCCTGCATGACAGGAGTCAGTTCGTAACCAAAATCGGTAAAATTGGGGTCAATTGCAGAAGGACGAATGTAAGTTACACCTGCGCGCTCACGCAACGGCTTCAAGGTTTTATTTAATACATCGTCGTTGCAAAGTTCCAATTCTTCCGCAGCTTCAGCATAAGAGAGCAGTGCCTCCGAATAGCGGAACAGTATGATTGCTGTCTCACTGTTACCTTCTACAAAAGTAGTATCTATACCCAAACGAATATGGAATCCGGTTACATTCTTCCCATTACCATCCCCATTAAGATTTGGAGAATAGATATCCTTATTTTTTTCCTTTATTTCCTCATCAGTTCCAGTATTATCATAAACTCTCACATTCATAGGTTTGGCTCCTTTCAAAGTAGAACGAAACTTTGCCCCTGTATTCATTACCGATTGAATTAGACGCAAATCGCGTCCTTCGAACATACTATTGAAGTTTTTATATTTCCCGTCATTGGGATTAATAAATGTACCATCCCTATTCAGATAATTATCTATCAATGATTTAGACACACCTGCCGGTCCGTCATTATCAACAACTCCTCCTCCCAATAATCCGCCAAGATTGTGGAAGGTCCCATCTGCTATGGAATATTTCTTCCAAAAAACCGCTTCTGTTATTTTACTAAGGTCAGATTTATTGAACAAATGTGCAAAAGCGTCTCCCTCATTCACAGACTCATTATCCGTATCATCTGTATTCAAACTTAAGCCTGTCTCAAATAGCTTATTTCCCCATTTCATTACTTCTCCAAAAAAGTATTTCGATTGATCCTCTTTAGAGAATGCCGTACCTTTATGGTATTTTTCCCATGAACCTTCATATAATGCCACACGCATTGCCAGTATCATAGCAGCTTCCTGATTGATACGCAGACCACTATATTTACTTCTCGGCTGAAGCAATCCTTCCGTTGCCGTATTCAAGTCTTTCAAAATGAATTTCGCCACATCTGCACGGGTAGCAGCAGGAATCTGCAATCCTTCAACCGTTGCATTTTCATCCCAAAGACAATCCATCAACGGAATATCTCCAAAACGGGTTAGCAGGTAGAAATGCCAATAGGCACGAAAGAAATAAGCCTCTCCTTTAAGAGAACGAATATCCTCAGTCTCTTCATTTTCAGGTACACAATAATAATGAAAGAAATAATTGACATTACGCAAATTTTGGTATCCTTTCTGCCATTCGGACGAACCGCTGAAAGCATTATACTCACCATTCAGACGCAAGTCATACTTCTCTGCCAAAATGTTATCACTATTCTTTTCTTCACCTCTCACTCCCATTCCGTACTGAGAAGGAGTAGGAAGTGCCATATATAAACCGTTAATATAGTTTTCCACTTGCGCACGGCTACACAAATACTCTTCGTTATTTGGTTCCGTTAAAGGCTTCCTATCTAAAAAATCAGAACACGCAGACAACATTATTCCAGTAAAAGCTGTCAGCAGAATATATTTTATTTTCATATCTTTCTTCCCTAATTAAAATGTAAAATCAAGTCCAAATACAAAGTTCCGGTTCATCGGATACACCTTACCATTACCGTTTTCTTTAGCAGGAGAAGTCAATCCCGGAGCAGATTCATTACTACCACCTGCCCATGTATTCACCTGATTTAATGTTTCAGGATCAAACTGTTTCGGTAATTTTGTAATAGTGAACAAGTTATCACATGTAAAGTATACTTTCAGATTCTCAATTCCTATATGGCGAAGCATTTTCTTATTAAAGGTATAAGACACCATCAAGTTTTTCATACGCATATAAGCGGCATTCACCAAATAACGGGAGTTATTATAAGCAGAGTTTGCTTGATAATCAGGTTTATTAAACTCTGTCAAACGCGGCAAGTAACCATTTGGATGATCAGCATTAAAATAATCCAAATGTTCCTTGAAGAAGTTCTTTCCACCAAAGAGATAAGTACTTCCAGCTAATGGAAAATCTCTTTTAGCAACTCCCTGTAATAAGGTAGACACTTCGAATCCCTTATATCCTAAATTCAGATTAATACCGAACGAATATTTCGGAGTAGCATTACCGATTACGCGTAAATCACCATGATCGCTCAAAGTTCCTTTTCCTGGATCCACCTTTCCGTCGCCATTTACGTCCAAATATTTCAAATCACCGCGCTGCCATTGACTGTTAGGTTTGAAAAAGCTAAGGTCAACATTTCGTATATAATCATCAATTTCACGGTTGCTCATAAATAAATCATCAGCCTGATATCCCCAAATCTCACCAACATCCATACCTTCATAGTAACCCTTATTGGTATCCAATCCTGTATGATTATTATAAATAAGTCCTTCCGGATTATTATATTTAGTCACAACCGCCTTATAGTTAAACAAGTTGAAACCAACCCCATAACTAAATCCACACTTCAACTGATCATGCCAATTGACGGAAAGTTCCCAACCACGATTGCGCAATGTAGCGTTATTCACTTTCGCGCGATCAGATGCAGCTATACCTCCAATGGACGGAATAGCTTCTGCTGGACCAATCATATCATGAGTGGTACGCTGATATATGTCCGCAGTAATAGAAAGACGATTATCCAACAACATCAGATCAAGACCTAAATTAGCGTTATCCACTTTTTCCCAAGTAATATAAGGGCTTACCATTTTAGGAGTTTTTGCTATCGTACCCTTAACAGGAGTAACGTTAACACCCGGAAGTATCCACGCATTCGGTTCGGCTGCTACTAGCGGCATCACCCCGATATAGTCATAATATCCAGCCCCATTTTGGTTACCCAATCGGCCATAAGAAACACGCACCTTCAATTGAGAGAACGGCAATTTCAGTTTCTGAAAATAATCGGTACGGGCAATATCATAACCAGCCGAGAAAGAAGGAAAAAATCCCCAGCGATGTCCTGGAGCAAAACGGGAAGAACCGTCATAACGACCACTGACTTCTAAAAAATAAACATTCTGATAATTCCAGTTCAAACGGGCATAGGTACCCATCGTTGCCCAATGCGTACGATTATCACCAGCATAGAGAGTTCCGTTCGCATTTGCAAATGAGAATATATCATCACTCAACATTCCATCTTTATAAGTATAACCATTTGAATTTTCCTGCAATTCCATCTGGTAACCCGCCATAGCCTTGAAGAAATGATCTCCCCACTGATGGGTATAAGAAGAAGAGATATTCGGAGAAAGATAATAATTAAAAGCATCACCACGAGTATATGACCCCCATGCAGAATTTTTCCAATGCATACCTGGATATTGATACCCTTGCGTGCTTCCCGTTACCGTATAAAATTGTCCATTAGGATTTTCATACATAGGCTTTCCACGTTCGAAACTGTTCTTCTCCACATCCAGACGAACTTTCATCTCACCGACAATCTCCCATCCCTCTAATGGAGTAATAACAGCAGAAAAAGACATTGCATCTGAAATACGATTCTGATTATAATGAGATTGCTTCAAACGTAGGAACTCGTTCCAATCAGGAAGATTATATTCCGAATCAACAGGAAGGACTGTCGGACGATTAGGGAAAGAGTTAGCTATCGTTCCATAAAAAATAGTCTGATTAGCTAACGGACGCTTAATAATATTCAGCGTCATATTATTATTAAAATTAAATTTCAACCATTCATTTGCCGTTATTTGGAATTTGGTATTTACATTATACTTGCTCAGATTATCCTCTACCTTATCCAACAAACCTTCCTGATAAGTATATCCCATACCTACATAATAGTTGAACTTATCTGAACCACCAGTAATATTGAGATTATGAGAATGGCGGATAGCCGATTTCTTAAAATAATAATCAAACCAATCAGTATTGGCATAAACTGCATCCTGTGAACCTGCCCATCCGGTTCCTTGCTGATTGGGTTCTACCCCTGGAAATTCTGCAGAATAAGGATTTGCCATAAATCCTTCCATTTTTTCAATGAGTTTATCAGAGAAAAGATGCTTCACTCCCATATTATCGTTACGTTCATTAACATAATGAGCAAACTCCAAAGAATTCATCATTTCCGGCATATTGATAGGAGAACTAAAACCTACGGTTCCACGATATGTAATCCGTGTTTTTTCTTTCTTACCGCTTTTGGTCGTTACCAAAACAACACCGTATGCAGCACGGGCACCATAAACAGCTGATGCCGAAGCATCCTTCAACACACTAATACTTGCAATATCGGCAGGATTCACATTTTGCATGCTCTGTTCTACTCCATCCACTAATACATAGGGGTCACCACCATTAATAGATCCGACACCACGAATATTGAATTTTATTTCAGCACCCGTTTCACCACCTACACCACTGGAAGTCGCATCTGAAGCAAAATTTAAACCCGCTACATTACCTTGCAAAGCACTAGTCAGATCGGAAACCGGACGATTGACAATCGCCTTTTCATTCACAGTAGCTACCGCTGCCGTAATAGTATTACGTTTTTGTTTGTCCATTCCTACAACAACGACTTCATCAAGTACCTGAGCATCTTCTTTCAGTACGAAACGATTTCCTTCAAGCTTTGTTACTTTTACTTCGAGAGGAGAAAAACCTACATAAGAAATGGTCAGCACACTTCCCACTTGTCCTTTTAAAGAGAAATTTCCATCAATATCAGTTATCGAACCCTCTTGTGTTCCTTTCAACATGACCGTAGCACCGATAACAGTTTCACCTTTATCATCCACTACTTGTCCTTTAATTACTTGTTGCTGTGCAAACACTCCTGAAGGAAATAACAAGAGTAATGTCAAAAGCACAACAAAGCAGCTTTGTTTTTTCATAAGCTTCTTTTTTTTCATAATATTACATTAATAATAAAAAGACTTTATTTATTAGCTAACAAAAATAAATCTTAAACTTTGGTTGAAAGAATATCCCGATATTTTATAGCGGGTAACTCTTTACGACTACAAAAATAGGAAGCTTCTAAAAATGGAATGTTCCAAAATCGCTATTTTATATCCAATTTTGTCTAAAATCGTCCATTTCATCGGATAATACGAGTTGTTTAGACATTTTTGGATACGTATATAAAACAAAATAGGAAAGGCGAAAATACCCTTTTTGAGCATTCCCGCCTTTTCTTTTTTTATTTCTACTTAAAGTAATACTTTTATAACTTCTCTATTTCATCTACTGTCAATCCCGAAGATTGTGAAATAACATCTATTGAAACCCCTGCCTTCTTTAAATTACGCGCAATCTCAATTTGCTTATTTCTTTCCCCTTCGGCACGTCCTTCCAAACGTCCCTCAGCACGTCCTTCTGCACGTTCCGTGAATATATTATCTCTCAAAATAACAATATTATCCAAATGTCTATAATAAGCATTGAGTTCTTCCTTTGTCATCCGATCCAATTTCAATCGCTGGCGTGCCTCGTTCAATCCCGGTGCAGTAGCGTTATCGGGAATATCTCCTGTATTCAGATAGTAAATCCATTCTTCAAGCGGACTTCTTGCTACTTGATTGAAATCATTCACTTTCAATATATAATATTCCGGATAAAGTTGGCTGACAGTATCCACTTTGAAAGTTTGTTTTTGGAATGGAGTCAGTTTTAAAACATCCCCTTGATGAATTCCGCGAAATTCCGTTTTACCATGATATACAACATCTTTACCGCTACCTAAAGAGAAATAGACGATATTAACGCTATACACTTTACGAACTTTGTCGTAACCTTCTCCACGATTTATGTATTCGGTAACCAACTTAGATGTTCCAAATAACATACGCTGGAAATAAGCATATTCATTATTGTTTTGAACTTCTATTAAAATAAGCTCACCTTTAGAGTTTTCGGCAAGCAAATCCACACGATTATATTTATCGTACTCATCTTCTTGATTACTTTCACTCTCCAATAATCTCTGAATAAGGATTGATTCCCCTAAAAGGGTAGTCAAAAAACCTTCCAGTACGGCAAAATTAGCTTTATTACGCAATAAGCGTTTCATTGCCCAACCGAAACGAATATAATTACTTGCCATTTGTTCGCCTCCTTTTTCTATTTCTGTTTTCATTATAACAAAGGTAAAGGAAATATGTTGGAATCCCAAACAAATACAAAAACTAAATTAGCCAAGCTCATGTTATTCAACCCAGCGAACAATATTATTTGCCGAAAGACCTTATAAACTCCTCTGCCTTAGCAAGTGTTTCCGGTTTACCAATATCAATAAGTTGCAGATTTTCCACCGGATAACCAAAGAAGTTCGTTTGTCGACAGGTGAAGAGATAAAAATCCATGATAGAGAACTTTCCTTCCCACAGGGGAACTTCCATTAATTGGAATATAGCAGGTGAAAGTACATGAATGCCACTGAACGCATATTCTTGGAACAATGATTGTTCATATTGAAAACCTTCGGGTTTCACTTGACCTGTATCCTTGTTTATCCATCCGCAAAGTCTCTTCTCCGCATCGAGAAGCAGATAACGTGAAGTTTTACGTTGGCTTACCAATAAAGTAGCCAAACCATCAGTCTGCAAATGATAATCATAAAGTTCTTTCAAGTCCACATTCGAAAGAATGTCTACATTGTGTACAAGAAAAGGCTCATCGGAATTCTCAAAAAAAGAACTGGCTTTCCGGATTCCTCCCCCTGTATCAAGTAGCACATCACGTTCATCGGAAATATGGATAGTAAGTCCAAAATTGTCATTCACTTTCAGGAATTCAAGTATTTGCTCGCCAAAATGATGAATATTAATTACTATTTCAGTAAAGCCGAATGCTTTCAGCTTCAAGATAACGTGCTCCAGCATAGGACGCCCGGCTACGGGAACAAGAGCTTTAGGCATAGTATCCGTCAGCGGTTTCAACCGACTTCCCAAACCGGCCGCAAATATCATTGCTTTCATAACGATCTTCTATATAGTTGCTTCAAATGTATGTTTTATATTCTGTTCGCGATGTACTAATTCCACTTTAACCCCAAACTCTCTATTCAGACGTTCCGCCAAATGCTGCGCTGAATAAACGGAACGGTGCTGTCCTCCGGTACAACCGAAGCAAACCGACAAATTACTGAATCCGCGTTCCATATAACGTTTGACGGAAGCATCCACCAAAGCGTAAACATGGTCGAGAAAACGAAGAATCTCACCGTCTTCTTCCAAGAAAGTTATCACAGGCTCATCCAATCCGGTAAAAGGCTTATAACGTTCGTATTTTCCTGGATTATTCACTGCACGACAATCGAATACAAAACCTCCACCATTACCTGTCGGGTCATCAGGAATACCTTTTTTATAGGCAAAGCTCATTACCTTGACCGTCAGTTGACGCTTCTCCAAATCATCTGTAAACTGTTTCAGTCCGGTCAATTCACGCAACATTTTGCAAAGATACGGGTATTCCGGATATTCCTCTTTAAGCAACTCGCGCAAATTTGCGATAGCGTATGGAACACTCTGGATAAAATGGGGCTTTTTCTCGAAATAGCCGCGAAAGCCGTATGCCCCTAACACCTGCAAAGTACGGAAAAGTACAAAATGACGGAGCTGACTATAAAAATAAGACTCATCGATTGGTTGATATTTGCGAAGAGCCTCTATATATTCCTGTAACAATTCTTTCCGAAGGCTATCTGGATATTTTGCTTTGGCTTGCCACAAGAAAGAAGCAATATCATAATAAAACGGCCCTTTTCGTCCTCCTTGAAAGTCAATAAGCCAAGGGTCTCCATCCTTTATCATCACATTGCGACTCTGAAAATCACGATACATAAAAGTAGCGGAAGAACTACGGAGCAAAACATCACTCATTTTCTGGAAATCATCCTCCAGCTTATCTTCCTGAAACTCCATTCCGGTAGCTTTAAGGAAACAATATTTGAAATAATTCAAATCCCAAAGTATGGAACGCTGATTGAATTCCGACTGGGGATAGCAACGGGAAAAATCAAATCCATCAGCTCCGGCAAACTGAATGGCAGGCAACAGACGGATCGTTTTACGAAGCAACTCTTTCTCTTCTTCGGAAAATACACTGGTAGCACGTCCTTTCTCAATGACGTGAAAAAGTAAAGTTTCTCCTAAATCCTCTTGCAGATAATACATTTTATCTTCCGACACAATGTGTACTTCGGGAACAGGAAGCCCATTTTTGCGAAAATGTTCCGCCATATAAAAGAAAGCTTCATTCTCATCAACAGAAGTTCCATATACTCCAATCAGTGTTTGTGTTCCTGTCAGCCGGAAATAACGGCGATTTGAACCGGAGGAAGGTAATTCTGTTATATTCTCAGCGGGAACTCCCGTATATGACTGATAAAGTTTCTGTAGTTCTTCGGTAATCATAGTTACATATTTTCGAGCAAAGATAGGAATTATAAACAAATAATACTACCTTTGCTTTCGTTTAACTGACCTAATCTCATGAGAATAAAAATCTTTATCCTACTATGTTTGACAGTTATTATGCAGTTTGCCGGTGTCACGCACCTAAAAGCTAGCCATTATTACTATAAACAGCTCTCCTTAAAAGATGGGTTGACTTCAGCCGTGAGATGTATCCTGACAGACAAACAGGGATTTGTATGGATAGGAACGAAGGCTGGAGTAAGCCGATATGACGGACATGAGCTAAAGAAATACGTCCATTCCCCAAACAATCTTCATTCGATTCCCAATAACTTAATCCATCAGATTGCAGAAGATGAAATGAGCAATATTTGGATTCTGACCGACAAAGGAATAGCCCGCTATCAACGTCAAAGTGATGACTTCTTCTTACCTACGGATGAAAAAGGTAATCCTATTATCGCCTATTCAACCTGCCTGACCAAAGACGGGGTATTGTTTGGTTCTAAAGACAAAGTATACTTTTATAGTTATCAGGATTCTTCTCTTCGCCTTCTGCAAAAGTTGAATAAAGGGAGTAATTTTAATATCTCTTTACTAAGCCTATGGAACGAACATACTGTCCTTTGTTGCAGCCGGTGGCAAGGTCTTGCTTTACTGGATCTGAAAACGGGAAAGCATCGCCTTCCGCCTTTCGATTGCGGAAAGGAAATCATGAATATGCTGATCGATTCACAAAACAGAATCTGGATCACCCCTTACAATGAAGGAATAAAATGCTTCACCCATAACGGAGAACTGGTGAAAGCCTATACTACTCACAATTCCGACCTAAGCAACAACGTCGTTTTAAGTCTTGCCGAACGGGAAGGAAAAATATGGATAGGAACAGACGGAGGCGGTATCAATATCCTTGAACCGGAAACAGGACGTTTATCCTTGCTGGAACACATTCCCGGAGGTGATAACTATTCACTTCCCGCCACCTCTATCTTTTGTCTCTACAATGACCGGAACAATAATATGTGGGCTGGAAGTATCCGCAACGGATTGATCAATATCCGGGAAGTTTCCATGAAAACCTATACGGAAGTCCTGACGGGCAGCAATCGTGGATTAAGTAATAATACCGTACTCAGTCTTTATCAGGAATCGAACGACCGCATCTGGGTGGGCACAGACGGCGGAGGTATTAATCTCTTTAATCCTATCACAGAGAAATTCACCCATTATCCATCCACTTGGGAAGACAAAATCGCTTCCATTTGTCCATTCACTTCCGGCAATCTGTTAGTTTCCATTTTCTCAAAAGGAATATTCGTATTCAACCCGGCAACAGGTAAGAAAACACCATTCATGATTATAGATTCGGAAACTTCCATGCGTCTCGGAAAGCGGGGAAAGACAGTCAATTTATTTTCCAATAGCCCTCATAGCATTCTGTTACTTGGAGACCATGTCTATCAATATGACTTGAAGAAGCACACTTTCAATATTGCAACCGAACAAGAAGGACTGGACATTATCGGCACTTTCTTACCCATAACAAATTATGGGAATTATACTTATCTGAACGACATAAAGCACATTTATCGGTTGGATAACCGCACCAACCAATTGGAAGTTCTGTATCAATGCTACAAGGACACTATTATCAATTCTGTTTCATTAGATGAACATGGTCATTTCTGGATAGGAAATAATTACGGGCTGTTTCATTATAATCCCGATGAAAAAATACAAACTCCCATATCTACCTCCCTTTTCTCGGAAGTCACATCGATTGTGTGTGACCAACAAGGAAAAGTATGGATAGGAACCAATAATATGCTGTTCGCCTGGCTAATCAAAGAACAGAAATTTGTGCTTTTCGGCGAATCGGACGGTGTCATTCAAAACGAGTACCTATCCAAACCCTGTTTGTTAAGTTCACAAGGCAATATCTATATGGGCGGAGTGAAAGGATTATTACACATCAATAGTACCCTACCCTTAATCACTACCGAAATACCCCAACTTCAACTATCGGATGTCATCATCAATGGTGAGTCCGTCAACGATAAGTTAAACAATAATCCAACGAGTATTTCCGCTCCTTGGAACAGCAATATAATCATTCGGATCATGTCAAAAGAAAAAGACATCTTCCGACAAAAAGTATACCGATATCAAATAGAAGGACTGAACGACCAACAAATAGAATCATACAACCCTGAACTGGTGATACGTTCACTTCCTCCGGGAAATTATAAAATCACAGCGTCCTGTACAGCAAAAGATGGTAGTTGGATTCCCAATCAACAAGTATTAGCATTGACTATTCTTCCTCCCTGGTACCGCACGTGGTGGTTTATCCTTAGCTGTGCGGTTCTCATTACTGTCGTTATTATCGAGACTTTCAGAAGGGCTCTGAAACGCAAAGAAGAAAAGTTGAAATGGGCGATGAAAGAGCATGAGCAACAGGTATACGAAGAAAAAGTACGTTTCCTCATTAATATCAGCCACGAACTACGCACACCGTTGACATTGATACACGCTCCACTTAGCCGGATATTGAAATCACTCTCTCCTGAAGAGCCGCAATATCTGCCCATAAAGGCGATTTACAGGCAGTCACAACGGATGAAGAATCTGATTAATATGGTACTTGACGTACGAAAAATGGAAGTGGGTGAAAGTAAAATACAGATAAAGCCTCACTTCCTCAACCAATGGATAGAACACATCTCACAGGATTTCATCAGTGAAGGAGAAGCTAAAAACGTACGTATCCGATACCAACTGGATCCGCAAATAGAAACGGTAAGTTTCGATAAAGACAAATGCGAAATTATTTTGAGCAACTTGCTTATCAATGCATTGAAACACAGTCCGGAGAATACGGAAATCACTATTATATCAGAATTGCTTCCTGAAAAAGACAGAATACGTATCTCTATCACCGACCAAGGAAGCGGTTTGAAGCAAGTCAATACACAAAAACTTTTCACACGCTTCTATCAAGGCTCCGAAGAACAAAACGGAACTGGAATCGGACTGTCTTATTCAAAGATTCTGGTTGAATTGCAAGGTGGTTCCATCGGCGCATACGACAATCAGGAAGCAGGTGCGACTTTCTTCATTGAATTGCCGTTAAGACAAGAATCAGAAGAAATCATCTGTCAACCGAAAGCCTATCTGAACGAACTGATGAGTGACGACAGCCATGAACAAGCACCCGGCAATGATGATTTCGATACAACTCCATATACAGTTTTAGTTGTAGACGACAATCCGGATTTAACAGATTTCCTGAAAAAATCGTTGGGAGAATACTTTAAACGGGTAGTGATAGCTTCGGATGGTGTAGAAGCCCTTCAACTTATCAGAAGCCACACTCCGGACATAATTGTCAGCGATGTAATGATGCCTAGAATGAATGGATATGAACTCTGCAAAAGTATCAAGGAAGATATCACAATCAGCCATATCCCTATTATTCTGCTGACGGCAAGAGACGACCAGCAAAGTCAATTAAGCGGTTACAAGAATGGAGCGGACGCCTATCTGACAAAGCCTTTTGAGATAGAAATGCTTATGGAAATCATTCGTAACCGATTGAAAAACCGTGAGTCTACCAAGAAAAGATACCTAAATGCCGGAGTAATCCCTGCACCGGAAGAAAGTACGTTCAGCCAGGCAGATGAGACCTTCCTGCTCAAGTTGAATAAGATCATTCAAGAAAATCTAGACAACAGCAGTTTGGATATAGCCTTTATCTGCAAAGAAATCGGTATGAGCCGGGCTTCACTTTACAATAAGTTGAAAGCCCTGACAGATATGGGGGCTAATGATTATATCAATAAGTTCAGAATGGAGAAAGCAATAGCATACATTACCGGAACGGATATGACATTTACAGAAATAGCTGAGAAAGTCGGCTTCACCACTTCACGTTATTTCAGTACAGCTTTCAAACAATATACAGGGGAAACTCCCACACAATACAAAGAGAAACGAAAAAAGTGAATATTCACCGACTGTTGACACAGTCACCGGAATATTCACTTTCCTATAATCAGTAATCAGGCAATAGTAATTGCCGGATCAAGATAAACATCCTGGATAGCATTCAATAATTCGACACCTTTATTCATCGATTTCTGGAACGCTTTACGTCCGCTAATCAACCCCATACCTCCGGCACGCTTATTGATTACGGCTGTAATAACCGCATCACGTAAGTCGGAAGCTCCGTGCGACTCACCACCGGAATTGATTAAACCGACACGCCCCATATAACCATTGGCAACCTGATAGCGACAAAGATCAATCGGATGTTCCGAAGCCAGTTGGGTGTACATACGTTCATCCGTCTTACCGAAACCTATTGCTTTGAAACCACCATTATTCGTAGGAAGTTTTTGTTTGACAATATCTGCTTTGATCGTAACTCCGAGACGGTCGGCCTGTCCGGTCAAGTCAGCAGCAGCATGATAATCCACACCATCTTTCTTAAAATCACTATTACGCAGATAACACCACAGGATAGTGGCCATCCCCAATTCGTGAGCATACTCGAAAGCCTCAGCGATTTCCACCAATTGGCGACGACTTTGTTCCGAACCGAAATAGATAGTAGCACCGACAGCCGTAGCTCCCATATTCCATGCTTCTTTCACTGTACCGAACATCACCTGATCATACGAATTAGGATAGGTCAGCAATTCATTGTGATTCAGTTTAACTACAAACGGAATTTTATGGGCATATTTGCGTGCCACCGCTCCCAGAATGCCGAATGTAGAAGCGACCGCATTACAACCACCTTCAATAGCCAATTTCACAATGTTCTCCGGATCGAAGTAGATAGGATTCGGAGCAAAAGACGCTCCGGCAGTATGTTCAATATCCTGATCTACAGGAAGAATGGATACATAACCGGAATTAGCCAAACGCCCATGTCCGAGAATAGCTTGCAAGCTGTTCAGCACTTTTATATTACGGTCGGAATCAATCCATATTTTATCTATCGTATCGGGAGAAGGCACATAAATCAAAGACTTATCAATAGTCTTACAAGTGTGATCCAGATAATATCCGGCTTTATCTCCCAACAAATCAATTACTTTACTCATAACTTTACTTTTTTAAATATACAACACTTTATTTCTTCTTTCCTTGATTGGCTACCGCTTCCATCATTTTTTTGATTTCTTCCGCATTTCCAAGAAAATAATCATTGGAGACATTCAGGTTCTCGTCAAACTCGAATACATAAGGAACGGCAGTAGGCAGATTCAGTTTTACAATTTCCTCATCAGAAATATGTTTCAGATGTTTGATGATACCTCGCAGACTGTTACCATGAGCCACAACCAATAAAGTATGGGCTGTTTTCAGGTTGGGAAATATATCCGATTCCCAATAAGGCATAATACGTTCAATGGTATCTTTCAGTGATTCGGTACGGGGAAGTTCGGCATCGGGAACTTCATGATAACGGTAGTCAAAACGCGCATTCCGCAGGTCACTTTCCGAAAGCGGATTAGGGGCAATATCATAGCTACGACGCCAGATCAGCACTTGTTCTTCACCATATTTCCCGGCAGTTTCCGCTTTATTCAATCCTTGCAAATCGCCATAATGCTTTTCGTTCAGACGCCAGTTCTTTTCAACAGGTATCCAGTCGAGATCCATTTTATCAAGTACACAATTCAGCGTCTTGACAGCTCTTTTCAAGTAAGAGGTATAGGCTTTATCGAAATTGAAGCCATACTCCTTCAATGTCTCGCCTGCTTTCTCAGCTTCGGCAATTCCTTTTTCGGTCAGATCGACATCTGTCCAACCCGTAAAGCGGTTTTCTTTATTCCAAGCACTTTCTCCATGACGAAGCAATACTATTTTTTTCATTTTTATTGGTCTCCTTTCTTCTTTAGTTATATATAGAACAGTTTGTTTCGCTACAAAGTTCACCAAAGAAGAAGGAGTTGCCAATACCTAAAAATGCTGATTTTATTCTTTCATCGGTTTCTCATCAAGAAAATACGGTTTGTAATTGTATCGGGAAGTTCTGATTCATAATGTGTCACCATAATCATCGTCTTATCTTTGCGTTGGCAGAAAGCCTCAATCACTTTCTTTACCCGGCGACGATTATAGGTATCCAATCCATGAAGCGGTTCATCCAGAATCAGCAGTTCCGGGTCTTTGACGAAAGCTCTTGCCAGCAAGGCCAAACGTTGTTCTCCACTGGATAGTTGCAGGAATGGTTTATCTTTTAAATCTGCAATACCGAATATATCCATCCACCACTCACAGATAGCCATCTGTTCCGGTTGAGGACGTTTATACAGACCGATACTGTCGTGCAAACCACTGGCCACAATCTCAATAGCCGGCAAATTCTTGAGATAGGCACGATGCATCTCCGGACTGACATAACCGATATGTTTCTTGATTTCCCAAATACTTTCTCCCGTTCCCCTTTTCCGCCCGAAAAGACTGATATCACAGGCATACGACTGCGGATTATCTGCACAGACCAGACTCAACAGGGTCGATTTACCCGCTCCGTTTTCCCCACTTAATGCCCACTTCTCACCACGACGAACTATCCAGTCCAATTCTTTCAGGATAGTACGGTCATCATAACGAATACTCACCTTATTCAATTTCACGACTTCATCCGAGTCGTAGGTATTTCCGTCATAAGGCAAATCGATAATCCGTTTCTGCAACTCCTCAAAAGAATCAACCGTATCTCTGTCATGAAAAGCTTTCAGATAAGCCTCACGTGCCATTTTAGGAAAGACCTCCATCTTATCCACAGGAATGACATGAGTAATAAACGAAGGTATATCATCCAGCATAGAAAGGACTAAGACGATCTGCACCGACGACATCTTTGTCAAACGCTCAAGCAAGGAGAACAATAATTCGCGGGTAGGTGCATCCAAACCGATGAACGGATTATCCATAATCAGCACACGAGGTGCTGTCAACAGAGTTTTAGTGAGTTGGAACTTACGTAGTTCACCACTGGAAAGTAAAATTATCTTTTTGTCAAGAAGAGGTTCGATATGGAAGAGTTCAAACAATTCATTTTTCAGCTTGTCGTCTTTGATTTCGCCCAACATATCACGAACATCCGGTACTTCATCCTGATCATGAGCATTCCAACGCTGCTGATAGTAGTAATTGGTATCGGCTGCCCCATAAGTATCACGGAAAGCAATATATTTCACATTATCATAAACAGTCTGAGTGACCGAAGGAGAAAAATCATATTCAATCGTTCCCTCACGCAAAGGATATTTTCCTATCAAAGTATCTACAAAAAGACTTTTACCACCACCATTGGGACCTACAATAGCTATGTGTTCATTCGCTCCGATAGTTGCCGTGATGGGTTTGGCTAAACGCACAAGCGGGTTGCGTGCTACGCCCCCCGCCATACTAAATGTATTTTGACTCATATTCTTATATTCTGTTTAATTATCGACCGCAAAGGTAACAATTTTACAGCAAAATAAGGCCTATCACGAACATTTTTCCATTCATACAACCGATTTGTTTATCCAACGGGGTTATTCATCCGTTCCGTCAATAGTAATGATTTTCCCGTCCGCATCATATTGCAGTTCGCAAACCTTCATGCTGCGCAGCCAAGTTTTCCCTCCTGACGGCACACAATCGTGATGGAACAAATACCATTTTCCTTTGAATTCAACAATGGCATGATGTGTAGTCCATCCTACTACCGGAGTCAGAATGACTCCCTGATAAGTGAATGGTCCGTATGGATTATCACCTATCGCATAACAAAGCAAATGGGTATCTCCCGTAGAATAAGAGAAATAATATCTCCCGTTATACTTGTGCATCCACGAAGCTTCAAAAAAACGGCGTTCCGTATCTCCGGCTGTCAACGGTTTCCCATTTTCATCGATTATCACCACCGCGCGCGGTTCTTCGGCAAACTCCATCATGTCCTCTCTCAAACGGGCTACGCGTGCGGGCAAGGCTTCTTCCGTACCTTCCGGTAAAATGGCCGATTCCAACGCCTTATTATTCCTGTAACGTTGGAGTTGACCGCCCCACAATCCACCAAAATAGATATAATAGTTACCATCCCCATCGTCAAACACAGCAGGGTCAATACTATAACTTCCTTTCATCGGATTCTCTTCCGGTATAAAAGGGCCATAGGGTGTATCACTCACAGCCACCCCAATACGGAATATATCATTCTGATCCTTTAGCGGAAAGTACATATAATACTTCCCATCCTTAAAAGCCACATCGCAATCCCAAAGCTGACGGCCTGCCCAAGGAATATCCTCAGTAGAAAGTACAACTCCATAGTCTTTTATTTCACCGTTCATCACATCATCCGTAGAATAGACATGATAATCTTTCATATTAAAATGATCCCCGTTATCATTTTCGGCAATGCCACTCTCCCAGTCATGCGAGGGATAAATATACAGTTTGCCATCAAATACGTGTACGGCAGGGTCAGCCATATAATCACCGGGAACTAAATATCTTTTTTCTGTTCTCATCCTATTTCTGTTTTTTCTGTTAGAAACTTATTTTGTCTTTTCAGCCTCTTTAATAATCAGATCCACTATCGGCTTTGGCTGATAATTACGGTCGAAAAGCAATGGATAATCCGTGCGCCCGGCCATCGGCCAATCATTACGCCAAGAATCCGGATCGGCTACTCCCCAAAGGTTAACTCTACTTATGATATCCTGATGTTTCAAAAACAAACGGAAGAAATCGCCCATTCGCTTTGTCCATGCTGCAGCTACATCCTCCGGCAACCCGTTCGGATAAGGATTCATTTCTTTCTTATATTCGAAAGAAGCGGAAACTTCCGCACCAATATTGGGATCCGGAGTAGGTATCACCGTTAGATCCATCTCCGTAATCATCACCTTCACTCCCGTTTCCGCAAAAGCAAGCATACTTTTCTCATATTCGTCAATATTGGGGTATTTCATACCGATATGTGTTTGCATACCTACGGCATCAATGCGGATTCCCCTTTTCTTCAAGTCTTTCACCAATTTCACCACTGTTGCTCTTCTGCCCGGATTTGCCATTGAGTAATCATTGTAATACAACTCCGCATCCGGATCGGCTTCATGTGCATATTGAAAAGCCAACGGAATATACTCTTCTCCCAAAATCTCATAAAATTTACTCTTACGATAAGTTCCGTCGTCTTCAATCGCCTCATTTACCACATCCCATCCCTTAACACGACCTTTATACCGTTTCACGATAGTAGTGATATGCTCTTTCATCCGCTTTTTCAGAACATTCGGAGAGACATCCCCCCCTTTCTCATCAATACAAAACCAAGGAGCCAACTGCGAATGCCAAATCAGACAATGACCGACAATAAACATCCGGTTCTCTTCACCGAAACGGACAAATTCGTCCGGTTGAACAAAGTTATACCTATTCTCTTCCGGATGAATTAGAGAGGACTTCATACAATTGTCTGCCACAATCGTATTAAAATTCTTTTTTACTATTTCTATACCCTTCACATCCTTTCCCGAAAATTGGCGGGCATTCAGCGATGAGCCGATCAGGAACTTATCTTTCAGAGCCTCTTTCAGTGGGCTTTTGTTTTGCGCAAAAGCTACTTCACCACCATAAGTAAGAAATGCCGCCATCACAAGCAAGAAAATATTGATCCGTTTGTTTTTCATATACAACATTTTTTAAGTAAATATTCTTTTATTTATTCGCCTCCTTTGTGGCGTAATTCTATCTCTCTATTGATGTTATCAATCACATCGTCCTCTAGTCCATACTTAGATATAATGAACATAGCCACCAGAAGCAGCAAGGCAGGAATAACAGCTACAAGCCACAGTATCCCCTGTTCGGCAAAAGGTGATTGTGACACCTCATTAGTCTGATCAAATCCGACAAATGCCATGACAAGTCCCGGCACCACACCTCCAAGAGCCATACCCGCTTTGTAGAAAATACCTGTCAATGCATTGACAATACCCGAAATACGTTTACCGTGAGTATATTCCCCATAAGAAATTACCTCAGGAACCAACGCCCACATATATCCCGTCGCAATAATCACTCCGGTAGACTTTATGAACTGCGCCACAAATACCAGCCATATCTGCGTCTTTAACGAAGGAATCACAGAAATGGCATACAACAACGCCATACCGAAAATTGCGACCGAAAGAAATACGTAAAACATCTGTTTCTTCCCGATAGCGCGTTTAATGGCAGGTACCAACGGCATAAAGATAAATGCGGGAATAGATCCTAACGCCATGAAATAAGGTAGCATTTCCGGCGCATGGACATTGTAAATCATATAGTATGAACCTGCAGAATTACCGATAGCCATCATAGCGAAAGCGGTTATGAAGAAAAATGCGAGAATCCGTAAAGGTCTGTTCCTACAGAACTCTACCCATAGGTCGGATACCTTTACTTTGGATGTTTCTTCCTGATCCATAACTACACGTTCCTTCGTCTGGCTGAAGCAGAAAACCAATAACGCCAGCCCTACAACGGCATAGATTGTCATCGTAATAAACCAGGCATTGGCAGATGCGGTAGTATTGATCTTACCATCGGGGGATAATAATTTTACTAATATCGGGATACCGTAAGCTACTGCCAGTCCACCTAAATTAGCAAGAAACATACGTACTGAAGTCAGCACTGTTATTTCATTTGTATCCCGCGTAAGCGATGCATTCAATGCTCCGTAAGGAACGTTGATCAACGTGTAGCACATGGATAATCCCACATAAGTAAAATAAGCATAAAACAACGAACCCGAGAAGCCGTTCCAAAAACAGAGAATAGCAAATCCCGTCAATGGAATCCCTCCCAATATAAGGTATGAACGGTATTTGCCGAGTTTAGGATTGTGCTTATCAACAAAAGCCCCTACAAGAGGATCCCAAATGACATCCACTATCCTGACGATAAGGAACATCACGGCTGCCACCTCCGGTTTGAGACCATATACATTCGTATAAAAAATCAGCAGATACATACATACGGTCTGGTAGATAAGGTTTTGCGCCAAATCACCGGAGCCGAATCCTATACGCTGGAGCCAGGAGAGCTTGTAGAAACCTTTAGCGTCATTCGTTTTCATTGTAGAGTCCATTTCATTCTGTCTTTTCTTTTACTTCTTAGTTATTTCGCGATAGTTGGAAAAATGACGAATCTTGCCGACTATCACGTTGCAAACTTAAGAAGTTTCTTGCCCTCCACCGAAGAATTACGATTCAGATTGTTTCTCGTCTGTTACATCATCGTATGCATATGTTACAAATAGTTGTTGTTATGTTACATTCAAGCTGAAAAAGCTGGCTACCGATACATAATCAAAGCCGATTGACCGGGAATAATCACTTCCGTTCCCGTCTGTGTTCCCAGCCCGCGAACATCTATCACCCCGTCTTTACACACCACTGTATACTTTCCGGCAGGCACTGCCAAACGTGCAGGGGTTATACGGGAATTAAAGGCCACGATAATATCTTCCCAACTATCTCCGTTCGCGTGATCCTTCAGGCGGAATGCAATCAGGTTTTGTCCTTCCACCGGAAGAAACTCCAGATGCTTCCGAACCTTTTCCGCATCTCCCATACGGAAAGCGGGATGGGACTTACGCAGATCTATGAGCCGCTTATAATACATGAAAACATCTCCGTTCGTCGTCTTGCGTCGCCAATCGATAGCATTGACTGCATCCGGACTCTTATAACTATTATCCACCCCTTGTTTATCGCGCATCACTTCTTCTCCTGCATAGATAAAAGGAATACCTTGCGAAGTGAAGACTACCGTCTGTGCAAGCTTATCAAGCCGGACCAGTTGCTCGGGAGTAGCTCCCGGCATACTTGCTTTCAAGCGATCAACAAGGCACAAACCGTCATGGCAGGAAACGTAACTAATCATTTGGGTAGGCTGTCCGGCCCAGGCTTGCCGACTGTAATTCACCGAATCATAGCGTACTTGCGGATGTTCGATAGCTCCCACAATACCAAACTTAACGCTGTTCTCCCCTCCCGGCACTCCGGCAAGAAAAGCTCCCTTACCTTTCTCCCAAACAGAACCGCAAAGCCCGTCACGAAACTCGTCCGAGAAGACTGCAATTCCGGGCATATACGCCACATTCTTTTTCATAGCCAAAGAATCAGCAGGATATTGAGGCGTTTCAGCAGCCCATCCTTCTCCGTAAACACAAACAGTAGAGTCCACTTCATCCACTGCCTTCCGAATCTCGTTCATCGTTTCAATATCATGAACTCCCATCAAATCGAAGCGAAAACCATCGATATGATATTCCTTCATCCAGTAAAGCACGGACTCTATCATAAACTTACGCATCATAGGACGTTCACTAGCCGTTTCATTTCCACAACCCGAACCGTTCGCCAATGTCCCGTCTTCTTTCTGACGATAAAAATAACCGGGTACTGTACGTTCAAAATTACTCTCCGCCGTATTAAACGTATGATTGTAAACCACATCCAGAATCACCCGGATGCCGGCTTTATGCAACGCCTGTACCATTTGCTTGAATTCTTTCACGCGAGTGGCGGGTTGATAAGGATCTGTTGAATATGAGCCGTCCGGAACATTGTAGTTCAACGGGTCATATCCCCAATTGTACTGATTTTCATCCAATTTCGTTTCATCTACGGAAGCATAATCATAGGAAGGAAGAAGATGCACGTGCGTCACACCCAACTCTATCAGATGGTCGATTCCTGTCAGCAATTTGTCCGAATTCATCGTTCCATGCTCGGTTAAAGCAAGGAACTTTCCTTTATTCTTTATTCCGGAAGTAGAATCGACCGAAAAATCACGATGATGCATTTCGTAGATAATCATATCGGCAGGAGATTTCAGCGGAGGACGTTGATCATTCTCCCATCCTTCCGGGTTCGTTGCTTTCCAATCGATAATAGCGGCACGTTTTCCGTTCACCCCAACGGCGTGAGCATTAATTCCCGGAGTATCCCCTTGCCATTTATCATTGATTTTCACATTGAAAGTATAGAACTTATTGAGCAAATCCTTGTTAACCACAGTTGCCCAAGTTCCATCCTCTCCAAGTTCCATCTTCACAGTTTCATAGGCATGACCTCCTTCACCTTCATCATAAAGCATCAGGCGCACCTCTTCTGCTGTCGGTGACCAAAGGGTGAATTTCGTAGCTTCCGGAGTATATTCCATTTCCGTAAGGCTTCCCGTACGGACGGGATACAACTCGAAGGAAGCATATTCCTTTTTCGCAGAAGAACAACTCATCACTGTTGCCACTGTAGTCACTCCTATTATTGAATTAATTCCTATCTTCATCTCAAGCTCTCCTATGATACTATTTTTCGTAATCTGATTATTGTTAAAGTTTACTTCACTTTATCCGGATTCTTCGCTATAAAATCCTTCCAGCTACTATATCCCTTCTCTACGGCAGGCCGTCCCATTTGCAGGAAATGACAATAGGCGGCAGCCAGACCGTCGGTCGCATCCATAAAGGTGGGCATATCCGCTTTTGAGAAATGAAGCATTCTCTGCAACATATCCGCCACCTGCTCCTTAGATGCTTGTCCGTTTCCGGTAATAGCCATCTTTATCTTCAACGGGGCATATTCGGTGATCGGTATATCACGACTTAACGCTGCTGCCATCGCCACTCCTTGCGCACGTCCCAATTTCAACATAGACTGAACATTTTTGCCGAAGAAAGGAGCTTCAATAGCCAGTTCATCAGGTAAATAGCTTTCAATAATACTCAGCACCCGCTCATGGATATGGCGCAGTTTCAAGTAATGATTGGCAAACTTACGCAAGTCGATAATCCCCATAGCAATCATTTCGGGTTTGGTTCCTTTTATTCTCAGCACTCCATATCCCATGATTGTCGTACCGGGGTCTATCCCCAGAATTATCTTCTCTTTTACCGGTTGAATCACTCTATCACCTCCATCAATGTAGGAAATCCGATTACCTTATCCTTGAATATCTTAGTCAGTTCGTCATTCAATCGCACCCCTTGTTCCAAATGCCAGCGGTGCAACAATCCGCTACTCTCTACTTCCCACTGTAAAGAATAGGCGCTCCCATCTTCCCGATGGCTCAGTATACGACAAATACGTGGTGTTTTCAGCGCTCCGTGCTTCTGTACTTCGGGAATATAAGATTCTTTTATCCAAATCAAAAAATTATCGTGAACATCATCGTCCACTTGAAAAGTGGTGTTATAAATCAACATATTTTTCCTTCTAATAGATTATTTACCGCAAACATAGCAATTATTTCAGAATATTGCATTATATTTGCGGCAACAAAAGAGATTCGTTTACAAACGTTATCATAATAAGAGAAAAAAGGGGCGTTAGCTCATCTGGCTAGAGCGTAACACTGGCAGTGTTAAGGTGATCGGTTCGAGTCCGATACGCTCCACTTCTTAAAAGAGCAATTCATAAACAGAGTTGCTCTTTTTTGATTTTCTACCATTAAATGATTATATTGCACGAGTCGAAAATATAAGTCGTATAGTAATATGGAACGTAAACTCATCATTCGCAACTTTGGAGCGATCACTTCAACAGAATCACCGCTTATAAAATAGAGAACGGAAATGTCATTTCCATTTTAGATAAAGAATTTAATATCGTTGTTGCCGACCAAATAGACGCTACCTCAGATGAACAAGGCTGGATTTTCTCTGCATTATTAGACTTAGAATAACATGACAATCTTCAAACAGACGTGTACACGAGAAATGACAGATAAAATTCTGGTAATCAAAGAGAATAAATGCAAATGTATTTTCTTAAACCCTGACCAACATTTACTAACAAAAATAAAAGTCGACGGTTACCAAATCACTGAAGGCATCAGGTGCGATTATTTAATACTTGATCATTGTCACAACGAGTATTTTGTTGAATTAAAGGGAAAACTTCCGTACAAAGAGCAAAAGCGGCATTCAAGAAAAAATATGGAGTAGAACTTATACCTAAAAATATACAAATAGAGATTGTAATCAAATAAAGGACCTTTATTCAAGGTCCTTCTTTATCACTTCATCTATTTCCTTTATACGTTTCTTACGGTCTTTGTCGGGACCGTCTTTCGTATCATTCTTGAAAACATTGTCTGCACGGTCAGAAACTTCGCTGCTCCATTCTTCAAAATCATTCGTGGCCGGACGACCATTCGGTTCGATATTTTCTTCTGCAATCGAATCGTGTCTGTTAATCATATCATCCATAAGTTCTCATTTTATATATTTATGGTCATAAGACAATCAAGAACAAGAAAAGTTCTTTGTTTTAATGATTTTTTGAATCTGATTATACATGAGTAACTATCTTGGCAAAACATCTGTCACCCAATACGACCATACGATTTGCCTAAATCGACTATACGTTTCACTTAAACTAACCATACGATTCGCCTAAACCAACTATACGATTCATCCCAAACATACGGAGTAGAGTCGTGTTTCAACGGCTTGAAACAAAGTGTTCGGCAGTGAGAAACAAAGTGTTTGGCAGCGTGAAACATAGTGTTTTACGGTGGCAAACAAAATGTTTCAAACATCCATGAAACAAAACGACCAATAGTAAGAGAGACATTCTACCGATTACTGTTTTCAGAGAAAGCGGTGATAGGTGACAGGTGCGGTGATAGATTACATACAACCTATCACCCTACTGAAAGCACGATGAATAAAGGAATTCAGAGCAACAGGTGATAGGTGATAGAGAATTTTATGTTTTTACACTAGGGGAGGAAGGTTATTTCGCCCGATAATTCTGCGGTCGAAAAGGAATATAAAGAGTATAATTACTATCTGCCGGTTTACCTTCTACAAGAGCTGGAGCCCACTTCGGCATTCCTTTTACAATGCGGAGAGCTTCTTCCGCAAACTCCGGATGCGTAGACCGTACTATATGTGGACGAAGTATAACTCCTTCTTTATCAATAGTAAACTCGCACAAAGCAAATCCGGGAATATTCTTTTCCAGTAAATCGGCCGGATACACCATCTGTCCGGCAATATATTCTTCAGGAGTCATATCCGGAAAATGAGCTAACTCTTCTATCCGTTTTCCGGAAAGCGCTCTCGAACGGGGACCTACCTGATAAATTCCAACATATATCGGTTGTTTATATGCATCGGGAGCTTCCTTACTGCGTTGTTGCAGGGCCTTCAACAAAGAAGCGGCTTCTTCCGCCAAAGTCTGTTCCGATATATTTCCACCTTTGGACAACATATAAGCCGACTGGCAAACCAACACAAGACGCTCCATCAAAGTTCCTTTTTCCGGAGACCACTTCCGTCCCATCCGCTCTTTCCCTTTCTCATTGGTGGAAGAAAAATAATAGACAACCCCATCCAGACCGGCACTGGAACCATCCAAATCCTGTATCTGCTCAGTGACTATATGAAAGATAGCTCCCAAAGACCGATAAAGCGACGGACTGATGGCAACTGATTTCGTCTCCACTTTCACCGTTCCTTTCTCCGCCTGCCAATAAGTTCGTGACAGCGTGTTCGATATAAGAAAATAACGTCCGTTCTTCTTTTCCACCGACATGGCATATTCGGGCGAAAAGGAAGGAATAGCTGTAAAACGCGCATAAGGCTGTTTCTGAAAACCTGTATTTAACAAAGAGAATACGCTACGATAATATTCACCCAACTCGCCTTTATAAGTAGAGAGAGATCGCACCGGCTCCAAATAGTCTATCTGGGCCGCAAGGCGAAAAGAAAAAGCCAAAATCAGAAGAGTGAAAACAATCTTTTTCATAAGTTGCCGGATTTTCGGTACATAACGGTGCAAAGATATAAATTATTTCAATGCGTACCGATAAAACAATGGGGAATATACTCCACCACACTGTGGAATTTTTACACAATTCCACAGTCTGCAATTCCACACTTCTAAAAAAACACACTTTATTTCTTAAATACTATAACAATAAAAATCAATTATTTACGTTTTATCCGGACAGTATATAAAATGGTCTGGCACGCTGCTTGCCCACTAACTATTAACAGAATTCAATCCCTATAAGAAAATCTAAACTTAAATAAACATGAAAGTGACAAGAAAAAGCAAATGGTTGTTAAGCATTCTTTTTGTGTTCCTTTTACCATCACATCTGTTTTCACAAGCAGCAAGTATGCCGATGGAAGCCCCGACAGAGGGAGAGCCGGTGACGGAAGTGCAAGAAGACGAAACCGATGAAGGCGGGAACAGAACCATAAAAGGAATTATTTATGACGAACAAGGAGAAACCATCATCGGTGCCTCTGTATTAATAAAAGGAGAAGAAACGACAGGGACAACGAGTGACATGGACGGCAAATTTACACTGAGTGTTCCCCAAGGAGCCACCCTCGTTATTTCTTATATCGGATATCATCCGCAGGAAATAAAAATAAGAAAAAGAACAGCCCTCCATGTCATACTGAAAGAAGACAATCAGCTACTAGAAGAGGTAGTGGTGGTAGGATACGGAACAGTCAAGAAAAGCGATTTGACGGGCTCCGTTTCCGGTGTGTCGACCAGGCAATTCAAGAACCAGCCGGTAAAACGGGTGGAAAACATCCTTCAAGGCCGGACACCCGGTGTGGAAGTTACTGCGACAAGCGGTGTGCCCGGAGCAGGCATGAAAGTACGTGTACGCGGTACTACCTCTATCAATAAAAGTAGTGACCCGTTGTACGTGATAGACGGAATCATCTCTTCCAGCGGGCTGGACGGCATCAATCCGTCGGATATCCAATCGATGGAAGTTCTGAAAGACGCTTCATCCACCGCTATTTACGGTTCGCGAGGTTCAAACGGAGTTATTTTGATCACCACCAAAGGCGGCAGCGAAGGAAAAGCCAGTATTACGTTCGATGCTTCCGTAGGTCTTTCCACAGTGAGAAAACAATATGATTTACTGAACGCATATGAATATGCAACGGCACTGAATGATATACGCGGTTCATCTACGATTTCAGCCGAAGACCTCGAAGCCTACAAAAACGGGACAAAAGGAATCAATTGGGCTGACCTCATCACTCACACCGGTATCACGCAGGATTACAGGTTAAGCATCTCCGGTGGAAACGCCAAAGTGAAATATCTTATTTCCGGAAATATGCTGGATCAGGAAGCCGTCACTATCAGGACGGATTACAAACGTTATGGTATCCGGGCAAACATCGATGCTGATGTAAAACCCTGGCTGACTATCTCCGCCAAGATGAACGCCAGCAGTCTGCATAAGCATAACGACGGCGCCAACTGGTTTCATATCACCAACTTCTCCCCTACGATGGAAATGAAAGACCCGGAAACCGGCATATACAACAGAGACCCGTATAACATCGCCAACGGCTCGAATCCATACGGTGAGCTGATGGTTAACTACAGTGACAGTTACAGTTATAACCTCAATGCCAACCTGACCTTATTATTCAAGATAATGAAAGGGCTTACGTTCTCCGTACAAGGTGGATACGACTACGACCACAGCCCTTCCTATTCTTTCAAATCAAAATTGGAAGCTCCCGGTGCAATCAACAGCATGAACAACACCAGCAATATGCATAACTATTGGCAGAATACCAATAACCTGACCTGGCAAAGACAATTCGGTGACCACAACGTTACGGCAATGGCCGTATGGGAAATCAGCCGCTCGTGGGATACGGGCTTGCAAGGTACCGGTTCGAATCTGAACAATGAGAGCGTAGGATATTGGAATATCGCCAATGCCGCTATAAGAAATGCAAGCAACTCGTACACAGAAGCGTCTCTTGCTTCAGGAATCATACGTGCCAACTATGACTACAAGAAACGGTATTTCATCACTGCCGCATTAAGAGCGGACGGTTCTTCCAAATTTCAAGGAAACAATAAATGGGGATATTTTCCATCCGCAGCAGTAGCTTGGGATATAGCAAAGGAGAAGTTCATGAGCAACCAACATATATTGGAACAATTGAAATTAAGAGGTAGTTTCGGTGTCACCGGTAATCAGGACATTGCGGCATACAGTACGCTGGGAATGTTATCGGGCGCAACTTACGGCTGGGGTACTTCCAATGCTTACACAGGGTATTGGGGTAACCAGTTTCCTACTCCCGATATCACTTGGGAAAAGACCTACCAATATGATTTGGGAGTAGATTTAAGCTTGGGCGGGTTCAACATTACATTCGATTGGTTCAAGAAAATAACCAAAGACCTGCTCTTCCAGAAACAAGTACCCAAATACAACGGCGGAGGTACGTATTGGGTGAATCAGGGTGAACTGAAGAACACGGGAGTTGAATTCTCGGTCAACACCTTCCCGGTGAAAGGAACGGTGACTTGGGAGACCGGTTTCAATGCCGCTTATGTGAAAAATGAAGTAACCGACCTTGCCGGCAGTGACTTCGTACTGACAGCCAACTACAGCGATTTGGGCGGTGCGATGCAAATTATGAAGCCCGGTTATCCGATGGGATCTTTCTATGTATATCAATGGAAAGGATTCGACGAGAAAGGCGCCAACCTTTATCAGAAAGCAGACGGTAGTCTGACTACCAGCCCTACTTCCGACGACTTGGTAGTAAAAGGACAGGCAAGCCCGAAATGGACAATGGGGTGGAACAACACAATCAGTTGGAAAAACTGGACTGTAAACATCTTCTTCAATGCCGCCACCGGATACAACCGCCTGAATATAAGCCGCTACACGGCCGCCTCAATGACTGGGAATTCACGTTTCGTCACGCTGCGGGATGCTTATTTCAAAGGTTGGGATCACGTAAGCAATAAAGCGGAAGCAGCTTATCCGAGCCTCACCAATACCGAAAGTAAGAATTACGCCAACTCGGATTTCTGGCTGGAAGACGCTTCTTTCGTCAAATTGAAGAACGTCAGCATTTCGTATCGCATTCCGAGACGGGTTGCCAAGTTTGCAAGCATACAATTATCCGTAAGCGCGCAAGACCTTTTTACAATCACCCGTTACAAAGGAATGGATCCGGAGGTTTATACCAGCTATGACGGTCTGGACTATGGTGCGTACCCCATCCCACGAACAATAACTTTTGGCGCCAAAATCAGATTTTAACCATTGACCTATAAATAAAGAACAAGATGAAAACAACATATAAGTATATCAAAAAGACATTGCCATTCGTTTGGGCGGGTCTATGTCTGGTTTCGTGTAACGACTTCCTGACCGAAGACCCTAAAGGACAGTTGCCCTCAGAAGAATTCTTCAGCAACAAAGAAGATCTTGATGCTTCACTGACCGCACTATACTCCGTGATAGCAAGTTCACAGGCCAGCAATAATCTTTGCGGTACTAACTTCCTAGCCGGTGATGATATTTCCACCCACCCTTCCAGCAACAAACAGCCACTTAGGGAGCATGACCAGTTTGATGTGAAAGATAATAATTCATGGCTGTCCAGTATGTGGGAACAGCGTTTCAAAGTAATCAAAGCCGCCAACTTCATTATTAACAATGCAGGACGCACCCCCGACGTATCAGAGGAAGAAATTAAGGCTGCTATCGGACAGGCACATTATTGGAGAGCCTATTCGTATTTCTATCTGGTGACAACGTGGGGAAAAGTACCTATCATGCTGGAAGAGGAAATCAATTACAACGCTCCTTTGCAAACAGAAGAAGAAGTTTATAAATTGATTCTATCCGACCTGAAGATTGCAGAAACAGACTGTCCTGTAAATTACACCAAAGAACCTTATGCCAGAAACGGAATAAATATCGCTGTAAGTGAAGGAGCAGTGAAAGCAACAATGGCATACGTGTATATGTGCATGGCAGGATGGCCGCTCAACAAAGGAACGGAATATTATAAACTGGCGGCCGGCAAAGCAAAAGAAGTAATCGACGGTGTGGAGAACCACATTTATAATTATGCACTGCTGGATGAATACAGCCAGGTATATTCTTGGGAATATAATAATAAGAATAAAGAGTTACTGCTGGGTATCTACTATAACCGGGACCAGACAAATCAAGCCGCTCCCTTGACCGACTTCCTTCAGGATATGGCACAAGGCGGATGGGGAGATACCAATGGAGAAATCAAATTCTGGAAAGCTTTTCCGGAAGGACCGCGCAAAGATGCCACTTACTTTCCTAAAATCATATTGAGCGATGGCAAGCTACATGACTGGTGGTATGACACCGATCCACCTTCCCGCGAAGTGGTTGCACCTGTTTTCATGAAAACGGTAGAAGGTGCTGTACGTGGAACGGAGTTCGATTACACCAATCCCGCTCTGGTGAATGCGGCAGGCGAAAAGACGCTCCAACTGATACGGCTGTCGCAGGTATATTGCTGGTATGCCGAAGCAACAGGGCGTTCGGGAGAAGTCAATACAAAAGCCATAGAAGTATTAAATAAGGTACGTAACAGGGCTGACGGTCAAGAAACTAATTTTTATAAGGAAACCATGACACCCGAAGCACTGGCGGAAGCCGCCTACGATGAGCACGGTTGGGAAATAGCCGGATACTATTGGGGAGGCATTGCGAGCAGGGCCAGGGATATGTTCAGGATGTACCGGTACAAAGATCATTTTGAATACCGCAAGGAGAACCCGCTAATAAAAGTAGCGGAGGGTATCGAGAGAAATGAAGCGGTGCCCGTGACGGGTACATGGGATGATAGTAAAATGTACGCTCCCTATCCTTACGAGGATGCGATTTTAAATCCGAACCTAAAGTAAGGAACTCCATAAAAACGTCTATATAGATTTCACCAACTGAAATAAATATTATATCTTTGCAAGGTTTTTACCAAGAAACTGAATAACAATATATCAAAAATATGATAGCTAAGATTGAACAACTTCTGAAAGAGGTGGAAGCCTTGCACGCCTCCAATGCCGAAGAACTCGAAGCTCTCCGCATCAAATACCTTAGCAAGAAGGGAGCCATTAACGACTTAATGGCTGATTTTCGTAACGTACCGGCTGAGCAGAAAAAGGAAGTCGGCATGAGGCTGAATGAACTGAAAACGAAAGCGCAGGATAAAATCAATGCGCTGAAAGAGCAGTTTGAAAACCAAGACAACGGTTGCGACGGATTGGATTTGACCCGTTCGGCTTATCCTGTGAAACTTGGTACGCGCCATCCGCTCACAATCGTGAAGAACGAAATCATCGATATTTTTGCCCGAATGGGTTTCAACATCGCAGACGGACCGGAAATCGAAGACGACTGGCATGTATTCTCTTCCATGAACTTTGCGGAAGACCATCCGGCACGCGATATGCAAGACACTTTCTTTATTGAGAACAATACCGAAGTGTCTCACAATGTCGTTTTGCGTACACATACATCCAGCGTACAGAGCCGTGTAATGGAGTCTACACAACCTCCTATCCGCGTACTTTGTCCGGGACGCGTATATCGCAACGAGGCTATCAGCTACCGTGCACACGCCTTCTTCCACCAAGTGGAAGCTTTATACGTAGACCGCAACGTGTCTTTCACGGATTTGAAACAGGCATTGCTTCTCTTTGCCCGCGAAATGTTCGGTGAAGATACCAAAATCCGCCTGCGTCCTTCTTACTTCCCTTTCACAGAGCCCAGTGCCGAAATGGATATAAGCTGTAACATCTGCGGTGGAAAAGGTTGTCCTTTCTGCAAACACACAGGTTGGGTGGAAATCTTAGGTTGCGGTATGGTAGATCCAAACGTGCTGGAACTGAACGGTATTGACAGCAAGATATATAGCGGTTATGCTTTAGGAATGGGTATTGAACGAATCACCAACTTAAAATATCGCGTCAACGACCTCAGACTGTTCTCTGAAAATGACACACGCTTCCTGAAGGAATTCGAGAGCGCCTACTAATCATATTCACCACAGATTACACGGATTAACACAGATTATTGGGAATTTATTAAAAATCTGTGTTAATCCGTGTAATCTGTGGTGAACTAATGGTGGAATAAACTAATTCATTATGGCAAAGGATAGACTCATTACTCCTAGTTATTGTTTCATCTTGGCAGCCAATTTTCTGCTCTACTTCGGTTTCTGGCTGCTGATTCCCGTTTTGCCGTTTTATTTATCCGAGTTTTTCCAGGCAGGGACCTCTACCATCGGTATCGTACTTTCCTGTTATACAGTAGCGGCACTTTGCATTCGTCCGTTTTCCGGTTATCTGCTTGATACATTTGCACGCAAACCGCTGTATCTTTTCGCTTATTTTATCTTTATGATGATGTTCGGCGGTTATCTGATTGCCGGTTCACTGACCTTATTTATCATATTCCGTATTATTCACGGTGTCTCGTTCGGGATGGTTACGGTGGGCGGAAATACAGTCGTTATCGACATTATGCCCTCTTCACGCAGAGGCGAAGGTTTAGGATATTACGGACTTACAAACAACACGGCGATGTCCATCGGACCGATGTTCGGATTATTCCTGCATGACGCAGGAGTCTCTTTTGCTACGATATTCTGCTATGCGCTCGGTTCATGTGTATTGGGATTTATTTCCGCCAGCTTAGTAAAAACACCCTATAAACCTCCGGTGAAACGGGAACCTATTTCACTCGACCGGTTTATCTTGTTAAAAGGATTGCCTGCCGGACTTAGCCTGCTGTTGCTTTCTATTCCTTACGGCATGACTACCAATTATGTAGCCATGTATGCCCGTCAGATAGGAATAAACACGCAAACGGGATTCTTCTTCACTTTTATGGCTATCGGTATGGCTATCTCCCGGATATTCTCCGGGAAGTTGGTGGATCGGGGGAAAATAACACAAGTAATAGCCGCCGGACTGTATCTTGTCATTTTCAGTTTCTTTCTGTTAGCTTCTTGCGTATATCTGATTCAATGGAATGAAGCGGCCTGCACAATCCTGTTTTTCGGTGTTGCGCTACTGATGGGCGTAGGCTTCGGGATCATGTTTCCGGCATTCAACACGCTGTTTGTCAACCTGGCTCCCAATAGCCAACGGGGGACGGCCACTTCCACCTATCTTACTTCGTGGGATGTAGGAATCGGTATTGGTATGCTGACGGGAGGATATATTGCGGAAATCAGCACATTTGACAAAGCCTATCTGTTCGGAGCCTGCCTGACGGTAGTTTCCGCCATCTATTTTAAAATCAAAGTAACGCCTCATTACCATAAAAACAAACTACGATGAGAAAGAAAGAACGTTATGAGAAAGTGATCGCCTGGTTTCAGGAGAACGTGCCTGTGGCCGAAACAGAATTACATTACAACAATCCGTACGAACTGCTGATCGCAGTAATCCTTTCCGCCCAATGCACGGACAAACGGGTAAATATGATTACTCCGCCTTTATATAAAGATTTTCCAACTCCGGAGGCTTTGGCAGCCACTACTCCCGAAGTCGTTTTTGAATATATCCGGAGTGTATCTTATCCGAACAACAAGGCGAAACATCTGGTCGGCATGGCAAAAATGCTGGTGAATGACTTCCAAAGCCAAGTTCCTGATAATCTGGAAGACTTGACAAAGCTGCCCGGTGTGGGCAGGAAGACGGCCAACGTGATTCAGTCCGTAGTATTCAATAAAGCGGCAATGGCGGTTGACACACACGTATTCCGGGTAAGCCACCGCATCGGATTAGTGCCGGACAGTTGCACTACTCCGTTTAGTGTGGAAAAAGAACTGATAAAGAATATTCCGGAGGAACTGATCCCTATCGCCCATCATTGGCTGATCCTTCACGGTCGTTATGTTTGTCAGGCACGTACTCCCAAATGTGCTACCTGTGGTTTGCAAATGATGTGCAAATATTTCTGTAACACCTATAAAGTTACAAAAGAGGAATCAAAAGCCAAGAATAAATAACGATTTAATAGCAGAGAACCGAAATAAATAGTAACTTTGCGGTCGTTCTTAACGAAGAATCTTAAAAACACTTTTAAATAAAAATAGAGTATTATGCAGACAATTGACAAATTCAATTTTGCCGGTAAAAAGGCATTTGTTCGCGTGGACTTCAATGTACCCTTGGACGAAAACTTCAACATTACAGACGACACCCGTATGCGTGCGGCTCTTCCTACTTTGAAGAAGATCCTTGCAGACGGCGGAAGCATCATCATTGGCTCTCATCTGGGTCGTCCGAAAGGCGTTGCCGATAAATTTTCTTTGAAACATATCATCAAACACCTGTCTGAATTGCTAGGTGTTGAAGTTCAATTTGCTAACGACTGTATGGGTGAAGAAGCTGCCGTGAAAGCTGCTGCTCTGCAACCGGGCGAAGTGCTGTTGCTCGAAAACCTTCGTTTCTATGCTGAAGAAGAAGGCAAACCAAGAGGTTTGGCAGAAGACGCAACTGACGAAGAAAAAGCTGCTGCAAAGAAAGCTGTAAAAGAAAGCCAGAAAGAATTTACCAAGAAATTGGCTTCTTACGCAGACTGCTATGTAAACGACGCATTCGGTACCGCTCACCGCGCTCATGCTTCTACGGCATTGATCGCTAAATATTTCGATACAGATAACAAGATGTTCGGTTACCTGATGGAAAAAGAAGTGAAAGCCGTAGATAAAGTATTGAACGATATCAAACGTCCGTTCACTGCTATCATGGGTGGTTCTAAAGTTTCTTCTAAAATCGAAATCATCGAAAACCTGTTGAACAAGGTAGACAACTTGATTATCGCAGGTGGTATGACTTATACATTTACTAAAGCGCAAGGTGGTAAAATCGGTATCTCTATCTGCGAGGACGACAAACTTGACTTGGCTTTGGATTTGATTAAGAAGGCTAAAGAAAAAGGTGTAAACCTGGTTTTGGCTGTTGACGCTAAAATCGCTGACGCTTTCTCTAACGATGCAAATACTAAATTCTGTCCGGTTAACGAAATTCCTGATGGATGGGAAGGTCTTGATATCGGTCCTAAGACTGAAGAAATCTTCGCTAACGTTATCAAAGAATCTAAGACTATTCTTTGGAACGGTCCTACAGGTGTATTCGAATTTGACAACTTTACTCACGGTTCACGTACAGTAGGTGAAGCTATCGTTGAAGCAACCAAGAACGGTGCTTTCTCACTCGTCGGTGGTGGTGACTCTGTAGCTTGTGTCAACAAGTTCGGTCTGGCTAACGGTGTATCTTACGTTTCAACAGGTGGTGGCGCATTACTTGAAGCAATCGAAGGAAAAATCCTTCCAGGTATCGCCGCTATTCAAGAATAAATTCACATAAGATTTCAACATTCTTGAAGGGCAGTTCTTTGTGAAAAGAGTTGCCCTTATTTATAACCTATAATGAAGGTTAATACGTTGATTTCCTTTTTTGGCATTCTTTTTGCACTGTTCCATGTAGATGGAAAGAAATAAATAATTGACCAAATTATGAACGAAAAAACAATTAATGAACAATACGCATATATATATTCCTTACTTGAAGATAGAAGACTTAAGGAAGCCTTGATACAATTGGAATCCCTGTTGTGGCAATGCTCTGACTGGGATTTACGTACCCGATTGGAACAGTTGCAAACTTCATATAAGTATATGCTCGATTATATGAGACAGGGAGCCAATGATCCCGAACGATGGAATCTGTATCAGAAAATGCTTACGGATACGTGGGCTATCGCCGACCAATCGCGGTTGCTCATGCTGGACAACGCTTCATCCAACTATTATCACGAAGTGCGCCGCACTCCTACATCACCGGACTTAGCGAACTATGGCATTAAAACAATACTGCATATATTGGAGTCTTTCAATGACGACTTGGCAGTCAGCGGATTACTCTCTGACACAAAAATGGATGAAGTCCTGAAACGGCATGAAGACACACTCAAATTCATGTTCGTCAGAGTATGGACAAACAGCGCATGGACTCCTCAGGACGAAGAAGAGGCACAAGCCATGCTTGCATCCGAATTACTTCCGGGAGAAGATTTATGCCTGTTCACAAGCGCTGTCACACTAAGTTTGATGGAAAGTCTCGATGTGCGGAAAATAATGTGGCTACTCGACGCATACAGTCATTCGAACGTCAGCGTCAGCCAGCGGGCATTGGTAGGTGTAATGATTATCTTCCACATTTACAGAAACCGTTTGATCTTTTATCCGGAAATCCTCAAGAGAGTAGATCTCATGGATGAAATCCCTACATTCAGAAAGGAGGTCGCACGTGTTTATCACCAAATGCTCTTATGTCAGGAAACAGAGAAAATCGATAAAAAGATGCGGGAAGAGATTATTCCTGAAATGTTGAAGTCTGTTTCTTCTATGAAGAATATGCGATTCGACCTAGAGGAGAACGATGAAGAGAACGATGACAAGAATCCGGATTGGGAAGACACTTTCGAAAAATCCGGTTTGGGAGACAAGCTGCGTGAAATGAGCGAGCTCCAGCTTGAAGGAGCTGATGTATATATGAGTACATTTGCCGCTCTGAAGAGTTATCCGTTCTTCCGTGAAGTGCAGAACTGGTTCTATCCTTTCAGCAAGCAACACTCCAGCATACTAAAAGCGCTGAAAAAAACAGGTAATAAAGGAAACACTGTATTGGACTTGATACTTGAAGCGGGAATCTTCAGCAATAGCGACAAATATTCGTTGTTTTTCACCATCCACCAATTACCCCAAGCGCAGCAGGACATGATGCTCAGCCAGCTCAACGAGCAGCAAATGAACGAATTGATGGAGAATTCAAATTCAAATCCTGAAATGATAAAACGGCTTAACGAAAGTCCGGGTGCTATCAGCAACCAGTATTTACACGATCTTTACCGTTTCTTCAAGCTGAGCGTGCGCCGACAGGAATTCAGAGATATTTTTCAGGATAAGCTTGACTTCCATAATGTTCCCGCACTCGACAATATCTTGTATTGGGCAGACGTGTTATTCCCCATCGCCGACTTCTATATATCAAAAGAACGCTGGGAGGAAGCGGTCGAAATCTACAAAGAGTTGGAAGAAATCGGAGAATTTGAAGGGGACGATATTGCTGACGGTTACCAAAAGTTCGGATATGTGTTACAGAAAACAAAACAATACGAAGAAGCTATTCAGGCCTATCTGAAAGCTGATACACTAAAACCGGATAACATCTGGAACAACCGCCATCTGGCTACCTGCTATCGGCTGACTAAGAACTATCGGGCGGCTCTCGCCTATTATAAAAAGGTAGAGGAAGTGGCTCCGGAAGATGCAAACGTAATTTTCTATATCGGTAATTGCCTGGCAGAAATGGAACAATATGAAGAAGCGTTGAATTACTTCTTCAAGTTGGACTTCATCAAGAGCAATTGTGTGAAAGCATGGCGCGGTATCGGATGGTGCTCATTCATCAGCCGGAAATATGAACAAGCCATGAAATATTACGAGAAAATCATCGGACAAAAGCCGCAGGCAATCGATTACATGAATGCAGGACACGTTGCATGGGTGATGGGAGATATCCAGAAAGCGGTCACTTTCTATGGAAAGGCAATTATAGCCTGTGAAAGCCGTGAACATTTCCTGGAAATGTTCCATAAAGATGAAGAAGCTCTTCTCAAACAAGGTGTTCGAGAAGAAGACATTCCTTTAATGTTGGATTTATTATAACTTTTTCAACTCCCCGTACAGCTTTTGTATGGGGAGTCCCATTATATTATAGAAGCTACCGGAAATAGATCTCACTCCGATATATCCGATCCATTCCTGTACACCGTATGCTCCCGCCTTATCCATAGGTTGATAACGATCGACATAATACTGTATTTCATCGTCCGACAAGACATCGAACAGAACATCGGAAGATGCGGTAAAACTTTTCTGCCATTCAGTAGTAGTCAGGCAAACACCGGTGAAAACCTGATGTGATTTCCCCGAAAGTGCACGGAGCATTTCAACAGCCCCTTCTCTCCCTTCCGGTTTGCCCAAAACCTGACCATCCAACCAGACAATGGTATCAGCAGTCACTAATAATTCTCCCGGTTTCATCATAGCACGATAGGCGTCCGCCTTTTCACGGGCTATGAATTCGGGTATCTCCGCTCCAGCCAATGTATTCGGATAGGATTCATCCACATCGGGTAAAGTCCTTACCACATAATCCACTCCCAAACCCGACATTAGCTCTTTCCGACGAGGCGAGTTGGAAGCTAATATGATCTGATATTTCTTTAAATTATCAAGCATTATTTTATCAATTACGACTTAGTTATTCCGTTTGTTCTTTTTTGTGTGCTACCAACCAAAAGCATCTTGTGCCATCCACAGCCCATGAGCTTTCAGCACTTGCTCCACCACATCACGTCCGCAGCCATGACCGCCGTCGGCATAAGAGATGTACTTTGCTACGGATTTTACTTCCGGAACAGCATCTTTCGGGCAGCAGGGAAGACCGCATTCACGCATCACTTCTATATCGGGCACATCATCCCCCATATATAATATTTCATCGTCAGACAATCCGTATTTATCACGGAACGCATGATAATCATGTATCTTTACGGCAGAGCCCATATACAAATCCTTCACTCCCAAGCCTTCAAAACGGATACGTACGGCTTCTGTCCGCCCTCCGGTAATGATAGCGATATGAAGCCCTTTCTTTACGGCAAGTTGGATAGCATAACCATCCTTAATATTCACAGTACGCATCGGCTCACCGGAGGGATGCAGGGGAACTGTGGTCGAACTCAAGACTCCGTCAACATCGAAAGCCAACGCCTTGATACGGGACAAATCATAATTGATGGTGCTCATGGATACTTTTACTCATTAATTTATATATTTCCTGTAATGCCGGCGAGTCTGCCAACATAGCAAGATGATTACTTATCACATTTTCATCATAACGCACTGCCGGTCCGGTTTGTGCCTCATGAGGTGTCAATTCGTGCACTTTACGCGCAGTCTCATCAATCAACGGAAGCATGACATCGAAAGGCAGATTATACTTTTCAAGCAAATCCGCCGCTAAGGCATACATATGATTTGTAAAATTACAGATAAAGACAGCAGCCAAATGAAGACTCTTACGCTGTTCGGAAGTTATCTCGTACACATTATCCGAGAGAGTCGCAGCTATCGCTTTCAGAAGTTCCACATCTTCCGGTCTTTTCGCCTCAACAAAGAAGGGTATTTCCCGGAAATTAACTTCACGTTGCTTACTGAAAGTCTGCATGGGGTAAAACACTCCATAACGTTCCGCATATTTCTCCCAAACACTCATCGGGATACTGCCCGCCGTATGTACCAACAGCGCATCTTGCTTTCCTTCCGTTATCTGAGGCAATAATTCAACAAAAGCCGCATCTTTCAGAGATACAATATATAATCGGGCTTCTTTTGATATTTCCTGTAAATCCGTCGTATATCCGGCTTCTACCTGTTCGGCTAAAGCACGGGCAGATTCTTCCGTCCGGCTATACACTTGCACGATACGAAAACCTTTATAATAAAGCGCCTTTGCCAGATTAGTGGCCAAATTCCCGGCACCGATAAACACAATCGGGGTATCTTCTATACTTCTATTCATCACTTCTTTACCGTTTTGCAATCCAAAATAAAATAATTCCGATGATGAGCAACGTCAATGGCAACAGATATCCTGATAACGAGCCCAGCAACGACATCACCAGCCCGATATTCATCACCAGCCAAAGTCCCAGCAACACGAAACCAATGGATTTATCCCGTTTGAAAATAAGGAAACAGACAGAAGCGTACAATAACATATTATCCTTATTCATCACCCAAGACAAACCAAGAGAAGAAAAATGAATCAGTTTATCGATCAAAAAGAGTGCTCCTATTACTATAAAAGAAACAGCAGTAGCCATATAGGTATCTTTGCTGTTATTTGCTTTGGCAGCTCCCATCGTTATTTTCCTCCAAACTTATTAATGTGAATTTTCTCCCACTGAAGGTGTTCTTCATTGAAAGGCTTGCGTTCCATTCCTTTGTGACCGATAGCTATAACGGACAGAATCTGAAGCTGCAAAGGTATATCCAGTATTCCATGTACAAACTCGTCGGAAGGCATTCCGGTGGCTGTGAAACGTTCGCGCACCTGTACCCAGCAACTTCCCAATCCAAGATCTTCCGCCTGTAACTGTATCATAATGGAGGCAATCGCAGCATCTTCAATCCAAACATCACTCGCCAACGGGTCAGCCATTACAACAATCGCCAAAGCGGCGTCAGCAATAAAGGAAGAGGCCTGCTCCTTACAGTGAGACAGCTCTTTTAATATTTCTTTATCATCAACAACTATAAATTGCCAACTATTACTGCGTTTGGAAGAGGGAGACATCAAAGCGGCTTTCATCAAGGCAACCACCTCATCCTGAGTCAGTTCTTCATCAGTAAACTTACGCATACTGCGACGGTTCTTTATCAATTCACTGAAATTTTCCATATCATTTCCGGTTTCATCTGATTAATGTATGCAAAGATAATGCAATTATACTATTCTCCTCAATTCTCCGGTCGTAGAATCAATAATAAATCCGTAAACTCTCACATCCGAAGGAATCAAAGGATGGTGGACGATAAAATCAACAGTTCCTCTTACCGACTTTTCCGTATCTTCAAAACCGTCCAACCAGGAATTAAAATCTACTCCGCAGAAACGCATCATGTCAATATAATCCGGATTGATCCCCCGTGCTTTCATTTTCCCGATCATCTCCTCACTATGCATGTGGCAAGCCCCACAGTCAGAATGGGCTATCACCATAATCTCTTCTACTCCCAACTCAAAAATGGCAACGAGCAGGCTGCGAATCACACTGCCGAAAGGATGGGAAATAACCCCTCCTGCATTTTTTATCATTTTCACATCACCGTTCTTTATACCCAACGCCGCTGGAAGCAATGCTGTCAGACGGGTATCCATACAAGAAAGAATCGCTATTTTTTTATCAGGATACTTATTCGTTATATACTCTTCATATCCTTTCTTCTCTACAAATTGCTTGTTATAAGCTAAAATCTCGTCAATCATAGTAGTTATTCCATTTATATATTTTACTAATACACAAAAGTAACAAATTATCCGTTTTCTTGTTGTATGAGAAATAAAAATTGTAAATTTGTAGTTGAATGCCACTTAAACTAACAACATATTATAAAGGAAAGGATATTCCTGATTTGCCGGGAAAGAATACCTTTCATTCCAAAGAGCTGTTTCTGATTTACGAAGCGACTCCGGGCTATACTCCTTTATTGATAGTGGCAACGGAAAACGGCAAACCGATGGCACGTTTACTCGCAGCCATCCGCAAAGCAAAAAGATGGCTCCCCTCTTCATTGGTAAAACACTGTGTAGTATACAGTGAAGGCGAAGGGCTGGATGAGTCGCTTTCCACCAACAAGGAAAAAGCTGAGGAAGTTTTTGGAGAGATGCTTGAGCATCTCACTCAGGAGGCAACACGCACCTGCTTCCTTATCGAATTCCGTAATCTGAATAATTCGATGTTCGGTTATCGTTTCTTCCGAAACAATAACTACTTTCCTGTCAATTGGCTACGGGTACGTAACTCGCTGCATAGTATGAAAAATGTAGAAGACCGATTTAGTCCGTCACGTATCCGGCAAATAAAAAAAGGACTTAAGAACGGAGCAAAAGTAGAAGAAGCACATACAGTAGAAGAGATTCGCGATTTCTCACGAATGCTACATAAAGTCTATTCCTCCCGTATACGCAGATATTTCCCCGCCAACGATTTCTTCCGACACATGAACAGTATGCTCATCAGAGGCAAACAGGCAAAAATATTCATCGTCAAATATAAGGAGAAAATTATCGGCGGAGCTGTCTGTATCTATTCCGGAGAGAGTGCCTTTCTTTGGTTTTCAGGAGGAATGCGAAAGACATACGCATTGCAATATCCCGGTATACTGGCTGTTTGGAAAGCATTGGAAGATGCCCATCAACGCGGGTTCCGCCACATGGAATTCATGGATGTAGGACTTCCGTTCCGTAAACATGGCTATCGGGATTTCGTGCTTCGCTTTGGCGGAAAACAAAGCAGCACCCGCCGCTGGTTTCGTGTCAGTTGGACTTGGCTAAACAATCTTCTAGTCAAATTTTATGTCTAAATGTAATCTCAAGATTACAAAATGGCTCTTCATATCCCTGTCCTATGATTTTTTATGCTTTATAACGCAGCAATTAAATGCAGAAATATTTCTTTATTAGGTAAGAATTGTCTTTCTTTGTGCTGTTTTATGCCATATAAGCACATAATTAAAACCAAATAAAAAAGTATAGTTATGAAGATTTCACACATTGAACATCTGGGCATTGCCGTAAAAAGCATCGAAGAAGCCCTTCCTTACTACGAAAATGTATTGGGTCTGAAGTGTTACAACATTGAAACAGTGGAAGATCAGAAGGTAAGAACTGCTTTCTTAAAAGTAGGCGAAACAAAAATTGAGCTGTTGGAGCCGACTTGCCCCGAGAGTACCATCGCTAAGTTTATTGAAAACAAAGGTGCAGGTGTTCATCACGTTGCATTTGCCGTAGAAGATGGCGTAGCCAATGCCTTGGCAGAAGCAGAAAGCAAAGAAATCCGCCTGATTGACAAGGCTCCGCGCAAAGGTGCCGAAGGTTTGAATATCGCTTTCCTCCACCCGAAGTCCACTCTAGGTGTGCTGACAGAACTCTGCGAACATTAATCATAAACTCTAAAACTAACAAGAACTCATGAGTAATCAACTTGAAAAAATTAAAGAGCTTATTGAACGCCGTGCCGTAGCACGTCTCGGAGGCGGTGAAAAAGCAATTGCGAAGCAACATGAAAAAGGGAAATACACAGCACGCGAACGTCTGGCTATGTTGCTGGATGAAGGGAGCTTTGAAGAAATGGACATGTTCGTTGAGCATAGATGTACGAACTTCGGCATGGACAAGAAGCACTATCCCGGAGACGGTGTAGTAACCGGTTGCGGTACTATCGAAGGACGTCTGGTATATGTGTTCGCACAGGACTTCACCGTTTCTGCCGGTTCACTGTCTGAAACAATGTCACAGAAGATCTGCAAAATCATGGATCAGGCCATGAAGATGGGTGCACCTTGTATCGGTATCAACGACTCAGGCGGTGCCCGTATTCAAGAGGGTATCAATGCTCTTGCCGGCTATGCTGAAATCTTCCAACGTAATATCCTTGCCTCCGGTGTCATTCCGCAAATTTCCGGTATCTTCGGTCCTTGTGCCGGTGGTGCCGTATACTCTCCGGCTCTAACGGACTTCACTTTGATGATGGAAGGCACTTCCTATATGTTCCTTACCGGACCGAAAGTTGTAAAAACAGTAACAGGTGAAGACGTCAGCCAGGAAAATCTCGGTGGCGCAAGTGTTCACTCTACCAAATCAGGCGTCACTCATTTCACTGCCAAAACCGAAGAAGAAGGTTTCGCATTAATCCGCAAACTGTTGAGCTATATTCCTCAAAATAACCTTGAAGAAGCTCCGTATGTGGATTGCACAGACCCAATCGATCGTCTGGAAGATTCTTTGAATGACATTATTCCCGATAGTCCGACTAAGCCGTATGATATGTACGAAGTGATCGGAGCCATCGTAGATAACGGAGAATTCCTGGAAATCCAAAAAGATTATGCTAAGAATATTATCATCGGTTTCGCACGTTTCAACGGACAGTCAGTAGGTATCGTTGCCAACCAGCCGAAATATCTGGCAGGTGTGCTCGATAGCAACGCATCTCGTAAGGGTGCACGTTTCGTCCGTTTCTGCGACGCGTTCAATATTCCTATCGTATCGCTGGTAGATGTACCGGGATTCCTTCCGGGAACAGGTCAGGAATACAACGGTGTTATCCTGCACGGTGCTAAATTATTATATGCATACGGTGAGGCTACCGTACCTAAAGTAACTATTACTTTGCGTAAGTCCTATGGAGGTTCTCATATTGTGATGAGCTGTAAGCAGCTTCGCGGTGACATGAATTATGCATGGCCGACCGCTGAAATCGCAGTAATGGGTGGTGCCGGAGCAGTAGAGGTATTATATGCACGCGAAGCTAAAGATCAGGAGAATCCCGCTCAATTCCTAGCCGAGAAAGAAGCAGAATACACGAAATTGTTTGCTAATCCTTATAATGCCGCTAAATACGGTTACATTGACGATGTGATTGAGCCACGTAACACACGTTTCCGTGTTATTCGCGCTTTGCAACAGTTGCAGACTAAGAAACTGACCAATCCGGCTAAGAAGCATGGAAATATTCCGTTGTAATCCAACTTTTCACATTAAAACAAGAACGATTATGAATAAAACCAAAATCGGAATATTCCTTTCTCTGCTATTACTGATCGGGCTTACTTCTTGTGGAGAGAAAAAGTCGAACAGCAAGCTGGTACTGAACGAAGTCCTGATAGACAACCAAAGTAATTTTCAGGATGACTACGGACTGCACAGCGCATGGATTGAAATATTCAATAAATCATTCGGTAGCGCCGATCTGGCAGCTTGCTTACTGAAAGTGAGCAACCAACCGGGCGATACAGTTACTTACTTTATTCCGAAAGGTGACGTACTGACATTGATAAAGCCGCGCCAACATGCCCTTTTCTGGGCAGACGGCGAGCCTAACCGTGGTACTTTCCACACAAGTTGCAAGCTGAATCCGGAAGCTGCCAATTGGATCGGGTTATTTGACTCCGGTAAAAAGTTAATCGACGAGGTTGTGATACCCGCCGGTGTTTTAGGCCCTAACCAATCGTATGCACGTGTTAGCGACGGAGCAGCAGAATGGGAAGTGAAAGGTGGAAGTAGTGACAAATATGTTACACCAAGCACTAATAACCAAACTCTTGACAGTAATGCCAAGATGGAAAAATTCGAAGAACATGACTCGGTTGGTATCGGCATGTCCATTTCAGCCATGAGCGTAGTATTCTGCGGACTTATCCTTCTGTATATCGCTTTCAAAGTAGTAGGTAAAGTCGCCGTCAACCTGAGTAAGCGTAATACAATGAAATCCAAAGGAATCGACAAGCATGAAGCCAAAGAGTTGTCACAAGCTCCGGGCGAAGTTTATGCCGCTATTTCTATGGCATTGCACGAAATGCAGGATGAAGTACATGATGTAGAAGAAACTGTACTGACCATTACTCGCGTGAAACGGAGCTATTCACCGTGGAGTTCAAAGATTTATACTTTGCGCGAAACTCCTCCCAGAAAGTAAGTCACCTTATAAAAAGTAAAAACGATGAAAGAATATAAATATAAAATCAACGGTAACTTATATAAAGTAACCATCGGAGATATTGAAGATAATATCGCTCACGTAGAAGTGAACGGTACGCATTATAAAGTGGAAATGGAAAAGAAGCCCAAAGCAGCCGTTAAACCTGTAGTAGTACGTCCTATGCCTAATGCACCGGCCGCTCCTACTCAGGTGGTGAAACCGGCCGCTCCAGCTTCCGGAAAATCAGGCGTCAAATCTCCACTTCCGGGTGTTATCCTCGATATTAAAGTTAATGTGGGAGATGCAGTAAAGAAAGGACAGACCATCATTATATTGGAAGCCATGAAAATGGAAAACAATATCAATGCTGACAAAGACGGTAAGATTACTGCAATCAACGTAAACAAGGGAGATTCTGTTCTTGAAGGTACTGACCTCGTAATTATCGAATAATATGGGAGATTTCATAAACTTTTTAGGAAACAACCTAGCCGACTTCTGGACCTACACAGGCTTTGCCAACGCTACCACAGGACACATAGTCATGATTCTTGTCGGCTTGGGGTTCATCTATTTGGCAGTAGCCAAAGAGTTCGAGCCGATGTTGCTGATTCCTATCGGATTCGGTATACTGATCGGTAATATACCTTTCAATATGGATGCCGGACTGAAAGTCGGTATTTATGAAGAAGGTTCAGTTTTGAATATATTGTATCAAGGAGTGACATCCGGATGGTATCCGCCGCTTATTTTCTTAGGCATTGGGGCTATGACGGACTTCTCCGCACTCATCTCTAACCCGAAATTGATGTTGATCGGTGCAGCAGCACAATTCGGTATCTTCGGTGCGTACATGATTGCATTGGAAATGGGATTCGATCCCATGCAAGCCGGAGCAATCGGTATCATTGGTGGTGCAGACGGTCCGACAGCCATATTCTTGTCTTCCAAACTAGCACCTAATTTAATGGGAGCCATTGCTGTATCCGCCTACTCTTATATGGCACTGGTTCCGGTGATACAACCACCTATCATGCGTCTGCTCACCACCAAGAGCGAGCGTGTCATCCGTATGAAGCCGCCACGCGCTGTTTCTCATACGGAAAAAGTGATTTTCCCAATTATCGGTCTGTTGCTGACTTGTTTCCTGGTTCCTTCCGGTTTGCCTTTGTTAGGTATGCTGTTCTTCGGTAACCTATTAAAAGAGAGTGGAGTGACACGTCGTCTGGCCAATACGGCAAGTGGTCCGCTGATTGATACGATCACTATTCTGTTAGGGTTGACAGTGGGTGCTTCTACGCAAGCTTCCGAGTTCTTGACTTTCGATTCTATCAAGATTTTCGCACTCGGCGCATTGTCATTTATCATCGCAACAGCTTCAGGCGTAATCTTCGTAAAGATATTCAATCTCTTCCTGAAGAAAGGCAATAAGATTAATCCGTTAATCGGTAATGCAGGCGTATCTGCCGTTCCCGACTCTGCACGTATCTCACAAGTTATCGGTTTGGAATACGATCCGACCAATTACCTGCTGATGCACGCTATGGGTCCGAACGTAGCCGGAGTTATCGGTTCTGCAGTTGCTGCCGGTATCCTGCTTGGATTCTTAATGTAAAATCACGATTTAAAGAAAATCATGAAACTAGAAAAGGCTGCAACCATAATGGTTGCAGCCTTTTCTTATATATTTATATTGGAATAATCTGATTACTGAGCCAATTTGTTGTCAGAACCGAGCACGTTAAGGATTTTGTGCTTGTACAGTTTTTCCATATTGTCACGAGCCGGACCAAGATATTTACGCGGGTCGAATTCAGCCGGTTTTTCAGCAAATACCTTACGTACAGCAGCAGTCATAGCCAAACGAGAGTCTGAGTCGATATTGATTTTGCAAACTGCAGATTTAGCAGCCTTACGCAATTCTTCTTCAGGAATACCGATAGCAGCTTTCAAAGCACCACCATATTTATTGATAGTTTCCACTTCTTCTTCAGGAACTGAAGATGATCCGTGAAGAACGATTGGGAATCCCGGAAGTTTTTCCATTACAGCGTCCAATACTTCGAATGCCAATGGAGGAGGAACCATACGACCTGTTTTCGGATCGATATGACATTGTTCCGGAGTAAATTTGTAAGCACCGTGAGAAGTACCGATTGAAATAGCCAAAGAGTCGCAACCTGTACGGGTAGCAAAATCAATTACTTCTTCAGGGTCAGTATATGTGTGGTGGTCAGCAGAAACTTCATCTTCTACACCTGCCAATACGCCAAGTTCGCCTTCAACTGTTACGTCAAACTGGTGTGCGTAATCAACTACTTTCTTAGTCAATGCAACGTTTTCTTCGTAAGGAAGATGAGAACCGTCGATCATTACTGAAGAGAAACCTGAATCAATGCAAGATTTGCAAGTTTCGAAAGTATCTCCATGATCAAGGTGGAGAACGATTTCCGGATGTGCGCAACCTAATTCTTTAGCATATTCTACAGCACCCTGAGCCATGTAACGCAATAAAGTAGCGTTAGCATACTGACGAGCACCTTTAGATACCTGAAGAATCACAGGAGATTTAGTTTCAACAGCAGCCTTGATGATAGCTTGCATCTGTTCCATATTGTTGAAGTTGAATGCCGGGATAGCATATCCACCTTTGATAGCCTTAGCAAACATTTCTCTCGTGTTTACCAATCCTAAATCTTTGTAATTTACCATTTTGTTTAAAGTTTATTGTTAGTGAATAAAAATTCTACGCAAAAGTAAGCATTATCCACCGAATAACGAACATCGGAAAGAAAAATATAGTAGAAAAAGGCTTAAATAGAACATCTATTTCTTGCCGGGAAGCAAGGTAGACATTAGATTGTAATGTCTACCTTGCAAATAAATAACTAAAAGACAAATAATAACTCTTCGGGCAAATACACCTTATTATATAATAGGCAATGCGTCATAAACAAAAGTTTTTCAGCAAAACCTTTTTCTATTTCACAGAAAAGCATTATCTTTGCGCACTGAAAATGACCATTACACTATTTCTTACCAAAATAGTAACAGAATATAAATTAAAAAAACAGATACTGAAATGAAAAAAGGCCTTCATCCAGAATCATACCGTCCGGTAGTATTCAAAGATATGTCAAATGGTGATATGTTTTTGTCTAAATCAACAGTAGCAACTAAAGAAACCATCGAGTTCGAAGGTGAAACTTATCCGTTGCTGAAGATTGAAATCTCTAACACTTCTCACCCGTTCTATACAGGTAAATCTACTTTGGTAGACACTGCAGGTCGTGTTGATAAGTTCATGAGCCGTTACGGTGACCGTAAGAAGAAATAATTCGATCTTTCGTTAAAGATGAAAAAGAGGAGATTCTCAGTAGGGAATTTCCTCTTTTTTCGTTCTAAGCTACATAGAGAGAACAGAAAAATCTAAAAAAATATCAGCGTACACAGTTTTTACCGAATAAAGAAACTACCTTTGTTAGATAATAAACAAACTAAAGTAATGGAAATAACCCAATTAGAACAAATGACAAAAGAAGAAGTTCTCAATTTTATCAGAAAGCGCCTCTCTTTCGGTCCGGAAATAAAAAGGCAACTCAAACATGTGGACGAGGATGATTTCAGCAAAGAGCATCGTAGATTCGAAATGTCCGGCTGCGAACAGACTACAGGATGGTGCACTCTTTTCAACACTGCTATCTTAAATGAATTTGCCAATTTAGGTATCTACGATTATACCTCTTATCTTTTTCTCGATTTCGACAAAGGTACTCCAACTGTCTACCTCAAGTACTACGATGAAAATGAAAACCTGGAATATGATCTTAATGGTTATACAACGACAGAAATCATATTTACCATTTTTGAACTCACAATCTTTTCCGGAAGACCGAAAAGACCGAGAAGCTAAGACCTAAATCTTTCGGTTTTCCCGAACATTCATATCCATAAGTTGTTTATTCTCTGTAATAAAGAGAAACGAACCAACGTAAAAACTCTAAACATCAGTATGGTATATGAAGAAGAAATATGGATTCGTCCTGATAGCTGCAATTTTACTGGCAAGCTGCGGACAGAAAAAAGAGACGAAGACAACAACAAGTCGTCCCGTAAAGACTGCAATTGTTGAGTCTAGATCGATTATCAGAAAAGATTTTTCGGGAATTGTAGAAGCGGTAGAATATGTAAAACTGGCATTCCGTGTCAGTGGACAGATCATTCAATTGCCCGTCATCGAGGGAGAAAAAGTAAAGAAGGGACAACTGATCGCAGCCATTGATCCCAGAGATATTGCATTACAATATGCCGCAACCAAATCTGCTTACGAAACGGCAGCTGCACAGGTAGAACGTAACAAACGGCTTCTCTCCCGCCAAGCGATCTCTGTGCAGGAATATGAAATCAGCCTTGCCAACTATCAGAAAGCAAAATCCGAATATGAGTTGTCCGTCAATAATATGCGCGACACAAAACTGACAGCTCCTTTCGACGGCTCCATCGAAAAACGTCTGGTAGAAAACTATCAGCGTGTCAACTCCGGAGAAGGTATCGTGCAACTAGTCAACACACGTAATCTGCGTATCAAATTCATCATACCGGATGTCTATCTCTATCTACTTCGCACTAAAGATCCTCGTTTTTTAGTAGAATTCGACACATTCAGAGGACATATCTTTCAGGCAAAATTAGAAGAATACCTTGATATATCAACAGACGGCACGGGAATCCCGGTCAGCATAACAATTGATGATCCGTCTTTCGATCGAGATCTTTATGCTGTGAAACCGGGCTTTACGTGTAGCATACGTTTCACGGCCGATGTCGGTCCATTGGTACAGGACAGTTGGACAATCGTGCCGCTCAGCGCCGTATTTGGCGAAAGTGAAGGGAAGAAAATGTATGTCTGGGTAGTGGAAGGCAACAAAGTACACAAACGTGAAGTAACTGTCAATGCACCTACCGGAGAAGCTCAAGTACTAATCTCAGAAGGTCTGAAACCCGGAGAAAAGATCATTATCGCAGGCGTATACCAGTTAGTAGAAGGAGAAACCGTAAAAGAAATAGAGAAATGAACTTAGCTAAATATTCATTAGATAACACGAAAATCATCTATTTCTTTCTTGCAGTATTGCTAATCGGGGGAATCACTTCCTTCGGTAAGCTAGGAAAGAAAGAGGATGCTCCGTTCGTCATCAAGTCGGCGGTTATCATGACCCGTTATCCGGGTGCCGAACCGGCTGAAGTAGAACGACTGATTACCGAACCTATCTCCCGTGAGATTCAAAGTATGAGTGGCGTATATAAGATCAAATCAGAATCCATGTACGGACTCTCTAAAATTACATTCGAGCTGCAACCTTCATTAGCAGCCAATTCCATTCCCCAGAAATGGGATGAATTGCGACGAAAGGTGCTCAATATACAGCCCCAGTTGCCAAGTGGCGCATCTACCCCGACCGTTTCTGATGATTTTGGCGATGTATTCGGCATTTATTACGGACTGACGGCAGATGAAGGTTATTCTTACGAAGAGATGCGCAATTGGGCTGAACGGATTAAAACACAGGTAGTCACAGCAGATGGAGTGATGAAAGTTGCCCTATTCGGAGTACAGACAGAGGTAGTGAATATCTATATCTCAACCAACAAATTAGTTGGCATGGGTATCGATCCGAAACAACTTGCAAGTCTGCTGCAATCGCAAAACCAGATTATCAATACCGGAGAAATCCGAGCCGGCGAACAGCAGCTACGGGTAACAGCCAACGGTATGTATACTACTGTTGACGACATCCGCAACCAAGTAATTACAACAAAAGCCGGACAAGTGAAACTGGGTGACATCGCTGTAATAGAGAAAGGATATATGGATCCGCCGTCCAACATCATGCACGTAAACGGCAAACGTGCCATCGGTATCGGTGTATCGACCGACCCGCAACGAGATGTTGTGCAGACAGGAGAAAATGTAAAAAACAAACTTAACGAATTGTTGCCGCTCATGCCCGTAGGTCTGGAGTTGCAGAGCCTATATCTGGAAAATGAAATAGCCAACGAAGCCAACAACGGATTCATCATCAACCTGATCGAATCTATTCTGATTGTAATTGTAATTATTATGCTGGTAATGGGCCTACGCGCCGGTGTACTAATCGGCTCGTCACTTATTTTTTCCATCGGTGGGACGCTACTCATCATGTCTTTCTTCGGTGTAGGACTAAATCGTACCTCCCTTGCCGGATTCATTATCGCTATGGGAATGTTGGTGGATAACGCCATTGTGGTAACAGACAATGCACAAATCGCTATTGCACGTGGGGTAAATCGAAGAAAGGCCCTGATAGATGGCGCTACCGGTCCTCAATGGGGATTACTCGGAGCTACATTCATTGCCATTTGTTCATTCTTGCCACTTTATCTCGCTCCTTCTTCTGTGGCGGAGATAGTAAAACCGCTTTTCGTGGTGCTCGCCATATCTTTGGGATTGAGTTGGATACTTGCACTCACGCAGACCACAGTATTCGGTAATTTTATCCTGAAAGCAAAAGTAAACGACGGCGCAAAAGATCCATACGATAAACCGTTCTACCACAAGTTCGCTTCCATCCTACGTGCACTGATTCGCAGAAAAGCGTTAACATTAGGTTCGATGGTGGTACTGTTCATTATCTCGCTGGTTATCATGGGAACGATGCCACAAAACTTCTTCCCTTCTTTGGACAAACCCTATTTCCGAGCAGACGTATTCTATCCTGATGGGTATAGCATCCAAGATGTCGTGAAAGAAATGAAATCGGTAGAAGACCATTTAGCGAAGCAACCGGAAGTAAAAAAGGTATCAATCACTTTTGGAAGCACTCCGCTAAGGTATTACCTGGCTTCCACTTCGGTAGGTCCCAAACCGAACTTTGCCAATATATTAGTTGAATTGACGGATAGCAAGTATACGAAAGAATATGAAGAGAATTTCGACGGATATATGAAAGCCAACTATCCGAATGCAATCACTCGTACCAGCCTGTTCAAACTATCTCCCGCAGTAGATGCAGCTATCGAGATAGGCTTTATAGGACCGAATGTAGACACACTCGTGGCACTTACCAATCAAGCACTGGAGATTATGCATCAAAACTCGGATTTAATTAATATCCGAAACTCATGGGGAAATAAAATCCCCGTATGGAAACCGGTGTATAGTCCAGAACGGGCACAACCTCTAGGAGTCTCCCGACAAGGAATGGCTCAAAGCATTCAGATCGGTACCACCGGAATGACATTAGGGGAATACAGGCAAGGAGACCAAGTGCTTCCTATCTTATTGAAAGATAATACAGTGGACTCATTCCGTATCAACGACTTGCGTACCCTACCCGTATTCGGCACCGGAAATGAAACAACCAGCCTGGAACAAGTGGTCTCGGATTTCGATTTCCAATACCGATTCTCGAATGTAAAGGATTACAACCGTCAGATGGTAATGATGGCACAATGCGACCCACGTCGGGGAGTAAATGCAATTGCCGCTTTCAACCAGGTGTGGTCTCAGGTACAGAAAGAAATTAAGGTCCCGGAAGGATATACAATGAAGTACTTCGGAGAACAGGAAAGTCAAGTCGAATCAAATGAGGCGTTGGCTAAAAATTTACCGCTGACTTTCTTCCTGATGTTTGTAACCTTGTTGTTCTTATTCAAGACGTATCGCAAACCGACCGTAATTCTATTGATGTTACCACTGATCTTCATTGGTATCGTGCTGGGATTATTAGTACTTGACAAATCGTTCGACTTCTTTTCCATTCTCGGTTTACTGGGATTGATTGGAATGAATATCAAAAACGCGATTGTACTCGTCGAACAGATAGACTTGGAAACAGCTATGGGTAAAAAGCCTTTAGAAGCTGTAGTCAGTGCTACAACCAGCCGTATCGTCCCCGTAGCGATGGCTTCCGGAACAACAATTTTGGGAATGTTACCGCTACTATTTGATGCGATGTTCGGAGGTATGGCGGCTACGATTATGGGAGGATTGTTGGTAGCTTCAGCTCTGACGCTATTCGTTCTTCCGGTGGCCTATTGCGCTATCCAAAGAATCAAAAACTAAATATAACCCTTATTTAGACAGAAGAAATAAATTACAATGAATAAAATGAGAACTCAACTAATAACTCTGTCTCTGCTGCTCCTTAGTCTTACAGCCGAGGCACAACACCCCTTTCTCAGCCGGGAAGCGTACCGGGATAAAGTGGAAGCTTATAGCCAAATACTCAAGCAACAGAAACTAAAAACTATAGCAAGTGCGGAGGCACGTAAGATTGCTCATACCGGTTTCCTGCCCAAAATCGATATCAATGCGGACGGTACACTCAATATGAGTGATCTTAAAGCATGGAACGAGCCATTAGGGGAATACCGTAACCACACCTATCAAGGAGTATTCGTCGTCTCGCAACCTCTTTATACAGGAGGAGCACTCAACGCTCAACACAAGATTGCCAAAGCGGATGAAAAACTCGGCCTGCTCAATGAGGAAATGACAATCGACCAAATTCATTATCAGAGCGATGCAGTCTATTGGAATGCGTCTGCTTCACAAGCAATGCTGCAAGCTGCCGATAAATATCAACATATCGTAAAACAGCAATATGATATTATTCTAGATCGTTTCAATGATGGAATGATTAGCCGTACAGACCTACTCATGATTTCCACCCGGCTAAAAGAAGCTGAACTCCAATATATCAAAGCCCGTCAGAATTACACGTTGGCATTGCAGAAATTGAATATTCTGATGGGAATAGATCCCAACACCCCCGTAGACAGTCTTTATACTATTGACAAGACTTCTGCTCCTATACAAATCCTTTCTCTTGAAAATGTATTGCAACGACGTGCGGATTATGAAAGTACGGAAGTGAACATCATGAGAAGTCAAGCGCAACGTAAAGCCGCATTAAGTCAATTCAATCCTCAGTTGAGTATGTATTTCAGCGGTGGATGGGCAACTGGTACGCCAAATCTCGGATATGATGTCTCATTCAATCCTATTGTCGGCATTAATCTTAATATCCCGATTTTCAGATGGGGCGCCCGTTTCAAGACGAACCGCCAACAAAAAGCGTTTATCGGAATACAGAAGTTACAACAAAGCTATGTGACGGACAATATTAACGAAGAACTTTCAGCCGCACTGACTAAGTTGACAGAAACGGAATATCAGGTGAAGACAGCCACAGAAACGATGAATCTGGCTAATGAAAATCTCGACCTGGTTTCTTTCTCTTACAACGAGGGAAAAGCAAATATGGTAGACGTATTATCCGCACAGTTATCATGGACACAAGCACATACAAACTTGATTAATGCATACTTATCTGAAAAGATGGCAATAGCGGAATACAGAAGAGTTATCAGTGAATAATAAAAACCAGATTTTAAATTCATCTGACAAAGAAGAGAGTCTCAAAACTTGAAGTGCACCCTAAAAGTTTTTTATCTAACTTTTAGGGTGCACTTCTTTTCAGAAATCAGTTGTTCCTAATTACGCAAGGAAAGAAATCAGGACACCGGCAGCTACGGCAGAACCGATTACTCCGGAAATGTTACTTGCCATACAATACTGCAATACATGATTTTTCGGGTCATATTTCAAAGCAATCTCGTTAGCAACACGGCTTGCCATAGGCACAGCACTTAATCCGGTAGCACCGATAAGCGGATTGATTTTCTTCTTGGAGAAGAGATTTACCAATTTCACAAACAGAATACCACCTGTAATAGAAAGGGCAAATGCCAAGAATCCGCCTATCACGATACCGATAGTCGTCCAGTTCAAGAAAGCTTCTGTCGTCATAGTAGCACCAACAGACAATCCTAAGAAAATAGTAGCAGCATTCATAATGCTGTTAGAAGCTGCATCAAACAAACGGAAAGTATTTGTTCCGATCTCTTTCACCAGATTACCGAACATCAACATACCAATCAAAGGTACTGCGCTAGGGACGAAAAGAGCGACAACAGTAGTCACTACAATCGGGAAGATAATCTTCAATACACGCAAATTTTTGATTTCTGTTTTTGACGGATACTTCTTTTCTTGTTCTTTCATGTTGATACTTAACTCTTTCTTTGAACAAAGCAGTTTCACTACCAGCGGAATAATCACCGGAACTAACGCCATATACGAATAAGCGGCAATAGCAATCGGTCCCAGCAAATGCGGAGCCAGCTTAATGGTTGTAAAAATGGCCGTCGGACCGTCCGCACCACCAATGATGCCCAAAGAAGCTGCTTCTTTCGGAGTAAATCCCATCAAAATAGCCACCAGCAACACGGTAAAGATACCAAGCTGCGCAGCAGCACCAAATATGGAAAGACGTAAATTACGTAACATCGGTCCGAAATCTGTCAACGCACCGACACCCATAAAGATGATTGGAGGCAGGAAACCGGTTTTTATCAACATATAGTAAATGAAGTTCATTAATCCCAATTCGTGGGCAATGTCATGCAACGGCATTTCCCAAATGTTCTTCATCACTCCATTTATCATTACCATACCATTCTCATCTGCCTGAATAACTCCCATATCTCCACCGGGAAAGTTGGCAAGCAACACCCCGAAAGCAATGGGAACAAGCAGCAGCGGTTCATACTGTTTCTTGATACCGAGATAGAGCAGAACAAACGCGATGGCATACATTATCAGGAACTGCGGTTCGGCAATGATATTGCTGAACGCAGTCATCTCGTATAAATTCTCAAATATCTCGTTCATTATCCTATCTTCATTAATACATCATCTTCTGAAACAGCATCTCCCGGAGTAACGCAAATGGCAGTAACCGTACCGCCAAACTCTGCACGAATGGCATTGTAGGTCTTCATGGCTTCCACATAACAAATGACATCACCTTCTTTCACCGTGTCGCCTACTTGCAAAGCAGTCTCCTGCGCATTCTTCACCAAGAAGAATTTGCCTTCTAGCGGCGAAAGCACTTCCTTGCCCTCTCCGGCCGGAGCAGCGGTAGCGGCTGATGCAACAGGAAGTTCGGTATCACCGTAAGCCACTGTCACACGATAGGCCTGTCCGTCAACTTGCACAGTCAGTGTCTTCGGTTTTGCATCTTCCTCTGGAGATTTATCTTTTTCCGCACGACGCTTAGCAACGTCTTCCAAGAAGTCTTCTTTTGCTTTCCCACTCTTGTAAGCCTCATACTGAGCCGGATGCATGGCATATTCGAAGAGTTCTTCGTCATCCTGCCCTACGTCCCATTTATTCTCCTTCATCAACTTACGGTATTTGTCGAGACTGTCCGGATAGTTATCCTGCGGATTCCCTTCAAAGAATTTACGGCCTTCACGCTCCGCCTTTTCAATAATTTCAGGAGCGAGTTTACCCGGCAAACGTCCGGCTTTACCCAAAATCATATCCCAAATATCGTCGGCAATCATTCCCCAGCGCTCCTTACCTTTCTCCATCGCCATCACGTTCATCATGGCCAGATTCTTCACATATTGACTGAATGGTGTAACCAACGGAGGATAACCGACACGAGGCCATACGTAAGCCACTTCATCAAACAACTTAATAAGAAGCTGATCCTGTGTCATAAACGGCAAATTACGTTTTGCCTTGTATTTATTGATAGATTCAAGATTGGATTCAAGGTCAGCCATCAAACTCCCCATCATACCGCCCGGCAATCCGGGAGCAATCAATAAAGAGTTCATCAGACGGTTTTTCGGGCTGATGTACAATCCGAGAAAATCATCCATAAATTCCTGAATTAATGCACGCACCTTCATATAAGCTTCCATATTGATTTCAGGAACCTGATATCCGGCGTCTTTCAACATAGCCTGTACACTCAGCAAATCAGCATGACCTGTACCCCATGACAATGGTTCCATACCTACGTCGATATAATCACATCCTGCCTCACATACTTCAAGAATACTTGCCATATTAAATCCGGGACCGGCATGGCTGTGATATTGCACAGGAATATCGGGATGAGCAGCCTTGATATTCGCTACAATTTTACCCAAAGAAACAGGGCGTCCAATACCTGCCATATCTTTGATGCAGATTTCATCGGCTCCCAGTTTGATAAGCTCCAACGCCATATTGGTGTAGTACTCCACAGTATGAATAGGCGAATGAGTGATACAAAGCGAACATTGAGAAATCATCCCAGCTTCCTTTGCATACGTAATGGAAGGGGCAATATTGCGGACATCGTTCAATCCGCAGAATGTACGGGTAATATCTGTGCCTTGTGCTTTCTTTACTTTATAGAACAGTTTGCGGACATCTGCCGGAACAGGACTCATACGGAGTCCGTTCAGCGCACGGTCGAGCATATGAGTTTGAATACCGGCTTCGTGGAACGGCTTAGTCCATTCACGTACAGCCTTATTCGGATTCTCACCAAACAATAAATTTACCTGTTCAAAACCTCCGCCATTGGTTTCTACGCGGGCAAAACAGCCCATTTCAACAATAGCAGGAGCTACCTTTACGAGTTGATCTACACGAGGTACATATTTTCCGGCAGATTGCCACATATCTCGGAAAACCAAACTAAACTTTACTTCTCTTTTCATGTCTTTCAATGATATAACTTTTTATAGATTTATAATTTTTCCACTTTAGTGACTTTTCCCTTACCTAATGTCACCACATTCACAGCAGCACTGATAGCGGCCAGAATATTTCCCGGAATAGGCGCAGGACCTTTCTGTGTTTCCTTCTTCGCAGGAAGCACTTCTTCAGGAGCATATTTGTTGACCAGAGTAATTAAAAATTTGCCTAAATAAATCACAATCAGCAGAATAACAAATACTGTAGCCATTCCGACTACCATCAGCAGGATCGCTGTTTCGATATTTTCCATATAATTAAATTATTAGTAATTTCAGTCGTTTATTCAAAAAGCGTTCGAAAATACCAAATATTTATTATAAAATTAATTAAGGGAGGGATAATAAAGTATAAAACCACAAAGTTTCTTGCTCGCAGACATATAAAACAAGTGTGAAAGAAAGCTCAAAGGAACTTTCTTTCACACTCTCCAAAATTTCCAAAGTATGGAATATACTTTAAAACTCGCTTGTAAAATGGAATTTAATATGCTTGAAATCCATTTGAGCCATCTGAAGTACATAACCGGAATCTGCCAGGAATACATCACGTCCTTCCCTATCCTTTGCCATATACTGATATTTGCGTTTCTTGAAAGCTTCCAATTCTGCCGGATCATCACTTTCTACCCAACAAGCCTTATAAAGACTCACCGGCTCCCATCGGCAAGACGCGTTGTACTCATTCAACAGACGATATTGGATAACCTCAAACTGCAACTGCCCCACCGTACCGATAATCTTACGACCGTTGAATTGATTGACAAACAACTGAGCCACACCTTCGTCCATCAACTGATCAATTCCTTTAGCCAGTTGCTTCTGCTTCATCGGATCGGCATTCTCAATATACTTGAACATTTCCGGCGAGAAACTCGGCAAGCCGCGGAAGTGAAGCATTTCACCTTCCGTCAGCGTATCGCCAATCTTGAAAGTACCATTATCCGGCAAACCGATAATATCTCCGGCGTATGCCTCGTCAATCGTTGTCTTACGCTGTGCCATAAACTGGGTAGGCGATGAAAAACGCATTGTTTTTCCATGGCGTACATGCTGATAAGGAGCATTTCGTACAAATTTTCCGGAACAGATCTTACAAAATGCAACACAAGAACGGTGATTCGGGTCGATATTAGCGGTAATCTTAAAGATAAATCCGGTGAATTTAGGTTCTTCCGGTTTCACTTCTCTTTCTTCAGCCTGCACAGGACGAGGACTCGGAGCGATTTCCACGAAACAGTTCAGCAACTCCTGAACACCGAAGTTATTCAAAGCCGATCCAAAGAATACCGGTGCACAGTCACCCGCTAAATAAGATTCAACATCAAACTCCGGATAAACCCCTTCAATCAGCTCCAGATCACCACGCAGCTTATCCGCCAGCGTTTTGCCAATCTGCTTATCCAACTCTTCCGTATGAATATCGACGGCAACCTTTTCCGTCACCATCTGTTTAGACGGCTGATACAAATCCAGTTTCTGTTCATAAATATTATATACCCCCTTAAAACGAGGTCCCTGTTCAATCGGCCATGACAAGGGACGAACTTGAATCATCAACTCCTCTTCCAATTCATCCAGCAAATCGAACGGGTCTTTTCCCTCACGGTCCATCTTATTAACAAAAATAATTACCGGAGTCTTTCGCATACGGCAAACTTCCATCAACTTGCGCGTCTGTGTTTCCACACCTTTTGCACCGTCCACTACAATAATCACACTATCCACTGCAGTCAACGTACGGTATGTATCTTCGGCAAAATCCTGGTGTCCGGGAGTATCGAGGATATTAATCTTGTAGTCCCGATAATCAAACTCCATCACGGAAGTCGTCACCGAAATACCACGTTGCTTCTCAATTTCCATCCAGTCGGACGTAGCCGTTTTCTTAATCTTATTACTCTTTACCGCACCCGCTACCTGAATCTGTCCACCAAAAAGCAATAATTTCTCCGTCAAAGATGTCTTACCCGCATCCGGATGCGCAATAATGGCGAACGTTCGCCGTCTCAAAATTTCTGTATTATCTGCCATATTTATTCATCATTCTTCATTTTACCAATGCATCGTTCAAGACTCTCTTCCCAATGAGGAATCTCGATGCCGAACGTTGTTTTTATCTTTGTCTTGTCCAATACGGAATAAGCGGGACGGTTTGCCTTTGCCGGATATTCCGCAGTGTGCAAAGGTTTCACTTTACAAGAAGTTATTCCCGCCAAACGATGAATAGCTACCGTAAAGTCATACCAGGAACATACGCCTTCATTGCTGAAATGATAAATACCACGAACTATCCCCTTATTGATAATTGTGTAAATAGCCCGCGCCAGATCATTGGCATAAGTAGGAGTTCCTATCTGGTCAAAAACGACTCCCAAACCATCACGTTCCTTTCCGAGACGAATCATCGTTTTCACGAAATTATTTCCATAAATGGAATAAAGCCATGCGGTACGGATAACTACCGCTTTCTCACAATGGTCCATCACTTCCTGTTCACCTTCCAGCTTGGTAGAACCGTAAATTGAGTCCGGACAAGGCTTGCATTCTTCCGTATAAGGAGTATGAGCAGTCCCATCAAAGACATAGTCCGTAGACACTTGAATCATAGCAGCATTATTGGCTTGCGCGGCACGTGCCAGAATACCCGGAGCTACACTATTAAGTTTATGAGCCAATTCCCGGTCATCTTCCGCCTTGTCTACTGCCGTATAAGCTGCACAATTTACAATCACATCAATCTGTTTTTCAGAAATGTATGACCAAACGGCTTCTTTATCACATATATCAAGTTCCTGAACATCCGTAAAATAATACAAATGTTGCGGGTTCTCTTTCGCAAGTACCTGCATCTCATTGCCAAGCTGACCGTTGGCACCCGTTACTAAAATTTTCATTTATTCGTCCAATTTTAATTCACCTTTGCGGTCTTTATCATAATAGTTCGCCAACATAGACAAGAAACTAGTGATAGCTTCCACTGCTTTTGCAGTGCCTTCGCTAATCGTTTTTTTCTGAAGACGAAGCAAAAACACACCATACAATGCCTCAAAGCAAGTTTCCAATTCGGGCTCTTCTTTCTTACCGTTCTTATTTCGCAATTCTACGATAAATGGTAATGCCTTGAAATAAGCGGCACTATAAAAAGGAAATTTAGGAGAAGAAGTCAATGCATTATGCAATTCAGTCAAATTGATAATTACATTTTTATTAATCTGCAGATGTCCTTTTTCACGAACACCTTCCTCACCCATCATCGTTATCAGATTTCCATACCATTCTCTCATGGCAGGCCGCTGGTCTTCCGGATAGCGGGCAATCACATTCGCTTCGATTTCCTCCGGTTCACAATGATTGGCGCGGATCAGATCTTCCTCCTGCCACATATATATAAGGTATTCGGCAATATTCTTTTCTTTCAGTTGTTGTGCTATCTGATTCATAAGCTATTTCTTAATAAAGCGACTCTCCCAGCAATGTATAAACCAGTCCGGCTACAGACACCAGCATCACAATACTGCCAATAACCCGGTTTAGTATCCAGATACCGCGCAAATTGAATTTCGTACGTACCTTATTCACAAAATAAGTGATTCCGAGCCACCACGTCAAAGCACCCATAGCTATGGCAAAATATCCTGTTATCTCTTCGAACACCAATACACCCGGCTGCACAAATGCAAAACGGGCAAAAAGTCCGATAAACAGGAATATAATTAATGGATTGGAAAGCGTTACAAAAAAAGCGGTAATGAAATTATGAAAATAGGAACCCTTATTCGACGAAGCCGGACGAATGGATTGTACCGGATTGCTCCGAAAGGTATATATACCAAAAAGGAGTAGCATAATGCTCCCCAACAATTGCAAATAGAAAATATTCTTATTGATATAATCAAATACAAAACTCATACCATAACCGGTAAGCAAAGCGTATGCTATATCGCTCAAAGAAGCTCCCAGCCCTGTTACAAAGCCATACCAGCGTCCTTTATTCAAGGTCCTTTGAATGCACAGCACGCCCACCGGACCGAGAGGTGCGGACACAACAACGCCAATAATAAAGCCTTTAACTATTATATCGAATATTGTCTCTATCTGAATCATGTCGCAAATATCGCACTTTTTTATGATATGGGGATAGTATATTAACGTTTTTTCCACACAAGAATAATCAAAATGTCCCTCTATCCCTATTTGTGCACGTTGCTAGGCGGATATAAAAGAGAAAGACGGTCTATTATTGCCGTATTAGCCATTGGTTCCCCTTCAGGAGAAACCTTTACAGGCATATCCTTCCAGATCCCTACAAATTTATCATCTGAATCCGTGATAAATATCTCTTTAACAATCTTTGTTTCCGTATCATATCTACACCCCCAAAGTGTACGCACATGACTTGGTGGATAGGAATTCATACCAAAAACACCACCAGCTTCGAACCCTGCAATAAGGATATTTGAAAAGTCTTTTATAGTTGAAGGATAAAATTCCGCAAAAACAGTATTATCATCTTCCGAGAAGTCATGATTAGGGAAAACGTCCGGTAAAAAAGTTTTAAAATACCATGATGTAGCAGTAAGTACATAACCTGTATCATTAGGATATTTTTTAGCGAATTCTTCAAAGACTGCCAATTGACGATAGCTAGCCGTTTCACGTCCGGGTATATAACCATTAGGAGTAGTAACCGGCAAAACACCTCCACCTGCTATATAAAGATTCTGCCACCACTGAATCATATTAGTGAAGGCACACGCCCAGCAAAGATTGGAATCATAAGAAAAACCTTCCTTACCATAAGCTTTATTCTGATCATACCATCCACTAGACATAGTAACGTTCTTTGCAAAAAGTACTCCATCTTCCTGCGGTTTGTCAGGAGCAAGAGGTATTTCCGCCACAATGACTTCCGTATCCCATTCGGTTACTTGTAGAGAAAAATCTATTGAACGAGTAGCTGTCTTTATCGGCTTAATAGTGAGCAAATATTTTTTATTACGACGATTAATCGTATTAGTATTATCAATTACTATGTCCTTCACTTTTCCCAAATCTGGTCGACGAGGAGTAATATGGATTTTAATGTCTTTACTCTGATAAAAATAGGCTATATTCTCGGGAGTATTGACAGCAGTCAGTTTCGAACTATAATCAGTCTTTTCCTGAACCGCATTTTCAGAAATAGCATCAGAAAACAAAGCACCTTCAGTGGTCTGCAAGTCCTCAACTTCAATTTGGTAACTATTATTATATAAATCTTCAAGACCTTCTACCTTCCCAACTTGGACATAAAGGGCCGAAGGAATCCGTTGAAGAGTAGCAGTCACCGGAAGTTGAGACACAGCATTAGCAGTAGGAATATCTATTCTTGCAGTAGACATAGGAAAGCCTTTATTTATAAAATCTTTCGGCTGCCGGGTAGTTTTATATCGCAATAGTTCTGTCTCGGTAATAGGTTTCGTCTGTATTTCTTCATTTGCAACCAAATAAGCCCGTACCCCATCAGTTACGACATCTTCAGGAAGAGTAATAGAAAAAGCATCTCCGTCAAACGTGTGTTGACGGCTTTCTTGCAACACTTCTTTTCCGTTGGCATCGAATAAAAAAAGAAAGAGACTTTTGACTGCTGCTTCCTGTTCCGTCTGGCTTCCCCCAATGCTTTCCCGGAAATCACTCACATTGATTTTAAACTCTAAATGCCGCTCGCCATTGTTTGAAATTTTGTCGTCATCTTCTTTTGTACAAGAATATAAGATTCCGGACAAAAGGAATAAGGTAAATAATGATAGTAGCCTGCTTTCCATTTTAATTATATTTTAAATTCAACTAAATTGCTTTACATTCCAAGATAACCTTAAAGCTAGTGTGTTGTGTTTTACATTAGTTGTAAAAAGCAGACTGCTTGTTGTAGAAACAAAGATAAAACATTTATTGGGAATAAGTACTATACAAATGCATAATAATATTATAAAAATCCGGAATATAATTGTTCTACCATCCCGAATAACCCATTTTACTATACCTTTTTATATTCAACGTCGAAAGAAAACATCTAAAATCTTGTAAGTACCCCGATTTATCTTCCTTTTTTTTTTCACCACCAATGAAATTCCTTATCTTTGCACCACAGAAAAAAATAGCAAATCATAAAATCATATATATAAGACATGATTCTTTTTTTCAGAACCCCTTCCAAGAGCGTGATTGCCGTAGAGAGCAACCATCAGCTCACCCCTGACGAAAGTAATAAACTCTGCTGGCTTTTTGGCGAAGCCGTGATGGAAAGTGAAGAAAACCTGAAAGGCTGTTTCGTTGGTCCGCGCCGCGAAATGATCACTCCTTGGAGTACAAACGCTGTAGAAATCACCCAAAACATGGGACTTGAAGGCATCAGCCGCATCGAGGAATACTTCCCTGTTAAGGACGAAAATGCCGATCATGACCCGATGCTCCAACGTATGTACAAAGGACTCGACCAGAACGTATTCACAACCAACCGTCAGCCGGAGCCGATCATTTACATCGAAGATCTCGAAGTGTATAACGAAAAAGAAGGTCTGGCACTTTCTAAAGAAGAAATGGACTACCTGAAGAAAGTTGAAAACGATCTCGGCCGTAAGTTAACCGACTCTGAAGTTTTCGGTTTTGCACAAATCAACTCCGAACACTGCCGCCACAAAATTTTCGGCGGAACGTTCATCATCGACGGTGTGGAACAGGAATCTTCCCTGTTCCAGATGATCAAAAAGACCACACAGGAAAATCCGAACAAAATCATCTCCGCTTATAAAGATAATGTAGCCTTCGCCGAAGGTCCGGTTGTGGAACAGTTTGCTCCGGCAGATCACTCCAAACCTGATTATTTCCAAATAAAGGATATCAAAAGCGTTATCTCACTGAAAGCGGAAACACATAATTTCCCGACAACCGTAGAACCGTTCAATGGTGCATCTACCGGTACAGGAGGTGAAATCCGCGACCGTATGGGTGGTGGTAAAGGCTCTTGGCCGATTGCAGGTACTGCTGTCTACATGACTTCTTACCCGCGCACGGAAGAAGGACGCGAATGGGAAGAAATCCTTCCGGTACGCAAATGGCTGTACCAGACTCCCGAACAGATTCTTATCAAGGCTTCCAATGGTGCTTCCGACTTTGGCAACAAGTTCGGTCAACCGCTAATCTGCGGTTCGGTGCTGACTTTCGAGCACACAGAAAATAAGGAAGTTTATGGTTACGACAAAGTAATCATGCTTGCCGGTGGTGTAGGCTACGGTACGCAACGCGACTGCTTGAAGGGAGCTCCCGAAGCAGGAAATAAAGTTGTGGTCATCGGTGGTGATAACTATCGTATCGGACTGGGTGGCGGTTCTGTTTCTTCTGTCGATACAGGCCGTTACAGCAGTGGCATCGAGTTGAATGCAGTACAACGCGCCAACGCCGAAATGCAAAAACGTGCCAATAACGTAGTACGCGCTCTTTGCGAAGAAGATGTGAATCCGGTAGTTTCTATCCACGACCACGGTTCGGCCGGACACGTCAACTGCCTGTCCGAATTGGTAGAAGAATGCGGTGGATTGATCGACATGAGCAAATTGCCTATCGGCGACAAGACATTATCAGCCAAAGAAATCATCGCTAATGAAAGTCAGGAACGTATGGGGCTGCTGATAAAAGAAGAAGCAATCGAACACGTACGTAAGATTGCCGAACGCGAACGTGCTCCGATGTACGTAGTCGGTGAAACAACGGGTGATCATCGTTTCGCTTTCCAACAAGCTGACGGTGTGCGTCCGTTCGACCTTGCCGTAGAACAGATGTTCGGTTCTTCTCCCAAGACATACATGATAGACAAAACAGTGGAACGTCATTACGAAATGCCGAAATATGAATTGTCTAAACTTCATGAATATCTGACGAATGTATTGCAGCTTGAGGCTGTAGCTTGCAAAGACTGGTTGACGAATAAGGTAGACCGTTCGGTAACAGGTAAAGTAGCTCGTCAGCAATGTCAGGGTGAACTTCAGTTGCCGTTGAGCGACTGTGGTGTCGTAGCACTCGACTACCGTGGCGAGAAAGGTATCGCTACCTCTATCGGTCATGCTCCACAAGCCGCATTAGCCGATCCGGCTGCCGGCTCTATCCTTTCCGTATCCGAAGCATTGACCAACCTTGTTTGGGCTCCGATGGCGGAAGGCATGGACAGCATTTCTCTGTCTGCCAATTGGATGTGGCCTTGCCGCTCTCAAGAAGGTGAGGATACCCGTCTTTACACAGCTGTTAAAGCATTGAGCGACTTCTGCTGTGCGCTGCAGATCAATGTTCCTACCGGAAAAGACTCTCTGTCTATGACACAGAAATATCCTAACGGTGAGAAAGTTATTTCTCCGGGAACAGTGATTGTTTCTGCAGGCGGCGAAGTTTCCGACGTAAAGAAAGTTGTATCTCCGGTATTGGTTAACAATGAAAAGACTACACTTTATCATATTGACTTCAGCTTCGATGAACTGAAACTGGGTGGTTCGGCTTTCGCCCAATCTCTGGGTAAGGTAGGCGATGATGTACCTTGCGTACAGGACGCTGAATATTTCCGCGATGCATTCCTTGCCGTACAGGAACTTGTCAACAAAGGACTGATTCTTGCAGGACACGATATATCTGCCGGTGGTTTGATTACCACATTGCTCGAAATGTGTTTCTCTAATGTAGAAGGCGGTATGGAAATCAGCCTTGACAATATGAAGGAACAGGATATCGTTAAGATTCTGTTTGCAGAAAATCCGGGTATCGTTATCCAGATCAGCGACAAGCATAAGAATGAAGTGAAGAAGATTCTGGAAGATGCAGGTATAGGTTTCGTGAAATTGGGTAAACCGACTGACGAACGTCACATTCTAGTATCCAAGGACGATGCTACCTACCAGTTCGGCATCGATTATATGCGTGATGTCTGGTATTCTTCCTCTTACCTGCTCGACCGCAAACAGTCTATGAACGGTTGCGCCAAGAAACGTTTCGAGAACTACAAGATGCAACCTGTAGAATTCGCATTTATGCCGGAATTCAAAGGTAAGCTTTCTCAATATGGCATTACTCCGGACCGTCGTACTCCAAGCGGTATCCGTGCCGCCATCATCCGTGAAAAGGGTACAAATGGCGAACGCGAAATGGCTTATTCACTCTACTTGGCAGGCTTCGATGTGAAAGACGTTACAATGACCGACCTTATCAGTGGACGTGAAACACTGGAAGATGTAAACATGATTGTTTACTGTGGTGGCTTCTCCAACTCTGATGTGCTTGGTTCTGCCAAAGGATGGGCGGGTGCATTCTTGTTCAATCCTAAAGCAAAAGAAGCATTGGATAAATATTATGCACGTGAAGATACCTTATCATTGGGCGTTTGTAACGGTTGTCAGTTGATGATGGAGCTCAACCTTATCAATCCTGAACTGGAGAAAAAAGGCAAAATGTTGCACAACGATTCACATAAATTTGAGTCACGCTTCCTCGGCCTTACCATACCGACAAACCGCAGTGTAATGTTCGGTTCTCTAAGTGGTAGCAAACTAGGTATTTGGGTGGCCCATGGTGAAGGAAAGTTCTCTTTGCCATACGATGAGGATAAATATAATGTAGTAGCGAAGTATAGCTATGATGAATATCCGGCTAACCCGAACGGTTCCGACTATTCTGTCGCAGCATTGGCAAGTGCAGACGGCCGTCACCTGGCTATCATGCCTCACTTGGAACGTTCTATCTTCCCGTGGCAAAACGGTTGTTATCCGGCCGATCGCAAAAACAGCGATCAGGTAACTCCATGGATAGAAGCATTTGTCAATGCCCGCAAGTGGATTGAGACAAAAATGAAATAAACAGTCCTTTAAAATTTTATGCCACAAAGAGAGTGTGTCAGTTCTGATACACTCTCTTTTTTTCTCCTTCTGCTTCCCGCTGTAACTTAATTCCTGTTTTCTGCAACTTAATTCCTTGAAATAAACAACATATACAAACAGCGATAGAATAACTGATCCGCCAGATATTTGAGATCCACGTTATCTTTATCCAAAATTTTGTTATATCGAAAATTCTTTCTAATTTTGTCAAACTTTTCCTCCTCTAGAATAAGATTCAATAACCCTTAAAAGTCCTATTCACATGAAAAAATGGATTTTTCTATTATTATTGTTTCCTCTAACCTGTGTCGCTCAGACGTATCAATATCTTGGAGTGGAAGATGGGTTAAGCAATCGGCGAGTTTACTGCATTCAAAAAGACAAAATCGGTTATATGTGGTTCCTCACTCACGAAGGAATCGACCGTTATAACGGCAAAGAGTTCAAACAATATAAACTGATGGATGGTGACATAGAAGTGAATTCTCTGTTAAATCTCAACTGGCTATACATCGACCAAGAAGGAGTACTATGGGAAATCGGGAAAAAAGGAAAGATATTCCGATACGATGAGCTTCACGATACCTTCGAACTCGTCTATAAGCTACCGATAGAAAACTTTCGCGATTTGCCTGCTCCTATCAGCTTTGCATGGCTTGACGAAAACAAACAAATCTGGCTATGCAATGAAGAAACAATCTTCCTCTACAACACAGCTACCGGCCAGATCGGTCACATAAAGAATAAAATAAAAGAAGAAATCACAGATATCGAACAAATAGATAAATCTCATTTCTTTATTGGCACGGAAAGGGGTGTTCACTATGCCAAACTGGAAAACAACACTTTGGAACTTATCGACTGTGACAAATTGGAAAATCAAAAAGTTCAAGTCATCGATCTCTATTTTGATAGAAAAATCGGGAAACTATTTATCGGAACTTTCCAACGGGGAATTCTCGTTTACGACATGAGTATCAAATCCGTCACACAGCCGGAACACAATTTAAAAGATATCAGTATCACGCAATTCAAGCCTCTGAATGACAAAGAATTGCTAGTAGCCACAGACGGAGGAGGAGTTCATAAAATAAATACTGAAAACTACTTACTGGAGCCTTATATCATCACAGACTACAACAGTAATAATGGTATGAACGGCAACAGTATCAATGACATTTATGTAGACGATGAAGAACGTATCTGGCTGGCAAACTACCCTATTGGGATTACAATACGGAATAACCGTTACCCCAGCTACAAATGGATTAAGCATTCTATAGGCAACAAACAATCTTTAATCAACGACCAAGTAAATGCAGTCATTGAGGACAGAGATGGAGATTTGTGGTTCGCAACAAACAATGGTATCAGCTTCTTCAATTCAAAGACCGGCCAATGGAGTTCGGTCCTCAGTTCTTTTGAAAAACCGCAGGCAAACAAGAGTCACATCTTCCTTACCCTCTGCGAAGTATCTCCCGGCACAATCTGGGCAGGAGGATATTCCTCCGGAGTATACCAAATAGACAAGAAGTCTCTACAAATCAGCTATTTCATGCCACCGCTATATAGCGAAGGGGTCATGCGACCGGACAAATATATCCGTGATATCCGTATGGACTCACAAGGATATATCTGGTCAGGTGGATTCTACAACTTAAAACGTATCAACCTGAAAACGCAGAATGTACGGCTTTATCAAGGACTGAACTCCATTACCGCCATTACTGAGAAAGATGCCAATAGTATGTGGATAGGTAGTGCAACAGGACTATATCTTCTGGATAAAGAATCCGGAAAATTCGAGCATATCAAACTTCCGGTAGAATCTACCTATATCTATTCTTTATATCAAGCCAAGAACGGTTCGTTATATATTGGAACCAGTGGTTCGGGATTGTTAATCTACGACTTTGCCCAAAAGTTATTCACTCATTACTACTCGGAGAATTGCGCCCTGATATCCAATAATATCTATACCATATTATCAGATGCGGACAAAGAATTACTGATGGGTACGGAAAACGGACTAACAAGTTTTTATCCGCAACAGAAGAAGTTTTATAACTGGACTAAAGATATGGGGTTAATGACCACGCATTTCAATGCGCTGTCTGGTGTTTTACGTAAGAACAACCACTTTGTTTTTGGTAGTTCGGAAGGGGCTGTCGAATTTCATAAAGATATGAAATTGCCTAGAGATTACTCTTCCAAAATGATTTTCAGTGATTTCAAACTCTTTTATCAGACTATTTATCCGGGAGACAAGCACTCTCCGCTAAAAGAAAGTATCAATGATATCAAAACATTGGAACTAGGATATAATCAGAACATTTTCTCTGTACAAGTTTCTTCCATCAACTATGACTACCCTTCTAATATTCTATATTCCTGGAAGCTAGACGGTTTCTATGAAGAATGGAGCAAACCCGGAGTCGAAAGTACGATACGCTATACCAACCTCGCACCCGGAGAATATACCCTAAGGGTACGTGCAATTTCTAATGAAGACAAACGCGTCGTTATTGAAGAAAGAAGCATCGATATTATTATTGACCAGCCGTTTTGGTTAACATTCTGGGCAATGTTGTTTTATGCAGGTATCCTATTTCTCATAGCTTCCGTCTTATTGCGTATTATAATTTTAAGAAAACAACGTAAGGTCTCTGATGAAAAGATACATTTCTTTATCAATACAGCACATGATATCCGTACTCCATTGACACTGATCAAAGCACCTTTGGAAGAACTCCGTGAAAAAGAAGAACTGAGCAAAGAGGGAATTTCTAATATGAATACAGCTCTGCGTAACGTGAATGCGCTATTGCGCCTTACGACCAATCTTATCAATTTCGAAAGGGCAGATGTATATTCTTCCGAGCTGTACATTTCGGAACATGAGCTAAATACGTTTATGAACGAAATATATGGAGCATTCCAGCAATATGCCAATATTAAACATATTAACTTCACCTACGAGAGTAATTTCAGATACATGAACGTGTGGTTCGACAAGGAAAAGATGGAATCCATCCTCAAAAACGTCATTTCGAATGCATTGAAGTATACACCGGAAAATGGCAGTGTACAAATCTTTGTTTCAGAAGCTGCGGATTCGTGGAGCGTGGAAGTCAGCGATACGGGAATCGGAATTCCTGCCAATGAGCAAAAGAAACTGTTCAAACTGCATTTCCGTGGCAGTAACACGATCAACTCAAAAGTGACGGGCAGTGGTATCGGACTTATGCTAGTCTGGAAATTAGTCCGACTGCATAAAGGAAAGATAAATTTGTCAAGTATCGAAAATCAGGGATCAATCATCAAAATAACTTTCCCGAAAGACAGTAAACGTTACCGCAAAGCACACTTGGCAACGCCAAACAAACAGCGTCCGGAAACAAAAAGCAGCAACAACATCCCACTCCCGGCACCTGAAATTTACGAGAATACACAAAAGAAAGAAAAGAAAGAAAAGAAAGAAAAAAGCCAACGTATTCTGATTGTGGAAGATAATGATGAATTACGCAATTATCTGTCACAAACATTATCCGAAGACTACCTCATTCAAGTATGTTCCAACGGAAAAGAAGCATTGACCGTCATTCCCGAATATAAGCCGGATCTGGTTATCTCGGACATTATGATGCCGGAAATGCGAGGTGACGAGCTATGTCAGGCTATCAAAAGCAATATCGAAACCTCGCATATCCCCGTTATCTTATTGACCGCACTGAATAATGAGAAAGATATTCTTTCCGGACTCCGGATCGGGGCAGATGAATATGTGTTAAAGCCCTTCAATATCGGTATATTGAAAGCAACCATCTCCAACTTGTTGGCTAATCGCGCACTTCTACGCAACAAATATGCCAGCCTAGATCCGGAAGATGAAGAGAATGATGATGAAGAAGAATACATCAACTACTCTCAGGACATCGACTGGCAGTTCATAGCAGATGTCAGAAAGAATATAAAAGACAACATTGACAACTCTGCGCTCACAGTAGATGTACTCGCCAGCCTGATGGGCATGAGCCGTACTAGTTTTTATAACAAGCTGAAAGCGCTTACCGACCAGTCACCGGGTGATTACATCCGGCTGATTCGCCTGAAACATGCCATAAAGTTACTAAAAGAAAATGTACATAATATAACTGAAATATCCGAAATGACAGGATTCAATGATGTCAAGTATTTCCGTGAAGTATTCAAGAAACACTATAATGTGAGTCCCAGCCAATATTTTAAGGAGAAAAAAGAAGACAACAAGGAAGGAGGAGAAAACGAAGAATGAACATATATCTCGAATCATTTGGAATCTTTTTTAAAATAGGCGCCTTCACCATCGGAGGAGGATACGCGATGGTGCCATTGATTGAAAATGAAATCGTAACCAAACGGAAATGGATTGCACAGGACGACTTTATCGACCTGCTGGCTATCTCTCAATCCGCTCCCGGCATTTTGGCAGTCAACATATCCATCTTTATAGGATACAAGTTACGTGGTATACGGGGAAGTATTGTCACGGCACTGGGAACGATTCTGCCATCTTTCATTATCATATTGGCCATTGCCCTGTTTTTCCACAACTTCAAAGATAATCCGATAGTGGAACGGATATTCAAAGGAATCCGTCCGGCAGTAGTGGCGCTTATCGCCGCACCTACGTTTACTATGGGGCGGTCTGCAAAAATCAATCGTTACAATCTGTGGATTCCGGTTGTATCGGCACTACTTATCTGGCTATTGGGCTTCTCGCCCATCTGGATTATCATAGCTGCAGGTGTAGGAGGCTTCCTTTGGGGAAAGGTTAGAGAAGTTGAGAGGTGAGAGGTGAGAGTGAGGGGGCAGTACTATGTACTATTTATTATTTGTTCTAAATAAAAAGAGATGATATATATTCAGTTGTTTTATACGTTTTTCAAAATCGGACTCTTCGGCTTCGGAGGAGGATATGCAATGCTTTCCATGATTCAAGGGGAAGTCGTTACCCGTTATGGATGGGTAAGTTCGCAAGAATTCACAGATATTGTCGCGATCAGCCAAATGACACCGGGACCTATCGGAATTAACGCCGCTACTTATGTGGGATTCACTTCCACAGGCAGTATCTGGGGGTCTATCATTGCAACCTTCGCCGTAGTCCTTCCCTCCTTTATTTTAATGCTGACTATCAGCAAATTTTTTCTGAAATATCAGAAACACCCGGTAGTGGAATCAATCTTCAACGGACTACGGCCAGCAGTCGTAGGACTGCTGGCCTCTGCCGCATTGGTATTAATGAATGTAGAGAACTTTGGCTCACCTACAAAAGATACCTATACATTTGTTATCAGTACCATCATCTTCCTGATTGCTTTTATCGGAACGAGAAAATACAAGGCCAATCCGATTCTGATGATTATCGCTTGCGGTATTGCAGGATTGCTGCTCTATTAAAGCTTTACCTTTTTACTTACGGACTTCGATTCATTATGTAGACGGTCCAAAGCCGTTACCACATAGCGATGTTTTGTTTTCCCCGTCTCGTATGGAAGTTTGTAGAAAGGATTACTGGTGATGGCTACAATATGAGAAGGATCGTCAAGGTTCACCTTCTCTTTTCCGCTGAAGCGGTAAACCACATACCGCACCGCTTTATCCATTTCCGTTTCCGCTTTCGGAGCAGTCCAGAAAAGGACATAACCGTCTTCTGTCCACACTTTCTTCATTTTGCGTACTTTGCCCGGAGCCTTGTCGTCCATAAAATCGAAGACGGGAATCAAAGCAGGATATTTATGATACTCGCTCACTAAAGCATCACGGTATCGGCCTTGATTTTCAACAACGGCTGAAGCATACCATTGACAACTGCCACCAATCGTCTGATAAGCACGTTGCAAGACCATTTTTCGCGGGAGCTGATTGATGGAAGGATTCTTCGGATCAGCATGTTGGATCGTATTCGGTACCGACTGACCGATAAATAACGGACGGTTCTCCGAATGCGTAGCCCACCATTTCACTAAAGTCTCATAGTCGGCAGCCTTATGACCTATTTCCCAATAAATCTGTGGAATATTATAATCAATCCATCCTTCACGCGCCCAAAGCAACACATCGGCATACAGGTCATCATAATTCTGCAAACCATTGGTATCACTGCCCAACGGATCACTCTTCTGATTACGGTAAATGCCGAAAGGACTGATACCGAACTTTACCCACGGCTTTACGGCACGGATTGTCTCATGAAGCTTTTTAATCAGCACATTGACATTACTACGACGCCAATCGGCCTTATTCGTAAAACCACCGCCATAGCGGGCAAAGCTCGCATCATCCGGAAAGTCCATTCCTTTCACGGGATAAGGATAGAAATAATCGTCCATGTGGATAGCATCCACATCATAACGGGACACGATATCGGTCACGATTTTACAAATATAGTCCCGACTTTCAGGAAGTGCCGGATCGAAATACAGCTGATCGCCATACGTAACAAACCATTCAGGGTGTTGATGATAAATATGTTCCGGCGCCAACTGATTTTTCAGCGAAGTCTTCACCCGGTAAGGATTGATCCAGGCATGGAACTCCATATTCCGTTTCCGGCACTCTTCAATCATAAATTGCATCGGGTCCCACATAGGAGAAGGTATCTGCCCCTGCGTCCCTGTCAGGAAACGGCTCCACGGTTCATGCTGCGAAGCATACAACGCATCCGCTTCGGGACGCACCTGGAAAATAATGGCATTGATACCTGCCCCTTGAAGAGAATTCAATTGATCAATCAACGTTTGTTTCAGCTTTCCGGTAGGGATACCTTTGAACTGCCCGTTGACAGCTTGTATCCACGCTCCACGAAATTCACGTTTGGGATATTTATTGCCGGATGGCACTTGTGCCCTCACTCCTACCACCAGAAGAAGAGCGAAAAGTAAAAGATAGTTTTTCAGCTTCATAATATTCTTAAATCGTAATAATGTGACGCAAAGATAATACAAACTCCCGATAAATTCGCTAACTTTGCCGACTACCATAAAAAAGGAGTATTTTATGTCAGAAAACAACTATATTTCGATCAAAGGTGCACGAGTCAACAACCTTAAAAACATCGATGTAGATATACCCCGCAACAAACTTGTTGTAATCACCGGATTATCGGGTTCCGGTAAATCTTCCCTCGCTTTTGACACTCTCTATGCAGAGGGACAACGCCGCTATGTGGAAAGCCTGAGCAGCTATGCCCGCCAATTTTTGGGACGAATGAGCAAACCGGAATGCGACTTTATCAAAGGCATTCCACCCGCCATTGCCATCGAACAGAAAGTGAACAGCCGCAACCCACGCTCTACGGTAGGTACTTCGACCGAGATTTACGAATATCTTCGCTTGCTCTATTCACGCGTAGGAAAGACATTCAGTCCCATTAGCGGACAAGAGGTGAAGAAACATTCGACAGAAGATATCGTCAACTGTATGCTTACGTATCCGGAAGGGACGAGATACACCGTATTGACACCCATCCGTCTGCGTGAAGACCGTACCTTGCAACAACAATTGGAAATAGACCTGAAACAGGGGTTCAACCGTATCGAAGTGAACGGTGAGATGAAACGTATAGATGAATATACCCCTGTGGCAGGTGACGAAGTTTATCTGCTGGTAGACCGCATGACAGTAGGCAATAGTAAAGACTCCATCAGCCGACTGACAGACTCCGCCGAAACAGCAATGTACGAAGGCGACGGAACTTGTCTGCTACGTTTTTATCCGGCAGACGGAACTACGAAACTACATACTTTCAGTACTAAATTCGAAGCAGACGGCATCACTTTTGAAGAGCCGAACGACCAAATGTTCTCGTTCAACTCTCCTATCGGCGCTTGCCCCACCTGCGAAGGATTCGGAAAAGTCATCGGCATTGACGAGCATTTGGTCGTGCCTGATCGCTCTTTATCAGTTTATGAAGGAGCTATCGTATGCTGGCGCGGTGAGAAAATGGGCGAATGGAAAGAAGAACTGATTCATAATGCGGATAAGTTTGATTTTCCGATTTTCACACCTTATTATGAGTTGACGGACGAGCAACGCCGGATACTCTGGGAAGGTAACCAATACTTTCATGGCATTAATGATTTCTTCAAAATGCTGGAAGAAAACCAGTACAAAATACAATATCGGGTAATGCTTGCACGTTATCGTGGCAAGACGCTCTGTCCGCAATGTCACGGCACACGCCTGAAGCCCGAAGCCGGTTATGTACGGGTAGGCGGAAAGAACATTTCCGAATTGGTGGATTTGCCTATCACTGAACTCAAGCAATTCTTTGATAACTTAAAGCTTAGCGAGCACGACAGCAATGTGGCACGACGAATCCTTGTCGAAATCAACAGCCGCATCCGTTTTCTTATTGACGTAGGGTTGGGATATCTTACCTTGAATCGTCTCAGCAACTCTTTATCGGGAGGAGAAAGCCAGCGCATCAACCTGGCAACTTCATTGGGCAGCAGTCTGGTAGGCAGCCTTTATATCCTCGACGAGCCTAGTATAGGATTACACAGTCGTGACACCGACCGTTTGATTTATGTACTGCGCCAACTCCAACAGTTAGGCAACACGGTAGTGGTCGTCGAACATGATGAAGAAATCATCCGTGCCGCAGACTACATTATCGACATCGGTCCTAATGCCGGGCGTTTGGGGGGCGAAGTCGTTTATCAAGGGGATATGAAAGACCTAAAGAAAGGAAGTAACAGCCACACGGTACGCTACCTTTTGGGAGAAGAAGAAATCCCAGTCCCTGCACATCGCCGTCCGTGGAATAACTACATCGAATTGAAAGGAGCACGCGAGAATAACCTGAAAGGGGTAAACGTACGTTTCCCGCTCAATGTGATGACGGTAGTCACCGGAGTTTCCGGTTCCGGTAAGAGTACGCTCGTCCGGGATATTTTCTATCGGGCACTGAAACGTGAATTAGACGAATGCAGTGACCGTCCGGGAGAGTTCTCATCTATCGGGGGCAGTTTGCGCGACCTGCGGAATGTAGAATTTGTAGATCAGAATCCGATCGGCAAATCCTCCCGTTCCAACCCCGTGACTTATATCAAGGCTTACGATGAAATCCGCAAGCTCTGGGCCGAGCAGCCGCTAGCCAAACAAATGGGCTACACAGCCGGATTCTTCAGTTTCAATAGTGAGGGTGGCCGTTGCGAAGAGTGCAAGGGGGATGGAACCATCACTGTGGAAATGCAATTTATGGCAGACTTAGTGTTGGAATGCGAATCCTGTCACGGAAAACGTTTCAAGTCCGATACGCTGGAAGTGAAGTTCCATGATAAAAGTATCTATGATGTATTGGAGATGACCGTAAACCAAGCTATTGAGTTTTTCAACGAACACGGACAGAAGAAAATAGTAAAGAAGTTGCTTCCATTACAGGATGTCGGATTGGGATATATCAAATTGGGACAGTCCTCATCCACTCTTTCCGGCGGTGAGAACCAACGCGTGAAACTGGCTTTCTATCTGAGCCAGGAAAAAGCGGACCCTACCCTGTTTATCTTTGACGAACCGACCACAGGCCTACATTTCCATGATATCCGGAAACTATTGGACGCCTTTGACGCACTGATTCGTCGCGGACATAGTATCGTAATCATCGAGCATAACATGGATGTCATCAAATGTGCTGATTATGTAATTGATCTCGGCCCTGAGGGGGGGGATAAGGGAGGAAATATCGTAGCAGTAGGGACTCCCGAAGAGGTAGCCGCTTGTGGAGCCAGCTATACGGGACAGTTCTTGAAAGAAAAGCTCAGTTAACGAGTTCGGTTTCCTCTACAATAAATTAAAAGAAAGATTTGCTGTCACCTGTCACAGATTATCACTTAATAATCTGATTATTAAATGATAATGACGTGACGGCAGCAAGTGACAACACTGTGACGGCAACCATACCGTCACGCAGAGATACAATACCCACACACTTTATGCTTTACAGTTTCCAACAGCGGGAACTAGTGTTTCACCCGTTGGAACTTTAGTTTCAGGCAGTAGAAACTTTAGTTTCCCTTGCTTGAAACCAGAGTTTCTTCGGCTTGAAACTAAAGTTTCTACTGCCTGAAACTAATTGTATTTGTGGTTTAATGTTTTTAGTTGACCACTTTAAGGCTTATTTTCAAAGTCGGTTGACTCAGTTAATACTTATTTTTATTACAAGTTGACGCTCTTTTTCGCTATTTGCTATTAAGGTTGACTTTAAAAAATATCAAACAATAGCGAGGAGATTATCTTAGGGTATGATTCCTCTCTCCCTGCGGTTGTGTAGGACATTCTTTGTGGGTCAATGCAAAGTTAGTGATATTTCCCTAAGTTGCAACCTCTTTGATGGCTTTCTCGCGGTAACTGATCCATCTTTTTTTTATTTCTCCAACCTGCTTGCCCGCCTCTGTCGGCGTCATTCCGTCCAGACTCATGTGAGGCCGTTCGTTGTTGTAGAAGTCTATGGCGGCTTCGACGGCAGCTTTCACCCCGTGGATGCTGAAAAATTCCATATCCTTGAGCAGTTCGTTTTTGATGGTATTGTTTACCCTCTCGGCCACAGCGTTGTCCTTCGGATCCCCAGTTTCAGTCATGCTGATCTTGATGCCGAGGCTCTTCAAGCGACCGGTGTATTCGTAGCTGGCGTATTGCACGCCACGGTCAGAATGATGGATGAGAGAGTCTTTCAGGACTTTGACATCCTTTATACGTCTCAGGGCCATCTCCAGAGCCTCCATCGGGTATAGAGTTTCCAATGTTGCGCCAACGCTGTAACCGACAATCTCCTTGCTGTAACAATCTGTAACCAGTGACAGATAGCAGAAATCATATAGACCCTTTTCCGGTACAGTCCAGAATGGTATATAGGTAATATCGCTTACCCATAACTGGTTGGAGGACTCAGGGATGAGCCGTCGTGTCAGGTCGGGATAGGTAGGATAGGCATGATCGGAGTTCGTGGTGCGGGCGCGGCGCTTCTTCTTGCGTACCTTGAGGTTGTACTTCTCAACGATGTCGTAGAAATGATTGTAGCCCACACCGTGATCTTTACCAAACTTCTTGTTGTACATCTCCCATAGCTTGCCCCCGCCTATACCGGGATCTTTACCGCGGATTTCCCTGATATACTCCACGCAGAAAGCCTCTTCGGCCAGTCTGGACATCAGGGTGTCCACATGTTTGTAATAGGCTTGTTTGCTCTTACCAAGCAGTCCACACAGCGACGTCACAGGATAAACCCTGACATCGCGTGTGTGAAGCCTGCTGACTACTTGGTGCCAGCTTTTTTTAAGTCAATGCCATATACTTCCTTACCGAAGTTGACCATCTCTTCATAGAAGTCGGCACGCAGCTTCTCTGTTGCCAGTCGCTTCTTTAATAATGCCACTTCCTGCTTGAGCTTGTCATAATCTGCCGGAGTGACATCCTTGCCTTGTTTCTTCATCTCTTCAGCGATTTGGGGATTACAGGACTCAAAGGTACGAAGAACTCGATAGAAAGAAGAACGGGAAAGACCTGTTTCCTGAAAAATATCCGCTTTTGATTTTTTGTTGACATAATACATCTCATAGATGTGATGATGCATTTTCACCCGCTCCAAGGCAGATGACAGACCTAATGTTTGATCCTTTTCCATAATTGGGATTTTAGGAGTCAACCTTTTTTAAAACAAGACAACCTATCACCGTTCAGAAACACCGATGGGCAATTGGATTCACACATACGATGATAGGTGACGAAGATTATCTTTAAAAGTAGAATCCGAATCCTACCTTAATGCCGAAACGTGAGTTGTCGGAGTCATCAAAACGCCATTTGTAATAAACGGCAGGTTCGATAGTCACTGTCCGGGAAAGGAAATAAGCATATCCGGCTTCAATACCTACCCCCCAATCGTTATTATGCTCACCACCTTTCAGACGGATACGTTCCCAGTCAAGACCACCACCGATATAAATACCTGTAGTATTGAAATAACAACGAACTCCGGTACCAAGAGTATACGTATCTTTAGGCTGCGACCAGTCTGCCCCCGCATTGACCATCAGCGCAAAACCATCCGCCAAGAATGTACCGACCTGTGCTCCCAAGCCAAACTTCGCATCGTCATTCTTGCTATACGAAAAGTCCAATCCTGTGACGGAAGGATTAAGAATCATAGTACCTTTTTCAAATTGAGCCTGTGCAGTGAACGAGACTGCCAATAGGCAAAAAGCTAAAGCTAATTTCTTCATAAACTTACTTTTTAAAGTGAATAGATTGTTCGTCTTTTTTGCGGCGTTCACGCATTTGCTCCTTTTTACGAAGCACCAGCCAAAGGAGAAAGACAATGACATAAGAACCTGCCACTGTCAGGATTTTCTCAGTCTGGCTGACTTCCGTATTACGTGGCAACAAATAAGCCGCAGTTACTGATACATAAATAAGGAATGCTAACGCAACTCCTGTTGATCTCTTTATTTTCTTCATTCTGATAATTTTCTTGTTTTCTGTTTACCCAGCCAAGCATAGAACCATACAGCCGCAATCACTACACACGCTATGCCGACGCTGTAAGAAACCACAGGTGAAAGTCCTAACCCTTCGGGAGCAATACATATATAAGTAGAGCATACACTTGTCATAAACAGCGCCGGTATCAAGGTGATGATGTAAGGTTTCTTGGATACAGCCAGAAATACTGTTATAGCCCACAAAGTGAACACAGCCAATGTCTGGTTAGCCCAAGCGAAATAACGCCATATCATATTAAACCCGTTGGCATCACGCAAGCTGTACAGGAGCAGACCGATAGCTACCACAAACATCGGGATACAAATGTACAAACGCCGACGCATACTTTTTTGTTCCATTCCCAAGAAATCCGCCACAATCAGACGTGCCGAACGGAAAGCCGTATCTCCCGACGTAATCGGGGCTGCAATCACTCCCAGAATGGCAAGTACCCCTCCGATTGTTCCCAGCCACTCCTTCGTGATGGCGTCTACAATAACGGAAGCATTACTTTCTTCCATCCCATTCTTATGGAAAAAGTAAGTAGCCGCAGCAGCCCAGATAAGAGCAACGATACCTTCAGTAATCATCGCACCATAGAATACCGGACGACCGTGACGTTCCGAAGTCATACAACGCGCCATCAAAGGACTTTGAGTAGCATGAAAACCGGAAATCGCACCACAAGCAATACTCACAAACATAATCGGGAAAATAGGGAGTTTGCTTGCTTCGGGATTTGTATTTTGCAAACCATCCCACAGCTCCGGCAAAACGGGATGATTGACATAAAGCATTACTAAAATTCCTACCGCCATAAACAGCAGTGCGACTGCGAACAGAGGATAAATTTTACCGATAATCTTATCTACCGGAAGCAAAGTCGCCAGAATATAGTAAGCAAACACAACGACAATCCAAAACGTAGTATCCAAATGTTCCGGTGTAAGTTTCGCCAGCAGTCCGGCAGGACCGGCCACAAAAACCGCACCGACAAGAATCATCAAAATAACGGTGAATCCTCTCATTACCTGCTTCGTAGTAATCCCTAAATAACGGCCTATGATTTCGGGCAAACTTTCACCACCATTGCGCAAAGAAAGCATTCCGGCAAAATAATCATGGACAGCACCCGCAAAGATACTCCCCAGCACAATCCACAAATAAGAAGAAGTTCCGAACTTCGCTCCCATGATTGCACCGAAAATTGGACCTAGTCCTGCAATATTAAGAAATTGAATCATGAAAATCTTCCAAGTGGGCAATGGAATATAGTCCACTCCATCAGCCTTAGTAAGTGCCGGTGTTTTACGGTCATCAGGACCAAAGACGCGTTCCATGAGGCGTCCGTACGTAAAATAGCCTACTATCAACGCAAGCAGGCATAGAGTAAATGTAATCATAGTGTGTCGTTTTTTAACTTGGCAAATGTAACATAATCTCATGAAACAGCCCAACAATACCGACACTTTTACTAACTTTGCAGAGATTTAAAACAAAAAACAAAGGATATGCGCCTATTTATTTTCATTCTTTCACTTTTGTTTCCTTTCCTCCCGACGACTGCGCAGCCCAAGCACGAAGTTCGTGCAGCATGGGTAACGGCTGTATACGGTTTGGACTGGCCTCGCACACGTGCAACGACTCCGCAGACAATCCGCAAACAGAAAGAAGAATTGACAGATATCCTTGATAAATTGAAAGCGGCTAATTTCAATACTGTTTTATTCCAAACCCGTACACGAGGAGACGTACTATATACTTCAGCAATCGAACCGTTCAATTCAATCCTGACTGGAAAGACAGGAGGAAATCCCGGCTATGATCCACTGGCTTTCGCCATTGAGGAATGTCATAAGCGGGGAATGGAATGTCATGCGTGGATGGTAACCATTCCGCTGGGAAACAAGAAACATGTTACTTCGCTCGGAAGTAAGTCCGTCACCAAGCGGATGAAAGAAATCTGCGTCCCTTACAAAAGTGAATATTTCCTCAATCCGGGACATCCGGCAACGAAAGAGTATTTGATGAAACTGGTACGCGAAGTCGTAAGCGGTTATGATGTGGACGGCGTACATTTCGACTATTTACGTTATCCAGAGAATGCACCTTTTTTCCCGGATAAATATGATTTCCGCAAATATGGCAAAGGACGTACGCTCGACCAATGGCGCCGGGATAATATTTCCGAGATTGTACGTTATATATATAAAGGTGTAAAAGCAATAAAACCTTGGGTAAAAGTAAGTACCAGCCCCGTTGGCAAATATCGGGATACTTCTCGTTATCCTTCGCGTGGTTGGAATGCTTTCTTTACCGTTTACCAAGATCCGCAAGGATGGATGGGAGAAGGTATTATGGATCAGATTTATCCGATGATGTATTTCCAGGGAAATAATTTTTATCCTTTTGCCCTCGATTGGCAGGAACAAAGTAACGGACGGCAGGTGATTCCGGGCTTGGGCATTTACTTCCTCCATCCCGATGAAGGGAAATGGACGCGTGACGAGATAGACCGCCAGATAAACTTCATCCGCAATCATAAGATAGCAGGCGAGGGACATTACCGGGTGAAATATCTTATAGAGAATACACAGGGTATCTATGATGAGTTGGTCGAAAACTTTTATGCTTATCCTGCTTTACAACCTCCCATGCCTTGGCTAGATAATGTTCCGCCTACGGCCCCGTCCGAATTAACAATAATCGATATTGACAATGGCTATACGGAATTAAAGTGGCAGGCTGCCACTGACAATGATGCACGCAATAAGCCAATGTATGTCATTTATGCATCGAATAATTTTCCGGTAGACATTAATCGGCCGGAAAACATTGTTGCACAAGGTATCCGGGAGACAAGTTATATCTATGCTCCTATCCTACCCTGGAATGCAAAGAAACATTTTGCTGTTACGGCCATTGACCGTTACGGAAATGAAAGTGAAGCGGTGCAAAAGTAAAAGACTTTGTATAAGAAACGGAATAACGACTACCGTTTCATATTACACAATGTACACTTTCTGATACAAGAATCCACGCCCGATACTTACTTTTTTTATAAACCGGAACTAATGGCAAATAACCTGAGCGGATTCTTCCCTGCTCCATTTCCAATGGATAAGTCTCTGCCATTGCTGTGTGTGCGTTCCATGCTGCTCCATCTGAAGGGGCATAGTCTATCTGAAAAATCCCTGTTGAGGAAGGGCATATATAACGGTCATACAAGTGACGCGCTACTACTCCCATATTCATCCGTAAGTTTATTTCCACACAAGGATGAATACGATAAGCCGGAGATTCCGGGAAGCGGCAAATCATCATATCAACTCCCAAATAGCCATTGTAAACACTTCCAAAGCGAAGAGATAATTCCCGTTCAAGACAATTACGCAATTTATCAAGCTCCCCGACGGGGACATATTCCGAAAGATTCTGTTCAATCGCAGCATTTGAAATCAACCTATTGCCCTCATACGCTCCACTCCCACCCGTGCGAAATTGAGAGTATCCGATGAAATTGAACCGTCCGTCACCTGAAGAATAAAATTCCATAGCAAAATCTTCTACCTTATTATATATAGGTTCACCGATTACGCCACCCTGCTGACTTCCGATACGCAAACACCAGCCGGAAATTGAAGGCGTATAAATGCCTTTACACCAGTTCAATCCCTTACCGCTACCCGAAAGAGGTGCTTTCAGCAGACAGGTATCATGCGATTCTACAAATGATTTCCATTCTTCGGGAAGTGCCAGGTAGAAGGATTCACCGCAAAAATAATTGTCTAATTGCAGATGAGGTAACAACTCTACTGCACAGGAACGGTGTGAACAAGAACGCAATTTATTTAATTGTTCAATAGAGGGTAATGCGTGCTTCTCTATTCCTAAGTCCAAGAGACGTTTTCTTACGGCGATGTCCCATCCCCAAGGACGGATATCCAGGTTTCGTTCGGAAGCAAGTTCCGGTTCTGTCATCAGATGTACCGAAAGTCCCAACAGTTGCCGCATCCTTTTCATATAGTCAAGATTATAAGCGGAAGGGGCCAATACCGCACTCCCCTCTTCGGCATACCACACCGGCAGCAAGGCCAGCTCAGCCGCCATCTGCCGGGCGGAGGCCGGTGGCATATAATTGATTTCACCGCTAGCCAACGCCAAGTCATGTTCCGGGTTGAATAGATAAAGAGTCTTTTTAGCCATCTCAAACGAATTCAAAACTTTATTCTGCAAATATATACAGGAAATAGTCAGCAATACCTAATAATAAGAAGAAAGTTAGAGTTAAAAGCACAATTTTGCCATCTCTACTTTGCAAATCTTAAAAAAAGCACTATATTTGCCACCCGTAAAACTAAGAACAGAAATGGAAGCATTCTATCGCACACACGCCTACCTTGTTGAGCATACCAATGCCCCCGTTCGCCGTGACCTTATGGATGAGATTGATTGGAGCGACCGCTTGATTGGTATCAAAGGGACACGTGGCGTAGGAAAAACCACTTTCCTGCTCCAATACGCAAAAGAGAAATTCGGGACCGACCGCTCTTGTCTGTTCATCAACATGAACAACTTCTACTTCTCGGGACACAGCATTGTGGACTTTGCCAACGAATTTCAAAAACGCGGTGGAAAAGTACTACTCATCGACCAAGTGTTCAAGCACCCGGAATGGAGCAAGGAGTTACGTATGTGTTACGACCGCTTTCCCAATCTGAAGATAGTCTTTACCGGTTCGTCCGTGATGCGGCTGAAGGAAGAAAACCTTGAATTGCGCGATATTGCAAAAAGCTATAACCTGCGCGGATTTTCTTTCCGTGAATTCTTGAACTTGCAGACCGGTATGAAGTTTCGGGCTTACAGTCTCGAAGAGATCCTAAGTACGCATGAACAGATTGCCAAAGGAGTGCTTTCCAAGGTACGTCCGTTGGATTATTTTCAGGATTACCTACATCACGGATTCTATCCGTTCTTCCTCGAAAAGCGCAACTTTTCGGAGAATCTGCTAAAGACAATGAACATGATGGTGGAAGTGGATATCCTACTTCTCAAACAAATAGAACTGAAATATCTTTCAAAGATAAAAAAATTACTATATTTGCTCGCTGTCGACGGACCGAAGGCTCCAAATGTCAGTCAGTTGGCAAGCGACATACAAACATCCCGCGCTACGGTGATGAATTACATCAAGTATCTGGCGGACGCACGACTCATTAATCTGGTTTATCCGAAAGGGGAAGAATTTCCGAAAAAACCTTCGAAGATAATGATGCACAACTCCAACTTGATGTATTCCATCTACCCGGTGAAAGTAGAAGAACAGGATGTATTGGACACTTTCTTTGCAAACTCTTTATGGAAGGACCATAAGATACACAAAGGAGACAAGAATTTCTCTTTTATCGTAGACGAAGTGATGCCGTTCAAGATTTGCCTGGAAGGTGCAAAGATTAAGAATAACCCGAATGTGACGTATGCGTTGCATAAGGCAGAAATAGGTCGGGGCAATCAGATACCTCTCTGGATGTTCGGCTTTTTATATTAAAAGATTTATTTACTTAAATATTTAATTTAGTTATGACTAAACAGAAGAAATTCATCACTTGTGATGGTAACCAGGCTGCAGCACATATCTCGTATATGTTCTCTGAAGTAGCTGCTATCTACCCCATCACTCCTTCTTCGACTATGGCTGAGTACGTAGACGAATGGGCTGCCGCAGGACGTAAAAACATCTTCGGCGAAACAGTATTGGTACAGGAAATGCAATCTGAAGGCGGTGCTGCCGGTGCAGTTCACGGTTCTCTTCAGGCTGGTGCGTTAACTACTACTTACACTGCTTCTCAGGGTCTTCTCCTGATGATCCCTAATATGTACAAAATTGCCGGTGAGTTCTTGCCTTGCGTATTCCATGTATCTGCTCGTACATTGGCTTCTCACGCATTGTGTATCTTCGGTGACCACCAAGACGTAATGTCAGCTCGTCAGACTGGCTTCGCTATGTTGGCTGAAGGTTCCGTACAGGAAGTTATGGATTTGGCCGGTGTTGCTCACTTGGCTACTATCAAATCACGCGTTCCGTTCATGAACTTCTTCGACGGTTTCCGTACTTCTCACGAAATCCAGAAGATCGAAATGTTGGAAAATGAGGACTTGGCTCCGCTGATCGACCAGGAAGCTTTGGCTGAATTCCGTGCCCGTGCACTGAATCCGATGAATCCGGTTGCTCGTGGTATGGCTGAAAACCCTGACCACTTCTTCCAACATCGTGAATCATGCAACAACTACTATGAAGCAGTTCCTGCTATCGTAGAAGAATACATGAATGAAATTTCTAAGATTACAGGCCGCAAATACGGTTTGTTCGACTACTACGGTGCTGAAGATGCAGAACGCGTAATTATCGCTATGGGTTCTGTAACAGAAGCTGCCCGCGAAGCTATCGACTACTTGGTAGCAAACGGTGAGAAAGTAGGTTTGGTTGCCGTACACTTGTATCGTCCGTTCTCTGCTAAACACTTCTTGGCTGCTGTACCTAAGACTGCTAAGACTATCGCAGTTCTTGACCGTACAAAAGAACCGGGTGCTAACGGTGAACCTCTTTATCTTGACGTTAAAGACTGCTTCTATGGTGTTGAAAACGCTCCTGTTATCGTTGGCGGTCGCTACGGTCTGGGTTCAAAAGATACTACTCCTGCACAGATCATCGCAGTATTCAAAAACTTGGCTATGCCAATGCCGAAGAACCACTTCACTATCGGTATCGTAGATGACGTTACTTTCACTTCTCTTCCGCAAGAAGAAGAAATCGCATTGGGCGGTGAAGGTATGTTCGAAGCTAAATTCTACGGTCTGGGTGCTGACGGTACGGTAGGTGCTAACAAGAACTCTGTGAAGATTATCGGTGATAACACTGACAAACACTGTCAGGCTTACTTCTCATACGACTCTAAGAAGTCAGGTGGTTTCACTTGTTCTCACTTGCGTTTCGGTGATACTCCGATCCGTTCTACTTATTTGGTTAACACTCCGAACTTCGTTGCTTGTCACGTTCAGGCTTACCTGCACATGTACGATGTAACTCGCGGTTTGCGTAAGAACGGTTCTTTCTTGCTGAACACTATCTGGGAAGGTGAAGAACTGGCTAAGAATCTGCCTAACAAGGTGAAGAAATATTTCGCACAGAACAATATTTCCGTATACTATATCAACGCAACTCAGATTGCATTGGAAATTGGTTTGGGTAACCGTACCAACACTATCCTTCAATCTGCATTCTTCCGTATCACAGGTGTTATTCCTGTTGAACAAGCTGTTGAACAGATGAAGAAATTCATCGTTAAGTCTTACGGCAAGAAGGGTGAAGACGTTGTTAACAAGAACTATGCTGCTGTTGACCGCGGTGGTGAATACAAGACTTTGACTGTTGATCCTGCTTGGGCTAACCTGCCGGATGACGCTAAAGCTGAAAACAACGATCCTGCATTCATCAACGAAGTAGTTCGTCCGATCAATGCTCAAGACGGTGACTTGTTGCCTGTATCTGCATTCAAGGGTATTGAAGACGGTACTTGGTATCAAGGTACTGCTAAATATGAAAAACGTGGTGTAGCCGCATTCGTTCCTGAATGGAATCCTGAAAACTGTATACAGTGTAATAAGTGTGCATACGTTTGTCCTCACGCTTCTATCCGTCCGTTCGTACTCGACGCTGAAGAACAGAAGGGTGCTAAGTTCGAACAACTGAAAGCCGTAGGTAAAGTATTCGACGGTATGACATTCCGTATCCAGGTTGACGTTCTCGACTGTCTGGGTTGCGGTAACTGTACTGACATCTGTCCGGGTAATCCGAAGAAGGGTGGCAAGGCATTGACAATGAAACACCTTGAAAGTCAGTTGGCTGAAGCTGAAAACTGGACTTACTGCGTTGACAACGTGAAGACTAAACAACATCTTGTTGACATCAAAGCCAACGTGAAAAACTCTCAGTTCGCTACTCCGTTGTTTGAGTTCTCAGGTGCTTGCTCCGGTTGTGGTGAAACTCCGTACGTAAAATTGATTTCTCAATTGTTCGGTGACCGTGAAATGGTTGCTAACGCTACCGGATGTTCTTCTATATATTCTGGTTCTGTTCCTTCTACACCTTATACAAAGAACGAAAACGGACACGGTCCTGCTTGGGCTAACTCACTGTTCGAAGACTTCTGCGAATTCGGTCTGGGTATGGAATTGGCAAACGAAAAGATGCGTGCACGTATCGTGAAAGTGATGAACGAAGCTATCGCTGCTGACTGTACTCCTGCTGAAGCTAAAGAATTGTTCGCTGAATGGATCAACAATATGTTGGATGCAGACAAGACTAAGGAATTGGCAGCTAAGATCATCCCGATGGTTGAAGCTAACAAGGATAAATGCAATCACTGCAAGCAAATCGCTGAACTGCAACAATATCTTGTAAAACGCAGCCAGTGGATTATCGGTGGTGACGGTGCTTCTTACGATATCGGTTACGGTGGTCTTGACCATGTAATCGCTTCCGGTAAGGACGTTAACATCCTCGTTCTGGATACTGAAGTTTACTCCAACACTGGTGGTCAGTCTTCTAAGGCTACTCCGGTAGGCGCTATCGCTAAGTTCGCTGCTGCAGGTAAGCGCGTACGTAAGAAAGACCTCGGTCTGATGGCTACTACTTACGGTTATGTATATGTTGCTCAGATTGCTATGGGTGCTGACCAGGCTCAGACTCTGAAAGCTATCCGCGAAGCAGAAGCATATCCAGGACCATCTTTGATTATCGCTTATGCTCCGTGTATCAACCACGGTCTGAAAGCCGGTATGGGTAAGAGCCAGGAAGAAGAAGAAAAGGCTGTTAAGTGTGGTTACTGGCATTTGTGGCGTTACAACCCTGCTTTGGAAGAAGAAGGTAAGAATCCGTTCCAATTGGATAGCAAAGAACCGAATTGGGAAGACTTCCAAGGTTTCTTGAAGGGTGAGGTTCGTTACGCTTCTGTAATGAAACAATATCCTAACGAAGCAGAAGAGCTGTTTAAAGCTGCTGAAGCAAACGCTAAATGGCGTTACAACAGCTACAAACGTCTGGCTAAAGAGAACTGGGGTGCTGAATAATTAATCACACTCAAATAAATATAAAAAGGGAGTCTGCTCAACCGCATGACTCCCTTTTTTATGTCTAAGCCAGTTTTATATAAGGCCGATTTTTATAAGGCCGGTTATGAACTAATTTTGAGATTGTGCAAACTTATTTTTGATGCTTCACGGATTTATGGTTAATGATGTAGGTTTTATTCGTCTGACAATTGTTTCTTTTTCGTCTGACAATTATCAGACTTCGGTATCCAGCTATCCACCAGCTGCCGATGTTCATCCCGCCATTTACGTGCAATCTCTTCTTCATCCATTCGAGCGTCTTTCATAGCTGTCATAAAAGAGCTAAGTTCTTCTGTCGTTAATTTGATATTACCGAAAAATTCAGCGGCAAACGGATCTTTTTTACTGAAACCTTTCCAGGCAATGGCATGTATTTCTTCCAGATCTCCATATACTTTCTTCGGATCATCCAGGAATTTCAGGTCAAACTGATCGAACATCCAATGCGGTGTCCAACCTGTAATGACAACCCATTCTCCCCTATCCATCGCTTTTTTCAAAGATGCCAACATGGTTGAGCTACTTGAAGTCATGAGGGTATAGCCGTCAAGACCGTAAGTTGAGATGGCCTTGTCTGTAGTCTTCATAATTCCTGCTCCGGCATCAATTCCCACTATTTCAGAAGAGAAACGATCTTTATTGGCAGCCAGTTCATCAATGGAATTAATGGCAACACATTGAGGTACGACTAACCCAACGCGTGCTTCTCCATATACTTCTCCTAAAAATTCGATGCTATCACCATACTGATCCATATAGTCTTTCATCGTTATCGGTAACCAGGTATCTAAAAAGACATCTGAATTCTTTCCGGATATGGATACGAAGATAGGGGCAAGATCAGCATTCTGTAGTTCAACCTCGTATCCTTGTTCTTCCAGTACCACTTTTGCCAAATGGCTCATGGCTATTCCTTCCAACCAATTGGCATAGGCTATTTTTACTTTTTTCTTATTTGGGCCGGAATCTGCACAGGAAGCCAGCAAAAGCAGAGCAGTCAGTACGATTCCTACTAATTTATATATTCTCATTTTTATTCCTTTCAGTTTTCACTCTTTCTTGTTTTAATTCTTTCTCTTTTAGTCCTTCTTATTTTTTCTTCCTGCCATTCCTTGTGTGATGCGGTCTAAGATGATAGCTAAAATAACTACCGCTATACCACCTTCAAACCCAAGTCCGATCTTCATCTGGGTGATACCTTTCAATACAATTTCCCCCAAACCACCGGCAGCAATCATTGCAGCGATTACAACCATAGAAAGTGACATCATTATTGTCTGGTTTACACCGGTCAGGATGGTAGGCAGTGCCAAAGGAAGCTGTACTTTATATAGCAGTTGCCAACGGGTAGCCCCGAACGAACGAGAAGCTTCCACTACATTTTTAGGAACCTGTCGGATTCCCAATCCGGTAAGGCGGACTACAGGAGGCATAGCAAAGATAATAGTGGCAAACACTCCAGGCACTGCTCCCAATCCGAAAAACAAAACGGCAGGAATCAGATAAACAAAAGCAGGCATCGTCTGCATCAAGTCGAGAACAGGGCGGAGTATTTTCTCTGCACGCGGACTGTTTGCCGTCCATACTCCCAAAGGTACACCAACAATTAGAGCCAGACAGGTAGATGACAAAACGAGAGCCAGGGTTTGCATTGTAGCCTCCCAAAATCCCATTCCATAAATCAATAATAATCCTAATGCAGTGAAAATTGCCGTACCACGCCCTGCTTTTATCCATGCAAGTGCAGCAAGCACCAGGATGGTTATATAAAAAGGTATTCCGAAAAGTATATGCTGGAATCCTATAATAAAACTACCGATGCCTACATTCACGGCATCAAAGAAAGTGGAAAAATGTACCATCATCCAATTGATGGCCACCTCTATATATTGTCCTATATTTATCATAAATCTATTGCGTTTTGAATTATTTCGTTTATTTCTTCTTTATCTTTCCCGGTCACTTCGATGATTAAAGATGAAAGTGGGATTGTTCCTAAAAACTCGCGTGTCTCATCTATCACCCATACTGGTGAATTGCTCTTTGTCATTAAAGGAAGCATATCCTCCAACACTGTATCTTCCAACACAGAATGTACTTCTGTACGCACAACTGTTTCAATGGATTTTTCCTGCCTGCTACGTAACTTAAGCAAATCGTTCAGGCGCACTTCCCCGACCAGTTTATCGTCGGCATCTATTACAGGTAATACAGTTATATTCTTCGTACGCATCTTACGAATCAAAACTTCGGGACCTTCTTTCTTCAGACGAGCCACCAACGGTTTGTCAATCATTAAAGAAGAGGCGGTAATAATTTTACTCCTATCCACGTTTTCAACAAAACGGGCTACATAATCGTTAGCCGGTTCAGTCAGGATTTCCTCCGAAGTACCTACCTGTACCACTTCTCCGTCTTTCATAATAGCAATACGGTCACCTAGTTTAATTGCTTCACTTAAATCATGAGTAATAAAGACAATTGTCCTTTTCATCTTTGATTGCAAGGCCAGTAGCTCATCCTGCATCTGTACGCGAATCAGAGGATCGAGAGCTGAGAAAGCCTCATCCATTAAAAGTACTTCGGGATTATTGGCCAAGGCACGTGCCAATCCGACACGCTGTTGCATTCCACCGGAAAGTTCACCTACCATCTGATTCTCATATCCTTTCAATCCGACGAGCTTCATACTTTCCATCGCTTTCTTTTCACGCTCTCCCTTCTTCACTCCCTGAAGTTCAAGGCCGAACGCAATATTACTCAATACAGAGCGGTGAGGCAACAAACCGAAATTTTGGAAAACCATTGCCAGCTCTTTCCGGCGAACCTGTAATAGTTCTTTTTCGGATATTTTAGATATATCGACTCCATTTACAAGGACTTGCCCGGCAGTAGGACGTATCAAACGATTGATACAGCGCAGTAATGTCGATTTTCCACTTCCCGAGAGGCCCATTATCACAAAAAACTCTCCTTCATTTATTGAAAGATTGGCATCCTTCACTCCTACCGTACAACCGGTATCTTTCAGAATTTCCGCTTTACTCTTATCTTTTTTCAGCATCTTGAGTGCTTTCTGCTTCTCATGACCAAAGATAAGGTACAAATCCTTTATTTCTATTTTACTCATATAATATATTGGTTTAGATTATAATATTTGTTTTGTTTCCAACTGCTGCGTTTCTCATTCTTGTTTACATAAACAAGTTGAATCTCCGCATGGTTCAGTCCTGCTACATGGTAACATGACGATCCAATGAGTTTTTTAAATGATTAAAAAAACAGACTGAGTAGTTTAAAAGGAATAGAATTTGATAAGATTATCCTCTCAATGAACAGTAAAAAACAGTATTTTCATAAATAAATAACAGTCTGTTCTTGCATATTGTTGGCACAAAGATAAGGAAAACAGATTAAAAATGCAAATTTTATTCAGAAGCAGAGTAATTCCAAAGATGCTTTTTCAAGTCTACGCATCCATTTTGTTTGAAAGAAATCCCTTCTTTCAGCAAGAGTTGCTTTTGCTCTGTCCAGCCGGGTACAAGGCGCCCCGATGCATTGACTACTCGATGGCATGGAACAGATATACCCTCCGGTACTTGCTTCAAAGCACGTCCTACCATACGGGAACATTGAGGCATTCCTAATAATGCGGCAATCTCTCCATAGGTAGAAACCTTTCCTACCGGAATATCACAAACAACCTGATACACCTCTTGACAAAAAGACACAGAAAACTTTGCCTTGTCTACTTTATAATCCTTCATTAACCCTTCTCTTTTACTTATTTTTCTTCCTCAAAGCTAGGTAAAAAGACGAATATTTGCAAATTATTAAGATACAACAAACAATATATGCAACTTTACTTGCTTTATATACAATTTATTACGACCTTTGTGGCATAAAAGTAGTTTTATTATTAACGAGACAAGCAACATCATTATGAAAAAGAAGACTGTTCTATTTGCTTCTTGTTTGTTAGGAACCTTAGCTTTCAGTTCCTGTGAGAAGAATCTTTATGATGAAAGCAAACAGCCTGAAAAGGAACTCCAAATGAAAGACTTGGATATACCTGCGGATTTCCAATGGAAATTAACTCGAGTAAGTGAGACAACGGTGTCATCTACAATTCCTACTCCTACAATAGTTTCATTCTTTTTGGATGAAGCATGCAGTGAAGAAGAAAAACTAGCAACTATCCCTGTATACGCAGAAACTTCAAGCCTACCATTAAGTATTCCTACATATGCAAAAACATTGTATGCTCAATATAAAAATGGTTCAGGTGCTATGATCAAAGCAACAATGCCAATCAACCCTGATGGCAGTTTCTCATTATCCATCAATGATAATAACAATACCACATCTCGAGCAGTTACACGTGGGCATGACATAGAAGATGACATTGATTACGACAAAGGGGAAGGAGTAATATATCATCCTAAGAATGGTTGGGGAACAATTATGTTTGAAGATCAATTTCCATCATTGGGAGATTATGACTTCAATGACTTTGTAGTAAATTACAAGGTACAATTTGAAGTCAACAAACAAAAAAATAAAGACTATAAAAGTAAACTGATTGTCATCGGTTTACGTTTAAAAGCTGTTGGTGGAATATTCCCATATTCTCCTTATTTAAGACTCAAAGAAATAAAAAAGTCTGAAGCCGAAGTTGAAATGATGGACGCTAAAACAGGAAGACCATTCAAAGTTAATTGCGTTGAAAACAAAAAAAATTATCTTATCATCGATTGCAGCGAATTAATCAAAAATCTGCCAAAAGGCGAAAGTCAGTACTTCAATACTGAAAGAGGAGCCTTAGTATCAACAAATGATCTACCGGAAATCATTATTACAATTGATCTCAATGTTGCCAAAGAGGTAGAAGAAATATTGGAGGATGATGAATTTGATTTATACTTAAAACGTAATGACGATGGAACAGAAATACACATGAATGGTATTGAGCCAGTTGGTTACAAATATCCATTCAAAGATTCTAATTTACTTCCTGTATATGAATCTGACGGAGATGAAGAAGACGATAATTACTATTTTAGTAAAGAGCGTTTGATCTGGGGCTTAAGAGTACCGGGTAATGTAGCCCACGCAATTGAAAAAGCCAACTTCTTGAAAGCTTATCCTGGATTCAGGAAATGGGCAACAAGCAGCGGCAAAAATGAACAAAATTGGTACGGTCAAGGTAATGCAGATAAAAGTCTGTTGATCTATAACTGATTCTTTTCCTATCCCATACACTAAATCCCGATAAAGTATTGAATATACCTTATCGGGATTTATTATAATCATACCAATTGCAATCTTATTATCCTCTTCTTTTTAAGAAGTCCGTCGGACTCTCTCCAAACTGTTCTTTATAACATTTTGTGAAATAAGAAGGAGAACTGAAACCTACTTCATAACCAATCTCTGCCACTGTCATATCCGATGAAGCAAGTAGAGAAGCCGCTTTCTTCAGACGAGCAATCCGAAGCAACTCATTAGGAGAGTAATTAGTAAGGGACTTTATCTTACGATAAAGTTGTACACGGCTCAGTCCCATATCTTTTCCTAAATCCTCCACATTCAGATTAGAATCCCCTAGCTTTGCGTCAAGTAAAGACTTGAATTTCTCCACAAAGTTCTTATCCATATCACAAACATCCTCTTTCGCCAACGTCTGTCCGTCGCCAAAGAACTGCTTCAAGCGACGATGCGAATCAATCAAATTACGGACACGAGCCAACAGCAGTTGTGAACTAAAAGGTTTGGAAATATATGAATCGGCACCACCGTCATATCCCTGAATCCGTTGTTCATCCAAAGAACAGGCAGTCAACAGAATAACAGGAATATGACATGTCTGCAACTCGCTTTTTAACCTACGACAGCACTCAATGCCGTCAATTCCCGGCATCATCACATCAGAAATAATCAAATCCGGAACATATTTCATAGCCTTACGAATCCCTTCCGAACCATCTACAGCCTCAATAACAGTATAATCGGCATGAAGCAAACTATGTACATACGAACGGATATCTGCATTATCGTCAATGATAAGGACGGAAGGTTGGGAAGAATCATAATCTCTTTCAGTTTCCTCTTCCTCAGCTACTTGAGCATTGTTTAAAGCAGAAGAGACCGAAGCCCCAATGGAAGAAGACAATGGGCTATCCACCGAAACGGTTACCTCACAAGTCTGCATCGGTAAATCAACCGTAAAGATTGTTCCTTGTTTTTCATCACTTTCTACAGAAATAGTTCCTTTATGCAATTCGACAAAAGCTTTCACAAGTGCCAAACCAATCCCCGAACCTGCATGATGCATATCTATCTTGTAGAAACGGTCGAAAATATTCCGAATATGTTCCACAGAAATCATAGAACCGGTGTTAGCAACGGTAAAACGAATCCAACGCCCATCCTCTTTTGTCAAAGGAGACAGACGAACGGTCACCTTTCCATTTTCCGGAGTAAACTTGAAAGCATTAGAAAGAAGATTAAAATAAATGCGTTCCAATTTTTCCACGTCCGCCAATGTATGATAATCCGTATCCGCCAGCTTATCAAAAGAGAAATGAATATGTTTCTTTCGCGCCACTGCTAAAAACGACTCATTCCACCCCTCAAAAGAAGAAAGAATATCTACAGGAACAGGTGTATATTCCATCATACCATTTTCATACTTTCGAAAATCCAAAATCTGATTGACCAGACGCAAAAGGATATTCACATTCCGCTGAATCAACATCAACATCCGATGCTGGTCTCCATTCAATGTTTTATCAGCCAATAAATGCTCCACCGGATCGGCAACTAATGTCAGTGGAGTACGGAAATCATGAGAAATATTCGTAAAGAAAACCAATTTGGCATGAGTCGCTTCTTCCAATTGATGAGAAAGCTGTATAAGCTGATCCCTCTGTTCTTCCAATTTATCACGTTGCTCTTCCAGTTTGTCACGCTGTTCCTCTAACTGCTTCTTCTGTTCGGAAAGTTCTCTATTCAAGCGATTCTTGGAGCGAAGAGATTTATATACTACTAATAACAAACCTGCCACCAACAAAAGGATAACCAGACCACCATACATGACAACCTGTTGGGTAGCAACACGTGACAAATACCCTCCGATACGTCCGTTCAATGTTTCGATTTTCTGATCCAATTCAGATATATGCGTAGTCTGGAGTTGCATGACATGAGCATTCGTGTGGTCTACGACGGCCGTATTCATTACGGTTTCTCTAGGATAAGGCTTTTTTTCAAGAATATTCATAGCCAACTGCATTACCTTATCACCATTTGTAGGATAAATAAAAGTAGCATTCAGCACACTGTCAAGCACAAGTTCCAATCCGTTTCCTTTACCCGGCAAAGCATCAATACCAACAAAGAGCATTTCTTTCTCCCTACCTACTTTCTTGGCAGCCCGATAAGCTCCCGGAGCTATGCGGTCATTATGTGCATACACCGCATCGATTTTCGGATGACGACAGAGCATACTATCCATCTCCACTTCAGCCGGACCACTCTCCCATGCCGCATCCGCTTTATCAATCAGCTTTATATCCGGGAAATTACTGATGGCTGCCATAAATCCCTGATGACGCTCCATCGCAGGGGTCGAACCTCCCAGCCCTGTTAGCTCCACCACATTCCCTTTTCCCCGCAAGCTTGATGCAATATAATTTCCAACCGCACGGCCTATTTCATAATTATCGGCACCGATATATGCAGTATATTTATCAGATAGAATCTTCCGGTCTATCAAAATGACAGGGATTCCTTTCCGATAGGCTTCTTCCACGACGGGAGTCATCGGAGCCGCCTCGTTGGCTGAGATAATAAGTAAATCAACTCCTTTATCCATAAAATAACGGACATCTTCCGCCTGCTTGCGGTTATCATCTCCAGCCGACCGGATTTCAACCGCCACCCCATCGTAAAACATGGCTTCACGAAGAATCTCATCATTCATTTTGTGCCGCCAAGAATCATCACTACATTGAGCCACACCAATACGGAAATGCGGCACATCTTGATGGCAGGCTACCATTCCGAGAAAACAAAACAAGATCACTATCCAACGTAAATATCCCATAGTATTGTGTATTTTTTCGTAGATTATATCTTTTACCATACTATCTATTTGTCATATATCGGGATAAAGATAATGGTTTTCTCTTAAAAACAGAAAGTAAAAAGCCTCAAATCTGCTTTATTAACAAGCCTCCTTCTACCCGCAAACAGTGGCACAACAAAGTCAGATTTCATTAATAAAAGTATAAAGAGTTAGGCAAACACTTAATCAATGTTATAAAACATCTCTTTTTATTTGGATTATTTGCTAGTTTCACAGAAGTCCGTATCTTTGCATTGTGTTTTTCATAGTATTAGATTTAAGGTTAACAAAGGTTGGAGCAAGGCGTTGCTCCTTTTTTTATACCCATACCTCTTATGTAAGGTCATAATAAAACTCCCATGAGATTGAAGCTCATGAGAGTTTTATTATATATTCTATCGTATAGGCTTTTACAACATCCTATCTTTCAGTACCTGCGGAAGTTCCGGCATTGCACCGCTTTGCGTACATACATAAGCGGAAGCTTCAACAGCCAGTTTATGAGCTTCGGGAACCGACTTACCATTGAGAATAGAAGCACAGAACGTTGCTGTAAAGGAGTCACCGGCTCCCACTGTATCAGCTACGGGAACTCTCGGGGTCTCTTGGAAGGAAACAACCCCCGGAGTAAATACGTAACTACCATTAATACCACAAGTCAGAATCAACATCTTCAGATTATACTTAGCTAACAAAATCCAGCATTTATCCTGCAAGTCAATACCCGGATAGCCAAACATACGGCTAATGGTCACTAATTCTTCGTCATTTATCTTCAGCACATTGCAACGCTGGCAGGACTCACGAATAACCTCTTTTGAATAAAAATCCTGTCGGAGATTAATATCAAAGATCTTCAATTGCCCGTCTATATCAGGCATTGTATCCAAAAAACGATTGATAGTGGCACGGCTCACCTCATTGCGTTGCGCCAATGATCCGAAGCAAACAGCACGTGTATTCAAAGCCAAACGTTTCAGTTCATCTGTAAAAGGAATATTGTCCCATGCAACCCCTTCCTTAATTTCATAACAAGGGACACCCTCATCATCCAACGTTACCTGCACCGTACCGGTAGGATAATCCACACGTTCAATCTGTGTTTTCAGTTTCTTTTCATTGAATACTCTCAGAATCTCATCTCCCAGTTCATCATTCCCCACGGCACTTACTACGCGGCTGTCAAAGCCAAACTGCGATACATGATAGGCAAAGTTTGCCGGAGCACCACCAATTTTCTTTCCTTCGGGCAACACATCCCAAAGTGCTTCGCCCATTCCTACAATTATATTATTCATGACTTACAGATTTTATTGTTTCCAAAGTTATTAATTTATTTTCTAATACGGAACGTATAAAACAAAAGATACAGTACGCCTACCGTCATTACGGCAACCGCCCCACTCTGTCCCATTGCATCGGAGGCAACTCCCATAGCCAACGGAAACACTGTTCCTCCGAAAAGTCCCATAATCATCAAGCCGGAAACCTCATTCTTTTTTGCCGGAAGATAGAGTAACGCCTGCGAGAAAATAACAGAGAATACATTGGAATTACCAAAACCAATCAATGCAATGCAGGCATAAATCATTGTCTTTTCATGGAAAGCAAACAATCCTGCCATCGCTACCAACATCATTACCACACTAATGCCAAAGAAAGATTTTGCCGACATCTTACGTAAGATGAACGATCCTAAGAAGCAGCCAGCCGTACGGAAGATAAAATAAAGGCTTGTAGCAAAAGCAGCGTCATCCAATCCCATGCCAAGACGTTCCATCAGAATCTTTGGAGCGGTAGTATTTGTACCTACATCAATACCGACATGACACATGATGCCAATAAAACAAAGCAGGATAAACGGTTTGCCAAGCAACGCCAGACATTGTCCGAAAGTTGACGGTTCGCCTTCCTCTTTTTCTTCTTCAATCTGAGTAATATTGAGCAAGAGAATGGCAATGATCGCTACAACCATATAAATAGGAAATAACACGCGCCAGCCTAAATCGAAAGTCGGAATGGCCTGCGTCGCTCCCCACATGGCGATGTAAGGAGCCAGAAAAGAAGCAATGGCTTTCACAAACTGACCGAAAGTCAGGCTACTTGCCAGACGGTCGCCACGTACGATATTGGAAAGCAACGGGTTCAGGGAAGTCTGCATCAACGCATTTCCAATGCCCAAGAGGGAGAAGGAAATCAGCATCAGCATATAGCTGTCGCCGAAAACGGGTAGCAACAGAGAAGCGAAAGTCACAATCAAACTAAGCAATACGGTTTTCTTCTGACCAATGCGGCTCATCAACATGCCGGTGGGGACGGAGAAAATCAGGAACCAGAAGAATACTAATGACGGAAAGATATTCGCCTGTGAGTCCGACAGACCAAGATCCGCCTTTACGTAATTGGAGGCAATGCCTACCAGGTCAACAAATCCCATGGCGAAGAAGCAAAGCATTACCGGGACTAGTTTGGAGAGGGAAGAGTTTTTACTGTTTTCCATTATTTTATCTTTTATACGATGAATTCTGTTTCCATAGGGCAATGTACATCACCCTAAAACAAAGAAGCGGGTAAAGAGCACATAGAGTAAGGAGAATGAGTTTATTTCTTCAACTTGTAAATCACAAACGAATCTACTTTATACGCTCCTCCTTTACTGTAAAAGTCGATATGAGTGTAAGGTTCCGACGGGAACACCTGATTAGTCATCACAAAACGTCCGCCATCGCCAAAGGCTTCCACACTGGATTTGTCGACAAACAGACGGAGTTTCAATTCGTCTATTCCACTCTCAATAGCCGTCCAGGTCAGCATTGGGAAGTTCTCATTGAAACCTACATCTCCGCTTTTGCGGCGGTCCATCGAGAATTTCTTTTCTTTCATGTCATATTGTATATCCACTTCTTCGCCTTTGTCATTGTAGAGACGGAAGCCGATTATATCCGCATGTTGATTTTCGATAGTCAGTTCTATTTCGTATGCACCCTCATTGCCGGCAATCATGTCTTTGATGATACGTGTTCCGTTCACTTTGAACGAGCGTTTCTTGGAGACGTCACGCAGTTTCAGCAGTTCGGGAGAGGGAGCAGACTGAAGATAAGTCTCGCCATCTACGGTGAACAGGCTCAAATCGCGAGGAACAGAGTTCGGGCTACGGTATTGAGAGGTAGGAACATCGTTTGCATATTGCCAGTTGCTCATCCATGCGATAGCAATGCGACGGTTGTCGGGAGCATCACTCCAAGTTACAGTGGCGTAATGGTCTTTTCCCCAGTCCATCCATTTGGTTTTGGAGGGTGATTCGTTTACAAATTCTTTTCCGTTAAACGTTCCGACAAAATATTGAGTGGCCGAGTCACCGAAAGGGCCGTCACCAAGACTACAAAGCAATACCCATTTCTTTTCATTCGTACCTTCCACGGGAAGTTCAAATAAATCCGGACATTCCCAAACATTTCCGTGAGCACCTTGTCCCTTACCGAAACTGCTTTCAAAAGTCCAGTTTTTCAAATTGGGAGAAGAGAAAATCTGCATTTCCTGCCCTACGGCAAGTACCATAATCCAACGTTTTGTCCCTTCATACCAAAAGACTTTCGGATCGCGGAAATCGCGGGCTTCAGATACCAACACCGGATTATCCGCATACTTTGTAAAAGTACGCCCATTGTCGGTACTGTAAGCGATACTTTGTACCTGACGATCACCGTTCTGTGTATAGATAGCGATGATAGCACCTGCACCAAAACCAGCTGTATTATTATGATCCACCACAGCCGAACCACTGAAAATAGTGCCAAACGCATCCGGAGTTATAGCATCAGGCCGATGTTCCCAATTGATTAAGTCTTTACTGATAGCATGTCCCCAATTCATATTTCCCCATTTGGAACCATATGGATTATGTTGATAAAACAAATGATATTCTCCGTCTTTATATACCATTCCGTTGGGATCATTCATCCATCCATAAAGAGGTGAGAAGTGATAAACAGGACGGAACTTTTCACGATTAGTTGTATCGAAGGTATCGGACAACTTCATTTCCCTACAGCAAGCGGTGTTATCCGGCGAAAGATTGACACGTACCGGATCATTTGAATTCATTTTGAATTTAAATGAAACCAACTTACCGGAATAATCGGAAAGGTCTACCGGAACAAAATAATCTACCTTGTTAATAGCCAGACGGACATCAAAGTTCTTCACTTCTTTGTTATCAGCAATCATACTGATACGTACGTCAGGCGATGCATCTTCTACCGGTAATAACAAGTATTTCTGAGTAGTATTGACACGCACCAAACAATGTCCTTCTCCTAAATCTTTTATTAAAAGAGAAGGATCTGCAGCTAAAGCCAGAAGCGAGATATTCATAAAAATGGAACAAATCAGAAGAGTCTGAAGTTTTCTCAAGGGTAAAAATACATTCATGTTTATGGTATTAAGGTTATTACTTATTATTAATAGTATCATATTTCTTGGTTGTTGCAATGCAAAGATAGGCGCAATGTATCGGAGCGCCTATCACATTTGTTTCAAACGCTATAAAAGATGTTACTTTCTCAATTAATAAGTACTCAATTTTATATCAGATACAGTCACTTCACCCTCAGTACAAAAAATAGCCCAAGGATTTTTAGCCAAATCATAAATACGGTTGGTGAAAGCATACCTTCCATTTATATAGACTATGCACACAGATTCTTCAGTATAGACCTCTATATGATATACATTGTCAGTAGCCGGAGTTATAGCACGTTCTGTTATAGCACCCGCATCATTCCATTCACCTGTTTTCTCATTTACTTCTACTTCTTTCAACTTCAGGAAATTATATTTATCTTCTATGAAAATACGCGCCTTTTCTGCCTTATCACTGCAATCGACAAATGAAAGTCCGAATACGGCTTCATTCTCTTCAGGGATTGTTGCAGTCATGGTTATTTTGTTCCGGTTTCTCAAACGGGCGAAGCGGACAAATGAATTTGCTTTCAATGTATAAGAAGAAGTGCTGACCGTTACATCCCCTACCTTCGTCTTTTCAGTCAATGTCACCGATTGGGAATATTTGGCGGAAATCGCTTGTGGAACATCCAAACTTAATGTTCCATCTCCGTTCTGAATCAATCTATGAGCAACCAATGCTCCTGCCCAATTTTTGGTACCTGTGGTTTTCTGCCCTTCACGTGTCGGACACCATCCCCAAAGATAACGATTTGTATCATCGCCCGCTGTTTTTCCGGCATAAAAACTAACTCCATCTAACCATCCTTCGTGGGGTACGGAAGTAGGGAACTGCCCATTCTCTACAGCTATTCCCTTCAATTCTTCCAAAGTCTGCGCATAGAAATATTGGACAACGGCCGGTTCATTTTTTGTTCCTTGTGAAGAATAAACCATATACCAATAACTTCCCATCTGAAAAACATCCGGACATTCATAGAAACGCCCCCAAATATTATTGAAGAACGGTTCCGGTTTTAAATCCCAATCATGCAAATTGGTAGAAGTAAACTCAATGATATATCCATCCCCATTTTTCAGAGCAGAAACTAACATCCTATAACATTGCGCAGTTGCATCATAAAAAACATATGGATCACGGAATTCATTTTTATCATACCCTGCTTCTATTGGAGCCGATAAACGGAATGAACGGTCTTTAGTCCAGGTTTTACAATCTTTGGAAGTAGCCAACAATATTACTTCACGAGGTTCGGTAGCTTTATGTCCCGTATAAAAAGTATAATAAGTTTTCGTAGCCTCATCATAAACAGTACTTCCTGTCCCGATAGCCGGATCATCTTCTACTGCTGTTCCACATGGTATTGCTTCGCGGAAAGAGATATAGTTTGCCACATCCGTAGTTGCCAATTCGTGGATAGGATGATAGATAGTAGAATTACCGTCACGATCATCCTGAAGGTAAAGAATACGAAACTCTTTACTTACCGGATCAAAAAAAGGCATTGGATCACCTACATAACCAACATAAGGTTTGTAATAAGTCGTATAATTGTTCGGTTCCGTCGAACTAAAGAATGTTGTCGTTTCATTCAGATTTTTATCTGTGATTACCGGACTGTTATCGTCGCTGCAAGCAGCAAACGACATTGACAGACACAGTATTGAAGCCATTAATATCATAGTTTTCATAATTTGCTTTTCTTTATTAGATTATACTTTACTTACTTAAGTAATCGAGTGCATTAGAAGTAAGTTTCTCGATATTACCACGATATTGATTATCTGATTGGTTTTCATCATACCAATCATAAGCTGCCATACCAATACATATTACCTTTCCACTACTATTTCCTCCTATCTGGCGAGAAGGGAATTCAGCGATAGGCACTGCATTGTGATTGGAAACATCATACCCTAACTCTATAGCACCAGTTTGTTGTCTCCATCCTTCTATTCCCAAATAAGGTTCCCAATCTATACGCCATTGAAATACCCAATTAAGAATACGATAACCTGTATTTATTAAATAAATATTAGAATTATCCTCAGTTACTAAGCCATCAAATATTTCATGAGAGATACCCTTTATTGAAAAGCCCCAAGGTTTATCTGTAACAGTCTTAGAATCTTCACTCCCAAATTGATTATTAGGATCTCTACCATCCATAGAAATAGCCCACCGATCTTTTACGATATATCGTAAAGCTCCACGAGATAATAACAAATTTCCACCTGTCTGATAATAATTCTTAATATTATTCTTTGAACTCCAATTAAATCCATTATCATCATAGATAGGATTATCATCATGAATCCAAATGACTTTTATCTGTTCCGGATCAAGTTTCACTTTCGGGTTATCATCCCTCAAATCTGAATATGAAATATACCTTGCCCCCGGCATATTATCCAACATCCATTGGGCAGCGGCTTTTTCTTCATTATTAGTCAGTTCATCAATAGTTGCAGCAGTTCCGATAAATGCCATTGAAACAAAAGTTCTTACCTTTTCTACCTTCACCGTATAAGTGGCTGCATTCAAATGATTTGTAACCGTATATTCTTTAGGTGTAGTGAAATCCAATGTAGTGCCTGACAACGGGCTTACCGTAGCACCATCAGGAACAGTAACGACTGGAGACAAAGCGGTAATATCCATGTCTTCAAGTACATACACAACGATTTCTTTGTTTGTTTCATCAATTCTGCCCGCATACTCTCCTATCATAAATCCAGTAATCTGCGGCTTATCCAATTCTACGGAAATCGTATAATTCATAAATACATTTCCGTTTGTGACTTTTACCACTACGGGCATTGTAAAGTTAATAGGTTTACCACTTTCCAAATTCGCCGTAGCCCCTTCGGACAAAGTAAATACCGGAATTAAATTTGTCACATCTGTATCATCTTCCACATGTACTTTAATGCTTCTCGCCTGATTATCCTGCTCAACGATAAAGTTATCATAACCTTCGATATGGAAAGAAGTAATCCATGTATCACCATTCAAAGCCAACGATGTGTCATCATCATCACTACATCCAGCTGCAGAAAGTAAAAGTGCAGCCAGTAACACCATATATATTTTATCTATCAAAGTCTTCATAATTCCCATTTATTATTTCTCCCAACCATTATTTTGCTGATACAAACCACCACTATAATTGATCTGCTTCTGAGGAATAGGCAGATATTCATTCTTTCCTGCTATAAAATTTGCATCCGAATAATAAGAACGACGACTAGCTTCCGACGCATAATATTGATTCATCACTTTTGCCGCATCTCCCCAACGAACTAAATCAAAGAAGCGGCTTCCTTCCAATGCCAGTTCAAGACGACGTTCCCATTTCAGGTCTCTCATAGCAATGTCCCGATCAGTCCATTCGGCCATTGTATACGGTTCTACTTTAAAACTTGCCCCATAATCAAAAACAAGCGTAGTACTACGGGCTGCACGGTTACGTATCTCATTGACCAACGGCAATGCTTCCGACAAACGATTCAACTGAATCAATGCCTCGGCACGCATCAGCACTACATCTGCATAACGCAATACAATACGGTTCATCGAATTAGCAACAAACGGAGAATTCACTTTCTTCAGGCAAGAACAATCGGGGTCCACATTCTCTTTTAAAGATGAGTAAAGACCATAATATTCCTGTTCGTTACGTGTCCACGTCTTATCAAAAATATAGTTCACATTATACTTATAAGGAAATCCCGGAATCGCCACCGTGTGGAATAAACGGGGATCATAGTTGCCTTGCATATCATAATTATCTTTCTCATTGTAAGTATCGAACATCGGCCTACCGTTTTCCGTGCGGAAAGCATTCACCAAGTTTTGGCTAGGCTTCTGAAAATCACAACACCCGAAGAATTGCGGAGCTGTCAACTCATTACCAAAGTTCAAGTTGCCATACATCGTATTATCATCCTGCGAATATTGGACAGCCCAAATAGATTCCTTTCCGTTCTCATATTGCGGCAGAAAATTATATGCAAAATCTTCTTCCAGGCCAAAACCTCCGGCAGTCATGATAGCATTATCCGTATACGTAATTACAGCTTTCAAATCCTCTTCATTAATTTCGATCACTTCATTCTTTTCATTCTGGCGATAAGCTTTGTAAAGCATCACCTTTGCCAGATAGGCCGATGCAGCAGCCTGCGTAGGACGCCCTTTTTCCACCTGTGTATCGGGAAGATGATCATATGCAAACTTAAAGTCATCTGCTATCCTCTGCCAAAGTTGGTCGTTAGTATACTGGCGGTTAGAAATCTTGGTATAGTCCGAAGTAGGAATCGTTTCATCTACATAAACGATATGCTTGAACATCACTTTCAACAGAAACATATAATGACCACGTAAGAAACGCATCTCACCGATACGTTCATTCTTCTGCGGATAAGTATTTGCATCCATACCATCCAAAGATTTCAAAGCAGCATTGGCACGTGCCACCCCCGAATAAAGACGATACCAGATATCATCAAAAGCCCAATTGTCAGTAGTCATCCCCGTAGCAATCTCCAGAAAATGGAAATGCGAACCGTCTTCGGAGTTTGCCCCGCCTTTATAAGCATCATCTGCACGGACATTTCCATACGGCCAAAGGCTGAAAGGACTGTTCATATCCTCACCGGACACCATGTGAGCGTAAGCAGCAATTACCAGATTGTCCACATTATCGGGACTAATCGTTTTTCCCTCGTCAGAACTTCCCTGTAAGTCTCTTTCCAAAAAGTCATTGCAACCGGTAGTACCGACCAACGAGGCTACCAACAGCAAAGAGGATATATATATATTCTTGATTTTCATAATTATCTTTATTTAATGAATTAAAAACCTATGTTGAAACCGAATGTAAGATTGAGAGGAATCGGATAACCGAAATTCGGATTTTCCGGATCCATACCGGTAAAGTTCTTACTTTTGATGGTCAGCAAATTCTGTGCGCTGAAATAGAATCGCAAACGTTCCATCTTTATTTTCTTCGAGATATCTGTCGGCAATGTATAACCTAATTGTAAATTCCGAAGTTTCAGATAAGAACCGTTTTCTACATAATAACTGGAAATTCTCTTTTCATTATTCAAGTCTTCCAAACAAACGGCAGGAATATCCGATCCCGGATTCTGCGGAGTCCATGCTCCCAACAGACGGATGCCACGATTAGCATTCATATCACCTACCGACCAGAAGTCGGTATTCTTCTTCACCTCATTATAAACGTCCACTCCCTGCACACCTTGCCAAAACATAGTCAAATCAAAGTTCTTATATTCCAGATAGATATTGAGTCCATACGTGAAATCAGGATTCGGATTTCCGATCCAAGTCTGGTCCTTAGTATCAATAACACCATTATTATCCAAATCTTTATAGCGGATACGCCCTACGCCTTTTCCGGTCTGATCGGCATGATTGTCCACTTCTTCCTGTGACTTGAAAATACCGTCGGCAATGTAACCGGCTCTCATATTAATAGAATGACCGATAATGTTCATCACCCCGTCACCACCGAAATCTCCGGTAGAAGCCACTTCACCCGGTACAAACAAAATCTTGTTCCGATACAAACCGAGGTTCGCGTTAATATCATAGCTAAGCCCGAAAGCCGTCTTATTGCGATAGCCCAAATTAAACTCAAAGCCCTTGTTTTCCATCGAACCGGCATTTCTCCACTGCCCGCCACCTTCTCCAAGAATACCGATGTAAGACGGTTTTATCAAAATATCCGTTGTTTTTTTATAGTAATATTCGGCAGAGCCATACAATGTCTGATTAAACAAACTGAAATCCATACCGACATTGGTTTGTGTAGTAGTTTCCCACTTGATATCGTCATTTCCAATCTGAGTACGCACAAATCCGGAAGGAAGCAAACTACCGCCGTTACTTCCGGTAATATCATAAGAAGTTCCATAAGTAGGAGGATTGCCTGTACCGTATTTAGATTCGTAGATAGAATAGCGTGCGTAATTTTCAATATCCTGATTACCGGTTTGTCCCCAAGCCGCACGAATTTTCAAATCGTCAATCACATCTTTAGTTTTTTCCATAAAAGCCTCCTGACTAATACGCCATCCCAAAGAAACGGAAGGGAAAGTAGCATATTTATTATTGCTACCAAAACGGGAAGACCCGTCACGACGGAGGGTAAATGAAAGTAAATATTTATCAGCATACGAATAGTTCAGTTTTCCGAAGAAAGAAACCAGTGAGAAACCACCTGCTCCGCCACTTGCCTGTGACTGTCCTACTCCTGCGGAAGGATACATATAATCGGGAGTCAGAATCGCAAATCCTTCACGGTAAGCAGCAAAGTTTATGTCGTCTTCACGATTCAACTCCATACCTGCCATAACATCTCCACGATGTTTGCCAATCTCCAATTCGTAAGTGGCCACAGCATTCCACATCCATTTGGTGAAATGCTCCTGTTTCATCTCAACCGCATCCTTATCACTGTTCAGGAAACCGGTGTTGTAAGGAAGCGTAAAATTACGTTGATACTTCTGTGCATAGTCCAATCCAAAAGTGGAACGGATATTAAGTCCTTTCACCGGGTTCAGGTTTACATACGCATCACCGAACAAACGCCAATAAGTATATCGGTTGTTCCGATTATCATAAATTACACGAGCCACATTTTGGCGGTCGGGCATAGTACTGTTGGGACCTCCCCAATTCGTTCCATCCACAGTGTGTACGGGAATCATGGGAAGGGCAATCATGGCGTCACTCATGATATTCCCTGGGGCTTGGACTTCCGTCGTACGGTTCAGAGTGAAATGCTCACCGATAGTCAGAATATTATCTATCACCTTATAATCACTATTAATACGTGCAGAAATACGGTCGAAGTTTGTATATTTAATCAAACCGTCATTTTTATAATATCCCAGAGAAAAGAAATAATTACCTCTTTCCGTTCCATTACTCAACGAAAGATTGTATTGTTGAATAAAGCCGGTACGTGTGATTTCATCAAACCAGTCCGTATCACCTGTTGTTATTGTATTGGCATCATCAATAAATTTGGGAACATAGATGTTATTCAACACAGGATAGCCTTCAGCATTATATCCCCAGTCGTATTGATAACCGATAGAATTAGCATTCGGATTCTTACCACTGTTCACATTGGCTTGCCATAATGTACGCCCATATTGCTCAGTATTCATCATATCCAATTTAGACTGGTACATAGATGCGGAAACCGAAGCGTCGAAATTAATCTTAATCTGTCCTTTCCTACCTTGTTTAGTAGTAATGATGATAACACCATTTGCGGCACGCGAACCATAAATAGAAGCAGAAGCCGCATCTTTCAGAACCTGGATAGATTCAATATCATTTCCATTCAGTTCATGCATACCTGCTTTAGAAGGCACACCATCAATGATATAAAGAGGGTCGTTGTTGTTCAATGTACCGATACCACGAATACGAACAGTAGCCGTACCACTTGGATTACCATCAGCAGTAATACTCATACCGGGAACACGCCCTTGGAGTGCTTTTACCGGATTGTTTTCACCTTGTTTCTGAATTTCATCAACTTTTACCACAGATACCGCACCGGTCAAATCGGCTTTACGCTGAGTAGTATAACCTGTCACCACCACTTCATCCACCATTTGCGTATCTTCTTCCAATAAAACTTGGATAGAGGTAGCCGCTTTCACAGTCACAGGCTTATAACCGATATACGAAATCTTTAAAGTAGCATTAGTAGGAACAGAAAGCGTGAAGTTACCGTCAAAATCGGTAATCGTTCCATTAGTTGTGGATATAGTCTCAATGACGGAAGCGCCAATAATCGGCTGGCCATCCGTTTTGGAAGTAACGTTTCCTTTCACTGTTATGTTTTGCCCGCAGAGGGCTGACATGAAAGTAAACAGGAAACAAACGCTGCAAAGAAGTTTTTTGTTCTTCATAATACTGAGCATTAGTTTGATGTTATTAATTTAAAAGTACGAATTTTATCTTTATCGATGATGCAAATTACGGTTGATTTATATCAATCGACTAAAAAAAATGTTTCAAAGGCTGTAATATATGTTGCATAGAGTGCTATTTGATGGATTATATTGAAAATACCAATGGTATTCCCCATCTTTATACATGAGTGCATTGACATAGTTTTTATGGTAACAAAGTATTCTTATATCAGAACTCAACAAAAATAGACGAAGGCAAAGATAGGAGCTATCTTTGCCTTCGTCTATAAACTTTGTTTCAAATGATGTCAACCTTATTTTATTGAAAATCGAATGAATCAACATTCATTGGATTAAGTATATGAATCTTCATCGTATGAATACCTTCCGACAATTGTACATTCGACACAGGGAAATCACTATAAGTGTTCCAGTTTCCGGTAGTTGCCGGAACAGGAGTCAACTGCTCCCCTCCATCAAAAGATAAAGCGAACTTCCCATCTTTCTCTGCAGCCCCACGAACAGTAACATTTGAGACCGGCCTCAAAACCTTAAATGTATATTGAATCCAATCTCCTCCAGAAGTATTACTAATGTGGATGATGTTACTACTAGCACTGATAGCTACTCCCTGATCACTCCGGTAAGTTTTAAAATTACCTTTCGAACCTTCCCTAAATTGATACTTTCCTTCATCGAAATCTTCCGCCTGAATGATACCGGGTACTTGGCTGCATCCTTCTCCTAACTTGATACAATCAATATCCAATTCTCCACCTTTAATACGCAAATCAATATATTGTTCACCTTTTTGTAATTCGACAGGATATATAAAAGCTTCGTTCCATGTACTGCCCGAACCATCCAACTTTACCTCGTTCGTCTTATACACTCCATTTATAGCAATACGGAATTTTCCTCCCGAACGCTGCTGGCGCATCCGACAAGTAATAGCATAGGATCCAGTCTGTTTTACATTAATCGAATAACGCACCCATTCTCCGGACTTCATACTTTTAAGATAGGTAACACCATTATCCGTACCTACTTGCATATCCCCCTCCGACGGATTCTTGTGGTAACCATAATGTTCGCCACCTTTATTATAATGTTCGGCTTCCAATACTAACGTCTCCGATAAATCTACTTCCAGAGCCTTCCCTTCATAAGGCTGTCCCCAGTTTTGTACAACTTTCAATCTATCATTTTGATCATATTCAATCGGATCTACACAAACCGACCGCAAAGCTCCTCTGCCTGAATAATTAGCGGTATGATAGAAAGCATACCATTTCCCCTTATATTCTACAATTGAACCGTGTGCCGTTTCTTCACCATGAGGATACATATATACACCGCACGGAGTAAATGGTCCCAAGGGATTATTCGACACAGAATATTGCATCCGGTTACCTCCTTGACTGGAAGCATGATTATCTGAGTGGCTCAAATAATATTTCCCCTTGTATTTATGCACCCAAGGAGCTTCATGAAAATCGGTAAAGCCTGTTAAAGGACTCATTACACCCTCCAACTTAGTCCAATCATCCTTACGTAATTTTGCTCCCCAACAACCTTTACCGGCACCACTAGTATATATATAAGGTTGTCCGTCATCATCCACAAAGACACAAGGGTCGATCGTTGAAGGAATTCCTTCAATCACACCTTTCACCCTGAATTTCGCAGCTGGCTCTTTACTCGTTGCCACAAAAATACGCCATGTGTCCGTATCAATCTTATGAGGGAAATAAAAATAGTATAACTGATCTTCCTTATTATAAACGCAATCAGGAGCCCACATGAAACCATCAATGCCTATACCTACGTGCGCCTTCACAGTAGCGGAATTCATGATTTCCCCATGATCCGTCCAGTTTTTCATATCTGTAGTAGAAAAAACATGATAACGATCCATACGGTCACATCCCTGTGTCGGCTCCATATCATGCGAAGCGTAGACATAAAGTCGTCCATCAGCCCATACGTGTGCTGACGGGTCGGCTGTATAGAGTGTTCCGGTAAATGAGTTCTGATACATTTCTGATGCAAAATTAACGAACAACGGATTATGTTCGTAATAACCATATCGAGGATATTCAAACAAAGAAGCATCTACCATATTTCCTGTATATTCTCCGGTACGGGTAAGTACAAACTTATCTAAATTTACACTACCCGTAGTATACCATCTTAATACGTGCTTACCCTCACTCAACTGCACATTGGTCACTTTAACAGTACGTGAGAAGTCACTCCAATCTCCTTCCGGTGAATCTACGATCTGACCGGCTGACTTTCCATCCACCTCAAAGTAGAAGCTGGTTTTCCCACTACCCGCCACACAATAAGTATCAATGGAATAAGCTCCCTCTTGTGTGACTTGTAACGTATAACAAAGCCAGTCACCGTTGTTTATATTACTAATATTTACGACCTCTCCGCTTTTGCTAATGGCAACTTCCTTTTCTTCACGGTAATCTTTGTAGTTTCCAGCCGTAGTATTTTTAAAATGAAAAGAGATATTCTGCCCTCCATCATCAAAATCTTCCGCCTCTATCGTAGTCGGCACTTCCGATATAACAAACAAACTATTACCTTCCGGTCCCTTTTTAAACGGCACTCCACGATAGTTAGCTAAATATTCCTCACAGCTGATACCATTATCATAGCGGTCATCAATGTATACATACTCATCGTCAACATCACTTCCCTGCCCGGAATCATCATTTATTACCGGGTGGTCTTCTTTACACGAATTCAGAACAGCTAATCCTCCCATGAATAATGGAAAGAGACACTTCATAGTAAATAACAAATTGTTTCCCATAGATTTTTCCTTTATTAGAATTGTTTTTAGTTGCTTTTTTACGAATCTATTTTTAATTAAGCCAAAGATAGTTTACCCCGCTTTATTGGGAGATTAAAAACCAATTAAACAGAGATTAAAAACCAATTAATTACTTTTTAATCTCAGATTAAGTCTTTTGATTCTCCCTTTTTAATACTTTTCGTTTTACTTTGCCATCAGATGATGCGAGAAAACTCATTAATATATAAAATATGAAGAAAAATTTCATTTTACTATGCAGTCTGCTGGCAAGTTTTACTTTGCAGTCTACAAAGATAAATGCACAGACAGTGACTAATGATCAGAAATTGATCTATCCCTACACCTTTGCTCCCAGTGAAGGCTTAGTGAACAAAACCGAAAAAGAACATCGCCAAGAAATCTGCCTAAACGGTTATTGGGATTTTCAACCCGTCTCTTTACCTAAAGATTATAAACAAGGTAAAGGAGTAGCTCCACAATTACCGTCTCCCAAAGACGGCAATTGGAGCAAGACACGAATTAAGATACCTTCACCGTGGAACGTCAATTCGTTCGGTTATCGGGATTTAGAAGGCCCCGACCATCGCAATTACCCTTCTTATCCTAATGAATGGGAACAAGTAAAAATGGCATGGATGAAGAAAAATATCACTATCCCTACCAATTGGGCAGGCCAGCAAATCAAACTTTATTTTGAGGCTGTAGCAGGATATTCAGAAATCTATATAAACAAAAAGAAACTGGGTGAGAATTTCGACCTGTTCTTACCGTTCAGCTTTGATATCACCGATAAGGTTGTTCCCGGAGAAACAGTAGAAATATTGGTAGGTGTCCGTAGTCAATCCTTATTCGAAGATAATTCAACAATCGGTCGACGTATTATTCCGGGAGGCTCCATGTGGGGATATCTTATCAATGGGATCTGGCAGGATGTATATCTTTTGGCTTTGCCGAAAGTACATATTGAAGATGTGTATGTGAAACCGCTAGTATCGAAAAACACTTTAGAAATTGAAGTCACAATAGAAAATAGAACTGCTAAAAAAACGGAAATACAACTACAAGGCAATATTAAAGAATGGGTGAATTGTGCCGGCACAGATATTAATTCTGCTCCTGTACCTGAATGGACACTCGGCGAAGAAGCATTACGAGTTGCCCCATCCAAAGTTTCAGTTGACGCCAACGCATCACAAAAAGTGACATTGCAAATACCCGTCCATGAAAATGCATTAAAATATTGGACTCCCGAACAACCTAATCTATACGCTTTATTACTTTCTGTAAAAGATAAGAAACAAACAGTCGATACAAAATACGAACGCTTCGGCTGGCGGGAATGGACATTACAAGGAACTACCCAATGCTTAAACGGAAAGCCCTATGTATTACACGGAGACTCATGGCACTTTATGGGTATTCCGCAAATGACACGCCGCTATGCATGGGCTTGGTTCACCGCTATTAAAGGCATGAATGGAAATGCTGTACGTCCTCACGCCCAAGTTTACCCTCGTTTCTATATGGATATGGCTGACGAAATGGGGATCTGCGTACTGAATGAAACAGCCAACTGGGCCAGTGACGGTGGTCCCAAATTAGATTCTGAACACTTCTGGAAAGCCTCAAAAGACCATTTGAAACGTTTTGTACTACGCGACCGTAATCACGCGTCTGTTTTCGGATGGAGTATCAGTAACGAAAACAAGCCTGTTATCCTACATGTATACAATCGTCCCGAACTGATACCATCCCAACAGAAGGCATGGGAAGAATGGCGTGATATCGTACGTCTCTATGATCCGACCCGGCCTTGGATTTCATCCGATGGAGAAGATGACGGAAACGGCATATTACCTGTAACTGTGGGGCACTATGGAGATATAAACTCCATGAAAAAATGGATTGGTATCGGAAAACCTTGGGGTATAGGTGAGCATAGTATGGCTTACTACGGGACACCGGAACAAGTGTCTAAGTACAACGGAGAACGTGCCTACGAATCGCAAGAGGGCCGTATGGAAGGTCTGGCAAATGAATGCTATAATTTGATAGCTAACCAACGCAAAATGGGAGCTTCGTACACTACCGTATTTAATATGGCATGGTATGCACTGAAACCGCTACCACTCGGAAAAAGAGATATCAGTAAAATCCCTACTGTTAATGAAGATGGAATATTCTTCGGAGAATACCGCGAAGGAGTCCCCGGTATACAGCCCGAGCGTGTAGGTCCCTACGGCACAACCTTTAATCCCGGTTACGACCCAACTTTACCACTCTATCAGGAATGGCCGATGTACGGTGCTTTACGTGCAGCCAATGCGCCGGGAGCTCCTGCATGGTCTCCTTACGCTGTCATTGACAAATCACAGTATGAGGCTCACGAAACCATACCTATAACAGATAACTATAAAGAAGTAGTCTTCATCGGTAATCCAAATAGCAAAGTGAAACAGTTGTTAGATGGACAAGGAGTCATATTTACATCGAAAGTAACCAATCCTTCTTCCCTGCTTTATATTGTAGATGGTAGTCAAACATTGGATACAACAGCTAAAAAAGAGATACAAAAACAAATTGCGAAAGGTGCAGATGTCTGGATTTGGGGAATCACACCGGAAACAGTTAATGGATACAATGAAATTCTACCTGTCCCGGTAGCTTTAGATGTATTGAAACGTTCTTCTTTCCTTCCTATACAAAAATCATGGATGCGTGGTCTTAACAATTCAGACTTCTATTTCTGTGAACTCCAGAAAGCGGATGCCTGCAACTATTCACTAAAAGGCACTTTAGTAGAAGAAGGAGAAGTCTTGCTGAATGCTTGTAAAACAGACTGGCGTAAATGGAATAAACGTCCGGAAGAAATCAAGACTGCCGGAACGATTCGCAGCGAATATGAATGTACAGCCGCTACACCGGTATTTGTAAAATACCAACAGGGCGCATCTACTTTCTATTTGAATACATTAACAGAGTTTGCCAATTCAGAGAAAGGATATAATACCTTGAGCACTATCCTGAAAAATGCCGGTATTAGCTACAAAAAGCCTGAGATAAATATTAATGAAGTATTCTTCTTACGGGATAATCAGGTGAATTTCCCGGTAGCAACCAAAGATAAACTAGTAAAAACAAGTGATGGCTGGGCTTTGGAGTTTTACGTATTCAGCCCTCGTCCACTAGACGATTTACTGATTGAGCCGAATATGCCGAAACTTTCATTGATGTTAAAAGCCAAGAAACGTGAATTATCCATCAACGATAAACTCTACAACAACATTTCTCACAATGGTCGCAATGAAGTCATTTACAAAGAACTGCCTTTGTTACAAGGATGGAATAAACTGGTTATTAAAGTAGGAAATGAAGATCGGCATGAGTTTGGCGGTTTCTTCAAATGCGACAATAAACAAGATTTTCTTCCATTATTAAAAGCCTCCTTTATTAATCCGGAAGTCAAATAATAGAGTATTAATATAATAAACATATCATGAAAATTACACATCTTTTCGCTACTGTAGCAATTTGTTTAATGATAGGAGCGTGTGATGGAGGACAACGCATAGTCAACCGGAGTCCGGTTGACTATGTTAATCCATACATAGGGAACATCAGCCACCTGTTGGTTCCTACATTCCCGACCATTCAATTACCCAACAGTATGCTTCGTGTCTATCCCGAACGCGCAGACTATACAACTGAACTTCTGAACGGACTTCCACTGATCGTTACCAATCATCGGGAACGTTCCGCATTCAACCTCAGCCCTTATCAAGGCGAAACACTCCACCCGATCATCACTTTCAATTACGATAACGAGCATCTCACACCTTACTCATACGAAGTGGAGTTAGACGATAATCGCATGAAAGCCGAATACGCACTTTCACATCAGGCTGCTCTCTATAAAATAACATTTGAAGCGGACAAGCCGGCCTATATCATTGTGAATTCCCGCAACGGTTCCATTCATGTAGGCGAAAATTTCATCAGCGGTCATCAACGACTAAGTGACAATACCAATGTCTACGTATATATCGAACCACAGGAAAAGCCATTAAGCACCGGCATTTTGGAAAATGGAATTATTGAAGCCAGCAAAGATAATGCCGAAGGTATAAATGCTTGTGCAGCATGGCGTTTCCCGGAAGGAACGACAACAGTCAGTCTCCGTTATGGTATCTCCTTCATTAGTGAAGAACAGGCTGAAAAGAATCTACGTCGCGAATTAAAGGATTACGATATAGAAAAACTGGCACAAACAGGGCGAGAGGTATGGAATGAAGCACTTGGACGTATAAAGGTAGAGGGAGGAACGGAAGATGATAAGATTGTATTGTATTCTTCATTCTACCGTACATTCGAACGCCCAATTTGCATGAGTGAAGACGGTCGCTATTTCAGTGCTTTTGATGGTAAAGTACATGATGATAACGGTACTCCCTTCTATACCGACGACTGGATTTGGGATACTTATCGCGCAGCACATCCGCTCCGTACCCTGATTGACCAGAAAAAAGAAGAGGACATCATTGCCTCTTATTTGCTTATGGCTGAACAAATGGGAAATATGTGGATGCCGACTTTCCCCGAAGTGACTGGTGACACACGCCGCATGAATTCCAACCATGCCGTAGCCACCATAGCCGATGCTTTGGCTAAAGGGCTGAAAGTAGATACGGTCAAAGCTTATGAAGCATGCAGAAAAGGAATAGAAGAAAAAACGCTTGCCCCCTGGTCGGGAGCGGTAGCCGGTTGGCTAGATAACTTCTATCGGGAAAACGGATACATACCCGCCCTCCGTCCTAATGAAAAAGAAAATGACCCGAATGTACATCCATTTGAGAAACGCCAGCCTGTTGCTGTCACATTGGGAACCAGCTATGACCAATGGTGTCTCTCCCGCATAGCAGAAGCATTAGGTAAAAAAGAGGAAGCCGCTCACTACCTGCAATGTTCTTACAACTATCGAAATATATTCAATGAGGAAACCGGTTTCTTCCATCCGAAAGACAAAGAAGGCAATTGGATTGAGCCTTTCGATTATCGTTATTCCGGCGGAATGGGTGCCCGTGAATATTATGGAGAAAACAATGGCTGGGTTTATCGCTGGGATGTACCCCATAACGTATCCGATCTGATCAACCTTATGGGAGGGAACGAGCAGTTTATCGCCAACTTAGACCGTACGTTCAGTGAACCGTTGGGACGTAGCAAATACCAGTTCTATTCGCAACTACCAGATCATACAGGTAACGTAGGACAGTTCTCCATGGCTAACGAACCATCGTTGCACATACCTTATCTATATAACTACGCCGGTCAACCCTGGAAAACACAAAAGCGCATCCGTCAAATGTTGAAAACATGGTTCCGCAACGACCTTATGGGTATGCCTGGAGATGAAGATGGCGGTGGTATGACCTCATTTGTAGTTTTCTCTTCACTCGGTTTTTATCCTGTCACCCCAGGTTCACCGACCTACAACATCGGAAGCCCTCTTTTCACAAATATAAAGATAACACTCAGCAATGGCTCTATATTTGAGGTCGAAGCAAAAAATGCTTCTGATAAAAACAAATATATCCAGTCCGCTACCTTAAACGGGCAGGAGTGGAATAAACCTTGGTTTAGCCATGAGGATTTAAAGAATGGCGGTAAGCTAGTATTGATAATGGGTAGCAAACCTAATAAGGCTTGGGGTAGTGGAGCAGACGCCACTCCCCCATCAGTAGAAAATAAATAAGCTCTATCCGATTACATAAAGATGTCTCAAAGTAGAATTTTGGATATGAATATTCTATTTTGAGACATTTTTTTCCTATTTTTGCACCTACAAACTGTAGAACAGACTGAAGTAGAAAATACTATGAAATATCAACTACAAATATTGTTTTTTATCTTACTTTGCCTGGTAGGCAAATTGGAAGCATCTTCCTTATATGATTACGGACTTTATCTCAAATCCCATGCTGTGCCGGCAGTAGAAAGAACGACCTTATATTTAGACGATAACCAGCCTTTTCCTATAAAGAATAATTTCACTATTTCTTTCCAGATATATGTACGTACCAATGAGCCTGATTTCGGTTCTATTCTCCATCTGCATACGAATACCAATCAATATATTCGTTTCTCATTTGTAGCGGGTGAAGAAAGACACTTCCCGGCGTTGGTACTCAACGAAGGTATCATCACCATAGACACTCCTATCGAACGCGAGAAATGGTTGGACGTCTCATTACATCTGCGACTGAAGGACAATGTCATAGAAGTAGACTACGATAACAAAAAAGTGTCAGCCATGGTTCCTTTAGAGGATACAAAAAGCATTTCTGCCCTATTTGGACAGATGGAAAACTATTTGGCAGATGTGGCTCCCATCAATTTGAGGAACATAACCGTCACACAAGACGGTAAGCAAACACGTGAATGGAAGTTATGGAAACACAACGACGATGTTTGTTACGATATGAAAGAAAAAGCAATAGCCCGCGCTATCCATCCTTTTTGGCTGATTGATAACCATATCGAATGGAAACTGATCCACCAAGCTCATATTCCCGGAAGGCTGGATGTCGCCTTCAATGCCCGTGAGGCATTATTCTATCTAGTAAAACCGCAATCTATTGAAGTATTAGATGAAAAAGGAACACTACAACAGGAAATAGTGATACGTGGAGGATATCCTGCCGTAGAATATCCCAACCATCTATTATATGATACTTTAACCAATAAATTGGTATCCTATTATTTAAAAAAAGGTGCCACATCTTATTTTTCATTCGACACCAATAAATGGAGTAATGTAGAGCGTAATATGGATGAAGCCAGTAACTATAATCATGCCAGGACATTTAATCCCGCCGACTCTTCTTTTTATTTTTTCGGTGGATATGGATTTTATCAGTATCGTAATGATTTATTCCGGATGAAGTCTGGTAGTTATAAGCTGGAACAAGTGGAATACGAACGGCCCCTCTATCCCCGTTATTCTGCGGCTATGGCTATAGTAGGTGACGAATTATTTGTTTTTGGCGGCAGAGGCAATAAATATGGCAAGCAGGAGTTAAGTACTCATTTCTATTTTGGTTTATGTGCTATTAATCTGAAAACCAATCAGTCGCGCATGGTATGGCAACGAAATTCTCCTCAGAAAGACGGAACGCTCATGGCCTCCTCTATGTATTTCGAGCCTTCAGACAGTTCCTTTTATGCCGTTTCGATGAATAAAGGAGGAGTGTTATGGAAAATCTCAATGAAAGACTCTGTTTACACTGAGGTTTCAAAACCCATTTATAACGAATCGAACTACCAGGATTGCGATTTCAGTCTCTATTCTTCACCCGTTCACGGAAAACTATTTTTAGTATTAGACAAGATACTCAATGACCACACTCACAATGTATACATCTATTCCATCAATATGCCTCTTGTGAACGAAGGAGATATACGACAGTCGGCCAATACGACAATCGTTAATGGCCATAAATACCTATATATTACTGGAATCATATTATTGCTCATAGCAGCGGGCATAATTTTCTACCGTTCCAGATGCAGTAACAGAAAAGACAAAACAATTACCATTAAGGAGATTGAGGAGGTCCCGGTTATCATAGGGCATCACAATACTCTGGAAAAAACAGTGGTAACCGAACGTACAACAACGCAAGAAAAAGACACTATACAGGAAACAGATGCAGTCTCCGTAAAACCTACAAACTATTACGACCGTAGCCGTGCATCAATTTCCTTATGCGGATGTTTCAATGTACGGGATAAAGATGGAAACGACATAACTTCCAATTTTACTCCCCGTCTGAAACATTTACTTATCTTGCTTATACTTTATACAGAGAAGAATGAGCAAGGTATACTCGCCTCCAAAACAACAGAAATACTGTGGCCTGAAAAGGAAGAGACGTCTGCTCGCAACAACCGCAATGTAAACTTGCGTAAGTTACGTGTATTGTTAGAAAGCATCGGAGACGTAGAAGTCATAACTGAAAATAATTTCTTACGTATCAAATGGGGAACAACCGTATTCTGCGATTACCACACCCTATTAACCTGTACTCAACAATTTGAGCAAGAGAAGAGCGAAGAGCTGCTCAATCGGATATTGGAATTGCTGTTATACGGTCCTCTGCTGCCCAATACAATTTTTGACTGGTTGGATGATTTTAAAGATGCTTATTCCAGCCATTCCATTGATCTACTCAAGAATCTATTGGATATCGAAATTCAACGAAACCACCAGGAAATGATAATTCGCCTTGCCGATATCATGTTCCTGCACGACCCATTGAATGAGGAAGCGTTAGCAGCAAAGTGCGCCGTACTTTCCGCACAAGGGAAAAAAGGTATTGCTAGAAACTTATATGATCGTTTTTGCAAAGAATACCGCGATTCTATGGGGGAAAATTACAAAACCCAGTTTGCTGATTTATAGTCTTTCTGAATATTATTTCTAAAACTTTTTTTATCTATAATTTTTCCCTCTCACTTTTTCATTGAAACATTTAATCATGAAGTCTAGTGAGAGGGATTTCTTCATCCTTGCTTCTCATCCCTCATAATCAAACAAAAGCATGATTATAAGAAAAATAAAGGATTAATTCACATTTAATTGTTTTTTAATCCCCGATTAATTGCAAACATCCTCTTTTTTTTATTGTCTTTCAGTTCATTTGCAGAAAATTAATCTTAATGATAAACATATTATGAATAAAGAAAGAAACCCTTAATCTAGTTTGTATGATGAGCTTAATATGATTCAGGCTCCTCTCATCCGACTATTCTTAATTTAGTGATTACTCATAAATAAATTCATGAAAAACATGAAACAACGATTTTCTAACTACATGAGATATTATGAAAGAAGTCTCATTTTTATTTTGATGCTGTTCAGTGTTTCGGTCATACAAGCACAAAACCGAACGTTAAAGGGAACAGTGACCGATGCGCAAGGTGAGCCTATTATCGGTGCTAACGTTGTGATAGTGGGCGGTACAAAAGGTGTAATAACCGACCTTGATGGTAAATACTCTATTCAGATTCCTGAAAGTGGTGCTGTATTAAAATTCTCCTACATTGGCTTTAAAGCCAAGTCATTCAATGTAGCAAAAGGAAAAAATGTATTAAACGTGACATTGGAAGAAGATGCCGTCATGCTGGAACAAACCGTAGTAACAGCAATGGACCTGCGCCGGGATGAGAAATCTCTTTCTACTGCTTTTCAGAAGATGGATGTAGCGAATATGACCGAAACCCGGGATGCGGGTTTTGTCAATATGCTACAAGGAAAAGTAGCAGGGTTGCAAGTGATCTCCAATGGCGCGGCGGGATCTGCCACCGTACGAATCCGTGGAGCCAATTCTATTTCAGGTAATAACCAGCCACTTTATGTTATTGATGGTGTACCTATTATTAACAATGTATTAGACGGTGAAATCGACTACGGTAACCCAGCCAACAACATCAACCCTGATGACATCGAGAACATTGTAGTTTTGAAAGGTGCTAATGCTTCTGCTCTCTATGGTTCGGATGCAGCCAACGGCGCAATCTTAATTACTACCAAGAAGGCAGGTAACCGTTCGGGATGGGGAGTCACCTACTCTACCAATGTGCAATTTACCGAGTTCTCACAATACCCCATATACCAAAACATATATGGTAGCGGACACATCAATCAATTTGAAAACAATAAAGCCAATACATTTGCAAACGACATCAAAGTACCTTATGATCCCAATCTCCCCTACGGTATTAACAGATTGGACGGAGGTTACGGTGAACGCTCATGGGGTATGCCGATGTTAGGAATGCAAGTAGTAGGTCGGAATGGAGAAATAAAATCCTATATTCCTACTCCGGAGAACACGACCTCCATGTATCAAACTGCTTATGCATGGACAAACAGTGTTTCCGTAGAACGTTCTACAGATCATGTTGCAACTCGTATCGGCTATACAAACCTACGCAGTAACGATGTATTGGAAGGTTTGAACAATCTAACACGTAACTCATTCAATGTACGAACCAATATCAAACTAACAAAGAAATTTGATATTGACTTGAACGGACGCTATACACATGAACACGTTAACAACCGTTCATACCGCAACAATTCTGACCGTAACCCTATTTATACACTGATCAATATGCCACGTGACATATCTGTCGGCGAAATGTATCCTTGGAAAGACGAAAACGGCAAACCAACCTCTCTTCTATTCAAAAGTCCGGTTTGGATGTTGAACGAACTTTCCAACCAAGATAAAGGTGAATGGTTATTGGCAGATATCACGTTGAATTACAAAATCACCAACGACCTGAAATTACGTTTAAAGGCAGCGCTCGACTTAAACATGAAGCAAGGTTATGAATTCCGCAATATGTATACTCCGGGAGACGCTGACGGTTTCTACAAAGAATTTACAGAAAAAGGACGTAACTATACGTACGAAGCCATGCTATCTTACAACAAGACATGGAAAGATTTCAATCTATCCGCCAGTATCGGTACTAATGCACAAGACTTCCTCTTTAAAAAAGAAAACTCAGAAATCGGTACATTGGCGACCAAAGACTTTGTCTCCCTGACAAACAATGGCGCTACCATCAGAACATGGCCGGAATACAATGCTAAAAAGAAACAGGCTATATACGGAACAGCCAGTTTAGGGTACAAGGATTTTATCTATGTGGATGTAACAGGCCGTAATGACTGGTCATCAGCCCTACCCTCTGACAATCGCTCCTATTTCTATTCCTCTTATGGAACCAGCTTTGTATTGACAGAACTAGTAAAAAGCATTCCAAAGGACTGGTTGTCTTATGCCAAGTTCCGTGTTTCATACGCTAAGGTAGGTAACGATACCGGCTTTGACCAATTATTGAACGGTTTTAACTACAACAATTCTTATTTAGGAGATATGGCATGGTTTGAAAGTGAAAACAAACGCAAAACAAATACACTGAGACCGGAAAGCACAACCTCTTTCGAGACTGGTTTTGACCTTCGTTTCCTGAAAGACCGCGTTTCTTTAAACTTTACTTATTATAATAAGAATACAAAGGACCAAATCCTAACTTCCACTATCAATGGTGTGAGCGGATACGGAGAAGCGTTATTCAATGCCGGTGAAGTAAAGAATTGGGGATATGAATTAACATTAGGTATCACTCCTTTCCAAAATAAAGACTGGGAATGGAAAGTTGATTTTAACTGGGCAAAGAACAATTCAGAAGTTGTCTCATTGGCCAATGGAATGGATTACATGACCCTGACTACTGTACAAAATAGTGTGGAATTACGCATTGTCAAAGGTGAGCCATTAGTAAGCCTCTATTGCCGCGAGCCTTGGAAAAGAAACGAGCAAGGACAAGTATTGGTAGGTGCCAACGGTCGTCCGCTATCAGGTGAAGCCAAATTCCTCGCGGACGTAGAGCCCAAATGGACAGGCAGTATCCGAACCTCCCTCCGTTGGAAAGACCTTACATTCTCCGCATTATTCGATGTCCGTATGGGTGGGCACGTTTGGTCGGAAACGGCTTTTATAGGTTCCCGCAACGCAGGAACAATCATGTCACTTGGAGGACGTGAAGAACACTTATTCTCCAAGTTAATCCTAAATGAAGGTGACCAGACAGGATATCTTGGTACATTGGATTCCAAATATGTGCCCAACGGTATGAGTAACATCTATATGGATGCTTCCCGTCCCAAAGGTATGAATATTCCCGGAGCTGTTTATGACGCTTCCGTACCGGGACTGGCCGGACAGCCCTGTCAAGCCTGGATTCAGCCGATTGACTATTGGACTAACGATAGCGGTAGAAACGGCGAGTTATATTTATACGATGCTTCTTATGTAAAACTGAAAGAAATTTCTTTAGGATATAACATCCCGAAAAACTGGTTGAGAAAGATCGGTTTCATACAGTCTATGAGAATCTCGGCTGTGGGTAGGAACGTTGCCATTCTCCACCAAAAGACTCCAAAAGGTATCGATCCCGAAGCTACTTCTTCTATGGGTATCCAACAAGGCTTGGAACGAGGCTTCAATTTGCCGACTTCCACCTATGGTTTCGACTTTAAGATAACTTTCTAAAAAACAGCAACAACAATGAAAAAGTACTTATATACACTATGTACAGCAGCTTTGTTAGGCCTGGCTACTTCGTGTGTGGATAGTTTCGACGCAACGAATCAGAATCCTAACAAACTTTATATGGAGGATATCGATATTCAAAAGATATTTCCGGGAACTATCTATAAGTCATTGAATGTACTGTCCGAAATGAACTACAACCACTATGCCTACATGGCACGTTATGTAGTTTCATGGACTGCTCCCAAAAGCATGGACAACATAGGCGACAGATTCTATAACTTCTATAAAAAGGTTTTAGGAGACGTAGCCATCATGGAAGAGAAATATGACCGTGATTCCAACGGAAACTATTGGGCAATATTGACCACATGGAAAGCATATCTCTATTCTGTACTAACTGCCACTTGGGGACCGGTGCCTATGGACGCCGCTTGTAAAGAAACTTACGGAAATGTATACTACTATAACAGTGAAGCTGAAGTAAATATACAAATCCTCCGTTGGCTGGACGAAGCAGTAGAGACATTCGACCCTAGCGGTGAGAAAATGCTGAAAGATCCTTTCTATCCCGGTGCTAACGGTGAAAGCGATATCGAGAAATGGCGCAAATTTGCCAACTCATTACGTCTGGATGTAGCCATCCGCATGATGAACATGAAAAAAAGCCCAGAAGCGATCTCTATGGCACGTGAGCAAATGGCTAAAGCATTGAATGAAACGAATCGTAACTATTTGTTCACTTCCAACAGCGATAACGCTATGGGACGCTACGGAACGGACCCCAACTCTGATGTTTCTTTATACTACGAACGTATCCTGAAAGAATTCGATCTGGGCACTAAGTTAGAAACCGAACTCGGCGGTCTAACCTATCCTGCCATGAATGAATATTTCTTCTGTTATATGCGTTCGTATGACGATCCCCGTCTGAGCAAATACGCACAAACATCACGCAACGACGATTCGGGTGATCATCGTGCAGTAGTAAGAGACTCTTTATGGTCGACAGTAGAAAAGAAATTCGTACAGGTATCTTATAGAGTCCCATTTTTACCTCGTTTCGAAATGAAACAGACACCAAGCGGATGGCTTGTAGGCAAAGATGAGCACAACAATGACCTTCAAAGCCTTTATTCTACGGCGTCAGTCAGTATCGAAGGATATACCTACGCTTTATTGCCACGCGACTTCATCAAGCAAGACGCTACTGTAAAGCTATTGACATGTGCGGAAGTAAACTTTATGTTAGCTGAAATTCAATTGCGCAAAGACGAGTGGGGTGTGAACGTAGCATTACCGCAAAGTGCGGAACAGTACTACTATAACGGCATCAGTGCTTCCATGAACGAATACGGTGTCACTACGGGCATCTCCGAGTATATGGAACGTAACGGCATTAAATGGAACACCAATGGTTTAGGATGTCATGACTACCGCAACTTCTACAAAGCGGATATCAATGGAAAAGGCGGTTACAAGAATAACCTGGAACAAGTATGGAAACAACGCTACTTTGCCAGCTATTTTAACGGATTTGCCGGATGGACACTGGAACGCAGAACACGTGTTATGAAATTCCCGCCCTTCTTCTACAATAATCCGGAAAACAATTATGGAACTTATGGCGCCAACTTATTTGATCCGATTCCCGAACGATTACAATATCCGATAGACGAGCGCAACTGGAATATGAACTATTACCGTGAAGCCTGCCGTATGTTGCAATCTTCATCGCAGACACCTCGTCCCGATAACAATTTCAACGATAACTTCTTTACTCCTTTGGGCATTGGAGGTCCATACAATCAAGAAGGCTTGTACGATCGTTGGAAAGAAGGATACCTGATGTACAACAACGAGATGGTGGCGCACTGGTATGGAGATACATTGGAGGAATTTTATGATAATGTCCTCAAAGACTATCCTGAATACTCCCATCTGCAAGGAGAAGAACGTCTGGCAGCAAGTATTGGATATGTACGTATAAAAGAAGACAATTAATAAAATAAACATAAGAAAGTTATGAAACTAATGAAATACACTACCGTTTGCTCTGTTGCTTTACTCCTTTTTGCTGCGTGCAAGGAAGACGAAGGGCCGAGCATTGACGATCACTTCTTGAATTATGAGATTCCGGAAATACCTGTCACCGAAGACTATCAGGTAGGAATTTTCTACAACAGAGGAAACGATATTACCGGTATTCCAAATGGTGATCCTAATTTTACCCGTTGGGAGATCCTGACGCTGACAGACGAGGAACTCAGTGCAAAGAGTTATTATAATAATCTGACTCCCCAAGTAATGCCCGAATCACAAAAGGAAGGTTTCCTACAGCCGGATGCAGGTAGCCAAAGTTTCCGTATGATTCCCATGATCCAACAGCACGTGGATGACTGTATCGAAGCGGGAGCCGATTTTATGATACTTCCCGAAGTAGGTGTAGACCTCAACCAAGGTCCTGGCACAAGACTTAGTAGAGGTGATTCCTTGTTCGTTACCATGATGTTGGGACGTTCAGGAAGAGGAGGCAATAAGTTACCTATGCCACACATGGGACAGCCGGGCAGAGATTTTGTAGATTTAAAAACGATGAAAATCGTAGCCGGTATCAATTGGAACGCTATCGTTGATCTGCCTCCCAAACTCTCTTCAAGCAGTTGTATAGAAAATGTTGCCGGAAAAACGTACAATGGTGTGGAATATACTCGCCAGCAATTGCTCAACAATTTCTTTAGTGAAATCGGTAAATGTTTCTTTTCCGACGAAAGTTACTATAAGGTAGGAGGTACACGTCCAATGGTTTATATCAAGAACAAGACAGGTGAAATCTACGCGCAAAACTCCAAAGCAATGTATGACGGCATCCGCCAGGCTGTAAAAGAGGCCACCGGATACGACATTTACATTGTAGTGGAAAGTGCTGACGTATGGTGTAACCAAATGCGTTATCAGTACTTCTATATGCAAGGAGAGGTAGACGCAGTAGCCAGTCGTAATATGTACGACCAAAGTGAAGTGAGCCGTTCTTATATGTATCCGCAAATGATAGACCAGAACTGGAAATACAACCGTGAAACCGCATTGCCTAGCTTTGGTAATGGAAGCATGGAATTCATTCCTACCATAGGTCCGGCATGGAATAAGCTTGTCCAGGACGGTCGCGGTTCCATCGGTAATTCTCCGATTGTGACAAAAGATCCTGCTACTTACCGTACAATATGTAATGTTGCAAAAATGAACGCCGGACGTAACCGACTGATTTTTATCGACTCTTACAACAAATATAACTTCAATTCATTCATTGAGCCTACAGTAGAAGGATATGGAAACGGATATGGAAAAACTTATCTGGAAATTACCCGTCAACAATTCAAGAAGAATTAAGTAAATGTCAACTCTTTAATAATTAAAATAAATATGAGAAATAAGTATTTTAAATATATATGTCTGCTAAGTTTGGGAGCTTTCTGCTACTCATGTTCGGATGATAATACGGAAAATGCCGGCGGAGGTTCAGGAGAAGGCGAGCAGGGAATCGAACAGGAAATCGTTCGTTCTTACAAATTGGGTACATTGGCAGGATTTGAAGGCGACTTGCGAACAAAAATGGATATCCCTTTCACTCAAAGTACTGTCATGTACAATCGCTCTTTATTCTATCGTTACATAGCTTCTGCCTATTCCGACCAAATAGCTCCGGAACCACCTATAACCCCAGAAGCTGAAGAACCGAAAAAGCAGGTTTATCCTTCTCCAATCACCGAAGCAGATTGGTGGGATAATTTTGTGGAAGAAATCGCTTATAGCGGTCAGGACTACGTTGCCATGAACTGTCGTGGTGAAGCAAGTGGTGTAGACCACGGGCGTCCCACCCTACTCCCTAAAATGATAGAAGCCATTAAACGTAAAGGTCTGGAGAATAAATTCAAAATCGCCATCTTTGATGATACGCCGGCTTCATGGTCGGCAGCACGCAACTCTCATCTAGGATACGGTTACGACAGTAAACCTTTTAAAAATGGCACACGAGTAGAAGGTTCACATTATCCGTTATTATTCCTCGATCCGGAAAAAGAAGACCAGAAAGGGCCAGGTAATGAGTTTCGTAAGGAAATCTATTACTACATCTGGGATACCAACCTGAAGCCGGCATTTGAAAATATGCCACGTGACTATTGGTTTGAGATAAACGGACGTCCGGTCATTTTTTTCTGGAATCCTAACGGTTTCTTACAAGATAGCTATCTTGGTGAGTTAATGACCAAATACCCCAATAAATATGTCAGCACTACCGGTCTTGATTATACCAAAGCGGACGCATACAATGGCAAGCTGAGTTATATTCTGAAGTGTATCAGTGATGACTTTAACGCAGAATTCGGCGTACGCCCTTTCCTTATCGTTCAACGCGAATGGACAGACCGTGATTACTCATTGGTAGATTGTCCCTATCTGGATGGTATTCACAACTGGTTTGCCGTTCCTACTATGGATATGTCAGAAGACGTATATAACGAAAATTTAATCTACAATACCTATATCCCTTCTTACAATTTCAAGGGTTTTAAAGTAGGCAGTGGATGTCCGGGATTCGTTCAAGGTGAACGTAGTCGTCCAAATTATCAGTTTATTGATGCTAATCATGGTAAATTCGCCACTAAAATGTTCGAGTCCTTCCTCAACATGAAACCGGACTTAGTATTTCTTGAGGGATTTACCGATGTAGCCGAAAATGCGGCTTGGTGGCGCAGTAAGGACAGAACCTACTATGACTACCCGAACCAACGCATCAACTTGCTCCGCAAATACGGCAATCATCCTTTCCCCATGGAACAGAGATTGGAAGCGGAAGCCTGTGACTTCTGTTACGAAGGAACTGTTTCCGGAAATAAGATTGAGACATCATTAACGGAGCAAGAGATGACAAATGCCCCCGAACAATTTGTAGTAAAACGTTGTGAGGACAGCAAATACAGCGGTGGATGGCATACTGACCTTACAGCAGAAGACTTGAACACGTTAAAATGGAAAGAATTGCCTTTCAGAAGCGGACAGAATACAATTCGGTTCCGTTACTCCAGCAATACCGTAGCTACTGTATCTTGTCTGATCGGTGATACAATGGCAAAAAGCATAAGCCTTCCTGCCACAGGAGGAACTTGGGAAGAAGCCGAGGTAGCTATTTATTCCCGTGACACACGCGGCTATGCAGACCTCAATCTGATAGTATCCGAGGGTGAGATCAGCTTGAATTATGTGGAAATCATTGCAGAGAAATAAAGAAAAGTAAAATAATTATTAAACTAAAAATTTACCTATGATGAACAAAAGATTATTAAACAACGTCCTCTATGGAGCATTGTTGTTTTCATTAGGAACAGGAGTCGTTTCCTGTAAGGACTATGACGACGATATTGAAGGCTTGAACAACCGTATCACAACGGTTGAATCTGATATGGAAAGATTCAAGGAAAAGATTGAAGCTGCTTTGAATGCCAATCTGACAGTACAAAGTTGGTATCCCAGCGAGGACCAGTCACAGTACACAATCGTATTGAGCAACGGCGACGAACTATATGTACAAGCTTCGAACAAAGCAACCCCTTTCTATCAATTTAAAATAGAAGATGGTACATGGAGATACAGTAGCGATAAGGGAGCAGGTTGGAACAAAGTGCTGGAATCAGGTACTGAAAAAGAAATTCCCGGCACAGAAAAAGATCAATTGTACTATGACAAGAGCAATGGATATATCTACATCCAGAAAACCGAATCATTGGTACAGACCAGTATCACAGTAAACAAGGAAACACCTATTCTTGCCGAGAACAAGGAAAACAAGACACTTTCTATCTATATTTACGGAGAGAATTATATTCTTCCTATACAAGGTGGTGGTTTTAGTGGCATTAGTTCTATTCTTTTCCAGAAACAATTCGTTTTTGAGGAAGATGAATACCTGGAAGCTGCCAGCTATACAAATACAAAAGGCGAAGTAGTGACAGCCCATACCGCAACCGCTAAGTTTAAAATTCTGCCTAAAGATATAGACTTATCTGAAGCGACTTTTGCCTGTGCGGATATACACGAGTTAAAGCTGACACGTGCGGCTGCTCCTCAATTGTTGGTAGAAGCTCTTAACAATGGTAAATTGGACGAAAACGGTATTCTGACCGTAGAGCTCACTCCGCAAGATATGCCGGCAGAGTATTATGGAGCCGTGTTGGAGATCACATTGGATAAGACAACGACCAGTTCTAATTATTTTGTTGTGAAGCCGACTTCATACAACGCATCTGAAGGTCAGTTTGCTTACCGCGAAACCCGTGAATTTTACCAAAGTTCAGAATCTCTCAAATTCATCAGTACCGAAAGTCTCGATCTTTCTAAAGCCATAGGATGGGGATTTGGAGAATCCGGAGAAGTGAAATTTGTCGATGAACTAGGTTTCGGAGATTTGACCGTAAAAGTAGAATATGAATTGGTTGATAATCCCAACAACACTTTTGCTGTGACTGAAAAAGGCATATTAACAGCTACCGGTGCCAACAAAACAGGAAAACTGAAAGTAACATATATCGTAGCCGAAGAAGAATTTTCTAAAGAAATTCTAGTTTATTCTCAAGATGAAAGCACTGCTAAAAGCGGTATTGAATTATCCGGAGCAACAGAAATGTTAAGCGACATTGAGACTCTTTATCAAGGAACGAAAGTCATCGAAGTTAGCAACAGCCAGACTAGTCTGGAAAGTTTAGGAGTCACCACATCCAAAGCATGGAAACTAGGTGCTAAACAACCCGATGAGACTTGGAAAGTTATCGAAATGACAACTTCTCTCTCTGACATTTCAAAAGAACGTTCATTAGCTAATGGAGAAGTCTGTCTCTATTACGATGCAACTGACAAGAAAAGCTATTTATTGGTAGGTCCACAAACAAAAAATATAGAAAACGCTAACTTGTTCGCTATGAATGAAGAAGCAACGGATAAAGAGAATTTCGACCACAATGGCAAGCAAATAGGAGTTTATGTTGGTAATGTAAAAGCAAGTTATGTGATAGAGAATCCGACTAAGAAACCGGAATTAGAAGTGATGATTTATGCTAAAGGCGGTATAGATAAGAAGCCCGAAGAACTACCCAAAGGAGATCTCTATTATGGTAGCCACTTTGCTATTCCCGGTATATACGACACAGAAAAAGGCTATAACTTCACAGATATTGATTTCCGTAGTTTATACAACTTCAAACCTACAGATGCAGAATTTGTATTTACTATGAATGAAAATGACCAGAATCAGTATGTAAAAGAGAAATGGGATGGCAGTTTTGCTTGGCATGCTGAAAATGGCACATTAACAGTAAAGAACGACAATGAGTTATACAAATACAACTTATTGAACAAGAAGCCTTCAGAACTTGGCGGTGACAAAGATAAAGTCGGCATTCAGTTCTCATGGAAATTTAATGCAGGAGAAGGAGAAGTACAATCTGACGGTAAAGAACGGTGGTTCATCAAAGACCCGACTTTCAATCCGGGCGATAATATCACTTATTTGAACTATGACAAAAATCCAAATGCCACAGGCGTGATAAGCACAGGATATAGTATCAAAGTAAAAGATCTGACTAACGGAGCACACTCTCAATTGAAGGAACTTGTAGCAGGAGAAGAATATGATTTAGGAAAAGCCTTCGGGAATATAGCTTTTTGGAGAAACGGTTGTGCATGGGATGTTTATGGCGGTCCTAATAAGCTCACCGGAGCAAAACTTCCCGCATTGGTAAAATATAGCGATGAGTTGGGAAGATTAGCAATAACTGATTATTGCAAGACATATTTTGGTAAAAGAAGGGCTGAACTCAAATTAAATACAGAAGGCGATTGTGGTTCTTATTTCACTGTAACAGATCCAGATAACTTTAAAATTAAAGTAACTGCACCCAAGGACGGTGGAAATGTTCAATTCAAAGTTGTCTTCAACACCGACTATTCAACTCAAAACATTATATTCTTTGTAGAGAACTAATACCCCCTGTTCAATATCTTCAAAAAATAGATTCTAGTAAAAGAGTCTTTAAAAAAGCCCTACCGTAAAGCAATAAGCCTAAAAGCTTCTATTTACGGTAGGGCTTCTCATTGATTCTTATCTAAAATCTCTTATTGTATAAGACTTTTCAGTGCGGAGATTAAAGACTTTCAGTGCGAAAAACTAGGTACTTTTATGTAGCCGGGAAGTAGTCCCCTTATAACGTGACCATTGTCACCTTGTAAAGGGATAAATGGCACTTTATAGCGTGACGAATGTCACCTTATAAGACAACCACTCCTTTTCAAAAGGAGTAAAAACTATAAAGATACGAAATCTATCTATGAAAAGCAAGAGCAGGTATAATTAATCAGATATTAAACGATATTTCATCCTAATATTTACTATCTCCTCCTATTTTCAAGATACCCTTCCTTTTTATCACATGATAACGAAAACTACTTTAAAATGACGAACACTACAAAATTGTAGTGTTCTCCAAACGAATATCACTGGATGAAGCCCCTACCATAAAAGTAAACGAACCTTGCGGCACAACAAAACAGGTCTGTTTTTCATCCCAATACCGAAGTTGCTCTTTATCAACCGTAATCTCCACTTTCCTACTTTCTCCTGCCTTCAAAGCAACCCGTTGGAAACCTTTCAACTGTTTGATAGCTTGCGTACCACCTGCAACTTCCGGCAATTTAACATAAACTTGCGCCACTTCATCGCCAGCCCGCCTACCTGTATTTTTCAACGTGAATGATACATTCACCGTTTTTCCCGCATCAGTTACTTCCAGATTACTATATTTAAAAGTCGTATAACTAAGTCCGTAACCAAACGGATAGAGCACGTCTTTCTTAAAATACTGATAAGTACGTCCTTTGGTTATATCATAATCATCAAAGGGTGGAAGTTCCTCCAAAGACTTGTAATAAGTCAGCGGTAAACGACCCGCCGGATTATAGTCTCCAAACAAAACCTCTGCAACAGCTGTTCCTCCCTGTTCACCGGGATACCATGCGTTCACTATGGCCGGCAAGTGCTCATTTTCCCAGTTAACGGCCAAAGAACTTCCCGCTACCAAAACTAAAATGATGTTCGGATTCACCTGATAAATCTCCCGTAGGAATTCACGCTGATCTGCCGGAAGTTCAATGCCATAACGGTCTTGCCCTTCGCGTTCAATCGATTTATTGATTCCCATTACGGCAACAACAGTCTCACATTCACGAACGGCCTTTCCTGCTTCTCCATACAAATCAAGCCGGGTAGCCTTTCCTATTTGCGGCACTTTCCATTGTAACTTCGCAATGGCATAATCCCGGTTATCATAATATTCCGCCTGTAGCTGATAGTCTTTTCCCGCCTCCAGATAGATAGATGCAGAGTCGGTAGATACGGAATGCCCATTCCAAGCGTCAATCAACATCTCATTATTAATACGTAAACGGCAACCGTCGTCCGAAGTAAAGCTAAAAGTATAATGCCCGGAAATGGTAGGTCTCAACTTTCCTGTCCAACGAATGGAAAGAGGAGATTTAGGAAGGAACGGATCGGGTGCCTGATTGGCTGGTTCAAAATTGATCCAACCTTCCTTGCGCTCTTTGGGCGTACCTTCCAAACGGGTATTATCAAAATATTCCGCTTTCAGTCCTTCCGGGAAATTCTCTCCTTGAATAAGTTCCAAACCGTCGACAGCCGATTTCCAAGGAGCATAAACTACCTTTACCTTATCGCCTACCCTGTTCTTGATACCTTGCAGAATAGAAACCGGTTCCACTACCGGAGCCCCACTATAATCACCAAACTCACATTTACCGGCATTAATCCCCACAACAGCTATTGATTTCAGCTTCTTTACATTAAGCGGAAGCATATTTTTCTGATTCTTCAATAAGACAATACATTCGCGGGCAGCATTCAAAGCTACCGTCTGATGTTCCTTCGAACCTATTACCGATGGAGAAATCTTAGCATACGGATTCCGTTCCACACCATCAAAAAGTCCCAGTTTCATACGAGCTGTCAGCACATGATAGGCAGCCGAGTCAATATCCGCTTCCGAAACCATATACTGTTTGTAAGCATTCAACAGATATTCATCATACACATCATCTCCACATTCCAGATCCAATCCGGCTTTAATGGATAGCGTGGCAGCCGCTTCTTTGGTTTTCACATACTTATGCGCATTGACCAACAAAGAAGGTCCTCCGCAATCGGATACCACATATCCCTGAAATCCCCAATCCCGACGCAGCACCTTCTGCAAAAGCCAGGAATTCAGCGTACAAGGCACATTATTCAGCGCATTATAAGCAGTCATGATGGAAGCGGCTTTTCCTTCCTTCACACACATTTCAAAAGCAGGGAAATAATATTCGCGCAGTTGCTTTTCCGAGATTTGCGGATTACAGACAAAGCGATTGTGTTCCTCATTATTGGCAGCAAAATGCTTGGGAGTAGAAACAATCTTTAAATAATGCGGATTATCTCCTTGCAATCCTTTCACAAAAGCCGTTCCCATCACCCCGCTTAAGAAAGGATCTTCTCCATACGTTTCCGGCGTGCGTCCCCAACGAGGGTCACGAGCCATATTCACGGTAGGTGACCAAAAAGTCAGCACATCACTGAATTGTTCTTTTTGATTCTTCCCCTGATCGAGTTCATTCCAACGAGCGCGCGCCTCATCCGAAATCACAGTAGCTACCCGCTTTTGTAATTCGGGATTCCATGTAGCTGCCAGTCCGATAGCTTGTGGAAATACCGTAAAACGTCCCGGGCGGACAACTCCGTGCAATGCTTCATTACCATGATAATATTTATCAATGCCCAGACGGGGAATACCGGGAGAAGTGGCACGAAGCAGGCTTATTTTCTCTTCCACCGTCAAACGTGAAATCAAATCCATCACTCGTTCATGCACAGGAGCATTTTCATTCTTATACAATTCCTGTGCGTATGAAAAAAGGCAAGGTGCTCCACACAGAACACCCGCCAATATAAACTTTCTTATTTCTTTTATACTCATTTTTCTATCTTGTACTCTTTAGTAGATCGGAGCTGTTTTCATTAAAAGCTTCAATTGAGAAATAATACTCCGAATCCCGATTAAAATAACGAGCCTCATACTGATTATCAAAAACCATCACTGCATGAGTCAGCTTATCTTCTTGAGTTCCCCAGCGTAATACATAGCCCGTAGCCCCTCTTTGAACATCCCAAGTAAAACGGTAGATCCGCTTGTCTTGCTGATCCCGAACAGCTCGGAATCCTGTCACTTTAGAAGGAGCAATTCCTTGCCCCATACCAAATACACGGAAACCGGATAAAGAGAAACTGCCATCCATGTTCTTTGCATTACTGATCCGCAGATATCTGACTTTTACAGATTTATCTAATGTGAACAAACGATGAGGCTCATCCTTACTGTTATCTCTTTCATCAACAAGGTTCACCCACTCTTTTCCATCCGTCGACCCCTCAATAACGAACTGATAGACTACTGGAGGATGCGGTGCAAAAACCTTAAAATTATGATCGGCAAAATTCACGTGTATAGCATTCACGGACAACGGAGTTTCCAAATCGACCTGTAACCACTCTCCTTTTTTTCCGGTTTGAGCAGCCCACCACGTTTCTATTTGTTCGTCATTTACCTTATCCGGCTCATATCCTGCAAGGGATGAAGATGCAAGAACAGGTTTCCGATATGAGAGTAGATTCCAGCCTATACTGAGATTATTCCTACTAAAATCAACTCTGCGGTCCGGAATATAAAATGGATAATCTCCCCAAACCGTATGAGCGTACATACCTTTGCGGGGAGAAATTACAACGGGGAAAAGCCCTAGCCTCCGTTCAAACCAATGGCGGACAGAAATAGTCATAGACGCCACATGCCAATAATTTCCATATTTGTCGCGGAAAGTATGCCCATGCCCGGCTCCACCAATGAAACCTCCCGGTTTAAAGGAAAACGGATTATCCTCCATATATTCAAATGGCCCCAAAGGACTGTCGCCGACATAGATTCCATCACCATAAATTCGATACTGAGTACCCGGAGCTGCATATTGCAAATAATAACGTCCCTCATGTTTCAGCATGCAAGGACCTTCATTCCATCCCTGACGCGGCTCTTCATTATTCTTTCCCGGAACTTCCCAACCATATTTATCACCATGATGTTCGATCAATGCCTTAGCTTCCCCAATAGCCTTGAAGCCATCCTGCGGATCTACCTCCACTCCCATTATGGGATCTTTGTCCGAACATCCCCAATACATATATACTCTTCCATCATCGTCTTTATAAAACGCCGGATCATGCAATCGGTAAGTCAACTTCGTATCTACCGGTTCCCATGTATCTTTTTCCGGATGAGCGTTTTTGAATATTTGAGTTTTCCCACTAGAGGTAGTGAAGTACAATGTATCTCCTATCGGAAGAATCGTAGGAGCATAATCTTCCAATGTGGGAATAGTTGTACAAGGAATATACTCCCAGTCCGCCAGATTGTCGGAACGCCAATATCCTCCGGACTTGGAGGCAAACAGATAATAATAACCTTTGAAGTATTCCAATACCGGATCAGCGGCTTCACGACGAGACTCGTCTTTCGGTTGAAATCGATAATTCAGATTGATCGGGTTAGCAACAATCCGGTGAGCGGCTATTTGCTTTTGTGATTGGCAGGAAGTGACACTTCCTGCCAACAACATACCAATTATTATAGAGGTGGTTCCTTTCATTGTGTTTTCCTAAATTGATACCTCTATAAAGCAACCATTTTATATTTGGTAGTGAAAGCAACAGGCTGCTTATTATCTTTGCTCAGCTTGAAAGGAATCAACTTTTCTTCTCCCGGCCCGAGTTCATAGTGAATGGCATCTCCCATCTTCTTACCGTCAACAAACATTTCCACCTTACCGGTATCCATCAAAGTACCGCCATTCTTCACACTCACCCATACAGTCTTTTGGTCTTTCAACAGATTCTCTTCCACTTTCGATACAGAGAGAGCAAAATCAGCTCCGAACTCATGCGTATAATTGAGTATTCCGGATACCCCTCTCTTCTTATCACTGTAACCTACACTATGCTTAATTTCATTGTTTGCCTTATAATCAGGGCTCATACCACCAACACAAATCTTGAACTCCCCTTTTTCAACTACTCTATCCATACGGTCATTAAGCAATGACAAATCATACGGTGTCAGTTCAAAAGAGACAGTCTTTGACTCTCCGGGATTCAAGTGAATACGGGTAAAGTCCTTCAGTTCCATGATACGTGTTTTTACACTGGCATACATATCCGTAACATACAATTGGGCAACTTCGTCACCGGCACGGTTTCCTATATTCTTCACGGTAGCCTCAACCGTCACATTTCCATTCGGTTTTTCCTGTACTTTCAATCCCGAATATTCAAACGAAGTATAGCTTAATCCGTATCCGAAACGATAAAGAGGATAATATTCCATATCTACATATTCATAACGACGTCCCGAAGTTTTGAAGTTATAGTATAAAGGAAGCTGCCCTACATGACGTGGGAAAGTCATCGGCAAACGACCACCCGGATTATAATCACCAAACAAAACATCTGCCGTAGCCGGTCCGCCTTCTTGTCCAGGCAACCAGTTTACCAGAATAGCTTTACACATTTCCGAAGCCTTCAAAAGATCATAGGGACGACCGGCCTGAAGAATCAAAATTACAGGTTTTCCGGTTGCACAAACCGCTTCCAACAATTCCTGTTGCTTACCCGGCAAGACCAAAGTGGCTAAATCATTGTTTTCACCACATGTTTTACGCACATCCTTAGTAGCCTCGCTCGTCGAGCAGTCTCCCAGCACCATAATTACAACATCCGCTTGAGAAGCGGTTTTCACAGCTTTAGGAATATCTGTTACACCCGTTTCAGTAAAGTCACACCCCTTTTCATAAAGCACTTTAGTCTGTTTGCTTACAGCCGCCTTAATACCGGTCAATACAGATTTCAACTGTCCCGGTTGAAGTTTCGGAGTGTAATCACCCGGTTGAAGATCATCTGCTCCGGGACCCAGAACTGCAATCGTACGAAGTTCCTTTGATAAAGGTAGAAGGTTGTCTTTATTTTCCAACATCACGATCGACTCGCAGGCTGCCCGACGTGCCATAGCTTTATGACTGTCCGAGTTCCATCCCGGATAGATTTTCTTCCAATCGAGAGGCTTGCAAGGATTCTTCTCAAAAAGCTCATTCCGGAACATGGTAGCCAACATTGTACGGCATACATTATCCAGGTTTTCCATATTGATACGTCCATCCTTTGCAGCTTGAATCACTTCTTTATTATTGTAAGTGTCACCGCAGTTGGTTGCTATTCCGGCAGCCAACGCCTGATTGGCAGCCTCGATCTTATCCTTTGCCGTATAATGCTTACGGGAAGTCAGGTTACCTACAGCACCACAATCACTGACAATAAAACCATTGAATCCCCATTCCTGACGTAAAATCTGCTGCAACAATTCTGTGCTTTTTGCAATTGGAATTCCCATATAGTCGGAATAAGCCATCATCAACGACTGACAGTCATAATTACGAATCACATGACGGAACGGTACTAAATGTATTTCACGCATCTCACGCTCGGACAAACCTATATCGTGCGAATCACGCCCGCCTAAAGGCGCTCCATGCCCACCGAAATGCTTGGGAGTAGTAAACAATCCTTTAGATTGATATCCTTTAATCCATGCACCTCCCATTTGAGAGACCAATACCGGGTCTTCTCCGAACGTTTCTTCACAACGTCCCCAACGTGCATCCTGAGCTACATCCAACACCGGTGACCATGCTTGTTTGGTATTGGCTATCACCGTCTCATCTCCAATAGCCATTGCTACTTCTTCCGTCAGTTGCCTGTTCCAGGTAGCTCCCATTGCCAGAGCCTGGGGGAAAATGGTAGCCCCACTGCCATAAGAGAATCCATGTACTGCCTCCACTTTTGTAATAGGCGGTACATACAAATGAGGAATACCGGGAATTCCCCATCCCTCACGGATAAGTTCCATCTTATCTGCCGGAGTCATTACAGCCAACAAACTTTCTACCCGTTCATCTACGGGGAGTGATGCATCCATATAGGGACGGTCGGTCACTTTCCCTTTGCTGTCTGTCAGCACTTTTTCCGTGAGATATACGGTAATTTCCTTCAATGAAAAAGGTTTATCCGCTTTTCCGGGTTTAAAATTCAACTTGACGTGAGCGCCATATTTAGGAGTAAACTTGACTTTCATTGATTTATCGCTCCCACTCACCTGATAGTCCACCGGATCTCCCAGATTCATCGGATCATAGGTGACATAAATATCCAATAATCCTTTCAGATCATTCTTATTGATTCCCTGCATCTGGAGGTCCAGTTCACAAACATCCCCCGGTTGCTGGATAGTGAACATTAACCATTGTTCGGCTTTCAACGCCTGAGACGGCAACGTCCACATCGTTTTCACATTTTTATCAACAGCCAATGCAGCTCTTTCCGCATTCACAGAAGCCGATACTGACATAATATCGCTCTGTTGTTGCGCCATCACCGCAGAACATGATAATAATCCTATTGCCAACATCCATTTCATTTTGTTTCTCATGTTATGCTTTTTTCAAATATAATTAAATAATTATTTATCTATCGTATAAGTATCTCCTGTAAGTTTCAAAGCAGTTTCTACAGTTTTTAAAGGAGCAGTTAGCGTAGCCACAGGTGAACAGCCGCCAACTTGTATCTTTACTGTGCCAGGCAGAACTTTACGAATGCCGTTTTCATCGACGCAGGACAAATCTTCAGAAGATAAAGAGAAAGTTATTTGTTTTGCTTCACCAGCCTTCAAATATATCCGTTTAAAACCTTTTAAGGTCGTCACCGGAACCAGTATTTTTTTATCCGGATGGGATACATAAAGCTGGACAACTTCTTCCCCATCCATCTTTCCTGTATTTTTCACTGTAACTGTTACCGGAATTTCTTTATCAGTAGTATTGCAAGCCGTAGGCATTTTCAAAGAAGAATACCTAAAATCGGTATAACTCAATCCGTAGCCGAAAGGATAAAGTGCTTTTCCCTTAAAATAACGGTATGTCCGTCCTTGCATATCATAGGATTCGAAATCCGGCAAATCGCTGTCTTTGGCATAGAAAGTTACCGGAAGCTTTCCGGAAGGATTATAATCTCCAAACAGAACATCTGCAATCGCTTCTCCACCATATTGACCTCCATACCAAGCATTCAAGATTGCCGGAACGTGCTTTGCTTCCCAAGGAATGGCAAGTGCACTTCCCGTCATCATCACGAATACAGTCGGAATACGCCCTGCCACCAATGCTTTCATCAGTTGTGTCTGGACTGCCGGCAAAGCAATGGAAGTACGGTCACCGCCATCAAATCCGTCTTTATTGACCGACATTTCCTCACCTTCCAATCTCGGACTGATACCGCCTACGAAAATAACCGCATCAGCACCTTTCGCCTGATTAACATATCGCTTCAGTTCATCTTCCGATAGGGTATTTATGTAATCAATACCACTCACATATACAACTTCCGCCACTCCTTTCAGACGTTCACGGATAGCCTGCAAAGGAGTTAACATACGGGAAGGATGACCATTATAATTTCCCAACAGAGCGTCTTTGCAATCAGCGTTCGGCCCCATCACTACCACCTTCTTCAATTTATTTTTCTGAAGGGGCAGCAATCGGTCATTCTTGAGAAGTACCATTGATTCACGCGCCAATTGCTTCGCTAAATCCTGATGTTTTTTACATTCCAATATAGATATGGGAATATGGGCATAATCCACCTGTTCTGCGGGATCGAATAAACCCAAACGAAAACGTATCGTAAACAAACGCTTCACAGAGACATCCAATTGTTTTTCCGTAATGATTCCGTCTTTTACAGCTTTTACTAAAGCCAGATATGCACTTTGACCGCAATCCAAATCAGTCCCATGAAATACTGCATCGGCTGCTGCTGTAGCCGCATCCGGATGTGCCTTATGATGATTGAATATGTCATCGATAGCGCCACAATCAGAAGTAACATAACCTTTGAAGTTCCACTTATCACGCAAGATAGACTGCATTAACAAATCATTTCCACAACAAGGCTGTCCCTTAAAAGCATTATACGCACACATGACACCGGATACATTTGCATCGACTACCAATGTGCGGAAAGCCGGCAGATAAGTATCCCACAAATCATAAGTACTTACATCGGAATTGAAGTTATGCCTATTCTTTTCCGGACCGCTATGCACAGCATAATGTTTAGCACAAGCCGAAGCTTTCAGATAACGGGGATCATCTCCTTGGAGCCCAAGAACAAAGGCTTTTCCTATTTTAGATGTCAGATAGGGATCTTCACCATACGTTTCCTGACCACGTCCCCAACGAGGATCACGAAAGATATTTATATTGGGGGTCCAATACGTCAAAGCATGATATTGACTGTAATCCCCTCTCTTTTGTGCATCATTATAAATAGCACGTCCTTCATCTGCTATAGAAGAAGCGACTTCTTTCATTAACACATCATTCCATGAAGCTGCCATTCCTATTGCCTGCGGAAATACTGTGACATGATATTTAGTACGTCCAACACCATGCAAACATTCATTCCACCAGTTATAGGCAGGAATTCCCAAACGTTTGATCGCCGGAGCATTGTTCAACATCTGTCTCACCTTTTCTTCCAGAGTCAAACGGGAAACTAAATCATCAACACGTTGTTCTATGGAAAGTTGAGGATTACGGAACGGATACTTTTTCTGTACCGTTATCGGCGTACTTTTCGTCTGTTTTACGAGCTTAATCGTCCCGTCAGGATTGTGATATAATTTATCTACACAAATGGAACGGAGCCAATCATGATTGGAGAGCGTACTATTATGATAAAAGGCATACCACTGTCCTTTAAACTCTACGATAGAACCATGATTCGTATAGCTGTCAGTCGGTTCCATATAGATTCCTTTTGATTCCCAAGGTCCCAAAGGAGAATCACTGACGGCATAACGCATTCGGTTATCCCCTTTGACTCCATCATTCCAACTTTCATCATGATTGTCGGAATAAGACAGATAATATTTACCATTATACTTATGTATCCAAGTCGCCTCGTGAAAATCTTCCAAACCTTCCATTACCTGCATAGGTCCGTCCAATTCCATCATGTTATCTTTCAGTTTCCCCCCTTTACAAAGACCGCCACCTCCATTATAGATATAGGCTTGTCCATCGTCGTCCACAAAAACACAAGGATCGATCAACGGGTCCATTCCTTTTATATAACCTTTTACCTTAAACCCTTCGGCAGGCTTACGGCTCGTAGCCACTCCGATTTTCCAGCTATCATTCCAATCCGTTCCACTAGGATGAGGAAAATAAAAATAATAGGTTCCATTCTTATATGCACAATCCGGTGCCCACATAAAACCTCCTTCCTTGCGTCCCCAAGACACTTGGGCTGAATTCAAGATCTCACCATGATCTGTCCAATGTACCATATCGTCGGTAGAGAAAACATGATAACGGTCCATTAAATCACATCCGTGGGGCGGAGCAATATCATGCGAAGCATATACATACAACCTGCCATCTTTCCAAACGTGTGCGGAAGGATCTGCCGTATACATATGGCGGATAAAAGGATTAGGCGCCGAAGGATTCAAACTAGTATCGAAAGCCATCGCCTTTTCCTTACGTAAGATTTTACCAGCTTCACCGACCAGCTTCAAGTAATGATCACTTTCCACTTCCTCTTCAACAGGAATAAATATACTTTCCCCTACCGGAACTTTTTTTGCACATTTAAAGATCGCTGTGCCTTCATCCACTTCATCAAACATTGCTACGTAAATCATTTCGGCTCCTGCACGAATAGCTCCCATCAGCTGTTTCCAAAGGAAAGAACCTTTGTTGCGGGGAATGAATGAATTGTGATCTTGACCTTTCATATTGCCCCACGAGAAACCCGGAAATACCAATGGAGCATAATCCACTTGATTCTTCTTTGCCCATTGGATATCCGCCTCTACCAATTTTTGAAATTTTGGATAAGTGTTTTCATTATAACGTCCTACGAACCAAGGCATCACGATATCGCATTTTCTGATAAGCTGATGAAGGTGGGGATCTGATTCTGTATCTCCTTTCAGTTCGCGCCATTGGGTAGGCACTCCAAGCATTACACTGAATCCTTGCAATTTTAAACCGTCAATAATACGCTCCGCCTCTTTCAGCCCATAACGTCGGTTATCATTAAATCCAACTCCCCATACGGTAACCAACGGTTTCCCATTATGATATAGATAAGACGGATTCTTGACATGATCTTTTATAGAATATTGACGTGCGATTTCTGCAATATCTTTTAATAACAACCCTTCTTCTCCCGGCTTCATACCACTCAAGTCATACATCACACAGATAGCCCGTTCGTATTTATTTGCTGCCTTCATTGCCGAATTGAGGACTTTATTGAAATGTTTCAATCCGCTTTCATTCCGAATTTCGGAAACAAAGCGTTGCATAAATACTCCATCCAACCCATATTGGTTCATCCACTTAAAATGAAGTTCGACTGTAGATTCGTCATAAGAAGAAAAGACTGATGCTGGTTTGCCATCCTCAAAAGTAAACTCTGTCTTATAGAGTTTTTTATATTCCGACACTTCCGGCCAGAAATCAATTGAACAGGAACCGGGACGAAAACCCTTCGGACCATTATAATGATGCCAGCCGCGACCAGAGCCGTCATCAGGGGTATTGAACCACCCCTGATAACCGGCCATCACTAACCCCTTATAAGAGTTATATTGCCTGCCTCCACCTTTGGCTGTTATACCTACTGAAAACAATAAACAAAAAACCAACCAACTAAATCTTTTTACCATATTCCTTTGTTTTTCATGTTATATTAAAAGTTCTCCAATACTATTTTTCAGCAAAGTAAAGGAGCGCCCCTTAATAAATCCCACTAAAAGGAATTAATAAAGACTTAAAATCGAATTAATCGGGAAAAAAAGTAGAAAAATAATGAGACAAAGCCTGTGCACATACGTATCCCTCTTCATAAAATTCCGTCAGTTTGCGCACATTCTTTTCAATACGGTCTACCACCACAGGCTTCAATGGACGGATAACGATAATCTTTCCTTCGTCTTCCATACGCTCCACCATTTCCAATTGTTCATTATAAACAGCACAACGACGGCTCAACGCTTCACGTAACTTCGGATAGTTCCGATAAACAAATGCCGGAATGCGAATATCCTTCGAATCTTTCCGATAACCCCTGTTACGGGTAAGCACAACGACATTGTGTGTGTAACCATCCGCAATAGCCCGTTGCAGGGGAATGGAATCTACAATTCCTCCGTCGAGCATCGGTATACCGTCTACATAGGCAATAGGGCAAACAAAAGGCAGACTGCTGGAAGCACGAACGATATCGATCACTCGCTTTTTATCTTTCTTCTCTTCAAAGTAATTGGGCTCTCCCGTCACGCAATTCGTAGTCACCATCACAAAACGATCGGATGAAGCAAAATAAGTTTCATAATCGTAAGGAAGGATATGCTCGGGGAACTCATTGAAAAGTAAATCGAAATCGAGAATGTTACGCTTCTTGAGTAAATACTTCAAACCGATATAGTTGTATTTCTCCAACAGGTCAATATTGCTGTATTTGGCACGTCCCCGTTGACGGGAAGCATACGACAACCCATTACACGCTCCTGCCGATACTCCTATCGTATAAGGAAAACGAATATTGTGATCCATCAGATAGTCGAGTACACCACAAGTAAACACACCGCGCATACCTCCGCCTTCCAATACCAATCCTATAGATTCATCTACTTTCAAATCTTTCATATCCTTACTCCCATTCTCGTTTTCACACTCTATGTTGCATAAACAAGCCTTTGTCTTTTATTGCATATTTATGACAAATTCAAACAAAAAGGCTGATTGTTGGGCAAAAATAGCAAATATTTAAACAGATACTTGTTTTTTCGGTTCAATATATGTAACTTTAGGCTAGCTTAATTGTTTAAGGAGGAAAAATTAAAAAAGTCCTGCCCGCAGGCAAGCACCATGAGAATACAGTTTGAGATTAAAGAAAATTTACCGGAAATCATCGAAGAAATCATGAATTCCGAAAGATGGCAAACTTCCGTGAAGGAAGAACTTAGCGGTCGGACGACCGTTGTGATCCGTGACCAGGCGTATGGTTCAGAAGCCACTATTGAGATTTATGCTACGTCCATTGAAATCAAAACCGCATGGTCAAAGTACTCCTATCGCATATTCGTAACCAATGACATCGTATGGTGCGAATATAACGGAGCCTATCGTGGACTATTGGAACAAGTACTTCTACCGACTATTACCCCCAAAGAGAGTTTGCTCAATTCCGATGTGACCGAAAGTTCGCTTTATGGAAACGAGCCTAAGAAACTTAGAGAATACGCAGAAGACAATCTGAAATTAAAACAATTCCGCCGGGACAACTTCAACGAACAGAAAAACGGAACTGCACCGTTCGACCATCCGAAACGTGTCTACGATGAATTCATTAAAGAAGATTACATAGTAACATCCAAGGATAAGGAAAAGAAAGAATAACACGCATCTAATGATGCATCTAACTATACCGCTTTGTTGTTAGAACAAAGCGGTATTTTCGTACCCCAATATACTAATATTCATTCTTTTTTTATACATATTAATTCAAACGGATGGTTATCAAAAGAGGAATCCTTATATTTGTAGCCAAAACAAATTTAATATTAATGTCATAAGAATGAAAAAGAGTATCCTTATCGCTGCTTTGGGCTTATTCAGCCTAAGCATGACGGCACAAGACACAAAACCCGAAGAGGGCTTCGTTTTCACGACAGTGAAAGAAAATCCGATTACTTCCATTAAGAACCAGAACCGTTCGAGCACCTGCTGGAGTTTCTCTACTCTTGGATTCGTAGAGTCCGAATTACTCCGGCTAGGAAAAGGTGAATATGACCTTTCTGAAATGTTCGTAGTACACAAAACGATGGAAGATCGTGGAGTGAATTATGTACGCTATCATGGCGACAGTTCTTTTTCACCGGGTGGAAGTTTCTATGATGTGATGTATTGTATTAAGAATTACGGTATCGTTCCGCAAGAAGTAATGCCGGGTATCATGTATGGTGATACTCTACCGGTGCACAATGAACTGGACGCAGTTGCCGAAGGATACATTAATGCAATAGCCAAAGGCAAGTTAAGCAAATTGACTCCGGTTTGGAAAAACGGTCTGACAGCTATTTATGATACATATTTGGGAGAATGTCCTGAGAAGTTCACTTACAAAGGAAAAGAATATACGCCGAAAAGTTTCGCCGAATCACTTGGTCTGAACTGCGATGACTATATATCACTGACTTCTTATACTCATCATCCGTTCTATACTCAATTTGCCGTAGAAGTTCAGGATAATTGGCGTAACGGTCTGTCATACAACCTGCCAATCGATGAACTGATGGCTGTAATGGACAATGCCGTAAAGAAAGGATATACTTTTGCATGGGGTAGTGATGTCAGTGAACAAGGGTTCAGCCGCAATGGTACCGCCGTTATGCCGGACATCATCAAAGGAGCTGAACTTTCCGGTTCGGACATGGCCCGTTGGACAGGTATGACTCCTGCCGACAAACGCAGAGAATTGAGTAGCAAACCATCACCGGAAATGGAAATTACTCAAGAAATGCGTCAGGCTGCTTTTGATAACTGGGAAACAACAGATGATCACGGAATGCAAATCTATGGAATCGCCAAAGATCAGACAGGGAAAGAATATTTCATGGTAAAGAATTCTTGGGGAAAAGCCGGCAAATATAACGGTATCTGGTATGCCTCCAAAGCCTTTGTTGCTTATAAGACTATGAATATTCTAGTACACAAGGATGCACTTCCTAAGGAAATTGCCAAGAAACTGGGTATCAAATAAGTCTGCCTGAAAATAGTATTAAAAAGCATAACTGACTAATATAGAGAACGGTATCCCTACATCAAATGTACAGGAATACCGTTCTTTTATTTCATAATTACTTCTCTCTATATTCCTGTGGAGTCATCCCTACATGCTTCCGAAAATATTTATTGAAGAAAGACAAATTGCTAAAGCCTAACGAGAATGCTATTTCTTTCACCGGTAAACGGGTAGACTTTAATTGTGCCTTAGCATTCATTATTATCATACCTGTAATAATCACCAACGGACTATGCCCACTTGCCTTTCGAATTGTACTGGAGAAATGTGCCGGTGTCACTCCGCATTTATCAGCATAGAAAGCGACTTCATGCTCTTTTGTATAATTCGCCATTAATATTTGAACAAATTGCCGATATAATTCATGTTCACGTTTGAGAGGTTCATTCACTACTGTTTGTTGTCGACTATACAACTCTTTCACTCCTTGAAAAAAGATAGTAAGAATAGAACGAAGGATTTCTTTATTTTCCAATGTATTAGGCAAAGAATAAGCCCTGATTAATAAGCTATAAGCATTACGATACAAAGTTGCAATCTCTTCCGGTAAAGGAACGACCGGAGTATTCAGTATGTTTGGCAATAAGCTCAACAACGAATCGACATAATTCACTGAAGCGACAAACTCAGAAGAAAATCCGGCAAAGCAAACACGGGTATCCGAAGATACTTCATGTATTTGGATAAATGAATTAGGAAGAAGAGTGATAAAGTCATTTCGACGAATGACTACCTCCAACAAATTTATGGTGGCACGAACAGTTCCCTCCGTACAAAGTATAAAAAGCCCGGCTTTTATCTGACAGGGAAACCGACTATACATATTTAATATATCACCAGTAATACTATCATCCGCTATAAAATCAATAGGAAGATCAAATTTAGGAAGATTACCATCTATTATCATAACCAAAAAAATTAAGTTGCCCAAAGATAGTTTTTCTTTTGAGACCTTTGTTATAGCACATTAAGAATAGAACAACATATCTAATAAATGGAACATCTATTTAATATTTCATTAGATTCTACGAATTAAAATAGCAAATATAGAACATTGAATCCCAAATATGGAGCTTGATAGCGAATAAACATTAAACGACCTTTGCAGAGTTTTAATTAATATTCTAATAAAAACTAAAAGAGAATGAAAACTTCTAAGAAACTATTTTATGTCGCCTGTATGGCTTTACTCTTGGCTTCTTGCGAGAAAACCTACAACGACAAACTCTTTTGGCCGGGAGAAATCAGCCAGGAATATGGTTCGTATATCAAGCCATACACTTTAGACCTAACCTACAGTGGAGAGAAATTGGCTGGAAAAACAGTCAACTTTAAAACGGAAGACAGTGAGACAGGAACACTGACATTAAACGATGTAATTCCGGGAGAAAACACCACTCCAATCAATGATGTGCAATTGAATGAAAGTGGAGAAAAAGATGCTTATACATTCAATGGGACAAGCGTTACGAAAACAGGGGCTGAAGTTAAATATAGCGGTAGAATTACACCGAAAGCTATGCAATTGTCACTTGAGGTGACGATGGCTCATTACGGTTCCGTTGCGAATACATACGTATTCCCCCCATATTCACACACTTACGAAGGTTCCACAGTACGTAATAGTGGTGCCAGCTATGTCCGAATGACTGCGACAGAAGGTTCAGGAGGAGCCTTTCTCGTTCCATTTATCCAAGCAATTGCGACTAATCTTTTAGATGCGTTATTACCACATATTTTGTCAGATATAACCCTCGAAAAGAATGGTATAACAACAGCTCAATATACTACTAGTCCCATTAATATGGATGAAATAATGGATATTGTCAATAGCGAAATGAGCGATGCAGATTTTCAGAGTATCATTAACAATCGTACCTACACGCTTTCTCCTAAAGGACTCATTTTTTGGAATCAAATAAACAATACCAACCTAGTGATGCAACTAAACCTCCCGCAAATCCTCTCACTCATAACACAAAACAGTGAACAGAACATTGATTCACAACTAATAGCCGGAGTGAGTGAAGCCCTTTTAAAATCCGATCCTATCAGACTGAAAGCGGCATTAAGTACCGTTAATCAGATTCTTAACAATAAGATCATTAGCTATATTTTACAAGTAGACGATACCACATTTACTACCATATTTTCTTGGTTAAAAAGTGGAATACCAGTAGAAATGAACCAAGAAAATGGACATACATATCTCTATGTTAATAAAAATACAATAATTCCTATTTTCAGTGCTATAGCCCCTATTATAACCGAAAACTTAGGAATGGATATTAGTGGATTATTAGGAATGATCGATACAATGGATATTGGATTAGACCTAACTACACAAAAATAAATACTTCAATCTCAAAAATCAAGAAAACAAAGAATGATGAAAAAAATATCTATATTATTAATTATCAGTTTCATTAGCACAGCCTGTCTGTTAACTTCTTGTAGCGAAGATTACCCAGGACCAGATCCTGTGGATGTAACAGCCAATTATTCAAATAAGTTCTCAAATCCTAATTCCAATTTGTCATTATATTATAGTGGTAAAGAAATGCTTGGTAAGTCGGTAGACTTCAGTACTGTAAAAGGAGAAACAGCTAATATAACTCTTTATGATATTATTCCGGGAGAAGAAACATTAAAGCTAGTGTCTATTCCTCTAATAGGAAACGATACTAATTATTCTTTTTCAGGCAACGGAACAGGAAATGTGACAGGAGCAACATTCAATTATAACGGATATGTTGAGAAAGGAAAACTGACCATCAACCTCACTAATATAAAAATGGGAAACAGTTCTCAATGGGCACACTCCTACCAAATGAGCGAATTGACATACGGTACAAAAAAATATCCTGTACGCAATAAAGAGACAGGACTATATGAATGGGGAGAAGAAGCTAACAAGCTGACTGCAACCGCCTTGTATACAGACATGGATATCAACTTGCAGGTAGATAATGCAGTCTTCCTGTATGCAACAATTACAGATGTTATCAAAGGCTTCGGTGGATATATGATAGCTCAATTATTACAATCTGTGGATATTACATCCAACGGCAATATCGTAGCCAATTATACTACGGATGAAGTACAAATAGGAGAACTAAAAATCAGTGAAATAGATATGAACAACAAAGAGGCTATGAGCCAACTGATGACTTTTATAATGCAGAAACTGTATTTTCCTGTCGAAATGGGAGGTGGATTTACCGCTGCCGATATAGAAGCCGTAACAACCGGACGCCACTATACCTCTTCTTCTCAGGGCTTAGCATACTGGTACTCTAAAGATGGACTTTTCTATATAAAATTAAACATTCCCGCCATTATTGTAAAGTCTATGCAAGACAAAGGAAAAAATGTAGACTACAATCTGATAAACACCGTCACGGATGCTTTGCTGAAATCAAATCCAAGCCAACTACAATCTGTGCTCATTACTATCAACAAACAATTAAATAATCCAATTTTATCTCTAATAACTGAGATAGATGATAAAGACTTCCAAGCTATTTTCGTTTGGATAAAGAATGGCATTCCCATGCATCTGGATAATGTAAACGGACATACTTACATATATGCAGACAAATCGGTCCTCACTCCATTCATCAATATTCTAGCAAAAATGATACCGACCTTAGAAGCCATACCTACTTTCGGGGAACTTCTAGTGGCAAGTTACGTGAAGCCAATTATAGAAGCTTGGCCAGTGATCAAAACAGTGAATATAGGATTGGATACCCAAAAGAAAAGTGAAACTAAACATTAATAAAGAATAAGAAACAATGAAGAAAATATATATCCTAACTCTACTTTTATGCCTTAGCTGTTTGAATACAAGTTTTGCCCAAACCCTTAAAGGACATATATACGATGCAAAGACCAATGAACCATTGGTAGGAGCAGCCGTCACTTATAAGCTTCACGGCAATCAGGGAGTAGTATCCAACATCAACGGAGAATATGAAATCAAACTTCCAGAAGGAGGAGTTGACCTTGTTTTCAGTTATGTAGGTTATGAAGATGTGCTAATGCCTATTGTGATCAATAAACGTGAAATTGTCACCAAAGACGTCTATATGAAAGAAAGCACCAAGCTACTGGAAGAAGTAGTGGTCAGTGCAGGACGTTTTGAGCAGAAGTTGAGCGATGTTACCGTCTCTATGGATGTAGTCAAATCAGGAGATATTGCCCGCCAGGCACCGACAGATATCTCCTCTACCCTTCGTACACTTCCCGGAGTAGATATTGTAGATAAACAGCCTTCCATGCGTGGTGGTAGCGGATGGACCTACGGAGTAGGTGCACGTAGCCAAATTCTGGTAGACGGAATGAGTACACTCAACCCTAAAACCGGAGAAATAAATTGGAACACCGTACCTCTAGAAAATGTAGAACAAGTGGAAGTGATAAAAGGAGCTTCTTCGGTACTATATGGTTCGTCAGCACTGAATGGTATTATCAATATCCGTACCGCCCGGCCGGGACTGACTCCGAAAACCAGGTTCAGTGCTTACGTCGGTGTATATGGTGATGCAGAAAATGATGAATATCAATGGAGCGACAAGAGCTTTTGGAAAGAAGATAAATACGCAGTGAAACCTATCTTGCGTGGAAGCCTTCTTAGTGGTGTACGCAATCCTATTTACGAAGGATTCGACCTTTCCCACTCCCGCCGTATCGGTAATTTCGACGTTAGCGGAGGTATTAATCTCTTCACCGACGAAGGATATCGCGAACAAGGATACAACAAACGTTTCCGGATGGGTGGGAGCCTGACCTATCATCAGCCGGATATGGGTATGAAACTGTTGAACTATGGATTCAATGTTGACTTCCTGTCCAACCAATATGGAGATTTCTTTATCTGGCGTTCGCCGACAGAAGTATACAAGCCATCTCCTTTCACCAACATGGGACGTGAAGAAAATAACTTCCATATCGACCCTTTCATCAACTATGTGAATCCGGAGAACGGTACATCACATAAGATTAAAGGCCGCTTCTATTATAGTGCCGACAACATTATACGCCCCACCAACGGAGCCTCCATTACCGATATTCTAGGGAATATGGGAACCGATGCCCAAACAATACAGAATATAGCAGGAGGTGATTACAGTTCACTTTACCCGGCATTAGTTGGCATTGGTTCAGGACTTATCAATGGAAATCTGGAAAATGCAATGAATGGAATATTCACTTCATTAGGAAATATATTCCCGAATGCAACAACCGCCGACTATTGCGACTTAATCTCATGGACTATGGATCACGGGCTGCCCGCTGATTTAGACAAACTGATACAGGATGGTAAATTGCCCAGTGATCTCGTTCCTTGGCTATCTAATGTTATTAATCCGTCACGCATTAATCCGAAAACACAGACGGACAAGAATTTCGACTATTACCTCGACTACCAATTTAATAAAAAATGGAACAGTGGTGCGCAAATCACTACGGGGGTTACATTCGAACATATCCGCTATGATTCTGCCGTAATGGATGAGATATATAAAAGTGACAACATTGCCGCTTTCCTGCAATATGACCAACGTTTTTGGGACCGTCTGAGCGTATCGGCCGGTGTACGTGCCGAATACTACCGCGTAAACAGCCATCACCGAGAGGCGGAAACAAAAATATTCGGAACAAAGGTCCCCTTCCGTCCTGTTTTCCGTGCCGGATTAAATTATCAATTGGCTGATTACAGTTTTATCCGTGCCAGCTTCGGACAGGGATACCGCAACCCGTCTATCAATGAAAAATACCTGCGTAAAGATATCGGTGGAGTCGGTATCTATCCTAATCTGGACATCAAACCGGAAAAGGGATTTAATGCGGAATTAGGATTCAAACAGGGATATAAAGTCGGCAATCTGCAAGGATTTGTAGACCTTGCAGGATTCTATACGCAATATAAAGATATGGTTGAATTCCAGTTCGGTTTGTTCAACAATGCCAACTATACGATGATCAACAGTATTGGCGATGCCATTCAGATGTTATCAGACGGTAAAGGCTTTGGAATCGGTGCCCAATTTCATAATGTATCGAAAGCACAAATCTACGGTATTGAAATCTCCACAAACGGTGTGTACAACTTCAATAAGAATACAAAACTATTCTATAACTTAGGATATGTATATACCGAACCTCGTGATGCTGATTATCAGGAACGCAATGCCGTAGAAGGACTTTATACCGACCCGTTACAGATGAAGGAGAAATCAAATACGGGAAAATATCTGAAATACCGTCCTAAACATAGCTTTAAAGCTACGGTAGATTTCCAGTGGAAGCGTATCAACGTAGGTGCCAACATTGCATGGAAGAGCAAAATCCTAGCAGTAGACTATTTGATGATGGACGAACGTGATAAACAGCAGAAAGATCTGATGGACTATGTACGCGGTATTCTCTTCGGCTATTCAAAAGGCGAGACACTGGCTACTTACTGGAAAAAGCACAATACGGATTATGCTACCGTCGACCTGCGTTTTGGAGTAAAAGCAACCAAAGAAGTAGCGTTCCAATTTATGGTAAATAACCTATTGAACAAAGAATACAGCTATCGTCCTATGGCAGTTGCTGCCCCACGCACTTTCGTACTGAAAATGGATGTCACTTTCTAAATGACTATTAAGATTTATAATTGATTACGAAGCGGCTGCATAATGCAGTCGTTTCCTTTTTTTGCCCTATCCGGTCACATTCAATTTATATATTACGTATCTTTGCACCCGAAAACAGAGAAATACAACCGATAAAATGAAAAGACATATTGTACTTATTGCAATCCTATTTTACGCAGCCTTTGCACAGGCACAAGAAGTTTTTGTAAATGCAGATTTCGTCAGCAGCTATATCTGGCGTGGTATTGACAGCGGCAATGCAAGTGTGCAACCCTCACTCGGCCTCAACTGGAAAGGGTTGACCGTCTATGCTTGGGGGTCCACCGAGTTCCGGGAAAAAAATAATGAAATAGACCTTTCACTAGAATATGAGTATAAAAACCTGACTCTTTACTTCAATAACTACTTTACCCAAACAGAGGATGAACCTTTCAAATATTTCAATTACAGTTCACACTCCACCGGACATACTTTTGAAATAGGAGCCGGATATATGTTTAGCGAGAAATTTCCACTATCTGTAAGCTGGTACACCACATTTGCAGGAAATGACTACCGGGAAAACGGGAAACGCGCTTGGTCCAGTTACTGTGAATTGAGTTATCCTTTCAATGTGAAGGACGTAAATCTAAGTATCGAAGCAGGCTTTACACCTTGGGAAAGTTTTTATTCCAATAAATTCAATGTAGTCAACGTCGGGTTATCCGCAACAAAAGGACTCAAAATTACATCCAATTTTTCTTTGCCCATATTCGGAAAATTAATAGCTAACCCTTACGAGGAACAGGTCTATTTTGTATTCGGAATTACCCTCTAGTTTATCCATTCCTCTAATACAACTAAAACCTAACTTAACGACCGTAAGTGGGAATATGAGATTCCAATCCTAGAAACAAAAAAGTCGCCACTTATTAACGTGACGACTTTTCTATTCATTTCACTAGGAGTTATTTATTCGGATGAGAAAAATTAATTTGTTCACTCCATTGAGGTGTTCCACCAAGAGTTACATGGTTCTGGTTAGGACTACTATCCTTCAACTCATTACCCGTTCCTTCATCACATTTCCAGTAACCTATCAACCCATCAGAATCTCCGGCAACTTGACGTGACATATTGTCTTTTATCACATTCTCTGAAAGACATTTCTTCCACATACGAATCTGTGCGAATTCTACTTGTTGTTCATATCCAAAGCTTCCTATAGCAAAAGAAAGGCTTTTAAAAGTCCAGTCAATAGAATTTGCTAACGAATTATCCTTTACACCATCTTTATATACTGTAACTGTTGTACCATCATAGGTATAAGCAATATGATACCATGTATCAGGCCACCAGAATCCGGTAGTATCAAAATGACCTGCTGAATTTTGGAATTGTAAAATAGGAATCTGTACATTAGCTCCATCAGCATAATAGCGAAGAGTTAAATCAGAGAATGTGAGCGGTTGGGAATCAGGAACAAAAATTCGTGCCCTGAAATTTTTATTTTCCAGACCTTCCCAATCTCCTGTAGGGCTCCCTGTTATATTATCTACCTTCACCCAATATTCAAAAGTCCATTGTTCCATAGGAATGGCAGTACTAAACGTCTTAGTAGTTCTATTTCCACGTTTTATTATTACAGCTTTTTGCCTATGAGGTGAGGTTAGCAAATAAAGAAGATGATTCGCGTTCCCCTTCATTTCGACCGGTCCGTCCACAGAAGTAATTCGTATAGGGATAGCATATGCCTCACCATTTGAAGAACTATATGGTTTTATAGTAAGATCAATAACCGGAGCTGAAACATTACCAGCAGAAATAGTAACCGTCTTTTCAAAATTTCGATATTCTTCCGGAAGTACTAAATAGTTTGCTTCATTTTTGTTATTATAATCCTCAAGCAACTGCGGATCAATATCCAGTGTAACAGTGACATCATGATCCATAGCACGAACTAAACGAACTGTCAGCGTTTTTACAACTTCTTCATCATCTACCAACTGCGTTATTATCTGTTGATCGAATTTATTAGAAGGTGCGGCCTCCTGAATATATAATCCATTATCAATGGCCTTCATTTCCGCATCATCACAACCAAAGACTGATGCTAGAATAATTACCAATGCCACATATTTAGAAAATCTAATCATCTTCATAGTTTTCATTTTTAGTTATATTCATAGTATTAATGTTGGGCAGGATTCATCACCTGAATCACTTCGCGCATAAAGAAATAATCATTTACCGGACGGCACAAATTAAAACGATACGCTCCTACACCACCGATACGTGCATCTACTCCCGGACGATAATACATAGACATCCCCTTCAAAGAATATGTCGTCACACCGTCTCGAGTTGTAAACTGCGGTCCTCCGTCCGATTTATGTCTTTCGAAGTCTTCACACCAAACAGTTTTACGAAGAATTGTAACTTCATCTTCTATTGATCCAAATTTAGCCAATAGTTTATTGAAACGAGTATCCAAATCAGTATCACCCGGGCTATAATATGCTTGAATCACATAATAATCCAATAGTCCACCAGATTCTGTGTTCAAAGTCTGAGGTTCTCCATCCACCATAAGAATACGGCCTGTTCCCGATTTCGGTCCAAAATTTTTCGATAACTCATCAAGAAGAATGTGCATGCGTTCCGGATGACTGGAAATATTGCCTGGATAGCCCCAATTCGGTTCATAGTCAATATCAAAACCGTCATAATCATACTTATTGACAGAATCCGCTATAACCTGTGCATATTTACGGATAGCAGCCTCAATACCCTCTGGGGAGCCATCACCATAGTGATTATTGTACGTTGGATGATTTCCGGTTGCATACCATCCCCAGTAAGCTGCCATAGCCTCTGCATAAGAGTCATATTGCACACCGTCTACCATATGGTCATTCTCCACAGAAGCAGGTGTCATACTTCTACCAATATCCATGATATGCTGGCAATACAATATCCGGGTTCCTTTCTTTTCCCTAACCTCCTTAAGATCACTTTTCTGCGCTTCTGTCAAATTGAAAGCGCCGCCCCACAAAGATACTAAATCCATGGAGTCGGGAATACCTCTCAATTGGTTATTCATATTGTCACCTGTCCCCGACCAATCGCTATACCATCCAAAACAAATAGGATGATCTGTTTTTTTATATTCACGCAAGGCTCGATAGTAATCCTCGCTATTAATATTCACCGGTTCAGTAAATTTATTCTCCATTTCAGTCCAGTCACTACATTGCACAAATACAAGTACAGCGACAGACGCGAATATGAAATATATTAATTTTCTCATACTATAATCTTAAAATTAACCATTAATAATCTCTAATTTTTCAAAGCCCACCACAAATCGGTACCATTAGAGTCTCTCCCATCACTAAGCATAGTCACAGCAGCCTCCACATTTTCTTTATTTGTATTATACTCTGTGTCAGCAAAACGAAGACGGCGTTGCCCGCGAGCCGGTTTACAATCCGGATTTGCAGAATGTGTTGCCGGAAATATTTTCGGGAATCCCGTACGACGGAAATCCGACCAGCCATTTAAAGGATCAGGATAGAGAGCTATCCACTTTTGAGTAAGCACTCTCTCCAACATTTCCTCCGGAGTAGCATTTTTGTCCCATTTAATAGTGATGGTAGACAGATTACTATAACTGTCGGCAGAGTGATTGGGATCAACGTAATTTCCCGGTTTCGATTCATCATCAGCCAAATACTCATCTACTCCGGTTACTTTAAATTCCTCAAATGACAACCGAATTCCCCGTTCATAGAAAGTCTCCGCATCACCCTGCATATCCCAGCCTTTCAGCTCGCCTTCAGCACGTAGGAAAGCTGCTTCTGCAGCATACATCACCGGTTGCGGCAATGTTTTATCAGTCGTTATCATCAGGTTGCTATAGTTCTGATAATCAGAAGGACTTGGAGCTACCCAAGATCCCGAACGGACTCCTACATAATCTTCAGAAAAGCCAGCCGCTTGCTTAGTAAAATAAGCGGAACGCCGTGGGTCCTTATACCCATTCATATATGAGGTAATACAAGCATTAGCTCTCACTTCGCCCCATCCGCTCACAATAGCATAGCCATTTTCATTGATACCACTGCTAGTTGTGTCATACGAACTATCGGAAACAGACTCCAACACACCACCACGTACAGCTTCTTCAGCTTTAGCCTGAGCATAATCTGCTACTCCGGACACCCGGAGAGCCATTCTAAGTTTTAATGTATTGGCAAATTTCATCCATTTTTCGCAATTTCCGCCATAAAATTGATCTACTGCTGCCAAATCCTGGTTAATCCCCAATTCCGCTGCAGATTTCAGTATAGTAATTACATTATCCAAATCATCGAACATGGCACGCCAGGCAGTCGGTTCGTCATCATAAGCAGCCCTTATATCACCCGATTTCACTTTAGAGTAAGGGATAGGACCTTGCAGGGAGGCCATCATCTGCATTGCATAAATACGTGTCAACTGAGCCATAGCGTAGATAACACCCTTTTTCTCCGTAGCTTCCTCAATCCGGAAGAAGTTAGGATAAATGCGTGCATATATTTTAGCCCAGGTAGCAGCGTTATGATCCTCCATCGCATTGTAATAAGCAAAAAGATTTTCCCCTTTTGACCAAGTATTAGGTGCGGTAATTTGTCCGCTAAAACAAGCCCACATACAATTTATATGCTGACAGTCATTTTGCATAGGTGCTGCATATACATTAAACATTCCCGACAGCAATGTATTAGCCGGCACTTTAGAAGGCTGGTACGGATTGGTATTGAAATCCTCAAAATTAGTAGTACATCCTGCCATCAAGCATATAACCGCACTTGCTCCAATATATTTTATTATCTTGTTCATACCTATTTACTATTTAAAACTGAAATTTGACATTAAATCCAAAGTTTCTCGTACTTGGGAGCATATATGCATCAAATCCCTGATAGAAATTAGACGCAGCCGAAGTAGTCAGTTCCGGGTCGAAAGGTGCTTTGCAATAAATCATCCACAGATTCTTTCCTACAAGTCCGACAGTCATACCTAATTTATTGGCAAACCATTTCTTCGGCAATGTATAACTCAGGCTTAATTCACCCAAACGCACGTTTGTAGCACTATATGTATAGTAAACGGAAGCTGTTTGAATTGTCTGGAAGTAATTGCGCGCATCTATTTTGGCTTGATTAATCGGTACGCCACCCGCATCACGAACATCCGCACTAATTTTAGACACACCGGCAGCATTCAATACTGATTGCGTTTCACTTAGTACAATACCTCCAAAACGTCCGGTAAATGTCATACCCAGATTTATACCTTTATATCCGAATCCCAAATGCCATCCCATATTCATCTTTGGCAAGATAGATCCCAAATGAGTTTCCTTATTTTCAAGGGCAAGACCTACTCCTTCCTCATTAAGGATATATCCATTGAGATCGCGTTTCAGCACTTTCTGACCATATACATCTCCCATTGAACCACCTACACGCAAAAGCAGACGGGCATCTAATTGTCCATAATGCAAAACATCCAACTCCGGCATTACGATCGGCTCTCCGGTAGCATAATTATAAGCGCCATCGGCTAATTGTTTTATTTCATTACGATTCCAAGTCAACGTATAATTAGTGTTGAAAGAGAAATCTCCCCACTTCTTATCATATCCTAAAGACATTTCAATACCTTCATTCATAATATTTCCACTTTGGATAGGAATAGATGAATATCCGGAAGAAGCAGACAAAGTTGCATGGAAAGTCTGATTGTAAGTATTGGAACGATAGTAAGTTAAGTTGAAACTGATATCATTCAGAAATCTGGCGTCTACCCCCACTTCCCATGATTTTGTGCGTTCTGGCTTCAATTTAGTATTCGGGTAAACAGAAGTCGTGTTCCAATTATGCGATGCTTCATCGTATGGATAAGTGACAGTAGTCATAAAACGATCGTAAGAATTACCTACCTCAGTATATGAACCACGAACTTTCAAAAAACTTAACCATTCCGGTGTATCAAACATACTTGTAAGAATAGCCGAAAGCCCTACCGATGGATAGAAGAATGATTTATAATCAGAGAAAGCCAATCTTGAATCCCAGTCATTACGTCCGGTTACCGTCAAATAAAGCATTGACTTCCAACCTAGTTCTGCATTCGCAAAGATAGCTCTAGTCTGATCATGCCAACCCTCTTGCTTTGGTTTCCATGCTTTATCAAAATCCAAATTATGAACAGCAAAGAAGTTATAAATCTTCAAGCCGCCTTCATATCCGATCGATTCATAACGACTGTCATTCAAAGATACACCCAAGTTTACATTCACAGACCAATCGTTAAAGTTCTTATTTACCGTAGCAATGGCATCTGCATAGGTAGTCTTTGACTGAGCCCAAGTATCATGATATGTTCCTCTGTCTCCTGCAGTCAGACTACCGGTAGAAGCATACGCCTTGTATGTCTTACGATTTTCATAATTGTCAATTTTCACACGACCTGTGACATCCAACCAATCAAATATTTGATATTTCAGAGAAGCATTCACCATATAACGTGTTTTCTTATTCTCACGTATCTGACGGTTTTGTACCCAATATGGATTTGCCAGTCCACTGGAAATTTCTCCGTAAGGCCAATACTGTTCCATTATACCTAAACCCTCATTGTAACGCTCAAACATACGCACATCCTCAAAATTTTCCGAACGGGGGAATCGATAAAGTCCGGGCAGTGGATTATAATAGTATCCTTGAGATACCATATTTTTATCGTTCTGAAGAATATAGCTTGCACCGGCATCCAGTGTCATTTTATCTTTCAAGAAACTGGTCGTGTTGCGTACAGTGAAATTATAACGGTTATATCCACTGTTCGGCAGGATATTTGTTGTATTGGTAGTGGAAGCCGACAAATAACTCTGGTTCTTTTGATTACCGGTAGACAAAGCTACAGAGTTTATCACGTTGCTACCTGTACGGAAGAAATCGCGCGGATCATAATTGCTATTCACAATCGGTCCCCAGCTATCCACATTTCCTGCCACATTTCCGTACTTACTCTGCATTTCCGGCATCATCGCCACCTTCGAGAAAGTTGTATTGTTAGATACTGTCACAGACGTCTTGTCAACAGATCCTTTTTTAGTAGTAATCAGCACTACACCCGCAGCGGCAGCATTACCATACAATGCAGCAGCGGAAGGTCCTGTCAGCATAGAGATAGACTCTATATCTTCCGGATTAATATCAGCCGCCCCATCTGTACCCGGTTGGTCAGCAAAAACGCTTTGTGAATTGCCACCATTCATCATATTATACATGGGCACACCATCAATCACATAAAGCGCCAAGTTGGAAGAAGTGATAGACTTTACACCACGCATAACAACACGGGATGCGCCACCAGTTGAATTGGAAGAATTAATGGTAACACCGGCAACCTTTCCATTCAATGAAGATATGAAGTTAGCGTCTTTCACAGTAGTCAATTCATCCCCTTTCACCTGTTGTACATTATATGACAAAGCCTTTTCCGCACGTTTTATACCTAATGCGGTTACAACAACTTCATCCAAGACTTCAGCGTCCTGTTTTAACACAACCTGATAAAAATCTTTATTTGAAACGGCAACCATTTGAGTTGCATACCCTATATAAGATATTTTCAACTTAGATTTATCGGAAGCTTTTATCATAAAGTTTCCATTCATATCAGTTATAGTTCCCGTAGAACTACCTTCCACCGAGATATTCACACCAATCAGTGGTTCTCCATTTTCATCAACTACCTTGCCTCTTATATTCTTCACTACAGAAGGTGCTACCGACTTTTGTTCGGTAACTATAACATAATTATCACGGATTTGATAAGTGAAACCTGTTCCTTTTAAGATTGTATCAAGCGCAGTAGTTATAAGCGCATTTTTCAAGTTCAGATTGGTAAGCTTTTTGCTTTTCAATTGAGAATCACTATAATTGATAGACATTTTAGTTTGTCTTTCCACAGATTTTAAAGCCTCAATTACAGTCATATTTTTCTGCTGGATAGTTATTTTACTATCTCTTTGCCCAAAAACAGAGGTCTGCATCATTAATAATACTAAAAAAGTAAGAAAAACCTGTTTTTGGAGCACTCGTCCTGCTATTTCTTTATACATTTGTAGCATTTTCCTGGTATTAGTAAATTGGTTATTAATTCTATTTTGATTGGATTGCGTTAGTAACACGCTAATATTAAGGAATTTTTCGATTTCATATCCGGAAGGAATGGCAGTTCCCTCCGGATATTTTTTTTCATGGTGTGTTAAGTTAATAATTAGACATAGGGGTTATTTTTCAATTAGTTATATAGCATTTATTGTCTTTAATCACATAGTGGATATCTCCAACTACTTGTGAAATAATTAGCATAATTTCTTCCAACGTCACATTCTTCGGGAAACGGAAACTATAAGTATTATTATTCAAACTATGGAAACTATATACAAAAGTATATGGATACTTATGTTCTAGTCTCGTGAATATATCTTCCAAATGTGCATCACTAAATACAAGCTCTCCACGTTGCCAAGCTATTACATCATCAACTTGTGATTGTTGCAAACGACTTTTCTTAGTAAGTTTGTTATAAGATAACTGCTGATTAGGCTTCAATATAACACTTGAGACTAAATTATCATACTCCACTTTTACACTGCCCGAAACTAAAGTAGTGTACACTTCGTCATTCTCCGAATAAGTATTTACATTAAACTCAGTCCCCAAAGCTGTAACCTGAAAATCAGCTCCTTTCACAATAAAGGGATGTTCCTTATCCGGCCTTACCTTAAAATAGCCCTCACCTATCAGATATACACTTCTGGTTTTGCCATTAAAACTTTCCGGATAAAACAAAGTACTTTTTGAATTCAACATAACGGAAGTACCATCCGGTAATGTCAGTTCATGTATTTCTGCAGTTGGTATATGGCATTCTATCAAATCACTGGAGAAATCGTCTTTTTCCAATAATAAATAGATAGAAACCGACGATACAGCCAGCAACAATACCGACGCTACCTGCCAAATACGTAATATATACCTCTTTTGCGAAGAGACAGGACGCATACCTATATTTTGTTGCATACGGCGTATAGACTGCTGCATTCCCTGAGGAACTCGCTGCTGTCCGGCTTCTTCCCAAAGAGAAGTGAGCGCTTCCATTTTTTCTTCCTTATGTTCTTCATCAGCCAACCAATGCCGGAATTGCTTTTGGACGGAAACCGGATAGTCATTCTGACTAAAAAGTTCTATCACTTGTCGAATATAATTCTTCATCATTATTTCATTATTATTTCTGCCTTATACTTTAAAGACAACTAAAATCATTATACTACTTAAGAGAGAAGAGAAAAAAACTAAAAAAAGAAGTATTTTCTTTAGGTCTATTAATGCTAAATAAATTTGGTGCTCTACCGTACGGATAGAAACACCCAATTTTTCCGCAATATCTTTATTGCTTAGTCCCTGAAATCTGCTGGCCTCAAATATCATCCTCCGACGCTCAGGCATTTTTGTTAAAGCAAGCCGGAGAATCATAAGTAACTCTTTATAATAGATATCCTTTAGTGCCTGATCATCTTCTATTATTTCACAAAGTATCGCATTTTCCGCAAAACTTGCCTGGTACTCTTGCTCTATACGCTGATGCTTAAACATATTAAGAATAATATTCCGTGTTGTTACAAAGATATACCCATCCAATTTATCATTAGGATGTTGCCACATTTCCGGTTGTTGCCACAGTTTACAAAAAACATCTTGAGCAACGTCTTCTGCATCTTCGTCCGATTTCAGTAACTTTCGAGCAAAGTTCTTCACTTTAGGAAAGTTAACAGTGAAGAAAGATTGAAAGTCCTTCTCCATTTGTCTTTTATCATTTTCCATAATATTACCAAATAATAGCGGGCAAAATAAACATATTAGTTGCACATAAACAATACAAAAACCTTTTTTTATCGAAAAGAACAGTGATATACATATAACTAACAGAACAAAGAAATGCTTAACAATGTACATTTTTCGCTTGGATTTCTTGTCAGAACCAAGTGTTTGAGTAAATTTGCACGCTGATAGTTAACCGGATAGTTTGAATAGCAAGACATTACTACTTGACTACTGGCTACTAACTTGTAGAAATACTAATACTAAAATTTATAACATGAGTTTGAAAATTGTTGTATTGGCAAAACAAGTTCCCGACACACGCAATGTTGGGAAAGATGCCATGAAAGCCGACGGAACGATTAACCGTGCGGCACTCCCCGCCATCTTCAACCCCGAAGACCTGAATGCTCTCGAGCAAGCGCTTCGATTGAAAGATGCTCATCCAGGCTCTACCGTAACCATCCTGACAATGGGTCCGGGACGGGCAGCCGATATTATTCGTGAAGGACTTTTCCGTGGTGCAGATAACGGTTACTTACTGACTGACCGTGCCTTCGCCGGTGCAGATACATTGGCGACATCTTACGCACTGGCCACTGCCATCCGCAAAATCGGTGACTGTGATATCATTATCGGCGGTCGCCAAGCTATCGACGGTGACACAGCGCAGGTAGGTCCGCAGGTAGCAGAAAAGCTGGGATTGACACAAATCACATACGCAGAAGAGATTCTGGAGGTAGGTGAAGGCAAGATTAAAGTGAAACGCCATATTGACGGTGGCGTGGAAACCGTAGAAGGCCCGTTACCTATCGTGATTACTGTAAATGGTTCTGCCGCTCCTTGCCGTCCGCGCAATGCGAAACTAGTACAGAAATACAAACACGCCAAAACAGTTACCGAAAAACAACAAGGTAACCTTGATTATACCGACTTGTATGACAAGCGTGATTATCTGAATCTGGTAGAATGGAGTGTAGCCGACGTAAACGGTGACCTTGCACAATGTGGTCTGTCCGGTTCACCGACAAAAGTAAAAGCCATCCAGAACATCGTGTTCCAGGCTAAAGAGAGCAAAACCATTAGCGGCAGTGACCGTGACGTAGAAGACCTGATTGTTGAACTATTAGCTAACCACACCATCGGATAATCATGAATAACTTATTTGTATATTGCGAAATAGAAGAAGGTAACGTTGCAGACGTCAGCCTCGAACTTCTGACCAAAGGTCGTTCGTTAGCCAACCAATTGAACTGCCAGCTCGAAGCTGTGGTTGCAGGAACAGGCCTCAAAGAGATTGAAAAACAAATCCTTCCTTACGGAGTAGACAAACTCCACGTTTTCGACGGTGAAGGGCTTTACCCTTATACTTCACTTCCCCATACTTCTATCTTGGTAAATCTTTTCAAAGAAGAAAAACCGCAAATCTGCCTGATGGGTGCTACCGTTATCGGTCGTGATCTCGGCCCGCGCGTTTCTTCCGCTTTGACCAGTGGACTGACTGCTGACTGTACTTCACTTGAAATCGGTGACCACGAAGACAAAAAAGAAGGTAAGACTTACAAGAATCTGCTGTATCAGATCCGTCCGGCATTCGGTGGTAACATCGTTGCTACGATTGTGAATCCGGAACACCGCCCACAGATGGCAACCGTCCGCGAAGGTGTAATGAAGAAAGAAATCCTCTCTCCGACTTATCAGGGAGAAGTAATCCGTCACGACGTAAAGAAGTATGTAGCCGACACGGACTATGTAGTGAAAGTTATCGAACGCCACGTAGAAAAGGCTAAAAACAACTTGAAAGGTTCTCCTATTATCGTAGCTGGTGGATATGGTGTAGGTTCGAAAGAAAACTTCGACCTCCTGTTCGACCTCGCTAAAGAACTTCATGCAGAAGTAGGTGCCAGCCGTGCCGCTGTTGACGCAGGTTTTGCAGACCATGACCGCCAAATCGGCCAGACTGGTGTCACAGTCCGTCCGAAACTCTACATCGCCTGCGGTATATCCGGACAGATTCAGCATATCGCCGGTATGCAGGAAAGTGGTATCATCATCTCCATCAATAACGACCCGGACGCTCCGATCAATACAATTGCCGACTATGTAATCAATGGAACTATCGAAGAAGTTGTGCCGAAGATGATTAAGTATTATAAACAAAATAGCAAGTAAGGAAAGATGGCTAATTATTATACAGACATACCGGAACTCAAGTTTCACTTGAACAATCCGATGATGAAACGTATTTGCGAACTCAAAGAACGCAATTACAGAGATAAAGATGAATTCGACTATGCTCCGCTAGATTTTGAAGATGCTGTAGACTCATACGATAAAGTATTGGAGATTACCGGAGAAATCACTGGGGAAATCATAGCTGCTAATGCAGAAGGTGTAGATGAAGAAGGTCCTCACTGCGCCAATGGCCGTGTAGAATACGCTTCCGGAACCAAACAGAATTTGGACGCTATGGTAAAAGCCGGGCTGAATGGCATGACCATGCCACGCAAATTCGGTGGTTTGAATTTCCCGATCACTCCGTACACCATGTGTGCAGAAATCGTAGCCGCTGCCGATGCAGGTTTCGGAAATATCTGGTCTTTGCAGGACTGTATCGAAACACTGTACGAATTCGGTAATGCCGACCAGCACAGCCGTTTCATCCCTCGTGTATGTCAGGGTGAAACCATGTCTATGGACTTGACAGAACCGGACGCAGGTTCCGACCTTCAATCAGTTATGCTGAAAGCTACTTACAGTGAAAAAGACGGTTGCTGGTTGCTGAACGGTGTGAAACGTTTCATTACAAACGGAGACGCTGATATCCACCTTGTACTGGCACGTTCGGAAGAAGGAACAAGAGACGGTCGCGGTTTGTCTATGTTCATTTATGACAAACGTCAAGGCGGGGTAAACGTACGCCGTATCGAAAACAAACTCGGTATCCACGGTTCTCCTACTTGCGAATTAGTATACAAGAATGCAAAAGCCGAACTTTGCGGTGACCGTAAACTCGGTTTGATTAAATACGTGATGGCTTTGATGAACGGTGCCCGTCTGGGTATTGCCGCACAATCTGTAGGATTGAGCCAGGCTGCTTACAATGAAGGATTGGCCTATGCTAAAGACCGTAAGCAATTCGGCAAAGCAATCATCGAATTCCCGGCAGTATACGATATGCTGGCTATCATGAAAGGTAAATTGGATGCCGGACGTGCTTTGCTGTACCAGACAGCCCGCTACGTAGACATCTACAAAGCATTGGATGATATCGCCCGCGAACGTAAGCTGACTCCGGAAGAACGTCAGGAACAGAAAAAATATGCTAAATTGGCCGACAGCTTTACTCCGCTAGCCAAAGGTATGAACTCCGAATACGCCAACCAAAACGCATACGACTGTATCCAGATTCACGGTGGTTCAGGATTCATGATGGAATATGCTTGTCAACGTATCTACCGCGACGCACGTATCACTAGTATCTACGAAGGAACTACCCAATTGCAGACTGTAGCCGCCATCCGTTATGTCACCAATGGCTCTTATATCTCCACTATCCGCGAGTTTGAAACCATTCCCTGTTCACCGGAAATGGAACCGTTAATGTCCCGTCTGAAGAAGATGGCTAACAAATTTGAAGCAAGCACCAACGCTGTAAAAGAAGCACAAGACCAGGAATTACTTGATTTCACTGCTCGCAGACTGATGGAAATGGCTGCCGATATTATCATGTGCCACCTGTTAATTCAAGACGCTAGCAAGAATCCCGAACTGTTTGCTAAATCTGCACACGTATATCTGAATTATGCGGAAGCAGAAGTAGAAAAACACGCCGGATTCATCGAAAATTTCGACAAAGAAGACTTGGCTTTCTACAAGAAGTAAGAAAGTTTCCGGTCTAATAATAAAAAAGGCTGGACCCAACAAAATTGAGTCCAGCCTTTCTTATTTCTTCATTATAGCCGCCCTTCCTACATTGTTACCAATCCGCATCTTCTATTTCCCGTTCCCGATACAATAAAAGCTGATTACGGAGTGAATTCATTTCACGTCTCATAGCTTCCATTCTTTCCAGCAAATGATGAATTGCATCGATACCTTCCATGTTAATGGCAAGATCATAATACATTCTGCTATAACGTTCAACACTCGGAAGTTCTGACAAAAACAAATAATGCTCACCTCCTTCGGTATGTACATTTATCAACCCACCTTCTTCCAACATATCTATGAATGAAGGCTCAATATGACATTTGTGACAGTATTCACTGACAATAATTAATTCAGTCTGCATAGCACTCATTCTTTTTAGTTCATACTCTGTAACTCACGGAACAACTCTTTCTGTCTGTCCGTCAAGTTTGTTGGAATCTTGACAGAATAGGTCACAATCAAGTCACCAAATTGTCCTTCCTTTTTATATACCGGGAATCCTTTGCCTTTCAGACGGACTTTCGTTCCGTTCTGTGTTTCCGGCTTTATCTTCAGTTTCACTTTACCATCCAGCGTATCAACCACTTTCTCTCCTCCCAATACGGCAGAGTAAAGGTCTACCTCCACATCTACGTACAGATCATCACCCAGACGTTTGAACACCGGGTCTTCCGCTATGACAAAAGTAATATACAGATCACCGGCCGGTCCACCATTGACACCTTCGGCACCATAGCCTTTCAGTTTAATGACTTGCCCGTTGGCCACACCGGCTGGAATAGTGATACGTACCTGTTTACCATTGACAGTCAATATCTGCTTATGCGTTTGGGCAGCGTCACGAAGAGACAAATGCAGCTCTGCATTAAAGTCCTGCCCACGGAATCCTGCAGCACCCTGTCCTCTTCCACCCCGATGTCCACCGAACATCGATTCGAAGAAATCGGAAAATCCACTGGCGTTACCACCGGAAAATCCTTCTCCATCGGAACTGTACCAATACGTCCCGTTGCCGTCAGAGAAACCCTGTCCGCCACCGAATCCGCCGAACCCGCCTGCACCACCAAAGCCTCCGGCCTGTTGCTGTGCCCGCTTCTGTGCTTCGAACTCATCGGCATGCTTCCAATGCTCTCCGTACTCATCATACTTTTTACGTTTCTCCGGATCACTCAGCACTTCATTTGCTTCATTGATCTCCTGAAACTTATCCTTTGCACTCGGATCATTCGGATTCAAGTCGGGATGATATTTCCTGGCCAACTTACGAAAAGCCTTTTTGATATCATCCTGAGAAGCACTCTTGTCTACCCCAAGAACTTTATAATAATCTATATAGGCCATGTTTTATGAATTTAATCGTTCATACATCATACGGCAAATAACACGCCAAGCACGCTTTTGGATGCAAAAATTAACAAGGATTAATACCTAATATTTAATACTTTATATTCCTCTCCTCCAGCATTCGGAAGTCTTGCTTCTTCATGCCCAAATCATCCAATGAACGGGGTTCATTGTGATCATTCAGATAAACCCTTGGTTTCATTACGTAGTCCGGAGCCGTCACAGCCTGCGAATCATCCCGGTAAGAAGTTTCTATTCCGCCTAAGGACAGCATTGTAGGGAAGAAAGAGCTACTGGAAGAAACATTCTTATCCTTATTTTCAATAGCGGTATTCCAGCGTTCGGGATACGTTTCGCGGTAATCATCGGACATCCAAATCAAGAATGGTACATGAAGCTGATAATAAGAAGGTACAGGAGAAGCGTGGAGGAACAGATGACGGGAATCGTCGAAAATATCCTCTCCATGATCCGAAGTATAGAGCATGGCGGCATCAGCCTGCTGATTTTCCAATATACGGATAAGCCGTGACAAAAAGCGGTCCGTATAACGGATAGAATTATCGTAGGCATTTATCAGATTATCCCGGTATTTCTTTTCCGCATCAACCGGATAATCGGGTGTAAAGAAAGCATCTCCCGACGGGTAACGCTCGCGATAGTTAAAGTGGGAACCGTAGGTGTGAAGTACGATGAATTGTTTCGTTGCACCTTTCGCCAGTTCCTGCTCCACCAATTTCAGAAGTTCATCGTCAGAAGGATTATAGGTAGAACCGACCGAATCTTCTTTTATAAAATCATACGTATCGGCTTCCATTCCGAAGAAGTCGATAAATGAATGGTTATAACGTTGGTTGGAGAAAAAAGCCGTCCGGAATCCTGCCTCTTTGAAAGCGGTGATGATTCCTTTTTGATGGTAGATAGAATCGTAGTTGCAGGCAGTAGCGTCCGACATCAACATGGGGACACTTTTATGTGTCGTATTCGACTCTGTCAACACTTTCGGGAAAGCAATCAGACCCGTTTGCCGGGATAAGAGCGGGTTCGTTTCACGTTCGTAACCATACAATTGCCAGTTTAGGGCACGAGAGGTTTCTCCTACGACCATTACATATACTTCCTGTTTTCCCTCCGGATGAGTAGGCTGGGCATGGAAAGTAAAGTCTTTGGATGTACGGTGGTAATCCTGTGTCAGAGCTGTTCTTTGAAAGGCAAGACCTACATTATAACATACGTTTAGCGGGTATAAATCAGATTTCAACTCATATCCCGAATCCTGCACATAGGCTCCGACAAGACTAAGAAGGGAGATGCCAAAGACCAGGAAGGCTCTCTTCCGTTCCCTGCGAATGAACTCTACCGTGAGTTTCCGTTTACGTATAATTGAAATCGTCCCTAATATCAGGGCAGGTACATAGAGTATGATTACAGCAATAATGGCAGGTGTAAGATTATCGAGCAGTTCCAATGCCTCACTCGAATTGGTGGTGACCAGATTCAGAAACATATCGACAGCGATAATGGACTGGCCGAATAAATAAAGCAACACGATCTGAAAAGCTCCGAAGAACAGGAACAGGAATAAAATCCACAGCATCTTGCCGCAATTCCTCGACAAAGTCATCAACAGGTAATAGCAACCGAAAGGTAACAACACATTGGCGACTTTTGCCATAAATGGTAAAGGCTCTGTAAAACAGAGTACTATATTAGGTACTATCAAGATAAACAGAAACAGATAAAACAGATGTTCCTGATTCTCCAACCAATTCTTTATATTCTTAAAAAGCTTCATTGATGTTAAAAATAAATCCGGTCTGGTGTTTGCCAAACCCTAAATCCAAACGTACATTTACTCTCTTCTTAAACTCCCAACGATAACCGAAACCATAGTTAGGCAGAATGTGTTTCGGGGTGAACTCGGAGAATCGTGGAAAAATCGTTCCCGCTCCTGCCCATACAGCCACTCCATTCCGCTTCCATACGTGTTGGCGGAGTTCTATTTGTGCATCCATAGCACACTTGTCCCGATAGCGTCCTTCATAATATCCGCGCATGGAGTAGGAACTTCCCAGCGTTGCCATCAAGCCCCAGGGAGTATCTCCATAAGTAAGCAATGTGTGGAATTGCCCTGCCAGTACTCCGCCCTTCCATACCGGTTGATAATAGCTGGTAGTGAGTTCTGTGCTGCTAAACGCATATTTATTACCGAGAAAAGCCGGACTGAACCGTTGGTCTACCCGCAAGTAATAGCCATGATATGCATTGGTCAGGAAATCACGTGAATCATAAAGGAGGGAAAGTCCCAGGCTGGTATTGGTAGTTCGCGCGGCCATTCCTTCCCATAATTCCGGTTTCTCAAAGTTCCGTCCGTCAATATAATCGAATACGGCCATCGGTCCGATGTAGAAGTTCTTTGCCAGCCGGAACATAAAATCGACTTTCACCTGTGCCTGAAAACGTTTATAATCACTTTCGTTATCAGAGTTCGCTCCATTGTCATATCCCCGTCCCCAATACAGGCTGGGGAAAGAATAGAAATACAGATTGTAATTCAACCGGTATTTATCTTGCGGGAACAGATGGTTTCCACGGACTCCCAACAGATAGAAGCCGACCGTCGACACATCTCCGTAAAGAGAGACATTGGAAGGAGGAAGAAGCGAATCAATCCGATCGGTACGATATAATCCGGCTGCCACCAGTCCGAGTCCGAACTTGGTATCACTGGAATAGTGAGGGCCGCCTATCACACTGAAATCAAACTTTTTATTCTTTTTTTCCTTATTGGCATCATTGAAGTAATCAAGAAACTTCTTAAAGAAGCTGCGCTTCGCCGGAACAGAATCTTCAATGATTACAGGTATAGAATCCTCCGGCAGTTCAATTTTTGTAGAATGCAGTTGCGCGCCCAATGGGGTTTGTGTCAATAACAAAATCGCGAATATGATTAGCCTGTTCTGTCTAGTATCCATCATCATAAGAAGTAGAAAACATTGCGGACAAAGTTAGTTTCAAACTTCTTATAAAAACAGAGATTTAGGCGTTTTTGTTGTTCCGGATTTCCTTTTTAACGTTTTAAAAGTCTTATAAACTCGTCTACATCCTCCTTTGTGGCATCAAAAGAAGGTTCAATGCTTCCGATACACAAAGCGGAAAAAGAATAAAAAACGAGAATCTCCAAAGCCCTGACCGTTCCGTCATTCCTCCGGAGACTCTTCTGTTCCCGTTAAAGCGTCAGACTCTTTTAGCCAATATAAACATTCACACAGAGATATACATAAAGTTCTTCATCGCACTGATCGAACTCTATTTTGCTCTCTCTTGACAACCACCCCAAAGCGGCACCCAGCTCTTTATCTTTCAGCCCGGATTTTCTCTTCAAAAGTCCATAGCTCCACTTCTCATTATTGCTAAGCAGTTGCCAAACCTTACCGGCATTCACGCCGATTTCATTTTTGTTCATTTTTCTAGAGTTATTAAGAGGTTTAATACATTAGGTTAAGATTTCGCCTATAAAGATAACAAAAGGATATTGCAATTGTTTATACATCTTCACTAGAAAGTTGTTACAGAATTAATTTTAACATAAAAGCGATGATGTGTCCCGACACAGAGACGTTATTAGCATATGTTAAAGTAGAACTTTTCTTTGCAGCCATCTGTTATTACATAAAAATCAATCCTAAACCAATTACAGCTATGGCAAAAAAAATAGCAGAACAGTTGATAGATACTCTGGTAAAATCCGGAGTTGAACGCATCTACGCCGTAACAGGCGACAGTCTGAATGAAGTAAACGAAGCAGTCAGAAAAAACAATCAAATAAAATGGATACATGTGCGCCACGAAGAAACAGGGGCGTATGCCGCTGCGGCAGAAGCACAACTGACCGGTCGCCCGGGATGCTGCGCGGGAAGTAGCGGGCCGGGACATGTTCATCTGATTAACGGCTTGTATGACGCGCACCGATCCGGCGCACCGGTAGTCGCTATCGCCTCTACAATTCCTACCGGAGAGTTCGGTACGGAATATTTTCAGGAGACAAATACCATCAAACTTTTTAACGATTGCAGTTATTATAATGAAGTAGCCACTACTCCCACACAATTTCCACGTATGCTCCAGTCGGCCATACAAACGGCTGTCACCCGCAAAGGGGTGTCCGTTATCGGGCTTCCGGGTGACTTGGCAAAGGCTTCTGCCGTTGCTGTCGACTCGTCGGTTATCAACTATCCTGCCCCACCGGAAGTTTGTCCGTCAGAAGAAGATCTGGCTCAATTAGCCGATATGTTAAACAAACATACACGCATCACTCTTTTCTGCGGCATCGGTTGCCGGGGAGCTCACGAGGAAGTGATTGCGCTTTCCGAGAAGCTGAACGCTCCGGTTGTATATACTTTCAAAGGAAAGATGGAGGTGCAATATGAAAATCCGTATGAAGTGGGTATGACCGGATTGCTGGGAATGCCGTCGGGCTATTACAGTATGCATGAAGCCGAAGTGCTTCTCATGCTCGGCACCGACTTTCCATATTCCGCTTTCTTGCCGGATGACATCAAGATAGCACAGATTGACATAAAGCCCGAACGTCTGGGACGTCGAGCAAAGGTTGATATCGGACTTTGCGGCGATGTTAAACTTAGCATCCAAAGTTTATTGCGTATGCTGAATCCGAAGACGGATGATTCGTTCCTGTTGAAACAACTCAAAAGATATGAAGGAGTAAAGAAGGATCTGGCTGCTTACACGGAAGATAAAGGCGATGTAAATAAGATTCATCCCGAATATGTGATGTCTGAAATAGACAAACTAAGCTCGGACGATGCTGTGTTCACAGTAGATACAGGAATGACTTGTGTATGGGGAGCGCGTTATCTGCAAGCGACAGGTAAACGCCACATGCTGGGATCTTTCAATCATGGTTCTATGGCAAATGCTTTGCCGCAAGCCATCGGTGCCGCACTAGCCTTTCCAGATCGTCAGGTAGTGGCACTTTGCGGAGATGGCGGATTGTCTATGACTTTAGGAGATTTGGAAACAGTTGTCCAATATAAGTTGCCGATCAAAATCATCGTATTCAACAACCGCTCACTGGGAATGGTGAAGTTGGAAATGGAAGTGGACGGACTGCCGGACTGGCAAACAAATATGCTGAATCCCGACTTTGCCCAAGTGGCTGAAGCGATGGGAATGGCAGGGTTTAATGTCAGCGATCCGGAAGAGGTGTTGACTACCTTACTTAATGCATTCGAACTGGATGGTCCGGTACTTGTAAATATCATGACTGATCCGAATGCACTGGCCATGCCTCCGAAAATTGAATTCGGACAAATGGTGGGTTTTGCACAGTCGATGTACAAGTTGTTAATCAACGGCCGCTCACAAGAAGTTATCGATACTATCAATTCTAACTTTAAGCATATACGGGAGGTATTTTAAGTTATTCTCTTTTTAAGTTCTTCAATACCTCTCCCAAGGTATGACTTACTATTATTGCTAATCGCAGTAAGGTAAGTCATACCTTTTTATAGTCTATTTTATAGTCTATCTTGAAGTGGAAATCATTTTATTTTCTTATGTTTGCAATTATCAAAAAGTGAAAACACATGGAAAAGCCCGACTTTTCGCCTTTATCCCGACAAGCTCTACATGCAGATAAAAAAGAGTGGAATCAATTCCTTTCTATTTTTTTATTGGCAGTGGGCGTTGGCTTTACAGTGGCAGGCATCGTCTTCTTTTTTGCCTATAACTGGGATAAACTACCTAAATTTGCAAAATTAGGAATGGTAGAAGTATTATTAGTAGCCTCTGTCCTGCTCGCTACATTTACCCGTTGGAGTAAGCTCGTCAAACAAATTCTCCTCACCGGAGCTACATTTCTGATAGGTACGCTTTTCGCTGTCTTCGGACAAATTTACCAAACAGGGGCCGATGCTTACGATCTCTTCCTGGGGTGGACTCTTTTCACCATTCTCTGGGCGATTGCTATCCGCTTCGCTCCGTTATGGCTGACCTTCATCGGACTACTTTGTACTACGATATGGCTGTATAATATACAAATTGCCGGCTATGGCTCTTGGGAAATAACTCTATTGGGCAATGCAGTAACCTGGATATGTGCCGTGGCAACTATTATTACGGAATGGATGAGTGCAAAAGGTCATTTGAACAGAAACAATCATTGGCTTGTCAGTCTTCTTTCGTTGGCTACCATTCTACACACCAGCTTTCTGTTAATAGCGGCCATCTGTGATGATTATACCATATTATCTGTTCCTCTCATAACTACTGTCCTTCTATTCGCAGCGGGACTTTGGTACGGATGGAGAGAAAAGAGTCTGTTCTATCTGGCTATCATTCCTTTTGCCACATTAATGATTTTATTGACTACATTCATATCTAAAAGTGATCTTAGGGATGTTCAGATATTCTTCTATGGAGGAATCATTGTCATCACCGGGACAACTTTACTTATTTACATCATTCTTCATCTAAAAAAGCAATGGTATGGCACAGAAGCATAACCTCACCATTCAAGTCGTATCCATTATCGGGGGAATCCTGACGGCTATTTTCTTTCTGGGATTTCTGGCACTTGCCAGAATCATTCAATCCGAGATTTCCAGTCTGATTATAGGAACTATGTTAATCATTACTACGTTAATAATCAGCCGCGTCGTTATCCGGCCTTTTCTGGATGCGATGAACATCACTTTATATATAGCAGGATGCGTATTGGCAGGCTTTGGCATGAGTGCTAATATTCATGCCCTCTTCTTTATACTTATAATAATCAGTATACTCACCTTCTTTTTATCAAGAGGATTCATTCTCCCCTTTCTTTCAGTCATTCTGTTTACTATATCTTTATTTGGAGAAGCTGTCTATGTCTTTTCTTCATTTTATCCCCTTCAAATTGCAGTAGTCCCTATCCTTGCAGCATTTCTATTTACGAATGTCTTCGAGGCAAAGCTGTTTAAGTGTGCAGAGACGGGGAATTACTTTTCCAAATACAGGCCATTTCATATCGGCTTATTCGTATCCGGTATCGTTTCACTGGGAGGATTATCAATCAATTATCTGGTATCAGAGACAAATAGCTGGTTCATATCCTGCATACTGTCCGTTTGTATATGGATAGGACTTCTTATCATGATTCAACGAATCATGCAGGTCATGAAAGTGGACAACCCAGTAAATCAGGTTGGTATCTATATTCTTTGTATTATCATTTGTCTGCCTACCGTATTTGCTCCTTATTTATCCGGTAGTTTGCTACTGATTTTAATATGTTTTCATTATGGTTATAGAGCAGAGTGTGCCGCTACACTCCTTCTCTTTATCTATGCTGTTTCCAAATACTATTATGATTTGAATTTGAGTCTGCTCACCAAATCCATTACGCTTTTCTTCATCGGAATTGCATGTATTGCAGCCTGGTATTTCTTCACTCAAAAAAGAACAAGACATGAAAAAATATAGCCGAATATTGATTATCGTAAACCTGATACTTTTACTAGGATATTTCAACTGGTCGGTTTATAAGAAAGAGCAGATCTTGAAAGACGGACGGTTGGTTTTGTTACAGTTAGTTCCTGTCGATCCCCGCTCTCTTATGCAAGGAGACTATATGAGACTTAACTACCAGGAAGCCTCATCAGCTCCGGTAGACGAACAAACTGCCAAACGCGGTTATGCCGTACTTCGAACTGACAGTAATCAGGTAGGAGAAATAGTACGACTGCAAGATGCTTTAGAACCTGTAAACAGTGATGAACTGGTCATCAAATATAAAATAGTACATCACAGGCTCTTCCTCGGTGCCGAGTCTTTCTTCTTCGAAGAAGGACAGGATACCCTTTATCAAAAAGCCGTATATGGCGGACTGAAAGTGAATGATAAAGGACAAAACTTACTTGTAGGACTGTATGATAAGGACTTTCATCGTATTCAATCCGATAAATAAATAATAATCAAGTAGGAGCATGAGGATTAAAAGAGATTCTTTTAAGTTCAGAACAGTTTATAACAAAAAAGTCGCTTTCGGTAAACCGAAAGCGACTTCTATATTCATTCTGCGAAAGCCGGAATTACATCATTCCACCCATGCCTCCCATTCCGGGAGCACCCATCGGCATTTCTGGCTTATCTTCCTTCTTTTCTACGATTACACATTCAGTAGTCAGGAACATACCAGCGATAGAAGCTGCATTTTCCAAAGCTACACGAGCAACCTTAGCAGGATCTACCACACCGGCAGCGTGCAAGTTTTCGTAAACATCCGTACGGGCATTGTAACCGAAGTCACCCTTTCCTTCACGTACTTTCTGAACAACTACAGCACCTTCTTTACCGGCATTAGCTACAATCTCACGAAGCGGTTCCTCGATGGCACGTTTGATGATACCGATACCGGTTGTCTCATCAGCATTGTCACCTGTCAGACCTTCCAAAGATTCGATGGCACGGATGTAAGCTACGCCACCACCCGGAATAATACCTTCTTCGATAGCAGCACGGGTTGCACGCAATGCGTCATCTACACGGTCTTTCTTTTCTTTCATTTCCACTTCAGAAGCAGCACCTACATAGAGAACAGCTACACCACCTGACAATTTAGCCAGACGTTCCTGCAATTTCTCACGGTCATAGTCAGACTTAGTTGAAGCAATCTGAGCTTTGATCTGTTCGCAACGTTCCTTGATGCTGTCTTTGTTACCTGCACCGTTTACGATTGTTGTATTGTCTTTAGAAACAGTAACCTTGTCGGCAGTACCCAACATTTCGATGGTAGCCTGTTCCAGTTTCAAACCTTTTTCTTCACTGATAACAACACCACCTGTCAGGATAGCAATATCCTCAAGCATTTCTTTACGACGATCACCGAAGCCCGGAGCCTTCACTGCACAAATCTTCAATTGAGAACGCAGACGGTTTACTACCAATGTAGTCAACGCTTCGCTATCTACATCTTCTGCAATTACCAACAAAGGACGACCTGTCTGTACAGCCGGTTCAAGGATAGGCAAAAAATCTTTCAGGTTAGAAATCTTCTTGTCGTAGATCAGGATGTAAGGTTTCTCCATCTCACATTCCATCTTTTCCGTATTTGTTACGAAATAAGCCGACAAGTAACCACGGTCGAACTGCATACCTTCCACTACGCCGATGGTAGTATCAGTACCCTTAGCTTCTTCGATAGTGATAACACCGTCTTTAGAAACTTTACGCATAGCGTCAGCAATCAATTTACCGATCACCGGATCATTGTTTGCAGATACAGTAGCCACTTGCTCGATCTTATCGTAGTTGTCACCTACTGTTTCAGCTTGGTTCTTGATTGATTCCACCACTTTGGCAACCGCCTTGTCGATACCGCGTTTGATATCCATCGGGCTGGCACCCGCTGTTACGTTCTTCAAACCCTCAGCTACGATAGCCTGAGCAAGAACAGTTGCAGTAGTTGTACCGTCACCTGCATCGTCACCTGTCTTAGAAGCGACCTCTTTTACCAACTGTGCACCAGTATTCTGATAAGCGTCAGCCAATTCGATTTCTTTAGCTACTGTCACACCGTCTTTTGTGATGTGCGGAGCACCGAACTTCTTCTCAATGATAACGTTACGTCCTTTCGGACCAAGAGTTACTTTTACTGCATTCGCCAAAGCGTCGACACCTTTTTTCAATTGGTCACGGGCATCGATATTGAATAATATTTCTTTTGCCATCTCTTTATTTACTATTTAAAATTTTACTATCTACTATTATTAATTAACCCAAAACAGCGAGAACGTCGCTCTGACGCATAATTAGATATTTAGTACCTTCAACGTCAAGTTCTGTTCCGGCATATTTACCATAAAGAACTGTATCGCCTACTTTCAATACCATTTCTTCGTCTTTCGTACCGTGACCTACTGCCACAACTTCACCCTTCAAAGGTTTTTCTTTTGCTGTATCAGGAATAATGATACCACCAATTGTTTTTTCTTCTGCAGGTGCAGGGAGGATAAGCACTCTGTCTGCTAATGGTTTAATGTTCATAGTTACTTTTATATTTTAGTTATACATTTAATGTTTAGATGTTACCCGTCATTTTCAGGCGGAACGCTAAAAACATTGCGAAAAGTGTGCCAAAGCAGTTTAGTGATTCTTTGTCAGAAATTGAACTGACAAAATGGCTGTCCGCTTACCTCGTTATGGCAAAAACAAATGAATCCCGTGCGAAAGTTTTCGCACGGGATTCATATTATACCTTATTACGTTAAAATAATCTTATAGCTTTTCTATTTTTTCTTCCGAAAGACCGGTTATCTTAAGAATCATCTATTGATCCAATTTTCAAGTCGGATCTTTGATAAGTTCTTAAAATCCCTGATATTTTCTGTAACCATTATCATTCCATGCACAATAGCAGAACAACCTATCAATAAATCAAAGTTATCTTCTGCCGGAGTTCCAGCTAAACGCAAGCGAACTTTTTCTGTAGCAAATAAATCAAGCGCCCCTGTTATAGGCAACACACAGATAGAAGATAAAAATCTTTCAAGACTTTGCCGACGATCTTTTAGCCCTTTTCTACGCCCTAGCTCAGCACCGTACTTTAGCTCGGCTACTGTTATTTCTGATATGCAGCAATTCTCCAATCCTACGCTATCAATCTTTTTGTCTACATCATATTTTCCTCGTAGAAGAAATATACAAATATTTGTATCAAGCAAATACTTTTCCATTATTCTAAAAGGCTTCTATGTCATTTTTAAACCTTCGGGACACCTTTATTTCTTCCGCTAAATCCTCTGGTACATCATCATCTCTCCAAACTCCATAGAAACTACTAGCCGAAATCTTCGTTTTTACTTCTTGATGAAGAAGCGAGTTACTTAATCGGGCTATCAATTCCAACTTAGCCTCATTGCTAAGATCCTTCAACATATTCCAATAAATATTCTCATTCGGCAAATTCAAAGTATCATCCATATTAACCTCCAATCTTTATATACTACAAAGATACACTTTCCGATGCAATATAACACAAAATCCCGTGCGAAAGTTTTCGCACAGGAATCATATTATGCCTTATTATAACATGAGTTTGATATATTAATAGTCTTCACCTTTTCACTGTAACTCCTTATTCATCGGTATTAGCGGGTGAAGGGCGACATCTTCACCCGCACTTACACCTCCGGTCCATTAATAACAAGCTTACTTTCTATAGGCACTAAACTTCTTTTCTATTATAGATAAACCTCTCTTCTTCCGAATATAAAATTCTTTTGCACTAGTCGCAATCTATAAACGCAAGTTGCGTTTATAAAAACAAAGCTTGCGTTTATAAAAACAAAGGCTTCGTTTTTATAATCAAAGCCTTCATTTATAGTTTATCCATAACCCAAAAGAAGTTCAGTGCCTATAGAAAGGGAGTTCAGATCTCATAGAAAAGAGGTTTATCTACAATATACGCCCGCCATCAGACCAATTGTCGGTATGCATAGACAGCCTTAAAAAAGAGAAAAGAGGGTGAAAGATATGCCCTTCACCCGCTAACGCCCATGAATAAGGCGTTATAGCGAAAAGGTGAAGGGCATACCACATTTGTACGACACACGGACATCATACAACTTAATTCCGGTAAATCAGACAGATAGAAAGTCTTTTCGTACTTTTCTTCGGCCTCAGTCAAGCCATACTTTGCTCTCGTAATTTTCCGTACAAGTTCCCTTTGAACACTCTCCAATGCGTTCACTTCTTTGTCCAACAGTTCCAAAGCTGAACCTTTCTGTAACAGATAAGAACGGTCTGAGTATTTTATCATGGAAGTGGGCACTGCCTTATTATCCTTTTTATATTGTTCAATCATATATCGCAAAGCTTCCGATCTATATTTACAAACGGTCTTCCGTTCCGCATAATATAATTCTTTATAAGCATTGTCTTCACTTCTCAACTTCTTCCAAAAAGCAGAAAAAGCTGCCGACAACGCATCTTTCTCTTCCTTAGATACAACCTCCGTTTGTCTCTTTTTAAGTTCCCTATATTCCTTATATGTATTTAAGAACTTATCCAGCGCATCTTTACAGACTTTATGCTCAAGCCGGTAATTTTCCAATGAAGCAGGACGGTTATACTCAACAATCTCCTGCAGGTAAGGCACATCATTCCAACTGATATACTTATTATTCGCTTCACAATAGTCTGCGTAAGCACTCACAAGTTGCCAACTATACTCTTTTGTTTTCTGATTCAGTTCTTCATTGATGGCCGACAAACTTTTCTCCATTTCCTGTAAATCCTGCGCTAATGCGGTCTGCATACTCCCCCATCCCGAAATGAATAGACAAAGGACGCTTAATAATGTTGTTTTCATAATATAATGATTTTAAATTATAGACTTGCCATGTATTTCCAAAGCGGGGCGGCATTCAGCGACTGCATAATTTCGTTATTCTCAAGCAACGTCCTCACCTCCTCCAATGTGAGCAAATGCACAGAAATATCTTCCGTAGCTTCCAAATGTTGATGATCTATCAGTTCCACATCTGTGGCGAGAAAACAATGAGTCAAGTTGGTGTGAGTACTCGGATTAGCCGAAACTACCATATATTCCTGCCAGTTCCCATTGCCATACCCTGTTTCTTCCCACAATTCGCGCTGGGCGGATACCAGTGGCGAAACATCTTCCTTCTCGCACACACCGGCGCAAAGTTCATAACAAGTCCGTCCGATTCCAGGACGGTACTGACGAACAAAAACAAATTTACCTTCTTTGGTGATGGCAATCGTATTCACCCAATCGGGATATTCTAAGATATAATATTCTGGGATATGATTCCCATTTGGGAGCAACATATCTTCGCAACGTACAGTTAGCCAAGGGCGGCGAAACAGGTACTTGCTACTCAAAGTTTGCCATGCTTTATTCTTTTCTTCCATGAGGTTTCATTTTTTCATAATACAAATATAGGAATTTCCAGCGAACCACCTCACTTCGCCTGTTTATTTTCTTTTATTACAAAAAACTTAAATATTGAAATAGTGTTCGTATCTTTGCACCGGCTAACTAATAATCTCTTTATTTTTATTACAATATGGCATTTACGAATAATATTATGATTGTCCGGCACAAATTGCTGGCAGACCTTGTAAGACTCTGGAAAAACGACCAGTTAATAGAAAAGATAGACCGGCTCCCCGTAGAACTGAGTCCCCGAAGATCGAAACCGATGGGACGTTGCTGCATACATAAAGAACGGGCGGTATGGAGATATAAGACTTTTCCTTTGATGGGATTGGATATGACGGATGAACATGATGAAGTCGCTCCCCTTTCTGATTATGCGCGTATGGCATTGAGCCGCCCCGAGCCGAATAAGGAAAATATCATGTGTGTGATTGACGAAGCATGTTCTTCCTGTGTCCAAATCAACTATGAGATTACCAATCTTTGTCGCGGATGCGTAGCCCGCAGTTGCTATATGAACTGTCCCAAAGACGCTATACGCTTCAAAAAGAACGGTCAGGCGATGATTGACCATGACACTTGCGTCAGTTGCGGTATTTGCCATAAGAGTTGTCCTTATCATGCCATTGTGTATATCCCCGTGCCATGTGAAGAATCTTGTCCGGTAAAAGCAATCAGCAAAGACGAACATGGCATAGAGCATATCGATGAAAGTAAATGTATCTATTGCGGTAAGTGTCTGAACGCTTGTCCATTCGGTGCAATCTTTGAGATTTCACAGACATTCGATGTCCTGCAGCATATCCGTAAAGGAGAAAAGCTGGTTGCCATCGTTGCACCGTCCATTCTCGGGCAGTTCAACACAACCATAGAAAAGGTATACGGAGCATTTAAGGAAATAGGATTCGCCGATGTCATTGAGGTTGCTGAAGGTGCCATGCAGACTACCAGCAACGAAGCTCACGAGTTATTGGAGAAGTTGGAAGAGGGACAGAAATTCATGACCACTTCTTGTTGCCCTTCTTATATAGAGTTAGTCGAAAAACATATTCCGGGAATGAAGCCATACGTATCTTCCACCGGTTCACCCATGTATTATGCCGCACGGATCGCCAAAGAAAAACACCCGGACGCAAAAATCGTATTCGTCGGCCCCTGTATAGCCAAGCGTAAAGAAGTCCGACGCGACGAAGCGGTAGACTACATTCTGACATTTGAGGAAATAGGTTCTATTCTTGATGGATTCGATATCCAATTGGAACAAATGCAGGAATTTTCCATTCTGCACACTTCCGTCCGCGAAGCACACGGGTTTGCCCAAGCAGGCGGCGTGATGGGGGCTGTCAAGGCTTACTTGAAAGAAGAAGCGGAGAAAATCAACGCGATACAGGTATCGGACATCAATAAGAAGAATATCGCTCTGTTACGCGCTTGCGCCAAGACGGGAAAAGCTGCCGGACAATTCATCGAAGTGATGGCTTGCGAAGGCGGATGTATCACCGGTCCAAGTACGCATAACGATATTGTTTCAGGACGTCGCCAACTGGTACAAGAGCTTCTCAAACGCAAAGAGAGCTATGAAACAATGGATCGATAGGCTACGGCGGGAAAGAACCCTCCGACCGGAAGAGTTCCGGCAACTGTTGACTGAATGTGACGCAGAGCTGCTGCGTTACATCAACAAACAGGCACAGGAAGTCAGTCTCCTTCATTTTGGAAACAAGATTTATATCCGTGGACTGATTGAAATCAGCAATTGCTGCCGGAACAACTGCTATTACTGCGGCATTCGTAAAGGTAATCCAAACATCGAGCGTTATCGTCTGACGCAGGAAAGCATATTGGACTGTTGCAAACAGGGATATGAGTCAGGTTTCCGTACTTTCGTCCTGCAAGGTGGAGAAGATCCCGTCCTGACGGATGATAAGATAGAGAGGATAGTCACAAACATCCGGCAAGGATACCCGGACTGTGCCATTACATTATCACTCGGAGAGAAGTCCCGCAATGCGTATGAACGTTTTTTCAAAGCAGGCGCCAACCGTTATCTGCTACGCCACGAAACTTACAACGAGGCGCATTACCAACAGCTGCATCCGGCGGAGATGTCCGGCAAGCGGCGTTTGCAATGTCTGCAAGATCTAAAAGACATCGGTTACCAGACAGGAACCGGAATTATGGTCGGCAGTCCCGGACAGACAGTGGAAGATATTGTCGAAGATATCTTATTTATAGAACGGCTCCGTCCGGAAATGATCGGCATAGGTCCTTTCCTGCCGCATCATGATACCCCTTTTGCCCAATGTCCAAGTGGAACAGTGGCACAGACAGTTCTCCTATTATCCATCTTCCGCCTGATGCATCCATCCGCATTGATCCCGGCAACAACGGCTTTAGCGACTCTTGCCTCCGACGGAAGAGAACGGGGAATATTGGCAGGCGCCAATGTAGTAATGCCTAACCTCTCTCCGCGCGAGGAACGGAAGAAATATGAGTTATATAATGACAAAGCTTCACTCGAAGCGGAATCTGCCGAAGGCTTGATTGTCCTACAAAAACAGCTGAATGCCATCGGCTACGAGATTTCCACCGAAAGAGGGGACTTTATACAGTGCACCACAGATTACACGGATTTTCACAGATTAAGAATGAATCGAAATAAATCTGTGAAAATCCGTGTAATCTGTGGTGAAAATGAAAAAAGAGAAAATATATGATATACCAAAAAGATTCATCAAAAGCAGAAGAGTTTATCCACCACGAAGAAATTCTGGATACGCTGGAATACGCTAAAAACAATAAAGACAACCGTGCACTTATCGAGCAGCTGATTGAAAAGGCCTCCCATTGTAAAGGATTGAGCCATCGCGAAGCAGCCCTGTTGCTGGAATGCAACCAGCCCGACCTTATAGAGCGCATATTTCATCTTGCTAAAGAAATCAAGCAAAAATTCTATGGTAACCGCATCGTGATGTTCGCACCACTCTATCTGTCGAACTATTGCGTAAACGGTTGTACATATTGTCCGTATCACGCCAAGAACAAGACGATTGCCCGCAAGAAACTGACACAGGAAGAGATTCGCCGGGAAGTGATCGCCTTACAGGACATGGGACACAAGCGTCTTGCTCTTGAAGCCGGAGAACATCCATCACTGAATCCGATAGAATATATTCTGGAGTCCATAAAGACAATTTATAGCATTCAACATAAGAACGGTGCCATCCGCCGGGTGAATGTCAACATCGCCGCTACTACGGTAGAAAACTATCGTAAACTGAAAGAAGCGGGTATCGGTACCTACATTCTATTTCAGGAAACTTATCACAAGGAAAACTACGAAACCCTCCACCCTACCGGACCGAAAAGTAACTATGCTTACCATACGGAAGCAATGGACCGTGCAATGGAAGGAGGTATTGACGATGTGGGGATTGGAGTTCTTTTCGGTCTGAATACTTATCGGTATGATTTTGTAGGATTGTTAATGCACGCCGAACACCTGGAAGCTAAGTTCGGTGTAGGACCACATACCATCAGCGTCCCCCGAATCTGTTCGGCAGATGATATTGACGCCGGAGACTTTCCCAATGCCATCTCAGATGAAATATTCAGCAAGATTGTGGCTGTGATTCGGATTGCCGTTCCTTATACGGGAATGATTATTTCCACCCGTGAATCACAGGAATCCCGTAAAAAAGTTCTCGAACTGGGTATCTCGCAAATCAGTGGCGGCTCACGTACCAGTGTAGGCGGTTATGCCGAAACAGAATTGCCCGAAAACAACTCCGCTCAATTTGATGTCAGCGACACACGGACATTGGACGAAGTGGTCAACTGGCTACTCGAACTAGGCTATATCCCTAGTTTCTGCACTGCCTGCTACCGGGAAGGACGGACGGGAGACCGCTTCATGTCATTAGTCAAATCCGGTCAGATAGCAAATTGCTGCGGACCGAACGCTCTGATGACCTTGAAAGAGTATCTGGAAGACTATGCCTCCGAAGATACCCGTCGGAAAGGATTGGAGCTGATTTCCAAAGAAACGGAACGAATTCCCAATCCCAAAATCAGAGAAATAGCTATCCGTAACTTAAAAGAAATTTCCAACGGTAAAAGAGATTTTCGCTTATGAGCCTGACAGATACTCCAAATGCCAACAGACTTCATATAGCCCTTTTCGGCAGACGGAACAGTGGTAAATCTTCTCTTATCAATGCATTGACAGGACAAGATACCGCCCTCGTTTCAGATACTCCGGGAACGACTACCGACCTTGTATCCAAAGCTATGGAAATTCAAGGTATTGGTCCGTGTTTGTTTATAGATACTCCGGGGTTCGATGATGAGGGAGAGCTGGGAGAACTACGTGTCAGCCGGACTTTAAAGGCTATTGAGAAAACGGATATTGCATTGCTGCTATGTGGGGATACTACCTTTTCTCATGAAAAAGAGATGCTAGCACTATTGAAAAAGAAGAATATCCCTGTCATTCCGGTATTGAATAAAATAGATATAAGAGAGAACAGTGATAGCTTAGCTACATACATTGAGAAAGAATGTAAAATACGTCCATTGCTCGTCAGTGCAAAAGAAGAGATAGGAATCGAGCAAATCCGGCAGGCAATTCTTGAAAAACTGCCTTCGGACTTCGGTCAGCAAAGCATTACCGGAGAGCTTACCGCAGAGAATGATCTTGTTCTTCTCGTCATTCCGCAGGATATCCAAGCTCCCAAAGGCAGACTTATCCTGCCGCAAGTGCAGACAATCCGTGAATTGCTGGACAAGAAATGCCTCGTTGTGAGTTGCACTACCGACAAGTTGACAGAGACATTACAAGCTCTCGCCCGTCCTCCGAAACTAATCATCACCGACTCGCAAGTTTTCAAGGCTGTTTATGAACAGAAACCGGAAGAAAGCAAACTGACCTCTTTTTCGGTACTTTTTGCCGGTTATAAGGGAGACATTCATTACTACGTAGAAAGTGCCGCCGTCATTGAAAGCCTGACGGAGGCTTCACGAGTATTGATTGCGGAGGCTTGTACCCATGCTCCCCTTACCGAAGATATAGGAAGAGTGAAACTTCCCCGCCTATTACGCAAACGAATTGGCGAAAAGTTACAAATCGACATTGTAGGCGGAACGGATTTCCCTCAGGATCTCACGCCTTACGACTTGATTATCCATTGCGGAGCATGTATGTTCAACCGCAAATATGTGCTAAGCCGCATCGAACGTGCGCGGGAGCAGCACATCCCCATGACAAATTATGGAGTGGCTATCGCCTACCTCAACGGAATACTTGACCAAATAGAATATTAAACAGTACACACGAAAAGAAAAAATAAGGTGCCGCTGATTGTGAAGTCAACGACACCTTATTTATTTTAATTCCTACTATCTCTTATCTTATAGCGGCAATCAATTCTTCCGCCGAAACAAGATTCTGTTCTCCTGTCTCCATATTCTTTAACATCGCTTTGCCTTCACTCATTTCGTTTTCACCGACGATAGCTACAAACGGAATGTTCTTTGCATTGGCATAGCTCATCTGCTTCTTCATCTTAGCCGCATCGGGGAAAATCTCCGCACGGATACCGGCAGCACGTACTTTCGATAAAATGCCCATAGAGAATGCGGCTTCCTTCTCACCGAAGTTAATAAACAGAAGTTCGGTTCCATTCACAGCTTCTTTAGGGTAAAGGTCGAGTTGGTTCAGCACATCAAAGATACGGTCTGCACCAAAGGAAATACCGACACCTGATACTCCTGCCATGCCGAATACACCGGTCAAGTTGTCATAGCGACCACCACCTGTGATACTGCCGATCTGCACATCCAATGCTTTTACTTCAAAAATAGCACCGGTATAATAATTCAGTCCGCGAGCCAATGTCAGGTCAAGTTCGATTTCATTCTTCAATCCCATTGTCTCTAAAGTATTCAGAATAAATTCGCTCTCTTCTACCCCTTTCAATCCTACTTCGCTGGCAGCCAACACATTTTTCAGCGTCGCCAACTTTTCCGCATTCGTTCCGCTAAGGAGAATGATCGGTTGTAACTTGGCAATAGCCTCATCACTGATACCTTTCTCTTTCAGTTCGGCATTTACATTGTCCAAACCGATTTTATCCAGCTTATCTATGGCAACAGTGATATCGACAATCTTATCCGATTCACCGATAATCTCGGCAATACCGGAAAGAATCTTGCGGTTATTGATCTTAATGCACACACGGATGTTGAAACGGCTGAATACAGTATCGACAATCTGCATCAATTCGACTTCGTTCAGCAAGGAATCACTTCCCACCACGTCTGCATCACACTGATAGAACTCGCGATAACGCCCTTTCTGCGGACGGTCGGCACGCCATACCGGCTGTATCTGATAACGTTTGAAAGGGAAAGTGATTTCGTCACGGTGCATCACTACATAACGCGCAAAAGGTACTGTCAAGTCATAACGCAATCCTTTCTCACAGAACTTACTTGCCAGCTTAGCGGCATTACGGCTCAATAATTCTTCGTCTGTGATTCCTGAGAAGTAATCACCCGAATTCTGAATCTTAAAAAGGAGTTTATCACCTTCGTCACCGTACTTTCCCATCAATGTAGAAAGCATCTCTATCGCAGGAGTTTCTATCTGCTGAAAACCATACAGATGGTATACGTCACGAATTGTATTGAATATATAATTACGCTTCGCCATTTCTACCGGCGAGAAGTCACGAGTTCCTTTAGGAATACTTGGTTTTGCTGCCATGATATTGCTGTTTATAATTTTAATTGCGCAAATTTACTGCAAATTTCCGAGCAATGCTTACATATATACGAAAAAATCCTCCATAGTCTTCGGAAAGACTTAGTCTCTTCTACCCATGAAAATCATGATATAGTAAACCAACGTAGCCAATGAACTCAATGCAGCAACTACATAGGTATAAGCAGCAGAACGAAGAGCATCTTCAGCTTGTGCATGATTGTACGAGTTAGTAATGCCGGATGAACTCAACCATACCAATGCACGTTTACTTGCATTGATTTCCACCGGCAACGTGATAAAGCTGAACAATGTAGTCATAGCAAACAAAATAATACCTGCCAGCAATAACTGCGGAAATGTGTTCACCAACAAGATACCACCCAGCAATACCCATGTCATAATGGAAGAGGCAAAGTTAACTACCGGAACCAACGCACTACGCATCTTCAAAGGAGCATACATACGCGCATGCTGCACGGCATGACCACATTCATGAGCCGCTACGGCAGCCGCCATTATACTATTACTTTCGTACACTCCTTCACTCAGATTCACCGTTTTGTTAGTCGGATTATAGTGATCGGTCAACTGACCCGGCGTATGCGTCACCTGTACATCATAAATTCCATTGTCATGCAACATCTTGATAGCTACATCGCGTCCTGTCATTCCATTTCCTGTAGGAATCTTAGAATACTTTTTGAATTTGCTCTGCAAATTCATTTGTACCAGCCAACTTACTACGGCTATTCCTATAAATAATACCCAATAAGACATATTCATTTCATTTTAATTATTACTCTATATCTCTATATACAAATTGTTTGCCAAAAATAAGGGGAAACTATCAATGTCAGAATAGTTTCCCCTTGCTTTTATGAAGAATTAGCTAAAAATTAGTCAATTATTATTCTTCAGTATAGCGTTCGATAGTTTGCGCTCTATCCGGTCCTACAGATACAATCTTGATTTGTACGCCCAACTGTTCTTCCAGGAAAGTCAGATAAGCATTGAATTCTTCCGGGAATTCATCTTCGCTCTGCATCTTAGTCATATCTGTCTTCCAACCGGGAAGTTCCGCATATACAGGTTCCACACCTTCTGTGATATCGTACGGGAAATAGTCGATTTCCTCACCATTTACCTTGTAAGCTACACAAGCCTTGATGGTATCGAAAGTATCGAGCACATCGCTCTTCATCATAATCAACCTAGTAACTCCGTTTACCATTACAGAATATTTCAATGCTACCAAGTCAATCCATCCGCAACGACGCTTACGGCCGGTCACAGCACCAAACTCATGTCCCAATGCGCCAATCTTGTCGCCTGTCTCATCAAACAACTCCGAAGGGAACGGACCTGCACCTACACGTGTACAATATGCTTTGAAGATACCATATACCTCCCCGATACGGTTAGGAGCTACGCCCAAGCCTGTACAAGCACCTGCACAAACCGTATTAGAAGAAGTTACGAACGGATATGAACCGAAGTCAATGTCAAGCATAGTACCCTGGGCACCTTCACAAAGTACGCTCTTACCATCCTTCAACAAATTGTTTATTTCATGTTCACTATCTACGAAATGGAATTGTTTCAGATATTCAATACCTTCCAGCCAAGCCTTTTCCAGCTCCGTCAAGTCATATTCATAATTCAGACTTTTCAGAATCTGTTCGTGACGGGCTTTCGCTGCGGCATATTTCTGTTCGAAATTATGAAGGATATCTCCAACACGAACACCGTTACGACTAACCTTATCTGTATATGTAGGACCGATACCCTTACCGGTAGTTCCTACTTTGGCATCCCCTTTGGCAGCTTCATAGGCAGCGTCAAGGATACGATGTGTCGGAAGAATCAAGTGAGCCTTCTTTGAAATATGCAAACGTTCTTTCAACGGATGGCCGGATGCTTCAAGAGCCTCAGCCTCTGCCTTGAACAGCGCCGGGTCAAGTACCACACCATTGCCGATGATGTTTACCTTATTTCCCTGAAAAATACCGGAAGGAATAGAGCGAAGTACATACTTCTGTCCTTCAAACTCAAGTGTGTGACCGGCATTCGGGCCGCCCTGAAAACGAGCAACCACATCGTACTTAGGTGTTAAAACGTCGACTACTTTTCCTTTACCTTCGTCGCCCCATTGTAATCCTAATAGAACATCTACTTTCATCTTTCTTTTTTATTGTTGTTATTGACTTTTTTCCGTTTGTTGGCTCTGTCGCACTTGCTGCATATCCCATATATATATAAGGAATAATGCGAAAGCTGGAAGCGGCTTAATTTCGTATTTTCAATGGCATGCTGCAATTCCTCATTCTGAAACTCAGTCACTTTACCGCATTGCGTACATATCTGGTGATGATGCGTTTCACGATTGTATGATTTTTCATATTGGGAAGAGGTACCGAACTGATGCTTAATGACCAGCCGTGCATTGATAAGAAGAATAATGGTATTGTAAAGAGTAGCCCGACTCACCCGGAAATTCTCCTGATCCATCATTCGTGAATAAAGCATATCGATATCGAAGTGACCGTCGATAGAATAAATTGTATCGAGTATGGCGTAGCGTTCAGGAGTCTTACGATGCCCGTTCGCAGTGAGATATTCAGTGAATATCTGCCTTACTGTATCTTTCACGTTTTGAGTTTCCATCATCAGCCAGAATTAGCGCGAACAAAGTTAAGCCTTTTTTGCGGAACGCAAAAGGATTTTAATAAATTATCAATTTGCTCCTATGCCAATATACCAATTAAAAGTACACAGGTTTATTATTCCATCTCCGCCTTTACCATATTATAAAGCATTTGCTCTCCTTCCATATTGGAATCGGCCATTCCTTCTACCAACCGACATACCCGGAAAGCATTCTCTTCGTTGTGCTGCATATATTTACGAATCACCAGCAAAGCAGCATTGCGTACATGATAACTTTCGGAGTGAACGGCGCAAATAGCCTGGTCAAGCAACTCACCGGCAGCCCGTTCAGTCATATCTCCCTTTTTCATCAGAAGCCGGGCAGCAGTCAGGAACCCACAAGTCTGTATATATTCCCGTTCATCGGCTATCCAGTGGAAAGACTTGGCAGGGGCATACGGCAGATTCTGAAAAAGATTCATACACGTCAGTTCCGCAATCTCTATATTCCGGATATCCTCTACCCAAATATCGGCTATCTCAGGATAAAAAGTATCAATCGGCTGCAACAGTCCGGCCAATATTTTACATTCGCGGATATCCTCTTTCCACAAGGCCTGCGCCAAGTCGTGATTCTTCTCGTAATTCCCTGCGATCATTTTGATACGGGGCAGTTCGACACCAAAATTCAATTTGTATACCAACCCCTTTTCACGCATACTTTGGGACACAGCCCCGTTCATTGAGAGACGGAGCTGTGTCTTGATATCTTTCAGTTGTTCTTTAATATCCATTTCAGATTAGTTGTTTACCGAAGGCAGCGGAGAGTTTTCGGTGCTGTAACGCAACATCTGTTCTGCATAACCTTCGTCGTATGATACGGTGACATCCGTAATGTTACCGTTTTCATCCGTCACCAGTTCATATTTAGGATTCACAAAGCCTTTGTAAGGAGCCAGATTCAACTTCTTATAGCGTTCCAGTATCTCAGCATGCAGAGTCGGATCTACTTTCACCGCATAATTCTCTACCAATGAACGGGCACCTTCAAAATCACCGGTCGACTTGATACGCTGGATCTCAGCCAATAACTCACCGAAAAGTTCGCGTACCTTCGGATAATCGTTGATGACCACATACGTCTTTCCATCCTTCTTCACCAATTCCACCACTTTATCGGCAGCTCCTTTTTCATATACCCAACGGGCTATTAACTGACGGTTACGCATATGAGCTTCCTCCACATTGTTTCCCGGTTCGATACGTACCAACTGAGTCATCAGACCATTCATCAGATACGTGTAATATTGAGCTTTATAAGCTTCCGGAGAGGAAAGAAGTTTCAGTTCCACCAATTTCGGATCGGCCACATAGTACAATCCGAACAAGTCGGCACGGGCTTCTTCAATCGTAGAGCCGTAAGCCTTCAACGCATCAGGATCTACTCCCGGAAGCAACTTCCCGGAACCATGTCCCAGACACTCATGCAAATCCGTGTGAAGTTCGTCGGTCAGATCGGAATAAGCGTCGATCAGCTGTCTTTCCGTATCGCTATAAACGAATTCCTCATTAAACCCGTTTCCATGGGCCGCCTTATTGTAAGCGTCCGTAATGTTACCGATAGTCACCGATTTAGAACCGTGATGCGCACGAATCCAGTTGGCATTCGGAAGATTGATACCGATAGCAGTTGACGGATAGAGATCACCGGCAAGGATAGCGGCGGTAATCACCTTAGCCGACACACCCTTCACTTCATCTTTCTTGAAAGACTTGTCCACCGGAGAGTGATCCTCGAACCATTGGGCATTGCTGCTGATAATTTCCGTACGGCGAGTAGCTTCCAGGTCTTTGAAGTTGACCAAAGATTCCCAACTCGCTTTCATGCCTAACGGATCTCCATAACTTTCTGTAAATCCATTCACAAAATCAATTCGCGAGTCAAGGTCTTTCACCCAAAGAATAGCATATTCATCAAAATCTTTCAGGCTACCGGTCTCATAGAACTGAATCAGTTGGGCAATCACAGCTTTCTGTGCATCATTCTCAGCCACCGCTTCCGCTTTCTTCAGCCAATACACAATCTTCTCAATAGCCTGTGTATAAAGCCCGCCGACTTTCCATACTTTCTCCTGCAACTTTCCATTCTCTTTTACCAGACGGCTATTCAAGCCATAAGAAATGGGAGTCTCATCTTTCGGATCTTTCATCGCTCCGTAGAAAGCCTCCGCTTCCTGTTGCGTCACCCCATCGTAATAGTTACAAGCCGAAGTCAGCACAAGATCCTCACCATCCGCCTGATTCACCCGTTTCGGCATAATAGCCGGATCAAAGATCACGGGGAACAACTCATCACAAAGCTGTTCGGCAGTCTGCCCCTCTGCAAGCGGAAGCTGCTTGGCATCGAGGGCAAGCACAGCTTGTTTCAAAAAGTCCTGTGAGAAATTCGGTACAAATTTCTCCGAGCCATAATGATGATGAATACCATTGGAGAACCATACTCTTTTCAAGTAAATCTCCATGTTCTTAAAGTCAGAAGTTGTCTTATCCCCCTGATAATTCGTATATACCGCTTCGAGCATCCGACGGATTCTCAAATTGTATTTTCCATTCTGGTCGAACAGAATATCCCTTCCTTCCAAAGCAGCCTGTGTCAGGTAATAAATCAGTTCTTTCTGTTTCAGCGTCAGTTCCTCAAATCCGGGAACCTTGTAACGCAAAATCTGTAAATCAGCAAATTGTTCCACTGTATAATCAAATTTTTCTGCATCAGCAGTTGTTGTTTTACTTCCTCCGCACGACGTCAAAAGCGTGGCGGCAATAGTCATTGAAATAAGATGTTTCTTCATAATGCTAGTGTTGATCAATTAAAATGAGAAAAGGAATTATCTCCAAACATTTTCATTTAGAGGTAATTCCTTTTGGCTAATTCCGGAACACGCTATTACTTTTTGCTTTCCAAATGTTTCTTGCGGTATCCGTTAGGAGTCTCACCTATATTCTTGTAAAATGCGGCATAAAAAGATTGACGATTTGCGAAACCAACCATGGCACTAATTTCTTCCACATTCTTATCGGCATAACGTTTGTCAGTCAATAAATGCAAAGCATCTTTCACTCTGTATTCGTTCAACAAACAAGAATAATTCATACCGAAACGTGAGTTCACTACTGCAGAAAGGTAACGAGTATTCGTTTTCAATTCTTTCGCCAAGTCTTTTGCTGAATAATCAGGATCCTTGTACTTTTTCTGTACGACTATGATATTCAAGATCTTGTCATACAACTCATCTGCCAATTCCGGTCTGATTAACGACCTATATGCAGCCTTCTTTTCTTTCTTCTCCCTCAAATTGTAAGGGCGTTTTTTCGGAGTTTCTTCCGATGTTTTGTTCTCTAAATCACTCATTGAATTAACTGGTTAGGGTTTGTTCATTTGTTAGTAAGTTGCATACTCGCAACGTTACATGTTACAAATGTCTTACTTTTTTTTTAAACACACAATTATTTTGTGCGTTTTTTTTCTGAATAAACAATCAAAAACCTTGAAAAAGAGGGATTAAGCTCGAATAATAAGAAACTTTAACCTTTTTATGTTTCATATCGGAAACTGAAATCCACTCATTATCATAATTGACGAATAAAAATGTACCTTTGCAACAAGTTTAAATGAACGCCCAATGAGAGAAACCCTAAAAACATATTTCGGATACGACAGTTTCCGTCCGCTACAAGAAGAAATCATCCGGCACATTCTGAATAAACAGGATGCACTGGTTCTAATGCCCACAGGTGGAGGAAAATCCATCTGTTATCAATTGCCTGCTTTGCTCAGCGAAGGTACTGCCATCGTGGTTTCTCCGCTTATCTCACTCATGAAAGATCAGGTGGAAGCGTTACAGGCAAACGGCATTGCCGCCGGAGCCCTGAATAGCAGTAATGACGAAACGGAAAATGCCAATTTACGGCGTTCCTGCGTTGCGGGGAAGCTGAAGCTGCTTTATATTTCTCCTGAAAAGTTGTTGGCGGAAAAAGACTACCTGCTACGGGATATGAACATTTCTCTATTTGCCATAGACGAGGCTCATTGTATCTCTCAATGGGGACACGATTTTCGTCCGGAGTATACACAGATGGGAGTCCTCCATCAACAATTCCCACAAGTGCCCATCATCGCTTTAACCGCCACTGCGGATAAAATCACCCGCGAAGATATCATCCGTCAGCTACATCTTATCCGACCACGTACGTTTATTTCTTCTTTCGACCGCCCCAACATCAGCCTGACAGTCAAACGGGGATTTCAGGCGAAAGAAAAAAATAAAGCCATCATAGAATTCATCCAACGACATGGAAAAGAAAGCGGAATCATCTACTGCATGAGCCGCAGCAAGACAGAAACAGTAGCCCAAATGCTGCTAAAGCAAGGTATCCGTTGTGGGGTCTATCATGCCGGTTTATCCGCACAGCAACGTGACGAGACACAAGATGATTTCATCAACGACCGCATTCAGGTAGTGTGTGCCACCATCGCTTTCGGTATGGGAATCGACAAATCGAATGTACGCTGGGTGATTCACTATAATCTGCCCAAAAGTATAGAAAGCTTTTATCAGGAAATCGGACGTGCCGGACGGGATGGCCTGCCCAGCGATACTGTATTATTCTATTCATTAGGCGATCTGATACTACTGACCAAATTTGCATCGGAAAGTAGCCAACAAAAGATCAACCTCGAGAAACTTCAACGAATGCAACAATATGCGGAAGCTGACATCTGCCGGAGACGCATCTTATTGAGCTATTTCGGAGAGACAGCCACAGAGGACTGCGGAAATTGTGATGTCTGCAAGAATCCCCCCCAACGTTTTGACGGGACGGTCATTGTACAAAAAGCACTAAGCGCCATTGCACGTGCGGAACAACAGATCGGGACAGGGCTTCTGATCGACATTCTGCGGGGAAGCTATTCGGCAGAGGTGACAGCGAAAGGGTACCAAGAACTCAAGACATTCGGTGTCGGACGTGATATTCCCCCTCGCGATTGGCAAGATTACCTTCTTCAGATGTTGCAACTCGGCTATTTTGAAATAGCTTATAACGAGAACAACCATCTGAAAATCACGCCCAGCGGGAGTGACATTCTTTTTGGGAGAGCAAAAGCCACATTGGCAGTTATCCGTCATGAAGAGACCGCCACACGAAAAGGGAAAAAGAAGAAAGTAGTGGTAGCCAAAGAACTTCCTTTCGGCCTGGCAGGCGGCGAAAACGAAGATTTATTCGAAGCACTGCGCGGATTAAGAAAACAATTAGCTGATCAGGAAGGTCTGCCCGCCTATATCGTATTGTCGGACAAAGTATTACATCTGCTCAGCATTTCACGACCTACCACCATTGAAGATTTCGGATCTATCAGCGGTATCGGAGAATATAAGAAGAAAAAGTATGGTAAAGATTTCGTCAACCTAATCCGGCAGTTCACCTGACATCCGACTCCAAATCCAGTAAAGTCTTTTTTGCCGTATAGTTACTTCTGAATGGTTATCTACATTGTTTCAACTGCTCGTGTAAATCGGCAGGAGGTACTCCCAGCGAAATGGCTTTCTCAAAGTCCGATTTTGCCAATGCCTTTTTTTTCTGCACCAGATAGATATTTCCACGCAACAAATAAGCATCAGCCGACGAGGCATCCAACCGGATCGCTTCCTCCAAATCAACCAGCGCCAAATCTTCATGTTTCATGTCACGCTCCACATCGGCACGGGCTATATACAGTGTCGCATCCTCAGGATATTCCACAATCATCTTATTCAGAATGGCAAGAGCTTCACGGAACTTTCCTTCTTTCTGTTCCAACGTAGCCAATCCCAGCCGACCGCTATAACTCTGCGGGTCAAGTTCCAATAAACGATTATAATCAATACGGGCAGCCGGATAATCCCTGCGGAGTACATAAATATACGCACGCATCAATAAGGCTTCCTTATTCTGCTTATCCCCGTCAAGCACCTGGCAATAATCCGTATAAGCGCGATCTGTCTTTCCCATTTCCATATAGATGGCGGCACGGTCCAGCAAGATAGGAACTGCCAACGGAGCAAAGTTTAAGGCAAAAGAGTAAGACTCGAGCGCCTTATCAAACTCTCCCAAACGACGTTGTACCAATCCCAGATTGGAAAAAAGCAAGGCATTCTTCGCATTTTTCGGTTCCAGTTTCAAAGCACGAAGCAAAAGTTCTTCCGCTTGTGGAAGACTGTCTTTTTCGATACAGTCAATAGCCCTTTCGGACAATTGCTGATAAGTTTGCGCATACAAGGCAACCGGGAAACAGAAAAGTAAAGCAATAATCGTTCTTACCATGGTTCAGGTCTTTTTAGTATTTATAAATCAAAATCAGTCCAACGGATATGCGTCAAATGCAAACAATTCCGTCGACAAATAACGCTCTCCCGTATCAGGTAACAACGCCACTATCTTTTTGTTTTTAAATTCCGGACGCTGTGCCAATTGACGGGCTGCATACACAGCCGCTCCCGAAGAAATTCCGGCCAACAAGCCTTCCGTTGCCGATAGTTCACGCCCTGCACGAATCGCTTCATCATCAGGCACACCGATAACTTCGTCTATCATAGAAGCATCATAAAGTTTAGGAATAAAATTGGCTCCGATTCCCTGAATACGGTGTGGAGCCGCCTGTCCACCCTCCAATACAGGAGACGCAGCCGGTTCTACCGCTACGATATAAATATCAGGATTATGTTTCTTTAAAGCACGGGCTACACCGCAAACCGTTCCTCCGGTACCAACTCCGGCAACAAAAACGTCTACTTCACCATCTGTATCCCGCCATATCTCTTCTCCTGTCGTACGCTCATGCGCCGCCGCATTGGCAGGATTCTCAAATTGTTGCAGAATCACCGAACCGGGAATACTGTCTCGCAATTCCTCAGCCTTTGCAATGGAAGCCGCCATTCCGCCCAAGCCGTCTGTCAGAACAATTTCCGCACCGAGTGCTTTCAGCAGGTTACGCCGTTCCAGACTCATCGTCTCAGGCATTGTCAATATCAAGTGATATCCTTTGATGGTAGCGACCATTGCCAGTCCGACACCTGTATTTCCGCTTGTCGGTTCGATTATCGTTGCACCGGGCTTCAATACCCCACGTGCCTCCGCATCTTCAATCATCGAAAGAGCCACCCTGTCTTTCACACTTCCCGCCGGATTAAAAGCCTCCAGTTTGGCAATAATATTTCGTTCCAGACCATACTTTCCACAATAACCGGAAAGCTCCATCAGAGGAGTATTCCCCACTAAATCTGTTAGTTTCTTCGCAATCTTAGCCATTTCATTACTTAATTTTTGTCACATACACGACAAAGATATGGAAAAAAAGAGATGTTTTATATTACATCATGAGAAAGATAACGAAAAGTATACTAACTTTGTATCCGTTCAATTATTTTAAGTTTACACATTATGAAAAAGAGAATTATCCAATTTCTCACGACATACTTTTTATTTGTCCTCTTGTTTGTTCTTCAAAAGCCGGTCTTCATGGTCTACTACCATGATTTATACGCCGATGTTTCTTTCGGTGATTATTTCAGTGTCATGTGGCACGGCTTACCTTTGGATTTATCACTCGCAGGTTACCTCACCGCCATTCCCGGCTTGATACTTATCGCTTCCGCCTGGACGGATTCGTCTATACTCCGCCGCATCCGGCAAGTCTATTTCGGATTGATAGCATTTGTCATGGCATGTATCTTTATTGTCGATCTCGGGCTATACGGTTTCTGGGGATTCCGTCTCGACGCCACCCCCATTTTCTATTTCTTCTCCTCACCCAAAGATGCTATCGCAAGCGTCAGTTTCTGGTTCGTTTTATTGGGAATATTAGCAATGTTGGTCTATGCGGCTGTTTTATATTCTATCTTTTATATCGTACTGATCCGTGAAAGAAAACCTTTAAAGATACCCTATCGCCGGCAAAATGTCTCATTCGCGCTGTTATTGCTCACCGCCGCACTTTTCATCCCCATTCGTGGCGGGTTCACCGTGTCGACCATGAATCTGAGTAAAGTCTATTACAGTCAGGATCAGCGAATGAATCATGCCGCCATCAATCCGGCATTCAGTTTCATGTATTCTGCTACCCATCAGAATAATTTTGAGAAACAATATCGGTTCATGGACCCTCAAAAGGCCGACGAATTGTTTGCGAAAATGGTAGACAAACCTGCCGTAACTGCCGACAGCATTCCCCAATTATTAAATACACAACGCCCGAATATTATCTTTATTATTCTCGAAAGTTTCTCCACACATCTGATGGAAACTTTCGGCGGACATCCGAACGTAGCTGTCAATATGGATAAATTCGCCAAAGAAGGCATATTATTCAGCAATTTCTACGCCAGCAGCTTCCGTACCGATCGTGGGCTGGCTTCCATCATCAGTGGTTATCCCGGACAGCCAAGCACCAGCATTATGAAATATCCCGAAAAGACGGACAAACTTCCTTCTATTCCGCGAAGTTTGAGAAATGCGGGATACAGTCTAGAATATTATTACGGAGGGGACGCCGACTTTACGAATATGCGTTCTTATCTGGTATCCTCCGGCATTGAGAGAATTGTATGCGATAAGGATTTTCCTTTGTCCGAACGTACCGGAAAATGGGGAGCGCAGGACCATGTATTATTCCAACGTCTGATGAAAGACATCAAGGAGGAAAAACAGCAAGAGCCTTTTCTTAAACTCGTGCAAACCTCAAGCAGTCATGAACCTTTTGAAGTTCCGTTCCACAGACTGGACGATAAAATACTCAATGCCTTTGCCTATGCGGACAGTTGCGTGGGAGATTTCGTAGAACAATATAAGGAGACGCAGCTTTGGAAAAACACCCTGTTTGTACTTGTTCCCGATCATCAGGGAGCTTATCCGTATCCGATAGAGAATCCGCTGGACGGGCAGACCATCCCGTTAATCTTGCTTGGCGGAGCAATCAAAGAGCCTCGTGTAATAGATACGTATGCTTCACAAATTGACATTGCCGCCACCTTGCTCGCACAGCTGGGGCTGCCACACGACGACTTTACGTTCAGCAAAAACATACTGAACCCGTCATCTCCGCATTTCGGATATTTTACCCGACCGAACTTCTTCGGCATGGTTACTCCCGAAAACCAATTGGTATACAACTTGGATGCAAATACCGTACAACTTGACGAAGGTACAGAGAAAGGTGCCAATCTGGAGAAGGGAAAAGCTTTCCTCCAAAAGCTCTACGATGACCTTGCCAAACGATAAAGCCGGAGAACAACTGAATAATCACAGTAAAAATATAAAAACAGAACCAGATGGTACATACTGACATCATCCAATATCTTTCGGAGATAGATACAAATGTCTTCCTATATTTCAATGGTATCCACTCTCCCTTTTGGGACTATTTCATGACTTCCTTTACAGGAAAAATAATTTGGGTACCGATGTACGCCACCATCCTATACATATTACTAAAGAACTTCCATTGGAAAGCCGTTCTGTGTTATGTAGCCGCTATTGCACTTATCATCACCTTCGCCGACCAAATGTGCAGCAGTATCATCCGCCCGGTCGTGGCACGTCTGCGCCCTTCCAATCCGGAAAGTCCCATTGTAGATATGGTATATATCGTCAACAATTATCGTGGTGGAAGCTACGGTTTCCCATCGTGCCATGCAGCCAATTCATTCGGTCTTGCCATGTACGTGGTCTTCATGTTCCGCAAACGCTGGCTAAGCATTTTCATTATCGTATGGGCTCTCTTCAATTGTTACACACGCGTATATCTAGGGGTACATTATCCGGGTGATTTGCTTGTCGGAGGAATTATCGGCGGATTCGGCGGATGGCTGTTCGCTACCATTGCCCATAAAGCAACCATCTATCTGGAACCTTCTACCCGTATGAAGAGAAAAGAACTCAAACAATGGTCAGTCACTATTTATGTAGGATTACTGACCGTACTCGGAATCATTATCTATTCCACTATTAAAAGCTGGTAGAACACAATAACACTATTTCAAACGAAAGTAAAAGCCTGACACCGTTTCCGATGCCAGGCTTTTACTTTTCATCCGGATTTATCAAGCCTTCTTGATATAATCAACAATCCACTGTCCTACTTCTTTCGTTCCGTACTTGTCACCACCGGCAACCTGGATTTCCGGTGTACGCACATTTGCATCCAAAGAAGCATCTACAGCTTTACGAATCAATGCACCCTCTTCTTTGCAGTCGAAATACTCGAACAACATAGCCACAGAAAGGATCTGCGCCAACGGATTGGCAATATTCAGCCCTTTCGCCTGCGGCCATGAGCCGTGAATCGGTTCAAATACCGGAGTACTTTCACCCGTAGAGGCGGAAGGAAGCAACCCCATAGAGCCACTGATGACAGAACCTTCATCGGTCAGGATATCCCCGAAAGTATTTTCCGTTACCATCACGTCAAAGAATGCCGGTTCCTGAATCATCTTCATCGCAGCATTATCCACAAACATATAGTCGGTAGTTACTTCCGGATAGTTCGGAGCCATCTCCTGTGCAATCTGACGCCACAAACGAGACGAAGCAAGAACATTCGCCTTATCGACCACTGTCAAGTGCTTTCTGCGCTTCATTGCATACTCGAAAGCAACCTTCAGAATACGTTCTATTTCCGGACGGGTATAATAGTTCGTATCGTATGCCTTGTCATTATCCTGGTATTTTTCACCGAAATACATACCTCCGGTCAGTTCACGGATACAAATAAAGTCCGCGTTCTCCACCAATTCTGCACGCAACGGAGACTTGTGAATCAGACATTTGAATGTTTGCACCGGACGGATATTGGCAAAAAGTCCTAGTTTCTTACGCATAGCCAGCAACCCTTGCTCCGGACGTACCTTGGCAGTAGGATCATTGTCAAACTTCGGATCGCCTACGGCAGAGAATAAGACCGCATCCGCCTCTTTACAAACCTGATAGGTCTTTTCCGGAAACGGATCGCCTACTTTATCAATTGCATCCGCACCGCAAATCGCATATTCATAACTTACTTTGTGACCAAATTTCTCACAAACGGCACTCATCACCTCCACACCTTGTACAGAGATTTCCGGTCCGATACCGTCGCCCGCTAATACAGCTATTTTAAAATCCATATTATTTAGTTTATTACGTTAATCGTTAATTTTATCCTCTATGAGGTTCAACATCTTCATAGTGGCCTTGATGGCAGCTTCCGTCTGGTCTGCATCCAGTCCGCGCGTACGGAACACCTGTTCGTCATAACTCCATGTGATCACCGTCTGCACGAAAGCATCCGTACGTCCACCGGGAGGAATGGTCACCGCATAATTGGTCAACATCGGGAATTTACGTCCTAACGTTACCTTATATATCTTACGCAGTGCACGCACAAACGCATCATACTGGCCGTCGCCACTCGAACTCTCCTCGTACTCTTTTCCGTTGATTTCTATTTTCAGCGTCGCCATCGGTTTCAGTCCGTGAGCCAGGTTTACAAAATAACTCTTCAACTTGACCTTCTCACCTACCGCTCCATGTTTCAACACATCAGACACGATGTACGGCAAATCTTCCTGTGTGACCAACTCTTTCTTATCGCCCAACTCGATAATGCGTTCCGTCACCATCCGCATTGCATCTTCATCCAACTCCAACCCGAGATCTTCAAGATTCTTGCGAATGTTCGCCTTACCGCTTGTCTTCCCCAACGCATATTCACGTTTCCGTCCGAACCGTTCGGGAAGCAGGTCGTTGCAATAAAGATTATTCTTATTATCTCCGTCGGCGTGTACCCCTGCCACTTGTGTAAAGACGTTCTCTCCCACAATCGGTTTATTGGCAGGTATCACGATTCCCGAATAAGATTCAACCACCCGGCTGACATCATTCAGACGACTCTCGTCTATATTGGTCACAGCATTAAAATGATCTTTCAAGATTGCCTGCACACTTGCGAGAGGGGCATTTCCCGCACGCTCGCCCAGTCCGTTTATCGTTGTGTGCAACCCTTTAACGCCACTCAACACTGCTGCCAGTACATTGCTTACCGCCAAATCATAGTCATTGTGCGCATGGAAATCAAAATGGGTCTGCGGATAACGTTTTTTCATCTTCCGCATATATTCTATCACCTGCAACGGATTCAGGATACCCAATGTATCAGGCAACATAAAACGCTTGATACCCGTATCTTTCAATCCATCCATCAACAGGAATACGTATTCGGGAGAATCCTTTATACCGTTACTCCAGTCTTCCAGATAGACATTGACGGTTATATCCTGCTCGTCAGCATAGCGCACCACATCGATGATCTCCGCCAAATGTTCCTCCGGAGTCTTATGTAATTGCTGCGTACAATGCTTCAACGAACCTTTGCACAGAAGATTGATAACGCGGCAACCAGTACGCTGTATCCAATCTACCGAAGTATGACCGTCAACAAATCCCAGTACCTCAACTTTATGAAGCAGATTACGACGGGCTGCCCAGTCACAAATCATCTTCACGGCTTCAAACTCGCCTTCCGATACCCGTGCCGAAGCAACCTCCACCCGGTCTACTTTCAAATCTTCCAATAGCAAACGGGCGATCATTAGCTTCTCATGAGGCACAAAAGACACTCCGCTGGTTTGTTCACCATCACGGAGCGTTGTGTCCATGATTTCTATTTTCACGCCTTCTTTTCCCATTCTTCTATTTTATCTTTATTGCTCAACAAGAAATCGATGTCGTCCAATCCATTCATCAAACAATGTTTCTTGTAAGCATTGATTTCGAAATGTTCACTTTTGCCCGTAGCCTTGTTGGTGATGGTCTGCTCAGGAAGGTTAACTTCCACTTCCATCTTCGGATCGGCTTCAATCGAATCGAACAACTCTTGCAAGAACGTTTCTGTGACAACCACCGGAAGTACAAAGTTGTTCAACTCATTATTCTTATGAATATCGGCAAAGAAGCTGGATACCACAACCCGAAAGCCATACCCGGCAATTGCCCATGCGGCGTGTTCACGGCTCGAACCGGAACCGAAATTCTTTCCAGCCACCAATATCTGTCCACCATAAATAGGGTTGTTCAGTACAAAATCCTTATTCAGAGAACCGTCAGCATTGTAACGCCAATCACGGAAAAGGTTATCACCGAAAAATTTTTCTTCACGAGTAGTCGCTTTCAGGAAACGGGCCGGAATAATCTGGTCGGTATCTACGTTTTCTAAAGGAAGAGGTACACAAGTACTTGTTATTATATTGAATTTTGTCTTAGCCATCTTTACATTTATATTTAACGATTTACAATTTACTATTTACGGTTGAAACTACATCAGTCCTCTCGGATCGGTAATCACCCCTGTCACTGCCGCAGCAGCCGCTACCAGCGGACTGGCCAGCAATGTACGTGCACCCGGTCCCTGACGGCCTTCAAAATTACGGTTGCTGGTAGACACCGAATATTTTCCGGCAGGAATCTTATCGTCATTCATCGCCAGACAAGCGGAACATCCCGGTTGGCGAATAGCGAAACCGGCCTCAGTCAATATCTTGTCGATACCTTCCTTACGAATCTGCGCATCCACCATCCACGATCCCGGCACCAACCAGGCAATTACATTATCCGCTTTCTTACGTCCCTTCACGATAGAGGCAAATGCACGAAAGTCTTCAATACGTCCGTTCGTACAGGCACCTAGAAATACATAATCTATTTTCTTTCCCAACAAAGACTCACCCGGTTTGAATCCCATATAATCCAATGATTTCTTGAAAGAAACCTGAGCAGCTTCTCCCATGCCTTCGGTCGTGGGAATATGCTGAGTGATTCCCATACCCATTCCCGGATTCGTTCCGTAAGTGATCATCGGTTCGATATTGGCTGCATCAAAACGAACCTCTTTATCGAACACTGCATCATCATCACTCTTCAAAGTCTTCCAATACGCTACCGCTTTCTCCCATTCTTCTCCCTGCGGAGCATTCTCACGGCCTTTGATATATTCGAAAGTCACCTCGTCCGGAGCAACCATTCCTCCCCGTGCACCCATTTCGATAGAAAGGTTACAAAGAGTAAGGCGCCCCTCCATCGACAGATTGCGGATAGCCGAACCCGCATACTCCACAAAATAACCTGTAGCACCACTTGTTGTCATTTTAGACATCATATACAGAGCCACATCCTTTGCAGTCACTCCTTTACCGAGCTCACCATCCACAGTAATGCGCATTGTTTTCGGTCTCGACTGGAGAATACATTGCGAAGCCAGTACCATCTCCACCTCACTCGTTCCGATGCCGAAAGCGATAGCTCCCATTGCACCATGAGTAGACGTATGTGAGTCGCCACAGACAATCGTCATTCCCGGCAGGGTCAAAGCACGTTCCGGACCTACCACGTGGATAATGCCATTCTTCGGATGCATCATGCCATAATGCGTCAGACCGAAGTCCTTCGCATTCTTTGTCAGAGTATCCACCTGAGTTCTGGAAACAGTATCTTCAATCGGTTTATCCTGATCATGAGTCGGCGTGTTATGGTCGGGCATACAAAACACCTTTTCCGGACGCAACACTCCGATTCCACGTTCGCGCAGCCCGGCAAAAGCCTGCGGACTCGTTACTTCATGACAATACAAACGATCTATATAAAGCTGGGTAGGACCGTCTTCCACAGTAGTCACCACGTGGGCATCCCATATTTTATCAAATAACGTATTCATCTGTTTATTTACTATTTTACTAATTACTATTTATATTTCAGTTAATCTCTTCTTTACGACTTGAACTTGTTGATACAGTCAATATAGGCCTCTACCGAAGCTGCGATAATATCTGTATTGGCTCCGAAACCGTAATACACCTGATGATCATATTCCACCTGCATGTGAACTTTACCTACATCATCACTTCCTTTACTAATAGCCTGAATAGTAAATTCTTTCAGTGTCATGTGCCGATCCACAATCTTCTTCAATGCTTTGATAGCTGCATCTACCGGACCGTTGCCACTGGCACAAGCCTCAAATTTCTCACCGGAAATATTCAGCCCCAAACTAGCTACGGAACGAACCCCAACACCACTCGTCACTTGCAAATAGTCCAATTTAATACGATGGTTCTGGCTACGGTCGGCACCTGCCAATACCAAGATATCATCATCATTGATATCTTTTTTCTTATCAGCCAATTTCAAGAATTCCTCATATACCTTATCTAGTTTCTCCTGCTCCAAGTTAACCCCCAAAATAGCAAGGCGATTCTTCAATGCAGCACGTCCGCTACGAGCAGTCAATACAATCGAATTATCATCGATACCCACATCATGCGGATCGATAATCTCATAAGTCTGAACATTCTTCAATACGCCATCCTGATGAATACCCGAAGAGTGCGCAAAAGCATTGCGGCCAACAATAGCCTTGTTCGGCTGTACAGGCATATTCATCAGACTGGAAACCATGCGGCTGGTCGGATAAATCTTCTGCGTGTTGATATTTGTCTGGATATCTATTTCATGATGGCTCTTGATGATCATTGCTATTTCTTCAAGTGCTGTATTTCCGGCACGTTCACCGATACCGTTGATAGTCACTTCCACCTGACGGGCGCCATTCAAAACACCGGCGATCGTATTGGCTGTTGCCATTCCCAAGTCGTTGTGGCAATGAGTTGAAAGAATGGCTCTGTCAACACCGTCTACATGGTCAATCAAATATTTGATTTTAGCACCATATTCCGATGGTAAACAGTAACCCGTCGTATCCGGTATATTTACCACAGTAGCACCTGCCTTGATTACGGCTTCCACCACACGTGCCAAATATTCATTATCCGTACGACCCGCATCTTCTGCATAAAATTCCACATCGTCCACAAAGCGGCGTGCATATTTTACAGCTGCTACCGCACGTTCGATAATCTCATCACGATTCGAATTGAATTTATATTTAATATGTGAATCGGAAGTACCGATACCCGTATGAATACGTTTATGCTTTGCAAATCTCAGTGCATCCACAGCTACATCAATATCTTTTTGAACAGCACGGGTCAAAGCGCAAATCGTAGGCCAAGTCACTGCTTTAGAAATCTCAATTACCGAATTAAAATCACCCGGACTCGATATAGGGAATCCTGCCTCAATCACATCTACCCCCAATGCTTCCAATGCCTTTGCTACCTGAATCTTTTCCACTGTATTCAACTGGCAACCCGGAACCTGTTCGCCATCCCGCAGGGTGGTATCAAAAATAAATAACCTATTGTCCATATTCTTTTTATATTATGTAATTATTTGCATTAAAAAAGCCTTTCACACATGGAAGTGAGAAAGGCTTTCGTATATCTTCATTATACACATTTACGCGCAGCACTCACTTCCACTAACCTTTGATAGTAGAATAATAATACCGCATAGTAGAATATGTATAAACATCTGATTCATTTTTCGTCTCTTTTATTGTTTGACGGTGCAAAGGTATAGATTATTTCGTTACCACCAAATAAAACGTTACTTTTTTATCAGATAAAATTTCATTTCATAAGTTTAAAGCGGATATTACCTAAAATATATCACTGATAGGTAGTAGAGAAAGCTACGTTAGCCGGGTGATTTTCAGAAGCGACAGAAAACAGAAAGCCCCTTGACTCATTGCTGAATCAAGGGGCTTCTTCAAAAACGGCGGCTACCTACTCTCCCACTGTTACGCAGTACCATCGGCGTGACGAGGCTTAACTTCTCTGTTCGGAATGGGAAGAGGTGGAACCCTCGTGCTATAACCACCTGAATAAGGTTATGACATGATGAAAAGTAAAATCTCAGTGTATTACCCGTTTCCGGGGTAATCCGCTAAACGTATATATCGCGATCCGTACAAGTCCGAAAGAAAGTGGACGGGCAATTAGTAATGCTCGGCTTTGATGTTACCACCTTTACACCTGCATCCTATCAACGTCATCGTCTTTGACGACCCTAAGAAATCTAATCTTGTGGCTGGCTTCGTACTTAGATGCTTTCAGCACTTATCCAATCCCGACTTAGATACCCAGCAATGCACCTGGCGGCACAACTGGTAAACCAGAGGTCAGTCCAACACGGTCCTCTCGTACTAGTGTCAGAGCCACGCAAATTTCATACGCCCACGATAGATAGAGACCGAACTGTCTCACGACGTTCTGAACCCAGCTCGCGTGCCACTTTAATGGGCGAACAGCCCAACCCTTGGGACCTTCTCCAGCCCCAGGATGTGACGAGCCGACATCGAGGTGCCAAACCCCTCCGTCGATATGAGCTCTTGGGAGGGATCAGCCTGTTATCCCCGGAGTACCTTTTATCCTTTGAGCGATGTCCCTTCCATGCGGAAACACCGGATCACTATGCTCTAGTTTCCTACCTGATCGACTTGTATGTCTCCCAGTCAAGCGCCCTTATGCCATTACACTCTGCGGACGGTTACCAATCGTCCTGAGGGCACCTTTAGAAGCCTCCGTTACACTTTTGGAGGCGACCACCCCAGTCAAACTACCCACCAAACAGTGTCCTCGTTTCTACGAGTTAGAACTCAAATAATCAAAGGGCCGTATTTCAACAGCGACTCCACACAAACTGGCGTCTGCGCTTCAAAGTCTCCGGCCTATCCTACACATCAATTACCCAAATTCAATGTTAAGCTATAGTAAAGGTTCACGGGGTCTTTTCGTCCCATCGCGGGTAATCGGCATCTTCACCGATACTACAATTTCACTGAGCTCACGGTTGAGACAGTGTCCAGATCATTACACCATTCGTGCAGGTCGGAACTTACCCGACAAGGAATTTCGCTACCTTAGGACCGTTATAGTTACGGCCGCCGTTTACTGGGGCTTCAATTCAATGCTTCTCTTGCGATGACATCTCCTCTTAACCTTCCAGCACCGGGCAGGTGTCAGGCTGTATACGTAATCTTTCAATTTGGCACAGCCCTGTGTTTTTGTTAAACAGTTGCCTGGACCTATTCTCTGCGCCCAACTCTCGTTGGGACCCTTTATCCCGAAGTTACAGGGTCAATTTGCCTAGTTCCTTAACCGTGAATCACTCAAGCGCCTTAGTATATTCAACCCGACTACGTGTGTCCGTTTGCGGTACGGGTACCTTAAAGATTAAGTTTAGCGGATTTTCTCGGGAGTATGTTTACACGCACTATTACCTTATTCCGAAGAATTTGGTATACTATCAGGTTCGACTCTTATCCCGGATTTGCCTGGGATAATCAGCATCTACACCCTTCAACGGACTATTCCGTCAGTCCGCGGCGTTGTCACTCCTCCGTCTCCACGTCACTCCTTAAGGTAGTACAGGAATATTAACCTGTTCTGCCATCGGCCTCACCGTTCGGCTGAGCCTTAGGACCCGACTAACCCTGATCCGATTAGCGTTGATCAGGAAACCTTAGTCTTTCGGCGAGGGGGTTTCCCACCCCCTTTATCGTTACTTATACCTACATTTGCTTTTCCACACGCTCCAGCAAGGCTCACGCCTCACCTTCGACGCAGAGTGGAATGCTCCCCTACCGATGTTTACACATCCCATAGCTTCGGTAAGATACTTAATGCCCGATTATTATCCACGCCAAACTCCTCGACTAGTGAGCTGTTACGCACTCTTTAAATGAATGGCTGCTTCCAAGCCAACATCCTAGCTGTCTTAGCAATCTGACTTCGTTAGTTCAACTTAGTATCTATTTGGGGACCTTAGCTGATGGTCCGGATTCTTCTCCTTTAGGACATGGACCTTAGCACCCATGCCCTCACTCCTGTGATAGGACTAATGCGCATTCGGAGTTTATCAAGACTTGATAGGCGGTGAAGCCCTCGCATCTTATCAGTCGCTCTACCTCACATTAGTAACTCACAAGGCTGCACCTAAATGCATTTCGGGGAGTACGAGCTATCTCCAAGTTTGATTAGCCTTTCACCCCCACCCTCAGTTCATCCGGAAGCTTTTCAACGCTTATCGGTTCGGTCCTCCAGTTAGTGTTACCTAACCTTCAACCTGACCAAGGGTAGATCACTTGGTTTCGCGTCTACTCCTTCCGACTGGTCGCCCTGTTCAGACTCGCTTTCGCTTCGGCTACACATTTTGAAATGCTTAACCTTGCCGGAAAAAGTAACTCGTAGGTTCATTATGCAAAAGGCACGCCGTCACTGCTTGCGCAGCTCCGACCGCTTGTAGGCGCATGGTTTCAGGGACTATTTCACTCTTCTGTTCGAAGTGCTTTTCACCTTTCCTTCACAGTACTGGTTCGCTATCGGTCTCTCGGGAGTATTTAGCCTTACCGGATGGTCCCGGCAGATTCACGCAAGATTCCTCGTGTCCCGCGCTACTCAGGATACCACTACGCTTCGTTTAGCTTCGAATACCGGACTATCACCGTCTATGGTCCCATTTTCCAAAGGGTTCTTCTCACTAAAGTTCTTGCGATGTCGTGGTCCTACAACCCCAATATTGCCGTAACAACATTGGTTTGGGCTGATCCCCGTTCGCTCGCCACTACTTGGGGAATCATTATTATTTTCTTTTCCTACAGGTACTAAGATGTTTCAGTTCCCTGTGTTAGCCTCCATCTAGGATGGATGACATTCCTTCAGAATGTCGGGTTGTCCCATTCGGAAATCTTCGGATCAAGGGTTATTTGCACCTACCCGAAGCTTATCGCAGCTTATCACGTCCTTCATCGCCTCCGAGAGCCAAGGCATCCGCCATGCGCCCTTGCTTACTTTCTTTCAAACTGACTTCCCTGTATATTAGACTATTGCTAGCCTGTATACCGGAAACGTACGGTTCGATATATACTTTTAGCTCTTACTAAAATTTTACTTTTTGTATCATCATGTCAAAGATCGTTTCTCTTTTCAGAGATCGTGGAGAATAACGGATTCGAACCGTTGACCCTCTGCGTGCAAGGCAGATGCTCTAGCCAGCTGAGCTAATCCCCCAAGAGGTTATCAAGAATTACTGTCGTTCTTGAGCTTGGTAGTCCCAGGCAGAGTTGAACTGCCGACCTCTACATTATCAGTGTAGCGCTCTAACCAACTGAGCTATAGGACTAGTTCAACCTTGTCTACCTGTTGAGTTAGACTCGGCTTCTTTTTCTCTTGTTTATCTCTATCTATACTTCTATAGATGGTTGATCTATATCTATAAATAAACAAGTACCAGTAGTACAAAAACAGAACCTTTAAAGTCATCATTTTTTTCAGTGAGAAAGCAAGTCCAGATAATGGGAGTAAACTCCTGGCTCTCAACTCTCAACTCTCAACTTATTACGGCATCGCTCCAGAAAGGAGGTGTTCCAGCCGCACCTTCCGGTACGGCTACCTTGTTACGACTTAGCCCCAATTACCAGTTTTACCCTAGGACGCTCCTCGCGGTTACGTACTTCAGGTACCCCCGGCTTTCATGGCTTGACGGGCGGTGTGTACAAGGCCCGGGAACGTATTCACCGCGCCATGGCTGATGCGCGATTACTAGCGAATCCAGCTTCACGAAGTCGGGTTGCAGACTTCGATCCGAACTGAGAGAGGTTTTTGGGATTGGCATCACGTCGCCGTGTAGCTGCCTTCTGTACCCCCCATTGTAACACGTGTGTAGCCCCGGACGTAAGGGCCGTGCTGATTTGACGTCATCCCCACCTTCCTCACATCTTACGACGGCAGTCTCTCCAGAGTCCTCAGCATGACCTGTTAGTAACTGAAGATAAGGGTTGCGCTCGTTATGGCACTTAAGCCGACACCTCACGGCACGAGCTGACGACAACCATGCAGCACCTTCACATTTGTCTTACGACTAACCAATTTCTTGATTATTCAAATGCAATTTAAGCCCGGGTAAGGTTCCTCGCGTATCATCGAATTAAACCACATGTTCCTCCGCTTGTGCGGGCCCCCGTCAATTCCTTTGAGTTTCACCGTTGCCGGCGTACTCCCCAGGTGGAATACTTAACGCTTTCGCTTGGCCGCTTACTGTGTATCGCAAACAGCGAGTATTCATCGTTTACTGTGTGGACTACCAGGGTATCTAATCCTGTTTGATACCCACACTTTCGAGCATCAGTGTCAGTTGCAGTCCAGTGAGCTGCCTTCGCAATCGGAGTTCTTCGTGATATCTAAGCATTTCACCGCTACACCACGAATTCCGCCCACCTCTACTGTACTCAAGACAGCCAGTATCAACTGCAATTTTACGGTTGAGCCGCAAACTTTCACAACTGACTTAACTGTCCACCTACGCTCCCTTTAAACCCAATAAATCCGGATAACGCTCGGATCCTCCGTATTACCGCGGCTGCTGGCACGGAGTTAGCCGATCCTTATTCATACGGTACATACAAAAATCCACACGTGGATAACTTTATTCCCGTATAAAAGAAGTTTACAACCCATAGGGCAGTCATCCTTCACGCTACTTGGCTGGTTCAGACTCCCGTCCATTGACCAATATTCCTCACTGCTGCCTCCCGTAGGAGTTTGGACCGTGTCTCAGTTCCAATGTGGGGGACCTTCCTCTCAGAACCCCTATCCATCGAAGTCTTGGTGGGCCGTTACCCCGCCAACAAACTAATGGAACGCATCCCCATCGATAACCGAAATTCTTTAATAGGATTATCATGCGATAATCATATGCCATCCGGTATTAATCTTTCTTTCGAAAGGCTATCCCGGAGTTATCGGCAGGTTGGATACGTGTTACTCACCCGTGCGCCGGTCGCCATCTTCAGTTTGCAAGCAAACTGAAATGCTGCCCCTCGACTTGCATGTGTTAAGCCTGTAGCTAGCGTTCATCCTGAGCCAGGATCAAACTCTTCATTGTAAAAGTATTTTCATCTATCCCATAGGATAGCATTTTGCTCTGTTCAGGATGCCGTACAATTTATTGACTCTATTACCTATACCTATATTATATAAGCATTGACGGTTCTATTTTAACTTGTACTACTTGTATTGTTTATCAATATTTCAAAGAACTTGCGCTTCGTTTTCAAAAGCGGGTGCAAAGGTAAGGGGTTTTATTTTAACTGCCAAACTTTTCGGAAGTTTTTTTTCGTTTTTCTTTTTCGGTTCGTTTCTCAGGCTCTCTTGGCGAAAGGGAAAGAAGGGACGAAAACGAAAAACGCTAAACCGCGTTTCTTTGCGAATCGGACTGCAAAGATAAGAACTTTATTTATTATGATCCAAACTTTTCCGGATCTTTTTTGTTCTTATAGTTAAGAGGTCCTACGCTTTGTCATCATGTCAATTCCGCAAGGCTCTCCTCTCCTGGAAAGCGGGTGCAAAAGTACTCGCTTTTCGGATATACTCCAAATATATTCCACTGTTTTTTTGAAGTTTTTTGGAAGATATATGCTAACTAGCTGAATCATAACGATGTTACAGAACATATTTTTTCAACAGCGGGAGAAAAGGACAAAGGAAGCGAGGGAAAGGATACATTATTATATTCATGCGTGCGTATGTGTGTGCGAAGGGGAAAAAGAAGGAAGCGGGCAGGACGGATACACACAGAAGTTTTTCGCACTTTCCTCTATCACCTATCACCTGTAATCATAAGCGTCCCTGTTCATCGGGGTTTAAGGCATGGTGATAGGTTGCTGTCAACCTATCACCACACCTGTCACCTATCACCCGACGGAAGACGATGAAGGGGAACAATAAACAATAGATATACAGGATATTAACAGACTAAATACGGGATAGGAATAACCAATATATAGGATATTAATAATTCACATATAGGATATTAACAACCTACGTACAGGGTGTTAATACTCAATACATAGGCTATTAATGACTAAGAAGACAGGCAGTAATGACTGAAAAGCAAGTATCAAGAGCCGAAAGAGAGCGGTAGAACAGACAGTTTCAAGTAACAGAAAATGTTGTTTCACCACAGGAAACTAGAAGTTCAAGCAAATGAAACTAAAGGTTCAAGCAGGGGAAACTAAAGTTTCAGGCAGATGAAACTAGAGTTTCAAGCGGGGGAAACTAAAGTTCATTGTGGTTTAATGTTTTTAGTTGACCACTTTAAAGCTTATTTTCAAAGTCGGTTGACTCAGTTAATACTTAATTTTTATTACAAGTTGACGCTCTTTTTCGCTATTTGCTATTAAGGTTGACTTTAAAAAATATCAAACAATAGCGAGGAGATTATCTTAGGATATGATTCCTCTCTCCCTGCGGTTGTGTAGGACATTCTTTGTGGGTCAATGCAAAGTTAGTGGAGGTTGTAAATTAAACTGTGTCAACAAAGGGAATGAATAAAATATTAACTTTGCAAACACAGTTTATTTATGAGCGAAGAATTTGATTTTGAAAGTATCAAGAACAAGGCCATCGAACAGCTAAAAGCCGGTAAGCCCTTGTTGGGAAAGGATGGAGCGTTTGCTCCCTTATTGGAGAGTATTTTAAATGCGGCCCTTGAAGGCGAGATGGATGCCCATCTCTCCGATGAAGAGCGTATGAGTGGCAATCGTCGTAACGGAAAGATGCGGAAGCAGGTACAGACTTCCATGGGTGAAGTGACCGTATCTACTCCGCGTGACCGCAATGCCACGTTTGAGCCTCAATTTATAAAGAAGCGTGAGACCATTCTTGCCGAGGGTGTTGCAGACCGCATCATCGGGCTTTATGCTTTGGGAAACAGCACACGTGAGATAAGCGACTGGATGGAAGAGAATCTGGGTAACCGTGTATCTGCCGAGACAATCAGTTCCATCACCGACCGTGTACTTCCGGAGATAAAGGCATGGCGTTCCCGGAGTCTGGACCCGGTTTATCCGATAGTCTGGCTCGACGCCATTCATTACAAGGTAATGGATGACAGAGGTTGTGCCGTCAGCCGTGCGATCTACAATGTCCTGGCTATAGACAAGGAAGGACGTAAGGACTTACTTGGCATGTATATCTCTAAAAATGAGGGCGCAAACTTCTGGCTGAATGTGTTGACCGATTTACAGAACCGTGGCGTGCGTGACATCCTCATAGCTTGTGTCGACGGTTTGAAAGGCTTCCCCGATGCCATCCAAAGCGTGTTCCCCAATACCGTCGTCCAACTCTGTATCGTCCATCAGATACGCAATTCCGTCAAGTATGTCGGCAGCAAACATCAAAAAGAGTTCATGAAAGACCTGAGACGTGTCTATGGCGCTGTAAGCAAGGAAGCCGCGGAAACAGAGCTTCTTAATCTGGATGAGAAATGGGGTGAGAAATATCCGATTGTCATCAGGTCATGGCAGGACAACTGGGAAAGGCTTGCTGAATACTTCCAGTTTACACCGGATATACGCCGCATGATATATACCACCAATACTGTCGAGGGCTATCATCGCCAAGTACGGAAAGTTACAAAAAACAAGGGCGTATTCCCTAATGATACCGCCCTTGAGAAGCTTGTCTACCTCGCTTACCGCAACATACGCAAGAAATGGACCATGCCCATTGCTAATTGGGCGGCCATCGCTGGGCAATTAGCGATAAAGTTTGGAGATAGATTTAAATTATTGTAATTTTACGCTCGTCGGGACGGGTGGTCCCGCCCCTTGGCGCTGGCCGCTCCCCGACCGATGAGTTTGAAAGGAAAATAGAGCATGACACAGTTTATTTTACGCCCCCAAGTTAGTGATATTTCCCTAAGTTGCAACCTCTTTGATGGCTTTCTCGCGGTAACTGATCCATCTTTTTTTTATTTCTCCAACCTGCTTGCCCGCCTCTGTCGGCGTCATTCCATCCAGACTCATGTGAGGCCGTTCGTTGTTGTAGAAGTCTATGGCGGCTTCGACAGCAGCTTTCACCCCGTGGATGCTGAAAAATTCCATATCCTTGAGCAGTTCGTTTTTGATGGTATTGTTTACCCTCTCGGCCACAGCGTTGTCCTTCGGATCCCCAGTTTCAGTCATGCTGATCTTGATGCCGAGGCTCTTCAAGCGACCGGTGTATTCGTAGCTGGCGTATTGCACGCCACGGTCAGAATGATGGATGAGAGAGTCTTTCAGGACTTTGACATCCTTTATACGTCTCAGGGCCATCTCCAGAGCCTCCATCGGGTATAGAGTTTCCAATGTTGCGCCAACGCTGTAACCGACAATCTCCTTGCTGTAACAATCTGTAACCAGTGACAGATAGCAGAAATCATATAGACCCTTTTCCGGTACAGTCCAGAATGGTATATAGGTAATATCGCTTACCCATAACTGGTTGGAGGACTCAGGGATGAGCCGTCGCGTCAGGTCGGGATAGGTAGGATAGGCATGATCGGAGTTCGTGGTGCGGGCGCGGCGATTCTTCTTGCGTACCTTGAGGTTGTACTTCTCGACGATGTCGTAGAAATGATTGTAGCCCACACCGTGATCCTTACCAAACTTCTTGTTGTACATCTCCCATAGCTTGCCCCCGCCTATACCGGGATCTTTACCGCGGATTTCCCTGATATACTCCACGCAGAAAGCCTCTTCGGCCAGTCTGGACATCAGGGTGTCCACATGTTTGTAATAGGCTTGTTTGCTCTTACCAAGCAGTCCACACAGCGACGTCACAGGATAAACCCTGACATCGCGTGTGTGAAGCCTGCTGACTACTTGGTGCCAGCTTTTTTTAAGTCAATGCCATATACTTCCTTACCGAAGTTGACCATCTCTTCATAGAAGTCGGCACGCAGCTTCTCTGTTGCCAGTCGCTTCTTTAATAATGCCACTTCCTGCTTGAGCTTGTCATAATCTGCCGGAGTGACATCCTTGCTTTGTTTCTTCATCTCTTCAGCGATTTGGGGATTACAGGACTCAAAGGTACGAAGAACTCGATAGAAAGAAGAACGGGAAAGACCTGTTTCCTGAAAAATATCCGCTTTTGATTTTTTGTTGACATAATACATCTCATAGATGTGATGATGCATTTTCACCCGCTCCAAGGCAGATGACAGACGTAATGTTTGATCCTTTTCCATAATTGGGATTTTAGGAGTCAACCTTTTTTAAAACAAGACACATACGCAGGAAACAATTGGCGAAAAGCAGGATGGCAAAGAAAAGTGTGTAAGGATAAGTAAAGCAAGGCATAAGGATGAGCGAGGGAAAGGTGTAGGATACACCGCATCTGCAACCATCCTACACCACTATCCTACACACTATTAATATACTAATATTCAACAACATAAGGTGCAATTGGTGTAGGATGACAGATGATTTGTCCATTCAAACTCATAGAGAGGAGAATACAATGTATTATTTATCGAGGAATACTCAAAAAAATAGATGGCGAGAACTGGGTACCGTTTATTAATGCAATACACCATCAAAAGAGCAGGCACACTCAAGCTTCCACAATCCACTTTTCAATATTGCGGGTTTCCGCACTGAAGTTTATCCCGATTTGAAAGAGCTTCCGTCCATCCGTAGCGAAAGGAAGGGCGTAATGCTTATCCTTTATCTGTCGCAAAGCCTCTTCAGCACTCCCATTCAATTTAAATTCCATGATATAAATGAATTTATCCGTCTGCAAGACAAGGTCTATGCGACCTTCGCTCGTATGATATTCCACTTTGGTATAGAAGCCGACCAGCTTAAATACGATGAAAAGGACATTCTCATAATGTAATTCCTGGTCGCGAATCACCTCGTAGGTGGTATCGGCAAAGAAACTCTGCAGGCGGCGGAAGAAAGAATCATAATCACCGGAACGTACTTCACGGACAAACTTCTGAATCTCAAAAGGGGACTCCACCTTATTGACATTCGCATAATAAGGAAGCAGAAAACGGACAAAACCCTCTTCCACTTCACGGTTCGGGAAACCCAAACGGTAGATTCCAAATTCTTCATCATATCCCTTGATGGTAAGATATCCGCTTTGATAAATCACAGGAATGGGATTGGTGGATTCCGAATCTATGCTGTTCAGCACTTGGGCATCTGTCTCCTCGTGTGCCATACGTTCCAAATCATAATGATGCTTTTTCAGCAGACTCACCAGATAAGTAGGCGTGCCCGTTTCAAACCAGTAACTACCGAACTCCTTGTACTTGAAAGCATTGAGAAGGCTGAAAGGATTGTACATACCGATTGAATTGTGTGTAAAATGATAGCCATCATAACATTCTTTCAATTCCGCACAGAGTTTATCATACGTCACGCCACGTACATCAGCAAATTCATGAAGCTCAGCATCTAAAGTATCACGAAGTTCACGGTCACTGACACCGCAAAGCTCAACATAATCCTTTCGCATCGATATATCATCCAGATTATTCAAGTCACTGAAAACACTGACTTTACCAAATTTCGTCACACCGGTAAGAAATGCGAACTTGATGCAACCATCCTTCGTTTTCAGAGCTCCGTAAAACGGTTTTAAGGTATTCCGGAATTGCGCTTGCAACTCCTCGTTACCGATAGCCTGCAACATAGGCTTATCATATTCATCTACAAGAATGACTACACGTTGTCCGGTCTTTTCACAAGCACGCTGAATGATACCGGCAAAACGCAGGGAGAAAGAAGTCTCGGACGGACGAGTTCCGTACAGGCTCTCCCAATATTCCAAATTATCATTCAATATTTTATCCAGACTATCCGGAGTGTCGTATTTCTCTATATTGAGATCCAGATGCAAGATGGGATATTTTATCCAGTCTTTTTCCAGCTTTTCTACCGCCAACCCCGCAAAAAGCTCCTTCTTACCTTGAAAGTATGCTTCCAGGGTGGAGATGAGCAGACTCTTTCCAAAACGTCGCGGGCGACTCAGAAAGTAATAACGCCCGGTTTTTACCATCTTATACATTAATGCCGTCTTATCAATATAAAAATAGCCATCCTGACGAAGACTTTCAAAGTTCTGAATACCGATCGGATAAATTTTATTGCTCATACTCTCTTCTTTATTATAACAAAGAAACCTTTCTTGCAAAGATATATATTTTAAATAGAATTCTCTATCCTGGCAAGTTAAAAGATTCGGTTACTCAATCATAGAGAAGAATATTCTTTAAAATATCGAGACAGATACTAAAAATATAAGTAACGCAAAAAGCTATTCTTCTATCTCCCAAGTATCAGTCCTGAATGAAGAAACAGGTATGCCATAACGACTGTAAAGTGTCCCTTTCTCATAATTTCGAAAACAATAGCGGACTGCCACAGGAAAAGGAACTTTGTCACAACTCACCTCCAGACGTCCTGTGTATTTTTCAATTTGTGCAGTAGCGGGATAAAAGACACGATCATCTCCAGCCACTTGCACACCTGAGAAAGTAGCCCCCAACGGTGCAAGTCCTTCGATACCGCAATCAAAAGTAAGGTATGCTTTACCTTCACTCACTTCCATTGATTGGCAAACAGGCGTGTCCGGCACAAATCCCCCGAACCCGTAACTGCCGGAAAGAGCCAGCAACGCCAACCGCTCCCCCACTCTACGTTTCCGAGCCGGATGAATACAGCCACGATCTCCAATATCCATCGTTACCACCATATTGCAGTTCGGAATCTCTTTTAGGTTTTGCAACTGAGCCTCACGTAGCAAGGCACTCCCGACCAGTTCTTCACCTTCGTATGCGAAAGGAGCGATCTGCACATAATAAAACGGTAACTCACCTTGCCCCCACTTCTCACGCAACATCTTGGCAAAGGCTGGATGTAACTTACGATATAAACCGGGATTTTTGCGGTTGGATTCACCCTGATACCACAGAAATCCTTTGATGGTATACCGTTCGGCAGGAGCAATCATAGCATTGTAAAGCATACAAGGCTGATATTTCGGATGTTCAATAAATGCTGTATCGTCAAGAAAAGCAAGATCGAAGGTGTCGAAAGAAGTTAACGTCTCACGGTTCATCCAAGCTTGAATAGCCGTTCCACCCCACGAGGAAATGATAATGCCGACAGGCACATCAAGTACTTCCTGAAGATAGTTTGCAAAGAAATAAGCGGTTGCGCTGGTTTCCGCAACTACCTCCGGAGTGTTTTTCAACCAACGTGCCTGACACTCTTTCTGTGGCGTCCGCGCCCCTTCCTGCCCAATAGTACAAATCCGTATAGGCCGTGAGGGACGGGCATGAGCAATCATATCCACCGCTTCATCAATAGGTTGGTTGGCTTTTCCTTTTAACGGCATTTCCATATTCGACTGACCGGCACAAAACCACACTTCACCAATAAGGATATCATGAAGTGTCAATGTTTCTTCCTCATTCAAGCCCGTTTCACGTTCGCTAAAACGGATGGAATAAGGACCACCGGCTACTGGTGTTTGTAGCTTCACACGCCATACACCCGTCGCATCGGTACGGGCTGTGTACGTTTTCTTATCCCAAGAGGGACAGATAAATACCGTTTCGCCCAATGACGCCACACCCCAAATTTGTACCTCTGTCTGCTGTTGCAAAACCATATTATCGGTAAAGAGGGAAGATAAAACGACTTTAGCAGGTACGTTTATCACACCCAATATCATTCCTATAAAAATAAATATCCTTCGCATCATTTGATCGTATAATTTTTCTTTTCCTTTCCTATGCCTTTCAAGGTAATTGATTTCCAAGCGTCAGGAAGCGTTCCTTTTCCGGCAACAATCCCTTTATCCGTAATATCCAGTCCGCCAAATCCCATCAATACCGACTGCAACACACCGCCAGCCCCTGTCAGGAAATAGGGATTCGTACCACCGTCAAATTCGGCTATCACCCGGAATGGCGGATTCAGATTGGGACAGTAGGAATCCCTAAAATAATGCCATGCACGTTCACGATCTCCCAATCGAGTAAACAAAATGGAGTAAATGGACTTCGACATGGCTGGTGTTTTCTTTCTCGGAACAGTCTGAAGATAGTATTCGAGATCTTTTCGGATTTGCTCTTTATCCGTAACAAGCTTTAAAGGGAAAGCCAACAGGCAAACATCGGCCTGCTTCGTTATAGCTCCGTCATACGTATCATGTTCTGCCGTTACTCCATTGGCCAGTTGCCGGAAACGGAGTTTTCCCGCAACAGTCGCCCACATCGGGTCCGATTTCATATTCAGCAGTTTGGCAGCTTTGCAGGCAGCTTCCAAAGTAGATTTTGCGATACCGTTTGTATAAGCATTATTATTCACATTCTTTCCCCCTTGAGGATTCTGATTCCATTCATCCGCTCCAATCACATTCCTGATTTCATACTCTCCTGCTTCATTCGGTTCCGAACGGCTCACCCAATAATCGGCAGCGGCACTAATGATGGGAAATCCCTTTTGGCGAAGCCATTCCAAATCCTGCACCACAGAATAATATTGCCAGGTTGCCATAGCCACATCCCCTGTAATATGATTTTCGAAAGGACCATAGATGTTGGTTACCGTATTATCCTCGTTTCCCTTATCACTACTTTCCCATGGATACATTGCTCCTTTGTAACCGTGCATAAAAGCATTATGCTTGGCTGCGTCCAGACGTTGATAACGATACTCTATCATTGATTCCGCCAATTCGGGATGAAGAAGTAACAAAGCCGGAAAAATCCACATATCAGCATCCCAAAACACGTGTCCGTTATAGCCAAAGCCCGAAAGTCCCATCGGAGAACAGGATAATCCCGATCCTTCACGCACAAAAGCATACGTATGATAAAGCATACTGTGAATATCTTGTTGCGACTGGAGATCGCCTTCAATCACTATATCACTTTCCCAAAGTTTATCCCATGCAGCCTCGTGCTTACTCCATAACCGTTCGACACCTTCTACCGCAGCAAATGCCGTCAGCCGTTCCACCTCATTTCTGACATCGGCATGAGTGACAGAGGAAAGCGTCGTCCCTATAATCGAAAAAGTATAAGGTTGACCTGCCTGTAAACGGACCGTAAACTCTTGCGTATGTACCCCGACTCCCCGTGCACTTCGATGACAGACTTCCGGACGAGGAAAGGAGTCATCGAAGACAAACGACGAACAAGCCCCGATTTCAAATTCCCGGACCGGAGATTTTACTACTGACGTGCAGAGGTCAATCGCTGTCTTTCCATTGAAAATCCGGTTGTAATATTCCTGCGGATTACGCAGTGACTCATGTACCGTCATTATATTCGCTACGGATACTTCTATGTTTTCTTTCGGAATGATCTGCACACGCAACAAACATGAATAAGGCAAATGACGCAATGATGTATATTGATATTCAACACGGGCCAGTGATTTATAATCAAATTCTCCACAAAACACTCCCCGACGCATATCCAAAGTCTGTTTGTAACCGGATATCTGGGAAGCCCTCACCGTAGAGCCGTTTATCTGCAATTCCGTATCAAGCATATTGATGCCATGCAGGAAATTGTTGACTCTCCCTTTACCATAGATATCATAAACTCCTCCCAACACGACGCGGGAAATCTTCAAAGGTTCGGGAGAAGAGACTAACCCCAACATTCCATTAGCTACAGTTATTCCATAATAGGATTGGGGGGCAATTTGTTCTGCAGTAATTTTCCAGGCATCTTGTGCGGACAGACCAATAACAGGCCACAACCCGCCCAACAGCAGGAATATTAAAAAGTTCCTTTTTCTCATTTTATCTGTATTTATAAGCTTCTTATGAATGCATAGCCAGTCTTTTCTCATCGGAGCAAGGCAAAGCCCGCTCCGACGAAAAAAGAAACACGCTAACTAAAAGTCTGTATGGATAAAAAAACTAATACATATATCCGTTCTTACTTGGATTACCGCCCATCTGCGACCACGCATTAGCCGCATAGCCGGTTGCCGCTCCTTCAACAGCGAATAGGGTCGGTTTTCCGTCCAGCATACCGGTCACATAGATAACACCATCTGAAGAGATGGTCGGAGAAGACTTCAATTCTGTACCCAATTGAAGTGAAGCTATCGCCTGTCCGGTACTTGGTTCGAGTTTCACAAGTGAGCCTTTATCCGTATCATTATAATAAATGTATCCTTCATTATCTATAGCCGGAACACCATAAGCAGTACCTGCTACTGCCGTTTCCCAAAGGATGGAGCCGGTAGAAGAAATCGCACTTATATATTGGTCCGTAGCAACGTACACCACTCCCTTAGCATCGACTACCAAGCCATAACCAGTTTGTTTGTTACTTCCTTTGACAGCCGTATACCACTCAGGCGTAGGCACCTCCCCTTTGATCGTCTTCTTTGTATCATAACAATAAACCAACGCTTGCGTATCAGTTGTCGGCAATTTAGCTCCCAGGTTGTGGCAAAGGACATAGACTTTTCCATCTGCGCCAACAGCTAACTGACTTCCATTAGGCTGATCGCTTGGAGCATAGTCCTGTTCATTGGTCGATTTATCCCAACTACCACCATTCGGGAAAAATATATGAGTACCGTATGAACGACCTCCACTCTGACCAGTATTGACAAGTATCCTGCCATCTTTCAATCCGACACAGCCACCGTAGGTTCCGGAAGATGTTTTTTCGGCATACTTCAAACTACCGGATGTCTTATCATAAATACGAAAATGCTTACCATCGGTACTTGGAGCTGAATTTGTCAAAATCATCACGTATCGGTCTGTAACCACCGGAGCACCGAATGGACGCATACTCGACTTAGCCCCAATCGGAGTAAACCATTTCTGCGCACCTCCATCCGCACCACCTGCAATAGCATAAAGACTGGCCGACTTATATTTGTCTGGAGCAGAAGTGTTATCCCCGACAGCCACATAAACCGTTCCATCAGAGTCAACAGAAGGAGTCGGATGCTGATAGGAAGAACCTCTATTAGGTTCATTATTCTGTCCGCAATCAAATTTCCAAAGTTGGTCACCAGACTTAGAGAAACAAACCAGATTGTAATTACTGGATGAAACATAAACATACTGCCCGTCCGAACTTGTTGCCGGCGAAGTATGTATAACCGTTCCCTGCTCATCATACGGATGTGACCACAACACACCAAGACTACCGGCACTCTTGGCTACCTCTACTGTAACCGTTTTGGTATCTTTCCGTTTCTTATTATCCGTTACAGTCAGTGAAACGTTAATTTTCCCATGCGAGCCAAAAGTTATTTTCGGGTTTTCTTCCGTTGAAAGAATAGCCCCGAACGTCCACTCTCTCGCAACAATCTCACGTCCTTCCACTACTTTCGACTGGTCGGTAAATGTGATTTCCTCACCTGCCACAATCTGTTCGGGCGACCAGCTAAAATCGGCAATGGGACGGATACCGTCATCTATTATCTTTATTGTCTTTTCAAAAACCGACTTGATAGCTCCACGATCTGACGTAACAGTCAAGCGAAACAAGTATTCCCCTCCTTCATTCACATAAAACGGCGCAGGAGAAGCCAGGTCATACATCACCTTACCCATAAACTCCCATTTGCAGACTGCAATCTGGGCGTTTCCGGCTGTCGAGGTATTCGTAAGAGTTATCTGGTCGCCAATCTCATAAGATTCTTTGTCTGTGGTAAATCCGGCCTGTACCCAAGATTCATCATCAGGAGCACAGCCTGTCAACAAACAGATTGCAGCGACTACTACATATAATATTCTTTTCATTGCGTTTCTGTAATTTTAATATGAACAATTCATCACTTTACATATTCCAATTTGCCGACGATAGGATAATGATCGGAGATATAGGTGATTTTTTCGTAGACTTTATCTATCGTTTCAAACTTCAAAGGCTTGAAACCGGTACAGAATATATGGTCTACGATATAAGGAGTAGCTGTTCCGAATCCTGTATATGAGTGTTTCGAGTCGGTGACCGGAGCCGACAAGCGTACGTTAGTCATAAACTTTTTAACTCCGTCAAAAATATTACTGTCAATCTGTTTATTAAAGTCAGCTGTCAACAACATCGGCAAGTTTTCGGGATTCAGTTCCGACATTTTACTTATAATCACTTCCATCGACTTGACCGGTGCCACTTTAGACTCCACATCAATATGAGTGTTAATAAAGAAGAATCTCTTACCGGAAGCAAGGTGTTTGAAAACTGCCCATGTGGCAACACGGGGAACGGTGCTGTCCCACCCCTGAGAAGCCGCAACATCCGGTGTCTCGGAAAGCCAGAAACACCCCCAATCGATCAACTCAACTGCTTTTTTCCGATAAAAGATAGGAACAAATTCATCCGTGTTGGAATTATTGTTACGACGCCCCTTGCCTATATATGCATAGTCTTTCCAATTATCTTCCAACCATTTCAGTTGTGGAGGACGAGCTTCCTGTACGCCTATCACTGTCGGCCTTTGTTCGGCAATCATCGGTATGAAAGCAGCTTTACGGACATCCCAAGCTTTATCCTCCTTATCATTGGCATTATAATAACGTATATTGAACGACATAATCTTAATCTGATTGTCATTCAAAGACGGATCTTCTTCTTTGACCGTTTCAGGGTCTCTATAAAACTCGGAATAATCGGGGGCGGTATTACTACATCCGCCTAATGCTATAAAATAAATAGCAACCACAGGCAATATTTGGCTAAATTTCATCATAGTAAATCTTTTATTATTTTAATTCCAATTCGGATTTTGTGAAAGTTTATATCCGGCACTTTCATAGTCACGGATTACTTGTGCCGGGATAGGATAGAGATATTGACGGTCGTCACTATACCAGATGCGGTTTCCCGTACCGGGATTGTATTGCAAATCATAACCACCGGCAGGAGCCGTAGTAACGTAGAGTCCTGTTTCATTTTTCACGTTGACCGTTTTACAGTCTTTATTAGACGACTGTGTACCGTTGTCGGTAAAATAACAATCTGGAGTACCATCACCATTCAAGTCAATATCCGTATTCAATGCTGTGATGTGCATCCCCGTCCAAGGAAGTTGTTCAATCAACTCACCGCATTTCCAACGACGTAGATCATTAAATCTCATTCCTTCCGCTACCAATTCTATAGCACGCTCACGACGGATTTCCAACAATACAGGATCTGCGACATCCGGATAGAACGTTTGCTGTAAATAGGTATCTGCGGTTGTAGGCAGTTTTTCCGTTCCGCCTGTGATCCCTGCACGCCGACGCAAAGCACCGATAGTATTGTTCCAATCAGTATCGGTAAGTTTACCCAGTTCGGCCTGTGCTTCGGCATAGTTGAGCAAGACTTCGGCATACCGCAGCAACGGAATACTGTTGTTATTCTTTTCATTATTATCATACTTAGTATCATCAAGCGAATACTTTATCACATGATAACCGGTCAGGCAAACGGTCATATCGGCTACAGTCGCTTTTCCATCCCGTTTGAAACCCAATCCACGAACCGTCTGAGCCAACCGCAAGTCACGGTCTTTCATTTCTGCAGCAAAGCTTTTAGTTTCATAACCGGTTCCGGAAGTGAACGGAGTACCGTCCAAATTCAGATATGTATTGACAAACGGGCGAACCAGGCTCCAACCTTTACCATACGAAAGAGAGTTATACCAGTAGTTTTGGGTTCCGTAGATACCCGATGCACTATTGGCACATACCGCCAAAATGATTTCCGATGTTATCGGGGTCTCCAAGTAAAATAAATCACGGTAAGCTCCTTTAGTACCTGTCGCCATATTCAATGATAGTCCGCTATTATCCATCACCAGCTTGGCAGCACCGGCAGCCTGCGCGTAGAGTTCTTCCGCAGTAATTTCGAGCCCTGTGAGTTTATGATAACGACGAAAAGCGGCTTCGAACAGACATACACGGGATTTGAGTGCGGCGGCTGCCCACTTAGTCAACGTAGAACTGTTGACGGAAGAAGTTGCCTGAATATGTTCATAAGCAAAATCCAAGTCTTCAATCATGTTCCGGATAATAACGTCGCGGCTATCACGTTCTTTATACATGATATCATACTGATAGGACTGGATTTCACTACCAAACCAAGGAACTTCTCCGTATTGGGTCAACTTATTGTAATAGAACCAAGCACGGAACCAACGGGCAATACCCAAATAATTATCACGGGTAGCAGCGTCTACCGTACATTCCTTTGAATGACAGCCGTCAATAAAATAATTGATGTTCCGAAGCGTACCCCAACTCCAACTGGTAGCTGTCTCCGCATTATATGCATTCTGCTGTACAAATACATCTGTCTGCCGGACAGCAGCAATATCACACATTTCGTCTTGATTGTAACCCGTAGAGAGTGTTGGTAATGCCCGGTAGAAAGAATAGGCATAGAGACGCAACCCCGACTCGCTACCGAAAATCATAGCTTTGTCAGCCTCCACCTGCATCGTCTCGGTCAAGTCACAACTTCCCAATAATAGCGTAGCACAGAGAAGTAGGATAGTACGTATATTACTTATTTTTTTCATATCTTCTTTATTTCCATTTAGTAAGTGATAGATATTCCTAAACTGAGATTCCGCATCGTCGGATAGTTAAAACCATCCCCCTTTGATCCGGAGGTAAGGTCGGTATCCGATCCTTTCGTAACAACCGTCACATCATAATCTTTCGTGTGGCGATAGAGTGGAGACCACGACCATAAATTTTCACCCGAAAAGTAAACGGAAACTTTAGAGAAACCTGCTTTTGCGATCCACTTCCTTGGCAGGTTATAACCGAACTGCAGATTTTTAAGCCGGAAATAAGATACATCCTGCAAGTAGCGTGTATTAGCCGTACCTTTATACAACGGATTATAATAGCCCGAATAGCGAGGTAAATAGGCATCCGGCCGATCTTTTGTCCAATAATTGTTCAAATGCCATAACGGAACCTGATTGTAAGGGCGGTTGTATTGTCCCCAGAAAGAACTCTCACCGCTGGGATACCAATTTTGTTTCCCCACACCATCAAACATGGCTGACAAGAAGAAATTATTCCAGTCGGCACTGAGCGAGATTGTGTATATGTAACGAGGTTCAGTGTTCCCTATAACCTTCCGGTCCCCCGGCGAGTCTACCGTATTAGCCCCATTATCAATAGTGCCTGTATTATTCAAGTCTTCGAAGCGCATATCACCCAGATAAGTGATGTAATTGACAGATGTCTGCATCAGATTGTTTTTGTAGCCCTTTCCGTCAAAGGCTGCATCAATTTCTTCCTGAGACTGGAACAAGCCATTACAAACAAAGCCCCAAATTTCACCGATACGTTGGCCAACATAGTAATCATCGAGGTCACGTTTTGGATTATTGTATTTATCTATCACCGAATGATAGTCGGCAAGGGTTGCCTTAACACCGAAACTGAATGGTTTGCCCGCTAAACGGAACGAATCATTATACCCCAATGAAATTTCATAGCCGTAGGTACTCATATCGGCATAGTTTCCTTTGGGTGATGACGCTCCGAACGTATCGGGAAGCGTCGGACCCACCGTATACATATTAACAGTCTTACGTACATAATAATCGGCGGACAGCGTAATCTTGTTGTTCCAAAATCCTAAGTCAATACCTGCGTCTATGGTTCGTGAAGTCTCCCAACCGATATTATCTGGGATTTGATCCGGATTGAGCGTATAACGTAGTTGTGCCTTACCGTCCAGGTAACGTCCCTCACTCGAAGAGCCGGTAGTAGAATAAGTCTTCAATGTGAACTTTTCCAGATAAGAATACGGTTTCACATTGCTATTCCCTAATGCACCATAAGAGACACGCAGTTTTCCATTGGAAACAATATCAGGATTTACTTTCCAGAACTTTTCTTCCGAAAAACGCCATGCTGCCGAAGCCGAAGGGAAAAATCCCCATTGCGAGTTGTTGGGAAACTTCGACGAGCCGTCGTAACGTCCGTTCACCTCGAATAGATAACGGTTATCATAAGAATAGTTCAACCGGAAAAATGCCCCGGCATATCGCCAACGGTTACCATCACTTTTTATAGACATATTGTCTCCCATAGCAAAGTTGATATTTTCCACATCAGGCATTAACAATCCATTCCGCTCCGAAGAGATTGCTTTATAATCCTGTTGTTCATAGTTATATCCGGCCAAAGCTTTCAAATAATGTTTGCCTGCAAATGTATTCTCATATTCAGCATACACATTGGTGGATATATAAGTGGTCTGTTGCACTTTCTCCGACATTTCATCATCGGTCTCCGGTGTTCCCAAATACTTAATTACCCCTTCATAATCGCTATACGGGACAGCGGTTGTTTTCTTATCCTCTATAAAATCTTTTGTACGAAAAGAAAAGTCACCCGTAAACCGCAATTTATTGTCCAGCAGCGTTACGTTCAGGGTAGTTGTATTCTTTAAAGTTTTCGTCGTACGCTTTATCCAGTTGTCCCCCGTCACTAATCCGCCAACAGAACGCGCTCCGGAATGGGTTAAAGTTCCGTCAGGATTAAAAATCGGCTCGGACGGATGCCCTTCCATATTGATACCTTTCCATACCAGACCTTCATTCTGCCCGATGTACCCTAACGGTTGAGAATATTTGTCATGAGTATAATCTATATTATTAGAAATTTTCAACCAGTCGAATACTTGTGCACTGACTTTGGTACGCATATTCATTGTACGGTAGGTGTCCGAGTTATAATTGAACAGACCATCGTAATCGTACAAACGGGCGGAAGTGTAGTAACTGATTTTTCCATTAGAACCACTAATGGATACGTTATGTGACTGAGCAAATGTGTGGTCTTTATAAAGCGCATCATAATAATCTTCATTTCCATAATATGTGTACTTTCCGTCAGGTCCCACTGCTGTCTGCAATGTGTTACCCGCTAATTTCCTCTGCCGGAAAGTTTCCAGCCATTCTTTTGAAAAAGGCTGCGACTTATTAATACTGGTAGGTTCTATCCCGCGATAATTAAATTCTGCCTCACGGAACAGATATGCCCAAACATAACCATCGTCGACCACATCCGGCACTGCATACGGAGTTTCATAAGAAAAGTTTCCCGTATAATTGATAGTGAACTTATCTTTTTGCTTCGAGGGATCTTTTGTTGTAATCAGGACAACACCATACGGGGCACGTGAACCGTAAATGGCTGCCGAAGCCGCATCTTTCAATACGGACACACTTTCTATATCATTCGGGTTTAGCATGGCCGGATCGCCTTCTACACCGTCTATCAAGACCAGTGCGCTGCCACCTGCTCCGATGGATGTCACACCACGAATATTATACGAAGCGGACTGATTAGGCTTACCGTCGGCAAGCGAAATATTCAGATTAGGGACAGCTCCTTGCAACATCTGTGTGACATTAGCCACCGGACGATTTTCAAATACATCTGATGATACATTCTCTACCGCACCTGTCAGGTTTATCTTTTTTTGCGTACTAAACCCAACCACAACCACCTCATCCAGTGCCTGCGTATCATCTTTCAACGTGATTATCAAGTTGCTCCGATTCTTCACACTGACATCTTGTGTTTGATAACCGATATAGGAAATTTCCAATATTGCATCCGGTGATACTTCCAACGAGAATCTTGCATCCAAATCGGTTGCCGTTCCGTTGGAACTTCCCTTTTCTTTCACTGTGGCACCAATAATGGGTTCACCGTTCATATCATTCACAATACCTGTAATCCGATGTTTTTTATTGTCTTTTGAAGTATTCTGACGGGATTGTCCTTTCTGAACTATTATATTTTTACCCTTTATCTCATAGACAACATTTTGTCCGTACAAAATCTGATCAACAGCTTCATTCAACTGTTTTGCCTCTACACTCACAATCCTTCGGGTATCCAGATCACCGACCTTATATACGAAAGAATATCCGCTCTTATTTTTCAATTGAGTCATCGCCTCCTTCACCGAAACGTTATTCATTTTCAATGAAATAGCTTGGGCCAGCATTGCTACGTTAAGGCAAAAGAGAGCCACGACCATTAATATGGCCTTCTTCCTGTAATTCATAAAATAAACAAATTATTTAATTAAAACTCGAATAACCCGTTTTAAAAGAGATGTATTTTGCTAACTTTGCACCATCTCTCTTGAAAACATATTCACACTTGAAAGTTGTTGAAAAGGAGATTCAGGGGCCGGAAGATGTTCGAGATCTTCCGGTTTTTTATATTTTCTCTCCTTTCATTTCGATAAAGACTATTCAGTATTATTTTCTTTACTCATATTCTTAAATTTACAAGGTTAAACAATCATAGTATTATAAATCTCTGGTAACCGGTTAATAGATAGTTATATTGCGCTCTTCAATTTTATATTGTATTTTCTCTGTAGATGCTAACGCATCCAATACTTCCTGAATGCCTTGCTCCCGACGGACGAAGTTACCGTAGAACCGGAATTTATTTAATGAATCATTAGCTATGTGGATATTCACATTGTAGCTACGTTCCAATTCTTTCACAATATCCGGTAAGAGTTCTTCATCAAAAAACAGATAACCGTCCGTCCATTGCGAAGCATTGGAAGCCGTTACCGACTCTACTTTCATAAGCCCGTTCGACTTATCTAACACGGCTCTTTCATTAGGGACAAGATAAGTTTCCTTCTCACTTTTCAGTAAGTTATTCAACGCTACCCTGCCTTCCAGCAAAGAAACGACAACTTCATGATCTTCAGAATAATTGCGGAAATTGAATTTTGTGCCTAATACTTGCAACTGTAAATCTCTGGTCTTAACGGAAAAAGGCAGTTTCTCATTCCGCCGGACTTCAAAATATCCTTCGCCTTCTAATTCTACTTTACGGTTATCTACCCCGAAGCCTTGTGAATAGATTATTCGTGAACCTGCATTCAGCCATACCAATGTACCATCAGGCAAATAAAGTTTGGTCTTCGATCCTAAAGGAGCTTCTACGGATATATCTGCAAAAGTGTCTTTTACATTCACTCCTCCCTGCCAATATGAGAAGCATCCTACTGCAAGTATGACTGCGATAATCGCGGCATAACGCCACAACGTCGACAAACGGAATTCCCGGCGAGGAGCTTTCTCTACTTGCTTCCGGCTCCCGATACGATTCCTAAATGTATCGAATGCCTTGTCTTTATTGTATTTCGACGCGGCTTCACGGCTCACGGCAGAGAACCAGACTTCCCGTTGCCGAATAAAATAATCCTCATTTTCAGGTGATGCAGCTATCCATGCTTTCAGTTCGGCTAAAGCATTTTTGTCCAAACCTTCGGTCAGATAGGTTGCAATCAATTCATCAATATGTTTCTTTTCTTCTTCCATTTTTCTGCATTCTATAAAGGAGACAGTAGATTTTTAATTGAGGGTAGTCAAAATATGACCTTTTTCGTTTTTACCCGAAAAAAAATAAAAGTAGAGTAATCAGATATTTACTCAGATTCTTTTGTAAAGATGCTAATGCATTCTTTATATGATACTTAACCGTATTGACAGAGATACCCAACTCTTGAGAAATTTCTTCGTATGATTTTCCTTCAAAACGACTCTTATCGAATACGCGACGACACTCGTCCGGCAATTTATCAATGGCTTTATATATTTCCTCTTCCAGTTCACGTTCCAACAATGTTCCCAACGGATGCGAATCGGATATCATCATTTTATCGTCTGTTATCTCATCGGGCATTAGAGATGAAAACGAAATCTCACGCTTTTCCCATTCTGAATTAAGATAGTTAATACAACGGTTACGGACGGCTCTCAACAAATAGCTACGGATGGAAACGGAAATCTCCAGCGTTTCACGAATCTCCCATAAATGAAAAATTGTATCCCCAACGATGGTTTCCGCAAGAAAGTGATCTTTTACATAGCCATTTGCGACATGACACAGCAGGGCATAATGACGGTCATAGATGTATTGATAGGCATCTTCATTGCCTGTCTTCAACTGCTCCACTATTAAAGTTTCAGTATGCTCCATAAATGTATTAGTCAAGTTAATGGCACAAATTTAGAGAATTTGTTGCAAACGACCTAATTATCTATATTGATATATCTGCCGGACACTTCAACTAGAAAAATAAAGAAAAAAATTATCTCCGAATAACTATATATGGAATAAAAAGTTATTTTTGCACCGTTCTTTAATTTTATCTTAATCTAATATTATGTACAAGATTTTCACGGCTTTCATTTAGTGGAAGCTTATCAGGATTTGAAAAAAGCCAAACGGTTGGCAAAAAACCGGACGGTAACCCGATGCATAAAGTTAACCGTGGCTATTACTCTCTCCCTTATTTTATGGTTCCTCCCTATTGATACATTTGGAATAGAAGGATTAACCGTCATAGAACAAAGACTTATTTCCATCTTTATTTTTGCCACACTGATGTGGGTATTCGAAGCTATCCCCGCATGGACAACCTCCGTATTGATTGTTGTATTACTATTACTTACCGTTTCAGACAGTAGCTTATGGTTCCTCACGCAAAATATTTCAGCTGATGAGTTAGGGCAGACAGTCAAATATAAGTCCATTATGCACTGCTTTGCCGATCCTATCATTATGTTATTTATAGGTGGGTTCATACTTGCCATCGCAGCAACTAAAAGCGGACTGGACGTATTGTTAGCACGTGTCATGCTGCGACCTTTCGGAACACAGTCACGCTATGTACTATTAGGATTCATTATCGCTTTCATCCGGCATTATTTGTTTCTATTTGCAACACATAACAACCAGAGATAAAATAATGTTTATTCTCTCCCATATACTATTCCATATCATCAGTTGTCGAAGAAGACACCTCTTTCCCCACTTCTGCATACTTACTTGGACTTACATCATAATACCTCTTAAATACTTCACGGAAGTATTTGACATCCGAGAATCCAACAATATCAGCAACCTCCGTTATCGTATGTCCACCCTGTTTTAGCAATTGTGCAGCATGTTGCAAACGTATCATCCGGATATAATCAGCCGGGGCATAACCGGTCAATACCTTTAATTTATTGTAGAAACTCGTACGGCTCATATGATGCTGACTGCTAAGCATCTCCACATTAAAGTCCGAATCCCCCATGTTCTTCTCGATACATTCCTTAACTGAAGCTATAAATTTCCAATCCAAGGTATTAGAGCAATTAGCTGGCAAATCCTCTTCTTCATCTTCAATACTATTATAAACATGACGAAGCAAAGCGCGATTCGCAAGTATGTTTTTTATAGTAACCTTGAGTATTCCCACACTAAAAGGTTTGGTGATATAAGCATCTGCTCCTATTCCCAGTCCTCCGAGTATATCTTTCTCATCCCCTAGTGCAGTCAGCAAAATAACTGGAATATGAGACATCTCAATATCAGTCTTTATAGTTGAACATAGTTTATCCCCACTCATCTCCGGCATCATTATATCAGATATGACAAGATCCGGATTAAATTCCCGTATAATGACAAGTGCGTCCTTTCCATTAGAACAAGACTGAACGTTATAACTAGCAGTAAGCATACCAACAAGATAATTGCGCAATTCATCATTATCTTCTACCACTAAAACACGTTGTGAAGATTTATTCATCTGTGAAGATTTCATGGTAGGCAAGTTCGAGACCTCACCCGACATGATAGTTTCCGGACATTCATCCATCTTTTTAGGAGAAACGAATTTAGCTTTACGAAAATGTTTATTTCCTTTCGGAAACATTATCCGCACACAAGTTCCTTGCTGCTCGGCACTTTGAATTTGGATCTTTCCCTTATGCAACCGGACCAGTTTATATACCAGCATAAGCCCGATTCCACTGCCCGTCACTTTCAGATTGACAACATTACTGCCCCTGAAATAGTTCTTAAACAAGTTCTTTTGCTCACATGAAGGAATACCAATTCCCGTATCTTTTACCTCAATGCTCCAAGTGGTCCCTTCCTCAGAAGCATAAATACACACGCTACCGTTTTCCGGTGTGTATTTCAATGCATTGGATAAAATATTTTTCAGAATAGACCCCATCTTATCACTATCAAACCATACATTCAGATAGTTAAAGTTGCTTTCATAAACAAATCTGATATGTTTCATTTCGGCATATTTGCGGAAAGTGGCACAAACATTATTCATATAGGAGTTCAACTCATATTCAGAGACGTAAAGGGTAGAAGAGTAAACATCAATTCGCTCAAAGTTTATCAGATTGGTCGTCAGTTGAAGCAATGTATCCACATTTCTAAGAGCCATATTCATATGTGGCAACGCTTTTTCAGCCACCAAATGATTTTCTACAACTTCCTCCAACGGTGCTTTTATCAATGTAAGCGGTGTACGTATGTCGTGGGCCGTATTAACAAAGAACCGTGTCTTCTCATCCGATATCTTCTTTTGTTTGTGCAACATGATAATACGGAATATGATAATCATAACCAGCACCAACAGAATTGCATACCCCACCATGGCCCACACACTAGCCCATACCGGAGGCGTAATAATAATCTGAATACTCCTCGTCTCATAAGTTTTATATTTCTCCTCATTAGATATGGCACGAATCTGTAACGTATAAGTGCCGGGAGGCAAATTCCTGACAAGAATTCGATTATCATAGCTCGGACGGCTCCATTCTTTATGATAACCGTCAATTTTCCATGAGTAAAGAATATTGGAAGGATAATCATAATTGATAGAAGCTACATCAAGGGAGAATGTGTTTTGTCCGTAGGCTAATTCCAACCGGTCAGTTTCATCAATATCCTGCTTCAAAGGAGATCCATCATCACCCGGATATACAGGATGATAGGCTATCATAAAGTCACGTAGTAATAAACGCGAATAACGGGGCTCCGGTATCTGTATATCTGTCGAAAAACTAACAGCACCATCATTACCTCCAAAAACAAGCGTACTATTACTATAAGCAGTAGCAGAGCCTGCATTAAAATTAACACTCATCAATCCTTGCTCCCGCGTCCAGTTGCGAAAAGAATGTTCCTCGGGAGAATAGATCGTAATGCCGTTCTCCGTCCCCATCAAGAGTTTACCGTCCTGACGTGGAAGAATCGTATAAATATTGTCGGAAATCAACGCGCAATTGTCAGTTCGGTACTGATGCACAAATTTTCCTTTATTGCTATCATAAACCAGAAGTCCAGCTCCACGAGTGCCAATGTACAAAATGCCGTCTTCTCTTTGACATAATGCACATATATAAAGAGATTCAATGGGCAGGTCAATGTACTGATAAATTCCAGATTGCTTATCAAGCTGATAGAGCCCCATTCTTGTACCAATCCACATCCGCCGGACATCCTTCTCCAAAATGGTAGTAATGGAGCTTATTCCTGAATACAAACGCACACTTTTACTCTCAAGATTGATGCGTTTCAAATGATAATATCCACCGGACCAAATATCACCGTTCGAATCTTTTTTAATATCAAAAATATATTGGTCAGGACGTATTCCCGCAATAGAAGCAGGAGAAAAACAACTTATTTTAAACCCCTTTTTTTCTATCTTATAAATATTGGAGGTAAAACCACCAGCCCATATCACACCTGGAGAGACCTCACAGAGTGCTAAAAAGATATGATTCTCATCTTCCATGACCGGATCAAACGAACTTACAAAAGAGCGCCATTCTTTTGTTTTAGTCTGATAGAGACTGATACCATTACTGGTTGCGAACCAAAGATCACCGTCACTATCCTCCATCACGTCATGTACTTGATCGTTCACCAAAGACCGGTTGTTGCCGAGGGAATGTTTTATAAGGTCATAACTCTGATAACGATTATTACGGATTGTGATACCTGTGGGATAATTGGCAAGCCAAATACGTTCTTCTTCATCCACATAAATGTCATTGATATTGTTTCCATTCATCCCATTATAGCTACTATAATCAGCCGTTATATAGGGTTCACTCATGGCTGTATTCACATCCAGTTTGTATACTCCTTTTCCACCTGTAGCTATCAGGAGTTCATGAGCGTTCAAAGCTACAATTTGGTTAACCTCTACATTATTGGGGGATTGACAAGGAATGATTTTTCCTGTTCCAACCATGTCGTACATAAGTATTCCCTCTTTGTAAGTTCCCACAAACAGCTGTTGTGAAACGGCATGATAATAAAGCTCATGTACAGGTGCAGCAATACCTTTCACTACTTCATCAGCAACCAGCTTCAGTTCGTCCCCTTCTACTCTAACACGAAACAAACCGCTTCCCGTACCGATAAAGAACTGGTGACTATCCGTCTGTTCAATAGCAGTTATTTCCTCATGAACCGGCATTGACAAATGTAGTGTTTTTCCTGTACGGATATCATACCAAGTAAGGACGTCTTTATAACATAGCCAGATATGGTCATTCCTATCCAAATAGCCGTAATTAAGAAACGCCTGCGACTTATTTTTAATCAGCTCCGGATGTACATATGTCAAGTCGAATTTATCATGTTTCGAATCATACTTGAAAATCCGCCCTTTTTGACCAATCACCCATAAGACATCCCTTCTATCCATATAAAGCCAACTCAAGGCAATCCGCGAATCCAACTTCATGCTATCGTCTGAAAAGGTGTAATGCTTGATATGTTTGCCATCGTAACGGTCGACCCCTTCTTGGGTCAAAAACCACATATATCCTCTTCGGTCTTTCTGGATATGGTATATTTTCTGATTATTCAAACCATCTTCCAGTCCTATGTACTTATAAATCTGCCCTTTGCTTACAGTAGCATTAATGAAAAGGAGTATAAACAACAAAAGCCTTTTCATTTTTACAAAACGATTCATATCTTCACAAATATTCAAAAAATACCCTGCAAAAATATGAAAAATTTAATAAAAACGCAATACTACGAATGTATTCATATTCAACTGATAATTAAAATTAATCCTCATGTATCCAGGTTGAGGAAGATATCCCAAATACAAAAAAATAATCACCCAATAACTATACAGAAACACATTTATCATTTCATCTTATACACCAGTGTACCACCTTTTACAATATCTTCGTGTGAGATTGTTTTCTTCGTATAAGGTTCACCGTTCAATGTTATACTATCTACATATTTATGTTTTTCCGATAGATTCTCTGCAATGATTGTGAAAGTCTTGCCATCGGCCAAATGTAAGGTCATTTTGGGTAATTGTGGAGCACCGAATACATATTCTGCACTCACCGGATCTACCGGATAGAATCCCATCGCACTAAGCATATACCAGGCAGACATCTGTCCGCAATCATCGTTTCCACAAAGTCCATCAGGTTTGTTCTTGTATTGAGTATCGAATATTTCACGAACCAGTTCTTGTGTACGTTCCGGACGACCTGCCAGTGCATATAAATAAGTTACATGATGACTAGGCTCATTACCATGAGCATACTGACCGATCAGTCCGGTTACATCTGACAGACTTTCGCCCTCCAACTTAACGGTAAACAATGAATCTAACTTATTCAGGAAAGGTCCTTCACCACCCAACAAACTGATCAGTCCCGGCACATCATGTTGTACATGCCAAGTATATTGCCATGCATTTCCTTCTGTATAATCTCCACCGATACTTTCAGAATGTCCTAACGCACTTGGATTAAATGGAGCCTTCCAAGTTCCGTCAGCCTTACGGGGACGCATGAACTTCGTCTGCGGATCGAACAAATTTTTATAATAATCAGCACGCTTTGCAAAATATGCCGCATCTTCCTCTTTACCCATACGACGTGCCATATCGGCAGCTGCATAATCATCATATACCGACTCTAAAGTAGAAGATACAGATTCAGCTTTTATCAGGTCTGTCGGGAAATAGCCATATTTTGTATAAACTCCCCAATTGGATTTCAACGGATGAGACACCGTCTGCGTCTTCTTTATTATATTGAAAGCACGTTCAGCATCAAAGCCACGGAATCCTTTACGATAGGCTTCGGCAATGACTGATACACCGTGATTACCAATCATACAGAAATTCTCTTTACCCCATAATCCCCAAATAGGCAAGAACCCCTGCACTTCACCTTGTTCGATCAACGAATTGACAAAACCATCCACACGTTCGGGGATCACTAATGTATAGAACGGATGGGCAGCACGATAGGTATCCCACAAAGAGAAGGTAGAATAGAAAGCACCCGTTCCCGCTTTTACTATTGAATCGGCAGCGTTGCGATACATACCGTCTACATCCGAAATCTGGTTAGGCTGAATCAATGCATGATAGAAACAGGTATAGAAGTTTGTCTTTTCATCATCCGTACCGTCTATGTCAATACGACTCAAATAATTATTCCATTCATCATGAGCGGCAGTTTTCACTCCCTCAAAATCCCAAGCGGGAATTTCCGCCTCCAAGTTCTTTCTGGCACCTTCTATACCGGTAGTGGAAAGGGCTACTTTCATCATCAGCTCATCTCCCGGTTGCATATCGAAAGTCGCAATGATGCGTTTTCCTTTTTCTGTCTTTCCCATCGGCAGGTAAAGCGAATCGACTACCGGACGATTGAATTTCATGATAAAGAAATAATCCTGATCCACCCATACTGTGTTATTGACGTGCCCGGTCAGTGTCTGCGAATCTTCCCAGTCTACTTCACAACTGTTGACCTGTGAGTGATATTGTTCTTCTCTCCATGCAGGACCATGCTGCAAGTCTATCAGAATAGAAGCGGAATCGGCTTTATGATAAGTATAACGGTGAAGGGCTGCATGGATAGAAGCGGTCAGCTCCGCTTTCACTTGAGGATCGGAAAGTTCAACTGTATAATAACCCGGAGTAGCAGCTTCCTTATCTTTAGAGAAGCGGCTACGATAAGCATCCCATGCACGAGTACGTGTACCTGTTACCGGCATGACGAGAATGTCTCCCAAGTCCATACATCCGGTTCCATTCAGATGTGTCTGTGTAAATCCCCATGCCAGAGAATCTTCATAAACATATTCCGAACAGTACCGCCAACCGACTGCTCCCGTCACGGGGCTAGTCTGTATCATTCCGAAAGGGCAACAGGCTCCGGGAAAGGTATGCCCATTATCAGCGGCACCAATAAAAGTATTAACGTACTGAGTATAATCCTTGACTTCCTGTTTTTCTGTTGGTGTACAAGAATACAAAAACAAGCTTGTTAAAGCTATAGCCATAAAGGGGGCTTTTCTTTTCATGGTAAATATAATGTTAAGTTAATGTCGCATTAAAAGTAATGTTGCAAAAATAAAGAATTATTCCCATTTAGGAAGACAGGATACAGACAAATATACTTAAATTTCAAAGGATAGAAACTCCGATTTATACAGATTCATTGTGATAAAACAAAAATTCGCACGACTTATTGAATAAATATCAACTCAATTATTTATCTTTGTTAGCTTAATAACAAGCTGGCGAAAAAACAATTAGTATAATGAAAGATTTCTTGAAATTTACACTTGCCACAGTGACAGGTATCATTTTGTCAAGTATTGTATTATTTATAATCGGCATGGTAACGCTGTTTGGTATCATGGCTGCTTCGGATACGGAAACGATAGTCAAAAAGAACTCCGTTATGATACTCGACCTGAACGGAACGTTGGTGGAACGCACACAAGAAGACCCACTAGGAATTTTATCACAGTTATTCAACGACGATTCCAACACGTATGGACTGGACGACATTCTTTCGTCTATCAAGAAAGCTAAAGAAAATGAGGATATCAAAGGGATTTATCTGCAGGCAAATTCGTTGGGGACATCATACGCTTCTCTACAAGAGATTCGTAATGCGCTGCTCGACTTCAAGGAAAGTGGCAAATTTGTCATCGCTTATGCCGACTCTTACACTCAAGGGCTTTATTATCTTTCCAGTGCAGCCGACAAGGTTCTGCTAAATCCTAAAGGAATGATTGAATGGCGGGGTATTGCCTCCACCCCTTTGTTCTACAAAGACTTATTGCAGAAAATTGGAGTAGAAATGCAAGTATTCAAGGTAGGAACATACAAATCCGCCGTAGAGCCGTTCACCGCTACAGAGATGAGTCCGGCTAACCGTGAACAGGTCACGGCATTTATCAATTCTATCTGGAGCCAGGTTACCGAAGGCGTTTCCGCTTCCCGAAATATTCCCATAGATTCATTAAATGCCTATGCCGACCGTATGTTAATGTTCTATCCGGCAGAAGAGAGCGTCAGATGTGGATTGGCTGATACGTTGGTTTATCGCAATGATGTACGCGATTATCTTAAAAGGTTGGTAGATATAGACGAAGACGACAATCTTTCTTTATTAGGATTGGGCGATATGATAAACGTAAGGAAAAATGTGCCGAAAGATAAAAGCGGGAATATTATAGCTGTTTATTATGCCAGTGGTGAAATTACGGATTATCCGGGCTCTGCAACCTCAGAAGAGGGTATTGTCGGTTCCAAAGTCATTCGCGACCTTCGCAAGCTGAAAGATAATGATGATGTGAAAGCCGTTGTTCTCCGCGTCAATTCACCGGGTGGAAGTGCTTTTGCTTCCGAGCAAATCTGGTATGCGGTGAAAGAACTGAAAACAAAGAAGCCGGTAATTGTTTCCATGAGTGACTATGCCGCATCAGGAGGCTATTACATTTCTTGTGGTGCCGACACAATCGTAGCAGAGCCAACAACGCTGACCGGTTCCATCGGAATCTTCGGTATAGTTCCCAATGTAAAAGAATTGACCGATAAAATCGGTTTAAGCTATGACGTAGTGAAAACGAATAAATATGCGGATTTCGGCAATATCATGCGTCCGTTCAGTGAAGGTGAAAAAGCATTGCTCCAAATGATGGTAGCCGAAGGATACGACACTTTCATAACCCGGTGTGCCGAAGGACGCCATACAACCAAAGAGGCAATAGAAAAGATCGCTGAAGGTCGTGTATGGACAGGTGAGGCCGCCAAAGAACTGGGATTAGTAGATGAATTGGGGGGAATCGATAAAGCATTGGAGATTGCTGTTGCCAAAGCCGGAGTCGGAGGATACACCATTGTGTCTTATCCGGAGAAAAAAGACGTATTGTCTTCTCTGCTTGATACGAAGCCGACTAATTACGTAGAATCACAATTACTGAAAAGTAAGTTAGGCGAATATTACCGGCAATTCGGTCTGCTAACGAACCTGAAAGAACAATCTATGATTCAGGCACGTGTTCCTTTTGAACTGAATATTAAATAAAACGCAAACATGGACGATCACTTTATCAAGATACACAAATGGCTTTATCCTGCCTCCTGGCTCTATGGAATGGCGGTAAGGGTGAGAAACAAGCTTTTTGACTGGAATTTTTTCCAATCAAAGAATTTCGATATACCTGTCATCAGTGTAGGTAATCTAGCCGTAGGAGGAACAGGAAAAACTCCCCACACCGAATATCTGATAAAGCTTCTTTGTAATCAATATAATGTAGCTGTATTGAGTCGGGGATATAAACGGCACACGAAAGGTTATGTGCTTGCCATTCCGGAAAGTACAGCAGAAAGTATCGGTGATGAGCCTTACCAGATACATCAGAAGTTTCCATCCGTCACAGTAGCGGTCGATGAAAAACGTTGTCATGGCATAGAAGAGTTGCTTGCATTGGAAAAGCCTTTAATAGATGTCATTCTGCTGGATGACGCTTTCCAACACCGTTATGTCAAGCCGGGACTAAGCATTCTATTAACTGATTATCATCGCTTATTCTGTGATGACACATTACTTCCCGCTGGTAGGTTACGTGAGCCTGTCGGCGGCAAAAACCGGGCACAAATCGTCATTGTGACCAAATGTCCGCAGGATATCAAGCCCATTGATTACAATATTATTGCAAAACGTCTGAACCTTTACCCCTACCAGCAGTTATTCTTTTCTTCGTTCCGATATGGTAATCTGCAACCGGTATTTCCGGCCCAGACATCGGATGCAGAGATGGCTTCGGTGAACAAAGAGATTCCATTATCCGCATTAACGGATACGAATGTATTATTGATGACCGGTATCGCTTCACCCGTTTCTATCCTCGAAAAGCTGAAAGGCTGTACTAAGCAGATAGACTTACTGGAGTTCAATGATCATCACGATTTCAGTAGCCGGGATATGCAGCGCATCAAAGAACGGTTCAATGAACTGAAAGGGGAACATCGGTTGATTATCACTACCGAGAAGGATGCGACACGCCTTATCAATCATCCGGTTTTGGACGAGGCTTTAAAACCATATATCTATGCCTTGCCTATTGAAATAGAGATTTTACAGAATCAACAAGATAAATTTAACCAACATATTATTGACTATGTTAGAGAAAATACAAGAAACCGCAGCTTATCTGAAAGGTAAGATGCATACCAGTCCCGAAACCGCCATCATACTTGGCACCGGGCTTGGCAGTCTAGCCAATGAAATTACCGAGAAGTATGAAATCAATTATTCGGATATCCCGAACTTTCCGGTATCTACGGTCGAAGGGCACAGTGGCAAACTGATCTTCGGCAAACTTGGCAATAAAGATATTATGGCCATGCAAGGTCGTTTCCACTATTATGAAGGTTATTCTATGAAGGAAGTAACTTTCCCTGTACGTGTAATGCGTGAATTGGGTATCAAAACCTTGTTTGTATCTAATGCGAGTGGTGGTACCAATGCAGATTTCGAAATCGGTGACTTGATGATTATTACTGACCATATCAATTATTTCCCCGAACATCCGCTTCGCGGAAAGAATATTCCTTATGGTCCCCGTTTCCCGGATATGAGTGAAGCATACAGTAAAGAACTGATTCGTAAAGCGGACGAAATCGCTAAAGAAAAAGGAATCAAAGTTCAGCATGGGGTGTATATCGGTACACAAGGTCCTACTTTTGAGACTCCAGCCGAATATAAGCTATTCCACATTCTCGGTGCTGACGCTGTGGGTATGTCCACCGTTCCGGAGGTGATTGTAGCCAATCATTGTGGTATCAAAGTATTCGGTATTTCTGTCATTACCGATTTGGGAGTAGAAGGAAAAATCGTTGAAGTAACGCACGAAGAAGTTCAGAAAGCCGCCGACGCCGCTCAACCGAAAATGACTACAATCATGCGTGAACTTATTAACCGTGCCTAAACAACTATCCCGAATTATATGAGAACTGAAATAGCATCTCTCGGTGAGTTCGGCCTGATAGACCGTCTCACCGGAGGAATCGAACTGAAAAATGAATCCAGCAAATATGGAGTGGGCGACGACGCCGCCGTTCTCTCCTACTCTTCCGAAAAGCAGGTGTTGATAACCACAGACCTGCTTCTGGAAGGCGTACATTTTGACTTGACATACGTCCCTTTGAAACATTTAGGATATAAGGCTGCCATAGTCAATTTTTCCGATATCTATGCCATGAATGGCACTCCCCGACAGATAACAGTATCACTCGGTCTCTCTAAGCGTTTCAGCGTAGAAGATATGGATGAGCTTTATTCGGGTATCCGACTTGCGTGTCAGCAATACAATGTCGACATTGTCGGAGGGGATACGACTTCTTCCCTCACCGGACTTACCATCAGCATAACCTGTATTGGTGATGCAGACAAAGATAAAGTTGTATACCGCAACGGGGCTAAAGAAACAGATTTGATTTGTGTCAGTGGAGATTTGGGAGCCGCCTACATGGGATTACAACTATTGGAACGGGAAAAAAATGTTTTGAAAGGTGAAAAGGACATACAACCTGATTTCTCCGGCAAAGAATATTTATTGGAGCGTCAGTTAAAACCGGAAGCCCGCAAAGACATCATTGAGAAACTTGCTTCTGCAAATATTGTCCCGACCTCCATGATGGACATCTCTGACGGTCTATCTTCGGAGCTTATGCATATATGCAAACAAAGTAATGCCGGCTGCCGTGTTTACGAAGAACACATCCCTATCGATTATCAAACAGCTGTGATGGCTGAAGAATTCAATATGAATCTGACTACATGTGCTATGAATGGAGGTGAAGATTATGAACTTCTCTTCACCGTACCTATCGCCGACCACGAGAAGGTTTCGCAAATGGAAGGTGTCCGTCTCATAGGTCATATCACCAAACCGGAACTAGGTTGTGCATTGATTACCCGCGATGGACAAGAATTTGAATTAAAAGCACAAGGATGGAATCCTTTAAAGGAGGAGAAATAAGAAACCTCTGTATATAACAAAATTATTTTCATTCCATATAACACTGATAATAAGGTTACTAACTTTTTATCAGTGTTTTTTATTTCCAGAAGATTTGTGTATTCCAAAAGTTTCACTACCTTTGCAACCGCAAAAGAGAAATAACTGAATTAAGTTAACTATCTTGGTGTCATAGCTCAGTTGGTAGAGCAAAGGACTGAAAATCCTTGTGTCCCCGGTTCGATTCCTGGTGACACCACTTTTAAAAGACTTCAAATTTGATAAATCCCTGAAAATTAAGCATTTTAGGGATTTTCTTTTTTCCTCAAGCTTCCACATTTTCAGCAAAACAGGAATCAAATATTAAGAAAAAATAAAGAGCAAGTTCCTCTTGAAAAGGAAAGCTTGCTCTTTTGTAGGTCACCCCAAATGGTGTTTATCGAATATTCCTAATTACAAGTCGGGAAAGATAAAGTTTTACTGCTTTTCCAAGCAAATATTAACCGCATTCATCCCTTTCACCCCACGTTCCAAATCGAATGTCACAATATCATTTTCGGCAATACCTGGTGCAGCATTGTTCACGTGAAAAAAGTACTTATCAACTCCTGAAAGGTCCTTTATAAAGCCAAAGCCTCTCGATTCATTAAAGAATTCAACTCGACCTTTCAAAATTACCGGCTCTGTTTCCTCTTTCTTTGGAGTTGCTATGATTATTTCATCCGGATTAATCTCCTCCTTTTTAATATCATCAGTGGGCGGAATTGAAGTTATCATTCCATTCTCGTCTACATAAGCAATCATATCATCGAAACTACTGGTACCTGATAATTTTCTGCTTTCTTTCTTCTTGAGTTTTTCTTCCCGTTTAGCGAGTCTTTTCTTTTCATTTTCACGTTTACCAACTGTCATGGATTTTGCCATAGAATCTATATTTAATTTAATATTTATATTTTAAAGGATTGTAAATTGCTGATTTCAAATAGCAAAATCAGCTTTATTCAGTTTCTTCCCTGTCAATTTCTGAATATCATTAACCAGTTTCCGCTCTTCCTGCGAGCAAAACGTAAGTGCTGTACCTTCATTTCCAGCTCTTCCCGTACGACCGATACGATGTACATAAGTTTCGGGAACATCAGGAAGATCATAATTAATAACCAACGGCAATTCATTAATATCAATACCTCTGGAAGCAATATCGGTAGCCACCATTACTTTCGTCTTTCCCGATTTAAAGTTCCCCAATGCAGACTGTCTCGCTGCTTGGCTTTTGTTTCCGTGAATAGCTTGACTTCCAATCCCTGCCTTACCTAATATTCTAACAATTTTATCAGCATTATGCTTTGTTCGTGAAAAGATGAGCACTGACTGGTCTTCCGCCTTTTGCAGAATCGAAATTAATAGCTGGCTTTTTTCCTTCTTCTCCACAAAATAAATAATTTGCTTGATTGAATCTACTGTTGACGACTTTGGTGTTATATAAATCTTCACCGGATTCTTCAATAGAGATTTTGTCAAAACAATAATACTATCTGGCATTGTTGCTGAAAAAAACAGCGTTTGCTTTTCTTTCGGAAGTTTCGGCAATATTCGCTTGATATCATGTATAAAACCCATATCGAGCATACGATCTGCCTCATCAAGCACAAAATATTCTATATTAGTCAGATGAATATACCCTTGATTCATCAAATCAAGCAAGCGGCCCGGAGTTGCCACTAGAATATCAATTCCTTTGTGTAACATATCAATCTGAGGACGTTGATTCACACCACCAAAAATAACTCCATGACGCACATGGGTATATTTTGAATAATCATCAATGCACTCACTGATTTGCAAAGCAAGCTCACGGGTAGGCGTTAATATCAGCGCTTTGATACCCCGACGTTTATCTGTCTCTTTATTTGCCTGCAAATGCTGGATAATAGGAATTGCAAACGAAGCGGTCTTTCCTGTTCCTGTTTGCGCACAACCTAATATATCTCTTTTCGCCAATGCGGCAGGAATTGCTTTTTCTTGAATAGATGTTGGGACAGTATATCCTTTTTCTTCAATTGCTTTTAAAATCGGTTCGATTATATTTAAATCTCTAAATGTCATAAATAGAATTTTTTAAAATTTGTAGTAAAGCCTAATAATTCTTCTTTAGACATGAAAAGATCAGGATTTAGGATATCCTTATTACACTACACGGAGGAGTGAGAATTAGCAGAACTTAATTGTTAGATGATTTTCTTTTCCGGCTATCTGTTTTTATAAAAGCCTCCGCAGATAAATCATAAAGGCGGATACAAAGACTTTATAGAAAGCAGAAGAAATATATTCTTCCGCTTTCCTAAAGTCCGGATATTAATATCTTCTGGAGTTACTATAACCTCCACGGCTTCCACCGTATGACGGTTTTTCAGCGCGAGGACGTGCAACGCTTACCGAAATAACCTTTTGGTCGTATTCAACGCCGTTTAATTCGTCTATTGCTTTTTGCCCTTCTTCATCACTTGTCATTTCCACGAAAGCGAATCCTCTGGACTTACCGGTTTCTCTATCCATAATAACTTTAGCTGAAGAAACTTCTCCAAACTCTGCAAATAAATTTGTTAAGTCCGCATCATTTGTGCGATAACTTAAACCTGCAATGTAAATGTTCATCTAAAAACTTTTATTAAAATAAATACTAAATTGGAGTGAGGAGGATAATTAAAGAAGAGGACTACTTACTAACATTATATTAAAAGAAGAACTATACGATAACAATTCGTAACTCAAACTCTGCGTACAAAGGTAATGCAATAAATTAAATAAGTACGTTTACATCCATTCTTTTTTATAAGAAAGACGTTTATTATCATTTATTAGCACGCAATTGGTATCAAATGGAGAAATGCCATAACCTTATTCTTGATATTTTATCATAATATGCCTACCTTTGTCATTGTACAATTTTTCAGTGACCAATGAATGTCAAAATAGAAGAAAGTTGGAGACAACAATTACAGGAAGAATTCAACAAACCATACTTTGAAAAGCTGGTTGCATTCGTCAAAAGTGAATATGAACGGGCACATATCCTTCCTCTCGGACATCAAATATTCCATGTATTCAATTCCTGCCCTTTCGAGAAAGTCAAAGTCGTTATTCTTGGACAAGATCCATACCCCAATCCAGGACAATATTATGGAATCTGCTTTTCCGTTCCGGATGGAGTAGCCATTCCCAGATCATTAGCCAATATTTTTAAAGAGATAAATCAAGACTTGGGAAAACCAATCCCTACCTCCGGCAATTTGGACCGTTGGGTAACACAAGGGGTATTTCCCATGAATTCCGTTCTTACCGTACGTGCACACGAAACAGGTTCACACCGAAATATGGGATGGGAAATATTCACAGACGCAGTTATCAGAAAGTTAAGTGATAAACGAGAAAATCTAGTTTTCATGCTTTGGGGAAGTTACGCAAGAGAGAAACTATCCTTGATAGATACCAACAAGCATCTAGTATTGACAACTGTTCATCCATCTCCCCGTTCAGCAGAATATGGTTTCTTTGGCTGCAAACATTTTAGCAAAGCGAACGCTTTCTTACAGAGCAAGGGAATAAAGGAGATAGATTGGTAAATATATGATCCCCTAAACTACAATTTACAGAATGAAAAGTAAGATAATACTTAAAATATTGATAATTTTCTCTTTTACAGGATGCTATAACAGAGAGCAAAATTCCCTCCTTAATGAAGCGGAAGCTTTGTTGCAAAATAAGCCGGACAGTGCTTTGAGTATATTACAGCAATTTACGCCGGGAAGCCAACAAGCGGAACAGGCCAAATACGCTTTACTTTATTCTGCCGCTTTGGATCAGAACCATATCAAAACAACAAGTGACTCCCTTATCCGAAAAGCTTGGAATTACTATAAGCATCATCCGAAAGATTTGCGTAACCAATGCACAACTCTCTATTATTGGGGACGTATCAAATTACGTGCAAATGATAAAGCTGGAGCACTACGCCTTTTTCTAGAGATTGAGAAAAAGTTGAAAGACACTAATGAGCCCTATTATAAAGGACTCTTATATAGCCAGATCGGTGAAGTATATTATGCACAGATGAACTATAACCGGGCTTATCATTATTTCCGGGAATCTCGGAATAACTTCCGTCAATCCGAAAATCTACGTGAAGAAGCAGAAGCTACACTTGATATGGCTGCTGCTACTTATCACTCAAAGGATGTTGAGAAAGCAATACGACTCTACTCCTCCGCACTTGATTTGGCTGATGAACAAAAAAGTGATAAACTGGCCAAATCCAGTCTGACCAACCTAGCTTCTCTCTATGTAATATCCGGAAAAAAACAAATACCTCATGACCTATTGCTACGAATTGAACTTTCCGCACGAAAAGATACATTATACGGTTATCATACACTGGTTGACGTGCAACTCCTAAAGAATCACATGGACAGTGCACGTCATTATCTAAAACTGGCAGAAACACATACAACCGACATTCGTGACATGGCAAACTTATACTATACTGCTTATCGGATCGAAGCTCAATCCAAAAACTTTGAAAAAGCAACAGAAAATATACACCGCTACATATATCTGACTGATTCCCTGACGCGCTCGAATATGCAATTTTCTGCCGGTATGGTCGAACGAGAGTATTTCCAGGAACAATCGGCTTTCGCGGAATATCGCATGAAAAATCGTACTATTCTAGAGATTTCATCCATAATTATAGTCATTCTGTTGTCAGGTATAGCTTGGTACATAATCCGACAACGTATGCGTTTACAACGTGAACGCACAGATCGCTATCTACTATTGGTAGAAGAAGCTAATTCCGAATATAAAGCTTTGACAGAACGCATGGAGGGACAGCGCAATACCGAAAATCACTTGAAAGGATTGATTGCCTCCCGTTTCGACATCATCGATAAACTAGGCAAGACCTACTATGAGCGGGAGAACACTTCGTCACAGCAAGCTGCCATGTTCCAAGAAGTAAAACAAATCATCACTGACTTTTCAGAAAACGGAGAAATGTTGCAAGAACTAGAACTAATTGTTAATACCTGCCATGATAATGCCATGCAAAAACTACGGAATGATTTTCCTACAATGAAGGAAACAGACATACGGTTACTTTGTTACATCTTTGTCGGCTTCTCACCACAAGTTATCAGTCTGTTTATGAAAGATACAGTAGCCAATGTCTACGCCCGCAAATCACGTCTAAAGTCACGCATAAAATCTGCGGAAACAGCCAACAAAGACCTGTTTCTATCACTTTTTGAATAGTCGTTAGGCTAGTGTTAGAAAATTCAAGTATCCATTCCTACAAACAACTGAATATCAGAGTTTACCAATCAAGAGTGTTAGAAATGCGGGACTGCATTGTAACTCTAAAAAGGCAAAATCTCGCTACTTTTGCAAGCGGAAAACTTGTAAAAGAAGAAAATTATGAAAAAGATTGTTATGTTATTAAATCTCATGCTTTTTATGGTAGCATGCGGAAAAGAAAGTGATGAATATAAAAACAATTCACCATCCATTGGGCAATCATCCGATATATCGGAGGCTTTGCTCGAAAGTTTCTCAATAGAACAGCTTCCCGAAAAAACGATCTATACGCTAGGTGAAAAGATTGATTTAACCGGAATTAAAGTGATAGGCAATTACGATGACGGTCAACGACGACCTGTAAATGTAACTTTGGAACAAATCAGCGGCTTTTCCTCTTCAACTCCCGTTGAAAAACAAGAGGTTACAGTTACCATAGAGGGGAAGCAAAAGACATTTGCTGTGCAAATAGCCCCTATACGTATAGAAAATGGTGTATTAACGGAAGTAGTGAACGGTTATGAAACAATCACGTTGCCCAATCATGTAAAATCAATTGCGAAAAAAGTGTTTTATGGTAGAAAAATAAGTAAAGTAATACTCAATGAAGGACTTGTGGCTATTGGAGAAGAAGCTTTCTTCAATTCAAGCATTCAAGAAATCGTTTTTCCTTCAACTTTAGAAAAACTTGAAGCAGACATATTTTACTATTGTAAGAACTTGAAGAGTGTAGACCTAAGTCAGACAAAGATCACCACACTTCCTGCCAGCACATTCTTTCGCTCTGGTATCGAAGAAATTAAACTGCCTCTAACACTAAAGGAAATCGGAGCACAAGCGTTTCTTGGAACTTCAAAGCTGAGAAGAATTGGAATCCCTGAAAATGTAAAGATAATCGAGATAGAAGCTTTTCGTGAGAGTGGTATTACAATAGCAAAATTACCAAACGGAATTATAACTTTAGAAGGCAGAGCTTTCTACTATTGCCCGGAATTAACAGAAGTACTAACTTACGGACCTGTTGTCAGTGACACCCCTGACGCCATAATCAAAGCATACTGTTTTGAAGGATGTCCACAATTAACTCGCTTTGAAATTCCACAAAGCATCCGGATATTAGGCCAAGGACTACTTGGTGGCAACCAGAAAGTGACTCATCTGACCATTCCTTCGAATGTCATCCAAATCAATTTCTCAGCATTCGATAATACAGGTATTCAGGAAGTGAAAGTAGAAGCAACAACTCCGCCACAAGTATTTGAAAAGGTATGGTATGGATTTCCTAAAAACATAGCAACCATTCGTGTTCCTTCCGGAACAGCGGAAAAATATAAATCGGCAAATGGATGGGAAGAATTTAAAGACAAAATAAGAACGTTCTAATATTTCTTTCTTCGATTATAACTGAAAGGTAAGTACCTAAACCCTTACTTTTTCTGTTATAATCGATTTTTACATTACCGACTGATTTATATTTCCCCATTTACTCCTAACCCAAACAATGCAAAATCCCCCAAACAAGGATCATCAGGAAATACCTCTGCCAAAGCAACAGTAATCTGACGGGCATTCTTCAAAGAGAAAGTTTCCGAATCCGTCAAATTTAAATAATGAGCTACCCGGCAAACATGTGTATCTAAAGGAACGATCAGATCTTTCTGGTCGAAACTATCCCAGATTCCAAAATCAACTTCCGAATCCCGACGAATCATCCAACGCAAAAACATATTCAGTTTTTTCTGTGGACTTTTTGCAGAAACCTCAAGAAAAGCACATAACTTTTCCATCGGTATTCCGGTATACACATTTAAAGCTTCCTCTAAACTGTCAAAACAGGAGTAAGCTGTATACAAACGCTGAAAATATCCATAAAAATCATCATATGACAGCATTCGATAAAAACTATTCTTCGCTCCCGCAGGGAAATCGTCCTTCCAACGGCATGATAATACATATCGGTAAGGCGAACCTCCCATTAATCCATGTAACTCCTCTGCTTTCTTCCGTATCTGCTTACGATTACCAAAACTCATTATCGCCGTCAGCAGACCGCTAATTTCAATGTCCTGTTTCAGTGTGTAACGATGAGGGAACTGCACCGGATCACTTTCTATAAAACCGGCACAATGATAAATTTCCGCACACATCAATAGCTTGTTCTTTATATCTTCAGTCATTTCAAAGTCATCCGTTTATTATCACAACAATTTTTCAGGCAACTTTCTGCTTAGCAGGAAACAGGGTAAGCAACAGATACCGTATTCCTATCGTAATCCATACAGAAAGAACAAACGGAGCAGTCAGTGTAGTAATCCCGACATTCATTCCCAAAAGTTGAAGAAAAACAGATAATAACACAGAGAATACGGCATACACTCCCCCGCTCCATGTCTTGTCTCCCAAAGCGATAGCGCATAACACACCATTATATCCTATTAGCCCTGCATTCAATACCGCAGATTCGACTCCTGCCAACAGAGCTATAGGAATAGGCAACAATGCTCCCAACACCGCATAGACAGCATTCACACGAGAATTAACCAAAATGCCTAAAAGAAAAAACAGGCCTGTCAATATAACGCCACCTTGAAACATCACTTGTCCAATATTCAGGCTAAACGACTGTAAGAAAGCGAATGCTTGCGTTCCCGCAGAATTCTCGGATTTCAATAGTAAAGAAGGAAACCAGCAAGAACAGACAAACAGTAGTATCCATACAGATAGAATAAAAGGAGCCGTAAATCCGGAGATAAAACGTTGCAAACTAAAAAGCCATGCAATCCACGTGGATAGGCAAGAAACAACAATCAATAATAGCAAGGAAGGCAAAGTTATCGGCATAAATACCCCTATCGCAATCCCCACCAGAGTCCCATTGAACCCATACAAACCATTTTCAATATCTTCGCGACTATAACCGGACAAGTAAGCAGCCAATGTACCTACTATATTACCTGCTACAGCTAATAAAGCCATCTGCCAGGAGTTTAGCAAAATACCAACTAACATCAATGCCCCCGACAGTGCATTATTCTGAAACATTACCTGACCCACTCCCCGTCCCAATATAAGCAAAAATTTACCCATAAATTTCTTCTTTATCCATTAAGCAGTTATAATCCGGGTACAAAAGTATATATATTTTATCTATTCCACATAATAAACAGATATTTTTATACATTCATTATACGTCAAAAGAGTTACCCAATTTTTCTTGAGTAACTCTTTTAGATATAAAACTTATCAGACGTAAACTTAACTTAGATGTTTTATATCGACATTTTTTACTTTATAAGTTAAGGACACTCCAAAACTATGCATTCAAAAACTTTCATTTATCCAAAGCTGAAGGGAAAAGCGCTTTCATCAGATAAAGCAATTAATCCATTTTTCCGTTGGATACAAATTTTGTTCTCTCGTGCCAACCAACCGGCGGCCAATGCTGTACTTTCTACGCTTAGGTTTAATCTTCTCGCCAATTCAGGTATTGAAATTTCACCAATTTCTTTCAGGGCATACCAGACCTTTCCGGCATTGTTCCCTACAATTGTTTTATCCATGGCTATTTTTATTAATAATTCGGTTACAATATAATCATTTTAATAATAGTTTATAACAAAACCGGCTTTTTTATTTTAGTTTTTGACATTATTTAAAACAAGAAAATCAATTTCGCAATTAACGGTTAAAAATTTGGTCATGGTTCACACCATAACACCACTGTAAGGTACATTATATATCAAAATAAATTCTCAAAACAGGTATAGGGCAACCATAGAAAGAAAATAGAAAGTTGACATTTCCGCAATATCGGACAAGTCATTTCGCTTTTTTACCAATACCTTTGCGAAGTGAAATACCAAAATTAGTTATGCAACAGAAAAAAACAACGAAAGAGGAATATCAAAAGTGCGTAAATGTTGTAGTGGAATACATCATCCAACATTTAGGAGAAGATATTGATTTAAAATCTCTGGCCAGAATTTCAAACTTTTCTCCTTTTTACTTTCACCGGATCATGAAAGCTTTTCTCGGTGAACCGATTGGTACGTTTATTGTCCGGACGCGGACAGAAGCTGCCGCACGCCTACTCCGCTACTCGGATATTCCGATTGCTGACATCGCCTACCGGATTGGTTACGCATCCCCTTCTTCATTATCGAAAGTGTTCAAGCAATTTTATGGCATTTCACCTTTAGAATATAGAAACAATAAAAACTTTGTAATTATGAAACCAGCGATTATCAGGCCAGACCTGGAACTAAAAAAAGAGATCAGAAATGTCTCCGAACGGAATGTGATTTATATCCGCCTTACAGGCGACTACAAACTGAATGATTATGGTGGCACTTGGGGCCGTTTATTCCAATTCATCAAAGAACAAAAACTGCCGATGGGAGATTTCAGCCCGCTTTGCATCTACCACGATGATCCGAAAGTGACGCCAGCCGAGAAACTGCGTACAGACGTATGCATGGTAATGCCTGTAAAGGTTGCCCCCAAAAGTGATGTGGGATTCAAGGTTATCCCAGCCGGACGTTATGCTATTTTCCTTTATAAAGGCCCGTATGACAATCTGCAAGCTGTATACGATACGATTTACGGAAAGTATCTGCCCGAAATGGAATGTACGATACGTGATGAAGCCAGTGCTGAACGCTATCTGAACAATCCATGTGACACTCCCCCCGAAGAGTTGTTGACGGAGATCTATATTCCGGTAGAATAATCCGGATAAGGGGACGAAGGAACAGTAGTCACTTTCAGACAGGCTGTTCCCTCTTCCCTACCTGTTATTTTTCAGCATAGACGCCAATCCTGTTTCCTTCACTATCCGTGAATACGGCAAACCATCCTTTATCGTCTGCCTCAATCTTTGTTTTGGGAATGACAACTTTCCCTCCTTTCAGAAGCACTTTTTCCAACGTTTGTTCAATATCCTCACAGTTGAAATGGATAAGTACGCCATGCGTTGAAGGAAGAAAGTCGAAATTTGAAGCATAAGAAATAGCACCGACAGTTTCACCTTCTTCCGTGAAACAAGCCATTTTCTCTGTTTCACATTCAAAAGTCGGAAGTTGCACCCCCAACACAGTTTCGTAAAAATCGACAGCCCGACGGAAATCGGTAGCAGGAATCTCAAAAAATGCAATTAATTTTTTCATCTCGTTTCTTTTTTATAGTTACTACTAAGCCTTTGCAAAGACATTGCAAAAGTAGGGTAACACGAGGAAGCCCGATAGGAAAAAAGAGACATCTTTAGAGTTCAGAGAAATAATCGGAATAAGGGGCGCATACAGAAAGATACTCCGCAGGGGTATAACCGGAAAAGAGTTTGAATTCCTTTATCATGTGAGACTGATCGGAAAAGCCACATTCATAAGCCACTTGTACAAAAGGGATGGTAGCATCCTGTTGCAGCATGGATAACGCCCGTTGCATACGGATAATACGAATAAATTCCTTGGGAGTAGTGCCGACATAATCGGCGAAGATACGCCCAAACTGCTTACTGCTCAAACAGGCTGTTTCCGACAAATGAGAAATGTTGATTTGCGGCCGGAGGTTTATTTCATGAAAGACAGCAGACATCCGCTTGAGATTATACTCGGGAAGAGTGTATAAACGACGAAGAAAAAACCGCTCTATCAACCGAATACAAACTGCATTATCAGAAGTATCCGTGACCTGTTTCACTAAATCCGACAGTTCTACATCTTCCATCGCATCGGTATCTACAGTCTGCCCGCGGAACAGATGACTGGGTATGTGAAACAATGCTTTCACCGCATAAGGTTGAAAAACAACAGTAATCATCTCTATCCTGCCTGTAGACATCACATCCGAGAAACCGACCGATTGTCCGGAAATAAAGGATTGGGGTTGCAGCTCCGACTCGCCAAACAAAAGAAGTTGTTTCCCTTTATGGAATACCAGTTGCATGCAGCCAATAGGCAGAGTCCGTTCGGAGACAGGAGCTATTGAGTCGTCTTGCAATATCCAGTAATGCCGTATATAGGGAGCCAGGGCAAAACAGGGTTTTATCAATTGAAATGATTGCATATAACAAAGATATTATTTCTTAATCCAAATGCAAAAGTAAAACTCCTGTTTAAAAGGGGATAGTAAAAAAAGGACTTCTTTACTTAATTAAAAAAGCATCCTCTGCTTGAAGAAGCATGATTGCAACTCATTCAAACAGAGGAAGAATTCTTTAGATAACGGAAAGTCCATATTCGTAGGCTTCCGACATCGCATTGTAATCTGCATCGGAATATGCGCCTTTGTCTCTTGCTTTCTGCATATCTTTCATAAACGATTCCACAGAAGACAGGAAGCTATAATAATTCTTTTGCTCTTCATCATAGCCTGTGACAGCAGGAAGTTTCTTTGCAGCTTCGAGTTCTTTCTTCAATTCTGCCATCTTCACATCAATGCGAGCACCCTCCAGTACATGTTTGCGGGAATAAAGATTCATTATGCTTTGCACAGTGCCGGACATCTTACGCATAGCCATGATTTGATCTTTCAACGGTTCGTCGGCAAGAAGTTCTTTTTCAGCCTGTTCCATGAGAGGGCTTAGAATATCAAAAATCACTTGTTTATATTCGGACATTTCTACACTTAGCCGATAGTTTTCATCCAAGAGCTTGCCAGCCTTGGCTGTCTCTTTGGCCTGCTTGTAAGAGAGAAACTTATTAAAATTATCATAGAATTGCGCCCGTGCACTGAAAAGTCCTCTATAACTCTGCTTCAGATTCTGACGGACTTGTATATTAAAGTAATCTCCCGGATCCATCAATTCCGCAGTGTCTCTGGCAGATACTTCAGGCGGTGCTATCGGAGATACTTCAGGAACTTTTCCTGTCTGTTCCATATATCCCAAGACCGCATTTACGTCTTTTGCATTAGCTACATGCCTCAACACGATGAGCGATGTATGATAATAGTTTATCACTTTACTGGCATTATCCAATTCCTCCGGAGTGACGGAGGACGCAGCCTGTTTCTTGTTTCCTCCCGAACAGGAAACCATTAAGAAAGCACCTATCAGTGCTCCAAATAATAAGATATTCTTCTTCATAATAATGGTTAGTTTATTGAGTCTTTCGTACTATAACAATAAAAATCGTTTTTTGTTATAGACAAACAATGCATATTCGAAAAGTGTTCTCTATATGATATTAACTTAAAAATAAAACAAATATGGAACAATCATTTCAAAAAGGAGTTGTGCTCCATTTGGCTTCTCTCATTGAATATACTGAAGGAGGCGTTATCAGCAAACAGTTAATCAAAAGTCCGGCAGGAAATATCACTTTATTTTCTTTCGACAAAGGAGAAGGGTTAAGCGAACATCGTGCCCCGTTTGATGCGCTCGTGCAGGTATTGGAAGGGGTAGCGAATATTACTGTAAACGGAACTCTGTTCACCGTAAAAGCAGGAGAAAGTATCGTATTTCCGGCGAATGCGCCGCATGCCCTTACAGCAGTGGAGAGATTTAAGATGCTGTTGACTATGATTAAGGAATAAACAATCATAGTGTATAAAAACAAAAAATGGCTACTCATCACGAGCAACCAATCTTTTGTTAACCTTAAATCTAATACTTATGAAAAAAACACTGTACAAAGGTACCATATTTCAGGTAAATAGCAAATTTTAGAGCCTAAACAGCCCATATTATAACAGGGTTTAATACTCTGGGAAGCGTATTAACATTTCAGACTTCACACGTTAACATTTAACATATTCATTCACACAAGTTACTTCTTGGGTAAGTAAGAATACAAAAAAGAGGGAATCATTGAAACAACATCGTCTTTTTTTTGTAACTTTGAACTATGATAATCAGTGCCAGCCGCCGGACAGATATTCCGGCATTCTATTCCCAGTGGTTTTTCAACCGGATTAAAGAAGGATATGTATTAGTGCCCAATCCATATCATCCGAAAATGATTAGCAAGATCTCTCTATCTCCTGCTGTAGTAGATTGCTTTGTTTTCTGGACCAAGAACCCGGCACCTATGCTCAACCAACTGGAGAAATTGCAGGATTACAACTATTACTTCCAATTTACACTTAACCCCTACGGAGAAAAGCTGGAAAATCATTTGCCCTCCATCGATAAACGAATGGATAGCTTTAAAAAGCTGGCTGATAAAATCGGCAGGGAAAGGGTGATCTGGAGATATGATCCGATACTGACGAACGAGGAATATAATGTTTCTTTCCACCAGGAAGCATTTGCCCGGATTGCCGACGGACTCAAAGACCACACTGCCAAATGTATGCTGGGATTCATAGATCATTACCAGCATATCCGGAACTCTGTACGGTCATTCAACATCCATCCGCTGACTCAAGAGGAAATAGAAGAAATGGCTGTCTCCTTTAAAAAAACAATCGACGTTTATCCCGACATACAGCTGGATACTTGTACTGTAAAAGTGGATTTAAGACATTTAGGTATTCCGAGCGGCCTGTGTATTGATAAGGATCTGATAGAAAAGATCATCGGTTATCCTATCCTCGCCCAAAAGGATAAAAACCAGCGTAACATCTGCAACTGCATTGAAAGCATTGATATCGGAACTTATGAAAGTTGCCTGAACGGATGTATTTATTGTTATGCTATCAAAGGCAATTATAACACGGCAGTATATAATAGGAGGAAACATGATAAAAACTCACCGCTACTCATCGGCCATTTATCCGAAGATGATATCGTAAAGGAACGGGAGATGAAAAGCCTGCGGGATAACCAATATTCGTTGTTTTAATCTCTTCGGTCTGCAGTTGACTTACAGGCATAAAAAAAGGCTATCTATCCCAGACAGCCAATCTTTTGTTAACCTTAAATCTAATACTATGAAAAACACAGTACAAAGATACGGACTTTTCGGTTATCTCCAAATTTTGAGGCCAAAGCAGCGTATCTTATAACATGGTTTAATAGAATCAGAGCCGTATTAACAAATGAGTGGCCAGGCATTAACATTTAACAGTTTTCTTAAATAATCAGAGCGTAAAACTGGAAAAGATGCAAAAGTTTTCGAATCGAACACCTTATCTTATTAAAGAGAGTTTATGAGGGCTAACAAATTCCTCTGCCAGCTGTTTCTAATAGAAGGTAACCATCAAATTCCCATTATATGAACAGATTCGAAAATAAAGTAGTTGTCATCACCGGTGCCGCCGGTGGTATCGGCGAAGCAACCACACGCCGCATTGTCTCCGAAGGAGGCAAAGTAGTCATCGCTGACCATTCCGAGAAAAGAGCGGAGCAGCTTGCCAACGAACTCACGCACGCAGGGGCTGACGTGCGTCATGTCTATTTTTCCGCCACCGAACTCCAGAGTTGCAAAGAGTTGATTGATTTTTCCATGAATGAATATCAAAGAATAGACGTACTGATTAATAATGTAGGAGGAACTGATCCCAAACGTGACCTTAGCATCGAAAAGCTGGACATCAACTACTTTGACGAAGCATTCCACCTGAATCTCTGCTGCACGATGTATCTTTCCCAACAGGTCATTCCTATCATGACTGCCAATGGCGGCGGAAACATTGTCAACGTAGCTTCCATAAGCGGACTTACGGCTGATGCCAACGGTACTTTATACGGCGCCAGCAAAGCGGGTGTCATCAACCTGACGAAATATATCGCTACTCAAATGGGAAAGAAAAACATCCGTTGCAACGCCGTAGCTCCGGGACTGGTACTTACTCCCGCTGCATTGGACAACCTGAATGAGGATGTACGTAATATCTTCCTCGGTCAATGTGCCACTCCTTATCTGGGAGAACCGGAGGATGTTGCAGCTACCATCGCTTTTCTAGCTTCGAACGATGCCAGATACATCACCGGACAAACGATTGTGGTGGATGGCGGACTGACCGTTCATAATCCGACAGTGGCGTTATCATAAAACGACCGGATAACGTATTATCGGTAAAGATGATAGGTTATTAACCGGCAACCATTACAAAAAATAATCTCTTTTTCCTTGATGTTACCGATAGGAAACATATCTTTGTGACCAACAACTAAAACGTATGGAGATTAGAATAAAGAACGAATGTCATGATTGTTAAGACACTATTAGATACAGATCTTTATAAGTTTACCACATCGTATGCTTATATCAAACTGTTTCCCTATGCAATGGGCACGTTTAGTTTCAACGACCGGAATGAAACTCAATATACCGAAGATTTCCTGAAGGCACTCAAAACAGAGATTATGAATCTTAGTCAGTTGAGGTTTACGGAAGAGGAGCTGGAATATATGACGAAAAACTGCAGATTCCTTCCGAGGGTCTACTGGGAGTGGTTATCTTCTTTTCGTTTCGACCCGAATAAGATTGATATTCATCTGGATGAAGCCTGTCATCTTCACATTGAGGTGACTGATTTGCTCTATAAAGTGACGCTGTATGAAGTGCCTTTGCTCGCGATTGTCTCTGAAATCAAAAACCGTTTCTTTGGCAATGTAGCAGACATGAACGAGATTCTTTGCAAGCTGTCGGAGAAAATAGAATTATCGAATCAACATCAGCTCCGCTTTTCCGAATTCGGCACACGGAGAAGATTCTCCATTGATGTGCAGGAAACGGTTATCAAGAAGCTGAATGAGACGGCACATTATTGCACCGGAACTTCCAACTGTAACTTTGCAATGAAATATGGAATGAAAATGATGGGGACTCATCCACATGAATGGTTTATGTTTCACGGAGCACAGTTCGGATATAAACATGCGAACTATATGGCACTCGAAAACTGGGTGAATGTTTATGACGGAGATTTGGGTATCGCACTTTCCGATACATATACTTCCGGTATCTTCCTTAGTAACCTTAGCCGCAAACAGGCTAAACTTTTTGACGGAGTGCGTTGCGATTCCGGTAATGAGTTTGAGTTTATCGACAAGCTGGTTGCCCGTTACAGAGAGTTGGGAATTGATGCGACGACCAAAACCATCGTTTTCAGCAATGCCCTCGACTTTACAAAGGCATTGGATATTCAGGAATACTGCCAGAACAAAATACACTGCTCTTTCGGAATCGGTACCAACCTTACCAATGATACCGGATTCGAGCCTTCGAACATCGTGATGAAACTGACACAATGTAAGATGAATGTCAATCAGGAATGGAGAGAATGTATCAAACTGTCTGATGATGAAGGAAAACATACCGGCAGTCTTGAAGAGGTACAGGCTTGCCTGTATGAGTTACGACTCAACTAAATTATAACAATGTTGCACATATTTTCCGTAAATTCTCCAAATGCGCCATAACATTCTTATCCTTTCGGGCAATTTGCATATTATATCTCGTCTGCATGTTCACCAGCAACTCCGCATTTATATCGGTAGCAGCTTCAATCAACAAAGCAAAATCCGTAGATACAGGACGACGCCCATTCAATATATCATTCAGCATCGTATACGACACTCCTACCACCTCTGCAAATCGTTTCTGCGATATTCCACGAGATTGTAATTCTTCTTTTATAATCTCTCCTGGATGTACTGGAACAAAAGAATACCCTAAATTAGACATACTATTCTTATTTATAATGATTCGTTATGTCGATTATAGAACAAATAGTTATGATGGGTTCGGAATCCGTAGTCGATATTTTAAATTCCAGCCGATATTGTTTATCGATCCGAATAGATGAAATACCTTTTTTAACTCCCGTCAAGACTTCATAATTCAACGAATTCAAAGGATAAAGTGCTTCTACATTCAACGCTTCAGCCAAAATGACAATTCGCTTCACATAATTCCTTATTACTTGAGGTTGAAAACGATGCTTCTTATCGCTACATTTACCTTCATAATAAAGTTCTGAAAGATATTCCTTTTCAAACTCAATAACCATTTCTCTACTTATTACGACAGTACAAAGATAGCAGTTTTTTTCAGAATACACTAAAAAAGTGGATATAATGATAGCAATTCTATCAAACTTGGCCAAAGTCCGAAAGCTAGTAGATAAAACTTGCTATCACCTTAATCAACACAACTCTATTCATAGCAGTATTAATAAAAAAATGCTGCAGGTATGTTCTTATTCTATACTATCTGTGACTATAGTAATAAAAGCTATGGCAATCAGATCCAAACCTTTCAGGATTTGAATCCTTTCACTGCTCTTTCCAGTCTTTCCAAAGGTAATTCGCCGGATTGTCTCCAAAGCTGTTGTCCTTTTCTAAAAAGAATAAAGGTAGGAGTCGACTCAACCGTATAGAAATCTGTAAGGGCAGGTTCCTGGTCGATGTCTACCAATACCACTTCCAATGTTCCCTCCATCAGTTTCTTAAATTCTTCAACAACCGGTTTCATACGTTGGCAATGAGGACACCACGTTGCATAAAACTCTGCCATGACCCAATCACCGTTAGCCAGTTTCTCCTGATTTCTTTCTTCACGAGCTATTTTCTTTTCTTTCATACGAATATCTCCTTTTTTATTAATTACTATCAACCTAACAATATCAGGAGAAATATAGTTTAGAAAAGTAGCAAGGTTACACACTAATTAAAGAATCCGTTTTAAAGATAAGCATTGCACAAAAATGAAACTTTCGTGCAAAAAAGGAACATCTTATTCAATATTTATTTATCTTTGCCCCCCGAAATGGTTCAGAATCCGTATCCAACGGACGATGATTAATAGGGAACCGAGTGTAAATCCCGGACAGTCCCGCTGCTGTGAAGCTCTGTTCAATGTCTTATAATTGAACTAATTTAACGCCACTGATGTTTATCGGGAAGGCAAATAAGACAAGAGTCAGTCAGAAGACCTGCCATTTTGTGTAAGACGCTCCCCTCCTCGTGGGTTAGGAGAAAGAGCATCACTTGTTAAGCCCCAAATCAAAAAAATACTGTTTTTCGTCGGGTGGAGTATGTCCATTAGATAGGAAGACATTAATAAGTATGTACTTAATTGAAAAAAGTATGATAAAAAAAATCTTAGTAGCCAATCGCGGTGAAATTGCCGTAAGGGTGATGCGCTCCTGCCGGGAGATGGAGATAACGAGTATCGCTATCTTTTCCGAAGCAGACCGGACCGCGAAGCACGTGCTTTATGCAGACGAAGCTTATTGCGTAGGGCCGGCAGCATCCAAAGAGAGTTATCTGAATATAGAAAAAATCATCGAAGTGGCGAAAGCAGCTCATGCGGACGCCATCCATCCGGGTTACGGCTTCTTGTCCGAGAATGCTACCTTCGCCCGTCGATGTCAGGAAGAAGGAATCATCTTTATCGGACCTAATCCGGAAACAATGGAAGCCATGGGGGATAAAATTGCTGCCCGTATCAAAATGATCGAGGCGGGAGTACCCGTTGTTCCCGGCACACAAGACAATTTGAAAAGTGTGGAAGAAGCCATAGAGCTTTGCAATAAGATCGGATATCCGGTGATGCTGAAAGCTTCTATGGGCGGTGGTGGAAAGGGTATGCGCCTCATCCACAGTGCCGAAGAAGTGGAAGAAGCTTATACCACTGCCAAGAGCGAATCGTTGTCTTCTTTTGGCGACGACACGGTTTATCTGGAGAAGTTCGTTGAAGAGCCTCATCACATCGAGTTCCAGATTCTTGGTGACAAACATGGAAATGTCATTCATCTATGCGAACGCGAATGTTCCGTGCAACGCCGTAACCAGAAAATCGTAGAGGAGACTCCTTCGGTTTTCGTCACTCCCGAACTGCGGAAAGATATGGGTGAAAAGGCGGTAGCTGCGGCTAAAGCGGTGAACTACATCGGTGCGGGTACTATCGAATTTCTTGTTGACAAACACCGCAACTATTATTTCCTTGAGATGAACACCCGTTTACAGGTGGAGCATCCGATTACGGAAGAAGTGATTGGGGTAGATTTGGTGAAAGAGCAGATTAAAGTTGCCGACGGACAGGTGCTTCAGCTGAAACAAGAAAATATTCAGCAACGCGGACACGCTATTGAGTGTCGTATTTGTGCCGAAGATACAGAAATGAATTTTATGCCGAGCCCGGGTATCATCAAACAGATTACAGAGCCGAACAGTATCGGTGTACGTATCGACAGTTATGTGTACGAGGGATATGAAATTCCAATCTACTACGACCCGATGATCGGTAAACTGATTGTATGGGCTACCAACCGCGAATACGCTATCGAGCGGATGCGCCGCGTACTCCACGAATATAAGTTGACCGGTGTGAAAAACAATATCAGCTATCTGCGTGCCATCATGGACACTCCCGATTTCGTGGAAGGTCACTATGATACAGGATTCATCACCAAGAACGGCGAATATCTGCAACAACGCATCATGCGCACCAGCGAACATTCCGAAAATATTGCTTTGATTGCCGCCTATATGGACTACTTGATGAACCTCGAAGAGAACAACAGCGGTATGGCTACCGACAACCGTCCTATCAGCAAATGGAAAGAGTTCGGACTGCACAAGGGAGTGTTGAGAATCTAATTTTAACAAAGAGAATTCAATTATGGAAATTCATATAGGAAACCGTGTGGCCGAAGTAGAGTTGGTCAGCAAGGAAGATAACAAGGTGGTGCTTACCATTGATGGAAAACCGTTTGAAGCAGACGTAGTGATGGCGGAAAACGGCACTTGCAACATCTTGATGGACGGACGCAGTTCGAATGCACAGCTGATTCGCCGTGATAACGGGAAAAGCTATAAAGTGAATACGCATTATAGCAGTTTCAATGTAGAAATTGTGGACAGTCAGGCGAAATATCTGCGGATGCGCAAGAAAGGGGAAGAGGAACAGAACGACTGCATCATTTCTCCGATGCCGGGCAAGGTGGTGAAAATACCTGTTGTAGCCGGTCAGGAAATGAAAGCGGGAGATACTGCCATCGTTGTCGAAGCAATGAAGATGCAGAGCAACTACAAAGTAACTTCGGATTGCCGCATTAAAGAAATTCTGGTTCAAGAAGGTGATAGCATAACCGGCGAACAGACATTAATAACATTAGAACCGATTGCATAATATAAGAACGGATTGCATTATGGAAGAAATAAATAAAGCATACGCCACGTTCGAGGAACGTGACCGCATCGCTTCTCTTGGCGGAGGCGTTGATAAAATAGAGAAGCAACATGAAAGCGGTAAAATGACTGCCCGCGAACGTATCGAGATGTTGCTCGATAAGGGTACTTTCGTTGAACTGGATAAGTTGATGGTTCACCGTTGTACGAACTACGGAATGGATAAGAACAAAATTCCGGGAGATGGTATCGTATCCGGTTACGGAAAGGTGGACGGTCGCCAAGTGTTTGTTTACGCTTATGACTTTACGGTATATGGCGGCTCACTGTCAGCTTCCAATGCTAAAAAGATTGTGAAAGTACAACAACTTGCATTGAAGAACGGTGCCCCGATTATCGCTTTGAATGATTCGGGCGGTGCACGTATCCAGGAAGGGATCGAGAGCCTTTCCGGTTATGCTGATATTTTCTATCAGAATACAATGGCCAGCGGTGTGATTCCACAGATTTCGGCAATCCTGGGTCCTTGCGCCGGAGGTGCCTGCTACTCTCCTGCCCTGACCGATTTCATCTTTATGGTGAAAGAAAAAAGCCACATGTTTGTGACTGGTCCGGATGTAGTAAAAACTGTGATTCATGAGGAAGTAAGTAAAGAAGAGCTGGGTGGCGCAATGACACATAGCAGCAAGAGCGGTGTGACTCACTTTATGTGCAATACCGAAGAAGAATTGCTGATGAGCATCCGTGAACTGCTTTCTTTCTTACCGCAGAATAATATGGATGAAGCCAAGAAACAACCTTGCACTGACGAAACAAACCGTGAAGATGCTTCTCTGGATACCATCGTTCCGGTAGATCCGAACGTACCGTATGACATGAAAGACATTATCGAACGCATTATAGACAACGGCTATTTCTTCGAAGTGATGCCGAACTTTGCTAAGAATATTATCATTGGCTTTGCCCGTATGGCAGGTCGTTCGGTAGGTATCGTAGCGAATCAGCCAGCTTATCTTGCCGGTGTTCTCGATATTGACGCCAGCGACAAAGCAAGCCGTTTTATCCGTTTCTGCGATTGCTTCAATATTCCATTGATTACATTCGAAGATGTTCCGGGATTCCTTCCGGGATATACACAGGAAAACAATGGTATCATCCGTCACGGTGCAAAAATAGTTTATGCATTTGCAGAAGCCACTGTTCCCAAACTGACAGTGATTACCCGCAAAGCTTACGGTGGTGCTTATATCGTAATGAACTCCAAGCAGACCGGAGCTGACGTGAACTTCGCTTACCCAAGTGCAGAAATTGCTGTAATGGGTGCGGACGGCGCCATCAATATCCTATTCCGCAAAGCTGACGAAGCAACAAAGGCCAAGGAACTGGAAGCCTACAAAGAAAAGTTTGCCACTCCGTATCAGGCTGCCGAGCTGGGATATATTGACGAAATCATTTATCCGAGACAGACTCGCAAACGTCTGATTCAGGCACTGGAAATGACGGAAAACAAGATGCAGACAAACCCGCCCAAGAAGCATGGCAATATGCCTTTATAACAACTAGATAAGGTGCGCAAAAGCACCACTCATAAAACGAGCTTGCAGAGATTCTATGATATACTTTAGGAGATTTGTAAGCTCGTTTCTTATTTGTAAGCCTGCCGTTTTTTTATATGTGAAAAAAAAACGGCACCTCGATTCACATCGCAGCACCGTCACAACACAAACACAAAATAAAACACGACAAAACTACTATGCAATCTTCCTGTCATGCCGGGGAGGCATATCTTGCTTGACTTATCTATATTCGCATACGCATAAGAAGCTTTATCAGGCGATTTGCACAATAAATAACATACGTTTCCGGATTTTGTTCACAGGATTGATAAGATTTTATTCAATAATATGATAAGAAAATGAAATAACGCGCTCTTTAACGAATTCAAGAGAAACGAAAAAAACGGCACCCCGATTCACATCGCAGCACCGTCACAACACAAACACAAAATAAAACACGACAAAACTACTATGCAATCTTCCTGTTATGCCGGGGAGGCATATTCACTAGCCTATATATATTCGCATACCTACAAGTAGCCATCAGGCGATTTGCATATATAAAACATTCTGATTTTTATTTTGTTCACGAAAGGAGAAGTAAAAATATTATTTTTTCTCCTTGTAGTCTTTCAGGAAGCCTTCCATCAGCCATTTGGCGAGTGCCTGACGATTGGAATTCATCACCAGCCGACGCTGATCGAACGTATTCTGGATATTACCCAACTCCACAAAGACGGAAGCGGGAGTGGTATGGGAAAGCACGTATAAGTTACGCCCGCTTACTGTGCCGGAAAAGCCCCGGTTGGGTTGATGCTTATCGTACTTTGACTCAAACGTATTTTTCATATTATTCGCCAATCGTTTGCTTTCTCCCTTTTTATTCGAATAATAGAAAAAGACATCCGTTTGTTTTCCCTTACTACGGCTATCGATATGAATAAAAATTGCCCTGCAATAAGAGTAGTTCTTACGGTCTTTCCGATAAAGGGCGTTTATTTTATCGCAGCGTTGCTGTAAGCGTTGCACCTGATTCAAAGGAATTGGATCGCCCATACAAGTCTCCCGTTTACTGTTTGACAGGTACGAATCATCACGGATACCATCTTTAGCATCTTGAATGATGATACGGACTTCGGCTCCTTCCTGCATCAGGTTACGTGCCAGACGGAGGGCAATATCATAAGCGTATTCATCTTCGTGCAATTCGTATTTACCAACTTTCCCGATAGCACCCGGATCAGGACCTCCATGTCCGCTGACCACATAGAAGCAAGCACCGGCAAAACGGTTGGAAGTTACTTTCACATTAGCCAGTTGCTTTCCAAACAAAGGCTCATTGAGGGTGGTTCCTATTTTTGTTGATTTAGCTTTCGGAGATTGTTGCTTTGTTCCGGAACTTTCGGAAGCTGATTTCTTTACCGGAGGAATAACATACGTCACGCCCACTTTAAGCACATTGTTCTTTCCCAGTTTCTGTTTATTCAGCTCAATAAAATCGTCGTAATACTTCTTCGGAGAGCGGTTGTGCCTCAACAGAAAAGAAGAGATGCCTTCACCCGCCTTCGGAGTTGCCTTCTGCTGTGCCCAAAGAGTTGTGCCCGAAAAAAGAAAAGCTAAGAATAAAAGAATATAGAGTTTATTTTTCATAACTACATTAACTATCTCCTTCGCAAGAGTATCATTTCACTCATAAACAGGGCAAAAATACAATTATTTTCCCTACTTTTGCAGCATTAAAACATTTTTTGAAATAAAACATTAAAACCCGATAACATTATGGCAAAACAATTCAAACCGGAAACCCTGTGTGTACAGGCAGGATGGACGCCTAAAAAAGGCGAACCACGCGTATTGCCCATCTATCAAAGTACAACTTTCAAATACGATACCAGCGAGCAGATGGCCCGCCTGTTCGACCTGGAAGACAGTGGTTACTTTTATACCCGCCTACAAAATCCAACGAATGACGCTGTTGCCGCCAAAATTGCCGCTCTTGAAGGTGGTGTAGCTGCTATGCTGACTTCCAGCGGTCAGGCTGCCAACTTCTATGCCATTTTTAATATCTGTCAGGCAGGAGATCACTTTGTTTGCTCTTCCGCTATTTACGGAGGTACGTTCAACCTGTTTGGCGTGACCATGAAGAAGCTAGGCATCGATGTGACTTTCGTTAATCCGGATGCCAGCGAAGAAGAAATTTCTGCAGCTTTCAAACCGAATACAAAAGCTTTATTCGGTGAAACGATTTCCAACCCTTCTCTTGAAGTACTGGATATTGAAAAGTTCGCACGTATCGCACACAGTCACGGGGTTCCCTTGATTGTTGACAATACTTTCCCGACTCCGATCAACTGCCGCCCATTTGAATGGGGAGCTGACATCGTGGTTCATTCTACTACCAAATACATGGACGGACACGCTACAAGCGTAGGTGGCTGTATCGTAGACAGCGGTAATTTTGATTGGGATGCTCATGCTGAAAAATTCCCGGGACTTTGTACTCCGGACGAGTCATACCACGGACTGACTTATACTAAAGCATTCGGCAAAGGTGCTTATATCACCAAAGCAACTGCCCAACTGATGCGTGACCTCGGCAGCATCCAAAGCCCGCAAAATTCTTTCTTATTGAATCTGGGACTTGAAACGTTGCACCTGCGTATGCCTCAACACTGCCGTAATGCGCAGAAAGTAGCCGAATATCTTTCTAAAAATGAGAAAGTTGCCTGGGTAAACTATTGCGGACTGCCGGACAATAAATATTATAGCCTTGCACAGAAATATATGCCGAATGGTTCCTGCGGAGTCATCTCCTTCGGACTGAAAGGCGGACGTGACGTATCTATCAAGTTTATGGATTCACTGGAATTCATTGCGATCGTTACTCACGTGGCGGATGCACGTAGTTGCGTGCTCCATCCGGCGAGCCATACTCACCGCCAGTTGACGGATGAGCAACTGATGGAAGCAGGTGTACGCCCAGACTTGATCCGTCTATCGGTAGGTATCGAAAATGCAGATGATATTATTGCTGATATCGAACAAGCATTAAACGCATAAGGATACCATAAAGGTATAAACCCATCAGAGAAGAGGGTATTCTAACTTTTCTCATAAACTAAAAAGGGATATTCAGTAAATAAAAAATATAAGGCAACTACTTCATTGTGAATTAGTTGCCTTTTTTTGTATCTTTAAGCATTTCCCCGTAAATACAGTTTGATTCTGTAGCGAGGGTGATCTCGATAAAAGGGGAGTTTTGACAAATCTCCTTCTTATTTTCCACAAAAGACTGTTTATTTATCAAAGCTTCATTTAGATTTCCTCTGCAGATAAACTGGAGATCATTGTATCCACCCAATATACAACTGTTCTATCCACAAGCAAAATATCTTCGAGATAAGGTGAATCAGATACATCTTCCAACCATGCTGTAGTAATCGGGCCTCTTTCTCTTGTAAGACTTTGAGTTCCCAAATACGAGCTAAAATTAAAGAAAGTGTGTTGTTTCTCTACATCATTTTCACCTGTATATGTAAAGACAAAAGCTTTTTTCTTTTTTCCGGCCAGCGAAGCCTGTTCTATCCGATATGTCCCTTCAACAAGCACTTGTTCATCCTTTGTTTTATAGGTGAATTTCCCTCCTTCTCCTTCTTCAGACAAACGATACACATCATCCGGTCGTAACACACAGATATCTCCTTTATTAATAAAAGCATAAGGGGTCATTGCTACATTCACCTTCTCCTGCAAGTCATCTTCTGCATCCAACAATAACAACATATCCTCACTAGGTCTGGAAACTTGGAATTCAGGTTGGTCGAGACATGTAAAAGTCAGTACACCATAAGAAACAGTAACAGGCAGCGTGACATAATTGCCGTCTTTATCACTAACGGTAACCGTCACTTTCCCTTTTTTACCGTGTGAGCTAAGCCATAACCTGTTATCGTTGACTGTTGCCGTCACAATCGTCTCATCGGAGCTTTGTGCCGAGTAACCACCTTTTCCATTAGCTATCCCGATATTCTCCGCTTCCCATCCATTAAGATACAGGACTGTAGAAGAAATCGTGTTCGTACAGGTTCCCGTTTCGTCGATTAATTCGGAACCGCTAAATAAAATAATCTCTGCATCATCTTGACAGGCTGATATACCAAAAGCCATGAGAGAAAGAAGAAAGAAGCCTAATAAAGTTTTTGTTTTCATATTTTCAGTGGTATGGTTAAATCGCGGCATATGCCATTATTTTGCAAAGATATAAAGTATTTGTAAAAAAAGACTATCTTTGTATGGAAAAAACATAGCTATCTGTATTAAAATAAAAAGCATGACTTTAAAATACTATTATAGTCTCATTCTCAGTCTAATGACTACTCTTTCCGTTTCGTCTCAACAAGTCGTCGTCACGGAGCTTCCTACTCAAAGATTGTTACCGGTAGCACATATTCACCGGATTCTTCAGGATAGCGAAGGTTATATGTGGTATGCAACAGAAGGCGGAGGCCTGTGCCGTGACAACGGTTATCAGATTAACGTCTTTCGTTCGGATTTAAATACGCCTCACCTGCTATCCAGCAACGACATTACCTGTATAACAGAAGACAACGGACATCATATCTGGTTCGGCACCAAACGTGGTTTATACAGATTGGATAAAGCTAATTATCAAATCAACGAAATAACAGACGGGGAACTCAAGAAGCAAAGAGTCGATGCTGTCCGGGCTATTCATGACGGCACTATCTGGACTTCGGCCGAAGGTATGATTTACCACTTTTCCAGTGAAGGCAAATGTCTTGGGAGTTATCCTTCAGAATGGAAGGGCACGAGACGAAACGTTACTGACTTTTACGAAGATGGAAAACATCAACTTTGGGTACTGCAAGGATCGGGAGGTCTTCTACAATATCATCCGTCAACAGACAGCTTCTCGCCTTATCAATGGACGTGTGACGCATCGCCTATACAAATGATTGAAGACGTACAAAATGAATGCTATTGGGTGGCCACTTGGGGAAAAGGAGTTGTACAATTAATCCCTTCTTCCAACCCACAATCGGAGGAAGTAATCTGCAAGTTACAACCCGCCACCTTAGAAGGGTACGAACAGACACCGCATAAAACTCAAATACTGGGATTACTTAAAGACAGCCGGCAGGGAGTGTTGTGGGTTTCAGCGATGGACAATTTATATGCTTACCGAATTGTAGATAATGCGCTGCATCCCGTCGATACGGAAAGTTTTCTTCCTAAAGGCAAAAAGATATTGGATAGAATCATTGAAGACCGTGCCGGCAATGTATGGGTTCCAGGATATTCTCCCCATACGTTTATCCTCTCGTTCGACGCCAACAAAATCAAACGTTACCCCACTTCCGCCATGTCCCTTATTACCGGTTATCCGGTGATGGCAGACAGAACGATTCAAGAAGAAGACTATTATTGGATATGGCAGGGAAGAACCGGATTATCCATCTACCATCCCGCTTCCGAACAGATTTCTTTTGCATCGGATTTTTCCGAAGAAGCAGGAAAATATAATATCATAAAATGTATCGAGAAATGTCATACTCAATCTGGAATCTGGGCTGCATCCGATAATGCGTGTCTATTGCATCTGCAACATGAAGGCATGAAGATGAAACTGACGAAAGAGATCCAACTGCCGGATGCCCGACAGATTCGTGTATTGAGTGAGGACAATCAGGGAAACTTATGGATAGGCACAGAAAATGCCATCTATCAATATTCTCTTTCCAAAGGGGAACTTAAAAAGTTTCAGGGGGGCACGGATATGATAAACGACCTGGCAGTTGCCCCGGACGGAACGATATTCTGCATTACAGAAGCATTGGAGTTCCAATATTTTTCCCCGGAAGGAGAAAGACATACGATTCGGAAAGGAGAAAACTATTCATCTGTCCTCATCGCTCCTGATGGTAAAGTGTGGGTAGCTACTTTGGAAGGAAATGTGTACAGCTATCATCCGCAAACTAAAGTTATCACCCGGGAAGAGAATGCCTGCAACACAAACGGAGATGCTATCAAAGGAATGGAGATAGACAACTTGGGACATTTGTGGATATTGGCAGACCCATACGTAAAAGAGTATAACCCTACGAATCATTCATTTAGAATACTGTATAATTCCGACCGCTTCATTCAAGTGGATTATTTCCTTTCCATCCGCAAAATGGAAGATGGGGCGATTTGCCTCGGAGGGATCGGTGCTTTTTGTCTGATTACCCCATCTGCAGAGCTGGATCAATCTCCCAACGATATAAAGCCCGTTATATCCTCCATCAAAATAGACGGAAAAACACAAATAACAGGTATAAATACCCGACAAATAGAATTGAATCCTGATAATATCAATGTAGAAATATCCTTTTCTACGCTGGAGCATTTGCACGCCGGACAAATCAGTTATGCTTATCGTCTGAAAGGATGGGATGTAAGTTGGAAGTCACTTCCTCCGGGAGTAAACACTGCATATTTCACCAAACTTCCCAAAGGCAACTACACACTGGAAATTAAAGCGACGGACATTCACGGTTGTTGGGCACAGCCCATGTCCTGCCTGCAAATCAATCGTCTACCGGCATGGTATGAGACATGGTGGGCATACGCCCTCTATATACTTTCTTTTATTCTGATAGCGGCAGGAGTCATAAAGATCTACTTCAACCGTCTGCACCGGAAGCAACAGGAACAGTTGGAAGAACAACTGACACAGATGAAATTCCGTTTCTTTACGAATGTCAGCCACGACTTACGTACTCCCCTGACACTGATTATCACACCTCTAAGCAGTCTACTGTCGGAGATTCAGGACGGCAAGTTAAAGCAGCAGTTATCTTCCATCTATCGCAATGCTGAAGAGTTGCTGCAATTAGTCAATCAATTACTGGACTTCCGCAAACTGGAAGTGAGCGAAGAAAAACTGAATCTGACGAATGCAGATATCAGTGAATTTGTCACAACTACTTGCGAAGCTTTCGAGTCGTATGCGAGCAACAAGCAGATTCGCTTTTCAGTCATACCACTGAAACAAACGCTTTATATATATCTTGACCGGGATAAAGTACACAGGATTCTCTACAACTTACTCAATAATGCTTTCAAATTTACACCTCCTGAAGGAAGAATCGATGTGTTTTTCAAAGTGGAGAACAGAGGAGGGATACAGTACGTCTGCATCATCGTGCAGAACACCGGCCAGGAAATAGCAGCAGATGAACTTCCACATATATTCGACCGCTATTATCAGATCGGGGCAAACACCCACAGACAGGCAACAGCAGGAAGCGGCATCGGATTGCATATTGTGAAAGAATATGTCGCCATGCATCAAGGCTTTATAGAAGTGGAAAGTAATAAGGAAGAAGGAACTGAATTCTGTGTCTATCTTCCTACCAATCTGGTTGATAAACGTTTGTTACCGAGAGAGGAGAACATACCGGATGAATCCGGAGCAACTGAAACGAACTCATCAGGTGCCCGGAAGACCATTTTGATTGTAGAAGACAATGAAGAATTCCGCCAATTCATGTATCAGCAGTTATCACAAGAATATCAGGTATGGGAAGCCTCCAACGGAGAAGAAGCGGAAGCCATCGCCAATGAGAAAGAAGTGGATATCATTGTGAGTGATGTCATGATGCCGGGAATGGATGGGTTTGAATTATGTCTCCGGCTGAAAGAGAATATGAAGACTTCACACATCTTCATTATTCTGCTTACTGCCCGCACAGGTGACGAAAACGAACTGACAGGATACCAATCGGGAGCAGACTGCTACCTGACAAAGCCCTTCAATATGGATATTTTAAAGAACCGGATCCAGCATCTGCTGGCATTGCAGCAAAAGCGGAAACAGATATTCTTGTCAGGCATTGAGGTTAATGCGGAAGATCTCACTTCCTCCAAAGTAGACGAGCGATTCCTGGAAAAAGCAATCGAACTGGTCGAAAAGAATCTGGATAACAGTGATTATAGTGTGGAAGCTTTCAGTGACGACATGTGTATGAGCCGAATGAATCTTTACCGTAAACTGCAAATTATCACCGGACAGAAACCCACAGAATTTATCCGAAGCATCCGTTTGAAGAAAGCTGCCGGATTACTGACTCATACGGAACTGACCGTTATTGAGATATCGGAAAAGGTGGGATTCGCTACACCGAGTTATTTCAGTAAATGTTTTAAGGAGATGTTCGGAGTGTTGCCTACACAATATCACTCGCAAAAATAATACGATTATCCCTGTAAATGAATAACTAAAAAGGTCTATTTCCATACGATAAATGCTGTAACAAATATATCCGGACACAGTTTGATACATTTGTTGCAGCATCTTGTTACATTTCTATTCCGCACATCACCTGTCACTCTCCTATCTTTGCCCATTATTAAACAAAGAATAGGAAATGATGAATAACTACTTCGAATCTTCTGTTAGGCTACTCGCTCTTTTAGCGTTAATACCCTGTTTTATTGCTGAAAGTTCCGCATCGGAACGCAAAGTCAGTATGAATGAGAACTGGAAGTTTTACCGGGGTTGCATTGCCAATGCCGAACAAACATCTTTCAAAGACACTCAATGGAGAGTACTCGACTTGCCTCATGACTGGAGCATGGATCCTGTGCCCGTACAAAGAGAAGGTATAACAATCGGTCCTTTTTCGCGCATGAGTGTAGGCGGGGCAGATACCGGACAAACCGTAGGAGGTGAAGGATGGTATAGAAAAGAGTTCACCATACAGCCGGAAGATGCCGATAAGATTATTTCCCTTTATTTTGAAGGAGCTTATAACCAGACAGAAGTCTGGATAAACGGGCAGAAAGCCTGTTTTAATCCTTATGGATATATCCCTTTCAAAATCGACATCCAGCCATATTGCAACGCTCCCGGCATTCCGAATATAATAGCCGTCAAAGTGGTGAATGAAGGTCTGAACAGTCGGTGGTATGCCGGTTCCGGCATTTACCGACACGTATGGCTAATGAAAACAGACAAAGTACATTTAGACGAATGGGACACTTTTATAGATGCTTCCAAAGTAGAAGGTAAAAAAGCGACGGTTGATCTTCATTCTATTCTACATAACTCTGGCAAAGAAAAAGTGACCGCCCATCTGAAAATTCAGATATTTTCTCCACAAGGGGAAGAGGTTTATTCCACTACTCAACCAGTCAATATATCCGGTGAAACCAATATCCCCATTTCCCTCACTTTTGATATAAAAAAGCCGGAATTATGGTCGGTAGATACTCCTAGTTTATATACTGCGCATCTATCCGTGAAATCGAAGAAGCTATCTGATGAAATAACCGTTCCTTTCGGAATACGAACCGTCGAATTCTCCGCAGAAAAAGGATTTCTATTAAATGGGAAACCGCTGAAATTAAAAGGTGGTTGTTTGCATCATGACAATGGTTTATTAGGTGCCGTAGCTATCAACAGGGCAGAAGAACGCAAGGTAGAGCTAATGAAAGCAAATGGTTTCAATGCAGTCAGATGTTCACACAACTTGCCATCGGAGTATTTTCTACAGGCATGTGACCGACTGGGATTGCTAGTGATTGATGAAGTATTCGATCAATGGCAACAAGCAAAACGCCCGCAAGATTATCACCAATTCTTCGATGAATGGAGCGAACACGATATAGCTACCATGGTGCGCAGAGACAGAAACCATCCTTCTATTATCATGTGGAGTATTGGCAATGAAATAGCTGAACGCGCCGACGAACCCACCGGAGAGATCATAGCCCGGAAACTGATTGCAACCATTCACAAATATGATACAAGCCGCGCCACTACTGCCGCTGTTAACTCGTTTTGGGACAGAAGAGATTTCAGTTGGGAGAAAGATTCGGAAAGGGCTTTCCGGAACCTGGATATCTCCGGTTACAATTATCAATGGAAGGAATATGAAAAAGATCACGCACGATTCCCGCAACGGATTATGTACGGCAGTGAATCGGTGCCCAAAGAAGCAGCACAAAACTGGAACCTGATCGACAAGAATTCCTATCTGATTGGAGATTTTGTCTGGACTGCCCTCGACTATCTGGGTGAAGCCGGTCTGGCACATACTCTCGAACTTGCTCCGGGAGAACACAGTCCGCAGTTTATGGGATGGCCGTGGTATAATGCATGGTGTGGTGACATTGACTTCTGCGGAGACAAGAAACCGCAATCTTATTATCGCGACATTCTTTGGAAAAGACGTGATATTTCATTAGCAGTACAACCTCCCGTAGCCAAAGGGAAAAGAGAAGATATCAACTACTGGGGATGGAAAAACGAATTCTTTAGTTGGAACTGGAAAGGATACGAAGGCGAAACGATGGCAGTACATGTGTATAGTCGTTCCCCTAAAGTAAGACTTTATTTGAATGACAGGTTATTGGGAGAAAAAGAAGTCAATCCCGATACCTATACGGCTTCTTTCGAGGTTCCCTATGAACCGGGACAACTGAAGGCTATCAACTTGAAGGGAAAGAAAGAAACGATATCGACTGAACTTTGCACAACCGGAATCCCGGCAATGATACATTTGACAGCCGATCGTATGAAAATAAAGGCAGATAAAAATGACCTTTCGTATATAAAGGTTGAAATATTGGATAAAGATGGAAAGTTAATACCTGACTGTTCCATTCCTTTGGAAATTAAATCTACCGGAAAAGGGTCCGTCATTGCCGCAGGTAATGGAAGTGCGGATGATATGAGAAGCTTTCGTTCCTTAAAGCCGAAAACGTTCCGGGGAAAAGCAATTGCTATCGTTCAGCCAAATACAGAAAAAGGGACGATCACTCTTACTGTTTCAGCAGAAGGATTGCCGGAAGCGGCTATTGTCATAGAGACTTATTAATAAATCAATCTTGATTAAGGATACACAGTTGAATGTACCGCATGAGATTGTTTAAACAGTAATATAAAAAATATAAGAACAGGAAAAACATGATTAAGAAAACCACCTTATTAAGTAGTTTTGCCATTGTGCTGTCAATGGGGACTATGAGTGCGCAATCCTATGAATGGGTTAGCAGTACGGAAAATAACATATGGCAACAGTCTAAAGTCAAGTTGCAGACAAATACCGGGCGCACTCCCCTACTCGAGGTCAACGGTTCGGAGAATGGAACTGTCTTCAAGGCCTGGGGGACGTGCTTTAATGAACTTGGATGGGATGCACTCAACATGCTTCCACGGAAGCAACAGGAAATTGTTCTTCAACAGTTGTTTGCTCCCGGAGGAGATCTGAAGTTTACAATGGGACGCTTCTCCATGAATGCCAACGACTACGCCCGCGACTGGTACAGTTGCGATGAGGTATCCGGTGACTTCCAATTGAAACATTTCAATATCAATCGGGATAAAACAACGTTGATTCCTTTTATCAAAGCTGCACAACAGTATAATCCGGGTATGACTTTCTGGATGTCGCCATGGTCGCCTCCTTCCTGGATGAAAATCAATCACTACTATTCAGTTCGCAGTGACCGTAATCAAAATCAGATGTCGCCTCTGTCTGATGTAGCACTTTATGAGGATAGTAAAGAAAAGAACACACAGGTATTTCCACAACAGTTGGCTGTAAATGATTACTTTATCCAGGACCCACGTTACCTGCAAACCTATGCAAATTACTTTTGCAAATTCATCGATGCGTACAAGGAACAAGGTATCCCCATCTCCATGATTATGTTCCAAAATGAGTCATGGAGTTACACCAACTATCCGGGTTGTGCCTGGACGGCAGAAGGTATGATCCGCTTCAATGCAGAGTACCTCGCTCCTACTCTGAAAAAGCAGCATCCGGAAGTAAAATTATATTTAGGGACGATCAACACCAACCGCTATGAGGTGATCGATCAGGTACTTTCCGACCCACGAATGCCGGAAACAATAGAAGGGGTTGGCTTCCAATGGGAAGGCGGACAGATTTTACCCAAACTCCGTGCCAAATATCCGCAATACAAGTACGTGCAAACGGAAAGTGAATGTGGTTGGGGCTCTTTCGACTGGAAAGCGGCCGAACACACTTTCGGACTAATGAATCATTATCTGGGTAATGGTTGTGAAGAATATACTTTCTGGAATGCTATTTTGTATGACGGAGGTTTCAGCGGATGGGGATGGAAACAAAATGCTTTGATTCATGTGGATTCAAAGACAGGGACTGCGACCTACACTCCTGAGTATTATGCAGTACAACATTACAGCCATTACATAACGCCCGGTTCAAAAATCTTAGCTTATAAAACCGGCAAAGAAGACAAAACTCCGGTACTGGTCGTTATGACTCCTCAAAAGAAACAAGTGGTTATAGCCGGAAACTTCAACGAAAAAGCGAAAGATATAACCGTTAAATTAGGAAACCGCTATTTAAATATCACTTTACAACCTCATTCACTGAATACTTTCGTAGAAAAATAGAAAAAGAGAATAAAAAAATACTCACTGCAATGAGATTCCCTCTCATCACAGTGAGTATACTTAAGAATTTAGAATAACAACCTCCTTACATCCGGCCTCCTCCCAACGCCTGATACAAAGTAATCATACCCTGGATTTCGGTAAAGCGATTGGCTACTTGAGACAATTGTGCATTAAGCAACGTTTGTTGTGCAGTCAATACCTCCAGATAAGTGGTGTTGCCATGCTTCATCAAAAGACTTGTGCTCTTCGCGGCCGTCTGTAAGGAAGCTACTTGCTTATCATAGAAAGCAGCCTTCTCACGGGCCGTCTGATACTGTACCAATGCTTCGTTCACTTCCACGCCCGCATTCAGTAAAGTCTGTTCAAAACTAAGGCGTGCTTCTTCCTGTTGTGCTTTCGCAATCTTGAGTTGTGCGATATTCAGTCCTTTATTAAACAAAGGCTGAGTCAGGGATGCTAAAGCAGAAGCAAGGAATTGTCCCGGATTGATAATCATGCTACCGGCACTGTTTGTCCACCCGGCACTACCACTCAAAGTGATGGAGGGATAGAAAGCAGCACGAGCTGCATTCGTTGTGTAGAAAGCCTGAGCCAGTGAAAATTCCGCACTACGAACATCGGGGCGATTGGCAAGCATTTGCAAAGGAACACCTACTGAGAAGTTCTCCGGCAACTGCTGATTTCCCAGTTTTCCACGCTGAATCTCGTGAGGAGCTTCCGCCAATAACAATGCCAACGAGTTCTCAGCTTGATTGATCTGCTCCTTCAGATCAAGCACAGTCGTACATATATTATAATAGGTAGCCTCTGTCTGCGCCAACCCGGCTTCAGTCACCATACCGGCATTTTTCATGGCACGGGTAGTCCTCACACTTTCCTTCCAAGCCGCTTCGGTAGCAACAGCAATCTCATATTGCGAATCAAGCATTAGCAATGTATAATAGGCATTTGCCATAGCAGCCACCAATTGTGTTTTCACGGCCTGCTCATACTCCTTACTCTGTTCGTAGGCAGCTTTCGCACGCCGTTTGGCTGTCGTTACCTTTCCAAAGATATCCAACTCCCACGAAGCCGTGACAGGCAAAGAATAGGTCTGTGTGGCTTTCGCACGGTCTAAACTGCTGACAGCCCCTTCGGGCGCCAAAAACAGGGTAGGTAGATAAGACAATTTGGACGTCAAGAGTGAAGCTTCCGCTTCTTTCACACGCAAGTGAGCCGTCTGCATATCTGTATTACGCACCAAAGCCGAATCGATCAAAGTCTGCAAATACGGGTCGGTAAAGACCTCCCTCCACGAGAGGTTACCGAAGTTTGCCGTATCGGCGGCAGCGACTGGCTCACTACCATAAAGTCCCTCCGGAACTTCCGACACCGGTTTGTATTTATTGTAAATACCGCAACTGCTCAGTACCAGTGTTGCTGCGGATAATATGATGATTTTTCTCATACTTTACTTTTCTATTTGAGTTATTTATCTTCGTTAAACACACTGCGTTCCGCCAAGCTTCTTTCCTTCTCCAATTCTACTTGTTGATCCGCCTCCTCATACATCGGCTTACGGATTTTCTCCTGCAAGAACTCAAATGCAATGTAAAATACCGGGACTACAAACAATAATGCCAATGTACCCACAGCCATACCTCCTACGACACCTGTACCCAATGATGAATTACCATTAGCACCTGCACCGGAGGAGAACATCAACGGCAACATACCGAAAATCATCGTAAGAACTGTCATCAAGATAGGTCGCAAACGAGCTTGCGCCGCACTGTAGGCCGACTCGATAATTCCCATCCCTTTACGACGCCGTTCGATTGCGTACTCTGTAATCAGAATAGCCGTCTTCGCTAACAAACCGATCAACATAATCACACCCGTCTGGAGATAAATATTGTTCTCCAAACCGAAAATCTTGGCAAAGAGGAAAGATCCCATCAAGCCGAACGGTACCGAAAAGATAACGGCAAACGGTATCAGGAAGCTTTCATACAAACAAGCTAGAATAAGGAAGATCAAAACAATGCAAATACCATACACAAAAAGCGTTTTTGCACCGCCACTGCCGGCCTCTTCACGCGCCATTCCTCCATACTCGTATCCGTATCCCATAGGCAAGGTCTGTTCGGCAACCTCATTAATGGCTTTCTGAACCTCACCGGATGAGTATCCGGCAGCCGGATTCACGTTGGCTGTAATACTGCTATACAGGTTGAAGCGATTGGCAACTTCCGCTCCCATTACCTTCTTGATCGTCACAAACTGGCTGACAGGAGCCATTTCGGTACCATTACGGACATACATATTCTTGAGTGCGTGCTCATCCAAGCGATACTCCGGTGAAGCCTGCATCATAACACGATATACCTTACCGAACTGGTTATAGTTGGATATGTAAGCACCACCACAGTAACTACCCAGTGCATCCAATATCGTAGAGGGCGAAATACCTGCCCGCTTACACTTCGCCGGATCTACTTCTACCGACAGTTGGGGGAAGTTCATGGCGTAGGAAGTATATGCCATTGCCACTTCCGGACGCTGGTTCAACGCACCGAGGAACTTCATCGCATTGTTATAGAATGTAGTCATATCCCCACCAGTCTTATCCTGAAGGTTCAGCTCGATAGAGTTACCCATACCGTAGCCCGGAATCATACCCGGCTGGAAGCAGAAAATCTGTGCTTCTTTAATCATATAGAATTGTCCGTTCAGGCGTGTCATCACCGCATCAGCCGTGTGTTCGCTGCCCTTACGTTCGCTCCAATCCTTCAGACGGATAATAACCGTACCGTACGAAACACCCTGTCCGGCAATCAGTCCGTAGCCGGCGACAGTAGTATACTGTTTTACCTCCGGAGTGCTCTTTATCACAGCTTCTACTTTATCGATTACTTTGTTGGTCTCTTCCAGTGTACTACCCGGTGCCACACTGACATTCACCATCATAACTCCCTGATCTTCCTGAGGAACCAGACCGGTTTTGGTTGTCGACATCAGATAAACGAGCAAAGCGATACAGCAAACCAAAGAAGTCCACACCATCCAACGGTGGTGGATAAAGAACATCACTCCTTTCTTATATTTACCCAGCATAGCATTGTAAGAAGCATTATAAGCGGCACGCACACGTCCGTTGATACTTTTCGCGCTCTTAGTGCCCGAAGCCGGACGCATCATCATAGCGCACAATGCCGGACAAAGAGTCAAGGCGCAAATACAGGATAAGCCAACGGAAGTTGCCATAGTGATACCGAACTGCGTATAGAAGATACCGGAAGTACCGCCCATAAAAGTAACAGGGATAAATACCGCCATAAATACACACGTACAAGAGATTACCGCCATCGTCACATCACTTAACGCATCTTTGGTGGCAAGATAAGGAGATGTGTAGCCGGAATCAAACTTTGCCTGCACTGCCTCTATCTACCACTACAATAGCGTCATCAACTACCGTACCGATGGCAAGCACCAGAGCGAAAAGCGTAAGAATGTTGATACTGAATCCGGCTGCCGTCAGACAGGCGAACGTACCGACCAAAGAGACAATGATGGAAATAGACGGTATCAGCGTGCTTTTGAAATCCTGCAAGAAAAAGTAAACCACAAGGATAACCAAGATGATAGCGATGACCAATGTCTCCACCACATTGTGAATAGAAGCGAACAGGAAGTCGTTAGAACTCATCATCGAAAGAAATTCCGTACCCGCAGGCAGGTCTTTCGACATTTCATTCAGTTTGTCCGTTATGGCTTCGTTTACCGAAGTAGCATTTGCTCCCGCCACCTGGAAGGCCATAAACGTCACGCCCGGATGTCCGTTTGTCTTACCATGAAAGCTGTAAGACAACGCTCCCAATTCCACCTCGGCCACATCTTTCAAACGAAGTGTAGAACCATCATCCTCTGCACGCAACACAGTGTTCTGAAATTCTTCCACACTCTTCAGACGACCGCGATATTTCATAGTGAACTGGAAAACATTTTTAGAATCCGCACCTAAAGAACCGGTAGGAGCCTCAAGGTTCTGCTCACCCAGTATTGCCGTCACATCCGACGGAACCAATCCGTATTGTGCCATCAATTCCGGTTTCAGCCAGATACGCATACTATAAGTATCTCCCAACTCCATCACGTCACCGACTCCCTCGATACGTTTAATTTCCGGAATAACGTTAATATCCAGATAATTGGCAAGGAAAGTCTCATCGTAACGGTCGTCCGTACTTACCAATGAATTAATCTGCAGGAAGCTGGTCTGCCGTTTACTCGTCGTTACACCGATCTTGGTAACTTCGGCAGGCAACAGCCCTTGAGCCTTCGATACACGGTTTTGCACGTTGACCGCAGCCATATCCGGATCTGTCCCCTGCTTGAAATAGACTTGGATAGTGGCAGTACCGGAATTGGTCGCATTAGAAGTGATATACATCATATTTTCAACACCATTGATACTCTCCTCCAATGGCATAATCACACTATTCATCACCGCATCAGCGTCTGCCCCCGTATAAGTGGCGGACACCATCACCGTAGGCGGTGCTATATCGGGATATTGCTCCACCGGCAAGGTGAAAAGCGAAATAAATCCGACAATCATAATCAACACGGAAATGGACATAGCCATCACCGGTCGCTTTATAAATACATTTCCTTTCATTTTTTGTATCTTACAGCTTTATTTTACTTGCGTTCCCTCTCTAAGCAGTCCGGCACCTTGTGACACAATCTCGTCCCCGACTTTCAACCCGTCCAGAACGATATACTCGCGTCCGTCATTGATGGCAGCTACAGTAATCAACGTTGAAGTCGCTTTTCCGTCCACAACTTTATATACGGAAATCTTATCCTGCATTGCCACCGTAGCTTCCTGAGGAATAACAATAACACCTTTGTAGGAATTGGGAACCAGGACACTGCCCGAAGCGCCACTGTGCAAAATACCCGAAGCATTAGGGAACACTGCACGGACACCTACCGTTCCTGTCTGACGGTTGATCACACCGCTGATAGACTCCACACGTCCTTTCTCGCCATACACCGAACCGTCAATCAGTTTTAATTCTACTTCCGGCATATTCTTCAATGCTTCGTCCATGTTTTTATACTGATTAATCAAAGAAAGCAATTCATTTTCGGTCAGAGAAAAGTAAACGTACATATCCGAATTGTCGGAAACCGTAGTCAAAGCCTGTGGAATGCTCGGTCCTACCAATGCTCCGACACGGTAAGGCAACATAGCTATCACACCGTCGCTGGGACTCTTCACTACCGTATATGAAAGGTTATTGCGGGCGTTTACCTCCTGTGCTTTCGCCTGTGCCAGCTGTGCTTTGGCTGCCAGAAGAGAATTCTTTGCCGTGCTCAGATCGAATGCGGAAACCACATTCTCCTTATACAGTTCCTCTTTGCTTTCATAAGTAAGCTGTGCCGTAGCAAGAGCAGCTTCAGCAGACTTCACATTTGCCACCGCCGTCTGCAATGCGGCTTCGTAGGGCACCTGGTCGATAATGAACAATGTCTGTCCGTTTTTTACACGTTGTCCTTCCGTCACACATACTTTTGTCAGCGTTCCGCTCACCTGCGGATAAATATCAATATCCTGGCGTCCGCGAATTGTCGCCGAATATGTGCTCAGAATCATACGATCCGCCGGAGCGACGGTCATAACTTCATATCCTGTTTCCATTTGTGCAGGTGGAGCTTGCTTACATCCCGTAGCAGCAACCAGACAGCAGAGCAATAACAGCCCTTGCTTAACTTTACTAATCTTTCTACTCATTATGTTACCTATTAAATTTTTGAACGCGGCAAAGATAGGCTCTTTTTAGTATAGAAAACTGGTCATACTGTTTTGAGTTTTGTTCATTTTCGGAATATAAAAGCTAATATTTAGTAAAAAAGTCCTATTTTTGTCCGCGAAAAGAGAAATGTGTATGAAAGAAAGAAACTCCAGCCTTGCTATACTCCGCGAACCTTTTATTGCCGGAACCGACGAAAATCTGTCTCCGGTCATGCATCATTTATGGAAGTTGGAAGGAGGTGCCATTTACTTCTGCCGTAAGGGATGGGCACACGCCACAATCGATTTGAAGGATTATGAAATTGTAGAAAACACACAGGTAGTACTTCTTCCCGGTACCATTATCCGCATCAATGGTTGCAGCAGCGACTTCACCGCTTCGTTTTTCGGATTTCCAAAAGAGATGTTCATGGAAGCCTGCATGCGGTTTGAGCCTATATTTTTCCGGTTCATCAAAGAACAGCCTTGCTACGTTCTCCCCCAAGAAAATACCGGAGCCATCAACGGATTGATACGAGCCACAACAGCGATATATAACGACCGTGAAAACCGTTTCCGGAACCAGATAGCCAGAAACCATCTCCAGTCTTTCATGTTCGACATTTATGATAAATGCTACCGCTATTTCGGCAAGCATAAAATAGAAGGTGGTACCCGACAGGATGAAATCTTCAAAAGTTTCGTATCGCTTGTACACGAGCATTGTGCCTCTCAACGGGAAGTCAGCTTCTATGCCGACAAACTGTGCATTTCTACCAAATATTTGACTGGTATCTGCAAAGCTGTCACTGGTGATTCCGCCAAAAAGATCATTGACGACTTTACCATTCTGGAGATTAAAGTATTGCTCCAATCTACCGAACTGACCATTCAGGAGATAGCCGACCGGCTCGGTTTTCCCGACCAGTCGTATTTAGGGAGATACTTCAAACGACACGAGGGGATATCGCCGAAGGAATATCAGAGTAAGTATTCCATGTAATAATCTCCTGCAATATTCTCTTATATCATCAGGCTCGGATTCTTTAATTAGTGTTTACGACACAACACAGATTGTTAACAGATCTGTAATACTATCTTAATCTGCCTTGTATTCCTTTGCACCGTGAAACAAAACACAGGTGTGAATAACTTTATTGCATTTAATAAATTAAAAGAAGCAAGGTAAAAGATTATGAAAAGAAACAAATGGCTGCTTTCTCTGTCGATTGGGCTCTTGTGCTGTGGCTCTGCATACGCACAGACAACAGTGAAAGGAAAAATAACGAGTGAAGGTGGGGAACCGTTAATCGGGGCTACCGTAGCTGTGAAAAATTCGACAGACGGCACGGTGACCGACATTGATGGAAACTACTCCCTGAAGACTAAGAAAACATTGACTCAAAAGGATTTGCTTGTATTCAGTTATGTAGGATATAAAACGCTACAGAAGAACTATGCAGGCAACACGATGAATGTTAAACTGGCAGAAGAGTCGCAACAACTGAATGATGTGGTGGTGACTGCCTTGGGGATTAAACGTGAAGAAAGAGGATTGGGATATGCCACGGAAACCGTGAAAGGGGATATGATTACGAGCGCCCTGCCCACCAACTGGTCGACGGCACTGAACGGTAAGGTAGCCGGATTGAGTGTTATCTCTTCCGGTGGTCCGCTCAATTCGAGCCGTATCTCGCTGCGGGGGGATATCTCGCTGAACCAGAACGGAAATGACGCATTGGTGGTAGTGGACGGTGTACCGATGAGTAGTCCGATGACCAATCCGGGTGTTGCCTACGGTGCAGGTTCAAACAGCGAACTTTCCGTGGACTATGGTAACGGATTCTCCGACATCAATCCGGATGATATCGAAAGCATCCAAGTATTAAAAGGAGCCAGTGCGACAGCCTTGTACGGTACGCGTGCAGCCAATGGCGTGATTATGGTGACTACCAAATCGGGAGCGGGTGCACCCAAAGGTATCGGCGTGTCTTACAGCGGTAACTTCAGTATTGACGATGTGATGAGATGGCCCGATTACCAGTATGAATTCGGACAGGGATTGCCGAGTAATATCGGTCCGGCAGGTTCTATCTACGAAGGCCAGCCCTATTACTCTTACGGAAAAGCGGAAGACGGCAGTTACGCAAGCACCAGCGGAACCAGTAGCGCCTACGGAGCACGCTTCGACGCCAACAGGTTGTTCTACCAATATGACCCTGTGACACAGGATCGTGCTTCTGTAGCCACTCCCTGGGTAGCGTACAAAAACAACCGCAAAGATTTGTTTCAGACGGGATATACCCTGACCAACTCGGTAGCCTTGACCGGAAAATCCGACCGGGGCAGCGTGCGGGCGTCCATCACCCACACCAAGAACGAATGGATTCTCCCCAATACAGGTTTCCAGCGTATCACTGCCATGATTTCCGCCCAACAGCAGATTTCGAGGGCACTGCGCATCAATTTCAAGTCGAGTTATACGTACCGCAAGCTCAACAACACGCCTGCACTGGGATATAACAGTAATTCTATCTCCTACTTCCTTATCTTCCAGAATCCGAATGTTAACCTCGACTGGTTGCGTCCGATGTGGCGTACCGGACAGGAAAACGTGAAACAGCTCCAACCGTACAGTTCATTTATCGGAAACCCGTATGTCATTCTGTACGAATCTGAAAACCCTTCGGAGAAACACAGTAATGTATCATCCGTTTCTGCCAATCTGCGCATCAACAGTAAATTCGATTTCATGATCCGGTCCGGTATCCAGTTGTCAGCAGACCAACGCGAACAGCATCGTCCTATCAGTGACGTGGTTTTCGGAAACGGATTTTTCAAGAAGCAGAATGTGTTCGATTATGAATTAAACAGCGATGCTTTATTTACTTACCATGATTCATTCGCCAACGGATTGCGTGTCAACGCTTCGGCAGGTGGAAACATGATGCAACAAAGCTACGATATGTTGGCTGCCTCGGTGGTAGGATTGATTACGCCGGGAGTATACAAACTGGCAAACGGCGTTTCCAACCCGAACGTGCAGACAGTTATCAAAAAGAAAGCGTTGAACAGTCTTTATTTCACGGCCAATTTCTCGTATAAGGATAAACTGTTTCTCGATGTCACCGGGCGCAATGACTGGTCGTCTACCCTGCCGAAAAGTAACCGTTCTTTCTTCTATCCGTCGGTCAGCGTCAGTGCAGTGATGAACGAGTGGTTCACGTTGCCGGAACAGATCAGTCTGTTGAAAGTGAGAGGTTCGCTGGCACAGGTCGGCAACGACACAGACCCTTACAAGACATCGCCCTATTATGGCACGAGCGATTTCCCCGGATCGGCCATCGTATCTTCTACGCTCTATAATCAGGATTTCAAACCGGAGATTTCGACTAATTACGAAACGGGATTCGACTTCCGTATGTTTCACAACCGCATCGGACTCGATTTCACGTTCTATTATAACCGCACCAAAAACCAGATTCTGGATGCTCCGATGGACCCGACCACAGGTTACAGCAAAGCTACCATCAATTCGGGATGCGTCCGCAACCGCGGTTATGAAATCCAGTTGGACGTTACTCCGGTAGTCAGCAGGGATTTCCGCTGGAACGCTACTTTCACCTGGTCTAAGAACGAGAACCGGATTCTCTCACTGGCGGAAGGGGCGGATGAGAACCAGTTAATCAGCAGTATCGGTAGTGTGTCTATCATCGGACGTGTGGGTGGAACCACGGGCGATCTCTGGGGATATAAGCTGGTACGCGACCCGGAAGGAAATGTGGTCATCAACGACAACGGATTGCCCGAACGTTCGGGAGAGATCGAATACGTCGGCACGGCCTATCCGAAATGGAAAGCCGGACTGTACAATGAATTTTCTTACAAGAACTTCACGCTTAGCGTCTTGCTCGACGGACAGGTGGGAGGTAAAATGTACTCGCACTCGCACCACAAAATGACGGAACAGGGAAAACTGCAACATACGCTGAACGGACGTCTGCCGGGAACGGAATTTTATATGTCGAAAGACGACCCGCGCATCGCTGCCGCCGGACTTTCACCACAAGACGGGATGTACATGATTGCTCCGGGAACGGTGAAGAACGATGACGGAACTTACTCGCCAAACACCAAAGTGGTGACCGTGGAAAGTTATTATAAGGAATACTACCGGATGGCCAATGTGGAAACTAACACGTTCGACACTTCATTCCTCAAGTTACGTGAAATGAGACTGGAGTACAAGTTGCCGAACAGCACACTGAAGAAAACACCGTTCAGCAAAGCATCGGTGGCACTCTACGCACGCAACCTGTTCTGTATCACCGACTATCCTCTGTTCGACCCCGAATCTGCCGCCCTCAACGGAAGTTCGATGGTGACCGGTGTGGAGACGGGCTCACTGCCTACGGCACGTACTTTCGGACTGAATATTAACGTATCTTTTTAAACACTGACTTATGAAAACCAGTAAACTTTTCAAAAATATAGTATGGGGAATGACTTTGTGCGGAGCTCTCTGCACGACTTCCTGCACCAGCTTCGACGAACTCAATACAGACCCCACCCGCATGGATGAGGTGAATCCCGGCACTCTGCTCAACCCGATTTTATACGAAACATCGGTCTACAACTGGAAACGCTACAACAGCTATACCTACGACCTGATGCAATGTGCCGTATCTACCAGCAGTACCAACGGTGTGGGATGGTGGTATATGACGGACAGCGAAGGAGACGGCACATGGACTACTTATTATAAATGGATCAACAACGCCAAAGAGATGATGCGCCTCACCGGAAAATTGCCGGAAGCCTCCAAACAACCCAACTACGATGCTATATCGCTGACTTTGCAATGTTGGCTATACCAGATTCTGACGGATGCCTTCGGTGATATTCCGATGAGCGAAGCCTGCTCCGCCGACGAGGGAATACTTGCACCAAAGTTCGACACCCAACAGCAGGTGTACCAACAGATTATCGACAATCTGAAAACTGCCAACGAGTTGTTCGACAAAGCTAACGGGTTGATCTACAACCAATCGGGCGAGATGTTGTACAAGACGTCCAAAGGGGATGCAACCGGTATTTTGAAATGGAAGAAGTTCTGCAACTCGCTCCGTCTGCGTGCACTGCTCCGGGTGATCGACGTACCGGAATTCAACGCGAAACAGGAACTGCGTACCATGCTGACTGATCCCGCCACTTATCCGGTATTCGAATCGAACGATGATGCCGCCCTGCTTGCCATCAGCGGAACTTATCCGGAGGAAGCTCCGCTCACCCGTCCGCAGGATTTCACTTCTTATGTTCAGATTTCCGAGTTCTTTGTCAATCTACTGAAAGGTTGGAACGATCCTCGTCTGCAGGTGTATGCAACACAGGTTACTCTCCCCGACCAGACTAAAGATTATGTGGGTTTGCCCAGCGGTTATCAGACGTTGCCTTCAATCACTGCTTCAGGACTGAATCAGGAAATGGCGAAAGCGCCTATGAAACTTGCCATGATGCCTTATGCCGAAGTGGAATTCATCAAAGCGGAATTACTGAAAAAAGGAGTGATCGATGGAGGAAGCAACGCTGCCAAAGAGGCTTATCAGAAGGGAGTACAGGCGGCTATCGAACAGTGGGGACAGAAAATGCCTGACCATTATTTTGAAAATCCGGAAGCTGCTTATGATGATACGCTGGAACGAATCATGAACCAGAAGTTTGTCGCACTGTTCTTCTGCGATTATCAGCAGTGGTTTGAATATAACCGTACCGGTTTTCCTGTGTTACCTGTGGGGCCCGGCATCGCAAATGCTAATAACAAAATGCCGAAACGCTTTAAATATCCGTCTGCTCTGCAGCGTACTAACCTGAAGAATTATCAGGCGGCTAAAGCGAACATGGGAGGCGATGACTTCTATATTCGACTGATGTGGCAGCAATAAATGAATGTGTCGGTCACCAAGATTTCGGCAATAATCATCATTTCAATCAATCTTTAAAATTCAATGAATATGAAAAGAATAATCAGTATGGCTGTTGTGTTAGTTATAACGATGGCAGCAATGGCGCAGAAAGGAGAGCTCGCCATGAACGAGAATATCTCCGGAAAAGACAATATTTCCAAAAACGAAAAAGAAGCTACTCCCGTAGGCAAAAAGCCGAAAGCGGCGTTTATATTCGACGTGTATGGAGAAATCCCGACTACCAAACCGGTGTTTGAAACGGAACATTATCTGGGAAGTGACATTACCGGAAAATGGAATACTTTCATCCAGAATTATACGCATGAGTATGATGTAACAATCGGATTTACGGATTCTTCGGTCGAAATCTTGAAGCCTTCTATTTACAAGGCAGTCAATAAGGTGAATAAATATTATAAGAAGGCATTGAAGAAAGAAGAGGTGAGCCGGGAAGTTGCTACATTCAACATGGGTCATATTCTGGATTGTGCCAATGTGATGTGTTTCGATGATAACAGCAAGTCTTTTGAGGAGGCTCTCAAGTCGGCAGATGAACCGGAAGAAATTATCGCATTATTCAATCAGGTTACTTTAAGAAAGTTATAAGCAATGAAAAAGATCAATTTTAGAAATACGCTGTTTGCAGCGGTCTTACTTTTCCAGCTGAATGCTGTTGCCGCCTCTGGTCAGACGGTGGTGAAAGGTAGTGTGAAAGATAATACTGGTAAACCCGTCAGCGGTGTAGTGGTGACGGACGGGGCACATTTCAATACGACTGATGCAGAAGGAAACTATGTTCTGAACACTGATCCGGCACGTTATCCGATGGTTTACATCTCTACTCCGGCAGCGTATGAGCTTCCTTCCAAAGAGGGGGTAGCCGATGGTGTCTATCAATATCTGGATGCCGGGAAAAGCGAGAACCAATGTGACTTCGTATTGACTAAACGGCAGAAGCCGGTGGATGAATTTGTCTATATCGCCATTTCCGACCCGCAAGTGAGAAACGAAAAGCAACTGGACCGCTTCCGCACGGAAACAGTGCCCGACCTGAAACAGACTGCCGACTCACTAAAGAACTTCGAAATCGTCGGCATGGGACTGGGGGATCTGGTGTGGGATGCCATGAACCTGTACGCTCCTTACCGTCAAGCGGTGTCCAACTTGGGAATGACGATGTTCCAACTGATGGGAAACCACGACTTCAACCTGCTCTACAAATCCATGACACAGACGGATCATCCGGCGGATGGTTATGGGGAACAGAATTATTATCAGTCATTCGGCCCGGCCAACTATTCATTCAATATCGGCAAAGTGCATGTGATAGCAATGAAGGATATTGACTACGACGGCAACAAGAAATACACGGAACGCTTCACGCCGGAAGATTTGGACTGGTTGAGAAAGGATTTAAGTTATGTGCCCAAAGGAAATATCGTGTTCCTGAACGTTCACGCTCCGGTAGCTAATAACACGGTAGCTGCAGGGGGAAATGTGCGCAACGCCAATGCGCTTTTCCAACTGTTGAGGCCTTACCAAGTACATATTTTCTCCGGACACACGCACTTTTATGAAAATCAGTTGCCCGCTCCTACCATTTACGAACATAATATCGGGGCTGCTTGCGGCGCATGGTGGGTAGGACACGTGAATCGTTGCGGAGCACCGAATGGTTACCTGGTGGTACAAGTGAGAGGTGATGATGTGAAATGGCGTTACAAGGCAACAGGGTGTTCTCCCGACTATCAGTTCCGGCTCTACCAACCGGGAGAGTTTGAAAGCCAGAAAGACTATGTGGTAGCCAATATCTGGGATTGGGACTGGACGTATACGGTAAACTGGTACGAGGATGGAGTGTTGAAAGGTGCTATGCAGGCTTTTGACGATGAGGATCAGGATTATATCAATATGGTAAAGGGAAAGAAAACGGGTTATCGCACACGTCATCTTTTCCGTGCACAGCCTTCCAAAGATGCAAAATTTGTCAAGGTGGTGGTTAAGAATCGTTTCGGGGAAATATTCACGGAAGAGATAAAGCTGTAGTTTTATTCCGGTCTGTTTGTACTGGTAATAATAATGCTAAGATTATACCGGTAGTAAATCAGAAAGTGTGTCAAAACGCAGATTAACGCAAATTATCGCAGATTATTTCAATTATATTGAAATATCAATCAACGACTTATAAAATTATTTCTGCGATAATTTGCGTTAATCTGCGTTTTATTATTCATCATGTCACACCTTCTTTTTGAAACAATCTTACTTTAACGGAAAATCCGGCACATTACTACTTTCATCGGTACTTTCCTCATCGCCCATAGTGCACAAAGCAGGGAACAGATGGCGCAGACCACAAATGTAACTCCGGTAGATACAAGAATATTCCCCAAACCCACCAACGGAGAAACAATACCTCCGGACGCAAAGCAGAGTGCCCCCAACAGGGCGGAAGCTGCTCCGGCGTAACGGCGTTCGCTATCCATCGCCAAGGTGGTGGAGGAAGTAAAGGTCAGTCCCATTGTGAAAAGTAATGCGAACATCAGCAGTTCATAGGTCCAGAAGCCGCATCCGTTATACAAGGCAATCATCACACAGACGGACAGGCACAACATACCGATGCATCCGGTCAGCGTCCCATTTTCAGGTTGGCGGAATTTCACGGAGATAGCTGCTGCCACTCCGATAGCTACCGCATTCACCGCAAAGCAGATACTAAATGCAAAGGGGGAAAATCCGTAATGTTGTTGCACAATAAAGGGTGAGGAAGCTATGTAAGCAAAGAGGATACCTTGTGCAAACGCCAGTTGCAAGACATAGAGCATGTAACGGCGGTTATGGACGATTGCACCGAAGTTGCGGAAAGTAGAAACGATTCCCGTCTTCGAGCGTTTCTCTACGGGAAGTGATTCTTTAAAACGGATGCAGCCTATCCACAGCAGTACGCCAATAAACAGCAATATCACAAAAATCCCTTTCCATCCGATCGTCCCGGTCACCAACCCTCCGACTACCGGAGCTGCCACGGGAGCCACTCCATTAATCGCGCCGATCACGGCCAGCATCTTGGCCAGTTCCTTCCCCGAAAATTTATCCGTAGCCACCGAACGGGATATGACAATACCGCCTGCCCCTCCGATTCCCTGTATCAATCTCAATGTGATAAACGAATAAATGTCCGGTGCAAAAAGACAGAATACGGTGGACACGATGAACAGTATCATCGAAACGAGCAACAACGGACGCCTGCCGTATTTATCGCTCAATGGTCCGAAAAAGATTTGTCCCAATGCCAGTCCTATCATACTGGTGGTAAGTCCCAATTGCACCATCGACGAGTGGGTAGAAAAATAGTCTGCCATGGCTGGCAGACTAGGCAAATACATATCCGTCACAAAAGGACCAAATGCCGACAGCATTCCCAACAGGATCAGCAAAAATACTTTTGAGTTCTCTTTATTCATTACAGTCATAAACTATCTTTTTTAATTTCATTGCAAAAGTACAAGCTTTCCAGCACATCTTGATGGGCTAAACACGAACTACATAAGGACTTTTCGGAACAAATTAGAGTAAAAGCAATCAAAAACAGAAGTACTACAACCACTACTATATTGTACAACTGCCGGAACAGTCAAGTACAAGAGTGTATGCACTCAAGTACAAGATCGTACCGGCAGATGTACATCTTTCCTGTTTTTCTTCTATACGGAAATCAATCTGAAAAGCTTTTATCGCTTAAAACCTCAACTTTATACCGGCATTCATGACAAACCCGTCAAGCGGTGCATAAATATCACGAAAATCAGGGTTGGATATACTACCCGTATAAATAGTATCAAAACGGGTTTGCCGCCTGTCCGTAAAGTTTTCAAAGTTGGCATATAAAGAAAGCTTTTCCCAAATCTTCTCTATCATGAAGCCACACACAACGTATGATTTGCCTTTCAGACCATCACCTAGTTTCTGCGGACTGAAATAATAGGCTTCCAATCCTATTTTCCATTGGTCTTCTACTTCATACATCAAGATACTGTTCAACCGATGTTTGGGAGTCAATATGTTTTCATATTTTATAGCATTCTCTTTTGTTTCGATATCTGTATAGGTATAGCCCAGATATAAATGAAAATCTTTATATCCTATTTTTACATTCGTCTCTCCCCCTTTACTGTCCGTATGACCTTTGATATTATTAAGCTGATACATCCCTCCCGTTGCAGGTTGCAGCAAAAGAGGACTATCAAGATAAGTATAAAAGAATAACTGATTGACGCTGAAAGTTACATTACCTCCGCCAAACGAAGTGACATAATTAAAATCCCAATTCAAACCATAACTTCTTTCCAATTTATTCTTGTCTTTATCAATGGGAAGCACATCCCGGTATTGCCTTTTCTCGCTGTCTTCCGTGAAAACCGTAGGTGCCTTATAACCGAAACCGCCACCAAGCCGGGAAGAGAACTTGTCCGTTATCTTAAAATGAGCAGAAATACGCGGAAGCACAGCTACCCCATAATCGGCAACATAATCAGTCCTCAAACCGGTTTCAAAATTCAACCAATTTGTCAAATTCCAATTGTTCTGAACAAACACTCCGGCAATCGTCTGATTATAGTCTCTTAACTGAAAATCAGACTGTTTCTTTTCATCAAATTTATCTGTCCACAGATTTAATCCGGCTACCCATTCCGTTTTTTGTTCCGTATATGTATATGATAATTCACTGAAACTGGATAGTTGGGTACCTTCAAAAGTATAGTTCGGCACTCCTATTTCTCTTTTGAAATAGGTCACGCTATTCTTAAAATCGAGCCTGTGTTTCTCGTTAAAACGGTGTTCCAACGTCAGTTGGGTAGAATGTCTTTGCGTCTTGTTTTCTTCAAAATAAGAATGTACATCATCTCCCTTTCCTTTAATATACTCGATGTCTCCTCCCAAGCGGTTCTCAAACATTGTATTGAGCCCGATACTCATCTCGGTATTTTCCGTCAAATAGAGGAATAACTTAGGATTAAAGACATATCTGTCAAATTGTGGGATAGCCGTAAATCCCGTATTTGACGGATCATAAGCCCAGTTTCTGTTATATGCAGCAAAGATAGTGGTACCCACTTTCTCAAACTTCTGTCCATAAAACCCACTGACATCCAAACCTTTCCCCGATGTTCCATTAAGGTGTAGACTCAGCTCTCTCTTTTCCTCCGGAGTTTTTGAAATAAGGTTCACCAATCCGGCTATTGCCCCACCACCATATAAGGTTGATGTGGAACCTTTGATTATTTCCACTTGTTTCAAGTCGAGAGGAGGAGTCTGCAACAGTCCCAAGCCACTTGCTGCTCCTGCAAAGACCGGAAATCCATCCTTTAAGATCTGGGTGTAACGACCGTCCAATCCTTGTATACGTATAGCGGCATTTCCTGATGTTGCAGATGTCTGCTGGGTGATAATACCTGTACTTTCATTCAATAACATACGAATATCTCCCGGTTTCATGCTCCCCTTTTCATCAAGTTCTTCTCTGGAAATAAATTCGACTCTGGTCGGTATATTTTGAATGGTCCGGGTTCCACGCGTAGATGAAATGATAACTTCTTCCAATGCTTCCTCGTCCTGTTCCAGGAAGATCTCGACGGGAGTAGCGGAAGCTAAAGGGAACGTAAAGGATTTTGTTTCCGTCTCATAGCCAAGATAACTGAATTTTATACGCTGAACTCCATCCGGAATATCTTTGATGATAATAGTCCCGTCCGCATCGGAACTTGCTCCGTAAGTTGTCTTCTCCACTATAGCATTTACGCCAACCAACACTTCTTTTGTATCTCCGTCTTTTACAACTGCCTTAAATATGTTTTGTGCTACTACACTTTGTACTGACAACACAAATATTGCCAGCATAACTAATCTTATACTCATTTTCTGTAATTGATAATTTTACGCTATCTATTTATTCCGTACAAATAAATAGATAACAATTCTATGATGAAGTGTGAAACCTCATCTATAAATAATTAATTAATCAAAGAGGGGAAAAACTCCGTAGTAAAAAGACTTTTATCCCCCAAATATTATCTCAAAGAGTAATAAGCTTAGGCGGTTGCCAGATGGAAGAAGAAAACTGAGGAATCAGTTTCTCTTTATAAAACGAAAGGAGATTATCATTCAACGGGATTTCCAGAACGAAAGGTAAGTGAAAAAGTCTCGGAACCGGACATCCCGTACAAGTATTGCAATGCAGGAAAGGAGAACAACAATCTGCGCAAGAACATCCTTCATCCGAACATGTTTCCTCCATATTATTTACACACTGAAACAAACATTTATCTTGCAAAAAGCAAGGAGCCGTTGACAACAACAGCACCCATAAAGCCAATATGTAAGATAAATATTTCATATAAATGAGATGTTTTTTCTATTCAGGCGCAAAGTTATTGATTTTATAATTCTTAAGCAAATATTATTGTATAAATCACACTCTCCTGCATTATATCAGTTATTTTATCGCATTATCCAAATAATTCTGAATTTCACTGTCCGAAGCACGTGGAGCGTTGGTCGTTATAATCTTGCCCGCTTTATCAAAAAGCATAAAACGAGGGATCCCATTTATTTGATATTCCTTACACAGATCAGACTTCATACCATCAGTAGTTATAAACTGCCTCCATTCCGGTTTATCCGCTTTCAGTTTATTCTTCCATTTGGCAACGTTGTCATCCAACGAAATACTGACAAATTCAATATTCGGATTGCCTGCATAATGTTTCACCAACGCTTCCACATGAGGAATCTCAGCACAACACGGACCACACCATGTAGCCCACACATCGAGATAAACAACTTTCCCTTTTCCTATCACATCAGAGAACTTAAGAGGTTTATCATTGACATCCTGCAACGCAAAATCAGGTGCCGTAGTTCCCGGCAGAATCTTTATAATCTTATCATATAGAGGTTGTAGTTCCTCTACTTTATCCTGATGGGTCGTAGTATTTTTATAGGCCTCGAATGTAGACTCAAGATAGGCATCCGCTCCATTTTCCATATAGGTGGCCATATAGCTATCAGCCACATAATCAATAATCGCCTGGTCAGAAACTTTATCCTTCAGAACTATAAAAAACTGTTCTCCCGGCGTCATAACCGAATCAGTATGACAAGACAAATACCACTTGATATACATATTTATCAAACCGGCCTTCGCACTTTCCATTGTGTTATAGTCCAGACTTTCAATGTATTCAACAAAGTCCATATCCATATCTGTCGGTTCATTATTGCTCATCTTTGCCCAAGCAAACCGGAAAGGAATTGCCAACTGCTTCTTTTTCAGTTTCTTCTGTTCGTATGCTATGAAATTCTCATCTTTCGTAGCCTCCAATTGTGTTCTCAATTGATCGGCAGTCGCATCGATAGCCGCTTTATATTCCTTAAATGATTGATATTTACCGGCTTCCCCGACAGTCCACTTTGTCAAACTTCCGAATTCATGGTCAAATGCCCATAAATACTCGGAACTTTTGGTATCCCCGCTGAAAGTTACATCGCAACGGCCATAGATAGAATCGGCACTGGCAGTAAGAATAATATGCTGTTTATCACCATTTTTCAGATAAAGACGGACAAATCCCTGTGCATCTTCCGATGTCAGCCATATCTCGGCTCCTTCGGGGAAATCACGGGTGTAAGAGAAAGTGCCATCCGCATTCATTTGCAAACTATCTTCAATAATATCCGCATCTGTCTTTATCATACATTCAGCCACCCCTCCCCGATAGTCCTTTATTTCTCCTGTCAGAGTAGCCGGAGCCGGTTTGCATGCTCCCATTATTCCTAGAGTCAAAGCTATTGAAGCCAATTTATAAATTTTCAGTTTCACCATTACTGTTATTTATTATGTTATTATTCATATTTATTCTGTTCGATCATCCCATTACTTACCGTTACTTCTGTCGACGGAATAGCCATTGTATAGATATATTTATTACTTTTCGGGGTAAGGGTATATTCTACAGGTTCATCATCAAATATAGGAGAATGAGCACCGGTAGAGCTCAACTTATAGAATCGACGAGTAATAGTCACATCATCATTCGGGTCGTTGTTAAAGTTGCAACGGCGGATATCATGCCAACGCAAAGTAAACGGAAATTCCCGCATACGCTCTTTCAATATTACATCAATCGCCTCATCCTTGTTAGCAGCAGTCAGACTAACGGCGTCAGCCGGTGCTTCACTTGAAATCCGGTAAGGACGGAAATTTGTATTGAGATACGTCAACGCATCATTCCACTGTCCCTGACGAGCCATAGCTTCTGCCTTGATAAGCAGCATTTCCGAGACACAAGGTCCGGAGTCGAAATCATCTCCGTTATAATAACTGTAACCCGGAGCTTCATCTTCAAAATACTCAACTCCCATCCCCATTATACATAAGGAAATATACTCCTCATAATAAAAATATTTGTAACGCAGGTCATTGTCCGTATCAAAAGCCTCCCGCAATTTAGCACTTGGAATGGCCCATGAATCTGTAAAATGGTAACGTCTATAATAAGACTTCTGATTAATTCCCGGTAATAGGCCTGTCATATCAAACGTCGATTCGTCATACCATGTAGTCACAGTACGAGGTTCTCCATTACCGTCTTCAAATTCCTCAACCGGTTCAATATCTGTATTATAATCCGCCAATTCACCATCACAAGCTAAAGCCTTTTCTGCAAAGTCTTTGGCTTTGGCATAATCCCCCATAGTCAGATAGAGTCGGGCGGCAAAACCATTGACGGCTGCGCTATTCTCACGCCAGATTTTACGTTCACCACCTTCTATTAATGGCACGGAAAGAGGCAAAGCCTGTGCCAATTCACTCTCTATGAGGTCATACACATCTTTTAAGGTTCCACGCGAATAATTTTCATTATATTCTATACTGATATTTATAGGAACTCCCAATTCTTTCAGATTGGCTTCGCAATAAGGCACACAGTAGCAATTGACTAGTTCATAATAGTTATAGGCACGTATAAAATGTGCCCGTTGCGCTAAAGTGGTCCGTTGTGCAGAAGTACCTCCCGTTACTTTATCCAGATAAGCCAGCACGGTATTGGTCATAAAAATATTCTTATAAGCACATAACCAAAGAGAATTGGAAGATTGTATTTCCGCTGTATATTTAGGTTGGAAGCAATTCAATTCCAAAGCCGTATAATCAGCCAAAGCAACCATTCCCATCGCAATATCCATCGGCATTTCATAACAATCGCTCATATAACGTTGAGCGGCATTGCAATCCCATATAGCCGAGCGGTCTATGGGTTCCATCCTTGCGGCAAGCAAAGCCTCCAATTGTTCAAAAGTCTCCAGTTCTATCCCGTCACCTTTCTTAGGCTTCTCATCTAGAAAATCATTACAACTGCTTACAATCAACGTAACCAGCAAAGTCAAACCTATCTTATCTATATATTTCATAATCTATCTTGTTTTAGAATTCTTAATATGCAAATTTCACTCCGATGGTGTAGGTCGGTTGTAAACGAAAACCACCATAGGCATATTCCGGATCTTCATCAGTAGCCTTTATGGTAAACAGATCGTTGCCTTGCAAATAACAAGTCAAACGGCTAATTCCCCACTTTCTCAACAATACCTGGGGCAAAGAGTAAGACAATGTCAATTCTTGCATACGCACATGATTAGCACTCTTTACATTATAATCCATATAGGGAGAAATGCTGAAATAATGGGACAAGTTGATAAACTTATTATCCGGCATCGGCATCACAGTCTCATCTTGCAACTGAGTATATTGGCGGTTAGGAATAGTCACCAACGGATCAGCATAATTAAATCCAGTCTGGCGGAACTTATGCCCAAACTTACCGATCATCGTGAATGACAATGCCCACTCCTTATATTCGAAAGAATGACTCATTCCCACAGTCCACGGAGCCACCGTAGTGCCCATATATTTCATAGCTTTTCTGCCATCCGTATTTTCCAAGATGTTATCAATCGGAGCTGTGTTACCTTCGTTATCCACATAAATATTGGGAACTTTATAAGTATTTGCTTCATCATCAGTCCGTTCTCTCAACCCGGCATACTGATATGCCCACAAACCATTGATATCATAACCTTCTATTGGAATAGGATCACGCATCTTATCATGACCAACATAACCCAAATAGAGTTTGTCTACTTTGTTTTTATTATATGCCAGCGTTACATTTCCATCCCAATGTACACCTGCGCCAAAGTCCTGGCTACTGCCCAATTCCATTTCAAAGCCACGATTTGTCACTTCTGCCGCGTTCGCTGTAATCTTAGCGTCTACAATATTAAATCCGGGTTTTAGCTGCCCGGAAGCAATAGGGACAGACACATCGGCCATGATGTCTGTTCCTTTCTTGTTATAGACATCTATTTTACCATAGAACTTACCTCCAAACATAGACCAATCGATACCGAAGTTAACCACATGTGTCTGCTCCCAGCTCATTTGCGGATTTCCATAAGAAGAGATACGTGCATATTGTTCCTGTGTAATATCACTGACACCCGCCATCGTAATCAACGGGACCATAGAAGTGGTAGTATTGGCATTACCATTGCATCCATAAGTAATTCTCGGTGTTAAATAATCCAGCCAATGCTGAGATTTCATAAAATCTTCGTGCATCATGTTCCAGCTAAAACCAACCGACCAGAAGGGCGAATAACGATATTTAGGATCATCTGTGATAAAATTGGAAGCATCCGTTCTGAAAGAACCCGAAATCGAATACTTGTCGTCAAAAGTGTAAGCCAGATTTGCAAATGCAGAAAAATACCGTTGCAAGCTATATCGGAACATCGACTTTACCGGAATGGGAACTTTTCTTTCATTGAAACAATTCGTCACCACCACTTCCTGGATAGGTCTGGAGGTCAGATAATTATCATCATAACCATAAATAGGAGCAAAAGTACGGTTATTTATTTTACTCTGGCTCACTTCCACACCTGCTACCGCATTGATTGCATGACGTTCAGCAAAAGTGCGGTTAAAATCCAACTGGTTACGCCAGTTATATGCATCTGTCGCATATTTACCTTCATTCAAAATACTACCTTTCTCAATGTGTGCCGTAGCTGTCTTCTTCTTTAAATCGAGTGTAGTAAAACGATTCACTACATCGCGTACATAATACGTTTCATCCGTGTATAATTGACGTGAATCTTTTTGCACGTGTTCCAATTGGAATTTAGTACTCACTGACAATCCCTCAAGAATAGTAGCTCTCAATCCTACTTGAAAACGATTGTTCATGGTTTTATTGGACATACTACTCCCATTCACCTCACGAAGCAAATTATAGCTCCAATCGGAATAAGGAAAATCATATTGATTGAGCATATGATTTATACCATCAGCGTATTGCATAATATAGCTCATATCAGTGTAACTGCCATCTTGATTCAATACCATATCGTAAGGCGCAAGCTCTGCAATATCACTGGCCGTTGCACCCGAAGTGTTGTTCTTACGATATAAAGCCATAGCAGACACATCCATTTCCAGCCACTTCAACAACTTTATATTTCCCCGATAATCGAACTGGAATTTCTGTGAATCAGACCCTTGATAGCGGGTAGTATCATAAGCGTAAAGCATGGAAACATAATTGGTCATACGTGCCGTAGCACCAGATAAAGTGACATTATACTGTTGGTAAATAGGACGTTTCAGCAGTTCATCCGAGATTTGCCGTTTATTGTCCAAAGCAGCAAGAGAAGAAAGGCCCGTGTTATATTCGCTTTCGGAGATTTCATTCTTTGAATACTTATTATACAGTACGGCAGCCTGATTGTATCTGTATTGATATGCTCTGGAAAATTCAGGGAATGAAGCCGGTGTGGACGAGGGACTCACCGGATCAGCCAAATATGTGCCGAAAGTCTTCTTCTGATACTCTATACTTTCCGCACTGGACATCATATTGCGCAGATAATCAATATCCACCTTATTTCCAATGCGCAACTGAGCATCCACTTCCACCGTAAGACCTTTGGCTTTGTTTCCTTTCTTCGTCGTGACTACAATCACGCCATTCGAAGCACGAGCTCCCCAGATAGAAGCAGCGGCAGCATCTTTCAAAATCGAGATATTCGCCACATCATTCGGATTGATGGAGGCAAAACCTGTGGAAATAGGAAAACCATCCACGACGATCAGCGGTTCCGCATCGGACTGCAACGTACCGTTACCACGAATTTTGAAGGAAATCTCTCCATCAGCAGTTGTAGTAGCCTGCACACCCGCCACTTTACCTACCAGACGGTCGGCAATAGTCACCGAAGGTTTCTCCAACGCCTTTTCTTTAATGATGTCGAACGCACCGGTTGCCCGCTCTTTGGAAATCGTCTGATAACCGGTCACCACTACATCTCCCAACATTTTGGATTCCTCTTTCAGCGTGACATTCATCACATTCCCGCTGACGGCAAGCACCTGCTTTGCCATACCGACGTACGAAAAGACCAACGCTTCGTCAAGAGCCGCCTTAATCTCATAACGACCGTTATAATCCGTTATCACTCCTTTCGCATGATTCCCGTTTTCAACATAAACGGTAGCACCAATCAACGGTTCTCCCGCCTCATCCGTAACGATACCGGTTATCTTCTGTTTGGGTAATGCCTGCTTCTCCGTTCTCACTTTCGTTATCAGTACGTAATCATCCTTCAGCACATACTGTAAACCCGCTGCGGGACAAATCACATCCAACGCTTTTTGCAAAGTTACCTTCCGCAAATCCAAACTCAAATGCGGTTTGTTCTCCACAATACCGGACTGGAACATCAATGACACTCCACTCTGTTTTTTCACCTGTTCCAAAGCTTCCCTTACCGAAATGTCACGATTGACAATGGTTATCAGCTTTGCATCATCAAAAACATTTGCCACAGAAGGCAATACAAATGCAAACAACAATGCTAAAACGACAACCGGAATCCGGATTTGTTCAGATAGCAGAAAACCTCTTTTCTCATTCTTTTGCATACTATTCTATATTGTATAAGTGAAACATATCTATGTGTATTTTCTTATAAGGAAGCTATTTGTGCAGGCTAACAAAAACAACTCCGTCTTCTCTGTCAAACCGAACATCGGAAACTTGCCGGATAATTTCTAACGAGAAGCCCAAAGGTTTATTGCGAAATACAGTTCCGTCAAAATGTAAATCACGAACTTGCGGATCTTTATATACGATTCTCACTCCGTACCACAACTCCAACTGTCTCAGAATCTTGCTCAATGGAGTTTCTGTAAAGTCATATTTACCGGACACCCATGATGTGTAAAGTTCCGTATCCACGCTGGCTATATCAATCACTCCCTTCTCATCATCCACCGTAGCTTGTTCTCCGGGCAACAACAGTCTCCTACGCCCGCCACTTTTCACCTCTACTTTTCCTTTCACCAAAGTAGTAATCATACTCTTCTTGCTATATCCGGAAACATTAAAACTGGTACCCAGTACTTCCACTTCTTTATTATCTACTTTCACCACAAAAGAAGTTCCGTCATGTGTCACATCGAAATAGGCCTCTCCTATCAACTCCACACAACGGTCTCCCTTGAAAGCAACAGGATAGCGAAAGACAGAAGAGGAATTTAACGTAACCTGCGTTCCATCGGAAAGAGTCAGCGTAAAGGTACTCCCTTCGGGAACGGTCACTGTATTGTATTGGGGTACTGATACATCATTAGCAGCTACTTTTTGATAGTTAAGAGAGGTATTACTACCGCTGGCTATTGCCAAACCGTTATCAGAAATAGCCTGCACACTATCCTTATCCAGCACAATCTGTTGACCGGAACTTAAGGTCAATGTTACCTTATTCTTAGGCAGATCGGGAAAAACCTCCGCCAAAGTTACAGGCTTCTCCACAACGGGAGTCTCATCGTAGGAATTGAAATAGAATGCACCTAGTATAACAGCAGTAAGCAGACAAGCGGCAACAACCACCCTGTAAAGACGTTGCCGCAAACGATAAGCTCTTCTTTTACGCTCGATAGCTTGCCAGCCTTTGGACGAATCCGCCTGTCGGTACGTTTCCGCACGCATCTCAGCCTTGTATAATTTCACATAGTTCGAAAAGAAGCGATAATTTTCCTCCGAACCATCCACCCACATCCGAAGTTTCCGGTATTCCGCCTCAGTCAATTCGTGTGTCTTGTACTTACTGCATAATTCTATAAATTCTTCTTCTGATAACATATTTATTCATTCTTTTACAACCATGACGTAAAAGACTGTAAAATGGGTGAGGGAAAAGTGAAAAACTTTAGCCTTTAAAGAGAAAAAAGTGAAAATAGAGTAATAAACTTGCAACTTCTCAAATATTTCAACGCATGAGAAAGATGAGTTTTAACGGTATTGACAGATATCCCCAATTCTGCAGCTACTTCTTTATACTTTTTATTATGTACGACAACTTCCATCAATATTCTATATTCCTGTGGAGAAAGTTGCAGCAAATAATGACGCAACCGTGCAAGTTGCTCTTCCGGCACTTCGTCGTCCGGATTTACATCCATAATATAGGCGTGTTCTTCTATCTCCGTAAATACGAAAGACTGATGTTTACGCAGATAATCAATAGAAGCATTACGGATGGAATTAAACAGATATTGCTTCAATTTGCCATTGACTGTACGATAAAGTTTCTTCTCCCAAAAACGCACGAAAAAATCCTGCACAAGATCTTCCGAAACTTCCAAAGAATCCGTAAACTGTACCGAATAAACACAGAGAGGAGTATAGTAGGCATCCACCAATTCTTTAAATGCTTTTTCATCATTTTCCAGTCTGCCTAATATATTGTCGTCTGCTATGAACATGCTACATCTGATTTGTAATGGTCAAAAGTACAAAAAAAACATTTTTAACCTAACATTTGACGGCTTTTAAATACCGCTATCTCTGAAATAAGATGTATTTCAAAAACATACTCAATAAAAATAAAGAGGTGAACACCTCATCCGTACCCACCTCTTTTCATTGATATTATCAATATAGATTCTATCTCATCCAATCTATATCTTTATAAATATTTGCTTTTTGTACAGCACCCATACAATTAGATAATTGAATCCGATAAACAGAAGGGCGTAAATCAGAGAAGCCAGATGAGCATCGGGAAGAACGCTCCAAATGGAAGTGTAAATCTTCTCCTGCAAGCTACTCCCCCCAACCGTAATAACTTCCAGCAAAGTAGCTAACACACCGGCCACTATATAAATAAACAATGGATTCGTACCAAAAACATGGAAAGGATATCCCCATTTCTGCTTTTTACGAATATCAATCAGCCAAGTGAGAAATACAAGAAACAAAGAAGCAAAACCACAAGTCACCAGAACAAAAGTCGAACTCCATACTTTCTTATTCAACGGACAGCCGTAACTCAACAACCATCCTGTAAACAAAAGGGCAATACCCAGTATGGAGATCTGCAACAGCCGGTGATGGATTTCAGTCTTCTCCCGCAAAATATTTCCGCAGAAATAACCGATAATCACTTGCGCAATGCACGGCAAGGTACTCAACAGGCCTTCCGGATCGAAAAAGACACGCCCGCCGTCCGACAACCACTCCCGATACAAATGGGCTTCTCCGAATAGTGTGCGATCTGTAACGGCAATAATATTCTGTTCAGAAAGTTCAAATCCGTGTCCCAAAGCCAGCAAGATGGAATAACCTGCCAGAATGATCCCGGAGATCCATGCCAGATTTGCCGGACGCCGGACACCTACAATCAGCAAGGAACCAAAGAAATAAGCCAATGCCAACCGCTGCAGCACTCCCAGAATACGTATGTGCGAGAAAGGTTGTTCTACTCCTGTGCACACCAACGAGAACCAGGAAAGAAAAAGTCCCAATAAAAACAAGATCACCGTGCGCCGTACCAGTTTGATGATAAAACTGCGACTGAAATGATGATCGAACCGGGATAAGGCAAAACTCATGGAAACGCCCATTATAAACATGAAGAACGGGAAGACCAAATCAGTCGGAGTCAGTCCGTTCCATTCGGCATGTCGCAAGGGTGCGTAAATGGATTCCCATGTTCCGGGGTTGTTCACCAAAATCATTCCGACAATGGTGATTCCCCGGAGTATATCTAATGAAAGTAAACGTTCTGATTTCATATTGTTCTTAGTGTACCGGGATTAAAGAAATCCCGGTTTGGTGAAATAGAATCCATTCGCATTCAACCATTTAACATGCCATTTCAGGCGATTGGTAAAATCAATCCAGTTACGGCTACTTCCCCACGCCAACTCCGAAAATGCTTGAAGAGAGGGAAACACGTGCTGGCCAAACTTCCGTTCATTAGGAATCATCTCCGTCCATACACAAGCTTGGAAACCTAATACATTTTGCTTCACGATGCCGGGAAACTGGGGTTCGAACTCGAAGTTATACAAAGAGCTTAATCCTTCGTCTGAAGGCGTTGCACTCAAATAGAAACGGGACCATTCCATGAATATAATCGGATAACCTTTCTGGGTAATCTTTCCCGGCTGATCGGGCAGCCAGTCACGCCAATAGGTATAAATCAAATCCTGCGGCTCTTTTTCAAGAAAAGCATCGTCCCATCCCATCACTTTCTTGCCTTTACCTTTCACATAGCTTGTCATGATCTTCACAAAACGGTTTTGCAGTTCATCCACTTTCTGATAACCTTCCTGCTGCATCAATCGCTGACAAACTTCACACTGTTCCCAGTTATCTTTCTCCACTTCATCAGCTCCGATATGGAAATATTCCGAAGGGAAAATCTCGACCATCTCATCAATGATGGACTGCACAAACTGATAGTTCTCCGGACGCGAGGGACAGATAGGATAAGAGAATTCTTCTCCCCATCCGGCTTCTCCCGTGCACGACAACTCGGGATAGACTTTGATAGCCGCCGAGAAATGACCTGGCATGTCAATTTCGGGTACAATATCGATCCCTCTTTCCAACGCATAACTTACCAAACCTTTCATCTCTTCCTGCGTATAATGACCGCCATATTGAGAACCGTTTCTCACGAAACGGGGATCTATCTCATAGTTATAATCCTGTTGGGAAAGTTCTACGCATCTCTTGTCATATTCGTCAAAGTCGCGCCAACTGCCTTCCTGCGTCAGCAACGGGTATTTTTTCACTTCAATGCGCCAACCCTGATCGTCCGTCAGATGCAAGTGAAGCTTGTTTATCTTGTAGAAAGACAAACAGTCTATCACCTTTTTCAGATAATCAACCGTAAACATGTGGCGGACTACATCGATATGAAATCCGCGCCAATCATATTTGGGAGCATCTTTTATATCGACCATCGGAAGATATTTAGCACTCCCGGAAGTGAAGAAATTTGCTTGTTCGAGCGCTTGTCTCAATGTCTGGATTCCCCAGAGAAGTCCGGTTTCCGTTGAATAATAAACGCAGGCTCCCTCTTTGGTAACGGTGAGCCGGTAAGCCTCTTTTGCCAGATCCGATTCCTGTTTCACACGGATAAAGGCACGATCGTTGGAAGCATCACTGACGGAAAGAGAAAGTTTCTCTTCCAGGGTGGATTTCAACAGTTGCGACGTGGAAGCCGGAATGTTCTGGCTGACAGTCACATTCTGCGGAAGAGAGACAACCGATTCTTTATAATCGACTCTTTCCGGCAAAGGCATCACCGACAGGCGGGTGGGCACTCGCTCCGGGTAGTTCGCGTTATCATTATCATTGCACGACAACGATGTGATCGCACCTATTCCCAACAAGAACAATATTCCGGTTCTTTTTATTTTATCATAGTTCATAACTTATCTACTTTTGTGGATTAATCTACTTTGAGAGTGCTTGTTACACTCTCTTTATTTAAATAAAACAGTTTCGCTTTCACAACAGAAGCATCACAGGCTACGGGAGCTTTCCAAAGCTCCGAACGAAGGGTCGGTTCCGTGCCATCGGTCGTATAGCGTATTTCGCCTCCCCGGATAGGGGTACTGGCGTGGAGTTGCCCTTCTTTGATGCAAAGTCCGGGATGAGGTAAACGAAAATTGATACTTCGGGACGCCCAGTGAGGCATTTCTTTCTCACTCACTTTGGAGTAGAACAGGCCCAGTTCTTTATTGAAAGCCTGACGTTCTTTCTCTCCTGTTAAAGTGCTCCAGGCAGGAAAAGCGTTCCAACCGCGTTCCACCAATCCGAGGATTTTGGGGAAGATGTAATATTCCACCCATTCAAAATCACGGATGGTTTCGGCAAATAATTGTGCCTGTACTCCCTGGATATGTTCCTTTCCGAAAGCGGTCAAAGTAGTTTTTCCCTTTCCTGCGATGTCCGGATCGACCGGATTGCCTGCCATATCGGTACGCGAAGAACGATAAATGCTATATGGAAGCATGGAGAAACCTTTGGACTCGTCGACATATCCCGCCCACGAAAGACCTCTTTCGTCGGGATGAGCGTCATAGGCCAAATCCAGATAGAAATTGTTCACGTTGCAGAGAATCACCGGATATCCTTTGTTGGCTATCTGGTAAGGTATTTCATCCGCTTCCCATTCAGGAACCGTATTCCAGCAATACACTCCTGCTGCAAGTTGGTTCAAATGCCGATCGGTTGTTTCCGGATGTCCCAACGCTACTTCCTGCCAGCCGCTGAATTGCAAATGATGTTGTTGCAGATAGTCTGCCATCTTCGTAATATAGTATTCAGACAGTTCGTGGGCACTTGTCATCCCGTTTTCATCCATAAACGTCCGGCAGACAGGAGAACCCATCCAGGCTCCTTCGGGTACTTCATCGCCACCTAAATGAATCGTAGTCAAAGGTACCTCCGCTTCCTCATACATGGCTATCAACTCACGAATCACTTTTTCCATAAACCGGTATGTAGAAGGCAATGCTACATTCATGACATTATCCGTATAAGACTGCGCGGAAACATAGCGGGAAGTGTCTTGTGCGTCACTTAATAAATATTCGTTGGCCTTTTCAGGGGCAGTATTCACATACTTATGATAGCGCGCTTTCATGGACACGATTGCCGCACGGGCATGCCCCGGAGACTCAATCTCCGGAATCACGCGCACATGTCTTTGAGCTGCATAACGCAGTAAATCGATAAATTCTTCACGGGTGTAATATCCGTTACCGGAGGTAGCTGCAGACGGATCATAGTTGCCATCGTAGCCCGGATATAAACATTCCAGTTCATCCGTGGTATGTCCCCGGCGTGCGCCAACCGAGGTCAATTCTTCCAAGCCGGGAATCTCCAGACGCCAGCCTTCATCATCCGAAAAATGGAAATGCAGTACGTTCAGTTTATAAGAAGATATTACATCTACCAGCTTTTTCAGATGTTCAACAGTCGTAAAGTTCCTGGCAATATCGAGCATTTGCCCACGATACGGCAAATCGGGATAATCACGGATGGAGAGAGCTTCCAAACGAAACGGCTTTTCCTGACCTTTCAACAGGGAGAGCAAGGTTTGCGTCCCATTGAAAATGCCATGTGAAGTGGAAGCTGAAATATTTATCAGCCCGTTTCCCGTATCAATCCGATAATATTCGCCGTTCACTGCTGTTTCCCGTTCCGGCAAATAATCCAGATGAACTGTTACCGGTGCTTCGGATACAACTTCCAGACCATGGATGGCTGCCAGCTTTTCTTTCAGTAATTCAGCTTCGTTAGCAAAATCGGGATGGAAAGTCAGTTTTACTTTATTTCCTATAGCAAAACCCTCTTTGCCGATAGCCGGTACCGCTTCTTTCACTGACGGAAAAATATCTGTTTGCTGCAACTGGGCTGTAGTCTCCAACGCCAAATTCGAAGTATATATCTTATCAGGTGCGGGATACCAGTCTTCTATCTCCATTCCTTTCAACGGCTGTATGGTCAGTCCGACAGGCAAAGGAATACCTTGTTTACTGCCTGACTGACTCACCCAGTAAGTGCCTTCGGGAGCATGTGACATTTTTTTCAATCCGTTGGTACAACAGAATTTGACGGTCAGCGAATCTCCCGGAGCCAGTGATTGAAAATTTTCTGCCGGATACATCCGGAAGAAGTTCGCATTCACCACTTCCACTTTGACCGGAGCAGACTCTTCCTGCAGAATCTCACGAGGCAGCTGCGAATAATAGATGATCCAATCCTTTCCTAAAGGAACATCTGAGATGTTCTTCAGGACAAATGAATTCTCATAGTAACCGGGCTGTACTTCCACAGCTCCCATCTCCCAGGTCAATGACACGGGGGCTTTCGCCCCGTCAGTCAATTTACAACCGGAAATGACCAGCAGAAGGCACAGACTTCCCCATATTGTATATAGCATATTTCTCATAGGCTTTCCTGTTTTTCTATATATCATTCTTTTAGGTATTAATCACTCAATCGTTCGATGTGCAAAGTTTCTTTGCCTACTCCCTGCGAGGCGTCGAAAGTCAGACGATAATAACCGGGAACGAAACCGTCGCCACTTGTTATTCCATTGGAAGTAGACAGTTCGATTCCATCCGTGTCGCCGGACAATGAACCTTCTTGCAGCAGCATGCCTTGATCTTTATTATCCCATTCCAAACCGCTGTAAATTTCGATTTCGAAGGATTCCCATTCATGAGTGTTACTCAAATACACAGTGGTCTGGTACTTCTGTTCACCGATTGGCACAATATATCCTAACTGTGATATGTCTTCCAAATTCCAGCCTCCACTATTATATGCTTCATTCCAGACGGGTGCGCATGTAAATCCGTGTCCTATCAGCCAGAAGCAAGTGGGAGCCGTATCACCCATTCGTGCCACCCAGATATAATTATACTTAGAAGAATAATAAATCTCCCAGGTTCCTGATTTGCGCAAGAAGGTAAACTTGCCATTATCCGGATTATAGCTAAAGAAGTCGCGATTGTAAGCGTGTTCCACATCTTCAAATCCACTCATTTCGAACTCTTCCCCCTGCGTAAAGCTAATCTGTGCACGGAAAAATCCCTCACTGGCTATCAACTCGGTTTCTTTAATTTTCAGGTTCTTTTGGTAGCCGACTACTCCCAATTCAAAAGTCATCACATTGAAAGTGATTTGTTCGACAAACCAATCCCGGTAATCAAAAGCAAAGCTGGGTCCCGACGCTTCAATAAGGACTGCCGTATTGCTTGCTTCGGCAGCTCCCCAGATCAGTTTTGCATCATCCAATGATGCTGCGGTAGAGATCTTTCCGGATAGTTCCATCGGATACCCCTCTTCCAAATCGGAAACTTCCGTTAGATACAGGTAAGGATTGTCCTCACTCCGGTTCATTTCTACCACCTCACCGTTATAGTGAAGATAAAGCACTTCGGGAATCTGCGGACGGGTTATATGGAAATCAAATGTTTGAGTGACTTCACTACCTTCCACATTAATGGCTGTCAGAATCACCTTCGCTTCCTGATTCTCTTCAAGTCCGGCTTCAAACGGGATATAAATCCCTTTTTCAACAATCGAGACATCAGTGCCTTTCGTACGGATCGACTGCGAACTGACCAAAGTTTCACCTGTCATCAATTTCACTTCCAGCGTAGACAAAGGAGTCTGCGGATCGTGAATCTTCACAGAAAAATAAAGAGAATCGGCAGCAGGTGTCTGATCGGTAGTTGAGAATTGCAGTTCCGATATTTCGGGACACGAATATGGATACGTCACCCGGCCATCTTCTTCGCTGCATGAAACCAGCCAACAAACAGTCAGCCCCAGCAGCCATAAAAACAGATTATTGTGTTTCATCATTTTTTCTTTTAAAGTTTTACGTTCCTCTTTTCATTAATAGCCTTCATTTTGAGTCAGATTGGTGTTCTTATCTTTCTCTCCTTGAGGAATCGGCCACAACTGCCGAAAAGCCTGCAAACCTGCAAACAGCAATCTGCCGTCTTTGTCTTTATGCTTCTGCATCACTTCCAGCAAACGATTATTGCGTACCAGGTCGAACCAGCGCTGACCTTCCATATACAACTCTAATTGACGTTCGTTCTCTACCGCCAGGCGTCCTCTGGCCCGCCCCATATTTTCATCTAAAGAAGAAGGAGCAAAACCGGCACGTTCTCTAATGCTGTTTACAATCCGGATGGCTTCCGGGGTGCGATCCAACTCTACCAGTGCTTCGGCTTTCAACAGCAGTATATCTGCCAACCGCATCAAAATGATATTGGAAGTCTTCTCGCGAATCTTATAAGACAACGGGTAACTATCTGCCGGCCAATAGGTATCATAAGGCACTGATTTCCAAAGAATACTGGATGCATAACGGGTATCTTTCTCTTTGTCGAATTTAGCAACCAGATCATGAGTAGGTGTACAATAACGTCGCCAGGTTACTGATCCGTCATCTTCTTTCAGCAATACCCAGTAAGCCCAATTGGGTGCATCGGAGGTGTAATAGACTTCGAAGATGCTTTCTGAAGAAAATTTCTTGTCGGGTTGCCACAACTCGTCAAAATTGCTGACCAGCGTATAGCCTTCTGCTATTACTTTGTCACAAGCCTCAACCACTTTGGTATAGTCGCGTGTTGATTTCTCCCCTCTCGTTGCTAACACTTTGGCACGTAAAGCATAGGCTGCTCCCTTGGTTGCCTGGAAAATTCCTTTATTCTTACTTACCAGGTAACGAATGGTATTTTCTTCACTCAGGTCATCCAGAATCTGGTCATATATTTTATCTGTGGCAGAACGTTCCGGATACATCACCGGATACCATTTATCGAGGTTTTCGGCTGTAATGGTCGGAATCAAGTCCAGCACCATCGGGGCATCACCCCATAAACGGACAATATCAAAATACGCCCATGCCCGCAAGAACTTGGCTTCTGCAATGACACGATTGCGTTCTTCTGCCACGGTAGAAGCAGGGTCCATCATCTTCGTATTTTCAATCACACTGGTTGCAGTGCCCGCCATCGAATAATACTGTGCCCAGACCAGTTCTACTTTATAATTGGTAGAGGTCAGTTTCAACAAATCAAACTCCTGTTCGGCCACACCGTCTCCGCCGATATAACAATTATCGGACTGCACATCTCCAATAGTATAATTTTCCGACTGGAATATATCTGCTTTAAAACTCTCATACGCACCCTGCAACTCGGCCTGTGCATCTGCCAGACTTCCATATTTAGACTCCTGATCTTCCGTTCCGGTACCTTCCTGCATAAAATCCGATTGCGGTTTCTCATCCAGGAAACTACTGCATGAAACGACTAATGTACAGAGTACGACATACGCTAACTTTATTATGTTTTTCATTTTCGCAGCTATTAAAATTCAACATTCAAACCAAAAATTACCGCCCTCGATTGAGGATAAGTACCATAGTCCACTCCTTGAGCAACGGAGTCTCCGCCAAAAGCATTTACTTCAGGATCGTATCCTTTGTATTTTGTCAGTGTGAAGAGATTCTGTCCGGTGACGTAAGCCTGCAATCTGGACAGATGTATCTTATTCAACCATTTCTTAGGAAAATTATAGGATAAAGTGACTGTTTTCAGGCGCAGATAAGATCCATCTTCTACAAAACGGGAGGAGTTATGATTATTCTCTGTATTACCAACGCGGGGGACATTGGTAATCATACCCGGTCGTTTCCAACGATCCAACACACGAACCGACTGGTTTCTAAAGTCTGTCATGCCTTCCATATCAATACGCGATGCATTAAAAATCTTATTGCCCTGACTTCCCTGCAAGAATACCGACAGGTCGAAACCGGCATACGAGAATGTATTCGTCATACCGTAAATGAACTTGGGCTGGGCATTTCCCAAAGTAGTGCGATCTTCCGGATCGATAAAACCGTTACCATTCAAGTCACGATAGATAATATCTCCGGTTTCCGGATCAACGCCTTCTGATATGTAACCAAAGAATGTGCCTAACGGAAGACCTTCTTTCAGGATGACGGCTTTCTCCTTGGATTCGTACATTTCAGCATAATAATAGACTTTATTCAAACCGAGCTTCGTCAGCTTATTCCGGTTGAAAGATATATTGAAATCGGTATTCCACTGAAAGTTACCTTTAAAATTCTGGGAAGAGAGAGTGAACTCCATACCTTTATTCACCATCTCACCGTCGTTTCTTGTCACACTGCTCGGCACCACATTCTCCGGAAGGCTAACTGTCAATAGTAAATCGGTGGTCTTTTTGTAGTAAGCATCTACCGAGAAGGATAAGCGGGAATCAAACATGGTCAGGTCGAGTCCCAGATTCCATTGGCTTGTTTTTTCCCAGGTCAGTTCTTTATTGGCTGCCGAGCCGGGTTTAATGGCAAGTCCCGGATATAAGTTTCCCTCCGAAACGGGCAGTTTACTGACGCTCATGGAAGCCATGTAAGCGTAGTTTCCAAAACCGCCTTGGTTACCATTCATACCCCATCCGGCACGTAATTTCAGGTCGGTAACAATGTCTTGCAAAGGTTGCATGAACTTTTCGCCTGAAATTCTCCAACCTGCGGAAACAGAAGGGAAAGTACCCCAACGATGTCCCGGGGCAAAACGAGAAGAACCGTCTGCACGGAAGTTAACCGTCAGCAAATAACGGCTGTCGTAATTGTAGGCTACACGCCCCAGAAAAGAGGCCAGCGTCCATGCGGAAGCAGAAGAACCGCAAGCATCCTTATCCAGTTGATTGGCGGCACTGATGGAATGAATATCGGGATAAGACTCTGCCAGGTCGAAACCTGCCATCCACGAACCGTTATATTGTGCACGCTGCTGGGTAGCCCCTCCCAAAATAGAAAGGTTATGTTTATTGAATGAACAATCATAGGTCAGCAAATTTTCAAAAAGCCATTCAAAGTTTCGTGAGAAACTCTCTTCCACACGTCCTTTTGTACCCCGTCCGTCCGAAGTTGAAATCGGGTCCAGATAGTAGTCCCAATGTTCATTGGTCAGTTCAATGCCAAAAGTGGTTTTAAACTTCAGTCCTTTGAGTATGTCAACCGTGAAGCCGAGTGAGCCATTTATATGGTCTGTATTCGTGTTACTGTCTGCGGCATTGGCAGCCAGCGGATTCAGAATACGTGCACCGTAAGCCTGTTCATCATATTCGTTCGGATCATATGGATTCCATTTCTGCATAAACGGAGGAGTATTCACAACGGATAAGATGGAACCGGCACGCAAAGAACTACGGCTTTCGTTCACCCATTGTCCGCCTGTATGCGAATATGCAAAATTGAGTGCCATCTTTAGCCATTTGGTCTGCTCACTATCCAGGTTTGCACGGAAATTATACCGGTTGAAATGTGCTTTCTCCACAATACCCTGTTCGTCGGAATAACCTCCGGAAACAAAATATTGCAGTTTCTCGGTTCCATTTGCCACAGACAACTGATAGTTCTGATTGACACCCGTACCGAAGAATAAATCAGTCCAGTCCACATAGCGCGTTTCACTTTCGGGGATATTGGGGGCAACATCCGAAACTGCTTTCAAGTCTTTCATCAAGTCTTTATATTGTTCTGTATTCAACGCATCTATTTTTTTCCCTAATTTAGAGAAACCCACATAAGCACTCATTTTCACTTGCGGTGCACCGATCTTTCCTCTTTTAGTCGTAATCAACACTACTCCGTTTGCCGCACGTGCTCCATAAATAGCTGCCGATGAGGCATCTTTCAGAATTTGCATGCTTTCAATATCATTCGGACTGATATTCGAAATGTCATCCGACGGCAAACCGTCTACCACATACAGCGGTTCATTGGATGCCTGTACCGAAGTGGCTCCTCTCACCCGGATTGTCACTCCGGAACCCGGCATACCCGACGGCTGTACAACCTGAATACCGGCTGCCTTTCCCTGAATAGCCTGTGCAGCTGTCATGATCGGACGCTCTTCAATGTCTGCCGTGGAAACAACAGATACCGCAGTCGTAATATCTTTCCGTTTCATAGAACCATATCCCACTACGACTACCTCTTCCAGTACTTGCGAATCTTCACTCAATGACACATTGTATACATTCTGTTTATTGACTGTATGAGATTGGGAGACATAACCGATATAAGAAAAGCTGACCTTTGCCCCCACAGGAGCCTCCAAAGAGAAACGACCGTCTATATCAGTAGCAGTTCCAATATTCTCTCCTTCCACTCTCACTGTGACACCAATCAAGGGTTCTCCCCTCCGGTCGGCCACAACACCGGTGATTGTTTTCTTATCGCCTTTTTGGGGAGCGTTCTGTTCACTTTTCAGAGTAAGCACCACTTGCTTACCCGATTCTATTTTATAACTAATAGATGATCCTTTGAAAACTTTTTCTAAAACCGAATCAATACTTTCATTGTTCACTGTCAATGAAATTTTTTGATCCAATCCGGGAAGCTTATCCGTATAAAAGAAGCTGTAATCGGCCTTCTTTTCAATCACTCGTATCGTCTGACGTATCGTCTGATTCTTCACAGAGAAAGTGATCTGTGCACTTGCCTCTTGAGACACAAACAACAAGATACAACTGAACATAACAAGCCTGAATATGATATGTAATTGTTTTCTCATTAGTAATTAGCTTTAAATTCTTTAAAATATAAGTCTGAAAATTAGACTTTTTATTATCTTTGTAAAATCGTGAAGCAAAAAGGATTCCCTTTCCCTTATCCACATAAGGAAAATTTCTTTTTTACTATCATGTATAAACCGTATTTGATTTCGGGGTGGAATTATGCTGCTACATAATTCTACCCTCTTTATTTTATTATGAGGTGTCTTCCATAAATTGTCTTTTTTAGTTAATACTACTTCCTATTCTCACCGTATCTCCTTCTAACTCATAAGTTAAAGGATAAGTAAGGCTTATAATGTAAAATACATTATGCAAGCTGCTGTTCCGGATGGTTCCGGAAAATAGCACGTTCTTCAGTTTCTCGGAGTCAAACACGACTTTCACTCCATACATCCGCTCTAGCGTAGTCGCGATCTCCGCTAAAGATGATGAATTAAAAATCAACATATTGTTCCGCCAAAAATCGATTTCACGCATATCCGAAATTGCCGATTTAGTAAATGTCTGCTTGTTCTTATTGTATTCTACCTTTTCCCCGGGTTTCAACAAGGTAGCATCCGTTTTATTAGAAACCCTGACGCTTCCTTCTGCCAGCAGCGTCGTGACGGAATGATCGTCACGATAGCCTTTCACATCGAAGGTAGTTCCCAACGCTTCTATCTCCAGATCATTACAACAGACGATAAAACGTTTTTCCTTGTTTTTCGCCACCTCGAAATAGGCTTCTCCGTCCAAATAGATTTTCCGGTCGGATTTATTATACTCCGCATCATAAGAAAGATGAGTGGCCGAATTTAACCAGACTTTCGTTCCATCAGGCAAAGTCAGATTCGCTTTCTGTCCATAATCTACGGCCATCATGAAAGGGTCTTGTGATACCTTATTTATATGTTCTACCCCAAAGTAAGTGGCCAGTCCCAAACAAACCGGTAATAAGATGGTGGCTGCCACCTTATATATAATAGGTTGCCAGCGCCGTTTCTTCGGAGAAAGTATCTTGGGCTCATCCAAATTCCTCTGCAGATGGTTCCACATTTCTTCCTCCACTGTCTTATCAATTTCAACGGCTGCTTCTTTCCACATTTGCTCGCAAAGCAGATTAAACTCATTACGAATTCCGGGTTTACGAATCCATTCAATAAGTATCCTTCTTTCTTCAGAAGAGGCCTCCTTTTTGAAGAATTTTTCCAATAGTACTATGTAATCGTGTTGCTCCATAATTTTCCTGTTCTATTTATACTAGTCTTGAGAGATAGAAAAGGACTACAGAGAAATCGACATAATTCAAATATTAACTTTTATTAAAACTTTTGTGTTAGATATCATGTAAGAAGAGAGAGACTGAAAAGGCAATTATTCCCAGTTTGTCACGCAAGAAATCCAAAGAACGGTGTACCTGCGTGGCAACAGTCTTTTCCGAGATATTCAACTGATCGGCTATCTCACGATAGTTCAACCCTGATTTCCAGTAAAGCATAAAAACTTCCCGACGCGCTGGAGGCAGTTCTTCTAAAAGTTTCAGGATATATTCTTCCAAAAACAAATAATCCAGTTCTTCATCTATCTCTACGGATTCGTCAGATGACTCATTCGCAAGCCTGTCTACATAATTTTGAAGCAGGAGTTCGCGTCTTACATAATGATATACCATGTTTTGGGATATTTTAAAAAGATAGCCGTCAAAATTCCCTTCCAAATCGATATTAAGCCGCTTCTCCCAGATATGGAGAAAAATATCTTGTGTGATATCTTTCGCCACCCCGGCATTGCTCACCATAGAAAGGACAAAATTATAAATGCGAGCATTGTATCCACGATACAATGCTTCAAAAGCATTTTTATTTCCTTCTTTCAATAATTGAAGTTGCTGGGTGGTAATCATTATAAAATAAGGTTAAATCATATATCGATTCAAAAATAGCGAAATAACTAAATTAACAGATAAAGTATTTATTGAAATTTCAATAAATTAATATTATAGCACCTAAAAAAAATAGGATATAAATACATATCAGATTATAACTTCAGCCATTTTGCTATAAAATTAATAGAAATTACCAACAAGAGACTACAATATATAACTTTTATTCCTACATTTGCAGCCAAATGATAACTTATTAATAAAAAATACAGATACTATGGCTAAAATAACCAAAGAAGCCGCTTTGCTCTATCACTCACAGGGCAAACCTGGTAAGATCGAGGTAGTCCCTACCAAACCGTATAGTACACAAACAGATTTAGCACTCGCATACTCTCCCGGTGTGGCAGAACCTTGCCTCGAAATTGAGAAGAATCCACAAGACGCATACAAATATACTGCGAAAGGTAACCTTGTTGCTGTTATTTCCAATGGTACAGCCGTACTCGGACTAGGTGACATAGGCGCATTGAGTGGCAAACCGGTAATGGAAGGTAAAGGTCTGCTCTTCAAAATCTATGCCGGCATTGACGTATTCGATATCGAAGTCAATGAAAAAGACCCGGAAAAATTCATTGCAGCCGTAAAGGCTATCGCTCCCACCTTCGGCGGTATCAACCTCGAAGACATCAAAGCTCCGGAATGCTTTGAAATCGAACGCCGTCTGAAAGAAGAACTGGATATCCCTGTGATGCACGACGACCAGCATGGTACCGCTATCATCTCCAGTGCCGGATTGGTAAACGCCCTGCAAGTAGCCGGAAAGAAAATCGAAGATGTAAAAATCGTTGTGAACGGTGCCGGTGCATCTGCCGTATCTTGCACTAAACTGTATGTGTCACTGGGTGCACGTCTCGAAAATATTGTCATGCTGGACAGTAAAGGTGTTATCAGCAAAACACGTACTGACCTGAACGAACAGAAGAAATATTTCGCAACTGACCGCACGGACATACATACACTGGCAGAAGCCATCAAAGGTGCAGACGTATTTCTCGGCCTGTCAAAAGGAAACGTATTGAGTCAGGATATGGTACGTAGCATGGCTCCTATGCCTATCGTATTCGCGTTGGCCAACCCGACTCCGGAGATTTCCTACGAAGACGCTATGGCAGCCCGCCCCGATGTATTGATGGCAACCGGACGTTCCGACTATCCGAACCAGATAAATAATGTAATCGGCTTCCCGTATATCTTCCGTGGCGCATTGGACACTCATGCCAAAGCCATCAATGAAGAAATGAAGATTGCGGCCGTACACGCTATCGCCAATCTGGCAAAACAGCCGGTACCCGATGTTGTTAACGCGGCCTACCATGTAAACAACCTTTCCTTCGGTCCGGAATACTTCATCCCGAAACCGGTAGACCCACGCCTCATCACAGAGGTGTCTTGCGCTGTAGCAAAAGCTGCGATGGAAAGTGGAGTAGCCCGTACGGAAATCAAGGACTGGGACGCATACTGTGTACATCTGCGCGAATTAATGGGTTACGAATCCAAACTGACCCGCCAACTGTATGATACTGCCCGCCGCAACCCGCAACGTGTTGTATTTGCAGAAGGAATCCACCCCAACATGCTGAAAGCTGCCGTTGAAGCAAAATCGGAAGGTATCTGTCATCCTATCTTATTAGGAAACGATGAGGCTATCGGTAAATTAGCAGAGGAACTGGATCTGAGTCTGGAGGGTATCGAGATTGTAAATCTCCGCCATCCGGACGAGTCGGAACGCCGCGAACGTTATGCCCGTATTTTAGCCGAAAAACGTGCACGCGAAGGCTTTACTTATGAAGAAGCCAACGATAAAATGTTCGAGCGCAACTACTTCGGTATGATGATGGTAGAAACCGGAGACGCCGATGCGTTCATCACCGGACTTTATACAAGATACAGCAACACAATCAAGGTTGCCAAAGAAGTGATCGGCATCCAACCGGGATTCAAACATTTCGGAACCATGCACATACTGAACTCCAAGAAGGGTACTTACTTCCTGGCAGATACATTAATTAACCGCCACCCCGATACCGACACATTGATTGATATAGCCAAGCTGTCCGACAAAACAGTCCGTTTCTTCAACCATACTCCGGTAATGGCCATGCTGTCTTACTCTAATTTCGGTGCTGATACAACAGGAAGCCCTGTAAAAGTGCATGAAGCCGTAAACTATATGCAGAAAGAGTATCCGGAATTGGCAATCGACGGTGAAATGCAGGTAAACTTCGCCATGAACCGCAAATTGCGTGATACCAAGTATCCATTCACCCGTCTGAAAGGAAAAGATGTGAATACATTGATTTTCCCGAACCTGAGTTCAGCGAATGCCGGTTACAAACTGCTGCAAGCAATGGATCCGGATACGGAATTTATCGGCCCTATCCAAATGGGATTGAACAAACCGATTCATTTCACCGATTTCGAAAGCTCTGTACGTGATATCGTTAATATTACAGCTGTAGCAGTAATTGACGCTATCGTAGACAAGAAGAAAAAAGAAGGCTAATGAGAAGACCGTTATCCAAATCACAAATAGTTTGCATCAGCCTGCTTTGGTTGGCGCTTTGCTATTTAGTTCTCACAAAAGCCGAACGAATTGATGGGATGACAGTAGTAATGCTTGTCATTTCGGCAGCATTAGTATTCATTCCTGTTTATAAGTCGATAAAAAGGAATAAATAAATATCTTTTTTCCCATTTTTAATGCGATAAAATATCAAATTTGATGTTTTATCGCATTTTTCTTTATAAAATGTTTGATAGTTTAATTTTTATCTTTACTTTTGCAACCGTATAAGAGAAATAGATAATCGAATTTTAAACAACCAATAAAAGAAAAAAAGATTATGAATGCAGCAAAGGTATTAGACGATCTGAAAAGAAGATTTCCCAATGAACCGGAGTATCATCAGGCAGTAGAAGAAGTACTTTCTACTATTGAGGAAGAATACAACAAACACCCTGAGTTCGATAAAGTAAACTTAATCGAACGTTTGTGTATCCCTGATAGAGTATATCAGTTCCGCGTGACTTGGATGGATGATAAAGGTAACATTCAGACTAACATGGGTTACCGTGTTCAACATAACAACGCGATTGGCCCGTACAAAGGCGGTATCCGTTTCCACTCATCCGTGAATCTTTCTATCTTGAAGTTCCTTGCCTTTGAACAGACATTCAAAAACTCACTGACTACATTGCCTATGGGTGGCGGTAAAGGTGGTTCCGACTTCTCTCCCCGTGGTAAATCAAACGCAGAAGTAATGCGCTTCGTGCAAGCTTTCATGTTGGAATTGTGGCGTCACATCGGTCCTGAGACGGACGTTCCTGCCGGTGATATCGGTGTAGGTGGCCGCGAGGTAGGTTTCATGTTCGGTATGTACAAGAAACTGACTCACGAGTTCACTGGAACATTCACAGGTAAAGGCCGCGAATTCGGAGGTTCACTGATTCGTCCGGAAGCGACAGGTTACGGTAACATTTACTTCCTGATGGAAATGCTGAAAACCAAAGGTACTGACTTGAAAGGTAAGACTTGCTTGATTTCCGGTTCCGGTAACGTTGCTCAATACACCGCAGAAAAGGTTCTTGAACTCGGCGGTAAGGTTCTGACTATGTCTGACTCTGACGGTTACGTCTATGATCCGGACGGTATCGACCGTGAGAAACTGGATTACATCATGGAATTGAAGAATCTGTATCGTGGCCGTATCCGTGAATACGCAGAAAAATATGGCTGCAAATATGTAGAAGGTGCTCGTCCTTGGGGTGAGAAAGCAGATATCGCTCTGCCTTCTGCAACTCAGAATGAATTGAATGGTGACGATGCTAAGAAATTGGTTGCTAACGGTGTGATAGCTGTATCCGAAGGTGCTAATATGCCTTCTACTCCGGAAGCTATCCGCGTATTCCAAGAAGCCAAAATCCTTTATGCTCCGGGTAAAGCTGCCAATGCAGGTGGTGTATCAGTATCCGGTCTTGAAATGACTCAGAACTCTATCAAACTGAGCTGGAGCTCTGAAGAAGTAGACGAGAAGTTGAAGAGCATTATGAAGAATATCCATGCAGCTTGCGTTCAATACGGTACTGAAGCTGACGGATACGTAAACTATGTGAAAGGTGCTAACGTAGCCGGATTCATGAAGGTTGCCAAAGCAATGATGGCACAAGGTATCGTATAATCAGCCACAGATATAAATAAGCTATAGTTAAAAACTCCCGCCTTCCGAAAGGAAGAACGGGAGTTTTTTTATGCACAAACAATTTGTACGACACCCGGGTGTCGTGCATACTGAGACCCGGGTGTCAGCATACATGAGACCCGGATGTTGGTATGTCTGAGACCCGGGTGTCGTCACAACTATCTTTGCATGCTCTTTTTATAGTATTCATCTCTTTTGAAAAAATAAAAATCTAATCATTATAATCATATTCCAAAGTAAAGTCATCTACCCACATCACACTTTGATCACTACCGAAAAAGTAGTCTCCATATTTACTGGACGAACATACTACCAATATATAGTTAGGAACCCGATTGGTGTCACGATATTCCAATTCAACCTCAAAAGGTTCAAAGTTATTAATTGTTTTTCCCTGAGTAAATTCTCCGTAGGCAATGACGTGAGGATCATTCTGATCGAACATTTTACGCTTACTGGAAGTCTTAGCAGTGATAATATCTATCGGAGCATCCCAATCTCCCAAAGCAACCCAAATGATGCAAGTATCATCTTTATCCTTTAATAAAGGATATAGTTCATCATACTTATCCGAATCTTTATCCATTTGATTAACCGGACCAGTAGTATATTTATAATATCCCGTCAACCTCGTGGGACGCTCGGTAAACGGACGACCAAATTTTAAATGTCCATCTGTAAAACTACCTTCAGCAAAATCGTACCAATAACCGGCAAACAGATTTCCGGCAGCAAATTTGATAACGGCATACATAGATTCCATCTTTACGGAAGTTCCCGCCTGTCCATTCCAAGTATTCGTTCCGTCCGGTGTCGTTATACTCCGGAGAATGGAAGCTCCCTTGTTACCACTTCCCCAAAATTCCTCACCACCTTCTGCCCAAAAATTATAAACTTTACCTTTCAAATGCCATTCATCAAACTTAGCATTCGGCAATTGTTTGGCTATTCCAGTAGTAAAAGGCAACTCCTCACTATAATCCTCACCTGAATACGCACGACAAACATAAGTCGTTTGTTCCTTCAAATGCGGTATGCGAGCGGAAAAGGCTGCGCCATCCGCTGTAATATATGAATTATCAACTTTCCTCCACTCTTCGGTTGTGGTTTCTCGAATCTCAAATCCATTATCAGAACCTTCTATACCTTCCGCATACAGCCATGCCACGTTTACCCAACCGTCTGCGCGCTTCATTTCCACATCTTTATCTTTTCGATAAACACGAAGTTCCCAATTTTCTTCAAAGAAATCCTGATATTTCACCTTTACCTGTGCAGAGGCATAATTGGAATAGAGTGTCCATTTTAGTTCCGGCACTTCCGCTTTTCCATTATATGTTGTACCCTTCGGCCCTAATTTCAGCTCCAAGAGGTCCAGTTCTTTCCATTTAGTATTTTTCCTCACATTGGCAATAGCAACTTTCGTATCCGGATTTATCTCAGACAGCCCTACCTGGTTTGCCATTTTAAATATACGTACAATATCTTGCTGAGCAATAACTTTCCATCGATATTCCTGATAAAGAGATAATATCACCTCATAAGGATTAGTTAAATCTATTATATCTTGTGGAGCAAGTGTACTCTTAGCTCCCTCTGTCACCGAAAGCTTAGTCACATGAACTTTTCGCAGATTGACATTCTCCTCCAATTTCAAAGTCACAGTGCGGTCTTTCTCCGAGATTACCGCATTTTCTTTTTGTCCCTCTACCTGCATTCCGGTTATGGACAAAGCTATTTGTGGATAATCGATATCATTTTTGATACACCCCTGTAATAAAGTAATCACAGCAGCACCTAGCAATAAATTATATATAGCTCGCATTTTCATTACATACAAAAGGTTAAACCTATATTTATATTAAAAAGATTTATCTTAAAATTGGCGCCGCTGTCTCTACGTTTACCCTCTTCACCCAGATTGTTCTTTTGTTTCTCTGTACGATATTTAAATCCGACAACGCCAAAGGATAATTCAGCACAAACATTTTGCGTAATAAATACCGCCAATCCGGGATTAATGCCTAGGTGCAACTCATTTATCGTTGTGTCGGTGCGTTTAAATTCTTCACCTTCTCCACGTGAGAAACTAGAAGAACCTCGTTTGTAAGTCAGCGTAGTCTCATTAAACAAGCCGAAAAGTTTACCACGGTCAAGCCCTACATATGAGCGATGAAATATGCCGACCGATCGTAAATCTTCCGTATAACGGATATTGTCTAATGAGAAATTCAAATCATCATCAATATTTAACGACACATTACCCAAATCAGCAATCGTATGACTATAACCCAGTTTCATACCGACAATCAAATTATCCGCCAACGCATATCCGACGAACGGATTAACAGAGAACGTTTTGAAATTACAATCAAAATCTTTCAATATTGAAAATAACAGTCTACTGTCATCACTGTCAAAATTAACATAAGAGAAAGTCAAACCGCCCATCCATTTTTTCTTCGGAATAAAACGATAGCTGATGATACCACGGTCGTAACGTCCGATCGGTTTGATTCGAATCAGTCCGGTATTGTCTTCCACAATATCCTTTTCCGCATGCACCTGCTCCAACTCCGCTTTATCCACATATACGGTATCACGTATTACAATGGTATCCCGCTGCTGTGCCCGAATCTCCTGTATGCCAACCAACAGAATGACAACACATATATAGATTAATCTACTACTCATTTTCTCCTTTTTTTATAAATAGAATGCAATACCTAAACCAATGGAAAACAGGTTAATCTTGAAATTTGCCGAACTAGAGGAACGTTCACCAACATACACTTGGTCTGTTGTTTGTTTCACCTTGCTGAAGTCAAGTCCGAGAACTCCAACACTGACTTCCACAGCAGTATAATTATTAATAAAAGCAACAATTCCAGGTGCAACTCCTAATCCGAAATCAGCAGTAGTCGAATAAGTACCGCTCAATTTCCCGCCATTCTTCGTTACTACTTTCGACTGGCTTCCTCCCATTTCAAGACGTGTCTCTGCAAAAAGAGCAAATCGCTTACTAGTACCTATATTTATATAGTTCCTCAGAATGCCAATCACACTATAAGAATGCTTCAACTGATATAAGTCATTTACATCAAAATTAGTATCATCATCCAGATTCAATGTCACCCCATCCAATTTTGTCAGCGTACGTCCATACGAAAAACGTCCTCCGGCAGCCAAATTATCTTTCAAAGCATAACAAAACATAGGACTTACCTTAAACGTGTATCCGTCAGAATTAAAACCATCAACAATCAGAAATTGATAATTTTGTTCATTATGTTCGGAATAAGAAACAGAACTTCCTACAATCCACTGCCCTTTCGGAACAAATGTTCGAGGTTCTATATTGCGTTTAAACTCTTGTGCCTGAGCAGTAACCATTCCCATGCCAATAATTAGCAGTAAGAAAAACACAGTCTTTTTCACTAAATTCATATTATTCACTTATTCCGTTATTTCACTTTCATCGTATATGAGTTTCAGATCATCAAGCCACATGACACTGCTTGTACTTCCTGCAAAGAAATCTCCAAATTTACTTGCAGAAGCTACCACTATAATAGTAGTAGGAATACGTTCTTCATCCCAATAATCCAGCCGAATCGTAAAAGGATACATTTTTGTTCCGTTCAAATCCTCGTCTGTCGACTGCATCCATGTCTGTTCACCATGAGCTATTGTTCCTTTATTTTCCGTAGTATGATCAAACAATTTCGGTACTTTAGTAGCAACAATCCGTTCCCAAGAATATGTGACACCTTTATACGTATAAGTCTCTTCTTGCCAATCTCCCAAAGCAATAAAAATATATCCTTGATCTTGTTCATTGTTACCTATGTGTGAATCAGCATAATTGACTTTTCCGGAATTATAACGTATCCAACCTGTTAATGCTATCGGACGAGACGTAAACGGACGTCCCCAACCTAGAATGCCATCCCCTTTTAAACCACTCATCTCTGTCTGTAAATACCTTCCAGTAAACAGGTTTCCGGCTGCAAACTGAGTAACAACTTTTTGTGAAGTCAATTTAGCTGAACGATTTCCACTATGCTTAACATTGGTGTCTGGCGTTGTAACATCCCTTCCTAAAGTTGCAGAACCATGGTTCCCACTATCCCAAAAAATATCACTATCATTAGAAGACGGAGCTATATAAGCAGGAGCACTTCCCGACCACTCCTCAAATCCACAATTCTCCAATTGGAGCGTCTTTTCTGTCGTGAACTGACATTTTACATTGGATGCCATTGTCCCCTCCATAACTTGATATTCATATTCAGAGAAGAGTTCATTATCATCATTCTTCAATCCAGTCACCTCAGCGGTAAGTACAGAGCCGTTTCGTACCGCAGGCACCGTCTGCCATTCAGTAGTTCCCACTTTCCGGTAGCGGAATGACAATTCTGATTGTGGTTCTCGTTCCGGCAGTACTTCACCGAACAAAGTCGCCTTTGTTGCCCATATAAGATATTTCTTATCATCCGGAATAGCGACTGTTTGTACTGCAATATCAGAAGCCACAATTTGCCAGTCTACTATACGCTGATAGCCTCTCTGGTCTGTTACAGAAAAACGAATATTACGTGTACCATTCTCCGCTGTATATTTCCGGATTAGTGAAGCGGAAAGCTTTATATCCATAGCGTGCCCCAAAGAAGCTTCTTTTTTATCGATCGTGATTCCGCCATTTGCGAGCAGATCTTCTTCCTCAGTTGTCAGATTTTTCAAGTCAAAAGCCTGTTGCGCAGTAGGTGCACCGAGAAAATCCGGAAACTGTTCAGAGGCTATTTCAATCTGCGTCAGTTCTGTAGAACCCTTTATCATCACCGTCATATCCTCTCCATCACCTATTTTCATGTATGCGGGTTGTGTCAAGACTAAATTTTGTCCCCCCATTTCAGCTTTAACAGACGGTCGACGATAAATCGTCTCTTCTGTTTCCACTTCTCCAATAGGAGTTACATCCACCACTAAATTTATCATTCCCCCTCCGGTATCCGGCACTTCCACTTCCGATTCCTTAAATTCATAAGTCAAGTTGTAAAGTGTAGCCGACACCACATCGGGAATCGTATCTATATGTACAAACGGTGCTCCGGTAAGCTTATTGGTTGCCTCAAATGTACAAAATAGCGTATCGCAAGCAACAGGAACAGAGAAATATCCTAATTTTCCGGCATCATCTGCCGTAAAATCAAGAATTCCATTTTCAGCCTTTACAGCCACCCCCACCGTACAATTTTCAAAATAAGGATTCATTGTCTCTGCAAAAGCTACAGTAGCCACTGTATTACCTACATTAGCCACGACATCAACTTTTACATCTGCCCCTTTTGTTATAGTAAAAGACTTTATACCCTCATAAAATTTCTTATCGAATGATGCAGAAACCATCTCTCCAGCTGTCACCTTTACTTGGTAATCACCGGAAGCAAGCAATATGTCAGCTGGTACATTTTCTACTCCTTGATACTTACGTACCAGTTTCAAATCCTCTTTTTCACGTTGGTAGATACGAACCTTACAGTCTTTCTCCAAGATAGCTTGTTCTTCCGATGTAAGAGCACGGGTAGCTACTACTTTCAAATCATTCTTCATCCCGACAGACAACCGAAGACTCCCCTCACCATCAGTCGAAGTATATTCGTCACGTTGACATCCTGTGAAAAAGAAAAGAAGTAATAACCAATATAAATAATATTCTTTCATCTTCATTTCTTACCTATTTATTCTTTTATCGTAAATGTTAACGTCTTCGATACACTCTGCCCTTTCCGATCAATTAAAGTAATATGGAATTTGTGTGGTTTCTCACTTGGAAAATTCTTCAATAACGGTGTAAATTGAGTAATTACAAAATCCAGCTCCGTTTTTCCTACAACCTGCTCTTCCACAGGAAAACCAAGACTTGTCAATGTTTCCTTATATTCTCCCGGTTCAGCCAAATCAAAAGTTCCAGCTTCACCAAACATCATTTTGATAGCATTTCCAAACAAATCATCACCCGCTTCTATTTGCACATTCACATGTCCGATAGTTTCCGACGCACTAAGTTTCACAATAATCTCCAATGGGTTCTCTTCAGTCACAGTCTCATCAAGAACGTAATCAAACTTCTTGCAGGTAATCGTAGGCTCTCCGTCCACATCACCCCCACCGTCCGGAAAATCATCTATTTCCGGTTCGTCAGGACGAACACCACCATTTATATTTTCCACATCACAGCTATTGTCCACTTTCACAGAAGCATTAGCATCACCTCCAGTATTCGGATCACCGTCAGCATCGCTCAATTTATAAGTCATGGTTACAAGATAACCGATTGATACACCGGATACCGAACGTGTATTCACTGTCTGTACTTCATCTTTTATTCCATCTTCCGTCAGAGTGCTCAAAAATTTGAAATCGACAATATTACCGCTTTCATTGGCAGGAAAATAAGCAGCACGTACTTCATCTCCCATCTTAAACGTAAGTTGATCATTGCTATTTATTGTTACCGTAACTTCGGTATCGTCTCCCAAAAGCGGTTTCAATTCGTCCGTATAACCTATTTTTACCATAATACAATGCAACTTACACTCTATCTTAGCAACATTGGTCACTTGATCTTTTTGTATCTCAATACTCTGCGAACCTTGACAATAAGGAACATCAAACACTGGTTCCCCTCCATCTGGAGAATGGGCTATGATTTTGTATTTGCCGACTTTCAATTGAAATATTTCAGGCATATCACTATATCTCCATTCGGAAATTAAAGTTGTTCCGTCTTCATTGTAAATACCAACGATATAACTACCAACATCTACTGTGGCAGCACGAGACAGTGGTGTAGCATTTACATCCACAGAAAGTTGCATGGAGGACAATTGGATTTGTCCATAACCATCTGATTCGTTACCGAAATCCATTTTTTCACGATCGCAAGCAGAGAAAATGAAAAAGCTTGCTACAAATACTGCTAATATATTAACTAATTGTTTCATATTCATCAATTCACTTTAATTTATTATTTAGCATACTCTAAATGTACATCATCTATTACTAAGACATTTCCTATACCACGAGTATCGGCATTACCACTCCAAGTATTAATCTCTCCACTATATTCTTTAATAGCCGGACTAGAAGAGGTTGATGACAAAAACACGATAGATATATGTGTCGGTTGTAATTCTTCATTTGAATAGGATATATTTAAAGTAGCCTTATCAGTGTTAGTTGTCGATAAATTCATATATCCATTTCCTAAATTAACAATATTATCTCCTTCTCTATGTTCTATTTGAATCGAAGCGGAAGCAGCTTCTCCATTATATGAGTAAAAACGATAATTAAAAGTCATTTGCGTAGGGCGAGAAGCAAAAGTATGTCCATGAACTTCTCCTGTTGATATATCATATTTTCCAATATACAAAGTGCCAGATGTTTTCTTGTTACAACTCAAACCTCCCCAAGGTAATCCTGTTGTACAGGTACTGCCTTCCCCCCATCCAATAGTTGCTATTTCTGCAGAATATGAACCATTAATTGGAGACGTAGATAATTTCATTCTAGTACTAGCCGACCAAGAAGAATTCACATAAGTAGTTCCTGGATATGCTACATAATAATAAGAGTAAATGCCTGCTTTAGCTGTAGTCAAATCATTCTGTGTACTCCACCAAGGATCCAAATCACTATCCTCATAAGGGTAAAAAGTATAAATATCTATACTGCCAGGTTTTCCTGTTCCTTTCCACACAAACTTCTCACTCCACGTTTCAAAATCCGAATTAGGAACTTGCAATTCTGCTTCCGTCTCAATACTCAATTGATTCGAAGCCCCCACAATATCACCTTCTTCATCTTTTTTGGTAAATTGATAAGTGTAACCGGTAGCCGGAATTAAATTAGTCAAAGAAATGATAGAACCAGACAAAGGACAATTTATAGCATTCCATACACCATCATTTCCGTCATTATCCTTCTGAGAGCATAGGAAATTCCATCCATCTACATTTCCTTTTAACTGCAACGTAGCCTGTTTCGTCCAAACATCTCCTGGATACTGCAAACTAAGTACCACAGGATCTCCCATAGCCGAATTCAATGTTCCTTTACGTCGCAAATACCGAGCCTCCATCTGAATATCAGCATATTGGGATTCATCAAACTTAAACACCAAATCATGTGATGTTCCATTCGACTTTATGGAACTTGGCACTACTTGCTGTTCTATCTCGCCTTTCTTCAACCAATAGGTCACCTTGGCGGGATCACCGTCAAGAGTTAAATTAGCCTTCATCTTTGTCGTACCATAAAGCACTGATTGTCCTGCACTCACCGCAAACAGATTATCTTTACTGGAAACTCTAAATTTCAATGGTTCCACATTCTCTTTAGACAATTTATCAGTAGCCCGCAACTCAAAAAGATGTTCTGTACCCTCTTCGGTATATTCCAAAAAAGGTACTACATTCGTAAAGTCAATCTTTGCAATCTTATCTTTTTTGTCACCCAATCCTGCCATCTGAAACCCTAACTTCTGCATTGCGCTCAGATTTTCTGCAGACACACTAGTCAAGTCCACAGTTTCAGGCCATCCTTGTTCAATCAACGAAGAAGAATGAGTCGTCAAATAACAATGAGCTATTCCACCGGCCGCATTCAAATAAGCATACACTTCTGAAGCTTCCGCTGATTTTCCTTCAACAACGTCAATCGGTTGGTCATCATTAAACCCATTTGCTGTAAAATAAGGTGCCGGAGCACTTAAAGCCTCATCCGAGACAATGATTGTCACAGGTTCCTGATTAGGAATATCATCACTAAATGATATATTAATAGAAGGAGTACCTGCATCCAAATCAAGTGTCAGAATATAGGCATGGCGAGCTTCAAGAGCATAATCTTCGCCAACTTTCAAAGTTACTTCCTGTGAATAACCTTCCTTCTTTTTTACCTTCACACGTACTTGTACTTCTCCCGGCTTGAAATAGGCATAACGTGTTTCATCAGAAACATAGTTCACTGTATTGCCAAGCGAAGTAGTGACTTCAGCCGTATACTCAGAAAAGTAGTCCTTAAATTCATCTGTATAGACAATCGACAATTTAGCATTTGCCAGATAACAGGTCACTTCCACAGTGGTGGTCTGTCCCCGCTTTATAACAAACGGCTGATTTCCCTCATAATAAGGCAACTCGAAACCTTCATTATTGACATCGCCATACGAAGCTTTCGCTACATAGTTATTACCAGACCGAAGAGTCAACTCATCATCAGCCAAAAACTCAGCTAACGTAGCCCACTCTCCACGAAGAGTTTCTCCTTTAAATATAGAAAAAGAGAAATCATTGACATCGGGCACTTCCTGTTCTATTCCATCATTAACCCGAGTATTTGTTCCCACTAATACTTCGGCATTTGCACTAACTTGTACACGTAATGTTCCATTTCCTTCACTTCCCTCATCACGTTCCGAAGAACAAGAAAAAAAGAAAGGTAGGAGACATACACAAAAAGCCAGTTTTACTAATTGTCTGTTACTCATCTCTCTAGAATCTCTTTATATCTTAAAAACCGACCGCAAAAATACAGTTTTCTTTCTTTATAATAAAGTATCCAAAGAAAGATTTATCCCAAAATCTGAAAATGAGGACACAATTAACCTGTCCGACCTTAAAAAAAAGCCATATTTTTAAGCCTATCACAGAAGAATCTCACCTTTTAGATGAAAAACAGAACGTTACTCCCCTACATTTATTGAATATAAGATCTATTGATTTAGACACGAGTGTTATTTTTAAATAGGCTCATAATATAATTATAGTTCCTCTTTATTTCCACCAATTTCATTTTTATATAAAGCCACCTACACTCCCGGCATCAGCACCACCCCAAGTTTCTTCTTTCCATCCATCTTGACCACTATCGGTTTCTCAAAGCGGACATGGCGGAGGAACTTCGTTTCTTCCACAGCCGGTTGCGCATTGAGGAACTCTTGGTTGTAGACACCATCATTCATAAAGGCATTGATCGTGAAGTAACCCACTCCGAACGAGGTAAGATTCTGGAAGAAATGCGTACCCTGGCTGGGATCAACGCGGTAATTAGTCAGTCCCGCCTCCACTATCACACGGGCTGCCGAGATGTGCGGCCACTTCACCGGAATACCCAGCCACGTGTCGCTGCTTCCCCAACGTCCGGGACCGACAAGCACATAGTTCTTCCCCTCGTTCAAGAACTGCTGATTGATCTTTTCTATCTCCCAAGCAATAGCCTGATTATTGGAAGCACTGTAGCCGTCCGTCTTCACATAGACAACATCCTGAATCTCGTTCATAATGCCATGTCCCAGCGAATTATACGAGCGCAGAATCACCTCATCATCCGGTATATCGTTCAAATCCTCATCCAGCATCTCCTTGCTATCCACAATCGGACGGATCTGCAAAAGATAGAAAGTACCCGTCTTATCCTGATCACGACTTAACGTTGCCGCAAACTCAATCTCAACCGGACGACGCATCTCCTGTTCCCCGTATTTCAAAACCAACTGCAAAATACGAGCCAACGGGAAAACATCATGTTGCAGGATATTAGCAAACGTGATCACCTTGCGTCCGCCCGGATACAAGCCATCCCGGATTATCTGGTCGTACGGGTCGTATGTAGAAGCGATATACTGCAAAGCACCGTCATTTTCCGCCTCTTTCACATGAAGTTTCAACAGATTAAAGCCGTCATCGATCGAAAAGTCATGCCCTGCATTCTTCAAATCCAACGCATAGAAACGGGTCTGAGTCTCTTTCAAAGCTATTTCCATCTCGCTAGTCTGTAACACCTGATTGGGATGATAAGGAGAAAAACGAAGCGTCATACCGCCATCCACAATATATTTTCCCAATCCAAGAGCCAGATTCACCGTTCCTTCCTCCGCCTTTTCATCACCCAGCGGATAATAATTGAGCGAGCGTGCCACACCGGACATGGAAGGATAATAACGTTCTCCGTATTGGTTACCAACGACTTCCTGCAAGATGACAGCCATCTTTTCCTGGTCTATCACGTTCGACGTAGCTTGCATATAAGCCTTGCTGTCACGGAAGTATACCGAAGCATACACTCCCTTGATGGCATCGGAAAGCATACGCAGCATCTCATAGCGATCGTCCAGATAAGGAATCATATACGTATTGTAAATCCCCGCAAACGGCTGATAATGGGAATCTTCCAACAGAGACGAAGAACGGATGGCAATCGGTGACTTCACCACATCAAAGAAAGTAAAGAAGTCTTCCACCAACCGGTCCGGCAACTTCGCTTTCAGGAAATACCTCAGAATCAAATCATCATCCGCATCCGAAAGGGCAATCTGATACAGATTATTAGTGTCCATAAACTCATCGAACACATCCGTACAAAGCACCACCGTCTTGGGAATGGCTACCCGTGCATTCTCAAACTCATCAAACTCCGGATGACGCTTCACCATATTATCTATGAAAGCCAGTCCGCGCCCTTTACCTCCGAGCGAACCGTCACCGATACGCGCGAAATTGGAATAACGGTCGAAACGGTCCCGTTTAAAGACGGCAACAACTCCCTGATTCTTCATCTTGCGATATTTCACGATCGCCTCAAAAATAATGCGGCGATGGGCGTCCACATCCTGAAGACTGCTCCATGTAATCGGTTTCAAGAACTCCGCCACGGGAAACATAGCCCGCGAATAAAGCCAGCGGGACACATGATTACGGCTAATGTGATATAAGAATGATTCCGCAGGAACGGCAAACAGGATATTCTGCAACTCTTTCAGATTCCGTACACGGGCAATCTCCTCCCCCGTCTCCGGATTACGGAAAACAAAATCACCGAAACCGAAGTTATCGGAAACGATACGGCGCAGGTCGACATCCATCTTCTTGGAATTCTTGTCAATAAAGCTGGCGCCGTATTTTGCCGCATAGGAAGCATTCTCCGACTCGGACGACTGGATAATCAAGGGTACGAACGGATCATTCTTACGTATCTCGGCACACAGCTTGATACCCGCCAGACCGTCTTTCTCTCCCCGCTCCACCTTCGGGAAACGTACATCCGTGATCACCCCCAATATATTATTCTGATACTTACGGTAAATATTCATTGCCTCCTGATACGTACGCGCCAACACGATTTTAGGCCGTCCGCGCATACGAAGCGTACGCTGGTGCGCATTCAGAGCCTCTGTAGAGAACTCCTGACTCTGCTTCAACACGAACTTATACAGGTTGGGAAGAATGGAAGAATAGAAGCGAATGCCGTCTTCCACAACAAGTATCAACTGTACTCCTACCTCCTGCACGTCATGCTCCAGATTCATCTTGTCCTCCATCAGCTTAATGATAGAAACCAGCAAATCGGTATTGCCCAGCCAGCAGAAAACGTACTCGAAAGCACTCAGATCCTCATTGATAATCCGTTTGGTAATACCGTGACTGAAAGGAGTCAGAATGACGATAGGAATGTGTTCATATTTCTCCTTGATATGCCGTCCGATGTCGAAACTGTCATTATCTCCCGTACTCGGCATACAAATCACCAGGTCGAATGACATACTTTCCAACTGCGCCAATGCCTCCTCTTCGGTAGACACCTGCGAGAAACGGGGCGGATAACGCAGAGAGAGCGAAGTATATTCATTAAAAATCTTCTCATCGATACGTCCGTCATCTTCGAGCATGAAAGCGTCGTACGGATTGGCTATCAGCAGCACGTTGAAAATTCGCCGGGTCATCAAATTGGCGAACTGGGTATCTTTGAAGTAAAGCTGGTTTAATTTATATTTACTAAGCATAGAATTATTCTCCTTTCTTATACCAAATCGTCTTGTTTCAAAATCACATTTTGCAAAGTTAATTCTTTAAATCTCATTTTCCACCATCTTCTTTATAAAGTTTACTTGTTTATCTCTTATTATTTTGTAGTTTTGTACCAATAAGTTTATTCAAAAAGACTTTTTATTCACATGAAAAAAGTAACTTTATTAATGAGTGGAATCATGGTAATGTCATGCGCTCCCCAACAAAAAAAGCCGGTCTACCCCGAGACGGCAAAAGTAGACACTGTAGACGTGTACTTCGGTACGCAAGTTCCCGACCCTTACAGATGGTTGGAAAATGATACCAGCGCAGCTACCACCGCTTGGGTAGAAGCGCAGAACAAAGTGACAAACGAGTATCTGAGCCAAATACCTTTCCGGGAGAACCTCTTGAAACGGCTGACGGAACTGGCTGATTACGAGAAGATCAGCGCTCCTGTCAAGAAACACGGCAAATATTATTTCAGCAAGAACGACGGTTTGCAGAATCAAAGCGTGTTCTACGTACAAGATTCATTGGACGGCGAGCCTCGCGTGTTCCTCGACCCCAACAAATTGTCGGACGACGGCACAGTGGCCCTCACGGGACTTTATTTCTCACACGACGGCAAATACACCGCGTACACCATCTCGCGAAGCGGCTCCGACTGGTCTGAAATCTACGTGATGGACACCGAAAGCGGCAAGTTGCTCGAAGACCACATCGAATGGGCCAAATTCACCGACGCTGCCTGGCAGGGAGACGGATTCTATTATAGCGCTTACGATGCTCCGACCAAAGGAAAAGAGTTCTCCAACGTGAACGAGAATCATAAGATCTATTACCACAAGATCGGCGAACCCCAATCGAAAGACAAGCTGATTTACCAGAATCCGGCTTATCCGAAACGTTTCTACACCTCCGGCACCAGCGAGGATGAACGTATTCTATTCCTGACCGAATCCGGAGCCGGAAGAGGGAACAACCTGTTCATACGGGATTTGAAAAAGCCCGCCTCTCCTTTCATCCAGCTCACCACTGACCTCGATTACCAATATTACCCAATTGAAGTAATCGGCGACCGGATTTATATCTACACCAACTACGGCGCACCGAAAAACCGGATTATGGTGGCGGACATCAACCATCCGAAACTGGAAGACTGGAAAGAACTCGTGCCCGAATCGGAAGCAGTGCTCTCCAACGCGGAAGTGATCGGTGGCAAACTGTTCCTCACATACGACAAAGACGCCTCCAATCACGCATACGTTTACGACCTCGACGGCAAGCAATTGCAGGAAATCGAACTGCCCTCGCTCGGTTCGGTAGGATTCAGCGGCAACAAGGATGACAAGGAATGCTTCTTCGGATTTACCTCGTTCACCATTCCCGGCGCTACCTATAAATATGATATGGACAAGAACAGCTACGAACTGTACCGTGCCCCGAAAGTGCAGTTCAACTCGGACGACTTCGTAACGGAACAGGTGTTTTTCCCCAGCAAGGACGGTGTGAAGATTCCGATGTTCCTTACTTATAAGAAGGACTTGAAGAAAGACGGCAAAAATCCGGTATTCCTCTACGGGTACGGAGGTTTCGGTATCAGTCTCAATCCGGGCTTCAGCTCCAACCGCATCCCGTTCCTCGAAAACGGCGGTATCTATGCCCAAGTCAACTTGCGTGGCGGCAGCGAATACGGTGAGGACTGGCACGTAGCCGGAACCAAAATGCAGAAACAGAACGTGTTCGACGACTTCATCTCGGCCGCTGAATATCTCATCAGCCAGAAATACACCGATAAAGACAAGATAGCGATTGTCGGCGGTTCCAACGGCGGTCTGTTGGTAGGCGCCTGTATGACGCAGCGTCCCGACCTCTTCCGCGTAGCCATCCCGCAAGTAGGTGTGATGGATATGCTCCGCTACCACAAGTTTACCATCGGCTGGAACTGGGCCAGCGATTACGGCACCAGTGAAGACAGCAAGGAGATGTTCGAATACCTCAGAGGTTACTCTCCATTGCACAACCTGAAACCGGGCACAAAATATCCGGCAACTCTGGTAACCACTGCCGACCATGACGACCGGGTAGTCCCCGCCCACTCATTCAAGTTTGCCGCTACCCTGCAAGCCGACAATGACGGGACCAATCCGACCTTGATCCGCATCGACAGCAAAGCCGGACACGGTGCAGGCAAACCTATGGCAAAGGTACTGGAAGAGCAAGCCGACATTTACGGATTCATCATGTATAATCTGGGCATGAGACCGAAATTCTAAAGACCGGCTTTCTATTTGCGAACACATAGAAGCCCCGTTACCTGTTTTTTACATCACAGGTGGCGGGGCTTTGCGCTTCTTGGACTCCAAAACTATCATTTTATCATTATTTAATCAAAATAACGCCTTGAAAATAATCACATTTCAAATATTTCCCTATATTTGCAGATAGTTAGTTGACATTTTATCAGAATTAACCTTTTAAACTATAGTATCATGAACATCCAAAAAATCATGTCCTCTCTGGAGGCAAAACATCCCGGTGAATCTGAGTATCTTCAAGCTGTCAAAGAGGTTCTTCTGTCCATTGAAGATATATACAATCAACATCCTGAATTTGAAAAAGCCAAAATCATAGAAAGACTGGTCGAACCCGACCGTATCTTTACTTTCCGTGTGACGTGGGTGGACGATAAAGGCGAAGTGCAGACCAATCTCGGCTACCGCGTACAATTCAACAACGCTATCGGCCCGTACAAAGGCGGTATCCGTTTCCATGCTTCCGTCAATCTTTCCATCCTGAAGTTTCTCGGCTTCGAACAGACTTTCAAGAACGCACTGACCACTCTGCCTATGGGTGGCGGCAAAGGCGGTTCCGACTTCTCACCACGCGGCAAGAGCGATGCTGAAATCATGCGTTTCTGCCAGGCGTTCATGCTGGAGCTGTGGCGTCACCTAGGTCCGGATATGGATGTTCCCGCCGGTGATATCGGCGTAGGCGGACGCGAAGTGGGTTATATGTTCGGTATGTACAAGAAGCTGACGCGTGAATTTACAGGAACTTTCACCGGCAAGGGATTGGAGTTCGGCGGTTCTCTGATTCGTCCCGAAGCTACCGGTTTCGGCGGTTTGTATTTCGTGAACCAGATGTTACAGGCAAAAGGAATTGATATAAAAGGTAAGACCGTCGCTATCTCCGGGTTCGGAAACGTAGCTTGGGGGGCAGCCACGAAAGCCACCGAACTGGGTGCTAAAGTGATTACAATCTCCGGACCGGACGGATACGTTTACGATCCCGACGGCATCAGTGGCGAAAAGATAGACTATATGCTGGAGCTTCGGGCTTCGGGCAATGATATAGTTGCTCCATACGCGGAAAAATATCCGGGTGCGACCTTCGTCGAGGGCAAGCGTCCGTGGGAAGTAAAAGCTGATATTGCACTTCCTTGTGCAACTCAGAATGAATTAAATGGAGAAGATGCACAAAATCTCATAAAAAATGACGTACTTTGTGTCGGAGAAATTTCCAACATGGGCTGTACGCCGGAAGCCATCAATTTATTCATCGAGCATAAAAAGATGTACGCACCGGGTAAAGCAGTCAACGCAGGCGGTGTTGCCACATCCGGACTGGAAATGTCTCAAAACGCCATGCACCTCAGCTGGAGTGCCGCAGAAGTGGATGAAAAGCTTCATGCAATCATGCACGGCATCCATGCCCAATGTGTGAAATACGGCACGGAGCCCGACGGATACATTAATTATGTGAAGGGAGCCAACATTGCCGGATTCATGAAAGTAGCCCATGCAATGATGGGACAAGGCGTCATTTGATAATTAAAGATTAAAAATTAAAAGGCAGAAAAATAGAAGGTGGACGGGAGCTGGTTGGCTTGGGATTCACAAATTATTTAATTTTTAGTTTCTAATTTTTAATTTCTAGATTCATTTAGAAGACTTTGTTTAGTTGTATTTGTATTTGTGGTTTGCGCCACTCGCCTCCTGTGACAGGACGCGGGTGGCGCTATTTTTATGAGATTAACGTTATTTTCGATGGGAATTAATTATCTTTGCGGCATTATCGAATAAATAAATAACTAAATAAAAATGCTACAACCCGAATTAAAATTCCGTCGCGATAAGATTCGCAGTCTGATGGCGTTGCAGGGCATTGACGCTGCGCTCATTACTTGTAATACAAATCTGATTTATACATACGGCTGCGTTGTCAGCGGTTACCTTTATCTTCCGCTCCATTCACCCGCATTGCTGTTTTTCAAACGTCCCAATAATATCACAGGCGAACATTCGTTCCCTATCCGCAAACCGGAACAGATTGTCGATCTGCTGAAAGAAAACGGATTGCCCATGCCGACCAAGTTGATGTTGGAGGGCGACGAACTTCCTTACACGGAATATTGCCGTCTGGCAAGTCTCTTCCCCGAGACCGAAGTGGTGAACGGCACTCCGCTGATCCGTCAGGCACGTAGTGTGAAGACACCGGTTGAAATCGAGATGTTACGCCGTTCGGGCATTGCCCATGCGAAAGCTTACGAACAGATTCCGAGCGTATACCGTCCGGGAATGACGGATATAGAATTCTCTATCGAGATAGAACGTCTGATGCGCCTGCAAGGGTGTCTGGGCATTTTCCGGGTGTTCGGACGCAGCATGGAAATCTTCATGGGCAGCGTACTCACGGGAGACAACGCCGGATATCCTTCTCCATACGACTTCGCACTGGGCGGACAAGGTCTCGACCCTGCCCTGCCGGGAGGAGCCAACAAGACTCCGTTGAAAGAAGGACAAAGCGTCATGGTCGATTTAGGAGGCAACTTCAACGGATATATGGGCGACATGAGCCGGGTGTTCTCTATCGGGAAACTGCCGGAAGAAGCTTATGCGGCACATCAGGTCTGTCTGGATATTCAGGAAAAAATAGCTTCCATTGCCCGTCCGGGTGTTGCCTGCGAGCAACTGTATGACACCGCCATCCAAATAGCGACGGAAGCCGGATTCAGAGACAAATTCATGGGAACCAACCAGCAAGCGAAGTTTATCGGCCACGGCATCGGCCTCGAAATCAACGAAGCTCCCGTACTGGCCCCCCGCATGAAGCAGGAACTCGAACCGGGCATGGTGTTTGCCCTCGAACCGAAAATCGTACTTCCGGGAGTAGGTCCTGTAGGTATAGAAAACTCTTGGGTGGTGACGAACGAAGGCATCGAGAAACTGACGAACTGCCGTGAAGAAATCATTGAGCTGAGTTAAACTCGTCCGGACACAAACCTTATTCAAACAACCCAATAAAATGATTTACATATCTGTTTGAATAACCGGTGTCAGCCCCATCTTCTTTGCCCGTGCCAACATAAAGGTGCGGGCAGCTTCATATTCATTCGGGATCACTCCATCCAGAATCGCATCCTTTATCGCACTTTTCAGAGTCCCCACCTCCCGGCACGGTTGCAATCCGAAAGTCTCCATGATCTCCTCACCGCTCACAGGGGGCTGGAAATTGCGAATCCGGTCTTTTTCCTCCAGGTCTTTCAGCTTCTGCCGCACCAGTTGAAAGTTATTCAGGAAACGTTGCTTACGTTCCATATTTTTGGAAGTGATGTCCGCTTCACAGAGCGTCATCAGGTCGTCGATGTCATCCCCCGCCTCAAAAAGCAGACGGCGGACAGCCGAATCCGTCACCACATCATCCGCTATCACGATAGGACGCATGTGGAGACTGACCATCTTCTGCACATACTTCATCTTCTCATTCATCGGCAACTTCATCTTCCGGAAAATATTCGGAATCATCTTCTCACCGATAAAATTATGATTATGGAAAGTCCACCCCGCCTTCGGTTCCCAACGTTTAGTCACAGGTTTGGCAATGTCGTGCAGCAAGGCAGCCCAACGCAACCAAAGATTGTCGGTCTTTTTGCTGATATTATCCAGCACTTCGAGCGTATGATAAAAATTATCCTTATGCGAACGCCCGTTCCGGGTTTCCACCCCTTGCAAGGCAGCCAGCTCCGGAAAAATCAACGGGAGCAGTCCGCTACGGTCCAAGTCAATAAAACCTTTCGATGGAATCGGTGAAAGAATTATCTTATTGAGTTCGTCGGCAATACGCTCGCGCGATATAATTTCAATCCGGTCCTTATTTCGGCAAAGAGAATCGAACGTGTCATCGTCAATATAAAATCCCAGCTGCGTGGCAAAACGGATACAACGCATCATCCGCAACGGATCGTCACTGAAGGTGATGTCCGGATCGAGCGGAGTGCGGATCGTCTTCTCCTTCATATCCTCCAGTCCTCCGAACGGGTCTACCAGTTCACCGAAGCGTCCCTTATTGAGGCAGACGGCGAGGGCATTAATTGTGAAGTCACGACGGTTCTGATCGTCTTCCAACGTCCCGTCCTCCACAATCGGCTTGCGGGAATCCCGTTGGTAGGACTCTCTGCGCGCCCCCACAAATTCCACTTCCGTACCTTTATATTTCACCTGTGCTGTTCCGAAGTTCTTGAAGACAGAGACATGAGCGCCGCGTCCCAGATGTTTTCCGAGCGCTTCCGCCATCGCTATCCCACTGCCTACCACCACCACGTCTATATCTTTAGAGGGACGTTGCAGAAAAATATCACGAACATAGCCGCCTACGACGTAACACTCCAGACCGAGCGTATCGGCCGTTTCGGCTATTTTCCCGAAGATGGGCTCGCTAAAATGCTGCTTCAATTCCTCTTGAGTCAACTCTATCATTCTTCTTAGTTATAAGTTTTGAGGGGACAAAATTACAAAAATAAGGGATATATTCGTACTTTTGCCCTAAATAACCAAATAGTAAACAGAATTTGTGATGAAAAAACTAACAATCTTCTTTTGCGGAACACTGGCACTGGCTGCCTGCGGAAATGGAATCGAGAAAAAAGCCAATGAGAAACTGATGGTTGCCCAAGCGGCCTACGAACGTGGCGACTATGAAGAAGCCAAGTCGCAGATCGACAGTATCAAGATTTTGTATCCCAAAGCGTTCGAGGCACGCAAAGCGGGACAGGCATTGATGCTGGATGTAGAGACGAAATCGCAGCAGAAAACGCTTGCTTACCTGGACAGCGCCCTCCGGGCCAAGACTGAGGAGTTTAACGCCATCAAAGACAAATTCATCCTTGAGAAAGATGCGGAATACCAACAGGTGGGCAATTATCTATGGCCTACGCAGACTGTCGAAAAAAACATGCACCGTTCTTTCCTCCGCTTTCAGGTGGACGAACTGGGCAAGATGAGCATGACTTCCATCTACTGTGGTTCCGGCAACATCCATCACGTAGGGGTCAAAGTGATTGCTCCCGACGGCAGCTTCGCAGAAACTCCCGCCTCCAAAGACAGCTACGAGACAGCCGACATGAACGAGAAAATAGAGAAAGCGGACTATAAACTGGGTGAGGACGGTAACGTTATCGGCTTCATCAACTTCAACAAGGACAAGAATATCCGTGTGGAATTTATCGGCGACCGCTCCTATAAAACGACTATGAGCCCGACCGACCGCCAGGCTGCGGCAAATGTCTACGAATTGGCGCAAATCCTCTCCGCCATGCAGGAGATAAAGAAAGAACAGGAAGCCGCCAACTTGAAAATCGGATTTATCAATAAGAAGAAAGAACGGAAAGCACAGGAAGAACCGACGGATAAATAATGAAAGCCATCACTCTAAGATAAAAAGACAGACGGGTCACTTCACCCGTCTGTTCAATTGATTATTAGCCTTTCCGGCAAAAGGGTTGTTACTTTTCTTGATCGGCATAACGCTACCTATTAGTCCCCTTCATAAAATTCTCTCAGGAACCAGCGAGCCACGAAGTCCCAGTTGTCGTGAAGCAATGCCTTTCCGTTCTCAAACGGAAATTGAGCCTCCGGCAACAAGTTATGTTCCATGCCATACTTCAACAAATCGAACGGGCACAATCCCCCTTCACAGAACATCTCGTATGCTTCCTCCTCCGTTGTCGCAGCGTCATACAACGGATTATTCCCCGCTGCAAAGTATTTGGCAACATCCGGAGCCACCAGCACGCCTTTCGGATTGCCATAGACAACAAAGTTGTCAAACTCCGCCAGTTCGGGCAACAAAGCCTCTTCATCGTCTTCCCATTTCAGAGAATGGACGAAGAAAAACTTCAGGGCATCATACGAGTCAAAGAACATGAGCGGTTCGCCCTTACCGGCTTCCAGAAAATGTTCCACATCCGCCGGCAATGCCGCTCCCGGCACAATCTCAGGCAGAGGTTCACGTTCCTTTTCCATCAGCCTCCTGTCCATCATCCAGTTCGAAGCCAGCTCATCACTGATAGGAGCCGACTCGAAAGCCGCATCCAGACGTTCGTAAAGTACATCCGCCAACTCAAGCAACGTCTCATCCAACGGATTCTCCACATCGTTGAACGGGAAACTGTCACTGCTCGTCGAACTGAGCGCCCACAGAAGAAAAGCGATATCCTCACGGTTAATCTCGTCCGGCAAGTAATCCTCCGTCAACGAATAGAACGGCAGATAACGACCATAACTCTTCTTATGCCAATGGATAAATTCCCGCCAGTTTCCCGCATCCGCCACGCAGTCCTCCAGATACAGAGCGCACGTCAGAGCCAACCGACGCTGGTCTTCCGCTACGTCCGGGTTTCCTTCATACAAAGGGAAAGTCATCACCAACGGCAACAGCTCATTGGCCAACCCCATGTACCACTCGTCCGTATCCGTTTTCTTCGTCCGGTGGTGAATCTCAAGCCACGGGCGCATATAAATCTTTGATTGCCTCATCATTATAATCGTTTCAAAGCCAGTTTAATAACCTTTTCCACCGGAGCTTCCGGCTCTTCCTTCAAGATAGCCAGCACCACCTTCTGCGAAGGCGCAGCAGCAAAGCCAAGCATCGTCAATGCAGCCACAGCTTCCTCCTGCACTTCCGCGTTGGCAGCCTGCAGCAGCATACCGCCAACGGCACTTCCACCGGCAGCGGACACTCCCATTGTCTTTATCTTATCTTTCAGGTCGACAATCACCCGTTGCGCAGTCTTCAGCCCGATTCCCTTCACCGTCTTCAACAAGTTCGCATTCTCGGTACTGATGACGTTTACCAGCTCGGCAGGCGAAAGGGCGGAGAGGATCATACGCGCCGTATTCCCGCCAATGCCCGACACGGAAATCAGCAACAGGAAAATCTCCCTCTCCTGCTTCTCGGCAAATCCGTAGAGCACATAAGCGTCCTCACGAATGGCTTCATATATATACAACTTACAGGTTTTCTTTCCCTGAATGGCCGAATAGGTGTTCAGAGATATATTGGCGGCATAGCCCACCCCGTTACAGTCGATCACTGCGGTTGCCGGACTAAGTTCGGCAAGCTCGCCTCTAATGTATTCTATCATAACGGGTACAAAGATAAAACTTTCTCACCACAGATTACACTGATTCTCACAGATTATTCTTTTATACATCAGATACGAAGAATATGAAAAAAATAAAAATATTAAAGCAGATGAACCAAAGTTAGTAGTAAATTGTTTACTTTTGCAGGCAAAAGAAAGAAATTTGTTCATTAAAACCAAGAAAAGAATGAAAAAAGTAAGAGCTGCCATCGTTGGTTATGGCAACATTGGACATTATGTACTTGAAGCGCTTCAGGCAGCACCTGATTTCGAAATAGCCGGAGTCGTTCGCCGTGCCGGAGCAGAGAACAAACCGGAAGAGTTAGCAAACTACGCAGTAGTGAAGGACATAAAAGAGCTGGGAGAGGTAGACGTAGCTATTCTTTGCACGCCGACCCGCAGCGTAGAGAAATATGCCAAAGAATACTTGGCGATGGGCATTAATACAGTGGACAGTTTCGATATCCATACCGGCATCGTAGACTTGCGCCGTACACTAAACGCTACCGCCAAAGAGCATAAAGCCGTATCGATCATCTCTGCCGGATGGGATCCGGGAAGTGACTCCATCGTACGCACCATGCTGGAAGCGATCGCTCCGAAAGGCATCACGTACACGAACTTCGGTCCGGGTATGAGCATGGGACACACCGTAGCCGTGAAAGCGATTGATGGAGTGAAGGCTGCCCTTTCCATGACTATTCCGACCGGAACGGGAATCCACCGCCGCATGGTATACATCGAACTGAAAGACGGATATAAATTCGAAGAAGTAGCTGCTGCCATCAAAGCAGATCCTTACTTTGTGAACGATGAAACACACGTGAAACTCGTTCCGAGCGTAGACGCTCTGCTCGACATGGGACACGGCGTGAACCTGACCCGCAAGGGCGTATCCGGCAAAACCCAGAACCAGTTGTTCGAATTCAATATGCGTATCAACAACCCCGCACTGACCGCACAGGTATTGGTGTGCGTGGCGCGCGCTTCCATGAAACAGCAACCGGGATGTTACACAATGGTAGAAATTCCGGTAATCGACCTCCTTCCGGGCGACCGCGAAGAGTGGATCGGACATTTGGTTTAGTCGGATTTAGTCGAGGGACATTGAAAAACAAACGATATAGCAACCGGGAAGAATGGGCGAACACCCTCAGTCATGGGGCAGGCATTCTTCTCGGAATCGTAGCAGGATATTTCTTACTGCGAAAAGCTTCCGTTGCTGCTGATCCGCAATGGGCAGTGCCCTGCGTGATTGTCTATCTGGCGGGAATGCTTTCTTCTTACGTCAGTTCTACCTGGTATCACGGCAGTCGTCCGGGAGCACTGAAAGAACAGCTCCGTAAATTTGACCACGGAGCCATCTATCTGCACATAGCAGGCACTTATACTCCGTTCACACTACTCGTCTTGCGCCATGCAGGCGGTTGGGGATGGGGTATTTTCGCATTTGTCTGGCTGTCCGCCATTGCCGGTTTCATCCTTAGTTTCAAAAAGCTGAAAGAGCATAGCAATCTCGAAACGGTTTGTTATGTGGGTATGGGGGCATGTATACTGGTGGCAATGAAGCCTCTTCTCGATCAGTTGGAAATGGCCGGTGCCTCCCCCGCTTTCTGGTGGCTGATAGGCGGAGGCATTTCATACATTACAGGAGCTGTATTCTATTCGCTGCGCAAGCCTTATATGCACGCCGCTTTCCATCTGTTCTGTCTCGGCGGAAGCGTAGGGCACATCGTGGCAATCTGGCTGGTTTTATAAAGGACGCATACGGACAAAAAAAAGGCCATCTATCCCAGACAGCCAATCTTTATTAACCTTAAATCTAATACTATGAAAAACACAGTACAAAGATACGGACTTTCCTCATATCTCCAAATTTTCGAGGCAAAGCAGGAACATTTATAACACGGTTTAATAGATATCAGATATTCGTTAACATTTAACGTAGTTAAATCTAAAAATTAACGAATAACCCATCATAATATAGACAAGAAGAACAACGGAGAGTTTCACATAACTTTCAAAGAATAACTTAAAGAAAAGTTTTCCAAAACGGAAAACTTTCTGTATCAGTGAGAAAGAAAAGTTTCCCAAAATTTAATGTTAAAAGCGAACCAAGCTATTGGATTATCTTCTATCTTTGTATCCGGTTTCGGAACTAAAAAGAGGTTTAGTCAATGAGGGAACGCTGTGCAAATCGGCGACAGTACCCGCTGCTGTAATTCTCTAAGAATCCGCACGGTAAGCCACTGCATCGACAACGGGTGTGGGAAGGTGTTGCGGGGGAGGGATAAGTCAGAAGACCTGCCGGAATCAGAATCAACTTATTATTAATCACTTTCGGGAGTTAAAGTTATGAACTACGCGGAAATTTGTATCATCAAACGTGATGGTAAAAGAGAAGATTTCTCTATCAGTAAGATCAAGAATGCGATCAGTAAGGCATTCAATGCAACCGGTATCCAGGATGAACAGCAGTTGGTGGCTGACATCACGATGAACGTAATCAGCCAATTTGCCACCCCTACCATTACCGTAGAGGAGATTCAGGACTTGGTGGAAAAAGCATTGATGAAGGTGCGCCCTGAAGTAGCGAAGAAGTACATTATCTATCGCGAATGGCGGAACACGGAACGGGACAAGAAAACCCAGATGAAGCACGTGATGGACGGTATCGTCGCCATCGACAAGAACGATGTCAATCTGAGCAACGCCAACATGAGCAGCCACACGCCTGCCGGGCAAATGATGACTTTCGCCTCCGAAGTGACCAAAGATTATACCTATAAATACCTGTTGCCGAAACGTTTTGCGGAAGCACACCAATTGGGCGACATCCACATCCACGACTTGGATTACTATCCGACAAAGACGACGACCTGCATCCAGTATGACATGGACGACCTCTTTGAACGCGGATTCCGTACCAAGAACGGAAGTATCCGCACGCCACAGAGTATTCAGAGCTACGCCACGCTGGCAACCATCATTTTCCAAACCAACCAGAACGAGCAACACGGAGGACAGGCAATCCCCGCCTTCGATTTCTTCATGGCGAAAGGAGTAGCGAAGTCGTTCCGCAAACATCTGGCTTCGTTCATCAACTTCTACGTGGCGATGGAAAACGGAAGCCAGGCGGACGAAAAGGCTATCCGCACGTTGATCGAGGAGTATCTTCCCTCCATCAAGTCCACCGAAACCGAACGTGAGACATTACGCATCGCTCTGATAGCCTTGCAGATCATCATAGACAAGGAGCACCTCGCAAGAATTGTGGAAAAGGCTTATCAGCAGACCCGCAAGGACACGCATCAGGCGATGGAGGGATTTATCCACAACCTGAACACGATGCACTCTCGCGGAGGTAACCAGGTGGTATTCAGCTCGATAAACTACGGTACGGACACTTCCGCCGAAGGCCGCATGGTGATTGAAGAGCTACTGAAAGCCACAATCGAGGGACTGGGCACACGAGGTGAAGTGCCCGTCTTCCCCATTCAGATTTTCAAGGTGAAGGACGGGGTGTCTTACTCGGAAAAGGATTTTGAAAAGGCTATGAAAGCGGAGAATATAGAAGAGGCCATGAACGACCGTTACGAAGCTCCCAACTTCGATCTGCTGCTGAAAGCCTGCCAGACAACCGCAAAAGCATTGTTCCCGAACTTCATGTTCCTCGACACGCCTTTCAACACGAACGAGAAATGGAAAGCGGATGATCCGAAACGGTACATCTACGAGTTGGCAACGATGGGTTGCCGCACCCGTGTGTTTGAAAACGTGGCAGGAGAAAAGTCATCATTGGGACGAGGCAATCTGTCTTTCACCACGCTCAATATGCCGAGACTCGCCATCGAAGCCCGCATCAAGGCGGAGAATCTGATAGAGGACGAACGCAACACGGCTGCCATAGAACAGAAGGCTAAGGAGATTTTCATTGAATCCGTGCACTCTATGGCTGCTTTGGTGGCAGACCAGCTTTACGAACGTTATCAGTACCAACGTACAGCTCTTGCACGCCAGTTTCCTTTCATGATGGGGAATAATGTATGGAAAGGCGGTGCGGACTTGAATCCGAACGAGCAGGTGGGCGACGTATTGCGCAGCGGAACGCTGGGAATCGGATTCATCGGCGGACACAACGCGATGGTGGCACTCTACGGAGAGGGGCACGGACACAGCCGGAAGGCATGGGGCACGTTGTACGAAGCGGTGATGGAAATGAATAAGGTAGTAGACGAATACAAAGCGAAATACAACTTGAATTACTCTGTTCTGGCTACTCCCGCCGAAGGACTCTCCGGACGTTTCACCAAAATGGACAGACGGAAGTACGGGAAGATTCCTGGAGTGACGGATCGGGATTATTATGTCAACTCTTTCCACGTGGATGTAAAAGAGCAGATTAGCATTGTAGAGAAAATCAAGTGCGAAGCTCCTTTCCACGCCATCACACGCGGTGGGCATATCACGTATGTAGAACTGGACGGCGAAGCACAGAAAAATGTACGCGCCATCGCCAAAATCGTGAAAGTGATGCACGACGAGGGAATCGGCTACGGATCGATCAATCATCCGGTGGATACGTGCCACAACTGCGGTTACAAAGGGGTGATTTTTGATAAATGCCCGGTTTGCCAAAGCGAAAGCATCCTCCGTATGCGTCGCATCACAGGCTATCTGACCGGTGATTTAAGCTCGTGGAACTCTGCCAAACGAGCAGAAGAAAAGGACCGGGTAAAGAACTTGTAGAAGTTGAGAGGGGAGAGTTGAGAGTTGAGAGTGAAGGGAGATGATGTTTTAACTCTTAATTCTTAACTCTCAACTCTTAATTCTCAACTTCTACAAGTTCTTAGTTCTTAATTCTTAGCTTTTAACTCTTATCTCCCACTTTTTTTATTTAAATTACTTTATCTCAACCAATTATGAAAACTCTCAACTCTCAACTCTCCACTCTCAACTTATTAACGGTTTATCCGGAGACGATAGTAGATGGTGAGGGGATCCGGTATTCTATTTACCTTGCCGGATGTTCTCATCACTGTCCCGGCTGCCACAATCCGGAAAGCTGGAATCCGAAAGCGGGGGAACGGTTGACAGAGGAGAAGATTCAAGGCATTATCAAGGAGATTAAAGCCAATCCGCTGCTGGATGGGGTGACATTCTCCGGTGGAGATCCGTTCTATAATCCGGAAGCATTCCTGTCGCTCGTCAGGCGGGTGAAGGAGGAAACCGGGATGAACGTATGGTGCTACACTGGTTATACGTACGAAGAGATTCAGGAACAACCCCGCTTGAAGGCAATACTAACCTATATCGACGTACTGGTGGACGGACGTTTCGAGCAGTCGCTTTTCTCTCCCTATCTGGAGTTCAGAGGAAGCAGTAATCAGAGGATTCTGAAGCTGAACCGTTAAATTTTAACATAGAGTCCGGCTTTTCGCGGGACAAGGCGGGAAGGGAAATGGAGAAAGGGCGGTTCTTGGTAGAGAGAAAAGGCGGTTCCTTGAATACAAAAAAGGCGTTTTAACACTGTGTTAAAACGCCTTTTTTGTATTCAAGAAAACAGGGATGTTAGTTCGTTGATTATAAGCTATTTGCTATACAAATACGCTCTTGATTCCCTGTAATCGGAAGGTATTTCCACTTTTATAAAGTTTCATGAAGTTGCTGAAATCGCAACTTCATGAAAACAGGATTTCCTTCAAGAGATTCAGAAGAAGAACCTCAAAATATCATTGAAATTCGCCCATATAAGAAGACCGAAGAGCAGGACCATACCGGTCATCTGGGCATACTCCATAAACTTGTCGCTCGGTTTGCGGCGGGCTATCATCTCGTAGAAGAGGAAGAGCACATGACCACCGTCCAATGCGGGAATAGGCAGTATATTCATGAAAGCCAGAATAATGGACAGGAAAGCTGTCATGTACCAGAACTGATGCCAATCCCACGTTGCGGGGAAAATACTGCCAATCGTTCCGAAGCCACCCAGTTGCTTGGCTCCTTCTTTAGAGAAGAGGTACTTCATATTTCCGACATAGCCTTCCAACGTCTTGACACCGAGCGAGATACCTGCGGGGAAAGATTCGAGGAAAGCATACTCCTTTTTCACCATCGGCAACAAACGGTCGGTCAACACGCAAGCGGTCACACCCATCAGGTAAGCGGAATCCACACGCATACTCAGCGTGTCCTCCACACCGCCACGTATATAAGTGAGGGTGATCAAACGCGGGTCGATACTGTCATTGAGAAGCGCAGCCTCGTTTTTCTTACGTTCCGCCATCATTTCCTTGAAATCGGAGAAAGAGATAGGCGTTCCGTTCAGGGCAATGATACTATCGCCCGGCAAAATACCCGCTTGCGCGGCAGGAGAGTTGACCATGACGCTATCTACAACGTACGGAAAACGATAGGAGGCAAAACGGACACTGTCCACCAGGAGGCGTTGCATAAAGTCTTCGGGAATGTAGACTGAAGCTTTCGCACCGTTGCGCAGTACGCTTACTTCGCGGGCGTCGGCAATCTGGCTCAACATATCACCGTCGTATCGCTCGAAAGGAACACCATCGGCAGAAAGCAGTATGTCACCGTCTTTGAAGCCGACAGACTTGGCGGTCTCGTTGAAGTCCATGCCGAGAGGAGCTTCCTGTACCTTTATATACTGGTCGCCCCATGCAAAAAGAATCATCGAATAGATGAACAGCGCCAACAGGAAGTTGAACAGCACCCCGCCAACCATAATGAGCAGGCGTTGCCAAGCGGGTTTGGAACGAAACTCCCACGGTTGCTCAGGCTGCTTCATCTGCTCGGTATCCATCGACTCGTCAATCATACCGGCAATCTTCACATAACCGCCCAACGGCAGCCAGCCTACGGCATATTCCGTTTCGCTTTTCTTGGGTTTGAACTTAAACAGAGTGAACCAGGGGTCGAAGAATAAGCAGAATTTTTCTACACGCACCTTAAACAGACGGGCAAAAAGGAAATGCCCGCCTTCATGAATGATAACGAGCAAAGACAAGCTCATAATCAATTGGAGGGCACGAATCAAAAATGTTTCCATGTTTATTATATTACAATTTATATTTTACGAATTACTATTTACTTTTTACTATCCACACGAATGAATAGTTTTTTGGGGAGGAACTAAAGACTTTGCCGACCCACCAGTCCGGAAGCGATTCGCCGCGCTTCCGCATCGGTCGCTACATAGTCATCGTACGTGGGGTTGGCTATAAACGTAGCCTGTTCCATCGTCTTCTCTATCACATCACTCATGCCGAGAAAGCTGATACCGTCTTTCAGGAAAGAAGCGACTACCACTTCGTTGGCCGCATTAACGATGCAAGGCATATTCCCTCCCCGATACATCGCTTCGTAAGCGAGAGCGAGGTTGCGGAACCGTTTCGTGTCGGGCTGTTCAAACGTCAGGTTCGTGCATTTGGAGAAATCAAGCCTGTCGAAAGAGGCACTGATACGGTCCGGATAGGAGAAGGCGTATTGGATAGGCAGACGCATATCAGGCATACCGAGCTGCGCTTTCACCGCCCCGTCTTCAAACTGCACCATAGAGTGGATCACGGATTGCGGATGCACCACGACTTCAATCTGGCTGGGCTGAACGCCAAACAGCCACTTCGCCTCGATAACCTCAAAACCTTTGTTCATCATAGAAGCGGAGTCGATGGTAATCTTGGCCCCCATCTCCCAGTTGGGGTGTTTCAAGGCTTGCGTCTTGGTCACGTACTTAAGCTGCTCCAGCGTGCAGGTACGGAAAGGTCCCCCCGAAGCGGTCAGTATGACTTTCTCTATCGGATTGCCGACTTCTCCTGCCAAACACTGAAAAACAGCGGAATGTTCGGAGTCCACCGGCAAAATCGGTGTACGGTATTGCTGTGCCAGTTCATTAATCAGTTCTCCCGCCACGACCAACGTTTCCTTATTCGCCAATGCAATGGCTTTCTTTGCCCGAATCGCATTCATGGTAGGTTTCAGTCCGGCATAACCGACCATCGCCGTCAATACCATATCAATCGGACCGGCCTCCACTATCTGGCAGATGGCGTCAGTTCCCGCGTATACCTTTATAGGCAGGTCGCTCAAAGCTTCTTTCAGTTCGGTATATTTCTCTTCGTTGGCTATCACGACAACTTCCGGCTGAAACTTCCGCGCCTGAGCTATCAGCAGCTCCACACGATTGTTGGCCGTCAGCGCGTATGCCTCGTACAGATCGGGATGTTCCTCTATCACCTGCAATGCCTGTGTGCCGATAGACCCGGTAGAGCCTAAAATGGCTATTTGTTTCTTCTTTTTATTAGTTTCTATATTCATTTCTTATATATTCTCCTCACTAAAAAACGATATACTTCTCAGGATTCACCGGATGGCCTTTGTACCAAAGCTCGAAATGCAGGTGCGGACCCGTGCTGAGAGTTCCACTGTTACCCACCAAAGCGATGGCTTCGCCCCCTTTCACACGGTCACCCTCTTTCTTGAGCAGAGAGCCGCAATGCTTATAAACCGATATCAAATCCTGACTATGTTGCACACCGATCAGGTAGCCTGTTTCGGCGGTGTAGGTACTCAGAATAACGGTTCCGTCCATCGTTGCCAGCACACTTTCATTGGGATTGGCGGCAATATCCGTTCCGTAGTGTTTCTTTTCCGCATCGAAGCGGTCGGAAACCATTCCCCGCGTCGGGCGGTACAGGATAAGTCCCGTCACATCCGGCTGGGAGGTGATGGAAGTCAGGTTGTATTTCTCTGTTTCTTCGTATTGACGGCGGAATTCCTCTTCGCGCTTGGTGCGTTCCATCAAGGTGTCTTTGCGGACGGTAGTCAGCGAGTCGAGCGTCTGCACACTGTCGACGGGTATATTGCCGCTGAAAATGTCCTGAATGTTCATGATATAGAGGTTCTGCCGGTTGAGCACCTGTTGCAGAGAGTCCACCCGCAAGGCGTTACCCACGATTTGGGAACGGACCTCACTGTTCATATAACCCGGAAGGTAGTTGCGCAAAGGGGTGAAAGCGATGATGCAGGCTGCGATCAGAAACAACACCGTCAGTACGCTGAGTAACACGGAAAGGCCATTGAGCTTGGACACACGAAGCCCGACAATCTCTTCAAGCGTGTTTTCATTGACAATCGTCAGTTTATACTTGAACTTGAAATTTTTCCAGAAAGCTTTGCTTCGTCTTCTCTTTGGCATTTGAACAATTAAAAATTAAAGATTAAAAATTAAAAAGGAGGACCGATTTATGTTCCTCTTCAGATACGGATTATACGGGACAATCCGTATCATCCGCGTCCAAATCTTCCAAATTGAGCAACCCTTCGGGAAGCTCTACGGTGATGAGTTTCCGTCTCTGGTCTATGCCTACGATAAATTCCTCTTGGGCGGGAACCAGCAGTTCCTCACCGTCTTTCTCGACTACGAAAAGGGTATTGACGGTAGCGGTATCCACCTCCACCACCTCGCCCAAAAGTCCGTGACGAGTGTCCTCCATGCGGAAACCGACGAAGAAGTTCCAGGACAATTCACCGTCTCCGGCTTCTTCCGCATACTTCACAGGGAAATAGACTTCGACATTGGTAAACGTCCGGGCACGTTCGGCGGTATCGACCCCCTCCAGCTTCACCAAAGCGGTGGAGTCGGAACGGAAACGGTACTCTTCGATGAAAAAGGGTACAAAAATTCCGTCGAGCAGGCAGACCAGATAGTCGCAGTCCACACGGTCAAAAATATCATCCGTAAAGGTAAACTGCAACTCACCGTGAATTCCGTGCGGCTTATTGAACAATCCTATTTTATATACTTCTTCTTTCTTTATCATATCCGGGTGATTCTGGCTCCGATGGCGTTCAGACGTCCTTCGATGTTCTGATAACCACGGTCTATCTGTTCGATGTTACTAATGGTACTGGTTCCTTCGGCGCTCATGGCGGCAATCAGCAGGGCGATACCGGCACGTATGTCCGGTGAAGTCAGGCGGGCGCCGCGCAGCTTGAAGCCGTGATTGTGGCCGATGACTACGGCACGGTGAGGGTCGCAGAGAATAATCTGAGCTCCCATATCAATCAGCTTGTCTACGAAGAACAGGCGGCTTTCAAACATTTTCTGATGAATCAGCACGCTGCCTTTGGCTTGTGTCGCCACAACGAGCATGACACTCAGCAAGTCCGGAGTGAGTCCCGGCCAGGTGGCGTCGGCTATCGTCATGATGGAGCCGTCGATAAAAGATTCTATCTCGTATGTTTCCTGTGCGGGAACGTAAATATCATCGCCTCTCTGTTCGAGCTTGATGCCCAAGCGGCGGAAGCTCTCGGGGATGATTCCCAGATTCTCGTAAGAAACATTCTTAATGGTGATTTCACTTTTCGTCATGGCTGCCATACCGATAAAGCTGCCGACCTCAATCATATCGGGCAGTACGGTGTGCTGTGTGCCATGCAGTTTGTCCACCCCTTCGATGGTAAGCAGGTTGGACGCGATACCGCTAATCTTCGCTCCCATCCGGTTGAGCAAGCGGCAAAGCTGCTGAACGTAAGGCTCGCAGGCTGCATTATAAATAGTGGTAGTGCCTTTGGCAAGCACGGCAGCCATCACGATATTAGCTGTTCCGGTGACGGAAGCCTCGTCCAGCAACATATAATTGCCCCGAAGTTGTTTGGCGGTAATCTCGTAGATTCCACGCTCCTCATCGTAGCGGAAGTCTGCCCCCAAATTCTGAATGCCGACAAAGTGGGTATCCAGACGACGGCGACCAATCTTGTCCCCTCCCGGTTTGGAGATCAGCGCTTTGCCGAAACGGGCGACCATCGGACCTATCAGCATGACGGAACCCCGCAGGCTGGAACATTTCTTCAGGAACTCATCGCTTTCGAGATAAGCCAAGTCTACATTTTCGGCCTTAAAGCTATAAGTATCAATGCCTTTCTTTGCAACCGTCACTCCCATCTCACGCAAGAGCTGAATCAAGTTGTTGACATCCAAAATGTCAGGTATATTGTTCACCGTCACTTCCTCTTCAGTCAGCAACGTAGCGCAGATGATCTGCAAAACTTCGTTTTTGGCACCTTGCGGATGAATCTCGCCGCAGAGCCGGTGTCCTCCTTCGATTACAAATGAAGCCATTGATGTTCGGGGTATTAAATTTCTTAATATCGTCTCTTGTTATTCTGACGATTGTTATTGTAGTTCATCTTCGGACGGTAGTTCTGGCTCAAACGCTCAGCCATCAGGCGGATGATGTCATCGGTCATCTGGAGTTTGCCGTCGGACAGTTCATAAAGGTCTTCGGCTATCTTCCGGTCGTCCACCGTGTCTTTGTTCCACGCCATGTAATCTTTCTTCATGTGGTTACAGATCAAGGCTATCAAGTTCCTCTTTTCATTTCCTTCGGGAAATTCGATGGCTTTCTTGATCAGTATCTCCAAAGTGTGACCGTAATGACGGTAACGCATACGGGTAGTAGAGTAAGGTATGTGTTCCGGACGGGTCACCAGATTGTCTTTGCGGATAATCTCGTAAGGGTAATCGATGTCCAGCTCAAAACCGGACATAATGGCCAAATGATCCCAAAGTTTATGCTTGAAATCGGGCACGTCACGCAAATGAGGGAACATATTGCCCATGATATTTATAATCGTGTTGGCACAACGCTGACGTTCCGCACGGTCTTGTATAGTCAACGCATAGTCAACCATATTTTGTATGCTGCGCCCGTATTCGGGAAGCGGCATTCTTTTCTGTTGGGTATTATATTGCATAATCTTAAAAAGTTGAAAGTTGAAAATCACTTTCGTCTATTATTAATTGTTTATTGCTTATCAAGTTATTGCTAATTGCCAATCATTCATTAACTAATCATTCATTACCAATCGTTCATTAACTAATTAATTGCTCATCACCAATTCATCAAAGGAGTTTCTTCGGTGTGGAAGCAACGAATTCCTTCAGGTAGAAAGGTTCGAAGTAGGCCACGTCCTTATAATCCTCTTTCGCTATTGCCTTTTCTGCAAGCGGGAACATCATTTTGGCTAACGGATGCACCTTGTCGATAAAATGCGCATTGGGATGCGTTATCTTCTCGCGGCATTTGGCAGCTCCGTTACCGAAGAAATAAACCGGTCGTTCGTTCAGGAACTCCAGATAGGAATTTTCGTCCACTATATCGGCTGCAACGGCACGCTTCACATCTAAGGCACGGTCGTAAACGGCTGCATAAACTTCCATACGGCGGGCGTCGATCATAGGACAGAGCAAAGCGTCTTCGGGAAGATTCTCATACAGCAAGACCGGAACACACAGCACCTCAAGCGTCGGAATCCCGATCAACGGAATGTTGCGTCCGTAACAAATGCCCTTCGCCATAGAAACCCCGATCCGGAGTCCGGTGTAAGATCCCGGCCCGCAACTGACCGCAACCGCATCCAACGGGATAGCATGACTGTCGATAAATGACAATGCCTCATCGACAAAAACTCCTAAAGAAACGGCGTGTGAAGGGCCTTTCAGGTCTTCTTCCACAAACGGAACCATTCCGTCCTCACTGATTGCCACCGAGCAAACGGAGGTGGAGGTTTCAATATTCAGTATACACGACATAAAAATCAGCTTATTAAATTGTCGCAAATTTACATGATAATTTCCAATTCTTAAAATAATCGTGTACTTTTGCACAAAACTTTAAGATTTATGATACAATCGATGACAGGTTACGGCAAAGCTACAGCCGAACTCCCTGATAAAAAAATAAATGTAGAAATTAAGTCGCTCAACAGCAAGGCTATGGATCTTTCCACTCGCATCGCTCCGGCTTATCGTGAAAAAGAGATCGAAATCCGTAACGAGATTTCCAAAGTGCTGGAACGCGGCAAGGTGGACTTCAGCCTGTGGATCGAGAAGAAAGAGGGGGCGGAAAGCGCTACTCCTATCAATCAGGCTCTTGTGGAGGGCTACTACAAACAGATTCTGGCTATCTCGGAAAATCTTAATATTCCTCTTCCTGCCGACTGGTTTCAGACATTGCTCCGCATGCCGGACGTGATGACGAAGACTGAAATTCAGGAACTTACGGAGGAAGAATGGAAAGCGGTGCACGCTGCTGTAGCGGAAGCGATCGGGCATCTGGTGGATTTCCGCAAACAGGAGGGGGCTGCACTGGAAAAGAAGTTCCGCGAGAAGATTGCCAACATCACAAGCCTGCTCGAAAAGATTACTCCTTACGAGAAAGAACGTGTGGAAAAGGTGAAAGAACGTATCACAGACGCTCTCGAAAAGACGCTGAGTGTGGACTACGACAAAAACCGCCTGGAGCAGGAGTTGATTTACTATATTGAAAAGCTGGATGTCAACGAGGAGAAACAACGCCTCAGCAACCATCTGAAATATTTTATCAGTACGCTGGAAAGCGGCAACGGACAAGGCAAGAAATTGGGATTTATCGCTCAGGAAATGGGACGTGAAATCAATACACTGGGCAGCAAGTCCAATCATGCCGAAATGCAGAAAATCGTGGTTCAGATGAAAGATGAACTGGAACAGATTAAAGAACAGGTACTGAACGTGATGTAGACGAACGTCTCTCATCTTTCATTCTTCATTCTTCATTATTCATTCTTAATTTAACTATGACTGGCAAATTAATTATATTCTCCGCTCCGTCGGGTTCGGGGAAATCTACAATCATCAATTATCTGCTGACGCAGAATTTGAATCTTGCGTTTTCTATCTCCGCCACCAGCCGTCCTCCACGCGGAACGGAACAGCATGGGGTGGAATATTTCTTCCTTACTCCGGAAGAGTTTCGTAGCCGCATCGAGAACAACGAATTTTTGGAATACGAGGAAGTGTATAAAGACCGTTACTACGGGACGCTGAAAGAGCAGGTGGAAAAGCAATTGGAAGCCGGACAGAATGTCGTGTTCGACGTTGATGTGGTAGGCGGATGCAATATCAAGAAGTTTTACGGTGAGCGTGCGTTGTCGGTATTTATCCAACCGCCTTCGGTGGAGGAATTACGTTGCCGGTTGGAAGGACGAGGTACAGACACTCCCGAAGTGATAGAAAGCCGCATCTCCAAAGCGGAATATGAATTGAGCTTCGCTCCGCAATTTGACTGCATCATCGTGAATGATAACCTAGAAACGGCCAAAGCCGAAACGCTGAAAGTGATTAAGGAGTTTCTGGAGAAATAAACTAAAGTTGGAAAAGGGAGTTCCAGTTACCAATCCAATGGAAAAAGTAGCTTATAACAAGGAAGGAACCCAACGAAAGGAAGGAACCCAACGAAAGGAAGCAACCAATAAAGGAAATAACCAATAAAGGAAGGAAGCAACCAATGAAAAAAAGCCATCGACTGAAAACCGGAATATTCAGCGGGTCTTTCAACCCGATTCATATCGGACACCTCGCATTGGCCAATTACCTTTGCGAGTACGAAGGCTTGGATGAAATCTGGTTCATGGTTACTCCTCAAAACCCTCTGAAAACGCAGGATGAGCTATGGAGTGACGAACTGCGTCTCCGGCTTGTAGAACTGTGTATCAGCGATTACCCCCATTTCCGTGCTTCGGATTTTGAATTTCATCTTCCCCGTCCTTCTTACAGTGTATATACGCTCGAAAAATTGCGCGAAGCCTATCCCGACCGTGAGTTTCACCTCATCATCGGTTCGGACAATTGGGCGCGTTTCGACCGCTGGTTTCAGTCGGAGCGCATCATTAAAGAGAACCACATCATTATTTACCCCCGTCCCGGCTTTCCCGTAGCAGCGGAAGAATTGCCGGAAACTGTCCGCCTCGTCCATTCCCCAGTGTTTGAAATCAGCTCCACATTCATTCGTGAGGCGCTGAAGGCGGGAAAGGATGTCCGGTATTTCCTGCATCCGAAGGTGTGGGAGCAAATAGAAAGTGCCTAAGTTCAAGTTATAAATGCGACAGTTGAGTGAGAATATAGTTTAGAAAAATATTTTTAGAGAGAAGCGGATGAAAAAAATCTTCATCTTGCTTCTCCCTTGGAATAAAGTTTCTATCTTGCTCCCTCAATCTCCTACCAAATCAGTCGCATGATGAAACAATTAACCGAAGGACAAAGATACAAATTACAAGCGTATCTGCAAGCAGGAATTAAAAAAGATGAAATAGCCCATTTGCTGGGTATTCATCGTAGTACCCTTTATCGTGAGTTATGTCGCAATAAATGGAATCCCACGGACTCTTATGATGCTGACTATGCACAGTATCGTTACGAACGTCGTAAAGAGCAACGTATTCGTCCACAGAAATTCACAGAGTGTGTCAAGGCCAGAGCCACAGCCATGCTTGTCCAGCTGAATTATAGCCCGGAACAAATAGTAGGAAGATGTAAGGGGCTAGGCTTCCCGATGGTTTCCGTGGAGAGGCTTTATCAGTGGATATGGGACGATAAACGAAAAGGCGGGGATTTATATCGGTCACTTAGAAGAAAGGGGCGGAAGCATGGAAAGAGAGGTTCCGCACATAATAGTAGAGGATGTATTCCCAATCGCAAGGATATTTCGGAAAGACCTGCTATTGTGGAGAAAAAAAAGAGATGGGGAGATTTGGAAATGGATACTATTATTGGAAAGAATAATAAAGGGGCTATTCTTACAATAAATGAAAGAAAAACTGGGTGGCTATGGACATACAAGTTGCCAAGTAAGGAAGCTAAATATGTGGCGGCAGCAACCGTGCAACTATTGAGACCATATAAAGGGCGAATACATACAATTACTTCAGACAATGGATCAGAATTTGCAGACCACCAATATATTGCGAAAGAATTAGGGATAGATTTTTACTTTGCAAAACCACATCACCCATGGGAAAGAGGAGCAAATGAAAACCTAAATGGATTAGTCAGGCAATATATACCGAAAGGCATTTCGTTCGAATATATTACACACCAATATATAGAGGAAATTACATTAGAAATTAATCAAAGACCAAGAAAAAGATTGGGATTTTTATCACCCAAAGAGGCACAAAATTTTAGAAAGATTAAGCAGCTCAAGAAAAAATTGAACTTATAAAATAAGGAGGTGTCGCATTTACAAATTGAATTCAGCGTGTACTTATTCCTTCAACCGATGCAGAGTAATCATTATAACCTCCGCCGGAGCACCGATACGAATTGGTAATTGGGAGGTTCCGATCCCGTTGGTTACAATCAAAGGAATTTTAGCCGAATTATAAGCCAGGCCGGTGAGGAAACGTGTGCCGTAATTCGAGTTCAACACCGGAGCAATCCCGAACACACGTACTTGTCCGCCATGCGTATGCCCTGCCAAAGCGAGATCTGTATTGGCTACAGAAACATCTTCCACATAGTCCGGAGTATGCACCAGCATGATAACGAAATCTCTGGGAGAAAGGGCTAACGTGGGGGACTTTCCGTTCTGCCCCAAGTCAAAAGGATTGCGCACACCGGCAATGATAATTTGCTGACCGTCCTTGCGGAGTGTGTCCACTTCGTGTTCCAACGGATGCATTCCATAATGCTTCATCGTGCGGATAATCTCGTCATGACAACGCTCGTAATCGTTATTCCCCATCACCCCGTAGGTCCCCATCGGTGTCTTCACCCGTGCAAGCGCCGAAAACAAAGGTTCTACATACTCACAACCTTCCTGATAATCGCCGCCCATCAAGAGTACATCCGCTTTTTGGGCAATCAGCAGACGAACCAAATCATTCAGCCCTTTCTCTTTCAACAAACTCTTATAATGCAAATCGGAGATAAAAGCGATGCGAAAACCCTCGAAGGCTTCGGGAACGTCCCGGTGGGTAAAGTCATATTTCACGACACGATCCACCCCTGAATAAACGGAGGAAACGTCCACTTCGGAAGAAGTTATTTTCGTACCGCGAAGTACCCAATCCTCCGATTTATATGCATCAGCAGAAGATTTATCTTTCTTGGCTCTGCGTTTCCTGCCTTTCGAAACGTTCAGATCTTTGAGTTGCGAGTGATCCGGAGCAAACAGTCCGGCTATGGCGTTGGACGTATCCGCAACAATGGAGTCTGTGTTCAAAACAAGACGCGGCAAGGTTGCTACCATCCTCTTTTTCGACTTGCAGGAAACAAGTAAAAGCAGCGTCAGCAGTAGAAACGGATAAATAGATTTCTTCATCTTCTCTTAGTTTGAAGTTTTTAGGGGTGCAAAGATACGAAAAATCATGTATCTTTGTCCATCAAAACTCTTTATAAAATATTAAAGCATGGAAGAAGTAAAGCGTAATTCACTGAAAGCATGGTTATTAGCTGCACGGCCTAAGACTCTCACAGGAGCTATCACTCCGGTTTTAATCGGTACAGCCCTAGCGGCAATGGACGGACGTTTCCATTGGTTGCCTGCCCTTGTCTGCTGCCTGTTTGCCGGTCTGATGCAAATAGCCGCGAATTTCATCAACGATCTTTTCGACTTCCTCAAAGGAACCGACCGTGAAGACCGGTTGGGTCCCGAACGTGCTTGCGCACAAGGATGGATCTCACCGCAGGCAATGAAAACCGGAATTGCCGTTACCGTCACACTTGCCTGCCTGATCGGCTGCACGCTATTACTTTTTGCCGGATGGGAGTTGATCATCATAGGAGCGCTTTGTGTATTATTCGCCTTCCTTTACACTACCGGACCTTATCCCCTCTCCTACAACGGTTGGGGAGACGTGTTAGTCATCATTTTCTTCGGATTTGTTCCCGTAGGCGGAACTTACTACGTGCAGGCACTGACGTGGACACCGGATGTCACCATCGCCTCCATCATTTGCGGACTATTAATCGACACACTGTTAGTTGTCAATAATTATCGAGACCGCGAAGCGGATGCCCGTAGCGGAAAACGGACCGTCATCGTCCGTTTCGGTGAGAAGTTCGGACGCTATTTCTATCTGCTGCTAGGCATTTCGGCTTCCCTACTCTGCCTATATTTCTTACGCGAAGGACATATTTACGCTGCCCTTCTTCCGCAACTTTACCTGGTTCCCCACGTCCTCACCTGGAGGCGAATGGTAAAAATACACAGCGGTAAAAAATTAAACAGCATATTAGGCGAGACCTCACGTAATATGCTGTTTATGGGAATTCTTTTAGCTATCGGGATGATTCTTTGAAAACGAGATCATTCCCCATTTAATCACTTCTTTTAATCTACTTTCCGTACATCTTTTCGTAATATCCCTGATAATCTCCGCTGGTCACTTCTTCCACCCAAGTTTGGTTGTTCAGATACCACTCGATGGTTTTCACGATGCCGACTTCAAATTTCGTTTCGGGATACCAGCCCAGTGCATTTGTTATCTTTGTAGGGTCAATGGCGTAACGTTGGTCGTGTCCCAGACGGTCTTTGACGAAAGTAATCAGTTCTTCGTTGATCCAATCGATGGAAATCTCCCCGTTCTCATCTTTCACCCGTTTCTTGAGCACCTGGCGATATTCCGGATGTTCCGTCATCAGCCGATGAATAGTAGAGATTGTCAGCTTCACGATTTCGAGGTTTGTCTTCTCGTTATGCCCACCCACGTTGTACACCTCGCCTTCCTGTCCTTCACGCACAACAAGGTCGATAGCTTTACAGTGGTCTTCCACATAAAGCCAGTCGCGCACGTTACTTCCATCGCCATAGACAGGCAGATGTTTTCCTTCAAGTATATTCTTGATAATCAACGGAATCAGTTTTTCCGGGAAATGATACGGACCATAATTGTTGGAGCAACGAGTAATCGTTACCGGCATTTTATAAGTGTCGTGATAAGCCATCACAAACAGATCCGCACTCGTCTTGGATGCGCTGTACGGGCTATGAGGGCAGAGCGGAGTTGTCTCCGTAAAATACCCTTCGGCTCCCAGCGAGCCATACACCTCGTCGGTAGACACTTGATGATAACGCACTCCTTTTCTCCAAGTGGGGTATCCTTGTTCATCCTTACCCATCACCCATGCGCGGCGTGCGCAATCCAGCAAGTTCTGTGTTCCTAAAATATTGGTTATCAGGAACAGTTGTGGATTTTCAATACTACGGTCAACATGACTTTCGGCAGCGAAATTCACCACATAATCAAAGCGATATTCAGCAAATAGGCTGTCTACCACGTCGCGGCTCCCGATATCACCTTTGATAAAGACGCAACGTTCATTGTCAATGTCTTTCGCAATTGTCCCTAAGTTACCTGCATACGTCAATGCATCCAATATCACGACTTTTATATCGCTATGCTTCGCTAAGATGTATTTGATGTAATTTGCACCGATAAAACCTGCGGCACCGGTCACTAGATAAGTTTTCATATTTTACTTTTTATGTTGATTTTAGGATTGTTTCGCCAGTTCTATCAAATATTTGCCGTACTCGGTCTTTTCGAGGCGTTGTCCCAGCAGCAGCAGTTGTTCGGTCGGAATCCATCCCTGACGCCAGGCTATCTCTTCAATACAACTGACATAGAAACCTTGTCGGTTTTGGATGGTGGCAACAAAGTTGGACGCCTCCAGCAGACTGTCACAGTTTCCCGTATCCAACCACGCGAATCCGCGTCCGAAAAGTTCCACTTTCAAAGTGCCTTCTTCCAGATACAGGCGGTTGAGGTCTGTTATTTCGTATTCTCCACGTGCTGAGGGTCGAAGAGCCGCCGCTTTTTCCGTCACGGTGGCATCATAGAAATACAATCCGGGAACGGCGTAATTGCTTTTCGGCACTGCCGGTTTCTCTTCCAGCGAAATAACCTTTCCCTGTTCGTCAAATTCCACCACGCCGTACGCGCGAGGGTCTTTCACATAATAGCCGAATATACAAGCTCCCTTCTCTATATTGGCAGCCCGGCGAAGCATGGCGGAGAAACCTTGCCCGTAAAACATATTATCTCCAAGAATCAAGCAGCCCGGTTCTCCATTCAGGAAATCGGCTCCCAACACGAAAGCCTGCGCCAACCCGTTAGGCTGCTCCTGCACTTTGTAAGAGAAAGACATACCCAATTCCTCACCCGTCCCCAGCAAATCGCGGAACATCGGCAAGTCACGCGGAGTTGAGATGATCAAAATCTCACGAATCCCCGCCAACATCAGTGTAGACAGCGGATAGTAAATCATCGGCTTGTCGTAGACAGGCATTATCTGTTTGGAGATCGCTTTAGAAAGCGGATAGAGGCGAGTGGCACTACCACCGGCAAGAATAATTCCCTTCATGTTCGTCTTCGTTATTCATAAACTGAGTGCAAAGGTCGGAAAGAAATCCGAGATGACAAAAATAATATGAAAAATTATTTATCCGCCAACTCGATAACCTCCAAGTCCTTAAACGTCCCCCGCTCGATGACAAAGCGCACCAATGTACGCACTTTATGAAATCCTGACATCCCCGCAGCTCCGGGATTGATGTGCAACATATCCAACGTTTTGTCGTACTTCACCTTTAATATATGAGAATGCCCACTAATGAACAACTTAGGCGGGCGTGTCATCAGACTTCCAATTATCGAAGGATCATACTTTCCCGGATAGCCGCCTATGTGTTTTATCAGCACTTCGGTGTCATCCACCGTAAAACGGTTCACCTGCGGATACAGCTTCCTGATAGCCTGTCCGTCAATATTTCCGTAGACTGCCCGGAAAGGACGGAACGCCGCCAACCTCTCCGCCACTTCCACCGAACCGATATCGCCGGCATGCCAAATCTCGTCGCACGACTCAAAATACTCCAGGTATTTCTCATCCCAATAAGCATGGGTATCGGATAATAATCCAATTCTTATCATATCTCCTTAAGAAAGTTTATCTTTCATATCCTCCGTAAAAACGTCAAAAGCCTCTTTTATCTCATCCAAATGAGGATGAGTTATTTTTAATATCACAGAAGCAAAATAATAAATCGAATCCGATTCCACTTTGGCAGTCAAATGTATATATTCCTCCTGTTTTTCATATTCATAAAACCAAATATCAAACAATCGGTCACGACTAGCCTGCCTACCATCCGATGTATCACAAACATAGAGCAAAACATTACTGTTCTCCCGAAAGAACACCTCAATAATAGCCCATACAGTTTCTTTCACCAGTGGATCTTTGAGAAAACGACTTCCATTCTTCTCTACAATAAAAAACTGATAAGTATTTTTATCAAAGAAAGTATAATCCTCCACAAACCCCACCTCATACACCAATCCATATCGGGTATGGAATAGCAGTGAGTTACCATCGCTTGCAATTTCTACTTTGTAAGGTGAGATTCGGTTAATCTGTTCTATGGAAAGGCAATACATCAGCAGAACTTAACCAACTTGAAATCCTTGTCCTTCAATTCAGACACAGAGCGTCCGCTTTGAACCTGTTCAGTCCAAATACGTTTGCGTGTAGCAGCCTCTTTAATAGCTTTTACCGCTTCCTCTTTCGATTTAAATTTCTTAATTGTCATCGTTTTAACGGCTTCATTTTTATGCAAAAATACGAATTAATCCTCAATAAACAATTTATTTCATCAATTTATCCTTCATCCTGCTATATTCATACAAACAAAAGAATAGGATTCTTGTTTTTCATCTTTATTTTTTTGTTTAATCCTATAAAGGTGTTATATTTGGAAAAATCTTAAAGCACATGGAAAACAAATATAAATATTTCAAGCGAGATATCAGCTGGCTATCGTTCAACTACCGCGTGTTGCTGGAGGCTTTGGACGAGCGTCTCCCCCTTTACGAACGCATCAACTTTATTTCCATCTACTCTTCCAACCTCGAAGAATTTTATAAAATCCGTGTAGCAGACCACAAAGCTGTTGCTTCCGGCGCAACGGAAAGTGATGAAGAAAGCGTACAATCCGCCCGCGAACTTGTAGAGGAAATCAACAGGGAAGTCAACCGGCAACTAGATGACCGTGTACGCATCTACGAACAAAAAATATTGCCTGCCCTACAAAAGAACCACATCATCTTTTATCAAGACAGCCATGTAGAACCGTTCCATCAGCAGTTTATCAAAGACTTCTTCAAAGAAGAAATCTTCCCCTACCTGCAACCCGTACCCGTTTCCAAAGACAAAATCGTCTCTTTCTTACGAGATAACCGACTCTATCTCGCTATCCGACTCTATCCGAAAGAAGAAAGAAAAGAAGGAGAAGAAGGAAAAGAAACAAGAGAAGAAAGAGCAATAAAATCAGCAAGAGAAAGAAACGAAGAAAGAGAAAGAAACGAAGCAAGAGAAGATATAGAAGCAAAAGAAGGAATAGAAGAAAAAGGATCCCCCATCCTCGAATCCTCCCGTCCTCCTCTTTACTTCGTGATGAAGCAGCCCTACGCAAAAGTCCCCCGTTTCATCGAGTTGCCGTGTCATGAAAAAAATCATTACCTGATGTTTGTCGAAGACATCATCAAGGCGAACCTCAATCTAATTTTTCCCGGTTATGATGTCGAGTCGTGTTACAGTATAAAAATCTCCCGTGACGCCGACATATTAATTGACGACACCGCCAGCAGTGCCGACCTCGTAGCCCAGCTCAAGAAGAAAGTAAAGAAGCGTAAAATAGGAGACGTCTGCCGCTTCGTCTACGACCGTGCCATGCCGCACGACTTTCTGGATTTTCTCGTAGACGCGTTTCACATTCACCGCGACGAACTCGTTCCCGGCGACAAACACCTGAACCTGGAAGACCTGCGCCATCTCCCCAACCCCAACAAATCACTTCCCAACACAGGCAAACTACTTCCTAGTACAGGCAAATCACTTCCTAGCAATGATAAATCGTCCCCTAATTCCGGCGGCAAGTCACTCCACAGCCCCGAAAAGCCGAAGCCGATGAAACTCACCATCCTCGACGAAAAAGAATCCATCTTCAACTACGTCGCCCGGAAAGACCTGCTGCTCTATTACCCCTATCACTCCTTCGAGCACTTCATCCACTTCCTTTACGAAGCCGTGCACAATCCGGAAACCCGTGAAATCATGGTGACGCAATACCGTGTGGCGGAGAACTCCGCCGTCATCAACACCCTGATAGCCGCTGCCCAGAACGGCAAGAAAGTCACAGTATTTGTAGAGTTGAAAGCTCGTTTCGACGAAGAGAACAACCTAGCCACGGCCGAAATGATGCAAGCCGCCGGCATAAAAATCATATACAGCATTCCCGGTCTGAAAGTGCACGCCAAAGTAGCCCTTATCCGCCGTCGTGGGCTGAACGGTGAGAAAATCCCCAGCTACGCCTACATCAGCACCGGCAACTTCAACGAGAAAACCGCCACACTTTATGCCGACTGCGGACTATTCACCTGTCGCAAAGAAATAGTGAACGACCTTTACAACCTCTTCCGCACCCTTCAAGGCAAAGAAGACCCGAAGTTCACCACCCTCCTTGTCGCCCGTTTCAACCTCATCCCAGAGTTGAACCGCCTCATCGACCGTGAGATCGCCCTAGCCGATCAAGGCAAACCCGCCCGCATCATCCTAAAAATGAACGCCCTTCAAGACCCCACCATGATAGACCGCCTCTACGAAGCCTCCGAACATGGTGTGCAGATAGACCTTATCATTCGCGGAATCTGCTGCCTCATCCCCGACCAGCCGTACAGCCGCAACATCCGCATCACCCGCATCGTAGACAGCTTCCTGGAACACGCCCGCATCTGGTACTTCGGCAACGGCGGCAATCCCAAAGTCTTCATGGGCTCACCCGACTGGATGCGTCGCAACCTCTACCGCCGCATCGAGGCCATCACCCCCGTCCTCGACCCCGACCTGCGCAACAGCCTAATCGAAATGCTTACCATCCAACTCGCCGACAACCAAAAAGCCTGCCGAGTAGACGCAAAGCTACAAAACATATTCAAAAAAAGAACACCCGGAACCCCCGCCATCCGAGCGCAATACACCCTATATAACTGGCTTTGTTCAAATAACACCCAGCAACCCAAAGACCAACCACCCATGCCCCAATAACACCCAGTCCCCCAAAAAAACCACCCCAGCCATGCCCAACAACACCCAGCAACCCCAAAGACCAGCACCATGCCCCGTCTCCTCCCCACCCCATCCGCATGGTTTCCCCCGGCCTACTTTTTTCTCCGTCAAGCGAGCTCCCGTAACGGAGCGTAAAGAAGGGCAGACTGTTTGAGCGAAGCGAGTTTCTGCCCTTCAGCGGAGTGCAGGAAGCGAGTAGGAGAAAAAAGTAAGCCTTGAATTTTTCTTTGCTTCTTTCTTTTGTTTCAAGACAAAAGAAAGAAGATTGTAACACAAATGTAACATCTATGACATTTCCCTGCAACGTCAAATTCCGTCCTTTGCGTCCGAAATTACATACATACATTTATGGAGACAATTTACCTATGCATTATCATTTTTCTGTTCGTCCTTGCCGTGTTCGACCTCATTGTCGGCGTGAGCAATGACGCGGTCAACTTCCTGAACTCCGCGGTAGGCGCCAAAGCCGCATCGTTCAAGACCATCCTGTTCATAGCCGGTGTCGGCATTTTCATCGGCGCCTCCCTGTCCAACGGGATGATGGACATAGCCCGTCACGGCATCTACCAGCCCGAGCACTTCTACTTTGCCGAAATCATGTGCATCCTGCTTGCCGTCATGCTGACCGACGTAGTACTTCTCGACGTCTTCAACTCAATGGGCATGCCCACCTCCACCACCGTTTCACTAGTCTTCGAGCTACTTGGAGGAACCTTCGCCCTCGCGCTCATCAAAGTACACAACAGCGACACCCTCGCGCTGGGCGACCTCATCAACACCGACAAAGCCCTTTCCGTCATCATGGCAATCTTCGTATCCGTAGCCATCGCCTTCTTCTTCGGAATGCTTGTGCAGTGGATTGCCCGTGTGATATTCACCTTCAACTACACCAAAAAGATGAAGTACAGCATAGCCCTCTTCGGAGGCATCGCCGCCACCTCCATCATCTACTTCATGCTCATCAAAGGGCTGAAAGACAGCTCCTTCATGACACCCGAAAACAAACACTGGATACAAGACAACACCCTGCCGCTCATCACCGTGTTCTTCGTATTCTTCACCCTGCTGATGCAAGTCCTCCACTGGCTGAAAGTCAACGTCTTCAAAGTAGTCGTGCTGATGGGCACCTTCGCCCTCGCCCTCGCTTTCGCCGGCAACGACCTCGTCAACTTCATCGGCGTTCCCCTCGCCGGTTTCTCCTCCTTCATAGACTACACCGCCAACGGATCGGGCAACCCGGACAACTTCCTGATGACCTCCCTGCTAGGACCCGCCAAAACCCCGTGGTACTTCCTGATCGGAGCCGGAGCAATCATGGTCTACGCACTCTGCACCTCCAAAAAGGCGCACGCCGTTATCAAGACCTCCGTCGACCTCTCCCGCCAAGACGAAGGCGAAGAAACCTTCGGAAGCACCCCGATAGCCCGTACAATCGTCCGTTTCAGCATGGCGCTCGCCAACGGAATCTCACGAATCACTCCGAACAGCACCAAGAAATGGCTCGACACCCGCTTCCGCAAAGACGAAGCCATCATAGCCGACGGCGCAGCGTTCGACCTTGTCCGCGCCTCCGTCAACCTCGTGCTGGCAGGCCTGCTCATCGCTTTGGGAACATCACTGAAACTTCCCCTTTCCACCACCTACGTCACCTTCATGGTAGCTATGGGAACCTCACTGGCCGACCGTGCCTGGGGACGTGACTCCGCCGTTTACCGTATCACAGGCGTACTGAGCGTCATCGGCGGCTGGTTCATCACCGCCGGAGCCGCCTTCACCATCTGCTTCTTCGTCGCCCTCGTACTTCACTACGGAGGAAACATTTCCATCATCGCCCTCATCGGCATCGCCGTGTTCATCCTGATACGCAGCCAAGTGATGTACAAGAAACGCAAAGCGAAAGAGCAAGGCAACGAGACCCTGAAACAACTGATGCAGACCACCGACAGCGAAGAAGCTCTGCAACTGATGCGCAAGCACACCCGCGAAGAGCTCGGCAAAGTGTTGGAATACGCGGAAACGAACTTCGAACTCACCGTCACCTCCTTCCTCCACGAAAACCTGCGAGGATTGCGTCGCGCGATGGGCTCCACCAAATTCGAGAAGCAGCTCGTCAAGCAGATGAAGCGTACCGGAACCGTCGCCATGTGCCGTCTCGACAACAACACCGTGCTCGAAAAAGGGCTTTACTACTACCAGGGCAACGACTTCGCCAGCGAACTGGTGTACAGCATTTCCCGTCTCTGCGAACCGTGTCTGGAGCACATCGACAACAACTTCAACCCATTGGACGCTATCCAAAAAGGCGAATTCAGCGACGCGGCCGAAGACATCACTTACCTGATCCAGCAATGTCGCAGAAAACTGGAAAACAACGATTACAATAACATGGAAGAAGAAATCCGCCGCGCCAACGACCTTAACGGACAACTCTCGCTGCTGAAACGTAAAGAACTGCAGCGCATCCAAAGCCAGTCGGGAAGTATCCGCGTCAGCATGGTATACCTGACGATGGTTCAGGAAGCCCAAAACGTGGTGACTTACACCATCAATCTAATGAAAGTAAGCCGTAAATTCCAGATCGAGACCGACTGATCTGATTTCTCCACAAAAAAATCCCCCCTTACCATTCCTTAATATCACAACGGACTAAGGTAATAGTAAGGGGAATTTTTCATCTCTTCACTTACAAATACTAAGCGAGCCAGCTTCATTTTTCCACAATTTCCACAAACAGTAATCTACTCTTTACGGCGTCTGCGGAAGCGCAATATTGCCTCAAGAATGTCAAGCAATTTTTCCAACAACAATTTCATTAGCTTCTCTTTTTAATTTTTTTTAAATCCGGTCTCTTAAAATCCTCTCTTAAAGTCCGTTTCCTCATTATTCAGCCGGATCCGGAGCTTCTCCGCCACCGTTTCCGTCGTCCGGATTCTTTCCGTCGTCCGGATCTTCACCTGAATCATCGGCAGCGACAAACGAGCCCGCCACATCCTTGACGTGTACAAATTCCACTCCGGAAGTCAGTGCACGGGTAGCGCTTCCGTTCGCCTCACGTGTATACTCCGGTGTAAACTGACAACGCAACGAAGTAATCTGCGCGCTGCTGACTTTACTTTCAAGCTCCACCCCTTTCCCGTTCGCCTTAGCGATCATGGTAAACGTTCCCAAGCCTTCGAGGCGTACCGTGCGGCTATTAAGCAACTGTTCCCGCATCACGGACATCAGATTACGAATCACATTATGGACATCACCCGCCGTCAGCGAGGCTTTTTCCGCAATCAATTCCGCCATTTTCTGCGTATTGACTGCCTTCCCGAATTTCACCAGACGGGGATAATACAATTTCTGTCCTTCCTTGTTGGCAAGCGTTGCCTGATAAGGTTTGTAAATTAATGGCATACTGTTTCCTTTTTTTAAATGATTAATAAATTAAATTCCTCTCTGTAACCGATTACGAAAGCAAAGGTAACCGAAAGGAAAAAAAACGTGAACCATAACGTACCGACCTGTCACAAGAGACAGCAACCCGGCACGAGTCCGCACAAACCATGCCCACAACCGCTTCTGCACAACACATCACCAATCTGCCTAAAAAGCCTTACCTTTACAAACATAGAATCTGATAAACCCCTTAAAAGACAACCGACAATGAAAGCAGAAACATCCCCTTCCATCCGCATCCGGACTTATAGCAAAAGCCAGTTAGCGTCCTTCTACCTGCCCGATATACAAACCGCCTCAGCACGCCGCACCCTGCGAGGGTGGATAGCCAAAAATACAGAATTACAGGCTGCACTCGCCCAAACGGGATACAGCGAGAAATCCATCCTGCTTACTCCGGCGCAAGTAGGGTTGTTTTTCCGTTTTTTAGGAGAACCTTGATTCACTTTTTCACCACAGATTACACGGATTAACACAGATTAGAGAAAGATTAGAGAAAAAAAAGAAGATTAAAGGAAAAAAATAAAGGAAAGAAGATTAAAAACGCAGATTTTCTCTAATCCGTTTTTCGAGGTTGTAAATTAAACTGTGTCAACAAAGGGAATGAATAAAATATTAACTTTGCAAACACAGTTTATTTATGAGCGAAGAATTTGATTTTGAAAGTATCAAGAACAAGGCCATCGAACAGCTAAAAGCCGGTAAGCCCTTGTTGGGAAAGGATGGAGCGTTTGCTCCCTTATTGGAGAGTATTTTAAATGCGGCCCTTGAAGGCGAGATGGATGCCCATCTCTCCGATGAAGAGCGTATGAGTGGCAATCGTCGTAACGGAAAGATGCGGAAGCAGGTACAGACTTCCATGGGTGAAGTGACCGTATCTACTCCGCGTGACCGCAATGCCACGTTTGAGCCTCAATTTATAAAGAAGCGTGAGACCATTCTTGCCGAGGGTGTTGCAGACCGCATCATCGGGCTTTATGCTTTGGGAAACAGCACACGTGAGATAAGCGACTGGATGGAAGAGAATCTGGGTAACCGTGTATCTGCCGAGACAATCAGTTCCATCACCGACCGTGTACTTCCGGAGATAAAGGCATGGCGTTCCCGGAGTCTGGACCCGGTTTATCCGATAGTCTGGCTCGACGCCATTCATTACAAGGTAATGGATGACAGAGGTTGTGCCGTCAGCCGTGCGATCTACAATGTCCTGGCTATAGACAAGGAAGGACGTAAGGACTTACTTGGCATGTATATCTCTAAAAATGAGGGCGCAAACTTCTGGCTGAATGTGTTGACCGATTTACAGAACCGTGGCGTGCGTGACATCCTCATAGCTTGTGTCGACGGTTTGAAAGGCTTCCCCGATGCCATCCAAAGCGTGTTCCCCAATACCGTCGTCCAACTCTGTATCGTCCATCAGATACGCAATTCCGTCAAGTATGTCGGCAGCAAACATCAAAAAGAGTTCATGAAAGACCTGAGACGTGTCTATGGCGCTGTAAGCAAGGAAGCCGCGGAAACAGAGCTTCTTAATCTGGATGAGAAATGGGGTGAGAAATATCCGATTGTCATCAGGTCATGGCAGGACAACTGGGAAAGGCTTGCTGAATACTTCCAGTTTACACCGGATATACGCCGCATGATATATACCACCAATACTGTCGAGGGCTATCATCGCCAAGTACGGAAAGTTACAAAAAACAAGGGCGTATTCCCTAATGATACCGCCCTTGAGAAGCTTGTCTACCTCGCTTACCGCAACATACGCAAGAAATGGACCATGCCCATTGCTAATTGGGCGGCCATCGCTGGGCAATTAGCGATAAAGTTTGGAGATAGATTTAAATTATTGTAATTTTACGCTCGTCGGGACGGGTGGTCCCGCCCCTTGGCGCTGGCCGCTCCCCGACCGATGAGTTTGAAAGGAAAATAGAGCATGACACAGTTTATTTTACGCCCCCCGTTTTTCCCCTAATCTATCTTTCTTCAATCTGTGTTAATCTGTGTAATCCGTGGTGAAAATTCTAATTCATCTTTCTTCAATCTGTGTTAATCCGTGTAATCCGTGGTGAAAATTCCAATCTATCTTTCTTCAATCCGTGGTAATCCGTGTAATCCGTGGTGAAAATTCTAAACCGTGGTGAGTTTCACTTTTTCTTATCAGTTTTATTCTTTTCCGCCTCTTCCTTCTTCATCTCCTCCCAATCTTCAACAGATATAATTTTATCCTCAAAGAGTTCGATATCCACAACCAGATGATGTCGGTTTATAATCCGGCACTTCACTTTCGCCGAATCTTTCAGTAAAAGGCCTACAACCGCACACAGTAATCCAGGAAGGGCTACAACGATTTTAGCCTTTTTGAGAACACACGCGCTAATATTAAATAACGTCGTAAAATCGGGTATTGAAGTACTGCCATCCCAGACGCAACTGAACACACGTCTCACCGAAGAAGTCGAACTATTTGAATTATTTACAATATAACCTTCCGGTATATCATTCTGCTTATCTATTTTCACCAAACAGTCCACAATCTCTTTTTTTGTGCTATCATCACAATGCCGAAGTCCGGTTACCTTACAGGTTGCTTCACTATTACTTGTCATTTCCGACTCTCTTTTTACCAATTTCTTTGCCATTTTCCTATTGCATTAATTAAAAATTCCCACAAAGAACGGCTATTTCTCTTAACATTCATGTTCACGCTTGACACATTCTTCTTTAATTCCTCATTTATGTGTCAAGCTCGGACAATCTTTCCCCTTTCCATTCCCTACTTTTGCCACATAATCAAAATAAACCGAAGAACAATGACCAAGATTAAAAAAGAGCATTCTTTTCAACGGGTGCGGCTCATGAAACAGGCAGCCGCCATCCGGCAAAACAATGGTATGAACCGGCACGACGCACTCGTCACCGCCCACCGGATAGGCGCCCTCATCCGGCAAATGCATCACGGAAATGTCCGCTTCCGCTACACCAAACAAGACGGCAGCGTCCGCCACGCCATCGGCACACTCACCGGATACGAACACTGTTTCCACCAACCTTATATTCCACGACCGGAAAACACGTTCGTCGTCTACTACGACATCGAGGCAAAAGGATGGCGCACGTTCCATGCGGAAAACTTCCTGGACATCGACGTCGAGGACGAACCCGAAAAGACAAGAACAGAATGAACCGGCAGGAACGAGAAGAATGGGAAATCCTTTGCAGGCAGTACAATGTAGACTCCCTGCAAGAAGCCATTCAAGGCTGCCGGGAAGAATTGGAGTTTCTTATTCATTGCGCTGAAAGGCTCGAACCCCGCACGGAGGAGGAAGAAACGCCGTTTAACATATCCAGTCCACGCCGTTTCTATACACCAGGAAACGCCGTTCTTGGAATGCAGGAAACGCCGTTTCTCCACGCGGAGACAAAAGAACAGACCGTTTTTTAACAGAATATAATTTTATTAACGTTTACCAATATCAAGTATGGAAAATTGGAGATTTATCGAAGAAAATCCCGACTACATGGTCTCGGACCATGGACGGGTATTGAGTTTTAAAGGCAAGTCGAAACTGATTCTCTGCACCACGATCGCAGGAGAAGGCTACGAGCAGACAGAGCTCATGCAAAAAGGAATCTACACCAAATACTACACGCATCGTCTGGTAGCCAAGGCGTTCATTCCCAACCCGAAACATCTGCCGCAAGTAAACCACCTCGACGGAAACACGCTGAACAACCACGTGTCGAACCTCGAATGGTGTGATGCGCACGACAACATAATGCACGCCATCCGCATGGGACTGCGGCCTCCCAGAAAAACGGGTTCAAAGTATTCGGGTGTTCCCTGCGCCGTCACGGACGCAAGCGGGAATGCACTCCGCGCCTACCCGTCCATGCAGGCGATGAGCAAAGGAGAACACATGAATCCCGCATTCATAAACTGGCTCAGACTACAGTTGCGCTATCCGGAACGACTGCTCCTCCACAACTTACGCGTCAGCCAGCACAGGGGAGACGCTTTTATTATGAAAGAACCCTTACCGCTGTCTCCCGCTCCGGCTGTCTCACAGACCTCTCCCGCTCCGGCTGTTCCGCAGTCGTCCCATCATCGGCCTGTCCCGCCTATACAATCCCCCTGCATCCCGGTCCAGCATCCGGTGAACCGGCAATATTACCGCCAACTGTCGGAAGACGAAGCCATCGCTTTCGGATTCGCCATCTACACAAGCCGCAACCAACAAGAAAGGAGGACGCTGCAATGAGAGACACAATTATCATCCACTGTTCCGCCACCCGTGCGGGACAGGATTTCACGGCCGCCGACATCGACCGCTGGCACCGTGCGCGCGGTTTCCGTTCCATCGGCTATCATTTCGTAATCCGGCTGGACGGAACCATCGAACCGGGAAGGGATGTCTCCCTCGACGGAGCGCATTGCACGGGCTGGAACCGCCGAAGCATAGGTATCTGCTACGTGGGCGGGCTGGACAAGGAAGGCCGTCCCGCCGACACCCGGACGGAAGCGCAACGCGAAGCGCTCATCCGCCTGGTGGAAGACCTGCGGCTCGTTTACCCCGACATCAGACAAGTGATAGGCCACCGGGACACCAGCCCCGACCGCAACGGTGACGGTATTATCTCGCCCAACGAGTTTATCAAGATGTGCCCCTGCTTCGACGTACGCAACGAGTTCCGATAAACCGCACAATGTATCACTTTTTAAAACTTAATTTATCATGGCACGCATTTCCAAACCCGGATTAGATTATTTCCCCCTAGATGTCAATTTCCTGCAAGACCGGAAAGTGCGCCGCATCTCCTGCCGCCATCACGCGGCGGGAATTGCCGCGCTCACTTCCCTGCTTTGTCTTATCTACAAAGAAAAAGGCTATTATGTCCTTTGGAACAAGGACACACTGTTCGACATCGCTCAGGAAGCCTGTTGCGAGGAGGAGGAAATGCAGGCCATCATCGACGATTGCCTGTCGGTGGGATTGTTCGACACCTATATATATAAGGAGTACGGGGTGCTGACCTCGCAAGCCATCCAAGAGCAGTATCACAAAATCATCATCGACAGCCGGAGGAAATACAAATTGCCTTTGGAAAACTTCTGGATGATCAAGGAGGAGAAAGAAGCGAATGATAACGAGGAGGAGACAAAGGAGAGAAAAGAGACAAAAGAGAGAAAGGGGGAAAACGGAGAACAAACGAATGAATCCGCAGCAAATCCGAGCAAATTTGCAGCAAGTCCGGGCAAATCCGCAGCAACAATGCCACAAACAAAACAAGAAACGGATACAGAGATTAAAAGTAAACAGGAAATGGAGAGGGAAAATGAAATCAAATCGGAAACCCAAAAAGACAAAGAGACAGAGAGGGAAGGGAAAATAAGAAAGGAGAGCGAGAAGCCGTCCGTTCCGCCAAACGGCGTTTCTCAGGCTTCGCCTGTTGCTGTAAGGGGTTTGTCTTTAGAGGATTCGTCCGGAGGGGACTTCGAAGCTATACTACGACTAAATATGGAAGCTATCGGCATCCGGAACGAACAGACCGCCAAAGCCATTTTCGCCCTTGCCCGACGAAAAGAACTGGGAGGGATCAACGGCACGCTATGGAAAATCCTCAGTCCCGGATACCGTCCTACCCTGCTCAAAAAGAACGAACCGGGAGATTACATCCTTTGGGCACTCAATCATCCGGCCGAATTTGAAAGCACTTACAACGGAATGTTACAGAAAATGGTGAGGGGAAGGAGCTAAAATAATAAAAAGTCACCCATTTTGCGGGATCAATGATATTTTATTATCAAAACAAACGTTCGCAACGCTTTCTTTATGACACGTCAAATAATCTAAAAGCAAGCAAATAATCCATATAACATTTCAAAACCCCATATCAATACCGAAATTCACTTTCAATATGACAGCATTTAGTTAAAAACACATTACTTTTCTTAGATTATTATAATTTGTGTTATCTTTGCAGCCTGTTAGAGAGAAATGATGTGTTTTTAGGTTAAATTTAAGAGAGAATTTATGAAAAGAAAATTGATGTTCTTCATGACCTTCCTATTTATAGGCATAGGTCTGGCGACAGCGCAGACATCCAAAGTGACCGGATTGGTAACATCCGAAGAAGATGGACAGCCTGTCGTAGGTGCTTCAGTATTAGTCAATGGCACCACTCTTGGTACAATCACCGATATTGACGGTAAATTTACAATCAGCAACGTACCAAGCTCCTCCAAAACTTTACGCGTTTCTTATGTGGGAATGATCCCCCAGGAAGTGACAATCAAGGAAGGGATTTTAAACATCGTGCTGCGTTCGGACGCGAAGGCGCTGGACGAGGTGGTCGTTACCGCCTTAGGTATCAAAAGAAGCGAGAAAATACTGGGTTATGCCGCTTCTACAGTGAAAAATGACGATTTGGTCGCAGCCAAGTCAGGTTCCGTGATGTCCGGACTTTCCGGAAAAATAGCCGGTGTAAACATTTCCAGCTCCGGAACGGCCGGTAGCTCACAGAAAGTAATCGTGCGCGGTTATTCCTCTTTCTCCAGCAACCAGCCGCTATACGTCATCGACGGCGTGCCGATGTCCAACAACACCAGCCTCTCCAACGACCAGGGCAACGGTGTCATCGCGGCCGGCGACGCTATCGACTTCGGTAACGGGGCAAACGACATCAACCCCGACGACGTGGAATCCGTCACCGTACTGAAAGGTGCCTCAGCCACCGCCCTCTACGGCTCGCGTGCCGCCAACGGTGTAGTGATGATCACCACCAAACGCGCCAAACAAGAAAAGCTGACCGTTTCGTACGACGGCTCTTTCATGGCTTCCAACGTGCTCCGCGTGCCGCAGGAACAGGACAAGTTCGGACAAGGCTGGGGAACGTGGGACAGAAGCGAGAACGGATCGTGGGGACCTGCATTGGACGGCCGGCTCAACGAATGGGGCTCCAGCAAACTGACTACCCCGATGAAAAAGCACTACTCGTTCGTGAAAGACAATCTCCGCAACTTCTACACCACCGGATTCGAGATGAACAACAACATCAGCGTCCGCACCGGCAACGAAAAGATGGGCTTGATGCTTTCTTACGGCAACACCTCCTCTAACGGCGTGCTGCCCAACAATGCCGACAAATACGAACGTAACACCCTGTCATTCCGCGGCAACATGAAATTCGGCAAGTTCGCCGCCGACGCCAGCATCACGTATATCCGCAAAGACATGACGAAAGCCGCCGCCGGACAAGGAAACGCGGGAGCCACCATGCAGCAGGAACTGATACAGCACCCGGTGGACATCGACTATTCCGTCATGAAGGATTTCAACGACGAACGGTTCAACGGAGACAACTATTACACGTGGTACGCGCAGAACCCTTACTGGGTACTCGCCAACAATAAGAACAACTATCAGGACGACCGCATCTACGGTAAGCTGGAATTGTCTTACGAGGTCATTCCCGGTCTGAAGGCCGTAGGACGTCTCGGAGGTGACTTCACCAACTCCCGCCAGAAGCTGCGCACGGCGAAACTGACGTACGCCGACAATTCGTATAGCAGCATCGGAGGCAAATCCGAAGAAAAGGGTACTTATACCGAACGTACCGACAATTACGACCAGATCGACGCGACCCTCTTCCTGAGCGCCAACTACAATATCGGCACGGACATCACTCTCGGAGGTACGGCGGGATGGAACCTCAACCAACGGAAATCGTCTTATCTGAAGTCGTTTCTCGAAGGGCTGTTCATGGAAGGATGGTACAATCTGCAGAACGGGACCGACAAGCCCGTCAGCACCAATTACAGCGATTTGCGCAGAACAATCGGAGCCTTCGCACAGGTGGAATTCGGGTACAAGAATTTCTGGTTTGTCAACCTTTCCGGACGCAACGACTGGTCATCTACATTGCCCATCCACCACAACAGTTTCTTCTACGGAGGAATCAACACGTCCGTCATCCTGACCGATATGTTCCCCTCGCTGAAAAACAACGTGATAGACTTCCTGAAAGTGCGCGCCGCATGGGGACAGACGGGTAACGACGCCGACGTGTACAGAACGCTGGCATACTACATCCCCGATCATATTTCATCCGGCTACGGCTATCTGGACACTCCGCTGAACGGGGCGTTGGGACTGACCGAATACAACCGCCAGCCCAACAACAACCTGAAACCGGAGAAGACTTCCGAATGGGAATTGGGCTTGACCGCCAACTTCCTCAGCAACCGCATCGGCATTGACTTCGCCTACTACGACAAGCTGACCAAAAACCAGATCATCGCGGCAGACGTCGCCCCGGAAACACGCTACACCAGTGCCGTGCGCAACGTTGGCGAAATTTCCAACAAAGGTATCGAAATCGCCCTCAACCTGACTCCGATCCGCACCAAAGAGGTGGAATGGGACTTGGGAGTCACCTTCAGCAAGAACTGGAGCAAGGTGAACAAGTTGTGGAACGAGGGGGACAAGCCTGTGACCGAATACGTATTGAAAACGGCTTACAGCGCTAACTTCGTTGCCAAAGTCGGCGAACCGCTCGGAATCTTCCAAGTGCCCGCCCTCGCTACCGTACAGGACGAGAACAGCCCTTACTACGGCAAAGTGATTGTCGACGCCAACGGTATCCCGACTACCAGCAACAGCGAAATGAAGACGATCGGTTCGTCCGCTCCCGATTTCAATATGGGTTTCAACACCCGCGTGAGCTACAAAGGATTCACCCTTTCCGCTGTGGCCGACTGGCGTAAAGGCGGTTATATGTACTCCTACACCGCACAGCTGATGCACTTCGTCGGCAACACTACCCGCTCGCTGTTCAACAACCGCGAACCGTTCGTCGTGCCCAACTCCGTAATCGCCCTCAAGGACGGAGGCTACGCCGAAAACAACCGTCCCGTGACCAGCGACAACATGAGCAGTTATTACAGCGACTCTTACTCGGACAGCCAGTTCGAGAACTTCATCATCCCGAAAGGTTATGTGAAACTGAGGGAACTGGTCTTGTCTTACTCATTCCCGAAAGCATGGATTTCCAAACTGGGTATCCAGCAGCTAGACCTGAGCCTGATCGGACGCAACCTCTTTATGTGGACTCCGAAAGCTAACAATTACGTAGACCCGGAAACCACAACTTTCGGTAACGATATCGCTTCCGAACTGGGAGAATTTGCCGCCTTGCCTTCTACGCGCAATATAGGTGGAGGTATTAAAGTTGTATTCTAAAAAAAACGATCGAAGATGAAAAAATTCAAGTATTTATATATAGGTGTATTAAGCGCCATCCTGTCCGGCACGTTCACCTCTTGCGAGGACTATCTGGACGTCAACAAGAATCCGAATTATCCGGACGAATCACAAGTGACGGTAACGACGTTACTGCCGTCCGCATTCACCGGCTCGGCTGCCGTAATGGGGTATTTGTACCAACTCTACGGTTCTATGTGGTCACAGCACTACACGCAGAATCCGTCATCCAGCCAATATATCACGCTGGTCAACTATGCGATGACTTCTTCCAGCGACCTCCGTCTGTGGAGAATTCCGTACGCGGACGTTTTGCCTGATCTCGATCTCGTTATCAAGAAATCAGAAGAGGAAGGTGCGTGGAACTATTGGGTGGTCGGAAAAATCATGACCGCGTTTACCTATCACGTGCTCACCGACGCTTATGGAGATATTCCTTTCACCGAAGCTCTGAAAGGTCAGAACTGCAAATACGATGATAGTAAAACGGTGGTTTATCCCGGCATTATCAAAATGCTGGACGACGCTATCGACAAGGAAGCGGAAGCCTCTGCCAAAGGTCTGAAAACCATGAACGTGGAAGATTATATCTATGACGGGGATATCGCGAAATGGATCAGATTTGCCAAAACTTTAAAGTTGAAGTTGCTCATGAGAGACTTTGACACGAACAAGGCGGAGATAGAAACAATGCTCGCTGCCGGTGATTTCCTGGAAGACGACGCAACGGTACACTGCTTCGAGGACGTCGTAAATAAGTCCAATCCGTTCTATGAGAATGACCGCCGACAGTTGAATACGACAAATAATGTACGCGCTTGTACGACGCTGCTCAATTATCTAGAAAAAGATAAAGAGCATAAAGATCCGCGCATCGGAGACTTTTACGAAATGACTGTCGCATCTGAGAGAACCGAATATAGAGCGATTCCTTATGGGAACAGAACTTCCAGCACATATAGCATTTCAACAACTTCGCGTGCCGTAATCGGTGCTACCGATCCTGTTTATTATATGTCAGCGGCCGAAGCCGAATACCTGTTGGCGGAATGCTATGCACGGTTAGGAGACAAAGATAATGCAAAGACTCACTATGACGATGCTGTTGAACTCTCTTTCGCTAGATGGAATCATGGCGACAAAGCTGCTGAATTTACTGCAAACGGAGGTCTTTACGAATTCCAAGACACCGACGAAGAAAGTATGCTGAAATGTATCCTTACCCAGAAATGGATTGCCAGTACCCGTTGCCAGGCTTGGGATGCATGGTTCGATATCAACCGCACCGGTATTCCGGAAGTCAGCGAAAAAACAACAGACGATGCGACTTACGTTTTGGGTACACTGGCATATAACCCCAACAGTTCGTTAGCTATGGGGCAGTTTGCTCACCGCTTCATCTACTCAAAAGAGTCGTTGGACTATAATACGAATGCGCCTACGAAAGTTCCGGCAATTACCGAACCGCTGTGGTGGCATAAAAAATAATAAGGATATTGAACAATAGAAAGAAAGGATATATACATGAAACCTATTAATTATTTATTAGTCCTGATGTTCACAATGGTCACTTTCGTGTCATGCGACACTTATGGAGACTATGAGCAGGAGTTTGCCCCTATATACCCGCTGAGCGGACAATATTACGTCAAAGTGCTGGACGAGAACAATGAGGAACTGGTTATAAGCACAACAAAGGACGATGACGAATCATACAACGTCTACGGAACTTATCTGTATCTGTACAATACAGCGGATAATGATAAGGACAAGTTGTGGATCAAGTTGCCGAACGGTAATAAATTCCAAAGTGGTATTCTAGGCAAAATCAGTTGTAATGTGGAAGAACTCACCTTTAACGGAACAGCAGGCAATATGGTTGCCGACGGAACGACTCCCGTAGGGGAATTTACAGTCACTTCCGGAAAAGTCACTTTAGAAAGCGTTACGACTCCGACAAACGGGAAAGCGGACGGCATCGAAGTGAAATATACGCTGGAAGGCAAAACGTACACCATCAAAGGCTTCCGCCGCACCGGATGGGATGACGATGAAACGTGGGTTGAACCTATTACTACTGACGATGATGCATCCGGTTCTCAACCATAAGAACTAATTTCTCCCCCCCTCCCAAAAGGGGGGGGGGATATATCAAAACGCAGATTAACGCAAGTTAGCATAGATTATTTAAACAGACTCCAAGTCTTGACTAATCCATTTCAATAGATATTCAATAGATATTCAATTGATATTCAATTGACATATTAATCAATGACTTATAGAATCTTTTCTATGATAATTTGCGTTAATCTGCGTTTTATTATTCATTTACCACTGCAAGTCGGGCAGATATTTACTTAGTGTACCGCGAAGAACCCCTAGCGTAATCGGCTTCACCAGCACTTCCGTAGCTCCCGCCTTCATCGCATTTTCCTTATCCGAACTGAAAGCGTAGGCAGTCTGCATGATAATGGGAATCGTAGTGTTGGACTCACGAATAATTTTCGTCGCTTCCAGCCCATTCATCAGCGGCATTTTAATGTCCATCAACATCGCTTTGGCATCTTCCCCGTGTGTTTGAAATAATGTTACCATTTCTTCTCCGTTCCGTGCCCACATGATATCACATTTCTTACCTATGATCGCTTTAATCAGTTTAAAGTTGCTGTCGTCGTCTTCAGCCACAAGTATAAGCGGTCTGAATTCAGATGTTTGCGTACCTTCCATATTATTTAGTATATTATTTTCCATCTATATCCTTCTATATCCTTAAGTTAATATCCTGTCTCAACAAGTTAATATCCTATTCCAACAAGTTAATATCCTATTTCAGCCCGCAAGATATAAAAAATATTCATATATTTCGCTATCTTTGCGCCTCAATTTAAAAGAATAATATGATTTCTGTAGACGGACTGGCCGTAGAATTTGGCGGCACGACTTTATTTAGTGATATCTCTTTCGTTATTAATGAAAAAGACCGCATCGCCCTGATGGGGAAAAACGGAGCGGGAAAAAGTACACTGCTCAAGATTCTGGCAGGCGTGAGGCAACCTACACGCGGCAAGGTCTCCGCACCGAAAGAGTGCGTGGTGGCCTATCTGCCCCAGCACTTGATGACGGAGGACGGACGCACGGTGTTCGACGAAACGGCACAAGCTTTCGCGCATCTGCACGAGATGGAAGCGCAAATCGAGAACCTGAACAAGGAGTTGGAGACACGGACGGACTACGAAAGCGACAGTTATATGGCTCTGATCGAGGAAGTATCCTCCCTGAGCGAGAAGTATTATTCAATCGACGCCACGAACTACGAGGAGGATGTAGAGAAAGCGTTGCTCGGACTCGGTTTCCGCCGGGAAGACTTCGGACGTCAGACAAGTGATTTCAGTGGCGGATGGCGGATGCGCATCGAGTTGGCGAAGTTGCTGTTGCAGAAACCGGACGTGCTGCTGCTCGACGAGCCGACGAACCATCTCGACATCGAGTCTATCCAATGGCTGGAAGATTTCCTGATCAATAACGGCAAGGCGGTGATTGTCATCAGCCACGACCGCAAGTTTGTCGACAACATCACGACCCGCACCATCGAAGTGACAATGGGGCGCATCTACGACTACAAAGTAAACTACTCACAATATCTCCAACTGCGCAAGGAACGCCGCGAACAGCAACAGAAGGCGTACGATGAGCAGCAGAAGTTCATCGCCGAGACGAAGGAGTTTATCGAACGTTTCAAGGGGACGTACTCGAAGACCTTGCAGGTACAGAGCCGTGTGAAAATGCTGGAGAAACTGGAACTGCTGGAGGTGGACGAAGAGGACACTTCCGCTTTGCGTCTGAAATTCCCGCCTTCCCCCCGTTCGGGCAGTTATCCGGTCATCATGGAGAATGTTGGGAAAACGTATGGAGAGAAGGTGGTGTTCAAGGGCGCCAATCTGACGATTGAGCGCGGAGACAAGGTGGCGTTCGTCGGCAAGAACGGCGAGGGTAAGTCTACGCTTGTCAAATGTATCATGCGGGAAATAGAGCACGATGGCACGCTGACGCTGGGACATAATGTACAAATCGGGTATTTTGCACAGAATCAGGCTTCACTGATGGACGAGAATCTGACTGTGTTCCAGACGATTGACGACGTAGCGAAAGGGGAAATCCGAAACAAGATCCGCGACTTGCTGGGTGCTTTCATGTTTGGCGGTCCGGAGGAGTCGATGAAGAAAGTGAAAGTGCTTTCGGGTGGAGAGCGTACCCGCCTGGCAATGATCAAGCTATTGCTGGAGCCGGTCAACCTTCTCATTCTGGACGAGCCGACGAATCACCTCGACATGAAAACAAAGGACATCCTGAAACAGGCGTTGCTCGATTTTGACGGCACGCTGATTGTCGTTTCGCACGACCGCGATTTCCTCGACGGACTGGTATCAAAGGTTTATGAGTTTGGCAATCAGAAGGTGACGGAACACCTCTGCGGTATCTATGAATTCCTCGAAAAGAAAAAGATGGATTCGTTGCAAGAGCTGGAAAAGAAATAATAAATAATAAAAAGAAGGGGTCGGCTTCCGGGAGAAGATAAAGAATTTGTATCTTTGCACAGGATGAAAGGGAAAAAAAGAATCATAGTAACTCTGCTGTTTTTTATCAACATTATCATGTTGGTGGCAGCCGTTATTCCCCATCATCACCACCCTAACGGAATGATTTGCATGAAGCAGGACTTGCCCGTAGAGCAACAATGCCCCAAGCACCATCATCAGGGGAGCGACGCCTGTTGCAACAGCGAGTGTCTGACACGCTTTCAGTCGTCCATCCCATCCATACACAGCTATAGCAGTCCGGATTATGTATTTATCGCTACGCTGTTCACCGATGTCATTATCGAACATTTACTACGCCCGCAGGAGAAACGGGTAAAGAACTATTACGTCTTCCGAGACTCTCTGCATGGCACGGATTTCTACCGTGCCACCTCGCTTCGCGCACCTCCCTACTCTGTTTTCGCTTAAAAACGCTCTTGCAAGTCAGTTGCAAAGGCGTTGTAGCTAATCTTTGCAAGTCAGTTGGAACGTCAATTCATCTTTGCAAGTCAGTTGCAAGAACCTTGCCGTATTTTTGCAGTATGAATCTGCAACAACAAAAAGAAAACAAAAAACTTAAGTAGGAAATATCATTTATGAAGAAACTTATTTTTTTCGGAGTGCTGGGTTTATTTATCCTTGCCTCTTGTAATAGTACCGTCACACATACACACAACGAGCATGATCATGAGGCGGAAGGACATAATCATGCCACAGAAGATCACGACCACAGCGCCCACGGGGATGAATCCGGTAAAGGGCACAGTCACGAAACAGCAGACAGCCACCTCGAAACGGCCGAAGCGCATAGTGACGAGATCATCCTTCCGAAAGTGAAAGCCGAAGCAGCCGGAGTAAAGGCTAGTATCATCGAGCCCGCTCCTTTCCAACAGGTCATTAAAACCAGCGGACAAGTACTTGCTGCTCAGGGGGACGAATCGGTTGCCGTAGCTACCGTAGCCGGCGTTGTTTCTTTTCGTGGAAAAGTGACGGAAGGAATGAGCGTCGGCAGCGGCACACCGTTGGTCACCATTTCTTCAAACAATATAGCCGACGGTGACCCGGTACAACGTGCCCGCATCGCCTACGAGGTGTCGAAGAAAGAGTACGAACGGATGAAAGCCCTTGTCAAAAACAAAATCGTATCCGACAAGGAATTTGCACAGGCGGAGCAGAATTACGAAAACGCCCGCATCAGCTACGAGGCCCTTTCGAAGAACCATTCGGCTATCGGACAAAATATCACAGCTCCCATCGCAGGCTATGTGAAAAGTATACTGGTGAAAGAGGGGGACTACGTGACCATCGGACAACCACTGGTTAGCGTGACGCAGAACCGCCGTCTGTTCCTCCGCGCCGAAGTGTCGGAAAAGTACTACCCGTACCTCCGCACAATCAGCTCCGCCAATTTCCAGACTCCTTATAATAATAAGGTATACAAACTGCAAGCGCTCAACGGCAAACTCCTGTCTTTCGGGAAAACTGCCGGAGACAATTCTTTCTACGTGCCTGTCACCTTCGAGTTCGATAACAAAGGTGAAGTGATTCCCGGCTCATTCGTAGAGGTTTTCCTGCTCTCGTCGCCAATGGAAAACGTAATTTCCCTTCCACGCACCGCATTGACGGAGGAACAAGGGATCTACTTTGTATATCTGCAACTGGATGAGGAAGGGTACAAGAAACAGGAAGTGACCGTAGGAGCCGACAACGGAAAAAATGTCCAGATCCTGTCCGGCGTGAAAGCGGGCGACCGCGTTGTGACCGAAGGAGCGTACCAGGTAAGACTGGCCAGTGCAAGCAATGCCATCCCCGCACACAGCCACGAACACTGATTAAATGAAGAATGAATCTTCATCCTTAATTCCTCATTCATAATTCTTAATTTAAAAAGATGCTTAATAAAATCATACATTATTCCCTGCACAACCGGTTGCTGGTGCTCTGCGCTTCCATTCTTCTGCTCATTGCGGGGAGCTACACTGCCATGCACACGGAAGTAGACGTGTTTCCCGACCTCAACGCGCCTACGGTTGTCATCATGACCGAAGCCAATGGTATGGCCGCCGAAGAGGTTGAACAACTCGTGACTTTCCCTGTGGAAACCGCCGTAAACGGAGCTACCGGTGTACGCCGTGTCCGTTCTTCTTCCACCAATGGTTTTTCTGTTGTCTGGGTGGAATTCGACTGGGGAACAGATATTTATCTTGCCCGACAGATTGTGAGTGAAAAGCTCGCTGTAGTCAGTGAATCGCTTCCGGTCAACGTTGGAAAACCGACACTCGGCCCGCAATCTTCTATTCTGGGCGAAATGCTCATTGTCGGGCTGACGGCCGACTCTACCTCCATGCTCGACCTCCGTACGATTGCCGACTGGACTATCCGCCCGCGTCTGCTGTCTACCGGAGGAGTGGCGCAAGTAGCGGTGCTCGGAGGAGACATCAAAGAGTACCAGATTCAGCTTGATCCCGAGCGGATGCGCCACTACGGTGTTTCGATGGGTGAGGTGATGGCGGTGACGCAAGACATGAACCTGAACGCCAACGGCGGAGTGCTTTACGAGTTCGGAAATGAATATATAGTGCGAGGCGTGCTTTCCACCACTCAGACGGAACAGCTCGGCAAGGCGGTGGTAAAGACGGTGAACAACTTTCCGGTCACTCTGGAAGATATAGCAGACGTGGCGATAGGCCCCAAAGCGCCGAAATTGGGTACGGCTTCGGAACGGGGAAAACCTGCCGTCCTGCTGACTGTGACCAAGCAGCCCGCCACCAGTACACTGGAACTGACGGACAAGCTGGAGGCTTCGCTAAAAGACCTTCAGAAGAACCTGCCACCGGATGTAAAGGTTTCTACGGACATTTTCCGCCAAAGCCGCTTCATCGAAAGTTCTATCGGCAACGTGAAAAAATCGCTCTTTGAAGGAGGTATCTTTGTCGTTATCGTTCTGTTCTTGTTTCTGGCAAATGTGCGCACTACGCTTATTTCGCTGGTGACACTGCCTCTCTCACTGCTCGTATCGATCTTGACACTGCATTATATGGGACTGACTATCAACACTATGAGTCTCGGAGGTATGGCAATCGCCATCGGTTCGCTGGTGGACGATGCCATCGTTGACGTGGAGAACGTATACAAGCGCTTGCGTGAAAACCGGCTGAAAGCGGAAGCGGAAAGATTGAGCACGCTCGAAGTGGTGTTCAACGCCTCGAAGGAGGTTCGTATGCCGATTTTGAACTCAACTTTAATTATCGTAGTCAGTTTCGTTCCCTTATTTTTCCTGAGTGGCATGGAAGGCCGAATGCTGGTCCCGCTGGGCATTGCTTTCATCGTGGCGTTATTCGCCTCGACGGTGGTAGCATTGACACTGACTCCGGTGCTCTGCTCTTATCTGTTGGGAAGCAACAAGACGAACAAGGAACTGAAAGAGTCTTTCGTAGCCCGCTGGATGAAAGGGATTTATGAAAAGGCACTGTCTTGGGTGCTGGCGCACAAACGGGTGACACTGGGTGGAACTATCGCTCTCTTCGTCGTGGTGCTCGGTGTGTTCTTCACGCTGGGACGTAGCTTCCTCCCTTCTTTCAACGAAGGTTCGTTCACAATCAATATCAGTTCTCTGCCGGGTATATCGCTGGAAGAGAGCAACAAAATGGGACAGCGCGCGGAAGAGTTGCTGTTGACCATTCCGGAGATACAAACCGTTGCCCGCAAAACGGGACGTGCCGAACTGGATGAGCACGCATTGGGTGTGAACGTGTCCGAAATTGAGGCTCCGTTTGAACTGGGCGAGCGCTCGCGCAGCGAACTGGTGGCGGATGTACGTGAAAAGCTGGGCACAATTACAGGAGCAAACATTGAAATCGGACAGCCGATCAGCCACCGGATTGACGCCATGTTGTCCGGTACGAAAGCAAATATTGCCATCAAGCTATTCGGCGACGACCTGAACAAGATGTTTTCCATCGGCAATCAGATCAAAGAGGCGATCGGCGCAATTCCCGGCATTGCCGACCTGAATGTGGAACAGCAGATCGAACGTCCGCAGTTAAAAATACAGCCCAAACGCGAAATGCTGGCCAAGTTCGGAATCACACTGCCGGAGTTCTCCGAGTACGTGAATGTCGCTCTGGCGGGAAAAGTGATCTCGCAGGTGTACGAACAAGGCAAGAGTTTCGACCTGATTGTGAAGGTGAAGAACGACGCCCGTGACGAGATGGAGAAAATCCGCAACTTGATGGTGGACACGAACGACGGACGCAAAGTCCCCCTAAGCTATGTGGCGGAAGTGACATCGGCTATGGGGCCTAACACTATCAACCGTGAGAACGTGAAACGGAAAATCGTGATTTCCGCCAACGTTGCCGACCGCGACTTGCGCAGTGTGGTAAACGACATCCAGAAGCAGATCGACGCATCCGTGCAATTACCCGAAGGCTACCACATCGAATACGGCGGGCAGTTTGAGAGCGAACAGGCGGCGAGCAGAACATTAGCGCTGACTTCATTTATCAGCATCGTTGTGATTTTTCTATTGCTTTACCATGAGTTCCGCAGCGTCAAGGAGTCGGGAGTCATCCTGCTGAATCTGCCGCTCGCGTTGATCGGTGGCGTTTTCGCATTGGTACTTACAACGGGGGAAGTTAGTATACCCGCTATCATCGGGTTCATCTCTCTGTTCGGAATTGCTACCCGTAACGGTATGCTGCTCATCAGCCATTACAATCATCTCCAGCAAGTGGAGGGGTTGAACGTGTACGACAGCGTGATGCAAGGCTCGCTCGACCGTCTGAACCCGATCCTGATGACGGCTTTGTCTTCTGCTCTGGCATTGATTCCGCTGGCTCTGGGAGGTGATCTTCCGGGCAACGAGATTCAGAGTCCGATGGCAAAAGTGATTTTGGGAGGCTTGTTAACCTCTACTTTCCTGAACGGATTCATCGTCCCGATTGTTTATCTGATGATGCACCGCAAGAAGGCTTCAGCAAGTCTGTAATTGCAATTTACAACCAATAAAGAAGATGAAAATGAAACAAATCATAACTATCGGCGCGGCACTTCTGCTCCTGACCGCAGGCAGTGCGCAAGCCCAGAACAGCATTGAGCAGGTTTTGAGAAATATCGAAACGAACAACAAGGAATTGCAGGCTAACAAGCAGCTGATTCAGTCGCAAAAGCTGGAGGCTAGAACGGACAACAATCTGCCCGATCCCACGCTTTCCTATGCACACCTCTGGGGCTCGAAAGATAAAAGTGAAACAATCGGTGAGTTGGTGGTTTCGCAGAGCTTCGACTTCCCCAGCTTATATGCCACGCGCAACAAGCTGAACCGTCTGAAAATCGGAGCTTACGACAGCCAGGCGGATGTTTTTCGGCAGGAGAAGTTATTGCAGGCAAAGGAGCTTTGCCTGGACATCATCATGCTTCGCCAGCAGAAGCAGATTTTAGAAGAACGCCTGCGCAATGCGGAAGAACTTGCTAAAATGTACGCCAAACGCCTGCAGACAGGAGATGCCAATGCGCTCGAAACGAACAAGATCAATCTGGAGTTGCTGAATGTCAAGACGGAAGTGTCTCTAAACGAAACGGCGCTGCGCAATAAATTGCAGGAACTGAGTACGTTGAACGGAAATCTTCCGGTTGTTTTCGAGGAGAGCCAATACCCGGCCGTGCCTTTCCCGACTGATTATCAGATACTGAAATCGGAGGTGTTATCGGCAGACCGCACGTTGATGGCGCTTGGCAACGAGAGCCTCGTCGCCCGCAAACAAATTGCTGTCAACAAGTCGCAATGGTTGCCGAAACTGGAGCTGGGCTACCGCCGGAACACGGAATCGGGTACTCCTTTCAACGGCCTAGTGGTGGGATTCTCTTTCCCTCTTTTTGAAAACCGGAACAAGGTGAAGATTGCCAAAGCACAGGCTCTGAACATAGATCTGCAAAGGGATAATGCCGCCTTGCAGGTAGAATCCGAACTGGCACAGCTTTACCGGGAAGCCAAAACGCTTCATGCTTCTATGGAGGAGTACACGAGGACTTTCCGGTCGCAACAAGATCTTGCCTTGCTCAAACAGGCCTTGACCGGAGGACAAATCAGCATGATTGAGTACTTTGTGGAGGTGTCCGTGCTCTATCAGAGCCACCAGAATTATCTGCAACTGGAGAATCAATACCAGAAGGCAATGGCGCGGATCTACAAGAGCAAATTATAAGAGAGTATTGCATTATTCATGCAAATTGCTTATCTTTGTTGTACACGAATGGAGGAAGAATATGAAATCTACATCTGAAATATTAGCATTATTAAAATCTTATAAAGCGGCTAATGCCTTAAAATATGGTTTTGCACGATTGGGCATTTTCGGTTCGGTAGCTCGAAACGAACAGACAGAGCAAAGTGATGTGGATATTTGTTATGAAGGAGAAGCTCCATCTCTTCTTACATTGGACCGTATACAATGCGAATTGGAAGAACTGCTTGGTTGCCCGGTAGATTTAGTAAGAATACGTGAACAAATGAATGAAGCTTTAAAGAGACATATCATAAAGGAGGCCATTTATGTTTGACAAAGAATTAGTATCTGATAGTTTACAAAATATCGAAAATGCACTAGAATTAATCATCAGCCGAACATCAATGATTCAAACTCCGAATGATTTTCTCTGTTCTCCTGATGGAATGTTGAGATTAGACGCCATCTGTATGAATTTAATCGCTTTAGGAGAAACGGTAAAAGGACTTGATAAAATTACTCATGCAGAGCTTTTACCTCATTATCCTACTATTTACTGGAGCGGTGTAATGAGGATGCGAGATAAAATAGCTCATCATTATTTCGAGATTGACGCGGAAGTTGTATTCAAGACTGTAAGACAGGACATTCCGCAAATGCTATCAGTAATCAGGGAAATAATAAAAGACATAAATGATATAAAGTAACATTCAAGGAATTTATAAATGCCGGTTGACACATTACTATGTCAATCGGCATTTTTTAGTTATCCGCATCAGCATTTGAATATATTAAGGTTCGAACATAAAGTTGGCGGGTGAAGGGCTTTTAATTCTATCGCATCTCTGTCATTCTTGCACTTTTAAGTTTTTATCTTCTTTATAATCTCCCACAAACAAAATCGAACTGATCTTATCCTGTTTTTTAATTATTTCCCTATATTTGCACCTAATACACAACCTAAATTGCCATGAAAAGAAAACTCTACTACTTAGCTACATTATTTTGTCTTTTAGCCTCATTGAATGCTTGTAAAGACGAGGACAACCAGCCACTCGAATTTTATGACAGTTACTACGAAGTACCTATGGGCGGTATACGGTATATTGGTCCGAAAAGCGGAAACGGTGATTACAATCTGGAAATGGAGCACACACAAATTGCCGCCGCGGGAATTGAAAAAGGTTGGAGCGGAGTGCCAAACGGCACGAATATATATGTGCGTGGCTACCTCACCGGGAAAACTCGCCTGCGGGTGACGGACTATGCGACTTCGGAGAGTTGTGTGCTCAATATCAAAGTGGTGGACAATTACGAAGCGTTGCAGTTGCTTCCTGCCGATTATTTAGGCGAGGAAGGTATCACAACGCCCCAACCGTTGCAGGGGGTAGATTTTATCTTTCTGATCAACACTCCGAGCCGTGAAGCTTACTTCTTTGAACGAGGTGAACAGACGGCTTTTTCTTCCGGATTGAAACTCCTCGTTAAAGGTACTTACGAACTGGCACAGGAGGCAGATGAGAAAGTTTCACTCGCTTTTGTCCTGCCGGAAAAAGAAGGGAATGCCGACACCAAACGCTATACATACACCCTGCGATGCAATGCATACGGCCTTCACCGACTCGACAAAAATCTGGCACTGAATTGGGGGACACCACCGCTAAACAGTACGCGCACTTCTCCTGTCACTCCTCCCGCTTCCAACAGCATCGAAGAAAGCGAAACGAGCAAGGTCATCTTTGCATTTTCCGAAATTGAAATGCCGGTAGGGATTTTGCCTTAGGCGAATATTATGTTTTAATTGTGCCGAGAAATTTACAGTATCCGAAGTTCCTCCGGCAGATAGCCGCTACGAATACGCCATTCCTGCGGATAAAGATTGTTAGCCCGGTTACCGATATTTTTCACGAAGCCCAACGGAACGCCTCTATAAGTAAGCAACACGAACCCGCGAGCCACCGTAGCAGGAAGTACAATAGCTTCTTTGCGCAAATAAGCTATCGCCTGCTCATAGCTAATGTCCTCAACGACAAAAGCGCCGTCACGCAACAGCACAGGGCACAGTGCCAGCGCATGAGCGGGAACCAAATCTCTCCCTTTCACTTCACCCACCGACACACCGGACTGGATCACTTTCAATTTCTGTCGAAGTGCTTCCAACTCTTCCAGACGAGCATTGGGAAAGGCGTAAACGGTTTCTGCATCGGTCAGAAGAGAATAGTTGCCGATGTCCCTCACCCAGCTCCGGGCTACATCCATCAACTCTTTAGCGACAGACGGGACTCCTTTCCCAGCGTGTTTCCCTTTTTTCTTTGCAGCTCGCGCTATCGTAGATTTTGAGATTGCAGACTTCTCTGAATTGATGGTTTCCCATGCCTTCTTCGTTTCGTTTTCATCTGTTTCTATGCACGGTTTCCGAAGAACAGCCAGAAAGAATCCCTCTCCTTTCGTTTTATGAGGAAAGAAGTGATAGACGGGAATGTCCTCCCAATGAACGGTCCCGGCCGATTCATCTTTCAACAGATTTCCTGTTATATTCCATTCTTCCCGAACTTCCAACGGCAACAGTTCCGCCCCGAACTCTTGCTGAATCCAGCGTACGTTTTCTTCATCTTCTTTTGTATTAAATGTACAGGTACTATATATAAGAATGCCTCCGGGCTTCAGACAAGGCCAAATATCTGCAATAATCCTCCGCTGCCTCTGCCAGCAAATCTCTACATTCTCCGGAGTCCATTCTTCTATTGCCACAAGGTCTTTGCGAAACATTCCTTCACCGGAACAAGGAACGTCGGTGAGAATGACATCAAAAAAAGACGGTAAAGCCGAGAAATCCGCCGGATCATTATTGGTAACCACCACATCCGGATGTCCCCACTTCGCAAGATTTTCCGCCAAAACCTGTGAACGGTTCCGTATGACTTCATTAGCCACCAGCAGGCTTCCTTCGGGCAGCACGCTACGGGCATGGGTAGACTTTCCACCGGGAGCGGCGCAAAGATCCAACATTATTGCCGGTTCTTTGATGTATTGGCGTAATGCCTGCTCTACAAACATCGAGGAGGCCTCCTGAACATAGAAACAACCGGCATGAAACAACGGATCGAATGTAAAAGTCAGGCGTTCGTCCAGATAAACCCCTTCGGACGACCAAGAAACTCGGTCGAAGGGAGAATGGACAGCAGATACCCCTTCATCCTGCATTTTCCATTTTTCATTGTTGAAGCGGATACTGACAGGTGGTTCTTGCTGCAGGGCAACGGCCAGTTTTTCATATTCTTCTTCACCTAATAAAGAGCGGGTATAGTCTACAAAAGAAGCGGGTAATTCCATTTTTCATTTATTAATTTCCGCAAATATCAAAAATATTTCGTCTCTTTGCAACTTTCTAAGTCATTAACTACGTCTAACAAACAAAGAAACAAATTAAAAAACGATCTATATGAAAAATTTTCTACTTGCTTTGATGGTTGTATTGACCACTTGCACACTGGCTGTCGCTCAAAATCAGAATCCTGTTGCCCACGACTCCATCAGTCAGGCGGAACCGACTCTGGTAGTTGACACAGACACAACCGACTCTATCGCCAAAGAGAATGTTACTGCTACGGACACAAGTAATCATAGTGTTCTGTACAGCCTATCCAATGCGATGGAGGATGTTCTGATTCCTATCATCGCAATCATTGCAGTCTTCGGTTTTCCGGTGTTTATCCTATTCATCATTTTCTTCTTCCGCTACAAGAACCGGAAAGCACGCTATCGCCTTGTCGAACAGGCTCTTGCTGCCGGACAGCCGCTTCCGGAAGATTTTCTCAAAGAGGACAAGCCGAATGATCCGCGTACGCAAGGCATCAAAAACATCTTTACGGGAATCGGACTTTTCATCTTCCTCTGGGCTATTACCGGTGAATTTTCAATCGGCACTATCGGTCTGCTAATCACTTTCATGGGAATCGGGCAGTGGATCATCGGTAGAAAGAAAGATGAAAATCAAGAGAATGACAGTCAAAGATGAATCAACTCAATGATATATCGCTAGTCGCGCAGGTCGTGGTGTTCAGAAACACTAAGGCCTTCGACCAGTTGGTGAAGAAGTACCAATCACCGGTCCGGCGGTTCTTCCTGAATCTGACTTGCGGAGACAGCGAATTGAGTGACGACCTGGCACAAGACACGTTTATCAAAGCGTATACAAATATTGCTTCTTTCAGAAATTTGTCCAGTTTCTCCACGTGGCTGTATCGAATTGCGTACAATATATTTTATGATTATATTCGCAGTCGCAAAGAAACGGCAGACCTTGACGCCAGAGAAATAGATGCCGTCAACAGTGCCGAACAGGAAAACGTCGGTCAAAAGATGGATATCTACCGATCGCTTAAGACGCTTAAAGAAATAGAAAGAACCTGCATCACGCTTTTTTATATGGAAGATTTAAGCATCGAAAAGATTGCGGGAATTACAGGAATACCGACAGGAACGGTGAAAAGCCATCTGTCGCGTGGAAAAGAAAAGTTGGCAACGTATTTAAAACAAAACGGTTATGACAAAAATTGAAAATGACGAGAAGCTTTTGAAGGATTTCTTCACGGCTAACAAACAGGAAATAGCTGATAATGGCTTCAGCCACCGTGTCATGCATCGCTTGCCCGATCGTAGCAATCGGTTGGTACGCATCTGGAACGCTGCCGTGGTGGTTGCGGGAGCTGTGCTTTTCATTTGGATGGGCGGCTTGGAAGCTGCTTGGGGAACAATCAGAGAAGTGTTCATAAGCATGATTAATCAGGGCACTGCGGAGCTAGATCCGAAATCGATTATTATCGCCTCTGTCGTCCTGCTGTTTATAGCGACACGAAAAGTTGCATCGATGGCATAAAAGTTATCAATGGCTAAAAGTTATCGAAGCATAAGATTATGATGGCATAAGAGCTATAAAAGCGCCTCGTCTGTTAAACAATAATAAATATACCCTTTCTCCCAAGCAAGCCCAAACATAGATGTCGTATCTTTGTTGGACTGTAAACTAAAACAGAGAGAAGAGTTTTGAAATTACGTATATTTATTTTATTCCTGTTCCTGTCTTTATTACACGCTCAGGCAGACATCATAGACAGTCTAAAGACACAACCCAGAGACTCGATCGGACTTACAAGTGACTCACTTGTATTGCGTTTTCTGGAAGAGTCCGGTATACCCATTTCCGACAACAATAAAGTAAAGTTACTGAAAAGCGGACGGGAAAAGTTTATCGATTTATTCGAAGCTATCCGGGAAGCCAAACATCATATTCATCTGGAATACTTTAACTTCCGCAACGATTCCATCGCCAATGCCCTATTCGACTTGCTGGCTCAGAAAGTGAAAGAGGGGGTTGAGGTACGTGCTATGTTCGATGCTTTTGGCAACTGGTCTAACAACAAACCTCTAAAAAAGAAACATCTCAAGAAAATACGTGAGCAGGGCATTGAAATTGTAAAGTTCGATCCGTTCACATTCCCTTATATCAACCACGCTGCCCACCGCGACCATCGGAAAATAGCTGTCATTGATGGAAAAATAGCTTATACGGGAGGCATGAATATAGCAGATTACTATATCAACGGTCTGCCTAAAATAGGGACCTGGCGTGATATGCATATGCGCATAGAGGGAGACGCGGTCAATGACTTACAGGAAATCTTCCTGACAATCTGGAACAAAGAGACCAAACAAAATGTAGGAGGAGCTGCCTACTTTCCACTCCACGAGAGCAAGACGGATAGTACCGACATCATTGTCGCAATCGTTGACCGTACTCCGAAAAAGAACAGCCGAATGCTGAGCCATGCGTATGCGATGAGTATTTATTCGGCACAAAAAAACGTTCACATCGTAAATCCTTACTTCGTGCCGACCTCTTCAATCAAAAAGGCGCTTTACCGAACCATTGATCGGGGGGTGGATGTGACAATCATGGTTTCTTCCGCTTCCGATATTCCATTTACCCCAGACGCTGCACTCTATAAACTTCACAAACTGATGAAAAGAGGGGCAACGGTCTATATGTACAACGGCGGGTTCCATCACTCTAAAATCATGATGGTCGATGATCTGTTTTGCACAGTGGGGACTGCCAATCTGAATAGCCGCAGCCTGCGGTATGACTACGAAACCAATGCTTTTATTTTTGACAAACGGATAACGGGCGAACTGAACACGATGTTTCACGAAGACATCCGGGATTGCACCCAGCTGACTCCCGAATTCTGGAAAAAGCGTTCGCCCTGGAAGAAGTTCGTAGGATGGTTTGCTAATTTATTCACTCCATTTTTGTAATTTTGCGCAAGCGTATATAGTCTTGAGCGAACGTATATATAATTTTGCGCAAGCGTACGTATAGTATTTGAAATTTATTCATTATGAAACAATATTTGGATTTATTAAATCGTGTATTAACCGAAGGCACAGAGAAAAGTGACCGTACCGGAACCGGAACCATCAGCGTCTTCGGTCATCAAATGCGTTTTAACCTTGAGGACGGTTTCCCTTGCCTGACGACCAAGAAATTGCATTTAAAATCAATTATATATGAATTACTCTGGTTCTTGCAAGGAGATACCAATGTGAAGTATCTGCAAGAGCATGGAGTGCGCATCTGGAACGAATGGGCGGATGCAAACGGTGATTTAGGGCATATTTATGGGTATCAGTGGCGTTCGTGGCCTGACTACAACGGGGGATTTATCGACCAAATCAGTGAAACGGTGGAAACGATCAAACACAATCCGGACTCACGCCGTATCATTGTTAGCGCCTGGAATGTAGCGGACTTAGACAACATGAACTTGCCGCCTTGCCACGCCTTTTTCCAATTTTATGTGGCGAACGGTCGATTGAGCCTGCAACTTTATCAACGCAGCGCCGATATTTTTCTAGGTGTTCCTTTCAATATCGCGTCGTATGCATTATTGTTGCAGATGATGGCGCAAGTGACGGGGCTAAAAGCAGGAGATTTTATCCATACTTTGGGGGACGCTCATATATACCTGAATCATCTGGAACAAGTGAAACTACAACTTACACGCGAACCTCGTCCGTTACCGCAAATGAGCATCAATCCAGATGTAAAAAGCATTTTCGATTTCAAATTCGAGGACTTTGAGTTAGTAAATTATGACCCGCATCCTCACATAGCGGGTGCAGTAGCTGTATGACAATATGAGTAAAATATCAATAATTGCTGCCGTAGACCGCCGTAGAGCAATAGGTTTCCAAAATAAACTCTTGTTCTGGCTGCCCAACGACTTGAAACGTTTTAAGGCATTGACTACCGGAAACACCATAGTTATGGGACGGAAAACTTTTGAGTCACTTCCGAAAGGTGCATTACCGAATCGCAGAAATGTAGTTATCTCTTCCAATCCGGCAATGCAATGTCCCGGTGCGGAAGTGTTTCCTTCGCTCACCGCCGCTTTGCAGAGTTGCAAAGAAGATGAACACGTATATATCATAGGAGGAGCAAGTATCTATCAACAAGCGTTACCATTCGCCGACGAACTTTGTCTGACGGAAATAGACAGTACGGCTCCCGAAGCGGATGTGTACTTTCCGGAGGTCTCTCCGGCCGTGTGGCAAGAAAAAAGCAGAGAGACTCACCCTGCGGACGAGAAACATCTCTGCTCGTATGCTTTTGTCGATTACACAAGGAAATAACTGACTTCCGCTTAGCGCAATCTTATCATCTCATCTGTCACTATCGGTTGATGAGATGATTTGACTAATCTTCATCATCAAAGTCTATATCTATCGGCATCTGTCGCTTGATGGCTTCATGGAAAGATATTAATGTTTCAGTACGGGCCAGACCAAGCGGCTGTAATTTATCATGAATAATGCTCAACAGGTGATGATTGTTTTTAGCGTAAATCTTGATAAACATATCATATTTTCCGGTAGTGAAATGGCATTCGACTACTTCGGGTATAGCTTCCAAAGCCTTCGTCACCGAATCAAAAGATTCGGGATCTTTCAGATATATACCGATGTAGGCGCAAGTCTCATACCCTACTTTCTCAGGATCAATAATATATTCTGAACCTTTCAGGATTCCAAGATTTGTCAACTTCTGAATACGTTGATGAATGGCAGCGCCGGAAACATTACACGCTCTTGCTACTTCAAGAAAAGGAATACGCGCATTTCCTGCAATCAGTTTCAGGATTTGCTCATCCAAAATATCTATTTGATGATGTCCCATTTTCAAATCAAATTGTTTAAAACGATGAATCTTTTGTGCAAAGTTAGCGATTTTTCGGCAACAAATACTATAAACTATTACTTTTATTTATAGGAGGCGGATAAGTCGCCAATAGTTTGTACCTTTGTAAAAACATAAATATACTATTTATATGAAACAAATTTGCTGTACCATCCTACTATTCTTCGCTTTTGCAGGAAGCCATGCACAAAATTTTGCGGATTACTTTCAGAACAAAACTTTACGAGTAGATTATATCTTTACCGGAAATGCGGAAAGACAAAATATTTACCTGGATGAATTATCGCAACTTCCGTCTTGGGCAGGACGGCAACACCACCTTTCGGAACTTCCATTGGAGGGCAACGGACAAATCATCGTTAAGGATCTCGCTACCCAACAAACTATTTATAAGACTTCTTTCTCTTCACTGTTCCATGAATGGCTGAGCACAGACGAAGCAAAAGAGACTGCTAAGGGCTTCGAAAATACATTTCTCCTGCCATTTCCCAAACAGCCTGCTGAAGTGGAGATTACTTTGTATTCTCCCCGCAAAGAGGTTATGGCACGCTACAAACACCTTGTCCGTCCGGATGATATACTGATTCATCAACGAGGCGTGTCCCACGTCACTCCGCACCGGTATCTGCTCCGGAACGGAAACGAGAAAGACTGCATTGACGTTGCCATACTTGCTGAAGGCTATACGGATAAAGAGATGGATCTGTTTTACCAAGATGCCGAAAGTGCCTGCGAAAGCCTGTTTTCGCATGAGCCGTTCCGCTCAATGAAGGATAAATTCAATATTGTTGCCGTAGCCAGCCCGTCCACTGATAGCGGTGTTAGTGTTCCTCGCGAGAATCAATGGAAACAGACGGCTGTCCACTCACACTTCGACACGTTCTATTCAGACCGCTATCTGACTACCAGCCGGGTAAAGTCTATCCATAACGCTTTGGCGGGTATCCCCTACGAGCACATTATTATCCTTGCCAACACGGACGTCTACGGCGGAGGAGGAATCTATAACTCCTACACACTGACCACCGCCCATCATCCCATGTTTAAACCGGTGGTAGTCCATGAGTTCGGCCACAGTTTTGCCGGGTTGGCAGATGAATATTTTTACGAAAACGATACCATGACGGATACTTATCCACTGGATGTCGAACCGTGGGAGCAAAATATATCAACACGGGTGAATTTTTCTTCCAAATGGGAAGACTTGCTTCCGGCAGGCACTCCGATACCTACTCCTGCCAACAAATGGGAGAAGTTCCCTATCGGGGTATACGAAGGTGGAGGTTACTCTGCCAAAGGTATTTATCGCCCTGCCCATAATTGCCGCATGAAAACAAACGAATACAAGGAATTTTGTCCGGTTTGCCAACGTGCCATCCGGCGTATAATCGAATTCTACGTTCCTTGATGCAACGATAAGAATGAAATTGTAAAACAGAAATATTATCTAATTTTAAAACCCGAACCTCATGATCAGACTTCAACCAATCAGTACATCTGACCTACAACATTACAAATTTATGGAAGAACTGCTGGTAGATTCTTTTCCACCAGAAGAGTACCGCCAATTAGAACAGTTACGTGAATTCACCGACCGGACAGGCAATTTCCATAATAACATTATTTTTGATGACGACTTGCCGATAGGCTTCATCACCTATTGGGACTTCGGTAACTTCTATTACGTAGAGCACTTTGCAACCAATCCTGCTTTGCGCAACGGAGGGTACGGCAAACGTACGCTGGAATATCTATGCGACTACTTAAAACTCCCCATTGTACTCGAAGTGGAGCGTCCGGTAGAAGAAATGGCAAAGAGACGTATCGGCTTCTACCAACGTCAAGGATTTGTCTTATGGAAGAAAGACTACCACCAGCCTCCTTACAAGCCCGGTGATCACTTCCTCCCAATGTATCTAATGGTACACGGCAACCTTGATCCGGAAAAAGACTACGAAGATATAAAGCATAAACTGCACACGGTCGTCTACGGAGTAAAAGAGTGAAGTAGAAAGAATAACAGAACAAAGAAAAGGCTTCCAAATCATTTTGGAAGCCTTTTCTTTATATAATAGAATTAACTAATTATTTCTCACCACGTTTAGTAGCAGAATAGTTAATCTTCAAAGCATAAGATTTTCTGAGGGCATTTTTTACGTCAGTAACAATACCCATCTTTGTCTTTTGGTCTACTTTCAGAGACACAGTCATCTTAGCGGCGTCACCTTCACTCATACTAGCGCGTTCCTGGAAAATGAAGTCCTGCACCTCGCCCACTTCAGCATAGCTGTCGTTGAGCTGAATACGACTTTCAGTACCCATTTTCGCACGGTATTCTTGTGTAGGTTCACCTACATAAATGAATGTCACCAATGATTTCTTCTCCAGTTTTTCGAGCTCAGTACCTTGCGGAAGCGTAAACTGCACCTTTAATGTTACCTCACGCATTGTTGTTACAATCATAAAGAAGAACAACAAGGTAAAGATAAGGTCAGGCAACGAAGAAGTATTCAATGCCGGCATTTCACGTTTACCAGTCTTATTAAATTTTCCCATTACTTACCTCTTTTTTTCTCCGTATTTTTTAGGTTCTGCCTCAGAAATACGTTGCGGATAAATCTCACGGACTGCTTTCTGTTGTAGATCGTTCAGTTCCGCATAAGTAACCCCAAATTTTTCTTTAGCCAACTCATCTCTCAATTCATTGTATGCAGCAACCAATTCATTCTGCACACTGATATATGCCTGATAAGAAGATCCACGGTCATTCTGCAAAGAAATTACGTGCTTGTCGTTAACCATGCATGTGCCGAAGAATTCTACATTCTTCTGTGTTTTCTCAGGCATATTTTCTGCATTAGCAACGTTAGCGATAAATTCTTTGGCCTTTTGTCTCAACTGATCAACACCGATATAATCATTTCCGCACATCAAAGCATCATCCTTATTCAGATACACCTGCAAGATGTTACGTTCTTTGATTTTATCCGTATTCTCGTTCTTTTCATCTTCGGGAGGTGGAGGCAAAAGTCTTGCCAAACCACGGTCCGTATCCATTGATGTTGTAATCAAGAAGAAGATCAGCAACAAGAAAGCGATATCCGCCGTAGAACTTGAGTTAATATCAGGAACTTTTCTTTTTCCTTTTGCCATTGTAATTACTTTTTAATTGAGTACTCTCAATTGATTATGATAATTTTTTCTTTATACCACTTGCAATGATTGCAACAATTGTTACAAACAACAGGATGTAAATAGAATAAAGGAACATATCAGTCAGCTTCAACCAGAAAGGAACGTTGTCAGTACCATCATAACCCGGAATCTGCATAGGTGTACCGTCACCCATAGCCCAAGCTACAACTAATACAACAACCAAAAGAACCAGACCAAGCAAAGACTTAATAGCGGCTGCCGGGCTGTCTTTCAAAGCTGCACCAAATTGGAATACTGCGGCAACTAAAGTAGCGGCAATAGCAATACCAAACAAAGCATACATCAAATAGAGTAAGGCATCTGTCTGGGCCGGTTGCCACATTTCGGGATCTACTCCCGGGATCACTGCCGCTCCAGTAGCGTCTCCTCCGAAGAAGAAGAGCCCCATCACGATCAGGATAATAGCAAACATCGCATACAATGCGTAATACGATATTCTATATGTTAACTTACTCATTTCGAATTATTTTTTATATTTCAGGTTATATTTGATCACCATGTCAAGCAAAGAGATAGAAGAATCTTCCATTTCACTTGTAAGAGCTTCAATCTTAGAAAGTACGTAGTTGTAGAATACCTGAAGGATCAATGCTACGATCAAACCGAAGATTGTTGTAATCAAGGCCACTTTCATACCACCTGCAACAACTGTCGGAGAGATATCACCTACCTGCTGGATTTTATCAAATGCCTGCACCATACCGATTACAGTACCCAAGAATCCGAGTGACGGAGCCATTGCGATAAACAGTGTGATCCAAGAACATCCTTTTTCAAGGTAACCAGCCTGTACACCACCGTAAGATACAACTGACTTCTCAACTACGTCGATACCTTGATCGATTCTCATCAAACCTTGGTAGTAGATAGAAGCAACAGGACCTCTAGTGTTACGAGCAATGTCTTTTGCAGCTTCAACGTCACCTTTTTCCAAAGCAGCTTCGATAGATGCCATGAATTTTTTTGTGTTGATTTCAGCCAAGCTCAAATAGATGATACGTTCGATACAGAAAGCCAAACCAATCACCAAAGCGATAGCTACCAAACTCATGAAAGATGCAGTACCTTCGATGAATTTAACTTTGATTTCCTTGTGAATACCACCTTCTTCTGCAGCAGGAGCAGCAGCAGTTGTAGCTTCAGCAGCAGGAGCAACAGCTTGTTGTTCAGTTTGTTCTGCTGCAGGAGCGTCTTGAGCCTGAGCAAGTTGAGTTGAGCCAAATGTTAAGGCCCCAATCACAGCAACAATTGCGAATAACTTTTTCATTGTGTGTCTAATTTTTAAGATTAATTAATTGATTATTATTATTGTTTTTACTTCTCGTTTCACATTCAATTTCTGCGGAGAGACGGGGATTCGAACCCCGGATACACTTTTGGCGTATACACGCTTTCCAGGCGTGCCTCTTCAACCACTCGAGCACCTCTCCCTATGGGTTTTCTGTATTTTCAGCTACAAATGTATCCTTTTTTTTCTTTTCTTGAAGCATTATCCCTTTTTTATCTCGAATAAATACTGCAAATTAATATAATTTAAAACCTTTCGTGCCTTATTTGCGGAATCCGAACACTTTTAGCGCATTTTCAGAAGTGACCTGAGCCACGTATTCAAGGCTCTTCTGATAAATTTCCGCTACTTTGGCAAGGGTATCTTTCACGTTGGCGCTTTCATTTCTCTTCCCGCGATTCGGAACGGGGGTCAAATAAGGAGAGTCGGTTTCGAGCACAATACGCTCCAAAGGAACGGTCAACAGGGTTTCCGGCAACGTCGACTTTTTGAAAGTGACCACTCCGTTAATGCCCAGCATGAAAGCATCGAACTCCAGCAGTCTAGCCGCTTCTTCCGGCGTTCCGGTAAAGCTATGGAAAATCCCTCTTAATGCGGTTTTCTTATAGGGTTCCATTACCTTATATATATAATCAAATGCTTCTCTCGTATGAATAACAACCGGCAATTCATATTCAAGCGCCCATTCGATCTGTCTTTCAAAGACCAAAAGCTGCTCTTTCAGAAAAGTCCGGTCCCAATAGAGGTCCAGACCGATCTCACCGATAGCCACAAAATGATTGGGAGCCGACAAACGTTCACGTACAATTGCCAATTCCTGCTCATACGTCTCATTCACCGAAGTAGGGTGCAATCCAATCATCGGATAACAAAGATCCGGATATTTCGCACAAACGGATAATAAAGCGTCAATCGTCGTACTGTCAATATTGGGCATAAAAATAGACGAGACACCGGCATTGCGCGCACGCTCCATAACTTGCGGCAAGTCTTCGGCAAATTCTTCTAAGAAAAGGTGTGAATGGGTGTCTATCAACATGATAACTAATTTTCTTCTTTTACTTTCTCGCTGGAACGGTAATAATATATCAGTCCATAGTCACGGCACTTATCCAAACGATCCTCGTTTGGAGTAACGTCTTGATATTTCGCTTCTACCTGATTCCAGATATCCAGAATCAGTTCATCGGCACGCTCACGCATAGAGGACAGCTCATCAAGACTACGGTTGGTCAATGCCTGATAATTCTTTTGCCGTTCATAACTGTCCAGAAAAATATCGTAATGCACTTTTACACGTGCAATGGTCGGGTTATAAATAGGTATACCGCCCTGTCCTGTCCGGCGTTGCTCGCCTTCAATAATTTTCTTCCCCCACTCCACCAACGAAGCCTCACTCAACAGATCGGGCACAACATTGGCATCGGGCAGATCGTACAGTTTTTTGTGTACCGCTTTTATCTCGTCACGAAGCACAGCCAAATTGAGCACTTGGATAAAATGAGAAATATACAACCGGGCGGTTTTCACATTTGCCTGGTGCTTGCGACTAGCCCGAGACTGATTCTCGTAACATTGCGTATAGTAAATTTGCGCAGCCTCGAACCTCTGCAGGAAGTTACGTGCCTCGAACAGCGTCTTTAATGAAATAGCCAAATCGCGTACATTATATACATCCCCTTTTTCGACCGCCGCTTTCAGCGCCCGAACTCTCGCTTGATCTGTATTTGGTAATCGTCTATAAGGCATGCTTCAAGGACTTAGCTACATTTCACGGTACATTAACAATTTCACCAGGTTCTTCAGTTCTTTTTTTCTTTCCTCAGCCACTCCCACTGCGGCAAGGCTTTCCATAGCAAGCGTGTAATAGCCGCGCATTTTGTTTTCGCAGACACTACGAATGTCCAGTTGGTTATACAGTTCAGTCACCGCTTTTATTTTCTCGGCCGGCTGACAAGTTTCCGCATTCAGCCAACGGTTCAGTTCCTCCCTCTGTTTCGCATCCGCACGATCCAATGCCTTGATGAGCATATATGTTTTTTTGTTGCACAGGATGTCTCCGCCTATTTTCTTTCCGAACACTTCCGGATCTCCATAAACGTCCAACAGGTCATCTTGCAACTGGAATGCAACGCCTATCTGCATTCCGAATTTATATAGATTTTCCGCATCTTCGGCAGTCGCCCCCGCCAAGATAGCGCCAATCTTAAGACTGCCCGCAAGCAGCACCGCTGTTTTCAGGCGGATCATTTCAATATACTCGTCTTCCGTCACATCACCGCGGGATTCAAATTCCATGTCCAGCTGCTGTCCTTCGCAAATCTCAAGCATAGTCAGGCTGAACAGCTCCATCACCTCTTTCAAGTGTTCCGCCGGGCAAGCCGTCATATAGCGGAATGCCAGAATCAGCATAGCGTCTCCCGACAGCACAGCCGTGTTATCATTCCAGACTTTGTGCACGGTCGGTTTTCCCCTACGCATATCCGAACGGTCCATCAAATCATCATGCAACAACGTGTGGTTGTGGTACACCTCGATAGCAGTAGCCGGCTCATAGATAGAAGCAACATCCTCCCGATACAAATTGTACGCCATCAACATTAATACGGGGCGTATCCGCTTCCCACCCAGAGAAAGAGTATATTCGATCGGTTCATAAAGTCCTTTCGGTGTCCGGGTAAATTGGATATCTGCAATATATTTATTTATTTTATCAAGTAGTTGAGAAGCTGTATACATGAGGATGGAGAAAATATTTAATGAATGAAAAGAGGCTGCCGAAAGCAGCCTCCCAAATTATTGTGTTACAAATTACTGCAATCTGAACATTACAGGAACTGTAAATTTAACACGTACCGGTTTTCCGCGCTGCATACCTGGTTTCCACTTCGGCATGGTGTTAATCACACGGAGGGCTTCCTTGTCCAAGTACGGGTCAACGCTACGTACTACTTTTGCGTCTACAATACTACCGTCCTTGTTGACAACGAACTGTACGATAACACGTCCTTGAGTTCCGTTTTCCTGAGCGATAGTCGGATATTTGATATTTTTAGCCAGATATTGCATCAAAGCTGCCTGACCGCCGGGGAAATCCGGCATGTTTTCTACAACTTCAAAGATAGTCTGTTCTTCCGGCTCTTCTTCAACTACTTGCACCGGAACGTATTTTACTTCTACCGGAGCCACATTATCTTCGTTGATAATGGTAGTTGTTTCATCAATTTCGGCTTTATCGTCGACAATTTCCAGCAATTCAGCCACCTTCGGAGCTTCGGGTGGTGGTGGAGCTTGTTGTTCAGGGGTCTCGGTGATAGGAATGATTTCCTCTTCAAACACAACGTCAGCTACTGCCTGGCTTGTATCAATTTTCACGTCACGCTGGGTCCATTCGAACGCCACGAACATGAAAGCCAACACTACCACGTAACCAACGAGCAGCCATGTAGACTTCTTACCTTCCAGGTCTGCTTTGGGTGATTTTTTAACTTCCATAAAATAATTAATATAATGATTAATAAAAAAAGTGTCTTCCTATGTGTCTCCGGGCAAATATAGTACATTTTCAGATAACCGTCCACCTCTTCCCGTCTTTTTATCCGGCTTTTTAACTTTTTTAATTCTTTCGGACTTATCCGGCTCCTTTTAACGGCAAATGCATGGTTGATTTTCAAAATAAATGTATCTTTGGCGGACAAATCAGAAGAACTGAATATGAAAAAGATAACAATAGCAATCGACGGTTTCTCTTCTTGCGGAAAAAGTACAATGGCCAAAGACCTTGCCCGCGAAGTAGGATACATTTACATTGACAGCGGAGCTATGTATCGCGCGGTCACCTTATATAGTATAGAAAACGGCATTTTCGACGGGAACGACATCGACACGGAAAAGCTGAGAAAAGAAATCAGAAACATCCGTATTTCATTCCGCCTGAATCCGGCGACCGGACGGCCGGACACGTACCTCAACGGTGTAAATGTGGAGAACAGAATCCGGACGATGGAGGTGTCGTCTAAAGTCAGTCCCATCAGCGCACTCGATTTCGTACGCACAGAAATGGTAGCGCAGCAACAGGCAATGGGAAAGGAAAAAGGCATTGTGATGGACGGACGTGACATCGGAACGACCGTTTTCCCGGAAGCCGAGTTGAAAATTTTCGTAACCGCCACACCCGAGATCCGTGCCCAACGCCGTTACGACGAGTTGAAGACGAAAGGCCAGGAAGCCAGCTTCGACGAGATTCTGGAGAACGTGAAACAACGGGATTATATCGACCAGCATCGGGACGTCAGCCCATTGCGGAAAGCAGAGGACGCTCTGCTGCTGGACAATACGAACCTGACAATCGAGCAGCAGAAAGAATGGCTGTTTGAACAGTTCAACAAAGTAAGTGGCATTCAATAACCGCAGATAACGACCGCAAATTATGATTAAGGTAGAGATTGACGAAGGTTCCGGCTTCTGCTTCGGTGTGGTGACGGCCATCAACAAGGCAGAGGAGGAATTGGCAAAAGGAGAAACACTTTATTGTCTCGGAGACATCGTTCACAACAGCCGAGAGGTGGAAAGACTCAAAACGATGGGATTAATCACCATCAATAGGGAGGAATTCAAGCAGTTGCGGAATGCAAAAGTACTGCTCCGCGCGCACGGAGAACCGCCTGAAACTTATATGATCGCCCGCGAGAACAATATAGAAATCATCGACGCGACTTGCCCGGTGGTGTTACGCTTGCAAAAACGTATCAAACAGGAGTTTCTGCAAGACGCCGCCAACGATGAAAAGCAGATTGTGATTTATGGCAAAAACGGTCATGCGGAGGTGCTGGGACTAGTGGGACAGACCGACGGGAAAGCGATTGTCATCGAGAAGGCAGAGGAAGTAAAGAAGCTGGACTTGAATAGAAGTATCCGTCTCTTCTCGCAGACCACCAAGTCTCTGGATGAGTTTCAGGAAATTGTAGCGTATATCAAACAGAATATTTCACCGGAAGCGACATTCGAATACTACGATACGATTTGTCGCCAGGTGGCAAACCGTATGCCCAAGTTAAGGGAGTTTGCAGCTACACACGATCTGATATTTTTCGTCAGCGGGAAGAAAAGTTCAAACGGAAAGATGTTGTTTGAAGAGTGCCTGAAAGTGAACGCCAATTCACATTTAATTGACAATGAAAAGGAAATAGACCCTTCCCTACTCCAAAATGTACAGTCAATCGGGGTTTGCGGAGCTACCTCCACCCCCAAATGGCTGATGGAAAAAATATATAACCACATTCAGTCGCTTATAGAAGAAAGCAAATAGCTGCAATTTGAACATTTTTAATGTTTTCTTCATACGAAAAGAAACTTCATAACCATTGCTTTCAACTTTTTATTGTACATTTGCCACGTCAAACTAATTAATGAAAAGATTGTGTTATGGGAACAGTTAAGTGTATCGGAATCTTGACTTCCGGAGGTGACGCCCCCGGAATGAACGCAGCTATACGTGCGGTGACACGTGCGGCCATCTACAACGGATTGCAAGTTAAAGGTATATATAGAGGGTACAAGGGCCTTGTGACAGGCGAAATCAAAGAGTTCAAAAGTCAGAACGTAAGTAATATCATCCAACTGGGCGGTACTATCCTGAAAACAGCGCGCTGTAAGGAGTTTACCACTCCGGAAGGACGTCAACTAGCCTACGATAACATGAAAAAAGAAGGTATTGACGCTTTGGTAGTCATCGGTGGAGACGGCTCGTTGACGGGGGCCCGCATTTTTGCACAGGAGTTTGATATTCCTTGTATCGGACTTCCGGGAACAATCGACAACGACCTTTATGGCACGGATACCACTATCGGATATGACACGGCATTGAATACGATTCTGGACGCTGTGGATAAAATTCGCGACACGGCAACCTCGCACGAACGTTTGTTCTTCGTCGAAGTAATGGGACGCGACGCAGGTTTCCTTGCGCTGAACGGAGCAATCGCTTCGGGAGCCGAAGCCGCCATCATTCCGGAGTTCAGTACGGAAGTCGACCAATTGGAAGAGTTTATCAAGAACGGATTCCGCAAATCAAAGAATAGTAGTATCGTACTAGTGGCGGAAAGCGAACTGACCGGAGGAGCGATGCACTATGCCGAACGTGTAAAGAACGAATACCCGCAATACGACGTACGTGTAACGATTTTGGGACACTTGCAACGCGGAGGTAGCCCGACTGCTCACGACCGTATTTTGGCAAGCCGACTTGGGGCTGCCGCTATCGACGCTATCATGGAAGACCAACGTAACGTAATGATCGGTATCGAACATGACGAAATTGTTTACGTACCGTTCAGCAAAGCGATTAAAAATGACAAGCCGATAAAAAGAGATCTTGTGAATGTATTGAAAGAGCTTTCTATCTAAGGCTCGGAATAATAAATAAAACGCGGATTAACGCGGATAACGCAAATAGAATTTAATCTTTCTTTGCGCAAATCCGCGTTAATCCGCGTTTCCTTTTTTCCTCTTAGGAAGAAATCCATCGTGCCAACGAACGTTCCGTGACTTCCCACAGTAGCTCCCTCTGCACGTGATGAACGTATTTATCCGATAATGCTTTCCGACGATTGCTAGCATACAGTTGCCCCGTCACTCCGGCTTCTTTCTCATCCAACAACAAACCGATAGCGGTGGAAGCCCCTTGTGCGGGCTTGCGAATAAAAGGCCGGAAAAAAATGTCCGTCAGCGGGTCAAACCACTTATGCATAGTAATAATATTAGTAGAAACAATGCCCGGATCGGCGGCATTGACGGTAATTCCTTTATCACGGAGTAGCTTGGACAGTTCAATGGTAAACAACAATAAAGCCAGTTTCGTATTGCTGTAAACGGGAATTCTCCAAAATTCTCCGACCTTGCCTCTGTGAAAGAAATCGGGAAGTTCAATACGCCCGATCGCATACGTGCAAGACACCATGTTTACAATTCGCGCACCGTGCACCATCGCAGGAATCAGTTTCCGGGTAAGCAGATAAGGTCCTACATAATTCACGCTAACCGTTCGCTCAAACCCATCTACGGTAATATGAAGTCCCGTTTCCATCGTTCCCGCATTATTCATCAGCAGAGAAACAGGAAGGTTACGTTCTAATATCCGGTCGGCAAAAGAAGCTACGGATTGCATGGAAGCCAAATCAAGAGCCATAACTTCCAGATTCGGGTTCCCGGTTTCTTCAATCAAACAAGCGCGGACAGTCTCCGCCTTTTGGGGGTTGTAACAAGCCATTATTACCTGATAACCGGCTTTGGCAACGGCACGCGTGATTTCCGTTCCCATCCCTCCGTCCGCACCGGTAATGATAGCCCATTTTATTTCATTCATTTCTTTTCCAATTTTTCAATCTCCTTTTGCAGACAAGGAGGTAACGTTTCTTTTAAATGTTGATGGCAAGCCATTTCTATCGAATACATACGGCCTATGCAGTAATTACTGTGTCCACAGTTGCAACGGGCCTGCTCCTCCTGCTTCATCCGGTTCACAAATCCAGGTTCGTTGAGTAAGGCACGTCCCATCTGCACAGCTTCAAAGCCCGCATCGAGCACTTCATCTATCTTCTGACGGGCAACGAGTCCGCCAACATAAATCAAGGGAGCTTCCGGAAGAGCTTCCCGGAACTTTAAGGCGTCTTTCAGGAAATAAGCCTCTTCAAAAGGTACGGACGGAATCATCCATTTTCCGAACATCCGGACGCCGTATTTCAGCCACCAACAGTCCATGTAGTGCGCCATCGAGCGAATCGGCATCGCTCCCCGCATCACATACATCGGGGCTTTGCTGACAAAGCCTCCACTCAGCACCAGTCCGTGAGCACCCAGCTCCAGAAGCCGCTTCGCCACCTGAATGGATTCGTCTATTTCCATTCCGCCTTTGAAACCGTCGCGCATATTCATTTTGACAATCACCGCCATGTCATTGCCCGCCGCTTTCATCACCTCTTCCATCACCAGATCCATAAAACGCATCCGGTTCTCCAGCGAGCCTCCGAACTCGTCTTTGCGATGGTTGGTGTAAGGTGAGAGGAATTGGCTGATTAAATAACCGTGTCCGGCATGCACTTCCACCGCATCAAACCCCGCTTCCCGTGCCAAGTTGACAGCGTTTCCGTAAGCCTGTGCCATTTCCGGAAGTTCTTCCTGTTCCATTCCACGCACAAACGTAGGCGAATAGAGGTTAAAACCAGAAGAAGCGGATATAGGCGTGACACCGCAAATCTTTTTGTGGGACATATTTCCGCAATGCCCTATCTGGATACCTACCGCAGCACCCTCGTCGTGCACGGCTTTTGTCAATTCATTCAAACGGGAAATTATGGACGGACGCATCCATAACTGACGATCGAAAGAGAGCCCGCTTTGCGTCACGGCGGCATAAGCTACGGTCGTCATCCCCACTCCTCCCGCAGCAACCGAGCGGTGGTAATCCAATAGCATCTGCGAGGGAGTATTGCCCGGACACATACTTTCAAACGCTGCCGAACGTATCGTCCTGTTCCGCAACGTCAAAGGGCCGAAAGTGACCGGAGTGAAAAGTTTAGATTCCATAGTAGTTTATATTTATTCAAGTCTTAATTCTAGTCTTAATTCAATTCGTGATAAAAAAATCTCCTAGTAGAGAAAAGGAAACACCCGCTTCCGTGTGCCTACCGCGTCGCCGAATTCCTCGCGATAACGTTTCCAGATGGCGTCGGCTCGCGGAACGAGGTTTGCAATCGTCCACCAAAGGAAAACAAGTCCGGAAAGCGAACAGGTAAGAATTGCCCAGCCTGCCCATTCTACGATTTCACCGAAATAATTGGCGGAAGTCACATAGCGGTACATGCCTTTCTGTGGCAGATAATGCCGTGTGTCTCCCGGTTTACGCAAATGGCGGATGATATAATCGGACGACCAGTTCACCAGCATACCCGTGAAAAACAGCAAAGTACCTATTATAAAGTACGGGGAGATGAACCAATCGGACTGGTACATCGTTGCGGGGGCAAGGTAGAAAATCCATTCTCCTTGCATATATCCATTCAACAGATTGAAAAGGATTCCCATTGACATGATGGCCAACGGCATTTTACTTTTTCCTTTCAATAACAAAGGGAAAATGAAAGCCCGTTGAAAATAATGCAGTTGGAAGAATAAAAAGAAGGTCAATATCACCGGCTCAAAGCGGCGTTCCGAATACATCCACATCACGCACATCACGAGGAAGACCGGAGCTTCCATCAGTATCCAAGCCAGTTTGTTTGAAATAGCCGCTCCCCACGAAGACGTGCGGAAGATTCCGTATCCTGCTTTCACGAAGTAGAGAGCGACAAAAACAATCAGGGCAATCAAGCTCATTACACCCAAAAACAGATTAAAAGCTGCTAAATTCATATTGAAGTTCTTTTGTAATGCACAAAAATAGCAAAAATGAAAATAATAGCCACACAAAATGTCTTTTAAATATTAAACTTACCAAAATAACAACTACACTTTGGATTCAAGAATTTACCATCGAAGGACTCGCGGGCAACGATTGCACATAATTCACTGATTTACACCAGTATACAAAGGGCAAGTTATCAAATAGAGAAAAGGCGTTTTAACACGATGTTAAAACGCCTTTCTTGGTAGGCAGAAACCGCCTTTCCTTGACACCAAGAACGCTCTTTTCTCCATAAGAGGAGACGAGGGAGCTATTCGAAATGTTAATTATGTTATTATTTCCAATTTTATATTTCCTCGCATCTCAGCATCTCCCATCCCCGGAATTGAAGAAGTAAACGATGAAGAGTTGTGCCTTTCGCCAATTGGCGAGCTATTTTATCTTCACTATATTGATGCAACTGCCTGCGCCCTTCCTCTGCTTGTGCCGCAAGTTCCGCATCGGTAGCAGTACGTGCCGCGTATTTCAACTCCAGAATATAGCTGTGCTCTATATCTGGATAACGCTGCTTGTCAGGCAGAAGGAAAAAGTCACAGTAACCATAATTCATCTCCAGCTCAGGCTCTACCAGATAATAGGAAGCGAGTGCCAGATAGGCCTTGAGGAAACCTTGCAGGTTTCTTTCCCCTTCCATTCCGTCACGTATAGAGGAATTCTCATGATAAGCACTGGCTATGGACTCAAAGAACGGTTTCCAATGACCGTCGTAAACCAAATCGTCTATCTGGTCTTTCAAATGAGAAAGATTTAACGGATGAATCTGTTGATAATAATCACGCAGGAATCCGAAATATTGCTCGCGTACACAATGATTGGGGATGCACATCCGCAGCCGGTCACCACGTGTGCCACAAATTGTAAGCAATCCGTAATAATAGAGCAGGCTACGAAAATTATCAATATCCACTATCCTCTCCGCCGGAAATGAAGTGTGAAGGTTCACCAGAATCTCTCCTTTTGCAGCAATCTCCTCAATCGTGCTCATACGACTTCCTTCACGGCTACTGTCATGATCGATACGGGCAAGCATCTTCAGTTTACTGTAATCGGTACGAATATTTTTATCTACCATGTCTTCGGGAGAACGATGAAAGTCAATCTGGCTACGCAAATAGTATAACGTCATGTCGCAATTAAAAACTCTATCATCATTCAAGCTCATCCGTGCAAAGCAATAATTATCATACCACGGCTTCATCTCCGATATCATCGCTTCCACCTCACCGGTCAACAAACCATTTGATTTATAATAAGTAAACATCTCACGCACTTCCGTTTCACTGAATCCCATCATTGCATTGAAGCGAGAATCAGTCGATATATTCCAATCTATATTATATCCACTAGACAAGTCGTCCAGTGTGACCGGGCTAACTCCCATCAGGAAAATGCGGTTGAACATTCCCTTATATTGCTTGAAATATTCCCGATAAAATCCACTGGCGTGTGTCAGATCATGAAACATTTTCTGACCGTGTTCGCTCAATATGACATTCGTGAAGTTATCATATTCGTCAATTATCAGATACAAAGGATATCCCTTTTCCTTTGCTTCCAATTCAATATAAGCCAATTTAGCTTTCGGATTCTCAATGCTCAATACTCTCGATTCAAAATCATCATTGTAGAATGAGGCATATTGCTGGGCAAACTTATCAATGACCAAACCGCAATACTCATTAAAACTCGTCATCAACCCGTCGCCTACGCCTGAACAACCGGCTTTGGAAAAATCGAAATAAAGAACCTGAAAACGATTGCGTTCTTCAGTGGGATGCGTGCCAATCCATAAATCGCCAAAATACTTGTCGAAGTTGTCCCGCTGCAATATATCGTAATAAGTACGCATCATGCTTAAGAAAAGACTTTTCCCGAATCGTCTCGGACGAATAAGAAACAAATAATTGGGCATTTGCTCAATCAGCGGCAGATACCTGGTCTTATCTACCAAATAACAATTATCACTTCTCAATTGGTTAAAATCCGATATTCCGTAAGGTATTCTTTTCACTTGACTCATAATCCGACTGACTTTTATAGATGTATTGGCAAAGTTAATCTATTCTACCGAATAAAACAACGTTAGCGGAAGTATTGTTTTCATTCACACTGTTCCCCGAACAGAATCGAGACTCAATATCTATTCGGGGAACATTTTACATTATATAGAAAAAGGATCGATGCGGATCAGCGTTTCTTGATCGGAACATAGGCCAGTTCCTCAAGAACGTTCTTATAAGCAGGACGAATAATACGTTTTCCGTCAAAGGTCAGTTCCTCATTACGGTGTGCACACCAGCCGACAATACGAGCCATTGCGAACAAAGGAGTGAAAATTTCCTGCGGCAGTCCGATCATTTCGTACACAAAACCGGAATAGAAATCAATATTGCTGGATACTGTCTTTCCATTGTTCTTCACACGTCCGAAAGTAGCGATAGCACGTTCTTCCAGCAGTTCGAGGAAAGCAAACTCACTCTCTCTGCCCTTCTCACGGGCAAGGTCACGGGCAAGTTCCTTCAGCAGAAGTGCACGTGGATCGGAAATGGTGTAGACAGCATGACCGATACCATAGATAAGTCCGGTTTTATTGTACACTTCCTTGTTCAACATACGAGTGAAATAAGTATCTATTTCATCCACATTCGTCCAATCTTTGATATTTTCTTTCAAGTGGTGGAACATATCCGCCACTTGGATATTCGCTCCTCCATGAAGCGGACCTTTCAACGAACCGATACCGGCAGCGATGGCCGAGTAGGTATCCGTTCCGGTAGAGGAAGTGACACGGACCGTAAAGGTAGAGTTGTTACCTCCACCGTGCTCTGCCTGAAGAATCAATAACAAGTCGAGTGTGCGAGCATCCAATTCGGTATAGTCCTTCTTCAGCATATATAAGAAATTTTCGGCAATAGAAAGCTTTTCCTGCGGATGGCGGATATGCAGAGAACGCCCGAAAGTAGCATGACGAAGCATATTATAAGCGTATGCAATGATAGTGGGAAACTTCGAAATCAGCTCAATACTTTGGCGCATCAGGTTGTCTCTGGAGGTATCGTCCGCATTCGCATCAAAACGGTACATCTCGAGCACGCTGCGCGACAAAATATTCATAATATTACTTCCCTCCAACTCAATAATATTCATTTTCGTCTTCTGCTCCAACGGCATGTTGTCGTTGATCAGTTCACGGAAAGAAAGCAGTTCTTCCTTGTCCGGCAAGCGTCCCGAAAGCAGCAGGTAGGCCACTTCCTCAAAGCCGAAACGTTTCTCCTTGATAATGGCATGAGAAATATCTTCCACGTCATAACCGCGATAGAACAATTTTCCCGGTATAGGCTTCAATCCGCCTCCCGGAACACGTTCGTAACCAACCACGTTACCGATTTTAGTCAGACCTACCAGAACTCCTGTGCCGTCTTCGTTACGCAGTCCGCGCTTCACGTCAAATTTGGGGAACAATTCATTGTCAATCCGGGTAGCTTCCTTCATCTCTTCGGAAAGCTTGTAAATCAAGTACTCTTTCTTCATTTTCTTTGTCTTTATTCGTTACTTCTATTTTTCTATTCTTTCCACGATTTCACGGGTGAAAGCGGAAGTGGAGAGGGAGACTCCATTCGGCATGAAACGGGCGAGGTCATGGGTGGCACGCGCATCCAAGAAACTCTGTTCCAAAGCTTTCTCGATAAGAGTTGCCGCTTCTTTCCAACCCAAATACTCAAGCATCATGACTGCCGAAAGTATGATAGAGCAAGGATTCACCACATCCTTGCCCGCAATAGTAGGCGCTGTTCCATGCGTAGCTTCAAAGATGGCATGCCCCGTTTTATAATTGATGTTGGCTCCGGGAGCAATCCCGATACCACCCACCATTGCCGCCAATTGATCAGAAACGTAGTCTCCATTAAGGTTCAGAGTGGCTATGACCGAGTAATCTTCAGGGCTCAGAAGCGTATTTTGCAGGAAAGCGTCGGCAATGCAATCCTTAATCACCAATCGTCCGTCTGCCAACGCGTCGGCAAATTCACGCTGCGCCAATTCGTAGCCCCATTTCTTGAAACCGCCTTCGGTGAACTTCATTATATTTCCCTTGTGAACCAACGTGACGGAGGGCAGATGATGGTCTAACGCGTATTGGCAAGCAGCACGCACGAGACGTTCCGTACCTTCCCGCGAAACCGGTTTCACACCGAAAGAGGAGCTCTCCGGGAAACGTACCTTTGTCACACCCATCTCGTCTTTCAGGAATTTATAAAACTTTTCCGCTTCCGGAGTGCCTGCTTCCCATTCAATACCTGCATAAATGTCTTCCGTATTTTCACGGAACACGCACATATTTACTTTTTCGGGTGCTTTCACCGGCGACTGTACTCCCGGATACCAACGGACGGGACGAAGACAGACGTATAAATCAAGCGTCTGGCGTAACGCCACATTCAACGAACGGATACCGCCTCCGACAGGCGTCGTCAACGGACCTTTAATACCAATCAGATACTCCTGAAATGCCTTCATCGTCTCCTCCGGTAGCCAAGAACCTGTCGCATTAAAGGCACGTTCTCCCGCCAACACTTCTTTCCACTCGATACGGCGTTTGCCACCGTACGCTTTCTGAACAGCTGCATTGACTACGGCTTGCATGGAGGGAGTAACTTCCGCTCCCACTCCATCACCGGTAATATAAGGTACGGTAGGCACATCGGGCACTGACAGCATACCATCTGCTTGCATAATTATTTTGCTCATGATTTTTATTTTTCTTGTCTTTTTTAAATTATCTGGCATTCAAGGCAGAACCGGCACGGAACCAAGCTATCTGCTGTTCATTATAAGTGTGTTGCACTTCAAAGCTCTCTTTCGTCCCGTCTTCGTGATGGAGAACGACAGTCAGATTGCGTCCCGGAGCGAAGTCCACCAAACCAAGCACGGACAAAAGGTCGTGTTCACGAATCTTATCATAATCGGCTTTGTCTACAAAAGTGAGGGCAAGCATACCCTGTTTCTTCAGATTCGTTTCATGAATACGGGCAAAACTCTTGGCGAGAATGACACGTACATTCAGAAAACGCGGTTCCATAGCCGCATGCTCACGACTAGAGCCTTCACCGTAATTTTCTTCGGCCACGACAATAGACGGCACTCCTTCGGACTTATACATTTTTGCCGTACCGGAAACAGTTCCGTAAGTGTTGGTAGAACGGTTCCAAACCTTGTTCGTCTCACCGTTGAAGGCATTGACAGCTCCCATCAACATGTTATCCGAAATATTTTCCAGATGTCCCCGGAAACGGAGCCACGGACCTGCCATCGAAATATGATCAGTAGTACATTTGCCTTGCGCTTTGATCAATAAAGGCATATTCAATAAATCTTGACCATCCCAAGCTGGGAAAGGAGCCAACAGTTGCAAGCGTTGTGAATCCGGCTTCACCCTGATTTCCGTCTCTCCTCCATGAGGAGCAACGTAACCCTCGTTTCCTTGCGCAAAGCCGTTCAAAGGAAGTTCATCTCCCACCGGTTCGGACAGCTTCACCTTCTCGCCGTCATGATTCACCAGTCTGTCTTTCAAAGGATTGAAACAGAGGTCACCCGCAATTGTCAGTGCCATCGTCAGTTCCGGAGAAGCGACAAAAGCGTATGTATTCGGATTGCCGTCGGCACGTTTGGCAAAGTTACGGTTGAAGGAAGTGACAATTGAATTTTTCCGCGTCGGATCATCCGTCTCACGTTTCCACTGCCCAATACAAGGGCCACAGGCATTTGCCATAATTGTAGCTCCTATCTGTTCAAAAGCTTCTATCATTCCATCCCTCTCGGCAGTGGCACGAATCTGCTCCGAACCCGGATTCACAATCAACAGAGCGGCTACACTCAGGTTCTTTTCGGCAACCTGCTTCGCCAGAGAAGCGGCACGGCTCAAGTCCTGATAGGACGAATTGGTACACGAACCGATCAATCCCACTTCCATCTTACGCGGGTAACCGTTCAACAACACCTTCTCCGCAAACTTGGAAATAGGAGTGGCAGCGTCCGGTGTGAAAGGACCGTTTATATAAGGCTCGAGTTCAGACAGGTCTATTTCAATGACGCGGTCGTAATACTTAGTCGGTTCCTCAGCCACTTCATCGTCAGCACGAAGGTCGGCGGCAACGGTCTCTGCCAATTCAACCACCCGCTCTCTTCCGGTAGCTTTCAAATAGGTGGCCATGCGCTCGTCAAACGGGAACAATGAGGTGGTAGCCCCCACTTCGGCCCCCATGTTACAAATGGTCGCCTTCCCGGTAGCCGAGAGCGATTCGGTTCCTGGACCAAAGTATTCGATAATGGCGTTCGTTCCCCCTTTTACGGTAAGAATTCCGGCAAGTTTCAAAATCACATCTTTCGGAGAAGCCCAGCCGTTCAGTTTTCCGGTCAGGCGGACACCGATGATTTTCGGCATTTTGAGTTCCCACTCCATACCGGTCATGACGTCCACCGCATCCGCACCGCCAACCCCGATAGCAACCATGCCCAGTCCACCCGCATTTGGCGTGTGCGAGTCGGTCCCTACCATCATTCCACCGGGAAAAGCATAGTTCTCGAGTACAACCTGATGGATAATTCCGGCTCCCGGTTTCCAGAAACCGATTCCGTAGCGGGAAGATACGTCACGAAGGAAATCGTACACTTCTTCATTGGTCAGCCTTGCAGTGGCAATATCTTCTTTTGCACCTTTATACGCTTGTATCAAATGGTCACAATGCACCGTAGAAGGCACAGCAACTTGATCTTTGCCCGCATTCATAAATTGAAGCAGAGCCATCTGGGCTGTCGCATCCTGCATCGCAACACGGTCGGGACGAAAATTCACATAATCTTCCCCTCTCTGGTAATCTTTCACATCAGCCACATCATACAAATGGGCATACAGTATTTTTTCGGCCAACGTCAAAGGACGTTTCAATATAGCCCGTACGTGTTCTACCTTTCCTTTATAAGCAGTGTAGAAAGCTTCTAACATAGTTGCATCGTATACCATATCACTTTTTGTTTTTTTAGTCTATCTATTAAAATAACGAATGACGTTCGAGTAATGTTTAACAAAATGAAATAAATTTTCGTCTCGGGAAGAAGAATTGTTACCTTTGCGCCTATTATGAATAATAATCCGAAAAATCCGATAGCCGACCTTCAGCAACAACAACTCCTCTTACGGATGGAGTACGAATATGAGAAAGAGGAATTCAAACGGCAGACTGAAACGATGGGTATTGCCCGAAAAGTGAAACGCGGTCTTTGCTGGTATCCTGTCTCTCTCGGCCGAAGTTACTATAATTCTCTAAATCAATTTGTTGTAGATATTACAAGAAGCGAAAATAAAGAGATAGAACACTCTTTTGAATTCGGCCGTCCCGTTTCCTTTTTCCACCAGTCATTCGACGGAAAAGTGAAATATCTGAATTTCACCGCAACCGTCAGTTATGCAGACGAAGAACGAATGGTAGTCGTGCTCCCCGGAGCAGGGGCATTGATGGAACTACAAACCGACGGTGTGCTGGGCGTACAGCTTTACTTTGATGAGACTTCCTATCGCGCTATGTTTGAAGCACTGGAGGACGTGATCCGTGCCAAAGGCAATCGCCTTGCCGAACTGCGCGACACGTTGCTGGGAACGCTAAAGCCCGGATTTCGCGAATTATACCCCGTACGTTTTCCTTGGTTGAACAGTACGCAGGAGACGGCTGTCAATAAAGTGCTTTGCGCACGTGATGTCTCTATTGTGCACGGTCCTCCGGGAACGGGAAAGACAACAACACTTGTCGAAGCGATTTATGAGACACTGCACCGCGAACCACAAGTGATGGTGTGCGCTCAAAGTAATACTGCCGTCGACTGGATTTGCGAGAAACTTGTAGATCGGGGTGTTCCGGTGCTCCGCATTGGAAATCCTACCCGCGTAAATGACAAAATGTTATCCTTCACCTACGAACGCTGGTTTGAGAGCCATCCGGCGTATCCGGAACTTTGGGGAATCCGCAAGTCCATCCGCGAAATGGGAGGACGAATGCGGCGGGGAAGTTATGAGGAACGGGAAGGGATGCGCAGTCGTATGAGCCGTCTACGCGACCGTGCTACCGAACTTGAGATTCAAATTAACGCCGACCTCTTCGACAGTGCCCGCGTGATTGCCTCGACCTTAGTCAGTAGCAACCATCGCCTGCTCAATGGCCGCCGTTTCCCGACTTTATTTATCGACGAAGCTGCGCAAGCACTCGAAGCTGCCTGCTGGATAGCCATCCGAAAAGCAGACCGGGTGGTTCTCGCCGGAGATCATTGCCAGCTTCCGCCTACCATAAAATGTATAGAAGCCGCTCGTGGAGGATTGGAATATACATTAATGGAGAAGGTGGTTCGGCAAAAACCGTCCTCTATCTCGTTACTGAAAGTGCAATATAGAATGAACGAAGCTATCATGCAGTTCCCTTCCGACTGGTTTTATCAGGGAGAACTGGAGGCTGCTCCGGAGGTACGTTATCGGGGAATCCTTGATTTCGACAGCCCCATGAGTTGGATTGACACTTCTGAAATGGAATTTCACGAGGAATTTGTAGGCGAAAGTTTCGGACGCATCAACAAGCAGGAGGCTAATCTGCTCTTGGAGGAGCTGGAAGCCTATATCAACCGGATCGGAAAGGAACGAATTTTAGAGGAAAGGATTGATTTCGGACTGATTTCACCCTACAAAGCACAAGTGCAATATTTGAGAAGCAAAATTAAAGGAAGCAGTTTCTTGCGCCCTCTCCGAAGCCTCATCACAGTAAATACAGTGGACGGTTTTCAAGGACAGGAACGTGATGTCGTTTTTATCAGTCTCGTCCGCGCCAACGAGGAAGGGCAAATCGGATTTCTGAATGATTTAAGACGAATGAATGTAGCGATCACACGAGCACGCATGAAACTGGTGATTCTGGGAGAAGCCGCCACACTTACCAAACATCCTTTTTACAAAAGACTTATGGCATTCATAAAAAAGGAGGATTAAAATAATCCTCCTTTTATGGAGTCCCCTTTCTCACGAAACCGAACTCCGTTTTTTTAACACAAACAAAACAAACAATATTTTTATACTATTTCAAATACCAATCTTTATCCTTTGTTCCTTTAGACTCAGCCCAAGAGGCAAATTTAGGGAATGTCTTATCTACAGATTCACCTTCCGTTGTTGAGAAACGTTGCGCATCGGCCAAATGGATAGCAAAAGGATAACTAGAATTCGATACATAATAAATGCCCTTACTTAAATCAGACAAATCGGATTCTGTATGGAATAATGCTTTATCAGCCTTTTCTGTCGGCTTATAATTAATAAAATGTACTTCTGTACGATTATAACCTGTCTTTTTAAACACACTGATAAACGGATTATAAGGAGCTACCCCAAATACTTCGTGATCAACCGGTGTTTTAAATTTGTTAGAAATCGTCACTGTGGTAGTTTTCCTATTGTCTCCTGTAGCTTCCTTCATATCATCAAAAACTGTAATAGTAGCCAGAGACAAATCATTGTCTAACGAATACGGTTTCTCATCTTTTGTACACTCTACATTGGCACGTCCTGTATTCAACTGATATATAAAACTATTCAAATAGGCCGCTCCTGCCCACTCTGCAGTAAACTCATCTTTCGCAGCAAGCACCTCATTCTTTGTATTGTAGCTCAATTCAGATTTATATTTCACTATAGCATCATTCAAGTCATAATCTCCTTTAGATGGCCAATTGTCTTCAAATGCCACAATTCCTTTATATGACATCTTATAAGCGACAGAAGAATCATCTCCTTTATCCGGAACTTCCGGAACATCAGGTATAGCCTGTACCGGATTCGACCAAACGTTGAACATCACATCATTATAGTCATCGTCTTCAGTCCAATCTTCAAAAGATAAAACAATAAATTCACTCACCTTAAAAGCAGCAGTATGCGTGCGTCTATCTTTATTCAAATGTGTGGTAGAGTAAAACATTCCATACCCTTTATCTATATTTCCATTTTTAAACGCATCATTTCTAATAAACCAACCGATTCTTACTCCAGCAGGAAAATCAACTCCTCGGTCTTCACCATTTTCATCAATATAATGCAATTGTACACACTCACCGCCTTTTATACCTTGTCCGGTTTTTGTATTAGGAAATATAATGTATTTCTTTGCTTTTTCTATTTTTTCCGAAGAATCTCCTTCTTTATAGCAATAATATCCGAAAGTACTGGCTGCCGAACTTGTTCCACCAATAAAACGAACTCTCACATTAGCCTTTTCCTTTATCTCAAAATCAACAGACTGACGATATTGTCTCGGACAACTTCCCCCTTCAGGAATAACTTTATTAATTGTTCTCAATAGTGATTCCGACAATTCCATTGCACCTCCATCATCTAAATAATTCGGACGGCCTTTTATATTCCACTCACCTAATGTCATAAAACCATCAGGAATTGCAAAGCTACCTCCTGCACGTGTCTGAGATTTAGGATTCAAATCATACATTGTATCCCAATTGATATCAGCCCGGATCATATTTCCTTGTACAGTCGTCTTATATAAAGTAGGCACTCCGATATATGAAGTGTAAATATAGACTTCTTCTCCTTCATTCAATAAATAACCGGGAAGAACTTCCTTACCAGCATAGTTACCGTTGCCATCAGTCATTCTTATTACCTTAGGTTCAACATCACTACGCTTCACAATTTGTCCATCCTTGTTTTCAAAAGGATTTTCAAAATAAACCTCGAAAAGCACTTGATAATCCTTAGCGGGAATTGCATACTTTACAGCCAACTGAATTTCTTGGGTCGTACTAAAAGTAAAAGAATTCAGATTTGAGCCATCACTTGGTTGTGAATAATCTTTATCCTTATCAACACAACCAATCATCACACAAGCACTAAGAGTACAGATACCCAGTGCCATAAATAATTTAGAGGTAGATAAAATAGCTTTCATTTTATTATTTGTTTCAACTTACTGGGTGCAAAGATAAACAAAAACTTGTATATTTTATCCTTTCTATTGATAATTTTTAGAAGATCTGATTAAAAGCACCCCTTAGCACTAACCTAAGAAAGACTTTTCAGCAAAATAAAAGGGGAAAGTTAACCTTTCCCCTTTTGTATCAAACTTGTATAATCCTATCAAATCAATTGTTCTCCGGACGAAGTTTGCGTACAGTAACAGCAGTTTGCCACATTTCGCTTTCACGCAACTGGCGGAGTTCTTCGTTCAGTTTCTCACGATAATCCGGCTGTGAGTTACTGTCAATAGAAATTTGTGCTTCGTTACCGGTCTTCACACTGTGATACAGTTTTTCAACTACCGGTTTGATAGCGTCATGGAACGGGCCCATCCAGTCGAGAGCACCGCGTTGAGCAGTAGTAGAACAGTTCGCATACATCCAGTCCATACCGTTCTTTGCAAACAACGGCATTAGCGACTGAGTCAGTTCCTCTACTGTTTCATTGAAGGCTTCGGAAGGTGAATGACCGTTTTCACGCAACACCTCATACTGTGCCAACAACAGACCTTGAATAGCACCCATCAACGAACCGCGTTCACCTGTCAGGTCGGAAGTTGCTTCACGTTGGAAAGTTGTTTCAAACAGATACCCTGAACCGATACCGATACCCAAAGCAATTGTTCTATCGTAAGCCTTACCCGTAGCGTCCTGATAGATAGCGTAAGAAGAGTTCAAGCCACGACCTTCGAGGAACATGGTACGCAATGAAGTACCCGAACCTTTAGGAGCAACCATGATAACATCAATATCAGCAGGAGGAACCACCCCTGTACGATCATGCCAAGTGATAGCAAAACCATGAGAGAAATAAAGAGCCTTTCCGGCAGTCAGGTAAGGTTTCATTGTCGGCCATACAGACATAACAGCCGCATCAGACAACAGACACATGATGATTGTACCTTTTTCGCAAGCTTCTTCGATTCCGAACAAAGTTTCCCCCGGAACCCATCCGTCAGCTACTGCTTTATCATATGTCTTTCCCTGACGCTGACCAACGATCACGTTGAAACCGTTATCACGCAAATTCAATGCTTGTCCGGGACCCTGAACGCCGTAACCGATTACAGCGATTGTTTCATTTTTCAATACTTCACGAGCTTTCTCCAATGGAAATTCATCACGGATCACTACATTTTCAATAGTACCGCCAAAATTCAACTGTGCCATTTTTCTTTTTGTTTTTAGTTTTGATGGCTTACGCCATCCGTTATTAATTGATTTTATATTCTATTTTATTCAAATATCACTTTCGACCGGCAAACCACTTCGCTGCCGTTCTTCTTCACCTCTACGTGAAACTCATTTTCATTGGCTTCATCACAGAAGAAAGTCAGTTCGTCTCCATAATAACTTTCGGCCACATACGCCATCTCAAAACGACGAATGCGCTTGGTTTTATACAAATCGATCGGAAACAAATCGAGTATGTGCTCGATGTAACGGATACTATTCACATGACCGTTAATATCAATATCACTGTATTTCGCAGTCAGCGTGGCCAACGGTTGTGTATTAGTCACTTTGATACGCGAAGGCTTCTCTATCGGACAAGGCTCATCGCATACATAGTCTACAATGCTTCCCCCGTGCAATGCCAACAGGTCAGCCGGTTTACGAGTATTCAAACTGATCATCGCCCACACGGAACGAGCGTAACCGATTTTCTTGCCTTCTTTATTCATAATGGCAAAATTACGATCGGTGAACAGGCGATAAACATTTTCCACCCAAGTCTGAACCGAAAAGTCCTCATACTGATAAGGCATTTCATCCAATTCGATTGCCAGGCGGGAAAGTACCCACGTATAATTGTCCTCATTCAGAGATGCAATGCCAAAGCCACGATCGCTGGCATGAAAACCTGCGCAATTCAGCAAATGATTGCCTAGTACCCCCATTGTCAGGCGACCGTTGAAATCAACATGAAACGGTTCTGCAACAAACTTATAAGTTCCTATTTTATTTGATTCGCTCATTCTTCCTGCTGTTTTTTATTTTGGTTATAACGGGCTTCCCGTCCGTCAAGAAACTCATTCACCCGTTCAAAACAACTGGTGGTAATCGCTACCCGCCCCGAACGTACAAATTGCAAAACACAATTCAAAGCCTTCAGTTCACCGTAAAGCGAGGTAATCTCTTCACTCATTCCATTCTTCTCGACAATAGAAAATACCGGATTTACTTCCACTATGCGGGCGTTATATTTACGTATCACCTTAGAGGCCTCCGGTGTCTCTTGAAATTCGGGGGTAGACACCTTATATAAAGCAATCTCATGGAAGTAGATCTCATCTTCCGTAAAGTAGTGCGCCTGAATTACATCAATCTTCTTTTCTATTTGCTTCACCACTTTTTCAATCGTATCTTTATCAGTCCAAGCGGTAATGGTATACTTATGCACCCCCTTGATGGAAGAAGCAGATACATTCAGACTCTCGATATTTATCTGCCGACGGGTAAAAACAGCCGTAACCTGATTCAGCAATCCGGCTATATTTTCCGAATGAACAATGATAGTATATAATGTCTTTTCACTCATAATCCTTAATTTAACTTTCAACTCTCAACTTCTCCTAGCACTCCAGCAACATCTGATTGACAGAGCCTCCCGGAGGAGTCATCGGTAGTACATTACCTTCTTCTACTACACAGGCTTCGAGCAGGAACGGACCGTCTGTTGCCAACATTTCACGGATAGCGTCCGCCAGCTCTTCACGAGAAAAGACACGTTTGGAAGGAATCTCGTACGCCGAAGCAATTTTCATGTAGTCCGGATTCAACATCGGAGTGAATGAATAACGGCGATTGAAGAACATAGCCTGCCATTGGCGCACGTTGCCCAAAAAGTTATTGTTCAGGCAGATAATCTTCACCGGAGCCTTCTGCTCCATAACCGTACCCAGTTCCTGAAGATTCATCTGCAATCCACCGTCTCCCATAAATACACATACGGTACGTTCCGGTGCTCCGAAAGTAGCTCCGATAGCGGCGGGAAGGCCGAAGCCCATTGTTCCGAGCCCGCCGGAAGTAATGATACTGCGTTCTTTCGTATATTTAAAGTAACGTGCGGACATCATTTGATTTTGTCCTACATCTGTCACCAGAACTGCTTCGTGGCGGGTAGCGTCACTTACCGCACGTACCACCTCACCCATGCTCAACGAGTCGGTGGCAGGATGAAGCTCGGGACGAATCACCTTTTCTTCCTCTACCTTCTCATACTCCGTGAAACTGTCGACCCACTCAGCGTGTTCATTCTTTTTCAAGAGTCGGGTAACAGCCTTCAATGTCTCCTTGCAATCTCCCAAAACTGCAACGTCAACTTTTACATTTTTATTCACCTCCGCCGGATCAATATCAAAGTGAATCACTTTTGCCTGTTTGGCATAAGTAGCCAGATTACCGGTCACACGGTCGTCGAAGCGCATTCCTACAGCGATCAGGACATCACATTTATTGGTATTTATATTCGGTCCCAAATTACCGTGCATTCCCAACATTCCTTTATTCAAAGGATGTTCCGTAGGTAAAGCCGAAAGTCCGAGTAGCGTACATCCCGCAGGCATATCCGCCTTTTCAATAAATTCACGCAACTCACTCTGAGCATTCCCTAACTCAACGCCTTGCCCTACCAGTACAAGCGGACGTTCCGCATTATTAATCAGTTCGGCGGCAGCCTTTACGGAGTCTTCATCAGTATCAGGCACAGGTACATAGCTGCGGATGAAATCAACCTTAGTCGGCTCATATTTCGTCTTCTCTACCTGTGCATTCTTGGCAAAATCCAGCACAACCGGACCGGGACGACCACTACGGGCAATGTAGAATGCACGTGCCACTGCCCACGCTACATCTTCCGCACGGCGGATCTGATAACTCCACTTGGAAATAGGCTGGGTGATACCTACGAGATCGACTTCCTGAAATGCATCCGTTCCGAGAAAACCAGTTCCTACCTGTCCGGCAATAACAACAATAGGAGTACTATCGATCATCGCATCTGCAATACCGGTAATCGTGTTCGTAGCACCGGGACCGCTTGTCACCAGGCAAACACCGACTTTACCCGACACACGGGCATAACCTTGTGCCGCATGGGCAGCTCCCTGTTCGTGACGAACCAAAATGTGGTTCAAGTTATTTCGATGGTCGTACAAGGCGTCGAATACCGGCATGATTGAACCGCCGGGATAACCGAAAATCGTATTTACTCCCTGATGTTCCAATGAGCGCATCAACGCCTCCGCACCTGTTATTAAGTCTTTACTCATCTATTTATTTGCAATTTTAAGATTTACAATTTACGATTGAACTCAACGTCAAAACATCATTTGTCAATCGATTAATCTTACTGCTCCTTTATCGGCAGAGCTTACCATGCTGGCATACGCTTTCAGGCTCTTCGGCACATAACGGTCACGAGTGACAGGTGTCATCGGACGGGCAGCCAGTTCTTCATCCGTCAGTCGCACGTTAATCGTCCGGGCGGGAATGTCGATTTCAATGATATCTCCGTCGACTATTTTTCCGATATTACCTCCTGCTGCCGCTTCGGGAGAGATATGCCCTATACTCAATCCAGAAGTTCCGCCACTGAAACGTCCGTCAGTGATCAAAGCACACTCTTTGCCGAGATGACGGGATTTTATATAAGAGGTAGGATAAAGCATTTCCTGCATACCGGGACCACCCTTCGGACCTTCGTGCGTGATGACGACAACGTCGCCACTGACGACTCGACCTCCAAGAATACCTTCGCAGGCTGCTTCTTGCGAATCAAACACTTTAGCAGGTCCGGTAAACTTCCAGATACTTTCGTCTACCCCTGCCGTTTTTACCACACAACCGTCTTGAGCAATGTTACCTTTCAATACGGCCAGTCCGCCGTCTTTGCTGTAAGCGTGTTCCAAATCACGGATACATCCGGTTGCACGGTCTTTATCCAGTTCCTTATAATACATACCTTGCGAGCCGAGTATGAGGTTAAATCTATTTCCGGCTGCGCTCGAATATTTCTTGATAGCCTCTTCACCTACGTTCGGACTTGTAATGGAATACTTATCAATAGCCTCTGCCAACGTCATTCCGTCTACCCGGCGAACAGACGTGTCCACCAGACCGGCTTTGGACAGTTCGTCCATGATTGCAATAATTCCACCGGCACGGTTCACATCCTGAATGTGATACTTCTGTGTATTCGGAGCTACTTTGCAAAGGCACGGAGCCTTGCGGGAAAGCATATCAATGTCGTCCATCTTGAAGTCGACTCCCGCTTCATGGGCAACAGCCAACAGGTGAAGAACCGTATTGGTAGAACCACCCATCGCAATATCCAAAGTCATGGCATTCAGAAAAGCCTGGCGAGTGGCAATGCTACGCGGAAGCACGCTCTCATCTCCCTCTTCATAATATTTCATCGCATTGTCCACAATCAACTTAGCAGCATCTTTGAAAAGCTGCGTACGGTTTTCATGCGTGGCTACAATGGTTCCGTTTCCGGGAAGAGCCAAGCCGATGGCTTCGTTCAAGCAGTTCATAGAATTTGCTGTAAACATACCGGAACAACATCCGCAGGTAGGACAAGCGTTCTGCTCGATATTGGCAACTTCCTCGTCACTCACACTTTGGTCGGCCGACTTAATCATCGCGTCGATCAAATCCAAATGCTGACCGTTCCATTCACCCGCCTCCATAGGACCACCCGACACAAATACAGCAGGTATATTCAGACGCATCGCCGCCATCAACATTCCCGGAGTGATCTTGTCACAATTACTGATACATACCATCGCGTCTGCCTTATGAGCATTCACCATATATTCCACACTGTCTGCGATGATATCACGGGAAGGAAGCGAGTAAAGCATTCCATCATGCCCCATAGCTATACCGTCGTCGATAGCGATTGTATTGAATTCCGCAGCGAAGCACCCCAGCTTTTCGATCTCCGCTTTCACCAACTGACCGATCTCATGCAAGTGCACGTGTCCCGGCACAAACTGTGTGAATGAATTGACTATAGCGATGATAGGCTTACCCATCTGATTCTTCTTCATGCCGTTGGCTACCCACAACGCACGGGCTCCCGCCATCCGACGGCCTTGTGTACTAAACGAACTGCGTAATTGCTTTTTCATTTCAATCTATCTTTTAATTAAAAAGCCTCTCTCACACCAGTGAGAAAGGCTCTAAATTTTATCTTTATGGTACGAATACATACAGCACAAAAACCTTTCTCACGCTCTTGATGGGACCACCACGACGCGAATAATATGCAAGACTGCTAGGTTAATAGATGTGTGTAAGTTATTCATATCTTCTTTTCTTTATTTTTGTGCTGCAAAGGTAAGGGCTTTTTTATTATATCCAAACAAATCGAAGAAAAAAATCATATAAAAACGAATAATTGTAAGAAAAGAGAGGCATTATTTCTCTATTTTATCACTTAAAGGTTAAATTCACAACTATTATATAAGCGGAATCCTATTGTCCCTTTCTAACAAAAGCATTTAATATTTTGAAATATACCTTCCCTATATCACGGCAGAAATAAATAATTCGTATCTTTGTCAGCCCGCATTTGCGGGATTTATTAATTTAGAAATAAAAAGAATCAGATGGAAACAGTAGAAAACAAGTACATTACCGTTGCATACAAATTATATACAATGGAAGATGGTGAAAAGGAATTGTTCGAAGAAGCAAAAGCAGAACACCCCTTTCAGTTCATTTCAGGATTAGGAACAACACTCGAGGACTTCGAGAACCAGATAACCTCTCTTTCTAAAGGTGACAAATTTGACTTCACCATTCCGGCAGACAAAGCATACGGTCAATATGACGAGCAACACGTGATTGATCTCCCGAAAAATATCTTTGAGGTTGACGGCAAGTTCGACAGCGATCATATCAAAGAGGGTAATATCGTACCTTTGATGACCGGTGACGGTCAACGCGTAAATGCCAGCGTAGTAGAAATCAAACCGGATGTAGTAGTCGTTGACCTCAACCATCCGTTGGCAGGCGCCGATCTCATCTTTGAAGGCGAAGTGATTGAAAGCCGTCCTGCTACTAACGAAGAAATTCAGGAACTGGTGAAAATGATGAGTGGCGAAGGCTGCGGTTGCGGATGCGACAGTTGCGGTGATGGTGGTTGCAATGGTGGCTGCGATGACCACGAATGCGGTGGCGGCTGTTGCCACTAAGTTAATGAAGAGTTAAAAATGAGGAATGAAGAATTGCCATACAACCATTGCGCAGCTAATTCTTCATTCCTCATTTTTCATTTTCTAACTCCTCATTTTCTAGCATCCTTTGTGAGTCATGATATCGAGTACCATTTTATCCGTTTCGTTCATAGCTTGTGAGCCGATTCTTGTCAGATTACGGATACTTTGATCTACATCTTCATCAATAATACCTTCCACAGAAGTTACACAACGGTCTTCCATTGCCATCATAGCAGACAGTACAGCTGTTGAGACTCCGGTAGTCACTTTTAGGGCACAACTCGGTTTTGCACCGTCACAAATCATACCCGTCAGGTTGGCAATCATGTTTTGAACGGCAAAGGCAACCTGGTCATAGTTTCCTCCCATCAGCCAAGTGATTCCGCAACTGGAACCTGTGGCAGCTACCACACAACCGCAGAGAGCGGAAAGACGTCCCAAACTTTGTTTGATATAAATAACCGTAAGATGACTCAACATCAAGGCACGGATCAGTTCTTCTTCATTCTTATTATTCTCTTCAGCAAAGACCACCACAGGAAGCGTGGCCGATATTCCTTGATTACCACTGCCGGAATTACTCATGACCGGAATCATAGCTCCTGCCATTCGAGCGTCACAAGCAGCAGAAGTATAAGAGAGGATGTGAGAGAATACGCTGTCACCCATCACTTTGTGTTCATAACTTCCCCGAAGCATTCTTCCCAAAGAGTGTCCGTAATTGCCTTTAAAGGCTTGTTCGGCAGCTGCCTTGTTCAAACGTGCCGTATCAAGAATAAAACGAATTTCATCCAAAGGAGCTGTCAAGGCAAAATCATAAACCTTACGCAGGTTCAGTTCGGGAGCGGTCGCTTCCTCTTCTTCATCGGTTGTATGCTGCTTGTCTAGTAATACGTTGCCTCCATCGGCTATATATATAAAGGTGGTATGACCACCGGCAATTACAGCTTTCGCCGTCCTATCTCCGGACCTGCAAATCACTTCGATATAGAGCTTTTCCGTGATATTATCTTTCAAGGAAATACAAATCCGTCTTTCCCCAATAAACTGCTTTCCGCACTCTACAGCTTCCGGTGTACAGTCTTTCAATACTTCCAACTGGTACTCTGATTTGCCTATCAATGCTCCTAAAGCAACGGCAATGGGAAGTCCTACCATTCCTGTACCCGGTATTCCTACCCCCATCGCATTTTTTAAAATGTTGGCACTGAGCAGTACTTCTATCTTCTCTGGACGTATCCCCAATGTTTCGGCGGCTTTCGCTACACAAAGCGCCACAGCAATAGGTTCTGTACATCCGATAGCCGGAATTACCTCTCTCTTAATCAGTTCTATAATTTGCCTTCTTTCTGACTCAGTCATAAACTCATAAGTTTTAAGTACACACAAAAGTAAGAAAATCTTTTTTATCATACATCTCTTACTGAACAAATAAAATTTCATTTTGTTATAAACGCTTCTGAGAACTAAACTTTAACAGTAAGAAAAAAGAGAAAAATGAAAGCAAAACACGTGATTTTATATTTCCTGGTAAGTATTATCATCTCTTCTTGCATCCGTGACGAAGCCCTTAACGCAGAAGCAGATATACTTAGTTGCACACTGCCGAAAGCAGTAATGACCACAAGTCCTATCATTAATAATAATTCGGTGACTCTTTTTGTGGGACCGGGAACAGACGTTTCGACCCTTGCACCGGAATTCACCCTGACTCCGGGAGCCACCATCAGCCCTTTGAGCGGAACGGTACACGATTTTAATCTACCGCAAAAATACACTGTCACAGCAGCCGACGGAGTCTGGAAAAAGACATATACAGTTTCGGTTATTGATACGGAACTTGCAACTAACTACAACTTCGAGGACACTCTCGGTGGGAAAAAATACTATATATTCGTAGAACGGCAAGGAGACAAAGTGATTATGGAATGGGCCAGCGGAAATGCGGGTTATGCCATGACCGGCGTTCCTAAAACAGCCGACGACTACCCCACTTTCCAAATAGCGGATGGTAAAGAGGGAAAATGTCTTTCATTAGTAACGCGCAGTACCGGTTTCTTCGGGCAGTTAATGGGTATGCCCATTGCCGCAGGAAACTTATTTATCGGCTCTTTTGATGTGAACAATGCCATGAGCTATCCGCTGCAAGCTACCAAATTCGGTCTGCCTTTCCGTTATGTGCCGACCTATCTGGCCGGTTATTATAAATACAAGGCGGGAGACAAGTTCACCGAAGAAGGAAAACCCGTTGACGGAAAACGTGACATCTGCGATATATACGCCATTATGTACGAAACGAGCGAGTCTGTTCCTACTCTTGACGGAAGTAATGCGTTCACCAGTCCGAATCTGGTCTCAATAGCACGCATCGACAATGCCAAAGAAACAGATGAATGGACTTACTTCAAACTTCCGTTTATTACCCGCCCCGGCAAGTTCATCGACAAAGAAAAGCTAAGGGATGGAAAATACAACGTAGCAATCGTCTTTACCTCCAGTTTGGAAGGCGCTTATTTCAATGGAGCCATCGGAAGTACCTTGCTGATTGATGAAGTCGAACTGGTCTATCATACAGAAAACTAAAACCTAAATGATTTTATAATAATTACAGCGATGAAAAAATACCTTTATACATTCGGTCTGCTTATTTGTTTAAGTGTTGCCCTGCCCGGTTATGCACAAGTGGATAGAAATGAAACGCTTATCCGTTCCGCCCTTCGCGGATTGGAATACGAAGTGAAAGCAGGAATCAGTATCGGCGGCACAGCTCCGCTTCCCTTACCGGCGGAAATCCGGTCTATCGACGGTTACAATCCGACTCTCGCCATTACAATCGGGGGTGAAGTGACCAAATGGGTAGCGGTTCAGAACAAACTGGGTATCATCGTAGGGCTACGGCTTGAAAACAAAGCTATGACCACCGAAGCTACCGTAAAGAATTACAGTATGGAAATTCTGGGACAAGGAGGTGAAAGGATCAGCGGAGTATGGACAGGAGGGGTAAAAACCAAAGTACATACCGCCGGATTAACCATCCCATTGATGGCTACTTATAAGTTGAGTAGCCGTTGGAATGTGAAAGCAGGCCCTTATTTTTCTTATATACTTTCAAGGGAATTTTCAGGACACGTATACGAAGGATATCTGCGTGAAGACGATCCAACAGGACCTAAAGTAGAATTTACCGATGATAAAATCGCAACTTATGACTTCTCCGACGATCTGAGACGTTTTCAGTGGGGGCTTCAGGCAGGAGCCGGATGGAGAGCGTTCAAACATCTCAACATATACGCCGACCTTACTTGGGGACTCAACAATATCTTCAAGAATGACTTCCATACGGTTACTTTCTCGATGTACCCTATATATCTGAATATCGGCTTCGGGTATGCATTCTAAAATATAACTCACCACAGATTACACGGATTAACACAGATAATAGAAATTAATTATCAATTCATTAAAATCAATCTGTGTTAATCCGTGTAATCTGTGGTGAATATTAAAGTTATTCTTTATCAGGATTCTCAACCTGTTTTACTCCTGAATAAGTAACCTTGACTGTCTGTTGCAAAGCCGGCACTTTTACGTTGATGGTCATATTGGCATCTGCACCTTCCACCGTCCCCGCCACAGTTACATCACAAGCTCCCAAGGCAGCCGCCTCTCCAGCAAATGTAAGTTGCTGTTGTCCTGTAAAGGTCGAAATCCCCTCTCCCTTCTTTACGGTGCACTTGTCTATTACAACATCTCCGAACTTCATTATCTTCCCGTTCATGAACAGTTCAAAATCTTTCAGTTCTATTTTTATTTCCGTATCACTGACTTGGGAAAAGGTTATAAATTTAGGCACTCCGTCCGCTATAACATTTTCCTGGTCGGAGCCATCCGCTATCATAGATATATTCAAGTTGCCCCAATAAGTGCCAACCACATCCGGAGCTGTCACCACCGCCTCTTCTTCGGGTTCGTTACCCTCATTTTTCTTGCTATCGTCATCGTCACTGCTACAAGCGGCGAAGAAAGTGATAGAACACACTAATGCTAGTAAATACAATAGATTCTTTTTCATACAGTCATTGGTTTAGTTATTATTAATCATCATTTATAAACTGAAAAGAAGAAAAAAGGTTCAATATGCCACCTTTTTTGAAGATATTTTGAGTTCACAACAATCTTATCGAAAACTTTGTTATATTTGCATACAGTAATTTTAAAAAGCCACGACTATGTTTAATTCATTTGGCAACATCTTTCGGCTCACAAGTTTTGGTGAGTCTCATGGAAAAGGAATTGGAGGAGTAATTGACGGATTTCCCGCCGGAATCACTATCGACGAAGAGTTCGTACAACAGGAACTGAACCGGCGCCGTCCGGGACAATCCATCCTTACCACCGCACGCAAAGAAGCGGATAAAGTAGAGTTTCTTTCCGGTATTTTTGAGGGTAAGTCAACCGGTTGCCCCATCGGTTTTATCGTTTGGAACGAAAACCAACATTCTAATGACTACAACAATCTGAAAAATGTATATCGCCCTTCACACGCCGACTATACTTACACAGTGAAGTATGGCATCCGCGATCATCGTGGCGGCGGACGTTCGTCTGCACGCGAAACGGTATCACGCGTCGTAGCCGGTGCTTTGGCCAAATTGGCACTCCGCCAGTTAGGTATCAGTATCACCGCTTACACTTCACAGGTAGGAGCTATCAAACTGGAAGGCACTTACTCGGATTATGATCTCGACTTGATCGAGACAAATGATGTACGCTGCCCGGACCCGGAAAAGGCAAAAGAAATGGCAGACCTTATATATAAGGTAAAAGGAGAAGGCGATACTATCGGCGGTACGCTGACTTGTGTTATCAAAGGCTGCCCCATCGGTTTGGGACAACCCGTTTTCGGTAAGCTCCATGCGGCTTTGGGAAATGCGATGTTAAGTATCAACGCCGCCAAAGCATTTGAGTACGGTGAAGGATTCAAGGGACTGAAGATGAAGGGGTCGGAACAGAATGATGTTTTCTATAACAACAATGGACGGATTGAAACGCATACCAACCATTCAGGAGGTATTCAGGGAGGATTGAGTAACGGACAGGACATTTATTTCCGTGTGGTATTCAAACCGATCGCTACGCTGTTGATGGAGCAGGAGACTGTTAATATCGACGGAGTGGACACCACGCTGAAAGCTCGCGGCCGTCATGACGCCTGTGTACTGCCACGCGCCGTTCCCATTGTAGAGGCAATGGCTGCGATGACTATACTTGACTATTACCTGCTGGATAAAACCACGCAGCTTTAATGTTTAATTCAATTTATGAACGAAATTCAGAAATATATAGCAGAGAACGAGTCCCGAATGATGGAGGATTTGTTCAGTCTCATCCGTATTCCAAGTGTCAGTGCACTGCCCGAACACCATGATGATATGCTGGCGTGCGCCGAACGCTGGGCACAGCTATTATTGGAAGCCGGAGCGGACGAAGCATTGGTAATGCCCTCCAAAGGCAATCCGATTGTCTTTGCCCAGAAAATTGTGGACCCTGATGCGAAGACCGTTTTAGTCTACGCTCATTATGACGTGATGCCTGCCGAGCCGTTGGAGCTTTGGAAAAGCCAACCGTTCGAGCCGGAAATACGTGACGGTCACATTTGGGCACGTGGTGCGGATGATGACAAAGGACAATCATTTATTCAGGTGAAAGCCTTCCAATATCTCCTCAAGAACGGACTGCTAAAAAATAACGTGAAGTTTATCTTTGAAGGAGAAGAGGAAATCGGTTCTCCCAGTTTGGAGGCTTTTTGCGAAGAGCACAAAGAGTTGTTGAAATCCGATGTGATTCTTGTTTCGGACACTAGCATGCTAGGAGCGGAACTCCCTTCGTTAACCACAGGTCTGCGTGGCCTGGCTTATTGGGAAATAGAAGTTACGGGACCAAACCGTGATTTACATTCCGGACATTTCGGAGGTGCGGTAGCCAATCCAATTAATGTGTTATGCCAGATTATCAGTAAAATAACCGATGCGGATGGAAGAATCACCGTTCCCGGATTCTATGACGACGTAGAAGAAGTTCCACAAGCCGAACGGGAGATGATTGCCCGTATTCCTTTTGATGAAAAGAAATACAAAGAAGCGATCGGTGTGAAGGAAGTATTCGGAGAAAAAGGATACAGTACATTGGAACGTAACAGTTGCCGGCCGTCTTTTGACGTATGCGGTATATGGGGCGGGTATACAGGAGAAGGTTCCAAAACCGTGCTTCCCTCAAAAGTTTACGCCAAAGTGTCTTGCCGGTTGGTTCCACATCAGGACCACCATAAGATTTCTCAAATGTTTGCAGATTATATTCTTAGTATTGCTCCTGACACGGTACAAGTGAAAGTGACTCCTATGCATGGAGGACAGGGTTATGTCTGCCCCATCTCCCTTCCCGCCTATCAAGCGGCGGAGAAAGGCTTTGAGATAGCTTTCGGGAAAAAGCCGTTGGCTGTACGTCGTGGCGGCAGTATTCCCATTATCTCCACTTTCGAACAAGTATTGGGAGTTAAGACCGTATTGATGGGATTCGGACTCGAATCGGACGCCATCCATTCACCGAATGAAAATTTCTCATTGGATATTTTCCGTAAGGGAATAGAGGCGGTGATTGAGTTTCATAATGCTTTCCGGTAAGTACATCCGTTTTTCCACTCCGAACATCCGTAGGCTGTCTTGCCTTTTATGATCGTCCCTTTGCCGCAAAGCGGACAAGGTTGTCCGACAAGGGAATCAGCATTAGCAGTTGTCAAAGAAGTAGCCGCAGGCGTAGCCTTCGGCTTCTTTTCTTTCGGCACACTCGGTTTCCGTTCACGCTTCTTCGGTTCTTTCTTCGCTTTTTCTTCGGCTTGGGCGACTACCGCATCCTGAATGGTAATACGACGGTTGGTATTATCTGACAACACACTCATTACGATTTCTGAAACCATTTGCTTCAGTTCTTCCAAAAACTGGCGGGCATCGTACGTTTTCCTTTCTATTTCACGGAGTTTCTTTTCCCAAATCCCCGTCAATTCAGCAGACTTCAGAAGTTCCTCATGGATAAGTTGCACCAGTTCCACTCCTGTCGGGGTAGCAATCAGGTTCTTCCTTTCCTTACGGATATAATTCCGTTTGAACAACGTTTCTATGATAGCGGCACGGGTAGACGGACGGCCGATACCGTTTTCTTTTAATGCGTCGCGGAGCTCATCGTTATCAACCAACTTTCCGGCAGTTTCCATTGCACGAAGTAAGGTTGCCTCCGTGTAAGGTCTGGGCGGCTGCGTCCATTTTTCATTTAAATCGGGAACATGAGGACCGCTTTCCCCTTTCACAAAAACAGGAAGTACATTTTCGTCTTCTTCCTCTTTTTCTTCGGTCGTTTCTTTTACATCTTTTGCAAAGACAACACGCCATCCGGGTTCGAGAATCTGTTTCCCGCTTACTTTGAATTCTATTTTATCCACCTCTCCCATCACGGTAGTAGTAGAAATCTTACAATCCGGATAGAACACGGCAATAAAACGACGGGCAATCAGATCGTAGACACGACGCTCCATATCCGTCAGGTTTTGAGCGTACACTCCGGTAGGGATAATGGCATGGTGATCCGTTACCTTTGAATTATCAAATACTTTCTTCGATTTCGGCAATGTGGAACCGTTCAACGGAGCTGTCAGTACTTCATAATCACGAAGTCCTTTCAAAATGCCGGGACACTTCGGATAAATATCGTCACTCAAGAAAGTTGTATCGACACGTGGATAGGTGGCTACTTTCTTTTCGTAAAGGGATTGGATAAGTTTTAATGTCTCATCAGCAGAATAAGCGAATTTCTTGTTACATTCCACCTGAAGCGAAGTCAGGTCAAACAGACGCGGGGCAAACTCCCGTCCGTCTTTCTTACTAACACTGGTGACTACGAACGGAAGGTCTTTGATACGTTCTACCAACGCCTCGCCCTCTTCCCTGTTAGCGATAGGATCAATACCGGGATTCTCTATTATTTTCTTTTTCCCACCGTTTTTCTCTTCTTCCGCAGCGATTTCTTCATCACTTTTGCGAATTAAAGCCGAAAAGGTTGTATCCCGATAGTTCGTTTTCAATTCCCAATATTGCTTAGGCTGGAAGTTGGCTATCTCCAACTGCCGGTTGACAATCAACGCTAAAGTAGGCGTTTGCACCCGACCAATAGAAAGTACCTGTTTATTCTGACCGTATTTTATTGTATAAAGACGAGTGGCATTCATACCAAGCAACCAGTCTCCGATAGCCCGCGAAAGTCCCGCTTCATACAGTGACTGAAAATCTGCCTGATCCTTTAGCTTTGCAAATCCGTCACGAATAGCTTCTTCCGTCAAAGACGAAATCCACAAACGCTTCACCGGACAACGGGCACCTGCTTTCTGCATCACCCAACGCTGAATCAATTCTCCTTCCTGTCCGGCATCACCGCAGTTGATAATCTCATCTGCATTTTGCATCAATTGCTCTATGATATGAAATTGTTTCTCAATACCCGGATCATGCCCAATCAGTTTGATACCGAAACGCGGAGGGATCATCGGTAAGCTACCTAAGCTCCATGACTTCCAATTAGGAGTATATTCATGCGGCTCCTTCAGGGTGCAAAGATGTCCGAACGTCCAGGTCACCTGGTATCCGTTTCCTTCTATATATCCTTCTTTTCTGGTATGAGCGCCGAGTACTTCGGCTATATCACGTGCAACAGATGGCTTTTCAGCTATGCAAACTATCATTCTTTTCCTTCTTGTTTTTATACTATCAGCCTACAAAGTTACACGAATATTTCTCACAGACGGCATGAAGCCGGGAAAAAGTGATTATACCTCCCAACACTTCCATCCTTTATTGGCACAGATATATACCACATACGAACGGACATTGTAATTGGGAAACTTCTTTTTCGTATCTTCGGCATAGCCTTTCACCTGTTGCACGTGTTCAGTCAATGGTTCGGTCAATGAGAGGATGCGATCAGCCTCTTTGGCATGATAGTATTTGAACTCCACAACACGGTCATCCGTATAATAATCCGTACCGGGAATACCTGTCATCTCAAAGTCAGAACGACCTACGGAGTTATTCTGTTCGATGGCAAAAGTGTAGCAACTACTTAAATAGCGGGAAACAAGTTCATAGAAAGAGCAACGGATGAAGTTCTCATTGATTTTATCAAAAACTTGCGCAGGAAATTGTCCTAAGTATTGTTCAAAGTAATTCTGAACAAGAGGTTCAAGACTCCGGTTGGAATCATAAAGTTCATAAACGGGAACATAACGGCTGGCATTTCCTTCAATCTTATTCAACTGGTTATAATAATCCATATAAATGCTACGCATGGTCATATTAGGAAGTACCATTCGATAAGTACTTTTCAGAGTGGTCATACCCAAATAGAACAGACTGACCGGATAGAATTCTTTCTCAAAGAATTTCTTCTTGTTGAATTTGCTGAACAAATCTGTAATATTATACAGCAACCCGTCGTCTATGACCAATGCATCCAACATTTCCTTTGCATTACTCTGTGAAAGGTTATTCTTGCCATAATCTCTGTTTTTTCTTTCAATTAAGACAAAGGTATAAATAAAGAATGATATTTATTGCTGAATAGAAAGAAATAACATACCTCTATTCAAATTTCACCCTATCCACCAACTGGATAAAATAATCATTCGACCAAATATCCAATTCTTTAGGGTTCTTGACGAAAGGTAACACATCATTCTTTACTTGGTTGATATTTGCCGAAGCCAGCCTATCCTTTAATAGGGCGATGAAAAAAAGAAATATCATACACATCCGTATTATCTTTCAAAAAGGCCGACTCCACTTTACCAAAATTCTTTTTGTCTTTCTTTTTAATCTCCACTTCTCTCCCCACGACAGCAAACTCGTCTATGATGGGTTGAAAGTATTTCGCGAAATCAAACTTACCATCGGGAACAAGAAGTGAAAAATCCATATCCTCACTAAAACGTTGGAGACCATGAAAAATCCGAAGGCAAGTACCTCCGTAGAAAGCTGCCACATCAAAGAAACCACCATTGTAAAGCCCGGCAAGTATCACCTGCTGGTTTACCTCAAAAATTGCATTCCGCTTCTGTTGTTCAGTAGATAAATCGTATGCGGAAAGCATATTATCGTAAATATCGTTCTTCATTTCTTTATCAGTTTTAGTAACGTCCGTATGGATTCGGCCTTTTTGCCAACTTTTATGTATTCCTCAAATATTTCGGCATTCATCTGCTTAAAATCTTCCAATTCCATCCTAATATCCTCTTCCAAATAAATTTCGGCGTCCTTCAGATAACGGAGATTTACATTGGGAGAGTTTGCAATCAAATCGCACAATGCCTTTTCGGGAGTTGCCATCACAAAAGCATAACCTTCTTTCTTGATGCTGGTCAAACCCACTGAAAATACCCTTTTTGGCATACTGGTATATTCAAACCTTCCCAACGGCGTATCAAAATTTCTGGAATGCTTCAAGGTCATTGATTGCTTGGTGTACACCGCTTCCGGAATCAAACCATAATAACGCAAAGCCGATGACATGGAAACATACGAGGGAGCATAAAGATGATTGGCAATCAATTCTGTTGACAAAATCTGACCTGTTATTTTAGGATTACATACGTAAAGTCCCTTCTTGAGACGAATAATTTGCTTATCTCGCTCAAGTAACCTGACTTTTTGGTTTCCTCTTTTGATGTGGGGGAAAAGAGACTCCAATACAGAAGCTGTTACAGGTATATTACCTAATCGTTCCAATGGATTATCCATGATGCAAAGATAGTTTTTTTGAACACTAAAACATATAACACACATTTTTCTGTTCTGAATATATCTATTCCTACCATATTCTCCCCCTTTTTCTTTTAGTAGAGAGACAAAGACACAAATAAAACCCTCACTTACATCAAAATGTAGCTACTGTTTCATTGCAAATTATATTCAATTCACTATCTTTGCTATAGAAAAGTAGTAAAATTCAATAAGACAGAGATATGGATGTTGGTATAAAAGACAAAGTCGAATATATAATAGCTTTTATCAGTGAATTCGCCAAGACTTATTCATTGACTTCTAGTCAAGCATATCGCTATTTAGAACGTTACAATGCTATAGATTTCATTGACAGACATTATGGAATAGCGCACACCCAACGTTTTGAAGATGTAATAACGGACATTACTGCATATTGCCAACGCTTCGGAGGAGCTATAGCATGATACTTTATCATGGAACCACCATTCATATAGAAAAGATAGATTTGCAGAAATCAAAACCCAATAAAGATTTCGGGAAAGGTTTCTATCTTTCGGCCGATAAGACACAAGCTATGGCTATGGCAGCATATAAAGCAGAACAAACAGGAGGGGAACCTATTCTCAATGCTTTTGAATTTGACGAAGCACTTTTAACAAACAATTCATTAAAAGTGAAAATATTTGAAGCCTATGACAAAGAATGGGCAGATTTCATTTTTATGAATCGTAACAATGCAACTCCTGTACCTATACATGACTATGACATAGTCGTTGGTCCGATAGCAAACGACCGTGTCGGATTGCAAATACGTAAATATATGGAGCACGAAATAGATTTGCCAACTTTCATTGAAAGACTGAAATATATGAAAGGTATTACTATTCAATACTATTTTGGAACAGAACGTGCTGTTAAATGTTTAAGAAAGTATTATGAGTGATTCTGATTACTTAATAGAAAACATAGCAAAAGACATTATCCTTTTATTAATGGAGGATTTCAATATGGATATGAAGACTGCCCTTCATACTCTATATACTTCAGACACGTATACTAAATTACAAGACACCAAAACAGGGCTTTATTTTCAGAGTACACGCTATGTCTATGACTTTTTGAAGAATGAAATAAAATCAGGGAAAATGTCCTAGTCCTTATCCACTATAAAGTTATTATTGACACATCCTTTTTTATATAGACGAATTGCTGAAGATGAAGAACAATGAAAAACAATATGCAGCCTATTGGATTGATCATTTGAAAATGACACCACATCCTGAAGGGGGCTACTATCGGGAAGAATACCGCTCAAAGAAGCAGGTGTCTATGGAAGGCAGGGAAGCCAAACGACAAGTAATGACAACCATTTACTATTTACTGGAGAACGACGATTTCTCCGCCTTTCATCGCATCAAGTCTCCGGAAAGCTGGTTCTTTCATAAAGGCGCGCCTCTATTGATATATTCCTTTGAAGAAGGGGCTTTAGTATGTCGGGAATTATCAGATCAGGAAAACGGAGTATTACAAATAACAATAGAACCGGGAACCTGGTTTGCCGCACGATTGAAAGAGCCAAGCGGTTTTACTTTGGTCAGTTGTGCCGTAGCACCGGGATTCGAGTATGAAGACTTCGAATTAGCGGATAGAAATTCATTGATTACAGAATACCCTGATTACAAGAAAGAAATAATAGGCTTGACCCGTTGATTACCTTACAATGTCTTTTTACATAGAGTTTTAAAAAACTCTTTTTATTGTCACTTGTCACTTTTCATGTTTAATACACTGATAATCAAATGCAATTTGGTGATAATAGCGAGTGATAATAAGGTGATAATAGAAAAAACTATGCTTTCTATTATCACTTTGTCCATTACTTATTAACCAACTACACTTTTGATTATCAACATTTTGACATACAATTTCACTTATAAATTTCTATGTGTTAAGAATCCCCTTTTAGGGCGAAAGATTGAGTTTTTACGGCATTTTTCTCTCAATAAAGTCGTTGTTTGGTGGGTATGTTCTCTGCAGATAATGCGGGAATTAAAACCAAAGCTGGTAGACTTAACATACAGACAAGGCACTACTAATGTATTTTGCAGGAACTGCGTTCCCGTTTCACGTACGTAAACCATTCAGACAACGTATGTGGACTTTCCGGCTTTCGTACGTGAACCGAATAGCTCATGTATGTAAAACAAGTTCTTATTACCGTAAAAGCACATTAAACGAACCACATAAATGCCTTAAGCAAGCTGTATAGACAACTAATACAAGGCTTATATCCGATCTCAAAAGGCATACTATCCGAAAAAGGCTATCTTTAAAGCTCGGAAGATTACGAGTGAAAATAAAAAAGGGAAAGAATGTTCAGTTTTGAAAGATAACATAATCTCTCAGCACGTTGATTGCTCGAATATCATATTCTTATGTCTACAAGAACTGTGAACTCTATACACGTATCATGTATAGAGTTCACAGTTCTTCTATATAAGCGGTGGAGCAATGCTCCACCAGTAAGCCATTTTATACCACAAAATCAAGTATTTCTCCACCACCTTCTCCACCATTAAAACCAAAATCACTTCATATATTAGATTTCACACTGATGTAAAAGGTAGAAACAACGATTCGAGGGATTTTTAGAAAAATACTTCCTACAAACTGTATGGTTAAATACTTTCCAATTTACCAATCTTTTCGGAAAGCATAATAAAATGCTGCTGCCAACGTCTCCATTACCTCCACCCTATAATAAGGATATTCGTAATTATTATTATCATGAAAACAACTTAGAAGCCCCATAATACTCTGGACATTCGCAATTTCCTGTATATAGTCTCTATAAGGAATATTTTCCGCAACAGCTACTTTTCCTAGCCCCTCATTTAGAGCAATTACCCTAGATTCAGCTATCAAATTCTCAAAGAACTCGCCTTCTTCCATTGTCATTCGTGGCTTTATATAAAAAGAAATGCCCCCATACTGCTCTTTTGTAACTCCTGCTATAGGTTTACGTTCCGACCCATTTGCCCAAGGATTAACCGCAGTATCCCACACAACATTCCATGCCAAATCAATATAATCACCTACCACAATACCACCTCGTTCTTTGTCCATCATTGCCGTAGTACCTCCATCATCTGCAAGAGTCAACATAATGTCCGGCATCGCTTCACGTAGTGCCTTAATTAATTTAGGATAGGAGACCTCATCTACTTCCGGTGCTCCAGTCTTGCCGTACCCAGCACCTTCATCACGCAAATGAACACCATCCAATTGATACATATTCACAGCCACCTTGATTTGTGCCACAAAATCAGCAATTTGCACATCTGTCAGATTGGCAAATCCTATACCTGTCCCTCCTCCTTCAATAGAAAGGCATACTTTAATACCATTCCTCCTCAATGGTTGAATATATTGAGCATAGTTTTTCAACACGTGCTCCATATCCGGTGTAAACTTCAAAATCGCTCTACGGGAAGGTTCGTCGTATTTCAACAAAGCTTTTCGCAAATTCACCACATCAAATACAGGAACATTTTCATAAATAGTTTTTCTATCCCGACGAGACTTCAGGTACTGTAATTTAGAAGTATATTGGTCAGCGATTAAAGGATTCATCATTTCAGTATCAATATATGCCACCACTGTATAAGGCTTATTCGACCTGTCCTGACGTTCCATTTCCACTTGACGCAGATAATAGAAAAGCTCGTACTGGTTACCATCCTCATCTGTTGCTAACAATGGCAACAAATAATAAGAGTTGACAAGATCCATATTTGACACAGTAAAACTTATCTGTGTTGATCTTCGCTCACCTGCCGCTATCGTCACCTTTCCTCCATTACTTATCGTAAATTTATTCTCCCAATCATACACAATTTCTGCACTCACTTTGTAAAAATGCTCTGTTATCGATGGTCTATCATGATCAGTCAATGAAGTGTTTATACTAATGGTAAATGTCATATTTCGCTCTGCTGGCTCTATCAATTCTACATACAATTCATTACTTCCCTGTTCTACAAAATCAAAAAAAATAAATTTATTTCCTGGCTCTGAAGCACTTTGTAGAGCGCCCGCTTCTGCAACTTCCTCTGGTGATACTGTAGACTTGTCATGTGTTACATTCGGAGCCACTATCGCTGCATCCTCTTCACAAGCCCCCATCGCCAAAGCCAATAACACGCACAAAGAGATATTTTGTATTATTCGTTTCATAATCATATACATTTTAATAGTTATCTATAATCTCTCATTCCTGATTTACTTTCGGCACCTCAATGCCACTTGGCCACAAATCCGCATCCGTCTTACTATACACTTCCGTGTGGTCACTTCCTTTCCAGTAAGGGATTACCTTCGCATCATTCCCATGTCCGGTACGATCTACAACTTTCAAACCTGTTCCTTCGTCAAACTTCCAGTAAGCACACAAGTTCGGTTCTTCCGTTGGATTAGGAATATCGTACATATTCTGCCAAATTTGTTCGGCTGTCCGAGCTACACTCCAAATGCGAGCTTCACATATTTCGCCATCAAATTGGCGACTTATATCGTGTGATTCACCATAGGAACGACCAAAATAGAAATTAAAATCACCTCCATTTCCAAATTCATCATCAGGTGCCTTATCGCCTAAATTTATGCTAGTCAGATCACTCTTACCATGAGCGTTACTAATGCTTTGCAACTGCCCGTTCACATAGAAAGCAATAGTGGCATTAGCTAAATCCCATGTCAAAGCAACATGATACCATTCACCTGCCAGTAGTAATTTCTGTTTACTGGCTTCAGGAAATTTACCAAATGTGGACTGTACTTGTAACTGTTGATTTGGGAAACTCGCATCACCAATACGCATCAGATAATATTGTTCGATACCCATAATAGAAGATATCTCTTTTTGGAAACTATTCACACGAATGATGGCTTCCATCGTAATGGCACTCAAGTTATTCACCACATCTGCCGTAGGGCTTCCCTTATCAAATCCGGGAACGGCAACGTAAACATTCTTCAGATTCATCGCTGTAGTGATAGCGCTGGAACGACGCACCAGATAATACATCGTACGTGAACCGTCCATCACTCCCACCCCTTCGGCTCCACTGATGGAAAGCGGACAGAGATAAGTTGCGTCAATCTCCAATTCATCGAGTTTGAGGAATTTGATACTGACTTCGTCGGACGTTATCTTTCCGGCAGGAATAGTAACGGATTCCTGCGATAATTGATAATGTTCGGCAGACAACATCTCATAATGCGTGTCGTTCTTCGCATTATATATGGCAATCAGTGAAGGATCTACCTTGAGGTTTACTTTCACATCCTCCCCTGAAGGATACGACAGTTTCACTGTAAACGTTTTCGTCTGGTTCGTCACCTTACGGTTGAAAGTGAACATTTCCGCATTTTTAGTAGCAGCCACATTCAAGTATGCCGAATTGTCAAACGGTGAATGGTCGCTATAATCGGTATTGTCGCAGGCAACCGGCAAAAACAGGAGGGTTGCGGCTGCAAGGCACTGATAAAGTTTATGTATTCTCATAGTTTACTTAGTTTAATGAACCGAAGCGGGATTCAAAAATTGAATGCCTCCACGAGTCTGTTTATAAATAATATCAGCATCGTAATAATCGTCCGAAAGATTGTAAATGGCAATGCCTCCCAACGGTGTCTCCATATGGAGAGCACTGTGAGCAGCTCCTGCAATGGCAGAACGGGTCACTCCATTATAATCAGTCAACGAGCCTTCGGGAGTGACGGCCAACAGCAGATGTCCGGGAGCAGTTTTGCCATATCCGGTGGCCAAAAGAACTTCCGTTTCTATGTCGTAGTCATCGGCTGCTTCGGAAATATCAAGTACGAAATAGCTGAAAAGGCTACGTTGCGCTTCCGGCAACAGGGAAGGAGTTCCCTCGAAGACAAGCAAGCACGGTGTTTGTCCCAGTGCGTCAGTCAGCGATTTCAACGTTGCCGCATCTACCGCAGCAGAAGAAGCAAGCGTGACTCCGTCAAACGTTCCTGCCCGTACGGCTTCAGCAGCGGAAGCGATAGCGGCATTCAGTTTGTCTCCCGGCGTGCAATCCACATAATAAAGCACTCTCGTTCCGTAATCGGCACGTACCATCGCCATGTCTTCCCGGTCAAAATCAGTCAGTCGGTCGGCATTACGCATGGATACGATATCAATACTGTCCGGCAAGGAACGGAGAAAAAACTTTTCACTGGTAGCCTTGTCCGGAGCATTGTCAAGCCGGGCATAAACCACAGCATGCTTCGTTGCTTTATAAGCCCGAAGGTTCTGCGTATAAACGGCATATTGTTCCGGGTTCTGCTCCTTTGCTCCGTTGACATCCGTCTCATGAATCTCCATTTCCGTCCAATCGTCACAGGAAGTGGTCGCAGTCAACAGGAAAGCGGTCAGCAGACATACATTGAATATTGATTTATATTTCATAATCTTATGGATTAAAAAAGGTTCTTGTAAAGAGCTATTAGTTATTCTCAACCGAATGGTCTTTCGCGTCCCACCAAAGAGGCGTACCCGCAGCGTCAGTACCACCCAACATCTGTACGGCTTTGGCTATATTAGCACCGTTAGAGTTGTATTCGTCTGCCGGATAAGGCAAGCGACGGGGACCGATAGCAACATTCACGCTATTGTTGGGATCTTTATTCTCTACGGCAGGAAGCAATCTCGGATAACCGGTACGACGATGTTCCGCCCATGCTTCCAGACCTAGCGGGAAGATGGCAATCCATTTTTGCGTAATGATGCGTTCCAGATTCCTCTCGAAGATTTCCTTTCCAGACCCCTGTTCCCAAGCAATCGTAATCTCGCTCACTGCATCCGCACTATAAGCACCCATCGGATCTACGTACTTCACCGGCTTCTTTTCTGCATCCTTCACATATTTATCGGCTCCTTTAGCCCCGCGTTCATCGAACGAGAGAGCGATGGCTTTCTCATACAACGCCTGCGGCTCTCCGCCCATATTCCAACCGCGCAACGCACCTTCGGCACGAAGGAAACTCACTTCAGCGGCATTCATCCAGAGGTAAGGATCGGTACTGCTGATGATTTGTTTGGAATACAAATTAATCATGTCGTCTTTCTTCTCGGTGAAGATACCGATACGCACACCATAAAAATCGTTCACTTCCTGTTTCTCGCCACCCACTTCTACGGTATTGGTACCTTTCACAAACATAACGTCCAAGCGGGGATCTTCATATCCCTTCATCACGGAAACCATATCGGCACTGATGCGATAATCACTCCAATTATTGAACAACAGTTCGGAACGGTTCTCCGCCACATGGAGCATGGCATTATCTTCATTCGCTTCGATCACTCCCGCCGCTACGGCATTTTCTGCAATACGCTGCGCCTCCGTAGGGTTCACATAACTCATGCGCATCGCTATGCGAAGCTGCATGGAATGAAGGAATTTGCGCCATTTGGAGATGTTACCGTAATACAGATCCTCCAATTTACGGAACGCTTCGGAAGAAAGGTCTTTATTCTCTTCCAACACTTTATCGGCCTCTTCCAGCTCCTTCAACATCTGCGTATATACCTGTTCCTGCGAATCGTATGGAACGGACAGGTTCTCTCCCAGATTGTCATTACTCAACATCTGCGAGTAAGGGATAGGTCCGTAAATATCCGTCACACGGTGCATGACGCAGACACGCAAGATTTTACCCAAAGCCAGAGCTACCGGATCATCCGTCACGCTCAACATCTTGAGGTATTGGGGATAAAGGTCGGTAATAGGATCGGCAAACGGGGATTTCAGCCATCCCTGTTCGGGGTTGAATGTAGAGAACTTCATTACCCATGTATCTACGATACCTTCCATATAGCCTCCGTAAGCACCGCCCACCATAGCATCCATAAACTGGTACAAATGCTCGCGCGTCGGACTGACAAGTCCTTGCATCACTCTCAACGTTGCGCCGACGATATGATTTTCGCGTTGCATTTCACTATCATCCGCTTCATACATCTTGCGGTTTATATCGCTGTCGAAACAACCGGACAAGGGTAACAGCAAGAGCACCGAAAGAATGATTCTCTGAAGGTAATATATTCGTTTCATGTTCGTCATAATATTTAGAAGTTAATCTTAACGTTGAATCCTATGTTCCGGGTACTCGGCATCATGAAATAGTCGATTCCCTGATAATAGTTGTTGGTAGTAGCCACTGCTTCCGGATCGAAAGGAGCCTTGCAATAGATCATCCACAGATTACGTCCCACAAGGGAAACGTTAATGTCGCATACATTGCCCAGCCAACGACGGGGAATGGTATAGCCTATATGCGCTTCTTGCAGGCGTACGTTCGTCGCGCTGTACGTATAATAGGTAGGAAGTCCGCTCTGCGAAGCCACTACGGAATAGAAACTCTGCGGGTTCACCTGACTACGGCCATTTACCCATGCGCCTCCGGCATCACGTGCGGCAGCCGATGTCTCGGACACTCCGTACAGATCGAGATAAGCTTGGGTAGCGGAGTAAACGATACCTCCCAAACGGGCGGTAACCAAGAATCCGGCATTGATTCCCTTATAAGTGAAGCTATTGTTCCAGGCAAGATTGGCCTTCGGAAGTACACTTCCCAACTTGATGTCACCTGCGTTATCAACAGCCGTCACATTGCCATCATCATCAATCAGCACATTGCCGTTAATGTCACGTTTCAAGTCGGCATGTGTATAAAGATCACCCAGCGTGCCGCCTTCTTTCAAAATAAACTTCGCTTTACCGAAACCACGTCCTTCATTGGTTTTCAATTCCAGCTTGTCAACGTTATAGATGACTCCGGTTTCCGGATGCACATAATTGCGCACCAATTCTACGATCTCATTCTTATTGGTAGAATAAGTAAAGCTGGTATCCCAACCAAAATTTCCCCAACGATGATTATAAGCCAACATGGCTTCAAAACCGTAGTTACGTACATATCCGGTCTGCACATAGAGTTTGTCGTAACGCGCGGATACGGGAAGTTCGGGATCGAACGTCTGGTTGTACGTATTGGCATAATAGAACGAACCGCTCAACTTGAAATCTTTGAAAAGCGTAGCGTCCAGACCGATTTCCCAAGAATCAGTACGTTCAGGATACAGTTTGCCGATAGGGAAGTTCTTTTGAGATTTCCAGTCCATGTTAGTCGCATCATACGAGTAGGTAGGATAAGTTAGGAAACGGGGATAGGGATTACCTACGGAACTGAACGAACCGCGCACTTTCAGATAATCCACCCATTCCGGCATTTTTACCATCTCCGAAATGACGGCCGACAAGCCGACTGACGGATAGAAGAAGGAAGCCTGCGGAGAATGTGTCAACTGCGAAGCCCAGTCGTTACGTCCCGTCAAAGTGAGGTAAAGCATACTCTTCCAACCAATCTCCGCACTGGCAAAGATAGATTCCGTCGCTTCACGCCAACCGGTCTGTGTGGCACGTTTTTTGGCATTATCCAAATCGTATACATTGAAAAGATTGGGAATTCCCGTTTCACGTATCGGACCCGCATATCCCAGCTCTTTGCTGGTGATACCGCTATAACTGGCTCCGATATTGGCAACAATCGTAAAGTCCTGAATACGTTTGTTGATATTTATCAATACATCGGCGTATGTCTGCGAGTTTTGTCCGTTGTTCACGGTGTAATGCCCTTGCGTGCTACCATCGGTCAGTGTCGTGCTAGTGCTTGCATACAGCTTGCCTTCATATTCGCTGTGGGTATTGTCGATGCGGACACGGCCTGCCACATTCAACCAGTCCAGAATCTGATAACTCAAACCCGCCGAAGCCATATAACGCTTCTTATTGTTGAGACGAAGATTGCGGTAAGCTATCCAATAAGGGTTCTGCATACGTAAATCCCCCTCACCCTGCGGCCAGAACTGTACACTGATTTTACGCGCCTCATCCCAACGCTCGAAATTTTTGATTACAGAGAAATCATCTCCACGAGGAAAAAGATAGGCAGAAACCAACGGATTGGAATACTGTCCCTGATTGGTCATATTCCGGTCGTTCTGAAGGATGTAGCTGGCACTGACATCCAGTTTCATTTTATCATTCAGGAAACTTGTCGTATTGCGGAAAGTAAAGTTATACCGATTATACCTATTGTTGGGTACCATACCTGCTGAATTGACGGTAGCTACCGAAAAGAAAGTCTGATTCTTGTCCGTTCCCGTAGATAAAGTCACAGAATTGGAATACACCGCGCCGGTATCGAAGAAATCGCTCGGTTCATATCCGGTCTGTGCGGCTGCATTCAACTTCGGCCCCCAGCTATAAATGCTTGAATTACCAGCTTTGCCGTTGCTTCCGGTTCCGTAGCGTCCTTGAAAATCCGGCATTTTGAAAGGTTTCAACCATTCAATGCCACTAGAGACACCGACCTGCAATTTCCCTACGTGTCCCTTTTTAGTGGTAATCACAATCGCTCCATTGGCGGCATTACTACCATACATGGCAGCTGCGGCAGCTCCCGTCAGTACGGAGATACTTTCGATGTCTTCGGGGTTGATGTCGGCAATGGCTTCGGTAGCTCCTTTTGAACCAAATTCCGTATCGCCTCCGCCTCCGAAATTGTACATCGGAATACCGTCGATGACATACAAAGCATTGCTGCTCTGCTCGATGGACTTCGTACCACGCATCACTACCCTGCTTGCTCCTCCCACACCGGAAGAACTGGTATTGATAGTAACACCCGCTACTTTACCATTCAGGCTGTTTACAAAGTTGGCGTCTTTAATTTGAGTCAGTTCGTCGGATTTCACCTGCTGCACATTGTAACTCAATGCCTTTTGCTCACGCTTGATACCCAATGCTGTCACTACGACTTCATTCAATAGTTTCGTATCCGAAGCGAGTTGCACGCTGTACTTGTTCGCTCCACCCACTTTCAATGTCTTCGGAGTATAGCCTACGTAAGAAATACTCAACGTACTGCCTACCGGAGCTTCCAGCGAGAAGTTTCCGTCCATATCGGTGATAGCTCCTATGCTCGTTCCTTCCACCAGCACATTCACGCCGATGAGCGGTTCTCCCTGTTCATCCAGCACCTGCCCTGTGACACGTTTGGCAGACACTTGCTCCACTTCTTTCTTTTCTTGCGGAACAATGATGACATATTTGCCTTTCAACTGATAAGTATATCCTGTTCCTTTCAGGATTTCGGTGAGAGAGTTCTCCAATGTCGCTTTTTCCAGAGCCAGACTGATGGAGGGTTTGTTTTTCAACTGCGATTCGTTGTAGCCGACAGAAAGTTTCGTCTGCTTTTCCACTTCTTTCAGTGCCTCGATGACCGATATGTTTTTCTTATGGATCGTAATCCGGGCACTGCTGTTTTGAGCAAAAGTGGGGATAGAAAGGAGCAGACAGCACAAAAAAAGCATAAATACTCGGCTGATTGTCTGCTTATTGGCTATAAATTCATAAATTTGCTGCATCTTCTTAGTATTAGTTTATACAGATAAAGTTAGATTCTCGAATTTAGTAGCGTTTGTGTAACGCTAATAGTAAGAATTTCGATTTCACATCCGGGGGAAGGTTGCAGCTTCTCCCGGATATTTTTTCCGCATAGGCTTCTCGTATATTTTAAGGTTAATAATCGGTGTTATTCAAATAGTCCGGTAGCGGGAACGTTATTTATGACGTACCGTCAGATAACATTTGTCGCCCACTATCTTATAATCCAGATTACCCGTCACACGGGCAATAATATCCATCACTTCTTCTATGGAAGCGTTCTGCCCGAAAGTCAGGTTAAAACGGTCACTTTTCAGGCTGTGAAAGCTATACACGAATGTATAAGGATATTTGCGTTCGAGACGGGTGAAGATCTCTTCCATCGTCATACTGCGAAAAACAATCTCACCGCGTTGCCAGGCTGTGACATCCTGCATATCCGGATAAGTCACACTACCCAAGCGGGTGTGTTTATTATAAGCCAACTGTTCGTTGGGTTTCAGTATCTCTTGCTCTTTCAATCCATTGTACTCTACCAGAACTTTTCCCGAAATCAACGTTGCCGTTACCTCCTCCTCTTCGGGATAAGCCGACACATTAAATTCCGTTCCCAATGCCGTGACTTGGAAATCTGCCGACTTTACGATAAACGGATGTGCTTCGTCACGTCTCACCTTGAAGTTGGCTTCTCCCACCAGATAGACACAACGACTGTCTCCCGTAAACTGTTGAGGATAAAGCAAGGTACTTTCTGAATTGATCATCACTTGCGTGCCGTCCGGTAAAGCAATATTCTGCATCTCGGTAGTAGGTATATAGGTTTGCAACAAGTCCGGCGCCTGTCTGTTCTGTAAAGCCAGATAAATAGAGCCAGCGGATACAGCAATCAGCAAAGCTGCCGCTATCTTCCAGATAAACAGCCGTGTATGTAAAGTATGTACTTTTTGTCTCGTCTTTATTCCGGTAAGCTCTTTCATTCGTTCCAACGAATGTTGGTAATTGGGAGTAGTTGCGGATTCGGTAGCTTCCCAAAGCTGACTCAATTCGGAATCCTTTTCATCGGCACGTTCTTCATCTATAAGCCATACACGAAAATCCCGGTCGACTTCCGCCGGATAGTCATGCTTGATATAACGGTCTATAACGTCACGAATATAATTCTTCATAAGGTGATATTTATTGTTTCTAAGAAACGTTTACATAATTACCACCATTCAGAAAGAGAAACTACGGAAAGAACCGGAAGAGAATAACAAACATTAACACTTTACGAAGTTCGGTCAATGTTTTGTAGATGTGGTCTTCTACTGTGCGCAGAGGGATTTGCAGTTTCTCCGCTATTTCTTTGTGAGACAAACCTTCAAACCGGCTCATCTCAAATATTTGCCTGCGTTTGGGAGGCAATTGGTCGAGTGCCATCTTGACGAGGAGGAGCACTTCTTTATAATAGAGATTTTCGAGCAATGAAGTATCTTCATCACACAAATCACCTATCAATTGCGCTTTCATTATCTTATCTTCGTATTCCTGTTCCACCTTCTGATGTTTGAAAAGGTTGAAGATTTCATTTCGGGTAACGGTATAAAGATAGCTCGTCATGGTTTCTTGCTCCTGCCAAAGTTCAGGACGTGTCCATAACTTAAGAAATATATTCTGAGCGATATCTTCCGCATCTTCCTCCGACTTGGTCAACAACTTCGCAAAGTTCTTGACACGAGGGTAGTTAGCCGCGTAAAACCGTTCAAAACGAACATCCAAGTCTTCTACTTTTTCACTCATCTATTCTGCTTTTTATAATGAAAGCCGGACAAATATAGCCAATTTTAATTTCAGACAAACGAATGTCAGTAAAAAAACATCCCGCCTTTCAGTTCATTTGAACTAAAAAGGCGGGATAAAATCAAAAACAGGAAAGTCCTGTCTTATTCTTCGTCCATCAGGATTTCCAAAATCTGGCAAGCAGCTTTCGCCACCGGAGTACCCGGACCGAAGATAGCAGCCACCCCTGCTTTATACAAGAAATCATAATCCTGTGCAGGAATAACGCCACCGGCAATCACTACGATATCTTCGCGACCCAGCTTCTTTAATTCCTCAATAATCTGCGGAACCAATGTCTTATGTCCGGCAGCCAACGAAGAAACACCGACTACATGAACATCGTTTTCAACAGCTTCACGGGCAGCTTCCGCCGGTGTCTGGAACAACGGTCCCATATCCACGTCAAAACCGCAGTCGGCATAACCGGTCGCTACCACTTTGGCACCACGGTCGTGACCGTCCTGTCCCATCTTCGCAATCATGATACGGGGTTGACGCCCCTCTTTCTTCGCAAACTTCTCAGCCAGTTCACAAGCACGTTTGAAGTCGCTATCGTTTTTACTTTCTGATGAATACACGCCTGATATAGTTCTAATTATTGCTTTATAACGTCCTACGACCTGTTCGCAAGCAGATGAAATCTCGCCCAATGTGGCACGGACGCGCGCTGCTTCCACTGCCAGTTCCAGCAAGTTACCCTTACCGGTCTTCACACACTCAGTAATAGCCGCCAACGCTTTATCTACCTCAGCCTGGTTACGTCCCTCTTTCAGACGTTTCAGGTTTTCGATCTGTTCAAGACGAACCGCCGTATTATCAATTTCAAGAATATCGATCGGAGCTTCTTTGTCCAGACGATACTTGTTCACACCGACAATCGTCTGCTGACCACTGTCGATACGAGCCTGTGTACGTGCAGCGGCCTCCTCGATACGCATCTTAGGAATACCTGTTTCGATAGCTTTTGCCATACCACCCAGTTTTTCAATCTCCTGAATATGCTCCCAAGCCTTATGCGCCAACTCGTTCGTCAGAGTCTCTACATAATAAGAACCACCCCACGGGTCAACATTCTTGCAAATGTATGTTTCTTCCTGAATGTAGATCTGAGTGTTACGGGCAATACGTGCAGAGAAGTCCGTCGGAAGTGCGATAGCTTCATCCAACGCATTGGTATGCAAAGACTGTGTATGTCCCAAAGCGGCAGCCATCGCTTCGATACAAGTACGTCCTACGTTATTGAACGGATCCTGTTCGGTCAATGACCAACCGGAAGTCTGTGAGTGGGTACGCAGTGCCAATGATTTCGGATTCTTCGGGTTAAACTGTTTCACAATCTTCGCCCACAACATACGTGCGGCACGCATTTTGGCAATTTCCATGAAATGGTTCGTCCCAATTGCCCAGAAGAAAGACAGACGCGGAGCAAATGCATCGATATCAATACCGGCGGCAGTTCCGGCACGAAGATATTCGAGACCGTCGGCAAGCGTATAAGCCAACTCGATATCGGCGGTAGCACCTGCCTCCTGCATATGGTAACCGGAAATGGAGATGGAGTTGAACTTAGGCATCTTCTGCGAAGTATACTCAAAGATGTCGGAAATAATTTTCATTGAGAATGCAGGCGGATAAATATAGGTATTACGCACCATGAATTCTTTCAGGATATCATTTTGGATAGTACCTGCCATTTCTTCCAATTTCGCACCTTGCTCCAGACCTGCATTGATGTAGAATGCCATAACCGGAAGCACCGCCCCGTTCATTGTCATGGATACGGACATCTTGTTCAAAGGAATACCGTCGAACAGGACCTTCATGTTTTCCAAAGAACAGATAGATACACCCGCTTTACCTACGTCACCTACCACACGTTCGTGATCGGGGTCGTAGCCGCGATGCGTAGCCAAGTCGAATGCAACCGACAACCCCTTCTGACCGGAAGCCAGGTTACGGCGATAGAAAGCATTTGATTCTTCGGCAGTGGAAAATCCGGCGTATTGACGGATCGTCCAAGGACGCAGAGTGTACATTACCGAGTACGGACCACGCAGGTACGGAGGAAGTCCGGCAGCATAGCCGAGATGTTCCATTCCTTCAAGGTCTTCTTTTGTATAAACAGGCTTCACTTCGATGTGTTCCGGTGTTTTCCAATCAGCGGAGATACCGTTAGCCTTTTGCCATTCAGCACCGTTAGCAGGCTGAAATGCGGCATATATATCAATGTTTTTAAAATCTTTTCTCATCTTACTTCAATAGTTTGGCGTTAAACTCTTTCAAGGTATCCAGCACATTCACACGGACATGGATAAAGTACTCAATACCTGCGGCTTTCAATGTATCGGCACATTCCGGATTACCGGCGACGATAAACATAGCACGGCCATTCAAAGCTTTGAAAGCGGGAATTGCATATTCCGCATATTCATCATCACTGGAACAAAGCACCACGATATCCGCCTTAGCAGCCATAGCCGCCTCTATTCCTGCCTCAACCGTTTCGAAGCCCAGATTATCAATCACTTCATAACCGGCACAAGCCAAGAAGTTGCAAGAGTATTGCGCACGTGCCTGACGCATTGCCAGATTACCGATAGTCAACATGAACGCTTTCGGACGTTTGCCGGACGCTTCCGTCTCAAGGCGCAAAGCCTCGAATTCGCTGGCAGCACGGTCGGATACCAAAGTAGCCACATCTTTCTCGCAAGTATGTTCTTTGCCACCGCCACAACAACATTTTGCCTCAACCGGTTTCTTATCACCCGCTTTTTCATTAAAGTTGGGGAATTGGTTGGTGCCCAACAATACTTCACGACGCTGTGCCACCGCTTTATGACGCGCTTTATTGCTTTCGTTCACAGCAGCCTGAACTGTTCCCGCTTTCAAGGCAGCATAGAAACCACCGGCTTCTTCGACAGACAGGAAGAGTTCCCAAGCCTGTTTAGCGATAGAGACAGTCAGGTTTTCAATATAATAAGAACCTGCAGCCGGGTCAATCACCTTATCAAAATGAGATTCTTCCTTCAGCAGCAGTTGCTGGTTGCGTGCCAGACGCTCGGAGAATTCATCGGGGGTCTCGTATGTCTTGTCAAACGGGGTAACTGTCATTGAATCCACACCTCCCAAAGCAGCACTCATCGCTTCGGTTTGCGTACGAAGCAGATTCACGTGTGCATCAAACAAAGTGAGATTGAATGTGGAAGTTTCGGCGTGAACCGCCATTTTTGCAGCGCAACGGCATTCACCGTTAGGACCTTTATTGTCGCAATCACGTATACATTCGGGCTTATAAGAAGCTACGATATTCGCCCAAAGCAGACGTGCGGCACGGAATTTTGCAATTTCGAGGAAGTAATTGGAACTGATACCGAAGTTGAACTTGATTTTCTTGGCAACAATGGCAGAGGGAATACCGGCCTCTGTCAGTTGATTCATGTATTCATTACCCCAAGCCAGCGCATAACCCAACTCCTGAGAAATATAAGCTCCGGCATTGTTCAGAGATAAAGCATTTACATTCAGTACACGATAGAAAGGAAGCGGTTGGATGGCCTCAATCAAAGCTTTGCCCGTTTGCACCATATCGCCTTTTTCCTTACCGCGAGTCAACATCTTATTGAAGAAATCATAGTTTATAGAACCTCTCAGTTTCTTCACATCATAATCTTTCTTCTGGAAATAAGCTACCAGCAGATTAGCCAACTCAACGACGTGTCCCTGGCAAGTAGAGAAGTTCAGTTCAACGCACTCAGCTTGAATATCATTCAACAATGTTTCAAGATATTCCGCATTGAGTTCCTTTGCTTTCACATGGAAAGAAAGTGAATCGACACCCTTATTCAAGATATCCAACGCCTTTGCATTAGCTTCTTTCGGGCATTCCACTCTGATTTCCTGACGAACCAGCCACTCATTGTTGTCTTTCTTGGTTCCCCTCAGATAAGGGAATTCTCCGGGAAGCGCATCGGTAGTCTTCAAACCCTCCAGATCTTCCATCCGGTAGAAAGGTTTCACTTTGAACCCTTCGTTCGTTTTCCAAACGAGCTTCTTCTCAAAATCAGCACCTTTCAAGTCGGCTGTAACCTTCTCCATCCATTGTTCGGTGGAGACAGGAGAAAAGTCTGAGAAGAGTTTTTCTTTTTTGTCTGCCATAGTTTATTTAAAATTAAAACAAGATTAATATTGTCTTTATTTTTATCTATCTCTCTAAAAGTCCGTTGTTCGACTTGCAAATATAACCAAATAGTTAAAACAATACTCTTTTTTAGGGAAAATTCGCACAGCCCGGAAAATGAGGAATAAATAAATGAAGAATAGGGAATGGGAAATGAAAAATTACCATTATTCATCCCATATATACAATAGGTATAGAAATTCTTCATTTTTCATTTTTAGTTCTTCATTTATTTGATTTGCTCCGATGTTATGAGTAATTTTGCACCCGTTTTATAAAAGACATTATAAAAACTACTATAAATTATGGATTGGTTACAAAGTTTATTGTGGGACCCTAGTTCTGTGGCGCATATCGTGCTCCTCTACGCATTTGTAGTGGCAGCCGGTGTGTATCTCGGTAAGATAAAGATATTCGGAATATCTTTAGGTGTCACGTTTGTTTTGTTTGCCGGCATCCTAATGGGACATTTCGGCTTCACGGCCGATACACACATCCTACATTTCATCCGTGAATTCGGATTGATTTTGTTCGTATTCTGTATCGGTCTTCAGGTGGGGCCGTCTTTCTTTTCTTCTTTCAAGAAAGGGGGAATGACACTAAACCTGTTGGCTGTAGGCATCGTAGTGTTAAATATTGCTGTTGCGCTGGGGCTTTATTACCTGTGGAACGGCCGGGTGGAATTGCCGATGATGGTTGGTATACTCTATGGAGCTGTGACAAACACTCCGGGACTTGGTGCCGCCAATGAAGCATTGAACCAGTTGAACTATACCGGCCCGCAGATCGCGTTGGGTTATGCGTGTGCATATCCGCTCGGTGTGGTAGGTATTATCGGTTCTATCATTGCTATCCGCTACATCTTCCGTGTCAATATGGCTAAGGAAGAAGAGAATCTGAAGATTCAAAGCGGGGACGCACACCACAAGCCACACATGATGAGCCTTGAGGTACGCAACGAATCAATCAGCGGAAAGACACTGATCGAGATTAAAGAGTTCTTGGGACGCAACTTCGTTTGTTCGCGTATCCGCCATGAAGGGCACGTCAGTATTCCCGACCACGAGACCATATTCAATATGGGCGATCAGTTGTTTATCGTCTGCTCGGAAGAGGATGCTCCGGCTATTACCGTATTTATAGGAAAAAAGGTGGAACTCGATTGGGAGAAACAAGACCTGCCGATGGTTTCACGCCGTATTTTGGTCACCAAACCGGAAATTAACGGAAAAACGCTCGGTTCTATGCACTTCCGCAGTATGTATGGGGTAAATGTAACCCGTATCAACCGTTCCGGTATGGACCTGTTTGCCGATCCGAATCTGGTACTTCAAGTAGGTGACCGTGTGATGGTAGTAGGCCAGCAAGATGCAGTAGAACGTGTGGCAGGTGTGTTGGGTAATCAGTTGAAACGTCTGGACACTCCGAATATCGTAACTATCTTCGTCGGTATCTTCTTAGGTATTCTTCTAGGCAGCCTTCCGATTGCATTCCCGGGTATGCCGACTCCTTTGAAACTAGGTTTGGCAGGTGGTCCGCTGGTAGTAGCGATCCTTATCGGACGCTTCGGTCACAAACTCCATCTGGTAACTTACACAACAATGAGCGCCAACCTAATGCTTCGCGAAATAGGTATCGTGCTTTTCCTTGCCAGTGTCGGTATTGATGCAGGTGCCAATTTTGTGCAAACGGTAGTCGAAGGTGACGGATTGTTATACGTAGGTTGCGGTTTCCTTATCACCGTCATTCCATTGCTTATTATCGGCGCTATTGCCCGACTGTATTATAAGGTAAACTACTTCACTCTGATGGGATTGATAGCCGGTAGTAATACCGATCCTCCCGCATTGGCTTATGCCAACCAGACAACTGCCGGTGACGCTCCGGCCGTAGGGTATTCGACGGTTTATCCGCTATCTATGTTCCTCCGTATCCTAACGGGACAGATGATATTATTAACAATGATGTAAATCAAGCTTAGCTTATAAATAGTAAAGCCGGCTCTATTCTTTTAAGTAGAATATGCCGGCTTTACTGTTTTATCTCCCTTTATTCATTATACCATATATTACAACTTCAGTTTCTTCACTACAAACTCCTCCACAAAGCGTACCGTTTCTTCTATTCCTAAAGAAGAGGAGTCCACACACAGATGATAAGTAGCAGCCGCTCCCCATGTTTTATAACTATAATAATTATAGTATTCCGAACGTTTCTTATCCGCTTTCTCCATCATTTCCTCCGCAGCCTCCTCATCAATATGATGGATCTGACACAACCGTGCAATGCGGTCTTCTTTGGAAGCCGAAATAAAAACGTTTACACAACGCGGATGTTCGCGCAATATATAATCCGCACAGCGCCCCACAAACACACAGGATTTTTCAGCCGCCAAATGACGAATGACATCACTCTGTACCTTAAACAAAGCATCATTGCTCAAACAGTTGGTACACGGCATAGCCCCCTCACTAATAAAAGGGAACCGCATTCCGAACAACCCACCGATAATACCTTGTGAAGCCTTTTCATCCGCTTTTTCAAAAAATTCTCTACACAATCCGCTCTCTTCAGAAGCTAGATTGATCAACTCTTTATCATAGAAGTCGATGCCCAAACGGGCTGCCAACTTCTCTCCTATTTCTTTTCCGCCACTACCTAACTGGCGACCGATATTAATGACATAGCTACCGCTCATAGTACATTTTGTTTTATGGTTTGGTAGCAAACATACGAATTATTTCTAAAACTCACATCATCAGACGAAAGTTATATTTGAAAGTTACAATAAAATATCCTTTTATTTCCTGCGTCCGAGACTCATAGAACCCGTCGGAAGTAGCCATACGAGCATAACTTTTCCGTTTGCCAAGAATATCCGCCCAATAAGCCGACAATTCGGCTTTTCTCTGTTTCAAGAATCGCCAGGTTGCCCTCGCATTCCACACAATCTCATCATCCTCTCCTTTCTGGATATTTGTCCCGCTACGCAAGATATAGCCTGCATCCGTACGCAACTGCAACCCGAAAGGAAAATCCACATAGCCGTCAAAACGGAAATTATAATAGCGGGTATAGGTATTATTATCATTCAGAGAATTAAGTGAATACTGATAATCCCATGAAGTAGAAAAATCAAACCCTCCCCAAGTGGGCTGATAAGAAGCTTCCATCTCGCAATTCAACCCGGTATCACGTGTTGTGCTTTTCTCCGGCTGTTGACTTCTATCCTCATTAATCATACTGACACGATTACTATGCCTTCCGGAGGTACTCAGTTTTAAAGAAAAATGCCCGAAACGCTTCCACCAGTCAGCACTGCCATATGTATTCCAATTTCCATTGATATTTATAGGGTATGTCTCCCGTCCGCCGGTCTGCACATCATAGAGAACAACTTGTGTGACACTGTTCTTCTCCATCTGCCATCCCAGATTGGCGGATATTCCCTTTGAAGGATGTTGAAAGCTCACATGCATAGTATGCATAAACATCTGTTTCAAATCCGGATTTCCACGAGTAATATACAACGGATCGCTATTATCCGTCAACGGCATTAAGTCTGATAAAGAAGGCTGCCGGGTTCTTCCGTTATAATTAAGACTGACACGCATTTTCTTTTTCCGCCAACTCAACCATATCATAGGCTGATAATCAATCATACGCATTGTGGTATCCGCATAAAGTTTTCCGACTTTCCGATCAATAGCACGCTTCTGCGGAGTGACACCCAACGAAGCATTAAACATCCAAGTATCATCCGAATAATTGAAGCCTACATTCAAGTCGTGCCCATTACTGCGACTATGACTCCTATTACTTAAACTATCCACATACCCCGCCTCATAACCTGCAGGCAAATCACCGAAAGAATCCCGGTTTGTCATGGAAGACAATTCATACGTATCACGGTTGTCCCGTTCATACTGTGTATTCCAATTATATGCTGCCCGGAAATGCACCTTCTTGCCAATCGGTTGAGTAAAGCTGACTCCTACCCTCCACTGATTATTTGTCTGAGGAGACTTTATATATTGGTTTCGATAAAGTACCGAATCATTCCCATTCTTGTCTTTCAGCTTGAAATAAGTAGTCTGAGACAGCGAAAAACTTTCACTATCTCTCCATGAATCTGAATTTGTAACATTCAGTCCTAATGTAGTTCCTTTCTCATTCAAACGCCTCATAATCCCAATCATCCAATTATAACGATTGGATTTATTTTCCGAAGCCGAACGGTTCTCACTACGATTGACTTTCATATCCTTAGGTATAGATTCAAAATCAGCAAACAGACTCTCATGATTCACATTAGGAGGAGCATCAAAAGAAGCACTCTGATTACTGCTCTCATTCTCATTGGGAGAAAGCCCGAAACTCCCGTTGAAATGTATGCGCGTACGCTTATCGACTTTCCATTCTCCCATCAGACTCGAATTCATAGACCGGCTTTTCGAAGTACCCTCATTGGCAGAAGCCGAATACTGATTGCCACTCGTCAAATATTGTTCCCGATACATGGAAGTGATATTTCCATTCCGGTTCAAGTCATAGTTCACATTTCCGGTCAAAGAAAACTTCTTGCCGAACTTGCGCGTCATATTCAGCCCGACAGAGTTATTGATATTGTCCTTATAAGTGCTATTCTGATAGCGATTGGTAGAACGGGCCATAAAAGAAAGATTCTCTCCGTTCTTATTAAAATAGTTCACCTGCCCTTCCAGGTCCTTCTTTTTATTATTTCCATATCCTACCGTCGCATTCGTCAGCCAAGTCTTGTTCAGTTCATCTTTAGTCTGAAGATCAAGCACATACTTTTTCTCTCCAGAACTGATTCCGGTAAACTCTTCTTCTTTTGATTTCTTATCATATACTTTCAGCTTGCTAATCAAGTTTGCCGGCAGATTTTCGAGCGCTGTTTTCTTATCCCCCGAGAAAAAGGATTCGCCATTGACATTGATTTCACTGATAGCCTGACCGTTGTAGGTTAACGAATGATCTTTCTTATTATACACCAATCCCGGAACACGTTTCACCAGATCCTCCAGATAAGAACCTTCGGGAGTTTTATAGGCAGCAGCATTGATAACGGTAGTATCTCCCTTCATCTCCACTTCTTTCAATTTTCCCGTGATTGTCACTTCCCCGATTTGTATATCATCATCCTTCAGTGTGACCACCCCAACATTCACAGACAGCGAGTCACTTAATATGCGGTATGCGGATTCCATTCCCATGAAGGAGACTTTCAACAAATATTGCCTTCTGTTCTGCGGCTGATATTTAAGAACAAAACAACCGTTCTTATCACTTGTCGTACCTTTCACAAAAGTGGAATCCTCCTTTTGCAAGACAACAACACTAGCTGAAGGTAAAGACTGTAGCTTATCACTTCCTGCTTCCAACGTCTGTACTCTGCCTTTGACAGTTCTCGTTTGTTGAGCATATAAAATTGTATGCATACAACATAACAACAAAAGCAATCCAATCGTCCTATTAATTTCCATGTCGATAAGCTAGTCTCTTTTAGTAGTTTTACGAGGGTAAAAGTACACAATCCAACTATGATTCAAGAGAAAGTTCTGTGAAAAATCCCAAAAGCTCCCCACATTCTTGTTTACCTCCAAATTTTCATTTGGACATTATTCTAATAAAGAATTCAAAGTCAATATCGATATCAAACGAGATAAGACCGAAATTTCGCTATATGCGATATATAAATAAGTAGCAATTTTGTAGAAACGGAATAATAACATATTAGAAAACAATTCATATATTTGCACGATATGTTCACAAGATTGTTACAACCAAATGTAAATAAAATGATAAAACAATCCATTTACACTTTCATTCTATTCTCCTTGCTATTTTTGACAAGTTGTATTTCTAACAAGAAGACTTCTCTCGAAGCATTCAATCAGGATATATATACTCCTGAATATGCGGCAGGATTTAAGATATTAGGCGCAACCAATGTCCAAAGTACTCTGATACAGGTATTCAACCCATGGCAGGGATCCAAAGAGGTAGAAATGTCCTACTTCATATCACGAAATGGAGAGCAGGCACCCACCGGATTCACCGGTCCTACCATTCCTGCCGGAGCAAAGCGCATTGTATGTATGTCTTCTTCCTACATCGCCATGCTCGATGCACTAGGACAGGTAAACCGAATCGTGGCGGTATCGGGCATCGACTATGTATCGAACCCATATATCCTTGCGCATAAGGATTCTATCAAGGACATGGGACCTGAGATGAATTATGAACTGTTGCTGGGATTGAAGCCGGACATCGTTCTGCTATACGGTATCGGAGACGCACAGACCGCCATAACAGACAAGCTGAAAGAGCTATCCATTCCCTATATTTATATGGGCGAATACTTGGAGGAATCACCGCTAGGCAAAGCCGAATGGATGGTTGTTTTGTCCGAACTGACGGACAGCCGAGAGAAGGGTATCGAAATATTCAGTGAAATTCCGAAGCGTTATCTGTCATTGAAAGCACTCACGGAATCGGTCGGACAATGCCCGACAGTTATGTTCAACATGCCGTGGAACGACAGTTGGGTGATGCCTTCTACAAAAAGCTATATGGCGCAACTGGTAGCGGATGCGGGTGCAGAGTATATCTACAAAGAAAACAGTTCCAACAGTTCAACCCCGATTGGACTGGAAACGGCTTACGGACTGATACAAAAAGCGGATTATTGGATTAATGTAGGTTCGGCAACGAGTCTGGATGAGTTGAAAACCGTCAATCCGAAATTCGCAGATGCGAAAGCTGTACGTGAACGGACGGTTTATAATAATAATTTGCGGCTGACCCCGACGGGCGGTAATGATTACTGGGAATCGGCAGTGGTACACCCTGACATGGTTCTACGCGACCTGATTCATATCTTCCATCCAGAACTGGTACCGGATTCACTCTATTATTACAGGTATCTGGAATGAAACGAACCTATGCCTAGAAGAATGATCGAATCTTTATTTGCCAAACATACTCGCAATTCCAGATGAAGCAACCTCATAAACATACCGCCCTTTTATTTATTGCATTAGGTATCGTTGCCGTACTATTATTATTGATAGACATGGCAACAGGAGATACGTACATCCCTATCTTGAAAGTATGGGCGGTGCTCACCGGCGGCGAATATGACGAAACGACGCGCAATATCCTACTTTCCATCCGGTTCATACGGGTAGTAGTGGCGGGACTGATAGGCGTGGCGCTTTCCGTCAGCGGCCTGCAGATGCAGACAGTTTTTCAGAATCCGCTGGCAGACCCTTATCTGCTGGGAGTCAGTTCGGGCGCAGGACTGGGAGTGGCTCTGTTTATACTAGGCACTCCGTTGCTCGGATGGACGAACTTCCCGCTTCTCCAATCAATGGGTATCGTCGGTTCGGGATGGATAGGAACGACTGTCATCCTATTGGGAGTAGCCGTCATCAGCCGGAAAGTGAAAAATATTCTCGGCGTGCTGATTATGGGGGTTATGATAGGATACGTGGCAGGTGCCATTATCCAGATTCTGCAATATCTGAGTTCTGCCGAACAACTGAAAATGTTCACGCTTTGGTCGATGGGCTCGCTCAGCCATATCACTGCCACCCAACTGGGAGTCATGATTCCGATGTTGTGCATAGGTCTGCTGATCTCCGTAGCTTGCATCAAGTCACTGAACCTATTGCTGCTCGGTGAGAACTACGCGCGGACAATGGGAATGAACATCAAGCGTTCACGCACCTTCATTTTCGTTTCTACCGCATTGCTGACAGGAACGGTCACTGCTTTCTGCGGTCCGGTAGGTTTCATCGGGCTGGCTGTGCCACACGTCACCCGGTTGCTGTTCAACAATGCCGACCACCGGATACTTGTTCCCGGCACCATGTTGACGGGACTTATCAGTATGCTTCTCTGTGACATTATCGCTAAGAGCTTCCTGCTCCCAGTGAACTGCATCACTGCCCTGCTGGGTGTTCCGGTTATTTTATGGGTAATCGCTAAAAACTTGCGTAGATTCAAATGATAGAGCTTAAAGAACTGACATTAGGGTATGGACAGCGTACGCTGTTAGAGATGGTAAATGCCCGGATGACGGGCGGACAACTCATCGCCCTGCTGGGACGCAACGGGGCAGGAAAGAGTACATTGCTCCGTGCCATGATGGGACTGGAAAAGCCACAGTCGGGAGAAATCATCCTACAAGGCAAGAAAATAGCCTCGTTGAAACCGGAAAAACTAGCCCGTAGCATCAGCTTTGTAACGACAGACAAAGTACGCATCGCCAATCTTCGCTGTAAAGATGTAGTGTCTATGGGGCGCGCCCCTTATACAAACTGGATCGGACAACTACGACCGAAAGACGAAATGCGGGTAGATACTGCCATACAGCTGGTCGGTATGTCCACTTATGCGGAAAAAACCATGGATAAGATGTCTGACGGCGAATGTCAACGAATCATGATTGCCCGGGCGTTAGCCCAGGACACCCCTGTCATCCTGCTCGACGAACCCACCGCCTTTCTCGACTTGCCTAACCGTTACGAACTCTGCCTGCTCCTGAAAAGACTGGCACAGGAAGAGGACAAATGTATCCTATTTTCCACACACGACCTCGACATAGCGCTGTCACTCTGCGACTCTATCATGCTGATAGACAACCCGCATATGTATACACTGCCTACTCCGGAAATGGTAGCGAGCGGACATATCGAAAGACTGTTCCGAAACGAGTCGGTGACATTCGACGCACAAAAGATGAGGGTACGTATAAAATAAACATTTTATCACTAGGATAAAAATATAAATAATAAAATATGATTCTCGTAAGCTGATTTTTTAGCCAAACAAGATAAAGTTATTAATAAATTCTCTAACTTTGTGGCGTTAAGGTTTCTTGTTACAGTATATACACTGTTAAGGAATTAAAAGGGAATGCCGTGTAAACCGGCAACAGAACCTGCTGCTGTAAATCTCCGCTCCTTGTAATCAGAGAGCAAAATTGCAACACGAAAGTCACTGGATAGTTTATCTGGGAAGGCGTTGCAAAATGGGATGAGTCAGAAGACCTGCCTTGATGCTCTGATTTACACCTGCGGGATTTCGGGTAGTAGTCAAATAGAAAATAAGCAATTATCTTTTATTTGGTATAATAGCTATATGTCCGTTTGTGTAGATTGAATTCAGATCTGAACAAACGGATTTTTTATACCTATAAAATAAAAGATATGCTTTCTATTCAAGTCCATTCATACAATAAGCATTGTATCCATTTACGGTGGATATTATGTTTGATTCTATCTCTATTTACCACATTACCGGCCATTTCCCAGTCCAGGGTTCGGCATCAGACTTCTCTGTCTGATACACTTCTCAAACTCAAAGAAGTTACTATCTACAGCAACCGGATGCAAAAAAAGATGTCTCCTGTACAGATTCTGTCCGGCAAAGAACTGGAGAAGCTCAATGTTTACTCCGTTGCTGATGCTTTGCGCTACTTTTCCGGAGTACAGATAAAAGATTACGGAGGTATTGGAGGACTAAAAACCGTCAATATACGAAGTATGGGCAGTCATCATGTCGGAGTATTTTATGATGGTATTGAATTAGGAAATGCGCAAAATGGAGTCGTCGATCTAGGCCGGTTTTCATTAGATAATATGGAAGTCATTTCACTGTATAATGGTCAAAAAAGTGCCATCTTCCAACCTGCCAAAGATTATAGTTCCGCAAGTGCCATATATATGCAGACACGAAAGCCCATATTCAAAGGGGAAAAGAAAAACAATCTGAACATCGGGGTGAAAGGCGGTTCATTCTCCACCATCAATCCGTCACTACTTTGGGAACACCGTTTCAACGAACGAATAAGCAGTTCCATCAGTACGGAGTATATGTATACATCAGGACGATATAAATTCACATACGCCAAGAAAGATGGTTACGACACAACAGCTGTTCGTCAAAATGGAGACGTAAGAATGTTACGTTTGGAGAATGCATTCTTCGGAAAAGTCCCCAAAGGAGAATGGAAAGCCAAAGCATACCTATACAATTCGGAACGGGGATACCCCGGAGCTGCGGTAAGAGAAGAACCGGGTAAGTTTCGCCATCAGGACCGGCAGTGGGATACCAACCTGTTTGTGCAAGGCTCTTTTCAAAACTATTTTAAGCCTTGGTACAGTCTGCTAGCCAACGGAAAATATGCTTATGACTATCTCCACTATTTATCCGATCCCAGACTGGATGTCACCACCATGTATGTAGACAATCACTACCGACAGCAAGAAATCTATGCTTCGGCCGCCCATTTATTCACCATCTATCCCTGGTGGAGTATGTCATTATCCAACGATTTTCAATGGAATACATTACGGGCCGATCTCATAGATTTTGTCTATCCAACCCGTAATACAATCCTGACTTCTGCTGCCACGTCCTTTGACTTCAACCGCCTCATGCTGCAAGCGAGCCTGTTATATACTCATGTCGACGACAATACACGTACCAAAGGAGCCAATGCAGGCACCAAAAACAAATACACTCCGTCTGTCATAGCCACCTGGCAACCATTGACCAAGCTCCCTCTGAATGTACGGGCCTTTTATAAGAAAGTCTTTCGCATGCCGACTCTCAATGATTTGTATTATACTTTTATAGGCAATAAGGACTTAAAACCAGAATATACCACTCAATACGATGTGGGTATCACTTTCTCTCACACTTGGAATAACCATTGGCTGAAAAGCCTGGACTTACAAATAGATGGTTACTATAATGAAGTAGATGATAAAATCATTGCCATGCCTACCTCCAACCAGTTCCGTTGGACTATGATTAATCTCGGACATGTGGAAATTCGGGGATTAGACGCAGCCATACGAGGAGAATGGGGCTTCGGAAAGGTGGAACTTAGCACTCTCTTCAATTACACCTATCAAAAGGCACAGGATTTTACCGATCCTACCAGTGAATGGTATGGAGGCCAGATTCCTTATATACCTTGGCATGGAGGTTCCATCATCCTCAATGGAAGTTACCAAACATGGTCCTGTAACTATAGTTTCATTTATACAGGTGAACGTTATGAAGCAGTCGCCAATATCCCGGAGAACTACGCACAGCCCTGGTATACCCACGATTTTTCCCTATCCAAAACTTTTCAATGGGGGAAAACGGGAATACGTGTAACGGCAGAAATTAATAATATCTTCAATCAGCAATATGAAGTAGTGCAATGCTATCCTATGCCCGGTACAAGTTTTAAAATCAAATTAAACGTCATGTTATGAGAATATCTGTTCTATCCATCATTATCTGTTTTGTTCTTCTGTCGACTTCTTGTCGCGAAGATGAACGCATTATTCCGTCAACTCCCAACCAAGTTACCCCCGGAGTAAGCGGTACCTCTGTCAAAGGTTTCTTTCTACTCAATGAAGGAAATATGGGAAGCAACAAGGCTACCCTTGATTACTTTGATTACGAAACCGGTATCTATCATAAGAATATCTATGCGGAACGGAACCCGGGAGTCATACAAGAATTGGGGGATGTGGGAAATGATATCCAAATCTATGGAAATAAGTTATATGCCATCATCAACTGTTCTCATTTCGTAGAAGTGATGAATGTAGAAACAGCAAAACACATCACGCAAATTTCCATACCTAATTGCCGTTATATCGTCTTTAAAGATAAATATGCATACGTCAGTTCGTACGCAGGTCCTGTCAAAATAGATCCCAACGCCAGACTGGGGTATGTAGCACGTGTTGACACTACCACACTGACTGTCAAGGATACCTGTGTGGTCGGCTACCAGCCGGAAGAAATGGTGATTGTGGGCAACAAACTCTATGTAGCCAACTCCGGCGGATATCGCGTACCTAATTATGACCGCACGGTATCCGTCATCGACTTGAACACATTCAAAGTTATCAAAACCATTGATGTGGGAATCAATTTGCATAGAATGGAATTAGACCAATACGGAAATATTTATGTCTCATCCCGGGGAGATTATTATGACACTTACTCCGAAACATTTGTAATAGATTCCAATACCGATAAAGTAATCGAAGAATTACCGCTTCTTCCCAATACAGAAATGGCTATTTGCAGAGATTCACTGTATGTATACAGTACAGAATGGAGTTATTACACCAACAGTTGGACAGTCTCTTACGCTATTTATAATACAAAAACAAAGAAAACTGATACCCGCAATTTTATTACAGATGGTACGGAAAAATCTATCAAGATACCTTATGGAATAGCAATCAATCCGGAAACAGGTGAATTCTTCGTCACCGATGCCCAAGACTATGTGACTCCCGGCACATTATATTGTTTCTCCCGGGATGGAAAAAAGAAATGGTCAGTCACAACCGGAGATATTCCTGCTCATATTGCTTTTACATACAAAAAACTAAAAGAGATTGAATAATTAAATTCATAACCATTAATAACTAAAAAAACAAAAACAATGAAGAAAGTTCTATTTTTACTGCTCACTGTCATTACAGTATGCAGTTGTTACAATGATGATGATCTTTGGGATAAAGTCAATGATCTCGACGGACGAGTAGAAACACTGGAAACAACCGTCAAGGGAATGAACTCTGACATTACTACTTTACAGAATCTGGTAGACGCACTAAATCAAGGGAAAGTAATTACAAATACAGAACAAACCTCTGAAGGTTATACATTGACTTTCAATGATGGTAGCAAAGTGTCCATAAAGAATGGAACAAATGGCACAGATGCTCCTGTCATTGGAATAAAAGCAGATGAAGACGGAACATATTACTGGACAATTACCACTAATGGGGTTACAGACTGGCTTCCGGATGCAGACAACAAATTAAAAGTAACGGGTACAACCCCAATCATGGGAGTTGACGACGATGGGCACTGGACGGTTGATACAGGTGACGGAGCCCAACCAATAAATGGGGCAGACGGTAAACCTATAAAAGCAAAAGGGGAAGATGGAGATTCTTTCTTCAAATCCGTTACAGTCAATGACAACTATGTATTAGTTACTCTTGCAGATGGAACATCGTTCACATTACCCAAAGGGGAAACATATACATTTGACATTGCCAATAGAGATTATACCTTGTTCTCGTCTAATGAAACAAGGACGTATCTGCTTACAACTGCCAATATAGACGATGCAACATTAATTGCTATTCCGCAAGGATGGACAGCGGTTCTTAATGATAAAGATTTAAAAATCACAGCTCCAGCAGTTTCAGGTGATGATGTCAAGGATGGTGAACTTAAAATACTTGTTACACCATCCAAAGCCTTTGGAAAAGTGATAAAAATGCAATTAAGAGCAGTTCATGAAGCACGCTTTTTAACATTTGAAGACGCCGATTACAAAGGTGATGCTAATATAGTAGGAGAAACAAACTGGTCTTCATTAATTGATAATCCCCAATATAACGGTCCTCTACTTTATCCTACGACAAGTACTCTCTATCAATGGAATGACAAAAACAACACTTTCCTAGCTTCCGAACTTCCTAATGGATGGGGTGACTATAAATATTGGGGTGGTGGACATGCCATATCAAACTACGTAGAAACAGATATGGCCAACGGAGATTATCTACATCAACTTGGTGTCTATTACCAAAATCCAATAACTGGTTTTGGCGGTCATAATGGCTCTAAAAATTTCTGTGTACACTATGGATATAAGGATGATTCCGGATTTACTGATGGTGCAAAATTACCATCCATTTATTTTTCCGATAACCAAGCACGTGTAGTAGATCATATGTATGTCATGTGGAATACTTATTTAGCTAACTGTATTTTTAACGGTAACAGCCTGACTGAGCCTGTCGGTCCGGATGGTTATGTAAAGATAATCGCCATCGGTTTTGATGCAGCAGGTAAAGAAATAACCAATCATTTAGAGTTTTTCATTGCTAATGCTGGAGGTAATATTCAGGAATGGACTTACTGGGATCTTTCTTCGTTAGGCAAAGTTTCGAAAATTGAGTTTAATATGGCAGGTGACAGTGACAATGGTTACGGTTTCAGCCAACCGGCCTATTTTTGTTATGATGACGTAGCGGTAAGATTCTAATGAAACACATTACACTTTTACTACTCACCTTATTGATATGCATATCATGTGCGGAAGAAGAGGAGAAATCTCCTCTTCCTGCCGCTCCTGTCATTACCTTGAAAGAAGAAGTCCCCATCTATAAAACCAAAATCGGTCGGGAAATAACCATCGCTCCTATTTACGAAAACACCGATTCGGAAACGGCCTTTAATTGGACAATAGATGGAAAGAGTATCTGTACCGCTTCCACCCTGACATTTTCAGCCGATGAAGCCGGAAGATATTATATCCTGATTTCCGCAACTAACGCCGGAGGAACAACAGAAAAAGAAATACGTATTGATGTTTTCCAACTTGATGTACCCACCATTTCCATAGCCGATGCAGACAAAGGTTTCAAAGTTCTTCAGGGATCCGAACTAACCATAACACCGGTAGTTGACTCTTTCCTAGATACTAGTTATTCTTGGCAAATAAATGGTCAGGAAGTTTCAACTGAACCAAATTATTCATTCCCTACAAATGAGCTTGGCGAATATGATGTTCGCTTCTCGACTCATAACGAAGATGGTGAAGATGAAATCTCCTTTAAAGTCGAAGTATGTTCACCGGATCAAATAGATTTCAATTGGACGTTTCTACAAGACGAATACAATATGTCATCAGGTAGAACGATTCAAATCAAGCCGGTAGATATAAAAAATGCACAAAATGCGATTTATACATGGTCTGTAAATAACAAACAAATACAATCAGGAGCAAGCGATAGTTATTTGTTCACATCCGACCAAGAAGGAGAACATACAATTAAAGTAGAAATGAAAAATTCGTATATACTTGTCACGCAAACATTAAAAGTCAACGTTTGTCCGCCCGAGGGAACATACCAACGCAAGATAAATGCTACTAGTTCTGCTTCTATGAACAAAGTATATGAATTTTTACCTGCTCCCGGTCAGTTTGTTAATGAGAACTATACAGTAACTACCATGGCAGAAGCCTGTACCTATGCAGAAGAACGAATCAATCAGACTGCTTATGTCTCTTTAGGCGGATTCGGTGGATACATCATCGTTGGATTCGATCATAGTATCGTGAACGACGGAGATTACAACATCGCTGTTACTGGTAATGCTTTCGATGGTTCATCAGAACCCGGAATTGTATGGGTAATGCAGGACGAAAATGGTGATGGGTTACCCAATGACACTTGGTATGAATTGCGCGGATCCGAATATGGAAAAGCCGAAACCTGGCAGGACTATGCCGTCACCTATCATAAACCAACCGGTATTCAGCTTCCCACCCCATGGACAGACAATCATGGTCAAAGTGGGTCTATTGATTATTTGGGCGCTTTTCACCGGCAAGATTATTATTATCCCGCCTGGGTAAAGGAGAAACAATATACTTTGCGAGGTACTCGCCTGAAAGAGCGTAATTACGATCAATCCGGTAATGGTACTTATTGGGTAAATGATAGTTATGAATGGGGATATGCTGATAATTTCAGCGCCATTGATCGTCTGACAGATGATGACAACTATAATGCCGGACCGTCTGACAATCATTTCAAGATATCCCATGCTGTAACTTTCGACGGTAAGGATGCAAACCTGAAGTACGTTGATTTTATCAAAGTACAAGTGGGTGTTAATAGTAAAAGTGGCTGGCTGGGTGAAATATCCACTGAAGTTTTTGGAATAAAGGATTTCAACATGCTCAAATAATTGATAGAATATACATAAGAGATTCTTTTCCCTATTAAATATAGAGATAAAAATTACCATTTGGTAATTTTTATCTCCTCTCATAACCCTACCTTTGTCGCCATTTTCAACGACAAAGGTAGAAAATTATGAAAGATAGTATTGATTTCGGCAGTATGAACATCTCCACGTTGTTCCGTAAGTTACTAATTCCTACGGTACTTGGGATGGTATTCTCGGCTCTGTTCGTTATTACGGACGGTATATTTGTAGGAAAAGGAATTGGCAGCGACGCACTGGCAGCAGTAAATATCACTGCACCGCTTTTTATGATTGCAGCGGGTATCGGACTGATGTTCGGAGTGGGAGCTTCGGTGGTGGCTTCGATTCATTTATCTCAGGGAAAACGCAAAGTGGCAAGTATTAATATCACTCAGGCAATTACTTTTTCCGCATTGCTCATACTTATCCTGTCTGCTCTGTGTCTTTATTTTATAGAGCCATTAGCCAGATTATTGGGTAGTTCGGACCGATTGTTGCCGTTAGCCGTAGAATATATGGCATGGTACATCCCTTTTCTCGTATTCTACGAAGTATTAAATATAGGAATGTTCTGCATCCGCCTGGATGGTTCGCCCACCTATGCCATGATGTGTAATGCAGTTGCAGCCATACTTAATATCATACTGGATTATATCTTCATTTTTGAATTTGGCTGGGGAATGATGGGAGCAGCTTTAGCTACCAGCTTGGGCACAGTCATAGGAGGATTGATGACCCTGATATACCTCATCCATTTTTCCCGGACGCTCTATTTATACCGGATTAAATTCAGTATGAAAAGTATATTGCTGACTTTTCGCAACATCGGTTATATGATAAAATTAGGAAGTTCCGCCTTTATCAGCGAGGCCTCCATCGCTTGTATGATGTTTCTGGGAAACTACGTATTTATCCGCTATCTCGGTGAAGACGGAGTAGCCGCATTCAGCATAGCTTGCTATTTCTTCCCCATTATTTTTATGGTTTACAACGCTATCGCACAATCCGCCCAGCCGATTATCAGCTACAATTTCGGAGCCGGACAGGCTGTCCGCGTCAGGAAAACACTGCATCTTGCCATACGGACGGCACTGTTATGCGGAATCTCTTTCTTTATTCTTACTGCCCTATGCCGTCAGGATATTGTCTCCTTGTTCATCGACCGCAGTTATCCGGCATTTGACATAGCAGCAAGCGGCATTGCCTATTTTGCTTTCGGCTTCATATTTTTTGCTTTCAATATGATAGGAATCGGATACTATCAAAGCATTGAAAGAGGACAAAGAGCAGCAATTATTACTCTTCTACGAGGAGTAGTGTTTATGTCGGTCGGTTTCTTTGCCCTTCCATCGATACTTGGTGTACGAGGTATCTGGTTGGCTGTCCCGTTCGCCGAATTACTGACCACCCTGTATATTATAGGAATTTATTGCAAAGATCGTTTCATTGTACGCCAGTGATGCGTATCTTTGTAACATGAATGCATTCATTGAGCAACTCTGTGACAGATATAAGATATCGCAAACCGACGTCCAGGCTTTACTGGACTGTATGGAAGAAGTACATTTCAATAAAAAGGAATTTGTTGTGCGCGAAGGCACAAAGAACAGTAATCTTTATTTCATAAAGACAGGAATATGGCGAGCCTATTATCATAAAGACGGAGTGGATTCGACTATCTGGTTTGCTTCAGAAGGAGAAGTCGCCTTTTCCGTCTGGGGATACGTGGACAATAGCTATTCATTAATCAATATCGAAGCCATGTGCGACAGCGTGGCTTATTGTATTTCACGCACAGCCTTAGACCAATTGTTTGCTTCTTCTTTGGGACTTGCCAATCTGGGACTCAGACTCATGGAACGCCAGTTGCTTTTGCAGGAAAACTGGCTTATACACTCCGGAAGCCCACGTGCAAAGGAACGTTATCTTACTCTCATAAAAGAGACTCCAGAGTTGCTGCAATATGTACCTTTGAAACATATCGCATCTTACTTATGGATTACACCACAGTCACTCAGCAGAATACGGGCGGAGATAGCACGTACGGGAACCTAAGATGGTAAAGGTTGCCAGAATTTACACTTCTTCACAGCGCACCATATCCCAACCGCGAAATTGAATCAGCAACCGATGAAGAGTTGTCCCAGTAGCCAGTTGTCTAGCCTTTTTATCTTCACTATATTGAAATAACTGCCGATGTCCTTCCTCAATTTGTGCGGCAAGCTCAACATCAGTAGCTGTACGGGCAGCATATTTAAGTTCGATGATATAACTATGCTCTATATCCGGATAACGTTGTTTATCCGGCAACAGGAAAAAATCACAGTAACCATAATTCATTTCCAATTCCGGTTCTACCAGATAATAAGAAACCAATGCAAGATAAGCCTTAAGGAACCCCTGCAAATTTCTTTCTCCTTCCATACCGTCACGCACAGATGAATTCTCACGATAAGCACGGGCTACGGACTCAAAAAAAGGTTTCCAACAACCGTCGTAAGCGAGATCGGTCAGCATTACATTGAGGTAATGCAAATCAATAGAACTATATTTCTGATAATAATCATGCAAAAAGCCAAAATATTGCTCGCGTACACAATGATTGGGAATACACATACGAATCAAGTCTCCACGTGTACCGCACATGGTCAGTAGTCCGTAATAATAAAGCAGACTGCGGAAATTATCAATATCAGCCACTTTCTCAGCCGGGAATGAAGTATGAAGGTTGACCAATATCTCACCTTTTGCAGCAATCTCTTCAATAGTACTCATACGACTACCCTCGTGACTACCATCATGATCGATACGGGCAAGCATTTTCAATTTACTGTAATCGGTACGAATGTTTTTATCCACCATATCTTCAGGAGCACGATGTTTCTGTACTTGGCTACTTAAGTAATATAAAGTCATATCACAGTTGAAAACCCTGTCGTCATTCAAACTCATCCGGGCAAAACAGTAATTATCATACCAAGGTTTCATCCCTGCTATCATAGCCTCAACGTCACCGATCAGCATACTGCTGTCCTGATAATATTGAAACATCTTACGCACTTCCGTTTCGCTAAAGCCCATCATAGCATTAAAACGACAATCTGTCGAAATATTCCAATCTATATTATATCCGCTAGATAAATCGTCCAACGTAACCGGACTGACTCCCATCAGGAAAATACGGTCGAACATCCCTTTATATTGCTTGAAATATTCACGATAGAAGCCACTTGCATGGGTAAGATCATGAAACATCTTCTGACCGTGCTCGCTTAATATGACATTTGTAAAATTATCGTATTCATCAATGATAAGATAAAGAGGATACCCCTTGGATTTTGCCTTTATCTCGATATAAGCCAGCTTAGCTTTGGCATTGCTAAGACTTTCAATAGTGGATTTAAAATCCGGTTCATAAAAAGAGGCATAGTCATCTGCGAATTGATTGATAACCAACCCACAATACTCATTGAAACTTGCCATCAATCCGTCACTCACTCCGGAACAGCCAGCCTTGGAAAAATCAAAATAGAGAACCTGAAAGCGGTTACGCTGGTCGGTAGGATGGGAAGCAATCCATAAATCACCAAAATATTTCTCAAAGTTATTCCGTTGCAATATGTCATAATAAGTACGCATCATACTAATGAAGACACTTTTGCCGAAACGTCTCGGCCGGGTAAGAAACAAATAGTTCGGCATTTGTTCTATTAACGACAAATACATGGTTTTATCCACAAAATAACAGTTTTCGTTTCTCAACTGATCAAAATCGGATATTCCGTAAGGGATTCTTTTTTACTTGATTCATATTACGCGGCCTTTTTTAGTTAGCAACAAAGTTAAGCTATTCTATGGGATAAACTAACGATTTGCAAAAGATAAATCAAGCCTCATCAGCAACAGGCTCAAACTTAGATACAAAAGAATTGAAAACCCAATGTCCCTCCAGACAAGCGTTCATATTCTTCGCTTACTTACCGAGAATTCACCGAAAATTAACTAACTTGCAATGAATCAATTACCTTATATTTTCAGAATATCCCGACTTCATATACCTGAGTAGTACAAAAGGTCAATAGTTTATATCTTAACAACCGCTTTTGCTTATTTCAAATTATGTTTCATTCTTATACGCCATAGCAATTCATCAATAGGAACAACTTGTACTTTCTCGTTTAGTAATCGCTTACACCAATACGCTGGAGTAACTCCTCTTGATGAACGTTTTTTCTCTGCTGTACAAATTATCTCTCCATTCGATTTCTTTTCAAAACACGACCAAGCATGAACAATAGTCCATGCTATGTCACCTTCTATAGTCCTATTAACAACATCCTCATTAATGTTCGCTGCAATCATTGAAGGAGTGCCCGATCTCTTTTCTTTCTCATTCGCCCAAATTTGATTACGTGCAGAGAGCACAGGTATATCATTTCCTTTCCGATCTTTCATCCAAAAAGTTTTACCATATCCACCATTATAAGGTACATATTGCACTGCAATCATTCCAACAATATCTTCCAGCTCCTCAGCAAAGATTCTATATGCCTCTAAAGACTCTTTCGAATCAAGATCATTACAAATAAAGCCAAAAACTTTAAGACCTATCCTCTGCAAATGCCCACTTACAATACGTGCAAAATTCCGCAATAATTCTTCCCTGTTAGGACGTTTAGAAGCAAATAAATCCGGATAGTAATAACCGCCCCCATATTCAAGAAGCGATACATGCTTGGGTTGAGTTTCCATTAATACACTCAAAACATCTGGTGCAGCCATCGATAGATTCACCATACAAGTTGTAAAAGTCATTGGAATCTCACTATTATATTCATTACTCCAATAGTCAGATTTATTAATAAAACTCCCCATTGTCCATTGCATATTATCCCCATCACTCATTACAAAAGAATGATATATTACATTAGATTTCCAAGTTAATTTAGCAGGGTTGACCGATTTTAGTTTTTTAATCTTCTCATTTCCTGCCACAGAAAGCATAGTCAAATTCATACACCAATCTGAAGCAGTATTGATTAATCCCCAATTTGAACAAGGAGCAATATGTTGAAACTCAGGTCCGCTATTCCAGCCAATTACTGGTGACAAAGGACATACCCACTCCAAAATAGTATCCAATAAATCATTCACTCCATAATAAACCATTCCTTTATGTGCTATAACATAATCTCTATTATTAGCTATTTCGGGATTTATCAATACAATAAAATTATTGTTCAACTGCGACTTATATTCATTAAATAAACAGGACGTAATATCTTTATTTATAGTATTATACAATTTTTTTAAGCCCATTTTTTTAGCTTTGTCCTCCTGAGTTATATCTACAAGAATCCCTTTTAATAAACCAGCCTGTACCGTCGCTAAATTGATAGAATTATCTTTTTTATCATAATCATATAAAATATATCCTTTTACATAACCTTGTTTTTTATAACGTTCTACAATCTCCCAAACAGGCATAGCCCCTAATTCCTTTACTTCAAGACGTTTTACCCATTTCTTATAATACAATTGATAATCAGCTGAATGAGTTTCAATCCAAAGCCCCTCATTGCCAGATCCATCATTCACTCCTTGAGCCGCAAGCCCAGCTAAAGATTGAGCTAAATTCATCTCTCTAGTATCATTACTATTAGATAATACACATCGCAATATGTAATCTGGTTTTTTTTGAGTAGGCCACCAACTTGTAACTGTTGCTTGAGCTACATTTACAAACAACAGACCAATCAAAAATAGTTTTATAAATATATTTTTCATTTATCAATCAAAAGTCTATTTAATCAATATGATATTTCTTAAACATAAAAAGCCATTGTAAAAACTCAGGTTCTGCAAAGACTTTTCCCCAAATTCCATGTCCCATATTCTCATATTCAGTATATTTATAATTTTCAACTCCCATCTTTTCTAATTTGTCATATACACCACGAGTAGCATCTACTGGAACAACCTTGTCTTTTTCACCATGAAAAATCCAAATGGGTACTTTGTTTCCCCACTCTTCCACACAATTCAAAGGAGTAGCACCACAAATAGTAATTGCCGCCGCAAATACATCTGGATGTTTAGCAATCAACTGATAAGTAGTAAATGCTCCCATTGATACACCAGCAATATAAATTCGTTGATTATCTACATTTTTCGACTTACGTAACTGTTCCACCAGTTCAAAAGCCATTTCTCCATATTCAGAAAGTTCTACTGATAAACCTTTCGATTTGATTCCCTCTTTATCAAACTTTTGCCATCCTCCAGGTAAATCCCCCCCTCTTCATTTACTCTAACAAACGGAGTCGTTTTGGGAGCTTGTGGATAGATTACAATACAAGGAAAATTATTCCGATTATCTTTATTCATAAACATGGTACCACCAAGATTAAGCTGCCCTTCGTTATCATTACCACAGCGTCCCATACCATGTAACATAAGTACAAGAGGATATTTTTCCCCCTTTTTCATCTGTTCGGGATACATAATACGATATGGAAGAACTACTCCATTTTTTTCATACTGTCTTTTCTCAAAAATTGAGAAATCAATGCTCTTCTGCGCAAACAATCCAATGGTAAATAATAATAAAACTGTCATTAATAAATTCTTCTTCAACATACTTTTTTATTTTTTTGTTTTCAATACTTGTATAATACTTTCGGCAACTTGATAGCCAAGTAGCTTCGAACCATTAGGTTTGAAATGTACATTTAGCGGACGTTGTAATTCTTTAAGTCGATGTTCTACTAACGAATACAGGTCATCCACTTTAATATCATATTTTTCACATAATTCTAATGCAGCTTTGTTATATGCAACTGCCATATCAGGATCACGATAAGGAGTAGTACCTTTGGGATATGGAGTGGTAGTAGCAAATATCAACTGTGCTCCAGTAGCTTTCATTTTTATAATCATAGCTTCAAGATTTTGTATATAAGTTTTCACATCGGCTTGTTGAGGATCATTAGGATTTATGCTATTCAAACCAGTCTTCGGATCCACATGTTTCAAATCATGCAAACCAAAATTAAAATGTATAACATCCCAATTTCCACCATTAATTTTCAGCCATTGATCTATAAATTGTACCCCTTTAGTAGTACCACCACAGTTATCATCAGGACGATAAACATCAGCAATACTTTCTAATTTTTCTTTTGCAAAACGTGTATATCCCATACTGATTGAATCACCCAGAATCAACACTTTCGGTTTTTTATCAATCATAGCTGACAAGGTACAGAATACCACCAATAATACTAAAACTTTTTTCATCTTATTTTTTTATTAGAATATGATTGTTCAGTAACACAGATTTTAGTTTCTTTTTTTACATCTAAAGTAGATATTTTTTCTAAGGATTAATATCCTCTCCACTAATTTCCCTATTTTCATTTAAAACTTCTTTCCACCAGTTATTAAAACATTCCAACATTTTAGTAGTCCGTTCCGGCTCAGATGAAATTACATTCACTTTCTCTCCAGGATCTGATGACAAATTAAACAGTTGCCATTCAGTTGGAGTTACCACTTGTGGAACACGCCCTTTGTTATCCCAGCGATTAAGTACTTCTATTTGTGGACGATAAAGTTTCCACTCTCCATCAATTACTGCAACATTAGAAATATCCGTCATATATGCTTTATTATAAGACCACATACGTATTGGAACAGAAGTCTTACAATCTTTATTCATAAGAGAAGCTAAAAAACTCACACCATCAAAGGGTTTACCTGAAGGGGTAATTCCTGCAGCATCAAGCAAGGTTGGAGCCCAATCCAACCCTGTCATAGAAGTATTACATACAGAATTAGAAGCAGCAATACGTTTAGGCCATTGCACTACACACGGCACATTAATTCCTCCCTCTAACGTAAATTCTTTAGCACCTGCCAAACCACAATTCCAGCGTTTTTGTGACAGTTTTTGATAAGTTCCAAAAGTTGGTCCATTATCAGAAACAAAAACTATTATTGTATTTTCATACTCTTCCAAATCCTTTAACTTTTCAATAATTCGTCCGATATTTTTATCCATACGGGTTATCATTCCGTAAATAACTTCAGTACCATCAGCTAAGTTTTTACCTTTGTAAGGGGTTATTTCTTCTTCAGGTACCTGTAAAGGAAAGTGAGGAGCTGTATATCCAATATAAGCATAAAATGGACGACGTGTTTTTTCCTTATGATTGGCATCAATAAAAGAAATAACTTCATTCGTTATAAAATCTGTGGCATAAACACTCCCATCTGACACACGACGTTTTTCACCAGTTTTTAATATTGGGTAATCATAATAATCCGCCCATCCTCCTGGTGAAGTTACTACCCAATATTCATATCCACGCCCCTTAAAATTGTTATCTCCTATATGAGCTTTACCAAACAATGCCGTAGCGTATCCACCATCATGAAATTGACGGGCTATCCACGGTTCTTCCAACGAAGAAGTCTTTTCTATATGTGCCATCCGAAAGCCCGATCTTTCATAATAACGCCCAGTCATCATTGCAACTCGACTAGGACCGGAAATAGGAGCGGCAGATCTATATTTATCCAAACATAATCCATTTGCAGCAATACCATCAATAACTGGTGTATGAACTATTGAATTACCATAGCATGCAATATCCCCCTTGCCAAGATCATCCGCTACAATGAAAAGAATATTGGGACGGAGATCCTTTGCATCCACAGTAACAACCGATAAAATAACCAACGACAACGAAGCATAAATTCTCTGATATATTAATACCCACTTAATTGTTTGCATAACTATAAATAACTAGTTATAAATATTCGATAGAATTTCACTTTAATACATTTTCTACAAAAATCATCCGTATAAAACATTATCTTTTACTTCCTAACCGTTTTTGCTTCTTTATTATTGCCTCACTAACCTGTCTTCCAAAATCTGTTTGAAATGCATGTTCATAATTCACAGGCATACCGTCAATGGTCATAGGCGAATTTTTACTATCTCGAAGTGATACGTTAGAGTAGTTCACAAAACTTTCAGAACCAGCTTCCTTATTAGCCCAAGCTGCCAACCCAAGATATACTCTATCTATATTCATCTTAGCAAAAGCACCTTTCTTCCCTACAGCGATGTCATATATCTCTGCCAAATTAATATCAATAGGCATCCATTTACCCGCTTTCTCAGGTATATCCATAAAGACTATTTTCCTGTCTTTTGCTAAATCGATCAGATAAGACCATTTAGCAGGTGTACCATGCATTTCATAATCCATTGCTCTTGGGATAAAAGTAGCATTATATTCATACTGGCGTCCCCAGCGAAAGAAAAAAGTACAACAATGACCATTCTTATTCATACCTACAATTCTTATAAAGCCACCACCATTTTGAGGCAACTTCTCAAAATAAAGTTCCGTTTTAAATCGCGGGGTACTCATGCCTTTTACATCTACAATCTGGTAAATTTCATTAAATTCATCATTCCCCCATAAATCCGGTTGTGGTGCGCGCACTCCAATAGTAGCACAATTATGTCCTGCAACTTTACTAGATTCTACAACAAAAGCTTTAAAATAATCTCCTTGATAACGATACACTTTATTCCATCCCTCCAATCCATCTTTAAAGTTGCCATTTACCAAAAAAGGTATAGATTCCCGTTCCGGCATATTATAAAACCAGCGTGGTTCTGTTGATTCATCAATCACCTCAAATGTATCAGGAAACTTATAAGGTTTAGGATTGCCTGCTAAATGTCCATAAAGAGTAAACTTGTCACCTTTCACATCAACTGTCATATAATAACCTCCTGTCTTATCACCCGAACGATATTCTGGAAATTCATCCTGAAAAGGACGAGTAAGAATACCGGAAGGAACCGTTACAAAGGTAATACCTCGATAAATTTTAGTCAGTTTTACAGCAGGATGAATGCCATTATGAATATGTCCATTAAAAAAATACTTCACATTACCATGTTCTGACAAAATATTCATCAACTCTTGCCTACGGTTACGTGAAGGCGTATACCATTCCAATTGAGTCAAACCTAACGGAATAGCATGAAAATGCTGAAACACAGCTGTAGGTTTATCCTTGTTTGCAACAAGATCGGCTTTCAACCACTGAGTGAATCCATCAACATATTCCTTAAATCCAGGTTGTTGCATTAAAGAATGATTAGTATCTATTTGACTAGGAGTTATAATAAAATGCCAATTACCGGCATCAAACGAATAATACATATCACTGATACCTGTCATTTTTTCACTATACTCTCTATATTCCGTATAAGGAAATTTACTGTCGTGATTACCATGAACCAAAAACAAAGGAGTGTTCAAGTTTTTAACACATTCCGTAAAATTAGCTAATGAACGAGGCTCAAAACTATTTACAATATCTCCCATGGAAATAGTAAATGCCACCTTTTTCTCACTTTCACTAATTTCTTTTGAAATCAACTCCAATTGTTGCCACGCATTTACAAAAGCCTGCTTCTTATAAGCGCGTGATGCTACTTGCGGATCACCAATTATTGCAAACGTGAATTTTTTTTCTTTCACCAAATGTTTACTATCTATAGCCTTTATGGCCTCTACACGAGTAACTAATCCCCAAATTAGCAAAAAGAAAAACAACCAATTCTGTTTCATATTTTCCATATAAATCAATATATTTTTAGATACTTAATAAAAAATTCAGGAACAATCATAGGATCATTCAATCCATATTCTGGAGCATTCGGAGTACATGCACGGCAATCGACCCGACATTCTTTTCCTTTTTCATAAAGCATCTTCGCAAACAATGGATGATGGACCATTTGCCCGAACTCTGTAGGAGGTATAGTTCCTTTGGCATTATTAAATACAAGGAAAGGAGGATCATCAGGAGTTATCATTGAAATTATATCCAAATCTTTACGCATCTGAAATCCACGCGGCGTATCTTTGTCATTGATAGATTTCAATCCAAGCCATTTTGGAGTCCAATTATCATGAAGCTGTTTCATTAATGGAGAATCTTCAGAAATATTCAAAAGTGCCGGCCATGTAAAAGTATCATAAGTACTTTGTACAGCCACTCCGCATGCTGCCTGTAACCGGGAAGATTCTCGTAATACTGGATCGTCTGATTCCGCGTCTGCTAATTCATCATGAAAAGCAATCCACAAAGTAGCGCCAGCACCGGCAGAACCTCCCCACATACCTATATGCTGCTTATCGATATTCCACTCCTTAGAACGACTTCTCAAATATTGTACCGCACGCCTAACATCACCAATGCTAGCCAAAGCTCCATCTTTTTCTCCTTTACAATAACGATAGTTGACAGAAACAACCGATATACCATTAGCCAACATTTTTTTAAGGTAAGTCATGTTCAACTTCTCTTTGGAGCCACCAGAGAAACCACCACCATGCACATAAATTACAAGTGGAGTCGGTACGTCTGACTTTGCAATCCATAAATCCAGAACATTACGTTCATGCAGACCATATTTAATATCGGCATAGGTGGGATGAACAGTGTAAGTTTTAGGAGGTTTTGCCCAAGTAATACATACCATTCCTAAAAAAACAAGTAATAAAAAATACTTCTTCACAATAATTTCAATTTTATTTATTCCATTATTTTTGTGCTTCTCTGTATAACTTATCAAAATGATTTAAAGTTACAAACACGTATCCTTCTTTCTCTAAAATTTCTTGCACCTTCGCTAAACGTCTCGGGCCATAAAACCATGAATAGAACATAGCTTGAATAAAATTACCACCTGCACTATTGCGACGTATTTCATTCACCATATATTCTACCGCAAAATCATCCTTTTTCTCATCCAAAGGTTCATAAGCTTTATTGAAACCATGCACATTTCCACTCGGCCACCTAGTTATCGTATGGTGATAAGACACATTCCCCTCCAATATACCATGACTATTCCCTGCATCATATCCATTTACTTTATGCATACCCAACACGAATGACTTCATTACCGGTACATACTTCACAATTGTATCCAACAATTGTAAATCGGTCCCCGAAAGCATTTTTTTAGGATGTGTATAAAGAGCCAACACATCCAGGTCCATTTTTTTCATATTGTCCGATGTGAGTTTGAAATACTCTCGTACTGTCTTTTCCGGATCGCTAGTTTTCGAACCATATCCTTCAAATGGATAACAATACCCCGCTCCAGAAATAGAATTGAAAAAGAAATTGTTTTCCGAAGCTGAATCATAGTAATATTTAGTCAAAGCTGGATACAAATATTGCATCAGCGGATTGATACCATAGCTCACAGGTACCTTCTCTCGATTTGGCTGCTCCCACTGATAAGACCTAAACTTGGTGAGCATATATCCCGGAGCATCTCCACTTTCAGTCATAACCAATGCTACATATTTCTTACTTTTGTCATACTTGGGGCAAGGCTTATTACGCACCTTTGTCTGTTTATATTGATATCCGGCAACTTTTACTCCGGAATGAAAAGAATAATTGCCTACATGCGTACTCACTGTCGTGAATTTGGCATACTCACCAGCTAGTTTTACTCCAGGAAATTCTTGATATCCTACCTTGTTACCATCTATATCCCTAGCAGGCCAAAAGCCAAGAACCGGAATATTATCCGGCATTATTTGATATAGTTTCAATACCCTCTCTTCATATTCTTTAGAATAATCAATATCTTTTTTCCCTGGCAACCAAAAGGTAGGAATTTTAAAAGCAATCAGATAATCCCGAAAGATATTATTCATAGAATGATTGTTAGCAACAGACATTGCTTGATGATTTTGTTTAGGGAATACATTCGCCATATACCAATCAATAGCCTCTACATCATCCTTAAGATTCAACTGCCGAAGGTCAAACACATTAGTTTTCTTTCCCATAATTTCCAATACACTATCCAGCAAATTTTCGGCAACCATTATACGGTCCTCTACAGACGCTAAGTTGGAAGCTAAATTTACCATATACGTCTTTTCTGGATCAAATACGACCAATCCTCTGGGAACTTTCTTATATAAAGAGACTAATTCACCAAGTTTTGTAATCTCCCGCACACGCTTCACATATTTATGCTCTCGATAAAAATCCAAAATACCCGTTTGGCTTCTATGGAGCAAGTATATTTGAGGACATTGTCGATTTACTAATCCCTGTAAAGAATAAGCGACTAACCTCTCTGCCTCTGTCAATTTATCCATTCTTAACACATCAATTTTGGAGGAGCTTTGTGGAGACATTGGAAACAGGTCACTATTCGGTAAACGTCCGTTCTGAGCATAGTTTTTGTGTGGGAATATTATTCCCACACAAAGTAAAATCAATATTACAAATTTAACTCTCATTATTTCTAATACTTAGACTCATTGAACACCCCATTTTTTATTAGGCTTGTTACCCATTTTTAGAATGAGTTCTCCGCCTTTCAACAATTCAGAGGCCGGAAAACTGAAAGATTTCAAAGTCTTTCCATTCAACATAGCACTCTGTACATACTTATTCTCACGAGAAGCTCCATCAGCACGAATTACAAACTTATCACCACGTCCATATCGCTTGCCTAAATCAATTTCTATCTTTTCATAAAGCGGACTTGCGATTTCATATGTAGGATTAACAGCACAACCACCGTCCATCTGGAACAATCCCATAGCTGCCATCAACAACCAAGCACTCATCTGCCCCTGATCTTCATCACCCAAATAAGCATTAGCCTTTCCCCAGCCATAATATCTGTCGATAATAGCCCTACTCCATTTCTGGGTCAACCAAGGTTTCCCCACATGATTAAATATAAATGCCATATGCATAGTCTGCTGATTACCTTGAATCACAGGAAAATCCCAATATTGGTCATTAGGAGCATTATAACGGACACTATAACTTTTCTCAAATCCTTCATCTAAACGATCGGTAAAACGCTTTTTACCTACCCATTTTGCCAATGCAGGTATATCCTGCGGGACGAAATAAGACATCTGCCATGCATTTGCTTCCACATATTGCCTATCCACATTACTACCTATTGGATCAAAAGGTTCCAACCACTCTCCATTGCTCTTCCGCACATGGCAATAACCGTTCTTAGGATTCACCGCATTCCTCCACCAATATCCACGCTCATTAAACAGCTCATAATCTTGCTGTTTACCCAACGATTTTGCCAATTGTCCTACTGTCCAGTTATCGTACGAATACTCCATTGAATTAGAAAAACGCCCCTTGTCCATCGGAACAAATCCATGTTCCAAATACGCTTCCAAATCACGGTTACCAGCTACTCCCCCTGCCACTTTTTGTGAAGGAGTTGTCTGCATCTTCTTGCATGCTTCAAATGCTTTTTCTACATCAAAGTCTCGTATTCCCATCTGATAAGCACCCACAATCAAAGGTATCTCATGTTCAGCTACCATAACAGGAATATATTCCATTCCGGCAGGACCTTTAGCCAGCCAACCATTGGCATCATACATAGCCAATTGTGAACGTACCCACCTTCCACTCCATTCCGGTGTAACCAAATTCCAAAATTGGTTCAAATTCCAAAATGTATTCCAAAAAGCATCACACCCTAATGCCACATCCTCCTTGGGATTCGGTAGTTTACGTTTTTTCTCATCTGCAGAAATCCATTCACCATTAACATCACTCCAAGTATTGCGGCTACAAATTGCCCTATACATATTACTATAAAAACGAATTTTCTCTGAACGATCATTGGTTGTAATTTTCACCCGATTAAAAATATCATTCCAAACATCTATCTGATTCTGGCATACCGCATCATAGTTCCAACCAAAAGGTGTAGAAATTTCTGTCTGCAAATTTTCAGCTGCATTTGTTATACTAACTAATGAAATACCAGTACGTACCTGGACAACTTGGTCGGATGAAGTATCAAATTCGGCAAACGCTCCTGCATCTTTCAAATTCTTAGCTTGCAACAAATCGTTTTTAGGTGAAATATTCAACTCATTATCCAGCCATCCTCCAAAACGTTTAATAGGCTTATCAAACTCTATGACAAAATGTACTGTATATTCTTGGTCACCATCCTTATACCATACACTTTTCGACAATTGATGTGCGAAACCCTCAATACGATAATCACTCACTTTTTTCAATTGTACTTCGGGGAGGATATATTTATATTCAGCCGGAATATGCAAATCTATCAAAACTCTTGAATTCTCTCTATCTTTCGGGAAAGTATAACGTTGAAAACTACAACGTGTAGTAGCCGTTACTTCCGCATTAATTCCGTAATCTTCCAAAAATATTTTATAATGTCCTATTGGAGCCTCTTCCGTATCACGGTTTACTCGTGAACGATAACCGGAGTTTGGATCGGTTTGATCTCCTACATGGTAAATTAGCTTTCCATTGGTAGCCAGCATACCGAGCCCTGCCATTGTCCATTCGTGAATATGACTGAAACAGCCTATGCTCTCAAAACTATATTGATATCCGGCCTGCCATCCTTTATTTTGATTATCGGGACTCATTTTCACCATACTAAAAGGCATCCATGGTCCCGGAGCGATCATCCAACGTGAATGAGCCGTACCAATACGCGTATCTACATAATTAGCCAGAGTTTGTTCTTTTTGAGGAGTACGTTCTATTTTACCCTCTCTAACGACCTTACCATCAATAGCCACCGAATAATTACTTTGAATAAGATGAGTCACAGCAGGCATAGGAGCTTCTAAAATATATCTTCCAGCCTCAATCTTTTGCGAAAGGATTTCCTCACCATCCAACATTACAGATAATCGGGGCATACCTTCTAAATGTTCTACATCCACTAATAGAGGTTGAATTCTCTTATTATTCTCGGCTCTCAAAGTATAATTTGCAGCCTCAATACCTCTAACAAAACCCTTGTCCGGTATTTCCAATACCACATTATCCGGTCCTTCCAAGCGCACTTGATCAAAGATAAGCCACGAACCTTCTATCGAATTAAAATTAATACAGTTTCCACCTTCTTTAATCACACCTTCAGGAATTTCATACCGCAATATCTGTTCTTTCAATCTATTGACCTCCCCATCAATGCTATTATCACTGCCACCGGCCGCTAAACGAAAATTTTGCCACTTTCCATTCACTTTCATTTTCAGCAGAGGAGGATTAGAGTGCGAACAATCCAGCAAGTCAACCACCAATGTCCATTTACCCGGTTCCATTTTTTTTACGCCAAACAGTATATTGATATCATGTGTACGCCATCCTGAGGTTCCCCAAGTCCCTCCCCATGTATCTGCCGGTCCAGGCAATGTTGCTGGGAACTTTGCCTTCAAATTGGAGTGATTCACTAAATAATAGGTATCTTCATAACCGAAATCTTCATACACAAAACGTTTGTAGTTATCCGGGCCCAATGCAAATTCTTTTGAAGAATTGTCCGCCATTCCTATCTGGAAGACGTCTTTCGCCTCTGCTATATATCCTCCTGCAAGGCAAACAGCAAGCAGATAATAATTCAACTTATTCATAAATGTTAGTTATTAGTTAGTTATCAGTTTTCCACAATCTATATAAATAATCAAATTCATTCAAAGTAACGAATACATACCCCTCTTTTTCTAATTGTTCCTTTACCGCATACAATCTTCTTGGTCCATAAGTCCAGGAATAGAACATCGCTTGAATAAACTGACCATTTGTTGAAGCTTTTTTTATCTCACCAATCAAATAATCAACAGCTTTCTTATCATAGTTTCTATTATCCCATTCCGTAACAGGTAGTTCTTCCTCTAAATGCAATAAATTCGTAATCGTATAATGCCAACTTGCATTCTGGTTAATCATGGCATGGCTATTATTAGCATCAAATCCTTTTACATGATGCATTCCCAAAATAAAGGACTTGATCGATGGAGCCACTTTAGCAATATGATTCAATAGATTTCGATCTTTATTATCCAAAAATTTAGCAGGATGTGTATATAATCCCAACATATCCAAATCCATTTGCTTCATATTATTCTCAGTTTGCTTGAAATATGAATCTATCGTTTTTTGAGGGTTACATGTACGAGAACCATAGCCTTCAAACGGATAACAATATCCTGCACCCGAAATAGAGCAAAAGAAAAAATTATTTTCAGTAGCTGTATCATATAAATATCTTAATTGCGCCGGTAACAAATACTGCATAGAAGGATTTATTCCATAGCTAACCGGTACATCACCCCTATGTTCCTGATCCCATTGTCTTTCCCAAAACAAGCCCTGCATATACCCTATAGCATCTCCACTTTCAATCATAATCAAGGCTACATACTTCTTTTGAGGATCATAAGTATGCATTTTTTTCTTCCTGACTTTAGTCTGTTCATACTTATCACTCCAGGGTTTCAGCCCCGAATGAAACGAATAATTACCAAAGAAATCGTTCACCACAGTAAACTTTCCATACTGTCCAGCCATACCTACACCCTGGTATTCAGAATATCCATATGTTTTTCCATTATAGGTAGACGGCCAAAATCCTAAAACAGGGATATTAGTTGGTGTATTTTCAAGCATCTTAAAGAGCTTCTTCTCGTAATTGGCATCATAATCGGCATCCGCTTTGCCCGGCAACCAAAATACAGGTATCTTAAAAGCTATAGCATAATCTCTGTACACATTGTGATGAGGTACATTAGAGCCAAGAGCCAGCACTTCTTTATTTTGCTTAGGAAATATATTCTTAATATACCAATCGTGCATTTCGACTAACGAATTCAAACCCAGTGTGCGTAAGTCTAAGATATCAACATTCGTCCCAAACGAATTTTTCACATAGTCAATCTTGTCTATAGGGATCATTAATCTGTTTTCGACACCCGAAATATTCGTAGCCAAATCTATTTGATGGAAATCATCGGGATCGTATGCTACAAATCCATCAAAATATTGTATAAACTGCTTAGCCACTTTCCAGATATTAGTCTCGATCGTTTCGTTAGGCATATACCCATTACTCTTATAAAAGTTATATGCAGTTCTATCTCCCGGTTGAAGTATATAAATACAAACCTTTTCTCTGTTGACCAATCCTTGCAAAGAATAAGCAGTTACTTTCTCCGCTTCAGACCATCTGATTGTGTTAATTACAGCCACATTACTCGCGACATTTTTTGACATCGGAAAGAATTTGACTTTTCCCAATGGAACAGAATCATCTGTATCTGGAGTTTCCACGCTATCTTCTTCTTTACAGCCTTTTTCTTCAGAGTTAGCACATGCTAACGGTAATGATATCAATAATAGAAGTATGATAACAATATTTGTATTCCAGTTTTTCATTCAATTACTTTTTATTTAGTTTTCCATTCCTTGCCACATACATAGTATAGCCAGAATAGCAATAATCATTCATCTCTTCCATCCATTTTAACATTTTCGCACGCATATCAACCAATACGTTTCTATATTGAGGATCATCTGCCAAATTATGCAAAGCATATGGATCGTGTTCATAATCATAAAGTTCTTCCGGGGCACGTTTCAAGAAAAACTCTTTCCTTAAACGAACACTATCTGTTTCTGCCTTACCAAACATTTTGTGAGCATTATTGTCTGCCACAAAATTAATTTCACGCTGGTTTTCCCATGCTCTCCATTCATTATAAATATACCCCCACTTCTGGTCATGATAAGCACGCTGCTCAGTAGGCATAAAATGATCACGATGATAAACCACATTCACATGAGTACGTTCCGGTTGTTTTTTTCCTTCCAACAATGGATAAAAAGAAAAACCATCCATACCTTCCACTTTTCCAACATGAGCCATATCCAAAATAGTAGGCATCATATCAATGCCACAAATAAAATGAGTAGAATCGACCGATGAAGACTTACCTGGAATTCTTATTAATAATGGAGTCTTGTGAGACTGCAGATAGCAGCTTCCCTTCGCAAAAGGAAGAGCAGCCCCATTATCGGACGCAAAAATAACAATCGTATTTTCACGCTTACCTAACGAGTCGACCATATAAAGCATACGCCCCACAATATCGTCCAAACGTTTTACCGAACTATAATAATGTGCTAATTCATCGCGTGTTTCGGGTAAATCCATCAAATAACCGGGAACATTCACCTCATCAGGAGAATAAATACGAGAAGGTTTAGGAGCATTCTTAAAATCTTTCGAAGTGCCATAGAACGGACGATGAGGATCGGCACAATTAGCTATGATAAAAAATGGCTGATGTCTTTTTTCCGATTCATTCATGCTTCTAACTAACAGTTTCTCAAATTCCGTTGCATTTCTACCCGAACCAGTAACGTGAGGTACGCAATCATCCCAATGCTCCTCTGTAATAGGAGCAAAATGAGTTCCTTTACCATACAAAGCTGTATAATATCCACCTCGTCTCATCTCCTTACCTAACATCGGATTTTCATTAGATATAGGATTAAAACCCACTGTGCCATTATGGTGAGGATACCGACCTGTTATCCAAGAAGAACGTGACGGCTGGCTGATAGATGCAGTCACAAATGCACAATGAAATTGCATTGATTCAGAAGCCAAACGATCTATATTGGGAGAGATGTTTGGTGTAGAATTACCATTATACCCTAAAGATTCATACCCCAAATCATCGGCAGTAATAAATAAGATATTCGGTTGTGACTGTTGTGCATTGACGCTAGCTGCAGCAAGTGTCAGAAAAGGGATTAATTGTATGTTTTTATTCATCGTAATCTTATTTTTTGATTCTATTTTGTCTTTCTTCTCTCTTTTTTTGAGCAACATACATATTATAGCCGGAACCACAATAGTCATTAGTTGCCTCCATCCAATTATGCATTTTATCACGCATATTCCAAAGGATTTTCCGATATTTAGGATCTTCAGCCAAATTATGCAAAGCAAATGGATCGTTTTCGTAATCGTACAATTCTTCCGGAGCACGCTTCAAATAAAACTCTTTTCTAGCACGAACACTATCAGCTTCTGCCCGACCAAACATACCCACATTATTATCAGCTACAAAATTAATATCACGATGATTTTCCCAAGCTCTCCATTCGTTATAAATATACCCCCATTTCTTGTCATGATAAGCACGTTGTTCAGTAGGTACAAAATGGTCACGATGGTAAACCACATTCACATGAGTACGCTCCGGCTGTTTTTTTCCTTCCAACAATGGATAAAAAGAAAAACCATCCATACCTTCCACTTTTCCAACATGAGCCATATCCAAAATAGTAGGCATCATGTCAATGCCACAAATAAAATGAGTAGTATCAACAGACGAAGATTTATTTGGTATTCTTATCAATAAAGGGGTTTTGTGAGACTGTAAATAACAACTTCCTTTTGCAAAAGGAATAGCAGCCCCATTATCAGATGCAAAAATAATGATCGTATTTTCACGTTTACCTAATGAGTCCACCACATGAAGCATACGTCCCACAATATCGTCCAAACGTTTTACCGAACTATAATAATGTGCTAATTCATCGCGTGTTTCGGGTAAATCCATCAAATAACCGGGAACATTCACCTCATCAGGAGAATAAATACGAGAAGGTTTAGGAGCATTCTTAAAATCTTTCGAAGTGCCATAGAACGGACGATGAGGATCGGCACAATTAGCTATGATAAAAAATGGCTGATGTCTTTTTTCCGATTCATTCATGCTTCTAACTAACAGTTTCTCAAATTCCGTTGCATTTCTACCCGAACCAGTAACGTGAGGTACGCAATCATCCCAATGCTCCTCTGTAATAGGAGCAAAATGAGTTCCTTTACCATACAAAGCTGTATAATATCCACCTCGTCTCATCTCCTTACCTAACATCGGATTTTCATTAGATATAGGATTAAAACCCACTGTGCCATTATGGTGAGGATACCGACCTGTTATCCAAGAAGAACGTGACGGCTGGCTGATAGATGCAGTCACAAATGCACAATGAAATTGCATTGATTCAGAAGCCAAACGATCTATATTGGGAGAGATGTTTGGTGTAGAATTACCATTATACCCTAAAGATTCATACCCCAAATCATCGGCAGTAATAAATAAGATATTCGGTTGTGACTGTTGTGCATTGACGCTAGCTGCAGCAAGTGTCAGAAAAGGGATTAATTGTATGTTTTTATTCATCGTAATCTTATTTTTTGATTCTATTTTGTCTTTCTTCTCTCTTTTTTTGAGCAACATACATATTATAGCCGGAACCACAATAGTCATTAGTTGCCTCCATCCAATTATGCATTTTATCACGCATATTCCAAAGGATTTTCCGATATTTAGGATCTTCAGCCAAATTATGCAAAGCAAATGGATCGTTTTCGTAATCGTACAATTCTTCCGGAGCACGCTTCAAATAAAACTCTTTTCTAGCACGAACACTATCAGCTTCTGCCCGACCAAACATACCCACATTGTTGTCTGCAACAAATTCAATGTTTCGTTGATGCTCCCATGCTCTCCATTCATTATAAATATAACCCCATTTCTGGCTATGATAAGCACGTTGTTCGGTGGGAACAAAATGTCCGCGATGGAACACTACATTGACATGATCCCGTTCCGGCTGTTTTTCACCGTTGAGTAATGGCAAGAATGAATATCCATCCATACCTTCCAGTTTTTTAGCATGCACCATATCCAAAATTGTAGGCATCATATCAATACCACTTAAAAAATGAGTTCTGTCCACAAACTTTTTTTTCCCCGGATACTTTATTAACAAAGGCGTCTTATGAGATTGCAGATAGCAACTTGCTTTTGCAAAAGGCAAAGCAGCACCATTATCTGAAGCAAATATGATAATTGTATTTTTATCTTTACCCAAAGAATCAACCACATAAAGCATTCTCCCTACAATATCATCCAATCGTTTTACTGAACTATAATAATGTGCTAATTCTCTTCGAGTCTCGGGTATATCCATCAAATAACCAGGGACATCCACTTCTTTTGGAGTGTAAATTCGTGACGGTTTGGGTACATTCTTATAATCCTTTGGTGTTCCATAAAAAGGTCGATGAGGATCAGCACAATTCGCCATTATAAAGAAAGGTTGATGTTGTTTTTCAGCGGCCTTTATACCTCTTACAATTAATTGTTCAAAAGCGGAAGCATCCCGTCCCATACCATCTACATGAGGCACACAGTCATCCCAATGCTCAGGAGATATAGGAGCATAATGATTTGCCTTCTCATATATAGCTGTATAATACCCGGCCTTTCTCATTTCACGCCCCAACATCAATTCATCATTAGATATAGGATTAAAACCTACGGCACCATTGCGATGAGGATAGCGCCCTGTCACCCAGCAAGAACGTGAAGGCTGACTTACCGAAGCCGTCACAAAAGCATTGTGAAACTGCACGGATTCCGAAGCAAGACGATCTATATTAGGAGATATGTCAGGTGTTGAATTACCCGTATATCCCAAAGATTCATAACCTAAATCATCAGCTGAAATAAAGATAATATTCAAACCTTTAGCTTTCTGTGCAGTTACAGTAGCTGAGATTGTCAGAAGTGTAAAAAAAGGTATATATTTATTCATGACAATTCTTATATTTTAAATTCGACTTCTTATTTTGTTCTTTTAGAGTGCTCAAATAAATATTATATCCTGAACAACAATAATCACAAGTAAACTCCATCCAGTCTTTCATTTTCGTACGCATATCAGATAATATCTCTTGACAACGAGGGTCATCCACCAAATTATGCAAGGCAAAAGGATCCTGTTCATAGTCGTATAGTTCTTCCGGCGCACGCCGCAAATAGAATTCTTTACGCTGACGTACGCTATCCGCTTGAGCACAACCAAAGATGCCAACATTGTTATCTGCTACAAAATTAATCTTTCGTTCATACTCCCATGCACGCCACTCATTATAAATATATCCCCACTTTTTATCATGATAAGCACGCTGTTCAGTAGGCATAAAATGTTCACGATGATATACCACATTCACATGGTCACGTTCCGGTTGAGATTTACCCTGCAATAAAGGATAGAATGAATATCCATCCATTCCTTGCACACTATCTGCATGAGCCATGTCAAGGATAGTAGGCATTATGTCAATTCCGCAAATAAAATGAGTAGTATCAACTGAAGCCGGTTTACCCGGATAACGAATCAGCAGCGGGGTCTTATGAGACTGTAAATAACAACTTCCTTTTGCAAAAGGAAGAGCGGCTCCGTTATCTGAGGCATAAATAATGATCGTATTTTCACGTTTTCCTAAAGAGTCTACAACATGAAGCATTCTTCCAACAATATCATCCATACGCTTAACAGAACTATAATAATGCGATAGTTCCTCACGTGTTTCAGGAATATCCATCAAATATCCAGGTACATCTACCTCCTTAGGCGTATAAACACGTGAAGGCTTAGGAGTATCTTTATAATCATTGGGAGTACCATAGAAAGGACGATGTGGGTCAGCACAATTAGCAATAATAAAAAAAGGACGATTCCTTTTAGTCGATTCTTTTATACTCTTTACAATAACTTTTTCAAATTCAGAAGCATCTCTACCATAATTAGGCAATTCGGCAACACAGTCATCCCATTGCTCTTCTGTTATCGGCGCAAAATGAGTACCCTTACCATACAAAGCCGTGAAATAACCTGCTTTTCGCATTTGTTTTCCCAACATAGGGTTTTCGTTACAGATTGGGTTAAACCCCACAGCTCCATTACGATGGGGATAGCGACCTGTAATCCAAGAAGAGCGAGATGGTTGACTTACAGATACAGTCACAAAGGCATTACGGAATTGCATTGACTCTGTAGCCAAACTGTCAATATTAGGAGAAATATCAGGAGTAGTATTACCTGTGAACCCCAATGACTCATAACCCAAATCATCAGCCGTAATAAACAAAATATTTAATTGTTCATTCTGTTTTGTGACGCAAGCGCCACAAAACAGTAAAGAAGTAATCCCCAAAAATCCATATTTAAATTGATTATTCATTCTGTTCCTCCTTATTATTCTATTGCATGAATCTCCTCTCTCTTTTTCTGCAATTCATAAAACAAACGTTCTTGTACTTTTTTGTATTTAGGATTATCATATACATTATTTACTTCAGTAGGATCCTTTTTCAAATCATACAATTCCCAATAATCAATATCTTTATCTTTTTGCTTACCTTCACCATACCAATGAATCAATTTATAACGGTTATCACGAATACCATAGTGTTTACGAGTTCTACCTACCGAAGGATAATCATAAAATTGATAATAGACGGATTTCCTCCAATCCACTTTCTCACCTTTAAGCAATGGAAGTAAAGAGGCACCTACCATTTCTTTGGGAACTTCCACACCAGCTATATTGAGAAGTGTGGGTGCATAGTCTATATTCTGAACCAACTCGTTACACTTCCCCCCCTTCTTTTTAACACTAGGATAAGCAATCAACAATGGGGTGCGGAATGCTTCTTCGTACATAAAGCGCTTGTCGTATAATCCGTGTTCACCATTGTAAAAGCCCTGATCAGAAGTATATACGATAATTGTATTGTTCATCAAATTATTGTTTTCCAGATAATCCAAGATACGACCTACCTGCACATCCACACTATGAATAGTACGAAGGTAATCTTTTATGTAACGCTGATACTTCCAACTTACAAGTTCCTTGCCCGTGGGACGACTAGCCAAAAATGCCTTATTTTTGCGGTCATATACTTCGTTCCATACCTTCAGTTGCTTTTCATTCATTGAATTCATAGCAATATAGAAACTGTTATGGATATATTTTAATGTAGGTTCATTCTGCAATTGGCGTACCTTCAAATCAAAAGCATAACCCAAATGATTAGCCACAGAAAGCTCATGTGTACGCATTTGATCACCACGTGTGTTATAATCATCAAAGAGGGTTGCTGGCTCAGGGAAAGTAATATCCTCGTAAAGATCAAGATATTGCAAATCGGGCATCCAATTGCGATGGGGTGCTTTGTGATGTACCATGATACAGAAAGGCTTATCTCTATCTCTTTGCACTAGCCACTCTATGGCATCATCAGTTATAAGATTGGTAGCATATCCCTCTTCACGTATAAACTCCCCATTACTTTCAGGAGTACGGAATACCGGATTGTAATATTCACCTTGGTCATTAAGAATTTTGTAAGTATCAAAACCCTTGGGTTCTACTTTCAGATGCCATTTTCCGAAGAGTGCGGTCTGGTAACCGGCTTGTTGTAGATATTCGGTAAAGAAATGCTTATCAGACTGCAAACCTCCATCCAAACGCGTCTGCCCGTGTTGGTGGCTGTAAAGTCCGGTCAACAGTGTGGCACGGCTTGGTGCAGAAATAGAGTTTTCTACAAAAGCACAGTTGAACAACAGACCGTTTTCAGCTATTCTGTCAAGATTAGGCGTAGGAGCTAATTTGGAAAGCGGATGCCCATATGCACTGATAGATTGAAAGGATTGGTCATCCACCATTATATACACAATATTCATACGGCCATCAGCCAGTTGAGCATTGGCAGCAGTAACTGACAAAGCCAAAAAAGAAGCCAATTTTACTTTATTTTTCATGATATATTTGTTTAAACCATCCTCAATCATATTCATGAATCAAAATACAGGAAATTCAGCCATATGATTGAGGATAACTACACTGTTTAATATTGTTTAACACAACGAACTTGCAATCTTGCTTGATTGGATTTTCCACTCCACCTCATCGCTTTATATGCACCATTTTGTTGCAATTGGAAAGCTATTACATCATTATCTCCAAAACGGTCTGAAGTCCAATAACATCCCATCTTTCCTTGTGGCCAAGTTCCTTTCGCAAAGCTATTATTCATCCATCCTCCCAAAGGCAATTTCAGAGCAGAATCCATCATATGCTGTTGTGTATTACTTATGCCTAAGAATGTGTTAATCTCAGCAATTCGGGTACAAATAGCCTCCCACTCCTTGACAGTAGGCAAACGATACCCCTCAGGACAAATGTTCCAATCACCTATCGGATTTATCCACTCAGCATCATAATCGCACCATCCGGTTGTCTCATCAAGCACATTTGCATTTTCACCATAAGACTTTCCGTATTGATAGTAATGTCCTACACAATCCATATTAGCCCCATTTGGTTCAAATATTCCCGGTTCATTGGAAGTTGCTCCGATATTTCTATCCAGCCAAATTTCCCCAGCTCCTATTTTACCATTCTTATCCACATCTACAAAAACAGAATAATAATCTATCCCATTATAATGAATTCGAGTACCAGCATAAAACGGAACCTCTTGAGTATACACCGTTTTCTTTTCAACATTGGTTATCTTTATACTCATACTGCCTAACTCTCTATTAGGAGTTCCAGACACAGGTATTTCCAAATATCCTGTTGTACTTGACAATGTTACATCACTAACACTTCCTGTAAGCGCACCTGAAACTTCAGCATCAAATGTTCCTGATCCATTTGCAAAAGGTATCCTTAATGTTATACTTACAAATTCATTCAACACGACCGGATTTCCATCAAATAAAATATCGTCAAAATCAAACTCAATAGGTTTTTCACCTGAAACCATTATAATACCTGAAACCGTTTTCATACTTTCATTTTCAGGCTCAAAAATCAGCATAAATGGAAAAGTTCCAGCAACAGGTTTTGTTCCGATTAACGGAATAGTAAATGTACCAGCATTATCTGCTAAAACAATAGGGTCAACTGGTATATTACACGTTATACCACTTGCCGTTCCATCAAGAACAGCCGTACATTTCACATTTCTTTGATATCCGTTTTCATATGAAACTTCTATACAAGCATCTGTGCCAAGAACAATATTTGCATAATACTCTCCTTGTACAGTACATCCATTTATAATAAGTTCAGCAGGGTAATCCACCACAACAATTACCTTCTGACTTAGCTCCAGTCCTTCTTCTGTAATAACGGAGATAGTAAGTTCATTCTCACCGGCAAGGAGTGGAGTTCCCTGCAGCAGCATCTCAAAAGTTCCCTCAACAGCACCTCCCTGAAGTTTGTAACTCTTTTCTTCGGCTGATATACCGTTAACTTCATTCACTCTCACTGTTATATTCCTTCCATATCCATTCTTATAAGGAACTATAAGTTTGGCATTAGACAACTCGCCTATCAAAGCATTCCGATATAATGCACCGGAAAGTTGCACTTCTGGAAGCAACTGCAATTCGGGAAATACATCTGTATTCTCCAATATCGTAATTCGAGCTTTGCCCACAACTGACATACCACCTGCAGAAAAAACTGTAATAGTCAAATCCACTTCACCATTTTCATTAGGAATACCAAATATAGGGATCTCCATAACACCTGCTTCTCCTTCGCTCAAACTAGCATAATCACCGTTCAATTTACGTACCTCTTTACCCGAAAGACCTACTTCTGACTCCACCTTCACCGTAGCACTTCGACCATAACCTTTCGTATATGGTATTTTCAACAACGTACTACCTTCTATATTGTCATAAATTTCTCCTTCACAAACAATATTATCAAAATCCACCCGATATAATTCAACCGGATCTGCTACCACCAAATTAGCACGTAAATTTACAGGAGCAGTACCTTCAGCTAAGATAGACACACATACTTCAATATTTCCCATATCTTTCGGAGCACCATATAAAGGAACCGCCACCGAAGCAGTATCACTACCCCCATGCAAATCCACAGTGGCACTACCTTTTATAATGTTGGCTGCACTGGTTACAGCAATTCTTGCCTTTCTACCATATCCATTACAATATTCAAATTTCAAAGATGCATTTCCACCAATTTCTTCATTGGCTTTCACTTCCCCCACAAGTGTAAACCTCATATTTTCAGTATCTATTGTACCATCTTCCAACAAGCGTTGCACAAAACTTACAGGAGGCAGAATATTTTTACGTTCTTCATTCTCACATGCCATAAACAAGCACGGGAGCAATAAAATACAAATAATTAATGATATATATTTTTTCATATTTATTTTTTTACAATTTTAATATCCAGGATTCTGAAAAAATCCTTCTTTATTTGTAGACAAATCCACTTGAGTAAGCGGTAATGGTAGCAACACATTATAATCACTTATACGTCCCATACCGTTTATCTGTTCTTTAATAGTACGCACGCCATCATATTTCTCCACCAATTCACCCCAACGAAGCAAATCATAACGACGATGCCCTTCAAAAGCCAATTCCAATAGTCTTTCCCTTTTCAACGCTTCCAAGTTAAATGCCTCACGAGTATATTCCAAGAACGGTTGTGGCTCCAATCCTTGCTGATATCCCGGTATACTGGCTGCCGGTGCTATTCCGGTTTCCCACAATTTAAGTTCATTTGCAGCATGATCTGATTCACCTTTTGCATTACCACGTTCCGCGCTCAATCTATCATTCTCTGCCAAAGCCAAGTCTTTTATACTTTGAGGAATGTTCGGATTATCCTTTACTGACAAATAATATTCATTAGCCTTTACAAATTCCGCATTCTTTTTTACATATTCCTCATACAACTCGTTCTTTCTAACTTTCAAATAAGCCAACCTTTCCGAAGAACTCATACCACCGCGAGCTCTACTTTCAATCTTTCGGATTTCCGCAAAAGTAGTTTCGCTTATTATGCCATCCTGCATCAATTCCGCTTCTGCACACATCAATACTACATCCGAATAGCGAAGAAACGGATAATTGGTAGGACGTTGATTAGGGTCAGCAAATTCAGACTGTTCAAATACAGTCTCTTTTTCCCTAAATTTCTGAATATTACACCAAGATGTATATCCTTGTTGTTCATATCCCAAACGGGGATCAAAGAATGTCCATTTATTCGTTGTCCCATTATACCAACTATAATTACAACTCCAATCACGGCGCACATCACCAGCACTATATGAATAATACATATCAGGCACATACAAAACATTATAACGTCCAGAGCCAGATAATTTATCATAATTGGCAGAGGGCCTGCATATTACTCCCGCATGTTTTGCCCAAGCACTTCCCGCTTTATCTGAATTAAATTGAATTTGCCAAATAAGTTCAGAATTCGTATTTTTATTGAATGTCAACGACAGGAATATATCTTCATAACTACCACTGCTTATATCTACAGAGCCAATCAAAGGAAATAATGCCTCCTCTGTCAACTGATAGAGTTGTTCAGATGTATATTCTGTATAACTCTGATACCCCAATGTTTCTCTGCCAATAGTAGCTAGCACAGCATCCACTTTACCATTCTCCATATGTCCTGCCAAAGTGAGATATACTTTTCCCAATAATGCACGGGCAGCTGTACGATTAGTACGAGTAAAGTCAGCAACTCTCATATCCGGTAAGCGTCCTTCTTCAGAAGCGATCTTTAAATCATTAATAATGGCAGTATATACCTCACCTACCGAAGCACGTGGAAGGCTGTTGTCCATCTCATTAAATTCATCCAATATTAAAGGTACAGGTCCCAAAGTCTGAACCAATCTGAAATAACATAGTGCACGCATAAACAAACATTCTCCCTTCACTTCCTCTTTTTCAGCTGTAGTCATATCTGGAATTTCATCCACTCGTTTCAACACAGTATTAAAACGACTAATAACTTCATAATGTACATTGTACCATGTATTAATTATAGGAGCTGTAGAAGCAAACAAATAACGATGATAACCATAACTATCAGCAACATTCTGCGTACATACAGCATCTGTTCCCCATTCACCAAGCCATGCTGCCCATTTATCGACATATAAATCGGCAAAACGCCCATATCCACCCAATAAAGCAGTCCGCAAGGATTTCTTGTTCACAAAGAAATTATCCTCCACAAATCTATCCACTGGCTCTTCTTTAAGCCAATCAGTACAACCTACTAGGATAGAAGATACTAATATAAAGAATAAATATTTTTTCATCAGAATTCTTTTAGTCAGTTACTTAAAATGATAGTTTAATCCCACCTGAGATGATTCGAGATTTAGGATAAGCCCAGTTATCCAATCCGGGACAAAGATATTTAGCAGCGCCCGTAGACATATTTACTTCAGGATCATACCCTTTGTAGTCAGACCATACAAATAGATTCTTACCAGTTACAAAAACTGTTGCCGATTTCATCATCGCTTTCTTAAGCCATTTTTTAGGCAAATTGAAAGAGAGAGTAATGTCACTTAATCTCAAGAAAGAGCCATCTTCCAAATAAATATCATATATCGTATCATCATTGCCCTGTCCATGCATACATGATAATATATCATTTGTAGGATTTCCTTCCCACAACAATTCACCTCTATGGTCAGGTGAATTAGGGTCATAATGATACAACGTGGGGAACCACCTGTTTGCAGTTGCCGCAAACTGATTTCGCTGGCTTATATCCGTTTCCAAAATACGCCCTGCCTTATTATAAATTTTATTGCCTACATTATAAGTAAAAGCCACATCCAAAGTCAGCCATTTATAACGGAAGGAAGTTGAAAAACCACCTACGAAATTTGGTTCACCTTGTCCCAAAATAACTCTATCATCTGCATTAATAATTCCGTCATACTTTCCTTCCGCATTCGGTTGATCTTTTATTTTACGATATCCCGGTTTTAAACGGTCATATTGTGCCTTCGACAAGTCCCCAGCTTGCGGTCCTATTCCGGATGCCACATGTTCATTAAAACTTGCCAACGCTGCATCCAATTCTGCTTGTGTCTGCCAAATACCTTGTGTCTGATAACCATACCAATTGGCAAGAGGCAATCCTTCTTTTAAATAGTAATTTCCAGCACCAACAGTATTGATTTCCCATCCTCTTTCTCCAATTTCTATCAATTTAGACTTATTCTTGGAAATGTTGAAATCAAATGTCCAGTTTACATTTCTTTTCTTTATGATATTAGCAGAGAAAGCCAACTCCATACCTTGATTTTGTATCTCTCCTAGATTTTGTATCTGAGAACCAAAGCCTGAATAAGTAGCCACCGGTACACTATATAATAAGTCTCTTGTTTTTCTGCGATAGAAATCAAAAGTTACCATAACACGATTGTTTAACACGCCCATGTCGTAACCTATATTCACTTCAGAGGTAGTCTCCCATTTCAAATTATCATTTGGCAAGTTCTGACGATAAGAAATCATTTCCAAATTTTCACCATTACCTGTATAAAAGCCAGTGCCGATATTAGCCAATGTAGTATAATTACCAATGGCTCTCTTTCCTGATTCTCCCCAACTTAATCGTAATTTCATGTTCGAAATGACTTTCACATGCTTTAACCACTCTTCTTGATTGATTCTCCATGCAAAAGCTGCTGACGGGAAATAACCCCACTTATTATTTTTAGAGAAATTAGATGCACCATCTGCTCTCATAGTTGCTTTGAACAAATATTTATCAGCCCAATCATAAGTAATACGTCCATAAAAAGAAGCCAACGAACTTTGTACATAAGTCGAAGTTGGAATTTGCGGTTCAGTCCCTTTACCAAGACCTTCCTCTTTCAAATTTTCCAAGCCAAAATTCCGATTTTCAATTTTTACCATTTTGCTCCAAGATCTGTCCAATGTATTACCTATCACAGCTCCCAATTTATGTTTGCCCCACTTATTATCATAACGCACTACATTCTCATTAAAAATCTTTTCACTCTCATTTATCGTCTTAATGGCACGCCCATTATAATCCCACCCTTGTTGTACGTTAGATGGATAATATTCATCTCGCAAAGAACCTGACTTAGTATATCCCAAAGTAATTGTCCCAGACAAATGTTTATTAATCTTAATGTCAATATTATTATTAGTCATAAAATTGTAGGTAGATGTCTTATCTACAATTAAATCAGCCTGCTGTATAGGATTGACAACACGACCGGGAACTTCATTTGGCAATAAGAATTGATCATCGCTTGGATCATAGTCCGCAGGCTTTGTAGGAGCTAACGTAAGCATCTGCTGAATGTTACCGCTAATACCATTATTAAATTTTCTTACAAAAGAAGTATTCGTTTTAAAACGAACATACTTACCTATTTCTTGATTAAAATTTAGACGTCCAGAATATGTTTCAGAATTAGTATTCCTCAAAATACCTTCATTATTCAAATAGTATAACATAACAGAATAAGTATTTCTGGCGCCACCACCTCGAACTGTTAATCTATAATCTTGTAATAAAGCGGAAGAAAGCATTTCATCCTGCCAATCAGTATTTACAGCATCATTTGCCGCATAGCGTTCAAAATTGTCAAATGCATAATATGTACCATTACCTTTTTGATAAATATTACCTTCCGGATCAATAAATAAATCAAGACCTGTATATCCTAAAGATTCATACAACCCCGGAGTATATTTTTGATAAGTGAATTGTTGGAAATATTTCTGCTTCGCAAAATTATAAGAATCCAATAAATCCAATTTCTTAGAACTCGATTGCACTCCTACTGTAGCACTAAAATCCACACTTGTAGAGTTTTTCTTTCCTTGCTTGGTAGTCACAATAATCACACCATTAGCCCCACGTGCTCCATATATTGCTGTAGAAGAAGCATCTTTTAGAATATCAATAGATTCCACATCGTTCGGATTCACACTTTCACTATTTCCGGGAAGTCCGTCTATAATCCAAAGAGGTTCACTGTTGCCCGAAAGTGAAGTATTACCGCGGATATTAATATCAAATCCACCCATCGGACCACCTTCTGATGATGAAATTCTCACTCCACCTATTTTCCCTTGCAAAGCATCCATCATATTCGTCACGACCCGTTTTTCTGTAACATCGGAAGAGACAGAAGCAACTGCTCCCGTAATATCAGCCTTACGCTGTGTTCCATACCCAATAGCCACCACTTCATCAAGTTGAGTCGCGTCTTCCTGCATCACCACTTTTAATGTAGAAGGTAGTTCGCGATTCAAAGATATTCTTTTCCGCTTATATCCTATGAATGTAAAATCTAATACTTTAGCGCCAGCTGGCACCTTTATAGTAAATGTTCCATTTACCGCTGTAGATGTTCCAACAGAAGTTCCAGGTACTACCACTGTAACTCCTGCCATAGGCTCTTGATTATCATCGCACACAACCCCCTTTACGGTCCGGGTTTGTGCTACCACATTCTGTGCAAAAATCATGGACATAAAAAGCCAGACAACATGCAACCATTTCACTTTCTCAATCATACTTGTCTTCATTATTTAATATTAGAAATAAAATTAACTCTCCACGCACAAAAAACCAGATAAGAGACACTCGCACCTATTACTAATAAAGAGCCTTTCTGACTACCCAGTATATCGGTCATCAATCCCATGAGGGGAGGAATAACTGCTCCACCGAACACCCCTGTAATCATAAGACCTGAAACCTCGTCCACCTTAGCAGGAACTTTCTGCATCGCAACAGAGTAAATAATGGGGAAAATACTAGAACAAGTAAATCCAATAACTCCAACCAAAGTCAAAATCAGATATTCATCACCAACAAAAAATAAGGTTAACAAGCCCATAGCAGCTATAACTACATTGATTAAATAAAATTTCCCTTCTGAAATTTTAGCTAATAACATGGCTCCAATAAATGCACCGATTGTTCTACAAAAGAAATAAACACTCGCCCCCAGCCCCGCAGTATCCACGGATAGAGAGCAACGCTCTATCAATAATTTAGGGGTTACAGTATTCATGCCGACATCCACGCCTACAACAAAAACAATGCCTAAAAAAAGTAACAATATATCTTTGTCTTTCAGCAATACAAACGTACTTTTTATGGTAGCATCTGTTTCCTTTTGTTTCTCTTCAGTTATTTGAGTCTTCCAAAGCCACAAAGAAGAAACTAATGTGATACATGCAAAAATAGGAAATAGATATTTCCAATTACCAAAATAATGAACGGCAAACATTGCTATGAAAGGACCGCTAAAAGAGGATACAGCTTTGACAACCTGCCCAGCCGTTAATGAACTAGTAAGCGCCTGACCTTTTACAACATTCGTGAGAAGAGGATTTAAACTTACTTGCAAAATTGTATTACCAAATCCCAAAAATAAGAAAGCAATCATGCAAGTAATAAAATTATAGGACACAAAGGGAATTATCATTCCTATAAAAGTAACAATATTTCCGACCTGTACAACTCTTTTTCTTCCCCATTTTGACATCAATGTCGCTATTGGAATGGAGAATAACAAGAACCAAATGAAAACCATTGAAGGAATAAAGCCCGCCAATGTCTCACTCAGTCCAAAATCCTCTTTTACATAGCTAGTTGAAATTCCTACTACATCACAGAATCCCATTATAAAAAATCCAAAAAGTACAGGTAAAATCTTTAAAATGTGTTTTTCTTTCATAATTCAACATATTTCATTAAAGTTTCACTCCACATTATCCAATTGCGACAAAGCAAAAGTATAGGCTCCTAGTGCCACTGACTTACTTGTTCCCAAAGAAGAAACAGTAATACCTATCTTTTTATGACAACTATATGATACTAATTTTTCCGAAAATGGGATCTTCACCATTTTATCTTTTTCTACTAAAAAACCATCCATACCTTCTTTTTCCGTCAGGTCAATGACCTCCATCTGTAAACAAGAAAATGATGTTCCGGAAAATGTTCCAATCCGACGGTTCATTTCATTCATGATTCCCGGAAGTATGTATTTAGCCGCTCCGGCCACTCCTCCGCCAATCACCACCAGACCGTCTACAATATTCAATGCACGGATAATGGCATCACCCGCCATTTCTCCCAATTCATTGAAACTCCGGACAGCAGCCTGGCGGTCTCCCTCTGCCGTTCCTTCGGCAATATCAAAAATATCTTTGGGAGTCAAAGAAGAAGCATCCTTTCCGGTCAGTTCCTGATATACTCGTCTGACGGCCCTGATACTGACACTTTCTTCCGCAATCATTTCGGGATATTTCTTGTTCCGCATAATCCAGACGTCACCGCCGCAACCGTTATCTCCGGTCAGTAACCGATTGTCAATCACCACTCCGGCACCAAATCCCGTACCCAGTGTTATTCCGAGCAGATTTTTATATACCTTACTGCTGCCTGCTTCTTTCAGACGCTTATTTACTTCGGGTAAAGTGCCCGCCAAAGCTTCACCATAGGCGAACAAATTACCGTCATTATTAATAAAAACCGGAATACCAAATTGCTCTTTCAAATAAGGTCCGAGTGCCACTCCTCCCCTGAAAGCCGGGAAGTTAGGCAAATCACCAATAATTCCATGCTCATAGTCAGCAGGCCCGGGGAAAGCAAAACTGATAGCTACCGGAAGTTTAGGCAATCGTTTTTCAACTTCCAGGAAGCCTTCTACAAGAACAGACAAGCAACGCTCTAAGTCGTCGGACGCTGCCGGAAGGCAAATAGGTTCCACTATTTCGCGACAGCCCTGTATGACTGAAAACACAAAATTAGTGCCTCCCGCATCAAGCGTCATTACGATTCGTTCATCATGTTCGTACATAGGTTTCAAGATATTAGATTAATGAATTATTTCATTATTAAAAGCGTACGTAGGCTTTTATCGTTACACATTCTTTTCCTGCCGATTTACCATACGGGGCAATGGTATATTCTTTCACTCCGGCAGGAATGATAAATGTTTCCGCATAATGCACCACGAAAGGTTCAAAGGCGTGAGTAGGACTCTCAACGACGGCCTCTTCTCCCTCCAGCAGATTCAGCACATTTACACTGTCGTTTGTGTGATGCAGCACCGGTGACGAGAAACGGTGACGGCGGGTTTCGATAAATTCATTCGGATGCAATCCGGTACGTTCCTCAATCCACCCATCTCCGGAAGCCACTTCTTTAAACTGGTTGCGAAGATGTTCATTTACATATTCCGTATCCCGGTTCCAGTTGATTACGCATTTACCACGTTCCACATTGATTGGGCGTGGTTTTCCGTCCAGTCCCAGACGTTGCCAGTCCCATAGTTTGAAAGTAAAGAGGTTCGGAGTCGAACTTATTTCAAGCACCATACTATTCGCACCGGAACAATGAATCGTCCCTCCCGGAATCAGGAAGTGATCGTGTTTCTTTGTCGGAATCTTGTTGACATACTTTTCTGCGTCGAACACCAATTCACCTTTTTGTGCCTTACGCAAATCGTCGATCATCGCTTCTTTATCAACACCCGTTTTCACTCCCAGATAAACTACGGCATCTTCTTCCGCGTCTACCATGTAGTAGCTTTCATCCTGTGTATAGTACATACCGAAACTATCACGGATAAATTGAGTGGTAGGATGTACCTGCAAACTCAAATTACCTCCACCTATCGTATCCAAAAAGTCGAAACGGATGGGGAAGTCTTTTCCAAAGCGTGCTTCCACCGGTTCGCCAAGCAACTCTTTACTTTTCAGCAAAACCAAATCGACCGAAGGAAGTTCGAAGCGCACTCCGTTCACCTCAAAATAGAGGCTGTTTTCTTCGGGCACACAGTCAAAGCACCAACCAAAATTTTCGCGTTCACGATCCAAATCGCAAACTTCTTTCATCCATTGACCACCCCAGGGAGCCGGATCGAAGAAAGGAACTACCCGGAACGGCGTGTTCACCGTTGCCTCTACCCCTTTAAAGAAAGTATCCTTATCAATCATCTTCGGTGTTCCGGCCACATGGGTGTCAATCCAGAATTCTACCCTGTCAAACAATCTTTCCTTATACCTATCACATACTCTCCAATCATTGAAATAGCCTCTCTTGTATTGCAAAGAAACGGCATCTTTCCGATTGTCTATCCCTAAAGCTTTTACCTCATGCCGACGGAAACGTTGTTGAATTTCCCAACGTGCCATATCCGCATATACAATCATCGCATCCTGCGGAGCCACCATGGCAGCTCCCGTACCTATTATTACAATAGTATCCTCCGCTTCACTAATTTGCTTTTGCGCAGCAGCTAATTTATCCGCATCAAAATAATCTTCCAGCTTCAAATTGGTCACATAGCCAAACAACACATCTTCCGTCATGAAGCGTTCCGTCAAAGTTTGGATCTCTTGTTCCGGTTTCATCAAATCACGTACATTCATCACCTTTCCGGAGAATTCTTTTGAAAAAGCATCCAGCACTTCTTCTTCATATACTCCAGTATATAAATCCACTGCCAGCACTTTTCTTGCATCCATTTGCTTTTTTAACACAGAAATGATAGCATCCCAACCCTGAACAAGCATCCCCGACATTTTTGTTGAAGGATATTTATCATAATTAGCCTTCCTTATATTCATCTTCATTTTTAAGAATTTATATGTTCATACATAGTTTATTTTGTGCAAATATAAAGATTTTATTTTTATTCCAAACAAAACTTGGATTATTTTTTGATAAATCTTATATTTGCCAAAAATTAAACCAATTCAAAAGATATGGAAATAGATCATAGCAGTAATAAACCACTTCATATTCAAGCAGAAGCAATTCTTAGAAGGCTTATTGAATCCGAAGAATACAAAAACGGGAAACTACTTCCGAACGAAGTAGATTTGTCTGCACAATTAAACATTTCTAGAAACACATTAAGACAAGCTATTAATAAGTTAGTCTTCGAAGGCCTTTTATTACGAAAAAAAGGATTCGGAACAAAAGTCGTAAAGAAAGGAATTGTAGGCGGAGTAAAGAATTGGCTTAGTTTCTCACAAGAAATGAAGATGTTAGGTATTGAAATACGTAACTTTGAATTACATATCAGTCTAAAACGTCCAACAGAAGAAATTGGAACTTTCTTTGATTTAGGTCCCAATTCCGATAGCCGCTGTGTAGTTATGGAGCGTGTAAGAGGGAAAAAAGAATATCCGTTTGTGTACTTTATCTCATATTTCAACCCTCATATTCCACTAACAGGTGAAGAAGATTTTACCCGCCCATTATATGAAATGCTAGAAACACAATATAATATAGTGGTAAAAACCAGTAAAGAAGAAATTACAGCACGTTTAGCCGGAGAATTTATAGCAGAAAAGTTAGATATTAAATCAAGTGATCCTATATTAATAAGGAAGCGATTCGTTTATGATGTGAACGAAATCCCAATCGAATACAACATTGGATACTACCGGGCAGACAGTTTCACTTATACCATAGAAGCAAGCAGATAAATCAGTTTTTTTCATGCGGCAGTTCTGACCGTCCGCAAATAAGTATTATATGTTATCTACAAAAAATACTCGTATCATACTTTTTATAACAATTTCCTTTTGCTTTTCCGTTATCGGCCATGCACAACAGCTATATGGCAACATAGAGTTCTACCTACGAGACTCAATCACTAACGAAACAATTGAAGGAGCTGTATTTGAATTAGTATGTCTGAACAATCAAAAAAGATTCCATGCCATTTCCTACACCGAAGGTCGTGCTGAGTTTCAAGACCTTCCTTATGGGAACTACCAAATTAAGGTTACCTTTTTAGGATATAACCCCGCATTCCGACAAATATGTCTCAACAAACCATCCTTTCAACTAAATCCACTATTACTTCAACCCTCATCTGTACAACTTAATGAAGTCCTTGTCAGTGTTCCCGCTATTAGATCTACGCAAAGCGGGGACACATTAAGTTACAGTGCCAATGCTTACAAAGTGGCTTTAGGAGCCAATTCCGAATCACTGATAACCAAAATGCCCGGCGTTTCAGTCTCATCGGAAGGAATAGAAGCACATGGCAGAAAAGTGAACAAAGTAATGATAGACGGGCAAGAGTTCTTTGGTAGTGATGTACTATCAGCACTAAAGAACATTCCGGCAGATATGGTAGAAGACATTGAAATATTCAATAAACTAAGCGATGAGGCAGAACTGACAGGAGTAGATGATGGACGTGGATACACAGCTATCAATATCGTAACTAAATCAGAACGCCGTCAAGGTATTTTCGGTCGTATATATGGTGGTTACGGTATTCCAGACAAATATATAATGGGAGGTAATCTAAATAATTTTACTCCCAAACATAAACTTTCTGTAGTTGGAATGGCAAACAACCTCAGTCTACACAATTTCGTTACCGAAGACATAGTGGGGGCTACTGAAGAGAGCGGCAAGAACGGGAACTCCGATTTTATAGTAAAACCGCTTCCGGGCATTTCGTCAGTACAATCTATCGGTGCCAACCTCAACACCCAATGTTTTTCCGGTAGTTACTTCTTTAACCGAACGAATAACAACAATCAGCAAAGCAGTCAACAGGAAAATTTAGGAGACGGAACAAAAACACAACTTACCGATGCAGAAAATGACTACGAAGCTTCAAGTTATAATCACCGCTTCTCCGCCAAAATAAACTTAAGCGCCGGTACCCGACACAGCTTTGTTGTCCGCCCGTCAGTGAAAATACAAAATCTATCAGACCTTAGGCAACAGACAATACACGTACAAAACCGTTTTTCTGAAGAAGACATCCGCTTTCTGCACAATCGACTAGGCAATAATCAAAATGACAGATTAGGTATCAATCTCGCCAATTCACTCACCTATCGTTACCGATTTAATAAAAGAGGACGGTTTTTGTCATTCTCATTATTCGGCAGTTACTATGACAATAAAACTGATGCGGAAAATGAACAATACACTTTCCGTAAACCGAATATTCCATTGATACCGGAAAATGCGACTGCCTACTCCGCCCAACAAAGCACTAACACAACCGAACGAATAACAACACGTACTGGAATCACTTATACAGAACCATTAAGCAGATTTCTGCGTATGAGCTGGGAATACTCTTTTCTGTATAGCCACGACAAAGCAAATAAACAGGTATTTTTATTAGATAAGAAAACGGGGGAACTGAATAGGGAAGCAGACACAAGACAGTCAAGCAACAACAGTGGAACATACTTGACACATAAGATAGGACCGCGTTTTCAATACGCATTCCGTAAAACGTCTGTTATGGTAAGCGCAGCATTTCAACATATTGATTTCAAAGGAATCAGCATCCTTCCATCTACCGACAAAAATAGAAAATCATTCGACAATCCAACATACGAAGTTGTAGCCAATATTACCGCCAATCGCTCAAATACAATTCGGATTGACGCCAGAGGACGCACTATCAATCCAGCAGCATCCTCACTTCAGAATGTTGTAAGTCTAGCCAACTTGAGCTTCATCAGAGCAGGAAATCCCAACTTAAACCCATCATATCTGCACGATTGGGGAGTACGATACATACATACCAATCCTTCCCGCGGCAGTACCTTTGCCATCTCTCTGAACTATAGTGGCAGCCACAACTATATCGGAGACTCTTTAGTAATAGACAACCCTGATTTCACTGTAACAGAAGGAGTTACACTAGGAGAAGGCAATCAATTCGTCCGTTCCGCCAATATCGGTGGATACCATCGACTACAAGGCAAAGTTACCTACGGGTTTCCCGTAAATGCCCTACGCAGCAATCTAAACATAACAGTAAGCTCTACCATGAATATTTTACCAGGTGTCATCAATGGTGAAAAAGCGCCCATTCATCGCAACAACCACCTTGCAGCCATTTCACTATCAAGCAACATTAGTGAAGATTTAGACTTTCGCATTAATTATTCCGGACAATATTCACAAGGTGAATTCACTGCAAAAGGGATAAAGAATAGCAACGACTACTTCTCACAAATATTTTCAGGAGATATCAAATGGGCCTTCTGGCGCAGATTTACTTTCACTGGTTCCCTCACCTTCCAGCAACTAAAAGGTATCTCAGACTCTTACAATGATCGAATCTTATTATGTAATCTCTACCTAGGCCGTCGGTTGTTCCGTAACCATCTCGGCGAGATTAGTATCGGCATAAACGATCTTTTCAATAACAACAACTACCGTTATGTACATACTATCAATGCCTCCGGTACCAACAATATTACCAACCAAGGTATAGGCCGATATGCAGGAATACAATTCGTCTATCATTTAAGGGCATACCACAAAAAGAAAGGCAGACAGTGAAACAATCTCAATCTGATACACCAATAAAGTCACATACCATAGCAATTACCATACGCCAAAATTTATATTCTTTAATATGTATTATCGCATCCGCAATAAGGAACGGTTATTACATCCAGTCGAGCAAGAACAGATTGCGGACATTTTCTTAAAGTATAAATTAACACTCCTGCTATCTAAAGCACCTCTACGCTACATAAACTACCTACTTTTGTAGTAGATACCGATTCGTTCCACAGATATGGAACAAAACGATAATAGATATAGAACTAAAGGGAAACAACTGTGGAACTAAAAGTCAACAGTTGTAAAACGAATTAATACTAACTAATAAAGCAACAGACATCAGTATATGAGTGCAATATATGATTTATTTGAAACTCCCAGTCCTAACAAACAGGAGAAACAGCCGTTACATGCCCGTATTGTATCCAAAGGAACAATAAGTAAAGACGAATTTCTGGACCGTGTGCATAAATTCACAGGAATCAGCCGCAGCCTGCTGACAGGTGCAATGGAATCTTTTTCCAATGAAGCCAGAGATTTGCTGGCGGAGGGCTGGAATGTAGAAATAGGAAATTTCGGTTTCCTATCCACATCGCTGGAATGCCCACCGGTAAAAGATAAAAAAGAAATCCGCTCCACCTCTATTAAAATGAAAAACATCCATCTTCGCGCAAGCCGTTCATTCAAAAAGGAGGTCAGTGACAAAATGAGATTACAGCGTGGCGAATCACCGATCCGTCCCAAAAGAAATAGCATTAGCCGGGAAACCTGCCTTGCACGTCTCAACAAATATTTGGAGAATCATTTATTTATCAGCCGGACAGACTATTCCCTCTTAACCGGACGGAATAAGAAGATTGCTATCCAAGAATTAAATTCATTCATCAGCGATGGAGTTATCCGTAAAGAAGGAGTCGGAAAATTAAGCGTATACACAAGTCTAAACCAATCTGCATTCATTGAGCACCATTAAAGCACCTCACCGGTAAGTGACTGTTATATCTTTGCATCGTGATCACAAAGAAAGAGAAACGATAACCAAAAGTATTAATTAAAAAAAACAAAATTATGTCACTGAAATATGTTATTAAAAAAAGAACATTCGGTTTTGACAAGACTAAAACCGAAAAGTATGTAGCGCAGAATGTAATCACCAATACGTTGGATTTCAGAAATCTGTGTGATGAAATTACCAAAGTCGGATTAGTACCCAGTGGAGCTGTCAAATTTGTGCTCGACGCACTCATTGATACGCTGAATATGAACCTGAATAAAGGTATATCAGTCCAATTAGGTGATTTTGGCTGCTTTCGTCCCAGTCTGAATTGTGATAGTCAGGATACCGCCAAAGATGTGGATAGCGATACTATCCGAAGAGTGAAAATCATCTTTACCCCAGGATATAAATTTAAAGAGATGTTGAACAAAGTCAGTGTCCAAAAGATGATTGTCTCCGCTGATGGTTCTATGGTACCGGATGAACCGGTAAATCCGGACAAAGGGGATGGAGAAGCTCCCGATCCGGGAGAATAACCCCTGCCCTCTTTGAGGCATGAAGAGAGTGTCACAATGAATAGTAAAATGACACTCTCTTCCACATTATTCTATTAATCCCTTGACAAACGCCCTATAATTTTGTATATTTACAACTTCTAATAATAAAAACTATAAAAATGGAATTATCAATCGAAGAAGAAAAACCGTTCATTTTCAAATCCTATACAAAAAAGGAATTAGCCTGTATGTACAGCCCAAGCATCACCCCACGTTGTGCCATACGTATATTCACCAAATGGATTAAAATGAACAAAGAGTTATTCCGTTTATTGACAGAAACCGGTTACCATCCGCGAACACGCACGTTCACTCCCCGACAAGTCAGAATTATCACCAATATTCTGGACATTCCTTAGGAATGACCGGAATATTTTATATGAAAGAACAGAGCATATAAAATAGGTATAAACAACAACGTTATCAATGTACCGAACAACAATCCTCCCATAATGGAAGCCGCCAGAGAACCGAACATTGCATCCGGCAACAACGGAATCATACCCAGAATCGTAGTCAGCGAGGCCATCATCACCGGACGCAGACGGCTTTGCGCACTATCAATCAAAGCCGTAACCGGTTCTATCCCCTGACTGATCTGCAGTGTGATTTCATCCATCAGCACAATACCATTCTTAATAATCATTCCAATCAGCCCCAAAGTTCCGACAATCGCTACAAAATTGAATGTTTTCCCGGTAAGCAGCATTACAGCCACTACACCGACAAAAACCAAAGGAATACAACAAAATATGATGGTCGGCTTGCGATAATCCTTGAACAGCATAATCAATATGGCAATCATCAGAATGATGGCAAACGGAAAATTCTTGAACAAATATTGCATGGATTTCGTGCTGGCATTCCTTTCTCCCTGCCATTGCAGCTTATATCCGTCCGGCAACGGAATTTGCTCTATTTGTTCCGCCACAGACTGGCGGGCTTTCTCCGTTTCTATTCCCGGAACGGGAGAACATTGCACCCGTTGGCTACGCTGTCCGTTGAAACGGGGAACCACCGGGTCTTCCCATCTCACATCAATCTTCTTACTTATCTGTTTCAACGGAGTAGTCCCCATCAGCGTTTCCACCAACTCTTCCTTTGACAGCGTACCTGTTTTCAACTTCATCATCATCTCCTGCGTCAACAGACCGTTCAGTGAGGGAAGAGACGAAAAGATTTGGGTATTATCAAGATTCTCAATCGGTCTGCCTTGTTCGTCCAGGCAACGAAGGTAAATATTATCCCGATGGATTCCTTCGTAAAATGAACCTATCGGAATCCCACTCGTAGCCGAAAGCAGGGAAAGACTCACATCATTGCGACTCAGCCCGATAGCACGGGCGGTAGGCTGGTCGTACTCGATGGTCAGCACCGGTATCTGCGGTTCCCAGTCAGTGGTTATAAGATACACATCGGGACTTTGTTCCATAATACACCGGGCACTGTCCGCCAATTGATGCAGCACAGCAGGATCCGGGCCTGTAAACTGCGCCTCAATGGGATACTTTTTAAACATCAGGTTATAACGGTTCAACTTCACATAAGCGTCCGGATAATGCGCCGAGAGATATTGTTGAATTTCGGGCATATTATCCACCAGGTCTTCGGGAGAAGTGAAGTCGATAATCAGTTCACCATAGGACAGAGAGGGATTGGCTATATTACGTACCAGATTATAACGTCCGGGCGTTCCTCCTACGGAAGCCGTGACATGCGTAATCTCCGGACGGGTTTTCAAGTAAGCTTCAATCTCTTCCAGGTCGCTCGTGACACGCGTGAAATTAGTTCCTTCCGGCAATTTATACTCCATATAAAGTTGGTCGTACACCATATCCGGGAAAAATCCCTGCCGCATAAAACGGTAGCTGAAAGCGGAAAGTACTACCAATGCCAACATAGCAAAAACGAAACTCCAGCGATGTGACAGGCTGAATCTTAATAAGGAACGCAATACTGCATATATCTTCCCTTCGTAAACACGTTTTCCGGCATCCGTCTCTTTATCCGCAATTCCCGGATGCAGAATGCGGTCCGCCATCAAAGGCACATGCACCAAAGCAAGCACCCAACTCAGCAATAATGAAACAGCCAGCACTATAAACAGATCTCTTGTATAGACTCCGGCAGTATCGGGCGACATAAAGATAGGGAGAAAAGCAATAATCGCAATCAGAGTAGCTCCAAGTAAGGGCATTGCAGTCTGTCGCCCGATAGCTGTCATTGCTTCCATCCGGCTTTTACCCGCTTTCAAATCCACCAAAATGCCATCGATAATGACTATCGCGTTATCTACCAGCATCCCCATAGCGAGGATAAACGAAGCCAAAGAAACACGTTGCATCGTACCATCCATAAAATACAGGAACAGGAAAGAGCCGAACACCGTCACTACCAGACTGATACCGATAATCATCCCGCTCTTAAATCCCATTGCTATCATCAAGATGACAACCACAATGATGACGGATTCTATCAGATTGATAATAAATGTCCCTAATGAACCGGAAACACGTTCCGGCTGGTAGAACACCTTGTGACAATCGACTCCTGTCGGAAGCCGTTCCGCCTTCAACTGCTCCAGTTTACGCTCTACTCCTTTACCTATCTTGATAATATCCGACCCCGAAGAAGCGGCAATCAGAATTCCCATAGCTCGTTGACGGTCGTAAAACAATTCATTGCGAGTGGGATTTTCATAATCTTTTTCGATGCGGGCTATATCACTCAGACGCAACTGGTCGTCATCATGTCCCTGAATCAGCATACGTCCGATATCCTCCACCGTCTTAAACTTGTCACTGACCGTCACACGGATACGGTTATCGCCATTATCATAATATCCGGTATAAGTAGTCTTATTCTGCCCGTTCAGCGTAGCAAGCACCTCCGCAGGTTTCACACCCAGATTCGCCATGCGGTCTTGCAACAGAGAGATATTGATACACTCCGAACGCTCTCCATACAAATCCACCCGCTCCACTCCGTCGAGTTCGCTGACCTCCCGTTTGATAAGCTCCGCATAATCGGATAGTTCCCTATCCGAAAGGCCGTCACCCGTCAAAGCATAAAACATTCCGTAAACATTTCCAAAATCATCCTTCACCAAAGGAGGATCGGCACCTGCGGGCAGTTCCGCCTGCGCGTTCGCTACTTTTCGGCGCAACAAATCCCAACATTGTTCCACGTCGTCTTCACCGACCGTAGTTTTCAGTTCCACTTGAATCAGGGAGAGGTCATTGTAAGAGTAACTTTCCACATTATCTATGTTTCCCATCGTGCGGATATTCTTCTCAAGCACATCAGTCACCTCCAACTCTACCTGATGCGCAGAAGCTCCGGGATAGACAGTTACTACCATAGCGATTTTCACCGTCACCTCAGGATCTTCAAGTTTACTCATTTCATAGCTCGAATAAGCTCCGCCAAGCACTAGCACGGCAATCAAGAAGTAAATAAGCTTCTTGTTTTCAAATGCCCACTTACTTATATCTATCATAATAATCCTCCTACATTGGTTTCAGAAGCGGGTAAAAGAGGTTCCACCTTTTCGCCATCTTTCACATGATGCACACCCGACGCCACAACCAGTGCTCCGGGCTTTATTTCATCCGAAGTGACCAGGCAACGTCCGTCGCTGAGCAAACGGGTCATCGTCACACTGCAACGGTGAATAGTCTGCGTAGAAGAATTATACAGGAAAACACTCGTATTTCCCTTTTCATGCAAAACCGCACCTGTAGGTACAGATAAATTTCGTTGCCCGTTTTCAGTACGTTCAATGGTGACCATCGTATTCATGCCGGGAGAAGGAAGAGGTTGTCCGCCCGTTCTTTCCAGTTGCAGGCGCATGGTATACAATTGATTGGCATTTGCTTTGGGAGTGACGCTTATCAGATTCAATGAATATTGCTGTCCGGAGTAAATATCAAACGTACAATGGTAGCTTGTAAACTGTTCCCGGCGTATATACTCCGCAGCCGGAAGATTAATTTCCACTTCCGGCTTGCCTTCGCTAATCATTGACACCACCGGCATACCGGCAGCAAGCGTCTCATGTGAATCGAAAAGGCGTTTTTGCACATAACCGTTGAAAGGAGCATACAGACGGGTATACTCCAATTGGTCTTTGGCATGATTATATTTGGCGGTAATCTGTTTCAATCCATACACAGCCTTGTCATTGGCATCGGGTGTCGTCACATTTTCTTTATAAAGTGCCATCACACGTCCGGCCTCCGCTTTCACACGTTGATATTCGGCTTCCGCCGCATCCAGTTGAATCTGGTAATCGGTAGGGTCTAACTCGGCAAGCAGCTGGCCTTTACGTACATAAGAACCGTCATTGACATGCATACGTAAAATAGTCCCGCTCACCCGGAAAGCCAGACTTATATCCTGCGCAGCCTTCACCCTACCCGGAAATTGCAATGATGTCTGCTCATCGGCAGAAAGTACTGTATCGATTTTTACTGTCGGCCTGTCCTCCGTACCCTGCGTACGATGACCACAGGAAGCCGATAGAACGGCTAAAATTCCTGCTAATAATAAGTTGAATCGTCTCATATTTTAGATTGCAATTTGTTTTCCACAAATGTATCTCAAACGAGCAAGACGACAAAGGGGCATCGGGACAATTTTTGTCCGATTTGGCGTATTTTCTAGTCCATTATGATTTTTCCCGGATTTTAAACTGCCGGAACTGCCACCACAGCATTGTTCCTGCTATCAGACTGGCTGTGATATCGGAAACCGGCATACTGATCCAGACACCCAATTGTCCGTAAAACTGTGGAAGAATCAACAGGCAGGGGATCAGAATGAGCACTTGACGGGATATTGACAAAAAGATTGCCTTGCCTGCCATTCCGATACTCTGGAAGAAATTGGAAGTCACCATCTGAAAACCGACAATCGGGAAGAACATCACGACGATTCGCAACCCTTTGGCAGAAATATCAACCAGTTCTTCATGCGTTGTAAAAATGGAAACGGCGAGTTTGGGAATCAACATTCCCATCAGAAATCCGGCAGTTGTCACTATGGTAGCGGCATAAATCGTTATTTTCAGCACTTTCGTCACACGAAGATATTGCTTGGCTCCATAATTATAACCTGCAATCGGTTGCATTCCCTGATTCAAGCCCATCACAATCATTACGAAAAGGAACACCAGCCGGTTCACAATTCCGAACGCCCCGATGGCAAGGTCACCTCCGTGACGCTGCAATCCTTGATTTATCAGGATGACAATAAAGCAAGCCGCCAGGTTCATCAAGAACGGTGCCATACCGATGGCAAGCGAATCTACAACAATCTTCTTTCGTAACCGGAAAATCCCTTTATGAAAATGCAGCAATTCTTCTTTGTTGGAGAATAATTTAAATTGCCATGCCAACGCGATAACCTGCGCGGTAATGGTAGCCACAGCCGCTCCCTGAATCCCCCAGCCAAAACCATAGATAAAGACCGGATCGAGTATCGTATTGATGATTACCGTAGCAATCGTGGCATACATCGCTTTTTGAGGATGGCCTGCTGAACGGAGCACAGCATTCAAACCTAGATAAAGATGGGTAATGACATTACCTAACAAGATAACGACCATATAATCGCGGGCGTAACCTACCGTCGCATCACTGCCGCCGAAGAAATAGAGAATCGGGTCAAGAAATATCAAAGTAACCACCGTAAAGGCAAGCCCGATTATAATATTTAAAATCAGTACGTTGCCGAGCACCCGTTGGGCCGTATCGTAATCTTTCTGTCCCAGTTTCACCGAAACAAGTGTCGCCGCTCCCACACCGACCAACGAACCGAAAGCTGCGGCAAGATTCATCAGTGGAAAGGTCAGCGCCAACCCGGAGATCGCCATTGCCCCCACACCGTGACCGATGAAAATACTGTCTACCATATTATAAAGAGAAGATGCCGTCATGGCTATAATTGCCGGAATGGCATACTGCATTAAAAGCTTCCCAATCTTTTCCGTACCCAGCGCAGTGGGTGTCTTTTGTCCTGTCATACCTATTAGTTTGAAGCGGCAAAGATACAAAAAAGAGACGGATTACAGGATATATGAGAAAAGTTTCGTATTTTTGCCTCCAAAATTGAGTTAATACGTAACGAAATGAATATATTAGAACTAAGTGAACAGGAAATCATTCGCCGTAACAGCCTGAATGAGCTTCGTGCAATGGGTATCGATCCGTACCCCGCAGCAGAGTATGTAACCAATGCTTTCTCTACAGATATCAAAGCTGAATTCAAAGACGACGAGGAGCCGCGCCAGGTTTCCGTAGCCGGCCGTATCATGAGCCGCCGCGTAATGGGTAAAGCTTCTTTCATCGAATTGCAGGACTCGAAGGGCCGCATCCAGGTGTATATCACCCGTGATGATATCTGTCCGGGAGAAGATAAGGAACTTTACAACGCTGTGTTCAAACGCCTGCTCGACTTAGGTGACTTTATCGGTATCGAGGGCTTCGTATTCCGTACACAAATGGGTGAAATCAGTATCCATGCAAAGAAGTTGACCGTACTCGCCAAGTCTATTAAACCGCTACCTATCGTAAAATACAAAGACGGAGTAGCATACGACTCTTTTGAAGACCCCGAACTCCGTTATCGCCAACGTTATGTGGATCTGGTGGTAAACGACGGCATCAAAGAAACATTCCTGAAGCGCGCAACCGTAGTGAAAACGCTGCGTAACGCTTTGGACGAAGCCGGATATACAGAGGTGGAAACTCCGATCCTGCAATCTATTGCCGGTGGAGCAAGCGCACGTCCGTTCATCACACATCACAACTCATTGGATATAGACTTATATCTCCGCATCGCTACGGAACTTTATCTGAAACGACTGATCGTAGGTGGTTTTGAAGGTGTATATGAGATAGGTAAGAACTTCCGTAACGAAGGTATGGACAAAACTCATAATCCGGAATTTACTTGTATGGAACTTTACGTGCAATACAAGGATTACAACTGGATGATGAATTTTACCGAGAAGTTGCTGGAACGTATCTGTATCGCTGTAAACGGTTGTACGGAAAGTGTTGTTGACGGAAAAACGATCAGCTTCAAAGCTCCTTATCGCCGTCTGCCTATCCTCGACGCTATCAAAGAAAAAACAGGATACGACCTGAACGGTAAGAATGAAGAGGAAATCCGCCAGGTTTGCAAGGAACTGAAAATGGAGGAAATCGACGAGACAATGGGAAAAGGCAAACTGATTGATGAAATCTTCGGAGAGTTCTGTGAAGGTACATATATCCAGCCTACTTTCATCACTGATTATCCGGTTGAGATGTCTCCGTTGACTAAGATGCACCGTTCTAAACCAGGATTGACCGAACGTTTCGAATTGATGGTCAACGGCAAGGAGTTGGCAAACGCTTATTCCGAATTGAACGACCCGCTGGATCAGGAAGAACGCTTCAAAGAGCAGATGCGTCTTGCCGACAAGGGTGATGACGAAGCGATGATCATCGACCAGGATTTCCTGCGTGCTTTGCAGTACGGTATGCCTCCGACATCGGGTATCGGTATCGGTATAGACCGTCTGGTAATGCTGATGACCGGACAGACTACTATTCAGGAAGTATTGTTCTTCCCGCAAATGCGTCCGGAAAAGGTTGTGAAGAAGGATGCGGCCGCTAAATATATGGAACTGGGAATCGCAGAAGACTGGGTGCCGGTTATCCAGAAAGCCGGTTACAACACAGTAGACGACATGAAAGATGTGAATCCGCAGAAACTGCACCAAGACATCTGCGGTATCAACAAAAAATATAAATTAGAGCTTACCAATCCGTCGGTAAACGACGTAACTGAGTGGATTAACAAACTTAAATAAGTTGAGAGTTGAGAGTTGAAAGTTGTTATATGAATAACATTTTCAAGTCTTAACTTTCAACTTTCCACTTTCAACTTTCAATTAGAAATGAAATTACCCGGCAAGATAGCGATAATGGGCGGAGGAAGTTGGGCTACAGCCATCGCAAAGATGTGTCTGGCTCAAGAAGACTCTATCAATTGGTATATGCGACGCGACGACCGCATCGCAGATTTCAAGAGATTAGGGCATAATCCGGCCTATCTAACAGGAGTGAAATTCGATACCAAACGTATCTCTTTCAGTTCCAATATCAACGATATTGTGAAAGAATCGGATACACTAATCTTCGTCACTCCTTCCCCTTATCTGAAGGCACACTTGAAAAAGCTGAAAACCAAGATTAAAGATAAATTTATCATTACCGCTATCAAAGGAATCGTACCCGACGACAATGTTATCGTGTCCGAATACTTCACTAAGGAATATGGCGTACCATCTGAAAACATCGCTGTGCTGGCAGGTCCCTGCCACGCGGAAGAAGTGGCTTTGGAACGTCTTTCTTATCTAACCATCGCTTGTCCCGACAAGGATAAGGCACGTATCTTTGCGCGCAGATTGGGAAGTAGTTTTATCAAAACCTCGGTCAGCGACGACGTTTCGGGTATCGAATACAGTTCGGTGCTGAAAAATGTATATGCCATTGCTGCCGGTATTTGCAGTGGGTTGAAATATGGTGACAACTTTCAAGCTGTGTTGATTTCCAACGCCATACAGGAAATGAACCGTTTTCTAAACACGGTACACCCGTTGAACAGAAACGTAGATGAATCTGTTTATCTGGGGGACTTGCTGGTGACCGGTTATTCCAATTTCAGCCGTAACCGTACATTCGGCACGATGATAGGCAAAGGATATTCCGTGAAGAGTGCACAGATTGAAATGGAAATGATTGCGGAAGGTTACTATGGTACGAAGTGTATCAAGGAAATCAACAAACATCATCATGTCAATATGCCGATATTGGACGCTGTTTACAACATCCTGTACGAGCGTATCTCGCCCATGATCGAGATTAAATTATTAACTGATTCTTTTAGATAACCTTATAAACAAAAACGATATGATAAACTTGAACATTGAAAAGACATTTGGATTTATCTCCAAAGAAAAAGTTTCTGCTTACGAAGCTGAGGTTAAAGCCGCACAGGAAATGCTTGAAAAAGGAACAGGCAAAGGTAATGACTTTTTAGGATGGTTGCACTTGCCTTCTTCTATCACTAAAGAACACCTGGCTGACTTAAATGCTACTGCAAAGGTTTTGAGAGATAACTGCGAGGTAGTAATCGTTGCCGGTATCGGTGGTAGCTACTTGGGAGCACGTGCCGTCATCGAGGCTCTGTCCAACAGCTTTACCTGGTTGCAGAATAAGAAGGCTGATCCGATCATGATTTATGCCGGACATAATATCAGCGAAGATTATTTGTATGAACTCACTGAATATCTGAAAGACAAGAAGTTCGGTGTCATTAATATCTCCAAATCAGGAACTACAACTGAAACAGCACTCGCTTTCCGTTTGCTGAAAAAACAATGTGAAGACCAACGCGGTAAAGAAACTGCCAAGAAAGTAATCGTTGCCGTTACGGACGCAAAAAAGGGTGCTGCCCGTGTCACAGCCGACAAGGAAGGATATAAAACGTTCATCATCCCCGATAACGTGGGCGGACGTTTTTCTGTACTGACTCCGGTAGGTTTACTGCCGATTGCAGTTGCCGGATTCGACATTGAGAAACTGGTTGCCGGTGCTGCCGATATGGAAAAGGCATGTGGTTCTGACGTTGCTTTTGCTGAAAATCCTGCTGCTATCTATGCCGCGACCCGTAACGAGTTATACAGAAATGGCAAGAAGATTGAAATTCTCGTTAACTTCTGCCCGAAATTGCACTATGTGAGCGAATGGTGGAAACAACTTTACGGGGAATCTGAAGGAAAAGATAATAAAGGTATTTTCCCTGCATCGGTGGATTTTTCAACTGACCTTCACTCTATGGGCCAATGGATTCAGGAAGGTGAACGTTCTATCTTCGAAACTGTAATCTCAGTAGAGAAGGTAAATCATAAACTGGAAGTTCCTTCTGACGAAGCAAATCTGGATGGCTTGAACTTCTTAGCCGGCAAGCGCGTGGATGAAGTAAACAAAATGGCGGAATTGGGTACTCAATTGGCTCATGTTGACGGCGGTGTACCTAATATGCGTATCGTTCTTCCGGAACTGACCGAGTACAATATCGGCGGTCTGCTTTATTTCTTTGAAAAGGCTTGTGGTATCAGTGGCTATCTGCTAGGCGTCAATCCTTTCAACCAACCGGGTGTGGAAGCATACAAAAAGAATATGTTTGCTTTGCTGAACAAGCCGGGTTATGAAGAAGAATCTAAAGCGATTCAGGCAAGACTGTAAGTAATATTATTTAAATGCGAATTAACGCAGATTTTCGCAGATCAGGCTTCTTTATAAGAAGGTTCCTTTGCGAGAATCTGCGTTAATTCTGTGTTTAAACCAATAAACTGCAATCAGCTATCAATTTTCTTTTTCATTCGTTGTTTTCAGTCCGATGACTTCTTCAGCTCCTTCACACTCAGCTTTGGAGGAAAGATAAAATTCCAATTTCACGTCACCGTTCTCATCAACGTGTTCGATGGTAGCTCGAACTATAACCTGACTTTGTGTCACGCCGTCTTTGAAACGCAGTTGCCCTTTATCTTCATCCGTCAGATTTCCCTCAGTCGAAACTTCCTCCTCTTTATAAATAAGCTTAGTAGCCAATTCTTCATCATTCTGAAGTTTGAATGTTTTTAATTCAGCTCCGTTACCGTCCAAAAGTAAAAGAGCTTCCACCTCATCCCCCACTTTCAGAGTCGGCAAATTATCCATCTTATTGGCATAGTCTTCTCCTTCAACGCTATTATTGTCAGAATCAACCTTAACAGATAGCTTCTCTATTTTAATGATGGGACTCTCCCCGCCATCGGAGCAGGCGCCTAGAAACAATGGTAGCAGTAATAATACTCTCTTTTTCATGCTATCGTCTAATTTTATAATGCTACAAAAATACATATTATCTTCTAAATAGCAAAAAATGTGTAACTTTGTGCTTCAAAACTAATTAATAGATATTTAGATATGTCTCAGAAAAAGATAAAAGCTGTCCTATTCGATATGGACGGTGTGCTCTTTAACTCTATGCCTTACCACTCTGAAGCTTGGCATAATGTAATGAAATCGCATGGACTTACTCTTAGTCGCGAAGAAGCTTATATGCACGAAGGACGAACGGGAGCCGCTACTATCAATATTGTATTCCAACGCGAATTGGGTAGGGAGGCAACACAGGAAGAAATAGAAAGTATCTATCAAGAGAAGAGTGTCTTATTCAATTCTTACACAGAAGCCGAGCGGATGCCCGGCGCATGGGAGTTGCTGCAAAAAATAAAAAATGAAGGACTGGTTCCTATGGTAGTGACAGGCTCCGGACAGTTGTCTCTGCTCGAACGGCTGGAACACAACTTTCCCGGAATGTTTCATAAAGAACTGATGGTAACAGCTTTTGATGTGAAATATGGGAAACCAAATCCGGAACCTTATTTGATGGCTCTTAAAAAAGGCGGACTGAAAGCCGACGAAGCCGTAGTTATAGAAAACGCTCCTTTAGGAGTGGAAGCCGGACATAAAGCTGGCATATTCACTATCGCCGTTAATACAGGTCCGCTAGATGGTCAGGTTTTGCTGGATTCCGGAGCTGATTTATTGTTTCCTTCCATGCAAGCCTTATGCGATGAATGGGACAACTGCTTAATTCACCTAGATTCGATCTAAGTTAACACCAATTCCACTATGCAAAAGTTATTGTCTTTACCCCCAAATTTAATTCATTGCTTTCATGAACTGGAAGGAGTGAATCGTACCGATTGGTTTTGCACGTCTGATCCTGTCGGAAGCAAATTAGGCTCCGGTGGTGGAACCACATGGCTACTGCAAGCCTGTCATCAGGAATTTGCTCCACAAGTTCCTTTCAGTGATTGGATAGGACGAGAGAAAAGAATATTACTCCATGCGGGCGGACAAAGCCGTCGCCTGCCAAGCTACGGTCCTTCCGGCAAGATACTGACTCCGATCCCAATCTTCAGTTGGGAACGGGGACAAAAGCTAGGACAGAACCTGCTGTCGCTGCAACTGCCGCTATATGAAAGAATCATGAAACAAGCTCCCGACGGGCTGAATACTTTGATAGCGAGCGGCGATGTATATATCCGTTCGGAAAAGCCACTACAAGACATTCCGAATGCAGACGTGGTATGTTACGGTTTATGGGTAAATCCTTCATTAGCAACACATCACGGTGTGTTTGTTTCTAATCGGGAAAGTCCGGAGATTCTTGATTTCATGTTACAGAAGCCTTCTCTCGAAGACTTGGAAAGGCTGTCGAAGACACATCTCTTCTTGATGGATATCGGTATCTGGATTTTAAGCGACCGTGCCATTGAAGTATTAATGAAACGGTCATTAAAAAGTGGAACGAGCGATATTAACTATTATGACTTATATTCGGACTACGGCCTGGCTTTGGGAAAACACCCTAAAACGAAAGATGAAGAAATCAACCGCTTATCGGTAGCAATCCTGCCACTGCCCGGTGGAGAATTTTATCATTACGGCACAAGCCACGAATTGATATCTTCTACTTTGACCATACAGGATAAGGTACGCGACCAACGGAAAATCATGCACCGTAAAGTAAAACCGAATCCGGCTATTTTCATTCAGAATTCCATCACACAGGTATCTCTTTCCGCCAACAATGCTAATTTGTGGATCGAAAACAGCCATGTGGGAAAAGAATGGAAACTGGGATCACGCCAAATCATAACGGGAGTTCCTGAAAACCATTGGAATATAACTCTTCCTGACAATGTCTGCATCGATATCATCCCTATCGGTGAACATGATTTTATAGCACGCCCGTATGGATTGGATGACATATTCAAGGGAGCTCTGAACAATGAAACGACTGTGTATCTCAATATCCCTTTTTCACAGTGGATGCAAGAAAGAGGACTTGACTGGGAAACAATCGAAGGCCGGACGGACGACTTACAATCGGCTGCTATCTTCCCAAGAACCAATTCCATTGAGGAATTAGGAATAGTACTCCGGTGGATGACATCGGAGCCACAATTGGAAAAAGGGAAAGAACTTTGGAAGAAATCCGTGAAAGTTTCTGCTGATGAAATCTCGGCAAATGCCAATCTCAAACGTCTTTACACCCAACGTCGCAATTATCGGTGTGAGAATTGGAAAGGCTTGGCAGCTAATTATGAGAAAAGTGTTTTCTATCAGCTCGATTTACAGGATGCTGCCAACGAGTTTGTACATTTAGACTTGGAAACTCCCGACATTTTGAAAGAAGATGCGGCTCCAATGGTACGGGTACATAACCGAATGCTCCGTGCACGGATTATGAAATTACGTGGAAACGGCGAATGGCAGAAAGAAGAACAAGCAGCTTTCCAACTTCTCCGCGATGGTTTACTAGGAGCAATGTCCGCACGAAAAAATCATCCGACACTCAGCGTTTATTCCGATCAAATCGTATGGGGGCGCAGCCCTGTACGAATTGACATGGCAGGAGGATGGACGGATACACCTCCTTATTCTCTTTATTCGGGAGGAAGTGTTGTCAATCTCGCCATTGAATTAAACGGTCAGCCACCCTTACAGGTATATGTAAAACCGTGCAAGGAGTTCCATATTGTTCTTCGTTCTATAGATATGGGAGCTATGGAGGTCATAAGTAATTATGATGAACTGCAAGACTACAAGAAAGTAGGTTCTCCGTTTTCTATCCCCAAAGCCGCTCTTACTTTGGCAGGTTTCGCTCCCGCATTCTCTGCCGAACGTTACACCTCACTGGAAGAGCAATTGAAAGCTTTTGGTTCGGGCCTTGAAATAACGTTATTAGCAGCGATTCCTGCCGGTTCAGGTTTGGGAACAAGTTCTATTTTGGCTTCTACCGTACTCGGAGCAATCAATGACTTCTGCGGACTGGCTTGGGATAAAAACGAGATTTGCAGTTACACACTTGTATTGGAACAGTTATTGACCACAGGAGGCGGATGGCAGGATCAATACGGCGGTGTCTTCTCTGGTGTCAAGCTACTTCAATCCGAAGCAGGTTTCGAACAGAATCCATTGGTACGATGGCTGCCCGACCAGCTATTTGTTCATCCTGACTATCGTGACTGCCACTTATTATATTACACGGGAATCACCCGCACAGCCAAAGGTATTCTGGCAGAAATAGTCAGTTCCATGTTCCTTAATTCAGGCACACATCTGAGTCTATTGGCGGAAATGAAAGCACACGCTATGGATATGAGCGAAGCTATCCTCCGTAGTAATTTCACTAATTTCGGCAATCTGGTGGGCAAAACTTGGATACAGAACCAAGCATTGGATTGTGGAACAAATCCACCGGCAGTAGCTGCCATTATCGAAAAGATCAAAGATTATACGTTAGGATATAAACTGCCGGGTGCAGGTGGTGGTGGCTATCTGTATATGGTAGCCAAAGATCCACAAGCCGCAGGACTGATTCGTCGGATTCTGACTGAAGAGGCTCCAAATCCACGTGCCCGCTTTGTAGAAATGTCTCTTTCCGATAAAGGACTTCAGATTTCAAGAAGCTAAAATCTCAAATTAAAGCCTGGACATAGGAATTATCCGTCATGTCCAGGCTCTAATTTTCAATTCTCATAATTGGCTTGTTTACAGATTAATACTTGAGATTACTGTAAAATAAATTAAAAGAACGATAAAGATGATAGCTCCAACAATCAACACAATACTAGACCATTTCTTTTTTCCAGCTTCTTCCATAATAAGCAAAATCTAGGGTTAATACAAATTATCATCATTGCAAAAATAATATTTTCTACGGAAATACCGATTGTATTAAACAACTTATTTGTATAATTTGAACTAAATTATGCAAGTATAAAGTAAAAGATGGTACCGATTCATGAAAGAAGAGGTATGAAATCAATATGGAAGAGAAGTAAATTCAGTCTTCGGAGTTTACGATTAAATATGAATTTAAGGTCAACAATAGATCAACAATAAGACATATTAGACAAGATTAAGTCCATATTAGTTCATTATAAATTAGGAAACTATTAGGAAACAAGAGTGCTGATTATATACTATTCTACATTATGAATCCACTCTTAAACGACACCACTAAACAAAAGGAATCCCTCAACAATCTACTGATTATCAAGGGATTTTTTCGTGACCCCGGTGCGATTCAAACGCACGACCTTCAGAACCGGAATCTGACGCTCTATTCACTAAGCTACGAGGCCATTTTTTTAATGCGAAGCAAAAGTATAAAAAATCTTCTCATCTTCCTAATGTTTCTCCTTTTTTTATAGTTCTTAAGGCAATCCATCTTATTAAGAGTTTGTTATTTTGAAATGATTTAGAGCATATACTTTATCAATTTGACAATCTTTTAGAGATTTACCATTACATATATCAATTTTATTCCTATCTTTGCCGACAATTAACATTCAACAAACCTATGAGTTACTTGATAAAACCTAAGAACTATAAACCACTACTCGACCTCAAACAGACCGAGCTGGGAATTAAACAAATAAAAGAGTTCTTCCAATTAAATCTATCATCTGAATTACGTCTCAGACGTGTTACAGCCCCCTTGTTTGTATTAAAAGGAATGGGTATCAATGATGACTTAAATGGAATTGAACGTCCTGTCTCTTTCCCCATCAAAGACTTGGGAGACGCACAGGCAGAAGTAGTTCATTCATTGGCCAAATGGAAAAGACTAACTTTAGCTGATTACCACATTGAACCGGGATATGGCATTTATACGGATATGAATGCAATTCGCTCAGATGAAGAATTGGGTAATCTACATTCTCTATATGTGGATCAATGGGACTGGGAACGCGTTATCACTGATGAAGACAGAAACATACACTTCCTAAAAGAAATCGTAAACCGTATTTATGCAGCCATGATTCGCACCGAATATATGGTATACGAAATGTATCCCCAAATTAAACCTTGTTTACCACAAAAGCTGCATTTTATTCATTCAGAGGAGTTACGCCAACTCTATCCTAACTTGGAACCTAAATGCCGTGAGCATGCCATCTGCCAAAAATACGGTGCTGTATTCATCATTGGTATAGGATGCAAATTGAGTGATGGTAAAAAACATGACGGACGCGCACCGGATTACGATGATTATACAACAATCGGACTGAATAATTTACCCGGATTAAACGGTGACCTTCTTCTGTGGGACGACGTACTGCAACGTTCCATCGAATTATCATCAATGGGTATACGTGTAGACAAGGAGGCTCTACAACGACAATTAAAAGAAGAAAAAGAAGAGAAAAGACTGGAACTTTATTTCCATAAACGTTTGATGAACGACACACTTCCATTATCCATCGGTGGAGGTATCGGTCAATCTCGCTTGTGTATGTTTTACCTTCGTAAAGCCCATATCGGAGAGATACAAGCCAGTATTTGGCCTGAAGATATGCGCAAGGAATGCGAAGAACTAGAAATTCACCTTATATAATTATCATGAACGTACAAATTGAAGAAAGCTGGAAAGCACATTTAGCACCTGAATTCGACAAAGACTACTTTCGGACATTAACAGATTTCGTCAGAAGCGAATATAGTCAATATCAGATATTTCCTCCGGGAAGACTGATTTTCAATGCTTTCAACCTTTGTCCTTTCGACAAAGTGAAAGTTGTAATTATAGGGCAAGATCCTTATCATGGTCCCGGTCAAGCACATGGTCTCTGTTTTTCCGTAAATGACGGAATTCCTTTCCCTCCTTCATTGGTAAATATCTTCAAAGAGATTAAAGCGGACCTTGGTACCGATGCACCTGCTACGGGTAACTTAACACGTTGGGCCGAGCAAGGAGTTCTGCTCCTCAATGCTACCCTAACTGTGCGAGCTCATCAAGCCGGTTCACACCAAAATCGGGGATGGGAAGTCTTTACTGACGCAGCCATCCGCACGTTAGCAGAAAATAGAGAAAATATCGTATTTATCTTGTGGGGATCATACGCACAAAAGAAAGGGGCTTTTATCGACCGCAACAAACATTTAGTACTCACATCAGCACACCCTTCTCCCCTTTCTGCTTACAATGGTTTTTTCGGCAACAAACATTTCAGCCGGGCAAACGATTATTTGAAGGCACACGGAAAAACAGAAATTATCTGGTAGAAAGTTTGCAATAATATATAAAAAGTGGCGGCATTTATTACGAAAGAAAAATGCCGCCACTTTTTATATATTCATCTATTTTAGTACCATTGAATATTACTTTGAGTTTGGCTTCTCTGCTCATACTTCAAGTCTTGCAAGATACTTGCGTTCGCACGGATTGTCACATTGTAGTATTTCCAACGTCCGAAAGGCGAAAGACTGGCAGACAAGTTGAAACAGTGCAAATCACGTGTGATAGTACAAGAGGTCTGCGTAATTTCTTTTGCCTGAAAATCATAACCGGAATTGAATGAGAGCGACCAATTATTGGAGATCTTCACATTTCCATTCGCATTGATATTATGTGTGTAGGTATAAGGATATCTCATTGAATGACGATTAATCGGCTTCGATCTATCCTCACGAATATTAAATGAGTAACTAAGACTTAATGACCACGGCATTTTAAACACTTGATAACCATCCGCATCAGCCGCGGCTTTCTCTACTTTCTTAGTTGTAGCCTCTTCTTCATCGCTCCCGTCTGAATCTTCATCCTCCTCGTCTCCTTTTTTCTTATCCTTCCCCTGTTCCTCTTTCGGTCCGAACCATTTCTTCCAGGTATCGTTGTTGAAAGTATAATTAAAAGAAGATCCATAGCCTTGAAAACGTCCGAAACGACCATAAGACCATTCTGTACGATTGCCGGTAACCACATTACCATTTTTATCGAACGTGTAGGCATAAGTAGCGAATGACGCATTCATATTGAACGTATAATTCTTGGTCAGTTTCAAACGGAGATTCATACTCAAATCACTCCATGGCCGTTCTTTGGCTGCCATATTATAAGACATACTCGCTCCAAATTCATCAATTAAGCTCACCTTTTTCAGTGTATCTTTCTTTGCATCATAATACTTCATTTCCAGATTATTGGAAATAGAGAAACTAACCGTACCCGAACCTTCACGCGAAGGCACACCGTAAGGCTGTCCGGTGAAAGGTGAATAATATTGCGTGTTACCATTATAGTCTGTGTATTCTTCCCAATATTTACTGAATCCCGGAGCACCGCTCAAACTCACTTGCGGAGTAAATACGTGACGGATTTGTATTTCTTTCTTCTTTGCGAAAAGAGGTTTATACATACCGTAAAGCTTCGTGCTCAAGCTCAAACTTGCCGAATAGTTAGACACTCGGTAGAAACCGTTCAACGTATCACCCGGCAACGACTCCAATCTGTGGTCCACTTCATTATACTGCTGATTAATTTTACGGGTATACCAACGTTCCGTATAATTGACTGAAGGAGAAACCTGCAAATACTTAAACAATGTAAAAGTAGCACTGATAGGAATATTATGATTCATTGCATTTTCCCATTCGCTCAGACCTGCTTTGAACAAGCGGTCATCCTTTGTACGAATACTGTTTGTCAGACGTCCGGTATAACTAATGGATATCTTTTCATACCAACGTTCGGCTCCCGCAGCCTTCTTACGTTTGAATGGAAACAGACGGCTCAATGTTATATTAAGGTCGGGCAAGGTTACCGCAATAGAAGAATCACGCATTGTCTGAGCGATATTGGTCGTCCCGGAAAGCGTCAGGCCGATATCGGGAAAACTACGTGAATAACTGATACTTGATGTTTTCGTATTCTGAGTCAGCAACTGAGAGTTGTAGAGGTTGTTGATATTAGAACGTTCGTAACTACTGGTCGAGAAATTTACACTGGCCGAGAAAGTACTGTTCGGACTGGCTTTAGCGTCTTGACGATGATTCCAGACAATTTTAAAGTCTTTAGATACCGCATAGTCCGGCATCCCCTTGTCACCCGTTTTGGTGACCTGATAATCTGCCTGCAACGTTCCGGAATATTTATAGCGTTTATTATAATTTGTCAACCCGGAAAGCCTCCATGAACCTTTTGTAAAGATATCTCCCGTCATCTTCAAATCCATAATATCACTGATAGCAAAATAATATCCTCCGTTAGCCAAACCGAAACCACGACTGGAGTCGTCCATGTAAGTCGGCATTATAAAACCGGATGAATAACTACTAGAAAACGGAAAGAAAAAAAACGGTACAGCCAATGGCAAAGGAACATCTTCCACTACCAGATAAGCAGGTCCTGTCACCACATTCTTTTTAGGACGCACTTTTGCACGAGTCAGCTGCATATAGAAGTGAGGATGATCATGATGATCGCAAGTAGTATAGCGACCGTGTTCCATAAAGATTTCATCATTGGCCCCTTTCTTAGCTTTGCTTCCGGTCACATAACCTTCACCTTGCTGAGTGACAATATCGGTAATCCCGGCTTTTTTAGTTTTGAAATTATAGCGGATAGTCTCCGTATCATAAGAAGTATCCCCTTCCTTGAAGACCGGTTTACCTTTCTCCACTCCGGTAGAATCTTTAATACCGTATGCATGAACCGTACTGCTGTCAAGATTCATCGAGATAACCTCCGCAGCTAACTCTATATTCTGGTAGTTCACTTTTCCACTACCATAAAGTGTGGCCGATCCTCCCAATGTAAAAACAGTGGAGTCGTTGGATTCATAAACAACCGGTGCATCGAGCGGTTGCTTCTTCTTAACAGGTGCTATAGAATCAATGCGTACCGTAACCGTATCTGCCTTCAACGAATCGCTTCCTTGTAGTGAATCTTTTTGTGCAGTATTGGAGGTAATCATTCCTCTCCTTCGACGTTGAGACGTAGCCTCATCGGGAAGCATCAGTAAGACAATCAGCAGTATAAATGATATAAGTATTCTTGCTTTCAATGGCGCCATTAACTAATAGTTTACGCTTGAAGTGGCAAAAGTACACAAACTTCACCAATTATGAGTTAGAATCTCCGTTATTTAATTATTTTTTAGTGCTATAAAAAAAGAGAGCACCATCTGTCAAAACGGTTTAGCCCTTCTTCACCATATTTTGCAATGCTATTCCGTGCTTTCTCCACCGTCTTTTCCTCATCCAAATGAGTCTTAGAAAAGAACTTATCCGCAAAACAAATCAATTGCTCTTCCAATGTGACAGGAAGCATCTCACGGTGAGGAATCGGAAGTTGCTGATCAATAATATCCTGCAAGGAAAGACCGGCCCCTGTATGGCGTTCGCAAACTAACGCATGTTGAGGAAAACCTTCAGCACGCAAAATTTCAGCTCCTAAATATCCATGAGCGATATAAGGATGAGTACCGAAACATCGAATGGACGGAGCATCTGTCTGAAAGATACCGATATCATGCAAAAGAGCGGCCTCTTTCACAAAACTCCGGTTCAAATGCAATTCCGGATGTGCATCTAGCATCTTCATAGCCTTTCCTGACACTGAAAGGCTGTGTATTACTAAGATTTGTCGCTGTTCCGTATTCTCCGGATAATACTTATCAATGATTTCGTATGGATTCATGTGTCGTTTTTTTGTTCTCTTGATGAGAAATTAATATTTTTGTGCAATATTACAAAAAAATGCCGACATGCAAGCTAGAACTTTGCTCATTCTTTTTTTTCTACTCGCTATATCCCCTTCAGGATATACCCACAGTAAGATAACAACCGGTGCAGAACGTATCGCACAATACTTATCACTTATTCAAGGCAAACGTGTCGGAATGGTAGTCAATCACACTTCTATTGTAGGAATAGAACAGACTCATTTGCTCGACACCTTATTAAAGTTGGATATAAGAATAGTGAAAGTATTTGCCCCCGAACACGGTTTTCGTGGCAATACGGATGCGGGCGAAACAGTAAAGGATGGAAAGGACCTACGCACCGGTATCCCTATTATTTCACTTTATGGCAATAATAAGAAGCCTACCGCTGGTCAATTAAAAGACATTGATGTCATCTTGTTTGATATCCAAGATGTAGGAGCGCGCTTTTATACCTATATCAGTACAATGTACTATGTCATGGAGGCTTGTGCAGAAAACAGAAAAGAAATGCTCGTACTAGATCGGCCTAACCCCTGCGACTATGTAGACGGTCCGGTACTCAAATCCCCCTATCGGAGTTTTGTTGGTATGCTTCCCATTCCTATACTTCATGGATGTACCATAGGCGAGCTGGCACAAATGATAAACGGAGAAGGATGGATTGCCAACAAAAAAAACGCCTGCTTATTAAAAGTAATTCCAATGACAGGCTGGAAACATGGAGAGCCCTATTCGCTTCCGATTAAACCTTCTCCTAATCTGCCCAATGACCAGTCTATTCGTTTGTATGCATCACTTTGTCCTTTTGAGGCAACCCGCATCAGCGTAGGACGGGGAACAACCTTTCCTTTTCAGGTATTAGGTGCACCCAATAAAAAATATGGCAGTTTCGTTTTCACTCCTCGTTCCCTGCCCAGATTCGACAAGAATCCATTACACAAAGGAATAGCCTGCTACGGAGAAGACCTACGGAACAACACGGATACTAATGGTTTTACCCTTTACTACTTCCTACGTTTTTATCAAATATCAGGTGAAGGAGCCGGATTCTTTTCCCGCCCCCGATGGTTTGATTTACTTATGGGAACCGACACGGTGCGCAAAGCTATTCTCAGAGGAGAATCTGAAGAAACTATTCGAAATAGTTGGAAAAAAGAATTACAGGCTTATCGGGAGACGAGAAAGAAGTATCTGCTTTATTGATTCTCTTCTCGCTTTCTTTTCTTCCACAATTGCCAACTATTAATGATATTTTGCCACATATTATATATACGACAGCATACAATATTGATTATCAAAACAAAAGCCCACCTATTACTAACAGTGGGTAACAAAATAGTAACAAAAAAAACGAAGAAATCGCTTTGTGGTGGGCTTCATGTGCAAAGGTAACAAATGCCCCCTAACCATAAAAGTAAAACTGGCGAAAAGAAAAATACTATTTTTTTTCTTTTCGCCAGCATATATAATTTGCTGTCAATAGAAATAGGTTTAGTCCGTTTTGGATATATAGGCAAAAGAATAGACTAAACTTATTCAACTAATCTTTTTAATACCCCTGTACCCTATATTCATTGGGCGTTTTTCCCTCCATTTTTTTGAACCAACTATTAAAGTGTTGCGGAGAAGAGAAGCCTAACTGTTCTGAAACCTGATTAATAGATTTGGACTGGTCATCTAATCGTAACTTTACTATTTCCAATGTTTTGCGATGAATATGCTTCAAAGCAGAGATTCCGGTTTCTTTCCGAACAAGGTCGCCCAAATAATTAGCGGAAAGGCATAGCTTATCGGCACAGTATTGCACGGTAGGCAATCCCTTCTGCACAGGCAAGGAAGAAAGGAAATAATCATCAAGCAATTTTTCCATCCGAGCTAAGACATTATTATTCTCTATTGTTCGTGTCTTGAATTGCCTGTCGTAAAAGCGAACGCAAAAATCAAGAACCAACTTAATGTAGTCAGTAATCAAATATTTGCTTTGCTCATCATAATGCCGCAATTCATTTTGTATGTGTATCAGACAATCTACAAAAATTGACCTTTCCTGCTCCGTCAGGTGCAATGCTTCGTGAATGTCGTAAGAGAAATAAGAATAACGCCTCATGTTCTGTGCCAATTCAGTGCCTTGCAACAAATCAGGTTGGAACAGCAACGCATACCCTTTTACTTGATGATATTCACCATCTTCTTCTGAACCGACCACTTGACCGGGAGCTATGAAAACGAGTGTACCTTCTTCATAGTCGTACACGCTATGCCCATACCTTAAAGCCGTATGCTTGCTTTCTTTTAAATAAATGGCATAATACTCTACTCTCCGATGCAAATTGATATAACGGATAGGTGGAAGTGCTGCGAAATCCACGACATTAACTAATGGATGTAATGTTTCCGCCCCAATCATATCACAATATTGCCGTATATTCTTTATTTCTGCTATTTTCATCATCGTTTATTGCAAAATTCTAAAGCAAAGGTATTTATTTCCAGTCAATACAGGCATTGAAATACAGAATTTCCACCTTGTACCGATAAAATTTATAATTCTATCCGTAGTATTTGCACCGACTACAAGCCTGATACACCCTAATTTTGCACCCGAAAAAAGAATAAGAATATGGAGATAAAAAAGAAATTCATATTGACCATTGTATTGTTAAGCTATTTGGCAACTGCCATCAATGGGGCGATAGTCATTACAGGATTGGAGAACATGGCTAAAGATTTGGATTTAAACCAATCTGTGTTGTCATGGGTGCAGAATTCATATGTATTGGCTTGGGGATGTTTCATGCTATTGGGCGGGCGATTGAGCGATGCTTTCGGTAGGCGAGTTATCTTGAACCTATCACTCTTGCTTTTCGGAATTGGTTCACTATTTGCAGGAATCGCTACATCTGCAACAATATTGATTCTCTCCCGATTTATTCAAGGAGTGGGTGCTTCTATTCTCGCACCTACTTCACTGGCTTTGATTATGGACTACTTCACTGGCGAAGAACGTGTAAAAGCAATAGCGTGGTACAGTTCTATTTCCGGTTTAGGCATGTGCATAGGTTTGGTTATGGGTGGAACTTTAGCCAGTTTCTTTTCTTGGAGATATGGATTTTTTATTTATCTTCCACTTATTGTGTTCATGCTTATTGTTTCAATGAAAATGCTTAATAAAAATAACAAAAAACATTCCAAGGGGTATTTTGACATTTATGGAACGATTGCTTCCGTCATAGGCATTTTCAGCTTTGTCTATGCCATTAATGGGGCAAGCAATATATGGCTATGGCTGATAGTTTCCTGCATTTCCCTTTTTCTGTTCATGCGAATTGAATCAAAAGCCACAGCTCCCATTATGCCTTTGCGTCTGTTCAACAAGTCCCGCACTTGTGCCAACATAGCCCGCATATTATTTGCCGGAGCGATGATGGGATTTTATTTCTTCGTGTCTGAATATCTACAAGAGGTTTTTATGTTTTCGCCCTTATGGGTGGGTATTGCGTTTTTTCCTTTAACCCTATTTACTTTTTGGGGTGCAATAGAGGTTCCACGGGCAGTAAGGCGCTGGGGAGATAAAAGAACTCTGTTCGGGGGTTTTGTATTGATGCTAACCGGATTTATAGGCATGCTTTATTTAAATACTACGAGCGGTTATTGGCTGGGAATAGGCATACCGATGATATTGATTGGATTTGGGCAGGGATTGGTGATGAGCCCTCTTACAAATCTTGGAATACAAGAAGTACGACCTAAAGACTCAGGAGCGGCATCCGGGGTGGTCAATGCGGCACATCAGATAGGATGCTCTGTCGGGCTTTCTGTAATGGTAGCTTGTACAACCCATACAGCAGATATGGTTGCTATTTGCCACACAGCCATGCTAATCGGCTTCATCTTCACATTATTATCGTTTATCACCATTTTTTCAAGTAATTACAAATCAAATAATTAATAATTATGGAGTTTACAAAATTAAACAACGGGATTGAAATGCCTTTATTGGGATTCGGTGTCTATCAGATTGCCCCCGAAGATTGCGAAAGATGTGTTACGGATGCCCTAAAAGTCGGTTATCGGCTGATTGATACTGCTGCGGCATATATGAATGAAAAAGCCGTTGGAGCAGCTATCAGGAATAGTGATATTCCACGCAAAGAACTGTTTATAACTACCAAACTTTGGATTCAAGACGCCGGCTATGAGAGTGCAAAACGTGCATTCCATCGTTCGCTCGAACGATTGGGGTTAGATTATCTAGACCTTTACCTTATCCATAAGCCACTGGGTGATTATTATGGCGCATGGAGAGCTTTAGAGGAACTTTATGAAGATGGTAAAATACGTGCCATCGGAGTGTGCAACTTCTTCCCTGACCGCCTTGTGGATTTGGTTCAGCATAACAGAATAGTTCCTGCCGTCAACCAAATAGAAACACATATATTTTGGCAGCACAACGAATACCAGAAACTAATGCTGGGCAAAGGTGTACAGCTTCAATCTTGGGGAGCATTTGTAGAAGGGAAAAACGGCTTCTTCCAAAACGATACTCTAAAAAACATAGGAGAGAAATATGGAAAATCAATACCTCAAGTTGCCTTACGCTGGCTTATTCAAAGGGGGATTGTCTGCATTCCCAAATCTTTGCACAAGGAACGTATGCAACAGAATTTCGACATTTTCGATTTCCGGCTTTCCGATGATGACATGAACCTAATCAAGTCACTGGATAAAGGTCAAACGGTTTTCTATTCACACTACGACCCCGAAGCAATTGAGCGTTTGAACAATATTGTATATGACATTTAGCCTCGATAAAACAAATCAAACTTTCAATCCAAATTCAAAAAGACAATGAGACTTATTAATACAATTATTTTGCTACCCATATTTTTCTCTTGTGGGATATATGCACAAAAGAATGTAAAAAAAACACTGACAATACAAGAGCAGGGCAGTTTTGCCATAGGTGGTACAATTACAACCGATGAAAATGGCAATCAATTTCATGGCGACCACGGGTATGTATTTTATCAGAAGCCCACACACCCGCATAAATACCCATTGGTATTTCTTCATGGAATTTACCAATCTTCAAAGACATGGGAAAGTACACCTGATGGACGGGAAGGATTTCAAAACATCTTCATCAGACATAATTTCTCGACTTATAACTTGACACACCCGCGTCGTGGAAATGCCGGACGCGGACAAACGGGAATCAACATACAACCTATATATGATGAACAGACATGGTACACAAAATGGCGTATTGGTATATATCCTAACTATTTTAAGAATGTACAATTTCCGCATGACCAAGAAAGCCTGAATCAATTCATGCGGCAAATAACACCGGATACAGGTCCAATAGACTTTGACGTAAATACGGACGCCATAGCCGCATTATTTGACAAGTTAGAGGGTGCTATTATGATGGCACATTCGCAAGGTGTAATGCACACATGGAAAACAATGACTAAAACAAAGAACATCAAAGCTGTAATAGCATTGGAAGGTGGCGGATTCTTCTCTTTTCCAACCGATGAACCGCATCCTATAACCGAGGTGTCAGAAGAGATTGAGTATATTATGGTATCTCCTGATACTTTTAAAGTGTTTACTCAAACTCCAATACTTCTGATTTATGGTGATAATATTCCTACAGAGCATTCGAATATACCCGAGTTGGATATTTGGAGAATACGTTTGGACTTAGCTTATCAATGGGCAAATACTGTAAATAAGCATGGGGGTAATGTTACTATCATTCACCTACCGAAAATAGGCATTTATGGAAACACCCATTTCCCTATGTCTGATTTGAACAATATAGATATAGCTAATGTCATATTAGAATGGTTGCATGAACAAAAATTAGATTGAAACAATAAATTTGAAATTATTTTAAGCATACAAAATAATGTTTCTGTATAAAGTTATATGATAAAACAATTATTACAACAGAGATTTTTCCGGTTATTATCGGAATGCTCACAACACAAAGTTTCTGCATCTGAACTGACAGAAGCTATCGAAGAATTAGCTACCCATGTAGCCAATTTTAGTATCAACAAACAGGATTATAGCGTATTATTACGTTATTTCTCCTTTGGTTTGCACCGCCTTAAATCATATCGTACACGGTTTGAGCAAGAAAAAAATACCCTATTTGTATTTAATCGATGAAGCGATAGGACTTTTAAACACCGAAATACGCCTTATCGAATGGCGCATCAAGTATCCGGAACAACTCAAACAACGGCTTGAAAGACAAAACATTTCCCCTCTCTATCTCGCTGATAAAACAACCCTTATCAACATTATGGAAATGGTAAGCGGTCTGTTCCTCTCCAAAGACATCGTTTATCAGAACGGTAAACCTGCCTATTTGGTGGATTTATCCAAAGGTTTTGAGTGGCTGTTTAACATCAAGATAAGCGACTGTCACCAAAAGCATGAGGACGTAATAAAACGAAAGCCGGGCAAACTCACCGAATTTCTTAATGGACTGGCAGACCTTATCCGAAAGGAACACGACAAGAAAGGATATAGATAATCAGCAACTTATAATTTATTTATGGGGGATTCCATTAGTTCCCCTGTAATTTCTTTGCATCCGTTTTTAGAACTTTGCTTCATCAATCGGTTGACAAATAAGAATGTATAATCTGAAACATGAAGCAATTATGTATATAGAGAATGACGAATTTGGTGAATGGATGCAGAAGCTGTACGCCAAACTGGAAGAACTCTGTAAGGATGTGCGGGTACTGCGCAATGCAGACAGAGTACTGCCCGAAGATGATAACCTGCTGGATAATCAAGACTTGTGCCTGCTGTTCAAAGTGAGTATCAAAACCCTGCAACGCTACCGGGCTATCGGTGCGCTGCCGTACTTCACTATCAGCGGAAAAGTGTATTACAAGGCTTCCAATGTCCGGGAGTTCATCAAGGAAAGATTCAGTATTACCACGCTACGCCAGTTCGAGAAAGAACACTGTACGAAGAAAAAGAAGTGAATCTGAAAAGCCGGAATGGTGAATGTGCTTCATCCGTCCCGGCTTTCCCCGTTTATGGCTTACCCAGCTTATCGGCTTCTTTCTTTAGCTGTTCGGCTTGCTCATTCAACAGCCTTGCACGTTCCAGTGTTTCCACCTGCCTTTGGATGCGGTATTCAAAATCCATCACTGAATCGGTCAGACTTCGGATAAAGTCGTTATCCCGTTGCCACTTGAACTTGTTTTCCAGCATATCAAAAGTTTCCCCGTCTGCCTGTCCTTGCATCAGCAAATAGCGGTATTTCATATCGTTGTCCTGCAACTGCTGCATACGTTCAGCCAAACGGACATTCAAGAATATAGAAGCGGAACAGAGAATCAGCACTGCCGAAAAAAGAAACAATCCCGGACGAATCCAAGAAGCGACCTTGTTGTAAATCCGTTGATAGAGCGGTAAGGGCGTAGCTTCCTCTTTATCCGTCTTGCAAGAGCCAAAAGTATCAAGCATTACCTTGAAACAACGATAGGTTTCCAATACTATTTTCTTGGTGTCCTCGATATGTTTCTGCTGACCTTGCATCCTGTTCCTTATCTCGTCAAGCTGGCTTCGGATAGCCTGCAAATCCCTTTCGGGAACAGCCGGGTTACTGTGCAGTTCCGACAATGCCTGTTCGATTGCGTTCAGCCTTTCGAGAGTTTCCTCCCGACTGGCTGGCGTTACCTGTGCTTCCTGCTTCTCTTTCAGTTCTGTAACCATTGAGAGAAGCCCCTCTAAAATCAAATTTTCCTCCATACGCTTATAACTTTAGTTGTTTTTTCTTTTTTTTCTTCTTCTTTCTCAAAAAGGAATCATCGGGCATTTCATCAGCCGGGGCTGACAAACCGGAAAACAGACCGCCTAAACCTGTTATAAAAGAATTATCCGCTTTGTCGGATGCTGAAACTGGTTTCTGAACAGGTGCGGTAACCGTCTGCTTATTGCTTCCGGCTGTCGTCTGCCCTACATCTCCAAAACATTTATCCAGTTTGGAGAAAGTGAAATTGCGGTCTATCTCCGAACCCTTGAACGTGTATTCGCCTTTGGAAAAGGAAACGCCTTGTATCTCGCTTGTCTGCCCCTTATACTTGAACCGGATAGTGATACCCTTTTCCGCTAACCGCTCCTGTAACTGCTGCCAGTTCTTGGACTTCCCGATTTCATTCTTTACAGCGTTGTAAATCTCGTATTTCGATTTGTCCGGCTCTTTCAAGCGGTGCTGCTTCACCTGTTCTTTCCCACCAGCGAAATAAAGCCCGTGCTTGGCTTTCAGTTTCTTGCATACCTGCTCGTTACGGTACATATCGTTCTTGTCCGAAATGGTCTTGCCGTTGTTGTCAATACGGTTAAATACGATATGCACATGTGGGTGTTCCCGGTCTTGGTGGCGCACGATGATATACTGCGTATCGGTGATTTTCATTTCACGCATGTACTCCTGCGCAAGCTGTATCATCTTCTCGTCTGTCAATTTGAGCGCATCCACTGCCGAATAGCTTAGCGCAATATGTCCGACTGGCTTTTTTAAGTCGGGATTCATCCCGGTCTGCATACAGAAGCTGCGGATTATATCTCCCCGGCTTTCTGTCAGTACCCCGTCCGCATGGAGCAAAGTCGCTTGTTCTTTGCCAAGCACATAGTTCACGCAACCCTTAAACCCGCTTCCCTTTTTTATTTTTCCAATCATCCGACAACTGGTTTATAATTTCGACAATCCTGTTTTTGAGTTTCACCAGTTCCACCGCCACCAGTGCGAAACCTCCGGCATTCGCCCGGTGCGCCAGTTGGTTGATGTTGTTGGCTTCCCCTGCCAGCTTGCGGATGGTGTCCGCATCCTGCCTGTTCAGCCGGGGTATGACCTCTGCCAAAACAACCGCCTGTCGGACATACTCACTGACACGCAACCCGGCTTCCCCGGCTCGCTTCCTGATGGCGTAATACTGCAACTCGGTCAGCTTCGTGCTGACTACCCGTTGCTGCTTCTCTATCCGTTTCTTTGCCGGACGTCCCCCCGGCTTATCCTTTATATTCGTCATAGGTTTTTACATTTAAATGGTATCTTAAAAATTGCGACCAACGGGAGAAATTTTCTTTGCTGTCAAGCAAAGCAAGGTAGTTTCGGTTTACCGAAACATAACCTTGCTCTCCAAATCAAACCGCCTGCCGCTGGTAATCCTGCCGGACTAAATGCCCCTGCCCCTTTTCTGTCTTGGGGCGGCACGTTGTCCGGTTTCCTGCTTTATCGCCTGCGCCTGGCTGGTGCTGTTCTTCTGTTCCTGCTTCCTGCCGCACAGGTAATCGTTCAAGTCCGAATAGCCCCTGTAATTGTCCGAGAAGTCACGCACACGGTAGGAGTATTCCAATTCGATAGCCCGTGTCGCTTCATATCCTGCCTTGTCATTGTCAAGCATACAGTGGATGCGTTCATACGGGTACAGCACGTCAATGGCTTTCGGCACATTGACTGTAGAGTTGAGTATGACATAATCCTGCCTGTCAAGGTCGGGCATGGTCGGGCAGTTCTTCATCCGGAGCGTGAGGAAAGAAAGATAGTCCATAAAACCCTCGAATACCAAACACTTCTCTCTCGGCTCTCCCTGCTGCCGTATATGGGTGATGTCTTTCGGGGCGATGCAGCCTTTGAAAAAGGAATTGCGAACCTCGTAACCTCCTGCCATGTTCGGGAAACCGATAGCAAAGAACGGTCTGCCGTTATTGGTAAAATGGAGTTCCTTACATTCTCTTTTTGCCAGTTCGACATTGATACCCCGTCCCTGCAAGTAACGGAGCAATGCCGGATGGGTAAGTTCATGGACTTCCAAATGTTGGAAACTCGGTTCTGTCCTACGCTGGGGAAAAGAAAAACTGACCGGGCGGACGTGCGGTGTCTGTTCCGCTATCCGGTTTAAAAGGTATGGCAGGCTGTCGGAGCAATAGAGTTCCTTTGCCAATGCAATGATGTTACCGCCCTTGCCTGCGCCAAAGTCATACCAAAGGTTGCGGTCAGTGTTCACCTTGAAAGACGGTTCGTGTTCCTCCCTTAACGGTGATTTGTACCATAAGCCGTTGCCCTGCTGCTTGACGGGCGAATAGCCCAAACTGTGCAAATAATCCACAATGGATATTTTCTTTATATCTTCAATATTCATAATATTTTCTTTTAATGGTTGAAAGAATAATTGAAAAGTGCGCCAGTCCTGTTTAGTCCGCTATATATACACCCGTACCATACTAAACCTGCTTGTTGCCAATACAGGGAAATAGTAAGTCCGTTCCGCTTATATATACACCCGGACTAAACCAAACTGACTTTTAATAATGGAAATCAGGATTATAGCGGTAGCCCTTGCCCTCTTTCACAATCATACGCTTGTTCACAAGGAACTTGTTAAGTGACACAAGGACATTGCGTCCACGCTCGTAACCGATACTCGCATAACCCTGTTTCAATGCCGCTATGACATTGGAATAGCCTTGTACCACCTGCTTGCCGAAACCGTTCTCCAACGCTTCCCGGTGTTGCTGTTCGGTCAGTTCCGTAAGCGGGAAGTTCCTATCCTGCTTAGGTTGTTGGAATACATAACCGTCCACGATTTCGGGCAAAGCGTTGTCATTGATACGGAATGCGAACGGGTCAAACTCCCGGTCACGTATGTGCATCGCCTTTACCTCGCTTATGTTGCCGTCCTGCTGGCTTTTCGTGATTTGCAGGACGGTTTCAGCCTTGTTGTTCAGTTCCGTACCGATATGTCCTCTTGTATTGTCATCCCCCTTGTTCAAATGTAGAACAGTGTGGATATGCAGGTTATATCCGCTTGACCAGCGCATCAAGAGGTTGATTAGGTCGGTTGATTCGCTGGGGCTGTTGATGTCATACATCAAGTCACGGATTCCGTCAATGATGAGTAACCCCACATCGGGCATATTTTCAAGCATATAGCCGATAATCTGTTTCCGCTTGTCGGGGGTCTGCTCCCTTAGCACGATGAAAACAAAATCGTCCCTGTCCTTGTCGGTAGGCAATCCGGCAAGGCGCAAAATACGCTCCATGACCTTATGGCAATGGTATTTGCTCTGCTCGGTATCTACATAGAGGATTTTCCGTTTGTTCGGTGGCAGGTATGCCGAATACTTCAGTACCTCGTCATTCTTCAACGCTGCCGCAACGATAGCGGAAATGTTGAATGTCTTTTTGCTCTTGGCTTTACCCGTGGATGCGCTGAAATTACCCAGCGTGCCAATGGTAGAGCCGTTCACCCAGAGTATTTCGGGCGGTACTTCGTAAGTGTCCGTTACCTTTAGATGAATGGTTTTCCAAAGGGCTGCGAAATCCTCTTTCTGCATGGTGACGTCCTGCCCGGCTTCTGTCGCTTTTCTATTTTCCATAGCCGTTATTTCTTTAGAGGACGGTTAAGGATATACTTCTGCGCTTCCTGCTCTATCTGCGCCTGCGTCTTGACCGGGTTCTGACGTAACCATGCTTCCAACTCCGCTTTCTCAAAATAAAGCATTTTGCCCTGCGGCTTGTAATGAGGTATCAAGTTACCCGAAGTCAGCTTGTACAGGTAACTTTTAGAAAGGTTCAAAAACTTGCTCGCTTCATCGAAGCTAAGCACGTTCTTTGAAAGGAACACTAAATTTTCGAGTTCTGCAACTCGCTTCTCAATACTTGTTTCCATATAACAAAAGTATTTGCGTTAGACAATATGGAGTGCATGCCCTCCGGTTTCTTGTAATCGATTACGGGGGCAAAAGTATTGAGGAATAGCTTGATAGCGGATTAAGCTATGTTTGAGGTCTTAACCTATTCTTAAAGTTTTTTCAGTTGTTTGATATAGTTGCTGATGGTTACATAATCTTTTTCATGTTCCACCCCTTTTACATAATTGGCAGCTGTGGCTAAATCACCTTGATTCAGATATTTATCTTTCTTTATATTCTTCGTAACAAACAACTTATTCTTTGCTATAACAGATTGCCAATTAGATGTTATCAAACCACGATTGCTTAACTCCGAAAAAAGAAAAGCGACCAGCCTGTTGTTATTAGACCTGAATATAACTTTAGGCTTACAGGAAAGTATCGCTTTCAAATCTTCAAAAGTCATAGGGACATTGAAAATCTCTACTTCATTGATACACTCTACCAATAACTCTATTTGCCTATCGTTTAAAACAGACTTAAAAGGATTTTCAGTTTTAGCAATATGGGGTATAATTTTAGGCTCTTGGTATTTATTTTGATTTGGTTGCGGTTCTTCTTCCCGTTCCTGTTGTGGTTGCATTTCTGCTTGCACCTTATTTTCTTTCTTTTTTCGCAAGTATGCCGAATATCTTTCTAACACAACAACTTTGACTACTACGGAGAAATAAGGCAGTTCTTCATCATAAACCGTATTATCTTGTTCATATCGGGAATAATCAAATGAAAGAGGATTAAACGACATGTATTTTCTTTTCTCATCGGATTTCAAAGATTCATAAAAACCACTTTCCCAAAAGAAGTCAGATACCGAATAAAAACTTTGAATATCATTCAATATAGAATAGCGAATATATAGCTGAACTAACTCATCAACAGTACGAATATATTCTTGCTGTTCCAGTTTATCAGCCTGTTCTTCATTAAGATATACAGATTTAGCGGCAATGCTGTCTGTCAAAACTTGACTGGCATGATTGATACAACGATTGAATATACCTTGTATATGGTCGAATTTTATTTTCAGTTCTTCTTCTATCATAATATTCTATGTTTCAGTTAGTAGAAACAAAGATATATTTTTTCCGACTAAACAAAGGCAAAAAAAAGGAAGAAAGTACGGTTATGTCGCAGTTCCCGTACTTTCTTTTTAAATCAGTCCGTCAAATTCGGTATCAAACTTACAGCTTCTTCTTTTTTCTTATCAACAATCTTCGCATAAATTTGAGTCGTGGCAATATTTTTATGCCCTAACAGTTTGCTAACCGTGTACAAATCAGCCCCCAATGTAAGCATCATAGTAGCATGGGTATGGCGGGCAACATGAAACGAGATATGCTTAATAACCCCTGCATCTTTCGCCCATTTTTGAAGTATTTTATTTATAGTCCCCTCATGCGTCAAAGGAAAAATCAAATCATCGCCTTTTGCTCCATTGTGTTGCGGCAGCCACTTTAACGCTTCATCGGATATAGGCAGATAAAGCGGTTCTTTGGTTTTCTGCATCTTGATTTCAATTCTTATTCTCTCACCGCTTTTCTGCAAATCGTTCCACTTCAATTTTCTTATATCGCTAACACGCAGCCCACACAAACAACTGAAAAGAAAGGCTTGTTTCATTATCTCATACTTGCACTCTGTTCCGATAAGTAGTTTCAACTCGTCTATTGTCAAATACTCCCTACGGCTAACTTCCGCTTTTACCTTACTGGCAAAATCAAACTCTTTTGTAGGATTCACCGTAATAATTCCCTCTTTATAGGCTCTGTTTATAGCAGTACGCAACACTCCATAATAGGCTATAACCGAATTATTGCTTAACACTCCCCCAGTTTTTAACAAGCCAAACTTGCTTGCTTTCTTCGCTTGCTTCAAGAAATCTACAAAGCTATTTAAGAAATCCTTATCTATATCACGAAAAGCGATATAATCCCCTCTAAACAACTTTAGCTCACGGATAGTATTACCGACAGTCTTTTCATAGTTCAAACTGCCACGCTCTTTGGATTGGATTCTTATACCCATTAAATAATCAATCACATTCGCTTTTGATTTGTTGGTGTTCAGAAAGCCGTGTGCATCATTTTGTAGCTCTACTATCCTCTTACTCTGAATCGCTTTTGCAAGAGCCAATGTAGCTTCGTTCTTCACCTTATCCTCCCTCGTCTTTTCGGGTATAAGGTACAACTTCAAAAATTCATATTGCCGTTTACCGCCAACATAATTTTCTTTTCTAATAACATCACCTGTATAGTAGTCCAAATAAATAGACTGGTTGCCATTGGCAAGCTGCTTGAATCTAATCCTTACAGGTTCTTTCAATTTAACTTCTTGTTTCTTCTTCGCCATAATTATGTTCTTATTTTGTTACCGATACAAATATAGCGATTTGTTTTGTTACTCCAATGAATACGGGTAACAAAATAGTAACAAAATAAAGGCATTTATTAGACTAAACAAGAAAACAAGGAAAATAAAGGAAATTACACCTAATAAACATAAAACGCTATATATCAATATATTATATTCAATATTTTATCTCATTTTTTCTCTTTTTCCACAGCTGATAGCTATTGATAATATTCTGCCACAAAACATACGATCCAGGTGCAACAGCAGACAATGGATTCAGATAAGTATGGGCCATCCAGATAGCTAGAATCGTATTTTTCTGTCCTAATGCCTGTCCGCCACTGATGCGGTCGTTATAAATAGAGCCGATAGTCTTTCCCAAAAAGAACTGTAAACAACAAGCTGCCAATGCTCCAACAGCAATCATAAATTCAGTAAATCCATCCGCAGGGTCATTCAATAACGAATACAGCGTCTGTGCCGTCACGATAGCTAGCGAAACTGCCCACAAGTAGAAAGCAAGTTCATGATAACTCAATAATTTCCGATGTATTTTCGGCAAAAATTTGCTCAATAACCATGCAGCCAGAAACGGACAAATCAGTAGAGGAAACACTTTGCTTAAAATAACGAAGAACGCTTCCAAAAAACTAACATCAGGATGAACCTCCACTAATGGAAAAAGAATAGGCACCGCAATGGCAGCTCCAATATTAGCAAGTAGCGTATAAGTAGTCAGACTTGCCGCACTCCCACCCAGTTTCGAAGTTATCACGGCAGCAGCAGTGGCTGTCGGACAAATAATGCAAACCATCACCCCTTCCGCCACAATCTTATCAAACTGAAACAACAGCAAATAAGCAGCCAACGCCCCGATAATCTGAATCAGTAATAACCATACATGAAGCGGTCTAAGCTTTAAATCGCGCGGAGATACCTTACAGAATGTCAACAGCAACATCGTAAAGATAAGATACGGAGTCAGAAAAGAGAGGCAGATAAATAACGGATAACCCACAGCACCCACCAACATGGCAATAGGCAATGTCCAATTCTTCAAAAACTTAAGCATCGTCGTACATTTTAACTTCGGAGCGCAAAGTAACGGAGATTTCAGGAAAAAAGCTATCATTAAACCGAAAAAAACACAAAACTTAATGGCAAATAATAAGTTTTCTATAAATTTCTACTACATTTGCACCGTATTATAAATATGAAACTGAATAGATCCTACATATTACATATATGCATTTGCCTCTGGCTTCTTTTCTTACCCTCATGCACCAGCCATTTATGGGGGAAGGATTTTGTCGTGGTCATTGATGCCGGACATGGCGGACACGACCCCGGTGCTATTGGAAAAATCTCAAAAGAAAAGAATATCAATCTGAACGTTGCCTTAAAAGTAGGAAATCTGATAAAAAACAATTGTGATGACGTTAAAGTGATCTATACCCGTAGCAAAGATGTTTTTATCCCTCTAGGTCGAAGGGCGGAAATAGCAAACAATGCGAAAGCAGATCTTTTTATTTCTATTCATACTAATGCATTGGCAAACAACCGTACTGCAAAAGGAGCATCTACCTGGACACTCGGTTTGGCTAAATCGGACGCCAATCTAGAAGTAGCTAAACGGGAAAATTCAGTAATTCTCTACGAAAGCGACTATCAGACTCGGTATGCAGGATTCAATCCTAATTCAGCTGAGTCTTATATCATATTTGAATTCATGCAGGATAAATACATGGAACAAAGTGTGCACCTGGCGTCTTTGATGCAAAAACAATTTCGTCATACTTGCAAACGTTTAGACCGTGGAGTACATCAAGCCGGCTTCCTCGTCTTAAAAGCAAGTGCCATGCCAAGTATTCTGATAGAATTAGGATTCATCTCCACCCCTGAGGAGGAACGTTATCTGAACTCCGAAGCGGGAGCTACAACCATGGCTAAAGGTATTTATCATGCTTTTCTCAATTATAAAAGAGAGCACGAAATACGGCTAACCGGAGTCAGCAAGACTGTAATACCGACCGAACAAAAAGAACAAGAGATAGAGAAAGAAAACGATAGACCCGTAACCGTTCAAAAGGTTGCGGAAAGTGCAACTAATGACAATGAAATTACGTTTAAGATACAAATACTTACCTCTTCCAAACCTCTTGCTAAAAATGACAAGAGACTGAAAGGATTGAAAGGTGTAGATTATTATAAAGAAAAAGGTATATATAAATACACATATGGTGCCTCCGGTGATTATAATAGGGTACTACGTACCAAACGTACTATTACAGCCCAGTTCAAAGATGCTTTTATCATCGCTTTCCGAAACGGTGAAAAAATGAATGTCAATGAAGCAATTGCCGAGTTTAAGAAAAGAAGAAATAAATAAAAGATAAAATGAAGTATATTACAAAAGAAGTCAGAATAGGTATCGCAGGTATCATTGCACTGTGTGTACTTGTTTATGGGATTAACTGGCTGAAAGGAATACATATGTTTCAACCTTCCAGCTATTTCTATGCTAAATTTCAGAATGTTAACGGACTGACTAAGTCGAGCCCGGTATTCGCAGACGGTGTTCGTGTAGGTATTGTACGCGATATATTTTATGATTATACCAATCCCGGAAATGTGGTTGTAGAAGTAGAACTGGACACCGAACTACGAATTCCTAAAGGAAGTAGTGCCGAACTGGTATCCGAACTGATGGGAGGAGTACGCATGAATATTCTTTTGGCAAACAATCCCCGCGAAAAATATGCCGTAGGAGATACTATTCCCGGTACACTGAATAATGGAATGATGGAAAGTGTGGCAAAGTTAATGCCACAAGTACAGGAAATGTTACCTAAACTGGATTCTATCCTTATTTCTCTGAATACAATCTTAGGTGACAAGAGTATTCCTGCCACCCTACATTCAATAGAAAAGACCACTGCCAACTTGGCCGTAGTCAGTTCTCAGGTTAAAGGTCTCATGAGCAATGATATACCACAGCTTACCAGCAAACTGAATACAATTGGAGACAACTTCGTAACCATCAGCGGTAATCTTAAAGAAGTTGACTATGCAGCTACTTTCAAGAAAATAGACGAAACATTATCCAATGTAAAGATGCTTACAGAAAAATTGAATAGCAAAGATAACACACTCGGATTACTCTTCAACGACCCGACTTTATACAATAATCTAAATGCTACTACTGAAAATGCAGCAGGCTTATTGAAAGACTTGAAAGAGCACCCGAAGCGCTACGTTCACTTCTCTTTATTCGGTAAGAAAGACAAGTAATAAAATTCCGTTATATAGATTTTATCTAAATAACGAATTGCTATAAAAAGCAAGTTTATTGCATCTCAAATGTCTATCTATAAACCGAAATAAGATTCCTATACAAACATGAGAATGAGAGAAGAAAAACAGAGTTTTTATATATAATATTCTATATAACAGATACTTATAAAATAGCAAAAGCGGGATTAGTGATAGTACAAAGACATAAACACATAAGTCACTGAAAGTAAACATGTTATTATTCACTTGAAAAAAACAAGAAAAAATAGATTTGTTTTTTCCGAATAAGATTCCCAATTTTGCAAACGTAGAAGTTTTGCTTAATTAATAAATGTATTAAAAGTTACT